>NZ_CM149592.1:0-4562172 GCF_056156365.1 Microbacterium sp. F01
ATGACACCGCACGAAGTTCCAGACGTACCGGTCTGGACGGCCGTTCTGGACGAACTCGTGCGAGACGATCGCATCACCCCGCAGCTGCACGGCTTCATCAGTCTCGCGGTTCCCCAGGGAGTGATGGGCGGAACGCTCTACCTCGACGTTCCCAACGATCTGACCGCTGCCCAGTTCACCAAGCGCATGCGTGCCCCGATCCTCGAGGCCCTCACGCGCGTCGGCCAGGATGTCCAGGACCCCGCATCGAACTTCCGCGTCGTCGTGAATCCGGACCTCGCCGATGTGCACCTCACGGCGCCGATTCCCGTCCAGTCGGTCGCGGCACCCGTCGCGCCGGCGATCGGGCTGCAGACGGCCTCGCCCGTCGGACGCCCGCCGCTCGACGAGCCGGGGGACGCAGCATCCGTCTCGCGCAGCGATACGCGACTGAACCCGAAGTACACGTTCGACAACTTCGTCATCGGCCAGTCCAACCGCTTCGCCCATGCCGCGGCGGTCGCGGTCGCCGAGGCGCCGGCGAAGGCGTACAACCCGCTCTTCATCTACGGCGACTCGGGTCTCGGCAAGACGCACCTCCTCCACGCGATCGGCGACTACGCCCTGAGCCTCTATGCCGGCATCCGCGTGCGCTACGTGTCGAGCGAGGAATTCACCAACGACTTCATCAACTCGATCGCCAACAACCGCGGCTCGGCGTTCCAGGCGCGGTACCGGGACGTCGACATCCTGCTGATCGACGACATCCAGTTCCTCCAGGGCCGGGCCGAGACGCAGGAAGCCTTCTTCCACACGTTCAACCAGCTGCACGACCACGACAAGCAGGTCGTGATCACGAGCGACGTGCCGCCGAAGCACCTCACCGGCTTCGAGGACCGCATGCGCAGCCGGTTCGAGTGGGGCCTCATCACGGATGTGCAGGCGCCCGACCTCGAGACGCGTATCGCGATCCTCCGCAAGAAGGCGCAGTCCGAGCGGCTCCACATCCCCGACGAGGTCATGGAGTACATCGCGACTGTCGTCTCGAGCAACATCCGCGAGCTCGAGGGCGCGCTCATCCGCGTCTCGGCGTTCGCGAGCCTCAACCGCTCGACGCTCGACATGTCGCTCGCCCAGACGGTGCTGCGCGACATCGTCGACCAGGACGACGCCAACGTCATCTCGCCGACCGACATCATCACGGCGACCGCGGCCTACTTCAAGCTCACCGTCGACGACCTCTACGGCTCGAGCCGTTCGCAGCAGGTCGCACAGGCGCGTCAGATCGCGATGTACCTCTGTCGCGAGCGCACGAGCCTGTCTCTGCCGAAGATCGGGCAGCTCTTCGGCAATCGCGATCACACCACCGTGATGTACGCGTACAAGAAGATCAGCGAGCTCATGAAAGAGCGCCGGTCCATCTACAACCAGGTGACCGAGATCACCGCCCAGCTCGGCCGCAACGGTCGCTGAGTCGTCCTCTTACACCCTTCGAGGGGCCCGTGCGTTACGACGCGCGGGCCCCTCGGCGCATATGCCCCAAGAAGTTCTTGACACGCGACGAGAGCAGGGCCATCATTTCGGTTCTTCACAGTGTGGAAAACCTGTGGATAACTCTCCCAGGCTGCGGAAACCGCTGTGAACGAGCGGGGGAGACCTGTGGATGGATTGCGCAGGCGACAGGTTTTGTCATTCGTCTTTCCGACTGCTCTCCGGAGCGTCTCCACAACTCACAAGCGTGTGATTTCCGTCTCCCGACTGGCAACGCGACAGTTGTCCACAGTTTCCACAGCCGTTAACACCATGACAAGAAATCTTTGTGATGAAACCCGTCCGATCACCTTTGCGGTGGACAAGCCCCGAGACCAGACGCGGACTGGCAATCTCCGAGGCTGGCACTAGCATGAGAACCCCGAGCCCGCAGTCGAAGGGTTCGCTGCAGCAAAGGGAGCGTTCGTGAAGTTCCACGTCAATCGCGATGTGTTCAGCGAAGCCGTATCGTTCGTCGTCAAACTCCTCCCTCAGCGCAACCCTCAGCCGATCCTCGCGGGCGTGCTGATCGAGGCATCCGCTGATGGCCTTTCGCTCGCCGCGTTCGACTACGAGGCATCGGCGCGCACCACGATCGAGGCGACCGTCGACGAGCCGGGCACGATCCTCGTCCACGGCCGGCTCCTCTCCGACATCGCGAGCCGTCTGCCCAACGCGCCGATCCAGATCGAGGTCGATGAGGACGGCGGCATCCTGCTCACGTGCGGGTCGGCCCGATTCACCCTCGCGTCCATGCCGGTGCAGGAGTACCCCGCGATCCCCGAGGTCACCGGTGACTCCGGGCTCGTCCCCTCCGAGGACTTCGCCACCGCGATCGCGCAGGTCGCGTTCGCCGCATCGCGCGACGATGTCACCCCCGTCCTCACGGGCGTGCAGCTCGAGGTCTCGGGAACGAGCCTCAGCCTCGTGGCCACCGACCGCTACCGCGTCGCGCTGCGTGAGATCCCGTGGGACGGCGGCAGTGCCGCGAGCGAGGAGTCGACCACCGCCCTCGTGCCCGCGCGCACCCTCACCGAGGTCGGCAAGACCTTCGCCCACGGCGGCGACATCTCCATCGCGTTCTCGGGTTCGGGCGATCGCGAGATCATCGCCTTCACCGCCGGCAACAAGACCGTGACGTCACTGCTCATCAAGGGCAACTTCCCGCCGGTGCGGCGCCTCTTCCCCGAGCAGACCGAGCACCACGCGGTCGTCAACACCGCGGAGCTCGCCGAGGCGGTCCGCCGCGTGTCGCTCGTCCTCGACCGTTCGGCCCCGCTGCGATTCACCTTCACGGCCGACAGTGTGTCGATGGATGCCTCGGGCACCGAGCAGGCGCGCGCCACCGAGTCCGTCGACGCGACGCTGCTCGGCGGCGACGAGGTCACCCTGGGTCTCAACCCCCAGTACCTGCTCGAGTCCCTCGGAGCGGTCAAGAGCGAGTTCGTGCGCATCACGTTCACCTCGAGCGAGAACGCGAACAAGCTCAGCCCGGTGCTCATCACGCCGCAGACTTCGGTCGACCGCGCGGGTTCGGACTCGTTCCGCTACCTGCTGCAGCCCAACCTGCTCCTGCGCTGAACCCGCATAACGTCGGGGCCGATCACTAGGCTTGTCCGGTGATCGTGGAGCACCTGAGTCTGGTCGACTTCCGCAACTATGCGGCTGCCGACGTCGAGCTCGGGCCCGGTCCGAATGTGTTCGTCGGCCGCAACGGTCAGGGCAAGACGAATCTCGCGGAAGCCATCGGATTCTTCGCGACGCTCGGATCCCACCGGGTCTCGAACGACGCACCGATGGTGCGCGACGGTGCGGATGCCGCGATCATCCGCGCGCGACTGGCCCACGGCGAGCGTCGGGTTCAGCTCGAGGCGCAGGTGAACCGGCAGGGATCCAACAAGGCTCGCGTCAACGGCGCTCCCGTGAAGCCGGCGGAACTGCCTCGCTACGCGCAGGTCGTGCTCTTCGCACCGGAGGACCTGCAGATCGTGCGCGGCGACCCTTCCGCGCGTCGACGATTCGCCGATCAGCTCCTCGTGCAGCGCGCTCCGCGCATGGCGGGTGTGATCGCGGACTATGACCGCGTGCTCAAGCAGCGCACCGCGCTGCTGAAGTCGGCGAAGGCCCGCGGCATCCGCGGCGACGCCCTCTCGACCCTCGACGTGTGGGACGACAAGCTCGTCTCCCTCGGCACGCAGCTCATCGCCGCGCGCCTCGCTCTTGCCACCGACCTCGCGACTCCGCTCGCGGCCGCATACACCGCGATCGCCGGCGCCGATCACAACCCTGAGATCGAGTGGGCGCTCTCGGTCGCCGGCGCCGACACCGGCGAAGACGGCGACAGCGGAGCCGGATCACCTGGCGCCCCGACGTCGACCGCGGGCGAAGAGCGGACGGATGCCTCGGCCACCCGCATCGCGGACCTCTTCCGTCAGGCGCTCGCGGCGAAGCGCACCTCCGAACTCGACCGCGGGCTCACGCTGGTCGGACCCCACCGTGACGACCTGCTGCTGCGGATCCGCGGTCTTCCGGTCAAGGGCTACGCATCCCACGGCGAGTCGTGGTCGGTCGCGCTGTCGCTCCGGCTCGCCTCGGCCGAGCTGCTGCGGGCGGATTCCCGCCTCGGCGACCCGGTGCTCATCCTCGACGACGTCTTCGCCGAGCTCGACACCGATCGCCGCGCCCGCCTGGCGCACCTCGCCTCCGACTACGAGCAGGTCGTGGTGACCGCCGCGGTCGAGGGCGACGTTCCCGCAGAGCTCCGCGCGCGGATGGTGCGGGTCGAGGCCGGCCGGATTCTGGGCCCCGTCGACGCGGAGGCCGCCGATGCCTGACCCTTCGACAGGCTCAGGGACCGGACAGCCGCGGGACGCAGCATCCGCTCCCGTTCCGAAGCCGGCACCCCTGGACCGCACGGCCGTCCCGGAGACCATCTCGACCTACCTGCGACTGCGCGGACTCGAGCCGTCCGCCCGGTCGTACCGCAAGCGGCGCCGGCGCGCGGCGGACGACGAGAACATCCCGTTCGCGCCGGGACGCGACCCGCGCGGGGTCGGCGATGTGCTCGCAGATCTCACTCGCGAGGCCGGCTGGGACCCTCAGCTCGCGCGCGAAGACGTGGTGCGCGCGTGGGATCAGGTCGCCGGCGAAGACACCGCGAAGCACACCCGGCCGGTCGCGTTCTCGGACGGCACGCTCACCATCCAGGCCGACTCGACGGCGTGGGCGAAGCAGCTCCAGCTGATGCGTGCGCAGATCCTCTCGGAGATCGTGCGGCGGTACCCCGAGGCGGGGGTCGACGCGGTCCGCTTCATCGGGCCGGACGTCCCCTCCTGGAAATGGGGTCCCAGAACGATTCCAGGGCGGGGTCCGCGCGATACCTACGGATAAGCCACGTCGGGAGGCATCCAGGCGATTTTCATCCCCTTACAGGGGCGTAGAGCGCTGTGATCGGGCTGTTACCCGATAGACTGTCAGGGCCCGTGTCGAAGGATTTGGAGCCCTCGCGAAGATGACGTCTGACAACCCCGATAACGTTTCCGAGGAACCCGAAACGCCCGCTCCGGCTCCCAACGGAACTCCCAGCGACTACGGGGCAGACGCCATCCAGGTGCTCGAGGGCCTCGAGGCCGTCCGCAAGCGCCCCGGCATGTACATCGGGTCGACCGGTGAGCGCGGCCTCCACCACCTGGTGTACGAGATCGTCGACAACTCCGTCGACGAGGCGCTCGCCGGCTTCTGCGACACCATCAACGTCACGATCCTGCCCGACGGCGGCATCCGCTGCGTCGACAACGGCCGCGGCATCCCCGTCGACATCCACCGCACCGAGGGCAAGTCGACAGTCGAGGTCGTGCTCACCGTGCTGCACGCCGGCGGCAAGTTCGGCGGTGGCGGGTATGCGGTCTCGGGCGGCCTGCACGGCGTCGGCTCGTCGGTGGTGAACGCGCTGTCGACGCGCCTCGAGGTCGAGGTGAAGCGGCAGGGTCACGTCTGGCACCAGTCCTACCGCGACGGCGGGCAGCCCCAGGCGCCCCTCGCGAAGGGCGAGCCGACCGACGAGACCGGCACGGTCATCCAGTTCTGGCCCGACGACACGATCTTCGAGTCGGTGCACTTCGACTACGACACGCTGCGCACACGCTTCCAGCAGACGGCGTTCCTCAACAAGGGGCTGCGCATCACGCTCTCCGACGAGCGTCCCGAGTCGACATACGTGACGGATGCTGAGGGCGGAGGCTCCGAGGAGCGCCAGCCGTTCGACGACTTCTACTACGAGCGCGGTCTCGTCGACTACGTCGAGTACCTGAACAAAGTGCGCCACGCCGACGTCGTGAACGAGGAGATCATCGAGATCGAATCGGAGGACACCGTCCGCCACATCTCGCTCGAACTCGCGATGCAGTGGACGTCGAGCTACACCGAGAACGTCTTCACCTTCGCGAACACGATCAACACCCACGAGGGCGGCACGCACGAGGAGGGCTTCCGGGCAGCGCTGACCACGCGCATCAACACCTACGCGCGCGACAAGAGCCTCCTCAAGGAGAAGGACGACAACCTCACCGGCGACGACATCCGGGAGGGTCTCACCGCCGTGATCTCGGTCAAGCTCTCCGAGCCGCAGTTCGAGGGGCAGACCAAGACCAAGCTCGGCAACACCGAGGCGAAGGCGTTCGTGCAGAAGGTCGTCGGCGACCAGCTCGCCGACTGGCTCGACCGCAACCCGGTGCAGGCCAAGCGCGTCATCACGAAGGCGATCGACGCCGCGACCGCGCGCATGGCGGCCCGCAAGGCACGCGAGACCGCGCGTCGCAAGAGCGTCTTCGAGTCGGCGGCGATGCCCGACAAGCTCAAGGACTGCACCAGCAAGGACCCCTCGATCAGCGAGATCTTCCTCGTCGAGGGCGACTCGGCCGGCGGCTCGGCGGTGCAGGGTCGCGACCCGCACACCCAGGCGATCCTGGCGCTGCGCGGCAAGATCCTCAACGTCGAGCGCGCGCGTCTCGACAAGGCGCTGGGCAACCGCGAGGTGCAGGCGATGATCCAGGCCTTCGGCACGGGCATCGGCGAGGACTTCGACATCGACAAGGCGCGCTATCACAAGATCGTGCTGATGGCCGATGCCGACGTCGACGGCCAGCACATCACGACGCTCCTGCTCACCATGCTGTTCCGCTACATGCGCGGGCTGATCGAGGCCGGCTTCGTGTACCTCGCGATGCCGCCGCTCTACCGCCTCAAGTGGACGAACTCGGCGCATGAGTACGTCTACTCCGACAAGGAGCGCGACGCGCTGCTCGCCGACGGTCTCGCGAACGGCAAGCGGATCCCCAAGGAGGGCATCCAGCGGTACAAGGGTCTCGGCGAGATGAACGCCAAAGAGCTGTGGGAGACCACGATGGACCACTCCACGCGCACGCTCCGTCAGGTGACCATCGACGACGCGGCCGCGGCGGACGAGATCTTCTCGGTGCTGATGGGCGAGGACGTCGAGTCGCGTCGCACGTTCATCCAGCGCAACGCCAAGGACGTCCGCTTCCTCGACATCTGACCCACAGGCTGGCTCAGAGACCGCGGTTCACAAAGAAGACGAGATAGAAGACATGGCAGAAGACGAACGTCCCGACGTGAACGCCGAGCACGACCACGGCCGCATCGACCAGGTGGACCTGCAGCTCGAGATGCAGCGCAGCTACCTCGACTACGCGATGGCCGTCATCATCGGTCGCGCGCTCCCCGACGTGCGCGACGGCCTGAAGCCGGTGCACCGCCGCGTGATCTACGGCATGTACGACGGCGGGTTCCGTCCCGACAAGTCGTTCTCGAAGTGCGCGCGCGTCGTCGGCGAGGTCATGGGTCAGTACCACCCGCACGGTGACACCGCGATCTACGACGCCCTCGTCCGTCTCGTGCAGCCGTGGTCGCTGCGCTACCCGCTCGCGCAGGGTCAGGGCAACTTCGGCTCGCCCGGCAACATGGGCGCCGCCGCCCCGCGTTACACCGAGACCAAGATGGCTCAGCTCGCGCTCGAGATGGTGCGCGACATCGAAGAAGAGACCGTCGACTTCCACGACAACTACGACGGTCAGACCCAGGAGCCGTCGGTGCTCCCGGCGCGCTTCCCGAACCTGCTCGTCAACGGCTCCGTCGGCATCGCGGTCGGCATGGCAACCAACATCCCGCCGCACAACCTCCGCGAGGTGTCCGCCGGCGCGCTGTGGGCGCTCGAGCACCCCGAGGCGTCGCGCGAAGAGCTGCTCGAGGCGCTCATGGAGCGCATCCCCGGACCCGACTTCCCGACGGGCGCGCAGATCCTCGGCACCAAGGGCATCCGCGAGGCGTACCGCACGGGTCGCGGCTCGATCACGATGCGCGCCGTCGTGTCGATCGAAGAGATCCAGGGCCGCACCTGCCTCGTGATCACCGAGCTGCCGTACCAGGTCAACCCCGACAACCTCGCGGTGAAGATCGGCGACCTGGCCCGCGACGGCAAGATCACCGGCATCGCCGACATCCGCGACGAGACCTCCGACCGCACCGGTCAGCGTCTCGTGGTGGTGCTCAAACGGGATGCTGTCGCCAAGGTCGTGCTGAACAACCTGTACAAGCACACCCAGCTGCAGGAGAACTTCGGCGCCAACATGCTGGCGATCGTCGACAACGTGCCCCGCACGCTGTCGCTCGACGGCTTCGTCACGCTGTGGCTCGACCACCAGATCGACGTCATCGTCCGTCGCACCGCATACCGCTTGCGCAAGGCCGAAGAGCGCATGCACATCCTGCGCGGCTACCTGAAGGCGCTCGACGCGCTCGACGAGGTCATCGCGCTCATCCGCCGGTCGCCCAACGCGCAGGAGGCGAACGAGGGCCTGCAGAAGCTCCTCGACGTCGACGAGGCGCAGGCCGACGCGATCCTCCAGCTGCAGCTGCGCCGCCTCGCGGCCCTCGAGCGGCAGAAGATCATCGACGAGGCCGCCGAGCTCGAGCTGCAGATCGCCGACTACAAGGAGATCCTGGCGACGCCGCAGCGCCAGCGCGACATCATCCGCGAGGAGCTCACGGCGATCGTCGACAAGTTCGGCGACGAGCGCCGCACGCACATCCTCCACGGATTCGACGGCGACATGTCGATGGAAGACCTGATCCCCGAAGAGGAGATGGTCATCTCGGTCACGCGCGCCGGCTACATCAAGCGCACGCGCAGCGACAACTACCGCCAGCAGCACCGCGGCGGTAAGGGCGTCAAGGGCGCGCAGCTGCGCGCCGACGACGTGGTCGAGCACTTCTTCGTCACCACGACGCACCACTGGCTGCTGTTCTTCACGAACAAGGGTCGCGTGTACCGCTCGAAGGCGTACGAGGTGCCCGAGGCCGGGCGCGACGCCAAGGGCCAGCACGTCGCGAACCTGCTCGCACTGCAGCCCGATGAAGAGATCGCCCAGATCCTCGACATCCGCGACTACTCCGTCGCGACGTACCTCGTGCTCGCGACCCGCAGCGGCCTCGTCAAGAAGACGCGCCTCACCGAGTACGACACCAACCGCCAGGGCGGCATCATCGCCATCAAGCTCCGCGGGCAGGTGCCCGAGGAGGGTGACGAGGCCGAAGCCGGACCCGACGACGAGGTCGTCAGCGCACTGCTGGTCGACGAGGGCGACGACATCCTCCTCATCAGCCGGCACGGCATGTCGCTGCGCTTCTCGGCGACCGATTCGGCGCTGCGCCCGATGGGCCGCTCGACGTCCGGCGTGAAGGGAATGGACTTCCGTGCCGGCGACAGCCTGCTGTCGGCATCGGTCGCGACCGACGACGGCTACGTCTTCGTCGTGACCGAAGGCGGGTACGCGAAGCGCACCGCGGTGGACCAGTACCGCATGCAGAACCGGGGCGGACTGGGCATCAAGGTGGCCAAGCTGAGCGAGGATCGCGGCGATCTCGCGGGCGGTCTCATCGTCTCCGAGGACGACGAGGTCTTGGTGGTTCTTGCCAGCGGCAAGGTGGTACGCTCTGCCGTGGCCGAGGTCCCCGCCAAGGGCAGAGACACGATGGGAGTCGTGTTCGCCCGCTCCAGCGACGACGATCGCATCATCGCGATCGCGCGCAACGGCGAACGCGGCCTCGCAGAAGAATCCGAGGATGCATCCGCCGACGGCGCCGACGCAGCACCGTCGTCCGAGACCCCCCATCAGACCGACAGCCTCGGATCGGATGCCTCGCCCCAGACCCCCGAAGAGAGCACTGACGCATGAGCACGGTAGCCGACAAGCTCGCCAAGAAATCGAGTCACAAGACCAGCGCCAAGCAGGTTCGCCTGCGCCTGGTGTACGTGGACTTCTGGTCCGCGGTGAAGCTGTCCTTCCTCGCCGCGATCGCCATCGCGGTGGTGACGGTGGTGGCATTCGTCATGGTCTTCCTGGTGGTGCAGACCACCGGGCTTATCGCGAAGGCCGACGAGTTCTTCGCGAGCTTCTCCGACGGCAGCATCCTGCTGTCGCAGTTCGTGAGCTTCCCCCAGGTGCTGGCCTTCTCGGCCGTCGTCGCGATCCTGAACCTGGTGGTCGTGACGGTGCTCGGCGCCGTGATCGCGGGCATCTACAACCTCGCGGTCAAGGTGACCGGCGGCCTCCTGGTCGGCTTCACCTCGAACTGACCGACAACGCCGAGCGCCGGCATCCGGGATATCCATTCCGGGATGCCGGCGCTCGGCGTTTGCGGGCTAGACCACCGTGGTGCCGAGCAAGGTGCCGATGAGCCAGGTGGCGACGAGCGCGAGCGCGCCGCCGAGCACGAGGCGGGTGGCCGCACGCGACTTCGGGGCACCGCCGAGATGCGCGGAGATCGTGCCGGTCGCGGCCAGCGCGACGAGCACGGCGACGAAGGTCACGGGTACGCGCCACTCGGGCGGCGGGAGCAGGATGGCGAGCAACGGCAGCAGGGCACCGAGTGTGAAGGCGATCGCCGACGAGATCGCGGCGTGCCACGGGTTCACGAGGTCGTGCTGGTCGATGTGGAGTTCCACCTCGAGGTGCGCCGACAGCGCATCGTGCGCCGTGAGCTCCTGCGCGACCTGACGCGCTGTCGCGTCGGTCAGACCGCGGTCGCGGTAGAGCTGTGTCAGCTCCTCGAGCTCCGCATCGGGCATGTCGCGCAGCTCGCTGCTCTCCTTGGCGATGAGCGCGCGCTCGGAGTCGCGCTGGCTGCTGACCGAGACGTACTCGCCGAGGGCCATGGAGATGGCGCCGCCGACGAGCCCGGCGATGCCGGCGGTGAACAGCGCGGCGGTGTTGGTCGTGGCTCCGGCGACACCGACGACGAGCGCGGCGACCGAGACGATGCCGTCGTTCGCGCCCAGAACGCCGGCCCGCAGCCAGTTGAGCCGCTGTCCGAGACCGACGCCGTGCGGCTCCCCGGAGTGAGATGTCTGCGCCACGAGCCCAGTCAACCAGCCCGATTCGTGAAATCCGGATTCGTCGGGTAAAGTCTTGGAGGTTGCGGAGCGCAGTTTCCGCAGTCAAACGGGGCTATAGCTCAGGCGGTTAGAGCGCTTCACTGATAATGAAGAGGTCCCAGGTTCAAGTCCTGGTAGCCCCACCGTAAGCCCCGGGGCCTTAGCTCAGTTGGTAGAGCGCCTGCTTTGCAAGCAGGATGTCAGGAGTTCGAATCTCCTAGGCTCCACAGACACGAAGCCGGTTCCGAGAGGGACCGGCTTCTGCGTTCTCCCCGAGCCCCGGCCCAGTTAGGGTGAAGCATGGACCTGCGCGTCGCGGCGTACGCGGTGATCGTGGACGATCACGACCGCGTCCTGCTCGCGCACTGGAACGAGGGCCGTCGTGCCGCGTGGACGATGCCCGGTGGCGGCCTCGAGCCCGGAGAGGACCCCGAGAGCGCTGCGCGCCGCGAGGTCAAGGAAGAGACCGGTTACCGGGTCGAGATCGACGGGCTCCTCGGCATCCATTCCCGTGTGATCCCGCCGGGGCGGCGCCTCAAGCCCGGCGCGGACCTCCCGCTGCACACGCTGCGCATCGTCTACCGCGCCCGCATCACGGGCGGAAAGCTGCGCAACGAGACCGATGGTTCGACGGATCGCGCCGAGTGGTTCCCACTCGCTGACGTGCGGGCGCTGCAACGGGTCAAACTCGTCGACATCGCCCTCGACATGGCGGGGATCGAACTCCCCTGACGACGGAGGCCGTCAGTCGACGGGCTGCGAGATGTCGGCGACCGTCGCGCCGTAGGCCGCGATGAGCGCGTCGGCGTCGACGAACATGCTGTACCCGTGCGCGCCGGCCCCCGTCGCGATGCGCTGACCCACGATCTCGGCATCTGCGTAGATCGGCCAGTCGTGGGTGCTGCCGAGGGGCACGATCGTTCCCCGCTCGTATCCGGTCGCCGCCAGGGCCCGCGCGGGGTCCGGCAGCTGCAGCTTGTTGACGCCGACAACGGCGCGCAGTTTGGGCCATGAGATCGCGCGGTCGCCCGGGATCAGGGCGAACAGGTAGGTGTCGTCGCTGCGCTTGACGACGAGCGTCTTGACGATGCCCGACGGCGGGATGCCGAGGATCGCGGCAGCCTCCGGCACGCTGTTCGCCGCCGGACGCTCCCGGATCTCGACCTCGAGGCCGCGCTCGGCAGCCGCCGCGCGGACGCGGTCGACGCCGGCCAGGGCCTCACCCGTGGCGGGCTCAGGCATCCGGTGCGCGCAGCGGGTCGTCAGCGACCCAGAGCTCGTCGTCGGCGCGCAGTGTCTGCCACGCGGCGTACAGCACGCCGACCGCGGCGGCGACGCCGAGGATGATGGCGATCACGCCGCCGGCGCCGATGCCCTTCTTCGCCGGGACCGGCGCGGCCTTCGACCAGGACGACGGAACGGTGAACCCGCGCCCGGCGGCGAGGTGCGAGCGCTGCTCGTTGGCGGCATCCCACACGGACAGCGCGGAGCCGACCACGGCGCCCGCCGCGGGGATGACCGTGCTGTTCACGACCTTCTTGCCCTTGTCGACGTAGGGGGCGGCGTACTTGTCGTAGCCTGCCTGCACCTGCGGCTTGACCTGCTCGCGACCGTAGTGGCCGAGCTGGCGGCTCGCCTCGCGGGCGACGGTCGCGGCCTCCCCCACCAGGACCTGCTGGGCCTCCCACAGGTTTCCGGCCTGCTTCTGAAGCTTCTGGAGTTCCTTCTTGCGCTTGCGGCTGAGGCTCACGGTTTGCCCTCCCTGTCGTGGGGATGTCGGTCTCTTCATCTTGCCAGACCACCGCTGAGACGGGAGGGGTTGCAGGGAACTCTGAGACAATGTAGAAATGCCGCTTCACACAGCTGTCGCAACGATCCACACCAACTACGGCGACATCGTCGTCAACCTGTTCGGCGACCAGGCTCCTCGCACCGTGCAGAACTTCATCGGCCTGTCCGACGGTTCGCAGGCGTGGACGCACCCGGCGACCGGCAAGCCGGGCGACGGCCCGCTGTACAAGGACGTCATCTTCCACCGCATCATCTCGGGCTTCATGATCCAGGGCGGCGACCCGCTCGGTCAGGGCGTGGGCGGCCCGGGCTACAACTTCAACGACGAGATCAGCGGCGAGCTCACCTTCACCGCGCCCTACAAGCTCGCCATGGCGAACGCGGGCCTGCGCCGCAACGCGATCACCGGTCAGCCCGAGGGCACGAACGGCTCGCAGTTCTTCATCACCGTCCCCGGCCAGGGCGGCCGTGGCCCGGAGTGGCTGCAGGGCAAGCACACGATCTTCGGCGAGGTCGTCGACGACGCGTCGAAGGCCGTGGTCGACACGATCGCCGAGGTGCCGACGGCTGCGGGCGACCGCCCGGTCGAGCCCGTCGTCATCGAGTCGATCGACGTCGCCGCGGTCTGAGCGCGAGCGTCATCCGGCCCGGGGCGGCGACCGCTGCCCCGGGCCATCCGCATCCCTGAGCCCAGGCGAGACAGAGACGGGGCCTTCGTGAGCACGCAGGACTTCCAGCGCAATCGCGACAACTTCTGCTACCGGCATCCCGACCGACAGAGCTTCGTGCTGTGCCAGCGGTGTCTGCGCACGATCTGCCCGGAATGCCAGACGCAGGGCGCTGTCGGGGTCATCTGCCCGGAGTGCCTGCGCGACCAGCAGAAGGCGCAGTCGCCGGCGCAGAAGAAGGCCGAGCGGCGGTGGTCGCGCCCCCGTGCGATGTCGGCGTCGTCCGGCCGGCCCGTGGTGACCTACTCGATCATCGCGATCACCGCGTTCGTCTACCTGCTCACACTCATCCCCGGCTTCGGCGACACGGTGACGGGCCTCCTCTATTTCCGGGCGCCCCTGCTCTACCCGCCGCTGAGCGGAACGTTCGAACCGTGGCGTCTGCTGACGGTCGCCCTCGTCCATTCGGGCATCTGGCATGTGGGACTCAACATGCTCGCCCTGTGGATGATCGGACGCAGCCTCGAGCCCCTTCTCGGCCGCTGGCGGTTTCTCACGCTGTACCTGCTGAGCGCCCTCGGCGGCTCGGTCGCGGTCACCCTGCTGTCGTTCACGACGCCGGTGGTCGGGGCGTCCGGGGCGATCTTCGGGCTCTTCGGAGCGCTCCTCGTGATCGGCCGGCACATCGGCGCGAACATCGCCGGCATCGCCCTCGTGCTCGGAATCAACCTCGTGATCGGGTTCATTCCCGGATTCAACGTGTCGTGGCAGGCGCACGTCGGCGGACTCGTCGTCGGTCTGCTCGTCGCCTTCATCTACACCCGCACGCGCTCGGTGCGCCAGCGCGGCCTGCAGATCGGCCTGCTGGTCGCCGTCGGTGCGGGGCTCGTTGCGCTGCTGTTCGTGCCGGTGTTCTTCCCGGCCCTCATCATCCTTTGAACAGAGTTATCCACAGGCTCCTCCACACCCTGGGGAGAATGACACCGGTGTAATTCACAGGTGTTAACAGACTTGTTAACAACTCCGGATCGGCCGGATCCGCAGCATCCGGGCAACGAAAAACCCCGGTCGTCGTAGACCGGGGTTTCTCTTTCGAAGTGTCGCTATCGCCAGCGCGTCGTCATCAGGAAGCCGATGAAGGCGATGCCGAAGCCGATGACGAGATTCCAGGCCCCGATGTCGGGGATCGGGAACGCCATGCCGCTCAGGTAGAAGACGAGGATCCACACCAGACCGATGAGCATCAGTCCGATCATGATCGGCTTGAACCACACCGGGTTGGGTGCGGCTTCGCCTTCTGCGCGCTCGACGAGCGAGTCGTCGTCTTTGCCGGGTCGTGCCATGCACAAGAGTCTAACTGCCAGCCATGCCACAGCCCGCCCTGACTAGAATCCACCTGTGGATGACGCGCTGCCCGGACCGAGGCGAGCCGCCCGCGGGACCCGTACTCCGCGCCGGCGCACGTCCGTCGTCGGCGTCATCGGCGAGGTGCTCATCACCGCCGGCGTGGTCGTGCTCCTGTACGTCGTGTGGCAGCTCTGGGTGGGAGACCTCATCTACGGCGCCGAGCGCAACGCCGAGGGCACCGAGCTGTCGCAGGAGTGGCAGCAGCAGTACGAGGAGCAGAATCCCGAGGCCGCGCCCGCTCCGACCGCCGAACCCGAGGTCGAGCCCGTCACGGCGGCACCACCGGTGATCCCGGAGCCCGCCGACGCCGAGACCTTCGCCATCATGCGGATCCCCCGGTTCGGTGCCGACTACGCCGTGCCCATGGCCGGCGGCGTCACGCGGGCCCGCACCCTCGACCCGATCGGCATCGGCCACTACCCCGGCACCATGATGCCGGGCCAGGCGGGCAATTTCGCGCTCGCGGCCCACCGCACGACCTGGGGCAAGCCCTTCAATCGCATCGCCGACCTGCGTGTCGGCGACGCGATCGTCGTCGAGACGCAGGCCGGCTGGTACACCTACCGGTTCCGCACGCTCGAGTACGTCACACCGAACGAGGTCGAGGTGCTCCTTCCGGTCCCCCAGGCGATGGACGTCCCCGCGGGCACGGCCTACATCACGCTCACGAGCTGCAGCCCGATGTACGCCATGACCGAGCGCATCGTGGCGTACGGCGTCTTCGAGTCGTTCACACCCCGCACGGCGTCGGGGGAAGAGCCGGCCTCCCTCCAGGCGGTGGCCTGATGTACGCGGGTCTGTGGCGGATCCTCCCCGGCCCGTGGTGGGTGCGGACGCTCATCCTGCTCGTGCTGATCGCCGCGGTGCTGTATGGACTCCTCTTCTACGTCTTCCCGTGGGTGAGCCAGTTCGTGAATCCACAGGAGGTCACGGTGACCCTCCCCACGGCGCCTTCCGGGACGCCGCTGTCGTGACCGTCCCTTCGTCGTCGGCGCCCATCCTCGTCGTCGACAACCACGACAGCTTCGTTCACACCCTGATCGGGTACCTGCACGAGCTGGGCGCCGACACCGACCTCGTCGAGGCGGACGCCCTCGCCGATCCGGCGCGCGACATCTCCGGCCGGCCAGGCGTCCTCGTCTCCCCCGGACCGGGAACCCCCGCCGACGCCGGCGCGTCGATCGAGGTGGTCCGCGCGGCGGCGGCGGACGGCATCCCTCTCCTGGGAGTATGTCTCGGCCATCAGGCGATCGGCGAGGCGTTCGGCGCCACGGTCGATCACGCGCCCGAGCTCATGCACGGCATGACCTCGCTCGTGCACCACGACTCCTCGCTCCTATACGCCGGACTCCCCGACCCGTTCATCGCGACGCGGTACCACTCGCTCGCGATCGTCCCCGCCACGCTCCCCGACGACCTCGTCGTCACGAGCCGCACGTCGAGCGGCGTCGTCATGGGTGTCGCGCACCGCACCGCACCGATCCTCGGGGTGCAGTTCCACCCCGAGAGCGTGCTCACGGAGGGCGGCTACCGCCTGCTGGGCAACTGGCTCGCCTCGATCGGATACACGGATGCTGCGTCCCGCGGCGCTGCGCTGAGCCCGCGGCGCTGAGTCGCCGAGGCGACGAGCCGCCGGCTCAGGCGCCCGTGCAGTACGTCAGCGTGATCTCGGAGTGCACCGCCACGTCGCCGGGCGTCAGGGACTGCGACGACACGGTGGGCGGGTTCGAGCCCGCGCAGTTCGGGTCCTCCGCGGGGATCACGGTGAGGCCGAGGTCTTCCAGCTGCCGCGTCGCGGCGTCGACGGTATAGCCGCGCACATCGTTGATGGCGACGCGACCGGAGGCGACCACGAGGTTCACCATCGTGCCGGTGGGCACGCTCGCCCCGTCCACGGGGTCGCTGGAGATCACCGTTCCCGCGGCGAGGTCCTTGTCGTTCTGCTGCGTGATCGTGCCCAGCTGCAGGCCCGCCCCGGAGATGGCGGAGGTCGCGGCATCCTGGCCGAGTCCGGTGAGGGTCGGCACCGTCGACATCTGCTGCCCGGTCGACACGTAGACCCTCACCTGCTGATCGGGCGTGACCGACGTCCCCGACTCGGGATCGGTGCGGATAACGTTGCCCTCCGCGACCTCGGTGCTCTCCTCGTCCACGCGGATGGCGCGGAGGTCGGACTCGGCGAGGGTGTCGTTCGCCCGCTCGTAGGTCATGCCCGAGACGTCCGGCACCTCGCGCGCGTTGCCCGGAAGCTCGTCGCGCGGCTGGATCGTGAGCACCCAGAACAGCAGCGAGATGAGCAGCACGGCGAGCAGCGCCACGCCCGCCCAGATCCACGCGACCGGCGGCCCCGCCTGCGTGCGCTTCATCGTGGTGTCGGTGCTGAGCTGACGCAGCGACCGCGCCGTCTCGGCGGCCTGCCGCGGGTTCGGGCCGTACAGCTCGCTCGTGAGGGCGCCGACTTGGCGCTTGGAGGGCTGCCGGCCGTCGACCGTCGCATCGAGGGCCTCGCGGAAGCCGGCCGCGTCCTGGTAGCGCTGGAACGGGTCCTTCGCGAGGGCGCGCAGGGCGACCGTGTCGAGGGAGCGCGGAACGGTGTCGTTCACCTCGGACGGCGGTACCGGCGCCTCGCTGACGTGCTGGTACGCGACAGCGACGGGCGACTCGCCGCGGAACGGCTGACGTCCGGTGAGCAGCTCGTAGAGCACGACGCCCGTCGAGTAGACGTCGGCGCGCGCGTCGACGGGCTCGCCCTTGGCCTGCTCGGGCGAGAAGTATGCGGCGGTCCCGAGGATCTGCGTGGTCTCGGCGACCGTCGACGACGAGTCCGAGACGGCGCGGGCGATGCCGAAGTCCATCACCTTCACCTGACCGGCATCGGTCACCATGACGTTGCCGGGCTTGATGTCGCGGTGTACGACGCCCGCGCGGTGCGAGTATTCGAGCGCCTCGAGGATGCCGTCGACGTAGCGGACGGCATCCGTCACGGGGACTGGGCCCGCGGCGATGATCTCCTTGAGGAGCCGCCCCTTGACGAGCTCCATCACGATGAACGGGACCGGGCGCACCGTGCCGTCGGGAGCGGTCAGCGAGTCCTCGCCGGCGTCGTAGACCCGCACGATCGTCGGGTGCGCCATACGCGAGGCCGCCTGCGCCTCCAGACGGAACCGGGTACGGAACGCGTTGTCGTCGGCGAGCTCGCGGTCGAGGATCTTGATCGCGACCTCGCGGCCGAGCGTGAGGTCGTACCCGCGGTAGACGCTCGCCATGCCGCCCCGGCCGATCGGCTCATCGATGCGATAGCGCCCCGAAAGCACGCGCGGCTCAGCTGTCACGGTCACTCCCTGCCTGGAACATCAGCCACACTAGCCGAGCCCGAGCGGGTCGCACGTGTCGCGCGACCCGCTCGGAGGACTCACTCAGCCAAGCTCACGGCGTGGGCGTCGGGATCGGAGCCGCGGCCTCGATCAGCACCGTCGCCTCGCCGGACGCACCCGAGGTGCGGTTGCCGGCCGTGCCCCCGCTGCAGGTGACGGTGTAGGTGACGATCACGGTCTGACCCGCCGTGTCGCCCGCGGTCACCGTCGCGTTGCGCGCGTTCTGCGGGAAGTTCGGGCCGTTGGCGATCGTGCCGTTCTGGACCGTGAAGGTGTACGAGCTCACCGAGCCGGTGCCGGACGGGCACGTGTACCCGTCCCACATCACGGTCAGGTCTTCGCCGGGCTCGACCGTCGCCGGGGATCCCTGGAACGTCGGGGTGGCGGGCGCCGGCATCGGAGTCTGACCCGCGTACGTCGTCAGCTCGATGATCGTGCCCTTCGGCACATTGCCCGTCGGGCTCACGCTGTAGACCTTGCCGACGCTGGCCTCGTCGGGCGCGGCGTTGCCCTCCTGGCAGTTCACGCCGAGTCCGAGCGCGTCGAGCGCGGCCGACGCGGTCGGGCAGTCCTGCCCGACGTAGTCGTCCGAGACGACGTTCGCCGTGGTGGGCGTCGGCGTCGGCGTATTGGTCGGCGTCGCAGACGGCGAGGCCGAGGTCTTCGTAGGGTCGGGCTCGGGTTCGTTGCCCGAGTTCGCGACGACGGCCCAGATCGTGCCGATCAGCACGAGCAGCAGCAGGGCGATGAGCGCGATGAGCGGCCACGTCCACGGACTGCGCTTCTTCTTCTCCGGCGTCTCCTCGGCGCCCTCTTCGCCCGGCGCCGGCATGAGACGGGTCGCCGCGGACGTGTCGGAGCCGGAGGTGAGCAGCTGGGTCGCCGCATCGCCCGCGGCGGCCGCTCCCGCGATGGCCGGGACGGCCGCGGCGGCGGCCGCGACATCGCCGCGACGCAGCGCGGTCGCGGCGCGCGCGACGGCGGCGGCTGACGCCGGGCGCTCCTCGGGCTTCTTCGCGATCATCGCCATGACGAGGTTCTGGACCGGCTCGGCGACCGTCGCGGGGAGCGCGGGCGGCTGCTCGTTGATCTGCGCCATCGCGATCGCGACCTGCGACTCGCCCGTGAAGGGACGCTTGCCGGCGAGGCACTCGTACGCGACGATGCCGAGCGAGTAGATGTCGGTGGCCGGGGATGCCGGGTGCCCCGACGCCTGCTCGGGCGACAGGTACTGCACGGTGCCCATGACCTGGCCGGTCGCCGTCAGCGGCACCTGGTCGGCGATGCGCGCGATGCCGAAGTCGGTGATCTTCACGCGGCCGTCGGGCGTGATGAGGAGGTTCCCGGGCTTGATGTCGCGGTGCACGAGGCCGGCCGCGTGCGCGGCCTGGAGTGCCGCGGACGTCTGGGCCACGATGTCGAGCGTCTTGTCGGTCGAGAGGGACCCGTCGCGCTCGAGGATCGTCGAGAGCGCCTCGCCGGGCACGAGCTCCATCACGAGGAAGGCGCTGCCGTTCTCCTCGCCGTAGTCGAACACGCTGGCGATGCCCTCGTGGTTGACGAGCGCCGCATGGCGGGCCTCGGCACGGAAGCGTTCCAGGAAGCCCGGATCGCCCATGTACTCGTCTTTGAGGATCTTGATGGCGACGGTTCGTCCGATGACGTGGTCTGTCGCCTCCCAGACCTCGCCCATGCCGCCGATCGCTATGCGCGAATCGAGTTCGTATCGGCCGCCGAAGGTCACGCCCTGCGTCGGTCTCATCGTCCCAGCACCGCCTCCATGACCTTCTTCGCGATAGGGGCAGCGATGGTGTTGCCGCTGCCCGATTGTCCCTGCCTGCCGCCGTCCTCGACGACCACGGCGACGGCGACCTCGGGGTTGGCGGCAGGTGCGAACCCGGTGAACCAGAGCGTGTACGGCTCATCGCCCGTGTTCTCCGCGGTTCCCGTCTTTCCGGCCACGTCGACCCCGTCTATTCTTGCACCCGACGCGGCGCCGTCACTGACATTGGCGACCATCATCTGGACCAGCTCATCAGCCAGCCCCGTGTCGAGGGCACGCCCGAATTCACTGTCGTCGAAGGTCTTCTGAACAGACAGATCCGGGCCGATCACGCGATCCACCATCCTCGGGTTCATCACGATCCCGTTGTTCGCGATGCCCGCCGACACCATCGCCATCTGCAGCGGCGTCGCCGTCACCTGACCCTGGCCGAAGCCGCTCAGCGCGGTCTGCGCGTCGTCCTGGATCGTTCGCGGGTAGCCCGAGGGCGTCGACATGAGTGGCAGCTCGAAGGCCTGGTTGAAGCCGTACTTCTCGGCCTCTTCGCGGATCGCGGTGTCGCCGAGCTCGACGGCGAGCTCCGCGAACGGGATGTTGCAGCTCAGGCGGAGCGCATCGGCGAGCGAGACGGTCTCGCCGGGACCGCACGTTCCGCCGCTGGCGTTGTGCACGACGCTCGAGGACTGCGGCAGCTGATAGGTCGCCGGGTTCGGCAGCTGCGAGTCGGGCGTGTAGTCCCCCGACGCGAGCGCGGCCGACGCGGTGACGAGCTTGAACGTCGACCCGGGCGGGTTGAGGTCGCCGGCGATCGCGCGGTTCGACAGCGGCTTGCCGGGATCCGCGACGAGCGCGTCGTACGCGGCGTTGACCTCGCTCGTGGCGTGTGACGCCAGCACGTTGGTGTCGTAGCTCGGGCTGGTGACCATGGCGAGCACGCGTCCGGTCGACGGCTCGATCGCGATGACGCCGCCCTGCAGGTCGCCGAGCGCCTCGTATGCCGCGCGCTGCACGTCGGCATCCAACGACAGCACGACGTTCGAGCCGCGCGGGGGCTGACCGGTGAAGATGCGCTCGATGCGCGACAGGAACTGCGAACCCGCGGTGCCGCTGAGCTCCTGGTTCATCGCCTGTTCGATGCCGGTCGCCGAGTTCAGGGCGGGATTGATGTAGCCGGTGACGGGCGCCCACATGTCAGCATCCGTGTACACACGCTGCCAGCTGTAGAGGTCGCCGGACGGCACCGACGATGCGATGGCCGAGCCGCTCGCGATGATCGATCCGCGCTGCACCTCATACGAGTCGTAGAGCGAGCGGCGATTCTCGGGATTCGCGGCGAGCTCGTCGGTCTGGATCACCTGTATCCAGCTCGTCGACGCGAAGAGCGCCAGGAACATGACCAGCATCAGGATGCTGAGCCGGCGGAGCTCTTTTGTCATGATCGCCCCCTTCGGGCGATACGCGCTCGCAGGCTCCCGCTCTTCACGGCGTACTCATTCGTCATGTCAGCCGATCACCACCCGGGGCCGGCTGCGGACGGCGTCGGAGATGCGCAGCAGCAGGGCCACGATGATCCAGTTCGCGACGAGTGACGAACCACCCGCAGCGAGGAACGGCGTGGTGAGGCCCGTGAGCGGGATGAGGCGCGTGACGCCGCCGACCATGATGAACACCTGCAGTGCGATCGTGAACGACAGGCCCGTCGCGAGGAGCTTGCCGAAGTCGTCCTGGCCGGCGAGGCCGATGCGGATGCCGCGGCTCGTGAACACCATGTACAGGCACAGGATCGCGAAGACGCCGATGAGCCCGAGCTCCTCCCCGAGCGCCGGGAGGATGTAGTCGCTCTCGGCGACGGGCGTGAGGTACGGCCGCCCCTGGCCGAGCCCGGTGCCCAGGAGGCCGCCGTTCGCCATGCCGAAGATGCCGTTGACGAGCTGGTAGCTGGAGTTGTCCATCAGCTCGGGGTTGAACGCGTCGAGCCAGTTGTTGAAGCGCGCACCGACGTACGGCAGGATCCGCGACGCGAGGAACGCGCCCGACACCGCGAGCACGACGCCGATGAGCACCCAGCTGGTCTTGCCCGTGGCGACATAGAGCATCGCGACGAACATGCCGAAGATGAGCACACCGGTGCCGAGGTCGCGCTGCAGCACGATGATGCCGAGCGACACGAGCCAGATCACGAGCAGGGGCCCGAGTTCGCGGGCGCGGGGCCAGGTCATGCCGAGGAACCGCGTGCCCGTCGACGTCAGGCTCTCGCGCGTGCGGACGAGATACCCGGCGAAGAAGATGCCGAGCGCGATCTTCGCGAGCTCGCCGGGCTGGAACGTGAAGAAGCCGAGGTCGATCCACACGTCGGCGTTGCCGCCACCAGAGAGTCCCGGGATCACCGGCAGGATCAGCAGCACGATGCCCACGAATCCGAAGATGTACGTGTACCGGAACAGCACGCGGTAGTTCTTGAGGAACATCACCACGAGGATCGCCGCGACCAGGGCGATCGCCGCCCACGCGAGCTGCCGCGTCGAGAACGCGTCCCATCCGTGGCGCTCCCAGTACAGGTCGAGCCGGTAGATCATCGCGAGGCCGAGCCCGGTGAGGAGGGTTGCGATCGGGACGACGAACGGATCGGCGGCGCGGGCGCGCAGGCGCAGCAGGATGTGCAGCGCGATCACCAGTGCGGTGAGGCCGCCGCAGTAGACGAGGAACGTCCAGTCGATGAAGTCCTGTGCCCCGAGCTGCACGAGCGCGATGGCCGAGCCGTTGATCGCGAACGCGAATATCAGCAGGGCCAGCTCGCGGTTGCGCTGGGTCTGCGGCACACGGATGCGGCGCAGGGCCCGCACCACCGCGGTGTCGGTCGAGACCGCGTCGGTGGGCGTGCTCGTGGATGCGTTCATCCGCCGCCTCCCGCCAGGTCGCTGATTCCCGACACGATCTGCCGCGCGTGCGACAGCGAGTTCGCCGAGATGGTCTGCTCCACCGTCGCACGCGCGAAGTTCGAGAGCGAATCGAGCGGGATCCCGGTGTCTTCGTACGGGGTCGACAGAGAGATCGGCCCGATGCCCTGCTGCACGCCCTGGTAGATGACGACGGTGTCTTCGTCGGCGCCGACGTAGTACCGCGTCTGCGTCCACTGGTAGCCGATCCACGTCGCGCCCGCGATGATCACGAGCACGAGCGCGACGCCCGCGATCCACCCGATGCGGCGTCGGCGCGCGCGGCGGCGGTCCTCTTCGATGAGCTCCTCGAGGAACTCCGGCGCCGGTTCGAAATGTGTCGGCTCGTTCGCCGCCTGGCGGTTCGGGTGCAGCCAGCTCGAGCGGCGCGGCGCGGCGGCGGGCACCTCGATGCCCACCGGGTTCGAGGCCGAGCCCACGATGGTGGGTGTTCCCGAGAAGAGCGGATGCTGTCCGCCGACGTCGACGATGACGATCGTGACGTTGTCGGGGGCGCCGCCGTCGAGCGCCTGCTTGAGCAGGTTGTCGGCGGTGCGCCCGGGAGCGAGACCCAGCCCGAGCGCCTTGGACGTGTGCGGGTCGTCGACCACGCCCGACAGGCCGTCGGAGCACAGCAGCCAGCGGTCGCCGGGCTGCGTCGGCATGATGAACGTGTCGAGCTCGGGGTCGGTGTCCATGTCGCCGAGCACGCGCATCAGCACCGATCGACGCGGGTGGTAGCGCGCCTCCTCGGGCGTGATGCGGCCCGAGTCGACGAGGCGCTGCACGAACGTGTGGTCGGTGGTGATCTGGGTCAGGGCGCCGTCGCGGAACAGATAGATGCGCGAGTCGCCGATGTGGGCGATCACGGCGTAGTCGTCCACCATGATCAGGGCGCTGACCGTGGTGCCCATGCCGGCCAGCTCCGGGCGGGCGCCGACCGTGTCGATGAGGTCGACCGCGGCGTCCGAGATCGCGTCGCGCAGCGCCCGCTCCGCCTCCGCGGTGGAGTCGAAGGGCCGGTCGAGCCCCTCCAGGCGCGAGATCGCGAGGCTCGACGCGACGTCGCCGCCGGCGTGGCCGCCCATGCCGTCGGCGACGACGAACAGATTCGAGCCGGCGTACCCGGAATCCTGGTTGTTGGAGCGCACCTTGCCGGTGTGCGAGATCGCGGCGCTCGAGCCCTGGAAGACCATGTGCGAGGGGTCCGCCCGCTACTTCCGCAGCTCGAACGTCGTCGCGCCGACCTTGATCGGGGCGCCGAGGTTCACGGGGACCGGGGCTGTCACACGGGCACCGTCGTGCCACGTGCCGTTCGTCGAGTCGAGATCCTGGATCATCCACTGGTCGCCCCACAGCACCAGGCGTGCGTGGTGGCTCGACGTGTAGTCGTCGCGGACGACGAGGCCCGACTCGCTCGAGCGACCGATCGTGAGCGGCTCGTTCCCCAGCGGGAGCTCGAGCCCGGTCTTCGGTCCGCTCGTGATCACGATGCGCGACGCGGTGGCGGTCGTTGCGGGTCCGCTGGGCTTCGCCACCGGGGCGGCGGCCGCCGGAGCGACGGGTGCGGTGACGGACGAGGCGGCGCCGGCAGCGGATGCCCCGGGCGCGGCCGCTGCGGCGGTCGCAGCATCCGGCATCCGTCTCACCTTCACGCCGAAGAGGTCGGCGCGCAGCGAATACACGACGGCGAAGACGAACGCCCACAGCAGCACCAGGAACCCGATGCGCAGCAGCAGCAGGGTGAGCTCGCTCATGCCAGCGGGCCCCTCTCCTGCGCGTCGAACGCCCGGGTGGCATCGTCGACGGATGCTGCGGGCCGCTGCGCGCTCGCCTGCGCGACGACGCGGAACACGATGTCGGTGCGGCCGATGCGCACGGTGGAGTCGGGCGGGAGCGCCGCCTCGGTCACCTTGCGGCCGTCGAGCATCGTGCCGTTGGTCGAGCCGAGGTCGCGCACCATGGCGCGCTCGCCGTCCCACAGGATCTCGACGTGCTTGCGGCTGGTGCCCGAGTCGGCGACCGTGATGTCGGCGTCGCTGCCGCGGCCGATGACCGTGCGCGACTTCGTCAGCGGGATGCGGCGCCCTTCGACGTCCACGACGCCGCGCCACGAGACGCGGCCGCCCTGGGCGGTCGACGACTCGACGCGGAGGGTTCCGGTCGAGAGCTCCTCGTCGCGGCGGATGGCGATCGTCACGGGGCCCGCGAACGAGTACCCCTGGGCCTTGGCGTGGGCGTGTACGAGAGTGTCGAGCTCGTGCAGCAGCGCGTCGCCGAGCGCCGAGATGCGGTCGTCGTCGGCGGGTGACAGGCGCACCGTGAACGTGTTCGGCGCGAGGATGCGGTCGCGGCTGACGACTGCCGCCTTCTTGTCGAGTTCGCTGCGCAGGGCGGAGGCGATCTCGACAGGCTGGATGCCGCTGCGGAAGGTCTTGGCGAACGCGCTGTTGACTGCGCGCTCCAGACCTTTCTCGAAGCTGTCAAGTAGTCCCACGGAGCTCCTCTAGAGGGGGGTGCCGGTTGCTACATGCTAATTGCACACGCTGTACCCGTCATGGATCGCGCCCCCGACCAGGTGAGTTCGGAAGGGGCCGCGACGCATGATATCCTCGGGAAGTTGAGTTTCGCGGGATCTTCGGATTCCGCGGCTCGCGCGAGTGGCGGAATAGGCAGACGCGCTGGCTTCAGGTGCCAGTGCCCGAAAGGGCGTGGGGGTTCAACTCCCCCCTCGCGCACAGCGCAGAAGAGGACTCCCGAGGGGGTCCTCTTCTTCGTCTGCGCCGATTGCGGCTCAGGCGCCGTCGAGCGCGGGCGGGAGCGTGAAGACGATCTCCTCGATCTCGCGGCCCACACCGGGGGCGTAATCGACGTTGCGCGACACCTCGGTGAAGCCGACCTTTGTGAGCACGGCGATCGAGGCGGCGTTGTGGGCGGCGACGCGGGCGAAGAGCGGGCGGATGGGCTCGCGCGAGATCAGATGGCGCAGCGCCGCGGTCGCGACGCCCCGACCCCACGCGTGGCGCGCGATCCAGTAGGTGACCTCGCGGTCGCCGTCGACGGTGAAGGATGCCGCGGTCCCGGCGAAGCCGCCGTTCTCGGTGACCACGAAGGAGAGCACGTCGGTCGTCGCGAACTGCCGCGCGATCCACGCGTCGAACGCGGCGCGGTCGTCGGGATCCTCGGCGGTGAACGCGGCCATCCCGATCGCCTCGCGGTCGCGCATCATCTCGAAGATGGCGTCGAGGTCGTCTTCGTCGACGGGTCGCAGCTCGATGTGGTGCACGGTCTCACGGTAGCCGCGGCCTCCGTCACCGAGAAAGAGCGGATCAGTTCAGGCCGTGGATGCTGCGGAGCAGCGATTCGGCACGGTCGGCGTCTCGGGCGGCGAAGGCGGCGCGGAACTCCTCGTACGCGGCGGTGCGGCCGATGGGGCACTCGATGAACGGTCGCCATCCGACCATGTCACGACGGATCGCGAACTCGTACTCGCGGACGAACTGCCGGAGGGCGAAGTTGCCGCTCGCGCGGGTGACCACGGAGAAGAAGGAGTGGCTGGCCACGGCCAGGGCCTCGGCGTCGTCCGCGCGGGACGCCGTGATCACGTCGTCGAGCCGTTCCAGGGCGATTTCGAGGCCGTCGGCGTCGGCCCGTGCCGACGCCATGCGCACCGCGAGCCCCATGTTGAAGGCGACGAGCTCGACCGTGTCGTTCTGCTGGTTGGGGTGGGATACCCGCGTATAGCGGTGCGGCGACACCTCGACCAGGCCGGCGCGCTCCAGGCGCTGCAGCGCCTCGCGCACCGGCGTGCGCGAGACTCCCAGCCATTCGGCCAGCTCCTGGTCGCGCAGCCGCTCTCCCGGCGCAAGGCGGCCGTCGAGAATGGCTTCGCCCAGGCGCGCGTACACCTCGTCTCCGAGGACGGCGCGGCTCGGCTCGAGCGGGACGAAGGGGGCGGTCATGAGTGGCACCAGTGTACGCCGGAGGATTCACCTGCATAGACCCTCTTGAGCGGGCCTTCAGGAGGCCCGTGAGCGGGCCGCCGGACCGCGCCGGAAGATGCGGAAACACTGAGGATCCGGCCTCGCTCTTGCGCTGATATATCGGTACGATGTTGCGTGTCCACGTTATGACGTGGCCTATCCGGGGGGATCCGTCGACGCCCGGGCTTTCGAGCGAAGCTCAGCCCGGGCGGACGATGGCCCCTGGAATCACGGCGCTCGGTCCATCGGTTGCTCTGCAACATTTGTGTCACCTTCGCAACTGGGTCTCGCCGCGCGCCCGCCTCTTCACTACGTTGGAGGCAATCGTCGCAATCGCGGCGAGATCAACGAAGAACGGCAAGTAATGAGCACGCAGGGCACCGTCAAGTGGTTCAACTCGGAGAAGGGATTCGGCTTCATCGCCCCCGATGAAGGCGGCGCAGACGTCTTCGCGCACTACAGCGCAATCCAGTCGGGTGGATACCGCTCCCTCGAGGAGAACCAGCGCGTCGAGTTCGAGATCGCGCAGGGACCCAAGGGCCTCCAGGCCGAGAACATCCGCCCGATCTGATCGGCGGACCGATCGCTTCACGCGGTCGAAGCCGCGGTATCCCAGTGGTGGGTGCCGCGGCTTCGTCGCGCGCGCGGGACTCGAATCGCAGGTCAATCCCGGTCACCGCGGACGAGCTCCAGACCCGCTCCGGCGAACTGACGCAGCGTCGCGTCGGGCAGGAACGCCCGCGTGAGCGCTCCGCCGATGCGGGTGAGGTCGCTCTCGTCGCGGAACAGCAGGTACATGGTCTCGTACCGCGGGTGGAACTTCTCCTTGAAGCGGTGCAGCGATCGGAATCCGTATACCGGTTCGAGCGCGTCGGCGAGCTTGTCGCTGAGCACGGCGATCATGCCGGCGTCCGGCGGGTAATCGTGGGCGAGGGGCGCCCCCGACAGTGACATGATCTGGGCGCCCTCGTCGGAGAACAGCCTCGCCGACGAGCCGATCAGGAACTCCATCACGGGGCCGAAGCCGCCCTCGCGCCGGCGCATCAGGTCCAGGGTCCATCCCCGTACGACTGCTTCTTCGCCTCCGCGGCCCTCCCCGCCGCCCCGGGGGCCGGGACCGTAGACCGGCAGCCACGACAGGAACCCGTCGACGTCGCCGTTCGGTGCGAGCGCCAGGGCGAGGCGCACCTCCGGGTCCTCCGCCTCGACGAGCGTGCCGAGCGTGAACCCCATCTCGGGAAGGCCCTTGTCGCCGACCCACATCTCCGAGATCGCGCGCAGCTGCTGCTGCACGCCCCACGACTCCTCCTTGAGGTGGGTCATGCGGAACGTCATCTCCTCGCGCCCCGCCCGGTTGAGCGAGGAGCGCACCGAGTTCCACCGCTTGCCGGTGAACTCGAGGCCGGGGAGGTCCACGATCGTGTCGTCGGCGACGACCAGGCTGCGCCACGACGCCGGCACCGCGGCCCGGGTGGCCTCATCGGCGCTGAAGAAGCACGGGATCAGTCCTGCCCGCTCGGCATCGTGGATGAACTCCTGCACGGATGCTGCGCGCGACGCCTCGGGACCGATGGGGTCCGCGAGGGCCAGCGCCACTCCCGCGCGGCGCTGGTAAGCGACGATGCTGTCGGTCGTCCGCGTGTAGGAGTTCCCCTCCCAGGTCGTCATCCACGAGAGCGTTCCGCCGCCGTGGGCGTGCAGCATCCGTTTCACGTCCTCGATGCCGGGAGCGGGCTGCCGACCGATGCGCGACCGGCGCCGCGCGCGGAAGGCGTGACGCACCCAGATCAGGTAGATGAGCATGAGCAGCCACATCGCGCCGCTCGCGAGGGACAGTTCGGTCTCGCCGTCGATCGTCGCCTCGACTTGAGCCTCGGAGGCGATGATGATGACCGCGGCGACCAGCAGTGCGGTCAGGATGTTGAAGACCGCGAGGATGACGGCGAGCACCCAGGACCAGCGGCGCCCGCGGCGGAGCCCGTTCGCGATGATCAGGATGATCACGACGTCGATCAGGAAGTCCCAGAATCCGCCCGAAGCGGGTTCGGTCGGTCCGAACGGGCCGTCGGTCGGCACCAGGATCGTGATGACCTCGACCGCACCGAGCACGAGCACCGAGATGAAGGCGATGAGCCGCTGCTCGCGCATCGTGGTGTGCTGGACGCGCAGCGACCGGTCGACGAACAGCACGAGCAGCACGGCGAGCAGGTGCTCGAGGTCGGCGAGCGTGCCCCAGAAGATCATCGCGATGAACACGAAGCCGAGCAGCACGAGCCACGCGCGCACGCGCCAGGGGCTCCGCAGCAGCCCGACAGCCGCCGCGATGCACGCGAACGTGCCGCCGGACGGGCCGACGTCCAGTGCCGCGGCCTGGGCCTGCGCCCAGTCCCACGACGCGATCGCGGAGCACCCCCACAGCACGAGAGCCGTCGCGAAGATCGCGAACAGCTGGCCGACCCAGTAGTAGGCGAGGGCCACGCGCCAGCCGCGCCGGAACTCCAGGTACGCCATGCCGACGAAGCTCGCGATCGTGAACGCGTACACCCACGGCGCGTTGACGAAGAACGTGCCGGTGAACGGCGTCCACCATCGCCCCGCCTCGAAGGCGGGCAGTCCGTACGCGACCGCGTCGAAGAGGTCGGAATCCTCGAACGGCCGCCACAGTCCCTGCCACACGACACCCGCGACGAGGATCAGCGCGATCATCGTGAGTGTCGCCGGAATCCGCCCCACCCCGGCGAGCACGCGGTTCGGTCTCTGAGTCGCCCCGTCGCTCATGGGGATCACGATAGCGGTGGGGCTTCCCGCTGTCCGTTATCCGAGCGGGCCCTTATCCGAGCGGGCCCGTCTGGCGCGCGAAGTCCGAGAGGGCCTTGGCGTCCTCGGCGTCGCGCATCGCGCGGCGGGCGGCATCGAGCGCGGCCACAGGATCCTGCGCCTGGCGGGCCCGGGCGAGCTCGCGCTGGGCCGAGAGCAGTCGCGCCCGCGCATCGGCTCCGGCACGGGAACGGGACACTGATGCCTCGGCCTGCGCCAGTGCGCCGCGCGCGGCGGCGAGGGTGCCGGGGAGGGCGGTGCGCGCGCCGCGCAGGCGCTGCTGCGCGGCGCGGGCGTCGCCGAGGGCGAGGTCGAGCCGGCTGCGCAGGCGCGCGATGGCCTCGACCGTGCGGGTGGGGCGGCGGGCAGCATCCGTCTCGATGCGGTTCAGCTCGCTGTCGATGGAGTGCAGCTCCGCGCCGAGCCGTGCGGCGTCCGCAGCGTCGAGGTGCTCCCGCGTGACGGAGGCCTGGCGCAGCGCGGTGCGCGCCGACGCGATCTCGTCGGGCACGGCCTGCGCCGCCTGCAGCACGAGACGGTGCGTCTCTTCGAGGTTGCGGGCGTCAGCCTCCGCCTGGCGGAGCGCCCGTTCGGCGGCGGCGAGGTCGGGGAGGGCGCTGAGCGACGGATCGGCGGCGCGGGTCGCGGCGGCGTCGAGGTGGCGTTCGGCGGCGGACACCCCGGACAACGCGGCGTGCGCCGAGCGTGAGGCATCCCGCCATTCCTCCTCGGCGAAGCGGGACGAGAGTTCTGCGACGAGCGCGGCCGGGTCGCCCATCGACGCGTGCAGCTCACCGAGGCGGCGGCGGGCGGCGTCGATCTGGCCGGCCGCCGACACGTTCGCGGTGACCCACGCGCCGTGCTCCCGGCGGGCGGCGGCGACGGTCGCGAGCGCCTCGGCCGCGCGGCGCTCGATGCGCGCTGCGACGCGGTGGACCTCGTGGGGGGCGACGGCGGGATCGCTGATCGCGCGGTAGTCCTCGAAGGCGTCGTCACGCACGTGCTGCGCCGTGAGGCGTGCCCGCCGCAGCGACGCCGGGGCGTCGCCGCCGTAGAGGGCGCCCGAGAGGCCGACTTCGAGGTCGAGCTCAGCGACCTCGTCGTCGAGCTTCACGAGCGTGGCGCCGGCCTTCGCTCTCTCCTGCTCGGCCCCGGCGCGGGCACGGGGCGAGCGCCGCGCGCGACGGACGGCCCACGCGATCACGGCGACGGCGATCGCCGTGACGCCGAACACGACCAGGGCCGGCAAAATCCACCCCAGGATCGTGGCGGCGAGCTCAGGCATCGGCGACGCCGGCGGTCGCGGCCGCACCCTCGTCGGCGTGCTCGCCGAACAGCAGGAGCGCACGGAGCTGGTCGACGTCGTCGACGACCGCCTGCGCACCCTCGGACTCGTGCGGCCAGCTGAAGCCCCACCGCACGAAGATCACCGGCACGCCCTGGGCCGCGCCGCCGTCGACGTCGTGGTGCCGATCGCCGACGAGCACCGGGCGGCTCGTGTCGACGCCCGCGGCGGCGAGGCGTCGCAGCGCTTCGGCGACGATGTCGGACTTCGCGCTGAGGGTCTTCTCGTCCGGCGTCGCGCCGACGATCGCGGTGAGCGAGGTCGACAGGTCGAAGTGGTCCATGAGGGCGACGACCTGCACCTCGGGCTTCGAACTCGCGGTGGCCTGAGGGATGCCGGCGGCCGCGACATCCGTGATCAGCTCACCCACTCCGGGGAAGAGCTTGGCGCCCGTCGTGTACCCGTCCGCCTTGCCGAGCGTGCGGTAGAACGCGACGGCCTCGGCCGACTGCTCGGGCGTCATGCCGACGTTCACCTGGAACGACTCGTACATCGGCGGGCCGATCCAGTGCACGAGCTCCGCCCGGGTCGGCGGACGCTTGCCGAAGTGCTCGAGGGCGATCGTGAGGCGACGGAGGATGCCGTCGGACGCGTCGACGATCGTTCCGTCGACGTCCCACAGCACACAGGTCCACGGCGATCGGGTCGGCATAGGGACCAGCCTATGCGGAGGCGGCCCTCCGCTCCGAGACGGAGCGGTGCACGCGGGCGAGGCGCGCCATCATGCGCCGCAGATCCTCGATCTCGGCGGGGGACCAGTCGGCGAGCAGGGTCCTCATGTTGGACTCGGCCGTCGACATGATGCGCTCGCCGATGCGCCGGCCTTCATCGGTGAGCGCGACGAGAACTCCGCGGTGATCGTCGGGCGCGGCGACGCGCACCACCAGCCCGGTGCTCACGAGTCGTCCGACGATCTTGCTCATGTTCGTCGCGGTCTGCCCGAGCGCGAGCGACAGATCGACCGGCCGCATGGCGCCGTTGTACGACAGCTGGTTGACGACGAGGAACATGCCCATGTCGTCCACGGGGAACGACACCCGCGCCATGACGTCGCGCCGCACCCCGGTGCTGTCGGCCCAGTGCACGATCGAGGCGAGCGACAGCCGGAGGTCGAGCGGGTCGGGCGCGATGACGGGGCTCAGGTCTGCGGAGGCGTCGCTGTCGACGTCGCCTCTGGCCATCGGCTCTCCTTCCTCTCGCTCGGCGTCCGCCGTCACTCCTCGCGCAGCAGCCGCACCGGGCCGAGAAGCCCGTACTCGCGCACGATCGCGTGCTGCGTGCGCCCCTGGCCGGTGAGCTCCGCCCCGATGTCGCGGATGCCGTCATAGTATCCGCGGGCGCGAAGCCGGTTGTTGAGCGAGCTCGAGACGCGCACCGTGATCGCGTTATCGCCGGGACGGATGCTGCCGCTCACGTCGACGACCGGGTGCGCCGTGTCGAATCCACGCTCCGGGCCGTCGCCGACGCGCACCGACCCGAGGCCGCCCCCGGTCGAGCCGAGATCGAGGATGTATCGCGCGTCGTCCGCGACCTCGGGGACGGAGAGGATGGCGGTGTACTCGCCGACGCCGGAGACATCGGGGCCGACCGAGGCGATCTCCGACCAGGGGGCGAGCTCGATGTCGCCGGCGTCGAGACGGGTGACGGCCGTCGTCGGGCGCACCTCGCGCGAGACGTAGCCGAGGCCGCGGTCCTCCTCGATCACCTCGGGCTCGCCCGCGTCCCAGCTCTCGACCACGAGGCGCCACGCGTCGGCCCGGGCGACCTCGGCGACGGCCGGCGCGATCGAGTCCGCAGCATCCGTCGTCCTGTCGAGCACCACGATCGCGACCTCGCCGGGTGCGAGCGTGAGCTCGACCACCGTGCGGTCGCCGTCGCGGCGCGCGCCGCGGTGGGGGCGCAGCTCGCCGGTCCAGGCGTCGAGCCGATGCGCGGCGCCGGCGCCTTCGAGCATGACCCGCACCGTCGTGGGCTCGGTCGTCTCGTAGAGGAAGTGGTACGCATACAGCACGGTGAGGCCGTCGTCCTCGCGCAGGTGCGTGAGAACGTGCGGGTCGTCGGTCTCGAACCGCGCGCGTCCGCCTGCCGCCAGTTCGTCGAGGGCCGCGACCACGCCCGAGGGGGCCGCGACGCGGACCCGCGGCATCCGTCGCAGTTCCGCCATCGTCGCGGCGAGCTCCTCGTCGCGACCGTCGAGCCCCGGGGTGCGTGCCGCCGCCGTCCCATGGGTGATGTGGCGGCCATCACTCAGCGACTGCACCTCGCGGGCGCCGTCGACGATCACCAGGCGCAGGCCGCGCTGCGCCCAGGCGAGCAGGTGCGCGGCGACGTCGGGGTCCAGGGTCTCCTGGTACACGACGAGCGCGCGATAGCCCGGGCCGCCCGGTTGCACCTGGTCGCCGTCGAACGCGACGTCGTCGCGCAGCAGCAGCGAGCCGTCGAAGAACTCGTAGGTGATGCCGGCGTCCTGCATGCCGAGGTCCTGCCACCAGAAGTTGTCGCGGTCGCGCATCCACATCGTGCCGTAGGCGACCTCGTCGGGGATGCGCTCGCCGTCGGAGCCCGAGAGCGAGAGTCCGACGAGGTTGTCCGTGAAATGGTCGGTGCGGAGGATTCCGACGTCGATGCGCGGGCGGCCGCGCCGCAGCGCGTACTGCAGTCGCCCGATCGCCGCCGTCCAGAGGGGGTAGAACTCGGACCCGGGCTGGCGTGTGTCGAAGCGCTCGGAGAACATCGGCCACATGCCCTCGTGACCCGGCCACTCGGTCACGCCCTCGGCGCCGGCAGGGCTCGCCCAGCCGTGCAGCACGGTCTTCGTGATGCCGGCCGCGAGCTGCGTCGCGATGATCTGGTCGTAGAAGCGGTGGTCGAGCATGTGGTTGCGGGTGGTCGCGCCGGTTTCGGACGAGTACTGCTTGCCGAAGAGGTGCGCGGGCCCGGCGAGCAGCCGGTAGGCGTCGATCTGCGCGCCGAACTCGAGCGACTCGGTCTCGATCCCGTCGACCTCAGGGCCGGGGCGGGTCAGCTCGAATGGCAGGCCATAGCTGATCTCGGCCCGCAGCGTCATGCCGACGCCGTGCAGGAACTCCGCGAAGGGCCGCAGCATGTTCTCGATGTACAGGTCGGTGAAGGTGACGACGAGATCGTGGCGCACCTTGTCGACCGTGATGCGATCGCCGTCGTCGGCGGGCTGGTGGTGGTAGACCGTCGACACCGCCATGAAGGGCACGTCGCGCGTCAGGAACGGCAGCCACGGCACCACGTCGTAGCCCCGGCGCGCGCGGAACTCGTCGACGACGGTGTGGCCCCAGAACAGCCCGCCGGCGCCGAAGGTCGACAGCTCCAGCGAGTCCATGTACATCTGCGCGCGAGGGTTCTGCGCGATCTGCGCCCGCAGCCCGGGCGTGAGCACGACCTCGTCCCAGTACGCGATCACGGCGTCGACGCCGTCGCGGTCGAGGTAGTTGACGGTGTAGTTGACCGACGCCGAGGGCTCCGCGGTCTGGCCGGTCCCGTGCAGCCAGTAGCAGAAGACCCGCCAGTCGTCGCCGGCGTCCGGGGCCGTCCACTCCAGGGTGTCTTCGGTGACGGATGCTGTGAGCTCGGTGAGCGACGAGGCATCGAGCACGCCCGCCTCGGCGTCGATCACGCGGGCCGCGACGACGGCGACGAGGTGCTGGTCGCGGATCGTTCCGCGATCGCCCGGGAGGTGGCGTGCGGCGGCCGGCGCCGCGAGATCGATCCGGGGGAGCGGACCGGAGCGGCGCTCGCCGGGGGCGAGCGTCTCGGACGCCACGTCGAGCTCCTGCGCGGCGGCGCGGTCGTCGGGCGTGATCGTGGGGAGGTTGGCGTTGGACCAGTTGGTGCCCGAGGTGAAGCTCACCGACATGCCGCGGCTCGTGGTCTCCTCGACCACGACCTGCGAGTCGTGCACCCACTCCTCCGAACCCCAGCCGTAGCGCGCGTGGTCGATCGCGCCCTCGTCCATGGCGAGGAACTCCATGCCGCCGAAGCCGAGGCGATGGGCGTCGGCGATCTCGCGCCGGAGCGTCGCGTCGCTGTGGAGGCCCTCGGCGAGCCACCAGCGCAGCTCGGGGCGGTATTCGATGGCGGGTTCGGCGATCGCGCGCCGGAAGTCGTCGAGCGTCATTGCTGCAGCATCCGTTCGAATCAAGAACTGTCTCGGCGACAGTATGTACTGTCACCAAGACACGACACAAGACCCCGTCGAACGTCGGGGAGTCTGTCGGGGTCGCCTAGAACAGGCGCGGGGCGCCGGACTCGATGCCCTTCATGCCCTCGTAGTCGAGGGTGACGCAACGGATGCCGCGATCCGCGGCGAGCACCTTGGCCTGGGGCTTGATCTCCTGCGCGGCGAAGACCCCCGTCACCGGGGCGAGGTGCGGGTCGCGGCCGAGGAGCTCGAGGTAGCGCGTCAGCTGCTCGACGCCGTCGATGTCGCCGCGGCGCTTCACCTCGACGGCGATCGTGCCGCCCTCGGGGTCGCGCAGCAGGAGGTCGACCGGACCGATCGCGGTCGGGAACTCGCGGCGCACGAGCGTCAGGTTCTCGCCGATGACGTCGACCTGCTCGGCGAGGAGTCGCTGGAGGTCGGCTTCGACGCCGTCCTTCTGCAGTCCCGGGTCGATGCCGAGCTCGTGCGAAGAGTCGTGGATGACCTCGTAGATGCGCACCAGCAGTGCGTCGCCGGTCTTGGCGTGCGTCACGCGCCAGTGCTCGAGCACGCCGGCGGACGCCGACTCCTCGTCGGGCAGCTCGACGTCGAGCCGGCATGGCGGGCTCATCCAGTTGAGCGGCTTGTACGAGCCGCCGTCGGAATGCACCAGCAGCGAGCCGTCGCCCTTGTGGACGAGCAGGCGGGTGGCGAGGGGAAGGTGGGCGTTGAGCCGCCCGGTGTAGTCGACGGAGCAGCGGGCGATGACAAGACGCACCCGAAGAGCCTAGCCTCCCGCATCAGCTTGCCCGCAGGCTGGTCGGATAGCCTTTCCCCTCGTTGCGCGCGCAGTCGTGCGTCCGTGCGACCCCCAGACCCCGGCTCCCCACGCCGCCCCTTCGTCCGGAGAAGAACCGATGAACTCTCGTCAGCCCGACGCGACCGTCCACATCCTGTCCAGCACCGTCGCCGAGCTCCACGTCGGCAGCGACGTGGCGGAGGTCGTCGCCCCCGACAGCCTCGCGCTGCGCGACCGCGTGGTGGAGGAGATCCGCCAGCTCGCGGCATCCGCCGGCGAACCGGCCCACGCGACGCTCGTCGAGGGCGCGTCCCGCTGGCCCCTCGTGGTGCATCCCGACGGCACCTTCGACGAGGCGCTGGAGGAGGCGGCGGTCGACACGACGGCGGTGCCGGTCGTGGCCGCGGTGCCCGCTGCTGCTCCGGCCCCGGTGTCGGCCCTTCCGGTCACAGCCCCCACGCCGGTGCCCGCGGTGCCGTCGGCCGCCCCGGTCGCCGAAGACCCTGCGCGCCCGACCGTGCAGGACCTGCTCGATTCGCGCACCGGCGGCGGCCGCCCCCGCGCCACGACGGGCTGGCAGGGCGCGGTGCGCCGCGCGACCGGCGGCCTCATCTCTCCCGCTCCCGGTCGTGTCGAGCGGTCGCGCCTGGACCGTGAGAAGCGCGTTCAGCGTCGCCTCGACGCCCCGCGAACGATCGTCGTGCTCAACCCGAAGGGCGGCGCGCACAAGACGACGAGCACCCTGCTGCTCGCCGCCACGTTCGGGACGCTGCGCGGCGGGGCGACCCTCGCGTGGGACAACAACGAGACCCGTGGCACGCTCGGCTGGCGCGCACAGCACGCCCCGCACCACCGCACCGCGGTCGACCTCCTCGAGGACCTCGACGAGGCCTCGAACTTCCGTGGGTCGAGCCTCGCGGCGCTCGACCACTACGTCCGCACGCAGGTCGACGCGCGCTTCGACGTGCTCGCCTCGGATGAGGATGCCGCGGCCTCCTCGACGATCGACGCGGCCGCGTTCGACCGCCTCCACGCGCTGCTGCGCCGCTACTACCGTCTGATGATCGTCGACACCGGCAACAACATGCGCGCGTCGAACTGGGTCGCGGCCGTCGCCGCCGCGGACCAGCTCGTGATCGTGTCGACGGTCCGCGAAGACACGGCGGCCAGCGCTGCGTGGCTGCTCGACGGCCTGCGCGAGAAGGGCTTCGGCCGCAAGATCGACGAGGCCGTGACCGTGCTCACGGCGCCGTCCTCGCGCCCCGACCGCAAGCTCGAAGCGCGCCTCTCGCAGCACTTCGAGCAGGTGACGTCGGCCGTCGTGAACGCGCCGTTCGATCCGTCGCTCGTCGACGGCGGACCCATCGACTTCGACGCGCTCTCGCCCGAGACCCGCGACGCGTGGCTCACTGTCGCAGCGACCGTGGCCGACCGGCTCTGACCTGACCTGATCCGGGTCCGGCCGCCGCGGTCGGCGCCGGCTCAGTGGTGGGCGTGGCCCGCGCCGACCTTGGAGCCGGCGATCGGCTTCGCGGCGCCCGAAGCGAGCCCCGACATCGCGATGAGGGCGACGATGATCCACAGGGTCGGCAGGATGCCGATCTCGTGGCTGATCCAGCCGAGGATCGGCGGACCGCACAGGAAGGCGAGGTAGCCGATGGTCGCGGCGGCCGAGACGGACGCCGCCGCCTTCTTCGGGTCGTCCGCCGCCGCGGACATCCCCAGGGGGAAGCCGAGCGATGCGCCGGCGCCCCACAGCGCGATGCCGATGAAGGCGATCGGCAGGTTCGGCGCGAGGATGAACATGACGAGGCCGACGCCGGCCGCGATCGACAGGATGCGCAGCGACCAGACGCGGCCGATCCGGTCGACGAGCGGACCGCCGAGGATGCGGAACGTCGTCATCGCGACCGAGAACACGGTCAGCGCGATGGCACCGACGGCCTCGGTCTGGTCGTGGCCGTCGACCATCGCGATCGTGAGCCAGTCGTTCGCGCTGCCCTCGGCGAAGGCCATGCCCAGCATGATGGCGCCGATCGCGTAGGTGCGCGGATCGCGCCACACGGCCAGGACCTCGGCGAAGCGCTCGCGGCGCGTGACGCTCGTCGCGGGGTCGTCGTGCATGGACTCGCGCACGGGGACGGCGCGCAGCGACAGCAGGCCGGCCACGGCGACGAGCAGGCCGGCGATGCCGAGATGCCAGCCGACACCGATGCCGAGGGCCGCCATCGCCACCCCCAGTCCCGCGCCGGCGACCGTGCCGAGGCTGAAGAAGGCGTGGAACAGCGGCATGAGGGTGCGCTCGAACGCCTGCTCCACGGCCGCGGCCTCGACGTTCATCATGACGTCGGTGGCGCTCATTCCGAGGCCCATGAGTCCCAGCCCGACGGCGGCGACGACGTACGACTGCGTGAACTCCACGCCGACGCCCGCGACCACGACGCCGAGCGCGAACGTGATGATCGTCGCGAACATGCCGCGCCGTGCGCCCCAGCGCGCGACGATCACGTTGGCGAGCGACAGGCCCAGGATCGATGTCGCACCCGAGACGAACAGGAGGACGCCCACCTGGAGGTCGTTGATGCCCAGGACCACCTTCACCGCGGGCAGGCGGGACGCCCACGACGCGAAGCCGACGCCCATGATGAGGAAGATCGTGAAGATCGCGGTGCGCCAGGCGACCAGTTGCCGACGGGTGAGCGCGGTGTCCATCCGCACATGCTACCGAATCGATTCGGAGTTGCCCGAATCGATTCGACATCACGTGTTCGCGACGGGCTACGATCGTGACAGCATGAGCCGACAGGACACCGGCATCCGCCGCGCCACGATCTCGGACGTCGCCCGCGAGGCAGGCGTCTCGCCGTCGACCGCCTCCGTGGTGTTCAGCGGGAAGACACCGGTGTCGGACGCGACCCGCCGTCGCGTGCTCGACGCGGCTGCCGCGCTCGGCTACACCGGTCCCGACCCGCGCGCGGCGTCGCTCCGCCGCGGGCGCTCGGGGATCGTCGGCGTGGTCTTCGAAGAGCATCTGGGCACCGCGTTCCTCGACCCGGTGAAGACCCTCATGATGGACGGTCTCGCCGACGCCGTCACCCCGCTCGGCGCGGGGCTCCTGCTGCTGCGAGACCACGAGCCCACCGGGAGCGGCCCCTCACTCACCACCGCACCGCTCGACGCCGCGGTCCTCATCGGCTGCAGCGGCCTGCTGCGCGAGTCCCTCGAGACCGTCAAGGCACGAGGCATCCCGGTCGTCGTCATCGAAGGGGATGCCGGAGACGACGTCCCACGCATCGGCCTCGACAACCGCGAGGCCCAGCGCCAGGCGGCGAGTCACCTGCGTGCGCTGGGGCACCGCGAGGTGGCCGTCGTGACCCTTCCCGCGCGGGTCGACTGGCAGCGCGGCTGGCTGCACGACGCCACCGGCGTCACCGTCGACGTCACCCGTGAGCGGCTCGCCGGCGCCCTCGACGTCTTCCCTGATGCCGCCGCCTTCGCCGCCGCCGGCAGCTTCATCGACGAGGGGTTCGCCGCCGGCCGCGAGATCTTCTCCGATCCCGACCGGCGACCGACCGCGGTCATCGCGCAGAGCGACCTGCTCGCGGCCGGCGTGATCCGGGCGGCCGAAGAGGCCGGCCTGCGCGTGCCGGAGGACGTGAGCGTCACCGGCTTCGACGGCATCGTCGTCGACGGCCTCGCTCCGTACGAGCTCACCACCCTCGTGCAGCCCGCCACCGACAAGGGTCGCGCGGCGGGCGCGGCCGTCGCCGCGATGCTCGAGGGGACCCCGGCGGCGTCGATCCGGTTCACCTGCACCTTCCGCGAGGGCAACACCACGGGACCGGCTCCCACCTCTGCCTGAGACGGCGTCCCCACGGGCTCCCGAGGCGAGCGATGTATGCCGTCCGGGCGATCGGGTGCGACGCGCCCGTTAGGATGGTTACCGACACCCCGATCGCCTGGGCTTTGCGCCGTCCTCCTCTGATGTGCGACTGCCGACGACCCCGAGGAGGCCCGTATGCTCCTCGTTCTCGGCGCGTTCGCGGTCGTTCCGATCCTTCTCCCGTGGTTCGTGGCGCGCATCGGCGCCCGCGCGTTCTACATCGCGGCGATCCTCCCGATCGCCGGATTCCTCTACGCCGTCGTGCTCACGCCGCAGGTGCTCGCGGGTGACATTCCGTTCGAGACATACGCCTGGATCCCGCCGCTCGGCATCGACCTCTCGATGCGGATGGACACGCTGTCGTGGCTCATGACGCTGGTCGTCACCGGTGTCGGCGCGCTCGTGATGATCTACTGCCGCTGGTACTTCCGCGGCAAGAAAGAGAATCTCGGCCAGTTCGCGGCGGTGCTGCTCGCGTTCGCGGGGGCGATGTACGGACTCGTCCTCACCGACGACCTCGTCGTGCTGGTGATGTTCTGGGAAGTCACCAGCGTCCTGTCGTACCTCCTCATCGGGTACTACAACAAGCGCGCGGCGAGCCGTCGTGCCGCCCTGCAGGCGCTCCTCGTGACGACGCTCGGCGGACTCGTCATGCTGATCGGCGTCGTGCTGCTCGTGGTCGACGCGGGAACCTCCAGCATCTCGACGATCCTCGCCGAGGCGCCGTCAGGCCCGGTCGTGAACGCGGCGCTCGTGATGATCCTGGTCGGCGCGCTCAGCAAGTCGGCGATCTTCCCCTTCCACTTCTGGCTTCCCGGTGCGATGGCGGCGCCGACGCCGGTGAGCGCCTACCTCCACGCCGCAGCCATGGTGAAGGCGGGCATCTACCTCATCGCGCGACTCGCCCCGGTGTTCGCGATCGCCCCGCCGTGGCGGCCGATCGTGATCTCGCTGGGCGTGTTCACGATGCTGCTCGGCGGCTTCCAGGCGCTGCGCGAGACCGACCTCAAGCGCGTGCTCGCCTTCGGCACGGTGAGCCAGCTGGGCCTTCTGACCGTCGTTCTCGGATACGGGACACGGGATGCTGCGCTCGCAGGTCTCGCGCTGCTCTTGAGTCACGCCCTCTTCAAGTCGGCGCTGTTCCTCGTGGTCGGCGTCATCGACCGCCAGCTGTCGACCCGCGACCTGACCGAGCTCTCGGGCGTCGGCCGGCAGGCGCCGGTCATGGCGACGTTCTCGATCATCGCCGTCGCGTCGATGATCGGCATCATCCCCACCATCGGCTTCGTCGCCAAGGAGGGCGCCCTCGCCGCGCTGCTGCACGAGGCGCTGGGCGGCTCCGCGTGGGGGATGGTGGCCCTCGTGGGCATCGCTCTGGGATCCGTGCTGACGGCGGGTTACGGCATCCGCTTCCTCTGGGGCGCGTTCTCAACCAAGCGCGAAGCGAACGGCGACCGTATGCCCGATACGGAATGGCCCGACCCGCCGATCGGATTCCTCGTGGCGCCGATCGTGCTCTCGGGCCTCACGGTCGTGGCGGGCGCTTTCGCGCCGTGGCTCGACAAGGTCTTCACGCCCTACGCCGACCAGGCGCCGTCGTCGACGCCCGGCGTCGCCCCACCTGAGCATCCCGCCCACCTCGCGCTGTGGCACGGGCTCGAGCCGGCGCTGTGGATCTCGCTGGCCACGATCGCGATCGGCGTCTTCGTGTTCTGGGCGACGCGCAGCTGGCGACCGGCGAAGCGCCTGCTGCCGTTCACTGCGGCCGAGGCGTACAACGGCACGCTGCGCGTCGTCGCGCGCCTGTCGGTGATCACCACGAGCCTCACGCAGCGCGGCTCGCTGCCCGTCTACGTCGGCACGATCTTCGTCGTGTTCGTCGCGGCCGAGGCCACCGCCCTGCTCGCGAGCGACGACTGGCAGGCGAAGCTCGACGCGTATCAGACGCCGACGCAGCTGCTCGTCGCGCCCGTCATGATCGCCGCGGGCCTCATCGCGATCCGCGCGCGCAAGCGGTACACCGGCGTCGTGCTGGTGTCGGTGACGGGCCTGGGCATGGTGCTGCTCTTCGCGACCAGCGGCGCGCCCGACCTCGCGCTCACTCAGATCCTCGTCGAGACGGTGACGCTCGTCGCGTTCGCGCTCGTGCTGCGCCGAATCCCATCGCGCCTGGGCGAGCACAACGCCTCGGTCTGGCCCGTCGCCCGCGCCGTCCTCGGCGCGGCGGTCGGCATCACGATGGCGCTCGTCGCCATCGTCGCCACCAGCGCCCGTGTCGAGAAGCCGATCTCGGACGCCTTCCCCGACCTCGCGTACGAGCTGGGCCATGGCAAGAACGTCGTCAACGTCGCCCTCGTCGACTTGCGCGGCTGGGACACCATGGGAGAGCTGTCGGTGCTGATCCTCGCCGCGACGGGCGTGGCATCCCTCGTGTTCGTCACCCACCGCGCCGACACGCTGTCACGCGCGATCTCGTCGCTGCCCACCGGCGCGACGCGCACGCGGCGCCCCCTGGTCGAGACCGCTGAGGGCGTCCAGCCGCGCGGCGCGGGCGGCGGGCGGATGGCGTGGCTCGTCGGCGGCCAGCGCGTGCGGCCCGAGAACCGCTCGATCATGCTCGAGGTGATCGTGCGGATCCTCTTCCACACGATCATCATCGTGTCGCTGTATCTCCTCTTCGCCGGGCACAACCTGCCGGGCGGCGGGTTCGCGGGCGGCCTCGTCGCGGGCATGGCCCTCGTCATGCGCTACGTCGCGGGCGGCCGCTACGAACTCGGCGCCGCCGCGCCCACCGACGCCGGGCGCCTGCTGGGCACGGGCATGACGATCGCCGTCGCGTGCGCGATCGTGCCGGTGTTCTTCGGCGACCAGCCGCTCACGAGCTACTTCTGGGAATGGGATGTGCCGCTGCTCGGCCACGTCGAGTTCGTCACCTCGACGCTGTTCGACATCGGCGTCTACCTCGTCGTCATCGGTCTCGTGCTCGACGTGCTGCGCAGCCTCGGCGCCGAGGTCGACCGCCAGGCGCAGGAAGCGCGTGAGCAGCAGGGGGTGAGCGTGCCGTGAACGTCTCCCTCGTGCTCATCATCGTGATGGCCGTGCTCTTCGCCTGCGGCGTCTACGCCATGCTCGAGCGCAGCCTCACGCGTGTGCTCATCGGGTTCCTGCTGCTCGGCAACGCGACGAACCTGCTGCTGCTCATCGTCATGGGAGACCCGGGCGTCGCGCCGTTCTTCGGCTCGGCCTCCGTCGACGAGATGTCGGACCCGCTCCCGCAGGCCCTCACGCTCACCGCCATCGTCATCACCTTCGCCGTCTCGGCGTTCCTCCTCGCCCTCATCTACCGGTCCTGGCAGCTCGGTCAAGCCGACACCGTGGCAGACGACGAGGCCGACCTCGAGGTGCGCGAACGCGCCGCCGAGGCCGAGGAGACGATGGACGAGGAGACCGAGATCGAGGACACCGACGACGACGCCACCACGGACTTCGTCGGCACTGACACCGCTCCGATCACGATCCTGGGGGCGCGGGACTTCGCAGGCCTGCGCGACGACGCGCCGGTCGACCGCCCCGACCAGGATCCGCGGGATCGGGGCGACGACGCATGACCGAGATCGCGCCCGCCCTCGTCCCCCTCCTCGTCACACTGCCGCTGCTCGGCGCCGCGATCGCGCTGATCGCGGGGCGTCACCGCAAGACCCAGGTCACGGTCTCGGTCGTCACCCTCAGCGCGGTCACCGTCATCGCCGCGATCCTGCTGTACGTCGTCGACACCGGAGACAAGCCGATCGCGGTGTCGGTCGGCGGCTGGCCGATCCCGTTCGGCATCGTGCTCTACGTCGATCGGCTCGCGGCCCTTCTCGTGGTCGTGTCGAGCATCGTGCTGCTCGCGGTCCTCCTGTTCTCCGTCGGCCAGGGTGCCGCGGACGGCGACGACGACACCCCCGTCTCGATCTTCCATCCGTCGTATCTGATCCTCGGCGCGGGCATCTTCAACGCGTTCATCGCGGGCGACCTCTTCAACCTCTACGTCGGGTTCGAGATCCTGCTCGTCGCCTCGTACGTGCTGATCACCCTCGGCTCGACCGAGTCGCGCATCCGCACCGGCGTCGTCTACATCGTCGTCTCACTGGTGTCGTCGATCCTCTTCCTCGCGGCGATCGCCATGATCTACGGCGCGCTCGGCACCGTGAACATGGTGCAGATCTCCGAGCGCATGGGCGAGCTGCCGCAGGAGACGCAGCTGATCCTGCACCTCATGCTGCTGCTCGCGTTCAGCATCAAGGCCGCCGTCTTCCCGCTGTCGTTCTGGCTGCCGGACTCGTACCCGACGGCGCCCGCCCCGGTCACCGCGGTCTTCGCGGGCTTGCTGACCAAGGTCGGCGTGTATGCGATCATCCGCACCGAGACCGAGCTCTTCCTCGACAACGACGTGAACCAGCTGCTCATGTGGGTGGCGCTCGCGACCATGATCGTCGGCGTGCTGGGCGCGGTGGCGCAGGCGGAGCTGAAACGCATCCTGTCGTTCACGCTCGTGAGCCACATCGGCTACATGATCTTCGGGTTGGCGATAGCGACGCCTGCCGCCATCGGCGCGACGATCTACTACATGGTCCACCACATCGTGGTGCAGACGACCCTGTTCCTCGCCGTCGGCCTCGTCGAGCGTCGCGCAGGCTCGACGTCGATCCTGCGGGTCAAGGGCCTCATGAAGGCGGCGCCCGTCATCGCAGTGCTGTACTTCATCCCCGCGGTCAATCTGGGCGGACTGCCGCCGTTCTCGGGCTTCATCGGCAAGTTCGCGCTGTTCGACGCGGCCGCGCAGGTGGGCACGCCGATCATGCTGGTGCTGATGGTGGGCGGCATTCTGACCAGCCTCCTCACGCTCTACGCACTGATGCGGGCGTGGAACCTCTCGTTCTGGCGGGAAGACGAGGACTCGGCCGAGACCGAGGCGCGCATCTCGTACCTCGGCTCGGCGCCCGCTGCCGGTGTCGAGACCGAGCGCCGCGTCATCCCGAAGATCATGACCGCCGCGACGACCGGCATGGTCGCGATCACCGTCGCCCTCACGATCTTCGCCGGGCCGCTCTACGACGTGTGCACGCGCATCGGCGAGGCGCTGCTGCAGCCGGTGTCGCTGACGCAGCTCGAAGCCGACACCTCGGGAACGGAGAAGGCGCCGTGAGTCCCGACCTGCCGCAGAGCCGGCTCCGCCGCGGGTTCGCGACGGCGTGGCGGCAGCTGCCGTTCTTCGTGTGGCTGATCGCGCTGTGGATGCTGCTGTGGGGCCAGTTCACGTGGCTCGCGTTCTTCACCGGGCTCGTCGCCGCCCTCGTCGTGACACGCGTCTTCCGCCTGCCGCCCGTCGAGCTGTCGGGCCGCGTGAACCTCTGGTGGGGGCTCGTCTTCGTCGTCGAATTCCTCCTCGCGGTGGTGCAGGGCTCGCTCACTGTGGCGTGGCAGGTGCTCGACTTCCGCCGGCAGCCCGGTGCCGCGATCATCGCGGCGCAGCTCGTCACCGACGACGACCTCATCATGACGCACACGGCGGTCACCGCATCCCTCATCCCGGGATCCCTCATCGTCGACACCGACCGCGACCGCCGCATCCTGTACCTCCACGTCATCGGCGTGCGCGATGACGCCGACGTCGAGAAGCAGCGCGCGAGCGTGCACCACTGGGAGGAGCGCATCGTGCGCGCGGTCGGCTCGCATGCGCAGCTGCAGGCGATGAGGGATGCCGCGCCCCATGGCACCGTGGCCCGAGGGGGTTCCCGATGAACGTGCTGCTGCTCGCGATCTACGTGATCTTCGCGGTCGCGGCGCTGCTCACGCTGTGGCGCATCGTCATCGGACCCTCGATCCTCGATCGGGCCGTAGCATCCGATGTTCTGCTGACCCTGGTGATGTGCGTGCTCGGCGCCGAGATGGCGATCAACCACCACACGCGCACGCTGCCGGTGCTGCTGATCATCGCCGCCGTCGGCGTGTTCGGGTCGATCTCGATCGCGCGGTTCGTCGCGAGAAGGGACCAGGACCGCTGATGGACGCCGCTCTCGACATCGCCGCGATGGTGCTGATCCTCATCGGCGCGCTGCTGTGCCTCACCGCCGCGATCGGCGTGCTGCGCTTCCGCGATGTGCCGACCCGCCTGCACGCCGCGACCAAGCCGCAGGTGCTCGGGCTGATCCTCATCTGTCTCGCGATCGCGCTGTCGCTGCGGTCGTGGCCCGTGGTCGCCTTCCTGGTGCCGGTCGTGCTGATCCAGCTCGCGACGGCACCGCTGTCGGCGCACATGGTAGGCCGTCAGGCCTACCGCAACGGCACGATCGACGAGACCGGCCTGCACGTCGACGAGCTCGCCGAATCCAAGCGCACCCCGCCCGCCTCGGGCGGCTGACGGCGGGACGGGGCCTGCGGTCAGGGCTTCAGCACGAGCGTGTCGGTCGTCGCCGCCTCCACAGCCTCGGGTGTGAACGCCCAGGGCGTCAGCTCCGCCTTCTGCCACGACTCCACCTGGTCGATGTAGTTCGTGTGGAAGGCGTGGCCGCTCTGGCCGGTCAGCTGGTTCCAGCGCGAGGCGTCGAAGTCCGACAGGTCGACGATCATGCGCATCGACGGCACCGTGACGGTCGCGAAGCTCGAGCCGAGGTCCCAGCCGGTCGCGTTGACGACGGACGAGCCGCCGCCCACGGGGAACGGGCCGCGGTTGAACAGCCACTCGATCGGCGCGATGCCGGACTGGCCGAAGCTCTCGTTCTCGAGCGGGAGGGCGTGCAGGTTCCCCCAGTTCCAGCGCGACGGGTTATCGCCCTGGGCGTCGACGAGGCGCTCGTAGGCGTCGATCGCGGAGCGCTTCAGCATGTCGGTCATGCCGTCCACTCCGAGCTCGTCGTTGGTCCACCACGGTGATGCCTCGTCGTCGAGCAGCGCATCGATCACGAGGAACTGGCGGCCCTGACCGCTCATCGGCGCCGGGTTCTCGCGCCCGTCGACGAACACGTTCTCGGCCAGGGTGTCCCACAGCACGTTCGCGTACGCCGCGGCCGCCGAGTCGGCGCTGTTCTGGGCGTCCCATTCCTGCAGCAGGTCGAGCGCGGCGTCCGTCTCGTCGTCGCCCGTGGTGACGTCGGCGTAGGCGGCCGTGAGGCGCATGCCGATGAAGGAGTAGTTGTCGGCCTGGATGGCGTTGAGGTCGTCCGCGGTGACCGGCCCCTTGGCGATCGCGCGCTCGATCAGCTCCGTGATGCGGGCAGCGCGCCAGCCGTAGTCCCAGTCGCGCGTGAGCGGGTAGGTGTAGTCCTGCCCGACGATCGCGTTGTTCGCGGTGACGATGTACCCCTCGGTGGGGTTGTATGAGACCGGAAGCTCCTCGAACGGGATATAGCCCTTCCAGGCATACGTCGAGTCCCACCCGGGCTGCGGCATCGAGCCGTCGCCGGCACCGCGGATCGGCAGCTTGCCCGGCGTCTGATACCCGATGTTGCCGTCGACGTCGGCGTAGATGAGGTTCTGCGCCGGCACGTCGAACAGGGCCGCGGCGCCCCGGAAGTCGTCGAAGTCCTCAGCGGTGTTGAGCGCGAAGATGGCGGATGCGGTGGTCCCGGGCTGCAGCGCGGTCCACCGCAGACTCACGGCCGTCTCGCCCGCCGGCGCATCAGCCGGCGGCTCCGCCACCGTGCCGCCCGTCCCCGTGTACGGGGCCTTCGCGATCGAGGTGAAGTCGTCGGTGAGGCCGGAGACGATCGGTCCGTTCGCGGTGGACCGCACCTCGAGCTCGACGTCCTCGGAACCGGCGACCTTGAACGTCTCGGTGTGCGTCTCGAGCGGCACGAGCGCGCCGTCGTACCAGTACGAGTCGCCCTCGACCTTCTCGAGGTACAGGTCGGTGACGTCGGTGGTGAGGTTCGTGAACCCCCACGCGATGCGCGCGTTGTGGCCGATCACGACGCCGGGGAGGCCCGAGAAGCCGAAGCCGGCGACGTCGAACGGGCACTCCTCGCTCACGGTGGAGCACGTGAGCTGGATCTGGTGCCACACGCTCGGCAGCGACGCGCCGAGGTGCGGGTCGTTGGCGAGGAGCGGCATCCCGGTGTCGGTGGCGCTCCCCGACACGACCCACGAGTTCGAGCCGATGCCCTCGCCCGCGTCGCCGACGAGCTCGCCGACGGCCTCGATCACGCTGTCGACCTCGGTCCATTCGATCGCGGCGGTGGCAGCATCCGTCTCTCCCGCAGCGTCGCCGGCCGCATCACCCTCGCCCTCGGCCGCTCCCTCTTCCGCGGGGAGGTCGGGAGCCGTGCCGAGCGCCGGCACCGTCGAGATCTTCGGCACGATGACCGGGTTCCGATCGAACGGGTAGCCGGGGTAGAGCTGATCGATCTCGGCCTCGGTGAAGTCCGGCGCCATGACGGCGCGCTCGGTCTCGCTCTCGATGTTGCTGCGGAGGTCCCAGGCCATCGCCTTCAGCCACGCCACGGAGTCGGCGGGCGTCCAGGGCTCGATCTGGTAGTCCGAGTTCTGCAGGCCCAGCACGGCGTACTCGAAGGACGCGTCGGCGCCCTGGTGGTCGGCGAGGTACGCGTTCACCCCGTCGGCGTAGGCGTCGTAGTACGCGCGCTCGGTGGCGTCGAGTGCGTCGACCTCCCGCTGGGCGATGTCGTGCCAGCCGAGGGTGCGCAGGAATTTGTCGGTGCCGAGCTGCGACTCGCCGAACATCTCGGAGAGGCGCCCGCTCGTGACGTGCCGGCGGAAGTCCATCTCCCAGAACCGGTCCTGTGCGTGCACGTAGCCCTGCGCGAAGAAGAGGTCACCCGGCGAGTCCGCGGTGATGGTCGGGATGCCGAGCACGTCGCGCTGGACCGTCACCTCGGCCTCGAGCCCTTCTGCCTTCACCTCGCCGCTCAGCTGCGGGAAAGAGTGCTGCGCGGTGTATGTGACGAAGCCGACCGCGATGAGGGCGAGCACCACGATGCCCGCGAGGATGCTGAACAGGACGATGCCGATCGTCCTCCCCGCGGACCGGCGAGGCACGGTGTCGTCGACGGCATACGGGGAGGGCTGGGGCTTCGTCATTGAAAAAGGCTTTCCGGGCGAGGTGGGGGGATACGCGGTGCCGGACACCGCGACATTCGGTGCCGCGCGCGTTCGGGTCGCACGGCACCATTCCGCATGCTAACCCCGGGGTGCGCCGGCCGCCGAATCGCCCCCCCGATCCCTCCGGGAATCACGAGACCGGCCTCTTGTCGTGAGTGCCCGGCAGCGTCGGCTGAGAAGCATCGAATGACACGGATGCCGCGTCCCCGCAGCATCCGTGTCCTCGGTGTGCCCGCTACCCGATCACGCTCGGCTGCAGGTCGCGCAGCGTGCGGAAGTGGGTCATGCGGGTGACGCCGATCGCGGCGATCACGCCCGCGCCGACGAGCCAGGCGAGCAGGACGGCGAGGTCGAGCCAGACGCGGTCGGCGCTGCCGCCGTACATGACCTGGCGCATCGCGTCGACGACGTAGCCCATAGGCAGCACGTGGTGCAGCGCCGCCAGCGGCGCGGGCAGCGTCTGCCACGGGAACGTGCCGCCGGCGGTCACGAGCTGCAGCACCATGAGCACGAGCCCGAGGAACTGTCCGACCGACCCGAGCCACACGTTGAGCGCGAGCACGATCGCGGCGTACGTGGCCGAGGCGAGCAGCAGGATGCCGAGGGTCGCGAGCGGATGCGCGAACGAGAAGCCGAGCGCCAGCGACAGCACGCCGAAGAGGCCGAGCATCTGCACGCCGCCGAGGAGCGCCGGGGTCGCCCACCCGGCCAGGGTGATGCGGATCGGCGAGTGCAGCGCCGTGACCGCGCGCTTCGAGACCGGCTTGACGATGAGGAACAGCGCGTAGATGCCGATCCAGCCCGCGAGGGCGGCGAAGAACGGCGCGAGACCGGCGCCGTAGTTCTGCGCTTGCGTGAGCGACGAGCGCTCGACCTCGACGGGCGCCGCGAGGGTGTCGGCCTGCGCCTGACGGGTGTTCGCGTCGTAGGAGGGGAGCTGCGCTGCGCCCGCGGAGAGTCCGTCGCGCAGTTGGGTCGCGCCGTCCTCGAGCTGCGTGAGGCCGCTGTCGAGCGTCGTCGCGCCCTCGCGCAGCTGCGCCGCGCCGTCGGCCGCGGTCGCCGTGCCCGAGGCGAGGGTCGCCGAGCCGGCGGCGACGGATGCCGCTCCCGCCGAGACCTGCTGGGCGCCGGCGTTCAGCCGGTCGATCTGGGCGACGGCTCCCTGCACGCGGCTGTCGACCGCGTCGAGGCGGTCGCCCACCGGATCGAGCGTGGTGAGCACGTCGTCGATCTGCGCCTGGTCGAGTCCCGCTTCGGCGAGCTTCGCGGCGATCTCGTCGCGCACCTGGGGCAGTGCCGAGATCGCCGACGCGGATGCTGCGCCGATGCGATCCGCGATCGCGTCGAGCTGTGCGGTGCCGCCGGCGACCTGGGCCGCGCCGTCGGCGACCTGCGCGGAGCCGTCGGAGAGCTGGGCGGCGCCGTCCCGCAGCTGGGCGGTGCCGTCGGCGAGCTGCGTCGCCCCGTCGGAGAGCTGCGACGCACCGTCGCCGGCCTGCGCAAGGCCGTCGACCAGCTGCGAGGCGCCGGTGGCGGCATCCGTCAATTGCACGCGAATGGTGTCGAGGGCATCGAGCATCGTGAGGCCCGCCTCGGCGACGACCTTCTCGGTGATCGTCGCCTGGATGCGCTCGACCGCCTGCGTGCCGATCGTCGAGGCGAGGTAGTTGTTGGCGTCGCTGGTGTGCAGGATGATGTCGGCCGTGCGCGGGTCGCCGGTCGTGATCGAGGCGATGGCGGCCGTGAAGTCGGCGGGCAGCTCGATCGCGAAGTCGTAACCACCGTCGTCGAGCCCGGCATCGGCCTCTTCGATGGTGGCGAGGTGCCAGTCGAACGTGCCGTCCTCGATGAGCTCCTGCGCGACCTCGTCGCCCAGGTTGCGCGCGGAGCCGTTGAGCTCCGCGCCGGTGTCGGCGACGACCAGCGCCACCGGCACCTGGTCGAGCTGGCCGTACGGGTCGCGATTCGCCCACAGGTACAGGCCGCCGTAGAGGATCGGCACCACCATGAGCGCGATGAGGGCGATGAGCGACATGCGCGTCGACCCGAGCCGCCGGAGCTCCGCGAGGATCATCTGGGGGACCTTCATGCCCGACCCTCCTTCGTGGGGGTCGTGAGGCGGTGGATCCGGGGTCGTCCGATGGTGCGGGGCGTTTCGACTCGCTTCGCTCGCTCAACGAGCGGGAAAGACGCTTGCCCCGCGATCACGAGCACGGCGAAGCCGCGCTCGGCGAAGTCCTCGGCCACGGCCCACCATGCGGCGGGCGCGCCGCCGTGGCGATCGGGCGAGACGAGCACGATCCCCTCGACGCCCTTGCGCAGCACGGCCAACTCGCACAGCGCACGCACGCGGCCGGCGGGGTCGACGTTCGAGACGGGGACGGATGCCTCGTCCCCGAGGCCCTGCTCGTCGAGCCAGCGTCGCACCGCGACGGGATCCGACCGGCGTCCGGCGAACATGAGCTCTTCGGCGGCCACACCGGCGAGCGTGACGTTGGGCTCGGGTTCCGACACCTCGGGAGCGTCCACGAGTGCGATGCGGCGACGGAGGGCCGCGGCATCCGTCCGCCCGTCCAGCTCGACGCGGCCGGTGTCCGGGCGCATGCGCCCGGACGCGATGAGCCCGAGCACCGTCGGCCGCTGCTCGGTCTCGGCGGCGACCAGCGTGGCGCGGCCGGACTCGAAGAAGGCCGAGGTCACCGGCAGAGCGTGCTCGCGGCGGCCCTTGCCGACCGCGTCGAGCACGACCCTCACGCGCTCGCCGCCTCGGGAGCGGCGAGGATCTCGGGATGCGCCTCGAGGAGCGCGTCGGCCTGCCGCCACGACAGCCCGGCGATGCTGAGCACGGCGCGCACCGCGAGGTCGCGAGCGGCGGGGGACGAGGCATCGATGCGCGTGATGACCGTGCGCGCGGTCTCTTCGACCAGGCGGGCGAGCGTCGGGGCGGCGACGTCGGTGCGCAGCACGTCGGCCTCCTGCCCGTCGCGCACGATGCGCACGACCGTGCGGCGCAGGGGTGCGAGCGCGGTCGCGGTCTCTTCGAGGTGGGCCTCGTCGAGCGCGATCGCCGCCAGCACCTGCACGTGCGCCGCTTCGTTCCAGAGGGCCGCGGCGAGACGCGCGAGCGCGACGCGCGCGTCGGCGTCGTCGATCGCGGCGGCGACGGCGTTGAAGCGCGCGGCGCCCTGCGCGACGAGTTCGCGCACCAGGGCGTCGCGGTCGTCGAAGTGCCCGTAGAGCGCGCGGCGCGACAGGCCGGCCTGCCGGGCGATGGCGTCGACGGAAGCGCGGGGGTCGTGCGCGAGGGCGACGTGAGCGGCGGCGAGGATGCCCGCGCGGTTCTCGAGGGCGTCGCGCCGCGGACGGCGCGCGGCATCGATCGGGGAGGTCATCCCTCCACGTTAGATAACTTGCACAGTTGTGTGCAAGTTATTGCCGCGTCTGTCAGTCGGTTCCCAGGTCGAACGCGGACGCCTCGTTCGCAGCATCCGTCGCCTCCGCCAGCTCCTCCTGCTCGGCGCTGAAGTCCTCGGCGCGCTCCGTGATCTCGCCGGCTTCGCCCTGCGTGAGGTGCCCGACGAGCTCGCCGGTCGCGCCGCCGATGAGGCCCTTCGACGCGTAGTACTCGAGGCGCACGCGCGAGTCGGCGATGTCGAGGTTGCGCATGGTGAGCTGGCCGATGCGGTCGGTGGGGCCGAACGCGGCATCGCCGACGCGCTCCATCGAGAGCTTGTCGGGGTGGTACGACAGGCGCGGGGCGGTGGTGTCGAGGATCGTGTAGTCCTCGCCGCGGCGCAGGCGCAGCGTCACCGAGCCGGTGATGGTCGAACCGACCCACTTCTGGATCGACTCGCGCAGCATGAGCGACTGCGGCTCGAGCCAGCGGCCCTCGTACATCAGGCGCCCGAGACGGCGGCCCTGCTCGTGGTAGGTCGCGAGCGTGTCTTCATTCAGGATGCCGTTGACCAGGCGCTCGTACGCGGTGAACAGCAGCGCCATGCCCGGTGCCTCGTAGATGCCGCGCGACTTGGCCTCGATGATGCGGTTCTCGATCTGGTCGCTCATGCCCAGGCCGTGGCGGCCGCCGATGCGGTTCGCCTCGAAGACGAGCGCGACCGGGTCGGCGAACTCGACGCCGTTGAGCGCGACGGGGCGGCCGGACTCGAACGTGACCGTCACGTCCTCGGTCTCGATCTCGACCGACGGGTCCCAGAAGCGCACGCCCATGATCGGCTCGACCGTCTCGAGCGAGACGTTCAGGTGCTCGAGGGTCTTGGCTTCGTGCGTCGCGCCCCAGATGTTCGCGTCGGTGGAATACGCCTTTTCGGCGGAGTCGCGGTAGGGGAAGCCGTGCTCGACGAGCCACTCGCTCATCTCCTGGCGGCCGCCGAGCTCGGTGACGAAGTCAGCGTCGAGCCAGGGCTTGTAGATGCGCAGAGCGGGGTTGGCGAGCAGGCCGTAGCGGTAGAACCGCTCGATGTCGTTGCCTTTGTAGGTCGAGCCGTCGCCCCAGATGTCGACGCCGTCCTCCTTCATGGCGCGCACGAGGAGCGTGCCGGTGACGGCGCGGCCGATGGGCGTCGTGTTGAAGTAGGTGCGTCCGCCCGAGCGGATGTGGAACGCGCCGCACGCGAGGGCGCCGAAGCCCTCTTCGACGAGGGCGGGCTTGCAGTCGACCAGGCGCGAGACCTCGGCGCCGTACTCGAGAGCCCGGCTCGGGATCGCGTCGATGTCGTCCTCGTCGGGCTGACCGAGATCGCCGGTGTACGTGCAGGGGATCGCGCCCTTGTCGCGCATCCACGCGACGGCTACGGAGGTGTCAAGTCCTCCCGAGAAGGCGATGCCGACGCGCTCGCCGACGGGCAGGGACTGGAGGACCTTCGACATAGTCCCCCAGTTTACTGAGGCGGTGACGGTTGCCGTGGCCGCCCGCATCCGTCCGGCCGGCACACGTTTCGAGCAGGCCACAATATTCACTCGAGTAACACCCCGCGTCTGGAAATGCTCGCTGATCTGCCCCTAGGCTGAGGGCCGTTACGTGTTCGCGTTCGGGGGTCGAAGCATGAAACGTCGTCGGAGTCTTCTCGCGGGCATCACAGCGTTGATCTTGGCGGCGGCATCGGTCTTCGTCGGGGTCGCGCCTGCGGCGCTCGCCGACGACACCGCGACGTACTCGATCCAGAAGTCGGCGGTGCAGGCGGGGCCGTTCGGGCCGGGCGACAGCGTCACCTACCAGATCACCGTCAACTGCTCGTCGGCCAACGACGCCGGCTGCTACAACACACTGCTGAGCGACACGCTGCCGGCACCGCTCCTGTTCAACCCGGCGAACCCGAACCCGGTGACCGTGCAGATCAACCCGCCGGGCGGACAACCCGTGGGCGAGTACGACCTGAACGTCGACACCGCCGGCAACAGCTTCACGGTCGTCCCGGGCCTCGACACGTCGGTGAGCCCGGTGCTCTGGCCGGCCGGCTACAGCATGACCATCACGGTCAACGCGATCGTCGACCCCACCGCATCGGGCACATTCGACGGCCAGACCGTCACCAACGTGGCGAATGTGGATGGCGACAACGCGCCGCCCGCCAATGCGTCGGCGAACATCGTCCTGGACATCCCGGTGACCCTGGCGCCGAAGGTCGAGAAGACCGTCGACCCGACGAGCACCCTCCCCGCCGTCGCCGGCCAGCCCGTCGACTGGACGATCACCCCCGGGAACAACTCGAACCAGAACGTCGACACGATCACCGTGCAGGACCCGGTGAACCCGCCCGCCGACTTCGGCGGCTACTTGGATGTCACCGGCGTCGACATCACCGCGCCGCCGGGCACGACGGGGCAGACCGTCCAGTACTGGGTCGACCCGGCGGGCTGGACGGACACGCCGCCTGACCCCATCTCCGGCGCCGGCGGCGTGCGGGTGGTCTTCACCGGGAACTTCGCCCCGGGAGCCAGTGGCAGCGTCGTGGTGCACACCGAGACCAACGACACCGTGACGACGATTCCCGACGGCACCGACGTCACGGTCGACAACGACGCTTCGGCAACCGTCTCGAAGCAGGGGGTCACCACTGACCGGGTCACCGATGACGCGAGCATCACGATCGCCCAGCGCGAGCCCGACGTGTCGATCACCAAGTCCTTCGGCGACAACACGCTGGTCAGCGGCCAGAGCACCACGGCGAACATCACCGCGACAGTCGGTCAGCAGAACGTGCAGACACTCACGATCACCGAGCCGTCCGCCGGCAGCCCTTCGTTCTCGGACCAGGGTCTGTCGTTCGACGGCTTCGGCGCCGGACTCGCGTGGCCGGTCGCGGCGACATCGGCCGAGATCACCTACACGTACTCCGACTGTCCGTCGAGCACGGCGTCGACCACGGCGGTCGACACACTGCCCGATCCGGACACCGGGTGCACCGTCGAGGGCTTCACCGTCGTCTTCTCCGCGGCCGGCGACGACATCGTCTCGGGCGCCTACGCCACGCTCCCGGTGGACGTCACGGCGCTGCCGACCGACGTGCCGGTCACGAGCACGAACGAGGTCGACACCGAGGTCGAGAACACCAACGGGCAGACCGGGGTGGACGACGCCGACGCCTCGTTCACCATCGATCCGCTCAACCTCGACACGAGCGTGACCAAGACCATCACGCCGTCCGACATCTGGGGGGTGCCCGGCACCCGTGCCGACATGACCCTCACGGGAAACGTCACGCCCGAATCGAACGCCGGCTCGGAGAAGCTGGTGATCTCGGACCCGGCCGACCCGTCCGGCGACACGGAGTTCTGGGACAACTTCACAGCCACCGACATCAGCAACACCGATATCCCCGACTGCACCACGCTCACGGTCCGCTATTGGCCGAAGTCCACAGATGGGCCGTGGACGGATCTGCCCGGAGCGACCGACGTCGCCGGACCTCAGGCGCTGTGGTCGTACCAGATCCCCGCCGACCTGCAGGACGACATCGGCGGCATCCAGTTCGAGTACGACCCTTCGGGCGCGCCGGGGTGCCCCGCTCTGCTGCCGCCGGGCTTCACCGTGGTCACGCACGTCGGCGTGGAGGTCACCGACCCGCACGACACCGAGGCCACTTATACGAACACCGCCGAGTCTCTGGTGGACAACCCGGACGCCGGTGGCGAGCACACCGCCACCGACGAGGATGACATCCACCTGCGGCCGATCGACGGCGGTGGCACGGGGCCGGACTTCCTCGACAAGCAGTGGCTGCAGGACGACGTTCCGGCCCTGTCCGCCGAAGTCAGGACGGCAAGGCTGCTGTGGTCGACCGACGGCCTGAACATCAGCGAGATGACGCTCACCGACATCTCGGAGACCGAGGATCCGGTAGACACCGTGACGTCGGTCTACGACGCGTTCGACCTCGTGGCGATCGATCCGATCACGCCGGCCACCGACCCTCTCATCGTGAACGCGGTGATCAGCGAGGTGTCGCTGTGGATCGACGGCGACGGGTGGACCGACATCACCGCGCAGGCGTGCGTGAACGGCTGCGACGGGCAGTTCGGCGGCTACGCGCTCAGCGGCCCGCAGAGCGCCGACACGCTCGCCGTTCGCATCGTCCTGACCGAGAGGGTGGCGGGCGCGGGCGTGGGCACGTCCTACGACCGGCGACCGGTCGACCTCGACTTCCGCGTGCGCGACACCCTGCGCAGCGACCCGACGCAGTTCGTGCTCGGCGACCTCCACCCCTACACCTACAACACGGGGGATCAGGGCCTCGTCGACAACACCGCGAGTGCGCACGGGATCAACACGACGACCGGTGTCGACAGTGTCGACGTCGCCGACGACACGATCCTGATCGTCGACCAGCCCATCAACGCCACCCTCACCAAGGAGTTCGACCAGGATGCGCTCGGGCTGCCCGATCCCGCGCTCGGCGTCGATCCGGCCGACTATCCGCTCATCTCGGCCACGCTGGTGGCTGAGAACACGTCCGCAGCGCGCGTGACCGGAATGGTGATCACCGACCCGTCGCCGACGCAGGCCGCCCCGACCGCCTTCGACACCCTGAACCTCTACGACATCGATTCGATCCAGATCCCCTCCGGCATCACCCAGGCCGAGACGACCGTCACCCTCACGCGCGGCGCCGCGACGCAGGGCTACAGCTACACGGACGCGCTCGCCCTCGATCCGACGGATCTCGCCGACGTGACCGGGATCTCGATCGCCTTCCGCGACGACGCGGGCGGCGCCGTGATCGCCACCGGAGCGAAGGGCGGCGTCACCCTCACGTGGAAGTTGCGGGACGTGCTGCGCTCCGACCCGAGCACGCCCGTCGATGTGACGGCGCCCGGCGAGAGCATCGAGAACGACGCCAGCACGCAGCTGGAGAGTCCCGTGCTCACGGACTGCGACGACAACCAGTGCGGCACGGGTGCGGCGACAGCGAACGACGACTTCCAGATCGTCGACGCGAGCTACGCCATCACGACGACCAAGACGATCACGCCGGAGTCCATCTACGAGGACCAGTCCAAGGACTACACGACGCAGCTCGGGGGCCGTCCCAACGGGACCGCACGTGCCACGTTCTTCAGCCTCACCGACACGACGCCGACGTTCTGGAACACGATGGACTACACCGGTGCCCGGATCACCGTGCCCGCCCCGGTCAACGAGGTCGCGATGGACGTCCTCGTCGACGACGACGGCACGCGCGACGTCGAGTACGCGGAGGCGGGCGGCGTGCTGACGGCGACCTGCAACGGCGCGCCCCTCGACGATCTCTCGCCGTGCTGGGTCGACGGCGCGTGGGTCGCGGCGATCCCGAACCAGAACATCGACTTCGACCTTCCCGCCGGTGTCGCCGACGAGGGCACGGTCGTCGGCGTCCGCTTCCGTGCCCAGCAGGTCGACGGCGACGGGAACATCCTTCAGTGGGAGCGGCCGTACAACCCGCAGCTGAACTTCGCGCTGTCCACGACGAGGCGCGACTTCCTGCGCAGCGACCCGGCCGTGCAGGTGTCGACGACGCGCCCCGACCTCGCGCCGAACCCGGGGGAGACCGCGCTCGGCGTGATCAGCGACGATGTGCAGTCGTACAGCACGGCGCAGTTCGGCGCGCAGACGTTCGAGCAGACCGGCGAGGCCGTCGACACCACCGTCGTCCTGCATCGGCCGAACGCCGTGAAGGTCACCAAGACGCGAGGATCGTCCTCGCTCGTGAGTCAGGCGGGCACGATCCCGTACGTCATCACGGTCACCAACACCGGCCAGTGGAACATGACCGGTCTGAAGGTCGTCGACCAGGTCCAGACCGACGCCCAGGGCTCCCTGCTCGTCGAGCCGGCTCCGCCGCAGTACACCTTCGCCCTGACAGGCGCGGGCGCGCCCAGCGGCGACCCCGGATTCACGGCATCCCTCGACGAGACCACCGGTGAGCTGCTCATCCAGTCGCCGATGGACTTCGTGTTCAACGCGGGCTGGACCCTCACCGTGAACGCCCCGCTGCTCTTCCGCGACGATGTCACCCCCGACACGACGGTGTCGAACGAGGTCACCGTCTCGTCCGACCGGCTGTTCGAGACGTGCGAGGGCACGACGGTGGTCAACGGCACCGATCTCACCCCCAAGCCGATCGAGAACACGCCGCCCGGCGTGCCGGAATGCTCGGCCGACACGACGGTCGCGCCCATCGCGATCGCCACCATCGCCGCGAAGAAGTACGTCAAGGGCGACGGCGCCGGCGACCCTGCCACGACCGACGACGACCTCGGCGTGCTGAACGTGAACGGTGACGGCTCGGCGTGCGATCCGAGCCTCCCCGGCGTGCTGAACGAAGGCTTCTACTCGTACCCGTGCGCTCCGATCACCCGCCCCGGCGGCGAGGAGACGTGGCGCCTCGACTTCACGAACTCGGGCAACACCAGCGCCCGCATCATCGCCGCGGTCGACACGCTGCCGACAGTCGGGGACGAAGGCGTGATCGTGCCCGGCGGGCGCGGGTCGCAGTTCCCGGTGAAAGTCACCGGGCAGCTCGACGCGAACTTCGACGAGCTCGCCGACAGCGCATACCTGTCGGGTGCGATCCTGCTGTCGCCGCATATCCTCAGTCAGGCGTGCAACGCGAACGCCATCCGGGTCGTCACCGAAGGGGCCACCCCCGATCCGGGGTGCGACGCCGAGTGGACGCTGAGCACGCCCGACGTTCCGCAGGACGTGATCGACGCCATGCGCACGTTCATGATCGTGCTGGTCTACGACACCCCGGACGGCGTCTCACCCGCCCCTGGCCTGCGGCCGGGCGAGACGCTCCGTGTCACCTACAACACCGTCACCCCCTACGTGCTGCCGCCCGCCTCGGCCGACCCCGAAGGGCTGCCCGTCGCCTACAACTCGTTCGCCACGGCATCCCGCTCCAACGCCACAGTGACGCAGCCGGAGCGCCCGTCGCTGATCGTCGAGCCGCAGAAGGTCGGGATCGCTGCGGCGACGGGCCAGCTGCTGCTGTCGAAGGAGGTTCTCGCCCCCGACTTCGCGACCGACATCGACCTGCCTGACAGCTACCCGCTGCTGGTGACCTGCACGTCCGGTGGACAGCCGGTGACCCTCCAGCATGCCGACGGCAGCGACGCGAGCCGTCCTTCCGTCGCGGCGGACGGCATGGTGCTCGAGTACAACAGCATCACCGGCCCCGTGAACCTGCCGCTGTTCTCGACCTGCACCGTTGCGGAGGACCCGCTCATCCCGGGCGTGACGGTCACCGTCGATCCCGAGGCCGGCGTCATCGCCGACCGGGACTGGAGCACCGAGCCATCGGTGTGGAACCCGTACACCGGAGACCCCGAGCAGTCGTCGATTCAGATCACCAACCAGTACGCCGCGGGCGGGTTCACCGTCGAGAAGAGCGTCGACAACGGCGGCGCCGTGAACCAGGACGACGTTCCCATCGTCTACGAGCGCACGTACTCGTTCGAGGCGAGCTGCATCTACCTCGGGCAGGAGACGATCCCCGAGGCCGATCGACAGTTCACCCTCAGCGATGGGGAGTCCAAGGAGTTCTCCGACATCCCTGCCGGCGCAGAATGCACCGTGACCGAGACGGATGCTGCGGGTGCGGGTTCGACGACGGTCGTGGTGACCGAGAACGGGGTCGCAGGAGATCCCGAGACGACGGATGCGGCATCCTTCACGGTCCTGCCCTACGAAGAAGGCTCGACGACGGCGCTCACCGCGGTCGGATTCGACAACGTGTACACGGTGGGTGCGGTCGAGGTCACGAAGGTGATCGCGGGGGCGGGCGGTGACGCATGGGGCGACGCCACCTTCACCGTCGAGATGACGTGCACCCTCGACGGTGTCACGCCCAACCCTGTGTACGAGAACTCGGCAACGCTCAGCCGGGACGACCCGACGTGGCTCGTGAGCAACCTCCCGACGGGCGCGGAGTGCACCATCACCGAGTCGGAGGACGGCGGCGCGAACTCCAACAGCGGCAGCGTCACCGTCACCGTGGGCGACGACCCCGAGGTCCCGACCCCGGCCGACGTCACCAACACCTTCACGGTGGGTTCGCTCCAGGTGCAGAAGGAGCTCGACGGGGTCCCGGCGAACGCGCTCGATCCCGCCACGACCTACGAGTACGAGGTGAGCCTGTCGTGCGTCCGCGAGGTCAACGGCGACATGGTCGACGTGCCCATCCCCGGCGGTGCGACGCGCACCATCACCGGCGCGGGCACGGCGCTGTATGAGGGCCTGCCGACCGGTGCGCTGTGCACCGTGACCGAGACCGACCCCGGGTTCGCGACGGGCGACGTGCAGATCAGCCCCGAGCAGCCGGTCACGATCGGCGAGGGCGAGACGCCCGTCGTGGTGACGGTGACCAACGTCTTCGAGAACGGCGCGGTGTCGGTCGCGAAGGTCGTGGACGCTCCCGACGGGTTCCCGGTTCCCGAGGAGTACAGGGCCACGGTCTCGTGCACCTGGCAGGGGGCCGAGGTGCCGCTCGTCGACGACGGTGTGGTGACTCTGGAATCCGATGGCACGCCGGCCGTGATCCCCGATGTCCCGGTCGGGTCCATCTGCACGGTCGATGAGGACGACTTCGGTCAGACCGGCACGACCGTCACGCCCGAATCGATCACCGTGACGGAGGCCGACCAGACCTTCGCCATCGAGGTCGGGAACACCTACGAGTGGGCCTCGCTCGAAGTCGGCAAGCTCGTCGAGTCGGACTCGCCGTTCGTGCCGACGCAGTTCGAGTTCCACGTGGTCTGCACCTTCCAGGGTGAGACGGTGGTCGACGAGACGTTCACGCTCGACGCGAACGAGACCGAGACGATCACCGAGATCCCCGCACGGTCGGAGTGCACGATCACCGAGACCGACGACCGAAGCGCGAACGGCACGATCACCGAGGCGGACGTCCCCGGCGCGGACGGTCCGCTCGCGCCGCAGATCGATCAGGAGACGCGCACCGTCGTGATCCCCGAGCTGCAGCCCGACAGCACCGCGGTCGTCAACACGGTGACGTACACGAACCTCTACGACGCGACGGCGCTCCTGCTCGTCAAGGAGTTCGAGGGAGGCGGCGCCGAGCAGTTCGGCATCGACCGGACCTTCACCTTCAGCTACGCGTGCGCCTACGCAGGCGAGGTCGAGCTCTCGGGGGAGGTCGAGCTGAACGCGGCGAACGGCTGGAGCTCGGCGGTCACCGATGTCATCGCGGGCTCGTTCTGCGTCGTCGAGGAGATCGATCTCAACGGTGCGGACGCGGTCGTCATCACCCCGAATGACGGTGAGAACACCGCCATCGGCACTGGCGTCGTCCCCGCTCAGGGAGGTCTGGTCACGGTGACCGCGACCAACTGGTACCTGACCGGATCGCTCGAGGTCACGAAGACTTTCGCCGGGGACGGCGCCGACAAGTTCGGCACCGCCGCGTACGAGCTGCGACTGCGCTGCGTGCGCGACGGTGAGCTCGTCGACATCCCGGGCGGGAACATCCGCATCGTCAGCGCCGATTCGCCGACCGCACTGTGGGAGAACCTGCCCACCGGTGCGCAGTGCACGCTGGTGGAGGTCGACGACGGCGGCGCGAACTCGACCGAGATCCTCGACGAGAACGGCGATGTGGTCGCCGGCGACGGTGAGGGTTACACCTTCACCGTCGAGACAGACCCGACGAACCTCACCGTCGACGACCAGCCGCAGCCGGGCCTCGAGGTGCGCAACACCTTCAACCTCGCGCAGGTCTCGGTCACCAAGACCGTCGACAACGGCGGCGCCGTCGACCAGGACGGTCAGCCCATCGAGTACGGGCCGTTCGAGGTGACTCTCGCCTGCGTGTGGGACGAGCAGCAGGTCACCGCTGCCGAACCGATGACCCAGACGATCGCCGACGGCGAGACGGTGACGTGGACGGAGCTTCCCGAGGGTGCCGAGTGCACCGTCACCGAGACCGACACCGCGGGAGCGGAGTCCACGACGATCGTGGTGACACAGGGCGGGGCCACCGGCGACCCGCAGACCGCGACCACGACATCCCTCGAGCCGCTTCCGAACACGGATGCCGAGGACCAGACGTCGGTGGCGATCACGAACACGTTCGGGGTCAGCGCGCTGAGCATCTCGAAGATCGTCGACGGCACCGGGGCGTCGAGCGTCACGCGCACCTTCCCCGTCGACGTGACGTGTGTGCTCGTCGATCCGTCGCACCCCGAACCCGGGCTCATCGTGCACGACGCCTCCTATGACATCGGGGGCCCGAGCAGACTCACCGCCGAGATCGAGAATCTCCCGGCCGGCAGCGAGTGCAGCGTCTCCGAGACGGATGCCGGCGACGCCGCGCAGACGACCATGACGGTGAACGGTGTGGAGCAGCCGGGCGCGACCGGCACGGTGACCCTCGCGTCGGGCAGTGTCTCGATCGTGTTCACGAACACGTTCATCGCGCCGCTGCCGCCGACGGGCCTCGAGGGCCGCGCGGTCGTGATCGGTCTCGCCGCGGGCCTCGCAGCGCTGGCCGCCGGTGCGGTGCTGGCATTCGCGGGGATGCGCCGACGGCGGGTGAGCTGATCGACAGAGAAGAGGTGGGACCGGATCCCGGTCCCACCTCTCCGTGCTCTGCCGAGCTCAGATAGCCAGCGTGTGGCGCGCGGCCGGTGCGCCGTGGCCCGTGGCGCGCTTCTCGCGGTACCGGCCGATCAGGATGATGATCGAGCCGATCGCCAGGAACCCGACGAGGATCACCGCGATGTAGGTGAACGCCGACGAGTAGCCGCCTGCGCCGTGCGGGTCGAGGAACGGGTACGGGTACCACCACGGTGTGGTGCCGTCGGGGTTCGCGACGCGCTCGCCGCGGACCATCGTGTACGTCGTCCATGCCAGCGGGTAGCCGACCAGCACCGCGAGCGACCACCAGGGCAGCGCCCGCCGGCGCGGGGCCAGCAGCAGGTCCAGCACGAAGTAGATCGGCAGGACCACGTGCAGCACCTCGGCCGCGTACTTGTCGAGCATCGCGATCCCGGCGGAGTCGCCCAGCGCGACGGCCGACGGCAGTCCGCGCAGCAGTGCGTTGTAGACCAGCCCGAGCAGCAGCACGGGACCCGTGACCGCCGCCAGGGCCAGCGCGATGCCGAACGGCTCGCGCGAGGAGCCCGGGTGCCGCATCGCCCATGATGCGGCCGCGAACAGTGTGACGATGCTGAGCAGCGTCGACACGATCGTGAACAGGCTGAAGTAGTTCGCCAGCACATCGCCGAGGCCCTGCCCCTGGCGCGCTGCGCGGTCTACGTTGACGATGAACCCCGCAACGACTCCGGAGATCCCGGTGAGTGCCGCGGCGATTCGAAACCATGCCCAGTGCATGTCCTACCCCTTTCGACATCACGCGTAGTGCGTGTCGCTTTCTGCCCCGAGCACAGATGTACCCCCCTCGATACGGGGGTGTATCAAACCTTTGTGTCGGCAACGTGCGGAAAACGCGCGCCCGGCACCCGGCGTTGTCAGGAAGCTACAACGTGTCCACCGTTTGGTGGACAACGTCGACAAAAGCCGCGGAAATCCGGGCGTGTCCACCGTTCGGGGGACACGATTCAGCCTGTGGGAACGGCTGGTTGGACGTCAGTCCGACGCGACGGAGGAGGGGACGGATGCTGCCGCTTCGGCGTCGCGGGATGCTCCAGCGGTGGCCACTCGGCGCCGGCCCCACCACACGACGAAGGCCCCGACCGCGACGATCGCGGCCGCGATCCCGATGACGTAGAGGACCACCGAGGGCCAGCCACCGGGGTTGTTGGGGTTGAGGAACGGGTACGGGTACCAGAACGGATCGCCGCTCGCCTGGTTGGTGACGAGGGGTCCTCGGATCATCGTGTAGATCACCCAGACGATCGGAAAAGCGACCACCGCCCAGAGGGTGCGCCAGGGGAGCGCTCGGCGGAGCGGCCCGAGGAACACGTCGAGAAGCAGGAAGATCGGGCCGATCAGGTGCAGCACCTCATTCGACCACGGGATGGGCTCGCTGCCCTGCGGCAGCTCGATGCCTCGCAGCAGGGTGTTGTAGACGATGCCGGTGATGATCATGTACGTGCTGACACACGCCAGCGCGACCGCAAGACCGTGGGGCTCAGCATCCGTCTCCTGTCGGCGCCCCTTGAAGAGGTACCAGAGCGCGATCCACGCCAGCACGATCGCCGAGGAGGCGTTCGAGAGGATCGTGAAGAAGCTGAAGAAGTTCGCGATCGTCGTCGGGACGTCGCGGCCGAGCTCGATGGCCGTGCCGATCGACTTCGTCAGCTGCGCGGTGATCGCGGTGATCGTCACCGCCGCCATCGCGAATCGCAGCACCGTCCACACTGTCGCCCATCCCCGTGTGCGCGTCATGCGCTCACCATATCGACTGACCTGTGTCGCGGCGCGTCGGGGTGTGACCCCGCGTGGCGCGCGGAGGGACGCGGGAGGGAGGAGTCGGGCTAACCTCGGGCCCGGCGGAGTGACCGCCGTGCCCGAACCGAGGGAGAAGCCCGTGCCGACGCTGCTGGAGGACGAGGCGCTGCAGTTCGTGCGCGATCTCATCCGCATCGAGACCGTCAACACCGGCGTCGCCGCGACCATCGGCGACGGCGAGGCCCGCGCGGCGCGGTGGGTGCAGGAGCGCCTGGCCGAGGTCGGCGTCGAGTCGGAGTTCGTCGAGTCGCGTCCGGGCCGGGGGTCTCTCATCGCGCGCATTCCGGGGAGCGATCCTGACGCCGGCGCCCTGCTCGTGCACGCGCATCTCGACGTCGTGCCGGTCGAGGAGAAGGACTGGACGCACCCGCCGTTCGGCGCCGACATCGAGGACGGCTACCTGTACGGTCGCGGTGCCGTCGACATGAAGAACTACGCGGGGACGATCCTCGCGGTGGCGCGGCACTTCGCCCGCGAAGGGATCGTGCCGCGGCGCGACCTGGTCTTCGCGTTCCTCGCCGATGAAGAGAGCGGCGGCGTGTGGGGAGCGGGGTGGCTGGTCGAGAACCGCTCCGAACTGTTCGCCGGTGTGACCGAGGCGCTGAGCGAGGTGGGTGGATTCTCGGTGCCGCTTGCCGCCGACCCTGGCGACGACCGCCGCGCGTACCTCGTGGCGACGAGCGAGAAGGGCGTCGCGTGGTCGACCCTTCGCGCCCGCGGCCGCGCGGCGCACGGCTCGCGGCCCACCGCCGACAACAGCGTGGTGCGGCTCGCGCGTGCGGTGGCCGCCGTCGGCGAGCACCGCTTCCCGGTGGTGCGCACGCCCGCGCTGCAGCGGTTCCTCGACGTGTTCGGCGAGGCCCGGGGGCTCGCCTTCACGGACGAGTCGCTCGCCGACGACCTCGACAGCCTCGGGTTCGTGTCGTCGCTCGTCGGCGCGACGACGCGCAACACCGCGACCCCGACCGTGCTCGACGCCGGCGACAAGACGAACATCATCCCGGCCGAGGCTGCAGCACGGCTCGACATCCGCATCCTCCCGGGGCAGGACGACGCGCTGCGCGAGGGCCTGCGCGAACTCGTCGGCGACGACATCGACATCCGCGAGGGGCGCTGGTGGTCGGCGACCGAGGCGCCCGTCGACGCGCCGATCATCGACGTCTTCCAGGACGCGATCTCGGTCGACGACCCCGACGGCGTCGTCGTGCCGTACCTGCTGCCGGCCAGCACCGACAACAAGCACTTCGCGAAGCTCGGCATCCACGGCTACGGGTTCGTGCCGCTGCGGGTTCCCCGCGACTTCGACGTGTTCGCGCAGTTCCACGCCGCGGACGAGCGCATTCCGGTCGACGCGCTCCACTTCTCGGCGCGCGTGACGGAGCGGATCCTGCGAACTGCCTGACGCAATGACGGATGCTTCGACCCGCCCGCGGGGGCAGGGCCGAAGCATCCGTGATCCGGTGCCGAGTGTCTACTCGGCGGCCGGGGCCTCCGCGGTGGGTGCGCCCGACTCCTTCCACGCGGGGAAGCCGCCGTCGACGTGGGCGACGTTCGTGAAGCCCTTCGCGCGGAGCTGCTCGGCGACGGGGCCCGACCCGTTGATCGTGCCGCACACGATGACGATGTCCTGGTCCCAGTCGGTGATCTCGGCGAACTTCTCGGGTGAGTCGATGAGGAACTGCGCGTCGAGGTTGTTCCGGTCGCCGCGGATGGACCCGGGGATGACACCGTCGCGCGCCCGGCCGGCGTCGCTGCGCACGTCGATGACGAGAGCGCCCGCCGCGGCGCGCCCGGCGGCTTCTTCGGCGGTGATGAGGGGCGCGTCGAACGTGGGCTCGGCCGCGGTGTCGGTGGTGTCGGTCATGGCGGGTGATCCTCTCGGACGGACGGACGATGTCGGACGGACGGATGCCGCTCCTCGGCGTTACGCTACGGCCGGAGTGGGCCGCACCGGGCATCGCTTCGTCACATGGCGCCACGATGGTTCACACCGGGACGTACGAGAGCCAGGCGGGCGGAGCGGGTCACTCGCCGCCGAACTGTTAAGGCCTGTATCCGCTCAGCGGCTGCGCGGCGTCCTTGTCCCAGACTCTCGGACGTGGCCCTCGAGGGCGCGGCGGAACGGCACCCAGCATCGACAGCAGGGTGGCGATCAGAACGGCGCGTCGCCGTGGTCCGTCGAACGGAACACGGGCACGGTGCGCTCCGGCTTGACGAGGTACTGGCGACCGGCGGGCGACGTCCACAGGATGGCACCACCCGAACCGGGGACCTGTTCGATCGTCCAGTCGGTGTGATGTCTGACGGTGTGGTGGCCTTCGCACAGCGGCCCCAGATTCGTCAGTTCGGTGTTTCCGCCGAGGGCCCAATCGACGTTGTGGTCGATGTCGCACCGGGAGGCCGGCATCCCGCAGCCTGGCCCCATGCATCGATCCGCCCGCCACTTCACGAGCTTCGCCAGCGCCGGCGGGGGCCGGTACAGATCACGGCCGACGGAGAGGACCATTCCCGTCTCGGGGTGGGTGAGTACCCGCGTCCACCCGGGCGCGCCGCCGGCCAGCTCCCGAGCCACGGGCAGCGGGATCGGCCCGATCCCTTCGACGACCGGCGGGTCGATGCCCGCGGCCGCGCGAGAGGCGTCGGTTTCGTGCAGGAGTGCGAGCACCGGGACGGTGACGAACACCGTCGCCCGCACGCCGCGCGCCTGATCGGGATGGGCTTCGACCGAGCCGTCGATGAGCAGGTCGAGCACCACGTCGGCGCGGGCCTGGTCGAGGGTGCGCGTGTCGCCGTCGGCTGCCTTGACGATCTTCGCCATCGCGGTGGCCCGTGTGTGTGCTGCGGTGATCGCGACCATCGGACCGTAAAGGTGCAGCCACCCCATCCCGTCGTCGTCGGGCTCCACGGCGATCCGGCGCTTCGTCACGGCGCGTTCGTATCGTTCGGTGAGCGTCGCCGATCTCACGGTGTCGACGAGCGTACGGAGCTTGCGGCGGAACGTGCCCACCGCCTCCGCCTCGGCCAGCGCGAGGCCGGGCTCGAGCACCTGTGCGCGGAACTCCGGTTCGAGTTCGTTCACTGCGGCGACGAGGATCTCGGCGTGCCGCTCCGTGATGCGTGCGCGCTCCATCGACGTCAGCACTGCGGGATACGAATGCACCAACGCCTCCGCGAAGCCCAGCAGATCGCCCGCCGCATTCTCCGTGATGCGCAGCGCGGCCGCGAGTTCCAGTCGTACCCCTCGCTCCAACACCTCGGTCAGGACTCGTCCGTGGCGCGTCGCGTCGCGGAGCGCCTCGCGCCGCATCGCGTCGATACGCACCAAGCGCTGCGCGGCGAGCACCGTCATCATGTCGGCGGCTTCGACGACCAGATCGAGCTCATCAGGGAACGCCTGGTGGGGGAGCTCCGGGTCGATGAACATGCTTCGACCCTAGAACACACCTCCGACATTGAAGGAGAATCCACATGACGCAGGATCGCTCAAAAATCTGACCCTGATGACCGCCTCAGCACGATCGCCGCCGGCATCCGCGCCACGATCGCGCGGAACATCGGCTTCGCGAGATCTGCCGCCTCCGCCGGCTCGATGATGCGGGGCGACGAGGTCGAGTGGATCGCGCCCGACCAGGTGACGGCGGCGGACCCCGCCGCGACGACGTTCCGAGCCCAGTTCGTGTTCCGACCCCACGGCAGACCGATGAGGACCAGCGCCGGATCCACCGAGGGCACCACGGCGACGGGAGTCGAGTATTCCGTGCCGCTCTTGCGCCCACGATGGTGCAGCACCGCCCACAGCGGGAACCAGCGGCGTCCGGCGAGTGCGGTCGCGATCGGTTCCGTCAGCTTCACGAGAACGCGCGGCGGACCCGAACCACCCCCGAAGCCTCTCCCCGCCAGCCCCCGAAGCCCGCTTCCACCGGCGAGCACATCGCCGAAGTGAAACGAGATCGTCACGGCCATCGCGATCGCACCCGCGGCCGCTCCGACGGCTTCGCTCCGGGAACGGATGCCTCGTCGCAACAGCAGCACGCCCGCGATCGCGTTCGCCGCGCTCCACAAGACGTTCACCCGCGGCGACGACAGCCCCACACCCGGCGGCTCGGCGAACGGACTGGGAAACGGCCTCCCCTGCACGCCGCTCACCCCGTGTGGCACGGCGTTGACGAGCAACGCAGCACCGATGGCGCTCCTGACGACCGACCTGACCGACACGGGCCCACCCTACGGTCGGCACCCGCCGGCGTACCAGGGGCTGCGTGCCACCAGTATGGAGACGTGACCTCCACCTTCACGCTGGTGACCGAGACCCCGTACCCGGTCGAGGCGCTCTTCGACCTCTCGCTCGACATCGACGCGCACGTCGCGTCGATGTCTCCGTCGGCGGAGCGCGCTGTCGCCGGTGTCACCGCGGGACGGATCGGCCTGGGGGAGACGGTGACCTGGCGAGCCCGCCACTTCGGCGTCTGGTGGACCATGACCTCGCAGATCACGGCGCTCGACCGCCCGTCACGCTTCGTCGACAAGCAGGTGCGGGGGCCATTCAAGACCTTCGTCCACGAGCACCGCTTCGAGCAGCTCGCCGACGGGTCCCGCATGACCGACACCATCACGGTCGCCTCCCCGGTCTTCGGGTCCCTCGCCGAGCGCCTGGTCCTCGTCCCCTACGTGCGCCGACTCATCGCGCGGCGCAACGCGCACCTCGTCACCGCGCTCGGCTGAGCCTCGTCCACCGGATCAGGAGATCTGACCCACGCAGGACGATCCCCGTTGAATCGTCCTGCCTCCGCCTGATCTCCTGATCTCAGGAAGACGCATGGATGCTGCCCCCCCGGGCCCCTAGCCGTGGCGTGGGACCGCAGCATCCGTTATCGAATGTCAGGCCGCGAGCTCCGCCCGTTCGCCGACCTCCGGCAGGCCGAGGTTCTCCCGCAGCGTGGTGCCCACGTACTCCGTCGGGTAGATGCCTCGCTCCTGGAGCTCGGGGATGAGCCCGTCGACGATGTCGTCGAGGCCCTCCGGCACGAGGTACGGCGAGACGTTGAAGCCGTCCACCGCACCCGCGTCGACGTACTCCACGATGCGGTCGGCGATCGTCGAGTACCCGCCCACGAACGTACGCAGCGACGAGCGCTTGATGACGAACTCGCGGATCGACAGTCCCTCGGCGGCCGCGCTCTCGCGCCACTCGCTCGCCGTCTCGAGCGCGCGGCGCCCCTGGAACAGCGACCCGCGCTGCCCGTCCACCTCGTCGACGACGGGGTCGATGTCGGGGAAGGGTCCCTCGGCGTCGTACTCCGAGAGGTCGCGGCCCCAGATCGGCTCGAGGAAGCGGATCGCCGTCTGCGGCGACACCTGGGCGCGCGTGACCCACTCGGCCTTGTCGCGGGCCTCGGCATCGGTCGCCGCCAGGATGAACTGCGCGCCCGGGAAGAACTTGAGCTCGTCGAGCGAGCGACCGTGGCGGGGGAGCCGGCGACGCACATCGGCCGCGAACGCCGCAGCGTCCTCCAGGCCGGGGTGCCCCGAGAAGATGACGTCGGCGCTGGACGCCGCGAACTCACGGCCTTCGTCCGAGTCGCCCGCCTGGAACAGCACCGGCCGCCCCTGCGGGCTCGGCGGCAGCGGCGCGGGAGCATCGAACGACACCAGCTGGTCGGCGACCGAGACCGGGGTTCCGACGCCGCCCGCGCCGGCATCCCACAGCCGCTGTGCGGCGGACACGAACTGCGCCGCCCGGCGATAGCGATCGGCGTGCTCGAGGTAGCCGCCGCGGCGGAAGTTGGCGCCGGTCCAGGCGTTGTCGGTCGTGACGATGTTCCAGCCCGCGCGACCCTCGCTCAAGAGATCGAGAGAGTTCAGGCGCTTCGCCAGGTCGTACGGGTCGTTGTAGGTGGTGTTCTGCGTCGCGACGAGCCCGATGCGCTCGGTGACGGCCGCCAGCGCCGCGAGCTGCGTCTGCGCGTCGGGGCGGCCCGCGATGTCGAGGTCGTGGATGCGCCCGAAATGCTCGCGCAGCCGCAGGCCCTCGCCGAGGAAGAAGGCCGAGAACAGGCCGCGCTCGGCGGTCTGGGCGATGCGGCGGAACGACTCGAAGTCGTACTGCGAGCCGCTGCGGTCGCTCGACCAGATGGTGCCGAAGTTGACCCCCTGAAAGAACACGCCGAATTGGATGCGACGGGACGTGGTCATGCGAACTCCTTCACAGCGGTGCGGGCAGTGGTGGTGACGTAGCGGCTGACGGGGCGCTCGAGGCCGAGCGCGTCGCGCAGGGTCTCTCCGGCACGTGGCGAGCGGAAGCCGATCCGCTCCCTCAGCACCGGCAGGACCGCGCGTCCCACCTCCTCGAGATCGACATCGATTTCGGCGACGTGCAGGCGAACGCCATCGACGGATGCTGCGACCTCCGCGATCAGCGCGACCAGACCGTCCGCCCCGCCGGCGTGGCGCAGGCGCCCGGCGTCCGGCCACGCTCCGAGGGCGTCGAGACGCCGCGCCGCGGACACCCCGCGCGCATCGAGCACGACCTCGACCTCGGCCCAGACGAGTCCCGCGCCCGCGGCACGCGCGCGGGACGCAGCATCCGTGATCTCCGCCGGATCGGCACCGGTGACCAGCGCGACGTCCGCGCCGGCCGCGCCGGCCGGCGCCACCACTACGAGCTGCCCCTGCGGGGGCCGTGGCGTGATGAGGGGCCCCTTCACCGAGAAGCGCTCGCCCTCGAAGTCGACGTAGTGGAGCTTGTCGGCGTCGAGGTAGCGGCCGGTCGCCACGTCTTGGATGACGGCGTCGTCCTCCCACGAGTCCCAGAGCCGGCGGGCCACCTCGATGACGTCGTCGCGCTCGCGGGCGAGCTCGGCGTCGGTCAGCGCCTCGCGCCCGTAGGCGGCGGCCTCGCGCAGGGATCCCGAGGCCGCGGCGATCCAGCCCGCGCGTCCGTTCGAGGCCCAGTCGAGGCTCGCGAGCTGCGTCGCGACGTGGAACGGCTCGCTGTACGCGACGTGCGCGACCGGCACGAGGCCGATGGCCGAGGTGAGCGGCGCGACGTACGCGGCGCGCTGCACGGCGTCGAGCCGGGCGACCGTGTCGTCCACCGGCAGCGGTGAGTCGTCGAACGTCACGGCGGTGAAGCCGAAGCGCTCGGCGCTCGCGACGCGGGAGGCGAGCAGGCGAGGCGACAGGGCGCCTGATGCAGCGGCGCCGGAAGCGGGGTGGGCGCCGTGGGCGTCCAGCTCGAGGGCAACGGCGAACGGGTTGTCGGACATGCGGCCACGGTAGGTCGCCGCGTCCCCTCCGACCCCGACTGCGTCGCCCGATTCCGGAGTGTGACGCCGCGTTGCACACCGTCACGATCCGTGTCACTGCGCGGCCTGCGGGGTTGGGCGGCGGGCGCGGCCCGGCTCTACCTTCGGCCTACCGGCGCACCGACCTGCACTCCCCCCGAACCCGCGCCCCGACCGAGGAGCCCCTCATGACCGACACCCTCCGCCGCCAGGAAGGCGCCGCCGAAGCCGCGACGCCGACGACCGCGGCGTCGTCGCGCGTCGACCTCGGCGACCTGCGAGTGGTCCACACCCGGCACTGGTTCCGGTGGTCGATCGGCATCGTCGTGCTGTTCGTCGTCGCCCAGTTCGCGTGGTCGCTGGTGACCAACGAGAACTACGGGTGGGACGTCTTCGCGCACTACTTCCTCTCGGAGCCCGTGCTGCAGGGCGTGGGCATCACGCTGGCGCTCACCGTGATCTCGGCGACGATCGGCTTCTTCCTCGGCACGCTGCTCGCGCTCGCCCGCCTCGCGAAGTCGCCGCTGCTCAACTCGGCCGCGTGGGTGTTCATCTGGTTCTTCCGCTCGGTGCCCCTCGTGGTGCAGATCATCGTCTGGTACAACCTCGGCTACCTGTACCCGACCCTCGGCCTCGGCACCCCGTTCACGACGGACTTCTGGATCGTCGAGTTCCCGACGGTGCAGCTGATCAGCGCCTTCGCGGCCGCGATCCTCGGCCTCAGCCTCAACCAGGCGGCCTATTCGGCGGAGATCATCCGCGGCGGCCTCCTGTCGGTCGACCAGGGCCAGCTCGAGGCGGCCGCGGCACTCGGCATCCCTCCGCGCCGCCGGCTGACCCGCATCATCCTGCCGCAGGCGATGCGCTCGATCGTGCCGAACGCCACCAACGAGGTGATCGGCCTCGTCAAGGGCGCGTCGGTGGTGTTCGTGATCGCGATCCCGGAGGTCTTCTACGCCGTGCAGGTCATCTACAACCGCAACAGCCGCGTGATCCCGCTGCTCCTGGTCGCCGTGGTCTGGTACACGATCATCACCACGATCCTGAGCATCGCGCAGTACTACATCGAGCGGCACTACGCCCGCGGCACCGTGCGCGTGCTGCCGCCGACGCCCGTGCAGCTGGCGCGCCACTGGATCGCCGTGCAGTGGGCCCGCCTCGGCGACAGCGACGCTTCACCACCTCCTCTGGAGGGGACGGATGCTGCGCCCCGGACCTCTGCGGCTCAGCAGGGTTCGAGCAACGACGCGAAGTTCGGAGCGCGCTGACATGACCACCACCATCACGGAGACCCCCACGCGCGGCCTCGTGGAGATCCACAACGTCCACAAGAGCTACGGCGGCATCGAGGTGCTGCGCGGCATCGACCTGACGGTGCAGCCCGGCGAGGTCGTCGCCATCCTCGGCCCCAGCGGCTCGGGCAAGTCGACCCTGCTGCGCACCATCAACCATCTCGAGAGCGTCGACCGCGGCTCGGTCACTGTCGACGGCCAGCTGATCGGCTACGAGCTGCGCGGCGACAAGCTCTACGAGCTGCGCGAGCGCGAAGTGCTGGAGCGCCGCACGCAGATCGGCATCGTCTTCCAGAACTTCAACCTCTTCCCGCACCTGACCGCGCTCGAGAACGTCACCGAGGCGCCCGTCGCCCTCGGTCGGCTCTCAAAGGACGACGCGCGCGAGCTCGCGCTGGGCCTCCTCGACCGCGTCGGCCTCGCCGACAAGGCCGAGCACTACCCCCGGCAGCTCTCGGGCGGGCAGCAGCAGCGCGTCGCGATCGCGCGCGCCCTCGCCCTCAAGCCCAAGGTGATCCTGTTCGACGAGCCCACCAGCGCGCTGGACCCGGAGCTCGTCGGCGAGGTGCTCGACGTCATCCGCGACCTCGCCCAGCTGGGCACGACGCTCGTCATCGTCACGCACGAGGTCGGCTTCGCCCGCGAGGTCGCCGACCGCGTCGTCTTCCTCGACGGCGGCGTCGTGATCGAGCAGGGCCCGCCCTCCGAGGTGCTCGTCGCACCGAAGCACCCCCGCGTCCAGGACTTCCTCGCGAAGGTTCTGGCCTGACACCGAGATCTCGACATCGAGTCCTCCACCCGAGAAAAGGAAACACAGCACATGGCACTGAGTAAGAAGCAGGGCATCGCGATCGGTGTCGGCGCCGTCGCGGTGGCCGCGATCGTCGGCGGCATCGTCTGGGGCGTCAACCAGAACCAGCCCGCCGAGGCGGCCGCACCGGCCGAGACCACCGAGGCGAACGTCACGACCGATGAGATCCAGTGGGTCCGTCTCGACGAGCCCGTGGCCGAAGCCGTCGAGGCGCTCGAGGCGAGCGGCTTCGAGCCCGTCGAGCCGGGCAAGCTCACCGTGGCGCACTCGGCATACGTCCCGCCGCTGGGCTACATCCCCGAGGGCGAGACGAACCCCGCCGGCACCGAGCCCAACATCGGCGCCCTGATCGCGGACGCGCTCGGCCTCGAGTACAACCCGGTCGTCGTCGCCTGGGCGGACTGGCCCCTCGGCATCCAGTCGGGCAAGTACGACCTCATCACGTCGAACGTCACCGTCACCGAGGAGCGCAAGGAGCTCTACGACTTCGCGAGCTACCGCGAGGACCTGCTCGGCTTCTACGTGAAGAGCGACAGCGACATCGAGAAGATCGAGGAGGCCGCCGACATCTCGGGCCTCAAGATCGCGGTCGGCTCGGGAACGAACCAGGAGCAGGTGCTGCTCGCCTGGAACGAGGAGCTCGAGGCCGCGGGCGAGGAGCCCGCCGAACTGCAGTACTTCGACGACAACGCCGCGACAGTGCTCGCGCTGCAGTCGGGCCGCATCGACGCGACGTTCGGTCCGAACGCGACGTCGGCGTGGGCTGCCCGCGAGACCGGTGACACCAAGCTCGTCGGCCTCGTGCCCGGCGGCTGGCCCCTGACCGCGAACATCGCCGCCGCCACCGCCAAGGGCAACGGCCTCATCGAGCCGGTCGGCATCGCGCTCAACCACCTCATCGAGAACGGCCAGTACGACGAGGTCCTGAAGATCTGGGACCTCGAGTCGGAGCGCGTCGACGAGAGCCTCATCAACCCGCCGGGACTGCCCAAGTCCTGACTCCGACGGGCACAGAATCGGAGGTTGCGGACGACACGCCGGGAAGCGGATGCTGCCACCCGGCGCGTCACCGAAGACCTCCGATTCTGTGCCCCTGCGATCTCGCCGCGTGCCACCGCCGCACCTTCTCCAGGGAGCACACATGTCCCGCGTTCCGCTCTCCGTCCTCGACCTGTCGCCGTTCGGCTCGGGTCAGACTCCCGCCGACGGCCTGCGTGCCAGCATCGAGCTCGCGCAGGCGGCCGAGCGCCTCGGCTACCGGCGCTACTGGGTGGCGGAGCTCCACTTCAATCCCGGTGTCGCCGGCGCCGCGCCGCACGTGCTTCTCGCGTCGGTCGCGGCCCTGACGCACAGCATCCGTGTCGGCACCGCCGCCACGATCATCGCCAACTACTCGCCGGCGCAGGTCGCCGAGGCGGCGGGCGTCGTGGCGCAGCTGCACCCCGGCCGCTTCGACCTCGGCATCGGCCGCTCGGGTTCGCGCAGCGCCGCGGCGACCGCGCTGCCGTCGACCCCCGAGGACCGCGTGGTGGACGGCCTGCTGCTGCCGGCCGCGCGCCCGTTCGCCGGGTTCGACTCCGAGCGCTTCGTCGTGCAGGCGCGGCTGCTGGGGCGCACCGAGGGCGATGCCGAACGGTTCGCCGACGATGTCGCCGACATCCTGTCGTTCTTCGACGGCACCTTCTCGCCCCCCGAGGACGTTCCGATCCACGTCACGCCCGCCGAAGGCGCCGACGTCACGGTCTGGATCCACGGCTCGACCGCCGGCCCCAGCGCCCGCCTCGCGGGTGAGCTCGGGCTGCCGTTCGGCGCGAACTACCACGTGGCCCCCGGCTTCGTGCTCGAGGCGATCGCCGAGTACCGCGCCGCGTTCCGCCCGGGGCGCATCGCCGAGCCCTACGTGATCGTGTCGGTCGACGCCGTCGTCGCGGAGACGGATGCCGCGGCCCGCCGTCTCGCCGCGGGTAACGGTCGATGGGTGCACAGCATCCGCGCCGGCCAGGGCGCCGTCCCCTTCCCCTCGCCCGACGAGGCCGACGCCGACCCGCTGACCGCCGACGAACTCGCCGTCGTGCGCGACCGGCTCGAGACGCAGTTCGTCGGGTCTCCCGAGACGGTCGTCGAGCGCCTCGAGACGCTGCAGCGCGTGACCGGCGCCGACGAGCTCCTGGTCACGACGGTCACGCACGACCCCGCCGACCGCGTGCGCTCGTACGCGCTGCTCGCCGAAGCGTGGAGCGCGGGAGTGGCTGAGCCTGCCGGCGACGCTGAGGGCGCAGCATCCGTGTCCCGCGACTGGACCATCCGGCTCGTTCGCACCGAGGAGTACGAGCGCGCCGGCGAAGTGACGGCCGAGGCGTACCTGTCGAGCTACGACTCGCTGTCGCCGGAGTACGTCGCGTCGCTGCGCGACGTCGCGAGCCGCGTGCGCGGGGGAGATGTCTGGATCGCGGTCGAACTCGATGGCGAAATCCTGGGGACGGTGTGGGTCGCGCGACCGAACCGACCGCTCGCAGAGATGGCGCAGCCTGGTGAGACGGACTTCCGGCAGCTCGCGGTGGCTCCGTCCGCCCGCGGGCGAGGGATCGGCGAGGCGCTCACCCGCCACGTCATCGAGCTCGCGCGCGAGCGGGGTTCGCACCGCGTGGTGATGAACAGCGGCCCCGAGATGACTGGCGCCCACGCGCTGTACGCGAAGCTCGGGTTCCGGAGGCTGTCGGAGCGCGAAGGGCTGAAGGAGGTGCAGCCCGGCCGGTGGATCGAGCTGTACACGTTCGGCTATGACCTCGCGCCCGAGCCCGCGGCCGCGTCGGCGGACGAGGCCTCGTGGACCTTCGAGACCGTCCGGTGGGACGACCCCCGCGCCCGAGCGCTGCGGGAGGCGATGGACGTTGAGGTCTCGCCTCGCTACGCGGATCGACTCACGGATGCTGCACCCGCCGCGGCCGAGGAGGCCCAGCGCACGTTCGCGGTCGACCCTGACACGATCGTCGCGACCGTGCTCGCCGTGGACGCAGCCGGCGACGCGGTCGGTCACGCGGCGCTGCGCGATCTCGCCCACGACGGCACGCGCGACCTCGAGGTGAAGCGCGTGTTCGTGAAGCCGCGCGCACGCGGCACGGGCGCGAGCCGCGCCCTGATGGGGGAACTCGAGCGCATCGCGCAGGATCGCGGCGCCGGCCGGCTGATCCTGCAGACAGGTGACCGCCAGCACGACGCGGTGGTGCTGTACGAGCGCATCGGGTATCGGCCGATCCCGATCTTCGAGCCGTACAAGGCGTTCGCGTTCTCGCAGTGCTTCGCGAAGGAGCTCGCTCCGCCGGCATGAGGCGCTGCGCTCTTTCTGCGGACTCGTGAGACGGGCAGTCTCAATGCTGCATGATGGGTTCAGCATTCGGGACGGGAGCCTTCCATTTCGACACCCCAGCAGCCGACGGATGAGCTCGAAGAGTTCACGCAGCTGATCAGCCAGGAGCAGATGTTCGGCGCGCCACCGCGCCGTTCGGTCGATCCCGAGGCCCGGCGTCGCCGGCGGCGCATCGGTCTGATCGTCACGGCGCTCGTGCTCGTGGTGCTGCTCGGCGTCCCCGGCGGTTACGTGTGGTGGGCGCTGACGGCGCCGCTGAGCGCACCCGTCGTCGAAACGCACGAGCCGCCCGTGACGGTGCCGGCGGCTGCCGCTCTGGCGCTCCCCTCCACCGGCTCCGCAGCGATCGCGGTCGCCGGTGCGGACGAGTACCTCGGACCGGAGGCGAGCGGCATCTGGGCGACGAGTGGCGCGAGCGAACCGCAGTCGATCGCGAGCATCACGAAGGTCATCACGGCACTCGTGATCCTCGATCGGCATCCGCTGGCGGATGCCTCGGATCCCGGACCCACGATCACCTTCAGCAGAGCCGACCACGATCTCTACGACCAGTACTACGTGCGCGGTGCCACGATCGCGGCCATGCCGACGGGCAGCTCGATGTCGCTGCACGACGCGATCGCGACGATGCTGATCCCGTCGGCGAGCAACTACGCGGAGGCCGTCTCGACGTGGGCGTTCGGCTCGCAGGGCGCCTTCCGCGGCGCCGCGCAGCGGTGGCTCGCGGCGAACGGGCTCACCGGCACGACGATCGTCGAGCCCACCGGCCTCGACGCGCGCAACACGAGCACGCCGTCCGACCTCATCGCGCTCGGCAAGCTCGCCGCCGCGAATCCGACGATCGCGAGCATCGCTGCGACGTCGTCACTCTCGCTGCCCGGTCCGGGCCGGATCGTGAACACCAACGACCTGCTCGGAAGCAACGGGATCACCGGCCTCAAGACGGGCAACCTCGGCGAGGGCACCTACAACCTGCTGTTCACCGCATCCGTCCCCGTCGGAACCGCGCAGCCGCTCGCCGTGACCGGAGTCCTGCTCGGCGGCTTCACCCGCGCGAACGTCAACCATGACGTGATGGAGCTGATCGACAGCATCCGTGCCGGCTTCCACGAGGTGCCGCTCGCGAAGCGCGATCAGCAGGTCGGCACGATCACGACGCCCTGGGGCTCCTCGGCGCAGATCGTCGTCTCCGACTACGCGACGATCTTCACGTGGTCCGACACCCCGATCACGGTGGAGATGACGACGACCACGCCGAAGACGTATACCGACGGTGAAGAGGTCGGGAGCATCACGTGGACCGCGGGCCCGAACACGGTGACCGTTCCGATCGAGATCGACGGCACCATCGTCCCGCCGACGGACGAGTGGCGCCTCACGAACCCGGGGGAGCTCGGCGGGGAGTAGGGTCAGCGCGCCGCGCGGACGCGCAGTGCACGGAGGTAGCGGCGGCGTGCGACCGCCTGCGCGAGGAGCAGCACCGGGTACAGCAGGCGCCAGTGTCGCCGTCCTGGGCGCGTGAGCGAGCGGACGGTGAGGATCACCGAGGCGCCGACGCGATGCACGATGAACGCCTCTTCCCCCGTGACCGGGTGGCCGGGAAGCGTCCGGTAGGCGAAGCCGACGCGGTCGTCCTCGTCGACGACGGCGACGACCTCGACGGGCTCGCGCACCGACAGCCCGAAGGGGTGCGCCACGATCACCGGGCGATCGCCGGAGCGTACGGTCTCCTCCGGGTCGACGCTGAAGCCGCTCCGGGTCTTCACGCCCCACTTCAGCACCTCGGCGCGCGCCCAGTTCCAGAGGTCGTCGCCCTCGCCGAGTCTCGTCGACCTCTCCCAGCGCTGGAAGCCCTCCGGACGCTCGCGCCAGTCCGCGCTCGCCGGCTGCGTCAACGACACCACGCTCCGATCCTGCCACCGCCCGGTCCGGCGGGGCCCGACGTCGGTGAGCCGCCATGGCGGGCGCACCTGTCGCGAGGGACAGCGCGCAACTAGGGTCGGGACCGTGAAGCGAATGTGGCCGTTCCTCGTGCCCGGCGTGATCCTCGGCGCGATCGGGCTGGTGTGGACCCTGCAGGGTGTCGGCGTGCTGCAGGGCTCGGCGATGACCGGGTCCTCGCTGTGGGCCACGATCGGCCCGATCGTGCTCATCGTCGGCCTGGTGCTGATCTGGATCGGGATCGCGCGACGCCGACGCCGCACCCGCTGATCGGCAGGAATCGGTCGTTGCCTGGCGACCAGGCCAGGGCGTGGGCGCCTATCGTGACCAGGTGACTTCGATCGATATTCAGCGATGGACGGCCTTCTCTTCCCACCCCGCGGGAGGCAATCCTGCGGGTGTCGTGCTGGACGCGGACGGACTCACGGATGCTGCGATGCTCGGGATCGCCGCGGACCTCGGGTACGCCGAAACAGCCTTCGTGGGCGCCGGCGGCGAACGTCGCGGCATCCGCTACTTCTCACCCCTCGCCGAGGTGCCGTTCTGCGGTCACGCCACCGTCGCAGCGGCGGCAGCGATTGCGGAGGCCGACGGCGACGGCGCGATCTCGTTCGAGACTCCGGTCGGCGTCGTCGAGATCGTCACGGCGACGGACTCCGGGGAACGGCGGGTGTCGTTCACCAGCGTCGAGCCGGACATGGCCCCCCTGCCCGCGGACGCCCTGGCCGACGTGCTCGGCGCGATCGGGCTCTCAGCCCAGCACCTTCATCCGGACTTCGTCCCCGCGCAGGCGTTCGGCGGCAACTGGCACCCGCTCGTCGTGCTGGAGGACCGGGTGGTGTTCGACGGGTTCGCGATCGACCCCGACCGGGCGCGCGCGGTGCTCGACGCGCGGGGGTGGCCCGCGACCATGATCGTGCTGTGGCCCGAAAGCGCTGATCGATGGCACGCCCGCAACGTCTTCCCGGTCGGCCCGATCATCGAAGACCCGGCCACCGGGGCAGCGGCGGCCGCGACCGGCGGATACCTTCGCGCCACGCACGCGGCGAAGGCGCCCGCGCAAGTGGTGATCTTCCAGGGGCGCCACGTCGGCAGGCCGAGCGAGCTCACCGTCGACATCCGGGCGACCGGCGGGATCGTCGTGTCGGGATCGGCCGTGCGCATCGACTGACCCCCGCGACTCCGCTGCCTCGCGCCGTGGGCGCTGACCTCCTTGACAGTGCTGCTGGCACAGCTCCGCGACACCGAACGATAGACGGCGCCGACGCCGGAGAAGCAGCCAGTCACGTCCTCGCAGCGCTTCGCGAGCCATCGCGCAGCGGCGCCGCAGCTTCTGCCCGCGTCCCTGCCCGCCGGAACGCGGGGTCCGCCGACGCCACCAGCGCCACCGCCGAGCCCGCCGCACACGTCACGAGTGCCGCCTGCAGCGTCGCGGCGGTAGACACACCTGTCGACGTGAGCAGGATGCCGGTGGCGAGGGCGACGAGGAACGTCGCGGCCAGCCGCTGCGTGAGCTGCAGGAACGACGCCGCGACGCCGTGCAGCTCGGCGGGCGCGAACGAGAGGGTGGTGGCGCGCACCACCGGCTCGACGAGCCCGCCACCGATGCCCAACCCGATCTGCGTAACCGCGGCGAGGACGAACAGCGCGCCGCCGGGCACGAGCGGCGCCGCCACCGCCAGTCCCGCGAAGAGCACGGCCTGCAGCCCGAGACCCAGCCACACCGTCGCCGAAGACCCGAGGATGCCGACCACGCGCAGGCTGAACAGAGAGCCGCCGAGGCGCGCCAGCGCACCCGGAGCGAACACGAGCGCGATCACCAGCGCCGACAGCACCGGCGACTGCAAGAAGTACAGGGTCACCGCCGAACCCGCAGCCATGCCGCTGCCGAACCACAGCAGTGCGACTACGTTTCCCACGACGAACCCTCGTGACCGCACCAGCGCCGGGGCGAACAGCGGCAGCCGTCCGCGCCGTGCGTACCGGCGCTCCCACCACACGAGCACGAGCCCCAGCACCACCGCGGCGCCGGCCACCGCCAGACCCGAGAGTCCTGAGAGTCCCGGCTCCACCACCGGCAGCGTCAGCGCCACCACCACGAGGCACAAGAGGACGATGCCCGGCAGGTCGAGCCACACGTGGCCCGACACCGAGGCCTCCGCGCGGACACGGCGTCCCGGCATCCCTCGCCATCCGAGCACGAAGGCGGCGACCACCAGAGGCAGCGGCGTCAGCAGCACGAGACGCCACGCGGCATCGGCCGGGAACAGCCCGAGCAGAGCGGCCGCGAGCACCGGGCCGAGCACACCCGCGAGCCCGCCGACCGCGGTGTACGCGGCGAGGGCGCTCAAACGCGCTCTGCCGGTGAACAGGTCCTGGATCGCGCCGAGCACCTGCGCGCTGATGACGCCGGCGCCGAGACCCTGCACGAACCGCGCCGCGACCAGCACCGCGATCGTCGGCGCGACCACCGCGGCGACGCCGCCGACTAGGAAGATCCCGAGGCCGACGAGGAACAGCAGCCGTCGCCCGTACACATCACCGAGGCGTCCCGACGGGATCAGTCCGAGCCCGAACGTCAGCGAGAACGACGCGAGCAGCCACTGCACGCCCGCCGTCGAACCGCCGAGCGACGTGCTCACGGCGGGTGCGGCGTACGTGATGACCACGGCGTCGAACAGCGTCGCGAAGCCCGCGGCCAGACACGCCCAGAGCGCGGGCCGCGCGCGGGATCGCCGCGCGGAGTCCGCGCCCTGAACCGTCATTGAGGAGCCGGACTCACACCGCGGCGAGTTCGGGGGTGCGCTGACCGAGCGGGTCGGCATCCGTCCATAGCGCCGTCGGGAACTCGCGCCGCAGCACCGGCGCGACCTCCACGGCGAAGCGCTCGAGGATCTCGAGCTGCTGCGCGAACGGCACCGTGGTGGGGAGGCTGATCGACTGCAGGTCGTGCCCGAGCCGGCCGTGGAACCGGGCGATCTTGTCGATCACCTGCTGCGGTGTGCCGACGAGGGCGGGGCCCTCGGCGACGGCGTGCTCGATGTCGCGGAACGGAGTGTTGTTCCCGGGCACGTTGGTGGCGGCGACGATCGCGTTGTACACCGGTCCGTATTGCGCGATCGCCTCCTGCGTCGTGTCGGCGATGAAGAGCGCGCCGGATCCCGCGGCGACGAACGCGCCCGCAGGATCATGGCCGTGGCGCGCGTATTCCGACCGGTAGTGGTCGACGAGCACGCCGTAGTTCTCGAGCGGCTGGATCGCATTCGCGCTGAACAGAGGGTCGCCGAACTTGGCAGCAAGGCCCGCCGAGAACAGCGTCGTCGCCGATCCGTGCCATACGCGCGGCGCCCCCGCGAACGGCCGCGGCAGCGTCGTCACACCGGTGAGAGCCCGCGTGAACTCGGTGCCCGGCCACGTGACGTCCTCCTCGCGCCAGAGCGTCCGCAGCAGCTCGTACTTCTCGGCGAGCAGCTCCCACTGGTCGTCGATGTCGAGCCCGAACAGCGGGAACTGCGCCACCTCGTTGCCCTTGCCGATCGTGATGTCGAGGCGCCCGCCCGAGAGCTGGTCGATGGTCGCGTAGTCCTCGGCGACGCGCACCGGATCCAGCACCGACAGCACGGTCACGCCGGAATTGAGACGGATGCTGCGCGTCTGCGCCGCGATCGCACCCAGGAGCACCGTCGGCGACGAGGAGATGAAATGCCCGGCATGCCGCTCGCCGATGGCGACAGCATCCACTCCCAGCTCCTCGGCGCGGATCGCCTGCTGCAGCGTCTCGGCGAACCGCTCGGCCGGCGAGACCTGCCGCCCGGTGATCGGATCGGCACGGTAGGGGACGATGTCGAGAAGCTGGAACCTCATGCGGCCACCCCCGGCGCGACGAGCTCCGTGTTCGAGACGACACGTGCGAGCGGCGTCTTCTCGCCGGCCTCGACGCCGATCGGCAGGCGATTTCCCTCCGGGGGCAGCGGGCACGTCGCGAAGTCCGTGTACGCGCAGGGCAGGTTGACGGCGCGGTTGAAGTCGATGGTCGTCCAGCCGTCGGCATCCGGCGCGTCGATGCCGACCGAGCGGTTGGCCGCGTACGTGGTGATCCCGCTCGTCGCGTCCGTGAACAGCACGAGAAGCGATCCCGGAGCCTTGCCCTCGAACGCGGTGAGCGCGAACTCCTCACCGCGCCACGAGAACTCCAGCACCCCCGGCGCGTCGTAGACGTGGGTGAGTCCGTCGACCGCCGCCCCGACCTCGGTCGGGCGCGGGGCGTCGAACGGGCGGAAGCGCGCCGCGACCCGCCAGCGCGGATTCGGCACGTAGGTCGGCGTGCTTGAGTACTCGGCGAGGAACGGGTGGTCGGCGCGACGCGGGCGCAGGATCGTGTGGCCGCCCCGGATCGCGATCTCGACCGCGCCGGCGACGTCGCCGTCGGTGAACGTGGGCGTGATGCTGCCGCGCTCGGGGATCGCGCCGAACGCGTGCGTGCCGGTGAGCGTCTCGCCGTCGAGCGTCAGGCTCTCCCCGTCGGCGAGCTCGACGACCACGCCGTCCTCGCCGAGACGCCAGGTGCCGGGTGCGCCGGGCAGCGTGACCGGGGCGGCGCCGAGCCAGTGCAGGCCCGTGATCGCGAAGAAGCCGAGGGAGTCGGCGCGCCGCGTCTCGTGCGTGCGGTGCCACTCCTCCCACTCGCGCCCGAACTGGGCGCGGTCGATGTCGGTGTTGAGTGCGGTGGTCATGAGTCCTCCTGGGTGGGGTGGATGGGAAGGGATGCTGCGCCCTGCGCAGCGTCCCCGGTCAGGCGTCGACGGACTCCGAGACGCGGGTGCGCGTGGCGGTGCTGGTGTCGGCGTGGAAGGTGCGCACGGCGTGGTCGAGGGCATCGACGGTGAGCGCGATCGAGTCGAGGTCGATGCGCTCGTCGTTGCCGTGGAAAAGCCGGCGGAAGGTGCCGTAGTCCCAGCGGTCGCTGAGCACCCCGAACCCGTAGGCGGGGATGCCCCGGCGGCGATAGAAGCGGCCGTCCGTGCCGCCGACGCCGAGCATCGGCAGCAGCTCCGCGCTCGGGTAGGCGCGGCGCACCGCGCTGCCCAGCGCATCGAAGAGCGGAGTGTCGACGGGCGACAGAGTCGACTCGCCGAACCAGTCGCCCTCGATCTCGATGTGCTCGATGAGGTCGCCGAGCGCGTCGCGGATGAGGCCCTCGACGTCGTCGCGCGTGACGTCGGGCAGGATGCGGATGTCGAGCTGCACGGTCGCGGTGCCCGGGATGACGTTGCCCTTCTCGCCCGCGCGCACGATCGTCGGCGAGATCGTCGTGTGCGTCGACGCGTGCGCGAACCCGCCCAGGGCGCCCAGGTGCGGCAGCCCGTCGTAGAACCGCTCGGAGTCGGTGAGCGCGGCCCGCGTCTCGGGCTCGAGATCGAGAGCCTCGGCGTACGCGCGCCACTGCGGCGTGATGACGGTCGTACCGCGGTGCCGTGCGAGGCGCGTCACGGCCTCGGCCGCGATGACCGCGGCGTTGCGAGACCCCCACGGCGCGGAACCGTGACCGGGCGCGCCGGTCACGCGCAGCAGACGCCCGGCACCGCCCTTCTCGCCGACCATGACGCCGAGGTGCGGACGGGACCCGGCGTGGGCGCCGCCGGATTCGGTGAGCACGTAGTCGGCGTCGATGAGGTCGAGGCGGTGCTCGGTGAGCCAGCCCACCCCGAAGCGGCTGCCGTTCTCCTCGTCGGCGACGGCGGCGAAGATGAGGTCGCCGCGCGGGCGGAACGATCCGGTCGCGACCGCGCGCGTCACGACGGCGTACGCGGCGGTGAGGTTGAGCATGTCGATCGCGCCCCGGCCCCACAGCACACCGTCGACGATCTCGGCCGCGAACGGGTCGTGCGACCAGCCCGACGGCTCGACGGGGACCACGTCGGTGTGCCCGACGAGTGCGAGCGACGGCGCGGTGGGGTCGGTGCCCTCGATGCGCACGATGAGCGACTGACGTCCGGGGTGCGGCTCGACGACGACGCCCTCGAGCCCGGAGCCCTCGAAGAACCGCTGCAGCGTCTGCACCTGCAGGTGCTCGTGACCCGAGTCCGGCGTTCCGTCGTTGACGGCGGCGTTGCGGATCAGCTCCTGCAGCAGCTCGGTCGTCTGCTGCGCGAGCGTTCCTTGAGCCGGCAGTCCCCGCGCGCGAAGTCCCTGCGCGCTCACGCGACCGCCCCTTCCGCGAGCACGGGCCCCGACAGGGTCGACCCCGGGATCGCCTCGATGAGACGGCGCGTGTACTCCTCGCGCGGCGCGCTCAGCACCTGCGAGGTCGCGCCCTGCTCCACGATCCGCCCGTGCTGCATGACGGCGACGCGGTCCGAGATCTCGCGGACCACGGCGAGGTCGTGGCTGATGAACAGGTACGACACCCCCACCTCGTGCTGCACCGCCGCGAGCAGGTCGAGGATCTGCGCCTGCACCGACACGTCGAGTGCCGATACGGCCTCGTCGAGCACGACCAGGTCGGGCCGGAGCGCGAGCGCACGCGCGATGGCCACCCGCTGCCGCTGACCGCCCGAGAGCTCGGCCGGCCGCCGCGACGCGGTGCCCGCCGGCAGCGCCACCTGCTCGATCAGCTCGCGCACGCGGCGCCCCCGCTCGGCCTTGTCGATGCCGTACGCGCGCAGCGGCTCGTCGATCACCTCGGCGATCGTGAACCGCGGGTCGAGCGACGCGAACGGGCTCTGGTAGACGAGCTGGAACCGCCGGCGCAGCGCGCGCAGCTCTTCACGACTCGCGGCGACGAGGTCGTCTCCGTCGAAACGGATGCTGCCCGCCGACGGCTTCTCGAGGCGCAGAGCCAGTCGCGCCGTCGTGCTCTTGCCCGAGCCCGACTCGCCCACGATCGCCAGCGTCTCGCCACGGTCGATGCGGAACGTGACGTCGTCGACGGCGACGAGCTTCTCGCGGCCGGCGAGCGGGAACTCCTTGCGCAGACCCGTCACCTCCAGGAGCGGCGGGGACGCAGCATCCGTTTCCGTCCGAAGCGGTCGCTCCCCGACGCGCACGGTCTCGCCGCGGAGCCCGGGTGCCGCGGCGATGAGCGAGCGGGTGTACGGATGCTGCGGATCCGCGAGCACCTGGCGTGCCGCGCCCGTCTCGACGATCTCGCCGTTCTGCATCACGATGATGCGGTCGGCGCGGTCGGCGGCGACGCCGAGGTCGTGCGTGATGAGCAGCACGGCTGTGCCGAGCGTCGACGCCAGCGTGTCGATGTGGTCGAGGATCTGCTTCTGCACGGTGACGTCGAGGGCGCTCGTGGGCTCGTCGGCGATCACGAGCTTCGGCTCGGCGGCCAGCGCCGTGGCGATGAGCGCACGCTGCTTCATGCCGCCCGAGAACTGGTGCGGGAACTGCTTTGCGCGCGCCACGGGCTCGCCGATGCCGGCGAGGCGCAGCAGCTCGACGGCCTGCGCGTCGGCACCGCGGCGCGTGGCGAGGCCGTGGATCACGAGCGGCTCGCCCACCTGGCGGCCGACGCGCTTGACCGGGTTGAGGCTCGTGGTCGGGTCCTGCGGGATGAGCCCGATCGCGCGTCCGCGCACCTCGCGCCAGGCGCGGCGCGAGAGCCCGGTGAGGTCGGTGCCGTCGAAGACGATCGAGCCGGCGTCCACCGACGCGTTCGACGCGAGGAGGTGGATCACGGCGTGCGCCGTCGTGCTCTTGCCCGAGCCGGACTCGCCGACGATCGCGACGACCTCGCCGCGGTCGACGGTGAAGCTCACGTCGCGCACGGCGGGCTTGGACTCGCCGCCCAGGGTGTACGAGACGGACAGGTTCGAGACCTCCAGCAGGGCGGTCATCGGATTCCTCCATTTCGCTCGAGGGCGCGCGAGATGCGGTTGGCCGACAGCACGACGGCGACGATCACGAGGCCGGGGAAGGTCGTGAGCCACCAGGCGACGGCGAGATAGTCCCGCCCGCCGGCGACGAGCGATCCCCACTCCGGTGTCGGCGGCGGAGCGCCGAAGCCGAGGAACGACAGCGACGAGATGGCGAGCACCATGACGCCGAACTCGAGGGCGGCGAGCGCCACGACGGGTCCGGAGGCGTTCGGCAGCACGTGCCGGCGGAGCACCGTGTACCAGCGCACGCCCGAGACGTGCGCGGCTTCGACGTAGACGGCGGTGGCGATCTGCAGCACCTCGGCGCGCATGACGCGGGAGAACGAGGCGATGCTCGCGAGTCCGACCGCGATCGCGACGTTGAGCGTGCCGAAGCCGAGCGCGGTGATGAGCGCGAGCGAGAGCAGCAGGCTCGGGATCGCGAGCAGCACGTCCATGAAGCGCATGATCGCGTCGTCCACGACCCCGCGGAGGAACCCGGCCAGCAGCCCGAACAGCGACCCGACCGCGAGTCCGACGATCACGGCCACCGAGGTCGCTGCCAGCGACGTCGCCGATCCGTAGACGACGCGGGCGTAGAGGTCTCGTCCGAGGTTGTCGGTCCCGAAGAGGTGCTCGGCGCTCGGCGGCAGCAGGCGGTCCTGGGGGACTCCGACGATCGGGTCCCACGCGGTGAACCACGAGGGCACCAGCGCCCACAGCGTCACGAGGGCGAGCACGAGGATCGACGCCACGAGGGTCGGCTGCTTCAGCACCGCGATCACCGGGCGAAGGGCAACCCGGCGGGACGCAGCATCCGTCCGCTCTTCATCGAGGGCGGCCGCGTGCGGGCTGCCCGACGGATCGGCGTCGGGGTCGACGATCGATTCGAGGAACGGGTCGTGCGGCTCGAGGGTGCGCGCGGGCGGGGAGAGGACGTTCTCGACGGTCATGGCGGCTCCTGTCAGGCGGCGACGAACGCCGTGCGGGCGAGCGTGATGCGGCGGTCGATGAGGGGATACACGAGGTCGACGACGAGGTTCGCGACCACGAAGACGAGGGCGGCGAAGACGACCACGGTCTGCACGACGGGCACGTCGCGGTTGTTGACGGCGGTGACGACGAGGCGGCCGATGCCGAGGCGCGAGAACACGGTTTCGGTCACGACGGCGCCGGAGAGGAGGCCGCCGATCAGCACGCCGACCATCGTGAGCGAGGGGATCGCGGCGTTGCGGAAGGCGTGGCCGAGCTGCACGCGGCGCTCGCTCGCGCCCTTCGCCCGGACGATCTCGACGTACGGCTGAGCGAGGGTGGAGCGAAGGCTGCGCGACAGCAGCTGCGCGATGAACGCGCCGGAGGGGATCGCGATCGTGATGGCCGGCAGCACGAGGCTCTCGAAGCCCTCATTGCCCATCGAGGGGAAGAGGCGGATGCGGAACGAGAAGGCCTGCAGCAGCAGGAGGCCGATCCAGAACACCGGGATCGAGACGCCCAGCGGCGGCAGGGACGACAGCAGGTTGCGCAGCCACTGCGCGCGGGCGAGTGAGGCCGAGAGCGCGAGGACGATGCCGAACACCACCGACAGCACGAACGCGAAGGCGGTCAGCGCGAGTGTCGGGGGGAGGGATTCGAGGAGCAGATCGGATGCCGGTCGCCCGGTCTGCGTCGACACCCCGAAGTCGCCGGTCAGCGCCTTGCCCAGGGCGACGAGGTACTGCTCGTACAAGGGGCGGTCGAGCCCGAGCTCGCTGCGCAGCTGCGCGACGAGCTCGGGGTCGATGGCCTCCTGGTCGCCGCCGCCCGCGAACAGCGTCGCGGCGTCGCCGGGAAGGAGGTAGAGGATGAGGAACGAGATCGTGTACGCGGCCCACAGGACCACCAGGCCCTGACCGATCCTCCGGGCGATGTAGCTCAGCCACATGATCTCGCTCCTCATCCTTTTGCGTTGTGCGCTGTGCCCGTGGCGGGCTTACTCGGCGATCCAGGCGTCGTAGAAGTCCAGGCGGCTGGACGCCTCGAACGTCAGACCCTGCACCTTGGCCGCTGCCGTGATGGTGGTCGACAGCTGGTAGATCGGGATCGAGTAGCCGCCCGTGATGAGCAGCTCGGCCGCCTCGTCGACGACCTTCTGGCGCTCGGCCGGGTCGATGATCGCGGCCTGCTCGTCGAGCAGCTCGTCGATCTCGGCGGGCTCGGTGCGCTTGGTGGCGTTGTTGGTGCCGTTCACCGAGAACACGGTGCGCAGCACATCGGGATCGGCGCGTGTGAGGTTGCCGTACGAGAAGTCGTACGTGCCGTCGGCGTTCGCGGCCTGCACGTCGGCGATGCTCGCGAAGGTCAGCTGCAGGTCGACGCCGATCTGGCGCAGCTGCTGCTGCACGAGCTCGAGCACCTCCTTCGGCGACTGCCAGTAGGTGACGTGGAAGCTGAGCTTCTCGCCGTCCTTCTCGCGGATGCCGTCATCGCCCTCGGTCCAGCCCGACTCCTCGAGCAGGTCGGCCGCCGCCTTCGGGTCGTACTCGAGCACGTCGCTGAGGTCGGTGAAGTACGGCGTCGACGAGGCGAGCGGCGACACGGCGGGCACGTCGTCGGGGCCGAGGAGGGTCGCGGTGATCTGCTCGCGGTCGATGCCCTTCTGGATCGCGAGACGCACGTTCTCGTCGGCGAGCTTCTCGGTCGACTGGTTCGCGTACAGGTTGTAGACCGAGCCGGGGTTGGCGCGGTTGAGCGACCAGAAGTCATCGCCCTCGAACAGCACGGCGTCCGCCGTCGCGATGCCGGTGGTCGCGTCGATCTGACCCGACTGCAGGCTGCCGGTGCGGTTGCCCGACTCGGGCACGACCTTGTACGTGATGGTGTCGAGGTACGCCTCGCCGGTGTGGCCGGCGATCGACGGGCCCCATTCGTAGCCCTCGCGGCGCTCGAGCACGGCGCCCTCGTTGGGCGTGTAGCTCTGGACCGAGAACGGACCCGAGCCGACGTAGTTCCCGAGGCAGCGGTCGGCCTGGCTCACCGCGGCCGTCGCGGGCGACAGCAGGCCGAGCGAGAACGTCGAGGTCGCCTGCAGGAACTGCGCGCTCGGCTCCGAGAAGTTGACGATGACCGTGTGCTCGTCGGGCACCTCGATGCTCTCGAGGTCGGCGAGGTACGACGAGCCGAGGCTCGCCTTCGCGCCGAGCGCCTGGATGGCCTCGAAATTCGTCTTGACGGATGCCGCGTCGATGGGCTCGCCGTCGGCGTAGGTGGGGCCGTCCTGGAGGGTGAAGGTGAAGCCGGTGGCGTCGTCGTTCACCTCGTAGTCGGTGGCCAGCCACGGCAGGATCTCGCCGGTCTCGGGGTCCTGGATCGTCAACGACGCGACGGTCTGGCGCGCGATGGCGATGGCGTCGTTGTTGCCGACCTGCTGCGGGTCGATGCACTGGCTGTCGACGGCGATCGCGAAGGTCAGATCGCCGCCCGCGACGGGTTCCGCCTCGGCGGATGCGGACGGTGCGGCGTCGCCGGCGCCGGTCGCGCACGCGGTGAGCGCGAGCGCGACGACGCCGATCGCCGCGAGCGCGGCGGTGCGGGGTCGGGTGAACGACATGGTGTGTCTCCAGAAGCTGTGGCGGGCGAGTCGCGGCGGTGGTGCCGGCTCGTGGTTTCAGCGTCTCGGAGAGGCCGTCGGCGCCTCGATCGGCGATGTCACGCGGCGTGAACCACGGTCGCGCACGGTCACGCGCCGTCATCCGGCGTCACACGAGCTGTCGGTACCCCGTCCCGCACGTGGTCCCCGCACCCTCGGTTTGGTGGGCAAACACCACGCCCGCGACGAAACACCACGGCGCGCCGTGGTGTCCGGCGACGCCTGTGGTGTTTGCCCAGGGGGTCAGGGGGCGACGGGCACCGACACCGCGAGACGCGCGGCGAGGGCGCCGGCCACGACATCCGTCTGGCGCAGCGACAGCGAGTTCGCCCCCGGGCGGGTGAAGGCGCCGGCCTCGGTCTGCGACGTGAACGGCCCGATCGCGAACAGCGCGTCGTGCGGCTGACCGTCGGGGCGCAGCACGCGCCCGTCGTCGGCGACGCGCACGCGGCCGAGCGAGCCGCTGAACTCGGCGTCGGTCACGCGAAGCACGCTACCGTGCACCGTCGCGAGCTCGCGCAGCGCGACGTTCGTGCTCAGCTCTGCGTCGGCGGCGGGAAGCCAGGCGTCGACGAGCGCGCCCGCGACCGTCTCGCCCGGCACGCGGGGGGTGGATGCTGCGAACCCGCGCGGCTCGACCGCGACGGTGACGTCGGGGCCGAGGAAGCGGACCACCCCGGCGTCGGCGAGGGCGAGCAGCTCATCCAGCCGGTGCGGCGGCGGACCGCTGGCGAGGTAGCTGAAGAAGGTGTGCCAGCGGACCGGCAGTGTGTACGCCCGCGAGCGGGCGGTGAAGCGCTCCTTGGGGATCTCCGACAGCGCCATGAACGACAGCAGCGCCGCGACGAACACGCCCTGCGCGGGGCTGCGCTCCTGCGTCGTGCGCAGCTCGAGGTCGTCGAGGATGTGCGCGCGCACCCGTTCGTGCGCGTCTTCGGCGTCGGCGAACGATGCGTCGGCGAACGGCCGGTCGAACTCGGCGACGTCGAACCGGTCGAGCGGGTCGGGTACGACCGCGGCGATCGCTTCGCGGATCGCAGGATCGTCCCACGCGTGCGCGTGCAGCACCGCCCGGAACTCGTCCCAGGTACCCGAGACGCGGTCGGGGTGCCCCGTGAAGAGCTCGCGGTAGTGGCCGTGCAGCAACTCGGCGGCGACCAGCGGCCAGACGTCGCGGTCGAAGTCGATCGGGCGGCCCGAGCCGATCAGCGACTCGATCACCTCCGGCGTGAGCACGTCGCGTTGCGGCGGGTCGCCCTCGAGCGTCGACGTCACCTTCGACCGGTACGGCACCCCGCGGCGCGAACCGAGGTGCAGCCGCGGCTCCTGGCCCGACGGCACATAGCGCAGCGCCCCGTCGGCGTTGCGGTCGAACCGTCCGCCGCGACCCTGCGTGAGGAGCACCACGAGGTCGACGGCCGCGAGGCCCATGCCCCGCACGATCACATCCGCGCCCGGGGTCAGTCCCGCGAGGTCGGTGTCCGCGGTGAACGCCGGGCCGACGTACACGAGCCCGTTCTTCTCGGCGGCTGCGGCGAGTTCTGTCGACGCCGGATCGGGGTCGCGCTCGGTGTGCCCGAGGCAGTAGGCGACAGCATCCGTCTCGATCTCGCGACCGCTCGCGAGCGACACCGTGTGCCGCCCGTCCGCGGTGGGCCGCACCGACGTCACCGTGTCCGTGTGCAGTCGTATCGTCACGCCGTCGGGCGCGCTCGCCGCGGTGCGGCGGAAGAACCAGTCGAGGTAATGACTGTGCAGGCGCCGCGTCGGGAAGCCCTCGGGCCCGAGCGAACCCGCCTCGGCCGCCGACAGCTCGTCGAGCTCGACGTCGGGCAGCTCGCCCGTCCGCCACTGCTCGAGCCATCCGCTGAGCGAGGGGCCTGAGCGCACCGGCCCCTCGATCGTGCAGCTGTCGTCGGTGAACACCGTGACGTCGCGCGTCATCGAGTTGAGCTTCAGCAGCGGCGACTGGGCGTGGCGCCAGATGCGGCCGGCGCCGGCGGGATGCGGGTCGACGAGGTCGATGTCGAGCTGCGTGAGCTCGTCCGCACGCGCCAGCACGCGTTCGAGGAGCATGATCGCCCGGGGGCCGGCTCCGACGAACAGCAAGCGCGCGCGGCCCGTCATCGTGCCGCGAGCGCCGGTGCCGTCACCGGCGCCGGGAGGCCGAGCAGGTCGCGGAGCGTCGCGCCCTCCTCGTATGACTGGCGGTACGAGCCGCGCTCCTGCAGCAGCGGCACGACGCGCGCAGCGAACTCGTCGAGGCCGTGCGGCGTGAGATGCCCGACGACGGTGAAGCCGTCGGTCGCGCGCTCCTGCACGTACCGGTCGATCTCGGCGGCGATGTGCTCGGGCGTACCGACGAAGGTCGGGGTGGCCGTGAGGCGGATGACGGTTTCACGGATGCTGAGCCCCTCGGTCTCCGACAGCTCACGCAGCTTCGCGATCCTGGCGCGCACCGCCGCGTGCCGGTTCGCCCAGCCGCGTGCGGTCTCGGAACCGGTGTCGGGGTCGACGTCGGGGAGGGGACCGTCGGGGTCATAGCCGGACAGGTCGCGGCCCCACACCTGCTCGACGTACGTGAGCGCGACCTCGGGCCGTACCTGCTGCAGCGCCACCTCGCGGGCGCGCTCGCGGGCCTCCGCCTCGGTGTCGCCGATCGAGAAGGTCACGGCCGGGAGGATCTTGAGCGAGTCTTCCTCGCGGCCGTATTGGGCCAGGCGTCCCTTGACGTCGTCGTAGAACGCGCGCGCGTCCTCGAACTCCTGATGGAGCGAGAAGATCACCTCGGCGTGCTCGGCGCCGAACGTGCGCCCGTCGGCGGAGTCGCCGGCCTGCACGATCACCGGGCGCCCCTGCGGGGAGCGGGGCACGTCGAACAGCGCGTCGACGTCGAACTGCGGGCCGGTGTGGCGCACACGCGCGGGGACGCCGTCGTCGAGGAAGACGCCGGTCGAGGCATCCGCGCGCACGCCGTCTTCGGGCCACGAGTCCCACAGCTCCTTCGCGAGCGCCGCGAACTCGCGGGCGCGCTCGTAGCGGTCGGCGTGGTTCAGGTAGCCGCCGCGGCGGAAGTTCGCGCCGTGGAACGCGTCGGAACTCGTCACGGCGTTCCAGCCCGCGCGCCCGCCGGACAGGTGGTCGAGGGTCGCGAGCTCGCGCGCCAGCTCGTAAGGCTCGTTGAACGTCGTGTTGAGCGTGCCGACGACACCGATGTGTTCGGTGATCGCCGCGACGGCGGCGAGGATCGACAGCGTGTTCGGCCGGCCCAGCACGTCGAGCTCGTGGATGCGGCCCTTGTGCTCGCGCAGGCGCAGACCCTCGGCCAGGAAGACGTAGTCGAACAGCCCGCGCTCGGCCGTGGCGGCGAAGTGCTCGAACGACGCGAAGTCGATCTGGCTGCCGGCGGTCGGGTCGGTCCACACCGTGGTGCTGTTGACGCCCGGGAAGTGGGCGGCGAGGTGGATCTGGCGGGGACGGCTCACAGCGAGACCTTCTCTCGGACGTAACGGCTCTCGGGGCGGGCGAGGTCGAGGCGTGCACGAAGCGACCCGGCGCCGTCGTCTTCGCGCAGCGTGCCGGTCGAGCGCAGCAGCGGCACGACCTGCTCGGCGATCGCGACGACGTCGGCGGGCTGGCGCGCGGGGCGCAGGCGCACCCCGTCCACACCCGCGGCGGCGAGTTCGCGCACCGCGTCGGCGACGTCGCCGGGCGTGCCGGCGACGATGCGGGCGTCGGAGGCCAGCGGCGCACCGTCCCACTGGTCGAGGCGCGCGAGGGCTTCGCGAGCCGCGGACTCGGTGTCTTCGATCAGCACGAGCAGGTCGGCGAAGACCCGCAGGCGCTCGTCCCCCGTCCGCAGTTCGTCGGCGGCAGCATCCAGCTCTGAAAGGATGCCGGGAAGCGCGAAGCCGGGCCGAACCGTCTCGTCGACGGGGGTGACGAAGACCAGGTCCGCGTGCTCGGCGGCGAGGCGGTACGGCACCGTCTGGTGCGCGAGCACCGTGATCAGCGGGCGGCCCTGCGGGGACCGCGGCACGATCGAGGCGCCGGTGACGGAGAAGAACTCGCCCTCGAACTCGATGTTGTGCACCCGGTCGGCGTCGAGGAAGCGGCCTGCGGCGACATCGCGGACGATGGCGTCGTCCTGCCAGGAGTCCCACAGGCGCGAGAGCACGTCGGCGAACTCGCCGGCCTCGCGGAATGCAGCGAGGATCTCGGGGGAGTCCTCGACCCGACCCGAGGCAGGGATCGCGTCGACGCCCGACGCGCGGCGGCCGAAGTTCGCGCGCTCGGCGGCCGAGGCGCCCGCGACCAGCCGCACACCCGCGCGGCCGCGGCTGGCGAAGTCGAGAGTCTGGATGCCGGTGGCGACATGGAAGGGCTCGGGGTGAGCCGTCGTGACGGTGGGCACGAGGCCGATGCGGCGCGTCAGCGGCGCGACGTACGACGCGATGAGCACGGCGTCGAGGCGGCCGCGCACGCGGTCGCGGCGGAGACCCTCGACGGATTCGAAGCGATCGGTGAGCGCCAGGGCGTCCTCGATGGTGGCGAGGGCGATGCCCGCGTCGTCCGCCGTGCGCAGCAGGTCGCGCCAGTAGCGCGCCGATGTCAGCTCGTGCGGGCGGGCGGTGGCCTCGCGCCACGCCGCGGGATGCCAGCCTGCCCGTTCGAGGGCGATGGCGAGGTGAACCTGGTCGGTCACGATTCCCGTCCTTTCTTCGCACGAGGCGATCCGCTCCTCACGATTCCCGCGCGGTCATACGTGCGTCCAACCCCGTTCGTCACGGGAGGACTCGCAGCGCCAGAAGGCGTAACGAAGCATCCGGATAGGATGGGGTGTAACCGTCAGATAACGGGGGAGTAGCCCATGCCAGGCATCGTGATCGTCGGAGTCCAGTGGGGAGACGAGGGCAAGGGCAAGGCCACCGATCTCCTGGGTGAGCGCACCGACTGGGTGGTCAAGTTCAACGGCGGCAACAACGCCGGCCACACTGTCGTGATCGGCGACGAGAAGTATGCGCTGCACCTGCTGCCGTCCGGCATCCTGTCTCCCGGCGTGAACGCGGTGATCGGCAACGGCGTCGTCATCGACCTCGAGGTGCTCTTCTACGAGCTCGAGGCGCTGCACGCCCGCGGTCTCGACACCTCACGCCTGCGCGTGAGCGCGAACGCGCACATCATCACGCAGTACCACCGCACGCTCGACAAGGTCACCGAGCGCTTCCTCGGCAAGCGCCAGATCGGCACCACCGGTCGCGGCATCGGCCCGGCCTACGCCGACAAGATCAACCGCGTCGGCATCCGCGTGCAGGACCTCTTCGACGAGAACATCCTGCGCCAGAAGGTCGAGGGCGCTCTCGACCAGAAGAACCACCTGCTGGTCAAGATCTTCAACCGCCGCGCGATCACCGCCGACGAGATCGTCGACGACCTGCTGTCGTACGCCGAGCGCCTGCGCCCGATGGTCGCCGACACGTCGCTGCTGCTCAACGACGCGCTCGACGCGGGCGACGTCGTCGTCTTCGAGGGCGGCCAGGCCACGATGCTCGACGTCGACCACGGCACGTACCCGTTCGTCACGTCGTCGTCGGCGACCGCGGGCGGCGCGGCGACCGGCTCGGGCGTCGGCCCCAACCGCCTCGACCGGATCGTCGGCATCGTGAAGGCGTACACGACGCGTGTCGGCTCGGGCCCGTTCCCGACCGAGCTCTTCGACGAGAACGGCGATTTCCTGCGCTCGCGCGGCTTCGAGTTCGGCACGACCACCGGCCGCCCGCGCCGCGTCGGCTGGTACGACGCGCCCATCACGCGCTACGCGACGCGCATCAACGGCATCACCGACCTCGTGCTGACCAAGCTCGACATCCTCACCGGCCTCGACCAGATCCCGGTGTGCGTGGCGTACGAGGTCGAGGGCGAGCGGTTCGACGAGGTCCCCGTGAACCAGTCCGACTTCCACCACGCGAAGCCGATCCTCGAGTACTTCCCCGGCTGGAAGCAGGACATCTCGGGCGCCCGCACCTTCGACGAGCTCCCCCGCGAGGCGCAGGAGTACGTCCTCGCGCTCGAGGCGATGAGCGGCACCCGCATCTCGGTGATCGGCGTGGGCGCGGCTCGCGACGCCGTGATCGTGCGCCACGACCTCGTCGACTGAGCGCGTCGGCATGAGGTTCTGGCTGGGCGGGTACACCGCCGACATGGGCGGCAGCGCCTCCGGGTTCGGGATGCTGCTCGCCGGCGCCTCCGACGACGCCTCCGCGGGCGGCGCGCTGGCGTTCGCCGGCGAGGTCGCGACCACGGACTCGCCGTCGTGGCTCGCGCCGCATCCCGGCTCGTTGACGGTCGCGCCCGGAGACGTCGTGTACGCGGCGCTCGAGCAGCGGGCGCAGCTGCAGGCGTTCCGTCGTACGGGCGAGACCACGTTCGCCCCGCTCGGCGCGCCCGTCGCCGCGGGCGAGGCGGTGTGCCATGTCGCGGTGTCGCCCGACGGCCGCTTCCTCGTCGCGAGCTGCTGGGGCGACGGACGCGTGGTCCGGATGGAGTTGGATGCTGCGGGCCGGCCCTCGTCGCCGGTGATCGCTCCTGCGGCCATCGACCCGTACGGACCCGATGGCGTACCGGACCAGGCCGGCGACATCGACCTCGCGGCGGCGGCGCGGGCCCTGCGCGCGGCCGCCGGTGAGGAGTACGCGCACCTCGTTCCCGACCATGATCGCGACGAGGCCGAGGCGACGACGAGCGCCGAGGACGCAGCATCCGTCTCCCGTCCCTCGCGTGCCCACGAGGCGGTGTTCCTGCCGGGCGGGCTCATCGCGACGACCGATCTCGGCTACGACGTCGTGCGGTTCTGGCGTGACGGCGCGAACGGGCTGCGCCAGGTGCAGCAGCTCGCGCTGCCGCAGGGCAGCGGACCGCGGCACATGGTGTGGCACCCGAGCGGGCATCTCTACGTCGTGACCGAGTTCTCGTGCGAGCTGTTCGTGCTCGCGCCGGCGGTCGACGGCACGTGGAGCCTCGTCGGCGGCACGCCGCTCGGCGCGGGCACGCTTCCGGGTGACAGCGCCGCCGAGCTCGCGGCATCGCGCGACGGCGAGTTCCTGTACGCCGGGGTCCGCGGCAGCAACACCCTCGCGACGCTGCGTGTGCGGGGCGCCGGCGAGTACGTCGAGCCGGTCGCCCTCATCGACGCCGGGGTGGACTGGCCGCGGCACCACGTGGTGGTGCGCGACATTCTGCTCGTCGCCGGCCAGCTGTCGAACGAGGTCGCGTCGCTCACGCTCGACGTGCGCACGGGCGTGCCCGGCCGCGTGCGACACCGGTCCGAGGCGCCGTCACCGACCTGCCTGCTTCCCGTGCGCTGAGACCCCGAGCGGGGGAGCGCCGCTAGATCTTGGCGTCCTGTTTGGGGATGAAGACCTGCTTGATGATGAGCAGGATCGACGCCGTCACCGGGATCGCGACCAGCGCACCGAGGAGGCCGAGCAGGGTCCCGCCGACCATCGCGCCGATGACGACCAGCGCGCCGGGCACCGAGATCGCCTTGTTCATCACCTTCGGCGTGAGCACGTATGCCTCGAGCTGCATGTAGATCAGGTAGATGACCGCGAAGATCAGCGCCGGCACCCAGCCGCCGGTGAAGAGCGCGATCGTCGTCGCGGTGAGCCAGTAGAGCACCGAACCGATGAGCGGGATCAAGGTGATGAGGAAGGCGAGCACGCCCATCAGCGCCGGGAACGGCAGCCCCAGGAACAGGTGCAGCAGGAACGCGATGACAGAGTTGCAGAACGCCAGCACGACCATGCCCATCAAGTAGGCGCCGATCGAGTCGGTGATCTGGTCGGTCATGGCCGCCGCCTTCGCGCGGTTGCGGGCCGCGACGAACCGGTTGAACGCGACCTTCATGGCGGGAAGGCCTGCCAGGAAGTACAGGCTCAGCACGAGCACGATGATGATGCCCGAGATCGTCGTGCCCACGCTCACCGCGAAGTTCACGACCCCGCCGCCGATGGCGGCGATGTTGGTCGGGTTGGTGAGGAAGCTCTCGATCTGGTCGGTGATCTGGCCGACCTGGGAGCCGAACGTGTCGCTCAGCCAGCCGTAGAAGTCGGACTTCTGGAAGTTCGCGATCGTCGTCGGCAGGTCGCTGAAGAAGGCGGTCATCTGCTTGATCAGGGTCGGCACCACGAGAAGCAGGATGCCGGTGAGCACCAGCGCGAACGCGGTGTACACGATCACGATGGCCCACGGCCGCGAGACGTTGTGCTTGCCGAACCACCGCACCACGGGGTCGAGGCCCAGCGCGGCGAACAGCGCGAAGACGACGTAGATGATGATCGTCGAGAGGTTCCAGAACGCGAGGCCCAGGGCGATCGCCGCCAGTCCGCCGAGCGTGAGCACCAGTCCCAATCGGAACGGGCTGTTGAGGTTCGCCCAGAAGGTCTTGCCTTCCGGCGCCTCGCCGGTGAACACCGGGGCGGCGTCCGCAGACGCGTCTCCGTTCACGCCGGGCGTGACAGCGGCGGCGTCCGTGCCGGCCGCGGGGTCGGCGGACAGTGGCGCGGCGGCCTCGGCGGACGTGGCGCCGAGCGAGGGCGAGGCATCGGTCATGGGTCACACTCTAGGGCTGGGTGGTGCGCGCGACGAGGTGCGCAGGGCAACTTCACCCGGATCGTGTGACCCGGCGTCATCCCGGGGGAGCCGACAGCGATGACGGGTATCGTCGAGGGGCGAGAAGGAGCGCCATGACCGAAGAAGACCCCACGACGACGCTGGCCCGGCTGCGCAGCAGCATCGACAACATCGACGCCGCCCTGGTGTATCTGCTCGCCGAGCGCTTCAAGGCGACCAAGCAGGTCGGCCACCTGAAGGCCGAGCACGGCATGCCCCCCTCGGACCCCGCCCGCGAGGAGCAGCAGACCGCGCGACTGCGCAGCCTCGCCGAGCAGGCCGACCTCGACCCGGCCTTCGCCGAGAAGTGGTTCAACTTCGTGGTCGCCGAGGTCATCCGCCACCACACCGAGGCCGCCGACTCGCGCTGACCTCCCGTTTCACGTGGAACATGGATGCTGCCACCCGGCGTGATCGCCGGGTGGCAGCATCCGTTTCCATGACCGATCAGGGAACCGTCCGACGCAGCGAGAGGTAGGAGATCCCGCCGAGCACGACCGTGAGGACGAGGCCCCACGCGGCGAGACCGACAGCGCCGAGTTGGACCAGCGCCGTGATCACCTCGCCCCAGACCTCGAAACGGGTGATCGCCCAGATGGCGATGAGCAGCAATGCGCCGACCCCGACCCAGATGAGGGTCAGCAGCAGGGCGCCCGACCGCTTGTAGACCGTGGCCGACCAGAACCCCAGCATGAAGATGAGCATCGCCATCACGAAGTAGAAGAAGGCGGCGCCGAGCGCTCCGTCTTCGACGACCCAGTCCAGGGCGAAGAAGTACCCGTTGATGCCCCAGCCGTTCGTGGCCTCCTCGATCAGCCCGCCGACCGCGAAGACGACCGCGAGCAGCACCGCGCACATCGCCGCGGCGAGCATCGTGCCCAAGAAGAACTCCCGGCGGGTGACGCTCATCGCCTGCGAGAACGGGAAGGTCAGCGTCAGCGACGAGATCCCCACGAACAGCAGAACCCACAGCGGAGCCTGCGAGCCGCCGCCGTAGAAGGGACCGGGAAGACCCGACGAGTTCAGGATCGCGTAGATCGCGAGCGACATCGCGAACGAGGAGCCGAGCACGATCAGCGGCACCCAGACGAACGTCTGCTTGTTGATCAGCTGCATGCGCACGACGTTGACGGTGCGGTTCATCGGAGTGCTCCTTCCTCGGAGGCGGCCGACTCGGCTGCCGCGTTCTGGGTGGTGCGGACGATCAGCTGCTGCAGCGAGACCGGCGCGACGTCGAGGCCTGCGGCCGCGAGGCGTTCGCGGTCGGCGAGGCTGAGGGCCCCGAGGACGGTGACGGATGCCACGTTCCCCAGGCTCTCGCGGTGGATCACCTGCCGCCCGGCGACGAACGCGTCGACGGCGCTCTTGTCGCCCACGATGTTCGCGGCGCGGTCGCGCACGGTGTCGGTCGCCTCGTCCATCACGATGCGTCCGTGATCGATGACGAGCACGCGCTCGATGAGGTTCGACACCTCGTCGATGAGGTGGCTCGAGAGGATCACCGTGCGGGGGTGCTCGGTGTAGTCCTCCAGCAGCCGGTCGTAGAAGATCTGCCGGGCGACCGCGTCGAGCCCGAGATAGGGCTCGTCGAAGAAAGTGATCTCGGCCCGGGAGGCGAGTCCGATGATCACGCCGACCGCCGAGAGCTGTCCGCGCGACAGCTTCTTGATGCGCGTCTTCAGCGGCAGCTGGAAGTCGTCGATGAGCTGCGCGGCGAGCTCGTCGTCCCAATTCGGGAAGAAGAGCTTCGCTGTGCCGAAGGCGTGCTTCGGCAGCGCGTCGTCGGGGTATTTCTGGCTTTCACGCACGAAGCACATGCGCGAGAGCACCTTGGCGTTCTCGTACGGCTGCATGCCGAACACGCGGACGTCGCCCGACGTCGCGAAGTTCTGCGCCGTGAGGATCGACATGACCGTCGTCTTGCCGGCGCCGTTGCGGCCGAGCAGGCCGTAGATGGTGTCCTTCTCGATGGTGAAGCTCACGTCGTCCACCGCGACGACGTCGCGGTAGCGCTTGGTGAGATTCTTCACCTCGATGACGTGCGTCCCGGTCGTCATCGTGCGTTCCCTTCCGTGGTGAGGGCGACCTGCGCCGCAGCGCGGTCGCGGATGAGCAGTTCCAGATCTTCGGGCCCGAGCCCGAGCTTGCGGGCCTCGGCGAGCAGCGGCTCGACGAAGCGGTCGGCGAAGGCGGTGCGGCGCTCGTTCATCAGGAGCTCGCGCGCACCCGGCGCCACGAACATGCCGATGCCGCGTCGCTTGTACAGCACGCCCTTGTCGGTGAGCATCGCGACTCCCTTCGCGGCGGTGGCGGGGTTGATCCGGTAGAAGGCGGCGAGCTCGTTCGTCGACGGCGCCTGCGCCTCTTCGGCGAGGCTGCCGTCGATGATCGCGTCCTCCACGCTCTCGGCGATCTGGAGGAACAGCGCCCGGCCTTCTTCGATCACATCAACTCCGCTTGGTCGGTTAGTTACTTGAGTAGGTAACCATGGAAGGTGCGGGTCGTCAACCCCTCTCCCACGCGGCGCTCCCAGAGTTCGCAGAATCGCGCGGGTCTCGCAGGCTTCCGGCGCCGCGCTGCGAAGTCCGTCGCGATCTGCGAAGTCTGTGAGGCGGCCCGCGTCGTCGGTGACCGTGATATCGCGCGTGCGCGAGGTACCGAAAGGCCAGACCGCTGTCGAATTTGCGGCCCATGCGGGTGCATGAAACGGTGGATGAGGTCCTTTACGGGCCCTCCCGACCAGTCCGCGGTCTCCGGTGGCGCCGAGCGTCAGACCGGTGAGCGTATGGTCGGCGGCCGCGGCGCGGATCCGACATCCGCTGCGGGGATGGCCGCCACCCGGGCGCGACCGATGCAGTCCCTGCACCGGGACTGCCGAGGTGCACAGTGACCGTTCCGCCTGCCATCGAGGCGAGGAATCTCTTCAAGGTCTTCGGACGCAACCCCAAAGACGCCGTCAAGCGCCTGCGCGCGGGCGCAACTCGTGCCGACGTCGCCGACGCCGGATCCGCTGCGGTGATCGACGCGAGCTTCACCGTGCAGCCCGGCGAGATCTTCGTGATCATGGGGCTGTCCGGCTCGGGCAAGTCCACCGTCCTGCGCATGCTCAACGGACTGCTTCCGCCCACGTCCGGCGACGTCTTCGTGCAGGGGCAGAGCGTCACCAAGGCGTCGGCCAAGGCGCTGCGCGGCATCCGTCAGCGTTCCATCTCGATGGTGTTCCAGCACTTCGCACTGTTGCCGCACCTCACCGTGCTCGACAACGCGGCGTACGCCCTCGAGATCCAGGGCGTCGGGCGAGACGAGCGCCGCGCGCGGGCTCGCGAGATCCTCGCAAAGGTCGGGCTCGGCGATCGTGCCGACGCGATGCCCGACGAACTGTCGGGCGGTATGCGCCAGCGCGTGGGGCTAGCCCGCGCGCTCACCTCGGGCACCGACATCCTGCTCATGGACGAGGCGTTCTCGGCGCTCGACCCGCTCATCCGGCGCGAGATGCAGGAGCAGCTGATCGAGCTGCAGCGCGAGCTCGGCCGGACCATCGTCTTCATCACGCACGACCTCAACGAGGCGATGTTCCTGGGCGACCGCATCGCGGTGATGCGCGACGGTCGCATCGTGCAGAACGGCACACCGGAAGAGATCCTCACCGACCCCGCGAACGACTACGTCGCCCAGTTCGTGCAGGACGTCGACCGCGCCCGCGTGCTCACGGCCGGCTCGGTCATGGCGCCGCCGGTCGCCACGACGCCGGTCAGCGCCGGCGTGCGGGGCGCCCTCCGCGTCATGCGCGACTTGCAGGTCGGCTCGGTGTCGGTCATCGAGAACCGCCGGTTCCTCGGTTCGGTCACCGACCGCGCTGTCATCCGCGCCGTCAAGGACGGGCGCACCGACCTGCGCTCCCTCGTTCGAGGCAGCCGGCCCGCCGTCCACGTCGACGACCCACTGACCGATGTCGTCGAGCGCGCGGTGGAGAGCCCGGTGCCCGTCGCCGTGATCGACGACGCCGGCCGGCTCGTCGGCACGATCCCGCGCGTCACGCTGCTCGCGGCCCTCGGCGACGTGCCGCCCGTGACCCGCGAGAACCCGATCATCGACGTACCCGCCACGGTGCCCGCGAGTGTCATCACCCAGACCCTCGAGGTCGTGGACCAGTCGGCCACCACGGCGCCGGCGGGCCGCGCCGCGGCGCCGACGGAGGTCGGCGCGCTCGACGCCGTCCCCGCGGCGGAAGGAGCCCTGCGATGACCGACCTGTTCCGCCTCCCCCTGGGCGATGTCGTCGAGACCGGCGTGCGCTGGGTGATCGACGCCCTCGGCGGCTTCTTCGACGTGGTCGCCGTGATCTTCCGCGGACTCTACGACTGGCTCGACGCCTCGCTGTCGACGCCGCCGTTCTGGTCCGTGATCCTCGTGATCGCCGCGTTCGCCTACTGGTCGAAGGGCCTCGTGCTCGCGGTCGGCAGCGCGCTCGGTCTCCTCGTGATCGTGGCGGTCGGTCAGTGGTCCAACGCCATGGACTCCCTCGCGCTTGTGATCCTCGCCGCCGTCGTGGCGATCGCCATCGCCGTGCCGCTCGGCATCTGGGCCGCGCGCAGCGATCGCGTCTCGAAGACGCTGCGGCCGGTGCTCGACTTCCTGCAGACGATGCCCGCGTTCGTCTACCTCATCCCCGCGATGCTCATCTTCGGCGTCGGCCCCGTGCCCGGCATGGTCGCCACCATCGCGTTCGCGCTCGCGCCGGGTGTGCGACTCACCGAGCTGGGCATCCGCGGTGTCGACCCCGAGATCGTCGAGGCGGGTCACGCCTTCGGTGCCTCTCCCGGCCGCATCCTGCGCCAGATCCAGCTGCCCCTCGCCCTCCCCAGCATCATGGCCGGCGTCAACCAGGTCATCATGCTGAGCCTGTCGATGGTCGTCATCGCGGGCATGGTCGGCGCGGGCGGACTCGGCGGCCAGGTCGTGCAGAGCCTCAGCCGCATCGACATCGGCCTCGGCGTCGAAGCCGGCCTCTCGGTGGTCATCCTGGCGATGATCCTCGACCGCGTCACGTCGGGCTTCTCGCAGCCGCGTGCCCGCACGCCGCGCGCCGCCGGCGTCACGAGCGGGGGGACGGATGCTGCCACCCCGGCGCCCGCGACCTCGACAGCGTCGGCGAAGGCCGAGGACGCAGCATCCGTCCCGTCCGACGATGCAGCCCCGCGACCCGAGCCCGTCCCGGCCTGACAGGAGGAACCGACATGACCAAGCGACGCATCATCGCCGCCGGCCTCGCCCTGGCCGGAACCGCCGCCCTGCTCGTCAACGGCGCGCTCGTGCAGACGGGGGTGGGGGGCTCCGACAGGGGACACCTGACGATCGCCGTGTTCAACGGCTGGGACGAGGGCATCGCCGCGTCCGAGCTGTGGAAGGCGGTGCTCGAGGAGAAGGGGTACGCCGTCGACCTCGCGTACGCCGATCCCGCCGCCGCGTACACCGGCATCGCGAAGGGCGACTACGACCTGACGCTCGACACGTGGCTGCCGCTCACGCACGCGGACTACATGGAGACGTACGGCGACCAGCTCGTCGACCTCGGCGCCTGGAACGACGAGGCCAAGCTCACGATCGCCGTGAACGAGGACGCGCCCGTCGACTCGCTCACCGAGCTCGCGGCGAACGCCGACGTGTTCGGCAACCGCCTCGTCGGCATCGAGGCGGGGTCGGGGCTCGTAACCGTCACGCAGGACGACGTGATCCCCGGCTACGGCCTGGAGGGCATGGAGTTCGTGACGTCGTCCACGCCCGCGATGCTCACCGAGCTGCAGGCCGCGACGGATGCCGGGCGCGACGTCGCCGTCACCCTCTGGCGGCCGCACTGGGCGTACAACGCGTTCCCGCTGAAGGACCTCGAAGACCCCGACGGACTGCTCGGCGACGCCGAGGGCATCCACACGGTGGCGTCGACCTCGTTCGCGGGCGAGTTCCCCGAGATCTCGGAGTGGCTCGAGGAGTTCCGCATGGACAACGAGCTGCTGTACTCGCTCGAGGACGCCATGTTCGGCGCCTACGACGGCGACGACTACGGCCCGGTCGTGGCCGAGTGGGTCGCCGACAACCGCGACTGGGTCGACAGCCTCACCCCCTGACTCCCCGCCCAGCGTCGCGCGCCCCGGGGTGCGTCCGTCGGGTGCGATGTCCGGACACCGCAGGACGAGAATTGCATCGGGCACGCCGGGTCGGCCCAGGCCAAGTCTCGCAATAGGGTGTGGGCATGACGGTGGCCTTCGTTCTCGGCGGCGGCGGGGTGCGCGGCGCCGTCGAGATCGGGATGCTGCGGGCGCTGCTGGAGTCCGGCATCCGTCCCGATGTCGTGGTGGGCACGTCGATCGGCGCGATCAACGGCGCGCTCGTCGCGAGCGACCCGACGCCCGCCGTGATCGAGCGCCTGCTCGACGCGTGGACTTCGCCCGAGGCCAACGCGGTCTACGGCGACTCGCTGTTCGCGCAATTCACGCGCCTCGTGAAGACGAAGACGCACCTCAACTCGCCGGCGCCGCTGCAGCACCTGCTGGAGCGGGCGCTCGGCGCGGACACGACCTTCGAGGATCTCGCCGTGCGGCTGCGGGTCGTCGCCGCGAGCATCGAGCGCGCCGCGGAGCACGTCTTCGAGTCGGGTCCGCTCATCCCGGCGATCCTGGCGTCGGCCTCGGTGCCGGGACTCCTGCCACCGACCCGCATCGGCGACGAGCATTTCATCGACGGGGGGATCGTCAACTCGATCCCCATCGAGCAGGCGGTGCAGGTCGGCGCGACCACGGTGTACGTGCTGCAGGTCGGCCGCATCGAGACCCCGCTGGTCGCTCCGAAGTCCGCCGTCGACACGGCGCGCGTCGCCTTCGAGATCGCGCGCCGCCACCGCTACGCCCGCGACGTGGCGACGCTCCCCGAGGGCGTCGCGCTGCACGTGCTGCCGAGCGGCGGCGGGCTCGACGGCGACGACTCGCTCATGTCGTACCGCCGCATGGACACCGTGCACCGGCGCATCGACGCCGCCTACGACGCCAGCCGCGCCTTCCTCACGGACCGCGGCCTGGTCGCCCAGAGCGACGCCCCGCGGGTTGAGCGAGCGAAGCGAGACGAAACGCCCCGAGCCGACGAGGAGACCTGATGCGGATGCTGCCCACCTGGGTGCGCCGCATCCTTCTCGCTCCGCTCGTGATCGTGGCGGCGCTCGTCATGCTGCTGCTCACTCCGCTGTGGCTGCTCGTCGCCCTCGCGCTCACGTCGCTCGTGCCCGGGCGGTTCCGGTTGCCGCGCGTGCTGTGGCTCGTGACCGTGTACCTGCTGTGGGACGCGATGCTCGTGATCGCGCTGTTCGCACTGTGGATCGCCTCGGGGTTCGGCTACGCCCTGCGCCGGCCGGGCTTCGTGACCGCCCACTATCGCCTCGGCGGATGGGCGCTGCGCCTCCTGTTCTGGGTCTTCGGCGGCGTGCTGCGGCTCACGATCACCACGACCGGCTCGGACGGAACGGATGCTGCGACCGGCCGCGCCGCTTTCGAGGCGCTGTTCGCCCCCGGCACCCCGCTCGTGGTGGCGAGCCGGCATGGCGGTCCGGGCGACTCGTTCATCCTCATCCACACGCTGCTCAACGAGGTCGCGCGGCGGCCGCGGATCGTGCTCAAGTACACGCTGCAGTGGGATCCCGCGATCGACATCCTGCTGCACCGCATTCCGGCGCGGTTCATCGTGCCGTCGGGGTTCGGCCACGGGCGCAAGGGCGGCGGCGCCTCGGTCGAGGCGGCGTTGCGTGACCTCGCGACCGGACTGGGGCCAGAAGACGCCTTCGTCATCTTCCCCGAGGGCGGTCAGGTCAGCCCGAAACGACGCCGCTCCCGTATCAAGCGGCTGCGCGACGCCGGGCGCGAGGCGATGGCCGAACGTGCCGAGGCGATGACGCACGTCATGGCGCCTCAGCCGGGCGGCATGCACGCGGCACTGGATGCCGCCCCCGACGCCGACGTCGTGTTCATCGCGCACACCGGGCTCGACCGGCTGCACACCCTGCGCGACATCTGGCGCGAGCTGCCGATGGACAAGGGCATCACGATGCGCGCCTGGCGCGTGCCGCGGTCGGAGATTCCCGACGACCTGGACGCCCGCGCCGCGTGGCTCTTCGACTGGTTCGCCCGCATCGACGGCTGGATCGACGCCCACCCCGAGCTCGCCGCCTGACGCCGAGGCGGAAGGTCAGCGGTGGGGCTTGGGGTGCGTCACGCGGCCCGGCGAATCGCCGTTCGTGCGCGAGGGCACCGGCCACGTCGCTCCCGGAGGCGGCGTCGTGCTCGGGCGCTTCGGCGCGGGCAGAGGCTCGGCGACGGGCTCAGGTTCGGGCGAGGCCGGAGCCACCGCGCGGGGCTGGGGCTCAGCATCCGTCACCGTCGTCGTGGAGGAGCTGACGGGCCCGAGCTCGAGCATGACCTTGTTCTCGAGCACCTCGATGGCCTCGTCGGAGATCGAGATGAGGCCATCGAGCTCCTCGCGGACGCGACGATAGGCGAGCTGGCGCTCGGCCGGCGTCGCGGCCTCGTCGATCGCGACGGTGAGGAGCTTCTTGGCGGTACTGAGGCGCTTGCGCTCGTCTTCGGTGAACGACGAGTCGCGCAGGCGGCGCGCATCGCGCTCGGCGACGTCGAACGCCACCTCGAAGTCGGCGACCGCGTTGCGGTACTCGGCGAGCTGCTCCTTCGGCAGCCGCGCCTTCGCCGAGGCGGGCCGCAGCCCGTCGGCGATGCGCTTCGCGCGCAGGAACGCGGCGGTGAGCGGCTGCCGTCCGTCGCTCATGGCGGGGAACGCGATGATCTTCGCGACGTCCAGCTCGTACTCCAGCCAGCGCGCGGTGACCGCGTCGTGCTCGGCGAACAGGCGCTCGAGCTGGGTCGTCTGCGTCTCACGCGACGCCGACGCACCCGGTCCTGACGCGGCGGTCGCCGTCGCGGCCGTGATCGGAGGCAGGGATGCCGCCGCCACCGGCTTGCCGCGCGCCGCGGCCTGAGCAGCCTTGAGCTCGGCCTTCGCGTGCATCACCTCGAGGCGGCGCTTGTGGCGCATGCGCGCGCCACGCTCCCAGGCATTGCCGACCATGCCCAGGATGCCCATAAGCGGGAAGACGAGCCACCAGAAGTTGCCCGCGAACTCCCAGAACTGCTGCACACTGTCATGCTAACGGCCGGTCGCCGCCGCGTGGTCGGCTCAGGGCACCCTGCCAGCAGGAGGCTCGCTCGCGCGGGGCGGGGGGATCCGTGCGATCAGCGCGGGAAGGCGGTCGGCGATCTCGGCGAGCACCGCGGCCGCGGCAGTGAGCCCCGCGGCGGCCGTCGCCCCGGCCGACGACGGGCGAGCCGTGCCGGGAACGCCTGCCTGACGCTCTGCCTCGGCGAACGTCGCCTCGAGGTGTCGCACCGCGACCCGGTACTCGAGGAACTGCTGCGGCGTCACCCGGTCGCGCAGGGTCGGGCGCTTCGCGAGGGCTTCGCGCTGTGCGCGCAGGAAGACGACGGTGGCCGGATGCCGCGGGTCGGTCATCTGCGGATACGCCAGCGCCTTGTCGACGTCGGTCTCGTACGCCAGCCACCGGGTGTTGACGCTGTCGTGTGCGGCGTAGAGGCGCTCGATCGGCAGCGGGTCGCGGGACGAGGCAGCGCGATACTGGGCGTACCCGGCCTTGACGCGCGTGCGGCTGGCTCGGAGCGCCAGGGACGCCGTCTTCTCGTCCTGCCTGGCGGCCTGAAGCTCGCGTCGCGCTTCGGCGGCATGCGCGGGCGGGAGCGAGGAGCGCGACTTCGCGGTGAGCAGGTCGGCCTGCGCGGTGCGCAGTCGCGCCTTCGCGGCGACGAGCTCGCGGTACGCCTGCGACTCCTCCGCACGGGCGGCATCGAGCTCCAGGCGACGTGCCCGGCGGCTGCGCGTCGTCATGCCCGCATAGGTCGCCGCTCCGGCGCCCGCGGCCGCCGGAGCGATCCACCACAGGCTCGACATGACGAGGAGGATGGGCTCCACCCTGCCATGGTAATCGCGATATAGCGCAATTGTCGCCGGGAGTCTGCTGACACCTCGGCCACGCGCCGCGACCTCAGCCGAAGAGAAGGGCGAAGACGGTGGCGCCGCCGCCGACGAGGATGAGGGCGACGATCGTCACCCACGCGATGATCTTGACGCGCCGCTGCCGGGTGTCGTTGAAACCGCTGTACTCGTCGTCTTCCGCCGCCATGGTTCTTATCCTAGGGACCCTCAGGCGGTGTGCTCGGCGATGATCGGGCCGAACGCGTCGGGCAGCGTCGAGGTCGACAGGTCGCGGAGCTCGGCGAGCGGGACCGTGAACAGGCCCTGTACCTCGAGTGCCGGCTCGTCACCGTCGGCCGCCGCGTCCGTCACGCCGATGCGCAGCACCGGGTAGCCGCGGCCCTCGCACAGACCGCGGAACTTCACGTCGTCCTCGCGGGGAACCGAGACGATGACGCGGCCCGTGGATTCCGAGAACAGCGCGGTCGCAGCATCCACTCCGTCGCGCTCCATGATCTCGTTCAGCCACACGCGCGCACCGACACCGAAGCGCATGGTGGCCTCGGCGAGGGCCTGCGCGAGGCCGCCAGACGACAAGTCGTGCGCGGACGCGATCAGCGACTGCTGCGAACCGGCGTGGATCAGCTCGGCGAGCTTCTTCTCCTGGGCGAGGTCGACGGCCGGCGGGCGTCCGCCGAGGTGGTCGTGGATCGTGCCCGCCCACTGCGAGCCCGAGAGCTCGGTCGACGTCACACCGAGGAGGTAGATGTTGTCGCCGGCGTCCTGCCAGCCCGACGGGATGCGGCGGGCGACGTCGTCGATGATGCCGAGCACGCCGACGACCGGGGTCGGGAAGATCGGCTGGTCGCCGGTCTGGTTGTAGAACGAGACGTTGCCGCCCGTGACCGGGACGCCGAGTTCGAGGCAGGCGTCCGACAGGCCGTCGACGGTCTGTGAGAACTGCCACATGACCTCGGGGTTCTCGGGGCTGCCGAAGTTGAGGCAGTCGGTGACGGCGGTCGGCTCGGCGCCCGACACGGCGACGTTTCGGTATGCCTCGGCGAGGGCCAGCTTCGCGCCCTGGTACGGGTCGAGCTGGCAGTAGCGGCCGTTGCAGTCGGTGGCGATGGCGAAGCCGAGACCCGAGTGCTCGTCGACGCGGATCATGCCGGCGTCGTCGGGGAACGACAGCGCCGTGTTGCCCATGACGTAGTAGTCGTACTGGTTGGTGATCCACGACGTGTCGGCGAGATTGGGGCTTGCGACGAGCTTCGTGAACTGCTCGCGCAGCGTCTCGGCGTCGGTCGGACGCGGGAGGGCGGATGCCGAGTCCTCGCGCAGCGCGTCGATCCACGTCGGGTACGCCACGGGGCGCTCGTAGACGGGACCGTCGACCGCGACGGTCGAGGGATCGACGTCGACGATCTGCTCGCCGTGCCAGAAGATCTGCAGACGGCCGTCGCCGGTCACCTCGCCGAGCACCGACGTCTCGACGTCCCACTTGCCGACGACCTCGAGGAACGCATCGAGCTTCTCGGGCGCGACGATCGCCATCATGCGCTCCTGGCTCTCGCTCATGAGGATCTCCTCCGGCGTGAGCGTGGGGTCGCGCAACAGCACCTTCTCGAGGTCGACGCGCATGCCCGATCCGCCGTTGGCGGCGAGCTCGGAGGTCGCGCACGAGATGCCGGCGGCACCGAGGTCCTGGATGGCCTCGACGAGCTCGTCGCGGTACAGCTCGAGGCAGCACTCGATGAGCACCTTCTCGGCGAACGGGTCGCCGACCTGCACCGCGGGGCGCTTGGTCGGGCCGCCGTCGGCGAACGTGTCGGAGGCGAGGATCGACGCCCCGCCGATGCCATCGCCCCCGGTGCGGGCGCCGAACAGCACGACCTTGTTGCCCGCGCCGGTGGCGTTGGCGAGCTTCAGGTCCTCGTGGCGGAGAACGCCGACCGCGAGTGCGTTGACGAGCGGGTTGCCCTGGTACACCGCGTCGAACACGGTCTCGCCGCCGATGTTCGGCAGGCCCAGGCAGTTGCCGTAGAACGAGATGCCCGAGACCACGCCGTGCACGACGCGCGCCGTGTCGGGGTTGTCGATCGCGCCGAAGCGCAGCTGGTCCATGACGGCCACCGGGCGCGCGCCCATCGAGATGATGTCGCGCACGATGCCGCCGACGCCGGTCGCGGCGCCCTGGAACGGCTCGATGTAGCTCGGGTGGTTGTGCGACTCGACCTTGAAGGTGACGGCCCAGCCCTCGCCGATGTCGACGACGCCGGCGTTCTGGCCCATGCCGACCATGAGCCGTTCCTTCATCTCGTCCGAGACCTTCTCCCCGAACTTGCGGAGGTAGATCTTCGAGGACTTGTAGGAGCAGTGCTCCGACCACATGACGGAGTACATCGCCAGCTCGCCCGACGTGGGGCGGCGGCCGAGGATCTCGCGGATCTTGTCGTACTCGTCGGGCTTGAGACCGAGCGCCGCGTACGGCTGCTCCTTCTCGGGCGTGGCCTCGGCATTCGAGACGGTGTCGGCGACGGAAGTCGAAGAGGGGGTGGTCACGCGGCTCAGCTCCAGAAATTCGGGGATGCCGGACCTGACAAGTCTATTCGGCTCGGGAGTGGCGTGACGGATGCCGCGGGCCGCAGCATGCGTCAGTCGTTCAGTCGCCCATCACGTCGACCGCGAAGGTGCCGGCGGACGCTGCGAGGCGCTTGTCGTTGGTCCACAGTGCGGTGCAGCCGGCGAGCTGTGCCGCGGCAAGATGCAGGGCGTCGACAGTCTTCAGGCCGGGAGCAGCTGCGCGGAGTTCGGCCGCGCGGACGTAGGCGGGCAGGTCGAGATCGACTGTCGCGTAATCCTGGAACCGGGCGTCATAGACCTCGAGAAGTCGACGGTCGGCCCGGCGAATCGGGCCGACGAGTACTTCGTGAATCACGAGGGGACTGATCGCGAACGACGTCGAGGCCGCGGCCGCCAGTTGCGCGCGTGCTCGACGCCCGAGGCCGCCCTGGTGTTCGGTCGCGTAGATCACGATGCAAGCATCGAGGTAGATCACGCCCCCGCCTCGCGCATTTCGCGGATGTCTGCCTCGATCTGATCGGGAGTCCGACCGACTCCGTGTGGGAGAGGATTCGCTTCGAGCCACGCGACGATCGACGCCCCGGTATGGCGCGCCGGCTCATCGTCCGTCACCGGCACGATCTTCGCCACCGGCCTGCCGCGCCGCATGATGACAGCCTCTTCGGCTCCCGACTCGACGGACGCGATGATGCGCGACAGATTGTTGCGCGCTTCGAGGATGTTGTACGCCGCCATGGGTGGATTCTAGCCAGGTTCCTAGCCAGGTGGAAGAGGCCGGGCTCGGCGAGCCCCGTCTTGAAGACGGGGTTGACGGATGCTGCATCCCCGTCGTAACCTACAACCAAATGGTTGTAGGAATTGAGCTCAGCGATGACGAGATCGACCGCGTGTTCCACGCACTCGCGGCGGCGACCCGGCGCGACATCCTGCGTCGGACGCTCTCCGGCGAGTACTCCGTCTCGGCGCTCGCCCGCGAATATGACATGTCGTTCGCGGCCGTGCAGAAGCACGTCACCGTGCTCGAGGCCGCAGGCCTCATCGTCAAGCGCGCCGAGGGGCGCGAGCGTCTCGTCCGGGCGGACCCCGAGATGATCGCCCGCGCTCGCGCACTGCTCGCCCGCTACGAGGAACTGTGGCGCGCACGCATCGACCGGCTCGATGCCCTGCTCGCCGAACCCGCCGGCACTCCCGGCGCCCCCGAAGAACCGAAGAACGACCACCGCAGTAACGAAGGAGAATGACGATGCCCGTCACCGACGTCACCACCGATCCGGAAGCGCTCACCCTGACGCTGACGGCAGATTTCGCCGCTCCGGTCGACAGGCTGTGGGAGGCCTTCACCGATCCTCAGCAGCTCGAGCGGTTCTGGGGCCCTCCCGGCTGGCCGGCGAGCTTCCCGACCTTCGACCTCGAAGTCGGCGGCAAGGCCGTGTACTACATGACGAGCCCGCAGGGCGAGAAGTCCTACGGCTCGTGGGAGTTCCTCGACATCGACGCGCCCCGCAGCTTCACGGTGCTCGACAACTTCGCCAACGAGGACGGCGCCCCGCTCGAGGGCATGCCCGTCATGCGGGTGGTCTTCACGTTCGAGCCGACCGAGACCGGCTCGCGCATGGTCAACGTGTCGCACTTCGCGTCGGCCGACGCCCTCCAGCAGGTCGTCGACTTCGGCGCGGTCGAGGGCTCGACGATGGCGATCAACCAGCTCGACCGTGTGCTCGAGGGGCTCCGGGCCTACTCCGCCGGCAAGGGCACGCAGACCGAGATCCTCGACGACACCCACGTGCGCATCACGCGACTCATCGAGGGCCCGATCGACCTCGTGTGGCGCGCCCACCAGGAGCCCGAGCTGCTCGAGAAGTGGATGCTCGGCCCCGACGGCTGGCGCATGTCGGTATGCGAGGTCGACCCTGCGGTCGGCGGCACGTACCAGTACGAGTGGGAGCCGACCGAAGGCACCGAGGGTGAGACCTTCGGATTCGACGGCGAGACGGTGCTGTCCGAGGCACCGCGCCGCGCCGTCACCACCGAGCACATGACGGGCACCGACTACCCGTCCACGCTCAACGACCTGAACCTCTACGAGGAGGACGGTGCCACCCTCATCACGCTCCTGATCGAGTACCCCGACAAGGAGACGCGCGACATCGTCCTGGCCACTGGCATGACCGACGGCATGGAGGCCAGCTACTCGCGCCTCGAGGGCGTCCTGGCGCAGGTCTGAGTCGGAGGCACAGCCGAGATGACCGAGAACACCGTCGAGCGGACCGTCGCCACCCACGTCGTGGGAGCGGGCGAGGACGCGATCACGTACGACATCCACGGGGATCTGACAGCGGCCACCGCCGAGCGGCCGGCGCTGTTCCTCTTCGCCGCGCCGATGGACGCGGGCGGCCTGGCTCAGCTCGCCGGACAGTTCGCGGATCGCCCCGTGGTGACCTACGACCCGCGCGGCGCCGGGCGCAACCCGGTGGGCACGGCCGACATCACCGTCGAGCAGCACGCGGCGGATCTGCATCGCGTGATCGCGGCGCTGGACTGCGGCCCCGTCGATGCCTTCGGCACCAGTGGCGGCGCGGTCAACCTGCTCGCGCTGGTCACGGCGCACCCCGAGGACGTGCGGATCGCCGTTGTGCACGAGCCGCCGCTCGCGGAGGTGCTCCCCGACAGGGACGCGGTGCTCGCCGTGGTCGCCCATATGAAGCGCACGTACGCCGAGCAGGGGGACGGCGCCGCCATGGCGACCTTCATCCCGTTCGTCATGCTCGACGGCCCGGTGCCCGACGACTATCTCGACCAGCCGGCGCCCGACCCCGCGATGTTCGGCATGTCGTCGGAGGACGACGGCACGCGCACGAATCCGCTGCTGCGGAACATGCCGGCGACCATCGTCTACCGCGTCGACGCCGACCGGCTGCGGGGGCTGGGTGACCGGCTCGTGATCGCGGCGGGCGTGGAGTCCGGCGACACGCTGCCCGCGCGCGGCGCCCGCGGAGTCGCCGCGATGCTCGATCGGCCGGTCGCCGACTTCCCGAGCCATCACGGCGGCTTCGCGGATCAGCCGGGGTATCCCGGCGACCCCGCGGGCTTCGCCGCGCGCCTTCGGGAGATCCTCGACTGAGTTCGCCGGTTGCCGTATGCAGGGGATGGACGCCGTGGGCCGGGCCACACGCCGGGTGGCGGCATCCATCCCCTCTAGCATTGCCCCGTGGACTTCTCCTTCGCTTTCACGCCCGATCTGATCGCCGTGTTCCTGACGCTGTTCGTCCTCGAGGTGGTCCTCGGCGTCGACAACGTCATCTTCATCTCGATCCTCGCGTCCAAGCTCCCCAAGGAGCAGCAGGCCAAAGCCCGCAATCTGGGACTCACGCTCGCGATGGTCATGCGTGTCATCCTCGTGCTCTTCGCGGGATGGATCGTCACCCTCAAGGAGGAGGTGTTCTTCATCGGGGAGCTGGGCTTCTCGTGGAAGGACATCATCTTGATCGCCGGTGGCCTCTTCCTGGTCTACAAAGCGGTGACCGAGATCCACCACAAGCTCGAGGGCGCCGAGGAGGAGCACGGCGCCGGCGGGGGAAAGAGCATCACGTTCGGGTCGGTCATCGCGCAGATCCTCGTGCTCGACCTCGTCTTCTCGCTCGACTCGGTCATCACCGCGGTCGGCATGACCGAGAACCTCGTCGTGATCATCACCGTCGTCGTGCTGTCGTTCGGCATCATGCTCTTCGCATCGCGCTACATCTTCGCGTTCGTGAACAAGCACCCCACCGTGAAGATGCTCGCGCTGTCGTTCCTGCTGCTGATCGGTGTGTTCCTGGTCGCCGAGGGCTTCGGCTTCCACATCGACAAGGCGTTCATCTACGGCCCGATGGCGTTCGCGATCTTCGTCGAGGCACTCAACCTGTGGGCCGCCTCCCGCAAGGCCAAGCGCGAGCAGCGTCGACGCGCCCCCGTGCAGCTGCGCCCGCAGTACCCCGACGTCGACGAGTCGGTCGCCGTTGCCGCGGCCCTGTCGAACGCGCCGGGCGCGGGTTCGGTGGGCCTGTCGTCGAAGCCGGTGGCCGGCGACGCCGCGCCCGGTGCGGACGAGGAGCGCCAGGGCCTCGGCTGACCGCGGGGCGGGTCAGGTGGCGGTGTCGGCGAGGAGGCGGTAGCCCATGCCCGACTCGGTGAGCAGGTGCGCGGGACTGCCAGGGTCGCGCTCGAGCTTCTTGCGCAGCTGAGACATGTAGAGCCGCAGGTAGCCCGTGTCGGCGACCTGTTCGGTGCCCCAGATGTCCTTGAGGAGCGCCTGCCGCGTGACGAGCGAGCCGGGGTTCCGTGCCAGGAACTCGAGGATCTTCCACTCCGTGGGCGTGAGATGCACGCGCTCGCCGGAGCGTGTCACGGTCTTCGTCGACAGATCCACGACGACGTCCCCGAACGTGACGACGGGGACACCGGATGCTGCGGTCACGCGCCGCGACAGCGCCCGGAGCCGTGCGAGCAACTCGTCGATCTGGAACGGCTTGGTGACGTAGTCGTCGGCGCCGGCGTCCAGCGCCTCGACCTTGTCGGCGGAGCCGGTGCGGCCCGAGACCACGATGATCGGCGCCGTGGTCCAGCCACGCAGCGCCTCGATGACCTGCACTCCGTCGAGGCGCGGCATCCCGAGGTCCACCATCGCGATGTCGGGATGCTCCTTGGCGGCGAGGGCGATCGCCGCGGCCCCGTCGGGTGCGGCGATCACCTCGTAGCCGTGCGCGGCGAGAGTGATGCGCAGCGCCCGGACGAGCTGGGGATCGTCGTCGGCGATCAGGACCTTCACGTGAGGGACCTCTCTTCGGTGGTGATCGCGTCCGCGACCGGCAGCGCGATGACCATCGTCAGGCCTCCTCCGGGGGTGTCCTCGGGGGCGAGCGTACCGCCCATGCCCTCGGTGAACCCCTTCGACAGGGCGAGGCCCAGGCCGAGCCCTGCGGTGTTGTCGGTGTCGCCGAGCCGCTGGAACGGCACGAACATGTCGTCACGGCGCTCGGGCGAGACGCCGGCGCCGTGGTCGACCACCCGGATCTCGGCGGTGCGGCCGAGCCGGCTCGTCGAGACGCGCACGTGCGAGCCCGCCGGGGAGTGGCGCGCGGCGTTGGCGAGCACGTTCACGAGCACGCGCTGCAGCAGCACGGGATCGGCCTCGATGAGGGGCAGGTCAGGGTCGAGCGCGAGCTCGAAGCGGTCGGGGCCGCCGCCGAGTTCGTCGAGCGCCGCCAGCACGACACCGGCACTGTCGACGGGCTGCAGCGACACCGCGAGCACCCCGGCCTGCACGCGGCTGACATCCAGCAGGTCGGTGACGAGGGCGGCCAGCGTCGCGAGCGACTCGTCTGCCGTGGCGAGCAGCTCGGCCCGGTCTTCGCGCGAGAGGTTCGGCCCTGCGGCGCGAAGCCCGCCGACGGCGGCGACCGCGGCGGCCAGGGGGCGGCGCAGGTCGTGGCTCACCGCGGACAGCAGCGCGCTGCGCACCTGGTCGGTCTCCGCCAGAGCGCCGGCTTGCAGCGCCGTCGCGGTGAGGTCGGTGTGCTCGAGCGCGGCCGAGAGCTGCGCGGCGACGGCGTCGATGAGCCGGCGCTCGGAGGCGTCGAGCACGTGGCCGTGCAGCTCGAGCATCGCCGGCGGCCCGCCGTTGCGGCGGGCGACCGTGACCGCCTCGTACCGGCCGTCGCGCACGGGCTCGCCGTCGGTCGCGACCACGGTGCCGTCGGCGTCGACGAGGCGCACCCCGGCGAGCCCGAGGGATTCGCGCGTGCGGCTGATGAGCGCGGGCACGGCGGATTCGCCGCGCAGCACACTGCCCGCGACGTTCGCGAGCAGCTCGGCCTCGGCCTCGGCGCGCCGGGCCGACCGCGCCGCGCGCGCCGCGCGATCCACGATGAAGCTCACCAGCACGGCGATCACGACGTAGAGGATGAGCGCCCAGACGTTCCGCGGATCGGCCACCGACACCGTGTAGTAGGGAGCGACGAAGAAGTAGTTGAGGGTGAACCCCGACATGACCGCGGCGAAGACCGCGGGCCAGATGCCGCCGACGAGCGAGACCAGCACCACGAGCAGCTGGTACGCGAGCACGTCGCTGGTGATGGTCTCCTCACTGCGGATCGACACCAGCAGCCACGTCAGGAGCGGCCCGCCGATGAGCGCGAGCGCGAACCCGAGCACGCGGCGGCGCACGCTCAGGGCGCCACCGGTCACGCGCGGAAGCGGGAATCGGTCGCCCGCCGCGTCGTGCGTCACGATGTGCACGTCGATGTCGCCGGACTCGCGGATCACCGTCGCCCCGATGCCGGGTCCGGTGAAGAGCGTCGCGAGGCGCCCGCGACGGCTCACGCCGATCACGAGCTGCGTCGCGTTCACCGAGCGCGCGAACTCCACGAGCGCGCGCGGGATGTCGTCGCCGACCACCTGGTGGTAGGTGCCGCCGAGCGACTCGACGAGCGCGCGCTGCGCGGCGAGGGCGCCGGGGTCGCCCGATCGCAGGCCGTCCTGGCTCGACACGTGCACCGCGAGCAGCTCGCCACCTGCTGACCGCGCCGCGATGCGCGCGCCCCGGCGCAGCAGCGTCTCGCCCTCCGAACCGCCCGTCAGAGCGATGACCACGCGCTCGCGCGCCTGCCACGCGCCCTCGATCCCGTGCTCGGCGCGGTACGACTTCAGCGCGCTGTCGACCTCGTCGGCGAGCCACAGCAGGGCGAGTTCGCGCAGGGCCGTCAGGTTGCCGAGCCGGAAGTAGTTCGACAGCGCGGCGTCGATCCGCTCCGCCGGGTAGACGAGCCCTGCCGACAGGCGATCCCGCAACGACTGGGGGGAGAGGTCGACGACCTCGATCTGATCGGCGTCCCGCACGACGGCATCAGGAACGGTCTCGCGCTGCGCGACGCCCGTGATCTGCTCCACGACGCCGCCGAGCGACTCGATGTGCTGCACGTTGACGGTCGTGATCACGTCGATGCCCGCGTCGAGCAGATCCGCCACATCCTGCCACCGCTTCGGATGCCGCAGCCCCGGCGCGTTGGTGTGGGCGAGCTCGTCGACGAGCGCGATCTCGGGGTTGCGCTCGAGCACGCCCTCGAGGTCCATGTCGCTGAGCTCGACGCCGCGGTGGGAGACGATCGTGCGGGGCACGCCCGGCAGCCCCTCCATGAGCGCCGCGGTGGCCGCGCGGCCGTGCGTCTCGACGACCGCGATCACGACGTCGCGCCCATCCTCGGCGAGGCGGCGACCCTCTTCGAGCATCTCGTACGTCTTGCCGACGCCGGGCGCCGCGCCCAGCAGCACCCGCAGCTTGCCGCGCTTCACGTGCTCACCCTATGACGCCGGATGGATGCTCCGACCGGCGTCCTCACGGAATCCGAACGCTGCACGCCGGGCCGGGTCTCGCGCGAGTGAAGCAGGGTGATGGATGCTGCGGCCCCGGGCACGATCACGACCCGAGGGCGTCGAGGGCGAGGTTGAGCTCGACGACGTTCACGCGCAGCTCGCCGAGATAGCCGAGGTCGCGCTGCTGGATGTGCGTCTCGACCAGGCCGCGCACCTCGGACTCGGAGAGTCCGCGGGCCGCCGCGACCCGGGGCACTTGGAGCAACGCGTACGCGGGGCTGATGTGCGGGTCGAGGCCCGAGCCCGACGCGGTCACCGCGTCGGCGGGCACCTCGGACGGGTCGACCCCCTCGAGCTCCGCGATCGCAGCCTTGCGCCCCTCGATCGCGGCGATGAGGTCGGCGTTCTCCGGCCCGTAGTTCGAGCCGCTCGAGGCGCCGCCGTCGTAGCCGTCGCCGGCGGCGGAGGGACGTGACTGGAAGTACTGCACGAGCGCTGCGCCCGAGGCATCCGTGAAGGACTGTCCGATGAGCGCCGACCCGACGGGCGCGCCGGCGGCGTCCTGCACGAGCGACCCGTTCGCCTGCCAGGGGAGGGCGAGCTGGCCGATGCCGGTGATGAGCAGCGTGTAGCCGACGCCGAGGACGAGGGTGAAGACGAGCATCGCGCGGACGGCGACCCCGGTGGTGCGGACGGAGGAGCGGGCGGTGGACATATGCGTCTCCAGAAGGGCTCAGAAGCCCGGGATGAGGCTCACGACGAGGTCGATGAGCTTGATGCCGATGAAGGGGGCGATCACGCCGCCGAGGCCGTAGACGAGCAGGTTGCGGCTGAGGATCTGCGAGGCGCTCGCCGGGCGGTATTTGACGCCCCGCAGCGCCAGCGGGATGAGGATGACGATGATGATCGCGTTGAAGATGATCGCGCTCGTGACCGCCGACGCGGGCGACGACAGCTGCATCACGTTGAGCGCTGCGAGGCCCGGGAACACCCCCATGAACATCGCGGGGATGATCGCGAAGTACTTAGCGATGTCGTTGGCCAGCGAGAAGGTCGTGAGAGCGCCGCGCGTGATCAGCAGCTGCTTGCCGATGCGCACGATGTCGATGAGCTTCGTCGGGTCGGAATCGAGGTCGACCATGTTGCCGGCCTCCTTCGCGGCCGAGGTGCCCGTGTTCATCGCGACCCCGACGTCGGCCTGCGCGAGCGCGGGCGCGTCATTGGTGCCGTCGCCGGTCATCGCGACGAGACTGCCGCCCTCCTGCTCGCGCCGGATGAGCGCCAGCTTGTCTTCGGGGGTGGCCTCGGCGAGGTAGTCGTCGACGCCCGCCTCCTTCGCGATCGCGGCGGCCGTGAGCGGGTTGTCGCCCGTGATCATGACCGTGCGGATGCCCATCGAACGCAGCTCGTCGAACCGCTCGCGAAGGCCGTCCTTGACGATGTCCTTGAGGTGGATCACCCCGAGCACCCGGCCCTCGCCCGAGGGATCGAGCTCGGCGACGACGAGCGGCGTGCCGCCCGACTGCGCGATGGCGTTCGTCTCGCCGGTCAGGTGGGCGCGCGTCGCGGTGGGGACGTCGGATCCGGATGCTGCGAGCCACGCGATCACGGCAGACCCGGCACCCTTGCGCACCTCGGTGCCGTCCGCGAGGTCGACGCCGCTCATGCGGGTCTGGGCGGTGAAGGGCACGACGGTCGATCCAGCGGGCTCTGTGACGTGGATGCTGCGCACCGCCGCCAGCTCGACGACCGAGACGCCCTCGGGGGTGGGGTCGGCGAGGGACGACAGGGCCGCTGCCCGGGCCAACTCGTCGTCGCCGACGCCCGGCATCGCGACGAAGTCCGAGGCGCGGCGGTTGCCGTAGGTGATCGTGCCGGTCTTGTCGAGGAGCAGGGTCGTCACATCGCCCGCGGCCTCGACGGCACGCCCTGACATCGCGAGCACGTTGCGCTGCACGAGCCGGTCCATCCCGGCGATGCCGATGGCGGAGAGGAGCGCCCCGATCGTCGTCGGGATGAGGCAGACGAGCAGCGCGATCAGCACCGGGATGCTCACCGGCGACGCAGCGTACGAGGCGATCGGGTTGAGGGTCAGCACGACGATGACGAACACGATCGACAGGCTCGCGAGGAGGATGTTCAGCGCGATCTCGTTGGGCGTCTTCTGGCGTGCGGCGCCCTCGACGAGCGCGATCATCCGGTCGACGAAGGTCTCGCCGGGCTTCGAGGTGATGCGCACGACGATGCGGTCCGAGAGCACGCGGGTGCCGCCGGTGACGGCGGAGCGGTCTCCGCCCGACTCGCGCACGACGGGTGCGGACTCGCCCGTGATGGCGGACTCGTCGACGGTCGCGATCCCCGCGACGATGTCGCCGTCACCGGGGATGAGCTCGCCCGCCGACACGATCACGACGTCACCGAGCTTCAGGTCGGACGAGGCGACCTCGACCGTGTCGACGCGTTCGGCCGCAGCATCCGTGTTCCCGTCATAGGCGGTGACGCGACGCGCCATGGTCGAGGTGCGGGTCTTGCGCAGCGACGCGGCCTGGGCCTTGCCGCGGCCCTCAGCCACCGATTCGGCCAGATTCGCGAAGAGTACCGTGAGCCAGAGCCACACGGCGATGCCCCAGGTGAAGCCGAAGGGGACGGGGGTGCCGCCCGACTCCTCGGGGCCACCGACGAACGGCTCGGCGATGGCGATCACCGTGGTGAAGGCGGCGCCCACCCACACCAGGAACATGACGGGGTTTCGCCACAGCGCCGCGGGGTTGAGCTTGCGCAGCGCGCCGGGCGCAGCCGCCCAGAGCTGCGCCGCGCTGAAGGCGCGCGCCGACGGCTTCGGTGGCTTCGGGGTGAGGGTACCGACGACAGGGCCGGACTCAGGGATGACGGTGGACGTGGACATGGATCAGACGAGCCCTTCCGCCAGGGGACCCAGCGTGAGAACGGGGAAGTAGGTGAGTGCGGTGATGACCACCGCGACGACGGCGAGGAGGCCGACGAACTGCGGGCGGTGAGTGGGCAGGGTGCCGGCCGTCGAGGGCACCGGCCTCTGCGCGGCGAGCGAGCCGGCCAAGGCGAGCACCAGCACGATCGGCAGGAACCGTCCGAGCAGCATCGCGACGCCGAGCGCCGTGTTCAGCCACGGCGTGTTCGCGGTGAGTCCCGCGAACGCTGAGCCGTTGTTGTTCGCGGCCGACGTGAAGGCGTAGAGCACCTCGCCGAGGCCGTGGACGCCGGGGTTCCAGATCGAGGTCGACTCCAGGTCGGAGCGGATCGCCGGGATGCCGAAGCTCAGCGCCGTTCCCGCGAGCACGAGCGCGGGGGTCACCAGGATGTAGAGGCTCGCGAGCTTGACCTCTGTCGGCCCGATCTTCTTGCCGAGGTACTCGGGGGTGCGTCCGACGAGCAGTCCGCCGACGAACACGGCGATGACGGCGAGCACGAGCATGCCGTACAGGCCAGAACCGACACCGCCGGGGGCGATCTCGCCGAGCATCATGTTGATCATCGGGATCATGCCGCCGAGCGCGGTGTACGAGTCGTGCATCGAGTTCACGGCGCCGGTCGAAGTGAGGGTGGTCGCCCCGGCGAAGAAGGTCGAGCTCCAGATGCCGTAGCGCACCTCCTTGCCCTCCATCGCCCCGCCGGCGAGCTGCGGCGCGGTGCCGAGGCCGAGTGACTCGAGCCATGTCACCGCCGTGATCGACGCCACGGCGATCGTGCTCATGACGGCGAGGATCGCGTAGCCCTGACGGTCGTCGCCCACAATGCGGCCGAAGGCCCGCGGCAGCGCGACCGGGATCGCGAGGATCAACAGGATCTCGAGAACGTTCGACCACGGCGTGGGGTTCTCGAACGGGTGCGCGGAGTTCGCGTTGAAGAACCCGCCGCCATTCGTGCCGAGGAGCTTGATGGCCTCCTGCGACGCGACCGGTCCGCCGGGGATCGACTGCGTGCCGCCCGCGACGGTGCCGACGTCGACGAACCCGGTGAAGTTCTGCACCACCCCGGCGATCACGAGGGCGACCGCCGACACGACGGCGAGCGGCAGCAGCACCCGGGTGAGACCGCGGGTGAGGTCGACCCAGAAGTTGCCGATCGTGGCCGACCCGCGGCGCGCGAAGCCGCGCACGAGCGCGACGGCGACGGCGATGCCGACCGCAGCCGACACGAAGTTCTGCACCGCGAGCCCTGCCAGCTGCACCGTGTAGCCCATGGTCAGTTCGGGGGAGTACGACTGCCAGTTCGTGTTGGTCACGAACGACACGGCGGTGTTGAACGCGAGGCCCTCAGGCACGGCAGGCAGGCCGAGCGAGTACGGCAGCACCGCCTGGAAGCGCTGCAGTGCGTAGACGAACAGCACGCCGACGGCCGAGAACGCGAGCACACCGCGCAGGTACGCCTGCCAGGTCTGCTCCGAGCGCGGGTCGACGCCGACGAGGCGGTACATGCCGCGCTCGACGCGCCAGTCCTTCTCGGCGGTGTACGTGCGGGCGATCCAGTCGCCGAGCGGCCGGTACAGCAGCGCGAGGATCAGGATGACCGTCGCGATCTGCAGGATGCCGGCCCACGCTTCTCCGGTGGTTGAGCCTGTCGAAACCATCAGAACTTCTCCGGCTTCACGAGGGCGACGACGAGGTAGACGATCGCGGCGAGGCCGAGGACGGCCCCGACGAGCGAGAAGACGATCACAGCTTCTCCGCCGCCTTGGCGACGAGTCCGACGAGCGCGAACAGCGCGAGCGTCAGGGCGAGGTAGATGACATCGAGCACAGGGACTCCCGGTAGGTGCGTTGTGGTGCGGATTCGATGCAACTCGGGGACGGATGCTGCAGCCGCCGTCCTCACGGAATCCGAACGCTGTCCGGGCCGACGCTCACGGCTCCCTGACGCCGCCCACGCGCGGCGTTGACATGACACCACGCTGATGTCACTCTGACGTCATGCAGATCGCCACGCGTGTCGAGGAGCTCCAGCGTCAGCTCGCCGCAGCCGCAGCCCCCGAGTCCGCCGAGGTGGCGGCTCGTCTCGCGGCCGCGCTCGAGCCGGCGGCCCGGCTCGCGATCCTCGAGGCGCTGTCCGAGGCGGCGGGTGAGATCACGCGTGAGCTCGCGCCCGGCTCCGTCGACGTGAGACTGCGCGGTCGCGAGGTGGACTTCGTCGTCGCCCGCCCCGAGCCCGCGGCCGAGGCCACCGGCAACCCGAGTGGTCCGGTCGTGGCCGGGGGCGCAGCATCCGATGATCCCGACGACGCCACCGCGCGCACCACGCTGCGTCTGCCCGACTCGCTCAAGGCACGCGCCGAGGCTGCGGCGGCCGCCGAGGGGCTCTCGCTCAACACCTGGCTCGTCCGGGCCGTCGCGGCGGCCGTCGAGCCTGCTACGCCGGCAGCCCGCGGTTCGAGCTCCGCCTACACGGGCTGGGTGCGCTGATGCCGACGTTCCCGGTGTCGGGTCCGGCGGTGGTGCGCATCGAGCTGCAGATGGGCCGCATCGACGTCGTCGCCGAGCGTCGTCGTGACCTCGCCGTCGACGTCGCGCCGGCGAACCCGCATCGCGCGGGCGACCGCAGCGCGTCCGAGGCCGTGCGGGTGACGCAGGCGGGGTCCGACCTGCGCATCGTCGGCCCGGTGCGGTTCAACCTCTTCGGATCGGGCGATTCGGTCGACGTGTCGGTGCGCATCCCCACCGGGTCCGACGTGTCGCTGGCGCTCAAGTACGGCTCGATCCGCGTCGCGGGTGCGGTCGGCACGGCGCGCATCGCGCTGGACTACGGCGACGCGACCCTCGAGCGCACCGGTCGCGCCGACCTGGGTCTCGGGCACGGCGAGCTGCGCGTCGAGCACGTGCGCGGCGATGCCGACGTCGACATCACGTCCGGCCGCGCCCGCATCGGCATCGTCGACGGGGCGCTGCGTCTCAAGGGATCCGACGCCGGCATCGACGTCGGCTCGGTCTCGGGCGTCGCCGACATCGCGACGTCGAGCGGCGTCGTGCACCTCGGCGATCCAGGACCTGCCCTCACGGTGCGCTCCGCCTACGGTCCCGTGCGCATCGGCGACCTCAACGGCGGCACCGCGCGGGTCGAGGCGTCGTACGGTGCCGTCGACCTCGGCATCCGCTCGGGCACGGCGGCGTGGCTCGACGCGTCGAGCCAGCACGGCGTGGTGCGCAACGAGCTGGACGCCGCCACCGGTCCCGTCGAGGGCGAGGCGTCGGTGGAGCTCTACGCGCGCGCGGGGTACGGCGACATCACGGTGCACCGCACCCACCCGGTCGCCGGTGGGGATTAGGCGCGAGCGGTCGCGTCCTCGAAGGCGACCCACGCGAGCATCGCGCACTTCACCCGCGCGGTGAACTTCGAGACGCCGGAGAGGGCCGCGGCGTCGCCGAAGACCTCTTCATCCAGGGCGATCTCGCCGCGGGAGCGCAGCGCCTCGCGGAAGCCCTCGATGAGAGCGGATGCCTCGGCCCGCGGCATCCGTTCCTCCTCTTCGATCAGCGCGGCGAGCATCGACGCCGACGCCTGCGAGATGGAGCAGCCGGCGCCGTCCCACGTGACCTCGTCGACGGTGGTGCCGTCGTCGGACAGGCGCACGCGGAGGGTGATCTCGTCGCCGCAGATGGGGTTGCGCTGGAACGACGTGGCGACCCTCTGGCTATGAGCAGCGCCTTCGGCGGCGGCTTCGTCGGCGAGACCCTTGCCGTGCGGACGCTTGGAGTGGTCGAGGATGAGCTCCTGGTAGAGCGATTCGAGGCCGCTCATGCGCCCGCTCCGAAGAACGCGCGCACGCCCGACAGCGCGTCGAGGAACACGTCGACGTCGCCCGGCGTGTTGTACAGCTGCGACGACGCGCGCACCGAGGCGGTGAGCCCGAAGCGACGGTGCAGCGGCTGGGCGCAGTGATGCCCGACGCGCACCGCGACACCGCGGGCGTCGAGGAACTGGCCGACGTCGTGCGCGTGCACGCCGTCGACGTCGAAGGCCCAGAGTCCCACCCGCTCGGCGCCTGGTGCATCGCCGAGCAGCCGCACGCCGGAGATGGCACGCAGCCCCTCACCCATCCGGGCCTCGAGCGCCTTCTCGTGCGCGTGCACGGCGCTCATGCCGACGCCGTCGAGGTAGCGCACCGCGGCCGCGAGCCCGATCGCCTGCGAGACGGGTTGCGTGCCGGCCTCGAAGCGCTGCGGCGGCGGCAGGTACGACGCCTCGTCGAGCGTGACGGTGGTGATCATCGAGCCGCCGGTGAGGAACGGCGGCAGGGCCTCGAGCACGTCGGAGCGGCCGTAGAGGCCTCCGACGCCGTACGGGCCGAGCATCTTGTGCCCCGAGAACACCGCGAGGTCGACGCCGAGCGCGGGGAGGTCGAGCGGCAGATGCGGCGCCGACTGGCACGCGTCGAGCACGGTCACCGCGCCGACGGCCTGCGCGAGCGCGACGAGCTCGGCGACCGGGTTCACGATGCCCAGCACGTTGGAGACGTGCGTGAAGGCGACGACACGGGTGCGCTCGCCGATGAGGGTGGCGGCAGCATCCATGTCGAGAGTGCCGTCGTCGTTCACGGGGATGTGGCGGAGCACGGCGCCGGTGCGGGCGGCGAGCTCCTGCCAGGGGATGAGGTTCGCGTGGTGCTCGGTCTCGGTGATGACGATCTCGTCACCGGGCTGCAGCGCGAAGCGGGCGCTCGCGGGCGCGCCGCGGCTGACGCTCGCGTTGCCGATCGCGTACGCGACGAGGTTGAGCCCGGCGGTCGCGCCGCTCGTCCACACCAGCTGCTCGGGGCGTGCGCCGACGAATCCGGCGACCGTCGTGCGGGCGTCTTCGAAGAGCTCGGTCGCTTCGGCGGCGAGGGTGTGCGCGCCGCGGTGCACGGCGGAGTTCGCCCGCGTGAGGAAGTCGACCTCGGCGTCGATGACGGCCTGCGGCTTCTGGCTCGTCGCGCCCGAGTCGAGGTAGACCAGCCGCTCGCCGTTCACGCGCTGCCCGAGGATCGGGAAGTCGGCGCGCAGCGCGGCGGCGTCCAGGGGCGCGATCGACGAGGGTGCGGGTGCGGGAGAGCTCACCCTTAAAGGGTATGCCGGATGCCGCCTCCCGGCGCCGGGTGCGCGTTCGGGTTCACGCGCCCGGCGCCGGGATCAGGGCGTCGATGTGACCGACGGCTCCGCCGCATCCGCCTTCTCGGGCGGACCCGCGGGTCGGATGGCGCGGCGGCCGACGCGATGCACCTCAGGGGCGGTGGCGCGTCCAGCGCGGTCGTCGCCGGGGAGAGCGCGCGAGCGGCGTCCGTAGATGAGCTCCGACGAATCCAGCAGCCACGGCACGAGCGTGATCGAGACGCCGTGCACGAGCATGAGCTGCTGCGCGATGCGGCGTGCGCGCCGGTTGTGCAGGATCGACTCCCACCAATGGCCGACGATGTACTGCGGCAGGTAGACGGTGACCACCGACGACCCGTGCTGCTCGCGGTATTTCTTGACGAACTCGGCGATCGGGCTCGCGTACATGCGGTACGGCGACTCGATGATCTTGAGCGGGATCGGCATGCGATGCTCCCGCCATTCCGCTTCGAGGGCCGCGGCCTCCTCCTTCGTCACCGAGACGTGCACCGCGAACGTCTTGTCGTGCTTGGCCGCGAGGGCGTAGTCGACGGCCTTGACGACGGGCTTCTGCAGCTTGTTGACGAGGATGAGGGCGACGTCGCCCGTCGAGCCGAAGTGGATGTGGTCGTCCATCGCGATCTCGTGGTCGACGTCGCGGTAGTAGCGGTGCACGCCGACCATGAGGAAGGACAGGACCGGGATCGCGAGGAAGACGAGCCATGCGCCGTGCGTGAACTTGGTGATCGTGACGATGATGAGGACGGATGCCGTCATCGTGGCGCCGAGCGAATTGATGACGAGCCCCTTGCGCAGGCCGAAGAGCTCGGTGCGGGTGGAGGCGCTGTGGCGGGCCTCGGCCGGGAGTGCGCGGATGCCCCGGATCCCCCGCATCCAATGCCGGATCATGCCGATCTGACCGATCGTGAACGAGACGAACACGCCGATGATGTACAGCTGGATCAGGTTCGTGAGGTTCGCCTGGTACACGATCAGGACGCAGATGGCGACGAGGCCCAGGATGATCATGCCGTTCGAGTACACGAGGCGGTCGCCGCGGGTGTTGAGCGCCTTCGGCGCGTACCCGTCGCGCGCGAGCACCGACCCCAGCAGCGGGAACCCGTTGAAGGCCGTGTTGGCCGCGAGCAGCAGCACCACCGCGGTCGCCGCCTGGATGATGAAGAACGGGATCGAGTTCATGCCGAACACGGCCGACGACACCTGGGCCATCAGGCTCGGCTGCGGATTCGAGCAGTCGAAGCCGATCAGGTCGCAGGGGTTCTCGGCGTAGTGGACGCCGGAGACGAGCGCGATCGCCGTCAGTCCTGCGAAGAGGAGGATCGCGATCCCGCCCATCATGGCGAGGGTGGACTGGGCGTTGCGCACCTTCGGCTGGCGGAACGCCTGCACGCCGTTCGAGACGGCCTCGACGCCTGTGAGGGCGGAACAGCCGCTCGAGAATGCGCGCAGCACGAGGAGGATCACCGCGGCCTGGGTGAGGCTCTGCGTCTGGACCCCGTACTGCGCGCTGGAGGCGACCGGCGGGTTGCCGGTCACGATCTGGAAGAGGCCGACGACGATCATCACGCCGACCGACCCGATGAAGATGTAGGTGGGGATCGCGAAGGCGCTCGACGCCTCGCGCACACCGCGCAGGTTCACGACGACGATGAGGATGACGAATCCGACCGCCAGCTCGACGCGCCACGGGTTGAGCGCCGGCAGCGCCGAGATGATGTTGTCGACGCCGGACGCGACCGACACCGCGACCGTGAGCACGTAGTCGACGAGGAGCGCCGACGCCACGATCACACCGGGGATCTCGCCGAGGTTCTTGCGGGCGACCTCGTAGTCGCCGCCCCCCGACGGATACGCCTTGATGAGCTGGCGGTAGCTGATGACCACGACGGTCAGGAGCACGATGACCGCGGCGGCGACCCACGGCGCGAACGCGAGGAACGCCAGGCCGCCGGTCAGCAGGATGAGCAGCAGCTCCTGCGGAGCATACGCGACCGACGACAGCGCGTCGGAGGCGAAGATCGGCAGCGCCCTCTTCTTCGGGAGCAGGTGCTCGTCGGAGTCGGTGGACGCCAGCGGGTCCCCGAGGATGAGGCGCTTGGCGATCGGCTTCTCATCCACCGACTGCTCGCGGCTTTCGTTCGTCACGGCCCGTAAGGCTACTCGTGAGCAGAACGTGAGGATGCATCCAGACGGCCATCCTCACGAAATCCATACGGGTGCCTCTCTGGGACACTCGTACCGTGGACGAGCAGATCATCCTGGGTGTGCTCGCGATCACCCTCGGGCTGGTCGTGGGGGTGCTCCTCTTCGTCCCGTTCGTCGCGCTCAGCTACCGTCGGCGCGGCGGATTCGGCGTCGGGCGCTTCGTGATCTGGGGCGCCGCACTCGTCTACGTGATGGCGATCTGGACCTACACGCTCCTGCCCCTGCCCGACCCCGACGCGATCGCGTGCGCGGGCGTGAACATCGACGTGACGGCGCTCGCCGACGACGTGCGCGGGGCCGTCGTGCGTCGCGGCAGTGGCTTCGCGACAGATCCCGCGGTGCTGCAGCTGATCCTCAACGTCCTGCTGTTCATGCCGCTCGGCTTCTTCCTCCGGGTGCTGGGCGGCCGCGGCGTCGTGACGGCCCTCGTCGTGGGCGTCGGGCTGTCGGGCTTCGTCGAGGTCACCCAGCTCACCGGCGTGTGGGGCCTCTACCCCTGCGCCTACCGCGTGTTCGACGTCGACGACCTGCTGACGAACACGCTCGGCGCGGTGCTCGGCTCGTTGCTCGCGCTCGCTGTGCCGCGCCGCTACCGCGGGTCGCCCCGTCTGCCCGACGCCGACCGGCCGCAGCCGGTCACGCGCGGCCGGCGCCTGCTCGGCATGCTGTGCGACGGCATCGCGGCCTGGGTGCTCACCCTCACCGTCGTGGTCGCGGTGCAGCTCGTGCTCTACTTCCTCGGCGCCGACGCGGCGGTGCGGGATGGCTCGGCGGCGAGCCTCATCGGCTCCGCCGTGCCGATCGTGGTGTGGCTCGTCGTCACGCTCGCGACCGGCGGCACCATCGGCGACCACGCCGTGCAGCTGCGCTTCACCGGCGGCCCGTTGCCGGTCGGTCTCGCGCGCTTCCTCCGGTTCGCCGCCGGCATCGGCGGCTACCTCGTCCTCAGCGCGCTCCCGGGCGCGTGGACCTTCGTCGCGTCCGTGTTCGCCGTCGTCTCGATCGTGCTCGCGCTCACGACCACCGGGCGCCGCGGGCTCCCGGGTCTGGCGTCGGGCCAGCAGCTCACCGATGCGCGGGAGTTCGAGGAGCCGGATGCTGCGCCCCCGGGTTCGACCGCGGCCCCCGGTCGCTGAGCCCGGCCCGGCGAGCAAAGGCGTTTCCGCCGAGACCGGGGGCGTGGTCCCTGGTCTCGGCGCGAATCCCCTGTTTCGGCGAGCTCGGGGTCGGAGAGCTCGGGGCGGTGCGGCGGCGGTACCCCAGGAGTAGAATCCCGCTGATCACCGCCTGGGGTCGTCACCGTCGACGAGGTGCGGGGATCGGGGGTGCGATATGGCGACGAGACTGCCCTCGTCCGGATCCATGCCAGAGGGGCAGGAGCCGGGCTGCGACACGTCGGGGCTGATCCTCGTGCACAGGATCTTCCGCTGGCTCTACCGCGAGCTGCCGCAGCTCGTCCGCGGCGTCCCGCCGGGCGATCTCGAGCGCGCCGCTGTCGTCGGCCGTTACGCGCACCTCGACTTCTATGCGCTGCACATGCACCATCACACCGAAGACATCGCGCTGTGGGACAAGCTGGTCGCGCGTGACCCGGGGTGCGCCCTCCACGTCGATCAGATGCGCGCGCAGCACGCCGAGGTCGCCGCCCACCTCGCCCGGATCGAGCCGCAGCTCGAGCCGTGGCTGCAGACCGCGGACGCCGGGCTCCGCGACGCGTTCGCGCGCGACATCGAGCATCTCCGCGACACGCTGATCGTGCACCTCGGCAAGGAGGAGGACGACATCCTCCCGGTGGCCGGCGCCGTCCTCTCCCAGCAGGAGTGGGACTGGATGGAGGAGCACACGCGCGCCGAGCTCATGGCGCACCGCAAGGAGCTGGGCAAGGACATCATGTCGCTCCAGCTCGGACTGATCCTCGCGAGCGTGCCTGAGGCTGAGCGCGACGAGTGGATGCGCGCGAACCTCCCGGCGCCGATCCGGGTGCTGTACCTGCTGCTCATGAAGCGGCAGTACGACAGGGCGATGCGGGAGCTCTACCCGGATCGCCCGGTACCCGCGATGGTGTGACGGCGATGTGGCGGCAAGTGACGCTGGACGTCCACCTCGACCATCCCCCCGCCCGCGTGTTCCCGTACTTCGCCGACCCCGGCACGTGGCACGACTGGGCGCCGGCGGTCGAGATGCGGCGCCGCGTCGGCGAAGGAGCACCGAGTGTCGGCAGCCGCTGGTCGGCGGTCGACCACATCATCGGCCCGTTCCGCGTGCGCTTCGAGGACATCCTCGAGGTGGTGGAGCCCGAAGAGCGGGTCGTGTGGCACTCCACATCGCCATGGAACTCGCGCGTGGAGTACGCGTGCGCCCCCGAGGGTGGCGGAACCCGCGTGCACGCCGACTACGGCGGAGACGTCGCGGGGTGGCTGCGACTGGTCGCGCTGCTGCCGACGTTCGTGCTGGCCCGGATCCTCATGCGCGACTTCGTCGGTCTCCAGCGACTGCTCGATGCCGAAGACGCGCGGGCAGAGGCGATCGTCGAACCCGCAGAACCCGCCTGAGCGCCGGATTCGCGAGACGGCGGAGCGGAACGGATGCTGCGGCGCGCAGCATCCGTCTCCCGTCTACGCCGTCGGCTCGGCGAGGAACTCGCGCGCCGCGACCACGAGCGCGTCGACGCCGCGACTCAGCGTGGGCTGCAGCACCGGTGCGAAGAACGGCGAGTGGTTGGTCGGGATGTCGCGCTCGACCGTGCCCGCCGCGAACGCCTCCGCGAACGTCTGCGGGTCCACGCCGCCCCAGAACCAGAACACCAGGGGCACGCCGGCCTCGCGGGCGAACCACGAGACGTCCTCGCTGCCGGTGAACATGCCCGGGTCGATGACGGTGCCCTCGCCGAACGCCGCGTCGAACGCCAGCACCAGGCGGGCGGTCGCGTGGACGTCGTTGATCGTCGGGGGCAGTGTGTGGTCGGTGACGATGACCGGCGGCTCCTCGGCGCCCGAGGCCTGCGCCTCGGCGCGCACGATGCGCTCGACCTTCTCGAGCACGCGGGCGCGTGCCTCGTCGTCGGGGTAGCGCAGGCTGAGCTCGAGCTTCGCCTCCGCCGGGATGATGTTGTTCTTGAGGCCGGCGTGGATCGAGCCGACGGTCACGACGGCGACGTCGCGGGGATCGGTCTCGCGCGAGACGATCGTCTGCAGGCGCATGACGGTGGCCGCGGCCATGACGACGGGGTCGATCGTCGCCTGCGGACGCGAGCCGTGGCCGCCACGACCCAGCAGGGTGACCGTGATGCCGTCCGACGCCGCCATCTGCGTGCCGCTGCGCACGCCGATGGTTCCGGCGGGAAGCGGCGTGACGTGCTGGCCGAGCACGATGTCGGGCTTCGGGAAGCGGTCGAGCACGCCGTCGGCGATCATCGCCTGCGAGCCCGCGCCATATTCCTCGGCGGGCTGGAAGACGGCGACGATCGTTCCCGACCACTCATCCTTGGTGGCGACCAGGCGCTCGAGGGCGCCGAGGAGCGCGGTGACGTGCATGTCGTGGCCGCACGCGTGCATCACGGGCACGTCGTTGCCGGCCGGATCGGTGCCGCGGGCCGTGCTCGCGTACTCGAGGCCGGTCTGCTCGGGCACCGGCAGGGCGTCCATGTCGGCGCGCAGCCATACCACGGGGCCGTCTCCGTTGCGGATCACGCCGGCGACGCCGGTCTTGCCGATCCCCTCCTCGAACTCGATGCCGAGCCCGGTCAGGTGCTGCGCGATCACCCCCGCCGTGCGGGTCTCCTGGAAGGACAGCTCCGGATGCCGGTGCAGATCGACGTAGATCGCTTCGAGGTCGAGGGTCATGCGGTCGAGCCTAACCGGCGGCCGGGGAACGAGCCCTACTGGGGGAGGCGGGCGGTCGAGCCGCGCACGATGAGTTCGAACGGCAGCTCTCCCGGGCGGTGCGTGGGGGTCTCGGCGTCCGTCGATTCCAGCGCTTCGAGGATCGCGTCGGCGGCGCGCTCGCCCTGGCCGAGGGGGAACTGGTCGACCGTGGTGAGCCGGAAGAACTCGCCGAGCTCGTGGCCGTCGATGCCGATGACCGAGAGGTCCTCGGGGACGCGGTAGCCGAGCTCGCGGGCCGCGAGGAGCGCCCCGATCGCCATCTCGTCGGAGGCGGCGAAGATCGCGGTCGGCCGGCTGCCCGGCTTGCCCAGCAGCTGCTTCGCGGCGCGGAACCCGCCCTCGATGGTGAAGTCGGCGGGCTCGAACAGCGACGGGCTGACCTCGATGCCGGCGTCGGCCAGCGCCAGCTCGAAGCCCTGCCGGCGCTGCGTCGGAATGTGGAAGTCGATGTCGAACTCGGGGCTCGCGCCGATGTGCGCGATCCGGCGGTGCCCGAGCGCGAGCAGGTGTTCCGTGGCCAGGCGCGCGACGGCGACGTCGTCGACGGTGAGGGTGGTGAGCAGCGGGTTCGGGCCGCCGATCGCGATCACCGGCAGGTCGAGCTCGACGAGTCGCTCGGTCTCCTCCTGGCCGAGCTCGAGCGAGATCGCGATGACGCCGTCCACGCGCTGGCGCCGAAGGAACGTGTCGAAGATGTCGTGCCGCTCGCCGCGGTCGGCGGTGAGGCTGTACAGCGTGATGTCGTAGCCGCGGCGCATCAGGGCCGAGGCGATCCCGCTCAGCACCGTCGAGAAGAACCACCGGTCGAGGAACGGCACCAGCACGCCGATGTTTCGCGTGCGCCCGGAGGCGAGGCTCGACGCCGACGCCGACACGACGTAGCCGAGGCTCTTGGCGGCCTCCTCGACCTTCGCCTTCGCGCCCGCCGAGACGTGCCCGCGCCCGCTCAGCGCGCGCGAGACGGTCGCCGTCGAGACCCCCGCCGCGCGGGCGACCTCGTCGATGCTGACCACGTCGTCACCGTACCTTCTTCTCGTTCCCCACGGTTGAGTTGGCGTATATGGACGACTCGCCGGGCGTGTCTCGTGCGTATACGCCAACTCAACGGAGAGAGGGGAGCGTGCTGCTGCTCCGAACGGATGCTGCGGCTCAGGCCGTCTCGAGCCAGACCGTCGTGTCGCCCGGGAGCTCCCCGTCCGCGACCGGACCGCTCGCCGCGATCACGATACCGCTCGGCAGCGCGATCGGCGTGGAACCCGTGTTCGCGAGGACGGTGACATTCCCGTTGCGGAATGCGACAGCATCCGCTCCATGTCCGTCGATCCACTCCAGCGAACCCGCCCCGAGCGACCGCGCCCGGCGCTCGGCGAGCAGCGAGCGGTACAGCTCGAGCGTCGAGCCTTCGACACCGGTCTGCGCGTCACGGGCGAGCGTCGCCCACTCGGCGGGCTGGGGCAGCCACGAGGCACCGGTGTCGCTGAAGCCGTAGGCCGGGGCATCAGCGTTCCACGGGATCGGCACGCGGCAGCCGTCGCGGCCGTAGCGCTCGCCGTTCGTGCGGAACCACGTCGGGTCCTGGCGGGCGTCGCCCGGGATGTCGATGACCTCGGGAAGGCCGAGCTCCTCGCCCTGGTAGAGGTAGGCGGAGCCCGGGAGCGCGAGCATGAGCGTCGTGGCCGCGCGGGCGCGGGCGAGGCCCACCTCGGGGATCGGCTGACCCGGCGAGTCTGGGCCGATTCCATGACCCTGCGGGTTCTCGGCGGTCAGCGCGAGGCGGGATGCGTGGCGCACCACGTCGTGGTTGGACAGCACCCACGTCGAGGGTGCGCCGACGCCGGGGAACGCGTCGAGCGACACGTCGATGACCTCGCGGAGGTCGGCGGCGTTCCACTTCGTCTCGAGGTACGGGAAGTTGAAGGCCTGGTGCATCTCGTCGGAGCGCACCCACTCGGCCGTGCGTGCAGCGGTCGGGAGCCACGCCTCGGCGGCGAGGGCGCGATGGCCCTGGTACTCCTCGAGGATCTTGCGCCAGTCGCGGTACACCTCGTGCACGGCGTCCTGGCCCCAGTAGGGGACGTTCTCGGCCTCGCCGCCCATCGAGCCGGCCTCGGGGTTCGGGATGTAGTCCGGCAGCCCTTCGGCCTTCACGAGACCGTGGGCGACGTCGACACGGAAGCCGTCGACACCGCGGTCGAGCCAGAAGCGCAGGATGCGCCGGAACTCCTCGCGCACCTGGTCGTTCGACCAGTCGAAGTCGGGCTGCGACGAGTCGAAGAGGTGCAGGTACCACTGGCCGGGCTCGCCGTCGGCCTCGATCACGCGCGTCCACGCCGGTCCGCCGAAGACGGACTCCCAGTTGTTCGGGGGCAGCTCGCCGTTCTCGCCCTTGCCGTCGCGGAACATGTAGCGCGCCCGTTCCACGCTGTGGGGAGCTGCGGCGAGAGCCTGCTGGAACCACTCGTGCTGGTCGGACGAGTGGTTCGGGACGAGATCGACGATGACACGGATGCTGCGCCCATGCGCCGCGGCAAGCATGTCGTCGAAGTCGGCCAGGGTGCCGAACAGCGGGTCGACGTCGCAGTAGTCGCTGACGTCGTAGCCGGCGTCCTTCTGGGGCGAGCGCTGGAACGGGCTCAGCCAGATGGCGTCGATGCCGAGGTGCGCGAGGTCGTCGAGGTGCGAGGTGACGCCGGGGAGGTCGCCGATGCCGTCGCCCGACGCGTCCGCGAAGGAGCGCGGATAGATCTGGTAGATGACGGCGGTGCGCCACCACTCGCCGCCGACGGTGGTGAGGAACGCGTCCGTGCGCTCGATGGTCTCTGCGGAAGTCATCCGGCCAGTGTACTGCAAGCGCTTACACTCCTTCGTAACAAACGACGCACAGGCGCCCGGCGTAGGGTTGGCGGGTGCTCTCCGAAGCCCTCACCCGCGCCGAATCCCTCATCCGCACGATCCCCGACTACCCGGAGCCGGGCGTGCAGTTCCGCGACATCACGCCGCTGCTGGCGGATGCCTCGGCCCTCCGCACCGTCATCCACGCGATGATCGCCCCGTTCGAAGGGTCGTTCGACGTCGTCGCCGGGGTCGAGGCGCGCGGGTTCCTGCTCGCGGGCGCCGTGGCGATGGAGGCCGGGGTGGGCCTGGTGCCGATCCGCAAGGCCGGCAAGCTGCCTCTGCCCGCAGCATCCGTCCCCTACGCGCTCGAGTACGGCACGGCCACGATCGAAGCGCACGACGACATCGCCAGCGGCACCCGGGTGCTGCTCGTCGACGACGTGCTCGCCACCGGCGGCACGCTCGTCGCGGCGCACGAGCTCGTCGAGACGCTCGGCGGCGTGGTGGTGGGCACCGCGGTGCTCATGGAGCTGACGGCGCTCGGCGGTCGCGAGGTCGTCGGCGACGTGCACACGGTCTTCACCGCCTGACGTCGCGCCTGCCGTCGGCATCTGCGATCAGCCGTCGGAGCGCGGTCCCGGGACTGTGTCCTGCGGACCTGTGCGCGGCGTGAAGTGCGGGATCGGCGCCGGTCGCTCGGCCCGCGGCGGGGGCGACGACTCGGGTTGAGTCGGAAGGGTCGCATCGCCCTCGAACGCCATCAGGGGGTCCTTGCGGCTCGCGTGCTGGGGGAAACGCCGGCCCGTCACGGTGTTGGCGGTGACCTTGATCACGAAGTGCTTCGCGGTCGGGCTCCACGAGTCGAGCTGCCGGATCCCGCTGGCGCGGATCTCGTCGTCGCGGGTGACCCGCTCCGCTCGGCCCCGGATCACGACGCTCCAGTAGTGGACGTCGTCGCCGCTCGCACCGTCGACCTCGAAGGCGACCATGGGGTGGTGGGCGATGTGGAGGAGCTTCGGGTCGCGGGCCGTGCGGATGTACAGGGCCCCCTCGTGCGCGACGTAGTTGACCGGGAAGATGTCGGGCGCGCCGTCGGCGTTGTCGACCGCGAGCCGGCCGAGTTCGGCGGTCTGCAGGTACTCCCAGCACGCCGAGGCGGAAAGCTTCTCCACCTTCGGCGGCAGGTCTGCACTCGGGGGATCGTTCGGAGAATCGTTCATCGCGCACCACCGTCCGTCCCTCCGGTCTACCTCACCGCGGCGAAGAACAGAAGGGGGCGGGTAACCGGATCAGCCCCCGAGGACGACGTTGATCGGGGGCTCGCCGGCGGCGAGGCGCTCGATCTGCGTGCGCACGAGCTTCGCGACCCGCGGCCGCATCGCGCTCGACGCGCCGCCGACGTGCGGGGCGATGAGCACCCCGGGAAGACCCCACAGCGCGTGCCCCTCGGGAAGCGGCTCGGGGTCGGTGACGTCGAGGGCGGCGCGGATGCGTCCGCGACGCACGTGGTCGACGAGCGCGTCGGTGTCGACGAGGGTGCCGCGGCCGACGTTGACGATGAGCGCGCCGTCGGGCAGTGCCGACAGGAAGGCGTCGTCGACGAGCCCCTGAGTGGCTTCGCCGCCGGGCAGCGTGAGGATCACGATCTCGGCGCGGGGGAGCAGCTCCGGCAGCTCGTCGATGCCGTGCACCGCGACACCGTCCTCGACTCGGGAACGCGAGGCGACCGTGGTGAGCTCCACCTCGAAGGGCTCGAGCCGTGCGGCGACGGCCTTGCCGACGCCGCCGTAGCCGAGCAGCAGCACGCGGCGGTCGGCGAGGCTCTGGGCGAACACCGGCGCCCAGCGACCGGCCGCGGTGTCGACGGCGAAGGCGTCGATGTGGCGCTGCGCCGCGATCGCGAGGCCGACGGCGAGCTCGGCCGTAGAGGTCTCGTGCACCGACGCCGCGTTCGCGAAGACCAGGCCGTCCGGCAGGATGTCGGCGACGCCGTCGTAGCCGATCGACTGGCCCTGCACGAGCCCCACCTCGACGCCCTCGAGGCGCTCGAGCACGCGGGCCATCGACATGTAGGGCGGAACCACGATGTCGAACCGGTCGCGCGGGGCCGCGGCATCCATCGGCCACACCACCAGCTCGACGCCGTCGGGAAGGGCCCCGAGATCGGCGGCGAGCTCTACGGTGGGGACGCTGACGACGAGATTCCGGGTGTCTGTGCTCACTCGCTCCACGCTACCGGCGCGGTGCGAGGCCGGTGTCACCGGGCGGCGCTACGCTCGCGTCGAGCGGCGACCGCGACCCGTGCGGCGCGCGGGAGGAGGCGGACGTGGTTCCCGAGATCAACTACTGGGCGGTGCTGATCGCGACGGCGTCGAGCATGGTCGTCGGCTCGATCTGGTACACGCCGAAGGTGTTCGGCACCCGCTGGGCGAAGCTCGCGAACGTCGACATGGACCGGCCCGGTGCCAGCGCCGTCGTGCCGATCGTGGTGACCGTCATCGTCAGCTTCGTGACCGCGTGGGTGCTCGCCGGTGCCTCGTCGATCGCGTGGCACTTCTACGGCGGCAGCTACCTCTGGTCGGCGCTGCTCACCGGCGTGATCCTGTGGGCGGGGTTCACCGCCGCCCGCTTCATCACCCACGACGCGTTCGAGGGACGCCCGTCGTCGCTGACCGTCCTCAACATCGCGCACGAGCTCGTGACGATCGTCGTGATGGCGCTCATCATCGGAGTGTGGCCGCCGGCGGGAACCGTCTAGAACCGACCGCGGATGCTGCGGCTCAGGCCGCGGCGCCCACCACGGCCGCGATGGCCGAGGTGAAGAACGACAGTCCGTCGACGCCCGAGCGCATCGCGGCCGCGGTGTCGGGACCGAAGCCAGGCTCGACCGCGTGCTCCGGGTGGGGCATCAGACCCACCACATTGCCGCGCTCGTTGGTGATCCCGGCGATGTCGCGGAGCGAGCCGTTGGGGTTCACGCCGAGGTAGCGGAAGGCGACGAGGCCCTCCCCCTCGAGACGGTCGAGCTCGGACTCCGAGGCGATGTAGCCGCCGTCGGCGTTCTTCAGCGGGATCACGATCTCCTGGCCGGAGGCGAAATCGCTGGTCCAGGCGGTGTCGTTGTTCTCGACACGGAGCTTCTGGTCGCGGCGGATGAACTGCTGGTGCGCGTTGCGGATCAGGCCGCCCGGCAGGAGGTGCGCCTCGACGAGCATCTGGAAGCCGTTGCAGATGCCGAGGATCGGCATGCCCTTGGCCGCGGCATCCTTCACCTCCGCCATGATCGGCGCGAGCGCCGCGATGGCTCCGGCGCGCAGGTAGTCGCCGTAGCTGAAGCCGCCGGGGAGCACCAGCGCGTCGACGCCGTCGAGGTCGTGCGAGCCGTGCCACAGGGCGACGGCCTCGCCGCCGGCGATCTCGATCGCACGCTGAGCGTCGCGGTCGTCGAGCGAGCCGGGGAAGGTGATGACGCCGATGCGGGCGGTCATTCCACGACCTCGATGCCGACGACGTCCTCGATCACGGCGTTCGAGAGGATCTCGTCGGCGATGCGCTGGGCCTCTGCGAGCACCTCGTCGGTGACCTCGCCGTCGACGGTGAGCTCGAAGCGCTTTCCGATGCGGACGCCGCTGAAGTCGGAGACGCCGAGACGGGCGAAGGCGCCGGAGACGGCCTTCCCCTGCGGGTCCAGAAGCTCGGCCTTGGGCATGACGTCGACGACGATGGTGGGCATCGGATCCTCCTGGCGGCCGGAGGCCGCAGCTATCGGTCGTTGAGCGACGAGCGCAGCGAGGAGTCGAAACGCCGGATGTCGCGGGCAGGGGTCCCCTCCAGTCTACGGGCCCGTGCGCACGGCGTTTCTCCGGGCCGCTCGAACCCTCGTGACACAACCGTGATCAATCCATGGGAGCGCTCCCTTGACTTCGTGGGAGCGATCCCATAGCGTTGCGTCTCGATCGATGGGAACGCTCCCACGACCACTACGGCACGGTTCCCTCCGCGCCGGTCCTGCAACACACACGACCCTGACAACACAAAGGAGTGACAGTGAACGCACGCGCCTTCCGCAGAAGCGCAGTGGCAATCGCCGCATTCTCGGCTTCGGCCATCGTCCTCGCCGGCTGCGCCGGTGGCAGCGGAGACGAGGCCGGTGGCGAAGACGGCGAGATCACGCTGACCCTGGCCACGTTCAACGACTTCGGGTACGACGACGAGCTCCTCCAGGAGTACATGGACGAGAACCCGAACATCAAGATCGTCCACAACAAGGCCGCCATCACCGACGACGCCCGCACGAACTTCTTCGCGAAGCTCGGCAAGGAGGGCCTCGCCGACATCGAGGCGGTCGAGGTCGACTGGTTCGCCGAGGCCATGCAGTACTCCGACCTGCTCGCCGAGGTGCCCGACAGCGCCAAGGGCCGCTGGGTCGAGTGGAAGGAAGCCGCCGCGACCGACGCGGACGGCCGCCTCGTCGGCTTCGGCACCGACATCGGCCCGCAGGCCGTCTGCTACCGCGCCGACCTGTTCGCCGCCGCGGGCCTGCCCTCGACGCCCGATGAGGTCGCCTCGGCGATCGACGGCGACTGGGACACGTTCTTCGACCTGGCCGACCAGTACAAGACGGCGACCGGCAAGCCGATGCTCGACTCCGCGAACTCCGCGTTCCAGGGCATCGTCAACCAGATCGAGTTCCCGTACGACGAGCCCGACGGCACCGTCGTCGCGACCGACAACCCCGACCTCGAGGCCGCGTACAACCTCGTCGTCGAGCGGGGCATCCCGAACTCGGCCTACTCGGGCCAGTGGTCGGACGACTGGAACGCGTCGATGGCCAACGGTGAGTTCGCCGCGATGCTGTGCCCGCCGTGGATGCTCGGCATCATCTCGGGCAACGCGCCGGAGGTCACCGGCTGGGAGATCGCGAACGCGTTCCCGAACGGCGGCGGCAACTGGGGCGGCTCGTACCTGACCGTTCCGGCCAACGGCAAGAACGTCGACGAAGCCCTCAAGCTCGCCGACTGGCTGACCGCTCCGGAGCAGCAGGAGAAGACGTTCGTGAACGTCGGCGCCTACCCGAGCGCGCTCGACGCGCAGAGCGCTTCGTCGATCACCGACTCGACCAACGAGTACTTCGCCGACGCGCCCACGGGAACGATCTTCGCGGACCGCTCCGAGGCGATCACCGTCACCCCGTACAAGAGCGCGGACTACTTCAAGTACAACACCGCGCTCCAGGACGCCATCACCCGCGTCTTCGACGGCACCCAGGACGCCCAGGCGTCGTGGGACGCGTACGTCGCCGAGGTCGAGGCCTTCTGATAGGCCGACACTGACGACCGCGTCCGCTCGCCCGGACGAGGTCTGACAGCAGAAGCGGAGTGCGTGCGGGTCCCCCCGGCCCGCACGCGCTCCGCCTCCACGCCCACCCTCGACACCCGAATCGGAGCCACCGGTGACCACGACCGCCACCCGTACGACGGCATCCGGGCCGGCCGATCGGCCCGATCCGGAACGCCAGCCGCGCGTCCTCTCGTTCTCCCACAAGCTGAGCCGCTGGGACCTGAAGGTCTCGCCCTACCTCTACATCTCGCCGTTCTTCATCCTGTTCGCGATCGTCGGACTCTTCCCGATCGTCTACACGGCGGTGATCTCGTTCCAGGAGTGGGACCTCGTCCGCAACTCCGGCACCTTCGTCGGCTTCGACCAGTACATCTGGATCCTGTCCCAGGCCGACTTCTGGATCGCGCTGCGGAACACCTTCAGCATCTTCCTGCTGTCGTCGGTGCCGCAGCTCATCCTCGCGATGTTCATCGCGGCGATGCTCGACAAGAACATCCGCTCCAAGACCTTCTGGCGCATGAGCGTCCTGCTCCCGTACGTCATGGCCCCGGTCGCCGTCGCGCTGATCTTCAGCAACCTCTTCGGCGACAACCACGGCCTCGTGAACAACATCCTCACCAGCATCGGGCTGGAGCCCATCCAGTGGCACAAGGACCCGTTCTGGAGCCACATCGCCATCGCCACGATGGTCAACTTCCGCTGGACCGGCTACAACGCCCTCATCCTCCTCGCCGCCATGCAGGCCGTGCCGCGCGAGTACTACGAGGCGGCGACCGTCGACGGCGCCAACGCCTTCCGCCAGTTCTGGAGCATCACGCTCCCGTCGCTGAAGCCCACCCTCATCTTCGTCATCATCACGTCGACGATCGGCGGTCTGCAGATCTTCGACGAGCCCCGCATGTTCGACCAGACCGGTCGCGGCGGTGCCGCCGGCCAGTGGCTGACGATCACGCTGTACCTCTACAACATCGGCTGGGGCGAGTTCAACTTCGGCCGCGCCGCCGCCCTGGCGTGGATCCTCTTCATCATCATCCTGGCGATCGGCCTCATCAACCTCGCCGTCACCCGTGCCCTCGTCCGCGACGAGGGCGGACGCGGGGTCATCCAGCGCCGCCGCCGCGGCCGGAAGGGAGCCCAGCTGTGAGCGCCATCAACACCCCGCCTCTCGCCGTCGTCGAGGAGAACCTCCCCAACGCGCGCCGGAGCCGCCGGACCACGAAGATCCGCGGCGTGCGAGCCGGGTTCTGGGTGTACGTCGGGCTCGGGGTCGTCGTGGTCTCGGCGATCTTCCCCTACTACTGGTCGTTCCTGATCGGCTCGGGCGACGCGTCGACCATCAACAACCCGAACATGTCGTGGCTGCCGGGCGGCAACTTCATCGACAACGCCCTGAAGGTCATCAACGACCCGGCCGTCAACTTCTGGCAGGCTCTGTGGAACTCGGTCTTCAGCTCCACCGTGATCGCAGCATCCGTCGTCCTGTTCTCCACCCTCGCGGGCTGGGCGTTCGCGAAGCTCCGCTTCCCGGGCGGCAAGTGGCTGCTGGCCTTCGTGGTCGCGACCATGGCGGTGCCGATGCAGCTCGGCGTCGTGCCCCTGTACCTGCTGTTCTCCGACCTCGGCTGGACCGGGCAGATCGGCGCGATCATCATCCCCGCGCTCACCAGCGCGTTCGGCGTGTTCTGGATGACGCAGTACCTGTCGCAGACCGTGCCGGACGAGCTCATCGAGGCGGCGCGTGTGGACGGCGCGAACATGCTCCGGACGTTCTGGACGGTCGGCGTGCCGGCTGCGCGTCCCGCAGCGGCGATGCTGTTCCTCTTCACCTTCGTGGGCGCGTGGAACCAGTTCTTCTGGCCCTTCATCGTGCTCGACCGGCAGAGCCCGACGCTTCCCGTGGCGCTGTCGCTCCTCCAGTCGAACTACTTCGTCGACTACTCGGTCGTGCTCGCCGGCGTGCTGCTCGCGACGATCCCGCTCCTCATCGTCTTCGCCTTCACGGGCAGGCAGCTGGTGAGCGGCATCATGGCCGGCGCCGTCAAGGGCTAGGCCCTTCTCCTCCCCACCGCCTTCGGCATCCTGACACCGACGTTCCCCGAGAGGATCATTGACCTCATGACGACCGCGATCCCCCGCGACTTCCCCCAGGACTTCCTGTTCGGCGCCGCGACCGCCGCCTTCCAGATCGAGGGCGCCGCCCACGAGGACGGGCGCCGCGACTCGATCTGGGACGCGTTCTGCCGCGTGCCGGGCGCCGTCATCAACGCCGACAACGGCGACGTGGCGTGCGAGCACTACCACCGCTACGGCGATGACGTGGCGCTCATGAAGGAGCTGGGGCTGCAGACGTACCGCTTCTCGACGTCGTGGTCGCGCGTGCGACCCGACGGCGGAGCGGTGAACCTCAAGGGAGTCGACTTCTACAAGCGACTGGTCGACGAGCTGCTCGGGGCCGACATCCTCCCCTGGCTGACGCTCTACCACTGGGATCTGCCGCAGGCGCTGCAGGAGAAGGGCGGCTGGGCGAATCGCGACACCGCGGACCTCTTCACCGAGTACGCACTGACGATGCACGACGCGCTGGGCGACCGCGTGAACGTGTGGACGACGCTCAACGAGCCGTGGTGCTCGTCGTTCCTCAGCTACACGGCGGGACTCCACGCGCCCGGCCACTACAGCGTCGAGGAGGGCGTGCTCGCCGCGCACCACCTGCTGCTCGGCCACGGCCAGGCGGTCCGCGAGCTGCGCGCGCGGGACGAGTCGCTCAAGCTCGGCATCACGCTGAACCTCACGGTCGCCGAACCCGTCGACGAGAACGACCCGGCCGACGTCGATGCCGCGCGCCGTATCGACGGCCAGTTCAACCGCTGGTTCCTCGACCCGATCTTCCGCGCGCAGTACCCGGCCGACATCGTCGAAGACATCCGCAAGGTGGATGCTGCGGCCATCGCCGCGTGGGAGACCGCCGTGCGTCCGGGCGACCTCGAGACCATCGCGACGCCGATCGACACACTCGGCGTGAACTACTACCACGGCGAGTACGTGGGTGGGCATGAACCCGTGAACCCGCCGATCGGCGGCGACGCGCCGACCGACCGCCCCGGCCGCTCGCCGTACCCCTCGCACGAGGGCATCTACTGGCACGAGCGCGGGCTTCCCCGCACGCCGATGCAGTGGGAGGTGCAGCCGGAGGGGCTCACCACGCTCCTGGAGCGGGTGTGGGACGAGTACGCCCAGCCGGCCGGCACGGTGCTGTACGTCACCGAGAACGGCGCCGCCTACGACGACGAGCTCGTGGTCGAGGGCGACGTGAAGCGCGTGCACGACGCCGACCGCGTCGAGTTCCTGCGCGGGCACCTCGGTGCGATCCTCGACGCGGCAGAGGCCGGCGTAGACGTGCGCGGATACTTCTACTGGTCGCTCCTGGACAACTTCGAGTGGGCCTGGGGGTACGAGAAGCGGTTCGGCATCGTGCGCGTGGACTACGACACCCAGGAGCGCACGCCGAAGGACAGCGCTCTCGAGTACAGCCGCATCATCGGCGCCCGGGCGATCGACCTGGAGTCCGCGCGCGCGGCGGCCGTCGCGTCGTAGCACTGCGGCGCCGGGTGTCCGCGGCGCAGTAGCATCCGGGAAGGAGGGGACAGGAATGAGCACCGACGCCACGCGGCAGACCCATCGGGGAGCCGGCAGCGCACACGCCGCGACGATCGAAGAGGTCGCCGCGGCCGCGGGTGTCTCACGCTCGACCGTGTCACGCGTCGTGAACGGGTCGTCCGCCGTGAGCCCCGAAGCCCTGGAGTCGGTGACGCGCGCGATCAGCGAGCTCAACTACGTGCCCAACCGCGCCGCCCGGTCGCTGGCCAGCCAGAAGACGCACGCGATCGCGCTCATCGTGCCCGAAGACACCACGCGGTTCTTCGGAGACCCGTTCTTCGCGGCGATCGTGTCGGGCATCAATTCGCGCCTCAGCCGCTCGGACTACGTGCTCAACCTGTTCATCGCGAGCGACGACCCCGGCGACAAGACGACGAGCTACGTGCGCTCGGGCGCGGTCGACGGCGCCATCGTGGTCTCGCACCACACCAGCGACACGTTCATCGACCGCATCGCGAGCGTCGTGCCGGTCGTCTACGGCGGCCGGCCGGTGCGCGAGCGGGAGCGCGACTACTACGTCGACGTCGACAACGTCCGCGGGGCCTACGACGCCACGGTGTACCTGATCGAGAGCGGCCGCCGCCGCATCGCGACGATCACCGGTCCGCGCGACATGCCCGCAGGCGTCGACCGCCTGCAGGGGTACCGCGACGCGCTCGCCGCATGGGACCTCGATGAGATCGCGGTCGAGGACGGCAACTTCACCGCCGACGGCGGCGCCGACGCGATGCGCCGCGTGCTCGCCACCGGCGCCCGGCCCGACGCGGTCTTCGTCGCCAGCGATCTCATGGCGCGCGGCGTGCTGACGGTGCTCGCGGCCGAGGGGCTGCGCGTCCCCGAGGACGTCGCCATCATCGGCTTCGACGACTCGCCGGTGGCCACCTCCGTCATCCCGCCGCTGACGACGATGCGCCAGCCGTCGTTCGCGCAGGGGGAGCGCATGGCCACGGTGCTGGTCGACCTCCTCGCAGGGCGGCATCCGCGTCACGTCACGATCCTCGAGACGGAGCTCGTCGTCCGCGACTCCGTCTGAGCCCAGGGCGTCAGCCGCGACCGGGCACCGTGGCGTGGAGAAGGTTGCGCCAGGGGTCGTCGAACGAGACCGTCCGGCCGTCGTCGCGCACCTCGAGGCCGTGATGGCGCAGGCGCTCGGCGAGCTCGCCCAGGGAGTCGGCGTCGGGCAGCGCCAGGTCGACGCGGCCGAGGCCGAGCGCCGGCATGCGTGGTCCGGCGCCGCGTGAGTTCCACACGTTCATCGCCATGTGGTGGTGGTAGCCGCCGGCGCTCACGAACAGCGCCTGGTTGCCGAGCTCCGCCGTCGGGTCGAACCCGAGCGCGTCCACGTAGAAGGCGCGGGCGCTCGCGACATCGCCGACCGACAGGTGCACATGACCGACGGATGCTGCGTCCTGCCCGGTCGCGCCGCTCGCGGCCCGCTCGGTCAGGTGGTCGCGGAGGAAGCCGTTGGGGTCGAGGTAGAGGGTCGCCATCTCGATGCTGCCGTGGGTCCACGACCATTCCGTACGGGCGCGATCCCAGTACAGCTCGACGCCGTTCCCCTCGGGATCGGTGAGGTAGAAGGCCTGGCTGACGAGGTGGTCAGCCGAGCCGGTGAACGTCTGGGGCGCGCGCTGCGCGACGCTGTACAGCGCGGCCGCGAGGGCCTCCTGCGTCTCGAACAGGATCGCTGTGTGGAAGAGGCCGGCCGCGCCGGGGCTCGCGTGGCGGAGGGCGGGCTCGTGCTTCAGCACGACGACCGGCCGCCCCGCGCGCCCGAGCACGACCTCGTCGCCCTCGGCCGACAGTACCTGGAGGGTGATGACGTCGCGGTAGAACGCCGTCATGCCGTCGAGGTCGCCGACGAGGAGCGTGACAGCTCCCATCGATGTGGCGGCGTCAAGGCGGTCGGAGCGCGCGATGTCATTCACGTGTAGCTACAACCATTCGCCGCAGCATCCCATTCCCCACCCCCACGAATCGCGAAAGGGTAGGTTTGCGCACACTCTCGGCGTGCGGAAACCTACCCTCTCGCGATTCCGAACGGGTGGCGGGCTACTTCACCTGCGAGTCCTGCGGGTCGCCGCCGAGCTGTCCGACGGCGGGGATCGGGCCGCCGTCGTCGGCGCCGGTCTTGCGCCAGCGGGCGATGGCGTTGCCCACGTGGTAGATCAGCAGGGCCGCGGCCGCACCGATGACGATCGCGCCGAGCTGGAAGTCGCCCCACTGCATCGTGAAGCCGGCGATGGCGATCACGAGCGCGACGGCGCCGGTGTACTGGTTCACCGGGCGCGAGAAGTCCACGCGGTTGTCGACCCAGATCTTGATCCCGATGATGCCGATGAGGCCGTAGAGCGCCGTGGTCACGCCGCCGAGCACGCCGGCCGGGATCGAGTTGAACACCGCGCCGACCACCGGCGACAGCGACAGCAGGATCGCGAAGACGCCCGCGACCCAGTACGCGGCCGTCGAGTACACGCGGGTCGCCGCCATGACGCCGATGTTCTCGCCGTACGTCGTCGTGCCCGAGCCGCCGAAGGTGCCTGCGAGCACGGTCGCCGCACCGTCGGCGATGAGCGCACGACCGGTGTACTGGTTGACGGATGCCTCGGTCATCGTCGCGACGCCGCGCACGTGGCCGACGTTCTCGGCGATGAGAACGAGCACGACCGGCAGGAACATCGCGATGACGCTCCAGGTGCCGGGGTTGCCGAAGGCCGGGAACTGGAAGGTCGGAAGGCCGACCCACTGGCCGTTCGCGACGAGCTCGTTGACCTGCGTGAAGTCCACCTCACCGCGCAGCAGCGCCACGATGTAGCCGACGATCACGCCGAGGAAGATCGAGATCCGCCCGAGGAATCCGCGGAACAGCACGCTGCCGAGGATCACCGCGACAAGCGTGATGGTCGCCGTGATCGGCGCCTGCTGGAAGTTCTGCCACGCGACCGGCGCGAGGTTGAAGCCGATGAGTGCGACGATGGCGCCGGCGACGACCGGCGGCATGAGCTTCTCGATCCAGCCGAGGCCGGCGAACTGCACGATGAAGCCGACCGCCGCCAGCAGCACGCCGACGGCGACGATGCCGGCGAGGGCCGAGCCCATGCCCTGCGACGCGGTGGCGGCGGTGACCGGCGCGATGAACGCGAACGACGAGCCGAGGTAGCTGGGGAGGCGGTTCTTCGTGATGAGGAGGAACAGCAGCGTTCCGACGCCCGAGAAGAGGAGCGTGGTCGAGACCGGGAAGCCCGTCAGCACCGGCACCAGGAACGTGGCGCCGAACATCGCGATGACGTGCTGCGCGCCGATCGCGACCGTCGCCGGCCAGTTCAGCCGCTCATCGGGCTTCACGACCTTCCCGGGTTCGACGGTCCGGCCGTTGCCGTGAATGGTCCACAAAGGCATGCGCGCTCCTTAGCGCTCGGGTGATGGTGCGAGGATCACCCTAGCGGCGCGATGAGCCAGGGGAATCGCGCCGAGACCAAGGGCGTCGTCCCCGGTTTCGGCGAGGATCCCCTGTTTCGGCAGCAAGATCCGAGAGGGTGGAGGGGATGACTTCTCCTCACGCACCTCTCGGCGCTGCGGCCCTCGAGCTCCGCGGACTCCACAAGCGATTCGGCGACAAGCTCGCGGTGACCGATGTGAGCCTGCGGGTGCCCGCCGGATCGTTCTACGGGCTGGTCGGCCCGAACGGAGCCGGGAAGACGACGACGCTGTCGATGGCGACCGGCCTGCTCATGCCCGACGCCGGTCAGGCACTCGTGCACGGCGTCGATGTGTGGCGCGAGCCCGTGAAGGCCAAGGCGATGGTCGGCAACCTCGCCGACGGCGTCAAGCTGTTCGACCGCCTCACCGGCGAGCAGCTCGTCACGTACAACGGCCTGCTGTTCGGTCTGTCCCACGACGAGATCGCGCAGCGCACGGCCGATCTGCTCTCACTCATGGACATGACGGATGCTGCGGGCACGATGGTCGTCGACTACTCGGCCGGCATGACAAAGAAGATCGCGCTGGCGTGCGCCCTGGTCCACGCACCGCGGCTGCTCGTGCTCGACGAGCCCTTCGAATCGGTCGACCCGGTATCGGCGGCGAACATCGAGGACATCCTCGCCGGGTACGTGGCCGGCGGCGGCACCGTCATCGTCTCGAGCCACTCGATGGATCTCGTCCAGCGCATGTGCGACCACGTCGCCATCGTCGCCGCGGGTCGCCTGCTCGTCGCCGGCACCGTCGACGACGTGCGCGCGGGGGAGTCCTTGCAGGACCGCTTCGTCGACCTCGTCGGCGGCCGCCGCCACACCGAAGGGCCGGAATGGTTGCGACGCTCCTGAGGCTGCGGTTCCGCGTCCTCGGCAATCAGCTCGCGCGCAGCCCGTGGCAGCTCGTGGGATTCGTCCTCGGCGCGCTGTACGGCGTGGTGGTGCTGCTGGGGGTCATCGCCGGTCTCGTGCTGCTGGGGTTCACGGATGTCCGGCTCGCCGGCATCGTCGTCATCGGCGCCGGATCCCTCGTGACCCTGGGGTGGGCCCTCATCCCGCTCGTTGCCTTCGGCGTCGACACGACGCTCGACCCCGACCGCCTCGTCGTGTTCCCCATGACGACGTCGCGGATGATGGTCGCGCTCACGCTCGCCGCGGTCTGCGGCATCCCCGGCATCATCACGTCCGTCGCCGCGCTCGCGACGATCGCGACGTGGGCCCACTGGCCGGCCGCGATCCTCGCGTGGCTCGTGAGCACGCCGGTGGCGATCCTCACGGCGGTGGTCGCCTCGCGCGCCGTCGCCACGGTCGCCTCCGGGTTCGGCGGCGGACGCCGCTTCCGCGAGGTCGCGGGCATCCTGATCTTCATCCCGATCATCCTGGCGGGGCCGATCATCGCGGGCCTCGCCGGCGGCGTCAGGGTGAACGCCGACACGCTTGCCGAGATGCTGCCGCTGCTCGGCTGGACGCCGCTCGGCGCCGCGTGGGCGGTGTCGGCCGACGCCGCCGCCGGCAACCTCGCTGCGGCCGCGGCGAAACTGCTCATCGCCCTCGCCACCCTCGCGGCGCTGTGGCTGCTCTGGCGCGCGTCGCTGGCCCGCTCGCTCGTCCGCCCCCGGCTCTCCTCTGCCACCGCCGTGCGTTCGGGGTCGATCGGGTGGTTCGGCCGCGTGCCGACCGGCGCCGCGGGCGCGGTCTTCGCGCGGGCGCTGACCTATTGGACACGGGACCCGCGCTATCTCCGCCAGCTCATCGCCGTGCCGCTCGTGCCGGTTCTGCTGTGGTTCTACGCGCGCAACGGCGACCCGCTCGTGGCGCTGGCCTTCTCGGCGCCCATCATCGCGTTCATCATCGGCATCGTGGTCTACGCCGACATCTCGTACGACGGCACCGCGTTCGGCACAGAGGTCGCGACCGGAGCCCGCGGTCGCGCGGATCGGCTCGGCCGCACCCTCGCCGCCGCGGCCGTGGCCGTGCCACTGGTGTTCCTGGCGGCGATCCTGCCGCTGGCGCTCGCGGGCGACTGGGCGCAGCTTCCCGGCGTCCTCGGCATGGCGCTCGGGATCCTCTTCACCTGCTACGGCGTCTGCGCCGTCACCTCGGCCCAGCTCGTGGTGCCGGTGCCGGCCTCGGGCGACAACCCGTTCAAGCGCGTCCCCGGCACGACGTTCCTGCAGGGCATGGCCTTCTTCGGCATCTGGCTGGTGGCGCTCGCGCTGTCGGCCCCCGCGATCATCGTCGGCATCGCCGGGTACTTCATGCAGAGCGCAACGCTGAGCTGGATCGCCTTCGCCATCGGCGTCGTGTTCGGCACCGCGGTGCTCGTCGCCGGCATCTTGACCGGCGGGCGCATGCTCGACCGCAGCGGTCCGGTGCTGCTCGCGCGCTTGAAGGCGATGAAGAACGCGTGATCCCGGATGCTGCGCAGGTCGGTCAGGCGGAGGTGAGGCGCTCCAGCAGCTCGCGGTAGCGGGCGGTGGTGCGGGCGATGATGTCGGCGGGAAGCGCGGGCGGCTCGCCCTCGCGTGGCGCCGGCCAGTTCGCCGCGAGCCAGTCGCGCACGATCTGCTTGTCGAAGCTCGCCATGCGCTCCTCGGGGGTGGTGCCCGAGGCCCAGGCCGCAGCATCCCAGTATCGCGACGAGTCGCTCGTGAGCACCTCGTCGGCGAGGGTCAGCACGCCGTTGCCGTCGAGGCCGAACTCGAACTTCGTGTCGGCGAGGATCACGCCGTGCGCTTCGGCGATCGCCGCCGCGCGCGCGTAGATCTCGAGCGAGAGGTCGCGCAGCTCGGCTGCGCGCTCGGCGCCGACGAGCTCGACGGTGCGCTCGTACGGGATGTTCTCGTCGTGCTCGCCCAGCGGAGCCTTGTAGGCGGGGGTGTAGATCGGCTCGGGCAGCCGGTCGCCGTTCGAGAGGCCCTCAGGCAGCGCGATGCCGCACACCGTGCCGTTCTCCCGGTACTCCGCCCAGCCCGACCCGGTGAGGTACCCGCGCACGACGCACTCGATCGGCAGCATGTCGAGGCTCTTCACGACCATCGCGCGCCCGGTGACGGCGTCCGGGATCAAGCGCTTCAGGTCGTCGTGGGTGTTCGCCTGGCCGTCGGCGCCGAGCGTGAGCGCGTGCGAGGCGGCGAGATGATTCGGGATGCTGCGTCCCCCGTCCGCGCCCGCGAGCCGGTCGAACCACCAGAGGCTCAGGGTGGTGAGCAGCTCGCCCTTGCCGGGGATGCCCGGCGACAGCACGTGGTCGAACGCGCTGACGCGATCGCTCGCGACGACGAGCATGCGTTCGGGCGTCGCCCCCTCGGGCGTCTCCGCCGGGACGTAGAGGTCGCGCACCTTGCCGGAGTAGGCGTGGCGCCAGCCGGAGAGCTCGGTCGTGGGGGTGGGGATAGCCGTCACCCGTCCATTATCCCGGGTGGCTCCGGCGGGTTTCGGGGTGGAGGCCTCGTGGGCGCGGGCGGGCTCACGGCGTGATCTCGTCGACGTGTGCGAACGCCTCGGCGACGAGTGCGGGCCAGCGGTCCGCAGCATCCGTCCCCGCAGTCGCCCACTCGCGCATCGGTCTGCCGCGCATGACTGCCGGTTCGGCCTCGCCCGCCTCGGCCAGCTCGCCGACGCGGTTCTCAGGCAGCTTCACCATCAGCGCGCCCTCGAAGGTCACGAAGGCGAACACCTTGCCGCGGACGTTCAGCCCCTCGGAGCCGAACATCGCGCCGAGCGAGACGTCGGGTCGTGCCGTCCATTCCGCGACGATCGGGTCGAAGATCGCGTACGACTCGGGGAACTTCTCCCTGCGTGCGGCGCCCTTGTCTGCCATGACCCTCACCGTACGACGCCCCACCGACGGAGCGCGAGGGGTGCGGGTCACCCCGAAGAGGGCGTATAGTCCACGTGGACTAATCGAACTGGAGTGATCATCGTGACAGACGCCGTCGCCCGCCTGACCCCGCTCGGGGTGGCCGTGCTCGCACTGCTGAGCGAGGGCGACATGCACCCCTACGAGATGATCCGGCTGATGCATTTCCGCCGGGACGACCGGCTCGTCACGATCACGAACGGCACGGTCTATCACACGGTCGGGCGGCTCGAACGGGCGGGGCTGATCGCCGAGGTCGGTGTCGACCGCGAGGGCAATCGCCCCGAGCGCACCACGTATACGCAGACGGATGCCGGCGCCGCCGCGGTGCTCGAATGGGTGCGCCGCGAGCTGCCGCGCGTCGACCGGCCGGCGGAGTTCCGCGTCGCGCTCGCCGAGGTGCACGGGCTGGACCGGGGCGAGGCGATCGAGCTGCTCCGCGTGAGACGCGACGCGCTCGCCGCGTCGCTCGGGTCCCTCGAGGACGGCCAGCGCCACGCCCTGGAGAAGGGCGTGCCCGAGCAGTACCTCGTCGAGATCGACCGCGAGCTCGCGCTCCTCCGCGCGGAGCTCGCCTGGATGCACGCGATCCTCCCGCGCATCGCCGCCCCTGACTTCGCCTGGGGTCCCACCCCGACCCCCTCGGAACGCTATCTCGCCCAGAGAAAGGCAGCACGACAGTGACCACCCCCGAAACGCCGGAGTCCCGCCAGACGGCGGGCACGGTATCCGCCACCGCTCGGGTCGCCGGCCCGATCACCGGTGCCTATGCCGTCGGGCACAAGCCCCGCAGCCCCTGGCCCGCCCTCTGGGCGCTGGTCATCGGCTTCTTCATGATCCTCGTCGACACGACGATCGTCTCGGTCGCGAACCCCGCCATCAAGGCCGCGCTCGACCCCGACACCAACAACCTCGACAACGTGGTGTGGGTCACCTCGGCCTACCTGCTCGCGTACGCGGTGCCGCTGCTCATCACAGGCCGCCTCGGCGACCGGTTCGGGCCGAAGTACATGTACCTGGGCGGCCTCGCGATCTTCACGCTCGCCTCGCTCGGCTGCGGCCTCTCGCCCACGCTCGGCGCGCTCATCGCCTTCCGCGCGGTGCAGGGCCTCGGCGCGGCACTCATGACACCGCAGACCATGGCGATCATCACGCGCACGTTCCCGCCGAACCAGCGCGGCGCGGCGATGGGATTGTGGGGCGCGACCTCGGGCGTCGCGATGCTCGTCGGCCCGCTCGCAGGTGGCCTGCTCGTCGACGGCTTCGGCTGGGAGTGGATCTTCTTCGTCAACATCCCGGTGGGCATCGTCGGCTTCGTGCTCGCGTGGATCCTCGTGCCCAAGCTCGAGACGCACCCGCACAAGTTCGACCTGGTCGGCGTGTTCCTGAGCGCCGTCGGGCTGTTCCTCGTCGTGTTCGGCCTGCAGGAGGGCGAGACGTACGACTGGGGCGTGATCTGGGGGCCGATCACCGTATGGGGCCTGATCATCGCGGGCGTCATCGTGATGGCGCTCTTCATCTGGCAGCAGGCGAGGACCAAGAGCGAACCCCTCGTTCCGCTCGAACTGTTCCGCGATCGCAACTTCTCGGTGGCGAACATCGGCATCGCGACCGTCGGGTTCACCGTCACGAGCATGTCGCTGCCGCTGATGTTCTTCCTACAGCTCGCCCGCGGTCTCACGCCCACGGAATCGGCGCTGCTGCTCATCCCGATGGCCGTCGCGGCCGGCGTGCTCTCGCCGCTCGCCGGCCGGTGGCTCGACCGCACCGACCCGCGCGTGCTGCTCGTGCCGGGGCTGCTCCTGGTCGCCGGCTCGCTGGTGCTCTACTCGGTGCTGATGAACCTCGACACCCCGATCTGGGTGTTCCTCATCCCCTCGTTCATCATGGGCGTCGGCAACGCCGGCATGTGGGGTCCGCTTGCCACCACCGCGACGCGCAACCTCAGCCCGCGGCAGGCCGGCGCGGGCGCGGGCATCTACAACACGACGCGTACGATCGGCTCGGTGCTGGGCTCGGCCGCGATCGCCGTGTTCATGCAGAGCCGCATCGAGGCGAACATCCCCGGCTCCGCCGACGCTCCGGGCGGCAGCTTCAGCTCCGGCGCGCTGCCCGATTTCGTCGCGGAGCCGTTCGCGACCGCCATGGCGCAATCGGTGCTGCTGTCGGCGGCGGCCATGCTGATCGGCGTCGTCGCGGTGCTGTTCCTGCGCCGTCCGAAGGCGAGCGCCACGGCCGAGTGGCAGGCGGCCCACGCCACCGACGTCGTCGACTGACCGCGCGACCCCCGTTCGCGCCGTGCGGAACTCTACCCTTTCGCGATTCCTGGGGCCGGGAAGCGCGAAAGGGTAGATTTCCGCACACCGTCAGTCGGGGTCGGACGGGTCGATGGGAGCGTGGTGGTCGAAGGCCGCGGTCCCCCGCTTCCAGTAGCCCGAGAGGGCGACCTGCTCGGGTGAGAGCGCGAGCGTGCGGCGCAGGTGGCGGCGGAGAGGGATGAGGACGGATGCCTCGCCCGCAGCGAAGACGAAAGTCGAGGCGTCCACCCCCACGACGTCGAGCGCGGCCACCACGGTTTCGGGGTCACCGGCGCTGTCGAGGTGGTGCACCGTGACGTCGGTGCGACCGGAGGTCTCCGTCACGTAGTCCGAGACCCAGGTGCCGTCGTCGGACGTGAGAGCGACGAGATCGACCGTGGTGGTCGCCGGCACTTCGGCCGCCCAGCGCGTCGCGGAGGGAAGGGCGGTCTCGTCCACGACGAGGACGAGCCGCGCGGCGCCCTGCGGGGCCGCCTTCGAGCCGCGGGGGCCGACGATCACGAGCTCGTCGCCCATGCGCGCTTCGCTCGCCCAGCGGGAAGCAGGACCGGGGGACGGGTGCAGGTAGAAGTCCAGGTCGAGGGCGATCTCGTCGCCCACGGTCGTCACGCGGAGCGGGGTGAAGTCGCGGGCATGAGTGGGCGCATCAGGCCGCACGATCCCGTCCTCGCCGGGGCCGACGGCGGTCGGCGCGACCAGCTCGCCTGTCTCGGGGTCGGGGAAGAACACCCGCACGTGGTCGGCGGGTCCGCCGCTGGTGAAGTCGGCGAAGTCGGGGCCGGTGACGCGCACGCGCAGCAGCACCGGTGCGACCTGCTCGACCCCGGCGACCCGTGCACGACGGGCGGTGAAGCGGTTGCGGCCGCCCGCGCGGAAGAAGGGCGACGCGGGGTCGGCGCCGGGCCGCGCGGCTCGCGCGCCACGCTCGGGCGCCGTGGTCGAGGTATCCGTCATGTCTTCACTCCTCACGTGGACGGGCAGAAGCCCGCCCATTCCAGCAAACCACCGGACGCCGCGCGCAGGCCCGGGAAAGCTTGCACGATCCGTCAACCTAAACGTGCGTCCGCGACCCTGGATAGGCCTGATCCCCCGGGATACGTTCGCTTGCACTGGAGCCGAGTGGCCCAGCCGGTGACCGCGTCATCGCCGACACGGCAGACCGGCACGCAGCACACGAACGTGAGGAAGACCGTTGTTCATCGTCGATTCGCAGATCCACCTCTGGAAGGAAGAGACGCCGGACCGTCCCTGGGTCCCGGGCGCTCGCGAGCGCATCCGTCTCAACGGCCACCGCGAGGAGGCATTCCTCGCGGAGGAAGCCGTCTCGCTCATGGATGAGGCCGGCGTCAACCGCGCTCTCATCCTGCCGCCGTCATGGGAGGGCGATCGCATCGACTACGCCCTCGAAGCCGCCGAGCAGTACGACGGCCGGTTCGGCATCATGGCGCGCATCCCGCAGAACGACCCCGAAGAGGGGGAGCGCCTGCTGCACGAGTTCAAGGACAACCCCTACATCCTCGGCACGCGCCTGACCTTCCACCGCCCGCAGGACCGCAACTGGATGATCGACGGCACCAACGACTGGTACTGGCCGATCGCCGAGAAGCTCGGCATCCCGACGATGGTCCACGCGCCGATCTGGAAGCGCGAGCTCGGCCAGATCGCCGAGAAGCACCCCGACCTGAAGATCATCATCGACCACATGGGCATCATGGCCCGCTGCGTCGACGACGCCATCGGCTACTGGGTGCAGGAGACCGCCGACCTGCACGTCCACCCGAACATCTCGGTGAAGGTGTCGGCCCTGCCCGGCTACTCGACGCAGCCGTTCCCGAACTACAACATCGAGAAGTACGTGCGCGAGGTCGTCGACAAGATGGGCCCGGAGCGCGCCCACTTCGGCACCGACATCACCCGCCTGCTCGGCCACGGCCTCACCTGGACCGACACGATCGAGCAGTTCACGAAGTACTACACCTTCTCGCCCGAGGAGCTCGACTGGATCATGGGCAAGGGCATCTGCAAGGTGCTGGACTGGGACATCCCCGAGACGGCGGGCGTCGGATCCGGCGCGAAGGCGGAGACTGTCTGACGTGACTGCGAAGAAGTATGACGGCGGCGAGCTGCTCATCGAGGCTTTCGACGATCTGGGCGTCGATGTCATCTTCTCCTCGCCGGGGTCGGAATGGGCCCCCGCCTGGGAGGCGCTCGCCCGCCGCCAGGCGGAGGGCGTTCCGGCCCCGCGGTACCTCGACCTGATGCACGAGACCGTGGCCGTGGGCATGGCCACCGGCTACGGTCTCGTCACCCGGCGCGTGCAGGCGGTCCTGCTGCACGCGACCCCGGGGCTGCTGCAGGTATCCATGGCTGTGCACGGCGCACTGCTCGCCGGCGTCGGGATGGTGGTCACGTCTTCGGAGTCCACCACCTATGGCGACGGGCCCGGGCAGGATCCGGGCGGCCAGTGGTACCGCAACCTCTCCATCGTGGGCGGCACCCACCCCGTCGCCGACCCCTGGACCAAGTGGTCGCAGCAGGCGGCCTCCGTCTCGACCCTCTACGAACTGGTCAAGCGCGCCGGCGAGCTCGCCGGGCGCCAGCCCACCGGCCCGGTCTACCTGAACCTCCCGTTGGAGGTCCTTCTCGAGCCGGCCGAGGAGCCGGTGCGCAAGAAGGTCGTCGAGCGCGGGCGTCGCATCTCGGCGCCGGAAGACGTGGACGCCGTCGCCGAGCTCCTCGCGAAGGCGAAGCGGCCCGTCATCATCACCGAGACGGCGGGACGCGAGCCCGGAGGTTTCGAGGCGCTGCGCGCGCTCGCGGAGGACCTCGGGATCGGCGTCATCGAGCCGACCTCGGCGGTGTGCGCCAACCTGCCGAAGTCGTCGCCGGTGCACTTGGGCGGCGAGCTCGAGCCGCACATCGACGAGGCCGACCTGATCCTCCTCGTCAACTGCCGGGCGCCGTACTACCCGCCGAGCCGCAAGCCGCTGAAGGCCACCACCGTCGTCATCGACGAGGTGCCGCAGCGCCCGCACATCGTGTATCAGGTGCTCAACGCCGACCACTACCTCGAGGGTGCGCTCCCCGAGACGCTGGGTCAGCTGCGCGAGGCGACCCTGCAGCGCGGCGGCGGCTTCGCGGCCCGCGCCGCGTCGTTCCGCGAGGCCCACGACGCCTGGGCGGCGCAGACCGCCGCCATCGAGGCGAAGGCGGCCGGATCGGACGGGATCGACCCCGTCGCGCTGGCCGTGAAGCTGCGCGAAGTGGTCGCCGCCGAGCAGGCCACTGTCGTCGACGAGACGATCACCCACGGCCGCGTCGTGCAGCGCCACATCGGCTGGGAGCGCCCCGACTCCTTCTTCTACGTGCAGGGCGGGCTCGGCCAGGGGATCGCCGTCGCGCTGGGCGTGAAGCTCGCGGTCGAAGACGGCTTCGTGCTCTTCACCGTCGGCGACGGAGCGTACCTGTACAACCCGATCGTGCAGTCCCTCCTGGCCTCCAAGGACTTCGCTCTGCCGGTGCTGATCGTGATCTTCAACAACAAGAAGTACCTGTCGATGAAGATGAACCACCTGCGTTTCTACCCGCAGGGCGCCGCTGTGCAGACGAACAACCACCTGGGTGTGGACCTGTCCAGCCAGCCCGAACTGAGCGCGTTCGCCGCCCCGTTCGACATGTTCGCCGCCGAAGTCGACGACCCCGCCGAACTGGACCGCATCCTCGCCGAGGCGGTCGCCGCGGTGAAGAGCGGAACGACCGCCGTCCTCAACGTCGCGGTCACCCGATGAGCCCGGAGCGGGCCGGCAGGAAGCTTCCGGCCCGCTCCGCACCACTTCCCTGATCCCGAAAGGCAGCACCATGCCCATCACCGTTCCCGCGGACGCCCTCGAGGGCTTCATCCGTGACATCTTCGAGGCCGCCGGCGTGAGCGCCGAAGACGCCGCCGCGGCCGCACCGTCGTTCGTGTGGGCGAGCCTGCGCGGCGTCGACTCGCACGGCATCTCACGCGTTCCCCGCTATGTCGAGATGTTCGGCTCGGGGGTCGCGAACCCGCGACCCGCGATCGTCATCGACGACTCCGCCCCGGGCGTCGCCGTCGTCGACGCCGACTTCGCACCCGGCCCGGTAGCCCTCACGCAGGCCGCCGATCTCGCGATCGAGAAGGCGCGCACCCAGGGCGTCGCCGTCGTCTCGGTGCGCAACACCGTGCACACCGGTGCGATCGGCTACTACGTCAGCCGCATCGCCGACGCGGGCCTCGTCGGCATCGGCATCGCCGCCGGCTCGCCGATGATGTCGTACGAGGGCGCCGTCGGCGCCTCGGTGGCCACCAGCCCGCTGGCGATCGCGGTGCCCGGTACCGGCGACAAGCCCACCGTGCTGCTCGACATGGCGAGCTCCCTCATCGCGCTCGGCAAGATCGCGCAGTACAAGCGAGAGGGCACACCGCTGCCCGAGGGCTCGGCGACGACCGCCGACGGCACGCCGACGACCGACCCGGAGCTCGCGAAGATCCCGACGCCCCTCGGCGGGCCGAAGGGATCGGGGCTGTCGCTCATGTTCGAGCTGCTGACCTCGGTGCTGGTCACGGCCCCGATCCTCACGAAGTACCACGCGGGCGAGAAGAAGCATCGCCAGAACGCCACGCTCATCGTGCTCGACCCGGCCGCCTTCGGCTCCGCCGAGGAGTTCGCCGCGAACGTCGACGCGACGATCGACACGATCCACGGCCTGCCGAAGGCGGAAGGCGTCGAGCGGATCCTCGTTCCCGGGGAGCGCAGCGCCGGAACCCTCGAGAAGCGCTCGGCCGCCGGCATCCCGGTCGGCGACAAGCTGTGGGCCGAGCTCGTCGAGACGGCTGCCGGCCTCGGCGTCGCGGTGCCCGAGGCGGCCTGAGTCATGGCGCGCAGATGGGTGCTGCCGGAGTACGGCGGGATCGACGCCCTCGAGCTCGAGGAGTTCGCGCCGCGCACGCCCGACACCGGCGAGGTCGCCATCCGCGTGACGGCCGCGGGGCTGAACCCGTCCGACTACAAGGGCCTGTCGGGCGGCTGGAACGCCGACCCGTCGCTGCTGCCGCTCGGCGTCGGACAGGAAGCCGCCGGCGTCGTGACCGCCGTCGCGCCCGGCACCGAGATCGCGACCGGTCGGGTGGCCGTCGGTGACCGCGTCGTCGCGTTCAAGATCGCCGGGGCTCTCGCGAGCGACATCGTGGTCGCAGCATCCGAGGTGTTCGCCCTGCCCGACGAGGTCGACGACGTCGCGGCCGCGGGACTCCTCCACGTCGGCGTCGTCGCCGCCGAGCTGCTGGCGCTCTCCGGCGCGCAGCGCGGCGAGACGCTCGTCGTCCACGGGGCATCCGGTTCGGTCGGGGTGGTCGTGACCCAACTCGCCGTGCGCGACGGCATCCGTGTGATCGGCACCGGCTCCGAGGGGAGCCTGGCCAAGATCACGTCGTTCGGCGCCCAGGCGACGACCTACGGCGACGGACTCGCCGACCGCGTGCGTATGCTCGCTCCCGATGGCGTCGACGCGGCGATCGACGCCGCAGGTACCGACGAAGCGCTCGCCGTCTCGCTCGACCTCGTCGCGGATCCCGCCCGCATCGCGACCCTTGCCCCTGGACCGAAGGCACGCGAGGCCGGCGTCGGGATCTCCGCGGGCGCGGCCCCCGCGAGCATCGCGTTCCGCATGCCCGCGCGGCGTCGCATCCTCGACCTCGCCGCATCAGGCGAACTGGTGCTGCCCGTCGCGCGGACGTTCCCACTCGACGAGGTGCCCGACGCGCTGCGGCTCGTCGCGACGGGGCATCCCGGCGGCAAGGTCGTGCTCACGACGTAAGCGTCGCCCACGTTCCGGGCGTGTTGTCAAGAGGTTGGCCCGCGGCGCGGCATCCGTTCATCATGGTTTCCATGACCGGACTCGCAGTCATCCTGCTCATCGTCGGAATCGTCCTGCTGCTGCTCGGTGTCTTCATCGAAGCAGCGAAATTCCTGCTGTGGATCGGCCTCATCATCATCGTGATCGCGGTGATCGCCTGGCTGATGCGCTTCATCCGTCGTCAGACCTGAGTCCCCCAGCTCGGGCCTTCGGACGCCTCCGCGGATCGTGACGATCCCGGGCGTCGCCCCGGACGCCGGCGCCGTCGTCTCCCCAGCAGACGGCGCCGGCGTCCTCACGTTGTGCGCGGGGCGGAGCGCGAAGTCAGCGCCCGCCCATGGCGTCTTCGGGTGTGAGGTGCTCGACGGTCTTGCCGGTGTCGGCGAACGTGCGCGTCACGTAGGCGCCGGGGTAGATCCAGAGGATCCGCATCGGCACGTCCCCGGTGTTCTGATAGCGGTGGAAGGTGTCGGCGGGCACGTAGGCGGTGTCGTCCGTGACGAGATCGCGGTGGATCAGCCCCTCCTCGGGGTCGTGCACCTCGACGAAACCCTGCCCCTCGAGGATGAGCACCTGCTCCCCGCAGTTGTGCGAGTGCAGGGGCGCGCCGGCGCCGACGGGGTACACGCTGATGCCGGTTGTCACCTCATTCGTGCCGCCCGCAGTGTCTTTCGTGATGAGGGGCCACGTCTTCACGGCACCGCCGCGGTCGAGCACCTCGATCTCGTCGAAGATCCGAATCGTCGTCATGGCGTGCCTTTCACGTCGTGGGCGGTGGCGAGGGCGTCGGCGGCGGCCGCGAGGGTCGCGTCGTCGGCGAAGACGAGGGCGTCACGGATGCTGCGCCCCGGCGTGTACAGCGCGTTAGAGCTCACGGCACCGGCGAGGAAGCGGTTGGGACGAGCGGTCAGGGCGCCGAAGAACGCGCGGTGCGCGGCGGGGTCGTCGGCGAGCTCAGCCATCGAGGACTCGAGGGTCACCGGCGGGCGCGGGGGCGCAGCATCCGTCTCGGCCACCGTCCATTCGTGCACCCCGGCGCCGACGTCGAAACGACGGCCGTCGGGCAGTTCGACATGCGCCGTCGTGTTCGCCGGGATCTCGGCGAACACCCGCAGGCCGCCGTCGATGCGCTCCCACCCCGACTCCGCGGGGCCGTAGGGAGTGTCGTGGCGCGCGCGGGCATGGCTCAGGCGGGCGAGGGGCTTCGGTGCGATGCGGACGACGCGATAGCCCTGCTCGGCGGCAGAGAGTCCGGCGATCTCGGCGTGCAGCCAGGCGGCGACCGAGCCGAGTGCGACGTGGTTGAACGAGATCATGGCGCCGGGGTTGAGCGAGCCGTCTGGGCGCAGGCCGTCCCAGCGCTCCCACACGGTGGTGGCGCCGACGGTCACCGGGTACAGCCACGACGGCGACTCGGTCTGGAAGAGCAGGCGCTCAGCAGCGTCGAGGTGGCCCGTCGCGGTGAGGGCCTGTGCGATGACGGCCGTGCCGACGAGGCCCGTCGCGATGCGGTAACCGTCGCGGCGGACGACGAATGCCAGGCGATCGCCGACGCGCTGCCGCAGCCGCGGGTCGTCGACCAGATCGAACGCGATCGTCAGCGCGTACGCGGTCTGGGTGTCGCACATCATGCGCCCGGTGGGCGTCACGAAGGCGTCGAGGTAGGCGCGGCGTGACTTCTCCGCTTCCACCAGGAGGCGGTCAGCCTCGGCGTGATGCCCGAGACGTCGCGCGACATCGGCGGTGAGCCGCGCGGTGCGCACGAGGTAGGCGGTCGCGACGATGTCGGTGTCGGTGCGCCCGCGGGAGGGCGCGTTGGGCGGCGCGTTCGGATCGAGCCAGTCGGCGAGCTGACGGCCGCTGGTCCAGAGGCCCTCCGCATCGCGGTGTGACAGCACGAGGTCGGCCCAGTCGCGCATGCCCGGGTAGAACTCGGTGAGCACCGAGGCGTCCCCCGAGCTCTCGGCGAGCACGTGAGGCACGATCGCGATCGCGTCGCCCCACGCCGCGACCGGTCCGCGATCGCTGAAGCCGGGCAGCACGTCGGGGGCGAAGAGCGGCACGAGGCCGCCGAGCCGGCGCTGCTCGAGTGCGAGATCGCGCAGCCAGGAGCGCAGGAAGGCGTGGCAGTCGAAGAGGAGCTCCGCGGTCGGTGCGAACAGCTGGGTGTCGCCGGTCCAGCCGAGGCGCTCGTCGCGCTGCGGGCAGTCCTGCGGCACCGCGAGATAGTTGCCGCGCAGCGTCCACACGACGTTCTCGTGGAACCGGTTCAGCAGCGGATCGGATGCCTCGAACCAGCCGGTGCGCCGCAGGTCGCTGCCGAGCACCACGGCCTCGACGGCGCCGTTCAGGAACTCGGCAGGGTCGAACTCGTCCGGCCACCCGTCGATGTCGGCGTACCGGAACCCGTGGAACGTGAAGCGCGGCTCGAGCACCTCGACCTCGTCACCGGCGAGGGTGAAGGTGTCCGTCGCCGCGGCGAGGCGGAGGGGACGGAGGGCGAGCTCCGCCCCCTCGTCGAAGCGGCCTTCGAGCACCTCGGCGTGGCGCACGGTGACGACCGTGCCGCGCGGACCGCGCACGCGCAGTCGCAACCGGCCGACGAGGTTCTGCCCGAAATCGAGCAGAACACGCCCCGATCCGGTGCGCGAGACCGCGACCGGCAGCATCCGTTCGATCTCGCGCACCGGCGAGGCATCGCGGGGCTCGAGGGCGGGCAGCGGTTCATCGATCACGGATGCTGCGTCCCACGCCGCGTCGTCGAAGCCCGGCGCGTCCCACCCCGGGATGCCGCGGCGCGCATCGATGTGCTCACCGGCGTAGATGCCGCTCGCCACGATGGGACCGTCGCCGGACGCGCGCCAGCCGTCGCCCGTGGCGACCGTGCGGACGGAGCCGTCTTCGAACTCGATCCGCAGCTGGGCGAGGGCCCGGGGCTGGTCGCCGTAGAACCGCTTCGGGGCCGTGAGCACGTGGTATTCCTCGGTGTACCAGCCGCCGGCGAGCGAGAGGCCCAGCGCGTTCTCGCCCTCGCGCACGAGGGCGGTGACGTCTGCGGTCTCGTAGACGAGGCGCTCGCGGTAGCTCGTCCAGCCCGGCGTGAGGACGAGGTCATCGACGGGGGAGCCGTTGAGAGACGCGTCGACAACGCCGAGCGCGGTCCAGTGGAGCGTCGCGGTGCGCACCGGCCGATCGATGACGAACGACGTGCGCAGCAGCGCCGGCTGCGCCGCCGCCTCGGGATCAGCGAGGGCGATCGGCTTCGCGACCCACTCCGGGGCGAACGCCGCCCACACGAGCAGCGGATCGCTCCACGGCGTCTCGACCCCGTCTGTGGAGCCCGCGCGCACCCGCACCTCGGCGCCTTCGCCGCTCGACAGCGGCGCGAACGGCCAGTCGACGAGCACGCTGTCGCGCCCTTCGCGGCGCACGACCTCGGTGCCTCTGCGCAGCTCGGCCCACTCCTGGCGCCACCCGGGTTCCTCGGACGAGACCGTCCATGACAGGCGCGGCGTCGACGAGGCGACCGCCGCGGAATCGACGCGCAGTTCGGCGGTGAGGGTGGCGACACGGGAGGGCACGATCTCACGCTAAGTCGGACCTCGCTTCGCGGGGTGCACGCTTACCTTGCCCAGGGCGCCCTCCCCGCAGCATCCGTCCCGCCCTAATCTCGCCCCGAGAACACCGCGACAGCCGAGCCCGGAGGACGACATGCGACTCGACGTGACACCCATCGACGAGATGACACCGCGCCAGCGGGAGCTCGCCGACCGCATCATCGCGAAGCGCGGGAAGATCGGCGGCCCTTTCAAGGTGTGGCTGCACAGCCCCGAGCTGTGCGACCGCGTCGAGGCGCTCGGCGCGTTCGTGCGGTTCGACTGCAGCATGCCCGAGCGCATCCGCGAGTACGCGCTGCTGGTCGCGGCGCGGTACTTCGACGCCCAGTTCTCGTGGAACGCCCACGTCGACAAGGCGATCGCCACCGGCGTGCCGGCCGAGGCGATCGAGGCGCTCGCGACCTGGGGTGAACCCGACTTCGGCGACGACGTCGAGCTGCAGACCTTCCACGACTTCGCGGTCGAGCTGCTCACCACCCACTTCGTGTCGGACGAGACCTACGCGCGCCTCACCGCCGTGTTCACGGATCAGCAGCTCGTCGACGCGATCGGCCTGCTCGGCAACTTCACGCTGCTTTCGATGTGCCTCAACACCTTCCAGGTCGACCTGCAGAAGGACCGCGTGCCCCCGTTCCCCGACGTGCGCGGCTACGCGAAGGTCACCCCCGCCGGCGTCTGACACCCTGGATCGAGGTCCTGTCCCGATCGAACAAGGAGAACCATGGCCGAGCCCCAGGGCGCCCACCTGGTCGGCAGCGTCAACTACGACGATGCCGAGACGACCATCCGCACCGCCGCCGAGGTGCTCGGCGGTCATCTCAAGCGCATCCCCGACGGCGAGGTGGGGCCGCGGTTCCACTGGATCCTGTTCCAGCCCGATGTGCTCGCCCAGGCCGAGGGCATCGAGCGGGTCGGCGAACACCCGATTCCCGTGAAGATGCTCGACGCGCGACCCGTACGGGTCGCCGACGGCGTCGACCCCGCGACGATCGAGTTCCCACCTCTCGGCTACGCCGCCGCGGCGATCGAGTCCTACGCGCTGTTCCGGCGGCTGCGCGAAGAGGGCGCGGTGCCGCCCGGTGTGCGGTTCCAGGTGTCGCTGCCGACCCCGCTGGCCGTCGTCGGCGCGTTCTTCCCCGCTGACCAGCGGGCCGCGATCGAGCCGGTGTACCGCGCCGCCATGTACCGGGAGCTCGATGAGATCCTCGCCGCGATCCCGCACGACGACCTCGCGATCCAGTGGGACAACGCCGTCGAGTTCCAGCTGATCGAGCACGTCGAGTACCGCGGCAAGGCGGCGGTCGAGCCCTGGTGGGGCGACGACCTGTGGGGCGGTCTCATCGCCCGGTCCGCAGAGCAGGCGGACCTCGTGCCCACTGACGTAGAGGTGGGATTCCACCTCTGCTACGGCGATGTCGCCGAGAAGCACTTCGTCGAGCCGGTGGATGCCGCCAACCTGGTGCGCTTCGCCAACGGGCTGTTCGCGGCATCCGCTCGCCCGATCACCTGGCTGCACCTGCCGGTGCCCATCGAACGCGACGACGAGGCGTACTACGCGCCGCTCGCCGACCTCGCACTGCCCGAGGGGACCGAGCTGTACCTCGGCCTGATCCACCGCGAAGACGGCGCGGCCGGCGCCGAGAAGCGCATCGAGACGGCGCTGCGCTACGCGCCCGTGTTCGGCGTCGCGACCGAGTGCGGCATCGGGCGGGCCCCGGCCGGAACGACCGAGGAGATCCTCGCGACCCATGCGGAGGTCGCCGCCGCCTGGTGACAGCGGTGCACGAGAGAAGCCGGCTCCCCTCGCGGGGCGCCGGCTTCTCTGTGTGCGGGCGCCGTCAGTCGGTCTCGGGTGCGCCGCAGTAGTCGCAGTCGCTGTCGTCGCAGTACCAGTCGGCCGTGCGGTTCATGGCGAGCTCCCTCCGGATAGTCGCGTGCGATCGGGCACTCGGGGCGGGGTCGCTCCTGCGGGTGCTCGGCGTCCGGCGATCGGGTGGTCACCTTCGTACTGGGTGCGTCCGCGAGTGGCGGGTGCATGCACCATCGTCCCACCGGCGACCGCGCACGGTCTGCACGCGAATGATGCACGGGAGGACACCCTGTCAGGACTTCCTTCGATTACAGACGACTGTTAGAGTTTCAGTCATCTGTAACAAGGGAGTACGGACGATGACGATCGTGGCACCGAAGACGCCGAACCTCGCACTGAAGCTGCCGACCGACGAGGGGATCCTGCTCGTCGAGGGCGAGGACCGCCCCGGCCTCGTGCGCGCGATCTCGTCGGCGCTGTCCGAGAACGGCGCCAACATCGTCTCGCTCGACCAGTACACCGACGACCCCGAGGGCGGGCACTTCTTCCAGCGCACCGTCTTCCACGTCGACGACTTCGCCGCGGTACGACCTGCCATCGAGGATTCGCTCGAGGCCGCGCTCGGAGGCGGCCTCGACCTCACCTGGACGCTCGCCGACCGCGCGGCCCCCAAACGCGTCGCGATCCTGGCTTCGACGTCCGACCACTGCCTGCTCGACCTGCTGTGGCGCCAGCGGCGCGGCGAGATCCCGATGACGGTGCCGATGGTGATCTCGAACCACACGGTCGTGGCCGACGACGTGCGGTCGTTCGGCATCCCGTTCGTGCACGTGCCGTCGCAGGGGCCCGACAAGTCGGTCGCCGAGGAGCGGATCCTCGAGCTGCTCGTCGGCAACGTGGACGTGGTGGTGCTGGCGCGCTACATGCAGATCCTCTCGGAGGACTTCCTCGAGCGCATCGGCGTGCCCGTCATCAACATCCACCACTCGTTCCTGCCCGCCTTCATCGGAGCCGCGCCGTATCGCAAGGCGAAAGAGCGCGGCGTCAAGCTCATCGGCGCGACGGCCCACTACGTCACCGGCGACCTCGACGAGGGCCCCATCATCGAGCAGGACGTCGTGCGCGTGACGCACGCCGACACCGCTGCCGACCTGCAGCGCCGGGGCGCCGATGTCGAGCGCGCCGTGCTCGCCCGCGCGGTCGCGTGGCACTGCCAGGACCGCGTCATCCGCAACGGCCGCGAGACCGTCGTCTTCCAGCCCTGACCCCTGAGCCCTTGAAAGGGATTCGAAGATGAAGACAGCCATGAGCACCGCGCTCCTCACCGACTTCTCGCTCGAGATGACCGGGAAGGATGTCGACGACCTGCGGGCCGCAGCATCCGTGATCCCGGCCGGCACCCGCATCAACGTGACGTTCCTCGCGGGCGAGGACCTGCCGATGCGGCTCGCCGCGGCGAAGGCCGTGCGCGAGGGCGGCTTCACGCCCGTGGCGCACATCTCGGCGCGGCGGCTGCACGGGCAGGCCGAACTCGAGGAGTACCTCGGCGCGCTTCGCGACGCCGGAGCGAGCGGGAGCATCTTCGCCGTGGGCGGCGACCCGGCCACGCCGGAGGGGCCGTACGCGGACTCGGAGTCCGTGATCCGCACCGGACTGCTGCCCGAGTATGGCGTGCGGCACGTCAGCATCGCGGGGTACCCCGAGGGTCACCCCGACATCCCCGACGACGTGCTGTGGTCCGCGTTGCGCGGCAAGGCCGCGGCGCTCCAGGAACAGGGCCTCGACGGCACGATCATCACACAGTTCGCCTTCGACGAGGAGCCCGTGCTCGCGTGGATCGAACGCGTGCGTGCCGAGGGCATCGACCTGCCGATCCGGATCGGCGTGCCCGGTCCCGCCGGCGTCAAGCGCCTCATCGGCTTCGCGCGCCGCTTCGGCATCGGTGCGAACGCGATGATCGTCAAGAAGTACGGGTTCTCGCTCACGAACCTCATCGGCACGGCCGGACCCGACAAGCTCATCGGCGCGCTCGCCGCCGGCTACGACCCCGCACGCCACGGCCGCGTGCACCTGCACTTCTACACGTTCGGAGGCCTCACGGCCACGAGCGAGTGGATCCGCGACTTCCGCGCGCAGTGACGCGCCGACCCCAGGAGAAAGCCATGAACGCACCCGCCACCATCCCCACCCTTCAGGACGCTATCGAGGAGGCCGGGTCTCCGATCCAGCTGCTGTGGAGGCCCGACGCCCCCGCGTGGACCGTCCCCGTCGTCGAGCCTGAGTTCTCTGGGTGGGGCGCCGAGCAGGCGGCGTGGCGCCAGAACGTCGCGCTGTTCGACCTGTCATTCCACATGTTCGACACGTTCCTCGAGGGCCCCGACACCGTGCGCCTGCTGAGCGACGTCAGCGCCAACAACTACGCGAGCTTCGCGGTCGGCCAGGCCAAGCAGTTCGTGCCGGTCTCGTACGACGGCGACATCGTGGTGGACGGCATTCTGCTGCGCACCGGGGACGAGGCGTTCACGCTCACCGGCGTGCCCGCCGCGCAGAACTGGGTGAAGTACCACGCCGAAAAGGGCGGCTACGACGTCGCGTACTCGACCGACCCCGACTCCTCGGTGCGCAAGGACCGTGACCCGAAGTTGTTCCGCTTCCAGGTGCAGGGCCCCCTCGCTGCGTACGCCGTCGAGCGCGCGTTCGGCGGGCCGCTGCCCGAGGTCAAGTTCTTCCACTCCGTCGAGGTCTCCCTCGGAGGCATCCCGGTGCGTGCGCTCCGCCACGGCATGGCCGGGCAGGCCGGCTACGAGTTCATCGGCGACTTCGCCCACTACGGCGCCGTGCGCGAGGCTCTGCTCGCGGGCGGCGAGCCGTTCGGCATCCAGCCGGTGGGCGGCAAGGCATACTTCACGAACGGCGTCGAGAGCGGCTGGATCCCGACGCCGACCCCCGCGATCTACACCGACCCGCGGCTCGAGGATTACCGTCGGTGGCTGCCGAAGTTCTCCTACGAGGGCATGAAGCCGCTCGGCGGCAGCTTCTACTCCGACCGCATCGAGGACTACTACATCTCGCCGTGGGAGCTCGGCTACGGCCGCTCGATCTCGTTCGCCCACGACTTCATCGGCCGCGACGCGCTGCTCGCGGCGCGCGACGAGGCGCGACGCACGAAGGTCACGCTCGAGTTCGACCGCGGCGACGTCGGGCGCGTGCTCGGTGCGGCCGGCGCCGACTATCTCAACTCGTACGGACGCTTCCGCATCGAACAGGGCGGGCAGCTCCAGGGCATGACGTTCTGGACCTCGAACATCGCCCCCGTCGGCACGATCCTCTCGCTGGCCCTCGTCGACCACACGGTCGCGGAGCCCGGCACCGAGGTCGAGGTCGTGTGGGGCCAGCACCCGGGCCACGGAGTGGCGAGCGACGCCGACCTCGGCCTCCCGCGCATCCGCGCGACGGTCCAGAGCTCGCCGTACAACGAGTTCGCGCGCACGGCATACCGCGCGAACGTGGCGGTCTAGGACGGGATGATTCCGGATGCTACGGCCCGCGGCATCCGTCGATCAACCGGAGATGGGGCGATGAGGCAGCGAAGTCACGCGCACATCCGCGACTTCCACGACGACGACCTCGAGGGGATCGTGCGGCTGTGGGAGCTGTCGCACGAGCGCGGTGAGACGCCGGTGTACTCGCTGGCCGAGGTGATCGCGTCCTGTCAGGCCGATCATGCCGTCGTCGCGGTGTCGGGGGAGCGGATCCTCGGGGCCGCGGTAGGCCGAGCCGCGCACGCGCAGGGCTGGATCGTGTTCTTCCGCATCGACGACGACCGGACGCCTGCGATCGACGCGGAGCGGATCGGGGCGGCTCTGCTCGACCGCCTCGAGCGGCGCATGGCGCCCCTCGGCCTTGGGAAGCTGTCGGTCATCGTGTCGGACACCGCCCAGGGCGTGCCGCATCTCACCGGCAACGGGTTCGAGGTGCGGCACCAGCTGCGCTACTTCGAACGCCCGCTGCCGGTGCAGCGGCGCGAGCTCGACCTGCTCAAGGAGGTCGGCGGCCGCATCCTTCCCCGCCGGCTCTGGCACAACGTCGCGGGGATGGCGCGCGAGAAGCTGCTGCTCGAGGAACGGCTCGTCACGCCCCTCGCGCACCCCGGGCTCGCGGCACGCTACGGCGTGCTGCCGCCGCGCGCGGTCATGCTCTTCGGGCCGCCGGGAACCGGCAAGACGACCTTTGCGAAGGCGGTCGCCTCTCGCCTGGGCTGGCCGTTCGTCGAGGTCTTCCCGTCGCGGCTCGCGGATTCGCCCGCAGGGCTCCCGGCGGCGCTGCGCCAGACGTTCGAGGTCATCGCCGAGCTCGAGCACGCGGTCGTGTTCATCGACGAGGTGGAGGAGATCGCGTCGCGGCGTCGCGGCGACCCGCCCTCGCCCACGCAGGGCGTGACGAACGAACTCCTCAAGCTGCTGTCGGAGTTCCGCGAGCTCGAGGGCCGCCTCCTGATCTGCGCCACCAACTTCGTGCGCGCGCTCGACGCGGCGTTCCTGCGCCACGGCCGGTTCGATTACGTGCTGCCGATCGGATTGCCGGATGCCGACGCCCGGCGCGCGATCTGGATCCGCTACGTACCCGCCGGCGTGGTGGACGGGATCGACCTCGACGCGCTCGTCGACGCGAGCGAGGGGCTCACGCCCGCCGACATCGAGTACGCGGTGCGCCGCGCGGCTCAGGACGCCCTTGCAGGCGCGCTGCAGGGCGCTCCGGTCGCGACGACGACGGGAGCGATCGTGCTCCCCGACGTCGACGAGTCGCCGGTGCAGCTCGAAACCCGCCACTATCAGCGCGCGCTGCGCTCGACCCGCGCCACCGTGTCGAAGAGCGCCGTGCGCGACTTCCTCGAAGACATCGACGCGCTCGCGCGCCTCTGAACGCCCTCACCCCACCGATCCGATCGGAGAGACATGACCGCCATCGTGCTGGACGGCGTCGCCACCGCCGCCGCCGTCAAGGAAGAGCTGACGGAACGCGTGCGCGCCCTGCGCGACCGGGGCATCGTGCCCGGCCTCGGGACGCTGCTCGTCGGCGACGACCCCGGATCGCGATCGTACGTCACGGGCAAGCACCGCGACTGCGCCGAGGTCGGCGTGGAGTCCATCTCCGTCGAACTGCCGGCGTCCGCCACCCAGGCCGAGATCGCGCAGGCCGTGCGCGAGCTGAACGCCGATCCGGCCGTCACCGGGTTCATCGTCCAGCTGCCGCTTCCGACCGGGATCGACGAGAACGCGATCATCTCCCTCATCGATCCCGCCAAGGACGCCGACGGCCTCCACCCCGCGAACCTCGGACGCCTCGTGCTCGACGTCGACGCGTCGGACGCCACTGTGCCGCTGCCGTGCACGCCCGTCGGGATCGTCGAGCTGCTCACCCGCAACGGCGTCGCGACCGCCGGCAAGCACGTCACCGTGATCGGCCGCGGCATCACGGTCGGGCGGCCGCTCGGGCTGCTGCTGTCGCGCCGGGGGATCGACGCGACCGTGACGCTGACGCACTCGCGCACGCCCGACATCGCCGACCAGGTGCGTCGCGCCGACATCGTCGTCGCCGCTCTCGGGGTGCCGCATTTCGTGCGGCCGGACTGGGTCCGTCCCGGCGCCGCAGTGCTCGACGTAGGAGTCACGCGAGTGGGTACGACGGCGTCGGGCCGGGCGAAGCTCGCCGGTGACGTCGCACCGGAGGTCGCGGCCGTCGCAGGGTGGATCTCGCCGAACCCGGGCGGGGTGGGCCCGATGACCCGGGCCATGCTCGTCGCGAACGTCGTCGCGGCCGGGGAGCGCGTCATGGCACCCGACTCGCGCGAGCTCGTCGACGCCGGCTGGAGCGCCGGCCACGCCTGACCCGCAAGCCTTTGCGAGACGGGATGCCGCGGGCCGCAGCATCCGTTTCGTCAATGGTTCTCGGGGGTCAGCGCACCGGCCACATGGTGCCGGTGGGGACTTCCTCGTCGAAGGTCGACGCGATCAGGTGCAGCGCAGCCGAGAGGGCCGCCTGGTCCACGTCGCCGAGGGCGGACTCGACCTCGCGGTTCACCGAGGCGACGCGCTTGCGGCCCTCGTCGGCGACCTCGAGGCCCTCGGGCGTGACCTCGTACCAGATGACGCGGCGGTGGATCGGGTGCGGGACGCGCCGCACCCATCCCTCGGACTCGAGGCGGTTGAGCGCGGTCGTCGTGCTCTGGGGCGTGAGGCGGAAGAGGCGCGCGAGATCGGACGCCGACATATGACCGAGCTCGTCGAGGTGCACCATGATGCCGAGCTGGGTGACGGTGAGTCCGAGGTCGTCGATCGCCTCGACCACTCGGCGGTGAAGGGCCTGATTGGCCCGCCACAGCCGGTAGGGGATGCCGCCCAGCCACTCCGATGGCCGCTCCGGCTCGTTCAGCACCATGTCGCCTCCTCGCGTTGTCGGTTCACATTATCAGGATTTCCAATCATTGAAGTGGGATGACATGTTTACAGATGACTGATATTCTGAACGCATTCCCGCATCGACGCGGGTCGTGGAAGGAACCGAAGGATGCCCACTCTCGAAGACGAGATCCAGAAGGCCGGCGGACCGCTCTCGCTCCTGCGCAGCGGACGTTCCGGCGCCTACGCCTTTCCGGTCAAGCCGGAGTTCACCAACTGGCGCGACGAACAGGAATCGTGGCGCTCGACGGCCGCGCTCATGGACCTGTCGCTGCACATGCCCGACCTCATCGTCGAAGGACCGGACGTCTTCCGCCTTCTCGAGCACATCGGAGCGAACAGCTTCCGCAACTTCGGCCCCATGAAGGCGAAGCAGCTCATCGCGGTCGGACACGACGGCAACATGGTCGGCGACGCGATCCTGTTCTGCCTCGGCGAGCAGCTCGTGCGCATCGTCGGTCGCCCGCCGGCGCTCAACTGGGTGCAGTTCCACGCCGAGACCGGCGACTGGAACGTGACCGTCCGCAAGGACGAGCGTTTCGTGCTCAACCCCAACCGCGAGTACTACCGCCTGCAGCTGCAGGGACCGACCGCCGGCGAGATCTTCGAGAAGGTCAACGGCGGTCCGATGCCCGAGATCAAGTTCTTCCACATGGGCAGGTTCAAGATCGGGAAGTACGAGACGACGGCCCTGAACCACCGCATGTCGGGCTTCCCGGGGCTCGAGTTCTTCGGTCCGTACGAAGAGCTTCAGGGCGTCCGCGAGACGCTCCTCGAGGCCGGAGCCGAGTTCGGCATCACCCAGATCGGCGGCCGGGCGTACGCGTCGGTCGCCACCGAGTCGGGGTGGATCGCCAACACCCTGCCCGCCGTGTACTCGCAGCCTGAGATGAAGCCGTTCCGCGAATGGCAGAACGCGCGCTCGTTCGAGGGGACGCTCGCGATCGCCGGTTCGTTCGTGTCGGATGCCATCGAGGACTACTACGTGACGCCGTGGGACCTCGGCTACACCCACATCGCGAAGTTCGACCACGACTTCATCGGCCGCGAGGCGCTCGAGGCGCGCATCGACGAGCCGCACCGCCGCAAGGCGTGGGTCGAGTGGAACAGAGACGACGTCGCACGCATCTTCGCGAGCATGTACAACGAAGGCGCGGACCGCTTCAAGTACCTCGAGATGCCGTTCGCGACCTACACCGCGACGCAGTTCGATCGGGTGGAGAAGGCCGGCGCCCACGTCGGCAACATGAACCTGACGACCTACTCGTCGAACACCCGCAGCTGGATCTCGCTCGGCTCGCTCGACGGCGAGGCGCAGGTCGGCGACGAGGTCGAGCTCACGTGGGGCGAGCCCGCCGGCAGCGTCGACAGCCCGTTCTACGAGCGGCACACGCAGACGAAGGTGCGCGCGACGGTGATCCCGCGTCCGTTCTCGGAGACCACCGAGGGCTCGGGCAACCGCCAGGCCGCGGCCGTCGCCGCAGCCTGACGCTCAGAAGAGGGGACGGATGCTGCGGCCCGCGGCATCCGTCCCCCTCGTCGGTCGTGGTCATTCCAGGTTTGGGGCGCGTCGGTGCCGTTCGGGGCGCATAATGCGCGCCCCGAACGTGCGGGAAGCGCCCCAAACCCGGGGTAACCCCAGGTCAGTCCTTCCGGTACGTGGTGCGGGCGTACTCGTTGTACGGCGCGGGCTGCACGGTGGCGCGGATGCGCGGGAAGCCGAGGTCGGCGTCGGGTGCGGTGCCGTGGCCGGGGTGGTCGCCCCACACCACCTCGACCTGCGTGCCAGGGGCGGCGTGCGCCGTGTCGACGAGCGACAGCGCGAGCACGCGTCCGAGCGGCGCGATGCGGGCGGCCTGGAACGTCGTGCCCACCAGCTCGCCGCCGGTCTCGATGCGCTGGCGGCCGTAGTTGTTGAGGTAGGCGTCGTCGGCGCCGAGCGCGCGCACGTCGTCGGCGTCGAGCTCGAGCGTGACCTTGGTGCGGTGCACCTGATCCTTCGCCGCCCGCAGGGCGTCGCGGCCGATGAAGTCGTGGTTGAACGAGATCGAGCGGCCGTAGCCCAGCTCCCACGGCGACGTGTAGTAATCCTCGATGCGGTCGGAGTAGAACGAGCCGTAGAGCGGGTTCTGGCCCTCGTACGTGAACAGGCCGAGGCGCTGACGGTAGTCGGCCAGCGTCGGATCCGTGTAGATCGCCGGGGTCGGAGTGGGGATCCAGCCGCTCTCGACGCCGTTCGTCGCGTACGACAGCGCGCCCACGAGGGAAATGCCGAACTCCTCACCTGCGGCGGTGAGCGCATCCTTCACGGCATCGTGATCGGCGTAGTCGCCGATGAACTCATAGCCCGCCTGACCCGCCATGCCGTGGCGCAGAGCCCGGAACGAGCGGCCGGCGAGCGTGACCGGCGTGGAGTGGAAGAACTTCGTCTCGGGCAGCGGTCCGCCGAACGCCTTGTGCACGACATCGAGGGCATGGGGTCCCTGCACCTGCAGGCGGAACAACCGCGGCTGCTCGCCGAAGCGGAACTCCATGGAGCCGTCGGTCTCGAACTCGACGTCGTAGCCGCCGGCCGCCGCGTGCGAGGTCACCCAGTTCTGCGCGGCGGGGACGCCGCTCAGCACGAACGACTCCTCGCCGTCACGCAGAAGGATGCCGTCGGTGATGATGTTGCCGTCCGCGGCTACGGGCACGAACTGCTTCGCCTGCCCGATCTCGAAGCTCTCGACGTTGTTGGCGCTGACCTCGCCGAGGAGCCGTCGGGCGTCGGGGCCTCGAAGGAACGTGTCGGACATGTGGAACGAAAGGTCGGAGAGCGTCACCTGCGTCCGCCACGCGGTCTGCTCCGCACCCCAGCCGGAGTACTCGTCGTCGACGACCGGCGGCTTCCACGGGCCTGAGCCCGGCTTCCAGAGCAGGCGGATCGGCGATCCGGCCTCGTCGATGCCTTGCTGCAGGCTCACGAACTCCCATGCCATGTGCGGCTCCTTTGCCTCGGGCTGCGAATCGGATGTCGCTGGATCCCAGATGTATGCAGAAGTGTAAGTCAACTGAAATAACATGCCAAGAGGTTCGTGCCGTGCAGTCTTCGCGTGCACGAAGCGCCCCGTCGCGCCCGCGAGACTGGAAGCGACCCGCCGCAGGAGCCGAGGAGCCGCGATGACGCCGCCCACCCCCACCCGCCCCGACGTGATCGTGATCCTCGTCGACGATCTGGGGTTCTCCGACCTCGCGTCGTACGGCGGCGAGGTCCCGACGCCGAACCTGGACCGGCTCGCCGAGCGCGGCGTGCGCCTCAGCAGCTTCTACACGACCCCGCGCTGCAGCCCGACCAGAGCCGCGCTGCTCACCGGGCGACCCTCGCATGAGGTCGGGATCGGCGTGCTCACGCGCCCGGTCGGCTACCGCGGTTCGCTCGACCCCGAGGTGCCGACCCTCGCGACGATGCTGTCGGAGGCGGGCTATGCGACCGCGCTGGCGGGCAAGTGGCATCTGTCGTCGCAGGTGAGCGAGGCCGACGACACGTGGCCCACCCGACGAGGGTTCGACCGCTTCTACGGGATCATCGGCGGCGGCACGAGCTACTTCGCCCCGAAGGCGTTCTTCCGCGGCGAGCAGAGCGCCGAGCGCGACGCGCTCCGCCCCGACTTCTACCTCACGCATGCGCTGGCCGACGAGGCCGTCGACTTCGTGCGCGAGCAGACGGCTGCCGACAGCCGCTACTTCCTCTACCTCGCGCTCACCGCGCCGCACTGGCCGCTGCAGGCGCCGGAGGATGACATCCGCGATCGATCCGGCGACTACGACGACGGCTTGGACGCGCTGCGTGAACGACGCCGTGCGCGCCAGGCTGACCTCGGGCTCTTCCCCGAGTCGTTCGACCCCGCACCCCGCGACGATGCCGAGCCCGCATGGACCGACGCCGGCGAGGCGTCGTGGCAGGCTCGACGCATGGAGGTCTACGCCGCGCAGGTGGTGGCGATGGACCGGGCGATCGGAAGGCTCCTCGACGAGCTCGACCACGCCGGGCGCTTCGACGACACCCTGCTGCTGTTCCTCAGCGACAACGGCGCCGAGGCCATGGAGATCCCGCTGGGCAGACGTTTCGCCCCCCACGTGACGCCCGATCGCACCCGCGACGGCGGGCCGGTCTCCATCGGGAACGACCCTTCGATCGTGCCCGGAACCGAAGACACCTACGCCAGCTACGGTCGGGCATGGGCGAACCTGTCCAACACCCCATTTCGGCTGTACAAGTCGTGGGTGCACGAGGGCGGCATCGCGGCGCCGATGATCGCGAGCTGGCCTGCGGGCGGAATCGTGGGCGGCAGCATCCGTCACGATCCCGCTCACGTGACCGACGTGCTCCCGACCATCGCGGCCGCCGTGGGCGCGCCGACGCCCGACCGCGTCACCGGCGCGAGCCTCATCGGGCTTCTTCAGGGCGATGGGATGCCGCCGCGGGACCTCTGCTGGGAGCACATCGGCAATGCGGCCATCCGCCGGGGCCGGCACAAACTGGTGCGCGAGTACGGCGGGGAGTGGGAACTGTACGATCTGGATGTCGACCGCGCGGAGCTGCGCGATCTCGCCGCCGAGCACCCCGAGCTCGTGGGCGAGCTCTCGCTCGCGTGGCAGGACTGGGCCGACCGGCACGGGGTCATCCTGTTCCCCGATCTCGTCGCGATGTACGAGACGCAGGGGCTGCCGGCGTGGCAGGCGACGTCGTGATCGAACGGGTCCGCGAACCCGGTCCGCGCACCCCGCAGATCGTGCACGGTTAGCTTGCCGGTTGGGGTCTGGGTCCACTCGCGGACCCGTAGGTACCGTGGCAGGACCCGAGCACCAAGGCGGGTGTTCTAGCCCAGATCCGAGCGTGCAGAAGCGCTCGAAAGTGACGCGAGGAGGCGTCCCACATGGCACTTGAGAAGCGATGGATGAAGGTGGTGGTCCCGCTGGTGGTCGTCGGCGCGATGCTCGCCGGCTGCTCCGGCGGAGGTGGCGACGCCGCCCCGACCAGCAGTGCGACGTCCGGCCCGCCCAGCGAGCCCACCGGCACGCTGCGCATCAACTGGGGCTCCGCGCCCAGCACGTGGGCACCCGGCGCTCGCATCGAGCCCGGCTACTACTACGTGCCGTACGAGTCGCTCGTGCTGCTCGGGGACAACAACGAGATCCTGCCGAACCTCGCCACCGAGTGGGTCGAGGAGCCGATGGCCCTCACCCTCACGCTGCGCGACGACGTGACGTTCCACGACGGGACGCCGTTCAACGCCGAGGCCGTCAAGACCAACCTCGAGTACGTCCGCGACAACCCCGGTGCCTACTCCGGTCCGCTGCAGGCGATCGCGTCGATCGACATCGTCGACGAGTACACGGCCAAGATCAACTTCAAGTTCCCGGCGCCGACCTTCCTGACGATGCTCACGCGCAACAACGTCCTCATCGCCAGCCCGACGGCGATCGCGGACGGCACCATCCTCACCGAGCCCGTCGGCACCGGTCCGTGGAAGTACGACGCCGCGAACTCCGTCGACGGCACGAAGTGGGCGTTCACCCTCAACGAGGACTACTGGGGCGACCCGGTGTACTTCGAGAACGTCGAGCTGTACGCCATCGCCGACGACACGTCGGCCGTCGCCGGTCTGCTCGGTAACGAGCTGGACGTCACCGACGTCGAGAACGACCAGTTCTCGCGCATCGAGGGCGTCGAGAACATCGACTGGTACGACTACAACGCCGTCCGCAACAACGTCGTGTTCTTCGACCGTGCTCCCGGCGGGGTCTTCGGCGACGTCGACGTGCGCAAGGCGATCTGCTCGACGCTCGACATGGAGGCGTACCAGCAGTACGACCCCATGACGCTCGAGGTGCCGAACCAGCACTTCCTGGAGGGCGAGGTCGGCTACAACCCCGACATCGTCGGCTACCCCGTCGACCTCGACGAGGCCGCAGACCTCCTGGGCGACGCGACCGTCGAGGCGACCTTCCCTGCCGCGCCGTTCCTCAAGGGCCAGATCGAGTTCTTCGCCGACCAGATGAACCAGCTCGACGGCGTGAACATCACGGTGCAGGACCTCGCTGTCCCGGACTTCCAATCGACCTGGAACACCGGAAAGTACGCGCTCGGCATCGGCCAGAACCCCGAGATCACGCCGTTCGACTGGTACTCCAGCTGGTTCGCCTCGACGGCGCGTCAGAACCCGTCGAAGTACGAGAGCCCGGAGCTCAAGGCCGCCGCAGACGCTGCGAAGGCGGCCGGCAGCTCGGAGGAGGCCGACGCCCTCTGGCAGGAGGTCATGAAGATCATCATCGACGACGAGGCGCTCGCCTGCGGGTTCGCCGTCGGCGGTCAGCGCATCGGCTGGAACACCGACACCGTCGCCGGTGTGCAGGAGTCCACGCAGCCGTACATGATCAACCTGATCGACTACCGCACCGTCTACCCGGTGGTCTCCGAGTAACCCACCCGCGCCGCTGAAGCGGCGCACCGCGACAGATCCGCAAGAGTAAGGAAGCAGCACCATGGGACGGCGAACGACAGGTCGGAGCAGGCCGACATGCTGAAGCTCATCGGCTACCGGCTCGTCCTCGCCGTCCCCCAGCTGCTCATCGTCTCGCTGCTGGTCTTCTCGCTCACGTATCTCGTGCCCGGCAGTGTCGCGGCGGCCATCCTCGGTGATGCCGCCGCGACACCGGAGGCCATCGCCGAGGTGGAGGCGCATCTCGGCCTCGACCAGCCGTTCCTCGTGCGGCTCTTCGACTGGTACGCCGCGGCGTTCCAGGGAGACCTGGGCACGTCCCTGCTGTCCGGTCAGCCGGTGACCGACATGATCACCCAGCGCCTGCCCGCGACGCTCTCACTGGTGGTGGGCGGACTCGTGGTGGCGGTGATCGTCGGCATGGGCCTCGGGATCTTCGCGGGGATTCGGGCGGGCCAGCCCCGCGACCGCGCCGTGACCGGCCTGACCGCGTTCATGCAGTCCGTCCCGGAGTTCTGGCTCGGCCAGATCCTCGTGGTCGTGTTCGTCATCCAGCTGCACGTCGCTCCCGTCCTCGCGTGGACGCCGCCGTCGCAGGACGTCAGCAAATGGCTCGCGGGCCTGGTCCTGCCGGCGATCGCGCTCGGCATCGGCACGTCGGCCCTCATCGCGCGCCAGACGCGCACCGCGGTCGCCGAGGCGCTGAGCTCCCGGTATATCGACACGATGGTGGCGGCGGGTGTCTCCCGCAGGCGCATCCTGTGGACGTACGCGTTCAAGAACTCGCTGGTGCCGGCGCTCGCCGCGATCGGGCTCGCGGTCGGTGTGCTCTTCGGCGTCAGCCTGGTGATGGAGAAGGTCTTCAGCTTTCCCGGACTCGGCACCCTCATGCTCCAGAGCGTCCTGGCGAAGGACTTCCCGGTGGTCCAGGGCGTGGCGCTGGTCATCGGCGTCATCGTCATCCTCGTCAACATGGTCCTCGACATCTCGTACGGACTCATCAACCCGAAGGCCCGACCCGCATGACCGACACGCAGTACGGCAAGACCGTCGCGATCAAGACGACGGCCCGGGACCAGAAGCAGGGCGCGAAGGTGGTGCGCCGCCTGCTGCGACAGCCGCTCACGCTCATCGCGCTCGCATGGCTCCTCGTCGTGGTCGTGTGGGCCGTCTTCGCCCCCTGGCTCGCGCCTTACGACCCGCTCGAGAACGACTTCATGAACGTGCTCCAGGGTCCGTCTCCCGAGCACTGGCTGGGCACCGACGAGAACGGCCGTGACACCCTCAGCCGCATCATCTACGGGGCGCGCGTCGCGCTCGCCGTCGGTTTCGGCGCCGTCATCGTCGCGATGCTGATCGGCGTGCCGATCGGCCTTCTGCTCGGTTTCCGCGGCGGCTGGACCGACCGCGTCGGCACGCGTTTCGTCGATGTCTTCGACGCCATGCCGGGCATCCTCGTCGCCTTCGCGGTCATCTCGATCCTCGGGCGTGGGCTGGCGCCGTTGCTCCTGGCGATCGGTCTCATGTTCTGCATGAATTTCGCCCGCATGGCGCGTGCGATCACGATGGCGGAGCGCAGCAAGCTCTACGTCGACGCCGCCCGCGTCAGCGGTCTGCGAGAGAGCTCGATCGTCTTCAAGCAGGTGCTTCCGAACCTCGCCTCGCCCCTCATCGTGCAAGCGGCGATCATGACGGGCACGGCGATCATCATCGAGTCGGCGCTCAGCTTCCTCGGGATCGGGCTGGAGTCCGCCGTGCCCTCGTGGGGCGGCCTGCTCGGCGTCGCCGCGGCGAAGCTCGCGGTGCAGCCGTTCATGGCGATCCCGCCCGGTGTCGTGATCGTCCTCACCGTGCTCGCCTTCAACGTCATCGGCGACGGACTCAACGAGGCGCTCGGCGTCGGCCGTCGCAAGCCCTTCCGCCGCCCGAAGAAGATCGCCGACAACGTCGCGCAGGCGGCGCTCGTCGAGGGGCCCGCCGCCGGCGCGGTGGCGGCCGCCGACGCCGGCGGATTCCTGACGCCGACCGGACCGGCCGGCGTTCCGGAGGGCGTCGTCGTCGCGCCGATCGTGCGCGATGACGAGGACGTCGCTCTCGCGCCGGCCGATGCCGGCAACGTCCTGGAGGTGCGCGACCTGCACATCGAGTTCCAGAGCGTCGAGAAGGGCACGGTCGAACTCGTCAAGGGCGCGTCGCTCAGCATCGGCCGCGGTGAGATCGTCGGACTCATCGGCGAGTCCGGATCGGGCAAGTCGACATTCGCCCGTGCGGTGCTGGGCCTGCTCGCACCCGGAATCGGCGTCTCGCACGGCTCGATCCTGCTCGACGGCGTGGACCTCGTCGGCAAGTCCGAGAAGCAACTGCGTGGCGTGCGAGGAAGCAAGATCGCTGCCGTGTTTCAGGACCCGATGGCCGCACTCTCGCCGGTGCACACCATCGGCAAGCAGCTGGCAGAACCCCTCCGAGCGCATTTCCACCTCTCGAAGTCGGAGGTCCGCGCGCGATCCATCGAGCTGCTGGACCGGGTCGGCGTGAAAGACCCGGAGACCCGGCTCAGCCACTACCCCCACCAGTTCTCGGGCGGCATGGCTCAGCGCGTCGCGATCGCCATCGCTCTCGCGTCGCGTCCCGAGCTGATGGTGGCTGACGAGGCCACCAGCGCGCTGGACGTCACGACGCAGGCCCAGGTCCTCGACCTGCTGCTCGACCTCCGCGATGAGTACGGCATGGCGATCCTGCTGATCACGCACGACATGGGCGTCGTGGCGGAGGCGTGCGACCGGGCGGCCGTCATGTACCAGGGCGAACTGGTCGAGGTCACCGACTCTGCGGCGGCGTTGTTCGACGAGCCGCAGCATCCGTATACGAAGTCGCTTCTCGCCGCACGCGAGCGACGGCCGCGTCCCACCAAGGAGGTGGCACGGTGAAGACCGAGCTGAGCACCCCCGTCGCCGACGCCCGGCCCGAGGCGGGGCGGACGCCGCTGCTCGAGGTCACCGACCTGTCGATCAGCTACGAGGCCCGCAGCATCTTCCGCAAAGAGCGGAAGAACGTCGTCGAGGACGTGACGTTCGACATCCTGCCCGGGGAGACGGTGGGCCTCGTCGGCGAGTCCGGTTCGGGGAAATCGACCGTCGGGCGCGCGATCCTCCGCCTGCTGAAGCCGTCGGCGGGCGCGATCAGCTTCGACGGAACCGACGTCCTCGGTCTCGGCCGCCGGACGCCCCTGTCGTACCGCCGCGACGTGCAAGCGGTCTTCCAAGACCCGTCGATGTCGCTGAACCCGAGGCAGCCGGCGTCGATGGCCGTCACCTCCGCTCTCAAGCGGCACGGCATGGGCAACCCGGCGGAACGCGAGCGCATCGCCGCCGAGACGTTCGATCACGTCGGCCTGACGCGCGCGCATCTCGAGCGTTACCCCAGCGAGTTGTCGGGCGGCCAGCAGCAGCGCGTCGCGATCGCACGCGCGCTCGTGCTCAAACCGCGACTGGTCGTCTGCGACGAGGCCCTCAGTGCGCTCGACCTGTCGACGCAGAACCAGATCATCAACCTGCTCGTCGATCTGCAGGCGGAGACGGGCATGAGCTACCTGTTCATCGGGCACAACCTCGAGATCGTGCGGCACATCTCCGACCGGATCGCGGTCATGCGCCTCGGCCGGCTGGTCGAGTTCGCCGAGGCGTCCCGGGTGTTCGATGATCCGCAGCATCCGTACACGCGCAAGCTGCTGGGCGCGACACCGGCGCAGCATCCGGCCGGACGCGACGAGCGGCGCGCGGTGCGCGCGGCGTTCGCCAAGGCCCATGCGGAAGGACTCGTGCCGGTCGTCTGACGGCGGGCGGCAGCATCCGTTCTGCGGTGTCTTCAGACTGAGGTTGCGATCCTTGCAACCTCGGAATAGAGCTGTGCAGATCGTGCATAGGTAGGCTCCATTCAGTTCACGACGACGGTCGTCGGGAACGAGGAGGTCGCCGTGGATCGTCTGGTCGTCATGAAGACGTTCGTCACCGTCGCGAAGTCGTCGAGCTTCAGCGCTGCGGCGCGGGAGCTCGCGATCTCGGGCTCGCTGGTCTCGCGGCACGTCGCCGATCTCGAGCGGCAGGTCGGCGTGCGACTGGTGAACCGCACGGCGCGCTCGGTGAGCCTCACCGAGGCGGGGAAGCGCTACGCCGAGTTCGCGGAGCGCATCCTCGACGAGATCGACGACGAGGATGCCTCGCTCTCGGGGTCGCGCGACGCGCCGGAGGGGACGCTCTCGATCATCTGCCCGAAGTGGATCGGCACGCTTGAAGTCGGCGACGCGATCGCCGCGTTCGTGCGCGAGCACCCGAAGATCCAGGTGCGCTTCGAGCTCGGGGGCATGTCGGACCGGAACTACGACTTCCTCGACCGCGGCTACGACGTCGCCTTCCACACCCGCGACCTGCGCGACTCGAACGTGCTCGTGCGCCGCGTCTCGGAGCTGCCGTTCGTGCTCGCCGCATCCTCCGACTACCTACGGCGCAAGGGAACGCCTGAGACGGTCGCCGAGCTGAACGACCACCTGTGCCTGCTCCATCCGAACGACCCGGTCTGGCGGCTCGGGTCGGGTGCTGACACGATCCATTTCAAGGTGCAGGATGCCGCGGTCATCGCGAACTCGTACCTGGTGATCGAGAAGCTCCTGGAGGAGGGATGCGGCATCGCCCTCATCCCGCGCCGCCCCGCCGAGGCCCGGCTGGCGACGGGGGAGCTGGTCGAGCTGCTGCCACAGCACCAGCCCCCGGCGCGCGCCCTCTACGCCGTGCACGGACCGGGCGGTCGCACCCCCGAGCGCGTGCGCATCTTCCTCGACTTCATGACGACCTGGTTCCGCACCCGCGCCGCCGCGGCCGCGCAACCGGTCCTCAACTGAGGTCCGCGGGCGGCTCCTCGACTGAGGTCCGCGAGCGGCTCCTCAACTGAGGGCCGGGGCCGAAATGAGGACCGATCCGGCGTCTGCGCCCCTCATCTTGGCCCTGGTCCTCAACTGAGGAACGGTCGCTACCGAGGCCCCGGGACTTCGGTCGAGGAGATCAGGGTTGCCTCGACAAAGTGATTATGTTTTGATAATCAAATCGAGCGAGGAGGCCCGATGAGCGAAGAAGCGAACACCGACCCGACGTTCCGGCTGCTGGCCGAACTGGTGATCGACATCGCCCGCGAGATCCAGCTGCGGGCGGTGCAGACGACGCCTGTCGTCCCGCTGACTCAGACGCAGGGCCAGGTGATGCGCTACGTGCACAATCACCCCGGCTGCTCGGCCTCCGACATCGCCGACGGCAGCGGGCTTCAGCGGGCCAACGTGAGCGTGGCGCTGCGCGACCTGCGCGGCCGCGGCTACATCACCTCGCAGCGCGACGAGGCCGACGGCCGCGCGATCCGCATCGACGCGACGCCGCTCGCCGACGAGACCATCGGCAAGCTCCGCACCTCGTGGGCGGGGCTCGTCGAGAGCGCCTGGCACGCGGCCGCCGACACCGTCGGCGTGCCCGAGAGCGCGGTCGACGCCCTCGTCCGCATCCGCGCCGGCCTGCATGCAGACCGCGCAACGAAAGGGTTCGCGTCGGAGGCTCCCGCCCTCGCAGCCCAGGGCGCAGACTCGACTGCGACCCCCCACCGAGAGGCCTGAGCGCATGGCGATCGAACGCATCGAATCCGTCGTGTACGGCGTCGACGACCTCGACGAGTGCGCGCGGTTCTTCGTCGATTTCGGCCTCGAGCTCGTCGCCCGGACCGACAACGAGGTCGTGCTGACGACGCAGGTCGACCAGCGTCTCGTGCTCAAGCGCATCGACGACCCGACCCTTCCGGCATCCGTCGAGGCGACGTCGGGCATCCGCGAAGTGGTGTGGGGCGTCGACACGCAGGAGGCGCTCGACGCCCTGGTGGCCGACCTCCGCACCGACCGCGAGGTCACGGTCGACGCGGACGGCGTCGCCCACACCCTCGACGAGACCGGCTTCGGCCTCGCGCTCGCCGTCACCGCGCCCGAGCACGTCGACTACGACCCCCGCCGCTACAACAGCCGCGGCCACATCGAGCGCTGGAACCAGCCGCACGGGCCGATCGCCGACATCCGTCCCATCCGCATGTGCCACGTCGCGCTGAACATCCCGAAGGCCGGCAAGGACGAGGCGATCGACTTCTACCTCGATCGCCTGAACTTCCGCGCCGTCGACATCGTCAAGCCGATGGGCGTGTTCATGCAGATCGAGGGCGACGACGACCAGCACAACTTCCTGCTGTGCCACCGGCCCGATCGCGCCGGCACCAACCACGTCTCCTTCGAGGTCTCGGGCTTCGACGACGTGATCGAGGGCGGCAACCACATGATCCAGAAGGGCTGGCGCGAGGCGCGTCGCCTGGGTCGCCACACCGTCGGGTCGAACGTGTTCCGCTTCGTGCACTGCCCCGCGGGCGGCCGCGTCGAATACGCCGCCGACATGGATCGTGTCGACGACACGTATCCCACGCGGGTGCACGAAGAGACCCCGCCGCACCACATCTGGGTGCTCGAGACCAACCGCGATTCCGCGGTTCCCAACACGTCGGAAGGAACGGCCCTGGCATGACCATCGCAGCCGATACCCGCACGGATGCCGCGTCCCGCGCCGCCGAGATCTACTCGGCCGCGCGCCTCGGCCTCTACATCGACGGCCAGTGGCGCGAGGGCGCCCAGGGTCGCACGTTCGATGTGCTGAACCCCGTCGACGACTCGGTGATCGGGCACGTCGCCCGGGCCGAGGCATCCGATCTCGACGACGCGCTCGCCGCCGCCGACCGGGCGTTCCCCGCGTGGCGCGACACGTCCGCGTTCGAGAAGGCGCGCATCCTCATGAAGACCGTCGCGCTGCTGCGCGAGCGGGCACCTGAGATCGGTCGCCTCATGGCCGTCGAGCAGGGCAAGCCGGTGAAGGACGCGACCACCGAGGTGCTGCGCGTGTCGGGCACGCTCGAGTGGTGCGCACAGGAGACCCGGCGCCTGTACGGCCGCATCATCCCGACCGACGTCGACACATCGCTCACGGTCCGCTACGAGCCCGTGGGTGTCGTCGGCGCGATCGTGCCGTGGAACTTTCCCGCCGGTTCGCCCATGCGCAAGATGTCGGCGGCGATCGCCGCGGGCTGCACGCTCGTGATCAAGGCCTCGCAGGAGGTGCCGGCCACGGTGTGCGCGCTGGTGCAGGCGTTCCACGATGCCGGGCTGCCGGCGGGCGTGCTCAACCTCGTGTTCGGCCGCGGCGCCGAGACCGCCGAGCACCTCATCGACTCGCCGACCACCCGCCTCATCGCGTTCACCGGCTCGGTGCCGGTCGGCAAGGAGCTCAACGCCCGCGCTGGCGGACTCATGAAGCCGACCATCATGGAGCTCGGCGGCCACGCCCCCGTCATCGTCGCGGCCGACGCAGACCCGATCCAGGCGGCGCGACGTGCGTCGGCGGCCAAGTGGGCCAACGCCGGGCAGGTGTGCACGTCGCCCAGCCGGTTCCTCGTGCACGAGTCGATCGCCGAGGCCTTCACGGCCGAGATGGTGCGCCTCGCCGAGGCGCTCGTCGTGGGCGACCCGCTCGACGACGACGTCACGATGGGCCCGCTCATCAACGCCAAGCGCGTCGATTCCACTCATGCTCTCGTGACGGATGCCGTCGCCCACGGCGCAACCGTCGCCACCGGCGGGCACCGCATCGGTGAGCAGGGGTGCTTCTACGCCCCGACCGTGCTCACGAACGTGCCGCTTTCCGCCGAGGTGATGAGCGAGGAGCCGTTCGGTCCCATCGCCCCGATCACGACGTTCACCGACCTCGACGACGCGATCCGCATCGCGAACTCGCTGCCGTTCGGCCTCGCCGCGTACGGCTTCACCGAGTCCGCGTCGACGGCCGACGTCCTCGCCCGCGGGTTCGAGGCGGGCATCCTCTCGATCAACCACTGCGGCGGCTCGGTCACCGAGGCGCCGTCGGGCGGCGTGAAAGAGAGCGGCCTCGGCCGCGAGTCCGGCCCCGAGGGCGTGCAGGCGTACCTCATCACCAAGCGCGTCTCGCACAAGCTGCGCTGAGGATCGGGGAGAGATGCGCTTCGTTCGGGCGGTGCTTCGACAAGCTCAGCAACCTGGATCGGTCCCTGAGCTTGCCGAAGGGCGCGAGTTCTTCGCGCTCGTGGACGGCGACGACGTCGTCGAGATCTCGGATGCCCCGTGGGCTCCGCACAAGCGCGGGTCGCGGCATCCGTTGTCCTCCGTCGTGCTGCTCCCACCGGTTGTACCCGGCACGTTCTACGCGGCGGGCTTCAACTACAAGGCGCACAACCGCCACCACGAGGAGCTCGGGTACGACCCGATCAAGGTGGGGCCGCACCCCGAGGTGGGGTACCGCGCCCAGAGTGCGCTCGTCGGCCACGGTGCCGCGATCGTGAAGCCCGCCGACGTCGAGGGGCGCTTCGAGACCGAGGCCGAGGTGGTCGCGGTGATCGGCCGAACGCTGCGCCACGCGACCCGCGAGGAGGCGAAGGCAGCCGTCTTCGGCTGGACGATCGGCAACGACGTGAGCGCGCGCGAGTGGCAGCACGCGGACCGCACTTTCTGGCGCGCCAAGAACGCCGACACGTTCAAGCCCATGGGGCCGTGGATCGAGACTGACGTCGACCCGCTGCTGTCGACGACCACCGTCTGGCGAAACGGCGTCGTCGACGCGTCGTTCGAGACGGGCGACATGATCTTCGATCCCTACGACTTCCTCGTCGAGATGACGAAGTACATCACCGTGCACCCCGGCGACGTGCTGTGGATGGGTGCCGACGGAAACACCCCGATGGGCGTCGGCGACGTCATCGACATCGAGATCTCCGGAATCGGAACGCTCACCAACACCGTGGTCGCCGAGGGCGCCCGCATCGACACCAGCGTCGGCGAGGCCGCCGGCACCGACAGAGAGGGAGTGCCCGCATGAGCACCACCGACACCACCCAGGCGACGCCCGAGACGGCCGCCGCCCCGACGCACGTCGAGAAGGGTTTCAGCCTGCCCGAGCCGAAGTTCGACGAGCAGGGGCGCAGCATCGAGCCGAAGTACATCCACCACGTCAACTTCCCGACGACGAACGTCGACCGCACTGTCGAGTGGTACACGAAGGTCTTCGGTCTCAAGCGCGTCATGCCCAAGAGCAACACCCGCGTGGTGCTCATGACGAAGGGCCGCTTCGACCTGCACTTCACGCCGGTCGAGGAGATGGACCGCATGGCGCCGTACCACTTCGCCATGGAGGTCGAGGACTGGGACGGCTTCCTCGGGCACCTCGACAGTCTCGGCATCCGCCACACGCGTCCGGTCGAGCGCCCCGAGAACAACTCCAAGTTCTGCTACATCCACGACCCCGACCACACGATGATCGAGCTCGTCTTCCACGGCAAGCGCCCCGCCTGATTGGCCCGGCTCGCTCGGGAATCCCGCTCGTTGAGCGAGCGAGGAACGAGCGAGTCGAAACGCCCGAGCCACCGAACGAACACCGCCCGACCAACCGATCCGGGCCCACCGCAAGGGACACCCATGCCAAGAGTCGATAACAACGGCACACAGATCTACTACGAGGTGCACGGCGAAGGATCGCCGATCGTCTTCGTGCACGGCTCCGGCGGCCACCACGCCGCGTGGTGGCAGCAGGTCGCCGCACTCCGCGACCAGCACACGATCGTGACGCTCGACCTCCGCGGCTTCGGCAACTCCGACGCCGACGAGACGTACGACAGCCTCAACTTCCCCGGCGACATCGTCGCCGTCCTCGAGGACGCCGACCTCACCGACGCCGTGCTCCTCGGCCAGTCGATCGGCGCGGCCGCGGCGCTCAAGGCGGCGCTGCGCATGCCCGAGCGCGTGCGCGGCGTGATCCTCGCGCACTCGCTCGGCGGCATCGACGCCCCCGAGGTGACGCCGCTGGTCAAGGCCGACCGCGCCGAGGCCGAGAAGCTCCCGGTCATCGACCGGCTGCTGACGAAGCGGTTCCGCGAGGAGGAGGCTGCGAAGACCTTCCTCTTCACGCAGATGGGCACGTTCAACAAGGCGCGCATGCAGGACCTCCGCAACCTCTCGAGCGACGGCCCGACGCCCGCCGACGTGGCCGGCAGCGGCATCCGTGTCGCCTTCCTCGCGGGGGAGAAGGACGCGGTGCTGAGCCCTACGACCGTGACGGCGGCGCGCGAGCTCATCGAGGGATCGCTGCTGGAGATCGTGCCGGATGCCCCGCACTCCATGTACTGGGAACGGCCCGAGCAGTTCAACGCGGCCGTGAAGAAGCTCGTCGATGCCCTGGCGCCGGTCGGCGTCGGCGCCGCACCCGCCGTGACGAAGGAGGCGTGAGATGCCCAAGAACGTGATGCAGGACGAGGCCGAGAAGATCATGGAGGTCGCCGAGCGCGAGGCGCTGCGGCTCGGCAAGGGGCTCTCGATCGCCGTGGTCGACTCCGGCGGTTTCATCGTGAGCATCCGCCGCTTCGACGGCGCACGCCCGATGACCCCGCTCATCGCGCTGTCCAAGGCCTACACCTCTGCCGTCATGCAGCGACCCAGCGGCATGCTCAAGGGCTGGTCGACGTCCGACCCGGTGTTCTTCAGCAAGGTCGGCGATCTCGGGCAGTTCCCCATCGTCGCGACCGGGGGAGGCGTGACGCTCAAACGCGAGGGCGAGTTCGTCGGCGGTGTGGGCGTCTCGGGCGGCACGCCGCAGGAGGACGAGGCCCTCGCGCAGTCGATCCTCACCGAGCTCGGCTACGAGACCGACTTCGACGAATGGGCCGGGGCCAAGGGCGCCGGCGACCCCAAGCACTAGGAAGGGGCCGACGATGGCCAATCTCTTCTCGTATCGCATCGACAACCACGGCGACAACGTCCGCCCCGACTCGATCCAGCAGGCGCGCAAGAAGTTCCGCGCCGGCGAGATCACCGCCGACGAGCGGCAGCAGGTCGAGGACGAGGCGATCCTCGAGTTCATCTCGTACCAGCGCCATCTCACCCTCTCGTGCCTGTCGGACGGCAACTTCCGCGACGGCGACTACCGCAGCGCCGTGCTGCAGTCCGTCGCCGGCTTCAGCCGCATGCCCGACGCGATGGAGCCCTCGGGCCTCGGCACGTGGACCGTCGACGGCCCGCTGAAGCAGCGCAAGCCCATCGCCACAGACGCGGCACGGTTCCTGCTCGACAACACGGGGTTCCCCGTCAAGGTGAAGCTACCCTCGGCAGCCCACATCGCCGCGCACACCTACACGCCCGACGCGCGGCGCGCGTACCCGGGCGCGGCTGCCGTCGGCGACGCGGTCGCCGAGATGCTGCGCGACGAGCTCGAGCTGCTGTTCGAGATCGGAGTGAAGTTCGTGCAGTTCGACAACCCGGACTACTTCACCTATCTTGCCGGCGGCGAGGTCGGCGAGATGTCTTTCGACGAAGCCCTCTCGATCGACGCGGCCGTGGTCGCCGGCATCGAGAAGGACGAGGACCAGAAGGTCGCGCTCACGATCGGGTGGGACGACGACCTCGGGGGCGACCTCGACGTGCGGCGCGCCGAGCAGCTGTTCGCGTCGGACTACGACAAGTTCACGTTCCCGTTCCACACCGATGCGATCGTCGCGCGCGACTTCCCGACCCTCGTGCCCGACGACAAGCAGATCGGCATCGGCATCGTCGACGCGTTCAACCCGGATCTCGAAGACGTCGACACGGTGATGGCGCGTATCGACACGGCGCTCGATCAGCACGACTACGATCGCATCGGCCTGCTGCCGAACCGCGGCTTCCAGCCGATCCACTACCGCGACGCTCCGCTGAACATCGAGCAGCAGCGCAAGAAGCTCGAGCACGTCGAGACCTTCGCGACGATGGTGTGGGGGAACGAGGCATGACCGCCGCGGTGACGGTGGTCGCCCGCATCCAACCCGATCCGGAGAGGGTCACGGATGCTGTCGCCGCCGTCCGCGCGGCGGTCGAGGGCATTCGTGCCGAAGACGGCTGCGAGCAGTACGACCCGCACCTCGCCGACGACGGCACGATCGTCATCGTCGAGCGCTGGGCTTCGCGCGAGGCGCTCGCCGCCCACAACACCGGCGCACCGGTGCAGGTGCTGCGCGATGGGCTGAAGGGCCTGACCGTCGTGCCGACCGACGTCACGGTCGCCGTCGCGCTCTGACCTCCGGTCGCCGAGCGTGTCGCGCCCCCCGGAGGCGCGCTCGGCGGTCGGGATCGCTCAGTGAGGCCCGCGGCCGCGCTCGTGAGCCCAGATCGCGAGCTCGACGCGGTTGCGGGCGCCGAGCTTGGTCATGATGCTCGCGAGGTGCGTCTTCACGGTGCTGAGCGACACGTGCAGCTCGTCGCCGATCTCGCTGTTGCCGAGTCCGCGGGCGACGCCGGCAAGCACGGCCTCCTCCCGGTCGGTGAGCGGGCTCGACGGCAGCGTCGGCGGCTTCGGAGTCGCCCCCGCGAACGCCTCGATCAGCCGCACCGTGACGTTCGGATCGATGAGCGCGTCGCCCCGCGCCGCCGCGCGCACGGCCTCGGCGAGCAGCACTGCGCCGGCGTCCTTCAGCAGGAACCCGCGCGCCCCCGAGCGCAGCGCCTCGTAGACGTACTCGTCGAGGTCGAACGTCGTGATCACCACGACGGGGATCGGGTCGGCGACGTCCGGTCCGGCGAGGGCTCGGGTAGCCGCGAGACCGTCCATCACCGGCATCCGGATGTCGAGCAGACACACGTCGGGTGCAAGGCTCCGTGCCAGCGCGACCGCCTCGGTGCCATCGGCCGCCTCGCCGATGACCTCGATGTCGGGCTGCGCGTCGAGGATCATCCGCAGTCCCGTGCGGACGAGGTCCTGGTCGTCGGCGACGAGCACGCGAACGGTCATGCAGCCCATCCTGCCCGCGGGAGTGTCGCGGCGACCACCCAGCCGCCGCCGGGAGCCGGCCCGGCCTCGCACGTCCCGCCGAGCAGTGCCGCGCGCTCGCGCATGCCCGTGATCCCGTATCCCGGAACAGCGGATGCCGCGCCCGCGCCATCGTCGCGGACCTCGAGCCGCACGCCCTCGGCGCCGACATCGACCCCCACATCGATCCGCGTCGCGCTGCGCGCGTGACGGCGGGCGTTCGTCACCGCCTCCTGCGCGATCCGGAACACGGCGGCGGCGACCGCCTGGGGCACGGTGTCGAGGTCACCGCCGAGCCTCACGGCGACGGCCGGGGTCGCAGCATCCGTCCTCTCGAGAGCACGGATCTCGGCGAGGCCCGGAGTCGGCGCGAGCGCGTCGTCAGGTGTACGCAGCACGCCGACCATCGCGCGCATCTCGCGGAGCGTGCGCGTCGCCTCGGCCTCGATCGCGTGCAGCACCTGCATCGTCGCGCCCGGGTCGGTGGCAGCCACCGCGGTGCCGGCCTGCGCCTGGATGGCGATCGCCGACACGTGGTGCGCGACGGTGTCGTGCAGGTCGCGGGCGAGCTGCTCGCGCTCGAGCAGCCGCACCTGCTCGAGTTCGCGGGTGCGAGCCCGTCGCCGCCACCGCACGGCGAGGCCGAGAGTGCTCGTCGTCACCGCCACGGCCACGCCGCCGATGACATCGGCGAGCTCGGGCGGGGTGGCGAGGAAGGTGAGCAGCATCCCGATGACGACGAGCGCGCCGCCGCCGAGCATCGCGCGCCCGGAGCCCCACCTGAACACGGCGTAGAGGAGGATCAGGAAGTACGCCGTCGTGTACAGCTGCGGGTCGCCGGCAGTGGCGAGCCCCACCGTCGTGCCGACGGCGAAGGCGATCGCGAGCATCGTGAAGGGGCGAGAGCGGCGCCACAGCAGCGTGGGCGCGAGCGCGGCGAGCATGACGGCCCACAGCCAGCGCCACGGCACGTCGACGCGGACGGATGCCTCGAAGACGGCGAGCACCGGGATCACGCCGACGAGCACCCAGTCCCGCCAGACCCGCCGCGGCGGCGCCGGAACCGCCGCGGGCGCGTCCCAGAGCGCGCGGACCGGGCTCGTCATGCCCTCATGATAGGTGCGCACCGGCCGCCGCCACCGGGGTGCCGCTGCGCCGCCGACCCGTGCGGGCGCGGCGGCGGATGACGATCTCGGCGATGACGAGGTTGATCGCCCAGCCCGCCGTCATGAGCGCCGTGTAGGTGAGGGGAGCGGGTGTGCCGGCCAGCAGCGTGTAGGGCAGGAACACGAGCACCTGGGTGCCGGCACCCATGCCGATCGCGTAGGCGCGGGTCATCCACGCGCTGTGCGTGCGCACGTCGCCCCGCCTGATCGCAACGAACGCGAAAACGATCGCGGCGGCCATGGTCGTGCCGAGGAGGATCCGGATCGCGTGCAGACCCGGGCCGGTGACAGCCGAGGGGATGTCGTAGAACAGCGTCATCCACAGCGCCGACAGCGCCGAGACCAGCCCCGCGGGCGCGACGATGCGTCCGGCGATGCGGTGCCAGCGCCGGCGTCGCAACGACGGGGCGAACTGCACCGCACCGAGCACGAGGAACACGCTCGAGCCGATGATGTGCGCGACGACCGGGATAGGCGAGTCGAAGAACCGGGCGTTCTCCGCGGTGACCGCGGCCCCCGTGGTCAGCTGCGTCAGCCGGGCGGACCCGGCCACGATCGGCACGAGGCTCAGGACGATGAGCCCGGCGGGCACGAGCCATTCCGGCCGGCGTCGGGCGGCCTGCGGGAGGGTGGTGGCGGTGGTCATGCCGCCATGCTCGCCGCGATGAGGCCCGCGCCGCTTCGGCCGCCCGGCTCGAACGCCTCGTCCGATCGGCCGATCCCTGAGCCCGCGAGAGCGCCGGGAGTACCGCGGGTCAGCGGTCGTGAGCCGCGTGCGGGACGTACCGGGGCACGTACACCGCGAACCCCGCCGCGCCCAGCAGCCCGAGCGCGCCCACGAGCGCGGTCGCGACGGGAAGCGACAGCGCAGCGGTCACCCCGGCGATGAGGAGCGGGGTGGCGGCGGCTCCGGCATCCGTCAAGGTCCGCCATGATCCGAGGAACGGCGCGGGATTCGATGCCGGCGCGATATCGGCGCCGAGGGTCATCAGGATGCCGCTGGACAGGCCGTTGCCGACACCCACGACGATCGCCCCCGCGACGAACCACGCGGTCGCGGCGTCGAGGTCGTGGGTGAACGCGAGGCCGAGGAAGGCGCCGCCCATCAGCACCATCGAAGGCACGCAGGCCCACAGCCGCCCCCAGCGGTCCATGATCTGGCCGCTTGAGTAGAACAGCGCGAACTCGAGGGCGCCGGTCAGGCCGACGATCAGAGCGATCGCCTCGGCATCGAGCCCCAGCGAGACGCCCCACAGCGGCAACAGGTACACGCGGGCCTGGCGGAGTCCGGAGAGGGATGCTGCGGGCAGGCCCATCCGCGCGAGCACGCCGCGATGGCGCCACATCGTCGGGAAGACCCCGTCCGATGCGGCTGCCGGTCTGCGAGCCGGCCGTGGAGGATGCGCGGCCTGCGGGTGGGAGGGCAGCAGCCCTTCGCTCTCGAGCTGCTCCTCGGGGTCGCGGCCGACGAGCACGAGCACCACCAGGGCGACGAGCATCGCGAGGAAGAACCACACGGCGGCATCGGTGGATCCCGACCACGCCAGCAGCGCGGCGGCGATGAACGGCCCCGCGAACATGCCGAGACGGAACGAGCCGCCGAGCACCGACAGCGCGCGGGCGCGGTAGCGCAGCGGCACGCGCGTCGTCATGAACGCGTGCCGTGCGAGGCCGAACGCCGACGCGCACAGCCCGACGAGGAACGACGCGGCCGCGAGCACCGCGAGGCCCGGCGCGACCAGCACGCCGACGCCGCCGGCGAGGGCGAGGCACCCCGCGATCGCCATCGTGCGCCGTTCGCCGATCCGCGTGACGAGCCATCCGGCGGGCAGGTTGCCGATCAGCCTGGCGACCACGATGACAGAGACGATGAGAGCGGCCTGGGCGACGTCCGCCCCGAGCGACGCGGCGATCACGGGCAGCAGCGGCAGCAGCGCGCCTTCGGCGAGCCCGAACAGCAGCGTCGGCCCGTAGATCATGGGCGCGAACCGCCACAGCATCCGCCGCGTGCCGGGGTCGAGCCCCGCCGGCGGCCGAGCCGGCGCCGCCACGGGATCCGTGCTCGCGCGTGAGTTCGGCGCGGGCTCGGCGCTCGCGCTGTCGAGACCGGCGTTCGCGCCCGTTGCGAACGACCGCGTGTGATGATTTCGACCGCGCGTACTCTCCATGGGTTCGGGCACCGCGCCCGAACCACGCGACGGAGCCGAGTCCGAGCCCGTCATGGCGAGGTCTCGGCGAGGACCTCCCTCGCCCACGCGACGCCGAGCTCGGCGGGGTCGGCGCGGGTCATGACGTCGTGCTCGCCGAACGGGCCGACCCGCGTCGCCCCGAGGGACCGCAACAACTCGTCGAACTGGTGCGCCCCGCGGTTGTAGCGCTCGTCGTATGACGTGTCGCCGAGACCGAACATCGCGTAGGTCACGCCGCCGAGGTCGGGCGCCAGGTCGAGCAGGTCGTCATGCAGGAACTGGGCGAACCCGGGCAGCTCGCCGCCGCCATGGGTCGCGCACGAGATCAGGTACAGCGCGCCCGGCTCGAACACGTCGACCCCGGCGTCCGCCATGTTCACGACCTCGACGCCGGTCACAGCCTTCGCGATGCCGAGCGCGACCGCCTCGGCATTGCCCGACTCGGTGCCGTACAGGGCGACGATGCGCATGGACGGATGCCTCAGCCCGCGGCCTTCGCCGTCGCGGGCGCCTGCGCGACGGGCGCAGCGGGGGGCGCAGCATCCGTCATCTTCGTTTTCGTCGCGGATGCGGCGTCGAGGTAGTGGTCGATGACGTACTCGGCGATGGCGATCGAGCTCGTGGCGGCGGGCGAGGGGGCGTTGCGCAGCAGTGTGACCGGCCCGACCTGGTCGACGGCGAAGTCGTCGAGGAGCTCGCCGGCGCGGCCCCAGGCCTGCGCGCGCACCCCGGCGCCGTGCTTGTGGGCGAGGTCCGACGAGCGCAGCTCGGGGATGAACCGGCGCGCCTTCTGGAAGTACAGCGGCTTGATGAGGGACCCGGAGATCTCGTCGACGCCCATCTTCCAGTGCTGCTTCGCGAGCGGCCAGGCGCCCGGCCAGCGCAGCGACTCGACCGTGTCCTTCACCGACCACTGCAGCCAGCTGTACCCCTCGCGGGCCAGCGCCGGCACCGCGTTCGGGCCGACGTGCACGTTGTCGTACACGCCGCGCGTGAAGTGCACGCCGAGGAACGGGAACCGCGGGTCGGGCACCGGGTAGATCATCCCCTTCACCAGGTCGGTGCGCGCCGGTGCGAGCTCCCAGTACTCGCCGCGGAACGGCAGGATCTTCGGCGACGGGTCGGCGCCGACGAACCGGGCCACCACGTCGGACTGCAGGCCGGCGCACACGATGACGCGGTCGAACACGTCCTCCGACACCGGCGTCACCACCCGCACCCGGCCGTTCTCCAGCGACATCGCGGTGACCTCATGACCGAGCCGCACCTCGCCGCCCGCCGCGCGGACGTCCTGCGCCATCGCCTCGGTGATCGACGCGTAGTCCACCACGGCGGTGTGCGGCGAGTGCACCGCCGCGACGCCCGCGACGTGCGGCTCGATCTCCCGCAGCCGCTCGACGTCGTCGATGCGGGTGAGGTCCGGAACGCCGTTCTCCAGCGACCGCCGCTCGATCTCGGCCAGCGCGTCGAGCTCGGACTCGTCCACCGCGACCACGAGCTTGCCGACCTCCCGGTACGGGAGGCCCTTCTCCTCGCAGAACTCCCGGATCGACACCCGCCCCGCCGCGCACAACGTCGCCTTCAGCGACCCCGGCTTGTAGTACAGCCCCGCGTGCACCACCCCGGAGTTGTGCCCGGTCTGGTGCTGCGACAGCCGGCCCTCCTTCTCCAGCACCGTCACGTCATCGCCGCGGGCGCTCAGCGCACGGGCGAGGGCGACGCCCACGATGCCGCCACCGATGATCCCGGTGCGCCGAGTCGCGCCCGCCATCAGTGGGTCCTCACAGCCGCGGTCTTCACGCGCGTGTAGAAGCGCAGCGCTTCGAGGCCCTGCTCCTTGAACGGCGAACCCGATTCCTTGAAGCCCCCGAATGCCTGGTGGATGTCCCACCCGCTCGTTGGCTGGTTCACCGAGACCTGCCCGGTGTCGACCTCGTCCACGAAGCGGAACGCCGCGTCGAGGCTGCGCGTGTACACGGCGCTCGACAGGCCGTACGCCGAGTCGTTCACGGCCTCGATCGCTTCGTCGAGCGTGTCGACCTCGATCATGCCGAGCACCGGCCCGAACACCTCGTCGCGCCACAGGCTGTTGTCGCGGTCGAACGCCACGAACAGCGGCTCGACGAACGCCCCGTGCTCGGCGAGCCCGTCGGCGAGCGCCGCGCGGGCGATGACGGTTGCGCCTTCGCCGAGTGCGGCATCCACCCGGTCCGTGATGTCGCGCTGCGCGCTGCGGCTGACCACCGGACCCACATCCGTGCCCTCGGCACCGCCGGCTCCGACGCGGAGTGCTTCGACGGATGCTGCGACCCGTGCCCGCAGCTCGGCCGCGACGCCGCGCTGCACGATGAGGCGGCTGGTCGCGGTGCAGCGCTGACCGGCCTGCCCGAACGCGCCCGCCATCAGCACCGGCACGACGAGGTCGAGATCGGCGTCGTCGAGCACGACGGCGGCGTTCTTGCCGCCCATCTCGGTCTGCACACGGATGCTGCTTCCCGCGAGCTTGCGCTGCAGGTCGAGGCCCACGGCAGTCGAGCCCGTGAACGAGACGGCGGCGAGGCGCCGGTCGGTCGCGAGCACATCGCCGATGACGGAGCCGCGTCCGGTCACGGTGCCGAGGACCCCCGCGGGCACCCCCGCGCGGTGCAGGATCTCGGCGAGGCGCAGCGTGACGAGCGGCGTCTCGGTCGCGGGCTTGATGACGACGGCGTTGCCCGCGATGAGGGCGGGCGCCATCTTGCGCGCCGGGGTGAGCAGCGGGTCGTTCCACGGCGTGATGAGCAGCACCACACCGATCGGCTCGCGCTTCTGCAGTGCGAAAGTGCCGGGGCGCGCGTCGGGGATGAGCTCGCCGAACGGCGCGCGGCCGAGCCCGCCGTAGTACTCGAAGAACTCGGCAGCCTTGCCGACCTCGCCCCGCGCCTCCGCGGTGGTCTTGCCCATCTCGGTGACGATGAGCGACGTCAGGTCTGCGGCATCCTTCCGTATCAGCGTCGCCGCGTCGAGCAGCACCCGGCCGCGCTCGATCGGCCCGGTTGCGCGCCACGCCTTCGCGCCGCGCACGGCGGCATCGAGCACGGCGTCGACGTCGGCGGGGCCCATCGCCGGGACCAGCCCGACGAGGTCGCTGGTCGCGGGATCACGCACCTCGATGGGGTCGCCGGACGCGTCGGTCGAGAAGCGGCCCTCCACGAGGTTGGGGCTGACGGTGGTGCTCACGGGATCCTCCAGACGCCTCGCCGACGGACGCCGATCACGGCGCGGCAGGCTCCTCCCAGCTTCGCCGGGCGTCGCGAGGGCGGCAACGCGCACGGCCCACCGATCACGCAAGCCTTGGTTGCCGACCGCTCACGCTCCTGTGGGGCGTGCGCTGCTCCTCAACTGAGGAGCGGAGCCGAGGTGAGGGCCGTACTGTGGGAGGGGATCCTCAGCTCGGCAACGGTCCTCAGTTGAGGACGCACGGTTCCGCCGGCGCCGATCGCCGCGGCGCGCGCGAAGAGGCGTGAGCGTGCACCGCGTGGGCCGTAGGCCGGTCACTCCTCGCGCAGGCACCCGCCGTCGGCGTTCACGCCACCGAGGTCGATCGAGACGGTGCCCGAGGCGCCGACGGATCCGTACACGCACCCGCCCGAGACCTCTGCGCCGAACAGCAGGCTGTCGCCCACGACGCGGGTCTCGACCTCAGCCGCGCCAGCGGCCTCGAGCGCGTCGCGCACGGCTTCCTCGGTCACGCCGCCGGCAGCCTGCAGCGCCTGCAGCCCCGTGGTCGCGGCGGCCACGAGCGCCTCGTTCGCGACCTGGTGCGCCTGGTCCATCAGCTCCTTGCCCGGAGCGTCGATGTCGACGCTCGCCGAGCATCCCGACACGGCGCCGCCGACGAGCAGCAGGGCGACGGAGAGGACGGATGCTGCGCGCCGCCGCATGCGTCAGAGCCCTTCGGCGACGCGCGCGGCGATGTCGGTGCGGTGCTGGCCGCCCTCGAGGCCGATCGCGCCGAGCGCGCGGTAGGCGCGGTCGCGGGCCTCGACGAACGTCGTGCCGACGCCGACGACGTTGAGCACGCGGCCGCCCGTCGCGACGAGTCCGCCGTCGGTCTCGGCGGTGGCGGCGTGGGCGAGGTGCACCCCGTTGACGGCCTCGGCCTCGCGCAGGTTCGTCAGCGCGCGGCCGGTCACCGGCGATGCCGGGTAGCCCTCGCTCGCGAGCACGACGGTCACGGCGACGTCGTTGGCGAAGGCCGGGAGGGGGAGATCCTCGAGGTGACCGGATGCCGCGGCCAGCAGCAGCTCCGACAGCGGGTCGACGAGCCGCGGCAGCACCACCTGGGTCTCGGGGTCGCCGAAGCGCGCGTTGAACTCGATGACCTTCACGCCGTCGTCGGTCAGGATGAGACCGGCGTAGAGGAGTCCGATGAACGGCGTGCCCTCAGCATCCAATTGACGGATGACCGGCTCGGCGATGTCGCGCGTGACGAGCTCGACGAACTCGCGCTCGCTGCCGAACTTGCCGTCGAGCCACGGCAGCGGCGAGTACGCGCCCATGCCGCCGGTGTTGGGACCCTCGTCGCCGTCGAGCAGGCGCTTGTAGTCCTGGGCGGGGCTGAGCGGCAGCACGTGGTCGCCGTCGCTGAGGAAGAAGAGCGACACCTCGGGGCCCGAGAGGAACTCCTCGACGAGCACGGCGCCCGTCGGAAGGTACTCGTCGGCGTGGGCGAGCGCAGCGGCGCGGTCAGAGGTCACGATGACGCCCTTGCCGGCGGCGAGTCCGTCGGCCTTGACGACGTGCGGGGAGCCGAGATCGTCGAACGCGGCCTCGACCTCGGCGCGCGTGTGCGCGCGCACGGCGCGACCCGTCGGAACCCCCGCGGCATCCATGATCCGCTTCGCGAACGTCTTGGAGCCCTCGAGCTGTGCGGCCTCCTTGCCGGGCCCGAACGCCGGGATGCCCCGCTTGCGCACCGCATCGGCGACGCCTGCGACCAGCGGTGCCTCCGGGCCGATCACGACGAGGGCGATGTCGTGGTCGATCGCGAACTGGCTGACCGCCACGGGGTCGTTCTGGTCGAGGGCGACGAGCTGCGCATCCTGCCCGATGCCGGCGTTGCCGGGAGCCGCGAAGATCTCGTGCTCGGCCTCCTCCGACCGCAGCGCCAGGATGATGGCGTGCTCTCGCGCGCCCGAGCCGAGAACCAGGATCTTCACGCGTTCCAGCCTACCGGCGGCCCTCCGCGCTGTTTCGGGCGCCGGGTGCGGCCGGCCTCGTCCCCAGGCCCCGCTCTCCGGTTCCCAACTCAGGATGGGTGCGCGCCGCCCCCGGTCGACGGCGCGGAATATCGCGGGTGGCGTCGAGGGCGGCGTTCGCTCGTCCTGAATTGGGAACCGGGCGTCGGCGTAACCTGGCACCGTGGCCCGCAAGATCTCGACCGATGACGGCCGCGCGGCGCTGAGCGCGGTCGCGGCGGCGGTGGCGGCCTCCGCTCCGCCCGCCCGCACCGACAACGCGACGGCCGTCCGCTACCTGCTGCAGCTGCTCGCCGAGAAGGCCCCGGGCAACTCCGTCGAGGTGCGGGTGCCGCCGTTCGGCGCGGTGCAGGTGGTCGAGGGCCCGCGGCACACGCGCGGAACCCCGCCGAACGTCGTCGAAACGGATCCCGCGACCTGGATCGCGCTCGCCACGGGCAGGGAGCAGTGGACGGATGCTGCCGCCTCGGGTCGCATCAGCGCCTCGGGTACACGCGCCGACATCTCGGACCTCCTGCCGCTCCGTCCCTGACCCCGGTCAGCGCCGCGGCATGACCACCGGCGTGCCCGACACGGGGTGGGGGAACACATCCACCCGCTGCCCGTAGACCTCCTCGATCGCGGCGGACGTCAGCACCTCCGACGGCGCGCCCGACGCAACCACCCGACCCCGCGACAGCAGGGTCACGCGGTCGGCGACACCGAGCGCCGCGTTGAGGTCGTGCAGCACCACAGCCACCGCCGCGCCATCGCGCGCGCGACCCCGCGCGATGCGCAGCACGTCCTCCTGGTGCCTGAGGTCGAGCGCCGCGGTGGGTTCGTCCAGCAGCAGCACGTCGCACGCCTGCGCGAGCACCCGCGCGAGGGCGGCCCGCGCGCGCTCGCCGCCCGACAGCGACGTGACGCCGCGCCCGGCGAGCGGCACGAGGTCGGTGACCTCGAGCGCGCGCGCGACCGCGGAGTCGTCGTCGTCCTCGGCGGGCGTGCGCGCCCACGGCGCACGGCCCATCCGCACGACCTGCTCCACCGTGAACGGGAACGACACCGCGTTCTGCTGCAGCAGCACCGCGCGCTGCTGCGCGAGGAGGCGGGGACGGATGCTGCCCAGCGGCGTTCCGTCGAGGCTCACCTCTCCGGAGTCCGGTGGGACATCGCCCGCGAGCACCCCGAACAGCGTCGACTTGCCGGCGCCGTTCGGGCCGACGAGGGCGTGGAGCTCGCCCGCGCGGACGTCGATTCCCGCGTCGGCGAGGACGGGCCGCGCGGCGCCCTGCGGCGTCACAGTCACGCCCCGGGCGCGGAGTCGCACGGACCCCGGAGCGACGGCGACCGCCGGGGCCGCAGCATCCGTCATCGCGTTCATCCCCAGCCCCCCGCCTTGCGGCGTGTGCGCAGCAGGAGCCACAGGAAGAACGGGCCGCCGACGAGCGACGTGATCATGCCGATGGGCAGGTCCGCGAGCGGCACGGCCGTGCGGGCGATGAGGTCAGCGACCGCGATGAGCAGCGCGCCGCCGAGCGCGCTCGTGACCACGAGCGGCAGGTGTGCGGGTCCGATCGCCATGCGCATGAGGTGGGGGACGACGAGTCCGACGAAGCCGATGATGCCGGCGAACGCGACCGCTGCGCACACGAGCAGCGCGACCATCACGATCACCACAACGCGCAGCAGCTCGACCCGCACGCCGAGGTGGCGCGCGGTGCGCTCGCCGAGGGCGAAGAGGTCGAGGCGGTGCGCGACGAATACAGCAGCGGCCACGCCGATCGCGACGAGCGGCGCGACGAGCGCGATGTTCTGCCACAGTGCGCCGTTGAGGCTGCCGAGCTGCCAGAACACGATCTGCTCGCGGGTCGACGTCGTGCCCAGGAACGTGAGGAACGCGAGACCCGCTCCCGCGATGGCGTTGATCGCGATGCCGGTGAGCAGCAGCGTCACGACCTCGGTGCGTCCGCCCGAGCGGCTGATGAGGTACACCGAGAACACCGCGATGAGCCCGCCGATGAAGGCGAAGGCCGGGGTGGTCCACATGCCGAACACCGCGAGGGAGAACGTGAGGCTCGCCGCGGCGCCGAACGCCGCGCCCGATGAGACGCCCACGACTGCCGCGTCGGCGAGCGGGTTGCCGAAGATCGCCTGCATGAGCACGCCCGACACGGCGAGGGCTGCGCCGACGAGCAGACCGAGCACGATGCGAGGGAGGCGGATGTCGAGGATCACGCCAGACGCGGTCTGAGCCTCCGGAGCCCACGACGTGTCGATCCCGACGGACTGCAGCAGCACGCCGACCACCTGCGCGGGCGTGAGCCAGTACTGCCCGAGCCCGAGCGACACGATCACGACCAGCACGATCGCGACTGAAAGTCCCGCCGTCATGAGCGCGAACCGCCGGGCGCGGTGCGTCGTCGGCACCTCGGTCACGACCTCGGCGGTCGCGTCCTCCGCGCGGGCGAGCGTGGTCGTCACGACGCGGGCTCCGCGTCGGGCGTCGACGCAGGCGAAGTCGCCGGCGCGTACACCGCCCGCGCCAGTGCCCGGATGACGTCCGCCGTGCGCGGCCCGAAGCTCAGGATCTCGGCATCCGCCATGTCGACCACCCGCCGGTGCTCGCCCGCCGGCGTCTGCTGCAGCGCCGGGATGCGCTCGAGCAGCCCGTCGACGCCGCCGACCGACGCGAGCCCGTCGGTCATCATGACGACGACGTCGGGCTGCGCCGCGACGAGCGCCTCGGCGGTCATGGGCTTCATGCCCTCCCACCCGATCTCGCTCGCGACGTCGACGCCGCCGACCGCCTCGATGAGCGAGTCCGCCCCCGAGTCGCGGCCGAAGATGTAGTACACGTTCGCGCTGCCCCGCACATAGAGGAAGAGCATGCGAGGACGATCGGATGCTGCCACCGGCGCGATCTCGGCCACTTCGGCGCTCGCCGCCTCGACGTCGGCGTCGAGCCGTTCTGCGAGCGCGGCGCCGCGACCGGGCACGCCCAGGGCCGCCGCGATCTCCGAAACGAGGTCGGACACCGTGTCGGCGCGCCGCTCGCTGGAGACCACGACGACGGTGATCCCGGCATCACGCAGCTGCTGACGCACCTCCTTCGGGCCGATCGAGGTGTCGGTCAGCATCACGGTCGGCGCGAGCTCCAGGATCGCCTCGGCGTTGAGCGTGTGCCCCGACTTCGTCACGACGGGCAGATCCTCGGTGCCGTCGAACGAGGTCGACGAGTCGCGTCCGACGACCGCGTCGCCGAGGCCCAGGCCGAACACGGTCGCGGCGATCGTGCCCGAGATGTCGACCGGCAGGATGCGGCTGACGTCCGTGATCTCGACCGCGCGGCCCTCGGCATCCGTCACCGTCACGGGCAGGTCGGGGGAGGCATCGGACACGATCGGCTCGATCGCGTGCGACGCGAGGCAGGCCGTTGACGGTCCCTCGGATGTGCGCGGATCGTCGGCGAGAGCGAGATCGGCGAGCGGGACGTCGGCGGCCGGGCAGTCGGGATCGAACGCGCGGGAGGATGCCTCGCGGGAGGCGCAGCCGGTGAGACCGAGAATCAAGGCGGCCGCCACGAGAAGGGCGAAGGTGCGGCGCATTAGGCAAGGCTAACCTAAAACTTGACGCGACCTTGCCGGGTGCTCTAGCGTCTGGAACGGTTCCAGGTTAGCTGAGCCTAACCATACCGGTGCCATCACCTACCCGAACGCAACGACGCCGGCGGGCGCGGCTTCGGGCGTGCGCGCCGACGCACCGGAGAACATGTCTACGCAGCTCGTCCTCGATCGCGGCAGAGTCGCGATCGCCTCGCTCCTCGCCTTCCTGCTCCTCGTCGCGGGCGCCATCACAGCGCCTGCGGCCACCGCTCTCGACGGGGCCACGGCCACGGCGAACGTGACCGCCGCCTCGGCCGGCGCCGGCCTCACGGTCCGGGTGGAGGCGTCCGGACTGCCCGCCGTCCCGTTCGCCTACGCCGCGATCATCCCGGCGGGCAGCGAGGGGACGCTCTCGGGCACCGAAGGCACGCTGGCGATGAATGCGTTCTCGCCCGTCAGCAGCGGTGCGCTCGCGCTGGACCTCGTGGCGCCGACGGCGAGCCTCAACCGGACCACCGCGTACGAGGTGCTGGTGTGGAAGCAGCACTCGCTGCCGACGCCCGAGAACATCTACGCCCGCTCCGCGATCTCGGTGACCGCCGATCAGTGGGCCGCGGTCTTCCCGCCGTCAGCGACGACCACGACCCTGACGGTCGACCCGGCCTCCTCGAGCCTGGCCGGCGCGGACTTCACGCTCGGGGCGACCGTCGAGCCCGCAGCATCCGGAACCGTCTCGTACTTCAACGGCGACGCGCAGCTGGGCTCGGCGTCCGTCGGTTCGACGATCACCGCGAGCATCGCGACCACCGGCGCGGCGCAGCTCAAGGCCGTGTTCACGCCGGCTGACGCCGCGGCGTTCACCGGCTCGGCCTCGTCCGTCGTCTCGTACGAGATCACCGCGCCGCCGACGGCGCTGAAGCCCGTGCTGACGCTCTCGAAGTCGACGGGGCTGAACCGGGAGGGTGAGACCGTGACCGTGACCGGCACGGGCTACAACCCGAACCAGGCGATGTACCTCACGACCTGCGCCGACGTGCCGCTGGACCAGGTGTCGTTCGCGTTCATCAACGCGGGCTGCACTGCCGGAGCGAAGCTCATCTCGCCGAACCCGACGCGCCCGTCGATCGTCAAGCTCAACGCCGACGGCTCGTTCCAGACCGAGTTCGCGGTGTCGCCGAAGTCGGGACCGACCGCGGTCTACACGATCGCCGACCACACCGCACAGGCCGACCGCACGCAGGACGCGAAAGCGTCGGTGACCTTCGCGGACCCGAAGCCGGTTGCGACGCTGTCGGTGTCGAAGACCGAGGGGATCGACCCCGCCGGTGAGAGCATCACCGTTACCGGCACAGGTTACGAGGTCAACGCGGGCGGCATCTACGCTCAGATCGGCTGGATCGTCGAGGGTCAGTGGACGCCGATCTCGGCATCGGAGACGCGGGCCGCCAACCGCACGAACGCCTACGCGGCGCTGGTGGGCTCCGGCTACCCCGGGCAGCCGGCGTTCACGGTCGCCGAGGACGGCTCGGGTTCGTTCAGCTGGACGGTCACGGTCGACAAGGCGAAGCTCGACGCGAAGCAGCTCGAGGGGGGCACGCTCGCTGTGTTCACGCTCGGTTCGCACTCCAACTGGGTTCAGCCCGCGAACGAGCGGTTCGTGCCCATCACGTTCGCGGACCCGAAGCCGGTCGCGACCTTGTCGGTGTCGAAAACCGAGGGGATCGACCCGGCGGGTGAGTCGATCACAGTCACGGGGACCGGCTACGAGGTCAACGCGGGCGGCATCTACGCCCAGATCGGCTGGATCGTCGAGGGCCAGTGGACGCCGGTCTCGGCCTCCGACACGCGCGCAGCGAACCGCAGCAACGCCTACGCGGCGCTGGTGGGCTCCGGCTACCCCGGGCAGCCGGCGTTCACGGTCGCCGAGGACGGCTCGGGTTCGTTCAACTGGACGATCAAGATCGACAAGGCGAAGCTCGACGCGAAGCAGCTCGAGGGCGGCACGCTCGCGGTCTTCACGCTCGGCTCGCACTCCAACTGGGTTCAGCCCGCGAACGAGCGGTTCGTGCCCATCGCATTCGCCGATCCCACGCCTGTTCCCGCCGTCGACGTGACGGTGACGGATGCCTCGGCCACCGCCGGCGCGACCGTCGACGTCGCCGCCTCGAATCTCGGTGATGTCACCGGCGCGTACGCCGCGGTGATCGAGAAGGGAACCGAGTCGGCGGTGACCGCAAGCGGCGGCTACGCGGCGATGAAGTACCTGCCGCAGATCGACGGTGGCGCCTTCACGGTCGATCTCGTCGCGCCCAACGCGAAGCTCGACAGGACGAAGCAGTACGAGGTTCTGGTGTGGCGTCAGCACACCCTGCCCACCGCCGACACGATCTACGCCCGCGCCGACGTGCCGTTCACCTCGGACCACTGGAAGATCCTGGTTCCCGAGGTGACGCCGCCGACCGACCCCGAGCCGCCGGTCGACCCCGGCACACCGGTGACCCCGCCGGCGACGGTGCAGGGCGGCTCGCTCTCGTGGGCGATCTCGTCGAGCTTCGCGAGCTACATCACCGGCAGCATCGCGCACGGCAGCATCGCCGTGACGGGCGGAGCCACGCGCTCCGGCGGCCAGTTCCAGTTCGGCCAGGCGACCGGCAGCACGTATGACGCGGCGACCGGCACGGGCACCGTCTCATACACCGGCTCGGTCCGCTTCACCGGCCACGGCGGTGTGCTCGACGTCACGATCGCGAACCCGCAGGTGCGCATCACGTCGCCGAACGCCGCCACGCTCTACGTCACCAGCGGCGGCTCGCACGTCGCCTTCGCGAACCTCGACCTCTCGGGCGCGGTGCGGGTCACCGCCAACGGCACGGTCACGTACTCGCGGGTGCCGGCGACGCTGACCGCTGCCGGGCGCAGCCAGGTGTTCCAGGGCTACACGACCGAGCTCGACCCGCTCGCGTTCACGATCGGCGTCGCGGCGGCCGCGCCGGCGGGTTCGACGGGCACCGTCGCGGCGGCGCGAGCGTCGACCACCCGCACGACCTCACTCCCCGCCACCGCACCCGCCTCCACGGGCATCGACCTCGACGACGACGCCCTCGCCGCGCTGCAGAAGGGCGAGCCGGTCACGGTCACGGCGTCGGGCTTCACCGCGAACGAAGAGGGCATCCAGGTCGTCGTGTACTCGACGCCGACGCTCCTCGGCGAGGTCTCGGCCGACGCTTCCGGCACCGCCACGTGGACCGGATCCCTGCCGGCGACCCTCGCCGACGGCGAGCACACCCTGACGTTCCAGGGGTCCGTGGACCGCGGCATCCGTTTCACCCTCGCCCGTGCGGCGATCGCGACCGGCTGCGTCGTCGACGCCGCGAGCCTGAACTGGGGCTTCAAGGAGAGTTTCCGCACCTACATCGAGGGCATCGCAGCCGGCGGCTGGGAGCTGACCGACGTCGCCTACGAGTACCCCGAGTTCGTCTGGACCGCGGGCACGGGAGCGGTGGATGCTGCGACCCGCACCGGTCTCGTCACCTACGGCGGCAGCATCCGTTTCACCGGTCACCAGGGTGCGCTCGACACGACGCTGTCGAACGCCCGCGTCGAGCTCGCGGGCGACACCGGATACCTGGTGTTCGATGTCAGCGGCACGACGCAGGCGGGTGAGCCGGTGACGGCAGCGAGCATCCGGTTCGCGGAGTTCGCGCTGCCCGACCTCGAGGTCGCCGACGACGGGCTCGTGCTCGACGCGCTTCCCGCGACCCTGACCGAGGCCGGCGCCGCCGCCTTCGGCACCTACGCCGCGGGCGACGAGCTCGACCCGGTGTCGGCCGTGCTCCCGATCGCAGCGGACTGCGCGGTCGCCGCTCCTGTCGCGGCCGAGGAGGTGCCGGTCGCCGAGGCGGCCGAGGCCTCGGCCGAGACCCTCTCCGCCGACCAGACGACGGCGCCGGTGTGGCCGTGGGCGCTCGTGGGGATCGCCCTGGCACTCGGGATCGGCGCCGTGGTCTGGATCGTGGTCTCCCGCCGCCGTGCGACGGCCGGCGGCGACGGAGACCAGACGGCCGGCTGACCACCGGCCGTCACCCCGGCGGCGTCCCGCTCTCGGCTTCCGAGCGGGGCGCCGCCGTTCTCATGGGCGCGCTCGCGCTCGTCGGGTGGGACAATGGACACATGCCCGAGCACAGCCAGGACCGCATCGAGACCGTGCGCGTGCGACGGGCCCCGAAGATCTCCGTCTTCCTGATCGTCGGCGCGCTCGTCGGTGTCTTCGTCGCGATGATCCTCACGTTCGCGTTCAACGGCACCGCCGAAGTGAGCCCCAACACCGGCGTCATGTACTCGCAGGGGCAGGTGTTCGGCTTCCTGGCGCTCATCTGCGCCCCCATCGGCCTGGCCCTGGGCGGCATCCTCGCGCTGATCCTCGACCGCCGGTCACGGCGCCACACGCAGGAGGTCGCGGTCGACCACGAGCAGGTGCACGTCGACCCGGAGCCCGGCACCAACGGCCACGGCCCCGCCCACTGAGCCGCTACGCCAGCTCGGCGATGATCGGGTGGATCGCGGCGTCGAAGGCCGCGACATCCCCCCGGAGTCCGTCGGTGACGGCGATCGTGAGCGAGCCGATCCACCACACCCCGCGCTGATTCAGCGGCAGCACCTGCACGTTGAGCTCGAACGAATGCGCCCGTCGGCCGACCTGTCGCTCGTGCTCGGCGATCGCCCCGGCGTAGGCGCGGTATGCGGTTCCCGTGCTGTGCGACGCCTCTTTGCGGTACCGCGCGTTCGCCGACTGCGCGAACGCGAGCGCCTCGACCGCGTGCGGCTCGAAGGCCGCCCGCAGCTCGTCGCAGCCCTCGATCGGCAGGGCGAGCGCGGTGTCGAAGCCGTCGACGAGATCGAGCGGAACCGGCGACGGATGCGCCTGCGGCTCGACGGTCATCGCCCAGAACTCGCGCCACTGACGTTCGAGCAGCGCCTGGGCCTCTTCGGACCGATCGTTCGCGCGAGGAGGGATGCCGCGCAGGTGCGGCAGCTCATCCGGAGATCGGATGCCGAGCACCTGGCGCAGGTAGAGGGCGAGAAGAACCGGCTGACCGGCGTCTTCGCGGATCAGCCACTCCGGAGCCCCGGCGCCGCCCATGCGGCCATTGTAGATCCGGGCAGCGACGTCGCGGCGGGTCGTGCCCGCGTTCGTGCGCTCGTCGTCCGCGCGGAATGAAGGGAGGAGATGTCTGGAAGGGAGGACGTAACGCCCACTTTTCATCCTCCGTTCGCCATATCTCCTCCGCTCCTCACAGGCGGGACGACGCGGACGGCCCGCCGCACGCCGTCCTCCCCAAGCGACTCCGAGCAGTGAGTTCTGCACAGCAATCACGTCGGCTCGACCCGACCAGGCATTCGTTCCCGATGATCAAGACGATGAAGCTGAAAGCAGAGCAACGGGCGCTGGCTCTCCTGTCCGCGGTGGCTGACGGAGGCGGAATCGTCCGTCGCGCCGCCTTGGTCAAAGCCGGACACGCACAGCGGACGATCGAGGCGGCTGTCGCCGGCGGGCTCCTCCGCGTCGTGCGGCGTGTGTGGGTCGCCGTTCCGAGTGTCGACCCGGTGCTTCTCAGTGCTGCGCGGGCAGGCGTCGTGATCTCATGCGTCACACGCGCTCGTCGCCTGGGGCTCTGGATCGCTACCGAGAGCACGGAGAAGCACGTGGCCGCGCACCCCCATGCCGGTCGCGTCGCGGTGAGGAAAGGAATGCACGTCCACCGGGCCGCGCCCGTGATCCCGCGAGATCCGGCGGCGCTCGAGGATTCCATCGAGAACGTCCTCGGCCTCGTGTGCGCGTGCCAGCCGTTCGAACCCGCCCTCGCGATAGTCGAGTCCGCACTCAACAAGGGACTCGTGGAGAAATCGGCGCTCCTGCGTCTGCCCTTCGCGCCCGGCGTACGGAAGATCCTCGAAGTCGCCAGTCCCTACTCGGACTCGGGGCTCGAGACGTGTGTCGTGCCGCGGCTCCGATGGATGAAGCTTCGCATCGTTCCCCAAGCCTGGATCGCGGGGCATCGGGTCGATTTCCTCATCGGCGAGCGGCTGGTGCTGCAGGTCGACGGAGGTCACCACGTGGGAAGGCAGCGCGCGAGCGACAACGCCCACGATGCGGTCCTCCGCCACATGGGGTACCACGTCATCCGGGTGGGGTACATCCAGGTCATGGAGGACTGGCCCGGGGTACAGGCCGTGATCATGCAGGCAGTCGCGCAAGGGCTCCATCTGGCACCGACCGATGCGGCCTGACCCGTCGCGGCGGGAGGAGATGTAGCGGGGGGAGGAGGTCCTGGCGCAGCATCCGTCCTCCGCTCGCCACATCACCTCCGCTCGTCGCGAGAGCCAGGTCGTCGAGGAGCGGAATCATGGATGCGGCGACCCGGCCCGTGCGAGAGTCCTCATGCTGCGGCCCCGGCGTAACAGCGGCGGCCCCCGGCATCCGTCCAGGTGGGTCGCCGGTAGGCTGGTAGCCGTGGCCTCATCCGAACGCGATGCCCCCTCCCGCCCCGAACAGCCCGTGAACCCGTACCAGGCTGCGGGCGTCGACACCGCCGCCGGCGACCTCGCCGTCGAGCTGATGAAGTCGGCGGTGCGGCGCACCCACGGCCCCGAGGTGCTCGGGGGCGTCGGCGGCTTCGCCGGACTCTTCGACGCGACCACGTTCAAGGCCTATGACAAGCCGCTGCTGGCCACCAGCACCGACGGCGTCGGCACGAAGGTCGCCATCGCGCAGGCCATCGACAAGCACGACACGATCGGGCAGGACCTGGTGGGCATGGTCGTCGACGACATCGTCGTGGTCGGTGCGAAGCCGCTGTTCATGACCGACTACATCGCGTGCGGCAAGGTGTTCCCCGAGCGCATCGCCGACATCGTCCGCGGCATCGCCGAGGGCTGCTCGGCCACCGGCACGGCCCTCGTCGGCGGCGAGACCGCCGAGCACCCTGGCCTGCTCGGGGTCAACGACTACGACGTCGCGGGCGCCGCGACCGGTGTCGTCGAGGCCTCGCGCGTGCTCGGTGCCGAGCGGGTGCGCGAGGGCGACGTCGTCCTCGCCCTCGCGTCGAGCGGCCTCCACTCGAACGGCTACTCGCTCGTGCGTCACATCGTCGCCGGCTCCGGCATCCAGTACGGCGACAACGCCGCCGACTTCGGCACGACGTGGGGCGAGGCCCTGCTCGAGCCGACCCGCCTCTACACGCTGCCGCTGCTGCGCCTCATCACCGAGACCGGCGACGCGGTGCACTCCCTCAGCCACGTCACCGGCGGCGGCATCGCCGCGAACCTCGCGCGCGTGCTCCCGCAGGGCACGTGGGTCGAGGTCGACCGCTCGACGTGGTCGCCCTCCCCGGTGTTCCGCGTCCTCGCCGACCTCGGCAACCTCGAGCTCGAGGCGACCGAGGGCACGTGGAACCTCGGCATCGGGTTCCTCGCGGTCGTCGCCTCCGACAAGGCCGAGGCCGCAGCATCCGCTCTCTCCCGTGAAGGCATCGCGACGTGGCAGGTGGGTGTCGTGCACACCGGCGACCGCGAAGACGGCCACTGGGAGCAGGGCGCCAAGGGCGTCGACGGCGGCGCGGTGCGCCTCGTGGGCGCGTACGCAGACCACGCGGCTCGCTGAGCCGAGTCAGAACACAGCAGGAGCAGGCAACACCCATGTGCGGAATCGTCGGAATGGTGGGCCGCGGGTCCGTCAACCAGGAGATCTACGACTCCCTCCTCCTTCTTCAGCACCGCGGCCAGGACTCCACGGGGATTTCGACCGCTGAGCGCAACGGCGTCGTGCACATGCACAAGGTCAAGGGGCAGGTGCGCGAGTCGTTCCGCACGCGCGACATGCGCGCGCTCCTCGGTGAGATCGGGCTCGGCCACGTGCGCTACGCCACCAAAGGCACGGCCTCGAACGAAGAAGAGGCACAGCCCTTCTACGTGAACGCGCCCTACGGCATCGTGCTGGTGCACAACGGCAACCTCACGAACACGCGCGAGCTCACGCAGGAGCTGTTCCACAAGGACCGCCGTCACCTCAACACATCGTCCGACACCGAGCTGCTGGTCAATGTGCTCGCGAACGAGCTGCAGTCCTCCATCTCGAGCCTCGAGCTCGACCCGGCGCAGGTGTTCCAGGCCGTGACCCGCGTGCACGAGCGCGTCGAGGGCTCGTACGCGGCGATCGCGCTGATCGCGGGCTACGGTCTGCTCGCGTTCCGCGACCCCTTCGGCATCCGTCCCCTCATCCTCGGCACGCGCAAGAACGAGGACGGCCACTACGAGTGGGTCGTCACGAGCGAGTCCCTGGTGCTCGAGAACGGCGAGTTCGAGGTCGTGCGCGACGTCGACCCCGGGGAGGCGGTGTTCATCGACCTCGAGGGCAACCTCCACACGAAGCAGTGCGCCACCGACGCGCAGCTCGTGCCGTGCTCGTTCGAGTACGTGTACCTCGCGCGCCCTGACTCGGTCATGAACGGCATCTCGGTGTACGAGGCGCGCCTGCGCATGGGCGACCGGCTCGCCGACACCATCGCGAAGTACACGCCGAAGGAAGCGATCGACGTCGTCATGCCGATCCCCGACTCGTCGCGCCCCGCGGCCATGCAGGTGGCCCGCAAGCTCGGGGTCGAGTACCGCGAGGGCTTCTACAAGAACCGCTACGTCGGCCGTACCTTCATCATGCCGGGCCAGGCCGCGCGCAAGCGCAGCGTGCGCCAGAAGCTCAACGCCATGTCGAGCGAGTTCAAGGGCAAGAACGTGCTCCTCATCGACGACTCCATCGTGCGCGGCACGACGTCGAAGGAGATCATCCAGATGGCCCGGGATGCCGGAGCCAAGAGCGTCACGTTCGCCTCGGCCGCCCCGCCCGTGCGCTACCCGCACGTCTACGGCATCAACATGCCGTCGCGCCACGAGCTGGTGGCACACGGCCGCACGATTCCGCAGATCGCGGAGGAGCTCGGCGCCGACTTCGTCGTCTACCAGGAGGTCGAAGACCTCAAGGCGGCGATCCTCGAGGGCTCCGACGTCGAGGACCTCGACATGAGCTGCTTCGACGGCCGCTACATCACCGGCACCGTCACCGACGAGTACCTGGCCTGGGTCGAGGGCTCGCAGGAGTCCTGACACCGCGGGCCGAGGCATCCGTCACCGCCCGTAGGGTGGATAGGTGAAGTCGTCTCCTGCCCGCCCGCTCTGGCAGGGGAGGACCCTCGCGCTCGTCGGGATCGTGCTGTTCGCGTTCTCGCTGCGTTCGGCGGTCGCCTCGCTGTCGCCCCTGTATGACCACATCGCCGCGGACTTCGCCGTCCCGCCGGCGGTGATCGGGCTGATCGGCACCGCGCCGCCCGTCTGCTTCGCGATCTTCGGGCTGCTGACGCCCGCCCTCGAGCGCCGGTTCGGGCTCGAGCGCCTCGCGGTCGCGGCGATGGCGGTCGTGACGCTCGGGCTCGTCGCGCGCAGCTTCGCGCCCAGCTGGGGTCTGCTGCTCGCCGGCACCGCGCTGGTGTTCGCCGCGGTCGGCACGGGCAACATCCTGCTGCCGCCGCTGGTGAAGCGGTACTTCCCCGACCGCATCGGCCTTATGACGACCATCTTCTCCACCACGATGGCCGTGTCCACCTTCCTTCCGCCCCTCATCGCCGTTCCGATGGCGGATGCTGCGGATTGGCACCTTTCGCTCGGCTTGTGGGCCGTCTTCGCCCTGGTGGCGATGATCCCGTGGATCGGTCTCGCGGTTCGTCACCGTGCTGCGCAGGCCGAGAAGGACGATGACGACATCGAGGAGGCGAGCCCTCAGGCGTTCGGCCGCATGTGGCGTGTTCCGCTCGCGTGGGCGCTGCTCGTGTCGTTCGCGGTGTCGAGCACGATCGCGTACACATCGTTCGCGTGGATGCCCAAGCTGCTCGTCGACATCTCGGGCGTCACGCCTGCCACGGCCGGTGCGCTGCTGTCGCTCTTCGGATTCATGGGCTTGCCGGCATCTCTTGTGGTGCCGCTGCTGGTCACGCGGTGGAACGCCACGCGACTGCTGTTCGGCGTCGCGGTCGCGTGCGGGTTCGCCGGCATCGCCGGCTTCCTCTTCGCGCCGACGGCGGCGCCGTGGTTGTGGGTCGTTCTGCTCGGGCTCGCGCCCCTGCTGTTCCCGATGATCCTGGTGCTCCTCGGCCTGCGAACGCGCACGCACGAGGGCTCGGTCGCGCTCAGCGGGTTCGCCCAGAGCGGCGGCTACGCCATCGCGGCGCTGTTCCCGCTCGGCATCGGTCTGCTCCACGAGGCGACGGATTCGTGGACGGGTCCGCTCATCGTGCTGGCGATCGTCGTCGCGGCAGCGATCCCCGCAGGCGTCGTCGCAGCGCGCCCCCACACCGTCGAGGACGACTGGGAACGGCGCCACGGCGCCTGGTGAGACCCCGGCGCCCGGTGAGGCGTCCGGGTCATCCGGGGTCGGCGAACACCGGTCAGGCCGCCGGAACGGCGGCCGACGTGCGAGGTGTTACGCCTGCGACGAAGAGAGCGGCGAGGTCTCGTCCTCGTCTTCGTCGTTGTACTGGTCGGCCCACTTGTCGACGTATTCGTCTTCACTGTGGTGACCGAGCTCGCGCTCGAGCGCCGAGTAGTTCACGCTGTACGTGTCGTACTTCAGCTCTCGGGCGATCTTGGTGTGCTTCGCCTTCTGACGGCCACGCCCCATGCGAGACCCCCTCATTTAGGATCGCGGGCTATTTTGCGGGCTCTCAGCCTCGCAAACCCGGGCATTCACGAATCCGGCTTCGAACCGGTAAGAGTAGCATTCAGGATAACACGGAGCCCCCGCACCCCGGCGGTTCCGACGCCACCGGTGCAGGAGGAGTGCGGACATATGACCGACGAGGCATCCGAGCCGCAGGGCGATGCGACGACCGATGAAGGCCTGCACGGGGCGGTGATCGCGGGGGTCATCCCCGACCAGTCGCCGCGCGTCCTGAAGGAGGCGGCGCGCTACGCGAAGCTCTTCCAGGCGCCGCTCGTGGTCGTGCACGTCGACGTCACGCGCTTCGTCACCTACGAGGACCCCGACGGCTACGTCCACTCGGCGCCGATCGACATCAACATCGCCGCCGGCGAGGGTGAGCTCGCGAAGGTGCAGGATGCCGCAGCATCCGTTCTCGGCGATACCGGACCGCAATGGACCGTGCGTCAGCTCGTCGGCGACCCCGCGATGGCGCTGAAGCACTTCGCCGACCAGATCGACGCGCGCCTGCTCGTCGTGGGCACGCGCAAGCGCGGCTTCGGCGAGTCGGTCCGCGAGTTCTTCACCGGCTCGGTCGGCGCACGCCTCGCGCACCGCCAGCACCGCCCGATCCTGATCGTGCCCCTCGGCGAGCCGGTTCCCGACGACGAGGAGATCTGGCCCGCCTGACCCCCCCGACCCCCCGACCACATTCCGCCGAGAGAACACCTGGTGGCCGAGAGGTAGGCAACTTCACTACCTCTCGGCCACCAGTTGTTCTCTCGCGGAGAGACGGGCCCTCGAGGGGCGGACGGCGGGGCGGCGGGACGGATGCTGCGGCTCAGCCGCGCAGCGCGCGTGTCACGTCGCGCGCCACGCGGTCGAGCTCCGAAGCCAGCTGGTCGACGATCGACGCGGCGAGGTCGCCGCCGCGAGCGACGTGGACGCGGACGTCGCCGCGCACGTTGGCGCGGAACTCGTTCACGAGCGCGTCGACGCGCTGCACCTGCTCACGGCTCCGCACGCGCGGGTCGTCCTCGCGCGAAGGCTGCGGCGTCATCTTGCGCTCCTCGCGCGACGCGGCGGCGAGGTCCGCGCGGAGGCTCTTCATCGCCTCGCGGACGCTCCCGCGCACCTCGTCGGCGATGAGCCGCACCGAGTCGGCGAGGCCGGCCTCGATGCCCTCGAGTTCGCCCGCACGCGACTGCACCTCGGCGTGGCCGGCATCGGTGATCGCGTAGACCGTCTTGCGGCCGTCGACGGTCTTGGTCACGAGGCCCTCCTCTTCGAGCTTCGCCAGACGCGGATAGATGGTGCCGGCGCTGGGGGTGTAGGTGCCCCCGGTGCGGTCCGACAGGGCCTGCATGATGTCATAGCCGTGGCGCGGCCCCTCATCGAGCAGGTTCAGGAGATACAGGCGAAGGTCGCCGTGCGAGAAGACCGGGGCCATGGTGTTCACAGCCCTTCTCGGTCGAAGCCGGCCGCCGCTTCACCGGCGGCCTCTTCATCGACGCCACCGGCGGGCTGAGAGCCCGCGGGCTCGGCCGGCGTCGACGCCGCAGCGTCGACGGACGCCGGGGGCGCAGCATCCGTCACCGGAGAAGCCGCGCGACGCAGCACCGTGATGTCGCCCGAGACGCTGTGGGCGCGCACGTCGGCGAAGCTGCCGCTGAGCTCGCCGACGGAGCCGGCGTAGTTGGTGGTCGGGCCGGTGCCGTTGCCGGAGCGCACGACGCCGTCGACCTGGACCTTGCCGCTGACGCTGCGGATGACGTAGTTGGCAGGGTGGCCCTCGTCGAGACGCACCGTCGAGGTGCCGCTCACGGTGTTGAGTCCGACCGACAGGATGTCGCCGGTCGAGTCGACGAGCACCGAGCCCGAGACCGTGTCGATGGTGGCCTTGCGGAGGGTTCCGGTGGCGGCCACATCGCCCGAGACGCTGTTGGCGTTGAGGGCGCCGACGAGCTCGCGCACCTGCACGTCGCCCGAGACGGCGTTGACAGAGAGGTCGCCGGTGAGGCCGTCGACGATGATGTCGCCCGACACGGTGTTGAGCGAGGCGGCGTTCTGCAGACCCGAGACAAGGGCGCTGGCGCTGACGACGCCGAGGGTGAGGGCGACTTCGCGGGGGACCGCGACGCTGATCTCGGCCTTGGGGCCGGAGGTGCCGAAGTTGCGGAACACTTCGAGGAAGTTGTCCCAGCGCAGCTGGGGGTGGTCGATCTCGACGTGGTCGTCGGCGACCTCGATGCGGAGGTCCTTGACGGTGACGTCGTGGACTTCGATGCGGATGCCGGGCTCGTCGTGGGCGATCACGTCGACCTGCCCGCCGACGAGGCCGATCTTGAGCGTGCGCACGGTCTCGATGTCGATGACGCGCGTCTCGCCCGGGTGGATGATCCACTTCTCCAGGGTCATGACTGCTTCTCCTGCGGTATCTAGGGGTGATCCGTATCGCGATATATCGCGTGCTACGACAGTAACACGATATATCGCGTCTTTGTCAAGAATCTTCCCCTGACCCGCTTGACCTTGACGCAACGTCAACCTTTACCGTTGTCAGCGTCGGACGAACGCGAGAGGAGGTCGTCATGGAAGAGGAGCAGGAGTGGTCGATCCAGCAGATCGCGAAGCTCGCCGGCACGACGAGCCGCACGCTCCGCCACTACGACGACATCGGCCTGCTCGCCCCGTCGAGCATCGGCCACAACGGCTACCGGTACTACGGCCAGGCCGCGCTGGTGCGGCTGCAGCGGATCCTGCTGCTGCGCGAGCTCGGACTCGGGCTGCCGCAGATCGCCGGGGTGATGGAGCGCGAGACCGGCGAGGTGCCCGCCCTCGAGGCGCATCTGGCGTGGCTGCGGCAGGAACAGGACCGGCTGGCGCGGCAGATCGCGTCGGTCGAGAACACGATCAGTGCAGTGAGAGGAGGTGAACGACTGATGGCAGAGAACATGTTCGACGGCTTCGACCACACGCAGTACAAGGACGAGGTCGAACAGCGCTGGGGGAAGAAGGCGTACGCCGACAGCGACCGCTGGTGGCGCTCGATGAGCGCCGACGAGAAGACCGCGTGGCAACAGCGCGCCTCGGACCTCGGCCGTGACTGGATCGCGGCCGCGGAATCCGGGATCGCCCCCGACAGCGACGAGGCTCAGGCCGTCGCGAAGCGGCACGTCGAGTGGCTGACCGGCATCCCGGGAACGCCCGCGGCAGCGCCGGGCGGCGACGTGAAGGCCTACGTGATCGGCCTCGGCGAGATGTACGTGGCCGACCCGCGGTTCGGCGCGCAGTACGCGACCAGCCAGGGTGGCACGCACGGCGCCGAGTTCGTGCGCGATGCGCTCCGCGTCTACGCGGAGGCGAACCTGTAGTTCGTCACCTGAACCACGAGAAGACGGACGGATGCCGCGGCCAGCAGTGGCCGCGGCATCCGTCCGTCAACTGATCCTGTGGTGCAGGGGTCAGGTTCCGCGACCGCCGCTGATGACTCGGAACAGGAAGGCGATCAGGGCGATGACGCCGACGATGATGGCCACCCACAGCAGCCAGCTCAGCGCCGAATTGAGGCCGCCGACGATCGCAAGGATGATCGCGACGACGATGATGATGATCAGGGCGAGGTTCATTGGAGCTCTCCTTCTTCGTCGTCGATGCATGTGATGCATCGCGTGCCTCGTGGGCACATCTCGACAGTGGCACCCGCAGGGCCGGGTCCGTAGGGGCTTGACGACGCCGGATTTCCGGTGATACGCCGGAGGATCGGTGGGGTCGCTAGCGCCGCGCGGGGTCGAAATCAACCCCCGTGAGCGTTGCGGACAGGCGCCGTAGCTTCGCGGGTATGAGCACATCCGCGACCGATCCGACGACCGCTCACCACGAGGACGGCTTCCCGGCGCAGCAGCAGGAGCAGCCGGGACTCACCGATGAGACGCGTCCCGAGCCCGATCACGGCGAGAGCTCGTATCAAGGCGCGCTGCGCCTCGCGGAGCGCCGGGCGCTCATCACGGGCGGCGACTCCGGCATCGGCCGGGCCGTCGCGATCGCCTTCGCGCGCGAGGGTGCGGACGTGGCCTTGACCCACATGCCGCAGGAGCAGGAGGACGCGGAAGACACCGCGCGCTGGATCGCCGAGAGCGGTGCGCGAGCGCTGCCGCTCGAGGGCGACCTGCGCGACGAGGACTTCTGCGCCGAGATCGTCGAGCGTGCCGTCGCCGAGTTCGGCGGCCTCGACGTGCTCGTGCTGAACGCCGCGTACCAGAAGGACCGCGACGGCCTCGAGAACCTCGAAACCGCCGAGCTGGACCGCGTCTTCCGCACCAACTTGTACGCGCAGATGTTCACGGCGCGCGCCGCGGTCCCGCACCTGAAGCCGGGCGCGTCGATCATCGTCACGACCTCGATCCAGGCGTTCAACCCGTCGCCGTCGCTCATCGACTACGCGATGACCAAGGCGGCCCAGGTCGCGTTCGTCAAGGCGCTCGCCGAAGAGCTCGGGCCGAAGGGCATCCGGGTCAACGGGGTCGCGCCAGGCCCGATCTGGACACCCCTCATTCCTGCGACCGGATGGGATGCTGAGCGCCTGGCGACGTTCGGACAGGACACGCCGTTGGGGCGCGCGGGTCAGCCCGCCGAGCTCGCCGGCGCCTACGTGTACCTCGCGAGCGACGACGCGTCGTTCACGTCGGGCGCGATCCTCCCCGTGACCGGGGGCAAGGGGCTGTGAAACCCGCCCGCGCGGCGGTGGACGAAGGAGGAAGCCATGCCAGGACGACGTGGAGCGAGTCTCCAGGACCCCGACCTGTACGAGGAGCTCCGCAAGGACGGCGCCTCGAAGGAGAAGGCCGCCCGCATCTCGAACGCCGCGGCGAGCCAAGGCCGCAAGACGGTGGGCAAGCGCGGCGGCAACGCGAAGGACTACGACGATCGCACCGTTCCAGAGTTGCGCAAGCGCGCGAAGGAGCTGGGTCTGAAGGGTTACTCGGGCAAGAAGAAGTCCGAGCTCATCTCGATGATCCGGAATCACTGACTCTGGGGGAGACACGGCCGGCGGGTAGCCCGAGCCCGTCGGCCGGCCCCGTGACCCCGGTAGCGTGAACGGATGCCGAAGCTCGCCCGCGTCCGTCCCTACGAGGACCCCGGCTTCCGTCGGCTGAACGCAGGTTCGGGCTTCCGGTACCTCGACACGAAGGGTCGCACGCCGGCGTCGCGTCACTTGGACCGCATCCACGCGCTCGTGATCCCGCCGGCCTGGCAGGACGTGTGGATCAGCACGCGGCCGGACGGGCACATCCAGGCGGTGGGCGTCGACGACGCCGGCCGCCGGCAGTACGTCTACCACCCCGACTGGACGTCCGGCCGCGACCGCGGCAAGTTCGCGCGGTCGCTCGCGCTCGCCGAGGCGTTGCCCCGCGCGCGGGCGCGGGTGACGACGTCCATCCGCCGCGAGGCGCTCGACCGCGAGCGCGTGCTGGCGGTCGCGTTCCGCCTGCTCGACGACGCCGCGCCGCGCATCGGCTCGGAGCGCTATCTCGCCGCGCACGGCAGTAGGGGCCTCACGACGCTGCAGCGACGCGATGTCTCGGTCGAGGCATCCGTCGTCTCCTTCGCGTTTCCGGGCAAGAGCGGCAAGCACCAGGTGCTCGAGCTCGACGACGCCGACCTCGCCGCGGCGATGGAGCTGCTGGCCGCGGGACGGCCGCGGTCGCCGCTGCTCGCGTGGCGGCGCGGCGGGCGCCGCGTGGCGCTGACCCCGACCGAGGTGAATGCGTACGTGCGGTCGCTGACCGGCGGCAAGTTCACGGCGAAGGACTTCCGGACGCTGCGCGGGACGATCCTCGCCGCCGAGGCGCTCGCGCGCATCGGCACCGTCGACACCAAGACCGACCGCAAGCGCGCCGAGGTGCTCGCCGTGAAGGCGACGGCGGAGGCGTTGGGCAACACGCCCGCGGTGGCGCGGGGTTCGTACATCGACCCGAGGGTGTTCACGAGGTATCGCGAGGGGAACACGCTAGACCTCTCGATCACGCCGGAGTCGGCGATCCGGGGGCTGCTGCGGCCGGGACGCTGACAGCGCCGGAGTACCGTGAAGGGATGCCGCAGCCCGTCGATCCCCGGATCCTCGGGGTGACGGTGGCCGGCGGGGCGATCGGCGTCCTCGCCCGCGCGCTCGTGCTCACCCCGGTGACGGATCCGACCGCCGTGCCGTGGGTGACGCTCGGGATCAACGTCGTCGGGTCCCTCATCCTCGGGGTCGTGGTCGGCTGGCTCGATGACCGCCGACCCATCCTCCGCTCGTTCCTCGGCACCGGAGTGCTGGGAGGCTTCACCACCTACAGCGCGTTCGCCGTGGCCACCGCCTTGTGGGTCGCGACGCCGTGGCTCGCGGCGGGGCTGGCCGCAGCATCCGTCATCGCAGGCGTCATCGGCGCGATCGTGGGACTGTCCATCGGGCGCCGGATCGCCGACCGGCCGGGCGGGATCGAGTACCCGGAGGACGCCGAGTGAGTCCGTGGCTGCTCGTCGCCGCGCTCGCGGGCGGCGTCGGAGCGGGGCTGCGGTACCTCGTCGATCGGTGGCTCACACCCGCCGCGGGTGCGCGGTTCCCCGTGGGAATCCTCGTCGTCAACGTGTCAGGCTCGTTCGTGCTCGGTGTGATCACCGGGCTCGGCACGGCCATCGCGCCCGAACTGTCGCTCGTGCTCGGGCTCGGTCTGCTCGGCGGCTACACGACCTTCAGCACCGTCTCGGTCGAGACCGTGCTGCTCGCTCAACGCAAGCGCTGGCGGCAGGCCGCGCTCAACCTCTTCGGAACGCTCGCGCTCGCCGCTGTCGCGGCAGGGCTCGGACTGCTGCTCGGGGGAGCGGTTTCATGAGAGCCGCATGAAATACTGAAACGCGATACATCTCCGTATCGTCCGGGCTCCGTCCCTCCCCCTGCATCACCTCACCAGCGAAGGCCTCCGTGTGTCGAACCTCGCCGTTCTGAGTCTCAAGAACCGCGCGCTCATCGCGCTGATCACGATCGTCGCCGCCATCTTCGGCGGCCTCGCGCTCACGAACCTCAAGCAGGAACTGATCCCCTCGATCGAGTTCCCCGCGCTCATCGTCGTCTCGACATACCCGGGCGCGTCGCCCGAGGTCGTGAGCAACGACGTGTCGGTGCCCATCGAGACCGCCATCCAGGGCGTGCCGGGGCTCGAGTCGTCGACCGCGACGAGCACCACCAACGCCTCGATCGTGCAGGCCTCCTTCACCTACGGCACCGATCTTGCGACCGCCGAGCAGAAGATGACGCAGGCGATCAACCGCATCAAGTCGCAGCTGCCGACCGGGGTCGAGCCGAGCGTCATCTCGGCCAGCATCGACGACTTCCCCGTCATCCAGCTGGCGGTGACCGGCTACGACGACGAGGCGACGATCCAGGCGCAGCTCGAGGCATCCGTCATCCCGGATCTCGAGGATGTCGCGGGCGTCAACGCCGCGCAGATCGTCGGCGGTGTCGGCCAGCGGGTCACCATCACGCCCGACCAGGCCGAGCTCGCCGCGTCGGGGTACACGCAGCAGGCGATCCGCGATGCGCTGGACCAGAACGGCGTGCTGTTCCCGGGCGGCGAGATCACCGAGGGCGACGAGACGCTCACGGTGCAGACCGGCGCGAAGATCTCGTCGGTCGACGAGATCGCGGCGTTGCCGCTCGTGCCCTCGACGGCCGACCAGTTCGTGGCAGGCCCGAAGACCATCGGCGACGTCTCGAGCGTCGCGGAAGAGGCCGACCCGGTCACGACGATCTCGCGCGTGAACGGCGAGCCGGCGCTGACGATCGCCGTCACGAAGCTGCCCGCCGCCAACACGGTCGACGTGTCGCGCGGCGTGCTCGCGGTGCTGCCCGACCTCGAGGACTCGCTCGACGGCGCCGAGTTCACCGTCGTGTTCGATCAGGCGCCGTACATCCAGGAGTCGATCGACACCCTCGCGAAGGAGGGCCTGCTCGGCCTCGTCTTCGCGGTGATCGTGATCTTCATCTTCCTGCTGTCGGTGCGGTCGACGCTGGTCGCGGCGATCTCGATCCCGACGAGCATCCTCATCACGTTCATCGGCCTGCAGGCGTTCGGCTACTCGCTCAACATCCTGACCCTCGGCGCGATCACGATCGCGATCGGGCGTGTGGTCGACGACTCCATCGTCGTCATCGAGAACATCAAGAGGCATTACGTCGGCGATGCCGACAAGGGTGACTCCATCCGCCGGGCGGTGCGCGAGGTGGCCTCCGCCATCACGGCGTCGACGATCGTGACCGTCGCCGTGTTCCTGCCGATCGCGTTCGTCGGCGACGTCACGGGCGAGCTGTTCCGACCGTTCGCGATGACCGTGACGATCGCGATGACCGCGTCGCTGTTCGTGGCGCTCACGATCGTTCCGGTGCTCGCGTACTGGTTCCTGAAGCCCGGCAAGCCGATCCTCGACGCCGAGGGCATCGCGGTCGACCCGGAGGACCCGGCCGCGCCACCGAGCCGCCTGCAGAAGTCGTACCTGCCGATCCTGCGCTGGACGCTCCGCCACTCGTGGATCACGCTCGCGCTCGCCGTGCTGGTGCTCGTCGGCACGATCGCCGCAGCTCCCTTCATGAAGACGAACTTCCTCGGCGACTCGGGGCAGAACACCTTCACGATGACGCAGGACATCGGCCCCGCCCCCTCGCTCGAGGCCGAGAGCGCCGCTGCGGAGCAGGTCGAGGAGGTGCTCCTCGGCATCGACGGCATCGAGACCGTGCAGGTGTCGATCGGTTCGAGCGGCTCGGCCCTGCGCGACGCGTTCTCTGGCGGCGGCAGCGGCATCACGTACTCCATCACCACCGACCCCGGCGTCGACCAGGTCGCGCTGCGCGAAGAGGTGCAGGACGCGGTCGCCGACCTCGACGACGCCGGCGAGATCACCGTCGCCGCGGGTGGCGGCGGCTTCGGCTCGACAGACATCGCGATCGACGTGACGGCTCCCGATTCGTCGACACTTCAGGACGCGACGGATGCTGTCATCTCGGCCGTCGAAGGAGCCGACGGCGTGGGCCAGGTCACGAGCAACCTGTCGGCCTCGCTGCCGTACATCGCCGTGACGGTGGACCGCGACAAGGCCGCGGAGCTCGGCCTCTCGGAGGTCGCGGTCGGCGCGCTGGTGTCGAACACGATGCAGCCGCAGTCGATCGGCACCGTCGAGATCGACGACACGTCGCTCACGGTGTACCTCGCGGCATCCGAGACGCCCGCGTCGCTCGACGACCTGCGTCAGCTGCAGGTGCCGAGCGCCACCGGCCCGATCCCGCTCTCCGACGTCGCCACCGTGGAGGAGAGCGAGGGACCGACCTCGATCACCACCGAGGGGGGCCAGCGCACGTCGACCGTCACGGTGACCCCGTCGACCGACAACCTGCAGACCGCCACAGCCTCGGTGACGACGGCGCTCGCCGACGCCGACCTGCCCTCGTCGGCCGACGCCACGCTCGGCGGTGTCGTGACGCAGCAGCAGGATGCGTTCTCGCAGCTCGGCCTCGCCCTGCTCGCGGCGATCCTGATCGTCTACATCGTGATGGTCGCGACCTTCAAGTCGCTCCGCCAGCCGCTGTTGCTGCTCGTGTCGGTGCCCTTCGCGGCGACCGGCGCGATCCTCCTGCAGATCATCACGGGTGTGCCGCTCGGCGTCGCGTCGCTCATCGGTGTGCTGATGCTCATCGGCATCGTGGTGACGAACGCGATCGTGCTCGTCGACCTGGTGAACCAGTACCGCGAGAAAGGCCTCTCGGCGCACGACGCCACGGTGGCCGGTGGCTCGCGCCGTCTGCGTCCGATCCTCATGACCGCGCTCGCGACGATCTTCGCGCTCACGCCCATGGCACTGGGCATCACCGGCCAGGGCGGCTTCATCTCGCAGCCCCTCGCGATCGTCGTGATCGGCGGCCTCGTGTCGTCGACCGTCCTCACGCTGCTCGTGCTCCCCACCCTGTACAACCTCGTCGAGGGCGCGGGGGAGCGGCGGACTGAGCGCCGGCGCCGTCGCGACGAGGGTGACGGCGGTGGCCCGGCGCCCGAGGGCGATGGCCCGGATGGCGGGACGGATGCTGCGGCCGCGGGCGTTCTCGTCGGCGCCGGCGTGGGTGCGGGTGCGGTTTCGGAGGCCGGGGCTGCCGGTGCCGACGCGGGTGCAGCCGGTGAGGCTGCGGCCGGCGCCGCGGGGGCGGCGGCGTTCGAGACCCGGCGTCAGCGTCGTCAGCGCGAGAACGGAGGCACGGTCGCGGCCGACGCCGCCGAGGTGGCGGTGCCCGAGATCGAAGAAGGTCCCGACATCGAGGTGTCGGACTCGACCCCGGCGCCGGTCGAGGCTGAGGCGGCGGCAGAGGTGGTCGTGCCCGAGTCCGAGCAGGCCGCCGAGGTGGGGGAGTCCGACTGGACACCCACGAGCGAGACCGCCGACGATGCGGCTGAGGCGCAGGCGCCGGTCGAACCCGAGTTCGCACCGGATGCCGAGGCGGAAGTGCTCGACGGGACGCGCGCGACGGACAACGCGGATGCTGCGCCGCTCGAACCCGTGGCGCCGGAGGCTCCGGATGCCGAGGCACCGGACGCCGAATCCGTTGCCGAGACAGCGGACGCAGCCGTCGTGAGCGAGCACGGCGCCGAGGCCGACACTTCAGACGAGGCGTCTGCAGCGACGGGTGACGCGGCCGAGACGGAGACCGCGCACGACGAGGGGACGGACGACTCGGAGCCGGTCGCCGATGCGGAGCCCACCGCCGATGTCGAGGGCGAAGAGTCTGCTACCGGCGGGACGGCCGGAGCCGAAGCCGACCATGCGGACGCCGACTCGGGGCCGGCGGGTTTGCATGATGCGCTCGACGACCAGTCGACCGCCGCGGAAGAGTCCGCGGGAGAGGGCGAGACGTCACGCGGGTCCGAGACGCCCGAAGTCGCAGTTGACGACTCCGAACCGGCTCCGCTCGAGCACGACGATGACCCCGAGGGCGGAGCATCGTCTGCTGGCGACGAGCCCGTCGCGCCCGAGGACGGAGAGGACCGTCCCCGCGACGATCTCTGACCCGTCTGACGTCAAGGTTCGGTGTTCCTGAACCATCCCGCTTGGCCGCGCGAATAGCGCGGCCAAGCGGGCATCTTCATGGGGCACGGTAAACGAGCGTCGCGGCCCGCACTTCTCCTCGCTGCGCCGGTCGTCCACCACGCGCGCGCCGGAGGACCGTCGAGTGGGCATCGATCATCCGGTGCGCGCCTCGGGCTGACCCACTCGGACCGTTCACTTGCCTAAGTGATGTTTCGGAACGCGTCGAGGAACTGCTGCCACCAGCCATCCGGGGCGATCGCGTTGAGGGCGATGGGGAGGAAGACCAGCGCATTGTTGAGCGTCAAGCGACGTCTCACGCGGGAGTCGAGTGGCCATGTGGGCATGCTCTCCAGGTCTCCCCACTGCGCGGCCAGTGCGTCGATCTCTGCATCGATACGCTGCTGATCATCCTTGCCGTGCGTGCCCACTCGCTCGCGCTTCAGTCCAGCGATTCGCGCGGCATGCTGATCGGCGATGCGCCGATTGAGCATCTTCTGCTGGAGCATGACCCGGTGAAAGCCCCAAAGTGGCACGACGCACACGAGAATCTCGGCAACGATTCCTACGAGCATCAACAGCAGATAGGGGTCGTGCCAGTTCATGAACCGGCCCCGTGAGTATTCCGGAAGCACGAGCCACCAGAAACCGGCATAGAGGGTCAGCGCGGCCACGATGGTCGCCTGTCGCAGGTACAGCGCGCCGATCGGCCGTAGCCCCGCAGCGCCGTCGATGTGGCCAGGGATCGGTGTCACCTGGAGACCGGCGCGCTTGATGGCGGATCCGAGCCCGCCGTACGCGATCATCCGGCCCACCACGATGCCGGCCAGTGCAGCAAGGAAGATCTCCAGCCAGAATGTGACCCAATGGTCAAAGGTTCTGCCCGCCGCCATCAGCCACAGGACGGCCATCACGATCACGAACGCGACCGCAGTCACTGCCGCAACGAGGGGTACCCGGTGACGCATCGCCTGTGTGACTTCGCGCACCGCGGTCTCCGGGTCTCCCGGTCCGACCACACCCTGCCTGACGAGGCGGTCCAGGGTGTCGAGCACGCGTTGGTTCTGACCATGGTTGGCGACCAGGCAGACAAACAGCAGCAAGATGCCGCTCGTGTAGAACCACTCCCATTGACGGGGATCCGCGCCATAGCTGACCACCGCGTCGACGACAGTCACAGCCAGCACGACACCGCCGATCAAAGGCAGCCATCGGGCTCCGAGCCAGCGCACCCCTCGCACCAATAGGGTCGCGGACGCGGTCGAAGACACACTGCAATGAGGACACCGAGCCCGCCCGTGATACGCCGCCCGTGAAGGGACCGGTGGTCGCGCGTCGCGAACCGCGAACTTCTTCGACGACCGGCTTCCGTGCATCGGCCGCTGGGCGACCGCAGTTGTCCGGCTCGGGATCGCGATCGCGCGCGCGGAGGCCCGCGCACGACGGACCGCATTACGCGCAATCCTCGCCCCGACTGGGCAGGGGAGCTTGACGCGTCGTCGATCGACCCGGCGCATCTTCCGCCGGGCACCTCCTCGTTTTGAGCGTGAGGCAGGACGAGTGGCGCGTTGCGGGCGTATCGTCGGCGCCATGACCGAAGCGACGAGCCCGCCCGCGAGCTACGACGACCTCCGCGCCGTATACATCAACTGCACCCTCAAGCGCAGTCCTGAGCTCTCGCACACGCAGGGCCTGATGGATCACAGCATCTCCCTGATGCGTACGCAGGGCGTGAGCGTGGACGTGGTCCGGTTCGTCGACCACGATGTCGCGACTGGCGTCTATCCCGATATGCGCGAGCACGGCTGGAACACGGACGCATGGCCCGACGACATCTGGCCCCTCATCGACGCCGCCGACATCCTGGTGATCGGCGGCCCCCTCTGGCTCGGCGACAACGCGTCAATCACGCGCAAGCTCATCGAGCGGCTCTACGCGATGAGCGGGCTATTCAATGATCGTGGTCAGTACGTCTACTACGGCAAGACCGGCGGGGCGATCATCACCGGCAATGAGGACGGCATCAAGCATGCCTCGATGGCGATCCTGTACAGCCTGCAGCACATCGGATTCGTCATCCCACCGGCCGCGGATGCCGGCTGGATCGGCGAAGTCGGACCCGGTCCGAGCTACCTCGACCCCGGCTCGGGCGGCCCCGAAAACGACTTCACCAACCGCAACACCACGTTCATGACCTGGAACCTGCTGCACATGGCGCGACTCCTCAAGGACGCCGGCGGCATCCCCGCCTATGGCAACCTACGCAAGAGGTGGGACGCGGGCGAGCACTTCGGGTACGACACCAACCCTGAATACCGCTGATTCCGTGGACGCCACTACTGCTGCCGGGGCCAGGTAGCCGCCGAGGGACTGATGCCGACCACGCACGGTCAGGGAGCGTTCTGGTGGGTTGGACGCAGAGGTAATACGGGTACGTCCCATGTTCCGAAAGCGCACGTGACGCGACTGCCGCCCACAATCGCGACGATTGCGCGACGAGCGTCCCGCTTCCGTTGGTGCCCGCTTGGGGATCGGATCATGTCACGGGTTCAACGAGTGTGTCGATGGCGGGTTGCAGTCGTCGCCGGCGATCGGGGTCGGTCTTGGTGACCTCGTCGAGGAGCAGTCGGGTCAGCGTGATGCGGGCGCGGTCGAGGTCGGCGGCGAGGAGCCGGCCGATCAGCGTTGCTTCCAGTCTGGCGAGGTCGTCTGCGGGCAGGCGGTCGATCTCGCGGCCGTGCCAGGCATTGAGCCCGACTCGTGCGCACATGAGGGCGAGCACCTGACTGCGCAGGCCGTCGAGCATCGACGTCTGCCAGAGCTTGCCCCGCGCGATCGACGAACGCGCATGGAGGGCGTACAGCCAGCCCATCCCGATGATCGACGAGGCGTCGGTCGCGGTTGGCTCGGTGGGTGCGTTGGGTGTGCCGAACAGAACCTGGAAGCCCGGTTCGGTGGCGCGGAACCTGTCGTGCGGCCAGAACGACACATCGACCTGCAGCGAGCTTTCGAGGAGGAACACACGGTAACGGGCACCGGCCGCCCACACATCGTGCGTGTCGGACAGGCTGTGCTCGTCGTCGATCGCCTGGGTCCACTCGTCGACCAGTTGCTGCTCGTCGACGCCGTCGTCGAGCTGCAGAGCGAGGTCGATGTCGGACCAGTCGTCTTGGGACCAGCGCGCCGCCGATCCGACCAACGCCGCACCGATGACTCGCTGATCGGCCTCGGCCCGCCCAATCAGGGCCGATTGGATGGTGGCTCGATCCGCCGAAGAGAACATGGCACAACACTTGCACGGACGTGGACCTCTCGAGTCCGTTGCCGGATCGCCGACGCCCGGTACGGCCCGCTCAGCGAGCGGTGCGCGTTTACGGATCCGGGGTCGGCGGCGCTCGATCTGCCCGGTGGAGGCCCCACGATACTGCGAGGCTGATCAGGCCAGTGCGACCGGGTCGCACATTGAGTCGCCGACGGAGGCACACAATGTCCGAGCTTTTATCGCAGGGCACCATGGACCGCTACTTCGATCTGATGAATCGCGGCGCCGAATTCTCGGAGCGCTATGCAGACGACGTCACATGGCTCGTTGTGGACACCGGTGAGGTCACCGCCGGCTCCGGCACTGTTAGGGACTACGTTCTCGCCCTCCACGCGTCCATGGACGACGCGCGCACACACTTACGTCGTCACACCCGACCACGTGTTTCTGGAAGGCGATTGCGCGTCAGCACATGCGGGCCGCGGGATGCGGACCCGCTACTGCCTCGCCTACGACATCACAGACGGGCGGATCAGTGCCATGCGCTGCTACGTGATCGATATGCCATCTGCCGCGTGAACACGTGACGCGGCCCGCTTACGCGCATCGTTCGCCACACGCGTGAAGGCGGCGTCGGGGTCACTCATTGGGCGGGCGACGGAGCCGCTTGACGTCAGTGCGATGCTTCTTCGCCTGCAGACGCCGTTCCTTAGCTCCTCGGGTGGGTGCGGTAGGCCGGCGCATCGGTGGGGGCGGCCGCAGGGCTTCAGCGACAACCGTGACCAGCCGTGTGCGCGCCGCATCCCGGTTGCGTAATTGCTCGCGGTGCTCGGAAGCTGTGATCGTCAGGACTCCGCCCACGAGACGGCCGCGCAGGTGCGTGAGGAGTCGCTCTCGCTGGACGGGGGAGAGGGCGGCCGATCCGGCCGCATCCCACATGAGTTCCGCTCGGGAGTCAGCGGTGTTCACACCTTGCCCGCCCGGGCCGGAAGAACGCGAGAACCGCCAGGACAACTCGGACTCCGGGATGGTGACCCGTGCGTTGATTCGAAGTCCGGGACGATGGGCGGCCGGCATGAGTCCATCATCACCCCGATGACCAGCTCGGTGAGCGCTTCCTGGGCGTGCGCCGCCCAGCGCGGCGGAACGTTGTGCGGGTGTCGTGGCATTGCTCACGCTGAAGACCGAACTCCGAGTCGAGAAGCGCGCAGTTTACGTCTGCGTCCGACAGGTCGGAAGGGGCGTGTATTCCACCCTCGACAGCGCAATCGTCAGAGGCAGGATGCTCACGAGCGGCCGCGCCAGCGCTGCGAACGCGAGGGGATGTGATGTCGAACATGACCGCGCCGACCGAAGCGGAATGGGCGGGCTGCAAGACGATCCGGCTTGAGACGCGCAAACGCGACGGGACATGGGTCGCCACGCCGGTCAGCCTGGCCGTCCGGGACGGACGGATGTACTTCCGCACCTATCGACAGTCCGGAAAGGCGAAGCGGCTGCGGAACTTCTCCGCTGTTCGTGCAGCCCCGTGCACATTCCTCGGCAAGCCCAAGGGCCCGGCAAAGCAGGGAACGGCGTGGATCCTCGCCGGAGGGGAGGCCGCCACCGCACGCACGCTGCTGAGACGGCGGCATCCGATGCTGCACGGCGTGCTTGTCCCGTTGGCGCATCGTGTGATGCGATACGACACTCAACACTACGAACTCGCTCTTAACGGATCACGCTGACCATGAGCGTCGCTGTCCACTCATGCATCGATGTCCGCCGGATGTGCGGACACAGCTCCGCTCTCGTTCGCCGCCAGCTCAGGGATCGCCACGGTGCAATGCCTGCGACGCGACTCCGGCCGGGAAGCATGACTAGCCTGGTCGTGTGACTGGGCGTGGGCCGAAGGATGGACCGCACCTGCGGTTGGTGTGGCCGCAGTGGCAGGGCGCCGGTTCGACGAGTGTGCGAACCCTGGCCGCGGAGTTCCCGTTCGACGTCGCCCGCCGAGGCTACGCGGTCGGCACCACCGTACTGCAGGCGATCCTCCCCGCCCACGACGGCCCGACCGCGGTTGTCCCGGTCGCGATGGGAGATACCGGGCTGGAACAGCGGGACGGCATCGAAGCCAAGACCGTCGTCCTCGAACAGCTCCGCGCCGCACTCGCCCTGCTCGACCAGCACAACCCGGCTCGGATTACCACGATCGGCGGGGACTGCTCAGTCAGCATGGCCCCGTTCGCCTGGCTCGCAGCCAAGTACCGCTCCGACCTTGCGATCCTGTGGATCGATACCCACCCGGACATCGACACCGGCGACACAGCCTACGAGGGGTATCACGCGATGGTGGTGTCTGGCCTCACCGGGCACGGCGACCCCGATCTCCTCGCCACACTGCCAGCCACGATCCCCACCCACCGGGTGGCGTTGGTGGGCACGCATGACTGGTCAGACCCGGCGCTCGCCGCTGCCGCAGAACAGTGGCGCCTGGCCATCATCCCGCCGGCGGCGCTGCGACACGACAGCGCCGTGCTGCTCGACTGGATCCGCGCGACCGGGGCATCGAAGCTCGCGATCCACTTCGACGTCGACACCGTGGACGCCGACGAGGTTCGGTTCGGGCTCGGCGCCGACCGCGGCGGACTCACCACGGACCAAGTGCGCAGGGTGGTCGCCGACGCGAGTCGCGCCGGCGAGGTCGTCGGCCTCACGATCGCCGAGTACATTCCCCGACAGGTCATGCACCTGCAAGCCCTCCTCGCCGACTTCCCACTGCTGTAGAACAGCCCGCTCGCGGACCCCGCGAGCCAGCAATGCCCGCAAAGGTGCCGCCTCCGCGCGCGGCCCGGTAAGGGATCCGGGGTGTGCGCCGCGATGCGTCACTATCGGCGCACCCGTGGCGAATAGCGAACGTGCGCGGGACGCGTCGAACCGCCCGAACCAGGGGCTTCAAGCCGATGCCGACTTCTCTTGGTGCGAACGGGGACGCGCTACCCGCCGACGAAGCCCTCCGTGACGATCTCTGCTCCCGCCTGCGCACAGAGTTGCATGATCGCCGGGAACGCGGCGCCCCATTCATCCGTCCCGACCAACGTCGCACCCATCGCGCCAGGAGGGTTGTCGGGGATCGATGCTTGGAGATCAGCGACGGTCTGGCTCAAGACCGTCACGCCCGAGATGGGTGCCCGGTCGAAGACGCGCGTGGCCAGGCGATTCCAGGACTGTTGCTCGTGCACTTGCATCCGTCCGTCTCGCACCGCCGCTTCTGCGTTGAACTGGATCGTCACGACATCCGAGATCGCCGCACACGTGTCAGCGTCCGTGACTTCACCCGTGTCAGCTTCTCCCTCCGCGCCCGTGGTCGGCGACGGCTGCGCAGCGACCGCGGCCGCGGGCTCGGAGCGTGTCGGCTTAAAGCCCTCGGCCGGAGCACCGTCGGACGCGGTGCAACCGGCTAGCGTAAGCGCGCTTGCGACTGCCACCGCCCCGATCAGGGTACGCAAGAGGGTGCGACCGGCGCCTCGTCTCTTTCCAGCTGTGTGGGCCAAGCCACTGTCCTTTCGATGTGCGCAGCGCTCGTGGGGCTACATCTCCGCGGTCATCGTCACACTCAGCGCGGTGAGCTCGTAGTTGTCAGTGCATCATGAGGTTTCTTGAGGATCAGCACGACCACCACCACGATCGCGCCGACGAGGGCGATCGCTGCGCGTGCGCCCTCCCAAGACCGTGGGACGAGTGTTGCCAGGACTCGGCGCAACGTGTAGTTCGGGCGCGTCCGCCGTTCGGGGTCGTCGCGGCGCAGAGTCACTCGCCAAGTATTGCGTTCGAAGGATGTCGAATGGCGACGGAGAGATCCAACTGAGTCGTTCGAGACGCTCGACGCCCTACCAGTCTCTGGGGCCGGGCTTCGGATTGAAGTCCGGGCGTTGCCGCCGTCCCTCGCGATACTCGTCGAGCCCGCCGGGAGCCCGCCGCGCGGTTCCCGATGCGCCGGCGTCAGGGTACCCGGCTCCGGTCGCCCACAGCTGTGGCAGCGGGTCGCGCTTGGACGACTTGAGGTAGCGCCGTTGCCGCCGTCGCGAACTCGCGCGCTTCACCGCAGCAACCGCCCAGCGGCCGACGATCATCAGCAGCACTCCCCAGAGCACCCCGACAATGACCCCAGCCCAGAACGTCATCCCCACAGACGCATCCACGAGCCACACAGTAGCGCCCCACCAGCTTCTTGCGCCCCTGGGCCTGTTGTGTCACCTGGTCAGCTGGTCGGGCGCAGCTCCCGGATCATCTGCTTGAGCTCGACGATCTCGCTGCGCAGTTCCTCGACTTGCGCCTCGGTCGCGGACACAGTCTTGCTGGTCTGGTCTGCGACCCGCTCGACGATCCAGGAGGCGAGGGTGGCGGTGACGACGCCGATCAGCGCGATGCCGCCGATCATCAGCCCGACCGCGACGATCCGCCCAGCGGCCGTCACAGGGTAATAGTCGCCGTACCCGACGGTGGTGATGGTCACGAACGCCCACCACACCGCGTCGGGAAACGTGTCGATGTCGCCGACGCCGCGTTCTGCGTCGAACACCGACAGCGCCGCGATGAACACGGTGAGCACGGTGGCGCCGACGGTGTACAGGACGACGCGGCCGCGGAGCATGTTGCCGGTGCTGCGGCCGATCAGTGCCAAAACGGTCAGGAAGCGCATGAGGCGCAGCGGACGCAGCATCGGCAGCACGACGATCGCCAGGTCGAGCAGGTGCCGGTAGAACCATCGCCATCGGCGTTGCGTGATCGCCAGCCGAACCACGTAGTCCACAACGAAGACGGCCCACGTCGCGACCAAGACGATCTCGCACGACAAGTTCAGGAGACCGCCGGGTCGGGCGATGATCTGTATGGCATAGGCGGCCAGGAAGAGGACGGCGGCGAGGGCGAGCGGCCATTCAACAGCCTTCTCCCATTTGGCGATACGTTCCCCATACATGGCGCGATTATCCCAACCGCATCGCCCTACCCCGGCGACATGACGGGCCCCTGCCCGACGCGAGATCGGACGAGGTTCGAGGCGCTCGCGCACGAAAGCGGCCCCACTCCTGAGCGCCACCGCCAGACAGCGTCCACGACGGCTCGTCGGCAGGAGCGCCAGCGAACCGCACGGTCGCTGGTCGCGGTCGTGCCCAATGCGCGCCGACGGCTCCGCTTGCGTTCGCCGCGCGTAAGCGGATCCTTTTTGCCGCCGCGCGACTGGTCAGCGTGGCAGAGGGCTGGTGAGGAGCTGGTCGATGCGGTGGCGGAGGCGTGCGGGGATGTCGATGCTGGTGGGGTCGATGAGCCATTGGATCTGGAGGCCGTCGATGAGGGCGACGAGATCGGCGTCGACCCCGTTGAGGGCGACGTCGGTGCGGAGCAGGCCACGTCGGTCGATGTCGCGAAGCGCATCGGTGATGTCGGCGCGCAGCCAGCGGTAGCGGTTCGCGAAGTAGTCGTGGGCGGGGTGCTCGACGTCGGCCGCTTCGGTGGAGAGCGTCGCGAAGAGGCTGATGATCTCGCGCTGCGTGGTGTTGTGCTGGATGACGCGGACCAGTCGCTGGAGGTAGTCGATGCCGTCGTTGCCCGGATCGGAACCGACGAAGAAGAGCTCGCCGTTGATGCGGTCGCGTTCTTCGAGGACCGCGGCGAGGAGGAGTTCCTTCGACGGGAAGTGGTGCTGCAGCGCACCACGAGACACACCGCAGGCGGCCGCGATCTGCACCATGCTCGCTCCCCGGTACCCACCGGCGGCGAAGGCTGCGAACGCGGCCTGGATGATCTGAGCTCGGCGTCGGTCGCCCTTCGGGTAGGTCCGCGACGGTGGGGTGGGCGTCCAGCGCTCGTGCGTGCTCATGCTTGCTCCGCGGCGATGGGGGCCGGCATCCGCCGCCGCAGGACGAGCCAGGCTGCTGCAGCCGAGAGCGCCTCGCCCAGGGGGATCGCGATCCAGATCCCCAGGGGGCCCAGCATCCCGAGCAGCAGCACGACCGGGAGCTTGAGCAGCAGCAGCGTGCCGATCGAGATCAGGTACGACGGCGCGGGGAGGCCCAGCGCCTGAAAGTAGGCGGAGACGAGTGAAGGGACGCCCGAGAAGGCGAACCCGATCGCGATGATCCGCAGCGCGTCGGCGGTCAGTGCCACGGCGCGGGGGTCGGTGAGGAACAGTGTCGCGAGCGGCTGCGCGGCCAGCGCGACGATGATCGCGGCGATCGCCCCATAGAGCGTCGTCGCGCGCAGCGCGAGCGTGCGCGTGCGGGCGACGCGGTGATCCAGTCGCCGCCCGGCGTTGTAGCTGACGATGGGCTGGATGCCCTGTGTGATCCCTGTCTGCGGCATGGACACGAACGTCTGGATGCGGGCGCATACCGCGTAGGCAGCGATCACGGCGGCACCTGCGGTGGCCAGGGCGGTGTTGACGACGACGGCGAGGAGCGTGGCGCCGAAGCCGGCGAGGAAGGACGGCGTGCCGATGCTCAGGATGGACCGCACCGTCGCCGCGTCGGGGCGCAGCTGCGCGAGCCGGATCCGGTAGGGCCGGTCGCGCTGGCAGAACAAGAACCAGATGGCCATGCCCGCCGAGACCGCCTGCCCGGCCACGGTGCCGAGCCCGGCGCCCACCACTCCCATGCCGAGCCCGAAGATCAGCAGCGGGTCGAGGACGATCTGCACCAGTACCGGCACGACCCACAGCAGCGTCGAGAACAGCAGCCGTCCCTCGGCACGGACCAGGGCGGAGAACCCGGTCGAGAAGATCGCCCCGCCTACGATGATCGCGGCATAGGGCAGCGCGTACGGCAGCGTCTCGCCGGTCGCGCCGAGCATTCGCAGCAGGGGTTCGAGGAACACCAGCCCCAGGATCGTGAACGCGATCGCCGCGCCCCAGAAGATCGTGAACGAGTTGCCGGCGGCTTTGGCGGCGGCTTCGGGATGCCGCGCCCCGAGGCTGCGTGAGACGATCGAAGCTCCGCCGACCCCGACCGTGGTGGAGACCGCGCCCAGCAGCAGCAGTACGGGTGCGACGAGGTTGACCGAGGCCAGCGCGGTCTCACCGACTCCGCGCGCGACGAACCAGGCGTTGGTGAGCGCATAGATGCCGTAGACGCCGACCGAGAGCGTCGTCTGCGAGCAGGTCCACCACAGCAGTCGCCCGATCGGGCGGACGCCGAGGCTCTCGGCGTGACCGTGGCGGGTGCGGGCGCTCACGGCACGGTGGTGCGGGCGTACCCGAAGTGGGCCATCAGGGCGTCGAGCTCGCGACGGCCGAAGTCGTAGATCTCGGCGTCGGTGTGGCCGCGGTACTTGGTCTCGACGACCATGATGAGCGCCAGGTACAGCGAGTACAGGCGGCGGCGGGTCCTCTCGGCATCCGACAGCTCCTGGATGCCGAAGCCGGCCATGAAGTCCGAGGGATCGCCGAACGCCGACATGTCGAGGCCAGTCAGTCCCGCCTCCATCAGCGGGTCGCCGTACACCGCCCGCTCGTGGTCGAGGATCGCCACGATGCGCCCGTCGCGGATCATCGAGTTCTTCGCCCACAGGTCGACCTCGACCAGCCGAGGCACGGTGACCTGGTCCAAGGCGGCGGCGTTGTCGGCCAGCACGGTCCGAATCTGCGCGGACTCCCAGCCCAGGTCGATACCGACACGCTGCCCATCGGCGAGCGTGTCCTCGATCATCACCGTGAACGCCTCGCGCCACGTCGGCGACCCCTCGCCCAGCAAAGGCCCGAAGTGGGGCCCGACGATGGAGTTGATCTCCCGGTTGAGGGCGCCCAGTTCCCGGGTCGCTGTCGACACCACCTCGGCACTCAACCGCCCGTCAGCGGCGGCGAACCCGAAGTTGTCGGCATCCACGTACTCCATGAAGAACAGGTCCGCGTCGACGATCTCGTGCGACAGATCCACGTAGTCCACCCGAGGGACCGGCACCGACGTCCGCGTCGAGACCAGCCGCATCGCCTCCAACTCGGCCCGCATCATCCCGACCTCGCGGGTGAGCACGGCGACGCCGGCCGGCGGGGCGATCTTGAGCACGACCTGCTGACCGTCGCGCAGGGCGATCCGGTAGGCGACGTTGAACCAGCCTTCGGTGATCTCCTGGGCGAAGTCGTCGCCCTTCGGCACTTGGTCGGCACCATAGGCGCGTTCGATCAGGGCCCGCAGCGTGGCAGCGGACTGGCGGTTCTTAGTGATGCTCTCCATCGGGCCTCCACACTTGTAGCTTCAACACGCAAGACCGCCAGATTAGCAGAAACAAGCACACCTGCTTGTTTCTTAGACCGTTGGATCGTGGACGGATGCAGCCTCGGCTACCCCTGTGAGAGCCTGTCGATCAGTCAGCTGTGGGTGCGTGGCTGAGGTGTTTCTGGCGGTTCACGAGTCGGTTGAGCCGTTCGGTCATGAACAGGCCGAGCGCCACGAGCAGTGCGAGGAACAGGGGGAAGATCCACATTCCGGTTCCGGCCGAGACCGCGCCGAACAGCGGCGGCGCGAGGGTGGAGCCGGTGTAGGCGGCGGCCATCTGGATACCGATGATGGCCTGCGAGTTGCCGCGGCCGAAGTTCACCGGGGTGGAGTGGATGATCGCGGGGTAGATCGGCGCACAGCCGAGCCCTGCGATCACGAGCCCGGCCAGGGCGAGCACGTCCGTCTCCACTGGGAGTGCGAGCATCGCTGAAGCGACGCCGACCATGGCGAAGCCGCCACGGATCATCTGACGGTCACCGATCGTGTCGGCAAAGAAGCCGGCCAGGAACCTCCCCGCTGTGATGCCCAGCAGGAACAGGGAGGCGAACGCAGCCGCGGTGGCGGGGTCGACTCCGCGGTCGGCGACGAGGTATGTCGAGGCCCAGAGGATCGCCGTGCTCTCGAGTGCGCAGTAGGAGAAGAACGCGGTCAGGATCAGCAGGACGCCGGGTAAGCGGATCGCCCGCGCCAGCGGCACGTGGGTGCTGCGCGGTCCGGGCGTGCGGTCGGCTGCGTCTTCCGCGTCGTCGGATGAAGCGGCAGCGGCGGGCACGATGGGATTCACCTTGCGCCACAGCGGAATGCTGGCGAGCAGTGCGAAGGTCAGGGCGACTTGGATGACGCCGATGATGAAGTAAGCGCTGGACCACCCGGAGCCCGAGGAGAGTGCGTAGCTCATGATGAAGGGGCTGATCGAGGCGCCCAATCCCCAGCAGGCATGCAGCCAGTTCATGTGCCGTGCGGCGTAGTGAACGGCGACGTAGTTGTTGAGGGCCGCGTCGACTGCGCCGGCGCCCAAGCCATACGGGATGGCCCAGAGGCACAGCATCCAGAATGAACTGCTCATGGAGAAGCCCACGAGGGCGGCCGCGGTCATCCCCACGCTGACGGCTGTCACGAGGCCGACGCCGAATCGGCGGGTGACGCGCTCGGAGGCGAGGCTGGAGAGGATCGTGCCGCACGCGATGATCATGGTGAGGATGCCGGCGAACGGCACCGGCACGCCGAGATCCTGATGCATGACAGGCCACCCGGCGCCGACGAGCGAGTCTGGCAGCCCGAGGCTGATGAAGGCGACGTAGATGATCGCGAGCAGAAGCGAGTACACGGTCGGGGTGCTGTCTTTCGGTGGCCGGAGGGAGGTCGTCGTGACAGAACGTCACGAGTACGATCGTACACACTATGGGTACGATCGTACACATTTGGTATAGGTTTGTCGTATGACTGCGGACTACTTCGCCGGCGACCCGCGCACGAACCACGAGCGAATGCTCGCCGGTGACCTCTACATCGCCGACGACCCCGAAATCGAGCGCCGTCATCGGCGAGGGGTCCGCCTCGCGGGTGCCTATCATCGCGCCGAGCTCGCCGACGATCCGGACGCCCGCAGCATCCTCGTCGACCTCCTCGGCACGCTCGGCGACGGGGCGCACATCAACCCGCCGCTGTTCGTGGACTACGGCGAGAACATCCACATCGGCGCCCGCACCTTCGTCAACTACAACCTCACCGCCCTGGACGTCGCCGCGATCACCATCGGAGCCGACTGCCAGATCGGTCCCAACGTCCAGCTGCTGACACCCACTCACCCGATCGACCCGCGACCGCGGCGGGACAAGCTCGAGGCGGCCGAACCCATCACTATCGAAGACAACGTCTGGCTCGGCGGCGGCGTCATCGTGTGCCCGGGCGTGACGATCGGCGAGAACTCGGTGATCGGCGCCGGCGCTGTCGTCACCAAGGATGTCCCGGCGGGCGTCGTCGCCGTCGGAAATCCCGCCCGAGTCATCCGCACGATCGGCTAATCAGGTGACCTCTTCACAGGGCGCCGCCGGCTCTCGCCTAGGACGCCGCAACGACCCCGACCGACGGGACCGGATCATCGATGCCTGCCTGGACGTCATCGCGGGCGCCGGGATCGCCGGCACCTCGCATCGGAAGGTTGCCGCCCGGGCCGGCGTGCCCTTGGGTGCGATGACCTACTACTTCGACGGCATCGACGAGCTGCTGCGCGAGGCGTTCACCCGGTTCGCGACCACGGTGAGCGACAGATTCGAACGCCGCATGGCCGGCGCGCAAGACTTTGAAGCCGCTCGAGAAGCCGTGATCGCCATCATCCTCGAGGACGTCTTCGGCGACGACCGAGAGCTCATCCTGTCGCACGAGCTCTACACGCTCGCAGCACGAGACCCCGCCTACCGGTCGATCACCAGCGCATGGATGCTGCGCAGTCGCGCTGCGCTCGAGCGCCACTTCGACCCCGAGACCGCGCGTCTGCTCGATGCGCTCATCGAGGGAATGACCATCCACCGCGCCCTCGACGCGGAGGATCGGGACCCGCACGAAGTGGAGCGCGCCGTTACTCGCGTCACCGCCACCTCTCCACACTGACCCACCTCGTCGGCAGGAGAACAGCAGAGCGCATCGCGTGTGGCGCACCATCGAAGAGTCTGGCTCCAGAGCCGAACCCGCGGATCGGCGGCGTCTCATCCGCAGAGGGATAGTCGCTTATCGCGGGGTTGAGGCGACCATCAGCCACCACACGGGGAAGCCGATCCACGAGAGCCCGCCGACGATCGCGCCAATCACGAACAGTGGCATGCGGCCGGACTCGGGAAGGAGGAAACCGACCCCGACGATCGCACCACCCACAGCGAGCGCGTGCGGGAGCACCACCGCGTTCGCGGCGAGGGTGCCGACCACGGCGATCCACGCGAATCCCACTGCCGCGACCGGGGTGAAGACGGCCGCTTGCAGCGTGAGTGTCGCACGCCCCGCGAGCATCAGCACGGTGACGACCGCCCCGGCGATGACTCCCACGGCGATCAAACCCGTCGCGACCCAGACCCACGCAGGCACGCGGGCGCTCGCGGCCAGGAGCACCATCGCGACGATCCACGGTGTCGCCCCGAGTACGCTCAGCCAGTCGTTGACCGGGCCGAGCCACGACCATTGCCGCCGCTCGGCGCCGAACGGCATCGCCATCGCGAAGAACAGCAGCAGTGCCAGCAGCGCCACCGCGCTCATGAACCCCTGAAGTCCCGCCCAGATCCTGACCTGCTCCATGGTGCGCTCCTTCGCTCCGATGCGTCGCCGGCGACGCCGCTGTGGCCCTGGGGGCGCGGTGCTCAGGTGTGGTCGCAGCCGTCATCCTTAGCCAGGCCGTGAGAACGCGACTCCACCGGATGAGCCAGTTCCTCGTTCACGGCCGCACACTACGCCGCAGCACATCCGCCGTCCACTGACATCCGAGCACTGCCCGAACACGGATCGTTGCGGGAGAGATCCGCCCTACGGGGGAGGTGTGCGACGCTCGCAGTTCGTACTGTGGGTCCGTGGATGATCCGAAGCAGTCTCCTGGTGTGCCGCATCCCGCCGCTCGCGCGTTCGCGATTGCACTTGCGGTGGGTCTCAGCGTGGGCACTGCGGTCGGCACATCGTTGGGCGTTGCGCTGGGCAACGTTGCTGTGGGCATCGCCCTCGGAGTCGGTATCGGCGCAGTGTTCGCGTCATCGTTCACTGTCCTTGCGATGCGGAGCCGTCCCACCACGGACGGGCCGGCCGAGGAATCGCCCGCAGTCGATCGATAACCGCCGCGACGTATCCGAGGCCTTCTTCGCGGCATCCTTTCGCGAGCCGGCCTGTGTCAGCGGAACGTGACAGGGAACAGCTCGGTACGCGCCACTACCCGGTCTCGATCGCCGGCGAGCGCCACACGATCCGGATCAGCGAGGTAGGCATCCAGCGCCCCGCTGTCGGGGAATCGGTAAAACTGGACCTCGTGCGGTGTCTCGCCGGTGCCCTTGCTCACGGCGCGCTGGATCACCTCACCACCGTGGCGGGAGAGAAGCGACAGGACGCGATCTTCATAGGCAGACAGGCCGGCGATCTCGCCGTCGTGGGCCCACAGTAAGCAGCACAGCAGGATCTCGGCGCCGTCGGTCACCCGTCGATCCTATTAAATCCCGGCGAACGGAACCACGCGTCGCCGCCGCGACGTCCATCGAGGATGATCATGTGGACCACCCAGCGGCAGCCTCCTACGTGATCACGCACAATGCCCGTAAGGGGATCGCAACCGCACGCGCCCTCGACCGCCCGGGGCCTTCCTCCTACGGGCGATGCCCGTTTACGGATCGCTAGATCAGGCGCGCTCGTATGCGGTCCGCAGGAGCCGGGCGAGTTCGTCATCGACCTCGTCGACCGATGAGATCCGTACCAGGTGCGAGCACATACCGGTCGCCTGCTCGAGCCGACCGTCCGCGGGTGCGTCGCCGAGATTGAGCCCGACGTCGATGCGCGTGCGCGTCGCGGGCGTGAGCACCGCGAACTGCTTCGAACGGCGCAGTGACACGCTCGTCTTCTTCGGCGACACCTCGACGTCGTCGCCCAGGGACGCGGCCAGCGTCACGAGCCGATCGTAGAGCGGCCGCAGCGACTCCTTCCCGCCGGCGTACTGAGCCGCGACCAGGTCGACGGGCTGGGATTCACCCTCCGCCGACGCGAGAACGAGTGCGTTCGCGTTGCCGTGCGTTAGTCCGTGCTCGCTCTTGAGCCAGGCCACGAGCTGACCGTGCTTCAGCCCTTCGACCCGACGACCCTCGATGAGCGCGAACCAGTCGGCGAGCGGTGTGCCCGTCGACTGTTCGATGTTGCGCAGCTGTGTTCTGCGTGCCCCTTGAACGTCCATCCCCTCAGGATGACGGCTCACGGCCCCACCTGCCTTGTACCGAATTCACCGCTGCGAGGCGAGGAACCGCGGGTCGTCGTACCGTGAGGCCGCCAGCGCATCTCGATACTCGCGCGGCGACATCCCCACGAGCCGCCGGAACGAGCGGATGAAATGAGACTGATCGACGAATGGGCTGTCGGCGATCAGCTGCGTCCACGAAGGCATGGTGCCCGCCGTCGGCACCGCCCGAACGATGGCATCCACCTTCACCAGATGCGACAGCTGCGACGGCGTGACACCGGTGAAGCGCCGGAACCGAGAGATGAGCGTCTTGTGCGTCACGCCCAGTTCGTTGGCGATCCCCGCGATCTCACGGGCCGGATCGGCGACCAGCGCATCGACGGCCTGGCGCACGGTGCGCTCCGCGTCCGTCTCGGGCCGCACGTGACGTTCCAGCACGCCGAGTACCTCGAAGGCGGCATCGGCCACGTCCGAGTTCCACGCGAAGTGCGCGGCGGAACTGAGGGCTGCTAGGTCCGCGCCGAGCGCTCCGGGCACGGGCGCCGGAGCCGCCGACGGAGGGACGCCGAACCGTGCGGGTCCGTACGCGGGTAGCCGCACCGCCACGTGCCGCAGCATCGGCGGGTCCGCGAACCGCACCACGCCATGCCGAATCCCCGTCTCGAACACCGGCGGCGTCTCCCAGATCGCCCCGCCGGGCGTGTGCACGCGATAGGGCGCCGAGAAATTGACGATGATCTCAGTGGTGGGCATCGGCAGAACCTGCTCGACCTCATGCTCACGCGGCATGTCGAGCGCCCATGCTTCAAGCACGACGCCCGACAGCGAGGCGGGCAAGGGCACGGGCTCTGGCCTCATGACGTTAGCGTATGACAGGCCCACCTGCGGCCGGCGAGCAGGCGGGTGACGACTCCGGCTCCTCTGCGTAGTGCGCGTCGAGGAGGCTGGCGGTGAACGAGTCGAGTGGCCTCAGTCAGCACGCCCCGGTGTCCAGACGACGTTCAGGTTGCACACGATCCTGCACCGCCAGAGGCTGCACGCATCGCCCGCCATAGCGCCACCGCCCGCTGGAGGATCGCTGGGGCCTAGACGTTGACGGTGAAACCGAGGTCGACGTCGCTGGCGGCGTGGCCATCGATGCCCCAGTTGTCGCGGTCGATCTCGTGCACGATGGTCGACACGTGATCCCCCAGGCGAAGAAGCCGGCGGCCTGCTCCTCGCAGAGACAGTCACGCGGGGTGGCCCCCTCGTTCTCCTGTACGCCGAAGACCTCGACGACGCCGTCAAACGCGTCATCGGGGCTGGTGGCACCGTTGTGAACGGTCCGTATGAGTTTCCCGGCGGCCGCCGCTTCCACTTCCTCGACCCGAGCGGCAACGAACTCGGCGTGTGGTCGACCTCCTAAGTTCGACGGTCGCCTGTTCGCTGGCGGCCGCCGACCGCACGTGATTGAGCCGCGCCCGGACCCGGGCTATGTGTGCACTGCTGGAAGGTCGACCCGCATGAGTGCCCGTTGTGGCGGGCTCCGATCGAATGAATGATGAATCGATGGAGCAACGCGGCCGGACTTCGCCGAGCAGTCGCCGTGGTGGGCTTCTTGCCGCGGCTCGTGCCGAGGCTGGCATTCGTCGGCCGTCGGGCCGGTCTTGTCCCGACAGCGGCCAAACTGCCGTCTCGGTGCCAGTCCGTGATTCCGAGCACTCGCTGTCCCACGGAGAGACCGGTCGTGCCGTACCCGAGAGCGGTGACCACGCCGGCGAGCTCATGGCCGATGATCGGCCGCGCCCGCGGGTGGCCGGAGCGATCGGTCCACGTCGATGGCCACTCCCACTCCGCTGGGACGAAACCCGACGCGTGGACCTCTACCACGACGTCGTTGATCGCCGGCGTCGGCTCCGGCAGTGTGGAGGCGGGCGCAAGTCTTGCAGGCGGTTCCAGTGCTCGAACCCCGGAGGCGCCGCACGGCGTTCCTCGCCGCCTGTGAAGCGCGCATCTTCTGACCCGATGCTTGCCTCCGCTCGTCTCGCCCGGCCCACCCGCAGTGCTGGGTGGGTCGGCGCGTCACGCACGCCGGTCTGTTCACCCCGGAGCGGTGAGCCCGTCTGCCAGGATCGGGTGAGGCACGCGGCCGAGCGGTCTCGCGACGGTCCCGATATCTGGATGGGAGATCTGATGGCTGATCGGTCGACGGGTTGGAGGGGTTTCTGGGATCGCGGGGGCTTCTGGCGGGCGCTGCTGCTGGCGGCGCTTTACCTCGGCGTCTACCTTCTGATCGGCTTCCTGCTCGGACTGGTGGCGCCTGAGGGCGGTGACCTGCGGGGCGACAAGGGCAGCGCGGCCGATGTCTTCTTCGCGACAGCCCTGCCCATCATCCTCACGAGCGTCCTTCTCATCGCGTTCGCGGCATCCGTCGGATGGCTGAAGGAGCTGTTCGCCCGGCAGCCGCTGGGCGGCCGGGGCTGGATGTGGATCGCGCTGATCGTCGTGCTGGCCATCAACGTCGCCGCGCTGTTCAGCATCGACTACGCCGAGGCCGGCCTGGTCCTCGTCTTCACGTGGCTGCTCGCCGGGCTGTTCGTCGGATTCGTGGAAGAGCTCGTCACACGCGGCTTCGTGGTCAACATGATGCGCAAGGCGGGTCACGGTGAGATCGCTGTCGCGCTGGCCTCCGCGGGCATCTTCGCCGCACTGCACCTGGTCAACGCCTTCACCACGAGCCAGGGACTCGTCGTGACGCTCGAACAGGTCGTGTACACGTTCGCGTTCGGCATCTGCATGTACCTGATCCTGCGCGTCACCCGCACCCTGATCGCACCGATGCTCGTGCACGCCAGCACCGATCCGACCCTGTTCCTGCACGGCAGCTACCCCGCGAACAACATCTTCGGATTGCTGCCCGCGCTCAGCACCTACCTCGTCGTCGCGACCGGTCTCATCCTGCTGATCGTCCTGATCGTCAGCGAACGACGGCGCACCGCCCAGCACAATCTGGCGGACGTGTCGAGCTCCTGAGGTCAGCCATCTCGACTGCGAAGCCACCATGACGACATCGCCACCGATGACCGGAACCCGACGGGTGCGTCCTCGCATCTGGATCGCCTCGTCGCCATCAGCATCGTCAGCGTCATCCGCGAGGACATCCGCACCCGCCGCCACTCGATGACCCCTTCGCTGTAGCCGCCCTCGAACGCCCACGCGTAGGCGGCGATCCCGATCCACACGATCCTGCCGCCGGCCGCGGACGATTCAGTAGAGCGTCTCGCCCCGCTCGAGCATGGCGACGTACTGGGCGACGCGGGCGGCCCGGGTCTCCGGCCGCTTCAGGCTGCTCACGCGGAACGCCATCGCGAAGCGGTTCTGCGCCGACTGCGCGGCGAACGCGGCGGCGATCGCCGGGTCGGCGTCGAGCACCGACTGGAGCTCTGGCGGGATGTCCCCGTCGCGCTGACGATAAGCGGCGTCCCACCGCCCGTCCGCCTTCGCACGGTCGATCTCGCGGAGGCCGGCAGGCCGCATCCGGCCCTCCTCGATCAGACGCGCGGTGTGCTCGATGTTGACCTTCGACCACATCCCGCGCGGCCGGCGTGGTGTGAAGACCTGCAGGAAGTAGTCGGCATCCAACGACTGTTTCTGGCCATCGATCCAGCCGAAGCACAGCGCGACGTCCAACGCCTCGGCGTATGTGATCCCCGGCTTGTTCGACGCCGCCTTGCGGACGCGCAGCCTCACTCCGCCAGGATCGGGATCGGACTCCAGCCAACGCTCCCATTCCGCGACGGTGGCGACATGGAGCTCGGGCTTGGCGGAGGCGGCGACCATTCTCGAACGGTAGACCCTCGCACCGACACGTTCGCACCTGCGAAGTTCCGGCAGGGGTTCTTGCATCACGGCCACGGCAGGCGCACAGTGAAGGGGAGGGATGCCCCCCATGCGCGACTGGACAGCTCATCCGGATGTCATGCCGATCCTCTCCCCGGGTCGGCACCGTTCGCCGCGGCGCGGTGCCTGCTTCATGGAGTTCGCGTCGTACCTCGCGGGAGAGCGTTGGAGTGACCATCCCGCGTGCACGCACGGCACCCTCGCGCATCTTGCACGGATGGTGAACGATCGAACGAGCGAGGTCGGCCGCGCCCGGCTCACGCCACTCATCCCGTCGGTCGTCGGCCTGACGAGCGACGACCCGAGGCTCGACGTCCTGCTCGCTCTGCGATCTGCCAGCGCCGCCCTGCCCGTCGCCGCTGAGGAGCGCCAGCATTCGCAAGCCGTGGCGGTGCGCGTCGCCCTCAAGGAGCTCGTCGAGCGTGACGAGCTCGCCGCGGAGTTGCGCGAACTCGGGGAGGCTGCCCTCCGTGCCGCCCCCGCCGCCGATGCCTGGGCCATTCGGTTCATCGAGAAAGTCGGTCCGGGCCGCCCAGGGATGACCGCGCGACAATCCCGCGATATCGTGACCGGCGCCGTGGATGGAATCGCGTGGGCGTGCGACCAGGACCCCGACGAACGACTCGTCGCCCTGCTCACCGCCGCCGTATCAGATACGACGCGCTTCGTGGGAGCGGTGCATGAGGCGGCGGAGGTCCGCACCGCAGCGGATGTCCCGCTCTATGCAGATCGTCAGCCGACCCGCGATGCCCGACGCTAGCTCGCGGCCTTCAGGTGTCGGGCGAAGAAGCGATTCCGGTGGGCACCAGTTCGACGGCCTCGCTCCCGAGATCGCCAGCGCCCTGTCGAGCACCTAGCGCCGTTACCCGCTGTCGGGGATCGATGGCTGCAGGTCAGCGACAGGTCAGAACGGGACGATCATCGGCGTGCCGAAATGCGGGTCGGGAATGACCGCGCACGGCAGGCCGAAGACGCTCTCCACGCTCTCGGACGTCACGATCTCCGATGGGGCACCGGATGCTACGACCTGGCCTGCCCGCATCATCACCATGTGGTCGGCGAACCGCGCCGCCTGGTTGAGGTCGTGCAGCACCGCGACGATCGTGCGCCCGTCCCCCTGAAGGGACTGGAAAAGCTTCAGCAGCTCGTACTGATGCGAGATGTCGAGGAAGGTCGTCGGCTCGTCGAGGAGCATCGTCGGACTCTCCTGCGCGAGCAGCATCGCCACCCAGACCCGCTGCCGCTGGCCGCCCGAGAGTTCGTCGACCAGGCGTCCGGCGAGCTCCTGCGTACCGGTGAGCTCCAGCGCGGTGTCGACCGCCTGGCGATCGGCGCGCGACCACTGGCGCAGGAGCGTCTGATGCGGATGCCGACCTCGGCCGACCAGGTCGGTCACGCGGATCCCGTCGGGAGCGATCGACGTCTGGGGGAGAAGGCCCAGCCGCCGCGCGACCTCCTTGGAGGGGTAGTCGGTGATCTCCTTGCCGTCGAGCACGATCGATCCCGCGGTCGGCTTCAGCAGCCGTGCCATCGCGCGGAGCAGCGTCGACTTGCCGCACGCGTTCGGTCCGACGATCGCGGTGAAGGACCCTGGACGGATGCTGACACTCAGGCGCTCCGCGACGACGGCGCGGTCGTAAGCCAGGGTGACATCGCGCGTGGCGAGCTTGGGCGCTGCGTCGCGCGCGGGGGGCGCAGCATCCGTCATCGTTCTGCCGTCGCCTCTGGACACGTGGGTCATGCTTTTCTCGCTTCGTGGATGAGGAGCCAGATCAGATACCCGCCGCCGAGGGCGACCGTGACCAGGCCGACCGGCAGCTGGGTGGGCGCGAACAGGCGCTGCGCGAGCAGGTCGCTGGCGACGAGCAGCGCGGCGCCGACGGCGGCCGACGCGGTGAGGGTGACGCCGGCGCTGCCGGTGATGCGGCGGCCGATCTGCGGGGCGGCCAGCGCGATGAACGCGATCGGGCCGCACAGGGCGATGACGACGGCGGTGAGGCCGACGCCGACGAGCACCAGCAGGATGCGGATGGTGCCGGTGCGCACCCCGAGCGCGGTGGCGGCGTCGTCGCCGAGTTCGAGCAGGTGCATCCGGTCGGCGAGCACGGCGCACGCCACCGCGAGCGGGGCGAGGAACAGCAGCGACGGGCCGACCTGCTCCCACCCCAGCCCGTTGAGGGAGCCCATACCCCACGCCGACGCCATCATCGCGACGTAGAGGTCGGCGTTGAGGATGAGCCAGGTGTTGACCGACGCGAGCATCGCGCTCACGCCGATGCCGACGATGATGAGGCGGAATCCCTGGAATCCGCCTCGCCAGGCGAGGAGGTAGACGATAACGGCGGCGGCGAGTCCGCCGAGGAACGACCCGGTCGCGGTGGCGGCGAAGCCGAACGAGCCCGCGGTGATGACCAGCAGCGCGCCCGTGTACGCGCCGGCGTCGAAGCCGATGATGTCGGGACTGCCCAGCGGGTTGCGGGTGAGGGACTGGAAGATCGCGCCCGCCGTGCCCAGGGCGGCACCGAAAACCAGCGCGAGAAGGGCGCGGGGGAGTCGCCACTCGACGACGACCAGGGTGTTGCGCGGCGTTCCGACGCCGAAGAGCGCGGCCAGCGCGTCGGAGGGCGCCACGAAGAAGTCGCCCAGGCAGAGCGCGAGCACACCCAGGCACAGGGCGATGAGCGTGATGGCCACGGTCGCGACCATTCCCCGCACGCGGACGCGCCGCGTGAACGGGCCGCGCTGGATCTGGATCACCCTCGGGGCGGGGGCGGTGACGGTCACAGTCCGCTCGCCTTCCGGCGGCGCACGAGGGCGATGAGGACGGGCGCCCCCACGAACGCGGCGACGAGCCCGACCGATAGTTCGCCGGTGGGCAGGATGAGCCGCGCAACGATGTCGGAAACGATGAGGAGGAGTGGTGCGCCCAGCGCCGTGCCGACGAGGATCCAGACCTGGTGCGGTCCGACCAGCCACCGCACGGCATGCGGCACCATGAGGCCGATGAAGCCGATCGGGCCGGCGGCCGCCGTCGCCGCCCCGCAGAGCAGGGTGACCGCGGCGATCGACAGGATGCGGGTGCGCGTGACGTGTGAGCCGAGCGCCGTGGCGAGGTCGTCGCCGAGAGCGAGTGCGTTCATGCTCGGTCCGAGGGCGAAGGCGATGATCAGTCCGATCGCGATGAACGGGAGCACCGTGTTGACGTCGGACGTGAGCGCCTGCAGCGACCCGGCCGCCCAGGTGCGCATCTCGTTGAAGACCTCCGGGCGCAACAGTGAGATGCCGCCGGTGACACCGGCGAGCACCGCGCCGAGCGCGACGCCGGCGAGCGTCATGCGCAGCGGGTCCGCCCCACCGCGACCGGCCGAGCCGATGAGGAAGCCGAGCAGCGTCGCGATCGCGGCGCCCGCGAACGCGAACCAGATGTACTGGAGCGCGCCGGTGGCGCCGGCGAACGCGACGCCCGCGACGATGCCCGCGCCCGCGCCGGCGTTGACGCCGAGGATCCCCGGGTCGGCGAGCGGGTTGCGGCTGAAGCCCTGGATGAGGGCGCCGGCGATGCCGAGCGCCGCCCCGACGGCAACCGCCACCAGGGTGCGCGGCACGCGCATATCGCGCACGATCACCATCGCCTCCGGGTCGGTGCCGATGAGTCCCTGCCACACCTCGAGCGGGGTGAGGCGCTGCGAGCCGAGGAAGACGCTGGCGACGCACGCGACCGCGAGGGCGAGCGCGAGGAGGGTCACCGCCAGCACCCGCCGCGGCGGTGCGATCGGCTTCTCCGTCTCCACGGCGGTGATGCTCACGACTCAGAGACCCAGCTTCTCGAGTTCTGCCTCGTACTCGTCCTCGATCTCCTCTTCGTCGCGATCGACGTCATCCCACATCGCGGCGAGTCGCGCGCGGTCGGCTTCGGGGACGTTGTCGTACTTCTCGCGCCACTGCTCGGCGTTCTCGGTCCAGTAGCCGACCACCTTGTACGCAGTCGAGGGCAGCTTGCGCTCGTGACGGAGGAGTCGACGGATGCCGCGGGTGGCCTTCGTCTCGCCCGCGACCCAGACGTATCCCGGCCCCGCGGGCAGTTCGGCTGAGCGCACGATCTCTTCGATGCGCGTCGGGCCGTGGCCGTTGCCGCCGTGCACCCAGTGCAGCTCGACACCCGTGGGGAGGTCGGCCGCCTGCTCGTCGGCAGCGGACGACACCTCGATCACCACACGGGTGCGGACGCCCGCGGGGGCCGACTCCGCGAGCCGGAGAGCCGCGGGAAGCCCCGTCGCGTCGGCGACGAGGAGCTGCCACGCGATCTCGGCCGGCGGGTCGTAGAGCCCGCGCGGCGTGTTGACGCCCACGACGTCGCCGGGCTCGGCCGCGAGGGCCCAAGCCGCGGCGATGCCGCCGTCGTGCACGACGAAGTCGATCGTGAGCTCGCCGGCCGCCTCGTCCCAGCGGCGCACCGTGTAGGTGCGCAGCGGCGCCGGCTCGACGCCGTCGGGGTACTCCCAGTAGCCGTCCTCCGTGGCGAACGGCAGGGTCGGCTCGGCGCGCTGCTCGAAGGGGAAGAAGATGCGGAAGTACTCGTCGCCCACCCCGGTCGACGTGAAGCCCTCGAGTCCGGCGCCGCCGAACACGACACGCGTCATCCCCGGGGTCAGGCGCTCGACGCGGAGCACCTCGATGCGGTGGATGCGGTTGACGCTCATCCGAGGAGCGCCTTCGCGACGACCTCGAGGAAGGCGCTCTGACCACTGGGCGAACCGTACGCCATCTCGTAGTTGTAGCCGTGGATCTCGCCGTTCTGCACGAAGCCGAGCTGGTTCCACAGGGCGTTGGAGGAGAGCGCGTCCTCCTCGCCGATGAGTCCTGTGCCGTCTTCGTTCACGGAACCGAAGACCACGTCGACCTCGTCCAGCTGGCCGAGCTGTTCCATGCTGAACTTCGTGCCGTCGCCCGCGGGCAGGCCGTTCTCATCCGCCATCATCAGCGGCGAGATGTTCAGGCCCAGGTCGGAGAACACCAGGGCGGGCACACCGTACGTGCTGGTGCCGACCTCACCCTCGTAGAACGAGACATCGGCGACGACGGGGTCGATGCCCTTCTCGTCGAGCTCCGCGCGGATCTCCGCGACGCGGGCCTCGTACGCGTCGGTCCACGCCTGGTACTGCTCCTCTCGGCCGAGGTCGATCGCGGCCTGGTGGAAGGAGTCGCGCCAGTCGGCGCCGTCGAACGCGTTGTAGGTGTAGGTCGGGGCGATCTTCTGCAGATCGGCGTCGAGGTCCTCCTCGTAGCCGAGGCCGTTGAGGATGAAGTCGGGGCCGACCTCGAGGATCTTCTCGAGGTTGAACTCGGGGAAGTTGCCGAAGACCTCGATGCCGGCGAGCTCCTCCTGCGGGAAGAAGTCGGGGAACGCCGAGAAGTCGTCGCGTACGGGCTGCGTGTCGGCGAGCGGGAAGCCGAGCGTGATGAGCATGTCGACGTCGGTCGTGTAGAAGCCGAGCGCGGACTGAGGCTCGGTCGGCATGTCGATCGTGACGCCGGCGGGCGTCTCGACCTCAGTGGTGTCACCCGTCGCGGCATTGCCGGCGCTCGAAGCGCACGAGGCGAGCAGCAGGGCGGAAGCACCCAGGAGGGCGAGCGTGGCGAAGGAGCGTGCGCGCATGCGGGCGCCTTTCGTTCGGGGGAGGAAGTTAGCTAAGGGTTACCTAACCCAGCCAGTATTCACCCCGCGATGTCGCCGAAGTGCCAGAACGTGTCGCCGTCAGGACAAACTCTGGCCGAGTCCGGATCGTGCCCCGGCGAACTCGCCCGGGGTGTGGCCGATCTCGCGCCGGAAGGCCTGCACGAAGGCGCTGGGTGTGGCGTAGCCGACGCGCGCGCTCACCGAGGCGACGGTGTGATCCGCCGCCAGCCACTCGATCGCGCGCCGGATGCGGGCGCGGGTGCGCCACTCGGCGAAGCTCAGTCCCGTCTCGGCGGCGAACAGCCGCGAGAGGTTGCGGGCGCTCGCGCCCACCTCGCGACCCCACTCCTCGAGCGGGCGCGAGTCGGCCGGGTCGGCCAGGAGCATCTCGGCGACCCGCCGCGTGCGGTCGTCGGTGGGGAGAGGGAGATCCACCGTGGTGAGGCGCACCGGCTGCAGCAGCCACGTGACGAGCTCCTCGGCGTGCTCACGCGCGCGCTGCGGCAGGTGGGCGGGATCGGCGAGTCGGGCGAGCAGGGCCTGATTGAGCTCGGGCATGGCGACGGCCGTGGTCTTGTCGCCGGGCGACCCGAGCTGGGGATCGAAGTACGTGCACCGGAACGTCGTCCGCGGCGCGGCGACGACGCGATGCATGACACCGGCGGGGATCCAGATCCCCAGTGCGCTCGGCGCGGCGAACCATCCGTCGTCGGTCTCGACGGTGAGCGTGCCGCGTGTGCCCCACAGCAGCTCGTGCATGTCGTCGTGCGCGTGCCGATCCCACTCGACGCGTTCGGCCACCGCGAAGTCGGCCGTGTCGACGCGCCACCGATCGCTTTCGACGGCTTGTCCGCTCTGCGACATGATCTGTCCGCCTGTCGTCTTGTTGCCACGAGTAAGGCGAACCTAAGCTACCACTTCGTGTCCCCCGAAGCCCCTGACCCTGCTGCCGTCCCCTCGCATCCCGGCCGAGGCCAGCGACGCCGGGTGTTCGTCGCATCGTTGGGGTTCTCGCTGCACCAGGCGTGCGAAGCGCTCGTTCCGATCGTCGTCGGCATCACCATCGACCTCGCGATCGCCCCGTCCGATCCGTGGCTGCTCGCGGCCTCGCTCACCGCGCTCGGGGCGGTGTTCGTCGTCCTCCTCTGGGTGTGGCGCATGGGCGAGCTGGCTGCGATCCGCGCGTACGCCGAGAGCACGTACGCAGCGAGAAGGGGGCTGCTCGCGCGCCTGCTCGCGCCCCGCGTCTCGCCGGGCGGACCGTCCGGGCAGACGCTGTCGGTCCTGTCATCCGACGTCGACGAAGCGGCGTCGGTCGTCTGGACGATCGGGCGCGGGATCGCCTCCGCAGTCGCCGTGCTCACAGCATCCATCGCCCTCCTGCTGATCTCGCCGCCGCTGGCCGTCCTCGTGCTCGTCGGTACTCCCGTCGTGATGGTGGTGCTGCACTTCAGCACGCGGCCGCTGGAACGGCGCAGCGCCGCCGAGCAGGAAGCACTCGCGGACTCTTCCGCGCTCGCCGGGGACCTGCTGTCGGGACTGCGCACCGTCAAGGGACTGGCGGCCGAGGACGAGGCGATCCGGCGGTTCCGTCTCGTCAACGAGCGATCGCTGCGGGCGGCACTGCGCGCATCGAGCGCCGAAGGCGCCTACGCGGGCATCAGTTCGCTCATCTCGGGGGTGTTCCTCGTGCTGCTCGCAGCGATCGGGGCCGTGTCGGTGGTCGCCGGTCAGCTCAGCGCGGGGCAGCTCGTCACGGTCGTGGGCCTCGCCCAGTTCCTGCAGTGGCCGATCGCGGGGCTCGGGTTCGTCGGCGCGCAGCTCGCCCGGGCGCGCGCGTCGGCGCGCCGCGTCGCCGCGCTCGGCAGCACACCTTCGGGACCGGGCTTCCGCCTCGACGTCGGCGAGGGCGCGGTGCGGATCGACGGCCTGTGCCTTCCGTCCGGCGCGGTGCTCGACCTCCACGTCGCCGGCGGGCAGATCGTGGGCCTGGTGCTCGACGAGGAGGACGCGATCGCCCTGCACGACCGCCTCGCGGGCGGAGGCGGTCGCGGGGACGACACGGTTCTCATCGATGGGATGCCGCTGCTCGGCCCGCCCGCGGCGGGAACACGTCCGACCGTGGTCGCGCCGCCGCACGAGCCGACATTGTTCACCGGAACCGTCGCGGACAACGTCGCACCCTTCGGCGTGGCCGACGACGATGGCCGGCTCGCATCTGCCGCCGACGCCGCGGCGCTCGGCGACGTCCTCGCCCAGGGGGGTTGGCAGCGTGAGGTGGGCGAACGCGGCCGGCTCCTCTCCGGGGGTCAGCGTCAGCGGGTGGCGCTGGCACGCGCGCTCGCCGCGGAGCCGACCGTGCTCGTGCTGCGCGAGCCCGCCACGTCGGTGGATGCCGTCACCCAGGCGGCACTGGCGGACGGCATCCGCCGTCACCGTGCCGGGCGCACCACCGTCCTCGTGACCACCAGCCCGGCCCTCCTGTCGGCATGCGATGTCGTGCGCGATCCAGCCGGGGCCCTGGTGGATGCCGGCGGCGGGGCGCTCGGCGCAGAAAGGGGGCGATCGTGAGCCAGCCGCTACCGGTGGCGTCGGCGGCGCGCACCCGTCGCGCGATGCGCGATCTCATCGCCCGACACAGGACCGGGTTCCTGCTCGCGGTCGTGGCGCTCGTCGGCGGTGCGGTCGCCGGTGTCGCCACACCGCTGATGCTCGGTGAAGTGGTCGATGCCGCCGCCGGCGACGACGCGGACCACGGCCGGCTCGTTCCGCTGATCGTCGCGCTCGGTGCGCTCGCCATGCTGCTCGCCGGGTTCGCGGCGGGGTCGCGCATCGCGGTCGCTCGCCTCGGTGAGCGGATGCTGGCGCGCCTGCGTTCCGACGTCTTCGTGCATGTCATGAGGCTTCCAGGGCGGCGCATCGAGGCGGCCGGCCGAGGCGAGGTGATCTCCCGCGTGACCGCGGATGTCGCGGTCGTCGGCGACACTGTCTCGTCGGTGCTGCCCAGTGCGGCGTCCGCGGCATTCCTCGTCGCGACGTCGGCGGTGGGGCTCGGAGTCATCGATCCGCGCCTGACTCTCGCCGCACTGCTGGCTGTTCCGCTGCAGGTGCTCGCCGTGCGCCTGTATCTGCGCAGGTCTCAGCCGCTGTACCGGGCATCGCGCGAAGCCGCGGGCGCGCGGTCCCAACTGACGATGGAGGCCCTCGACGGCCGCACGACGCTCGTGGCATTCGGGGCCGGACCGCGGGCCGAAGCCCGCGTCGACGCGGCAGCGCGGCGCGAAGTCGACCTCGTCGTCGACGCGACACGCGTCGGCGCCCGCTTCTGGGGTCGGCTCAACATCGCCGAGTTCATCGGGCTCGGCGCCGTGCTCGCGGTCGGCTGGATCCTCGTTGCCACCGGCGCGGGAACCGTCGGCGCGGCGACGGCAGCCGCGCTGCTGTTCATGCAGCTGTTCGGCCCCATGGGCACGGTGCTGGCGAGCTTCGACGACCTGCAGCGCGCCGGTGCGAGCCTGGCCCGCCTCGTCGGCATCCTCGATGATCCGCTCGCCCCGCCGCGCACCGGTGACCAGTCGTTTGTACGCCCGGGCATGGCGGTATCGGTCGAGGGCGTCGGATTCTCCTACGGCACGAGCGGCGTTCTGGCCGACATCGCGTTCGAGCTCCCGCACGGCGGCCACCTCGCCATCGTGGGCTCGAGCGGTGCCGGCAAGAGCACCCTGGCCTCTCTGGTCACCGGCGAGCTGACCCCCTCCCGCGGGCGCATCCGATTCGCCGGCGAGCAGCCCCGGATCGCGCTGGTCAGCCAGGAGAGCCACGTCTTCACGGGGTCCATCCGCGATGACCTCAGGATGGCGGATGCTGCCGCCGACGACGCACAGATCCACGAGGCACTCGCAGCGGTCGGTGCAGCGTGGATCGGTGAGCTGCCGGACGGGCTGGACACCGTGATCGGGGAGGGCGGGCTCGCCCTCTCGGAGACGCGCCGGCAGCAGCTGGCGCTGGCCCGGGTCGAGCTCTTGCGGCCCGATCTGCTCATCCTCGACGAGGCCGCGTCGGAGTCCGGGGCCAGTGTGCACGGCGAGCTCGCCGCGGCCGCGGCCGGCCTCGCCGCGCGTCACACGACGATCACCATCGCTCACCGTCTCGACCAAGCCGCGACCGCTGACGAGATCCTCGTGCTGCAAGCCGGCCGCATCGTCGAAGCGGGCAACCACGATGAGCTCCTGCATGTGGGCGGCACTTACCGGCTGCTCTGGGACACATGGCACCGTCATCCGCGGCCATCCGCGTGAGTGCCGCAGGCGGCGTCGATTGCCGCGGCCGCTCAGCGCAGCTCGATGACGATGCGTCCCTCATCGAGCCCGTTGTCGCCGGGGTTCGGCGCGGGGGCGGGCATCTCGACCTGAGCTTCCCATTCTGCATGCGCGTCTTCCGAGCCGGGCGAGCTGAGCATGCCCCGCCAGGCGATGTCGAAGGCATCCTGGCATCGTTGCCACACGACAGGGTCGCTCATCTCCTCGCCTCGCACGACCAGCTGGTAGTAGACGACGCCGGCGAGCAGATCGAAGCATGTCGCGGGGTCGAGTTCGGGACGGAGGATGCCTCGTTCCATGCCTGCGGCGATGGCCCGTTCGAGGGGACCACGTCGCCGCGATACGTGGGAGGCCCAGTACGCCTTCTGCAGGTCGCGGTCTCCCATGGCGAGACGGATGCGCTGCCGGAACCGCTCCTCCGAGTAGCCGACGACGCTGACGCTCTGACCGCCGACCAGGGCGCCCATGACCGCCTCACGGAGGCCGCCGTCGAGCGGGATGTCGCCGGGCACGGTGCGTCCCACGTCCAGGGCGGCGGCGACGAGCGTCGTCATGGAGGGCCAGCGACGGTAGATCGCGGCGCGGCTGACGCCGCTGCGGTGCACGAGCTGGCGGACGGTGACGGCTTCGCCTTCGTCGATGAGCGCGAGCGCGGCGGCGAGGATCTGCTGATCGAGGTCCTCGACGCGCGGCCGACCGGGGCCGCGGCGAACCGCGACCCCGGTCTGATCCTGCAGCGGGGCGATGCTCACGCAGCCACCGCGCGAGCACGCAGCCGGGCGATCAGGTCATCCGAGAGCCCCGCGGCGCGGACGGGCGCGAGCGCGTCACCGCTGTGCCGCTCGCGGAGCCGGGCGAGCATGATGCGCATCGAGATGTCCATGGGCTCAGCATCCATCGTCAACGCGGTCATCTGGTCCAGGTCGAACCCGAGCCGCTCGAGGAGGACGCCCATGACGGGCTTCATGCGCGCCTGGATGGCGGTCATGTTGGCGTCGGTGCGGGCGTAGTCGGTGACGATGTCGTCGTCCGTGGCGCCCAGGGCGAGCAGCAGCATCGCGGCGAGGACGCCGGTGCGGTCGCGGCCCGCGGCGCAGTGGAACGCCGTCGCACCCGGGGCGAGGGCGATGATCGACAGCGCCGTCGCGAGCTGCGGCGCGGAGGTCTCGACCATGTGCGCGTACATCTCGCCCATCGACGCGTGGTCGAACGACACCCGTCCGCCCTGCGGCATCCCGGCTCCGATGCTCGCCATCAGGGGCAGGTGGTGATAGGCGACGGGCTGATCGGCGAGCGGACCGCGGCCGGTGAGGGCCACCTCGTCGCTGGTGCGCAGGTCGATCACGGCCACCAGACCACGGTTCACCAGGTCGTGAGCGTCCTGCTCGGTGACGACGGCGAGGTCATCGGCGCGGAGCGCGAAGCCGTCGCGCAGCGTGCCGTCCGCCACGGGGATGCCGCCCAGGTCGCGGAGGTTGACGGGAGCGCTGAGCTCCAGGTCGATGAGGGCGGTGGTCATGTGATTCTCCTTCTGATGAATGCGCTGCCCTGGTCGATGGCGGTGACCAGGACGATGATGCAGATGACGATCGCGCACAGGTGCCCGTAGTCGTACATACGCATCGCGGTGGTGAGCTCGAGGCCGATGCCGCCGGCGCCGACGAGCCCGAGGATGGTCGCGCCGCGCACGTTGCCCTCGAACAGCAGCAGCGTGTACGACACGAGAAGTGGTGCGGCCTGCGGCAGCACGCCGTACTGGATGACCTGACGCTTCGAGGCGCCGACGGCCTGCATCGCGACGAGGGGGCCGCGGTCGACGGACTCCATCGCCTCGGCGAACACCTTGCCGATGGAGCCGATCGAGCCGAGCGTCATCGCCAGGATGCCGGCGAACGGCCCGAGGCCGACGGCGGAGACGAACATGAGCGCGAACACCAGGTCGGGCACCGACCGGATGATGTTCATCAGCCAGCGGCACGGGTAATACACCCACTTCGGGGCGATGTTGGATGCTGCGCCGAAAGCGACCAGCAGCGAGAACACCGCGCCGAGCACGGTGCCGACGATCGCCATCTGCAGCGTCTCGATCAACAGGGCCACGATCGTGCCGAAGTCCGAGAAGTCCGGCGGGAAGAGCCGTCCCAGGAACTCGGTCATGTTCACGGCGCCTTCGGCCAGCTTGGCGAAGTTGAACTCGGCTCCCTGGAACGACCACACCAGCACCGCGAAGCCGGCGACCAGCCCGAGTCCGAACCGGGCCCGGGGGACCCGGAAGGCGTGTTCGAGGCGCTCCCGCTCGTGCGGATCCAGCTGCGGCGCGGTCCGCGTCTTCTCCGGGCGCACCCGCTCAGTCGTGGTGCTCATCAGCGTCCTCCTCGTCGTAGACCACGGCCAGCGCGTCGGCGTCCAGCTCGGAGGTCGGGGCCGACACCACGACTTCGCCGTGCTTGAGCCCCACGATCCGATCGCTGTGCGCCAGCGCGAGGGGCAGCACGTGCAGGCTGACCAGCACGGGGATGCCGTCCTGCCGGGCGATGTCGCGCAGCAGGCTCAGCACGGAGTCGGCGAGCTTCGGGTCGAGCGAGGCCACCGGTTCGTCCGCGAGGATGACCTTCGGCTTCTGCATGAGCGCGCGGGCGATCGCGACGCGCTGCTGCTGCCCGCCGCTGAGGGAGCGTGCCGGAGCGGTGGCCTTGTGCGCGATGCCGACGCGGTCCAGCAGCTCCAGCGCGCGGGTGCGATGCTCCCGCGTGAAACCACCGACCAGGTTGAACGGGCCCGCGTCGTGCAGGGCGCCGGTCAGCACGTTGGTCAGCACGCTGAGCCGAGGGATGAGGTTGAACTGCTGGAACACCTGCCCGACCTGCGCGCGCAGGGCGCGCAGGTCGCGCGGGCGCATCGCGGCGACCTCCTGGCCCGCGACCCGGACGCTGCCCGCGGTGATCGGTGCGAATCCGGTGAGGCTGCGCATGAGCGTGGACTTCCCTGATCCCGATGCCCCCAGCAGCGCGACGGTCTCGCCGGGGCGCAGGTCGAGGTCGACGCCCGTCAGCACCGGGGTGCGGTCGTACGCGACGGCGAGGCCGCGCACCGACACTGTGGGGGTGACGGATGCTGCGACCTCCGCAGCATCCGTCGTCACTGTCAGCGTCATCAGCGCAGATCCTCGAGCTTCACGCCGGCGACCGCGGCGATGTCCACGAAGCCCTGGAACAGCTCCGGCTCGGGGGCGATGACCGTCTCGCGGCCGATGAAGCCTTCGCCCAGCGCGCCGAGCGCCTCGGCGTTCTCCTCCGAGAACACCGCCGGCAGCGACTCTTCCAAGAGCGCGCGGGTCTCGTCGTCCAGCGACTGACGTGCCAGCACCGTGCCGGCGACCGGCATCGACGGGCTCTCGCCGACGCCGCGCCACTCGCCGTCGGCGAACGGGAAGTACGGCTCACCCATCTGCGTCAGCATGATCGCCGTGCACGCGGCATCCACCTGTCCCTGCTCCAAAGCCGCGAAGCTGCCCTCGTGACCGCCGGCGAAGATCGCCTCGTAGTCCTCGCCCTGCTCGAGGCCCGCCTCATGGAGCATGTACACCGGCATGAAGTAGCCGGAGCTGGAGGCCTGGTCGGCGAACGCGACAGTCTTGCCCTTCAGGTCTTCGACCTCCTGGATGGGCGAGTCCTGCAGCACGACACAGGTCGAGACGGGGGTGTCGTCGCCCTTCCACGCGAGCAGCGCGTCGACCTCGCCGGTGTTGACCGCGAGGGCCGAGGGGAATCCGCTCATGATGCCGATGTCGACGTGGTCGGCGCGGATCGCCTCCACGACGCTCAGGTAGTCCGGCACATCCGTGACCTCGACGGTGCGCCCGGTCTCCTCCTCGAGCAGAGCGGCGAACGCCTCGACCGGGTTCTCCGCCGACGGGTCATCGCCGAGCGGGATGGTGGCGATCGTGATCGGAGCGGCGGCGTCCGCGTCGGACGCGGAGGCGGCACCCCCGCAGCCGGTGAGGGCGAGGGCGGCGATGCCGAGGAGACCGAGGGCGGGGAATGCGACACGGCGCATGAGGGTGTTCCTTCCGGAGTTCGGGGGATTTCGAGAACACCGGTATGCAAACTCGCCGAGGTGACCGCGAATTACGAGACCGCCGGACCGCGAATAGAACGCAAGGTGAACAGCTTCCGACGCCGTGAGAGCACGGCTGGGACTCACCCGCGCGCGGGCAGGCCCACCCACCCCTCGAGCCCGGGTGGATTCACACGAGTGCGCGGCGCAGGTCGTCGGTTACGTCACGATCTTGGAGCCGGGCGCGAACATAGCTTAGGCTTCCCTAACGTGATCACGGATGGCGGCCCGGAACGACCGACGGATGAGCTGCACGGCGACGCGCTGGAGCTCAGCTACGGCCGCACCCGGGTGGTCCACGAGGTGTCGCTCCACCTGCGACCCGGCACCGTCACCGCGCTGATCGGTCCGAACGGCAGCGGCAAGTCGACGGCGCTGCGAGCCCTCGCCCGCCTGCACCGCATCGACGCCGGCTCCGTGCACATCGACGGCGCCGACGGGCGGCGGGACGCAGCATCCCTCTCCGCCAAGGCGTTCGCCCGCACGGTCGCGATGCTCTCGCAGTCGCGCCCGCACCCGTCGGGGCTCGAGGTGCGCGATGTCGTCGCGTACGGCCGCCACCCGCACCGCGGCCGCTTCTCCGGCGTCACCGACGCCGACCGCGAGGCCATTGACCGCGCACTCGGCCTGACCGGGCTCACCGCTATGGGGCACCGCCCGGTCGATCAGCTCTCGGGCGGCGAGCTGCAGCGCGTGTGGCTGGCGACCGCGCTGGCGCAGAGCACCGGCATCCTGCTGCTCGACGAGCCCACCAACCACCTCGACCTGCGCTACCAGATCGAGACGCTCGACCTGGTGTGCGATCTGGCGGACCAGGGCACCGCGGTCGGCGTGGTGCTGCACGACCTCGACCACGCGGCATCCGTCGCCGACGAAGTCGTGCTCATGAACCGTGGCCGCGTGCACGCCACCGGCACGCCGCACGACGTGCTCACGGCCGGGAACCTCACCGAGGTGTACGGCTTCCGCATCGAGACGGCGGTGGATGACGCGACCGGGCGTGTGCGCGTGATCCCGCGCGGTCGTCATCACGAACGCGTCCGCCGCGGCGCAGCACTCCCCGCCTGACGCAGCGCGCGCCGGCACAGCGCGCCGGCCACTCGACCCCTTGTACCCCTCCCATCCCGACTGTTCTGGAGCCTGCCCCATGACCAAGCCCATCGCCGCCTTCGCCGTCCTCGGCGCCCTCGCCCTCGCGCTGACCGCGTGCGGCACCACCGAGGTCGCGGCCTCGACGGACACCGAGACCGCGGTGTCGACCAGCGCCGGCTGCGCGGACGACGCCACCACGACGTCGACGGACCCGGTCGAGCTGACCGACGCGTTCGGCCGGACTGTCACGCTCGACGAGCCCGCCGCGAAGGTCGCGGTGCTCGAGTGGCAGCAGATCGAGGACGTGCTGTCGCTGTGCCTCACGCCCGTGGCCGTCGCGGATGCCGACGGCTACCGCACGTGGGACACCGCCGAGGAGCTGCCGGCGAGCGTCGAGAGCGTCGGCACGCGCCAGGAGCCGAACCTCGATGCGCTGTTCGCGACGGAGCCCGACCTGGTCATCGTCGAGGCGTACACGCGCGACGACGAGATCATCGCGCAGCTCGAGGAGTACGGCGTGCCCGTTCTCGCCACGCTCGGTGCGAACGCCGAGGACCCCATCGGGCAGATGCTCGACACGTTCGACTTGATCGCGGAGGCGACGGGCCGCACCGAGCGCGCCGACGTCGTGAAGGACGAGTTCGAGCAGCACCTCGCGGACGCGAAGGCCGAGATCGCCGGGGTCGCGCCCGCGGTGACCGACTTCGTCTACTTCGACGGCTGGGTCGACGGCGGCAACGTGTCGCTGCGACCGTTCGGCCAGGGCTCGCTCGTCGGAGAGCTCGGCGAGGAGCTCGGTCTCACGAACGCGTGGACCGGCGAGGTGGACGCCGCCTACGGCCTCGGCCAGACCGACATCGAGGGCATGACCACGATCGGCGACGCCAACCTCTTCTACACCGGCACGGTCGACCCCGACTCGGAGAGCTTCGTCGACGCCGCGGCCGAGAACCCCGCGTGGGCGTCGATCCCGGCCGTCGCAGAGGGCCGCATCGCCCCGTTCCCGGGTGGCATCTGGACCTTCGGCGGCCCCCGCTCGGCCGAGCAGATCGTCGACGCGTACGTCGCCGCGATCACCCAGTGAGCGGTCGGTCGTTGAGCGAGCGGGCCACTCGCTCGTCGAGTGACGCGGAGGGCGCGACGGATGCTGCGCGCCCGGCGCCTGCGCAGGGCGCGGGTCCGGTCCGCGGCGCTCGCTCAACGACCGGCGCCGCCATCGGCGTCCTGCTCGCACTCCTCGTCGTGCTGGTGCTGGCCGCGGGCTGGCATCTGACGCAGGGGACGAGCGGGGCCGTCTTCGCCGACGCCGACGTGCTGTGGGGATCCCGCGTCCCGCGGCTCGCGGCCGGCGTCGCGGTGGGCATCGCGCTCGGGGTGGCGGGGCTCCTCATGCAGTCCCTGTCGCGCAACGCGCTGGCCTCACCCGACACGCTCGGCGTCACCGCCGGCTCGTACCTCGCGGTCACCGCGGTCGCGGCCTTCGGGCTCGCGGTGCCGATCTGGGCCTCGGGCTTCGTGGCCTTCGCCGGTGGCCTCGCCGCCGCCGCGCTGGTGCTGGGCCTGGCCGGGGGAGCGGGGACCTCGACCACACGTCTCGTGCTCGCCGGCTCGGCCCTCGCTCTCGCCTTCCAGGCCGGCACCTCGGCGCTGCTCGTGCTGTTCTCGGAGGAGACGAAGGGTCTGCTCGCGTGGGGCAGCGGCAGCCTGTCGCAGCTCGGGCTCGAGAGCTTCCTGCGCGCGGCGCCCGTGGTCCTCGTCGCGGTCGTGCTCGCCCTCGTGATGTCGCGCCGCCTGGACGTGCTCGCCCTCGGCGACGACACCGCCTCGTCGCTCGGCGTGCCGATCCGGTCGACGCGGATCAGCGGCATCCTCCTCTCCGTCCTCCTCACTGCGACAGCCGTGACGCTCGCCGGACCCATCGGCTTCGTCGGCCTGTGCGCACCCGTGCTCGCCCGGCTGCTGGCCCGCGTGGTGCCGGCGCTCGGCCGGCACCTCCTGCTGATCCCGCTCTCGGGCCTGATCGGCGCGATCGTCGTGATCCTCGCCGACGCGCTGCTGCGCGCCCTCATCGGCCCCGAGGGCGCCATCGCCGTGCCGACGGGCGTGGCCACGACGGTGTTCGGCGCGATCGTCCTGGTGGTGATGGCCCGCCGCCTGCGCGACTCCGGCCCCACCCGACGCCCGCCCACCATCCGCATCGGCGTGCGCAGCAGCCGCAGGTTCGTGATCGTGGTGATCGTCGCCGCGATCGCGCTCGCCGCGGTCGTGCTCATCGGGATGCTGCTCGGCAGCACACGCCTCCTGACGGGAGACATCCTGCTGTGGCTCCAGGATGCTGCGCCCCCACGTATGGCCTTCGCCCTCGACGAGCGCGCACCTCGGGTGATCGCCGCTGTGGTCGCGGGAGCGGCGCTCGGCCTGGCGGGAAGCGTCACGCAGGCGGTGAGCCGCAACCCGCTGGCCGACCCGAGCCTTCTCGGCATCACCGGCGGAGCGGGACTCGGCGCCGTGCTGGTCGTGACGAGTGCCACGGCGACCACCTTCGGGATGCTGATCGCCGCCGTGATCGGCGGGCTCCTCGCCTTCGCGCTCGTGTACGGACTGGCCTGGCGCGGTGGCCTCAGCGCCGACCGCTTCATCCTCATCGGCATCGGCGTCTCGTACGGCGCCGTCGCACTGACGACCTTCGTGCTGCTGCGCGCGAACCCGTGGGACACGCCGAAGATCTACACGTGGCTGTCGGGCACGACGTACGGCCGCATCTGGGAGCAGGTGATCCCGCTCGCGATCGTGCTCGTCATCGCGCTCCCGTTCGTGTTCGCGCATCGGCGCGACCTCGACATCCTCGCGATGGACGAGGACACCCCGCGGCTCGTCGGCATCCGGCTGGAACGGACCCGCCTGCTGCTGCTCGTCGCGGCGGCCGTGCTCGCGGCCCTGAGCGTCGTCGCGGTGGGAGTGATCGGCTTCGTCGGACTCGTCGCGCCGCACGCCGCGCGGGCCCTCGTGGGCGCGCGTCACAGCCGCGTGATCCCGGTGGCCGTGCTGCTGGGTGCGGTGCTCGTGGGTGCGGCGGACACTCTCGGCCGGACGGTGATCGCGCCGGCACAGCTCCCGGCGGGCCTCGTGGTCGCGCTGATCGGCGCCCCGTACTTCGTCTGGCTGCTCTGGCGCTCGCGCGACGCCTGAGCTTTGCTGCTTCGGTCTTAAGGGGACCAGGGAGGAGCGGAAAGGAACCCGCGAAGGAACCACATCCGGGCATCACCGACTGAGGAGCGCCCCGACTGCTGCTGGACGGGGTGGCAGCTGACCCGAGCAGCCGATCGCGGTGCCGCAGCGCACGGTCGCACGCTGGCCCGCACCGGGACCGCTCGATACGATCACGCCATGGAACGGGATTCCCGGTCTACGCCGTACCTGGCAGGGGAGGGGCACCGCAACCTCGTCGCGCTGGGAGTCGCCGCCCTTGTCGCGGCGATCGCAGTTCTGGCTTTCAGCGTGGTGTGGAGCGTGCCGTTCTCGGTCGACACCGTGACCCTCACGGTGTTCGTCTTCTGGATCGGGTACTCCCTGGCATTCATGGTCCTCACTCACTCCACCTTCGGCCGGGTGGACGCCCGAACGCTGCGCACGTGGCTGGCCGCGACCAACATGCGCAGCCGCAGCCTCGCCATCCCGACGAGCGCTGCGCAGTGGGCTGTGCTCGCCGTCGTCGCCGTCATCCTCGTCGTCGTGCTGCCGGGGTTGCTCGACAGCGTGCTCGCCAACGCGCTCGGCTTCGGCGTGGTCATCACCGCGTGGCTGGTGACCGTCACTGCCTACGCTGTGCACTACGCACGCGTGAACACGCAGGAGGAGTCCTTCGACCTGCCCGGCGAGAAGGGCGACGGGCCGGTCTTCGCGGACTACTACTACCTCGCCGCCCAGGTCGCGACGACCTTCTCCTCGGCGGACGTCAGCGTCCTCACCACGCGTGCCCGCTCCATCGTCACCGGCCAGACTTACATCGCCTTCGCGTTCAGCACCTTCATCATCGCGCTGCTGATCAGCGTGCTGTTCCTCACCAATTGACCCATCCATCGGGCTGAGAACCCGCGACCGCGTCGGTTCAGTAGAAGCCGCCCTCAGGGTTGGGCGCAAGGTACACGTCGACCACATCGTCGTGGAGGACGAACCGGAGATACGAGGTGGGCTCGCCGGACGGCGCTGGGGGGACCGCCCTCGGATCGATGCTGGGGAAGTCGACGATCGTGTCGATCGTCGGCGCCGAGCACCCGAACATCGAGACATGGTTCTCCGCAACCAGCGCGAGGCACCGCATGTCCTGCGGCTCCGTCGCCGTCGCGGTCCAGACTTCCAGCGGCCCGTACGATCCGTGCGAGACGAAGTCGGCCGCAGTCAGGCCGAAGAACTCCACATCCTCCTCGATGGCGAACGACCCCTCGACCGAATCGGCCTGCCCCAGCTGCGCCACCGGCCGCGGCTCGCTCGCCCCGTTGACGACGAGCATGATGATCGCGATCACCGCGATCAGCGCCCCGACGGCGGCGATAGCCCAGGGCAGGATGCCGCGCGCCCGGCGCTTGCCTGAATCTCGCGCCGTGGTCTCCGCCGGCGCCGCTGGTGACTCGTCCATGGTGCGTCCTCCAGTCTCAGCATGTCTATTCACGCGCGACGCGGTATCGGTGCGGTACCGGCGCTCGGCGGCCGGTATCGGCGCGGTTCCGGCGCTCTTGACGCGGGTCACAGGCAGGCTCACAGTGGCGTCATGGAGGTGCGCGTACTCGGTGCACTTGCACTCGACGACGGCCGGATCCCGCTGGCTCCGCGGGATCGCGCAGTCCTCGGTGCGCTCACGGTGCGGCCGGGCATCCCACTCTCCGTCGGAACGCTGGCCGCCGCGCTGTGGGGCGACGAACTCCCCGCGTCGTGGACGAAGGTGATCCAGGGATGCGTGATGCGACTGCGCCGACTGATCGCGCCGGCGCAGATCGAGACCACCCCGCGCGGGTATCGACTGTTGCCGGATCACGTCGAGATCGACGCCGACCTCTTCGAACGCCTCGTCCAGCGAGGGGCTGACCAGCTCGAACTCGGCGAGCCCGACCGCGCGGCGCACACCTTCACCGAGGCCCTCGCGCTGTGGCGGGGTGGAGCCTATGTCGAGCTGGTCGACTGGCAGCCGGCCCGCATCGCCTCCGGTCGCCTGGAAGAGCTGAGGCTGTCGGCCGAGGAGCTGCTGCTCGACGCACGGCTGCAGGCCGGCGAGGTGCAGGAGGTGGCCGCCTCGGCACGCGCGCGCGTCGCGGAAGCGCCACTCCGCGAGAGGCGCTGGGTCGTGCTGGCCGTGGCGCAGTACCGACAGGGTCGGCAGGCGGATGCTCTCGCCACCGTTCACAACGCGCGTTCGCTGCTCGCCGCGGAACTGGGGCTGGATCCCTGCGTCGAGCTGGCCGAGCTGGAGCACGCTCTGCTGCGCCAAGATCCTGCCCTCCTCTCCGACCGTGTGTTCCGGGCGGCGTCGGCCGAGTGCCCGTACTTCGGCCTTCCGCCGGCCGACGTGGAAGACGCCGACCGGTACTTCGGCCGTGAGGAGGAGCTGACTGAGGCCCTGCGGATGCTCGAGCAGCACGGTGTGCTCCTCGTCGCCGGGGCATCGGGCGTCGGCAAGTCGTCCTTCGTCAGGGCCGGGATCGCTGCGCAACTGCGCGCGGGCGGCGCCGAGGTCGTCATCATCACGCCCGGGGAGCATCCGGTCCAGGCGTCGAGAGCCGCCGACCTCGAGGGCGCAGCATCCGTCCTCATCGTCGATCAGTGCGAGCAGGCCTTCGCCGTCGACGACCTCGCCGAGACGCGCGAATTCTTCGCAACCCTGGGGCAGCTGGTCTTCCGTGCGCCGCTCGTCATCGCTGTCCGCGCCGATCGCCTGGGCGATCTCGCCGAGCAGGCGGGATTCGCGCAGATCATCCGGTCACGGATGCTGCTGCTCACCATGCTCGGATCAGACGGTCTCCGAGCGATCATCGAGAAGCCCGCAGAGCAGGCGGGGCTCATGCTGGAGCCCGGCCTCACCGAAGTCCTGGTCCGCGACGCCGACGGCCGATCGCTTCCTCTGCTGTCCCACGCGTTGCGCCAGGTGTGGTCCCGTCGCGAAGGACGCGTGATGACCGTCGACGGCTACCGTGCCTCGGGTGAGATCGACGGTGCGGTCGCGCAGACGGCGGAAGAGGTCTACGCGGAGCTGCCGGACGAACAACGAAGACTGCTGCGCGACATCCTGCTGCGTCTCGTGGATGTCGCCGACGGCGTCGCCAATGGCCGTCGCGTCGAACGCGCGCTGGTTGCGGTCGATGACGCCCACGCGAGGATCATCGACAGATTGGCCGACGCCCGCCTGCTCACGACAGACGAGGAGTCGGTGCAGCTCTCGCACGAAGCGCTGGCACGCGAGTGGCCGCGCCTGACGGAGTGGCTCGCCGGGGATGTGGCGGGCCAGCGGATCATGCGCCACCTGGCTTCCACAGCCGTCGCGTGGGACGCGATGGGGCGACCCGACAGCGAGCTCTATCGCGGCAGCCGACTGCTCACCGCACAGCAATGGCAGGATGCCGTCTCGCCGTCACTCACCACGCTCGAGCGCGAGTTCCTGGCGATGTCGGGGGAGCGTGAAAAGGCGGAACTGGCGGCTGCGCAGACTCAGCTCCGCCGCGAGCGTCGGATGGTTCGTCGACTCGCCTGGGTGTCGGCAGGAGCCGCCGGACTGGCGATCCTCGCGGTGACGGCGAGCGTGTTCGCCGGGATCCAGGCGAACATCGCAGGCGAGGCCGCCATCGCCACCACGGCGCGCCGAGTGTCCGAGGTCGCGATCGACGAGCCGCGGCTGGATCGTGCCTTGCTGCTCGCCGTCCAGGCCATCCACCTGCACGACAGTCCGGAAGCGCGTGTCAGCCTCATCGAGGTCTTCGCGCGAGCACCCAGGGCTGCCTCTGTCACGCACATCGAGCCTTCGGACCCGAAGGATGACAACGTGTTCGGAGTGGCGCTCGTCAGTGACTACTCGCCGGACGGCTCGCTGCTGGCGATACCGTCTCAGCTCCAGACGGAGGATGCCTCGCGGGGGACGATCGAACTCTGGAGCACGGGCGCTCCCGAGGACGCTCAGCCGAGGACGCTCGCGCTGAAGCTCAGGGGGGACGACCCGATGACCGGCATCGTGAAGCGGATCGTCCTGAGATTCTCGCAGGACGGTTCCCGTCTCTACGCGAGTGGAAACGGGCCGATCAGCGTGTTCGACACGGCGACGGGTACGCAGCTGGACGAGATCCGCGGAAACGGGCTGCTCGCCGTCAGTGCCGATGAGCGCCGCCTGGCGATCGGAGCCGACGGAGTGGGGGTGCGCATCGTCGATCCCTCGGGAGCGACCGCACCCGTCGTGGTCGCGCTGCCTCGCGCCGCGGTGACGGCGGAGTTCAGTCCGAACGGCTCCCAGCTCGCGGTGGCCGACACCACGGGAAGCATCGCACTGGTGAGCGTCGACGCCGCCGAAGTCGTCGAGGTTCTCGGCGGCCACAGCGGCGATGTCGCCGAGATCGGATATCGGGCGGAGGACGAACTGGTCACCGTCGCGAGCAACGGCGAGACGATCACATGGAGCCTTGCGGACTGGCCCGGGGAGTACCGCGAAGTCGTCTCCAACCTCGTCGGCCACACCGAGCGCACGGTTCGGCTGGAACAGCCCGATGGCCACATCCGCAGTGTGAGTGCCCACCCAACGGTGTGGGCGGAACGGGCGTGCGAGGTCGCCGCGCGTACGCTCACCGAGGGGGAGTGGCAGGAGTTCATCGGCGGAATCCCTTACGACCCCGCATGCCGGGGTTGACAGCCAGACACCTCGTCGATCTCGGCGGCGAGGAACCCCGGGCTCAGAGGTCGCTGTAGCCGGAGGGGCGATCGCTGTCGATGAAGCCGAGCACGACACGCGCGACCAGATCGGTCCGTGCCAATCCGAAGAAGTGCGACGTTCCTGGAAAGACCGCGAGCTGCGAGGTGGGCATACCCTCGAGATCCCCGTTGACGTCGCCACCGCGCAGGCGGAGGAATCGCACGGCATGGTCGAGCTTGACCATGTCCGCATCGCCCACGGTGATCAGCGTGGGCGCGGCGATGCCGCGGATCTCGTCGTCCGTCCATCCCGACGATCCCTGGTCGAATCGCGCGATCTTGTCGAGAAGAGCCTGCAGGTGCTCGTGATCGGGATGAGGCGACTTCGAGAGATACGCCTGCTCCATCGGCGTCCCCGCAATCATCTCGACCTTCATCTCGGCGACCGCTTCGTCGTTGCCGCCGCGATTGCCGTCAGGTGAGAACGACACCGACGACACGATGAGCTTGCGAATGAGCTCGGGGCGGCGCACCGCGAGCTCCAGCGCGACAGCTCCGCCGATGCTGAAGCCGAACACGTCGACCCGCTCGATGCCCAGATGCTCCAGCAGTCCGATGACGTCCGAGGCGAGCGCCTTCGTCGACAGCGGACGGTCGATGTCGTTGGTCCTGCCGTGACCCTGGAAGTCGGCGGCAACGACCCGGTGGTGGGCGGAGAGGAGCGGGAGCAGCGCCCCGAACTGCTGCTCGATGTCGAACAGCCCGCCATGCAGGAGCAGGATCGGCGTGGCGTTTGCGCCATGCACCTCGTAGTACATCCGAAGTCCGTTGACCGACGCGAAGCCGGTCTCGACGTGGGGGTTGCGGGACTCGGTCATGGCTCCTCGCTGGGGTGCTTCCATCGCGCCGGACCATCCCACCGTCGCAGACGTCGCCCGGGAACGCCAGAGCCGACTCGACAGGGCGACGGCCGTCACACAGGAGTGTCCGCCCGATGGCGTCACGTCCGGTCGCTGCGGCCCCGCCTCGAGGACTGCGCGGCCTCGAGCAGCTCGGCTCCGAGCGTCTCGGTCAGCCAGGCGCACCAGGTCGAGACGGTGCGCCAGTCGTCGGCGATGATGTCGTACGCGTCGGGCGTCCACATCCAGTCGGCGGGAGGCTCCCGCCGGCCGACCGCGAGTCGTTTGAGCTGCAGCAGCGGGAGGCGCGGGTGGTCGGGGCGGTAGCCGCGAGGTGCGGTCTTGAGGGCGTCGTCGCGGAAGAGCTCGAAGCCTGCGCTGCGCAGCTCCGCGAGCAGCGCGTCGAGATCCTCGGCGGTGCGCGGATCGTCGACGGCTTCGCGGAAGCGGGCCAGCACCGCCGGCGGCACGTCATACATGCCGCCACCCAGCATCAGGCCGTCCTCGCTCAGCTGCACATAATGCGCCACTCGCGCCTGCGAGACCATGCCGATGTGCAGCTTGTAGGGCGTCTTGTCGGCGCTGAAGCGGACGTCGCGATACGGGCGGAAGATCTTCACCGCCCCGAACTCGGGCTCGAGCTCCGCACCGAGCGCCTCGAAGGGCCCGCGAACGGCCGCGTCGTAGCGCGCTTTGTTGGCCGTCCACCACGTCTTCGTGTTGTCGGCGCGAAGCTCGGCGTAGAACGCAACGGCGTCGCGATCCAGTCCTTCGAATCCCACCCGCTGATCGTAGCGAGCGGAGGCTACGCCGAGGGAGAGGCGAACGACAAGGGCGGAGCGGACGTGGACACCGCCAAGGCCCGTGAGGCAGGCGCGCACGAGGATCGACCCGGCCACGACGGATAGGGTTGCGGGGTGACAGCGCCTGCTCGGCCGAGCCCTGCCCCTGCACCGCGGCCGGGTGCCATCTACTTCCTGGGGCGGGTGGTCCTGCGGCCGTTGTTCTGGCTGATGTACCGCCCGCGCATCGTCGGTCGAGCGAACGTGCCTGAGCGCGGGCCGGTGCTGCTGGCGAGCAACCACCTTGCGTCGCTCGATACCGTCATCATCCCGACCTCCGCGACCCGCCCTGTGCAGTTCCTCATCAAGTCGTCGTACTTCACCGGCTCCGGCGTGCTCGGCCGCGTCAAGCGCTGGTTCTTCACCTCGATCGGCGGTGTCCCGGTGTACCGTGCGACCGGTCGCGATGCACGCGCCGCGCTCGACGCGGGCAGCAGCATTCTGCGGGCCGGGAGCGTCTTCGCGGTGTTCCCCGAGGGAACCCGGTCACGCGACGGCAAGCTGCACGAGGGTCACGGAGGTGCGGCGTGGATGGCCCGCGACACGGGCGCCGCGGTCGTGCCCGTCGGGCTGATCGGCACCGGCACCGTCAAACCGCTGAGCCATCTGCTGCCGGGGAGGCCGCGACTCGAGGTGCACTTCGGCGAGCCGCTCGACCTCACCGACCTCGACGGGGTGCCGGACGGCAAGGCTCGTCGCGAGATCACCGAGCGCATGATGGCAGCCATCGCACGCCTGAGCGGGCAGGAACGCTCCGGCAGCGTGAACGCAACGTCGCGCGACTGAGCCATTCCGTAGAAGCGTCGCGGCCGCATTCTCCTATCCATCTCCCAGCCCGTGCGTCGGCGCCCAGGCGTAGCATTTGCGCATGGATAGGCGTCATCCGCGCCGGTCACCCGCTCGCTGGCTCCCGATCGCCGGCGCGTCCATCCTGGTTGCGGCCGTCGCCGCGGCCGTGGTCATCCCGACCGCCGCCGATGCCCAGGTGGATCTTCCCGACAAGACCCCCGCCGCACTCGTGGAGTTCGCCGCCGCGAGCGATGTCACCGCGATGACGGGGACGATCGAACAGGCGTCGGATCTCGGCCTGCCCGACCTCTCGAGCCTCATGGACTCGTCGGGCAACCCGGACTCGAGCGCCGGCGCCTCCGATGCCGTCGACCTGCTGACCGGTTCGCACACGGCCAAGGTCTACCTCGATGGCGACAGGTCGCGCCTGCAGGTGCTCGATCGCCTTGCCGAGCGCGACGTGTATGTCGACCGGGCCGCCGGGGAGGGCTGGTTCGTCGACTCCGAGACCAAGACCGCGACGCACTACACGGCGGGCGGCGACAAGGGCTCTCCCGCGCGGCCTGACGCGACGGTGGAGAACCCGCAGCAGATGCTCGATGACGCTCTCGCGAAGCTCGGCGACTCGACCGAGATCTCGGTGGGAAACGACGGGCGCGTGGCAGGACGCGACGTGTACGAGCTCGTGCTCGTGCCGACGGACGCCGCCAGCCTCGTCGGCGAGGTGCGTTTCGCGATCGACGGTGAGACGGGCGCTGCGCTCGCAGCATCCGTCACCGCCCGCGGTGATGAGGAGCCCGCGTTCGACATCGCCTTCACAGACGTGTCGTTCGCGGCGCCCGACCCCGCGACGCTCACGTACACGCCCGCGCCGGGGTACGCCGTCGAGGAGAAGACACTCTCGTCGCTGCACACCGATTCCGGAGCCACGCAGGACGGGAAGACGGATGCCGCGGTCCAGCCGATCGTGCATGGCGAAGGGTGGACCGCGGTCGTCGAGCTGCCGCAGGCCGGCACGAGCACGGCGGCGGCGGGAGGCCCGGATGCGGCGACCCTCGAAAGCCTGACGCGGCCGGTTGCGGGTGGACGCGTGCTCGAGACGGCGCTCGTGACGGTGTACTTCACCGACGACGGACGCGTGTTCGCGGGCGCTGTCAGCGCCGATCACCTCGCACAGGTCGCGGCCGGCGACTGAGCCCGCAGTGACCGGCCTCGCGATCCAGACCTCCGGTCTGACCAAGCGGTTCGGCGCACAGACGGCCGTTGATGCCGTCGCGCTGGACGTGCCGCACGGGTCGGTCTTCGGGTTCCTCGGTCCGAACGGGTCGGGCAAGACCACGACGATCCGCATGCTCCTCGGCCTCGTCCGCCCGACGGCGGGCGAGGCCCGCGTCCTGGGGCGGCCCGTCCCCGAAGCGCTCCAGAGCGTGCTTCCCCGGGTGGGCGCACTCGTCGAAGGCCCGGCCTTCGCACCCTTCCTCACCGGGAGGCAGAATCTGCACCGCTTCGACGCGGCGGGCCGGCACGCAGCATCCGTCACCCGCCGCCGACGTGTCGACGAGGCGCTCGAGCGCGTCGGACTGACCACGGCGGCCGACAAGAAGGTGCACGCGTATTCGCTCGGTATGAAGCAGCGCCTCGGCATCGCCAACGCACTGCTCACGCCCCGCGAGCTGCTCGTGCTGGACGAACCGACGAACGGGCTGGATCCGCAGGGGACCCGCGAGGTGCGCGGACTCATCCGCTCGCTGGCCGGCGAGGGGGCGACGGTCTTCGTCTCGAGCCACCTGCTCACCGAGGTCGAGCAGGTGTGCACGCATGCCGGGATCATGAGCGCGGGGCGGCTCGTCGCATCGGGCACCCTCGACGAGCTGCGCAGCGGTGACGGCACGGGCCGCCTGCAGCTGCAGACCCCCGATGTCGTGCGGGCGAGAGAGGTGCTCGAGAGCGCGGGAATTCAGACGACGGATGCTGCGCCCTTCACGCTCGTGGGAACGCTCGGTTCGCGCGGGCCCGAGCCCGAAGACATCGTCGCGGCCCTCGTGCGCGCTGACGTGCGGGTGCGCGGCATCACGGTCGAGCGGACGAGCCTCGAGGACAGATTCGTCGAGCTGACGGGGCAGGGCTTCGATGTCGTCGCGTGATGCCGCGGCTCGCCCGACCGGCGCTGCGCCGACGGCGCCGGTCTCGGGCGCCGCGGGACGGGGCAGCGGCATCCCTGGTCTTCTCGGAAGCGAACTGGCGACGCTGTTCCGTCGCCTCCGCACGTGGATGATGTTCGGAGCGCTCGGCCTCGTCCCCGTTCTCCTCGGCGTCGCGGTGCGGATCGCAGGGGGCACCCGTCCCGGCCGCGGCCCGGCGTTCCTCGATCAGATCACCGACAACGGCGTCTTCGTCGGCCTTGCCGCGCTGACGATCGCGATCCCGCTCTTCCTTCCCCTCACCGTCAGCGTCGTCGCAGGCGACACGATCGCCGGCGAGGCGAGCCTCGGCACCCTTCGCTACCTCCTGGTCGCGCCATCGGGGCGCATCGCGCTCCTCGCCGTCAAGTACGTCGCCGCCGCCGTGTTCTGCGTGATCGCGACCTTCGCCGTGGTCGCGGTGGGCGTGATCGTCGGCGCGATCCTCTTCGGTGCCGGCCCGCTGACCCTGCTCAGCGGGACACCCGTGAGCCTCGCCGAGGGACTGCTCCGGTGTCTTGCCGTCGTGGCCTACGTGTCGGTGTCGATGCTGGGGCTCGCGGCGATCGGCGTTCTGCTCTCGACGCTCACGACCGTGCCGGTCGGTGCCATGGCAGCCACCGCGATCCTCGCTGTCGTGGCGCAGATCGTCGGTCAGATCCCGCAGCTGTCGGCGCTCCACCCCTACCTGTTCACGGATCGCTGGCTCGACTTCGGCGACCTGCTGCGCTCGCCGATCTCGTGGGACTCGTTCCTCGACAACGCCCTGCTGCAAGCCGTCTGGATCGTGGTCGCGGGGGCGCTCGCCGTCTGGCGGTTCACGACCCGCGACGTGCTGACGTAGTCGCGCGCCGCTATGCGGTTCTGAGGGGCTCGAGGGCGGCGAGGACGAGGTCGAGGCCGAAGATGAATTCCTCCGCCGGGTCGAACCCGGCGGCGACGAGCGCCGCGGCGGACTCGTTGAGGTAGGGGAACTCGTCAGGAGGAAGCTGGGGAAGGTAGACGTCCTCGGCCATGTCCGCGAGCTCATCGGCGGTGTCGAACGGCAGGCCGGCTGCCTGGAGCGCGAAACCGTACACATAGCTGTCGAGCAGCCAGTTGGCGTGGGTCGCCATCAAGGGCGAGAACCCGGCCCTCCGCAGGCAGGCGGTGACCGCTTCGTGGTGGCGGAGATTCGCAGGCCCCGGCGACGTCCGAGACTCCATCAGACCGTTCGCCCACGGGTGGCGTGCGAGAACCTGTCGGGCGGACACCGCCCTCCGGCGCATCGCCGACTGCCAGTCGGCCCCTTCGGGCGGGAGCTCGATCTCATCGAACACGACGTCGATCATGGCGTCGAGCAACTCCTCCTTGCTCGCCACGTAGTGGTAGAGCGACATCGCGCCCGCACCGAGCGTGCCGGCCAGCCGGCGCATGCTCAGCCGGTCGACCCCCTCGCGGTCGGCGAGTCGGATCGCCTCGACCACGACACGCTGCTTGCTCAGCCCCGCGTCAGAGGCGACCTGACGTTGTTCTTTCGCGGACACGGGTCTCCTCGCTTGCTCAACGGCTTGACAATCGTACAGCGTACGATCATAGTACAGCGTACGACGTACGGTGTACGAACGGACGAAAGTCAGACCATTCCTCGAGAAAGAAGAACCCGATGACCATGCGAACGACAACCCGGAACTCGCTCGACAACCCGCCGATCCCGGTGCAGGTGAAGCTCGCCGCCGCGTGGACCAGCTTCATGCTCCTCTACGTCTACGTAGACGTCCTCAACTTCTACAAGCCCGGTGTCGTCGACGGCATCCTGAACGGCCTCGTCTGGAGGTTCGACATCAGCGCTGCATTGCTGACGGTCTTCCTCGTGTCGGTGTCGATCCCGGCCGTGATGGTGATGCTCTCCATGACGCTGCCGGCGCGCGTGAACCGCGCCACGAACCTCGTCGTCGCATCGCTCCTCATCCCGTACTCGATCTTCAACGCGGCAGGGGCGACCTGGGAGTGGGCAGCCTTCTACGGCATCTCGATCGGGATCGAGGTGCTGCTCGTGGCCTTCATCCTGCGGTCGGCCTGGACGTGGCCGCGGACCCCCACCCTCCCCACCGCTCCCGCGACGACCGACGTTCGACAGGGCCTTCGCCGGTAGGCGCCGGCCTGGGCCGCCATGTGTCACCCCGCGCCCGAAATCGAAGACGACGTGGTGCGCATCGACCGCTGAGCCGATTCCTCGTCACGACCGAGCGTCGCTGAGCTTCTGTCGTGCAGTGCTGAGCGCTTCTCGGTATGCAGTGCGCGATTCAGGGTCGGGGACCTTGCTGGGCAGATGCTCGTCGTCGGTGCTGGTCTCGTATCTCTCGCCCCTGAGCGAATGCTCTGCAGGGTCTGGCGCTTTCACCAGCCCGCTCTGCCGGCCCAGGAGCTCGATGGCCTCCAGCGTGGAGCTCACGGCGCTGCGGGTTCGAGCGTCCGCGCTGAGAGCCTTGTTCGACTTCACGTAGCTGAGGATGGCGATGATGAGGGCGCCGACGCCCGTGAGACCGCCCACGAGTGAGCTGATGCTCGAGATCCAGTCCGTGACCGATGGCATGGCGCAACAGTATCCCTCCGGCATGGCACGACTGATACGGGTCAGGACGGCGCGAGCAGCCGCATGCGCCGCGAGAACCGGGACTGCGCGCAGGATCGGTCCCGTTTTCGTCGGCCATTCGGTCATCCTCGGGCCGCGCGACGGGAAAACCTCCACATGGAGGTTTTGTGCTACTCTGCCCTGACACGATGCAGTCGATCCGCACGAAGATGTACGAAAGGTGTCCGAAGTGACTCGACCCGAGAGCTCGGTGCAGCTCTACACCCTGGCCGCCGCCTTCTCCGCCGACATGTCCGGCTCGATGGACAAGCTCGCCGCGATCGGGCTGAAGAACGTCGAGGCCTTCGACTTCGTCCGCCGCCCGCAGGAGATCCGCGCGGCACTGGACGCGGCGGGCCTCGCCTCTCCGACCGGTCACGCCCCGCTGCTGTCGGACGAGCTGTGGACTCCCGACGGCTCGATCCCCACCCCTGCTCCCGAGGTCGTGTTCGAGGCCGCGGCGACGATCGGTGCGACCACGGTCATCGACCCGATGGTGCCGACCGACCGCTGGCTGACCGAGGAGGGTGTCGCCGACACCGCCCGCCGTCTGAACGACCTCGTCGACATCGCGGCCGGGTTCGGTCTCACGGTCGGCTATCACAACCACGCGCAGGAGTTCCTGGCATCGTTCGACGGCCAGACCGCGTTCGAGCGCTTCCTGGAGCTGACCGACGACCGCGTCGCCATCGAGCTCGACCTGTACTGGGCCGCCGTGGGCGGACAGGACGTCACGGCGCTGACGCGTGCGATCGGCGACCGCCTGGTGGCGCTCCACATCAAGGACGGACGAGTTCCCGCCAGCAACCCGTTCGCGCCCGACGCGCCGGCCTTCACCTCGAAGAGCCTGGAGCAGACCCACCCCGGGGAGGGCGTCGTCGCGCTCTCGGACGCGCTGAACGCCGCCACGGCGGTCAAGTACGCCGTCATCGAGTACGACAACCCGCCGGGCGACGTCTTCGCCGACATCGCGGCCTCGTACGCGTTCCTGCAGGACGGCGGTTTCGTCCGATGACGCGCGTCGGTGTCGGCATCATCGGTGCCGGCGTCATCAGCGACACGTATCTCAAGAACCTGACGTCGTTCCCGGACGTCGAGGTCCTGGCAGTCGGCGACCTGCTGCCCGACCGCGCGCAGAGCAAAGCCGAGCAGTACGGCGTGCCGGTGCACGGCGATGCCGCGGCGGTGCTCGAGCACCCCGACGTGCAGGTCGTGGTGAACCTCACCATCCCGGCGGCGCATGTCGAGGTCTCGGAGGCCGCGATCAGCGCCGGCAAGCATGTGTGGACCGAGAAGCCGGTCGGCCTGGACCTCGCCGACGTCTCGCGCATCCTGGAGGCGGCGGATGCTGCCGGGCTGCGCGTCGGTTCGGCGCCCGACACCATCCTCGGACCGGGCTTCCAGACCGCCAAGCGCGCAATCGCGGAGGGCGTGATCGGCGAGCCGCTGTTCGCGCAGACCGCGTTCCAGACGCAGGGCCCTGACCTGTGGCATCCGGATCCGGCCTTCCTCTTCAGCACGGGCGCCGGTCCGCTGCTGGACATGGGGCCGTATTACATCAGCGGGCTGGTGAGCCTCCTCGGACCGGTGGCCCGCGTCTTCGCGGCGGGCCTGCGTGCTCGCGACGAGCGGACGGTTCACCTCGGCCCCATCGCCGGCACCAACTTCACCGTGGAGGTGCCGACGACGGTGCAGCTGACGACGGTGTTCGAGGCGGGCCAGCAGGCGCAGAGCCTGCTGAGCTTCGACTCCGCACTCGAGCGCCACGGCATCTTCGAGGTGCACGGCACCGAGGGCACGATCGTGCTGCCCGACCCCAACCAGTTCGAGGGCCGTATCGCCTACGTGAAGCCGCTCGGTGTGCTGCGCGACGGTGCGAAGTTCGAGCAGGAGTGGATCGACGTTCCCCAGCAGGGCGCCGTCGTCGGCCGGGGCCTCGGCCTCCTCGACATGGTGCGCGCCATCGCCGAGAGCCGACCCCACGTCGCGAGCGGCCAGCTCGGCCTTCACGTGCTCGACGTCATGCTCTCCGCCGAGCAGTCCGTCGAAACCGGGCAGTCCATCGAGATCGGCACCACCGTCGCTCCGGTGCCGTCGGTACCCGCGGACTTCGATCCGTTCGCCGCGACGCTCTGACGCAGCATCCGCATACGAGGCCGTGCCGTCCCCTCCAGGGGCAGCGCGGCCTCGTCGTCGTCGCAGCGCCACCACCCGCCCTATCGCCCCACCGCGTCTCGATGCCAACATGAGTGGTTGATGGCGGGGACGCGCACGAAACCGAGGCGCCGGTGGCGTGGGAATCTCCCGCGCGCCGCTGCGACGGCGGCCGTCCTGCTGCTGCTCGGCGCAGCAGCACTCACGTCGGCCGTCCCGGCATCTGCAAGCGGGCTCGCGAACGTCTCGTCGGCGGTCTCCGCGGTGCCGGAGGAGTCACCGTCGCCGTCGCCGTCCCTCGACCCGACGCCGACCCCGACTCCGACGACGTCACCGTCGCCGACGTCGACCGTCACACCCACGCCCGAGCCGACGGCCTCTCCCGATGCGACCCCCACGCCCACCACGACCGAGACACCGCAGCCGACGGCGACCCCGGAGCCCACGGCGACGCCGATTCCCGCCATCCCCCCTGCCGTCACGGAGTCGACGACCACGCTGCCGACGGTGCTGCTGGCACTCGGCGTGCTCATCGCGGCCGGCGTTCTGCTCTGGCTCCTCGCACGCCGAGAGCCGCCGCGACGTGCCATCGCCTCGGGCGCGGGCGCGGCCGGCAACGAGACGGCACCCGCCGTGCTGGACGCGATGGCGTCCCTGGGCACCGCGATGATCGACAGCGGCTACCCCGTGGGTCAGGTTCGCAGCGCGCTGGACGATATGGCGAAGGTGAACGGGCTGACGTCTGCGGAAGCCGTCGTGTTCCCGACATCGATCCTCGTCTCATCGCGAGATGAAGGTGCCGTCCAGACGCGGGCTGTCACCGCCGGCGACAGCATCGCGCTGCTTTACCAGGTCGACGCCGTGGATCGCATCGCCGGCGTCGCGCGCACCCGCGCCGGGGCAGGCTGGGTGCGCCACCAGCTCGCCCGGGTGGAGAATCTGCCCCAGCCTTTCACGAGGTGGCAGCGGATCGGAGCGTACGGGTTGCTGTCCGCCGCGCTCAGCGTTCTGCTCGGCTCTTCCTGGCCCGGTGTCATCGTCGCCGGAGTGCTCGGCATCGGCGTCGGGGCGCTGCTGCTCGCGACCGAGCGCCTCGAATCGGCGTATCAGGCGCTGGTCGTGGTCGCGGCCTCCCTCGGGGTGGGTCTGGTGATGCTCGCGGTCGCGCATCTCGTCGACGCGGGTGTCCTGCCGGCGATCGTCGCGCCGTTGATCATGCTCCTGCCGGGCGGCCTGCTCACGATCGGCGTGATCGAACTCGCGACCGGCCACATCGTTTCGGGGGCGGCTCGCGTGGCCGCCGGAGCCATCCGGCTGCTGCTGCTCGCGACCGGCATCGTCGCGGCCGCCGCGCTGCTCGGAGTTCCCGCGGTCACCGCGACGCATTGGCCGTTGGGTCCCGTCGCACCATGGGTGGCCGTCGCCGTGTTCGGCGTCGGGATCAGCATCTACCAGTGCGCACGCCCCTCATCCATCGGCTGGATCCTGGTCGTGCTGTACGTCGCGTACGGCGCCCAGGTGGTCGGCGACGTGTTCTTCGACGGCGTCCTCTCGGCGCTCGTGGGCGCCGCGGCGATGACACCGGTCGCGGTGGTCGTGGCCCGCCAGCGCTCCGGGCCGCCGGCGCTGGTGAGCTTCCTGCCGGCGTTCTGGCTGCTCGTGCCCGGTGCGCTCGGACTCGTCGGCGTCGCGAGTGTGCTGGAGGGCGGATCGTCGGGGAGCAACGCGATCATCACCACGATCGCCAGCATGGTGTCGATCGCGCTGGGCGTGCTGCTCGGGTTGGTCGCCTCGGGTTCCGCGCGGGGATTCCGCAGCGCCCCTGCCGCGGATTGGATGGATGACGCTCCCGTGGAGTCGCGCTGACCCGGCTGCGTGCGGTCAGGTGCCTTTCGCCAAGGAGCGGAGGAGGACCGCCTCGGCGACAGCGAGGTTCTCGATCTCGGTCGGATCGACGCTCTCGTTGGGTGCGTGGATGAGAGCGAGCGGCTCTTCGACGCCCATGAGGATGATCTCGGCCTTCGGGTAGGTGTCGGCGAACACGTTGCAGAGCGGGATCGATCCGCCCTGCCCGAGCCGCGTCAGTTCGACCCCGTACGCCGAGTGCATCGCGTCGGCGAACGCCCGGAACGCGGGGCCATCGGTGGCGGCCCGGAACGGTTCGCCCACTGCCTCGGTCTCGACCACCAACCGCACGCCCCACGGAGCGTGGTTCTGAAGGTGCGTCACCAGCGCATCGTGCGCGTCCTGCGCGCCCACCCCCGGCGGGACCCGCAGGTTCAGGCGCGCCGCGGCGCGCGGAACGATGGATGCTGATGAGCCGACGACCGGCGGACAGTCGATGCCCAGCACCGTCAGCGCCGGTCGCGCCCAGAGCTCATCCGCCACCGTTCCGTCGCCCAGGAGCCGGACCCCGTCGAGCACGCCGGCATCGGCACGGAACTGCCCGGAGTCATAGGGTTCGCCTGCCCAGGTTCCGTCATGGGGGAGCCCGCCGATCGTCGTGCTGCCGGCGTCGTCGCGCAGCGACGCGAGCACCGCGACGAGCGCGGCCAGCGCGTCCGGCGCAGGGCCGCCGAACATGCCGGAGTGGATCTCCGACGCGAGCGCCTCGACCCGGACGACGACGTTCGCGAAACCACGCAGCGAGACGGTTGCGGCGGGGCGGCCGACGGCGGCGTTCCCCGTGTCGCACACCAGGATCACGTCAGCGGAGAGCACGTCCGGGTTCTCCTCGACGTATCGTTCCAGCCCGCCCGTGCCCTGCTCTTCGCTGCCTTCGACCACGAGTTTCAGGTGGACGGGGATCTCGTTCTGCAGGGCGCGCAACGCGAGGAGGTGCATCAGGATGTTGCCCTTGCAGTCCGCGGCTCCTCGGCCCGCCCACCGGCCGTCGACGTCGGTGAGCACGAACGGCGGTGTCCGCCATGCGGATTCGTCGAGGGGAGGCTGCACGTCGTAGTGGGCGTAAAGCAGGACCGTCGGCGCGTCGGGATCGGTGGCTCGGCGGCTGCCGATGACGGCGTCGCTGCCGTCTGGTGTGCGCACGAGCCGGGCGTCGTCGAAACCGAGCGCAGCGAACCGCCCGCGCACCCACTCGGCGGCCTTGGCGCACTCCTCCGGGGGGAACTGACGCGGGTCCGCGACGGAGCGAAGGGCGACGAGTTCGGCGAGCTCGCCGCGAGCAGCGGGCATCATCGCGCTGATGCGCGCGCGGATCTCGTCGCTCACGAGCCGTCGCCGTCGACCGTGTTGAGGCTGTCCACGAACTCCTGGAACTCCTCGGCCTCGTCTGGGCAGTACGTCTGGATGATCAGGAGCTGGCCCTGCAGCAGCCTCGATTCCACCAGGGTCGGGCGCAGCCCGGGGCCGCCGGCGCCGTTCGAGAGGCCCGCGAGCAGCGTCGACCGCGCCAGCGCGGCGTTCGGGTCGGCGCAGGTCGCGCCGCCGTCGTCACCGAGCACCGAAGCGACCTGCTCCGGCGTGAAGGTGACGGCGATGCCCGCGTCGGCGAACGCGTCGAGCAACTGCTGCGCCTTGTCGACGTCCTTCGCCTCCTGGCGCGCTCCGACGAACAGGACGGTCGCGAGCACGGCGAGCGCGACCAGCACGACGATGGCGACGGTGGCGATCACCGAGCGTTCGCGTTTGCTCTGGGACTCAGCATCCGTGCTCATGATTCACCTCCGGATGTCGCAGCCGGCTGCTTCCACGAGGGCTTGCGGAACCGGTAGAAGAGGAACGGCACGAGCAGCCCGAGCCCGAGTGCGCCGCCGCCGACGATGAGCAGGTAGGTCCAGGGGCTGTCGCCGCCGAACTGCGATGGCGGGATGAAGCCGACCAGGAGCGCGGCGAGCGAGGCGGCGAAGCCGACCCCGCACAGCGCGACCAGCATCGGCGCACGATACCCGCGCGGGTGGTCGGGATGCAGCCGGCGCAGCCGCACCGCCGCGACGAACATGAGCAGGTACATGATCAGGTACACCTGCGTCGTGATGACGGAGAAGATCCAGTACGCGCTCGACACGTTCGGGATGAGGGCGTACCCCAGGGCGATGATCGAGGTGACGACGCCCTGCGTGACCAGCAGGTTCTGCTGCACGCCGTTCTTGTTGAGCTTCTGCAGGAACGGCGGCAGATAGCCCTCTTCCCGCGAGATGAGCAACAGGCCCTTCGATGGACCCGCCAGCCACGTGAGCATGCCACCCAGAGAGGCCGCGACGAGCATGATCCCGACGATCGGGGTCAACCATGAGATGTCGAACGTGGCGAACACGGCCTCGAACGCCTGCATGATGCCGGCCGTCAGCGAGATCTGCTCGGCCGGGACGACCCAGCTGATCGCGAGCGCAGGAAGGATGAAGATCAGCAGCACGAGCCCCATGGCGAGGAAGATCGCCTTCGGATACTCCTTGCCCGGGTTCTTCAGCGACGACACGTGCACGGCGTTCATCTCCATGCCGCTGTACGACAGGAAATTGTTGACGATGAGCACGAGGCTGGCAAGACCCGCCCACTGCGGGAGGAGATTGTCCACGGTCATCGGCGCGGCCGACGGGTTGCCCTGCCCGAGGAAGAGCGCGCCGAGGATCACCAGCACGGCACCGGGGATGAGCGTGCCGATGATCAGGCCCCAGCTCGCGAGACCCGCCACGCCCTTGGTTCCCCGAGACGAGACGAACACGCCGGCCCAGTAGCAGACCATGATCACGAGCGCCGTCCAGACGCCGTTCGACGCGAGCGCGGGATTGATGACGTAGGCGAGGGTGGATGCGACGAACCCGAGCAGCGTCGGGTAGTAGAAGATCGTCATCGCGAACTGGCACCAGATCGCGAGGAAGCCCATGGGCTTGGAGATCCCCTCCGACACCCACTTGTAGACGCCGCCCTTCCACCCTGAAGCGAGTTCTGCCGCGACGAGCGATGTCGGCAACAGGAAGACGATCGCAGGGACGAGGTAGAGGAAGACCGCGGCGAGGCCGTAGACCGCCATCGTCGGCGCCGGTCGCAGGCTCGCGACCGAACTCGTCGTCATCAGCGCGAGTGCGATCCACGAGATCCAGACCGGCGCCGGGACCGCCTTCGCGCGGGCGCGGAGCGCGTCGCTGCCTCGGTTCGATGAATCCGCGGCGCTCATCGCACAACTCCTCGGTCACTCGACGATCGCTCCATCGCGGATCCCCTTCCGTCACTGGCGGGCAAAACCAACAAACAACCGGATCAATGCTGAAGATAGCGTTGTCCGGGTGCGTGCGGAATGGGCGCGCCCTACTCGACGATGGCGAGTCCGTGATCGGTGTCGTTGAAGCGACGCCCGCCGTCGTCGGTCACGGTCACGATGTCCTCGATGCGAACGCCGAATCGTCCTGGAAGGTAGATCCCGGGCTCGATCGAGAAGCACATCCCCGGCACGGTCGGCCGCAGCTCGCCCTCCACCATGTACGGCGGCTCGTGCGTGGTCACGCCGATGCCGTGTCCGGTGCGGTGGATGAACTCCTCGCCGTACCCGGCCTCGGTGATGACGCGGCGGGCGGCGCGGTCGATGTCCTGACAGGCCACGCCCGGGCGCACCGCCTCGAATGCGGTCTGCTGGGCGACCCGCACGATCTCATGGACCTCCCGCATCTCCGCTGTGGGTTCGCCCACGCACACGGTCCGGGTGGTGTCGGAGCCGTAGCCGGCCATCAGTCCGCCGAAGTCCAGAACCACCATGTCTCCGGTGAGAATGGTGCGGTCGCCCGCCTCGTGGTGCGGGTTGGCGCCGTTGGGACCCGACCCCACGACGGTGAAGTCGACCTGCTCGTGCCCGAACTCGCGCAGCAGCCGCGCGAGATCGGCGGCGACATCGGTCTCCTTGCGCCCGGCGAAGCGCACCTTCACGATCTCGCGGAAGGTCGCGTCTGCGGCCGCGCCCGCCGCCGCCAGCCGGGCCAGTTCCGCGGAGTCCTTCACCGCCCGCAGCATGGGCAGCCGTTCCGTGATCGACGAGTACCTGACCTTCGGAAGACGTGACTGCAGACCGAGCAGGTGCATCGCCCAGGCAGAGTCCGATATCGCGAACTCGCCATCGGCGGTGAGCAAGGGCGCGGCCGCGGCGTACGGGTCCGCGCCGTCTCGCCAGTCCCTGATCGTCACGGCCCCGGCACCGGCCGCCGACGCCGCATCGGGATGCTCCAGTATCGGCACCAGCAGCTGCGGCTCGGCATCGACGCGGAGCACGAGCAGCGTGAGCCGCTCGGTGATCGCGGTCGGTTGATAGCCGGTGAGCCAGACCAGGTCCGGGCCCGGGGTCACGAGCAGTCCATCGAGACCTTCCGCCGCCGCGGACGCCGCCGCCCTCTCCATGCGTGCGCGGTAGTCATCGGACGCGAACGGTGCCGACACGGCGTCCATGGGATCTCCTCACAGCGGGAGACGGATGCTGCGACCCAGGGTGAAACCCCCGGCACGCAGCATCCGTCCCGCGACTATCCGGCGAAGTGCGCCAGCATCCTCGCGACGACGGCGGCCCGATCGGCATCGGATTCGAGCTGCTCGAGGCCGAACCCGAAGAGCAGGGTGTCGGGCGTCGCCGTCACCGCCACGACGTCGCCGAGGCCGTCCGCGATCTCGAAGTCGCTGACATTCTCCGGACTTCCTTCGGGCTCGCCGAGTACCGACCAGTCGCCGAAGCCCGCTTCGAAGCCCTCCGCCTCCGTGGGCGCTCCGGCGACGACGAGCCTGGTGTCGTCGACGATGAGTCCCGCGCCGCCGGTGGACGGGTCGGTGACGTAGCTCACGACCAGCTCGACGGTGCTGCCCGCATATGCGCTGAGATCGAACGCGACCGGAATCCACCCGCCGGACGCACCGGTGAACGAGTTCCATTCGCCCGTCGTTCCCGTGGGCAGGCAGGGGTCGCCGAGCGTGAGGTAGTGCTCGAGCTGCGGATGCTCGCCCATGTAGAAGCCCGCCTCGCACTCCGTCGGCACCGCGGTGGAGGTGTTGCCGTTGAGGTCGGGGAGGGTCGTCCAGTCATCCGTGCCCACGGGCCTGACCTCGACGATCACATTGTCGTATCCCGCTTCGAGGTCGAAGGCGATCTGCGCCTCGAAGGTCGGTCTGCCGGCGGCCGACACCCCGGTCAGATCGAACGTTCGCCCCAACCGCTGGTAGCTGTCGTCGACGTGCGTGGCCGCGGCCGCCAGGGCTCCTTCCACCGCGACGATCCTGCCCGTCACACCCGTGTAGTCCGCCGCTGCCCAGCTCTCGAACTGCGGGAAGTCCGCGACAGGCAGCCGCTCGCTCGTCGGAGTGAACGCGCCGACCTCGTCGATCGGATTGTCGTCCGTGGCCGGACCACCGAAGAGTGCCTGGAGACCGTCGAGCGGCTCAGCCGTGCCTCCGACCCCCTCGGCCGACAGCGCCGCCCGGTCGTAGGCACCCATCCAGTACTGCGTGAAGTCGTCGGCCAGCAGCAGGCAGTCCGAGAACGGATCGACGGTGACCACGCAATCCTGATCGGGGTAGCCATCCAGGCCGTAGTAGATGCCGCCGAACGTGCTCGCGCCGAGGCCGTAGTAGCCGGTCGTCTCGCCGGCGTACGCGACCTTGCCGCCCTCGTTCAGGTAGTCCCTGACGGCGAGGGTCAGGTACTGCTGGCGTTCGGCCACCGCGAGGTCGGGGAGCTGCTGCGCACCATATTGGGTGAGCTCGTCCTCGGGGTCCTGCGTCAACCTGTTGTCGCCGAGGTACCAGAGCACCGCGTCGTAGTGACTCAGCACGCCGAGGTCGTGGGGGACACCCTGCGCGTCGACATCCCACACGTCGGGGGTCACGCCGTTGGCGAGAAGGGCATCGACGTGCTCGTCGACGTACTTCGGCGCGTTCGTGCCGGCCGGGTAGGTGGGGTTCACGCCCGTGTAGTCCTCGTTCGCGACGATCAGCACGGAGTTTCCGGTGCCCTCCGCGACCACGTACGTGAAGTGCTCGCTCTCGCGGGGGCCCGCCCCCTGCTGGCCCTTCGGGATGTCCTTACCCGTGGCTGTGCCCTTGAACCACACCTCGACGCTGTCGCCCGGTTTCGCGCCCGTCACCACGCCGCGGTACTCGGCGTAGTAGTCCACGTTCTCGGAACCGTAACGCTCGCCGCCTGCCCACTCGGTGACGCCCACGCTCTTGGGCCGCCCGCCGTTGATCGAGTAGGTCATCTTCTTGGCCTTCAGCGCCTTCTTCGCCCACACCGCGACGGTCTGCGGGTCGCCGTATGACACCGTGAACGAGTCGACACGGAAGTCCTCGGCGTCGCGACCCACGACGGACACGGGGTCGTCCGGGTCGATCGCCGACTCGGCGACGGCCAGCGCGAAGGGGATGTTCTTCTCGAACTCCGCCTGGATCAGAGCCTCGTCGTCCGGGAAGTCGAAGCCCAGGAACTGGCAATCGTCTTCGGTCCATTCGTCGTCCTCGACGGAGGCGACCGCCGCTTCGCACGTCGACATCTCCGGGGTGAAGCCGAGGGCCCCGTGCGCTTCCTGCATGTGCGAGTCGAGGTCGCCGTTGGTGGTGTAGAGCTCCGCCGAGATGTCGGGGTCGTAGCCCGGGACGGCGGGGGTCTCGTCGTCGCCCACCATGGCCTCGTAGATCACGTCATCCGGGGAGGGCGTTGCGACCTGCCAGCCGATGCCGTACAGCAGCAGCTCGGCGGCGGAGTGGTAGTTGATCATGAACTGCGGCGTGATGTCGGCGAACAGACCGTCGAGCGCCTGGGTCTCCGGCTCGGACGCCGGCGAGGGCCCGCGGTAGGTGTCGCTTGCCGGGTTCGGCGAGGACCCCTCGTTGTCGTAGCCCCACCGCGTCGCCGAGTTGCGATTCAGATCGACGCCGTCGCCGACCGTGATCTCGCCGTTCTCGTCGTTGTCACGCAGGTTCTTGCGCCACAGCCGCTGGCCCTCCTGGAACGTGAAGTCGTAGCCGTCCGGGTTCGCCACAGGGACGAACCACAGCTCGGTGTCGTCGACCAGATCCGTGATGCGATCGTCGGTGCCGTACCCCGTCAGGTAGTGGTCGAGCAGCCGTCGCACCATTTCTGGCGTGATCCACTCGCGGGCGTGCTGCGCGGCGACGTACACCGTCGTCGGCTTCTTGCCGTCTTTGGCTTTGGCGACATTCTTCGTCACCCGCACGGCGCCGATCTCCTGGCCCTGGGCGGTCTCGCCGATGACCCGGAACTCGGCGATCTTGGGGTGCGCGGCAGCCTGCGCCATGAGCTCTTCGAGGATGCCGCCCTCACCGCTGTACATGCGGAACACGCCGTCGGTCTGCTGCAGGGATCGACGCTGACTCGACGGGTCGGCCTGGATCTGCAGTTCGGCACCCTGAGCGGCGAGTGCGTCGACCTGACCGCCGCTCAAGATGACCTGCACGTCGACGAGTCCGGATCCGTCTGCGCTCGGCGCGGAGACGATCTCGCCACGGTCGACGCCGAGTTCGACGATGGCGGCGAGGCCCGCGGCATCGACAGTTCCCGAATACACCGCGAGTCGGTCATCGCCGCTCGGCGTCGGTGGACTCGCGACGCTCGGTGTGGCAACCAGCCCGGTCAGAACGAGGGCCGCCACAGTGGCGACAGCAACCTTGCGGAACATCTCTACTCCCTTGTAGCTGACGTGTCCGACCGAGGAGATCCTCGGGGAGGTCGGCGCAAGAACCCTCATGTCGCCGAACGGTCCCCATCCTGGACCCGCGTTCGAGGGCGGTCAACAGCATGCGGTGTTCGCGGTCAACCGCCGTCGCCTCTGCTCTCGGCGTCGTTCTGCTCGGCCGCGACCGCTCGGTGGATGTTGCCGTGGATGTGGTCCGCTCCGATGAGGTCGATCACACCCTCGCGTTCGAGGACCGCCCGCGGGCCCGGCTTCAGCCGGGTCAAGCGGAGCTGGACGCCCGCATCGCGGACGAGGGTCACGATGTCGGCCGTCGAGGCCGCGCCCTGGGAATCGATGAAGTTGATCCCCCCGCAGTCCAGGACGATCCCGGTCAGTCGCGGGTTCGCCTGGATCACCTCGCGCAGGTGGTCCTCCAGTGCGTCCGCGGTGGCGAAGAACAGGCCGCCGTCGAACCGGACCACCGACACGGTGGGCAGGATCTCGTCGCCCGGGTTCGTTTCGACCTCGCGGAACACCTGCGTGCCCCGTTCGCGACCGAGGGTCGGCATCTGCGGGTGAGTGGCCACGGCGATCAGCCAGATCAGCGAGAGTCCGATGCCGATGATCACGCCGGCGAGCACGCCGAAGATCACCGTGGCGAGGAGGGCTGTGATCGCGATCCAGAAGTCGACCTTCTTCACCCGGAAGAGCCGCCGCATCTCCGGAAGATTCATCATGCCGCTGACGACGGCCTCGATGATCAGCGCACCGAGGACGGCCTTGGGCAAGTCGGAGAAGAGCGGCGCCAGAAACAGGAGCGTCAGGAGCACCGTCACGCCGGAGGTCAGCGATGCCAGCCCCGTCTTGGCCCCCGAGCGGTCGTTCAGCGAGCTCGCCGAGAGACTGGTGGAAACCGGCATCCCTTGGAAAAGCCCGGAGCCGATGTTGGCGAACGACTGCGCGACGGATTCCTGGTTGATGTCGATTCGATAGCGATGCTTGGCCGCGAACGTGCGCGCGTCGCCCGCCGTCTGGGAGAAGCCGATCATGACCAGCGCCACGGCGGCGACGGCGACGGTGCCCACGTGATCCCACAGCAGCTGACCGTTCGGAACCTGCAGCGCGGGCAGGCCCGCCGGCACGTCCCCGACCACCGCCACTCCCTTGGCCCCGAGATCGAACAGCGCCGACGCCAGCAGCCCGCCCACGACGAGCACCAGGGCGCCGGGAACCCGCGGCGCGATCACCCGGAGCCCGAAGACGACGAGGAGAGAGATGACCCCGACGAGCGCCGTCGTCCCGTGCACCGCGTCCAGCGTCCCGAACCACGACCACAGTTCCTGGATCGGATTCGCGCCCGTGGTCTCGGTTCCGGTGAGCTTGGGGAGCTCGCCGATCACGACGTCGATCGCGGCGCCGAAGAGGAAGCCGGTCACCACCGCTCGCGAGAGGAACTGGGCGATCCAGCCCATCCTGAAGACGGCGAGCAGCAGGAACACGATGCCCGAGGCGAGCGTGATGCCGGCGACGAACGACGCGACGTCCTGCTCGCCGGCGATGCCGGCGGCGAGCACGGCACTGGCCGCAACGGCCGCGAGACCAGAACTCGGACCCATCGAGATCTGCCGGCTCGTCCCGAAGATCGCGTACAAGATCGCGCCGGCCGCGGCCGCATAGAGTCCGTTCTGCAGCGGCACCCCCGCGATGCCGGCGTATCCCAGGTTCTTCGGGACGATGAGGGCGGCGACCGTGACCCCGGCGATCACGTCGCCGCGCAGCCACACGCGTTGATAGGACCGGAGCTGGCCGACGAGCGGAACCCGGGTCGGACGTTCACCACCTGTCGTCGCCATGGGCATGTCTTACCGCAATGTCGAATCGTCCGACAAGTAATCCGGCCAGGACGCTCAGCGCTCGAGGCGCTCCTCGAGCCAGGCGCGGGCGGTCGCGAAGAGCTTGCGCGCCATCGGGTGGTCGGATGCCCACGCCTCGAACCCGTGCGGCGCACCGCCGACCACCTCGACGGTGACATCCGCGCCTGCCGCTCGGAGCCGGTTCGCGTACTCGATGTCCTCGTCATGGAACAGCTCGATGTCGGAGGTGTACATCCAGGTCGGCGGCATATCGCTGAGGTCTTCGCGGCGTGCCGGCGCCGCGTACGGGGGGAGCGACTGCGCCCCGACGCCCGCGCCGAGATACGACGACCAGCCGACACGGTTCGAGCGGTTGCTCCAGATGAAGTGGTCGGCGGCGTCGTGGCCGCGGTCCGCGGCCGTGCGGTCGTCGAGCATCGGGCAGAACAGCCACTGTGCAGCGACGGGGTCGCCCGCGTCGATCGCCCGCTGGACGAGGCTTGCGGCGAGCCCGCCGCCGGCGCTCTGCCCGCCGATCGCGAGGCGCCCGGTGTCGAGGCCGAGAGCCTCCGCGTTGGCGCGCATCCACTGCCATCCGGTGAAGCAGTCGTCGATCGCTGCGCGGGGAACGGATGCTTCGGCGCGAGGCGGTAGTCGACCGAGACGATCGTGACCCCGGTGTCGCGCGCCGTCTCGCCGCAGTGCACGTCGTCCATCGCGGCGGCGCCCAGCACGAGCCCGCCGCCGTGGATCCACAGCAGCCCCGCTCCGGATGGCCGGGCAGGAGTGTAGACCCGCAGCTTCACGCCGTCGTGGCGGAGCGTGCGGCGCTCCACGCCGTCCACGCGCTTGCCGGGAATGAGCGACGACGCGGTCGCTGCGAGCCAGCGCACCGCGCTGTTCTCGAGATCGACGGTCGGTGCCTTCGCGGTCGCCTCACGCAGTGCCGGATCCACTGCCGAGATGTCCATGCCTGCTCCGTTCTCGCGGGTCTGCGTCGACCCGCCGCTTCATCGTAGAGCCTGACCGGACAAGATTGTCCAGTACGGCTCCCGGTCGCGCCGCGCCGCTGAGGGCGGGGCGGCGCCGGAAGGTGCGGTAGCGTTGCGCTATCCACACGGGTGCCCTCGCAAGGGCTGAGATCGGGCTGACGCGGCCTGCGACCGTTCGAACCTGTCCGGGTAATGCCGGCGAAGGAAGTAGGAGTCGCCTCCATGGAGTCCGTCCATTCATCGCGCGTTCTCGCGCACCTGCACGACACCGAACACGACATCCGCGTGCCGGTCGACCAGATCTCGCTCAACGTGTCGCCGGATGGTTCGGTCAACGCACCCGTGATCGTGTACCGCACCCAGGGGCCTGGCAGTGACCCGGTGCGGGGGCTCGAGCCGCTGCGTGAGCAATGGATCGCCGCCCGCGACGACACCGATGAATACGCGGGTCGCGACCGCGATCTGCACGACGACGGCCGTTCCGCAGTGCGGCGGGGCGCAGCATCCGTCGAATGGAAAGGCGAGAAGCGCCGCCCGCGCCGGGCGAAGCCCGGGCGCAGAGTCACGCAGATGCACTACGCCCGCGCGGGCGTGGTCACCCCGGAGATGCGGTTCGTCGCGCTGCGGGAGAACTGCGACGTGGAGCTGGTCCGTTCCGAGGTGGCGGCCGGACGGGCGATCATCCCGAACAACGTGAACCACCCGGAGTCGGAGCCGATGATCATCGGCAAGGCGTTCCTGGTGAAGATCAATGCCAACATCGGCAACTCCGCGGTGACGAGTTCGATCGCGGACGAGGTGTCGAAGCTGCAGTGGGCGACGACCTGGGGCGCCGACACCGTCATGGACCTGTCGACCGGGGATGACATCCACACCACGCGCGAGTGGATCGTGCGCAATTCGCCGGTGCCGATCGGCACGGTGCCGATCTACCAGGCGCTGGAGAAGGTGAACGGCGACGCGTCGGCGCTCACGTGGGAGGTGTACCGCGACACCGTCATCGAGCAGTGCGAGCAGGGCGTGGACTACATGACCGTCCACGCCGGCGTGCTATTGCGGTACGTGCCGCTGACAGCAGAGCGGGTGACGGGGATCGTCTCGCGCGGTGGCTCGATCATGGCCGGCTGGTGCCTGGCCCACCACCAGGAGAACTTCCTCTACACCCACTTCGACGAGCTGTGCGAGATCTTCGCGCGGTACGACGTCGCATTCTCGCTGGGAGACGGGCTGCGGCCCGGGTCGATCGCGGACGCCAACGACGCGGCGCAGTTCGCGGAGCTCGACACGCTCGCCGAGCTGACGAAGCGGGCGTGGGAGTACGACGTGCAGGTGATGGTGGAGGGCCCCGGGCACGTGCCGTTCCACCTCGTGCGCGAGAACGTCGAGCGCCAGCAGGACCTGTGCGACGGCGCCCCGTTCTACACGCTCGGCCCTCTCGTGACCGATATCGCCCCCGGCTACGACCACATCACCTCGGCGATCGGCGCGACCGAGATCGCACGCTACGGCACCGCGATGCTCTGCTACGTCACTCCGAAGGAGCACCTCGGGCTGCCGAACCGGGACGACGTGAAGACCGGGGTCATCAGCTACAAGATCGCGGCGCACGCTGCCGACCTCGCGAAGGGGCACCCGGGGGCGCAGGCGCGGGACGACGCGCTGTCGAGGGCGCGGTTCGAGTTCCGGTGGCGGGACCAGTTCGCGCTGTCGCTCGACCCGGTCACTGCGGAGGCCTTCCACGACGAGACGCTGCCGGCGGAGCCGGCGAAGACAGCGCACTTCTGCTCGATGTGCGGACCGAAGTTCTGCTCGATGCGGATCTCGCAGGACATCCGCGACCAGTTCGGGCTCGTCGGCGAGTCTGCGCGCACGACCGGGATGGCGGAGAAGTCGGCGGAGTTCCGGGAATCCGGCGGGAGGGTCTATCTTCCTGTGCCGGCGCTGCGCGAGCCGTAGGCGGCGGCAGATGGCTCACCCGAACGACGAAGGTTCGGCCGAGCGGGGCGCCGAGAGTTCAGGAGGCCCCCACCGGCACCACCGCCGGGAGGGCGGCCCGGAGTCGCCGCGCACTGTCGGCGGGGTCGTCGGACTCGGTGATCGCCCGGACGACGACCACGCGCTGGGCACCCGCTGCCACGACCTCCTCGATGTTCGACAGGTCGATGCCGCCGATGGCGAACCACGGCCGCGTCGTGCCGGTGCTCGCCGCATAGCGGACGAGTTCGGTTCCGACGGCGGCGCGACCGGGCTTGGTCGGGGTCGCCCAGACCGGTCCGACGCAGAAGTAGTCGAGGTCGTCCGCGACGGCGGCGACATCGACCTGCTCGGGAGTGTGGGTCGACTTGCCGACCACGGTCTGCTGCCCCACGATCGTCCGGACGAGCCGCTCGGGAAGGTCCTTCTGACCCAGGTGGAGCACCGGGGCGCTCGTGACCCGGGCGATGTCGGCGCGGTCGTTGACGGACCAGAGCGCGTCGTGGCGCGCGGCAGCTTCGGCGAGGACGCCCAGCAGCTCGAGCTGCTCGCCGCCTTCGACGGCCTTGTCCCGCAACTGCATGATGTCGACGCCGCCCGCGAACGCAGCATCCACGAAATCGGCGAAATCGCCCCGACCGGCTCGCGCGTCGGTGCAGAGGTAGAGGCGTGCGGTGGCGATGGACATCGGCTCAGCGTAGCGGCGGATCCGCGGGGCCTCGACCGTCCGAGCACGGCCGATGTGATCGTCGTCGGTGGTGGGATCATCGGGCTGAGCATCGCCTGGCGTGCGTCGCAGACCGGTCGCTCGGTGGTGCTGATCGACCCGGCACCGGCCCAGGGCGCGACCTTCGCGGCGGCGGGCATGCTCGCCCCGGTCAGCGAGTACCACTTCCAGGAAGACGCGCTCCTGCCGGCGATGCGGGAGTCCGCGTCGCGGTACCCCGGGTTCGTGCGCGAGCTGCAATCCGGCGAGCGGGCGACGGGATACCTGCGGAACGAGACGCTTCTGGTCGGCGTCGATCAGGGGGACCGGCAGGCGCTGGCCGATCTCCACGCCGTCCATCGTCGGGCGCAGCTCGCCGTCGAGCAGCTGACGACTCGCGACGCACGCACGCGTGAACCGCTGCTCGGGCCCCGGGTCACCAGCGCCTACCGTGTGCCGGGCGACCATCAGGTCGACCCGCGCGCGCTCGCGGCCCGGCTCTTCGACGAGCTGCAGCGCGCGACGCGGTGGGTGGGGATCGCGCACGTGCCGGCGGTCGCCCTCCTGCATCGCGACCCCGCAGACCACGAGTCCGGCGTCGTCGGCGTCCGCCTTGCGGACGGGACGACGATCAACGGGGCGGAGGTCGTGCTCGCGAACGGCGTCGGAGCGCGGACCATCGGGGGACTTCCGGAGCGGCTGGAGCTGCCGCTGCGACCCGTATACGGCGACATCCTCCGGCTGCGGGTGCCTGAGCGGCTCCGCCCCCTGCTCCGCAGCACGGTGCGTGCCCTGGTTCATGGGGCGAGCGTCTACCTGGTGCCCCGTGCCGACGGCACGCTGGTGGTCGGCGCGACGCAGCGCGAGGACGGGATGGATGCTGTGTCCGCAGGTGGGGTGCACCAGCTCCTGCGTGACGCACAGCAGGTCGTGCCTGCGGTCGCAGAGCTGTCGCTGATCGAGGCGACCGCCAGGGCGCGACCGGGCACGCCGGACAACGCACCACTGCTGGGGCGTGTCCCAGACCGGGACGGCACCACCGTCTCCGGGCTGATCGTGGCGACGGGCTTCTTCCGGCACGGAGTCCTTCTCGCTCCCCTCGCCGCAGACATCGCCGTCGGGCTCATCGAGGGCAGCTCCGATCACCGCTGGGACGCGTTCCGCCCCTCCCGGTTCACACCGACCCCCGCCGTTTCCACGGCAGAAAGGACCCACCGATGACCACGATCACCGTCAACGGCGAACCCCATTCCGCTTCGGCTGCGTACTCCGTCGCCGACCTGATTCACGCGATTCTGGGCGTTCGCGTCGCCGCTGATGGAACCGTCCCGGACGGCAGGCCCCTCGGCGTCGCCGTCGCGGTCAACTCCGTCGTGGTCCCTCGAACGGCATGGGCGCAGGAGCAGCTCACCGAGGGCGATGCCGTCGAGATCGTCAGCGCCGCGCAGGGAGGCTGACGTGACGTCCGACATCTTGCACATCGACGGCGTCGACCTCGGCTCCCGACTGATCATGGGCACCGGCGGTGCCCCGAGTCACGCCGGGCTCGGCGACGCACTGCGGGCCTCCGGAACAGAACTCACCACGGTCTCCATGCGTCGGCACGACCCGTCGACGAGTGGCTCCCTCTTCCAGCTCCTGAATGATCAGGGCATCCGCCTCCTTCCGAACACGGCGGGATGCCTCACCGCCCGCGAGGCCGTGCTCACCGCCGAGCTGGCGCGCGAGGCTCTGTCCACCGACTGGATCAAGCTCGAGGTGATCGCGGACGAAGACACCCTCCTCCCGGACGGCGCCGAGCTCGCCCTCGCCACCGAACAGCTCGTCGCACGAGGCTTCACCGTCTTCGCGTACACCAACGACGACCCGGCGCTCGCCCTGCGCCTCGAAGAACTCGGCGCCGCCGCGGTCATGCCGCTGGGCGCGCCGATCGGCACAGGACTCGGCATCCTGAACCCCCACAACATCTCCCTCATCGTCGAACGCGCGAATGTGCCCATCGTGCTGGACGCCGGCATCGGCACCGCCTCCGACGCCGCCCTCGCCATGGAGCTCGGCTGCGACGCCGTGCTGCTGGCGACCGCGGTCACGCGCGCACAGGATCCGGTCGGCATGGCGACGGCCTTCCGTCACGCGGTGATCGCCGGGCGGCTCGCCCACCTGTCGGGCCGCATCCCTCGACGTACCGCCGCCCACGCCTCCTCCGCCATGGACGGGCGGCCGGACCTATGACACCGACGCCGGCCCACGACGTCCTGGGGCCGCTGGTCGCACCGGCTCCCACGCTGGAGCCGGAGGAGATCGACCGCTACTCCCGCCACCTCCTGCTGCCCGAGATCGGGGACATCGGCCAGCGGCGGGTGAAGAATGCCCGCGTACTGGTGATCGGCGCCGGGGGTCTCGGATCGCCGGTCCTCCTCTACCTCGCCGCCGCCGGGGTCGGCACGCTCGGCATCGTCGACGACGACCGCGTGGAAGCGAGCAACCTGCAGCGCCAGATCGCACACAGCGTCGGCGATGTCGGCCGCCTCAAGGTCGACTCGGCACGCGACGCCCTCGCCTCCCTCGACCCGCTGATCGAGATCCGGACCCATCCCGTGCGACTGTCGGCCGAGAACGCCGTGACACTGTTCGAGGAGTACGACCTCGTCATCGACGGCGCCGACAATTTCGCCACCCGCTACCTGGTCTCCGACGCCGCGACCGTGACCGGGAAGCCGTGCATCTGGGGCTCTGTCCTCCGATTCGGTGCCCAGGTCAGCGTGTTCTGGAGCACCCACGGTCCGACCTACCGAGACCTGTTCCCCGACGCGCCACCGCCCGAGGCCGCCCCCTCCTGCGGCGAAGCGGGTGTGCTCGGAATGCTCTGCGGGGTCGCCGGATCGCTGATGGCGGCCGAGGCGATCAAGCTCATCGCCGGCACGGGGAGAACCCTGCTCGGACGACTCGCGATCTTCGACCTGGCGGACGCTACGTGGCGCGAGGTGAGGATTCTGCCCGACCCCGGCCGAGTGCCGATCACCGATGTCCGGCACCAGGGCGAAACGTGTGTCGCTGCCGTTCCGACGCCCGGCGTCATCACCGCCGACGAGCTGAGCCGGTCGCTCTACGAGCGCTCGTCAGGCCAGGCGGCGTTCGAGCTGCTCGACGTCCGCGAGACCGACGAACACACCCGTGCGCATATCGCGGGCTCCCGCTCCGCGCCGCTCAGCAGGCTCCAGATCGACGGGCCGGGTCTCCTCGACCTGCCCGCCGAACGACCGATCATCGTCTACTGCAAAGTCGGGCCGCGCGCGCAGACGGCGGCAGGCATCCTCTCGGCCGCCGGGCACACGGACGTGCGCGTCCTCACCGGAGGATTCGACCGATGGACTGCGCGGTCGGGTGGCAGAGACTTCATTTGATCGAGTGAGTCGAGCTCTCGCTGGGGTTACTCGTCGGCGGTTTCGCGGATGCCGCGCATCACCAGGCGGGGGTCGGGAGTGCCGATGACTTTGTCATCGCGTCCGTCGTAGTCGAACTGGCGCAGGAAGAAGCGCATGGCGTTCAGGCGTGCGCGCTTCTTGTCGTTCGAGCGCACGATGATCCACGGGCCGTGCTTCTTGTCGGTGCGGCGGAACATCTCCTCCTTCGCACGCGTGTAGTCCTCCCAGCGGTCCAGCGACGCCAGGTCCATGGGCGACAGCTTCCACCGCCTCACCGGGTCGAGCTGGCGGATCGCGAACCGGGTGCGCTGCTCGGTCCGCGACACCGAGAACCAGAACTTGGTGACATGGATGCCGGAATCCACCAGCATCCGTTCGAATTGAGGTGCTTGCACCATGAACTGCTCGTACTCCTCGTCCGTGCAGAACCCCATCACCCGCTCGACGCCGGCCCGGTTGTACCAGGACCGGTCGAACATGACGATCTCCCCAGCGGTCGGCAGGTGCTCGATGTAGCGCTGGAAGTACCACTGCCCGAGTTCGCGCTCCGTGGGCTTGCTGAGCGCGACCACACGGGCGGTGCGGGGGTTGAGGTGCTCGGTGAACCGCTTGATGGTGCCGCCTTTGCCCGCAGCATCCCGGCCCTCGAACAGGATGATCGCCCGCCGGCCGTTGTCTTCCAGCCAGTACTGGAACTTGAGCAGTTCGATCTGCAGCCGGTACTTCTCGAACTCGTACGCGTCGCGGTCCAGCAGTTCTCCGTACGGGTAGCCCTCCTGCCAGGTGTAGACCGCGTTCCCGTGCGGGTCGATCAGATCCGGGTCAGCGGTGTGCCCGTCGCGCACCGAATAGCCCTGCTGCCGCAGATGCTCGATGTACTCCCGCAGGCCTTCGACCGGCACGCCATCCATCACGTCGGCTCCTTCCCTGGCGGCACGCACACGCCATGGACCGCATTATCCCGGGCGGAGGTGACCAGCCGATACGTCACCTCGCGCGGGGCGCCGTTCTGACATCGGGGAAATCGCGTGGCTGCCCATTCGGATAGGCGGTGACCCGTCGAACGGGTGGGCTCAGCCTCGCGCGAGGGACACCAGTTCGGTGCGGGAGGCCGCGCCGGACTTGCGCAGCAGGTTCGACACGTGGAACTTCACGGTGTTCTCGCTGACGCCGAGGGTCTGTGCGATCTCGCGGTTGCGGCGTCCGGCGACCACCAGCCGCAGCACGTCGCGCTCGCGGGGGCTGGCGTCCACGGCGTCCGGCAGATCCTCCGGTTCCGCGGGCGGATCGAGCGGGAGACGGATGCCGATCTCGGAGCCCCAGCCGGGCGTCGAGGCGACCGAGAGATGGCCGGCGAGTGCGGCCACCTGCTCGGCCACCGGGCGCAGCGCGTCGTCGTGGAGCGTGAGCTCCCCGCGGCCGTCGTCGCGGAGCGCGATCAAGAGGTGCAACCCGTCGCAGTCCCACTGGATGCGCACGCGGCTGGTCTCGCCACGGTCGACGATCGCGAGCACGGCGGTGCGTACGATCGCGCGGGCCGCGTGCGCGATGTCGCCCGGGAGTGCTCGGCCGTTCGCGGGCGGCTCGACGAACTGCACGTCGAGCTCGCTGTAGCGGACAAGGGGGCGCAGGTCGCCGCGCAGCCGCTCGAAGGCGCCGACGACGGGTTCGAGCGCGGCGCTCTGCTGGTCGGTCTGCACCCGCAGCCCGACGAGGGCACCCGCCGCCACATCAAGGGCCATCGCCCGCGCCGCGCGGTCGTCGAGCCGGGGTGAGCGGAGCGTCGCGAGCAGCGACTCGAGCGTCAGCGCATAGCGATCGCGCTGTTCGGCGAGGGCGCGGGCGTGGTCGGCGGCGGCGCGGCGCGCGGCCGCGGCGCGGCTCAGATCGTCGGTCACGAGGACCTATCCTACGACGACCTCTCCTTTCGGGTAGTCAGGACTGCTCGCGGGGAGGAGCGCGCGCGACCGACGCGGCGGCGACGCTGGAGGGCATGTCCAGCACCGCCACCATCTCGTCCGCCGCGGCGATCTCGCTCGTCGCCAACGAAGCGCTGCGCGCCGCAGAGCGGGCGGCTGTCGCGAGTTCCGAGCAGCTCGACGCGCTCGCGGACCTGCTGCTGTCGGCCGACCGCGTGTTCGTCGGCGCAGCCGGTCGCTCCGGCATCGCGCTGCGCATGACAGCGATGCGTCTCATGCACCTCGGCCTCGAGGTCCACGTGGTGGGCGACGTCACCACCCCCGCCATCGGCGTCGGCGACGTGCTCCTCACCGCGAGCGGCTCCGGCACGACCGACTCCGTCGTGCGCGCGGCGCAGAAGGCAGCCGCCGCGGGAGCGGGCGTCGCCGCGATCACCACGGCACCCGCGTCGCCCCTGGCGGATCTCACCGAGGTCCTCGTCGTCGTACCCGCCGCTCAGAAGCTCGACCGCACCGCCGCGGCATCCGACCAGTACGCGGGCAGCCTGTTCGAGCAGGTCGTGGTGCTCCTCGGCGACGGCCTCTTCCACGCGCTGTGGCAGCGCCAGGGATCGAGCGCCGACGACCTCTGGCCCCGCCACTCGAATCTCGAATGACCACCGACCCCCGTCGCCGGCCGGCGTCGGCATCCACCCCACCACGGAATGGAGCACCCATGAAGCTGCAGTTCGCGATCGACACCCTGACCACCGAGAAGGCGCTGGAGCTCGCCGCCGCCGCGGCCGCGCACGTCGACATCCTCGAGCTCGGCACCCCGCTGATCAAGAGCGAGGGCCTCGCCGCCGTCACCGCCCTCAAGGAGGCGCACCCCGACAAGGTCATCTTCGCGGACCTCAAGACGATGGATGCCGGTGAGCTCGAGGCCGACATCGCCTTCGGCGCCGGCGCCGACCTCGTCACCGTGCTCGGCTCGGCCGACGACAGCACCATCGCGGGCGCCGTCAAGGCCGCCAAGAGGCACGGCAAGGGCATCGTGGTCGACCTGATCGGCGTGGCCGACAAGCCCGCCCGCGCCAAGGAGGTCGTGGCGCTCGGCGCCGAGTTCGTCGAGGTGCACGCGGGTCTCGACGAGCAGGCACAGGAGGGCTACTCGCTCGACTCGCTGCTGCGTGCCGGTGAGGCCTCGGGCGTGCCCTTCTCCGTCGCCGGCGGCGTCAACGCCTCGACCATCGGTTCGGTGCGCGACGCAGGCGCCCGCATCGCCGTCGTCGGCGGAGCCCTCTACGGTGCCCCCGACGTCACGGCGGCCGCCGCAGAACTGCGCGCAGCCATCGCCTGACCCTTGCACCAAGCGGGCCGCGGCTCGGGAGCGCCGGACACGGCATCCCGGGCCGCGACGCCCATCGACGATGAGGGTAGCCGAGCGTACTGTGGCGCTCATCGAGTCGTCGGGAGGGATCGTGAAGAAGCGGCGCACTCAGCAGGCGATCACCCCGGACGAGCAGATCGCGCGGTACGCGTATGTCCTCGGGAATGTGCCGGCAAGCGTGGCCGACAAGGCGTACGCCGCCGCCTTCTCCCGACTCTCGGAATCCCAACGCTCCGAGGTCGTCGACCAGCTGAGCGCTGAGCTGCCGGACGCGCCGGAGGAAGCAGCATCCGTCGATCCCCACGCGTTCGCCATGCTCATGCGCGATCTCCTGGCGCGCGACGCGCTGGTGCGCATCCCTGATGCCGCTGTGGTGGCCGCCGCATTCGTCGCGAGCCCGCCCGTCGCGGCGTACTTCACGACCGGCGCGGGTTCGGTGACGATCGACCAGCAGCCACCGTGGATCCACCAGCTGGCCGGGCATGAGACGGCCCCCGTCGACGGAGGAAGGACGCACCACCGCCCCGGCGTGCCTGGCTTCCTGGGCTTGGATCGCGCCAACTCGGGGGACTCCCGCGAGTGGTGAGGGCACGGGAGCTGGATCACTGGGGCGTCTGAGCGGTGACCTCGCGGGCGGTGTCGGCGGGCGGGTTCTGCGCTCGGCTCATCAGCACGAAGGGAACGGCGATTGCGGTGATCACGCCGCTCCAGACGAGCGAGGCTCCGTAGCCGCCGACATCCGCCACGCGGCCCAGTACGGGTTGGATGACGACGCCGCCGCCCGAACCCATGAGCGAGTCGAATGAGAGCACCGTTGCACGCTGCTTCGACGGGATCATGTCGTTGAGGTAGGCGCGATGCACGGGATCGTCGATGGCCGAGGCGATGCCCCAGAGCGCGACGAGCACCACGGCGACCCAGAAGTTGCGCACCAGTCCGATACCGATCAGCACGAGCGCGCTGGTGACCGCCGCCAGCAGGATCGTCGACGTGCGCCGATGGAAGAGCTTCCGCACCCATGGTGCGATGGCACCGCCGAGGATCGCGGTGCCCGACACCAGCGCGGCCGCGAGTCCGGCGACGGTGTACGCCTCCTCATCGCCCCACAGCTCCAGCAGGTAAGGCTGCAGCGCGTAGAAGACGTAGAACCCGACACCGGTGGTGAAAGGGCTCGCGAGCATCAGCCAGCGCACGGGCGGATCGCCGAGGCCGTAGCGGATCGACGCGCGCAACACGGTGCGCGTCGCGCGCAACGGGCTCTCGCTGCGATCGGGTGTGAAACCCAGATCCCGCATCAGCAGCGCGGCGACGATGAACATCAGGAGCAGAATGGCGCCTCGGATCAGGAACGGCACACCGAGGTTCGTCAGCTGCGCGATGACGCCGCCGAGCACCGATCCCGACAGCATCGCGACTCCGCCCACGATCTGTGCCCGGCCGAAGACCGTCTCGAGACTGCCCTGGTAAGAGGTCGCCCTCAGCGCATCGACGAGCCACGCGTCGACCGCCCCGGAGAAGAACGTGAAGCCGAGACCGAGCAGCACCGAGACGACCGCCCACGCCCAGAACGGCGATTGCCAGACCCACAGCATCCAGTACATGACTGTCGTCACCGCGAGCGTGACCGTGCCGAGCAGGTACGACGCCCGGCGCCCCACGGTGTCGGCCACGACGCCCGTCGGGATCTCGAAGATCAGCATCCCGGCGCTGAAGAAGGCGTTCGCCGCGAAGGCCTCGAGGTTGGAGAGACCGGCGTCGAGCAGGAACAGCGTGTTGACGCCCCAGATGAGCGACGCGGCGAGCGTATTGCCGAGCATGAGCGTGTAATACGTGCCTTGCACCCTGCGCGGCGTGGGCAGGGTGGGCGCGGTACTGGTCATGGAGATGGCGACACCGCCTCTTTGCACCGGAATCGGACGACACCGCGACCGTATCCCTCACGCGACGAGTCGGCTACCCCGCCTTCGGCGCCCGGAGGTGCGCATGCTACACTGACACGTTCCCGTTTGGGAACCGCGCGTTCGTCTCTCTGCCTCATCGTGGAGACGCAGATCTGAACGCCTCATCCTTTCCTCGGCTTCTGCACGCCGCCGCCGCGAACGCCGCAACGCTTCGCGCCAACGAACGAAACACACCAACATGCACTCCCACCTGCAGGCGCTCGCCTGGCGACAGGCCGACGATGACGTCTATGTCGCGACACGCGCCGACGAATACGCTGGCTTCATCGACACGACGCCGCGCGGTCTCCGCGCGCACGGACCCCGCGGTGAAGACCTCGGGCTCCACGCGACGCCGGATCTCGCGCGCGCGGCGGTCGCAGCATCCGTTCCCTCTCCGTTGTCGATTCCGGCACCGGTCCACATCCGTCCGCACCGCATTCGTCGGCGCGGCACCCCCGGTCGCTCCGGCGGCCCGAAGAATAGGAAAGACACGATGGCCACTGGCACCGTGAAATGGTTCAACTCCGAGAAGGGCTACGGCTTCATCGCACCCGATGACGGCTCGGCCGATCTCTTCGCACACTTCAGCGCGATCGCAGGCAGCGGTTTCAAGGAGCTCCGCGAAGACCAGAAGGTGGAGTTCGACGCCGAGCCTGGCCCCAAGGGCATGCAGGCGGCGAACATCCGTCCGCTCTGACGCTCCCGCGTTCACATCGCCCGCCCCGGTTTCGGCCTGGGCGGGCGCTGTTGTTCACCTGGGCATCACCCACGAATCACGAGGTATTCCTGTCGGCTCATGTGGACCCACGTAGCCTGAGGGCAGCGATGGGCAACCGCCTCTGGCTTTCAACGGCCAAAACGGTCCCCATCGGAACTGGTGCATCATCTCCTCCACCACACTCGAGTCCCGGCTCGGTCCCGTCCGTCAGACGTACGCCGGCACCACTGACTTCCCCCCGATCGCTCGTGCGTACACCGAGGTCTCGCAGGTCGTCCGGGAGACGGGCCTCCTCCGCCGTGCCGAGTGGTTCTATGCGCTGGTCGGGGCGGGCCTGCTCCTGAGCTTCGGCGGAGTGGTCACCGGCTTCGTCCTGCTCGGCCAGACCTGGTATCAGCTGCTGATGGCCGGTGCCCTCGGGATCCTGTTCACGCAGGTCGCGTTCCTCGCGCACGAGGCGGCGCACAAGCAGATCCTCGCCTCGGGCCCCGCGAACGACCGGCTCGCCCGCTTCCTCGCCGCCGGCATCGTGGGCATCAGCCTCTCGTGGTGGAACAACAAGCACAACCGCCACCACGCGAACCCCAACCGGGTGGGCAAAGACCCCGACATCGAGATCGACACGATCTCCTTTCTCGAAACGGATGCTGCGTCCGCCGGTCGTTTGCGCGCTCTGGTGACGCGCAAGCAGGGGTGGCTGTTCTTCCCGCTCCTCACGCTCGAAGGCCTGAACCTGCACGCTCACGCTTTCCGGCACCTGTTCTCGCGCGAGGGCGCCAAGGACCGCTGGATCGAGCTCGCGCTCATCACGGTGCGCTTCGCGGTGATCTGGACGCCGGTGTTCCTCTTCCTCCCGCTGGGGATGGCGTTCGCGTTCCTCGGGGTGCAGCTGGCCGTGTTCGGCGTGTACATGGGCGCCTCCTTCGCGCCGAACCACAAGGGCATGCCGATCATCGCGATGGATGCGAAGCTCGACTTCTTCAGCAAGCAGGTGCGCACCTCGCGCAACGTCAGCGGCGGCTGGTGGGCGACGATGCTCATGGGCGGGCTCAACTATCAGATCGAGCACCACCTGTTCCCCAACATGCCCCGCCCGCATCTGGCGCGCGCCCGCGAGATCGTCATGGACCAGTGCCGCCACCTCGGCGTGCCGTACACCGAGACGACGCTGTGGCGCTCGTACGGCATCGTCATCGCGTACCTGAACCGCGTCGGACTGGCCGCGCGCGACCCGTTCGACTGCCCTGTCGTCGGGGCCTACCGCCGAACCTGACGCAGACGCTCCGCCTCACGGAGGAGATGCTGCTGCTCCAGCGCGCTGGTCGCGCGGCGTGCGGCTTCCGCGTATTCGGCGGCGGCAGCATCCGTTTCTCCCGCCCGCTCGTGGAGGTAGGCGAGTGCGGCGTGGTACCGCGGCACCTCCTTATCGACGGCGTCCAGGGCGACGAGGCCGGCGCGCGCACCGTCGGCCTCACCGATCGCGACCGCGCGGTTCAGCCGGATGACGGGTGAATCGCCGAACGCGAGCAGCTCGTCGTACCACTCGACGATCTGCACCCAGTCGGTCTCTGCGGCCGTCGGGGCATCGGCGTGCAGCGCCGCGATCGCGGCCTGCGCCTGATACTGCCCGAGCCGGTCGCAGGAGAGCGCCGACTGCAGGATGGCGACGCCTTCCGTGATCGCGTCGACGTCCCACAGGGAGCGATCCTGCTCAGCGAGGGGGATGAGTCGCCCACCCACCACGCGCGACGGCTGCCGCGCATGGTGCAGGAGCATGAGCGCGAGCAGACCGTCGACCTCGGGCTCGTCGGTGAGCGCCGCGAGCTGCCGCGTCACGCGGATCGCCTCGGCGGCGATGTCGATCTCACCGGAGTAGCCCTCGTTGAATACGAGGTAGAGCACGCGCATCACACGCGACAGATCGCCCGGCTGATCGAGTGGGATTCCGGTGAGCCGCTGCTTCGCGCGGCTGATGCGCTGCGCCATCGTCGCCTCCGGCACGAGGAAGGCATCCGCGATCTGCCGCGTCGTCAGCCCGGCGACCGCCCGCAGCGTGAGTGCAATCGCTGACGTCGGGGTGAGGACCGGGTGCGTGCACAGGAAGTAGAGGCCGAGCGTGTCGTCATGCTGCGGCACCGGCCCGGGTTCGGGCTCTTGCGCGAGCCGGTCCTCGCGGGCGGTGCGCGCCGTATCGCTGCGCACCTGATCGAGGAACGCGCGCCACGAGACGGTGACGAGCCACGCACGGATGTCGCGCACTCCGTCTTGGACCGGTCGCTCGAGTGCGCGCACCAGGGCGGTCTGCACGGCATCCTCTGCCGACGCGAAATCCGCTCCGCGCCGGACGAGGATGCCGACGACCTCGGGGATCGCGCGGCGCAGTGCCGCAGCATCCGCCTCTGTCATCCGACGTCGGCGGGCGGCGCGCTCATCACCTCACGCAGCTCCAGCCACTCGCCGAGAGGAGTGCCGCCGGCCCACGGCGCAGCCGACAGCTCGGAGGCGAGGTCGAGCGCCCGCTGATAGGAGTCGACCTCGATCATCATCCAGCCCGCGATGAGGTCTTTCGTCTCGGCGAACGGACCGTCGACGACGGGCGGGCGCCCCTCGCCGTCGAATCGGACCCACGCGCCCTCCATCGAGAGCCCCTCCGAGGAGACCAGCTCGCCCGATGCGATGAGCCGCTCCTCCATGTCCTGCATGTACTTCACGTGCGCGGCCCACTCGTCCGGCGTGAGCTGGTCCATCGGGACGGAGTTCACCGAGGTGCGTCCGCCCCGGTAGTGCTTGAGCATCAGGTACTTGGCCATGAGAGCCTCCCGTTCGGTGCGGCCCATTCTGCCGCGTCACAGAGGAGACGGAACCGAGCCCGCGATCTCTACATCGGTCGGCGAAGATTCTCGGAATCGTCTGACGCGGGATGCGGGACGCGGACGAGCCGACGGCGCCGATCACCCTAGAATCCAGGGATGAGCGCGCCGGTTGCCCTTGCGCGAGTATCGGCCGCGCGACGCGGGGTGGCGATGCTCTTCATCGCGAACGCGCTGGTGTTCGCGACGATCGTGACCCGCTATCCCGAGCTGAAGGATCGCTTCGGCCTCGGTGAGCTGGCGTTCGGCCTGATGGTCGCGTGCGGCCCGGTGGGATCCGTGGTGGGAAGCCTCATCGCGGGCAGGCTGGTGAATCGCCTCGGCGCGATCCCCGTCGCTGTCACGTCCTCGATGATTCTCGGGGCCTTGCTGGTCGGGGCGGGCTTCGCCGGCACGCCGGTCGTTCTCGGCATCGTGCTGTTCGCGATCGGGTTCGGGGACGCCACGGGTGATGTCGGGAACAACGCACACGGGCTCGCGATTCAGCGGCTGATGGGCCGGTCGATCATCAACGGCCTGCACGGCGCGTGGAGCGCCGGGGCGATCGCGGGCGCACTGCTCGGTGCTCTTGCGCTTCAGCTCGCGATCCCGATCTCCGTCCATCTGCCCGTCATGGGCGCCATCATCATCGTGGGAAGCCTCGGTGCGCTCCCGCTCGTGCGCCTGCGCACCGAGCCGCCCCCGCGAACGGAGGCGCATCATCCCCATCGGCACGGTCGGGTCAGCGCGATGCTCATCGCGGCGTGTGCCATCGCGGCCATCGGCGCCTTCCTCGAAGACCTCGGATCCACGTGGGGCGGGGTGTACGTGGTCGCAGAGACCGGCGCGGGCGTCGCGGAAGCAGCGATCCCGTTCGCCGCGCTGATGGGCGCACTCACGCTGGGCAGATTCGCCTCGGATGCGCTCGTGGACCGGATCGGTGCCGTCGGCACGGTTCGTGTCGGTTCGGTGGCGGCCTTCGTCGGACTGGTCACGGCCGTGTTCGCGCCCGAGACCTGGGTCGTCGCCGTCGGACTCGGCCTCCTCGGTCTCGGAATCGCTCCGATGATCCCGTTGGCGATGGACGCCTCGGAGCGCGCGCCCGGCCTCGATCCTGGGACGGGCCTCGCGGCTGCAGCGACGGTGATGCGGGTCGGCCTTCTCACCTCGCCACTCGTGGTGGGGGTCATCGCCGAGTGGGCGGGACTTCGGCTCGCGATCGCTGTGTGCCTGCTCGTTCCCGCGGCGGCGCTGATGCTGGCGGGGCGGTTGCGTCCGCCGGAGCCGCGCGGGTAGACCTGGGCGCGCCGGCGCGGCAGACTGCTGGCGAGTTCGACCCGCCATGAGCGGGTCCGGCCTCCCGAGGCCGACGGACAGGAAGGCGCGGCGTCATGGGGAAACTGGTCTACGGCATGAACCTGAGCCTGGACGGCTATGTCTCTGCGGCCGGCGATGATCTCGGCTGGAGTGAGCCGAGCGACGAGCTGTTCCGGTTCTGGCTCGACGAGGAGCTCGCGATCGATCAGTTCCTCTACGGGCGCAGACTGTGGGAGACCATGAGCTCGTACTGGCCGACCGGGGACCAGCAGCCGGACGCCACCCCCGACCAGATCGCGTTCGCACAGAACTGGCGGGAAACGCCGAAGGTGGTCTTCTCGTCGACGATCGACACGGTGGACTGGAACGCTCGTGTGTTCAGCGGCGACGCGGTCGCAGAGATCGCCCGTCTGAGGGCGGAGGACGCCGGGCGCATGAGGGTAGGCGGGGCAGCGCTCGGCGGCGCGGCCATGCGTGCCGGGCTGGTCGACGAGTACGAGATCGTCACGCATCCGGTGGTCGTGGGCGGTGGCGCACCGTTCTTCGCCCCGGTGGACAGCTGGGTGAACCTGAACCTCACCGAGATGCGAACGTTTCCCGGTGGTGCGATCCTGACTCGGTACGAGACGAAGCGCTGAAGCGGTTCGTTCGGATCACCGCGGCAGGTTCCGCCGCCGCAGGTGGTGCCGCGAGGGTTGCGTCGCGAGGGGTGGGCGCAATCCCGAACGCAACTCGGGTGTCCGACGATGACGCTCGGTGACCGGGTTTGACGATCGGATAGGTCGGCGGCATCGGCGCTTCTACGCTCGCCGATGGGCCCCGATAGGGTCCCGCCCGGCGGCTCGATCGTCGCCGGGATCGTGCGGGGCGGTGCGTCCCGCACGCACCTTCACCATCGAGCAACACCCGACCTGAGGAGGCGACACCGTGAACAAGATCCGCACTGCGACAGCACTCACAACCCTGGGACTCGTGGCAGCGATGATGGCCGGCTGCGCCTCCGCAGCCGCGGAGCCGAACGCGACCTCGGCCGGCGACGCCGGCCCGTCGGTCGATGAGCTGCGCCTGGGCTACTTCGCGAACGTGACCCACGCGCCGGCGCTGGTCGGTCTCGAGGAGGGGCTGTTCGCCGACGCGCTGGGCGATGTCGAGGTGACCACGCAGGTGTTCAACGCGGGACCGGCCGCGATCGAGGCGCTGTCGGCCGGCGCGATCGACGCGACCTACATCGGCCCGAACCCGTCGATCAACACCTTCATCCAGTCCGGTGGGCAGTCCGCCCGGATCATCGCGGGCGCCGCGACCGGCGGCGCCGCGCTGGTGGTCCGCGACGGCATCGACACCCCCGCCGACCTGGACGGCACGACGATCGCGACCCCGCAGCTGGGCAACACGCAGGACGTCGCCGCCCGGGTGTGGCTCGCCGACCAGGGGTACGCCACCGACACCTCCGGCGGCGGGGACGTGCAGATCACCCCGACCGAGAACGCGCAGACCCTGACGCTGTTCCAGGACGGGCAGCTGGACGGTGCCTGGCTGCCGGAGCCGTGGGTGTCACGGCTGATCGTGGACGCCGGCGCGCACGTGCTGCAGGACGAGGCCGAGCTGTGGCAGGACGGCCAGTTCCCCACCACCGTGCTGCTGGTGCGCACCGAGTTCCTCGAGGAGCACCCCGACGTGGTCGCCGACCTCCTCGAGGGTCACACGGCCGCGGTGCAGTGGATCGCCGACCACCCGGCCGACGCACCCGCGGTGATCAACGCCGCGATCGAGAAGGAGACCGGCAAGCCGCTCGCCGACGCCGTGATCACCCGGGCCTTGGAGCACGTGTCGTTCTCCGTCGACCCGCACGCCGACACCTTCCAGACCCTGGTTGAGAACGGCATCGAAGCGGGCACCCAGAAAGACGGCTCCATCGACGGCCTGTTCGACCTGACCCTGCTCAACCAGCAGCTCGAAGCCGCCGGAGAACAACCCGTCTCCGCCGCCGGACTCGGCAAGGACTGAGCGCGCACGACAGACAGACGAGAGCGAGAGGGGCGGCACATCTGCTTCCCCTCTCGCTTCTCGCATTCCATGCCCACGCGGCTCGCGGTAGCGGCCACGCTACCGATCACCCGATGCGTCAGGCGGCAGCATCCGTCTCCGCCGCCGCAGAGTCGGCTCGTTCGGCCGTAGCGAGCGTGCGCGTGAACAGCAGCAGCCAGCCGACCACGAGTCCGGCGCAGACCATCTCGTGGGTGGCGAGGGTGTAGTACCCGATCCAGAACAGGGTCGCCGAGAAGAAGATGCCCGCCGCCGCCGCGAAGGCGAGCGCGATGATCGGCCAGCGCAGGCACGGCAGCACCCAGCGCAGGCCGAGGAGGAATCCGCCGAAGACGATGGCCATCCCGATGGCGAAGATGTTGTGGCCCACCTGGCTGAAGGTGACCGGAACGAGCGCGGCACCGATGAAGCACGCGGCGAGCACGAGGAACACGAAGTAGACGATGAGCGCCCTCGTGCGAGTCACCCGCGACTCGGTGCGCGCCCACGCCTGCAGGCTCGTCAGCAGGTACATCGCGAGCAGCGCCGTCACCCCGCCCGCCAGGATCAACGTGGCGTTGAAGACCGCCGACGTGATGTCGCCCCGGCCGCCGAGCTCGCTGAAGTTCAGCCGGTACCACTCGTCGTCCTGCGTCGTCGCCACACTCACGGTGAACCCGATGGCCACGACGGCGAACAGCAGCAGCACGAGCCGCGTAGCAGTGACATGTGCGGCGAGGGCGAACGCCATGTAGCCGCAGCCACCGGCCACGAGGGCGACGATCATGGTCGCCGTCAGCGTGTCGACAGCGGCGCCCGGCCAGATCAGCGACGCGGCGTGGAACAGGATCCACTGCACCATCGCGAACACCGCCGCGAGCGAGATCGCCAGCGCTGCGGTCATCCACCGTCGCCGCGAGTGCGTGACACCCTTCAGCCACGCCTGCCTCGGATCGCGGGCGGCGAGCCGATAGCTGACGGACGCGGCGGCGAGGGTGACGGATGCCGCGACCACGATGCCGGCCGCGCCGACCGACGCCCCCTCCCACACCGGTGCCGCGCGGCCCCAGAACCCGAGTGCTCCGCCGGCGAGTCCGACGGCGAACGCGAGCGCGGCGACGACGATCGCCCGCGCCTCGGTGCGCACGGCGAAGCGTCGCGCTTCGATCACCCCGTCACGGTGCAGCTGTCTCTCGACGCGCACCGCGGCAGCCTCGAGGCGTGCTCCTTGCGACCACGCGCCGCGTGCCATGGCTTGATTGTCCACCCATCGAGGCCTCTGCGGGGGGTACGTTGAGGCTGTGGACGGATGGCCCTCCGCACCCGACTCAGAACCCGAGTCGCCCGAGCTCACGGAAGGAAGCTCGCGCCCGTCAGACACCGAACGCGAGCTCGACGCACTGCGCGCGCGGGCCTACGGGCCGGAGGCCGACATCGACGCGGACCCGGCGGCGATGGCGCGGCTGATCGAGCTCGAGGCGGCCCACCGGGCCGCGACGGCCGCGCGAGCTGCTGCATCGGTCGCCGTTGCCACGGCCGTCACCGTGGCAGCGCCCGCGGAGCCGACGAGCCCCTCATCGCGGGACGCCTCCCGCGGAGTTCGGGGCCGCACGTGGGCGGTCGTCGGGGTGATCTGCCTCTTCGCGGTCGTCGGCGCCACCGTCTGGAATCTCGTGCTGCGCCCCGACGCGACGCTGCGACAGATCGACGCCGAGGGCAGCAGCGACGTCATACGCGTGCTCAGCGCACAGGGGAGGGGTCCCGACGCGTCGACGCTCCGCCAGTTCGAGCCCTATCACGACGTGGGCGTGTGGTCGGTCGAGAACGCCGCAGGGAGGGTCTGCTTCGTCGTCTGGGACCTCCTGGCGAGCGGGCGGTTCTCGATCAAGTGCGCCCCGCCCGGCAGGGAGGTGGCTCTGTCGCTGACCGTTGAGCCCGAAGGGGTCGACGACTTCGCCCCGTGGCTCCCCGACGGGAGCATCGTCGACTTCCATCTCCGCGAGGACACGGTCGACGTCTTCGTGCGACCTCCGGCCGATTGAGCGGAGTCAGCCGCGCTCGGCGAGAGACTGCACCTGCCAGTCGTGGATGTCGACGAGCCAGTCCAGCGGCGCCGACGGGCCGATGCGCGGGTCGTCCGGGGTGCGCGCGTCGCGCAGAGCCTCGACATACGCGCGGTCCTGTGCGAGCCGAAGGCGGAAGGCCTCGGCGCCGCCGACCGAACCGTGGCCGGGGATGACCGCGGCCACGCCGTCCGCCACGCCCTCGAAGAGGTCGAGCGCTGCCAGGTAGTCCCCGATCGGGTCGTCGGCCTGGAGGTCGAGGAACGGCATCAGGATGTCGGAGAGCATGTCGCCGGCGACGAGCACTCCGCTCGCCTCGACCAGCAGTGCCGCGTGCCCCGGCGCGTGCGCGCGGTGCTCGAGGATCCGGACGGTGGGACCGTCCCAGGGGACCTCCGTCGTGCCCTCGGGCAGACCCGTGATCAGCCCGAGCAGCTCCATCGGGATCTCGTCGGCGTACTCAGGCGGCAGCCCTTCGGCGACCTGCTCCTTCCAGTCCGCCATCGACAGCAGTTCGCGGACGGATGCTGCGCCCCGGGCTGTGCCGTACCGCGCCGCGTCGCCGAGGTCGGGGTGCCAGAGCACGTGGTCCCAGTCGGGGTGCGTCGAGAACGCCGCGACGACCGGTCGACCGAGCTCGCGGACGTCGTGCGCGAGGTCGGCCATCTCGGCGCGCGTGATGCCGGGGTCGACGAGGAGCACCCCATCGCGCCCCAGCACCACCGTGGCCTGGGTCTGGATGAACTCGCTCTCGTGGGTGAGAACGCCCTCGGCGACGTGGTTCAGCATCGGATGCCTCCGCGGTGGTGTGCGATCGCTCGAGGAAGACGCTAGTCGCGGTGAGGACCCGTGATCCAGCCCGTGGCCCGCGGCGTGAGACGATGCACGAGATGCGGCCTCACCCTGTTCGAGAGCACGGGCGGCTACACCGGCGTCGGCACCGACTGCTTCGCCCTGGTCGATAGCGAGCAGCTTCCCGGGCCCGACGCCGACACCAACACATGGTCGATCTCGGGGATCATGTACAACGGCTGCCGCGCGGGCTCGTTCCCGGCGACGATCCAATTCGTCGTGGACAGCAGCGCCCCGCAGCAGCTCCGCGACCGCTTCCCTGCCGACAGCGCCCTGCAGTTCGTCTTCGACGGCAGCCGCATCGGCGTCTTCCTCGCCCCCGGCGACTCCTGAGGGATAGACGGATGCTGCGGGCCGCAGCATCCGTCGACCATCTAGTCCTTGCGGCCGGCGACGCCGAGGAAGCGGATGAACACGGCGATCCAGCCGAAGATCAGCGCGAAGACGATGATCTCGAACGCGGTCAGCGAGAAGTAGCCGACGGCGGGGATGAAGAGGATCACCGAAGCGACCATCGCAGCGAGGAACGCCCACGACGCGACGAAGTACGTGCGCGGCATGCCACGGAAGAACTTCGGTCCGCCGATGAGCAGCACCAGGTACATCACGGCCATGCCCGAAGCCGACAGGTTGTGCGCCGGCATGTTCACGTCGACGGGGAAGATCCCCACGCACGCGAGCATGATGCCCATGATCACGAAGAGCACGGGGACTGTCCGCACCGCGCGCGGGTTCTCGAGGATGCCCGCCTCGGAGAGCTCGCGCATGTCGTTCGCGACGTAGACGGCGAACGTCGTCACGAGGAGGCCGGCGGCGATGAGGGTGCCGTTGAAGACCCAGCTCGAGAGGTCGTCCTCGAAGGTGCCGAGGTGGCTGAAGTGGATCGTCCACCACTTCGGGTCGGGCGTCGTCACCATGGCGGTCAGCGTGCCGATCGCGATGAACGTGAGCAGCAGCGACGACATGCGCTGGGTCGTCATCGCCGACACCGACAGGTAGACGAACCAGGTCGTGAGGCCCAGCGTGACCGACATCAGCACGACGGCCCAGAACGTGACGATCGGCAGGCCGATGAAGCCCATCGCGAGCACGCGGTACAGCGCGTACACGGCGACGAACGCGAGCGCGGTGTGCACGATGACGACCGACACCGTGTTGACGATGTACTTCCACGACGGCAGCGACTGGCGCCATTCCTGGCCGGGCCGGCCGCGGGAGCGCCAGTACTCGAGGGTCGACGCGACGGCGGCGACCACCGCGGCTCCGCACGCCGCCCAGACCGAGAACGAGTCCGCGACGCCGGCGAGCTGCAGATCGGGGGCGAAGATGCCCACGAGAAGGCCGTAGATCGCGCCGAGGATGCCGGCGGCGAACGCGGCGTAGACCGCCTCCGATTCGGCCCGGCGACCGGGCGACGGCGCGGCGGCGTCCGGTCGCGGCGAGGTGTTCACAGTGCTCACGAGGTCAGAGTACGACCGCGTGAGAACCCCGAGGGTGATCGGCTCGAGAAGATTCGGTCACGGATTCGTCAAGCGCCGCGCTGGAGCCAGGGGCGCAGCATCCGTGTCACCCACGGAAGCACCGCGTACGTCATGACGGGGGTGAGGAGCACCGTCGAGAGCAGCACGCGAGCGATCAGCGGCCACTCCGCGAAGCCCGGGACGAAGCCGAGAAGCCACGACGCGAGGAGGTTCGTGGGGAAGAAGCCGAGCCAGATCGTGACGGCCTGCTTCCATCGCGGCGGGGCGGCCGGGATGGGCTGCTGGACCGGGCCGGTGACCGGTGAGGGCGCGTGACCCGGATGCCGCGACTCGACGTGAGTGGCGAACGGGGCGTCGAACCATCCCTCGATGCCGGTGCGGCGCTCGACCCTGACTTCGCTCGCGAAGGCGCGGCCGGAGTCGAGCCACCAAGACCGCTGCGGCGAGTCCTCCCAGGCTTCGAGGGTCGGGATGTCGCGGAAGCGGTACAGCATGTACCAGAGGTCGCTGCCTTCCCCCGCGCGTACCCAGCCGGAGCCGAGGAACCCCGCGAAGCCCGCGGCGAGATCGGTGCCCGCTTGCATCCAGCTCGTGGCTTCGACGGTGCGAGATGGGTCGATGCGCCGTTCGATCGCGACGGTGATGGGGTGGGCCACGGGTTCTGCCATGCCATCCATTCTGCGGATGCCGGCAGCGTGGTGCTCACCTGGACGGACGCAGGCGCCGGGGCATGGGCGAGGGCGCGCGGCAGCGACAGCAGCCAGATGCCCATCGTGACGAACGCGACGAACTCGAAGAGGGCGAGGGTGATGAACCCGGCGGTGAGCACGCCCATGCCCGTGGCGAGCAGGGCGACGCAGAGCACGGTGATCCGGCGGAACCGACGGCTGCGACCGGGAATCGCAAGTCCCGTCGCGACCGTCGAGAGGAACGACAGACCCAGTGCGGTGGCGATGAGGTCGTGGCCGATCGGGCTCACCGGGATCGGCACGAGCCCGACGCCGGTGAGGAACAGGCCCGCGGACACGATCGATCCGCGGAACGCACGTGAGGCACGACGACGGATGCCGTCGGGCAGCGCCACCGCGATCAGCACGCCGTACACCGCGAGGAAGAAGCCGGAGAAGATCGTGATGCTGTTGAACGTGCGGCCCGAGAAGTCGGTGTGGGTGCCGAGCTGAGAGAAGTGCAGCTGCCACCACGTCGCGTCGTGCGTGGTGAGGATCGCGAGTGCCACGCCGACCGGAAGGGACAGCACGGCGAGACGCCCGATGCGGTGGGCGATGTCGGCGGGGTCGGCCTTGACGGTGGCAGGCTCGGCCGGAATCGTCGCGACGGTGGTGGTCGTGACGGTGGTGGCTGTGGAGGTGGCCGCGACGGCGGTGGTCGTCGTCGCGGAAAGGGATTCTGAGCCCGTGGTGCTGCTCGTCGCGGCATGCGAGAGCATCCGCGCCAGGGCGTTTTCGGGGTCGACGCGGGTGAGCGTCGACGCGCTGACGTCGGCCGTCGCGCGCAACGGCGAGACGGTGACCGGTGGAGCGTCGGAAAGGGTCGTGGGAGGCATTCGACTCACGATCGGTTCTGCACGGCGTGCCCGAAGCCGGACATCCCCCCAAAGAACCCCCGGTCCGGGGCCCGTTGGTCAAGACGGTAAATCCCCAGTTCAGCGGCGAACCGCTTACCGAAACTGTATCCCGCTGAGCCGGGAAAGCGCTGGTCGGTGGTATACGGGGACTCCGCGGCGTACGCATCTCGCCGGGTACGCTGGACACGCCGGTTCACGCGCCGCGCCGCGCGGACGGCGAGCGGGTGCCGCTGACCCGCACCTGGAGGAGCCGGATGCCCAAGAACAAGAAGCCCGGCGGAGGCCGCGCGGCGAAGAACTTCGATCCCCGGTACAACCCGAAGTACCGTGCGGCGAGCGAGGGTCGCGACGGTCAGGACGGCAAGCGCCGACCCGGCGATTCCTCGGCAGGAAAGCCCGGGAGCCGCAGCGCCGGGCACCGCGGACACCGCCCGGAATCGACGGATGCTGCGGCCCCGAAGCGCCGCTGGACCGAGCAGGAGCGCGCGGGCCGGGACGAGGCGCGGGCGATCCGGACGCATTCGCGGGACGATCGCGGGCGACCGGGACGAGAACGCGACGACCACCGTGACTCGGGGCGTGGCGATGCGCCGCGCCGGGAATTCGAGCCGCGCCGGGACTCGGGTGCGCGCCGGGACGCGGCTCCACGACGGGACGCCGCGCCGCGCCGGGATGCCGGTCCGCGACGGGACGAGCCGGTCCGCCGCGATGTGGTGCACCAGCGGTTCCGGGCCGACGCGGTCGCGCCCGCCGAGGTCGAAGGTGCGACCTTCGCCGATCTCGGCCTCGGCCAGAACATCGTCAAGACGATCGCGGAGCTGGGGGCGCAGCATCCGTTCCCCATCCAGGCGGCGACGATCCCCGCGATCCTCGACGGTCGCGACGTCCTCGCGCGTGGCCGCACCGGATCGGGCAAGACCATCGCGTTCGGGGCACCGCTCGTCGAGAGCGTCCTGCGGTCGCAGGCGGGGCAGAAGCGCGAGTTCGCGCGTCCGCCGCGAGCGCTGATCCTCGCGCCGACGCGGGAGCTCGCACTGCAGATCGACGCGACGATCCAGCCGATCGCCCGCAGCGTCGGCCTCTTCACGACGCAGATCTATGGCGGCGTGCCGAAGGCGCGGCAGCTCGGCGCGCTGAAGAAGGGCATCGACATCGTCATCGGCACGCCGGGGCGTATCGAAGACCTCGTCGAGTCCCGGGCGCTCGACCTCTCGCAGGTGCGCATCGCCGTGCTCGACGAGGCCGATCACATGTGCGAGCTGGGCTTCCTCGAGCCGGTGCAGCGCATCATGCGCCGCACGCCCCGCGACGCCCAGCGCCTGCTGTTCTCGGCGACGCTCGACGGCGAGGTGTCGTCTCTTGTCGGCGAGTTCCTCAGCGAGCCGGCCGTGTACGAGGTGGCCGGCGAGACCCAGCACACCGGCACGATCGACCATCGTGTGCTCGTGGTCGACCACCGCGACAAGCGCGACATCCTGCGCTCGCTCGTCGACCGTTCGGGGAAGACACTGGTGTTCACGCGCACGCGGGCGTTCGCCGAGATGCTCGCCGAGCAGTTCGACGAGGTCGGCATCCGCGCGCTGGCGCTGCACGGCGACCTCGATCAGGCCCGCCGCACGCGCAACCTCGAGAAGCTCACGTCGGGTCGCATCGACGTGCTCGTGGCGACGGATGTCGCGGCCCGCGGCATCCATGTCGACGACATCGATCTGGTGGTCCAGGCCGACGCGCCCGACGAGTACAAGACGTATCTGCACCGCTCCGGTCGCACGGGCCGCGCCGGGCGCTCGGGAACCGTCGTCACGCTGGTGACGCGTGCGCGGCGCGAGCGCCTTGCCGACCTGCTCGAGCGCGCCGACATCGAGGCGCCGTTCGACGACGTGCGCCCCGGCGACGACCTGCTGGAAGAGCTCGCCGGGCGCTGACGTCACGTCGCTCACCGCCCCGACCGGGCCGCGAACCTTTCGAGCAGTTCGGCGGCGCGCGGCGCTCCCCCGAGAGAGCCGAGCTCGGCGGCCACGCGGGTGGCAGCATCCGTCATCGTCCTGTCGGTCGACGCGCGGTCGAAACCCTGGGCGACCTGGGCTGCGGTGGGCGTGCCGGTGCGGAGGTCGACGCCGGCGCCCGCCCACGCGACTCGGGCTGCGATCTCGGGCTTGTCGAGGTCGCCGCCGGCGATGACGAGCGGGATCGCGTGGCTGAGCGCGGCGAGTGTGCCACCCCAGCCGCCGTTGGTGATGACGACGGCGGTGCGGGGGAGGAGGGCGTCATAGGGGAGGAACCCCGCGATGCGCGCGTTCGCCGGGACGGAAAACGGCAGCTCGTCGCGGGCGCGCACGCCCGTCGACACGACGACCAGCACGTCCCGCTCGGCGAGGGCCTCGAGAGCGGGGCGGATGAGATCGGTGGGGTCGATGTTCTGCGTGCCCTGCGTGACGTGCACGACGGTGCGGCCGTCGAGGTCGCCCCACCATTCCGGGAGGGCGGGCGGCGTGGCGGGCGGCGCGGCGAGGATGCCGATGAAGTCGAGGTACACGGGGCGATCGGTGCGGGCGAAGTCGAGCGCGGGCGATCCGCTGGCGAGGATGCGCTGGGGGGACAGCACGGTCTGCTCGAACGTGAGCGGGTCGGGCGGCAGGCCGACCGCGATCCGCGCGCGCACGATCGGCTTGGTCAGCGGCCGCATCGCGAGCGGCGCGATGCCTCGGAGCGCAGCATCCCGTGTCTTCGTGAAGGGATTGCCGCCCGGCGTGAGTCCCATGCCGCTCGGCGGCCCTTGCCGGCTTGTGAGGTGGAGCGGCAGCACGGCCACGGTCGCCCGCGGGCAGCCCGACCAGTCGGCGAAGAGGGCCGCGCCGACGGAGGTGTCGTCGGTGACGAGCGCGTCCCACGGCTCGCGATCCCACTCGGCCTGCAGGTCGGCGACCTGCGCCGCAGCGGTGTTGATCATGACGTCTTCGAGGTTCACGAAGACCTGCCTGAGGCCCTTGCGGCCCTCGAGTCGCGGGAACGTCGCGCGCAGATCGTTCTCGTCGAAGTCGGGGGCCTCGCGCCACGGCACGTGCACGGCTCCGGATGCCTCGATCCCCGTGCGGAATGCGCTTCCGGTGTAGAAGCGCACGCCGTGACCGCGGGCGACGAGCTCCTGCGCGACCGCCCGCAGCGGTGTGACATGCCCAGTGAAGGGCATGGCCGTCACCAGGAATCGGGCCATTGGGACATCGTGTCGCAAGCGGACGAGACGCACCAGGGGTCTGGTGCGTGCAGCAGCGTGCGTCGCCGAGCCAGGGGATTTCGGTCGAGACCGGGGACCTCGCTCCCTGTTTCGGCGGGAATCCCCTGCTTCGGCGGCCGATGGGGCCCACGTCGACGCCTCGGCGCTGGTCAGGCGGCGGGCTCGGCGCCGATCGACTCGATGAGTTCGGGGTCGCCGCCGAATGACGTGAGGCGCGCGCGGAGCGCGACCTCGGCGCGGCGGTAGGGCTCCTCACTCGTGTGAAGCAGCGAGCGGGTGTTCGCCGCCTCGAGGAACGACACCATCTCGAACGTGAGCTGGCGCGCGTCATCGAGGAGGGGCAGCTCCCCCGCGGCCATCGCGTACTCGATGCTCACGGTGAGGTAGTCCTCCCACTCGCTCGAGGCGGCGACGATCGCGTCGCGGACGACGCCCGGCTTCGCGTCGAACTCGACGGAGGTCGCGGCGAAGAAGCACCCGCCGCGGAAGACGCGATCGCGCGAGTAGGCCAGCCAGTCTCCGAGCAGCGTGCACACGCGGACGAGACCGCGGGGCGTTCGCGCGCGGGCCGGCGCGACGACGCGGTCGATGAAGACCTCACGGGCAGCGGCCACGACGGCGAGCTGCAGTTGCTCCTTCGAGCCGAAGAGCGTGGCGATGCCGCTCTTGCTGTGCCCCGAGGCATCCGCCAGTCGGCCGATCGTGAGGCCGTCGAGGCCATCCACCGTCGCGGTGTCCACTGCGTGCGAGAGCACGGCACGGCGTGACTCGTCGCCTCGCAGGCGGCGTCGATCGATCGGGGCTTGTGTCACACCCCGAGATTACCGTACGATCGTTCGTGTTCATAAGTACGATCGTTCGTATTCTTCTGATCGGAGCACCATGAATCTCGCACTCGCTGCTGCAAGCACCTCCGTTCGTGCTGCGGCCGTCCTCTCGCCCCGGTGGGGAGCCGCCGTGGCCATGCCGCTCTTCGGTTACGTCGCGAAGCCGCGACCGGTGCACGCCGATGACCAGCCCACGATGCTGCGGGCGCGACTCCGCACGGTGCGCATCCCAGGGATCGACCGGCGCGGCGTCGACGTCGACACCTACGAGTGGGGCGACGGCGCCCGCACGGTCGTGCTGTCGCACGGCTGGAACGGCCGCGCCAGCCAGTTCTCGGTGCTCGTGCGCGAGCTCGTCGCCGAGGGGTATCGGGTGGTGTCGTTCGACGCGCCCGCTCACGGCGGCTCGGGCGGTCGGCGCACGTATCTCGTCGACTGGCTCGCCGTGTTCGCCGCGCTGCAGGAGCGCCACGGCGCGTTCGAGGCGATGGTCGGCCACTCGTTCGGCGGGCTCGCGACCCTCGTCGGCGTCGCCGGCGGCATCGACTCCACGCGCGTCGTGACCATCGCCGCGCCCGCCGACGCCGACCTGCTGCTGACCCAGTTCCAGGGCATGCTCGGATACCCCGATGCCGTCGCGGCGAGCATGCGCGACCTCTTCGCTACCCGTTACTTCCCCGGAGAGCCCGACCCGTTCGACTGGCTGTCGACGGTGCGGCGCCCGCTTCCGGCCGGAGTGCCGGTCCTCGTCGCCCACGACCGCGGCGACCGCGTGGTGCCGTTCGGCGAGTCGGGGCGGATCGTCGCCGCGAATCCGGGGTCGGAGCTGCTCGCGACCAGGGGCCTCGGGCACAACCGCATCCTCACCGACGACGCCGTGCTCGACGCCGTGCTGGAGCACGTCGGCACCCCACTCGCGGCGGCCGCACCGGTCGAGGTCGAGGAGTTCAGCGCGGTTGCGGTCGCCGCATAGCGCGACTTAGAAGAGCCGTGCGGATGCCTCGGCGCCAGGCTGCGACCGGGATGAGGACGCCGCTCGCAACGACGTCGCGGTGGCGCGCCCAAGCGAGGTCGTGATGATCGGCGGCGCGCTGCGCGCATCGGCTCGATCGGCGAGACCCGCCACGGGCGTGCCGCGCGGATTCTCCTCCTCGGCGTGTCCGTCGAGGCCATGGACGCGCAGCAGTGGACGCACCCGCTTCGCGAGCCACGAACGGTAGGCCTTCGGAGCGTACGCCGTCGCACCGGGATAGAGCCCCCGATACGACGACACCAACTCGGGGTGCCGCTCGGCGATCCACTCGAGGAACCACTGCTTCGCGCCCGGACGGAGGTGCAGGGCGCCGTACACGACGCGCACGGCGCCGGCCTCCTTGATGCGCGAGAGCGCGTGGTCGATCGCCGCGATCGAGTCCGTCAGGTGCGGGATGATCGGCATCAAGAAGACCGTGACGCGGAAGCCCGCCTCGGTCGCGGCGCGTACGGTCTCGAGGCGCGCGGTCGCATTGGGTGTGCCGGGTTCGGTGAGGTGCTGCAGCTCGTCGTCGAACACCGCGATCGACATCGCAAGCGTCACGTGCACGTGGTCGGCGGCATCCTTCAGCAGCGGCAGGTCCCTCCGCAGCAGCGTGCCCTTCGTGAGGATCGAGAACGGCGTGCCCGACTCGGTCAGGGCCGACACGATCCCCGGCATCAGCTTGTAACGCCCTTCTGCCCGCTGGTACGGATCGGTGTTCGTGCCGAGCATGACCGGCTCGTGCCGCCAGCTGCCCCGGCGCAGCTCCTTCTCGAGCACCTCGGCGACGTTCACCTTCACCACGACCTGCGTGTCGAAGTCCCGCCCCGCATCGAGCTCGAGGTACTCGTGGGTGCCTCGGGCGAAGCAATAAACGCATGCATGACTGCAGCCCCGGTAAGGGTTCACTGTCCAGTCGAAGGGCATCGCCGAGGCGCTCGGCACGTGGTTGAGGGCGGACTTGCAGAGCACCTCGTGGAACGTGACGCCGGCGAACTCGGGGGTCGTCACCGAGCGCACCAGACCGTTGAGCTGTTCGAGGCCAGGCAGGGCTGCAGCATCCGCCACTCCCAGTTCCTGCCCCTGCCATCGCATGCATCCATGAGAACAAAACTTCGAACTTAAGTCAAGCTTCCCGGGACCGTGTCTAGAACATCGACGATATGGATGCCGCGTGCCTGGCCAAAACGGGCCGTCACGGGTCAGAATGGCAGACGTGACGGAGCCTGGCCGGCTCGCTACCCCCCGAGCCGCCCCCGAGACTCGTCGCGCCGCCCGAGCGATGCGCGAGGAGGCTGAGAGGCGTGCCCGCGCGGCGGAGGCCGCCCCCGACGCCGTCGCCCGGGCGGTCGATCCCGTCGACGCTTCTCCTGTCGACGACCTCTTGGCGTTCGAGCTGCCCAGCGACGACTTCGCGCCGGGGTCGATCGCAGCGGGCGCGCCGTCCACGCTGCCGCTCGAGCTCCGGCCGACCGGTGCCGCTCCGCAGCGGAGCGACTCGACGCCGCACCGCGTGCCCGAAGCGCGGGTCCGCGGGCGCCGCCGTGCGGTCCGCTCGCCCCGACCCGTCGTCAGCGAACGCAGGGCGGCGCGCGCCGACGGGCTGCTCGACGTCGACGAGGGCGCGCAGCCCGTCCGCCACGCGCGACCACGCCGGCTGACCAAGCGGCTCATCATGGTGGCGGGGCTCGCCACCGGCGCCGCGCTGCTGCTCGGATCGGCGGCGATGACCGCGATGATGCTCCCTTCCGAGCCGCAGGCCGCCCGCGCCGACGCCGCGGTGACGATGACGGCGGAACTGCCCGAGGTCGAGCAGCTCCCCGTCCCTCAGGTCGAGGAATCCCCACCCGCGGCGGACGTCTGCGCCCTCCCCGACGTCGCCGCCGCTGTGCAGCGCGGCGACGACGAAGCCGCGATCGTCGCGGCCGGCGGCGGTGAGGCGTTCCGCACCGCCGTGGTCGAGGGGCGTGCCCCCTGCGTGGACCTCGGCGACTCGGCCCGCGTCTGGACCGTCATGGACAAGATCCGTCCGGCCAACCCGATCGACTACCGCCCCAGCGCTCTCGTGCTCCCCGACGGGGTGCGCAACATCGAGGGCGGCACACTGCGGTCGGACGCAGCATCCGCTCTCGCCTCTCTCGTCACCGCTGCCCGCAACGCCGGAGTAGGCGAGATCGCGCTCGAGAGCGGGTTCCGGTCGTACCAGACCCAGCAGACGACGTACGGGCGCCACTTCGCGGAGAAGGGCGATCGTGCCGACCAGGTCAGCGCGCGGCCCGGATACAGCGAGCACCAGCTCGGCCTCAGCGCCGACGTCGTCGCGTGTGCCGGCGCGTGCGGCACGCTCGATCAGATCGCGGGAACTCCGCAGGGTCAGTTCGTCGCCGAGCACGCGTGGGAGCACGGCTGGATCGTCCGCTACACCGACGGAGCCACGCCCGTGACCGGTTACCTCCCCGAGCCGTGGCACCTCCGCTACATCGGGCCCGAGCTCGCGAAGGCCTACCACGACGGCGGATGGACCTCCCTCGAGGAGTTCTTCGCCCTCGACCCTGCCCCCGACTACCTCGGCTGACGTCGGGCGTCGGCACTACTCTTGCGGATCACGGATGCCGCGCGGTCGAAGCATCCGTCATGGCTGAAACTGAGTACCATTGAAGGTGAGATGCAATTCCACCGGGGCCGCATCTCCCCAGACTCGAAGACGAGAGGAAGGCGCATCATGGAGCGCGAGATCTACGACGAGGACCACGAGGCGTTCCGCGACGTCGTCAAGGAGTTCGTCAAGCGCTACGCGTCGGACGAGAAGCGCAAGCAGTGGGACGCCGCCGGCGAGATCGACCGCCCGACCATGCTCGCCGCGGGCGAGGCCGGCATCATCGGCCTGTCGGTGCCCGAGGAGTTCGGTGGCGCGGGCATGCTGCAGGACTACCGCTTCCGCTCGATCGTGCTCGAAGAGACGATCGGCGCCGGCCTCGGCTCGCTCGCCGGTGCCCTCGGCATCCAGGACGACCTCGCCGTGCCGTACATCGTGCACATGGGCACGCAGGAGCAGAAGGAGAAGTGGCTCCCCGGCATGGCGACCGGCGAGATCCTCGGCGCCCTCGCGATGACCGAGCCCGGCGCGGGCAGCGACCTGCGCGGCATCAAGACCACCGCCAAGCGGGTCGAAGGCGGCTACATCGTCAACGGCGCGAAGACGTTCATCTCGTCGGGCAAGACCGCCGACATGGTCGTGACGTTCGTGAAGACCGGCGAGGGCAACCGCCCCGACGCGTTCAGCCTGCTGATCCTCGAGGACGGCATGCAGGGCTTCGACCACGGCAAGAAGCTCGAGAAGATGGGCTTCCACGGCTGGGACACCGCCGAGTTGTCGTTCAGCGACGTCTTCGTGCCCGAGGAGAACCTCATCGGCGGCAAGGAAGGCCTCGGCTTCATCCAGCTCATGATGAACCTGCCGCTCGAGCGCCTGTCGATCGGTGTCGCCGCGGCCGCGGCCGGTGAGGCGGCGTTCGCGTGGACCCGCGACTACGTGCTGAGCCGCGAGGCGTTCGGCGAGCGCATCGCGGACTTCCAGAACACCCGCTTCAAGCTCGCCGACATGGCCACGACCGTCGACGTGATGTGGGCATATGTCGACCGCGCGATGATGCTCTACAAGGACGAGAAGCTCACCGCCGAAGAGGCCGCGAAGGTCAAGTTCTGGACGACCGACCGCGAGGCCGAGCTCCTCGACGTCGGCGTGCAGCTGCACGGCGGCTACGGCTACATCACCGAGTACCCGATCGCCCGCGCCTACCTCGACGCCCGCGTGCACCGCATCTACGGCGGCACCAACGAGATCATGCGCGACCTCGTCTCGCGCCAGATCGTGGGCAAGCGCTGACGCGGTCTCGATAACGGATGCCGCGACCCCGCGCCTTCTCGAAGGCGACGGGTCGCGGCATCCGTCTTTCCTGGCTGCCCTTGCCGGTGATGCTATGAATGAGTGCGCGAGCGGCAGGAGGCTTCGATGGGTGCACCGACGATGGCGGACGTCGCGCGCTTGGCCGGAGTGTCGAAGAAGACCATCTCCAACTACTTCAACGGCTATCCCTACATCCGGCCGGAGACCCGCGCGCGGATCGAAGCCGCCGTCAGTGAGCTCAACTACAAGCTGAACATCTCGGCTCGCAATCTGAGCTCGGGACGCACCGGAACGATCGCGCTCGCCATTCCCGAGATCGCGCACCCCTACTTCGCCGAATTGGCGCAGGCTGTCGTGTCCGCGGCGCAGCACCGCGGGCTCAATGTCGTGGTCGAGGTCACGGACGGGGATCACGACCGGGAGCTCGCCATCCTCCGCGGGGAGAACGGCAGGTTCTTCGACGGGCTGCTGTTCCATCCGATCGCGCTCGATGCGGACGACATCGAGTCGTCCACGCTGGATGTGCCGATGGTCCTGATCGGCGATCGGGTCCACGGCGGTCGCTTCGATTTCGTCACGGTCTCCAACGTCGAGGGCGCGTATGAGATGACCCGCCTGCTGCTGGACCGTGGGCGCAGCCGGATCGTGGCGCTCGGCATGGAGCGGTCCGAGCTGCCGACCGCCGCCGCGCTGCGGTTCGCCGGCTATTCCCAGGCGCTCGCGGAGGCCGGCGTGGCTCTCGCCGAGGACCTCCTGGTCGGCCCGATCCCGTGGAATCGCCTCTCGGGCGCTCACGCCATCGCGGCCGTGATCGACCGAGGCGTCGAGTTCGACGCGGTGTTCGGATTCAACGACTCGCTCGCGCTCGGCGCGCTGAACGAGCTGCAGCGACGAGGCCTCGACGTTCCCGGTGACGTCTCGGTCGCGGGCTTCGACGATGTCGAGGAGGCGGCTCTCGCATTCCCACCGCTGACGACCCTCGACTCGGGTCGGAACTGGATCGCCGAGAGTGCGGTCGCCCGCTTGGCCGAGCGGCTCACTTCGGCCGACCTCGCGCCCGAGGTGTTCGTCGCGGGGCACCGGGTGGTGCGCCGCAACTCGGTCTAGCGCCGCGTGCGCGGGATCGACCTGCTTCTCTTGCGCTTTTCGTACACCGGTGTACTATCGGTTCTCATCCACTTGTACACCGGTGTACTACCAGGCACCGCTCGATGAGGAGAATCATGGTCAGCCTCACCACCGCTCTCGCGGCTCCCTCCGTCCCCGCGCGTTCGACGGCACGACGCCCGCTCGATGTCCGTCGCGTACGGCTCGGCGGCGGATTCCTGGGTGACTGGCAGCGCGTCAACCGCGAGGGCACGATCCCGCATTGCATCGAGCGGCTCGAGTCCACCGGCGTCATCGACAACCTCCGCCGCCTCGTGGGCGAGAGCGACGCTCCGTTCCGCGGGCCGCTGTTCGCCGACTCCGACCTGTACAAGACCCTCGAGGCGATCGGCTGGGAGGCCGTCCGCGGCGATGTGACCGAGTTCCTGCCGTTCGTCGACGAGTCGGTGCGCCTGCTCGCCGCTGTGCAGGAGGCGGACGGCTACCTCGACAGCTTCTACCAGGGCCCGCACGCCGGCGAGCGGTTCACCGACCTGCCGCAGGGGCACGAGATGTACAAACTCGGTCACCTCATCCAGGCGGCGATCCCGTGGTCGTACGCCGGTCGCAGCGATGTGCTCGACGTCGCCCTCCGCTACGTCGAGCTCGTCCACGAGACGTTCGGCGAGGGCAGCCGCGACGACATCGACGGACACCCCCAGATCGAAACCGCGCTCGTCGAGCTCTCCCGTCTCACGGGCGACGGACGCCACCGCGAACTGGCCCGGCGCATGGTCGAGCTGCGCGGCCACCGCACCATCGGCGAGGGACAGTTCGGCGGTGCCTACTACCAGGACTACACGCCGGTCCGCGAGGCGCAGGAGGCGACCGGGCACGCGGTGCGCCAGCTCTACCTCCTGGCGGGAGTGACCGACCTCGAGCTCGACGACCCGGCCTCCGGGTACGCAGACGCCCTCTCGCGGCTGTGGAGCAGCGTGCACCACGAGAAGCAGTACGTCACCGGCGGACTCGGGTCGCGCCACCGCGGCGAGTCGTTCGGCGATCCCTACGAGCTCCCCGCGGACCGTGCCTACTCGGAGACCTGCGCGGCGATCGCCAATCTCCATTGGAACTGGCGGATGCTGCTGCTCGATGCCGACGGCCGGTACGCCGACGAGATCGAGCGGGGTCTGTACAACGCCATCGCCGTCTCGACATCCCTCGACGGCAAGGCCTATTTCTACTCGAACCCCTTGCAGCTGCGCAGCGGGCACACGCACGAGGAGGATGCGCCCTCCTCGCGGCTGGACTGGTACTTCTGCGCCTGCTGCCCGCCCAATCTCGCGCGACTGCTGTCGTCGCTGAACGCGTACCTCGTGACCGAGACCGAAGACGCGACGCAGTTCCACCTCTATGCGGCGGGCGAGTACGACATCGAGGACGGCGTCACGGCCACGATCGACACGGACTTCCCGTGGAGTTCGCACGTGCGGGTCGACTTCTCCGCTCCGACCACGCGGACGACGCAGTTCCGCGTTCCGGGCTGGGCCGTCCGCGCGACACTGTCGGTCGACGGCGAGATGTCTCGAGAAGTCGGCCCCGGCTATGCGGAGGTGCCGGCCGGCGCTCGCGTCGTCGAGATCGAGATCCCCGTCGAGCCCGTCTTCGAGAGGGCCCACCCCTGGGTCGACGGCGTGCGCGGAACGATCGCGCTGCGCCGCGGACCCGTCTACTACTGCCTCGAGCAGGCCGACCTGCCGGAGGGCGTACGCCTCGAGGATGTCGTGATCCCCGATGCTCCGGAGGCCGTCGAAACAGGAACCGACGAAGGGCTCCGGGCGGTGACCCTCGAGATCCCCGGCGGGCGGGTGCTCGGCTCGACCGCTCGCCTCTACTCGCCCGAGCTCGCCGGCCCCGACGCGGTCGATCTCGGCCCCGTGCGAGCGATTCCGTACTTCCGGTGGGCGAATCGCGCCCCCGGAGCCATGCGCGTCTGGATGCCCACCCACTGAAGCATCCGGCGCGGCCGGTTCGCCGGCCAGACCCCAACTAGAGAGGAACACGCAATGAGGCGTCACATCGGTTCGCTCATCGCGGTCACTGCCGTCACAGCACTCGGCGTCGGCCTGGCGGGCTGCGGCTCGGGCGCAGGCGGTGACGCCGGCGAGAGCGGCGGCACCGTCAAGCTCTGGGTCCGCGACTCCCAGTCCCGCTTCATCCAGCAGCTCGCCGACGCGTTCAACGAGACGCACGACACGCAGGTCGAGGTCACCCTCGTGCCCGCAGCGGACTTCGTGCAGAAGTTCGGCACGGCCGCCGCGGGGGGCGACGCACCCGACATCGCGTCCATCGATCTCGTGTACGTCCCGTACTTCGCGTCGGTGGGAGCGCTGACCGACATCTCGGAGCAGTGGAACGAGCTGCCCTACAAGGACGACATGAGCCCCGGCCACGTCGCACAGGGCGTCTACGAGGACGGCGTGTACTCGGTGCCGTTCACCGCCGACGTCTCGGCGATGTTCTACAACAAAGATCTGTTCACGGCTGCCGGCCTCGATCCCGAAGACCCGCCGAGCACAATGGCCGGGGTCCAGGCCGCATCGGAGACCCTCGCCGCGAACGGCGGCGACGGGAACTACGGCTTCGTCTTCTCGGGGGCGTGCGGCGGCTGCAACATCTTCACCGTCACGCCCTACATCTGGGCCAGCGGGGGTGACGTGCTCTCCGATGACGGCACCGAGGCGCTGCTGGACAGCCCCGAGGTCACAACGACCCTGCAGATGTACCGCGACATGTGGGACGGCGGAACCATGCCCGAGCTCGTCCAGTCGGACGGAGGCGCCAACGCCGGTGACGCGTTCAAAGCGGGCAAGGTCGGGATCATGAACTGGGGCACATTCTTCGTCGGCTCCCTGGAGGACGAGGCCGACGGTGCAGAGTTCGAATGGGGCGTCGCGCCCATCCCTGGCGAGGAAGAGGGCCAGATCGGCTCCTTCGCGGGCGGCGATAACCTCACTGTCCCGTCCGGTGCCACGAACCCCGAAGGTGCGTGGGAGTTCCTGCAGTGGGCGACGGATGCTGAGGCCCAGGGCATCATCGCCGACAACGGGGTGATGCCGACCCGGCTGGATCTGCTCGACACGATCTACATCCCGCAGGACTCGCGGTACCAGGTCTTCGCCGACGCCCTTGCGGTGGGCAAGGTGCCTTACAGCGTCGTCGAGAACGAGCTGTTCAACGACCCCAACGGAGTCTGGTCGACCATGATCCAGGAAGCCGTCTTCGGCTCCGGCACCGTCGAAGAGGCTCAGGCGAAAGCCCAGAAGGAAGCCCAGGCCATCCTCGACGAGGCGAACGGCTGAGACACCATCGAGGCGGGGCCGGACGACTGGCCCCGCCTGACCGGGAGTGAGTGAAATGACAGCACTTCAGCAAGCCGCTCCGCCCGCCCGCGTGCGCGGTGGACGGATCGCCCGTCGCCGGGGGATGCTCGGCCTGGTCCTGAGCCTGCCCGCGTTCGTCCTGCTCGGCGTCTTCTTCGTCTGGCCGCTCGTGCGCACGGTCACGATGTCGCTCAACGACTGGCCGCTCATGGGCACACCCGAGTTCGTGGGTTTCGAGAACTATGTGGACGCATTCAGCGACACCCAGTTCCTGAGGGCGGCCGGTTTCACACTGTTCTACACCGTGGTGATCACGCCGATCCTGCTCTCCCTCGCGTTCGGGCTGGCGTTCCTGGTTCGGCGGGGCACCCGCGCGCATCGGTTCTTCCAGACCGTGTACTTCCTCCCGGTCGTCATCGGCCTCGCCTCGGGCAGCTACATCTGGCTCTTCATGTGGCAGTCCGACATCGGACCCACGACGGTGCTGCTGGGGGATCTCGGCCTCGTCGACTCGACGAAGAACTTCTTCGCCGACTTCTGGTCCGCGTTCGCGATCGTCGTCGCGATGGTGACGTGGAAGGTCGTCGGCCTGCAGATGCTCCTCGTGCTCGCCGGCATCCAGGGCATCCCCGAAGAGGTGAACGAAGCCGCCCGCATCGATGGCGCGGGCGGGTGGCAGACCTTCTGGCACATCACGGTGCCGCTGCTGCGCCCGACTCTCGCCCTCGTGCTCGTCTTCTCGGTCGCAGGCTCGCTGCTCGCCTTCGACCAGTTCTACATCATGACCAACGGCGGACCCGCGGGCTCGACCATCACCGCGGTGTTCGAGATATACCGCTCCGGATTCGTGCAGTTCGACGTGGGTTACGCGTCCGCGCTCTCCATCCTCCTCATGCTCGCACTGGGAGTCGTCAGCCTCGGCCAGATGCTCCTCCTACGGAACTCGGATCACTCATGACCGCCACCCTCCCCGCGACGACGACGACGCTGCTGCCGGACGCCACGGAGGTTCCCCGTCGTGAACGCCTGATGCCGCGCGTCGCCTGGTGGATCGTGAGCATCTGCCTCGCCGTGCTCTTCCTGTACCCGATCGGCGTGATGCTCGCGCAGGTCGGACCCGATGACATCGCCCAGATCTTCGACGCGAGCCGTGGGCTCAGCGTGTGGCAGAGCGCGGGCAACTCCGCGTTCGTCGCCCTGCTCGCCACCGCCGTCACCGTGGTGGTCAGCACGCTCGCCGGCTACGCGTTCGCGAAGCTGCCCTACCCGGGAAGCAGGGTCGCGTTCTTCGTCACGCTGATCACGTTCATGGTTCCGTTCCAGGCGATCATCACGCCGCTCTACCTGGTGCTGCGGGACATCGGGCTGCAGAACAACCTCGTCGGACTTGCCCTGGTCCTCGCGACCTTCAACCTGCCGCTGAGCATCTTCCTGATGCGCAACTCGTTCGCCGCGGTCCCGGCGGCGCTCGAAGAGGCCGCGCAGATCGACGGGGCGACGCCGTTCGGTGCGATGTGGCGGGTAATGCTCCCGGTCGCAGTTCCCGGCCTCGTGTCGGCCGGGCTGCTCGCGTTCTTCGCGTCCTGGAACGAGTTCTTCGCCGCGCTGATCCTCATCACCGATCAGAACCTGTACACGCTGCCGGTGAGCATCGGCATCCTGTCCGTCGACTCGAACTTCGGCGTCAACTTCGGGCTCATGCAGACCGGGGTCGCGATCACGGTCGTCCCCTGCGTCATCGTCTACCTGCTGCTCCAGAAGTACTACGTGGCGGGCCTCCTCGGCGGGGCGCTCAAGTAGGACGGTCGGGCGTCAGTGCTGACCGGCGGGGCCTGCGCCGCGGCCGAGGCCGCGGGAAGCGAGGCCGCGGCGCCGCGCGAGCTTTGCGACGCCGGCCTTCCGGAGGCGGTCGGCCACGAGGATGCCCAGCGCGACGCCCGCGATGCAGCTCGCGATCGTGAGCGCGAAGAACGTGATGAGCGCCCACGGTTCCATCGCCCACAGGTTGAACGACGCGGCGGCGAGCACAGGGTAGATCGCGCCGACGAAGACGGCGCCGGCGTAGTACTGCCAGGTGCGCCACGATCGGTACAGGGTCACGAGGAACGCGAGCTCGGCGAAGAACGCCCACCAGATGGCCGCCCCGAGGAACGGGAACACGACGAGGCCAGAGATCACGCCGACGAGGATGCCGGCGAACGGGCGCTCGAGCAGGCGCAGCGCGACCGTCGCGGGCAGCAGCCAGAGCCCGGCGATCGCGACCGAGACGAAGGGCACGGTCGCGAAGAGCACGGTCGAGACCCAGCCGGCGCCCCACAGCATGACGCCGCCGGCGACGCCGATCGCGGCACAGGTCAGCAGGTACGCGGTGGTCACACGCCCGCGAGTGCTCCGCGGCGGGGTGGGGGCGGCGGGAGACTGTGCGGGGCCGCTCACGAGTGGGCCTCGGCGGTCGCGCGCTGAGACTTCGGGGCGGGCGACGCGGCGCCGACGCGCCAGTAGCCGGTGAAGCTCACCAGGTCCTTCGAGACGCCGCGCTCGCTGACCAGGTACCGGCGACCCTCGGTGGCGAGAGCCTGCTCGCCGACGACGTACGCGTGGAACGCAGCATCCGGAATCGAAGCCTCGCGGAGTGCCTGCAGCGCGAGGGTTCCGGGCTTCACGTCGTGCTCACGGACGATCCAGCGCACCGTGACGCCGGCAGGGCGTGGGAAGTCGAGTGCGTCTTCGGCCGAGGGCACCTCGACGATGGCGAGCCCGGCGGCGTGCGACGGCAGCGAGGCGCAGATGCCGGCGATCGCGGGGAGGCCGGTCTCGTCGGAGACCAGCACGACGTGGTCGGTGCCGCGGTCGGGGTTGAAGGTGAGGCCCTCGTCGATCACGACGACGCTCTCGCCGGCCTGGCAGGACTCGGCCCACCGCGAGGCCGGGCCGGCCGTGCCGTCGGCGGCGGAGCCGTGGATCACGAAGTCGACGTCGATCTCGGCCCCCGCGGTCTCGGTCGCGGGGCGGAACGCGCGCACGGTGTAGTTGCGCATCACCGGCCGCACGCCGTCGGGGATGCGGAGGTACTTGAGGTAGCCGAACATCTTGTTCGCCTTCGCGGGCAGGCGTTCCAGGCCCTCGTCGCCGCCGAGCGGCAGGAACAGACGGAACCACTGGTCGTAGCCCATCGCGTGGAAGCGGTCGATCTCGCCGCCCCCGAGCGTCACGCGCTTCCAGTGCGGCGACAGTCGCTCGGTGCGCAGCACCGTGAGGTGCACGAGACCCTGCGTCTCGGGCTTGACCAGTCGGGGGTGAGCCATGTCGGTGCTCCTTGTCGGGAGAGGTCAGAGACCCCAGGGGAAGAGGGCGGCGAACAGCGCGGCGGAGGCCGCCCAGAACGCGAGGACGAACACGGTGTCGCGCACGCGCCACGGCACGAGGTACCGCTCGGTGCGGTCGGGGTGGGCGCCGAAGGCGCGGGCGTCCATGGCCAGCGCGACGCGCTCGGCGTGGCGGATCGCGCCGGCCATGAGCGGCACGACGTACCCGAACCAGCGGGCGACCGCCGAGAACGGTCCGCGCCCGCCGTGGGCGCCGCGGACGCGGTGCGCCTGGCGGATGACGTCGAGCTCGTGGCCGAACCGCGGCACGAAGCGGAACGCCGCCAGCGCCGTGTACCCGATGCGGTACGGCACGCGCAGCTGCTGGACGGCGGCGCGCACGAGGTCGGGTCCGGTCGTCGACAGCCCCGCGATGAGCGTGAGGGCGAGGATCGCGGCGAGGCGCAGACCCGTGGCGAAACCCACCTCGAGCGCGCCGCCGTACATGGTCCAGCCGCCGATCTGCCACACGACGACGGACTGGTCGACGCGCGACGCGTCGGTCCAGAGCGCGAACCCGAAGCCGATCACGACCGCGCTGAGCGGCAGCGCCAGGAACAGGATGGCCGCGAGACGCCGCGTGAACGACACCCCCACCAGCAGCACGGCGTACGCGAGCGCGAGGAACGCGGCGGGGGTCGCAGCATCCCTCACGAACACGAGCAGCACCATCGCGGGCAACGGGGCGGCGAGCTTCGCGAGTGGGTTCATCCCGTACAGGAAACGGACGGTGGATGCCTCGACTCGCCGCGCGTACGGATCGAACGTCGAGTGCGCGGCCGTCGCCGCAGTGAGGGGTCCGGTGTCGGTCACGCGGCACCTCCCGTCGCGTGCGAGGCTCGAGTCGCTTCGGCGAGGTCGGCCAGGCGGGCGACGCGGGCGAGCTCCGGGTGGTTACGAACGCCCTGGAGTGCGCGGCGGAGCGGTGGTGGGCGCAGGCCCGCGCGGGCGATGAGCGCGTCGTCGGCGAAGAGGTCGGCGGTGGGGCCGTCGGCGAGCACGCGTCCGTCGGCGAGGACGACGGCGCGGTCGGCGTAGTCGGTGACGAGCTGCATGTCGTGCGTGACGACGACGATGGTGGTGCCCTCGGCGTTGAGCTCCGACAGGAGCGAGAGGAGTTCGTCGGCGCGGGCGCGGTCCTGGCCGAAGGTCGGCTCGTCGAGCACGAGCACCGGGGCGCCGGCCACGAGGGCGGTGCCGACCGAGAGGCGGCGCTTCTGCCCGCCCGACAGCAGGAACGGGTGGCTCTCGGCCTTCGCGGCGAGGCCGAAGCGGTCGAGCAGGGCCTCGGTGCGCACGCGGACCTCGTCATCGGAGAGGTGCTGGCGGCGCAGGCCGTGCGCGATCTCGTCGAACACGGTGTGCGCGATGAACTGGTGCTCGGGGTTCTGGAAGACGAACCCGATGCGCGAGCTGAGCGCGCGCGCATCGGTCCGACCGACGTCGAGCCCGTCGACGTGCACGGTGCCCTTCGGCGGCGAGACGACTCCGGCGAGGGCCTGGATGAGGCTGGTCTTTCCCGCACCGTTCGCACCGACCACCGCGACGAAGGCGCCGCGGGGGATGTCGAGGTCGACGCCGTGGAGCACCTCGGTGCGCCCGCGGCGCAACGTGAGGTTCCGCACCCGGATCAGCGGCGCCTGATCAGACCGCTCATACGCGGATCCGGATTTCGGAGATTCGTCGTGTTTCCCGAGCCCGCGGGCCGCAGCATCCGGAATCTGCACGAATGTCCGGATTCCGAATGCTGCGGGCGATGGAGGTGCCGCAATCCCGGCCGGGGTCGGCTCGGCGTCGAGCGCCGCGCGCAGCTCATCGGGAGTGAGAGGCAGCGGGTCGAGCCGGAAGCCGGCGCGGCGCAGCCGCAGGGCGGCGATCGTCGACACGGGCAGCCATACGCCCATCGCGTGCAGGTCCTCGGCGCGCTCCCGCAGCACGTGATCCACCGATCCGTCGGCGGCGAGGAATCCGTCGTGGTCGAGGACGACGACCCGGTCGACGAAGCCGACCGCGGCGTCGAGGTTGTGCTCGACGAGGAGGATCGCCCGGTCGCCGGCGGCGACGAGCTCGGCGAGGGCGGCGTAGACCTCCTCGATCCCGGCGGGGTCGAGGTTCGCGGTCGGCTCGTCGAGCACGAGGAGCGGGGATCCCACCGCGAGCGCGCAGGCGATCGCGAGCCGCTGGCGTCCGCCGCCCGACAGGCGGTCGGGGTTCTCCCGCCGGCGCTCCCACAGGCCCACCCGCCGGAGGGCCTCCTCGGCGCGGGCGAGCACTTCGGCCACCGGCATCCGCAGGTTCTCCGGTCCGAAGGCCACCTCATCGAGGAGCGTGCCGGTCACGAGCTGCGCGTCGGGATCCTGGAAGACCATCCCCACACGCGTGCTCAGCGCGGCGACGGGCGTCGCCTGCGTGTCGAGCCCGTCGACCTCGACCGACCCGGTGACGGTCGCCGGCACGGCCTGCGGCAGCAGCCCGTTCAATGCGAGGGTCAGCGTCGACTTGCCCGATCCGCTCGGTCCGAGCAGCAGCACGACCTCACCGGGAGCGATGTCGAACGACACGCATGCCGGCGCCGGGGTGGTCTCGCCGTCGTGGGTGATGCCGAGCTCGCGCACGCGCAGCAGCGGCACGGCAGAAGACACGGGCATCCGATCGTCGAGGGAAACTTAGCCTTCCCTAACCTACCGGCACCCTAGGCGGCGGCGAAACGGCCCTCGAGACGAGAGTCAGCGCTGACTGCGGCGGGCGACCCCGGCGCGCCGCAACGCGGAGCCGATCGCGAGGCCGACGGCCGTCCAGGCCACGGGGCCGACGATGAACAGCGCGACGTAGACGATCTGACCCCACAGCGGGAACCGCGTCACGTCGGCCGCGAACCAGATCGCGGCCGCGATGACGGCGCCCACGATCACCGCCGAGAGGAAGAACCGCCACGGCTCCCAGCGCTTGTAGCGCGAGATCGCGGCGATCAGCTCCTGCAGTCCGCCGATGAGGAGGGCGGTGCCGATGTAGCGACCGATCCAGAGCGGCACGACCGCGCTCGCGACCAGAGCGGCGACCATGTGGGTGATGAGCGCGACCCAGGGTCGGCGCAGCAGCTCCTGCGCGACGACGCCGGGCAGCACGTGTACGCCGAGTACGAGCCCGTAGAGGATCGGCGCGCCCGCCGAGACGAAGCCGCTGATCGCCCCTGCGCCCGCCTGCAGAACGCCGGTCGCGACGCCGATCGCGGCGCAGGTGAGCAGAACGCTCGTTGAAATCCGGGTGCCGGCAGCCACGTGCCCAGCGTACTGGGATGGGGCCGGACGATTCTCACTGAGCTCTCATTCGCTGCGATCGTTCGGGCCGTTACGGTGGAGGTCGCTGCGCTCCAACGATGTGGCGCAGCGACTTCCACGAGTCGCGAGCCTCGGCTCGACTCGGCCCCGCGGACTCGGCCCGGGCGCGCAGCGCGTTCTTGAAATCGGATGCTGCGGGCCGCAGCATCCGTTCCGCGAAGACTCGTGCGGGGAAGGCGTTACAGGCGGCGCCGGCGCCGGGTGAGGCGCACGGCCGGCATCGGCGGGGCGGGGATGCGCTCGTCGCCGTGGCCGATGACGTGGCCGAAGCGGGCGGAGCCTGACTCCCAGGCCTCGCGGGCCTCGACGATCTCTTCGTGTGTGCGGCCGACGAAGTTCCACCACATGACGACGTCGTCCTCGAACGGCTCGCCGCCGAGGAGGAAGAGCGTCGCGCCCGCGGGGCTCGAGATCACGACGTCGTCGCGATGGGTACCGAGGTACAGGAGGTGCGCGGCGTCGGCGACGACGTCGTCACCCGCGTCGGCGACGACCGAGGCCTCGCCGTAGACGGCGACGAGCGCGTGCTCCCAGGCGGAGTCGAGCGGCACGGTCACGGTCGAACCCGCCGGAATCCGCAGCTCGGCGCCGACGATCGGCGTGTAGACGGTGGCCGGCGAGGCGACGCCGCCGAGCTCGCCGAGCACGACCGTGGCCGAGCCCGCCTCGCCCGCGATCGGGCGGAGCTCCAGCTCGGGCAGCACCGCGTGCTGCTCGAACGCGGGTCCGCCGTGGCGTCGCGACTCGGGAAGGGCGACCCAGAGCTGCAGCGCGTCGAGCGGTGCGGCATCCTCTCCGACGGAGTACTCGGAGTGGGCGATGCCCGCGCCGCTCGTCATGAGGTTGAGCGCGCCGCGGCGCACCACGACATCGCTTCCCACGGTGTCGCGGTGCCGCACGTCGCCGAGGTACGGCCAGGTCACGGTCTGCAGGCCGATGTGCGGGTGGGGCTCGACGCGCATGCGCGTCTCCTGCGGTCCGAACCGGTCGAGGAAACACCAGGCGCCGACGAGCGGCAGTTCGCGCTGCGGCAGCGCGCGGTGCACCGACATCGCCCGCACGCCGCCGAGCGGCACCTCGCGGGCCTCGAGCAGCAGGGTGCGCGGTCCCGCGCATTCGACCGCGGACTCGGTGGCGACAGCGTCGTCGGCGTCCAGTCGGGTCATGTCGCCGGCCCGATCACTCCGGGTGCGGCTGGTCGGGCCACTCGACGGTGAGCCCGGCCACGTCGTTCTCGCGGACGTACTTGGCCACCACGGGGCAGTGCGGCACGACGGTCTCGCCGCGGCGCGCGACATCCGCCATCGCCTCCGAGACGATCGCCTGGGCGATGCCCCGGCCGCGGAATGCCGGGTCGACCTCCGTGTGCGGGAAGTGCAGGCGGCCCTTCGCGTCGATGCGGAACACGGTGAATCCCGCGAGCACCCCATCGACGTGCCCCTCGTAGCGGCGGTCCTCGTCGTTGCGGGTCACGATGGTCTGCGTTTGCGTCTCGGTCACTTCAGTCCCTTCGTCGTCGTTCTCAACGTACGTGTGCGCGGCCTGATTCCGCCACCGCGCGTGCACGTGGACCTCTTGCGGGAAGGGGAGGGGCCAGCAGGCCTTCGCCTCCATCATCCAGGCGGCGCTCGCCGGCTAGGACCCTGGGGGGACGGATGCCGCGGGCCGCAGCATCCGTTCCCATTCCGTGCCGTCGCCCCGCCCGTCCGCCCGCCCGCGGCGGCACTCGTGGCAGGGGAGCGGATGCTGCGACCTGGCAGACTCGGACGGTGACGCTTCTCGAGACCATCGCCGCGGCGGCCGAGGCATCCGGGTCGCCCGCCGGGGCGCCCGACGCCGATGCGCTGTACGACGCGTTCGTGGAGTGGGCGGGGGATCAGGGCTTCGCGCTGTACCCCGCGCAGGACGAGGCGGTCATCGAGATCGTGTCGGGCTCGCACGTCATCCTGTCGACGCCGACGGGCACGGGCAAGTCGCTGGTGGCGGTCGCCGCCCACGCGGCGTGCGTCGCGCGTGGCGGCCGCACGTATTACACCGCACCGATCAAGGCGCTCGTGAGCGAGAAGTTCTTCGCGCTCGTCGACATCTTCGGCGCGGCGAACGTCGGCATGGTCACCGGTGACTCGTCGGTCAACCCGGATGCCCCGATCGTGTGCTGCACGGCCGAGATCCTGGCGAACCTCGCGCTGCGCCAGGGCGCCGACGCCGCGGTCGACCAGGTCGTGATGGACGAGTTCCACTACTACGGCGACCCCGACCGCGGATGGGCGTGGCAGGTGCCGCTGCTGCTCCTGCCACGCGCGCAGTTCGTGCTGATGTCGGCCACGCTCGGCGACGTCACGACGATCGCCGAGGACCTCGAGCGCCGCACCGGTCGCACGGTCTCGCGCATCACGGGTGTCGAGCGACCGGTGCCGCTGCACTTCTCCTACGCGCGCACGCCGGTGCACGAGACCGTCGAGGAGCTGCTGCAGACCGGCGAGTCGCCGGTGTACATCGTGCACTTCTCGCAGGCCGCCGCGATGGAGCGGGCGCAGGCGCTGTCGTCGATCCGGATCGTCTCGCGCGAGCAGCGGGATGCGATCGCCGAGGCGATCGGCGGCTTCCGGTTCACGACCGCGTTCGGCCGCACGCTGTCGCGATACGTGCGCGCGGGCATCGGCGTGCACCACGCGGGCATGCTGCCGCGCTACCGCCGCCTCGTCGAGACGCTCGCCCAGCGCGGGCTGCTGCGGGTGATCTGCGGCACCGACACCCTGGGCGTCGGCATCAACGTGCCCATCCGCACGGTGCTCATCACGGCGCTGTCGAAGTTCGACGGCACGAAGATGCGGCAGCTGACCGCGCGTGAGTTCCACCAGGTTGCCGGTCGCGCCGGCCGCGCCGGGTACGACACGTCGGGAACCGTCGTCGTGATGGCTCCGGAGTGGGAGATCGAGAACGAGGCGGCGCTCCGCAAGGCCGGCGACGACCCTGCCAAGCGCAAGAAGATCGTGCGCAAGAAGGCACCCACGGGCGTCGTCAACTGGGGACTCGGATCGTTCGAGCGCCTCGTCGAGGCCGAGCCCGAGCCGCTCGTGCCGCAGCTTCAGCTCACCGCCGCGATGCTCATCAACGTCATCGCCCGCGGCGGCGACGTGTTCTCGAATGTGCGCAGCCTCGTGTTCGACAACCACGAGCCGCGCGCCCGGCGGTACGAGCTCGCGCGGCGCGCGATCGCGATCTTCCGGACGCTCCTCACCGCGGACGTGGTCGAGATCGACCGTACTTCGGGGAGCACGGATGCCTCGGCCCGCAGCATCCGGAATCACATCCGTCTGACTGTCGATCTGCAGCCGAACTTCGCGCTCAACCAGCCGCTGTCGCCATTCGCGCTCGCCGCGATCGAGCTGCTCGACCCGGACGACACGGCGGGGGCCGCCGGAAGCGGGCATTACGCGCTCGACGTCGTGAGCGTGATCGAGGCGACGCTCGACGACCCGCGGCCGATCCTGTCGCAGCAGGAGTTCAAGGCGCGCGGCGAGGCTGTCGCGGCGATGAAGGCCGACGGCATCGAGTACGACGAGCGCATGGCGCTGCTCGAAGAGGTCACGTACCCGAAGCCGCTCGAGGAGCTGCTCGCGCAGTCCTACGAGGTGTTCGCGTCGAGCCAGCCGTGGGTGCGGGACTTCGAGCTGTCGCCGAAGTCGGTCGTGCGCGACATGTTCGAGCGCGCGCTGTCGTTCTCGGAGCTCATCTCGCTGTACCAGCTCGCGCGCAGCGAGGGCCTGGTGCTGCGCTACCTCTCCGACGCGTACCGCGCGGTGCGCCAGACCGTGCCCGCCGAGGCCCAGACCGATGACCTGCACGATCTGGTCGCGTGGCTCGGCGAGGTCGTACGGCAGGTCGACTCGAGCCTCGTCGACGAGTGGGAGGCGCTGATCAACCCCGTCGACGACCCGTCGGCGCCGGTGGTCCCGCCGGCCCCGCCGTCGGTGCTGACGAACCGGCGCGCGTTCGGCGTGCTGGTGCGCAACGAGCTGTTCCGGCGCGTGCAGCTGGCCGCGCTGCAGCGCGACGAGGAGCTCGTCGAACTCGACCCCGAGGTCGATTGGCCGGCGGCGCTCGACGCCTACTTCGACGACCACGACGAGATCCTGACGGGCGGCGCGGCCCGGTCGCCGCGACTCGTGACCGTAGACGAGACGGATGCTGCGTCCTCGGGGCTCTGGCGCGTCGAGCAGACGATCGACGACCCGGCGGGCGACCACGACTGGCGCATCCGCGGCGTGGTCGACCTCGCGGCCTCGGAGGAGGCCGGCACCGCCGTGGTGCGGGTGACCGAGGTCGTGCGCCTGTAGTCGTCGCCGCGCTGGATCTGCCCGCGGCCGCGTGCCGACGCATCCATCCGCCGGGTGCGATGTCCGGACTTCGCAGGGCACCGCCTGCGGACGGCGTGCGATGTCCGGACTTCGCAGGGCATCGCCCGCGGACGGCGGCCGAAGTCCGGACTTCGCAGGGCACTTCCCGCGGGCGGCGGCCGAAGTCCGGACATCGCAGGGCACCGCCCGCGGATGGCGGCCGAAGTCCGGACTTCGCAGGGCACCGCCTGCGGATGGCGGCCGAAGTCCGGACATCGCAGGGCATCGCCTGCGGATGGCGGCCGAAGTCCGGACATCGCAGGGCACCGCTCGCGGAGCGCCGCGAAGTCCGGACATGCCTGTACGGCGCGCGGCCGGGGTGAGGCCCTCAGCCGAGTCCGAGGCCGCCGTCGGTCGACAGCACCTGGCCGACGACCCACGCGCCGTCGGGCGTCGCGAGCCAGCCGATGAGCCGCGCCGGGTCGGCGGGCTCGCCGTAGCGGCCGAAGGGTGTCGCCCGCATCCACGCCTCGATCTCGTCGAGGGGCCGGTCGGTCGTCTCGGGGTCGAGATAGCCGGTGTTGACCGGGCCGGGATCGATCGTGTTGAGGACGATGCCGAGGTCGAGCAGCTCGGCAGCCACCGTCTTCGTGACGCCCGCGAGCGCCGCCTTGCTCGCGGCGTACGCGACCTCGCCGCGCAGCGCGCCATGGATCTGCCCCGACGTCATCCAGAACACGCGCCCGGTCGGCTCGGCGAACGGACCCCTCCGCTCGACGCGCTCGCCGGGGTGCGCCCCGGGGTCGAGGGGCCCCGCGTGCAGCGCCGCGAACTCCCGCGTCAGCAGGAGCGTCGAGCGGGTGTTGGTCTGCCAGAACGCGTCGAGCCGCTCGGCGGTCATGTCGAGGATCGACCCGTCGTCGCCCGACTGCGCGTGGTTGCACACCAGGATGTCGAGCCGCCCGGTCAGTGCCGTTGCGGCCTCGATGACGAGGGGGACGGATGCTGCGTCCCGCAGGTCCGCGCTGATGTCACCGAGCTGCGCGCTGGGCGCGAGCTCCGTGCGCAGGCTTTCGCGGACGGCGTCGAGGTCGTCGCCACCCCACGGCAGGCGGGTGTCGTGCGGGCGGTAGTGGTGGAGGAAGACGTCGGCGCCGAGGCGCGCGAACTGGGTGGCGACGGCGAAGCCGATGCCGCGCCGGCGCGAGACGCCGGTGACGAGGGCGGTCTTGCCGGCGAGCGGCAGGGACGACGGGGAAGAGAACATGCGATGCCTTTCGAGGACGCTGCGTCGCAGCATCCGTGAATCAGTCCGTGCGGATCGCGGCGGACGAGGTGGTGACGGAGACGGGTCACAGGCATTGCATGACGGCGACGCTACCGCATGCGGTGGGCGGAGGCATCGGGGATGATGGCGGCATGCCGACCTATGTGGCGTTCCTGCGGGCGATCAACCTCGGGGCGAATCGGAAGTTTCCGAAGGCCGACATCGTGCGCGCGGTCGAGGGCGTCGGGTTCACCGACGTCGAGACGCACATCAACACCGGCAACGTGCGCTTCACGACGCCGATGCGCTCGCGGGCGAAGATCGAGAAGGCGCTCGAGGAGGCCTTCGCCGCCGATCGCGGGTTCGACGTGCCGACGATGGTGTTCACGACCGCCGAGCTGGCGGCGATCGCCCGTGACGCCGTCGTCCTCACCGCCGGCCGTCACGGCCTGGAGCGCCACTACGTGTATCTGCTGAAGGAAGCGCTGCCGGGCGACACGGTCGCCGAGATCGAGGGGCTCACGACGGATGCCGGTGAGATGGTCGTGCGCGGCCGCGTCGCGCATGCGCTGCTGGGCCCGGGTTACCAGGCCGGCACCGTCGATCCGCTCCGCGCGGCGAAGCTGCTGGGCGTCGCGACCAACCGCAACGTGAACGTCATCACGACGCTCGCGCAGAAGTGGTGCTGAGCTCGGGGTGGTGCGGCTTCACCCGCTCCTCGATTGAGGACCAGGGCCGGACTGCGGCCCCCGCCTCGGGGCGCCGCTCCTCATCCCGGCCCTGATCCTCAGTTGAGGATGCCGGGAGGCTCCTCCACAGAACCCGCAGAAGTCGGTTCGGCACGGGTTGTGCACCACGGTGGGGGGTGCGAGGGAGTGCGTCGGACGCCGCGGCTACCCTGGGACAGGTGACGATCCCCCAGGGCGACCCGTACGCCGACCTCGCGTGGGAGCCCGCCTGGGCGCCGCCGGCCGATGAGTACAGCGCGCCCCCGCCCGACGACTCGTGGGCTCCGCCGGAGGACGGGTGGATGCCGCCGCCCGACCCGCTGGCGGGCGGTTCGACGTCGATCGACCCGTTCGCGGGAGCCGGTCCGCGCCGCGACTTCACGGGTGCCGACGCAGCCACCGTGCTGCGCGAGGTGTACGGCTACGACGCGTTCCGCGGTGGGCAGGGCGCGATCGTCGATCACGTCATCACCGGCGGCGACGCCGTCGTGCTGATGCCGACCGGCGGCGGCAAGAGCGTCTGCTACCAGGTGCCCGCGCTGGTGCGCCCGGGCACGGGACTGGTCGTGAGCCCGCTCATCGCCCTGATGCACGATCAGGTCGACGCGCTCGTCGCCAACGGCGTGCGGGCGGCGTACCTCAATTCCACGCAAGCGCCGCCGGAGCGCGCGGCCGTCGAGCGCGCGTACCTCGCGGGCGAGCTCGACCTCCTCTACGTCGCCCCCGAGCGGCTCAACACCGAGTCGACGCTGCGTTTCCTTGCGCGCGGCAAGCTGAGCGTCATCGCTATAGACGAGGCGCACTGCGTGTCGCAATGGGGCCACGACTTCCGCCCCGACTACCTCGCGCTGGGCGCGCTCGCCGAGCGCTTCCCCGGCGTGCCGCGCCTCGCGCTCACGGCCACGGCGACACCGGCGACGCACCGCGAGATGACCGAGCGGCTGCAGCTGCCGCAGGCGCGCCACTTCGTGTCGAGCTTCGACCGGCCCAACATCCAATACCGCATCGAGGCCAAGTCCGACCCGCGGCGCCAGCTCGTCGCGTTCATCCGATCACAGGGGTCGGGTGCGGCCGGCATCGTCTACGCGCTGAGCCGCAAGTCCGTGGAGCAGACGGCCGAGTTCCTCTCCGCGCAGGGCGTCGACGCCCTGCCGTATCACGCCGGTCTTCCTGCCGAGACGCGCGCCGCGAACCAGTCCCGGTTCCTCCGCGAAGACGGCGTCGTGATGGTCGCGACGATCGCGTTCGGCATGGGCATCGACAAGCCCGACGTGCGCTTCGTCGCGCACATCGACCTGCCGAAGTCGGTCGAAGGGTACTACCAGGAGACCGGTCGCGCGGGCCGCGACGGCGAGGCATCCGTCGCATGGATGGCCTACGGGCTCGGCGACGTCGTGCAGCAGCGCCGCATGATCGACCAGTCGCCGGGCGACCGCGCCTTCAAGACCCGGCTGGGCCAGCACCTCGACGCCATGCTGGGCCTCTGCGAGACGGTCGGATGCCGCCGCCAGAACCTGCTCGCCTACTTCGGCGAAGCCTCCACCCCGTGCGGCAACTGCGACACCTGCCTCGAAGCGCCCGACACGTGGGACGGACTCGTCCCCGCGCAGAAGCTGCTGTCGACGATCGTGCGCCTGCAGCGTGAGCGGGGCCAGGCGTTCGGCGCGGGGCACCTCGTCGACATCCTCCGCGGCGCCTCGACCGACCGCATCCGCCAGCAGGGACACGACCAGCTCTCGACCTACGGGCTCGGCGCCGACCTCAGCGACCAGGACTGGCGCAGCGTGATCCGACAGCTGCTGGCCCGCGGCATCCTCGTCGCCCGCGGCGAGTACGGCACGCTCGCACTCGGCGAATCGGCGGGCGGCGTGCTGCGCGGCGAGACGCCGGTGCCGCTGCGCCGAGACGTGATGGGCCGCTCCGGCGGGGTCGCCCGCGTGCGCAAGACTACCGCTCCCGAGTCCCTCGACCCCGCGAACGCGGGCCTCTTCGAGGCGCTGCGCGCGTGGCGCGCCGGCGTCGCGAAGGAGCTCGGCGTGCCCGCCTACATCGTGTTCGGCGACGCGACGCTGCGGGCGCTCGCCGAACGTCGCCCAGCGAGCCTCGCCGACCTCGACGGCGTCTCGGGCATCGGCGCCAAGAAGCGCGAGGCCTACGGCGACGCCGTGCTCGCGGTGGTCGCCGCCGCCTGAGGCTGAAGAGGCCGGTCGCAGAGCCCGGTCAGATCGGGTGCTCTCACCGAGAACGCGCGATATGTGCGCACACAACGCGTGACCTCGGCGACAGCGCCCGATGTGAACATCGCCCGGTCGGCGTCTAACCGGAACGGGGCAGCACGTCGTCGAGGTGCGCGGTCAGCTGGGTCGCGACATCCACCGACGAACGGTCGTACAGCCACTGGTATTGCAGGCCGTCCCACAGGGCGGTGAGCCACAGCGCCTCGAACTCGGGGTCGCGGTGGGAGGGCAGGTCTCCGTCCTCCTGGGCCGCGCGGAACAGCGCGGCGAAGTGGTCCACCACGCCGCGGAAGCGCTGCTCGAAGTACGCGTGGGCCGGGTGGTCGGCGGGCACGGCCTCCGACGACAGCACGGCATACACCTCGATCAGGCCGGGCGCCGTCGCCGCGTTGACGGTCGCGCCGAGGGGGAGTCCTCGCAGCTCGTCCGCCGCGCGATCCGCGGCGACGTAGTCCGCGCGCGACTCGATCTGCTGGTCGCGGTGGCTCAGCACCGCGCTCAGCAGCTCCTCCTTCGAGCCGAAGTAGTGCAGCAGCGTCGACTTCGAGACGCCGACGCGCTCGGCGATGTCGCGCAGGCTCGTGTCGCCGTACCCCTCCTCGGCGAAGAGGGCGGTGGCTCCGTCGACGATGAGCGCGCGGCGCTCGCGTCCCACGCGGTAGCCCGAGGGCGCAGCATCCGGGATGGCGAAACTGGGCATCGGCGGCACCGGCACGGCCGTCGACGCCGGTGAGGGATCGTCGGCGTCGCGCCATCCGACGGGCAGCGCGAGCGACTCCTCATAGGTCTCGAGCGCCGCGGCGATGTCGACGCGCTCGGGAACGTACTGCGCCAGCAGCTGCAGGCCGTCCCACGCGGCCGCGATGCGCACGGCCTCACCCGCCGGGTCGCGGTCGGCGGACACGATGGCCTGCGTGATCGCCTCGTCGATGGCGTCGATCGACAGCTCCCGCAGGCGCGCGTACCGGTCGCGCATGATCTCGTGCGCGGGATGACGGGGAGTGGATGCTTCGCCCGTGAGTGCGGCGAACAGCGCGAGGTAGCCGGGCACGGTCTCGTTGCGCCGGGCGAGCTCGCTGTACGCGAGCGTGCCGGGGTCTTCCGCGGCCATGCGCTCGAGGAGCTCGGTCTCGTTGTCGCGCTCGAAGAGGTCGACCACGGCTGCGAGAAGTTCATCCTTGGTGGCGAAGTGCCGGAGCAGTCCGGGGTGGCTGATGCCGGCGGCGGCCGCGATGTCGCGGAGCGACGTGGCGCGGTACCCACGGGCGACGAAGGCGTCGTGCGCGGCCGCGACGATCGCAGCGCGGGTCTGCTCGGTACGGGCGGTGCGCACGGTGCCGGGTGCACTTGTCGCCACGTGACCACCCGCCTCTCTGCGCTCCCCCCGCGCTCATCCTATCCTCGTCGATTACCACACGGTCGAATTTCAGTTACCAAACGGTCGAGTTTCATGTATCCTCGTGCATCGACGCGCCTCGCAGACGACCCGCGTCGCACCCGAGAAAGGACTCCGATGACAGAGATGTCACCCGCCGCGACGGCCGCGGCCGCCGGCACGACCGGTTTCAAGGCACCGGGCACGACGCCCGACAAGACTCCCCGTGGGTACACGCCCGGCCTTGCCGCGGTCAACTTCGGCGTCTATCTCGCGCTGCTCACGCCGGTGCTCGTCTCGATGGCTTTCAAGGTGCAGCACATCTCACCCGAGGGGCAGGCGACCGCGAACCTCGGCCTCGTCATGGGCGTCGGGGCGTTCTTCGCGCTCATCGCCAACCCGCTCGCCGGCCGCCTCTCCGACCGCACGACCTCGCGGTTCGGCATGCGCCGCCCGTGGATCCTCGGCGGCACGCTCGTCGGCCTCGGAGGTTTCGCCCTCATCGGCGTCGCGGAGTCGGTGTGGGTCGTGCTCATCGCGTGGTGCCTCGTGCAGACCGCGATGAATTCGGTGCTCGCCGCCGCCAACGCGACGCTGCCCGACCAGGTCCCTGTCACGGGCCGCGGCAAGGTGTCGGGCATCGTCGGACTGACCACGCCCCTCGGCATCCTCGCGGGCTCGTTCCTCGTCAACTTCCTGTCGGACGACTTCGCGCGCTTCGTCGTTCCGGCGGCCATCGCCACCGTGCTCGCCGTGCTGTTCGTCCTCGTGCTGAAGGACCGCCGCCTCGACCACAAGCCCGCCCAGAAGTTCACGATCGGCCAGTTCTTCGGCTCCTTCGTGTTCAACCCGGCCAAGCACCCTGACTTCGGCTGGACCTGGCTCACGAAGTTCCTCGTCATGTTCGGCTACGCCGGCATCGCGACCTTCCTGCCCTTCTACCTCACCGAGAAGTTCGGCCTGGATGAGCAGACCGCGATCACGACGATCCTCATCGCCAACCTCGCGTCGATGGTGGCGATGGCCATCTCGGGCCCCCTCGGCGGTGTGCTCTCCGACAAGATCGGCAAGCGGCGCCCGTTCGTCGCCATCGCCGGCGTCATCATGGTCGTGGGTCTGGTGACCCTCGCCTTCGCTCCGAGCGTCGCGGTCGTCCTCGTCGCCCAGGCCATCATCGGCTTCGGCGCCGGCTCGTTCATGTCGGTCGACCTGGCCCTGGCGACCGAGGTGCTGCCGAACCCGGAGGACACCGCGAAGGACCTCGGCGTGCTCAACATCGCCAACGCCCTGCCGCAGTCGATCGCCCCGGCGATCGCCCCGGGCATCATCGCCTTCGGCGCCACGACCGCCCTCGGCGGCTACACCGTGTACTACCTCTTCGGCGCGCTCGTCGCCCTCGCCGGCGCCGTGCTCGTCTACCGCATCAAGGGAGTGAAGTGATGACCGACATTCTGACGACGGATGCTGCGACCCCGGCCGCGCCCGAAAGCCGACCCTGGCTCGACGCGAGCCTGCCCACAGAGGAACGCGTCGAGCTGCTCCTCGCCGCGATGACCGTGGAGGAGAAGGCAGGCCTCTTCTTCCAGACGATGATCGTGATGGGCGAGGGCGGGGAGCTGTCGGAGGGCGACTCGGCCTTCGGCATCCCGTCCAACCGCGAGTACGTGGCCGGCCGCCACATGAACCACTTCAACCTGCTGGGCGTCGCGCCCAAGGCCAGTGACATCGCGGCCTGGCACAACAAGCTGCAGGAGCTCGCAGCATCCACCCGCCTCGGCATCCCGGTGTCGATCTCGACGGATCCCCGCCACTCGTTCAGTGACAACCCGGGCGCCGCGATGTTCGCCGGCCCGTTCTCGCAGTGGCCCGAGCCGCTCGGCCTCGCGGCGACGCGTGACGCGCAGCTCGTGCAGCGCTTCGGCGACATCGCGCGCCAGGAGTACACGGCCGTCGGGATCCGCGTGGCCCTCCACCCGCAGGTCGACCTCGCGACCGAGTCGCGCTGGGCGCGCCAGCTGCAGACGTTCGGCGAGGACGCTGCGCTCGCGGGCGAGCTGGGCGCGGCGTACGTGCGCGGCTTCCAGGGTGAGGCCTTCGGTCCCGGCTCGGTGAGCACCATGACCAAGCACTTCCCGGGCGGCGGCCCGCAGAAGGACGGCGAGGACCCGCACTTCGACTACGGCCGCGAGCAGGTCTACCCGGGCGGGCAGTTCGAGCTGCACCTCAAGCCGTTCGAGGAGATCTTCGCCGCCGGCGGCCGTCAGATCATGCCGTACTACGGCATGCCCGTCGGCACCGAGTACGAGGAGGTCGGCTTCGGCTTCAACAAGGGCGTGCTCACCGGCCTCCTGCGCGAGCGCTTCGGCTTCGACGGCATCGTCTGCACCGACTGGGGCCTCGTCACCGACCAGCCGATCATGGGCACCGACTTCGCCGCCCGCGCGTGGGGCGTGGAGGATCTCACCCCCGCCGAGCGCATGGTGAAGATCCTCGACGCCGGCGCCGACCAGTTCGGCGGCGAGCACGACCCGTCGCTGCTCCTCGGCCTCGTGCGCGACGGCCTGGTGAGCGAGGAGCGCCTCGACGTCTCCGCGCGCCGCCTGCTCCGCGAGAAGTTCGAGCTCGGACTGTTCGAGAACCCGTTCGTCGACGTCGAGGCGGCCGACGCCATCGTCGGCTCGGCCGAGTTCCGCGCCGCAGGCGAGGCCGCGCAGCGCGCCTCGCTCGCCGTGCTGTCGAACGACGGCGCCCTGCCGCTGCGCCGCGGCGCGAAGCTCTACGTCGAGGGCATCGCGCCCGAGGCCGCCGCGCTTTTCGGCGAGGTCGTCGACACGCCGGAAGAAGCGGATGCTGCGATCCTCCGTCTGCAGGCACCCTACGAGCAGCGCGCGTCGATGTTCGAGAACTTCTTCCACGCGGGGTCGCTCGACTTCCCCGAGGAGGTCGTCGCCCACGTGCGCGAGATCGCGGCGGTCGTGCCGACGGTCGTGGACGTGTTCCTCGACCGTCCCGCGATCCTCGGCCCGCTCGTGGACGCCGCGGCCGCGGTCACCGCGAACTGGGGCGCCAACGCCGACGCGCTGCTCGACGTGCTGACGGGCGGGTCCCCGGCGACCGGCAAGCTCCCGTTCGACGTGCCGAGCTCGATGGCCGCGGTCGAGGCCTCGCGCCCCGACGTGCCGTTCGACACCGCCGACCCGCTGTTCCGCTTCGGCCACGGCCTCTCGCTCTAGCCGCACTGAGACGACGGATGCTGCGCCACGACCTCGTGGCGCAGCATCCGTCATTCTGTGCTGGCTACGACGCGACGACCCCCGGCACGACCACGACGGGCACCGGTGCGTTGCGCAGGATCTTCGACGCGCTGGAGCCCAGGAACACCTGGGCAAGGCGATGCGTCGACGACGACCCCACGACCATGACGTCGCCCTCCGTCCAGCCGACCGATGACACCGCCGTGCCCCAGTCGCCGGCGGCGGCGATGCCGTATTCGAGCTCGTCGTCCGAGAACCCCAGCGTCTTCAGGTGCGCGGCCGCCTCTTGCTGCGCGGCCGCGGCCTGCACGGCCCACAGCTCGATGACCTGGGTCTGTGCGTGGCTGATGTCGGTGGTGACCGGGCGGCGCGACGGGTTCACGAGGAACGTGACCAGGCGCATCCGCGCCGAGGCGATCCGGCTGAACTCCGCGACGCGGTTCAGCAGCGACCAGCTGGCGTCATCGTCGCGGAAGCCGACGGTCACCCTCTTCACCGGGCTCGTCGTGCGGTAGCTGCGCGGCGCGATGGCCACGGGAAGGGGCGAGGAGTGGACGAGTCGGTCGGTCTTGGAGGTCAGTCGGACGCGACCGGGCTCCGCCTCTTCGGCAGACCCCACCACGATCATCCGCGCGTCTCGCGCCACGGCCTGCTCGATGAGCGTCGCGGGCGCCGATCTGCCGGCGACCCACACCGCCTCGGCGGGAATGCCGGGGTGGTGGGCGAAGTCCGCCAGGGCGAGCCCTGCGCTCAGCCGGCCCTCGCTCGCGGCCCACTCCTCGTATTCGCGGTCGACGCCGCCGGCGAGCGGCGTGCCCCACCCCTGCGGCACGACCGACACCGCGACGACCGGCTCGGGATGGGATCGGGCGAACTGGAACGCGAGCTCGACCGCGCTGCGATCGTCGTTTCGCGGTCCGTAACCGACGAGGTACGTCACGTCTCCTCCTCGGGATGGATCGGCTCGGCGATCTGCTCCGGCGAGGTGTAGTCGTTGAGGGTCGCATGCCGGCGGCCGTAGAACCAGTAGTAGAGCAGCACGATCGCGATCCACGACCCGAAGATCACCCATGTGACGGCGGCGAGCCCCGACAGGATGTAGACGCACGCGGCGATCGTGAGGATCGGCACCACCGGGTAGAGCGGCACGCGGAAGGGACGCTCGAGGTCGGGCTTCGTGCGCCGCAGCACGATGACGGCGAGCGCGACGACGCTGAACGCGACCAGAGTGCCGATCGAGACGGTGTCCCACAGATAGTCGGACGGCACGAAGCCGGCGATGACCGCGACGATCGCCGAGACGACGATCGTGTTGTAGATCGGGGTCATCGTCTTGGCGTTGACCTTGAGGAACTTCCGCGGCACGAGCCCATCGCGCGAGATGGAGAACAGGATGCGGGTCTGTCCGTACAGGGTCACCAGCGTCACCGAGAAGATGGAGACGACCGCGCCCGCCGCAAGGATCGTTCCCCAGACCGGGTTGCCGGTGATGTTCTCCAGAATCTGCGCCAGACCGGCCTCACCGGCCTCCTCGGTGGAGAAGAATTCGACCGGCTCGGCGGCCAGCCCCGCGATCGCGACGAGGATGTACACCGTCGAGACGATGATGAGGGCTCCGATGATCGCGCGGGGGAGCGCCTTCTGCGGGTTGCGCACCTCCTCGCCGGCCGTTGCGACGGCGTCGAGGCCGATGAACGAGAAGAAGATCGTCGCCGCGGCGGCGCTGATGCCGGCGGCACCGAAAGCGAAGAAGTCCTGGAAGTGGTCCGCGTTGAACGCGGTGAAGCCGAGGACGATGAACAGCGCCAGTACGCCCAGCTTGATGAGGACCATGATCGTGTTGACGGTGGCCGACTCGGCGACGCCGCGGATGAGGAGCAGACAGCACAGGCCGACGAGGACGACGGCAGGCAGGTTGATGATGCCGCCGGTCGCCGCGCCGTCCGATCCCGGGATGAACGACACCGACAGGGCATCCGGCAGCCGGAACCCGAGGGTGTTCTCGAGCAGCTCGTTGAAGTAGCCGCTCCAGCCGACCGCGACCGCCGAGACGGCGACGCCGTACTCCAGCAGCACGCAGCCCGCGATGATCACCGCCCAGATCTCACCCAGTGCGTGGTACGTGTACGAGTACGTCGAGCCGCTCACCGGGATCGCCGATGCCAGCTCGGCGTAGCACAGCGCCGAGAGCCCTGCGCAGATCGCGGCGACGATGAACGAGATGATCACGGCGGGCCCTGCCTCGGGGATCGACTCGCTCAGCACGAAGAAGATGCCGGTGCCGACGGTCGCGCCGACGCCGAACATCATGAGCTGGAAGGTGCCGATGTTCCGGGCGAGCTCCTCGCCCTTGTGGTGCTTCTGCTGGATGACGATGGGCTTGCGTCGAAAGAGCTGCTCGCCGAGTGCGGCCATGTCGGACTCCCCACGGGGTGGCCCGGGCCACGGCGCCCGGGGTGTCCCCAAGTCTGGTGCGCGAGGCGCAGCCGGTACAGGCCAGTTCCCCCGGCCTGCGTCTGAGATCACAGACGTGCCTTCCGGCACGAGGCGGCGGCTCAGAACTCCCGGAAGAAGAAGAACGCGCGCTCGCCGGACTGGGGGTCGGAGCCGTGGAACCCGTGGCTCTCGTAGAAGCGCTGGGCGTCGACGTCGCCCTCGTCGACGTTGATCTCGATCGCCGACACGCCCTCTCGGCGGCAGTCGGCGATCAGTCGCTCGATGATTGCCCCTCCGATGCCCGCGCCGCGCGACGCCGGTGCGACGTACATCTCGTCGAGCAGTGCGACAGCGCCGGGGTACCAGACGTTGGGCCGCAGCGTCACGAGTGCGAGTCCATCGGCCTGCTCGCCGCCGAGGAGTGCGAGCGTCTGCGTGCCCGCGAGCAGGTGCCGGAGGCGTTCTTCCAGCACGGCCGGGCCAGGGGATTCTGTGTCGAACTCGGTGTTGAAGTCGTGCAGCAGCTCGGCGACGCGCGCTGCGTCGTCGACGGTGGCTGTGCGCACGGGCGGAGCGGCCATGACTCCACCGTAGAGAAGCCCGGGGCGCGCGTCACGCGCCCCCGCGTGTGCTGCGCGCACGCCGCGTGCGCGCTTCATGTGTTCTCGCCGAGACCACATGTCGTGCGCGCGCAGGACGGGTGACCTCGGTGAGAGCACACGATGTGGACGCCGCGTCACACTGCGGCCTCGATCCCAGGCCGCCGCTGCGACGCATAGGCTGACGGAGGCGGGCGACGAGGCCCGCGACGGGGCGGGGGCCGGAACGTGTCAAGGGAGAACGGCGTGGCCACGAGCAACATCGAGATCGCACAGCAGGCCGAACTCTGGCCGATCACCCGGATCGCCGAGGGGCTCGGCATCCCTGACGAGGAGCTCGAGCCGTACGGCCGCTTCAAGGCGAAGGTGTCGCTGCGGTATCTGCAGACGCTCCAGGAGAGGCCGCGCGGGCGGCTCGTGCTGATGACCGCCGTGTCGCCGACGCCGGCGGGCGAGGGCAAGACGACGACCACCGTGGGCCTCGGCGACGCGCTCACCCGCATCGGCGAGCGGGCCATGATCTGCCTGCGCGAGCCCGCGCTCGGGCCGGTGTTCGGCATGAAAGGCGGCGCCGCGGGCGGCGGGTACGCGCAGGTCGTGCCGATGGAGGACATCAACCTCCACTTCACCGGCGACTTCTCAGCCATCGCCATCGCGACGAACCTGCTCGCGGCGCTCATCGACAACCACGTACACCACGGCAATGCCCTCGGCATCGACATGCGGCGCGTGACCTGGCGTCGCGTGCTCGACGTGAACGACCGGGCGCTCCGCGACGCGGTGATCGGCCTCGGCGGCCCGTCGAACGGCTACCCGCGGGAGGACGGCTTCGACATCGTCGTGGCGAGCGAGGTCATGGCGATCTTCTGCCTCGCGAGGGGCCTCGCCGACCTCAAGGAACGCCTCGGCGAGATCGTCGTCGCCTACACCCGCGACCGCGCGCCGATCCGGGCCCGCGACCTCGAGGCGCACGGCGCGATGGCCGCGATCCTGCGCGACGCGCTCGCCCCGAACCTCGTGCAGACCCTCGAGCACACGCCGGCGTTCGTGCACGGCGGTCCGTTCGCGAACATCGCGCACGGCTGCAACTCGTACCTCGCGACCGACTCCGCGCTGCGGATGGCCGACTACGTCGTCACCGAGGCCGGCTTCGGCGCCGACCTCGGCGCCGAGAAGTTCGTCGACATCCTCTGCCGCACGACCGGCCTCCGCCCCGACGTCGCCGTGGTCGTGGCGACGGTGCGCGCGATGAAGTACCACGGCGGTGCCGACGTCGCCGACCTCCCGCACGAGAACGTCGCGGCGCTGCATCGCGGCACGTCCAACCTCATCCGGCACCTCACGACCCTGCGCGAGACCTGGGGGATCCCGACGGTGGTCGCGATCAACCATCGTGCGGAGGATACGGATGCTGAGACCGCGGCGCTCGTCGCGGCCGCGGAGTCCGTGGGGGTCACGGCGGTGGTCGCGAAGCACTTCGCCGAGGGCGGCGCCGGGGCAGAGGACCTCGCGCGCGAGGTCGTGCGGATCTGCGACGAGCGTGCGGCGGAGCAGGGGGACGAAGCATCCGCTCTGCACTTCACCTACCCGGATGACGCGACGCTGTGGCGCAAGATGAGCGCGATCGCGACCCGCATCTACGGGGCGTCCGAGATCACCGCGTCGACCGCCGTCCGCGCGCAGATCAAGCGCCTGCAGGACGAGGGCTACGGCGGGTACCCGGTGTGCGTCGCGAAGACGCAGTACTCGTTCTCGACCGACCCGAGGCTGCGCGGCGCACCGACCGGGCACGTCGTCGACGTCCGCGAGGTGCGGCTCGCCGCAGGGGCGCGGTTCGTCGTGATGATCTGCGGCGACATCATGACGATGCCGGGGCTGCCGGCCGTGCCGGCGGCCAACAGCATCGACGTGGATGACGAGGGGCGCATCGTCGGGCTCTTCTGAGACGGGCGCTCGGGGATCAGAGCGGCGGGAAGGTGCGCACGCGCTCGACGCGGAGCGTGTGGGGGAGCGCCGCGGTGTCGCGCGTGCCGTCGGCGCGCGGCAGCTCGTAGAGATCGAGCATGAGCTGCACGGGGTAGTCGATCGTCTGGCGCACGGTCTTGACCCAGCGGTGGTCGATGAAGAACCGCACCGCGTCGGGTGTCCATTCGACCGCGTAGTCGTGCATCTCGGTGAGGTCGCCCTCGACGCGCACTTTCTCGAAGTCGTCGTGCAGGCGTGGGTCGTGCTGGCGCTTGACGCCCACGCCGACCCAGCCGCCTTCGTCGTCCAGGTCGCTGCCGAAGATCTCGGCGATGCAGATCTCGCCGCTGTCGTCGGGAGTGCCTTCGAACCCGATCGGCCAGAACGCGACCATGGCGTCGGGGTGGCGCACCGCCGCCATCCGCACCTCGATCACACCGAACCTCGGGAGGTGGAGCAGTCGCTCCGGCTGCTCTTCGCGCACCACGAGTCCCTCGCGGAAGCGGTGCTGCCCGATCTCGCTGCCCCGATCACCGGAGAACTGGCCGGTCTGCAGGTGCGAGACGCGGTTCTCGCCGTCGAACTCGGGCGACCACGGCGCAGTGTCGGCGTCGATGAACAGCTCGAGTGCGTCGGGTGCGACCGAGTACTTGGCGGCGGTGCGCTCGCGCGACGACCAGTGCGGCAGGTAGTGCGGCCACCACACCGTCTCGTCGAGCACGCCCTCGCCGAACCGCTCGTCGAGATCGGGTTCGCGGCCGTCGAGGTCGAGCGGCGACGTGTCGAGGAACGCGGTGTCGTCGGTCATGTCGACCATCGAGTCCGGGTCACCGATCGGTGACGAGGATGATGTTCCCGTCGGGGTCGGTCGCGGTGAAGAACAGGCAGCGGTCGGGGTCGCCCTGCACCTCGCCCGGATGGGCCCCGAGCCTGGCCAGGAGTTCCGGCACCGGCTCGAGGTCGTCGACGCGGAAGTTGCATGTCGCCCACGGCAGGCCGGGGACGACATGGATGCCGCTCTTCGGCCCCATGAGCGTCACCTGGCCGTGCGACCCGGAGAGCACGCTCGAGAAGTCCGTCTCTTCGGCGACGCCGAGACCGAAGACATCCGCGTACCAGTGCGCACTCGCGCGCGGATCGTGCACGGGGATGAACGCGGTCGTGATCGCCGTCGGAGGGGCCATGACCTGAGCCTAGGCCTCGCCGCGGACGTTCGCTCGGGACTGTCGGACGGGCGACGCGCGGGCTCCGCAGCGGCCCATCCTGTGCGTCTCGCACAACGCATCCGTCACCCGTGCCGCTCCGTGGTTGTGGACATTCACCAGAGGCTTTGAGGTCAGGTTGTGGGAGTCCTACGGTCGAGGGATACGTGACCTTCCCCGTCGCACCGAGAGGTGATGCACATGGCTGACGCCGCCGTCCGCACCAAAAAGCCCGCCGTTCACAAGAACACGCCCGCCGGCGGAGCCCCGACCGCCCCGCACACCGCGGCCGAGGCATCCGATCCCCGCATCGACATCGCCGCGGTCACCGATCTGCTCCTCGGGACGTGGGGCGACACCCGCCGCGAAGCCCGCGAGATGATCAAGGACCCCGCGTTCTGGCGCATCGAGGGGCAGTCGATGCCCGAGCACCGCGAGCGGGTGCTGACGCAGCTGCACCTGCTCGTCGAGCACGGCGGCTCGCGCCGCGCGATGCCCGAGAAGTTCGGCGGACTCAATGACAACGGCGCGAACCTCGCCGGCTTCCAGGAGCTCGTGCTCGCCGACCCCAGTCTGCAGATCAAGTCCGGCGTGCAGTGGGGTCTGTTCGGCTCGGCCGTCTTCCAGCTCGGCACAGAGAAGCACCACGACAAGTGGATGCCGGGCATCACCGATCTCTCCATCCCGGGTGCGTTCGCGATGACCGAGACCGGGCACGGATCGGATGTCGCGGCCATCGGCACGACCGCGACCTACGACCCCGACACCGAGGAGTTCGTCATCCACACGCCGTTCCGCGGCGCGTACAAGGACTATCTCGGCAACGCCGCGCTGCACGGCAAGGCCGCGACGGTGTTCGCACAGCTCATCACGGGCGGCGTGAACTACGGCGTGCACTGCTTCTTCGTGCCGATCCGCGACGACGAGGGCGCGATGCTCCCCGGCATCATCAGCGAGGACGACGGCGTCAAGGGCGGCCTCAACGGCATCGACAATGGGCGGCTTGCCTTCGAAAGCGTGCGTGTGCCCAGATTCAATCTGCTCGACCGCTACGGCCAGGTCGCCGCGGACGGCTCCTACACGTCCGACATCCCGACGCCGGGTCGCCGCTTCTTCACGATGCTCGGCGCCCTCGTGCAGGGCCGTGTGTCGCTCGACGGCGCCGCCACCACCGGCACCGCGCTCGCCCTGCACATCGCCCTCACCTACGCGAACCAGCGCCGCCAGTTCGACTCCGGCACCGGCACCGAAGAGGTCGTGCTGCTCGACTACGGCAAGCACCAGCGGCGCCTGCTTCCCCTCCTCGCGCAGAACTACGCGCAGTTCTTCGCCCACGACGAGCTGCTCAAGAAGTTCGACGCCGTCTTCTCGGGCCGCACCGACACCCCCGAGGAGCGCGAGGACCTCGAGACCCTCGCCGCGGCGCTCAAGCCCCTCAGCACCTGGAACGCGCTGAGCACGATCCAGGAGGCCCGCGAGGCCTGCGGCGGCTCGGGCTTCCTCGCCGAGAACCGCATGGTCGGTCTCCACCAGGACCTCGACGTCTACGTCACCTTCGAGGGAGACAACAACGTCCTCCTCCAGCTGGTCGGAAAGCGGCTCCTGTCCGACTACGCCAAGCAGTTCAAGGGGAAGGATGCTGCGGCCCTCGCCCGCTTCGCCGTCGGCCACACCGCGGGCAAGGTGTTCCACGGCGCGGGCCTGCGCCAGCTCGGGCAGACGGTCACCGACTTCGGCTCGACCGCGCGTTCGATCGAGCTGGGCCTGCGCACCGACCAGCAGCACGAGCTGCTCGCCGGCCGCGTGCAGCAGATGGTGGCGGATGTCGCCGCCGCCCTGCGGCCGGCGTCCAAGCTGTCGCCCGCTGAGGCCGCGGCGCTGTTCAACAGCCACCAGGCGGAACTGATCGAAGCCGCCCGCGCGCACGGCGAGCTCCTGCAGTGGGAGGCCTTCACTGACGGCGTGAATCGCGTCTCCGACGAGGGCACGAAGCAGGTGCTGACGTGGATGCGCGACCTCTTCGGCCTGCACCTCATCGAGAAGCACCTTGCGTGGTACATCATCAACGGCCGGCTCTCGACCCAGCGCGCAGCATCCGTCTCCCGCTACATCGACCGGCTCGCGGCGCGGCTGCGTCCGCACGCGCAGGATCTCGTCGACGCCTACGGCTTCGCGCCCGAGCACGTGCGCGCGCCCATCGCGTCGGGTGCCGAGCGCCAGCGCCAGGACGAGGCCCGCGAGTACTACCGCGCGCTCGCCGCGTCGGGCAACGCGCCCGTGTCGGAGAAGTCGCTCAAGAAGAAGTGACGGCGCGGCGCGCAGCGCAAGCCGGCGTCCTCAGTTGAGGAGTGGAGCCGGGATGCGGGCTGATCGTCGCCGACAGCTCCGCATCTCGGCCACGATCCTCAGATGAGGATCGCGATCGCGTCAGGAGGCGGTCCAGCCGCAGTTGCCGCACTCACCGGTCGCGGAGACCTCGATGAAGCAGTTCGGGCACATCGCGCGGACGCGCTCGGGGACGACCGGCTTGGCGACGCGGCGCTCGGCGGCCGGGCGGGGCGACGACTTCGCTCGGGCGGCCGGCGCCGCCGCCGGTTGCGGGACGATCGCCGCGGCGGGCACGTGGTACGCGCAGTAGAAGCGCACATAGCCGTCGTGGTTCTTGGGGTGCCGGTGCTTGTACGCCCAGAGCTCGGTGCGGGGCAGCAGCTCGGAGTCCGGGCCGCAGGTGAAGCAGCGCGTCGGCTCGCCCGGGACCACGTCCGCCAGGAGCACGGGGTTCTCGAAGGGGACCGAGTCCCGCCAATCCGCCGACGCGACGATCTTCATGGTCCTGCCTCCCAGCTGCGCGGGCGCGAACAGCCCGACATTCCACGGTAAGCGACGGAGGCGGCATCCGGGAATCGGCCTGGTGACGGAGTGCTGAACACCGGCGACGTCGGAGGGGGAACCTAGGCTGGCGCGGTGAGCACCGACGTCCGCCTCGGCGCCGACGGCCGCGCGCGCTGCGCGTGGGTCGGCGACGACTCCGAGTACGCCCGCTACCACGACGAGGAGTGGGGTGTGCCGCTGCACGGCGACCGCGCCCTCTTCGAGAAGATGAGCCTCGAGGGGTTCCAGGCCGGGCTGTCGTGGATCACGATCCTCCGCAAGCGCCCGCGATTCCGCGAGGTGTTCGCGGGGTTCGAGCCGGAGGCCGTGGCGGCGTTCGACGACGACGACATCGCACGATTGATGACGGATGCCGGGATCATCCGCAATCGCGCGAAGATCGAGGCCACGATCTCCAATGCGCGGCTCGTGCTCGAACTCGAGCCCGGCGAGCTCGACGACTTCATGTGGTCGTTCGCACCGGCCGCTCATCAGCGACCGTCGACCTTTGCGGAGGTGCCCGCCATCACGGCGGAGGCCGAGGCGATGAGCAAGGCGCTGCGGAAGCGCGGGTTCCGCTTCGTCGGCCCGACGACGATGTACGCGCTCATGCAGTCGGCCGGGATGGTCGACGACCACGTCGACGGGTGCTGGCGGGTCGGCTGAGCCGCGAGGAACAACGAGCGCTCCCCATGCGTTCGAATGGATCGTGGACTACGGACACCCGCTCGAATTCGGCGCCTTCATCACCCCGACCGTCGCGAGTCCCGACGCGCCGGTGCTGCTGTCGCAGGTGGCCGAGGCAGCCGGTCTCGACCTCGTCACCTTCCAGGACCACCCGTATCAGCCCGCGTTCCTCGACACGTGGACGCTCATGTCGTTCGTCGCGGCGCGCACCGAGACCATCCGCATCGCGCCCAACGTGCTGAACGTGCCGCTGCGTCCGCCCGCCGTCGTGGCACGCGCGGCGGCGAGCATCGACCTGCTGTCGGGCGGGCGCTTCGACCTCGGCCTCGGCGCCGGCGGCTTCTGGGACGCGATCGAGGCGATGGGCGGCACGCGGCTGACGCCGGGTCAGGCCGTCACGGCGCTGGGCGAGGCGATCGACGTCATCCGCGAGCTGTGGCGCACCGACGAGCGCCGGGGCGTCTTCACCGACGGGAAGTACCACGCGGTGCACGGCGCGAAGCGCGGGCCGCGGCCGGCGCACGACATCCCGATCCACATCGGCGCGTACAAGCCGCGCATGCTCGCGCTCACCGGCCGCAAGGGCGACGGGTGGCTGCCGTCGCTGGGCTACATGAAGCCCGGCGATCTCGCCAAAGGCAACGCCGCGATCGACGAGGCAGCGGCGTCCGTCGGCCGCGACCCGCGCGAGGTGCGGCGTCTGCTCAACATCGGCCAGCTCGCCGCTGACCCGAACGAGTTCGCCGAGCGCCTCGCGCGCCTCGCACTCGAGGACGGCATCGGCACGTTCATCATCGCCGCCGACGACCCGAACCTGCTCCAGCGCTTCGGCGAAGACGTCGCGCCCGCGGCCCGCGAGCTCGTCGCCGCCGAGCGCGGCCGGCGAGGCACTGCGGCAGCATCCGTCCGATCCGCCGCTGCGCTCGCCGCTCGCCGTGACGGCATCGCGTACGACGACGTGCCGGCCGGCCTTCGCGCGATCGAGCCCGGCGACTTCGACTACGGCGACGTGCGCGCCACCTACATGCGCGGGGGACGTCCGGGCATCGTGCTGCAGCCCGACACGGCCGCGCAGGTGGCCGAGGCGCTCGCGTTCGCGCGGCGGCATCCCGGGCTCCCGCTCGCGGTGCGCAGCGGCGGCCACGGCATCAGCGGCCGCAGCACCAACGACGGCGGCATCGTCATCGACCTCCGCCGGCTCGACGGGATCGAGGTGCTCGACGCCGATCGCCGGCTCGTGCGCATCGGGCCCGGTGCGCGCTGGGCGCAGGTCGCCGCGGCGCTCGGCGAGCACGGCTGGGCGCTGACCTCGGGCGACTACGGCGGGGTCGGCGTCGGCGGTCTTGCGACGGCGGGCGGCATCGGCCTGCTCGCGCGCGAGCACGGCCTCACGATCGACCACCTGCGCGCCGCCGAGGTGGTGCTCGCCGACGGCTCGATCGTGCGGACGGATGCCTCGACCCATCCCGACCTCTTCTGGGCGATTCGCGGAGCCGGTGCCAACGTCGGCATCGTCACGGCCTTCGAGTTCGAGGTCGACGAGGTCGGCCAGGTGGGCTACGCGCAGCTCGCGTTCCAGGTCGACGACGTCGCCGGGTTCCTCGAGGGCTACGGCCGCATCGTCGAGTCCTCGCCGCGCGACCTCACGCTGTTCCTGCTGACGGGCGGACCCCGCCCGGGCCAGCCGCAGGTCGTCCAGCTCTACGGCATCGTCGACTCCGATGACCCCGACACGATCATCGCGCGGCTGCAGCCGTTCGCGGAGCTCGCACCGCTCGTGCAGCAGTCGGTGCAGCTCACCACCTACGCGCAGGTCATGGCGAACGCCGACCTCGGCCCCCAGCACGGCGCGGGCGAGCCCCACTCCCGGTCGGGTCTCATCGAGCACGTCACGCCCGCCTTCGCGGCGGCGGTGGAACGGATGCTGCAGACCGGCGCCGTGCCGTTCTTCCAGCTGCGCGCGGTCGGCGGGGCCGTGGCCGACGTCGCCGAGGACGCGACGGCCTACGCGCACCGCTCGGCGAACTTCTCGGTCGCCGCGCTGGGGTCGAACCCGGAACGGCTCGACGCCCAGTGGCGCACCCTCGCCGACCACGTCGACGGGATGTACCTGAGCTTCGACTCGTCCGAGCGCCCGGAGCGCATCGCCGAGGCGTTCCCGCCCGCGACGCTGGAGCGACTGCGCCGCGTGAAGGCGGCGTACGACCCGACGTGCGTCTTCCGCGACAACTTCGCGATCGAGCCTGCGGCCTCCGACGCGGCCTGAGGTCGTTCGGATGCCCGAGGCGTTTCGACTTCGGGCGCCAGAGCGCCCTTCGCTCAACGAGCGGGGACTTGGCCGGCTTCTCGCTCGTTGAGCGGGCGAGGAACGAGCGAGTCGAAACGCGCCGAGCCGCCGAGGTGACATCGGATCGAGCAGGATTCAGGAAGCGCGGTGTCCGGGTTCCCGGGCATACTCGTGCGCATGGCATCGGACTCCCACATCGCTGATTCGCACGAAGTCATCCGGGTCGTCGGCGCCCGCGAGAACAACCTCAAGGACGTGTCGGTCGACATCCCGAAGCGGCGGCTGACCGTCTTCACCGGGGTGAGCGGGTCGGGCAAGTCGTCGCTGGTGTTCGGCACGATCGCGAACGAGTCGCAGCGCCTCATCAACGAGACGTACCCGACGTTCGTGCAGCAGTTCATGGGGCAGCTGAGCCGCCCCGAGGTCGACGCCCTCGAGAACGTGAGTCCTGCGATCATCGTCGACCAGGAGCGAATGGGCTCGAACGCGCGGTCCACGGTGGGCACCGCCACCGACGCGCACGCGATGCTGCGGCTGCTGTTCAGCCGCATCGGGTCGCCGCACGTGGGGTCGCCGCAGGCGTTCTCGTTCAACATCCCGTCGGTGTCGGGAGCAGGGGCCATCACCCTCGAGAAGGGCGGCAAGAAGGTCAAGGAGCGTCGCTCGTTCGAGATCACCGGCGGCATGTGCCCGCGCTGCGAGGGCCTCGGCGAGGTGAGCGACGTCGACCTCGACGAGCTCTACGACAAGACGAAGTCGCTCGCGGAGGGCGCTCTGACGGTGCCGGGCTACAACGTCGACGGCTGGATGGTGAAGGGCTTCACCGAGTCGGGATTCGTCGACGCGAACAAGCCGATCCAGGACTACTCCGCCGAGGAGCGCGCCGACTTCCTCTACAAGGAGCCGACGAAGGTCAAGATCAACGGCATCAACATGACCTACGAGGGGCTCGTGCCGAAGATCACGAAGTCGTTCCTTCAGAAGGACCGCGAGGCGCTTCAGCCACACATCCGCGCGTTCGTCGATCGCGCCGTCAAGTTCATGCCGTGTCCCGACTGCGGCGGCACGCGTCTCAACGACGGCGCACGGTCGTCGAAGATCAACGGGACGAGCATCGCGGATGCTGCGGCCATGCAGATCACGGACCTCGCGGCGTGGCTCGACACGGTGGACGACCCGTCGGTCGCCCCGCTGATGGTGGGCCTGCGTCAGACGATCGCGTCGTTCATCGACATCGGACTCGGTTACCTGTCGCTGGACCGCGCGTCGGGCACGCTCTCGGGCGGCGAGGCGCAGCGCACGAAGATGATCCGCCACCTCGGCTCGGCCCTGACCGACATCAGCTACGTCTTCGACGAGCCGACGGCCGGTCTGCACCCGCACGACATCCAGCGCATGAACCGACTGCTGAAGCTTCTGCGCGACAAGGGCAACACGGTGCTCGTGGTCGAGCACAAGCCCGAGGTCATCGAGATCGCCGACCACGTCGTCGACCTCGGTCCCGGCGCCGGCCGCGCCGGTGGCGAGGTGCAGTACGAGGGGGATGTCGACGGCCTTCGCTCGTCCGGCACCATCACGGGGCGCCACCTGGGCGACCGCGCGCGGCTCAAGGAGTCGACGCGCGCCGCGAAGGGCGCGCTCGAGATCCGCGGCGCGACGCAGCACAACCTCAAAGAGGTCGACGTCGATGTGCCGCTCGGCATCCTCACCGTCGTCACGGGCGTCGCGGGGTCGGGCAAGTCCTCGCTCATCCATGGCAACGTGCCGGGCTTCGACGACGTGGTCGTCGTCGACCAGTCGCCGATCAAGGGCAACCGCCGCTCGAGCCCGGCGACGTACACCGGCATCCTCGACACGATCCGCTCCGCGTTCGCGAAGGCCAACGGCGTGAAGCCGGCCCTCTTCAGCGCCAACTCCGAGGGCGCGTGCCCCGCGTGCCGCGGCCTCGGCGTGATCATCACGAACCTCGGGTTCACGCAGACCGTGGAGACGCTGTGCGAGCTGTGCGAGGGGTCGGGATTCAGCGACGAGGTGCTCGAGTACACCCTCGACGGGAAGAACATCGCCGAGGTGCTCGCGATGTCGGCGGCCGAGGCATCCGTCTTCTTCTCCAAGGGCCCCGCGCACACGACCCTGATGCGCATGATCGATGTCGGCCTTGGCTACATCACGCTCGGTCAGGCGCTCAACACGCTGTCGGGCGGCGAGCGGCAGCGCCTCAAGCTGGCGATCTCGATGGCGAAGAAGGGCGCGATCTACGTGCTCGACGAGCCGACCACGGGCCTGCACCTGGCCGACGTCGAGAACATGCTCGGGATGCTGGACCGCCTCGTCGACGCGGGCAACAGCGTGATCGTGATCGAGCACCACCAGGCCGTGATGGCGCACGCCGACTGGATCATCGACATCGGTCCCGGCGCCGGGCACGACGGCGGCTCGATCGTGTTCGAGGGGACCCCGGCCGACCTCGTGGCGGGCGCCGAGACGCTGACGGCCCAGCATCTGCGGGAGTACGTCGGCGCTTCGACAAGCTCGGCGACCGCTTCCTGAGGGGGATGGGTGTTTGTCCCCATCGATCCCCTCTGATCAGGCGGAATACGATCTCCTCAGTTGACACTTCCCGTCCCGTCGCGCGACGCGCGCCGGGTTAGGCTGGAGTGTTCCCCCAGGTCTTCTGTGAGCGCCCGACGCCCCACGTCGGGTCCCGACGCCACGTAGAGACGCACGACACCCCGGAGGAGGCCGAGGTTCGATGAGGTCTTTCGCATGGCTGCGATCGCGCCCGCGCGCCCTCGCGTCGGCAGGCGCGGTGACCGCTGCCGCGGTCACGATCACGACGCTGGCGTTCGTCTACCAGGGCGTGCCCACGACCGAGGTCGACCTCCACGACGGCGGCGTGTGGGTGACGAAGCAGTCGAGTCTGCTCGTCGGTCACTTCAACCACGAGTCGCAGGTGCTCGACGGGGCCCTGCGCACCACGAGCGACGACTACGACATCCTCCAGTCGGGCAGCACCGTCCTCGTCGTCGACGACGCCGGTTCCACCGTGAGCGTGGTCGATCCCGCGATGGTCGCGCTCTCTGGCGCCGCAGGCGTGCCGGGCGGCGCCGATGTGGCGCTCGGCGGCGACACTGTCGCGATCCTCGACCCCGCCTCCGGCGACCTGTGGGTCGTCTCGAGCGCGAGCGTCGGCTCGTTCCAGATCGAGGGCACCGACCCGACCGCGAACGTCGGCAAGGGTGCGGATGTCGCCGTCGGCGTCGACGGCGTCGTCTACGCGGTCGCGCCCGAGACCGCCGAACTCGTCACGATCCGTTTCGGCGCGGACGGCACCCCTGAGGAGCCGAGTCGCTCGGGTCTCCCCGCGCTCGGCGACAACGCTGAGCTCTCGGTCACCGCGGTCGGCGACAAGCCGATCGTGCTCGACACCTCCACAGGCACCGTCATCGCGGACGGCCGCGCGACCGAAGTCGACGGTGGACGCAGCGCCGTCCTGCAGCAGCCGTCCGCAGCATCCGATGCCGTCACGATGTCCACGGCATCCGCGCTCGTGCGTGTGCCGTTCGATGGATCGGAGCCGACGACCGTCGAGGCCGGCGCCGACGGCGCCCCCGCCGAGCCGGTGTGGCTCGAGGGCTGCGGCTACGCCGCGTGGACCGGTTCCGGCAGGTTCGTGCGCGACTGCGCAGGCGACGCCGACGACCTCGCGGTCGACATCGACGGCATCGAGCCGACCTCGCTGCTGAAGTTCCGGGTCAACCGCGACGTCGTGGTGCTCAACGACGTGGTCGGCGGCGCCACCTGGATGGCCGTCGACGAGCTGCAGCGCGTCGACAACTGGGACGAGATGACCCCGCCCGAGGGTGAGACCGAGGACGACGAGCAGACGACCGAGGAGACGACCGAGACGGTCCTCCCTGAGCGCTCCGACATCAACACCCCGCCCGACGCCAACGACGACGACCTCGGCGTTCGCCCGGGCCGCACGACGATCCTCCCTCTCCTCGACAACGACAGCGACCCCGACGGCGACGTGCTGACGACGCGCGTGGTCGACGGCGGTCCGTCCGTCGGCGAGGTGCAGTCGATCGACAACGGACGGTCGCTGCAGATCGCGGTGCCCGAAGACGCGGAGGGCTCGACCTCCTTCACCTACGAGGTTTCGGACGGCCGGGGCGGCACTGACACCGCGCGCGTCTCGCTCGCGGTGCACGGCTGGGACGTCAACTCCCCGCCGACGCAGAAGCGCGTGACGACGGTCGCCGTCGAGGCCGGTGGGACGATCACCTACAACGTCCTGCCGGACTGGATCGACCCCGACGGCGACGACGTCTTCCTCGGCACGGTCACCCCGGCCGAGGGCGACGAGGCCGACTTCACGTCGGACGGTCGCGTCACCTACCGCGCGGTCGGCGGCACGCAGGGGCGCAAGGACGTCGAGATCACTGTCTCGGACGGGTCCGACGTGACAGTCGGCACCGTGCGGTTCGATGTGCGTCCGGTCGGCTCGATCGACCCCGTGACGAACGCCGACTACATCGCGGTGCGCGCCGGACAGACGGCCACCGTGTCGCCCCTCGCGAACGACGTGGGTGCGGGCCGCGAGCCGCTGCGTCTGGCCCGCGTCGACCCGGTGTCGGGCGCCGACGTCGTCCCCGACTACGCGAACAAGACGTTCACGTTCCGGTCGGCGAGTCCAGGCACCTACTACGTCCAGTACATGGTCGCCGCGGGTGCGGCCGGCGTGCCCGGCATCGTCCGCGTCGACGTGCTCCCCGAGGGCGAGACCGACCTGCCGCCCGTCGCCGTGCGCGACGTCGCGCTGCTGCCGAGCGGCGGCGAGGTGCTCGTCAACGTGCTCACGAACGACTCCGACCCGTCGGGCGGCATCCTCGTCGTGCAGTCGGTGACCGTCGAGCCCAACTCGGGCGTCGCGGTGGCCGTGCTCAACCACGAAACCCTCCGCATCAGCGATCAGGCGGCACTGTCGGAGCAGGTGCGCATCTCGTACCGCATCTCGAACGGGTCGCAGTCGGCCGAGGGCGACGTCATCGTCATCCCGATCCCGGCGCCGGCGCAACTGCGCCCACCCGTGGCGAACGACGACCAGGTCGTGGTGCGGGCGGGAGACGTCGTGACGATCCCAGTGCTCGACAACGACTATCACCCGAACGGCGACACCATCCACGTCGCCCCCGACCTCATCCCGCCGCTCATCGAGCCCGAGGACGGCGAGATCTTCGTCTCGCAGGACACCGTGCGCTTCCGCGCCTCCGACGAGCCGGGAACCGTCTACGCGACGTACGAGGCGGTCGACAGCACCGGCCAGAAGGACGCCGGCTACATCACCATCCAGGTGCTGCCGGTGAACGCCGACACCAACGCCGCTCCGCGACCCCGGGACCTCACCGCTCGTGTGCTCGCCGGAAGCCGCGTGAACATCGCGGTGCCGCTGGACGGCATCGACTCCGACGGCGACTCCGTCGAGCTCGTCGGGCTCGCCTCCTCTCCCGGCAAGGGACGGATCACCGAGACCGGGGCGGACCACTTCGTCTACGAGGCATTCGACGACACCGCGGGCGTCGACACGTTCACCTACCGCGTGCGCGACCGCCTCGGCGCCGAGGCCACCGCGACCATCCGGGTCGGCATCGCGCCGGCCGAGGGCGTGAACCAGGCGCCGTACGCCGTCAAGGACTCCGTGATCATGCGCCCCGGCCGCTCGGTCGCCGTGCCGGTGCTCGCCAACGATTCCGACCCCGACGGCGACGAGTTCGGCATCGTGAAGAACGGCCTGATCCTGCCCGACGTCGCAGGGCTCAAGGCGAAGGTCGACGGCAACCGGGTCGTCGTCACGTCGCCGTCGCAGCCCGTCGAGACGTCGCTGCACTACACGATCCGCGACGCGCGCGGCGCCGAGGCGAAGGCCGTGCTGCAGATCACCGTCGCCGAGGACGTGCCGCTGCAGAAGCCGATCGCCCGCGACGACTACGTGCTCGCCGCCGACGTCGAGGACGGCGTGGTCGACCTCGAGGTGCTCGCGAACGACGAGGACCCCGACGGCACGGTCGACGATCTCGAGCTGAAGGTCGCAGACGCGGACTCGCGCGTGCTCGCCGACGGCAAGGTGCGCGTGACGCTCGGCGACACCGGCCGGCTCGTGACCTATACGATCACCGACCGCGACGGGAACGCGGCATCCGCATTCATCCACGTCCCATCGCTGTCGTCGCTGCCGCCGACCCTGGTCTCCTCCGAGCCGGTCGAGGTCAAGAGCGGCGCGACCGTCGAGCTGGCTCTGTCGAAGTACGTGCGCGCTGCCGGTGGCGGCAAGGTCGTCATCACCGAGGCCGCCAAGGTCACCGCGGCGCACCACAACGGCGCTTCGCTCATCAAAGACCAGACGACACTCGTCTACACGTCGGCGCAGGGGTACTTCGGTCCCGACGCGATCACGTTCGAGGTGACCGACGGCACGGGTCCCGACGACCCCGAGGGCCGCAAGGCGACGCTCACCCTCCCGATCACCGTGCTGCCGCCCGAGAACCAGCAGCCGACGTTCGTGAACGGCCAGATGGATGTCGCTCCCGGCGAGGACGCGACGACACTCGACCTCGGCGGGCTCACGACCGACCCCGATCCCGAAGACGCCGACCGCATCGAGTACCAGATCGTCGGCGGGTCACCTGCGGGCATGACGGCGACGATCGAGGGCGACGAACTGCGCGTCAGTGCCGCGGCCGACACGAAGAAGGGCACCGCGGCGACGATCAAGCTGCGCATCTCGGACGGCACCACCGAGGCTATCGAGGGTGCCGTGAACGTGCGCGTGATCGCGTCGACGCGCGAGCTGCCCACCGCCAACGACGACATCGTGCCCGAGGCCCACCAGGGCAAGACCGTGACGGTCCCGGTACTGAGCAACGACGTCAACCCCTTCCCCGACAAGCCGCTCGAGGTCACCACGGCGCTTCTGGAGACCGGTCAGGGCGATGTCGAGGTCTCCGGCAGCGACGTGAAGGTGACGCCGGACGCGAAGTTCTTCGGCACGATGACGGTCCGCTACCGCGTGCAAGACGCCACGGGCGACGCCGATCGCGAGGTCGAGGGCCGCATCCGCCTGACCGTGCAGGGCAAGCCCGACGCACCGGGCACGCCGATCGTCTCGAGCGTGCAGGACCGCACTGTGGTGCTGTCGTGGACGCCGCCGGCCAACAACGGCGCTGAGATCGAGCGATACCTCGTCACCTCGACCACGGGCGGCTACGAGAAGGTGTGCCTCGCGACGACGTGCACGCTCGACCAGCTGACGAACAACGTCGAGTACAACTTCACCGTCGTCGCCGAGAACCGCGTCGGCCCGTCCGACCCGTCGGCGCCGTCCGAAACCGCTCGACCCGATGCACGGCCCGACACGCCGGCCGCGCCCAGCCTCGTGTTCGGCGACCGGAGCCTCAACGTGTCGTGGGTGACGCCGACGACGCCGGGCTCGCCCGTGGAGAAGTACACGCTCGAGATCTCGCCCGCGCCGCCTTCGGGCCTGTCGCAGAAGACCGACGTGGTCGGCAACTCGATCGTGTGGGACGGGCTGCAGAACGGCGTCGCGTACCAGGTGCGCGTCCAGGCGCACAACCGCGCTCCCGAGCCGTCGAGCTGGAGCACGTGGTCGGTGAGCGAGATCCCGGCGCGCGCCCCGGAGGCGCCGGGCGCGCCGTCGGTGAGCCGCCTCGAACCCGTGGGCAGCCAGGCCCAGATCCAGGTGGCGTGGAATAATCCGGCCGACAACGGCGACGCGATCTCGGCGTATCAGCTCGACGTCATGCAGGGCTCCAGCGTCGTGCGGACCATTCCCGTGTCGGCGACCTCGACGAGCCAGGCGGTCGTGGTGAACACCTCGACGACGGACTACACGTTCCGGGTCCGCGCCCAGAACAAGGCCGGCTGGGGCGCATTCAGCGCGAACTCCGCCCCACAGCGCGGCTTCACTCCTCCGGGAGCGCCTACGAACGTGAGTGCGTCGACGCCGAGCGGCAACAGCTCGATCACGGTCTCCTATGGGGCAGCCGCGGGCAACGGCGCGACGGCCGGCGAGCTCAGCTACCAGTACTCGCTCAACAACGGCGGCTGGCAGGCGATGCCGGGCAACAACGTGATCGGCAGCCTCTCGAACGGCACCACGTACACCGTCCGGGTGCGCGCCGTCGCCAACGTCGGCGGCGTGAGTGAACCCGGTGCCGCGTCGGCCCCGTCGAACGCGGTGATCCCGTACGGACCGGTGCGCAACCCCAGCGTCACCGCGACGGCCAACGGCACGAGCATCACCTACCGGTGGTCGCCGCCCTCCGAGAACGGTCGCGCGATCACCCAGATGCAGATCCGGATCGACGGTGGCGGCTGGCAGAACGTCGCGAACAGCGGCTCGACGTCCGGCAACTACGGCCACAGCCAGACCCACACGATCGAAGCGCGAGCTCAGGATGCCGCCGGCCAGTGGAGCGCCGTCGTCTCGGACTCGGCCCGCACCTCGGATCCGCCGCAGCCGCGGGCGTGGACCAGTCGGGGATCCAGTGCGCAGGGTATGTCCGGCTGCTCGAGTGCGTCGTGCGCATACATGGTGCTGAACGTCCAGAACTGGGTCGCGGGCACGTACACGCTCAACTGCAACGACACCGAGGGCCGGTGGGGGAACCGCACCTACAACGTGCCCCAGAACGGCAGCGTGCAGCTGTCCTGCTACACGGGCTACACCGGCTACACGAGCTGGGTGAGCTACAGCGGTCCCGGCGGTACGGGCAACGCCGAATCGATCGTCTGGTAACAGGCGGCGACGAACACGACCTTCCAACGAGAAAACGAGAACACTCATGACGATGACCCCCGAACAGGCGGCCTGGTTCCAGGGCACCTTCGCGCGACTGGTCGACAACGTCGATCAGGCCCTCATGGGCAAGCGCGAGGTGGTGGCACTGGTGCTCTCGGCGATGCTCGCCGAAGGGCACGTGCTGCTGGAGGATGCCCCGGGCACGGGCAAGACGAGCCTCGCCAAGGCGCTTGCCGCCACCGTGCAGGGCACGTCGAGCCGCATCCAGTTCACGCCCGACCTGCTCCCGTCTGACGTGACGGGCGTCACGATCTACGACCAGACCTCGCACCGCTTCGAGTTCCACCGCGGTCCGGTGTTCGCGTCGATCGTCCTGGCCGATGAGATCAACCGCGCCTCGCCGAAGACGCAGTCGGCCCTCCTCGAGGTCATGGAGGAGTCGCGCGTGACCGTCGACGGCGTCGCGCACGAGGTGGGCCGCCCGTTCCTCGTCATCGCGACGCAGAACCCCATCGAGCAGGCGGGCACGTACAAGCTGCCCGAGGCGCAGCTCGACCGCTTCCTGGTGAAGACGTCGATCGGCTACCCCGACCTGGCCGTGGCCGAGCGCATCCTCGCGGGCGCGGCCGACCGCAACCCGTCGGCGCACCTCCCCGCCATCATCACGACGGGCGCGGTCGCCGACATGGCCGACCTCGCCGGCACGGTCCACGTCGACCCCGCGGTGCTGCGCTACACCGCGCAGCTCGCCGAGGCCACCCGCAACGACCCGGCCACGCGCCTGGGCGTCTCGGTGCGCGGCTCGCTCGCGATGATCCGAATCGCCAAAGTCTATGCCGCCGCGCAGGGCCGCCATTTCGTGCTGCCCGACGACGTCAAGTCGCTCGTCGCACCGGTGTGGACGCACCGCATCGTGCTCGACCCCGAGGCCGAGTTCGCCGGCACGTCGGCCGAGACCGTCATCGGACGCGTCCTCGAGTCGGTGGCCGCACCGCAGGCGAGGTCCGCGGCCTGATGACGACGGAAGCACTCGGGCAGGCGGCTTCCACGCAGGACCGTCGCGCCTGGTACGGGCAGCTGCTGCTCGGCGCGCTGCGGCGCGCCGGCATCGTGCTCGGCCGCGTGTTCGGGGTCGTGCGCCCCGTCGCCTGGGTGCTCATCGCCGGTGCGCTGACCCTGTGGATCGCCGGCCACGCGCTCGGCTGGTGGGAGCTCACCGTCGCGGCGATCTCGATCACCGTCGTGCTGGCGCTGTGCCTGCTGTTCCTCATCGGCCGCACCGCCTACGACGTGTCGCTCGATCTCAACCGCACGCGCGTCGTGGTCGGGGAGCGAGCCGTGGGAGCGCTGACGCTCGCCAACACCAGCTCGCGTGCCATCCTGCCGTCGCGCGTGCTGCTGCCGGTCGGCAGCGGCCGCGGCGTCTTCGACGTGCACCGGCTCGCGGCGGGCGAGTCCGCCGAGGAGCTCTTCGCCATCCCCACATCGCGTCGCGCGGTCGTCAAGGTCGGCCCGGTGAGCGTCGTGCGCGGCGATCCGCTCGGACTCTTCGAGCGGGTCCACCGCCGCGACGAGCCGGTCGATCTCTTCGTGCACCCGCGCACTGTGCTGTTCGACGGTCAGTCCCTCGGGTTCCTCCGCGACCTCGAAGGCCTCCCCGCGACCGATCTGTCGCCCGACGACGTCTCGTTCCACGCGCTGCGCGAGTATCAGCCCGGCGACGACCTGCGTCACGTCCACTGGAAGTCGACGGCGCGGACCGGGCACATGATGGTGCGTCAGTACGAAGAGACGCGCCGCTCGCACTTCGTGATCGGGCTGTCGACGAGCCCCGGCGACTACCGCGACGACGACGAGTTCGAGCTCGCGATCTCCGCCGCGGGCTCCCTCGGCCTGCGCGCCCTGCGCGACTCCCAGCGCGTCGAGGTGCGCGTGCAGGAGCGGGCGCTGCCGTCCGGCACCGGCAAGCAGTTCCTCGACTCCCTCTCGGCGCTGGGCCACTCGAAGCCGAAGGCGGGCTCGGTCGTCGAGCTCGCCGGCGTCGTCGCCGCGACGCTTCCCCTGGCGAGCGTGGTCGTGCTCGTGTGCGGCAGCAAGGTCGACGCGAACGACCTGCGCACCGCGTGCAGCCGCCTGCCGTTCGGCGCGCGGATGCTCGCCGTCGTCGCGTCGGCGGACCACGCGGCGCCGTCGCTGCGAAGGATCGGAGAAGCGGATGTCGTGACCCTCGGCGCGCTCGACCAGCTCCCGAACGCCCTCCGGAAGGTGCTCGCATGAGATTCCCTAGGTCAACCTCAGGCGGCGATCTGCTGCATGGCGCCTCCGTGGAGTTGGGGGTTGTAGGCGGTGTGGTCTTGCCAGCAGCGCCAGATCACGCGGACCCAGGCGCGGGCGAGGATGCGGACGGCATGGGGGTGGCGTTTGCCGCGGGCGATGGCATCTTGGTAGATCTTCGCGGCCCAGGGGCTGGCGTGTCGGGAGTCGTCGGCGAAGTCGATGAGCGCGTTGCGGAGCTTCTTGTCCGCGGCCCAGCGGAACGCGACGGAGTGGATCTTTCCGCTGGCTCTGGTGACGGGTGCGACGCCGGCGAGGGCGGCGAGGGATTCCTCGTCGGGGAACCGGGCGCGGACGTCGCCGATCTCGGCGAGCAGCGTTGCGGCGCGGACGCCGTGGCCCGCTTTGGGGAGGCTGGTGAAGATGTGCGCGTCGGCGTGGGCGTCGAGGCGTTCGATGATCTCGGCTTCCAGTTCGCGTTCCTGGTTGCGGATGGTCTCCATGGCTTTGAGCAGGGCGTGGACGCAGACGGCGTGCCCGTCGGCTTCCTCGGCGGACAGTCCCGCCGGGGGCGCTTGGGTGACGCGAGCGTAGAGGTCGTCGACGCTCTTGCGGCCGCAGTAGGCGATGCGCCGCAGGAACGCCGCGAGCCGGGCCGGGGTGAGTCGGGCGGCGGCGCGCTGGGTGGGGTAGCGGCGCAGGAACGCGATGGTGACGTCGCTGTCCAGTCGGGCGAACAGGCCGATCGCGCCGGGGAAGCAGCGCTCCAGTTCGGCGCGCAGCTGGTTCATCAACCCGACCCGGGCCTCGACGAGCTGCTTGCGGGTGCGCGACAGCGACCGCAGTACCTGGGTGGCGCCGCTGTCCTGGGTCAGCGGGCTCAGCCGGTGGCCATCGGTGCGCAGCACGTCGGCGAGCAGGTAGGCGTCGCCGGCGTCGGACTTCGCGCCCGAGCCGGAGTAGCGGCTGCGCAGTCCCTTGACCTGTCGTGGCGTGATCACCACGACGTGCAGGTTCGCGTCCAGCAGCGCTTCGACCAGCGGCCCGTCACACCGTTCGATCGCGACGCCTTCGACGGCGAGCTTGGCCAACCGTTTCACGAGCCCCGCGAAGGTCTTGCCGGTGTTAGCGATCTCGAAACGCACCCGGATCTCTCCGTGAGCGTCGACCACGCAGACGGCATGGGTGTTGCTGGCCCAGTCGATGCCGGCGAACAACCGCGGGTCGTTCTCTGTGGACATCTGTCCGGTCCTTCCTGTGATGATGGATCTGGCACCGTCGGTGACGGGGAGCCAGTCCGGATGCTCATTGCGTGGCGGTCCAACCCGCATATCCCTAGCGCCGGTATCGGCTTCCCGGCCCGGCGGCTGCCGCAGATCTCATGCTGGTCCTCGAGGGACAAGCGGCTCAGGCGGTCAGCCACCGGCCGGCGGTTCAACAGGAAGCCTCATCCAACGCGACCCGCTCGCGCTACAGAAGCGATGGTGCACCAATGAGCGCGCCCGTCACCCCGCTCCCGACGCGCGCCGAAGCATCCGCACCGCCACAGGCGGCAGCATCCGCTCCCCGCGCTCCCCGCGTGGACGCGCTCCCGACCCGCCGCTGGATCCTCGACCTCACCGCCGTCGCGCTGCTGCTCCTCATCCCCGTGGTCGGGTTCGCGCCGACGTTCGACGGCGCGAGCTACCTCGTCGCCGCCCTCGGCGGGCTCGTGCTCGGAATGGGGCTCGGCGTGCTCGGCCGCATCTTCCGCTGGGGCATCCTCCTCCTCGCGGCCGCCACGATCGCGGTCTACTTCCTCTTCGGCGGGGCGCTCGCCCTGCCGCACACCACCGTCGCGGGCGTGATCCCCACCCTCGAGACGCTGCGTCAGCTCGCGCTCGGTGCGGTCATATCGTGGAAAGAACTGCTCACCACGATCGCTCCCGTGGCGACCGACGACGGCCACCTGATCGTGCCGTTCGTCCTGTCGCTCGTCGCGGCGGTGCTGACGACCTCCCTCGCCCTGCGGCTGCGCAGCGCCGCGTGGGCGCTGGTCCCTGCGGCCGCGTTCCTCGCGATCGAGATCGCGCTGGGCACGTCCGAGCCCTTCGTCCCCGTCGTTCAGGGCGTGGCATTCGGACTCGTCGCCGTGGTCTGGCTCGCACTGCGCCAGGCGTGGCAGCCGCAGGCGGCCGCGATCTCGGTCGGCGAAGGCCCCGCCCGCTCGGGCGCGGGTGTGCGGCGCGTGCTGATGGGCGCCGCCGTCGTGGTGATCGCCGCCGTCGTCGGCGTCGCCACGAGCGGATTCGCGGCGCCCTCGTCGCCGCGGTACGTGCTGCGCGACGTCGTGATCCCGCCGTTCGACATCCGCGAGTTCGCGAGCCCGCTGCAGTCGTTCCGCGCGTACGTGCGCGACCACCCCGACGAGCCGCTCTTCACGGTCAGCGGCCTGCCCGAAGGCGCCCGCATGCGCCTGGCCACGATGGACGCCTACAACGGCACCGTCTACAACGTGTCGGACGACGGCACCGGCTCGTCGAGCGCCTTCGCGCCCGCGCGCACCAACATGTCCGCCGACGCCGAGGGCACGCCGGCCACGGTGCACGTCGAGATCGGTGAGCTCGAGAGCGTGTGGATGCCGGACGCTGGCGCCGTGCAGAGCGTCACGTTCGACGGCGCCCGCGCCGACGATCTCCGCCGCACCGCGCACTACAACGAAGCGACCGCGACGGGCGTCGTCACCCTCGGTCTCGAGAAGGGCGACGAGTACACGCTCGAGGCGGTGATCCCCGAGGTGCCGAGCGACGAGGCGCTCGCGGACCAGAGCTTCGCGCCGCTGAAGATGCCGAAGCAGGTCGGCGTGCCCGAGACCCTCGCCGACATCGCGTCGAAGACGGTCGCCGAGGCCGAGACGCCGGTCGAGCAGGTGCGCGCCCTCGAGCAGATGCTGTCGGAAGGCGGCTACTTCAGTCACGGCCTCGCCGGGCAGCCGCTCTCGCGCGCCGGTCACGGTGCGGAGCGCATTGCGACACTGCTCGGCTCGGAGCAGATGGTGGGCGACGACGAGCAGTACGCGACGGCGATGGCGCTCCTCGCGGCCCAGGTCGGCATCCCGGCGCGGGTCGTCATGGGGTTCTACCCCGACGAGGACGCCGCAGCGGAGCCCGTGTACGCCGCGACGGGCGAGACGCTCCACGCGTGGGTCGAAGTCGCCTTCGACGGCGCCGGCTGGGTCCCCTTCGACCCGACCCCGCCCGAGGACCAGGTTCCGAGCGACCAGACGACCAAGCCGAAGGCCGACCCCAAGCCGCAGGTGCTGCAGCCCCCGCCGCCACCGGCGGAGCCCGTCGACCTGCCGCCGACTGTCGCCGACGACCGCGGCTCGGAGGACGAGAACGCCTTCGACGCGGGCCTCCTGTGGACGATCGTGTCGATCGGCGTCGGCGCACTGGGACTGCTCGCCGTGCTGCTCGCGCCGTTCATCGTGATCGGCGCATTGAAGGCGACCCGCCGCCGCAAGCGCCGCGAGGCGGAGCGCGCCTCCGACCGCATCAGTGGCGGATGGGACGAGCTCGTCGACCGCGCCTCCGACTTCGGTGCCCCGGTCCGCCCCGGTGCGACGCGCCAGGAGGACGCGGGCGTGCTCACCGCGGCGTTCGCCGAGCCGCGGGTCGCGACCCTGGCATCCCGCGCAGATCTCGAGGTGTTCGGTCCGACCGAGCCGTCGCCCGACGACATCGAGGCCTTCTGGACACAGGTCGACGAGATCGTCGGCGGCATGGGGAAGGGGCGCTCGGTGTGGCATCGTCTCGGCGCGAGGCTCAGTATCCGTACACTCCTCGAAGGCACGCGATTCGCGCTGCCCGCGCGTCCGGCGCCGCGCGCGCGAATGACGCAGCCCGCTGACACCCCTCAGCACGACGCCGACGCGCCGAAGGGCTCGACCCGGCGCTCGCGCCGCGGCAGCAAGACCCGGAGCGCACCCGAGCCCTCCGCCCACCCCCCACAGGAGAACGAATGACCGTGAGCCCGCCAGGCGCCGCCCCCGCGGCGACCATCGGACGCCGTGTGGGGGCGTTCGCGATCGACATCGGCGTCGTCTGGGTGATCGGCGCCGTGCTCATCGGCATCGTGGTCGGCATCATCTTCGGCGTCGGTCCGGCCTGGCAGCGCGACGGCCTGGCCGTCATGATCGTCCTCAGCTACCTCGGGATCGGCCTCCTGCTCTTCGTCTGGTGGCTCGTCTACTCGGCGATGCAGGGCAGTCGCGGCGGCTCGATCGGGCAGCGGCTCCTCGGCCTGCGTCTGCAGGACGCCGCCTCCGCCGCCCCGATCGGCTTCTGGCGCGCGATCCTGCGCAATCTCGTCTTCAGCCTCGCCGCGTCGATCGTGGTCGGCTACTTCACGCCCCTCTTCGACTCCCGTGGCCGCCGGCAGGGCTGGCACGACATGGCATCGCGGGCGGTCGTCATCGACATCCGGAACACGGATGCTGCAACCCCGGCGTCCGCAGCTCTGCCCGCAGCGAACCCGTACCTGCCGTCACCGACAGGCGCCGCATCGTTGCCGCCGGCCCCGCCGCTGCGACCCGCCACCCCGGTCCCGGCGGCCGGGTTCATGCCCGTATCGGCCCCGTCGACCACCCGTCCGGCCGCCCCGGCGCCGACCGGTGTGATCGACGACATCCCGTGGGTCACGCGCGACCCGCAGGCTCCTGTCACGCGCCCGCCGCAGGCCGAGGCCTTCCCCAGTGTCACCATGCCGTTCCCCGCTGCGACGACGACCGAGCCGCTCGGCGCCACCGCCACCGTGACCGCCGCCCCGGCCGCACCTGCCGCAGCCGCTGCGGTCGCAGCATCCGTCATCCCCGCATCCGTCGAAGACGACCTCGAGTCCACGCGCATCGTCGTGCCGCCGCCGGCGCAGCGGGCCGCGCTGTACGACGGCGCGCCGGTGCTCGCGGTGCTCACGTGGGACGATGGCACGCGCATGGCGGTGTACGGCCGCACGCTGTACGGCCGCAACCCCGCAGGCGAGGACGGCGCTGTCGCGATCCCGGTGCGCGACGAGACCCTCTCGCTGTCGAAGACGCACTTCGAGGTCGGCGGCGGTGCCACCGGTGCGTGGATCGCCGATCGCCACTCGACCAACGGCACGACGCTCGTCCGTGACGGCGGGCGGATCCCGCTCACGCCGGGCGCGCGCACGAACCTGCGCGACGGCGACACGCTGGAGTTCGGCGACCGGCGCGTGACGGTGGGTCTCACGTGATGACCGGCGCCACCGCGCCGATCGCGGTCGCCTTCGGGGCGTCGACGGACGCCGGCCTGCGCCGCCGCATCAACGAGGACTCCTACCTCGCCGTGTCGCCACTGTTCCTCGTGGCCGACGGCATGGGCGGCCACAATGCCGGTGAGATCGCCAGCGCGACGGTGATCGAGGAGTTCTCGGGCCTCGCCGGCCGCGAGAGCCTGACGATCGACGAGGTGCAGGCGGGCGTCGTCGCGGCGCGCCGCCGGGTCGCGGCGCTGCCGGCCGACGCCGGCGCGGGTGCCGGTACGACGCTCGCGGGCGTCGTGATCGCCGACGTCGACGGCGAAGGCTACTGGCTCGCGATCAACCTCGGCGACTCGCGCACCTACCGCCTCAGTGAGGGGCACTTCGAGCAGGTCAGCGTCGACCACTCGATCGTGCAGGAGCTCGTAGACAGCGGCCAGCTCGCCGCCGCCGCCGCCCAGCGGGACTCCCGCCGCAACGTGATCACGCGGGCGATCGGTGCGGGCAGCGATGCCGAGCCCGACTACTGGCTCATCCCGGCCGAGGACGGCGATCGCATCCTGGTGTGCTCCGACGGGCTCTCGGGCGAGCTCGAGCAGGATGCGATCCACGGCATCCTCCTCGCCGAAGCCGATCCGCAGGCGGCTGCCACACGGCTCGTGCACGAGGCGATGGTGCGCGGCGGCCGCGACAACATCACGGCGATCGTCGTCGACGCCCTCTCGGTGCGCACCCGGACGAGCCGCGCGTGCGAACGCGATACGGTGCCGGTGAGCGCCCCCGCCCACGACGACGCCGACATCGACGGCGACACGCTGCCACGCGCGGTCGTCGCGGGAGGATTCTGATGCCCACGCTGTACGCCCCGGGAACCACGCCGGCCGCAGTCACCCCACGCGGATTCGCGATGCTCGAGTCCGGCACCTCCGCCGCGCTCCTCACCCGCATCAGGTCGCTGCTCGCCGACGGCCGCGGCCTCGGGGGCGTGATCGAGGCGCTCACCGGCGCGTACGGCGCGTCGCTGACGGCGATCCCGGCATTCGCCGTCGCGCTCGCCGAGGGCGACGGCGTGCGCGTCGCGGTGCGCGGCGACTTCGCGTTCGACGTCGACGCCACGGTCTCCGAGCGCGTGTCGGGCGCCGGCGTCACCACCTGGACCGAGCGCGTGATCCCCGGCGTGGTGCGCGTGGCCCTCACGATGTCGGGGTCCGATGCACCGGCCGAGTTCGAGATCGCCGATGGCATCGTGCTGGCGAGCAGGATCGAATGGGATGCTGCGCCCGCGGGTGCGTCGCCGGCCGCTCCGGCCGGCGCAGCTGCGGCCGAGGTGGCTCCGGCCGAGGTCGCGCCGGGTCCGCGTCGGCGCGACGTCCCCGCGGCGCCCGCGGTGCCGGAGCCGCCATCCGCGTCTCCCGTCCTTGCCGAAACACGGGCCGATGACGGCGACACGCCGGAGACGGATGCCGCGGCCCGGCGTGTCGGACGACCGACCCGTGTTCCGGCGACGACGCCGGAACCGGGGCCGGCCGTCTCGGGGCTCATCGACTCGAACTCCGTGCCATCGGTCGTCGACGCGGAGACGCTGCTCCCGCTCGACTCGGCCCTCACGCCGTCCGCCGAGACCATCGTGCCGCTGCCTCCGGCAGGCCCTGTGCCGGCCGGCGAAGACGAGTCCACCGCGGGATTCGACGACGTCTGGGGTGCCACGGTCATCCGCTCCACCGACGCAGTCGAGGCCGGCCCCGTGGACGAGGGCGGTCCCGCAGCGCCGCCCGCCGGAGACCACGACGGCGCGACGATCTCGCTGGCCCAGGCCCGCGCACTGCGCGAGGCGGCGGGCGGCGCCGGGGGCGCAGCATCCGTTCCCCTCGACTCGACCCCCGCACCGCTCGCGCCGCCGCGGCCGCCCGCTCCCGGACGCATCCGCGTCTCGACGGGGCAGGTGCTGCAGCTCGACCGCACGATCGTGATCGGCCGCCGTCCGCGCTCGACCCGCGTGAGCGGCACCGACCTGCCGCACCTCGTGGCCGTCGACAGCCCCCAGCAGGACATCTCGCGCAGCCACGTCGAGCTGCGCGTCGAGGGCGAGAGCATCGTCGCGACCGACCTGCGCACCACGAACGGCACGACGCTGCTGCGTCAGGGCGCCGACCCGGTGCGGCTGCACCCGGGGGAGGGCGCCGTCGTCGTCCCGGGCGACGTGCTCGACCTCGGCGACGGCATCACCGTCGCGATCGAGGGGCTGTCGTGAGCGCCAAGCGCGCGCCCATGGCGCCGCCGGATCTTCCCGGGTTCACCTACGTCGACCTGCTCGGCTCGGGCGGCTTCGCCGACGTGTTCCTGTACGAGCAGCAGCTGCCGAAGCGCCGCGTCGCGGTCAAGGTGCTGCTCACCGATCGCATGTCGAGCGGGTCGGTCGAGGAGTTCACCGCCGAGGCCAACGTCATGGCCATGCTGTCGACGCACCCGGCGATCGTCACGATCTACCAGGCCGGCGTCGCCAAGGACGGCCGCCCCTACCTCGTGATGGAGTACTGCCCGCGGCCGAACCTGCAGGTGCGGTACCGGCGCGAGCCCTTCTCGATCGCGGAGTCGCTGCGCGTCGGCGTGCAGGTCGCCGCCGCCGTCGAGACGGCGCACCGCGCGGGCGTGCTGCACCGCGACATCAAGCCCGCGAACATCCTCGTCACCGAGTACAACCGCCCCGCGCTCACCGACTTCGGCATCGCCTCGACCACGAACGCGGCGGCCGAGTCGGCCGGCCTGTCGATCCCGTGGTCGCCGCCGGAGTCGTTCGCCGACGTGCCGCGCAGCGACCCGCGCTCCGACGTGTACGCGCTGGGCGCGACCGTCTACACGCTCCTCGCCGGACGCTCGCCGTTCGAGCTGCCCGGCCAGCGCAACGGCGCGGCCGAGCTGATCCACCGCATCGAGTCGCTGCCGCTTCCCGCCCTCGGGCGCGCCGACGTGCCGGCGTCGCTGCAGCGCGTGCTCGAGCGCGCGATGGCGAAGGCGCCCGTCGACCGGTACGAGAGCGCCTTGGCCTTCGCCCGCGCGCTGCAGACCGTGCAGATCGAGCTGTCGCACTCCGTCACCCCGATCGACATCCTCGACGACCACGTCCCGGAGGACATCGAGGAGGACGAGGACGACGGACTCACCCGCGTGCGCGGCGTCGTCAGCATCAACCCCGACACGACTCCCGCGGCCGGCATGACCCGTCCGTCGGCCACGACCGCGCCGAGCCGGGCCTCCGCGCCGCAGTTCGATCCGGCACCCGCCGAGACCGAGACGGTCGCCCGCCAGGCGTCCGCGATCCCGCCGTCGGCGTACGAGCAGACGATCCGCCGCGACCAGGTCGGCCCGCCGGAGTCGCTCGACGAGACGATCGTCCGCGCTCCCGCGTTCGATGCGGCCCCTGTGCAGGAGGAGGTGGATGCTGCGCCCCCGCGCCCTCGCCGCACCGGCCTGTGGATCGGACTCGGCGCCGCCGCGCTCGTGATCGTGGCGGTCATCGTCGGGGTGTCGTTGCCGGGCATCCTGTCGGGCACGGCACAGGAACCGCCGACGCCGACGGAGTCGTCCAAGCCGCAGGACCCGCTGTCGACCGTGATCCCCGCCGTCACCGACGTCGTCGGCACACCGGTCGAGGGCGGCGTGAAATTCACCTGGACGAACCCCGATCCGCAGGACGGCGACCAGTACCTCGTGACGGCGATCTCGGTGAGCGACGGCGATGCCGAGCCCGAGCCGGTCGCCATCGCCGAGATCGTCGTGCCGGCGGCGGCCTCCGGGCCGACCTGCGTCGACGTCGAGCTGGTTCGCGAGAACGGGCAGTTCCAGCCCGAACCCACGCGGGGGTGCACACCGTGACAGCCGCAGAGGTCGACGAGCTCAGGGTCGAGTTCGCGGGCGAGGAGTTCTCGGTGGCACCCGGCACCGTCTTCACGGTGGGCCGTGAGGGCGATCTCGCGATCGACGACAACCTGTTCCTGCACCGCAACTTCCTCACGATCCAGAACATCGAAGGGCTCTGGCTGCTCTCGAACGTGGGCTCGCGCCTGTCGGCGACGGTCACCGACACGGGCGGGCGTGTGCAGGCCTGGCTCGCACCAGGTGCGCGGCTGCCGCTCGTCTTCGCCGCGACATCCGTCATCTTCAGTGCCGGCCCCACGACGTACGAGCTCACGATCCACGCGGCCGAACCGACCTTCCGCGAGACGCAGCCGCCCGCCGACGACGACGGCCTCTCGACGATCGGCGAGGTGCCGCTCACGCACAGTCAGCGCGTCATGATCCTCGCGCTCGCCGAGCCGGTGCTCCGGCGCGACGGCACCGGCATGAGCGAACTGCCGACGTCGGCGCAGGCCGCCGAGCGCCTCGGCTGGACGCTCACCCGGTTCAACCGCAAGCTCGACAACGTGTGCGACAAGCTCGACCGCGCCGGTGTTCCGGGCATGCGCGGCGGAGTCCGCTCCTATGCGACCAATCGCCGCGTGCGGCTCGTCGAGCACGCGATCGCGGCACGTCTCGTCACACGCGACGACCTCCCCCTCCTGGACGTCGAGCGCGAGAACTCGCTCAGCAGTGAGAACTCTGGAGAGGACGACGCCGGCTGACGGCTCGATGCGTCAGCGGCCGGCGTCGTAGAGGTGGCGGCCGCCGTGGCTGACGACCTTCACGACGACACCGCGACGGTGCAGCTCCGTGACGGTGCGCGTCTCCTCGTCGATGTCGCGGCCGAGGGCGTGCACGTTCGCCACGACGAGCACGTCGCCGCGGACGAGCGTGCCGAACAGGCGCACGAGACGCTCCTCCCACGACTCGAGGGTCTCGGGCGCGGGATGGCGGAAGCCTTCGATCGGCACGCCGAAGCGCGTGAGGTCGTTGCGCTGCTCGACCACGGAGGGCATGTCGTCGCGGGCGATCACGAGCCCGACGAGGCGCGACCCGGCGGGCTGGGCGAGCCACCAGTTGCGGTTCTGCTGCAGCTCGGTGAAGCACTTGGGGCACTCGGCCGCCTGGTGCGGCAGGTGCAGCGGCGCGGTGTCGGCCGCGACCGACCCCGGAGCCGCCGCCGCGTGCGTGTGCGCGGCATCCGGCGTCTTCGTCGTCTCGCTCATCGTGAGGCCCCCTCGCTCGTTCCCATTCTCCCCCACCCGCGAGGCGGATTCGCCCCGGCCCTTCCGCTCGTTGAGCGATCTTGCGAGTCGAAACGCCCGAGCGCGGTCGCAGCGCCGGCTCGGCACCCGCGCTCAGTCGTCCTCGTCGTCCAGCCGCAGCTCGAGGCTGAGCTGGTCGGCGTCGAGCTCGGCCAGGGAGTGGCGCAGGGCGGGCGTCGAGTACTCGCCGCCCGACGACAGGTCGTTCAGCCGCCCCCGCATCGCCTCGATCATCGCGAGCCGGAGCTCGAGCAGGTCGCGCGTCGCCAGGCCCTCGGCGTCGTCGGGCGGGTCGACCATGCGGCTGCCGACGAGCGAGACGAGGTCCTCGGCGAACTCCGAGCCGTCGCGCCGGCGCAGTGCGGGATCCGACAGCGCACCGATCGCCGCGTCGCGCAGCTCGTCGTCGATCGCCGACTGCTCCGCCTTGTCGACGCTGTCGTCGCCCGTCCGTTCGATTCGCAGGGCCTTGACCACCCACGGCAGCGTGAAGCCCTGCAGCATGAGGCTCCCGACGGCCACCGCGAACGCGATGAAGACCAGCAGCGCGCGATCGTCGGTGACGTCGCTCGAGATCGTCTGTGCGGCGGCGAGCGTCACCACGCCGCGCATGCCGGCCCACACGATGATGGCGCCGTGCTTCCAGCCGAGGGGCGAGGCCTGGTAGTAGTCGAGGTCGCTCAGCGCCCGCGACACGCGCGTCCGCATCGACGAGAGCCGCCGTTGCGCGCGCGGATCGTCGAACGACCTGTCGGGATGCCGGCCGCGGTAGCGCGGATCGGGCACGGCCGAGCCGTCCGCGATCCGGTCGAGCCGCGTGTTCATCGCTTCGAGACGGGTGCGCTGCCGCCCGCGGGCGCGCCGGCTCTGCAGCCAGACCAGCAGTGAGACGTACGCCGCGCGCGCGGCGATGATGATCGCGAGCGCTCCGAGCGCGATCCCGAGGCCGGTGCCGAGGCCGTTGTGCTGCTCGACGTTCTGCTCGACGATGTCGCGGAGCTCGAGGCCCATGATGAGGAAGACGGCGCCCTCGAGCACGAGCTCGATGGTGCGCCAATTGTGCTCGTCCGACCGGCGCTGCTCGGGCGTGAACCACCGTGCCGCGCCCTGGCCGGTGACGATGCCCGCGACGACCGCGGCGACGAGTCCGGAGCCGCCGAGCTCCTCGGTGGGGATGTACGCGATGAACGGCACGACGAAGCCGATCGCGGTGTTCGCGGCGGAGTTCTTGATGAGCGCCCGCAGCCGCAGGTTCAGCCAGCCCACGATCGCGCCGGCCACGACCGCGACGACCACGCCCCACGCGAACGCCGGGATGAACCCGAATCCGACGCGGGTGTCGCCGCTGACGCTGGTCGCGAGTCCGACCGAGGCGATCATCGTGCGCAGCAGCACCAGCGCCGTCGCGTCGTTGAGCAGGCTCTCGCCCTCGAGCATCGTCACCACGCGGCGCGACACACCCAGGCGCTTGACGATGGATGTGGCCACGGCATCCGTGGGACTGAGGATCGCCCCGAGCGCCACCGCGACGGCCGGATGAATGCCGGGGATCACGGCCATGAAGAAGAACCCGAGCAGCACCGAGCTGATGATGACGAGAAGGAACGACAGGCCCGCGATCGGGCCGAAGTCGCGGCGGAACTCGATCGCAGGGAGCGAGACCGCCGCCGAGTAGAGCAGCGGCGGCAGCACGCCGACCAGGATGAACTCGGGGTTGATCTCGGGGATCTCGACGAAGGGCAGCAGGCTCACCGCTCCGCCGACCAGCACGAGGATCAGTGGCCCCGCGATCCCGAGCTTCGGGGCGACCGCCGTCGCGAGCGCGATGACCACGATCGCGATGATGACGACGATCAGGACTTCCACGCCTCAGAGCCTATTGCCGGGCGCTGCCGGCCCTGCCGAGCCGCGGCGGGGTCAGAGCACGCCGAGCGCCCGGACCGCGTCGCGCTCCAGGGCGAGTTCGGCGACGGATGCTGCGAACCTGGCCCGCGCGCGGTCGTCGAGGTCGAGACCCTCGACGACGCGGTAGCCCTTGCCGTCGCCACGTGACACCACGGGCAGCGAGCACACCAGGCCCTCGGGAACCCCGTATTCGCCCCGCGACACCACCGCCGCGGACGTCCAGCCCTTGTGCGTTCCGAGCTGCTCGTCGCGCACGTGATCGATCGCGGCGTTCGCGGCGGAGGCCACCGACGACGAGCCGCGCACCTCGATGATCTCGGCCCCGCGCTTCGCCACACGCGGGATGAAGACGTCGTCCAGCCATGCCATCGCCTGCTCGGCGCCGCCCAGACGTTCGGCGAGGGCCTCGGGCACCGACCTCCCATCGGCAAGGGCTGCATGGTCTACGTCGGGGAACTGCGTGGCGGAGTGGTTGCCCCAGATCACGACGTCGGCGATGTCGCCGGCCGCGACGTCGAGCGCCTCGGCGAGCTGGCCGACGGCGCGGTTGTGATCGAGACGTGTGAGCGCGGTGAAGCGCTCGGAAGGGATGTCGGGCGAAGCGGATGCTGCGGCGATGAGCGCGTTCGTGTTCGCGGGGTTCCCGACCACGACCACGCGCACGGCATCGTCCGCCACTGCGCCGATCGCCTTGCCCTGCGGGCCGAAGATGCCCGCGTTCGCCGCCAGCAGGTCGCCGCGCTCCATGCCGGCGGTGCGTGGCCGCGCGCCGACGAGCATCGCGATGCGGGTGCCGTTGAAGGCGGTGAGGGGGTGGTCGGTGACGTCGACGTCGGCGAGCAGCGGGAACGCGCAGTCCTGCAGCTCGAGCGCCGCACCCTCGGCCGCGCGCATGCCCTGGGGGATCTCGAGCAGCCGCAGCCGAACCGGACGATCGGGGCCGAGCATGTCACCCGCAGCAATGCGGAACATCAGCGCGTAGCCGATCTGGCCTCCGCCGCCGGTGATGGTCACTGTCGTGGGTTCGCTCGCCATGCCCCCGAGCGTAGCCCCGCGCATTGTACTCATTCCTGCTGATTCGGGAATGGTTCCTGCTGTGGATCGGACTGTCGGGGTACCGTGACGGCATGACGTTCAATGAGAACGCCAACGTCGGGGGGAACACGGCGCGGCGTCGAGGCGGGGGCATCGCGGTCGCGGGCGGCGGCATCGCCGGTCTCGGCGCGATCGCGGTGATCCTGTTCCAGCTGTTCACCGGACAAGACCTGTCGAGCGTCATCCCCTCGCAGCCGCAGGTCGGATCCGGCGAGGAGTCCGAGATCCAGCAGTGCGAGACGGGCGCCGACGCGAACGCGAACGACGAGTGCCGCCTCGCCGCCGGCAGCGTCGTGCTCGACCAGTACTGGGAGACCCAGGTGCAGGGTTATCGGGCGCCGCAGCTGATCATCGTCGACCAGCAGACGGGCACCGCCTGCGGCACGGCCTCCAACCAGACCGGCCCCTTCTACTGCCCGCCCGAAGAGACCGTGTACATCGATCCGACGTTCTTCGGGCTGCTGCGTCAGCAGTTCGACGCGTCGGCCGGCGACCTCGCCCAGCTCTACGTCCTCGCCCACGAGTACGGCCATCACGTGCAGTACATCGCCGGGATCATGGACCAGCACCCTGACAACGGCACGGGTCCCGACAGCAACGGCGTGAGGACCGAGCTGCAGGCCGACTGCTTCGCCGGCGCCTGGGTCGGCGACATGACCGAGCTGCGCGACGAGAACGGCGTACCGTATCTCAAGGAGCCCACCCAGCAGCAGATCGCCGACGCGATCAACGCGGCAGGCGCGGTGGGCGACGACCACATCCAGCAGGAGTCCGGGGGCTTCGTGAACCCCGAATCCTGGACCCACGGTTCGAGCGAGCAGCGACAGGGCTGGTTCGAGACCGGCTACCGCAACGGTCCCTCCGCCTGCGACACCTTCGCCGTCTCGGGGGGAAGCCTATGAACGAACACCTCGACGACATCCTCTATCCGCCCATCGAGCCCTACGACACCGGCACGCTCATCGCCGGCGAGGGCAACCGCATCGCGTATGAGCAGAGCGGAAACCCCGAGGGAAAGCCGGTGGTGTTCCTCCACGGCGGACCGGGCGCCGGCACCTCGCCCTGGCACCGCCGCTTCTTCGACCCCGAGAAGTACCGCATCATCCTGCTCGACCAGCGCGGCTGCGGCCGCTCCACCCCGCACGCGAGCGAGCCCGACGCCGACCTCCGCCACAACACCACGTGGCACCTCGTCGCCGACATCGAGCTGCTGCGCAAGAACCTCGGCATCGACAGATGGCAGGTCTTCGGCGGCTCGTGGGGGAGCGCGCTCGCGCTCGCCTACGCAGAGTCGCACCCGCAGGCGGTGACCGAGATCGTGCTGCGGGGCATCTTCACGCTGCGCCGCCACGAGCTGGAATGGTTCTACGAGGGGGGCGCAGCATCCATCGTCCCGGATCTGTGGGAGGACTTCATCGCCCCCATCCCGATCCTCGAGCGTTCGCAGCTCATGGAGGCGTACCATCGACGGCTCGCCGACCCCGACCCGGCCGTGCACGTGCCGGCCGCCGTCGCGTGGTCGCGCTGGGAGGCCGCGAATCTCACGCTGCTGCCCGACGCTGAGCTCATCGAGGCGATGACGGAGCCGAAGGCGGCGGTCGCCTTCGCGCGCATCGAGAACCACTACTTCCTGCACGGCGGCTGGTTCACGCCGGATCAGCTGATCGCGCAGGTCGACCGCATCCGTCACATCCCCGCCGTCATCGTGCAGGGCCGCTACGACGTGTGCACCCCCGCGATGACCGCGTGGGACCTGCACCGCGCGTGGCCCGAGGCCGACTTCGTCATGATTCCGGATGCTGCGCACGCCGCGTCCGAGCCGGGCATCGCGTCCGCGCTCCGCGCCGCGGCAGACCGCTTCGCCGGGGCGCCCGCCGAGTCGCTCGACGGCGCCGAGACGCCCGACGAACCGGGGGAGGAGATCGCGGCCGAGGAGTCCGACCAGACAGAGGCAGAAGAGCCAGGCCCTGAAGAGTCGTCCGAGCCCGAGCCCGAGCCCGAGCCCGAGCCCGAGCCCGAGCCCGAGCCCGAGGAGCCGGAGGCCGGTTCGCAGGTCGAGCCCGAGCCCGAGCCCGAGCCCGAGCCCGAGCCCGAGCCCGACCCCGACCCCGAGCCCGAGGAAGCGGAGACGGATTCGCACGCCGAGTCCGAGGAGCCGGAGGCGGGTTCGCAGGTCGAGCCCGAGGCCGAGCTCGGCTCCAAGCATGCGGGCGACCCTGAGGACCCGCCGGCCGCACAGCCCGGGCTCCGACGCGAACGCAACGGCAAGCGGTCCAAGAAGCGCAAGGACACCGCCGACCTCTGACCCAGGGTGTACCGAGCACCTCTCCTCGCTCGTTGAGCGAGCTTGCGAGTCGAAACGCCTGACCGCGACGCGCACCTCGAGCGCCGCCGGGCAACGCCCAGCCGACCACTGGTAGGGTGGAGACCCTTGCAGCGCTTCGTGCGCTTCTCGCGTCGTAGAACGCTTCCCTCGCCGGCATCCGGACCCCGATCCGAAGAACCGCGCTGACATCTTTCGTACGGCGACCCGCGGGCGAGATACGCCCCGGCCACCGACAGGGCACACGCGTGCCCGGAGAACTCCCCTCATGACCGAAACCACCTTCGGCGCGCTCGGCGTGCCGCAGCCCCTCGTCGACGCGCTCGCCGCGGGCGGCAAGACCACCGCGTTCCCGATCCAGGTCGACACGCTCCCCGACACGCTCGCCGGCCGCGACGTGCTCGGCCGCGGCAAGACCGGCTCGGGCAAGACCCTCGCCTTCTCGATCCCGATGGCCGCGCGCCTCGGCGGCAAGCTCGCCGGCGGGAACTGCCGCAAGGGTCGCCCGCTCGGCCTCGTGCTCGCGCCGACGCGCGAGCTCGCGACCCAGATCGACGCGACCCTCGCCCCGCTCGCGAAGGCGCACGGCCTGACGACGACCACCATCTTCGGCGGTGTCAACCAGAACCGCCAGGTGAACGCGCTCAACGCCGGCGTCGACATCGTCGTCGCGTGCCCGGGCCGCCTCGAGGACCTCATGAAGCAGGGCTTCGTGCACCTCGACGCCGTCGAGATCACCGTCATCGACGAGGCCGACCACATGGCCGACCTCGGGTTCCTCCCGGGTGTCACGCGCATCCTCAACGCGACGCCGGCCGGCGGCCAGCGCCTGCTGTTCAGCGCGACCCTCGACAACGGGGTCGACAAGCTCGTGAACCGCTTCCTGCAGAACGAGGTGCTGCACTCCGTGGACGAGGCGCACTCGCCCGTCGCCGCGATGACGCACCACGTCTTCACGCTCGCCGACGCCGACGCCAAGAAGGACGTCGTCAAGGCGCTCGCCTCGGGCATGGGCCGCCGCATCCTGTTCATGCGCACCAAGCACCAGGCGAAGAAGCTCGCGAAGCAGCTCACCGGCCAGGGCATCCCGGCGGTCGACCTGCACGGCAACCTGTCGCAGGCCGCGCGCGACCGCAACCTCGCGGCGTTCTCGTCGGGCGCCGTCAAGGTGCTCGTGGCGACGGATGTCGCGGCCCGCGGCGTGCACGTCGACGACGTCGAGCTCGTCATCCACGTCGACCCGCCGATGGAGCACAAGGCGTACCTGCACCGCTCCGGCCGCACCGCCCGCGCGGGCGCGGAGGGTGCGGTCGTGACGCTCGTGCTCCCCGAGCAGAAGCGCGACGTGTCGCAGCTGCTGCGCAAGGCCGCCATCTCGGTCGAGCCCGTCGCGGTCACCGCGACCTCGCCCGAGGTCGTCGAGCTCGTCGGCCAGGTCGCCCCGTACGTCAAGCCGGTCCCGGTCGCCGAGACGCCGCGCGGCACCAGCCAGGGCGCGAACGCCCAGCGCAAGCGCGCCGCGCGTGAAGCACGCGAGACGGATGCTGCCGCCACCGCCGGTCGCTCCGGCGGCGGCGGCCGTCGCCGTCGCGGTTCGGGCCAGGGCGGTTCGGCCCAGGGCGCCGGTCGTCAGCAGGCCGCGGGCGGCCAGCGTCGCGACGCGGCCACCGCGCACGACAAGGCCTCGCACCAGCGTCACGACCAGAGCGTGGGCCACTCGCGTTCTGCTCAGCCCGCCGGCAACCCCCGCACCCCGGGCCGTCGCGCCTCGTCCGGCGGCACCGGCAAGCTCATGGTCGGCTCGGTCGTCCGCCCCAACGGCACCAACCGCCGCGGCGGCCGCTGACCCCGGTCCACCTCGAACCCCTCCGACCTCATCCGAGGACGGAGGGGTTCGTCGTTCGTGTACCGGCCCGCCCGCACCGCCCGGCCGTCCCACCACCCCCGGGCGAAGTCCGGACTTCGCAGAGTCTTGCGCGTGGGATGCTGCGAAACCTGGACGGCAGCGACCACACGGAATGCGGGTGTGCCTCCGAAGTCCGGACATCGCAGAGTTCTGCGCCGACAGGGCTGCGAGGTCCGGACTTCGCAGAGTGTTGCGCCGAGGGTGCTTCTCACCTGTCACGACGCGTCGCTCGTGGCAGCACGTTGTGACAGGTGAGAAGCAGGACGGCGGTCGCTGGTCAGACGCGGCGTCCGAGCACCAGGTCGGCGGCGACCTCGCCGATCACGATCGCGGGGGCGTTCGTGTGGCCGCGGATCACCGTGGGCATGACGGATGCGTCGGCCACTCGCAGCCCCGAGACCCCGCGGACTCGGAGTTCGGGGTCGACGACGGAGGCGGCATCCGTTCCCATCCGTGCCGTGCCGACGGGGTGGTAGAGCGTGTGGGAGTAGCGGCGCAGGGACAACTCGGCGCGCTCGGCGGGTGTCATGCGCTCGCCGCCCTCGGGCTGCACCCACCCGCCGGTCGTGACGGCGCGCAAGGCGTCGGTGTCGATGAGGCGTTCGCACTCCGCGAGACCCGCGAGCATCGTCTCGGCATCGATGCCGTCGGGATCCGACAGGTACGCCGGGTCGATGAGCGGCGCTGCGGACGGGTCCGCCGACGCGAGCCGGATCGTGCCGCGGCTGCGCGGGCGGAGCAGGATCGCGCCCACCGTGAGCCCGTGCGCCGGCGTCGGCACGAGACCCTCGCCGACGTAGGGCGCCGAGGCGAAGATGATCTCGATGTCGGGGAGCCCCTCGGGTGCGCCCGTGCGCTCGGCGACCTCGGTGCGCACGAAGCCGTAGGCCTCGGCGACGTTGGAGGTCAGCATCCCTTTCCGCGCGGCGAGGTACTTCGCGAGTTCGGCGGGCTTCTCGGCGGCGAACAGCGTGCCGCCCTTCGCGGCCGGGGCGAGGCCGGCGACGAGGTGGTCCTGCAGATTCGCGCCGACTTCCGGCGCATCGACCACGACGTCGATGCCGTGTTCGGCGAGGTGTCCAGCCGGACCGATGCCGCTCAGCATGAGCAGCTGCGGGGTGTTGATCGCGCCGCCGGCGAGCACGACCTCGCGCCGTGCGCGCAGGTGGCGCGTGATCTCGTCGATGTCGACGTACACGCCGGTCGCGCGCGGTTCGGCACCCTCGCCGACGTGGAAGGTCACCCGCCGCGCGTGCGCTCCCGTGACCACGCGCAGGTTGCGCCGCTTCTTCGCCGGGCGCAGGTACGCGTCGGCCGTCGAGGCGCGGGCGCCGCGGCGCTGGCTCACCATCGTCTGCGAGAACCCCTGTGCCGCGGGCAGATTCGGCGGAGTCAACGGATGCCCCGCCTCGGCCGCCGCCGCCAGGAACGCGGCAGTGTGAGGCCGGGGGTCGCGCTGGTGCTCGACCGACTGCGGACCGTGAGTGCCCTGCGTCGCATCGACCGGGTCGGACGTGCGCTCCACGCGCCGGAAGTAGGGGACCAGGGCGTCCCACGACCAGGTCGGGCCCGCAGCATCCGCCCATTCGTCGTAATCGGCGGCGAAGCCCCGGATCCACATCATCGCGTTGAGCGACGACGACCCGCCCAGCGTCTTGCCGCGCGGCCAGTACACGGTGCGCCCCTCGAGGCCCGGCTGGGGGACGGTGTCGTAGTTCCAGTCGTACGCGCCGCGGAACAGCTTCGAGAAGGCGGCCGGAACGTGCAGTTCGAGCGCTTTGTCGGGTCCGCCGGCCTCGAGCAGCAGCACCGAGACGTTCGGGTCCTCGCTCAGGCGGGCCGCGAGCGCGGCGCCCGCCGAGCCTGCGCCGACGACGACGTAGTCGGCCTCGAGCCCATCCGAGCCGAATCCAGCGCTCGCGGGAGGGCCGAACCCGGCGGTCACGCCTGCATGGCCTTCGTCAGGGTCTTCACGAGTCCGGGGAGTCTGCCGTCGACGAGGTACCGCGTGAGTCCGGCGCTGACCTCGGCGCCGGTGCGCGAGCTGAGGAACCACGGTGGGGTGGGCAGGATGCTGAAGACGCCCTTGCCGATCGACCGCGGGAACGGGCGGAACGGGCCGCGCGCGACCGACCGCTCGACGCGGTCGAGCAGCAGCGCGTTGTGCACGACGCCGATGCCGCTCGACACGTCGGCGAGGGTCGCGCCGGGGAAGCCGCCCCACGTGAGGCGCGCCGTGAGGAAGTTGAAGGCCGTCCACGTGTTGATCGCGATGTCGCCGTAGCGGAGGTCGGCCATCGCGCGCTCGAACCCGTCGCCGAGCGCCTGCTCGGTGACCGGGTCGATGATCACGTTCGCGCCGAGGGTTCCGGTGAGCCTGTCGTTGGCGTGCGCGACCGCCGCGTCGAGGAACTCCTGGCCCGTGCCGCCCAGCTCGACGACCCCGAGGATCGGCGCGAAGTACTCGACGGTCTCGACCGGGTCTGCGGCGTCGCCCTGGCCGACGTCGACGATCGCGCGCGTGCGGTCCGCGTTCCAGACGGCATCTGGATAAGCGGATGCTGCGGACTCGAGCCGCTCGTCGCTCCGGGGGTACCAGACCGGGCGTTCGGGGGCCTCGGCGTACGCCGTGTGCAGCTCGCGCAGGAACTCCTCGCGCTGCGGCCAGTCGGAGCTCACGACCACGACCTGGCCCGCGATGCAGTTGTGCCCCGCGTTCACGAGGCGCATCGTCGCGACGTGCTGCGCCTGGTAGGTCAGGTCCGCTGCTGTCCAACGGCCCGGCACCACGATGATGGGCGAGACGCCGCCGAGCTCCGCCGTGATCGGAACCTGCAGCTTCGGGGTTCCGGATTCGCGTGCGGCCGCAGCATCCGTCCCCGTCCCCCACACGATCGCGTCGAACGTCGCCGCCGAGCCCGTGATGTGGACGTGGGCGAAGCGCGGGTGCGAGGTGAGGTAGGCGCCGGTCGCGGCGCCGCCGCGCACGATGCGCACGAAGCCTGGCTCGATGAGCGCGGCGAGCGCGCGCTCGAACACTGGGACGAGGGCGTCCTGCGTCGGGTTGACCTTGAGCAGCGCCACGCGGTTGTGCGCGAACAGCTCGTACAGCACGTCGGCGATCGGGATCGAGGTGACGTTGCCCGCGCCGAGCACGAGGCCGATGCCGCCCGACGCGGTCGGGTCGAGCTGCGCGAGCCCCGCCGCGCGCGTCGCCTCGCTCGCGGAGACGCCCGGCTCGAACCACACCTCGCCGGTGAACCCCGACAGCAGGAACTTCTCGGTGCCGTTGAGGGGGAACGTATGCGCGCGCAGACGCCCGCCGGGCGCCTCGCCGAGAGTGACGCCATCGAGCGGGCTGCGGCCCTTCGCGAGCGCTTCAAGGGTCTCGCGCAGCGCGTCGAGCAGACCGATGACGGCGTAGGGTCCGCCGAGCCACTCTTCTCCCGAGAGGGCATGCCCGGGCTCCAGGCCCTTCGACACGGTGGCAGCGTCTGCCCACTCCTGCGCGACGGCGCCGACGGCGTCGCGCACCCGGCCGAGCAGCCGCGCCCGCTGGTCGAGCGTGAGCGCGACCCACACCTTCGCGCCCGCGTCGAGCCGATCGAGGTCGGCGTCGAGTGCCGCACGCTCGTCGGCGGGAAGCGCCGGAGCGCTGGACTTCTTCGCGCGGGGCTTCGCCTGGGCCTTCGCCGAGGTGGGTGCCATGCTGCTCTCCTTCGAACTCGCGTCCCCGAACCCGGGTCGGGCGAGTCCGTCACCGGGCATCCTACGTCACCCCGCACGGCACCCGGTGTCAGTGTCCGTGCGACCCGATGCCACCCCGTCGTACACAGAATCGGAGGTTCCGCCTCACACGCCGGGTGGCAGCATCCACTCGTCCGCGTGTCGGTGAAGTTCTCCGATTCTGTGCACGCGGCGGGGCGTCAGTCGTGGTCGATGTCGGCGCGGCGCAGCGGGTACCGGGCCAGGGTGAGCAGGCTGAGGCCGATGAGCACGGCCGGCGCGAGGCTGAAGCTCACGACGATGCCCGTGATCGCGGCATCCGGCTGCTCCACGACCTGCGTTCCTGTCGACGAGACGTATCCCGTCACCGCGAGGATCACCGCCAGCGTCGTCGCGCCGAGCGCGAAGCCCACGGTCTCGCCGGCGGTCCAGACGCCGCTGAACGATCCCGCCCGGCCGGGTCCGTGGGTGCGCTCGTCGTGCGAGATCACGTCGGGCAGCATCGCCATCGGCAGCGACTGCATGCCCGCGTACGCGATGCCGGCGACGCTCACGGGCGCGTAGATCCAGTCTCCCGGTGCCCACAGCATGCCGAGGATCGACAGCGCCGCGACCGCGAACACGACGCTCGCGATGGTGAACGTGCGTTCCTTGCCGATGCGGCGCGCGATCACACCCCACGCCGGGGCGGCGAGCAGAGCAGGCGCGATGAGCGCGACGAACAGCAGCTCGACGGCCGCCTGCGAGTGCAGCACCCATGTCGCGACGTACTGCGCGCCCGCGAGCATGAGCCCCGTGGCGAGGGCTTGGAGCACGAAGGTCGACAGCAGCATCCGGAACGCCGTGCTGCGTCTGAGCGCGCCGATTCCGTCCGCGAAGTGCTCCCGAATCCGCGCGCCGGCCTTCCGCCCGTTCGCCGTCCCGTCGCCCCCGTCGCCACCGTCGTCCCCGTCGTCCTTCTGCGAGAGAACACCTGGCGGCCGAGAGTCAGGGAACTTCACTACCTCTCGGCCGCCAGGTGTTCTCTCGCGGATCTGCGGGGGGACGGATGCCGCGGCCCGGGCGACACCGGTGGTAACCAGCATCCCGATCCCGATCACGACGCCGCACACGACGCTCATCACGAGGTACTGGACGAACGGGTCGTCAGACACGCGGCGCAGCGCCGGCCCACCGGCGCCGAACAGCAGGATCGCGAGCGTCAGCACCACCACGCGCCAGGTCAGCAGGCGCGTGCGCTCGTCGTACCGCGGCGTGAGCTCAGCGGGGAGGGCGATGTACGGCACCTGGAAGAGGCTGAACGCCGTGGCCGTCATCGTGAACGCGAGGAGCACCCAGATGCCCGCGACCACCGGTCCGAGCGACGGCGGCACGGCGAACGTCAGCGCGAAAAGCACCGGCAGCGCGAGCGCGCCGATGAGCATCAGGCGCCGACGGCTGCCGTGGCGCGCGAGGTCGCGGTCGGTGAGCGCCCCGATGATCGGGTCGATGACGACATCCCACACCTTCGCGACCGTGATGACGGCGCCGGCCGCGAGCGCCGCGACCCCGAGCGAGTCGGTGAGGTAGTAGGTCAGCACGAGCCCCGGCAGGGTCGCGAACCCGCCCGTGCCGAGCGACCCGGTCGCGTAACGCGCGATGGTGCCGCGGCCGAGCCGGGCGGAGGTGGATGCCGGAACCCCAGTCGCCGGCGGAGCCTCTTTGCTCATCGCGCCAGTGTAGGTCAGTGACGCACGCGCCGATTCGGCCTGTGGATGCCCACCGCGAGTCAGGACTCGGCGCGGACGGCTGCCTCGACCGCGCGGAGCCCGGCGAGCGTCTCGGCGAAAGACGTCGACAGGGGGGAGAGGCCGATGCGGAGGCCCCCCGGGTCGCGGTAGTCGGGAATGACGTCCTGGGTCCACAGACGCGCGGTGACCGCGCGCATCGACGGGTGCGACAGCGTCACGTGTCCGCCGCGCTCGGCGGGATGCCGCGGCGACGCCACCGTGACGCCGAGCGGGGCGAGCAGCTCGTCGGCCACGCGCACGGCGAACTCGGTGAGCGCGACCGACTTGGCGCGCACGGCCTCGATGCCGACCTCCTCGAGCAGCGCGAGCGTGTCCTGCATCGCGAGCATGCCCACGATCGGCGGCGTGCCCGACAGGAAGCGCCGCATCCCGTCCGCCGGGAGGTACGAAGGCCCCATCGCGAACACGTCGGCCGTGCCCATCCACCCTTGGATGGGCTGGGCCAGTCGATCCTGCAATCGCGCGGCCACATACGCGAACGCCGGCGAGCCCGGCCCGCCGTTGAGGTACTTGTAGGTGCAGCCCACGGCGAGGTCGACCTCCCATGCGTCGGCCTCGACCGGCACGGAGCCCGCGGAGTGGCAGAGGTCCCACAGGATGAGCGCGCCGGCGTCGTGGGCGATGCGGGTGAGGGTCGCAGCATCCGCCAGATAACCGGATCGGTACGCGACGTGCGACAGCAGCACGACCGCCGTCTCGGGTCCGACCGCCTCGCTCAACGCCGACGCGGAGACGCCACCGGCGAGGTCGACATCGATCCATCGCACGCGGCCGCCGCGCTCCGCGGCGATGCCCTCGACGAGGTAGCGGTCGGTCGGGAAGTTGTCGCGGTCGACGACGATCTCGACGCGGGCCGGATCCGCGGCGACGGCGGCGTCGAACGCGGCCCGCAGGAGCTTGTAGAGGAGCACGGTGGTCGAGTCGCCGATGACGGTCTGGCCGGGCGCGGCGCCGATCGCCGCACGGCCCACGGCGTCGCCGATGCCGAAGGGCAGCTGCATCCACGACTCGTCCCACCCGCGGATGAGGCGCCCGCCCCACTCGTCGCGCGCGAACGCGGCGAGCCGCTCGACGCTCGCCCGCAGCGGGCGCCCGAGCGAGTTGCCGTCGAAGTACACGAGCGACGTCTCGGCTCCGACGAACGCGTCACGGTGAGCGCGGAGAGGATCGGCTGCATCGAGAACGGATGCTGCGTCCTCGAGCCCTTCGGTGACGGCCGCCGCTGCGGGGTCAGTGGTCGTCATGGATGAGCTCCTCGCTGGGGACGACGGTCGCGCCCCGCAGCCACTCGGCGACCTCGTCGAGTTCGACGGGCGGGGGTCCGGGGACGAAGGTGCAGACTCCGGACGGCGGGTCGGCGAGCGGCCACGGATCGGCCAGCGCCGCGATGAGCGCCGCGCCACGGACGCCCGCGCGGTCGAGCGCGGCGACCTCGTCGGGGTTGACGCCCACCGGCTGCTCGCCGTTGCCGAGGTCGGTGCCGTAGAGCACTCGGCCGCCTGCGGCGGCGAAGCCGGCGAGGTTCACCCGGGCGAACTCGGCCGCCTCCTCATCGCCCTCGTGGATCGCGAGCGTCGAGATCCACACCTGGCCGGCCTTGACGGCGTGCGCGGTGAAGTGGCGTCCGACGAACTCGGTGAACGGCGTGTGGGCGAAGCCGTCGACGCCCGCATCCAGCGCGAGCTGCGGCATCCCGATGCCCTCCGCATGTGCGACGACCGGCAGCCCGCGCTCGCGCGCGACCTCGACGATCGCGGCCAGCGCCGCCGCGTCGAGCACCGGCCCCGCAACGCTGTTGAGGGAGGCCTTGATGACGGATGCCCCGAACGACGCCTGCTCGTCGACCGCGGTCGCCGCGCCTCCGGCGACGCCAGGATGGGTCGAGGCGTCCGCGATCTCGCGGGCGATCTCGGCCGGCGCCCACGGGCGCCCGACCGGGTAGCCGCCGACCGCCGTCAGGAATGCGCCGGCATATGCCACGCGCGGAATGCTGTGGTTCGCCCGTCGTGCCAGAGCCACCGGGTCGCCGCCCAGGTCGACGACGCCGGCGATGCCGCCCGCGGCGAGCGCGCTCTCGTCGATGAGGTGCAGGTGCACGTGGTGGTCGGTGAACGGCGGCAGCGAGACGCCGTGCTCGCCGGTGATGGCGCGGTGGCAGAGCGCCGCGTCGGGGCCGAGGAGTTCGCGCAGGGCGTCGGGATCGTGCGACATCACAGCTCCGTCCGCACGGCGTACAGCTCGGGGAAGAAGGTGAGATCGAGCGCCCGCTGCAGGAACGGCACGCCGCTCGAGCCGCCGGTGCCTGTCTTGAAGCCGATGATGCGCTCGACGGTTTTCAAGTGGCGGAAGCGCCACAGCTGGAAGTTGTCCTCGAGATCGACCAGCTCCTCGCACGTCTCGTAGGCCGCCCAGTGCGCCTGGGGGTCGCGATAGATCTCGGTGAACACCGGCACGAGCTCCGGCGTGTAGGTCCACGCCGTCGTGACGTCCCGTTCGAGCACCTCGGCGGGGATCGGGTAGCCGGAGCGGGCGAGCATGCCCAGGAACTCGTCGTAGAGGCTCGGCGCCTCGAGCGCCGCGCCGACGAGCGCGTGCGCGGCGGGGTCGGAGGCGAACACCCGCAGCATCGCGGCGTTCTTGTTGCCCAGAGTGAACTCGACGGCGCGATACTGCGCGGACTGGAAGCCGCTGGCGTTCCCCAGCACCCCGCGGAACTGCCCGTACTCGGCGGGCGTGAGGGTCGCGAGCACCGACCACTGCTCGGTGAGGGTCTTCTGGATGTGCTTGACACGTGCGATGCACTTGAGCGCGGGGGCGAGCTGGTCTTCGCGGAGCAGCCGGCAGGCGGCGCCGAGCTCGTGCAGCACGAGCTTCAGCCACAGCTCCGTGGTCTGGTGCTGCACGATGAACAGCAGTTCATCATGATGCTCCTGCTTGCCGCCGCCGCCGCTGAGCGGCCGCTGGGCCGACAGAAGGGTCGCGAGATCGAGGTAGCCGCCATAGCTCATGCGGTCCTCGAAGTCGGTGACGACAGATCCCTCGATCGCCCGGGTATTGCGTTCGACGCTCACGGCCTCAGCCTAATTCGGACGGATGCCGCGGCGTCAGGGTGTCGCCGGTACTCCGAGGCGTTCCGACTCGCAAGCTCGCTCAACGAGCGGGAGCCATGCGCCTCAGATGAGGGAGAGTTCGCGCAGCTTCGCCTCGACGTCGGCGTTCGACGGCTCGACGTGGTGCGAGGCATCCGGGTACACGACGACCGGGATGTTGGTGCGGCCCGAGATGTCGCGGGCGACGTCCGCCGCGGCGGGGTCGGCGACGAGGTCGACATAAGTGTAGGAGATGCCCAGCGCGTCGAGCTGCTTCTTGGTGCGGATGCAGTCGCGGCACCAGTCGGCGCCGAACATCGTGAGGGAGGAGGGGGAGGACGCGGGGGAAGTCATCATCCCATTCTCAGGGATGGATCCTGGGTGGGCGCCGAGCACGCCGTCGCCCCGGGGCCCTGTGGGCCGACCGAGAAGCCGTCATGGGTCTGCCGAACTCGGAAGCGACGATTCACCGGCGCATGGGAGGATAGCCCGCGATGCAGTTGTCGATCGTGGTTCCGACCTACAACGAGGCTCCGAACATCGCGGAGCTGGTTCGTCGTGTCACCGTTGCCGTCGAGACGGCGGGCATCGACGCCGAGATCCTCTTCGTCGACGACAGCACGGACGCCACACCCGACGTGATCCACGAGGTCGCGGAATCCGCGTCCCTGCCGGTGCGGCTGATCCACCGCGATCAGGCCGTCGGGGGCCTGGGCGGAGCCGTCATGGAGGGCTTCGTCGCCGCGGAGGCGGACGCATGCCTCGTGATGGACGCCGATCTGCAGCATCCGCCCGAGAAGATCCCCGAGTTGTGGGCCCGGTTCTCGCGCGGTGACGTCGATGTGGTGATCGGATCGCGTTACGCCGGCGGAGGCACGGCCCACGGACTCGCCGACCGCACGCGGGTGCTGGTGTCGAGATCGTCCACCGCGGTGACCCGCGCGATGTTCCCGATCCGGCTGCGAGACGTGACCGACCCGATGACCGGCTTCTTCCTCATCGATCGGCGCAGCGTCGATCAGGCGCTGCTGAAACCCCGCGGATTCAAGATCCTCCTCGAGATCCTCGCGCGCCGCCCCATGCGCGTGGCCGAGATCCCGTTCGACTTCGCCGACCGCCACGCGGGCGAATCGAAGGCGTCGGTGCGACAGGGCTTGCACTTCGTCACACAGCTGACCGCGCTGCGGTTCGGCAAGATGTCGCTGTTCGCCGTGATCGGCGGCGTCGGCGCCATCGCGAACGTCGCGATCGTGTGGGCGCTCACGCAGCTCGGCGTCGACTACATCGTCGCCGCGATCGTCGCCGCCGAGGTCACCATCATCGGCAACTTCCTGCTGCAGGAGCGGTTCGTTTTCGAGGACATGCGCGAGAGCGCGTCGGGGGTGTGGCTGCGGTTCGCCAAGTCGTTCACGTTCAACAACGCGGAAGCGGTGATCCGCATCCCGATCGTCGCGGCCATGGTCTCGACAGGCCACATCTCCGCCGTCGTCGCGACCGCCGTCACCCTCGTCGTCGCGTTCTTCGTGCGCTTCCTCTTCCACTCGCTCGTCGTCTACGCACCCCGCAAGGCCGGCGTGGAGCCGAGCCCCGCCCGCCGCTTCGTCGAGGAGCTCGACCGCGAGGCCATGCAGCCCGGCGAGCTGTAGTTTCACGGATGCCTCGGCCCGAGGCATCCGTGAATCGTGCCGTTCAGGCGTTCGCGATGAGGCCCTCGGTGAGCGTCTCCTCGCGCGGGTGCGACGCCGCCATCGCTTCGAGCGCGTGCCGCAGGGCGCTGCTCGACGTGTGCACCGTGTAGGGGAAGTAGACGACTTCGACGCCCACCGCGGCGAACTCCCGCTCGAGTCGGGCGCCCTTCTTGGTGCCGCGCCAGTCGTCGCCCTTGAAGAAGTGCGTGAAGTGGAGCTGCCGCCACGTCTCGAGCTTGTCGGGGACGTCCTCCACATGGACCTGGTCCACGTAGGTGATGCTCCGGACGATCTCGACGCGCTCCGCCGTCGGGATGACGGGCTCGACGTGTTTCACGAGTCGGAGCATCTCGTCGCTGACGACGCCCGCGATCAGGAAGTCGCAGTTCTCCTTGGCGTGTCGAAGGATGTTGAGATGTCCGACGTGAAAGAGGTCGAATGCCCCGGCGGCGTAGCCGATGCGTACAGCCATGATTCCCCCATGTGAATCCCTCGGTGTCCCACACACCGGGTCTGTTGGCGGCACCCTACAGCAGTCCCGGCCGCACGGACAGAGGGGGACCGGGTGGGACCGATCTTCCGTCTACGGTGCCAGCTGCGGATCGAGCACTGCGGCGACCGCGGCCGCGAGCGCTCGATATCCCTCGGCATTCGGGTGGACGCCGTCCTCCGAGATGAGGTCAGGCCTGTCGCGCAGGGGTTCCCCCGTGTCGAGGAACACGGCCCCGTGCTCGATGGCCGCCGCTTCGATGGCCGCGGAGGCGCCTGCCATCTCGGATGGCGGCGCATCGTCGTCAAACCAGGGGGCGAGCACGAAGATCCGCGCGAGCGGGTAGCGTTCGCGCAGGTCGGCGAACAGCGCGTCTGCCGCGGCGCCGATGTCCGCCGCGGGGAGCCTCAGATCATTGCGACCGCCGGCGACGAAGATGTACGACGGTGACCCGACGATCTCGTCGGCGGCCTCGCGATAGCTTCCGCAGTATGTCCTCCCGCACCCGTTCACGTCGGAGGTCTGGATGTACCCGGTTCCGCCCAGCCCGAGATTGTCGACGTCCCACCCATGCGCTTCGCCGACGATGGTCGGCCACTTGACGCCGGCGCCACCGGCACCTTGGGTGTAAGAATCGCCGATGAAGACGGCGAACGGCATCGGGGCGGGAATCGTCGGAGTCGAGGCGTCGGAAGGCGCCGCGTACTGGGGGACCTTCCCGCGCGCTGCGGAAGCGCTGCCCAGAAACGCGGCCACGATGAGGCCGACGAGGATCACGAGCAGGATCGCCCACAGCGGCATACCGCCGACATCCCTACGAAGCGTTCGCATCGCGGTCTCCCCGGACAGACCCGGCTTGGTTCGGGCTCCGAGCCGGCGAGCCCATGCTAGCGAAAAGTGGCGGAGATGTCGTTGAACCTCCGTGTCGCAGCACTGCGGAATTCTGAGAATCGCCTAATATACCCGCTCTCAATTAGGAGGGGCAATCGCTGTCCGGCTAACGTGACCTAGTCGTCTGGGGCACCGTGCGTCGATGGGGGTCGTCGCGCAGCCAGACCGAACAATCGCAACAAGGACAAGAGCTGACTCGTGACATCTCCCCATACTCGTAACCTCCCAACTTCCCCCGATCATCGCTCTCGCAAGCCTCGGCGTGCCAAGGCTTTCGGAGCGTTCCTCGTCGCCGCGATCGTCGCGGGCGCCGTGCTCCCCCTCACCGCAGGCGGAGAGCGTGCCGACGCCGCGGACTCGGCGATCCTGACCGCCACCGACACGGCCTGGACGACGACGCGACAGCCGACCGTGCCGCAGTCCGGGCTGCTGAGCGCCACCGCTTCGGCCGACCGCACGTACCTCAAGTTCGACGGCGATTCGCTCGCCGGGCGCGAGGTGACAGCGGCGACCCTCGTCGTCAAGGTGAACAGCACCACGGCCACGGCTCCCGGGCTCGTCGCCTACCCCACGTCCGCCTCGTGGAAGTCCTCCTCGCTGACGTACGAGAACCAGCCGGGTCCGACCGGCGCGGCGCTGTCGCAGCCCAGCGCGACCGCCGTCAAGGGCCAGACGCTCCGCATCCCCCTCGACGTCCGGTCGATCTCGACGACCGGTGACTTCGCCGTTGCCCTGAACTACAGTCAGCGCTACATCCAGCTGCGCATGGAGCGCTTCAACGCTGATGTTCCCCGGATCGAGGTGAGCACCGCGCCAGTTTCGACGACACCTGCGCCTACGCCCACGCCGACACCGACACCCACGCCGACGCCCACGCCGCCGGCGGAAACACCCGCAGATGGCCCGCTCGTCTTCGCGCACTATTTCGTGCCGTACCCCCTGTCGATCGACAACAAGACCGAGTCGACCGACTACTACACCCGCAACTACCTCAGCCCGGACGGTGAGAGCGGCAAGTTCGCCTCCGTCGGCGGCCTGCTGCGTGACCGGCCCGTCTCTCCCGGGGTGTCGACCTCGACCGACTGGCGAGTCAACAACTTCGCCACCGAGGTGCGGCAGGCGAAGTCCGCGGGCATCGATGGATTCACGCTCAACCTCATGAGCACCGGCGGCCAGAACTGGGATGCCTCGGTCAACCTCATGAAGGCAGCCACGCAGGTCGGCGGCTTCTCCGTGGTGCCCATGGTCGACGGATCCTCTGGCTTCACCTCCGCCACCCCCGAGACGGCGGCCTCTCTGCTGAGCCAGCTCTACAAGAACGGGTCCGCCTACAAGGAGGACGGCGAGTTCGTCCTGTCCAGCTTCAAGGCGGAAGGCGCATCGGTGTCGTGGTGGACGCAGGTCATCAACCTGCTCGAGACCAAGTACGCGCTGCCCATCTCGTTCCAGGCCGTGTTCAACAACGCGAGCGACGCCAACCTCAAGGCCTACGCTCCGATCGCGGACGGCTTCGGCAACTGGGGCACGCGCACCGAGCGCACCACGCTCAACAGCGCCGACAACGTGGCTCGCGCCCACGCGATGGGCAAGACCTGGATGTCGCCGATCGCGGTTCAGGACGTCCGCTACCGATCGCTCTCGTGGGCTGAGGCCAACAACACCGCGTCCGTGCGGGCGCAGTGGAGCAAGGCCATCTCCCAGAAGGCCGACTACGTCCAGCTCGTGACGTGGAACGACTACAGCGAGTCGACCCAGATCGCGCCGTCGCAGGATCACGGATCGGCTTTCCTGGATCTCACGAGGTACTACACCTCGTGGTTCCACACGGGCTCGCAGCCGGCGATCACGTCGGACGCGATCGTGCTCACGCACCGCACGCAGTTCGTCAGCGCCAAGCCCTCGTACTCGCAGCAGCTGATGGGCGCGCCGACGCTCGACGGCACGTCGACCGCTGCGCGCGACATGGTGGAAGCTGTCGTGTGGCTGCCGTCGCCGGCGACCGTGCAGATCACTGTCGGCGGCACGACGACCAGCTTCAGCGCCCCTGCGGGAGTCTCCGCGTACACGGTGCCGCTGAAGGTGGGTTCCGTATCGGCGAAGATCGTGCGATCCGGGGCGACGGCGGACTCCGTCACGTCGCCGTACACCGTCGTCTCGACGCCGTACGTGCAGGACCTGCAGTACTACGCGGCCAGCAGCTGGTAAGACGCGACCTCTCATCGCGGGATGAGGTGCTCGAGGAGATCCTCGAGCACCTCATCCATCTTTCCGGCGCTCCTCGCGTACACGCGACGTGAGCGCTTCCACGGGTCCTCGATGTCGTCGTGCTCGGTCGACGCGCCGGCCATGCCGCGTGCCTGGTGGGCGAGGCCTGCGAGCGTGGGGAGGTCGGCGACGCCATCCCCGCGCTCGGGAAGTGCGCGCAAGAGGCGGGCGAACTGCAGCACCGTGAATGTCCGGGTCGCCGCGGCGGGCATTTGACGCACGATGAACTGTCGGTGCCCCCGGTTCGCGGTGAGCACGAGGTCAGCCCGGGCGACCATTCCCTCGGTCAGCCCGCGGGCCCTGAATTCCGATGCGTCGATTCCACGGTCCAGCAATCGGTCGCGAAGCACGCTGCTCATGGGGTGACCGGCGAGCGGAGCGAGGCCTGCGGACGCCAATCGAGCGACCGGTCCTCCTCTGGACTCGAGTGCCCCCCGAAGCCCCCATTCCAGGTAAGGAGACCGACAGACGTTTCCTGTGCAGACGAAGAGGATCGAGCCCAGACCGTCGCCCACGATGCATCACTACGCGTCGCGGGACGAGTCGGCCCCACGGATAGGCGGGACGCTGGCGCGGCGCGCTGAGCGGCGCCGGGGTCGGTCGGAGTCGCTGCCCTCGCCGGTCGGCCAGTCGACGTCGTCGATGCCCTCCTCGTCGTCGGCGAAGCCGTCGTCGGCGCCGATCGGATCGTACTCGTCCGCGAGCGGGTCGCTCACACCTCGGCCGGCCGGTGTATCGGTCTCGAGAGTTGCGGCGGAAGCCCGGTCCCCCACGTCGGCGAGCGCATCCGCTGCGGCGTCCGAGGTATCCGTTTCGGCGGGACGGGCAGGTGCCTTCGCCGGTGCGTAGCTGTACCGGTGGTCCTCGCGCGCGCGGGACAGGTTGAATACGGTGCCTTCGACGGACGCTCCCATCGCGGAGAGCCGGTCCAGTGCTCGACGCAGTTCGCGGACGCGCAGCACCCGGGCGCCGATGACCAGGATGACGCCGCCGAGCAGTCGCGCGAGCACGGCGCCGTCGGGGACGGGGTTGAGGGGTGGGCAGTCGATGATGGTCACGTCGAAGCGTTCCCGGATGCGCCGCAGGACTTCGCTGGCGGCGGCGGACTCGAGAAGCTCGCTGGGGTTGGGTGGCCGCGAGCCCGCGAGGACGACCTTGAGGTCGTCGGGCCCCCAGCTCACGATGGCCTCGTCGAGCGTGATGTCCCCGGTGAGCACGTCGGTGAGGCCGGTGTACTCGGGAAGATCCAGCACGTCGCTCAGCGTCGGCCGACGCAGGTCGGCCTCTACGAGACACACCTCCAGTCCCGAGGCGGCCAGTGCGGCCGCGATGTTCGCCGCCGTCGCGCTCTTGCCCTCGCCGGGGCGCGAGGACGTGATCGAGAAGACCTTGTGCGGTTCCCCGGGCTGCAGGAATCGGAGATTGGCGCGCAGCTGCCGGTACTCCTCACCACGCCGGGACCCGCTCTTCACCACCGCTATGGGGTCCCGCTGCGCGCGTCGGTCGAAGGACACCACCCCCAGTACCGGCAGCCCGGTGAGCTCCGCGACCTGGTCCTTGTCGCGCACGCGGGCGTCTACGACGCCGCGCAGCACGACGACGACAGTCGCCGCCACAAGGCCTGCGAGCAGCCCGGTCAGCAGCAGCAGGGGGACGTTCGGCGACGACGGTGCCGTCGGTGGCTTGGCTGATTCGATCACCTGCAGGCGGACCGGGGACTGCCCGTCGACCCGGGGCGTGAGGGAGGGGACGACTTCGGCGAGATAGGTCGATACCGAGTTGGCGATGGCCGCCGCGCGCTCGGGGGACTGGTCGGTCGCCGAGATCGTGATGACGCTCGTGTTCAGTGGGACCGATGTCGAGACCTGACGGCGCAGCTGGGAGATGGTGACGTCGAGGTCGAGCGACTCGATGACCGGTTCCAGCACCACCTCGCGGGTCGCGATGGCGCTGAAGTTCCGGGCTTGAAGCTGCGAGAAGTTGGACGACTGCGCCAGCTCGCCCGTGCTCGCCCCGCCGGTGAACGTGACGAAGACGTCAGCGCTGGCCGTGTACTCGCGCGGCGCGGTGACGACGAGCGCCCATCCTCCGAGGACGCCGAGCATCAAGCAGGCAACGACCACCGCCCAGTGATGCCGGACGAGCCGGAGCATACTTCTGGTTTCCATACCCTCGCCCCATCACGCGGAGGGAGAGAACCTGACCATATTTTCCCCCATCCCCATATAATTCCCCCCAACCGCAGAGAAATCTACAACCCGCGGACTGAGCGCTCAGCCGCTGCGAAACCCCTGTGGACGGCGCCCGATGACGCGAACCGAACAGTTTCCGCAACCCAGCCCGCGGCATGGGCGCTCGGAGGGTTCACGGGTGGGCTCGCGTGCGCCCGACGCCGCCGGCGACGAGCTCCGACGGGGACTGCGCGCGCTCTTTCTCGTGATCTCTCTGGCAGTCCTCTCGGTGGGGATCCCGGCCTTCCTCGTCGCCGACGTCGCCGACCTGCCGCGCAGCGATGCCTGGATCATGACGCTCGCGCTCCTGGTGTGGGCCGGGATCCGGCTCTCCTTCCTGTGGGTGAGGGGAACCCCGAGGCTGTTCGACTTCTTCTTCTGGCTGTTCGTCTACATCTTCATGGGAATCGCTCCGACCGCTCAGATCCTGTCGGGGCTGACGTCGACGACGACACCGGGGGTCGACACCGGGCTCGACATGCCGACGGCAGGAGTGGTCCTGCTCGGAGTGCTCTGCTACGAGATCGGGCGGCTGCTGTGGATCCTGCGCGAAAGCCGTCGTCACACGGAGGGGCGGAGCATCGAGGTCCGCTCGGTCAGCAGCTGGGGCACGATCGTGCTCTCCCTGATCTCGCTCGCCCTGAGCGGCTACGTCCTGTCTCGGCTGGGAGCTGTCGCGCTGCTCGGCAGCCGGGATGCGGCGGCCGCGGCACGCGCGGCCGTGTGGCCCGACCCCGCGGTGCGCAGCGTGGTCTTCGCGAGCGGAATCTACCCCCTGCTCGTGTCGGTCGGCGCCCTGGCCCAGCTCCGTCGGACCGCCAGCAATGCTCAGAGCCGCCGCCTGGCTCTGATCGGCGCGGTTGCCGGCGCGGCGATCCTCCTGCTCATCGTCAATCCGGTCACGAGTGCGAGGTATTCGTTCGGAACTGTCGCTTTCGCCCTCGCCGTCTTCGCCGGTGCCGTCGCCACGCGTCGACGTGCGCGGATCACCATGCTGGCGGCGATCGCCGGATTCCTGTTCGTGTTCCCGATCGCCGACGCGTTCCGCCGCGTCGGCGGAGAGGCGAGCACCCGGTCCGGCTTCTTCGCGGAATACCTGTCCAACCCGGATTACGACGCGTTCTGGCAGGTCGCGAACGCACTGTCGTATTGGCTGGACGGTCTTGTCACACCCTTGAGCCAGTTCGCCGGCAGCGTCCTCTTCTGGGTTCCTCGTGCTCTGTGGGCGAACAAGCCGACGGACACGGGCATCCTGTTGGCCGAGTACCGCGGTTACACGTTCGACAATCTCTCGGCGCCGACGTGGGCCGAGGCCCTCGTGAACGGCGGCATCATCGCCGTCGTGATCGCCTTCCTGCTCATCGGACTGCTCCTGCGCGCGATGGACAGCCGGACGGTGCCCGCCTTCCGCGCAGGCGGCGTGTGGGCGATCGTCGGTGGAATCCTGCCGGTCTTCATGACGATCCTCCTCCGCGGATCGCTGCTGCAGGCGACCGGCGCCCTTTTCCTCACCATCGCCTGCATCCTCGTGGTCAGCGGCCCCCGAACGATGCCCCCCGCTGCTGACCCGGAGCAGCCCCCATCATCGGATTCCGATCAGGTGAACGCGGGAGCGACCTAGCGGTAGAAACCCTCGAGGCTCTCGGCGATGGCGGTCATGCTGCGCTCTGACCGCACGGCATCCCTGCCCCGCGCGCCCATCGCGGCGGCCCGGTGCGGGTCGGCGAGCAGGGTGCGGAGGGCGTTCGCGAGGCTCTCGACGGTGTCGTCCGTCACGAGGCCCGCATCATGGTCTCGAACGAACGATGCGAGGCCGCAGGTATCGGTGATGACGACCGGCAGCCCGACCGACATCGCCTCCAGAACCGACATCGGGTAGGGCTCGTCCACGCTGGGCAGCACGTAGACACTGGCCCGCCGCATCCGCTCCGCCGCACTGCTCATGTCGATCGCGCCCTCCCAACGGATGCGATCGCCGTATCCCGAGGACGAGATCGTCTTCAGGACAGACGCGCCCTCGCCTTCGTCGGGTCCGACGAGCGCGAAGGCGGCTTCGGGGAACTCCGGCGCGACGCGCGCCGCGGCCTCGACGAACGCGACCGGATGCTTGCGCGCGGCGAGACGAGCCAGGTACAGAACGCGGGCGGAGCCGACGGCGGCGACCGGCGCCTCCAGCGGAACTCCGTTGGGAAGCTCCGCCAGTCTCGCCCCGCCACGGGAAACGACCTCCAGTGATGCCCGCTCGCGGGAGGTCAGGTAGGCGACGATCCGAGCGCGGCTGAGTACGGGGCGAGTCAGCGCGAGATCGAGGGGAATGGCGAGGGGATTGCTCGTCTCGTCGATCATCCCGTGCGTCTGCACCACGATCGGGACGCGGCGCCGGAGAGCGATGAGCGCCGACGGGAGCGTCACGAGGTCGCGCGCGGCGTGGACATGGATGACGTCGAACTCCCGCGCGTGGCGGTGGACCGCCTTCCACAGCGCAGGAGAGCCCAGCCCCGCGAATCCGCTTCCGGGCAGGATCGTGCGGGCGGGGAAGAGCCTCGCCGGCACGCCTTCGAGTTCGGTGGGGATGTTCCCGTCGAACCCCCGCTGCGTCCCTGCGAGCACGACCTGATGCCCCCGCGCCTGGAGTGCGAGCAGTTGGTTGATCGCGACTCGGGTCGGTCCGCCGTACTCGCCTAGCGGGCTCACGAGTGTGACGATTCCGAGGATCTTCATGTGGCGGGTTCCGCCGCACCGCGAACGGACGCGCGCGGTGCCAGGACGATGGATCCCGGCTCGACGTCCGAGGTGACCAACGCCGTCGCTCCCACGACCGCATCCCGACCCACCGTCACGCCCCGCAGGACGGTCGCGCGCGCAGCGACCCACGCGCCGTCCTCGATCGTGATCGGGGCGTTGTCGAACTCGAAGGTGGGCGAGCGTCGATCGTGGCTTCCGGTGCAGAGGAACACGCCCTGCGAGATGCAGACGTCGCTGCCGATGCTCACCGGCTCGAGGTTGAGGATCCATGCGCGTTCGCCGATCCACGTGTTGTCGCCGATGGTGAGCTTCCAGGGCCAGTGGACGCGGACGCCGGCACGGAAGTTCACGCCGGCGCCGATCTTCGCGCCGAATGCTCGGAGCACCTTGACGCGGAGTCCGGGAGGCACGAACCAGGGCATGACGAGAAGGCTGGAAGCCAGCTGCCACCCCGCCTGCCAAGCGATGCCGCGTCCCTTGTCATAGCCGGCGCCGGTGAAGCCGGCCAGACTCCGTCGTCCGCCCATGGGCCACATCCTAGCCACGAGAATTTCGCTGGTCAGCGGTTATGATCCACTCGAGCGCGCCTCGCCGACCGCCGATTGCCGTCGCGGTCGATCAACACTGGGTCGAGGGAGGACCGGGTGACAGCGTCCGATCACCTGCGAGCGGTGTGGGTGAGTGGCGCGTTCGGGTTCGGGGACGATCTGGCCTACTTCCGCGAGGTGCTCGGGCAGTTCGCCCGAAGGCTGCCGGACGCCGTCGTCCTCGTGCGGGAGGGCTATCCTGTCGAGCGCTATCCCGAGCTCCCGCTCGCACCGGACCTGCGCTTCTGGGTGCGCCGCCGGGACCGTCTGGTCGGAGAGTTCACGTACACGGGGAATCTCCGGGTTCCCACGCCCCGGACGGCGTGGCGGATGCTGCGGCGTCCGACGGATGTCGTCGTCATCGTCGAGTTCACTCCCACGGCGTTGGTCTCGGCGACTGTCGCGCACCTCCGACGACGCCGCGTCGTTCAGCTGATCGAATCCGATCCTTCCTTCCGAGGCGGCCGCGACGGCCGCCTCGCGACGACGCTGAAGAGGATTCTTGCGCGTCGGTCGCACGTCGTCCTCGTGAGCAACGATCGGACGGCACGATATGCGCGCGAACGACTCGGCATCCGTGCCGAGAGGCTGCACGTCGGGCCGTACCTGACATCTCAGCCGGGAGAGCCGGCGGCCGGTTCGGACGACGGGGGACCGGTGCGCTTCCTGTTCCTGAACAGTCTTCAGCGCAGGAAAGGGCTCCATCTCCTCCTCGCCGCCTTGGCTGTGCTGCCCGAGCACGCACGCGACTGGACACTGGATGTCGTCGGGGACGGACCCGAGCGCGCGGCACTCCAGCAGCAGGTCGTGGAGCTGGGGCTGGGGGAGCGAGTTCGCTTCCACGGCCGGAGGTCGCACGACGAGGTGGGCGCCGACTACGCTCGCGCGCATGTCGTCGTCTGTCCGACGCTCGGCGACTACCGCTCGCTCGCGGGCTTCGAGGCCGTGAACGCCCGGCGACCCGTCGTGCTGTCCACGCGCGACGGGGCGGCGGAAGAGATCGTCGATTCGGGCGCTGCCGCCGTCGCCGTCGATCCCGCTGGGACACCAGCGCTGGCGGAGACCCTCGCGAGTTTCCTCCGCGACGACGGGCACCTCGCGAGGCAACTGGAGATCGCGTCAGCGCCACCGCGCCGGTTCAGCGTGCACGCCGTCGGCGCCAACCTGGAGACCGCGATCCGAGCGGCGGCGAGATGAGCCCTCGTGGTCTGCGGCTCCCGCGCCCGCTGACGGTCGCGCAGATCCTCTCGAGCGCCGCCGGGGCGGTGCCGATGCTGATCGCCGCGGTCCGGATGGACCCGGCGACCTTCACGTCGTTCTCGATCCTCACCCTGGCCAGCGTGCTCGCGGTCGGAGGGTCCCGAGCCGCCCTCTTCCAGCCCGCGCTGATCTTCCAGAGAACGGATTTCGCATCGCTGGTGCCGGCGCGGTACATGTTGGTCGTCTCATCGCTGTCCGCCCTGGCGGTGGCAGCGATCGCGATCAGCTCGACCGGCGCCGGACCCGCCGAGGCGGGGCTCATCGGTCTCGCCGGCGCCATTCCGGTGTTCTACGACTGGGTCCGATATCGCGCCATCGGTTCGAGCCGGCGCTGGGCCGTGGCCGCGGGTGACGGCGTGCGCCTGGCACTCGTCTCCGTGACGGCACTGCCTTTTCTGGCCACCACCTCCACGGCATTCATGCTCGCGATCGGCGTCTCCTGCGCGATCGCGGCTGCCGTCGTCCTTCCCCAGGTCCCGCTTCGCGTCGGGGCCTACTCCTACCGCAGCTACCGCTCATCAGCGGCTTGGCAGACGCTCGACTTCGTCGTCGGGCAATTCATCGTCTCGGTACCCCTCTTCGTGCTCGCCGGTTCCGGCGCGAACGATCTGATCGGCGGAGTGCGGCTCGCGCAGACTCTTCTCGGGCCGCTGAATCTCGCCTTCGCGGCGACGACGACGAACATCGTCGCCGACGGCGCCACCCACGTCGACTATCGGCAGGCGTCGGCGGTCATCGCGCGCGGCTGGCGTGCCAGCATCCGGCTGGGCCTCCTGGCGACCGCCGTCGTCGCACTCCTCACCGGCGTCATCTGGTTCAGTCAGTGGGCGCCGGCGGGAGTCGAGCGGGCGGACCTCCTGCTCGGACTCGTCCTGGTCGGGGCGTCGACGATCCTGACGGGCTGGTCGGGCATCCACGGCATCGTGCTCCGCGTGCTCGATCACCAATCCGCGGTCACGCTGGTCCGTATCGGCATCGCAGCGGCCACGACGGCGGGGTTTCTCCTCGGCTACGCGTTCGGTGGTGACACGTGGAGTCTCGTCTTCGGATTCGGCGCGAACGCGATCTCTGCGCCGCTGCTGTTCCTCCCCGTCGCGCTGTTCCACTACCGGCGGGACACACGCAGAGCGACTTAGTTCTCGACCTGTCAGACGTTCCGTTTCAGGACCCGGAACCACTTGACGAGCAGGGCGATCGTGATGAGGGCGGTCAAGCCGCCGAGCGCCGCGTAGACGACGAAGAAGATCTGCGTTGCGCCCCACAGGAGGAAGGCGAGAGCGAGGACGCCGTAGTCTGCCGGCAGCAGGCCGAGCGCACGGATCGTCGAAGGGGACCGGGGTGGATCGGCGGGATGCGGCCGAGTGCGGCGGAGCAGCTCGAAGATCGTCATTCCCGAGAACAGCACGACGGCGACGAGCATGTAGGCGAGGGGGAGCAGCAGCCAAGCGCCCGCCAAGAGCCCCTGAGTCGCCGCCGAGATGAGCACCGCGGCGTGGACGGCGACCATCTTGCCGGCATCCACGACGTGGTCGAGCCACTCTCCGGCGAGACTGCCGCGTCCGGTCAATCGTGCAACCTGACCGTCTGCGGAGTCCAGCGCGAAGCCGAGCACCAGCAGGATGGCGACCGCCAGACCCGTGGCCCAGCCTGCGGGGCTGATCACCAGCACGATCAGGCCCGCGGTGGTGCACAGCGCCGAGATGGCGGTCACCCCGTTGGGGGAGACGCCGGCGGAGGCGGCTGACGCCGCGAAGACGCGTCCGACGGGGCGGTTGATGTACCGCGAATACAGCGAGACGCCCACTCGGCTTTTCTGCGAACTCGACAGCGAACCCATGGCTTCGCGAAAGGTCAGGCCGGACATGTTCCCCCCATGCCCCCGCACCACCTGGCGCGAGTATCGGAATCCACACTGGCGCCTGACGCCCTGTCGTGTAAACTCCGCGTCAAGCGTACTGGCAAGTTGCACCCGACGACGATGATGCCGAAGCGCAGCGACAGCACGTGTGCCCGCGGACGGGGAGCCTGTGGGCGACCGGTGTTCCACTGGGGAAGTGCAGCGACCGGTCTCGAATATCTGGGAACGGGGTTCACGTGCGTACTCGCTTTTTCGCGAGCGTCGCCGCAGTCGCGGCGCTCGCCATCGGAATCATCGCTTTGCCACCGGCACAACAGGCGAAAGCGCTCTCGCCCGATCTGCCGTTCAGCGCCGATGCGCTGCCGACATGGCAGACGAACGGAGTCGTCTGGCAGGTGGCCATCTCCCGCGGCAGGGCAGTCGTCGGGGGAACCTTCAGTCAGATCCGACCTGGTGCAGGACAGTCGGGGACGGCGCGAAGTATCCAGAGCCTCGCCATCCTCAACGCCGCGACGGGCGAGCCGGACGCGTGCCAGCTGCCGGTCGCCTTCAACGGCGGCACAGCGGCGGTTTACGCGGTGAAGGCAGCGCCCGACGGCAACACGGTCTTCGTCGGCGGCCAATTCACAAGCGTCGGCGGTGTCGCGGTGAGCCGACTCGCCGAGATCAATGTCGCCACCTGCACCGTCACGCCGTTCCGCGTGACCGGCATCTCCAACTACGTTCTCGAGATCGAGCCTTCCAACGACTTCGTCTACTTCGGCGGCGTGTTCCAGACGGTAGCCGGACAGACCAGGCGAAGCTTCGCCAAGGTCAATCGCGCGGGAGCCCTGCAGACCGCTTTCGTCGCCAACGCCTACGGTGCGACGGAGGAGCTCTACAGCACCACAGTTGTTCCCGACAAGAATGCCCGCGGGGATGCGCTCCAGCTCTCGCCCGACGGTACTCGGCTTGCGATCGGTGGTGACTGGTTCACGATCAATGGTTCGGCGTCCCACAGCTTCGCCGTCGTGGATTCGACAACGGGAGCGGTGCTGCGCACGTGGCCGGCCAACACTGTCGGCAACACCTCGCGGACGAAGATGATCAGCTCCGACGGCGTGCGCTTCTTCGTGGCGCAGGAAGGGTTCGCCGGGTTCGACGGCAAGCTCGCATACAACTGGTCCGACTACAGCCAGGTATGGCGCGACAACTGCGCCGGCGCGACACAAGCCGTCGTGCCGTACCAGGGGCTGCTGTTCCAAGCGCACCACCACCATGACTGTGGGGCGATGGGGATGTTCCCGGACGGCCGGCGCACATTCCTCTCCGTGACGCACGGACCCGACCCGACACAGCTGCAGATCGGCTGGCTCCCCGAACTGAACGACGGCACCGGCGAGGGCATCGGCCCGCGCACCATCGCGATCGGCCCCGGAACGAACGGGACGCCGTACCTGTGGGTCGGCGGCGAGTTCACCCGCGTCAATGGCGCCAATCAACAGGGCGTGACGCGCTTCAGCCCCACGGATACAGGCGCTCCACCGGTCCCGACCGTCGCTGCGCGCGCCATCACGCCCAACGCGATCCAGGTCAACATCCGCGGCGTCTACGACCCGGACGACTCCGACATCACCTACGCCGTCTATCGGGGCACCAATACGACGACCCCGGTGTGGACCGGCGTGGCGCAGTCGAAGCACTGGTATCGCCACCAGGCGACGTTCGTCGACACGAACGTCGCAGCGGGTACGAGCTACACCTACCGGGTGAGAGCGATCGACCGGGCGAACAACCAGAGCGGTTTGTCGGCGACAGTGACCGCGACCGCGTCGGCGACGGGGTCGGTCTATGCCTCGACCGTCATCGCCGATCAGCCGCGGCTCTACTACCGCTACGACGACACCACGACCGCGCAGTGGATCATCGACAGCGCCGGCCAGACGGTCGTCGGCCTGAACGGTCTCGCCCAGAACGGCGTCGACCGCAATGCGGTCGGTGCGATTCCCAACGACGCCAGTCGGAGCGCGACGTTCACCGACACGCAGGCAAGCGGGCTGCCGCAGTACATCTGGAACGACGTCATCGCGCCCGGGCCCACCGTGTACTCGGTCGAAACGTGGTTCCGGACCACCTCCACCACGGGCGGAGCGCTCGCGAACTACGGATCGTCGAATGGCCGTCCGCGCTCGGACAACGGAACGGACCGCACCAGCGGGACGGTCGACCGTGTCGTGTACATGGAGAACGGCACCGGGTTCCTTCGTTTCGGCGTGCGCGCCGGCTTCGGCACGACGACGCTGCGCAGCTTGACGGCGTTGAACAACGGACAGTGGCACCACGTCGTCGGAACGCAAGGCCCAGGCGGCATGCGTCTGTACGTCGACGGCGTGCTCCAGTCGCAGAACGCCACAACCGGCAGCGGCACCTACGCCGGGACGTGGCACGTCGGCGGCGACAGCCTCAACGGCTACCCGTCGTCGGGCAACAACCTCGTGAACCGTTACTTCGACGGACAGCTGGACGAGACCGCGGTGTACTACAACGCGCTGTCGCCGCAGCAGGTGCAGAATCACTTCAGCGTCGGCACCGGGTTCGTCGACACGATCGTGCCGAGCACGCCTCAAGGGGTGAGCGCGTCCTTCGACGGCGCCAACGTCGACGTATCGTGGTCCGCCTCGACCGACAACGTCGGCGTTGCGGGATACCGGGTCTATCGAGGGACTGCGGCCGGGTTCACGCCCGCGGCCGACACGCTCCGGGGCACGGCGAGCGGGACGACGTTCGAAGACGTCGCACCACCGCCGGGCACGTTCTACTACAAGGTCGTCGCGTTCGACGGTGCGAACAACTCGAGCGTGGCATCCGCGTCGTCGGCGCCGGTCACGATCGTCGACGGCACGCCGCCGACGGTACCGACCGGAGTGAGCGCAGTTGCCGCAGGCCAGGCGGCTGACATCTCGTGGACGGCCTCCACCGACAACGCCGGTGTCACCGGCTACGCGCTGTACCGAGGATCGGATGCGAATTTCGTCCCGAGCATGGACACGCTCATCCAGGCGAACGTCGCCGGCACCTCGTATCACGACGCGCCTCTCTCCGAGGGCACGTGGTACTACAAGGTGACGGCCCGCGATGCCGCGGGGAATGTCTCCGGAGCGTCGACCGCGGCCTCCGTGATCATCGTGGCTCCCGACAACACGCCGCCGAGCGTGCCCACAGGGCTGAATGCGACGGTCGAAGGCGCCAACAACGTCCAGCTCAGCTGGACGGCCTCGATCGACAATGTCGGAGTGGCGGGATACTTCGTCTATCGCGGAACGACGGCCGGGTTCACGGCGAACGACGCGTCTCGCATCGGCGATACGACGGACACGACCTTCACCGACGGCGCTCGACCACAGGGCACCTGGTACTACAAGGTCGCGGCCAGGGATGCGTCCTCGAACGTGAGCGGGGCGTCGGATGCCGCGAGCGCCGTCGTGACATCTCCGCCGGCGCCGCCCACGACGCAGACGATCGTGACGTCGGCCGATTCGATGGCCGCGGCCATCAATCCGACGTTCGCGTATGGGACGACGAACCAGATCTCGTCGCGCTTCAACACCACGATCGAGTCGTTCCTGCGGTTCGACCTGCCGGCCGCGCCGGCTGGACAGGTCCTCACCTCCGCGACGATTTCGTTGCGGACGTCGAACGATCAGACGGCAGGGTCGACGGATATCCATGAGTTCCGGCTGGTGAGCGGCACCTGGCAGGAGAACACCATCACCTGGAGTAATCGCCCGACGACGGTCGGAGCGGCCGTGGTCGGACAGCTCACGGGGGCGACGGCGGTGGATACGCCCTACACCGCCACCCTGTCCGCTGCCGACTTGGCGCCGCTGGCCGGTACCTCCGTCACCCTGCGGCTGTCTAGTTCGGCAGGCAGCGACAACGTCCGGCTGTGGTCGCGTGAGGCGGCGCCGATCGCCTATCGGCCCACCATCACGCTCGTGTACACGACGCCCTGAACCGATGGACGGTTCCCGGCGGCGGGTGCGGGCGTCATGCCCCGCCCCGCCGCCGGGAGACCTCTGGGCGTCTCACGCGCGGATATGCCGGCCCATCAGAGGACGTTCCGCGCCCGCCGTCTTCGTCGGTCCCCGATGAGTGACGACATCGAGTCCCCGCCTCATCGATGCGGCGAGGGCGTTGACCGGCACACGGCGTCCAGATGTCACCGCCGCCGTCAGCGTCGACTCGAACGAGGCCACAGCGGCGTCGACGCCGAGGTGGAGATCACGGAAGCGTCGTCCTGCGTCACCGAACGCCTGCGCGGCGGCGGGATCCGCCGCGAGCTGCTCCGCAGCGTCGACCAAAGCTCCGGGCGCACCTGCAGGCACACAAGGACCGGCTCCGGCAGAGAGCATCTCGTCGTGCGTGATGCTCGATGGGTCGACCGCCGCGATCACAGGGAGACCCGTGGCGAAGTACGTGGTCAGTTTGCTGGGCACGGCCATCTCGGTCAGACCCGGAAGCTCGTTCACGAGGAGGATGTCCGCAGACGCGAGGGCACGCTCGAACACGCCGTCCGGCAGCGGATCGAGGAACTGCAGGCGCGAGCACCCGCCCATCGCCTCGAGCGCAGGGCGCTGGTTGCCATCGCCGAGGAGCACGAACTTCACGCGGGATCCTCGGCGCTCAGCCTCGCGTGAAGCGTGGACGACGTTCTCCAGCCCCTGCTTGGCTCCGATGTTGCCGGCATGGAGGACGACGACATCGTCGTCCGACCAGCCGAGATCTCGCCGCAGTGCGCCGTCGCGTCCCGCTCCATCCGTCGTGACGTGTGTCCAGTTCCGCACCACGTCGACCGGTGTGCTGACCGACAGCTCCTCACGGAGGACGCGGCGGAATCGATCATGGATCACCACGACTCGGTCGGCCGATCTCACCAGTCCGCGCTCGAGCGCCGCGATCGCCGCTGCGCGGTGTGCCACAGCGCCCGTCTCGCGGGCGCCCAGTGTGTAGATGTCCTGCACCCAGACGATGGTCGGGATGCCCGTGACGGCCGCCCGTACGGCGGCGAGGCGCGAGGAGATCATCGCGGGGCTGACCAGGACGACGACGTCCGGGTGGTGCCAGTGGGCGAAGTCAGCCCTGACCCCGAAGGTCAACTCCGACAGCGCACGATCGATCATGTGGTGCCGGTGAGGCACATAGTGGCTCAGGCGGGTCACGTCGACGCGATCCCGCTGCTCGACTCGACTCCAACCCCCGAAGCCGTCCTGGACCTTCCACCACGGGTAATGCGGGTGAGTGGTGACGACCTCGACGTGCCATCCCCTCGTCGCGAGGGCGTGCGCCATTCCTGCGGTGTAGGGAGCGATGCCCGTGGGCTCGGGGGCGTAATTCATCCCGATGAAGAGGACCCGTGGGGCGTGCGGTCGCATCGGCTCCGTCGATCGCCCAGCCATCTGACCTCCCAGCGAGGCCGCGACGACGTCGTCGCAGCCTGTCGGAGAGCGCGATAAGCGCAGTCCTGCTTCTGCCCTCGATTTCGACCACGTCGGCCGGAGATCTCGGGCACGTCGGCCGCCGGTTTCGGGTACGTCGGCCGTCGGAGACGTCGACCGACGGTTTCGGGTTCGTCGGCCGGCACAACCCCCGCATGCGGGCGAGGGGTTCTTTCCGGCACACCATACAGTGCAACGGGGTCTCGCGGAATACGTCGGTCGGCCGTTCCCGCCGCGGACGCATAGCACACTCGAGTGCCGCGGGACAAATCCTGGGCAGACAAAGCCGGAACTGCGATGTACAGTGTGCGTAGCATCGTCCCGAATGCCGAGTGCCGCACTCAGGGGAGAGTGTCAGGGCCCGCGACAGGGAACCCGACGGTGCTACTGGGAGGCCTGCGGACCCGACCGTGGGCGTTGGTGGGGAGCGTGACCTGTGGTCTCACGTATCTGGGTAAGTGTTGTTGCAGCCATGGCACTCGTCGTCGGCTTCGTCGCCGTGACGCCGTCCGAACGAGCCGCGGCCCTCTCGCCAGGCGTCCAGTTCAGCGCCGATGACCTGCCGACGTGGCAGACGAACGGGACGGTGTACGCGCTGGCGCATACGGCCGGCAGGGTCGTCGCCGGTGGGACGTTCAGCCAGATCCGTCCGCCCGAAGGGGGATCAGGATCGCCGATCGCCGCGAACGGTCTCGCGATCCTGGACGCCGAGACGGGCAACCCCGACAGCTGCCAGCTCAGCCTCTCGCTGGTCGGGGGCACGCCGGCGATCTACGCGGCCACCACCGCTCCCGACGGCAACAGCGTCTACATCGGCGGCAACTTCTCCAACGTGGGCGGTGTGTCGACAGGCCGCATCGCTCAGATTGACGTGCGCACCTGCTCCGTGACGAGTCTCCGGCTCCCGAGCATCTCCTCGATCGTGCACACGATCGCGGTGAAGGGCTCCACGATGTACTTCGGCGGCATGTTCCTCACGGTCGGCGGCGAGCCGCGCCAGCGCTTCGCCGCCGTCGACGTGACCACAGGTGCCCTGCTCCCCTGGACGGCGAACGTCGACGACATCGGCCGTGGCATCGGCGTCTCGCCCGACGGCTCGAAGGTCGCGATCGGCGGCGACTTCTTCAACGTCAACGGCGTGTACTCGCACTCGATCGCCATGGTCGACGCGGTCACGGGCGCGAACATCCGCACGTACCCGTCCGGGTTCATCGCGAACACGTCGGTGACCAAACACATCTTCAGCGGCGACGACGGCAAGTTCTACATCTCGAACGAGGGCAGCGGCGGCGGAGTGTTCGACGGGCGCGCGGCATTCTCATGGGCCACGGGTGACCAGTTGTGGCGCGACACGTGCCTCGGTGCCACCCAGATGACATTGCAGCTGCAGACGACTCTCTACTCCGTGAGCCACGGCCACGACTGCGGGTCGGTGAACGCCCAGCAGGACGGTACACGCCACTATTTCCTCGCGCAGAGCACCGTCAACGGGTCGCATTTCGCGTGGGATCCGAAGGCGAACGACGGCATAGGTGAGAACATCGGCCCGCGTGCGCTGGCCATCGCCACGGGCAGATCCGGCGGGCAGCAGTACATGTGGAGCGGGGGCGACTTCACGACGATCAACGGCGCGCCCCAAGACCACCTGACGCGCTTCGGAACGACCGACACCGGCAACCCGCCGGCGCCCGCCGTGTCTGCCGTCGCGCAGAGCAGCGGTGCGATCGATATCCGGATCCGCACCTCGATCGACGACGACGACTCTCAACTCACATATCAGGTGTTCCGCAACAACTCGTCGAGCCCGATCTGGAGCGGTTCCTCCTCGTCCGTGTGGTGGAACCGGCCGCAAGTGACGTTCGTCGACACCGACGTCGTCGCAGGGCAGACGTACACCTACCGTGTCCGCGCAACCGACGGCACGAACACCTCTGTCCTGTCGCAGGTGGCGACCGCCACGGCCGTCACTCCCAGCGCCGGTTACGCGGCATCCGTCCGCGCGAGCGCACCGGCGATCTTCTGGCCGGGGGATGCTGCGGCCTCGTGGCTGCAGGACGGCTCCGCCTCGACCACGAACACCAGTCGCGAACCCGGCGTCCTCGAGAACGGCGCGGCCCGGTCGATGGACACTCCCGTTGCGGGCGACCCCAGCGGATCTCTCGCCTTCGACGGAGCCGATGACTACGTCTGGCATCAAGGATGGGCTCCCGCGCCGACGACGTACAGCGTCGAGACGTGGATCAAAACGACGACCACTCGCGGCGGGAAGATCATCGGATTCGGAAGCGGGCGGCCCCGCACCGACAACGGTGCGACCGTGCTCAGCGGGAGCTACGACCGGCACCTCTACATGACGAACACGGGTCGCGTCCTCTTCGGCGCCTACACCGGGTCGACCGTCACGCTGACCTCGCCCACCGCGTTGAACGACGGATCGTGGCACCACATCGTCGGCACGCAGGGTTCCGGGGGCATGTCGCTCTACGTCGACGGCGTCCGCGTCGCGCAGAACACCAACTCGGTAGCGCAGGCGTACTGGGGCGTGTGGCACGTCGGCGGGGACAACCTCTCCAGCTGGCCGAACCGCCCGACGAGCAACTTCTTCGCGGGCCTGATCGACGAGATGGCCGTCTACTCGACCGTCCTCACCGCGGGCGCCGTGGCCGACCACTACCAGGCGGCGGGTCGAAACCTCGGCCTGAACCAGGCACCGGCCGATGCGTACGGCACACGCGTCTTCGGCGCCGAACCGACGCTCTACTGGCGCCTCGGCGAGGCGACCGGCACGGCCGCTGCCGACGCCGCACGCTTCGGAACCTACCCGGGGACGTACCGGACCGGTGTCACCAAGGGCCAGCCCGGCATCATCCCCGGCAACACGGCGGTGACGACGCCTGGCACCAACCTGGGTACGGTGGCGACTCAGGCCTCGCTCACTCCGTCGACGACGTTCACAGGTGAGATCTGGTTCAACACGACGACCCCCGGCGGCAAGCTGTTCGGGTTCGAGAACGTGCAGAACGGCAACGGCACGAGTTACGACAAGCACCTGTACATGACCTCGGGCGGCAACCTCGTCTTCGGCTCGCGGGTCGGCTCGAGCAACGTGGTCGTGACCAGCCCGCTGGGCTATGCCGACGGCACCTGGCACCAGGCGGTCGGGGTCCTCGACTCCTCGGGCCGCAAGCTCTACGTCGACGGCGTGCTCGTCGCGCAGAGCGCCGTCACGGGCGCCGAGACCACGAACGGATACTGGCGGATCGGCGGCGGAAACCTCACCAGCTGGCCGAGCGCGACATCGAACTCCTACTTCCGTGGGGCGCTCGACGAGTTCTCGCTCTACAGCAGCGGACTGAGCGCCACCGAGATCGCGCGGCACTACGCGCTCGGAGTACAGGACGTCGCACCGCCGAGCAGTCCGTCGGGACTCGCGGCGACGCATGGCGCCGGCGGGGTGGACGTGTCGTGGACGGCGTCGACCGACAACACCCGCGTGCTCGAGTACCGCGTCTATCGCGGCACGACGGCCGACTTCGTCGCTGATGCCGATTCGTTCCTCTCGACCACGGTGACGACCTCGTATCACGAGGAGGCTCCGGCGCTGGGCACCTACTACTACCGCGTGACCGCGGTCGACGGTGCCGAGAACGAGAGCGCACCCTCGTCGGCGAGGCAGCTCGACGTGACCGACATCGACGCGCCCACCACGCCGGCCAGCGCGGCCGCGACCCAGGTCGGTGCGGACGGCGTGACCGTCACGTGGGCGCCTTCGGCCGACAACGTCGACGTGACGGAGTACGCGGTCTACCGCGGCACGACGTCGGGATTCGCGATCGTCGACGGGACGCTCGTGGGGACGGTCGCCGGCACGTCGTTCAGTGAGAGCGGACTCTCGGCGGGCGCGAAGTACTACCGCGTCGTCGCGAGGGATGCAGCCGGCAACGCCAGCCCGCCCTCCGACACGGCCGTCGTGACCATCGTCCCGCCGGATGTGACCGCTCCGAGCACGCCGGGGAACTTCACCGCGACGCTCTCGAGTGGAACCAGCGTGACGTTGTCGTGGGATGCCTCGACCGACGACCGTGGCGTCAGCTCCTACGTCCTGTACCGGAGCCTGACGGAGGGTTTCACGCCCAGCGCTGGCAACCGCATCGCGGAAGTCACGACGCCGGGTCACGTCGACACCGGTCGCGCCGCCGGCACCTGGTACTACAAGGTGACGGCACAGGATGCGACGGGCAACGTCAGCGCCGCAGCATCCGCATCGGTGACGGTCCAGCCGCCGTCGCAGGCGGTCGAAGTGACTCTCACGCCCACCGAGGATGCGATGGTGGCGCAATCCGCGCCGACGACCCTCTACGGCTCGTCCACCCAGCTGTCTGCGCGGGGCACCGGCGGCACGATCGAGTCGTTCATCCGGCTGCAGCTTCCGGCGGCACCGGCGGGGACGGTGCTGACCAGCGCCGTGCTGTCGGTCCGCACCTCGAACGACAGCACTGCCGCCACGGCGGACTCTCCTCAGTTCCGGCTCGTGACAGGCGCCTGGAGCGAGGACGCCGTCAACTGGAACAACCGCCCGACGGCGACCGCGACCGGCGTGCTCGGTTCGCTCACCGGTGCGACGGCGCTCAACACGCCCTACATCGTCAGCCTCGGCGCTGACGGACTGACCTCCTTCCTCGGACAGACGGTGACCCTGCGCATGTCGGGCATCACCGGTGACAACGTGCGACTGTGGTCCGCCGAGGCGACGTCGACGGCCTACCGGCCATCCCTGCGGCTGACGTTCACACCCGTTTCGGGCCCCGACACGCAAGCGCCGACCGTGCCGACAGGGCTCGCCACCACCGTCGCGAACAACGCGGACGTGACAGTGACCTGGTCGCCTTCCACGGACAACGTCGGGGTCACGGGTTACTCGGTGTACCGAGGAACGACAGCGGGCTTCGTCGCCGACGCCGCCTCGAAGATCGCCGACGTGACGGCCCCGTCCTACACGGACAACGGTCGTACACAGGGAATCTGGTACTACAAGGTGACGGCGAGGGATGCCGAGAACAACGTGAGCGCGCCCTCCGCGAGCACCTTCGCCACCATCCTCGCCAACGGCGGCACTCCGGTCGAGATCACGGTGCCGATCACCGACGATGCGATGGTCGCGCAGTCTGCTCCCACGACGCTCTACGGCACGTCGAACCAGTTGTCGTCCCGCGGGACCGGAGGGACGATCGAATCGTTCCTCGCCGTGCCGCTCCCGGCAGCTCCCGCCGGCACCACGCTGACCGGGGCCGTCCTCTCGGTGCGGACATCGACGGACAGCACGGCCGCGTCCGCGTCCGCCCATGACCTCCGGCTGATGTCCGGAGCCTGGACCGAGGCCGCGGTCAACTGGAATAACCGTCCCCAGACGACGACGTCGGGCGTGCTCGGCAGTCTCACGGGCGCGACGGCGCTCAACACTCCGTACACGGTCCCGCTGAGCCCGGAGCCGCTTGCGGCGGCCCTCGGTCAGACGGTGACGCTGCGGATGTCGAGCGCGGGCGGCGACAACGTCCGGCTGTGGTCCGCGGAGGCGACATCGGCGACGTACCGGCCGTCGGTCAGGCTCACGTTCACACCCGTCGCGGGCCCGGACACGGAGGCGCCCTCGGTGCCCGCGGGTCTCGCTGCGACCGTGGTGAACAACGCCGACATCAACCTCACGTGGTCCGCATCCACCGACAACACCGGCGTCACCGGCTACACCGTCTACCGCGGCACCGCGGCGAGCTTCACCGCCGACGCCTCGTCCCGGCTCGCCGATGTGACCACGACGTCCTACGGCGACAGCGGGCGCCCCACCGGCACCTGGTACTACAAGGTGACCGCGCGGGATGCTGCGGGCAACGTGAGCGCGGCTTCGGCGGCCGCTTCGGGGACCATCACCCCGCCGGTCGTACCGCCCGTCGTGCAGACGGTGGTGACGACGGCCGACACGATGGTGGCCGCCAGCAACCCGACGGGGCTGTACGGCACGACCAACCAGCTGTCGTCGCGATTCAACACCGCGATCGAATCGTTCATGTCGTTCGCGCTCCCGGCAGCGCCGGCAGGGATGCAGCTGACGAGCGTCTCGCTCGCCGTACGCACGTCCACGGACGCCACCGCGGCATCGGCCGACACCCATGTCTTCCACCTGATGTCGGGCGCGTGGGACGAGACGACGACGACGTGGAACAACCGGATCACCCAGACCGCCTCCGGTGCCATCGGTCAACTGTCCGCCGCCGCCGCCGTCAATACCGCCTACACGGCGACCCTCAGCGCGGCGGATCTTGCCGGGCTGGCCGGTCAGACGGTGACGATGCGGATGTCGAGCGTCGCCGGCACGGACAACGTCCGGATCTGGTCGCGAGAGGCGACCAACCCGGCGTACCGTCCGACCTTGACGCTCACGTACACGGCGGTGCCGTAAGTCCGCAGCCGGTCCGGGCCGCTTCCTCGGTGAAGGGCTGGGCCCGGGAGTCTCACGAGGAACGGGGGAGACGCGATGACACCTTCTCCGATGTCGCGTCGCGCATTCCTGGTCGTCGGGCTGTCGACCGCGGTCCTGGCGGGCTGCTCGGCCCTGCCAGGGCAGAGAACCACCCCGAGTGCGGTGCCTCCGAACCCCTCGCCGACGATCTCGCCCACGCCCACCCCCTCACGGGCGCCGGCTCCCTCCTCGGTTGCCGAGCTTCTCGCTCGGCCGAGGTTCTACGTCGGCCACCGCGGCAGCGGTGACAATTGGCCGGAGCACACCCTCGCCGCCTACCGGAACGCGCGCGCGGCCGGTGCCGACGCGATCGAGATCTCGGTCTGCTCGACCTCGGACGGCGTCCTCGTGTGCCATCACGACCTGTCGGCCGAGCGAGTGCTCGGCGTCGACAAGAAGATCGGCGACATGAGCTGGAGCGAAGTGAGCGCCCTCGAGGTGGACGCGCGGACCTGGCTCGGCGTCAACACCCCGCTGGAGCCGGTGTCGAGGCTCGAGGACGTGCTGCAGGCGCTCGGTCCGGACGCGCTCGTCTTCATCGAGGACAAGCAGGGGACGAACACGAAGCCGCTCCTGGACACCCTCGATGCGCAAGCGCGTCCGACGGAGCGCTTCGTATGGAAGCAGTGGGCGCCCGCCGCTCAGGTACGCGCCGCGAAGGAGCGAGGCTACCGTGCCTGGGGGTACTTCGACACGGCCGAGCTCGATCGCCTGGAGGAGTTCGCGGCGACCTTCGACATCCTCGGGGTGCCCACCTCATCGCCCGATGAGATGATCCAGCAGGTCGTGGGCACGGGCATCCCGGTGATGTGCTGGGAGGTGCGGTTCCATGATCAGGTACAGCGGCTCGCCGACCTCGGTGTCAAGGGAATGATGTGCTCCAACGTCGCCTACCTCGTCGACGGCCTGTCCGCGGACCGGGACACCTTCGCCACAGGGAGACGAGCAGCAGGAGACCTGCCCTCGGCGATCGACACCCTCGGCTGGTCTTCTCAGCCGTCCTTCGTCCCGTCGAGAGAGTCCCTCCGCATCCAGAACGCGACCGCGACCAGCTACCTGATGGGTTCGCTCGCCGCCGCCGGGAAGAGGCTCCGCCGTCTGGATGTGACCATCGCATGGCCGGATGCCGTCCCCCCGAAGGGGACCGTCGGGGTGGTCTTCGCCTTGAGCGGCGACGCCCCGGGCGGACAAGGAGATCGTGGCGACGCCACCGGCTGTCAGCTGACGCTCGGCGTCGACGGCACGGTCGAGATCGCGCCGTACGAGCAGGGAGTCACGCGATCGGCCGTGTCCACCGGGAGGGTGGATGCGCCCGCCGCGGGCTCGGCGATACGTCTGCGGATCGATGTCGATGACGACCATGTGCGCGTAACGGTGGGTGACCGCACCCCGGTCGATGCGGTCCTGGCCGGGGCCGCTCTGCGGGGGCCGTGGCTGCGTCTGTTCAAGGACTACAAGACGGATCAGGCGGTCGAATTCTCCGGGCTGCGGGTCGTCTCGGAGTAGCCAGACCCACCGGATGGTCTGTCCGGCATGACACCGGGGGTGTATTCCGTTGCGGGAATCTGGCTCGTCCGACGCCCAGGGACCCGCGGCCACGCCCGCTTGGGGGAACGGGCTCACCGTTGCGCATCAACCGCCGGGATGCACCCGACGCGGAGCGACCGGCGTGTGACCGCGGATCCGGTTGTTGGCGGCCGGCGACGCCGTTGTCGCCGGCCAAGTCTTCCGAAGGGACATCAGTAGGCCCCCTTCGGTGCGATCATCACGTGCGCGGTTCGCCACATGATCATGAGGTCGGTCGCGATGGACCAGTTCTCGACGTAGCGGAGATCGAGACGGACGCTGTCGTCCCACGACAGATCGCTGCGCCCGCTGATCTGCCAGAGCCCGGTGATGCCGGGCTTGATGTACAGCCGCCGATAGACGGTGCCGTCGTACGACGTCACCTCCGCAGGCAGCGGCGGACGCGGTCCGACGATGCTCATGTCGCCGCGGAGCACGTTGACGAACTGCGGCAGCTCGTCAATGGAGAACCTCCGCAGCACGGCGCCCACGCGCGTCACGCGAGGATCGCTCTTCACCTTGAACAGCGGTCCCGCGCCCTCGTCTTCGGCGAGCAGCTCACCGCGGCGCATCTCGGCGTCGGCGACCATTGTGCGGAACTTCAGCATCCAGAACTGCCGCCCGTCGCGGCCCACTCGCAACTGGTGGAACAGCACCGGCCCGCGGGAATCCAGCTTGATGGCGATCGCCACGAAGGGTGCGATGAGCACGATCGGCACGAGGGCGAGCAGAGACAGCACGACATCCATCCCGCGCTTGATGGCGTGGATGCCGCCTTCGAACTCGGGGATCTTGACCTGCACGAGCGGCAGTCCGTCGAGAGGCCGAAGCGACAGGCGAGGCCCAGCCACGTCGGTGAGCCGGTTGCACAGCACGAGCTCGGCCGCGCTGCCCTCGAGTTCCCACCCCAGTCGCCGCACGAAGTCGCGGTCGTTCTCCGGCGTGCTGGCGACGACGATGGCATCGGCGCCGGCCTGGCGTCCGTACTTCGCGGTGAGGCGGATCGACCCGATCACCGGGTAGTGATGGTCTTCGATGTCGATGGGGTCGAACACCCCGTCCGTCGTCGTCGCGCCGATGACCATGTACGCGTGGTGGGGGTCGTGGGTGAGCTTGTCGATGACGTACTCCACGTCCTCGCGGGTACCGGCGACGATGACGCGCGAGACGCATTCGCCCCGCTCGCGCTCGTGGATCAGCCACTTGCGCCACAATCGGCGGGTGAGCACGAGGGCGACGAGCCCGCACGGCAGCGCGACGATGAGCTGTCCGCGCAGGCCGGGCAGCTGCGCGAGGATGAACACGGTGGACAGGATGCCGAAGGCGAAGCCCGTCGCGTGCCCGAGGCGCATGTACTCGGCCGCACCCGCGCCGAGCACGGACGGCTCACGGGTGCGGGCGAGCCACAGCAGCGTCATCCAGGCGCAGATGACGAAGACGCCGATGCGAGCCGGCCCCGCGAGCGCGGTGGGGGGCACGACGCCTCCCGTTTCGAAGACGATCGCGGCGATGACGGCCGCGGTGACGCAGGCCGCATCGGTTGCGACCAACCGTCGCCGGTAGCGCCGCTCCCACAGGTGGCGGCGCTCCAGCGACGGCTGTACGCGCGGGGCGATCGCGTCGGGAAGGGTGTCGAGAATCGGGCGCGTCAGGGGTGGACGTCGGAGGAGCGTTCGGGTCACTCCTCCGGCGCCCGTTGGCGCCGCGGCAATCGCGGTCGGCTTCAGACCGCGGTCCACCGCGCGCACGACGACGCGTCCCTAGCAGACATGTACTTCCCCAGTCGGACGGCACGACGACATCGTCGAGCAGACCAACCCCAGTGCGCAGACCCGGCCGGGTTGTCGGGTCGAGAGGGAACGTTGGTTTCGGGTACCGCGCCCCCCTGCGCCCTGTAAATGTACTGCGGCGACGGCCTGACCGGAAGAGCTTTCCCCGGAAAACTTGACACACCTTAAGGGAAACCGGTATTGGGGCTCAGGAGTGGCCTTCCGGCATCACCCGATGAGGTTGATCAGCGCGTCCAACCCCATGCCGTAGTTGATGCGCACCGTCGGCAGCGCGAGCTTGTCGGTGCCGATCGTGACATAGCCGGGCTCGATCGTGCGGGCCATCTCCCAGCCCGCCTGACGCAAGCCCTCTTTCGCGGTGTCGTTGTAGTGCCCGAACGGGTAGGCCATGATCTCCTTGACCCCGAGCACGCCGTACGAGGCCTCCATGTCGGCGACGATCTCGGGCACCGACAGGTTCGTGATGAGCCCGTCGCCGTTCGCGCCCGCGCGGTGCATGTCGTGGGTGTGCGAGCGCCGCAGCACGTAGACGTTCGGCGGCGGATCCTGACGGTAGGCCGTGATCATGAACGAGGTCGTGAGCACCTTGTACTTGTCGACCACGGGCACCGCGAGGTCGAACCATGTCTGGTCGGCGTCGTCGTCGGTGACGATCACCGAGTGGGTCGGCAGGAACAGGCGCCCGTCGATGAACGCCGACAGCTCGTCCCACGTCGGCAGGTAGAACCCCGTGGTTGCGATGTGATTCATGTGCGCGTCGAAGTCGCCGATGTAGGCGTAGTTTCCGCGCAGCCATCCGCTCTCGCCCTGGGGGTTGGCGGTGAACTGGTGGTACATCAGGATCGGGATGCGCGCGTCCTCGGCCATGTTCTGCTCGGGGCTCATCCACGCACCGTGCAGAGTCACACGCTGATCGGTGCACACGACGGGCTCGGAGCCGTTGACGCGTCCGGGGATCGCGAAGGCCGCGGCATCCGCCGGGGTCGCGTACCAGCCCGCGAACACGAGCCCGTCTCGCGAGGGGATGGGGAGTCCGGCGTACAGCGCCCCCTGCGTCTGCAGCATGGGTGCGTCGGCGATGCCGTCGCCGGCGAAGCTCACCGCGCACGCCGCGGGGTCGGTGCTCGACGCGAGCAGCTGCTCTTCGGGGGTCAGCGGCGTCGGGGTGGGCGTGGGTGCTGCCGACTCGGTGGCCGAGGGCGCAGCATCCGTGTTCCCATCCTCCGCGCCCGCTCGTGCGAAACCGATCGCCGCCACCGTGCCGCCGATCACGGCGAGCAGCACGACGGCGCCCGCGATGCCCGCGAACAGGCGCCGGCGACGCACCCGCGCTGACGGTCGTCGGGCGGGAGGTGTGCCGAAGCTGGCCATACGACTCCCCGCGTCCGGACCGCGCATCCCCACGTGCGATCTCTGAGGGGATGCTACCCGGATGCTGCGGCCCGCCGCCCCACCGCGGCGCGGGTTGTGGATGATCCGCGTCGCCTCGGGACGATTCGCTACGCTCGGGTCCCATGCTGCCTGCGGACTGGATAGAGCACCGTCGCGCCGACGGCGAGATCCTGGGATGGATGCTCGCCTCCGGCGACGGCTTCCGCGTCTTCGATCTGCTCGGTCGGGAGCGCACCCCTGAGGACGCCGGCGACCTCGAGTGGCTCGCCGCCGAGGAGCTCCTCGAGGACCTCGGCATCGGCTATCTCGCCGACCAGTGGACCCTGCGCCTTCCCGACGGCACCCAGCGCCCCGTCCGGATCGCCGAGGCGAGCGCTCGCGGCGTCACCGTCGTCGCCGACGAATACGGCGCCGCCTCCGCGGTCGGGGCTGACCCCGAGCGCTTCCACCTGCCGTTCCCTGCCCCGGACGAACTCCTGCCCCGCTGACGCTCCGGCCTCGCTAACCTGACGCCATGACGATCCTCGTGCTCACCCTTGTCGGAGGCGATCGCGCCGGTCTTGTCGCGGCCGTCGCCGATGTCGTCGATCGCCACGGCGGCAACTGGGAGAACAGCCAGCTCGCCGAGCTGTCGGGAGTGTTCGCCGGGGTCGTCGAAGTCTCCGTCGCCCCGGCGCGGGCGGACGAGCTCCGCGAGTCGCTGTCGGTGCTCGACGGGCTGCTCTCCGTGACGGTGAACACAGGCTCCGAGCCTTCACCGCAGGATGCCGCGATGCGTCCGCTCGCCCTGCAGGTGATCGGCAACGACCATCCGGGCATCGTCAGGGAACTGACGACTGTCCTGCGCTCCCACGACATCAGCATCGAGCGCATGACCACCGAGACGCGGGAGGCGGCCATGTACGGCGGCCGGCTGTTCGAGGCGACGGTCGTCGCCCGGATCCCGGCATCCGTCGACCTCGCCGCCCTCACCCAGGAGCTCGAGCGCCTCGCGACCGAGATCCAGGTCGACGTCACGCTCGAGCCCTGACCCCCGCGGTCAGGCGAGGTCGCGCAGCCGGGCCGCGAGGCCGGTGCCGTCGCCGGCCCGCCGCTCGTAGCCGACGGCGATGATGAGCAGCACCGCGCCGACCACCGACAGCGTGATCCACCACGGCATCGCTTCGATGCCGCGCCCGATCTGCACCATGAACGCGAGCACGTTCTCGACCGGCAGCACGATGATCCCGATGAGGAACGGCGCAGCGAGGCGCTGCGTGGCGCCCACCAGGATCGCCACGAGGGCGATCGCCATCACGAGGATCGCGCGCCACGTGCGAGGGTCGGTGTAGGTCGCAGCCACCGAGGCGCTCAGCATCACGACGAGCCCGGGGGCGAGCAGCGGCCACGATCCGGTCCACCCCGCGGGCCACGCCTCGATCGATCGTGCCGGCGGGAACGTCGCTGGCCGGCGCACCGCGAGCGCGCCGGCGGCGAGGAGGAACACCCCGAGCGGCAGCGAGAACCACTCGACCCGCAGGTCACGAGGGCTCCACGCGACCACCGCGGTCGTGAACGAGACGTCGAACAGGAACCACACCGGCGGCAACGCGGTCGGTCCGCGAAGACCTCGTGCCGCGACGGCCACCATGAGCGCGAGGAACGCCAGCAGCAGCGCCCACATCGTCCAGATGACGGCCCAGTCGCGCTCGATCGCCGGCCACGCCGCGACGCCGAGGATCAGCACGGCCGGGGCACCGAGCCAGCGCGTCCGAGCGAGCGGCGTTCCCGGTGCGGCCTTGCGGTGCAAGGCCCGCGCGGCGCTCGCCGCGGCCCCGGCGCCGACGAGTCCGAACGCGAGCGACGCGACGATCAGGGGATCCGTGGGCGCCGCATCGAGCCCCGCGCCCCATCTCACACCTTGCACCGCGGCCGCCGCGGCGGCCACGACCGCGACGGCGAGCGTCGGCGCGCGCAGCGCCCGCAGGCGACGCATCCGCGGCGCGGACGCGCGGGACGCGATGACGGATGCTGCGACCAGCGCCCACGCCGCGCCCACGAGTACGTACGCCCGGGCGGGGAACCCGGTGGTGAAGGCGAGCGCCGGGATCGCAGCATCCGTGCCGTCCAGCGCCAGCGCGATCAGGACCGGAACCACCGCGACCGCGAGGCCCACCGTGTAGAGGCCGACGGCCGGTCGCCCGCGCGCGGTCATCCAGGCGGCGACGACCGCGACGCCGAGGGCGGGCGGCAGCAGGTACGGCTCGAGGCCGGTGACGCCCGCGATGCCCCAGGCGCTCCACAGCGCGCCCGTGAAGGCGGCACCCGCCAGCGGCCACGCGTAGCGGCGCGGTGAGAAGAGGGCGGTCGCGACGAACCCGATGCCCAGGATCACGAGCACGAGCAGCGTCGTCGGCAGCCCCGCCGACGTGCGGGCGAGCGACAGGGCGACGGCGATCGCGGCGGTGAGGAGAGCGGATGCCTCGACCGCGAGCCCTGCCGCCCGCACGTGTGGGAGCGGCACGCGGCGCGAGAGCGCATCGGCGAGCAGGTCGGCCGAGGCCAGCGTGCCCGCCACGATCCCGGCGATGACGGGGAGCACGATCGGCGATCCGCTCATCGGCAGCAGCTGCGCTCCGAGGCACACCGCGACCACGGCGACGGCGGGCACGAGGGTGGCGGCGGCGAGCGTGCGCACGACGATGCCCAGTCCCGGTCGCGTCGTGGTGACCAGGGTCAGGGCGAGGCCGAAGATGACCGTGGTCGACAGGGCGGTCCAGCCGCTGCGCTCGAAGACGACCTGCAGCACGCCGATCGCGAAGGGCACGGCTGTCACGACGAGCACGGCGTACCACTCGCGCGACGGCACCCGGCGGGCGAACGTGACCGCGATCGCGACGACTCCGGCGGCGCACGTCGTGACGCACACGACCACGAGCGGGTCAGCGTCCGCGCGGGCGAGTGCGGTCGCGAGCACCACCAGCGCGTAGGCGAACCCGACGCCGATGTGCACGAATCGCGCCGTGAGGGGCACGGTGAGCGCGAGCATACCCAGGGTCGCGACCACGGCAGCGCCCGCCCACACGGTGAGGTCGTCTTCGCGCCACGACAGCACCGCAGCGAACGCGACGGCCGCGTGCGCGCCCACCACCAGTGGCATGCGGACCGCGGCCGAGGCATCGCGCAGCCGCGTCGTCACGACTGCGCCGGCCACGACCGCCGCGACGAGCGCGAGCACGATGCGCGCCCACACCTCGAGGCCCGGCAGCGCGAGCACCGTGAGGAACGCGAGCACCGCGTACCACGCGCCCAGGAACCCGAGCCATCGCGTGCCGACGGCCGGCGACGTCCACGACTCGACCGGTCCGGCGTCGGCGTCGGCGTCGGAGGCGGCGTCCGAGGTTCGGGGCGCGCCGTGTGCGTTCGGGGCGTGTGCCGTGCGCCCCGCGGGTTCGGCCTCCGCCCCGAACGCGGGAGGAAGGGCGATGGATGCCGCGTCCCCGGCCGTGTCGGCGATGGCGGCGCCGTGCGGGGTCGTGAGGGCGGCGAACGACGCGAGCGCCAGCGCCAGGGCGGCCAGTCCCACCGTGAGCCCGAGCGCGGTCGCCGGCAGGAGGACAGTGCCGCCCGTCGGGCTCGCGATGACCCCTGCCAGCGTCAGGAACGCGGTGAGTGTCGGGATCACGGCGACGACCGCGACGACCGCGATCGCTCCCGCGAAGAGCGCGCCGCACGCGAGCCCGCGGTGCAACGGGGTGAGCGCGCCGACGACGACCAGCCCCACACCAGCCGCGACGGGGAACGCCGCGAACCAGCCGTCTGCGCTCGCCCCGGCGAACGGCAGCACCGCCACGGCGGCGACGATCGCCGCACCGGTGACGCCGCTCCAGAGCGTTCCGGCGAGGTGGCGGGCCGATGCCGCAGCGAGGGCGGCGACCGCTACCAGGGTCGCGCTCGCGAGGTGCGCCGGGGAGACGCCGGTGGCGGCATCCGTCCCCCACACCGCCACCAGCGACGCAGCCGTGAAGCCGAACTGCAGGACGGTGAGGGTCACGGCCTCAGCAGTGCGCGGGTGGTCGGACCCGGCCCGCGCGGCGTATGCGACAAGCGCGCTCGACGCGGCGGCGGAAGCCAGGCATCCCGCTGTCGTCGCGAGCGCCGACGGCGTTGCGAGAGCGAGCATGAGGGGCACGAACGCGAGGGCGACGAGACCGCTCCAGAGCCAGGCGTGGATGCCGGCGCGCGGGCCGAGGACTGCGAGGGCTCCGCCCGCGATCAGCGTCGCGAGGGCGGTGAAGACCCATCCGTCCACGCTCGCCGGCAACAGCGCCAGGACCGTTGTCACGGTGAGGGCGAGGAAAACCACGCCGAGGGCGCCGATCGCCTCGGCCGAGAAGCGCAGGCCGCGACGCGCGAGGAGCGCCGACCCACCGAGGAACGCGGCGGCGATGGCGCCGACGATCGCGGCGCGCGGCAGCGGGTCGGCGAGGTCGGGGTTGAAGAAGGTGAACACCACCGCTGCGACGGCGACGAGGCCCGCGCCCGCGACCGCGAGGACGGACTGCAGGGTCGCGGATGGCCCGGCTGCCGGGGCTGGGGCCGCGGCGGGAGCGGGACGGTCACGGCCAAGCGGTTCGGCAGCGGGTGTGGCGGCGCTCTGTGCTTCTATCGGGACGATCGGCACGCGCTCGAGCAGTGCCTGGCGTACGCGAAGGGCATCCACGGCGTCCTGCGACGCGGCCCACAGATCGCGGCCGACCGCACCCCGGAAGTCCGCGTCGCACGCCGGGCAGCGCCGCTCGGCGACGATGCCCGAGCCGCACACCGGGCAGCGCACGACGTCGAGCAGCTCGGCGATCGCCGTGGTGCTCCAGGCGGGCGCCGTCCGCGCACCCGCGGGCGCTGTGCTCATGCCTCGCCCTCCGCCGCCGCGATCGCCGCGGGGTGATCGTCGGGCACCCACTCGAGGATGTCGCCGGGCTGGCACTCCAGCACGCGGCAGATCGCATCGAGGGTTGTGAACCGCACCGCCTTCGCGCGGCCGTTCTTCAGCACCGAGACATTCGCGGGGGTGATGTCGATCGCTGCGGCGAAGTCGGTGACCGACATCTTCTTCTTCGCCAGCTGCACGTCGAGGTTGATGATGATCGGCATCACACCACCTCCGAGAGGTCGTGCTCGAGCTGCGACGCTTTGCGCAGGAGACCCCGCAGCACGACGATCAGCAACGACAGGCCGGCGCCGACCACGACGCCCAGCAGCAGGAGCAGGGTGATCGACGGCGTCAGGAAACCGGTCAGGCTCAGCGCGACGAGGGCGACGAACACCAGGAACGTCGCGAAGGCGACGGCCGCGAGACTGACATCGACATCGGGGAACGCGCTGTCGCTGAAGATGCTGTCTTCCCGCACGAGCGACAGCAGCCGCCACACGCACACGAGCACGACCTGCACGCACAGGAGGAACAGAATGCCGACGATCGTGCCCGGGATCTCGAAGTACGCGATCTCGGAGTAGCGCACCGCCGACTGCGCGGCGACCGCGGGAACCACGAACACCTGGCAGCACAGCAGCAGCGCGAGCAATGCCGCGATGAGGACTTTCAGGACGACGATCGTGGTGCGGTGCATGTGGGTGAGCCTATCGATAAACGGTATGAAGCTATCGAGAAACAATAGCCGCAGCATCCGTCCTCCGCGCAAGTGCTGTTGCTGGGGATCCACTGGCACAGGCTGGTCCGCGGCGCAGGAGCCGGGTACCGTGCCGACCGTGGGCTCACTGATCTACTTCAACTCCGCTTCGCTCGACGGGTACATCGCCGGACCCGACGGCCGCTGGACGTGGGCGACACCCGACGCCGAGGTGCACTCCTTCGTGAACCGGCTGCTCGCCCCCGCGCGTACGCACCTCTACGGGCGAAAGGTGTACGACGTGATGAAGGTGTGGGACTCCATCCCGCTCGACGATCTGTCGGCAGCCGAGCGCGAGTTCGCGTTGCAGTGGCGCGACATCGACAAGGTCGTCTACTCGCGCCGCCTTGGGGCGGTCACGACCCAGCGCACCGAGCTGCGCGACACGTTCGACGCGGACGAAGCTCGGCGGCTCAAGGATGCCTCGGCCGCGCCTCTCGCGATCGGCGGCGGTCAGCTGGCTTCGGTGGCGGCGCGGGCCGGCGTCCTCGACGAGGTGCACGTCGTCGTGTGTCCGGTGGTGGTGGGCGGCGGCATCCGTTTCCTCGACGAGGGTCTGAAGCTCGACCTGGAGCTGTTCGACGAGCGCCGCTTCGCGAACGGGTTCGTCTACCTGGGGTACCGGGTGAAGGGTTGAGGAAAAACGAAACCCCCGCGATGTAGAAGCTACGCGGGGGTTCCTGGGGTGACTGTAACGATCACCCTTGTGGCTCCGACCGGCATCGATCCGGTGACCTTTCGATTTTCAGTCGAACGCTCTACCAACTGAGCTACAGAGCCTCGCGGCATCTCGTATACAAGACCTGCCGCGTCCTAGACGAAAGGCCCTCTTCGAAAAAAGGGCCCGTCGCTCGGAGCGACCCTGACGGGACTTGAACCCGCGACCTCCGCCGTGACAGGGCGGCACGCTAACCAACTGCGCTACAGGGCCATGCTTATTGAATTGTGGAGTGACCCCAACGGGATTCGAACCCGTGCTACCGCCGTGAAAGGGCGGCGTCCTAGGCCGCTAAACGATGGGGCCGGGTGAACCTTTGGGGCTCACTGCCGAGGACCAAGCATACGTAACTCGTGGCGAAAACGCGAATCGAGCGCGCGCCGCCCTTGTGCAACGCCCTGCGGAGGCGCACACTGACCGGGTGACCGCTTCCCGAGGCGGCGGTCGCCGTGCACCTCTGGGGGGTTGCACATGTTACTGATGTTGCTAGTGTGAAACGAGTTGACGCCGCGAGGGAGGGACCCGGTGCAGCCCGAAAACGTCACTGATCAGGCCGTGTCCGACGACACCTCGGTCGACTGCGGGTGCGCTCCGTCCGCCCGCGAGCAGCGACGCCTCTGGCCCTCGATGAACCGGCGCACGGCTCTCGGGCTCGGCATCCTCGGCGTCGCGGCGCTCGGCGCCGCCGGCGGGACGCTCGGGCCGCTGGTCGCTCCCGCGTTCGCCGCAGACTACCCGTCGTGGGACGACGTCGTCGCCGCGAAGAACAACGAGGCGGCGAAGGCCGCCGAGATCACCAAGATCCAAGAGCTGATCGCGGGGCTCGAGGCCGATGTCGCCGCGAAGCAGCAGGTCGCGCAGCAGATGGCCGACGAGTTCTACGTCGCGCAGCAGGAATATTTTGACGCGGCCCTTCGTGCCGACCAACTGCAGCAGCAGGCCGACGAGCAGGGCGCCGCCGCGCTCGACGCCGCGAACAAGGCCGGCCGCGTGGCCGCGCAGCTGTATCGCAACGGCGGCGACGACACGTCGCTCGAGCTGTTCTTCGCAGGCTCGGCCGCCGGCGCCGATGACCTTCTCGCGCGCCTGGGCACGATGGACAAGCTCGTCCAGCGCAACCAGGACGTCTACGCCCAGGCCGTCACGGCGCGCGACTCGGCGCAGAGCCTGAGCGACCAGGCGGCCGTGCAGCGCGCCGAGCGCGACCGGCTGCAGAAGATCGCCGAAGAGAAGATGGTCGCCGCGCAGCGGGCCGCCGACGAGGCGCAGGCCGCCCTCGACGCGCAGAATGCCAAGCGGGGCGAGCTCGAGGCGCAGCTCGCGGCCCTTCAGGACACCACCGCCGCGACTGTCGCCCAGTACGAGGAGGGCGAGCGCATCCGCAAGGAGCAGGAGCGCCTCGCCCGCGAGGCCGCGGCCGCAGCGGCACGAGCCGAGGCCGAGCGCCTCGCCCAACAGAACCAGGGCGGCGGTGGAGGTGGCGGCGGAGGCGGCAGCGGCGGCGGAGGAGCCGTCGTCGGCTCGGGCTGGGCACGTCCCTCGTCCGGCTGGCGCAGCTCCGGCTACGGCCCCCGCACCGTGCAGTGCGGCAACAGCTATTGCTCCAGCGGCTTCCACTATGGCGTCGACCTCGCGGCCGGCTGCAGCTCGGGAATCTACGCCGCTTCGGCGGGTCGCGTCGTCTACGCCGGCTGGAACGGCGGATACGGCAACTACATCAAGATCGACCACGGCGGCGGCATCGGCACCGGCTACGGGCACATCCGCACCGGCGGCATCTTCGTGGGCGTCGGCCAGTGGGTCAGCGCCGGCCAGCTCATCGCGAGCGAGGGCAACACCGGCAACTCGTTCGGCTGCCACCTCCACTTCGAGACCTACGTCAACGGCGGGACGACCAACCCCATCAACTTCATGGCGGCGCGCGGCATCTCGGTCTGACCGACAACACGCCTGAAACGACGAGAACCGGATGCCGCGGCATCCGGTTCTCGCATGAGACGACAGGTCAGAGCGTGCTCGGCGCGACGCCCTCACCCTGCGTGCGGGTCTCGCCCTCGTGCTCCTTGAAGCGGTCGAAGGCCTCGCCGACCAGACGCTCGGCCTCGGCCGCGTTCGCCCACTCGTCGACCTTGACCCACTTGTTGGGCTCGAGGTCCTTGTAGTGCTCGAAGAAGTGCGTGATCTCCTTCTGCAGGTACTCGGAGATGTCGGCGACGTCCTGGATGTGCGCCCAGCGCGGGTCCTTGGCGAGCACGGCCACGACCTTGTCGTCGCCGCCGGCCTCGTCGCTCATCTTGAGGACGCCCACGGGGCGGACGCTCGCGAGGATGCCGGGGGCGAGGTCCACGTCGAGGATCACGAGCACGTCGAGCGGGTCGCCGTCCTCACCGAGGGTGTTCTCGAAGAACCCGTAGTTGGTGGGGTAGCCCATGGGCGTGTAGAGGATGCGGTCGAGGAACACGCGGCCGGTGCCGTGGTCGACCTCGTACTTCACGCGGCTGCCGCGCGGGATCTCGATGACGGCGTCGTACGCGCCCATAGTGGTGCTCCTTCGAAGACTGTGGATTGCCGCGACCAGCCTAGTTCGGGCGTTCACCGGGCACTAACTCAGGATGGGTGGTGCCCGACGGACGCGACACGCCGGGGCATCGACCGGAATGTGCCCATCGATCCTGAGAACGGTACGGCGCGTCGCGGGTACGGTGGGCAGGTGGAGGAGCGCAGACCCGGACTCGACCCCGCTGTCGCCGAGGTGCGGCTCGCCGTGCGCCGCGCGCTCACCGGCCTGGCGCCGGGCGGCACCGTCGTCGTCGCGCTGTCGGGCGGTGCGGACTCGCTCGCGCTCGCGGCGGCGACGGCCTTCGAGGCGCCGAAGCTGGGCCTCCGCGCGGCGTCGCTCACCGTCGACCACGGCCTTCAGGACGGATCGACGGATGCTGCCGCCACCGCCGCAGCTCAGGCCGAGGCGCTCGGACTCGAGGCCCGCGTCGCGCGCGTCGAGGTCGGCGCAGCGGGCGGTCCCGAGGCCGCCGCACGCGACGCACGCTACCGCGCGCTCGCCGAGGGTGCCCGATCGACCGGCGCTGCAGCGATCCTCACCGGCCACACCCTCGACGACCAAGCCGAGACCGTTCTTCTCGGCCTCGCCCGCGGCGCGGGTTCCACCAGCCTGCAGGGCATGGCCGAGGCATCCGTTCTCGAGGGTGTCCCTTTGCTGCGCCCGCTGCTCGCGGTGCGGCGAGCCACCACCAGCGCCGCATGCGCGGCCGAGGGCCTTGCACCGTGGGACGATCCGCACAACGCCGATCACCGGTTCGCGCGCGTGCGGGTGCGCGAATCGGTGCTGCCGGTGCTCGAGACCGAGCTCGGCCCGGGCATCGCCGAAGCGCTCGCCCGCACAGCCGCCCAGCTGCGGGAAGACGCCGAAGCCTTCGACGAGATGATCGACGAGACGATCGAAGACATCGTCGAGCACGCCGAGGCGGGCATCTCGGTGTCCACGGCCGCCCTCGCCGCCAATCCGGCGGCCCTGCGCCACCGCATCATCCGGCACGTCGTGGCCAGCGAGTTCCACGAGAGCCTCACGCGGACGCAGACGCTCGAGGTTGCGCGGCTCGTCACGGACTGGTCGGGTCAGGGACCCATCGACCTTCCCGCCTGCCGCGCCCGCCGCGTCGGCGGACGCATCGAGTTCACCGCACGCTGAGGCGGCCCCTCTAGACTCGTCGCATGCGCGCGGCCGACGTTTCCAGCGACATCACCGAAGTCCTCGTCACCGAGGAGGAGATCCGAGCCAAGCTCGACGAGATCGCGGCGCAGGTCGCCGACGACTACGCCGACGAAGACCTCCTGCTCGTGGGAGTCCTCAAGGGCGCGGTCATGGTCATGGCCGACTTCTCGCGGGCGCTCGAGAAGCACGTGACGATGGACTGGATGGCCGTCTCGTCGTACGGCGCCGGCACCAAGTCCAGCGGCGTCGTCCAGATCCGCAAGGACCTCGACACCGACATCCTCGGCAAGCACGTGCTCATCGTCGAGGACATCATCGACTCGGGTCTGACCCTCAGCTGGCTGCTGGAGAACTTCGCGGCCCGTGGCGCGGCATCCGTCGAGGTCTTCGCGCTGCTGCGCAAGCCCGAGGCCGCCAAGGTCGAGGTGCACTGCCGGTACGTCGGCTTCGACATCCCGACGGAGTTCGTCGTCGGCTACGGCCTGGACTACGCGGAGAAGTACCGCAACCTGCGGGACGTCGCGGTGCTCGCGCCCCACGTCTACAGCTGAACGGTCCCGGGCGGACTGTGATTACGCCCGGGGCGAATGCACAGACGGCGCCTAGGAATCGCGCGATACCCTGATTCAACCGTCGACGGGGGTTTTCCCGTCCGCGGCGGCACGTCGACGAAAGGGGTCGGGCTCGCGCCCGCGCCATGGACTTCAAGAAGATCACCCGCAACCCGCTCTTCTACGTCCTGCTGATCGGGGTCTTCCTCATCGTGGGGTTCTCGCTCATCTCGAGCCTGGGCGGCGCGAAGCAGATCTCGACGCAGGAGGGTCTCGAGCTGCTCTCGGGCGACACGGTCACCGAGGTCGTCAACACCGACGGCGATCAGCGCGTCGACATGAAGCTCTCGAAAGAGTACGACGGCGCCACCGACGTGCAGTTCTATTACGTCTCGGCGCGTGCCGCCGAGGTCGTCGACGCGGTCAACGAGGCGAACCCGAAGGACGGCTTCAACGACGCCGTCCCGCGCGCGACGTGGTTCGACGGCTTCATCTCGCTCCTCCTGCCGATCCTGCTGCTCGGTCTGCTGTTCTGGTTCCTGCTGTCCAGCGCCCAGGGCGGCGGCAGCAAGGTCATGCAGTTCGGCAAGTCGCGCGCGAAGCTCGTGACGAAGGAGATGCCGCAGGTCACCTTCCAGGACGTCGCGGGCTCCGACGAGGCGATCGAAGAGCTCGAAGAGATCAAGGACTTCCTGAAGGACCCGTCGAAGTTCCAGGCGGTCGGCGCCCGCATCCCGAAGGGCGTGCTGCTGTACGGCCCTCCCGGAACAGGCAAGACTCTCCTCGCCCGTGCCGTCGCCGGTGAGGCCGGCGTGCCGTTCTACTCGATCTCGGGCTCGGACTTCGTGGAGATGTTCGTCGGCGTCGGCGCGAGCCGCGTGCGCGACCTCTTCAACCAGGCCAAGGAGAGCGCCCCCGCCATCATCTTCATCGACGAGATCGACGCGGTCGGGCGACACCGCGGCGCCGGCATGGGCGGCGGTCACGACGAGCGCGAGCAGACGCTCAACCAGATGCTCGTCGAGATGGACGGCTTCGACCCCAAGGCGAATGTGATCGTGATCGCGGCGACCAACCGTCCCGACATCCTCGACCCGGCACTGCTGCGTCCCGGCCGCTTCGACCGCCAGATCGGCGTCGACGCCCCCGACCTCAAGGGCCGCACGAAGATCCTCGAGGTGCACGGTCGCGGCAAGCCGCTGGCCGACGGCGTCGACCTCGAAGTCGTCGCCCGCAAGACCCCCGGCTTCACCGGTGCCGACCTCGCCAACGTGCTGAACGAGGCCGCGCTGCTCACCGCGCGCTCGAATGCGCAGCTGATCGACAACCGCGCCCTCGACGAGGCCATCGACCGCGTGATCGCCGGCCCGCAGCGGCGCACGCGCGTGATGAAGGACAAGGAGAAGCTCATCACCGCGTACCACGAGGGCGGTCACGCCCTCGCGGCGGCGGCGATGAACCACACCGACCCCGTCACGAAGGTCACGATCCTCCCGCGCGGCAAGGCCCTCGGCTACACGATGGTGCTGCCGCTCGACGACAAGTACTCCGTCACGCGCAACGAGCTGCAGGACCAGCTCACGTACGCGATGGGAGGGCGCGTCGCGGAGGAGATCGTCTTCCACGACCCGACGACGGGTGCCTCCAACGACATCGAGAAGGCGACGAGCATCGCCCGCAAGATGGTCACCGAATACGGCATGACCGGAGACATCGGCCCGGTCAAGCTCGGCCAGTCGTCCGGCGAGGTCTTCATGGGCCGCGACATGGGCCACGGCCGCGAGTTCTCGGAGCGCGTCGCCGAGCGCGTCGACGTCCAGGTGCGCGACCTCATCGAGCAGGCGCACAACGAGGCGTACCAGGTCATCAACGACAACCGCGATGTGCTCGACAAGCTCGCGCTGGCGCTCCTCGAGAAGGAGACGCTCGACCACCTGGAGCTCGCCGACATCTTCAAGGACGTCAAGCGCCTCCCGCCGCGCCCGCAGTGGCTGTCGAGCGAGCAGCGTCCCGTCTCGGAGCTGCCGCCCGTCGAGGTGCCGCAGCGCCGCGACGAGGCCGGTCTCGCCGCGAGCGTCGAGGCCGACGAGCTGCCGGCTGCCGAGAAGGCGACCAAGCGCCGCCCCACCGGACAGGCGCGCCCGGCGACCGCGTAGGCTCGGCCTATGGCCGTCGATCGTGAGCGCGTCGCCGCGCTCGTACGCGAACTGCTCGAGGCGATCGGCGAAGACCCCGAGCGTCCCGGGCTGAAGCAGACGCCCGAGCGCGTCGCCGACGCGTACGCCGAGTTCTTCGCGGGAGTGGGGACGGATGCTGCGTCCCCCCTCGCGCACACCATCTCGGTCTCGCGCGGCCCGGCGCCCGACACGCTGCCATCGGGTGCGGTGATCTTGCGCGACATCATCTTCCGGTCGGTGTGCGAGCACCACCTCCTGCCCTTCCGCGGGCACGCGCACCTCGCGTACCTCCCCGGCGAGCAGGTCGTCGGACTCGGCGCGCTGCCCAAGGTCGTCGACATCCTGTCGTCGCGGCCTCAGGTGCAGGAGCGCCTGGGCGAGCAGATCGCCGACGTGATCGCCGGATCCCTCGATGCCCGCGGGGTGCTGGTCGTGCTCGACGCGTCGCACGAATGCGTGACGATGCGCGGCGGTCGCCAGCCGGATGCCTCGACCGTCACGATCGCGGCGCGCGGGGAGCTCGCGGAGCCCGCCGCCCGGGCCGAGCTGGTCGCGCTGATCGGAGCCGGCCGCTCATGACCCTCGTGATGGGCGTCGTCAACGTGACGCCCGATTCCTTCAGCGACGGCGGACGATACGTGGACGCCGAAGCCGCCGTCGCGCACGGGCTCCTGCTGTGCGCGCAGGGCGCCGACATCCTCGACATCGGCGGCGAGTCGACCCGGCCAGGCGCCGAGCGGGTCAGCCCTGACGTCGAGCAGGAGCGGGTCCTCCCGGTGGTGCGGGCGTTGGCGCAGGTCGGGGTCATCGTCAGCATCGACACCATGAACGCCTCCACCGCCGTCGCCGCCGTCGAGGGGGGCGCACGGATCGTGAACGACGTCTCGGGCGGCATGGCCGATCCTGCGATGCTGGCGGCCGTCGCCGCGACTGACGCGGACGTGGTGCTGCAGCACTGGCGCGGCCATTCCGCCGACATGTACGCGCGCGCCGTTTACGACGACGTCGTGGCCGAGGTCGCCCGCGAGCTCACTGCTCGCGTCGAGGCGGCCGAGACTGCGGGCATCGATCCCTCGCGGGTGATCGTCGACCCGGGGATCGGTTTCGGCAAACGCGGTGAGCAGAACTGGGAGACGCTGCGTGGGCTCGACCGCTTCGTCGCGATGGCGCAGCGGGTGCTGATCGGGACGAGCCGCAAGCGGTTCCTCGCCGAGGCGCTCGCGGAAGACCCCGCCGACGCCTCCGAAGCCCGGCGCGATCTCGCGACCGCGGTGACGAGTGCGCTCGCGGCGCGGGCAGGGGTGTGGGCGGTGCGCGTCCACGATGTCGCCGCCACGCGAGATGCTCTGGTGGTCGCCGCACGCTGGACGGGAGCGGATCGATTGGGCGGCCGGGAGGGCTGATGGACTTCATGGATGAGATCACGCTCACCGGCGTGCGCGCCTACGGGTACCACGGGGTGTTCGAGGACGAGCGCCGTGAGGGCCAGGAGTTCGTGGTCGACGTGACGCTGTACCTCAGCACCGCCGAGGCGGCCGACACCGACGACGTCGCCGACACGGTCCACTACGGCGAGGTCGCCGAGCGCATCGTCGAACTCGTCGGCGGCGAGCCGCTGAATCTCATCGAGGGTGTCGCGGCGCGCATCGCCGACGATCTCCTCTCTTACGACCTCGTCCGCATGGCCGCGGTCACGGTGCACAAGCCGCAGGCGCCGATCACGGTCCCGTTCTCCGACGTGTCGGTGACGATCCGCCGGGGCCGCCCCGCGGATCCGTCGTGGACGGTCCAGTCGTGAACCGGCGACTGGCCCAGGGCTTCGAGGGCGACGTGGAGCGACACCCGCGCGAGGCGGTCGAGGCCGTCGTCGCGCTCGGCGCCAACCTCGGCGATCGCGCCGAGACGATGGCCGCCGCGATCAAGGACCTTGCGCGCGTGCCGCTCGTCGACGCGGTGCGCGTGTCGGAGCCGATCGAGTCGGTCGCGCTGAAGCCCGACGGACCGGATGCCTCCGCCCCGGCGTACCTGAACGCCGTCGCGATCCTCACCACGCGCCTGGCGCCATCGGTGCTGCTCGGGTACCTCCACTCCATCGAGCTGCGGCACGGCCGGGTGCGGTCGACCCTGCGCTCCGCGCGCGAAGGAGGCTGGGAGGACCGCACGCTGGATCTCGACCTCATCACCTACGACGACGTCGTCAGCGACGACCCGCGGCTGCTGCTCCCGCACCCGCGGGCGGCCGGGCGCGACTTCGTGCTCGGTCCGTGGCTGGCCGTCGATCCCGACGCCGTGCTCCCGGGCGTCGGTCGGGTCGACGAGGCGCTGCGCCGGCTGCGGGCGGAGGACCGATGAAGCGCACCGGTGCCGGAGTGCTGACCATCGCGGCGGTCCTCGGGGTCGCGGCGGGGTTCCTCGTGGATCAGCTGCTGACCTCGGCGGGGCGTCCCACGTTCACGCCCGCGGTGACGCTGCCGATCCTCCTCGTGCTGCTCGGCGTGGTCGTGATCGCGCTCGCCATCCCGATCCGCCGCGCCACGCGAGGCACCTCGAAGGCGAAGGTCGACCCGTTCCGTGCGGTGCGCATCGCGATGCTCGCGAAGGCGTCGAGCATCGTGGGCGCCGCGGTCGGCGGCGTGGGCGCGGGGCTGTGGATCTTCCTTGCGACCCGGCCCGTCACGCCCTCGCTAGGCTCGTTGGGAACGGTCATCGCGACGACCGTGTGCGGTGCCCTGCTGGTCGCCGCGGGTCTGGTCGCGGAGCACCTGTGCACCATCCGGAAGGACGACGATGACGAACAGCCCGGAGGCGACGACCCCGGACTCGAGCCGCGAATCCACGGTCACTGACGCGGCGGCGACGCCTGACGTCGCCCCGGAGTTCGAGAAGCTCGTCGAACCGCGGTCCGAGAACCGCCTGGCTCTCGAGGGCGGGGTGTGGCACCAGATCTCGCCGAAGTACGTGACGGTGCAGCTGATCTCGACCGGCTCGTTCCTGCTCGTCGTCATCGCGGCCACGCTCGTGCTCACGCTGCTGATGCACCAGCTGTGGGCGTGGATCCCCGGTGGGATCATGACGGTGATCCTCGCGTGGACGCTCGCCATCCTGCCGCGCCAGGCCCGCGCGATCGGGTACCAGCTGCGCGACGACGATCTCGTGTTCCGCCGCGGCATCCTGTGGCAGCGCTTCGTCGCCGTGCCCTACGGCCGCATGCAGCTCATCGACATCACGCACGGTCCGCTCGACCGCGGCTTCGGCATCGCGCAGCTGAAGTTCGTGACCGCCGCCGCCGCGACCGGCGTCGTGATCCCGGGTCTCGCGCAGTCCACGGCCGAGACGCTCCGCGACCACCTCGTCGAGGTCGCCGAGAGCCGGCGCACGGGGCTATGAGCTCGATCCCTGAGTCCGTGGACCCGGTCCCCGAGCCTGTCGAAGGGCCGCCCCCTGCGGCTCCGACCGGCCCCGGCGCGCCGCCGCCTCAGCTCGTGCGGTCGCCGCTCAGCGACGGCGAATGGCACCGCCTTCACCCGCTCACCCCACTGCTGCGCGGCGGGCTGTTCCTCATCGTCGTCATCGGCATCGTCTTCGCGAACCTGCGCGACCGCCTGCTGTACATCTTCCTGCCCTGGCTCGCGCCCGGCGTGGGAGACGAGGTCGTGGAGTGGGAGCAGGTCGGCGGCGACCCGGTCGACTTCATCATCGCGAACAACCTCTACGTGCTGGCCGCACTGGCCGTCCTCGCGGCGCTCATCGTGCTGGTCACGGTGTTCTACACGTCGTGGCGCTTCCACACGTTCCGCATCACGGATGACGACGTCGAGGTGCGCAGCGGCATCCTGTTCCGCACGCAGCGGCGTGCGCCGCTCGACCGCGTGCAGGGTGTCAACCTCACGCGGCCGATGATCGCGCGGCTGCTGGGCATGGCCAAGCTCGAGGTGGTCGGAGCGGGCACCGACGCCAACGTCAAGCTGGAGTACCTCTCGACCGCCAACGCCGAGGCCGTCCGCTCCGACATCCTGCGCCTCGCGTCGGGGCGCAGGCTCGCGATGGCCGCTGGTCCCGCCCATCCGGCTGCGCCGCTGAAGCCCGGCCGCGTGGCGTCCCTCAGCCAGACCGTCGGCCGCGAGATCACCGGACTCATCGAGGGGCCCGAGACCCCCGTCGCCGAGCTGGAATCGGTCGTGCACATTCCGCTGGGCCGGCTCGTCGCATCCCATGTCCTCAGCACCTCGACGCTGGGACTGCTGTTCGCGATCGTCGCGATCGTGGTCGGCGTCAGCCAGGGCGTGACGTGGCTGCTGTTCGGCTTCGTACCCGCGATCATCGGTTTCGGCGCCTACTGGGTGCGCTCGATCGTCCGCTCGCTGCGGTACTCGATCGCGCCGACGCCCGACGGCGTGCGCATCACGTTCGGGCTCTTCACCACCATCACCGAGATCGTCCCGCCCGGTCGCGTGCACGCCGTCGAGGTGACGCAGGGGATCTTCTGGCGCCCCGCCGGCTGGTGGACCATCCGCATCAACCGCCTCACCGGCCGCAGCGCCGCCGACACCACGACCGACCAGTTCACGACGGTGCTGCCGGTCGGCACCGCGGCGGACGTCGAGCGGGTGCTGCGCCTCCTGCAGCCGGCGCTCCCCGACGACGAGCGGGCGCTCATCGTCCAGGAGGGCATGTTCGGACCGACCGCGAGCGACACCTTCACGAACACGCCGAAGCGCGCGCGGTGGATCCGGCCGTTCTCCTACCGCCGCAACGGCTTCCGCCTCACGGAGGACGCTCTCCTGATGCGGCGCGGCGTGGTGTGGCGCAAGCTCGTGATCCTGCCACTCGCACGCCTGCAGAGCTTCGCGCTGCACCAGGGCCCTCTCGATCGGGCGACACGCGTGACCAACGTGCGCGCACACGTCGTCACCGGGCCGGTGTCGCCGTTCCTCGCGGCCGTCGACCGCGACGCCGCGCTCGCGCTGTTCGACGACGTCGCCCGCGGTTCGGTGCGCGCAGCACTGGCCGACCGCACGCATCGCTGGGCTGAGGATGAGACGGATGCTGCCGCCGCCGTGACCCCGGAGCCCGAGGCGTACGTGCCTGCCGCTGCGGCGTCTGCTCCACCCGTTGCCGGCGCAGAGGCTCGGGCGGCAGCATCCGTGCCCCCGCCGCCGGCGGGCTACACCGTCGCTCGCGAGCCGGGGGAGGACCGCGCGTGAGCCGCGACGGCCGCCTCGGTGTCGGGATCATCGGCGCCGGCCGCGTCGGGCCGGTGCTCGGCGCAGCGCTCGGCGGCGCCGGGCACGCCCTCGTGGGGATCACGCAGGGCTCCGACCCCGAGCGCGTCGAAGCGATCCTGCCCGGCGTGCCCGTCCTCGACGCCACGGAGGTCGTCCGCCGCAGCGAGCTGGTGATCGTCGCGGTGCCGCACGACCAGCTCCAAGGGCTCGTCGGCGGCCTGGCAGAGGTCGGTGCATGGCAGCCGGGGCAGCTCGTGCTGCACACGGACCCGGCGTGGGGCACGGGCGTCCTGGCCGCCGCGGTCGCGAAGGGGGCCATCCCGCTCGCCGTGCACCCCGCGATCGAGTTCAGCGGCACCTCGATGGACCTGCGGGCGCTCTCGAGCGCGTACGCCGCGGTCACCGCGCCGGCCCCCGTCCTGCCGATCGCGCAGGCGCTCGCCGTCGAGCTCGGCTGCGAGCCCGTCGTCGTCGACGAGTCGGCCCGGCCCGCGTACGCCGAGGCGATCGCGACCGCACGCGACTTCTCGCGGTCGATCGTGCAGCAGGCGACCGCGCTGCTCGCCGAGGCGGGCGTGCCGCAGCCGGGGTCGTTCCTCTCGGCGCTGGCGCACACGACCATCGACCACGCGCTGGCGGAGGCGGGCTCCGGTCCCGGAGCCGAGCCCCCCGCTACGATCCAAGGATGATCAGCACCGTCGACGAGCTGCGGGCTCGGCTCGCCGAGGTCCGCGCCGCCGCGCCGGACGCACGCATCTCACTCATCTCCACCATCGGCTCGCTCCACGACGGGCACATCGACCTCGTCCATCGCGCGCGTGAAGTCGCCGACGTCGTCGTCGTGTCGGTGTTCGTCAACCCGCTGCGCTTCGCGTCGCCGGCGGAGTTCGCGGCGTATCCCCGGACGCCCGACGAGGATGAGCGCCTGCTCGAGTCGCTCGGCGTCGAGGTCGTGTTCGCCCCCGATGCGAGCGAGCTGCTCCCCGACGGCTCCGCGACGACGAAAGTCACCGCGGGCGATCTCGGCCTTCGCTACGAGGGGCGCGCGCGACCGTTCTACTTCGACGGACTGCTCACCGTGGAGGCGAAGCTCTTCCACCTCGTCGACCCCGACGTCGCCGTCTACGGTGACCGCGATCGTCAGCGGGTGTTCCTGGTGCGCCGCATGATCCGCGATCTGTTCTTCGACATCGAGGTCGCAACGGTCGAGACCGTGCGCGGCGACGACGGGCTGCCGGTGTCGACACGGGTCGGCATGCTCGAGGACCGCGACCTCGCTGCCGCTGCACTCCTCCCGGCCGCGCTCGACGCGGCGGCCGCGAACGCGGATCGCGGCGTCGACGCGTGCATCGCCGCAGCGCAGTCCGCGCTGATGGGAGAGCCGCGCATCCGGCTGGAGTACCTGAGCGTCGTCGACCCGGCCACGTTCCTGCCGGTCGACGAGGGCAGCAGCGGTCCGGCACTGGCACTCATCGCCGCTTCGGTGGCGGGTCACCGATTCATCGACAACGCCGGGATCTACCTGGGCTGAACCGGGCAAGAGGGCTGGGAGGCGACATGCGCGTCACACGGATCGGCGGTCCGACCGCCCTCGTCGAATGGGAGGGGTGGCGGATCCTCACGGACCCGACGTTCGACCCGCCGGGGCGGACGTACTCCTTCGCACTGGGGACGTCGTCGCAGAAGACCACGGGCCCGGCTGTACCGCTCGACGAGATCGGCCCGGTCGACGTGGTGCTGCTGAGCCACCATCACCACGCCGACAACCTCGACGATGCGGGTCGGGCAGGGCTCTCCGTGGCGCGAACGGTGCTCACGACAGTCGCCGGAGCGAAGGCGCTGACGGCGGAGGGTGCGCATCCCGACACCCGGGGCCTCAATGCCGGAGACGACGTCACCCTCACCGCCGAGGGCAAGCGCGACCTCGTCGTGACGGCGACTCCGTGCCGGCATGGTGCTCCCCTCACGGGCCCGATCGTCGGCCCCGTCGTCGGGTTCGCGCTCTCGCTCGGGGGCACGGCCCGGCCCGGCTTGTGGATGACCGGTGACACCGTGATGTACGGCGGGCTGCGCCGTGCGGCGGCGGGCATGCGACCCGACGTGGCCCTCGTGCACATCGGCGCTGTGAAGTTCCCGCTCACCGGGCCGCTCGCGTACACGATGGACGCCGACGACGCTGTCGAGCTCATCGGGCTCGCTCAGCCCGGCGTGGCCGTGCCCATCCACGTCGAGGGCTGGAGCCACTTCTCCCAGCAGGAGCAGGCCGCCGCTGCGGTCTTCGACGCCGCCCCCGGTCCGGTGCGAGAGCGGGTGCGCTGGGCGCCTCTCGGCGTGCCGGTCGATCTTCCCTGAGGTCCGCCCCTTGATCGCGTCGAGCCCAGCTCAGGCAGCCCGATCGTCCTGCGGGGTCGCCTGGAGCGAGTGACGTCGCATCGCGATACCCGCGCCGAGGGTCGCGACGAGCACGACGGCGGAGAAGACGAGTAGCACGGTGGTCTCGCCCACGAGAGGAAGGCTGAGACCCACGAGGAGCACCGGCAAGACGAGACCCCCGTAAGCGATGAGGAAGAGGAGCGCCAGGGTCTCGCCACGGCGGTCGGGTGCCGCGAGCGCGCTCGCTGCGGCGATCGCCGAGCGGAACATGATGCCGGCGCCGGAGCCGGCGACGATGCCGCCGGCGATGAACAGCCCGAGGGCCGGGATCAGTGCGCCGGACGCGATCGACACGAGACCCACCGCGAAGCACAGGATCGCGATGAGGAGCTGCGCCCGCTGCGCCACGCGGACCAGGAGCACCTGCGCGACCGCCGCGGCGCCGAACACGGCGAAGACGGTGGCACCGTCCACCAGGTGGTCCGACACGTGGAACGTGTCGTGGAGGAAGGTCGGGGCCAGCGACGTGAACAGTGCGAAGAGCGCGAACGAGGCGGCCGCGCCCGTGCCCGCCGCCGCGAAGGCCGCGCCCGACCCGGCCGGGAACGCCAGTCGCTGCGGTCGATACGCCGGATGCGCCGCCGAGGTGTCGACCGTCTCGGGCACGTGGCGCAGCACAAGCGCTGCCGCGACGAAGAGCACCAGGAAGACGATGTGCGGCAGCTCCAGCGGGTCGGGAGCGAACTCGGCGAAGAGGCCGCCGACAAGAGGCCCGAGCGCCAGGCCGCCGAGGTTGGCGGCTCCGGCCACCGTCGCCGCCACGACGGCTGTCTCGGCGGGCCGCGCCTTCGAGCGCAGTTCGGCGAGGTGAGCCGTCGCCGCGGCGCTGAGCACGCCCACGCTCACTCCATCGACGAATCGCGCGACGATGAGGCCCGGCACCGAGTTCCACACGACGAAGACGACTGCCGCGAGCGCCGACACCAGCACCGCGATCACGGCCATCCGGCGTCGTCCCGCCCAGTCGCTGATGTGACCGATCAGGAACAGGCTGACCACGACTCCCACCGCGAACGCGGCGAAGATGAAGGTCACGACCGGAACGGGGAAGTCGTCGGCGGCCTGGTAGAGCGGGTACAGCGGCGTCGGGACCGTGGCGTACGCGGTGACGGTCGTGAAGGCGGCCGCGACGACCCAGAACCCGGTGAGATCCGACATCGTGCGACGAGGTTGCGACATCGCGTCGTCCGATCGTGTCGAGGTGGGCGTTCGAAGAGCCGCCCCCGACCTTACTCGCGCCGCGGAGCACCTCGGTAGACTTGGGGGTCCGCGTTCTGCGGAGAACCCCCACCGAGGAGCACACCCCGTGACCGAGACGACCTCGCCCGCCGAGACCGCCGAGCCGACCGAAGAAGAAGTCTTCGAGCAGAAGGCCGTGCGGCTGGCGAAGCGCGAGCGTCTGATCGCGGAGCGGGCGGATGCTGCGGGCGGGGCCTACCCGGTCAGCCTGCCGATCACCGACACGATACCGACCCTGCGCGAGCGCTTCGCCGACCTCGAGGCGGGCGCCGAGACGGGGGTCACCGCCGCTGTCGCCGGCCGGGTCGTCTTCAGCCGCAACACCGGCAAGCTCTGCTTCGCCTCGCTGCAGGCGGGCGACGGCAGCCGCATCCAGGCGATGGTGTCGCTCGCGGCCGTCGGCGACGAGTCGCTGCAGGTCTGGAAGGACCTCGTCGACCTGGGAGATCACGTCTTCGTCTCGGGCGAGGTCATCTCGAGTCGCCGCGGCGAGCTGTCGATCATGGTGTCTGACTGGCGCATCGCGTCCAAGGCCGTGCTGCCGCTGCCGAACCTGCACTCCGAGCTCAGCGAGGAGAGCCGCGTCCGCAGTCGCTTCCTCGACCTCATCGTGCGCGATCGTGCGCGTGAGACGGTCCTCGCGCGCGCGAAGGTCAACGCGAGCCTGCGGCAGACCTTCGCGTCCCACGACTTCATCGAGGTCGAGACGCCGATGCTGCAGGTGCAGCACGGTGGCGCGTCCGCCCGCCCCTTCATCACCCACTCCAACGCGTTCGACACCGACCTGTACCTGCGCATCGCGCCGGAGCTGTTCCTCAAGCGTGCGGTGGTCGGCGGCATCGACCGCGTCTTCGAGATCAACCGCAACTTCCGCAACGAGGGCGCCGATTCGACGCACAGCCCCGAATTCGCGATGCTCGAGGCGTACCAGGCGTACAGCGACTACAACGGCATCGCCGACCTGACACAGCAGCTGATCCAGAACGCGGCCATCGCGATCTCGGGTGCGACCACGGTGATCTGGGCCGACGGCACCGAGTACGACCTGGGCGGCCAGTGGGACCGCCTGTCGATGTACGAGTCGCTGTCCGAGGCGGCCGGTCGCTCGATCACGCCCGAGACGCCGTTCGAGGACCTGGTCGCGCTCGCCGAGGCAGAGGACGTCGACCTGCCCCCGCACGCGATCCACGGCAAGCTGGTCGAGGAGCTGTGGGAGCACTTCGTGAAGCCGGGCCTCGTGCGCCCCACCTTCGTGATGGACTTCCCCGTCGACACCAGCCCCCTCGTGCGCGAGCACCGCTCGATCGCCGGCGTCGTGGAGAAGTGGGACCTGTACGTGCGCGGCTTCGAGCTCGCAACCGGCTACTCCGAGCTCGTCGACCCGGTGATCCAGCGCGAGCGCTTCGTCGAGCAGGCGAAGCTCGCCGCCAAGGGCGACCTCGAGGCGATGCGCATCGATGAGGAGTTCCTGCGCGCGCTTGAGCACGGCATGCCCCCGACCGGGGGCATGGGCATGGGAATCGACCGGCTGCTCATGGCGGTGACCGGGCTCGGCATCCGCGAGACGATCCTCTTCCCGCTCGTCAAGTAATCCCGCGGCGGGGTCGTCGCGCACACGGATCACCGGGCGCTCGCGCGCTGGAACGCCCAGTCGGGCAGGTGCCCCGCGTTCACGAACGAGAGCACGATCTGCGAGAGCCCGTGCTCGGGCTCGATCTCGCACGCGCGCTCCGCGTACGCGGCCGCGTGCGTCGAGCGACCGAGCGCCCACGACAGCCACGCGCACATCGCGAGCGGTCCGGGTCGAGCGTCTCGGGGCGCGACCGCCGCTGCGTGCCGTGCCAGCTCGAGCGCGGTCTCGAGACGTGACACCTGCGGCCGATCGCCCTCACCCCACATGCGCATCGCGAGATGCGCCGGATACTCCTCGCCCGACTCCCAGCGCAGCTGCGCATCGAACGCCTCGTCGCCCTGAGCGAGATTGCCGCTCCACTGCACCAGCGCGACATCGCGCAGGGACGGGCGAGCGAGGCACCACACGAGGGCGGCGACGTCGTACGCGCCCGCCGCGTCGAGAGGTCGCGCGAGGGAGTCTTCGAAGAACCCGGGCAGATCGTCGAACCGGCACACCGTGGCGAGCGCCTGCGGGTCGATCCGTGCCGCCTCGTCGGTGATGGATGCCTCGTCCTCCGCCGCTGCCGACACCGGCTCGGGAACGGGGCCGAGGTCGCTCGCCCGCGCGCGAGGCCCCGCTGTGTCCTCCACCGCCGCCGTTGCGAAAGCAAGGTCCGCCGCCGCATCGTCGCAGGCGGTGCGCGCCGACCGCATCGTGCGCGCGGCGGTGCCGCCCTCGGCCGGCGGTCCGCACAGCACGGCGACCGCCGCGTCGAGCGCGGTCATCGCCTTCGCCACCCGCTCCCGCTCCTCGGCCGAGCAGTCCGGCAGATCGGCGCCGGTCGCCTGATCGCCGTCGGGCTCCGGGATGTCTGTGGAGCCCGACCACTCCAGGTCGCCGAGCGGCCTGCCCGCGGCCGGGCACTCCGCGTCGAGGAATGATCCCCACGCGTCCGCGGCGACGCACAGCAGATCGGTGACCCGCAGGCCGCACGCATCGGCTCGCCGCTCGAGCGCGGCGAGGAGGTCGCGATGCGGCATCCGTCCGTCTTCTGAGAAGGTCATGCCGGTGTACGCGATCGCGGCGACGGCGTCGGCCTCGGCGAGCCGGCACACCATGCCGGTGACCGTGGCGGCGATGCGGTCGACGGCGTCCGCGTCGCCGTCGGGGAGGTCGAACCGCATCGCGCCGAGACTGCGGGCGCCGTGGAACGGGATCACGACGAGGCTCTGCGCGGGGTGGTAGCCGAGCATGCGGGGGACGAAGGAGAGGAACTGCGCGGCATCCGCGGCTTTCACGACGGTGGGGGTCATGGGGCGACTCTGGCGACGTCGTCCGGCGCGCCGGAAGACCTGTGAATGGATAGCGCGGGTGCGGCGCGGAAACAGGTCCTGTGGAGGAACCTCGCTCAACGCGGGTGTCGCCGGCGACGGGGGAGGAATGCGATCGCGCGCGCGTATCCTTGAAGGCATGGATTACTGGGTCGCGGCGCTCTGGACGCTCTTGCCGACCGTCCTCGTGTCGCTGATCTTCTTCTTCGTGCTGCGCAGCATCATCCGTGCGGACCGCACGGAGCGTCGCGTCTACGCGAAGATCGAGGCCGAAGAGCGCGCCAAGCGCGGGCTCCCGCCGGTGGCGCCCGGCACCGCCTCCACCGACGCCTGATCGGCGCCGACACCGCTGAGTGACGCCGCGCCGGGTCGCGCGCGGCCGCGCCGACCTCCCCGGATGCGGGGCCGCGTCCGCCGCCCCCGATAGTGTGGGCACACCGCTCGATCGGCGCGTCCGATGGGGCGGACCCGCCCGACGACCGGGGAGAGGCTCCGCTCGATGATCACCATCACGTTCGACGCGACGTGGTGGGTGGTGCTCGTCTTCATCGTCGACATCGTGATCCGTGTCACGGCCATCATCGTGGTGCCGCGCAACCGCCGCCCCACCGCGGCGATGGCGTGGCTGCTGGCGATCTACTTCATCCCGATCATCGGCGTCTTCCTGTTCCTGCTGATCGGCAACCCGCGGCTTCCGCGCAAGCGCCGCCGCAAGCAGGAGCGCATCAACGACTACATCCACGACACGAGCGCGTCGCTGGACTTCGGCACGCTGCGCCCGCATGCGCCGAGTTGGTTCACATCGCTCGTGACCCTCAACCGCAATCTCGGCGCGATGCCGCTGGCGGGCGACAACGCCGCGGACCTGATCCCCGACTACCAGGAGAGCCTCGACGCGATGGCGGAGGCGATCCGCGCGGCCGAGCGGTTCGTGCATGTCGAGTTCTACATCCTGCAGGCGGATGCTGCGACCGACAACTTCTTCCGCGCGCTCGAAGAGGTGGCGGCGCGCGGTGTGACGGTGCGCGTGCTCCTCGACCACTGGGCGAACCGCGGCAAGCCGTTCTACAAGCGCACCCTCAAGCGCCTGACGGCGATGGGTGCCCAGTGGCATCTCATGCTCCCGGTGCAGCCGCTGCGCGGCAAGTATCAGCGTCCCGACCTGCGCAACCACCGGAAGCTCCTCGTGGTCGACGGGCGCGTCGCGTTCACCGGGTCGCAGAACGTCACCGACTCGACGTACAACCTGCGCAAGAACATCAAGCGGGGCCTGCACTGGGTCGACCTCATGGCGCGCATCGAGGGCCCGGTCGTCGCATCCGTCAATGCCGTCTTCTTGAGCGACTGGTACAGCGAGACCGACGAGGTGCTCACCGAGCAGATCGACCTCTTCGACGTGCGCAGCGGGCCGGGCGATCTCGATTGCCAGATCGTGCCGTCGGGGCCGGGGTTCGAGTTCCAGAACAACCTCAAGCTCTTCGCCGGGCTGCTCTACGCGGCGCACCGCAAGATCATCGTGGTGAGCCCCTACTTCGTGCCCGACGAGGCGCTGCTCCTCGCCATCACGACGGCGTGCCAGCGCGGCATCCATGTCGAGCTGTTCGTGTCGGAGGAAGGCGACCAGGCGATCGTCTACCACGCGCAGCGCAGCTACTACGAGGCGCTGCTGCGCGCGGGCGTGAAGATCTGGATGTACAAGAAGCCGTTCATCCTGCACACGAAGAGCCTCACCATCGACGACGAGGTCGCCATCGTCGGCTCGAGCAACATGGACATGCGCTCGTTCGGTCTCAACATGGAGATCTCGATGCTCGTGCGCGGCGAGGAGTTCGTGCGCCAGATGCGCGCGGTGGAAGACATGTACCGGTCGCTCTCGCGCGAGCTCACGCTCGAGGAGTGGGAGAAGCAGCCGCTGCGATCGACGGTGCTCGACAATCTCGCGCGTCTCACGTCGGCGCTGCAGTGAGGCGTTCTCCCGGCGGATCGTGACCTTGACGTGACCGGACGGCTGAGATTCCGGGTCGTTTTGCGACACGATATGGGTGACGGATGCCGCGGGGGATGGCGTCCGCGGAACTCCAGGAGGCCTCGCATGCCCGTTCGCTCCCGTTCACTGTTCGCCGGGCTCGGCTTGGCGCTCCTCGCCGCAGGCCTTCTGACCGCCTGCACGACCCCCGCCGGCACAGGCGGCGCCACCACAACCCCGACGCCGGCCGCCACCACCAAGGACGACGACAGCAGCAACGACCAGGAGGTCACCGCGGCCTGGCTCGACGGCGGCCGCATGATCGGCATCGTCACGCAGGGCAGCTCGACGTGCATCCCGGTCGCCGAGGAGGCGACCTACGACGACGGCGTCATGTTCGTCACGCTCGTCGACGCCGAGGGCGACGAGGCCTGCACGGCCGACCTCGTTCCGCGCGTGACCCTGGTTGGCACCCCCGCGGACGTCGATCCGGTCAACGGCGTCGAGATCGAGGTGACGGGTGACGGCTGGCACGGCGACACCGACCTCGAGGGCGTCGCTGGCCTTGCCGTCGGCGGTGAGACGGACTACCTGCCGAGCGCCGGCTGGACCGACGTCGACGGCCAGTTCGTGATCCTCTCGTGGGGTCGTCCTCGTGCGCGCCGCAGGTCGAGAGCACCGAACCCACGAGCGCGACCGAGGTCACCGTGACCTTCGTCACCCCGCCCGCCGACCAGGTCTGCACCATGGACATGGCTCCGCGCGGCGTCGTGACCGCCGTGAACGGCATCGAGGACGAGGACGCCGAGACCTTCGCGATCCTCACCGGCGGCGAGTTCGACAACGTCCGCATCCCCATCTACCCCAACTGACGCCGGCGATTCCGGATGCCGCGGCCCGCGGCATCCGTCGTCCTTCAGCGCACCCTCCCCGGCGCGACCTCGAGGTCGCGGTCGGACGCCCCGCTATGCCCACGGCGAACACGGCCGTGCGCTCCCGACCCGCTGGCTACCCTCGATGTAAGGCGCAGTGGGACCAATCGACCCGAGGCGCCCCGGAGGAGTGAACGATGTTCGAGAGATTCACCGACCGTGCCCGTCGTGTGGTCGTCCTCGCCCAGGAAGAGGCGAAGATGCTGAACCACAACTACATCGGCACCGAGCACATCCTGCTCGGTCTCATCCACGAGGGTGAGGGCGTCGCCGCCAAGGCCCTCGAGAGCCTCGGCATCTCGCTCGACGCGGTGCGCGAGCAGGTGCAGGACATCATCGGGCAGGGTCAGCAGCAGCCGACCGGCCACATCCCCTTCACGCCGCGTGCCAAGAAGGTGCTCGAGCTCAGCCTCCGCGAGGCGCTGCAGCTGGGCCACAACTACATCGGCACCGAGCACATCCTCCTCGGCCTCATCCGCGAGGGCGAGGGCGTCGCCGCCCAGGTGCTCGTCAAGCTCGGCGCCGACCTCAACAAGGTGCGTCAGCAGGTCATCCAGCTCCTCTCCGGCTACCAGGGCAAGGAGCCGGCGGGTGTCGCGAGCGGCCAGGGCGAGCAGACCCAGGGCACGACGCAGGGCGGCTCGCAGGTGCTCGACCAGTTCGGTCGCAACCTCACGCAGGCCGCGCGCGACAACAAGCTCGACCCCGTCATCGGGCGCGAGAAGGAGATCGAGCGCGTGATGCAGATCCTGTCGCGCCGGTCCAAGAACAACCCGGTGCTGATCGGCGAGCCGGGCGTCGGCAAGACGGCTGTCGTCGAAGGGCTCGCTCAGGCGATCGTCAAGGGCGACGTGCCCGAGACGCTCAAAGACAAGCAGCTCTACTCGCTCGACCTCGGTTCGCTGATCGCCGGTTCCCGCTACCGCGGTGACTTCGAGGAGCGCCTGAAGAAGGTCACCAAGGAGATCCGCACGCGCGGCGACATCATCGTCTTCATCGACGAGATCCACACGCTCGTGGGGGCGGGCGCCGCCGAGGGCGCGATCGACGCCGCGTCGATCCTGAAGCCGCTCCTCGCCCGTGGTGAGCTCCAGACGATCGGTGCGACGACGCTCGACGAGTACCGCAAGCACTTCGAGAAGGATGCTGCGCTCGAGCGTCGCTTCCAGCCGATCCAGGTCGCCGAGCCGAGCCTGCCCCACGCGATCAACATCCTGAAGGGGCTGCGCGACCGCTACGAGGCGCACCACAAGGTGCAGATCACGGACGGCGCGATCGTCGCGGCGGCGAACCTCGCCGACCGCTACATCTCGGACCGGTTCCTCCCCGACAAAGCGATCGACCTGATCGACGAGGCCGGCGCACGCCTGCGCCTGTCGATCCTGTCGAGCCCGCCGGAGCTGCGCGAATTCGACGAGAAGATCGCCAAGGTCCGTGAAGACAAGGAGCGCGCCTCCGAGGACCAGGACTTCGAGAAGGCCGCGTCGCTGCGCGACGAGGAGAAGTCGCTCCTCGCCGAGCGCCTGCGCCTCGAGAAGCAGTGGCGCTCGGGTGACGTCGCCAGCCACGCCGTGGTCGACGAGGGCCTGATCGCCGAGGTGCTCGCCCAGGCGACCGGCATCCCGGTGTTCAAGCTCACCGAGGAGGAGTCGAGCCGCCTCGTCTTCATGGAGAAGGCGCTGCACCAGCGCGTCATCGGCCAGGAGGAGGCGATCGCCGCTCTCTCGAAGACGATCCGCCGCCAGCGCGCGGGCCTCAAGGACCCGAAGCGCCCGTCGGGCTCGTTCATCTTCGCCGGTCCCACGGGCGTCGGAAAGACCGAGCTCGCCAAGGCGCTCGCCGAGTTCCTCTTCGACGACGAGCACGCGCTCATCTCGCTCGACATGTCGGAGTTCGGCGAGAAGCACACCGTGTCGCGCCTGTTCGGTGCCCCTCCCGGGTTCGTCGGATTCGAAGAGGGCGGCCAGCTCACCGAGAAGGTGCGCCGCAAGCCGTTCTCGGTCGTGCTCTTCGACGAGATCGAGAAGGCCCACCCCGACATCTTCAACTCGCTCCTGCAGATCCTCGAAGAGGGTCGCCTGACCGACGGTCAGGGCCGCGTGATCGACTTCAAGAACACGGTGATCATCATGACGACGAACCTCGGTTCGTCGGCGATCGCCGGCGGCCCGGTGGGCTTCCAGGTCGAGGGCAACAGCGGCACGACGTACGAGCGCATGAAGGGCAAGGTCAACGAGGAGCTGAAGCGCAACTTCAAGCCCGAGTTCCTGAACCGCGTCGACGACATCATCGTCTTCCCGCAGCTGAACAAGGACGAGCTGCGCCAGATCGTGGGTCTGTTCACCAAGCGCCTCGGCGAGCGCCTGCTCGACCGCGACATGACGGTGGAGCTGACGGATGCCGCGAAGGACAAGCTCATCGAGATCGGCTTCGACCCCGCGCTCGGCGCCCGACCCCTCCGCCGCGCCATGCAGCGCGAGGTCGAAGACCGCCTGTCGGAGAAGATCCTGCACGGCGAGCTGAACCCCGGCGACCACGTGAAGGTGGACGCCGAGAACGGCGAGTTCGTGTTCGAGCACGGCCCGCGCGGCGAGAAGGTCGCGGTGGGCGTCGTCCACAACGGCGAGATCACCGCCACACCGGACCTCGCTGCGAACGCGTAACCCCGGAAGAGATCGAGAGCGGATGCTGCGGCCCTGGGCCGCGGCATCCGCTCTCGCCGTTGCGGGGTTCTACGCTGGACGGGTGGCAGAGTTCACCGTCAGGCCGGCGCGCACGAGCGACGTCCGCCGCATCCAGGCGCTCCTCGAGCCGTTCGTGCAGCGGCGGATCCTGCTCGGCAAGGACCTCGTCGTGCTCTACGAGGCGACGCAGCAGTTCCTCGTCGCCGAGGACGCGAACGGCGACATCATCGGCTGCGGTGCGCTGCACGTCATGTGGGAGGACCTCGGCGAGGTCCGCACCCTGATCGTCGCCGACGGCTGGCTGCACCACGGCGTGGGCCGCGCGATCGTCGAGGGCCTCGAAGCGAACGCCCGCACGCTCGGTCTCTCGCGCCTGTTCTGCCTCACGTTCGAGGTCGACTTCTTCACGCGTCGCGGGTTCCAGGAGATCGGCGAGCAGGTCGTCGACCCCGACGTCTACTCGCAGCTCATCCGCTCTCCCGATGAGGGTGTCGCGGAGTTCCTCGACCTCGCCCACGTCAAGCCGAACACCCTCGGCAACAGTCGAATGCTCAAGCGCCTCTGACCCGCCCGAACCCGCCGGGTCGCGGCATCCGGGGCGCGCCGACGTGAGAAGCCGGCGCCCGCCGTTAGCCTGTTGAGCATGACCGGCACCACCCCTCGACGTCGCCCCTCGAAGGCGGTGTACCGTCGACGACGGCTCGTGCTGATCGTCGGACTGCTGGTCATCGCGGCGGTCGTCTGGCTGCTCATCGCGCAGCCGTGGGCGGGCGCGGCGACCACGTCGTCCGACGAGAAGCCCGAGACCAAGAACACCGCCGAGTCGCTGCCGGTGCCGTCGTCACAGGCGACGACCGGCGGGACCGACACCGGCGCCGTCGAGGGCGCGGTCGTCGAGGGCCAGACCCCGACGCCCGGGGCGACCCCCACCGCGCAGCCCTGTGTCGCCAGCGAGATCACGGTCGAGCCCGTCACCAGCGCCGACACGTACGCGGGCGACCAGCAGCCGCAGTTCACCATCACGCTGACGAACAACGGCCCCGACTGCACGATGAACGTCGGCACCAGCGCCCAGTCCTTCACGGTCACGAGCGGCGACGACATCTGGTGGCGGTCGACCGACTGCCAGAGCGAGCCCAGCGACATGATCGTGCTGATCGGCGCCGGCCAGACCGTGTCGAGCGCGACGGCCCTCTCCTGGGATCGCACGCGCTCCGCGGTGGGCACGTGCGCCGACGGCAACCGCCCGATGGCTCCCGGCGGCGGGTCCTCGTACCACCTGTCGGTCGAGATCGGCGGCATCTCGTCGACCGAGCCGAAGCAGTTCCTGCTCTACTGACTTACGGGATGACGGATGCTGCGGCCCGCGGCATCCATCGATCCCATCCGTCCGCGTGACGCAGTGGAGCGGGGCGTCCCCCAGGCCGCCCCGCTCCGTTCCCCTGCACAGGTGTTTTGGCCGAACACCTAGGACTTGTCGTCGAAGACCTCTTTCTCCATCGCGTCGTACCCCTCCGCCTGCGGGTCGCCGTGCGTGCCACCGGAGATCGCGTACTCCTCCTCGGGCGAGAGCACGAGGCGGTGGCGGAAGAACAGGCCGAAGCCGACGAGCAGCACCACGTAGACGACCGCGATGGCGATGATCGCGGGCAGGAAGGTGGGGTTGAGCAGGAAGCCGACGAAGATCAGGAGCGCGATCGCGGCCGCGATGACCGCGCCAGTGATACCCCACGGGCTGCGGTAAGGGCGCTCCACGTTGGGCAGCTTCTTGCGCAGAATGATGAAAGACAACATCTGCAGGAAGTACGCCAGCACCGCGCCCCACACCGCGATGTTCAGGACGATGGCGCCCGCGACGCTGCCTGATCCGCCCGCGAACTCGATGACGAGCAGCGCGATGAATCCGATGACGGCACCGACCACAAGGGCGACCCAGGGGGTCTTGCGCTTGCCCGTGAGCGACAGGAACTGCGGGTAGTAGCCTGCACGCGAAAGCGAGTACATGTTGCGGCCGTAGGCGAACATGATGCCCTGCAGCGACGCGAGGAGGCCGACGAGGGCGAAGAGCGCGAGGAGAGCCGCGAGCTGGTCTCCGACGATGGCGCGGAACCCGTCGAGCAGCGGCTCGGCAGCGACGCCCGTCGCCTCGGCGCCGAGGACGCCCGTGTTGAGGAACAGCACGAGCAGGCCGGTCACGATCAGCGTGCCGCGCGCCCAGAATCCCGCCCGCGGGATGTCGCGCACGGGGTTGTGAGACTCCTCGGCAGCCAGGGGCAGCTCTTCGATGCCGAGGAAGAACCACATGGCGAAGGGGAGGGCGAACAGGATCGGCAGCACACCGTGCGGCAGGAACTCGGTCTGGCCGGGGTCGGGGACGATGTCCCAAAGGCTCGCCCACTGGAAGGCGCCGGAGAACAATGCCATCGCCGAGAACACGAGGATGATGCCGATCGAGATCACCGACACGACGATCGCGAAGGTGAACGAGATGCTGGCGCCGGCGGCGTTCAAGGCGATGAAGATCGCGTAGAGGATGATCCACCACACCCATCCGGGCAGCGACAGCCCGAGCAGTTCCGAGGTGATGGCGTCGGCGTACGAGGCCGAGAAGAAGACGATGACGGCGGTGGTCGCGACGTACTCGATCGTCTCAGCGGCCCCGGTGATGAGGCCGCCCCACGGGCCCATCGCCGATCGGGCGAATGAGTAGGCGCCGCCGGTGTGGGGCATGGCCGCGGCCATCTCGCCGATCGAGAAGATCATGCCGTAGTACATCGCCACGAGGATCACGAAAGCGATGAGCATGCCGCCGAAGCCCGCGAAGTCGATGCCGAAGTTCCAGCCCGAGAAGTCGCCCGAGATGACGGCGGCGACGGCGAGGCCCCAGAGACCCCAGACTCCGGCGGCCCGCTTGAGCCCGCGCTTCTCGAAGTATTCCTGACCGGCCCGTGTATAGGTCGCGCCCGCGACCTTCGCCGAACCCGCGGGGGACGGGGCCGTGGATTCCGGCTGTGATGCACTGCTCGCTTGGGACATCGGTTCTCCAAGGATCGGCGAAGGGGGTGCGCTCGGGTCACACTCAGGCGCTTTTCGCCGATTGTGGCGCCTATTGGTCGGCTGTGTCTACCTTTAGAGAGAATTTTGGTTAGAGTGTGCGGGCGAGCGAGGTTCGGGCGACCGCGCTCACGGGTCTCGTCGCACGTCGACACAAGAGGAGGAACGGATGCCGGGCAACCTCACCGTCGAGCAGTTGAACGCCGGGATCGCCGCAGGCGACATCGACACCGTGGTCGTCGCGTTCGCCGACGCGCAGGGCCGCCTGGTCGGGAAGCGGGTATCGGCGCGGCTCTTCCAGGAGGAGGTGCTGCCGCACGGCGCCGAGGCGTGCAACTACCTCCTGTCGGTCGATGTCGACATGAACACGGTCGACGGCTACGCGATGTCGAGCTGGGAGACCGGCTACGGCGACATGATGCTGCGGCCCGACGTCTCCACCCTCCGGTGCATCCCGTGGCTTCCCGGCTCGGCTCTGGTCATGGCCGACCTCACGTGGGAGAAGGGCGAGCCCGTGGTGCAGTCGCCGCGCGCCATCCTGGACCGCCAGCGTCAGCGCCTCGCCGACCGCGGCCTCGTCGCCTTCTCGGGCACGGAGCTCGAGTTCATCGTCTTCGACGACACGTACCGGGATGCCTGGGCCAAGGGCTACCGCGATCTCACGCCGTCGACCGACTACAACGTCGACTACGACCTGCTCGCCTCGGGCCGTCTCGAACCGCTGCTGCGCGACATCCGCCTGTCGATGGACGGCGCGGGCCTCTACACCGAGGGTGTCAAGGGCGAGTGCAACCTCGGCCAGCAGGAGATCGCGTTCCGCTACGCCGAGGCGCAGGAGACCGCCGACCAGCACGTGATCTACAAGAACGGCGCGAAGGCGATCGCCGAGCATCACGGCAAGTCGCTGACGTTCATGGCGAAGTTCAACGAGCGCGAGGGCAACAGCTGCCACATCCATCTCTCAGTGCGGTCTGCGACCGGAGACCCGGTCATGGCCGGCGACGGCGAATACGGCTTCAGCCCGCTCATGGAGCACTGGATCGCCGGCATCCTGGCGACGCTGCGCGAGTTCACGCTGCTCTACGCGCCCAACATCAACTCGTACAAGCGGTTCGCGAAGGGCTCGTTCGCGCCGACGGGCATAGCTTGGGGCGTCGACAACCGCACGTGCGCGCTGCGCGTGATCGGCCACGGCTCGTCGCTGCGCGTCGAGAACCGGGTGCCCGGCGGCGACGTCAACCCGTACCTGGGCATCTCGGCGATCATCGCCGGCGGCCTGCACGGCATCGAGCACGAGCTGCCCCTGCCCGACCGGCTCGAGGGCAACGCGTACACGGCCGGCGTAGATCACCTCCCCACGACGCTGCGCGAGGCGGCGCAGTTGTTCGACGAGTCGGCCATCGCCCGTGCGGCGTTCGGCGACGACATGGTCGACCACTACCTGAACCAGGCGCGCATCGAGGTCGAAGCCTACGATGCCGCCGTGACCGACTGGGAGAGGGTCCGTGGCTTCGAACGCCTCTAGGAAGCCCGTGATCGGCCTGACGACTTACCTCGAGCAGGCGAAGCAGGGCGTGTGGGACGTCCGCGCGGCGTTCCTGCCGCAGGTGTACTTCGATTCGGTGACGGCGTCCGGCGGTGTCGCCGTCCTGCTGCCGCCGCAGCCGGATCCCGAGATCGCCGCCGAAGCGGTGCTCGACGGGCTCGACGGCCTCATCCTCACCGGGGGCCGCGACGTGCAGCCCGAGCTGTACGGTGCGCAGCGGCATCCGCTCACCGACGCGCCCCGGCCCGACCGCGACGCCTGGGAGCTGGCGCTGTTCCGTGGCGCCGAACAGCGACGGCTGCCGGTGCTCGCGATCTGCCGCGGGCTGCAGCTCGTCAACGTCGCGCGCGGCGGCACGCTGCACCAGCACCTGCCCGAGGCGTTCGGCACCGAACGGTTCCGCGTCGGCGGCGGTGTCTTCGCGACCAACGACGTCATCGTCGACGAAGGTTCGCGGCTGGCGGAACTCGTGGGACCGGGCGACCTCGAGGTGCACAGCTACCACCACCAGGGCGTCGACCGGCTGGGCGACGGCCTCGTCGTGACCGCCCGCACCGACGACGGGCTGGTGCAGGCGTTCGAGTCCGACGGCGAGGGCTACGTCCTCGGCGTGCAGTGGCACCCCGAGCAGAACCAGGAGGATCGCCGGCTGTTCGCGGGACTGGTGGCCGAGGCATCCGTCTACGCATCCCGGGAGGTGCCGACCGCATGAGCGCCACGTTCACCGTGATCAACCCGGCGACCGCGCTGCCGATCCGCGAGATCGCGCGTGCGAGCGTGGACGAGACGGATGCTGCGATCTCACGCGCCGTCGTCGCACAGCGTGCGTGGGCGTCGCTGCCGCCGGTCGCGCGTGCCGACGCGCTGCGCTCGTTCGCGCGGGTGGTTGAGGACCACGTCGAGGAGCTGGCGCAGCTGGAGGTGCAGAACTCAGGGCACCCGATCGGGTCGGCACGCTGGGAGGCGGCGCACGTCGCGCAGGTGCTCAACTTCTACGCCGGTGCGCCCGAGCGTCTCTCCGGACAGCAGATCCCGGTCGCGGGCGGACTCGACGTGACGTTCCACGAGCCGTACGGCGTCGTCGGGATCATCGTGCCCTGGAACTTCCCCATGACGATCGCGTCGTGGGGATTCGCGCCCGCGCTCGCCGCGGGCAACGCCGTCGTGCTGAAGCCCGCCGAGCTGACGCCCCTGACGGCCGTGCGCCTCGGTGAGCTTGCGCTGCTCGCGGGACTGCCCGAGGGGCTGTTCTCGGTGGTCACAGGGTCGGGGTCTGTCGTGGGGCAGCGGTTCGTCTCGCATCCGGACGTGCGCAAGGTCGTCTTCACCGGGTCGACGTCGGTGGGGACGGACGTCGCGGCCGGCTGCGCGCGCGAGCTGAAGCCGGTGACCCTGGAGCTCGGCGGCAAGAGTGCCAACATCGTGTTCGCCGACGCCGACCTCGAGAAGGCCGCCGCTTCGGCGCCGGGCGCCGTATTCGACAACGCCGGCCAGGACTGCTGCGCCCGCAGCCGCATCCTGGTCGAGCGTTCGGTGTACGACCGGTTCCTCGAGCTGCTCGAACCGGCGGTGCAGGGGTGGCGCGTCGGCGACCCCGCGCTCGAGACGACGGAGATGGGGCCGCTGATCTCGCCGTCCCACCGGTCGACGGTCGAGGGATTCCTCGACGGGGCGAACGTCGCGTTCCGCGGCTCGGCGCCGTCCGGCGACGGGTTCTGGTTCGCGCCGACCGTGGTGCTCGCCGATCGCGGGGACCGGCTTGCGCGCGAGGAGGTCTTCGGACCGGTGGTCGCCGTGCTGCCCTTCGACGACGAAGCCGACGCGATCCGACTCGCGAACGACACGATCTACGGCCTCGCGGGTTCGATCTGGACCGAGAACCTCGGCCGCGCGGTGCGCGTCTCGCGGGGCGTCAAGAGCGGCGTGCTCTCCGTCAATTCGCATTCCTCGGTGCGGTATTGGACCCCGTTCGGCGGCATGAAGGCCTCGGGCCTCGGCCGCGAGCTCGGGCCCGACGCCGCCGAGCACTTCACCGAGACCAAGAACGTCTTCTTCGCGACGGACGCCTCGTGACCGGCCCCCACGACGGTGGCGATGTCCGGATTTCGCGGGGTTCGGGGCGCGGAACCCTGCGAAGTCCGGACTTCGCACGGCAGAAAGGGAACGGAAGGGGAAAAGCATGGATCTGACCCAGCGACTCAGGGACCGGGTGGCCGTCGTCACCGGCGGGGCCTCCGGCATCGGCCTCGCGACCGCACGGCGCTTCGCGGCCGAAGGCGCGCGCGTCGTGATCGCCGACCTCGACCCGGCGGCCGGCGAGCGTGCCGCAGCCGAGGTGGACGGCCTGTTCCGTCCGGTGGACGTCGCGGACGAGGCATCCGTCAACATGCTCTTCGACTCGGTCGCCGGCGATCTGGGGCGCCTTGACATCGCGTTCAACAACGCGGGCATCTCTCCCGCCGACGACGACTCGATCGAGACGACCGAGCTGCCTGCATGGGACCGCGTGCAGGACGTCAACCTCAAGAGCGTGTACCTGTGCTCGCGCGCGGCGCTGCGGCACATGGTGCCGGCGGGCAAGGGGTCGATCATCAACACCGCGTCGTTCGTGGCGCTGCTCGGGTCGGCGACGTCGCAGATCTCGTACACCGCGTCCAAGGGCGGGGTGCTCGCCATGACCCGGGAGCTCGGCGTGCAGTTCGCGCGGCAGGGCATCCGGGTGAACGCCCTGTGCCCCGGGCCGGTCAACACGCCGCTCTTGCAGGAGTTGTTCGCCAAGGACCCCGAGCGCGCGCAGCGCCGCCTCGTGCACGTGCCGATGGGCCGCTTCGCCGAGCCGGAGGAGCTCGCCGCGGCGGTCGCCTTCCTCGCCTCGGACGACGCGTCGTTCATCACGGCCACCGCGTTCGTCGTCGACGGCGGCATCACCAACGCCTACGTCACGCCGCTGTAAGGTCTCGCCATGGCGTATGACTCAGGCAGTTCGGGGTGCTCGGAGGCCCCGCAGCACGGTTCCGCGCCTCCCAGCCCGAGTTGTGGGCGCGAAAGAGGGCGCGTATGACCGACGCCCCCCTGCATGAGGTGCGCAAGGCCGTGTACCGGCCGGTGCGCGAGGGCAACGCGCTCGAAGACACCGTCGCCCGTCTGGTGCAGACCATCCGGCTCGGTGTGGTCGCGCCGGGGGAGTCGCTGCCGTCGGAGCGCGAGCTCGCCGTGCTGTACGCCGTGAGCCGCGACACGGTGCGCGAGGCGATCCGCGAGCTCGCCGACACCGGCTACCTGGTGCGCCGGCGCGGCCGTTACGGCGGCACGTTCGTCGCTGATCCGCTGCCGCAGCCGCCGCATCCCCGCGATGTCACGACCGCTGAGCTCGAGGACGTCCTCGGGCTTCGCCGCGTGCTCGAGGCCGGCGCGGCCCGCGCCGCCGCCGGACGCACGCTCGACGCCGCCGCGCGCGACGAGCTGTGGGCGCGGTACGAGGTCGTGGCCGAGGCATCCGAATCCGACTATCGCCGGCTCGACACACTGCTGCATCTGACGATCGCCCAGCTCGCGGGCATCCCGTCGCTCGTCGCCCTCGCCGCCGAGAACCGCGCGCGCGTGAACGAATGGCTCGACACGTTCCCGCTGTTACCGCGCAACATCGAGCACTCCAACATGCAGCACGAGCGCATCGTCACCGCGATCCTCGCGGGGCGACCGGATGCTGCGGAAGCCGCCATCCTCGAACACCTCGGCGGTTCGGAGGCGCTGCTGCGCGGCTTCCTCGCCTGAGGTCGCGCACCGTCACCGGTTCTGCGGGCGATTACGCTGGACGGGTGGCAGCCAAGAAGCGCGTGAAGAAGGCCGGAGCGGCGGAGTTCCGCAACACTCAGCTCGGCGACGCGCTCCAGACGCAGGACATGGCGGCGGTCGCGTTCGCCCTGCGCCACGGCCCGACCGTCGTGCCGCTGATGCGGCCCGGCCACCGCGACAACCCGCTCGACGTCGGCGAGGTGTGGACCTATCGCGACGCGAAGACCGGCGACGTCGCGCTGCTGCTCTTCAGCGACGCCTCCCACAAGCCCGAGACGCTTCCTCCGGGCGTCGCGCTGCAGTCGCCGGCCTGGCTGCGCGCCTTCCTCGGGGCGCACGAGGACGAGATCACCACCGTCTTCTTCGACATCGCCGGTCCGCACCCGCTGCAGGCCGCGCCCGCCGACCTGATCGCCGCGCTCGACGCCTGACCCCAGCCCTCGACCCGGCGACACTCCGAACGAACGGTTTGCATCCTCGGGGACGACGGGGCAGACTCGCCGGGTGGAATTCCTGCTCGTCGGAATCGTGTGCGCGGCCGGACTGGTGATCCCCATCGTGCTCGGATATGTCGACCCTGGGCGTCGGCGCCGGCCTCGCGGCCGCTGAGCGAACCGGCCGAACCTCAGAACTCGGGGATGTCTTCCCCCGGTCGGCCCTTGGACCGGACCCGGACGTCGCTGACGGCGCCGCCCAGTGATCCCGAGCGGTGATCGATGACGTCCCGGTAGCCGAGACGCGCTCCCTCGCTGCGCCGCTGCGTCGCCTGGGTGACGGGCCGCACCTCGCCGGCGAGGCTCAGTTCGCCGATCACGGCGATGTGCCGGGGAATCGTCCATCCCTCGACCGCGCTGGCGACGGCCAGCGCGATCGCGAGGTCGGCCGCCGGTTCGGCGAATCTCACCCCGCCGACCGTCGAGACGTAGACGTCTTGATCCGAGGTCTTGATCTTCATCCGCTTCTCGAGCACCGCGAGCACGGTCGCGACGCGCGCGGCATCGACACCGTTCACGATGCGCCTCGGGTTGCCCGACTTGCTGTCGATCGTGAGCGCCTGCACCTCGACCGGCAACGCGCGGCGCCCTTCGAGCGCGATCGATACGCACGTGCCCGGCTCGGTGCTGCCGTGCCCGAGGAACAGCGCGCTGGGGTCGGGCACCTCGGCGATGCCGGCGCCGGTCATGTCGAAGCATCCGACCTCGTCCGTCGGCCCGAAGCGGTTCTTGAGCGCCCGCACGAACCGCAGCGACGTCTGCCGGTCGCCCTCGAACTGGCACACCACGTCGACCAGGTGCTCGAGGATGCGGGGGCCCGCGATCGAGCCGTCCTTCGTGACGTGGCCGACGATGATGGTCGGCAGCCCGCGCTCCTTCGCGACGCGGATGAGCGTCGCCGCGACCTCGCGCACCTGCGACGGATGCCCCGCCATGCCCTCCGACAGGGCCGACGACACCGTCTGCACCGAGTCGACGATGAGGAGGTCGGGCGCCACGTCGTCGACGTGACCGAGGATCGTCGCGAGGTCGGTCTCGCTCGCGAGGTACAGCTCGTCGTGCAACGCGCCGGTGCGTTCGGCCCGCAGCCGAACCTGGGCGGTGGACTCCTCGGCACTCGCGTACAGAACGCGGCGCCCGGCCTTCGCGGACTGCGCAGCGACCTCCAGCAGCAGCGTGGACTTGCCGACGCCCGGCTCGCCCGACAGCAGGATCGCAGCGCCGGGCACGAGCCCGCCCCCGAGGACACGGTCGAACTCGCCGACGCCCGTGGTGCGCCGCGGGGAGTCGGTCGTGTCGATCCGCGTGATCGGCTGCGCCGCACGCCCCGTCCCGGGAGACACCGGCGTCACCGATCGGAGGATGCCGGTCTGCTCGGCCGTCTCGACGACCGTGCCCCACTGCTGGCACTCGCCGCAGCGCCCGACCCACTTGAGCGTGGTCCAGCCGCACTCGGTGCACCGGTACGGGGCGGTCTGCGTCGGGCGTCGGGCAGCGGGCATGCGATGAGCCTACGTCCGGCCCGCGACATCGCCCGCAAGGCCCGCGCAGGTCCGGTCGAGGCGTAGGTTGACCGCATGCGTGTGGACTCGGCATCCCGTCTCATCGCCGCCGCCCCCGAGCGCGTGTTCGCGGCCTTCACGGACGCGGAACAGCTTCTCGCGTGGCTGCCGCCGTCCGGGATGACCGGCCGCTTCGAGCGGTTCGACCCGGTGACCGGGTACCGCATGGTGCTGACCTACGACGAGGCACCCGAGGGTGGCGGAAAGGCGGCGGCGGATTCCGACGTCGCCGACGTGCGCCGTGTCGAGCTCGCGCCGCCCCACTGGATCATCGAGGCGATCGACTTTCCCTCCGACGACCCCGCTTTCGCCGGCACCATGACGATGACGTGGAGCTTCGAGCCGCGCCACGGCTCCACCCTCGTCACCGTCGAGGCGACCGACGTCCCCGCCGGCATCTCTCCCGCAGACCACGCCGAGGGTCTCGCTTCGTCGCTCGAGAACCTCGCCCGCCTGTTCGCATGAGGGGAACGGATGCTGCGGCCCGCAGCATCCGTTCCCCTCACGTCCGCCGGCTCAGCCGCGCAGCGAGTCGGCCACCTGTTTGAGCGCGTCGGCGGAGGCATGGAACAGCCCGAGCTCCTTGTCGTCGAACTGCGTCTGGAGGATCGGCACGGCACCGGCCGCGCTCACGACCGACGGCACCGAGAGGGCGACGCCGTCGACGCCGTGGAAGTCGCGCAGCACCGGCGAGACCGGCATGACTGCACGCTCATCGTTCAGGATCGCCTCGATGATGCGGGCGCTCGACAGGCCGATCGCGTAGTTCGTCGCGCCCTTGCCCTGGATCACCTTGTAGGCGGCGTCGCGCACGTCGATGGCGATCTGGTCGAGCTCCTCGACGGTCATGCGGTCGCCGCGGGGCGTCACCCACTCGAGGATCGGGACGGTGCCGATCGTCGCCTTCGACCACAGCGGGAACTCGGTGTCGCCGTGCTCGCCGACGATGTACGCGTGCACGCTGGAGGTCGAGACGCCGGCACGCTCCCCGAGCTTCCAGCGCAGGCGCGAGGTGTCGAGCACGGTGCCCGAGGCGAAGATCCGCTCGGGTGGCAGGCCCGTCTCCTCCTGCGCGAGCACGGTCAGCACGTCGCAGGGGTTCGTGACGATCACATAGATCGCGTCGGGTGCCACGCTCAAGAGCTGCGGCATCATCTTCTTCATGATCCCGGCGTTCACGCCGGCGAGCTCGATGCGAGTCTGGCCCGGGTTCTGCTTCGCGCCGGCCGTGATGACGACGACGTGCGAGCCCTCGACCACCGACAGGTCGCTGCCGCCGATGATGTCGGTCGTGCCCGTGAACTGGGTGCCGTGCGCAAGGTCGAGAACCTCGGCCTCGACCTTCTGCGTGGCGATGTCGTACAGGGCGACGTGGCGGGCGGAACCGCGGATGAGCGCGGCATACGCGGCGCTCGAGCCGACGCTGCCGGCTCCGACGATGGTGACTTTCGAATTCTCGATGACGGCCATGCGGTCAGTCTTGCAGTCCACGGATGCTGCGAGCCACCGTGGATCGCCGGGTCTATGCCGGTTCTGCCGACGGGTCGTGTGAACGAACCGGATTGCGGATGCCGAAGAACGAGGTGATCCCGCCGGCGATCATGAGCGCGGCCGTGACGATGGCAGCACGGTGGAAGCCTTCGAGGTCGAGTGCGCCGCCGACGATGGTGGCGAGCAGGGCGATGGCGATGAGTCCTGCGACGCGCGCCACTGCGTTGTTCACCGCGGAGGCGATGCCCGAGCGTTCGGGCTCGATGGCGCCGAGGATCGCCGACGTGAGCGGCGCCACCGTGAGCGCGAGGCCGGCGCCCATCACGATCATGCTCGGCAGCACCTGCCACCAATAGGAGAAGTCGGTGCCGACCGTGAGGAGCAGCAGGGCGCCGATGCCCATCGTGACCGGGCCCGCCGTCATGAAGAACCGCGGCCCCCACCTGCCGCTGAGTGCGCCGACGCGGGAGCTGAAGAGGATCATGAGGATCGTCATCGGCAGGCTCGCGAGTCCGGCGAGGGTCGCAGACAGGCCCGCTCCTTCCTGCAGATACACGACGACGACGAGTCCGTTGAGCGCGAGCGCCCCGTAGATGAACGTGGTCGCGACGTTGCCCGTCCAGAAGTTGCGCACGCGGAACAGGTCGAGCGGCAGGATCGGATGCTTCACTGTGCGCTGACGCAGCACGAACGCGAGGAAGAGCGCCGCGCCGAGGACGAGCGGCAGCCAGATCGCGGGGGAGGCCCACCCCTGGGTGGGCTGCTCGATGAGCGCGTAGACCATGCCGCCGAGACCGAGGGTGCACAGCGCCGCGCCGACCCAGTCGATCGACGCATCGGGATGCCGGGTGTCGCGGAAGCCGCCCCGAGCGAGCAGGACGAGGGTGATGCCGATCGGCACGACATTGATGAGGAAGGCCCAGCGCCACGAGGCGAAGTCGACCAGAATGCCGCCGAGCAGCGGGCCGACGATCATCGCGGAGGTGGTCATCGCCGTCCAGATGCCGATGGCGCGGCTCTGCGCCGGTCCGCTGAAGTTGGAGGTGATGAGCGCCAGGGAGCTCGGCACGAGGAATGCGCCGGCGGCTCCCTGCACTCCCCGGGCGACGATGAGGAACTCCGCCGTCGGGGCGGCCGCGATCGCGAGGGACGCGACCCCGAAGCCGATCAGCCCGATGCGCAGCACCAGCACCCGCCCGTACGCGTCGCTCACGGATCCTGCGACGAGGATCAGCGCGCCGAGCGTGATGAGGTAGGCGTCGACGACCCACTGCTGCGTGGTGATGCCGCCGCCCAGTTCGTCGCTGATCGCCGGCAGGGCGACGTTCACGATCGTGCCGTCGAGGAAGGCCACGAACGACGCGAGCACGGCGATCCACAGCACGTACCGCTGGGTGGTGCTCGTGCGGTCCGCGACGGATGCGGAGTGCTCGTCGGTCACGGCCCCACGCTAGCCCCGCCCGGCGACACCGGGGCGCTCGCACGATCCAGGGTGTGCGGGGCGGCGCCCGGTCGTACGATGACGCCAGCGCCGCGCCGCGACGCACCGAGTCGAACCTTTCCAGGAGTCGTGATGTGCCGCTGGCTTGCCTATACGGGAGAGCCGCTCCAGCCGGCCGCCCTCATCCTCGACGCCCAGCACTCGGTCGTCGCCATGTCGCAGAACTCACCGCTCGGCGCCGAGACCGTCAACGGCGACGGCTTCGGGTTCGGCTGGTATCCGGCGGACGGTCGAGAAGCGGATGCCGCGGGGGCGAGGCATCCGTTCGTCTTTCGCAGCATCGAGCCGGCTTGGAACGATCAGAATCTCCGCGAGGTCAGCCGGGCGGTCACAAGCCCACTCTTCTTCGCGCACGTGCGCGCGGCCGCCGGACCGCCGATTCAGCAGACCAACTGCCACCCGTTCCGCCACGACCAGTGGCTGTTCATGCACAACGGGGCGATCTCGCAGTTCGGTCTCATCAGACGTGAGCTCGCCCTGGCCGTCGATCCCGCGCTGTTTCCGCTCATTCAGGGGACGACCGACAGTGAGGTCCTCTTCCATCTCGCCGTGACCTTCGGGCTGACCGACGATCCGATCGCCGCGATGGCGGCTGCCGTGCGCCGCGTGGAGGAGGCGGGTCACGCCGCGGGTGTGAAGTTCCCCATGCAGGGGACGATCGCCGTGTCGGACGGCGAGACGGTGTGGGCGTTCCGCTACTCGTCGCAGGGACGCTCCCGCACGCTGTTCCATTCCGCGGATGTGCCGACGATCCGGTCCATGTATCCCGACGCCGAGCGTCTGTCGCTCTTCGGCGATCACGCGCACGTCGTGGTATCGGAGCCGCTCAACGACCTGCCGGGTGTGTTCCTCGAGGTCCCCGAGTCGACCGTCGCGGTGCTCGACCCCGAGGGGTACCACCACCACTCCTTCCTGGATGCGTGAGGTGCGGGCTGCGGCCTTCGCGGGTGCTCGTCGCCCGGCGCTCGGCGCCGATTCGCGGCATCCGTTTTCGTGTCGTAAGCTTGTCGGCGGTGACGTGTCCGAGCGGCCGAAGGTGCAACTCTCGAAAAGTTGTGTAGGGTAACCCCCTACCGTGGGTTCAAATCCCACCGTCACCGCCATCTTCACACCAGATCAGCCCCGCTTTCTGCGGGGCTGATCTGCGTTTGGGAAGCGGCAAGGGAACGCCGCGAGCGGTCGGCACGGCGTCGATTTGGCCGAGGGCGGCCTTCGTGTGTAGAGTATTCACGTTCGCCCCAAAGGGTAGAGCAGAAGGCCGGAAGGTCTCGCTCCCCTCAAGTAGCGAACGACCTCCACCACACAGGATCCGCTTGTCGGATCACTCGCTTGCGAGAGTGGTGGAAGCCTTGTTCGGAGGGTTTTGGTCAGTTTGACCGGATCGCTTCGGCGAGGTAGGATAGTGAAGTTGCCCAGCTGGGTTGCGGGTCCGTGGGATTCGTTGCTGGTTGGTGCGTCCGATCTTTGAGAACTCAACAGCGTGCACTTGTCAAATGCCAATTTTTTTCTCTGTCGATCAGTTTTTTGCTGGTTGGTGGGGGTCTTTTTTGGATCAATTCATGGATGTCAGTTTGATATTCGTTTTTGGTCATGGTTGAACTCGTCTGCTGTGAGCTGTTTTCCCGGTTCTGGTGGGCATCATTTTTTTATGGAGAGTTTGATCCTGGCTCAGGATGAACGCTGGCGGCGTGCTTAACACATGCAAGTCGAACGGTGAAGCCAAGCTTGCTTGGTGGATCAGTGGCGAACGGGTGAGTAACACGTGAGCAACCTGCCCTGGACTCTGGGATAAGCGCTGGAAACGGCGTCTAATACTGGATATGAGCCTCTATCGCATGGTGGGGGTTGGAAAGATTTTTTGGTCTGGGATGGGCTCGCGGCCTATCAGCTTGTTGGTGAGGTAATGGCTCACCAAGGCGTCGACGGGTAGCCGGCCTGAGAGGGTGACCGGCCACACTGGGACTGAGACACGGCCCAGACTCCTACGGGAGGCAGCAGTGGGGAATATTGCACAATGGGCGGAAGCCTGATGCAGCAACGCCGCGTGAGGGATGACGGCCTTCGGGTTGTAAACCTCTTTTAGCAAGGAAGAAGCTTTTGTGACGGTACTTGCAGAAAAAGCGCCGGCTAACTACGTGCCAGCAGCCGCGGTAATACGTAGGGCGCAAGCGTTATCCGGAATTATTGGGCGTAAAGAGCTCGTAGGCGGTTTGTCGCGTCTGCTGTGAAATCCCGAGGCTCAACCTCGGGCCTGCAGTGGGTACGGGCAGACTAGAGTGCGGTAGGGGAGATTGGAATTCCTGGTGTAGCGGTGGAATGCGCAGATATCAGGAGGAACACCGATGGCGAAGGCAGATCTCTGGGCCGTAACTGACGCTGAGGAGCGAAAGGGTGGGGAGCAAACAGGCTTAGATACCCTGGTAGTCCACCCCGTAAACGTTGGGAACTAGTTGTGGGGTCCTTTCCACGGATTCCGTGACGCAGCTAACGCATTAAGTTCCCCGCCTGGGGAGTACGGCCGCAAGGCTAAAACTCAAAGGAATTGACGGGGACCCGCACAAGCGGCGGAGCATGCGGATTAATTCGATGCAACGCGAAGAACCTTACCAAGGCTTGACATACACCAGAACGGGCCAGAAATGGTCAACTCTTTGGACACTGGTGAACAGGTGGTGCATGGTTGTCGTCAGCTCGTGTCGTGAGATGTTGGGTTAAGTCCCGCAACGAGCGCAACCCTCGTTCTATGTTGCCAGCACGTTATGGTGGGAACTCATGGGATACTGCCGGGGTCAACTCGGAGGAAGGTGGGGATGACGTCAAATCATCATGCCCCTTATGTCTTGGGCTTCACGCATGCTACAATGGCCGGTACAAAGGGCTGCAATACCGTGAGGTGGAGCGAATCCCAAAAAGCCGGTCCCAGTTCGGATTGAGGTCTGCAACTCGACCTCATGAAGTCGGAGTCGCTAGTAATCGCAGATCAGCAACGCTGCGGTGAATACGTTCCCGGGTCTTGTACACACCGCCCGTCAAGTCATGAAAGTCGGTAACACCTGAAGCCGGTGGCCCAACCCTTGTGGAGGGAGCCGTCGAAGGTGGGATCGGTAATTAGGACTAAGTCGTAACAAGGTAGCCGTACCGGAAGGTGCGGCTGGATCACCTCCTTTCTAAGGAGCACCTCAACTCTTCGGGGTTGCAGGAACCTCAGCCGGGACGAATGTTCCTGGTGGGGGCTCGTGGGTGGAACATTTGACATGGCATCAGCGCGACTGATTCCTACTAGTACGCCGCATCCTTCGGGGTGGGGTTGGAGGGTGGGGGTGGGTGAGCGGGGTGCCTGCACGCTGTTGGGTCCTGAGGGACCGGACGCCGCATGCTCACCGTTTGGGTGGGGTGTGGGGGACGTGACTTCTGGGCTTTCCTTGCTGCCGGCTTGGCTGGTGGGTGGGGGAAGTGCCGCCCGTACTTTGAGAACTACACAGTGGACGCGAGCATCTTTGCAAGATGACCCTTTTGGGGGTTGTTTTGTGTTGATGATCTTAAAGATCATTAGTCAATTTCTTTCGCACTCTTCCTTTGGGGGGAGTGTGGTTGAGTTTTTGATTCTCATGTTTTCAAGTCTTTAAGAGCAAACGGTGGATGCCTTGGCATCTGGAGCCGAAGAAGGACGTAGCAATCTGCGATAAGCCTCGGGGAACTGATAAGCAAGTTTTGATCCGAGGGTGTCCGAATGGGGAAACCCCGCTGGGCGGCGTGCCGACCTAGTGACTCCCGCCTGAATATATAGGGCGGGTAGAGGGAACGTGGGGAAGTGAAACATCTCAGTACCCACAGGAAGAGAAAACAACCGTGATTCCGTGAGTAGTGGCGAGCGAAATCGGATGAGGCTAAACCTTATGTGTGTGATATCCGGCAGGAGTTGCATGTGAGGGGTCGTGGGACTTTCCGTATCATTCTGCCGAGTGGTGAACGTGATGCGTCGATATAGATGAACGGTCTTGAAAGGCCGGCCAGAGTGGGTGCCAGCCCCGTAATCGAAATGTCGGACGCAGCGTGGAGAGTATCCCAAGTAGCACGGGGCCCGAGAAATCCCGTGTGAATCTGTCAGGACCACCTGATAAGCCTAAATACTCCCAGATGACCGATAGCGGACAAGTACCGTGAGGGAAAGGTGAAAAGTACCCCGGGAGGGGAGTGAAATAGTACCTGAAACCGTTTGCTTACAAACCGTTGGAGCACCCCTGGTAGGTGTGACAGCGTGCCTTTTGAAGAATGAGCCTGCGAGTTAGCGATATGTGGCGAGGTTAACCCGGGTGGGGTAGCCGTAGCGAAAGCGAGTCTGAATAGGGCGATTTTAGTCGCATGTCCTAGACCCGAAGCGAAGTGATCTATCCATGGCCAGGCTGAAGCGACGGTAAGACGTCGTGGAGGGCCGAACCCACTTAGGTTGAAAACTGAGGGGATGAGCTGTGGATAGGGGTGAAAGGCCAATCAAACTTCGTGATAGCTGGTTCTCTCCGAAATGCATTTAGGTGCAGCGTTGCGTGTTTCTTGCCGGAGGTAGAGCTACTGGATGGCCGATGGGCCCTACAAGGTTACTGACGTCAGCCAAACTCCGAATGCCGGTAAGTGAGAGCGCAGCAGTGAGACTGTGGGGGATAAGCTTCATAGTCGAGAGGGAAACAACCCAGACCACCATCTAAGGTCCCTAAGCGCGTGCTAAGTGGGAAAGGATGTGGAGTTGCTTAGACAACCAGGAGGTTGGCTTAGAAGCAGCCACCCTTGAAAGAGTGCGTAATAGCTCACTGGTCAAGTGATTCCGCGCCGACAATGTAACGGGGCTCAAGCACGCCACCGAAGTTGTGGCATTGACATTATTGGTAGGCCTTCGTGGTCCAGCCGTGTTGATGGGTAGGAGAGCGTCGTGTGGCGAGTGAAGCGGCGGGGTGACCCAGCCGTGGACGCTACACGAGTGAGAATGCAGGCATGAGTAGCGAAAGACGTGTGAGAAACACGTCCTCCGAAAGACCAAGGGTTCCAGGGTCAAGCTAATCTTCCCTGGGTAAGTCGGGACCTAAGGCGAGGCCGACAGGCGTAGTCGATGGACAACGGGTTGATATTCCCGTACCGGCGAAGAACCGCCCCAATCAATCCAGTAGTGCTAAGTATCTGAATCCCCATGACCGGATCCTTCGGGTGATGGCGTGGGGCCTAGCGTACGACCCCATGCTGGTGCGGTTAGCGTATTAACAGGTGTGACGCAGGAAGGTAGCCCATCCCGGGCGATGGTTGTCCCGGGGCAAGTGCGTAGGCCGAGTCATAGGCAAATCCGTGACTCGTGTGGCTGAGACACGATGCGGATGAAAAGTGGGTGATCCTATGCTGCCGAGAAAAGCATCGACGCGAGGTTCTAGCCGCCCGTACCCCAAACCGACTCAGGTGGTCAGGTAGAGAATACCGAGGAGATCGAGAGAATCGTGGTTAAGGAACTCGGCAAAATGCCCCCGTAACTTCGGGAGAAGGGGGGCCATCCACTTATACCAGCTTGCCTGGAAAAGGGTGTGGTGGCCGCAGAGACTAGTGGGTAGCGACTGTTTACTAAAAACACAGGTCCGTGCCAAGTCGCAAGACGATGTATACGGACTGACGCCTGCCCGGTGCTGGAAGGTTAAGAGGACGGGTTAGCCGCAAGGCGAAGCTCAGAATTTAAGCCCCAGTAAACGGCGGTGGTAACTATAACCATCCTAAGGTAGCGAAATTCCTTGTCGGGTAAGTTCCGACCTGCACGAATGGCGTAACGACTTCCCAACTGTCTCAACCGCGAACTCGGCGAAATTGCAATACGAGTAAAGATGCTCGTTACGCGCAGCAGGACGGAAAGACCCCGTGACCTTTACTACAGCTTGGTATTGGTGTTCGGTGTGGCTTGTGTAGGATAGGTGGGAGACTGTGAAGCTATGACGCCAGTCATGGTGGAGTCGTTGTTGAAATACCACTCTGGTCACTCTGGATATCTAACTTCGAACCGTAATCCGGTTCAGGGACAGTGCCTGGTGGGTAGTTTAACTGGGGCGGTTGCCTCCCAAAAAGTAACGGAGGCGCCCAAAGGTTCCCTCAACCTGGTTGGCAATCAGGTGGCGAGTGTAAGTGCACAAGGGAGCTTGACTGTGAGACTGACAGGTCGAGCAGGGACGAAAGTCGGGACTAGTGATCCGGCAGTGGCTTGTGGAAGCGCTGTCGCTCAACGGATAAAAGGTACCTCGGGGATAACAGGCTGATCTTGCCCAAGAGTCCATATCGACGGCATGGTTTGGCACCTCGATGTCGGCTCGTCGCATCCTGGGGCTGGAGTAGGTCCCAAGGGTTGGGCTGTTCGCCCATTAAAGCGGTACGCGAGCTGGGTTTAGAACGTCGTGAGACAGTTCGGTCCCTATCCGCTGCGCGCGTAGGAAGTTTGAGAGGATCTGACCCTAGTACGAGAGGACCGGGTTGGACGAACCTCTGGTGTGCCAGTTGTACTGCCAAGTGCACCGCTGGTTAGCTACGTTCGGGATGGATAACCGCTGAAAGCATCTAAGCGGGAAGCCGGCCTCAAGATGAGACTTCCATACCCTTCGGGGTGAGAGGCTCCCAGCCAGACTACTGGGTTGATAGGCCAGATGTGGAAGCACGGCAACGTGTGCAGCTGACTGGTACTAATAAGCCGATGACTTGAAAACACTTCCCCCCACCCCTGCGGGTGGGGTGAGATAGCTCGCGTCCACTGAGTGGTTCCCGATGTACGGTCGGGACACCGCAACTGAACAGAAGACTTTCACGTTGTGAACACCTGAAACATCGAAAGAGTTTCGGCGGCCATAGCGAGAGGGAAACGCCCGGTCCCATTCCGAACCCGGAAGCTAAGCCTCTCAGCGCCGATGGTACTGCAGGGGGGACCCTGTGGGAGAGTAGGACACCGCCGGACACCCATTCACGAAATGGCCACCCAAAGCAGGGTGGCCATTTCGCGTTAACCCCCCAATATTCGAGGTCAGATCCTCTGGGCGCGGGTCAGCATGGGAGGATCCGATCATGCGTCGATCATCGTGCTCCCGTTTGGCCCTGAGCGCGATGGTCGCCGCCGCCATCGCGTTCACGGCCACTGCCTGCGCGACGGGGGCTGATGACGCGCCTGCGCCCGCCGATCCCGCTCTCGTCGCCGAGAGTGCGAGCAGCCTCGGCATCGCACCCGAACTCGTCTTCACGACCGCGGTCGACGGATACGACCTGGCACCGCAGTCGGTCGGGCGGAGCAATTCCGACGGGATGTCGGCGACGTGGGTCAACTCGAGTACGAGCGGGATGCTGACGATCCGCACTGATCGAGGGGAGTTCACGCCCGATACCTGCGCCGCGACGCCGCTCGAGGAGGCGGTCGAAGCGGCGATGACATGCACGGAGGAGAACGGCGTCTGGCATCGGTCGGCGGGGGACGTCCACGAGTACGTCGTGGTGCGCGATGGCTCTTTCATCCGAGTGAGCGGGGCAGGCGCGCCGCCCGAGGATCTGCTGGCAGCGGCGCAGTCCGTCCATGCACCATCGGCGGCGGAACTCGAGGTGCTCTTCTCCGACGCCCCCATGGATCCCACAGCGCCGGTCGAGCGCGGTGATCTGCCCGAGAACGGCGACGGCGCGCCGATCGACCCGACAGGACCGGGCGGCTGAAGACGTCAGTGCCTGGCACGGCAGTCGACATCGGCACACTCACTGGGACGACGATGCTCCCCGCCGTCCCCGCCCTGCGGGAGAATGGGCTCGACGGCCACGCGGTCGTTGGGACGAAGGAGAGGTCGGCGTGGCAGCTATCGACGGCAAGTGGGCGCTCGAGGTTGCGACGTTGGCGGGTTCTCATCACTTCGATGTCACGCTGACCACGGTCGGCACGACGCTCAGCGGCACCGCGATCGGACCCACCGGCCCGATCGCGATCAGCGGCGGTAAGGCCTCGGGCGACACCGCCGAGTTCACGCTCGATCTCGTCGCACCGCTGCCGATGTCGCTGGCCGTCACACTGCACGTCGTCGGCGACCGGCTGACGGGCACGGCGCAGGCCGGGCCGTTCCCGCCCTCGACCATCGTCGGCACCCGCACCGGCTGAGCCCGTTCAGACAGGGCATGACGACGTCGCTGATGATCCACGGGCCGTCGACCTGGAGGGCACCGGTCATCGATGGGCGGACGGATGCCGCGCCGCGGCGTCTTTCGCGGTGACCGGCGTGCGTCGAACCCGCGCAGCGCCGTGGCCCTACCCGAGCGGTCGCGGGCGCGCCAGCGGCATGGTGGCTGCCATCATCCAGCGGGGCAGTCGAAACATCGGGCGATCCTTGCCGAGCGCGTCGATGCCGGCCATCTCGGCGGGGCTGAGCTCGAAGTCGAACACGTCGATGTTCGCCGCGATGTGCGTGGGGTTCGTCGACTTCGGGATCGCCACGAATCCCCGCTGCACGTGCCACCGCAGGATCACCTGCACCGCCGACTTGCCGTGCGCGGCGGCTGCTCCCACGACGGCCGGTTCCGCCCGGAGCGTGGTCGATCCGTGGCCGAGCGGGTACCACGCCTCGGGCACGATCGCGTGCTGAGTGAGGTAGGGGAGCAGCTCGGGCTGCTGCCAGTGCGGGTGCAGCTCCACTTGATCGACAGCGGGCGGGATCCGCGCCACGGACAGCAGGCGTTTCAGGTCGGACACGGTGAAGTTGCTCACCCCGATCGCCCGGACGACACCTTGGTCGACGGCATCCTCCATCGCCCGCCACGCGCCCTTCACGTCGCTGACGGGCTGATGCAGCAGGAGCAGATCGAGGGGTCCGCAGTCGAGCCGTTCGAGCGCGCCGCCGATCGCGGCGCGCGCCTTGTCATAGCCGTAGTCCGAGGGCCACAGCTTCGTCGTGAGGAAGATCTCCGCGCGGGGAACTCCGGACGAACGGATGCCGCGGCCCACGGCCCGCTCGTTGCGGTAGATGGCCGCGGTGTCGATGAGCCGGTACCCCGAGCCGAGGGCGGACCTCACGCTCGACTCGCAGAGGGCGACGTCCGTGACGAGGTAGACGCCCAGGCCGAGCTGCGGCATCCGTGTTCCGCTCGAAAGCGGGATGCTGGTCGCCATGCCTGCCTCCTCCTCGGGGTGCTGGAGGTGGATATTCGAGTCCCTCAACGACTGTAGGTTCTGCGCGGGCCCGGCGGGAGTCCTGTCGCGTCACGGCCGGGTAGCGTGGGAGGGTGAGGGAACTGTCGGAGGCGGGCGTCGAATTCGTGCGCGAACGGCATATCGGCACGCTCTCGACACTGGCGCCGTGGGGTGGCATCCACGCGGTCGCGGTGGGCTTCACACTGCACGAGGGGGCGCTGCGGATCATCACATCGCGCGATTCGCAAAAGGTCCGCAACGTGCGGCGTGACGGCACCGCCACGATCAGCCAGGTCGACGGCGCCCGCTGGCTCTCGTTCCAAGGGACTGCGACGGTGCTCGACGACCCCGACGAGGTCGCGCTCGCGGTCGCCCTCTACGCGGAGCGATACCGCCAGCCCCGCGTGAACCCGCTCCGCGTCACCATCCTCGTGACCCCCGCCCGCGTGATGGGGAGCGGCGGTCTCTTCCGGTCGCCCTGACGAGGGTGGATGCCGCCTTGCGGGACCTGACGTGACGCCCTGGTGGATCGGGGATCCGACACACGGGAACTCGTGCCCTCCGCGTGACGCGGCGCGACGCGCCGCGGTGCCATGATGTGCCTCACAGGCTTCGGTTCAGGAGGGGGCGCGACGTGGGAACGCATCTCACCAGGGTGTCGGCGCGTCTGGGCGCCATGATCATCGCGGGCGCGGTCGCGGCCGTCGTCCTCGCCGGGTGCGCCGGCGACGCCGACCCCGTCGAGCGGGCACAGGCGCAGGTGTCGGCGAAGGAGAAGGCTGTCGCCGACGCGCAGGCCGAGCTCACCGCCGCGTCGAGCGCGTTCTGCGGTGCGAGCCAGGACTACATCGAGGCGCTCGACCGCTACGGCGACGTGCTCAACGACACCGCTCCGACCGTCGGCGATGTCCGCAACGCGGGTGCGGACCTCGCCGAGCCCCGCGAGGACGCCGTGGACAGCGCCGAGGCGGCCGTCGCGGCGAACCAGGCACTGTACGACGCGCAGCAGGAGCTGGTCGAGGCGCAGATCGCGCTTGCCGAGGCGCAGGCGGGTCCGACAGGCACGCCCAGCGAACCCGCGCCGGCCGAGCCGTCGAGCACACCGCTGGCGCCGACGGCGACCGTCGAGCGGGTCAAGCAGGCGGAATCCGAGCTCGCTTCGGCCGAGGCATCCGTCACCGACGACACGCCCCTGACGGACGCGGCCGAGCAGTTCAACAGCGCCGCGGTCGCGCTCGAGATGGCGTGGCTCGCGCTGTTCGCCGATGCAGGCTGCCTGACCGACGAGCAGGCGGTGCAGGCCGAGGCCGCCGTGCGGGCGTACACGTCGGCGCTGCAGCAGGAGCTGCTCGTCGCGGGGTACTACACGGGCGACGTCGACGGCGTGTACGGGCCGCTGACGGTCCAGGCGGTCGAGGATCTGCAGACGGCCGCCGGGCTGCCGGTCACGGGCACCGTCGACAAGGCGACCGCCGAGGCGCTGCAGGCGAGGCTGGCCGAGCTGGGCGGCGCTGCCGCGCAGGAATCGGTCGCGACGACGGCCGCCATCCAGCAGACGCTGAAGCTCGTCGGCTTCTGGGACGGCCCCGTCGACGGCGTCTGGACGCCCGAGCTGACCGCAGCGGTGCAGGCCTTCCAGACCGAGTTGGGCGTCGAGCCGACGGGGACGGTGGATGCTGCGACCATCGCCGCGTTCGAGCAGGCGATCTCCGAGCTGCAAGAGGCGGCGAACACGCCGACGCCGTCGCCTTCGAGCTCGGACGGCTGAGCCCGGCCCGCTACAGCCAGCGACGCACCCGCGCGCGGTAGTCGTCGTACTCGGCGCCGAACTTCTCGCTGAGGTAGCGCTCTTCAGGCGCGATGGCACCCCACCACAGAGCCGCCACTCCCAGTGGTGTGAAGACGAGCGCCCAGAACGCCACAGCAGGGCCAGTCCGATGTCGAGCACGATGAGACCGAGGTACAGCGGGTTGCGGCTCACGCGGAACGGGCCCCGATCGAGGATCACCCGCGTCGCCCCACCGGGCAGCAGTGCGGTGCGGTGCTGGGCCATGAGCCACATCGCCCAGCCGTTCCACAGCGCGAAGGCCATGATGAGGACCAGAGCGATCGCCCGCGAGAGCTCGACCGGCAGGACGACCGGGTCGCCCAAGACGGCCGTGAGGACACACCCGGCCACGAGCGGGACTCCGAGCGCCACCGGCGGCCAGATCCGATACGCGGGCGCGTCCGCCATGCCCGCAGTGTAGCCCCGCGTCCTGCCGCTCCGAGGGGGTACCGCTGGCGCCGTTCGGCGCCTAAGGTCGCGAGGGTGGGCGTCCGCAGCTTCGAGCACATCGGCGTCATCGTCCAGGATCTGGAGACGGTGGCGGACTTCTTCGAGATGCTCGGGTTCCGCCGCGGCGAGAAGGCGCGGGTCGGGGGCACGTGGGCCGATCGGGTCAACGGGCTGACCGGCACCGACGTCGAGATGGTGTTCCTCACCGCACCCGACGGCTCGGGAGCGATCGAGCTCTCACAGTTCCTGCGACCCGAGAGCCCGGCACCCGTCGGCGATCTCCCGTCGAACACGCTGGGGCTGCGCCATCTCGCCTACCGTGTCGACGACGTCGAGGCGCTGCTGGGCAAGGTGCGTGGCGCCGGGTATGACACCATGGCCGAGCTCGTGAACTACGAGGACCAGTGGCTCGTCTGCTACGTGCGCGGCCCCGAGGGACTCATCATCGAACTCGGGCAGCGGCTCGACGACTGAGTGCGTCCCTCCGCGTCACTATCGCGCGGCGCGGTCCTTCTCGCGGGTGCGCCGGCGCGCGCGTCCGGTGGGAGCGGCGCTGTGCTGCTCGGCCTTCAGGCGCTCCGCCTCGAGGCGCTCGGCCTCCTCGCCGCCGATGGCCTCGCCGCGGGCGACGAGCCCGGCGACGTCCGACAGCGGGATCTGCTTGAGGAAGAGGGCGAGCACGAAGGCGATGGCGATGAACGGCACGAGGTACCAGAACACGGGCGCGAGCGCGTCTGCATAGGCGTCGACGACGCCGGTCTTGACCGTGTCGGGCAGCGAGTTCAGCACCGACGGGTCGATGCTCGACGTCGCCTCGCCCGCCTGCTCGGCGCTCGCGCCGGCATCCGTGAAGACCTTCGTCAGGTTCTCGGTGAGGCGCGTGGTGAAGAGCGTGCCGAACACCGCGGTGCCGAGGGCTGCGCCGACCTCGCGGAAGTAGTTGTTCGTCGAGGTCGCGGTGCCGAGATCGGCCGCGGGCACCGCGTTCTGCACGACGAGCACGACGACCTGCATGATGCAGCCGAGACCCACCCCGAACAGGAACAGGTAGGTGCAGATCAGCCAGATCGGCGTCGACGCGGTGAGCGTCGTCATCAGCACCATCGCGACACCGACGATGAGCGTGCCGATGATCGGGAACAGCTTGTACTTGCCGGTCTTGGTGATGAGCAGGCCCGACGCGATCGACATGCCCATGACGCCGACCATCATCGGGAGCATCAGGAGACCGGATGCTGCGGCCGACGTGCCCGACGACATCTGGAGGAAGGTCGGCACGAAGCCGAGAGCCGCGAACATGCCGATGCCGATCGCCATGCCGATGGCGGTCGCATTGATGAAGATCGGGTTGCGGAACATCGACAGCGGCATGATCGGGTCGGCCGCCCGCGACTCGGTGAAGATGAACAGCCCCGCGGAGGCGACGAGGCCCGCACCCCACGCCCAGGTCGCGCCGGAGTCCCAGCCCTGGTCGGCCGAGCCTCCGAAGTCGGTGAAGAAGATGAGGCACGTCGTGGCTGCCGAGAGGAACAGCACGCCGAGCCAGTCGATGGGCTTCTCGGCCTTCTTGTTCGGCAGCTTCAGCGCGAACACGGCGACGAAGAACGCGGCGATGCCGACGGGGATGTTGATGTAGAACGCCCACTGCCAGGTGAGGTGGTCGACGAAGAAGCCGCCGAGGAGGGGACCGGCGACCGCGGCGAGGCCGAAGACGCCGCCGATCGGGCCGAGGTACTTGCCGCGCTGGTCGGCCGGCACGATGTCGGCGATGATCGCCTGCGACAGGATCATGAGCCCGCCGCCGCCGAGGCCCTGGATGGCGCGGAACACGACGAACATCCAGAAGTCGGTGGCGAACGCGCATCCGATCGATGCGAGGGTGAAGATCGCGATCGCCACCATGAAGAGACGCCGCCGGCCGAGCACGTCGCCGAACTTGCCGTAGATCGGCATGACGATCGTGGTGGCGAGGATGTACGCCGTCGTGATCCACACCTGGTGCGAGACACCGCCGAGCTCGCCGACGATCGTCGGCATCGCGGTGGAGACGATGGTCTGGTCGAGGCTCGACAGGAGCATGCCCGCGATCAGCGCGGAGAAGATGATCCAGATGCGCCGCTGCGTGAGCAGGAACGGCGCCTCGCCGCCGGGCTTGGCGGTGGGGACGGTGGCGGTGGTCATTCAGGGGTTCCCATCAAGGCGGTCTGCGTGGCGAAGAGGTCGCGCGCCGCGCCGATGCGTCGCTCGAAGATCTGGAGGAAGGAGTCGTCGTTGCCGAGCTGCAGGAACTCGGCCGCGGCCGAGCGGACGAGGGCGCCGACGATCTGCGCGGCCACCTGTGCGCGGAGGTCGCCCGCCAGGAGGTTCTCCCGCTGCTCGATGAGACGAGCATCAAACTTCTCGCCCTCGGCTCCGAGCTCGAGCATGCGAGCCAGGAGCCGCGGCTCCTTCTCGACCGCGCGGAACAGGTCCTGCACGGTGTCGGGGGCGATGTCGAGGGCGCGCCAGCGCTCCTCGGCGAGGAGCGCGAGATCGGTGAGCAGGGTGGGCGAGATGCCCGGGTCGTCGGACCCGTCGGCGAGGAAGCGGGCGATGGCGGCAGCATCCGATCGCTCCAGAGGGATGCCGAGGACGGCGTCGTCCTTCGAAGCGAAGTAGTTGAAGAACGTGCGCCGCGACACCGCGGCCTCGCTGCACAGCTCTTCGACGGTGAAGCCCGCCAGGCCGCGTTCGGCGGTGAAGTGCCGGGCGGCGCGGATCAGGGTGCGCGTCGTCTCGGCGCGCCGGCGCTCGCGCAGTCCGTCTGCACTATCTGTCACATCATGCAGTTTTGCACTCAAGTTGTTTTCGTGCAAATTCGCCTGCGTTGCCGCACCCCGATCACGCGTTTCGACAGGTCAACCGCGCCTCCGCAGGACCGAACCGAGTGCAGGGGGCCTGCAGAGCCCCGGTTGACCTGTCGAAGTGGGGCGGGTCAGTGCACGGCCGCGACCGTGGAGGCGCGCGGCAGCAGCTCGGGCAGAAGGTACACGCGCTGCACCGGGCGCCGCGCGCCCTCGCTGAGGCGGGCGACCATCGTCTCGACCGCGAGACGGCCGACCTGCTGCTTGGGCGGGCGCAGCGCCGTGATGGCGGGCTCCGCGCTCTCGGCGACCTCGTCGTCGTAGGCGACGATCGCGAGGTCTTCGGGGATCGACCAGCCGTGGTCGCGCGCGTGCTGCTGCAGCAGTACCGCCTGCGGGTCGTTGTGGATGAGGAGCGCGGTGGTGCGCGTCTCGCGGCACCGCTCGAGCACGTCGGCGATGAGGGCCTCGCGGGCGACCCCGTCCAGCGCGTCGAGGGTGGCATCGATGTCGACGAGGCACTCGAGGCCGAGGCCTTCGACGGCACGGTCCCACCCACGGCGCAGCTGCCATGACGTGGGTGAACCGGCCGAGGTGAGGATGCCGACGCGGCGGTGGCCGAGGGAGGCGAGGTGGTCGGCGGCGAGCGAGCCCCCGAAGACGTGGTCGGTCGTGACCCACTCGAGGCTCGTGAGCGCGAGCGCCGACGGCACGCGACGCTCGGCGAGCACCACGGGGATCGGCAGCGCCTCGAGCCAGTGCAGCAGCGCGCGCCCGTCGGCGCCGAGCGTCTCGGGGGCCACGATGAGTCCGTGCAGGCTCCCCGACTCGACGAGTGACGCGATCTGCCGGCGCTGGTCGTCGACCGAGTAGGTCGCGCCGCGGAGGATCAACTGCACGCCGAGCTCGGTCGCGGCCGCCCGCGCCCCGATCATGATGTGAGGCCAGTAGTAGCTGAGGGACGGGACCACCATCCCGACGCGGAACCGGATGGGCGCGCCCGACGACGCGGGAACTGTCGTGTCGAGGCGACTGCGCAGCGTCGCGCCGCCGTGCACGCGGGTGACGAGGCCCCGATCGGCGAGCTGTGCGATGTCGCGCCGGATGGTGAGCTCCGAGACGCCGAGCTCTCGGGCGAGGTCGGCCACCCGCACCGAACCTGAGCGTCGCAGCTCGTCGAGGATGTGCTCGCGGCGCGAGAGGCCGAAAGCCGGCGGGTCGGTGGGCTGCTCCATGATCGCCTCAGCGTACAAGTGTGTTCGAGTGGGTTCAAGACTGAACGAATCTGTTCGTTTAGGTTCCCGTGTCCGCCTCCCTCACGAGAGGATCTCGTGCGGGCACGCGGTCGTGCCCCTATCGTGCGTCGTGGCCGTCCCGGGTCTGCGAGCGCACGCGAGAAGCCCCAGGGAACGGAGACTGCGATGTCGCAGGGATGGATGCCTCGTCCGAAGGACGGACGGAGACCACGACGGGTGCGCACGACGCTGGCGGCGGTGGTGACCGCTGCCGTGGTCGCGGCACCGCTCGCGGTGCCGGCCATGGCGCAGGCGGCGGGGGCGGACCCCGTCACCGTGAACGTCACCGGCGCCGACATCGCGGCGGCGGCGCAGAACAGGAACGGGCTCACGTTCAAGGGCTTCGGCGTGCTGTCGGCGAACTCCACGAGTGCCCTCCTGCTCGACTACAAGGCACAGCACCCCGACGCGTACTGGGAGCTCATCGAGACGCTGTTCGGCGGGGACCACCCCATCATGAACACCGTCAAGATCGAGATGGGCAACGACCGCAACACCTCGACGGGCCCGAACGCGTCGACGATGCGCACCCGTGACGAGTACCCGAACGTCCTGCGCGAGCCCGGCTTCCAGCTCGCCGCCGACGCGCAGCTCGTCGCCCACGGCGACGTGCACGTGAGCCTTCTGCGCTGGAATCGCCCGGCGTGGGTCGCGAATGACGCCGACCAGTACATCTGGTTCAAGAACACCGTGCTCGCCGCCTACCGCGAGTTCGGGGTCATGGTCGACTCGATCAACCCCGACACCAACGAGACCAGCAACCCGAACATCCAGCTCTACAAGACCTTCTCGGGCTGGCTGCGCGCCGACGACAAGGGCTACGAGGGTGCGACCGCAGCCGACCCGAACAGCGGCTTCGCGTCGGAGGAGGAGAAGAGCCTCTACCGCTCCATACAGACCATCGCGGCCGACACCGTGGGTACGCCGCCCGTCTCGTTCGGCAACGCGATGACCTCGGCCACCGACCCGTCGCTGCGTGACGCGGTCGACGTGGTCGGCTTCCACTACTCGAGCGCCGACGACAGCGCCGGCAACATGAAGAAGATCGCCGAGCAGCTCGACAAGGAGGTCTGGAACTCCGAGGGCCAGTCGACCTTCTCGAGCTCGGCCGACCGCCCGAACAACAACGCGAGCGACGAGCAGGGTGGCTTCGGAACGCAGTTCGGCGGCACCAACAGCGCGCTCGAGATGGGCAACTGGGTCACGACCGGCTTCACCGCGTCGCGGCGCACCATGAACATCTTCCAGCCGGCGATCGGCTCGTTCTACGACGGGTTCCAGTACTCGTCGAAGGAGCTCGTGAACGCCCGCGACCCGTGGTCGGGCTGGATGTACTACGACGGCGGCCTCGCCGTCATCGAGCACTTCACCCAGTTCGCGAAGCTCGGGTGGGAGAACACCGACAACACCGCCGGCATCTGGCGCGCGATCCCGAAGGCATCGGGCAGCGAGCTCGGCACGGGCAACCCGCCGAGCGGCGCGCGTGCGGGTGGGGCGTCGTACACGACGCTCGCGGCGCCCGACGCGTCGGACTTCTCGACCGTCATCATCAACGACTCGAAGTTCACCAAGACCTACCGCATCGTCGCCACGGACCTGAAGCTCGGCGCCGACCAGACGGGCGAGGTGTGGGAGACCCGTGCGGCCGACGCCGGGCAGGCCTACGACGCGAACTACCTGAAGCCGGTCGGCGAGGTCACGCCCGCCGCCGACGGCACGTACACCGTCACGGTCAAGCCGTGGTCGGCCGCCACCTTCACGACGCTCGACCATGCCACCGCTGGCGCGGGCGGGGCGCTCGCCGCCAAGGACGGCTTTGGCAGCGCGCTGCCGACGTCGAAGGAGTACACCGATGACGACGGCGGCCGTGATGTGCTCGACACCGACGCGAGCGGCAACGTCAACGGCGTGACCGACGACGCGTTCCTGTACGCCGACGACTTCGACTACGCCGAGCAGGGGAACATCAAGGACTACAACCCCGAGAGCGGTGAGCTCTCGGACGGGACGGTCTCGTTCCTCGACAGCCGCGGCAACCAGGCGAAGCCCGCGGGCACACCGGCGGTGCAGAACGAGGACAACGGCGCCACGCCCCGGTACACGAACGACACGAACGGCGCGTTCGAGTCTGTCGCGACGGCGGATGCCTCCCACGACCGTGTGCTCCGCCAGCAGGTCGGTCCGGGTATGGCCGGCGGCGCGTGGAACGGCGGCGACCCGAAGACGACGATCGGCGACGCCCGCTGGGCGAACTACACGGTCTCGTCCGACGTGCTGTTCGAGGCATCCGGATCCCAGTACGCGACGATCGGCGCGCGCGAGCAGGGAGGCACGGCCAACGGCCAGAGCGTCTCGGCGGCGGAGCTCAAGATCGACCCGACGGGCGCGTGGACGTTCATGCGGTTCGGCGCGACCCTCTCGACGGGCACCGTGGCGGGCAACGCCGCCGTGGCCTTCAAGACGGGCGCGGGCGTGTGGAACAACATCGCGGTGAAGGTGGCTGGATCGGTGTACACGGCTTACGTGAACGGCGTGGAGATCGCGTCGTACACGGATGCTGCGCCCCAGGCGACCGGTCGCATCCAGCTGGGTTCGAGCTTCACCTTCGTGCAGTTCGACAACCTCAAGGTCGAGACGGTGCCCGGGTTCACGCCGTACTACGCCGCCATGATCGATGGGATGCACCAGACGAGCTGGGCGGACCGCTCGGTGCCGGTGCTGCAGTTCGACAAGAACTGGAGCCACGCCAACGGCCAGGGCATGTTCGAGTGGCAGCGCACCGCCTCGAAGAGCACGGCGAAGGGCGCGTCGATGACGTACTCCTTCACGGGCACGGGCCTCGACATCATCGGCACCAACGCCGGCACCACGACCCTCGACGTGGTCGTCGACGGCGTGCAGGTCGAGGCCGCGGCGCCGACGTTCGCCGCGGGCAGCGAGCGCACCACGTTCATCCTCCGGGGCCTCGAGAACGGCCCGCACACGGTGGTCATCAAGACCGCGAACGATGCTTCGATCAACGTCGACGCCGTGGGCGTGGTCACCGCGACGGCCGACGCGGCGAAGGCCGACACCACCGCGCTCGCCGCGGCGGCCGACGCAGTGAGGGCCCTCGATGAGGGCGAGTACAGCGCCGAGACGTGGGCGGTGTTCGCGGCCGTGAAGGCGAACGCGACCGCGGCGCTCGACGACCCGGCGGCCTACGGTCTCGACACCGAGGGCGCGGCGGCGCTCGCGGCTCGCTTGACGGCGGCCGCGGACGGCCTCGTGCCGAAGGACGTCAGCCCCGACGTGCTCGAACTGGGTGTCGTGACCATCACGTCGGCCGACCGCACGCTGCCCGCGAAGCTCGACCTCGCCGGTACCGAGGCGAAGGTCACATGGAGCCTCGCGTCGACGACGAGCGCGAAGACCGTCGCCGAGCTCGGCACGTTCCTGGCGAGCGGCCGCTCGACCGAGAAGCTGTCGTCGGGCCTGTACCAGCGGTTCAGCGCCTCGGTGCTCGTCGTGCCCGCCGACCTCGCGTACTTCATCGACTCGGGCGCCGCCGGTGCGCCGGCCGGATCGGCGTACGCCGGTGTCGCAGCATCCGTCCCTGATCTGCTGAACGACACCAGCGACCAGAAGTGGGACGGCACGACCGCCGGTGAGACGTGGGGCTACTCGACCACGGCGACCACGATCGCGGCCGGATCGCCGGGCGACTGGGGCTCGTCGTACGTGGGCGCGGACTACAACAAGCCGGTCACGTACCACCTGACGCTGTCCGCGGGCTCGTACAACGTCGTCGCCGTCCAGGCGCCGCGTGCGGGGCTCACGACCAACGTCTACGCGAAGGTGAAGGCTGCCGGCACCGAGACCACGAAGACCGCGACGTCGACGGGATCGGCCACGCCGGTCGCCCAGACGCTCACGCTCGACGCGGATGCCGTGGTCGACGTCGAGTTCGGGACCCAGGGCACGAGCGGGTACAACGCCCGCCTCGCGCTCGTCTACGTGCAGAGCCTGCCGCGCGAACTCGGCGTGCAGGGTGCGCTGACCGTCGAGGAGGAGCTTCCCGAGACGGTGACGGTCGCCGGCGCCGAGAAGGCCGTGGAATGGGATGCCGCGTCCGCCGAGCAGCCGCGCACGGTGTACGGCAAGCTCACCCTCACGGGTCGCCTCGTCGACACCGACCAGGCCGTCGTCGCGGGCTACGAGATCGTCCCGCCGGCGCTGGTGTACTACATCGACTCGGGCACGAGCGGAGCAGCTTCGCCGCAGTACGCCGCCGTCGCCGGATCGGTGAGCCTGCGGAACTCCACCGTCGACGAGGTCTCGACATCTCCAGATCAGTGGGGCTACGTCGCCGACGGCATGAAGACGAAGGGCACCACCGACATCAACGACAAGTACTCGACGGGTCTGTACCAGGACACGACGAAGCTCGTGTACCGTCTGCCCCTCGACGCGGGGACGTACACCCTGACGGGCGGGTTCACCGAATGGTGGGGTCTGAACCGCGCGATGTACCAGACGGTGTCGGTCGGCGGCACCGAGCTCGCCAAGGGCACCGTCCCGCTGTCTGGATCGAGCGGGCCGGTCGCCGCGCCGCTGACGTTCACGCTGACCGCTCCGGCCACCGTCGACTACCTCGTCACCAACGAGGGCGCCGGCGCCGAGAAGCCCGTCATCTCGTGGCTCGCCGTGGCCGATGAGACGCTCCCCGGCGCGCCGCAGAACGTGACGGCGGCGCTCGCGGGCGACACATCGATCACGGTCGAGTGGGATGCCGCGGCCCTCACTGGTCCGGGATTCACGGGCTACCGCGTGTACGAGGCCGGCGGCACCGACCCGGTGTGCGAGACGAGCAGCACCAGCTGCACCGTCCGGGCGCTCGAGCTCGGCACGACCCACGCGTACGAGGTCGCGGGCGTGAACGCACTCGGCGAGGGCGAGCGGTCGGCGGCGACGGCGTCCGTCACCCTCCCGGAGGTCGCGTCGAACGACGGAGCGAAGACGGCTCCCGCCAAGGGCGTGCTCTCGTCGAACGACGGGTGGGACACCGGCCTCAAGGACGGCACGTTCCAGCTGACGATGAACCTGTGGTGGGGCGAGAACGGCTCGCTGTTCAAGCTCTACCGCGACGGCGAGCTCGTCGCCAAGGTGCCGCTCACGATGATGACGCCCGGTGCGCAGACCGCGGTCGTCGACATCACGGGCCTCACCAACGGCACCTACGTGTTCACCGGTGAGCTGGTCAACTCGAAGGGCACCACCGCGACGCAGCCGCTCACCGTGAAGGTGACGGATGCTGCGCCCGGCAAGCCCGTCCTGTCGACCGACGTCAAGAACGGTGCGGCGTCGTACACCGTCACGGCCGACCTGTGGTGGGGAACCAACGCCACCTCGTACCGGTTCCTCGAGAACGGCGTCGAGGTCGGCGCGGGCGACCTGAAGGCGGCGACGCCCGGCGCGCAGCGCGCGACCCTGCCGGTGTCGGGCAAGGCCAAGGGGACGTACACCTACACGGTGGAGTTCACGAACGCCGCCGGCACCACGGTGAGCGCACCGCTCAAGGTGACAGTTTCGAAGTAGTCCGGAGACGGATGCCTCGGCCCGGCGCTTCGGCATCGGGCCGAGGCATCCGTGTTCGTGGTCGCCTCCCGGGCCGCCCGCGCTTCAACAGGTCAACCGGGCTTCGGTAGGACCGGTTCCCGTGCAGATCTCGTGTGGAAGCCCGGTTGACCTGTTGGCGGAGGTTTCGGGCAGGATGGCGGAAGCGCCTGCTCTTGCCGCGGGCGAGGATGAGGGTCGACGGTGACGCTGCGCAGCTCGCATTGGTATTCGGGCGACGACCGGAACGCGTACATCCACCGGGCGTGGATGCGGCGGGGTGTGCCGGATTCGACGTTCACGGGGCGGCCGCAGATCGCGATCGCGAACACCGCGTCGGACCTCACGCCGTGCAATGCGCACCTGAGCGAGGTCGCGCAGTCGGTGAAGAACGGCATCTACGAGGCGGGCGGCATCCCGCTGGAGCTGCCTGTCGTATCGCTCGGTGAGACCAACGTCCGCCCGACGGCGATGCTGTGGCGCAACATGGCGGCGATGGCGACCGAGGAGATGCTGCGCGCCAACCCGATCGACGGGGTGGTGCTGCTGGGCGGCTGCGACAAGACGATCCCGTCGCTGCTCATGGCCGCGGCATCCGTCGATCTTCCCGCCGTGGTGGTTCCCGGCGGACCGATGCTCACCGGCCACTTCCGCAACGAGGCTCTCGGCTGTGGCACCGATGTGTGGCGGCTGAGCGAGGAGGTGCGCGCGGGGACGCTCTCGGAGGCGATGTTCCTGAAGTCCGAGTCGTCCATGATCCGCTCCAAGGGCCACTGCAACACGATGGGCACCGCGTCGACGATGGCGCTGGTCGCCGAGGCGCTGGGCACGGTGGTCCCCGGTCTCGCCGGCACACCCGCCCCCGACGCGCGGCTCCTCGAGGCCGCGCACCTGACCGGCGCGCTCGCGGTGGGGTTGGTCGCGGAGGATCGCCGCCCGTCGACGTTCCTCACGAAGGCGAACTTCCACAACGCGATCGTCGCGCTCGCCGCGATCGGCGGGTCCACCAATGCGGTCGTGCACCTGCTCGCGATCGCCGGACGGCTGGGCATCGACCTCACGATCGACGACTTCGACCGCATCGGCGCGGAGGTGCCGCTGCTGGTCAACCTGCAGCCCGCCGGGCGATACCTGATGGACGACCTGTTCCGCGCCGGCGGGTTCCTCGCCGTGATGCGCGAGGTGCGCGACCTGCTCGACCCGTCCGCGCTCACCATCACCGGTCGCCCGTTCGTCGAATACCTCGACGACGCGCAGATCTGGGACGCCGACGTCATCACGCCGCGCGACAACCCGCTGCAGCCGCACGCCGGCATCTCGGTGCTGCGCGGCTCGCTCGCCCCGGGCGGCGCGATCATCAAACCCGCCGCCGCATCGCCGCACCTGCTCAAGCACCGGGGCCGTGCGGTGGTGTTCGACTCGATCGAGGACTTCCATGCCCGCGTCGACGACCCCGAACTCGACGTCGACGAGAACTCCGTGATGGTGCTGCGCGGCTGCGGACCGAAGGGCTACCCGGGTATGCCCGAGGTGTCGAACATGCCGCTGCCGACCAAGCTCCTGGCACGCGGCATCCGTGACATCGTCCGCATCTGCGACGGCCGCATGTCGGGCACCGCCTACGGCACCGTCGTGCTGCACGTCACCCCCGAGGCCGCCGCGGGCGGCCCGCTCGCGCTCGTGCAGACGGGCGACTGGATCGAACTCGATGTGCGCGCCCGTCGCCTCGACCTCGACGTGCCGGCGGAGGAACTGGCGAGTCGGATGCCGAACCAGGCCACCGTCGACGGCTACGCGAATCCACGGCGGGGGTGGGAGCGCCTCTACGTCGACCACGTGCTGCAGGCCGACCGGGGCGCCGACCTCGACTTCCTGGTCGGCGCTTCGGGCTCGGAGGTGACCCGTGAGTCCCACTGAACCTGCGCTCCGGCGCGGGTGGACCCGGCGATGAGGGCGCTCGTGATCACGGCGCCGCATCGCGCCGAGATCCAGGACGTACCCGAGCCCGAGCCTGCGGCGGGCGAGGTCATCGTCGACGTGCACCGCGCGGGCATCTGCGGCACCGACGTCGAGTTCTTCACCGGCGAGATGGCCTACCTCCACGCCGGCCACGCCTCGTACCCGATGCGTATCGGCCACGAGTGGATGGGCACCATCACGGACGTCGGCGCCGGCGTCGATCCCGCCTGGATCGGGACACGGGTCACGGGCGACACCATGCTCGGCTGCGGGGCGTGCCGTCGCTGCGAGCACGGCCGGCAGCACGTGTGCGAGAACCGGCTCGAACTCGGCATCCGCGGCGGGAAGGCCGGCGCGCTCGCCGAGAAGGTCGCGACGCCGGCCTCGTCGCTGCACCGGCTGCCCGACCGCGTCGACGACGCGAGGGGAGCGATGGTCGAGCCCGGCGGCAACGCCTTCCGGGCTGTCCAGGGCGCGGCGCTGCATCCCGGCGATCGCTGCCTGGTGCTCGGTCCCGGAACGATCGGTCTGCTGAGCGCCATGTTCGCCCGTGCCGCCGGCGCCGAGGTGCACCTCCTCGCACGCGACGACCGCGCCCTCGCGTTCACGCGGTCGCTCGGCTTCGACCACATCTGGACCCAGGAGCGGATGCCGCAGCTGGCGTGGGACGCCGTGATCGAGGCATCCAACGCCCCGCAGCTTCCCGCGAAGGCGCTCGAGCTGGTCGAGCCGGGCGGGCGGGTCGTGTACATCGGCCTGGCCGGAACGCCCAGCCTCATCGACACCCGCGACCTGGCGCTGAAGGACGTGACGGCCGTCGGCGTGCTCAGCGCGTCACCGGGCCTCGCCGGCACGATCGATGCGTACGCCGCCGGCGTGGTGGACCCGCGGCCGCTCATCGCCGCGACCGTGGCGCTGGACGAGCTGCCCGCGATCCTCGCCGGCGAGCGGCCGGAGGGCGCAGGTCCCGGGCCGAAGTTCCACGTCGCGCTGTGAGTGCAGACGGGAACACCCCGGCCGCAGCCGGGGTGTTCGCTCAGTCAGCGGAGTGGGCTCAGGCGGGCTTGGTGTAGGTGTCGTTGCTGAAGCCCGTGATGAAGTAGCCGATCGGGTTGAGCAGGAACAGCAGGAAGAACGAGAATGCGCCGCCGTGGCCGAAGGCCCGGCCGTTGCGGAAGGCGACGATGATCGCGAGCACGATGTTGGCGATCGGCACGAACCACAGCAGTCCGAGCCAGGCCGAGTAGCCGGCGACCTTGACGAGCACGAACAGGTTCACGATCGGGATGATCGCGAGCCATCCCGGGTAGCCGGCCTTCGTGAACGTCTTCCAGTAGGCGGCGATGGTGGCCACCCAGTAGATGAGGCCGACGACCACGTAGCCGAAAACGGCGGCGGACGAGACGCCCTGATTGATGGGTTCGATGTCAGAGAGCAAGATCATGCGCTGAGCGTATTGGGTGCGGCGGTGCCGGCCTCGCATTGGTGCCCGTCGGTCACGGGACCTCGGTGTCGTTGCCGGGTGGCGGATCTCAGCGGCCGATGCCCCAGAGGCGGTTCGTCTGGGCGTGCGCAGCGAGGAGGTCTTCGCGGGCCGCCTCGAGCGCGCGCTGGGCGTCGATGAACGCGTCCCGCGCCTCGACGAGGCGGATGGGGACGCCGTCGTCGAGACTCCCGATGCTGAAGCTGTGCGTCCACGACATGGCATGCTCCTCTCGCGCGAGCCGGATCTCGGCGCGCCCCTCAACCGGCGGGAAAGTGTCTCCCGAAGCCGTGTCACGACGCTAGACAGCAGCATCCGTCCCGTCCACGGTGCCGTGAAACACCAGGACACGGGCCGTAACGCGCGTAGACGCGGGTGCGCTTCCGGCCGGGGAGCTGGTCACCCGGCGAGCTGCGCGAGCACCTCGCCGAGGATGCGTGCCGCGTCGGGGAAGCGGCGGGGGTCGTCGCTGGAGTAATTGAGGCGGATGAACGGGCCCGATGGTTCGGCCGGGAACCACTCGTCGCCTGCCACGACGATGAGGCCGCGGGCCTCCGCCTCGCGCACGACGAGGCCCGCGTCCGTGCCGTCGGGAAGGCGCGCCCAGAGGTTCAGCCCGCCACCCGGGGTCGTCTCGATGTGGGCGGTGGGCGCGTGCTCGCGCAGACTGTCGAGCAGGAGATCGCGGCGGCTGCGCAGCTGCCCGCGCAGCCCCTTGAGGTGCGTGCGCCACGACGGCTGGGTGACGACGTCGAGCGCCGCGGCCTGCAGCAGGCCGCTGACGTACATCGACTCCGCCGCGCGATCGGTGAGGATGCGCTCGCGCGCGGGGCCCCGGGCGATGACGGCCGCGACCCGCAGTGCGGGCGAAACGCTCTTGGTGAGCGAGCGGAGGTAGATGACCTGGCCGTCGTCGTCTTGTGCGGCGATCGGGCGCGGATCGGCGTCGATCGCGAGATCGTGGGCCCAGTCGTCCTCGATGAGGAAAGCACCGCGCCGGCGCACGATCTCGAGGATCGCCTCGGAGGTCGCTTTCGGCCACTGCGCGCCGGTCGGGTTCGCGAACGTCGGCTGCGCGTAGAAGGCGCGGGCGCCGGTGCGCTCCAGCGCCCGCTCGACCTCGTCGGGGTCGGGTCCGTGCGGTCCGGACGGCACCGGCACGAGGGTCACGCCCGCCTGTTCGGCGGCGAGCATCGCACCCCAGTACGTGGGTGACTCGATGACGAGCGGCTGCCCTGTGCCGACGACCGCGCGGAAGATCGACGACAGTCCGCTTTGACTGCCCGAGATGATCAGCACGTCGCGAGCGGTCGGAGGGGTGACGCCGGCGGGGGCGGCGGTGGCGAGCTCGTGGGCGAACCAGTCCTGCAGCTCGGGCATCCCGGTCACCGGCGAGCGGGTGATCGCGGCACTCGAGCGCGCTGCGCGGGTGACGGCCGCGCGCACCGCGCGTTCGGGAAGGAGATCGGATGCCGGGTACCCCGAGTGCAGGCCGATGGCATCGGGCGCGACCGACCGCTGCGTCGACGACAGCATCGACACGCGCGCCTGCGGAGTGCCCAGCGCCGCGGTCTGCCAGCCGTAATCCGCGGGTCGCGCCGGGCGCAGCGCGCGGACGAACGTGCCGACGCCGGGTCGGCTCTCGATGAGCCCGGCCTCGATGAGCCGCCGCATCGCCTTCTGCACGGTGACCGGGCTCGCCGCGTACTCGGCGACCAGCGCGCGGTTGGACGGCAGCTGCGCTCCGGGCGGGGCGGCCGCGATCCACGCTCGAAGACCCGTCATGATCCGGGTGGTGCTATCCTGACTCATGACAGAACAGAGTAGCGCTACTCTCCGGAAACCGACAGTGCTACCCCGCGTCGAAGGGCTCGGCTGGGGATTCGTCGGCATCGTCGCGTTCTCCTTCACGCTGCCGTTCACACGCGTGGCGGTCGGGGGACTGTCGCCGCTGTTCATCGGGTGCGGCCGGGCCGTCGTCGCCGCCCTGCTCGCGGCGCTGGTGCTCTCGATCGTGCGGCACCGGCGGCCGGCTGCCGTTCCGCTGCCCAGCCGTGCGCAGTGGGCGCGGCTGGCGGTCGTCGCCGTCGGCGTGGTGGTCGGCTTCCCGCTGCTCACGTCGTTCGCGCTGGTCTCGGTGCCCGCGAGCCACGCGGTCGTGGTGATCGGACTGCTCCCCGCCGCGACGGCGGTGATGGCGGTGCTGCGCGGCCGGGAGCGGCCCACGGCGTCGTTCTGGGTGTTCGCGGTGCTCGGCGCGGTCGCGGCCATGGCGTTCGCAACGCTCCAGAACGGCGGACTCGGCGCCCTGCACGAGGCCGACCTGCTGCTCTTCCTCGCGGTGCTGCTGTGCGCCCTCGGTTACGCCGAGGGCGGCCTGCTCGCCCGCGAACTGGGCGCGTGGCAGACGGTCTCGTGGGCGCTCGTGCTGGCGTCGCCGCTCATGATCGCGGGCGCGCTCGCGGGTTGGCTCCAGCAGCCGCCGCACGCCTCGCCGGTCGAATGGGCGGCGTTCGCCTACCTCGCGGTCGTGAGCATGTTCCTCGGTTTCTTCGCCTGGTACCGGGGCCTCGCGATCGGCCCCATCGCCCAGGTCAGCCAGGTGCAGCTGGTCCAGCCGGTTCTCGGCATCCTGTGGTCCGCGCTGCTGCTGCACGAGTCGATCGGGCTGCCCACCCTGCTCGGCGGCCTCGCCGTCATCGCCTGCGCCGGGCTCGCCGTGCGCACCCGCCTCACCCGGAAGGACGCCTGATGCGCCACACGCCCCACATCGCCGGGCGCAACCCCTCGTTGGCGCAGGCGATGCGGGCCGTGGAGGTCAGCGGCTGATGACCTTCGGTGCCGCGACGGCCTTGAGGCCGGCGACGCCGAACTCCTGGCCGTAGCCGGAGGCCTTGGTGCCGCCGAACGGCACCATCGGGTTCAGGCCGCCGTGTCCGTTGATCCAGACCGTACCCGCCTGCAGGCGCTTGGCGACCTCGACGGCGACCTCGACGTCGGCCGACCACACGGAGGCGCCGAGGCCCTGCTCCGAGGCGTTCGCGCGGCGGACGGCGTCGTCGACGTCGGAGTAGCGGATCACCGGGATGACGGGGCCGAACTGCTCCTCGTCGACCAGTCGTGCGCCGTCCTCGATGTCGGCGACGACGGTGGCGCGGTAGAACAGCGGGCCGAGCTCGGGGGCGGGCTCGCCGCCGACGACGACGCGCGCTCCGCGGTCGCGCGCGTCGTCGACGAGGCCGCGCACGATGTCGAACTGCTTCTCGTTCTGAAGCGGGCGTACTCTCACGGCGCCGAGTCGGCCCGTCTCGTCGGTTCCCACAAGAGAAGGGGCAGCAGCGGCCGACTCGGCGCGGCAGCATGGCGGAGGACGCGTCGCGAGCGGTCCGCAGTCGGCCGGTCGCGGCGCTTTCGGTCACGGAAACGGCGGGAGGCGCCGACTCGCGCTCAGCCCGCGCGCACCGGCTCGGCCGGGACGCCGAGCGCCGGCGCGACACGCGGCCACTCGGTCTCGAGCCACGTCGCGATGATCTCCTTGCGGCGATCGGTCTCTCCGGCGGGGAACGCGATGCCGCGCGTCGGCGTCGAGGCTCCGAGCTCGACGAGGAGCGGCCGCAGGCCGTGTTCGACGGCGAGTGCGTGGCCGGGGCCGCCGATCGTGAGCAGAGGAATGGCCGTGACGCCGGCGAGCCCGTTCGCGCCGTAGCGGTCGAGGAACGCCTTGAGCAGGCCGGTGTACGTCGCCTTGTACGTCGGGCTTGCGACGATGAGCACGGCGGCGTTCGCGACCCGTTCGAGCAGCGCGTCGATCTCGGCGTCGGGAAAGCGGAAGAGCGAGCCGGCCACGTCGGCCAGGTCGATCGTCGGCTCGATGTCGGCGCCGCTGCGTTCTGCCAGCTGGTGCGCGACCTCCTCCGCGACCAGGCGCGTGCGCGACGCGGACTGCGGGTTTCCGACGAGGACGACGATCGATGGCATGGCGTTCCTTTCGAGAGGTGGAGCTCAGAAGGCGGACAGGTTGGCGCGCAGCCCGCCGTCGGCGTAGTCGGTGCGCAGGATCCCGCGGCGGCGAAGGATCGGCACGAGCTCGTCGAGGGCGCGATGGATCGTGACGGGGTGCAGGTCGCCCGAGAAGATGACGCCGTCGTTGTCGGCGTCGTCGCCGAGCGCCTCGATGACGTCGGCGATCTCGTCGGCGGTGCCCACGGTCCCACCGATGCCGTCGGTGACGTCGGTGACGCGGCCCAGGCGCGCCTTGCCGGTGAGGATGTCGCGCAGTGGCACGTCGTCGAACGAGTCGAACGTCCCCTGCAGGCCCCGGATCGTGCCTTTCGAGACGTGCTCGCCGAAGATCGCCGGGTCGAGGGGGCGATCGAGGTCGAGCGCCGTGAGGTCGGTCTCGAGGTCGCTCGACCACGCCTCGGCGACCTCGCGCAGCACCGTGTCGTCAGGCGACGCGGATGCCGCCACGATGCGATCGGCCTCCTCGCGACTCGCCGCGACGATGGGCTTGAAGACGAACAGCACCTGGACGTCGGAGGGGTCGCGGCCGTTCTCGACCGCCGCGGCGTGCACGCGAGCGCGGTACGCGCGAATGCTCTCGGGATCGAGGTTCGACAGCGCCAACTGGATCTGCGAGTTCGCACCCGCGAAGCCGAGACCGCGCGGCGACCCGCCCGGCGACGCGACCACGGGATCGCCGCTCTCGCCGTTCGGTCCGGATGGGAGGGGCTCGGCGTTCAGCGGTCCGTCGAACGAGAAGTACTCACCACGGTGCTGCACCGCGGTGATCTTGGAGCCGTCGGCGTAGATCTGCGTCGCCGGATCAGCGATGAGGGCATCGTCGCCCCAGCTGTGCCAGAGCATCCGCAGCGCGTCGAGCCACTCCTGGGCCCGGTCATAGGCCGCGTCGTGCGACAAGCGGTCGAGCCCGAAGTGGTGGGCGCTGCCCACATCGGTCACGACGTTGAGGCCGAGGCGGCTCGAGCTGAGGTGCTGCAGCGACGCGAACTGCCGCGCGGCGAGGTACGGCGGGTAAGCGCCGGCGTTCACGGTCGGGATGACGCCCAGGTGACGCGTCGCGGCGAAGAGGTACGGCGCGAGTGTCCAGGGGTCGTGCTTCGGCCCCCCGTACGCCTTCCGCACGCGCAGGTTCAGGGTCTCTGGCGTGATGCCCACCGACAGCGCGTCTTCGATGAGCACGAAGTCGAAGCCCGCCTGCTCGAGGTCGCGCGCGGACTGCTGATACAGGTCGGGCTTCTGCCAGGCGTAGTTCCACTCGTAGTAAGGGCGGGCCCAGCCGTGTGGGCCGAAGCCGCGCGAGAGGAACCAGCCGAAGTGCTGCGGACGGGTCATGACGCTCCCACGGTGCTCAGAAGGTCGGTGGCCAGGGCGGCGGCCAGGGCGTGATCGAGATCGGCGATGAGGTCGTCGGCATCCTCGAGGCCGATCGACAGACGCAGCAGACCGGGGCCGATGCCGCGCGCGGCCAGCTGCTCGCCGTCACGCAGCACGTGCGTGGTCGTCGCCGGGTGCAGCACGAGCGACCGCACGTCGCCGAGGTGCGTCATCCGTGTGAACAGTCGCAGCGCGTCACTGAACACGCGCGCGGACTCGAGGCCCCCGCGCAGGGTGACCGCGAAGACCGAGCCCTGACCGTTCGGCAGGTACCGCCGCGCGAGCGCGTGGTGGGGGCTCGACGCCAGCCCGCTGTAGTCGACGGATTCGACGCCGGGGTGCTGTTCGAGCCACCGCGCGATGGTCAGCGCGGTCGCCGACTGCCGCTGCACCCTCAGCGACAGCGTCTCGACGCCCTGCAGGATCAGGAACGCGTTGAGCGGCGACGGGGCGGGGCCGTACCGCATCGCGACGCGTCGGGAGAACTCGAGGAACGCGGTGCGCGGTGCCCGCTCGGCGTACGTCAGCCCGTCGAGGCCGCGCTCTCGCGCGAGCTGGGGGTAGGCGTCCGCGTGGTCCGCCCACGGGAACGTGCCGCCGTCGACGACGACCCCGCCGAGCACGGTGCCGTGGCCGGCGAGGAACTTGCTGGCCGAGTGCACGACGATGTCCGCGCCGTGCTCGAGCGGGCGCAGCAGGTACGGCGTCGCGAGCGTGTTGTCGACCACGAGCGGCACGCCGTGCTGGTGCGCCACGTCGGCGAGCCCGGCGACGTCGAGCACGTCGTTCTTCGGATTGGGGATCGATTCCGCGAACACGAGTTTCGTGCGAGGACGGATGCCGCGGCCCCACGCCGCGAGATCGTTGGGGTCGTCGACGAAATCGACGACGATGCCGAGCCGAGCGAGGTCGTCGCGCAGCAGTTCGCGGGTGCCCTCGTAGATGCTGGACGACGCCAGCACGTGGTCGCCGGCGGAGACCAGCGAGAGGATCGTCGTGGTCACGGCCGCCTGGCCGCTCGCGACGAGGAGCGCGCCCACGCCCGACTCGAGGTCGGCGATGCGCTGCTCGGCCGCGGCGTTGGTGGGGTTGCCGACGCGTGTATAGCTGAAGCCGTCGTCCGTGCCCGCGAATCGGCCGTGGGCCTGCGCGAAGTCTTCGAACTCGAATCCCGCGGTGAGGTAGATCGGCGTCGCGCGAGGCCGGTGCGGGCCCACCGGCCGGTCGCCGGCGTGCAGCTGACGCGTGGTGAACCCCAGGCGCGCAGAAGGCAGCGCCTCCAGGCCGCCCGCGTTTGCGCGCAGCGTCGGGCGCTCGTGCGCGGGCGGGTCGTTCTCGGGCATGGGGTCACGCTAGGCGCATCGGCCACCCCGATCCGCCCTCGCCGTCATCCGGCGTCCCTCGACGACACGCGACGTCATTCGGGGGTCTGCGCCGCTCGGCGGTCGCACCAAGGGGTGCCCCGCCAGTACCTGTCACAGCAGGAACTCCCGCCGCAGCGGCGCGGAGCGGATGCTCGAACCACCACCCTGAGAAGGAGAGCCCATATGCGCGCAGTCGTCATGTACGCACCCGGCGATGTCCGGGTCGAAGAACGGGAGAACCCGGCCATCGTCGAGCCGACGGACGCGATCATCCGTCTTGCCGCGACCTGCATCTGCGGGTCGGACCTGTGGCCGTACCGTGGCGACGACGCGGTCGACCGCACCCCGATGGGGCACGAGTACGTCGGCGTCGTCACCGAGATCGGAGACGCCGTCACCGATCTGAAGGTCGGCGACTTCGTCGTCGGCTCGTTCTTCGCCTCCGACAACACGTGCGAGATCTGCGGGGCCGGCTATCAGTCACGGTGCATCCACGCGCACCCGATGGGCGCGATCGGCACGCAGGCCGAGTACGCCCGGATCCCGCTCGCCGACGGCACGCTCGTCGCCACTCCCGGCATGCCCGACCCCGAGCTCATCCCGTCGCTGCTCGCCGCCTCCGACGTGCTCGGCACGGGCTGGTTCGCGGCCGTCGCCGCCGAGGCCGGTCCGGGCAAAGCGGTCGCCGTCGTCGGCGACGGCGCGGTGGGGCTGCTGGGCATCCTGGCGGCGAAGCAGCTCGGCGCCGAGCGGATCATCGCGATGAGCCGGCACGCCGACCGGCAGGCGCTGGCGCGCGAGTTCGGCGCGACCGACATCGTCGAGGAGCGCGGCGACGCCGGCGTCGCGAAGATCAAGGAGCTCACCGGCGGCTACGGCGCGCACAGCGTGATTGAGGCCGTGGGCACGCAGGAGTCGATGATGCAGGCCATCCGCGCGACGCGCGCCGGCGGTCACGTCGGCTACGTCGGTGTCGCGCACGACGTCTCGCTCGACGGCCTCGAGCTCTTCTTCTCCGGCGTGCACCTGCACGGCGGACCGGCGCCCGTGCGCCGCTTCCTGCCCGAGCTCATCCAGCTCATCTGGGACCGGCGCATCGACCCGGGCAAGGTCTTCGACCTTTCGCTCCCGCTCGCGGAGGCGGCCGAGGGGTATCGGGCGATGGACGAGCGCCGTGCCACGAAGGTCCTGCTCACGGTATAGGACAGCGCCGTGGGGAGGGATGCTGCGGCCGCAGCATCCCTCCCCATCCCTGTGTCAGAGCCAGTGGCGCTTGCGGAAGACCCAGTACAGGGTGAGGCTCGTCGCGGCCATCAAGGCGAGTGCCATCGGATAGCCGAGCGGCCATTCCAATTCGGGCATATAGACGAAGTTCATGCCGTAGATGGTGCCCACGAGCGTAGGGCCGAAGAGGATCGCCGCCCAGCCTGAGATCTTCTTGACCTGCTCGTTCTGCACGAGGGCGGTGTCGGTCTGGCGCTGCGTCACGATCGTCGCGTTGACGGTGAGGGCGTTGTCGAGGATCGAGCGGAACGCCGAGGCCTTGTCGATGATGCGCAGCGCGTGGTCGTGTACGTCACGCAGCGACCGCTGCAGCTCGAGGTCGACCTCGTACTTGGGCGCCCCGCGCTGCAGCGACTCGAGCATGTCGGCCAGCGGCGCGACCGCGCGCTGGAGCAGGATCACCTCGCGCGACAGGTCGTAGATGCGCTTGGACAGGGAGACGCCGCCGTGCTCGAACAGCGCGTCCTCGATCTCGTCGATGTCGTTCTCGACGCCCTCGATGACCGGCGTGTACTCGTCGACAACCTCGTCGAGGATCGCGTAGAGCACGGCCTCGGGTCCTCGCGCGAGCAGGTCGGGCTCCTGCTCCATCCGGCGGCGGACGCGGCTGAGGTCGGGGGACTCCGCATGGCGGATCGTCACGATGAAGTCGGGCCCGACGAACACGTGCAGCTCGCCGAAGTCGACAGTCTCGCTCTCGTCGATGTACCGGGCGGGCCGCAGCACGACGAAGAGGATGTCGCCGTACCGTTCCAGCTTCGAGCGCTGGTGTCCGGTCAGCGCGTCCTCGACCGCAAGCGGGTGCAGGGCGAACTCGTCGGCGACCTCGGCGATCTCCTCCGGAGTCGGGCGGAACAGCCCGATCCACGCCATCCCGTGATGTGCGCGGGTGTACTCGAAGGTCTCAGCGAGGCTCGACGGATTCTCGATCCGCTTTCCGGCGACGTACACGCCGTTGTCGACGATGGGCATCGGGCAATTCTCCCTGGCCCGCGGGTCGGCGGGCAACGATCCTCACGGTTATGAGACGAAGGATGCTGCGCCCCCGGCGCCCGCGGCCCGCGACGGCCGGTCGGTCAGCCGTCGCCTTCGCCTTCGCCTTGGCCGTTGCCGCCTCCGGGATTGCCGTTGCCGCCTCCGTCGATTCCATCGCCGTCGTCCTCGGTCTCCGGTGTCGGTGTCGGTGCGGGTGTCGGTGTGGGCGTGGGAGTCGGTGTGGGTTCGTCGGTGCGGGGCGCGGTGGCCTGCGAGCTCTTGGTCAGCTGTGCGTCGGCGTCGGGGAACGCGCTCCCGGGGTAGGCGGCGTTCGCGGCGGCCTGCACCGCCCTGCCGATGCGGTAGCGGATGTCCGACAGTCTGGTTCCGTCGTGCCAGGTGTTGAAGACGTCGCCGCCGCCGTCGACGTTCCCCGCCCACGTGGCGGTCGTCACGGCGGTGCTCGACTCGATCATCCACGTCTGCCAGGCCTCGTGGGTCCCGGTCTTGCCGAGGAGCGGGGTGCCGTCGCCGGGGTTGCCGGCGGTTCCCGTTCCACCTGAGTTCATCACGCCCTGCAGCGCGTACGCGGCGGTCGCCGCGACGCCGGGCTCGAGCGCCGTGGCGCACGAGCTCTCCGGCTTCGCGATCTCGGTGCCCGCAGCATCCGTCACCCGATCGATGACCCGCGGCTGGCAGTAGGTGCCGCCGTTGGCGACGGTCGCGTACGCGGCGGCCATCGCGATCGGCGAGACCGCCGTCGTGCCGATGATCGAGCTCAGGCTGTCCATCGAGATCGGCTCGCCGTCGGTCTCGGTGACCCCGAGGCGGTTCGCCACGTTCTGGATGTCGCAGAGGTCGAGCTTCTCGGCCATGGCGAAGTACCCGGTGTTCAGCGACGACGCCGTGAACTGCAGGGGCGTGCCGATGCGGCCCGCCGCCTTGCCGAAGTTGTTCACGAGGGTGTTCGAGGTGTTGGTCCAGTCGCCGTCGCACGAGTTCGTGAGGTGGTCGAACACGCGCAGCCGCCCATCGAGGGTCTCGTTCACCGAGTGGCCCTGCTCGAGCCAGTCGAGGAGCGTGAACAGCTTGAACGTCGAACCGGCGCTGAAGCCCGTCGAACCCCCGACCGCGAGGTCTCCGGCGAAGACGAGTGACGAGTAATTCGGATCGTCGTCGACGGCGGCGTCCTCGCTGTAGGTCGTGTTCTGCGCGATCGCGAGGATGCGGCCGGTGGATGCCTCGATGCTCACGGTCGTCGACCCGAAGCGTCCTGTCGACGCCCCGCTGGAGGTGGGCATGGTGGCGGACGTGGGCGCGTACTGCGTCATCGCCTGTTCGGCGGCCGACTGCACGCGGGAGTCGAGCGTCGTGTAGACGTTCAGGCCGCCGCGCTGGAGGGTCTGCAGCCGGTCGGTCGCGGTCTCGCCGAAGGCGGCGTCGCTGAGGATCACGTCCTTCACGTACTCGCAGAAGTAGGCGGCGCCGCCGGCCGCGGCGCAACCTGTGACGGTCGGCGTGATCGCCGGGGTGATGGGCTCGATCGCGGCGGCGACGTACTGGTCGTGCGTGATCTTGCCGTCATCGAGCATGCGGCTGAGCACGTAGAGCTGGCGCACCTTCGTCGAGGTGTACCCGTCGGCCGCGGCGAGCTTCTGCTCCTCGGTGATCTCGCCGGACTGCACCAGCGCGTCGAGCGCGCCGAGCGTCGCGCCGTCGTCGATGACGCCATCCGGCGCCTTGTTGAAGGTCGCGCCGTCGGAGGCCGTGATCGAGCCGGCAGGTCGGTCGATCCGGTACGAGTTGGGGTTCTGCACCATGCCGGCGAGGGTCGCCGCCTGACCGACGGTCAGGTTCGCGGCGGTCGTGGCGAAGTAGTAGCGGGCGGCCGCCTCGACACCGTACGTGGTGCCGCCGAAGTTCGCGATGTTGAGGTAGCCGAGCAGGATCTCGTCCTTCGAGTACGTCTGCTCGAGTGCGATGGCGTACCGCATCTCCTGCAGCTTGCGTTCGATGCCCGCGGTGCCGGACGACGTGGTCGCCTCGGACCAGCAGGCGTACTTCTCCTCCTGCGTCGTCGCGGTCGCCTCGCACTGCTGCACCAGCACGTTCTTGACGTACTGCTGGCTGATGGTCGACCCTCCCTGGGTCTCGCCACCACCCTCGAGGTTCGACAGCACGGCACGGGTCGTGCCGATGAGGTCGACGCCGCCGTGGTCGTAGTAGCGCGGGTCCTCGCTTGACAGGATCGCGTCGTACATCGCCGACGAGACATGGTCGTAGGTGACCGGCGTGCGGTCCTGCTCGAGGAACTGCGCCATGAGCACCTCCTCGCCCGTGTCGGGGTCGGTGGCGTAGAAATTGCTCGGCACCATGAGCTGGTCGATCTCGAGCGTGCTCGGCAGATTGTCGAACAGGGTGATCGCCTGTGACGCCGCACCGCTGGTGAGGGCGACCGCCGGGGTGACGGTGGCGGCCACGAGGACTCCGGCAAGGGCGCTGAGGCCGAGCAGCCCGGCGAGACCGCCGAGGAATCCGCTCGCCCGTCGTCGGGATTCGGGCATGCGATCGAGCGTAGGAAGCGGGCCTGGACGGTTCTGGTGACGAAGCTATGCGCCAGGTGGATGCTGCGGGCCGGCGCGATGCGCTGCGATCGACGTTGTCGGCGGCGGTGGCTAACCTGCCCGCATGACCATCGATCAGGATCTGCTCGACTGGCTGCTCGACTCCGACCCGGCACTGCGCTGGCAGGTCGAGCGCGATCTCGCGGGCGCTCCGCCCGAGGTCTGGGAGGCGACGCGTGCGCGGGTGGCGACCGAGGGTTTCGGTGCGCGGATGCTGGCGAAGCAGGACGCCGACGGCCAGTGGGCCGGTGGCGCCTTCTTCCCCGCCGGCTTCTTCGGAAGCGCCGAACAGGACGAGCCGGGTCAGCCCTGGGTCGCGACCACCTGGGTGCTGAAAGACCTCCGCGAGTGGGGCGTCGACGCGGCCGCGCTGGACGGAACCGCCGACAAGCTCGCCGCGAACAGCCGGTGGGAGTACGACGACCTGCCCTACTGGGGTGGCGAGGTCGACATCTGCATCAACTCGTACACTCTGGCGAGCGGCGCGTGGCTCGGCGCCGACGTGTCGCGGCTGGTCGCCTGGTTCCCCGAGCATCGGCTCGCCGATGGCGGCTGGAACTGCGAGGCCGAGGAGGGCGACTCGGTGCGCTCGTCGTTCCACTCGACCCTCAACGCGGCGCGCGGCATCCTCGCGTACGAGCGGATCACCGGCGACACGAGCATGCGCGACGCCCGCCACGGCGGCGAGGAGTACCTCCTGTCACGCCATCTCATGACCCGGGCGACGACTGGCGAGATGGTCGGCGACTTCGTCACGCGCTTCGTCTACCCGAACCGGCACCGCTACAGCGCGCTGGCCGCACTCGACCACTTCCGCGACGTCGCGCTGCTCGAGGGCACGCCGCCCGACCCGCGGCTCGCCGACGCCGTGGAGGCCGTGCGCGCCGCCCGGCATCCCGACGGCACCTGGCCGCAGACCACGCCGCTGCCGGGTCGCACCTGGTTCGACGTCGACGTCGCCGAGGGGGAGCCCTCGCGCTGGCTCACGCTGATCGGCACGCGAGCGCTGGATTGGTGGGATGCTGCGCCCTGACGCTTCCGCCGTCGGCGAACTTCTGCCGCAGCATCCGTGACGGGTCGACACTGGTTTCGTGGACGACCAGGAGGCGCTCGACGCCTACTCCTCGACGGTCATGCGCGTCGCGCAGATCGTGCTGCCGTCCGTCGCGGCCGTGAGCGTGCGCACCCGGCAGGGGTCGGGAGCCGGCAGCGCTTCGGTGATCACGTCGGACGGGCATCTGCTCACCAGCGCGCACGTCGTCGAGGGTGCGGTGGGGGTGGAGGTCGCGTTTCCGGACGGCACAGTGGCGGCGGCATCCGTCATCGGTGCCGATCCTCTGTCGGACCTCGCCGTGCTGCGCGCCGACGTCGACACCCCGCCGCCGCTGACGATGGGGGATGCCTCGAAACTCGGCGTCGGGCAGCTCGTGGTCGCGCTCGGCAATCCGCGCGGCTTCTCGGGCAGCGTGACCGCGGGGATCGTGTCGGCGCTCGGGCGTTCACTGCCGACGAGGTCGGGGCGGGTCATCGACGAGGTGATCCAGACCGACGCGGCCCTCAATCCGGGCAACAGCGGCGGCGTGCTCGCCGACAGCACGGGCCGCATGGTCGGCGTGAACACCGCGGTCGCCGGCATCGGCCTGGGGCTCGCGGTGCCCATCAACGCCACGACGCGCGAGATCATCGACGCCCTGCGCGTCGCAGGCCGGGTGCGGCGAGCCTGGCTGGGTATCGCGGGTTCGACGGTGCCGCTGGGCCCGGACGTCGCAGCGAAGGCGGGATCGAGGGTCGGGATGCAGGTGGTCTCGGTCGTGCCGAACAGTCCCGCCGCGGTGGCCGGTGCTCGCATCGGCGACATCGTGCTCTCGCTCGACGGCGTCACGATCGCCGACCCGACGGCGTTGCAGCGGCGCATGGTCGAGGGTGCGATCGGCCGCCGCATGGAGATGACGGTCTGGCGCAACGGCGCGCTGGTCGACGTCGTGGTGCTGCCGGAGGAACTGCGCGTGCGCTGACGTCTGCGGATCTACGCTGTGACTGTCGCCGAAGGAAGGAGTCGCGGTGTCCACCTATGACGAGCACTTCTCTCACGCCCATGTTCCGGGGCCGGGTGAGTCGAGCATCCCCGAGCTCGAGGTCGACGAGAACATCCCGCCGCGCCCCGAGGAGGAGGTCGCCGACGTCGCGCGGGCGGAGCCCGACCTCGCAGACCACAGCCACCATCGGTACGTCGTGCGGGTATGGCGTGGAGTGATCCGCACGGAAGACCGCGACGAATACGTCGACTACGTCGAGCGGACGGGGATCGAGGAGTATCGCGCGGCTCCGGGGAACAAGGACGCCTGGACCCTGACGCGCGAACTCCCGGACGGCCTGACGGAGATCCTCACTGTCTCGCGGTGGGACAGCCTGGAGAGTATTCGAGGATTCGCGGGAGACGACATCGACAGGGCGGTGTACTACCCGGAGGACGATCGCTTCCTCGTCGAGAGGGACGACACCGTGCGCCACTACGTACAGCGCGGCTGACGCGTCGCGGCACGGGGGGGCGAGTGACGTGCTGCGCTTCGTGCCGCGTCAGTCGCGAAGGGCCTCGACGGCGAAGGCGGCCATGCGGTCAGCGCCGAAGTGGTCGTCGGCGGTGATCGTCACCACCGCGTCGCCTGCGAAGATGAGCAGCTGACCGTAAGCGCCGTGGAGTCGCCACGCCTCGCCGGGACCACGCCAGCCCGCGAGGGCGTATCCGTCGTATCCCGGGTTCTCGCCGGCGACCACCCAGTCGGAGTGCATCGCGTCGATCCACTCGGGCGACATGAGTTGCCGTCCCTCCCAGCGCCCGCGATCGCGGATGAGCCGACCGATGCGGGACAGCTCCTCGGTGCGCAGGGCGAGGCCGCCGCCGGCGACGATGCGCCCTTTCGGGCAGCGATCCCACGAGGGATCGTCGATGTCGAGCGGCGCGAACAGGCGTGGCCCCAGGTAGTCGCCGACATCGCCCACCCGCTCGGCGAGGACGCGCATCGCCGTGTACGTGCTGGCGTTCGAGTACTGGAACACCCGACCGCGTGAAGGGCGTCCGAGGAACTCCTCGGACAGGTCGGGCCAGTCGGTCATCATCGTCTCGGACCAGGGCAGGTCGATGCCGCTCGTCATGGTGAGCAGATGGCGGAGCGTGACGTCGTCGACGCCCTCGCCGAGCTCGACGTCGGGGAGGTGCGCGGCGATGGGCGCGTCGAGCGAGATCAGCCCCTCGTCCGCGGCGATCCCCGCCGCGATCACGCAGACGCCCTTCGCGGCCGAGTGGATGTCTTCGCGAACATCCGCGGTCCACCGGTGCTCGGCGACGTCGTCTCCGACGAGGACGTGCAAGCCGTGGGCGCGGAATCCCGAGGCATCCGCCTCGCGCACGATGCGGTCGGCGACGATCTGGGCGCGGGTCACGACGTCCAGAATCCCAGACTTCGCAGAATCGCACGAACCTCGCAGCGCTTTCGACATCGGCGACGACATCGGTGAGCTTCTGCGAAGTCTGGGAACCGCGCCTGCGCGCCGCGGCATCCGTCCCCCTACCTAACCCTCCAGCACCACCAGCCGCTCGGTCGCGCGGGTCATCGCGACGTACCGGTCGACCGCGCCCTCGATGCCGTCCCCGAAGGTCGAGGGCTCGACGAGCACGACGAGGTCGAACTCGAGGCCCTTCGCAAGCTCCGGGGTGAGCGAGCGCACCCGCTCCCGGGGCGCGAACGAGGGGTCTCCGATGACGCACACGACTCCCTCGCCGTGCTCCTCCAGCCACTCCGACAGGATCCGGTCGCGGTCCGCCACCGCGGCATGCCGCACCGGCACTCCGCTCGACCGGATCGACGTCGGTACGTTCGCATCGGGGATCGCCGCTCGGATCACCGGCTCGGCCTCGGCCATGACCTCGCTCGGCGTGCGGTAGTTGATGGTGAGCGACGACACCCCGACGTCGGTGAGACCCGCGTGCTCCAGGCGCTCCTGCCACGACTCGTGGAACCCGTGCCGCGCCTGCGCCCGGTCGCCGACGACCGTGAAGCTGCGCGACGGGCAGCGGGCCAGCAGCATCCGCCATTCCGCATCGGTGAGCTCCTGCGCCTCATCGACGATCACATGCGCGAACGGCCCCGCGAGGAGGTCGGGATCGACGGCGTCGAGCACCGACTCGTCGACGAGGCTGTTGCGCAGGTCGTCGCCGTCGAGCCACTGCATCATTTCGTCGCCGGCCTCCTTCAGGCGATCGACCACCTGCGCCATGTACTCGCGCTCCTGCGCGAGCTTCGCCTCGCGCTCCCGCCGGCGCCGTGACGCACCCGGATCGCCGAGCCGTCGCCGGGCCGCGTCGAGCAGCGGCAGGTCCGCGATGGTCCAGGCCGCAGCATCCGTTCTCTGCAGCGCCTCGATCTCAGCCGGTTCGAGCCACGGCGCCGAGCGCCGCAGATACGCCGGCACGCTCCACAGATCGGACACGAGAACGGATGCCTCGACCAGCGGCCATGCGCGACCGAAGGCGCGCGTCAGCTCCTCGTTGCGGGCCAGCGCTCGCCGCAGCTGGTGCAGCGGCACCTCCTCGCCGTCGACCTGGTCGGTGAGGATGTCGAGCACCGTCTCCCACACCTGGTCGCGCGCCTCGTTGTGCGGCAGGCCCGCCTCGGCCGACGCGAACGCCTCGGCCCAATCCTGGGGAGCGAGCCACAGCTCGGCCCATGGTGTCTCGACGACGAGACCCTCGGTGGGCGGCTCCTCGTAGAGCCGGACGGCGGGCTCGATGGCGTCGACCAAGCGCGCGTCGGCCTTGAGACGCGCCACGACGGGATCGGTCTCGGGCCGCGCCGCTGCACCCTCGGTCACGAGGTCGCGCACCGTGCAGGTCTGCACGCTCTCCTCGCCGAGGCTCGGGAGCACGTCCTCGACGTAGGAGAGGTACGCGGGGCTCGGGCCGACGAACAGCACGCCGCCGCGCCCCTCGCCGAGGTGCGGGTCGGAGTACACGAGGTATGCGGCGCGGTGCAGCGCCACAACGGTCTTGCCCGTACCGGGGCCGCCGTCGACGACGAGTGCTCCACGTGACCCGGCGCGGATGATGGCGTCCTGGTCGGCCTGGATCGTGCCCAGCACATCGCGCATGCGCGGCGACCGGCTGGCGCTGAGGCTCGCGATGAACGCGGACTGGTCGTCGAGCGCGGCGTTGTGGTCCAGCCCTTCGGCGGTGAAGACCTCGTCCCAGTAGTCGGTGACGTGGTCGCCCGTCCACCGGTAACGGCGGCGGCTGACGAGCCCCGACGGGTGCGCGTGCGTGGCGGCGAAGAACGGCTCGGCGGCGGGCGTACGCCAGTCGACGAGAAGACGTCGGCCCGCAGCATCCGTGAGTCCGAAGCGGCCGATGTAGACGGGCGCAGAGCCGTCCGCGGGAACCATGCGCCCGAGGCACGCGTCGACCCCGAAGCGGCGCAGCACCCGCAGCCGCGCCGAGACGCGGTGGATCTCGATGTCGCGTTCGACGCCCGCTTGGCCGTGACCGCCGGGGCGGCGGCGCAGCTCGTCGAGGCGATCCTCGAGGCCTGCGATCGAGCGCTCGAGGGTGTCGGCGATCGAGGCGAAGTGCAGCTCGTCACCGCCGATGAGGGCCGGGTCGGATTTGGCGGCGAGGCGCTCGGGGAGGTGGAAAGCAGTGGTGTCCGCTGAGGGAGAGGACGGGTTCGAATCGCTGATCGGACGGGAATTCACGGCATCGGCTCCTGGCGGCTTCGCGACGCGGATTCTGACGGAGTGAGGAAGGAGGAACGGGGCGGGGAGCGTCGCGACCGACCAGTATGCGCCCTCGAGGGGCTCTTGCCGCAAGGCCCCCACCCCCGGATATCCTGGAAGTGGCAGGAAGGTCGCGCCTCTGCGTGCGCAGACCCCGTCGGGATCCCGCGGACCCGCTCGTCCCGCGTCACGCGATGTTCACCTTCGCGGACGAGTTCACGCGATCCGCATGATGCCATGCATGCACGCCTGTCGATACGGTGACACCACTGGGGGTGGCGCTCTGGCCCGCCCGCTTTCGGGGACAGGAGACACGCATGACCGCTGACGACCGCCACTCCGTCGCTGGAGCATCGCTCCCGCCCGCGCGGACCCTGCCGTTTCCCCCGAAGCCGTCAGGCAGCTACGCGGGGCGCACTCTCGCCGAGTCGACCTACTCGCCGCTGCCGCCGGAACGACACCTGAACGACGACGCTCCGAACATCCTCGTGGTCCTGATCGATGACGCAGGGCCCGCGCTGCCCGCACCGGTCGGTGGCAAGGTGAACACCCCGACGCTCGAGCGGATCCGCGAGGGCGGCATCGGCTTCAACCGCTTCCACACCACCGCCATGTGCTCGCCGACCCGTGCGGCGCTCCTCACGGGGCGCAACCACCACCGCGTCGGGGCCGGTCAGATCGCCGAGCTGGCGGCCGATTGGGACGGCTACTCCGGACACATCCCGAAGAGCAGCGCGACCATGGCCGAGGTGCTGCGCAACTACGGCTACTCCACGGCGGCGTGGGGCAAGTGGCACAACACCCCCGCCGAGGAGACCACCAAGGCCGGACCGTTCGAGAACTGGCCCACCGGCAACGGGTTCGAGTACTTCTACGGGTTCCTCGCCGGCGAGGCTTCGCAGTACGAGCCCAATCTGGTGCGCAACACCACGAGCGTGCTGCCGCCGAAGACGCCGGAGGAGGGGTACCACCTCAGTGAGGACATCGCCGACGACGCGATCTCGTGGCTCCGCGACCACAAGGCGCTCTCGCCCGACAAGCCGTTCTTCATGTACTGGGCGGCCGGCGCGATCCACGGTCCGCACCATGTGCACAAGGAGTGGGCCGACAAGTACAAGGGCGTCTTCGACGACGGCTGGGACGCGTACCGCGAGGACGCCCTCGCCGGAGCGAAGGCGGCCGGCTGGGTGCCCGAGGACGCCGTCCTCACGCCGCGGCCCGAGTCGCTGCAGGGCTGGGACGACATCCCCGACCACCAGAAGCCGTTCCAGGCACGCCTCATGGAGCTGTGCGCCGGCTTCGGCGAGCACGCCGACGTGCAGGCGGGCCGCGTCGTCGACGAGCTCGAGCGCCTCGGGTACATCGACAACACGATCGTCGTCTACATCTGGGGCGACAACGGCTCGTCGGGCGAGGGGCAGAACGGCACGATCAGCGAGCTGCTCGCGCAGAACATGATTCCGACCACCGTCGACCAGCACATCGCGGCGCTCGAGGAACTCGGAGGGCTCGACGCGCTCGGAACGCCGGCGACCGACAACCAGTACCATGCGGCCTGGGCGTGGGCCGGGTCGTCGCCGTACCAGGGCATGAAGCTCATGGCCTCGCACCTGGGTGGCACCCGCAACCCGATGTTCCTCCAGTGGCCGGCGCGGATCGCGCACGACCCGGCTCCGCGCACGCAGTTCCACCATGTGATCGACCTGGCGCCCACGATCTACGAGATCCTCGGCATCTCGCACCCCGATATGGTCAACGGCTTTCCGCAGGACCCGATCGACGGCACGAGCTTCGCGTATTCGATCGACGACGAGACGGCCGCCGGTCGCCACCGTGTGCAGTACTTCGAGATCATGGCCAGCCGGTCGATCTACGAGGACGGCTGGCTCGCGTCGACGACGGGCCCTCGTCTGCCGTGGGTTCCCGGCGTCCCGCCCGGGATCCAGACCTGGACACCCGACCATGACCAATGGGAGCTGTACCACCTCGACGAGGACTGGAGCCAGGCCCACGACGTCGCCGACCAGCATCCGGAGAAGCTCGCCGGGCTCAAGGAGCTGTTCGCGATCGAGGCGGCGAAGAACAAGGTGCTCCCGATCGGCGGCGGCCTGTGGATCGCGCCGTTCCACCCGGAGCTGCGGATCGCGCCGCCGTACACCGAATGGGAGTTCTCAGGCGATACGTCCCGCGTCCCCGAGTTCTGCGCGCCGGCGCTCGGCAACAAGCCGAACGTCGTCTCGATCGAGGTGAAGGTCGGCGACCAGGCGAATGGCGTGCTCTACAAGCTCGGTGGCGCGGGCGGCGGACTCACGGCGTTCGTCGTCGACGGCATCCTGACGTACGAGTACAACCTGTTCCTCGTGCAGCGGACGATCATTGCCGCATCCGAGCCGCTCGCCGCGGGCGACCACGCGATCGAGATCGAGACCTCGTACGTCGAGCCGCGACCGGGCGGCCCGCTCAGCATCGTGTTGCGGATCGACGGTGCGGAGGTCGCGTCGGGCACCGTGCCCGTGAGTGCGCCCCTGCTGTTCTCGGCGAACGACTGCCTCGACGTGGGCCGCGCGTACGGCGGCGCCGTGTCACGCGCATACGTCGACAAGATGCCGTTCGCGTTCGACGGCGAGATCGGCCGCGTCCACGTCGCATACCAGGCGCCCGCGCAGACGTAGCGGGGTACGAAGCGGCGGCCCCGACTCTCGCCGGTCGGGGGCCGCGCCCGTTTCACGAACGCATGGACAGAACGACGGATGCCGAGCCCCTCGGTCCGCCCTCGGGCTTGCGCTGCTCGTATCGGCGTTCGCGGCTCGATCCGGCGAGCGTCGGGTACGCGCTGTTCGTATCGGCGTTCGCGGTCGTACGGTTCGACCGCGCATGCCGAAACCGACCGCGCGAGCCTCTCCGGCAGCGGAGGGCGTTCGCCGAGCCTCCGTGCGGCGAGTAGTTTTGAACCTGGTTCAGCCGTCCTGGACCGGATCCATGCGCCGTGACGGGAGACGACGACGATGCCGGACTCGCACTCCGCAAGCGCGCGTGCCCGCGTCGCGATCGTGGGCGACGGCCGCGTCGGCCGGGCGATGTCAGCGGCTCTCCGCGACGTCGGCGTCGAGGTCGCCGGCCCTCTCGGCCGCGGTGCGACCGGCGAGGACGCCGACATCGTGTTGCTGGCGGTCCCAGACGCCGAGATCGGCGCCGCGGCGGCACTCATCGCACCGGGACGCCTGGTCGGGCACTTCTCCGGCGCGACGACGCTCGAGCCGCTCGCACCGCACGAGGCGCTCAGCATCCATCCCCTCACGGCCGTGACCGGCGCGACCTCGTTCGCGGGCGTGCCCACGGCTCTCGCCGGCTCGACCGCGCAGGCCCTCGCCACCGCCCACGCGCTCGCCGAGGCGCTCGGGATGACGCCGTTCGACGTGTCCGATGCCGACCGCGCCGCGTACCACGCGGCCGCGTCGATCGCCTCGAACTTCCTCGTGACGCTCGAGTCGTTCGCCGAGGAGCTGGCGGTCACCGCCGGAGTCCCGCGCGAGGCGCTCGCACCGCTCGTGCGCGCGACCGTCGCGAACTGGGAGGCCCACGGCGCGGCCGCCCTCACCGGACCCATCGCCCGCGGCGACGAGGAGACGGTCGCCCGCCAGCGCGCTGCCGTCGCTGAACGGCTGCCCGAGCGCGCCGCGCTCTTCGACGCCCTGGTCGCGGCGACGCGCGACCTCCGTGCGCGCCAGGGGGTGGGCTCATGATCGTCGTCCGCACCGTCGCCGACCTCCGCACCGCGCTGCGTGATCGCCGCGGCGGCAGCATCGGTCTCGTCCCGACGATGGGCGCGCTCCACGAAGGCCACGCGACGCTGCTCCGCGCTGCCCGCAAGAGGGACGACACCGTCGTGATGACGATCTTCGTCAACCCCGCGCAGTTCAACGAGCAGTCCGACCTCGCCGCCTACCCGCGCACCGAGGAGGCCGATCTCGCGCTCGCCGAGGCCGAGGGGGTCGACGTCGTCTTCGCCCCCGAGGCCTCCGAGGTCTACCCCGACGGCTTCGCCACCACCGTCAGCGTCGCCGGCCTGATCGCCGAGACCCTCGAGGGCGCCGAGCGCGGCCGCGCCCACTTCGACGGCGTCGCCACCGTGGTGACGAAGCTGCTGCTCGCGGCGCTCCCGGACCACGCGTACTTCGGCGCGAAGGACGCGCAGCAGGTCGCCGTCATCCGCCGCTTCGTCGCCGATCTCGGCATCCCGGTCGCCCTCGTCGTGTGCCCCACGTCGCGCGACGCGGACGGCCTCGCCCGCTCCAGCCGCAACGCGCGTCTCTCGCCCGACGAGCGCGCGCGGGCCCTCGCGATCCCGCGCGCCCTGCAGGAGGTGACGGATGCTGCGGCCTCCGGCATCTCCGACACCGAGGCGCTGCGCGCCCAGGCGCTGGCGACACTCGAGGCAGCCGGCATCCATTCCGAGTATGTGGCGTTCGTCGACCCGATCACGTTCGCCCCCGTCGCCGTCGTCGACGCACCCGTGCTGGTCGCGATCGCGGCCCGCGTCGGCAGCACGCGGCTCATCGACAACACCGTCCTAGGAGGTGCGTGATGCGCGCACAGGTCACCCTGCAGCGACTCGCCGAGATGAAGGCGCGGCGCGAGCCGATCGTGATGGTCACGGCCTACGACTACCCGACCGGCCGGGTGGCAGAGCAGGCCGAGGTCGACATGGTGCTCGTCGGCGATTCCGGCGCGCAGGTCGTGCTCGGGCACGATTCGACCGTCGCGGTCACCGTCGAGGAGATGCTCGTGCTCGCCGGAGCGGTGCGCCGCGGCGTGCAGTCGGCGTTCGTCGTCGCCGACCTGCCGTTCGGGTCGACCGAGGTGTCGGACGAGCAGGCGGTCACGACCGCGATCCGCTTCGTCAAGGAGACCGGCGCCGACGCCGTCAAGCTCGAGGGAGGGGGAGAGGCGCGACTCAGCCGCATCCGCGCGATCGCCGAGGCCGGCATCCCCGTCGTCGCCCACGTGGGCCTCACACCGCAGACTGCGGTGGCACTCGGGGGCCTCCGCGCCCAGGGGCGCACCGCGGAGTCGGCCGCGCGGATCGTGCGCGAGTCCCTCGCCGTGCAGGATGCCGGCGCCAGCGTGCTCGTGATCGAGGCCGTGCCGGCCGATGTCGCCGCCGTCGTGCTGCCGGCGCTCGAGATCCCCGTGATCGGCATCGGCGCCGGCCCCGCAGACGGGCAGGTGCTGGTGATCCACGACCTGCTCGGCATCACCGAGGGCAAGACCGCCGCCTTCGTCAAGCGCTACGGCGCCATCGGCCCCGACATGGTGGCCGGCGTCGCCGCGTACGCCCGCGAGGTGCGCGGCGGCGTGTTCCCCGGTCCCGAGCACGGGTACTCCGCGACCGACGTCGCGATCGAGGCCGCCCGCGCCGAGCTCGACACCCGCACCACCGAATAAAAGTCGGATGCCTCGGGCCGGGGCATCCCTCTTCCGTCCGCGCGTCCCGGGAAGCAGCGAGCTCCTCCGTCCCGTCGCGTGCTCTTTCGCCATGAGGGACGCCCGACAGTCCGTCCGGCCGGACGCACGAAATACGACTGTCCGCACCTGTGCCGCGTGGGTAGCCTGAGGCGACCCACCTCGCACCGAAGGGAGTCCGGGCCATGGCAGGCTGGCGGATCCGCGACTATCACGCCGACGATGTCGACGGCATTCTGCGGCTCTGGGAGCAGGTGACCGGTGAGGGTGTCGAGCCGGTCTACAGCCTGTCCGAGGTGCTCGCGTCGTGCGCGAAGGATCATGCGGTGGTCGCCGTCGTCGGCGAGCAGGTGGTCGGTGCCGCGATCGGCCGCACGGCGCACGCGCAGGGATGGGTGGTGTTCCTCGCCACCGCCTCCCATGTCCGCGGCATGGGCATCGGCTCGTCGCTCCTCGCCGCGCTCGAGGCGCGCATGGCGCCGCAGGGCATCTCCAAGCTCTCCGCCCTCATGCCTGCCGCGGAGACGAAGATGGGCGCGTTCCTGCACCAGGGGTTCGAACTGAAGCAGGACCTGCACTACTTCGAGCGGCACATCCCGGTCCAGCGTGAGGAGCTCAAGCGCCTCGCCGAGCTCGGCGGCCGCGTGCTGCCGCGCGGGCTCTGGGACGCGGTCGGCGGCATGACCACCGAGAAGGCGCTGCTCGAGCGGCGGGTGGTGCTGCCGCTGGCGCAGTCCGAGCTCGCCGAGCGGTTCGGGGTGGTGCCGCCGCGCGCGATCGTGCTGTTCGGTCCTCCCGGCACCGGCAAGACCACGTTCGCCAAGGCGATCGCCTCGCGCCTGGAGTGGTCGTTCGTCGAGGTGTTCCCCTCGCGTCTCGCGTCGCACCCGGGTGGGCTCGCCGGTGCGCTGCGCGAGACGTTCGCGACGATCGCCGAGCTCGAGCACGCGGTCGTGTTCATCGACGAGGTCGAGGAGATCGCCTCGCACCGTCAGGGCGAGCCGCCGTCGCCCACGCAGGGCGTCACGAACGAGCTGCTCAAGATCATCCCGGCGTTCCGGGAGCAGCCCGGACGCCTGCTGATCTGCGCCACGAACTTCATCAGATCGCTGGATGCCGCGTTCCTCCGGCACGGCCGCTTCGACTACGTCATCCCGATCGGCCTTCCCGATCAGCAGGCGCGCGACGCGATCTGGCGCCGGTACATCCCTGACGCCGCGGTGGGGATCGACGTGCCGGAGCTGGTCGAGATGACCGACGGGTTCTCGCCCGCCGACATCGAGTTCGCGGCGCGGAAGGCGTCGCAGTCGGCGCTCGAGAACGCCATGGACTCCGGTGCCGACGAGCCCGCCGGCCCGTTCATGGACGACTACACCGCCGCGATCGCCGGCACGCGGGCCACCGTCTCGGCACAGGTGGCCGCCGACTTCCTCGAGGACATCGAGACCGTCGGCCGGTTGTGACGGGCTGGTCCGGCCGGGAAGCGCCGTGCTACGCCGCGGGCACGGCGCCCGTCGACTCACGCCACACCACGCGCAGCAGGTCGGCCGGCTCGGGGGGAGCGGGCAGGCCCCGCACTGCCGCGATGAGGCGATGCATGGAGTGTGCACCGAGCCGCTCGCGATCCTGCCGCACGGTCGTGAGCGACGGTGCGAGGAAGGCACTCTGGGGGTGGTCGTCCCAGCCGGTGAGGGTGAGGTCCTCGGGTACGCGCCATCCGCGCTTCGTCGCGGCGCGGAGCGCCCCGGTGGCGATGAGGTCGTTCGCGGCGATCACGGCGACCGGAAGGATGCCGTCGGGCAGAGCGTTCACGGCATCCTCGCCGGAGCGACCGCTCCAATCGCCGTCGATGACGCCCAAAGACTCCAGGCCGAGCCGCTCGATGGTCGAGAGGTACGCCTCGCGCCGCGCCAGCGACGAGCGGAAGTCCGGGGGCCCCGCGAGATGCAGGAACCGTCGCTGCCCTCCGGCAGCGAGGTGCTCCATCATCGTCACGATCGGCAGGGCGTCGGTCAGCGCTCCGGCGGTGCGCATCTCGTCGTCGAACTCGGCGACGGCGAGGACGACGACCTTGTCGGGTTCGCCCTCCGCGAGGCCCGGATCCGTCCCGGCGTCGCCTGCGGGTTCCGGGCCCGCATCGGCCGACGGGAGGGGAGTGAACGACAGCACGCCCTCGTACTGACGGGAGCCGATCAGCTCGGCGAGACGCTCGTCGCGCTCGGTCGCCTGGTGCGGGAGGCTCACCACCTCGACGACGTACCCCTGATCCTGTGCCGCCGCGATCGCCCCCGGGAGCAGTGTCAACGGGGTGAGGCTCGCGATCGGCACGACCACCGCGAGCCGGCCCGTGCGCCGGGTCCGCATGGAACGAGCCGCCAGATTCGGGCGGTAGTTGAGTTCGGCCGCCGCCGTCAGCACCTTCTCCCGCGTCGACGGCGAGATGCCGGCGCGACCGGTGAACACGAACGAGACCGTCGATTGCGACACTCCGGCAGCACGGGCCACGTCGTGGCTCGTCGGGCGCTTCTCCACGCGACTCTCCTTCCGCCTTCGACCGCCGCCCCAGCCGCTCGCCCCGACGGGAAAGCGCTTGACGGAATCCACGGTCTCCTGCGATAGTACCTACTACGTCTTAGTAATACGTATTAATGCGCCAAGGAGGCCGCGACACATGCTCAGGATCGGAATCATCGGCACCGGAGGGATCGCGGACGCGCACATCGCCGGCTACCTCGACTTTCCTGAGGAGTGCGAGATCGTGGCACTCGCCGACGTCGTCCCCGGCAAGGCGGCGCTCAAGGCCGCCGCGTTCGACCTCGACGGCGCGACGCCCTACGACGACCCGCTCGAGATGATCGCCGCGGCCGCGCTCGACGTCGTGAGCATCGGCACCCCGCCCTCGACGCACGCGGCGCTCGCCATCGCCGCCCTCGACGCGGGCGTGCACGTGCTCGTCGAGAAGCCGATGGCGCCGTCGCTCGAAGAGTGCGACGCCATCCTCGCCGCCGAGGAGCGTTCGGGCAAGATCCTCTCGGTGGTCGCTCAGAACCGATTCCGCGACGACGTCGCGACCCTCAAGGCCGTCGTCGACTCGGGCCTGCTCGGCTCGATCTCGCACGTGCGGGTCGACTCGGCCTGGTGGCGTGGGCTGCCGTACTACGACCTGTGGTGGCGGGGCACCTGGGAGAAGGAGGGCGGCGGCTGCACCCTCAATCACGCGATCCACCACATCGACCTCATGCTGTGGCTGCTCGGCCGGCCGAACGAGATCGTCGCGATGCTCGCCAACGCGCAGCACGACAACGCCGAGGTCGAAGACCTGTCGGTGGCGGTGCTCCGCTACGACCGTGGCCTCGCGCAGATCACGAGCTCGGTCGTGCACCACGGCGAGGACCAGCAGATCGTCATCCAGGGTGCGAACGCGAGCATCTCGCTGCCGTGGGCAGTCGCCGCCGAGGCCTCGCGCCCCGACGGCTTCCCCGCGACCGGGGGCGACGCCGAGCTCGTCGCCCGCATCGAGGCGCTCGTGGCCGAACGCGAGCCGCTGCCGCACCGCGGACACGCCGGGCAGATCGGCGACCTGCTGGCGGCGATCCGTGACGGCCGGGCGCTCGTCGCCGACGGCCGCGACGGCCGCAACGCCGTCGAGGTCGTCACCGCGATCTACAAGGCGGGCTTCGAGCGTAAGTTCACCGCGCTGCCCCTGGGCGCCGACGACCCGTACTACCGCGCCGGGCAACTGGTCGCTCGTGCACCGCACTTCTTCGAGAAGACCCGGTCCCTCGTCGAGGCCGCGTCGTGAGCGCGACATCCTTCCCCGGAGGGATCTCGCTGTCGCACCTCGACGTCTACGACGGCGCGGCCCCCGACGGCGTCTGCGGTGGCAGTCCGCATCTTCACCTCGTGTCGACCGAGGCCTACGTGGTCATCGCGGGCGAGGGCGCGCTGCAGACGCTCGACGCCGACGGCTTCCGCGAGACCCCGCTCACTGCCGGGACTGTCGTGTGGTTCGCTCCCGGCACGATCCACCGCGTCGTCAACCACGGCGGCCTGCGCGTGATCGTGCTCATGAGCAACGCCGGCCTGCCGGAGGCGGGCGACGCCGTGATGACCTTTCCGACGGAGATCGTGACGGATGCTGCGGCCTACGCCGCTGCGGCAGACCTGGGCGATCCGCTTCAGCGCGCAGAACGCGCCGCCCGCCGGCGCGACCTCGCCGTCGCGGGCTTCGGCGTGCTGCGGGACGCGGTGGTCGCGGGCGACCGCGGACCGTTCGACGCTTTCCGTGAAGCCGCCGGCGCCCTCGTCCGCAGCCGTGCGCAGACGTGGCCCGACATCGTGCGGGAGGGGCCGCTGGCCGATGCCGAACGTGCGCTGACCCTCGCCGAAGCTGTGGCCGCAGGCTCCGTCGCCCACCTCGCCGAAGCGCGCCTGCAGGAGGCCGTCGCCTCGGTGGGGGAACGCGGCTTCGGAATGTGCGGGCGACTGCGGACATACGACATGACGGGCCAGGAGGACGCACGATGACCCTGGAGTACACCTTCGAGCCGCTCCCCGAGCCCGTCGTCCGCCCCGGAGAGTTCGTCTTCGCGGCCGTCGGCCTCGACCACGGCCACATCCACGGCATGGTCGATCAGCTCGTCGAGGCGGGCGCGACGCTGTCGCTCGTCCACGACCCCGACCCGGAGAAGGTCCGCGACTTCCTCGCGAGATTCCCGCAGGCGCGCGTCGCGACGAGCGAGCAGGAGGTGCTCGCGGACCCCGATGTGCGGCTCGTCGCGAGCGCGGCGATCGCCTCCGACCGCGCACCCCTGGGGCTCCGCGTGATCGAGGCCGGCAAGGACTTCTTCGCCGACAAGCCGGCGATCACGACGCTCGAGCAGCTGACCGCCGCCCGCGAGGCGACGGCGCGCACGGGTCGCAAGTTCGCCGTGTACTACGGGGAACGGGTGCATTCCGAAGCGGCGATCCTCGCCGGGCAGCTCATCGCCCAGGCCGCGATCGGCACTGTGCTGCAGGTCGTCTCCTTCGGTCCGCACCGCATCGGCACCGGCCGCCCCGACTGGTTCTACGACCCGGAGCAGTACGGCGGAATCCTCTGCGACATCGGCAGCCACAACTTCGAGCAGATGCTGTACTACACCGGTGCGACCGACGGCGAGGTCGTGAGCGCGACGATCGCGAACTACGCCCACCGTGAGACACCGGGGCTGCAGGACTTCGGCGATGCCCACGTCGTGCTCGACAACGGGATGACCGGCTACGTGCGCGTGGACTGGTTCACGCCGGCCGGCATCGATGTGTTCGGTGACGGTCGCACCGTCATCCTCGGCACGGACGGCTACCTCGAACTGCGCAAGTACATCGACATCACCACCGACAACGGCGGTGGCCAGGTGCTGCTCGTGAACCAGGACGGCCAGCAGCGCTTCGACGCCCACGGCAGGACCGGCTTCCCGTTCTTCGGGCAGCTCATCCGCGACTGCCTCGACCGCACCGAGAACGCGATGACGCAGGCGCACGCGTTCAAGGCCGCCGAGCTCAGCATCCAGGCGCAGGCGACCGCGCGCGTGCTCGCCGGCTGACGCGGCCACGCGGGCCGCGACGCGGACGGCGGGGGAACCGATCAATCTGCTGAGAGTGCCGACGTCGGGGCGCCGAACGCGAGGGGCCCGCCCGTAGGCTGGATCGCACAAGGGGAGTACTCCCGTCTGCGGCACGCTCGTCACTACGGATCCAGCGCCGGATCCCGGGTTGCCGGCCCTTCGGGGCGGAGGAGACCTTGGCGTTCTTCGTCACGCCACGTCTCCGACCCGGAAGGAAACCCCATGAGCTCGCTCAACCGTCTCTTCGGCCTCGCCGCCAAGGCCCTCGACTCGTCAGGTTCGAAGGGCGCGGGGCCCGGCGGGGGCACGGACTGGCGCGCGATGGTCCGCGATGTCGCCGGAGCGGTCACCGGTGACCAGCGCTCCGCGGCGGCACCACCCGCGGCCGCCCCGTGGCAGCCGACGCCCGCCGCGCCCGCGCCGGCGACTGCGGTCGGCCTCACGCCGCCTCCGGCGTCGACGGCGCCCGGCACCGCCGCGCCGCCCGCAGCGACGCCGCCCACCGCCGCACCCGCGACCGCCGCAGACCGGGCTGCGATCGCCCGCTACGAGTACCTGCTCCAGACCTCCGACCCGCATCAGGTCGAGGCCATCCACCGGGAGGCGTTCGCGCGGCTGACGCCCGAGCAGCGGGCACAGGTGCAGGCCGGGATGCGCACCGAGCTGCGTCCGGCCGAGCAGCCGCGCTCCGCCGACGCGCCGGACCTCGCGCACGCGGCGGCGCGCACAGAGGCGATGCGTCCGGGGGCGATGGCGGGCCTCCTCGCGCGGGTCGGGCGCGGTGGCAGCGGAACGTCGGCCGGCGGGGGCTTGGCGCGCAGCGCGGCGCTCGTGGGCGCGGGCGGGGTGCTCGGTGCCGTCGCCGGGGCCGCGGTGGTCAGCACCGTCGCCGTCCCGCTTCTGGCCCAGGCGGCGACGCTCGGCGTGGACTTCGACGCCATCGCCGGCGGCCTGGACCTCGACGCGATCGCGGGCGGGGTCGATCTCGGCGGTGCGGGCGACCTCGTCGCCGGAGCGTCCGAGCAGCTCGCCGGCGCCGGCGAAGCCGTGACGGGCTTCGGCGAGCAGATCTCGAACTTCGAGCTGCCCGGTCTCGGCGACTTCTTCCGCTGACGCGACGGAGATCACGGATGCTGTGGCCCGCGGCATCCGTGAACCCCTGTCCCTGGATTCGCGAGAGGGTAGATTTCCGCACGCAGCGTGGCGGAGATCTACCCTCTCGCGATTTGTGTGGAGCCCGGAACGGAGCCGATCAGAGCGTGGCGGCCAGCGGGTCGAAGTCCGCGGGAAGCGAGCCGACCTCGCCCAGCGTGCTCTCGACGTCGATGTACGTGCGAGACGCGGCTGCCTCCTCGATCGACAGGAGGGTGTCGAGCACGTGGTAGCCGAACTCGCCGGTGGCGATGTGCGGGCGGCCGCCGCGGATCGAGCGGGCCATGTCGAGCAGGCCCAAGCCGCGTCCGACGAGGACGCCCTCCTGCGGCACCTGGATGACCTCCTGCTCGCTCACGGAGGCGTCGGCGAGCGGCCGCGTGATCGTGATGTCGCCGCCGAAGTAGTTCGGGTCGGGGATCACGATCGTGCCCTCGGTGCCGTTGATCTCGACGATGCCGTGGCGTTTGAGCGGCGAGTCGGTGCTGTACAGGCTCTGCGCCTGGCCACCCTGCTCGAAGTCCATCAGCACCGACAGCGTCGAGGGGATCTCGACCGGGAACTCGGTGCCGGCGAGCTCGCCCACCTGCACCGTGCGCGTGGGTGAGCCTTGCAGGCCGAGGGCTGCGACCGACGCGACGGGACCGAACACGTGCACCAGCGCCGACACGTAGTACGGGCCCATGTCGAGGAGCGGTCCGCCGCCCTTCGCGTAGAGGAAGGCGGGGTTCGGGTGGAAGATCTCCGGACCCTGCCACTGGAACGACGTCGTCGCGAACAGCGGACGGCCGATGTCGCCGCGCGCGATCGCGCGCTTGGCCGTCTGCATGCCCGGGCCCAGCACCGTGTCGGGTGCGACGCCGACGCGCAGGCCCGCAGCGTCCGCCGTCGTGAGCAGTCGCTGCGACTCCTCGCGGTCGATGCCGATCGGCTTCTCTGTCCACACGTGCTTGCCGGCGGCGATGATCGCCAGCGAGACCTCGACGTGCACGGCCGGGATCGTGAGGTTCACGACGATGTCGACGTCGGGGTCGTTCAGCACGACGTCGATGCCGCCCGCGTGGGGCACGCCGTATTTCTCGGCCTGCGCCTTCGCGCGGTCCTCGAGGACGTCGCCGATCGCGATGACGCGCACGTCGGGGAAGCTCGACAGGTGGGTCAGGTACTGATCGCTGATGTTTCCGGCGCCGATGATGCCGACGCCGACGGCTCCGGAGGAAGACGTGGTCATCGGGACACGGTAGCACTAAAACCTCCATGTGGAGGTTTTACTTCGATAGCATTGTGCGCATGGCCGAAGAGGAGCACCAGCCGACCCCGCGCGGGTCGTACGCGAAGGGCGTCGCCCGTCGCCAGGAGATCCTCGATCGGGCCATCGAGGTGTTCGCGAAGCGCGGCTCCGACCGCACGAGCCTGCGCGCGATCGCCGAGGAGGTCGGCGTCACGCACGCTGCACTGAAGCACTACTTCGGGTCGCTCGAAGAGCTCCTGATCGCCGTCTACCGACAGTCCGAGGCCCGCGGCGACGACTGGGAGCCCGTTCCCCCCGATGTGACGCCCACCGAGCTGCTGCGCCGGTGGAGCGACCACAACCACGAGGTGCAGGGCCTCGTGCAGCTGTACTCATCGCTCGTCGCCTCTGCCCTGGAGGAGGGGCATCCCGCCGCGCGCGAGTTCGCGACCGAGCGCTTCGTGCGCGTGCGCACCGAGATCGCCGAACGCGTACGGCACAACCAGCGCACGGGCCGCATCCGTGCCGACGTCGATCCGGTGGCGGCCGCCGCGCTCATGATCGCGGCATCCGACGGTCTGCAGACCCAGTGGCTGCTCGACCCCGACGCCCCGCAGGACGCCGCGCTCGCGCTCCTCGACCAGCTGCTCTCCGAACCGGCGCGAGCCGAAGACCCCGCGGTCTGAGACGGGAGGACGGATGCCGCAGCACGGCGCCGGCCGGAGATTCACGGCCGACCTGACCCATGCGGTGTCGAGCCTGTTCCGCCTCGCGCCGGCGCCGGCGCCGCGGTGGGCGATCGGCCTGCGCGCGGCGATCGCGATGGCGGTGCCGATCGCGGTCATGACGCTGGTCGGGCGCCCCGACCTCGGCTTCCAGGCGGCGACGGGCGCGTTCGTCGCTCTGTACGGCACCCACATGCCGGTGCTCGAGCGGGCGCGCGTCGTGCCTTTCGTCGCCGGCGGACTCGTCGTCGCGGCGGTGCTCGGGGCCCTCGCCGGTCCGTCGGCGCTGGCGACCCTGGTCGGGCTCGCGGTGGTCGCGATCGCGGCGGCCATCGCGATGTTCGGCTTCGCCGTGGGGCCGCCCGGTCCCCTGTTCGTCGTGCTCGTCTACGGGTTGTCGGCGCACATCGTGGCGTCGGGAGCGGATGCTGCGACCTACGTCGCGGCGGTGGCCTGCGGCATCCTCTTCTCCTCGCTCGTGTCGCTCGCTCCGCTGGTGCTGCCGAGCCGCCGGCGGGTCGCTTCGCGGCCTCTGCGCGAAGTGCTGCCGGGGCCGGCGTGGCCGCCGGGGGCGCGGATGCTGGTCGTCCGCGTTGCGCTCGTGACGGTGGTGGGAATCGGGGTGGGACTGTTCGTCGACCCGGACCGCGCGTACTGGATCGTGGGCGCGGCGGTCGCCGTCGTGGGCGTCGCCGCGGACCGGCGGGCAGCGGTCAGCCGCGGCCTGCACCGCATGATCGGCACGATCCTCGGCGCGGGCTTCTACCTGCTTCTTGCTCCGCTGCCGATCCCGGCGCTGTGGCTCGCGCTGCTCCTGGGCGTGCTGCAGTTCACGATCGAGCTGTTCGTCGTGCGCAACTACGCGCTCGCCCTCGCCTTCATCACGCCGCTCGTGCTCCTGCTCACCGGCGCCGCGACCGGCGCGGTCGACTCCGTGGCGGTCGCGACCGAGCGCGTCGTCGACACGCTCGCCGGTGCCGTGCTGGGCGCCGCGAGCGGGGTGCTGCACGCCCGTGATGAACCGGCGACCTGATCCCGTCGCGACTCAGGCGGTCGCGAGAGGGTGGATCCACCGCAGCACCAGGCGTTGCACCAGCGTCCAGGCCACGGTCGTCGCGAGGTAGAGCGCGGCGGCGAGCGGCACGAACAGCGCGAAGACCGCGGTCGTGAACTGCAGCACGCCGGTGAGCTTCGCGATGCCGACGCCGGCCGGGGGCGCAGCATCCGTTCCCGTCCCGATCTGCGGACGGAACGCGCGCCGCGTGATCTCGGCCACCACGATGATCACGGCGAGGACGCCCGCGAACACGCCGAGGGTCGCCACGGACGCCGTCCCCGCGGCGACCGCGCCCACGAGGCTGGTGCCGAGGGGCACCGAGACGAGCTCGTGGGAGAGCAGCGCGTTGGCGTGCCCGGCGATCGTGGTGTGCAGGAAGAGTGCGTACACGATCGCGACCACGGGTGCCTGCGCGAGCATCGGCAGGCAGCCCGCGAACGGCGACGCCTTCTCGTCGGCGTAGAGCTTCATCGTCTCGCGCTGGAGGCGTTCGGGGTCTTTCTTGTGGCGGCGCTGCAGCTCTCGCAGCTTCGGGGCGAGGCGGCTGCGGGTCTGCTCGGCCTTCGCCTGCGCGATCCCCGCCGGGATGAGCGCCGCCCGCACCGGCAGGGTCAGGACGATGACGGATGCTGCGGCCGCGGCCGATCCGGCGAGGGGCTCGAGCAGAGCGGCGAGACCCATGAGGAGGGAGTAGGCCGCGTCGAGGATCGCGGCGACAGGCGGGAAGGCGTAGAGGTCCATGGAGTGTCCGTTCGTCGGTGTCGATTCGTGGCGTGCGGCCACGAAGGCACCGGCGTGCGGTCCTCGAGGGAACGGGCGTCGGGGCTACGCGGCCAGGGCCGCGGAACCCGGGGCGCGCGGACGGGAGTGTCCCGGAGCGTCGGGGTGGGACGCGGTGAGCCGCGTCGCGTCGGCGATCGCTCGGCGCGGATGCGCCGCGGTGGCGATCGCCCGAACGGGGGAGAAGAGGACGGCGATCGCGACGGCGAGGAGCGCGAGCGCCGCGACCACCGCGACGGCGATCACGAGGGCGCCGGTCTGCGGGTCGGATGCCGGCGCGATTTCGCCCAGTGAGCGGGCTGCGGCGCCGAGGAGGTCGGCGGCGGGGCGGAGGGCTGCGGCGAGCAGCTCGACGACGAGGCGCAGCACCGCGGTGAGGTTCTCGGCCACGCGCACCCCCTTCGTCGCGGCCACGGTAGCACGGGCCGGGAACCGGGTGTCAGGAGCATGGGGCAAGGTGGTGGGGTGACAGCGACGACCACGACCCGCACCGAAGCCCTCGACGTGCTGCGCACCCTCGTCGGCCGCGACGATGCCGACTTCCACGAGGGGCAGTTCGAGGCGATCGAGGCGCTCGTCGACGATCGCCGGCGTGCGCTCGTGGTGCAGCGCACCGGGTGGGGCAAGTCGGCCGTGTACTTCGTGTCGACACTGCTCCTGCGGCGGCGCGGCGCGGGACCGACCGTGCTGGTGTCGCCTCTGCTCGCCCTCATGCGGGATCAGATCGCCGCCGCCGCGCGCGCCGGCGTGCGCGCCGTGAAGATCGACTCGACGAATGCGCACGAGTGGGGCGACGTGCTCGCCCAGCTCGACCGCGACGAGGTCGACGTGCTGCTCGTGTCGCCCGAGCGCCTCAACAACCCCTCGTTCCGCGACGAGCAGCTGCCTCAGCTCGTCGCCCGCATCGGCCTCCTGGTCGTCGACGAGGCGCACTGCATCAGCGACTGGGGGCACGACTTCCGCCCGGACTACCGGCGTCTGCGCGACCTCATCGCACGCATGCCGGCCGGCGTGCCGGTGCTCGCGACCACCGCGACCGCCAACAGCCGCGTCGTCGCCGATGTCGCCGAGCAGCTCGACGCCGGCATTGCGGAGACGGATGCCGCGACCGCGGGCGTACTCACGATCCGCGGTCCGCTCGCGCGGGCGTCGCTGCGGCTCGGCGTGCTGCGCCTGCCGAACTCGCCGAGCCGGCTGGCGTGGCTCATCAGCCACCTCGGCGACCTCCCCGGGTCGGGCATCATCTACACACTGACCGTGGCGGCGGCGAACGACACCGCGCGGTTGCTGCGCGAGCGCGGGTACGACGTCCGCGCCTACACCGGGCAGACCGACACCGACGAGCGCGAGGAGTCCGAGGCGCTCCTCAAAGACAACCGTGTGAAGGCGCTCGTGGCGACGAGCGCGCTCGGCATGGGGTTCGACAAGCCCGACCTCGGCTTCGTGGTGCACCTCGGCGCCCCGTCATCGCCGGTCTCGTACTACCAGCAGGTGGGCCGCGCGGGCCGCGCCACCGACTCGGCGGACGTGCTGCTGCTGCCCGGTGTGGAGGACCGAGAGATCTGGCACTACTTCGCGACCGCCTCGATGCCCGATCGCGACCGCGCCGAACGGGTGCTCGCCGCGCTCGCCGCCGCGGGCGGGCCCATGTCGACCCCGGCGCTCGAGGCGGTCGTCGACATCCGCCGCACGCCGCTCGAGCTGCTGTTGAAGGTGCTCGACGTCGACGGGGCCGTGGGTCGCGTGCGTGGCGGGTGGATCGCGACCGGCGAGCCGTGGACCTACGACGAGGACCGCTACCGCCGCATCGCGGCCGAGCGCGTCGCAGAGCAGCAGCACATGATCGAGTACGAAGAGACCCGCGGCTGCCGCATGGAGTTCCTGCAGCGATCACTCGACGACGACACCGCGGCGCCCTGCGGCCGCTGCGACAACTGCGCGGGCCCGTGGTTCCCCACGGCGATCGCGTCGGGCGCGACGGATGCTGCGGCCGCCGCCCTCGACCGCGTCGGCGTGCCGATCGAGCCGAGGCGGCAATGGCCGACGGGGGCCGACCGGCTCGGCGTTGCGGTGAAGGGCCGCATCGCCGCGGGCGAGCAGGCGACGGAAGGACGCGCGCTCGCACGCCTCACCGACCTCGGCTGGGGCGGTGCGCTCCGCGACCTCTTCGCCGCGGGAGCCCCCGACGCGCCCGTGCCGCAGAACGTGCTCGGCGCGTGCGTGCGGGTGCTCGCGGACTGGCGCTGGGAGAGCCGCCCTGTCGCGGTCGTCGCGATGCCCTCGCGGACGAAGCCGCAGCTCGTCGACTCGCTCGCGCGCGGCATCGCCGAGATCGGCAGGCTGCCGTTCCTCGGGACGCTCGACCTCGTCGACGGCGGCCCGAGCGGGCAGCCGGGCGGCAACAGCGCCTTCCGCGTCGCGGGGGTCTGGGGTCGGTTCTCGGCGGCCGGGCTCGACCTTCCGGCAGGACCCGTGCTCCTGGTCGACGACCGCGTCGACAGCGGCTGGACCCTCACCGTCGCCGCCCGCGAGCTCCGTCGCGCGGGCGCGACCGAGGTGCTCCCCTTCGCCCTCGCCCTCCGCGGCTGAGCCCGGCCTAGGTCTCCGTCGGCGGCTTCGGCCGCGGGCGGCGCACGATGAGGTAGATCACGGCCGCCGCGACGAGCAGCACCACCAACACCACCCACGGCACCCAGTTGATCGGTGCGGCGGCGTTGTCGCCCGCCTCCGCCGTGGGCGACGGTGTCACCGACGGCGTCGGCGTCGCCGTCGGAGTGGGTGACGGCGTGGGTGTCGGAGTCGCCGTCGGCTCGGGCGTGGGAGTTGCCGTGGGCTCCGGCACCGCAGTGGGCACCGGCACGGGCGTCGTGGGCTCGGGCGTGGGTTCCGGCACCACGGTCGGCTCGGGCGTCGGCTCGGGGGTGGGCTCCGGCGTCGGCTCCGGCGTCGGGGCGGGGGAGCGCGTCGGGAGGATCCGCGTCGGTTCCGGCGTCGGCTCGTCGGTGGGCTCGGGGGACGCCGTCCGGGTCGGCAGGTTCGTCGGCAGACTTGTCGGAAGCGTGGTCGGAAGCGGGATCCCGCCGTTCCCGCATCCGGCGAGGAGCGTGAGGCCCGCTACGAGGGCGATCGCTGCGAGCAGCCGAGCTGCGCGGGGACCCCGCGGAGCCCGGGATTCACGTGTCGCGCGAGGGTGCGGCATCCGTTCCTCCATCGGTTCTTGCCGCATCGTATGGCCCGGCGCCCGGCCCGACCCGGATTCGCATCGAGACACTCCGTGCGTGCGGTGCCGTCGCCGCGCCCGTGACGGCGTCCCGGTGACACTGCGTATGACCGCGTGTGACGCTCCGTGTCGTCGTGTCGCGGCGTGTGTCGTCACGACATCCCACGCGGTCCGCGGGCGGGCGAGCATGGCCGCATGCCTTCCCCACTCATCTCGCCGACCGAGCTCGCCGACCTGATCCGCAGCGGCACCCCGCCGCGGATCCTCGACGTGCGCTGGCGGCTCGACCAGCCCGAGGGTCGGCCGGCGTACCTCGACGGGCACCTGCCCGGCGCGGTCTACGTCGACCTCGACCATGAGCTGGCGCGCCGCGGCGACCCGCGTGAGGGGCGCCATCCGCTGCCGCCTCGCGAGCGGCTCGAGGCGGCGGCGCGGCGGTGGGGCATTCGCGACGGCGACACCGTCGTCGCGTACGACGACGTGCACTCGGTCGCCGCCGCGCGCGCGTGGTGGGTGCTGACGCGATCCGGGCTCGCCGATGTGCGGGTGCTCGACGGCGGCCTGCGCGGCTGGCTGGCCGAGCGACTCCCGCTCGAGACGGGCGATGTGCTGCCCCGGCCACCGGGGGATGTCGTGCTCGACGAGATCACCGAGGGCGTCGCCGACATCGACGGCGTGGAGGAGTGGCCCGACCACGGTCTGCTGCTCGACGTGCGCGCGCCCGAGCGCTACCGCGGCGACGCCGAACCGCTCGACCCGGTCGGCGGACACATCCCCGGTGCGGTGAACCTTCCGACGACGGTGCACCTGACCGCGGGCAAGTTCCGTTCGCCCGACGAGATCCGTGCCGAGTTCGCGGCCGCGGGCGTCGTCGACGGCGTTTCGGTGGCGGCGTACTGCGGCTCGGGCATCGCGGCGACGCACACGGCGCTCGCAGGAGCGCTCGCCGGCATCGACGTGGTGGTCTACCCCGGGTCGTGGAGCCAGTGGTCGCGCTCGCGCGGCCGGCTGGCCGCGGTCGGCCCCGCACCGTCGCTGGACGTGGTGCCGGTATGACCGAGGTGCTGCGGGAAGCACCCGCCGTCCGGACCATCGCCGACCGTCCGCTGCGCGTCGTAGGCGTATCGGGCTCGCTCCACGAGCCGAGCCGCACCACCGCGCTGGTGCGGACGATTCTCGCGAGCGTGGCCGAGCGCATCCCGGCCGAGACGGAGCTCATCGAGGTCGCCGCGCTCGGCGCTGGGTTCGCGGGCGCGCTCACGCGCGAGGAAGTCGCTCCCGAGGTCGAGACCGCCCTGCAGGCGATCGAGTCCGCCGACCTGCTCGTGGTGGCGAGTCCGGTGTACCGGGCGTCGTTCACCGGGCTGTTCAAGCACCTGTTCGACTTCGTCGGCCAGTACGACCTCGTGGGCACGCCGGTGCTCCTCGCGGCGACCGGCGGCGGCGAGCGGCACGCGCTCATCATCGAGCACCAGCTGCGGCCCCTGTTCGGCTTCTTCCAGGCGCTGACCCTGCCGATCGGCGTCTATGCGTCGAACAGCGACTTCGTCGACTACCAGCTCACCTCACCCGAGGTCGCGCGTCGCGTCGTGCAAGCCGTCGACCGCTCGCTTCCGCTTGTCGAGCAGGCCGCGCTCGTCCGCCGTTCGGAGTACGTCGCGACCTGGTGACACCGCGTCTCGACGCGGTGCCGCCCGGCCCCATAGACTGACGCACGTGTTGACCTGTCGGTGTTGTCGCCCCTGTCGGTGAAGCGTTCGCTTCACACAGACTTCCGCGACCCCGACAACCTCCCGCGCACCCGCGCGGCAACACACCAGGACACAACGTGCGTTACGCCCAGAGCGTGGCCGACCTCGTCGGCAACACCCCCCTCGTCCAGCTGACCCGTGTCACCGACGGCATCGCCGCGACGGTGCTCGCGAAGGTCGAGTACTTCAACCCCGGCGGCTCCGCCAAGGACCGCATCGCCCGCCGCATCATCGATGCCGCGGAACGTGACGGCCTCCTGAAGCCCGGCGGCACGATCATCGAGCCGACCAGCGGCAACACCGGCGTCGGCCTCGCGCTGGTCGCCGTGCAGCGCGGCTACCGCATGATCTTCGTGGTCCCCGACAAGTTCGCGGGGCCCAAGGTCGATGTCCTGCGGGCGTACGGCGCCGAGGTCGTCGTGACCGACACGAGCGTGCCGCCGGAAGACCCGCGGTCGTACTACAGCGTGTCGGACCGGCTCGTGCGCGAGATCCCCGGCGCGTTCAAGCCGAACCAGTTCGCGAATCCGAACGGCCCGCTCAGCCACTACGAGACGACCGGCCCCGAGATCTGGCGCGACACCGACGGACGGGTGACGCACTTCGTCGCCGGCATCGGCACCGGCGGCACGATCACCGGCACAGGCCGCTACCTGCACGAGGTGTCGAACGGCGCGGTGCGCGTGGTCGGGGCCGACCCCGAAGGGTCGATCTACTCCGGCGGTCCCATCCACGGCTATCTCGTCGAGGGCGTAGGCGAGGACTTCTGGCCCGAGAGCTACGACCCGTCCGTGCCCGACGAGATCCACCGCGTCTCCGACGCCGAGACCTTCGAGATGACGCGCCGCCTCGCCCGCGAGGAGGGTCTCCTCGTCGGCGGATCGAGCGGCATGGCCGTGGTCGCCGCACTGCGGACGGCCCGCGACCTTCCCGCCGACGCCGTCGTGGTCGTCCTCCTGCCCGACCACGGCCGCGGCTACCTCAACCGGTTCTACGACGACGGCTGGATGCACGACCACGGCTTCGATGTCGCGACCGCCGCGCCCGGCGCGCACACCGGCCCCGCGGCATCCGTCACCCCCACTGAAGGAGCACCCGAGTGACCGACTCCACGAACGACCGCGGCTTCGAGACCCGGGCGGTGCATGCCGGGCAGGCCTTCGACCCGACGACGGGCGCGGTGATCCCGCCGGTGCACTTCTCGACGACGTACGCGCAGGACGGCATCGGCGGACTCCGCCAGGGGTACGAGTACGGGCGAAGCGGCAACCCGACGCGAACCGCGCTCGAGACCCAGCTCGCCGCGCTGGAGGGAGGGGCGCACGCGCTGTCGTTCGCGTCGGGCCTCGCCGCCGAGGACGCGCTGCTGCGCGCTGCGCTGAAGCCCGGCGACGAGGTGCTGCTCGGCAGCGACGTGTACGGGGGCACGTACCGCCTCATCGCTCGGGTGCTCGGCGGGTGGGGCGTCGGTGTGCGGGTCGTCGACATGAGCGACCTCGACGCGGTGCGCGCGGCCCTCGAGGAGCGCCCGGCGCGCATCGTGTGGGTCGAGACGCCGAGCAACCCGCTGCTGCGCATCACCGACATCGCGGGGCTCGCACAGCTCGGCCACGACGCCGGTGCCCTGGTCGTCGTCGACAACACGTTCGCGTCGCCCGCGCTGCAGCAGCCGCTGGCCCTCGGCGCCGATGTCGTCGTGCACTCGACGACCAAGTACCTCGGTGGGCACTCCGACGTCGTCGGCGGCGCGCTCGTCCTGAACGACGACGCCCTGTACGCCGAGGTGAAGTTCCTGCAGTTCGCTGTCGGCGCGGTCTCGGGGCCGCTCGATGCGTGGCTCACGACCCGCGGCATCAAGACGCTGGCCCTCCGCATGCAGCGGCACAGCGAGAACGCGCAGGAGATCGCGGAGTTCCTCTCTGGCCACGGCTCGGTCGCGCGCGTCTACTACCCGGGTCTCGCCTCGCACCCTGGCCACGAACTTGCCGCCCGGCAGATGAGCCGGTTCGGCGGGATCGTGTCGGTGGCCCTGGCGGATGCCGCGTCCGCACGTCGCTTCGCCGAGTCGACGCGCCTGTTCCAGCTGGCCGAGTCGCTCGGCGGCGTCGAGTCGCTCATGAACTACCCCGATGAGATGACCCACGCCTCGGTGCGCGGCACCGAGCTCGCCGTCCCGCCGGAGGTCGTGCGCCTCTCGGTCGGCATCGAGTCTGCCCCGGACCTCCTCGCCGACCTCGACCAGGCGCTTTCCGGGCTCTGACTGCGTCCACTCGAGCGGCTCGCGGTGCCGCGCGTGCGTGCGGCAAGCCGTTCTCTCCAAGTCAACGGGGTGGGGGACGAACGTAGGCTCGGGGGCATGACCGCGAGCCCCGGTGTCCGATCCTCCGTCCTCGCGCAGCCGCTGCGGATCGGCGGAGTCACCGTGCCGAACCGCATCATGCAGACGGCGCACTCGAAGCAGTACTCCGACCGCGTCGAGTCCGACCGCGAGACCGCGTACTACGTGCGCCGCGCGCTCGGCGGCTGCGGGCTGTTCGTCGCCGGCAACCACTTCGTGCACCCGACCGGGTCGATCCGGGGCTTCGAGGATGCGTATCGCCCCGAGGGGGTCGCCGCTTCGAAGAGCATGACGGATGCTGTGCACGAAGCCGGTGCGAAGATCTTCGTGCAGCTGAACCACCATGGGGCGCAGGCGCAGCCCGACGGGCCGGACGGGCAGCGGACGGTGTACGCGCCGTCGCGGCTGATCTCGCCGTCGACGGGGCACGCGACTCGGGCGATGGACCACGCCGACATCGCGTCCTTCGTCGAGGGGTGGGCGCTGTCGGCCGAGCACGCCCGCGACGGCGGGTTCGACGGCGTCGAGATCCACATGGCGCACGGGTACCTGCTGCACCAGTTCCTCTCGCCGCTCTACAACGCCCGCGAGGACGAGTACGGCGGCGATCTCGAGGGCCGCACGCGGTTCCCGCGCGAGGTGCTGCGGGCGGTGCGCGCGCGGGTGGGTGACGACTTCACCGTGGGTATCCGCATCGTGGCGAACGAGTTCCACCCGGACGGGATCGACGGCGCCGGCATGCGCGAGGTCATCGCGCGCCTGAGGCAAGAGGCCCGCATCGACTTCCTCGACCTCGCTGCCGGCGGCTACCACAACGTGCACTACGTCTTCCCGTCGTCGCCCATGCCGTACGCGTGGCTGCGCGACGACGTCGCCGCGGTCAAAGTGTCGAACCCCGACGTGCCGGTGTTCGGCGTCGGCGCCGCCCGCTCGGTCGAGGAGGCCGAGGAGGTCGTCGCCTCCGGCGTCGCCGACATGGTCGCGCTCACGCGCGCGCAGATCGCCGACCCGGATCTCGGGCGCAAGCTGCTCGGACTCGAGCCCGTCGATACGGGGGAGCGCGGCATCCGTCATTGCATCCGCCTGAATCAGGGATGCCTCGGCCGCGGCAGTCGCGGACTCGCGATGTCGTGCACCGTGAACCCGCTGGCGGGCCGCGAACTCGAGCGCGGAGAGCGGCCGCACGCGGCGTCGCCTCAGCGTTGGGTTGTCGTGGGCGGCGGGCCGGCGGGAATGCGCGCCGCCGTCGAGCTCGCGACCGACGGGCACGCGGTCACGCTGCTGGAACGATCGGACGCACTCGGCGGACAGCTGCGCCTCGCCCGGCGCGTTCCGGGACGGGAGAGCGTCGGTCTGCTGGTCGACGACCTCGAGCGCGACCTGGCAGCGGTGGGCGTCGACGTGCGGCTCGACGTCGAGGCGACGGCCGACACGCTGCGCGGGCTCGGGGCGGACGGCATCGTGGTCGCCACCGGCGCCGTCGCGCCGGCGACGACCTCGCTCGCCCTCGGTGGCGCGTATGTGGGCGGGTTCCCGGCCGACGGCACGATCGACGCGTTCGCCGCCGTGTCGGGCGCCCCGCTCGGCCGTCGGATCGCGGTCGTGGATGCCGACGGCACCGCCTACGCGGCCGGCATCGTGCTGACGCTGCTCGAACGCGTCGACGAGCTCGAGCTGATCACGCCTTTCGAGACCGTGTTCCCGCACATCGGCGCCGGGTACGACCGGCCGCTGCTGCTCGAGCGCCTCGGCGCGCAGGGCGGCTTCCGCCGGAGCGTCGCGCACCGCGTCGAGCGCATCGAACCCGGCGCCGTGACCGCGCGCGACGCGCTGACCGGCGTGGCGGATGCGGTCCGCGGCGTCGACGCCGTCGTCGCGATCGAACCCCGCGCCTCGGTCGCCATCCCCGGTCTGGTGCCGGATGCTGCGGCCGAGGCATCCGTCTCTCCACGTGTCGTCGTGATCGGCGACGCGTTCGCGCCCCGCACGATCGACGCCGCGCTCTTCGAGGCCGTCGAGCTCGCCTACGACGTGGCGGGCCTCGCGACCCTCCGCGGCTGAGGTCCGCGCGGCCGCGGGCGGCAGCATCCGTCTCCCCTCCCGTTCGACAGGTCAACCGCGGTTCCGTAGGAGTTGTCCCGCGCAAACGCTCCGGTCGAGGCCCGGTTGACCTGTCGAAGCGGTGAGGACACAGGCCCAGGGATGCCCATCCCCCGTCCCCGGGAGGGCGGTGGCTACGCTGGGCGGGTGGACCCCGTCACCGCAACGCTCGTCATCCTCGTGCTCGCGGTGATCGCATTCGTGAGCAACCGCGTGCCGATCGGGATCGTGGCGATCGGCGTCGCGCTGGCCCTCTTCTTCACCGGCGTGCTGACGCTGCCGGAGGCGCTCGCGGGGTTCGGCGATCCGACGGTGCTGTTCATCGCCGCACTGTTCGTGGTGAGCGAGGCGCTCGACGCCACGGGCGTCACAGCGTGGGCGGGGCAGAAGGTGATCGGCCGCGCCGGCACCAAGCGAACGACCCTCCTGATCGTGATCGCGCTGCTCGTCGCCGGACTCACCGCCCTCATCAGCATCAACGGCGCGGTCGCCGCACTGCTGCCGCTCGTGGTGGTCGTCGCCGCCCGCGCGGGCGTCGCGTCGTCGAAGCTTCTCATGCCACTCGCGTTCGCCGCATCCGCGGGGTCGCTGCTGCTGCTCACCGGCACGCCCGTCAACATCATCGTCTCCGACTTCGCCGCGAGCGCGGGCGGGCGCGAGTTCGGATTCTTCGAGTTCGCGCTGGTCGGCATCCCGGTGCTCCTCGGAACTGTCGCGATCCTCCTCGCCGGCGGGGCTCTCGTTCCCGAGCGCAAGGGCGCACTGATGCCGCTCGACCTCGTGCGGCATGCGCGCCTGCTGCGCCAGCAGTACTCGCTCACGCTCGACACCGGCGTCCTCCTCGGGCCCGAGACCGGCGTCACCGAGGTGGTCGTGGCGCCGCGCTCGCCGCTCATCGGCAAGCACGTGTGCGCCGGAATGACGACGCCCGACGGCGACCTGGTGGTGCTCGCGGCGCGCCGCGGCGACGAGCAGCTCAAGGGCACCGAGTTCGTCGTGCAGGCCGGCGACGCCCTGCTGCTGCAGGGCGCGTGGGACGACCTGACGCGCCGCACGAACGATCCCGGCGTTCTCGTGGTCGACGATCCCGCGCAGCTGCGCCGATCGGTTCCGCTCGGCAAGGGCGCGAAGCGCGCGATCGGCATCCTGCTCGCGATGATCCTGCTGCTCGCGACGGGGCTGGTTCCGCCCGCGGTGGCGGCGCTCCTCGCCGCGTGCGCCCTGGTGCTCACCCGGACGGTCACGGTGACGCAGGCGTACCACTCGATCTCGTGGACCACCATCGTGCTCATCGCCGGCATGATCCCGCTGTCGACCGCGTTCATCAGCACCGGCACGGCGGACCTCGTGGCGAACTGGATGCTGTCGGTCCTCGGCGACGCCGGGCCGCACGTCGCGCTGCTCGCCCTGTGCGGGCTCACCGTGGTGCTGGGGCAGCTCATCAGCAACACCGCGACGGTGCTCATCGTCGCGCCCATCGCGATCTCGGTCGCGCAGTCGCTCGACCTCTCGGTGCAGCCCTTCATGATGGCGCTGACCGTCGCGGGTGCGGCCGCGTTCCTGACCCCGATCGCGACGCCCGCGAACCTCATGGTGATGGAGCCCGCCGGCTACCGCTTCGGCGACTACTGGAAGCTCGGCGTTCCGCTCGCGCTGTTCTTCCTCGTGATCGCGGTCTGGTACGTCCCGATAGTCTGGCCTTTCTAGCGGGGGAAACGGATGCCGCGCCCCCGGTGCAGCCCGCTGGGTCGCAGCATCCGTCACCACCCGTCTTCGGGTGCGATGTCCGGACGTCGCAGCGCCTGGTGCGGGGTTCGTCCGCGATGTCCGGACTTCGCGCGACGCCTCGGCGGTTCGGGCCCGCGGGGGCGTCGCGATGTCCGGACTTCGCGCGACGCCCCGGCGGACCCGAGGGCCGGGCCCGCCGGGGCGTCGTGGGGCGGGTCAGGCGGCCGACCAGCCGCCGTCGCTCGCGAGGTTCTGGCCGTTGACGTTGACGCCGTCGTCGCTCAGCAGGAACGTGATCGACGCGGCCAGGCGGTCGGCGGCCACGGGCGGCGTCATGACGGCCATGCCGGCGCGCACGCGGTCGGCGCCGAGCGGCGAGTTGAACTTCGCCTCGATGTTGGTGATCACCGCGCCCGGTGCGACGGCGTTCACACGGATGCCGCTCGGGCCGTACATGAACGCGCTCGACTTGGTGAGGCCGACGACCGCGTGCTTCGACGCGGTGTAGGCGGCACCGGCGGAGGAACCGCGAAGGGATGCCTCGGACGAGGTGTTCACGATCGAGCCGCCGCCCTGCGCGAGCATGGCGGGGATGACGGCGCGCATGAGCTTCATCGTGCCGGTGACGTTCACGCGGAAGACGCGGTCCCACACGGCGTCGGTGACGTCGCCGACCGGGGTCATGTCGTCCATGATCCCGGCGATGTTCGCGAGTCCGTCGATCCGCTCGCCCGCCGCTTCGACGATGCGGGCCACGCCCTCGTCGTCGGTGATGTCGGCCGTGAGGGCGACGACATCGGCGCCGGCGTGCGCGGCGACGAACTCGTCGAGGCGCTCCTGGCTGACATCGACGGCGACCACGCGACCGCCTTCGCGCGCGACGCGCGACGCGGTGGCGCGGCCGATGCCGGAACCGGCGCCCGTGACGATGACGGTCTGACCCGTGAAGCGGCCGGAGGTGACCTTCTCGGCCCACTCGGCCTTCGGGGTCTCGGCGGCGGCATCGGCCTCGGCGGGGACGCCGTCGGGGTTGACCTGTGCGACGAGCGCGTCGAGGGCGGCCTGCGGGAAGGCACCGCCGCTCATCGCGACGAGGTTGCTGATCGGGAGGCCGGCGATGGGCGCGAGGGCCTCGGCGCTCTGGCCGCCCTGGGCGAGCAGGCCCCGCAGCGCGGCGCCGCCGGCGGGATCGTCGAGCCAGGTCTGGATGGTGGATGCTCCGGTCAGGGGAGTGGTGGTGGTGCTCATTTCTTTCCCTTCTTCATGCAGTTCAGCGGGGCTGCGGGTCCGGGGGATGAGGATCCTTCGGGGCGGCTCCTACCGGACAACTTTGTCCGGTACTAGGCTACACCCGTGCCGAGCACCGCATCCCCCCGTGCGCTCCCTCGCCAGAACCGAGGCCCCGCCGCAGCAGCCGACAACCGCAAGGCGTTGATCGCCGCTGCCCGCGAGGTCTATGCCGAAGGAGGCCTGCAGGCCCCCTTCAGCGCCGTCGCCAAGCGCGCCGGAGTCGGGCAAGGAAGCCTGTACCGTCATTTCCCCGACCGCACCGCCCTCGCCGTCGCCGTCTTCGAAGACAACGTCCGCGACCTCGAGGAGTACACGGCGTCGCCCGATCGCACGATCGACGATCTGCTCGACCGCGTGGTCGATCAGGCCGTCGTGTCGACGGCGTTCATCGAGCTGATCACCGCGGACCTCTCCGACCGCAGGGTCGCGTCCCTGGGCGCGCGATTCCAGGCGCTCGTGGAGCGTCTCGTCGCGCGCGATCGAGCCGCCGGCCGCATCGGAGCCCATATCGAGACCGAGGACGTGACCCTCGCGACCGGGATGCTGGCGACCGAACTCGCGCGCGCGGAGCCGCCGCAGCGGCCGGCCGTCGCACGCCGTGCGCGCGCGCTGTTCGCGGCGGCTTTCGCACCGCGCTGATCAGGCATTCGCGCGCTGCTGATCCGGCACTAGGCTCCTGGCATGGGGCGGTTCATCTACGACACCAACGCCAACTCGGTCGACATCGAAGACCGCACGCTGGCGCATCTGCGCATCGTCATGATGAACAAGCTGCGCCGCTCCGAGCCGTTCATGTTCGACGTCGAGATCGGCGACGGCAGCGGCCGGCGGAGCTTCTGGATCCACCCCTCGGTGCCGATCCAGTTCCACTTCTTCGGCAGCCGTCAGCCGCGCATCAACCGCCGCTGGGTCGAGGCGCTGATGCTCTCGGCCAGCGGGCCCAACGGGCTCGCGATCCTTCCGGAACCGGAGGACGACGACACTCCGCCGCCTGTTGAGGGCTGAGCCCTAGCCGCTGACGTCGTCGGGCGTCACCTCGGTGCCGCCGACGGTCAGGCGCTCCACGTCCAGGTGATCGACGTCGACGTTGCCGAGCGCCACATCCGGCGCGTCACCGTCCTCGCCCGCCACCGGGATGGGGCCCGTGTCGAAGTGCTCGGCGACCAGCATGATGCCGCCGGTCGAGCTGGCCGAGTTGGCGAGCTCCTCGATCCACTCGCGGCTGAGCTCCGTGGGCTCGGGATCGTCGAACACGAATCGCAGCGGGATCGACGGATGCAGCCAGATGGTGCTGCGACCGCGCGGCTGGTCGTCGGGGTGCTTCCACGACACCGTGAAGCTCTCGTCGCGTCGCAGCTTCGTCGCGATGACGACCTTCAGGTGCGCCAGAGCGCGGTCCTCGATATGGATCGGCATCGCGCCGCCGCCGTAGTAGATCGTGCCCACGCGCCAACCATATCCCCGGTCGTCAGGAACCGCGAAAGGGTGGATTTCCGCACGTCGCGCGTGCCGAAATCCACCCTTTCGCGGTTCCGGTGTCCGGTGCTCTGCGGCGTCAGAGCCTGGTCCACGCCTCCGTGAGGACGCTGCGCAGGATCTGCTCGATCTCGTCGAACTCCTTCGGCCCGATCGTGAGGGGCGGGGCGAGCTGGATGACGGGGTCGCCGCGGTCGTCGGCGCGGCAGTACAGGCCGGCGTCGAACAGCGCCTTCGACAGGAATCCGCGCAGCAGCCGCTCGGACTCGTCGTCGTCGAAGGTCTCCTTGGTCGCCTTGTCCTTCACGAGCTCGATGCCGAAGAAGTACCCGTCGCCGCGCACGTCGCCGACGATCGGCAGGTCGGTGAGCTTCTCGAGAGTCGAGCGGAACAGCGGCGAGTTCTCGCGCACGTGCTGGTTGAGGCCCTCCTCCTCGAAGATGTCGAGGTTCTCCATCGCGACGGCGGCCGAGACGGGGTGACCGCCGAAGGTGTACCCGTGGTAGAACGCGCGGTCGCCGTGCGCGAACGGCTCGTAGATCTTGTCGCTCACGATGGTGGCGCCGATCGGCGAGTAGCCGCTGGTCATGGCCTTCGCGCACGTGATCATGTCGGGGACGTACCCGTAGGCGTCGCACGCGAACATGTGGCCGATGCGGCCGAAGGCGCAGATGACCTCGTCCGACACGAGCAGCACGTCGTACTTGTCGCAGATCTGGCGCACGCGCTGGAAGTAGCCGGGAGGCGGCGGGAAGCAGCCGCCCGAGTTCTGCACAGGCTCGAGGAAGACCGCGGCGACCGTGTCGGGGCCTTCGAACAGGATCATCTCCTCGATGCGGTCGGCAGCCCACACGCCGAACTCCTCGAGGCTCCCCGACGGCGCGCCCATGTCGTCGGCGCGGTAGAAGTTGGTGTTCGGCACCCGGAAGCCGCCGGGGGTCACCGGCTCGAACATCGACTTCATGGCCGGGATGCCGGTGATCGCGAGCGCACCCTGGGGTGTGCCGTGGTACGCCACCGAGCGCGAGATCACCTTGTGCTTGGTGGGCTGGCCCTGGATCTTCCAGTAGTACTTCGCGAGCTTGAACGCCGTCTCGACGGCCTCGCCGCCGCCGGTGGAGAAGAACACCTTGTTGAGGTCGCCCGGCGCGTAGTCGGCGAGCCGGTCGGCGAGCTCGATCGCGGCGGGGTGCGCATACGACCAGATAGGGAAGAACGCGAGCTGCTCGGCCTGCTTCGCGGCGACCTCGGCGAGCCGGCGGCGGCCGTGGCCCGCGGCGACGACGAACAGGCCGGCCAGTCCGTCGATGTACTGCTTGCCCTGCGAGTCCCAGATGTGGTGACCCTCGCCCTTGACGATGATCGGCACGCCCGGTCCGTCGGTCATCACGGACTGGCGGGCGAAGTGCATCCACAGGTGGTCTTTCGCCATCTGCTGCAGTTCGGCGTCGCTGCGGGCAGGACGTCGGGTCACGGACTGCGCGGTAGTGGACATGTGGAGCCTTCCGTCGGACGTGCTCCCACGCTACTCGCGCGCCGCGCGCGTCGACATGCGACGTTTCGTCCGGAACGGATGCTGCGGCCAGCGGTCCGTCCGGATCCTCAGGTGGAGCCGCGGGCGATGAGCTCGGTCGGCAGCACGATCGGCGAGGTCGGCAGCGGAGCGCCGGCCGCGGCGTCGGAGAGGGTCGTCACGGCGGCCGCGGCCATCTCGCGGATCGGCTGCCGCACGGTCGTGAGAGGCGGCGTCAACCACCGCGCGCCGCGCAGGTCGTCGAAGCCCACGACGAGCACGTCGTCGGGGATGCGGCGCCCGGTCGCGGCAGCCGCGGAGTACACGCCGGCCGCCATCTCGTCGGTGCACGCGAAGATGCCGAGCCGTTCGCCCGGCCGCAGACCCCGCAGCAGGGGGAGCGCGGCCTCGCGCGCCGCGGCTCCGCCCCACTCCGCCTGCAGTGCGACGAGGTCGGCGCCGGGGGCGGCCAGGCGCAGGCCCTCGCGGAAGCCTGCGTTCCGCGCGCGGCCGTAGCGGTACGGGGGCGAGCCGAGGAGGATGGCGAACCGCGTCGCGCCGCGCTGGGCGAGGTGGGTCGCCGCCGCGAACCCGCCGTCGCGGTCGGTCGTCTGCACGCTGGTGAGTCCCCGGGAGGTCTCCGCCTGCGGATCCATCAGCACGACCGGGATCTCCGCATCCGTGATCGCGGCCAATTGCGATGCCGTCGGCGAGATGAGTCCGAGCACCACCCCCGCCGACCCGCGCCGGCGGATCCGCATCGGCCAGTCGTCGTCGGGGGTGTCGCGCTCCTCGGTCAGCACGAGGTCGTAGCCCGCGGCGGCGGCCGCGCTGCGGGCACCCGCGGTCACCTCGTCGGAGTAGGCGGTGTGGAACCAGCCGAGCACGAGGTCGACGAGGCGCGCGGTGCCGGGAGGGCGCCCGCCGGCGGCCGGGTCGCGGGTGTACCCGAGCGCGCGAGCCGCGGCCAGCACCCGGCGCCGCGTCGCCGGGGCGAGGTCGCCGCGTCCCGACAGCGCCCGCGAGGCGGTGCCCACGCTCACGCCCGCGTCGGCCGCGACGGCGGCGAGGGTCACACGAGCGGGCATGCGACCAGTTTTGCGCAAGATCCTCGACCGGCGCGAGCACCGATGGCATCGTCTGTGGTCGGGAAAGGGCAACCACGATGACGACGAAGACATCGCCGCTGCGGATCGCGCTGATCGGCACCGGCTTCATGGGCCGCATGCACACGCAGGCCTGGCGCACGGCGCCGCACTTCTTCGACCTCCCGCTCGCGCCGGAGCGCGCGCTCCTCGTCGGCCACCGCGCCGACGCGACGGCCGAGGCTGCCGCGCGCTGGGAGTGGCCGGAGCACGGGGTCGACTGGCGCGAAGCCGTCGAGCGAGACGACATCGACGTGATCGACATCTGCACGCCCGGTGACACCCACGCCGAGATCGCGCTCGCAGCACTCGCCGCCGGCAAGCACGTGCTGTGCGAGAAGCCGCTTGCGAACTCGGTCGCCGAAGCGCGGGAGATGACGGATGCTGCGGCCGCAGCATCCGTCCGGTCCGGCGCCGTCGCGATGTGCGGCTTCAGCTACCGCCGTACGCCGGCGCTGACGCTCGCCCGCCGGCTCATCGCCGATGGGCGCATCGGCGAGATCCGCCACGTGCGCGCGCAGTACCTGCAGGATTGGCTGAGCGACCCCGACTCGCCGCACACGTGGCGGCTCGATCGCGACCGCGCGGGCTCCGGCGCGCTCGGCGACATCGGCGCGCACAGCATCGACACGGCGCAGTGGCTCGCGGGCCAAGCGATCACCGCGGTCTCGGCCACCATGCGCACATTCGTCACGTCGCGCCCTCGCCGCTCCGCGGTCGAGGGGCTCGGCGGGGTTGCCGCCGACACGTCCGACCGGCTCCCGGTGACCGTCGACGACGCCGCCGCGTTCACCGCCCGCTTCGACGGCGGCGCGTTCGGCGTCTTCGAGGCGACCCGCATGGCGACCGGGCGCCGCAACGCCAACCGCATCGAGATCAACGGCGACCGCGGCGCGATCGCGTTCGACTTCGAGCGCATGAACGAACTCGAGGTGTACGACGCCGCCGCCGATGTCGCGCAGGGCTTCCGGCGCGTGCAGGTGACCGAGGCGCAGCATCCATATGCCGGAGCGTGGTGGCCCGCAGGCCATGGGCTCGGCTATGAGCACCTGTTCGCGCACCAGGCCGTCGACTTCGTGCGCGCGGTCGCCGGCGAGATCCCGGTGTCGCCGAGCTTCGCCGACGCGACGCAGGTGCAGCGCGTCCTCGCCGCCGTGGAGCAGAGCGCCGCCCACGACAGCATCCTCACGCCGGTATCTTCCGGCGCAGACCCCGAAGGGACCCCCGCATGACCCGTACCGCCCTCGTCGTCCGCGGCGGATGGGACGGCCACCATCCGATCGAGGCGACCGACCTGTTCCTGCCGTTCCTGCGCTCCAGCGGCTTCGACGTGACCATCGAGGACGACCCGCAGGTGTACGCCGACGCCGACCGCATGGCGACCGTCGACCTCGTGCTGCAGTCCGTCACGATGTCGCAGGCGTCGCACGAGGCGATCCGCGGCCTCCGCGACGCCGTCGCGGCGGGCACCGGCCTCGCCGGCTGGCACGGCGGCATCGCCGATTCGTTCCGCGCGAGCTCGGACTACCTGCAGCTCGTGGGCGGCCAGTTCGCCACCCACCCGTCCAAGCACCCCGACGAGGTGCACGGCGACCAGACCGACAACTACCTCGACTACACCGTCGAGCTCACCGAGCTCGGCCGCACGCACGACATCATGGCGGGCCTCGACGACTTCACGCTGACGACCGAGCAGTACTGGGTGCTGCACGACGACCTCATCGACGTGCTCGCGACCACGACGCACCCCGTGCAGCCCTACCACCCATGGCATCGGCCGATCGTCTCGCCCGCGGTGTGGACGCGCGACTGGGGCCAGGGCCGCGTCTTCGTCTCGACCCCGGGGCACGGCCTCGACGTGCTGCAGGATGCGAACGTCCGCACGATCATCGAGCGGGGGCTGCTGTGGGCCGCGCGGTGACCGACATCGGAATCGTCGGGCTCGGCGTCATCTCGCGTCAGTACCTCGACACGCTGCTCCCGGCATCGAGCGTGCGCATCGCGGCCGTCGCCGACCTCGACGTGGCCCGCGCCGAGGCGGCGGCCGACAGCATCCCCGGGTGCCGCGCGCTCACGACCGGCGAGCTGCTCGAGGATCGCAGCATCCGCACCGTCCTGAACCTCACGATCCCCGCGGCGCATGCGGAGGTCGCGCTCGCCGCCATCGCGCACGGCAAGGACGTCTACGGCGAGAAGCCGCTCGCGGCGACCTTCGCGGATGCTGCGCGGATCACGGATGCTGCGACCGCCGCGGGCGTCCGCGTCGGGGGTGCGCCCGACACGGTGCTCGGCACCGGCGTGCAGACCGCCCGGGCCGCGATCGACGGCGGGCGCATCGGCCGGCCGGTGTCGGCGTCGGCGATGTGGGTCTCGGCGGGCCACGAGTCGTGGCATCCGCAGCCCGACTTCTACTACCGCGAGGGCGGCGGGCCGCTTCTCGACATGGGGCCGTATTACGTCACGTCGCTCGTCCAGCTTCTCGGACCCGTGACCGCGGTGTCGGGAGCGTCGTCGCGGTCCCGCGACGAGCGCACGATCGGGTCCGGCCCGCGGGCGGGGGAGAGTGTGCCGGTCGAGGTCGACACGCACCTCACCGGAATCCTGCACCACGCGTCGGGCGCGATCTCGACCGTGACCATGAGCTTCGATGGAGTTCGCTCGACCGCCGCGCCGATCGAGGTGCACGGCGTCGACGGGTCGCTCCTCGTTCCCGACCCGAACAACTTCGCCGGCGATGTGCGGCTGCACGCGCGCGGCGGATCGTGGGAGACGCTCGAGCCCTCAGCCGGGTACGTCGACTCCGGGCGCGGCATCGGGCTGCTGGACCTGGTCGCGGGCGACGGGCGTGCGAGCGGCGCCATGGCGCTGCACGTGCTCGAGATCATGACCGCGCTCGCCGCGTCGGCCGCCTCGGGTGCGCGCGAGTCGCTGACGACGACGGTGGAGCGGCCGTCTCTCGTGCCCCTGACCAGCGCGGCGGCCTGGCGCAGCCTCTGACGCCGGCTCGCGGCATCCCTTCCTCGTCTTTGACCTGTCGAAGGGGAGGAGGAGAACCGCGGGCGATGGATGCCTCGGGCTCAGAGCCTGCGGTGGGGCAGGGCCCGAGGCGGTCAGGGCCCGAGGCGGTCAGGCGGTGGGGTCGCGGAGGAGGTCGGCGAAGGCGGCCTCGGCGGCGCCGATGAGGAGGCGGTCCTCGGCGAGGGACGCGACGCGGATCTCGAGGTCCTCGGCGTTGGCAGACATCGCCTGGTCCTGCACCAGCGCCGTCAGCCCCGGCACGTCGGGCGCGGCGATCGTCGCGAGGAACCCGCCGAGCACCACCACCGCCGGGTTCAGCGCGTTGACCGCATTGGCGAGGGCGGTCGACAGGATGCGGCGCTGCCGCGCGACCTCCTCGCGAGCCCCGGTGCCCGCGGCCCCGAGCGCCGCCGCGAGGGCGGGCTCGTCGGCCGCCTGCATCCCGACCGCGGCGAGCAGCCGGGCGCGGCTGACCTCATCTTCGAGCACGCCGTTCCCGGCGCGGCGATCGGCCTCGGAGGCGATGCCGGGACGGTTCTGCCCGAATTCGCCGGTGTAGCCGCCGGCGCCGAGCAGCGGCATCCCGTGCACGATCACTCCGCCGCCGATGCCGCTCGCGCCACCGTTGAGGTACACGACGTCGTCGAAGCCGGCTGCCGCGCCGAACAGGTGCTCCGCGATCGCGCCCAGCGTGGCGTCGTTGCCGACGGTCGTCGGCAGCCCGGTCGCCTCGGCGACGAGGTCGCGCAGCGGCGCGTCGGTCCAGCGCAGGTGCGGCGCGTTGCGCACGAGCCCGTCGGCCGCGCGCACGAGGCCCGGTACGGCGAGCCCCACACCCACGACACGCGCGTCCGCCAGCGCACCCGCGTGCCAGAGCGCGACCCGCTCGGCGATCAGCTGCGCGGTCTCAGCGGGCGTGAGCAGGTGGTCGAGATCGATGCGTTCGCGGAGCGGGATGCCGCGATCCAGGCCCACGGCGGCGATCGTGAGCGCGTCGACCTCGGGGTTCGCCGCGATCGCCACGACGCGTTCGTCGGCGGCGACGACCGGGGAGGGGCGACCGACGCGGCGTGAGGGGTCGGGCGCGCGCTCGACGACGAGTCCCTCGCGCACGAGTTCGCCGACGAGGTCGGCGATCGTCGAGCGGTTGAGGGCGGTCGCCTCGGTGAGCGTCGCGCGCGACACCGGTCCCTCGAGGTGCACGAGGCGCAGCAGCCGCGCGAGGTTGCGCTGGCGGACGCCTTCGGCCGGTGACGGATCGCTCATCCGTCTCACTGTAGGGCCCGCGCTGTTGCTCGAACGTAATTTGTTGCTCTTGACCTCAAATCCGATTGCTCGTACTCTTGCCACGTCCACATCACTTTCGACGTAGATGTCGAAACTTTCGAGAGGTTCGAAGATGAACACACGCAGCAGGATGCGCGTCTTCGCCGGGGTTGCTGCCGCCGCTCTGGCGACCGGCGTGCTCGCGGGCTGTGCCGGCGGCGGTGACCAAGGCGACAACGGCGACGGCGTCACCCTCACGTGGTGGCACAACGCCACGTCGGGTCCGCTCCCCGCCGTCTGGGAAGAGGTCGCGGCCGAGTTCGAAGAGGCGCACCCCGGCGTCACTGTCGAGCAGACCGGCTATCAGAACGAGGAGCTGCAGCGCACGCTGATCCCGAACGCGCTGGCCGCGGGCGATCCGCCGGACCTGTTCCAGGTGTGGCCGGGCGGCGAGCTTCGCGACCAGGTCGAGAACGGCTACCTCCAGCCGCTCGACGACGCGATCGCCGACACCATCACGAGCGTCGGCGCGACCGCGAACCCGTGGCAGGTCGACGGCAAGACCTACGGCGTCCCGTTCACGTTCGGCATCGAGGGCTTCTGGTACAACACCGACCTGTTCGAGCAGGCAGGCGCCGAGGTCCCCGCGACCTTCGACGAGCTGGTCGACACGGTCGGCAAGCTCCGCGACGCCGGCATCACGCCCATCGCCGTCGGTGCGGGCGACGCGTGGCCCGCGGCCCACTGGTGGTACCAGTTCGCCCTCAAGTCCTGCTCGCCGGAGGCGCTCGCCGCCGCCGAGACCGAGTTCGACTTCAGCGACGAGTGCTTCGTCGATGCCGGCGCCGGGCTGCAGGAGTTCCTCGGCATCGAGCCGTTCCAGGACGGCTTCCTCGGCACCCCCGCGCAGCAGGGTGCCGGCAGCTCGGCGGGCATGGTCGCCAACGGCCAGGCCGCGATGGAGCTCATGGGCCACTGGAACGCCGGCACGATCGGCGGGCTCACCCCCGATCAGCAGGTTCCCGGCTTCCTCGGCTGGTTCCCGATGCCCGGCATCGACGGCGCGGACGGCGACCCGACCGCGGCGCTCGGTGGTGGCGACGGCTTCGGCTGCTCGGCGGACGCCCCACCGGAGTGCGCGGAGCTGCTGGCATTCATCATGAGCGAGGACGTGCAGAAGAAGTTCGCGGCCAGCGGCTCGGGCATCCCGACCGTCCCGGCGGCGCAGGCGTCGCTCGAAGACGCGAACCTCAAGATGGTCGCCGACGGCCTGGCGGAGGCATCCTTCGTCCAGCTCTGGCTCGACACCGCCTTCGGCACCACGGTCGGCAACGCCATGAACGAAGGCATCGTCAACCTCTTCGCCGGCACCGGCACCCCCGAAGAGATCGTGCAGAAGATGCAGGACGCGGCGGCGACCCTGTAGATCATGGCGACACTCACCACCCCCGGGCCCGCGGTCACCGCGGGCCCGGGCCCCACTCCCGTGCGCCGCCCGCGGCGCGGCTCGACGCGCAAGCGCCTCGAGATCCTCCTGTTCGTCTCGCCCGCGCTCATCCTGTTCGTGGGTTTCGTGATCCTGCCGGTGCTCCTCGCGGCGGTCTACAGCTTCTTCAACCTCCCGCCCGCCTTCCAGTGGGAGAACCTCGCCGACTCCGGCCGGTTCGTGGGCTTCGACAACTACGTGCGGGCGCTCACCAGCCCCGAGTTCCAGAAGGCGATCGGCAACACGTTCTTCATCCTCGTGATGTCGCTGCTGGTGCAGGGCCCGATCGCGATCGCCGTGGCGCTGCTGCTCAACCGTCCGCTCCGCGGACGCGGCGTCTTCCGCCTCCTCATCTTCGTGCCGTACGTCCTCGCCGAGGTCATCGCGGGCCTCGCGTTCAAGCTGATCCTGCAGCCGAACGGCGCGGTCAACGCGACGCTCGAGATGATCGGCCTGGGGGCTTTCGCGCAGAACTGGCTGGCAGACCCGGCCGTCGCGCTCTGGACGATCTTCTTCGTGCTGACGTGGAAGTACATCGGTTTCGCGATCCTGCTGTTCCTCGCGGGCCTGCAGGGCATCCCCGAGGAGCTCGCCGAGGCGGCGCAGATCGACGGCGCGAGCTGGTGGCAGATCCAGCGCCACATCACGATCCCGCTGCTCGGCCCGACGATCCGCATCTGGGCCTTCCTCTCGATCATCGGCTCGCTGCAGGTGTTCGACATGGTCTGGGTGACGGTCGCCCCCGCGGTGCGGCGCATCGCCACCGAGACGATGGCGACCTACATGGTGCAGCAGGGCCAGTTCGCCGGCCAGCCCGGCTACGGCAGCGCGATCGCCGTGATCCTCTTCGTCATCTCGCTCGTCATCGCCCTCATCTACCAGCGCTTCGCGCTGCGGCGCGACCTCAAGGGCGCCCTCACGAACGGAGCCCGCTGACATGTCGGCCACCACCACGATCGTCACCGGCTCGCCGCGCGCCGCCGAGCCGGCCGGGCGCCGGTTCGACTGGGGCCAGCCGTTCGTCTACCTCGTCGCGCTGGTCGTCGCCGCGGTCGCCGTCGGCCCCGTGCTCTACGTCTTCCTCGGCGGGTTCCGCACCACCGCCGACCTGAACGCGAACCCCGCGGGTCTTCCCGACCCGTTCACCCTGCAGAACTGGGTCACCGTGCTCGGCTCGCCGCGGTTCTGGGGCAACCTGTTCGCGAGCACGGTCCTCGCCGTCGCCACGACGGCCGGCGTCGTGATCGCCGGCATCATGGCCGCGTTCGTCCTCGCCCGGTACGACTTCAAGGGCCGCGAGGGCCTCTACACACTGTTCGCCGCCGGGCTCATGTTCCCGCTCACGGTCGCCGCACTGCCGCTCACCCTGCTGCTGCGCACGCTCGGCCTGCACGGCACCTACCTCGGCGTGATCATCCCCGGCATCGCGTTCGCGCTGCCCACGACGATCATCATCCTGGTGCCGTTCCTGCGCGCGATCCCCGACGAACTCGAAGAGGCCGCCATGATCGACGGCGCCACACGCCTCGGGTTCTTCTGGCGGATCCTCCTCCCGCTCGCCAAGCCAGGCCTCATCACGGTCGGCATCCTCGCTTTCGTCGCGAGCTGGAACGGCTACCTCCTGCCGCTGCTCGTGATCTCGACGGGCACGCTGCCGCAGGAGCTGTGGCCGCTGCCGCTCGGAGTGACCCAATTCTCGACCCAGTACTCGCAAGACACCGGCGCCGTTCTGGCGTACACGTCGCTCGCGATGATCCCGGCGCTCGTGTTCTTCCTCCTCGCGGAGAAGCGCATCGTCGGCGGGCTCACCGGGGCGGTGAAGGGATGACGATGGAAGAACAGATTCTGGATGCTGCGACCCTGAGCCTCTGGAACGACCCGGCGCTGCCCATCGACGAGCGGGTCGAGGCCCTCATCGCCGAGATGACCGTGGCCGAGAAGGTCGCGCAGCTGTACGGCGTGTGGGTCGGGGCATCCGCCGACGGAGAAGACGTCGCGCCGCACCAGCACGACATGAGCGATGACATCGATCTCGACGCGCTTCTGCCCTCCGGCCTCGGCCAGCTCACCCGCCCGTTCGGCACCGCTCCCGTCGACCCCGCGACCGGGGCGCTGGCGCTCCAGCGCGCCCAGCAGCGGATCGTCGCCGCGAACAGGTTCGGCATCCCCGCGCTCGCGCACGAGGAGTGCCTCGCCGGTTTCGCGACCTGGGGTGCCACCGCGTATCCCGTGCCGCTCAGCTGGGGTGCGACGTTCGACCCCGACCTCGTGCGCGAGATGGGGGAGCGGATCGGCGCCGACCTCCGCGCGGTGGGTGTGCACCAGGGGTTGGCGCCGGTGCTCGACGTCGTGCGCGACGCCCGCTGGGGCCGCGTCGAAGAGACGATCGGCGAGGATCCGTACCTCGTCGGCACCGTCGCGACCGCGTACATCCAGGGTGTCGAGAGCACCGGCGTCGTCGCCACGCTCAAGCACTTCGTGGGCTACTCGGCCTCGAAGGGCGGCCGCAACCTCGCCCCCGTCTCGGTCGGCCCGCGGGAGCTCGCCGATGTGCTGCTGCCGCCGTTCGAGATGGCGATCCGCGAGAGCGGCGTGCGCTCGGTCATGAACTCGTACACCGACCTCGACGGCGTGCCGACCGCGGCCGATGCCTCGCTGCTGACGGATCTCCTCCGTGACGAGTGGGGCTTCGAGGGCACGGTGGTCGCCGACTACTTCTCGATCGCCTTCCTCAAGGATCTGCACGGCGTCGCCGACGGATGGACGGATGCTGCAGCCCGCGCCCTCTCGGCCGGCATCGACGTCGAGCTGCCCACGGTCAAGACCTTCGGCGCCGATCTTGTCCGGGCCGTCGAGGCGGGCGAGGTGGACGCCGCGATCGTCGACCGCGCGCTCCGGCGCGTGCTGAGGCAGAAGGCCGAGCTCGGCCTGCTCGACGTCGACTGGTCGCCGGTGCCCCCCGCGCTCGCCGGCCACGACGCGACGTCGCTCGAAGCGGTGCGCGGCTCCGTCGATCTCGACCCGCCCGCCAACCGCGAGCTCGCACGTCGCGTCGCAGAGGAGGCGATCGTCCTGCTGCGCAACGACGGGGTGCTGCCGCTCGCCGCACCGCGCCGCATCGCGGTGGTCGGGCCGGTCGCCGACGACCCCTACGCCGTGCTCGGGTGCTATTCGTTCCCGTCGCACGTGGGGGTGCGGCATCCGGAGCTCCCCATCGGCATCGCGCTGCCCACACTGCGCGAGGCTCTCGCGGCGGAATTCGCCGACGCCGAGATCGTGCACGCGACCGGAACCTCCATCGACGGCGGCGAGACCCGCGGGTTCGGCGACGCGCTCGCCGCGGCCGCCGGCGCAGACGTCGTGGTGCTCGCGCTCGGCGACCGCGCGGGGCTGTTCGGCCGCGGCACGAGCGGCGAGGGCTGCGATGCCGCCGACCTCGGCCTGCCCGGAGCGCAGCAGGCGCTCCTCGATGAGGTGCTCGACACCGGTGTGCCGACCGTCGTGACGCTCCTCGCGGGACGCCCGTATGCGCTCGGCACCGCTCCGGAGCGGGCGGCCGCGATCGTGCAGAGCTTCTTCGCGGGCGAGGAGGGCACCGGCGCGATCGCCGGCGTGCTGAGCGGACGCGTGAATCCGAGCGGGCGCCTGCCGGTCAGCATCCCTCGCGATCCGGGGGCGCAGCCTTCGACCTATCTCGCGTCGAAGCTCGCGCGCACCAGCGACGTCTCGAACATCGATCCCACCCCGGCGTATCCGTTCGGCCACGGTCTCGGCTATGCGCCGTCGGTGTGGGCGGATGCTGCCGCCTCGGCGCCCGAGATGTCCACCGACGGGTCGGTGACGGTGTCGATCAACGTGGGCAACGCCGGCGATCGTGACGGCGTCGAGGTGGTGCAGCTGTACCTGCACGATCCGGTCGCGTCGGTCGTGCGCCCGGTGCGGCGGCTCATCGCGTACGCGCGAGTGCAGCTCGCCGCGGGCGAGCGGCAGCAGGTGTCGTTCGATGTGCCCGCCGACCTCGCCTCCTTCATGGGGCGCGACGGGCGGAGGGTGGTCGAGCCCGGCGATCTCGTGTTCGCCTTCGGCCGCTCGAGCGGCGAGATCGTCGCCACGCGGACGGTGCTGGTCGTGGGCCAGCCTCGCTTCGTCGACCACACCCGACGGCTCCATGCGGCGGTGACGGTGCGCCCGGCTTCCTGAGCGGCCGGCGACTCTGCGGCGGTCACCCGAGCGGGTCAGGCGTGCGAGCGCCCGGCGAGCGGATCAGGCGGGCGTGGCGTCGTCCTCGGAGGGGACGACGGCGTCGGCGGGGCACACGGCTCGGACGGCGACGGTGAAGTCGAGGCTCTGCAGCACCTCGACCGCGTGGTCGTACCTCGGCCCCGCGAGCACCACGAAGACCGTGCCGACGACGTCCACGAAGCCGACGGTGACGTCGCCGTCGTGCACCTCGTAACGGTCGAGGTCGATGCGATCCCACCGGATCCCGGACGACGCGGGTGCCGGTTCGAGCGCGGGTTCGGGTGCAGGTGGTTCGGGTCGTCGCGGCGGGAGGTCGCTCGTCGACGGCATTGCACGAGGACGCAGACTGCCTCGGCGCGGAGCCGCGGAGGGTCGTTCGAGCACCATGGGAACCACCTTTGGTCGTGTGAGCGAGCAGGGGCGCACAGCGATCGGGGTGCACCGGGCCCGAACCGTCGTCGAAGCCCGACACTGCCTTCGAATGACGCCCGGCCGACCGCGATGTGGCCACTACCTGTCTACCCGGCGTGTGTTACGTGGCGGTGAACGTCCGGTTCAGTTTTTGCACTCTCGGCGTCTCGTGAGAACGGTTCCACGCTGCGCGCCGGTTCATGGAGGGCACTGGTCGTCCGGATTTCTCCGCGTCGGCGAGCGCAGGCGACGAGCCGTCTCAGGCGGCGTACGGGGCCGTGCTGCCGCGCACGACGAGGTGAGTCGCGAGGTCCATGCGCAGGGTCTCGGGGGTCGCACCCTCGGCGAGCCGCAGCGCGAGGCGCGTCGCCTCTTCGCCCATGCGTCGCAGCGGCTGGTGCACGGTCGTGAGCTGAGGGCTCATCCAGCGCGAGAGTGCGATGTCGTCGTAACCGACGACCGAGAGGTCGTCCGGTACGCGCAGACCCGCTGCGGAACCCGCCGCGATCACACCGAGCGCCTGGAGGTCGCTGCCCGCGAAGATCGCCGTGGGCGGGTCATCGAGGGCGAGCAGTTCGCGCCCCGCGGCCTCGCCGCCGCCGGGGTGGAAGTCGCCGAAGCGGATCAGGTCGGGGTCTATCGGGAGGCCCGCCGCGTTCATCGCCGAACGGTAGCCGTCGACGCGGGCGAGCGAGCACATCATGTCCTCAGGGCCGGTGATCGCCGCGATGCGGCGGTGGCCCAGCTCGATGAGGTGGCGTGTCGCCATGAGCCCGCCCGACCAGTTGGCAGAGCCGACGGAGGGGACGTCGGGGGAGGGGTCACCGGCGGGATCGACGATCACGAACGGGATGCCCTGGGCGCGCAGCTTGTCGCGGAACCGCTCCGCGATGTCGGAGAACACGAGGATCACGCCGATCGGCCGGCGGCGCAGGACGCCGTCGATCCAGTCGGCGCCGGGCGTGTGGCGGTCGCCGCTGACGGTGAGCACGACGGAGAGTCCTGCGTCGTGGGCGACGTCCTCGACGCCCTCGATGACTTCCATCGACCAGCTCGCCTCGAGCTCGTGGAAGACGAGCTCGACGAACTCGCTGCGCTGCTTGCCCGAGCGGCGGGTGTAGCCGTGGCGGGCGAGCTCCGTCTCGAGCCGTGCGCGGGTGCCGGGGGCGACGTCGGTGCGCCCGTTGAGCACCTTCGACACGGTGGCGAGCGACACGCCCGCCTCGGCGGCGATGGTCGCGAGCGTGATGCGTGGCCCCTCCGTCATGCGTCGATGCTAACGCCGAAACTATCGGGATTCGCGCTGGACGAAGCATCCGTTCCTGGTATAGGTTGTCGGCAGCAACATTTACCGCGAAGGAGCGTCATGCCCACCCCCACCCGCGCCGACAAGTTCTCGTTCGGTCTCTGGACCATCGGCTACAACGGCACCGACCCCTTCGGCGGCCCGACCCGCAATCACCTCGACGTCGTGCACGCCGTCGAGAAGCTCGCCGAGCTCGGCGCGTACGGGCTCACCTTCCACGACGACGACCTGTTCGCGTTCGGATCCACGGATGCCGAGCGCCAGACGCAGATCGACCGCCTCAAGGGCGCGCTCGCCGACACCGGCCTCATCGTGCCCATGGTCACGACCAACCTCTTCTCGGCTCCCGTCTTCAAGGACGGCGGCTTCACCTCGAACGACCGCGGCGTGCGCCGTTTCGCCCTGCGCAAGGTCTTCCGCCAGCTCGACCTCGGCGCCGAGCTCGGTGCCAAGACGTTCGTCATGTGGGGCGGTCGCGAGGGCGCCGAGTACGACTCGGCCAAAGACATCCGCGCCGCCCTCGAGCGCTACCGCGAGGCCGTGAACCTCCTCGGCGACTACGTCACCGACAAGGGCTACGACATCCGCTTCGCGATCGAGCCGAAGCCCAACGAGCCCCGCGGCGACATCCTGCTGCCGACCCTCGGCCACGCGATCGCATTCATCGACTCGCTCGAGCGGCCCGAGCTCGTCGGCCTCAACCCCGAGGTCGGCCACGAGCAGATGGCGGGCCTGAACTTCGCCGCCGGCATCGCGCAGGCGCTGTTCCACGGCAAGCTCTTCCACATCGACCTCAACGGCCAGCGCGGCATCAAGTACGACCAGGACCTCGTCTTCGGCCACGGCGACCTGCACAACGCGTTCGCGCTCGTCGACCTGCTCGAGAACGGCGGCCCCGGCGGGGTGCCGGCCTACGACGGCCCGCGCCACTTCGACTACAAGCCCTCGCGCACCGAGGACGAGACCGGCGTCTGGGACTCGGCCGCGGCCAACATGCGCACCTACCTGCTCCTCAAGGAGCGCGCCGCAGCCTTCCGCGCCGATCCCGAGGTCCAGGAGGCGCTCGCCGCGGCGAAGGTCGACGAGCTGTCGGTGCCGACCCTGAACGAGGGCGAGTCGTACGACGACTTCCTCGCCGACCGCTCGGCCTACGAGGACTTCGACGCCTCGGCGTATCTGGGTGGCAAGGGCTTCGGCTTCGTCCGCCTGCAGCAACTCGCGACCGAGCACCTGCTCGGCGCCCGCGGCTGACCCGTCCCATCCTCGTCCGCAGTCCTTTCGACCGCGAGAGAACACCTGGCGGCCGAGAGGTAGTGAAGTTGCCTACCTCTCGGCGAGCCGCTGTTCTCTCGCGGTCAACCCGAGCAGAAGGAGCGCACATGAGCCTCGTGATGGGGGTCGACTCGTCGACGCAGTCGTGCAAGGTGGTGATCACGGATGCTGCAACCGGCGCCGTCGTCAGGCAGGGGCGCGCGTCGCACCCGGACGGTACCTCCGTCGACCCCGAGGCCTGGTGGGCGGCGCTGCAGGCGGCGATCGCCGAGGCCGGCGGGATCGACGACGTCGAGGCCTGGGCGATCGGCGGGCAGCAGCACGGCATGGTCGCCCTCGCTGCCGACGGCCGCGTCGTCCGCGACGCGCTGCTGTGGAACGACACCCGCTCGGCGCAGGCCGCGGCCGACCTCACTGGCGAGTTCGGCGCCGGGGAGCTCGCGCGGCGGACGGGCCTCGTGCCCGTGGCGTCCTTCACCATCACCAAGCTCCGGTGGCTCCGCGACAACGAGCCCGAGAACGCGGCGCGGGTCGCCGCCGTCGCCCTGCCGCACGACTGGCTGACGTGGCGGCTGCGCGGGTTCGGACCCGAGGGCGAATCGCCCCGCGGCCCCGTGCTCGATGACCTCGTCACCGACCGCTCCGACGCCTCAGGCACGGGGTACTGGAACCCCGCCACGGGCGGCTACGACCGCGACCTCCTCATCGCCGCCCTCGGCCACGACGCCGTGCTCCCGCACGTGCTCGGACCAGACGAATGGGTGACGGATGCCGCTGGCCGGCGCGTCGGCGGCGGAGCCGGCGACAACGCGGGCGCGGCGCTGGGGCTCGGCGCAGGGCCCGGAGACGTCGTCGTCTCGATCGGCACCAGCGGCACCGTCTTCGCCGTGAGCGAGGGGCGCACGATCGACCCCACCGGCACGGTCGCCGGCTTCGCGGACTGCACGGGCCGGTTCCTGCCGCTCGTCGCGACGCTCAACGCCGCGCGCGTGCTGGACGCGATCGGGCGGGTGCTCGGCGTGGACCACGCCGAGCTTTCGCGGCTGGCACTCGCTGCCGAGCCCGGCGCGGCCGGGCTGACCCTCGTGCCGTACTTCGAGGGCGAGCGCACCCCGAACCTCCCCGACGCGACAGCTTCGCTCACCGGAATGACGCTCGCCTCGACGACGCGCGAGAACCTCGCGCGCGCCGCGGTCGAGGGCATGCTCTCGGGGCTCGCCGCGGGGCTCGAGGCGCTGCGCGGCCTCGGTGTGCCGCTCGAGCGGGCGCTCCTCGTCGGCGGCGGTGCACAGTCCGAGGCGGTGCGCGAGATCGCTCCGCTGGTGCTCGGGCTGCCGGTGGAGGTGCCCGAGCCGGGCGAGTATGTGGCTCTCGGGGCCGCGCGGCAGGCAGCATCCGTCCTCGCTTCCTGACAAGAGGAGCAAGCGCGGACGAATCATGCAGGCCCCGGCGCGGGCGTGCATGGAGCGGCCGATGTGCCGCCTGGGGCGCCATCCGGCATCGACGGGGCGGCACAATGGGCGCATGGATGCTGACGCCGACGGAGCCGCTCAGCTCGACACGATCGCTGCAGAGCTCTACGCCCTGCCGCCGGCGGAATTCACGGCCGCGCGCAACGCGCGCGCGGGACTCGCGGCGCCGGCGCTTGCCAAGCGGCTCAAGGCCCTGCGCAAGCCCACGGTCTCGGCGTGGGCGGTGAATCTGCTCGCCCGCGACGGGCAGCTCGCCGACGCGGTGGAGCTGTCGGCCGCCCTCCGCGAGGCGCAGGACGACCTCGACGCCGCCGAGCTGTCGCGCCTGGGCCGCCAGCGGCGCCAGCTGGTGGCTGCCCTCGCGAAGCAGGCGGTCGGGCTCGCCGAAGAGGCGGGCGGCACCCTGAGCGCGGCGGCGCGCGACGATGTGGCGACGACGATCAATGCGGCGGTGATGGATGCTGCGGCCGCCGCCGCCGTCCTCACCGCGCGGCTCGTCAAGCCGCTGGAGGCCGGCGACATCGACCCGACCGCGCTCGCCGATGCCGTCGGCGGCTCCCTGCCCGGGGTCGTCGCGCCGCCACCGCGCGACGACCTCGCCGAGCGCCGCGCCCGCAAGGCGGCGGAGAAGGCGGCGCGCGAGGCCGAGCGACTCGCGAACGAGGCCGAGCGCGAGCTCGCCCGGGTGGACGCGCGCCGCGCGAAGGCGCAGGAGCGGGTCGACCACGTGCGGGAGCGCATCGACGACCTGCGCCGCGACCTCGCCGCCCTCGAGGCCGACGAGCACGCCGCGACGGAGAAGCTCGATGCCGTCGAGAGCGAAAGGTCCGAAGCGGCGGCGAAGGCCCGCGACGCCGCGCAGGCGTCGGAGCGCGCGCAGCGGGCCCTCGACGACGTCTGACCGACGCGGAACGCCTGGGGCGCAGCATCCATTGCTCACAGGACTCTCGTAGAACCGCCGCATAGCGTGAACGACATGGCGACTCCCGCACCTCTGGTGCCCGCGACGGCGTCCGACGAGGGTGAGATCACGGTCTCACCGAGCGAGCTGCGAGAGCTCCGGGACGAGCTGCAGCGCTTCATGATGGAGTACCGCTTCGGCCTGCAGGAGGTCGAGACGAAGATCGGCATCCTGCGCGACGAGTTCCTGCTGACGCACGACTACAACCCGATCGAGCACGTCTCGAGCCGCGTGAAGTCGCCCGACAGCCTCGTCGAGAAGGTGCAGCGCAAGGGCATCGACGGGGATTTCGCGTCGATCCGCCGCAACATCACCGACATCGCCGGCATCCGCATCACGTGCAGCTTCACCGCCGACGTGTACCGCCTCTTCGACCTGCTGACCGCCCAGGACGACGTGCGGGTGCTCAACGTCAAGGACTACATCGCCGCGCCGAAGTCCAACGGGTACAAGAGCCTGCACGCGATCCTCGAGGTGCCGGTGTTCCTCTCGACCGGGCGCATCGAGGTGCCCGTGGAGGTGCAGTTCCGCACCATCGCGATGGACTTCTGGGCGAGCCTCGAGCACAAGATCTATTACAAGTACGCCACACGCGTGCCCGACGAGCTGCTCGAGAGCCTCAAGGACGCGGCCGAGACCGCCGCCGAGCTCGACGCCCGCATGGAGCGCCTGCACAGGCAGATTCGAGGCGGCAGCGCCGGGGAGATCCGCGGGGGCAGTGCCGGCCAGACCGCGCCCGTGGCCGTCCGCGAGATCACGGCGGTTCCGGCTCCGGCTGAGACGGCTCCGGATGCTGCGCCCCCGCGCGCCGGCGACGCCGAGGTCCGCTCGGTCTGACGTCACCCCCTTCGTTCGTTCGCCACAGATGTACGCCGAACGGCTCGTTTCGCCTACATCCGTGGCGGACGAACGGAGTTCTCGACGCTGAGAGAGGGGTCAGCTCGCGAGGACCGCCGCCGTGCTCTCGAGGTAGTCGTCGACGGTGCGCGGCCCGAAGACCGCGCTGTTGGCGATGTACCCCTGAGCAAGGGCCGTGATGGACCGCGCGGTCTCGGCAGCGAGGGCCGCGGCATCCGTCTCGTCCGTCGTCCGTGAGCGCGCCCACGGCGTGATCGCAACGGTGAGCGAGGCGCGCAGGCGGCCGGCGGTGCGCAGCATCTCGTCGTGGACACCGGGTTCGACCATCGCCTCGCCCCAGAACTGAAGGATGAGCGAGGGCGACAGACCCACCTCCGCGAACATCGACAGCATGCCCTGGAGCGCTTGCCGGGGCGTCACCATCCGGCCGCGCCGGCCCGCATCCTCGAGCGCGTCGATGCGGGGGAGCAGGTAGCGGCCGACGACGTAGCGGGCGAGTTCGCCCTTGTTCGTGAAGTGCGAGTAGATCGCGCCGGTCGACAGGCCCGACTCGGCGACGATGTCGGCGATCGAGGTATCGCGCACGCCGTTGCGTTCGAGCACGCGCAGCGCCGCCTGGGCGATCTCCTCTCGGCGGGCCTCGCGGTACTCCTTCGACACCTTCGGCATGGAAACAGAATACCGATTCTGTTACTGTCACAAACAGAATAACCATTCTTTTTAGGAGGACGCGATGAACGCTCATCGTGACGCAGCATCGGTGGATGCCGCACCCGTACGCCCCACGAAGTGGGGCGTCGCCGCGCTGTTCGGGCTGGTCGGCTCGCTGATCGTCGCCGTCATCGTGATGGCGTTCGTGTGGCCGGCCGCCACCTCCCAGCCGCAGAACCTGCCCGTCGGCATCTCAGGGCCCGCCGAGGCCGTCGCCGCCGTGGAGGACAAGCTCGCCGAGCAGGACCCCGCGCCGTTCGACCTGCACGAGGTCGATTCGCGCGACGACGCGGTGTCGCAGATCGATTCCCGTGGGCTGTACGGCGCGATCCTCCTGGGTGACGAGCCGGAGGTGCTCATCGCCACGGCGGCGAGCCCCGTCGCCGCGCAGGCGCTGCGCGGCGTCGCCAGCCAGCTGCAGTCGCAGATCGACACGGCGGCAAAGACCGCACTGACCGACCAGCTGACCGCCATCGTCGGGGTGCTGAAGTCGGGGCAGATGCCGCAACTGCCGGAGGGCGCGACGGGCGGAGCCCCGGCCATCCCGACGGTCACGGTCACCGACGTCGTGCCGCTCGCCGACGGCGACAGCACGGGCGCCGGGCTCGCGGCATCCGTCTTCCCGATGGTGCTGGGCGGCATGCTCGGCGGCATCCTGCTGACGCTGCTGGTTCAGGGGGTGGTGCGCCGACTCGTCGGACTCGTCGTGTTCGGCGTCGCGGCCGGCGCGCTGATCGCGCTCGTGATGCAGACCTGGTTCGGCATCCTCACCGGCGACTGGCTGCTCAACGCTGCTGTGCTGGGCCTCGGTGTGACCGCGACCTCCGCGCTCATCATCGGACTCGCGGCGCTGATGGGTCCTCCCGGGATCGCCGTCGGCGCGATCATCACGATGTTCATCGCCAACCCGATCGCCGGTGCTGCCCAGCCGCCGCAGTTCCTCCCCGAGCCGTGGGGTGCCGTGGGCCAGTTCTTCGTGCCGGGGGCATCGGCGAACCTCCTGCGCTCGGTGATGTACTTCCCGGATGCCTCGACCTGGGTGCAGTGGACCATCCTCGCCGCCTGGCTCGTGGGTGGGGTGATCCTGGCGCTGATCGGCCACCAGCGCACCCGGGCCGAGCTGACGCCGCCAGCGCGGCAGCTCGAGGGCTGACTCAGGAATCGCGAAAGGGGAGGTTTCCGCGCGCTGCACCATGCGGAAACCTCCCCTTTCGCGATTCCACGCGTTGCGCGGGGGTGAGACGCGCTAGCGTCGCACGCAATGGGGACCTCGACGCGCCGTGCGCGCCGGCAGCGCTTCGTCTTCGCCTTCGCGGCGGCGACGCTCGCCGTCGTGGGCGGCGTCGTCGCCGCGGAGGAGGCACGGCTCGTCGGAGACGCGCTCGAGCGTCCGGGCATCGACCGCTTCTACACCCAGCCCGAGGGCGCCGCGGACGGCGATCCGGGCTCGCTCGTGAAGGTGGATGCGCTCATGGGAGCCCCGCTCGCCGCCCGGGCCTGGCGCATCATGTACCGCACCACCGACGTGCACGGCGAACCCGCAGTCGCCACGGGCGTCCTCGTCGTGCCGCTGACACCGGCGCCGGCGCGCGGGCGCACCGTCGTCTCGTGGGGGCACCCGACCACCGGGGCCGCGCGCGACTGCGCCCCGTCCTACGGGTTCGATCCCTTCATCGGGATCGAGGGCCTGCGGTTCCTGCTCGACCGCGGGTACGCCGTCGTCGCCACGGACTACGTCGGGATGGGCACCGACGGCACCGACTCGTACCTGGTCGGCGTGACCGGCGGCAACGCCGTGCTCGACGCCGTGCGGGCCGCCCGCGGGATTCCCGACGCCCGCGCGAGCGAGCGGGTTGTGCTGTGGGGTCATTCTCAAGGCGGTCAAGCCGTGCTCTTCGCCGCCCAGCAGGCAGCCGACTACGCCGCCGAGCTCGACATCCAGGCCGTCGCCGCCGCCGCGCCCGCCGCCGACCTGCCGGGTCTCATGAGCGCCCACCTCGACGACATCTCGGGCGTCACGATCGGCTCGTACGCCTTCACCGCGTACGCGGAGGTGTACCCGCAGGCTCCCCTCGACGGCATTCTCACGCCGGCCGCGCAAGAGATCGTGCCGCGCATGAACGAGTTGTGCCTGCTCACGAACATCGCACAGCTGCACGAGATCGGTCAGCCGCTGGTGGGTGACTTCACCGTGAGCGATCCGACGACGACCGAGCCATGGGCGACGCTGTTCGCCGAGAACTCCGCGGGCGCGACCGCGTTCGACGCGCCGCTGTTCCTGGCCCAGGGGCTCGAGGACGAGCTCGTGGTGCCGTCCGACACGACCGCGTTCGCGCAGCACGAGACCGAGCTCGGCATCGACGTGACGTACCACGAGATCCCGTTCGCGACCCACGGGACGGTGGCCTACCTCGCGCTGCCGGCGATGCTGCGCTGGCTGGACGGGGTCTCTGCGGGGTGACCCGCCTGGCTAGTGTGTTCCCGTGGACACGATCCAGCCGCACGTGCTCGTACTGATCCCACTGCTGGCGGTCCTCGCGCCGCTGCTCGCGCGGGGGATCGGCCGCTGGATCCGCGTGCCCGTGGTCGTGTTCGAGCTTCTGCTCGGCATCCTCATCGGCCCCGCGGTGCTGGGGTGGGCGGCGCCCAACGACTTCGTCGAGATGATGTCCGACTTCGGCCTGGCCATGCTGTTCTTCGTCGCCGGCACCGAGATCGAGTTCGGATCGTTCCAGGGCAGGCTCGGCCGCCGGGCGGGAGTCGGATGGCTCATCAGCCTCGCCGCGGGGATCGCGGCGGGATTCCTCCTCGCCCCCGGTGAGGCGGCGATCGTGATCGGCATCGCGCTGTGCTCGACCGCGCTGGGCACGCTCCTGCCGATTCTGAGGGACGCCGGCGAGCTGCCGACCCCGTTCGGGCGCGCGGTCGCCGCGATCGGCGCCGTCGGCGAGTTCGGTCCGCTGATCGCGATCTCGATCTTCCTCGGCGGCCGCGAGCCGGGCTTCTCGACGGTCGTCCTCGCGATCTTCGCGATCGTCGCGGCCTGCGCGATCCTGCTCGCCCTCCGGGTGCCGCGCGGCGCGATGCACGAATTCGTCAACTCGACGCTGCACACGTCCGGCCAGTTCGCGGTCCGCGTCGTCTTCCTGATCCTCGCCGCCCTCGTCGCCCTCAGCATCGTCCTCGACCTCGACATGCTGCTGGGCGCCTTCACCGCCGGCATCATCTGGCGACTGCTCATGCGAGACGCGACGGAGCACGACCGTCACGCCGTCGAGAGCAAGATCGAAGGCGTGGCGTTCGGCTTCCTCGTGCCGATCTTCTTCATCTACACCGGCGTCACCTTCGATCTCGAGGCGCTCCTCGCGCAGCCGACGCTTTTCCTCCTCATGCCCGTCGTGCTCGTCGCGCTCCTCGTGATCCGCGGGGTCCCCTCGATGCTCGCCGCCCCGGTGGGATCGTCGCGGCGTGAGCGCGTGTCCATCGCCCTGATGGGCGCCACCGGGCTCCCGATCATCGTCGCCGTGACGCAGATCGGTGTGGACGAGAAGATCCTCGACACCACGCAGCAGACCGTGCTCGTCGCGGGCGGCATGCTGTCGGTGCTGCTGTTCCCGCTCATCGGCATGGCGCTGCGCGGCGAGAAGCTCAAGGCCAGCCCGTCACTCCTGGACGACATGGCGTGAGTACCCTCGCACTCCTCGACGCCGCGCGCTCGCGGCTCTCCGACGCGCCCCGCGAGGCGCTCGGCGAGGTGGTCGTCCCCAAGCGCTTCCTCGGCGTAGCACGCGCTCCGCGCATCGAGCGCCGCGGCGCCGCGTGGCACCTGGGCGTGCTGCTCCTCACCGACGACGCCGTCTTCGCGACCGGCGACATCCTCCGCGCCCGCCAGGAGGCGCGTCGTGGCTACACGGCCGAATCGCAGCGGCACCGGGCCGAGCTCGCCGCCGCCGCCCGCCGGGGCGGCTTCGCGGAGGGCGAGACTGTGCACATCGGATGGCGGATGCTGCAGCCCGGCGCGGTCGACAGGGGCGAGGCATCCGCTCCGCTGTTCTCCGCCTATGGCGTGCCCAGCGTGAGATGGAGCGCAGCCGGGGGACTCATGCCGCTCGCGGCCTACCTCTCGGAGCGGGTCGCCCTGCTGCTCGACCCGCCGGGCGGCGCGTGACCGGGCGTTATCCGCCGCCGCCCGCGCTGTCAATGCGCTCGCCGAGGGGCGGGTCGAGTCCTACGGTGTGAGCATGACCGCCAAGGACCTCGCCCGGCAGATCATCGTCATCAGCGCGTTCTGCTTCATGATCGTGGCCGCGATGGTCGGCACGGGGCTGTTCGGCGGCACGCCCGTGCAGGATCTGCAGAACGGCGCGCTCGACCAGGACGGCTCGTACCTCGCGCCCGCGCGGCCGGCGTTCTCGATCTGGACGGTGATCTACGTCGGCCTGTTCTCCTACACGGTGTGGCAGGCGCTGCCCCGCCAGCGCGGCAGCGAGCGGCAGCGGGCGCTCGGCTACCTCATCGCAGGCACGATGGCGCTCAACGGGCTGTGGCTCGTGACGGCACAGTTCGGCTCGCTCGCGCTCACGGTGCTCGCGATCATCGTGCTGCTGGCGCTCCTGGGCGTCACGTTCAGCCGCACCGTGATCGAGCCCGCCGACGGCTGGGCCGACCGGCTGCTCGTCGACGGCGTCACCGGACTCCACCTCGGCTGGGTGACCCTCGCGACCGTGGCGAACATCGCGGCCTGGTTGACGTCGATCGGGCCGCCCGAGTGGGAGTCGTCGGCGGACCTGTGGGGCGTCGTCGTGCTGATCGCCGTCGCCGCCATCGGACTCGGGATCGAGATCGCGAGCCGCTGGCGGCTCGGTCCCGCGCTCGCGCTCGCGTGGGGGCTGACCTGGCTCGCGGTCGGTCGGCTTCAGGGCGATCCGCACAGCACCGCGATCGGCGTGACGGCGATCGTGGTCGCCGTCGTGATCCTCGCGACAGCGCTGATCGGCACGGCGGCACGCGCGGTGATCGAGGTCCGCAACGCCGAGGCGTGAGTCAGGCGGGCGCGAACCGCTCGGCGAACGCCCGCAGCAGACGCGCGGGTTCCGTCACGGATGCTGCGAGCACGCGTCCGGCGATGGCGTCGTAGTCCGCCGAATCGAAGTAGCCGTCGTCGCGGTAGACGGCCATGCGCTCGGTGAACGCTCTCGTAGTCGGCTCGGGGTGGAACTGGGTCGCGTACAGCCGGTCGCCCACGCGGTACGCCTGGACGGGGCATCCGTCATTCCTCGCCAGCAGGACCGCGCCGGACGGCAGGCTCTCGGTGCCCTCCTTGTGGGCGGTGAGCGCCGTGAAGCGGTTGGCGAGACCGCCGAACAGCGGGTCGGACGAGGCCTGCTTCGTGAGCTGCACCGCGACGGGGCCGGTGTCTTCGGGGAAGGCGCGGCTCACCGTGCCGCCCAGCGTTCGCGTCGCGATGCCGATCCCGTAGCAGGTGAAGAGGGCGGCCGGTCCATCGCCGGTCGCGGTGCGCTCGGCGATGCGCGCGAGGCCCGCCTCGAGACGCCGCTGCGCGTCGGTCTTGGTCGACTCGGGGTCGGTGACGTTGAACGGGCTGCCGCCCACGAGGAACCCGGCGTAGCGCTCGAAGACGTCGTCGGGGAGCGGCTCGCGCACGAGATCGAGGTGGTCGAGGCGGCTCTGGTCGAGGTGCATCGCGGCGCGGAAGGACTCGTATTCGGCGGCCGCCGCGCCCAGCTGCGGGCGCACGCAGACATAGAGCAGCGGCGCGGTCGTCATGCACGCAGTCTAGGTCTCCGCTCGGTCAAGCTGGGAGACGCCCGAAACGGTGGGTATTCGCGCGGTATGCGTGTATCAAACCCGCACTATCGCGCTCGGGCATGGTGTGGACAGAATGGGCGCTATGACGCAGGCGGGCGCCGAACCCTCCGTCGACTCCGTGGAGCCGGCGCGATGGGAGCGCGCCGCCGCACTCTTCGTGCGGTGGCGTGAAGGCGACAGCCGTGCGATGGACGAGCTCGTCCGCCTGATGACGCCGCCGCTATGGCATGTCGTGAGGGCGTACGGGCTCGATCATTCGTTGGCGCAGGACGTCGTGCAGACGACCTGGCTCACGCTCATACGCCGTCACGAGACCATCAACGACCCCCTCGCGGTGTCGGGGTGGCTCACGATGTGCGCGCGCCGTGAGGCGTGGCGGGTCGGCAAACAGCATCGGCGTGCCGATGCCACCGAGGCCGAGTCGCTCGAACCGCACCTTCCGGTCCACGAATCCGCCGAGCAGACCGCCGCGCAGGACGACGAGACCCGTCGCCTCTGGACAGCGGTGGCCACGCTCAACGACCGATGCCAGCGCCTGCTGCGGATCGTCGCGTTCGAGGACCGCCCCGACTATGCCCGCATCGCCGAAGACCTCGCGATGCCCATCGGATCCATCGGACCGACCCGCCAGCGCTGCCTCGCCAAGCTACGTGCCGTACTCGAGGGAGACGGATGGAGAGGTGACGACGATGGAAACTGAAGACTTTGCGGCCGACGCCGCGCTCTTCGCACGGATGCGGCGCATGTGGGAGGACGTCGATCCCGTGCCCGCCGACCTGATCGACCAGATGGTCGCCGCGGTCGCCGTCGAGGACCTGTCGCGGGAGTACGCGCTCCTGACCCTCGTCGAGGGGACGCTCGCCGCCGTGCGTGGCGAGACCGACACCGCCACGCTGCAGTTCAGCGACGGCACGACCAGCGTGCTGCTGCACGTCACCGCCACGGAGGACGCCGGGCGCCGTGTGGACGGATGGGTGGACGCCACGGCCCTCGCCATCCGATTGATCCAGGGCGACCGCGAGTGGTCGGCCGAACCGGGCGAGCACGGACGCTTCGCCTTCGACGAGGTCACGCCAGGGGTGGCGCGACTTCGCCTGGTGGTGCGCGACGCCGACGGGGCGCTCCGCGACTTCCAGACCCCGCAGTTCGAAGTCTGACAAGCAGTTCGAGATACGAAGAACGGATGCCGCGGCCTGGGGGCCGCGGCTCCCACATGTGAGGAGAAGTCATGGCGAAAGGCGAGAGCATCCCTCGACGCACCTGGCGCGAGCGGGAGGTCGCGGGCGAGCCGAAGGGGGTGGTGCTCGATCCGCGCCGCGAGCCGGTTCCCGATCTGCAGGCCTACGAGACGGTCTACGCCCCCGGATACCTGGTGATCTCGGGGGATCCCTCCGATGCCGAGGGTGCCCTCAAGGCGGCGGGAGCGAAGCTCGGCTGGGACGTGGAGGTCGAGTCCCTCCGCAGCGGCCGCGAGACGGGAACGCTCTCACGAGCCCGGATCGTCCAGGCGCCGCGCGAAGGTCGCGATGACGAGCCGGTGCCGCCCGTCGACGCCTGGCGACTCCTGCAGCAGGCTCGTCGGGACGTGCTCATCGCAGCGCGCATGGGAGCGAGCGCGCGCGGAATCGGTTCCCTGGATGCGGTGGAGACCCCCGAGTCGGCCGCACGCGCGGAGGCGACGCGAGCGGTCTCCCTCGAGGCGGCGATCGCGAACGACCCCCCGCACCGTGCGGCGGCCGCGGAGGGCGAGACGAGGACCCGCACGGTCAGGGGGACGGACGATCCGGTGATCGCCCAGGTCAGCCTCGACCACGTCCTCGGCGTCGACCCGATCGACATGAACCCGCACGGACGCACGAACCCGCACGGACGCACGAATCCGCATGGGCGCACGAACCCGCACGGACGGACCAACCCCAGTGGCACCGACGGGTACGCGTACCCCGGCTCCGGCGGGCTCGAGCTGGTGACGTTCATCGGAGCCGAGCCGGCGGACCGCCACGCGCTCGCAGATGGTGGCAGGCGGCCGGTCATCGCGTTCGCCGACACGGGTTGCGGCGATCACGCCTGGTTCCACTCGCAGGGTCGGAGCGTCGTGCGCACGATCGACGCCGTCGACGGCTCGGGCGTCATCGGAGTGAACGATCCGTCGACCGATCCCGAGCGGTTCGGCGACCTGGCCGGCCCGCTGGACGGCTTCCTCGATGATGCCGCGGGGCATGGCACGTTCGTGGCGGGTGTGCTCCGCCAGGTGTGCCCCGACGCCGAGCTCATCGCGATCCGCGTGGCCGACAGCAACGGCAGCGTGCTCGAGACCGAGTTGATCACGGCGCTGGAGCAACTCGCCGACTGGATCGACGCCGGGACCGAAAAGGACCCGCACCACGTCGACGTGCTGAACCTGTCGCTCGGGTACTACCACGAGACCCCAGAGGACGGCCGGTTCAGCCTCCGGCTGTTCGAAGCTCTGCGGAGCCTCCGGTCGAAGGGCTGCGTGGTCGTGTGCTCCGCGGGCAACGACGCGACCGAACGGCCCACGTTCCCCGCCGCGCTCTACAACTGGGGCGATCCCCTTCTCACGTTCGACGAGCCGAAGGACGCTGCCCGCCATGTCGCGGTCGGTGCGCTCAATCCGCAGCGCACGTCGGTCGCGCTGTTCAGCAACATCGGGGACTGGGTCAGCGTCTACGCGCCGGGGACCTCGGTGATGAGCGTGTTCCCCTCGTTCGAAGGAGGGATCCAAGCCGGTACCCGCGCGGATCGCGGGGTGCGCCGTCGCCAGAGCCTGGACCCCGACGACTTCTCCAACGGTGAGTCCGGTGGCTTCGCGGTATGGAGTGGTACCTCGTTCGCGGCACCGTTCGTGGCCGGTACGATCGCCGCGCACTTGGCGCAGGGCCTGATGAACGGTTCGCCCGCGGGACGTCGGAAGGACGCCGTGACGGAGGCACTGGCCGCGATGACGTCGTCGGACCTGTCACGTGTGACCGACGGTTAGGGGGCTCACGCTCCCGCTGACGGTCCGTTGGCGACAAGATAGCTCCATGGGGACCGCTGTCGACGCTGCGACGATGTACGAGCGGGGTGTGGACCTCGCCAATCGCGGCCGATACGCCGACGCCCGCCGCGCGCTCGCCGACGCCACGGCCGCGGCCGAACGCGACGGCGACCGCAACATGGCAGCGAAGGTGGCCGGAACGACGGCTTACGTGCTCGCCCGCATGGGGGACGTGGACGCCGGCGAGCAGCTCTGCATCGACGCCCTCGCGCGGGACGGTCTCGACGCCGTCACGATCGCCCAGTTGCACGGACAGCTCGGCTCTCTCGCGTTGGAGCGCGGGCTGCTCGACGATGCGGCCGCGTGGCTCGACAAGAGCATCCGCGGGCTCAGCGATCAGCCGGTACGTCAGGCCAACATGCGGATGAACCGCAGTCTCGTCGACATGCAGCGCGGCCGCCTGGATGCGGCGGTGTCGGATCTGCACCTGGCGGAGGGCGCCTACCGGGCGGCGGGGATGGACACCGAAGCGAATCTCGCCGTCCACAACCGCGGATACGCGCAGATGCTCGGTGGAGATCTTGTCGCGGCACTGCGGACGATGCAGTCCGTCCGCGAGCCACTGGACGGCGAGTCGGAGATGTGGGCCGCAGTGAACGAGCTGGACCGCGCGGAGGTGCTTCGCGAGGCCGGTCTCGTGACAGAGGCCGAACGCAGCCTCGCGGCGGTGTCGGCGGCGTTCGGCCGTCATCGGGCCCCGCACGACCGCGCCACCGCTGACTACCACCTGGCCAGATCCCTCCTGAGCCACGACCCCGCCCGGGCGGCGCAAGCGGCGGCGGCCGCCGCTCGGCGCTTCGCCGCGATCGGGAGTTCGGGCTGGGCGGTGCGAGCCGAGGCGATCGGGCTCCGCGCACGCCTCACGCTCGGGCGCGTCGACCGCACCGGCGGCCCGGTGCGAGCGGGTCAGCGCCTGCCACCGCGCGCCAGGGTGGCGGACGTCGCCGCCGGCCTCAGGACGCACGGATTCAGCTCCGAGGCGGAGGCTCTCAGGCTCACGGACGCGTTGGCGCGGATCCGAAAGGACCGCCGTGCCACGGCGCCGGTGGCGCGTGTCGGGCATCGCACCCCGCTCGAGGTCGGGCTCCTCGCGCACGAATTGCGCGCAGCGCGCGCTGCGGTCGAAGGACGCGAGGCCGACAGTCGGCGCCACGCAGCCGCGGGCCTCGATCTTCTCGATCGCACCCGTCGGGCCGTGGGAAGTCTCGACATCCAGGTCTCCGCCTCCATGAGAGGGGCCGGGTTGATCACGACGGGGCTCGCGTCAGCACTCAGGTCGGGCGACCACACCGCGGTCTTCGAATGGTCGGAGCGTGCACGCTCGGTCAGCGGATCCTTCCCGCCGCTGCGCCCGCCTCCCGACCCTGAGCTCGCCGCCGATCTCGCCGAACTTCGTGTCCTGCGCACAGCGGCCCCCGACGGCGACTGGCTCGCGGCGCCACGCGCGGCTCTCCTCAGCGATCGCGCCCGCCAGCGGCAGTGGTCGCAGACGGCCGCCGGTGAGCTGCGAGTGCGCGCGACGCTGCGCGACGCCGTCGCAGAACTGAGCGACGGCGATGTGCTCGTGTCCTACGTGTTCGACGGCGTCGAGCTCGCGGCGCTCGCCGTCTCGCGGAAGGGCACGGAGCTGGTCAGGCTGGACTGGGCTGTCGCCCGGTCGGCGCTGAGGGGCCTGCGCGCGGACCTGGACATGGCGGCGACGGTCACCGCGGGACCGATGGCGGCAGTCGTGCGCCGAGGGCTCGAGGACCGGCTCGCCACGCTGTCGCGGATCCTGTGCGCGCCCGTCGGCGCGCTCGCCGGGGCCGACAGGATCCTGATCACGGCCGCCGGCGTCCTCGCGGGCGTCCCGTGGATGATGCTCCCGGGAATCGGCCGTCGCCCTCTCTCCGTGGCATCGTCCGTGACGGCCTGGATCGCACAGCGCTCGACCGATGCCCGTGCACCGGCGACCGCCGGCTTCGCCGTGGGTCCGCGCGTCGCGCGCGGCGACGAGGAGGTGTCCGCGGGGTCCGCCGCCTGGAATCGGGCGACTGTGAGGTCCGGGCGCGAGGCGACGGTCACGGAAGTGACCGCGCTCGCATCTCAGGTGGACGTTCTGCACATCGCCGCGCACGGTCGGCACGCGCTCGACAATCCCATGTTCTCCGGCCTGGAACTCGCCGACGGCACCCTGTTCGGGTACGACATCGACCTCATCCCCCGCCTGCCCGCGACCGTCGTGCTGTCGGCCTGCGAGGTGGGTCGCTCCTCGGTGCGATGGGGTGAGGAAGCGCTGGGCATGACGAGGATCTGGCTCCATGCCGGGGTTCGCAACGTGATCGCCGCACCCGTCATCGTCGCCGACGACGCCGCGTGCGAGCTGCTCGCCGCCATGCACGAGGGCCTCGCCGCCGGTCAGGCGCCGTCGGAAGCGCTGGCCGCAGCATCCGTGCGCACCGGCATCGTGGCCCCGTTCCAGGTGCACGGCGCCGGATTCTGAAAATGCTTCGCGTTCCGTGTATCAGGACGGATGCTGCGCGCTCCTGGTCATCGGAACGGCTCGCGCTTCGCCGACGGGGGGTCGGGGAGCGACGGAGAAGACCGGCTTTGGGGACGCAGAATCGGCTGCAGGTCTTCGCCGCCGATCCTCGAGGGGTGCTGCATGGGACTGGGGCGGCACCCCTCATCCTCGCGCTGCTGCGGAGCGGGGACTCAGCCGCGCGACGAGTTCGCGGTGCGGCCGCGCACGATGCCGACGAACGCCTCGACTGCCGCAGTGGTGCGCTCGGTCTCCCACGCGAGCGCGACCGTGGAGAGCGGGCCGCCGCGGAGCGCACGGTACTCCACGTCCTTGCGGTGGTGCAGCCGCGCGACCGACATCGGCACCACCACGATCCCGACTCCGGCGGCTACGGTGGCGATCGCCTCGCCGGTGTCGGCCGGCGCGTCGAACCGCGGCGGAACCGTGCCGGGAAGATGCATGTCGAGCACGTCGTCCTGCGGCACGATGAGCACCTCGCCCACGAGGTCGGCGGCGTCCAGCTCGTCGTCGGCGGCGGTCAGGTGCGAGTCCTTCGCGCACACGACCACCGGGACCTCGTCGTACAGCGGGATGACGTGCAGGCCGTCCTTGTCGATCGGCAGCCGCACGATGGCCGCGTCGACCTCGCCGTCACGGAGCGCCCGGCGCTGATCGGCGACGGCCAGCGGCACCAGTTCGAGGCTGGTCTGCGGCATCCGTTCGTTCCAGATGTCGATCCACTTGCCGGGAGTCGCGCCCGGGATCGCGCCGAGCGTGAACGTCGCGGGCATCGCGGGCATCGCGGGCTCGACGGGCGGGGCCGGTGAGGGACCGGGCGACGGCTGCGGCCGCCGGGGCTTCGAAGGCTGCGGCTTCCCGCCCTTCGGCTTCGAGGACGATCCGGATGCTGCGCCCGGACGCCTGCCCGCTGCGCCGCGTCCTCGTCCGCCTGTGCGCGACCCGCCCTTCGCCATGCTGTTCAGCGTAGCCGGGGCGATATGGTTCGCTCATGGTGGCGATTCTGGCAACGGTCTTCGCGGCGCTCGCGGCGCTCCTGCACGTCTACATCTTCGTGATGGAGAGCGTCCAGTGGACACAGCCGAAGATCTGGAAGCGGTTCGGCGTGGCCGACCAGGCGGCCGCCGACACGACGAAGCCGATGGCGTACAACCAGGGCTTCTACAACCTGTTCCTCGCCATCGGCGTCGTGATCGGGCTCGTCCTGCTCTTCGCCGGCGCGGACACCGCACCGGTGCATTCCGCAGGGCTCGCGCTCGTGCTGTTCGCCCTGGGGTCGATGGTGGCGGCGGCGCTCGTGCTGCTCACGACCGGGATGCGGTATCTGCGGGCGGCGCTCATCCAGGGCACGCTGCCCCTCATCGGATTCGTGCTCTTCCTGTTCGTCTGAGCGCTGTCTTCTGGCAGCTCAGCCGCACGCGCCCCACTGCCCGGCCGCCGCCGCGACGGCGGCGGACTCGAGAGACCGCAGCAAGGGCTCCTGAGCCCGGTTGGGCGAATAGACCTCCACGCGCGCGTCGCCCTGGGCGACGAGCTCGCCATTCACGAAGCGGCCGTCGGGAGTCCAGACGTAGAGCAGGGTACGACCGTACTGGTCGTGCACCTCGGCGTCGGGCACGACCCAGATCGTCGACCCCACGGGAACCAGCGCGGTGAGCTTCGCCGTCGCCTCCGATCCCCAGCAGTCGAGTTCGGGGGAGACCTCGGGAGTGTCGATGCCCAAGAGGCGCACGCGCGTGGACTCGAGATCGCCGACGACGGCGTTCGGGGCCACTACGCGTGCGCGCAGCGTGTCGCCGTCGTGGACACTCTCGACCGTCATCTCGAAGGCGTCGGTCGGGATCCCGGGCATCGTGGCAGAAGTGTCCGGCGCGGTCTGTGCGACCTCGTTGCCCGTGTCGCGCCCGATGAACCACCAGTAGGCCGTTCCCGCAAGGACGAGCAGCAGGATTCCGATGACGAGGCGTCTGAACACGACGCGAGCCTATGCGGTGGCGCCGACGCGCCACCGCGACGATCAGGCGGCCAGGCGCAGTCCTCGCTTGTCGGTGGCGACGCGCTCGCCGTCGGCGATCGTCTCGTCGTCGCCGATGAGCGAGCCCCCGGCCACACGGGCGTCGTGCCCGACCTGGGTGCGCACGCCGATCTTCGCGCGCGGACCGATGGCCGCGCGCGGACCGATGTGGGCGTGCGGTGCGATCTCGGCGTCGGGTCCGATGACGGCATCCGTCTCGACCCACACGCCACGGCCGACGTGCGCGCCTGCGGCGATCTGCACGCCCGGTTCGACATACGCCCCCGCCTCGACGATGGCGCTGGGGTGCACCTTCGCTCCGTGCGCGATCAGGCCCCGACCGTTGACGTGCTTGCGGTAGCGCAGCATCTCGCCCTGGTCGTTCTCGATGTCGATGTAGTTCTTTCCCACGGTCCCCTCCTGGAGCAGCACATGGTGCTGAGTACAGAAATAACGGTGGGGAGGGGTGATTCATTCCCGCGCATCGGAACGATTCGCATGGCGGACGCGAAGCGGCCCCGCGTCCTGAGTGGACGCGGGGCCGGAAAGGCGTGCTGATCAGCGCGTGACGTACTCGTCGGCGGTCGAGAGGGCCCGGTCGATGACGTCGAGGCCGCGTACCAGCTCGTCCTCGGTGATCACCAGCGGCGGGGCCACGTGCACGCGATTGAAGTGCGTGAAGGGCCACACCCCTTCCCGCTTGCAGGCCGCCGCGACCGCGGCGATGGGCGCAGCATCCGTTCCGCTCGCGTTGAACGGCACGAGCTGTTCGCGGGTCTCGCGATCCTTGACGAGCTCGATCGCCCAGAAGAGGCCCCTTCCCCGCACATCGCCGACGGACGGATGCCGCGACGCGAGGTCGCGCAGCCGCGGTTCGACGACGCGCGAACCGAGGTCGCGCACGCGCTCGAGGATGCCGTCACGCTCGAACACCTCGAACGTGGCGACGCCCGCCGCGCACGCGAGCGGGTGACCCGAGTACGTGAGTCCGCCGGGGAACGACACGGTGTCGAAGTGGGACGCGATCCGGTCGGAGATCACGACGCCGCCGAGCGGCACGTAGCCCGAGTTCACGCCCTTCGCGAACGTGATGAGGTCGGGCTGCACGTCGAACGCCTGGAACGCGAACCACTCGCCCACACGGCCGAAGCCGACCATGACCTCGTCGGCGATGTAGACGATGCCGTACCGGTCGCAGAGGTCGCGCACGCCGACGAGGTAGCCGGGCGGGGGGACCAGCACGCCGTTCGTGCCGACGATCGTCTCGATGATGATCGCCGCGATCGTCGTGGCGCCTTCCAGCACGATGGTCTGCTCGAGGTGCTCGAGGGCGCGCTGCGTCTCTTCCTCGGCGCTCGAGGAGTGGAACGCCGAGCGGTACGGGTAGGGGCCGAAGAACTTCGCGGTCGAGCCGTCGGCCGGCTCGTTCGGCCAGCGGCGGGGGTCGCCGGTGAGCGAGATCGCGGTGGTGGTGTTGCCGTGGTAGCTGCGGTACATCGACAGCACCTTGCGACGGCCGGTCACCAGGCGCGTCATGCGCACGGCGTTCTCGTTCGCGTCGGCGCCGCCGTTGGTGAAGAACACCTTCTCGAAGCCGTCGCCCGCGACCTCCGCGATGCGGCGGGCGAGCTCGCCGCGCACGTCGTTCGCCATCGCCGGCTGGATCGTCGCGAGACGACCCGCCTGATCCTGGATGGCGCGGACGAGATCCGGATGCTGGTGCCCGAGGTTGAGGTTCACCAGCTGCGAACTGAAGTCGAGGTAGGAGTTGCCCTGGTAGTCCCAGAAGGTCGAGCCCTCACCCGCCGCGATGGGGAGCGGGTCGATGAGCGCCTGCGCGCTCCACGAGTGGAACACGTGACCGCGGTCGTCCGCGCGAACGCGCGCCTCGGCCTCGGGGTCGGTGGAGACGGCGGTGAGTGTGTCAGTCATGCGCGAGTCCTAGTGGTTCTGGGGGAAGCCGAGGTTGATGCCGCCATGCGTGGCGGGGTCGAGCCAGCGGCTGGTGATGGCCTTCTCGCGGGTGAAGAAGTCGAAGCCGTGGACGCCGTAGGCCTTCGCGTCGCCGAACAGCGACTGCTTCCAGCCGCCGAAGGAGTGGTACGCGACGGGCACGGGGATGGGCACGTTGATGCCGATCATGCCGACCTGCACCTCGTTCTGGAACCGGCGGGCAGCGCCCCCGTCGTTGGTGAAGATCGCGGTGCCGTTGCCGAACTCGCCCGAGTTGATCAGCTCCAGACCCTCGTCGTACGACTGCACCCGGACGACGGAGAGGACGGGGCCGAAGATCTCCTCGGTGTAGGCCTTCGACGTGGTGGGGATGTCGTCGATCAGGGTGGGGCCGAAGAAGAACCCGTCCTCGTGGCCCTCGACCGTGTAGCCACGGCCATCCACGACGATCCTCGCGCCATCCTGCTCGGCGATGTCGACGTAGGAGGACACCTTGTCGCGGTGGACGTCGGTGATCAGCGGTCCCATGTCGGGCTCGACACCGTCCACGCCTGCACCGTTGCCGATGCGGAGCTTGCCGATGCGGTCCTGGATCTTGCCGATGAGATCGTCCGCGACCGGCTCCACCGCGAGCACCACGGAGATGGCCATGCAGCGTTCCCCGGCAGCACCGTAGCCGGCGTTCACCGCCTGGTCGGCGACCAGGTCCAGGTCCGCGTCCGGAAGCACCAGCATGTGGTTCTTCGCGCCACCGAGCGCCTGCACCCGCTTGCCGTGCTTGCTGGCGGTCTCGTAGATGTACTGCGCGATCGGCGTCGACCCGACGAACGAGATCGACTGCACCACGGGGCTGGTCAGCAGGCCGTCGACGGCGAGCTTGTCGCCCTGCAGCACCGTGAACACCCCGTCCGGCAGCCCGGCCTCCTTCCACGCCTGCGCGAGCCAGAGCGCGGCCGACGGGTCCTTCTCACTGGGCTTGAGGATCACGGCGTTGCCGGCGGCGATCGCGATCGGCACGAACCACAACGGCACCATCACCGGGAAGTTGAACGGGCTGATCACGCCCACCACCCCGAGCGGCTGCTTCAACGAGTACACGTCGATCCCAGTCGACGCGTTCTCACTGAACGCGCCCTTGATCAGGTGCGGGAACCCGGTCGCCAACTCCACGACCTCCTGACCACGGAGGATCTCCCCCATCGCGTCCGAGACGACCTTGCCGTGCTCGGCCGTCACGATCTCCGCCAACTCCCGCTTCCGCGCATTCAAGATCTCCCTGAAGGCGAACAGAACGGCCTGCCGGCGGGCGATGGAGTAGTCCTTCCAGACGCCGAAGCCTCGGGCGGCCGACGCGATCGTCTCATCGATCTCCGTCTGGTCGGCCAGGGCGACTCGCGCCGTCACCTGGCCGGTCGCAGGGTTGTGAATCGGCGCGGTGCGGCCGGACGTCGACACACGTTCAGCGCCGTCGATCCAATGCGAGACCACCCGCACATCTGCGTCCGTGGCCGCGGTGGCGGCTGCGTTCTCGGCAATGCTCATGGGTGCTCCTTCTCGGCGTCGGACAGATCGTGTGGTGATCCCTTAGGCTTGACGGGTCCCAGCCTGTCAGAGAAGAAGAGGCGGCCACGGTGCTCGACCGTCGCGAAGATCGGACGATCCACACGGATCGTCCGACAGATCGATCCGCAGATGAGATCCTCCCGACCGTGCGCGACGTGATCGCGCTCGAGGCGGTCGCGCAGGGCGTACCTGAGGTGCTCGTCGGCGATGACGCGCTCGATGCGCGCGTGCGGTGGCTGCACGTCTCCGACAGCGCGGGGGTCGCGCGCCTGCTCAACGGCGGCGAGATGCTCCTGTCGACGGGCTCGTCGTGGCCGGCCGAGCCGGGAGATCTCCGTCGGTTCATCGACGAGCTCGCCGACGCCGGACTCTCCGGCCTCGTGCTCGAGCTGGGCACGCACTATCGCTACGTTCCCGCCGTGGTCGTGGAGGCTGCCCGCGCACGCGGCCTCGCCCTCGTGGTGCTCCACCGCGAACTCAAGTTCGTCACGGTCACCGAGGCCGTCCACAGCCGCATCATCACGGGCCAGACCGACGCGCTGCGCGCCCGCGACGAGGTGCGCGAGCGCTTCACGGCGCTGGTGCTGCGCGGATCGCCCGCGGACTTCATCGTCCACCAGCTCGCGCAGACGCTCGGCGCGCCGATCGTGCTCGAGAACCTGGGCTACGAGGTCGTGGCCGCCGAGGTGCCGCTCGCGATGGAGGAGGAGCTGTTCACCGAGTGGGAGCTGCGGTCGCGCTCCGCGCACCGGCGCTCCGAGCAGCGCCGCGAACGCGCGATTCCGGCCGGCGCGGACGACTGGCTGATCGTTCCGGTCGAGGCGCGCGGCATCCGTTGGGGGAATCTCATCGCGCTGCCGGGGCCCGAGCACGCTGCCGGGCGCACCGCCGTGCTCGAGCAGGGCGCGATCGCACTCGCGGTCGGCCGTCTCGCCGACGGCGAAGCGGACGAATGGGCGCGCATCGGCCGGCGTCGCCTCGTCGACGGACTGCTCGCCGGACGCTTCGCGGGTATCGGCGGGGCCGCCGCCCGACTCGAAGCCGCCGGCCTGCCGCTGCGCGGTGCCAAACTCTACGGCCTGGTCGTGTCCGGCGCGCCGGTGGCGGTGGAGCGAGCGGATGCTGCGGCCCGCGCCCTACGTGGGCGCGCGCTGGCGGGCTCTGCCCCGGCGGGTGTCGTCGCACCCGCGACCACGATGCTGGTCTCGCTCCCGCCGGATGCCGTGTTCGACGATGCCGCCGTCGTCGCGTTCGTGCGCGCGCTCGTCGACGCCGCCGACGTGGAGCGCGTGACGGTGTCGGTCGGTCGCGGTGCCGAGGGCATCGACGCCGCCCTCGCCTCCGTGCACGAGGCGGTCGACCTCGCGGGCGGGCGACGGCGGCGCGCGGGACGCGGTCCGCACCTGCGGCGAGCCGAGAACCGCCCGCTCGTGCAGCTGGTGACTGCGCTGCGAGACGACCACCGTGTGCTCGAGCACGGCGAGCGGATGCTGGCACCGCTGATCTCCTACGACCTGTCGCGGTCGGGCGACCTGCTCGACGTTCTCGAGGCGATGCTCGCCCACCCGGGCAATCGCACCGCGGCGGCCGGGGCATCCCATCTGTCCCGGTCGGTGTTCTATCAGCGCATCGCGCTCATCGAGGAGCTCCTCGGCTCGGATCTCGATGACGGCGAGACGCAGACCGCGCTGCACCTGGCGCTGCTGGTGCGGAGGTCGGCAGGACGCTGACGCCTGTGTTCTGCCACTGAGCGAGCGAACTCACGCGTCGAAGTCGCCTGTCGTGTCGAACGTCGTGATTCCGAGGTCGACCCACGCGCGCAGCAGGTCGCGATCGCCCGACACGGCGAGAAGATCGTCGGACGCCGCCGCCGCGCGCCGTCGCCCTCGAGAGCTGTCTGCAGGACGGAGGCGGTTTCTGCGACTGCGAGGTGCTGATGAACGTCTACTGGGCGAAGTCCGACGAGGCCGTACCCTGCCACGGCGCGAGGCGCGGGTCGACGAAGCCGTGCGATCTGTGGTTCCGACGCCGAAGGGGGGACCGATGGTGACGGCGGGGGTCAGCCCGCGATGTAGATCTTGCGGAGCGTCTCGCGCACCGTCCACACCGTGCGCATGCCGGCGGTCAGGCGCGCCACGGAGCCCGCGCGCAGCTCGATCGGCTCGAGTGCCGGATCGTCGAACGACACCGTCGCCGAGCCCGAGAGCACGACGAAGACCTCGTCCGCCTCGACGTCGGTCGACGTGCCGGGCGTGTGCTCCCACACCCCGATGGTCTCGGTCAGGTCGGCGTAGCCGGTCGCCGGGGCGCCCTCCACCACCTGGTCGGCGGGCAGCGGCTCGAGGTCGAGCGCGAGGGACGCGGCATCCGTCACGATTCCGGGGTTCACGAGTCGAACCCCAGGCCCAGCGCGTCGAGCGTCTTCAACAGGAGGTTGCGCTTGCCCTTGTTGTGGTCGGCACGGTCGAGCGACCAGCGGGTCGCGTTGATGCCCATCGACGCGGCGGGCTCCGGCGGGAACGGGAGCGGGCGCTTGCGCACCATCTCGAGGTGGGTGCGCTCGTTCTTCACTCCGTCGAGCAGGTCGAGCATGACCTCGCCGGCGAAGCGGGTCGATCCGACGCCGAGCCCCGTGAAGCCGGCGGCATACGCGACGCGACGGTCGCGCGCGGTGCCGAAGAAGGCCGTGAACTGCGTCGACGTGTCGATCGCGCCGGCCCACTGGTGCGTGAAGCGCAGCCCTTCGAGCTGCGGGAAGGTGGTGAAGAAGTGACTGGCGAGCTTCTGCCAGGTCTCGGGCCGGTTCTCGTACTCGGGATCCACCTTGCGGCCGTACCGGTAGATCGCGTCGTAGCCGCCGAACAGGATCCGGTTGTCCTTCGTGATCCGGTAGTAGTGGAACTGGTTCGCCATGTCGCCGATGCCCTGCCGGTCCTGCCAGCCGATCGACGTGAGCTGGGCGTCCGTGAGCGGCTCCGTCATGAGCACGTAGTCGTACACGGGCACCGTCATGAGCCGATTGCGCTTGATGAGCGACGGGAACACGTTCGTGCCGAGCGCGGCACGGGATGCCTCGACCCGTCCATCGGCGGTCATCACGACCACGCCCGGTCCGCTCGTGTCGAGGCCGGTGACGTGCGAGCGCTCGAAGATCACGACACCGCGCTCCTCGCAGACCCGCGCGAGCTCGGCCGCCATGCGCGCGGGGTGGACCATGCCGCACGCGTTCTTCTCCCACACCGCAGCCAGGTACGTGGGGGAGTGGACGGATGCCTGGGCCTCGGCACGGTCGAGATAGACCACGCCCTCCTCGCCCTCGGCGGCCCACTCCTTCAGCCACTCCACCTGGTGGGGCTCGATGGCGGGAGCGAGCTGTCCCGTGCGCTCGAACTGGAAGTCCATGCCGAAACGGGCTTCGGAGGCCTCGATCGCATCGAGGTTCTCGTGCCCCAGGCGGTCGAGCGTCGGCATCTCCTTCGGCCAGCGGGCCATGCCGTTCTCGTGGCCGTGGGTGAGGCTGGCCTCGCAGAAGCCGCCGTTGCGCCCGGACGCGGCCCACCCGACGCGCTGCGCCTCGACGACCACGACCTTCGCGTCGGGGTCGCGCTCGGTGGCGAGCAGGGCGGTCCACAGGCCCGTGTAGCCGCCGCCCACGACGACGAGGTCGGCGCGATGCGTGCCGACGAGCGCGGGCCGATCGGGTAGGAGGCTCTCGGGAAGGTCGTCGCGCCAGAACACCGAGTGCTTCGTGTCGGCGAGGGAGTGCTGGACGACGGATGCTGCCGGCCGCTGTCGTTCGAAGACGGTCGTGCCCACGGTTATCAACTCCGATGCGGTGTGTGGTGCTCCCATCCTCACCCGTCGGCCGTGCGCCTGCAGGGCTTCGCGTGTCGGAAGTTGCCCGGCGGACCGGACAGGTTGTCGCAGCGACGCTCCGGTGGGTGTCAGGCCGCGACGAGCTCGCCGACGAGTGCGTCGACGTCGGCCACCCGGGCGTACGTGCCGTCCAGCGCCGCCATGAACGCCAGGTGCACCTGGGCGCCCGGCACGGTGCGGCCGTCGTAGGCGAGGTCGGGTGCGGCGCAGGCATCCTGAGCGACGGCGATGCGGAAGCCGAGGTCGGACGCCGCGCGCACGGTCGCATCCACGCACATGCTCGACATCATCCCGGCCACGACGACCTCGGCGGGGTCCGCCGCACGCAGCAGCGACTCGAGCCCCGTGCCGAGGAACGCGTTCGGCTCGTGCTTGACGATGACGTGCTCCTCGCCGTCGGGTGCGACCCGCGGATCGAACTCGACCCCGGGGGTTCCGGCGGCGAAGAACGCGGCATCCGGTCCGTCCCACACGTGCTGCACGTGCACGACCCGCTCACCCGACGTGCGGAACCCGGCGAGCAGTCGCGCGGCGGCATCGGCGGCGGCGTCCGGGTCGACCAGCGGATGCCGCCCTCCCGGGAAGTAGTCGCGCTGGATGTCGATGAGGAGCAGGAGTCGGGTCACCGGAACAGCATAGGGTCGCGCAACCCGATCAGCCGCCCGTCATCGTGCGGGCGATCTGCGTCGCGGAGTCGCCCGCACGTTTGAGTACGAGCGCGACGAGGGCGAGCGCGACGAGGGTCAGCAGGAGCATGATCGTCGACACCGCCGCGATCTCGGGACGCAAGCCGGTCCGCAACGCGCTCAGCACGTACACGGGCCATGGTGTCGTGCCCGACACCTGGACGAACGCCGCCACGATCGTGTTGTCGAGACTGAGCGTGAACGCCAGCAGGAAGCCGGCGAGCACCGCCGGCATCGCGAGAGCGAGCGTGACGCGGCGGAAGGTGGTGAACGGCTTCGCGTAGAGGTCGGCGGATGCCTCCTCCAGCTGCGCGTCCTGACCGACCAGCCGGGCGCGCACGATGTACGACACGACGGCTGTCGCGAACAGCGACGATCCGACCGACAGGCGCACGATGCCGTCGTTGAACATCGTGATCCCGAGGTCTTGTCCGAGGAACACCATGAAGGGCAGGAGGGCGACCGCGTCGACGATCTCGGGCGTCACCGACACCAGAAGCAGGAGCCCCAGGAACCACCACACCCACTTGCCGGGGTGGCGCGCCATCGCGATCCCGGCCAGGGTGCCCAGTGCGGTTGCGATGATCGCCGCGATCAGCGCCGTGATGAGAGAGACCCGCACGGCGTTCTGGATCGCCGGCTTCACCAGGATCGACGCGAAAGCGTCGAAGCCGAAGCCGTCCCACACCGCCAGCAGGCGGCCGGTGTTGAACGAGTGGACGACGATCACGATGATCGGCAGGAACAGGAAGAGCATGACGAGCACGCCCCACACGCCGAAGGCGACGTCCGACCAGGGCTTGCGCACTCGGCGGCGCGGCGCGGCGCCCTGGCGGGCCCCGCGCGACTCGGCCTGCAGGATCGTCTCGGTCTCGGTCTGCGTGGTCACGTCGTCACCTCCAGAGCGGCTGCGGGCGCAGCATCCGTCGTCGCTGTCTCGGGAACCGGCCCGAGGACCAGCCGGTTGCGCGAGCGGAACGGCAGCGCGACGAGCCAGATGATCACGGCGCACACCCCGATCGTGACCATGATCAGGAGCATGAGCAGCACCGCCATCGCCGATCCCAGGGCCCAGTTCTGCGCCGTCTGGAACTGCCCGGCGACGAGCTGACCCACCATGTTGCCCTTCGCACCGCCCAGCACCGTGGCGGTGATGTAGTCGCCCATCAGCGGGATGAACACGAGCAGCACGCCCGCGATGATGCCGGGCTGCGACAGCGGCAGCGTGACGCGGAAGAAGGTGGTGATCTTGCCGGCCCCCAGGTCTTTGGAGGCTTCGCGCAGCGCCGGCCCGACCCGGTCGAACGCGACGAACAGCGGCAGGATCATCAGCGGCAGGTAGTTGTAGACCACGCCGATGATCACCGCGGTGCGGGTGTACAGGATCTCGAGCGGGCCATCGAGCACCCCGATGCCCTGCAGCAGGGTCGACATCCACCCCTCGGGGGCCAGGATCACCTGCCAGCCGATCGTCCGGACGAGGAAGTTGGTCCAGAACGGCACCAGGACGAGGGCGATCAGGATGCCGCGGCGCTGCGGCTTGACCTTGAACGCCATCCAATACGCCACCGGGGCCCCGATCGCGAAGCAGAGGACCGTGCCGATGATCCCCACCCACAGCGTGTTCGTGAACGTCGCGAGGAACGTGGGCGAGATGGCCTCGACGTATCGGTCCAGCGAGAGGATGTCGTTCGCGTGCGTGCCGAAGACGCCGGGCTTGTAGCCGAAGCTGAACCACACCACCATCGCGACCGGCGCGACGAAGAAGACGAGGAGCCACGCCCAGGCGGGGACCGCGAGCGCGGGCCCCGCCGCACCGGTGGCGCGATTACGCACCGGCGGCAGCCTTCACCTCGTTGTAGATCTCCACGCGGGTGCTCAGCGAGTCGTTGAGCACCTGCTCGTGCATGCTCTCGAGCTGCTCGGGGGTGAAGAAGATCATGTCGAGACGCTCGACCTCGGCGTCCTCGGCCGCCGCCTGCATGTCTTTGCCGCCGCCGACGTTGTAGCCGACCCACTCGAGGTTCAGCAGCTGGTTCTCGGGGACCATGGCGAAGTTGATGAAGGCGTGGGCGGCCTCCGGGTGGGCTGCCCCGGTCGCGATCGCCCAGTTGTCCATCCAGAGCTCGGTCTGCGGGCCGGGCAGCACCCACTGCCAGCGGTCGGGCTCGGACGACTCCTGGATGCCCAGCCGCGCGTCGCCGTTCCAGGCCATGAGCAGGGCGTGGGTGCCCTGCGGGATCGTGTTGGCACCGGCGGCGGAGTCGAAGGCCGCGACATGGGGGGCGATCTTCTCCACGAGGAAGGCGCGCGCCGCCTCGAGCTCGTCGGGGTCGTCGGTGTTCCAGTCCAGGTCGTTGGCCCAGAAGTAGCAGCCGACGACGCCGGCGGGGTCGTCCGACATGGCGGTCTTGCCGCTCGCCTCGTTCTGGGCGGCATCGAAGTAGTCGGCCCACGTGGTCAGTTCGCGAGTGATCACGGTCTTGTCGTAGACGTACCCCGTCGTGCCCCACGCCTTGCAGATCGAGTAGTCGTTGCTCGGGTCCCATGCGCGCCCCAGGAACGCGGGGTCCATGTTCGAGAGGTTCGGGAGCAGATCCTTGTTCAGCTTCTGCAGCAGTCCCTGCTCGATCATCTGCGGGATGAAGACGCCCGTGGGCACGACGATGTCGTAGCCCGACGTGCCCTTCGCCGCGACGAGCTTGGCGATGAGCTCCTCGTTCGATCCGTAGGAGTCCAGCGTGACCTTCGGCCCGAGCTCGGCCGTGAACGCCTCGACGACCTCGGGGGCGTCGTACTCGGCCCACGTGTAGACCGAGAGGCTGTCCTCGAGGGCGCCGCCGGTCGCCTGCGGGGCGGGCGAGCCGCTGCCGCCGGGAGCGCAGGCCGCCAGCACCGTGGCACCACCGGCGAGCGCGGCGAGACTCAGGAACCGCCGACGCGACAGCTCGCGCGCGATCAGGGGCGCGACGCCCTCGGGAGCGAGGATGCGGAGCGGGGTGCGAGGCTGAGTCAACGGATACTCCTGGTTTCGAAACGGGAGCCGGGCGAGTGGATGCTGCGGCTGCGGGCGTGCGTCGGGTCTGCAGGTCGTGCGGGTGGTGCGTCGGGTGGCGCGTCGGGCGTTCGGGTGGTGCGTCGGCGAGGGTCAGGCGGTCGGAGGTGCGATGTAGCCGCCCTGCTTCGCGGCGTCGTCGTCGGCCGCGGGGAAAAGCAGTACGTGGTGGGCTGCCCAGGTGCACACCACGGTGTCGCCCACTTCGAGGGTGGGTGCGTCCGGCGTCGGCCGCCGCACGATGAGGCTCTGGTCCGCTCCGAGGCGGACGAGGTACTGCATGGTGTCGCCGAGGTGCGAGATCCCGATCAGCTCGCCCTTCGCCGTATTGGCATCCGAGAGGCTCTCGCCCGCCCCGGCTCCCGAGGCCGAGGGGTCCTTCTCGATGCGGATGAACTCGGGACGCACTGCTGCTTCGCCGAGGTTGGTGCTTGTCAGCACCGGCGACGCGGCCCGTACGAGGGCGTACGGCGACGTGATCGCCGCGCCGGCCTCTGCAGCGGGGCCGCGGAAGAAGTTCTGCTGCCCGACGAACGCCGCGACATACGCAGAAGCGGGGCGCGCATACACGGTGTCGGCATCGGCGAGCTGCTCGATACGGCCCGCGCGCATGATCGCGATGCGGTCGCTCATCGACAGCGCCTCACCCTGATCGTGCGTCACGAAGATGAACGTGATGCCGAGGCGGGACTGCAGCAGCTTGAGCTCGAGCTGCATCTCCTCGCGCAGCTGGCGATCGAGCGCTCCCAGCGGTTCGTCGAGCAGGAGCACAGCGGGGCGGTTCACCAGGGCGCGCGCGAGCGCGATGCGCTGTTGCTGACCGCCCGACAGCTGCGTCGGCTTGCGGTCGCCGAACCGGCGCATCCGCACCATGTCGAGCGCCTGCGTGACGCGCTCGCGCACCTCGGTCTTCGGGGTGCGCCTCTGCTGCAGTCCATAGGCGACGTTCTCGGCGACCGAGAGGTGCGGGAACAGGGCGTAGGCCTGGAACACGGTGTTGACGTCGCGCTTGTACGGCGGCGCGGCGAGCACCGAACGACCGGAGATGCGGATGTCGCCGGCATCCGGGTGCTCGAATCCCGCGATCATGCGCAGTGTCGTCGTCTTGCCGCAGCCCGACGGGCCGAGCAGGGAGATGAACTCACCGGGCTGGATCTCGAGCGACAGATCGTCGACGGCGAGCTGCTCGCCGTAGTACTTCGTGATCCCCGACAGGGTGACGGCCCCGCGCGCGCCGTCGCCGTCGGGGGGGACCTGCTCCGCCGAAGCCTGCGCTGCGGTCGCCGTGCCTGTGGACATCGTCACCTCGTGAGGGTCCTTCTGCTGCGGGCCGCGCGACGATGCACGGCCTATCGGGTGTGGAGGTATTCAATATGGCGTCGTGGGGACCCGCAACGGAGCGGGGACCGAACCGGACGATTCGGGCCGCGCGCGGTGCGCGCCAGGACAGATCGTCCGGCGCTGTGTAACGGCCAGGAAACCGCGGCGTTTCAACCGGCACATGACGTCGGGCGACGGATGCTCCGGTCCGGAGCGACACTTCGTCCGTCGAGCATCGTGACCAAAGCGTGTTGATACCGGGGGTCAGGGGTTCTGGAATCCAGACTCAGCGCTGACAGGTGGGGCACCAGAACACGATGCGCTCGCGCGTGGGATCAGCTCCGAGGCTGGAACCCTCGATGAGAGTGCCGCAGCGGCGGCACGGACGACCCTCGCGTCGGTAGACCCATGTGGAGCGGCCGGCGCGTGCGTCCCCGGTGAAGGTGCGTCCGGAGCGGTTGCGGTTCGCGCGGATCATACGGGCGCCGAGATCCACGATGGCGGCGGCATCCGTCTCATTCGCAGGGGTCGTGGGGAGGACGCCGCGTACGAAGAGGATCTCGTTCGCGTACTCGTTGCCGAAGCCGGCGATGTTGCGCTGGTCCTGCACGGCGACGTGCACCGCGCGGGTGTCGGCGGCCAGCCGGCGCGCGGCCTCAGCGGGATCCCACGAATCGGAGAGCGGATCAGGCCCGAGGTATCCGACGAGCTGCTCTTCCTCCGCGGTGGGGACGAGCGTGATGTCGGCGAGATCGAACCCGACGGTCTCCCACTCGACATCGTCGGGGGCCGTCGCGCCGATGATCGCTCGCGCACGGAAGGCCGCGGCGCGCCAGCGCTCGCCGCGCCGGTAGACATGCCACTCGCCCTCCATCTTGAGGTGCGTGTGCAGCGTCCACGGGCCGATGCGGTGGAGGAGGTGCTTGCCGCGCGAGACGACATCGTGGACGATCTCGCCGCGCAGGTCGGCCGTGGCCAATTGAGGGACGCGCAGCTCGAAGCGCGTCACGGTCGCTCCGGCCAGCACCGCGTCGAGCCGCCGTGCCGCGCGATAGACGGTGTCGCCCTCAGGCACGGGCGCCTGCCCTGTCCTCCGGTCCCTGCGAGCCGCCCGATCCTTGCGCCTGTCGAAGGGCGTCGCCCGCTGTGAGCCGGCGCAGCGTGAGCCCGCGCGGGGACTCGACGAAGCCGGCATCGCGGAGCGTCTTTCCCACGTCCGTGCCGTAGACGAACGCGCCGTTCACCTGTTCGATCGTGAGGGTGTCGAGGCGCCGCGCGCGAGCCGTCGCCGCGAGGTCGCGGGTGGCGGCGGCCAGCGCAGCTTCGTCGCCGGTGAAGGCGAGCGCGGACTTGCCACCCCGCTCGAGGTACAGCGTGAGCGCGCCGTCGACGAGCACGACGAGGGCGCCCGCCTTGCGACCGGGGCGGTGCGAGACACCCTCGAGTGCCGGCCACGTCAGCGCGGCCCCGTAGGGGTTGGCGGGGTCGGTCGCCGCCAGCGTCACCGCCCGCAGCGGCGGCGGATCGGAGAGCCCGGCGAACTCGCGCAGCCGGTCGACGGTGGCCGACGCCGCGAATTGCGCCGCGCCCAGCTTCTCGATCACGTAGCCGCGCCGGCAGTGCCCCGCCTCTTCGAAGCCGGCGAGCACGCGGTATGTCTGGGCGAACCCGCCTGGCACGCCTTCGGACTGCACCGCCCCGCGCGTGACGACGCCGTAGCGGTCGAGCAGCAGGCTCGCCGTCGCGGTGGCCCGCAGGGCGGCGTCGGGCTCGGCGGCGGGCAACAGCGACCATCGGCCGCCGATCGCGGGCGGTCGGGCGGGGACGGATGCTGCCACCGCCCGCACCGCCGCTCCCCGGTAGAGCCGCGCCCGCGGTGTGCGACGGCTCACGCGGTGAGCCTGGGATCCCCCCGACACGAGCGCGCGGACCGGCGCGAACGTGTCGTTCGTCACAAGGCCCGCCCATGTCAGCCGCCACAGCGCGTCGACCACGGACTGCTCGTTCTCGGCGCCGGTGGACTGGCGCAGCTGGGCGGCGAAGTACGCCCCGCCGCCGCCGAGCGCGGCGAGCAGTTGAGCATCGAGCGATCCCGGCGCGACAGCTTCGGCCTCGTCCGGGAGGGCGAGCGTGAGCGGCACGGCATCGGCCGGATGCAACGCGATCCAGCCATCGCGGCCCGGGAGGCTGCCGTGCCCCGACCAGACGACCTCGCCGGTCGCCGTGAGCTCGTCGAGCATTCCCGACGTGAAGTCCGCGACGCGGGCCGGGAGCACGAGCGACTCCCACGCGCTCGCGGGGATCGGCACGCCCGCGAGCTGCTCGACGACCGCGGCGACACCGTCGATGCCCTCGAGCGGTCGCGTCACGTGCTGCCACACCGGGAGGAATCGCGCGTACGCGTGCTGTGACACCGGCTCGACACTGCCGCGGATCGCTGCGAGCGACCGCATCCGCAGGCGTCGCAGCACCTCGGTGTCGCACCACTCCGCCTCGTCGGCGCGAGCCGTCGTCGAGGACTCGGGAAGGAAGAAGCCGCTCGTCACGCGTCCCTGGGACTCGAGTCGCTGCAGCGTGAGGCGCGCGACCGCGACGCCGATGCCGAGGCGGTCGGCCGCGGCATCCGCCGTGAAAGGTCCGTGGGTGCGCGCGTACCGCGCCACCAGGTCGCCGAGAGGATCGGCCACGGGTTCGAGGAACGCGGTGGGGATGCCGACGGGCAATGCGGCGCCGAGCGCATCGCGCAGCCGGCCGGCGTCTTCGATCGCCGCGACGCGGGTGATGCCGGCGATCGTGACCGGGATCGCGCGCCGCGCGGAGATGAGAGCGTCGAGGAGAGCGGATGCCTCGGCCTCGGTCGCCTGCCCGGCCCCGGCGCCGTCGGGTTCGAGGCCCGGCTCGAGGCGCGCCGCGACCTCGGCCGCGTCGAGCGGACCGAGGAGGCGCAGGAGGTCGGCGACGCCCTCGAGGCCGCGAGCCCGGCGTTCGGGGTCGAGCCGCTGGGCCTCGCGCTCGAACTGGGCGATGACGTCGGGGTCGAGGAGCTCGCGCATCTCGACCTTGCCGAGGAGCTCCGACAGCAGCGCCGGATCGACGGAGAGTGCCGCGGCGCGGCGCTCGGCGAGTGGCGAGTCGCCCTCGTACATGAAGGCGCCGACGTAGCCGAACAGGAGATCGCGCGCGAACGGTGACGGCTGCGCCGGCTCGGTCTCGATGAGCCGGATGCGGCGCTCGCCGATCCCGCGCATGAGACGCAACAGCGACGGGACGTCGTAGACGTCCTGGAGGACTTCGCGGAGGGTCTCGAGGATGATCGGGAACGTCGGGTACCGCCGGGCGACCTCGAGCAGCTGGGCCGACCGCTGACGCTGCTGCCACAGCGGCGTGCGCTTCCCGGGATTGCGGCGGGGCATCAGCAGAGCGCGGGCTGCGCACTCGCGGAAGCGGGAGGCGAACAGCGCCGAGCCGCCCACCTCCTCGGTGACGATCTGGTCGAGCTCGTCGGGATCGAAGACGAAGAGGTCAGCGCCCGGAGGCTCGGCCGTCGCATCCGGAATCCGGGCGATGATGCCGTCGTCGCTCGCGACCGCCGACCCGTCGACGCCCAGCCGCTCGCGGATGCGCGCGTTCACCGCAAGAGCCCACGGCGCGTGCACCTGCATGCCGTACGGCGAGTGCAGGATCACGCGCCAGTCGCCGACCTCGTCGCGGCCGCGCTCGACCGTGAGCTGGCGGTCGGTGGGCAGCGTGCCGGTGGCCTCGCGCTGCTCGGCGAGGTAGGCGAGCAGGTTGTCTTGGGCGAACTCGTCGAGGCCGGCCTCGCGCAGTCGCGCCTCCGCCTTGTCGGCCTTGGCCGCCGACACCTCGCGAGAGAACTTGCCGAGCGCCTCGCCGAGCTCGGCGGGGCGCCCGATGCCGTCGCCGTGCCAGAACGGCACCTTGCCCGGCTGCCCGAAGGCGGGCAGCACGTTCACGCGATCGTGGGTGATCTCGACGATGCGCCAGCTCGTGGTGCCCAGGGTGAAGACGTCGTTGACGCGCGACTCGTAGACCATCTCCTCGTCGAGCTCACCGACTCGCGCGTTCTGGGATTCGCCGGCGATGAAGACGCCGAAGAGGCCGCGGTCGGGGATGGTGCCGCCGCTCGTCACGGCGATGTGCTGCGCGCCCGGACGGCCGGTGAGCACGCCGAGGTCGCGGTCCCAGATGACACGGGGACGGAGCTCGGCGAACTCGTCGGACGGGAAGCGGCCGGCGATGAGGTCGAGCGTCGCCTCATAGGCGGACCGGGGCAGCGAGCGGAACGGTGCGCTGCGCTTGAGCGTCTCGTACCAGCCCTCGACGTCGACGGGGCCGATGGCGGCGGCGGCCACGGTCTGCTGCGCGAGGATGTCGAGCGGGTTCTGCGGGATCGCGATCGCCTCGATCTGACCCGCGAGCATGCGCTCGGTGACGATCGCGGTGTGGAGCACGTCGCCACGGTGCTTCGGGAACAGTGCGGCGCGGCTCACCTCGCCGACCTGGTGACCTGCGCGGCCGATGCGCTGCAGGCCGGAGGCGGCGCTGGGCGGCGCCTCGACCTGGATCACGAGGTCGACGGCTCCCATGTCGATGCCCAGCTCGAGGCTCGACGTCGCCACGACGCACCGCAGGATGCCGGACTTCAGCTCCTCCTCGACCTGCGCCCGCTGCTCCTTCGACACCGAGCCGTGGTGCGCCTTCGCGAGCACCGGGTCGGCGCCCGCCGTCGCACCGGCCTGCGCCATCATGGCGGCGGGCACGGTCTGCTCGGGCAGATCGAGGCCGAGGCGCTCGGAGTAGATCTCGTTCAGCCGGCCCGTCAGCCGCTCGGCGAGCCGCCGCGAGTTGCAGAACACGATGGTCGAGCGGTGCAGCAGGATGCGGTCGACGATCGCCTCCTCCACGTGCGGCCAGACCGACCCCGTCATCTCCGTCTCGCCGGCGCCGGACGCCCGCGGCCCCGCGTTCGCCGACTGACCGTCGGCGAACCAGTCCTCGTCGATCGGCTCGTCCGCACCCCCGGGCTCTTCCCACGATCCGTCGCCGTCGGACGTGAACGGGCTCGGCGGCGGAGGCGGGTTCAGCATGTCGCCGATGGGCACCACGACCTTCATGTCGAACGCCTTGCTCGCGCGCGGGGCGACGATCTCGACCGGCTCGGCACCGCCGAGGAACCGCGCCACCTCGTCGATCGGGCGCACCGTCGCCGACAGCCCGATGCGCTGGGCGGGGGCACCGGCGGGGACGAACGACCGCCGCAACGCATCGAGGCGCTCGAGGCTCACGGCCAGATGTGCACCGCGCTTCGTGGCCGCGACGGCGTGCACCTCGTCGACGATCACCGTGTGCACGTCGCGCAGCGTCTCCCCCGCGCGACTCGTGAGCATGAGGTACAGCGACTCGGGCGTCGTGATGAGGATGTCGGGCGGCGCCTGCACGAGCTTGCGCCGGTCGCCCGCGGGCGTGTCACCCGAGCGCACCCCGACGGTGACCTCGGGCACCGTGAGGCCCAGGCGGCGCGCGGACTGCCCGATCCCGACGAGCGGCGACCGGAGGTTGCGCTCGACGTCGACACCGAGGGCCTTGAGAGGAGAGATGTAGAGGATCCGGGTGGCGGGGGCCGCAGCATCCGTCCGTCGCGTCTTCTTGCCTTCAGGGGGAGGCGGCGCGACGGCCTTGTCGTGGAACACGCGGTCGATCGCCCACAGGAACGCCGACAGCGTCTTGCCGGAGCCCGTCGGCGCGACCACGAGCGCGTGCTTTCCGGCCGAGATCGCCTGCCACGCGCCCTTCTGGGCGTCGGTCGGCGCGTGGAACGCGCCGCGGAACCAGTCCTGCGTGGCAGGACCGAACCGCTCGAGGACGTCGCCCATCACTCCATCTTCGTCGCGATCACCGACATCGGGCCAGGTTCCGTCGAGGAGGGTCGCGTAAGCTCCCTGCGTGCGTGCACCCCCGGCACGCGCTCACCGCCGAGGACCGTGATGGAACCGATGCCCTCGAGCGAGCCCACGGCCCCGGCTCCGCCCACTCGCCGTACGAACCCGGCTCTCGCCGACCGTTCGTGGATGCGCTCTCGGCGCGTGCAGACGTTCGGGCTCGGCGCCCTCTGCGGTGCGCTCGGGCTCTCGCTCCTCGTGGTCGTCACGACGATCCTCGGCGCTTCGCAGAACCCGGCACCGCTGGTGCCCGCCGACCCTGCGCCCGTCTCCGAGCCCCGGCCCTCGGCATCCGTCCCCGCGAAGCCGGCGCCGTTCTCCACGCCGACGCCCCTGCCGGAGGAACAGCCGGACGCCGCGACCGAGCCCGAGAACCCCGTCGAGGAGCCCGTCGTCGCGGTTCCCGCGCCCGCGCCCGCACCGATTGAGACCCAGCCTCCTGCGGAAGAGACCGCAGACAGCCCCGGCAACAGCGCGAACGCCCCGGGTCAGCAGAAGAAGCCCTGAGCGCCGAGCTCAGCGCTCGTCGGGCATGAGGATCCACAGCACCAGGTAGAGCAGGATCGAGACGCCGAAGAACACGGTCGCGCCGACCGTGAGCACGCGCACCGGCACCACACTGCAGCCGAAGCGGTCGGCGATGCCCTGGCAGACTCCCGCGATCATTCGCCCTTTTACAGGCCGGACCAGGCGATGCATGCGTTCATCATGGCGTGGCGAACCCGGCCGCGCCAGGGGTCAGCGCTCGGAGGGCACGATGATCCAGAGCAGGATGTAGATCCACAGCGACAGGCCGAAGAAGATGACGGCGATCGCGGTGAGGATGCGCACGAGGGTGACATTCCACCCGAAGCGGTTGGCGATGGCGGCGCAGACGCCGGCGACCCATCTGCCCTGCTGAGGTCTCACGAGTGCGTTCATGCCCCCATCCTGCTCGCGTCGCGACTCGGTCGCACGGGTGGAGGCCCCCGGCTTCGCGGGGGAGGAGACCGCAGCCGGCCGCAGGGGCTCGGGCCGCAGCATCCGTCCTCCGTCGCGCCGAAATCCACCCTCTCGCGATTCCAGGAAGCGCGAGAGGGTAGATCTCCGCACAGGAACGGATGCTGCGACCTGGCGTCAGCGCTCGGTCAGCGTGCCGTCGCGGTCGAGCTCGAGCACGAGGTTCACGCCGATGCGTTCGAGGAACGCGTCGTCGTGGCTCACGACGAGCACCGCGCCGCGGTAGGCGGCGATCGCCTCGACGAACCGGTCGACCGTGTCGAGGTCGAGGTTGTTCGTCGGCTCGTCGAACACGAGCAGCTGCGGCGGCGGGTCGGCGAGCATCAGCCGCGCGAGCGCGACCCGGAACCGCTCGCCGCCCGACAGCGTCCCGACCGGACGCTCGACCGCGGCGCCGCGGATGAGGAACCGTGCGAGCCGGTTGCGCAGCTCGACGATCGTCACGTTCGGCGCGGACGGGGCGACGTTCTCGAGCACGGATGCCGCGTCGTCGAGTCCGTCCACGCGCTGCGGGAGGTACCCGACCCGGTCGGTGTGCAGCTCGCCACGTACCGAATTCAGGATCGGCGCGGCCGGCTCCGACGCGTCCCCCGCAATTCCGGGGGCGCCCGCGGCGGCGGAGTCCGCCGGTCCTGAGTCAGGAACCATTGCGGCGACGGGAGCCACCAGCTTCTCGAGCAGCGTCGTCTTGCCGACGCCGTTCGGTCCGATCAGCGCCACCCGCTCCGGACCCTGGATGATCCACGAGTGCTCGCCGTCGCCGAGGGCAGCGATGCGGCGGCCCGCGGGCACTCCGGGGTCGGGCAGGTCGATCTTCACGATGTCGTCGTCGCGCACGCGGCGTTCCGCGGCATCGAGCGCGTCGCGGGCGGATGCCTCACGGTCGGCCTTCTCGCCCCGCAGCTTGCCCGCCGACACCTGGGCCGCCATGCGGCGGCCGTTGGCGACGATCTTCGGCACGCGCTTCTCCTCGAACGCCTTCTTACCCATCGCCGCGCGGCGCGAGATGGTGGTCTCGGCCTCGATGCGCTGGCGCTTCTCGCGTTTGACGGCCTGGCGGGCCGCGCGCTCGGCGTCGCGGGCGGCGACCTGCTCGGCGTCCAGCCACGCGCGCCACTCGGAATACGGGCCGCCGAACACCGACAGCTCGTTCGCGTAGAGCTCGGCGGTGTCGTCCATCAGCTCGAGCAGCGACGTGTCGTGGCTGACCACGACGAGCGCCCCGCGCCACGAGCGCACCATGTCGGAAAGGCGCGCACGCGCCTCGCGGTCGAGGTTGTTGGTGGGTTCGTCCAGCAGCGCGATCGACGAACCGCGCAGGCGGATGCCGGCGATCGCGGTGAGCACCGCCTCGCCGCCCGACAGCTGCCCGACGCTGCGGTCGAGCATGTCGGGAGCGAGTCCGGCTTCGGCGAGCGCCGCGTGCGCACGCGCTTCGACGTCCCAGTCCGAGCCGACCGCGTCGAAGTGACGGGGGTCGGCGTCGCCGGACTCGATGGCGCGCAGCGCCCGGAGCGTATCGCCGACGCCGAGCAGGTCGGCGACGGGTCGGTCGACGTCGAGGGTCAGGCGCTGCGGAAGGTACGCAGCATCCGTCGCCCCTGAGATGTGACCGCCGGACGGCGTGAGCTCGCCGGCGATGAGCCGCAGGAGCGTGGACTTGCCGGAGCCGTTGCGGCCGACGAGGCCGGTGCGGCCCGTGCCGAACGATCCGGAGACGTCCGAGAGGGCGGTGGTGCCGTCGGGCCACGTGAACGTGACGCGGTCGAGGACGATGGCGGGGGTGAGGGTGTGTGCGGGCATGAGGCCTCCTTGGTCAGACGTGCGCTGACACCGAGGGGCCGCGGAACCGTCGCCCGGGCATGCCGAAGCGAGGTGAGGAAGCGGCGGATCGACGGCAGCGCGAAGTTGTTCAAGCGCTGGTGCGTCGAGAGTCGACGGAGCAGCGCGATTACAGCGCGGTCGCGTCGATCAGCTTCAAGGGAGTTCCTCACGGAGGGGACAAGGCCGTCAGCCACCATAGCCGACATCCCTGGGCGGGGCCAGGGGAGGGGGAGCGGTCAGGCGTCGGCGGTGGTCAGCTCTTCGAGCTGCTTGTCGAGGAAGACCCGCACGTCGGCGAGTTCCTGCTCGGAGACGCTGTGCGTGAGGCCCGGGTACACGCGGCCACTGAGATCGACGCGTTCGGGCAGCCACTGCGTCGTGTGCTCGACGAGGAAGCCCGGGATGACGTCGTCGTTCGTGCCCCGGCCCCAGAACACCGGAGGCCGCCGCACGGCGAGCTCGGCGTCCTTCGGGAGGTCGCCGGGCGTGACGTAGCCCGAGAGGTTGACGGCGAACGCGAACCGCTGCGGGTCGAGCCTCATCGCCTGCAGCGCGACCGCGGCACCCTGCGAGAAGCCGAGCAGACTGACGGATGCTGTGCCCTTCGCGTGTGCGTCGACCCAGGCGATCACCGCCTCGGCTGCACGCGTGGTGTGCGAGGGGTCGCGGCCGTCGAGTCCGTCGATCGGGTACCAGGAGCGACCGGGTGCCGGCCACGGCGGAGTGAGCGGGGCGGCGAGGCTGGCGACGGCGAAGGCGTCGGGAAGGTAGCCACGCAGGGGATACAGGTCGTGCTCGTCGGCGCCGTAGCCGTGCAAGAGCAGGAGGAGGTGGCGGCCGGCGAGAGCCGACCGGTCGGTCGACCACAGCACAGCGTCGGCATCGAGGACGAGCGCTTCCGGCATGCCCTCATCCTGGCACGCGGCGCCGACACGGCCGAGGCCCGAACGGGAGCGGTCCTCGTCGTGGGTGGGTCCCGCGGGGTATACAAGAGGCATGTCCGTGCGCACTCCCGACCCCGAACCTGCGGGCGACGAGCCGTTCGGCCCGCCGGCCGGCAACGTCTCGAACCCCGCGTGGCTGAGCGACATCGAGCTCGAAGAGGCCCGCCGCCGCCTGCCGATGCTCTACGTCGAGGGCGTACCGGTGCGCACCGACGGGATGGGCCAGGTCACCCAGGTGGGCATCCTGCTGCGAGCCACCCCGATCGGCGAGATCTCGCGCACGATCGTCTCGGGCCGTGTGCGCTACGGCGAGACCGTCCGCGACGCGCTGTTCCGCCACCTGGAGAACGACCTGGGGCCGATGGCCTTCCCGATGCTCCCGCCGCAGCCGACGCCGTTCACGGTCGCCGAGTACTTCCCGCTCCCGGGCGTCAGCGCCTACCACGACGACCGTCAGCACGCCGTCTCTCTCGCGTTCGTCGTCCCCGTCACCGGCACGTGCGAGCCGCGCCAGGACGCGCTCGAGGTGACCTGGCTGACACCGGAGGAAGCGGCATCCGATGCTCTCTCCGCCGAGATGGAGGGCGGACGCGGAACCCTCGTGCGCATGGCGCTCGCGAGCGTCGGCGCGCTGCGCTGACCGGCCGGCGCCCACCGGAATCTCACCCTCGCGCCGTGTCGCCGGGCGCGCATAGGCTCGCAGGGTGACTCTCGCACCCCTGCCGTTCCCCTCCGACGCCGCCGGCTGGGCGGCCTTCGTGACCGAGCGCCCCGCCGAGCGCATCGCCCGCGTGCACGAGATCGACGCGCGCCTGACCTCCGAGGCCGCGCTGACCACCGCGGAGCGCCTCGAGCTCTGGAACGACGCCGACATCGCGCTCGCCGAGGCGCTCAGCGAGGCCTACGTCGCGAGCGAGGCGCACCCCGACGCCGAGGTGCGCGAGACCGCGGAGTCGCAGGTGCAGGCGATCGAGTCGCTGTCGGCGGCGCGCCTCTTGGACCGGGATCTGTGGAGCGCCTTCGCGGATGCTGCGACCGATGGTCTCGACGACGACCAGGCGCGTCTGCTCGCCCATCTGCTGCGCGACTTCCGTCGCGGCGGCGTCGAACTCGACCAGGCGGACCGCGAGCGGGCGAAGCAGCTGGCCGACCGAGACACCGAGCTGTCGCTCGCGTTCTCGCGCAACATCCGCGACGGTCGGCGCGAGATCACGGTTCCGGTCGAGGGTCTCGCCGGCATGCCGCAGGACTTCCTCGACGCCCACCCTGCCGACGACCAGGGCCGGGTGACACTGTCGACCGACTACCCCGACCTCATGCCCATCCGCGACTACGCGCACGACCGGGCGACCCGCGTCGCCCTCGTGAGCGCGTACAACGACCTCGCGTGGCCCGAGAACGACGCGATCCTCGCCGAGCTGCTCGAGGTGCGCGCCGAGCGCGCCCGCCTCCTCGGCTACCCGGACTGGGCCGACTACGAGACCGAGACCCGCATGATCGGCGCGGGCGCCGAGATCCCGGCATTCCTGTCGCGACTCGACGACGCATCACGGCCGGCAACGGATGCCGAGTACCCGATCCTGCTCGAACGCCTGCGCCGCGACCTCCCCGACGCCGACGTCGTGTCGATCGCCGATTTCTGGTACCTGCTGGGTGCGATCAAGCGGGAGCAATACGACGTCGACGCGCAGCTCGTGCGCTCGTACTTCCCCTTCGAGCGGGTCGTCGCCGGCGTGCTGGACGTCACGGGCCGCCTGCTCGACGTCGAGTACGTGCCCGTCGACGTTCCTGCGTGGCACGACGAGGTGCAGTCGTTCGACGTGGTGCGAGGCGCCGATCGCCTCGGGCGCATCCACCTCGATCTGCACCCGCGCGAGGGCAAGTTCAGCCACGCCGCGTGCTTCCCGCTGGCGCCGGGCGTCGCCGGCCGCGTGCTCCCCGAGGCCGCGCTCCTCTGCAACTTCTCGCGCGGACTCCTCGAGCACGACGAGGTCGTGACGTTCTTCCACGAGTTCGGGCACCTCGTGCACGACATCCTCGGCGGGCGCCAGCGCTTCGCCCGGTTCAGCGGGGTCGCGACGGAGTGGGATTTCGTCGAGGCGCCGAGCCAGCTCCTCGAGGAGTGGGCGTGGGATGCCGATGTCCTCGCCTCGTTCAGCGCGAATGCCGACGGCGAGCCGATCCCGGCCGACCTCGTCGAGCGCATGCGCACCGCCGACGCCTTCGGCCGTGCGCTCGAGGTGCGCCGCCAGCTCGGTCACGCGAACGTGTCGTATCACCTGCACGTCGACCGGCCCGCCGACCTGCAGGCCGAGACGGAGCGGCTGTACGCGGCATCCAGTCCCGTCCAACCGCTCGGCGGCCTGCATTCCTATGCGGGATTCGGCCACCTCACGGGTTACGGCGCCTGCTACTACACATACCAGTGGAGCCTCGTGATCGCGCGGGACCTGCTGAGCGGTTTCGGGGCTGGACTGATGGACCCCGAGGCCGCGCGTCGGTACCGCACCGAGGTGCTGGAACGGGGCGGATCCCGCGATGCGCGAGACCTGGTCGAGGCCTTCCTCGGGCGGCCGTCGTCGTTCGACGCGTACCGCGGCTGGCTTGCAGGCGAGTGACGTTTCGCGCACAGAGCGGCGCGATGTAGGGTTCACCTACCCCCGAAGCGCAGTCACCCGCGACACACCCCCCGGTGTCGTCGAGGACGGTGCGGCCACTGCTGCCCGCGCGCGCGGCGACCCGTTCGCCGGCGCGGCGGGAGCGGTATCGCACGCCTCCGCCGCGAGCACTCGCCGACGCAGCACCACCCTCGCCACAGAAAGCGGAGATACCGATGTCCGACCACGCGCAGAGCGCCGGAAGCACGGGTCAGGACGACCCGACCCCGTTCGACAACCTCATCGGTGACACGGCGACGACCGCCTTCGGGTCGGGCTTCACCACGACCTTCCGCGGGTACGACAAGGAAGAGGTCGACGCCGCCATCGCCGGGCTCGACGCGCGCATGCGCGCCGCCACCGACGAGGTCGCGCAGCTCAAGCAGCACCAGCGTCGCGCCGGTGCGGCCGTCGCGCAGAGCCGCGCCAAGGCCGAGCGCCTCGAGGCCGAGCTCCAGGCCGCCGCTGAGCGCCGTCAGGCCGAGATCGACGCGGCGATCGCGGAGCGCCAGGCCGAGATCGACGCCACGCTGGTTGCTCGCCAGGAGGAGATCGAGAGGCTCGAAGCCGCCCTCGCCGCCGCCGAGCAGACGAGGCAGTCCGAACTCGAGCGTGTCGCGGCCGAGGCATCCGCGGCTCGAGACGAAGAAGGCGACGCCGTCCAGCGGCTGCAGGGCGAGCTCGAGCTCGCGAACGCGAAGATCGCCGACGCCGAGCAGCGCGTGCAGTCCTTGAGCGACGAGCTCGTCGGCGCGACCACGGAGTCGCCCAACCGCCAGCAGTTCGAAGAGGTGCTGCGCGTCGCCGAAGACCAGGCGAGCCTGCTCATCCGCAACGCGACGATCCAGGGGGACCGCCTGCTCGAGGCTGCGCGCGAAGAGATCGCGAACCGCCGCGCGTCGGCGCTGGCCGAGGCGGACGCCATCGTCTCGCAGGCCCAGCATGACGCGCAGCAGATCCAGCTGAAGATCGACACCGAGCTGACCGCGCACGAGGCGCGCCTCGAGAGGGAGGCCGCCCACGCGGCCGAGAAGGTGTCGCAGGCCGAGCGCGAAGCCGCCGCGATCCGGTCCGAGGCCGAGAAGGGCGCGGCAGTGCTGCGTTCGACGGTCGCCCGCGAGACCGCTCGCGACCGGTCCGAGGCCGAGGAGACGGTGCGCGAGCTGCGCCTGCGCGCCCTCGAGTTCGAGGCATCCCTCACCCGCCGCCAGGACGACGCGCACCAGGAGTTCCTCGTGCTCCACAACCAGGCGGTCGCCCACGCCGAGCGCATCACGCAGGACGCGAACGAGCAGGTAGCGGCCTCCCTCGAGCACGCGCAGCGCGTCTCGGTGAAGGCCGAGGACTTCGAACGTCTCATGCGCGCCCAGTCGCAGCAGATCGAGGCCGACGCGCAGCTGCGCGCCCGCGAACACCTCGACCGTGCCCACGTGAAGGCCGAGCGCATCATCGACCTCGTGACGACGCACTCGCAGTCCGTGCTGCGCGACGCCGAGGACCGCACCCGCCAGCTGCGCTGGCAGCAGCACCAGCTCATGAGCTTCATGGCCGAGGTCAAGGAACTCATCCGGCCCGAGGGTCTGCTCGCCGCAGCCGAGTCCGCCGTCGAGGGCGAAGACACTGCGGTGACGGAGACGGATGCTGCGGCCCCGGTGGACGGCGAGGCCGAGGTCGCTGAGGCCGAGGTTGAAGGGGCCGAAGCCGGCGAGCAGTCCGAGGCTGAGCAGCACGAAGAGCACCACGAAGGCTGACCCTTCCCCCGCTCGTTGAGCGAGGGGCGCTCCTGCGCCCGAAGTCGAAACGCCCCGGACTCTCCGTTTGGTCCGGGGCGTTTCGACTCCGAGTTTCGCCAGGATTCAGACGCGGGGTCAGGCCGCCGAGGTCTCGCGGGCGATGGCGCCGAGGAAGGCGTCGATGTCGTTCTCGCTCGTGTCGAACGAGCACATCCAGCGGACCTCGTTCTTCGCGGCATCCCAGTCGTAGAAGCGGAAGTGCTCGCGGAGGCGGTCGGCGACGCCGTCGGGCAGGGTCGCGAAGACGCCGTTCGCCTGGGTCGGCTGCGTGAACGCAACGCCCTGGATCGAGCCGCCGGCAAGGCCGGCCTCGATGCCGGCGCGCAGGCGCTGGGCCATCGCGTTGGAGTGCGAGGCGTTTCGGTGCCACAGGTCGCCCTCGAGCAGGGCGAGCAGCTGCGCCGACACGAAGCGCATCTTCGACGCGAGCTGCATGTCGAGCTTGCGGAGGAACTTCAGGCCCGTCGACGCCTCGGGGTTGAGCACCACGACGGCCTCGCCGAGCATCGCGCCGTTCTTCGTGCCGCCGAAGCTCAGCACGTCGACGCCCGCGTCGCGCGTGAACGCGCGGAACGGCACGTCGAGCGATGCCGCCGCGTTCGAGATGCGCGAACCGTCCATGTGGACGTGCATGCCGAGGCTGTGGGCGTGGTCGGCGATCGTGCGGATCTCATCGACCGTGTACAGCGTGCCGAGCTCGGTCGACTGCGTGATCGACACGACCAGCGGCTGCGCGCGGTGCTCGTCGCCCCAGCCCCACGCCTCGCGGTCGATGAGCTCTGGAGTGAGCTTGCCGTCGTCCGTCGGCACGGTCAGCAGCTTGATGCCCGCCACGCGCTCGGGCGCACCGCCCTCGTCGACGTTGATGTGCGCGGTGCGGGCCGAGACCACGGCGCCCCAGCGGGGGAGCATCGACTGCAGCCCGACCACGTTCGCACCCGTGCCGTTGAACACCGGGTACGCCTCGACGCCCTCGCCGAAGTGGCGGGCCATCACGCCCTGCAGTCGTTCGGTGTAGACGTCGTCGCCGTAGGCGACCTGGTGGCCGTCGTTCGCGGCGGCGATCGCCGCGAGCACCTCGGGGTGGATACCGGAGTAGTTGTCGCTGGCGAAGCCGCGCAGGTTCGGGTCGTGGATCGTGGTCACGGGTGTCCAATCTCGTATCGCGTGCCGGGTGCGAGCCCGGTCACAGCGAGGGGTCGGTGAGTTCGACGATGGTGTCGTTGATCTCGGTCGCGTCGGCGAGCCACAGATCGGCGAACCGCTGCGCGAGCGCCTCCTCGAGTCCGTCGAGGCTCTTCACGCGGAAGATCACGGATGCTGCGGCCAGCCGCGTCCCGGAATCGCGCGCGTCCTTCGCGAAGCCCTGCGCGACGGCGCGCGTCCACGCCTCGGTCGCGGCTTTCACAGCAGCGTAGTTCGCGCCGCCGGCGAGCGGGCGCGCCACCGCGGTCGACGACACCACTGCGAGACGCCCGGCCTCGGATGCCCTCAGGTCGGCGTCGAACGCTCGGCTGACGTGGCGGAGAGCCGTGAGGGACCCCTCGAGGAAGCGGAAGTCCGCGTCGGTCTGGCCCGCCAGGCCTCCTCCGCCGCGCCAGCCGCCCACCAGGTGGAGCACGCCGTCGACGGGCCCGTCGGTCTCGCGGATGCGCTCCGCCAGCGAGGCGACTGCCGCCTCGTCACCCAAGTCGCACACCTCGGTGCGCACGCTTCCAGCCGTGCCGGCGGCCAGGGACGCAGCATCCGCTTCCAGAGAACCGGCCAGGTCGCGCAGCTTGCCGGCGTTGCGGCCGACAGCGACCACGCGCGCTCCCGCATCGCGCAGCACACGCGCGGCCGCGAGACCCGAAGCGCTAGTCGCGCCGGCGATGATCACGAGTCTGCCTGAGACGCTCATGTCTCCAGCCTTCCACGTCGCGAGCGTGCGTTCTCGGCGAGAGGCGAGGCCTCGCCGAGAACTCACGCTCCGGCGTCAGGAATCGCGGCCGGTGATCCCGGCGGTCGATTCGATGACGGGCTTCATCTTCTTGTCGAGCGCCTCGAAGAACATCGACAGCGGGAACTCGTCGTCCAGGATCGCGTCGGTGTAGCCCTTCGGGGCGCCGGCGAGGATCTCGTCGGGAAGGCCCCGCGCCCATTGCGAGGCGGGGTTCGGCGTCAGCGTCCTGCGCACCAGGTCGTAGGCCGCGAGCCAGTGGGCGGTCTTGGGCCGGTCGATGGAGCGCCAGTACAGCTCGTCGATCGCCTCGCCGAGCGCGATGACGGCGGTGGGCACGTCGTCCCAGTCGAAGGCGAGCGCGGTGTCGGTCCAGTGCAGCACGTCGCGCTGGTGCAGCCAGGCGAACAGCAGCTGGCCGCCGAGCCCGTCGTAGTTGCGCACGCGCGTGCCGGTGATCGAGAACCGGAAGATGCGGTCGAAGATCACCGCGTACTGCACGAGCTTCGCGTGCTCGAGCATCTCGGTCTCGGCGGGGGTGAGCGACTCCTGCGCGGCGAGGCGCTTCTCGATCGCGACGCACTCGCGGAACGCCGTGAGGTCGCAGCGCAGCTCTTCCAGCGAGTACAGGAAGTACGGCATGCGCTGTTTGATCATGAACGGGTCGAACGGCAGGTCGCCGCGCATGTGGGTGCGGTCGTGGATGATGTCCCACATCACGAACGTCTTCTCGGTGAGCTCCTGGTCGTCGAGCATGCGCGCGGCGGCCTCGGGCAGGTCGAGCTTCGTGATCTCGGATGCGGCGCGGACGACGCGGCGGTAGCGAGCGGCCTCGCGGTCCTGGAAGATCGCGCCCCATGTGAACGTCGGGATCTCGCGCATCGCGACGGTCTCGGGGAACAGCACCGCGGAGTTCGTGTCGTACCCGGGCGTGAAGTCGAGGAATCGCAGCGACACGAACAGCTTGTTGCCGTAGTCGCCGGCCTCGAGCTGCGCGATGAACTCCGGCCAGATCACCTCGACGAGCACCGCCTCGACGTGGCGGTCGCGCGAGCCGTTCTGCGTGTACATCGGAAAGACGACGAGATGACGGATGCCGTCAGCCCGCTGCTGCTGGGGCTGGAAGGCCTGGAGCGAGTCCAGGAAGTCCGGGATTCCGAATCCCTGGTCCGCCCAGCGCTCGAAGTCGCGCACGGACGCGGAGAGGTAGTCGGCGTCGTGGGGGAATGCGGGCGCGAGCGCGCGGATACCGGCGATGATCTCGGCGACCAGAGCGCGGGCCTCGTCGTGGGCGGCAGCATCCGGAATCGATCCGTCCTGCACCTGGAGGCTCTGGATGGCGGTCGCGGCGGCCTTGAGGCGCAGCCAGGCGTCACTGGTCTCGGCCACGCGGGAGTCCTCGACGACCTCGGGTTCGCCGACGATCGCCTTCGACGTGTGAAGGGTGCTGCTGGACATGGTGAACCTCCGATCTTCGAGTGCGGTTTCGCGCTCCATTCTAGAGAAGTTCCCTTCGTGGCGAGATTCGACAGGAAAATTTCCTGCCGAACGCATAGAGTCGAGCCATGCCCGAACTGGAAGACGCGATGGATGCCGCGATCGTGCGCGAGGTGTCGCAGGACGCCCGCGCCACCCTCGCCGACCTCTCGGCAGCGGTCGGGCTGTCGGTGTCGGCCGTGCAGGCGCGACTGCGCCGACTCGAGAACCGCGGCGTCATCACCGGCTACCGCGCCCTCGTCGACGCCGAGGCGGTCGGCAAGCCGCTCGCGGCTTTCGTCGAGATCACTCCGCTCGATCCCGCGCAGCCCGACAACGCGCCAGAGCTCCTCGAGCATCTCTCCGAGATCGAGGCGTGCCACTCGATCGCCGGCGACGCCAGCTACATCCTGCTCGTGCGGGTCGCGACGCCGCGTCATCTCGAATCGCTGATCCGCGACATCCGTGCCGCCGCGTCGGTCAACACCCGCACGACGGTCGTGCTGCAGACGTTCTACGAGAACCGCCCGGTCTTGCCCGCCTGACGCGTTCGCGGCGGCGAACAAAGGGATCCGCGCCGAGACAAGGGACGTCACCCCAGGTTTCGGCGAGAAACCCCTGGTTCGCGGCACCGGCAGACCGCGGGCGTGGGCGCAAGCCCTCGGCTGTCGCCGACGGGCATCGGTAACCTCGGGCCATGGACAGCAGCGGGGTGCTCATCGTGCGCAACGCACGGTCCGGCGCGGCCGTGATCCGGTCCGATCCGGCGGCGACGTTCGCCGCGCGTCTGCCGGACGCCGCCGTACACGAACTCGCCGAGGGAGAGGACCTCGCAGAGGTCGTCGCAGAAGCGATGGGATCGGATGCTGCGCCCGGCGTGCTCGGCGTGTACGGCGGAGACGGCTCGGTGTCGCGGATGGCGCACCTCGCGCGGCTGTACGGTCGCCCGATGCTGGCGATGCCGGGCGGGACGTTCAACCACTTCGTCCGTGCCCTCGGCATCGACAGCGTGGATGCTGCGATCGATGCGTACGAGGCGGGGTCGAGCATCGAGGTGGGGGTGGCCGAGACGACCGCGGACGCCGACGACCCGATGACGGTGCTCAACGTGGTGTCTGTCGGCGCCTATCCGGAACTCATCGAAGAGCGCGAGCGACGCAGCAGCCTGGGTAAGTGGCTCGGCGGTGCGGTGGCCACTGCGGTAGCGCTGCGGCGAGCCGAGCCGCTCACGATCGTCCGCGACGGCAGGCGAGCCCGGGTCTGGTCGGTTTTCGTGAGCGTCGGCCGCAACGACCCCGACCGCGTCGCGACCATGCAGCGGCAGGAGGCCGACGCCGGCGTGCTGGATGTGCGCATCCACCACGCGCGCGGATCCAAGGTCCGCGCCTTCGCGTCCCTGGCGTTCGGCAAGCGGTCGGCGGCTGTGCTGCGTGCGGTGCGCCTGTTCCCGCGCGACGCCGACGTCGAGCGTCTCGTGGTTCCAGAGCTCGAGCTGCGGGTGCGCCCCGAGCCGGGGCATCCGTCCGTCTTCGTCCACGACGGCGAACTCGACCAGCGTGATGCCGGCGGCTTCACCCTCCGGTGCGTCGCGGTGCCGCGCGCTCTGACGGTGTTCGCGCCGACCGGTGCGCGCTGATCGCGGTGTGCCCCTGGGCGCTGATGTGCGTGTGCGCGACTCCGCGTTCGCGCGACACTCAGTCGTGCTGGGGGAAGCCCAGGTTGATCCCGCCGTGCGACGGGTCGAGCCAGCGCGAGGTGATCGCCTTCTCGGCCGTGAAGAACTCGAAGCCGTGCGGGCCGTAGGCCTTGGCGTCGCCGAAGAGCGACGCCTTCCAGCCGCCGAACGAGTGGTACGCCACCGGCACCGGGATCGGCACGTTGATGCCGATCATGCCCACGGTCGCCTCCCGCTGGAACCGTCGGGCGGCACCTCCGTCGTTCGTGAAGATCGCGGTGCCGTTGCCGTAGCGGCTCGAGTTGATGATGTCGAGGCCCTCCTCGTAGCCCTCGACGCGCACGACCGACAGCACCGGTCCGAAGATCTCGTCGGTGTAGACGGTCGACGAGGTGGGCACGTTGTCGATCAGGGTCGGTCCGAGCCAGAAGCCGTTCTCGTCGCCGTCGATCTCGACGTCGCGTCCGTCGACCACGACCGAGGCGCCGTCGGCGCCGGCGACATCGAGGTACGACGTCACCTTGTCGCGGTGCTGGCCGGTGATGAGCGGGCCCATGTCGCAACCGCGCGTGCCGTCGCCGACCTTGAGGCCGGCCATGCGCTCGGCGACCTTCGCGACGAACGCGTCGGCGACGGTGTCGACCGCGAGCACGACCGAGATCGCCATGCAGCGCTCGCCGGCCGAGCCGAAGCCGGCGTTGACGGCGGCGTCGGCCGCCAGGTCGAGGTCGGCATCCGGAAGCACCAGCATGTGGTTCTTCGCGCCGCCGAGCGCCTGCACGCGCTTGCCGTGCGAGGTCGCGGTCTCGTAGACGTACTTGGCGATCGGGGTCGAGCCGACGAACGAGATCGCCCGCACCTCGGGGTGCTCGAGGAGCGCGTCGACCGCCTCCTTGTCGCCGTGCACGACGTTGAAGACGCCGTCGGGGAGCCCCGCCTCGGTGAGCAGGCCCGCGAGCCAGTTCGCGGCGGTCGGGTCCTTCTCGGAGGGCTTCAAGACCACGGCGTTGCCGGCGGCCAGCGCGATCGAGAAGAACCACAGCGGCACCATCGCCGGGAAGTTGAACGGGCTGATGATGCCCACGACGCCGAGCGGCTGGCGCAGCGTGTACACGTCGATGCCGGTCGAGACGTTCTCGGAGTACGCGCCCTTGGTCAGGTGCCCGAGGCCGCACGCGAACTCGACGACCTCCATGCCGCGGGCGATCTCGCCGCGCGCGTCGGAGAGCACCTTCCCGTGTTCGGCGGTGAGGATCTCGGCGAGCTCCTCCTTGCGGGCGTTGAGCAGCTCGCGGAAGGCGAAGAGCACGCCCTGGCGCTTGGCGATCGATGCGTCGCGCCATTGCAGCCACGCCGCGGACGCGGCATCCACCGCCTCTCCGACGTCTTCGCGCGACGCGAACCGCACCTCCTTCTGGACCGTCCCCAGCGCGGGGTTGAACACCTGGCCGGTGCGCTCGGATGCCCCGGCCCAGGGTGCGCCGTTGATCCAGTGGTCGAGAACCGCCGTCTCGGTGCGCGGCAGGGTGTCAGTCATCGTGTTCCTCCTTCGGAAGCCCTCCTCGTGAGAGGGCGTGCACGTGTCACGCGAGGTCGCCTTCGACCTTCGTCAGAGCTTCATCGTAGATCGACATCGCCTCCTGCACCTCCCCGTCGGTGACCACGCAGGGCGGCACGACGTGGATGCGGTTCTCCGCGGCGAACGGGAGAAGGCCCCGCGAGGTGAGCTCCTTCTTGAGTCGCCCGATCACGTCGGCGCCGACCGGCGCGCGGGTCTCGCGGTCCGCGACGAGGTCGAGAGCCCAGAACACGCCCTCGCCCCGCACCTCGCCGATGAGCGGGTGCTTCTCGGCCAGCGCGGCGAGCCCGGGGCCGATTGCATCCTCACCCACACGCCGCGCGTTGTCGACGATGCCCTCCGACTCCATCGCATCGATCGAGGCGATGATGGATGCCGCGGCCAGCGGGTGACCGGAATAGGTGAGTCCGCCGGGGAAGACGCGGTCGTCGAATGTCGCCGAGATCTCGGGCGAGATGATCACGCCGCCCACCGGCACGTACCCGGAGTTCACGCCTTTCGCGAACGTGATGAGGTCGGGCACGACGTCGTACCCCTGGAACGCGAACCAGCGACCGGTGCGGCCGAACCCGGCCATGACCTCGTCGAGGATCAGCACGATCCCGTACTTGTCGGCCAGAGCCCGCACGCCCGCGAGGTAGCCCGGCGGCGGCAGCATGATGCCGGCGGTGCCGGGCACCGACTCGAGCAGCAGCGCCGCGATCGTCGCGGGACCCTCGGACTGGATGACGCGCTCCAGGTGCTGCAGTGCGCGCTCCGACTCCTCCTCGGGGGTCGTCGCCCAGAACTCGGTGCGATAGAGGAAGGGACCGAAGAAGTGCACGTGTCCGCGGGCGTACTGGTTCGGCATCCGTCGCCAGTCACCCGTCGCCACGATCGCCGCCCCGGTGTTGCCGTGGTACGAGCGGTAGGTCGACAGCACCGTGTCTCTGCCCGTATGAAGACGGGCCATGCGGATCGCGTTCTCGATCGCGTCGGCGCCGCCGTTGGTGAAGAACACCTTGGCGAATCCGTCGGGCGCCTTGTCGAGGATCTTCTGCGCCGCCTGCCCGCGGTGGAGATTCGCCGTGGCGGGGCCGATCGTCGCGAGACGCTCGGCCTGCTCGCGGATGGCGGCGACGACGGCAGGATGCTGATGCCCGATGTTGACGTTGACCAGCTGGCTCGAGAAGTCGAGCATGCGGTTGCCTGCGTGGTCCCACACGACGGTGCCCGAGCCGCCGGCGATCACGGGGAGGTCCAGGCCCGCCTGCGCGGACCACGAGTGGAACACGTACGCGCTGTCGAGCTGCTTCGCGAGGGCGTCGAGGTCTTCGGTCATCGCTTCATCCTCCTCGTCGAGGTGCTGGGGCGCCACGCCTCGCGTGACGCCCCAGTCGGTGGTGGTGCCTACTGGCCGCCCTCGGTGAGGGTGACGTCGATCGGCGTGTACTCGCCGGCGACCTCGACGCCCTCCTCCTTCAGCTCGGCCAGCGCCTTCTCGATGTACTCGTTGGAGTACGCCGAAGCCGGCGGATCGGTCGTGATGAGCTCGAGGTCGTCCTGGTTCTTGGCCGACAGGGCGCCCGCGACGGTCTTGTCCCACGCGGCCTTGTCGACGAGGCCGAAGTCGGCGCCGGTCCAGATGAGCTTGTTCACCTCGTTCATCTGCCACTGCTGGTGAACCGGGCCGACGGGGAACGCGGCCTCGGCGTTGGAGGCGATGTCGTAGACGATCGACGCGGCTTCCTCGGGGTTGTCCCGCGCGAAGATCCAGCCCTTCGTGACGGCCTTGAGGAACCGCACCGCCGCGTCGGCGTACGCGGCGTCGTCCGCGAGGCGGGCGGTGTCTGCCCAGATCGCGTCCTGCAGCATCGCGCCCTCGGTGTCCTCGTACGAGATGACGTCGAAGTCCTCGGGTTGGTAGAGCTCACCGGTGTCGGGATTCACGACCTCGAGGATCTGCGCCCACTCGTTGTAGGTCATCGCCTGGGCGGCGTCCACGTCCCTGTCGAGGAGCGCGTTCATCGAGAAGTCCTGCGTCGTGATCGACACGGTGGTCGAGTCGAGGTCGTCCGCGGCCATGGCGGCGAAGATCTCCCACTCGTTGCCGAAGCCCCACGAGCCGATGCGCTTGCCCTCGAAGTCCGCGACCTCGGTGATGCCGTCGCCGGCCCACGACACCTGCAGCGTTCCGGACTTCTGGAACACCTGCGCGATGTCGGTGAGCTCGACCCCGGTGGCCTCGAGGGTGCCGAGCACCTTGGGAACCCACGCGATGGCGAAGTCGACGTCGCCGGCGACGAGCGCGTCCTGCGGCACGATGTCGCCGCCCGAGGGGACGATCTCGACCTCGTCGAAGCCCTCCTCCTCGAAGTAGCCCTGCTCCTGGGCGACGTAGTAGCCCGCGAACTGCGCCTGCGGCAGCCACTGCAGCTGCAGCTTGATCGACGTGAGCGGCTCGAAGTCTTCGCCCCCGCCCCCGTCGTCGCCGGAGTCCCCGGAACCGGAACACGCGGCGAGCGCGAGTGCTGCCACGGTGAGGACGGATGCCGCGGCCAAGCCGCGTCTGATGCTGTGTCTCATTGCGTTCCTTTCGTGTGGTGCATCGGGTACTGCACGTCGGCTACGCCGACGACCGCCTCGTCGCCAGGCGCTCCAGGAGCGAGGTCACGAGGAAGAACACGAGGCCGATGATGATGCCGCCGAGCACGTATGCCCAGGCCAGTGCGGCGCGGCCCGATTTCGCATACGTCGCGATCGCGGTGCCGATGCCGTCGGCGGGGCCGCCGAAGTACTCGGCGACGAGCGCGGCGATGACCGCCAGCGAGCTCGCTATCCGCAGGCCTGTCATGAGGTACGGCAGAGCCGTCGGAAGGGTGAGCACCCGGAAGGTCTGCCACCCGGACGCCGCCGACGCGCGCAGCAGGTCGCGATGCACGGGGCGGGTCTGCCGGAGCCCGCGCAGCACGTTGACGAACACGGGGATGAACGCGGCGATCGTGGCGACCGCCTGGCGCCCGAACTGGCTCGATGCGCCGAACATCGTGTTGAGGATCGGCGTGACCGCGACGATCGGGATGACGGCCAGCGCAGACACCAGCGGCGCGAGCATGCCGTCGACAGGTTTCGCGGCGGCGGCGAGGCCGGCGAAGAGGAGGGCGAGGAGCGAGCCGACGACGAGACCGATGAGCGCATTGGTGGCCGTGATCTTCATGTCGTCGAGGATGATCGGGAACCGCCGCACGAACTCCTCCGCGATCGCGAGGGGGCTCGGCAGCATGCGCGGGGCCGTTCCGAGGACGTCGACCCAGAACGTCCACACCGCGAGGATGATGACGCCGACGACGATCGGCGCGACCCACTTCAGCCAGCCGGGCAGCGCGCGTTCGCTCGGCATCGGGCGCGGCGCTTTGCCCGACGGCGTCGGCGGCGCGGGCAGCATCGTGGTCGCAGCATCCGTCATGATTCGCTCGCCCTCGTGACGGGGGTGCCGTGCAGCGCTTCCCGGACCGCGGTGACGCGGTCGAAGAACTCGGGGGACTCGCGCAGGGCCTCGTCGCGCACCTCGCCGAGGCCCGTCTCGATGACGTCGGTGATGCGGCCGGGCCGCGGGCTCATCACGACGACGCGGTCGGAGAGGAAGACCGCCTCGGGGATCGAGTGCGTGACGAACACGACGGCGGCGGACGTCTCGGCCGCGATGCGGGTCAGCTCGGCCTGCAGGCGCTCGCGCGTCATCTCGTCGAGCGCGCCGAACGGCTCGTCCATGAGGAGGAGCTTCGGCCGCGCGGCGAGCGCCCGCGCGATCGCGACGCGCTGCTGCATGCCGCCGGAGAGCTGGTCGGGGTAGCGATCGACGAAGTCCGAGAGGCCGACGAGTTCGGCGAGCTCCGCGACGCGGGCCGCCCGCTCCGCCTTGCCGGTGCCGTGGAGCTCGAGCGGCAGCCCGATGTTCGCGCCGACCGTGCGCCAGGGGAGGAGCCCCGCCTGCTGGAAGGCGATGCCGTAATCCTGGTCGATGCGTGCGCGCTTGGCCGGCTTGCCGAAGATCTCGAGGGTTCCGCTCGTCGCCTGGTCGAGGTCTGCGATGAGGCGCAGCAGGGTCGACTTGCCGCAGCCGGACGGGCCGATGAGCGACACGAACTCCCCGGCCGCGACGTCGAGCTCGACGTCGGTCAGCGCGACGACCTCGCCGGTCTTGGTGGGGAAGACCTTCCCGACGCCGGCGGCATGGACTGCGAGCTCCGTCATGCGGACGCTTCTCCTCTGCGGTAGTTGGCGAGTCCGAGGCCGATGAGGGCGACGGAGCCGGCGGCGATGAGGCCCAGTGCGATCGAGCCGAAGGTGGGACCCCACGGCGCCGCGGGGTCCGACGAGGCCTGACCCGCGAGCTGGATGAGCATGCGGCCGATGCCGCCGCGCATGCCGATCGACACCTCGGCGACGACGGCGCCGAGCACCGCGTTCGCGGCGGCGAGCCGGAGTGCGGGGAGGAGGTGGGGGACCGCGGCGGGAAGGCGGAGGCGGAACAGCGTCGCCCAGTAGCCGGCGGCGTAGCTGTTCATGAGGTCGAGGTGGATGCGGTCGGGCGACGCGAGCCCGCGCAGCACACCGACGGCGACCGGGAAGAACGCGAGGTACGACGCGATGACGGCGACCGACAGCCACTGCGGCCAGGTGCCGCCGCCGCGGTCGATCTGATTGCCGATCGCGTTGACGACCGGGGCGAACGCGATGAGGGGAACGATCTGGCTCACCACGATCCAGGGCAGGAGGCCCCACTCGAGCAGGCGCCAGCGCTGCATCACGAGGCCCAGCACCGCGCCCACCGCGACGCCGATCAGCCACCCGACGGCGGCGATGCCCAGCGTCACCAGCGCCGCACCGGCCACCGAGACCCACAGCGGCGGGGTGTCGCCGCCGCTCGTCGGCGCGAACAGGCGCGCGGCCATGTCCCAGACGTGCGGCATCGCGCGGTCGTGCGTGCGGGGGAGGAGCATGACACCCGAGCCGGACTCTCCCGGCACCGCGCCGACGATGAAGCCCTCGCTGGGGCCCAGGAACTTGTACAGCTCCCACAGCACGAGCACGGCGAGCACGCCCAGCGCGCCCCATCCCGCCGCGATCCACCCCCGCTGTTGGCCGGTAGGCCAGCTTCGCGGCAGGCCCTGTCGCCGGGCCGACCAGCCGATGGGCCTCATGCGGCTGCCGTCACTTCTTCGCCGTCACGTGGGCCGAGAGCGCGGGGATGACCGTCTCGCCGTAGACGCGGAGGGTCTCCTCCTTGTTGTCGTGCTGGAGGTAGCCCGCGAACTGCGTCACACCGAGTTCGCGCAGCTGCTCGAGCTTGGCGATGTGCTCGTCGGCCGTTCCGAGGATGCAGAAGCGATCCACGATGTCGTCGGGGACGAAGTCGACGTGGTCGTTGTCGGCCTTGCCGTGCGTGTTGTAGTCGTAGCCCTGGCGGCGCTCGATGTAGTCGGTGAGTGCCTCGGGCACGCCTTCGCCGTGGTGGCCGTACTTCGCCACGATGTCGGCGACGTGGTTGCCGACCATCCCGCCGAACCAGCGGCACTGATCCCGCATGTGCTCCCAGTCGTCGCCGATGTACATCGGCGCCGCCACGCAGAAGGCGAGCGACTCGGGATCGCGGCCGGCGGCGGCCGCGGCATCCTTCACCGTCTTGATCATCCAGGCGGCGATGTCGACGTCCGCGAGCTGCAGGATGAAGCCGTCGCCGACCTCCCCGGTGAGCTTGAGCGCCATCGGCCCGTAGGCGGCGACCCACACGTCGAGCTCGGATCCCTGACTCCACGGGAACTGCAGCGTCGCGCCCTTGTAGTCGACCGGCCGCGAGTTGGCGAGCTCGCGGATCACGTGGATCGACTCGCGCAGCTCGGCCATCGTCGTGGGACGACCGTTCGTCACACGCACCGCCGAGTCGCCGCGGCCGATACCGCAGATCGTGCGGTTGCCGTACATCTCGTTGAGGGTGGCGAAGACGGATGCCGTGACCGTCCAGTCCCTCGTCGCGGGGTTGGTCACGAACGGCCCCACCGTGACGCGCTTGGTCTCGGCGAGGATCGCGGAGTGGATGACGTACGGCTCCTGCCACAGCAGATGCGAGTCGAAGGTCCACACGTGGCTGAAGCCGTGCGCCTCGGCGAGCCTCGCGAGCTGCACCGTGCGTGAGGCGGGCGGATTGGTCTGAAGGACGACACCGAAGTCCATGGGCTGCTCCTCAGATCAGGTACTGCGACAGGCCGCGCTTGAGGAACCGGCCGTCGCCCTTGGCGCCGAGGTACTCGCCGCCGTCGACGACGATCTTGCCGCGCGAGATGACGGTGTCGACGTGCCCGTCGATCTCGTAGCCCTCCCACGCGGAGTGGTCCATGTTCATGTGATGGGTGCGACCTTCGCCGTACCCGATCGACGTGTGGCCGTTCGGGTCGTAGACCACGACATCGCCGTCGGCACCGGGCTGGATGACGCCCTTGCGGCCGTACAGCCCGAACATGCGCGCCGGCGTCGTCGACGTGAGCTCGACCCACCGCTCCAGCGTGATCTTGCCCGTCACGACGCCCTGGTACATGAGGTCCATGCGGTGCTCGACCGAGCCGATGCCGTTCGGGATCGCGCGGAAGTCGTCGAGCCCGAGCTCCTTCTGGCCCTTCATGCAGAACGGGCAGTGGTCGGTCGAGACCATCTGGATGTCGTTCGTTCGCAGGGCCTGCCACATGTGGTGCTGGTGGCCCTCCTTGCTGCTGCGCAGCGGCGTCGAGCACACCCACTTGGCGCCCTCGAACTGGCCCCACTCCTCGCTGAACGCGCCGAGCTGCTCCTCGAGCGACAGGTACAGGTACTGCGGGCACGTCTCGCCGAACACGTTCCAGCCCTGGTCGCGGGCCCAGGCGAGCTGGTCGACCGCCTGCTTCGCCGACACGTGCACGACGTACAGTGGCGCGCCGGTCAGGTTCGCCAGCATGATCGCGCGGTGCGTGGCCTCCTCCTCCATCTGCCACGCCCGGGCGATGCCGTGGTAGTACGGCGCCTTCTTGCCGGCCTCGGCCAACTGGGCGGCCAGCACATCGATCGCCGGGCCGTTCTCGGCGTGCATCATCGTCAGCAGCCCGGTCTCCTGTGAGACCTGCATGGCTTTGAGCACCTGCGCGTCGTCGGAGTAGAAGACGCCGGGGTAGGCCATGAAGAGCTTGAAGCTCGACACGCCCTCGTCGACGAGCCCTCGCATCGCGGCGAGGGACTCGTCGTCGACGCCGCCGACGATCTGGTGGAACCCGTAGTCGATCGCGCAGTTGCCCGCGGCCTTCTCGTGCCATGCGGCCAGGCCGTCCTGCACGCGCTCACCGTAGCGCTGCACGGCGAAGTCGATGATCGACGTCGTGCCTCCCCATGCGGCGGCCCGCGTGCCGGTCTCGAACGTGTCGGACGCGTTGGTGCCGCCGAACGGCAGCTCCATGTGGGTGTGCGCGTCGATGCCGCCCGGGATCACGTACTTGCCGGTGGCGTCGATGACCGTGTCGACGGATGCCGCGACATCCGTCCCGAGAAGCTGCGAGCCGGGCGCGAGCACGGCCGCGATCGTCTCGCCGTCGATCAGCACGTCCGCGTCGCCGCGTCCTGTCGCCGAGACGACGGTGCCGCCCTTGATGAGTGTGGTCGCCATGCCCCGCCCCCCTTACGGCTTCGCGATCTTCGTGTAGGAGTCGGGCCGGCGGTCGCGGTAGAACTGCCAGTCGTCGCGCATCTCGCGCACCATCTCGAGGTCGAGGTCGCGCACCAGCAGCTCCTCGTGCTCGCCCGAGCCGCGCTCGCCGACGAAGTTGCCGCGCGGGTCGATCACCTGACTCGTGCCGTAGAAGTCGACGGCGAGGTCGCCGTACTCGTTGTCCTCACGACCCACGCGGTTGGGCTGCAGCACGAAGTAGCCGTTCGCGACGGCGGCGGCCGGCCCTTCCACCTCCCACAGCCGGTTCGAGAGCCCGGGCTTCGTGGCGTTCGGGTTGAACACGATGTGCGCATCGCCCAGGCCCAGCTCGCGCCAGCCCTCGGGGAAGTGGCGGTCGTAGCAGATGTACATGCCGATCCGCCCGACCGCGCTGTCGAACACGGGGTAGCCGAGGTTGCCCGGGCGGAAGTAGAACTTCTCCCAGAACCGGTCGAGGTGAGGCAGGTGGTGCTTGCGGTACTTGCCGAGGATCGTGCCGTCGGCGTCGACGAGCACCGCGGTGTTGTAGTACACACCGGTCTCGGCCTCTTCGTAGATCGGCAGCACCGTGACGATCCCGAGCTCCTTCGCGAGCGCGGCGAAGCGCTGCACGATCGGTCCGTCGGACGACTCCGCGAAGCGGTAGTACTTCTTGTCCTGCGTGATCCCGAAGTAGGGGCCGTAGAACAGCTCCTGGAAGCACACCACCTGCGCACCCTGGGCCGCGGCGTCGCGCGCGAACCCCTCGTGCTTGTCGAGCATCGACTCCTTGTCGCCCGTCCAGGTGGTCTGCGAAATCGCCGCGCGTACCGTCGTCATCGTCTCTCCGTTCATGAACCGGCCGGTGCCGTGTTCGTCCGTCCCTCGGGCGGGTCGGGCGGGGTCCGATCGATGGAGCAGCCCCGCTTCCCGATCCTGGCCATCCGACATTTCCCGTCGGTTTCGGCCTGTGACGCGACAGTAAAGCCTCGCCCCGTGCGGCGCAATGGTCGGCTGGGCAGACCTTATGAATCGAGGGGGACGGATGCCGCAGCATCCGTTGCCGTACATCGCTCGACGGACCCCGCCTGGAGCAGATACAGCGCGGGACGGATGCTGCGGCCCGATGCCCTCGCGTAGCGTGAGACGGTGTTCCGCCGCCTGAAGACGTCCCAGCTCGTGGTCGACCTCATCGTGGCGGCGGTCTTCTTCGGGATCGCGTGGCCGGTCGAGACGGTTCTGACCAGTGGCGCGTACGGCCTCGAGTACGGCTTCGGTTCCGTCGGGCATGCGCTGTTCGGCCTGCTCATCGCGGGGCTGTTCAGTGGCGCGCTCGCGCTGCGCCGCCTGTCGCCGATGCTCGCCCTCGGCACCGCGTGGGTCGGCGCGCTCGTGCAGATGGGGCTCGGGCGACCGCCGAGCTTCTCGGACGTCGCGATCTTCGGCGTGCTGTACACGACCGCCGCCTACGGGTCGCGCTGGGTCTATTGGGCCGGTTTCGCCTCGGCGCTCGTGGGTGCGCTGGTGATCACGGTGTACCTGTTCGCGGGTCCGGTGTTCGCGGGCGGCGGCCTGTCGTGGCAGACGCTGCCGCTGGCGCTCGTGCTGCTCGTGGCCGCCGCGTTCGCCCTCGGGCTCTCGTGGACGATCGGCGCCCTCGTGCGCACCGCCGTGCGAGCGAGGGAGAACCGCGAGGCGCAGCAGCGGGCGGAGGCCGAGACCGCCGCCGAGCAGGAGCGCGTGCGCATCGCCCGCGACATGCACGACGTCGTGGCGCACTCGCTCGCGGTCGTGATCGCCCAGGCCGACGGCGCGCGATATACACTCACGGCTGCGCAAACCGGTGAAGGCGACGGAAGGACACTGTCCGATCCCGCGATCGCGACCGATGCCCTCGCGACGATCTCGACCACCGCCCGCTCGGCCCTCGCGGACGTGCGGCTGCTGCTCGGGCAGCTGCGGCACCGGCAGGGCGACGGGCCGCAGCCCACGATCGCCGATCTCGAGGAGCTGTACGCGCAGGTGCGCACCGCCGGGGTGCAGCTGCGGGTCGACGTCGATCCCGCTCCCCCGGGCGAGCCGCCCGCGGCAGTGCAGCTCGCCGTCTACCGCATCCTGCAGGAGGCCCTCACCAACGCGCTCCGGCACGGCGCACCGGGCGGGCCGGTCGACGTGCGGCTCTCGTGGCTCCCCGACCGCGTCGAGCTCGACGTCCGCAACCCCGTCGCACCGGGATCGCAGCCGGGCCGGTCGGGCCACGGCATCATCGGCATGCGCGAGCGCGCGCAGCTCGCCGGTGGCCGGCTCGATGCGGCAGACGAAGCGGGCGCGTTCACGGTGCGCGCCATCATCCCCCTCGGAGGACCGGCATGATCCGCGTCGCGCTCGTCGACGACCAGTCGCTGTTCCGCGCCGGCATCCGCATGCTGGTCGACTCGCAGCCCGACCTAGAGGTCGTGGCCGAGGCCTCCGACGGCCGCGAAGCTCTTGTCGCGGTGCGTGGATCGCGCCCCGACGTCGTGCTCATGGACATCCGCATGCCCGTCATGGACGGCCTCGCTGCCACCGCCGAGCTGCTCACCGATCCAGAACCGCCGCGCATCGTGATGCTCACGACGTTCGACCTCGACGAGGCTGCCGCGCGCGCGATCCGCCAGGGTGCGAGCGGCTTCCTCCTCAAGGACGCCGACCCCGAGTTCCTCCTCGCGGCGATCCGCACCGTGCATGCGGGGTCGGCCGTGATCGCAGCATCCGCCACTCGAGAGCTGTTCGAGAGATTCACGGATGCTGCGCCCCGACCGGTCCCGCCCGCCTACGCCGAGCTCACCGAGCGCGAGCGCGAGATCTTCGCGCTCGCCGCGCGCGGGCTCTCGAACGCCGAGATCGCGGCCCGCGAGTACCTCTCGGAGGCGACGGTGAAGACGCACATCAGCCGCATCCTCACCAAGCTGGGTTTGCGCGACCGCGTGCAGCTCGTGGTCTTCGCCTTCGAGCACGGCCTGGTGTAACGGCGGTCAGCGACCTTCGAGGGCGGCGCGGTGCTTGGCGTAGGCGCGACGACCGATCACGCGCCACGCCACGCGACCGGGAAGGGGCATGCGCTTGTGCAGCCACTCGTCGCCGCCATCCGGCTGCGCGGCCAGGATCTCGCCCAGCTGCTGCCAGGTCTGGCCCTTCGGGATCGAACGGCGACCGTGCTCCGAGAACCACTCGATCTCGGGCTCGGTGATGGTGTACTCCATCACCGGCACTATGTTCGTCTCCTCGTCGGGCAGATGCACCGCGATCGCCGCGTTCACGCCGGCGAGAGCGGAGAGCACGGGCTCGGCATCCGTCGCCGTCGCGGAACCCCGCCACGCGGGCAGCGCGCGATCGAGCGCCGTCAGGTGCACGAGCAGCTCGGCGTGCTGGGCCTTCATGCGCTCGACGTGCGCGGCGCACGACGGCGCCCGTTCGTCGAGAGCTGGCCACAGGCGTTCGTCCTCGCCTTCGTGGTGAGCGTGCAGGCCCAGCGAGAGCGTCTCGAGCTGCGTCGCGACCGCGGCGGCATGTGCGGTGTCGCCCTCGCTCACGCGTCTCACGAGGTCAGGCCCCTCGCCGAACCCGCGCTTGAACATGCGGTGGATCTCGGCCATCCCGCTGGCGTCGCACGTCTTCGGACCGGTGGGCAGGTCGCCGCTCGGCGGCAGGGGCGTGGCGGGCATCGTTGCTCCTCGCGTCGGTGGTCCTGCGGGAACCCTAGACCCGCGCGCTCCCGCCGCGCCACACGCCGCCGTCCGCACCCTCGCCCCCGCGCCGCCCCCGCCCCCGCCACGCCCGGACCAGCCCAGCGCCAACTCAAACGGGAGCAACGGGGTGCCAGCATCATCCCTGAGATGTAGCGGGATGCCTCTGCGGACCGACGCGGCCGACAGGGGGCCATTCGTACCGTCGTAGGCATGGAACTCTCATCGACCGACCTGGGCCTGGCCGCCCGGGTGCAGCAGCTCACCAAGACCTACGGAACCGGCGAGAGCACGGTGCATGCTCTCGACGGCGTGAGCGTCGGCATCCGCCGCGGCGAGTTCACCGCGATCATGGGCCCGTCGGGCTCGGGCAAGTCGACGCTCATGCACATCATGGCCGGCCTCGACGCGCCGTCCTCCGGGCGCGCGTGGATCGGCGACACCGACATCACGGGGCTCAGCGACCTCGAGCTCACGATCCTGCGCCGCCGCCGTGTCGGGTTCGTGTTCCAGGCGTTCAACCTCGTGCCGACCCTCGACGCCCTGGGCAACATCCTGCTGCCGTTCGACCTCGACGGCCGCCGCCCCACGACACTCGAGCGGGTGCGCATCGACGGCCTCGTCGAGCGCCTCGGCCTCGAATCGCGCCTGAAGCATCGGCCGCACCAGCTGTCGGGCGGCCAGCAGCAGCGCGTCGCGATCGCCCGCGCGCTCGCGATGTCACCCGACCTCGTGTTCGCCGACGAGCCCACCGGCAACCTCGACTCGCGCTCGGGGCGCGAGGTGCTCGCGCTCCTCGCCGCGGCCACCCGCGAGCACGGCCAGTCGATCGCCATGGTCACGCACGACCCGGTCGCCGCGTCCCACGCCGACCGCGTCCTGTTCCTCGGCGACGGGCGCATCGTCGCCGACAAGCCGCGCCAGAGCGCGGAGGAGATCTCGGCCTACATGCTCGCCTCCGAGCTCGGCGCCGACGCCGCGGTGGTGACGTCGTGACCGCCATCGCCGAGACGGGACGACGGATGCCTCGGCCCGCAGCATCCGTCGCGCGAAGCGCCTCCGCGCCGCTCGCGTGGCTCGGAGAGCGCGGCATGGGGGCGAGCATCCTGGTCGCCGCGATCTCGAGCGCGTTCGGCGCGATCCTGCTGAGTGCGACAGGGTTCATCGCCGCGGTGCTGCGCGCCGACCCGTTCATCGGCGAGAGCGGCATGCTCGCGGCCGTGCTCGCGATCATGAGCGTCCTGCTGATCGGCGTCGCCGTGTACGTCGCGGCGATCGTCACCGCGAACACGTTCGCGACGGTGATCGCGGGCCGGACGCGCCGCATCGCGCTGCTGCGCCTGATCGGCGCGTCGGCGCGCTCGCAGCGTTCCGAGGTCGCCCGGCAGGGCCTCGTCGTCGGCGTCATCGGCGCCGTGCTCGGGCTCGTCGGCGGCACTCTCGCCTCGTGGGCGGGTGTGGCGATTGCCGGGGTCGCGTTCGGCATCGACGAGGTGGAGTACGCCGTCGTGCAGCCGGTGCTGGTGATCCCGGCGGTCGTGGTCGCGCTCACGACCTGGGCCGCGGCGTGGGCGGGGTCCCGCCGCGTGCTGACCGTGACGCCGCTGCAGGCGCTCGGCGGCTCGGTCGAGGCATCCCATGATGCGTTCACCCGCAAGAGAGCCCGCAACGGCGCCGCGATCACGCTGTTCGTGATCGGCGGTGCGCTGCTCGCGGGAGGCATCGCGATCGGGCTCGTGTCGCCGCTCGGCGTGATCGTCGCCTTCTTCGGCGGGATCTTCTCGTTCACCGGGCTCGCGCTCGGCGCGACGCTCGTGATGCCGCCGGTGCTGCGGCTCGTCGGCAAGCTCTTCGGGGCGTCGGCGACGGCGCGGCTCGCGTCCGAGAACGCGCTGCGCTACCCCGAGCGCTCGAGCCGCATGGCCATCGGCGTCGTCATGGGCGTGACGCTCGTGACGATGTTCGCGGTGGCGCTCGAGACCGTGAAGGCCGTGCTCACCACCTCCGCCGGGGGCGAGGCCCCGCAGGAGATGACCACGCTGCTCGACACCTTCGCCGGGATCATGATGGGCCTCGTCGCGGTGTCGGCCGTCATCGCCGCGGTCGGGCTCGTGAACCTGCTCACGATCGGTGTGGTGCAGCGCCGCCGCGAGCTGGGGCTGCTGCGCGCGCTCGGCGTCTCGACCGGGCAGGTGCGCCGCATGGTGCTGCTCGAGGCCGCGCACATCACGATCACCGCGACCGTCACGGGACTCGTGCTCGGCATCGCCTACGGATGGGCCGGCGCGCAGTCGCTCCTCGGCGCGGTGCCGATGCCGCCGTCGTTCTCGGCGCCGACCCTCGTCGCCCCCGCCGTGCCGTGGCTCCCGGTGGCGGTCATCGTGGTCGCGACCGCGGTGCTCACGCTCGTCGCGGCGGTGGTGCCGACCAGGCTGGCGACGCGGGTCGCCCCGGTCGAGGCGCTCGCGGACTGACCCGCCGGGGCGGGACGGATGCTGCGGCGCAGGGCTTCGCGCCGCAGCATCCGTCATCCGTCCTTGACGAACGGGACCTGACGGAAGGGGCCGCGCGCGGCGTCGGCCTCGAGTTCGATCCACTCCTCGCCGTCCGTGAGGTCGTCGGTCGAGTAGAGGTCGGCGACCTCACGCAGGGCGGTGACGAGCTGCTGCTGGGGGACCGCGCCGTCGCCCTTGCCGTGGACGTCCTGGCGGGTCGACAGGATGGCGGCGAGCCGTGGCCCGTCGGCCTTGCGTTGCTTCCACAGCGCGTGCAGCGAGCGGGGCGTGGCGTTGCGGCTGCCGTGGTGCCCGACCTTGTACAGGTCGATGCGGGCGAGCCGGTCGCGAAGCTGCGGGTCCTCCTGCATCTGCTCGAGTGTGCGCCGCCAGTTCTCGATCTGCGCGTCGCCCGGGAACAGCATCGACAAGCCGTCGACCTCGAGCAGAAGGATGACGCTGGTGTTGTTGAGTGCGTCGTCGAGGTCGCGCACGAGCCGCGCGGCCGAGTGCGACCGCTGGTTCGCGAGGCGGTCGATGAGCCAGCGGACCGGGCCGGGTCCGTGCGAGATCGGCGCAGGGGCGTCGGCGCCCGCGCCGGCGGCCGAGCCGACCACGCGCAGCGACGCGCCGAGTGCGGCGAGCCAGTACTCCGGGTCGTCCTCGCGCTGCTTCGCGACGCGCGGGTCCTGGTCGACCGTGGGTGGGCCGAGAACTGTCGCGCGCATCCCCGGAACGACGTCGTCGATGCCCGAGTCCACCCCGGCATGCAGGTAGCGGCCCCGATCGCCCACGGAGAGCTCGTCGAGGAGGGCCACCGCTTCGGCGTTCTTGAGCTGGTCCTCGGCGGCCGCCTTGACCTCGTCGTCGAGGCCCACGAGCTGCGTCAGCTTCGCGACGTGCTCCTGGGCCTGTGCGAGCAGCGCCGCGTACCGCACGGAGGCGCGGCTCAGGCCGTTGGGCGGCTCGGCGGCATCCAGGCCCGCGCCGTCCGGGCCGTTCGCGGTCGCCGACAGCCGCGGATCCTCGGTCCACGATCGCAGCACGAGCTTCGGCGCGAGCTTCTTCATGATCGCCGCCCCGGCGTCGACCTCGAACCCGCGCAGATGGTCGCGGTGGCGGTGGGTGACGACGAGCACGTCCAGCTCGCCTTTGGTGTGCTTCTGGACGAGAGCGGCGACGTCGCCCATGCGACCCCGCGCCATGCCTTCGCGCGGCGAGTGACTGGTGCCGTAATCGATGAGGATGTGCCGCTCGGCGCGGCCGTCGGGAAGGGGCTCGTCGTATTCGACCGACACGAGGAAGCAGTCACCGAAGCCGACCTGGTACATGCGGACGCGGACGCGGATCGGAGTGCTCACCATGTCTCCCCGGAGCTCTGTTCGGTGCGGTGCAGCTCGGCGAACGTCTGCCCGCGGGCGGCGCCGTCCGAGAAGCCGAGGCGCCGCTTCGCGTCGAGGCGGCCGGTGCGGGCGAGGTGGTCGAGCCGCAGCTGCTGACGCCGCCAGTCGTCGAGGCGCTTGTGGATGTGCAGCTTGAGCCGGCCGAACTGATCGAAGATCAGCGTGCCGCCGCCGAACAGCTGCACGGGCGTCTGCGGATCGATCACCGCGGAGAGCTGGAGCCCCGACTCATCGGTGAATTCGCGGGCCGTCATGTCGGCCATCTGCACGTATGTGGCGACCGACTCCGGCACGATCAGCCCGTCGGGACCGATCCGCTGCGTCGGCAGCACCGACTCGATCACGGTGTAGTAGTCGGTGGACACGTCGAGGCGGCGGGCGTTCTGCCACAGGAACCGCGACACCTCGTCGCGGTCGCTGCGGAGCCCCGCGAAGTTGATCCCGAGGTAGCGGGGCGGCAGCTCGGACTCGAGCACGTCGGTCACGCGACCGGACGGAAGTCTGATGCCGGCCCTGGCGAACCCGTCGACCAGGAGCTTCCGGTAGCCGAGGTCGTCGTCGGGCACGACCTCGTGGTCGGCGAGCAGCACGGCGTTGAGCAGGTCGCCGAAGTCGAACTCGACCGGCGGCAGGTAGTCGAGGCCGCGGATCAGCATCGTGAGCAGCTGCGACGCCGCCTTCGCGCCCTCCTCGGCGGCCCGCGCGCGGTCGACGGTGACCCCCTTGCCGGTCGTCGCCTCCCCGTTCGGCCGGGAGAACAGTGCCTGCAGCCGCTTGTCCCAGATCTCGATGAGCAGGTCGAAGGCGATCGCCACCAGCACCTCGCCGCGGCGGTGCGGTTCGAGGAAGTCGGTCCGCTTCGCCCAATCGGCGGGCGGCGGGTTCAGTGCCGACTCCCTGAGCGCCCCACGGCCTTGCGTCAGCACACTGCCGATCTGCTCGGCGACGCGGGCGAGCATGTTCCTGCGCAGCGCCGCCGGCTCCACGTGGCTTCGGGGGATGCGCCCGCTCTTGTCGGGCTTGCCGAGCGCCTGCTCGATGACGGGGCGCATCGAGAACACCGACAGCAGCGCGACGATGTCGGCGAATCCCTCGTGGAACGCGGCCTGGTCGGGCAGGCTCGGCTCGAGGAAGCGCCCGCGCAGTCCGTCGAGCACGGCGTGCGTCGTCTCGTGCACCACCACGTCGTGGCTCAGGCACGTGTAGATCGTGTCGCCGGACGGGTCGGCGGGCGGCACGTAGCCGAACAGCAGCGCGCGATCCTCGATCGAGTAGTAGGCGTTGGCCTCGGCGAACGCGTGCGGCACGAGGAACAGCTGATGACTGCGGAAGCCCCACGGCAGCCGTCGGCCGAGCGCCGTCTCGAACGTGGCGAGCGTGCGCGCCGCGGTGGCGTACACGTGCTGCGCGTGGAAGGCCCAGTCGGTGCGGAGGACCTCGTCGCCGGCCTCCGCGAAGAGGTCGTCCTTGCCCAGCGGCTCGTGCTTGACGTACCGGCCGGTGGCGGTGTCGTAATCGACCACATGCAGCCGCGCGCCGCGGGGCCCGTCCTCCATGCGCGACCACGGCACCTTCACGTTGGCGGTGAGGATCCTCGCGTCGTCCCCGCTCACCGTCGGATCCTGCGCGATGAGCCGCAGCGTCACGTGCGTGCGCGGTTCGTCGGCGGGTTCCGCGAAATCGACTCCGTCCGCCATGTCACACCCCCAGGGTCTACGGCTCCCACAATGCAGCGACTTGCCCCGCTCTGGAAGAGGGTCGGCGCGCGGGCGTGATACCGGACGCGGCGGAGGGAGCGTGCGTCAGGGATGAACGGATGCTGCGGCCCGCAGCATCCGTGTCACTCCTCGTTATCGAACTCGGGGTCGTGGGGCTCGGGGTCGTGGGCCCAGGTCGGCGCCAGCGCCTTCACGCGCGCGGCGCGCCACTGCCACATGCCCCACAGCACCGGCCAGAGGAGGGGCGCCGTCGGGCCGCCGATGACGAGGCGGTCGCGCCAGAGCGTCTTGCCGGGCTGGCCGGGTGCGGGCGACACCGCCATCTGGTGGTCCCACACGTCGAGGCTGGCGAGCGGACCGGTGAGCGGGATGCCGCTGTCGCGGAAGATCCGGACACGGCCACCGGGCTCGTCCACCGAGCGCTCGCTGACGTGGATGAGCTGCCGCCCCATCGGCACCGCGCCGAACGCGGACAGCTGAACGGGGACGTCGTCGCCGGGGGCCCACGAGGTTGGCAGGCCGCTCGGCACGAGCGGGGCGAGGTCCATCAGGGGGCCGTAGAGCTCCGCCACGGCGCGGGGCGAATGCACCGCCCGCCACGCGGCATCGGCGTCGCAGTCGATCACGAACTTCAGCAGAATCCGCATGCGCTCCAGTGTCGCACCCGCTCCTCGCGTCCGACCCGGGCTTGCGCCGTACGTTCACATCGGGTGCTGTCACCGAGCGCACCCGTTGTTCACGTGCGGATCGGGTGGTCTCGGTGAGAGCACGTGATGTGAACGCGGGGCACCGAGGAGGGGAACGCGGATGCCGCCGCCTACGCTGGACGGATGCCCGAGAGCGCGTTCGACCAGCACCGTTACCAGGTCCGCCACGACTGGGGGATCGACGGGGTGCGGCGCCTCGCGCCCGCGGACGTCGTCGTGGTGGTCGACGTGCTGCGGTTCTCCACGACGGTGACGGATGCTGTCGCCCGGGGCGAGACCGTGGGGCTCGACGCTGAGGCGCACGCGGTGTCGATCAACGGGGCGGCAGTGGCCGAGGCTGCGGCGCAGTCCGGCGCCGCGGTGCTGCTCGGATGCCTTCGCAACGCCGCCGCCGTCGCCAAGGCCGCGCTCGACATCCAGCACGAGCGCGCCGCGCGTACGAGCATCGCGGTGATCGCGGCGGGTGAGCTCGCCGGGCGCGAGCCGGGGGCGCCGCTGCGGTTCGCGGTCGAGGACCAGCTCGGCGCGGGCGCGATCGTCGACGCGCTGGGCGACCTCGGCGTCGACCACACCTCGCCCGAAGCAGCGGCAGCGTGCGAGGCGTTCCGTGGCCTGCGCGGCGCTGTGCGCCACCTTCTGACCGCCAGCGGCTCGGGGCAGGAGCTTCTCGACCGCGACGCCCGCGACGAGGTGCTGACCGCGGCGGCGGTGGATGCGGCATCCGTCGTCCCGATCCTGCGCGACGGGACGTTCGTCGCGTACTGACCCGGGTCAGTCGCGCGGGGTCATCGCGGCGAGCCGCGTCGCCCGGGTGATCTCGCGGCGCGTCCAGGTGAAGGCGTGGCGCTCGTCGAAGTGCGGGGCGCACTTCGCGCACGAGGTCGGCCGTGTCGCCTTGCGGTGGCGGTAGGCGACGTGACCCGCGGGGCAGACGCCGATCCACGGGGCGAGCTCCGTCGCGGTCTCGCCGTTGTGCGTGGTGCCGCCGACGTAGCCGAGGTCGCGCGCGACGGCCTTCCAGCGCGCGCCGTGGCCGGCGCGCGGCCCGGCGAGGGCGTGCGCGACCTCGTGCAGCAGCGTCTGGTGGTTGGTGTCGTCGTCGTACCGCGCCGCGAGGTAGCGCGACACGCTGATGCGCTTGTGCGTGTAGTCGCACAGCCCGGCCCGGCGCTTCGCGTTGTCGAACGCGAAGCTCCACGAGTCGTCGAGGTGGAGGGCGATGAGGGCCTCGGCCCAGTGCCGCACGCGATGCAGATCCGACATGTGCGCGAGACTAGAACGTATCTCCGACACTCAGGCTGACGGCGCCCACCTCAGCTGGCGACGGATGCTGCGGCCCGGCGCCGGTCGGCGGCGTCGATGGCGAGGAGGGTCGACTCGAGCTGGTCTTCGGTGGCGCCGGACTCCTGGCGCAGGAACAGCGCGCGCTTGAAGTCCTTGCGGGCCGACTCGAAGTCGCCGGCGTCGTAGTTGACCTTGCCGCGGTGCTGGTACGCGAAGGCGCCGATGCCGGCCCAGCCCTGCCCGTCGGCCTCCTCGGCGCACGTGGTGAGCTCCTGGTCGGCGGCGCCGTACGCGCCGCGCGCCTGCAGCACGGTGGCGTGGAGGATGCGTGCCCGCAGGAGGTCTTTGCGGGTGCCGGCCATGCGCGCGACGCGCACCGACTGCTCCGAGATGACGAGCGCCTCGTCGGGGCGATCCAGGACCTTGAGCAGCCACACCCGCTCGAGCAGCGCCGGAAGGCTCCGCTGGTCGCCGATCTCCTCCAGCCGCTCCTTGCACTGGCTCGCGTTCACCTTCTCGCGGAGAGTGTCGGGGTCGTACCCGCTGATGTAGCTCACGTCTGACTCCCTTCGCCGCGCCGGTGGCCTAACCAGTGTGCCTTGCCGCCTCCCCGGACGCTGTCGTGCCACGCCGGGTCGCGGCATCCGTGAACGGTCAGCGGGTGAAGACGGATGCCGAGGGCTTCGGCGAAGGCGTCGCGTCGGCGTCCGTCGCCACCCGCGCGCTGCGCACGAACTCATCCAGCTCACGGCCTTCGGCGACCTTCGCGGGGTGCGGCCCGGCGGCCATGAGGCGAGGGAGCCACTCGGTCGGCAGGGGCGCGCGGGATGCGGCGATCACGAGGTTGCCGAAGCGGCGGCCCTTGAGGGTCTGCACCTCGGCGAGGACGATCACGTGCTCGAGCACGGCCTGCACCGTCGCGACCTCGCGGCGGGCGAACGCGAGGCCCGCGCCGTCGGCGACGTTGACCAGCAGCACGCCGTCGGGAGCGAGGAACCGCGCGGCCTCGGTGAAGAACTCGACGGTGGTGAGGTGGGCCGGTGTCTGCGCCCCGGAATAGACGTCGGAGACGACGAGGTCGGCCGCGCCCACGAGCCCCGCGGGCAGGCGGCCGAGTGCTTCGCGCGCGTCGCCGATGCGCACCCGGATCGAGGCGCCGCGGGGGAGGGGAAGGTTCTCGCGCACGAGGTCCCACAGTGCCGGCTCGAGCTCGACGACCTGCTGGCGCGAGCCCGGCCGCGTCTGCTCGATGTAGCGCGGGATGGTGAGCGCGCCGGCGCCCAGGTGGATCGCGGTGAGCGGCTGCCCGGGCATCCGCAGCCGGTCGATCACCGCCCCCATGCGCGCGACGTACTCGAAGTGCAGGTGCGTCGGATCGTCGAGGTCGACGTGCGACTGCGGTGTGCCGTCGACGTCGAGCTCCCACCCGCCGCCGAACGGCGAGCGCACCACGCGGGCGAGGGTGCCGTCCGAGAGGCGGACGGAGGGGACGGATGCTTCCTCCCGCGCGCGTGCCATGCGCTCCACGTTAGCCGTCCCCGCCTGCCGGCCATGCCGGGGCTGACACATCTGCTCGCGAGCCGGGGTGGGTATGACGCAGTTCGCCCGGTTCGCGGCATCCGTCCTTGTCGAAACACAATCGAGACACAGGTGTAATCCTCGATGCGCTCCTTCACGGGTAGCGTCGGAGCATCACTCCCCGCTGAGGGCTGCGCGCACCTCTGCTCCACGACGATGTGCAGCGGAGCCCACACGACATGGAAGGTGCACAGCACATGTTCCACACTGCGAGAAGGCGCTGGCTCACCGGCGCCGCGACGGTCGCCATCGGTGCGATCGTCCTCACCGCCTGCGCGAGCCAGCGCGACGACGGCGGCGGGGACGAACAGGCGAGCGACGTCGACACGACGTTCGTCTTCGGTGCGTCCGGCGACCCGGCCAGCCTCGACCCGGCCTTCGCCAGCGACGGCGAGACGTTCCGCGTCGCTCGTCAGATGTTCGAGGGCCTCGTCGGCACGGTTCCCGGCACCGCCGATCCCGCACCGCTCCTCGCGAAGAGCTGGGAGCAGCCCGACGACACCACGTACGTGTTCACGCTCGAAGAGGGTGTCACGTTCCACGACGGCACCGACTTCAACGCCGAGGCCGTCTGCTTCAACTTCGACCGCCAGAACGCCTTCACCGGTGTCGCCGCCTCGCAGAGCATGGCGTACTACTGGGGCGTCATCATGCGCGGCTTCGGCGACGAGTCGATCTACGGCGGCTGCACGGCCGACAGCGAGACGCAGGCGACCATCACGCTGAAGCAGCCCTTCGCCGGCTTCATCCCGGCGCTTTCGCTGCCGTCGTTCTCGATCCAGAGCCCCGCAGCTCTCGAGGAGTACGGCGCTGACGACGTCGGCGGCACCGAAGAGGCGCCGGTGCAGAGCGAGTACGGCCAGAGCCACCCGACCGGCACCGGGCCGTTCGTGTTCGACTCGTCGTCGCCGGGCGAGCAGGTCGTGCTGAAGGCCAACCCGGACTACTGGGGCGAGCAGGGCGTCGTGGAAGAGGTCATCTTCCGCGTCATCGGCGACACCACCGCGCGCCGCCAGGCCCTCGAGGCGGGCAGCATCGACGGGTACGACCTCGTCGCGCCCGCCGACCTGCAGGCGCTCGAGGACGCGGGCTTCAGCCTCGTCAACCGCGACCCGTTCAACGTGCTGTACCTCGGCATGAACCAGGCGGCTCCGGGGCTCGGCGACGTGAAGGTGCGCCAGGCGATCGCGCAGGCGATCGACAAGGACGCGCTCATCACCCAGGTGCTGCCCGAGGGCACGGTCGCGGCGTCGCAGTTCATGCCCGATGCGGTCATCGGCTGGAACGAGGGCGTCACCGAGTACCCGTACGACCCGGAGGCCGCCAAGGCGCTCCTGGCCGAGGCCGGCTACACCGAGGCGAACCCGCTGACGATCACGTTCAACTACCCCGTGAACATCTCGCGGCCGTACATGCCCAACCCCGAGCAGATCTTCACGAACCTGCAGAGCCAGCTCGAGGCTGTCGGCATCGTGCTCAACCCGGTGACGAACGAGTGGGTCGAGTACCTCGACCTCATCCAGGGCGGTACCGAGCACGGCATCCACCTGCTCGGCTGGACCGGCGACTACAACGATCCCGACAACTTCGTGGGCACGTTCTTCGGCCTGCCGACGAACGAGTGGGGCTTCGACAACCCGGAGCTCTTCCAGGCGCTGACCGACGCCCGCGGCCTCGCGACCGAGGAGGAGCAGGAGTCGGCCTACCAGGCGATCAACGAGCAGATCATGGAGTTCCTGCCCGGTGTGCCGCTGGCCCACCCCGTGCCGACGCTCGCGTTCGACGCGCGCGTGACGTCGTACCCGGCGAGCCCGGTGCAGGACGAGGTGTACAACATGGTGGAACTCAGCGAGTGACGCTGTAGGACGGATGCCGCTGCCGACGCTCGCGCGCCGGGGGCGGCATCCGTCACCTCCGTCCGCTTGTCCGCGACCGACCGTCGCCCCACCCGGAGAGTTCCCCCGTGCTGCTACGCACCGTCGGCAGGCGCATCCTGCTGCTCATCCCCACCCTGTTCGGACTGACCCTGCTGCTCTTCTTCTGGGTGCGCGCACTCCCGGGAGGACCCGCCGTCGCGCTCCTCGGCGAACGCGCGACGCCCGAGGCCGTCGCCGAGATCAACGAGCAGTACGGCTTCAACGAGCCGCTGATCGTCCAGTACTTCACCTGGCTCGGCCAGCTGCTGCAGGGCAACTTCGGCGTCTCGATCCAGACGCAGCGCCCCGTGACCGAGGAGTTCCTCCGCCGGTTCCCGGCTACCCTCGAGCTCACCCTGTTCGCCATCGTCCTGGCGGTCGGCGTGGGCATCGCCGTCGGCTACTGGGCCGCGCGCCGTCACGGCAAGGCCGCGGACCACCTGGCCGTCTTCGGCAGCCTCATCGGCATCACGATCCCGGTGTTCTTCCTCGGCGTCATCCTCAAGTGGATCTTCGCGATCCAGCTCGGCTGGCTCCCGTCGGACGGCCGCCAGGATCCGAGGCTCGACGCCACGCACTACACGAACTTCTACGTTCTCGACGGCATCATCACCGGGGAGTGGGATGCCGCGTGGGATGCGTTCCTGCACCTCATCCTGCCCGGCATCGCGCTGGCGACGATCCCGCTCGCGATCATCACCCGCATCACCCGGGCCTCCGTGCTCGAGGTGCAGAACTCGGACTTCGTGCGCACGGGCATGGCGAAGGGCATCTCGCGCGGGACGATCCGCGGCCGGTTCATCATGCGCAACTCGCTGCTGCCGGTCGTGACCACGATCGGTCTGCAGTTCGGCCTGCTGCTGTCGGGCGCGATCCTCACCGAGTCGGTCTTCGCCTACCCGGGCATCGGATCCTTCCTCGCCCGGGCGATCTTCACGCGCGACTACCCCGTGCTGCAGGGGTTCATCCTCTTCATCGCGGTCATCTACGCCATCATCAACCTGGCCGTCGACGTCTCGTACAGCTTCATCGACCCGAGAGTGAGGGTCTCATGACTTCCGCGATGCTTCCCCCCGCCCCGAGCGGCGGACCTGTCGACGACACGTCCGTCGACGACAAGGAGCTGCTGGCGGCCCGCACCCGCGGCGGCGGGTTCTGGCGCGACGTGTTCCGGCGGCTGCGCCGCAACCCGAGCGCGTGGGTCGGCGCCGTCATCATCACGATCTTCGTGCTCGTCGCGATCTTCGCCCCGTGGCTCGCTCCTTACGGTCCTGAGGAGCTGCCGGGGCAGAAGTACATCACCCCCGGTCACATCCCGGGTCCTGGCGAGATCCCCGGGTTCCCGCTGGGTCTCGACCGATTCGGCGGCGACATGCTGTCGAAGCTCATCTGGGGCGCGCGGGCCTCGCTGGTGATCGGCGTCGTCTCGACGCTCGTCGGCCTCGTCGGCGGCATGCTGCTGGGTCTGCTCGCCGCGACCTTCGGCGGGTGGGTCGACACCTTGGTCATGCGGTTCGTCGACATCCTGCTCTCGGTGCCGTCGCTCCTGCTCGCCGTGTCGATCGCCGCACTGATGGGGCAGACGCCGCTGGCGATCATGATCGCGATCGGCGCGGCGCAGGTGCCGATCTTCGCCCGCCTGCTGCGCGCGTCGATGCTCCAGCAGAGATCCAGCGATTACGTGCTGTCGGCGGCGACCCTCGGCCTCGGCCGCGGCCGCATCACGATGAGCCACGTGCTGCCGAACGCGATCGGGCCGGTCATCGTGCAGGCCACGCTGACGCTCGCGACCGCGGTCATCGAGGCCGCAGGTCTGTCGTACCTCGGCCTCGGCGGCGGCGTGCCGCAGACCGCCGAGTGGGGGCGCATGCTCACCTATGCGCAGCTCGAGCTCGCCGTGAACCCGTGGATCGCGATCCTCCCCGGCATCTGCATCACCGTGACGGCGCTGGGCTTCACCCTCCTCGGCGAATCGCTCCGCGAGGCCATGGACCCGCGCACGCGCGCCCGCTAGAACCGCGAAAGGGTGGATCTGCGCACGCCCGGCGTGCGGAGAGCCACCCTTTCGCGGTCGCGGAGACGGGCCGGTCAGACGGCGATGTCGAGCTCGTTGCCCGGGATCGACGCGAGGAGGCGCCGCGTGTACGGGTCGCGCGGGTTGGTGAAGATCTCCTCGGAGGAGGCCGCCTCGACCAGCTCGCCGTCCTTCATCACACAGACGTAGTCGCTGATGAGTCGCACCACGGCGAGATCGTGCGAGATGAAGAGGTAGCTGAGGCCGTACTCCCGCTGCAGGTCGCCGAGCAGCCGGAGGATCTGGTCCTGCACCAGAACGTCGAGCGCCGACACGGGCTCGTCGCACACGATGAGATCGGGCGCGAGCGCGAGCGACCGCGCGATGGCGACGCGCTGGCGCTGGCCGCCCGAGAGCTCCGACGGATAGCGGCTCAGCATGGTCTGCGGAAGCGCCACGTCGTCCAGCAGCTGCCGGACCCGCTTCGCGCGGTCCTTGGAGGAGCCGCGCTTGTAGAAGTCGAGCGGCTCGGTGATGATGCGCTCGATCGAGAACATGGGGTTGAGTGAGGAGTACGGGTCCTGGAAGATCGGCTGCACCCGCTGGCGGAAGTCGCGGAGCTGGCGCCCCTTGAGCGTTGCGACGTCGACGCCGTCGAACCGGATCGATCCCTCGGTCGGCTCGATCACCTTCAGCAGCATGCGCGCGGTCGTCGTCTTGCCCGACCCCGACTCGCCCACGATCGCGACAGTCTCGCCGCGCGGAATCGCGAAGGACACGTCCTTGACGGCGGCGAAGTCCTCCTTGCTGCCGCGCACCTGGTAGATCTTCGTGAGCCCCTCCACCTCGACGATGTTGTCGGGAGCGGATGCCTCGGCCGCGGCGTCCGCTCCCGTGCCGGCCTGGTCGATCGCGGGCTCGGCGGGAGCGAGCTCGGCGGCGGGCTCATTCACGGCGACGGGTGCGGCGTCCTTCTCGTCGGCCGGGGAGATGTCGGGCGCCGGAATCCCCGGCACGCTCGTGCGGAACACCTCGGGCCGGAGCCGCACGGCGGCGACCGAAGGGGCCGCCTTCACGAGGGCCTGGGTATAAGGGTGCTGCGGATCCTCGAGGATCTGCCGCGCGGGACCCTGCTCGACGATGCGACCGCGGTTCATCACGACGACCCTCGAGGCCCGTTCGGCGGCGAGGCCGAGGTCGTGCGTGATGAGCATGACCGACGTGCCGCGCTCGCTCGTCATCCGCCCGAGCTGGTCGAGGATGGTCTTCTGCACCGTGACGTCGAGCGCGCTCGTGGGCTCGTCGGCGATGAGCAGCTTCGGGTCGCAGGCGAGGCCGATCGCGATGAGCGCGCGCTGGCGCATGCCGCCGGAGAACTCGTGGGGGTACTGCTTGGCCCGTTCTGCCGCGTTCGGCAGGCCCGCCGCCGCGAGGGTCTCGACGACCTTGCGGTCCACGTCCTTGCGGGTGGCGAGGTCGTGGGCGAGCAGGGTCTCGGCGATCTGCGTGCCGATCTTCGCCACCGGGTTGAGGTTCGACATCGGGTCCTGCGGCACCAGACCGATCGAGCGGCCGCGGATGGTGCGCATCCTGCTCTCGGGGGCGCCCACCAGGTCTTCGCCCTCGAAGAGGATGCTGCCCTGGGTGACCTTGCCGTTGCCCGGCAGCAGTCCGATCGTCGCCATCGCGGTCGTGGACTTGCCCGAGCCGGACTCGCCGACGATCGCGAGCGTCTCGCCGGCGGCGATGTCGAGGTCGACGCCCTCGACGGCGTGCACCGGGCCGTCGATGGTCTGGAACTGGACGGCGACGTCGCGCACCTGGAGCAACGGCGCTCCGGCCGCGAGGCGGGGGGTGGTTCGGGCCATGCGCTCCATCCTGCCCCGCGGTGTCGCAATGCGCACCTGTCGGCCGCCAGCCTTTACGGATCCGTAACGAGGCGGGTCGCGGTGTGAGCATGATGCACCGCGCCCGGCGTCGAAGTTCCGGGGCACGGGGCCGACCGCAAGGCTCCGCAGTACCGTTGAAGAATGGCGGCGATCGACCTCAACGCGGACCTCGGCGAGACCGTCGACGGCGTGCCCACGGCCGACGACGAGGCGATGTTCGCCGTGATCTCGAGCGCGAATGTGGCCTGCGGCGGACACGCGGGCGATGCAGCGTCGATGCGCGAGGCGGTGGTGCGGGCCGAGCGGTTCGGCGTCGCCGTCGGGGCGCACCCGTCCTACCCCGATCGCGCGAACTTCGGCCGGATCGCCGTCGTCATCGACCCCGCCGAGCTCACCGCCGCTGTCGCGCAGCAGCTGGCCGCGCTCGCCGACTCAGGCGCCGACCTCCGCTACGTCAAGCCGCATGGGGCGCTGTACCACGCGGTCATCTCCGACCGCGAGCAGGCGCACGCCGTCGCCCGCGCCATCGCCGACCGCTCGGCCATGCTCGGCCGGCCTCTGCCCGTGCTGGGCCTGCCCGGCGAGATCGCGCGGGCCGCAGCATCCGTCGGTCTGCCGTTCGTCCGCGAGGCGTTCCTCGATCGCGGCTATCTGCCGGACGGCTCGCTCGTGCCGCGCACGCAGCCCGGCGCCCTGCTCGACGACCCGGAGTGGGTGGCCGAGCGTGCCGTGCGCCTCGCGCGCGAGGGCGTCGTGGAGGCGCTCGAGGGCTCTCTCGTGCACGCGGATGCCGCGTCCCTCTGCGTCCACGGCGACTCGCCGTCGGCCGTCGACATGGCCCGCGCCGTGCGCGCGGCGCTCGACGCCGCGGGCGTCGAGGTGCGGGCGCCGTGGTGACCCCGCGCCTGCGCCCGATGGGGGAGCGCGCGTTCCTCCTCGAGGTCGGCGCGCTCGACGAGGTGCTCCCGCTGCACGCCGCGCTCGCCGCCTCGCGTCCGGATGGCGTCGTCGACCTCGTGCCCGCGGCACGCACCGTGCTCGTGCGGGTCGACGCCCGGGTGCTTCCCGTGCCCACGGCCCGCTCGTGGGCGCTCGCCGCGGCCACGACGGCGGTGCGGGAGACGGATGCTGCGGCCCCGACCGTCGAGCTCGACATCGCGTACGACGGGGCAGATCTTGCCGACACCGCGCGCCTCTTGGGCGTCGACACCGACGAGCTCGTGCGGCGTCACACCGAGGCGGAGTGGCGGGTGGCCTTCACCGGCTTCGCGCCCGGTTTCGGATACCTCGTGAGCGACGACTGGCCGTTCGACGTGCCTCGGCTCGAGACCCCGCGCACCCGCGTGCCGGCGGGCTCCGTCGGGCTCGCGGGCGTCTTCAGCGGCGCCTACCCGCGCGACACACCCGGTGGCTGGCGGCTCATCGGCACGACCGCGGCACGCCTGTTCGACCCGGATGCCGCGTCCCCCGCGCTCCTGTCCCCGGGTGGGCGCGTGCGGTTCCGCCCGGTGCCCGCCGCCCATCGCGCGTCGGTGGAATCAGGGGATCCGGCGGGAACAGGACGTTTCGCGCCGAATCCACCTGCTCTCGCCGGATCTCCTGATCTCGCGGCGCAGGGAGGGCGGCCGGGGGCGACGGGACGCGGCATCCGTGTCGTCGAACCGGGTCTTCTGACGACGGTGCAGGATCTCGGGCGGGAAGGGGCAGGATCCGTCGGCGTCGCGGTGTCAGGGGCACTCGACCGCGGGGCGCTGCGTACGGCGAACCGACTGGTCGGCAACCCCGAGGGCGCCGCCGGGCTCGAGGTGACGATGGGCGGGCTGCGCGCCGTGGCCGAGACAGACCTCTGGGTCGCGGTGACGGGGGCGTGGGGCACGGTGCGTCTCGACGGGCGGGAGGTCGATCCGTACGAGGCCCACGAATGGCGTGCCGGCGCCGAACTGCATCTCGAGTGGTTCGCGCACGGTGCGCGCGGCTACGTCGCGGTCCGCGGGGGACTCGACGCGCGCGTCGCGCTCGGCTCGCGGGCGACCGATCTGCTCGCGGGACTCGGACCCGCGGCGCTGCGCGGGGGCGACATCCTGGGCGCGCGCGACGACGTGGCGGCACCGATTCCTGTCGCTCCTCCCGCCGGCTGGGGGGCGCCGGACGACCGCGAGTTCGAACTCGAGCTCGCGCCCGGTCCGCGGGCCGACTGGTTCGCGCCGGCGGCGCTCGCGACCCTGTTCGACACGGTGTGGACCGTGTCGAACCACGCCGACCGCGTCGGCGCGCGCCTGGACGGGCCCGCGCTGGCGCGCGTGCGCACCGGCGAGCTCGCGAGCGAGGGCATGGTGCCGGGCGCGCTGCAGGTGCCGCCGAGCGGCCGGCCCACGATCCTGCTCGCCGACGGCCCCGTGACGGGCGGCTACCCCGTCATCGCGGTCGTGACCGACGCGAGCCTCGACCTCGTCGCGCAGGCGCGTCCGGGCACCCGCATCCGCTTCCGGCACGCCCGCCCGGCGGGCTGATCCCGCGCCTCGCGTGCCGCGACCCGCGGGATCCGCAACGGGATCCCGCGGGTCGTGGCACCCCGCAGCGGAGCGGCTACTGCGGGCCGGACTCCAGCAGGTCCGCCGTCGCCCGCAGGATCGCGACGATCGCGGCGGTGCGCACGTCGGCCGCCGAGCGCTGGCCGTCCGTCTCGGCGACGAGCTTCTGCTTCTCGACGGTGTCGTGCAGCGACGTGAGCAGCACCCGAGAGCCGAGCGAGCCGGCCGCCGAGAGCATCGGCCGCTGCTCGTAGTCGTCGTCGATGCTGTCGACCACGGCGGCGACGAACTCGCTGTTCGTGAGGCCGGGGCTCTTCGCCAGCACGGCGAGCGCCGCGGTCGTGAACACGCCGTGCCCGTTGGTCTCGAGCGCCACCTGATTGGGCTGGCACGCGCTGACGAGCACCTCTCGCTGGTCGCCGCGGGGCGCGGGAGCCTCGGCGGCGCGGTCGGTCTCGACGGCGACGACGCGTTCCCAGGCGGCTCTGCGGAACTCGTCACCGAGCGCGGCGGCCCGCTTGCTGCGGAAGGCCTCCTCCTCGTCGCCGTCCAGCACCGTCATGCGGGGCGTCGTGCCGGCGGGGTACTGGATCGCGTCGAACTCCGAGCGCGTGAGGCCGCGGTTGACGGTGCCCGAGTGGCACGAGTCGAAGAAGAGCGTCGCCGCGACGCCGTCCGGGATCGCGTCCCAGATCGCGCCGAGGTCGTCGTCGACGATGAGCTCGCCCCCGCGGAAGTCGACGGGGCAGAGTGCCTCGTCGCTCGCGCCGAACGTGTCGGTCTCGTCGCCGTCGAGGTCGGGGACGAACGTGCCGTGCCCGGCGAACTGGATCGCGACGATGTCGCCGTCCCGCGCCGTCGAGACCTTGTCGAGCATCGCACGGAGGATCTCGTCGCGCGTCGCGTCGCCGTCGCGGATGTACTCGACATCGAACTTCGCGGCCTCGAGGGCGGCGCCCCAGGCATCGGCGTCGGCCACGCAGCCGCCCAGCGGATCCTTCGGGTACTTGTCGATGCCGACGCACAGCGCGAGCTTGCGGGGCACGGCACCCCGTACGCCCGTCGGCTCGGGGCGCGGCGTGCGCGAGCTCCCGCCTTCGAGCACGACCTCTCGCGCCCGCTTCGGGAAGTCCGCGACACCGTCGGGCTCGTCGCTGTCGGGCACGCCGACGACACGGCGCGCGAGGCTCATCATCGTCTCGACGTCGTTGTCGAAGTCGCCGTGGGAGGTCGCCTGCGTGCTGCTGCGACGGCCCTTCGAGACCGGACCCTTCACGAGGCGGCCGGGGTCGTCGCCGAGGTACGCCATGGTGCGCCCGGCATTGCGGAGGTGCTCGTCGAGCCCGAGGATCTTGGCACCCTTGTCGGCCTCGAATGCCCGCGAGACGAGGTACAGCAGCGACTTGCGGTAGACCCCCGCGGTGTTGTCCCGCTTCTCGTGCGTCTCGTCCATCGTGAAGATCGCGACGTCGTGGATCTTCCCGGACTCGGCGAGGGGCAGCAGCGTCGCCTCGAACGTGTCGAGCCGCACGGCCGGCGCGAGGAAGGTGACGCTCGCGACGTGATCGACGGCATCGGCGCCGTCGAACAGCCGCGGGACGAAGTGCGAGTGGTAGATCGATCCCGCGCTGTGCCCGGCGACGTGGATCTCGATCGCCCCCTGGTTGGCGGCCATGTACTCGCGCAGGGCTCCGGCGAGCACGTCCGCGCCGCCGCGGGTGCCGTCCTTCATCGCGGGGAGGCAGGCGGCCGCAGAGTCGAGCTTCATGTCGTCCCAGAACTTGCGTCCGCCGAGCACGCGGGCGGCGGCCTCGACGGCGAGATCGGTGATGTCGGTGAACCCCCTCTTGCCCGTGGCCTTGCCCGAGATGACGTCGGCCAGCGTCGTCATGAGTCCGCTCTCCCACACCAGGTGGATCGGGTACACCCCGTTCTTCTTCCACCACGCGACCTGGTGGTGGGCGGTCAGCAGCCCCGCGCCTTTGTCGGTGAGCCCGCCGTGCGCCCAGATCAGCACCGGGACGGGCGGCGGCACGTCGCCCTTCGGCGCCTTCTTCGCCTGCTGCTCGACGAAGGCCGCGAGGTCGGTCGTGACGATTCGCCGCACGTCGTCGGCCGTGGTCGCGAAGTCCTCGACGGTGCGGGGCTTCGCCGGCGCCGTCTTGGCGAGCTTGCCGTCGGCGGTGTGGACGACGTGCTTGCGCAGCGCGGCGAGCTCCGCCGCGCTCAGGGTCGCCCCGCGGGAGGCTGTGGTGGTGGGCATGATGTCACGTCCTGTCTGCTGGTGGATGGCGGTGGGCGGTGGTGCGGGCGGCCCGGACTGTCGGGCGGTCATCGGGGCTCGAACCTCGCACGGGGATCGGCGAACACGGTGAACGCGAGCGAGGTGAGATCGCCCGCTTCGCGCGCGGCGCGGCGCGCGGCGAGAACGGCCTCGCCGAGGGTGGCCCCGTCGCGCAGCGCCTGCTCGTAGAACGTGCGGACGAACACCGATGTGACGTCGTCGCGCACGGCCCAGGAGCACCCGATGAACACCCCGACGCCTCCCCGCAGGAACACCTCGGCGAACCCGCCGAGGCCGGTGGCTCCGGAGCGCAAGCGCCCCACATCGCACGCGCTCAGGAAGACGAACGGCGTCGACTCCCGCGCCCGATCGCTGCCGGCCTCGGGCATGTCGCGTCGGGCATCGGAGTCGGTGTACGAGGCGGAATCGTCGTTGCGCCGCAGCGAGAAGCGCGCGAACGCGATCTCCTGGCCGAGCGGAGCCACATCGCGCCAGCGGCCGTGCCCGGCGAAGTGCAGGAGGTCGAAGTCGCCGTCGCTGATCGCGTCGCGCAGCTGGGCGGAGTCCGATGCCGTCCGGGGTGCCCGCTTGAGGAGCTTCTTGAGCACGGTGACCTCCTCGCGGGCGCGAGGCAGGCGCAGACGCCGGTTGACGTAGCTCGGCGCGATGGCGACGACGCGGCGGGGATCGATCGGGATGACGGTGGGCCGGGGCGTTCCGTACATCCACCGCATGAGTCCCAGGTCGCCGAGGAAGAACCGATCCGCGTCCGGCCGCTGGTTGCCCACCGGCACCAGGTGCACGATCTCCCACGGGATGTCGAGCTCGCCCGACGTCTGGAGCACCAGCTGAGATATGCGCCGCCGCCGGTTCCACAGCAGGGAGTTCACGTCGTCGCCGAGGAGCTCGCGCGCGATCCGCGCACCGAGCGAGCGCACCTCGCGTCGGGCGGTCGCGGCGGCGGCCTCGGCGTCATCCTTCGCCTCCTCCTCGTACGCGGAGCGGATGGCGGCGAGGTCGGCGTAGATCTGCTCGACGTAGCCCGCCTTGTCGGGGAGATGCGCCGTGTGGCGCGCCACGGTCTCCCCGACCTTCGCGGTGATGACGAGCTCGCTCTCGCCGCTCGCGATGGACTCGTCGATCGCGAGCGTGGGCAGGTCGGCGATGCTCCGCGGCGGGACGGCGACGGATGCCTCGACCACGTGCGCATCGCCCGTGCCGCCCTCGTCCGCATCGGCGGGGAGGATCGGGGCGCTCAGCGCGAGCGTGGCGAGTGTCGCCATCACGGGCGGCTGCGTGAACTTCACCGTGATGTGGCCGCGCCCGGGATCCCGAGGCACGAGCCGGAAGACGAGCCGCCGGGGTTCGTCGGCGGAGTCGGGCAGGGTGGTGGTCAGAGACGCCGTCTGCCCGTCGGCGAACGAGAGCCCGCGGAGCTGGACCGCCACCTCGATCTCACGCGTCGGGTCGAAGGTCGCCGGAGCCTTGATGTGCGCGGTGCCCGCGGTCGGGACGAGGTCCTGCAGCGACACCCGGATCACCGCCTCGAACTCGACCTCCTGCACGAGCCGCGACGGGATCGCCGCGTCGACGAACGCCGGCACGGGCGCGGCACCCGAGACACCGGTCGACGGCGCCGCCGGCCGCGCCGCAGGACCGGGCGCAGGGGCAGGTGCGGGAGCCGGTGCTGGTGGTGGCGGTGCGGGAGCGGCCATGGACGGGGGCGCGAGTCCAGGAGATCGGCCACTTGTGCCGAAGCCCCCGCCGAAGACGTCTCCGAGGTCGGGCGGAGGTTCGGCCATCGCGGCCTCTTCGCCGCCGGCGCCCATGCCGCCCTGCGCGACCTTCTCCGCGAGCGCGGCCATCCCGGTCTCGAAGTCGCTCGCGACGATGCTGAGGTGCACCCTCTCGCCGTCGGCGACCGCGATCCGCGCCGAGTAGCCGTCGCCGTCGGGCTCGAGGTGGACCAGCTCCACCCCGGAGTCGCGCGCGACGATCACGGCGTAGTGGAAGTCGTCGGATCCATGCACGCGCACCGTCGCCACGGTGTCCGCGCGCGCCTCCAGCACGGCGTCGGCCAGCAGCATGATGCCCGTCTGATCCGGGCCGGTGCCGGGCGGGGCAGGATCCAGACGCACGTCGAGGGCATCGGCGTCGGCGTCGATGTCGACGCGCGGCACATCCGGAACCAGAGCCATCCCGACCCCCTCGCTCCGCTGCCCGTTCCCCACGGGCACCGCCACCTGATGAATCCGAGGAGTGCAGTCCGGTGCACAGCATACGAGCGCATACCTCACCGCACCAGAGCGCTGCGCGCCGGGTCCTGATACCTCGGATTCACGGATGCTGCGGCCCGCAGCATCCGTCCGGCTACCAGGCTTTGAGCGCCTCGGCGACGGTCGCGAACTCGTGCTCCGCGAGCGCCAGCTGCACCGCCTCGGCGACCGTCAGCTCGGCTCCGGCGATCTCGCCCGCGTCGACGCTCTGCGGATCGCGGCCGCGGAGGATCTCGAGGTACGGGGTGTGGACGGTGAAGGCCCCCACGTCGAAGATGCCGATGCGCCGGCGGATCTCGCCGGCCGCCACGGCCAGGGCCGCCGCCCGCCACGCCTCGCCGTGCGCGGCCGCCACCGCGCACACGCCCTCGAGCCCGTACGCGACACCCTCCTCGTAATGCAGCCCGATCGACAGCAGAAGGGTGTGGACGAACTCCCGCTCCGCCTCGTCGATGCGGCCGAGCTGGAAGTTGAGCCGCGACCGGAGGTTTCCGGCGACGGACGTCGTGAACAGGTCGCCGCGGGCCTCGGCGACCGAGGTGGCGCGGTCGAAGTGCGCGAGGGCGTCGTCGGTGGAACCGCGCACCCATGCGAGCCGGCCGAGCGAGACCTCGGTGATCGCCTCGGCCCACGTGTTGCCGCGATCCCGCAGCGTGACGACCGCCTCGCGCAGCTCGGCGTCGGCCTTGTCGGTGTCGAGATGAGAGAACTGCACGCGCGCCGTCGCGCGGGCGGCGAGCGCCATCGCCGCGGCATCCTCGTCCCCGCTCTCGCGGAAGAGGCGGACGCACTCGCCGAGGCCTGCCACCACCTGCTCGCTGGGCCGCTGCCACATCTCGCCCCACAGCGCGAAGAACCACGCGATCGCGCGGGTGTGAGCCGTGATCGGCTGCTCGTGCTGCTTCTCGAGGAGCTCCAGCATCCACACCCGCACCTCGGCGAAGAAGCCGGAGATCCACCAGTAGATGAGCAGGCTCCACGCGAAGTCGCCGGCGTCGTCGAGCCGGTTCGTGTAGACGAGGTGGCGCACGGCCGCGCGGAGGTTCGGCAGATCGAGGCCGAGCCGGACGACCGCGTCGGCCTGCCCGCGCCCGCCGAGGTCGGGGGCGATCCGCTGGACGAGCCCCCGGTAGTAGTCGGCGTGGGCGCGCCGCACGCGCTGCGCGTCGCCGCGCTCCTTGAGGCGCCCGAGCGCGTACTCGCGCACGATCGCGAGCAGGGAGAACACCCGCCGACCCCCGAGTTCGCTCTGCTTCACGAGCGAGCCGTCGGCGAGGGCAGCGAGCGCGTCGATCGCGTGGCCGCCCCACGAGCGCCACTCGCCCAGCGCCTCGACGGCGTCGAGCGTGAACCGTGTGGCGAACACCCCGAGGTCTTCGAGCAGGTCGCGCTGCTCGGGCGGCAGCAGGCCCACGCTCCAGTCGATCGTCGCCCGCATCGTGCGGTGTCGCTCGGGCAGGTCGCGCACGGCGGCCGTCAGCAGCGGCAGGCTCTGCTCGAGACGCGCGGCGATCTGCGCCGGGGTGAGCAGGCGCACCTTCGCCGCGGCGAGTTCGATCGCCAGGGGCAGCCCCTCCAGCCGGCGGCAGATGTCGGCGAGGTCCCGCGCGTTGTCGGGCGTGACGTCGAAGTGCGGATCGATCGCCCGCGCCCGGTCGACGAACAGCGACACGGCCGCCGAGCGCGTGGTGCGGTCGAGGCTCGCCGGGCCCTCTCCGGCGGGCGTCGTGAGAGGCGGCACGTCGTAGACCCGCTCGCCGCGGATGCGCAGCACGATGCGGCTCGTCACCAGGAACGTCGCCGTGGGCGCGACCGTGTACAGCCGCACCAAGACGGGTGCGGCATCGACGATCTGCTCGAAGTTGTCGAGCACGATCAGCGCGCGGCGATCCGCGAGGGCATGGGCGATGCGCTCCTCGAGCGCGGCTTCGCCGTTGTCGCGGATGCCGAGATAGTAGGCGATCGTCGGCAGCAGCAGTCCCGGCTCGAGCACCCCCTCGAGGAGCACGAAGTACACGCCGTCCGGGAACAGGTCGGTACACGCCCGGGCGGACTCGATCGCGAGCCGGCTCTTGCCGATGCCGCCGGGACCGATGAGGCTCACCACGCGGTCGGTGCCCCGCGCCAGGAGCGTGCGCACGGCATCGATGTCGGCCTCGCGGCCGATGGTCGTCGTGTAGGGCACCGGGATGCGGCCGACCAGGTTCACGGGTGCGACATCGGCGCCGGGCTCCCCTGCCGTACGGGATTCGTCGAAGCGTTCGGCGAGGAGCATGGCGAGGTCGCCGGCGACCTGGTCTTCGAGGTCTTGGGCGTTGTGGAAGTGGAGGTAGGCGGCGGTGTCGTCGGCTTGGATGCGGGCGATGAGTCCGGTGAGTCGTTCGTCGCGGGTGTCGGTGTCTTTGACGTAGATGAGTTTGGGCATGCCGGCGGGGGCGAGGTTGTATTCGTCTTCGAGGCCGGAGACGTTCTCGTCGGGGGCGACCCAGCCGTAGCTCTGGCCGTAGATGCCGATGAAGATGTCGGATTGGGCGAGGTAGGAGCGGTAGAGGTCTCGGGGTGGGTGGGGGCGGGCGCCGAGTTCGAACATCACGGGGGCGAGCCGGAGTCGCTCGATGGCCGACCGCACTGCTTCGCGTTCTTCCGCGAGCTCGCGCAGGGTCGAGCTCACGAACACCCGGATCCGCTGGTCGGGCGTACGGATCACGGGAGTCCGCTCGAGGCCCGTCACCACGAAGGGACCTTCTCGCGGACGTCCGCGTCGGCGTCGGGCAGCGCGATCGCGATGGCCTCCGCGAGGCCCATCTCCCTCCCTGCGCGCTCGCCGGCCTCGACGCTCTCGGGGTCGACGGCCCGCAGCGCCTCCAGCGGTGCGAGGTGCACGGCGAACCCTTCGATGTCGTAGATGCCCGTCGTCTCGCGGATCGTGGCCGCCACCGCGGCCAGGGCGCCGGCGCGCCACGCGTCGCCGTGCGAGGCGGCGATCGCGCACATGCCCTCCAGCCCGTAGGTGGCGCCGTCGACGAAGTGCAGCCGGATCGACAGCAGGAGCGTCAGCAGGAACTCGGACTCCGCCTCGTCGCGCTCGCCCAGCACGAAGCGCAGACGCGCGCGGTTGTTGCCCGCGACGACACGCGTGAAGGCGTCATCGGCGGCGTCGGCGATGTCGACGGCGCGACCGAGGTGCTCGAGGGCCGCCGGGATGTCGCGTCGCAGCATGCCGAATTGGCCGAGCACCGTCTCGGCGAGGGACTCCGCCCAGCTGTCGCCGAGGTCGTGGAGCGTTGCGATCGCCTCGCCGATCTCGGCCAGGAACACCGCCTCGTCGAGGTCGGGGAACTGCAGCCGTGTCGACGCCTTCGCCGCGAGCGCCATCGCGGCGGCCTGCTCGTCGCCGGCCTCGGTGAACAGCCGCACGACCTCGCCGAGGACCTCCACCGCCTGCCCGCTCGGCCGCTGCCACAGCTCGGCCCACAGCGGGAAGAACGTCGCGATCGCGCGCGTGCGCGGGGTCAGCGGCATCCGTTTGTCCAGCAGTTCCAGCATCCACAGCCGCACGTCGGCGAAATACCCGCAGATCCACCAATAGGCGAGCATCGTCCATGCGAAGTCGCCAGCGTCGTCGAGCCGGTTCGTGTAGACGAGGTGGCGGGCCGCAGCGCGCAGGTTCGGCACCTCGAGCCCCAGCTCGGCGACGGCGTCGATCTGCTCGGCGCCGCGCAGCCGCGGCGCGACCCGGTGCACCAGGTCGAGGTAATAGTCGGCGTGGGCGATCCGCATCTCGTCGGCGGCCTTGCGGGCCACGAGCCTCTCGAGGGCGTACTCGCGCACGATCGCCAGGAGCGAGAACACCGAGCGGCCGCCGGAGTCGATGCGCTGCACCAGCGATGCGTCGATCAATGCGGCGAGCGTCTCGATCGTCTGGGGGCCCCACGAGCGGGTCTCGCCCACCGCCTCGACCGACTCGAGGCTGAACCGGGCGGCGAAGACGCCGAGGTCCTCGAGCATCGCGCGCTGCTCGTCGGCCAAGAGGCCCACGCTCCAGTCGATCGTCGCGCGCATGGTGCGATGACGGTCGGGGAGATCCCGCACCGAGGTGGACAGCAGCGGCAGGCTGTGCCCGAGCCGCTCGGCGACGTCGTGCGGCGAGAGGAGCCGGATCTTCGCGGCGGCGAGCTCGATCGCGAGCGGCAGCCCGTCGAGCCGGCGGCAGATGGCGACGACATCGGCCGCGTTCTCGACGGTCAGCCGGAAGCCGGGGAGCGCGGACGCGGCACGTTCGGCGAACAGCACGCACGCCGAGGACGCCTGCGCCTGCCCGAGCGTCGCAGGCACGTCCGGCGCGGGGGTCGCGAGAGACTCGACCTCGAAGACACGCTCCCCGCGGATGCGCAGCACGACGCGGCTCGTCACCAGGAAGCATGCGCGCGGCGCCAGCGAGTACAGGCGCACGAGGACCGGCGCCTCGTCGATGATCTGCTCGAAGTTGTCGAGCACGATCAGCACGTGCCGGTCGCCGATCGCCTGCGCGATGCGCTCCTCGAGCGTGGCCGCACCGGTGTCGCGTACGCCGAGGATGTAGGCGATCGTCGGCAGCAGGAGCCCCGGTTCGAGCACGCCCTCGAGCGGCACGAAGTAGACCCCGTCGGGGAACAGGTCGGTGTTCGCGTGGGCTGCCTCGATCGCGAGCCGGCTCTTGCCGATGCCACCCGGCCCGATGAGGCTCACGACGCGGTGCAGGCCTCCGGCCAGGAGCGCCCGGATCTCGGCGAGCTCCCCCTCGCGCCCGATCGTCTCGGTGTACGGCTCGGGCACGCGTGCGGCGAGCGAGATCTCGGCGGCCGTCGCAGGCTCCGTGCGCCGTGACTGGTCGAAGCGTTCGGCGAGGAGCATGGCGAGGTCGCCGGCGACCTGGTCTTCGAGGTCGTGGGCGTTGTGGAAGTGGAGGTAGGCGGCGGTGTCGTCGGCTTGGATGCGGGCGATGAGTCCGGTGAGTCGTTCGTCGCGGGTGTCGGTGTCTTTGACGTAGATGAGTTTGGGCATGCCGGCGGGGGCGAGGTTGTATTCGTCTTCGAGGCCGGAGACGTTCTCGTCGGGGGCGACCCAGCCGTAGCTCTGGCCGTAGATGCCGATGAAGATGTCGGATTGGGCGAGGTAGGAGCGGTAGAGGTCTCGGGGTGGGTGGGGGCGGGCGCCGAGTTCGAACATCACGGGGGCGAGCCGGAGTCGCTCGATGGCCGACCGCACTGCTTCGCGTTCTTCCGCGAGCTCGCGCAGGGTCGAGCTCACGAACACCCGGATCCGCTGGTCGGGCGTACGGATCACGGGGTGTTCCACCCCAGTCATGTGCATATATTGGCGCGATCCGGGCGATTCCGCCATGGTTTCAGTGCATTGATGTATCGGATGCCCCCGCGCCGACTCGGCCGGGGCGCATCCCGCTTCGCGTCCAGCGCCTCCCTTCCGCGCGGGCGTGCGCAGGAGTATGTTGCGGCGGTGACGGCGTCGAAGTGGACACCGTCGTCCGGATCGGGGCTCCGGGCGTCATTCAAGGGGAGGAAAAGCAATGAAGAAGGTTTTGGCGTGCGCGGTGGTCGCGATCGGGCTGGTGCTCGGCAGCGGCGGGGCCGCGATGGCGGGCGAGGTCAACGGGAACGGCGGTGAGGCGCAGGGCGCGAACAACTCCGCATCGGAGTGCGCGTTCTCGGGCCAGGACACCGTCGACAGCGTCGAGGGGAACCCCGAGGGCTTCGATGACGACGCCCTTGCGATGCGAGGCAACCAGAAGCACGGGTACAAGGGCATCCAGAGCTACGGGATGTTCGTGAGCGCGGGCATCGACGTGGGCGTGAACCCCGGCATGGCGTGCAGGGGCAACCTCGGCAAGAAGTAGTCCCGATCACGAGCCGCACCCGTGCGCTCCGGCCCTGCGCCGGGCGCACGGGTGCGGTCGATTTCGGGCTTATACCGCAGCATCCGGAACTTTTCAAGAATCGGACTGGACACGGCGCGTCGTCCGACATATAGTAGGTCTTTGCGCTCTTGGATTCCCCCTGCCCTCATATGGTGGTCGGCTGTGCCTGCGCCCCCTCACGTTCACGTGAGGAGTGCCGCGCGGGTTTCGGGGATGACGAGCACTCCACCTGACGACAAGGAAACGAGCCCTACGGGCCCACGGAGGTAATCCCCTTGGCTGCTGCGAGCAACGCATCCAACCCCACCACCACCCCTAAGAACGGACGCGGAGCTTCCCGCCTCTCGTTCGCCAAGATCTCCGACACGCTGACGGTCCCCGACCTTCTCGCGCTGCAGACCGAGTCGTTCGACTGGCTCGTCGGCAACGAGGCCTGGAAGGCCCGCGTCGCCGACGCGAAGGCCGCCGGCCGCACCGACGTGCCCGAGGTCAGCGGCCTCGAGGAGATCTTCGAAGAGATCTCGCCGATCGAGGACCTGAGCGAGACGATGCAGCTCTCGTTCACGAACCCGTACCTCGAGCCCGAGAAGTACTCCATCGAGGAGTGCAAGGAGCGCGGCAAGACGTACGCGGCCCCGCTCTACGTCGAGGCCGAGTTCATGAACCACCAGACCGGTGAGATCAAGACCCAGACGGTCTTCATGGGCGACTTCCCGCTCCAGACCGACAAGGGCACGTTCATCATCAACGGCACCGAGCGCGTCGTCGTGTCGCAGCTCGTCCGTTCGCCCGGCGTCTACTTCGACAAGACCCCCGACAAGACCTCCGACAAGGACATCGTGTCGGCGCGTGTCATCCCCTCGCGCGGTGCCTGGCTCGAGTTCGAGATCGACAAGCGCGACCAGGTCGGCGTCCGCATCGACCGCAAGCGCAAGCAGTCGGTCACCGTCTTCCTGAAGGCCCTCGGCCTCACCAGCGAGGACATCCTCGCCGAGTTCGCCGGCTTCGACTCGATCGAGGAGACGCTCTCGAAGGACACGATCCTCACCAAGGAGGACGCGCTCCGCGACATCTACCGCAAGCTCCGTCCGGGCGAGCAGGTCGCCGCCGAGGCCGCCCGCGCGCTCCTGGACAACTTCTACTTCAACCCGAAGCGCTACGACCTCGCCAAGGTCGGCCGGTACAAGATCAACCACAAGCTCGGTCTCGACAAGCCGCTCACCGACTCGGTGCTGACGGTCGACGACATCGTCGCGACGATCAAGTACCTCGTCCGCCTCCACCGCGGCGACGTCACGTTCGACGGCGTGCGCGGCGGCAAGCCGGCCGAGATCCGTCTCGACGTCGACGACATCGACAACTTCGGCAACCGCCGCATCCGTGCGGTCGGCGAGCTCATCCAGAACCAGGTCCGCACGGGTCTCTCGCGCATGGAGCGCGTCGTCCGCGAGCGCATGACCACGCAGGACATCGAGGCGATCACGCCGCAGACCCTGATCAACGTCCGCCCCGTCGTCGCCGCGATCAAGGAGTTCTTCGGGACGTCGCAGCTGTCGCAGTTCATGGACCAGAACAACCCGCTCGCGGGTCTGACCCACAAGCGCCGCCTCTCGGCCCTCGGCCCCGGCGGTCTGTCGCGTGAGCGCGCAGGCGTCGAGGTCCGTGACGTCCACCCGTCGCACTACGGCCGCATGTGCCCCATCGAGACGCCGGAAGGCCCGAACATCGGTCTGATCGGCTCGCTGGCCTCGTTCGCGCGCATCAACGCGTTCGGCTTCATCGAGACGCCGTACCGTCGCGTCGTCGAGGGCAAGGTCACCGACCAGATCGACTACCTGACCGCCTCGGAAGAGAGCGACTACATCGTCGCGCAGGCCGGTGTGGAGCTGAAGGCCGACGGCAGCTTCGCGCAGGACCGCGTCCTCGCCCGTCGCGGCAACGGCGGCGAGGTCGACCTCTTCCACTCGGAGGAGATCGGCTACATGGACGTCTCGCCGCGCCAGATGGTGTCGGTCGCGACCTCGCTCATCCCCTTCCTCGAGCACGACGACGCGAACCGCGCCCTCATGGGCGCGAACATGCAGCGCCAGGCCGTCCCGCTCCTCCGCTCGGAGTCGCCGGTGGTCGGTACGGGTATGGAGGGCTTCGCCGCGATCGACGCCGGTGACGTCGTCACCGCCGACAAGCCCGGTGTCGTCGTCGAGGTCTCGGCCGACGTCGTGACCGTGCAGCTCGACGAGGGCGGCACGCAGGACTACTTCCTGCGCAAGTTCGACCGCTCGAACCAGGGCACGTCGTACAACCAGCGCGTGGTCGTCTCGGCCGGCGAGCGCGTCGAGGCCGGCGAGGTCATCGCCGACGGTCCCGCGACCGAGAACGGCGAGCTCGCCCTCGGCAAGAACCTCCTCGTCGCCTTCATGACGTGGGAGGGTCACAACTTCGAGGACGCGATCATCCTCAGCCAGGACCTGGTGAAGGACGACACCCTCTCCTCGATCCACATCGAGGAGTACGAGGTCGACGCCCGCGACACGAAGCTCGGCAAGGAGGAGATCACGCGTGACCTCCCCAACGTGAGCCCCGACCTGCTCAAGGACCTCGACGAGCGCGGCATCATCCGCATCGGCGCCGAGGTTCGCCCCGGCGACATCCTCGTCGGCAAGGTCACGCCGAAGGGCGAGACGGAGCTCTCGGCCGAGGAGCGCCTCCTCCGCGCGATCTTCAACGAGAAGAGCCGCGAGGTGCGCGACACGTCGCTGAAGGTTCCCCACGGTGAGCAGGGCACCATCATCGCGGTCAAGGAGTTCAACGCCGAGGACGGCGACGACGAGCTCGGCTCGGGCGTCAACCGCCGCGTCGTGGTCTACATCGCCCAGAAGCGCAAGATCACCGAGGGTGACAAGCTCGCAGGCCGCCACGGCAACAAGGGCGTCATCGCGAAGATCCTCCCCGTCGAAGACATGCCGTTCCTCGCGGACGGCACGCCGGTCCAGGTCATCCTGAACCCGCTCGGCATCCCCGGTCGAATGAACTTCGGCCAGGTCCTCGAGCTCCACCTCGGCTGGATCGCCAAGCAGGGCTGGAAGGTCGAGGGCACCCCCGAGTGGGCCGCCCAGCTGCCCGAGCAGGCGTTCGAGGCTCCGGCCGGCACCAAGGTCGCCACGCCCGTGTTCGACGGCGCGTTCGAGGCCGAGATCGCGGGTCTGCTCGACTCGACGAACCCGACCCGCGACGGCGAGCGCCTGATCGACTCGTCGGGCAAGACGCAGCTGTTCGACGGCCGCTCCGGCGAGCCGTTCCCGGCTCCGATCTCGGTCGGGTACATGTACATCCTGAAGCTGCACCACCTCGTGGACGACAAGATCCACGCACGCTCGACGGGCCCGTACTCGATGATCACCCAGCAGCCGCTCGGTGGTAAGGCGCAGTTCGGTGGCCAGCGCTTCGGTGAGATGGAGGTGTGGGCCCTCGAGGCCTACGGCGCCGCGTACGCGCTCCAGGAGCTCCTCACGATCAAGTCCGACGACATCCTCGGCCGCGTCAAGGTCTACGAGGCGATCGTCAAGGGCGAGAACATCCAGGAGCCCGGCATCCCCGAGTCGTTCAAGGTGCTCATGAAGGAGATGCAGTCGCTCTGCCTGAACGTCGAGGTCCTCTCGGCCGACGGCACCGCGGTCAACCTCCGCGACACCGACGACGACGCCTTCCGCGCCGCTGAAGAGCTCGGCATCAACATCTCCAGCCGCTTCGAGTCCTCGTCGATCGACGAGATCTGACCCGGCCAGGCAAAACAGAATTCCGACACAGGAGAACTGAGAACTAGTGCTCGAATCAACAACTTTCGATCAGCTTCGCATCGGCCTGGCCACCGCTGACGACATCCGTCGTTGGTCCTACGGCGAGGTCAAGAAGCCCGAGACCATCAACTACCGCACCCTGAAGCCCGAGAAGGACGGTCTGTTCGGCGAGCAGATCTTCGGACCCTCGCGCGACTGGGAGTGCGCGTGCGGCAAGTACAAGCGCGTCCGCTTCAAGGGCATCGTCTGCGAGCGCTGCGGCGTCGAGGTCACCAAGTCCTCGGTCCGTCGTGAGCGCATGGGCCACATCGAGCTCGCCGCGCCCGTCACGCACATCTGGTACTTCAAGGGCGTGCCCTCGCGCCTCGGGTACCTGCTCGACATGGCGCCGAAGGACCTCGAGAAGGTCATCTACTTCGCCGCCTACATGGTGATCTCGGTCGACGAGGAGGCGCGTCACCGCGACCTCTCGACGCAGGAGAACAACATCCGCCTCGAGCTCAAGACTCTCGCCGACCGCCGCGACGCGCGTGTGGCCGCTCGCCTCCAGAAGCTGGAGGAGGAGCTCGCCGCGCTCGAGGAGGAGGGTGCCAAGGCCGACCAGAAGAAGAAGGTCAAGGACGCCGCCGAGAAGGAGATGGCCGCTATCCGCAAGGGTACGGACGACCAGATCACGCGTCTCGAGAAGGTGTGGGAGGACTTCCGCACGCTCGAGGTCGGCCAGCTCAAGGGCGAGGACGAGATCTTCCACGAGCTCCAGGACCGCTTCGGTCAGTACTTCGAGGCCCACATGGGCGCGGAGTCGATCAAGCGCCGCCTCGAGGCGTTCGACCTGGCGGCCGAGGCCGACAGCCTGCACCTGCAGATCTCGGAGGGCAAGGGCCAGCGCAAGATCCGTGCGATCAAGCGCCTCAAGGTCGTCAACTCCTTCCTCCAGACCGGCATGAGCCCGGCCTCGATGGTGCTCGACGTCGTTCCGGTGATCCCGCCGGAGCTGCGCCCGATGGTGCAGCTGGACGGTGGCCGCTTCGCGACCTCCGACCTCAACGACCTGTACCGCCGCGTGATCAACCGCAACAACCGCCTCCGTCGCCTGATCGACCTCGGTGCCCCCGAGATCATCGTGAACAACGAGAAGCGCATGCTGCAGGAGGCCGTCGACGCGCTGTTCGACAACGGCCGCCGCGGTCGCCCCGTCACCGGTACCGGCAACCGCGCCCTCAAGTCCCTGAGCGACATGCTCAAGGGAAAGCAGGGTCGCTTCCGCCAGAACCTGCTCGGCAAGCGCGTGGACTACTCGGGCCGTTCGGTCATCATCGTGGGTCCGCAGCTCAAGCTCCACCAGTGCGGTCTGCCCAAGCAGATGGCGCTCGAGCTGTTCAAGCCGTTCGTGATCAAGCGCCTGATCGACCTCGGTCACTCGCAGAACATCAAGGCGGCCAAGCGCGCCGTCGAGCGCACGCGTCCCGAGGTGTGGGACGTGCTCGAGGAGATCATCCGCGAGCGCCCCGTGCTGCTCAACCGCGCGCCCACGCTGCACCGCCTCGGCATCCAGGCCTTCGAGCCGCAGCTCGTCGAGGGCAAGGCCATCCAGCTGCACCCGCTCGTCTGCGCCGCCTTCAACGCGGACTTCGACGGTGACCAGATGGCCGTGCACCTGCCGCTGTCGGTCGAGGCCCAGGCCGAGGCCCGCATCCTGATGCTCGCCTCGAACAACATCCTCAAGCCGTCGGACGGCCGCCCGGTGACCCTGCCCTCGCAGGACATGATCATCGGTCTGCACCACCTGACCACGGTCATCGAGGGTGCGACCGGCGAGGGTCGCGTGTTCGGCTCGGTCGGCGAGGCGATCCTGGCCAAGGACGAGGGCACCCTCGACCTGCAGGCCAAGGTCCGCATCCGCATTCCGGGTCTCGCTTTCCTCGAGGGCGAAGCCCCCGAGGGCTACGAGCGCCACGGCCTCGTGGACGCGTCGCTCGGCCAGGCGATCTTCAACGACACGCTCCCCAAGGGCTACCCGTTCGTGCGCGAGCAGGCCGACAAGGGCAAGCTGTCGCAGATCGTGAACAAGCTCGCCGAGGAGTACCCGAAGGTGGAGGTCGCCGCTTCGCTCGACCGCATCAAGGACGCCGGCTTCTACTGGGCCACCCGTTCGGGTGTCACGGTGGCGCTGAGCGACATCCTCACGCCGCCGAACAAGGCCGAGATCGTCGCCGGCTACGAGAAGCAGGCCGCGAAGGTCCAGGGCCAGTTCGAGAAGGGTCTCACCACCGACGCCGAGCGTCGTCAGGAGCTCATCAAGATCTGGACCGAGGCGACCGACGAGGTCCAGAAGGCGATGCGCGACCACTTCCCGGCCGACAACACCATCAACCGCATGGTCTCGTCGGGCGCCCGTGGTAACTGGCTGCAGATCCGCAACATCGCGGGTATGCGAGGCCTGGTGAACAACCCGAAGGGTGAGATCATCCCGCGCCCGATCATCTCCTCGTACCGCGAGGGTCTGTCGGTGGCGGAGTACTTCATCGCGACGCACGGTGCTCGTAAGGGTCTGGCCGACACGGCTCTCCGTACGGCCGACTCGGGTTACCTCACGCGTCGCCTGGTGGACGTCTCGCAGGATGTCATCATCCGCGAGGAGGACTGCGGCACGACCAAGGGCCTCGAGTTCACGATCGCCGCACCCGGCGCCGACGGCGCGCTGGTGCGCGACGCGAACGTCGAGAACTCGGTGTTCGCGCGCACGCTCGCGGCCGACGCCGTGGCCCCCAGCGGTGAGGTCGTCGCCTCGGCCGGTGAGGACGTCGGCGACGTTCTCATCGACAAGCTCGTCGCGGCGGGCGTCGAGTCGATCAAGGTCCGCTCGGTGCTCACCTGCGACTCGGCTGTCGGCGTCTGCGCGAAGTGCTACGGCCGTTCGCTCGCGACCGGCAAGATCGTCGACATCGGCGAGGCCGTCGGCATCATCGCGGCCCAGTCGATCGGTGAGCCCGGCACGCAGCTGACGATGCGTACCTTCCACACCGGTGGTTCGGCGTCGGCGGACGACATCACGCAGGGTCTTCCCCGCGTGCAGGAGCTGTTCGAGGCCCGCACCCCGAAGGGTGCGTCGCCGATCGCCGAGGCCGACGGCCGCATCACGATCGACGAGACCGACAAGGCCAAGAAGGTCATCCTCACGCCCGACAACGGCGACGAGCCGCACGTCTACCCGGTCCTGAAGCGCGCGACGCTCCTGGTCGAGGACGGACAGCACGTCACCGTCGGTCAGCCGATCCTGGTCGGCACGCTCGACCCCAAGGAGGTCATGCGTGTCATGGGTGCCCGCGAGGTGCAGAAGTACCTCGTGAACGGCGTCCAGGGCGTGTACCGCTCGCAGGGTGTGCCGATCCACGACAAGCACATCGAGGTCATCGTCCGTCAGATGCTGCGCAAGGTCACCGTGGTCGACCACGGCGACACGACGCTGCTGCCGGGTGAGCTGGTCGACTTCAAGAAGTACCAGACCATCAACCGCGAGGCGGTCGGCGAGGGCAAGCGTCCCGCGTCGGGTCGTCCCGAGCTGATGGGTATCACGAAGGCGTCGCTCGCGACCGAGTCGTGGCTGTCGGCCGCGTCGTTCCAGGAGACCACCCGCGTCCTGACGCAGGCGGCCATGGAGGGCAAGAGCGACCCGCTCATGGGCCTCAAGGAGAACGTCATCATCGGAAAGCTCATCCCCGCCGGAACCGGACTCGCGAAGTACCGCGATGTCACGGTCGAGGCGACGGAGGAGGCCAAGAGCGAGCGGTACCCCAACCGCATCTTCGCCTCGGACGGCGCGTACACCGACGCCGACCTGAGCTACGTCGACTTCGACAGCTTCTCCACGGACGGTTTCACCACCGACTACAACTGAGATCCGGGTCTGAACGACCCTGACGCTCGAACGAAGGGCCCCGGCATCGCCGGGGCCCTTCGCCGTTCACAGGATGGATGCCTCAGCCCAGCCGATGCCACTCCTCCGCGTCGTCCGGTCTCGACGTCGCGCGGTCGTCCGCCGACGTAGTGCCGGTCGCCCCTGCTTCGGACCCGCTGGTGCCCGAACCCGAGACGTTCTCGGTCACGTTCTCCTTGACCCGCTCGGCCGTCGCCTGCGCCTCCTCCTTGACCGTCTCGGCAGAGTCGACCGCGGACTCCTTCACGTGTTCGACGGCGTCCTGTGCCGGGCCCTTGAGGTTCTGGGCGAGCTCCTCGGCAGCATCCTTCGCCTCGCTCACCGCCTTGTCGACGAGCGGCTGGGTCTTGTCCCGGAGCGAGGCGGCGAGCCGCGTCTCGGAGTCCGTCGTGGGAATCAGGCTCGCTACGAGGAACCCGACGCCGGCCGCGAGGAGCCCTACGACGATGGGCGCGCCCTGCGCCTTCTGCTTCGCCCTGTGCGGCAGTTCCTTCACGGCGTCGCCGGCGGTGCCCATCGCGTCGCCGACCGAGTGGCCCGCGGAGGATGCGGTGTCGCCCACGTCGTCGGCGACGCCCATCACGTGCTCCTTGACGCCGCCCATCATCTGCCGGGCCCGCGTCTTCTGCCGCTCCATGATCTTCGGCGGCGATACCTTGTCAGCGAGCGCGTCCACGTCCCGGCCGAGCTCATCGCGCGTCACCTCGATGTCGGCGCGGATCTGGTCTGGGGTGCTCATCATCGGTTCTCCTCATTTCTCTTCAGTGCTTCGGGGATCTCTTTGACGGTCTCCACCGTCTGCGGCGCGCCCTGCACGGTCTTCAGCCGGCTCCGTCCGACGGCGTAGAGGATCCCGGCGACGATGGCCCAGATGACGGCGACGATCACCGCCGACCATCCGAGGTTGTCGATCAGGTCGCCGAGGCCCCACCACAGGGCGACGCTCAGGAAGAACACGGCCATCAAGGCCGCGTAGCCGGCGCCTCCGAGCAGCCCTGCGCCCATCCCCGCGCGCTTGGCGGACTCCGAGAGCTCCGCCTTCGCCAGTTCGAGCTCCTTGCGCATCAGATTCGACAGGTCGCGGGAGACCTCGCCCACGAGGTCGCCCAGCGACGTCTCCGCCGCCTTCTGCTGCGACGGCGTGGGCATGTCGGTCATCGGCGTGCCTCTCCGCTCGGCGACCACTCGTCCTGCGCCGCCTCGCCGGACGAGGCGTCCTGCCCGTTCGCCGGCGTACGTCCGGCTCCGGCTGACAAGGGGTCGCCCGGCGCCTGGTCGGCGAGCGCGTCGGCGATGGGCGTGCCCTCGTCCGAGGCGCCGCCGGTCGCGCCGAGCCCTGCTCCGGCTGTCGCACCGCTCGGTCCCGCCACGGTGCCGCCGGTCGCGCCGGTGGAGCCGGCGGCGAGCGCAGGGCGCTGCGCGCCCGACGTGCCGCCGGGCGAGGAGCTGCCGTTGTGGGAGTCCGCCATGAGCGCGCGAGTCAGCCGCCCGGCGACGATGCCCACGCCCAGCGCGATCACGAGGAAGGCGCCGGTGTGGCGGCGTGCGAATCCGCGGACCTCGCGGACGACGTCCGCCGGTTCACGCTGCTCGAGCCAGTCGGCCGCGCGCCGGGTCTGGTCGCCGAGGGCACGCACCGCACTCGTGGCCATGCCGCCGGAGCCTGTCGCGGTGCCCGACGCCAGCGCCTCGAGTTCGTCGCCCGTGCCGCGCAGGGCGTCGGCCGCCCGGCGTTGCTGGGTGGACGCCTGGTCCGCCAGCTGCACGCGTGTCTCGTCGAAGAAGCCGCGCGCGGCTTCTTTCACGTCGTGGGCGACGCTGCCGATCTCATCGCCCGCGACACCGGCGACGTACATCGCGCCCGCGTCGACTTCGGCGACCGTGTCGACGGCGCGCTCCTTCATGTCTCCTGCACCCGCGCTCTGGTCCGCGGGCGATCCGGTCTCGTACGTCGACATGCTCCTCCTCCATCTCACGGGCGGCGTCGGCCGGCGATGTGCCGGCCGGGGGAATCCACCGTGGCGAACACCTTCCGTGACGAACAGGAGAAGCGAAGAGGGGGTCGAGTTCTGCGCCGCGGGGGAGTATGCTCACGCGCCCCGTACGCGGGCGAAAACGGATGCCGCGGCCCCGCGGCATCCTCGGACGCCCCGCGCGCGCCGAGCCGCAGCATCCGTCATCCCGGCTTACCGTGGAGGCGGAGGTGGGGGCCCCATGGCGAGAACCGGCGGACGCAACTCGTGGATCGCCGTGCCCGCCGGGCTGCTGTGCGCGGCGGTGGTCGCCTCGCTCGTGTGGCTGGCGCTGCCGATGGTGCCCGTGGCCGTTGCGTGGATCGGCGACACGCTGCGCAGCGCCACGGCGCCGCGACCCGAGGCGACGCCCGAGCGGACGCCCGCGCAGACCGCGGCGGAGGGCGGCGCGGTCGACTGCCGAACGCTGTACTCCGACGACTTGTGGAACGAGCTGATGTGGCGGGAGGGGTCGCTCCTCAACCAGTCGATGGCGGCCCCGGCGACGGAGGCGACGGCGTTCGCCGACGCCGCCTCGCCCGCCGTGCTGGTGACCTGCACGTGGCGGTTCGACTCGGGTGGGATCGTCACGACGCTGTCGAAGGTCGACGCGGACGCCGCCACGATCGCCGAGGCCGCGCTGTCGGGCGACGGGTTCTCGTGCCGCACGGCAGACGGGGCGACGGTGTGCGATCGCACGCGGGGCCCGGTCCGCGAGGAGCACACCCTCCGCGACGGGCTGTGGCTCGTCAGCGTCGAGACGGACTGGCACCCCGAGGACTACGGCCCGCGACTCGACCGGACCGTCTGGGGCTGAACCCCGCCGGCGATCAGCCGAAGATGCTCGCGACCACCGCGGTCGTGTACCCCGCGGGCGCGAGGTTCGAGTACTGCGTGTCGATGAGGATGTCGTCGCGCCAGAACAGCGTGCGCCCGTCGGTGACGGGGTACGTCTCGTTCTGCCACGTCTTCTCGCAGCGAGTGCCGCCGTCGGGGGTGTAGCAGGTGTAGCCCTCGTCCGTGACGAGCGTGTTGAGCATGTCGAGCGCCGGCCCGCGCGACATGTACAAGATGGTGGTGACGAGACCCGTCGTGTCGGCGGCCGGGTCGCGCCACACGCACACCAGGCTGCCGTCGGGCTGCGGTCCGGACGCGCCGAAGGCGGGGTCATTGAGCGGCACGCCCTCGAGCTGTGCGAGCACGCCGGCGGTGAGGATCGCGCGGCAGTCGTCGGGGATCTCGGCGTCCGCCGTGGGCGACGGCGTCGGGGTGGGAGTCGCGGAGCCCGACGACGAGGTCGACGGCGTCGGCGTGAAGGTGAGTCCCCCTCCCGAGGGCGCGTCGGGTGCGCACGCCGTCAGCACGGCGAGTGCGAGGAGAGCGGATGCCGCGGCCGCGGCGAGCCGGAACGCCCGTGGTGCCATGGGCTCAGGGTAGTGGCGCGGGCGCGGATTCCTCCGGCACGCCTCCGTCGTGTGCGAGGAACTGCGGGCTACTCTGCCTCTGCGGGGATGAGCCCTGCGTGAGGAGTGCCTGCGATGAGTGACCCCAAGTCGAGCTACGGCGAGCCCGTCGAGGAGCCGCACGGCGTCGACGACGTCGTCGGCCGTGCGAACGAAGGTCTCGCTGACGCCGAGGCCGCCCGCCGTGACACCGGCGCCACCGAGACTCCCGCCACCGAGACTCCCGCCGCAGAGACTCCCGCCGAAGCTTCGTCCGACGCGCGCTCCGACGCCGACGCCGCCGATGCTCCCGCCACCGGCGAAGCGCCGACAGCCCCCGAGCCCGACCCGTGGGACTCGCCCGAGGCCGCCTCCCTGAACTACACGTCGACCCCGACGCCCGCTCCCGCCGCCGACGACTCGCCGACCGTCGTGGTGCCGCCTGTCGTGACCCCGAGCGAGCCCGTCGTCGCCGAGCCCGCGGTGGTCGCGGCGACCGCCGCCCCGCAGCCGATCTTCGTGCAGGCGCCCGAGGCGCCGCGTCCGCGGGGCAACCGCGCGGCCGCCGGAGCCATCGGCCTGCTCGCCGCGGTCGCGTTCGCCGTGCTCTATCTCGCGGTGTGGCTCGGCGTGGACGCGATCAAGGGCGACGTCACCGGCGCGAACGTCGGCACGACCGCCCTCGAGGCCCTCGCGACCTGGTCGCTCTGGGTGCCGGTCGTCGTGTTCTTCATCGGCTTCTGGCTGCTCGGCGCCATCATCAACCGCGGCCGCTGGGGCCACTGGGTGGTCTTCGGCATCCTCGTGGGCGTCGCCGCATACGGCGGACACATCCTGGGCGCCCTGTTCCAGGCCCCGTTCTGGAACCTCACCGCCAGCGAGGGCGCCACGCTCGTCGAGGCCGAGCTGCTGACCCCGTTGGCGATCGCCGCGTTCGTCATCGGCCGCGAACTGACGATCTGGTTCGGCGCGTGGGCGGCCGCGCGCGCGAAGCGCGTCACCGAGCTCAACATCGAGGCGCAGCGCGAGTACGAGCGCACGCTCGAGGCGGGCCCGCAGCTCGTCCAGCAGTAAGCCCCGCTCGCGTCCGTGCCCGCCGACGTAGGCTGGCGGCATGGCCACTGACGGTTCGCCAGGGCCGTCGCAAGGACCCGTGCGACCGCCCGTCGCCCTCGCCTTCGCGACGATGGGCTTCGTCGCGCTCCTCATCTTCGGGCTCGGCATGACCAGCCTGGCGACGTCGCAGGACGTGATCGCGACCCCCGGGCTCGGGCAGGTCCCCGGGATCACGGGGGTCGTGTGCGCGACACTCGCGTTCGCGGGAGGCCTGTGGGCCGCGATCGCACGTGCCGGGACGCGGCATCCGTCGTACTGGGGTGCCGCGTGGACGACCGCCGCGACCTTCCTCGCGTACCTCGGGGGAGTGTGGTTCGGTGCCGTGTTCACCGGCGCCGACCTCGGCATCGCGACGGCGGTGGTGGGCCGGCTCGCGACCACGTGGTTCGGGCTCGTCGTGGCGGCGGCCGCGTTCGTGGCGGCGTGGTCCGGTATCGCGCTCGTACGGACCCACGCCCGCCGCCCCCGATGGCCGTGGGAGGACGAGTTCGACGAGTGATCCGGGTGCCGACAGGGCCGCGAACCGCGGAAATCCGCGCGGGAACGGATGCTGCGCACTAGCGTGGAACGCGTGGAGCGGTCGCTCGAGACCCAGGTCAGCCAGGCGGTGGACGCCTGGCTCGCGTGGGTGCCCCGCTGGGAGCCCGCGACGCACCACGGCCGGACCGCCCCCTGTCGCCGGTGCTTCGGGTCGCCGGTGCTCTCGGCCGCCGGCCTCGGCGCCGACGTGCCGCACGGCGTGCAGCACGGCCTCTCGACCCGCATCAAGACGATCGTCGACCGCTCCGTCGCCGAGTACACGGCGCTGAACCTGCCGATGCTGCAGGCAGAGCTCGACCAGCAGGCCGCCCGCAACCGCGCGCGCAGCTACCGCCCGGGGGAGGGGCTCGACCCCGAGTTCGAGGGGCTGCCGATGGACCCCGATCCGGTGCCGGGCGCGCCGTTCCTCTTCACGATCGCGGGGCTCGCCGAAGAGGCCGACGCGCACGTGCCCGCGCTCCCCCCGCTGAGCGAGGAGGCGAAGGCCGCGCTCCGCCAGGAGGTCGGGCTCGCCGACGATTACGCGAACATGGTGGGCCGCGAGGTGTGCACGATCCTGCTGCACCACCGCCTGCGCATCCAGGCCGCGGTGACCGAGTACGTCGAGCCCCAGATCGAGGCGATGCTCGCCGATCTCACGAAGTCGCTCGACGCACCGTTCGACCCCCACGATCCCGGGGACGCTCCGCGGCTAGACTGACGCCGGCCCCGTCACTGCGGCACGGTAATTGCCCGCCTGCCGCACGCGCTCCCACTCTCCACACCCCTGCCCGCCATGCGGGTACTCGGGAGGTGGATTTTGTTAGCATGACCGGGTTTGTTGCCGCCTGGCATGGGTGCGACGTCGCGGACTGTGGGGAGGTGTGAGGTGGCTGCACGGCTTCCCTCGGCGCCTCCGATCCTTCCGGGGCTCGCCTACATCCGCCCGCTCGGCTCGGGCGGTTTCGCCGACGTCTTCCTGTACGAACAGGACATGCCCCGCCGCAATGTGGCAGTGAAGGTCATGCCGAGCGACGTACGCGACCCTGAGCTGCGGCGCATGTTCAACGCCGAGGCCGACGTGCTCGCGCACCTGTCGGCCCACCCCTCGATCGTGACGGTCTACCAGGCGAGCATCTCGGCCGACGGGCGCCCGTACATCGTCATGGAGTACTGCCCGGGTTCGCTCGCACAGCGGTACCGGGTCGAGCGCATCCCGGTGGAGGAGGTCCTCGCGATCGGCGTGCGCATGGCGAGCGCGCTCGAGTCCGCGCACCGCGCCGGCCTCATCCACCGCGACGTGAAGCCCAGCAACATCCTCATCACGACCTTCGGCACCCCGGTGCTCGCGGACTTCGGCATCTCGGCCTCGCTGCAGCGCAAGAGCGGCGGCGAGGTGCTCGCGATGTCGATCCCGTGGAGTGCCCCCGAGGTCGTCGCCGAGCAGACGAGCGGCACGGTGACCAGCGAGGTGTGGAGCCTGGGCGCCACGGTGTACTCGCTGCTGGCCGGCCACAGCCCGTTCGAGCGCCGCGAGCGCGGCCAGAACACCAAGGACCTGCTGCGCAAGCGCATCGCGCGCGCCACCTACATCGAGATCCCCCGGACCGACGTCCCGGCGTCGCTGCAGGCCGTCCTCGCGACCGCGATGAGCCGCGACCCGGGCCGTCGCCACGACTCCGCCCGTGCCTTCGGCGAGGCGCTGCGCGAGGTGCAGTCGGGGCTCGGCCTGTCGCCGACGCCGCTCGAGATCCCGGACGCGGAGTGGTCCCCGGCATCCGCCCCCGTCGATTTCGCCGACTCGGCACTCCGCGGGCCCGCACGGTCGCACGTCGAGCGCGACCTCACGCGCAAGGCGCGCGCCGGCACCGGCGTCGCTCAGCTCGCCCGCGACGAGGACACCGAGATCTCGGCGCCCGCCCGCCGGCGCGGGCGCGGGCGCGCCGTGCTGCCCTGGGCCATCGGCATCGGAGCGGGGGTCGTCGCCGGGGCCGGTGCCGTCGTCGTGGCGCTGATGGCCGCGGGGGTGCTCTGATGCGACGCGGCACCATCGCCGGCTTCGTCGCCGCCGGGGCGGTGGTGGCCACCGTCATCGGCATCAGCATCGCGTGGCCGGGGCTCGACGCGCAGGAGACCCCCGAGGTCGACACCGCCGTCTGGGCGCTGCAGACCGGCGACGGCCGCCGCTACGCCCGCGTGAACACGTCGGTCGGCGAGCTCGACACCGTCCGCAGCATCAGCAACCCCGACCAGGTGGTGCAGACCGGGGACGCCGCGTACCTCTTCAGCGACAGCTACTCGACGCTCACCCGCATCGACGCCGCGATGCCCACGGATCTCGACGAGGAGGCGCTGCAGTCCTCGCAGAAGACCCCGTCCGGCACGACCGAGGTCGTGACCGCCGGGGACTGGGTCGCCTACGTCACCGACTCGGGTGCGGTGTATGCGGGGCGCCTCTCCAGCGGCACGTCGTCGCAGCTCGACCCCTTCGGAGCCGACGACGAGGACGCCCCGCAGTACACCGCCGAGGCGATCGCCGTCGACGACCGCGGCATGCTGTTCGCCTACTCGGACGCCGACGACTCGGTGCTGCGCTACGACATCCAGGGCGGCGAGGTGCGGAGCCGCGACGCGTTCGACCCGGAGGGGCTCGAGGCGCCCGCGATCACCGCGGCGGGCGACACGTGGGCCGTGGTCGACACCGAGGACGGCGACGTGTGGCTGCGGGGGCAGGATGCTGCGTCCCAGGCGCCGACGACGGGCGCCGTCGTCGTCGGCGCACCGGACGCGAGCGGCACCGACGTCTACCTCGCCGACGACACCGGGCTGGTGCGGGTGCCCGTCGACGGATCGGCCATGGAGACCCCGGTGGGAGGCGGCACCGCGACGGTGCTCGGCACGCCCGCCCAGCCGGTCGCGCACGACGGCGAGACCTATGCCGCATGGCTGGGCCAGGGTGACGCGGGCGGCCTGCTGTGGCGCTCGAGCGGCACCACGACGCAGCTCGACTACGGCGGGGACGCGATCGGCGACCAGCTGCGCCCCGTGTTCGTCGCGAGCTCCTCCGCGGTCATCCTCAACGACACCCGCTCCGGGTGGGCGTGGTCGGTGCCGGATGGCGCGTTGATCCCCTCGAGCCAGGACTGGAGCCTCGACGACCGCACCGACCCCGACGCCGTGCCGAGCGAAGAGCAGCTGCAGGTCGTGCTCGACCCGAAGCCCCCGATCGCCGAGCCCGACGCGTTCGGCGTGCGGGCCGGCACGCTCGCGTCGCTGCCCGTGCTGATGAACGACCACGACCCGAACGAGGACGTGCTCACGATCGACCCGGCTTCGGTCGCCGGGCTCGACCCCGGGTTCGGCTCCGTGTCGGTGACCGACGACGACCAGCGCCTGGCCATCCGCGTGCAACCCGGCGCGACCGGATCGGCGACGTTCTCGTACGCGGTCACCGACGGCACCTCCGAGAGCGGGCTGAGGTCGGAGCCCACGACGGTCACGGTCACCGTGGCGGATGCCGCCGCCGACGCGCCGCCGGAATGGTGCGGTGTCGAGCGGTGCCTCGTCGAGTGGCCGGAGCCCGAGGTCGCCCGCGGCGGCACGGTGACAGTGCCGGTGCTGCCGGGCTGGGTCGACCCGGAGGGCGACCCACTGCTGCTCCTTTCGGTCGCGAACACGAGCGGGATCGGCAGCGTCGCCGCGACGCCCGGCGGCGACGTCGTCTACCAGCACGACGACGCGGGCGACGGCGGGGAGCAGCTCGTCGAGCTCGAGGTCACGGTCGCCGACACCCAGGGCCGGACGACGGTGAAGCCCCTGATGGTCACCGTGTCGCCGCAGCCCCAGCTCGCGGTGCAGTCGTTCGCCGTGACCGACACTGTGGCGTCCGCCCTCACCGTCGACGTCGCGGATCACGTCACGGGCACCGCCGGCACGCTGTCGCTCGAATCGGTGCGCGTGCTCGACGACGCCGCCGCCACAGCGACAGCCGTCAGCGGGTCCACGTCCTTCGACTTCGCGGCCAAGAGCCCGGGCACGTTCCGCGTCGACTTCACGGTGACCGACGGGGTCGGCGAGGCGACCGGCACCGCCCGCATCACGCTGCTGCCCAGCGACGCGCCGGCCCAGCTCGCGACCTCGCCGGTGGTGGCGTTCGTGCACCCGCAGCAGGACGCGACCCTCGAGATCTTCGACGCCGTCTCGAACCCGACGCGCCGCGTGCTGCTGCTGAGCGACGTCGTGGCGCGAGCGGATGACGGTGCGACGCTGTCGGTCGACGCGGTCGGACAGAACCACCTCCGCGTCTCGGGCACGACGGCGGACGGCGCCGCCGGCCGACTCGGCACCGTCTCGTACGTGGTGAGCGACGGCACCGAGGACGCCGGCGCGAGCGTCGAGGGCGAGGCGACGGTGTACCTGCTGCCGCCGGCGCCCGAGCTCGCCCCGATCGCCGTGGACGACTCCGTGATGGTGCGCGCCGGGGCCCAGATCGACATCCCGGTGACGGGCAACGACATCTCGCCGGCCGGCGGGCGGCCGACCCTGAATCCGGCATCGGTGCGCTCCTCGTCCGAGGCCGCGCTCGCGTTCGCATCGGGCGACCTGCTGCGGTACCTCGCGCCCGGCGAACCGGGGGAGTACGCGATCGAGTACTCCGTGTTCACGACCGGCGCTCCGGCGCTCGCCGACACCGCGACGGTGCGCGTGACCGTGATCGACGCCGAGGCCAACCGCGCCCCCACGGCCGACACGCTCGAAGGGCGCGTGCTCAGCGGACAGTCTGCGCTCATCGAGTTCGACGACTTCGGCACCGATCCCGACGGCGACGTCGTGACCCTCGACCGCATCGTCGAGCAGCCCGAGCGGGGCGCGGCCACCATCACCGCCGACGGCGGATCGATCATGTACACGAGCGTGCCCGGCGACAGCGGGCAGGTGTCGTTGCGCTATCGCGTGGTCGACGCGTTCGGCGCCACGGCCGACGGCACCGTGCGCGTCGGGGTGCTCGACAGCCAGGCGAACCCGAGCCCGGTCACCTTCACCGACTACGTGCAGGTGCAGGCGGGCGAGGGCAACACGATCCGGGTCAGCCCGCTCTCCAACGACGTCGACCCCACCCTCGGCGAGCTGAAGGTCACCGACATCCGCCCCGATGTGCCGGCCACGCTCGTCGACGGCAGCGACAATCCCGAGTACGCGCGGCTGAACGCGCAGATCATCGGCGCGGACGACACCACGGTCCGGATCGCGGCGGGCGACGACCCCGCGACGATGTCGTTCCTCTACGACGTCGAGTCCTCGTCGGGCAACACCGGCCGGGGCCTCATCGTCGTGCGGGTGGTGCGCGAGAGCGTGCCCGACTTCCCCGTCGTCGCCGACACCAACCTCACGGTCGAGACCCGCGAGGACTTCCCGCGGGGCGTCGACGTCCTGGCCGGCAAGGTCGCATGGTCGGGCGGCGATGTCGACGACCTCGAGCTGTCGCTGTGGGGCGATCCCGACGGCGTCTCTGTGCAGGGGTCCGAGCTGCGCGGTGCGCTGCCCGAGACCACGCGGCTCATCCCGTTCGCGGTCACCGGCGAGGGCGCCGCGGGCGAGGTCGTCTCCTACGGCTTCCTCCGCGTACCCGGCGACGACGACCTCGCGCTGACGCTGCGTGCGAATGCCGCGTCCCCCGAGGTCACCGAGCTCGAGTCGACGACCTTCGACATGGCGGGCCTCGTGGCGCGCCCGCGTGGCGCGGTGGTCGAGCTCGGCGACGAGGTGCGGGTGTCGGGCGCACGCGCCGAGGCGGCGTGCACTGTCGAGTCGGGCACCGTCGTGCGCTACGACGCGGGCTCCGGCGCGCCCTGGGTCGATGCCTGCCAGGTGCCAGTGCGGCTCAGCGGTCAGGAGGACTGGACCTACCTGTCGGTGCCGATCGTGGTGCACCCGCGCGATCCGCAGCCCGAGCTGCGGCCGGGATCGATCACTGTCGGGCCGGGCGAGACCGCGACCTTCGACCTCCAGAACATGACGACGTGGCAGCTGCGGCCGGACTGGGACGGCATCGTCTACGCGACCGAGCACTCCGGCGGCGCGTTCGAGGTCACCCAGGAGGGCTCCGTCGTGACGGTGACCGGGGCGGACCGTGCCCTCCCCGGCTCCGAGGAGGCTGTGCTCGTCTCCGTCACGAGTCATCCGTCGGTGACCCCCGCACGACTCATCCTCCGCGTCGGCGCCGCACCATCGACCCTTCCGCAGGGCGGTTCCGTGGTGCAGCAGTGCTCGCAGGCCGGCGGATCGTCGTGCACGATCCCGGTGATCGGGGCGGGCGGCGAGGTCAACCCGCTGCCGCGCACACCTCTCGAGGTCGTCGACGTGCGCCCGACGGGTGCCTGCGTCGGGGTGGGCTTCCAAGTGGCGTCGGCGACGTCGATCACGGCCAGCTGGACGACGGATGCCCCGGGCGCGACGTGCACCGCCACGTTCTCGGTGCGTGACGCCCAGGGCCGCGTGACGAACGCCGAACGCGACGGCCGCGTGCTGCTCGACCTGCTCGGGTACCCCAAGGCGCCCGCGAGCATGACCCAGGTGGCGTATGCCGACGGAGCCGTCACCCTGCGGATCGATCCCGGCGAGGCGAGACTGGCCTACCCGGCGCTCATGGGCTTCGTCATCCGCACGGGCGGGCAGGAGGTCGCGCGGTGCACCGCGGACGGCGTGTGCCCGGCGATCCCCGCGCCGAACGGCGAGCAGCGGACGTACGACGCGTGGGCCGTCAACGGCGTAGGCGAGTCGAGAGCCGGCGTGCGCACCGTGGCGTGGGCGTACGACGCGCCGCTCGCACCCACGAGCGTGGTCGCTGCCCCCGTCGTCACCGGCGACGGGGCGGGCGGCATCGTGTCGCTGGTCATCGACGGGATCGAGGCCGGCGAGACCGGCAGCCTCGAGATCGCGAGTCCCGCCGGCGAGACCGTGCGGGTGCCGGTGAACCGCAACCAGACGCGCGTCGAGGTGCCGTCGTTCCGCGTCGGCAGCAACACCGGCACGATCGTCACGATCACCCCGTACTCGCGCTTCGACCTGCCTCCTGGCCTCGGCGGCAGCGCGTCCGGCGCGGCAGCGACGGTGCAGACCAACGGGATCGGCAGTCCGCTGTCGCCGCAGCTCACACTGAGCTCGGTGTCGAACGGCGACGGCACCGCGACGGTCACGGCGCGCGCCTCCGCGCAGCGCAACGGCGACGGCTCGGCACTGCTCTACGGAATCGTGCAGGACGGTGATCGCTGCAGAGCGATCGACGGCGGCGAGACGGCAGCCTTCCCCGGTCTGGAGGACGGCGAGGAGTACACGTTCCGGATGTGCGTCGAGTCGTGGTGGGATGACGAGTCCTACGGCCGCGTCGAGACGACGGCGACAGTCCGCGCCCAGCAGTCCGGCAGGTCGCCACAGGGCTGGACGTTCGTCGTCGACGGCAGGCCGAACGTGCAGGCGCAGCGCGCCGACTGGGTGATCCGCGACACCCCGACCACGACCGAGCGGCTCCCCAACCGCAATCACGCCGAGTTCCAGGGCTGGGGCCCCGGCAGCACGGTGTTCGGTCAGGATCCCGGCATCCAGGTGCGCTACGTGCACGACTTCTGGGGAACGGCCACCGCGTGGTCGACGGTGACACCGCGCGCCGGCAGCGCCCCGTACCAGGTGCAGGCGAACTGGACGGTCACCTCGTGCGTCGGGGGCAGCGCGCTGGTCTACCGCGGGCAGTCGTCGAACGCCCCGAACGGCTCCTCCGCCGTGTTCACGTTCGGCAACACGGGGCTGCGCTACTACGACGAGCAGGACCGGCTGCTCGCGCACACCGCTGACACGTGGGATGTGCCGGTCGGCGCGGTTCGCGTGGAGGGCATCGCCGTGTCGGTCGACTGGAGCGCGCAGGGCTGGGGTCTGTCGCCCGTGAACACGACCTTTGAAGCGGTATGCCAGCCGAACAACGGCAGCGAGCCCACACCCTGAGCGGCAGCATCCGTTCTCCCCACCATTTCCCGCAGACGACGAAGGACACCGCATGACGATCACGCAGGAGCAGGCCGACTGGTTCGCGCAGACGTTCGGGCAGATCGCCGACAACGTCGAGCGCGCCGTGCTCGGCAAGCGCCACGTCGTCGAGCTCGTGCTCACCGCGATGCTCAGCGACGGCCACGTGCTCCTGGAGGACGTGCCCGGAACGGGCAAGACCTCGCTCGCGCGCGCGATGGCGCAGTCGGTGCAGGGCACGAACACCCGCATCCAGTTCACGCCCGACCTGCTGCCGAGCGACATCACGGGGCTCAGTGTCTACGACCAGAAGGAGGGCGTGTTCGAGTTCCACGCCGGCCCGATCTTCGCGAACATCGTGCTCGCCGACGAGATCAACCGCGCGAGCCCGAAGACGCAGTCCGCCCTCCTCGAGGTGATGGAGGAGGGGCGCGTCACGATCGACGGCGTCTCACGCGAAGCCGGCGTGCCGTTCCTCGTGCTCGCGACGCAGAACCCCGTCGAGCAGGCCGGCACCTACCGCCTGCCCGAGGCGCAGCTCGACCGGTTCATGATGCGCACGTCGCTCGGCTACCCCGACCACGCGGCGACAGTCCGCATCCTCGACGGGGCCGCCGTCGCGACCGCCGAGCTCACGCCGATCATCACGCCGCAGGCGCTCGTCGGCATGGCCGACCTCGCGGCCGAGGTGTACGTCGACGCGCTCGTGCTCGACTACATCGCCCGCCTGGTCGACAGCACGCGCACGGCCGACGAGGTGCGCCTGGGCGTCAGCATCCGTGGCGCCCTCGCCCTCACGCGCGCCGTCCGCACGCGCGCCGCCGCACAGGGCCGCACCTACGCGACCCCCGACGACGTCAAGACGCTCGCCGTGCCTGTGCTGTCGCACCGGCTGATCCTGCACCCCGAGGCCGAGTTCGACGGCGTCACCCCCGAGACCGTGGTCGGGCAGGTGCTGCTCGACGTGGCACCGCCCTCGAGACGCGAAGCGGTATGAGCAGCCCCGAGCGCCGCGGCGGTTCCACCAGCACGATGGAGCCGCGCATCACGCGCACCGTCCAGGCCACCGGCACGACCGGTCGCACGCACGTGACCGCCACGGCCACGAGCGTCGGCGAGTCGCGCCGCGGTCGCGCGTTCGTGCGCGCGGCCGTGTGGTGGACGCGCGTGTGGCGGGCGGCGGGCTCGGGCATCACCACCGCGGCGGAGTGGGCCGCCCAGACGATCCGGCCGGCCGGGGCCCTGGTCGCCGTCGCGGCGACCGTCGGGCTCGTGCTCGGGATCGTGTTCGGCTGGGTGGAGTTCATGGTCGCGGGCGCAGCATCCGTCGTCCTCCTCCTCGCCGCCGTGCCGTTCCTGTTCGGCGCCCGCGCGTACGACGTCGACCTGTCGCTGACGCACGAACGGATCGTGGCGGGCGAGGGCGTCACCGGGCGCATCGACGTGCGCAACGACGGCCATCGCACGGCGTTGCCAGGCCGGATCGACATCCCGGTCGGGGCGGGCCTCGTCGAGTACGGCGTGCCGCTGCTGCGTCCGGGCCACGCGGTCGAGCAGCCGATCGACATCCCGGGCCTCAAACGGGGCATCGTGACGGTCGGGCCCGCGACGACGGTGCGCAGCGACCCGATCGGCATGCTGCGCCGTGAGCACTCGTTCCACGACGTGCACGATCTGTACGTCCACCCGCGCACGGTGGCGCTGCCGTCGACGAGCGCCGGACTTATCCGCGATCTCGAGGGCGCGCCGACGCGTCGCCTCGTCGACGCCGACATGTCGTTCCACGCGATCCGCGAGTACGCTCCGGGCGACTCGCGGCGGCAGATCCACTGGCGGTCGACGGCCAAGACCGGACGGCTCATGGTGCGCCAGTACGAGGAGTCCCGGCGCTCGCGCATGGCCGTCGTGCTCGGGGTCTGGGAGGCCGAGTACTCCGACGCCGACGAGTTCGAGCTCGCCGTGTCGTGCGCGGCGTCGCTGGGGCTGCGCGCCGTCCACGATGCCCGCGACGTGCAGATCGTGACCGGATCCGAGATCCCGCGCGTGGTGCGCGGGCGCCTGCGCGCGATCCGCCATATCCCCTCGGCGGCGCCGCGCCCCATGCTGGACGGCTTCAGCGGCGTCGACCTGCTCGAGAGCACGATGCCCGTGGGCGAGGTGTGCCGGCTCGCGGCCGAGTCGGGCGAGCGGCTGTCGATCGCGTTCGTCGTGGTGGGCTCCCGCGTGCCGCTCGCGCGGCTGCAGCAGGCTGCCCTCGCGTTCCCGGCAGACACCGCGGTGGTGGGCGTCATCTGCGACGAGCGCGCGCACCCGCGCATGCAGCCGCTGTCGGGCATGACGGTGCTCACCGTCGGAACCCTCGAAGACCTCTCGGGCCTGCTGCTGCGGGGAGCGGCATCGTGAGCGGGCCGATCCCGGTGAGGGAGCGGATGGATGCTGCGCCCCGGGGCGCGGCCGAGACGCCGGCGCTGCGCGCGCCGCGGTTCGTCGCCCGCGTGTGGGTCGGGGCGGGCTTCGCCGCGGTCATCGCGCTCGTCGCGGCCGTCGCCGCCTGGCCCATCTATCGGTCGGGCACCTTCGCGCTCCTGGTGGGCGTCGGCACGCTGGTGGGTGGCGGGATCGCGGCCCTGGGATGGTGGCGGCGCTGGAGCGGGTGGGCCGTCGCTGCGGCGCTGGCCCTCGCGATCCTCGTCCTCGGCGTGCCGCTCGCCGTACCCTCGCGCCTCGGCACGCCCGACGACCTGCTGCGCGGGCTCGGCGAACTGGCGAGCGGGCTGGTGCTCGGCTGGAAGGACCTCGTCACCGTCGAGCTGCCGGTCGGCTCGTACCGCAACCTGCTCGTGCCGGCGCTGGTCGTATTCCTCGTCGGCACCTGTGCGGTGCTGCTCCTCGCGTGGCGGGAGGATCGCGCGGCGTACGCCGCGGTGCCGGTGGCGCTCGGCATGGTGACGTTCGGGCTCTTCTTCGGCCGCACCACGGTGAGCGCCCCGCTCGAGGTCGGCCCGGTGTTCCTCTACGCGCCCGTCGAGACCACGGTCGGCGTCGCCGGACTCGTGGCGTGCCTGCTGTGGCTGGCCTGGCGAACCCACGACGAGCGCGTCCGCGCGCTCCAGCGGGCCGCAGCATCCAGCGGTGTCCGCATCTCGCGCCGCCCCTCCGCGGCCGACCGCCGACGCACCGCGCTCGGCGCGGGAATGGTTGCCGTCGCCCTCGCCCTCGCGGTCGCGGTCGTGCCCTTCGCCGCCCGCGGGGCGGAGCGCGAGGTGCTGCGTTCGGCCGTCGGCCCCGACATCGACCTGTCGGCCGAGGTGAGCCCGCTGTCGCAGTACCGCGCGCTGTTCGCCGACGCGCGCGCCGACGACGTGCTGTTCACGGTCGAGCCCGTCGTGAGCGACGGCGTGGTGGACGCGCTCCCCGAGCGCGTGCGGCTCGCGACCCTCGACGCCTACGACGGCGAAGTGTTCCGCTCGGGCGGCGAAGGTGCCGTCGACGCCGGCCGGTTCGTCCGCGTGCCGTCGGCCCTCGACGGCGGCGAGGGTACGCCGGTGGCGGCGCGGATCGAGATCGACGCCTGGGACGGCATCTGGATGCCGACCGCCGGCCGGCTCGAGGCTGTCGCGTTCGACGGCGACCGGGCCGCGTCGCTCGCCGACAAGTTCTACTACAACGCCGCGGCGTCCGCCGCGGTGCAGACGGCCGGGGGAGGCTTCGAGTCGGGCGATGCGTTCGTCGTGCGCGGCGTCGAGCCCCGAGCCCCGGCGCTCGCGGACCTGGACGCTCCCGGAAGCCCGGGCGGGGTCGCCGCGCCCGACAGCCTCCGCACGTGGCTGGACGAGCACGCGGTCGGCTCCGGCGGCCCGGCCCTCGAGAGCGCGGTAGCGCTGCTGCGCGAGCGCGGCTATCTCAGCCACGGCCTCGCCGAGGGCGAGCAGGAGCCGGCGTGGGTCGCCGCCCTGCCCGACTACGCGTTCCAGCCGAGCGCCTCGGGCCACTCGCTCGCCCGGGTCGACACGATGTTCGCGCGCCTGCTCGAGCGTGAGACCGACCTGAAGGCCGTCGCATCCGGCAACTACGTCGCCGCGATCGGCGACGACGAGCAGTTCGCCGTCGCGGTGGCGCTCATGGCCCGCGAGCTCGGGTTCCCATCCCGGGTGGTGCTGGGGGCGCGCCTGACGTCGGCGGAGCCGGGCCTCGCGACGTGCGACGAGGGCGCCTGCCGCGCGCAGGACCTCGCCGCGTGGACCGAGGTGCAGTCGGCATCCGGCGACTGGGTCGCCGTCGACGTGACGCCCCAGCACGCGCAGTCGCCGAGCCTCGACACGACCGAGCAGCGCGACCCCGAGAACGTCACCGAGGTGCGCCCCGAGTCGGTCGAGGAGGTCGTGCCGCCCGACCCCACGCAGGAGGACTCGGCCACCGACCGCCCCGCCGACGAAGACTCTGGAGTCGATCTCGCCTGGCTCTGGCCGGTGCTGCGGATCGGCGGCATCGTCCTCCTGGTGCTCGTGCTCGCCCTCGGGCCGTTCCTCATCGTGATCGGGACGAAGGCCGCGCGCCGGCGGGGCCGTCGCCGCAACGGAACCCCTTCGACCCGCATCGCCGGCGGCTGGGACGAGTACGTCGATGCGGCGATCGACAGCGGCCGCGCGGCATCCCGCACCGCCACGCGCTCAGAGCTCGCCGCCGCTTTCGCGACGCCCGCGGGGTCCGCGCTCGCGCGGGACGCCGACCGCGCCGTCTTCTCGCACGCGGACCTCTCCTCCGACGAGGCGAAGCGCTACTGGGCGGCCGTCGACGCGGAGCGACGCGCCCTGCGACGCGAACGCGGGTTCTGGCGCGGGGCGCTCGCGACCGTATCGTTGAGATCGTTGTTCCGACCGATGGCGCCCGAACCGGGCGGCCGCACGCGATTCGCCGAGAGGGGGAGACGACGGGCCGAGCCCGTGCGTCCCATGCCATGAACGCCACAGATGCCACCGCAGCCGTCGTCGGCACCCTGATCAGCCTGCTCCTGTTCGCCGGTTTCTACGTCTGGACCGCGCTCGCCCTGTCGGCGGTGTTCCGCAAGTCCGGGGTCGAGGCGTGGCAGGCCTGGGTGCCGGTCCTCAACATCATCGTGCTGCTCCGCCTCGCCGGGCTCTCGCCGTGGCTCGTGATCCTCGCGTTCATCCCGTTCGTCAACATCGCGTTCCTCGTGGTCTGGGCGATCGCGCTCTTCCGCGTCAACGTGGCCTTCGGCTTCGGCGCCGGCATGACAGTCCTCGGCTTTCTCGTGTTCCCGGTCTGGGCGTCGGTCGTCGGCTGGGGAAGTGCGCGCTGGGTCGGACGGGAGACGGATGCTGCGGCCCGCGCCTCCTTCGGCGCCGGCGTGCGCCGTACCTCGAGTGATCCGGAGCTTCCTCCGCTGCCGCCGTTCCCCACTCCGGGTGCGCACACCGGTGCTCCGGCGGCATATCCGCCGGCGCCGACGGCCTTCCCCCCTGCGCCGACGAGCGCGGGCGCGGGGTTCGCGCCGCCGCCCGCGTCTGCTCCCCCTGCACCCGCCGCCTCGCCGGCCGCTGCCGCGCCCGTGACGCACGTGCCGGTGCCCGTGCCCGCCGCGCCACCTGCCCCTGCCGCGCCCGTTGCTTCCGCCGCACCCGGGGCCGAGGCATCCGTCTTGTCCTCCGGCGACGACGTCGCGCCGCCCGCGACGGGCTGGACGCCACCGCCCCTGCCCTCTCGCCCCGTCTCCGCGACGCCGGCCGAGGTGGGCGGGAACGGCTCCGGCGACGCAGATCCCTGGCAGGGATTCGCGCTCGACGGCGTCGACCTGAGCGCCGAGGTCACCGGCGCCGTGCCCGGTGCTCCCGCGCCGATCTCCGCGGTGCCCGCCACTCCGCTCGCGCCCGTCCCGCCCACCGCTCCCGCGACTCCGGCGCCCGCGGGGCCGGCCCGCCGCACCGCGGAGCCGTTCGTGGCGCCGGACGCCGCGACGACGAGCGAGGAGGGCATCACGCGGCCGCCGGTCACGCGTGTGCCGGCCGCGCCCCCGTCGGGCGACGAAGGCGAGCCGTGGGCGCCCGCGCGCTCGCCGATGAGCGAGGCCGACGCCTTCCCCGAGACCTCCGGTCCGGTGTCGGCGATCTCCGGTGCACCCGACGCCGGCTCCCCGCGCTCGGCTCGGTCGTCGGTGTCGGCGTTCCACGGCAAGCCCGAGATCCCCGACGAGCAGGACCTCTTCGAAGAGACGATCATCGCCCGCCGCAAGCGCACCGACTGGGCGCTCGTGCCGCCCACCGGGGAGCCCGTCGCTCTCTCGGCGGAGGTCGTCATCCTGGGACGCCGGCCGGCGGCCGATCCGGACCACCCGAGCGCGCAGCTGGTCTCGATCCAGGACGGCACGGTGTCGAAGACGCACGCGCGCCTGAACCTGCGCGATGACAAGTGGTACGTGACCGACCTCGACTCCACCAACGGCGTGCTGTTCGCCACGGTGATGGGCACCGAGGTCGAGGCACCCCCGGGCGAAGAGGTCGAGGCCGGCGACCGGTTCCTGCTGGGTGACGCCGAGGTCCGGCTGCGGCGGAGCGACGGGTGATCGATCCCGACGACGAGCGCACCGCCGTCTCGCGACGGAACGCGCCGGCGGCGGCTCCGGCCGACGACGCGCTCGACGACAGGACCCTGCCGTCGCGGCGTTCCTCGGCGGGGGTGGAAGCGGTCGACGACACGGTGATCTCTGCGAGGTCGGCCGCGCCCTCCGACTCCGAATTGGCCACGCAGGCGGCGACCGCGTCGGCACCGGCCGGCCCGCGACGCACCGCGCATGCTCCGGCACCCGAACCGCCGAACACCCGTGCGGGCGCGACGCGTGCTGCGTCCCCGGCGCGCCCCGCCCCGGAGCCGGCCACGCCGAGCTCGGCGACGCCCGGCAGGGTCGCCTCCGCGCCCGCATCGGCTGCCGCCGCCTACCGTGCGCGCTCCGTCCCGCCGGTCACGGCGGTGCGCGCCGAGCCGGCGCGTCGGGCCCCTCAGGACCACGTCGACACGGCGGCCGCCGAGGCCGCCCGCAGGCGCCGCCGACGACGGCGGACGATCGCCGTCGCGGTCGCGGCATCCGTCCTCGTCATCGTCGCCGCGCTGGCACTCGTCGCCCTGCTGACGACCGGCTGACGGGTACGGCGAGGGCGATCTCGGCTGTGCTGCGGCGTGTCGTCGCCCGGTTGGGCGTGCGACGTGCTTCCGCGTTTGCCCGGCCCCCGAAACCCACGTATCATGGATCGGGTGTGCGCTCACGCGCGCCGTCGACCGTGCCTCGGTGCGGGAACCGGTGCGAGCGCCGCATCTCAGGGAACGGCCTGCGAACAGGCCACCCCCACGGCATACCCACCAACAAGAGCGCGACAGTCATTCTGGCGCGTCGGTGGGTCAGCGTGAGCCCGCAGCGTCACGAATCGAAAGATCCGGATGCCGCGGGGGAGACCACGACGCTGTCACCGTGCAGCACCTGTGCGGAGCCGACAGGCACCGTGCAGCACAACAAGGAGAGAACGTGCCAACCATTCAGCAGTTGGTTCGCAAGGGTCGCTCGCCCAAGGTCTCGAAGACCAAGGCGCCGGCGCTCAAGGCGAACCCGCAGCAGGCGGGTGTCTGCACCCGCGTGTACACGACCACCCCGAAGAAGCCGAACTCGGCGATGCGCAAGGTCGCCCGTGTCAAGCTCCGCAACGGCACCGAGGTCACCGCGTACATCCCCGGCGAGGGCCACAACCTGCAGGAGCACTCGCTCGTGCTGGTCCGCGGCGGTCGTGTGAAGGACCTCCCCGGTGTCCGCTACAAGATCGTCCGCGGTGCGCTCGACACCCAGGCAGTCAAGAACCGTAAGCAGGCTCGCAGCCGCTACGGCGCGAAGAAGGGCTGAGAAAGATGCCTCGTAAGGGACCCGCCCCGAAGCGCCCCGTCGTCAACGACCCGGTCTACGGCGCTCCGATCGTCAGCCAGCTCGTGAACAAGATCCTCGTCGACGGCAAGAAGTCGCTCGCCGAGTCGATCGTGTACAACGCCCTCAAGGGTGTCGAGGCGAAGAACGGCCAGGACGCCGTCGCCACGCTCAAGAAGGCGCTCGACAACGTGCGCCCGACCCTCGAGGTCAAGTCGCGCCGCGTCGGTGGCTCGACCTACCAGGTGCCGGTCGAGGTCAAGCCTCACCGCGCCAACACGCTCGCCCTCCGCTGGCTCGTGAGCTACGCGAAGGGTCGTCGTGAGAAGACGATGACCGAGCGCCTCCAGAACGAGATCCTGGACGCCTCGAACGGCCTCGGTGCCGCGGTCAAGCGCCGCGAAGACACCCACAAGATGGCCGAGTCGAACCGCGCCTTCGCGCACTACCGCTGGTAATCAGCATCCCCGCCGCTCCCGCGACCCGCGGGAGCGGCGGGCCCGCTACCACCTTCAACAGCTAAGGACACCCCGTGGCACAAGAAGTGCTCACCGACCTCAACAAGGTCCGCAACATCGGCATCATGGCGCACATCGATGCCGGCAAGACGACGACGACCGAGCGCATCCTGTTCTACACGGGCGTCAACCACAAGATCGGTGAGACGCACGACGGCGCTGCGACCACCGACTGGATGGAGCAGGAGCAGGAGCGCGGCATCACGATCACGTCGGCCGCCGTCACGTGCTTCTGGAACAAGAACCAGATCAACATCATCGACACGCCCGGCCACGTCGACTTCACGGTCGAGGTCGAGCGGTCGCTGCGCGTCCTCGATGGCGCGGTCGCCGTCTTCGACGGCAAGGAGGGCGTCGAGCCCCAGTCCGAGACCGTCTGGCGTCAGGCCGACAAGTACGACGTCCCCCGCATCTGCTTCGTCAACAAGATGGACAAGCTGGGCGCCGACTTCTACTTCACGGTCGACACCATCATCAACCGCCTGAAGGCCAAGCCGCTCGTGCTCCAGCTGCCCATCGGCTCGGAGAGCGACTTCGTGGGCGTCATCGACCTCGTCGAGATGCGCGCGCTGGTGTGGCCCGGCGACGCCAAGGGCGACGTGACCATGGGCGCCAAGTACGAGATCCAGGAGATCCCGGCCGACCTCGCCGACAAGGCCGCGGAGTACCGCGAGATCCTTCTCGAGACGGTCGCCGAGTCCGACGAGGAGCTTCTCGAGAAGCACTTCGGCGGCGAGGAGCTCACGGTCGCCGAGATCAAGGCCGCGATCCGCAAGCTCACCATCGCCTCGGAGCTCTACCCCGTGCTCTGCGGCTCGGCGTTCAAGAACCGCGGCGTGCAGCCGATGCTCGACGCCGTCGTGGACTACCTCCCGTCGCCCCTCGACGTCCCCGCCATCGAGGCGAAGGACCCGAAGGACGAAGAGATCATCATCGAGCGTCACGCAGACCGCGACGAGCCCTTCGCGGCGCTCGCGTTCAAGATCGTGACGCACCCCTTCTTCGGTCGACTGACCTACATCCGCGTCTACTCGGGTCACCTCGACTCGGGCGCCCAGGTCGTCAACGCGACCAAGGGCAAGAAGGAGCGCATCGGGAAGATCTTCCAGATGCACGCCAACAAGGAGATGCCGGTCGACTCGGTCACCGCCGGTCACATCTACGCGGTCATCGGCCTCAAGGACACCACCACCGGTGACACCCTCGCCGACAGCCAGAACCAGGTCGTCCTCGAGTCGATGACGTTCCCGGAGCCGGTCATCGAGGTAGCCATCGAGCCAAAGACCAAGGCCGACCAGGAGAAGCTGGGTCTCGCGATCCAGAAGCTCGCCGAAGAGGACCCGACGTTCCGCGTCGAGCAGAACGCCGAGACCGGCCAGACGGTCATCAAGGGCATGGGCGAGCTGCACCTCGACATCCTCGTGGACCGCATGAAGCGCGAGTTCAAGGTCGAGGCCAACGTCGGAAAGCCGCAGGTCGCGTACCGCGAGACGATCAAGAAGTCCGTCGAGCGTCACGACTACACCCACAAGAAGCAGACCGGTGGGTCGGGCCAGTTCGCGAAGATCCAGTTCGCGCTGGAGCCGCTCGAGGTCACGGCCGACAAGACGTACGAGTTCGAGAACAAGGTCACCGGTGGCCGCATCCCGCGCGAGTACATCGAGCCGACCAACCAGGGCTTCCAGGACGCCATGAACGTCGGCGTGCTCGCCGGCTACCCCATGGTGGGCGTGAAGGCCATCCTCATGGACGGTGCGTCGCACGACGTCGACTCGTCCGAGATGGCGTTCAAGATCGCGGGCTCCATGGGCTTCAAGGAGGCCGTCCGCAAGGCGAACCCCGTCATCCTCGAGCCGCTCATGGCGGTCGAGGTGCGTACTCCCGAGGAGTACATGGGCGACGTCATCGGCGACCTGAACTCGCGTCGTGGCCAGATCCAGTCGATGGAGGACGCCCAGGGCGTCAAGGTCGTCCGCGCGCTGGTCCCGCTCTCCGAGATGTTCGGCTACATCGGCGACCTGCGCTCGAAGACCTCGGGCCGCGCCGTCTACTCGATGGAGTTCGACAGCTACGCCGAGGTTCCTCGCAACGTGGCCGACGAGATCGTCCAGAAGGTCAAGGGCGAGTAACCCTTTTCCGTCGGGATGCCTCGGTGACGAGGCATCCCGACGGCACAACTTCACACAGAATCAACAGAACCGTCTCTACTAAGGTGGAGATATCCCCGTAGACGACCGGCGCACACCAGCGCCCGGAACCTCTACACGAACGTCCTGAGGAGGACCCAGTGGCTAAGGCCAAGTTCGAGCGCACCAAGCCGCACGTGAACATCGGAACGATCGGTCACGTCGACCACGGCAAGACCACGCTCACCGCCGCAATCTCGAAGGTGCTCGCCGACACGTACCCGTCGGCCACCAACGTGCAGCGCGACTTCGCGTCGATCGACTCGGCTCCCGAGGAGCGTCAGCGCGGCATCACGATCAACATCTCGCACGTCGAGTACGAGACCCCGAAGCGTCACTACGCGCACGTCGACGCCCCGGGTCACGCCGACTACATCAAGAACATGATCACCGGTGCCGCTCAGATGGACGGCGCGATCCTCGTGGTCGCCGCTACCGACGGCCCGATGGCTCAGACGCGTGAGCACGTGCTGCTCGCCAAGCAGGTCGGCGTGCCCTACCTGCTCGTCGCGCTGAACAAGTCGGACATGGTCGACGACGAGGAGATCCTGGAGCTCGTCGAGCTCGAGGTTCGCGAGCTGCTGTCGTCGCAGGACTTCGACGGCGACAACGCTCCGGTCGTTCGCGTCTCGGGCCTCAAGGCTCTCGAGGGCGACGCCGAGTGGACCGCGAAGATCCTCGAGCTCATGGAGGCGGTCGACGCGTCGATCCCCGACCCGGTGCGCGACAAGGACAAGCCGTTCCTCATGCCGATCGAGGACGTCTTCACCATCACCGGCCGTGGCACGGTCGTCACGGGCCGCGCCGAGCGTGGCACGCTGGCCATCAACTCCGAGGTCGAGATCGTGGGTCTGCGCCCGACGCAGAAGACGATCGTCACCGGTATCGAGATGTTCCACAAGCAGCTCGACGAGGCATGGGCCGGCGAGAACTGTGGTCTGCTCCTGCGCGGCACCAAGCGTGACGACGTCGAGCGCGGCCAGGTCGTCGTGAAGCCCGGTTCGGTCACCCCGCACACCAACTTCGAGGGCACGGCGTACATCCTGTCCAAGGAAGAGGGCGGCCGCCACAACCCGTTCTTCACGAACTACCGCCCGCAGTTCTACTTCCGCACCACCGACGTCACCGGCGTCATCACGCTGCCCGAGGGCACCGAGATGGTCATGCCCGGCGACACCACCGACATGACGGTCGAGCTGATCCAGCCGATCGCCATGGAGGAGGGCCTCGGCTACGCCATCCGTGAGGGTGGCCGCACCGTCGGCGCCGGCACGGTCACGAAGATCCTCAAGTAAGGTTCTTCGGCGCAACTGCTGCGAGAAGCCCCCGGGAGTGATCCCGGGGGCTTCTCCGCGTCTCGGGCCGCTCTGCGGCTCGGACACCGGGTGGCGCGCCAGGGGTTCCGCCGCAGCATCCGTCCCGACAGGATGGGTCTGGGCGCCTCGCCGGGGGGCGTGCGAAGGAGTGAGCATGGGCGGTTTCGACGACCTCGTCAACCAGGGCAAGGACCTGTACGAGCAGAACAAGGACAAGATCGGCGAGTTCTTGAAGTCCGAGCAGGCCGAGGACATCAGCGACAAGGTGCTCGACGGCGCCTCGGGGCTCGCCAAGAAGGTCGTGCCGGAGGAGCACCACGACACGGTCGACGACCTCCGCGGGAACGTCGACGGCGCGGTCGGCAACCAGTAGCGGAATCATCGAGGAGCGGCCCGGGGCGACCCGGGCCGTTTTCGTGTTTCCTCAGGACCACCAACGGGATCCATGGGACGTGCGGTCTCGATTTCGTGCTGACGCTTGACGCGGGCGGATGCCCGCAATACCTTTGCCAGCGGGAACACGTTTCGGCTCGTGTTTGGGGAGATAGTCGAACCCGGGGATTTGGGGTCTCCGCGTTCTGTGGTTCATCAACTCGCAGCGAGTCGTGACGTGCTGGGAGGGGCCTCTAACTGGGGCACCCTGTGTCGATTCGACCAAGGGTGAAGTTGATGTTCAGTCGTACTTTTGTGCGCGCCTCGAAGTCTGAGGGTCCGCGCCGCCGCATGCGTCAGGAGCGGAACGAAGAGCGCAGGATCGCGCTCCAGAACCGCTGGTACGTGGGAGGGCTCGCCGCGATCGTCGCGAGTTCGCTCGTCTTCTCGGGCATCTCCCCAGCGTCGGCGGAGGAGGTGACCACAGACCCCGCCGCCACGACCGAGGCGACGCCGACAGAGTCGACATCGACGGATGCTGCGCCCCTGCCGCCTGCGGAGGAGCCGGCCGTCGAAGAGCCCGCAGCGGAGGAGCCGGCCGCGGAAGAGCCTGCTGCCCCCGCTGAAGAACCGACGGTCGAGGAGCCGGCCGTGGAAGTGGCGGATGCTCCGGTGGCCGCTCTCGCTGCTCCCGCGGAGGACGTGATCGCGCCGCTCGCCGTGAGCTGTACGCTCAACGGCACCTTCGAGATCGACGCGAACTACGAGCCGGGCACGTGTGGCGGCAATGACTGGACGAACGTCGCCCACGATGAGGCGACTCAGGGTGGCACCTACCAGACGTCGAACAAGGACGACTCCGACCCGGCCGGCTGGACGTCGTCGGGCAGCACGCCTCCCAAGGGCGACTTCGCGCGTGTGTATTCCTACGCGCAGTCCGTGGGCGACAACTACTACCTGAACTTCGCGTGGGAGCGGAGCCAGGAGAACGGCACTGGCGGCTACCTCATCGAGGTGACGAACGCCGGTGCCACGACTGCGCCTGATGGCACGCCGCAGCCGAACCGGTCGAACGGTGGAGTCCTGTTCGTCATCACGACGCAGGGCGGTGGCGCACCCGTCCTCTACGAGACCTGCACCTACACCTCTGTCGGCGACTACCCCGGTGTGTGCGTGCCCTACGACGGCAGCGGCTTCATCAGCGTGGTGAACGACGCACCCGTCACCAACCCCCACGGCGAGGTCCTTCCTGCAGGCCAGTTCTTCGAGATCGGCATCAACGTCACCGACCTCACGGACGGCGTCGTCAAGCCCGGTTGCCCCGCACCGTCGGCGGCGACCGCCTACATGCGCAGCTTCACCGGGCAGCTCGCCGACCCGTCGAAGAACCTCAAGGGTTACATCGAGCCCCTGACGATCACCCCGCCGTCGACCTGTGTGCCGCTGACGGCGACCAAGACCGCGGTTCCGTCGTTCGTCCGCGACTACAACTGGCAGATCGAGAAGACGGTCGATCCCGCGAGCGCCACGGTGCGCCCCGGTGAGAACGCGACGTTCGACTACACCGTGACGGTCACACCCTCGGCGCCGATCGATTCGGGCTACTCCGTCAAGGGCGTGATCACGGTCACCAACACCAACCCGATCGACGTGCCGATCACCGGCGTCACGGACTCGATTCCCGGTGCGCAGTGCACGATCACGACCCAGCAGCTGCCGACCGTGCCGAAGAACGGCGGCACCGCGCAGGTCGAGTACAGCTGCACGCTCCCCTCGGGAACGGCCGGAACGAACACGGCGACCGTCACCTGGGACTCGTCGGCGATCCCGGCCGGTTCGACGAACGCGACCGCGGACTTCACGTTCGCGGGAGTCGCGCCCAGTTCGACGACGGATGCCTCGGTGACCGTGTCCGACACGGCCGCTGAGTTCGACGGGCCGAAGACCGTCACCGACGTCACCAAGCCCACGGTCTTCGAGTACTCGCGTGACCTCGGCGACGACGTCGCCGCCGGCGCGTGCAAGGAGTACGACAACACCGCGACGATCGCCGCGACGAGGACGCAGCCGGAGCTCTCCGACAGTGCGACAGTCGAGGTCTGCACCGGTGAGAACCTGACGATCGAGAAGAACGTCGTGGTGAGCCTGACGCGCACATACGCGTGGGACATCGACAAGAGCGTCGACCAGACGGTCCGGACCGTCGATGAGAACGGCGAGGCGACCTTCGAGTACACCGTCGAGGTGACTCCGGGCGCCGCAACCGACTCCGATTGGGCGATGGAGGGTGAGATCGACGTCGCCAATCCGAACGACTGGGACGTGACGGCGACGGTGACCGATGTGCCCTCGTTCGACGGAGTCTCGTGCGTCGTGACAGGCGGCGTCGACGCGACGATCCCCGCCAACTCGATCAAGACGTTCGAGTACACCTGCAGCTTCTCGGAGGACGGCCCCTTCCTCACGGGTTCCAACAAGGCGACGGTCACGTGGGACGCCGACGAGGCGTACAGCGCGAACTCGAGCGCCGAGTACACCGCGCAGATCACCGAGCTCTCGTGGGACAAGACTCTCGTCAACGAGACCATCACGGTGATCGACGACAAGACCGACCCGGCCAACCCGGTGACTCTCGGTACCGCCACGTGGAACGCGGACGGCACGCCGACGGAGTTCACCTACGAGGTGACGTTCGACGGCACGCCGGGTGAGTGCGTCGACTACACGAACACGGCATGGATCAAGGAGACGGGTCAGGACGACACAGTCACCGTGACGGTCTGCGACTACGCCGACCTCACGGTGACGAAGACCGCCGAGCCCGCCTTCGACCGCGAGTACGCCTTCAGCATCGAGAAGGACGCCGAAGAGACGAGTCTCATCGTCGACCCGGAGACCGGCACGGCCACGGCGAGCTACACCGTCACCGTGACGGACGAGGCCGCCACCGACAGCGACTTCACGGTGTCGGGCGTCATCACGGTGACGAACCCGAACAGCGTGGATGTGCCGCTCGGCACCCTGACCGACAAGATCGGCGACACGACCTGCACGCTGCAGCTGCCGGCCGACCTCGAGGTTCCGGCGGGTGGAGAAATCGAGGTGTCGTACACGTGCGCCCTGCCGCACGCGACGCCGACCACCACCGGAACCAACGTGGCCAGCGTGACCTGGGACGAGGAGGAGCTGCTCGGCACGAGCGGGTCGGCATCGGGCTCGAAGGACTTCGACTTCGCCGACGCCGAGATCACCGACGTCAACGACAAGACGATCACAGTGCTCGACGACCTCACCGACCCGGAGAGCGAGCCGGTGGAGCTCGGCCAGCACACCTGGACCGCGGAGGGCGCGTGGGAGGCGTTCGAGTACGACCTCGAGCTCGAGGGCGTTCCCGGCGCGTGCGTCGACTACACGAACACGGCGTGGATCGAGGAGACGGGTCAGGAGGCCGATGAGACCGTCGAGGTCTGCGCTTACCTGGACCTCACCGTCAGCAAGACGGCCGAGGGCTCGTTCGATCGCGACTACGACTGGACGATCGCCAAGACGGTGGACCACACCTCGGCGACCGTCGGGGTCGGTGCATCGGCGAAATTCGGCTACACGGTGACGGTCACGCCGTCTGCTGCTGAAGACTCGAACTTCGTGGTCTCCGGCAACATCACGGTCGAGAACCCGAATGAGATCGATGTGACGATCACGCTCGACGACCTTCTGCCCGGTGGTGAGTGCGAACTCGCCGGGCTCGAGGATCTCGTGATCCCTGCGGGGGCGACGAGCGTCTTCCCGTACGAGTGCACTCTGCCGGACGCGACCGCCGAGACGGCTGTCACGAACACGGTGGACATCACCTGGGATGCCGAGGAGCTGCCCGGCACGTCGGGTGCTGCCACCGCGACCGCCGACGTGGACTTCGCCGAGGTGACGCCCGCGACGACGGACGAGACGGCGACCGTTTCCGACACGGCGGCAGAGTTCGGCGGCGAGGTCGTGCTCAACGCGGTCGACGGTGAGACGGTCTTCACGTACTCACGTGACCTGTCGACCGTCGACGGTGCGTGCGCGAAGCACCCGAACACCGCCACGGTCGCCCCGTCGCACGATGACCCCGCCTCGGCGTCGCAGTCGGTCGAGGTGTGCCCTGCGGGGCAGCCGCCGCTGCCCGCGACGGGCGGCGGACAGGTGCCGCCGCTGCTGGTCATCCTCGGCCTGATCGCCCTGCTCGGAGGCACGACGATGCTGATCGTCGCCCGTCGCCGTCGCGGCGAGGCCAAGGCCACCCTCTGATAGCGAGAGAGAGCGGGACCCCCGATGCCCGCTCTCTCCTGCTCACAGCCCCCGCATCATCGGGATGGATGCTCGAGCCCCTCGCGCCCCAAAGGCGAGGGGCTCGAGTGTGTGCGGGGATTCCGTGGAGGGACGGATGCTGCGGGCCGCAGCATCCATCCCGCGCGCCGATTTCGCGCATCCGGGCGTGTCGCGATAGCCTGCACGAACGGCGGTTCTCCGCCTGCTTCGCACTCCGCGGGAAGGAGCGCGAACACCGGACCCACCCAGCCTGAACGAGTGGGATCGACCCCGTCCCCCGACGGGTGAACGATGCGCCCCCGCGCACCGAGAAAGACGCGGCACCCCCGTGCCGCAGCACAGCAATGCCGACGTGCCCCCGCACGTCGCTGGGATGTACGGCACGCTCCGGTGTGCCGCTGGGATGTACGGCGCACCTCGGTGCGCCGCTGGGACGGCGCCGTGCGCCGATAAGGGGAGGAACACTGTGCCTGCAGTGCGCAAGCGAACATTGAAGGCTTTGGCTGGGGCGCTGGTCGCCGCCGCCCTCGTGGTGGCACCGCTGGTGACCGCCGGAGCATCGGCGGCGCCGAAAGACGACGCTCCGCTCACCTGGCCTGCCGACACCGTCGGCGAAAAAGGTGTGCTGGAGACGTTCACGCCCGCGGCGAACAAGGCACCGTACTGGGAGACCCGGTACGCGGCCTTCAACGCGACATGCTTCGCCCACGACGTCAATGACAAGACGCCGCACGGCTCGATCACCGATGAGGGCCTCACCGTGACCCTCTCGGAGTTCGACGAGTCGTGGGGCTACGACGGCTGGGTCGCGCTGATCATCAAGGGCGCGACCACGAACAGCGTCATCGACCACCCGAATGCAGGTGTCGCGTATGCGTCGCCCCCGACCGGGAGCGGCCAGCAGTCGGACGTCTCGCACTGGATCGTCTGCAAGGGCGACGTGCCCGAGACCGAGCCCACGGTGGTCACGCCGACGCTGACGTTCTCGCTTCCGAGCTGCCTCGCGGCGGGCACGCTGACCCTGAGCGACAATGTCGATTGGGTCTCGGAGCCCAACGAGGACGGTTCCACGACGTGGACGGCCCTGCCGAAGGAAGGCGATGTCTTCGAGACGGGCGCCGAGAGCAGCTGGATCGTTCCCAAGCTGGACAAGCTGACCGAGAACTGCGAGCCTCCGGCGCCGAAGGTCACGGAGACCGAGAAGACCGCGTTCGACTGCACGAGCACGACGGCGATCGTCACGAAGACGACGACTACGACGCCCTACGTGTGGGACGAGGCCACCAAGACCTGGATCCTCGGGACCCCGAAGTCCGTCGACTCGACCAGCGAGCGCCCGCTCACGCCGGAGGAGGTCGCCGAGAACTGTGACCTGATCCCGGGTGAGATCGAGTCCGTGTGCGTCGGCGACGTGCCGTTCCTCGGCTATGAGGTGTCGCTGCCCGAGGGCTTCGAGACCGAAGACGAGAACCCCGTCACCATCACCTTCGTGAACCCGGAGGGCGAGGACTACGTCGTGCCGGGCACGCACCCGCTCAGCGGCACCGTCCTGTGGCCGGGCGCCTCGAACGGCACGCCGAAGATGTGGCCGGGCTGGGAGCTCGTGAACGGCGAGTACGTGAAGACCGACGGCAACTTCGACTGGACGCGCAACGGCGTCACGGTCCGCTTCGAGGTGAACCCCTCGTTCGAGACCGAGGTCGCCTACCCGGCCGCGAGCGCGGTCTGCGCCAACCCGCCCGTGGGCGGCGGCGACCCGACCGGCACGCCGGCCGCGACCGACCCGAAGGCCCTCGCGGCCACGGGCGGCGGCATCAGCCCGATGTTCGCGGTCGCTGGTGGCGCCGTCCTGTTCGCGGGCATCGCGGTCGTCGCATTCGCCGCGTACCGTCGCCGCCACGCGGGCACCGAGTGACGGCTTGACAAGTAGGTAGAGAGGGCGGTCGCGCGCAGCGCGGCCGCCCTTTCGCGTGGGGGCGCAGCATCCATCCCGGTCCGCCCCTGGGAAACGCCCGAGCATACCTGCGTCGCGACACGCCCGAGTTTGCGACACGCCCGGGCTGCACGTAGACTAGTGAGGTTCCACATTCCGACGCCCCTCTTGGCGTGCGTCGGATCACTGCCAGGGCAGTGCATAGGCAGCGCAGACGCGCAGGGTCCTAGGCCGCGGGCAGCAGAACCACCACATCACGAATCCACCTCGGGCGGAGCTTTGCTTCGCGCGCGGGGGAGGACGGATGCCGGGACGCGGCGCTTCGGCGCGGCACCCGGATTGACAGCAGAACAGCGGTGCAGCACGCACTGCGTAAGCGGTGCAGAAGTGCCATGGCGCTTTGCGCCACGTGCGTCCAATGCCACACGGGTATGACGCGAGAAAGAGAGTGAGCAGACAATGGCGGGACAGAAGATCCGCATTCGCCTGAAGTCGTACGACCACGAGGTCATCGACTCGTCGGCACGGAAGATCGTCGACACCGTGACCCGTGCGGGCGCGACGGTCGTGGGCCCCGTGCCCCTTCCGACGGAGAAGAACGTGATCGCCGTGATCCGTTCTCCCCACAAGTACAAGGACAGCCGCGAGCACTTCGAGATGCGCACCCACAAGCGTCTGATCGACATCATCGATCCGACGCCCAAGGCTGTCGACTCGCTCATGCGCCTCGACCTTCCGGCCGATGTCAACATCGAGATCAAGCTCTGAGGTTCGACATGGCTGACATCAACAACAAGATTTCCAAGGGCCTGCTCGGCACCAAGCTCGGCATGACCCAGGTCTGGGATGAGAACGGCAAGCTCGTTCCCGTCACCGTCATCGAGATCGCCCCGAACGTGGTCACCCAGGTTCGCACGCCCGAGAAGGACGGCTACAAGGCCGTGCAGATCGGCTACGGGCAGATCGACCCCCGCAAGGTGAACCAGCCCCTCACGGCCCACTTCGAGGCCGCGGGTGTCACCCCGCGCCGTCACCTCACCGAGATCCGCACCGCGGACGCCGCTGACTACTCACTCGGTCAGGAGCTCACGGTGGACGGCACGTTCGAGGCCGGCCAGCTGGTCGACGTCGTCGGCACCAGCAAGGGCAAGGGCACCGCGGGTGTCATGAAGCGCCACAACTTCAAGGGTGTCTCCGCCTCGCACGGTGCGCACCGCAACCACCGCAAGCCCGGTTCGATCGGCGCCTCGTCGACCCCGAGCCGCGTCTTCAAGGGCATGCGCATGGCCGGCCGTATGGGTGGCGAGCGCGTGACCGTCCTCAACCTCAAGGTGCACGCCATCGACGCCGAGAAGGGTCTGCTGCTCGTCAAGGGCGCCGTCCCCGGTGCTCGCGGCCGCATCGTCTACGTCCGCAACGCAGTGAAGGGTGCCTGATCTCATGGCTGACTCGACTCTCGCGCTCGACGTCGTGAAGGCAGACGGCAAGAAGGCTGGCTCGGTCCAGCTTCCCGCCGACCTCTTCGACGTCAAGACGAACATCCCGCTCATCCACCAGGTCGTCGTCGCGCAGCTCGCGGCGGCTCGCCAGGGCACCCACTCGACCAAGCGTCGCGGTGAGGTCTCGGGCGCCGGCCGCAAGCCCTTCAAGCAGAAGGGCACGGGTAACGCCCGCCAGGGCTCGATCCGCGCGCCGCACATGACCGGTGGTGGCATCGTCCACGGCCCGAAGCCGCGTGACTACGCGCAGCGCACCCCCAAGAAGATGATCGCGGCCGCCCTGCTGGGCGCGCTCAGCGACCGTGCTCGCGGCGAGCGTCTCCACGTCGTGGAGTCGTTCGGCATCGAGGGTGCTCCGTCGACCAAGGCCGCCGCTGCGGTCCTGACCGGTCTCGGCGCCACCAAGAACGTGCTCGTGGTCGTGGACCGCTCGGACGACATCAGCGTCCTCAGCGTCCGCAACATCGCGTTCGCCCACGTGCTGCCGGCTGACCAGCTCAACGCCTACGACGTGCTCGTCTCGGACGACATCGTCTTCACCAAGGCCGCCTACGACGCGTTCGTCGCGTCCAAGAGCGCCGCCACCGAGGAGGTCTCGGCATGACCGGCATCAATAAGGACCCGCGCGACATCATCCTGAAGCCGGTCGTTTCGGAGAAGAGCTACGGGCTCATCGACGAGGGCAAGTACACCTTCCTCGTCGACCCCCGCGCCTCGAAGACCGAGATCAAGCTCGCCATCGAGAAGATCTTCGGCGTCAAGGTCGCAGCGGTCAACACGCTCAACCGCACGGGCAAGGCCCGTCGCACCCGCTTCGGCACCGGCAAGCGCAAGGACACCAAGCGCGCCATCGTGACCCTGAAGTCGGGCACCATCGACATCTTCACGGCAGTCGGCTGACGGTCGGGATAGAGGACTAGAGATATGGCTATTCGCAAGTACAAGCCCACGACCCCGGGTCGCCGCGGCTCGTCGGTGGCCGACTTCGCCGAGATCACCCGATCGACGCCTGAGAAGTCGCTCCTCCGCCCGCTCAGCAAGACCGGTGGCCGCAACAACCAGGGCCGCATCACCACGCGTCACATCGGTGGTGGCCACAAGCGTCAGTACCGCGTCATCGACTTCCGTCGTAACGACAAGGACGGCATCAACGCCAAGGTCGCTCACATCGAGTACGACCCCAACCGCACCGCGCGCATCGCGCTCCTGCACTACTTCGACGGCGAGAAGCGCTACATCATCGCGCCGAACAAGCTGGCGCAGGGCGACATCGTCGAGTCGGGTCCGTCGGCCGACATCAAGCCGGGCAACAACCTGCCGCTGAAGAACATCCCCACCGGTACCGTGATCCACGCGATCGAGCTCCGCCCCGGCGGCGGCGCGAAGCTGGCCCGCTCGGCCGGTGCGTCGGTTCGCCTCGTGGCGAAGGACGGCCCCTACGCCCAGCTGCGTCTGCCCTCGGGCGAGATCCGCAACGTCGACGCGCGCTGCCGCGCGACCGTCGGCGAGGTCGGCAACGCCGAGCAGTCGAACATCAACTGGGGCAAGGCCGGCCGTAACCGCTGGAAGGGCATCCGCCCGACCGTTCGCGGTGTCGCCATGAACCCGGTCGACCACCCGCACGGTGGTGGTGAGGGTAAGACCTCCGGTGGTCGTCACCCGGTTTCGCCGTGGGGTCAGGCCGAAGGCCGCACCCGTCACGCGAACAAGGAAAGCGACAAGTACATCGTCCGTCGTCGCAACGCCGGCAAGAAGCGGAAGTAGGAGTAGAGGAAGATGCCTCGCAGCCTTAAGAAGGGCCCCTTCGTCGACGAGCACCTGCTTCGCAAGGTCGTCGTCCAGAACGAAGCCGGCACCAAGAACGTCATCAAGACCTGGTCGCGCCGTTCGATGATCATCCCGGCCATGCTGGGTCACACCATCGCCGTGCACGACGGACGCAAGCACATCCCCGTGTTCGTGTCCGAGACCATGGTCGGCCACAAGCTGGGCGAGTTCGCGCCCACCCGCACCTTCCGCGGCCACGTGAAGGACGACAAGAAGGGCCGCCGCCGCTGACGCGGGGGCAGAGGAGAGAGAAATGGTGGAGTCCATCGCACGCGTGCGACACATCCGCGTGACCCCTCAGAAGGCTCGTCGTGTCGTTGCGCTCATCAAGGGCAAGCAGGCTGAGGAGGCCCTGGCCATCCTCAAGTTCGCACCGCAGGGTGCGAGCGAGCCGATCTACAAGCTCGTCGCCGCCGCGATCGCGAACGCTCGCGTCAAGGCGGACAAGGACGGCGAGTACCTGGACGAGCAGGACCTGTACGTGAAGAACGCGTACGTCGACGAGGGCACGACGCTCAAGCGTTTCCAGCCCCGCGCGCAGGGTCGTGCCTTCCAGATCAAGAAGCGCACCAGCCACATCACCGTCGTGCTCTCGACCCCCGAGGTCGCTGAGACGGCGCCGGCTGCCAAGAGCAAGAAGGCGAGCAAGTAATGGGACAGAAGGTCCACCCGTACGGCTTCCGCCTCGGCATCACGACCGACCACGTGTCGCGTTGGTTCTCGGACTCGACGAAGCCCGGCCAGCGTTACGCCGACTACGTCGCCGAGGACATCCGCATCCGCAAGCTCCTGCAGACCCAGCTCGACCGGGCCGGCGTGAGCAACATCGAGATCGAGCGCACCCGTGACCGCGTTCGCGTCGACATCCACACCGCCCGTCCGGGCATCGTGATCGGTCGCCGCGGCGCCGAGGCCGAGCGCATCCGCGCCGACCTCGAGAAGCTCACCGGCAAGCAGATCCAGCTGAACATCCTCGAGGTCAAGAACCCCGAGGCCGACGCTCAGCTCGTCGCGCAGGGCATCGCCGAGCAGCTCACCGCTCGCGTGGCGTTCCGCCGCGCGATGCGCAAGGGCCTGCAGGGCGCTCAGCGCGCCGGCGCCAAGGGCGTCCGCATCCAGGTCTCCGGCCGCCTCGGCGGCGCCGAGATGAGCCGCTCGGAGTTCTACCGCGAGGGTCGTGTGCCGCTGCACACGCTGCGCGCGAACATCGACTACGGCTTCTACGAGGCGAAGACCACCTTCGGCCGCATCGGCGTGAAGGTCTGGATCTACAAGGGCGACCTGACCAACAAGGAGCTCGCTCGCGAGCAGGCGAACGCGCCGAAGTCGGACCGTCGTCGTGACGACCGTCGTGGTGGCCCGCGCGGCGACCGCGGCGAGCGTGGCGGCGAGCGCCGCAACGAGGCCCCCGTGGCAGAAGGAGCGTCGGCGTAATGCTCATCCCCCGCAAGGTCAAGTACCGCAAGCAGCACCACCCCGGCCGTTCCGGCCAGGCCACCGGTGGCACCAAGGTGTCGTTCGGTGAGTTCGGCATCCAGGCCCTCACGCCCGCTTACGTGACGAACCGTCAGATCGAGTCCGCTCGTATCGCGATGACCCGTCACATCAAGCGTGGCGGAAAGGTGTGGATCAACATCTACCCCGACCGTCCGCTCACGAAGAAGCCGGCCGAAACCCGCATGGGTTCCGGAAAGGGTTCGCCCGAGTGGTGGGTCGCAAACGTCAAGCCGGGTCGCGTCCTCTTCGAGGTCGCCGGCGTCAACGAGGAACTCGCTCGTGAGGCCCTGACCCGTGCCATCCACAAGCTGCCGCTCAAGGCACGCATCATCAAGCGCGAGGAGGGCGACGCGTAATGGCGATCGGCACCAAGACGCTCGCCCCGAGCGAGCTCGACACGTTCGAAGACCAGCGCCTCGTCGAGGAGCTGCGCAAGGCCAAGGAAGAGCTGTTCAACCTGCGCTTCCAGTCGGCCACCGGCCAGCTCGAGAGCCACGGCCGCATCCGTGCGGTCAAGCGCGACATCGCGCGGCTCTACACCGTGATCCGTGAGCGCGAGCTCGGCATCCGTGCCACGCCCGCGCCGCTGGAGACCGCGACGAAGGCGAAGAAGACGAAGGCCAAGAAGTCGGATGAGACTTCCGAGGCCGCGAAGGAAGAGGCCGAGTGATGGCTGACAAGAAGCAGGCCGCTGAGGTCGAGCACGGCGAGCACGACGTTCGCGACGCCGACGCCCGTGGCTACCGCAAGGCCCGCCGTGGCTACGTCGTCAGCGACAAGATGGACAAGACCATCGTCGTCGAGGTCGAGGACCGCGTGAAGCACCCGCTCTACGGCAAGGTCATCCGCCGCACCTCCAAGGTGAAGGCGCACGACGAGACCAACTCCGCCGGCATCGGCGATCTCGTCCTCATCAACGAGACCCGCCCGCTGAGCGCCACCAAGCGCTGGCGTCTGGTCGAGATCCTGGAGAAGGCCAAGTGATTCAGAACGAGTCCCGCCTCAAGGTCGCCGACAACACGGGCGCCAAGGAGCTGCTCACCATCCGCGTTCTCGGTGGCTCGAACCGCCGCTACGCGGGCCTGGGTGACATCATCGTGGCCACCGTCAAGGACGCGATCCCGGGCGGCAACGTCAAGAAGGGCGACGTGGTCAAGGCCGTCGTCGTCCGCACCGTCAAGCAGACCCGTCGTGCCGACGGTTCGTACATCAAGTTCGACGAGAACGCCGCCGTCATCCTGAAGAACGACGGGGAGCCCCGCGGCACCCGTATCTTCGGACCGGTCGGTCGTGAGCTTCGCGACAAGAAGTTCATGAAGATCGTCTCGCTCGCACCGGAGGTGATCTGACCCCATGGCCAAGATCAAGAAGGGTGACCTGGTTCAGGTCATCACGGGCAAGAAGCAGGACAAGGGCGGCGACCGCGGCAAGCAGGGCAAGGTCCTCGAGGTCCTGTCCGAGCAGAACCGCGTCATCGTCGAGGGCGTGAACTACGTCACGAAGCACAACCGTGTCGGTCAGTCGCAGCGCGGCACCAAGACGGGCGGCATCGAGACGATGGAAGCCCCCATCCACATCTCCAACGTCCAGGTCGTCGACCCCTCGACCAAGAAGCCGACCCGTGTCGGCCACCGTGTCGAGGAGCAGACCAAGGACGGCGTGAAGCGCACCGTCCGCGTGCGCTACGCGAAGAAGTCAGGCAAGGACCTCTGAACATGAGCAGCACCACTGCCGTGGAGGCTGGCAAGATCCAGCCCCGCCTGAAGCAGAAGTACAACGGCGAGATCAAGAAGGCTCTGCAGGACGAGTTCGGCTACGCCAACGTCATGCAGATCCCCGGCCTGGTCAAGGTCGTCGTGAACACCGGTGTCGGCGAGGCAGCTCGCGACAGCAAGGTGATCGATGGCGCGGTCGACGACCTCACCAAGATCACCGGTCAGAAGCCGGTCGTGACCAAGGCCCGCAAGTCCATCGCGCAGTTCAAGCTGCGTGAGGGCCAGGCCATCGGCGCGCACGTCACCCTTCGTGGCGACCGTGCGTGGGAGTTCATCGACCGCCTCGTCAACCTGGCGCTGCCCCGCATCCGCGACTTCCGCGGCCTCTCGGGCGCCCAGTTCGACGGTCACGGCAACTACACCTTCGGTCTCCAGGAGCAGTCCGTGTTCCACGAGATCAACCAGGACAAGATCGACCGCGTCCGCGGCTTCGACATCACCATCGTGACGACGGCGAAGACGGACGCCGAGGGCCGCGCACTCCTGCGCGCCCTGGGCTTCCCGTTCAAGTCGGACGACGCGCAGGCGTAATTCCTGAACGGATGCTGCGGCCGGCGCGCGAGCGGCGGTCGCAGCATCCGATCCCACAACTGAATATGGCAGATCATGGAAGGTCGTCTGGCGTGTAACGGCAGCCGATACCTCGTGAACAAAGGAATCAAGAAATGACAATGACAGACCCGGTCGCAGACATGCTGACCCGTCTGCGCAACGCGAACTCGGCGCACCACGACTCCGTGTCGCTGCCGAGCTCCAAGCTCAAGACCCACATCGCCGAGATCCTCAAGCAGGAGGGCTACATCTCCGCGTGGGAGGTCAGCGACGCCCGCGTCGGCCAGACCCTCACGCTGACGCTCAAGTACGGCCCGAACCGCGAGCGGTCGATCGCCGGCATCAAGCGCGTCTCCAAGCCCGGCCTCCGCGTGTACGCGAAGTCGACCGAGCTCCCCCGCGTCCTCGGCGGCCTCGGCGTCGCGATCCTGTCCACCTCCTCCGGTCTTCTCACGGACCGTCAGGCAGAGCAGAAGGGCGTGGGTGGGGAAGTCCTCGCCTACGTGTGGTGATCTGACATGTCGCGTATCGGTCGTCTTCCGATCGACATCCCCGCCGGCGTGACCGTTTCGGTCGATGGCCAGGATGTCGCCGTCAAGGGCCCCAAGGGCGAGCTCGTGCTCACCGTGGCCCGTCCCATCGAAGTCAAGGTCGAGGACAGCCAGGTCGTCGTGACCCGTCCCGACGACGAGCGCGCTTCGCGTTCGCTCCACGGCCTGACCCGCACGCTCATCAACAACAACATCATCGGTGTCACCCAGGGCTACACCAAGGGTCTCGAGGTCGTCGGCACGGGTTACCGCGTCGCGCAGAAGGGCACGGCGGTCGAGTTCGCTCTCGGCTTCTCGCACCCCGTCCTCGTCGAAGCGCCCGAGGGCATCACGCTGACCGTCGAGGGCAACAACAAGCTCACGGTCGCGGGCATCGACAAGCAGGCCGTCGGCGAGGCCGCGGCCAACATCCGCAAGATCCGCAAGCCCGAGCCGTACAAGGGCAAGGGTGTGCGCTACGCCGGCGAGGTCGTTCGGCGCAAGGCCGGAAAGGCTGGTAAGTAACCATGGCTGTGAAGTCGAAGTCCGACGCGCGCGCGCGTCGTCACGCCCGCCTTCGCAAGAAGGTCGTCGGCACCACCGAGCGTCCCCGCCTGGTCGTCACGCGTTCGTCGCGTCACGTGTTCGTGCAGCTCGTCGACGACAGCAAGGGTCACACCGTGGCCTCTGCCTCGACCCTCGAGACCGACCTGCGTGCGTCCGACGCTGACAAGACCGCCAAGGCCCGCAAGGTCGGCGAGCTTCTCGCCGAGCGCGCGAAGGCCGCCGGCGTCTCGGACGTCGTGTTCGACCGTGGCGGCAACCGCTACGCCGGCCGTGTCGCGGCGATCGCCGACGGCGCCCGTGAGGGAGGTCTGAACCTGTGAGTGACAACAAGGAGAACATCGTGACCGAGCAGGCTGCTGCCGAGGTCCAGGCCCCGGCTGCTGACGCGCCCGCCGAGCGCGAGCGCGAGCCGCGCCGCGGTGGTCGCGAGCGCAACCAGACCCGCGGTGACCGCGGTGGTCGCGACCGCAACGAGAGCCAGTTCCTCGAGCGCGTCGTCACCATCAACCGTGTCTCGAAGGTCGTCAAGGGCGGTCGTCGCTTCAGCTTCACCGCGCTCGTCGTCGTCGGCGACGGCAACGGTGTGGTGGGCGTCGGCTACGGCAAGGCCCGCGAGGTGCCCCTGGCGATCTCGAAGGGTGTCGAAGAGGCCAAGCGCAACTTCTTCCGCGTGCCGCGCGTCGGCTCGACCATCCCGCACCCGGTGCAGGGTGAGGCCGCTGCCGGTGTGGTGCTGCTGCGCCCCGCCGCCGCCGGTACCGGTGTCATCGCCGGTGGCCCGGTGCGCGCCGTCCTCGAGTGCGCCGGCATCCACGACGTGCTGTCGAAGTCGCTCGGCTCGTCGAACACGATCAACATCGTCCACGCGACGGTGGAGGCCCTGAAGCAGCTCGAGGAGCCCCGTGCGGTCGCCGCGCGTCGCGGTCTCGACTTCGACCAGGTCGCCCCCGCCCGTCTCGTCCGTGCCGAGGCCGAGGCGGCCGAGGCCGCCCGTGCTGCGAAGGCAGGTGTCTGATGGCTGCGCGCCTGAAGGTTACGCAGGTGAAGTCCAAGGTGAGCGAGAAGCAGAACCAGCGTGACACGCTGCGTTCGCTCGGTCTGAAGCGGATCGGCGACTCGGTCGTCCGCCCCGACGACGCGCAGACGCGCGGCTACGTCCGGACCGTCGCGCACCTCGTGAAGGTTGAGGAGATCGACTGATGGCTGAGAAGAACGACGCCGTCGAGGCCGAGAAGGCCCCGAAGAAGGCTGCTGCTCCCAAGGCTGCCGCCGAGAAGAAGGCGCCCGCGAAGGCGTCCGCCGCCAAGGCCGACAAGGCTGAGAAGGCTCCTGCCAAGAAGGCCGCCGCCAAGAAGGACGCCCCCGCCTCGCGCCCGGGCGTGCTGAAGGTGCACCACCTTCGTCCGGTCCCCGGCGCCAACACCGCGAAGACCCGTGTCGGTCGCGGTGAGGGCTCGAAGGGCAAGACGGCGGGTCGCGGTACCAAGGGTACGAAGGCTCGCTACCAGGTCAAGGTCGGCTTCGAGGGTGGGCAGATGCCGCTGCACATGCGCACCCCGAAGCTCCGCGGCTTCAAGAACCCGTTCCGCGTGGAGTACCAGGTCGTGAACCTGGACAAGCTCGCGGAGCTGTACCCGGCCGGTGGCGACGTCACCATCGGCGACCTGGTCGCCAAGGGTGCCGTGCGCAAGAACGAGAAGGTCAAGGTGCTCGGCACCGGCGACATTTCGGTGAAGCTCAACGTGTCGGTCGACAAGGTCTCGGCTTCCGCCGAGCAGAAGATCGTCGCCGCGGGCGGCGCCGTCAAGTAATACGCACACAGTGGGGGTCGGAGCTTGCTCCGGCCCCCTCTGGGTTACCCTGGACGTCGGCACGTCTGCGTGCCGATGCCCCTTCTGGAGGAATCCTCTTGTTCAGCGCCATCGCGCGGATCTTCCGCACACCCGACCTTCGGCGGAAGATCGCATTCACCCTGGCGATCATCGCCCTGTACCGCTTCGGCGCGCACGTGCCTGCGCCGTTCGTCGACTTCCCGAACGTGCAGTCGTGCCTTCGGCAGTCCGCGGGCACCGAGGGCCTCCTCTCGCTGGTGAATCTGTTCTCCGGCGGCGCCCTGCTGCAGCTGTCGATCTTCGCCCTCGGTGTCATGCCGTACATCACGGCGACGATCATCGTGCAGCTGCTCCGCGTCGTCATCCCGCACTTCGAGACCCTCTACAAGGAGGGCCAGGCGGGCCAGGCGAAGCTCACGCAGTACACCCGCTACCTCACGATCGCGCTCGCGCTCCTGCAGTCGACGACGCTCGTCACCGTTGCGCGCAGCGGCCAGCTCTTCGGGACCACCGGTGTTCCCGAGTGCGAGAACCTCCTCACGAACGACGTGTGGTGGGCGCAGCTGCTCATGATCATCACCATGACCGCCGGCACCGGCCTCATCATGTGGTTCGCCGAGCTCGTCACCGAGCGCGGCATCGGCAACGGCATGTCGCTGCTGATCTTCACCTCGATCGCCGCAGCGTTCCCCGCCTCGATGTGGGCGATCTGGCAGTCCAAGGGCTTCGAGGTCTTCCTGCTCGTGCTCGCCGTCGGCATCGTCGTCGTCGCGCTCGTCGTCTTCGTCGAGCAGTCACAGCGGCGCATCCCGGTGCAGTACGCCAAGCGCATGGTCGGTCGCCGCACCTACGGCGGCACGAACACGTACATCCCGATCAAGGTCAACATGGCCGGCGTCGTGCCCGTCATCTTCGCCTCGTCGCTGCTGTACATCCCGGCGCTCATCGCGCAGTTCAACCAGCCGCAGGCGGGCGAAGAGGTTCCGGCCTGGGTCGCGTGGATCCAGCTGTACCTGGTGCGCGGTGACCACCCGCTGTACATGGCGCTGTACTTCCTCCTCATCGTCGGCTTCACGTACTTCTACGTCGCGATCACGTTCAACCCGGTCGAGGTCGCCGACAACATGAAGAAGTACGGCGGCTTCATCCCCGGCATCCGTGCGGGTCGTCCGACGGCGGAGTACCTGGACTACGTGCTCACGCGCATCACCCTCCCGGGCTCGATCTACCTCGGTCTGATCGCGCTCCTGCCGCTCATCGCCCTCGCGACGGTCGGCGCCAATCAGAACTTCCCGTTCGGCGGCGCCTCGATCCTCATCATCGTCGGCGTGGGTCTCGAGACGGTGAAGCAGATCGACGCGCAGCTCCAGCAGCGCCACTACGAAGGGCTCCTCCGATGACGCGACTTCTTATCGTCGGCCCCCAGGGTTCCGGCAAAGGCACGCAGGGCATCCGCATCGCCGAGGCGTTCGGCGTCCCGGCCATCTCGACGGGCGACGTCTTCCGCGCGGCCGTCGCGGACGGGTCGGAGCTCGGCAGCCAGGTCAAGGCCATCATCGAGGCGGGCGACCTCGTCCCCGACGAGCTGACCAGCGCCGTCGTGCGCGAGCGCCTGTCCCAGCCGGACGCCGAAGGCGGGTTCCTGCTCGACGGCTACCCCCGCAACGTCGCCCAGGTCATGCACCTCGACGAGTTCCTCGAAGGACGCGACGAGGAGCTCGACGCCGTGATCCTGCTCGACGTGCCGCGCGACGAGAGCATCTCGCGCATCGCACTGCGCGCGCAGGAGCAGGGCCGCACCGACGACACCGAAGAGGTCATCGCGAACCGCCTGTCGATCTACGAGCGCGAGACGGCGCCGATCCTCGGCGTGTACGAGGCGCGCGACGTCGTCGACAGCGTCGACGGCGTGGGCACCCTCGACGAGATCACCGAGCGGATCATCTCCGCGCTCGAGGCTCGCGGACTCGTCCGCGTCCCCGTCGCCTGATCCCGTGTCGCTCCGCCGTTCGATCTACAAGTCACCCGCTCAGCTGCGGGCGATGGTGGAACCCGGGCTCATCACGGCTGCGGCGCTCGACGCGGCCCGCGGCCTGATCGCTCCGGGTGTGACGACGGCGGAGCTGGATGCCGCGGCATCCGCTCTCATCACCGGCCGAGGTGCGAAGTCCAACTTCCAGATGGTGCGCGGGTACCGCCACACGATCTGCGCCTCGGTCAACGAGGAGGTCGTGCACGGCATCCCCGGCGACCGGGTGCTCGCGCCCGGTGACATCCTCTCGGTCGACGCCGGCGCCGAGTACAAGGGCTGGAACGGGGACTCCGCGTTCACGTTCGTCCTCCCGGACGACAGCCGTCCCGACCTCGTCGCTGCGCGACAGCACCTGTCCGACGTGACCGAGGGATCGCTGTGGGCCGGCATCGCCGCGCTCGCGACCGCGAAGCACATCGGCGAGGTCGGCACCGCGATCCAGGCGCACATCGAGGCCAACTCGCCGGAATCCGGCACGTACGGCATCCTGCGCGAGTACGTCGGCCACGGCATCGGCCGCAAGATGCACGAGTCGCCCTCGGTGTTCAACTACCGCGTCGCCGATCCGGGCCCGGAGGTGCGGCCCGGACTGGTGCTCGCCATCGAGCCCATGGTCGTGATCGGCGACCAGGCCACGTTCGTCGAGGACGACGGATGGACGGTCTCCACGATCGACGGCACCGCGGGCTCCCACTGGGAGCACAGCGTCGCCGTCCACGAAGACGGAATCTGGGTGCTCACGGCACCGGACGGCGGTGCCGCGGGCCTTGCGCCCTTCGGCGTGACCCCGCGCGAGATCGCCTAGGAGGCTCGACATGGCACAGACGGCACGCAAGACCAACTGGTTCGCGATCTGGGTGACACTCGGCGTCGTCGTGGCGCTCGTGCTCGTCACCGTCCTCGTGGTGACCCTGAACAATGCGGCGACGCCGAAGCCCCTGCCGACCGAGGTGAACACGCCGACGTCGGCGGGCATCGACCCGGAGACCGGCGCGATCCTCGTCGGCGACGGCGAGGACCGTCTCGACACCTACATCGACTTCATGTGCCCGGTCTGCAACCAGTTCGAGCAGGTCTACGGCGCCGAGATCGAGAGCATGGTGAACGACGGCAGCATCACGCTCGGCATCCACCCGATCTCGATCCTCGACAGTCAGTCCAGCGGCACCCAGTACTCGACGCGCGCCGCGAACGCCGCCTACTGCGTGGCCGCTGCGGACCCGAACGCCTCGCTGCCGTTCCTGCAGGCGATGTTCGAGAACCAGCCCGCTGAGGGGTCGAGCGGCCTCACGAACAGCGAGATCATCGACATCGCGTCGGGCGTCGGCGTCACCGGCATCGACTCGTGCGTCAACGACGGCACGTACGCCGGCTTCGTCACCACGATGACGGAGCAGACCCCGATCCAACCGGGATCCCAGGGCATCGGCACCCCGACCATCGCGGTCAACGGCCAGGTCATCGCCAATTCGCAGCTGCCGCCCGCCGGTTCCCTCGCGACGCTCTTCGAGTAAGCCCTCTGAGAACGGATGCCGCGTCCCGCGGCATCCGTCCCCCCGCGTCTGCTGCGCCCCACGCCCTCTTGATGGCAAACACCAGTTTCGCAACGAGCCACCATCGGCCGTCGGGGTGGTTCGTCGCGGATGTGGTGTTTGCCCGGTTCGGTGTGGGCATGCGCTCGGGGGCGGCGCACTACACGACAGCCGACGGAGTGCGCGGTGGTCGGCCAGGCAGATGCAGCGATCGCGGGTTCGATCGCATGGACGCCAGCAGCAGCTTTCGCGGGGCGCCGACGCGGGGGATCTCGAGCCGCTCGAGTTCCCGGACGAGCGGGGCGACCGCTACGCAGGCGGCCCAGTCCCACCGGCCGAACGCCCGGCATTGCTTTCGGAGCCGATCTTCGCGACGCTTCTCGGCGATGACCCGCTCCACGGTCTCGTCGGAGCCGTCGCCGATGTACTTTCCGTAGCCGTCGGATTCGGCGATCGCGCGAACGCTCGGCCACCAGAAGTCCGTGCGGTCGGTGACGCCATCCGTGACGAACACCTGCTGGATCACGGGAGCCTCGAAGCCCGACCAGACGATCACGGCGCGGCTCACGCTCTCGCCCGGTGATTCCGACCGCGGATCCACCATCGGCAGGAGCAGGTTGCGCAGAGCGCGGCCGCGGGTGTTCGGCATCGCGGCGGCCACTGCCTCGAGTTGGGAGAGTGCGAGTGGTCCGCGCTGCACCGGCGATATCGCCGCGTCCGCGACGGCGAGCCCGTACGGCGCCGGGAGCACGCGCATGAGGTCGACCGTCGTCGTGGCGATCCCGGTCATTGCGAGGCCGCCCAGGGTCGTCGTCTGCGGATTCGAGACGCAGGTGTGCACGAACACATCACCGAAGCGGCGGGACTTCGTCCGGCCGAGGTCGTAGACGTGAATGAGCGCCGGTTCGCCGAAGAGCGGAAGGCCGAGCAGCGCTGCGGCGGACTCGTATGCGAACACTGCATCCGGCCTGACGAGGGCATAGGCGTGCACGCGTGCGAGATATCGGCTCCATGGCGGTAGCCGCTCCCACCCCGCTCGCGCGGCGTAGACACCCGCTCGCACCCGGTAGAAGAGACGGGCGTCGCGCAGGTCGCGTGTGCCCCCGAACGCGTCGGCGACACGCACGAGGTCGATAGGGGAGGGGCGGAGGACACCGATCTCAGAAGTCGAACTCATGCCCCGATGCTCATGACTCGCGCGCCGCTGCGTGCCCCCATCCCGGCCTTCGGCGCACAACCTGCCCACGAACCCCCTCACCCTCTCCCTGGGGAGGAGTCGAAACACCGGATCCGCATCGAGCCACCCCGGACCAGCGTGGTGATTCGTCGCACATGTGGTGTTTGTCATCGAGGGCAACGTCGAGCAGGGCCCGCCCGGGGAGGGGGAGGGGGCGTTCCTGAGTGCGAGCCGTGACCGTACCGCGGCCATTTGCCGAGGCATCCACTATCACGTATGCTTGATCTTTGGTGCGTTGCGCCTGTATTGGCGTGTCGTCGCACCGAATCCCATCCACCGCAGATCGACCGGTCTGCACAAGTGTTAGCGAGCGTATGGCGAAGAAAGACGGTGTCATCGAGATCGAGGGCGTCGTGTCCGAAGCGCTGCCCAACGCGATGTTCCGCGTTGAGCTCAGCAACGGCCACAAGGTCCTCGCGACGATCTCCGGCAAGATGCGGCAGAACTACATCCGCATCATCCCCGAGGACCGTGTCGTCGTGGAGCTGTCGCCCTACGACCTCACCCGCGGGCGCATCGTCTACCGCTACCGCTAGGCCGGTCGAGAAGTAACACCCCACGCTCCGGCGTGCCCGGTGAAGACAGCGAAGAGAAGAAATCATGAAGGTCAACCCCTCCGTCAAGCCCATCTGCGACCACTGCAAGGTCATCCGTCGCCACGGTCGCGTCATGGTGATCTGCAAGAGCAACCCGCGTCACAAGCAGCGCCAGGGCTGACATCAGGTCTGGACAGATGCTGCGGCCCGCAGCATCCGTCATCCCACAACTGAATACGACGACAGGCAGCGTCAGATCCCGCACGAAGCGGGGGACACCTCGGGCTGGGGGCCCGGGCACCGACACTGCTCCACACCTCCACCAACTCCCAGGAGAATCGCATGGCACGTCTTGCCGGCGTTGACATCCCGCGCGACAAGCGCGTGGTGATCGCCCTCACGTACATCTACGGCGTCGGCCGTACCCGCTCGAACGAGATCCTCGCCGCGACGGAGATCGACGAGAACATCCGCGTCAAGGACCTCAGCGACGACCAGCTCGTCGCGCTCCGCGACTACATCGAAGGCAACTACAAGGTCGAGGGTGACCTCCGTCGTGAGGTTGCCGCCGACATCCGCCGCAAGGTCGAGATCGGTTCCTACGAGGGCCTGCGCCACCGCCGCGGCCTCCCGGTGCGCGGTCAGCGCACGAAGACGAACGCGCGTACCCGCAAGGGCCCGAAGCGCACCGTCGCCGGCAAGAAGAAGGCGCGCTAAGGCGCGGCCCCCAGGGTTTAGGAGAGCAGAGCAATGGCACAGGCCAAGTCCGCCGCGCGCAAGCCGCGCCGCAAGGAGAAGAAGAACATCGCGCTGGGCCAGGCCCACATCAAGTCGACGTTCAACAACACGATCGTCTCGATCACCGACCCGTCGGGCGCCGTCATCAGCTGGGCGTCGTCGGGTGGCGTGGGCTTCAAGGGCTCGCGCAAGTCGACGCCGTACGCCGCCGGCATGGCCGCGGAGTCCGCTGCCCGCCAGGCGCAGGAGCACGGTGTCAAGAAGGTCGACGTCTTCGTGAAGGGTCCGGGCTCGGGCCGCGAGACCGCGATCCGTTCGCTCACGGCCGCCGGCCTCGAGGTCGGCTCGATCCAGGACGTGACGCCGCAGGCCCACAACGGCTGCCGTCCGCCCAAGCGCCGCCGCGTCTGACATCCCGTAAGCCGGGGCACCGTTCGTCGGTGCCCCGGCTCCGGCACGTTTCTTACGGATGCTGCGTCCCCCGCGCGAGCGGTGGGCTCAGCATCCCGAGCAAAACTCAACACCTCACCCACCGCACGTGTCATATAGCGGGCACGTGATCGAAAGGAACACATAGTGCTCATCGCACAGCGTCCCACTCTGACCGAGGAGAAGATCGGGGAGTTCCGCAGCCGTTTCGTCATCGAGCCGCTGGAGCCCGGCTTCGGTTACACGATCGGCAACGCGCTGCGTCGCAGCCTCCTGTCGTCCATCCCCGGCGCAGCCGTGACGTCGATCCGCATCGACGGCGTCCTCCACGAGTTCAGCACCATTCCCGGTGTCAAGGAGGATGTCACCGAGATCATCCTCAACATCAAGCAGCTGGTCGTCTCCAGCGAGCGCGACGAGCCCATCACCGCGTACCTGCGCAAGACCGGCGCCGGTGAGGTCACCGCCGCCGACATCTCGGCGCCGGCCGGTGTCGAGGTGCACAACCCCGAGCTCGTCATCGCGACGCTCAACGACACCGCGAAGTTCGAGCTCGAGCTCACCATCGAGCGTGGCCGCGGCTACGTCTCGGCGACGCAGAACCGCAACGAGTACGCCGAGGCCGGCCAGATCCCGGTCGACTCGATCTACTCGCCGGTCCTCAAGGTCTCGTACCGCGTCGACGCGACGCGTGCCGGTGAGCGCACCGACTTCGACAAGCTCGTGCTGGACGTCGAGACCAAGTCCTCGATCGCCCCGCGCGACGCCGTCGCTTCGGCCGGTCGCACCCTGACGGAGCTCTTCGGCCTGGCCCGCGAGCTCAACGTCGAGGCCGAGGGCATCGAGATCGGCCCGGCGCCGGTCGAGACCGTCCTCTCGAACGAGCTGTCGATGCCCATCGAGGACCTCGACCTGTCGGTGCGTTCGTACAACTGCCTCAAGCGTGAGGGCATCAACACCGTGTCGGAGCTCGTCGCCCTTTCGGAGACGCAGCTCATGAACATCCGCAACTTCGGTCAGAAGTCGGTCGACGAGGTGCGCGACAAGCTCGTCTCGCTCGGCCTGTCGCTGAAGGACTCGGTCCCCGGGTTCGACGGCGCGCACTTCTACGGCGGCTACGACGACGAGACCGTCTGAGCCGATTGGTTCCGGATGCTGCGGCTCGCGGCATCCGTCCCCCCGACCGACTTTTCACACTGGAGTAATTGAGAATGCCCAAGCCCACCAAGGGTCCCCGCCTCGGAGGCGGCCCCGCCCACGAGCGCCTGCTGCTTGCGAACCTGGCCGCCGCGCTGTTCACCCACAAGTCGATCAAGACGACCGAGACCAAGGCCAAGCGCCTGCGTCCGCTCGCCGAGCGTCTCATCACGTTCGCGAAGCGTGGCGACCTGCACGCGCGTCGTCGCGTGCTCTCGGTCATCGGTGACAAGGAAGTCGTGCACGTCCTGTTCACCGAGATCGCTCCGCTGGTCGCGGACCGTGACGGCGGCTACACCCGCATCACCAAGGTCGGCAACCGCAAGGGCGACAACGCGCCCATGGCCGTCATCGAGCTCGTCCTCGAGCCCGTGACGAAGAAGCCGTCGGCCAAGAAGGCTGCTGCCGCGAAGGCTGCTCCGGCCGAGGAGGCTCCCGCCGAGGAGGCCCCGGCTGAGGAGACCCCCGCCACCGACGAGGCCGCCGACGCCGGCGCCGAGTCGCAGGAGGAGGGCGCCGCCGCCGAGGCTGCTGCCGAGGACGCCGTCGAGGCGCCCGCCGAGGAGAAGTCCGCGTAAAGCGGATCCCGCCGGGCGCAGCAGCCCGGCACCCCTTGCACCGCGAGGCCCGTCACCCCCGGGTGACGGGCCTCGCTGCGTCTTCGGGCGCCCCTGCAATGGAGAAGGGGAGACGGATGCTGCGACCCTGCGCGATGCCGGAACGCGACGCGGCGCCGGCTCAGGGGGTGAGGTCGGCGCTCAGGATCTCGGCGAGGCGCTCGGCGCGGTCGGCGGCGTAGGCGCGGCGTTCGTCGGCGAGCTCGTCGACGGCGGCAGCGACCGTGTCGGCGAAGATGCGCCCGCCGGCGGCGCCGGGGTGGATCTTGTCGCCGGCGAGCAGGTCCTCGTGGGACGCGATGGCGCCCGACCAGTCGGCGACGACGACGTTGCGGTGGTCGTCGGCGAACGCGGCGAGCTCGGCGTTGACGCCGGGGATCCAGTCGCGCGGCGCGTAGGCGTTCACGAGCACGAGGCCCCGCTTCGGGCCCACGGTGTCGGCGAGGTGCTCGAGCGTCGAGGGGTCGACCTCGCCGTTCGTGCCGAGCGCGATCACGACATAGGGCCGCACGCGGCCGGTGGCGTCGAGCTCGTCGACGATATCGGGGCCTGCCCACATCGAGCGCGAGACCTCGGCGTCGACCTCGATGCCCGGCAGGCGCTCCACGAGGCCGCCGGCCGACGCGATCATGACGGAGTCGCCCACGGCGCTGATCTGGTCGCCGGTGATGTCGGTGGGGGCCGGGGACGCAGCATCCGTCGCCGAAGGAGTGGGGGCGATCGGCGCGGGGGCCTCGCGCAGCGCCTTTTCGAGCGCCCGTCGCCCCGCCTCGACGGCCGCCTCGGCGCTGGTCTCGTCGGGCGAGACCGCGATCGCGGCGCCCGCGCCGGCGAGCACGAGCGCACCGCTCAGCGCCACGCCGACGGCACGGAGCCGCGCGCGGGGTCCGGCCTGCAGACGCACCGCGAGCATGCGCACGGAGGTGCGGAATCCATGCCGGCGCACGGGGGTCTCGATATAGCGGAACGACAGAGCGGATGCTGCGGCCGTCGCCGCGAGTACCACGAGGCTGATCCAGACCGGCGCTGTGGCGACGGTCGCGTCGGGCGCGAAGGCCGCGACCGCGAGCACGAGGAGCGGCCAGTGCCACAGGTAGATGCCGTAGGAGCGGTCGCCGATCCAGCGCATCGGCCGCACGTCGATGGCGCGCCCGAACCAGGATCCCGGCCACACGCCGGCGACGATCGCGACGGCGCTGAGCAGGCTCGCGGCGAGGAGGGCGCCGGGGAATGTCACGGCCGAGGCGCTCTGCGGCACCATCGCCAGCGCGACCAGCCCGGCGAGGGCGAGCACGCCGGCCGCCCCGGTGATGTTCTGCGCGGCACGCGACTCCGCCCAGCGCAGGCCTCCGGCGCGGAACAACGGAACGAGCAGGAACGCCAGACCGACGCCGAGCAGCAGCCCGAACGCGTGAGTGTCGGTGCCGAAGTACGCACGCGTGACGTCGCCGCCGCCCGAGACCGTGACGCCCATCCAGACGGCCGACGCGGCCGCCAGAGCGAGCGCGGCTGCCGTGCGCATCCAGGCGCGCGGCAGCAGCAGGAACAGCGGGAAGATCAGCGGCCAGAGCACGTAGAACTGCTCCTCGACCGCGAGCGACCAGAAGTTGCGGAAGAGTTCGGGCGTCGCAGCGGCGAAGTACCCGCCGCCGCCCGCGACCGAGACCCAGTTGTAGCTGAAGGTCGCGGCACCCAGCACCTGCGCGTCGAGGTCGACGAGCACGTCGCCGCCGACGAGCCAGGCCAGCGCCGAGCACACCACGACCACCACCGCGAGGGCGGGCAGGAGTCGCCGAGCGCGCCGCTGCCAGAAGCGGCCGAGGGCCACGCGTCCGGTCGAGACCTGCTCGCGCAGCAGCAGGCTCGTGATGAGGAAGCCGCTGATCACGAAGAAGACGTCGACGCCGACGAAGCCGCCCGGGAGCACCGCCGGCGGGAACAGGTGGTAGACGACCACGAGCAGCACCGCGATCGCGCGCATGCCGTCCAGCCCGGCGAAGCGGGCGGGCGGGGCGGGGGAGGGCGCAGTCGACGTCATGGGTTCTCGCGAACTGAGGTGGGGAAACGGCAATCATACGTGGCGTGGCTGGGCGTATCACGGCGCGCGCAGTGCCGCCGCGGCGTGTTCGTGTCCGACCAGGTGCTCTCAATACCTCAATGAACTTCCGACTCACACGGCTCCTTGCTCAGGGCCGGTCAAGTCCCGTGGCGTGGTGTCACTTCTGTTGTTGCCGATGGTGGGTGATGGTCAGGCGGTGAGGTACAGCTCGGTGCGGGCGGGCTCGGTGTGTTCGTGCAGGGAGTGGATGAGCTTGCGCATTGAGATGTCGGAGAAGTAGCGGCGTTCGCCGTATTGCCACTCCTCGTGCTGCTCCTGCAGAACAGCGCCGATGAGGCGGGTCACGGAGTCGCGGTCGGGGAAGATCTGGACGACGTCGGCGCGGCGTTTGATCTCGCGGTTGAGCCGTTCGATCGGATTGTTGGACCAGACCTTCTGCCAGTGCTCTCGAGGGGTCGAGGCGAAACCGGTGAGGTCTGGCTCGGCGGTTTCGAGCATGGCGGCGATCTCGGGGAACGACCCGCGGAGGCTGTCGGTGACGGCCTGGTACTGGGCGAGCACGGCCTCCGGCGTGGTCTGCGCGAAGATCGTGGTGATCAGCGCGTTGACCGGCTTGGAGCGCGCGGATCCGATCTTCTGGGTGACGTTGCGGGCGAAATGGACTCGGCATCTCTGCCAGCCAGCTCCGGGCAGGATCGCCTTCACCGCTGCTTTCAGGCCGGCGTGCGCGTCGCTGGTGACCAGGGCGACCCCGAGCGGGTCGGCGTCGGTGGCGACCTTCAGTCCCCGGTCGCGGAGGCTGCGGAGGAACTCGGTCCAGAAGTCGGTGGTCTCCGCGTCTCCCAGCGCCATCCCGAGGATCTCCCGGCGGCCCTCGCCGCTGACGCCGGTGGCGACGACGAGGGCTTGGGAGACGACCCGGCCGCGGTGGCGGACGTCGAGGTAGGTGGCGTCCAGGAAGAGGTAGGGGAACCACGTGTGGTCGATCCGGCGGTGCAGGAACTCCTGCACGGCCTCGTCGATCTCACTGCAGATCCGCGACACCGTCGACCGGCTGATACCGGTGTCGTTGCCCAGCGCCCGGATCAGCTGGTCGACCTTGCGAGTGCTCACCCCGTCGATCCAGGCCTGGCAGATCACGGCGTAGAGCGCCTTGTCGACCCGGCGGCGCGGGTGCAGCAACGACGGGAAGAACGATCCCTCCCGCAGCTTCGGGATCGCCAAGTCCACCTCCCCGGCCGGGGTCGCGAGCGTCTTGGGGCGGGTGCCGTTCCGCCGAGTGGTGCGCTCCGGGGTGCGTTCGTGCGGCGCCGCGCCGATCTTCACCGTCGCTTCCGCGTCGATCAGGTCCTGCAAGCCGGCCTGCAGCATCCGGCGGAACACGTCCGAATGAGCGAGCTCCGGCTCGGCGAGGACTTCGGCAATCAGGGTCGTCAAGGCAGACTGGTTCTGGGTCATCGTGGGATCACTTCTTTGCTTCTTGGCGGAAACAACTGGTCTCCCACGATGGCCCTCCTACGTCAACGACGACGAGGACCCCGTGGGAAGTGACACCACGCTATGAGACGCACCCTCAGGGCCGGCAGGCTCGTGAGTCGGAAGTTCATCGGCCTTTTCGGCTCGATCCCGCCGCCGGAATAGGCTGGAGCCCGTGCGGATCCGCCTCGACATCGCCTATGACGGCACGCATTTCCGCGGGTGGGCGCGCCAGCCGGGGTTGCGCACCGTCCAAGAGACTCTCGAGTCCTCTCTCGCTCGCGTCGTCGGCGGGAACCCGCGCCTCGTGGTCGCCGGGCGCACCGACGCCGGCGTGCACGCCACCGGCCAGGTCGCACACGCCGACCTCGACGACGCCCAGCAGCAGCGCATGCTCGCGCGGCACGCGCGTCCGGCCGCCGGCATCCCCACCGCCGAAGACCGCGCCGCCGCACTCGCCGCGCGCATGACCGGCGTGGTCGGCGCCTACTCCGACGTCGCGGTCACCGGCTCGCGCATCGCGCCCGAGGGCTTCGACGCCCGCTTCTCGGCGGTGTGGCGCCGCTACGAATACCGCATCGGCGACACCGTGACCGGGTACGACCCGCTCGAGCGCCATCGCACCACCTCGGTGCGGGCGGCCCTCGATGCGGAGGCGATGGATGCTGCGGCCCGCGCCCTCATCGGACTCCACGACTTCGCCGCCTACTGCAAGCCGCGTGAAGAGGCCACGACGATCCGCACGCTGCTCGAGTTCGACTGGCACCGCGACGACCTGGGCGTGCTGGTCGCGAACGTCAAGGCCGACGCGTTCTGCCACAGCATGGTGCGCGCGCTCGTCGGGGCGTGCGTCGCCGTCGGCGAGGGCCGGCTCGATGTGGACGACGTCGTCGACATCCGCGACGCACAGGAGCGCGTGCCCGAGGTGAAAGTGCTCGCGGCTCGCGGGCTCACGCTCACCGAGGTCGGCTACCCCGCCGACGACCTGCTGGCTCAGCGCGCCGAGCAGACCCGCGCGCGGCGCGATCGCGAGTGACATCATCCCGCTAGACTGACCGGACGTTTTCCGGCGCGACTCGGGGGTTTTATGCGCAGGTGGAACCGGTTCGCCGGCGTCGTCACGATTTCGCTCGTAGGCATGGCGGCACTCGCCGGCTGCGGGCCCGCTCCGTGGGAGGAGGGCGCGGGAGGGAGCACTCCGACGCCGACGGCCACAGCGGTGCCGACCCCGGTGCCCAACGACCTGTCGGGCGGGGCGACGCAGCGCCAGCTCACCGCGGGCGCGGTCGCCGCGACGATCGACTACTGGTCGACGCTGTCGATGGACGAGTGGACGGCCGAGGCGGTCAAGCCCGTGAGCATCTCGATGGTGACGACCGTCACCCCGGACGACGGCCAGAAGGTCTATCTGCAGCGTGCGACCATGACGGCGATCCCGTCGACGCCGACGGGCGCGCTCGATGCCCTGCAGCCCCAGGTCGACGAGTCGACGGTGAGCCCCGGCTACCTCGTGCTGGATCCCTACAGCTACTCGCAGACGTTCAACGTCGGGCCGGTCCCGGCCGAGGCGACGTACATCACGCTGCAGTTCAGCTACGACTTCCTCGTGCAGACGACGCCGACCTCGAGCGAGTACGCCAAGCAGACGGCGACCGACACGCTCACGGTAGCTCTGACTCACTGATCAGGCGGTTGACGATGGTGGCGCCGACGCGCTCCCATCGGTCGCCGCCCTTGCCGCTCGCGACGCGCGCCGCCTCGCGGCCGGTGTACACGAGAGTGTCAAGATCGTACCCGAGCACCGAGACCGGTGCCCAGCCCGCGCTCGCCGTCGGGCGGATCGGCATCGCCCCGTGGACGTCGAGCAGAGTCACCCGCTCGAGCGTCGCGCGCAGCAGGTCGCGCACCACCGCATCGGGCCGCGGCACGAGGACCACGACCGCGCCCGCGGAGGGAGATCCCACGTCGGATTCCGCCGGGAACGCGGCCCGCACCTCGTCCTCGAGCCGCTCTGACAGCGTCGCGAACGCCGCGGCCCCCGCGGTCTGGCGGATGTCGGCGGCGTCGTCGAGGCCGAGGTAGACGACCGACCACGGCTCCGAGGTCTTCTGCGCCCGCGCCAGGCGGTCGCCGGCGGTCCGCTCGAACTGCTGCCACGCCGTCGAGACGGCCGCGGTGCGGCCGAGCCCGCTGTCGCGCGCCGTGGTGCCGACCACCGCGATCAGCGCGCAGGCCACGTACACCAGCATCCCGACCGACGAGATCAGCCGCACCAGCTCGAAGTCGTCGCCGCCCGACGGCGGGTACACGAAGCCCGCGATCAACGTGGCCACGCCGGTGACGAAGAACGCGACCGACACGATCACGAGCGGCAGCAGCAGGCGGTCGCTGCGCCGGGACGACGCGCGCGCCCAGTCGAGCACGAACAGACCCGCGAACACGGATGCTGCGAAGAAGACCGTGCGGTACGCCATCGTGAACCACGCGAGGTCGTCGACGATCGAGAGAGAGAACGCTGACGCTGCCGCCATCGCCGCGCCAGCCCAGACGTGCGGACGCAGTCCCCACGCCGCGCGGAAGCCCGACCACAGGAACGCCGGCGCGCCCATCAGGGCGCCGAGCGACGCGCGCCGCAGCTGCTCGATGCCGGCGACCTCGCCCGCAACGACCCCATAAGTGGCGACCATCGCGAGGGTGAAGGCGATGCTCCAGTAGAGCGTCGGAAGCCCCGGCCGCACGAGGAACGCGATGCCGATGGTGAGCATCGTCGCGAGGGTGGTGATCACCGCCTGCGCGATGCCGAGGTCGACGCCGGCTCCGGCGATGAGGTCGGTCATGCTCGTCCTTCTGTGTCGCGCCGGGCCTCCGGCCGCGCGGCCGGTTCCCCGGCCAGCTCGCCGGCCAGGGGCAGACGGATCGTGACGGTCGTGCCGGCGCCCGCCTCGCTGTCGATCGAGAGCGTGCCGCCGTGGGCGAGCACGATGTCGTTGCTGATGCCGAGGCCGAGCCCGGTGCCGCCGGACTTCTTCTTGGCCTCCTCGGTGCGGAAGTACGGCGTGAGGATGTTCGGGAGGTCGTTCGCAGCGATGCCGATGCCGGTGTCGGCGACCGACAGCACGACCTGGTGGTTCTCGACGGCGCCGGTGATGCGCACGCGGCCGTCGCGCGGGGTGTACTTGATCGCGTTGCTCACGACGTTGTCGACGACCTGCCGCAGCCGGAACCCGTCGGCGGTGATCGGCAGCGCGTCGTCGGCCATCACATCGATCGAGATGCGGCCCGAGGCGGCAGTCGGGCGGAACGAGGCGACCGACTCGAGCAGGATCTGGCGCAGATCGATGTCGTCGACCTCGTCGCGGCCCGAGAAGCCGCGCTTCGAGGTCGTGCCGAGGGTCTGGATCATCGTCAGCATGCGATCGCTCGCCGCGACGATCGACTCGAACCGCTCGCGGGTGCGCGGGGTGAGGTCGTCGAGCTCGAGCGCGAGCTCCGCGTTGCCGATCATCACGGTGAGCGGGTGCTTCAGCTCGTGCGACGCCATGGCGGTGAACCGCTCCCGCTCGCGCTGCGCGTAGGTGAGGGCCGTCACGTCATGGACGAGGAGGAGGATGCTGCTGCCCTCGTCGCCGCCCGCGGCGAGGCGCTTGGCCGTCACCGAGAGCGCGCGCCACTCGCCCTCCGCGGTGAACAGCCAGACCGAGGCATCCGTGAAGGTCTCACCGCGTGCGGCACGCGCGAACGGTCGCTCGGAGAACGGCACCGGCATGCCGCGGCGCCCCGTGTACTCGACGGAACGGGCGGGCAGCGTCGGGTCGAGCGGGTCGAGGCCGTACAGGCGCGAGTACGCGTCGTTGACGGCGAGCACCGAGCCGTCGTCGGAGATGCGCGCGATGCCGGTGTCGACGCCGTTGAGGATCTCGCCGGTGCGGCGCTCCTGGTCGGCGCGGCGCGTGTAGGTCGCCGTGAGGCGGCTCGCTTGACGACGCAGCAGCCGGCGCAGCGCGCGGGTCCGTCGCAGGGCGATGTGCGCCGTGATGCCGATGAAGGTCAGCGACAGCAGGACGACGAAAACCCGCAGGGCGGCGAGGTTGCTCGAGGCGATCGCCGAGTCGACGAGGAGGATGAGCCCGATCAGCGCGAGCATCGCGGCGAGGGCGATGGCTCGGAAATGCATCGCGACCCACATCACGGGGAATGCCCAGAGGTAACCGAGACGCAGCTCGGTCCCGCTGGACATCAGGCCGATGGCGATCGCATCCGCGAACGGCACCGCCAGCACCGCCCACGCGGGCAATCGCGACCACGGCAGAGACAAGGTGGCGAGCGTGAGGATGACCACCAGGAGCGTGCCGAGCAGGAAGTTCCAGCGGCCGAACATCTCGGGCTGCAGCGCCATCACGAGGATCGCCGTGATGAGCACGCTGGCGGCCAGCACGAGCTGCGTGAGCCAGATCGACCGCGTGCGTCCGTCGGGCGCGCCCACGACCGATGTCGGTCGCGCAGCCCCGGTAGCCATACGGCGATTCTATTGACCCGGCCACCTGGCATTTCGGTGCCGAGCCGAAAGTCGGCAAACGCTCTCTTGCGGATGCCTTGCGCAAACCTTGCGGTTCTGTTCGCGGTCCCTCGGAGGGGCCTTGCGGTCGGTGGGAGAAGCTCTTCATGTGCCGGAGACACCGGCCGAGAATCCGAAAGGCGACGAACGTGACCGACATCGTCCCCCTCACCCGCAGCCAGCGGACGCACCGCAACGACGCGACCGCTTCGCTCGAGGACGTCACGACCGTCTCGCCCGTCCACGCCGCCCACGGATTCGCCGACGACTTCGAAGCCGTCCTCGACGACACCTCGGTGCACCGCTCCACCATCGGCTGCGTCATCCCCGCGTACAACGAGGAGGAGTCGATCGCCCAGGTGATCGAGTCGCTGCTCGGGCAGACGCGCGTGCCGGACGTCATCCACGTCGTCGTCAACAACACGTCCGACGCCACCGTCAAGCTCGCGTCGCAGTACGCCGGCCCGCACGAGGTCACGACCGAGCTCGGCGAGCAGTTCACCGAGGTCTTCGTCCACGACATCGGCAAGAATCCCGACAAGAAGGTCGGCGCGCTCAACTACGGCTACACGCTGGTCGAGGGCTACGACTACCTGCTGGGCGTCGACGGCGACACCGTCGCCGACGCGAAGGCCGTCGAGTACCTCGAGGCCGAGGCCACCAGCGACACCCGCATCGGCGGCATCTCGGCGATCTACTCGATCGACGACCAGCCCATCAAGGGCGGGCTCGCGAAGTTCCTCACGACCGGTCAGCGCTCGCAGTTCGCCGCCTTCAACCTGCACAACCTGCTGCGCGGCCGCAACATGGCGGTGCTCGGCGGTCAGTTCTCGATCTTCTCGACGCACGCGCTCCGCGACGTCATGAAGGAGAACCACCAGTCGACGCCGTGGGTCAAGGACTCCGAGGTCGAGGACTCGCTGCTGTCGCTGCAGATCAAGAGCGCCGGCTACCTCACCAAGATCAGCCCGTTCGCCCGCGCCGACGTCGGCGGCATGACCACCCTCCGGGCGCTCGACGCGCAGCAGGTCAAGTGGACCTACGGCGCCATCGAGCTCATGTGGCCGGGTCAGCGCGGCGACACCAAGGGCCAGCCGTTCCACCCGAACCTGCGCGTCCGCTGGCTCGAGCACTTCGACATGCTCATGAACATGTTCGTGCGCATCGCGTTCATCACGCTGCTCGCGGCGTCGCTGTCGATCGGCGCGTTCGTCTTCTCGTACTGGTGGCTCATCCCGCCGGTGGTCGCGATCGCGCTCAACACGCGCATGGCGCTCACGATGCACAACCGCAACTGGCGCGACGTCGTCTTCGGCCTCACGCTCGTGCCCGCCGAGATCTACATGTGGATCCGCTGCAGCCACTTCGTGCGGTCGTGGACGCGGTTCCTCTCGCGCAAGAAGGTCGACAACTGGGCGATGCAGGCCAAGGCCGAGCGCGGCGGCGGCTTCGGCCACTGGACGCCGCTCATCCTCGCGGTCGCGGTCATCGCGGCGATGGTCGCGATCTGGATGATGCTTCCCGTCATGGTGCAGTCCACGGTCCTCTGGATCGGCTGGCCGATCGTCGGCGTCGTCACGGTGCTGCAGACGCTGACCATGTTCTTCAAGCTCATCCGTCGTCACCACGGATACAAGGTCTGATCGGTCACCCGAAGGCCGGTCAGTACTGGGGAAAGCGCCGATGGCTGGGGAGCTCGGCGCGGGGGAGGAGGTGAGGGTCCCGCCTGGGGGAGAGGCGGGAACCCTCACCGAAGACAGAAGAGCCTGGGGCATCCGCGCGACTGACACACACCCGAAGCGTGTCAGCAGTGAGGGAGCTGGGGAAGCGCCGATGGCTGGGGAGCACGGCGCGGGGGAGGAAAGGCGAGGGGTCCGCAAGGGGAGAGGCGGACGCCCTGGCCGAAAGAGGAAGAGGGGGGATCCGCTCGCGTGGGGCGAGCCGATCCCTCCTCTTCCGGGTTGAGGGTTCTCAGCCCTCCGAGGTCAGCCGGTACCCGACGCCGCGCACGGTCTCGATGTACCGCGGGTTCGCCGCGCTCTCGCCGAGCTTGCGCCGCAGGTTGGTCATGTGAGCCTCGACGGCGCGCTTGTCGGCGTCGCCCACGAAGTAGCTCGTCACGTACGACTCGCCGCGCAGCACCAGCGTCAGATCCGCCTTGCTGCGCACGCGCCGCTTCGACTCGAGCAGCGTCGCGAGCAGGTCGAACTCGGTGCGCGTGAGGTCGAGCTCCTCACCGCCGATCAGCACGATGCGGTTCTCGGGGTGCAGCCGCAGGTCGCGGTGCGTCAGCCATTCGCCGTCCGTATCGACGATGGCGGGGACGGATGCTGCGCCCGCAGGCACGATCACGGCCGCGGGCGTCGCGAGCTCGAGGTCCTCGATCGCGGGTGCGGTCGGCACGGCGGTGGCCGTCGGCCGCATGCCGGGGAACGACGGACCGACGCTCCCCTGCGACGGCGCGGCGGGCGCGGCGATCGCGCGCTCCGCGTCGGTGGTGCGGCGCCGCATGAGAGCCTCGACGCGGGCGCGGAGCTCGCGCGGACGGAAGGGCTTGAGGAGGTAGTCGTCGGCGCCGGCCCCGAGCCCGGCGATCACGTCGGCCTCGTCGTTCATGCCGGTGAGCATGATGATGTACGTGTCGGACTGGGCGCGGATCCGCTTGGCCGCCTCGATGCCGTCGATGCCCGGCATGTTCACGTCGATGGTCGTCAGAACCGGCTTGTAGGTGAGCACGGCCCGCACGCCGTCGATGCCGTTGCCGACCGACACCGTCGAGAACCCCGACGACTCGAGGACCTCGGCCAGGACGTGGCGGATCTCCTTGTCGTCCTCGATGATGACCGCTGTCTTCAGCTCGTCGGAAGGGGTGCTCATACGTACGTTCTCTCTCGGACGGTGGAACCGGTGAATGCGCCGATTACCGACCCCAGCCGCGGCCCCCGACGCATGCGCAAAGTACTCCGATGCTACACACAACCAGGGAACGCCTGGTCGGGTGTCAATCCGGGACGACGTCGCGGGTGAGCTCGACGGCGGCCTCCGGCCACCAGCGGCCGGCGGCAGGGCCGCCGTTGCAGTCGCCGTCGCTCTCGCCGGGCGGCTTGATCCAGAGGTTCGTGTCGACGACGTCGTCGCCGATCGCGCCCCCCGACTCGCCGACGAGACGGCCGGGCGGGTTGCACCACTCGCCGTTCGAGCCGGCGCCGTTTCGGCCGGTGTCGATGATCGCGTGCAGGCCGTCCAGGCGGTCGGCGACGTCGTGGGCGTAGGCCGCCTCGTCGTCGGTCGCCTCGTAGTTCGACACGTTGGTGGCGAATCCACGGATGCCGCGACCGTCGTCGCCGCGGGACGCGCGGTCGACCTGATCGATGAGGGCGGCCATCTCCGTCGGCGCCAGCCAGTTCGAGTGCCCGCCGTCGACGTAGATCCACGTGCTCTCGGCGGCGATCGCCTCGACCGCTGCGCTCAGCTGGGCGACCCGCTCGTCGACGTTGCCGCACTCGGGCGCGAGGGCGAGGCTGTCGGGCTCCAGGATCACCACTGGCGCCGTGTCGGCGGCCTCACGCAGCGCGTCGCCGATGGCGCGCGTCCACTCGACGTAGGCGTCGCCGTCGAGGCCACCCGCCGAGTGGCCGCCGCAGTCGCGCTCGGGCAGGCCGTAGACGACGACAGCGATGCGTGCGGACTGGTCCCGCGCCTGGGTCGCGAGGTTCGCGATGCGCTCGCCGACGACGTCGACCGGGTCGGCCTCCGGCGTGAGCCATACCGCGGTGGGCTGCGCGCTCAGATACCTCGCCGCGGCCTGCTCGGGGCTGCCGTCGGCGGCGCGGGACGCAGCATCCGTCGCCTTCGACAGCTCGGAGGCGACGATCTTCGTGCCGCGACCGGGCGGCTCGGGAGCCTGCCCACGCAGGAGCACGACGGCTGCGATGACCGCGACCACGGCTACGACGCCCGTGATCGCGAGGATCGTGAGGGTCCGTCGCGAGGTGGGCACGAAGGCGAGCCTACGAGACCGACGCAGGGCGCGGGCGCTCCGGCGTGTCGCGTCAGGCCGTGCGCGGTCGCGGGCTGCGCACGCGTGCGGCCGGAGCGGTGCGTCCGGACGCGAGGGAGCCGCGCCGGGCGGTGCCGCCGCGCTTCGAGCCGACGAGCTGCAGCAGAGCAGCCGCGAGCGGGCTCGCCGAGGCGGCCTCGGCCTCGAAGGCGCCGGCGACGACGGATGCTGCGCGCTCGAACTCCTGCGCCTTCAGGGCGGCTGCGCGGCGCTCGGCGACGACGCGGTCGGCGGCGGCGTACTCGGTGCGCAGGCGCTCGCGCTCGGACTCGTCGAGTCCGGTACGGCGGGCGGTGCGCTCGAGCGCCTCCGCGGCACGGGAGCGCAGGGCGACGCTGCGGTGCAGTTCGCGCTCCGCCTCTTCGCGGGCGGTGCGGCTCGCGTCGAGGGCCTCGGCGAGCTCGGCGCGGACGGTCTTCGGGGATGCAGCGGTCATGGGGTCCTCCAGGATCGGGGTGCGGGTGTCACGCTCGGATGCCGTGAACCGGCACACCACTGAAGAGCCGCAGCATCCGTGTTTCGTACATACGAGGTTCCTGTCAAGGCCATCCGATCGCCACGTCGTCGGCATAGGCTGTCGTCGTCATGAAGGTCATCTCGTACAACCTGCGCAAGCATCGGGCGGCGGGGGAGCTCGCTCACCTGGTCGAACGCCATGGCGCCGATGTGCTCTGCCTCCAGGAGGCCGACACGTCCGACATCCCCGAAGAGATCTCGGGGCTGCGGCTCGCGGACTCCACGCAGCGCAACCGTCTCGGGCTCGCCGTGTACTACCGCGAGAACACGTATCGCGCGGTCGAAGTGCGGGCGCTCGCGCTCAAGAAGTCGCTGCACGACCGCGTGCTCAAGCCCGCCGAGGAGCGGCTGCTCGGCGTCCGGCTGCACGACATCGACGAGAACACCGACCTCATCGTGGCGTCGTTCCACGCCGCGCCCCTCACGGCATTGAACTCGCTGCGCCGGCATCAGATCCGCACGGCGCTGGGCGAGCTGCAGCAACTGGGCGAGGGGATCCCGGCGCTCATGGTCGGGGACTACAACTACCCCGTCTTCAAGGAGCGGCTGGGTCAGCACATCCGCGAGCAGGGGTACGAGCTGAATCTCTCGGACTCGCGCACGTACACGCGCTACCGCTTCTTCCGCGGCCACTACGACTTCGCGACGTCGATCGGATTCGAGATCGACCGCGTGCGCACGCTGCCGCAGGGCCTCAGCGACCACCTGCCGATCCTCGTGACCGCACACCCCGCTCCGGGTGTGCGTCGCGTGGTCGAGATCGCCGACCCCGAAGCGGCCGCCGCGGCCGCCGGAGCGTCCGGCGCCGCCTGAGCTCGCCCCGCTCGTTCGACCCCTGACATGAGGGGGCGCGAAGAGTACCATTGGGCGCGTGACGAGGGGGATCGTCACGCGCTCCGAACCCGAGGGTGCGCAAACTGGGGCCGTTCTCGATGCTGAGGCGACGCCTGTACCGACGCACCGCCGGCGCGCGTGGCCGTGGATCGTGGTCGCGTTGCTCACCGTGCTGCTGGTGGGTGGCGTCGTCGCCGGCGCCTTCGCGATGCAGTTCTGGTCGGAGGCGCAACGCGCCCGCGCTGCGGTGGAGCGGGCCGCGGCCGGAATCGAGTCGTTGCGCGACGACTTCGATCCCGCCGACACGGCGCAGCTCCGTGCCGTGACCGACGAGATCCAGGCGAACGTCACGCTCGCCGTGCGCACCGTCGACGGGCCGCTGTGGGACATCGCGACGAACGTGCCGTTCGTCGGCCAGAACGTCGACGCCGTGCGGCGTGTGACGCATGCCGTCGACGTGCTCGTCGACCGCGCGCTGCCGGCGGGGCTGCAGTTCATGGCCGCCACCGACTTCGACCGGCTCACCGTGGCGGCCGGCGGGATCGACCTGGAGCCCTTCCGGCAGGTGCAGAGCTCGATCCCCGAGATCGCCGCGGCCTTCACCGAAGCGCAGGCGATCGTCGCGCCGATCGACACGTCGACGCTGCTGCCCGAGGTCAGCGAGTCGATCTCCGACATCCTCGGCTTCATCGAGGTCGCGACGCCGGCTCTCGGCGTGGCCGAGAAGTATCTGCCGACGCTGCTCGACATGGCCGGCTCCGGGGGTACCAAGACGTATCTGCTGATGTTCCAGAACAACGCCGAGATCCGTGCCACGGGCGGCAATCCCGCCGCGAGCATGATCGTGACGGTCACCGACGGCAAGCTCGGGTTCGTCGACCAGGGCAGCTCGCAGACGTTCTACGACGCAGGCACGCAGGGCAACGAGTACGTGGCGCTCCCCGGCGAGACCATGGGCATCTACTTGCCCACGCTGACCCGGCACTCGCAGGACTTCACCTTCACCCCCGACTTCCCGACGACGGCGCAGCTGTTCCAGGCGCTGTGGACGCATACGACGGGTGCGACGTTCGACGGAGTCGTGTCGATCGATCCGGTGGTGCTCTCGCACATGCTCGCGGTGTCTGGCCCGGTGACGCTCGGCACGGGAGAGCAGCTCACCGCCGACAACGCGGTGAAGGTGCTGCTGAGCGACGCGTACGAGCGGTACCCCGTGGGTGCCGATTCGGACGCCTTCTTCGCGGATGCTGCGCGGCAGGTGTTCAACCACCTCACGGCGTCGTCGTGGGATCCGTTGCAGATGCTCGCCGCGCTCGAGCAATCGGCGAAGGAACAGCGCGTGAACCTCGCGTTCACCGACCCGTCGGCGCAGGCGCTCGCCGTGGAGTTCGGTCTCGACGGCGCCCTCGCCGGTGACACGACGACGCAGACGCAGGTGGGGATCTATCTGAACGATTCCGCGGTCAGCAAGCTCGACTATCACCTCGCCACGACCGTCACCGCGACGTGCGATGCCACGGCACGCACCATCACGACCACGATGACGATGCACAACGGGATCACCGACGACATCAGGAGCAATTACACCCTGGGGTACCGCAACCGGCAGCTGGGAGTGCCGCGCACGACGATGATCCTCGACGTGCTGTTCTTCGCGCCACCCGGTGCGCAGATCACCCAGACCGTACCGGCACGGGGGGACGTCGCGCGGTGGGAGCGCAGCGGCGTGGAGAAGGGCAACACGGCGGTGAGCAAGACCGTGTTCATCGGCAGGGGGGAGACCGAGACTGTCTCGTTCACCGCCGTGCTGCCCGCCGGCGAGCTCGGTCCGCTGCGCCTGCGGCACACCCCGACCGCGACCGCGACCCCCGTCACGATCGATCCGAGCTGCAGCGGCCTCTTCCCCGCGCCCTCGGGTGAGTGAGGAGCCCACCACAAGCCAGACGGAACGTCCCCGGACCCTCCCGAACCCCCGGGGGCGTTTCGTCTCTCGAAGAGCCGGCCTCAGCCCGCGATGATCGACGGGTCCGGGTCGCTCCACTTCTCGATTCCCTGCACCACCCAGAACGCGAAGAACAGCGCGAGTGCGATCGCTTCGACGATGAGCACGATGGGGATGCCGCTTCCGCTCGCCTGCGGCAGCAGCACGACGTACGCCACGAGCACGATCACCAGCCCCACGGCGATCGCGATGTACAGCACGCGGAACACCGGCGCCGGAGGCGGACCCTGCCGGGGGAAGGCACCCAGCACCGCGACCGCCGCGAACAGCGCGAAGAACGCCGTCGTGGCGATGAAGTGCGCGTGCTGCAGGAACGCGTCTCGGGCGAACACCCACGTGAGTCCGGTCACCGCGATCACGATCGCCGCGATCAGCAGCGACGGCCAGACCGCCGCGAGCGAGACCTGGCCGAGCGCGCCGAGCAAGAGCGCGACGAGCAGCAGCAGCACGCCGAGCACGAGGTAGACGACGACGCCGTTCGCGACATCGGCCTCGTACTCCGGGGGGAAGCAGCGTCCGCTGCACGTCTCGCCGACCCCGGGCACGGCGCCGGCGACCACCGTCGTCGGCACCAGGGCGATGAGCGGCGCGAACAGTGCGGCGGCGTCGAGGAGCGCCCTCTCGGCGCCGCGCCCCGACAGCGCGAACAGCGCGAGGGAGACCGCGATCAAGGCGCCGACGAACACGTCGCGGGCCGGCGTGTAGAAGTAGTCGCTGATGGAGGTCAGCCAGCCGTACGTCGTCGCCGCCTGGGCGATCGCGACGAAGATCGCGACGACGGTGCCGGCGAGCCCGATCCGCAGGTAGCGGTAGGTGCGCTCGAGCGTCGTCGACGCAGCGGATGCCATGGCGATCACCCTAGCGTTCGACCCCGACGGCGGCGCCGACCCGAGTCGCGGGTCAGCGGGAGTCGCGGGAGCGGCGCACCGCGGCGACGACCGCGAGCGCTGCGCCGGCGAGCAGGAGCGCCCCGCCGCCGATCCAGAGCCCGATGGTCTGGCCCTGGTCGAGGCCTGTCGCGGGGAGGCCGTCGGCGCCGGTGATGGTGACGGCGGCCGTGCCGCCGGCGGAGGTCGACGACACCGCGGCGATGTTGTAGGTGCCCGTGGCGTTCGACGGCAGCGTGATGTCGACCGCGGCGAGCGAGCCGTCGGCCCCGGACGAGGCGTTGCCGCTGGCCGTGGTGATCGCGAACCTCACCATGCCGATGCGCGCGGCGGCGCCGTTCTCACCGGTGACGGTGATGGTGACGGCCTCGTCGGGCGAGAAGGTCTCGGCGGCGCACTCGAACGAGATGGTGCCGCCGGCCTGGGCCGTGGGCGTCGTCGTGCATGAGCCCGAGGGCGGGTAGATCGTGGAGGCGTTCGCGGCTGCGGGCGCGGCGATGACCGCTCCGAGGGCGAGCGTCGCAGCGACGGCGGCTCGGGGGAGGAGCATGGACGTGGGGGATCCGGTGATGTGGGGCATCGGAAGAAGTCTACGAACCGCCGCAGACCGCGGCAACTGCGGCCGGTGGGGTGAGCGTCGGCGTGGTCACGGCCTCAAGCGTCGCGGCGACCGGTTCGTTCGCCCGCGCGGTGAGCGTCGCGGTGGCCGATCCGCCCGGCGGCAGGTCGATCGCGAAGCTCACGACGCGGCGCCCGTCGTGCGTGCCGCCGCCGAATCCGGTGCCGTCCGACATGGTCGCGTCGATCAGTTCGAAGCCCTCCGGCAGGTACAGGTAGCCGATCGTGCGGGTGATGCCCGCGGGTACCCCGAAGGCGCTGTCGCCGGTGATGTACGCGGGAAGGGATGCTGCGTCCGCGGGCGCCGTGTTGCCCACGGTGACGGTCAGCACGGCGTCGCCGGTCGCGGCTCCGGCGGCGTCGACGGTGCAGCTCGACCACTCGAGCGCCGTCGTCGCGTTCTGGTAGAAGTCCATCTTCGAGCCGGTGCCGTCGTTGACGTAGACGCCGAAGCGCGAGGCTTCGTCGTCCGAGACCGGCAGCCCGCCCCCGAGGGTGGTGTCGGCGAGCAGGGTCTGCTCGTTCTCATGCGTGCTCCACAGCAGCAGGCGGTCCTCGTCGCCGGCGCGGGTGAGCGCGCCGACGAGCGCGGCCGGGTCGGCGTCGCCGCTCGAGAGCCGCTCGAACACGGCGGCCGCGGCCATGGCGAAGAAGTCGTCCTGGTCGGCGGGGCGCGTGTACCGCGAATAGACGTCGTTGAGCAGGAGCTGCACGGCGTTGTCGGGAGCGAGCACGTCGCCCGTCGGCAGGGTGATGGGTCCGGTCGCCTCGAGCAGATACGACAGCGCGACGGGGTCCAGCGAGATCACTCCGTCGACCTGCTGCCCGCCGTGCTGTCGGGCCCACATCTCGCGGGCGAGCGCACCGCTGACGGCGAAGTCGGGCACCTGCGTGACGTTCTGGATCCACCGGCCCGGGCGGTCGCCGTAGATCGCGGTGACCTCGTCGCCGAGCGGCAGTACGGCGTCGTCGTAGCGCGGGTAGTCGCTCGAGGACTCCTGCGCGGCGAGGCTGAGCGCGCCGCCCTCGGTGTGGATGAGCGCCATCGCGCCGGGGATCCCGCCCAGCGAGCGCCACTCGGCGTTGTTCTGGAACAGCACGAGGTAGTCGCGCGGCGCGTCGGCCCCGAGCATCGACGGCAGCAGCTGCGTGGCGCGGGCGAGGGCGTCGGTGGCGACCCCGGCCTCGGTGAGCAGGCCGTCGACCTCGTCCACCGCGTCGCGGACGGGCGCGACGAGCGCGGCACGATCGATGGACGAGACGGATGCTGCGGCCGCGCCGACCCCGTCACTCGCGGTCTGCGCGGCCCCGCTGATCTGCTGCAGGGGTGCGAGGTCGAGGCGGCCACCCTGGGGGCGCAGTGCGTCGACCTGGAACGAGGCGGCGACCTCCGACAGCGGCCGAAGCGCGGTGCTGGTGACGCCGTCGAGCGACTCGGCGACGGCTGCGACCGCGGCCAGCTGCGGTCCGATCCACGGGAGACCCTCGGCCAGCGACCACACCGGGTCGGAGGTCAGGGCGTGGGCGGCGCCCGTGTCGGCGGCGAGGGCGGCGATCGCGTCGCTCGCGGCGGCCGGGTCGGCGAGGTTCTCCCGCACGGCGGCCGCCGTCTGCTGCGCGTCGCGGAGGTGGCTGTAGGCGAGGGCGCCGCGCACCCCGATCCACACGGTGGCGACCACCGCGGCCACCAGCAGGCAGCCGAGGACGATCGCGAAGACGAGGCCCCCGCGGCGCACGGAGCGGGGCAGGGGGGAGTCGGTCACCGCTCCACCCTAAGGGGCCGGTCTGAGCATCCGCTTTCCGGAGTCAGCGGGTGTCTGCTCCCGCGTAGTCGCCCTGGTACTGGTAGCCGTAGTACGCGCCGTTCTTGCGCGGCACGCGGTTGAGCACCACTCCGAGCACGCGGGCGTTGGCCTTGCCGAGGTTCGCGAGTGCCTTGTGCAGCATGTCGTACGTCGTCTTTCCCGCGCTGACCACGACGAGCGCCCCGTCTGCGGCGGTCGTGAGGACCGCAGCATCCGTCACCGGAAGAAGGGGTGGGGAATCGATGATGACGAGGGCGTGCTCGGTGAGGCTCTGCACCAGCGCCTGCATGCGGTTCGAGCCGAGCACCTCGCTCGGGTTCGGCGGCACGCGGCCGGCGGTGATGACGGCGAGGTTGCGGCTCGCGCCGACGTTGTGCACGACCTCGTTGAGCTCGGCGCGTCCGGCGAGCACGTCGGTGAGGCCGGCGCCGTCGGGCAGTCCGAACACGGTCGAGACCATGGGGCGGCGCAGGTCCGCGTCGAGGAGCACGACGTGGCGGCCCGCGGCGGCGAGGCTCACGGCGAGGTTGGCCGCCATCGTGGACTTGCCGTCGCCGGGGAGCGGGCTCGTGACGACGATCGCGCGGGGCGGGTTGTCGACGTCCATGAACTGCAGGTTCGTGCGGAGCTCGCGCATCGCTTCGGCGAGCGGGGCGGAGGAGGAATGCTGGCTCTCGAAGTCGGCGAGGCCGCGCTCGACGCTCAGGCCCTTGTCGACCGGCAGGGTTCCGACGACGGGCACGCCGGTCTCGCGCTCGATGTCGCGCGGGTCGCGCAGCCGCCGGTCGAGCACGTGGCGCACCACCGCGTAGCCGATGCCGAGGGCGAGTCCGACGAGCGCGCCGAGCGCGAGCGCGAGGCGCACGTTCGGCGACGACGGGGCGGTGGGCAGACGGGCAGAGTCGCCGGTGACGAGCGTGACGGCGGCGGTGCCGGTCTCGTCGGTGCCCTCGACGTTGTTGATCTGCTCGACCATGCACCCGAGCCACGACTCGGCGAGGTCGCGGGCCTCTTCGGGGCTCGACGCGCTCGCCGTGACACGCACGATGACGGTGTCGAGGGGGTTCGAGACGTCGACGCGGGTGACGAGGGATTCGGGGGTCGTATTCAGTCCGAGTTCGTCGATCGCGCATTCGGCGACCGCGCGCCACGACCCGAGCTCGACATACGAGGTCACCTTGCTGCGGGCGAGCTGGTCGCCGACGAGCGATGAGCCGGTGTCGGACCCGGCGTTGGTCGCCGTGACGATCCCGCTGGCGTTGGCGGTGTAGACCTTGGGCTGCAGGGCGGTCCATCCCCACGCCACGGCCACGCCCAGGAGAGTGAGGGCCACGATGGCGAGCCAATGTGCTCGCAAGATGCGCAGGTAATCCCGCAGCTCCATGGGCCCCTCCCAGTCCCCCGTACACTACCGCGTGTGCAGGACAACCTCGTGATCGATGCCCTCGGGGTGCGGGTGGGCATCGTGTGCGACGGCCTGGGTTCGCAATCGCGGGTTGCTGTCGAAACGGCCTGGCAGGATGCGCGGACGGATGCTGCGGCGCTGGGTGACGCCGACATCGAGGTGGTCGCGGCCGCGGGTGGCAGCATCCGTTCTCTGCTGTCGTCGCTGTCTCAGCGCGTGACGCTCGCCGCGATCGAGGCCCAGCGCGGACGGCTGTGGATGCTGCACGCCGCCGGCATCGCTCTGCCCGATGGTCGGGTGGTGGCGCTCGTGGGTCCGAGTGGTCGCGGCAAGACGACGGCGGCGCGGATGCTCGGCGAGGCGTACGGGTACGTGTCGGACGAGACGGTGGCGATCGACGTTTCGGGTCGCGTTCTGCCCTATCGGAAGCCGCTGTCGATCATCGAACCGGGGGAGCCTGAGAAGGCGCAGCGCTCGCCTTCGGCTCTGGGGCTGGGCGCGCTGCCGGGTGGCTCGCTTCGGCTCGCCGGCATCGTGCTGCTCGATCGGCGCGAGGGCGTCGACGGTGCGGTCGTCTCGGACGTCGATCTGGGCGACGCGCTCGAGGAACTCGTGGCGCAGTCGAGCTACCTCACGAACCTTCCCGCGCCGCTCCGCACGATCGCCGCGCACGTCGCGTCGGTCGGCGGCGTGCGCCGGGTGTCGTACACGGATGCCTCCGCCCTCGTCTCGGTGATTCCCGAGGTCGCGGAGATGTCGCCGTCGCCGCCGCGGGTGTCGAAGTCCGTGTCGTCGGGGCGGGCTGCAGCGTCTGCGGGTTCTGGTGGACGGCTGTTCCGCCGCGTCCCGCCGCTCGACGAGCTGCCGCTGGCTGATCCCGATCGGCTCGCGCTCCTGCACCTCGACGCCGACCACGCCGGCACCGTGCGTGTGCTGGCGGGCATCGCTCCCGCGCTCTGGCGTGCGGCCGATGGTGTCGGTCTTGACTCCTTCGCTGAGGCTGCGGTTTCTGCGTACGGCGCTCCAGAGGGGACGGATGCTGCGGCCGCCGTCGAAGCGGCGGTAGACGAGCTCGTCGGTGCCGGGGTGCTGCAATTGTCGTCGCCGGTGGCGTCCGCGGATGACCCGCTGTGGCGCATCCACGACGACGTCGCCTGGACGGGCGAATCCTCGCGCGTCGTGGTGCTGGCACTGGCGAATCCTGCCGCGTCTCCGCTGGCTCTCAAGGGGTCAGCGGCAATGATCTGGACCGCGCTCGCCGCGGGTCCCGGTTGCTCAGACACGATCGTCGCGCGTGTTGCTGAGGCCGCCGAGGTCGATCACGATGCGATTCGCGGTGACGTCGAGTCGTTCCTAGGAACCCTCCGCGATCAGGACCTCGTCTTCACCGGCTGGCGGTGAGTCCCTTGAATGGCGGCCGACGCCGAAGTCGGTCTCAGATAAGTGCCTACCAGGTGACTGATTGGGCAGGCAGAACCTCTAGGCCGTTGACGAGCTTGTAGGTTAGCGTGACGCTCGGCTTCTTGCCGTTGTTGCCGCGGGTGAACTTCGGGAACTTGAGTTTCGTCGTCCCCGCCGCGAGCGCGACCGTCTTGGTCACGGACTGGGCTGAGACGGTGTCCTGATCGGGGATGCCAGCAGCCCAGGCTCCATTCTCAGCGATCTGGAGCACGACAATGAGAGTCGCCGTCTTGTTGACGGTCACGTCCGTCGACACGATTATCGTGTCGCGCCCGGGATTGGTGGTGGTCACACCAACCTCCCGGCTTGTTGTGGCGGTTACCGTGAGATCCGGGTTCGACGCGGCTGCGGCGGGCGCGGCCGTGGCCAGCACCACCACCGGCGCAGCCCAAACGCCCATCTTCAGGAGCTTCCGGCGGTCCATGCCGTTGTCGGCCGGTTCGAGAGCGCGCGCGAGCGTGTCGGTCACTGTGTTCCCCCAGAGAACAGTCGTGGCTGACGGGCGTCGAACGGGCTCCCACAGCCTTCAACAGAACGGGCGACCCCTCGCCCGACATGCGACGGCCCCAAACCGTCGACGTGATCCTCACCCTAGTGGAACGCAGATGGCAGCCCGTCAACGCGGCGTAACGTCCTCGGCGTCTTTACGAGATCCTGAGCGTCGTGCGGCCATTCGTTACACGCACGCCCCCATCCGGCAACCGCGCGCGCGTACGGTCGGGCTCAGACAACGGCGTCGTGCAGCAGAACTACGAGCGGGGGCTCGCCATGGCACAGCGACGACGTCGGCGGCGGCGGTACGAGATCGGACAGGAGCCGTGGTTCCTCCGCGAATACGGCGGAGCACCCATGTGGCTCATCTGTGTCGCGGCCGTGTTCCTTGCGGCGGTGGCCGCGCTGTGGTTCGTCATGGGGTGACGCCGCGGCGGTGGGTCCAGACGGCCCGCAGACCGGCGGGGCCGGAACGGATGCCGCGCCCCCAGCGCGCGAGTCGCGCCCGCGTCCGTCCGCGGAATGTGTCGACCGTTTCGGGTCGGGAGATCAGCAGGTCGCGGCGGGAGGGCCAGAAGGCGCCCCACAGGATGCGGGGGCGTGCGCTCCACGGCGACTTGCGCAGCGCCAGCAGCCAGAAGTAGGAGCCGAACGATCCCGCCGACACGCGTTCGCGCCAATCGCGCAGGGCCGGTGACGTCAGTTCGGCGGCGGACGGCTCGATCTGCACGCCCAGGCGGGGCAGCACCGACTCGAGGGTCGCGACGCAGCCGGTCTCGCGGGCGAGGAATCCGAGTTCGAGACGCTCGGTGTCTGTGAAGGGCGTACGCACCAACTGCTCGAGCTCGTCGAGGTGGCGCGGCTGGATCGTCGCCCCGCGCAGCGAGTGCAGGCCCAGGATGAGCGCCCCGGCGACCTTGTCGAGCGCGAGGCAGTCGCGGTGTGCGAGCTCCAGCGTCCACCGGTGCCGCCAGAGCGCCTCGAACACGTCGGCAGGGTCGGCGAGGAAGCCCGGAAAGAAGCTGTGCACATCGAGGTCGCACGGCCATCCGTCGCGCAGGTATGTGTTCGAGTGCAGGGTGGTCAGCTCGCCGACGAGTCCTGACGGCCGCTTCCTCCACCCGGAATCTGCGATCGCCTCGCACAGCTCGTCGAACCGGGCCGGCTCGACGAGCAGGTCCACGTCTGCCGACACCCGCTCTTCACGCAGGCCGTGGAGGTGCAGTGCCGGCCCTTTGATGAGAAGGGCACGGATGCCGCGCCTCTCCGCCAGCGCGGATACCCACGCGGCGGCGAGCTCGTCGGCTTCGTCCAGGCGCAGCATTACCGTCGCGTCGGTCGAAGCATGGGTGGGCACGGGCCCACGATAACGGGGCTCAGACGGTGGCGAAGTCGTAGCGGGCGCGCCCGCCGAGGCGCGGGGTGCGTGCGGGGTCGACGTAGGCGGGTGGGATGAGCCACACCTTGGCTCTTCTTCCGGTGCCTTCGACCTGTACGTCCCACCCGTTGTCATGTACGCGGTGGTGACAGGATTCGCAGAGCAGCACCCCGTTGTCGAGGTCGGTGGGGCCGGCGTCTCGCGCCCACCAGCGGATGTGATGCACCTTCGTGAACTGCGGCGGAAGCGCGCACCCGGCGCACCCGCCGTCGCGCTCGCCGAGGGCGAGCTTCTGGGACTTGGAGTAGAGCCGCCGCTCGCGGCCCCAGTCGAGGATCTCGCTGTCGCCGCCGAGCACGGCGGGGATGATCGACGCGCTCGACGCGAGCTTGCGGGCCGCGGAGGCCGAGATCGGAGCGTCGATGCCGTCGATCTCAGCGGTGCCGGTGCCTTCGCGGAGCGTCTCGAGGTCCATGCGCACGACCACGGTCACGCCGTTGAGGGGGAGGTCTTTCTCGTCGCACCCGAGGGCGTGCTCGCAGATGCTCACGAGGGCATCGGCCTGCATCTGCGGGATGGTTCGGCGCTCAGCATCGGTCGTCTCGTCAAGAAGGGGTGTCGCGTGCGCGTCGGTTGCCGACGTTGCGCGGGCGGACTCGGCATCGCGCTGGGCGCGCAACTGCGCGGTGACGTAGCCCTCGATCGCCGTCTTGACCGGCGCGCCGCTGACGGGATCGAACTCACCGTGGATGATGAGCATGCCTCGGTGGTCAGTCCGGACCTTCACTGTGGTCTCCGCCGCGAGGTCTGCCTCACGCGGCTCGACGCCGTCGGGGTCGAGCCAGGCCTCGGCGCGGAGGATGAGCTTGGAGAGCGCGTCGAGGGGGAGCCCGGCGGCTTGCTCGACGAGGAGCTTCTCGGCCTGGGCGACCTTCTCTGCGCCGGCACGGATCGCGACGCGGTCGAGCATCGCGATGATCGCCGCCGCGGCCTGTGCACCGATGCGGCCGTCGCCGAGGCCCTGCCCGACGTGAGGGTGCCGGGCGGGTGCCTTGTCGCCCGACAGCAGCGTGCGTGGGGTCGTGGCCTCGCCGACCTTCACGAGCCGCGCGGCATCGCCGGTGGTGGTGCCCATCGTCGCCGCGATGAACTGTGTGGGATTGCGAAAGCCCTGGATCTTCGCGAGGCTGTCGGGCCCGAGCTCGGGTCGTGACTGCCGCTGGATCTCGGAAGCCACCAGCGCCTGCACACTCTCGGCGAGACGCTTGCCACGCCCGATCTGGTCGTTGAGAGCGATCAGCTCGGCCGGTGTGAGCGACGCGATGTCGCGGCCGTCGGGCAGAATTCCGCGCGCCGCGTCGATCGCCTCGGCGAGGGATGACAGTGCGCTGGTCATGGATCCAGCGTATCGAAAACTGGTGCGAGTGTCAAAGATTTGTTCTAATCTCTCTTGAAGATACGCGATGCCAGAGGTGGCATCAGGAGCTGCAGGCAAACCGGATCTTCATTGACTACTTCGGCGGTTTCCCGAGGCGATCCATCATGGGAGTTGTGCCAGATCGGCAGCGTCAACGCCCGTTGCCGTCGCGCCGCGACATCGAGAGTCTCGAATCAATCTACGACGACGACATTCGAACAAACGTTCCACAAGAAAGAATCCATGCGCGCCCGCATGTCCTCCCGAGTAGAATCGCCGCACTGCGCGGCAGTGTCGCGGCGCCCGATCGAGGGGAGCCCGCCATCGCCGATGCACCCCCTCTCGCGCCCGCGCAGACCTCCACGGCGGCTGTCGCAACGGTGCACCTTCGTCGCGGGCAGAGCCGCGGCATCCGTCTGCTCGTCGTCTACGGTGTGATGCTCGCGCTCATCGCGTTCTGGCCCACACCCGTGGATCGCGGAGCGTCAGCCTTCCTCGAGGCGATCACGCGGGCGGTTCCGTGGCTGACGTACGACCTCATCGAGACGACCGCGAACGTTGCGCTGTTCGTGCCGTTCGGGGTGCTGCTGGCGTTCGCGCTCCCGCTGCACCGCGGACTCGTCGTGCCGATCGCCCTCGCCACCACGCTGGTCATCGAATCGGGGCAGGCGCTGCTCCTCGCCCAGCGCACGCCGAGCCTCCGCGACATCGTCGCCAACGTGCTGGGCGCCGCAATCGGCCTCGCGATCGTGCACCTGAGGGAGCGGCGCAGAGTTCCGGATTGACGGATGCTGCGCCCGCGGCCGACGAGGGACTTGACGCGCGGTGGGCGACAGGGCCACGATATGCGCTAATCCGGGGGTTTCCGGGAGACGGTGGGGGCCGTATGCCTGGTTGGCGTGGTCTTGCGGGTAGTGCCGGCGTCGGCGCCGTTGTCGCCGGCGCCGCGGTGGCGGTGTTCGGCCCGCCGACGGCGGCGTTCGGCGCGGACGCCGACTGCGAGGCGGCGGTCGCGATCGCGAAGGGTGGCGGCGAAGACGCGCTGCGGGTGGCGACCGAGCTTCTGCTCGCGCAGCCGGGATGGAACGCGGCCGAGGTCGCGGAGTGTCTGCGTCCCGTGAAGGATCCGACAGAGTACGACGGGGTGGACCTCGGAGCCTTGTGGAAGGTCTTCACGGACACCCTCGACGCGCTCGTTCCGATTCTCGTCTTCGTCGGACTGTTCACGCTCGCGCTGCTCGTGATCGCGCGACTGCTCGCGCTGCTGCCGAAGGTGCGCAACCTGCGGTCGATGCGCAGCTGGCGCATCGCGGCATGGATCGTCGGTCTGACATTCGCGGTCGCCATACCGGCCTATGTCGCGTTGCGCGGCATGTGGGTGATGGCGCAGGGCGGCCCGACCAGCGATGCCGATGTGGATCGCGAGGGTTATCGCTTCGAGCAGTTCGTTCCCGAGGTACTGGGGCGTTCCGGCACCTGGTGGGTCGTTCTGCTTGTCGCGCTTCTGACGATCGCCACTCTGACGTTCGCCTTCGCGACGCGGCAGGGTGTCGCGATCAAGCTCAAGAGCAAAGACGACGGCACCGGCCTCGACAGCGCGCACATCATGGCCGCGATGGACGCGATGGCGGGGCAGACGAATCGAGGGCTCGAGTTTCCGGTCGGCACCGACCTGACCACCGCGGCCGCCGCCGTGAGCGAGCTCTCCGACAACAAGTTCGTCGCCACGCTGCAGGTCGCCGTGAGCGCGATCGTCGGGGCGACGCCCTGGACGCTGACGGTCGAGAACGAGGGTGAGACGGCGGCGTCGGTGACCATCTCACGCAATGGCGCCCTCATGAAGGCGAAGCGGGTCAAGATCGGCGAGCCGCTGACGGGCGTCGACGAGATGACCCCGGCCGAGGTGCTGGCCGCGCTGATCGGTGGCGAGCTGATCGCGACGCTGCGCTCGAGGTACCGGTCCGAGTTCGATGCTGATCTGTCGGGGGCGACCGACGGCGAGTCGATCGCGCTGCACTACATCGGCAGCAGCGCGCTCTCGAGCAACCGAGCGACGCGGGCCCGAGGCATCCCGATCCTCGCTCGTGCCATCGAACTGGATCCGCAGAACCGCGCCGCCTGGACCACCCTCGCGAACTACGCCTACCGCGACCCCCAGATCCACGACCCGAAGAACCCGAAGCCGCACGAGGCCTACCGGGAGTTCCTGGACGGGGCGATCCTCGAGGAACTGACCCGCGCGCGCCCGGGAGGGGCCGACGACTGGGTGTGGCGGCGCACAACGTTCCCGCATCGTCGTCCCTCGGCTCCCGCTTCAGCGCAACCCGCAGCCCCGGCCGCGCCCCCCGATGCCTCGCGCTTCCTCCGTGTCAAGGACGAGGTGCGCATGTCGCAGATGCGGCAGAACGGTCTGCTCCTGCGCCTGCTGCAGACGCGCGTCGTCGCGGCCATGAATGCGGATGCGGCCGTGAAACTGAGCGGAGAGACGCCTCACCCGGGCCAGCGGAGCGTCGACGAGCAGTACCAGAAGCTGCGGCGCGAGACGTTCGGCGGTCCGCTGTCGAAGCGCGAGCCGCCCAAGCTCGCGATCCGGCGGCGTCAGCTGCTGCTCCTCGACGAGTTCCGCGCGTCGCGACTCGCCACTCCGCCCACCACGCGGCCCGAAGCCCTCGGTCTCGCCGAGTTCGCCCAGGAGCGTGCGGCGTGGGACGCCGTGCACCCGCGCACACAGGCGGACCTGGCCGCGTCGAACGAGGCGCGGCCCCGCGAAGCCCACGCTGGTGATCCGAAAGCCGTCCTCACGGATGCAGAGCGCTTCCGCTGCGAGGAAGCCGCTCTCGCGGTGACGGGAGGTTATGATCGCGACCCGATCGTCGCGTACTCGCTCGCCTGTTACCGCGCCATCCTGTTCGCGTCGAACCAAGGGAGCACCTCATGAGCCGGCAAGACCGCAACCGCCCCCGGCAGAAGGACCGCGAGCCCAATAAGCCGCCCGAGCCCGTCGCGCCGACCGTCCCCGCCGCCACGACCGCGAGTCCCGCCCAGAGCGGCACACCGGGCGCCGAAGAACTCAACGCCGCTCCCGCCGTCGTCGTGCCCCCGCGCCCGCCGCTCCCCCCGCAGAATCAGCCCGACGTCGACCCCGACCCGCCCGCGACGCCGGCCCCCGGGGAGGCCCCTGCGAAGCCCGACCCGCTCGCGTCGGCCGCGCAAGCCGTCACCACAGCGGCAACCATGCTCGAGACCGAAGCCGACAACTTCGACCTCACCACCGAGAAGCTCAAGAGTCTCACCCACGCCTACTGTCAGGTCACCGAAGCGCTGTCTGAGGTCGACGCGGAGGTCCGCAAGAAGGTCACTGACGACGTGCACCTGAAGGATCTCGACAGGCTCCTCGCTGTCGCGGCGCTCAGCGAATCGCTGCGGGAGTGGTTCCCGGTGGATCCTGAGATGACGTCGGTCCGCGGCACCGTGCTGGTGCCCAAGGCGATGACCGCGAAGAAGCCGCCAGCCCCCGAGCCCGAGAAGCCCGAAGATGAGAGCTTCGACGTGCTGCTCAAGAAGCTGCTCGCGCACCTCGCCACGTAACAGCCGGGTCGTATCAGCTGCCGAAGTACTCCCGCGCTGAGCGCGTGTAGAGCAGGATCAGGCCGATGAGCGACAGGATGCTGCCGCCGATGGCCGACCAGAGGCTCTCGCCGTTGAACATCCCCAGCACCTCGAGCACGATGTTCGCGACGAACACGATCGTCGCGATCGTGCGAGCGGTGGGGTTGCCGCGCCAGAGGCCGACGCCGACCCACAGCGTGACGATGCCGATGATGAGGCTGATCCACCCGAGGATGGCCGGCCACGTGATGAAGAGGCCGGCGATGATCACGAAGATCGAGCCGATGATCTGCAGGAAGCCCGAGATCCAGGCGATGATGGCGACGAGGGTGACGCCGAGCGGGCGCTGAGTCATTTCGTGTCCTCCGTGACGAGACAGGAGCCGGCAGTGGCTCCAAGGTAGCGGTACGACCGGCGTGATTCGCGAAACGTGGGCAGCCGATGCTCGAAATCGCGTGGGACAGCACCGCCCCTACGGGCTACGCTGAGGCCTGTCAACCCGGGGACCCATGTGATGAACTCGCGTCTACCGTGACCCGTGCAGCGGCTCTCAGAATTACTCTCCCCCGAGCCTGAGGGCCGCTGCCCCGCATCGAAGCGCGATCGACTACACGCGGATCGCGCCGGCGTGGTCGCGGTACCACGCAACCGTGCGCTCGAGTCCGTCCTCCAGCGGGATCTTCGACCTCCACCCGGCCGCGGCGAGCTTCGATACGTCGAGCAGCTTCTGCGGAGTGCCATCGGGCTTGGAGGTGTCCCACTCGGTCTCGCCCTCGAAGCCGACGATCCCGGCGATCATGTCGGCGATCTCGCGGATGGTGACGTCCGTGCCGGTGCCGACGTTGACCTGCTCCGGGCCGTCGTAGTGCTCCAGCAGGTGCAGCACAGCATCGGCCATGTCGTCGGCGTGCAGGAACTCGCGGCGCGGCGTCCCGGTGCCCCAGTTCGTCACCGACGAAGCGCCGGAGCTCACCGCCTCGTCGTACCGGTGGATCAGCGCCGGGAGCACGTGCGACCCCTGCGGCGAGAAGTTGTCGTTCGGCCCGTAGAGGTTGGTCGGCATCGCCGAGATCCACGGCAAGCCGTATTGGCGACGCACGGCTTGGATGTTCAGGATGCCGGCGATCTTCGCGATCGCGTACGCGTCGTTCGTCGGTTCCAGGCGTCCGGTGAGCAGCGAGTCCTCGCGGATCGGCTGCTCCGCGAACTTCGGATAGATGCACGACGAGCCGAGGAACGCGACCCGCTCGACCTCGTTCTCCAGCGCCGCGTCGAGCACGTTCGATTGGATGCGGAGATTGTCGCTGAGGAAATCGACCGGGTATGTCGAATTCGCGAGGATGCCGCCCACCTTGGCTGCGGCGAGCACCAGGTATCGCGGCCTGATCTCGGCCAGGTAGGCGAAGACGTCGTCGCGGTTCTTGAGATCGAGTTCGGCGGACGTCTTGCCCACGATGTTCGTGAAGCCCGCAGCATCCAACTGCCGAACGATGGCCGACCCGACGAGCCCCCGGTGACCCGCGACGTAGAACGTCGCGTCGCGGTCGAGTTCCCCGGGCGCGCACGAGACACCGTCGGTCGCGGTGGTCATGGGCCTACCAGCGACGGCTCGGCCGTCCACGAGGCGAGCTTGACGGAGTCGATCCACTCCGGTCGTTGGTCGAGCGCCTCGATGTCGGCGTCGACCATCAGCTGGGCGAGGTCCTTGCCGTCGAGGGTTGCTCTCCACCCGAGCTTGTCGGCGGCCTTCGACGGGTCGCCGATGAGAGCGTCCACCTCGGTGGGGCGCAGGTAGCGCTCGTCGAACTTCACGTACTCCTGCCAATCCAGGCCTGCATGGCCGAACGAGGCCTCGAGGAAGTCGCGGATCGTGTATCCGACGCCCGTCGCGAGCACGAAGTCCTCGGGTTCATCGACCTGCAGCATCCGCCACATTCCTTCTACGTACTCGGCCGCGTACCCCCAGTCCCGGATCGAATCCAGATTGCCGAGGTACAGGTCGTTCTGCAGGCCCGCCTTTATGCGGGCGACCGCGCGCGTGATCTTGCGCGTGACGAACGTCTCGCCGCGGCGCGGGGACTCGTGGTTGAACAGGATGCCGTTCACCGCGAACATGTCGTACGCCTCGCGGTAGTTCTTCGTGATCCAGAAGCTGTACAGCTTGGCGGCGGAGTACGGGGAACGCGGGTAGAAGCGCGATTCCTCGTTCTGCGGCGGAGGGGTGGCGCCGTACAGCTCCGACGTGGAGGCCTGATAGAACTTCGTGTCGATGCCCGAAGAGCGCACGGCTTCGAGCAGGCGGACCGTGCCGATGCCCGTCGTGTCGGCGGTGTGCACGGGCTCGTCGAACGACACCCGCACGTGCGACTGTGCGGCGAGGTTGTACACCTCGTGAGGATGGATCTTCACGAGGAGGCTCACGAGCCCGGCGCCGTCGCTCAGGTCGCCGTAGTGGAGGAACAACCTCGCGCTCGGATCGTGCGGATCGACATAGAGATGGTCGATGCGCTGGGTGTTGAAGGTCGACGCCCGGCGTATCAGGCCGTGGACCTCGTAGCCCTTTCCGAGCAGAAGCTCGGCCAGGTAAGAGCCGTCCTGACCGGTGATCCCGGTGATGAGTGCACGCTTCACGTCGTACTCCGTCCCCCAGCGACTCGCGGAGGTCGTACGGGCGTCTCGGCACGAGTCACGGATTCCGTGACGGCGGCAGCCAGGCTCGGGTGCGGGAGCTGTCTCACCGTCGAGAATAGGGCGACGATACCGCAGGCTGTCCGCGGAAAACAGGCCCGGTTCGATCAGCGTTGCCGCAGGACGCTCGTAGGATCGACCTATGCTCGTCGGCCGCATCCGCCCTGTCGAAACCCGAACCGTCGATGTGGAAGGCGCCTCCCTCGAGGCCCTCAACGCAGCCGTGACCTCACAGCTGACCGCGGGGTGGGTGGCGACGGACATTCCGGCGGCGATGCCGAAGGGTTCGCAGCTGCTCACCTCGACGGCGACGACCGCCCGTCGTGACGGTGTCGACGAGATCGAGGCCGACGACATGGCCGCGCTCGAAGCCAAAGTGCCCGAGGGCTGGCAGCTCCTCAGCGTCCACGAACTCTGAGTCCGCGAACTCAGAGTCCGCGAACTCTGAGCCCGCGAACTCTGAGTCCGCGAACCGCCGCCGTTACGGCCGTCCCATGCCGTGGTAGCTCCAGCCGGCGTCTCTCCAGGCGGCGGCGTCCCAGCCGTTGCGGCCGTCGATGGCGACCTTGCCGCGGGTGAGGGTGGCGGCGTGTTCGGGGGTGAGTTCGCGGCGGTACTCGTCCCATTCGGTGACCATGATGATGGCGTCGGCTTCGCGGAGGGCTTCGTCGCGGTCTTCGACGTAGTTCAGCTGCGGGTGCAGGCGCTGCGCGTTCTCGATCGCGGCGGGGTCGGTGATGGTGACCCAGGCGCCGAGGCCGTGCAGGCGCACGGCGACGTCGAGCGCGGGGGAGTCGCGGATGTCGTCGCTGTAGGGCTTGAATGCGGCGCCGAGCACGGTGATGTTCTTCTTGAACACGGACCCGCCGAGCGCGTCGATGACGAGGTCGACGGCGCGGTCGCGGCGGCGCAGGTTGATCGCATCGACCTCGCGGAGGAACGCGACCGATTCGCCGCGGCCGAGTTCTTCGGCGCGGGCGGAGAACGCGCGGATGTCTTTGGGCAGGCAGCCGCCGCCGAACCCGATGCCGGCGCCGAGGAAGCGGCGGCCGATCCTGACGTCGTGTCCGATCGCGTCGGCGAGCTGGGTCACGTCGGCGCCGGTGACTTCGGCGATCTCGGCCATCGCGTTGATGAACGAGATCTTGGTGGCCAGGAACGCGTTGGCGGCGACCTTCACGAGCTCGGCGGTGGCGAGGTCGGTGACGATGAACGGCGTGTCCTTCGCGACGGCCGTGTGGTACACCTCCCGCAGCACGTCGGCGGCCGCGTCACCAGGTTCGCCGGCCGGCACGCCCACCACGAGCCGGTCGGGGTCGATGGTGTCTTTGACCGCGAACCCTTCGCGCAGGAACTCGGGGTTCCACACCAGCGTCGCGCCGGTCGCCTCGACGCGGGGTGCGAGCTCGGCGGCGGTGCCGACCGGCACGGTCGATTTGCCGGCGACGATGTCGCCGGGCGACAGGTAGGGGACGAGGCCGTCGACGGCGGCGTTGACGTAGGTGAGGTCGGCGGCGTACCCGTCCTTCTGCTGCGGGGTGCCGACCCCGACGAAGTGCACCGCGGCGCCCTGCGCCTGGGACATGTCGGTGGTGAACCGCAGGCGTCCCGAGGCGATGCCCTCGGTGAGGATCTCCTGCAGCCCGGGCTCGAAGAACGGCGCCTCACCCTTCGACAGCGACGCGACCTTGCGCTCGTCGACGTCGATACCGACCACATCGTGACCGATCGACGCCATCGCCGCGGCGTGGACGGCTCCGAGATACCCGCAACCGATGACAGACAGACGCATGAACATGCCCTTCCGGGATGGGACTAGATCGCCCGAACAGGCGACGGAGAACAGGAAGGGGCGGCGTCGACCCAGCTGACAGCGATCTTTGCACGGCTGGCACCCGATCCGGGAGTCAGCACACCGCGAACGGCCGCACTGTGACGCAGACCCGCCGCGTCGAACCCACGGAAATCCAGTGCGAGTCCCGCCCCCAGCGCCTTGGCGTACGACTCTTTCACCGCCCACAGCTGGGTGAGCCATGCCCTGCGGTCGGCGAGCGGCAGCCGTTCGGCGCGGCGGTGCTCGGCGGGCGTGCACAGGCGACGGGCGAGCGAGGGTTGATCGAAGACGGATGCGACGAGCTCGACGTCCACGCCGATTCGCCCGTGTTCGACCACCCCGACGACGAGCCGGTCGCCGGCGTGGGCGATGCTCACATCCAGCGTCGAGTCGGCGAGTCGCGGCTTCACCCCGCGTGGAGTCGTCTCGAATCCGCTCCAGGGGCGCCGCAGGCGCACGGTGACGATGTCGCGCACCCACCGGCGCGCCGTCAGGTACGACGCGACCCGTGCCTCGTCGAGCGAGCCGAGGGTGGCAGCATCCGTTCCGAGAAGCTCTTCGGCCTCCTCGGGATCGAAGCCCGATCCGGCACCGGGGATGCGGCCCGCCACGACGTGCACTCCCCGCGCGGAGACGAGCGTGCGCCGGGCATCGCCGTGAGGATCACTCATCGGCACGCTGCCGGATGCCCTCGGCGAGTTCGCGGATCGTGGGGTGGTCCCACACGATCGTCGGATCGACCTCGAGCTGGAACTCGTCCTCGATGTCGCCGCAGAGCGTCAGGGCGTAGACGGAGTCGAGTCCGAGTTCGGCGAGCGGTGTGTCCACGGTGAAGGCATCGGCCTGGATCTTGCCGTAGGCGACGACGCGTCCGACGAGCCACTGCTCGATCTCGGTGGTGGTCAGCTGTACAGGCATCTGTCTCCCTCTCTCTTCTCACATCGGCGGGACGGTCGCGCATGCGGGACCGATCGCCATCTCCTCGCCGCTCGCGGCGCGGGCTTCGGCGTGCGCGACGAGCCGCGCCACGAGGTCGGCGGGAAGCGGCGGCTGCCGCCGTACCACGCGCCCGCGGATGCGTCTGAGGCACGCCTCCATCGCGAGCGGGTCGCCCGCGATCGCCTCCGAGCCCCGCGCGTGCATCCAGCCGTCGACCACCGCGGCGGCCGCCGTGAGCAGCGACACCCGGTGGGCGAGCTCGAGCGCCTGGTGCGGGTCGAGAGGCTCCGCCTCCGCGGCCGCCTCCGCGGTCTCGGCCGCTGCCGCCGCGAGCGCGACGTGCACCTCGACCGCCCCGGGGGCGTCCGTGGCGATCGCCGCGACGACCTCGGGCCGCAGCAGCGAGGCCGGGGCGGCAGCATCCGTGTCCCCGCACCAGGCGCTCAGCCCGTCGAGCGCCGCCGGGAGCGGATCGGCGAGATCGGGGACGAGCACGGCGAGAGCCGAGAGGTCGCGCACGTGCTGCTCGATGAGCTCGAACGGCGCGATCCGCGCGTAGAACGTCGAGCCGGCGAGCACCGACACCTGCTGAGCAGCCTCGGCGAGCAGCAGGCACGAGAGATGCGCGCTCAGTGCGACGGAGACGGATGCTGCGGGGGCGTGCGCGTCCGCAAGGCACACGGCGGCGCTGCTCAGCGCGTCGGCGGTGAGTGCATCGGTCAGCGCCGCGGCAAGCAGGCTGCGGGCATGCGGGATGTCGAGGACGGTCCCGCCGTACAGGTGGCGCGCGCGGGCGTACTGCACGGACTCACGCAGCACGGCGTCGAGCGCGCCGAGCGCCGAGGCGGGCACCGCGGCCCGGGCGACGGTCGCCCGGGCCGCGTCGCTATCGGGCGCGGCGTCGGAGGCGTCGAACCGGTACGTCCGCAGCGCGCTCGTCACTGCACGGCCGCCCTTGGGCGCGACCACACGAACCCGCCCGATGAGCGGCTCGAGGGCGTCGAGTCCTGCTGCGACGTCGCGTCCGAAGGCGGGACGCGCCCGCTCCACGCTCTCTGCGATGCTCACGATCGCTCCGTCCACGAACCCAGCAGCGTCACGGCGCCTCCGGCATCGTGCGCCCGGACCGCGGCGTCGAGCAGCGCGTCGGCGACCGGAGCCTGCACCGGATCCGCGCCGAGGCGGTTCGCCACCCGTTGCAGCACGGCCGCGAGCCACACGTCGCTCTCACCCAGCGGGCCCGGCACCGAGCCCGCCCGTGCGAGATGCACGGCCAGGGCGCACGCCCCGCCGAAGACGAGTGCGAACCGTTCGGCGAGGTGGAAGGCGAGGGGATCGGGCTGCGACTGCCGGGGGAGCGTCTCCGCTTCGGCGAGCAGTGCCGCGTACTCGTGGCCGATCCACCGCGCGGCGTCGACGGCGGCGCGGGAGGTGCGCCCATCGTCGACCGCGTCGACGAGCGCCGGCAGCGACCGCAGCAGCCGGGAGCCGTGCCGTGTCACCAGTCGCAGCGCGGTCGTATCGAGCGCATCGAACGGTGCGTCGGCGCGCAGGGGAGCGAGTACCTCGTCCAGCGGCGGCGCCGGCGCCGGGCGCAGCTGGTTCGGCAGCTCGTTGACGATCATGTTGAGGTTGACGACGGAGTTGCCGTCGAAGATGCCGACGACGCGGCTGTCGCGGGCGGCCTTCTGGAACGCGCCGAAGACGGGCGGATGCAGCGCGCCCGAGGTCTCCGTGCCGACGAGGAGCGCCTGCGCCCCGAGCAGCCGGGTGAGGTCGCGGAACAGCAGGTCGGCGGTGTCGGGGCCGAGGAACTTCACCAGCGCGCTGACGAGCGCCATCTCTCCCGGGACCGCGTGGGCCGAGCGGACACCGACCAGCATCAGGCACTCGACCAGGAGCGCGTCGGCGACGGCCACCCCGAGCGCCCGTCGCGCCACCGGCGCGTCGAGCAGGCGCCCGCGCGTGCCGTCCGGCACGGCGGCGGCGTCCAGCGCGGTGCTCAGTGCGCGGTCGACGGCGCCCATCGACAGGCCGGTGGTGAACGGCCGGGTCAGCTGCAGGCTTTTCAGCACGATCTCGAGGCCGTGGCCGTCGGGACCGACGACGGCGTCGGCCCCGACGACGGATCCCTCGAACCGGATGCCGGCGAGGTTGGCGCCGCGCAGACCGTGTGAGGAGACCTTCGGCTCGTACCCGATCGTCGCCGGGTCCGCCTCGTCCTTGTCGACGAGCACGAGCGACAGCGAGCGCGGTCCGCCCCGCTCGTCGGAGCGGGCGAGCACCGTCATCGCGCGGCAGCGGACGGCGTTGTTGATCGGCCACTTGCCGCCGTCGACGCGCACCGCGCCCCCGTCGATCTGTGCGGTGGTCGCCGATCGCGAGAGGTCCGAGCCGCGGCCGCGCTCGGTGAGCCCCCACGACACAGGGCTGCCGGTCTCGACGAGGCGGGCCATGCGCGTCGCGATCGAACCGTCGGCGACCCACGCGCAGATCGCTCCGAGGAACGTCTTGCCGTGCGCGGCGGCGACGGTGAAGTCGCGCCGGGCGAGCTGGCGGATCATGAGGAGCGGCACGAGCGCGTCGGTGAGCGCCCCGCCGTGGGCGGCCGGGATGTACCACCGCTGCAGGCCGAACGCGGTGACGGCGGCGATCTCGTCCTCCGGGAACGCCGACCGCTCGTCGAGGAGGACCGAACGCCGCGTCGAGATGACGGCGTCGTCGTCGGCGGGATCACCGAGGAACGCGTCGAACGCGCGCACGGGTGCCAGCACCCCGGCGTCGACGCCGGTCGCGACCGCGCTCATGCGGGAACCGCCTCGAACCCGTCGAGATGCACGAGCTGCAGGCGCTCCTCGTGGAGGAGTCGTCGGGTGAGGGCGCGCTGCACCTTGCCGCTCGTGGTGCGCGGCAGGGTCCCCTTGCGGATGAGCGCCACGCCCAGCGCCGGCAGCGTGAACTCCCCACCGACGCGCGCGCGGAGCGCCGCGGTGAGGGCGTCGAGTTCGTCCGTCGTCGCGGAGGGGTCCACCTCCGCCACGATCCCGACCTCCGGCGCCGCGCCCGGGCGTTCGAACGCCGCGCTGAGGCATCCGGTTCCGAGGAGTGCGGCGGCGCTGTGCTCGAGGTCCTGCGGGTAGATGTTGCGCCCGCGCACGATGATGAGGTCTTTCAGGCGGCCGGTGATGACGAGCTCGCCGTCGATCATCGCGCCGAGGTCGCCGGTGCGCAGGTACACCTCATCGGGGACGCCGGCCAGGGTCGCGCCGAAGTCCGCGGCCGTCTGCTCCGGGCGCTGCCAGTACCCCTGCGTCACGCTCGTGCCCCGCACCCAGATCTCGCCGATGCGCCCGTCGCGCAACTCCGTCGCCGTCGCCGGATCGACGATCGCGATCTCCATCCCCTGTCCGGGTGCGCCGCAGGGAACGAGCTGCGCGCTGCGCTCGCCGCCGGTCGCGGGAGCGATCTCGTCGCGTTCGAGGGCATCGGCGCTCACGGTGATCGCCCGCGGCGGGGTGCTGTCGCGATGCGCGGTGATGAGGAGCGTCGTCTCGGCCATGCCGAACGCCGGCACGAACGCCTCACCCCGGAATCCGGCGGGGGCGAATCGCGCCGTGAACGCGTCGAGGGTGTCGATGCGCACCGGCTCCGCGCCGGTGATGACGGTCTCCAGCGACGACAGGTCGAGCTCGGCGAGCTGCTCGTCGGTCACCAGACGGCTGCACAGCGCGAACGCGAAATCCGGCCCGACGGTGTGCGTCGCCTTGTGCTCGGAGATCAGCCGCAGCCAGAGCACGGGCCGGCGCAGGAACTGCGACGGCGAGGTCATGTGCAGCGCGGCGCCGGCGAAGATCGGCTGCAGGATCTGCCCGATCAGGCCCATGTCGTGGTAGTGGGGCAGCCATCCGACGCAGACCGAGTCGGCCGTCATGCCGACGACCCCGCCGATCGCCTGCTGGTTCGCGTTCAGGTTGCCGTGCGACACCATGACGCCCTTGGGAAGCCCGGTCGATCCCGACGTGTACTGCAGGATCGCCAGCGACGACTCGTCGATGTCGGGCACGACCCAGTCGTCCGGCGACGCCGCAGACGGTCCGTCGACCGGGATCACGACGGCGTCCGCGATCGACGTCTCGCCGGCGAGCCCGAGCCCGTCGAGCGCCCCGGACTCGGTGAGCACGGCCTTGGCGCCGGCGTCCTGCAGGATCGCGAGCAGGCGCTGGCGCACAGCATCCGCGTTCCGCATCGCCGTGATCGGCACAGGAGTTGCCGCGACGCCCGCGTACAAGCAGGCGAGCAGCGCCCTGACGAACGGCAGGCCCGGTTCGAAGGCGAGGATCGCGACGTCGCCTGGTGCGAGCCCCGCGCGGCCCAGCTCGACGGCGCGCGCCCGGGCATCGGCGTCGAGGCCGTCGTACGACGCCTCCGCGAAGTCGGCGGGGGATCTATAGAAACGGATGCCGCGGCCCGCGGCCGTCGCGGCGGTCAGGCGCAGCCGGCGCACGAACTCGCTCCCGCCGGCCTGTTCGCCGCCCTCCCTCATGGGCGCCTCGGCCCCCGGCACGTGCATTTCGATCTCGGTCATCGCGGACTTCCCCTCGGTCCTGACGCCGTGCGTCCCGCGAGTCCGTCCCCGAAATTCCCCATAGCCGTGCCGGCCGACGGATCCAGCGGCGACACTGCGGCACCCTCGTGGTCCAGAGTGGCCGACGCAAGCGACGCCGCTGTTACACGCGCGTTAACTCTCGGGCACCCTCCTCGCGCCGTGGATCGCGGCGGCTACTCTGAGCCGCGTGGGGCGGATCAATGGGTATGGGGTTCTGCTGGGGGCCCAGCGGCTGCGCGATTCGGTGTACAGCCGACTCGTGGCCGGCGGCTTCCAGTCGTTCGGTGCGGGGTCGCGCATCCTGTTGCCTACGCGCATCGCGAACCCCGACCGCATCGCCATCGGGGCGGGCGTGCTCATCGGCGCCGGCTCGTGGCTCATGGTTCCGTCGCGCGACGAGCCCGGGCCCGTGATCGAGATCCACGACCGCGTGCGCATGCGCGGCGCGTCGATCTCGGCGGTGCAGAGCGTCGTCATCGAGGAGGCCGTCGGCATCGCGGCGGGCGTGTACATCGCCGACCACAGCCACGGCTTCGATCTCGCCGGCGTGCCGATCCGCGACCAGCCGCTGACCGAGCCGCGCCCGGTGCGCATCTGCCGTGGCGCATGGCTCGGCCAGAACGTCGTGGTGATGCCCGGCGTCACGATCGGGGAGCAGGCGGTCATCGGCGCGAACGCGGTCGTCACGCGCGACATCCCGCCGCGCACCGTCGCTCTCGGGGCGCCGGCGCGCGTGGTGAGAGAGCTGGTGCCGGGGTGACCGAAGCGGAGTCGCGCATCGGCCGCACCGCGGTCGGCAGCACAGCCGAAGGCACCGACGACTTCGTGTTCACGTTCTCGTTCGAGACCTACGCCGATGCGGTGCGCCGCGGCATGATGCGCCCGCCGGACCGCATCGTCTCCAGCCTCATGCGCAGCCCGAACGTCGGCCGCATGGTGGTCGCGAACCCGTTCCGGTGGCTTCCCCGCGTGACGATGTCGCCGGTGCTCGACCGAGACGCCCGGTTTCCGGCATCCGATCGGATCTGGCTCCACTCGCCCGCCCGCCGCCGCCGATCCGACCGGCTCGACCCGGCGGAGGTCGCCGCGGAGTATGCGGCGTACGACGCCTCGTTGCGGCGCGAAGCGCAGCGGCGGGGCCTCAGCGACCCGGTGGCGCTCACCTGCAACCCGCTCGTGGCCGGGTTCTCGCCCTTCGACTGGGCGCGGCAGGTGACATTCTTCGCGCGCGACGACTGGCTGAGCTCGCCGGGACGCAGCGAGTACTGGCCGGCGTTCCGCGAGGCCTACCGCCGGATCTCGGCCTCCGGTCGCAGTGTGGCCGCGGTCTCGGCGCAGATCCTCGAGCGCATCGAGCCCACCGGCCCGCACGAGGTCGTCCCGAACGGGGTGGAGCCCGCAGAGTGGCTGCAGCCGCCGCCGCCCGAACCGGCGTGGCTCGCCCGCGTGCCGCGCTCGCGCGCCGTGTACGTCGGCACGCTCGACAGCCGGCTCGACGTCGAGGGGATCGCCGCGTTCGCGCGGGCACGGCCCGACGTGCACACCGTGCTGCTGGGTCCGTTGCCGGACGCCTCGTACATCGCGCCGCTGCGGGAGCTCGCCAACGTGCACGTGCACGGCAGCGTCGGACGCGCCGAGCTCATCGCGACCCTGCGCAACAGCGACCTGGCGCTCGTCTCGCACCGGCGCACGCCGCTGACCGAGGCGATGAGCCCGCTGAAGCTCTACGAATACCTCGCGGCGGGCCTGCCGGTGCTGTCCATCGACCTTCCGCCGGTGCGCGGCATCAGCGACCGGGTGTGGCTGACGCCGGCGGTGTCGGACTTCGTCGACGTCGTCGATGCGGCGCTGCAGGCGGGGCCCGCCGACGAGGCCGCGCGGGTCGCCTTCGTCGAGGCGAACTCGTGGACCGCTCGCCACGAGCGCATCATCGCGCTCGCCCGCGGCCACTGACGGCCGGCGGTGTTTCGCGCGTGTCACACGCTCCCGAAGCCTGTGTAAACAGGTGGTGACGACCCTGGCTTTCGGGTCGGGGGCGCGGCTAGCGTGGCTTTCGCGAGCGGGGATCGCATCGACGGGCACTGGGGCCGATGGGCCTCGGTATGCGTGTCGGCTGCGTTCTTGGGGGTGCGCCCGTGTCATCTGCTTTTCTCGATCTTCGTTCCACCGCCCGACCGGCGTCACCGGTCGAACTGTTCTCGACGGTCGCTGAGATCGCGCCGCAGCCGCGCAGGCTGGGCTGGCGACGCCGCCTCGCCTGGGGCATGATCACGACGGATGCCGCGGCCATCGCGGTCGCCGTGTTCACCGCGCAGCTGCTGAGGTTCGGCGACCCCGTGAGCGGCGTCGGCGGATGGACAGCTGACGCGGCCTACGCACTCACCAGCGTCACGCTCGTCGTGGTGTGGCTTGTGGCGCTCGCCGCGACGCGGAGCCGGCTGCTGCGCAACATCGGCACCGGCATGGTCGAGTACCAGCGTGTGCTGCAGTCGACGCTGTTCACCTTCGGGGCCTTCGCGGTCGTCGCCTACCTGTTCCAGCTGCAGACCGCCCGGGGATACCTCGCGATCGCGCTGCCGCTCGGACTGGTGCTGCTGATCGTCGGGCGGGGCGTGTGGCGCACGTATCTGCACGCTCTGCGTCGCGTGGGCCGATGCATGACCGGCGCGATCGTCGTCGGCGGACGAGAAGACGTGGTGCGCGTGCTGTCGCAGCTGCGCAGCCACTACCGCATCGGCTACCGCGCGATCGCGGTCAGCACGCCGGGGGCGCCGGGCGCGGGTGTCCAGCCGGTCGAAGCCACCGCCGAGGTGCTGCCGTTCGTGCCCCTGGAGGACGTCGCCCGCGTCTCGAAGCATCGCCGGGCGCGCGCCGTCATCGTGGCCGGGAGCCTTCCCGGCGGCAACGACGCGATCCGCCGGCTCGGCTGGGACCTCGAGAACTCGCAGGTCGAGCTCATCCTGATGTCGCGGCTCACCGACGTGGCGGGCCCGCGCATCCACATGCGGCCCATCAACGGGCTGCCGATGGTCCACGTCGACCTGCCGCGCTACTCGGGGTACAGCCACGTGGTGAAGCGGCTCTTCGACGTGTCGATCGTCACCGTCGCCCTGCTGCTGCTGTCGCCGGTGTTCGCCGCCATCGCGCTGGCCGTGCGCCTCGACAGCCCGGGCCCGGTGATCTTCCGGCAGGAGCGGGTCGGCGCCCATGGCTCGCGGTTCACGATGCTCAAGTTCCGGTCGATGGTCGTCGACGCCGAGGCGCGGCTGGCGCAGCTGCGCACGCTCGACGAGGGCAACGGCGTGCTGTTCAAGATGAAGGAGGACCCGCGCGTCACCCGCGTCGGCCGTTTCCTCCGCGCGTATTCGCTCGACGAGCTCCCGCAGCTGTGGAATGTGCTGCGCGGCGACATGAGCCTGGTCGGCCCGCGTCCGCCGCTGCCGAGCGAGGTCGAGCAGTACGAGGGGCCGGTCAGTCGCCGCCTCCTCACCCGCCCCGGCATCACTGGACTCTGGCAGGTCAACGGCCGTTCCAACCTCTCGTGGGAGGACAGCGTGCGGCTGGATCTGTACTACGTCGAGAACTGGTCCATCACGGGAGACATCGTCGTGCTCGCCAAGACCGTCAAAGCCGTCCTGCACAGCGACGGCGCGTACTGACATCCACCCGAGAGGTCGTATGACCCATGTCTGGTCTCATCGTTCAGGAATGGATCGAACGCTCCGGCGGCGCCGAGCAGGTGCTCGACGCGTTCCGAGTGGCTCTGCCCGACTCGCGCATGTTCGCCCTGTGGAGCGACGACGGCGAGCGGTTCCCGCGCAGCACCGTGCGTGAGTCGTGGATGGCGCGCACCCCGCTGCGCCGCCACAAGGCGATGGGGCTGCCTCTCATGCCGGCGACGTGGCGCACGGCGAAGGTCCGGTCGCTGCCGGACTGGGTGCTCACCAGCAGCTACGTCTTCGCGCACCACTGCGACTTCGGCACCCGCCGCGACGGCGTTCCGAAGTTCTCGTACGTGCATTCGCCCGCGCGGTACCTGTGGGAGCCCGAGCTCGACGGGCGGGGGAGTTCCCCGGCGCTCGCCGCCGCCCGCAGCGTGCTGAAGCGCGTCGACCGCGACGCGGCCCGGCACGCGGGCGACCTCGCGGCCAACAGCGAGTTCGTGCGCCGGCGCATCGCCCGCTCGTGGGGACGCGACGCGCGGGTCATCCACCCGCCGGTCAAGGCGCGCGAGATCATCGACGGCGGCGACTGGGCCGAGGCGCTCACGGCCGAGGAGTCCGCGATGCTCGAGGCCCTGCCCGAGCGCGGCTTCCTCATGGCGGCCTCGCGGCTCGTGCCGTACAAGCGCCACGACGCGGTGATCCGCATGGGCGACCGGCTGGGCGTGCCCGTGGTCGTCGCGGGCACCGGACCCGAGCGCGACTACCTGCAGGCGCTCGCCGCATCGGCCTCGGTGCCCGTGCACATGCTGGGCTTCGTGTCGGACGCCCTCATGCGCGCCCTGTTCCAGCGCGCCCTCGCCTTCGTGTTCCCGCCCGTGGAGGACTTCGGCATCATCCCCGTCGAGGCCATGGCCGCGGGCTGCCCCGTCATCGTCAACCGCGTCGGAGGCGCCGCCGAGTCGGTGGTCGACGGCGTGACGGGCTTCACTGTCGACCCCGACGACCCCGTCGAGCTCGCCGCGGCGGTGAGGGGCCTCGACCGCATCGATCCGTCTGCGGCGCGTGCGCGCGCCGCCGAGTTCGACGTCTCAAGCTTCATCACGGACGTGCGGACGTGGGTGCTGGGCGAGGGCGGGATGGATGCTGCGCCCGCCCGTTCTGTGGCAGCGCCCGCGTCGGCGCGAGCCGACGAGGCGCGGGTCTCAGCCTCTGCGTAGCCGCTTGCGGCGGGCCTCCGCGTTCACATCGCGTGATGTCACCGAGCGCACGCGTTATGCGCGTGCGGATCGTGTGCACTCGGTGAGATCACATGATGTGAACGGGTGACGAGGGGGTTCCGCTCGACTTCGCGCGCCAGAGCGCGGCGCACTACGCCGCGGCGGGCTCCGGCAGCGTCCGGCCGAACAGCGCCGCCTCGGCGTGCGGGTATCCGGAGCCCCAGTCGGCGCGGCGGTGCCACACCGTCGACCAGGGCCGGTTCGCGCGCCGCGTCACGGCCTCGAGTCCGGCGCGCACCGCGACCCCGGCCTTCAGCAGCAGCACGCCGACGGCGGCCCGTCGTGGCGGCCAGGTCTTCTCGAGGTAGGTGACCTTGCCGGCCAGCACCATCGAGCCCTTCGACGAGCCCACCGACGACCCGCCCACGGTGTGGATGATCGCGGCGGGGGGATACACGACCCGCGCCATGCCCCGCGCGCCGGCTCGCATGCTGAACTCGGCGTCCTCGCCATAGAGGAAGAAGTCCTCGTCCATGCCGCCGAGCTCGACGAAGTCGTCGCGGCGGATGAGCAGCAGGCACCCGGTGATGATCGGCACCTCGCGGATCGTGTCGCGCTGCCAGGAACCCAGCGACTCGGGGTCGAAGAGCGGCGAGCGCTTGAACACGGTCGACAGCATCGTCGCGTACATCGTGAGCGACCACAGCGTCGGGGCGCCCCAGCACGACGACGGCTCGAGGGTAAGGTCCTCGCGCAGCGTACGGCCGCCGACGATGCGGTACTGCGGGTTCTCGCGCGCGAAGGCGATCAGCCGGGGGAGCGAGTGCTCGAGCATGACCGCGTCAGGATTGAGCAGCAGTACGAACTCGCCGCGCGCGAGGGCGGCGCCGCGGTTGACCGCGCGGGCGAATCCGAGGTTCTCGCCGGCCTCCACGACGTCGATCCCGGGGTGCGCCGCGCGCAGCGCCGCGGCGCTGCCGTCGCGCGAGCCGTTGTCGACCACGACCACCTGCTCAGTCAGGCTCCCGGCGTGCTCGAGCACCGACGCGACGCACGCGATGGTGTCGTCGCGGGTCTCGTAGTTCACGATGACGACGGTGACGTCAGTGCTCGGCACGTGCGGACCTCCAGGTTGCTGTCGCGAGGGGATGCCGCGGCTCAGAGCGGCACGGGTGCGAGATCGTCGGATCGCACCGCACGCCAGCGCCGCGCGGTGTCGAGCGTCGACGGGCGGATCGCGGCGGCGTCGCACACGACGGCGAGCCCGCGATCGCCGAGGAACCGCGCCAGATCCTGCTGGTGGGCGTCGACGTGCTCGCCGTGCTCGACCGAGCGCGGGGCGAGCACCGGCACCTTGCCGGCGGACAGCGCGGCCAGCGCGGTGCCGGTGCCGGCGTGGCCGATGACGACGTCGGCGCGGCGCAGCGCCTCGCTGAGTTCGCTCGACGGCAGCGACGCGACGGCGTCGAGGGGGAGGTCCGACACGTCGGTCGCGCCGACCTGCCACAGCGTCTCGACGTCGCCGTCGAGGTCGTCGAGCGCGGCGCGGGCGCCCTCGACCAGCCGGCGGTAGCCGAAGTCCCCGTTGCCACCGACCGTGACCACCGCCCGGCGGATCGGTGCGGGGTCGTCGACGGGCTCGACGCGGAAGCCGTCGAACACCGACAGCGCGTAGCGCCAGCGGGCGTTCACGGCGTGCGGGTACTGCACGTACCGGTCGACCCAGGGCACGCGTTCCATCACCTTGCCGGTCGCCGAGATGCCGGTGACGCGTGTCGCGCTCTCGATGTAGGTGAACGGCAGGCGCCGCGCCGACGCGGGCACGAGCGCCGACAGCGCGATCTGTGCGCCGGTGCTGATGACACGGTCGACCCTGTGGTCCTTCATCGCCTTCAGGGCGATGCCCGTGTCGCGCATGACGCCGGCGTAGTCCCGCGGCGGCCGGGTGGGCACGTGGTACACGGTCTGCCCCTCGAGGAGAGACCGGCTCTGCGCCGTGTCGTCGGTCAGCCACACGACGTCATCGCCGTCGGCGACCCGGGGCGCGAGCATCGTGAGTTGCGTGAGGTGGCCGCCCGAGATCGCGACGAGGAGAGTGGTCATGACGCGGCCTCCACGAGGGTGTTCCAGGCGATCTCGGCGATCACCTGCTGCCCCGCCACCGACGGGTGGAAGTGGTCGAGCGCCGAGATCTCGTCGGGCGAGAACTCGTAGTCGAAGACGGCGCCCCCGTCCGAGGTGCAGGCGCTGTCGGCGGCGCAGGCCTCGGCGATGACGGCGTTCAGCTCGTTCGTGCGGGCCGCTACGGCGTCGCGTCGCTCGGTCGACGCGGCGTCGGTGGCGCCGGCGTCGCCCAGCAGGTTGCTACACGAGGGGCTGCTGTCCCAGACCTGCCGGGTGCCTGCGTCCTCGCGCCCGACCTCCCACAGGCGGTACAGGTCGGGGATCGACAGCGCCAGCACGCGGGCCTCGGGGAGGCCCTCGCTCAGTGCGGCGAGCAGCGCGGTGTACGACGCGCGGAAGTCGTCGACGCTCGTCATCCCCTCGATGTCGGCGTCGCACACGTCGTTGCCGCCGAGCAGCACGAGCACGAGCTGGGGCTGGGCGGCGATCACCTCGTCGACGCGGGCGACAGCGTCGGCGACGGTGCCGCCGTCCTTCGCGGCGTTGACCGTGTCGGGCACGCTGCCGTTCGCCGCGCCGACGCGCATCGCGATCGAGCCGACGGCGGGGTCGTCGCCGGTCGCCCAGCTTGCGGCCATGCAGCGTCCGGGCTCGGCGCACGCGTTCACGCCGAGGGTCATCGAGTCGCCGAGGGCGCCGATCGTCGCGACTTCAGAGAGCCCCGGGGTCGTCTCGATCTCCGCGAGGTCGAGGGGCTCCGGCGCCGGGGCCGCCGCGCAGGCGGTCAGCACCCCCAGCAGGAGCCCGATCGTGGCGACCGTCAGTGTTCGTCTTCTTCTCATGCCATCACCCGGCTCGTGTCGTCGCGGTTCCAGGTCGTCGTGCGCGCGCGGGCGATGTCGCGCCGCGCGATCACGTTGGGGAGCGTCCAGCTCACGCAGTACACGGCGAACGGCACCCACAGACGGGGCCGTCCCGCGACCCGCCGCACCAGCCCGCCGCGGGTACCCGCGGTCGGTCGGTCGGCATCCGAGTGCTGCACGCGGTCGGGCAGCTCGCGGTTGCCGCGCGCGATGCGCACGGAGCGACGCAGGTGCGCGCGCATGTCGGCCGCCGAGCGCACGCTGAACGAATGATCGGCGAGCGTCGCGCGCTCGCCGGGCGCGAAGAGCTGCTGCACGAACCGGTCATCGGCGATCACGTCGGGCCACTCCGCGAACCGGTCGCGGCCCTCCCGGGTCATCGCGTACACGCCCGAGCCGATGTGCCCGCGCCGGCGGTAGTCGCTGAGCTCCCAGATCCGGTAGTGCTGGCGCACGAGCCACGACGCCGACGACGTGTCGACGTGCAGCTGCGGCGAGGCGACCTCGACGCCGGGCGCGTCGAGGGCGTCGGCGAGGGCGAGCACCGTATCGGCGTCTATCCGCACGTCGGCGTCGAGATAGATGCGCGGGAACACGGATGCTGCGTCATCGCCGATCTGCAGAGCCGCGATCTTCGACGCGCGCGGCGTCTCGACCACGCGCACCCCGTCGTACGCGCGCGCCCGCGCGACGGTGTCGTCGGTGCAGCCGTTCGCCGCCACGACGATATCGAACTCGTCGCGTCGCGGCGACGCGCACAGCGCCCCCAGCACGCGGTCGATGACCGCGCCCTCGTCGTGCGCCGGAATGACGACGCTCAGCCGCGCCGTCATCGCACGGACTCCCGTGCCCAGGCGGGCGTCCACGCCGTCGCCGCGCTCGCGCTGCCCGCTGCCTCCGCCACCCACGCCGGCTTCGGAGCGGAGACCTTGCGCGAGCCCTCCGTGTACGCCCACGCGGCGACCGCGAGCAGCATCATGTGCACGAGGAACGACTGGAAGAAGCCGAACGCGTCGAAGAAGAACAGCGCCGCGCTGTACCCGGCGATCGACACCGCGAGGGCGAACGCGAGGAGCGCGTGCCGCGGCTCGGCCGCCCAGCGCAGCGCGTAGACGAGGAGCATGACGACGGGCGCGAGCATGAACACCGCGTACCCGATGACGCCGAGCGCGCCGGCTTCCATCAGGATGCCGAGCACTTGGTTGTCGAGGATGAACGAGTTCGCCTCGTCGCCCACGACGATGCGACTGCCGTAGCCCTGCCCGAAGAAGGGATACTGCCGCACTTCGACGAACGCGGGTTCCAGGTCGGCGAGCCGCCCGGCCCCGGCCATGCCCGCCGACGTGTACTGCGACGCGATCAGGGTGTCGACATCAAGGAACGACAAGAGCATCGACTCGACCTGCGCCGGCACGACGAACATCGCCAGCAGCAGCCCCGGCACCGCGAAGGCCAGCAGCAGCAGTGCGATCTTGGGTCGCAGCACCAGCGCGATCAGGAACATCACGCCCATCACGACGACCGCGGTGCGCGAGATGGCGGCGATGATGCCGCCGAACACGATGAAGGTGCCGATCCCGTAGGCGATACGCCGGTTCCACACGTTGCGCGGCCAGATCGCGTACTTCGCCAGGTAGATGAGGATCGGCAGGAACATGCAGAGCATGACAGCGAGGGCGATCGGATGCTGCGCCGATCCGTACGCGCGATTCACGCCGGCCCGCGTGGCGTCGCCGCCGTCGTCGCGAAGCACGATCAGCGGCAGGAAGTTCGCGAGCATGAGGAAGACGTTGGTGCGCGCGACGCGCTCGAGGACGGCGAAGAAGGCCACGATCACGGCCATCCACGCAAGCATCATGATGAAGCCCTGCACCATGCGCTCGCTCGTGAGCAGCTGCCGTACCGAGTAGAACACCGACAGCAGGACGCCGAGCTGGAAGAAGCCCGACAGAGCGGTGGTGGCCAGGCCCTCGTTCACGAGCCGCACGCCGTTCACGATGAACGACACCAGCAGGGTCGCGAGGAAGATGCCGATCGGCCAGCCGAACGCGACGGGCCGCCACCGCCGTGTGCGGTCGAACAGGAACGCGAGCCCGAGCGCGACGATCGCGATGAAGATCATGAGGCGGTAGGCCTCGAGCGCGAACGGCAGCGGGATCGGCAGCGCGTAGCGGCGGGCCGGGATGAACATGATGGTCGCCGCGAGCAGGAACAGCAGCGCCGGCCACGTGAACAGGATGCGGCGCAGCAGCACGATGAGCGCGATGCCGAGCAGGGCCGCGCCCATCGCGATGGGCGGGAGGAAGATCACCCCGGCGATCACGATCCCGGCGAACAGGATCGCGATCCCGGCGACGGTGGCCCAGTGGGCTCCGCCGCCGGGTGCGATCTCGGCGGGTGCCGCGTCGGTCTCGTCCGCGGGTGTGTGCGCGGTGCGGGTCGACATGTCGGTGCTCCGAGGAGGCGCCGTCGACGCCTACGCGGTCTCGTCCTCGCGGGCCGCCCGACCGGATCGGCGCGACGGCGGCCCTGCGCCGACCAGCTCGCCGACTTCCGCCTCGAGCGGCACGTCCTCGGGGGTGTCCGCGGGCGTCGCGGGCGCAGCATCCGTCTCATCCACCGGCTCTTCCGCCGTTTCGGAAGCCGCCGCCGCGCGAGCGGCCTTGCGCTTGGCGGAGCGCGAGCGGAGGCCCGCGATGATGAACACCAGCACCACGAACGCGAGGAAGACGCCCACGAAGGTGACGACGACCGGGATCGCGGGGTTGGACGAGTCGCCCTCGACCGCGGGGCTCGCGCCGAGCGGCTCGAGCAGCACGCGCAGCTCGGGCGCCAGCTGCTGCGCGTCCTGCTGGGCGACGACGTAGGTCGTGAAGGCGGCCGCCGCGGCGCGCGAGATCTCCTCGGCGCGGTCCGCGGTCTCGGCGGTGCCGACGGCCTCGAGCACGGGCAGGTTGTACCGGCCGGGGAAGCGCTCGTCGCCGGTGGGCTGCGTCGTGCGGCGCAGCGCGCTGATCGACTCGGTCTCGCTGTCGAGCGGGCCGATCTCGGCCTCGACGGCGTCCTGGATGATGTCGCTCGACAGGATGTACGCGTAGACCAGGGCGGTCGACGACATGTCGATCACCTGCGGGTCGGAGGTGCCCTGCTGGATCGGGACGCCCGGCACCTCGGCCTGGTACAGCCGGTCGGATTGGCTCGTGAGCAGCATGGTGGTCGCTGCCGACCACGTCTGCTGGGCTCTCGAAACGACCTGGCCGTTCACGATCGCGAAGCCGGCGAAGAAGGCGGCCACCGCAGCGACGAGGGCGCCGAAAACCAGCACCCACTTGTAGTTCCACAGCACTTGCAGGTACTTCGGAGTCTCCATCAGACACCTCTCTCCGTGTGCTTCCGGACGCAGACCGCCCGAAACCCCCAGCACGCCATCGGGCCGTCCGCGTCGCGCACCGGATCCCAGAAAGGTGTCGCGACAAGACTTGCAATGCCATGGTCGCGCCGGATTGTTAACGGCGGCCTGTGCCTTTGTTGCACGGGTGTAAAGACTGGGCGACATTCCACGGTCCGGGTTGTGCCCGTCCGGAGGGCTCCCACAGAGTGTTGAGCGACGGCCCGGCACGGCTCCGTTGGAGGCGGGCATCATCCTGGGGGAGGTGGCGTTCTGGCAGTCCTGTACAGCTTCCCGCATGCGCTCGGTGCTCCCGGCATCGGCTGGACGGCGTGGAATCAGGCGAACGAGCTCGTCCGCGCGGGCGTCGACGTGCACATCGTCGCCGCGTCGATCGCGAAACCGGTCGAGGGCGCAGCATCCGTGCGCACGACCCTCGCCTTCCGCGGCCGGCGCGTGCCGCACCGCCTGCTCGGCCGTGACCGCGCGCTGCGCTACCACGACGCGGCTGCAGCGGGTCTCGTCGGTCGCCTCCTGAGCCCGAGCTCCGGCGACGACGTCGTGCACGCGTGGCCGCTCGCGTCGGCGCGCACCCTGCAGGAGGCGCGGCGGCGCGGCATCCCTGGTGTGCGCGAGGTGCCGAACACGCACACCGCGCACGCGTACGAGGTCGTGGCGCGCGAATACGCGGCGCTCGGCCTCGAGCCTCGTCGTGGCGAGAGCCACACCGCCGACCCGCGACGCCTCGCGACCGAAGAGAGCGAGTATCGCGCCGCGGCCGGGCTGCTCGTGCCGAGCGAGGCCGTCGCCGGAACGTTCCTCGCGCGCGGGTTCGACGACGACCGGCTGCTGCGGCACCGCTACGGCTGCACCGTGACCGCGCCGCCCCCGCGCGACGGCGAAGGGCCCTTCACCGCCGTGTTCCTCGGCCGGGGCTCCCCGCGCAAGGGACTGCACACCGCGCTCGAGGCATGGACGGCGTCGAAGGCATCCGCCGAGGGGCGGTTCCTCGTCTACGGCCTGCTCGACGAGGACTACGCCGCGCACCTGGCGCCCCTGCTCGCCCACCCGAGCGTCGAGGTGCGGGGTGTCACGTCCGAGCCGATGCGCGTGCTGGCCTCGGCCGATGTGATGCTTCTTCCCACGGTCGAGGAGGGCAGCGCCCTCGTGACGTACGAGGCGCAGGTGGCCGGGTGCGTCCCGCTCGTCTCGGTCGCCGCGGGTGCGGTGATCGACGAGGGCGTGACCGGGATGACCCACGACGTCGGCGACGTCGAGACGCTGACGGCGCAGCTCGATCTGCTGGTCGAGCACCCCGACGTGCTCGCCTCGATGTCGCGCGTCGCGATGGCGCGGGCCGACGAGCTGAGCTGGGCCGCGGCGACGCAGGCGCTGCTGGCGGCCTACGGTCAGGCGGCGCGACTGGTGAGGGGAACGACGGATGCCGCGGCCTGAGGACGTGACCCTCGCGATCTGCACGCGCGAGCGGCCCGAGATGCTCACTGCGGCGCTGGCCTCGTTCACCGCGGTGACCCCGCCGGGCGTGCAGATCCTCGTCATCGATTCGGCGTCGACCACGGCGGCGACCTGGGAGGTCGCCGAGGCCGCAGGCGTCGACTACGTGCGCAGCGACATCAAGGGGCTCTCGATCGCCCGCAACCTGGCGCTCGCGACGAGCCGGCGGCCGATCGTGGTGTTCACCGACGACGACTGCGCCGCGGTCGAGGGCTGGATGGCGCCGATCCTCGCCGGGTTCGACGACGCGGCCGTCGGCGCCGTGACGGGACGGATGCTGGACCACACTCTCGTCGGAACGCAGCAGGCGGCGCCGCCCCGGCGCTTCACCCGCACGATCGAGGGCATCGACGCCGGCCACGGCGCGATCATGGCCTTCCGGCGCGAGCAGCTCGTCGCGCTCGGCGGCTTCGACCCGGTGCTGGGAGCGGGACGACGCCTCGCCGGCGCGGAGGACCTCGACATGTTCTGCCGCGTGCTCGACGACGGCGCGCACATCGTCTACGACCCGGCGTGCGTCGTGCACCACGTCCACACGCGCCCCGACGACGCCTATACGGTGCTGCACCACGGCTACGGGCTCGGCCTCGGCGCCCTCACCGCCAAGTGGGTGCGCCTGCGCGCGCGGGTGGGCGTGCGGCTGTTCGCGATCGTGACCAAGCGCACCCTGTCGCGCGCGGTGCACAACCGGCGCGAGCACCGGCGCCGCGACGCCGACCTGGCGCTCTACCGCGGATTCCTCGGCGGCTTCTTCACCGCCGTGCGCTTCGCGCTCGACGGGCGCGTCTTCGTCGATGACGACCCGCCGGCGCCGATCACGCTCGGCGTCGCGACCCGCCGAGGAGGCGACGAGTGATGACCGCGCACCAGGATCTCCCACGCCGGGCCCAGCTGATCAGCTCGCTCGATGAGAAGTACGTGTCGAACGCGGTCACGTTCGCCGCGATGCACGCCGCAGGCACGATGATCGTCGACGGCGCGCCGCTCCGGGGCCCCGACGGCGCGCTCGACCAGGCCGCGATCCGTCTCCGCGTCGAGCGGCTGAGCTGGTTCGCTCCCGCCATGCGTCAGCGGCTGGTGTCCACTCCGCTGCGCTTGACGACGCCGGCGTGGGTGCCCGTCGAGAGCTTGGACCTCATGTATCACGTGCGGTTCGCCGATGTGATCGAGCCCGACGATCCGACCCGCGTCGAGCGGTTCACGGGTCGCCTGAGTCCGACGATGGACCCCGCTCAGCCGCTGTGGGACTTCGAGTTCGTGGAGCTCGACTCCGGGCGGGTGGCGATCGTCATGCGCTACCACCACGTCGTCGGCGACGCGATGTACGGCCTGCGGATCGGCGACGTGATCGCCGGGACGACGGCGACGCCCGCGCCGCCCAAGCCCGGCCCGGCGCAGCGTGCCGAGCTCGGCATCCCGCCGCGCAACGGCCTCGAGGTGCTCTCGCTCGCGTTCGGCCAGTGGCGCTCGCAGCACCCTGGGCTGCGGCAGGCGTGGCACGCGTACTGGCGCAAGTCGTTCCGCATGCGGCTGCGCCGGTGGGGCGGGCGCCTGCTGCGCCCGGTGAAGAACGCGCGCATCGCGCGCACGGGCCTCCTCGCCGACGTGCGCGAAGAGCGAAGCTCGGCGTACGAGGTCGCCGACCTCGCGGCCGCCACGCGCCGCGCGTACAAGCTCGGCGGTACCGTGAACGACCTGGTGACCGCCGCCACGCTCATCGCGATGGCCCGTCAGCGCCCCGATGCGGAGACCCTGTCGATCCTCGTGCCGATCTCGAGACGCACCGCCGGCGACGGCGGGCCGCGCAACGACATCAGTGTCGTGAAGGTCTCGGTCGCAGCATCCGCTCCGCTGGAAGAGATCGTTCCGAGCGTGCGCGCGCAGGTGCAGGCGGCCGTGGAATCGGGTGGTTCGGTGGTCGAGGGCGCGGAGGACTGGATCGGATATGCCACGTCGGTGACGTGGGGCCGCGACGAGCGGTTCTTCGGCACTGCCGGGGTCGAGACGGTGACGGGGTGGCCCGCGGGCGACCCGCGCGACGAGGTGGCGTGTCTCGCGTGCTCCTATCGCCGCGAGTTGGTGATCAGCGTCACGGCGCGCGCGTCGGTCGACCTTCCCGGGCTCATGGCGGTCTATCGCGAACTGCTCGCACCGGCGCCCGTGGCCGTGACGGAAGGGGCCGCGCGATGAGCCGCCTGCGGGGTGCGCTGGGGTCGGTGCTCGACCCGCGCACGCTGCTGCACGGGCTGCGCCTGGCGCACTTCCACGGGTACTCGTTCGTGCGGCAGGTGCCGCTGATCCGGATGGGCCCCGATGTCTCGATGGCGCCCAACGTGTCGTTCCGCAACGGCGAGCGCATCTCGATCGGCGCGGGCACCCACATCGGCGAGTTCAGCCTGATCTGGGCGGGCAACGAGACCGGCCGCATCGAGATCGGCGAGAAGTGCCTGTTCGCGCCGCACGTGATGGTGACGGCGTCGAACTACGGCGTCGAGATGGGGCCGGTCCCGATCATGGACCAGCCCAAGATCGAGCGCGATGTGGTGATCGGGGCGGGCTCGTGGCTGGGCGCGAACGTGGTGGTTCTGGCGGGCGTGACGATCGGCGAGGGCGCCGTCGTCGCGGCCGGGGCAGTGGTGACGAAGGACGTTGCGGCGTTCTCGATCGTCGGAGGGGTTCCGGCGCGGGTCATCGGCGAGAGGCCTTCGGGCCAGGAAGTGGGGACGAGCAGTGGGGAAGCTCAGAAGGCGAGAGTCGAATAGGGCGATGCGCGTCGCTGCGCTCGCGGTGGGGACCGCGGTCGTGGTGTCGCTCGTGGGCGGCGGCATGGCCACGGCGTCGTTCGCCGCCGGCGACGAGGCGGGCGTGTACACCGTCAGCTTCCGGTCGACGGAGGGGTTGGATGCTGCGCTCTCGGGCATCGCAGCAGAGCCCGACGCCGTGTACGACAGCGTGGTGAAGGGCTTCACCGGGTATCTCACGGCCGACGAGGTCGCCCTGCTGCGGGTGTCGTCGACGGTGCGCGGGATCTCGGCGAACAAGGTCGTGACTGCCGCCGCGCAGACGGTGACACCCGCCGTGGGAACGGTGGACGCCGACCTGCCGCCGACGAGCGCCACGACGGCGGGCGCGTGGGACGGCCCCGGGCTCGCGATCATCGACTCGGGCGTCAGCGTGCACTCCGATCTCAACGTCGCCCGGCAGATCAACTGCTTCGGCTCGGGCGACGGCACCGACGCCAACGGTCACGGCACGGGTGTGGCCGGCGCCGCCGCGGCGATCAACAACAGTGTGGGACTCGTCGGCATCGCGCCCGGCGCCCCGATCACGTCGGTGCGCGTGCTCGACAGCAAGATGCAGGGGACGCTCGCGACGCTGATGTGCGGTCTCGAGTGGGTCATGGAGAACCACGAGCGGTACGACATCGCCGTGATGAACATGAGCATGCAGTTCGGCCAGGCCGACGACGGCAACTGCGGGTACACCAACGGCGACGTGATCCACCAGGCGATCTGTGCGCTCGTCGAGGACGGCGTCGTGGTGGTCGCGGCGGCCGGCAACTCCACGCGTGACCTGGCGCAGTACTCGCCGGGCAACTTCGACGAGGTGATCACGGTCACCAACGTCGCCGACTACGACGGCAAGCCCGGCTCGCGTGCGGCGAAGCTCTGCACCGAGACGAATGCCCCGGTAGACGACACGATCAACCCGAAGAGCAACTGGGCGGTGAGCGCGGCCGACCGCGCGCACACGATCGCGGCTCCCGGCACGTGCCCGTACACGACCAAGAAGGGCAACCGGTACGGCTACATCGCGTCGGGCACGAGCATGTCGGCGGCGGTGATGTCGGGCGTCGTGCTCGCGTGCTTCGACGAGGGCTCGTGCGAGGGCCGCACTCCGCGCGAGGTGTTCCAGATCCTCGAGGGCCAGGCGCAGGCGGCAGCCACGACGCGGGGCAAGCGCTTCGCGGGCGACCCGCTCAGCCCGATCTCGGGCCGCTACTCGGGCTGGCTCGCATCGACGGTGCCGACCGGCACCACCCCGACGCCCACGCCGACGCCGACCCCGACGCCGACTCCCACGCCGACGCCGACGCCGACTCCCACGCCGACTCCCACGCCGACGCCGACGCCTACTCCGACGCCGACGCCGACGCCTGATACGCAGGCGCCGACGGCGACGATCACGACGCCGGCTTCGGGCTCGACGGTCTCGGGCAGCGTCGCGGTGCGGGTCACGGCCTCCGACAACGTGGCGGTCACCGGCGTGACGCTGTGGTCGGGCTCGACGAGGCTCGGCACGCTGACGAAGCAGTCCGACGGCTCATGGGGCGGCACGCTTCCGTCGCGCAGCTACCCGAACGCGACCTACCCCGTGCAGGCACGGGCGGTCGATGCCGCGGGCAACACCGGCTACAGCCCGACGATCTCGCTGACCCTCCGCAACTGACATCTTGGCGTCCCTGGGGTTCGAGACTCCTGGCGAGAAGGACACCTCCACGCGTCCTTCTCGCCAGGAACGACCCGTATGGCAAACTTTGCCATTCCGTCCTAGACCTGCGGCATGGCCACGATGAACGTCTCGCTCCCCGACAGCCACGCAGACGCGGTGCGCGTGCATCGGGTGCTCCACACACGTCGCGACGTTCCCGTGGAGATTGCCGACCGGGTGTAGCTCAGCGACCGGAGCTCTGGGCCCGGCGCTTCTCGATCTCGGCGTCGAGCACATCCTCGGGAGTGCCGGCTTCCTCCAGCAGCACGGCCTCGACCGCCTCGGCGGCCTCGTCCGACGCCTGAGGCTTCGGCTTGCGCATCTGCTTCACGAACCCCATGATCTGCGTCACGTCCCGCCGGTAGGCGGGGATGAGCAGCAGCGGCCCCATGACGATCGCCCCCGCAAACCCGCCCACCAGGATCTCGAGGATCGGGATGAGGTCGACCGCGCGCGTCGCGGCGAACGCCGCGCCGAACGCCAGCAGCGCGAACACCAGCGGGCGCAGCACCGGGAAGACGATGTCGCTCCCGCGCACGAAGGTGCCGCGGATCGCGAACGCGAAGCCGGGGATGAGGAGCAGGGCGGAGAGGATGCCGTAGGTCAGGGCGAGTCCGTAGATCCCGCCCCACCAGATCCCGACGAAGAAGCCCACCACGACCAGCGGCCGGGCGACGAGGTCGTACAGAAGCTGCTGGTGCGAGCGGCCCATCGTGATGAAGAGCCAGCCGCGCACCTTGCCGATGCCCTGGGCGATCCCGGCGATGGCGAGGATGCTGAACAGCACGGCAGCCTGCTCCCAGCCGGGCCCGAGGAGGATCGCGAACAGCGGCTCCGAGATCGTCGCGAGGATCGCGTACGTCGGCAGAGTGAGGTACCCGATAACGAGCAGCGCGCCCCGGATGTAGCGGCGGTAGCGGTCGCCGTCGTCCTGCAGTTTGCTGAGCACGGGGAGGGCGACGCGGCCGATGGGTCCGTTCAGCTGCTGCAGCGGCATGAGGAACAGCGCGTACGCGCGCGAGTACTGACCGAGCACGGACGGCCCGAGCTGCTGGCCGATGATGACGGTGTCGGCGTTGCGCTCGACGTAGTTGAGCAGCTCGGCGCCGAAGATGCTGCCGCCGCGCGAGACGAGCGGCACCACGTCGCGGTGGATGCGCGGCCACCCCGGGTGCGGCTTGATCGCGACCCACAGCATCACGAGCCGCACGACCAGTCCGGTGCCGACCATGAGGATGAGCGCCCAGTATCCCCATCCGAGGAGGCCCGCCGCGATCGCCGCCGCGACGCCGCCGACCATCGACACGACGTCGATGCGGGCCAGCAGCGCGAACTTCAGCTCGCGCGTCGCGCGGGCCTGCAGAGGCATGGTGAGCCCGTTGACGATGAGGCTCGGCGCGATCACCAGTGTGATGAGCACGAGCTGGGGCTCGTCATACAGATCGGCGATGAGCGGTGCACACGCCGCCAGGATCCCGCCCAGCAGCACGCCGAGCGCCAACGCGAGCCAGAAGAGACTTCGCCACGCGCGCTCCGAGATCTCGCGCGCCTGGATGATCGCGCCCGTGAGTCCGAAGTCGCGGACGAGGTCGATGATCCCCGAGATCGCGGTGACCATCGCGACGAGACCGAAGTCCTCGGGGCTCAGCAGGCGACCGAGCAGCATGATGGCGGCCATCTGGATGAGGGTCTTCCCCCACATCCCGCCCATGGTCACGACGATGCCGCGCGAGGCGCGGTGGGCGAGGTTCGAATCCAAGGCGTTCACGGCGTCACGACCAGATCTGCGCGAGGTAGGCGTTGGTGGGCGCGGGCGTCAGCGCGTCGAACTCGGCCGCACCCCACTGCTCGAGAGTCGGGTCGGCGGTGAAGGCGCCGTCGTTCGCGGTGCGCACCGTCGACGATGCCCGCGTGTTGCGCACGGTGCCCCAGGTGGAGCGGTAGATCGAGCCGAAGATGTACGAGTCGTAGGCGTGCAGCTGCCCGGCCTCGCCGCTGCCGTTGATCGCCTGGTTGATCGTCGGCGCCTCGGTGCCTGTGGGCTGCGAGTACCGCACGCGCACCGCCGTCGCCTGCGAGGTGATGACGCTGTGGTCGATCGTGACGAAAGGGGTGCCCTTGCGGGGATCGGATGCTGGAGACCCGCCGATCTGCAGACCGCAATTGCGCGAGCCGAAGAACGTGGAGTCGCGCACAGTGAGGCCGCGATACCAGCCGTTGCCGTACATCTGGAGCGTGTCGAGGTGGTCGGTCGCCCCCACCGGCCGGAAGACGGGGGCTATGTAGCACCCGTCGAACACGCTGCCGTCGAGTATGCAGTTCTCGCCGGCGGCGTAGCCGAGCGCGTCGTCAATACCCGTCTTCGCGTCCAGCACCACGATCTCGTACGCGCCGCACCCCTCGGTCACGGCCCCGCGAGATGAGGCCATGATGAAGCCCGATGCGAAGCGCGACTGCGCCCACGCGCTGCGGGTGCCATTGGTCAGCCGCACGCGATCGCCGTTGATGCGCGCGAAGGTGACGCCGCGCACGTCGCGCATGTGCGCCGCGCTCGAGATGGTGACGCTGCTCCAGCCCTCGAGCGGCGAGACGAGCACGTTCCGGGCCCAGCTCGGGTCGCCCATGCTTTCCAGCATCACGGGCGAGCCACTCCCTGCCCCGCTGCCCGGGAGGGTTCCCGGCCGCACGCGGATGTGCACACCCGCGGCGGCCTGCTGCGCGGTCACCGCCTGGATCGCCGTGCCGATAGCCGCCCACGTGCAGTCCACGTCGATCGTGTGCGCCGCCGGAGTGCCGATCCAGGGAGTGTGCGCGGGCCAGTGGGTGCCGTTGGGGCCGAAGGAGCGCACGACGGCGGGTCGCCCGTCGGTGTACCCGGCGATCGCCGCCGTCGCGGCGTCGACGGCTTCGCCCGACTCGAACAGTGTCGCGGTCGCGACGCTGCCGTCCAGCAGCGGGTACACGTTCGCGCGCACGCGGATGGTCGCCGTGCCGCCGGGCGGCAGCACGCCTGCGGCGGTCACCGTGGCGTCGGGGGTGATGGTGGCCGTCCACTCGCCGACGACCGCGGCCTCGAGGAAGACGGTCCCACCGGAGGTCGTCACGACCAGCGTCGCCTGCGTCGCGGTGCTCGAGGGGGTGGGGTTGACCACCTCGAAGGTGAGCCACTGCTCGCCGACCGCGGTCAGCGGCGAGACGGCGAGCGTCAGTGCCACCGGTCCGGCCGGCTCCTCGCTCGCCGCGGCGAGCGGCACCGCCGTGGTCGTGAGGATCACCGGAGTCGCCCACGCACCCGCCTTGAGCACCGTCCGTCGATCGACTGCCATCCGCAGCGCCTGCTCCATGCTCATTTCCAGATCGACTTCAGGTACGCGTCGGTGGGGGTGGGCGTCAGCGTGTCGAACTGGGACGCGCCCCACGAGTTCATCGAGCTGTCGTAGGTCCACTTGCCCGAGGCCACCGGGTTGCGGGTCAGCGCCTGATCGTACGAGACCTTCGTGTTCGTGACGCCGCCCCACTTGCTGCGGTACATCGAGCCGAAGATGTACGAGTCGTTGGCGTAGAGCTGGAAGTCCTCGCCGATCCCGTTGATGGCCTGCGCGAGCGACGGCGTGTCGGCGCCCGACGGCGTGGGGTAGCGCGCGCGGATCGCGGTCGCCTGCGACGTGAGGATGCTGTGGTCCACCGTGAGGAACCGCGTGCCCTTGTTCGGGTCGTCGGCGCGCATGCCGCCGATCTGCAGGGCGCAGTTGAGGGACCCGAAGAACGTGGTGTCTCGCACGGTGAGCCCCCGGTACCAGCCCGACCCGTACATCTGCAGGGTGTCGACGTGGTCGGTGGCGCCGGACGGACGGAAGACGGGGGCGGAGTAGCATCCGTCCCACACGCTGTCGGTGAGGACGCAGTCGGCGCCTGCGGCGTAGCCGAGGGGGTCGGAGATGTCGGACTTCACGTTGCTCATGACGATCTCGTAGGCGCCGACCTCCTTGGTGGTCGCGCCGTACGACGAGGCCATGCTGAGGCCGTCCGACATGACGGACTGCGCCCACGCGCTGCGCGTGCAGTTGGTGAGCAGCATGTCGACCGCGTTGATGCGGGCGAACGTCACGCCGTACACCTCGCGCAGGCGCGCGGGCTCGGTGATGATGACCGAGCCCCAGCCGTCGCGCGGCGAGACGAGCACGTTCTTGCTCCACTGCGCGCTGCCGAGGCCCTGCAGCACGGCCTTCGACCCTGACGAGGCGCCGAGGCCGGGCAGGGTGCCGGGCCGCACCTTGATGTGCACGCCGGCGGCCGCCTGCGATGCGGTCACGGCGAGCAGCGCGGTGCGGATGGCCGCCCACGTGCAGGCGACCTCGACAGTCGTCACGGCGTCTTTGATCCACGGTGTGTGGGCGGGCCAGTGGGTGCCGTTGGGTCCGAACGAGCGCACGACGGCGGGGCGGGCGGTGCCGACGATGGCCGCTGGCGCGCCGGTGGGGGCGGCGGTCGCGGAGGCGGAGGCGGAGGGGGTGGATGCTGTGGCCGTGGGCCCGCCGGATGCTTGGGTCGGCGCGCACATGGCGGTGGCCGCGGCCGGTGCGGCGGCGGCGAGCAGTTTGACGAAGGATCGGCGGCTGAACGGGTTCGCGGTCATGGTGAGGGCCTTCCGTCGGAGGTGTGTACGGTGTAGACGCTTGCCGTACGGCGGGCGGGCCACGCGAACAGCAGGTCGAGGGCGGGGAGCACGCGCAGCAGGTGCACCATGACGACGCCGGCGCCGAGGCCGAAGGCGAAGCCGACGGCGAGGGCGATCCAGGCGTTGCCGGTGAGGGCGCCGAGGGCGACGCCGGCGCTCGCCGGCCACCAGTGCACGATGTAGTAGACGAGCGAGTCGCGTCCGACCGCGCGCAGGGGGCGCAGCATCCGTGCCGATCCGAACCGGCGTGCGATCACGATGGCGATGCCGATGCCGCCGGCGGCGAACGGGGCCGACAGGGCGGTGTACCGCAGGCCGACGCCCGCGGCCGCGGCGGCCACGGTGGCGAGCGCGAGTGCCGCGCAGCCCCAGACCACCCATCTGCGGGCGAGGGTGCGCTCGAGGGCTCCGACGTGCTGCGAGAACCACACGCCGATCATGAAGAAGACCAGCAGAAGGAAGAAGCGCCGCACGCCGAAGTCGGGCACGAGGGCGGCCGCGACGAGTGCGCCGCCGGCGATCCACAGCGGCGGGATTCGGGGTGTGACGAGCGCGACCATATAGAAGAGGAACAGGTCGTACAGGAACCACAGGTGCTCGACGGGGTCGTAGAGCGGCAGCAGGAGGTCCCACGGGGTGACGACGTGCGCGGTGACGCCGCCGACGACGCCTTCACGGATGCCGAACCCGTACAGCAGCGCGAGCGCGATGATCGACCACACGAGGTAGGGCCAGAGCACGCGCCGCACCTTGCCGGTGACGTAGGCGCGCGGTCCGCGGCGGAGCGATGCGGCGACGAGCAGGCCCGACAGGAACACCATGAGCGGCATGCGCACGGGGGAGAAGATCGTGTTGATCACCCACGCGACCTCGGGTGCGCCGAGCGGTGACGAGCTGGCGAACAGGATGGCGTGGTTGAACACCACGAGGATGATCGACGTCCCGCGGAGGACGTCCATCCACTCGATGCGCGACTTCTCGACCGCTGCCATCAGGTGCCTGTCGCTCAGGTTCTCCGACGCCGGCTCAACGCGATTCCGCCGATGATGGCGGCCGCAGCGGCGATGGTCGCGACGACGGTCCAGCCGACGGCGGCGCCCGTGGATGCAAGGGCGCCGTCGGCAGCGGCTGACGTGGGGGTCGCCGCTGCCGACGGCAAAGGCGTCGCCGAAGCCGAGGGCGTAGGGACCGTCGGGGTGGGAGTCGGCGTCGCCGTCTGGGTGGGTGTGGGAGTAGGGGTAGGTGTGGGAGTAGGGGTAGGGGTGGTGCCGCAGCCGATGACCGTGACGAGCGGGCTCGGGTAGGTGACGAGGCCGGTGGTCCACGACGGCTCGGCGTCGGATCGGGTGGCGTAGCCGTTGGCGATCGCCGACGTCTTGTGGAGGTCGGCGCAGGGGTGGCCTTCGACCGTCACTTCATAGGTGCGCGTTTCGCCCGGCTCATAGCGGCTCGGCCCGAAGGAGTACAGCCTGCCATCGGGGCCATTGACGCGTGCCGCGCCCCAGGCGGGAACCGATGACGCGTTGCGGGTGTACACCGAGATCTCTGCGACCTCGGGCGAGGTGAATTCGATGACGACTCGCGCCTCGCCGATGACGGCGCTGCTTGCGGCTGATGCCGCGTGGGCGGCGGCGAGCGCCCCTCCACCTAGTCCGAGGGTGAGCGCGGCCCCCAGGATTGTGACTCGTCTGCCTCTGTGCATGTGCTCCCCCAAGCCCAAAGAGAACGCCCGGGGCCGTTTCCCTTCCGGCTCCGGGCGGCAGTGCCCCATCTGGGTGCCACGCTACGGCGATCTCGCTGACGGGGGGTTACTGTCGCGTTTCGTCTCGGTTAAGCCCGGTGTTCAGGTGTTCCGGTGCCGTGGTGTCGCCGTAGTAGTAGCGCACGGACTTGCGCGAGTCGACGACGAGGAGCACGTAGAGCGCGACGGCTGCGGTGGCGGTGATGGCGGCGAGCGCGATGGCGACGGTGACGAGGACTCGGATCACGGTGGGGGTGGGGCTCCGGCGAGGACTGGCGAGGTGGGGGTGCGCGTCAAGCTTAGGCGTCTGGCCAATGGTTCCGCGGTGAAGTGAGGGTGTGCCGTGGGCGGGGGAAGGGGTTTACTCAGCGCAGGTCTGCGGGTGAGCCATGCCCGCGCGCGCAGGCGCCTTGCGCCTGATCGGCGTCGCGTCCATTAGGCGGCGAGGTCGAATCCGCGTCGTGCGCCTGACCGGCGTCGCGCCGCTCAGGCGACGAGGTCGAACCGTGCCCGGCCGCCGAGTCGTGGTGTGCGATCCGGGTCGTGCGCCTGACCGGCGTCCCGGCGCTCAGGCGACGAGGTCGAACCGTGCCCGGCCGCCGAGTCGGGGTGTGCGATCAGGGTCGACGTGCGCCGGCGGCAGGAACCACACCTTCGCGCGTGTTCCCTTCCCTTCGATCCGGATGTCCCAGCCGTTGTCGTGGATCCGGTGGTGGCAGGATTCGCAGAGCAGCACCCCGTTGTCGAGGTCGGTGGGCCCGGCGTCTCGCGCCCACCATCTGATGTGATGGGCCTTCGTGTAGGAGGGTGGGGCAGCGCATCCGGCGCAGCCGCCGTCGCGTTCGACGAGAGCGAGCCTCTGAGGTGTCGTGTAGAGGCGCTGGATGCGGCCCCAGTCGAGAATCTCGCTGTCTGCTCCGAGAACGCAGGAGATGATTCCGCCGCCGGCAGCCATGCGCCTGGCGGTTGCGACGGAGACCGGGGCGGCCATGCCGTCGATCGTCGCGTAGCCAGTGCCGGTGACGAGGTCTTCGTGGTCGATCCGCACCACGACCGTCGCGCCCCCGAGGGGGAGGTCCTTGTTCGCGCAGCCGAGGGCGTGCTCGGCGAGTCGGGCGAGGGCGTCGGCCTGCATCTGCGGAACGCTGCGGCGCGCAGCATCCGTTCCCGCCCGCGCAGCATCGCGCTCGGCGCGCAGTTCTGCCCCGACCATCGTCTCGAGCGCGAGCTTGACCGGAGCGCCGTGCTCGGGATCGAGCTTGCCGTTGATGACGAGCATGCCCCGGCGGTCTTCGTAGACATGCAGCGCCTGCTCGGCGCGCAGTTCTTCTTCGCGGGCTTCGACGCCGGCCGGGTCGAGCTGGGCTTCGGCGCGCGTGATGAGTCGGGCGAGCTGATCGGATGCGAGCCCGGGCGCCTTCTCGACGAGCAGCTGTTCCATCTGGTCGGTAGCCTCACGCCCCGCGCGCAGAGCGACCTTGTCGAGCATCGTGATGATCGCGCTCGCCGCAGCGGCGCCGATGCGGCCGGCTGCGAGCGCGGCGGCCACGTGCGGGTGCCGCGCCGGCGCCGCCTCACCGCTCAACGTCATGCGGGGTGCCGTGGCCTCCCCGACCTTCACGAGGCGTGCCGCCTCGCCGGCACTCGTTCCGCCGACGGTGGCGATCAGTGCGGTCGGATTGCGGAACCCCTGCTGCTTGGCGAGCCCATCAGGCCCGAGCTCGGGCCGCGACTGCCGCGCGATCTCGGCGGCGACGCGTGCTCGCGCCGCGTCGAGAAGTCGTTGGCTGTCGGCAAGCTGTTCGTTGAGACGGATGAGCGCCCCCGGCGCCAGCGCTTCGATCGCCGCCTCGGCCCACAGCACCCGCGCGGAGTCGACCGCCGCGGCGAGGGGAGCGAGGTGGTCCGTCATGGGTCCACGATACCGCAGTTGCCTCGGATAGTCGAGCAAATATTCGAAGGATGCCCCAAAAAATCCAGCAATGATCAAAAGTTTGAGAACGCAGTTTCCGTTCACACACTCGCACAAAGATACGAGCAAGTGTGTCGTGTCGGATTCTGCTCCCGCATGCCTGCCTCTTACCGGGGACTCCATCCGCGTGGTACACCTGTGCCAGGCGATGAGCGATGCTCTGGGGAACGTCGATGCTCGCTCGATGCCGCTGCGTGTCGGGCGTGTGAGCCCGGGTGGGCGCGTGGATGCGTTGGGGTTGCGTTCGGTGGAGGCATCGATGGTGGCTGCAGCTTGGCCGAATCCGCTGGAGGACGGCTCGATCGGCCCGTGGAACGGGCCCGCGAGTCCCGTTGTGGTGGGGTATGTCCGCCGGCTCTTCGTGCCGTTCGCAATCGTGATCACCGTCGCCGCACTGGTCGCGCTGCTCGAGGTGGATCGCCTGCTGGGCTCGATGGCGGTCAACGGTGAGACCGCGACGATGTCGGACGCGATCGGGTTCGGGGCCCTCGACGGCGCGCGGGTCTGGGCGGTCTGGCAGCAGTGGGCGGAGGCGGCTGCGGCGCCGTCGGCGGTCGGCGATCTCGTGCGGCTGTACAACACGGTGGACGCCGGCTTCGCGGCGGGGTATCTCGCCCTCTTCGCCGTGATCGCCTGGCGCTCGGCGATAGCGGTCGGAGGGCTCGCGCTGACGCTCCTCGCAGAGATCGGCGAGGGAATCGTGACGACGATGTCGGGGTACGACCTGACGAACACCACGACTCAGGCGCTGGTGCCATGGTTCGCCTACGCGAAGTGGGGCGGTCTCGCCCTCGCGGTCGTCGGCATCTTCGCGGTCCCTGTGGCACGCCGCGCCCTTGGTCAGCGGTGTCGGCGGCTGCTGGCGGCGGTGAACGTGCACGCGCTCGCCGTCATCTACCTGCTGGCTCTCGCCGGCCTCGCGCTGGTCTCGCGATCGGGGATCGCCGACCAGTTGCCCGATGTGCAGCGAAGCTGGGCCGGCGAGGGCGGCATCGTCTGGGCTCCCATGCTGGGGGCATCGTTCGCGCTGCTGGCCTCCAGCCTCGTCGTCGGGGTGTTCGGTCGTCGTCGGTCCGAAGTCGCCTACTGGACCGACGCGTTCCGCGCTGCGCGCGAGTCGGCGACCGTCGCCTGGTGGATCGCCCTGCCGTACGGCGTGCTGTGGATCGGGATCCTCGCGAGCGCAGCGTCCGGCATCGGCGACCACCCGGTCCCGGTCCTGTTCGTGGCGCTGTTCGCCGTGGCGGCGACCGCGACGGTCGGTCTGCTCGCGGATCGTGCGTGGCGCGCGACGACCGCTTGGCAAGCGTGGAGGCTGTGGCTCCTCGTCGCCGCCTTCATCGCGGTGACGGTCGTCATCTATCTGCTGACCGGCGCCCTCGCGCACACCCACGCCGGGCCCCTGCTGCTCCTCGCCGTGATCGCGGTCGTGGTGATCGTCGCGTCGGCTCTGCTCGATCGAGGCGCCGCAACCGACGGCGACCCCGCAAAGCCTCCGCTCCCCGATCCCTGCGCAGAGACCCCGCAAGCCGCCGACGCCCGCGATCTCCGCCGCCGGACTATCTGGCTCACCGGCGATGCCGTCGCGCTCCTTCTCGCCGCGCTCGCTCCGCTGGGTCTCGTGCGCTCGTTCACCGCTCCGGTCGTCGCCGAGTGGGCGGGCCTGATCACCACGACAGATCACAGCGCGAGCGCGGCGACACTCCTCGTGATGGGCATCCTCGGCGTGTTCATGCTCCCGCTCCTCGTAACCCTGTTCGTGTGGAGCTTCGACCGCTTCGCGCTGGGAAACACCCCCCAGAGCGGGTTCTTCGGATTCTTCGATCCGCGGCATCCGACCGATGCGGCGAACACGTGGACGATCGTCACCGACATCCTGCCCATCGGCGTGGGTGGAGCGGTGGTCGCCCTCGCGACGATCAACCCCGAGTGGTTCGCCACGGCGGGCACCGTGACGGTCACCGTTCTCCTCCTCAGCGCGTGGGGGCTCATGCTCGGTGGCATCATCCTCGTGTTCCAGCGACGGCAGCCGCTGCGCATCTTCACCCAGTTCGGCTTGAAGGCCACCCCCGTGATCACACTCGTGCTGGTGTGCGGGCTGGTGACATCGACCTGGATGACGGATGCCCGGGTGCATGCGGTGCGTGCGGGTGAGGCATCCTTATCCCCATCTTCGACGGCCGGGCCCACCACAGCCCCGCAGCCGACAGACACTACCCCCACCCCAGGACCCGTGAGTGAGACGGATGCTGCGGACTCGCGGTTCACCGCCGCCCTCGCGACCCGGTTCCAGGCGTGGGCTGAACAAGCGGACGCCTGCGTCGTCGAGCAGCAGACGGTGACGCCGCTCATTCTCATCGCCGCGGAGGGCGGAGGAGCGAGGGCCGCGTACTGGACGGTCGCAGCGCTCGAGAAGTTCGCGTCGGCGACGATCCCGCAAAGAGTCGAGGGCGAGGCAGCGAAGCCCGAGCCGAGCGGCGTCGACGAATGCCTCGCCGACGCTCCTTTCGCGGCGAGCGGCATCAGTGGCGGCAGTGTCGGGCTCGTCGTCGACCGTCTCGCCGAAGATCCTCTGGCCGCTGTCGCGAAGCTCACCGGCGCGGAGCCGCTGGCCCGGGTGGTCACGGGCATGCTCGCGGGCGACGTGGTGACGGGTTTCTCGGGCGCGCGCATCCCAGCCCTCGACGGCGAGTGGGGCGACCGGGCAGCTCTCCTCGAGACCGGCTGGGAGCAGCACACCGACACCGGCGACGGGCCGGGGCTCGCGGACCCGTTCACCCTCGAGCCGGCGGAAGGCAACGCTGACCAGCCGCTGCGCCCGTTCCTGCTTCTCAATTCCGCCGACTCGATCTCAGGCTGCCGCATCACCGTCGTGCAGCTCGAGGTATCGCCGGCGCCGACGCCGACGGCGAGCTCAGCCGCGGAGCCGCTGTCACCTGATGACTGCGGGCGCGATGACTCGGGCATCGCCTACGCCCTGGCGCTCGACGAGGTCTGGCCGGGGTGCAGCACGTCGCTGACGTGGTCGTCAGCCGCCATGCTCTCGGCGCGATTCCCCTTCGTGACACCCGGCGGACGCATGCCCGTCGCCGACAGCGGCTGCGACGGCGGCAACCGCCCGCTCGACGCTCAGTTGGTCGACGGCGGCTACAGCGACGACACCGGCCTGGCGTCGATCGCCGACCTCCTCCCCGAACTCCTCCCGCTCGTCGATGCGCACAACCGCGGCGAGGGCGCGGCCGCGCCGGTGATGCCGATCGTGGTGTACCTCAAGAACGAGCGCGGATTCGAACTGGATGCTGAGACCAAGCGCTTGGCGGCCGAGCTCTTCGTTCCGCTCGCCGGCCTCGACGCGCGCAGCCACCAAAACCGCGAGGCTGCCTGGCTGCAGCGAATCGCCGACGCCCTCGAAACCGTCGGCGTCGGGCCGAGCACTGGCACGTTCGGCACAACCCGTATCGTCGTCGTCTCGCCGGCGACCGTTCCCACACCGGTCCCTCCGCTTGGATGGACGCTGTCGTCGTACAGCCGCGATGTGCTCGACCAGGCGATCGAGTCGCAACTGAAGTCCTTGCCGGTCGTGATGACCAGAACATCAGTCGGCATGGCGCGCGCAACGCAGGGAGCGGATGCCTCGACCACGGGGGAGTCGGAAGCTCCGCCCCCGCGCCTCTACGAGCTGTTCGAGGCGTTCAGCGATCCCACGACGCCCGCGCCGGATGACGAACAGACGGAGGAGCAGCCGCCACCACTACCTCCGCCCGGCTGACCTGGACGCTGACGCCGAGGTGGGGACCGACACGATCGTTGCGCATCCCATCCCGAGTGGACGATCACGCCGCGTCCGCCATGCCCACCCCGCCACCACCCCCTCAACCCGCTACCGTGGACCCGGCCCGATCCCAGAAGGAGCGAGATGACCGAACCGCACGCAGTCGTGATCCGACCGTGGCAACCCAGCGACGACGACGCCATGCTCCCGAGCTTCGTCGATACCTACAACCGCCCACCCTGGAACGACGCCTGGACCCTCGCGACGGCGTCGGCGTATCTCGGCGAGCTCCGCGGCATCCCGAGATCCGCCACCCTCGTCGCCATCGCGGATTCCCAGTTCGTCGGCGCAGCGACGTTCCATGCCCGAACCTGGCAGGACGAGTCCGAGATCTACATCGACGAGTTCTTCGTCGCCCCCACCGCGCAGCGTCGCGGTGTCGGCCGCGCACTCATGGAGGGAATTCGCGCCTTCGCAGCCGATGCCGGCATCAGCGATCTCGTTCTCCTCACCGACCGTGACGTGCCGGCCTTCGAGTTCTACCGCTCCGACGGCTTCCGCGAGGGCACGCGCCAGGTCTTCATGATCGGCTGACTCGCGCTCTCACCGTGCCGTGCCTGCGGGTGAACGAGTAGACCGATGGATGCCGCGTCCTCGCGCTCGCCCGTGACGTCAGGCTCCGTCGCCTCGCCGGCGTCCCAGACCGGGGTGTGAGCGCGGGCAGGATGCCGTAGCATCCGCGTGTATCAACCGCGACGATCGCCGACTCGATCGTCACGTGCGCGAGCACATTCTTCAGCGGATGAAAGGCGACATCATGGCAATCAACGACGAGGCCGGCGCGATGGAACCGACGAAGAAGGGCCCCTTCGTCATGCTGGTCAATGCCGATGGCTCCCCGTTCAGGGGCTACGCCGAGAACGGCGGCGGAATCGGCGGTCACCTGCTCGGCCAGGTGTGTCACAACCACGTGCTCACCGAGGTCTACGCAGACTTCGACGGCGAGGGCCACCTCGCCGGCATGCACACCCACGACGTCGGCAGCTGCTGAGCCGAGTCCGTCGGCCGGCGGCGCTTTCGTGCATCGCCAGACGCCGTCGCGCGCCCAGCTCGAAAACCCCGGGCCAGACAGAACGCCCCCTCCCACCCGAAGGTGAGAGGGAGCGTCACCCGTCATTCGGAACGGGAGCAGTGGCTCTCGGCCCGGGGGAGGGACTGATCGAGAGCGTGCGGGCACGTGCCTCGCGGCAGGTCCCTGCTGTTGTTCGGAGACGTGCCAGCTTCGGATTGCATCGGCTGCGAGCGGCAGACGGCAGGATGAGCGTATGACCGAGAGAATCGTCGTGGGTGTGACGGATGCTGCGGCCAGCCGCCGTGCGGTGGACTGGGCGGCGCAGCGCGCGGCGCAGATGGGGGCGGTGCTCGTCCTGATCGCCGTGACGAAGGACCCCGAGGATTCCGAGTCGGTGTCGGCGGGCGACATCCTTCTCGAGACCGAGACGGCGCGCCTGTCTGTCGCCATCACCGATTCGGAGCTGGTGGTCGAGGCGCATGCCGAGCGTGGCGATGCCGTCGACCTGCTCGTCGAAGCCTCGCGCGACGCCGCGCTGCTCGTGCTCGGCGACCCGCACCCCGGGCATCACTGGGGCGATCACGGCCGGCGCATCACGACCGCGGCGCACTGCGCGGTGGCGGTGGTGCCCGACGCCGACCTCGAGGGTCGTTCCGGTGTCGTGGTGGGCATCGACGGCTCCGAGGTGACCGAGGCCGCGGTCGCGTTCGCCGCCGAGGAGGCCGTGCGCCGCGGCGAGCGACTGGTCGCCGTCGCCGCCTGGTCTCCGGTGCTGGTGGGTGACGGCGCCATGGCCGGCGTTTCGGGGATCGACTACGTCGAGCCGATCGACCTGCAGCAACCGACCGAAGAGCTGACCGATCACGCCCTGGCCGCTGTGCGCGCGAATCACCCCGACCTCACGATAGAGACGCAGGTGCACCCCGGTGACCCCGCCCGGCTCCTGCAGGAGTTCGCGTCGACCGCCGCGCTTCTGGTGGTCGGCACGCACGGTCGCGGGGCTCTCGCGCGCCTCTTCATCGGCTCGGTGAGCGACGCCGTGATGACGGATGCTGTGACCCCGACGATCGCGGTCCGCTGATGCTCGTATCCAGGTGCGCGCGGAGCGCGTGCTCACGCGGTGCGCGTCAACCGCAATAGCTGGGATCGCCACGGCCAACTGGTTATCAGGCTTCGGCTGGTGCCACCGCTAATCGAGCGGGGGATTTCAGATGGGCCTTTCGTCAATTGCGAGACCCCAGCCGTCGGGGCAGTCAATCGATGCTTGCATTCCCCTCTTCTGGTGGCGTCTAGCGAAGCCGTCCGCCGAAGAGAACCGGGTCCTCACGCCCGTTGCGCCAGGGCGAGCCGAGCATCTGGGTCCGCTCGTCGGCGAATCCGCCACAGGGCTGTCCCAGTTCCCAACAGAAGCGCCAATCCACCGGCCAACCACGGCGGCGCGCCAAGGACACTGGCAGTGATGGCCGGAACCAGACCAGCGGCGAGCGGCAATGCGGGCCGAACAACGGACGCTCGAACGGCATCTCGGAACGGCACCCCCAATGCGCGCGCCGCGACTGCCAAATAGGCCGGCTCGAGTAGCAAAGGTGGAAGAGCAAGCGCGATCGCCATCCCCAGGAGCCCAAGTAAAGGAGTCAGGACGAACCCTGCGACGACTGTGAGCGCAAGCCAGGCCAAGTGGAGCGGGAGGAATACTCCGGGTCGGCCGAACGCGTTCAGTGCAGTCAGAGGCGCGAGATGAATCGTAGTGATGGCCGCGCTCAGAATCAGAATCTGAGCTGGCAGTGCAAGGTCCTCGACGGGGAGCGTAGCGCCGAGCCAAACCTGAATGAACGGCGGCGAAAGGATGAGGGCCGCGGAGACAGTCCCCAACGCAGCCGAAGTCACGATTGTGGAGACTCCGAGCGCAACTCGGTGGCCGGTTGCAACGTCGGTCCTGTACAGCACGGACAGACGAGGCATGAATGGATCGACCAACCACTGGAGCGCTTGCTTGTAGACGCTGTACATCCGAAATATCGCGTTCCACGAGGTGACCGCTGATGTGCCCAAAGTGATCCCAACGATGATCGTGCCGGACTGGAGAATCGAACTGCCCACAGCGTTGACGGAGAACACCCGCGCGCTATATGAGAGTTGCTCTTTCAAGGACGCACGCGAGATCGATCGAAATGACATTCGAGCCAATTTCCGCAGCATCACAAATACGGCCGCGGCCGCGGACGGCACGATCATCGAAATCGCCTCGACCAGGGCAACTGCGATGATCGAGCCTGTCGTGGTGCCGACTAGGACGGTCCCAACAATCCGTAGCACGACGCCTCCGACCTGAAACGTCCGCTCCAACGCCCAGGCACCCATCCCTTGCATCAAGCTGCCATAGGGGCGGATGCCCAGAAACGCAGGCAACAGTGCTGCGATCCAGATGAGTGCGCCAACCTCCCCCTCCGACAGCGTGGAGACTGCGTCCGACGCGTGAATGATTGCCGCGCCCGCAGGCAGCATGACGATCGCAGCTGCTACTCCAATCACCGAGCTCCACGCGACCGCGGTTGAAAGTACGACTCCGACGCTCATATTCTCAGATCGCCCGCGAGCGATCGCGGTCAGCCGGACGACCGCCGCGCCGATTCCGAGGTCCGCCTGAAATAGAAGCTGCGCAAGGCCCGAAAGAAGGAGCCATGCTCCATACGGACCGGCACCAAACCAAGTGATCGTGAAGGGTAGGAGTAGGACGCCGGCAAGCATCGTAACGATCCCGAAGCCGCCACTGGCCGCGACCGAGACGAGCACGGATTGTTCGGGCTTGCCTGACATGGGTCCCTTCAAGAGGTTGTGCTCTGTAGTCATCGTTGCGGCGTCAACGGATGAGTGTTGCGCCGATCGCCGAACCGTTAGCGGAGGACGCTCTCGTACACCGCAGCCAACTGGGCGGCGACATCGTCCCACGAAGGCGGGCGCTTGGAGATCTTGGGCGCACCCGGTGAGCCGCCCGCCGCCGTCCGGGACAGCTCATCCAGTGAGCCGACGATCTGAACTGCAGATCCGAATCGGCGGCGCATTGCGATGGTTGCGGGACTCGCGAGAACCAAGACGGGCACGCCGAGCCGCAGACTGTCGACGAGCGTAAGGCTCTCGCCTTCCACCAGGCTGGCGGAGATTGTGGCGACGGCCGAGGCCTGAAGCGCCCAAACGATCGGCTGAGGTAGTTCTCCATGCCAGTGGAGGTTCGCGCGACTGTCGATGAGAGCGCAGAACTCGTCGGCTTCATCCCAGTCCCGAAGGAGTCCTCCGACAAACTCCAGTCGCGGGGCATCCGCTGGCCAGGCTCGCGCTAGGTCGAGTTGCCGCTTCCGCGGCCCAACAGTCCCAACGGCGACATACGATCCCGAAGATTCGTTGGCCGTGGCAGACGCGGAACTGCCGTTTCCAATCACCTCGACTCTCGTCGGTGGGACGTTGTAGGCACTGGTCATGAACTTCGCTTCCTCGTCATGGAGCGCGACGATTCGGCTAGCGGAGCTGACAATCGCGCGACGCATCGACGCGGTGTTCTGGCCGAGAAACGCGAGCCGCGACTGCAAGTTCTCGACGAACGCGGTTCGGGACCGACTGAGAACGAGAACTGGGGACACTACGAGTGGACCCGCATACCGATTGGCATTTCTCACGAAGTTCCACGTGCTCGGGTCGGCACCGAAGAGATGGATGACGTCTGCTCGCTGCGGATGCTGTTCCCAAGCGTCGATTGTTGTGACTCCAATGCGGCGCAGGCCTGCTCGAGTCTCTTCGATCTGGACCTCTAGACCGCCAGTGCCGAGAGCCGGAGGAGTGCCGCCGATCAATGCAACCTTCATCGCGTGGAGTACTTTCGTCGTTGTGTTGGGGTGGCCGCAGCAGGGACAACGTCGGCTTCGCCGATGAACGGGGGGCGCTGAGTATCGTCGCTCGGAACAAACCACGCGAGCGCCAAGACTGCTCCTACTACTACGGCCGCGGCCGGTTCCGCGCCGATCGGTGTCGTAACTGCTTGGATCGCAAGCGCGCCAAGAGCCCCGAGTAACGCGATGGCCCGCCAGTCCCGGTTGGTCAGCGAAGCCTTGACCAGGCGACCGCAAATGATCGCGAAGGCCGCAATCGCAAGCGTTGCTCCGAGCCATCCTGTCTTGACGAGGACCCACACGTAGAAGTTGTGGACATAGGTGAGTCCGTCCGTGCCGTTGAAGATCTCCATATAGAGGTATCCGCGATAGGGCACACCGAATCCAGTCCCTACTATTGGTGAGGCGTCCACCGCAGAGAGTGCTACCGCGGTTTCCCGCGCACGCCAGAGTGAGCTTGAGTCAGTACTGATCACGTCCGGGTTTAGCCCGCCGATGACCCGGCCGGCGAACGCGTCTATGGCCGTGGTCAGGCTCGACAAGGCCTCGGGAAAGGCCGCGAGAAGGGCCAGGGTAACGCCGGCGATCGCCGTTCCCGCAGCCACAAGCCGTAAGACCGAGGCCGACAGAGGAAGCGTACGAGGCATTACAAGCATGAGCACAAGAAGGATGATTGCGCCGACGAGAACGTGACCTCGTGTGTAGCTCACCGTCGTGACAAACAGGGCTGCCCCTGCTCCCAACAACAGCAAGCTTGCTGCGATGGGTGAGGGCCTTCGCTTCAAGAGAATCGCGAGAGCTGCGGCGCCGAATACCGCGCAGGCGAGTCCACTTGCCGGTGTGACGCGCACGGCACCATAGTCGAAGTTTGTACCGCCCGAGTACATCGACGCCGTCTCGGATCGGAGCGCGAATAGCGCATCGCCGGACACTAGAACCGAAGCGACCGCGATCGCTGTCCAAATGGACACTCCGGCTCCAATTGTGAGCATGAGGCGACCGTAAGCGGGTAGACCTGCCCGCGTGATGAGGGCTAGACCACCAACTCCGGCCTCAAAGATCAATAGCGGCCCACGGAGATCACGTACCAACGGACCAAGTCCCGCGCCGGACAAACCCCCGAGGAGCACGAATAGAAGGACGAGAAGACCAGCTAGTACGAATAGCCAAATCAAACGCGGGAAAACGCGTGCAATGACCGGCAGGGAGAGGAGGAGAAGGAGCGCCCCGAAAATGTCCGACCAGAACAACACCCCTGGCCCGATGGAGATGCCCGGATTGATGACAACCGGCAGAGGCGCGAGAGTAACGACTAGGAACCATACATAGGCGTTTCGCAGTCGATCTTGGTTCATCACGATGGAGATGACCGCAATAACGAAGAGAGCCGCACCGAGGACTTGTGGCATCACCGCCTCCTGTAATCGTTGGGCACCTCAAAACGTCGGATCACACGAGCGGGATTACCCGCAATCAAGCAACCGGCCGGCGCAGACTTGGTCACGACCGATCCTGCAGCGACGACAACTCCACGGCCAAGGTGCACGCCGGGAAGAATGATGCTCCCTGCACCGATCCAACAATCGGGTTCAATCTGAACAGATTCGGTCGTGACAGATCCGCCCGGCTCGACGCTGTGAAAGTTCGTATCGTAGATCGACACGAGGTCAGCGATCTCAACACGGTCGCCGATGCGGATGCTAGCTTCCGCGTGAATTCGAACTCCCTGATTGACGAAGACGTCGTCGCCAATGTCGAGCATGCCCTTGTTGCCCGTAGCTAGTTCTATGGAGAGGATGCGTCCATCGGCGACGAAGTTCCTGCCAAACTTCATCCGTTTCGATCCGCTGAGGCGCGGGAGTCGACCGCGAAGCGAGGGCACGCTATCGAATCGCGCACGACGAACCGCCGAGACCACTACTCCTCTTGCGAGTCCAACCCCGTGTCGCCGAGCGCGGCGCAGCCAATCAGTGCCCCGGCCAGTCAAGAGGCCACCGCCTCAACCAGGCCTGAGATCTCTCGCGCCATACGCTCCGAACGCAGTTCAGTCACGGCCCACTGACGACCCGCCTCACCGATGCCTGCTGCCAAGTCTCGGTCGTCAATCAACGCGATCGCGGATGCAGCTAGCCCCGCTGCGTCGCCAGGATCATGAAGCAGAGCTGTTCGATCAGCCTGCACATAGTCGCGTGCGCCGGACGTTTCGGTTGCGACCACTGGCCGTCCGCTGGCTTGTGCTTCACACGTGACAGTCATGCCGGAGAAGTGAAGATTCGGGTGGGTTGCCACGACGACCGCGGTGCTGGCCGCGTAGGCGCTTCGGAGTTCGCGGTGGGACATCCACCCAAGCTTCGTTATCCAATTTGGCGGCTGGACATCATCGGGACACTGGACGGCAAGCTCGGTCTGGGGACGAGCTGCCCGCACGATCTCAAATGCGGAGAAGAGAGTGCGCCAATCCCGGTGTCTGTCAGTGCCGATGCTCAGCAGACGGGGGCGGGGATCAGGTGCCTCCGGTGCAAAGAATTCGGTGTCGATTCCGAACTTGATAAAACGGACTTCATCGACGTGCCGCCCATACCTTCTGGAGAGATCCTCCAGCTGTCCCGAGCTAAGGCACCAGATCCCAGCGCATCTTCGGATGACGGCCCTGGATGCAGCATCGCGCAGGCTCGTTCGACCGTTGAGGTCTGAGTCCCAAATCACTCCCGAAACCAGCCGAACTGGGGTTCCGGCGCGCGCAAGAACCCTCGCCGCCATCCGCTCTTCCCATGTGATTACGGTCTGTGTCGCTACGCGACTCCGCCTCGGAAGCGTGGCTGTCAAGAGCCTCAAACGTTCAACACGCGACAACTCATCATGCTCGATTGTCTGCGCTTCGTTCACGCCCAATCGGTCCAGCCCGTACAGCCATCGATCCGGCCGAGCCTCGCCCGCGTGTAGGTCGCGCCAGGCGCGTGGACCTAAACCTGCCGGATAAGCGATCGTGAGATCTGCGCTATGCATGCGGTGCCGAACCTATCCCGCCAGGGGCTACTTCGGTGAGAAGACGGAACGCCTCGTCGGGACTCGACGCGTAATGGGCAGTGCTTAGCGAAAGTGTGCCTCCGCCCCCAACGGCTCGAATCTTGCCGTATGAGTTGTCGATGACCACATTTGCAGTCCCGAGCAGGCTCGCCAGCACATGTGCGTGCAGGCGGTCGGTGACTACAACCTCCGCCCGCGCGAAGCGTCGAATCCCGTCTCGCAGGTTCAACCATGCCATCGCTTCGTACGAAGCCATCAGTACTCGAGCGACAACCGCGCTCCGGCGGAGGGAGGGGACCATCCGCGCGACGCGGCCTGGAATGCGCACGGCGAACCACATAACGCGCCCGAACGCCCCAAGTCCCCAGTCGAAGAACTCCGAGCCACTCGGTGCATTGTGCCGAAGCCACTCCTCGAGAACGCCAGCTGCCGTGCTGCGCTCGTGATCGCTCCGGAGGAGAACGGCCCATCGCCCCATCCGACCTCGGAGGACGGGAGGAGTTGGCCGCCACCCCGTGGCCGCGTCCGGTGTAATCACCACGTTCGAGTTGGGGAAATGCGTCTTGGCACGGTCCAATGAATCGCGGTCTCTGCAGAAGAGGTGAAAGTCCGGGTGAGCCGTGATCGCAGCACTAGTGTGTAGGGCCGCCGTCGGATCGCTGAAGAGCACCGATTGGGGTAGCTGTACCACTCGCCGGTCGGGAAAGTCTGCGAGTACTCGCAAACGGAAGTCCTGGAAGCCTGGCCAGAGGTCGCCAAAATTCCCTCCGCCGTGCAACAGGATTGGTCCCGACGGGTGCAGTTTCCTCAAGGCGTCGGGGTCGTAGCGATCTATGTCGGATGTGTACCGGATGCGAGCTCCGAGCCGACGCAGCGTGGCGCGTTCTCCCGCCCAGATCATCGTGTCGCCGACGTTCATGTGAGAGGGGAAATCGAGTAGTGCAACCTCAGTAGCATCGCCGAGCGCATCCGACAGCGACGCGAGGAACTCATTGGATAAGCGGTCCAGGATCTCGACATCGGTGTGCGCCAGCGTCACGCGCTTTTGGCTGCTTCGAAGCGACGACTTTCTCCCAGCCCATGTCGCGGGCAGTACATCATTCAGGAAGTGGGGAATGCAGTCGACGATGTAGCGTTTCGCCAGACGTCGTGGAGATCTAAGCAGTCGGTGCAGCCATTCGACTCGAAGCTTCTTCGACCACGTTGGCGCGGGAACCTGCAGCCCGACGATCATATCCACCGCTCCACCTACTGCGATTACCGATCCCTGAAAGCCCTCAACGCCCAGCGCGTGAGCAAAAGAGTCGCCGAATGGAGGTGTGACCGCAACGACGGCCAGCTCCACGTCAGCCTCCTGCAGAGCCGTTGCGATGGCGTGGGCATCCCAGTCGTGACGGCTGCCGTGCTCCCTGTAAACCAAGCCAGCTCCCAGGATGCTAGACAGGCGGTCGCCAGCTTCCCGGGTGCCGCCGATGAGCCCCACACGGTGTGACGTTAGGGAGCCGGACTCAATCTGACGCTGTAGCCACTCGGAGCCTGTAACGCGATCGGTCTCCAGCCCGTGCGCGCGAAGGAGCGCAGCGACTGGCCAGCCATCTGCAGTGATGCTGCTCGCGGCTCGGATGGTGTCTGCCGCGGTGGAATTCCGCGCCGCCAACGCCAGGTGGTGCAGATTGACAGTCTGGACCCGCCATCTCGATCCGATAGCTAGCGAGTCCAGAGCATCATCGGAGGGAAGTAGTCGATCCCGAGCGACCTCAACAAATCCCAGGCTGGTAAGGGTCACGAGGTCTTCCCGTCCTTTCCGTGGTCAGTAAGGAAGTCGCCGAGCGAGCGGCGAGCGGTGTCCGAGGACTGTGTCGCGCGGACAGTTGGTTCGGCCGAATAGAACGCCGTGATCGCGTCGACGACTGCGGCCTCGTCGTTCGCAGCGATGAAGCCGCTGGTAAGCCCGGCGTCGGTTGCAAGCCTTTCCGGCACAACCACTGTCACGCCGTGTTCGATGGCCTCAAGCATCTTCACCGAGATACCGGTCGACTGGCCTAGGCGAGGCACGACAACGAGATCCACTTTGTCGTAGAAGTCGTTGAGCGAGTCGACTTGGCCAAGGGCAACGACCCCGTCTCCGACATACACCTCCGTACCACGGCCCGCGACAACCAGCGCCGGTGCCGGCTGAAGCGTCTTTCGCACAGCCGGCAAGATCCGGTGAGCGAGTTTGTCGAGCGCATCGCGGTTCGGGGGCCAACTCGCTTTTCCAAGGAAGCCGATCGTTCGCAGTCGGCTGCCATTCGCGACGCCCGGACGGATACCGATCGGCACATGCGAAGCGGAGATGCCAATCTTCCTCAAACGATGGGCATCGCTAGCGGATAGCGTCGCAATAGCGCGGGCTCGCGGGAGTGTACGCGCTTCAAGCTTTCTCATACGTGCCGGGTTCCGCAACGCCCGCAGCAGGCCCGGGTCGTGGGTTTCGCTCAGTACGTAGTCAACGTTGTGCGCGATGTGGAGGTCGGGGGTCAAACCAGCGTCAAGGGCCAGCAGAAGGGCGGGCCACTGGCTTGTTACGAGTTGCGAGTCGCCGCTTACGGCTTGAGCCAAGTGATCGCTTGCATTCTTCCAAGCCCGCGAGTGCCGGAACTTAGCCGCCTGGTATGGCTCACCGGACAGTATCATTCTGAACAGCGTCTGGCACAGCGCGCGGTAGTCCTGGCGGACCTCAAGTGGGACGCTGTCGGGGCTGCCCGGCTCGCACACTGTGAACGTCTCCACATTCGCGGATTGGCGAAGATCCTCGAGAACGCGCTGATCTACCCATGCAGCCCCGCCGAGCTGCATCGACGACGGCGGATATGTGGTCGCGAGCACGACATTCTTCTTGCCGGAAATCTGAGGCTCCGATCTAGACGGATGGTGATGAACTAGCCGAGGGACTAATAGACGGTGCCTGCGGGCGCGAGCGCGGCTTTCGCAGTCTTGACGAGGATGACGACATCGCCAACAAGCGACCAGTTCTCTACGTATGCGAGATCGAGGCGGACCGATTCTTCCCAACTCAGAGATGACCGGCCGCCCACTTGCCAGGCGCCAGTGATCCCCGGCTTCATGAGGAAGCGCCTGTGGACGTGTGCCGCGTACCTTTGAACCTCGGTTCGCAGTGGTGGCCGCGGGCCGACGAGCGACATCTCACCCGCAATCACGTTGAACAGTTGCGGCAGCTCATCGAGACTGTACTTGCGCATGAACTTGCCAACCGTGGTGACGCGAGGATCGTCGGTCATCTTGAACAGCACTTCATTGCCGGCATCCCGCTGTTCGAGCAGCGCCGGGAGGAGTTCCTCAGCGTTAGCGACCATCGAGCGGAACTTCAGCATCTCAAACTCGCGGCCATTGCGGCCGATGCGTACCTGTCGGAACAGAGTCGGGCCAGGGCTGGAGAAACGTACCGTGAGCGCCAGTCCGAACAGCAAGGGGCTCACAATGATGACGCCGAAGATGGAAACCACGAGATCCATCGTCCGTTTGGCGATGCGCTGGCCACGGCTGAACTTCGGGGTCTCGACGTGGATGAGCGGCAAGCCGGCGACCGGACGGGTGTGGATGCGCGGACCCGCGATATCGACGATACTCGGGGCCAGCACGAGGTGCTGACGGCCGGCCTCAAGCGCCCAGGAGATTTGCTTAACCTTCATCGGCGGGAGGTCGTCTGTGCTCGTCACCGCGACGGTGTCGGCTCCGGTGGCGGCGATCGCGCGCTCGACGTTGTCGACGCTGCCCATGACCGGCACCGAGGTGCCGGGAATGGTGTCGGCCACCTTTCCCGAGGGCACGCATGCTCCGACCACTCGATAGCCGGCGTTGGGCGAGCGGTGAAGCTCTCGAGCGATCGCGGCAACAGAGTCTTCGGAGCCGACCAGGAGCACCTTGGCGGCGTACTGCCCCAACCAACGCTGAGCGATGAGCCACTGGCGCCACAGCCAGCGCTCAAGGAGGAGCATGAAGATGCCGAGCGGCAGGGCGATCAGCAGATAGCCGCGAGCGACGTCTACGCGAAGCAGGAAAGCGAGTATTGCGATCGCGCCGAAAAACGTGAAGCTTGCGCGGGCGACGCGCACGTACTCGGTGCTACCGGTGCCGATAACGCGGTGGTCGCGGGAGTCGATGAGCGAGAGCGCCCACATCCAGGCGATCACGACGACCGCGGAGAAGAACCAGTACGAGAGTTCACTGAAGCGGGAGTCCTCGCGGAGCGCGAGCTGAGCATTGCCCCAGCCGAACCAGAGAAGTTGAGTTCCGTAAACCGCCCATGCGAGGACGAAGAGGTCGCTGACCCAGAGGCGTGCGGCGTAATTGCGGCGCCAGGGAGACAGGCGTATGCCGCCGGCCCGAGGCGTTTCGTCGCGCTCGCTGCTCACTCGCTCCACGACCGAGGTCGAGGACGGCGCGACGGTCGCGTCAGGGGTCGCCGAAGCATCGGCTGCCCTTGCCTGGGGATGGGCTGGCGACTCCGTTGGCGCGTCGATCTGGGGATTCGACGTCACGTTGCCTTCTCGCTTTGTGGTGGATTTCCCGGCCACCAGGGGAAGAGTAGCAGTAGGTCGCTGTGGGGGAATGTACGAGGTCGGCACACAAATCCTTGGGGGAGGGAAACGCCATCCCATTATGAGAGACGTCTCATACTGCCCATGACAGTGTTTCGGCGTGTGGCGCGCAACCTCAAGATTCCCTCAAGGGCATATGAGACCGCGGGCGGGGTTGGTCCGATGCCCGGGCCGTTTCGACTCGCTTCGCTCGCTCAACGAGCGGGGGCGCGGGGGAGGGGGAGAGCGGAATGTGACGGCGAAGAACGTGGCGGGTTCAGCGAGGAACGCGGCGGCGCGCCGAGAAGATTACGTACGTGACTGCCAGCAGAGTGGCGCCGCCTAGACCCAGGGCCCAATACGGGAAACCGGGGATGTCGGGACGCTGGCCCGCAGCATCCATATCCCGAACAGGCGTGGGGAGGATGCGCTCGCCTGTTACGAGGATGCGGTGGGTGTTGATGCCCAACGGGGTGCAGGTGACCAAGGTGACGAGGTCGGCGCCGCGCTGCGGGTAGAGGGTCTCGGTCTGCTCGGGCTCGACGACCTTCGTGTCGGTCACCTGGTAGGTGAGCACCTCGCCGAAGACCTCGATCGTGAAGGTGTCGCCGACGGCGACCTTGTCGAGGTTAGTGAAGAGCTCGGCGTCGGCGAGGCCGCGGTGTCCGGTCAGAACCGAATGCGTGCTCGCGCCGCCGATCGGGAGTGCGGTGCCCTCGAGGTGGCCGATGCCCTTCGCGAGGGTGTCGTCGGTCGTGCCGTGGTAGATCGGCAGGTCGACATCGATCGAGGGGATCTTGATGCGGGCCATGAGGCCGGTGTCGTCGGCGTGCAGCAGCTGGTCGTAGTCCGACTCGTCGCTCGCCTCGGCGAGCGGCTTGTTCTCGCCGGCGGCGACCACCGACGTGCCGCCGACCAGGGCGTCGTTGTAGGCGACGGCATCTTGGATCGCGGCGTGACGCGACTCGACGGTCAGATCGCGCACCGTCTCTGAGTAGGCGTCGATGCGCTGCGACTGCTGGTACTGCGTGAACCAGGCTGCGGTCGCGGGGTAGAGCAGCACCGCGACGCCGAGCACGAAGCCCAGCGCGAGGGCGGCCGCAGACCACGGGAAGCGGCGGCGTGGCGCACGCCGACGCGACCGGTCGCGCAGAGGCGGTTCCGGTCGCGTCGGGTGCTGTGCTGTGAGGGTCATGCAGTCTCTCGGGTGAGGGGGGCGGTGGCGGGGGCGGGGAGGGGGTGCACCCGCCACCGTCCGGTTCACCGCCGTCGGGGGACGGCGGCGAATCGGGTCAGGCCGTGGCCGTCGTACGACGACGCGCGATGAGCACCGCCGCGCCGACGGTGATCGCGACGAGAGCCGCGCCGCCGACACCGAACCAGAGGGCGCCGTCACCACCGGTGAGAGGAAGAGCCCACGCGGGGACCTGCTTGTTCTCGACCTCGACGTAGTTGACCGTCGTGGTCGACTGGCCGGCGACGACCTCGACCTTCTTGGCGGTGCCGTCGAGCTGGTAGCCCGCCGGGGCGGCCGTCTCGACGAGCCAGTAGGTGCCGGGGCGCAGTGCCGGGATGTTGAGCAGGCCGCCGTTCGCGGTGGTCCACTCGCTCTGGCCGGCCACGGTCACGGCCTGGGTCTTGCCCTCGTCGAGGTACAGCTTGAAGGTGGCGCCGTTGAGCGCGGCCTTGCTGCCGTCGGCCAGCGCGAACTTGAGCACGCGCAGCTGCCCCACCGAGGTGGTGGTCGAAGCGTCGAGCGTGCTGTCGTTCACGACGCTCACCGCGTCGTTCTTGACGACACCGTTCGCCGGGATGGTCTTGACCTGCGTCAGCACCGTGAAGACGACCTTGCCGCCCTGCGCCGAGGCCTCGAGCTTGTCGCGACCGGTCTGCGTGAACGTGACCGTCAGCTCGGCACCCGCGGCGGGCGACGGCGTGATCGTGTAGTCGGCTGCCACCAGCGGCACGTTCGCGCCGCCCTTGGTCGCGGTGACGGCGGTCGGTGCGACGCCGAAGGCGGTCGCCTGCGCGTCGGTCACGAACGCCAGCTGCGTCGTGTCGATCTTGTCGGTGACGGTGAAGGTGTCGAGCTGCTCGCCGTTCTGGAGCACAGGCACGTTCGCCTCGATCTGCCAGCGCACGAGGTCGCCGTACTTCAGCTCGCCCGCGGCCGGAGCAACGACCTTCTTCTCCAGCTTGCTCACGCCGTTCTTCGGGTAGACGTGGACGTCGTAGATCCACTCGTTGGCGTTCTGACCCGTCGGGCCCGTCGGGAACGGAATCGTCACGAGGAACGGTGCAGCCTTGTCGGTGACCGACGAGGGCGAATTCGTCTCGGTGACGAGGTAGAGCGCGTACGGCAGGTTCTTGGTGGCGACGCCACCGTTGGCGGTGGTGACCTTGGTGCCGGCGTCGAGGCCCGCGGCGGTGGCCGCGGCAATCGGGTCGGCAGCCTTGGTGATCGCCTCGACGGCGGCCCAGCCGGCCGTCGTGGTGAGCGCCGGCGTGGTCACCTTCTGGATCGTGAACTCGACGCCGTCGAGACCGATGCCGGTGAAGCCCGGGATCTTCTCGCCGGTGCCGGGGTTGAGCGGGCTGTCCGCCGTGCGCTCGTACTTGTGGATGGTCAGCGAGCCGGACTCGCCGGTGATGTTGCCGACGCCGTTCGGCGTGATCGGCTCGGTTGCGGATGCGGGCGTGGCCAGCGCGGCGGCGCCCAGGATCCCCAGAGCGAGGGCGCCGACGGCGGCGATCAGCCGCGTCGAGATGGACTTCTTCATGTTGATCTACTTCCCCAGAAAGTTGGTCAAATGGTTCTTCGGATGGATGGAGCTGTTCGGTTGAATCGGGTCGGAATGGTTCAGGCGGCTCCTCGCTTCATGCGGCGGGCAGCGCGCCACGCGGCCACGGCGACGATCGCCGAGACGATGGCTCCGCCCAGGAGCAGGTAGGCGTCCGACGCGGTGCCGCCGGTGAGCGGCAGCACGACCGCGGGCACCTTGTCGTTGACGAATCGGTAGACCGCGCTCTCACCGGCCGCGACCTGCACGTCGGCGGAACCGACGTTCTCCCAGTTCGCGTCGACCGCGGGGTCGGTGCCCGGCTTGAGCTTCTGCAGCGCGAGGTTGCGGTACGCGATGGTGCCGTCGCTCGTCGTCTCGGCCAGCGTGTACGTGTGCGCGGGACGCACCTCGAACGTGTTGCCCGCGTTCGCCGTGGTCGCCCCGGCCGTCTGCAGCGTCGCGAGCGTGAAGCCCGAGGCCGGCGTGCCCGTCAGGGTGAAGTCGGCGGGCACGAGGCCCGAGCCGTCGGCGGTCTTCTTCAGCAGCGTGAGCTTCGCCGTCGTGTTGGTGACGGTGCACGTGACCTTCTGGCCGAGCGGCACGGTGACCTTGGAACTCGTCACGGGAACCGTGGTGGTGGTGCCGGTGAGCACGCACTGCCAGCCGGCGCTCGCCGGGATGTAGGTGTCGGGTCCGCCCGTCTCCGACAGCGAGTACGCCGCGGCGGGGGAGACCTTGCCGGTCACCGGGGTGGAGGCGCTGTAGGTGCCCTTCGGGCCGGCCAGTGCGCCCGACGGAGCCTTCGCCTCGAGCGTCCACGAAGACGTCTTCTCGGTGCCGGGCGCCGCGACGACCTTGACCAGGTCGAGCGTCTGCGTGCAGGTGACGGTGTTGGTGAACTCGAAGACGTTCGCGCCGCCCACGAGAGTCGCGGTGTAGTCGCCCTTCGTGAGGTCGAACGGCAGGCCGGTCGACAGGCTGTTGCCCGACGTCAGCTGCTGCGACGTGAGCACGCAGCCCGGCAGCAGCTGGGCGTCGATCGACGCGGTCTCGCGCAGGGCGAGCTGCTGGCCGATCGAGAACCCGCTGTACGCCGTGCCCCACTTCGGCGACGGCGTCTGGCCGATGCCGGGCGTCGCGGCGAGGCCGGTCGGGACCGCCGAGTCGTTCGCGTTGCCGCGCTGGTAGTACGTGCCGACGGTGGTTCCCGCCGAGTCCTTCACGACCCACGTCTTGTTCGCCTGCACGGTCGCGGCCTGGCCGTTGATCACCGTGCACACCACGGCGTCGCCGGTGGTCAGGCCCGTCAGCGAGAACGTGGCCGCGTTCGGGATGCCCGAGATCGGGGCGCCGTTCTTCGTGCACGTCACGCTCTCGACCGACCAGCCGGGCTTCGCCGTCTCGGTGATCGACACGCCCGCGGTCTGCGTCGTGTTCGTGAAGGCGATGCGCCACGGCTGGGGCAGGTAGCCGCCCGCCACCGTCGTCTGCGCACCCGCCGGCGTCATCGTGCCCGAACCGGTCTTGGTGGGCGTGAACGTCCAGTTCGCAGCATCCGTCAGCGTTCCATTGCCCGCGCGCTCCTGCTTGCGGACCTGCACCGTCGCCTCGCACGTCAGCGACGAGGCCAGGTTGCCGAGCTGGGTCGCGACGACGTTCCAGTCCGTCGGGATCGCGAAGTCGGCCTGACCGATCGGGATGCCGCCGTTCGCGGTCCACTGCACGGGACCGGTGACCGACGCCAGGTTGTACGGCGTGCTCGGGTTGAGGTAGTCGCCGACGCCGAACGTGATCATCTGCGTGCCCTGCGCCTTGACGAGGTTGGCCGAGAGGATGGCCTCTTCGATGCCGCGCAGGTCGGTCCAGGCGCTGTTGCCCTGGTTGCTGCGGTAGCGCGTCGGGTTGCCGTCGGTCAGCATGACCGCGATGTCGTAGTCGGCGCCTGCGACCTGCTCGATGCCGCGATCCCAGTTGGTGTACTGCGTGCCCGACACCGAGATGCCGTTGATCGTCGTGTTGATGCTCGAGAGGTTGGCGCTGGTCACGACGGTCGGGGCCATGACGGTGGCCGCATCGTTGCCGAACTGGAAGATGCCGAGCGACACGCCCTTGTTCGCGAACGCCGCTGCGAACGCCTTCGACGCGGTGCGAGCGCCGTTGAGGCCCTCGTTGTTGTTGTAGGTCATCGAGGTCGACGTGTCGACGATCAGCGCGACCTTGAGGCCGGGCGTGCAGGTCGGCGTGAAGCGCGGGTTGTCGATCGTGGCGACCATTTCAGTGCCGTAGTGGGCCCAGCGGTTGGTGGTCGACACGGAGCGCGAGAGCGGCAGGCCCGGGTTGCCGACGCGGGAGTTGCCGGGCATGTCGCCGAGGCCGGTCGTGGGCACCTGGTAGGGCGTCTGCGAGCGGGTGATCGCCGGGGTGCGGAACGCGTACGGCGTCGCGGCGAAGCGGTTGGTGTCGTTGGTCGCGTCGGTGTTGTTGCCGGTGACGAGGTACTGGCTGAGGAACGCGTCGGCGCCGGCGGTCGCGGTGGGGACGACCCAGTAGCGCGAGCCGTTCGAAGCGGGGACGTTCGTGAGCACGAAGTTGCAGTCGCCGTCGGCGTCGGTCGTGCAGGTGGCCACGACGGTGTCGCCGTACGTCTGGCCGTTGTCGACCGTGACCTCGTTGCGGAGCTCGAGCTTGATGCCCGCGGTCGCCGAGGTCGTGGTCTGGCTGCCGGCGGCGGCCCGGAGAGCGCGCAGGTTGACCGTGACAGCCGCGCCGTTTGCAGGGATGGTCGGGGCGGCGAGCGGTGCGATCACCTGCGCAGCGCTTGCCGCGGCGGCCGTGTCGACCGATGTCGCCGGTGCGACCGACGGCACCGCGAGGGCGGGTGCGAGGCCCCCGAGCACGAGTCCGGCAGACAGCACAGTGGCGGCGACGGCGGCTGCCGAGCGGCGCGTGCGGCGGCGGTTGCGAGCGTGCTGCCGCATTTTCCGGCGCGATGAAGCGTCGAGATTCATTCGGTGCCCCCCAGAGGCATCGCTACAGAAGGCAGCCCCAGACCCGACGCGCCCCCACGGCGCACGGGCTCTGCCCTCAGATGTGTCGCACTTCGCGAGACCGCCGGAGAACTTCGGGTATCCGGCATCGCGGCGAAAGGGCGACGTTCATGAACCTAGGGGTCTCATTCAGTCGCATCCAAGTTCCATTACGCGACTTGAGGAGAAAACGCGGGGATCTTGAGGTTCGTCGAGAGTACGCGGAACCGGACAAAGGGAGCCCGCCGCGGCTCTCGGGAAGTCGCGGCGGACTCGGTATGGACCTGCTACTCGAGGGCGAACACCGGGAGGCTCGCGCCCGTCCCCCTGAGCCGGGCACTGCCCATGGCGCTCAGCGCGACTCGCAATCGGCGTCGCTGTGTTGGCATATCGACCTCGGCTCCAATCCTGCGCCTCGGGTGAGCGCAAACCGGACGGCCCTGACCGGCAGCCCCAGTGTGCCGGACCTGAGACATGATCCTCGCCGACGACGATTTCGTCAACAGGAAGTGATGACGGTGGTGTCAGGGAACGCCGACGAGCGCGTCGCCGATCCACGCCACGACGCCATCACCGCGGGGGGCGATCGCGATCGGGGCGGCAGCATCCGTTCCCTCCGCGCAGCCCACCGCGGACGCGACATCGGGAGTGTCGGCGGCCACGCGAGCGATCGCGACACCGGCGCAGTCGTCGGCGCGATGCGCGACCAGCACGTCTGAGCCGTCGATCGTCACCGCGAGCGCGTTCTCACGGGCCAATGCGACCCATTCGTCGCCCGACCACGACCACGCGCGGTCGTCGCAGACCAGCGCGATCACGTCGCCGAAGGCGTGAAGCCCGAAGGCGGCGGGGCAGGGTGCGGGCACGGGGCCCGACGGAAGCTGCACCGTGCCGGGATCGCGCGGATCGACGTAGCGCGACGCGGCGAGCACGTCGGGGTAGGAGTCCCAGAACTCGCCGCGCGTGTACGTGCGCAGCGCCTGCGGCTCGCAGCCGGCCATGGCGGCGACGATCTCGGCGTCGCGGGCCGAGAACGCCTCGAGCGTCTGCACCTGGGCGATGCCGCGGTAGGTCGGGGTCACGTCGGTCCAGGTCGCTCCCTGGTCGTACGAGCGCTCGATCAGCGGCGCCGGGCCTGCGCACGAGCCGGCCGTGGCGCGCCACCACACCTCAGAGCCGAGCCCCAGCAGGCGGGTCTGCTCGAGGCTCGGGGCGCTTTGCGTGGGCGTCGGGGTCGGCGTCGGGGTCTGCACGCCCAGCGTGAACTCTGGCACCGGCTCGGTCTCGGCACCGGTGGACTCAGGGCGCGTGTGCTGGAGCGCGGCGAACACGAGCACGGCGACCGCGGCCACGAGCACGGCGATTCCCGCGATCGCGACCCATCTCGCGGCGCCGAGGCGTTGCATCAGTCTTCCGGGCTCAGGGGAGCGGATCGTTGCGACCGGGCGCGGTCGACGCTCCACCCGCCTGCCGGATGATGTCGTCGATCGTGATCGTCGCGTCTTGCGAGGTCTCCGCCTGACGCGGCTGGTCGACGGCGGCGGGGATCGAACGGATGGGCTCGGCCGTGGCGGGGCGTGCCGCGGGCGCGGCGGCCCTCGCGGGCTGAGCGGCGGGCGCCGACGTGCGCGCCGGCGCGGGGGCAGTCGCAGGACCCGTCGACGTGCGCGCCGGGGCGGGCGCGGCCTTCGGGGCCTTCGTCTTCTTGGCCTTCTTCGCCGGCTTCTCCTGCACGTAGCCGTAGCCGTACGAGCCGTACCCGTAGCCGTAGGCGTACGAATCCGGACCACGCGTCGGAACCATCGTCAGCGTCACGCCGGCGATGTGCGCGCCGGCCGTGTTGAGCGCGTCGACGGCGCCCGACAGCTGGTGGCGGTTGGTGTGGCCGGCGCTGACCACGAGGATCGCCCCGCTGGTCGCCTTCGCGAGGATCGCAGCATCCGTCACCGGAAGAAGGGGAGGAGCGTCGCAGAGCACGATGTCGACATCGCGCTCGAGGGCCTCGAGCAGTTGCAGCATGCTCTTCGAGCCGAGCAGCTCGCTCGGGTTCGGCGGGATCTTGCCGGCGGGCAGCACGTACAGGCTGCGGTTGCCCCACGGGAGCATCACGTCGGCCAGGCGCGCACGGCCAATCAGCACGTCGGTGAGGCCGGCGCCGCCCTCGATGCCGAGGTACTCGGCGACCTTGGGCTTGCGCAGGTCGGTGTCGAGCAGCGCGACGCGCTTGCCCGCGTCGGCCAGCGCGATCGCGAGGTTGATCGCCGTCGTCGACTTGCCCTCGCTCGGCACGCTCGACGTGATCACGTACGACGCGCGCCCGTCGGTCTCGAGGAACTGCAGGTTCGTGCGCATCGCGCGGAACGACTCCGACCGCGGGCTGAGCGGATCGGCGTGCACGATGAGCGGGCGCTCCTTGGCCTTCGGGTCGAAGGCGATCGCGCCGATGAGCGGGCGGTCGGTGACCTGCTCCACGTCGCGAGGCGTGCGGATGCGCGTGTCGAGCACCGCACGCAGCACCGCCGCGCCGATGCCGATCGCCAGACCCACCAGTGCGCCCAGCGCGAGGTTGAGCGGAACGTTGGGGCTCGACGGCGTGAGCGGCGGCAGTGCGTCTTTCACACGCTCGACCCGCACGGGACTGGTGTCGGCGCCGTTCGGCGTCTCGAGCCGCTCGACCACCGACTTCAGCGACGCACCGAGCGCGTTCGCGACGTCGGCCGCCTGCACCGGGTCAGGACCGGTCACCGTGATCGTGATGAGAGTGGTGTTGAGAGCCGCCGACGACTCGACGGTCGCCGCCAGCTCGTTCGCGGTCACCCCGAGGTCGAGCTCGGCGATCACCGGGTTCATGACGATCGGCGTCTCGACGAGGTTCGTGTACGTCTGCACGCGGGACTGCGTGAAGTTCGATCCCTGCTGCAGATCCTGGATGGTCGAACCCGACTGGGTCGACACGAAAACCGTGCTCTGCGCCTCGTACTGGGGGGTACGGGTGAGCGACCAGGCTGCGGCGATTCCGATCCCCACCAGGGTGGCGACGACGATGATCACCCAGTTCTTACGCAGGATCCGGATGTAGTCGGTGAGCTCCATGTCGCCTCTCGTGGGGGTTGGGCCGGTGCTCCGAGCATTGTGTCACAGGGCCTGGTCGCACCCTGGAAAGCGTTACGCCACTGCCAGGCGCACCGTGGCGGCGACGGCCGTCACGGCCGGCTCGAGCTGCCGCGCCGACAGCAGGTACGTCTCCCACGGCTGCCGGAAGGGGTCGATCACGTCATCGTCGTCGGGATCGTCCGGCGGCGGCACGAGACCGCGATAGGACGCGACAACGGATGCCGCGGCCCTGAGCTTCTCAGAAGGGTAAGCGGCAGCATCCGCCGCCGCCTTGATCTCGCCGTGAGGAACCGCGGCAGCGATGCGCGCGAACTCGCGGATCGTGAAGGTGGAGCGCAGGCGCGACGGCGCCAGCTCGGCGATCGCACGCCGGTGCGCGCGGGTCATCGCGAGGATGAGGTCGGGCGACTCGAGGTGCTTCTCGGTGAGGAACCGCGACCGGTGCTCGGCCGTCTCGGACGCCGGAACACCGAGCGCCTGGGCGATGTGCGCGGCCTCGGGAGTCATCGGCGCGGCCGCGAGGCCCCGCGTGCCGGCGCTCGCCACGTGGGGCGCCAGGTCGGCCAGTCGGTCGCGCAGCAGCTGCTCGGCGAGCGGCGATCGGCAGATGTTGCCCGTGCACACCGTGAGGATGTCGAACAAGGAAGGGCCTCCACGGGGGCGGGGTAACGTTGGCGGGTGCCCGACCAGCCTAGCGACGCCGGATCCGTGGTCGACCTGTGGTCGCTGCAGCCGCCTTCGGGGTCTTCGGCCGCTGCTGTCGCGGAGGAGGCGCTCGTCGAGGAACCGGCGCCGCGGCGCTCGCGGCGCGCGTCGCACGAGGCCCGCACGGACTGGCGGCTCGGCGGGCGCACCGTCTACCGGTGGCGCGAGGGTCTGCTCGCGATCGCACTCATCTCGCTCGGCGCCTCCGTGCTGCTCGGGTCGCTCGTGGCCGCGGTGTGGGATTCGCCGTGGGCCGCAGCATCCGCCACCGTCATCATCTGGATCGGGATGCTGCTGCCCATCGTGTGGGCCTTCACCCGGTCGCGCCCGATCGGGCTGCTGCGGGTGCGGGCGATCGACGTGCTCTACGGGGTCGCGCTCGGCGCGCTGCTGCGGACGACGCAGGGATGGATCGACGGGCTCGACGGGACGCCGGCGGAGTGGCCGGGTGTCGTTGAGGTGGGCGAGTCGGTGTCGCTGTCGACGGTGATCTTCGACGTCGTGGCGCCCGTCGTGGTGGCGCCGGTGGTCGAGGAGTTCTTCTTCCGCGGCGTGCTGCTCGTCGCGCTGTACACGGTGCTGCGCCGACCGTTCGGCAAGCTCACCGCGGGGCTGGCGGCGGCGCTCGGGTCGACCGCGCTGTTCGTGCTGGTGCACGGGATCACCGGCGCTGCCGACGTGAGCGGGGTCGTGTCGCTGTCGCTCCTGGGCATCGTGTGCGCGCTGCTCGTGGTGCTGACCGGCCGCATCTGGGGCGCGGTGCTCGTGCACGTCGTCTACAACGCCTCGTACGTCGGCTTGGGGCTGCTTGCCGGCGCAATGACCTAGGTCATTGGGCATTTCGCTCAGATTTGTCCCCCAAAGGGGGGACAAAGGCTACAACTTGTTACTTTCTGGAAACCCTCGGCCTCTCATCGAACTCTCAGAATGCGATAGCGTGTGACGGGTCGGGCCGCGCGGGGAGCGCTTGCCGACACGAATCCCCCCGCCGATGACGTGCAAATAACTCGGGAGAACTCTGCAATGTTCAAGAAGGCTTTCGCCGCGGTCGCTGTTGCCGGCCTGCTCGTCCTCGGAGGCGCCGGAGCTGCCTCCGCCGACTACACCGTCGGGGTTCCCGGCACGGTGAGCGACACCACGCCTGCCGTCGGTCAGCCCATCACCATCACGTTCAACGAACTCGGTGACCTGGAGACGGTCTTCTTCTCGGTCACCCCCTCGACCGGCGCCACGCTGGCATCGATCGTCGTCGCCTCGAGCGGCGGCGGCGTCTCGAAGCCGGTCACCAACGGTTCGGCCTCGGCCACGTTCACCGCTCAGACCGCCGGCACCTACGAGGTCAGCGTCTCGGACGGCGAGACCACGATCGGCTCGGTCACCCTCAACGTCGCAGCCGCAGGCTCCAGCACGGGCGGTTCGACCGGCTCGGGCCAGCTGCCCGCCACGGGTGGCGAGGTTCCCGGCGCGATCATCTGGCTCGGCGTCGGCGCCATCGGCCTCGGCGGCATCGCCGTCGCAGCCGCCGTCGCCCGTCGTCGCGCAGCGAGCAACCGCTGACCAACGACTCCTCGAAGACCCCGGGCTCGCGCCCGGGGTCTTCGTCGTATACCCGGGGCTCGGGGGGTGTGCCGGTGAAGGACTCGGACGTCACGGCGGTCCGCCGTGCGTGGCAGCATCCGTGGGCGGCCGTCGCGGTCGCCGCGGTGGGGGCGCTCCTCGTCGCGGTCGTGATCCTGTGGCTGCCGTCGGTGCATTCAGCGCTCGTGCGGTGGCCGGCCGTCGTCGTCGCCGTGATCGACCTGCTGCTGCTGTCGGCTCCGCTGCTGGGGGCGGTCATCGTCGCCGTGCGGGTGTCGGGCGACGGGTTCCGGGCAGCGGTGGGCCTCCGGGGATTCTCGTGGATCGACCTCGTCGCCGGCCTGGGCGTCGGACTTGTCGCGCGGGCGCTCGTGGAGCTCGTCGCACCTACTTATAGAGGTGGGCTCGCCGGCGGGCTGTCGGGCGGTGGGTTCGACGCGACGGCGGCGATCATCGTCGGGCTCGCGGGAGCCGTGCTCGTGACTCCGTTGATAGAGGAGCTGTTCTTCCGCGGACTGCTGCAGCGGGCGCTCGGTGACGCACTCGCGGGGGCCGGGCGGCTCCTCGCAGGAGTGGTCGCGGTCGCGGTGGCGACGGCGATCTTCACGGGGCTGCATGCGCTGGCTTCGGGGACGTCGGTGCCTGTCGGCCTGTTCCTCGGGACCGTGGCCGTGGGACTCGGATGCGGCGTGCTCACGGTGCTGACCGGACGCCTCGCGGGAGCCCTCATCGCGCACGTCGCCTTCAACGCGATCGGTGTGGCACTGCTGGTGTGGTGACGCGTGCGCGAAACGGATGCCTCGGGTCGCGGCATCCGTCCCGCTTTCAGGTGTGCGCTCAGCCGAGCTGAGGCGCGAGTTCCTTGATCCAAGCGGCCAGCTCGGGGCCGAGGTCGTCGCGGTCGAGGGCGAGCTGGATGCTGGACTTCAGGTAGTCGAGCCGGTCTCCCGTGTCGTAGCGGCGGCCGCCGAACACGACGCCCAGCACCGGGCCGGCGATCTGCTCGTCGTCGGCGAGCACCTCGAGCGCGTCGGTCAGCTGGATCTCGCCGCCCTTGCCCGGCTCGGTGCGCTCGAGCACGTCGAAGATCTCGGGCTTGAGCACGTAGCGGCCGATGATCGCCAGGTTGCTCGGCGCCTCCTCCGCCGAGGGCTTCTCGACGAGGGCATTGATCTTGACGATGTCGGTCTCGCCGGTCGCCTCGACGTCGGCGCACCCGTACAGGTGGATCTGACTGGGCTCGACCTCCATGAGGGCGACGACGGTGGCCGACTCGCGCTGCGAGACCTCGATCATGCGCGAGAGCAGCGGGTCGCGCGCATCGATCAGGTCATCGCCGAGCATCACGGCGAACGTCTCGTTGCCGACGTGCTTGCGCGCGCGCAGCACGGCGTGACCGAGACCGCGCGGGTCGCCCTGGCGGACGAAGTGCACGTCGGCGAGCGAACTCGGATGCATGACACGCTCGAGCTTGGTGAGGTCGCCCTTGCGGTGGAGGGTGTCCTCGAGCTCGGTGACGCGGTCGAAGTGGTTGGCGAGGGCGTTCTTGTTACGTCCGATGATGACGAGGACGTCGTCGATGCCCGCAGCCACCGCCTCTTCGACGACGTACTGGATGGCGGGCTTGTCGACGACGGGGAGCATCTCCTTCGGCATCGCCTTGGTGGCGGGAAGGAAGCGCGTGCCCAGACCGGCGGCGGGGATCACTGCTTTGATCGACGGTGGTTTCATGAGGAGAACATTAGAGAGGCTCCGTGAACCCGGTGTTACAGATGACATGAACAGCGTCAGACGGGAGTCGACGAGGCGATCGGGTACGGCGGGGCGCGCAGCATCCGTTCCTCTCTATATAAGGAGGATGCCGCGGGTACCGTTTCAGGTATGGATTCGCCTTTCGACGACCCCGAGTTCCGAGCGCAGCTGGAGGCGATGGGCGTGAAGTACTCGCCCGGCTCTGGGCAGCGCATGCTCGACGAGATCGCGCCGCTGCTGGCCGCGGAGGGCATCGACCTCGACGATCTCGACGGTGCCGACATCGACGAGGTGAACGCCGCACTCGCGCGGGCGACGGAGCGACGCAACCTCGAGCTCGTCACGCCCGTCGGCCCGCAGCGTGCCGACGCGCTCGCCGTGCTGCGCGAGTTCTCGGTGGGGTTCGCGGATGAGCGCGACCCGACTCCCTTCGACGTGCTCGATTCGGTCCAGGCCGAGCCGTCCCACGGTGCGGCGGCGATCTCGCACGTCATGGGGGTCGCAATCGGGTTGCTCGACGACTGGTACACGAACCCCGAGTGGGACGCCGTGCTCGCCGGCACCCGGGTGCGCCGCGGTCCCCGGGCTGCCCAGGCGGCTGCGAAGGATCTGCTCGCGCTGGCCCGCAAAGGCCGGGCGTTCGCGTCGATCGGCCGACTGCACCGGGGACATAGCGGGCTCGCGATCTTCCAGGGCGCGGCGCTGCTCGTCGCGGACGGGATCGGGCGCCGGGCGGACGCGGAGGGCGTGGACGTGCGGGCGATCGCGGTGCGCGAGCTCACCGGAGCGCCACGACTGCGGCTCGTGCCGGATGAGGGCGGCTCGCGGGCGGGTGGCTCGGGAGCGGGTGCGGGTGCGGCGTTCGGGGCGGGTTCGGGTGGCTCCGGTTCGGGTGGATCGGGAAGCAGCTTCGTGCGCGACGGGGCGTCGGTGAGCAGCTTCGTTCGCCCTGCTGTGCTGGGCTCGCCTGCCCCGGGTGCGGGGCGGGCGTCGGGCGGCAGCATCCGTTCTCGTGATCAGGCTCTGGTGCGCGAGTTCGGGGGCTGGCTTCGGCGGCAGGAGGCGATCGCGGCACCGGAGCCTGCTCAGGAGGTGGAGCTGTTCGAGGTGCTGCAGTCTGTCGCGCGCGGGAACGGCCTCGATCTGCGCGAGCCGGACGACATCGATGAGCTGATCGATGTCGTGCTCGACCTCGAACAGGACGACCCCGATGGCGATGAAGCTGTCGAGCAGGCCCTGGAGACGCTGCACGACTACGTGCACTTCCGGCTGGAGACCGACGCCGACCCCGCGGCGTGGGATGACGCCCACGAGGCGATCGAACTGGCGCTCGATGAGTTCGATCCTGGGCGAGCGGTCGTCATCGAGGCGGTTGCCGCCACGCACGCTGTCGACCTTTCCGAGCGACGTGCGGTGCTGGCCGCGGTGCCCATGATCGCCGGTGTCGACCGGCTGCTGGAGTGGGTCGGCACGGGGCGGCCGGTCACGTCGAGCGGGGCGGTGCGACGCGCGGACATCGAGGTCGTCGCCGGCATGGTCGGTATCGCGGCCGTCGGTGTGGCCAAGTACTCCGGATCGTCGCCGGGGGCGTCGCGAGGCGGCGACGAGGTGATGGGCGGCGGTGCAGGACCGGCGGCGGGCGCGCCCGTGGAGGCGCTGTCGATGTTCGACCTGCCGTTGGTGACGGCGTGGTGGGAGGCGCTGCAGATCGCCGAGATCATCAGCGTCTCGACGACACGCGTGCGACGTGCAGCGGCGGCTGAGCGGTGGGGGATGGAGGTGGCGGCGCGCGACGAGGACGCGGCGGGGCTCGAGCTCGCCGAGCAGCTGATCGGGCTGGTGGTCGCGGATCTGATCACGCGTGACGGGCTGATCGACGCGGGTGAGTTCGGCGCCGAACTCGTGGAGACCCGTGTCGAGGCGGTGCTCGGCTTGGTCGACCCCGAGCCGTACGCGCTCGATGAGCTGTCGCCGGTGGAGCAGTACGTCGTGAGTCGGCTGGTCGTCGATCTGGAGATGCTCGGACTCGCAAGCGTTGAGGAGTCGGGGCTGACGGTGCCCGACGCGCTGAAGGGGCCGGTCGCCCAGGGGGCGATGCTCGGGCGGGCTTTCCTCGCGGCGGCGATGACGGGGGAGTTCGAGTAGGCGAACGCAGATTCGAATGTCGGGCGTTGGTGAGATGCTTCAGGTATGAACATCCTCACCGATCTGCAGGGCCGTCTGAATCGGCTCGCGGCATGGTCGGAGCTGGACGTCGATGCTGAGGCGCTCCCCTCGAGCGCGGCGCTGTTGAGTGATGCGTCGGTGCTCGAGATCCTCGCCGAGGTCGGCGCCATCGCGAACGATGCCGACCGGTTGCAGGCGGTGATCGCGGGGGTCGCGGCCACGAGGTCGTCGCGGGATCGCGGACAGGGCGGACTCGCCGCCGGGCAGGGGTTCTCGACGCCCGAGAAGATGATCCAGTCGATCACCGGCGGCACGAGGGCCGACGCCGTGCGTCAGGTGCGCGTCGGCAAGTCGTTGGTGGAGGGGACGGATGCTGCGCCCCCAGCGCTTGATCTGCGCATTGGGGTTGGGGTTGCGGGGGTGTTGGGGCTTCCGGGGTTCGGCGACGACGACGGCGTCGATGCGCGCGTCGAGGCGCCGGTGCGCGTGGTGCCGTGGGATGAGCCGCTGCGGCGAGGGCTGCTCGAGGGGCGGCTGACGACGGCGCAGCATGACGCGATCCGGCGAGGGCTCGGCGAGCCCCGGGTGGCGACCGCTGAGCGTGGCGCGGAGGCCGTGCCGGACGCGAACGATACGCCCGCCGGCGAGGGCGAGCCCGGTGAGGGCGACGTCGCCGGCGCGGATGGATCTGAGGCGCCGGGCGGTGACGGCGATCCGGTGAGGGAGTCGATGCTGTTCCCGCCGGCGGACCCGGCCGACGAGGCCGCCCGCGAAGCGATGGTGCGTGAGGCGTGGATGCTGGCGGCGGAAGCGCTCGCGGTGGAAGCGTCGGGGCTGCCGGTGGAGGAACTGGCGAAGCGCGCGCGGACCATGCGAGACATCCTCGACCCGGTCGGAGCCGAGGAGCGCTACGGCCGGCGGTTCGACGATTCCGCATGTGGACCGATGCCGACGGGCAGGACCGCGGCACGATCGCCTTCGACGACGAGATGGGGGCGTTCGTCCGGTCCATGCTGGCCGCCGGGCTGCGTCCGCGACGCGGTGGCCCGCGCTTCATGACGGACGAAGATCGCGCGGAGGCCGAGAACCTCATCGATGACCCGCGCACGAACGACCAGCTCGCGTATGACCTGCTGATGGACATCATCCGTGCCGGCGCGCTTGCCGAGGCGAAGCGGGTGTTCGGATCGCGGCAGCCGGGCGTGCGCATGGTCGTCGTCAAGGACGCCGGACCCCGCGATGCCTTCGGTCGACTTCTCGCGGTGGGCCACGACAGCGACGGCGGGTGCGCCCCGCCGGGTTCGGTGATCGATCGCAATGCGTGCGCAAACGGGTTCATCGAGGTCATCGTCGACCCCGAGGGCAACCCGTTCGACCTCGGGCGAGAAGCCCGCATGTACTCGGGTGCGCAGCGGCTCGTGCTCGCCGTCCGCGACGGCGGCTGCGTGTGGCCGGGTTGTGACCGCCCACCGTCGTACTGCGAGGCGCACCACATCGACCACTTCGCAGAGGGTGGCAAGACTGACGTGGATCGCGGCGTGCTGCTCTGTCGCTTCCACCATATGAAGCTGCACAACACCGGGTGGCGCATCACCAGGGACGGGAAAGGTTCGTTCCTGCTGCGTCCGCCCGCCGGCGAAGGCGCCCCGATCGTGCTGGTCTCCAAGGCGGCGTGGAGTTGGGCGTGGGATCCGCCCCGACCACCCGACCGAGCCGAATGGCGACAACCACCCGACGTTCCACCAAGACCCGGAGGACCGGGAGGGTGGATTCCCGAAACGCAGAGTTCGACAGAGCGTGCCAGGGGTAGCGGATTGAGAACCGGTACCTGACCGAGGAGGGGCACGCTCGGCGTGGCGACCCCGAGTCGGGGAGACCTGCCGGTAGAGCGTCGGTTTGGCCGAGGCATCCGAGTCGCGTACTATTGATCTTTGGTGTCCGGCTCAGCTGACCCGGCACCGCGAACGTGAGCCCTCCACTGGCGTGTTCGGTCCCTCGTCGAGAGACAGAACCACCCCGGAGTGGGATTCACGAACCTCTCCGTTCGAATCAAGAAAGCAGCACTACTGTGACGCGCACTTACACCCCCAAGGCTGGCGAAGCCCAGCGCGAGTGGCTGGTCATCGACGCGACTGACGTCGTCCTCGGCCGCCTCGCCTCGCACGCTGCCGCGCTCCTGCGTGGCAAGCACAAGGCGACCTTCGCCCCCCACGTCGACATGGGCGACTTCGTCATCATCATCAACGCCGACAAGGTCGCACTGACGGGCCAGAAGCTCGAGCAGAAGAAGGCCTACCGTCACTCGGGCTACCCGGGCGGCCTCAAGTCGGTCACCTACTCGGAGCTCCTCGAGAAGAACCCGGTCCGCGCCGTGGAGAAGGCCGTCCGCGGCATGCTCCCGAAGAACACCCTCGGCGCCAACCAGCTGTCGAAGCTCAAGGTGTACCGCGGTGCCGAGCACCCGCACGCCGCGCAGAAGCCCACCGCGTACGTTTTCGACCAGGTCGCCCAGTAAGCGCCGCACAGAACAGGACACACTGATGGCGAACATCGAAGAAACCCCCACGAGCTACTCCACCGAGTCCACCGTCGACGAGACCGTCGTCGCCGCCGAGCGCCCCGTGCTCTCGGTCTCGGGCGCCGCAGTCGGTCGCCGCAAGCAGGCCATCGCCCGCGTGCGCGTCGTCCCCGGCTCGGGCACCATCACGGTCAACGGCCGTGCGTTCGAGGACTACTTCCCGAACAAGCTCCACCAGCAGCTCATCACCGACCCGTTCACGGTCCTCAACCTCACGGGTGCGTACGACGTCATCGTCCGCATCTCGGGTGGTGGCCCCTCGGGCCAGGCCGGTGCGCTCCGCCTCGGCATCGCCCGTGCGCTGAACGAGATCGACGTCGAGAACAACCGCCCGACCCTCAAGAAGGCCGGCTTCCTCTCGCGCGACGCCCGCGTCATCGAGCGCAAGAAGGCCGGTCTCAAGAAGGCCCGCAAGGCGCCGCAGTACTCGAAGCGCTGATCGGCTTCCATTCCGTATGCCGATCTTTGGCACGGACGGGGTGAGGGGGCTGGCCAACGGCCCCCTCACCGCCGATCTCGCACTGTCCCTGGCCCAGGCGACCGCCGTCGTCCTGGGCCAGGGTCGTTCCGCCGAGGCGCGTCGCGCCGCGGGCAAGCGGCTCACCGCCGTCGTCGCCCGCGACCCGCGCGTCTCCGGCGAGTTCCTCTCCGCCGCGGTCGAAGCCGGCCTCGCCTCGTCGGGCGTCGACGTCTTCGACGCCGGCGTGCTGCCGACCCCCGCAGCGGCGTTCCTGATCGCCGACATGGATGCCGACTTCGGCGTCATGGTCTCGGCATCCCACAATCCCGCACCCGACAACGGCATCAAGATCTTCGCCCGCGGCGGCGTGAAGCTGCCCGACGAGGTCGAACAGCGCATCGAGGCCGCCATGGCCGGACCGAAGCTGATGCCGACCGGCGCCGAAGTCGGCCGCATCCGCCGCTTCGCCGACGCCGAGGACCGCTACGTCGTCCACCTGCTCGGCTCGCTGCCGAACCGCCTCGACGGCCTCCACGTCGTGCTCGACTGCGCGCACGGCGCGGCATCCGGTGTCTCGCCCGAGACGTTCCGCGACGCCGGCGCCAAGGTCACCGTCATCGGCGCCGACCCCGACGGGTGGAACATCAACGACGGCGTGGGCTCGACCCACCTCGACCAGCTCGCCGAGCACGTCGTACGCGTCGGTGCCCACGTGGGCATCGCGCACGACGGCGACGCCGACCGCTGCCTCGCGGTCGACGCGAACGGCAAGGTCGTCGACGGCGACCAGATCATGGCGATCCTCGCGGTGTCGATGAAGAACCGCGGCGAACTCAAAGACGACACCCTCGTCGCCACCGTGATGAGCAACCTCGGACTCCACCGCGCCATGTCGGCTCACGGCATCCACGTCGAGACCACCGCGGTCGGTGACCGCTACGTGCTCGAGCGCATGAACGAGCGGGCCTTCTCGCTCGGCGGCGAGCAGTCCGGCCACGTGATCATGAGCGACTACGCGACGACCGGCGACGGCCTCCTCACCGGCCTGCACCTGGTCGCCGAGATGGCTCGCACCGGCAAGACGCTCGAAGAGCTCGCGTCGATCATGACCGTGTACCCGCAGGTGCTGGTGAACGTGAAGGACGTCGACCGCTCCCGCGCCGCCACCGACGAGGGAGTTCAGGATGCCGTGGCCCGCGCCTCCGCGCAGCTCGGCCTCTCGGGACGCGTGCTGCTGCGCCCGTCAGGCACCGAGCAGCTCGTGCGCGTGATGGTCGAGGCATCGTCGGAAGACGAAGCCCGCCGCCACGCCGACGAGCTCGCCGGCGTCGTTCGCGAGCGACTCTCGCTGTAGTTCGGCTCGGTCTGCTCGAGACCAGCACAGGGTGGATGCCCGCACGCCCAGCGTGCGAGCATCCACCCTTCGGCGTTTCTCCGGGGGCGGGCCGGGCCGCGATTCCCGGTGTATGCCGTGAAGGGAATGGATTCCGGTCGAGCGACACGGCATGGCTGGAGCGATCGTCGTGAGGCAGTGCCACGCGGGTCGGACGTGCGATCCGAGTGGCGTGTGCGGCCGGCCCGGTCGTGTATCGGCGCACGTGCGTGTCCGGATCTGCGCGGCGTCTGCGTTTCGATAGCTGATCGCGGGTTTCTCACCGCGTGCCTATCGTCGGCGGCATCGGCGCATCCGGTCGAAGATCGAGCCTCGCCGACCCCCATCGTCGAGCCGGGGGTTCCGGGGAAAACCCCCATGTGACGCGTCGTGGCGCCGACATACACTGGCGTCCTTCTCAGCGATGAGGAGGGGAGATCGAGCATGGGCGTTCGCAGCAAGCCTCGCGTGCCACACAGCGATCGACCGCGGGATGCCGCGGATCAGAGCGACCTGGAGGCCGAACGCGCTCGCGAAGAGGCGCTGGCCGGTCTGTTCGGCCCCCTCGCCGCCGGGGAGCGCCAGCAGCCGATCGCCATGACGGCGGCCAGCGCTCGTCTGATGGCTCGCCATGGAGCAGCGGCCGTGACCCTGCCCGCATCGGCGCCGACGGTCGCCGGGCTGGTCACCGTTTCTTCGGGCGCGGTGACCGCGCGAACGAGTGCGCAGAGCGCCGCCGCGGCGCCGCTGGGGGCGAGCGCGCCAGAGGCTGCTCCAGGGCGAACGGAGGGGAAGGGACGGGTGTCACCCGCTCCGCTCGACGCGCTGCAGGCCGACGGCGCGCACGAAGCCGAGCGTGGGCCGACAGTGATCCGTGAAGCAACCGTTGCCGCGATTGCGCCGACCGCTGCGATCGCGACGGCCGAGACCGCTGAGCTCGACGCCGCTCCTCAGACTGCGGCGGTCGGGCCTGGGGACCCGGCCGCCGCGCTGGCGGCGCCGAAGATGCCCGCGGTGATCAGGGATTCGGCCAAGGAATTGGGGACGGCGCCCTCGGCGCCAGCGGTGGTCGGCGGTGGGGATCCGCACACCGCGTTGGGGATGGCACCCGAGGTGCCGGCGGTGGTCGGGTCTGGGGACCCGGCCGCCGCGTGGGGCGCGGCGCCGCAGATGCCTGCGGTGGTGGGAACCGGGGGTTCAGCCCAGGCGTCGGGGATGGCGCCCGCGATGCCTGCGGTGGTGAGGCCGGGGGACCCGGCTCCGACGTTGGGGACGGCGCCGGAGACGCCTACGGAGGTCGGGTCTGGGGACCCGGCCGCCGCGTGGGGGACGGCGTCGGAGATACCTGCGGTGATCTGGGGTGGAGACCGGGCCGCCGCGCAGGCAACGGCGACGATGACGCCGGCACCGATCGCAGATCCGGAAGAGAAGCCGACGCTCGCGCCTGCCACGGCGCGATCCGCTCACTCGGGCACGACTGCGGCCGCGCCGCGTTCCTCTCGCCCGGCACGCCGCAGGGGCGCGGTGAAGTGGGGGCTGGTCGCAGCATCCGTCCTCGTCGTCGCGGCGGTCGCCATCGGCGGAGCCCTCACCGTGCAATCTGCCCAGGCTCGCGATCGCCTCGTCGCCGCCGTCGCTCAGTGGGATGCGGCCGAGCAGGCGGTCGCAGATTCGCAGAGCGACCTGGACGCCGCGACGCTCGACTACCGCGCGGTCGGCGCGCAGAGTCAAGAGGCCGTTGCAGCTGTCGGCCCGGTGCTCGCCCAGCTCGCGGGCGTGAGCGACGAAACGTCGCGGCTCGCGGCGCAGGCGGCACTCGATGCGCTCACGGCGCAGGGGCTCGCCGAGCCCGCGGCCGAGACGGCCCAGTACGCTCCCGCCGAGATCGACACCACCGATCTCACGGCGCTCACGACCGGCGCCGCGGCCGCCGCTGCCCACCGGGATCAGCTCGCCGCGGCCGCCTCGGATACGCGCGCCGCCGCGGCGGCTTTGGAGGGGCAAATCGAGGAGGCACGCTCCGCGCTCTTCGCTCTCGGAGACTCGCTGCCCGCGTGGGCCGAGCGGATCGTGGCAGAGAACCCGCTGCCCGCTGCGCCCCTGCACGACGCCGTCCGCGGCGCTGCCGGCGGCGCCGCGGCGGCCACGGACCAAGCGGCTGCGCTGGAAGCCATGGGATCATACGCCGCCGCCGTGGCGGCGCTGCGCGACGAACAGGCCAAGGTGGCCGCGGAGCAGCTGCGGCTGCGCGAGCTGGAGGAGCAGCGCGCACAGACGCCCCGCTCCCCGCGGACGGAGGCCGCCGTGCCCGATCCCGCACCCGCGCCGCAGCCGGCCCCGGGGACAGGACAGTCCACGGTTCCCGAACCGGCGCCCCAACCGGAACCACAGCCCGAACCGCAACCGGAACCGCAGCCTGAACCGGAGCCCGAACCGGAGCCCCAACCAGGCCCCGGCGGCGAGTGGCCGTGGCCCTGGCCGTGGCCCGACAACTCCTGATCGGCGCGCGGATTTCTCACGGGCCGACATCCCGCGCTGCGGCGTGCCGGCGGGCTAACGTGGAGGCATCCGAGAGGAGCCAACGTGGGTGAACCGATCGTCGTGGGAGTAACGGATGCCCCTGCCGCGCAGCGCGCAGTGGAATGGGCGGTGAAGCGCGCGTCCGCTCATCGCCTGCCGCTCAAGCTCATCGAGGTCGTCGGCGGAGCCGTCGGCGCGGTCGGGGAGGACGAGGTGCTGGACGCCGCCGTCGCCGCGGCCCGGGAGCGGGTCGAGGCCACCGCATCCGCTCTTCCTCGCCTCGGTCTGAAGGTCTACATGCGCGTCGATCGCGGCAGTCCTGTCGCGGTGCTCACGGAGGCCTCCGCTCACGCGTCGCTCCTCGTCATCGGCAGCGATCACACCGGCAGCGGGGCGCACCGCCGTGGCGCTCACGGATTGCGCATCGCGGCCGGAGCGCACTGCCCCGTCGTCGTCGTTCCCGACGTCGACGTCTCGGGTCGCGCCGGCGTCGTCGTCGGCGTCGACGGGTCTTCGGTGTCGGAGAAGGCCGTCGCCTTCGCCGCAGCGGAGGCCGATCGACTCGGCGAGCCGCTCATCGCCGTGGCGGTATGGACCCCGCTCGAAGTTCCGCGCAACATGGGCGCGTACCCCGTGCAGTACCTCGAGAACATGGAGAAGCTCACGGCCGAGGCACTCGGGCTCTCGCTCGCGGGACTCGGCTCGCAATACCCCGACCTGGAGATCGTGCGCCGCGTCGAGCGCGGCTATCCGTCGCACATCATCAACGAGCTCGCGGCTTCGGCACGGCTCGCCGTGGTCGGATCGCACGGCCGGGGCGCACTCGCACGCTTCCTCCTCGGCTCCATCAGCCAGGAGGTGCTGGCGCGACTCGCCACCGTCACCGCCGTCGTGCGCTGAGGATCGCGCAGCGCGCACGGGCGCAGCATCCGTCCGCCCACCCGGTCGCGTCGCATCCCCGCGGATCCGGAATTCGGACCTCTGCGCGTTCTCCGGATCCGCGGGCGCGGACCGCTCCGGAGAGCGGCCGCAACACCGGATTCCGGATCGCGCCGGCCGCGCGCCATAGGCTGGGCGTATGTCTGGGAAGACCGGCGGGCGCGCGCGCGTCAGCGATGTGGCCGCCGCCGCGGGCGTCTCGGCGACGACGGTCTCGCATGCGCTGAGCGGCGCGCGGGCGGTGAACGCCGAGACGCGCGAACGGATCCTCGCCGTGGCGCGCGAACTCGGATACGTGCCCGACCGGGTGGCCAGCGGCCTGCGCCGCCGCCGCACCGGGATCATCGGCCTGATCGGCGACGACCTTGCGGCGACCCCGTTCGCCGGCCGCATCATCGAGGGCGCTCGTCGGGCCGGCCTCGAGCGCGACGTGCTGCTGATGGTTGCCGAGAGCGGCGGCGATGCCGACGCCGAGAGCGACCTCGTCGCACGGTTCCTCGCGCAGCGCGTCGACGGCCTCTTGATCGCACGGATGTATCACCAGCGCGTCGAGCGGCCCGACGTGCCCGACGGCGTGCCCGTCGTGCTCGTCGACGCGGCACCGGAGCCCGGCTGGGAGGTCGACGCCGTCGTGCCCGACGAGGCGCAGATCGCCGCGCTCGCCTGCGAGCGGCTCACCCGCGAGGGGCACCGCGAGATCGCGTATGTCGGGACCGTCGACGAGTCCCGCGCCGCTCGTGGCCGCCTGATCGGCGTGCGATCCGCTCTCGGCGACGCGGGCATCGCCCTGGCCGACGGGCGCCTCGACTTCTGCGCATCCGACGCCGCGGGCGGTCGCGAAGCGGGCGGACGACTCCTCGATCAGCCGGTCCCGCCCACGGCGGTGATCTGCTTCAACGACCAGATCGCGATGGGCGTGATGCAGGCCGCCGCTCGCCGGGGCATCCCCGTCCCGCAAGGCCTCTCCATCGTGGGGATCGACGACCTGCATCCCGTCGCCGACGCGCTCGACCCCGGGCTCACGACGATCGCGCTGCCCCACGACGAGATGGGCCGGTGGGGGATGACGCGCCTGCTCGACCGGATCGACGGCACGGCGCCCGCGCTCGGCGAGGGCCTGCACCTGCTCCGAGGCTGGCTCGTCGAACGCGACTCGGTGGCCGCCCCCGCGACTCGCTGATCTGCCACGACGACGCGTCGGACCGCCGCTACCGGCGTCAGCCCGTCGCCCGTCGCTATCGACCCGTCGATTCCCGCTCCACCGGCGCGATCCGCAGCGGCGTGAGAGCGGCACCAGTGACGGCAACGTGCTCGCGCGCCCCCTCGAGCTGAAGCCCTCGTTCGCCCGCCGTGCCGAACGTCGCCATCGTGAGCGCGGCGCGCCCGCCGCCCGCGAAGACCTCGATCGAGGCGGCGTCCACCACGATGTCGAGCTCGATCCGCCCGTCGGTGACGTCCACGGCCGCCGTGCGCACCTCGCGGTACGCCTCGGGCATCGTGCCGGCGACCCCGTCGGCGTCGCGTGCGACGAACACCGACCGTGCCGCGAAGTCGTAGCCGACCGTCGCGAAGCTGCCGTCGCCCGTCAGGACCTTCACCCGGAGTTCACCGCCCGGGCTCGCAGCATCCAATCGCAGTCGATACGCACCGGATGCCGGCACCGTGACGTCCACGGTGTCGCCCTCGCGCAGCTGCGCATCGTCGAGGCTCTCGGTGTCACCCGAGACCGCATCGAGCTCGGGCGCCGGCGTCGAATGCAGCGTCGCCCGCCCCTCGTCGTCGTGCAGCGTGATCGTCCGCACGAGCGAATCCGATCCGCCGTGCCAGTCCTCGGTCGGGAAGCTGCCGGCGTAGGCCCAGTTGTTCATCCACCCGATGCCGTACCGCGACGCGAGGCGCTCGGTCTCATCGAGACGCGGGTCGTCCCACGTGACGGCCGCGTAGTAGTCGGGGCCGTGGTCCAGCCACTGGTGGCCGGTGCCGTCGGCGGTGAAGCGCTCGCCGTCCCACTCGCCCACCCAGTACGCGGTGCCCGTGGTTCTGCCCTCGGCGGCGCCGTTCGCGCCCGCGACGAGCACCCAGCGCACGTCGTCGGGGTCGCCGTCGACCGCCATCGGGAACAGGTCGGGGCACTCCAGCACCCCGAGGTCGGCCGTGACGAAGTCGGACGCGTACGTCCACGAGCGAAGGTTCGGCGACGTGTAGAACCCGATCCGGTCGTGCTCGGCGAGGGCCATCACCCAGTGCCCGGCCGCGTCGTCCCAGAACACGCGGGGGTCGCGCCAGTCGGCGACACCGGGGTTGTCCATCACGGGATTGCCCTCGAACGACTCGAAGCGGTAGCCGCCGTCGCGCGAGACGAACAGGGACTGGCGCTGCACGCCGTCCACCTGCTGCGTCACCAGCGCGATCACAGCACCCTCGCCGAACCCGGCCGTGTTCTTCTCGTCGACGACCGCGGTGCCGGTCCAGATGTCGCCGAGCCCGTTCGTGTACTTGTCGATCGCGACGCCCTCGTCCCTCCAGTGCACGAGGTCGGTCGAGGTCGCGTGGTACCACGCGGTGCCGTTCCCGTCGGGGTAGTCGGCGTTGTAGAGGTAGTAGTAGTGCCACACGCCGTCGAGGAGGAACGGCTTCTGCGGGTCGTTCATCCAGTTGCTGTCGGGCGTGAGGTGCACGGCCGGCCGGTGCGGAGACCAGTCCGCCGGCCGCTCGGACGCGTCCGCCGTCGCGGACGGTGAGGGCGCAGCATCCGTCCCGCCGTCTGAGGGTCGCAGCACCGCGACCGCCGCTCCGAGCGCGATCGCGACCATAGCGATGGCCGCCGCCGCCCAGAGCAGGGCGCGTCGACGCGGGGTAGAGGTGCGGACGTCGTGAGCATGCATCGCAGGCTCCTTCCGGTTGCGGGCGGGGTGGGTCAGGGGGTGAACACCGCAGCGGCGTCGAACACGGCGCGCCGGCGAGGTGTCTCGTGGCGATCGTGGTGTCTGCCAGGGAGGGCAGGGGGAGACGGGGGAACGGGGGGAGAACGGATGCCTCGGCACGGGGCCGTGCCGAGGCATCCGCTCGACCGTCGATCAGGTCACGGCAGCGGCGTGACCTTGCCGCCCGGGTTGACGTTGATGTTCGCCGGGATGTCGGCGTAGCCGCCGAGCCCGCCGTTGCCGTATGAGTAGTCGACAGCCGACGAGGCGCCGTCGATGTCGATCTTGACGGTCGGCGCGAGCGTGCCGCCGCGGCGGAAGTCGCCCTCGGTGCCGATCGTGTCGATGAACGACTGCACCAGTCCGCCGGGCATCACGTAGTGCGAGTACGCCTGGAAATGCCCGATCGGCTGGTTGAAGTCCGGGGCGAACGGCTGCCCGCCCGCGAAGTTCAGATTCGTCGGGTTGCCCAGTGCCAGGCCCGAACCGGAGTTCATCGGCTGGTAGTCGCTGCGGATGCCGTCACCGACGAACCCGTAGACACCCTCGGGACCATCGATGCCGTTCGCGAACGTGCCACGGTGGCTGATCGTGAAGAGGTAGTACTTGCCGTCCTTCATGTAGATCTGCGGACGCTCGGTCTGGTCGGTGACGCAGTTCGCCGACAGGATGGGCGGCAGGAACTCCCACTCGGTGAGGTCCTTGTTCTTCGCCTTCGCGAGACCGACGTTGCCGATCTGGTACGTGGCGCCCGAGGCGTTCACCTGGTCGACCGACTCTGCGAAGGGATCGCCCTCGCGGTAGCCGAGGTCCTCTTCGTTGCACGTCGCCGTCTCGCGGGGCATGGCGGAGTTGCCCTCGAAGACCATGTAGGTCTCACCGGGGTGAGCCGGGTCCTCGAACGTGAACGGGTCGCGGAAGTTGAAGAACTCGTTCTGCGTACCGGTCTGGTAGTACGTGCCATCGGCCTGCAGCAGGTCGGTGACCTTGTCGAAGCCGGTCAGCTTCACGCCGTGCTTGTTGGCGTGCACCTTGCCGACGCTCAGCGCGATGCGCGGGTCATAGGGCTTGCGGTTGCTGCCGTCCTCGTTGCGGTAGAACGCGACGTCGGTGAAGAACAGCTTGATCTCGCCGCTCTTCGAGATGCGCGCCGAACCAGACCACTGGGTCTGGTGGCTGTACGACTGGTCGGGGAAGATCTTGCCGGTCACGCCTTCGTCGAAGACGAGGCCGCCATATGTCCAGCCGCCGTTCTCGGGGCGCTCGTCGGCGGGGACGCCGGCGGGACGATAGAAGTAGCCGATCTTCGCGAACACGTGCCGCTCGTCGAAGACGAGGTTGCGGTCGGCCACCAGCGAGAAGATGATCTCCTGGCCGTTGACGCTGTACTGGTTGGCGTCCTCATCGGTCAGCGGCCACGAGTCCCAGACCCAGACCTCCTCGTTGCTCATGTCGGGGAAGTCCTGCGGGACCGCGGGCATCGTGAGCTCGGCGGGCATCGAGTTCTGCTTCGAGCCCGCGGTCGGGTCCGACAGGCGCTTGAGCTGCCGGGCGTCCGCGCGGGTCCACTTCGCGGTGAAGTCGTCTTCGGGGTCGTACGCCTGCTGCGTGTGCTCGGTCGGCTGGGGACCGTCCTGCAGGTCGGGAACCGCCGTCGCAGCGGGCGCCGCGGCGGCTGCCGCGGGCAGGCCGACGAGCACGGATGCTGCGACCGCGGCGGCGGTGAGACCGCCGGTCAGGGCGCGCCTGACCTTCTTCGGGGGAGTGTGCATTTCTGATTCGCTCCTTGGATTCTCAGCTATGCAAATCGATTTGCATAGCGACCTCATCGTTGCACGTGCGAGGCGTTCCCGCACACCTGGATCCACGTGCATGAAGTTCGCCAAACCCCGCACTTGACGACCCGCCGTCGGGCGGTCCATAATCAAACCCGCTCGATAAATCGATTTAGCACAAGGGAGTGTCTCTCATGGCGAGGGCCCGTATCTCAGACGTCGCGGCGGCAGCCGGCGTCTCGGTGACCACGGTCTCGCTCGTCATGAACGACGTCGAGTCGCGCATCTCGGACGAGACGCGCCAGCGCGTCCGCGACGCGGCGCGCGCGGTCGGGTATGCCCCCAGCTCGGTGGCGCGAGGGCTCCGCACGCAGCGCACGCGCACGGTCGGACTCATCTCCGACCAGATCGCGACCACCCCGTTCGCCGGGCGCATGCTCGCCGGTGCGCAGGATGCGGCACGCGAGAACGGCCACCTCGTCTACCTGCTCGACACCGGCGGCGATGCCGCCATCGAGCGTGAGGCCATCGACGCGCTGGCCGCGCAGCAGGTCGACGCGATGATCTACGCGTGCATGTGGCACCGGATCGTCGACGTCCCGCAGGGCGTCCTTGCCAAGACGGTGCTGCTGGACTGCCGGCCCGCGGACGGCGGCTACCGCAGCGTCGTGCCCGATGACCGCGCCGGGGGAGCAGCCGCCGTGCGCGAGCTCGTCGCCGCCGGCCACCGGCGCATCGCCTACCTCGACACCGACGACCCGCTGCCCATCGCCTCGCGCCTGCGCCACGAGGGATACCTCGAGGCGCTCGCCGAAGCCGGCATCCCGGCCGATCCGGCGCTCCATGTCACCGGTGAGACCTCGGCGCACGGCGGCCGGGCGGGGGCCGCGCTCCTGCTCGACCTCCCCGAAGAGCAGCGTCCCACCGGCATCTTCTGCTTCAACGACCGCATGGCGGCCGGCGTGTACATCGCCGCACACCGCCGCGGCCTCGACATCCCGGGTGATCTGTCGGTCGTCGGCTACGACGACCAGCAGCTGATCGCCGCGGAACAGGATCCCCCACTCACCACCGTCGCCTTGCCCCATTACGCCATGGGCCGCTGGGCGATGGAGGTCGCGCTCGGCGTCCGCGCGGAAGGGGATGAGGACGCCACGCACCTGATGGAGTGTCCCGTCATCCGACGAGACTCCGTAGGCCCGCCGCCGGCGCAAGTCGCCAAACCGAACCGGCGACGGGCTTCACACACCGAGCGGCCGCCACAGGCGGCCCCCGATCGGTGACCCACGCGGGCGTGAGTCACCAAGAAAAGGAAACCACAACAATGCGCACAAGGACCCCGATCCTCGTGTCCGCGGGCCTGGTCACGGCGATCGCCCTGACCGGCTGCGGGCAAGCCGGCCAAGGCGACGCCACCACCGCGGACGGCCGCACACAGTTGACGATGTGGACCCACTCGGCGGGCAACCCCGCCGAGCTGGAGGTCTACGAGCAGATCATCTCCGACTTCAACGAATCGCAGGACGATTACGAGGTCGTGCACGAGTCGTTCCCGCAGGGCGCCTACAACGACGCGATCGTCGCGGCCGCAGCATCCGGTGATCTGCCCTGCCTCCTCGACCTCGACGGCCCGATCATGCCGAACTGGGCATGGGCCGGCTACCTGCAGCCGCTGGGCCTGCCGACCGAGATCACCGACTCGCTGCTGCCGACGGCGGTGGGCGTGTGGGACGACGAGATCTACTCGGCCGGCTACTGGGATGCCGCACTCGGCATCTTCGCGCGCAAGTCTGTTCTCGACGCCAATGGCATCCGCATCCCGACGATCGAGGAGCCGTGGACCGCGGACGAGTTCGACGCGGCGCTCGCCACGCTCAAGGACGCCGGCTACGAGACGCCGATCGACATCGGCGCCGAAGACACGGGCGAGTGGTGGCCCTACGCCTACTCGCCGTTCCTGCAGAGCTTCGGCGGTGACCTCATCGACCGCGACACGATGCTCTCGGCAGACGGCGCCCTCAACGGACCCGAGGCGGTCGCGTGGGGCGACTGGTTCGCCGGTCTCTTCGCCGACGGGTACGCCGGCAACAGCGGCACCGTCGGCAACCAGGAGTTCATCGACGACGAGGTGGCGCTCAGCTACACCGGCGTCTGGAACGCCGTGGCCGCGCTCGACGAGGTCGGCGACGACCTGCTGATCCTGCCCCCGCCGGACCTCGGCAACGGCCCGAAGATCGGCGGCGGCTCGTGGCAGTGGGCGATCTCGTCGGAGTGCAACGACGCCGACGGTGCTCGCGCGTACCTCGAGTTCAGCTTCCAGGACGAGTACATCACCGAGTTCGCCGACAAGCAGGTCGTGATCCCCGCGACGGATGCCGCCGCTCAGGCGTCGGAGTACTTCGGCGACGACGGCGCCCTGCGCCCGTTCGTGGAGTTCTCCGAGCAGTACGCGGTGCTGCGCCCCGAGACGCCGGCGTACGCGGTCATCTCGACGACGTTCGAGACGGCGGCGAAGGACATCATGAACGGCGCCGACGTCCAGGAGACGCTCGATCGTGCGGTGTCGGAGATCGACGCCAACATCGCCTCGAACGACGGCTACGGCTTCCAGTGATCCACCGTGCCGGCGGGGACCTCGAGTCCCCGCCGGCGCACTCTCCGAGAGATCTGTCATGACTGTCACTCCTCCGACGGTCGCCGCCGAAGAGCCTCGGCGCGCCTACCGTCGCTTCCGCTCCATCAAGGGTCGCGAGACCTGGGCAGGACTCGGGATGATCGCCCCCGCGGGCATCCTCCTCGTGCTGTTCCTCGTGATCCCGGTCGTCCTCGCGTTCGCGCTGTCGTTCACGAACGCCCGCCTCATCTCGCCGAACCCGCCGCGGTTCGTCGGCTTCGACAACTTCATCCGCGCCTTCACCGCCGACCCGGTGTTCGTGCAGTCGGTGGGCAACACCGCGGTGTTCGCGGTCGTGGTCGTGCCGGTGCAGGCCGCGCTCGGGCTGCTCCTCGCGGTGCTCGTCAACCGGCGCATGCGCGGCGTCACCGCCTTCCGCGTGATCTTCTTCATCCCCGTCGTGACCTCGATCGTCGTGGTCTCGATCCTGTGGAAGTTCATGTACCAGAAGGACGGCCTCATCAACGCGATGTTCGATGCGCTCACCTTCGGGGCGTGGTCGAACGTCGACTGGCTGAACGACCCGAAGACGGCGCTCGGCGCGATCATCGTGCTGTCGATCTGGCAGGCCGTCGGCTTCCACATGATCATCTGGCTCGCGGGTCTGCAGACGATCCCCGAGGAGCTCTACGAGGCCGCCAAGATGGACGGCGCGAGCCCGTGGCGCCAGTTCACGAACGTCACGTGGCCGGGCCTTCGGCCCACCATGGTGTTCGTCCTCGTCACGATCACCATCGCCGCCCTCGGCCTGTTCGTGCAGATCGACGTCATGACCCAGGGCGGGCCCGTGAACTCGACCTCGACCATCGTCTTCCACGCCGTGCGCAAGGGGTACGAGCAGCAGGAGATCGGGTACGCGGCGGCGATCTCCTTGATCTTCTTCGTCGCGGTCCTCGCCATCGCGCTCATCCAGCGCCGGATCACGCGAGAGAAGGACTGACATGACCGCTACCCAGACTCTGACGACGGCTCCCGCCGGATCGCCGCGTCGTGCCGCGCGCCCGGCGCCCGCGCGGAGCGAGAGGTCGCAGCGCCTGCGCGGCAGGATCTTCCTCTACCTCGCCCTGTCGCTGTTCGGGATCATCTTCCTGTTCCCGCTGGTCTTCATGTTCGTGTCGAGCCTCAAGCCCGACAGCCAGATCCTGCAGGACATCGACTCGCCGGCGGCGTTCCTGCCGGTCGGCGACATCAGCCTCGACAACTACTTCGGGGTGTTCGACCGGGTGCCGGTCGCCCAGTTCCTGTTCAATTCCGTGCTCGTGACGGTGCTGACGGTCGGGCTCGGCCTCATCGTGAACTCGATGGCCGGCTTCGCGCTCTCGCGCCTGGCGTGGAAGGGCCGGATCGTCGTGCTCGCGCTCATCATCGCGACGCTCATCGTCCCGTTCGAGACGATCGCCGTGCCGATGGTCTACTGGGTCGCCCAGCTTCCGACCCTCGTGATCGAGGGCGGCGTGCTGAAGTACGACTTCGGCTGGCTGAACACCTACGAGGTGCAGATCGTGCCGTTCATCGCGAACGCGTTCTCGATCTTCCTGTTCACGCAGTACTTCTCCACGATCCCGAGGTCGCTCGACGAGGCGGCGCGCATCGACGGCGCGAGCTGGTTCACGATCTATCGGCGCATCCTCGTGCCGCTGTCGGGTCCGGCCTTCGCGACCGTGGCGATCCTCACCTTCCTGCCCGCGTGGAACCAGTACCTCTGGCCCCTCATGGTCGTGCAGAAGGAAGAGCTCCGGCCCGTCATGGTCGGCATGCAGTACTTCTTCCAGCTGAACACCGCGTGGGGCGAGGTGATGGCCTACACCTCCCTCATCACGATCCCTGTGCTCATCGTGTTCCTCGTCTTCCAGCGGGCGTTCGTGAGCAGCATCGCCGCGAGCGGGGTGAAGGGATGACGGAACGGATGCTGCGCCTCGTGGTCGTCGGCGAGGCCCTGGTCGACATCGTCCACCGTGCGGACGGCGTCGTCGAGGAGGCGCCCGGCGGCAGCCCCGCCAACACCGCGCTCACGCTCGGAAGGCTGGGACGGCGCCCGACGCTGATCACCCGCCTGGCGGAGGACGACCGAGGTGCCCGCGTGCGGCGGTGGCTCGAGGAGTCGGATGTCGACGTGGTGGCCGTACCGGCGGCGCGCACGTCGACGGCCGCCGCCCACCTCGATTCGAGCGGTGCCGCCGCGTACGACTTCGATCTCGAGTGGGATCTCGGGGCGGATCTCACGCGCCTCGAGGCACTCGCGGGGGAGGCCGACGTCGTGCACGTCGGCTCCGTCGCCGCGGTGCTCGAGCCCGGCGCCGGGCAGGTGGCGGCACTCGTGCGAGCGGTGCGGGGACGGGCGATCGTGACCTACGACCCCAATATCCGGCCGTCGCTCGTCGACGACCCGGACCGCGTCCGGGACCGCGTCGCCGCACTGGTCGAGCTCGCCGACGTCGTGAAGGCGAGCGACGAAGACCTCCGCTGGCTCCACCCGGGGCGTGATCTCGTGGAGGTCGCCCGGGAATGGGTCGCTGGTGGCCCGCGTCTCGTTGTCGTCACCCTCGGTCAGGACGGCGCGATCGGCGTGACAGCCGACGGCGCGGTCGCCGTGCCCGCCGTCCTGACCGAGGTGGTCGACACGGTCGGCGCCGGCGACACGTTCATGGGCGTGCTCATCGACAGCATCGTCGGCAGCGACGAACTGCGAGCGTCGCTCGAGACAGCGGGCGGCAGCATCCATTCCTCCGCCGTTGAATCCCTCCTCCGGAGATCAGCCCACGCGGCGGCGATCACGGTGTCGCGACCGGGCGCCGATCCGCCCCGACGCGCCGAGCTCGCCGCGCCGGCGTCGCACTAGCCGCCGCTTCACCCGTTCGCACTCCCCGCCCGCCCGGCGGAGGGGCACCCCATCGCGCGATCCACCGCGCACGACTCTCGAAGGAACTCTCGTGTTCGACCTCCCCGATTCCTGGGTGTGGGACTACTGGTTCGCCGACGACGGCGAGCGGTACCACCTCTTCTTCCTCTACGCCTCGCGCGCCCTGCACGACCCCGAGGCCCGTCACTACCGTGCCTCCGTCGGCCACGCGGTCTCGACCGACCTCGTCGAGTGGACGCAGGTCGCCGATGCGCTGGTGCGCAGCGACGCGCCCGCCTTCGATGAGCTCGCGACGTGGACGGGGTCGGTCGTGCGGCACCCGGACGGGACGTGGTTCATGTTCTACACCGGTGCCACTCTCGCCCTCGGCGGGCAGAACGTGCAGCGGATCGGCTACGCCACGTCGCCCGACCTCTTCACGTGGACGAAGGCCGACGGGCCGGTGCTCGAGGCGGCGGCGCCCTGGTACGAGAAGCTCTCGAGCGGCGCCTGGCACGACGAGGCCTTCCGCGACCCGTGGGTGTTCGCCGACCCGGACGGGAACGGGTGGCACATGCTCATCACCGCCCGTGCGCCGGAGGGACCGGTCGACGGGCGCGGCGTCATCGGGCACGCGTGGTCGGCGGACCTGCGCACGTGGGAGCTGCGCGAACCGCTCAGTGCGCCCAGTGCCGAGGGCTTCGGGCAGCTCGAGGTGCTGCAGGCCGAGGTCGTCGACGGGCGGCCGGTGGTGATCTTCTCGTGCCTGAAGGAGCAGAGCACAGCGTCCCGTCGCGCCGCAGCCGGCGGCACGTGGGTGGTGCCCGCGGAGAGCCTCCTCGGGCCGTTCGACATCGACGCCGCGTACCCGCTGACCGATGAGCGCCTCTACGTCGGGCGCCTGCTGCAGCGACGCTCGGACGGCGAGTGGCTGCTCTTCGCCTTCCGCAACATCGGCGAGGACGGGCGGTTCCTGGGCGGCGTCACCGACCCGATGCCGGTGCAGTGGGACGGCGGACGACTCGTCCGCCGCGAGGAGGTGGGCGCCTCCCGGTCGTCTGACGCCCGCCCGCACTAACTCAACCTGGGGAACGGCGGGGCTCCGCGGGCGGGCCCCGGCCGCTTCCGCTTCGGCGGACCACGACGCTCGCACGAGAGAGGATGACGATGGAGTCAGCAATCAGGCCGCGACGGGTGCGCCGCGTCACGGGTGCACTCGCGGTGATCGGGGTCGGACTGGCGAGTGGCCTCGGGGGTGGCTCGTCTGAAACGGCCGCCGCGGTGGCTGCGGTGGCCGATTCCGCCGACGAGTACCGCGCGCAGTACCACTTCACGGTGCCCGACCACTGGAAGAACGACCCCCAGCGGCCGGTCTTCGTGGACGGCAAATTCCACTACTACTACCTCTACAACAGCGACTACAACGCGGATCCGGCCGCGAACTTCGGCACGGAGTGGCGGCTCGCGACCTCGTACGACGGCGTCGTCTTCGCTGACCAGGGCGTCGCCGCGCCCAAGAAGACGAACGCGAACTACGACCTCTGGTCGGGATCGACCGTCGTCGACGCGGCGAACACGGCCGGGTTCGGTGCCGGCGCCGTGGTGATGCTCGTCACCCAGATGGACCACCCCACGCCGGCGCAGCAGGCGAACGCGTCCGGACCCCAGGCGCAGTTCCTCTGGTACTCGACGGACGGGGGTCGCAACTTCCGCCCGTACGGCGACGAGCCGGTGATCCCGAACGGCGGTCGCGCGGACTTCCGCGATCCGAAGGTCGTGTGGGATGCCGAGCGCGGCCGCTGGGTGGCGCTGATCGCCGAGCGCGACCGGGTGAGCTTCTACACGTCGCCGGACCTCAAGACCTGGTCCCGCACGTGGGAGTACGTGAACCCCGGCATCGGCACGATCGAATGTCCGGACCTGTTCCGGATCCGCGCGGACGACGGCACGATGAAGTGGGTGTTCGGCGTCAGTGCGAACGGGTATGCGACCGGAGAACCCGCGACCTTCGCTTACTGGACGGGATCGTTCGACGGCACGTCGTTCACGTTCGACCAGAGCGCCCCGCAATGGCTCGACCACGGGTTCGACTGGTATGGCGCGGTGACGTGGGAGGATCCCGCCGCGCCGCTGGACCGCCGCTACGCCGTGGGCTGGATGAACAACTGGGATTACGCGCACTCGACCCCGACCTGGACGGCGGACGGCTTCAACGGCACCGACTCGATCACGCGCGAGATCCGCCTCACGAGGTACGGCTCGACGTTCAGCCTGGTGTCGCAGCCGGTGGCGGCGCTCGCCGACATCACGACCGGGCGGACCGAGCTCGGCGACGTGCGCGTCGACGGCTTCCTGCCGCTCGCCCACGAGGGCGACGCGTACCAGGTCGAGGCGGACGTGACGTGGGAGACCGCGACCAACATCGGCCTGCAGCTGCGGCGCTCGGCCGACGGGACGCGCCACGCCGATGTCGGCGTGACCGGCACGTACGCCTACCTGAACCGCGGCCAGACCGGCTACCCGGCCGGAACCTGGAAGACCGAGAGCCGCACGCCCTTCGACGGCGGCGCCGACACGGTGCATCTGCGCATCCTGGTCGACCGCACCACGATCGAGGTCTTCGTCGACGACGGGAGATACGTCCACTCGAGTCAGCTCTTCGCGCCGCCCGGCGACGACGGCATCGCTCTCTACTCCTCGGGCGGGTCCGCTGTGTTCCGCGACCTGACGATCACCGAGTTCGGCAGCGTCGTGCAGCGTCCGGCCCGGGTGATCGCCGATTTCGAGGGTCACACGTGGGGGCAGGGATGGACGGCGACCGGCAGCTTCCTCGGTGCAGGACCGAGCGCGGCCGACCTGCGCGGACAGGTCGGCGCGCGCGTCGCCGACACGTTCGTGGGCGAAGGCGACCCGGCCTCGGGCACGATCACCTCGCCGGCGTTCACGATCGACAGGAACTTCCTGCATCTGCTCATCGGCGGTGGCTATCACCCGCTCGGCGTGGAACCCGCCACCTCGGTGCAGCTGCTCGTCGACGGGCAGCCGGTCCGCACGGCGACCGGCGCGAACTCCGGTGACCTGCGCCACGTCGCGTGGGATCTGCGCGATCTCGCCGGACGGACCGCGCAGTTCCAGATTCTGGATGACGCGACCGGACAGTGGGGACACCTCATGGTCGATCAGGTCGTTCTCTCGGACTGACGCCGGTGCAACACCTGTGCGTTCGGACTTGAGATATGAGACTTCCAGTCTCTAGTGTGGAATGCGTGCACGAGTCGGGGGGCTCCTGCACACCGATCTTGCCGGTGGCCCCATGCCGTCGCGTTCGATCTAGTCGGTGCCGGGTTGTGGGGACCCGGCACCGCGACTTTCTGCGGGGGCGAAGAGGCCTACCGGACAGCGCGCCGAGGGCGATAATCAAGGGGTGGAGCAACCCGAATCCCGATCGCGGCGGCCTGCGGGCGAGACGCGAGCCCTCATGCTCGCGGTCGCCGTCGACCGCGTCAAAGAAGAGGGCCTGCTGCTCGACTACGCCAACATCGAGCTCGAGGATCTGATCCGCACCGCGGGCGTGCCGCGCTCGACCGTCTTCCGCATCTGGCCCGACCGCGTGGCGTTCGTCGCCGACCTCGTGCGCGCGCTGTTCGAAGCAGACCCGGGCTTCGACACCGGCTTCGACGGCGAGACGCTCCGCCGCCTCGAGGAGGCGATCGCCGGCGACCCCGAGGCGATGAGCACTCCCGAGGGGCGGCAGATGGCGCTCCGGGAGGCGCTGCGGGTCACCGTGTCGCACAACATGACCGCGGTGGAGCACACCGTGGCGTTCCGCGCCTACCGGGCGATGTCGGCGGCGCTCTCCAGCGGCGACGCCGTGCCGGGCGGTGACGAGATCCGCGCGCTGCTGTCGGAGATCGAGGACCGGTACCTGACCCGGATGGCCGAGACGTACCGGGTGCTCAACGGCGCCTTCGGGCTCCGCATGCGCGACGGCGTCGACGAGCGCGACCTGGCCGTGGCCATCATGGCGATGGTCGACGGCATGAGCGACCACCGCCGCATCAACCCGGCGATGGTCGACGCGCCGCGTGTCTCCGCCCTCGGTCCGGAGGGGCCTCGCGAGTGGCATCTCGCCGGGATCGCGGTCTACGGCATCTACACCGCGTACACCGAGGCGATCGAGGCGTAACCGCGCGGCGGATCGCCGTCCGGGCGGGCGGAAACCCACCCCTTCGCGAGTCCCGGTCAGGCGCTCGGCGCGCTCCAGCTGAGCGACTCGATGTAGCGCAGCAGCACGCCTTCGCGCAGAGCCCACGGTGAGACCTCGAGCTCGTCCACGTCCATCGCGCGCATCGCCTCGTGCAGCACGACGGCGCCGGCGACGATCTGGAACGTGCGGTCCGGCGTGATGCCCGGTAGCTCCTGCCGCGCCGACGCGGGAATGCGGGCCAGGCGTGGGATCCACGAGCCGAGCGCGGCGCGGGGGAGCAGCATCCGTTCAATTCCCGACCAGCCCGGAACCGGATAGCCGACCAGCTTCGCGAGCGACCGGATCGCCTTCGACGAGCCCACGACGTGATCCGGGCGAGCCAGCGAGCCGAACGACGCGGCCACCGGGGCGAGGGTGGCGCGCGCGTGGTCGCGCAGCTTCTCGACGGCAGCTTCGCCCGGCGGGTCGTCGGGAAGGAACTGCACCGTCATACGCCCGGCACCGAGGGGGACGGATGCTGCCTGCTCGGGCAGTTCGTCGGCTCCGGCGGCGATCTCGAGCGAGCCGCCGCCGATGTCGAACAGCAGGATCTGCCCGGCAGCCCACCCGAACCAGCGGCGCACCGCGAGGAACGTGTACCGCGCCTCGGTCTCGCCGCCCAGCACCTGCAGCGGCTGGCCGAGGGCCCCCTCGATGAGCGCGATGACCTCGGGGCCGTTCTTCGCCTCGCGCACGGCGCTCGTGGCTGTCGCGAGGAGCTCGTCGACCGACTCGGCCGCCGCGATCTTGCGCGCCTCGGTCACCGCGCCGACGAGCGCCGTGACGCCCTCCTCGGTGATCGAGCCGTCGGGCGCGAGGTAGCGCATCAGCCGCAGCACCGTGCGCTGACTCGTCGTGGCGAGAGGCCGGCCGCCGGGGCGGACGTCGGCGACCAGCAGGTGGACGGTGTTCGAGCCGATGTCGAGAACTCCGAGGCGCACGCAAAAAGAGTAGCGGGACGACGGGCTACGATGGGCGCGATGTCCGCCGACGAAGCGACCGCAGTCGCCCCCGCACTCTCGCTGTACCGCGAGATCGACCGTGCCGACTGGGCACGTCTGGCGTCAGGCATGACGCAGCCACTGTCCGAGACCGAGATCGTGCAGATCCGCGGACTCGGCGACCGCCTCGACATGGCCGAGGTGGAGCAGGTGTACGTGCCGCTGTCGCGACTGCTGTCGCTGTACGCGGAGTCGACGAAGCGTCTCGGCGGCGAGGAGTCCGCATTCCTCGGCGAGGCGGACTCCACCACCCCCTTCATCGTCGGCGTCGCGGGCTCGGTCGCGGTCGGCAAGTCCACGATCGCGCGCCTCCTGCGCGAGCTCACCTCCCGCTGGCCTGGAACCCCCCGCGTCGAGCTCATCACGACCGACGGGTTCCTGTACCCGAACGCCGAGCTCGAGCGCCGCGGCCTCATGGACCGCAAGGGCTTCCCCGAGTCGTACGACCGCCGCGCGCTCGTGTCGTTCCTCACCGAGGTGAAGAGCGGGGCGCCCGAGGTGAGGGCGCCGTTCTACTCGCACATGCGGTACGACATCGTGCCCGACGCGGTCGTCACCGTGCGCCGCCCCGACATCGTCATCGTCGAGGGCCTCAACGTGCTGCAGCCGCCGCCCACCCCGAACGACGTCGCCGTCAGCGACCTGTTCGACTTCTCGATCTACGTCGATGCGGATGCTGCGCACATCGCGCAGTGGTACGTGGACCGCTTCCTCGCCCTGCGCCGGGCCGCGTTCAGCAACCCGAGCTCGTTCTTCAACGTCTTCGCGCAGCTGTCGGACGAGGAAGCGGTGGAGCGCGCCCTCGGCTTCTGGAACGCGATCAACCTCCCGAACCTCGAGGAGAACGTGCTCCCCACCCGCCACCGTGCGAACCTGGTGCTGCAGAAGGCGGCCGACCACACCGTGGAGACGGTGCTCCTGCGCAAGCTCTGACACCCCGGGCCGCAGCATCCGTATTCCTCACTGAACAGGGATTCTGGATTCGTAAGGGAGCCTTGCGAAACCGCCCGCCTACCATTGTCGGCATGTGTGGAATCGTCGGATACGTGGGCCCGCGCCAGAGCCAGGCCGTCCTGATCTCGGGGCTTTCGCGACTGGAATACCGCGGATACGACTCCGCGGGGATCGCCGTGATCGACGGCGACGGCGGACTCGGGGTGCGCAAGCGCGCCGGCAAGCTCAAGGTGCTGCGCGACGACCTCGCCGCCCACCCGCTCGCCGACGGCACGACCGGGATCGGCCACACCCGCTGGGCGACGCACGGCGGACCGACCGACGGCAACGCGCACCCGCACCTCGCCGACGACGACAGGCTCGCCGTCATCCACAACGGCATCATCGAGAACTTCTCCGAGCTCAAGGACGAGCTCCTCGCGGACGGTTTCACCTTTCGCAGCGAGACCGACACCGAGGTCGCCGCCGTGCTCCTCGGCCGCGAGTACCGTCGCGCCGGTGACCTCGAGGCCGCGTTCCGCGCCGTCGTCTCGCGCCTCGAGGGCGCCTTCACCCTCCTGGCGATGCACGAGGACCAGCCGGGACTCGTCGTCGGCGCCCGTCGCAACTCGCCGCTCGTGATCGGCCTGGGCGAGGGGGAGAACTTCCTCGGATCGGATGTCGCCGCCTTCGTCGAGCACACCCGCAACGCCCTCGCGATCGGCCAGGACCAGATCGTCGCGATCACCCCTGGAGCCGTGACGGTCACCGACTTCGCCGGCAACCCGGTCGAGGTCGAGCCGTTCGAGGTGACGTGGGACGCGTCCGCCGCCGAGAAGGGCGGCTGGTCGTCGTTCATGGCCAAGGAGATCTCCGAAGAGCCCGAGGCGGTCGCCAACACGCTGCGCGGCCGCGTCCGTGACGGCGAGGTCGTGATCCCCGAGCTCGACGGACTCGACGAGCTCTTCGCCGGCGTCTCGCGCATCATCGTCATCGCCTGCGGCACCGCGGCCTACGCCGGCCAGGTCGGCAAGTACGCCATCGAGCAGTGGACCCGCATCCCCGTCGACGTCGAGCTCGCCCACGAGTTCCGCTACCGCGACCCGGTGATCGGCCCCGACACCCTCGTCGTCTCGATCAGCCAGTCGGGCGAGACCATGGACACCCTCATGGCCGTCAAGTACGCGCGCGAGCACGGTGCGAAGACCCTGTCGGTCTGCAACACGCAGGGTGCCACGATCCCGCGCGAGTCCGACGCGATCGTCTACACGCACGCCGGGCCCGAGGTCGCGGTCGCCTCGACCAAGGCCTTCGTCGCGCAGATCACGGCGCTGTACCTGATGGCCCTGCACATCGGCCGCGTCCGTGGCGCGATCACCGCGGCGGACGCCGCCGATCACGTGCGCGAGCTCGAAGCCATCCCTGGGAAGATCGCACAGATCCTCGAGCGCGAGCAGCCGCGCATCGAGCAGTTCGCCCACTGGATGGCCGACACCCGCTCGGTGCTGTTCCTCGGTCGCCACGTCGGCTTCCCGATCGCGCTCGAGGGCGCGCTCAAGCTCAAGGAGCTCGCGTACATCCACGCCGAGGGCTTCGCTGCGGGTGAGCTCAAGCACGGCCCGATCGCGCTCATCGAGCCCGGTCAGCCGGTGTTCGTCGTGGTTCCGTCGCCGATCAGCTCGGCCGAGATGCACAAGAAGGTCATCTCCTCGATCGAGGAGATCCGCGCCCGCGGCGCCCGCGTCATCGCGATCGCCGAAGAGGGCGACGCCGCGGTGCTGCCCAAGGCCGACGAGGTGCTCCGAATCCCGCTGGCCGGCCCGTTCTTCGAGCCGCTCCTGGCCGTCGTGCCGCTGCACATCTTCGCGATGGGTCTCGCGACGGCCAAGGGCCTCGACGTCGACCAGCCCCGCAACCTCGCGAAGTCGGTCACGGTCGAGTAGCAGCATCCGCTCCGCCTGCCGTCCCTTTTGAGGCTCCTCCTCTCGTTGAGTTGGCGTATATGCACGCGACACGCCCGCGAGTCGCGTGCATATACGCCAACTCAACGAGGACGTCGGGCGACGGGGTGGCGCGATAGGGTGGCGGATGCTGCGGCTGCAGCACGCAGGAGGACCACATGATCGTCGGTATCGGCGTCGACATCGTCGACATCCCTCGGTTCGAGCGGACGATCGAGCGCACCCCGCAGCTGCTGCCGCGCCTCTTCTCGGAGGCGGAGCAGCAGCTCAAGCCGCACTCGCAGGCCGCGCGGTACGCCGCGAAGGAGGCACTCATCAAGGCGCTCGGCGGCTCGGACGGGGTGCACTGGACCGAGATCGAGATCGCCTCCGAGGCGTCCGGGCGTCCGGTGTTCTCGCTGCGCGGCTCGACGGCCGAGGTCGTCGCGGAGCGGGGGATCACGGCGCTGCACCTGTCTCTCTCTCACGACGCGGGGCTCGCGACGGCATACGTGATCGCCGAGGCCGTGCCTGGGACGCCGAACCAGGGGATTGTCCGCGAGACCGAGGGTGAGGTCCCCGGTCTCGGCGCGAATCGCCTGCCTCGCGAGAACGTCGCCGGTGACGACGGCACCGACGGAGCCGACGCGTGAGCCGCGTGCCCGCCGGAGCTCTGCGCGAGGCGACGGTCGACGTCGGCGCGATCGAGGACAACGTGCGGCACCTCCGCCGGCTCACCGGCTCGGAGATCATCGCGGTCGTCAAGGCCGACGGGTACGGGCACGGCGCGGTGCGCTCGGCGCTCGCCGCGCTCGCCGGCGGCGCGTCGCGGCTCGGAGTCTCCGACATCACCGAGGCGCTGGCCCTCCGCCGCGCGGGCATCGACGCCCCGATCGTCGCGTGGCTGCACGCCCCGGGCGCGGATTTCGCCGAGGCCGCCGCGCTCGGGATCGAGCTCGGCATCTCGAGCCTCGAGCAGCTGCAGAAGGCCGCGGCCGCAGCATCCGCCGATCGTCCCGTCGGTGTGCACCTGAAACTCGAGACCGGGCTCTCACGCAACGGGATCGCGCCCGAGGAGTATCGCGTGGTGTTCGCCGAGGCCGCCCGCCTCGAGCGCATCGGCCGGGTGCGCGTCATCGCGCTCTTCAGCCACCTCTCGAACGCGTCGACAGAAGACGACCGCGCAGCCCTGCGCGCGTTCGAGGAGGGCGTGGCCGCCGCAGCCTCGCTCGGCCTCGCGCCGCCGCTCAGGCATATCGCCGCGACGCACGCGGCGATCGATCTGCCCGAGGCGCGCCTCGGCTGCGTACGCATCGGCATCGGGATCTACGGCCTCTCGCCGTTCGACGACCGCACCTCGGCCGACCTGGGCCTGCGCCCCGCGATGACGCTGCGGGGCACCGTCGCCGCGGTGCGCCGCGTGCCGGCCGGCAAGGGCGTGTCGTACGGCTACGACTACCGAGCCGAGCGCGACACGACGCTCGCCCTCGTGCCCCTCGGCTACGCCGACGGGGTGCCGCGCCAGGCGTCGGGTGCGGGGCCGGTGGTCATCGGCGGGCGCCGGTTCACCGTCGCCGGCCGCATCGCGATGGACCAGTTCGTCGTCGACGTCGGCGATGCGCCCGTGGCCGTGGGCGACACGGCCGTGCTGTTCGGAGACCCGACCCTCGCCGTGCCGTCGGCGACGGAATGGGCGGATGCCGCGGACACCATCAACTACGAGATCGTCACGCGCATCGGACCCCGCGTGCCCCGCCGGCAGGTGTCGGAGTGAGCGGGAACGCGGACGACGCGCCCGTTGTTGCACCCCGCGTGAACACGACAGCTCAGGGCTTGGACGCACTCGTCGGCACGCGCGAGATCACCTCGCCCGACGCGATGGAGGCGCTCGGCGAAGAGATGGGACGGATGCTGCGCCCCGGCGACATGGTGGTGCTCACCGGTCCGCTCGGCGCGGGCAAGACCACGCTCACCCGCGGCATCGGCCGAGGGCTCGACGTACGCGGACCCATCCAGAGCCCGACGTTCGTGCTCGCCCGAACGCACCCGTCGCTGTCGGGTGGGGCGCCGCTCGTGCACGTCGACGCGTACCGCCTGGGCTCGGCGGCCGAGCTCGACGACCTCGACATCGACTTCGACGGCTCCGTCGTGATCGTCGAGTGGGGCCGCGGGCTCGTCGACGGCCTCCGCGACCGGTGGTGGGAGGTCGAGCTCGAGCGCGAGTGGCACGGCCGCGGCGTCGACAACGCCTGCGGCACGATCGCCCACGAGGCCGACCTCGACGCCGACACCCCCCGCCTGGTGGAGATCACCCGGCACGGGGCGCCGACTACCCTGGAAGGGTGATCCTCGGCATCGACACGTCGCTCGGCTCCGCGGTGGCGGTGGTCGAGCCGGACGGCGTCATCCGCTCGCAGGTCGAGAGCGCAGACCCCCGTGGCCACGCCGAGGTGATCGGCACGCTGATCGAACGGTCGCTGGCGGAAGCATCCGTCTCCCCGTCCGAGATCACGCATGTCGCCGCGGGAATGGGACCCGGCCCGTTCACCGGGCTGCGCGTCGGCATCGCCGCCGCGCGCACCTTCGCCCTCGGGCGCGGCGTGCCGGTCGTGCCGGTGCCGAGCCACGACGCGGTCGCCCTCGAACTGCTCCTCCACGATGCGCTCACCGGCGGATACGAGGATGCCGCGGACGAGACCTTCGCCGTCGTCACCGACGCGCGCCGCCGCGAGTTCGCGTACACGCTCTACCGCGGGCTCGACGACGACGGGCTCCCGGTGCGCGTCACGGAGCCCGCGCTCGCACCCCGCGACGACCTCGACGGTGTGCTCGCGAGCGCCGCGGCCGTGCGTCGCGACGCCGACCGGATCCCCGCGGCAATGCTCGCGCTCGCCGCGGCCCGCGCACTCGGCGCCGGACGCACGATCGGACCCGCCGACGCGCTCTACCTGCGTTCACCCGACGTGACCCTCCCGCACGCGCCGAAGCGGGTGGGCTCGTGACCCTTCGCGCCGCGACCGCCGAGGACCTCGCCGCGATCATGACGCTCGAGCGCACGTCGTTCCCGACCGACGCGTGGTCCGAGGCGATGATGCGCGAGGAGCTCGCCTCGCCGCATGGCTGGTACGTCGTCGACGACGAGGCCGGCCGCCTGGTCGGGTACGCGGGGCTCCGGGCGGTCGCCGGGGCGAAGGATGCCGACATCCAGACCATCACGATCGCCGAGGTGTCGCGCGGCCGGGGCCGCGGGCGGGCGATGCTGCGGGCGCTGCTCGAGGAGGCCGCGCGGCGCGGCGTCACGGACGTGTTCCTCGAGGTGCGCGCCGACAACCCCGTCGCCCAGGGGCTGTACGTGTCGGAGGGCTTCACCGAGATCGGCCGCAAGCCCCGGTACTACCAGCCGGACGACGTCGACGCCGTGGTGATGAAGCTCGACCTGCGCGGGTGGTCGGCGGCGGCATTCGTCTCCCAGACTTCGCAGAACGCGACGGACCTCGCAGGATCCGGGACGGATGCTGCGGCCTCGACGCAGATCTCCGAAGTCCGTGAACGGCGCCCCGACGAGAAGGCCGCGTGGGACGGAGGGGTGTGCACGTGAACCGCGCCGAACCGCTGGTGCTCGGCATCGAGACGAGCTGCGACGAGACCGGGATCGGGATCGTGCGCGGCCGCACGCTGCTGTCGAACACGATCGCCAGCTCGATGGACGAGCACGCCCGCTACGGCGGCGTCGTGCCCGAGGTCGCCGCCCGCGCGCACCTCGAGGCGCTGCAGCCGTCGATCGAGGCGGCCCTCGCCGAGTCCGGAGTCGCTCTCGCCGACCTCGACGCGGTCGCGGTGACGTCCGGCCCCGGACTCGCCGGTGCGCTCATGGTCGGCGTCGGTGCCGCGAAGGCGCTCTCGGTGTCGCTCGAGAAGCCTCTGTACGCGGTGAACCACCTCGTCGGGCACATCGCGGCCGACATCCTCGACGCCGACGCGCCGCCGCTCGAGTACCCGACGGTCGCGCTCCTCGTCTCCGGCGGGCACACCTCGCTGCTGTTGGTCCGCGACCTGACCACCGACGTCGAGCTCCTCGGCGAGACCATGGACGACGCCGCCGGCGAGGCCTTCGACAAGGTCGCGCGGCTGCTCGGGCTGCCGTATCCGGGTGGTCCCGAGATCGATCGGGCCGCAGCATCCGGAGAGCCTGCGGCGATCCCGTTCCCGCGCGGGCTGTCGCGCGCGAGCGACATGGCGAAGCACCGCTACGACTTCTCGTTCTCGGGCCTCAAGACCGCGGTCGCCCGCTGGGTCGAGCAGCGCGAGGCGGCGGGCGAGCCGGTGCCCGTGGCCGATGTCGCCGCCAGCTTCCGCGAGGCCGTCGTCGACGTGCTCGTCACCAAGGCACTCGCCGCGTGCCGCGACCACGGCGTGCCCCGCCTGCTGCTCGGCGGTGGCGTCATCGCGAACCGGCGGCTGCGGGACGTGGCGATCGAGCGCGCCGCGGCCGAAGGCGTCACAGTGCGGATCCCGCCGCTGTCGCTCTGCACCGACAACGGCGCGATGATCGCGGCGCTGACGTCGGAGCTCATCATGTCGGGCCGCGCGCCCTCGACCCTCGAGTTCGGGGCGGATTCGACGCTGCCGGTCACCGAGATCCAGGTCGCGGAGTCGGCATGACGGACGAACGGATGCCGCCGCCCGGCGACGCCGAGAAGCCCCCGGCTGATCCGGCCGACGCCGCATCTCGCTCGTTGAGCGAGCGAGGAACGCGGTCGTTGAGCGAGCCTGCGAGCCGAAACGCAGAGGCGAAACGCGTCGGCGATCCGGGCGAGCTCGGGCCGGGCAACGGGGACGCAGCATCCGCTCCCTCCGATGTGCCCGACAGCGCAACGACCCCCGCGGGGCCGACCGTGTCGTCGGTGTCGCCCGACGTCGACCTCGCGCAGGACGCGTCACCCCTGCCGGGGGCGCATCGCGGCGGGTTCCTGCGGCTGCCGACCGCACCGGTCGCCGTCACGGTGGAGACGGCGCCGGCGGAGCCGGGCGGCGAGTTCCACCCCGAAGACACGTCGTGGCCGGCGACGGACTCGGCGTTCCACCGCGGACTCGCGGCCTGGGCGCTCGCGTTCGCGATCGTCGGGCTCCTCGTGTCGATGTTCGTCGGCTGGGGATTCCCGATCGGGCTGGTCGCTGTCGTATCCGCGATCATCGCTCTCCGCCGACCGCTCGAGAACCGCGCGATCGCGGTCTGGGCGATCGTGCTCGGCACGCTGTCCATCCTCTACAGCGCCGGCTGGCTCCTCTACGCCGCGGCGCAAGCCCACATCATCGGCTGATCCGGGATCAGACGCGGTCGGCGAGGATCGCGGTGCGGCGGGTGCCGACGCGGGTGAGGAGCAGGGTCGCCGATGCCGACCCGCGGAGCTTCAGGCGCGTGCGCAGCGCCGCGGGGTCGATGTCGACGCCGCGCTTCTTGATCTCGAGGCGGCCGATGTCGCGCTCGCGCAGCGCCCTGGCGAGGGCCTTCTCGTCGGCGGGAAGCACCTCGCGCACGCGGAACGTCGAGACGAACGGCGAGGTGAGGGCGGCGTCCGACGTGAGGTAGGCGATGTGCTCGTCGAGCATCCCGGCCTCGAGTGAGCGTGCCACGTCACCGATGAGGCGCGCGCGGATGACGGCGCCGTCGGGCTCGTGCAGGAAGGCGCCGAGGTCACGGGTGGGCTGGTCCGCAGCATCCGTCTCGGCTGTCAGCTCGTGCGCCTGATCGCCGCGGATCACGAGCGCGGCGCGGTGGACACCAGGTCGAGCCAGGGCTCCTGACCACAGCACGAGCTCGACGGTCGACCCGTCGGCGCTCACCCACTGGGCCTCGACGTGGTCGGGGATGAGGTCGCGGTCGAGTCCGGGGCCGAGCTTCACGCCGACGGGCATGCGCTGTGCGAGGTCGAACACCCAGTCGAGCGACGGCGACCAGTCCTCGGGGCGCGTGCGGGCGGTCTCGGAGTGCCCGGCGGTGCGGCGGGCCGGGTCGAGCCACACGGCGTCGATGCCCTCGAGGTCGGTGTCTTCCGCGGTGCCGAGGCGCACCTCGGCGTCAGCACCGAACGGCGCCAGGTTGTAGGCAGCGATGCCGGCGGTCACCGCGTCGGCATCGACGGCCGTGACACGGAGGCCGAGTCCCGCGAGTCCGAGGGCGTCGCCGCCGATGCCGCAGCCGAGGTCGGCCACGCGCGTGAACCCCGCGTCGCGGAACCGTGCCGCGTGGCGGGCCGCGATGCCGAGACGCGTCGCCTGTTCGAGACCCGCACGGGTGAACAGCATCCGTTCCGCCAGATCGCCGAACTTCGCCCGCGCGCGCGTGCGGAGTCGCGCCTGGCCGACGACCGCCGAGACGAGGTCGGGGGAGTGGCCGTCCCTGCGCAGCCGGGTCACGGCGCGCGCGACGTCGTCGGAGGAGTCCACCGGCGGCATCGCGTCGAGCAGCCGCAGGCCCTCGGGCGTCAGGAGCGCTTCGAGTTCGGAGAGTTCCACCCGCCGAGCCTACGTGCTCCGGTTCGGGGCACCCCCGGACCCCCTCCGGAAACCCCTACCCCGAACCCCCTATTCCCCCGGGGAGGTTCCGGGATCACCCCGGATGCGGGTACACGGCGGTGGGAAGAGACTCTTCATACATCGCCACCTGGCTCTGCGAGAAAAGGATTGATCATGGCTGACGAGAATGTGAACGTCCTCGGCGTTCAGACGAACATCGAAGACGTCCTGTCCGACAACAACGTCGGCAACACCGATGTCGAGGTCGAGGACAACGTCGTCGGCAACGACGGCAACGTTGTCGGCAACGACACCGACGTCGACGTCGAGGACAACAACGTCAACAGCGCAGTCGGCAACGACGACAACAACGTCAACAGCGCTGTCGGCAACGACATCGCCTCCGACAACGAGATCGGCAACACCGATGTCGACGTCGAGGACTCGGGCAACGGCAACTTCTCCGACAACGTGGGCGGCGACGCCACCGACGTCGACGTCGAGGACTCGGGCAACGGCAACTTCTCGGGCAACGACAACTCGGACAACTCCGACAACTCGGACAACTCCGACAACTCGGACAACTCGACCAACAACGCCGCCGTCGGCGTCGGCAACCAGTCGGACAACTCCGACAACTCGGTCGAGAACGAGCTCGAGGTCGACATCGAGGACTCGTTCAACGACAACTCGGACAACTCGACGGACGACAACTCGGAGACCGAGGACTCGTACAACGACAACTCCGACAACTCGACCGATGACAACCGCGACATCGAGGACTCGTACAACGACAACTCGGAGACCGAGGAGTCGTACAACGACTACACCGACTCGTTCAACGAGACCACGCTGAACGACGACTCGGTCACGGTCGGCGTCCGTCAGTACAACACCGGTGTCGGTGGCGACCTCAACCTCGCCCTCGGCGGTGCCGGCGGTGCTGCTGCCGCTGCTGCGGCCGCGTCGGGCGCGCTGAACCTCGACATCGACAACCGCGCGCAGGTCGTCGACCAGTCGGTGTCGCAGTCGTTCGGCTTCGTGGACGGCGATGTCGACCAGGAGTTCGAGCAGGAGGCCGTCGCGAACTCGGGTGACTGGGGTGCGGCCGCCGGTGACGACGCCGACGTCGACAACTCGCAGACGACCATCAGCGTCGGCGACGTGTCGATCGGCAACACGTGGATCGACACGCACATCCAGGACTCGTTCCAGGACAACTCCACCAACGAGTGGAACGAGTTCGAGGTCGAGATCGACGACTCGTTCAACGACCAGTCGACCGACGTCGACGTCGACATCGAGGACTCGTTCACGAGCGAGGTCGACACGTCGTTCGAGAACGAGATCGAGTGGGAGAACAGCGGTAACTTCTTCAGCCCCGGCGGCGACTCCGCGGGCGACGACATCATCGATCTCTGATCCACTCACACAGACCTTGCCCGGCCGCCCTCCCGAGGGGCGGCCGGGCAAGACCACGTTACGGACACGTATTTTCCGGTACCGCCCCCGCTCCTTGACCTTCGACTAGCGTGGTACCCGGGGAGTGCGTACAAGGGGGAGCATTCGTGGCTGAAAGCACGGCCGTCCAGAAATCGGTCTCAGGGGACGCCGACAGGCCCACTGCGCCGCCGGTCGCACCGGCGGCGAGCAAGGCGCTCGTCTCGATCGTCGACAACGTCGGCCAGCTCGCCACGACGACGGGCCGCGGCGACCTGGCCAAGCGCCTCGAGAACACGCATGCCCGTCTACAGGACCCGAACGTCCGGGTCATCGTGGTCGGCGAGTTCAAGCAGGGCAAGAGCAAGCTCATCAACGCTCTCGTCAACGCGCCGGTCTGCCCGGTCGACGACGACGTGGCCACGAGCGTTCCGACGTCGGTCGGCTACGCGGCGCAACCCGACGCCTGGGTGACGATCCAGGGTGACGAAGACACACCACCCGTGCGCCAGCGCATCCCGCTCGAGAACTTGGCCCAGTACGTGTCGGAGAGCGGGAATCCCGCGAACGAGCGGAAGGTCATCACCGCGGAGGTGGTCCTTCCTCGCGAGCTGCTCAAGGGCGGCCTGCGCCTGGTGGACTCGCCCGGCGTCGGCGGCTTGGACTCCACGAACGCTCTCGCGACACTCGCCGCGCTGTCATCGGCGCACGCCGTCCTTCTCGTGTCGGACGCGTCACAGGAGTACACCGAGCCCGAGGTGCAGTTCCTCAAGCACGCGATGCGCGTGTCCCCCAATGTCGCCGCCGTGCTCGCCAAGACAGACCTCTACCCGCAGTGGCGCGACATCGAGCGCATCGACCGCTCGCACCTCGGCGACATCGGCGACGTGCCGATCTTCGCCGTCTCGAGCGATCTGCGCCTGATCGCGGCGGAAGAGCGCGACCGCACGCTCAACGAGGAGTCGGGCTTCCCTGCGCTCGTGAGCCACCTGCGCCAGGAAGTGCTCGGCCGAGCCGAGATCATCCAGGCGCGCAGCGCGGTGCACGATCTTATCTCGGTCGTCGACCAGCTCAAGATGTCGCTGACCTCCGAGCTCGAGGCGATCCTCCACCCGGAGGACACCCCCAAGCTCATCGCGCAACTCGAGGACGCCAAGGCGCGCGCCGACGAATTCCGCGGCCGGTCATCCAAGTGGCAGGTGCAGCTGAACGACGGCGTCGCCGACCTGATCTCCGACATGGAGCATGACCTCCGCGACCGCCTGCGCAAGGTGCAGCGCGAGGCGGAGAACGCCATCGACGAGGGCGACCCCGGGCCCATCTGGGACCAGCTCACCGAGTGGCTCGATCAGCGCGTCTCGGCGGCCGTCTCGGAGACGTTCGTGTGGACCGACGAGCGTTCACGGTGGTTGTCGGAAGAAGTCGCAGAGCTGTTCATCCAGGGCGAGACGGACCTGCCCGTGATCTACGTGGGCGACACCGAGGGCATCCTGGACGACGTGGAGAACATCTCGACGCTCGAGCACCGTCAGATGGGTGCCGGCGAGAAGATCTTCATCGGCGTCCGCGGCTCGTACGGCGGCGTGCTCATGGTCGGCCTCGCCACCGGCCTCATCGGCCTGTCGCTCATCAACCCGCTGTCGCTCCTGGCCGGTGTGCTGGTGGGTCGCAGGGCCTATCGAGAGGACATGAACTCGCGGCTGTCCCGCCGGCGCTTCGAGGCCAAGACGCTGGTGCGCCGCTATCTCGACGAGGTCCAGTTCCAGGTCGGCAAGCAGCTGAAGGATCGACTGCGCATCGTGCAGCGTGCCGCGCGCGACCACTTCGGCAGCATCGCCGACGAGCTGCACCGCTCGCTCTCGGACGCGGTCCTCGCCGCCAAGCAGGCCGCCGGCACCTACGCGGGAGAGCAGGACCAGCGAGTGAAGGAGCTTCAGCTGCGGGTTCAGCAGCTCGAGACGCTGAAGGCGAAGATCCCGGCGCTGCCGCCGCTGCGAGCCGTGGAGGCAGCGAAGCGGTGAGGGTGTCGATCCGCGACGACGCGAGCGCTCTGGTCCGCGCCGCGCGCGAGCTCTACGCCGACGATCAGGAAGCCTGCGACCTGCTGACCGACCTGGAGCGCCGCCTCAGCGAGCCGATCCGTCTCGCCCTCGCGGGCATGGTCAAGGCCGGCAAGTCGACGCTGCTGAACGCGATGCTCGGCGAACGCCTGGCCCCCACGGACGCGGGAGAGTGCACGCGCGTGGTGACGTGGTATCGCTACTCGGCGACCCCGACGATCACCATGCACCCGTATGACGGAGAGCCGCGCCCGATGCCCATCCGTCGCGACGCGGGCCGGCTGGTGCTCGATCTCGGCGGCGTCTCGCCCGAGGACGTCGCCTGGATCGACGTCGGCTGGCCGTCGACCGGGCTGCGGTCGCTCATCCTCATCGACACCCCGGGAATCGCCTCCCTCTCGCGGGATGTGTCAGCGCGCTCCACCGACTTCCTGGTGCCCGATGCCGAGCCCTCGTCGGCCGACGCGATCGTCTACCTTATGCGCCACCTCCACGCATCCGATCTGAAGTTCCTGGAGTCGTTCCGCGACACGGCTGCCGGTGCGTCGCAGACGGTGAACGCGGTCGCGGTGCTGTCGCGCGCCGACGAGATCGGATCCGGTCGCATCGACTCGCTGCTGTCGGCGGGGAAGGTGGCGCGCCGCTACGAGAAGGACGGCGACCTCGCGTCGCTGTCGCTCGGCGTGGTGCCCGTCGCGGGTCTCCTCGCCGAGAGCGCGAAGACCCTCCGCGAGGACGAGTTCGCCGCCTTCCGCGAGCTGGCGAGCTTGGAGCGGAAGTCTCGCGAGGCGCTGATGGTGTCGGCCGACCGATTCGTGCGCCCCACCGAGGCGACGACGCTGAGCGAAGACGTCCGTCGCGAGCTGCTCAACCGATTCGGCATCTTCGGTGTGCGCCTCGCGAGCGCGCTGATCCGCGGCGGCGCCGCCGACTCGTCGCAGCTTTCCGAGCAACTCGTGCAGCAGAGCGGTCTCAACGAACTCCAGCAGTTCATCCAGCTGCAGTTCCGTACTCGCGCCGGGGCGCTGAAGGTGCGCGGTGTGCTCGACGCACTGCAGAGGCTCCTGCGCGAGAAACCGCGCGACGGCGCGGAAGCGGTCCTGGGTGGGGTCGAGCGCATCTACGCGTCGGCGCACACGTTGCGGGAGCTCTCGCTTCTGTCGCGGGCGCGCTCCTCGGGGTTGCCGCTGGGCCGACTCGACGCGGAGGAGGCGGAGCGCATCATCGGCGGAACCGGCCCCTCCCCGAGCGCTCGTCTGGCGCTGCCGGAGACCGCCACTACCGTCGAGAGCCGCGAGCGGGTCGACGAGCTCCTTGCGCGCTGGCGCACGCTCAGCGAGTCGCCCCTCGCCGAGCGGGCCACCGTGGAGGTCGCCCGCTCGGTGATCCGCAGTCTCGAGGAGGTCGCGTCAGAACTCGCCGTCGTCGGAGCCGGCGCGTCTGACGTCGTACTTGCGGGCGGTCCACTGGAGAGCGCCGTGGAACGTGCTGAACAGGAGCGCGAGGAGGGCGAGGGCCCACTGGGCGAAGAGCACCTGCCGCAGGACGGGGGCGTGCTCGCCCGTGGTGAAGATCTCCGCTGACAGCAGGAAGAGCAGAATCTGCCCCACCACGGTGGCCAGCTGCCACCACCGGACGTGCGGCTTGCGGTTGGTGAACGACACGAGAAGCACGATCTGCACCAGCAGCAGCGCCAGCGCCGTGCCGAAGACCAGCCAGAAGATGATGTCGGCCGCAGCAGTGTAGGTCTCTTCACTCCGGCCTTCCTCGACGGCGCGCACGACGTCCGTGATGATGGGGAGCTGGTCCTCGCGGATGACGAAGAGATAGACCACCGCGACGCCGCCGGTGAGCAGGCTCAGCACCCACAGGAACTGGCTGAGCCTGACAGAGAACGGTGGGGGGCGCTTCGTGAGCACGGGGGCCGCGTTCGGGCTGGCGGTCGGAGGCCGCTCGGGAGCCTCTCGCCTTGGTGGTGGCGGAGGCTGAGGAGTCCCTTGTCTCGGTGGGGAGGCCGTCGCGGGCGGGCGCTGCACACTGGAGGCCGGCACTTTGCGCACCGGCACACGGCCGATGGCCTGGCCCGGCGGCGGCTCCTCGAAGGTCGGCGGGGGCGGCTTGGGACGCGCGCTCGCGCGCCCTGGTCCTGCCAGGGCGCGCGAGCGGTCGTCGTCTTCCCGATCGGGCACGTCGGATCCTTAGTACTGGTCCTCGGATTCGAGCTCGAGCGGAGGTTCTTCTGCGACGAACGTCGCCGCGTCGACCGCGTAGTCGTAGGCGTCGTCGGCTACCGTCTCGATCTCGACCGGCGGCGCGACCTCCTCGACGGGCGGGGCCTCTGCGGGAGGGGCCTCGACGCTCGCGGTCACGACGGGGTCGGAGTCGGGCGAGTTGTTGAACGACTCGTCGGCCTCGGCATCCACTTCGGTGTCGGTGTTCGTCGAGTTGTCGTTGAACGAGCCGTCGATGTTCGTCGTCGTGTCCTCGTTGCCGATGGAGACGTCGCCCACCGTGGTGGTGTCGTTGGAGTTGTCGACCTCGGCGTCTTCGCCGGCGGCGGCACCGTTGTCGCCGCTGTTGACGATGGCCTCCTGGTCGAAGATCTGGTTGACGTCGCCGTTGGCCCAGATGTTCTGGTTGACGGACTGGTCCACGATCGTCGCGCGATTGTCGATCGCGAAGCTGTTCGTGATGTTGTAGATCTCGTTCTCGACCGACGGCGGCTTCGGCGGTGCCGGAGGCATCGGCGGCTTGGGGCTGACGTGGGGGTGGTCCACGATGACCGGGGCGACGGCGCGGACATCCTCGACGCACGCGTCACTGAGACCGTTGCGGGCCAGCGTTCCCTGGGGGTCCTCCTCGAACTCCGCCGCGGCGGCCGGGTCGCCCAGGAGACTGAGTATGAACTCGATCAGTGCGTCGGCAATCGTTGCCAAGGGTGTTGTCATGACTCGGCTCCTGTCACTTCGAGAATCACTCTCGACATTAGGTGTTTCTCACAATCGGCGAATCGGGGGTTTTCCCGAATCGGTAGGGGGGTTCTTGGGGGTTCTGGGGGCCATCCGCACACGTGCCCTCAGCCGTCCTCTGCGAGGGGTCGGGTCTGCGAGAGGGCGACACGCAGCTTGGCGATGAGATCCGAGCGCGATGTCGCGCCGAGCCGCCGCCGGATGCTGGCGATGTGGTGTTCCGCGGTGCGTGGGGAGATGAAGATCGTCTCGCCGATCTCGGCGTAGGTCTTGCCCTCGACGACCAGGCGCGCGACATCCGTCTCGCGCTCGCTCAGCACCGACGCCACGGTGTCGGGCGATGTCTCGGCGCTCTCCCCGGGCGTCTCGGCGACCGCCGGCTTCTCCTGCGGGAACAGCTCCCGCGCCCGCGCCAGCAGCCGTGCCGACACCTTGCGGTCGTCGGAGCGTCCTGCACCCTGACCGGCCAGGCGCGCGGCATCCCATCGCAGTCCGATCGCCGCGAGTGATCGGGCCGCCGTATCGACCTCATCGACGTCGACCGAGCCCGCGAGGACGGACGTCCACAGCCGCCCGGCCTTGGCCATCGTCTCGGCGACGGCGCTGTGCGGGGCGGCGTCCACGAGAGCGTGCGCGTGAGAGCTCAGCGACTCGGGGCGGTTGCGGAGGATGCCCCGCTGGATGCCCGCCCACCGCAGGTGTGCCGACCACAGCGCCGGCCGGCCGAGTGCATCGACCAGCGCGAGCGCACGGGTGAAGAGCGGCTCGGTGACCGCCTCGTCGCCCACTCTGGCGCCGGCGCTGACGAACTCGACGAGCGGCAGCAGCGTGTACAGGTCGACGTCCGCGTCGAGCAGACCGTCACGGCCTCGCTCCCACGCGGCCTCCAGGCCGGCGGCATCTTCATACCGCCGCGCCAGTCCGACGCGGATCGCCTGGAGGAGGAGCTCATCGCGCGCTGCGGCTTTCGGCGTCAGCGCCACAGCGGCCTCGAGCGCCTCGCGGGAACGCGCACCGCGTGCCTGCTGCAGGGCGATCCATGACTTCCAGAGCAGAAGCCGCGACATCACCCACGGGGTGCCCTGGTGGCCCTCGATCGCCGCATCGACGACCGCGCGCGCTGTCGCGAGATCACCGGCGCTGATGGCGGCGACGGCGGCGATCACCGCGGGATGCTCGGGCATCGGCGTGGACGATCGCGACGCGGTGTACAGGTGCGACGCGCGCACGAGGTCGGCTACCGCCGCTTCGGCGTGCTCGGTGCGCAGCGATGTCTCGAGCCCGCGCTGGAGCAGGTTCATCGCCACGCCGAGCGTCGAGGGAGCGACGCGCTGGACCTCGGATGCCTGGTCGGTCCCTGCCGTTCCGGCCTCACCGATGCCGACGCGGGCGATCGTGCGGCGGACGGATGCCTCGGCCGTCGTCGGCGGGAACGCATCGTAGAAGCCCGACCCGGTGTGCAGCATTCCCCGTATCGACCAGGTGGCGGCCGCGACGTCGGCGATCCGCGCGGTGACGCTCTGCTCGGGCTCGGCGAAGGTCATCGCATCATCGAGGAGCTGGGCGGCGGAGTCGATGTCGCCGCAGGACCACGCCGCCTGCGCGCGCTTCGCGGCGAGGTCGGCGGAGGTCACGCCGGCGTCGGCGGCGGCGGCGTACAGCTCGCCCGCGCGCACCGGATCGGAATCGAGGAGTTGGTCGCCGTGCTCGACCAGGGCGGACGACAGGCGCGGGTCGCGGATGTCTGCGAGCAAGCCGTCGGATCGGGACGCGAGGGGGTTCAGGCCGCCGGGCATCGCTGCGATGAGGTCGATCAGCCGCCGAGCGGAGAGGTTCGCGCGCACGGCGGAGCGCACCACCGGCACCGGGCGCCCGTTGCGCAGCAGCAGTCCTTCCGCGTAGCCCTGGGCGATGACGCTCTCGACGTCGCCGACCGTGTCGGTGAGCACCGGCACGTCGTCCGATCCCACGCTCATCTCCTCGATGGCGCGGCGCACATCCTCCTCGACGACGCCCATCCGGTGCGCGACGCTCTGCTCGAGCACATGGCCGAGAGCGGCGTGTGCGCCATCGTCCGTGCAGTCGCGGTCGTCGTGCGCGGCCAGCGCGGCAGAAACGAGCCACGCCACTCCGCCCGTCACCTCGAGCAGATGATCGAGGCAGCCGGGCTTCAGAGTCCGGTCGTTCGCCTCCAGGTAGTCGAGCACGTCGGAGCGTGTGAGGTGGCCCAGCACGACGGCGGGGCGGCTCCGCTCGAGGTGACGCGCGATCGACGAGAGCGCCTGCGAGTGGGGCCAGGGTCGGCTCGTCACGACGAGAGCCGCGTCGGGATCGCTCGCGCGCACTCCCAGGCCCTCGACCTGTGCGGCGGGGAGCAGATGCAGATCGTCGACGAGCAGGATGCTGGACACGGGAACGTCGAACACGTCGGTCTCCGGGCCGAGGACGCTCACCTCGGCATGGCTCTGCGTGAGGAAGCGCTGCGCACCCCGCAGCATCGTGGTCTTGCCTGAGCCGGCGTTCCCCGAGATCAAGACCCGCGGGGGCAGGTCGTGCGTCGTCAGCGCGTCGATGAGGGGACGTGCGTGGCGCGCGCCCGTGAAGGTCGTCGCGTCGAAGAACGCCGCCACAGTCGTTGTGGTTGTAGCCATGTTGAAACCCCGTCGGCCCGCGTCAGACCGGAATGTCCTGGGTCGGGCTCGGCGAGGGTGCCGGCTCGGCGGGCGCGGGATCGGCTGGAGGGGCCGGGTCTGCGGGCGGAGCGGGTTCCTGAGTGGGCTCCTGAGTCGGCTCCGGCTGGGGCTCCTGGGTGGGCTCCGGCTGGGGCTCCTGGGTGGGCTCCGGCTGGGGCTCCTGAGTCGGCTCCGGCTGGGGCTCCTGGGTGGGCTCCGGCGTCGGCTCGTTGCCGGTGGTGTCTGTGCCGCCGGTCCCGCCCGTCTGTCCTCCGGTTCCACCCGAATCTTCGCCGGTGCCGCCGGTTCCTCCCGATTCACCGCCGGTTCCACCGGTGCCGCCCGTGCCGCCGGTGTCCTGCGAACCCGGGTTGGGGGCGGGCGAAGCGCCCTTGGTCGGACGCGGTGCGGGTGCCGGTGCGGCGTCGGCCGTGGTCGTCGTGGTGGTGGTCGTCTTCTTCTGCGGGGTCGCGCCCTTGCGCTGCGGGTTCGCCGCGCGCGGGGCCGCCTGCTCCGTGACAGGCGCGGCGCTCTCGGGAGCGGGCTGCTGCGCCTCCGGCGCCGCCGCCTCGGGGGCGGCCTGCTCGTCGGTGGGTCCGGGCGTCGGCTCGGTCGAGACGGTGAAGAACCCGTTCAGCGCCCCCGTGCCGGCCGTGAGCGTGCTGCCGAAGACGATCGCGGCCGCGACGACGACGGCACCTCCCGCGATCGCGACGATGTGCCGAGCGCTGGGCGCGGATGATGCTGCCGCGACCGGCCCGACCGGAGCTGGGATGCCGCGTTCCACGGAAGATCCCGCGAGCTCGAGTTCGGCGGCTGCCGCCGGCGCGCCGTCGAAGATCGCCAGCTCGGCCGACACGCCCAGCTGCACGTCTGTCGCGCGGATGAGAGCGGTGTGGGCAGCGCCGAGCGCGATCGAAGACTTCGGGTCGGCGTCGATCGCCGTCGGGCGGCCGAACCGCTCGGAGAGACCTTGCGTGACCAGCGGGATCCGCGACGAGCCCCCGATGAGCAGGATGGACTCGAGCTGATCGGGCTCGAGACCCGCGTCCTCGAGGGCATCCTCGAGAGCGTCGATCGTCTTCGCCAGCGACTCGTCGATCATCCCCTCGAATTCCGCGCGGGTCAGCCGCACGCTCGAGCGGCCCCCTGCCAGGAGCACCGGGATCACGGCGTCGGAGTCGAATGACAGCGCCTCTTTGGCGTCGACGCACTCGCGTCGCAGCTGAGAGAGCGCGATGCGGGAGTCGGGGGAGGCGTCCTGGAGCGCTTCGGCGGGGACCTCTGCCGTCCGCAGCACGTGCCGCAGGACAGCGTCGTCGAAGTCCGCACCGCCGAGATTGTCGATACCGACGGGTTCGCCCACGAGGTCGAAGCTGCCCGCCTCTTTTCGCAGGATCACGCAGTCGAAGGTGCCGCCGCCGAGGTCGTACACGGCGAGGATCTGACCGTCCTGGACATTGCGCGACGCGTCGTAGTGGCGTGCTGCGGCCTCAGGCTCGGTGATGAATGCCACCTCGCTCACGCCGATCGCCTCGAGCGCGGAGCGCACCAGGCCGATGCGGTGCGGACCCCACATCGCGGGGTGCGTCAGGATCACGCCTTCCGGGCGTGCGCCCTCGCGCTCCGCGACCGTGTCGATCACGTCGGCGACGGTCCGTGCGTACAGCTGCTCAGCCGGGATCGACTGGCCGCCGACGACGATGGGGATCTCGTCCCCGATGCTCCGCTTGAACTCGCGGATCAATCGCTCGGGCTGCGTGACTCCGCGGCGCTCGGCCGCATCGCCGAAGAGCATCTCGCCGTCCTCGGCGACGAAGACCACTGTCGCCACGCTGTCTGCGCGCCGACCCAGCGGAAAGGATGATGTGACGATGCTGCCGTCAGTGGCGAGTCTGGCTGTTGCTGCACCCACTCGGCTGGTCCCGACATCAACCGAGAGGAAATAGGAATCCACGCTGAAACGCCCCCACCTCGTTTGCAAGCGAGCTCCCCCGATCTCGCATCGACTGTCTTATTGCGTTCCCCACGAAAGAGCAGCCGACACTCGCGATGATACATCCGACTCGAAATCACCCTCAAGGGCTTGGGTCATTTGCGACGCGTCGGTGTCACGGAGCGAAACAGCGGTGCGTGCATGACGACTCATTGGCACTCACGTTGCATGAGTGCCAGCCGGTTGCCTAGACTGACGTAAGCACTCTCAACGTCAGAGTGCTAACGAGTCTTAGTCTCAAGAAAGAAGAGGTAGACCGTGTCGGTTTCCATCAAGCCGCTCGAGGACCGCATCGTCATCAAGCAGGTCGAGGCCGAGCAGACCACGTCCAGCGGTCTGGTCATCCCCGACACCGCCAAGGAGAAGCCCCAGGAGGGCGAGGTCGTGGCGGTGGGCCCGGGTCGTATCGACGACAACGGCAACCGCATCCCGCTCGACGTCGCCGTCGGCGACCGCGTGATCTACAGCAAGTACGGCGGGACCGAGGTCAAGTTCGGCGGCGACGAGTTCCTCGTCCTGTCGGCTCGCGACGTCCTCGCGGTCGTCGTCCGCTGAGTCCAGCGCACCACGCGTAACGAGAGGGTCGGATGCTTCGGCATCCGGCCCTCTCGTCGTTCCCGGTGGCAGGAATCGCGTCATGGACGGCGGAGAACGGATGCTGCGCCCCCGGCGCCGCGGGCCGGGCGCGAGGTGAGCGGGCGTAGGCTGACTCGGTGAGCCACCCGCAGCCCTCCCCGCCGGAACCCACCGCTGTGGACGGGCTCGACGACTCGACCGCGCTGGACCTCGGCGTCACGACCGGCACGCGCCGGATCGTGAGCGACGCGGCCCAGGCCCGCGAGCGCAAGCTCGGCGGGATCTACACGTTCTCGGCGTACCTGCTGTGGGGCTTCCTGCCGTTGTACTTCCTGCTCCTCGCTCCGACCGGGCCGTGGGAGATCGTGGCATGGCGCATCCTGCTGTCGCTCGTCTTCTGCGCGCTGCTGCTCACGGTGACCCGCACGTGGCCGCGGCTGACCGCGATCTTCCGGCAGCCGAGGGTGCTCGGCCTGACCGTGATCGCGGGCCTCTTGATCTATGTCAACTGGCAGGTGTTCATCTACGGCGCCTTGAACGGTCACGTCATCGAGACCAGCCTCGGCTACTTCATCAACCCGATCGCGACCGTGCTCCTCGCCGTGCTCGTGCTGCGGGAGCGCCTGCGCCCGACGCAGTGGGTCGCGATCGGCATCGCGGCCGCTGCCGTGCTCGTGATCGTGGTGGGCTACGGCGCCTTCCCGTGGATCGCGCTCACGCTCGCGGCATCCTTCGGCGTCTACGGCCTCGTGAAGAAGAAGGTCGGCCCGTCGGTCGACGCGGTGAGCGGTCTGACGCTCGAGACCCTGTGGCTCACGCCGATCGCCGTCGCGGTGCTCGTGATCGTCGGCGCGACCGAAGGCCTCTCGATGGGCAGGGAAGGCTGGGAGCACACCGTACTGCTGAGCCTCACCGGCGTCATCACCGCGGTGCCTCTGCTGCTCTTCGCCGCCGGCGCGCGCCGGGTGTCGCTCACCACGATCGGCCTGCTGCAGTTCGTGGCGCCGATCCTGCAGTTCCTCGTCGGCTGGCTCGTGCTCCAGGAGCCGATGCCCCTCGAACGGTGGATCGGCTTCGGCCTCGTGTGGGTCGCACTCACCGTGCTGACAGTCGACTCGCTCATCCACGCGCGCCGCACGCGCGTCGCGGCGTAGCGCTCAGCGCACGAGGCGAGCGATGGCCTGCGTGGCCTCGGTGATCTTGGCGTCGGCCTCCGCGCCGCCCAGGCGCGCAGCATCCACCACGCAATGGCGAAGGTGGTCGTCCAAGAGGCCCACGGCGACGGCCTCGAGGGCGGAGGTCAGCGCACTGATCTGCGTGAGGATGTCGATGCAGTACTTCTCGTCCTCGACCATCTTGTGGATGCCGCGGGCCTGTCCCTCGATGCGCTTGAGGCGATTGAGGTACTTGTCCTTGTCGGTGATGTAGCCGTGGTGGGCGTGGTCGTCGGCGTGCGAGTGGGAGTGCTCGAGAGCGATGTCGGTCATGTCGGACTCCTTCAACGGTCAGTGTTCGAGAGGCTGCGGAACCGCCGGAGGCGCAGGCTGTTGCCCACCACGAAGACGCTCGAGAACGCCATCGCCGCTCCGGCGATCATAGGGTTCAGAAGGCCCAGGGCCGCCAACGGGATCGCGGCCACGTTGTAGGCGAAGGCCCAGAAGAGGTTGACCTTGATCGTGCCGAGGGTGGCGCGCGAGAGGCGGATCGCGTCGGAGGCGCTGCGCAGGTCGCCGCGGACCAGGGTGATGTCGGAGGCCTCGATCGCAGCATCCGTCCCGGTTCCCATCGCGAGGCCGAGGTCGGCCTGCGCGAGGGCGCCGGCGTCGTTCACGCCGTCGCCGACCATCGCGACGACGCGGCCCTCGCCCTGGAGCTCGCTGACCACGGCGACCTTGTCTTGCGGCAGCACCTCGGCGATCACGCGCTCGATGCCGACCTCGTCGGCGATGGCACGCGCCGCGGCGGCGTTGTCGCCGGTGAGCAGCACCGGCGACAGGCCGAGGGTCTTCAGCTGCGCGACGGCCTCGCGGCTCGTGGGCTTGACCTGGTCGGCGACGACGAGGAGACCGTGCACCGCGCCGTCCCACGCGGCGAGGACCGGGGTGCGGCCCAGCGCCTCGGCCGCGGCCTTCGCGGCGGCCAGGTCGTCGGGGAGCGTCAGAGCCCAGTCCGCGAGCAGGGCACTGCGGCCGACGAGCACGGCGTGCCCTTCGACGACGCCCGAGACGCCCTTGCCGGGCACGTTCTGGAACGACTCGACCTGGGGGAGGGTGCCGGCCTCGGCGGCGGCAGCACGGGCGATCGCCTGCGCGATCGGGTGCTCGGAGGCGTGCTCGAGAGCGCCCGCGAGGCGCAGCACCTCGGCGCGGGCGGCGGACGCCTCATTCGCGTGGGGATCGAGCGAGCCCGCGACGATGACGTCGACGAGCGACATGCGGCCGCTGGTGACGGTGCCGGTCTTGTCGAGCACGACTGTGTCCACGGTGCGCGTGGACTCGAGCACCTCGGGGCCCTTGATGAGGATGCCGAGCTGCGCGCCGCGACCCGTGCCGACGAGCAGCGCCGTCGGGGTTGCGAGACCGAGCGCGCACGGGCACGCGATGATGAGCACCGCGACGGCGGCGGTGAACGCCATCGCGGCGGGGGCGCCGGTCAGAAGCCAGGCCACCAGCGTGCCGAGCGAGATCAGCAGCACGATCGGCACGAAGACGCCCGAGATGCGATCGGCCAGCCGCTGCACCTTCGCCTTGCCCGACTGGGCGTCCTCGACGAGCCGCGCCATCTGCGCGAGCTGCGTGTCGTCGCCGACGCGCGTCGCGCGCACGACCAGCCGGCCGCCCGCGTTGACCGTGGCGCCGACGACAGGGTCGCCGGGCGCGACCTCGACGGGCACCGATTCGCCCGTCACCATCGAGGCGTCGACGGCGGAGGTGCCGGAGGTCACGACGCCGTCCGTGGCGATCTTCTCGCCGGGTCGCACGACGAACTCCTCGCCGACGCGGAGGTCGGCGACGGGCACGCGCACCTCGACGAGGGCGAGTGCGGCGGGGGAGCCGATCCCCGGCATGTCGAGGGAGACCTGACCGGCGGGAGCGCCCGAGGGGCGCAGCACCGCGACGTCCTTCGCGCCGATCTCGAGCAGGGCGCGCAGGGCCGCGCCCGCGCGGCGCTTCGAGCGCTGCTCGAAGTACCGGCCCGCGAGCACGAACGTCGTGACGCCGGCCGCGACCTCGAGGTAGATGTCGCCCGCGCCGTCGCTCGGAGTGACGGACCACTCGAACGTGTGCGTCATCCCGGGCATGCCCGCGTGCCCGAAGAACAGCGCGTAGAGCGACCACAGGAAGGCGGCCGAGACGCCGAGCGAGATCAGCGTGTCCATCGTGGCCGCGCCGTGGCGCAGGTTGATCCACGCGGCGCGGTGGAACGGCCACGCACCCCACACCACCACCGGCGCCGCGAGCGCCAGCGACGCCCACTGCCAGTACGTGAACTGCAGCGCCGGGATCATCGCCAGGAGGATCACCGGCGCCGACAGCACGACCGACCCGATGAGCCGCTGCCAGAGGCTCGTGAGCTGGGGGTCGGCGGGCTCTTCTGTGGTGAGCTCGGTCACCGGCGGCGCGGGGAGGGCGGCCGTGTAACCGGTCTTCTCGACCTCCTCGATGAGCGCCCGCGGGTCGAGTCCGGCGGGAACGGTGACGAACGCCTTCTCCGTGGCGTAGTTGACGGATGCCTCGACCCCGTCCATCCGGTTCAGCCGCTTCTCGATCCGCGCGGCGCACGACGCGCACGTCATCCCGCCGATCTCGAGTTCGAACCGGGCGGCGGGGATCGAGGCCTCGTTCATGCGCGGACCGCGCTGTAGCCGGCCTCGTCGACGGCCGCGATGACAGCGTCGTCGGCGAGTTCGGCAGCGGAGACGATCTTGAGCGTGCCGGCGGCGGCGCTCACCTGCACGTCCTGGACGCCCGCGAGCTTCGACACCTCGCCGCGCACGGACGCCTCGCAGTGCCCGCAGCTCATTCCAGTCACCGTGTACGCGGCCTCAGCCATGAGTTCTCCTCTGTCGATCGGGGATGGATACCCCTGAGGGGTACCCGGTCGGTCCAGTGTATACCCGCAAGGGGTATGGCGGGCCGCCGCCGAGAACGGCGGGCGCGGCGGCGGCGCCGGGTCGGTCGTCGATGAGTTATCCACAGCGCCGATCTGTTCACATGATCCGGAAATGCCCTCCGATCACGGTTTTCAATCCGTTACAGATCGTTAACGAAAGGCAACATTGCTGACGCTTGCCGACGATTAGGTTTAGTGCACTGGGTCGGCGCCCGAGCCGTTCCCGTTGTCAAAACACAGCAAGGAGCAACATGAGCGTCTTCACCCGCTCGCGTACGGCCACCGTCCTCGGTGGCATCGCGCTCGTCGGCGCCAGCGCCCTCGTCCTCGCCGGTTGCACCGGCGGCGGCACCGGCGGCGAGGCAACCGAGTCGGCCGGCCCCGTCGAGGATCTGAGCCTCAAGATCGGCACGGCGCTGCCGCAGACCGGCAACCTGGCGTTCCTTGGTCCGCCCGAAGAGGCCGGTGTCGCGTACGCCGCATCGCAGATCAACGACTACGCCGAGACCACTGGCCTCGACCTCGAGGTCGTCTACGGCGACTCGGGCGACACCGACAACAAGGCGTACGAGACCGAGATCCCGCGCCTGCTCGGTGAGGACGTCTCCGCCATCATCGGCGCGGCATCGTCCGGTACGTCGCTGCAGTTCATCGACCAGGTCGTCGGCGACGGCGTCATCCAGTTCTCGCCGGCCAACACCTCCGACGCGTTCACGACCTATGAAGACAACGGGCTCTACTTCCGCACCGCGCCGTCCGACGTCCTCCAGGGCGAAGTGCTCGGAAACCTGATCGCCGAAGACGGCAACCAGACGCTCGGCATGATCGTGCTGAACGACTCGTACGGCACGGGCCTTGCCGGCTACGTGAAGGAGGCCTTCGAGGCCGCCGGCGGCGAGGTCGTCGCGGAGCCCACCTACAACACGGGTGACACGTCGTTCGACGCCCAGGTCTCGGAGGTCCTCGCGGCCGACCCCGACGCGATCGCGCTGATCACGTTCGAAGAGGTCACGACGATCCTCCCGTCGCTGTTCGGGCAGATCCCCGCCGACAAGCTGTACTTCGTCGACGGCAACCTGTCGAACTTCGACGACGAGGGCTTCCCGGCCGGCTCGCTGACCGGTGCCAAGGGCACGCTCCCCGGCCTGTCGATCGACTCGATCTCGGCGTTCACCGACGAGCTCGACACGTTCGTCGAGGGCGAGGGCACGGAGCCGCTGACCGAGTACAGCTACGCGGCCGAGTCGTTCGATGCGACGGTCCTGCTCGCACTGGCCGCGCTGGCGGCTCAGTCGACCGAGGGCACGGCCATCGCCGAGAAGCTCATCGAGGTCTCGGGTGGCAGCGGAGACGGTGAGAAGTGCGACACCTTCGCCGCGTGCGCCGACATCATCCTCGGTGGCGGCACGGCCGATTACGACGGCATCTCCGGCCCGATCACGTTCGACGAGGTCGGCGACCCGACCGAGGCGTCGATCGGCATCTACGAGTACATCGACGACAACACCTACGTCGCGTACGAGGGCTGATCCTTCCTGATCAGGAGCCCCGGGTCTTCGGACCCGGGGCTCTTCGCTGTGCGCTGACGGTGGCGCGGGAGGGCGGGAGGTGCGACCGCGCCGTCGCGCCTGCCGCCCTCGTCGCTCACGACGGGCACGATACGCAGAAACGCCGAAGGGGACGGATGCGAGGCATCCGTTCCCTCCGGGTCAGGCAGGGCAGGCGCGGCGTCAGGTGCCGAGCGTGCCGAGGTAGAGCTCGGCCACCTTCGGGTCCTGCAGCAGTTCGCGCCCGGTTCCCTCGTAGGCGTCGCGGCCCTGGTCCAGCACGTAGCCGCGATCGCAGATCTGCAGGCAGCGGCGGGCGTTCTGCTCGACCATGATGCAGGTCACGCCCGCCTTGTTGATCTCGGAGACGCGGATGAAGGCCTCGTCCTGCCGGACAGGAGAGAGGCCGGCTGACGGCTCGTCCAGGAGCAGCACCTTGGGGTCCATCATGAGCGCGCGGCTCATCGCGACCATCTGCCGCTCGCCTCCGGAAAGCGATCCCGCACGCTGCTTGAGGCGCTTGCCCAGCTCGGCGAAGATGCCCGTCACGAACTCGAGGCGCTCCTTGTACACCCCGGGCCGCTGATAGAGGCCCATCTGCAGGTTCTCTTCGATCGTGAGGCTCGGGAAGACGTTGTTCGTCTGCGGGATGAATCCCACTCCGCGCGCGACGAGCTTGTTCGCCTTCAGCCCGGTGATGTCGTCGCCTTGGAGTGAGACGGTGCCGCTGCGCACGTGCACCTGGCCGAAGATCGCCTTCAGCAGCGTCGACTTGCCGGCGCCATTGGGACCGATGATGCCGATCAGTTCGCCCTGATGGGCGACGAGTGAACAGCCGTTGAGGATGTTCACCCCGGGCAGGTAGCCCGCGTGGACATCGTCGACGAAGACGACCGGGGTCTGGGTAGCGGTGGTGCTCATGAGCGCTCCTCCTTGTCGTCGGACGGCTGTTCGGGCGCGGGCGCAGCGTCATCGACGGATCCGTCCCCAGGGGCGGGTTCGTCGGGCGCAGCGGTGGGCGCCTGGGCCGGCGCTCCCGCGACCGTTGCGGATGATGCCCGGTCGGGCTCCACCACTTCCCCTTCTTCCTCCGCGATGCCCGCCTCGACGAGTGCCTGGGCGCTCGCACCGGCGCTGGCTTCGGCATCCGTGGTGGCATCCGCATCGATCACATCGATGCGGCCGGTGACGACACCGAGGTCGAGCTCCTGGTGCGCGCCGAGGTACGCGTCGATGACCGCGGGGTCGCGCATGACCGTGTAGGGATCGCCCTCCGCGACGATGCGGCCTTCGGCCATGACCACCACCCAGTCCGCGATGTGGCGCACCATGTGCATGTCGTGCTCGACGAAGAGGACCGTCATCCCCTCGTCCTTCAGGTCGAGGATGTGGTCGAGCAGCGACTGCGTGAGCGCGGGGTTCACACCGGCCATGGGCTCGTCGAGCATGACGAGCGTCGGCTTGGTCATGAGCGAACGCGCCATCTCGAGGAGCTTGCGCTGACCGCCGGAGAGGCTTGCGGCGAAGTCGTCGGACTTGGCGTCGAGCTTGAACTTCTCGAGGAGACGGATCGCCTGGTCTTCGATCTCGGCGTCCTGCTTGCGCCACAGCGCGGGGATGAGGCTCATCCAGAAGCGCTCGCCGCGCTGCCCGGTGGCACCGAGCTTCATGTTGTCCATGACGGTGAGCAGGCCCAGCGCCTTCGTGAGCTGGAAAGTGCGCACCAGGCCCATGCGCGCGACCTTGTACGCCGGCACTCCGGAGAGGCTGCGACCGTCGAAGCTCCAACTGCCCTCGTCGGGCCTGTCGAAGCCGGTCAGCAGGTTGAACAGGGTCGTCTTGCCCGCGCCGTTCGGCCCGATCAGCGCCGTGATCGCTCCGCGGGGGATCTCGAGGTGGTCGACGTCGACCGCCGACACTCCGCCGAACGTGCGACGTACGCCGTCGGCGACGATGATCGGATCGACCTTCGCGACGCCGGGCGCTGCGTCGCCGACATGGAGTCCGGTCGTCTTCGGGCGTGCCACCGGTCCGGTGGCGGTGTGGGCTGCGCCGTTACTTGACAAAGGTCAGCTCCTTCTTGTTGCCGAGGATGCCCTGCGGCATGAAGATCACGAGCAGCATGAGCGCGACACCCACGAGGATGAAGCGCAGGATGCCGGCCTGGATCTGCGACATGCCGCCGAGGAGGCCGGCGGAGGCGAGGGCGGGCAGAACGTTCGAGAGGAACGTCTGCAGCGCCCAGAAGATGAGCGAGCCGAGGATCGGGCCGAAGACCGTCGCCGCGCCGCCGAGCAGCAGCGCCGTCCAGACGAAGAACGTCAGGGAGGTGACGTACACGCCGGGGCTGACCGCCGAGGGCAGGGCGTAGACGATGCCGCCGGCCGCGGCGATCACGCCGCCGAGCACGAGCGACTGCATCTTGTAGGAGAACACGTTCTTGCCGAGAGAGCGCACGGCGTCCTCGTCTTCACGGATGCCCTTGAGCGTGCGGCCCCAGGGGCTGCGCATGAGCATCCAGACGACCATCACGGCGATGACCACGGTGATGATGCCCATGATGCGCACCCACCACCCCGTCTCGTTGTAGGTCCAGGGGCCGAAGCCGTAGGTGCCGGGCGGGATCGGGTTCGACGCGCGGAAGCTGGCGTGGTAGCCGCTCAGGCCGTCGGCCGATCCGGTCACGTCGTCGAACGCCGTGGTGAGGAACATCAACCGCAGCACCTCGGCCGCCGCGATCGTGACGATCGCGAGGTAGTCGCCACGCAGGCGCAGCGTCGGGATGCCGAGGATCAGCGCGAACACCGCGGCCGCGGCGAGCCCGATGATCGCCGCCAGCCACCATTCCAGCCCGAACGTGAGGATCGAGATGGCGTACCCGTACGCGCCGATCGCCATGAAGCCGGCGATGCCCATGTTGATCAGGCCGGCGTAGCCGAAGTGCACCGCGAGTCCGAGCGCCGCGAGGGCGTACCCGAGCGTCGCCGGGCTGATGATCGACGATGCCGTGTTGGAGAGAATCTGAAGCCAGTCCATGGTCGTTGCCCTAACCGATCCGCTCGCGTCGTCCGAGAATGCCCTGCGGTCGGAGCAGCAGGATGAGGATGAGGATGAACAGCGCGCTGGCGTACTTGAGGTCAGCGGGGATCCACAGGCTCGACACCTCGACGAGGATGCCCACGATGAGTGCGCCGATCAGGGCGCCGAAGGCCGTGCCCAGACCGCCGAGCACGACGGCGGCGAACATCAGGAGCAGGATCTGCGCTCCCATGTCCCACCGGATGCCCGGTCGGTAGAAGGCGTAGAGGATGCCGGCGAGACCCGCCATGGCGCCGGCCACGATCCAGACGATCCGCACGACGAAGTCGACGTCGATACCGGACGCCGAAGCGAGCGACGGGTTGTCGGAGATCGCACGCGTTGCCTTGCCCAGCCGCGAGCGGGTGAGCCAGAGGGCGAAGGCGACGATCATGATGATCGAGATCGCGAGGGAAACCATGTCGATCACGCTCATCTGCACGACGCCGAAAAGCGGGATCTTCTCCGCCGCGGCGCCGGGCAGCTGCAGCGTGCCGCCGCCGATGAAGAACTGGTAGGTGTAGCGCAGCGCCAGGGACAGCCCGATGCTCACGATCATGAGCTGCACCACACCGGTCCTTCGTCGGCGCAATGGTCGCCATAGGGCCATGTCCAGGACCAGGCCCAGCAGTCCGCTCAGGATCACGGCCAGCGGATAGGCCAACCACCAGGGGAGCCCGAGGGTCGCCGGAGTCACGAGCAGGTACCCGACGATCGCGCCGAAGGTCACCATCTCGCCGTGGGCGAAGTTCGATATGCCGGTTGTGCCGTACACGAGCGAGAGACCGATGGCGGCCAGGGCGAGCATCAGGCCGAAGCTGATGCCCTGAACGAGTCGCTGCACCAGCTGATCCCAGAACCCGGTGACGTTGCGCTCGCCTTCGCCGATGAAGAAGTTCACCGTGACGCGGCCACCGGGGCCGACGGTCACCTCCTTCTCGTTCGGGGTATCGTCCTCGTCGTCGACGACGGCGATGCCCTCGGGGAGCGTCTCCTCGTTGAGCGTCACCGTGTACTCGGCATTGCGTTCGGGCACGCCGACGCGCCATTGGCCGTTCTCATCGGTCTCGACCGTCTGCTCGCCGCCCGGGCCGTCGATCGTCAGCTCGACGCCTTCCAACGGCTCACCGTCGAGTTGGACGTTGCCGCTGATCCGATAGGGATCGTCTTCGGCTGCCAGGGCGGGCGTCGCGGTGGCGAACAGCCCCAACAGGACGAGCAGCAGTCCGAAGAGGGCGGCGATCGACCGCCTTCCAGACACATGCCTCGTGGTCACAGTCGCAGGACCCACAGAACCTCCAGTTCGCCGCCGACGAGCGCACCGATGTCCGGGTCGCATCGGCTGTGATGAACGACGGTACGAGCGTAATGTGTCGCCGGTGTTTCGCCTATCGCACCCTGTGGATACGTGACCCGATCGCAACGAGGGTGGGACCGCGTCTCAGGAGGCGGCATTCAGGAATCATTTCCAGGTTCGCCGACTTAGAATCGAGTACGGAGCGTCACGAGCGCACCGGCCGCCGCCGTCCAACCCCCGAGAGCACGCGCGCGCCCGCGCGAGGAGACCCCATGGAGCACAACGACCCCTTCGGCTTCGTCGGACTGACCTACGACGATGTGCTGCTGCTGCCCGGCCACACCGACGTGATCCCCAGCGAAGCCGACACCTCGTCCCGGGTGACGCGACGCATCACCGTCGCGACCCCGCTCATCTCGAGCGCGATGGACACGGTGACGGAGTCGCGCATGGCGATCGCGATCGCCCGCGAAGGCGGTCTCGGGATCATCCACCGCAACCTCGCGATCGAGGACCAGGCGTCGATGGTCGACCGCGTGAAGCGGAGCGAGTCGGGCATGATCACCGACCCGATCACGACCACCCCCGACGCGACGATCGAAGAGGTCGACTCGCTCTGCGCGCAGTACCGCATCTCGGGCCTTCCGGTCGTCGACGACGAGAACCACCTCGTGGGCATCGTCACGAACCGCGACATGCGCTTCGTCTCGGGCTTCGAGCGCCAGACCACCAAGGTGCGCGACGTCATGACGACCGACGGCCTCGTCACCGGGCGCGTGGGCATCAGCGCCGGCGAGGTCATCGCCCTCTTCGCGCAGCATCGCGTCGAGAAGCTCCCGCTCATCGACGAGCACGGCAAGCTCGCCGGCCTCATCACCATCAAGGACTTCGACAAGAGCGAGAAATACCCCCTCGCCACGAAGGACGAGCAGGGCCGCCTTCGCGTCGGCGCCGCCATCGGCTTCTTCGGCGACGCCTGGCAGCGCGCCGAGGCGCTGCGCGACGCCGGTGTCGACGTCATCGTCGTCGACACCGCCAACGGCCAGTCGCAGGGCGTCATCGACATCGTCCGCCGCATCAAGGCCGACGCGAGCTTCGACCACATCGACGTCATCGGCGGCAACGTGGCCACGCGCGAGGGCGCGCAGGCGCTCATCGACGCGGGCGTCGACGCCGTCAAGGTCGGCGTCGGCCCGGGCTCGATCTGCACCACCCGCGTGGTCGCCGGCGTCGGCGTGCCCCAGGTGACCGCTGTGTACGAGGCCTACCTGGCCGCGCGCGAAGCCGACATCCCGGTGATCGCCGACGGCGGCCTGCAGTACTCGGGCGACATCGCCAAGGCGCTGGTCGCGGGCGCCGACACGGTCATGCTCGGCTCGCTGCTCGCCGGCACCGACGAGTCGCCCGGCGAGATCGTCTTCCAGGGCGGCAAGCAGTTCAAGCAGTACCGCGGCATGGGCTCGCTGGGCGCGATGCAGACCCGCGGCAAGAAGACGTCGTACTCGAAGGACCGCTACTTCCAGGCCGACGTCCCGACCGACGACAAGCTCATCCCCGAGGGCATCGAGGGCCAGGTCGCCTACCGCGGCCCCGTCTCGGCGGTCGCCTACCAGCTCGTCGGCGGCCTGCGCCAGTCGATGTTCTACGTCGGCGCCCGCACGATCGAAGAGCTCAAGACCAAGGGCAAGTTCGTCCGCATCACCGCCGCCGGCCTCAAGGAATCGCACCCCCACGACGTGCAGATCGTCGTCGAGGCCCCCAACTACAAGAAGTAACCCCTTTCGGACACGGATGCTGCGGCCCGGCGCACTGCGCCTGGCCGCAGCATCCTTTTTCCGCACTTCTCGGCGGCTCCACGCGCAGACTTCGCAGATTCGCGCGATCTTCGCGGGGTTGGCGGGATCACCTGCGAGATCCGCGTGATTCTGCGAAGTCTGTGAACGGATGCCGCGTCCTCCACAGGGCGGGGAGGAACCGGCTTTTCCCCATCCACCTCGAAACGGGCGCTCGCATCGCAGGGGATGGCCAGACTCGCGGCGTGGGAGTGATCCGGAAGACGACAGAGCAGCTGGGGGATTGGCTATCGGCGCAGGGAGGCATCGCGCACCGCGACGATGCGCTGCGGGCTGGATTCGCCATCGCGGTCATCCGTGCATTCGTCCGTGAGGGCCACGCCGAACTCATCCGTCGTGTGTGGCTGTGCACACCGCAGGCCCCGGACGAGCTCCGTACCGCCGCCCGTGCAGGTGGCCGGGTGTCCTGCATCTCGCTCGCGCGGCGACGGAAATGGTGGATGCCGGAGGGTATCGGGTCGGAGCTGCACCTCCACATGCTCCCCGGGTCGGGCCCGACGCGGCTCGATGAGACGTGGTCCGGTGTGACGCACTGGACCAAACCGGTGGTTCCCGCTGCACGCTCACTCCTGGGGGCGGTGGAAGATGCTCTCCTCCACATCGCGCTGTGCGTCGACCGCGACACCGCGCTCGTGCTGTGGGAATCCGCCGCCCGCGTCGAGAAGCTCGCACCCGAGACCCTGCGCGCGATCGAGTGGCGCTCGGGCGTGGCACGCGACCTCGCGGACGCGGTCACGGGTCTCTCCGACTCGGGACTGGAGACCCTCGTGGTGATTCCGCTCCGGCGACTGGGCCTTCGTGTCCGGCAGCAGGTGGTCCTCGCCGGGCGCCCCGTCGACATGCTCGTCGGCGATCGCCTGGTCGTCCAGATCGACGGGTACGAGTTCCACTCCTCGAGCGCGCAGCGCACCAGCGACATCGCGCACGACGCCGAGCTCAGGCTGCGTGGGTACACCGTCTTGCGAGTCAGCTACTCGCAGGTCGTCCATGACTGGACGAGCGTGGAGCGCACCATCCGGCGTGCCGTCGCTGCCGGCCTTCACCGCGCCGCGTGAGAGGGCGGCGACTCTCAGACGTCGCAGAATCGCGCGAACTTCGTAGGATCCGGCGACAACCCTGCGAGGTTCGTGCGACTCTGCGAAGTCTGTCACTGGATGGTGGGCCGACGCTTCGGTGGCCAGTCGGGGTGCACCTACACAGCCTTCGCAGAATCGCGCCGAGTTCGCAGCATCCGTCCACAATCCCGCGAGGTTCGCGCGACCCTGCGAAGTCTGTGAGCTGGAGGTCAGGGGAGGCGGAAGGGCTCCGCCGCGCGGGCGCCGTCGTCGGTCGCGAGGTCGGCGAGGACTGAGCCGACGGCGGGGGTGAACTTGAAGCCGTGGCCGGAGAAGCCGGCGCCGACGACGATGCGGCCGCGGCGGTCGAGGATGAAGTCCTGCGAGTCCGTCGACGTGTAGGTGCAGCTGATCGGCGCGGCCGAGTCGGGGTCGAGGCCGGGGAACCACTCGGCCACGTAACCCCGCAGCTGCGCGGCCTGGGCGGGCACCGGGCGGAACGTGCGCGCGTCGGGGTCGACGACCGGACCGACGAGATGGAAGCCCACCTTCACCCCCTCGCCCGGCGTCGGCATGCCGTAGACGTTCGCGGGATACCGCTCGGGCGGCAGGAGGTGGTTGAACGACGGCCACACCGGGTCGGCGGAGATCGGCGCGAAATGCGCGGGGCTCTCCTCGGTCACGGTCAGCCGGGGGAGGGGAAAGGACGGGGGAAGGATGCTGCGGCTCCAGGCTCCCGAGGTCACGACGACGGACTCGGCCACGATGTCGAGGCGCTCGCCGTCGGCGTCGATCGCGAGCGCGACGCCGTCGTCCCGCTCGTCGAGCGAGACCACGCGGTGCCCGAAGCGGACGTCGGCTCCGTAGCCGCGCGCCCCGCGCTCGAGCGCCTCGAGCGCTGCGGCGGCGCGCACCACTCCCGCGTCGGGCGTAAACAGCACGTCGCCGGCGAAACGCATGCCGCTCCAGCGCCGTGCCGCCTCGGCCGGGGCGAGCACCTCGGCACGCTCGCCCCGGCCGACGAGGGCGTCGTGCACCTGGGCGACGACCGCGTCGTCGCCGTGGGTCAGCAGGCCGTGCAGCCGCAGCAGCGGTTCGCCGGTCGAGCGCGAGAGCTGGTCCCATTCGACGCGGGCGAGGGTGAGCAGGTCGAGGTAGTGCGCCGCCGCGTAAGCGTTGTTGAAGTTGCGGGTCGCGCCGTGCGAAGCGCCGCGGGTGTGGCCCCGTTCGAACCGCTCGAGCGCGACCACGCGGTGGCCGCGGCGCGCGAGCTGCCACGTCGTCGCGAGGCCCATGGCGCCGGCGCCGACGACGACGTACGGAACATGCTCGGTCACGGGGCCTCCCAGGTCTCGGATGCCGAGGGGCGCAGCATCCGTCTCCGTGTCCATCCAATCGCACCGCGCGCCGCTGCCGAGGGGGCGGTGACGGAGTGTGACGGGCGCTGCGGCGGACGGTGTCGCTACTCTGGCGCCATGATCAGGCAGCGGCGGCACCCTCTGGCGACACAGCGGACCACGCGTCTCGAGGCGTTCACCGACGGCGTCTTCGCGATCGCGGCGACGCTGCTCGTGCTCGATCTCACGCAGCATTCGCTCGGCAAGGTCGACTCCGACGCCGAGATGTGGGCGGCGATCGGCGGCATGTACGAGCTGTTCCTGAACTTCGGGTTGAGCTTCGTGCTGCTGTGCCTGATGTGGATGGTGCACGTCCAGCAGTTCGAGCACCTGGCCCGGGTCGACGCGACGACGGTGTGGCTGAACAACGCGCGGCTGCTGTTCATCGTGCTCGTGCCGTTCGCGACGAACCTGACGACCGAGTACTCCGAGTGGCTCGCGGGCCGGCTCGCCATGCCGGTGACGTTCTTCCTCGCGATCCTGTTCAGCTGGCTGCAGTGGGGATGGGCGGTGCGGCAGCGCGACGTCCTGATGCCCGACATGAGCGGACCGGATGCTGTGGCCTACGGCCGCGGCTCGCTCAGCGCCCTCCTCATTTCGGCGGCGGTGGTGGCGCTGGCGCCGTGGATCGGCTCGGCGGCCTTCCTGCTGTTCTTCCTCGACGGGCTGCTCACCCGCGCCCTCCGCGGGAAGGGCGACTGATCCCGGCCTCTCGGCTCCCCGCCTTCCCACGGGGCAAGGAAGGAACGGGGACGGGGTCAGGTCACGGGCACGACCTCGCGCGCGGGCTCGGCGGGCTCGGCGGGCTCGGCGGCCTCGGCCTCGGACGAGCCCGGGGCGGCAGCATCCGTCCCCTTCCCGGAGGGGAGCCACAGCGCCACGATCGTCGCGGCGAACAGCACTGCCGCACCGGTGAACACCGCGGGGCGGGCGGCGTCGACGTACAGGTCGGGGAGGAGCTCGCCGCCGGCGCTGACGAAGATCGCGGTCATCACGGCGGTGCCGAGGGCGACGCCCAGCTCGCGAACGGTGGAGTTCACGCCCGACGCCTTGGCGTGGTCGATGAGGCCGAGGGTCGCCAGCAGCGCCGTCGCGGACGGGGCGAAGACGAGCGCCATGCCGACGCCGGCCATGATGAACGGCGCGATCAGGGTCGGGTAGTCGAGGTCGGTCGACATGACGGCGGCGATCCACGTGAGCGCGACGCCCTGCAGGGCGAGGCCGAGCACGAGCAGGATGCGGGTGCCGACACGCGGGGCGAGGATGCCGGCGATCGGGGCGACGATCATGGGCGCGAGCGTCCACGGGGTGGTCTGCAGGGCGGCCTCGAACGGCGTCGAGCCCTGCACGACCTGCAGGTACTGGATGAGGATGAACACCGCGCCGAACGTGCCGAAGCTGAACGCGAACCCGACGATGTTGGTGATCGAGAACGAGCGGTCGCGGAAGAGGCGCAACGGCATGAGGGGTGCGGTCGCCCGCGTCTGCCACCACAGGAACGCCACGATGAGCAGAGTCCCGAGCACGATCTCGGCGATGACCCCGATCGAGTCCCAGCCGTCGTCGTTGCCGCGGACGATCGCGTGGACCAGGGCGAGCACGCCCGCCGCCGCGAGCAGCGCGCCGGGAACATCGATGCGCGCGCGGGCGCCGAAGTCGTTGTTCAGCACGACGAGCGCGAGCGGGATCGCGATGATCGCGACAGGCACGTTGATCCAGAAGATCGCCTGCCAGTCCCAGCCCTCCATGATCGCCCCGCCGACGAGCGGGCCGACCGCGACGCCGAGGCCTGAGACGCCGCCCCAGATGCCGATCGCGAGCGCGCGTCTGGCCGGGGCGACCGCGCCACTGAGTAGGGCCAGCGACAGCGGCATGACGCCCGCTGCGCCGAGGCCCTGCACCGCGCGGGCGGCGATGAGCTGACCCGGATCCGCGCTGAGCGCGGCGAGCACCGAGCCCACGCCGAACACGGCGATGCCGATCGCGAAGAGCGTGCGGCGGCCGAACCGGTCGCCGAGCGCCGAGGCGATGAGGATCGCGCCGGCGAAGGCCAGCGTGTAGGCGTTCACGAACCACTGCAGCTCTTCGACGCTCGCGCCCATCTCGCGGTGCAGCACCGGGAGCGCGTTCGTCATGACGAGGTTGTCGAGCGTGGCCATGAACATCGGGAGGGATGCTGCGGCCAGCACGAGCGCGAAGGGGCGCGTGCGGCGCGGGGCCGCTGTCAGGGTGGTGTCGGTCATGGGAAGCTACGTTGTAATTCGATGATTACTTGCTGGACCACAATGTAGTAATCGACTGATTACAAAGTCAAGTCATTCGCTGATAACCTTTCGACATGACATCTCCGGGACTCAACGGCAGCGGCAGCGGCGCCGTCGCCATGGACGAGGCGCCCGAAACGGGCAAACGCCTGTCGTCCGAAGAGCGGCGGCGCCAGATCCTGGTGGCCGCGCTCGCCGTGTTCGGCGCCCGCGGCTACGAAGGCGCGACGACCGACGAGGTGGCCCGGGCGGCCGGCGTCAGCCAGCCGTACGTCGTGCGGCTGTTCGGCTCGAAGGAGAACCTCTTCCTCGCGGCGCTCGACGACGCCCTGGCGCGCATGCTCGCGGGCTTCCGCGCCGCGCTCGCCGACGACACCCCCCACGACCCCGACATCACGCCCGAGAAGGCCGCCGCCAAGCGCATCGGGCAGGCCTACGTCGACCTCATCGAGGTGCGGGGCCTCCACCAGACGCTCGCACACGCGTACCTCCTGGGCAGCCACCCCGCGATCGGCGCCGCCGCGCGCCAGGGATTCGCGAAGGTGTGGCGGTTCTTCCGCGACGAGATGGGCCTCGACGCCGACGAGTCGCGCGCGTTCATGGCCGAGGGAATGCTCATCTCGACGATGATCGGCCTGCGCATCGTCGACGATTACGGCTCCGACCCGCAGATCACCGAGCTCTTCCGCTCGTGCTTCCCCACCGAGCTGCCCCACGTGCTCGAGGTGCTCCCGCGCGGCACCGACCGCTGGTAACCGGCTCCGTTGCGGATGACGGATGCCGCGGGCGGCAGCATCCGTTCACATCACGTGTTCTCACCGAGTGCATGCGTCGTTCGCGCGCACAACGGGTCGCCTCGGTGACAGCACGCGATGTGAACGAGGGGACGGATGCTGCGCCCTGGTCCGCGTCGGGGGCGCGGCGTAGGGTCGGGGGCATGTGCCGGAACATCCACACGCTCCACAACTTCGAGCCCGCCGCCTCGTCCGAAGAGGTTCACGCCGCCGCGCTCCAGTACGTGCGCAAGATCGCGGGCACGACCAAGCCGTCGAAGGCGAACCAGGAGGCCTTCGACCACGCCGTGCACGAGATCGCGCACATCACGCAACACCTGCTCGACGACCTCGTCGCCGTGGCACCGCCGAAGAACCGCGAGGTCGAGGCGGCCAAGGCGCGCGAGCGCGCGATCAAGTCCGGCCGCTACGCCGCCCCCGCCGCCTGACGGCACCCGCCCGGTGGGGTAGTCTGGTCGGCTCCCTGAACGGCGGCGGATGCCGCACCGGAGCAGACAGGGAACACCGTGGGGTACATCGACATCGCCGCCGTCTCGTATGCGCTGCCGGACGGCCGGCCCCTGCTCGACGAGGTCTCGTTCCGTGTGGGCGAGGGGTCGACGACGGCGCTCATCGGTCAGAACGGCGCCGGCAAGACCACGCTGCTGCGGATCATCCGGGGTGAGACGCCCGCGCTCTCGGGCGTCGTCTCGATCGACGGCGGGCTCGGCGTCATGGACCAGTTCGTCGGCCACGGCGAAGCCGGGCAGACCGTCCACGACCTCCTCATCGCCGTCGCGCCCGATCGCGTGCGCCGCGCCGCACGCGAGCTCGAGGACTCCGAGGCGGCGATCATCGAGCACGACGACCTCGACACGCAGATGCGGTACGCCGGCGCGCTCGCCGACTACGCCGAGGCCGGGAGCTACGAGTACGAGACCGTCTGGGACACGTGCACGACGACGGCGCTCGGCATCCCGTTCGCTCGTGCCCGGTTCCGCGAGCTCACGACGCTGTCGGGCGGCGAGCAGAAGCGGCTCGCGCTCGAGGCGCTGCTGCGCGGGCCCGACCAGGTGCTGCTGCTCGACGAGCCCGACAACTACCTCGACGTGCCCGGCAAGCGCTGGCTCGAGGAGCGCCTGCGCGAGACGAGCAAGACGGTGCTGCTCGTGTCGCACGACCGTGAGCTGCTGGCCCGGGCGGCCGACCGCATCGTCACGCTCGAGGCCGGGGGCGCGGGCAGCACCGCGTGGGTGCACGGCGGCGGTTTCGGCACGTATCACCGCGCACGGGAGGATCGGATGCTGCGCCTCGACGAGCTGCGCCGCCGCTGGGACGAGCAGCACGTCAAGCTCAAGGAGCTCGTGGCGACCCTCAAAGTGAAGGCGACCGCGAACGACACGTTCACCTCGCGGTACCGCGCCGCGCAGACGCGGTTGCGCAAGTTCGAGGAGGCGGGTCCGCCGCAGGACCGCCCGAAGGAGCAGGACCTCGACGTGCGGCTGCGCGGCGCACGCACCGGGCGCCGCGCGGTCGTGGCGGAGAATCTCGAGCTCACCGGGCTCATGAAGCCGTTCGACCTCGAGGTGTGGTTCGGCGACCGGGTCGCGGTGCTCGGCTCGAACGGCTCGGGCAAGTCGCACTTCTTGCGCCTGCTCGCCCGTGGCGGCACCGACCCGGACGGCCGGCTCGGGCACGTGACCACGACCGGCGCGGGGCTCGATCCCGTGGCGCACACCGGTCGCGGGATCCTCGGAGCGCGCGTCGTGCCCGGCTGGTTCGCGCAGACCCACCGCCACCCCGAGTTCGACGGCAAGACGCTGCTCGACATCCTCCATCGCGGTGAGGACGCCCGCGCAGGTCTACCCCGCGAGGCGGCGTCGAGCGCCCTCGACCGCTACGGGCTCGTCGCGCAGGCCGAGCAGACGTTCGACAGCCTGTCGGGCGGCCAGCAGGCGCGGTTCCAGATCCTGCTGCTCGAGCTCTCCGGCGCGACGCTGCTGCTCCTCGACGAGCCGACCGACAACCTGGATCTCGTCTCGGCCGAGGCGCTGCAGGACGCCCTCGCGCGCTTCGAGGGCACTGTGCTCGCGGTGACGCACGACCGCTGGCTCGCGAAGTCCTTCGACCGCTTCCTCGTCTTCGGCTCCGACGGCCAGGTGTTCGAGTCCACCGAGCCCGTCTGGGACGAGTCCCGTGTCGCCCGCACACGCTGACGCTTTCGAGTCGTGAGAACCCCGGAAGGTAGGGTGGACGCGTGAGCATGGACATCGAACTCGGCCGGGCCAAGCGGGCGCGTCGCGCCTACACGTTCGACGACATCGCGGTGGTGCCGTCGCGGCGCACGCGCAACCCGGAGGACGTCTCGACCACGTGGACGATCGACGCCTTCAGCTTCGACATCCCGGTGCTGGGCGCTCCGATGGACTCCGTCGTGAGCCCGCGCACCGCGATCATGCTGGGCCAGCTCGGCGGCCTCGGCGTCCTCGACCTCGAGGGCCTCTGGACCCGCTACGACGACCCCGAGCCGCTGCTCGCCGAGATCGCCGGCCTCGAGAAGGCCGCCGCAACCCGCCGCATGCAGGAGCTCTACGCCGAGCCCATCAAGCCCGAACTCGTGCGCGATCGTCTCGCCGAGATCCGCGCCGGGGGAGTCACGGTCGCCGGATCCCTCACCCCGCAGCGCACCCAGGAGCTTTACGAGACCGTCGTCGCCGCCGGCGTCGACCTCTTCGTGATCCGCGGCACCACGGTCTCTGCCGAGCACGTCTCGAGTGTCGACCAGCCGCTGAACCTCAAGAAGTTCATCTACGACCTCGACGTCCCCGTCATCGTCGGCGGGGCCTCGACGTACACCGCGGCCCTGCACCTCATGCGCACGGGTGCCGCCGGCGTGCTCGTCGGCTTCGGCGGGGGAGCGGCGTCCACGACGCGCGCCACCCTGGGCCTGCACGCCCCGATGGCGACCGCGGTCGCCGATGTCGCCGGCGCGCGCCGTGACTACCTCGACGAGTCGGGCGGGCGCTACGTGCACGTCATCGCCGATGGCGGCGTGGGCACGTCGGGCGACATCGTCAAGGCGATCGCGATGGGCGCCGACGCCGTCATGCTCGGCGTCGCGCTGGCGCGGGCGACGGATGCTCCGGGCCGGGGCTTCCACTGGGGACCCGAGGCGCACCACGCCAAGCTGCCGCGAGGGCGTCGTGTGAAGGTCGACCAGGTCGCGTCGCTCGAGGAGATCCTCTACGGGCCCGCGCCGGTCGCCGACGGCACCGCGAACCTCATCGGTGCCCTCCGCAAGTCGATGGCCACGACCGGGTACTCCGACCTCAAGGAGTTCCAGCGGGTCGAGGTCGTCGTCGCGCCGTACGCCGCGGGATGACGGATGCCATGACCGACCCGGAGCCGCCGGGAGCGGCCGACCTCGCGCCCGAGGCGTTCCCGCCCACCCTGCGCGAGGTGATGCTGCGCCCGCGATGGATCGGGATGCTGCTGCTCTGCCTCGTCGTCGCGGGAGTGTTCGCGTGGCTCGGGCAGTGGCAGCTGGGTCGTGCGGTGCAGACGAATCCGGTGCCGCCGGGGGCGACCGAAGAAGTGCAGCCCCTTGCGGACGTCGCCCTGCCGGGCGAGTACCTCCCGGAGCCGCTCGTGGGCCAGCGCGTCGAGACGCGCGGTACCTGGGTCCCCGAGGACTTCATCGTCGTCCACTCGCGGTTCAACGACGGCGCCGAAGGCTACTGGGTGACCGGGCAGCTGCGCATCGACCCCGAGGTGAGCGCCACGGTCGGACCCACGTCGGTCGCGGTGGCGCTCGGATGGGCCGCCACAGAGGAGGACGCGCGCACTGCCATCGCGCAGCTCGAGGACGAGGCATCCGCCGATGAAACCGTCGAGGTGACCGGACGCTTGATCTCCGACGAGGGGCCGGTGGTTCCGCCGCGCGGTGAAGACCCGCAGACGCTGACCCGCATGTCGCCGGCTGCTCTGCTCGGACAATGGCACGACGTCGACGCCCTGTTCGTCTACCGCCCGTACATCGCTTCGATCGACGCCTTCGCCGGCCTCGACGCGATCTCGTCGCCGGCGCCCGTCGCGGGTTCCGGGATCAACTGGCTCAACATCTTCTACGCCGTCGAGTGGGCAGTGTTCGCCGGCTTCGCCTTCTACCTCTGGTACCGCCTCGCGAAGGACGCGTGGGAGAAGGAGGTCGAGGACTTCGAGGACGACCGCCGCGAGCCGGGAGGCGATCCCGAGCCCGCGACATCCTGAGCGGGAAACGCCCCGGAACCCCGCGGGTAGACTGGGGGTCATGCCCCGCGCCCCGAAGCTCGCTTCCTTTCCGGCGATCCGCGGAGCCCTGAAGTTCTACCAGATCTGCTCGATCATCACGGGCACGATGCTGCTGCTGCTCGTCGCCGAGATGATCATCAAGTACGCGATCGGCTACGAGCTGTTCCTCGGTAGTTCCGGTGGGTTCCTGTGGTTCGCCCCCGTCGTCGAGACGGCCTCCGGCCTCGAGTCGACCGGCGACGGATTCAACCTGTCGCTCGGCATCCTCGTCGCGCACGGCTGGTTCTACGTCGTCTACCTGATCTCCTGCTTCCGCGTGTGGAGCCTCATGCGCTGGAACCTCCTGCGCCTGGGCATGCTCGCCGCAGGCGGCATCGTGCCCCTCCTGTCGTTCTTCATGGAGGCGCGCGTCGGCCGCGACGTCAAGACCTACCTGGCCGAGCGTGAGGCAGCCGAGCTGCACTCCCAGGCCGGGCACTCGACCCTCACCCACGCGATCCCCACGGAGAACCAGCGTTGACCGCACAGACCGAGACCTCTCAGCGTCCTGTCCTCGTCGTCGATTTCGGTGCACAGTACGCGCAGCTGATCGCCCGCCGCGTGCGCGAAGCCGGCGTCTACAGCGAGATCGTGCCGCACACCGCGACCGCTGCCGACATCGCGGCGAAGAACCCGGTGGGCATCATCCTGTCGGGCGGCCCCTCGTCGGTCTATGAAGAGGGCGCCCCCGCGCTCGATACCGGCGTCTTCGACCTCGGCGTGCCGACGCTCGGCATCTGCTACGGCTTCCAGGTCATGGCGCAGGCGCTGGGCGGCGAGGTCGCCAACACCGGACTCCGCGAGTATGGAGCGACGGATGCTGCGGTCACGGGTGGCGGCGGAGTTCTGCTGGGCGGTCAGCCGGCCGAGCAGAACGTGTGGATGAGCCACGGAGACCAGGTCTCGAAGGCACCGGACGGCTTCGACGTCCTCGCGTCGACGAGGGCCACCCCGGTTGCCGCTTTCGGCAATGACGAGCGCCGGTTCTACGGCGTGCAGTGGCACCCCGAGGTCAAGCACTCCGATCATGGCCAGCAGGTCATCGAGAACTTCCTCCACAAGGCGGCGGGTCTTCCGGCCGACTGGAACAGTGGCAATGTCATCGCCGAGCAGGTCGCCAAAATCCAGGCGCAGGTCGGCTCGGGCCGCGTGATCTGCGGCCTGTCGGGCGGAGTCGACTCCGCGGTCGCTGCGGCGCTCGTGCACAAGGCCGTCGGCGACCAGCTCGTCTGCATCTTCGTCGACCACGGCCTCCTCCGGAAGGACGAGCGCGAGCAGGTCGAGCAGGACTACGTCGCCTCGACCGGTGTGCGCCTGGTCACGGTCGACGCGCGCGAGCAGTTCCTGAACGCGCTCGCCGGCGTCAGCGACCCCGAGCAGAAGCGCAAGATCATCGGCCGCGAGTTCATCCGCACGTTCGAGCAGGCCGAGGCCGCGCTCGTCGCGGAGGCCGAGGCCGACGGCGAGCCCATCCGCTTCCTCGTGCAGGGCACGCTCTACCCCGACGTCGTCGAGTCGGGCGGCGGCACCGGCACCGCGAACATCAAGTCGCACCACAACGTGGGCGGCCTTCCCGATGACCTGCAGTTCGAGCTCGTCGAGCCGCTGCGCACCCTGTTCAAGGACGAGGTGCGTGCGATCGGCCGCGAGCTCGGGCTTCCGGAGGTGATCGTCGGCCGCCAGCCGTTTCCGGGCCCCGGCCTCGGCATCCGGATCGTGGGTGAGGTCACCGCTGACCGCCTCGAGATTCTGCGCGATGCCGACGCCATCGCCCGCGAAGAACTGACCCGCGCCGGCCTCGACGGCGAGATCTGGCAGTGCCCGGTCGTACTGCTCGCTGACGTGCGCTCGGTGGGCGTGCAGGGCGACGGCCGCACCTACGGCCACCCGATCGTGCTGCGTCCCGTCTCGAGCGAAGACGCGATGACCGCCGACTGGACGCGCCTGCCCTACGACGTGCTCTCGAAGATCTCGAACCGCATCACCAACGAGGTGCGCGAGGTGAATCGGGTCGTGCTCGACGTCACATCGAAGCCCCCGGGGACCATCGAGTGGGAGTGAGCATGTGTGCGCCTCGGACTTCGGTCCGGGGCGCCGCTGTTTCTTCCGGTCGTGCGCTCGTGGCAGCGGAGGCGTGGTGAGGAAAGATGGACGGGTGACGGATGCTGCGGACTCACTGCCCGACGCCGACTACGTGTTGCTGGGCAGCCGCGTCGCACTGGGACTCGACGGCGGGTTCGCCGTCGCCGTGCCCGCACGGCTACGCCTGCTCGAGTCGTCAGGGGCTCGTGAGCCGCTCCTGCTGAGCGTCGACGGGCAGTCTCCCGACGCGCACGCGACGCAGCGGCAGGCATTCGTCGAGGGGCGCCACGTGCCCGACGCGTCGCGCGTGCGCAATCTCTTCGACGACCTCCTGGATCGCGGTGACTGGCTCGAGCTCGTCGGCGAGCCCGGGGGTCGCACGCCCGGTGTCACCTATCGGACGATCACGGATGCCGCTTCCCGCCCCATCGTCTCGCTTCCCGTGTTCGAGAACGACCCCGAGTGGCACCTGCGCGATGCGGCGGTCGTCGTTCATGCGAAGGCCGGCGATCGGGCACTCCGAGGCTTCCGTGGCCTTTACATCGCGTGGTTGGAGACGATCGCCGATGAGCGTCGACGGGCCGCCGACGATCCCGACCGGCTGTTCGTGGTGGTGTGCGAATCGCGGCAGATCGGCGAGGCGCTCGTGGGATGGGGTGATCCTCGGGTGAGGCTCGTGCACACCGTTCACAACTCGCATCTGCCCACGCCCTATGACGATCCCGGCGCCCCCGTCACGGGGCTGTGGGAGCGCTGGCTTCGGACCCTCGACGCGTACGACGCGGTGCTGTGGCCGACGGCCGCGCAGCGGGACGAGGTGGCCGCCCGGTTCGGCGACCCCGGCACGTTCCACGTCGTGCCGAACACGATCGACCTCGGCACAGAACCGCAGGATGCGGCACCCCGTGATCCGCACCGTGTCGTGATGCTCAACCGCCTCGCCCCGCAGAAGCGCGTGGACCTCGCGATCCGCGCCTGGCAGCGCGTGGCCGAGGCTGTGCCCGCGGCGCGGCTCGACGTGTACGGTGACGGGCCACTCCGCGACGAGCTGCAGGAGCTGATCGACGAGCTCGGGGTGGCGGCATCCGTCACTCTCCACGGGGCCACCGCCGATCGCGACGCGATCTTCGACCGTGCCGCGCTGTTCGTCACGTCCACTGCTTTCGAGGGCCAGGGGCTGTCGATCGCCGAGGCGCTCGCCCGCGGCCTGCCCGTGGTGTCGTTCGACGCCCGGTACGGGCCGCGCGAGGCGATCGCCGACGCGGGCATCGTCGTGCCGCCCGGCGACGTGGACGCCTTCGCCGACGCGATCATCGACCTGCTGCAGGATGACCGCCGTCGTGCTGAGCTGTCTTCGCGGGCGCGGGCGGCGGCCGCGGCATTCACGTCCGACGCCGTGCGCCCCGCGCTCGTCGCAGCGCTCCGCTCCGCCGTCGAGAGCCCCTCGCGCCGCGCCCACTGACCGCCGCGGGCATTCATGACCGTCGGACGTCCCTACCCTCACCGATGTTGAGTTGGCGTATATGCACGCGACACGCCAGCGTGTCGCGTGCATATACGCCAACTCAACGGGGCTAGGGGCGGGAGAGCAGCGGGGCAGCGACGCGCTCGACGAGCGAGGATGCGGCGAAGCTGCGCGCGGACACGGACCGCGACCGCGTCTTCACCGCCGCCGACGCGGTGGCGTACGGCCTCGCGGACGCCGTGCTCTACCGGCCGGGGGGTGACCCCGGCCAGGTCTTGCCCTCCCAGGGGTCGTAGTCGGCGAGCAGCGCTTCTTGGGGCGGGCGCTCGGCCTCGGGCACGTGCTGCAGGTTGACGCGCACGCGGTACCAGAGCGAGCTCGAGCCGCGCATCCCGTCGACGAGCACGTCGGCAGGGTGCAGCTGCTCCACGACGGTCGCATGCGTGCTTTTCCACCCCTCGAGGGCGCTGACCGCCTCGGGCTTGGTCTTGGTGCGGGCGATCTCGATGAGCGGCATCGTCGACTGGCGGCGCCCCGACCCGTCGCCGCCGCGGGGCGGCTTCTCGGGAGGGCCGAGTTCTTCCGCGAGGCGCAGGAGGCCGTCGAGCGTGCCGACGGTGTCGTCGATGCCGGCATGCGGGTCGCCGATGCCGGCGTACCGCTCGGGCACCGTGAGCACAGTGAACTCCGCCGGGCGCCGGGCGCGCACTTCGTCCCAGCCGAGCGGGGTGGACACGCGCGCGTCCGGCAGCGGACGGATCGAATACGCGGACGCCACCGTGCGGTCCTTGGCGTTCTGGTTGAAGTCGACGAACACGCTCTCGCCGCGCTCCTCCTTCCACCAGCGCGCGGTCGCGAGCCCGGGCGCACGGTTCTCGACCTCGCGAGCGAGCGTCTCGGCGGCCAGGCGCACCTGCTTGTAGTCCCAGTCCGGCGCGATGCGCACCAGGATGTGCATGCCGCGCGAGCCGCTCGTCTTGGGCCAGCCCACGAGACCGACGTCGTCGAGCACCTCGCGCGCGACGAAGGCGACGTCGACGATCTGCGACCAGTCCACACCCGGCATCGGGTCGAGGTCGATGCGCAGCTCGTCGGGGTGGTCGAGATCCTCGGCGCGGACGGGGTGCGGGTTCAGGTCGAGGCAGCCGAGGTTGACGACCCAGGCGAGGCCCGCAGCATCCCGGATCACCGCCTCCTCGGCCGACGTGCCCCGTGCGTACTGCAGGGTCGCCGTGTCGATGAAGTCGGGGTGGTTCTCGGGCACGCGCTTCTGGAAGAACGGCTCCTGATCGATGCCCTTCGGGAAGCGCTTGAGCACCATCGGGCGACCGCCCGCGCCGCGGAGGGCTCCGTCGGCGACGGCGAGGTAGTACCGCACGATGTCGAGCTTCGTGATCCCCGGTTCGGGGAACACGATCTTTTTCGGGCTCGAGATCCTCACCTCGTTCCCGCCGATGTCGAGGATCTCGGCTTCCGTCTTCGCGGGCGACACCCGGCCAGGCTAGCGACGGCCCGGGGCATCGACCAGAGGCACGACCGAGCCAGTCACGCGGCGAGGGCGTAGGCGGCGCAGCATCCGACCGCCGCCCGCTCGGTCGCGCGCGAGCGGAGGTCGTCGACGACACCCGCCGTCAGCTCGATCAGCGTCACCTCGAGCGCGCCGGCGACCGCGGCGATCATCTCGCTCGACGGCTCCTTGAGTCCCCGCTCGATCTCGGAGAGATACTGCGGCGAGACTCCGGCGCGGTCGGCCGTGTCGGCGAGTCGCTCGCCGCGTTCGTGGCGCAGGGTGCGCAGTCGCTCGCCCAGCGCATCGCGCCAGAGCGGCTCGGGCTCACGGGCAGGGCGTGGGGCCCTCGTCGGCAGCGGGATGATCTCAGCCATGCGCTCACGATAAGGCGACGGTGTCGCGGGCCGCGAGGCGTTCCGCTCACAGCAGAAGCGGCACGGCCGGGCGTTATGCATCGATTCGAGCAGTCGCCGGCCGTCTCGTTGCGTTCTCTGCTCAACCTGGGAGTTTCCTGTTGACGTTTTGGTTAATCCCCCCTAACGTCCCCCTCACGACCCTCGCTGCCCCACACACGAGAAAGCAGGCTCCCCCTTGTTCCGACGTCCCCTGGCGGTGGTAGGCGCGCTTGCGCTGGCCATCGCAACCCCTACCGCAGCGATGGCTGCGGCACCAGACGACGATCCGTCGTCGCGATTCGAGAAGTCCGACACCAAGGGCGCGGTCGGCACGACCGCACGCCCCTTGAGCGTCGGCGCCGACGGCCGGGTCACGGTCATCGTCGAGATGACGGGCGATCCCGTCGCGGTGGCCCAGGCCAAGAAGGGCAGCGACCTCACCGCCGCCGAGCGCAAGGCGATCAAGAGTTCGCTCAAGAAGAACCAGGACGCGATCGCCGGCACGATCGAGGCGAAGGACGGCCGCATCGAGGCGACCATGCAGTCGGCCTACAACGGCATCCAGCTGAACATCCCTGCGGACCAGGTCGACGCCGTGGCAGCCCTGCCCAACGTCGTGGCCGTGCACGCGGTGAAGACGTACACGCTGGACAACGCCGTGTCGGTGCCGTTCCTCGGAGTGCCCCAGGTGTGGGAGAGCACCGGATACACCGGCGAGAACATCAAGGTCGCGGTGATCGACACCGGCATCGACTACACCCACGCCAACTTCGGCGGCATCGGCACGCCCGAGGCCTACGCCGCGGCGAACGCGGCTGAGGCGCAGCCGGCCGACCCGGCGCAGTTCGGCCCGAACGCGCCGCGGATCAAGGGCGGCTGGGACTTCGTGGGCGACTCGTACAACGCCGACCCCGGAGCGGGCGACGACTACCAGCCGGTGCCGATGCCCGACGCCAACCCGCTCGACTGCAACGGCCACGGCAGCCACGTCGCCGGCACGGCCGCGGGCAGCGGTGTCACGGCCGACGGCGACACCTACGAGGGCACCTACGACGAGTCCACGGCCTCGGCCGAGTGGACGATCGGCCCGGGCGTCGCGCCGCAGGCCGACATCTACGCGCTGCGAGTCTTCGGGTGCGGCGGATCGACCGACATCGTCGTCCCGGCCATCGACTGGGCGGTCGACAACGGCATGGACGTCATCAACATGTCGCTCGGCTCGCCGTTCGGTCGCGGGGACGACCCCGACGAGGTCGCCGCGGCGAACGCGATCGGCGCCGGCGTCGTCGTCGTGAAGTCCGCGGGCAACGAGGGCCCGAGCCCGTACCTCGCCGGCAACGGCAACGGGGTGGTCTCGGTCGCCGCCGTCGACAGCACGGCGACATTCCCGGGCGCGCTGATCACGGTCGACGGGGTCCAGGTGCCCGCCATCAACGCGAACGGCGCGGTGCTGACCGGACTTCCGGCGATGACTGTCGTCCGGCTCACCGACAACCCCGCGACGCCGGACGAGAACGAGGCGCTCGGCTGCTCGGTCGCGGCGTACAACTACGCCGGAGTCACCGTCGGAGGCAACCAGCTCGCGGTCTCGACCCGCGGAGTCTGCGCGCGCGTCGCGAAGGCCATCTTCGCGCAGCAGGCGGGCGCGGCGGCAGCGGTCATGATCAACAACACGAACGACTACCCGCCGTTCGAAGGCGAGATCACCGAGAACCCCGACACCGGCGACGACTACACGGTCACCATCCCGTTCCTCGGCGTGCGGATGTCCGACGGACCGAAGCTCGTCGACGATGCCGAGGCGACCGTCGCTGCGGCCCCGCTCGAGAACCCCGGCTTCCGCGGCTACGCGTCGTTCAGCTCGAGCGGACCCCGCAGCGGTGACAGCGCCCTCGGCGTCGACGTCGCGGCGCCCGGTGTCTCGATCGTCTCGACCGGCGTCGGCACCGGCAACGGCCCGGCGACCATCTCGGGGACGTCGATGGCCGCGCCGCACGTGGCGGGTGTCGCGGCGCTCGCCGTCGAAGCCCACCCGGCCTGGTCGGCCTCGGAGGTCTCGTCGGTGCTCGTCTCGACCGCCGACCCCGACAAGGTCACCGGCCAGAATCTCGTCCGCGGCGGCGTCGGTCTGGTCGACACTGCGCAGGCCGTGTCGCAGCAGGTCACGGCGACGGGCGATTCGTTCCGGACGGACGACGGCAAGCAGCGCGAGGCGGCGCTCAGCTTCGGCTTCCAGGAGACCGCCAAGACCTTCCAGGGCAAGAAGACGGTGACGGTGACGAACTACGGCACCCAGCCTGTGACGTACAGCGTGAGCACGGAGGCATCCGCGCAGTCCGAGGTCGCGACGGTGACGGCGAGCCCGGCACAGATCACGGTGAAGCCCGGCCGCTCCGAGAAGGTCACGGTCGATCTCACCGCCCCGGCGACGGCCGTGGGCAGCTCCGGCGCCGGTGGGTTCGCGTTCTACGAGTTCTCGGGTGACGTCGTGCTCTCCTCGGCGTCCGACACCCTGCGGGTTCCGTACCTGCTCGTGCCGCGCGCCACGACCGACGTGACCGCGGCGGGAGACCTCAAGGTCACGAAGAAGAACACGCCCGTCGACGGCGAGGTGGCGGTCATGCTGAAGAACAACCGAGGCGCCTTCGCCGGCGCGGCGGACTTCTACACGTGGGGACTAGAAGACAAGAAGGACGCGCCGAAGTCGTTCACCGACACCGGCTACGACCTGCGGGCCGCCGGCGTGCAGTCGTTCCCCTGGGACGACGCCGGCGATCAGCTGCTCGTCTTCGCGGTCAACACCCACAACCGGTGGTCGAACGCGGCGGCGAACGAGTTCGACGTCGTCATCGACACGAACGGCGACGGCGAGCCTGATTGGATCGTATTCTCGGCCGACGGCGGGCTGATCACGGCGGGCAGCGCCAGCGGCATCTCGCAGGTGTTCGAGTACGAGATCGCGACGGGCGAGGTCTTCGCCTCCGGGTTCAACGCTTCGGCGCCCACCGACAGCAGCACGATCCTGCTTCCGGTGATCGCGAGCGACCTCGGCATCACATCGGGTGCGTTCAGCTACACGGTGCAGAGCTTCTCGTCGGTCAACGACGGAGAGGACGCGATCGACGGCATGGCGAGCTACGACCCGTGGACGCCTGCGCTCACCAACGGCCAGTTCGCGTCGATCGAGGTGGGCGCCAAGGTCGACGTGCCTGTCACGGTCGACGGCACCGCGTTCGCCGCGCAGAAGCCGCTGGGCGTGATGGTCGTCGTGCAGGACAACGCCGCGGGCAAGGACGAGGCGATCCTCGTCAAGGCCAAGTAACCGCGCACGAAACGAGGTGGCGCTCCGTCGGACGGCGGGGCGCCACCTCGCGTTGCGCAGACGCGGGATGGATGCTGCCGCCCGGCGCCGCAGCATCCGTTCGATGTCAACGGGTGCAGAGCTTGGGGGAATCCGTCGTGCCGAACCGGTAGTCGTAGGTCTCGCCTTCGACCGTGACGACGATCCGCATGCCGTCGACGAGGGCCTGCGTGTAGGAGACTCCCGGCGACGGGCACCCCAGGGCGCCGTTGTTCCAGGTGACGGCTTCGGCGGAGACGAGCTCCGGCGCCCCGGAGACGCCCCTCTCGGCGAGGTCGGCGATGATGGCGTCCCACCGCGCGGGAGGCACGGCGACCGGTTCGCCGGTGGGGGCGATCGGGCCACGCGGCGTCGTCTCGAAGGGCGTGCGGGTCGGTGTCGGCTCCGGTTGCGTGGGTTCGGTCATGGCTCCTCCGGAACACGCGGCGAGGCACAGCGCCAGCACGACGATCGCGCCGGCGGCGTACGGATGACGTCGAGCCATGCCACTCCTCGAATCGGCTTCAGCCTAAGCGTCCCGCGCGCAGAACAGAACGGCCGCCCGGAGAACCGGGCGGCCGTTCGGAAGCGAAGCGCTGGGCGTCAGTTGTTGCCGCGCGCGATCGCGAGGATGCGGAGGATCTCGAGGTACAGCCAGACGACCGTCACCATGATGCCGAACGCGCCGAGCCAGCCGAACTGACGGGGAGCGCCGTTGCGCACGCCCTGCTGGATCTGGTCGAAGTCGAGCACCAGCGAGTAGGCCGCCATGATGACGACGAAGACGCCGATGAGCACACCCCACGGGATGCCGAACAGCGGGCTCTGCTCGCTCAGCATGCCGAACGCGCCACCGGCGATCGGGACGTTGAAGAGCATCAGGAAGATGTTCACCAGCGAGAACACCAGGTAGCCGATCATCGCGATCATGAAGACCTTGGTCGCGCGCTTCGAGGCGCGGATCTTGCCGCTGGCGAACAGGGCGAGGGTCACGCCGACGACCGCGAAGGTGGCAAGCGTCGCCTGCACGACGATGCCCGGCCACAGGAACTCGAAGAAGGCCGAGATCGCGCCGACGAAGAGGCCCTCGAAGGCGGCGTAGCCGAAGATGAGCGCCGGGCGGATCTTCTTGCGCGACGTGAAGATCACGACGAGCGAGAGCACGAAGCCGCCGAGCGCACCGATCATCCAGGGGAGGATCGACGGGTTCGGGTTGACGGCGCTGACGCCCGCCATCGTCCACACCCAGCCGACGGCCGCGGTGACGAGGAGGACCGCGAACAGGCCGACGGTCTTCCAGATGGTGTCTTCGTACGACATGCGGCCGGTCTCGACGGCACCTGCGGACGGTGCCGCGTACATGCCTTCGAGCTGCGCCTGGGCCGCAGCATCCGTCCCGGCACGCTGCGCCGTCTGGAACTGCGACTGCCCGCCCAGGTTCGCCGCCTGCGAACCGCCCGGGTAGGTCTGAACGGCCTTCGGGTCCTGGAAGGCCGGGTTGTTGAACGCGGGGTTGTTGAGGGCCACTGCTCTCACACTCCAATGTCAAGGGAATCCCAGCACGATGCTGTTGATCAACACTATCCGACCGGCCGTGACCGGGCACGGGTTCGTGCTGTGAGCTGACTATGAACGGATGCTGCGACCCCTGGTCGCAGAGCCCGCCAAGGGCGCCCGTGGTTACGCTGAAGCGATGCCCCGTCGACATCCCCTCGTGATCGGACACCGCGGTGCCCCCGGCTACCGGCCCGAGCACTCGCGCTCGTCGTACGCCCTCGCCTTCGAGATGGGCGTCGATGCCGTCGAACCCGACGTGGTCGTGTCGAAGGACGGCGTGCTCGTGGTGCGGCACGAGAACGAGATCTCGGGGACCACGGACGTCGCCGATCGCCCGGAGTTCGCCGATCGGCACGCGACGAAGTACGTGGACGGCGTCGAGCTCAGCGGCTGGTTCACGGAGGACTTCACGTGGGACGAGCTGGCGACGCTGCACTGCCGCGAGCGGATCTCGGACGTGCGTCCGACGAGCGCGAGCTTCGACGGCGAGCAGCACGTGCTGCGGCTGCGCGACGTGCTCGACGCTGCGCGGGAGGCTTCACTCGAGTTCGGCCGCGAGATCGGCGTCGTGCTCGAGATCAAGCACGCGACCTACTTCGCCTCTATCGGGTGGGATGTCGCGGAGCTCGTCGACACCGAGCTGCGCGACGCGGGGTGGGCCGACGGAGAGCTGCCGCTGACCATCGAGTCGTTCGAGTCGACAGTGCTGTTCGCGCTGCAGGAACGCGGCATCCGTGGCTCTTATGTGTACCTGCTCGAAGACGCGGGGCGCCCGTTCGACCTGTTCAGCGCCCACGGGAAGGCCTCGCTGACGTACCGGCAGACGGCAGCGCCGGCGGGGCTCGATGCGCTCGTCGGGCGGGTCGACGGGATCAGCGTCGACAAGCGCACGATCCTGCGCCCCGACCGGCTCGGGCGCACGGCGGGCCCCTCTCGCGTCGTCGCCGACGCACACGAGCGCGGCCTGCGCGTCTTCACCTGGACCTGTCGGCCCGAGAACAGGTTTCTGATCGGGCAATTCCGTGGACGAGGTGGCCCGGCGGCGTTCGGCGACTGGGAGTCCGAGTGGGCGGTGATCCGGGACTCCGGCGTCGACGGCGTCTTCGTCGACCACCCCGACCTCGGGGTCGGGTTCTTCCGCGCCTGAGCCCGCGGCGGAGGCTTCGGGTGTGTCTTGACACTCCCCGTCTCATCAACGCGCGGCCGAGCCGCTCGGGCTCGCTAGGGTGGGGCGCGTGAGCATGCCGAGTCCGGCCCCTCAGGCCCCAGGAATCCCCGCCGAGCCCGGCATCGTCGTGCAGGGCGTGCGGCGCTCGTTCGGCGAGGTGCAGGCCGTCCGCAACGTGACCCTGCGGGCGCACGCCGGCCGTGTCACCGGCCTCGTCGGGCCGAACGGCTCGGGCAAGACGACGCTGCTCCTCATGCTCGCGTCCCTCCTGGCGCCCGACGCGGGCTCGATCCGCATCGACGGCGTCGACCCCGTGGCCGACCCGCAGGCGGCCCGCGCGCTGCTCGGCTGGATGCCCGACGCGCTCGGCGCGTGGAACTCGCTCAGCTCACGCGAGACGCTGGCGGTCACGGCGCGGCTGTACGGGATGCCGCGCGCCGAGGCATCCGTCCGTGCCGACGCCCTCCTCGCCGAGGTGGGCCTGGTCGATCTCGCCGATGCGCCCGCCCGCGTGCTCTCGCGCGGCCAGAAGCAGCGCCTGGGACTCGCGCGCGCCCTCGTGCACGACCCCCGGGTGCTGCTGCTCGACGAACCGGCGTCGGGTCTCGACCCGCAGGCGCGCATCGACTTGCGCCTGCTGCTCAGGCGCTTCGCCGCCGAGGGGCGCACGGTGCTCGTGTCGAGCCACATCCTGTCGGAGCTCGAGGAGGTCGTCGACGACGCCATCTTCCTGATGGCCGGCGCGACCGTCGACCCGGCGCGCGTCGAGGCGGCCTCGCGTCGCGCGCGCGTGTGGCGCGTGCGGATCGCCGGGGCCGAGGCATCCATCGCCCTCCCGAGCGTGGCCGACGCACTGCGGATCCCCGCGGAGAGCCTGGGTGTCGACCGCCGTGACGTCATGGTGTCGTTCGAATCGGAGGATGCTGCGGCCGCCGCGCTGCGTGACCTCGTCACCGCCGGACTCGACGTCGTGGAGTTCGCGGCCGCGCAGGGCGCGCTCGAGCGCACGTTCCTCGACCTCGGCGACGGACGCCCGCCGCAGGCGCCGCCCGAAGCCGCCGCCGCTGAAGACGAGAGCGAGGCGACCTCGTGAACGGTCAGCGACTCGGCACCATCGTCGGCCTCGAGCTGACCCAGCGCACCCGGAGCATCGCCTGGTACGTGCTGATCGGCGTCTTCGCGGTGCTGCTCGCGATCGTCACCGGGCTGTCGTTCCTCGCGTGGGGGTCGGCGTTGCAGCCGGGTGGGGCGATCTACTCCACGATCGTCTACATCACGCTGCTCCTCGTCGTGCTCGTCTCACCCACGTTGAGCGGCAACGCGATCAACGGGGATCGGGATGCTGCGACCCTCGCGCCCGTTCAGGTCACGCTGGCGACGACCTTCGAGATCCTGTTCGGCAAGTTCCTCGCCGCGTGGGTCACGGGCCTCGCGTTCGTGGCGGTGTCGGTGCCGTTCCTCGTGCTCGCGACGCTCGCGGGCGGGGGAGAGCCGGCGACGATCACGGTGTCGCTGCTGGTGCTCGTGTTCGAGGTCGGGATCATCTCGGCGATCGGCGTAGCGCTCAGCGGCATCCTGTCGCGTCCGCTGTTCTCGGTCGCGACGACGTACCTCGTCGTCGCAGCGCTCGTCGTCGGCACGCTCATCGCGTTCGCGCTCGTCGGCATGACGATGCGGTCCGAGGTGACGAACCACTACCGGTCGATCGATCAGTACTCTGGCGACACCTTCCCGTGCATGCCCGGAGAGACGCCCAGCGACGAGTACCCGTGCGACGACGATGCCGAGGTGACGTGCGGGGAATGGCAGACGTCGACCTACGAGGTGCCGCGGTTCGACCACGTGTGGTGGCTGCTCGCGGCCAACCCATTCGTGATCCTCGCCGACGCGACGCCCACGCAGTTCGACGAGAACGGCTATCCGAGCGACCTGTTCGGCCAGATCAAGTTCGGCGTGCGTGCGGCTCAGCAGCCGCCCGAGCTCGAGCAGCGCTGGGACGACTGTGCGCCTGCGCTCCAGGACGAACGACCCACGCCCGCGGAGGTCATCGACCAGTCGACGCCGAGCTGGTTCGTCGGCATGGCGCTGCAGCTGCTGCTCGCGGCGGGCCTGATGTGGTGGGCGTGGGCGCGGACGCGCACCCCCGCCGGGCGCCTGCCGTCGGGGACGCGCATCGCGTAGGAGCGGGCCCGCGCCCGGGCGCGGTGGTCCGGGGCTCAGCGCACGAGCGCAAGTCCTCCGGTCCAGCCGATCTGCTCGCCGACCGCCAGCAACTCGCTTGTCGCCACAACTATTCCTAGAATCGGAGAATGAGCAGGCCGAGGTTCTATACGGCGGATGAGCAGGACACCTGGGTGCCGTTCGCCGCCCTTCTCGAACTGCTCCCGCGCGAGCTCGACGCGCAGCTGCTGCGTGACGAGGACCTCACGCACTTCGACTACTTCGCGCTGTCGATGCTGTCGAACGCCGACGACCACCGCCTGCAGATGAAGGAGCTCGCGTCGATGACGAACGCGACGCTGCCGCGCCTGTCGCACGTGATCTCGCGGCTCGAGGCCCGTGACCTCGTGCGACGCGAGCGCAACGCCGCCGACGCCCGCGCCACCGACGCCGTCATCACCGCCGACGGTCGCCGCAAGGTGCTGCAGGCGACCCCCGGGCACGTCGCGACCGTTCGGTCCCTTCTCCTCGACGTGATCACGCCCGAGCAGGCGGCGCAGCTGCGCGAGATCACCGCCGCCGTGCTCGCCCGGCTCGATCCCGACGGACGCATGGCCGCGAGCCGCCCGCGCTGAGCCGCCGCGTTCGCATCGGGTGCTCTCGCCGAGAGCACGTGTTATTCGCGTTCGGATCGGGTGATCTCGGTGAGAGCACGCGATAGTGACGCGGGGAGCACGCGGACGTGCAGCTCGAGGCCCCGCACGCGCGGCGAGCGTTCACCCGATACACCCCGTCCGTTCATCGACATCAGGGCGCGTGGCCCCGACGATGGATCGACCGGCACCGGCGCCGACAGTGACCGGCCGGAACGAAGGTTCCGGCATTCGATCCGTCCGTCGTCCCTCCACCCGAGAGGTGCCACATGACCCTTCGCGTGCTGTCTCTGTATGAAGGATTCTTCGCCGGTGGGGCGCGGATCCTCCACTCCGACGTCGTCACCGGCCTGCACTCCGGCGGCGAGCAGTCCCACGCGGTGCTGTCGCTGTCCGCGCAGGCGCGACGCGACGCGACGGTCCAGTTCGCCCACGATGATCCGCGCTATCAGCGGCTCGCCGGGGCGGGTGTCGAGATCACGGCGCTCGGCGGCACCGCCGGCGCGGATCCGATGGCCCCATCGTCGTTCGGCGAACTCGACCTGCACCGTGCCGCCGAGGCGATCGCCCAGGCCGACGTCGTGCTCTCGCTCAAGGAGCAGCCGCTCGGCCTGCTCCTCGCGCTGCGTGCGCACGGGCTGATGCCGTCGGTGCCCGTCGCCGTGTGCCTCCACCGCTCGGACCCGACGCACTCGGGCCCCGCGCTCGGGTGGCTGCGCGAGGCGGCTGAGACGGGGCTGCTCACGGCCACGATCTCGTGCGCGGGCTCGACCGACGAGGCGTACGCGCAGCATCTGCCGTTCGGCTTGGATCGGCGGGTCGTGCGCAACGGCATCGACATCGACGTGTTCGGGCCTGCCGCTGACGACGCCGAGCTTGCTGCGTTGCGCGCCGGTCTCGGCATCCCGCTCGACGCGCCCGTGGTTCTGCTCGCCGCCCGGTTCGACGCCATGAAGGACCCGGGGTTGTTCCTCCGCGCGGCGGCACGGCACGCCGCGGCCCGCCCGGATGCGCACTACGTGCTGTGCGGCGCCGGCATGACCCACGACAACGCGGGGTTCGCTTCGCTGATGACGGATGCTGCGACCCCGGCCGACCGCGTGCACGCCCTCGGCATTCGCGGCGACATGCCGGCGCTCTACCGGATCGCAGACATCGTCGCGCTCACCAGCGCGTTCGGGGAGGCCTCCCCGCTGTGCCTGCTCGAGGGTGCGGCGTCGGGCGCGACGCCGGTCACCACCGACGTCGGCGACGCCGCCCAGAGCGTCGAGGGCTTCGGCCTCGTGACCCCGCGCGACCCCGACGCCATCGCGGGCGCCTGGAAGACCGTGCTCGACGATCGCGCCCGCTACCGCGACGCGGCGCTCGCCGCCCGCCCCGGGCTGTCGCGCGGCCGGATGATCGACGAGTACCGCGCGGCGATCGAGAGCCTCGCCGAGCGTCGGCGCCTCGCTGCCTGAGCGGCGTCGTCAGGCGTAGAAGCCGTCGCGAAGGTTGATGCCGTGCTCGACCCACACCTTGAGGGCGGCGAGCATGCCCGTCCAGCCCTCGCAGTTGCCGAACGCGCTCTTCACTCCGTCAGCGTTGGCCTGCCAGGCGGACTCGGTGATCGTGACGAGCGTCCGCGCGCCATCGTCGACGGGCTCGAATTCGAACGTGGTCGTGGTCTCAGCCTCGACCCCGGCCCGCGCCTCCCACCGGATGACGAGCTTTCGCGGCAAGCTCGCTCAACGACCGGGAAGGAAGCGCTCCCGGATCACCTTCGCCGTGGCGGCGGGGTCGGGGCGATGCATCACCGACTCGGGGACGACGACGAGCTCGGCGCCGTCGATCTCGTCGGCGAGACGGTCCGACGAGCCGATCAGCAACGGGAATGTCTGCGCGCCGCGCAGCACGGTGACCGGGGCTGAGACCGAGAGCATCTCGGCGCTCGGCGTCGACGCCTCCCGCGTGAGGTTGGTGTCGTACACCGTCGACTGCGCGAGCGGCAGCAGCGCGGCGAACTGATCGCTCGCGCGGATGCCCTCGACCATCTCCCGCGGCAGCCCCACGCCCTCGAGCTGGAAGGTCACGATCGCGTCGTCGAGTCGTCCTTCGTCGACGGCCGACTGCAAGCGCTCCGCGAGATCGTCGGCCGGCTCGTCGACGCCGAACCGCAGCGGTGGCTCCGACAGGAAGAGCGCCCGCACCGGCACCCCTCGCGAGGCGGCGACCAGCGCGAGCACCGCACCGGACGAGTGGCCGAGCACTGCCGCCTCTCCGCCGACGGCCTGGATCACCGCCCCCAGGTCCTCGACTTCCCGGTCGGGAGTCGAGCCGCGTGCGTCGCCGCTGGAGCCGCGCGCCCGGCGGTCCCACGTGACGGCGCGGAACCCGGCGTCCGCCAGGGCCGTCGCCAGCCCCGCCGCGTCGGCGGCCGTCGACATGGCGCCGTTCACGATGACGACGACCGGGCCGTCACCCGTCTGGTCGTAGGCGATGGGTGTCCCGTCAGCAGAGGTCACGGTGTCCATTGCGCCAGCCAATCACGGGCGTCCGACATGCGACAGGGGCGCAGCATCCGTCCCCCGACATCGCGGGGCGCGCGGCCGCTCAGCGCGACCGGATCGCGAGGAACCGGATCGGCACCTCGATGAGCTCGACCGGGCCGTGGGCGGCCTCGCCGTCGAGCAGGAGCGCATCGCCCGGCGCCATCTCGTACTCGTAGCCGCCGTGTCCGTACTTCATGCGACCCTCGAGCATGTAGAGGAACTCGGTGCCCGGGTGCTGGAAGAGAGGGAACACGTTCGAGGCGTCGGTGAGCGTCACGAGGGTCGGCTCGAGGGCGTTCGGGGTGTCTTTCAAGACGCCGAGCATCCGGTACAGATGCCCGTGTTGTGTGCCGCTGCGCACGCTCACGCTGCCTGCGCCTGCCTTGGTGAACGACGCCTCGCGGTCGCTCGCCGACCCGCGGAACAGCGCCGTGACTGGGATGCCGAAGCCATCCGCCAGCCGCTGCAGCGTCGTGAGCGAGCACGAGGTCGTCGCCGACTCGATCTTCGAGATCATCGCCTTCGACAGCCCCGTGCGCGCCGCGAGATCGGCCGCCGAGATGCCCTGCTCGGCGCGGTAGCGGCGCACCTGCTGGGCGATGATCGGCTCGAGCACGCCTCCCGCGCCATCTGCTCCCGGGATCGCGGCACTCACCTCGCCATCATATGGTCCGCCTCGACCGCGGCCCCGGGGGCCGGCGCGGCCAGCCCCTGCAGCACATCGGCCAGCGCGACGGCGCCGAGTTCGGCATCCGCGTCCTCCACGAGCTCTTCGGGGGAGTGCGAGATGCCGGTCGGGTTGCGGACGAAGAGCATCGCGGTGGGGACGGATGCTGCGAGCACGCCCGCGTCGTGACCAGCACCCGTGCCCAGCTCGGGGGCGTCGGCGAGGGTCGCACGCAGCGCCTCGCGGAGGCCCTGGTCGAAGTCGACGGTGGGGCTCAAGGACTCCTCGCGCACCTCGGCGAGGCAGCCCTCTTCGAGAGCGACCGCGAGAACCCTGTCGCGGGCCTGGGATACGAGCGCCGCTGTGACCAGGTCGTCGGGGTGGCGGATGTCGATCCAGAACCGCACCTGCGACGCGATGACGTTGGTACCGCCGGGCACCGGCTCGAGCCGGCCCACCGTGGCGCGTGCGTCCGGCGTGCGGCGCGCGAGATCGCGGATCTCCACGACCATGCGCGCGGCGGCGACCATGGGGTCGCGGCGGTCGTCCATGAGGGTGGTGCCGGCGTGGTTGCCCTGCCCGTCGACTGTCACGCGCCATCGGCCGTGACCGAGGATCGACGACGCGATCGCGACCGGCTTCCCGAGATCGATCAGCCCGCGCCCCTGCTCTACGTGCAGCTCGACGAACGACGAGATGCGCGCGAGCCGTTCGGGATCGGGGCCGACGTGCGCCGGGTCGAGGCCGTCGCGGCGCAGGGCCTCGGCGAGCGTGTCACCCTCGCGGTCGGTGAGCGCGAGGGCGCGCTCGGGGCTGATCGCGCCGCTCATGAGCCGCGAGCCCAGGCACGCGACGCCGAAGCGCGACCCCTCCTCCTCGGGGAAGACCGCGATCCCGATGGGGCGGTCCGGAACGATCGAGCGCTCATGCAGCAGATCGACGGCGGCGAGAGCGGATGCGACGCCCAGCGGTCCGTCGTAACCACCCCCGCCCGGGACCGAGTCGAGGTGGCTGCCCGTGATCACGGCGTCCGCGGTGCTGCCCCCCGGGTTCCACCACGCCCACAGCGTGCCGTTGCGGTCGCGCTCGACGTCGAGGCCACGGGCTTCCGCGCGGCCCGTGAACCATTCGCGGAGCTCGCGATCGGCGTCCGAGTATCCGGCACGGCTGAACCCGCCGCGCGCGGGATCCGCGCCCACCGCCGCGATCTCGCGCAGCATGCCCGCGACGCTCATTGGTGCACCATCGCTTCTGTAGCGCGAGCGGGTCGCGTTGGATGAGGCTTCCTGTTGAACCGCCGGCCGGTGGCTGACCGCCTGAGCCGCTTGTCCCTCGAGGACCAGCATGAGATCTGCGGCAGCCGCCGGGCCGGGAAGCCGATACCGGCGCTAGGGATATGCGGGTTGGACCGCCACGCAATGAGCATCCGGACTGGCTCCCCGTCACCGACGGTGCCAGATCCATCATCACAGGAAGGACCGGACAGATGTCCACAGAGAACGACCCGCGGTTGTTCGCCGGCATCGACTGGGCCAGCAACACCCATGCCGTCTGCGTGGTCGACGCTCACGGAGAGATCCGGGTGCGTTTCGAGATCGCTAACACCGGCAAGACCTTCGCGGGGCTCGTGAAACGGTTGGCCAAGCTCGCCGTCGAAGGCGTCGCGATCGAACGGTGTGACGGGCCGCTGGTCGAAGCGCTGCTGGACGCGAACCTGCACGTCGTGGTGATCACGCCACGACAGGTCAAGGGACTGCGCAGCCGCTACTCCGGCTCGGGCGCGAAGTCCGACGCCGGCGACGCCTACCTGCTCGCCGACGTGCTGCGCACCGATGGCCACCGGCTGAGCCCGCTGACCCAGGACAGCGGCGCCACCCAGGTACTGCGGTCGCTGTCGCGCACCCGCAAGCAGCTCGTCGAGGCCCGGGTCGGGTTGATGAACCAGCTGCGCGCCGAACTGGAGCGCTGCTTCCCCGGCGCGATCGGCCTGTTCGCCCGACTGGACAGCGACGTCACCATCGCGTTCCTGCGCCGCTACCCCACCCAGCGCGCCGCCGCCCGACTCACCCCGGCCCGGCTCGCGGCGTTCCTGCGGCGCATCGCCTACTGCGGCCGCAAGAGCGTCGACGACCTCTACGCTCGCGTCACCCAAGCGCCCCCGGCGGGACTGTCCGCCGAGGAAGCCGACGGGCACGCCGTCTGCGTCCACGCCCTGCTCAAAGCCATGGAGACCATCCGCAACCAGGAACGCGAACTGGAAGCCGAGATCATCGAACGCCTCGACGCCCACGCCGACGCGCACATCTTCACCAGCCTCCCCAAAGCGGGCCACGGCGTCCGCGCCGCAACGCTGCTCGCCGAGATCGGCGACGTCCGCGCCCGGTTCCCCGACGAGGAATCCCTCGCCGCCCTCGCCGGCGTCGCACCCGTCACCAGAGCCAGCGGAAAGATCCACTCCGTCGCGTTCCGCTGGGCCGCGGACAAGAAGCTCCGCAACGCGCTCATCGACTTCGCCGACGACTCCCGACACGCCAGCCCCTGGGCCGCGAAGATCTACCAAGATGCCATCGCCCGCGGCAAACGCCACCCCCATGCCGTCCGCATCCTCGCCCGCGCCTGGGTCCGCGTGATCTGGCGCTGCTGGCAAGACCACACCGCCTACAACCCCCAACTCCACGGAGGCGCCATGCAGCAGATCGCCGCCTGAGGTTGACCTAGGGAATCTCATGCGCCCGCCAGGGCCGCGAGCGGGCGGAACCGCGCCACCCCCGAGTCCGAGCCGGTGACGAGCCGCGCGGTGAGCTCGCCCAGCAGCGGAGCGAACTTGGCGCCGTGGCCGGAGCAGGGCGAGAGGATCGTCACGCCGCCGACGCGGTCGATGATGAACTCGTCGGCCGGCGCGTTCGTGAACAGGCACGTGGTCTCGGCGTACGGCTCGGGCACGAGTCCGGGCAGCGCCTCGGCGACGTACTCGACGAGCCGCTCGCGCCGCGCCGGGTCGATGATGCGGTCGTGCTCGAGCGCCGAGCCGATGACGCGGCCGCCGTTGTACTCCGCGACCTTCTGCCCGCGGAAGTCCGCGTCGCGTCCGCCGGGCAGGCCGTACACCTGGATGTCGGACCGCTTGTTGATGAAGGTCGGCCACGCCGTCTCGGGGTCGCGGTACGGGAAGTGCAGCGCCTGCTCCTGCCGCACCTCGAGCGTCGGGAACGCGTCGAGCGCCTCCTGTGGCAGGCCCAGACCGCCGAGCAGCGCGGGCAGCCATCCGCCTGCCGCGACGACGACCTGCGACGCCACGACCGTATCGCCCGCCTCCGACTCGACGAGGTAGTCGTCGCCGTGGGGGAGCACTCGCGTGGCGGCCCAGTCCTGTCGCAGTTCGGCGCCCGCGGTCACCGCGAGCCCGACCATCGTCTTCACCGTCTCCTCGGCATCGATGACGCCGGCGTTCTCGTGCCACAGCACCGGACCGTCGAAGGCGAAGCCCGCCCAGCGGGCCGAAGCCTCGGCGGCAGTCAGCAGTTCGTGCGCGATGCCCGCGTTCGCGAGCACCGCTGCCAGCGCCGCCGGATCGCGGGTCGCGCCGTAGTCCAGCGAGCCCGTGGGGGTGATGAGGCGCTCGCCGCGGAGGTCTTCGAGCTCGTCCCAGCCACGCCGCGCCTCGACCATGAGCCCCGTGTAGAAGGGGTCGGGGTAGGTGTAGCGCAGGATGCGTGCCGAGCCGTGCGAGCTGCCCCACTCGCTCGCGGGAACGCTGCGCTCGAGGATGACGACGTCATGCCCGCGCCGGGCGAGCTGCCACGCCGTTGCGGCGCCCGCGAGGCCGGCGCCGATGATCGCGATCGGGTGAGTGGACATTCCAGGCCTTTCAGGTGTGCGGCTCGTCGCCGGACGGAGTGAGATCGAATCGCGCGATGAGCGCGGACTCGCAGCGGATGCGGCGTTCGCGCGGGCTCTGCAGCAGCGCGCTGCCGGGCGGGAGCGGCAGGTCGTCGACCGTCGCCGCTCCCGCGAGCAGCACCGTGAGGGTCGCGTCCGGGTCGACGTGCACCGTGCCGCGGTGCAGGTCGACCCGGTACGCGGGTTCTGCGAGCCCGCGCTTGACCATGAGGTTCACGACCGAGACGCCGCCGCGATCCGCGGTCGCGATGACGCGGGCTTCACCACGGAAACGGATGCCGCGCTCCCGCGTGACGCGCCGCTCGACGCCGTCGACGGCCAGGGTGACCGTGGGCGCACTCAGCGGGATGAGCACGCGGTCTGTGCCGGGAAACGCGGAGAACGGCATCCGTCCGCGCAGCTCCGCGATGCTCAGCCGCCATGCGAGCCGCTTCGCGAGCACGCGCGTGACGCCGAGGCCGTTCGCCCACGACTCCGGAGAGGCGTCGGCGGGCGTGACCACATCCAGGTCGGCCAGATCGGCAAGACCAGCCTGTGCGCCCAGGTCGAGGGACATCGCGTCAGCTGCGCCCGGGGATCCAGGACGTGCCGGCCAGCGGCACTCCCGCCATCGCCGCGGACTCGACCGTGAGGGCGACGAGGTCCTCCGGCTCGAGGTTGCGCACGTGGGACTTGCCGCACGCGCGGGCGATGGTCTGCGCCTCGAGCGTGAGCACGCGGAGGTAGTTCGCGAGGCGGCGCCCGGCGGCGACCGGGTCGAGGCGTGCCGAGAGTTCCGGGTCCTGCGTCGAGATGCCGGCGGGGTCGCGGCCGTCCTGGAAGTCGTCGTAGAAGCCGGCCGCAGAGCCGAGCTTCGCGTACTCGTCGGCGTAGCGCGGGTCGTTGTCGCCGAGAGCGATCAGGGCCGCAGTGCCGATGGCCACAGCATCCGCCCCCAATGCCAGCGCCTTCGCGACGTCGGCACCGTTGCGGATGCCGCCCGACACGATGAGCTGCACGCCGGTGCGGTGGACGCCGAGCTCCTGCAGCGCCTGGACGGCGGGTCCGATCGCCGCGAGCGTCGGGATGCCGACATGCTCGATGAACACCTGCTGCGTCGCCGCGGTGCCGCCCTGCATGCCGTCGAGCACGACGACGTCGGCGCCGGCCTTCACCGCGAGCGCGGTGTCGTAGTACGGCCGCGAGGCGCCGATCTTGACGTAGATGGGCTTGCGCCAGTCGGTGATCTCGCGGATCTCGGCGATCTTGATCGTGAGGTCGTCGGGTCCGGTCCAGTCGGGGTGGCGGCTCGCCGAGCGCTGGTCGATGCCGACCGGGAGCGTGCGCATGCCCGCGACGCGCTCGGTGATCTTCTGGCCGAGCAGCATGCCGCCGCCGCCGGGCTTGGCGCCCTGGCCGAGCACGATCTCGATCGCGTCGGCCTTGCGGAGGTCGTCGGGGTTCATGCCGTAGCGCGACGGCAGGTACTGGTAGACGAGCGTCTTCGACTGGCCTCGCTCCTCGGGCGTCATGCCGCCGTCGCCGGTGGTGGTCGAGGTGCCCGCTTCGCTCGCACCCCGGCCGAGGGCCTCCTTGGCGTTGGCCGAGAGGGCCCCGAAGCTCATGCCCGCGATCGTCACCGGGATGTCGAGGTGGATCGGCTCGAGCGCGTTGCGGGCGCCGAGGGTGACGTCGGTCGCGCACTTCTCGCGGTAGCCCTCGAGCGGGTAGCGCGACATGCTCGCCCCGAGGAAGAGGAGGTCGTCGAAGTGCGGCAGTGCGCGCTTCGCGCCCCAGCCGCGGATGTCGTAGATGCCGGTGTCGGCGGCGCGCTGGATGTCGGCGATGGTGGCGCGGTCGAAGGTCGCGGATTCGCGCAGGCCGAGGGCGGCGAGATCGGTGGTCATGTGAAGCTCCTGGGTCTCTGGGGGTCAGTACGCGCCGGCGTTGTCGACCTTGAAGTGGTAGAGGTTGCGCGCCGAGCCGTACCTCTTGAAGTCGGCGGGGTCCTCGGTGCGGCCGGCGCGCTCGAGCAGCTCCGCGAGCTCGGCGAGGTGCTCGGGGCGCATCTCCTTCTCGACGCAGTCGGCGCCGAGGGAGGCGACATGGCCGCGCACGTAGATGCGGGCCTCGTAGATCGAGTCGCCGAGGGCCTCGCCGGCGTCGCCGCACACGACGAGGCGGCCGGCCTGCGCCATGAAGGCCGACGCGTGGCCGATGCTGCCTCCCACGACGATGTCGACGCCCTTCATCGAGATGCCGCAACGGGCGCCGGTGTTGCCGTCGACGATCACGAGACCGCCGTGACCGGTCGCGCCGGTCGACTGCGAGGCATCCCCGGTCACGTGCACGACGCCCGACATGATGTTCTCGGCGAGGCCGACGCCGGCGCTGCCGTGCACCGTGGCGGTGCCGGTCTGGTGCATGCCGGCGAAGTAGTAGCCGACGTTGCCCTCGACGGTGACGTCGATGTCGGCCGTGATGCCGACCGCGATGTTGTGGCTGCCGACCGGCGACTCGACGACGAACGCGTCGCCGTCGGCCGCGTCGTGCAGCAGCTGGTTGAGCTGGCGGACGGTCGAATCAGCGAGGTCGATCGTGGTTGCGGTGGCTGCGGGGGCGATGAGGGTCATCGGGCTGCTCCTTCAAGGACGGGCGCGAGCGCCCCGGTCGTGATGGTCCACGTGTAGACGACGCCGGGCGACGGCTCGAAGATGCGGGCGTCCTCGATGCCCGGCAGGCCCGCGAGGGCGCGGTACTCCGACGCCATCGCGATCCAGTCGTCGGTCTCGGCGATGATCGCCGGCTTGCACGCGATGGGGTCGCGGACGACCGCCATGCTGTCGGCGGTGGTGACGACGAGCGTGTAGAACCCGTCGAACACGCCCTGCAGCGCTTCGAGCGCGGTCTTCAGGTCGTCGCCGTGGTCCATCCGCCACGCGATGAAGCGCGCCGCGACCTCGGAGTCGTTCTCGCTGTCGAACTCGACGCCCTCGGCGCGCAGCCACCGGCGGATCGAGGCGTGGTTGCTGAACGAGCCGTTGTGCACGAGGCAGAGGTCCTCGGCGACGGTGAAGGGGTGCGCGCCGACGGCGGTCACGGCCGACTCGGTCGCCATGCGGGTGTGCGACAGCGCCTGCGTGCCGCTGATCTCGGTGAGTCCGTACACCTCGGCGAGCTCGACCGGGTGGCCGACGCCCTTCAGCACCGCCACGTTCGATCCGCGCCCGATGATGCTCTCGCCGGGAAGCGCCGCACGCACCGCCTTCTCCAGGACGGATGCCGGGGCCCCGGCGTTCACGAGCACCGATTCGGCATACGCGACCACTGTCGGCTCCGCCCCCTCCGGCAGGCTCGCGCGCAGGTCCGCCGCGAGGACCGCGGGGTCAGCATCCGTGATCACCGTGATCGCCGACGATCCCTCCGGAATCAGCCGATCCGAGCCGTAGAGGGCGAGGCCAGCCGAATCGGGGCCGCGCTCGACGATCTCGCACAGCATGCCGTGCATGAGGCCGCCGAGCTCGCCACGCAGCGCGGGGTTGCGAATCTGCAGTGCAGCGATTCCGCACATAGAAGAGGTTCCTTTCGTTCGTGAAACGGATGCCGCGGCGCTCAGTACGCCGTGAGGTAGCGGTCGAGTTCCCACTCGGTGACGGTGTTGTGCCAGCCGAGGAACTCGTCCTCCTTGGCGTCGGCGAAGTACTCGCCCACGCCGTGACCGGCGTCGAGGGCCTCGCGCAGCACGGCGTCGTCGCGGAGCGACTGCACCGCGTGCAGCAGGGTTCGGGGGAGCACGGCCGACGTCTCGCGGAACTCGCCGGGTCCGCACGGGGCGCCGGGGTCGGCCGCCCGCTCGATGCCGTCGAGGCCGGCGTGCACCACCGCGGCGAGGGCGAGGTACGGGTTCGCCGAGCCGTCGGCCGCGCGCAGCTCGATGCGGTTCGCGTCGGGCACGCGGATGAAGTGCGTGCGGTCGTTGCCGCCGTAGGTCGCGTGCTTGGGCGACCATGTCGCGCCCGAGGCGCTCGTCGTCGCACCACGGCGCTTGTACGAGTTGACGCTCGGCGCGAGGAACAGCTGCAGCCCGGGGGCGTGGTCGAGCATGCCCGCGACGAACGAGTAGGCGACCTCCGAGAGTCCGAGGCCGCGCTCGTCGGCCGCGGAGGGGAACACCGGTGCGCCGTCGTCGTTCCACAGCGAGAGGTGGAAGTGCAGGCCGTTGCCGGCGCGGTCGCTGAAGGGCTTCGGCATGAACGTCGCGGTCATGCCGCGCTGCTCGGCGAGCATGCCGATGAGGTAGCGCAGCGTGATGACGCGGTCGGCCGTGACGAGCGCCTCGTCGTACTGGAAGTTCTGCTCGAACTGGCCTGGGGCGTCTTCGTGGTCGTTGGCGTAGTTGCCCCAGCCGAGCGCGTTCATCGCGTCGCTGACCGCCGCGAGGTGGTCGTACATGCGCGTCACGCCGCGGGCGTCGTAGCAGGAGCGCAGGCCCTCGTCCTTCGCATCGGCGGCGGTCAGGGTGCCGTCTTCGGAACGGTCGACGAGGAAGTACTCGACTTCGGCGCCGACCTTGGCCGAAAGTCCGCGCTCGGCGAGGCGGGCGAGCGCGCGCTTCAGGATCACGCGCGGCGCGTAGGGCCAGGGCTCACCGTCGACGTAGGGGTCGCAGTGCACGATCGCGAGGCCCTCGCGCACGAACGGGATGGGCGCGTACGAGTCGAGGTCGGGCACGGCGATGAGGTCGGCGTCGTGCGGGCGCTGGCCGATGAGACCGGCGGCGAAGCCCGCGAATCCGAGCTCGCCGGATTCGAGCTCGTCGGCCGCCGAGACGGGCACCAGCTTGGCGCAGGGCTTGCCGTTGAGGTCGACGAACACCGCGAGGATGAAGCGGACATCGTCCGCCAGCGCGCGGTCGCGCAGCGACTGCGGTGCGGTGGGGAGCGTGACGAGGTCACCCCCGGCGAAGGCGGGAAGGGTCATAGCGGATCTCCTCAGGTCGAGTTGACTGTTGGTGAAGCTTGTTGAACGACAGTAACAACCAGTCCGCTCCGCGCAGGTGTCGCCCATGTTTCGGGCGCGTAAAACCGGTCTCACCCGACGTCACGCAAGGTTCACGCGGCAGAAATCGCCGCTGAGTTGCGCGTGGTGAAAATGGGTTGCACGGCAGTGGTCTGCCGGCAGGCGCAGATCACAGGTGCACCGCAACCCGGCGGTCCCTCCCGCAGCCGCCTGCAGAGAGGCTCGCGTCATGGATCAGGGAAACACCACATTCATCCTGCTGTCGGCAGCGCTCGTGCTGCTGATGGCGCCCGGTCTGGCCTTCTTCTACGGAGGCCTCGTCAAAGCGAAGAGCGTCATCAGCATGATGATGATGACGTTCGGCGCGGCCGGGCTCATCGGCGTGCTGTGGGTGATCTACGGCTACGCGATCGCGTTCCCCAGCGCCGACGGACTCGTCGCGCCGTGGTCGATCGACTGGTCGGCCATCGGACTCGAGAGCCTCATCGAGGTGCCGGAGGGAGCGGCCTACCCGCCCATGGCGTTCGTCGCCTTCCAGGCCACGTTCGCGATCATCACGGTGGCGCTGATCTCCGGCGCGATCGCCGATCGCGCGAAGTTCGGATCATGGATGCTGTTCGCCGGCGTGTGGGCGACGGTCGTGTACTTCCCGGTCGCCAGCTGGGTGTTCAACTTCGGGCTCGCCGAGGACGGCAGCTTCGCCTACGGCGGCTGGATCACGTATGGCCTGCAGGAGGTCTTCGGCGTCGGTGTCATCGACTTCGCCGGCGGTACCGCGGTGCACATCAACGCCGGAGCCGCGGCCCTCGCCCTCGCACTCGTGCTCGGCAAGCGCGTCGGGTTCAAGAAGGGCGTCCACGTTCCCCACAACCCACCGTTCGTGCTCCTCGGCGCGGGCCTGCTGTGGTTCGGCTGGTTCGGCTTCAACGGCGGCTCCGAGCTCGCCGCAGACGGCACCGCGGCCCTCGTCTACGTGAACACGATCGCCGCGACCGCCGCGGCGCTGCTCGCCTGGCTCGTGGTCGAGAAGCTCAAGGACGGCAAGCCCACCTCGGTCGGCGCCGCCTCTGGCGCGGTTGCCGGCCTCGTCGCAATCACTCCGGCCTGTGCCGCGCTCACCCCGATCTGGGCGATCGTGCTCGGCCTCGTCGCCGGCGCCCTCTGCGCCCTGGCGATCGAGCTCAAGTACAAGTGGGGCTTCGACGACTCGCTCGACGTGGTGGGCATCCACCTCGTCGGCGGCCTCATCGGCACGCTCTACCTCGGGTTCTTCGCCACCGGCACCGGCCTCTTCATGGGCGGTGACGGCACTCAGCTGCTGGTCCAGGCGATCGCCGCCTTCGCGGTGCTCGGCTACTCGCTCATCCTCACGCTCGTGATCGGCTTCGCGATCGACAAGACGCTCGGTTTCCGCGCCAAGAACGAGGACGAGATCGCCGGCCTCGACCTCGCCGAGCACGGCGAGACGGGCTACGTGCTGGACGAGAAGCAGCCGGCCTGACGCCCCGCGCGGGGTCGCAGCATCCGTCCCCCGTCCGGCTGGAATCGCGAAAGGGTAGGTTTCCGCACACCACGGCGTGCGGGAATCTACCCTGGCGCCGGGCCGGAGGACTCGCGCACCACCACGTGCGGGATGTCGATGGGCACGGCGCGCGGCGGAACGCCCTCGATCTCTCCGATGAGGGAGGCGACCGCCTCGCGTCCGCGTGCGACGTGGTCGACACGTAGCGTGGTCAGTGGGGGATCGATGTACGCCGACTCGGGGAGGTCATCGACGCCGACGACGCTGACGTCTGCCGGGACGCGCAGGCCCCGTCGCTTGAGGGCGAGGATGGCGCCGATCGCCATCTGGTCGTTCGCCACCACGTAGGCGGTCGCGTCGGGGAGCGTCGGGAGGCCGGCGATGGCGTCGTAGCCGGATCGGGCGGACCAGTCGCCGGTGAGTTCGCCGGCGTGGACGAGACCGAGATCCTCGACCGCCGCCGCGAACGCGCGCGCCCGGTTGCGGCCTGCCGACCAGTTCGCGGGGCCTGCCACGTGGGCGAGCCGGCGGTGACCGAGGTCGCGGAGGTAGGTGATGAGCGCGGGCATGCCGACGCGGGAGACGTCAGTCTTCGCGAGCCGGGTGTCGTCTGCCTCGCTGTGGACGTACGTCGGCATGGTGAAGTGCGCGGCCTCGAACGCGCGCACCATCTCGTCGGTGGATGCGAGGGCGAGGACCCCTGCCAGGGTGTTCGGCCCGATCAGGGCGAGGGACTTGGCGATCGAGTCGCGGTCGTGGGCGTCGAGTGAGATGACGTCGAGCACGTAGCCGGACTCGCGCGCTTCCATGGTCGCGCCGTGCGCGGTGAGACTGGGACCCGTCTCGGACTCGTCGTGGACGAGCGCGCCGATGCGGTGGGACCGCCCGGACTTGAGGCTGCGGGCCGACAGGTTCGGCTGATAGCCGAGTTCGGCGAGCGCCGCCTCCACGCGCGCCTTGGTCTCCGGCCGGATGCCCGGGTAGCCCGTGAGGAACCGGCTGACCGTCTGATGCGACACGCCGGCCACCTGTGCGACGTCGTAGATCGTCGCTGCGCGCGCCGACCCCGACGGCGGCGCCCCCAGTTGCGGTTGGGTCTCTTTGCTCACGATTCCCGATTGTCCCTTGACAACGCGATGTTACCGGAAACATACTAACTCCGCCCTGATGTTTCCGAAAACATCAAACCTCCTCTCGACGACAACGGAGTCCCCGATGCACCTCGACCGATCCGGCATCCTCTTCGGCGCCGCGTACTACGCGGAGTACCACCAGAGCGACCGCGTCGATCAAGACCTCGACCTGATGAAGGAGGCCGGCTTCACGGTCATCCGCGTGGGGGAGTCGGTGTGGTCGACGTGGGAGCCGCGCGACGGCGAGTTCGACCTCGAGTGGCTGCAGCCGGTTCTCGACGGCGCCCACGACCGCGGCATCGCGGTCGTGCTGGGCACCCCGACGTACGCCGTTCCGCCGTGGCTGCAGACCGGGTACCCCGAGATCGCCGCCGATGTGCGAACCGGCGAGCCGATGCCGTGGGGCGCACGCCAGGAGGTCGACTACTCGCACCCCGCCTTCCGCTTCCACGCGGAGCGGGTCATCCGCGCCGTCGTCGGCAGGTACGCCGATCATCCGGCAGTGATCGGGTATCAGGTCGACAACGAGCCCGGCATGGTGCTCTTCCACAACCGCGGTTCGTTCCAGCGGTTCGTGCGCCGACTCGCAGCAAAGTACGGCGAGGTCGACGCGCTCAATCGCGAGTGGGGGCTGACGTACTGGTCGCACCGGCTGTCGGACTGGTCGGATCTGTGGACACCCGACGGCAACTCGCTGCCGCAGTACGACCTCGCGTGGCGCCGCTACCAGGCCGAACTCACGACGGAGTTCATCGCGTGGCAGGCCGACATCGTGCGCGAATACGCGACGCCTGAGCAGTTCGTCACCACGTGCATCGCGTACCCGCGTCCGGCGCTCGACGACGAGAAGCTCGTCGAGGCGCTCGACATCACGGCGGGCAACCCGTACTACGCGATGCAGGATCATCTCGACGCCACGAAGGACCTCGCCCCGGTCACGCCCTGGACGACGAGCGGCGTCCCCGCGATGTTCCGCCAGGCCGACCGATTGTTCTCGTCGAACCAGGGCCGCTTCCTCGTCACCGAGACCGACGCGCAGTCCATCGGCGGGTCCGAGTTCAACCTGCCGCCCTATCCCGGCCAGCTCGCGCAGGCGGCGTTCGCGTTCGTCTCGCGCGGCGCCGCGATGATCGAGTACTGGCACTGGCACACGCTGCCGTACGGCACCGAGACCTACTGGGGCGGCATCCTTCCCCACAGTCTCGAGCCGGGGCGCGTCTACCGCGAGCTTGCGGGCGTCGGCGCGGACTTCGCCGCCATCGGCGACCTGCTCGACGGCTACGAGCCGGACGGCGACGTGGCGATCCTGTGGTCGAACGACTCGCGCTTCGCGCTGGAGTTCTTCCCCACCTTCCCGACCGCGACGGGGCAGCCGGACCGCACCAGCTACACGCGCATCTTCGATGCGTTCCATCGCGGCATCGTCGACGGCGGCGCACAGGCACGGATCCTGCATCCCGACCAGGCGCTCTCGTGGGGCGCGGCGAAGCTCGCCGCACGATTCCCCGTGCTCATCGCGGCCGGGCTCTACGTGGCGACCGACGCCCACCTCGACCTGCTGCGCGAGTACGCCGCGGCCGGCGGCCACCTCATCGTGGGCATCCGTACCGGCTACGGCGACGAAGAGGCACGGGCTCGCGTCAGTGTGGCTCCGGCGCGGCTGACGGATGCTGCGGGCGTGAGTTACGAGGAATTCTCGAACCTGCGCGAACCGCTGCCGGTGCGGGCCGAGGGAGACCTCGAGCTCTCCGATGGCGCGGAGGCGACCCTGTGGGCCGACGGACTCCTGCCGTCCGACGCCGACACCCTCGTGCGCTACGTGCACCCGCGGTTCGGCGACTTCGCCGCGGTGACCAGCCGCGCGCACGGCGACGGACGCATCACCGTGGTCGGCACCGTTCCCTCCGCCCAACTGGCGGCCGACCTCGTCCGCTGGGCCACTCCGGCGCCTGTCGCCGACGCGATCGCGCCGGACCGCGCGCTCCCGGTGACCGTGAGCTCGGGCTCGCTCCCGGACGGCCGCCGCGTGTGGTTCGTCTTCAACTGGAGCGGCGAGCCGCAGGCGTTCACGCCGGCCGTCGACCTGGCCGACGCCGTCACGGCGGACGAGCTGTCCGCCGACACCGAGATCTCCCTTCCGGCGTGGTCGACACGCTGCCTCGTCGGAAGGTGAGCACCCAGGGGATCGCACGATCCCACCGAGAAGAAAGAGCAATCATGAAGAAGGCACGCAGAACAGCAGCGACGCTGACCGTCGGCGCGGCCACGGTCGCGGTGCTCCTCACGGGGTGCGCCCCGAGCGGCGACGACGGCGGCGGCGCGCAGGGCCCGATCACGCAGGAGCAGATCGACGAGGCAATGAGCACTCCGACGGAGCTCACGTTCTGGACCTGGGTTCCCGACATCCAGAACGAGGTCGATCTCTTCGAGGAGAAGTACCCCGACATCTCGGTCAAGGTCGAGAACGTCGGCCAGGGCCTGGCGCACTACCAGAAGCTCCGCAGCGCGATCGAGGCGGGCGAGGGGGCGCCGGATGTCACGCAGGTCGAGTATCAGTACATCCCGTCGTTCGTCCTTCCCGGATCGCTCCTCGACCTCACCCCGTACGGCGCCGACGACCTCGCCGATGACTACGTCGACTGGGCGTGGAACCAGGTGTCGCCCGGCGACGAGGTGTGGGCGATCCCGCAGGACGTGGGTCCGATGGGCAACCTGTACCGCGAGGACATCCTCTCCGCGGCGGGCATCACCGAGCCGCCGGCCACGTGGGACGACTACGCGACCGCCGCGAAGGCCGTCAAAGACAGCACGGGCTCGTACATCTCCAACCTCGGTGCGACGCAGGCGGGTCAGATGATCGGGTTCTTCTGGCAAGCGGGCGTCAAGCCGTTCGGTTACGACGGCGAGGAGACCGTGACGATCAACGTCAACAGCGACGAGGCGAAGCAGGTCGCCGACTACTGGACCGGCCTGATCCAGCAGGACCTCATCTCGACCGATGTCGACTTCAACGACACCTGGTATCAGGGCCTGGCCAGCGGCAAGTACGCCGGCTGGCTGACCGCCGCCTGGGGGCCGATCTTCCTCCAGGGCACGGCCGCCGACACCTCGGGGCTGTGGCGCGCGGCGCCGCTGCCGCAGTGGAGCGCGGGCGAAGAGGTCTCGGGCAACTGGGGCGGGTCCTCGGACGCCGTGCTGGCGTCGAGCGAGAACCCGATCGCCGCGTACGAGCTCGCGAAGTTCATCAACAACGACCAGGAGTCGGCGATGATGCTCGCGACCGAGCAGTTCCTCTACCCGCCGCAGGTGTCGGTGCTCGAGGACCCGGCGTTCGCCGACCAGGAGTCGGAGTTCTATGGCGGCCAGCAGGTGAACAAGCTGTTCGCGGAGATCTCCACGACGGTCGACACCGACTTCCAGTGGCTCCCCTTCATGGACTACGTGTACTCCACCTATGAAGAGACCATGGGCACGGTGATCGCGGACAAGGGCGACATCAGCGACGCCCTCGACGCCTGGCAGGACCAGCTCGTCAGCTACGCAGAGGACCAGGGTTTCACCGTCGAGTGAGACCGAAGGGCGCCCGCTCACGTGGGGCGGGCGCCCTTCGCCCCGGCCGATCGCCCCGCAGTCGCGGCGCGATCCGCCGGCCCGCAGCATCCATTCGAAAGGAGACCCCGTGGCGAATGCATCTGCGCTGCCGACCGCGCGTCCCGCACCGCCCGTGAAGAAGCGGCGCACCAGTCCCACCCAGCGCAAGCAGTACCGCGCCGCCTATCTGTTCCTGCTGCCGTTCTTCGTCGTGTTCCTCACGATGCTCGTCATCCCGCTCGTCTACGCGGGGTACCTGAGCCTGTTCGAGAGCAAGCTCATCGGAGGGGAGGTGTTCGCGGGCCTGAGCAACTACGTCCGGGCGCTGACCGACCCGCAGTTCTGGGGCGGCCTCGGCAGGGTGGCGCTGTTCTTCGTCGTGCAGGTGCCGATCATGCTCGGCCTCGCCCTGTTCTTCGCGCTCGCACTCGACACGTTCCTGGCGCGGGGGTCGAAGGGCATCCGCCTGCTGATCTTCATGCCGTACGCGGTTCCGGCGGTCGTGGCGACGCTGATGTGGGGCTATCTGTACGGCCCGGACTTCGGCCCGATCGCCCAAATGGCGCGGGCGCTCGGATTCGGCACCCCCGACTTCCTGTCACCGGGCAACATCCTCGGGTCGATGATGAACATCGTCACGTGGGAGTTCGTGGGCTACAACATGATCATCATGTACGCGGCGCTGCGGGCGATCCCGGGCGAGCTGTACGAGGCGGCCGAGATCGACGGGGCGGGGCAGTTCCGGATGGCGTGGAGCATCAAGATCCCCGCCATCCGGCCGGCGATCCTCCTGACGGTGATCTTCTCCGTGATCGGGTCGTTCCAGCTGTTCACCGAGCCGAGCCTGCTCAACGCGCTCGCCCCTGACGCGATCACCAACGGGTTCACGCCGAACTACTACGCCTTCAACGTCGCCTTCATCAACCAGGAGCTGAACTACGGTGCGGCTCTCGCGTTCCTGCTGGGGATCGTGATCGCGATCGTGTCGTACTTCGTGCAGCTCGGATCCGAGCGATCCGCGCGCCGTGAGCGGAAGGGGCTGGCATGACCTCCACCGAGACCCGCACGCTGGTCACCGGGGAGCGGCTCGACCGCCCGCAGAGCTCGTACTCCCGCTCCCGCCGGCGCAGCTGGCTGCTGACGATCCTGCTGTGGCTGTGCGTGCTGTACTTCGTGCTGCCACTGTGGTGGCTGCTCGTGTCGTCGACGAAGGACAACTCCGCGCTGTTCTCCACCTTCGGGCTGTGGTTCGGCGGCGAGCTCTCGCTGTGGGACAACCTGCAGACCTTGTTCACGATCCGCGGCGGGCTGTTCACGCGGTGGCTGATCAACACGGTGGTGTACTCCGTGACGGCGGCGGTCGGTGCGACGCTGCTGTCGGCGATGGCCGGCTACGCCTTCGCGAAGTACGAGTTCCCCGGCAAGAAGGTGCTCTTCAGTGCGACCCTGGGCGCGATCATGATCCCGCTGACGGCTCTCGCCCTGCCGACCTACCTGCTGTTCGCGCGGGCCGGACTGACCGACACCCCGTGGGCCATCATCATCCCCTCGCTCGTCAGTCCGTTCGGGGTGTACCTGATGAGGGTGTACGCGGCCGATGCGATCCCCGACACGCTCATCGAGTCGGCCCGCGTCGACGGGGCGGGCGAGTTCCGCACGTTCTGGCAGGTCGGCTTCCGCCTCCTCGGACCCGGGCTCGTCACGGTGTTCCTCTTCTCGCTCGTCGCGACGTGGAACAACTACTTCCTGCCCCTGGTGATGCTGAACACGTCCGACCTGTATCCGATCACCGTCGGCCTCGCGCAGCTGCAGGCCGCCGCGTCGGCGGGCGGAGGCACGCAGGCGCTCTTCTCGACAGTGATCACCGGTTCGTTCGTATCGATCCTTCCGCTGATCGTCGCCTTCCTGTTCCTGCAGCGCTACTGGCAGTCGGGTCTCGCGACAGGGAGCGTCAAGGGCTGATTCCCGCGGGATGACGGATGCTGCGCCGCAGCGTCGTGCGGGAGGCCGGATGCCCCGGCCTCCCGCACTGTCGTGCGCGCGTCAGTCCGCGGGTGAGGCGGCCGTCGCCTCGACGGCGGTCGCCGTTTCCACGGCGGCGCGCAGCGCGCCGGGCTCGAGTCCGAGCGCCCATTCGCTCACGTCGGCGACGACCTCGCGATGGGCGCGGTGGGTCGGCGGCGTCGCGGTGTTCACGTACGAGCCGCCGCCGTCGAGGGCGATGAGGATCCGGATGCAGGCGGTCTCAGCATCCGTGATGGTGAAGTCACCCGAGGCGATGCCGTCCTCGATGATCGCGGTCAGGCGCTCGCGGTCGAGCTCGTCCTGCTGCTGCAGCGCGACGTCGAGCGCCGGGCTGAAGCGGGCGAGGTGCCGCGCGTTGAGCCACATCCGGGCGAGCGGCAGTGAGGCGCCGCGTTCGACGTGCGTCACGAAATGCGCCACGCGTTCCACCGGGGTGCCCGCGGCGGTGAAGAACCGTTCGCGCTCCTGTACGGCGGCGCGCGTGAACGCCTCGATGACGAGCGCCTCGGCGGCGGGGAAGTAGTGCGTGATCAGGCCCGGGCGCACCCCGAGCCGGTCGGCGACGGCGCGCAGCGTGATGCGCTCGAGCCCTTCGTCGAGCGCGATCGCCGTCGCGTGCTCGAGGATCTCTTCCCGGCGTTCCTCGGGACGCTTGCGCGTGCGAACCGAAATCTCACTTGACGTCACGGTGATCATGCTATTGAATGTGTGACCAATAGTCCATTGGGCATGTGACCAATAGCAACGATGCTTCTCCCGGAAGGAACACCGTGACCCATTCACAGACCGAGCTCGATGACGAGTTCGTCGACACCGCGTCGCGTCCCGAGACGCGCGGTATCGAGCTGATCGGCGATGCCGAGCGCCACGGCCGCGCGCGCGACCTCTTCTTCATCTGGGCGGCGCCGAGCGTCAGCATCCTGAATCTGACCATCGGCGCCACGCTCATCCTGCTCGGGCTGGAGCTGTGGCAGGCGATCGCGGTCATCCTCGCCGCCGCCGTGCTCTGGGTCTTTCCGGGCATCATCGCCGGCAGCGGACCCGCGTCGGGCACGTCGGGCTCCGTCGTGACGCGGGCCATGTACGGCATCCTCGGCAACCGGCTCTTCGTCGCGTTCGTCGGGTGGTTCATCGGCGCGGTGTTCCTGTCGCTGACGTGGCTCGCCTCGTCGTTCATGGGCGCGGACCTGCTGCGCCGCATGGGTCTCGAGGACCCGGTCTGGGTGCCCATCGGCGTGACGCTGGTGGTGGCGACGATCACGATCCTCGTCGCGATCTTCGGCCACGGCCTGATCCTGCGGACGTACTCCTACATGGCGGCTGCGCTGTTCGTCATCTTCCTCGGGGTCGCCGCCTTCATCCTGCCGACCGTCGACTGGCAGTACACCGCGCCCGTGGCGCTCGAGGGTCCCGCCCTGTGGTCGGCGATGGCCATCGGCTTCACGATCCTCGCCTCGACGCCGCTGTCGTTCATCAACAGCCCCGACATCGCCCGCTACCTGCCGCGCTCCACGAAGCACTCGCACATCGCGCTGGCGACAGCGCTCGGCGGAGCCGTCCCGTTCGTCGTCTTCACGATCGTCGGCGTGCTCCTGGCCACCGGGCTGAGCGAGGCCGCGTTCGCCGCGGGCCTCGACGTGGCGCTGCTCGACCTGCTGCCGGGGTGGTTCGGCCCGATCCTCGTGATCGGCGTCGTCATCAACACGATCGCCCTGAACGCGATGACCACGTACACCTCGAGCATGGCGCTGCAGGCGATCGGCTTTCGGCTCCGCCGCATCCCCGCGGCCATCATCGTGGGTGCGGTGGGCACGGCCCTCACGATCTACCTCGTGCTGTCGTCGAGCCTCCTCGAGGCCGCGAACCTCATGCTGCAGTTCCTCGTCGTCGTCTCGGGGCCTGCGATGGCCATCTTCGTCGTGGACGTGCTGCTGCGCCGGTACGCGTACGACGGCGTGGAGCTGTTCGACGACCACCCCGGCGGACGCTTCTGGTACTCCGGCGGATGGGGCATCCCGGGCGTGACCGCGCTCTTCGTCGGCGGCCTCGCGACCGCGCTGTGCCTCTCGACCGGCGTCTGGTCGGGCCCGATCGCGGTCGCAACGGGGTACATCGACCTCTCGGTGCCGGTCGGCATGCTCGTCGCCGCCGTTCTCTACGCTGGCCTCCAGCGCACCCCGCTCGGAAAGAAGGGCCGCCCATGATCACCAACTACGTCAACTGTCGCGTCTTCACCGCAGACCCCGACCCCGAGAAGGCATGGGCCGAGGCGTTCGCCGTCCGTGACGACATCATCATGTTCGTCGGCGACGGTGAGGAGGCTCCCGAGGCCGACGCGACCGTCGACCTGCAGGGTCGGCTCGTGCTCCCCGGCTTCACCGACGCGCACACCCACCTCCTCATGATGGGCGCGGCCCTCGGGCAGGTGCACCTCACCGACGCCCGGTCCCTGGACGAGATCCAGTCGCGGCTGCGCGACGCACGGGAGCGGGATCCGGATGCTGCGGTCCTGCGCGGACGCGGATGGCTCTTCGACTCCGTTCCCGGCGGCGCGCCCACCGCCGCGATGATCGACGCGGTGGTCTCCGACATCCCCGTTTATCTCGACGCCAACGACTACCACTCATGCTGGGTCAATCGCGCGGCGCTCGCCGAGCTCGGCATCACGCGCGACACGCCGGACCCGATCGGGGGCGAGATCGCCCGCGACGCCGACGGCGAGCCGACCGGCTTGCTGTACGAGACGGCGGCGGTGCAGTTCGCGTGGGCTCACCGTGACGCCAGCACGACCGACGCCGATCGCGACGAGGCCGTCGAGCGCGCGATCGACGCGTACCTCGCGACCGGCGTCACCGGGGTCGTCGACATGGCGTTCGACGAGTACGGACTCGCCGCCTTCGAGCGCGCCCGCGCTCGGCGCGGCGGCGAGCTGCCGATCCGCGTGGCCGCGCACTGGCTCATCGAGAACACCGGCGACGACGCGAAGAACCTCGCCCAGGTGGCCCGCGCGGCCGCGCTCGCCGCGAGCCCCTTGTCGCCGTGGCTGCGCGTCGTCGGCATCAAGCTCATCCTCGACGGGGTCATCGACGCGTGCACGGCCGCGATGCGCCACCCCTACGCCGATGGCACGAACGCGGGCCCGATCTGGCCGCTCGCGCAGCTCGAGCCCGTGGTCGCGGCCGCCGACGCGGCGGGGCTGCAGGTCGCGCAGCACGCGATCGGCGACCTGGCGAGCGACATCGCCCTCGACGCGATCGAGCACGCGATCGCCGTCAACGGCCCGCGCGACCGGCGACACCGCATCGAACACCTCGAGTACGCCGCTCCCGAGACCGCGGCGCGCATGGCGGCCCTGGGCGTCACAGCGTCGATGCAGCCGGTGCACTCCGACCCCGCGATCTTCGCCAACTGGGCAGAGATGCTCGGCGACGAGCGGGTCGAGCGCGCCTTCCCATGGCCCGAGTACGAGGACGCCGGGGCGCTGCTGGCGTTCTCGACCGACGCGCCGACGGCTCCGCACAGCTCCCTCGCGAACATGTACATCGCCGCAACGCGCGCCTCCGCGCTCGAGGTGGGCGTGCCCGCCACCCACCCGCAGTACGCCCTGCCGCTCGACCGCGCGATCGGTCACGCGACGCGCGACGCCGCCGCGTCGGTCGGCGACGGCCACTGGCGCGGCCGCATCGCCCCCGGCTTCGCCGCCGATTTCGCCGTGCTCGACACCGACCCGTTCGCGGTCGGGGCGGAGGCGCTGCTCGACGCCCAGGTGGTCGAGACGGTCGTCGCCGGGAGGTCCCGGTACGCTGCGTCCGTCGAGCGAAGCCTCCTTCCCGGTCGTTGAGCGAGCCAGGAACGAGCGAGTCGAAACGCCTGGTCCGCTCGACGAAGTCGACGACCTCCGGTGAATCGAGCTCGAAGACCCTCGGAGCGCAACGGACCGGAGCGTCGAGCGGCCGCCCGGCTTCTCCGCGCGCTCGGGTGTACTGTCACCAGATGAGCCCCTCGCGCCTGCCGAAGAAGGTCTACGAGCGCGAGCTGCGGCGACTGCAGGCCCAACTCGTCGACATGCAGGCGTGGGTGCAGGCCTCCGGTGCGCGGATCGTCATCATCTTCGAGGGACGGGATGCCGCGGGCAAAGGCTCGACGATCAAACGGGTCGCGGAGTACCTGAACCCGCGGGTCACGCGCATCGTCGCCCTGCCGACTCCGACGGAGCGCGAGAAGACCCAGTGGTACTTCCAACGCTACGTGCCGCACCTGCCGGCGGCGGGCGAGATCGTGCTCATGGACCGGTCCTGGTACAACCGGGCCGGTGTCGAGCACGTCATGGGGTACTGCACCAATGCCGAGTACCACCGCTTCCTCCACCAGGCGCCGATCTTCGAGCGCATGCTGGTGGAGGACGGCGTCATCCTCCTGAAGTACTGGTTCAGCGTCTCGCCCGATGAGCAGGAGGCCCGGTTCCGGTCGCGCGCAGACGACCCGATGCGACGCTGGAAGCTCAGTCCGAACGACGTGCTCTCGATCACCCGGTGGGAGGACTACTCCCGAGCGAAGGACACGATGTTCGTCCACACCGACATCCCGGAGGCGCCGTGGTTCGAGGTGCCGTCGGTCGACAAGCGCCGCAGCCGGATCAACATGATCTCCCACCTGCTGGCGAGCATCCCTTATGAGCTCGTCCCGCGTGAGGAGGTCGTGATCCCGGTCCGTCCCGATTCCCGCGGGTACGAGCGCCCGCCCCGCAACCTGGAGAACTACGTGCCTGACGTCGCCGCTGAGCTGGAGCGCGCCGCTCACGACGGCTGAGAGCTCGGCCGGACCGCGGCCGCGCACGACGCGGTCGAGCAGGGCGCCGTCGGCAAGGTGCTCATCGACGACACCGGCGACAATCACTGACCGCACGGCTCCGGGGCGGCGGATCGCCGCCCCGGCCCGCGGTCACATCTCCTTGCTCGACGCCTCCGCGAGGCTCTCGGCCATCTGGGCGAACGCCGCCTGCGCGTGCCCGCCCGAAAGCCGCGAGGCGAGCGACGCGAACGCCACCGCGCCCGTGATCTGCGCGGCAGCGACGTCCCAGGGCTCCGGCTGCGGCCCCTCGCCCCGCGGACCGGGAAGCGGAATGGGAAGGCGTCGCGGCCACCCCGTGCCGCACCAGTCGTCCACCACTTCGGCCACCCAGCCGGGCTGGTCCTCGCCCCGGAGGTCGGCTTCGAGCACCGCCGCCGCGATGTAGCCCGACAGCTCGGAGGCCGCCAGCATCCACCGGGGCGGCAGCGGCTGCGGATTGAGCGCCACAGCGTCGAACCTGCTCCCGAGGCGCCCTCGATGGCTGTGCGGCGGGAAGGCGTCGAACATCTCCGGGTTGATGCGCCCCAGCAGGGACAGCATGCGAACAGTGCTGCTGATGTCGTTCCAACTCATCGGTGACTCCTTCTCGGGTGGGTGGATTGCATTTCCACGTTCGTCACACCGCGCCGCTCACCTCTGGACGCGACCGATCGTGACCGAGACCGGGTCGCCGAGTGCTGGTGAGGAACTGCTCATCGGCCACCCCACACTCCCCACCGGTCTTGCGATTCCCGGGACCCGCGATGTGCTCGCGCGACCACCTCACAGATACTCCCGGCAGACCGCACCCGCAAGAGGGTTCGCCGCTGATCCGACCTCGACGTGCCGCACCATCTCAGGCGGCAGCATCCGTTCATCCACTCCACACGTGCCATTCATCGACTTCGCGTCGCCGACGTCGGAGCATGGGTGCAATGCCCGTGCTTTCGCTACTCCTCCTGCGGCGCGAGGACGCGGCTGCGTGAGCCGTCTCGACGCAGAACCCACGTCGGGGGTCGCGACTGCATCACGCGCGGGCGGGATGCGCCGCCTGGCGGCGGTGCCCGCGGTGCGGATCGCGGCGATCTACATCGCCTCGCGCGTCGTCACGACATTGTTGTTCCTCTTGGCGTCGGGGCTGTCGCCGCCGGGTTCCCGGTTCGGCCCCGGTGCCGATCTCGGCAGCTACGTCGTCGCCTGGGACGCGCAGTACTACCTGCGCATCGCGTCGGAGGGGTATCCGCTCGAGCTGCCGTTGACGTCTGCGGGCGAGGTCGCCCAGAACGCGTGGGCGTTCATGCCGCTCTATCCGTGGGCGGCCGGCGTCATCGGCGGAGTCCTCGGGTCGTGGGCGGCGGGCGCCGTGGTGATCGCCGTCGTCGCGGGGTATCTGTGCTGCCTGGTGCTCCGCAGCATCCTGCGACCGGCACTCGATGAGGCCGCGTGCTTGTGGGCCGTTGCGTTCTTCGCCTCGGCACCTTTGGCCGCGATGTTCCAGGTGGGGTACGCGGAGGCGCCTTTCCTCCTCCTCATCATGCTGGGCATCCGCTGCCTACAGCGCCGGCGGTACGGCTGGCTGTACGCGATCATCCCGGTGATGGCGTACACGAGGCCAGGGGTGCTGGCGTTCGCGCTCCTGGTGGGACTCTTCGGCATCCGCCGCTGGCTCACCCGCCGGCGAGAGCCGCTGCGTCGGCGCGAATCGGCGCACCTCGTGGCGCTCGGCGCGCTCGCGACCGCGCTGGGGTTCTCGTGGCAGCTGATCGCCGGCCTCGCGACCGGTCGACCCGACGCTTACCTCGCGACCGAGTTGTCGTGGCGGCGGCTGTGGGTCGGTGACGCCGGCGGATTCGTCCCGTTCGAAGGCTGGCCGCAGGCGGTCGACTATTGGTTCCGCTCGTGGGGAATCGATCCGGTGTGGGGCCTGTGCGCGCTCGCCCTGCTGGTGATCGGCATCGGCGCCGTGCTGGCGTTCAGTCCCCACGTGGTGCGTCTGGGCCCCGAGATCCGGCTATGGGCGGCCAGCTATCTCGTCTATCTGCTCGCCGTCTTCCTGCCGCAGTCGAGCGTGTTCCGCCTGCTCTTCCCGCTCTCGCCGCTGTGGGGCGCTGTGGCCGCCCCGCGCAGTGTGGCCTGGCGGATCGCCGTGCTCGTGGCGTGCACCGCCGGCCAGTGGTGGTGGATCTGGAACATGTACGGGCTCGGCACCGAGTTCTGGCACATCCCCTGATCCACGCGTGGACCCAGGCTCTCGCTCCGCGGTCAGGCCCGAGCGGGATCGGCACCGTCGTCGCGCGACGAGGACTCCTCGTGCGTGGATTCCGCGCTGCCCTCCTCCTCGAGACGTTTGGAGAGCAAGACGATCAGGATGACGCCGAACGTGTCGGCGACGAGGCTGATGTTGTACTCCCAGACGAACCAGATCCAGAACTCCGCATAGTCGAGCGGATCGCCGTGCGTGTTCTGTTCGCCGATCCAGACGTGATGCCCAGTCCAGAGTGCGATACCGGTCTGGACGACGAGGATCGCCGCCAGCACGAGTGAGAGGCTGTGGCGCTGCAGAAAAGTCCCCTGCCGGGCCGCGCCGCGGAAGCTGTATCCCATGGCCCAGGGTCGCGAGAATGCTCGCCGGAGTCAACACCCCTCGCCCCGGGTCCGGAGCGACGATGCCGGTGATGATGACGAACGCGCGCTTCAGGCGGGATTCAGGCGCAGCGGGCCAGACTGGACCCGATGCGGATTCTGGTGGTGGATGACGAGGTGCGCCTGGCCGACGGCATCCGTCGCGGGCTCGAGGCCGAAGGCTTCGGCGTCGATGTCGCCCACAACGGCGTGGACGGACTGTGGCGGGCCCGCGAGACGGCCTACGACGCCATCGTGCTCGACCTCATGATGCCGGGCATGAGCGGGTGGAAGGTCTGCGAGGCGCTGCGCGCGGAGGAGAACTGGACACCCGTGCTCATGCTGACCGCGAAGGACGGCGAGTGGGATCAGGTCGAGGCGCTCGAGACCGGCGCCGACGACTATGTCACGAAGCCGTTCTCGTTCGCCGTGCTCGTCGCCCGGCTGCGTGCGCTGATCCGCCGCGGCGGGATCGAGCGGCCGACGGTGCTCGAAGCGGGGGACCTGCGGCTCGACCCGGGCGCGCGACGGGTGTGGCGTGGCGATGCCGAGATCGACCTGACGTCGCGGGAGTTCTCGGTTCTCGAGCACCTCATCCGCCATCGCGGGCAGGTGCTGTCCAAGCGCGACCTCATCGCCGGCGTGTGGAACGACGACTTCGACGGCGACCCGAACATCGTCGAGGTGTACGTCGGGCATCTGCGTCGCAAGGTCGACCGGCCGTTCGGCCGAGCTGCGATCGAGACCATCCGTGGCGCGGGCTATCGTCTGGCGGCCGACGGTGGCTGAGCCGCGGCGTCGTTCCCTGCGCACGCGCATCACCGCCGCCGCGACGCTGGTCGTCGCCGCCGCGCTGGTCGTCGGTGCGCTGGCGTTCTACGGCATCCTCTCGGTCAGCATCCATGACGCCACCCTGCGCGCGGCCGAGACGCGCGCCGAGCAACTGGCCGCGCGGATCGACGCCGAAGGGCCTTCCGCGGTCGCCGATCTCGACGACGACATCGCGCAGGTGCTCGACGACGACGGGCGTGTCGTCGCCGCATCCGAGGAGGCCGACAGCGGCGACCTGCCGAACGCCGAGGGGACCGTGACCTACGACGACGAGCCGATGATCGTCGTGCGGGAAGACCTCGACGACGGCACGCTGCTCCTCGCCGTGCCGGTGGAGGACGACGAGCAGACCCTCGCGACCGTCGCGGTGCTGCTTGCGGTCGCCGTCGTCGCGGTCGTCGCGCTCGTCGCCGCGATCACCTGGTGGGTCGTGGGGCGCGCGCTGCGTCCGGTCTCACGCATCCGCGCGGAGGTCGAAGACATCACCGCCGACCGCCTCGACCGGCGGGTGGCGGTGCCACCATCGGGTGACGAGATCGCCGCGCTCGCCGGAACGATGAATCGCATGCTGGACCGATTGGATGCTGCCGCCACCGCGCAGCGCCGCTTCGTGTCCGACGCCTCGCACGAGCTGCGCTCGCCCCTGGCGACGATCCGCCAGCACGCCGAAGTGGCCCAGCTGCACCCCGAGGCGACGTCCGTCGACGACCTCGCCGAAGTGGTCCATGACGAGGGGCTCAGGATGCAGCAGCTCGTCGACGCCCTGCTGCTTCTGACCCGGCTCGACGAGCGGGCGGTGCTGCAGCGGGACGACGTCGATGTGGACGACCTCGCGCTCGCCGAGGCGAAGCGGCTTCGCGCCGCCGGCGCGGTCGTGGATGCGTCCGGCATCCACGCGGCCCGGGTGCGCGGCGATGCCCGCCTGCTCGGTCAGCTCGTGCGTAACCTCGCCGACAATGCCGCCCGTCACGCGCGAACGGCCGTCGCGATCGGCGTGCTCGAGCGCGATGGGCAGGTGCTGCTGACGGTGGACGACGACGGTGCGGGCGTTCCGACGGGGGAGCGCGAGCGCATCTTCGAGCGCTTCGTGCGGCTCGACGAGGGCCGCGCGCGCGATGCGGGCGGCAGCGGCCTGGGCCTGGCGATCGTCCGCGCGATCGCGGAGGCCGAGGGTGGCGGCGTGCGCGTCGAGGATTCGCCGCTCGGCGGCGCGCGGTTCACCGTGGCACTGCCGGCGGCACCCTGAACGCCGCTTCAGGATGCTTCAGGTCTGCTTCAGCGACCGCTCGGCACGATCGAAGCATGGACGGTAAGAACAGCACCCCCGAGACTTCTCCCACCCAGCCCCTCGACGCCGGTCAGACCGAAGCGGTCGCCGCGACGCCCACACCCACGCCCACGCCCGCTCCCGCGCCCGCGCCGAAGCGCAGCCGCACGCGCGGCTGGCTGATCGGCGGCGGTGCGGCGCTGGCCGCCCTGGTGCTCGCCGGTGGCGGCATCGCCCTCGGCGCGGAGATGGCCGACGAGGCGGGCGACCTCGCCGCGTCGGCGGCGTCCGACGACAGCGACGACGACTCGCGCGACGGGTCTGGCGACGACTCGAGCGACGACAGCGCCGGCGGCGACGTGTCGAACCTGGGCACGGACTCCGCCGACGACCTGGTCGCGATGATCGACGCCGCATCGGCCGCGGGTGAGGGCGAGCCCACGTCGATCGACCTGAAGCGCGACGGCAGCGTCGAGGTGAAGCTCGAGGCCGAGAACGGCGCGGAGACCGAGGTGCGCGTCGACGCCGCCGGCGAGGCATCCGTCGTCTCCACGGAGTCCGCCGACGACGACGGCGCCCCGCAGGACGTCCTCGACGCCGACTCGATCGCCGCGATCGTGGCGGCGGCGCTCGCCGAGGCCGACGGCCGCATCGTCGAGATCGAGGCCGACGACGACAGCACCTCGCCCTGGGACGTCACGGTCCTGACCACCGGCGGCGAGTTCGTCGAGATCGACCTCGACGCCGAGTTCGCAGTCGTTACCACCCGAACCGACACCGACGACTGAGGATGGACCCACTCGGCGGCCGCCGCGCTGAGGCGCAGCGGCCGCTGCCCGCCGTCACCTGAGGAATTCCTCCGATCCGGCCCCGACCCCCGCGCACCAGGCGTAGCGTGCGGTCATGACGCCTTCGCCCGCGATCACCACCGTCGGCCAGCTCCGCGCATCGAGTCACACCTATCGCCCCGTCCGCATCGAGATGCGCGAGAACCTCCTCGCCGCCCTCGCGAACGGCGACGACCCGTGGCCGGGGATCCAGGGCTTCGACACAACCGTCATCCCGCAGCTCGAGCGGGCCCTCCTCGCCGGCCACGACATCGTGCTCCTCGGCGAACGCGGTCAGGGCAAGACCCGCCTCCTCCGCAGCCTCAGCGGTCTCCTCGACGAGTACAGCCCGGTGATCGAGGGGTCCGAACTCGGCGAGCATCCGTTCCACCCCATCGCCCCGGCATCCGTCCGCCGCGCGAGCGAACTGGGCGACGACCTCCCCGTGACCTGGCGGCACCGCAGCGAGCGGTATGCCGAGAAGCTCGCCACCCCCGACACCTCGGTGGCCGACCTGATCGGCGACGTCGACCCGATCAAGGTCGCCGAGGGGCGTTCGCTCGGCGACCCCGAGACGATCCACTACGGGCTCGTGCCGCGCAGCAACGGCGGCATCGTCGCGATCAACGAGCTGCCCGATCTCGCCGAGCGCATCCAGGTGTCGCTGCTCAACGTCATGGAGGAGCGCGACATCCAGATCCGCGGTTACGTGCTGCGTCTCGACCTCGACGTGCTCGTCGTCGCCACCGCGAACCCCGAGGACTACACCAACCGCGGCCGCATCATCACGCCGCTGCAGGACCGCTTCGGCGCCGAGATCCGCACGCACTACCCGCAGACGATCGATGAGGAGATCGCCGTCATCCGCCAGGAGGCCGACCTCGTCGCGGAGGTGCCTGCGCACCTGCTCGAGATCCTGGCGCGCTTCACGCGCAACCTTCGGGAATCGGATGCTGTGGACCAGCGCTCGGGCGTATCCGCGAGGTTCGCGATCGCCGGCGCCGAGACGATCGCGGCCGCGGCGCTGCATCGCGCGACGCGCCAGCACGAAGAGGTCGCGGTAGCTCGCCCGGTCGACCTCGAGACCGCGGTGGATGTGCTTGGCGGCAAGATCGAGTTCGAGACGGGGGAGGAGGGTCGCGAACGCGCGATCCTCGAGCACCTGCTGCGCACCGCGGTGGCGGATACGGCTCGAGCGCATCTGCGCGGCCTGGATTCCCGCGCTCTCGCGGATGCCCTGCACACCGGCGCGACGGTGATGACGGGCGAGCAGGTTCCCGCGGCCGAGGTGCTGGCCGCCTTGCCGGTGCTGGGCGAGTCGGACCTGTACGACCAGGTGGCGGAGCGGCTGGAGGCGGTGACGCCCGGTGAGCGCGCGGGCGCGCTGGAGCTCCTCCTCGAGTCGCTGTACCTGGAGAAGAAGATCGGCAAAGACAGCGCAGGCGGTGAGACGGTCTATGGATAACCGGAGGCTGCGTTCCCGGCGCCTGTCTCGCTCGTTGAGCGAGCGAAGCGAGTCGAAACGCCCGGGGTCTCCGAGCAACCCACCCCCGAGGCATCCGTAATGCCCCGCTCGTTCCATCGCACCCCCGCGCACACGTCCCGCTACGGCCGCTACGCCGGCGGCGACCCTCTCGCGCCTCCCGTTCCCATCCAGTCCGCGCTCGAGGCGATCGGCCGCGAGGTGATGGAGGGAACCTCCGCCGAGCGCGCGATGCGCGAGTACCTCCGCCGCGGCGACCAGAACCGTCTGGGACTCGACGAGCTCGCCCGGCGCGTCCGCGAGCGCCGCGCTCAACTCACCCAACGGCATCGGCTCGACGGCACGCTCGAGGAGGTCCGCCGCCTGCTCGACCACGCCGTCCTCGAAGAGCGCAAGCACCTCGTCCGCGACGTGAACCTCGACGACGACGTCCGCGCCTTCTCCGAGATGCGGCTCGAGAACCTCCCCACGAGCACCGCAGCGGCCGTCAACGACCTCGCCGACTACGACTGGCAGAGCCCGACCGCGCGGGCCGACTACGACCGCATCCGCGAGCTGCTCGGCCGGGAGCTCCTGGATCAGCGGTTCGCCGGCATGAAGAATGCCCTCGAGAACGCGACGGATGCCGACCGCCAGGCGATCCGCGACATGCTCAACGATCTGAACGACCTGCTCGAGAAGCGCCGGCTCGGCGAAGACACGCAGGAGGACTTCGACGAGTTCATGCGCAAGCACGGGGATCAGTTCCCCGAGAATCCGCAGAACCTCGACGAGCTGCTCGACACGCTCGCCGAGCGCTCCGCGGCGGCGCAGCGGATGCTCAACTCCATGACCCCCGAGCAGCGCGACGAGCTGCTGAGCCTCGCCGAGCAGGCGTTCGGCTCGCCCGACCTCATGCAGTCGCTGTCGCGTCTCGACGACAATCTGCGCTCGCTCCGGCCGGGCGAGGACTGGTCGGGGTCGGCGTCCTTCTCCGGCGATCAGCCGACGGGTCTCGGCGAGGCGACCGGCATCATGCAGGACCTCTCCGACCTCGATTCGCTGACCGATCAGCTCGGCCAGATGTACCCGGGCGCGCGCATGGACGACATCGATCTCGATGCGCTCGAGCGGCTCATGGGCGAGGACGCCGCCGTCAGTGCGCGCACGCTGCGCGAGCTGGAGCAGGAGCTGCGAGATACCGGGATGCTGCAGCGCGCGTCCGACGGGCAGCTCAGACTGACCCCGCGGGCGATGCGGCAGCTCGGGCGTGCGTTGCTGCGGGACATCGCGACGCGGCAGTCGGGGCGTTCGGGTCGTCGCGAGACGCGGAACGTGGGCGCCGCCGGCGACCGCACCGGTTCGACGCGGGAGTGGGCGTTCGGCGACACCGAGCCGTGGGACATCCCGCGCACGGTGTCGAACGCGGTGCTGCGGACGGTGCTCGATGGGGGAGAGGTGTCCACCGGAGTGCGGCTCGACACCCGCGATGTCGAGGTGGTCGAGACCGAGGACCGCACCCAGGCGGCGGTCGCGCTGCTGGTGGACACGTCGTTCTCGATGGCGATGGACGGTCGGTGGGTGCCGATGAAGCGCACGGCGCTGGCGCTGCATCACCTGATCTCCACGCGCTTCCGGGGCGACAAGCTGCAGCTCATCGCGTTCGCCCGTCACGCCGAGGTGATCGACATCGAGCAGCTCACGGCGAAGGACGCCGTGTGGGACAAGGGCACGAACCTGCAGCACGCGCTGCTCCTCGCACAGCGGCACTTCCGCAAGAATCCGGCGGCGCAGCCGGTGCTGCTGATCGTGACGGACGGCGAGCCGACGTCGCACCTGCGTCCTGACGGGAGCGTGTTCTTCGCGTACCCGCCGGACTCGCGGACGGTCGCGGTCACGGTGCGCGAACTCGACAACGTGCAGCGGCTCGGCGCGCAGACGACCTTCTTCCGCCTGGGCGAGGATCCCGGGCTGGCCCGGTTCATCGACGCCCTTGCCCGCCGGGCCGGCGGGCATGTCGTGGCGCCGGAGCTGGATGACCTGGGGCGCGCGGTGGTCGACAGCTACCTCGGCGCGCGGCACACCGGGCGCGGGACGCCGGAGGACTTCGGCGACATGCTCCACGGCAGATCGTGGTGGTGGTGAGAGCGCGACATGTCGCAGAACACGCAGGCCGTGGTGGTCGTGACGGTGTTCACCCCGCGGCCGGAGGTCAAGAGGGAGCTCATCGAGGCGCTGCGCGAATACCTTCCTGAGGTGCATCGCGAGGAGGGGTGCCTTCTGTACGCCATCCACGTCGCCGAGGACGGGACGATCGTGCTGATCGAGAAGTGGACCTCGCGAGCGGACCTCGACCGCCATGACGAGACGCCGGCGCTCGCCGAGCTCGACCGCCGGATCGCTCCGTTCGTCGCCGCACCGACGACGTGGACGACGATGGCCCCGCTCCTGCTCGAGCTCGGACCCGCCGCTGCGCTCTGAGCGCTCGTCGGTGCGCCTGCAGGTCGCCTGACGATGCATCACAACTCGAGCCGCAGCCACGCTGCGCCGGCAGCGAATCGGAAGGCTTGGGCGCCGGGTTTCAAACCCGCGAGTTCAAGAAGGCTCGCGTCACCGTCGAGCAGGTGAAATGTATGGGCCTTGCCCCAGTCGCTCACCCCGAAGTGGTCTCCGTCGCCACAGGCGAACGTCCAGTCCCCACCGTCCCGGTCTACGTACCTGACGGGGCGCCGACTCTCGATGACGTGCATGCATGTGAAGGAGAATTCCGGGAATCCGGGGATGACACGTGTGCAGGAACACATGGGGGCGTACCTCTTCCTTGGATCGGAGAGGGGCACGTCTCTCGGTGGTGAGTCGACGTTACGGAGGGCTTCCGACATCAGCTGCGACGACGGAGACGGTTGTCTGGACGACGGATGCCTCGTCCCCGGCGGCACCCGTCACTAACCTGGCCGGGTGAGCACGAGTGACGACAGCGGCATCGAGCAGGTGCGCGCGCTCCTCGGATCCAAGCCGCGACCGGTGGGGTGGGCTGAGCGCCGAGCGCGCATCGTCGAGGTCGGGTCGGCCTGGCCTGTGGCCGACGACATCGAGTTCGAGCCGACGGATGCCGGAGGCGTTCCCGCCGAATGGTCGCGAGCTCCCGGAGCCGACACCACGCGCGTCCTGCTCTTCCTTCACGGCGGCGGGTACTGCTCCGGCTCGATCGCGAGCCACCGCACGATGGCGGCCGAGGCGGGCCGCGCTGCGGGAATCCGAACCCTGGCGCTGGAGTACCGCCTTGCGCCGGAGCATCCGTTTCCCGCCGCGCTCACCGACGCGCTCGCCGCGTGGGACTGGCTCACCGCACCGGGGATCGCGCCGGACCAGATCGTCGTCGGCGGCGACAGTGCTGGGGGAGGACTCAGCCTCGCGCTGTGGCAGGAACTCCGTCGGACCAGGCGCGACGGGCCGGCGTGCCTGTGGCTGGTGTCGCCGTGGACCGACCTGACGGTGTCGGGCGCTTCCGTGGACGACAACGGCGCCATCGACCCGCTGCTGCACCGGCCGTACCTGCAAGAGCTCGCCGCGGCGTACGTGCCGCCCAGCGTGGCGCGCGATGACCCGCGGGTCTCACCTCTCTTCGCGGACCTGACCGGACTGCCACCGACGCTTGTCCAGGTCGGCGCCGACGAGACGCTGCTCGACGACTCTCTGCGCTTGGTGCGAGCCGCTGCTCACGCCGAGGCGGATGTGCGCTTGCACGTGCTGCCGCACATGATCCACGCCTTCCCGCTGTGGAACGCCGTGCTCCCGGCGGCGCGCGCCGCGCTCGCCGAGTTCGGCGCCTTCGCACGTCATCACCTCGGGTGAATCGCACGCCGAACGACTTCGGTGACATGTGGCAAGGGCGCGGATGCCGGCCGTGCCGCTGACCCGGGTGACCCTGGCTCGGTATCATCCTGCGCGTGACCGCGCTCTTCGTGGGAGCGGGGCTCGCGGGAAGCCGCGCGGACGGAGGTGCGAGATGGCTCGCGCATACACCGGGGTCTTCCTCCCCGGCAACGCGTGGCCGCCCGAGCCCGCGCGATAGGTGCCGACGAATTGCGGCACGTCGTTCTCGACCGACACCGAGATGGCAGGACTGGGAGAGCTTCACGGCCCGCTGGCACGAGTGGTCGCAGCAGGGCCTGAGGCTGGTCGACACGGCCGGGGCGCAGCATCCGTGCACGGCAAATGCCCTCAATCAAGTCGTCATGCCGACCGGCACCTACAACTACGCCGTCACGGGTCACGCCGACGTGTACCACTGGCCGGTGCAGGACACGACGGGCGCGACGCGGTTCGCGCGGCTGAGCCACCTGATGGCGGTGGAGCCGTTCCTGACCCTGCCGTTCTCCGACACCGATGTGACGCGCAACGGCATCTGGCGCTACGGCGACGGCGGCTGGCACCATGCGGGCGACTACTCGCAGGGCGACGCGACGTTCGAGGTCAAGGCTTCCGCCGCGGGTGAGGTCGTCTACGTGGGCTGGGACCAGTGGTCGGGCAACACGGTCATCCTCAGCCACGACGTAAATGGTCGTGCCGACGCGTACCGCACCATCTACATGCACCTGCGCGACGGCGCTGATCACGACGCGGATGCCGCGTGGAACGACACGATGACGGCCACCTGGATCAAGGCATCCGATCTCGCCGACTACAAGACGCATCTGCTCGACACGGGCAACACGAAGGATCCCGCGACCCGGAACCTGGATGCCGCGCACTGGGGCACGAACGCGCAGGCGATCCCCGTCTCGGTCGGTCAGCAGGTCTCCCGCGGGCAGCGGATCGCGTGGGCCGGCAACACGGGTCCGGGCGGGAAGAAGGGGAGCGGCGGCCCCAACACCCACCTGCACATCTTCTGGGCGCGGCGCGACACCGACGGGCAGTTCTACTTCTTCGACCCCTACGGCGTGTACTCGACGCCCGACAACTACGCCGCCGGCGTGACCGACGCGACGACCGGGCCGTGCGTGCGCTACCCGGTCGGGTGGAAGGGCGGGAAGCCGCAGTACCCGTAGGCCTAATGCCGTGCGGGGAGGTGGGTGGTGCGAGAGCGCTTGTGCTCGGATCATGGTGACGAGAGATGGGGCCCGGGGAAGGGGTTACCGATGAAGGAGAACGGATGCCGGGTGCCCGGCGCTCTTGTCGTCGCGGCAGCGGTCTTCGCGCTTTCGGGATGCTCACTGATGATCCCCGTCGGGCCGATGGCCTCCGAGGAGCGGGAGATCGGCGAGGTGATGCGCGTCGTCCTCGACACGTCGGGGAATCTCGTCGTTTCAGAGGGGGAGCCGGCGCTCACCGTGCACGCGCCTGAGGGAGTGATCGAACGTCTCACGTCCGACGTGGACGGCGACACGCTCGTGCTGGCGGCCGAGCCGGGCTTCACGATGGGGTTCGGTGAGGTGCGCTACGACCTGACACTGCCGCAGCTCGAGATGATCGAGCTGAACGGCTCAGGCGATGTCGAGGCGACGGTGTCGTCCGACGGCACCGTGCGGCTCGACATCGACGGCTCGGGCGACGTCGACTGGTCGGGCCTCGCGGGCGATCGCGTCGAAGTGCGCCTCTCGGGGTCCGGCGACGTCGAGCTGGCGGGCTCTGCAACTGAGTTCACGGTCGACCTGGAGGGCAGCGGGCACATCGACGCCGAGGAGCTCGAGGCGCAGGACGCCGTCGTCAACCTCTCCGGATCGGGTGAGGTCGACGTCTCGGCGAGCGACAACCTCGCCGTCGACCTTTCGGGCAGCGGTCGGGTGACGTACTCCGGTGACCCGAGTACCGACGTCCGGGTGTCGGGGTCGGGAGACGTTGTGCGCCGCTGAGGCGGCGACGCCCTTCATGTAGACGCGACGGCGGGAGTCGAACCCGCAACGCTGCCGGGTATGAACCGGAGCCCGGGACCGCCCGGATCGCCGCGATGACCCCACGCTAGACGCCCGGCGCATGGATCGCCTGTGAGTGTCTGAGCGTGTCTGGCGATGACGCGATGTGACGACACACCCTGACGCCCGACGAACCCCGTGGCCCCTGCATCCGAACGCCCCCGCCCACAGGAACAACTCTTCACACGGCGGCGATGAGCCGCTCGGAGAAGGAGGAACACGATGCGAAAGAAGGTTCTCGCGGGAATCGCCGTCGGCATTCTCGCCGCGCTCTGCGTGGGCGTTCCCGCAGGCGCAGCCACCAACGACAACGCCGTGCTCTCGGTGCTGCACGGCATCCCTGACACGCCAGTCGACGTCTACGTCAACGGCGACCTCACGCTCGACGACTTCCAGCCCGGCGACCTGGCGGGTCCTCTGGATCTGCCCGCCGGCGCCTATGAGGTCGCGCTGACCGCGCCCGACGCGACCGACGCCAGCTCGCCCGTGCTCGGCCCGGCGACGCTGACACTCGAGGCCGGCATGAACTACACGGCGGTCGCCCATCTCAACGAGTCTGGCGCCCCGGCACTCACTCCGTTCGTCAACGACACGTCACCGGTCGGTGCCGGCGAAGGCCGCCTCACCGTGCGGCACGTCGCTGCCGCGCCCGCGGTCGATGTGCTCGCGGGCGGAACGGCCGTGACCCAGGGGCTCGCCAACCCCGACGAGGCGTCGCTCAACCTCCCCGCTGGAACGATCGAGGCCTCCGTGGCCGCGGCGGGAACGACCGATCCCGTGCTCGGCCCGGCACCTGTCGACGTGCAGGAGGGCGTGCTCACCATCGCGTACGCGTGGGGGAGCCTCGAGGACGACAACCTCGCGCTCGCGGTCCAGACGGTCACGGGTCTGCACTCGGCGCCGGATGGCGTGAACTCCGGCACCGGCGGTCAGTTCGCGCAGCATGACATGTTCCAGCAGTGGATGTGGGCGGTCGGCGGACTCGTCGGTGCGGCAGCGGTCGCGGCATCCACTCTCATCATCGCGCGCGGTCGGGCGCAGCTCTGAACAAACACAACATGGGCAGGGCGGTCGCAGGAGTCGGAGCATCTCTTGCGATCGCCTTCGCGCTGACGGCGTGCGGCTCACCCCCAGGGGCCGCCCCGTCGGCACCGGCACCCTCTGCGACGGCGTCGGCGCTCCCCACGCCCGCTGTCGAGGTGCCGGTCGCGGCGGCCACCCCGTCTGCCGCTCGGCGGCCCGTTCCGCCGGTGAGGGTGGTCGCCGCCTCCATCGATGTCGATGTGCCCGTGGTGCCGGTCGGCGTCGAGGCGGGCGGCTTCATGGAGCTCCCGGTCGACCCCGCGATCGGCGGGTGGTACCGGTTCGGGGCCGACCCCGCGGCATCCGACGGCAATGTCGTGATCTCGGCGCACATCGATGCGCCGGAGCATCCGATCGGCCCGTTCAGCCGGCTCCGCGACCTCGCCGTCGGGGAAGTGGTGGAAGTGACGGATGCCGCGGGCGACGTGCGCAGGTACGCGGTGCAGAGCGTCACCTACTACCCGAAGGCCGAGCTGCCGGTCGACGAGCTGTTCGCCCGATCGGGCACGCGAAGCCTCGTGCTGATCACGTGCGGTGGGCAGTTCGACTCCCGCACCGGCCGGTACGCGGATAACGTGGTCGCCATCGCGACCCCGATCGAGTGAGCCGGCGAAGGCGCCGGACGAGCAGAGGGGAACCAGCGTGGACGACGAGGAAGAGCGCGAGCTGTGCGGCCGTTTCGCCGCCGGTGACGAGCGCGCCCTCGAGCAGATCTACCGGCGATGGTCGCCCATCGTGTTCACGCTGGCGCTGCGCGTGCTCGGCGACCGAGGGGATGCCGAGGACGTGACGCAGAAGACGTTCGTCTCGGCGTGGACCTCGCGGGCGTCGTACGACCCGGCAAAGGGCCGGCTGTCGACCTGGCTCGTCACGATCACCCGCCGCCGCATCGCCGACACGCTCGATGCGCGGCGGCGTGTACGCGAGCTGCAGGAGAAGCTGCAGCGATTCGCCGTCACCGAAGCGCCGAACGCGGTCGAGCTGGACCTCGGGGACCGGCTGCTGCTCGCCGACGAGATCGACCGCCTCGAGCCCGACGCGCAGCGCGTGGTGCGGCTGGCGTTCTACGACGACCTCACCCACCAGCAGATCGCCACGCGCCTCGACATGCCGCTGGGTACCGTGAAGAGTCACATCCGCCGAAGTCTCACCCGCCTGCGCGACCGATTGGAGGTGTCTCATGTCGCACCTTGATCCCGAGCGTCTTGCGCTGGTCGCCGTCGGAGAAGAAATGACGGATGCTGAGCACGACCACCTCGCGACGTGCGACGTCTGCTCTCTTGAACTCGCGGAGCTTGAGCACACCGTCGCGGTCGGCCGGTCCACCGTGACGCTGGGCGAACTCGAGACGCCGCCGGAGCGCGTCTGGGACCGCATTCTCGACGAGGTCCGGTCGCAGCCGGCGGCGGCGGCCGGGGCCGCTCCTGTGGTTGCGCCGCAGCCGGCGGCGGCGGCCGGGGCCGCTCCTGTGGTTGCGTCGCAGCCGGCGGGGGAGGACCAGCCGGAACCACGGGGCAGGCGGCGGGGCGGACGGATGCTGTTCGCCTTGGCCGCGAGCATCGCCGCCGTCCTTGCGGTCGTCGGCGTGTGGAACCTCGTCAGAGCGCCGCAGTCCGTGGAGATCGCGTCGGCCACCTTGGCCGCGTTCCCCGCCCACCCCGACGCCGCAGGCACGGCGCTGGTGACCGAGATGTCGGACGGGGAGCGCACGCTGACGGTGACCCTTGACGACGCCGACGACGGTGACGGCTTCCGCGAGGTCTGGCTCATCACCGCGGACGCGTCGGCGCTCGTGAGCCTCGGCGAGCTCGAAGGCACGGAGGGGACGTTCGTCGTGCCCACCGACGTCGATCTGCGCGACTACGTGCTGGTCGACATCTCGCAGGAGCCCCTCGACGGTGATCCCACCCACTCCGGCGATTCGATCGTGCGCGGAGAGCTCGAGTTCACCTGACCCGGTGCGGGTCGGGTGCGGTCTTCGTGGACAACGGAGTTCGGCCCGCTGCATCCAACTCCGCAGTTTCGAGCGAATACCCCTACGGCACCCTCCGTTCGGAGCGTGCCGGGCATCGCATCGAAGGAGATCGGACCATGAAGAAGTCTCGCCTGGCCGTCGCGGCGGTCGCCGCCCTGGCTCTCGTGTTCACCGCCACGCCCGCCCAGGCTCACGGCGGCTCGGCCCCCACCGGCACGATCGTGGACGTCGCGGTCGCAGCATCCGGCGGCGGCACACCCGACAGCAACCCGTGGGACTACGACATCCTCGTCCAGGCCGTGCTCGCCACCGGGCTCGACGGCGCGCTCGCCGACACGAGCCAGACCTACACGGTGTTCGCACCGAACGATCGCGCCTTCCTGCGGCTCGTGACCGACCTCACGGGATCGGAACCGGCCAGCGAGGCTGACGCGCTGTCGGCGATCGTCTCGACGTTCAGCGTCGAGCAGATCTCGAACATCCTGCTGTACCACGTCGTCGCAGGCCAGAAGCTCGGCCCGGTGAAGGTCCTCACGGCCCGCTCCCTCACCATGGCCAACGGGGGCATTGTCGAACCGCGGGGGATCAACCTGCGCGATGAGACACCTGCGCTCCGCGACCCGCGGCTCGTGTTCTGGGCGATCAACATCCCCGCGACCAACGGGGTGATCCACACGATCGACCGCGTCCTCGTTCCCGCGTCCTAAGCTCCGGCCGACGTTGACGACCGCGGCAACGGCGGTGGCAGCATCCGTCAATGCCCGTCGTGCGTGACGACGGGAAGCACGGTGCCGTCGGCGTCGAGGAGCGCGGCGCCCTGGCAGACGCCGAGCGCAGGCACCACGAGCACGGTGACGAGCGCAGCCGCGGCGAACAGACCCCACAGATTGGAACGGGGAGATGGATGCCGCGTGCCTCGCACGATCCCGCAGGCCACAGCGACGCCGAGCCCGAGTTCGAGAGCGACCGCGAGGATGCTCGCCCGGCCCGGCGCGGTCGAGAGCAACGCCACCGCGACCCCCATCCCGACGAACACGGCGGCGACGGCAGCCCGCGGCGCCGGCGTCCGGTTGACGTAGAGGCTCGCGGCTCCCCACGCCAGGGCGCCCAGCCCGACCGCAACCGACAGTCCGCCGAGCGCCCGCGAGAGGGTGTCGGCCTGCACGCCCACGATCGCGGCAGCACCGAGCGCGACCGCGACGAGCCCGTAACCCCACGCGGCGACCGAAACCCACGACGGGGCGCGGCTGATGCGCCCCGTCGTGGTCCCCCCGATCTTGGTCACGCGGTGGCGACTCGCGGCGCCCGCTCGGCGGCCAGGCCGACACCGAGCAGCACGATCGCACTTGCGAGGTGCAGGAAGTGGTCGGGCGCGTTGAGCGCGAGGATGTTCGCCGGCGTGCCGACGAGGAAGAAGCCGACCACACCCAGCAGCAGGTACGCGGCGCCCACCGTGATGTTCACGATCTTGGCCCAGCGCGCACCGGCGATGCCGGCGATCAACAGCGCTCCGCCGATGAGCAGATGCGCGACGTTGTGCAGCGGATTGACCTCGAAGATGCCCAGGAGCAGCCCGCCCTCGGTCGCGATGAAGCTGATCGGACCGGTGACGAAGAACCCGAGAAGGCCGACGACGAGGTAGACGGCGCCGAAGACCGTGGCGACGATGCGATTCGGTGACGAGCCCATGAGAGACCTCTCTTTCCCAGCGGCGATCTGCCGTGCTGTGAGAGTTCTTCGGGGCGGGTGAGGAATCGGATGGGATGCCGCGGGGTGGGGTCGCTCGTTGGTCCGGGGCGTTTCGACTCGCTTCGCTCGCTCAACGAGCGGGGCGAGGGAGCGAGGGCGGAGTTCGTGCTCTGAACGCAGGCGCCGCCGACCTTCGTCGCGCGCGCTGTGTAGCGTGAAGACCACTGCCGAGAGGGGGACCGGTGCCGTCGACCATCGCTTCGTTCCCCGTGCTGGGTATCGTCCTGGCCATCGCCTCGGCGGCCGCGCTGGCGCTCGGCAACATGATGCAGGCGCGCGGCGTGCGACGCGGCGTCACCGAATCCTTCGGGGCGAGGCAGTTCTTCGCGCTGCTGCGCAACGGGCCCTGGGTGATCGGTGCGCTGCTGATCGGGGGCGCGGTTCTGCTGCAGCTGGCGAGCCTCACGTTCGCACCGCTCATCGTGGTGCAACCGGTCGGGGTCGTCGCCCTCGTCTTCGCTTCGCTGCTCACGGCCCGCGCGACACACCGGAAGCCGTCGCGCAGGGAGATGCGTGCCATCGCGACCAGCGTCATCGGAGTCGGGGCTTTCGTCACCGTCGCCGCGCTGGTGAGCACCCAGCGCACCATCGAGGATCGCCAGCTCGTCGCCATCCTGGTGGCGCTGGCCGTCGTGCTCTGCGTCGCGATCGTCGTCGCCGTCGTGTCGCGTGGACGCGACCTGCCCGCGGTGCTGACCGTGATCGCCGCCGGCGTGTTCTCGGGTTTCGTCGCGACGCTCGGCAAGACGGTGATCCTGCGCGTGCAGACGGTACTCCTCCATCAGGACTTCAGCTTCGACTCCTCGAATCTGCTGACCCTGGCGTGCCTGATCGGGATCGCGGTCTCCGGCGGTCTGTCGATCTACCTGGTGCAGCGCGCGCACACCGTCAACTCCCCCGAAGTCGTCGTCGGCGGGCTCACGGTCATCGATCCCTTCGTCGCCGTGGTGCTCGGGATCACCATCCTCGGTGAGGCGATGGGTGCGCCGGTGTGGTCGCTGCTCGTGCTGGCGGCTGCCGGCGCTGTGGCGGTGTGGGGCGTGATCGATCTCGCCCGGGAGCAGCAGACACGGGCGAGCGACGCTTCGGTCGGGAGCTGACGGGGAAAGGATGCTGCGGGGGCGGGGTTGCTCGCCGGCTCGAGCGTTTCGACTCACCCTCGCTCGCTCAACGAGCGAGGGTGAGGGGGAAGCGAACCGCAGCAGGTTCGGGCGTGAGGGCACAGCGGCGCCTCCAGCGTGAAGTCGTGGGCGGCATCGGACCGGGAAGCCTGACGCGTGTCAACCGCCTTGCCGGCCGGCGATCTCGGCGGAATCCTCGACCCATCCCGCACACCGCTGTTGTGCCCTGGAGGAGGCTCGCGTGGGAACCATCGTTCTGTTCGGAATCGTGGCATCCGTCCCGCTCATCATCGGCGCCGCGATCGGTGCGCGATTCCAGCTGCCCAAACGTCTGCTCGCGGTGCTGCTCTCGTTCGCGGCCGGCGCCCTTATCACGGCGCTGTCGTTCGAGCTCTTCGAGGATGCGTACGAGGCGGGCGGGATCTGGATCGCGGCAACCGGCCTCTTCGTGGGCGCAGCCGTCTTCACGGGCTTGAGCGCGCTGCTCGACCGGTGGGCGCAGGCCGGCTCCCGCACCAAGGCAGCGGACGAGTACCGCGGAAGTGCCAAACTCGACACCGACGCGGCCGCTGCCGAGAAGGCGCCCAGCGCCGCGAGCACGCGGGGAGCTGCCGGACTCGCGCTGCTTGCCGCCGTCACGCTCGACGGCGTGCCCGAGAACCTCGCACTCGGCATCGCGCTCACCGAGGAGAGCGGCGGTATCGCGCTGCTCGCGGCGATCTTCGCCTCGAACCTGCCCGAATCCCTGGTGGGAGCGGCCTCGATGCGCGAGCAGGGCCGATCCACCGCCCAGATCATCGGGCTGTGGTCGGCCTGCGCAGTGCTGCTCACCGCCGCCGTCGTCGCAGGAGCCGTGTTTCTTCCCGACCAGGGTCCGACGGTGATCTCGCTGCCGTTGGCGTTCGCCGCCGGCGCCGTGATCGCCTCGCTCGCCGACACGCTGATGCCCGAAGCCTACGAGCACGGCGGTCCTGCGGTTGCTCTCAGCACGGCCGCCGGATTCGTCCTCTCATTCGTCCTGTCCTTGGGCTGAGCGCCATCGAGCGCGTCGGGGACGAGGTCGAGGTCAGTCGTGTCCGGTCGAACACCGGTAGCGGAGCGTGACGATCTCGAAGGGCCGCAGCTCGAGTGTGGTGGACGATGCATTGTGAGTCTCCCCGGTCGCCCGCTCGAGCAGGTCGGTGCGTTCACAGCCCACTGCATCGAACAACGCCGTCACCGAGACCGATCCGCGCCCGCCGACCGACTCGTAGAGCCGGAGGATGACGTCGCCGGACTCGTCGTCAGCCAGCTTCACGGTCTCGGCGAAGACGGTCTCACTGCGAACGTCGAAGAGAGCCGAGGCGGCGTGATCACCGACGACGCGTCGCATGGGCCGGTTGAGCCGGTATCCCTCGGCGACGGCATCCCTGATGCCGGCATTCGGCCGCAACGCGACCCGCAGGGAGTGCGTGCCCTGGTCGGCAACGGGGTCGGGGTAGCGGGGCGCGCGGATGAGCGACGTGCCCAGCGTGGTGGTTCGTCCGCCCCCGGTCCGTGGCGTGCGGCGGGCGTCGTGCCCGTAAGTGGAGTCGTTCGCCACCGCCATGCCGTAGCCCGGCTCGCCGACGTGAACCCAGCGATGCGCGCAGAACTCGAAGCGCGCGGCCTCCCATGACGTGTTCTCGTGTGTGACGCGGTGCACGTGACCGAACTGCGTCTCCGCGGCGGTGACATCGGCGTGCACGTCGATGTCGACATAGAGCTTGAGCAGCTTCTGGCTTTCGTGCCAGTCGATGACGAGCTCGAGGTCGATGGCGGGGGCGCCCGGCGAGAATGCCAGCCGCTGGGTGACGCGCGACGCGCCGAAGCAGCGGTCCACGACGACCGTCACCGTTCCGTCGTCGCCCGTCACCACGTCCAGCGACGCGGGGGCGCCGGTGTCGAGCGGAGTGGCGTTGCGGCGGTAGTGGTCGTCGATGTCCCAGGCGTCCCATTCGGTGGGCGTATCCCGGTGCAGCACCAGCCGGTTCGCGGCGCCGCCGGGAGCCACCGCCTCGCGGCCCGAGACCGCATCGATCAGCGAGATGATGAGACCACGCTCGTCGATCACGGCTCGGAGCGCCCCGTTGCCGATCACCAGGCAGCCGTCGTCGCGGCGCTCCCACGTCGTCGGATCTCCGGCCGGGTCTGGCGTGCCGATGGCGAACGCATCGACGCCGCGACCCGGCAGGGGCATCGGGTTGGCGACGAACGTCGTCGACCCGGATCCGACCAGGGCTGCCACACTTCCGTCGATGATCGCGGTCAGCGCGTCGCGGATCCGCGCGTGGTCGCGCTCGGCCTCGCGATGGACCCAGGCGATCGAGCTGCCCGGCAGGATGTCGTGGAACTGCAGCAGCAGCACGTTCTCCCACGCCCGTCGCAGCTCGTCGTACGGGTACGGCTCCCCCGTGTGAATCGTAGCGGTCGCCGACCAGAGCTCCGCCTCGTGCAGCAGCTGTTCGCTGCGCCGGTTGCCCTGCTTGGTGCGCAGCTGCGAGGTGTAGGTGCCCCGGTGCAGTTCGAGGTACATCTCACCTGCCCAGACCGGGGCGTCCGGGTACTCGGCCTCGGCGCGCGTGAAGAATCGGTGCGGCGCGGCGATCTCCACACGGGGCAGGCCCTCGAGGTCCCGTGACCGCTCGGCCGCGGCGAGCATCTCGCGCGTCGGTCCGCCGCCGCCGTCGCCGAATCCGAACGGCACCAGCGAGGTCGTGGCGGCACCGGCATCCTTGAAGTTCCGCTCGGTGTGCAGCAGCTCGGCGGGAGTCAGCTCGGAGTTGTACGTGTCGGCCGGCGGCAGATGGGTGAACACGCGTGTGCCGTCGAGGCCCTCCCACCAGAACGTGTGGTGCGGCAGCCTGTTCACCTGACTCCACGACAGCTTCTGAGTCAGGAACCAGCGGTTTCCCGTTCCACGGACGATCTGCGGCAGCGCCGCCGAGTAGCCGAACGAGTCCGGGAGCCAGACCTCCTGGGTCTCGATCCCGAATCGCTCGCGGAAGAACCGCTTGCCGTGGAGGAACTGCCGGATCATCGACTCGCCGGCCGGCATGTTGGTGTCGGACTCGACCCACATGCCGCCGACGGGCACGAACCTGCCCGCCTGCACCTGCTCGCGTACACGCTCGAACAGTGCGGGGTGGTGCTCCTCGAGCCACGCATACTGCTGTGCGGAAGAAGCGGCGAAGACGAACTCCGGATGCTGCCGCATGAGCTCCAGCGCATTCGCGAATGTCCGCGCGACCTTGCGGATCGTCTCGCGGGTGGGCCACAGCCATGCGGAATCGATGTGCGCGTGACCGACCGCGACGATGCGGTGGCTGGACGCGTGGGCGGGGGAGGCGAGGAGGGGCGCGATCGACGCACGGGCGAGCTCCGCCGTGCCCGCGACGTCGTCAGGATCGACCATGTCGAGCATGCGCTCGAGCCCACGGACGATGGTGTGGTGGCGGGGGGAGTCCAGGGAGAGCTCCTGCAGCAGGCCGCTCAGCAGCTGTACGTCCTGGAGCAGCTCCCACGCAGTCTCATCACGCCTGACGAAGCCGACGGCACCGAGCCGGTACAGCGGATCGCCGCCCGAGGTCAGCTTGTCGCCCAGCGCCGTCTCCGCGAACGTCCATTCGCCGGCCACGTCCGGATTGGCGGCCGCTTCGATGTAGAGCGTCAGATCGCCTGCGTCGGCGACATCCAATGGAAGGTGGTGGCTGCGCGGCGACACCGCCTTGAGGATGCTGCCGTCCGGGCGGAACGCCAGGCCCTCGACCTGGAACCCCGGGCGATCGGCCGTGAACCCGAGATCGCAGACGATCTCGGTGTGCTGCGGGCTCCACCCCTCGGGCAGGCGCCCCGACAGCCGGAACCAGGTCGAGCTCCAGGCGCGGCCCCACGTCCATCCCGCCGGTGTCGGTTCGTAGTCGCGCGCGACGGCCTGTGCGAACGGCACTGGTTCGTCGGGTACGGACCAATGCTCGACGCGCAGCGGCCGGAAGTCCGAGTGCACGGCCGGCTCGAGTCGTTCCCTGATGAACCTTCGCAGGCGTGCCTGAACATGCGACCGGTCGTCGTGCACCTTTGCTCCTCGCTGCAGGGGCGTCCGCATTCGATGCATCGGAGTTGCCCGCCGACGAGCGTACATGCAACGCTGTGTTGCAACAACCGGTTTCAAAGGTGTCACATGATGATCAGAGCCCTCGTTCTCCCCGGCGGCAGCTACCGCCGCCATGCGCCCCACGAGGCGGAGCCCGTCGCCGCCTGGCTCCGCGGTCTCGGGATCGAAGCCGACATCCTGCGGTACCCGGTGGGGATGGCGCACCCCGCGGCGCATGATGCGATCGGCGCCCGCATCGCGCGGCTGCGCGCCGGCGGTGCCGATCGGGTGCTGCTCGTGGGATTCTCCGCCGGGGGGCATGCAGCGGGTTTGGCCGCTCTCCGTCCGATCAGGCCGGCCGCACGCGTCGACGGGCTGGTGCTGGGGTACCCGGTGGTGTCGCTCGAAAAGCACTCTCATCAGGGATCGAGCGAGGTCCTGCTCGGTGGTGAAGACACGGCGGAGCGCCGGGCGGCGCTTTCGCTCGAGTCGCTTGTCACCGCCGCTGCGCCGGCATCCTTCCTGTTCCACTCGTTCGACGATCAGAAGGTTCCGGTCGAGCACTCGCTGCTCCTTTCGGCGGCGATGCAGCGCGCCGCGGTCCCGCACGAGCTTCATCTGTACCCTCTTGGCGGGCACGGCTGCGGCCTCGGAGGCGACCTCGTGCCGTGGACCGGCGCCTGCGCCTCGTGGCTGGAGCGAGAGGGCTGGCTGCAGAACGCCTTGATCCCGACTTGACATCGGAACGCATTGCGGCAAGAGTGATGAAACCGGTTGAGATTGCGTTTGATCGGAACTGCACGCCGAACTACGAAGGAGTAGAGACAGATGACACAGCAGCGCTGGGTCCGCGTGGGCGGGCTCGTCACGGGCATCGCCGTCACGGGACTGCTCGTGAGCGGGTGCGCGGGCGGCACTCCCGCGTCGACGCCGTCGGCTGAGGCGGTGACGTGCGATCCCGACGCCGATGTGACCATCACGTTGGGTGAGCGCCCGACCGCGGACCAGGCGGCGAATCTCGAGGCCTGGGAGAACGCGGTCGCGACGTTCGAGGAAGAACACCCCAACATCACGATCGACGACGAAGAGACGAAGTACGACGTCGCTACGTTCCCCGCACTGCTCGTCGGCGGAACCCTGCCGACGACCCTCCAGGTGCCGTTCACCGACATCCAGTCACTGATCGAGCGCGGTCAAGCGGCCGACATCACGGCCTACGTCGACAACGACGACGTGCTCAGCCAGCTGAACCCGCAGCTGAAGGCCGTGACGGAGGACGCCGACGGCCACACCTACGGGGTCGTGCGGGCGGCGTACACGATGGGCCTCATCTACGACCGCGCCCTCTTCACCGAGGCCGGTCTCGATCCCGACGCACCGCCGTCGACGTGGGACGAGGTGCTGGACGCCGCCGCCACGATCTCGGAGGAGACCGGGCAGACCGGCTTCATCATCCCGACCACCGCCAACACCGGGGGCTGGCTGTTGACGTCGATGTCGTACTCGAACGGCGACCTCGTCCAAGAGGTCGACGGCGACACCGCGACTGTCACGCTCGACACCCCCGGCATGGAGGCCAGTCTGCAGTTCCTGCACGATGTGCGGTGGGAGGAGGAGGCCGCCGGGGCCAACTTCCTCTACGACAACAACGCCATCCGTGACGACATCGCCGCCGGCACGATCGGCCAGAGCCTCAACGGGGCGAACCTGTACAACAGCCTCGTCATCGGGCGGGGCATGCCGAAGGAGGACTTCGGGCTCGCGCCGTTCCCGACGGGCGACGATCCGCTGGGCGTGCTCGGTGGCGGCAACATCCAGTGGTTCAACCCGAAGGCCACCCCCGACCAGCTCTGCGCAGCGCTGGAGTGGACGAAGTTCTACTTCCTGAACCGCTACGTCGACGAAGAGGCGGCGATCACGTGGGCTGAGGCCCAGGTCGCCGACGACCTGCCGGTCGGCCAGCCCGAAGTGCCCGTGGTCTCCGACGAGCAGTACGAGGCGTACTTCGGCTGGATCGAGCCGTACATCAACGTTCCCCGCGAGAACTACACCGCGTATCTCGACAGCCTCGCGACGGCGACGATCGTGCCCGAGCCGGCCAAGAAGGCGCAGGAGCTGTACGCCGCGCTCGACCCGGTGGTGCAGGCGGTGCTCACGCGCGAAGACGCCGACATCTCCGAGCTGCTGACGTCGGCGCAGACGCAGGTCCAGGACCTGATCGACGCCGAATGACCCGATCCGGTGGCCGCGGTCAGCCGCGGCCACCGGAGGTGTCCGGCTCAAAACCATCGACGGAGACACATCGTGACCGCAACTGCACCGCCGTTCGTCGGCCCGCCGACCGCTGCGGCGGCGGACCCCGCCACAGCGCCGGGAGCACCCCGGCGACGCAAGGGGCCGCGCACGCGAGTGCTGGCATGGATACGCAACGGCGGGGTTCCGACGCTCCTCATGTTCCTGCCGCTGCTGCTGACGTTCGGCTACTTCGCGTGGTGGCCGATCCTCAAGAGCCTCATCCTGGCTTTCCAGCAGACGGACCTCATCAACGAGCCCTCGTGGGTGGGGCTGCGGAACTTCGAGCGCGTGCTGGCCGACCCGGTGCTGTGGACCGCCGCCGGCAACACGGTCTGGTTCGCCGTCCTGGCGCTGCTCATCGGGTTCCCGCTGCCGATCCTGATGGCCATGGTCATGGCTGAACTGCGGCGGAGCCGGCAGCTCTCGAGCGTGCTGGTGTACCTCCCCGTCATCATCCCGCCGGTCGTGAGCGTTCTGCTCTGGAAGCAGTTCTACGACCCGTCGTCTTCGGGGCTCTTCAACACCGTGCTCGGCTGGTTCGGCCTCGGGCCGGTCGGCTGGCTTCAGGATCCGGCCCTCGCGATGCCCAGCATCGTGATCCAGGCCACGTGGGCGACCGCGGGCACCGCGACGATCATCTACCTCGCCGCGCTCATGTCGATCCAGGCCGAGCTCTACGACGCGGCCGAGGTCGACGGGGCTTCGGTGCTGCAGCGCACCTGGCACGTGACGCTTCCCCAGCTGCGCAGCGTGATCCTGCTCATGCTGCTGCTGCAGATCATCGGCACCATGCAGGTCTTCACCGACCCGTTCGTCATGACCGGCGGCGGGCCCGAGAACCGGACCGTGACCCTCCTGATGCTCATCTACAACTACGCCTTCCTGTCGGGCGACTTCGGCAAGGCGACGGCGCTGAGCCTGCTGCTCGCCGTCGTCCTGAGCGCGATCTCGGCGATCTACCTGCGACTCACGCGGAAGTGGAGCGACTCGTGACCTTCGTGACCACCACGGTCCGCGCCATCGGCAAGGGGAAGGAAGAGGCGGAAGCGTCCGACGACCGCACCAACGTCTCGACGCTCGACCGGTCGCGGCGCTCGGTGCGCCTCACGACGCGGATCCTCGCGGTCGTCCTCATCGTCGCCCTCGTCGTCGTCTCGTTCGGGCCGCTGCTGTGGCTGTTCAAGGCCGCGCTCTCGACCAGCCAGGACATCCTGAAGTATCCGTTCGAATGGTGGCCGAGCGGCATCCAGTGGCAGAACCTCCCCGACGCGTGGTCGCAGATCCGGATCGGCCAGTACCTGCTCAACACGGTCTGGATGGCGGCGGGCTGCTGGTTCTTCGGTCTCCTGGTCGCCTTGACCGGTGGGTACGGCATCTCGATCCTCAAGCCCCGCTACGCCAAGGTCGTCAACATCGGCGTGCTCGCGACGCTCTTCATCCCGGGTGTCGTGTCGCTGATCTCGCTCTACGTCACCATCCTCGACGTGCCGCTGATCGGTGTGAACCTCGTCAACACGTACTGGGCGGTGTGGCTGCCGACCGCGGCCAGCGCCTTCAACGTGCTGCTCGTCGCCCGCTTCTTCGACCGCCTGCCCCGCGATGTGTTCGAAGCCGCGAGGATCGACGGCGCCGGCGTGTTCCGGGTGTTCTGGTCGATCGTCCTCCCGATGTCGCGGCCCGTGATCGGCGTGGTGTCGCTGCTGACGATCGTCGGCTCGTGGAAGGAGTTCCTCTGGCCGCTACTGGTGCTGCCCTCGCCGGATCTGCAGCCGCTGTCGGTCGGGCTGTACCGCGTCAGCGACACCGCCCCGACGAGCCTGCTCATGGCGGGCATGTTCATCTCGGTGATCATCCCCATCGCGCTGTTCCTGATGTTCCAGCGTCAGTTCCTCCGCAGCGCCGGTCAGGCCGGCGCGATCAAGGGGTGACCACGACGGTCACCCGGATCGGATCCTCCACATGTCCCATGTGCACCGGCGCAGTGTCGCGCCCCTGGCGGCCCTGCTGACGACGCTCACCCTCGTCGTCGGCCTCCTGCTCGCGGTGTCCCCGCCCGCGCGGGCGAGCCTCACCGAGTCCGACTCCTTCGAGGGCTGGACGGCGACAGCCTCGGGCACGCCCGACTTCGTGGTGTCGGCCGACACGGCCGAGGCCTACCAGGGAGCGACGGCTGCGCGGGTCGATTTCGCCTCGCCCTACTCGAACAGTTACGTCGATCTGCGTCAGAGCGTCCGGGCGACGGGCGGCACCACGTATGCAATGAGTGCGTGGGTGAAGACGCAGGACCTCTCGTCGTCCGGTGCCGCGTACTTCGTGCTGAGCGGCGATCACTCACAGCGGGTCGAGCTCCCTGCGGGCACGAACGAGTGGACGAAGCTGGAGTGGACCTACACCCAGCCGCTCGGCAGCATGACCTTCGTCATGCGCTTGCTGGTGCGCGGTGCCGGGACGGTGTGGGTGGACGACGTGCGCATGACCGCGCCGGCGAGCGAGGCGAACCTCGTGATCAATCCGTCGTTCGAGCAGCATGATCCACCGCCGGGCACCCTGGCGTTCACCGACACCGCGCTCGTCTACAAGGTCGGCGACGCGCACGTCGGCGTGACGACCCTGGCCGACAGCGTCACGTGGGACGTGCGTGCCTCCTCCGGGCAGCGCCTCGACTCGGACGTCGAAGCGGTCGCCGGGGGCGAGGCATCCATCGATCTCGACGCGCTGCCGGCGGGCTACTACTCCGTCACGATGTCGGTGACCGCGCCGGTCGCGGCGACCCGCACCGCCACGCTCGCGATCGTCGAGAGCGCCGGCGACCGGGCACCTGCGGACCATCCGGTCGGTGTCGCGGTGCACGTGAACCGGTACTCCGTCGATCAGGTCGACAGCCTGATGGGCCCGCTCGCCGCGGGCGTGCTGCGCGAGGGGCCGTCGTGGGACACCATCGAGACGTCGCCCGGCGTGTATCAGTTCCCTGCCCACTTCGACGCGCAGCTGGCTGCCGCGAAGGCTCGTGGCGAGCGGCCGCTGGTCATCCTCGCGTACTTCAGCCGCTGGTACGACGGGGGCAAGACGCCGAGCTCGCCGGAGGGGATCGCCGCCTTTGCGGACTACGCCGCGGCGGCCGCCGCCCATTACGGGTCCGACGTGGACTACGAGATCTACAACGAGTTCAACCACACCTTCAACAACGGGGCTTGTGGCATGACCGCCGGCTGCTACATGGATCTGCTCGTGCCGGCGGCCGCCGCGATCCACGATGCCGCACCGGGTGCGCGCGTCGTCGGTCCGGTCAGCGCCGGGGCCAAGTGGGACTTCATGGAGGACCTTTTCGCCCTCGGCGCGCTCGAACACCTGGACGTCGTCAGCTACCACACGTACGACTTCCCGGTCGCTCCCGAGGGCCGCACCGAAGCCGGCGTCGCGACCCTGCGCGCCCTGATCGACGAGTACGCGCCGGGCGCAGGTATCCCGATCTGGCTCAGCGAGCACGGCTGGACGACGACTACCGGCGGCACCACCGAAGAGCAGCAGGCCGCGTACATCGTGCGGTCAGCGGCGCTGCTCGAAGCCGCGGGAGTCGATCGCGTCGTCTACTACGAGCTGATCGATTCGGGCGGCAACCGTGCTGAGCCCGAGCACAACTTCGGCATCTCGCGCCTGCCCGCCGACGGTGGCACGGCACTCACCCCGAAGCCGGCGTATCCCGCGCTCGCGGTCTTCAACCGGCTGACCGCCGGGCACGAGCTCTCGGGCCTTCACCGCCTCGACGGCGCGGTCGTGGCGGAGTACACGGATGCCTCGGGCGCCGTGCTTCGGATGCTGTGGGCCACCGGCGACCCGGTGACGCTCGCGATCGACACCGGCAGCGCCGCCCGGCTGGTGAAGGGCGACGGCCGATCGTGGCGCGCGCAGCCGAACGGACGGGTCGAGGTCACCGTCGGGGCGAACCCCGTCTACGTGACCGGTGCACTCTCGACGCCGGCTCTCGTCGCGGATCCTGCCGTGCGCATCGACACCCCCGCCCAGATCCCGCTCGACGGCACCCCCGAGGTGCCCGTCGCGGTCGATCGGGCCGCGCTCGGTGTCACCGGCGACGTGTCGGTGTTCGGGCCGGTCGGCGGGGGCACGACTCTCACCGGTCCGGCGACCGAGGTCGCCGGCTCGCTGCCGCTCGCCGCCCTGCGTGAACTCGGCGCCCACCCCGTCGCCTACACCGTGCGCAGCGGCGACGCCGTCGTCGCGTTCGTCGACGACAGCACGACCGTCGTTCAGAACCCCGTCCTGTCGCTCGGACCCGTCGCCGGAGAGGACGGCGTCGGCCTCGCACTGACCGTGCGCAACCTCGCGGGAGCGCCGATGGTCGAGGTCGACGACATCTCGTGGTCGGTCGGCGGCGCGTCGGGCGTGCTGCCCGCGGTGCAGGTCGCCGGTGGCGAGACGGCCACGCTCGCGCCGGATCTCGGCGACCTGGACGCCTGGCGGGGGTACCCGTTCACCGTGAGCGCCACCGCAGGGTCGGACGAGCGCCGGCTCTCGGGCACGACGGCTCGGGCCGCGATCGCGGGCGCGCCGTCGGACGCGGTCGCGGTCGACCTGCGGGAGCTCGGCACCTATGTGCCGCTCAGCGGCCCCGTCGCCTCGGCCGACGACCTCGGCGGGACCTTCGCGGTGTCGTGGAGCGCCGACGGTCTGCGCGTGCGCGCCGACGTGCAGGACGAGGACCACACCGCCGCGGCGACGATCGACCGGCTGTGGTCGGGCGACTCGCTGCAGTTCGCCGTCGCGCGCGGGCTGCCGGGCGCCGCCCCCGCCTCGCGCGTCGAGATCGGCGCGTATCTCGGTGCGACGGGTCCGGGCGTCTACCGCTACACCTCTCCTGTCGGCGTCATCGACGCCCCCGCCGCGGTCACGCGCGACGGCACGACCACGTCGTACGACGTCACCGTCCCGTGGGACGTGCTCGGCGTCGATCCGGCCGACGGCGCCTTCTCGTTCTCGCTTCTCGTGAACGACAACGACGGCGGCACCCGCGAGGGATTCTCCGAGTGGGGGAGCGGGATCGGCGCGGGCAAGAACGCGGCCCTCTTCCTGCCGGTCGTGCCCGTCGAGCCCGTGCGCCCGGCGGAGGCCGTGAGCATCGAGGTCGACGGCGAGCCGCTCGCCGGCTTCGCGCCCGACCGCACCGAGTACCGGGTGCCGGCGCTCGCCGGAGGACCGCTGCCCGTCATCACCGCGACCGCGGGTGACGGCATCCGTCTCGAGGTGACGCAGCCGACCGATGCCCCCGGCACCGCGACCGTGGTCGCCTCGGCGGACGGGCGGCCGAGCACGATCTACACGATCGCGATCGAGCGGGTGCGGGGCGACGACGCCTCGGTCGAGGCATCCGTCCAGGCGCGCTGTCTCGGCGACCGGGTGAGCTACCTCGTGTCGGTGCGGAACACCGCCGTGTTCGCGTCGGACATCCGCGCGACCTCGTCGTTCGCCGACGAGAAGCGCTCGGCCGTCCCCGCGGGGGCGACCCGCGTCATGGAGTTGCGATCCGCGCACGCGACGGCCGACGCGGGGAACGTGCGGGTCGCGGCCTACGTGCCGTACCGCGAGCCCGATCGCGCCGCGTCGTACACGACCGTGGAGCTGCCGGTGCCCGCGGTCGACTGCGCGCGTACCGATGCCCAGCCAGATGAACAGGGAGACCTCCAATGACCGCACCGACCCGCTACGCGATCATCGGCACCGGAGCGCGAGCGCAGATGTACATCGACGCGCTCACCGGACCCTACGCCGATGTCGCCGAGCTCGCCGCCTGGGCCGACCCGAATGAGGGCCGTCTGGACTGGAACGAGCGGAGGGTCGCGGCAGCCGGTCGGCCGGCGCCGGCGCGGTTCGATGCGGCCGAACTGCCTGCTGCGATCGATCGGCTGCGCATCGAGCGGGTCATCGTCACGGCGCCCGATTTCGCCCACGCCGACCTGGTCGTCGCCGCCCTCCACGGCGGCGCCGACGTCGTGGTCGAGAAGCCGCTGACGACCGACGCCGACGGCGTCCGCCGCATCGCCGACGCCGTCGAGTCCACCGGGCGCGCGGTGACCGTCACCTTCAACTACCGGTACTCGCCGCGCAACGCGGCCCTCAAGAGCGTCATCACGGGTGGAGAGATCGGCGAGGTCACCTCGGTGCACTTCGAGTGGCTGCTCGACACGTCGCACGGTGCCGACTACTTCCGCCGCTGGCATCGGCAGAAGCAGAACTCCGGGGGGCTGCTGGTCCACAAGTCGTCGCACCACTTCGATCTGGTCAACTGGTGGCTCGCCGATCTGCCCGTGCGCGTGTTCGCCAGTGGCGGGCTGCGCTTCTACGGGGCGCAGAACGCCGCGATCCGCGGGCTGGGGAAGCGGCCCGAGCGAGGCACGGTCGACGCTGAGCGCCGCGATCCGTTCGCGCTCGACCTGCGCGAGCACGACGTGCTGCGCGGGCTGTACTACGAGCAGGAGCAGCACGACGGCTATCTGCGCGACCGCGATGTGTTCGACGAGGGCATCAGCATCGAAGACAACCTCTCGCTGATCGTCGACTACGCCGCAGGCGCCACCATGACGTACGCGCTCAACGCACACTCCCCGTGGGAGGGCTACACCGTCGCCGTCAACGGCACGGCGGGTCGCGCCGAGCTGTCGGTCGTCGAGCGCGGCGCCCTCCTGCTCGACGAGTCCGGGCGTCAGCAGGTCGTCGACCCGAGCGCGAGCCCCGACGGGGTCGTCGACGAGACCGGCCGCCCGGTCGGGGAGCGACTGGTGGTCCAGCGTCATTTCGACGCGGCACGTGAGATCCGGATCCCGCATGCCGCCGGCGGGCATGGGGGCGCCGACGACGCCCTGCTCCACGATCTGCTGGTCGGAGCGGACGCCGATCCCCTCGGTCAGGCGGCCACCTGGCTGGACGGTGTTCGGGCGATGGCGGTCGGCGTCGCGGGCAACGACTCCCTCGTCGATCGAGCACCGGTGCTCATCCGCGACCTGCCCTTCGGAGCCGCCGCGACCGCGCTCGCGCCCGGCGGGGCACGTGCGGCGGTCGGCGCGCCGGTAGCGGAGGCGTCGCGATGACGCGGTTCGATCTTCCGCTCGAGGAGCTGCACCGCTTCGCACCGGAGGTCGCGGCCCCTGACGACTTCGACCTGTTCTGGGCCCAGACGATCGGCGAGGCACGGGCGGCCGGCGGCCACGTCACGGTCGCCGATGCGTCTTCACCGCTCCGCGCGATCGAAGCACGCGAACTCGTCTTTCCCGGTTTCGCGGGCGATCCGGTGCGCGCTTGGTATCTGCGCCCCGCCGGGGTCACCGGCGACATTCCGGCGATCGTCGAGTTCCTCGGTTACGGAGGGGGGCGAGGGATGCCGCAGCAGCGGCTCACGTGGGCGGCCGCAGGATTCGCCCACATCGTCATGGACACGCGCGGACAGGCGGCCGCCGACACCCCCGATCCGCACGGATCGGAGCCGAGCGTGCCCGGATTCCTCACGCGCGGCATCGGGGGTCCCACGACGTACTACTACCGCCGGGTGTACACCGACGGCGTTCGGTGCGTGGACGCGGTGCGCGGTATCGAGGGAATCGACCCTTCGGCGGTCGCCGTCGCCGGCGGCAGCCAAGGGGGCGGCATCGCGCTCGCCGTCGCGGGGCTCCAGTCCGATCTCGTCGCAGCGGTCGTCGATTTCCCGTTCCTCTGCCATTTCCGTCGCGCCGTCGGGATGACAGGGCGCGAGCCCTATCAGGAGGTCGTGCGATACCTCGCGATCCACCGCGGTCGCACCGACGCGGTGTTCCGGACGCTGTCGTACTTCGACGGTGTGAACTTCGCCGCGCGCGCGACCGCACCGGCACTGTTCTCCGTCGGGCTCCAAGACCCCGTGTGCCCGCCGTCGACGGTGTTCGCGGCGTACAACGCGTACGCAGCATCCGTGAAGGAAATGGTCACGTTCGAATTCAACGAGCACGAGGGCGGCGGGGCGGAGCACTGGCCGCATCAGGTGGGATTCGTCGAGGAGCAGCTGGGCAGCGAATCGGGTGCGAGTCGCACGCACGACGTCCCCGTGCTCGCGGGCTCGGGTCAGTAGGATCACGAGATGGTCACGCAACGCGCTGTGCGGTTGAGCGACGTCGCTGCGGTGGCGGGCGTGTCGAAGGCGACGGCGTCCAAGGCCCTCAACGACAGTCCCGTCGTGTCCGCGGCGACCAAGGCCCGCGTGCGCGAGGCCGCCGAACGGCTCGACTTCCGGCCGAACGCGCTGGCGCTGTCCTTCGCGTCGGGCCGCAGCCGCACCGTCGGTCTACTCACGCACCGAGCGACCGCAACGTTCTCCCGCGCCGTCGTCATGGGAGCGATCCTCGAGTTCGGTCGTCGCGAGCGCGCCGTCCTGGTCTTCGACGGACGCATCAACGCCCACCACGAGATGACCGAGAGCATCCGTACCCTGCGCGACCGGCGCATCGACGGGCTCCTTGTCGTCGGAGCGGGATTCGGGCGGGTCACCCCGTCCATCACGCATCAGTTCGACGTACCGGTGACCTACGCGTTCGCGGCTTCCGACAATCCCGGGGACTCGCTCTTCGTGCCCGACAACGAGCAGGCGGGCTACCTCGCGGGGCGGCATCTGATCTCCCTCGGACGCACGCGGATCGCCCACGTCACCGCGGACGCCGACGACCTCGCGGTTCGTCGTCGCGAGGCCGGCTTCCGCCGCGCGCTCGCCGAAGCCGGCGTGGCATCGCTGGCGAGCCTCTACGGAAGCTGGCGCCGCGAGTGGGGCGAGCAGGCGGTCGCAGCACTGCGGGAGTCGGGCGACGAGTTCGACGCCGTCTTCTGCGGCAACGACCACATCGGCTTCGGCGTCCTCGATGCGTTGGAGGCAGCGGGAGCGGACGTACCGGGCGATGTCGCGGTCGTCGGCGTCGACAACTGGGAGGAAGTCATCCTCGATCAGAAACTGCGGCGCCTCACCACGGTCGACCTCGATCTGACCGGCGTGGGCCGCGTGGCAGCCGACAATGTCATCGAGCCCGCCTTGACAGGCGGTGAACGGTTCGTCGAGCCCCGCCTTGTGCTCGGCCCCTCTACCTAGGACCCACTCCGACGGCGTTTGTCCAGCCCGCGCTCGGCTGTTCGGGTCGGTGGCAGGCTGGGCTCATGCGAGAAGGAGATGCGATGAAGCAGCGCACGCTGGCGGGGCGACAGGTTTCGGCGATCGGGCTCGGCGCGATGCCGCTGTCGATGAACAACGACAAGGTTTACCCGTCGTTCGAGGACGCTGTGGCGACCGTGCATGCCGCGCTCGACGCCGGCGTCACGCTCATCGACACCGCCGACATCTACGCGCCGGACGGTGAGGAGATGGGGCACAACGAGCGCATCGTCGCCGAGGCGCTGCGCACGTGGGACGGCGACGCGTCGAGCGTCTTCGTCGCGACGAAGGGCGGCATCACGCTCCGCGAAGACGGGTCCAAGGGGCGCGACGGCTCTGAGGCGTATCTGCGCTCGGCGGCCGAGAAGTCGCTCGACATCCTCGGCATCGACCAGATCGAGCTGTACCAGTACCACCGCCCCGATCGCTGGCTCGTCTACGGCGACATCATCGCGGGACTGAAGGCGCTGCAGGACGACGGCCTCATTCATGCGATCGGAATCTCGAACGCGAGCGTCGAAGAGATCCAGATCGCGATCGACGTGCTCGGCGAGGGCAATCTCGCCAGCGTGCAGAACGAGTTCTCACCGAAGCACCCGGGAAGCATCGACGAACTGCGCTTCTGCGAGGAGCACGGCATCGCGTTCCTGCCGTGGAGCCCGCTGGGCGGCACCGGCGGCGGAGCACGCCGGGTCGGCGACCGGTTCTCGGCGTTCCGCGAGATCGGTGAGGCGCACGGCGTCAGCCCGCAGCAGGCGGTGCTCGCCTGGGAGCTGGCGCTGGGCTCGCACGTCATCCCGATTCCGGGAGCTCGGCGCGCAGCATCCGTCACCGACTCGGCGCAGGCGGCGAACCTCGAGCTCAGCGCGGACGAGGTCACGCGGCTGTCGGAGTCGGTGGGGATCTTCGACGACTGACTCACCCAGGTGGGGAGCCGAAGCGCGCGACCAGACGGAGGATCGTCGGCAGCCCGCGGGAGGTCGCGCGGTCGCCGGTGAGGCGTTCGAGCACGGGGGTGGCGTTGCCCTGGCCCTCGACGTCGTTGCTGATGAGCGCCCAGCCCGGCCCGGCGTCGACGATCTCGCAGCTGGCCCGAGCGGTGAGGGCGAGCGCGTGGGGGGCTTGTGCATCGACCGTGCCGCCGCGGTGAAGCGTGAACTCGTGCCCGTGCGGGTCGAGCGCGGCGTGGCGGTCGGCGATCGACAGCAGGTCGGCGAACGGGATCCAGAGGATGTCGCGCTCGTGTCCGGATCGGGCGGCGATCGCCTCCTCGGCGCTCGCAACCACTTCCGCGGGCTCGTCGGAGTCGAAGATGATGGTGCCGTTGCTCTGGAAGGTCTGAACCTCCGGGCAGCCGGCGTCGGCGAAGCCGGCCACGATGTCCGCGGTGGACGGATGGCCGCGCTGACCCTGGTTGACGTTCCGCATGAAGGCGACGCAGCGCATACGCCGAGAGTAGAGGAGGAGCCCGACCTCAGCGGCCGGCTGCGATCTCCTGCGTGCCGATCACCGAGAGCAGCTGCAGTCGCTCATAGCTCTCGGTGCCGGGCGTCGCGGTGAGCACGAGGAGGGTCTGGCCCTGCTCGGGGTCGATGAGGAACTGACATTGCATGTCCATCACGCCGACCTCGGGGTGCTGCAGGCGCTTCTCGCGCGCGTGCGTCGAGCGCACCTCGTGCTCGGCCCAGAGCTCAGCGAACTCCGGGCTCTCCCGCAGCAGCGCCGACACCATCGCGCCGGCGCGCGAGTCGGCGCCGAACTTCGCGTAGGCCGTGCGGACCTCGGCGGCGAACGCGCGCGAGTGCATCGGATGGTCCTCGGCCGGGTACACGGTGCGCGCCGACGGATCCGTGAACCAGCGGTACCCGACGCTGCGGGCGAACCCCTCGAATCGGGTCTCATCGCCGAAGAGCGCGCGGGCGGCCGGCGTCTGCGCGAGCGTCTCGCCGAGCTCGGTCATCACCTGAGCGGGCGTGTCGGCGAGCCGGTCGAGGATGCGCATGAGGCCGGGGGAGACGTGCTCGCTCCGCAGGGCCCGCGCCGGCGCCGTGTGGCCGGCGAGCCGGAACAGGTGGTCGCGCTCGTCGAGCGTCAGCCGCAGACCGCGGGCGATCGCCGCGAGCATCTGCTCCGACGGTTGCGGACCGCGGGCCTGCTCGAGCCGGCTGTAGTAGTCGGTCGACATGTCGCAGAGCACCGCGACCTCCTCGCGCCGAAGGCCCGCCGTCCGGCGACGAGACCCGCGGCGCAGCCCGACGTCTTCGGGCTGCAGGGCCTCGCGGCGGCGACGCAGGAAGTCGGCCAGCTGTGCTCTGTCCATCACCCGAGTCTGCGGCATCCGTCATCCCTCAACCAGGGAGCGCGGATCCCTCTGTGGCGTTTCGACTCGCTTCGCTCGCTCAACGACCGGGAGGTGGCCCGCTGGCTCAACGACCGGGAGATGGCTCGCTGGCTCAACGACCAGGGACCTCGACCCGCACGCCGGTGAGGCGCTCGGAGAGCTCCCACACGCGCCGGGCGTCGGCCTCGCTCTGCAGCCGTGAATACACCAGCTGCTCCGCCGGGAGGCCGCTCAAGTGGCGGAAGCCCTTCGGCCCGTAGAGGTGGCCGCCGCGGGCGTCGGGGCTCGTCGCCGCGTGCACCGCCGACAGCGCCGCCGACGTGGGAGTGCCGAACAGGATGCCGCGCCGTGACATCGCCCGGATGAACCTCACCGCGCTGGTGTCGGTGGACCGCCCCATGCCCGGCTGCGCGGCGAGCAGGTTCGTGGGCGTGATGCCCGGATGCGAGAGGGTGCTGCGGAGGCCCCAGGCCGCAGCATCCGATCTCCGCTGCAATTCCATCGCGAAGAGGCCGAAAGCGATCTTCGACGAGCTGTACGCCTTCATCGGGTCGTAGCCGTGCTCCCAATTGGGGTCGTCCCAGTTCACGGCGCCCTGATCGGCCGCGACGCTCACCTGGCTGGTGACGTGCGCTTTCGCCTCGACGAGGAGCGGGAGCAGCTGGGCGACGAGCGAGAAATGGCCGAGGTGATTCGTCGCGAGCTGCAGCTCGAACCCATCGGCGGTGAGCTGTCGCGTCGGTGGGGTCATCACGCCGGCGTTCGCGATGAGGAGGTCGATGGGGCGGCCGTCGGCGTTCAGCTGCGCGGTGAGGGTGGCGATCGAGTCGAGCGAGGCGAGGTCGAGGGGGAGGACACGGATGCCGCCGCGCGGGGTTCGCTCCGCGATCCGGTTTGCCGCAGCCTCGCCTTCTGCGGGTTGCGGACGGGCATGAGGATGTCGGCACCGGCGCGCGCGAGACGCGCGGCGATCTCGAGGCCGACGCCGTCGCTCGCGCCGGTGACGAGGGCGACCTTGCCGGTGAGGTCGGGAACGGGGATGTCGAGGGGCTTGGGCATGAGGGGCTCCTAGGTGGGTGCGTGCTTCTCATGCTGGGCGTCGGCGTGAAGGGGATTCAGGGCGCGGTCATCCGGGGATCGGGGGTCCGTGGATACCGGCTGAGGATCGCTAGGCCTGGGCGCGATTCCTCCCCATGCAGTGGCGAATCCACCCGATCGGAAGTTATCCACAGAATGAACTCTGACCGGCGCTTTTCGGGGGTGTGCATGTCGGAACCCCTCGGGAGAATTGGGCTATGAACTTCCCCCTGACGGACCTCCGGAGCATTGCCGGCCTGCTCGGTGACACGCTCGGTCCGGCGATCTCACCGAGGATGTCGCGGCGCAGTTCGACCGGCTGATGGACGCGCATCTGAACCCGCGCGCGCAGGATCGCGGCCCTCGTTTCGTGGACACCGCAGCATCCGACGGGGTTGAGGGTTCGGAGGATCGGGTACTGGATCCGCGGAGCGCGGATCAGAAGCGGCACGATGCGTTCGCGTCGGTGCTGTCGGTGGCGGCCGGTGCGGCCGCGACGCCGACGCTGGGCGGCGCCGCGCCGACCCTGATCGTCACCACGACGGAACAAGACCTGGCCGATCCGGACGGCGTCGCGTTCATCGAGAGCGCGGGCGGTCCCGTGCCGGTGCCGGCGTCGCTCGCTCGGCACGCGGGCTGCCACGGCACCATTCACCGACTCACCCTCGCCGAGAATGGTGCGATCAAGGCATTGCACGTCGAGGACCGGGTCTTCAACCACTGGCAGCGCAAGGCGATCGGCGCTCGCGATGGAGGCTGCATCACCCCCGGCTGCACAGTTCCCGCCGCATGGTGCGAAGTGCACCATGTCATCGACTGGGCCAAGGGCGGCCCGACCACAGTCGACAACGGCGTGCTGCTCTGTTGGCACCACCATCACGGCATTGAGACCAGCGGGTGGGAGATCCGCATGGTCGACGGCATGCCGCAGGTGCGACCACCCGGCTGGATCGACCCGCAGCGACGATGGCGCGGACCCAACCGGCTCCTCCTCGACCAACTCAGACGCGCCAGGTCCGCATAGATCACCGACACTTCCACCACCGGCCCGGCCCAGGGTCGGGCGGCCTACCAGCGTGCTTCACGACGTCCCTGGGAGGTCGGTGGAGGGGAAGGGCGAGAGCCGGGGTCAGTGGTCGCCGGAGTGGCGCGACAGGCGGGTCTCCTCGAGATCGAGCATGGCCTGGGCCTCGGCGAGCACGCGGGAAGAGTAGCGGCCCTGGGACCGCAGCTCCAGCAGGCGTTCCCGCTCCGCCTCGACGACGGTGAGACGGATCTCGCGATACCGCTGATGCGGCATCTCTCCCGGCTTGCGCATCACACGCGCGCGTTCCCACGCGGCCTCTGTACTCAAGAAAGACGCACGCCTCACGCGCTCGATGACATCGGGGTCGATCGGGGCGGTGGTGGCAGCATCCATTTCGGTCTCGTCCAATGTCTGGAGGCCGACGTGGCTGATGTCTTCGAGGAGGGCGGCGAGCTCTCGGCGGTCTTCCTGCGCGTCGATGCCCTGCACCTTGAGCAGGCGGATGAGCCACGGCAGCGTGCCGCCCTGCACGACGATGCTCACCACCGCGACGGTGAATGCGATCAGGATCAGCTGCGGGCGGTACGGGGTGTTCTCGGGCAGCGACTGGGCGGCGGCGAGGGTCACCACGCCGCGCATGCCCGACCAGCCGAGCACGAGTCCGCCGCGCCAGTCGATGTGCTCCTGGCGCTGCTGCTCGAGGTCGGCGCGCCGACGCTCGTAGTCGCGCTCGAGGCGATCGCGGGTGCGGGCCTGCCGCGCCGTGCTGACCGGGTGACTTCGGTAGTAGTACAGGGCGAGAAGCGCATGGTAGGTGCGTCTCTCGGTGCGCTCCTCACGCTTGCCGAGAAAGTAGACGAGCGGGCCGATCCACAGGAAGCGGATCACGATGAGGGCGGCCAGGGCGATCAGGCCGATCACCACGGCGTCGCCGGCGCTGAGGACCGTCGGATCCACGTGATCCACGAGCGTGCGGATCTCGAGGCCGATGAGGAGGAACACGCCGTTCTCGAGCAGGAACTGGATCGTGCGCCAGTTGATGCGGTCACTGATCCTCGCCTGCGCGGAGAACTTCGTGGGGGCCGCGTGTCCGGTGTAGAGGCCCGCGACGACGACCGCCATCACGCCGGACGCGCCGAGCGCCTCAGCCGGTGCGAAGGCGACGAACGGAACAGCGATCGACAGGGCTGTGTCGAGCACGGGATCGTTGAGCTTCGACCGCACGAACACCGTCACGTACCCGGCGACAAGGCCGATCGCGACCGCGACGACGACGGCATAGACGAAGTCGACGACTCCGGCCCACGGCGTCGTGAGGCCGCCGATCGCTGCGGCGGCCACGGCCGAGCGCAGCAGCACCAGCGCCGTCGCGTCATTGAGGAGGCCTTCGCCCTCGAGCACCGTGAGCAGCCTCGGCGGCAGCCCCAGACGCCGGCCGATGGAGGTCGCGGCCACGGCGTCGGGCGGGCTGATGATCGCCCCGAGCGCGATGGCCGCGGCGAGGTTGAGCTCCGGCAGCAGCGAGAACAGCAGGAAGCCCGCGGCGAACGCGGTGACGATCACCAGCACGACCGACAGGCTCGCGATCGACCCGACGTTCCGGCGGAAGTCGGTGATCGGCACACTGATCGCCGCGGCGTACAGGATCGGCGGCAGCACCCCGTCGAGGATGATCTCGTGCGGCACCTCGATGTCGGGCACACCCGGCAGATACGACAGCCCCACACCCACGACGACGAGGATGATCGGCGCCGCGACTCCGAGCTTCTTGGAGAACGCGGCGACCGCCACGATGACCGCCACGGCGATGACCGCGTAGATCCCCAGCTCCATGGGCTCAGCCTATTGAGCGACTGTCCGGTTGGTGGGGCCGTGTGCCGATGGGTGAGCAAGGGGACGGATGCTGCGCCCCGGGGTGGTGCGCCGCCCTCGGGCGTTTCGACTCGCTTCGCTCGCTCAACGAGCGGTGGTCACGCCGGGAGCTGGCGCTCCCTTGCCGAGGCCCGCTCAGGCGGCACCGGCGGGGCGGGAGCGTCGAGGGCGCGCAGCATCCGTTCCAGCGTCTCCCGCAGCTCCTCCCGCGCCGGCGAGGCCAGGTCCGTCGTGTACTCGACCCCCGCGGGGATCCAGGTCAAGCCGTACATCGTCTCGCGGAAGTCCGAACCGCCCACGGGCCACCGCGTGTGCGTCGCGTCCTCCGCCGACGCGCCCTGGCCCCACTGGCCGAAGTAGTCGCGCATCTCGTCGAGCGGCATCTCCATCACCGCATCCGCCTCGACGGCCTGCCGCACCCACGAGCGTGCGACGAAGATGAACTCCTCGACCTGCTCGGGGGTCAGCGGCTTCGGCTCGAAGAGCACACGCGTGTGCGCGACATCCGTCAGGCGATCCACGCGGAACGTGCGCCAGTCGTCCTTGTCGAGGTCCCAGCAGAGCAGGTACCAGTGCCGGTCGGCGGGCGCGAGCGCGTGCGGCTCGACGCGGCGGTGCGTGACCTCGCCCGACGCCGCGGTGTACATGAAGCGCACGCGCTCGTGGTCGCGGGTCGCGAGCGCCAGCTCGCCGAGCACCTCGCCCGAGACGGCGGCGCCGGCGTTGAGGCCCGCGGGCTGCACCGTCTCCGCCAGCGCGGCGACACGCCGGCGGAGCGGAGCGGGCAGCACCTGCTCGAGCTTCGCGAGGGCGGTGAGGGTCGTCTCGGGACCACTCACGAGTCGCTGGGATGCTGCCACCCGCAGCCCGATCGCCATCGCCACCGCCTCCTCATCGGTGAGCAGCAACGGCGGCACGGCGCTGCCGGCCTCGAGGCGGTAACCGCCCGCCGCACCGGGGATCGACTCGATGCGATAGCCCAGGTCGCGCAGCCGCTCGACGTCGCGCCGCACCGTGCGCTCGGTGACGCCGAGCCGGTCTGCCAGCTCGGAACCCGGCCAGTGCCGGTGCGTCTGGAGCAGGTTGAGCAGCGAGAGGGCTCGGGTGGTCGTGTCGGACATGTCTCAAGATTGCCACGCATCGCGGACAGGATCTGTCCGCATCCGCTCCTAGTTTGGGGGCATGGCGAACCAATCGATCATCCAAGCGCAGGGACTGACCAAGCGCTTCACCGTGAAAGGCAAGACCGTCGAGGCCGTCACCGACCTCGCGTTCGAGGTGGCGCGCGGCGAGCTCGTCGCGTTCCTCGGACCCAACGGCGCCGGCAAATCGACCAGCCTGCGTATGCTCACCACCCTGATCCCGCCGACATCGGGCACGGCGCGGGTCGTCGGGTTCGACATCCTGAAGCAGCCCGCCGAAGTCCGCGCCCGCATCGGCTACGTCGGCCAGCTCACGAGCGGCAGCTTCGCGCAGCGCGCCCGTGACGAGCTGCTCAGCCAGGGCGCGTTCTACGGCATGTCGAAGGCGGCAGCCCGCACGCGAGCCGACGAGCTCATCGAGTCGCTCGACCTGGCGGGCTTCGCGACCCGGTCGGTGCAGCAGCTGTCGGGCGGCCAGAAGCGCCGGCTCGACGTCGCCCTCGGGCTCATGCACGCGCCGCCGCTGCTGTTCCTCGACGAGCCGTCGACCGGACTCGACCCGCAGAGCCGCGCCAACCTCTGGCAGCACATCATCGACCTGCGCGCGCAGTACGGCACGACGGTCTTCCTCACGACCCACTACCTCGAGGAGGCCGACCGCTACGCCGAGCGCGTGATGGTCATGGACAAGGGTCGCGTGATCGCCGACGACACCGCCGCGCGGCTGAAGGCGGAGCTGGCGGGCGACGTGCTCACCTTCGGCTTCGCGGACGAGACGGATGCTGCCGCCGCCGTCGACGTGGTGCAGCAGCTCACCGATCGGGAGGTGCGAAGGGACGCGGCATCCGTCGTCCTCACGGTGCCGGAAGGCGACGCGCTGCTGCCCGCCGCAGTGCGAGCTCTCGACGCGGCCGGGCTCACGGTGCGGACGGCGACCGGAGTGCCGCCGACTCTCGACGACGTGTTCCTGGCGCTCACCGGCCGCACGCTGCGCGAGGCCGGCGAGGGAGAGAGCGAACCCGAAGAAGAAACGGATGCCGCGGCCGCGGCATCCGTCACCACAGAACAGGTGAGCGAGACGACAGGAGCGAAGCGATGAGCACCCAGATCGAGACCCGGCCCGACACCGCGGTGCGGGCGAACCCTGCGCGCGACACGTGGAACGTGCTGACGCGCGAGCTGAAGCCGGTGGTGCGCGATCCGTTCACGCTGATCTTCAGCCTCGTGCAGCCACTGGTGTTCCTCGGGCTGTTCGCGCCGCTGCTCGTGGGCTCGTCGGGCGCACCCGTGGGGGAGACCCTGCAGTGGTTCGTGCCCGGCGTGCTCGTGATGATCGTGCTGTTCGGCACCGGCGCGACCGGGTCGAACCTGCAGTACGAGATGATGACGGGCTCGCACGAGCGCACGCTGGTGGCGCCGCTCGCGCGGTCGTCGCTGCTGGTCGGCCGCGCGCTCAAGGAGATCGCGCCGATCGTCGTGCAGGCGCTCATCATCGTGCTCATCGCGTGGCCGTTCGGCTTCACGATCAACGTGCCCGGACTCGTGATCGGACTCGCGCTGCTCGCGGTGTTCGGCGTCGGCCTCGGGTCGCTGTCGTACACGCTGGCGCTCAAGACCAAGGACCGCGAGTGGCTGTTCTGGGGCGTGCAGCAGACGCTGATCTTCCCGCTGCTGATCCTCTCGGGCATGCTCCTGCCCCTCGACGAGGGCCCGGCCTGGATGAGGGCGGTGTCGACAGTGAACCCGGTCAACTGGGTCGTGCAGGCCGAGCGCGCGCTCTTCGCCGGCGACCTCGGCGCGGTCGAGGTGCTCTGGGGATGGGTGGCTGCGATCGTGCTCGCGGTGGTGGGGCTCGTGGTCGGGATCCGCGCGATGCGCAAGAGCAGTTAGGACGATGGATGCTGCGGACCCGGCGTTCTGCGCCGGGTCCGGGCCGGGAGCTACCGGAGGATGGGGGTCGAGGCGTGGTGGGCGACGGCGACGCGGTCGCCGCCGGCCATCTTCGCCTCGTACATGGCGTGATCGGCGGCGCGGATGAGCTGATCCATGACCGGGGCGCCGTCGTTCCCGACGGTGACCACGCCGACGCTCGCTGTGATGGTCAGCGCGGACGGCAGGTCGTCGTACGGCTCCGCGATCGCGGCGCGGATGCGGTCGGCGAGCGCCGCGGCGTCACCGACGCTGTCCACGGCGGCGACGGCGATGAACTCGTCGCCGCCGAACCGCCCGAGCACATCCGACTCCCGGATGACCCCGCGCAGCCGCTGCCCGATCTCATGGAGGAGTGCGTCCCCCGCTGCGTGACCCAGGAGATCGTTGACAGCCTTGAAGCCGTCGATATCGATGAAGATCACGGTCAGCGCCGAATAGTCCTGGAACAGCGTGCGCGTGACGTCTTCTTCGATCAGCCGCCGGTTCGGCAGCCCGGTCACCTCGTCGTGCATGGCCGCTCGGCGCAGGGTGTCTTCGAGCCGGATGCGTGCGATGGCCTGGGCAGCCTGATTCGACAGCGCCTCGGCGAGCGGCACGGCTTCTTCGTCGAACTCCCGCGGGTGGTCGAAGAAGCAGACCATCGAGCCCACCGCGTCTCCGTGAGAGCGCATCGGCGAGGCGATCGCCGCGTGCACTCCGCCCGCCCGATAGATCTCGCTCATATCGACCCCGGGGACGTAGGCGTTCGCGTCTTCGGGGGAGCGCACGATCAGCACCTGGCCCCCGAGCATGGTCACTGTTCCGGCCGGCCGGAGTCCCGGTGGCCAATGGTCGGCGAGCGGGTTGACCCCTGCCACCTGCACGAGCCCATCGGGTCCGCTGATGTGTACGCTCACCGCACTCGCGGCGAACGCCCTCTGCGCGACGTCCACCAGGAGCTCGGCCGCGTCGACCTCGGTCCTGACGTTGCCGAACCCGACCGCGGCGTTGAGGAGGATCTGCAGGCGCTGCCGGCCGCGCTCGGTCTTCGCCTCTGCGCCGCGGAACCCCAGGCTGAACGCCGATCGAGTCGACACGTCGTACACCGCGATGCGCTCGACGCCGGACTCGTCCTCACCGAGCGAGCCGACCACCACGGGGCGGACGACCCCAGACACGCCATGGAGGGTGGCATCTGTGGGGCGCTGCCCGTCGGCATCGGCCAGTGGCATCCGCAGAGTCAGCAGGGACTCGAGCGGTCTTCCGATCACGTCCTCGCGATCGCAGCTCATCCAGTCCAGCACCTGCGCATCCGCGTCGAGAATCGTCGACTCGCAATCGACGGCGATCAGCCCGCAGGCCGCGACGCCTAGCATGGGAGGCCTGCGGCGCGCCGGGTCGTCAGGATGCGGCATCCGATCAGCGCAATTCGGGGGGTCACGGTTGCCTCCTGGCTTCTGTGTCGAGGCGGTGCGTGTGGCGAGGGGTGTCGCGTCTGCGGGTTGCTTCAGCCTAGTCGATGCCTCGCAGATATAGGTAAGTATCTTAAATATTCGCTCACTGAGCTATTCTGATCGCGAAGCGGCTGAGGGAGAATGGCGGCATGGCGAACGACACCCCGGCGCTGACCCTCGGGGTGGCGCTGCGTCGGTACCTCGATGCGCGCAATGCGGCGATGGTGACCGCGCGCGCCAGCCTCGGCATCACCGACACCGATGCCCGCGCCCTGCTGTTCGTGGTGGGGAATCCGGGAACACGGCCGACGGTGCTGCGTGAGTACCTCGGCATCACCTCGGCCGGCGTGACGACGCTCATCGATCGGCTCGTCGGCCGCGCTCTCGTGCGACGCGATGTCGACCCGGCCGACAGGCGGGTGAACCGCATCACCGCCACGATCGACATCGCCGAAGATCCGTGGTCCGCACTCAATCGGTTCGACGACGACTTCGACGTCGCCGTAGGAGCTGCCGATCAGACCCTGGTCGGCGACTCGGCCGCGCTGCTCGAGGCCCTGACCGCGGCGACGGTGAGCACGCGGCACTGACCCGCCGTTCAGGCGACGTCGATGCCCTGATACGCCTGCGACTTCGCCTCCAGGAACGCGCACAGATCGGAGACCGCGGCCAGCTCGACAGACAGCTCGAGCAGTCCCGACGCGTCCAGGACCAGGTTGTCTTCGCGGGGCTCCATCGTCGCGACCCAGCCGGAGGCGTCTTGCGTGATCGGCTGGATGAACACGCCGGTCGGAGCGTGACCGAGGCGGAAGAACACCAGACCGGTGTCGGCGCCACCATCACCGTCCTGCGCCATCACGCGTGCTGAATCGGCCATCGGCTTGCCCAGCGCCCGATACTCGGCGAGCCAAGTCTCCAACGTCTCCAGATTCCGAAACGCCATCGCGATCCTCCTGCTACCTCTGCGACGAGAAAAGTATATGGACCGGCGGATCCGTCCTCGAAGGACGCCCACGAGCGTGATGGGGCGGACTGTAGTCGATCGTCGCTCCTCGTGCTGTCGCTTGCGATCGAGGCGCCTGGCAGGGCTGACTTGAAGGATGCCCACCACTGGAGACCTCGCGGACGATCTGACGGCCGCTGTCGGCGGTTCCGAGATCTTCGCCGTCTACCAGCCGCAGGTGTCATTGGAGAGCGGCTCGATCGTCGCCGCGGAGGCGCTGTGCCGGTGGCGGCACCCGCGGCTCGGCGACATCGACCCCGTCACGATGATCGGCGTCGCCGAGCGCAGCGGTGCGATCCATGCGCTCGGGCGGCGGATGCTCGACGAGTGCCTCGACACGCTCGACGACTGGCGAAAGACGGGCCGTGCCTGGGCCGTCGCCGTCAACGTCTCGCCCGCGCAGTTCGAGGACGAGTCGTTCGCCGATCACGTCGCCGGCGAGTTCACGCGACGCTCGCTCGCGCCCGGTTCACTCGTCTTCGAGCTTTCCCGCGATCTGCAGCCGATCGACGACGATGCGGTGCTGTCACAGCTGCACATGCTGCGCGAGATCGGTGTGGAGTTCTCGCTCGCCGGCGCCGGTGCGGAGCCGCCCTCGCCCGAACTCCTCCGAAGCCTGCCGGTCGCCGAGGTGAAGCTGCCGGGCGAACTGGTGCGCGCCGCAGAGCGACCGGCACCGCCGTGGCTGCGCAGCCAGGTCGAGGTCGCACATGCGCACGGTCTGCGGGTGGTGGCCGAGGGGATCGAGACCCTCACGCACCTCGACATCGCGGTGGAGCTGGGCTGCGATCGCGCGCAGGGGTTTCTCATCCGTCAGCCGCACTCAGAGATCGTGTTCCCCTAGATCTAGGATCAAGGGATGACGACGGCGCGACGGCGAGGCATCCTCGCTGTCGTCACCGCGATCATCCTCCTCGCGCTCGGCGCCGGGGTCGCGTTCGCCGTCGGCGACGCGCTCGGCATCCGCACCGAGCCGTCGGCGCAGATGGAGCCCGCGGCCGCCGTCGTCCCCGAGGTCGCCGACCCCGTCCTCCCGCCTTCCTTCACGTTCAACGCACCCGACACCGAACGCCTCTCGGTCGCACTGGAGGAATTGACGGATGCTGCGGCCGCAGCATCCGGAACCTCCGGCGAAGCCGTGCTCACGGTGCGGATCGACCCGACGCTCATCGCGACCGATGATGACGCCTACACCCTCGCAGGCGACGCGACTTCGCTGCGCGTCAACGCGACGAGCGAGGCCGGAGCCACCCGCGCGATCTACGACCTCAGCAACCAGATCCGCGCCGCGGCGTCGGTCACCGACCTGATCGGCGCGCACCAGAGTTCGCGCCTGCAGCTGCGCATGACCGACCTCGGCGCGGTCGGCGTGATCCCGGATCCTGCCGAGTGGGGATCCGGCGACGACTACTCGCACGCGTCGAAGGCGTTCGCCGCGGTCATGCAGCCCGAGCCGCCGTACGTCGACGAGACCGCGCTCGCCGCCGCGTTCGAGGACTTCGACGGGTTCCTCCGGCACTCCCTCGCGAACGGGTTCAACGCCGTCGCGTTCCCCGGCTTCGTCGAGTACGTCACGTTCGACGACGCGCCTGGCGGCCCGGTCTACGCCGACGGCGACGACCACCGCGACAAGGCGCTCGCCCTGCGCGAGGCTTATGCGCCGTTCTGGGAGCGCGCCGACGAGCTCGGCATGAAGGTGTTCCTGCGCACCGACATGCTCGCGCTGACCGGACCGCTCGAGCAGCACCTCACCGACGAGTTCGGCTCGCTCGACACCGAGAACCCCGACCTGTGGAGCGTCTACACCGCCGGCCTCGACGAGCTCTACGACGCCGTGCCCGCACTCGACGGCGTGCTCATCCGCATCGGCGAGGCGGGGCCGGTCTACGACGTGGGCGGCTGGGACTACTACTCCGCGCTCGAGGTGACCTCGGTCGACGCCGTGCGCACGATGCTCGAGGCGTTCACGGGGCAGGCCGAGGCATCCGATCGCGAAGTGATCTTCCGCACCTGGTCGGTGGGTGTGGGCGCCGTGGGCGACATGCACACGAACGACGAGTCTTACGAGGCGGTGCTGGGCGGCATGGACTCGCCCGCACTCATCGTGTCGACGAAGTACACGCTCGGCGACTTCTACACGTGGCTGCCGCTCAACGACACGCTCGAGCAGGGGGCGCAGCGGCGCATCGTCGAGTTCCAGAGCCGGCGCGAGTTCGAGAACTTCGGGGCGTTTCCGAACGACCTCGGCCCGCAGTACCAGTGGGCGCTGCAGCAGCTGCTCGCACAGAACGACCAGGTCGAGGGCGTCTGGGTCTGGACCCAGGACGGCGGCCCGTGGCGCGCCGGTCCGATGTCGCTCTACCTGAAGTCGGGATTCTGGCAGCTGTACGAGCTGAACACCCAGCTCGCAGCATCCCTCGCCCAGAATCCCGAAGCCGAGGTCGCCGGTATCACCGCGGCCTGGGCCCGGGAGTACTTCTCCGAAGACCCCGCCACCGTCGAGGCGATCGTCGAGGCGATGACCCATTCCCGCGACGCTATCGCGCAGGGCATGTATGTGCCGCAGTTCGCGCAGCAGCGGGTCTTCGCGATCGGGCTCGAGCCGCCGCCCATGATGTGGATCTTCGAGTGGGACATCCTCACCGGCGATTCCGCGGTGCTCGACGTGCTGTATGCGATCGTCCGCGACAGCGGCGCGAACGGCGTCGAGGACGCGATCGCTTCCGGTGGCGACGCGGTGGCGGCGGTCGAGCAGATGCGCGATCTCGTTTCGGAGACGGATGCTGCGACCTGGCACTCCTCGGAGATCCGGACCGCATTCCTCGACACGCTCGACTACGAGCTCGACACCCTGCGCCTGCTCGAGGCGTACCGCGCGATGATCCTGCACCAGGGACAGTGGCACGACACGCTCTCGGCCGAGGCGCACGCGCGATGGGATGCGGATCGCGTCGTGTACGAGGAGCGCGCGGCGGAGCACCTCGCGAAGTATGAGGGGAGCATCGACTACCCGGCGTTCAACCTCACCGCCGCGCAACTCGGCGTCGAACGGGCGGTGCGTGACGAGCCCATGGCGTGGATCGCGCGCGTGCTGCTCGTGCTCGCGATCGCCTGGGTCGTGATCGGCATGCTCGCCGCGCGCACGCGCCTGGTCGCGAAGCCCGGCGCCGCGGCGGCGCGCGCCACGTGGATCGCGTCGACGCGGCCCTGGCGGGCGCGCGAGTCGACACTCGGCATGCTCGAGCTCGACCGCTGGCTGCTGCTGATCGTGCCCGCGGGGCTGCTGATCGCGACGCGCGCCGTGCAGACGTCGTTCCTGTCGTGGACCCACCTCGCCGTCATCATCGGCGCCTGGGTTGTGTTCGCCCTGGTGCTGCGCCTCTTCGTCTGGGAGCGCTCGCCGTGGCCGGTCATCGCCGCCGTCGGCGGGGTCGTGATGCTGCGCTGCATCGTGACGCTCTTCGCCCTGTCGTTCACCGGCCCGGGCGGGTACTGGTTCGCGTTCTGGACCGACCCCGTGCTGCGCACCGTGTACATCACCGTCGCGTTCGCCCTGTTCGTCTGGGTGTTCGTCGCCGCCGGATGGGCGCTGTCGGCGCAGGTGCGCGCGCGGCGCGCGACCGGGTACGTGCTCGCGGCGGTGGGCGCAGGGCTGCTCGTGCCCGCGGCGATCGTCGGGTTCGTCGGCCTCGAATCCGCACTGACGCTCTGGAACGACGAGATGGGCCTGCTGCCGTGGGGCCTCGCGCGCATCCTCGGCATCACGACGTATCTCGAGATCCCTTCCGAGACCCCCTGGGCGGCCGCGGCGTTCGGCGGTGCGCTGCTCGTCGTCGGCCTGCTGCTGGCGGTGCCGTGGCGACGGCGGCGGGGCGCAGCATCCGTCCCCTCCTGAAGAAGGGGGTCGCAGGGGCGGCGTGGTCGGACCACACGTCTCGGAGGAGTAGCGTGGAAACATCCCCGAAACAATTCGAAGAGGTATTCACCATGCGCTCACGAAGCACAGCACTCCTGTCCATCGCCGCCGTTTCCGGCCTTCTGCTCGCCGGTTGCGCGTCGACCGCCGACTCGGAGCCCACCGCCACCTCGGCCGCGGATTCCGTCGTCGAGTCGTCGGTGACCGAGCCCGCCGCCGCCGGTGAGCGCGTCGGCGCCGACGGCAACGAGCTCGAGGTGTGGAGCAGCATCGTCCCCGACGAGAGCGCTGCCGCAGCCCTCGAGGAGCCCGCCGAGGGCAACCAGTGGGTCACCGTCAACGTCGCCCAGTGGGTGACCGACGAGGGCCAGTCCGACGTCGACGTCGCCCCCGTGCTGCGTTCGACCGACGACGAGTCCTTCTCGGCCGAGGCCGTCTCGCAGCGCGCCGTCGAGGTGCCGATGACGCCCGAGAAGTCCTACACGTTCGTGTGGAGCTTCCAGGTTCCCGAGGACCTCGTCGACGCCTCCACGCTCGTGCTGTGCGTCGGTGAGGGTGACGAGGGCTGCAGCAGCCTCGCCGCCGAGTGATCCCGTGTGTCGGCCGCCCCACGGCTGGCGCCTGATCCACCGCATTCGCGCCGTGTGCCTTCGGGCACGCGGCGCGTTCGCCTTCCGGCAGGTCAGCTCCCGATGTGGATGGTCGAACGGCGTTGGTCGGGTGCCGCTTCAGGCGCCGAACATGATCTCGTGGCAGAGCGCGCGGCTCGTGTCCACGTGGCGCAGCGCGACGGCGGCCGCCGCATCGGCGTCGCGGTTCGCGAGGGCCACCACCAGTTCGCGATGCTCGGCGAGGAGGATCTCGGGCGACCGGTTCTGGCGGAGCACCCAGTGCAGCCGGCCCTCGAGCGGTTCGAGGGTCGACGCCAGGATGCGGTTGTGCGCCATGCGCGGGAGGGCGTCGTGGAACGCCTGGTTGAGCTCGGCGACCGCGACGAGGTCGCCCCGCGCGAGAGCGGCATCGGCGTCGTCGGCGATGGCCGAGAGCGCCTGGATCTCAGCATCCGTCGCCCGCGCGCTCGCGAGCCGCGCGCACTGCACGTCGAGGGCGACGCGCACATCGAACAGGTCGTCGACGTCCTCCTTCGCCAGTACCGTGACGATCACCCCGCGACGCGGCACCTCCTGCACGAACCCCTCGCCCTTGAGGAGGGTGAGCGCTTCGCGCACGGGGACGCGCGAGACGCCCATCTCCTCAGCGAGCACCCGTTCCACGAGGCGGTCGCCGGGCACGAAGTCGCCGCGCACGATCCGATCGCGAATCAGGTCGCGCACCCGCTCGCGCAGCGGCTGATGCGTCGCGCCGATCGTCGACGCAGCGCGGGTGGATGGCGGCTGTGCGGTCATGGGGATCAGACCGGCTGCAGCGTGCGGCTGTCGACGATGACCTTGCCGAGGGGCATCAGCGAGATCGGCACGAGCTTGAAGCTCGCGATGCCGAGCGGGATGCCGATGATCGTGATGCACAGCGCGATGCCGGTGAGGATGTGGCCGATCGCCAGCCACCAGCCCGCAAGGATCACCCAGACGACGTTGCCGAGGAACGAGCCGACGCCCGAGGTGGGCTTGTCGACGATCGTGCGGCCGAAGGGCCACAGGGCGTAGAGGCCGATGCGGAACGAGGCGATGCCCCACGGGATGGTGAGGATGAGGATGCACAGCACCACCCCCGCCAGCATGTAGCCGAGGAACATCCAGAAGCCCGACAGCACGAGCCAGATGATGTTGAGGAGGGTGCGCATGGGGTCCATCTTGCCGGTGAGCGGCTGAAAGCTCGCTCCGGTCGGCCCCCGGATCTTTCCCGCGGCGCGGCGCCTGTCTAGGCTCGGGGAATGGGCACGACTCCGAAGGACCTGACCGTCGGGGACGTACTCGGCGAGATCGTGCGCCGCGCGGCGGCTGAGGTCGAAGACACCGCCGCTGCTGCCCTGGCGGACGAGACCGACGGTGTGCATCAGCACCGCGTGCGGGTCCGGCGGCTGCGCAGCGTGCTCGCGGGCTTCCGCGAGGTGCTCGACACCCGATCGGCCGAGCGCCTGCGCGTCGCGTACGCGGAGTGGGGGCGCGAACTCGGCGTCGTGCGCGACATCGAGGTGCGCGCCGACGTCGCGGAGCGGCTGCTGGAGCGCGCTGAGATCGATGACCCGGCGATCGTGCAGCGGCTCGTCGACAGCGAGCGGGAGGCGTATCCCACGGCGCACGAGCGGCTCGTGGAGCTCGCACGCTCGCCGCGGGCGGAGGAGCGCGCGCGGCTGCTGCGGGAGTTCGTCGAAGCGGCGGGCGTCGTCGAGCCGGACCGGCCCGCAGTCGACGTGATCGCCGCGGTGCTGTCGAAGCAGGCCGGTCGCGTGGAGAAGGCGGAGGGCCGCCTCGACGGTTCCGACGAGGCGCACCACGAACTGCGGAAAGCCGCCCGCCGCACGCGGTACGTCGCCGAGGCGATCGCCGACGTCGCCCCGGAGCTGTACCCGACGGAGGTCGAGGCCATCGCGGAGGCCGGCGACGACCTGCACGACGCGCTCGGCGCGCACCGCGACGCGATGCTCCTCGCAAACCGGGTGGCGCACGAAGGCGCGCTCGCGGGCCGGGCGGGCGAACTGTCCGATGCGTACGCGACGATCGCCGATCTGCTGCGCACCGAGGCGGAGGAGCGGCTCGAAGAGGTGCCTTCGGCCCTCCGGGAGCTGAAGGCTGCGGCATCGCGGCTGCCGTGAGGCGCAGCATCCGTCCGCTCTGGAAGGGCAGGAGACGGGCAGCGTCGGTGTCGGCGCGCGCGCCTAGACTTGACGGGCAATGACGGACGCCAGCACCCCCATCATCGTCGGCAGAGACATCGGCCCTCAGGCCCCCGGCGCACGCCCCGACGACGACCTGCTCGAAGGCCTCAACCCGCAGCAGCGGGAGGCCGTGACGTATCGCGGGCAGGCGCTGCTCATCGTGGCCGGAGCGGGCTCCGGCAAGACCAGCGTGCTGACGCGGCGCATCGCCTCGCTGCTGCGGAACCGCGAGGCATGGCCGAGCCAGATCCTGGCGATCACGTTCACCAACAAGGCAGCGGGCGAGATGCGCGAGCGCGTCGAGCACCTCGTGGGCGACTCGTCGCGCGGTATGTGGATCTCGACGTTCCACTCCGCGTGCGTGCGCATCCTGAGGCGCGAGGCCGAGCAGTTCGGCTTCACCAAGTCGTTCACGATCTACGACTCGGGCGACTCGCGCGCACTCATCAAGCGCCTCGTCAAAGAGCACGAGGCCGACGCGTTCGGCCTGACGCCGGCGGCGACGCAGTCGAAGATCTCGCGTTTGAAGAATGAGCTGGCGGATGCTGAGTCCTACGCCCGCTCGGCCAACATGAGCGACCCTGCCGAGCGTGTGTTCGTCGAGCTGTTCGGCGCCTACCAGCGCGAGCTGCAGAAGGCCAACGCGTTCGACTTCGACGACCTCATCGGGCAGACGGTCTTCTTGTTCCGCGCGTTCCCGCAGGTCGCCGACGTCTACCGGCGGCGCTTCCGGCACGTGCTGGTCGACGAGTACCAAGACACCAACCACGCGCAGTACGCGCTGATCCACGAGCTGACCAGGCCGCCCGGATCGGATGCTGCGCCCCTCGCCGCGTCCGGCGGCATGATGATCTTCGAGCCCGAGCCGGCCGCCGAAGACGGCGCGTCCCTCACCGTCGTCGGCGACTCGGATCAGTCGATCTACGCGTTCCGCGGCGCCGACATCCGCAACATCAGCGAGTTCGAGAAGGACTACCCGGGCGCCAAGGTCGTGCTCCTCGAGCAGAACTATCGGTCGACGCAGAACATCCTGTCTGCTGCCAACGCTGTGATCAGCCACAACTTCGACCGCAAAGACAAGAAGCTGTGGACGGACGTCGGCGAGGGCGAGCAGATCGTCGGCTTCACCGGCTATTCGCAGCACGACGAGGCGCAGTTCGTCGCCGATGAGATCGAGGCTCTGCGCCGGGGCGGCGTCGACTACTCGCAGATGGCCGTCTTCTATCGCACCAACTCCCAGTCGCGTGCGCTGGAGGAGATCTTCATCCGCTCGGCGCTGCCCTACAAGATCATGGGCGGCACGAAGTTCTACGAGCGCGCCGAGATCAAGGACGCCCTCGCGTACCTGGTCGCGGTCGCGAACCCGGCCGACGAGATGGCGATGCGGCGCATCATCAACCGGCCCCGCCGTGGCATCGGCGACGTGACGATCGAGACCATTTCGCGGTACGCGGTGGATCAGCAGATCACGTTCCGCGACGCGCTCGCGAACTCGTCGGCGCTGGGCGTCGGCCCCAAGATCCAGGCGGCCATCGCGCATCTCGACGCGGTGCTGGCCGAGGCATCCGAGATCATGCTCCCGTCGTCGGGCGAGCTCGCCCCGCCGACCGCGGTCGCCGAGGGGCTCACGCTGCTGCTGAACAAGAGCGGCTACTACGACGCGCTGCGCGCCAGCAAGGACGCGCAGGATGAAGCGCGCATCGAGAACCTCGACGAGATGGTGGCCGTCGCGCGCGAATTCGCGCGGAACAACCCCGAGGGCACGCTGCTCGACTTCCTCACCGAGGTCGCTCTCGTGTCAGATGCCGACGACCTCGAGGACGCCTCGGGCTCGGTGTCGCTCATGACCCTGCACACGGCGAAGGGCCTCGAGTACGACGCCGTGTTCGTCACGGGTGTCGAGGAGGACCTCATCCCGCACCGCATCTCGGCGGGGGAGCCCGGTGGTCCGCAGGAGGAGCGACGCCTCTTCTACGTCGGCATCACGCGCGCCCGCAAGCGCCTGTACCTGTCGCTCGCCATGACCCGCGCGCAGTTCGGCGAGGTGACCGTCGCGATGCCGAGCCGGTTCCTGCAGGAGATCCCGCACGAGCTGCTGCACTGGCGCCAGTCGCCGGGCGACGTGAACTCGCGCGGCGGCACGCAGTCGCGGGCGCTGAACGCGCGCCGGGGCTCGGGCTCGGGGTCCGGGTTCGGGGGTTCGGGCAGTCGACGGTACGGGGATGATCTGGTGCCGCTCGCGCGTCGCGAGCCGTCGGGAAACCTCGAGCGCTTCGCGAACAAGATCCCCGCCAAGGTGCGCGACAACGGCGACATGGAGCTGGCGCCGGGCGACCGCATCCGTCACGACGACTTCGGCGAGGGGCGCGTGGACGCCGTCACCGGCGAAGGCGCGAAGCGCGTCGCGCACGTGCGGTTCGACTCCGCCGGCCCGAAGAAGCTGCTGATCAAGATCGCCCCGATCACCAAGCTCTGACCGCGTCGAGCCCGGAGTTTCCTCGCCGGCTCGAGACGTCTCGACTCGCAAGCTCGCTCAACGATCGCTGGTTTGGCCTCGGGCGCAACCCGGGGTGGGCGTGCTCAGCGGCCGGCGCCTTCGACGAGCAAGTGGTGGTGCGCCAGCCGGCGGAGCGCCAGCATCACCGGCTCGTACAGGGCGGTGCCGAGCACCGCGTAGGGAACGGCCTCCGCGCGCGACATCCCGGCCATCGGCGCGAGCTCTTCGGCGGCGACCTGGCGCATCGCGGTGCTGTAGCGGCCGAGCACGGTGGGGGAGGCATCCAATCCCGCCGCCTCCAGGGCCTGCAGCGCCTCGTCGAGCTGAGCGACGGCGGTGAAGTCGGGGTCATAAGTGAGGCCGAGTGCGTCGATGGCCGCGCGCGCCCGGGGAAAGTCGTCGCGGTCGGCCTCGACGTACGGCGGGAGAGCACCCACGGCACGCCCGAGCGTGGCGATCGGGTCGTCGTCGGGGGTATCGACCAGCGCGAGCACGTCGCGCACGCGCGACAGTGGAAGACCGCGCACATCGGCCAGAGCGGAGATGAGCCTGAGCCTCACGAGGTGCTCCTCGCCGTACTCGGCCCGCGTCGTCGAGATCGCCTCCCCGCGGGGTAGCATGCCCTCGCGGATGTAGAACTTCACGGTGGCGACGGGCACGCCGCTGCGCTCCGACAGCTCCGAGATCCTCATCCGGCCCCCTTGGTCTTGACTTTGGATACTATAGCTATCCAATATTGGAGAGCGAAACTATCCAACGGAGGCCACGATGGACCCGATCCTCACGATCGTCGCCGGCGCGACGATCCTCACCGTCATCGGCATCATGTCGGGCGGCACTTTCCTGCTGCGGATCGCGACGCGCGGTCTGCCCTTCAACGGGCTGCAGAAGACCTTCTTCCGCGCCGGACACGCCCATGCCGGCGTGCTCGTGATCCTCGGCCTCGTGAGTCTTCTCCTGGTGTCGACGGTCGGCGTGCCCCTGCCGTGGCAGTGGGCGTCGGCCGGTGTGCTCGCGAGCGCACTCCTCATCCCCGGTGGGTTCTTCCTGTCGGTGCTGGGACGCGACCCGCAGCGGCCGGGTCGGGCGATCGCGCTCCTGTGGGCCGGAGTCGTCGTGCTCGCAGCATCCCTCCTCGCCGTCGGCATCGGGGTGATCGTCGCTGGAGTGTCCTTGCTGGGCTGAGCGCCGCGGTTGCGGCTTCGGCACGTCCGCGGTGGTCGTTGGCGCCTCGCCCGTGTTCCCAACTCAGGATCGTTGCCGCCGTGCCGCGCGGGGTTCCGCGTCGTTCCGCGGCGGTGAGCGGGCGCCGCAGGCAGCCATCCTGAGAACGGCACGCGTTCGGGCACGGGAGGGCGGGTTAGGCTCGCACAATGGCCTTGTTCTCGCGCCGTCCGAAGAAGCCCGCCGAGCAGCCGCCGACCTCCCCCGAGCCCTCACCGGCTGACGAGGTCGCGGCCGAGACGGTGGCTGCTCCCGCCGAAGCTTCGCCGGCTGCCGACACGGTCGCCGCCGAGCAGTCCGCGGGTGATTCACCCGCCCCGGAGACGGATGCTGCGGCCGGGCCTGCGCAGGAGGGCCCCGCGGCGGACGCGCCCGCTGAAAGCGCGGAAGCGGATGCTGCAGCATCCGTGTCCATCTCCGTCTCGGCGTTCGGTGGGCTCGGCGTGTCGCCGGCGACGTCTCCGTCGGCGGAGCCGCGCGAGCCGCAGGCGGGCGAGACCGTGCCGCCGGGGCCGAAGCCGCGCGTGGGCGCCCGCGAATGGATGCGCACGGCGCCCGAGCAGACCGAGACCGTGCCGGGACTGCGCGACAACGTGCTCCTGCGCGCCGCACTCGGGCGGATCGGCGATGCCCCGGCATCGCAGGCGCTGCTCGACGTCACGCGACAGCTGCTGCAGGGGCACGTGTTCCTCCGGGTCAAGGGCGACGCGCGCACGCTCCTCGCCGAGGGGAAGGGGCTGCCGCTCGCGATCGCGAACTCGGGGGACCGCACTTTCGCACTCGTCTACTCGAGCGGCGCCGCGCTGCAGGCGAGCGTCAAGGCCGACGGCGACGCCGAGACGTCGGCGATGGGCCAACCCGTGCTCACGGTGCTGCGGCATGTCTTCTCGAGCTCGTACGACGGGATCATCATCGACCCCGCATCGTCGCCGTCGCGTGCCGTGCTGCCGAAGGAGCTGCTCGAGCGCGCGGTCGAGCAGGCCGATCCGCAGCTCACGGTGAAGACGCTCCTCGCCGCTGAGCGCACGCCGGAGATCGACGCCAAGGTCGCCGAGGCGCTCACGCGCGTTCCACTCTGGGTCGCCGTGGGCGTCGCGGCGAGCGGCGCACCTGGGATCGCCGAGGGGCGCGACGCCGAAGGGCGCCGCTTCCTCGAGGTCTACTCGCACCCGCTCGAGGTCGCGGTGATGGGCCGCGGCGACAACGCCGGGCCGATCACTCCCGTCCAGCTCGCGAAGGCGCTCCGCGCCGACGACGGGCTCACGGGTGTCCTGGTCGACCCCGCGGGGCCGTGGATCCGGCTCAGCCGCGACGACCTCGCCCCGCTTCTCGCCCTCGCCGACTGAGCCTCGCCACCGCTGGGTGAAGCCGCTTCGCGCCGGAAGCGCGGTTGACCTGTCGAGGAGCTGGCGCAGGGGTTGACACCAGTGCGATCGCGTGTACTCTATTCAACATAAACGTTGATAAAGGGATGCGTTGAGCAATGGACGAGGACCGACTCGATCGAGCGTTCGTAGCGCTGGGCGATCCGGTGCGCCGCGCGATCATCGCGCGCCTGAGCCGCGGGCCGGCGACCGTGGGCGAGCTCGCCGAGCCGTTCCCGATCACGATGCAGGCGGTCTCCCGTCACATCAAGGTGCTCGAGGACGCCGGGCTCGTCACGCGGTCGCGCGAGGCGCAGCGGCGACCCGTCCACCTCGACGCCGCGGCGCTCGAACAGCTCACCGCGTGGATCGACCGCTACCGGCTCGACGCCGAGCGGGCGTACCGGCGGCTCGACGCAGTGCTCGCGGCTGCAGCATCCGTCCCCCCAACCACGACCCCTCGCAGGACCGACACGAAGGAGAAGGAATCATGAGCAACCCGCTCATCATCGAAGCCGTTCCGGGTACGTCGTATGCCGACATCACGCGGGAGTTCGACGCTCCCGTCGAGGCGCTGTTCCGGGCGCATGCCGATCCGGAGCTGTTCCAGCAGTGGATCGGGCCGGGCGAGGAGCGCACCGAGATCACTCACTGGGACTTCCGCACCGGTGGCGGCTACCGCTTCGTGCAGCGCGACAAGGACGGCGAGTACGCGTTCCGCGGCGTGTTCCACACGGTGCGCGAGAACGAGCTGATCATCCAGACGTTCGAGTTCGAGGGCTGGCCCGACGAGGTGAGCGTCGACTGCATCCGCTTCGAGGCGCTCGAGGGCGGACGCTCGCGGATCGTGGACCACAGCGTGTTCTCGACCGTCGAGGTGCTCGAGAACATGCAGTCCGAGGGGATGGAGCGCGGCATGCGCGAGGGCTACGACAAGCTCGACGAACTGCTCGCGGCGGAGGGCTGAGCCGTGGGCAAGGTCGTGACGTCGGCGTCGATGTCGCTCGACGGTTTCGTGGCGCACGAGAACAACGACCCCGGGCGCCTCTTCGACTGGTACGAGGCAGGTGAGGTCGAGGTCGTCACCGCGAGCGAGCCGGCCTCGTTCCACCTCACCCCGACCAGCGCGGACTACTGGCGCAGCTTCATCGGGGAACTCGGATGCCTCGTCGTCGGCCGTCTGCTGTTCGACATCACGGACGGCTGGAGCGGCGTGCACCCGCTGGGTGTGCCGTTCGTCGTGCTCACGCATGAAGCGCCGACCGGCTGGGCACATGCCCACACCGGCAACGCGCACTTCGTGACGGACGGGATCGAAGCGGCGGTGGCGAAGGCCCAGGAGTTGGCGGGTGGCAGGACGGTCGCGGTGGCCGCCGGCACTGTCGCGGGTCAGGCCCTCGCCGCCGGGCTCGTCGACGAGGTCGCGATCGACCTCGTTCCCGTCGTGCTCGGGTCGGGACACCGGTACTTCGCCGAGGTCGATCCCGCTGCCGTGCGGCTGGGCGACCCGACGGTCGTGATCCCGAGCACGCGCGTGACGCACATGGTGTTCCCCGTCGAGCGGTGAGCGGGGTGACGGATGTCGCGGCTCCCCGCTAGCGTCGGACCATGGCGTCCCCGCGGATCACCCTCACCGTGCCCGGTCCCGACGGCGATCGCGAGGTGGGGATCTCGAATCCCGACCGGGTGATCTGGCCCGAGCTCGGCATCACCAAGCGGGAGCTCGCCGAGTACCTCATCGCAGTACGGGGGCCGTTCCTGGCCGCGAACGGCGACCGGCCCGTGTCGCTCGAGCGGTTTCCCGAGGGCGTCGACGGCGAACGGTTCTACTCGAAGAACCCGCCGAAGGGGGCACCGGGCTTCGTCGAGGCCCAGACGGTGACGTACAACAGCGGGCGGCGGCATCCGCAGATCATCCTCACCGAGGTCGCCGCGGCGGTGTGGGCCGTGCAGATGAACACGATCGTGTTCCACCCGTGGGCGTCGCTCGCGGCGAACACCGACAATCCCGTCGAGCTGCGCATCGACCTCGACCCGCAGCCGGGGACGGATTTCACGGATGCCGCCGCCGTCGCCCCCGCGATGCGCGACGTGCTCGCCGAGGCGGGGCTGACGGCGTTCCTCAAGACCAGTGGCAATCGCGGCATCCACGTGTTCTGCCCGATCGAACCGGAGTGGGAGTTCCTCGACGTGCGGCACGCGGTCATCGCCGCCGGCCGTGAGCTCGAGCGGCGCCTGCCCGACAAGGTGACGATGAACTGGTGGAAGGAGGAGCGCGGCGAGCGCATCTTCATCGACTTCAACCAGGCCAACCGCGACCGCACGATGGCCGGCGCGTACAGCCCGCGGGCGCTCCCGACCGCGACGGTGTCGACGCCGCTCACGTGGGACGAGCTCGAGGCCGGGGTCGACCCGGCGGCATTCACGGTGCGGACGGTTCCGCAGCGCCTCGCCGACATCGGCGATCCCTGGGCGGACCTGCTCGCGAAGCCGGGGCGGATCGACACGCTGCTCCAGTGGTGGCAGCGCGACCTCGACGACGGGCTCGGCGAGCTGCCGTTCCCGCCCGACTTCCCCAAGATGCCCGGCGAGCCGCCGCGCGTGCAGCCGAGCCGCAAGAATGAGGCGAACTGGCCGAAGGACGAGGGCTGAGGGGGCGCGCGCCGGCTGCGGCGGCCGAGTGATCCGCCGATCTCACCCGGGGTCGTCGGACAGATCGGCGAGGAGCAGGGCAGCGAGCCCCACCGCCGTCGCACTCGCGAAGCCGTGGTTTCCGCGCGGATCGTCGATCGTGACTTCGGATGCGATCACCGCGACGGCATCGCGGGCCGGATCGACGACCAGCGCCGTTCCGCCCTCACCCTGGGCGTAGAACACGCCGCGCTGCGGGTCGACCCACCAGTGGTAGCCGTAGGCGATCGTGCCGTAGCCGACGGTGGCGACGACGGGACTGGTCGCCTGGACGGCCCACGTGGCCGACACCACCTGCTCGTCGTCCCAGACGCCCTCGTCGAGCATGAGCTGGCCGATGCGCAGGAGGTCCGTCGCGCGCAGCCGCAGGTGCGTGTAGCCGAGGTTCACCCCCTGCGGGTCGGCGGGCCATGCCCCTTCGACATCCTGGTACTCCTCGAGAAGCACCTGCGGATCCCCGCCCGGCGCGAAACGCTCCTCCCACAGCGGCGAGGTGTCGATGCCGAGCGGGTCGAACAGCACCTCGTCTGCAAAGAGGAAGGGCGAGGTCCCGGTCGCTTCGGCGACGACGGCGGCGAGGATGTGCGTGCCCGGGTCGGAGACGAGGAACCGGCCGTCGCCCGGCCCGCGGGCCGCCCGATCGGCGAGGATCGCGGCGACCCAGTCCGGCTGCGCGTACAGGTCGGCGGGGGTTCCCCGGATGTCGCGCTCCTCGGACATCGGCGCGAAGTTCGCCGTATGGGTGAGCACGGCCCTCAGTTCGATGGCCGCGGTCTCGGGAGTGAGGACGGCCGCGTAGTCGGGGAGCAGCTGACCGAGGGTGGCATCGACCCCGGAGATGAGCCCACGATCGACGGCGATGCCGATGAGGGTCGACGTCACCGCGCGGGTGACGCCTCGCACATCCCACGTGTCTTCCGCAGTCGACTCCTGATACTGCTCGTACACGAGTTCGCCGTGCTGCTGCACGAGCACCGCGCGGACAGCATCCTCGCCATAGAGCGTGCCGAAGATCGCTTCGACGTCTTCGCGGATGGCATCGGCCGGCTGCGGCTGCTCCGGAAGCGAGACGGGGGACGAACACCCGGAGATCAGCACGGCCCCGATCACGGCGCACATCAGCGCGATCCGCGTGCCGGTGCGACCGCGGGAATCCTGGTGGTCTCGGCGGGCCATGGATGCCTCCCACAGCGGTGACCCTGACCGCACCGTACACCCGCGCCGAGCCGACGAACAGGCCACGGCTGCGGCATCCGCCCGCCGCCGGGGGCGTCAGACGAGCACGTCGGCCAAGTCGTACGCGGCGATCACCTCGAGCTGCTCGTACGTGCACGAGCGCGGATCGCGGTCGGGGCGCCACCGCTCGAACTGCACAGTGTGGCGGAAGCGCCACCCCTCGAGCTGGTCGTACCGCACCTCGAGCACGCGCTCGGGGCGCAGGCGCACGAACGACGAGTCTGCCCGGCCCGCCTGGAAGCGCGACTTCTCGCCCTCGCCGCGCAGCGCCTCCCCGTCGGCGTCGCGCTCGACGAGCGGGGCGAGCTCGTCGATGAGCTCGAGCCGGCGGGCGTTGCTCCACGCGGCGACGCCGCCGACGGGGTAGAGGGTGCCGTCGTCGGAGTACAGCCCGACGAGCAGTGAACCCACGCCCTCGCCGGACTTGTGGATGCGGTAGCCCATCGCCACCACGTCGGCCGTCCGCGCGTGCTTGATCTTGAACATCGTGCGCTTGCCCGGCGCATACGGCTGGTCGAGCGGCTTCGCGACCACGCCGTCGAGACCCGCGCCCTCGAACTCGGCGAGCCAGCGGCGCGCGAGCTCGGGGTCGTCGGTCGTGCGCGTGACGTGCACGGGATCGGGCACGTCGCGCAGCAGATCCACGAGGGTCTGTCGCCGCGTCTCGAACGGTTCGTTTTGGAGGTCGCGGTCGCCCACCCCGAGCAGGTCGAACGCGATGAACATCGCGGGCGTCGTCTCGGCGAGCATGTTGACGCGGGATGCCGCGGGGTGGATCCGCTGCGACAGCGACTCCCAGTCGAGCCGTCGCCGGCCGTCGCGGTCGATCGGCACGACGATCTCGCCGTCGAGGAGGCATGGTTCGGGCAGCAGCCTGCTGAACGCCTCGACGAGCTCGGGGAAGTACCGCGTCAGCGGCTTCGCGCCGCGCGATCCGATCTCGACGTTCTCGCCGTCCCACGAGATCAGCGCGCGGAACCCGTCCCACTTCGGCTCGAAGCTGAGCCCGCCGGACGACTTCGCCGGATCGGGAACGTCGGGCACGGACTTCGCGAGCATCGGCGCAGGGATCTCGTACGGCATGGGTCTCATCCTGCCGCGCCCCGCCGACACCCGACACCCCGGGTGTGCGCCCGTCAGACCGATGCCGACGCCGACGCGGCGTAGAGGGCGGCGGCCTCGGCACGGTTGGCGGCGCCGATCTTCGCAAGGATCGCCGACACGTGCACCGACGCGGTCTTGGGGCTGATGAACAGGCGCTGGCCGATCTGCGGGTTCGTGAGGCCCTCGGCGATGAGCTCGAGCACCTGGAGCTCGCGCGGGGTGAGCGTCGCAACGACCCCGAGTGAGGAGTCGGCACCCGAAGAACCCGGCGCAAGGCGGGCGCGCGCGGCGAGCTCCGCCGCCCACCGGCCGATGCGGGCGACGCCCTCGCCGGGGGCCGTGGCGACGATGTCCGCGAGGAGCGTGGCCGCCGCATCGCGGTGCCCGCCATCGAGCAGTGCGAGGGCGAGCCGGCAGCGGGCGACCTGCCGGTGCCAGACGGTCAGCAGGGCGCCGGCAGGCGCGTCGATGAGCGAGCGCCACACGTCGACGCGCTGATCGGCAGACGCGCTCTCGGCATCGGTGAGGAGCGCGCGGATGAACTCGGCGTGGGCCTGCGCCGGTTCGTGATCGGGCCACGACTCGATCTTCCCGGTGAGTCGGTCTCGAAGCTCGGGGTCGACGGCCCGGCCCGGGGTGAGGGTGAGGAGTGCCGCGGCGACGACGGCGTACCGGCGCACAGCGGGTGTGCCGGTTTCTCCGTCCGCGATGTCGAACACGTCGGCCAGCACCGGGGCGAGCACCTCGCCGAGGGTGCTCGCTCCGCGCAGGGTGAGCATCGCCTCCGCGCGCTCGACCGCCCACCACCCGTGCTTGTCGGGGTAGCGCCGGCGCGAATCCTCGATCGTCGCGCGCTCGGCCAGGAGGAGCTCCTCGCGCTCGGCGTCGCGGTCGTCCCAGGTCAGGTGCGAAGCCAGCAGCCGCACGATGGACGCGCCATGCAGCGGATTCATCAGCCGTCGGGCGCGCTGGGCGTACCGTCGCGCGCTCTCGGGCTGCCCGGCGGCGAACAGCGCGAGTGCCAGCGCGTAGGCGAGGCTCGACCCCGATCCGCGTTCGATGCCCGCCCGGGTGATGTCTTCGTAGTGCTGTGTGCCGACGACGACCGCCTCGTCGAACCGCCCGACGCGCAACAGCATGTCGGTGAGGGCGTTGGCCACGTAGGCCCGCATCGGCGGATCGAGCCGCAGCCCCACCGCTCGCTCGAGCGGCGCCAGCGCGCGGGGCTCGTCGTCCTCGTCGCCCGCGATGCGCCAGGCCTCCACCGTCAGGGCGACGGCGAGCGCGGCGTCGTCGCCCGCTTCTTCGGCGAGTGCGATCGCGCGCGCGGCGTGGGCCGCCGCCGCCTCGCCGTGTTCGTCGAGCGCGATGTTGGTGAGCACCCGCGACAGCAGGACGCGCGCGCGAGGATCGTCCACATCTTCGAGGAGCGCGACCGCCTCCTGCAGGTCCTCACCGCGACCGCGGTGCTCGAGGTTGTACGTCTGCACGAAGCGCTGACGCAGGAGCGCGGCGCGCGTGAGCGGGTCGTCGGGGCACACGCAGAGCCCCTCGGTGGCGGAGCGGAGCGACCGCTCGGCGTCACCCAGGTCATGCCAGGCCTGCGCGGCGTCGAGGTGCAGTTCGGGAAGCGTCGTGTCGGCTCGGATCGCGGCATCCGGGACCTGGTCCCAGAGCTCCGTCAGCCGCTCGGCCAGCTTCGCCCGCGTTGCGGGTGAGAACCGAGACCGCGATCGGCGCAGCGCCGCGACCGTCGCGTCGAACGCCGCAGGGAGGTCGCGCGCGGCCAGCCAGTGCTCGGCGACCGCCGACGCGTCGTCCGGCGACTCGCCCCGATGCTCGGTCAGGTGCTCGGCGTAGCGGCGGTGCACGCGCACGCGTTCGCTCGGCAGCATCTCGCCCTCGACGGCCTCGCGGGTGAGCGCGTGGCGGAACCTGTAGCCGTCGCCGTCGGCGAGGACGACGCGGCTGTCGACCGCCTCCCGCAGCGCATGATCGTGCGCGCGATCGTCGAGCGCCGTCACGCTGGCGAGCACGTCGTCGTCCACGTGCATGCCGCCGGCCGCCATCGTGCGCATCGTCTGCTGCGCGTCGTCGCCGAGGCGCGCGTAGCGCGCGAGCACGAGCTCGCGCAACGTGTCGGGGAGGGCGCGGTCGCCGAGATCCACGAGCTCCTCGACGAGGAACGGGATGCCGCCGCTGCGCTCCGCGAGCGGCTCGACGACGCGCGGGTCGAGGCCGCCCGCCAGCTGCGCGACCTGCTCGGCGACCTCGTCGGGTGTGAGCGGCGTCACCTCCACGCGCACGACGGAGCGCGTGCGGTCGAGCTCGGCGAGCACGGGGCGGAGGGGATGGAAGCGGTCGATGTCGTCGGAGCGATAGGTCGCGACGATCGTGAGCTTGCGCCCCCTGAGCGTGCTGGCCAGGGTCTTGAGCAGGGCCATGGTGGCAGCATCCGCCCATTGCAGGTCTTCGAGCACGACGACCACATGACGGCGCTGCGACAGCCGCTCGAGCAGCACCTCGATCGCCTCGGCGAACTCGCCCGCCGGCTCGTCGGCTTCGGGGGTCTCGTCGGCGATGCCGGGTACGAGGGCGGCGAGACTCGCGATCGCGGCAGCGGAGCCTGCGGCGTCGCGCAGCGCGTCGGTGCCGACGGCAGCGTGCAAGTCGCGCAGCACCCGACGCACCGGGCCGAACGGGGCGCCGATCGGCCCGAGGTCCACGCACTGCCCGAACGCGATGACGGGCTCCTCGTTCGGGGTGGACCGGGCTCCGAGCGGGTCGGCCGTGACGAGCGCGAGGAACTCCTGCACCAGCCGCGTCTTGCCGACTCCCGCCTCGCCACGCACCACGACCGTGCGCGGGACTCCGCCCGCGCCGGCGTCGTACGCATCGAGCAGGGCGGCGAGCTCGGTGTGCCGGCCGACCATGCGCGGGCTCGAGGGGAGAGCGGGCATGGTCATATCGTGGCACCTTCCCCGCCCCGGCGGACCCTCATGCGCGTCTCCTGTCAGGCCACCCGCCGAGGCGGGCTTCCTACAGGTATGACTGTGCTCGCTAAGGGGTACGGCGCTCATCGGGCGGATGCCCTATTCGCCGCATCCGTCTCCTCAGATCCCGCCCCTGTCACCCCTGCAGCACCCACGGCAGGACGCTCGTCACCGCGGCGGTGAATTCGAGCCAGCGGGCGACGCCGGCGGACAGCCGTCTGCACATGCACTTCATCTCACACCCCTGCACATCCACGGTCCTCCCTTCGGGCCGCTCGGGCAATGGGGTGAGTACCGGAACGAAGAAGGCGACGCCGGTACCGGCGTCGCCCTCTTCGTGCGCACTCGCGTGGACAGTTCGGGGTGTGCGCCCCCCGGCTCGGGAAGTCGAGGTCAGTGGCCCGCGATCGCCGCGGCGCCCCCGCCGTGGTGCAGGAGTCCGCGGAACCAGGCCGACAGCGGCTGGCCGGCGGGCCCTGCCGGTGCCTGGCCGCGCTCGCGGTGCGCACGCATCATCTCGTTCTGGCGGACGAGGTCGGCGGCGCGGTGCTGGTCGAGGATGTAGCCGGTGAAAGTCGTGTCGTTCATGGGTCTCTCCCGTCTGCGGCGGAACCTCGGATCGGGTCCCGGTTGTGCTGACAGGTACGACTTTCCTCGCTAAGGCGGGCACCCCTCATCGGGCGATCGCCTTGTCTTGGCGGCCGCAGGTACCTTAGTCCGGGGTCCCGGCGTCTTAGGCACGCGGCTTCGACCGCAGGCTCGGGTCATCAGTGGGCGATCGGATGTTTCGGTCGCGCCCAGCGTGCGGGGAGGTCCGCGCCGTCCCACACCTGCACGGCTCCCCATGCCGCCGCGGCGATCGGCACGGCCAGCACGGCGCCGACGATGCCGCCGAGCACCGTGCCCACGGTCAGGGCGACGAGGATCACGAACGCGTGCAGCTTCATCGACCGACCCATGAGCACCGGCTGCAGGAGTTGCCCTCGAGCTGGTTCACGAGCACCACCACGCCGACGACGAGCAGCGCGTTCACCCATCCGTTGGCGACGAGAGCCACGAGGGCCGCGACGATGCCGGCGACTGTCGCACCGACGATCGGGATGAAGGCCAGGAGGAAGGTCAGCACCGCCAGCGGGATGGCGAGCGGCACGTCGAGGATCAGCAGGCCGACGAGGATGCCGACGGCGTCGACGAGCGCGACCGTCGCCGTTCCCCGCATGTATGAGCCGAGCACGCCGACTGTCTTGTCGCCGATGCGGCGTGCCCGCAGATAATTCTCGCCGCGGAACGGACGGAGCACGAACTCCCACATCTGCGGCCCGTCCTTGAGGAAGAAGAACAGGATCGTGACCATCAGCACGAGGCCTGTCACGAAGTTCGCCACCGCGCTGACGCCGGCGAGGGCCCCCGATCCGAACTGCGCGCTCGTGATGAAGTCGAGAATGCCCTCGAGCCACCCGTCGAGCTGGTCCTGCGTCGGCGCGAACGGCAGCGTCTGCACCCAGGCGATCACCGCGTCGATCCCGTCGAGCGCCTGCGCGTAGAGCTCGTCCCACTGGTCGCGCACGGCCCACACGATGAGCCAGCCGACTCCGGCGAGGATGATCGTGATCCCGAGCAGCGTCAGCACGGTCGCGAGCACGGACGGCACGCCGCGCCGCAGCATCCATCCCATCACCGGCGCGAACGCGCACGCGAGGATGAGCGCGATCATGAGCGGGATGGTCACCAGGGTGAGGAACTGCAGTGCGAACACGATGCCGCCGACGACCGTGACCACGACAATGATCTGGATCGCGCGGATGCCGAGCTTGCCGAAGCCGTCGGCCCACAGGCTCCACGGCGCACGCGTCGCACGGGGTTCGACATCGTGCGAGTCGAGGACGACGCGCTGCGGGTCGTTACGGAACAGTCCCATGCCCCGAGGGTATGCGGCGCGGGCGATCGAGCCCGGTGACTTGCGGTGAACCGGGCGAAACGGCTAGGCGAACGCGCTCATGCCCGTGATGTCGCGGCCGATGAGCAGCGCCTGCACGCTCTCGGTGCCCTCGTACGTGTGGATCGCCTCGATGTCGGCGAGGTGCTGCATGACGCCGTTCTCGAGCAGGATGCCGTTGCCGCCGAGCATGTCCCGGGCGGTCGACGCGATCCGGCGCGCGGCGCGGGTGTTGTGGTACTTCGCGAGTGACGCCTGCGTCGGGCGCAGCTCGCCGCGCTCCTCGAGGTCGGCCATCCAGCGGCAGAACAGCTGCATCGCGGTGAGCTCCTCGAGCATGTTCGCGAGGCGCTCCTGCACCATCTGGAACTTCGCGAGCGGCTTGCCGAACTGGATGCGCTGCTGCGAGTACGCGAGCGCCGCCTCGTAGCACGCCGTCGCGTGACCGAGCGCCGACCACGCGACACCCGAGCGTGTCGAGTAGAGCACGGTCGAGGCATCCTTGAAGCTCTTCGTGCCCGGAAGGACCGCGTCAGCCGGCACGCGTACGCCGTCGAGCACGATATGAGCCTGATGGATGCCGCGCAGCGACGCCTTCCCCTGGATCACGGTGCCCGTGTAACCCGGGGCGCTCTGCTCGACGAGGAAGCAGCGCACCGCGCCGTGGAACTCGTCGTCTTCGGCCTCGACGCGCGCCCACACGAACGTGATGCCGCCCGAGGCGCCGTTGCCGATCCACTTCTTCGCGCCGTCGATCACCCACTCCTGGGCGGCGGAGTCCCAGCGGGCCACGGTCTCGAGGGAGACCGAGTCGGATCCGTGGTCGGGTTCGGTGAGGGCGAAGGATGCTGCGACCTCGCCTCGTGCGACCGGCACGAGCCAGCGGGCCTGCTGCGCGTCGCTGCCGAACAGGGCCAGGGTTCGGAGGGCGAGTCCGCCTTGCACCGCGAGCACCGTGCCGAGCGAGCCGTCGCCGCGCGAGATCTCCATGTTCACGAGGCCGGCCGCGAGCGGGGAGAACCGCGTGAGCGACGGGTGCACGATGCCGTCGTTGAAGAGGTCGAGCTCGCCGCCGCGCATCGCGATGTCGAGCGGGTACTCGCCGGTGTCCCACGCGTCCTGCATGCGCGTGCCCACCTCGTCGACGTACGCCTGCGCGCGCTCCCAGACCTCGCGGTCGGCCGCGGGGATGTCGGCGAACACGGCGTAGTAGTCGGTGCCTTGGCGGCGGGTGACGTCATAGCCCTCGACGCGCTGGCCGGGGCGGGGCTGGAAGTCGGTCACGGTCGGACTCCTGGCGATAAGGACGGGTGGTGCGGTCTCCGATTCTCGTGGAACTGAATACCACGATCAATAGTACTCAGTGTCATGTGCCGCCGTCGGAATGTCCGGGCGCGGTCTGCGCGCAACCGCTGCGGTGCGTGAACTCCCCGCTGCAGGCGGGGGAGGTGAGGGGCTCCGACTGAGTCGCCGGGGCGGGACGACTCAGCTCTCGGGGTCGTACTGGAAGGCCCGCAGCTCCTGCGCGCACCTGCACGCGACGGCGATTCTCCGCGCCCACTCCACGGCGTCCTCGCGGGACGGCAGCTCCAGCACGGTGTAGCCGCCCTCGAGCTGCGTCGTCTGCGGATACGTACCCTCCGTCACGTTTCCGTCGCCGTCGACCATGACCGGCGGGACGGTCTCGTCTATGCCCCCGCCGAACACCCAGACGCCGGCATCCTTCGCCTCCTGCACGACAGCGTGCGAGGCATCCGACACCGTCTGGAAATCCTCGGGGCCGAGGACCATCGCTTCGCTCGGGAACGAGATCAGGTACTTCGTCATCGATTCGGCTCCTCGGTTCGCGGGGACGACGGCCCCATCCTGGCCTACGCCCGACTTGCCCGCCATAATGGCGGCGTGAGCGAGATCAAGACCCAGGCGACGGATGCGGATGTGTCGGCATTCCTCGAAGCGGCGACACCGCAGCGGCGGCGCGAGGACGGTCTGGCCCTCGCCGACATCTTCCATGAGGTGACCGGGGTCGACCCCGTCATGTGGGGCCCGTCGATGGTCGGTTACGGCAGCTATCGGTACGTGTCTCCGTCAGACCCCAAGCGGCACGGCCAGTGGCCGAAGACGGCGTTCTCGCCGCGCAAGGCGCAGCTCTCGCTCTACGGACTGAAGGACCTGCCCGCGGGGGCCGAGCTGCTGCCGGAACTCGGAAAGTACACCGAGGGGGCGGGCTGCGTGTACGTGAAAAAGCTCGACGACATCGACCTCGACGTGCTGCGACGGCTGATCGCCATCGCGTGGGGCCGCGGCGACGACCCGCTGCCCTAATCCGCCTCACTGTCGAACGCGCGGCGAAGGTACTTCGGCGCCTGCACGCGCCACGCCTCGGTCACCAACTCGGCGAGGTGCTCGGCGTCGATGCCGCCCATGCGGAACGCGACCTTCGGCTCGCTCCACGGCGTCGTCGTGCGCAGGAACACGTCGGGCTCCATCTCGACGAGGGCGAGCGCGTCGATGGGGTCTGCGACCTTCACTCCCACCACGAGCTCGGACGCGATGATCGCCCGCATGTCGTCGGGGATGCTCGGCCACGGGTGGCACTCCCACGCGTAGGGCTTGCCGCGCACGAACCAGGCGGCGCCGCCGGTCGTCGCGCGTTCTTCGCTGCCCGGAAGCCCGGCCGCGGTTCCGCGCAGATCGTCGAGGGTGGCCACGCCCCGAGCCTACGGCGCCCCTCCGACGCGGCCGGGGGAGCTGTCGACCGGTCCGAAGGTGATCAGCTGGCGCAGCTCGCCGCCCGCGGTGAGCCGGTCCATGGCTGCGTCGAGATCGTCGAGGCCGATGCGGGAGGAGACGAGGCGCTCGAGCGGCAGCCGTCCCGCGCGCCACAGCTCGACGTACCGGGGGATGTCGCGGCTGGGCACGGCCGAGCCGAGGTAGCTGCCGACGATGGTGCGCGCCTCAGCGGTGAGCTGCAGCGGCGATACGCTCGCGCGTGCGTCAGGCGCCGGCAGCCCGACTGTGACGGTGGTGCCGCCCGGCGCGGTGAGCGCGAGCGCGGTCTCGAAGGCGCGCGCGGCACCGGCGGCCTCCACGACGACGGGAGCACGGATGCCGCGGTCCACCGCCTCTGCGGGAGTCAGCGCCTTGGTCGCCCCGCAGTCGAGGGCGGCGGCGAGCTTGGAGGGCAGGGTGTCGACGCCGATCACCTCGTGGCCGAGCGCGACAGCGACGAGGAGGGCGGCCATGCCCACGCCGCCGAGTCCGACCACGACGACACGCTCGCCTGCCGCCGGGCAGCCCGCGTTGACGACGGCGCCGCCGCCGGTGAGCACCGCGCAGCCCAGCAGCGCCGCGATCTCGGGCGGCACATCGGCGTCGACCGGCACGACCGACGCGCGGCTCACGACGGCGTGCGACGCGAACGCCGAGACGCCGAGGTGGTGGTGCACGTCCTGCGTCTCTCCGTCGCGGTCGCGATGGAGACGGATGCCGCCGCCGAGCAGCGTGCCTGCGCCGTTCGCCGCCGAACCCGGCGCGCACGGCAGGCGCCCATCGGTGAGGCATCCGTCGCATGTGCCGCAGCGGGGCAGGAACGTCATGACCACGCGATCGCCCACAGCGAGGTCGTCGACGCCGTCGCCGAGCTGCTCGACGATGCCCGCGGCCTCGTGTCCCAGCAGCATCGGGACCGGGCGCACGCGGTTGCCGTCGACGACGCTGAGGTCGGAGTGACACACGCCCGCGGCCTCGATCCGCACCAGTACTTCGCCTGCCCCGGGTGGGTCGAGCTCGAGCTCGCCCACCGTGAACGGGCGCGTCTGGGCGAACGGGGGTTCGGCGCCCGAGACTTCGAGCACTGCTCCGGTGATCTTCATGCGACCTCCTCGTCGTGCGACCGTACCTCGAACGAAGAACGCGCGCCCCGTCGGGTGGCGCGCGCTTTCGTGGTGCGGGTCAGGCCCGGGCGGCGCGGCGGCGCAGTCGCGCCCGGCGCATCCACTTCTCGAGCTCGATCAGCACCGGCACCAGCAGGGCCAGACCGAGTGCCGTCAGCCACTCGTTGCCCGAGAGACCGATCGTGCCCACGAGGCGCTGCATGAAGCCGATCTCGACGGCGGCCACCGTGAGGGCCAGCGGGATCGAGAGCCACTTCACCGCGACGAGGATCGGCGCGGCGAGGCCGGACTCGGGGTCGCGGCGCATGACGAGCCCGCCGAAGATCGAGCCGAGGGCGCAGACCACGAAGGCCATCGTGACCGGGACATTGGGCTCGGTCGAGCTGAGCTGGTCGGGGTAGATCAGCAGGGGCACGAGGGTCGTGATGAAGATCAGGCCGCCGTAGACGAACCAGAGCGTGACCGCGGCCGGGTTCGCGATGGTCTTCTTCGGGTCGCGCGGCGGCTTCAGCATGATGCCGTCGGGCGTCGGATCGAGGAGGATCACGATGACCGGGAAGATGGCGACGAAGAAGTTCAGGAACAGCACCATGATCGGCGTGAGCGGCACACCGTTGTTGATGTCGAAGATGCTCGCGACGAGGAACAGCAGCACGAGCGAGAACAGCTGCGACATCTGGAAGCGGACGTAGCTGACGATCTTCTCGTAGATCGACCGGCCGAGCCGCACCGCGGTCACCAGGGTGCCGAAGTTGTCGTCGACGAGGATCATCTTCCCCGCCTGCTTGGTGACGTCGCTGCCCGAGCCCATCGCCACGCCGATGTCGGCCTGCTTGAGCGCGGCCGCATCGTTCACGGCGTCGCCCGTCATCGCGACGACCGCGCCCTGCTCCTGCATGAGGCGGGCGAGACGCAGCTTGTCTTCGGGGGTGACGCGGCCGAACATGTGCAGGCGCGGGAGTGCGGCCTTGAGCTCGTCGTCGCTCATCGCCTGGATCTCGGCCCCGCTCGCCGCACCATCGCCGAGCCCCAGCTTCTTGCCTATCGCGGCGGCAGTGATCGCGTGGTCGCCCGTGATCATGCGGACCTCGATGCCGGCCTCGCGCGCGATGCGCACCGCCTCCTTCGAAGACGGGCGCAGCGGATCGATGATGCCGACGAGACCGACGAACGTGAGGTCCGAGACAGCAGCCATCGGGTCGTCGACCACCGGCGCGTCGGGGGCGAAGCGGCGGAAGGCGAACGCCAGGACGCGCAGGCCCTGCTCGGACAGCGAGCGGTTCGCCTCGAGGATCGCGTCGCGGCGGTCGGCGATGGGCACGACGCCTTCCATCGTGGCGACCGAGCTGCAGCGGTCGAGCACGACGTCGGGGCCGCCCTTCACGTACCCGACGAGGGTCTCGACACCCTCCACAGGGATCTCGTGGAAGGTGCCCATGAACTTGTACGCCGAGTCGAACGGCACCTCGGCGACGCGGGGGAACTTCGCCCGCGTGAGCTCCGCGTCCGCGCCCAGCTTGGCGGCGAGCACGACGAGGGCGGCCTCGGTCGGGTCGCCGATCACGGCGCCGTCGTCGGAGACGGTGGCGTCGCTGCAGAGGGTCAGCCCCAGCGCGAGCTGGTTGAACTGCGGCACCGGCTGGCCGGCGACGTGGCGGACTTCGCCGGTCTTCTCGTAGCCGGAGCCGGCGACGGTGAACCACTCGCCGCGGTAGTAGAGCGACTCGACCGTCATCTCGTTCATCGTGAGCGTGCCGGTCTTGTCGGAGTTGATCGCGCTGGTCGCGCCGAGCGTCTCGACATCCGTCAGGTTCTTGACGACGGCCTTGTGCTCGGCGAGCTGCCGCGAGCCGTACGAGAGCATCGCCTGCACGAATGAGGGCATGCCCGTCGGGATCGCCGAGATCGCCATGGAGATGCCGAGGAGGATCACCGACGTGATCTCCTGGCCGCGGAGCAGGCCCGTGATGATGATGATCGCGACCGCGCCCCACGCGATCCATCCGAGCACTCCCGTGAGCGAGTCGAGCTCGCGCTGCAGCGGCGACTTCGCCGGCTTGACCGCCGACAGCATCGACGCGATCTGGCCCATCTGCGTCTGCATGCCGGTGTCGGTGATGACCACCGTCGCGGTGCCGCGTGTCACATGGGTGTTCTGGAACACCATGTCGGTGCGGTCGCCGAGCGTCGTCTCGGGGTCGGTGAGCGTGCCGGCGTCCTTCGGGATCGGCGCGCTCTCACCGGTGAGTGCGGCCTCCTGCGTCTCGAGCGTCGCCGAGCGCACGATGCGGCCGTCGGCGGGGACGATGTCGCCGGCCTCGAGGGCGACGATGTCGCCGGGCACGAGGGTCGTCGCGTCGACCTGGAGGAGAGACCCGTCGCGGACGACCTTCGCCTGGGGAATCTGCATCTTGGCGAGGGCGTCGACGGATGCCTTCGCCTTGAGCTCCTGCCGCGTGCCGAGCACGATGTTCAGCACGACCAGGGCGCCGACCAGGATGCCGACGCTCACCTGGTTGATGAAGAGGCTGATGACAGCGACGGCGACCAGCATGACGTTCATGGGGTCGGCGAGCTGCTGCAGTGCGACCTGCAGCGTCGACGGCGGCTTCTCGGCCGCGATCGAGTTGGGACCGTGCTCGGCGAGCCGCTGCGCGGCGTCGGCGGCGGTCAGTCCGCGGTCGCGGTCGCTGCGGAGCGCGGCGACGACGGCGTCGGGGTCTTGTGTGTACCAGGGGGCTTTTCCTGCCGTGTCCGGCGAGGTGTCCACGGTGCTCATGGTCTTGAACATAGCGCCGTGCGGGCGCCGTGCGACAGTGAATCCGGGCGGCGCGCCGCCCGGGTCAGTCGTCGAGTCGCTCGCGCAGGCGACGGGTGAGTTCGGCGGTCGGCATCGACCGGGGGAACACGGCGACGACGACCTGGTCCGCGGCGGGATCCGCCTCGCCGTCGGGCAGCACGCCGAAGCGGCGGCGGGCGTCGTCGAGTGCGGTGCGGAGCACCGAGACGGGCACCTTCTTGGGGCCCCGGATGAGCCGGCGCAGCACGTGGTTGTGGATCGCGGTGATGAGGGCCGAGAAGCCGACGGCGTCGAGCGGGTCGAGGCCGGGCAGCGACGCGCGCAGGTATTCGTCGAAGAGCCGCTCGTAGCGGAACACCGTCACGATCTCGCGGTCGCGCAGCGCCGGTACCCCGCGCACGACGGCATAGCGTCGCCGGGCCAGCTCGGGGTCTGCCGCGAAATGCGAATACACGAAGACGGATGCCTCGCACACGGCCGCCCACGGATCGCGATGCGGTTGCGCCAGGAACTCGCGGAGGCGCTCCAGCAGCAACTCGTGGTCGGTGAACACGACGTCGTCCTTGCCGCCGAACTGGCGGAAGAACGTCGAGCGCGACACGCCCGCCGCCTGCGCGATCTGTTCCACCGAGGTCTGGTCGAACCCCTGCTCGGCGAACAGTTCGAGCGCGGCGGTGACCACGGCCGCGCGGGAGGCGGCCTGTGTTGCGGAGGCGGCAGCGGTGTCGGACATCTCGGGGAGAGCCTAATGCTCGCGCCGCGGCAAGCGCGGCATGCCCGCGCGCGCCGCGCCCGCATCGGCCCCGCGCTGTCAACGGGGTCGACACACCGCAGGCGGGGGTCTTCTATAGGTCCATGACGCCGATCTGGAAGAGAGAAGCCGAAAGCGTCACGGGCACGCCGTTCCAGTCGGCCCGGCGCCGCGACGTCGTGGTCGTGGGCGCGGGGCTGACGGGTCTGTCGACGGCACTGCTGCTGACGCGCGAAGGCCTGGACGTCGCGGTCGTCGACGCCGCCGAGGTGGGCGCGCTCGCCTCGGGAGGCAACACCGGCAAGCTGACGCTGCTGCAGGGATCCGTGCTCTCGGCACTGCGCCGCCATCACCCCGCGCACCTCGTCCGTGCCTACGTCGAGTCCAACCGCGACGGCGCGGAGTGGCTCACGGGGATCGCCGACGAACTCGGCGTGCCGTACTCCCGGCGCGCGGCCTATTCGTACGCACAGACGCCGCAAGGCGCCGAGTGCATCGAGGCGGAGCTGCGCGCGGCTGTCGAAGCCGGTCTCCCGGTGCGCCGGGTGGAACCCGATCAGCTCGCGCAATCCCCGTTCGACATGGTCGACGCCATCGCGCTCGACCGCCAGGTCGCGATCGACCCGCAGCGTCTCCTCGTGGCGCTCGCGCAGGCGCTGCTGCGGGAGGGTGGGACCCTGCACACCGGCGTGCGCGTCACGCGCGTGCACGCGGTGCCGTGGTCCGGCGTCGAGACGACGAGAGGCTTCATCGCGGCGAACCACGTCGTGCTCGCGACGGCGACCCCGATCATCGATCGCGGGCTCTACTTCGCCAAAGTGCGAGGGCTGCGCTCGTCGTGCGTCGCGTTCGCGACCGACGGCCCCCTCCCCGAGGGGCTGTACATCTCGGTCGACGGTGAGACGAAGTCGGTGCGGTCGATCACCCCCGCGGACGGCCCGGCCGACGCCGCCCAGCTCATCGTGGGCGGCAACGGCTTCGCCGTCGGGCGTGCGTCCTCCCCGCTCGCGGCCGTGAACGGTCTCGTGTCGTGGGCGCAGCACCACTTCCCGGGTGCGGAGCCGGTGGCCTCGTGGTCGGCCCAGGACTACGAGTCGCACGACCTCATCCCGTTCGTCGGCGCGATGCCGCGCGGGCTCGGCCGCATCCGGTTCGCCACCGGGTACGCGAAGTGGGGCCTCTCGAACGCGCCCGCCGCGGCGCTGCGACTGACGGCGGAGATCCGGCGTGTGCCCCGGCGCGAGCGCCCCGACTGGATGAACGTCATCTCCGCACGGTTCACGGTGCCCGCGGATCTGGCCCGCGGCGGCGTGGAGAACCTGCGCGTCGGGTGGGAGGCGGCGTCGGGCTGGATCGGCGCGCAGGCGGTGCCGACGCCGGTACGCCGGCCGGCCGAGGGCGAGGGCGTCGTCGCCAGCCGTGCCGGGCAGCCCGTGGGCATCTCGACTGTCGACGGGCGCACGTGCGCGGTGAGCGCCGTCTGCACCCACCTCGGCGGCGTGCTGCGGTGGAACGACGCCGAGCTCACGTGGGACTGTCCGCTGCACGCGTCGCGGTTCACCGCGGACGGATGCCGTATCGAGGGCCCCGCGCTCCGGGACCTCGCGCGCCTGCCCCGCGTGCCGGGCGAGGAGATCGAGGACGACCCCGCCGAGCTCCGGACGCCGGAGACCACCACCTCGCGGTGACGGCGGGCGCGAGAGAGCAGCATCCGTTCAGCTCTTCGGAACCCGGCGGCGCGTCGCTGCGGTCAGAACCGGACGACGACCGGTAGTAGGCTGGGGGACTGGTCGATATCTCGACGTCGAGACGCTTTTGAGCGTCGTCCCCACCCCCATTCGCCACCTGCGAAGGAAATCACTGTGGATCTGTACGAGTACCAGGCACGAGACCTTTTCGAGAAGTACGAGGTGCCGGTGCTCGCCGGCATCGTCGCGGATACGCCGGAGGAGGTGCGTGCCGCAGCCGAGAAGATCGGCGGTGTCGTCGTCGTCAAGGCCCAGGTCAAGACCGGCGGTCGCGGCAAGGCCGGCGGCGTGAAGGTCGCGAAGACTCCCGATGAGGCTTATGAGGCCGCCAAGGCCATCCTCGGCCTCGACATCAAGGGCCACGTCGTCAAGCGCGTCATGGTCGCGCAGGGTGCCCGCATCGACAAGGAGTACTACTTCTCGGTGCTGCTCGACCGCGCCAACCGCTCGTACCTGTCGCTCGCGAGCGTCGAGGGCGGCATGGAGATCGAGGAGCTCGCCGTCGAGCGCCCTGAGGCGCTCGCGCGCATCGACGTCAACCCCGGCACCGGCATCGACAAGGCGAAGGCCGTCGAGATCGCCGAGGCCGCCGGCTTCTCGGCCGACCTGGTCGACAAGGTGAGCGACGTCTTCGTCAAGCTCTACAACGTGTACAAGGGCGAGGACGCGACGCTCGTCGAGGTCAACCCGCTCGTGCTCACCGAGGAGGGCGATGTCATCGCCCTCGACGGCAAGGTCTCGCTCGACGAGAACGCCGACTTCCGTCACGCCGGGCATGCCCTCCTCGAAGACAAGGACGCCGCCGACCCGCTCGAGGCCAAGGCCAAGGCCAACGACCTCAACTACGTCAAGCTCGACGGCGAGGTCGGCGTGATCGGCAACGGTGCGGGCCTGGTGATGTCGACGCTCGACGTCGTCGCGTACGCCGGTGAGAACCACGGCGGCGTGAAGCCCGCCAACTTCCTCGACATCGGCGGCGGCGCCTCGGCCGAGGTCATGGCCGCGGGCCTGGACGTCATCCTCGGCGACCCGCAGGTGAAGTCCGTGTTCGTCAACGTGTTCGGCGGCATCACCGCGTGCGACGCGGTCGCCAAGGGCATCGTGGGCGCGCTCGCCGAGCTCGGCTCGTCGGCCTCGAAGCCGCTGGTCGTGCGCCTCGACGGCAACAAGGTCGAGGAGGGCCGTGCGATCCTGCAGGGCGCCAACCACCCGCTCGTGACTCTGGCCGAGACGATGGACGAGGGCGCCGACAAGGCCGCCGAGCTCGCCAACGCGTGATCTGAGAATCTGAAAGAACGAGGAACTCCAGAAATGTCGATCTTCCTGAACAAGGATTCCAAGGTCATCGTCCAGGGCATCACCGGTGGTGAGGGCACCAAGCACACCGCGCTCATGCTCAAGGCCGGGACCCAGGTCGTCGGCGGCGTGAACGCCCGCAAGGCCGGCACCACCGTGCTGCACACCGACGCCGACGGCAACCCGATCGAGCTGCCCGTCTTCGCCTCGGTGCAGGAGGCCATCGACGCCACCGGCGCCGACGTCTCGATCGCGTTCGTGCCGCCCGCGTTCACCAAGAGCGCCATGGTCGAGGCCATCGACTCCGAGATCCCCCTCCTCGTCGTGATCACCGAGGGCGTGCCCGTCGGCGACACCGCCGAGGCATGGGCGTACGCGCAGTCGAAGGGGAACAAGACCCGCATCATCGGCCCGAACTGCCCCGGCATCATCACGCCCGGCGAGTCGCTGGTCGGCATCACGCCCGCCAACATCACCGGCAAGGGTCCGATCGGCCTCGTGTCGAAGTCGGGCACCCTGACCTACCAGATGATGTACGAGCTACGCGAGATCGGCTTCTCGACGGCCATCGGCATCGGCGGCGACCCGATCATCGGCACCACGCACATCGACGCGCTCGCTGCGTTCGAGGCCGACCCCGAGACCAAGGCGATCGTCATGATCGGCGAGATCGGCGGCGACGCCGAGGAGCGCGCGGCCGACTTCATCAAGGCGAACGTGACCAAGCCGGTCGTCGGCTACGTCGCGGGCTTCACCGCCCCCGAGGGCAAGACCATGGGCCACGCGGGCGCCATCGTGTCGGGCTCCGCCGGCACCGCACAGGCGAAGAAGGAGGCCCTCGAGGCCGCCGGCGTCAAGGTCGGCAAGACGCCGTCCGAGACCGCGTCGCTGATGCGCGAGATCATCGAGAGCCTGTAAGGCTTCAGCGAGGGCGGATGCTGCGGCCGAGGGCCGCAGCATCCGCCCTCGTCATTCTCATCCGGCGGCCGAACCGCCGAACCGGGCGACCTGGCCGGCGCGATCGGCGTCTTCGCTGGCGAGCACGCCGCCGTTGGCGACGAAGTCGGCGGCGACCTCCTCGAACATGATGCGGACGTCCTGCCGGCGGGCGCCGAGCGCCTCGACGGCGGCATCGGTCACCAGTTCGGCGAAGCGTCGGCGCTGATCGACGGTGCGTCCGGGAAGGAGTTCGACTCTGAGGTTGGGCATGCCTCGACCATAGGGGTTGCGCGACCCGACCCCGCCGCGGCCGCTTACGCTGGTGGCATGCCGCTGACCGGAGAGTACAAGCCGTCCACGTCGGACTGGGCACGCACGCAGGCCGAGGCGTTCGAAGCATCGAACGGCGAGAAGGCGAACACGCTGCGCGGCGTGCCGATCATCGTGCTGACGACGGTCGGCGCAAAGTCCGGGGCACTGCGCAAGACGGCGCTCATGCGCGTCGAGCACGACGGCCGCTACGCCGTCGTCGCGTCCAAGGGAGGCGCCCCCGACGAGCCCAAGTGGGCTGAGAACATGCGGCGGCAGCCCCACGTCGAGCTGCAGGACGCCGACGAGAAGCGCGACTACACCGCACGTGAGCTGTCGGGCGCGGAGCGCATCGAGTGGTGGGCGCGGGCCGCGGAGGTCTGGCCCGACTACGACAGCTACCAGAAGCGCACGGACCGGCAGATCGCGATCTTCGCCCTCGAGCCGCGCGAGGACTGATCTTCGGAACTGAGGTGTTCCTGAGCGATCCGCGACCGGACCGCTCATAGACTCGGCCCCGTCAGGGGGTGACCGTGTCCGGGGATGCACGCGTCAGAACCACCGCGCGCCGGTGGGAGATCGCGCTCGCCTGCGCGGCGGCAGCCCTGGTGCTCGCGGCCGTCGCCGTCGCCGCCCTCGTGGCCGTGCCACCGACGATCGCGAACCTCTCGAGCGAGGTGTCGGACGGGACCGAACCGACCGACCTCGGTGACGCGGCCGTCGTCGTGCCTGCCGACTGGGTCGTCACACGCGACGCGGAGGACGCGATCACGGTGCGCACGCCGGACGGTGCGCTGCGGGCGAGTCTCGAGTCGGTCGACGAGAGACCTTCGGACGCCGTCGCCGACGCCGCGGGCAGCCCGCGCTCGGAACTGCTCGCATCCGGGTTGACCGCGGTCCACGTCGACCTCGACGACGGCGGAGTCGTCGCCGGGGTGGGGGAAGCGGATGCTGCGCCCAGCGTCCGCGTCGTCGTCGAGGTTCGTCCGGCCGAGGGCGACGAGCCGGCGGCGTACCGCACCGCCATCGGAGACCTGCTGGAAGGCATCCGGCGATGAGGGCGCGTGCGGCGATCGTCGTGCTCGCGGTCGCCGCCCTGGTGCTGTCGGCGTGCGCGCCGGCGTCGCGCGGAAGCTGGGAGCCCCCGGCCTGGGCCCCGGAAGTGGTGCACACGACGGATCCGGTCCCCGAGATCACCGCCGCTGCGGACGGGCCGCTCGGCGCGGGCATCGTGCCCCTCCGGGTGCGCAACGACGCAGTCGGTCTCCAGGCCCGTGTCGCGCTGCTCCCGGCCGGCGCCACCACAGACCCGTTCAACGCCCTCGTGGAGCAGTTCGTCCGCGGCGCGATCGCAGACCGCGTCGTGGCGTCGGGGAGCGCGTTCGTCCCCACGCCGTCGCCCGTCGGATCGGGCCTCGGGGATCGCCGCTGTGCCGCCGACAGCACGCGGCGTCCGGCCTCCGAGCTGCTGGCCGATCCCGCTTTCGGCCCGGCGGGTGGCACAGGCACAGCCGTGGTGTGCGGCATCGTCGCCGCAGGCGGGACGATCGTGGGGGAGCGCGTCCGGGTGGTCAGCGGCGACCCCACCGGCGTCCACTCCGACACGACCACGACGCTGTACTCCGACGTCGCGACCGGCGAGACGTCCACCGCCGATGGCCTGTGGGCCGAGGGTGCGGCGGCCGCGCTCGGCACACACCTCGTCGAGGCACTCCGCCGCGACGCGGGCGCCCTCAGTCAGCGACCGGTGGTGGTCGGCGACGAGACGCTGCTCGCGGCGATCCAGGCCGCGCTGGCGACGACCGTCCCGTCCGACGAGGGCCTCGTCATCACTGTCCCGCCGGGCTTCACCGCACCGGACCTCGCCGGGCTCGGCGCGCCGCCGACGACCGAGCCCCTCGACATCGCGGTTCCCGCCGAGGTCGCCGCCGAGCTCGTCTCGCCGCTCGGCACGCGCGTGCTGGCCTCCTCCGGACAGCCGTACACAGGACCCGCCGCGGCACCCGCCGGAGCACGCGCGGTCGACTGCGCACTCGTGCCCTGCGTCGCGCTGACCTACGACGACGGTCCGTCCGCCTACACGGCAGGGATTTTGGACGACCTCGCGGCACGCGACGCCGCGGCGACGTTCTTCGCGATGGGGCAGAACGCGCAGGGCTACGCCGACACGCTCGCCCGCATGACGAGGGACGGCCACGAGGTCGAGGGCCACACGTGGAACCACCCGCATCTTCCGCAACTCACGGACGCGCAGGTCACCGCCCAGATCGTCGACTCCACCCGGGCGCTCGAGGCGGCTTCGGGCCAGGACATCACCGTGTTCCGTCCGCCGTACGGCGAGTTCACGCCCCGGGTGCTCGCCGCGGCGGGCATGCCGGCGATCCTCTGGGACATCGACACGAACGACTGGCAGGGGCCTGCCGACGACGTGCTCATCGCGCGGGCCGTGGAACAGCCGCGGGCGGGATCGATCGTGCTCCTGCACGACATCCATCCGGGAACGGCGCGCACCACGGGCGCCGTTCTGGACGGACTCCTCGACCGGGGGTTCCAGCTCGTCACCGTGCGGCAGCTCTTCGGCGGAGAGCTGCCCGCCTCGGGCTCCTGGCGTCGCGCCCCCTGAGCGTTCGGACTTGCGGGCCGCGGCCCGCGGCCCGCGGCCCGCGGCCCGCGTGGGATACTTCCGCGGTGACCGACATCGAGCTCGCCCGCATCGCCGGCGGCACGGTCACCCTGCACGACGCCCGTCGCAAGGCCCGCTGGACCGTCGAACTCGAGCCGTTCGAGATCGGCGTCTACGCGGTCACGCAGGAGCAGCTCGCGGAGCTTCTCGGCGAGCCCGCGTCCCACCCGCGCCGCCCTGCGACCGACGTCAGCTGGCTGCGCGCGATCCGGTTCTGCAACGCGGCGTCAGAGTGGGAGGGCCTCGATCCGGCGTACTCGTTCGACGGCGAGGACGTCACGTGGCACGTCGACGCCGACGGCTATCGCCTGCCCACCGAGGCCGAGTGGGAGCATGCGTGCCGCGCCGGCTCCACGGGCCCGCACTACGGCCTGCTCGCCGAGGTCGCGTGGACGAGCGCCGACGGCGTGAGCGCTCCGCAGAACGTCGGCGGCAGACTCCCCAACCTGAACGGGCTGTTCGACACCCTCGGCAACGTGTGGGAGTGGACCTGGGACCTGCTCGACCCCGCCCGCTACGCCGACTACCGCGTGTTCCGCGGCGGCGGCTTCGCCGACGACGCCTGGAGCGTCCGCGCTTCGACGCGCCGCGGCGGCGGCCCGCGCATGCACCACGACGACGTCGGCTTCCGCGTCGCGCGCGGCGGCTTCGACGCGGTCGACGCTGCCCAAGGCTGGTCCGCTCGCGCCGACGCCGAACGCGCCGCGAACGACGGCCCGACCCCGCCCGGCTGGACCCCGCTGCGCTGAAAGACGGAAGCGGATGCCTCGAGTCGAGGCATCCGCTTCCGTCCGTGAACCGAGTGGCTCAGCCCAGTAGGGTCTCGAGCGGTCCGCGGGCGAAGTAGAGCACGAAGCCGGCCGCGACGATCCACAGCAGGGGGCTGATCTCGCGGGCCTTGCCCGAGAGCGACCGGACGACGACCCAGGAGATGAAGCCCGCGCCGATGCCGTTCGCGATCGAGTAGGTGAGCGGCATGACGGTGACCGCGAGGAACACCGGCAGCAGGATCGAGAAGTCCGAGAAGTCGATGAAGCGGATCTGCGACATCATCAGCGCACCGACGATCACCAGAGCGGATGCCGCCACCTCGGTGGGCACGATCGACACCAGCGGCGTGAAGAACATGGCGACGAGGAAGAGGCCGCCCGTGACGACGTTCGCGAAGCCGGTGCGGGCGCCTTCGCCGATGCCGGCGCCCGACTCGATGAACACGGTGTTCGACGAGCTGGAGGTGAAACCACCCGCGACTGCGCCGACACCCTCGACGATGAGCGCCGACTTGATGCGCGGGAAGTCGCCCTTCTCGTTCGCGAGGCCGGCCTCCTTCGACAGGCCCGTCATGGTGCCCATCGCGTCGAAGAAGTTCGTGAAGACGAGCGTGAAGACGAGCATCAGCGCGGCGAGCACGCCGATGCGCTCGAACGAGCCGAACGACACCTGGCCGACGAGCGACAGGTCGGGCACGCTCACGAGCGACGACGGCAGCTCGGGGACCGAGAGGCCCCAGCCGCCGGGGTTGACCTCGTCGCCGCTGAACTTCGGCCCGATGTTCCAGATCGCTTCGACGATCACCGCGACCACGGTGCCGGTGACGAGGCCGATGAGGATGCCGCCCTTGACCTTGCGGGCGACCAGGATGCCGGTGAGCAGCAGCGTGAAGACGAAGATGAGCGTCGGAACCGTCGCGACCGAGCCGTTGACGCCGAGCCCGACCGGGGGAGAGGACGTGCCCGTCGCGGTGACGAAGCCGGCGTCGACGAAGCCGATGAACGCGATGAAGAGGCCGATGCCCACCGTGATGGCGAGCTTCAGCTGGATCGGCACGGCGTCGAAGATCATGCGCCGCAGGCCCGTCGCGGCCAGCAGCACGATGATCAGACCGTTGATGACGACGAGGCCCATCGCCTCGGGCCAGGTGACCTGCCCGACGACCGACACCGCGAGGAACGAGTTGATGCCGAGGCCTGCGGCGAACGCGAAGGGCAGACGGGTCACGAGACCGAACAGGACGGTCATGACGCCGGCGGTCAGCGCGGTGGTCGCAGCGACCTGCGTGAACCCGAGGGTGTTCCCCGCGACATCCGTGCCGCTGGACAGGATGATCGGGTTCAGGATGACGATGTACGCCATCGTCACGAACGTGACGACACCGCCGCGGATCTCGGCGGGGATGGTCGATCCGCGCTTGGTGATCTCGAAGAACCTGTCGAAGCCGTTCTTCGGCTCCGGGGTCTGGGTGTCGTCGATGTCGTCGGGGGCGTTGTGCGCCGTGGACTCGGCTGTGCTCATGTGGGGGGACCTCCGAAGGGAAACGTTAGTCGCTCGTCGGCCAACCTGAGGATTCGCTGGACGGATGCCTCGGCCCCGCGCGCGGGCGCCGGAGCCGACGCGGTGCGTCGAAGTAGGGTCGATGGCGCATGCATCGCCTCATCGTCGCCCTCCTCGCATCCGTCGACGCCGTCATCGCGGCGGCCGTCGGCCTTGCCGTGACCCTCGCCCCGCTCACCCTGCTGTGGGTGTTCGGATTCGGCGGCGGAGCAGACTGGGGCGTGCTGTGGCCGTCGGCGGTGTCGGTCTGGCAGCTCGGCAACCTCGTGCCGCTCAGCATCACGCTTCCCCCCGACTACCTCGCGGCGACCGGGATCGATGCGGGCGCAGCATCCTTCGCCCTCTCGCTCGCCCCCCTCGCGTTCGCCGGCTTCACGGTGATCTTCGCCGCCCGCTCGGGGGCCCGCGCCTCGCACGCGGATGCGTGGCTCACCGGTGTTCTCTCCTCGAGTGCGGTGTTCGCGATCCTGACCGCCGGCGCCGCGCTGACCGGCGCCAACGACGTCGCGCGCGCCGAGCCGTGGCAGGCGATCCTCGTGCCGACGCTGCTGTTCGCCGTTCCCGCGTTCGTCGCCGCGGTCGTGACGGAGTGGTCCGAGGCCGGGTCGGGTGCGATCGCCCGGCTGCGCGACCGCGTCGAGGCCGCGCCGCACGGCTGGGGCGACGTGCCCGCACTCGTCGCCCGCGGCACCGCCGTCGTCGTGGTCGGACTCGTCGGCCTCGGCGCCGCCGTCGCGGCTGTCGCCCTGTTCTCCCGCGCGGGGCAGATCGTCGCCCTGTTCCAGGCCGGTGACGTCGACCCGCTCGGCGTCGTCGTCATCACCCTCGCCCAGCTCGCCTACGTGCCGACCCTCGCGGTGTGGGGGATGAGCTTCGTCGCCGGCCCCGGCTTCGCCGTCGGCACCGGCACGTCCGTCTCGCCCGCCGGCACCCAGGTGGGCGTCGTGCCGGGGCTGCCGGCACTGGGCGCCGTTCCCGAGTCGACGACGTCGTGGCTGCTGCTGCTCGCCCTCCTGCCGGTCGCCCTGGGTGCGCTCGCCGGGTGGATCGCGCGGTCGCGGCTCCTGCAGGCGCATCGCGACGACCACGTCGAAGACCCCGAGGATCCGATCGCCGCGCGCCTCGTCGTGACCGCGGGGATCGCGCTCCTCTCGGGCGGCGCGGCGGCGCTGCTCGCGTGGGCGGCGTCGGGATCGCTCGGGCCCGGGCGGCTCGCCGAATTCGGGCCCGACGCCGGGCCTGTCGCGCTGGCGGTCGGCCTCGAGGTGCTGCTCGGCGCCGCGATCCTGCTGCTGTCGCCGCGATCTGCCGGTCGGGGCCGGTCGACCGCGCATGATTCCGCCCCCGCGGCGTCGGCCGAGCAGGTGCCCGCGGACGAGGGCCCGCATCCCGAGCCCCCGGAGGCAGCCGCGTTCGCGGCGGTCGCGGCGTTCACCGCCCGGCGGGGCGGCGCCGTGCCAGCGGATGACGCCGGGAGGCAGCATCCGTCCCCTCCCGTCGCATCGGACGCCACGACCGAGCCGATCGAGCTGCCCCGGTCGGCGCCGCCCGGCGCGAGGGATGGTTCCGACTAGCGCCGCCCGGCGCGAGGGATGGTTCCGACTAGACTGACCGGGTGCTCACGGTCGCCGTTCTCATCTCGGGCACAGGGTCGAACCTGCGCGCTCTGCTCGACGCGGCGGCCGATCCCGAGTTCCCCGCCCGCATCGTCGTCGTCGGCGCCGATCGCGAAGCCGACGGGTTCGCGCACGCCGAGGAGTACGGCATCCCCACCTTCATGGTGCCGTTCGCGCAGTTCGCGAGCCGCGAGGAGTGGGGTGCCGAGCTCGGCACCCAGCTCGACGTCTGGCGGCCCGATCTCGTCGTGCTGAGCGGGCTCATGCGCCTGCTGCCGGCCGAGCTCGTCGACGCGTGGTCGCCGCGCATCATCAACACCCACCCGGCGTATCTGCCGGAGTTCCCCGGTGCGCACGGCGTGCGCGACGCGCTCGCCGCCGACGTGGTGCAGACCGGGGCCAGCGTCATCATCGTCGACAACGGGGTCGACTCGGGGCCGATCCTCGCCCAGGAGCGCGTGCCCGTGCTCCCCGGCGACGACGAGCACGCCCTGCACGAGCGCATCAAGCCCGTCGAACGCCGCCTCCTGATCGACGTGGTGCGCCGCGTCGCGACCGGCGATCTCGACCTCGCGGCGGTGTCCGCGAGCGCCCAGCTCTGACCCCCCACCCCCACCGAGGAGATCCGCCATGGCCGGACCGAGCCACGACCCCGCCCTGTACCGCCCCCGCGATGTCGTTCCGGTGCGCCGCGCACTCGTGTCAGTGAGCGACAAGACCGACCTGCTGGCGCTCGGCGAGGCGCTGGCCGCCGCCGGCGTCGAGATCGTGTCGACGGGCGGCTCGGCGACGCTGCTGCGCGAGGCCGGCTACACCGTCACCGACGTGTCGAGCGTGACCGGGTTCCCCGAGTCCCTCGACGGCCGCGTCAAGACGCTCCACCCGAGCGTGCACGCGGGACTTCTCGCCGACCTCCGCCTCGAGGACCACGAGCGTCAGCTCGGCGAGCTCGGCATCGCTCCGTTCGAGCTCGTCGTGGTGAACCTGTACCCGTTCGTCGAGACGGTGCGCTCGGGCGCACAGGGCGACGACGTCGTCGAGCAGATCGACATCGGCGGCCCCGCGATGGTGCGCGCGTCGGCGAAGAACTACGCCAACGTCGCGATCGTCGTCTCGCCGTCGTCCTACCCGGCGGTCATCGAAGCCGTCCGCGCCGGCGGCACGAGCCTGGTGCAGCGCCGCGAGCTCGCCGCCCGCGCCTTCGCGCACACCGCCGAATACGACCGTGCCGTCGCGACGTGGTTCACCGAGGGCACGCTCCTCGAAGAGGACCTGCCGGCGCACCTCACGATCAAGGCCGAGCGCCTCGCGACGCTCCGCTACGGCGAGAACTCGCACCAGCGCGCCGCGATCTACACCCGCAACGGCGGTCACGGCATCGCCCAGGCGGTCCAGCTCCAGGGCAAGGAGATGTCGTACAACAACTACGTCGACGCCGACGCGGCCCTCCGCGCCGCCTTCGACATGGTCAAGCCCGCCGTCGCGATCATCAAGCACGCGAACCCCTGCGGCATCGCGGTGACGGCGCCGAACGCCCTCGACCCCATCGCGAGCGCGCACCTCCGCGCGCACGAGTGCGACCCGGTGTCGGCGTACGGCGGCGTGATCGCCGCGAACGGCACCGTGACGCTCAAGATGGCCGAGAACCTCAAGGACATCTTCACCGAGGTCATCGTCGCGCCGGCGTTCGAGCCCGCGGCGCTGGAGGTCTTCAAGGCGAAGAAGAACCTGCGCCTGCTGCAGCTGCCCGCCGACTGGCAGCAGGAGCGCATGGACGTGCGTCTGGTCTCGGGCGGTCTGCTGCTGCAGGACGCCGACCGCTTCCCCGACGACATCGAGTCCGTCGCCAAGGACTGGCAGCTGGTGTCGGGCGAGCGCCCGGCCGACGAGGAGATGACCAACCTCATCTTCGCGTGGAAGGCCTGCCGCGCCGTCAAGTCGAACGCCATCGTGCTCGCCAAGAGCTCGGCGACCGTGGGCATCGGCATGGGCCAGGTCAACCGCGTCGACTCGTGCCGCCTCGCGGTCGAGCGTGCCGGTGACCGCGCCGCCGGGTCGGTCGCCGCATCCGACGCGTTCTTCCCCTTCGCGGACGGTCCGCAGATCCTGCTCGACGCGGGAATCTCGGCGATCGTGCAGCCGGGCGGCTCGGTCCGCGACGACGAGGTCATCGCTGCGGCGAAGGCCGCGAACGTGACCATGTTCTTCACGAACGAGCGCCACTTCTTCCACTGATCCGAGAGGACCCTGACGGATGACGGACGCACTGGCCGACCGCTGCGCGACGCTCGCACAGCCCGTGGTGGATCTGATGGCGGCCGCGATCGAATGCCAGGCGGGCGGGGCCGATGCCTTCGCCCGCGTGGCGGATCTCGCCGCCGAGGTGCGACGGGTCGCGGAGCGCGGCAGCCTGGGGATCGACCAGGCCGACTACGTCGCGTGGACCGCGGCGGCGCCGCGCCTGCTCGCCGAGATGGCGGAGGCCGCCGAGCGCCGCGACAGCCGCGCGGTGTGGGCGGCGTTCGCCGACCCGCAGGCGGGCCTGCACCGGCTGGGCACCGCCTGCGCCGGTCAGCCGCGCTGGTGATCAGCCGGCGGTGATCAGCAGGCGTCGGGGAGCTGCTGCGGCGCGGCGTCTCCCCAGCCGCTGAACAGCGCGTGCACCGTGCCCGACTCGTCGGCGCGGATCAGTTCCGAGGGGAGCGCGGGCCCCGTCGTGCTCACCCTCAGCACGCCGGCAGTGCCGTCTTCGCCCAGCAGCAGCTCGACCGCATCGCCCGCGGGCGCTCCGACACCGGAGGCATCCGCCGTCGCGTCTGCGATGAACGCAGCCGGGTCCAGCAGCGGGTGCCAGCGGGTCACGAGGTCGTCGGTTGCGGCGACGCACTCGACCACGCCCGGCTCGATGCCCGCTGAGGCCGCGATGGCGGGAGAGGGCGTGACCGCCGCGCGAGCGCCGTCCACGACGATCGACGTCGCCTCGCCATCGGCCGTCACCTCCGCGCTGTAGCGCTGCGGGCCGCCGGTGAAGGCGACCTCGAGCGGCCGCCCCGAGGCGTCGCGGAAGGTCACGGTCATGGAGGCGTCGGTGGCGGCGGCGTCCGCCAGGATCTGCGCTCGCGCGTCGCTCGCGTCCAGGAGCGACAGGCCGTTGGCGTCGCGCTCGGGGTCGTAGCCGCTGAGATCCACCCACGTCGGCGTCGGCACGGGCGCAGCCGGGGCGCTCGCGCAGCCGGTCATCAGGAGCAGCGTGGCGGCCACTCCCACTGCCGCGGTGCGCCGGAGCTCAGTCATCGGCCGGGGCGCCGGCCTCGGCGGCCTCCGCGACGCAGGCGGACGACGCGCCCTGCGCGGCGAGCGCATCGGCGTCGAGCGTGACGGGCTCCTCCGCGGCGGACGCGGGGCGGACGACCACGCAGGACCGGTCGTCGATGAGGCCCGCCGAGACGGGGATCCAGGCCTCTTCGCCGGTCACGAGCTGCGAGGCGTCGACGGCTTCGCCGCCGGGGCCGCCCACCACGAGCAGCTGGTAGGGCACGTCCGGGCCCGACCAGGTGGCGCGCACGTTGTCGGGGCTGACCGCCAGGGTGAGCCCGGAGGCCGCGGCGCCCGGGTTGAGCATGCCGATCACGAGGAAGGCGCCGAGGGCGATGAGCGCGACGAGCGTCGTGCCGATGGAGACGAGCGAAGCCGGGTGCCGCCACAGCGGTCGCGGCTTCTCGACGGCCTCGGTGAGCTCGGGGAGGATGTCGGCGCTGGTCTCGAGCGGCCGGATCGGGCCGGGGGTGGTGGCCAGGCTCGCACGGCCGGACTCCCAGCCCACGCGCACCGGGCCGGAGCCGGCGGACGGCAGCTCGACGGGCGCGGGGGCGAACACGGGCGCGGCCGTCACGATGGCGGTGGGGCGGCGCGGCGGCCGCGACATCGTGGCGAGCGGGATCGCATCGGTGGCCGGCGGGTCGGCGTCGACAGTGAGCACCTGCGGCGCGTCCAGCGTCGCCGACTGGCGGTGGAGGCGGCGCGTCGAGGGATTGTCGGTCATATGCTTCCGGCGTCGTCGGGTGCCCGAGTGGGGTCCGGACACCCGATTACTATAGTGTCGTCCGCCGTCGCCAGCCCCTGGAGTCCCATGTTCCGCAGACCGACGGCGACGCTCGGTGCGGTGATCCTGGCGGGGATGGCCGCGATCATGCCGGCCGCGGCATCGGCCGCCTCGTCCGCCGACGGGGCCGACGCACAGCCCGCGGCGAACACGGCCCTCATCGAGATCCCCTACGGCGAGCCGGCCGAACTGGCCGTCGCGGAAGGGGTCACGGTCGACTGCGCCGCTCTGCCGACCGGGGATGGTTTCGAGACCGCGTGCGAACCGACCGGGATCACCCTGACGGTCCCCGAGTACGACCCGGAATGGGGCGAGCGCGTCCTGCCGGTCACCCTCGTCTCCGGCGCCACGCGCGCCGTCGTGAACTATCGCGTCGCCCTCGCGCCGCCCCCCGCGCCCGAGATCTCGACTCCCCGCGTCGACGCCCCGTTCGCCGCGGGCGGCCAGGTGCTGATCCCGCTCTCGCTCCTCGGCATCACGTGCACGCTCTGCACCCCCGAGACGGCCTCGCTGCGCGTCGGCGCGGTGTCGCCCGCCACGGCGAACGCCGGCATCGGTCCGACGCACCTCGCCGTGCGCTCCGACGCACCGGGCGACATCACGATCGAGCTCTCGGTCGAGGATGACGCGGGCCAGATCGCGACGGCCGAGGTGGTCGTGAGCATGGTCGAGGCGATGACGGATGCTGCGCCCCTGGCGCTGCATGTGAGTTCGGCGCCCGCCCGCACGATCGATCTCGCCGACCTCGCCTGGGGCGACGACCTCACGTTCTCCTGTCCGACGACGATCGCCGGCGCGACCTGTGGGTCGGATGGCGCCGTCTCGCTCCCTGCGGACCCGGCTTCCGGCGATCAGCTCTCGTTCCGCGTCGTCGACGATCGTGGCCTCCAGGCGATCGGGAGCGTCACATTCACGCACGACGGCGGGGACGCAGCATCCGTCTCTCCCATACCTGTCGAGTGGGCCCAGGCCGGCCCGCTCGGAATTCTTGTTCCCGCGCCGCCCTCGGACGAGGAGGACGACGGCGCGACCGTGCTGTCCCGCCTGTCCCGCATCCTCCAGGAAGTGCCCACGCCATGACCCTGCGCCTGACGATCGCCGATCGGCACACCACGTCCGCCGAGTCGTGGGTGGTGAAGGTCGACGAGGCCACGACCGTCTCGGAGCTGGCCGAATCGCTCCAGGTCGACCCCGCGATCCTCGCCCCGTCGGCCGATGCCGTCGAGACCCTCGCCGGATCGGGACTGCGCAGCGGCCAGGTGGTGCCCGCCGCCTCGCCGCAGGTGATCTCGCCCGGGCGCCTCCGGCTGGAGTTCGTCGCCGGCGCGTTCGCCGGCGAGGCGGTGCCGCTGCAGCCCGACCGGCCGGTGTCGGTGGGCCGCGAGACGAGCGGCGACGTCGTCGTCGCCGACCCGCACCTGGCTCCCCGCCATGTCACGATCACCGCGACCGGCGGCTATGCCGCCGACGGGAGCTTCCAGCCGCTGTCCGCGACGGTCGAGCCCGGCGACCCGGCCGCGCAGGTGCTGGTCAACGGTCAGCCGGCGGAGGGCCCGGTGCGCATCGTGCCTGCCGACCTGGTGCAGCTCGGCAGCAGCGTGGTGCGCATCGGCATGGCGCCGGCATCGGACGCCGACATCACCGTCGACGAGCTCGGCGCCCGTGCGTTCAACCGGCCCTCGCGCATCCGCACCCCGTCCGCGACGCCGGTGGTCCAACTTCCGGGCGACAAGCCCGCCGAGACCGACGCGTCACCCCTGCCGTGGCTGTCGGCCATCGTGCCGATCGTGCTGGGCGTGACCCTCGCGATCGTCTTCCAGCGGCCGATCATGCTCATCATGGCGGCGGCGTCGCCGGTCATGGTCGTCGGCTCGTTCATGGCGAACAAGCGCCTCGCCCGGCGCAAGGGGGAGCGCACCGAGGCCGAGTGGGTGGCCGAGATCGAGACGGCGCGCACGCGCATCGCCGACCTCGTGCGGTCGCAGCGGCTCGACGCCTGGTACCGGGCGCTGGACCCGGTGCTCATCCGCGACATCGCCACGCGGCCGCTCGCCCGCCTGTGGGAGCGCCGGCGCAGCGACGAGGACTCGCTCCGGATTCGCGTGGGCGTCGCCGACGTGCCTCTCGACGTGCGGTTCGAGGGCGGCCCGCAGAAGGAGCGCACCGCCGAGCGGCGCGTCGGCACGTCGCCCTCGCCGGTGTCGGTCGACCTCTCCGCCGGCCCACTGGCGATCTCGGGTCCGGCCGATGTCGCCGGCGGGATCGCCCGGTCGATCGTGACCGGGCTCGCGACCCTGCGCTCGCCGCGGGACCTGCACCTCATGGTGCTGTGCGACCGCGAGCAGGACGCGGAGTGGTCGTGGGTGCAGTGGCTGCCGCACGTACAGCCCGGGGCGGGTCCCGTGGCACTCATCGGCAACACCGACCTCACCCGTCGCGAGCGGCTGCGCGAGGCCGGCACGCTCCTCGAGGCGCGCATGCGCTCGGGCGGCGACCGCCGCTCCGACGCGCAGCTGATCGTCGTCGTCGACGGGGCACGCCGCTACCGCATGCTCCCCGGCATGGTGACGATCCTCGAGAAGGGTGCGCAGTACGGCATCCACGTCATCGCCATCGACTCCGACCGCACGCGACTGCCCGAGGAGGCAGCATCCGTCATCACCGTCGACGGCGCCGACCCGCTGCTGGGTCGCGTCGAGACGGCCGAGGAGTACTTCGCACCGGTGCTCGTGGACCAGGTCACCACGACCTACGCGGAGGACGTCGCGCGAGCGCTGTGCCCCATCGAGCACGTGCGGGGTGTGGGCGACGACGCGACCCTGCCTTCCAGCGTGCGGTACACCGAGCTCATGGGAGTCGACCTCGACGACGCTCGCCCCGTCGCCGAGCAGTGGCAGCTGGTACCGCGGCAGTCGTACGTCGTCATCGGCGCGGGCACCGAGGGTGAGTTCGCGATCGACATCGCCGCCGACGGCCCGCACGCGCTGGTCGCCGGAACGACCGGCTCGGGCAAGTCCGAGTTCCTGCAGACCCTGGTGGTCTCGCTGGCGCTCGCCAACCGCCCCGACGCGCTCAACTTCGTCCTCATCGACTACAAGGGCGGGTCGGCGTTCGCCGACTGCGCGCGCTTGCCCCACACCGTCGGCATGGTGACGAACCTCGACGCCCGCGAGACCGAGCGCGCCCTCGCCTCGCTGGACGCCGAGCTCAAGCGGCGCGAACGCGTGCTGCGCGACGACATCGGCGCGAAGGACGTCGACGCCGCGTGGGAGAAGGATCCGGATGCCGCGGCCCGGCTCGGTCTCGCGCGCCTCATGATCGTCGTCGACGAGTTCGCGGAGCTGAAGACGGAGCTTCCGGACTTCATCAACGGGCTCGTTCGCATCGCCCGCGTCGGCCGGTCGCTGGGCGTCAACCTGGTGCTGGCGACGCAGCGGCCGTCGGGCGTCATCACCCCCGAGATGCAGTCGAACATCAACCTCCGCGTGGCCCTGCGCGTGACGGACCGAGGCGATTCGTCGGACGTCATCGGCACGCCCGACGCTGCGCTCATCCCCGCCGGGTCGCCCGGCCGGGGGTACGTCCGCGCCGGCCTGGACGCCTCGCCGATCCCGTTCCAGACCGCGCGTGTCGCCGCGCTCCGCGTCGGCCATCAGCGCTCGGCGCGCGTGCTGCCTCCGGTGGCGAAGGTGGGGTGGCAGACGCTCGGACTTCCGCCGCGGTTCCCGGCGACGGCCGAGGCCGGCGTGCACCGCCCCGACCAGGACGACACCGATCTGCGCGCCCTCGTCCAGCTGGCGACCCAGGCGGCCGCGCTCCTCGGGATCGCGAAGAGCCCGTCGCCGTGGCTCATGCCCCTTCCCGAGGTGCTGCCGCTCGACCGCTTCGACGAGAGCGCCGCGCCCGAGGGCGCCGTCGTGCTCGGCCTCGCCGACGTGCCGGCACAGCAGCGTCAGGAGCCGCTGCTGTGGAGCATCCACGACGACTCGCACCTGCTCCTCTTCGGCGGCAGCCGCTCCGGTCGCACCACGGCGCTGCGCACCATCGTGTCGCAGGCGATCCTCCGCTTCACCCCGGCCGACCTCCATCTGTACGTCGTGGACTACGGCAACGGCGCCCTCCTGCCGCTGGCGGCCGATCCGCACACGGGTGCGGTGGTCACGCCGCAGGACGCCGAACGCCTGCCGCGCCTGCTCGGGCGCCTCGGGGCGGAGCTCTCGCGGCGCCAGAGCGTGCTCGCGCAGGCGGCGGTCGGCAGCATCGCCGAGCAGCGCCGGCAGGCGTCGCCGCGCGACGCCCTCGCGTACGCGGTCGTCGTGATCGACGGCTGGGAGCGCCTGGCGGCCTCGATGACGCCCGACGAGATGCTCGCCATCCGCGACCAGGTGATGCGCCTGCTGCGCGAGGGGCCCGCCGTCGGCATCCGCGTGGTGATCACGGCCGATCGTGCGGTGCCGTCCGACAAGATCGCGGGCTTCATCGACACGCAGTACGCGCTGCCGATGCGCGACGTCAACGACTACCGCGCCGCCGGCATCATGGTCCGCGACATCGCCCCCGAGATGCCGCCCGGCCGCGTGCTGTTCGGGCCGACCGGCGCTGAGGGGCAGATCGCGGTGCTGTCGGCCGACACGAGCGGCGAGGCGCAGAACGGCGCGCTCCGCGGCACCGTCGAGCACGTCGCGGCGCACTTCGCGCGGTTCCCCCAGCTCGCCGAGCTGCCCGTCCCGGTGCGGGTCGACCCGCTTCCCAGCCACATCGGGCTGTCCCGCGCCTACGCGCTGCCGGTCGCCGCGGCCGATATGCCCGAGGCGCCCATCGTCGGCGTCGGCGGCGACACGCTGTCGCGGTTCACCGTCGACTGGCCCGGCACCGGCGGCTTCGTCGTGGTCGGCGATCGCCGCAGCGGCAAGACCGACACCCTGGCGCTCATCGCGCACCAGCTCGCCTGGGCGGGCCAGCGCGTGGTCGTGGTCGCCGCCGCAGGCTCCGTGCTCGCCGAGGTCGCGGCATCCCACGGCACACCCGTCCTCTCGACCGGCTCGGACGCGGCGCAGATCGAGGCCGTTCTGACCGGCGACGAGGTGCTCACGGCGGTGATCGATGACGCGGAGTCCATCCGCGACTCGGCGCTCGAGCGCGCGTTCGTCACCGCGCGCGGGCGCCTGAGATTCGTCGTCTCGATCGCCGCGGACGCGGCGGGAACCGCGGTGTCGGGGCCTGTATCGGACGCCAAGCGCGGCCGCGCGGGCATCGTGTTGTCGCCGCCGACATCGATCATCGGCACCCAGGTGTTCGGCGCGCAGCTGCCGCGCCACCTCGTCGGCCGGGGCGGTCCCGGCAGCGGCGTGCTGTTCCTCGGCGGCGAGTACCGCGCGGTGCAGGTGCCGGACCTGCGCGTGTGACGGCGGGGAACGGATGCTGCGAGCCGCCGCCCGGACGGAGCGTCTACTGTGGAACCCGGCCCGCTGTGTATCGGACACGCTTGGACCGCCGCTCTCGCGATCTCGAGGATCTCGCCCATGACCACCCACTGCCGCTTCTGCGGCGAGGCCGTCCGGCCGAACACGATGTTCTGTCCCGCATGCGGGCAGATCATCGTCGGCGACGCCCCGCGCCCGCAGAGTGCGCCTCCCTTCCCCACCACGGGCGGGCGGCGGCAGGATGCCCCGGCTCCCGCGCAGTCGCCGGCCGAGCTGCCGCCGGTGCCGCTGCCGGACGCGCCGGCCTGGGGGCGGGTGCAGCCGCCCGTGGCGGCGCCTGTCGTGGCGCCCGCCTCGATCCCACCATCGCCGGCCGCAGCGCCGCCCGGTGCCGCCCGCCCGCCCGCCGCGGCTCCCGCACCGGGCCCGTTGCGGACGCCGCAGCCCGCGGTCGCAGCGTCGCCGCTCGCTCTGCTGCTTCCCGGGGGCGCCCGGATCCCGGTCGACCGCGTGCTGGTCCTGGGGCGACAGCCCGGCGCAGGCGCGGCCCAGCGCGGGGGAGTGCCCGTGGAGGTCATCGACCCGTCGCGTTCCATGTCGCGGGTGCACCTCGTGGTGCAGACGCGCGCCGACGGCGGCACGACCGCCACCGACCCGGGATCGGGCAACGGCACGGTCGTCGTGCGCGCCGGAACGAAGCATCCACTCGTCCGTGACGTGCCGTTCGAGCTGGCGGCCGGTGACCGTCTCGCCCTCGGCGATGTGATCGTCGACGTGGCGTGACCGCGAAGACGCCGGCCCGCCACCATGCGGTTCTGGCCCCATGCCCCAGAGCCCCGTTCCGCAATGAGGAGACACCGTGACCGACATCTCTGCCGATCCCTGGCGTCAGTTCGTCCAGTCCGGCCGCGTCCTGCGGTTCGACATCGACCGCACGCAGGCGACGGCGACGCTGAAGCGCAACACGCGCTACCTGCTGGCGATGGGCGGCATCTCGGCCCTCGTGCTCGTCGTCATCGTCGCGCTGTTCGCGACGGGCATCGGGCGCGCGGTCACGTACGTCCTGCTCGCGATCCTCCTCGTCGTGATGCTGGGGAACGTCGGGCTGGGTCTCATCTCGCGCCGGCGCGTGCTGAAGACGCTGGCGGTCCAGGGCGTGTTCATCGAGATCGACGCGACCGGTGTGCGGCTGGCCGGCGTGCCGCCGCTCGTGTGGGCGCAGACGCTCGGCGTCGTCGTCTCCGACAACCGGGCGACGATCGAGGCGGGCAAGGGTCTCGGGCGCCGGCTGCGGAAGCTCACCTACGACACCGGCGGCTCGCTGAACTCCGTCGTCATCGGCCTGCACGACATGCGCTCCGTGCGGGCGGCGGCGAGCGGTCCCCGGGTCGCGTCGCTCGATCTCGGCATGCACGACCACGGCGCGGTCGTGCTCAACCTCGATGTCGCCCTGAACCGCGAGCAGTGCGATCAGGTCCGCGAGGCGCTGCGCGCCGCTGCCACGCTCAACGGCGTTCCCTTCCGTTTCACCGCCGAGAACGGGGTGGTCGCCCAGGCCACCCTGGAGATGGGCGGCGGAAAGCGGCTGACCGTCTCCTGACGTCCCGCGCGGCGTCCGGAATCCGCCATGGGGAATTGTCCCCATGGCACCTGCCGCCGTGCATGTCAGGATGAGACCGAACGTTTCACACGGGCGTACAGCGCCCCCCACCCACGGAGGATTCCATGGCGGACATCAAGGTCACTTCTGAGTCGCTCTCGGGCGTCGCGAACCAGCTGGCGTCGGGCGCCACCGCGATCGAGTCGCAGCTGAGCAACCTCAAGTCCCTCGTGCAGGGCCTCATCGCCGGCGACTGGGGCGGGGCCGCCTCGCAGTCGTTCAACGAGCTGTACGAGCAGTGGGATGCTGCGGGCCTGCAGCTGAAGGAGTCCCTCAACGGCATCAGCGACCAGCTGTCGAAGGCGGCGCTGGCCTACGAGGAGTCCGAGAACAACATCTCGAACAGCTTCCGCGCCTGACCTGTCCGTGACGGACCGGGCCGTCCGCCCGGTCCGGCCGCCCCTGCGGGGGCGGTGATCGACGTGAAGGGAGCGCTGTCGTGGCGCACTTCTCCGTATCGACCCCTGCGCTCGGGTACTCGGCGGCGTCGATGGCTGCGGCTCTCGCAGACTTCGACGCGCGGGTGGCCCAGGTCTCGGCATCCGTCAACTCGGTCGTCGGCGCCTCGTGGACCGGTGACGCCTCCGACGAGTTCGCGACCTCCTGGGCCGAGTGGCTCGCCGGCGCCGCGACCACGCGTGCTGCGCTCGCCGACATCGTCGCGCGCCTGCAGGGCGCCGAGGCGGGATATGCGACCACGGAGGCCGGTCTGACCGCCGCGTCGCGTACGTCGCGCGTGAGCGCACGACAGCCGGGGGAGCACGCATGAGCCAGCACACCTTCGACATCGCCGAGCTGCGCGAGCTCGAAACCACTCTGTCGAACCTCGTGCAGTACTGCAGCGACCTCGAGACCCACGCGGCGGGCGCCACGGCCGCCGCCACCGGGCAGTGGTCGGGCGTCGCGAGCGTGGAGTTCCTGACGCGCGTGCAGACGTGGCAGGTCGGAGCCGTCTCGCTCCGCGCCTTCGCCGAGGACCTCAAGACGTGGGCGGGCGACGCCGCGACGGCGTACGAGACCGCCCAGACCGACACCCAGACGATGTGGGCCAGCCTGTGAGCCAGAGAAGAATCGACCCGACGCAGTACATCGCCGCGGCCGACGAGTTCCGCGCGATCAGCGAGTCCGCAGCGAACCGCCTGTCGGACGCCCGCAGCTCGCTGAGCCAGTACGCCCGCATGGCCGGCGACGACCCCGGCGGTGAGCAGCTCGCCCAGGGCTACGACGACATGGCGCGCGACGCCCTGCAGGCGCTCTCCGACATCGCGGTGCTCGCGAACACCATGGACCGCGCCATCATGCAGAGCGGCTGGAACCACGCCGCCGCAGAAGAGGCAGCGGGCGGCAAGCCCGCCGGCGGCTCCTTCACCGTGCGACCGGCGCGCACGCCCGTGACCGTCGGGGCGCCGCCCTCGGCCTTCGGCGGCAGCGACGACACCCCCGACGCATGGGACGTCGTCAAGGACTTCGTCGGCATGATGTGGCCCAACGCCGATGTCGCGAAGCTGCGCAGCGCCGGCACCACCTGGGACGGCGTCGAGACCGACGTCCGTGCCCTCGCGACCGAGATCCGGCAGGCCGACAACGCGCTCATGGGCCTCAACAGCGCCGAACTGGCGAAGCTCCGCTCCGAGGTCGGCGATTTCGCCACCGACGTGTCGGCCGCGGCGGGTGACATCTCGGAGGTCGGTGATCTCTGCCGCGAGTACGCGACCGACGTCGAAGAGGCGCACCGCGAGGTCATCCAGATGCTCGTGCAGCTCGCGATCGAGATCGCGGCGACCGTGGCGATCGGCGCCGCGCTCAGCGTCTTCACCTTCGGCGCGAGCGCCGTCGTCGCAGGCGGCGGCCTCACCGCCCGCATCATCCTGGTCGCGCAGCGCATCGTCACATTCCTCACCAAGGTCTCGGGCACGGCGGCGCGCATCGTGGCGCGGCTGGCCGCGATCTCGGCCCGCGTCATCCCGCTCGCGAACCGCTTCCAGCGGACCGCGCGCATCGTCGTGAGCGTCACGTCGGGCACCCTTGCCGCCGGCTCGTCCGAGCTGCTGGTGAAGGGCAGAGACGGCAACCTCCTCGTCGCCATGGGCAGCGGCCTCGTCGGCGGTGCCGTCACCGACACGGTGGCGCTGGCGTTCGGAAAGTACGGCCAGCGCGTGGCTGTGCAGGCACTGGCCAACGGCGCCGGCGGTGCGTCCAGCGGCGCGTCGAACGGCCTCCTCAACGGCGATGGCGTCGACATCCGCCAGGTCATCATCGGCGGCGCGGGCGGCAGCGTGATGGGTGCGGGCATGTCCATCCGTGGGCGCCGGGGCGGCACGTCGAATGCGGCGGACCCCGGCAGCGGCAGCGTCCGCACTCCCGACGCCGAGGGTCCGCGGATCGGCGGCTCCGACGGCCCGAGCACCGGCGACGGCAGCGGCATCGGGCGCCAGCCCGACTACGACGGTCCTCAGGTGACCGGCGGCAGCGACAGCGCCGGCAGCGGCGCGGGCGACGGCGGCTCCGGCACGCGGCCCGACTACGACGGTCCTCAGGTGACGGGTGCGAGCGACAGCGGCGGCAGCGGCGGCGACGGTGGCGGCATCCGTATTCCCGAGGGCCAGGCGCCGCAGTCCCCGTCGATCGACGTCACCGATGCTCCGACCACGTCCGACGACATCTCGCGTCAGTTCGATGACCTCGAGGCGGACATCGATCGCCAGTTCGATGACCTCGAGGCGGACATCGATCGCCAGTTCGATGACCTCGAGGCCGACATCGACCGCCAGTTCGATGAGCTGGCCGATGGCGGCGACGGGGCCGACGACATCGGCTCTCCTGCCGACGTTCCCGACGCCGCAGACGCCGTTTCTCCGGCGCCGGCTGACGGCGTGGCCGCAGGCGCAGATCCGGCGACTCCCGACCCCACGGCGGACTCGCACATGCTGGGCGATCCGGGGGATCCCGTCCACTACGAGAACGGGGTGCGCTTCTTCGGGCCCGAGCAGTTGGAACTGTGGCTCGATGGCGCGAACCTGGGTAGACCAGGCGACGCCGTGTTCTTCATGCCGGAAGCGGATGCTTCCCACGTATACGACAGTCTGAGCGCCGCCATCGAAAGCGGCATGGCGCCCAGCGCCATGAATGCCTGGCGTAACGGCGACGATGTCTTCGGCATGATGGTCCCGCTCGATGGAGTGCCGCAGCGACTTCCCACTTACAACGACGCGGGTGGCTGGGAGCACTTCGTCCCCGGCGGCCACACGGCGGTGAAGGTGGGCGACGAGTTCTTCCTCAACCCGACGCGGGAGTTCGTCATCGATGGAGGCAAGCCGATGCCGAGCGGTACCATCATCTTCCGCCTCCTCGACGGAGGAAACTGGGAGGTGATTGCGATCCATGGCTGACGACGAGTCGAACGAGAACGCTCTCGACCGCACGGCGACCGCGGCGCAAGCGGGTCGCGCCACCGTCGACGAGCTGGTGGCGGCATTCCTCGACGCGCCGGTCGTGCTGCCGAGTGCGACCGATCCGATGACGTCACCCACCCAGCCCGTGCTGGTCACGATCGATGAGATCCAGCACGTCGTGATCTTCGACTCGCTGGCGACGGCCGGTCAGGTCTCGCATCTCGCGCGCTACGCCGCATCGATGAGAGGGCGCGACGCGCTCCGAGGCGTGCGGCCGGGTCTCGGGGTGCTCGTCCGAACTGCTCATTCCGGATTCGATCTGTCGCCCCAGTTGCTCGATGAGATTCGCGCCAAGCAGACGTCAGGAGAATGACCTTCAGCGAACCCGCCGACGCGCGGGGGTGCCCCTGGTGCCGGGAGAAATGGATCTGGCGATCCGACGAGCCCCGACTGCTGGGGCAGAGCCGTGACTTCCAGGTCCAGGTCTATCGCTGTGGGCGCTGCGGGACGTATTGGGAGGAAGGAATCGTCAATCCCCGCGTGATCACCCGCGACCAGGCTCTCGAGCGGCTGCCCGACCTGGAGGAGCGCGAACGGCTCGCGGGGCTCGACTGACACCGCACAGTCGTGTCCGATTTCCGCGAGCCGATGTCGGGGGAGCGTGTCAGGCTAGGGGCATGAGCCTGGCTATGACGTTCGAGGAGCGGTACCGCGCGATCGACTCGCGCGACGCCCGCTTCGACGGTCAGTTCGTCACCGCGGTGCGCTCCACCGGCATCTACTGCCGCCCGAGCTGCCCCGCGCGAACGCCGAAGCCGTCCAATGTCACGTTCTATCCGACGAGCGCCGCGGCGCACGAGGCGGGATACCGCGCGTGCAAGCGGTGCCTGCCCGAGGCGGCGCCCGGCTCGCCGCAGTGGAACCTGCGCGGCGACACCGCAGGTCGCGCCATGCGGCTCATCGCCGACGGCGTCGTCGAACGCGAGGGCGTGCCGGGGCTCGCCCGCCGCCTGGGCTATTCGCCGCGCCACCTCACGCGTCTCCTCACCGCCGAACTCGGCGCCGGGCCTCTGGCGCTGAGCCGCGCGCACCGCGCGCAGACCGCGCGCATGCTGCTCGTCGGCACCGACCTCTCGGCTGCCGACGTCGCGTTCTCGAGCGGGTTCGCGAGCGTGCGCCAGTTCAACGACACGGTGCGGGAGGTGTTCGGGATGCCGCCCCTCGAGCTCCGCGCGCGGCGTCGCGTCTCGCGACACGAGGGTCCGACCGCGTCGGCACCGGGTGTGACCATCGACCTCGCACTCCCGCACCGCGGCGCGCTGGATGCGCCCGGTCTGTTCGCGTGGATGGCGGCGCGTGCGGTCTCGGGCGCCGAGGCGGCGACCGCGTCGACCTTCGCGCGCACTCTGCGGCTGCCGCACGGGCCCGCGTGGTTCGAACTCCGCCTCGACGACGTGGAAAGAGTGCGGCTGCGGGCCGCGCTGACGAACCTCGCCGACCTGTCGACGCTCGTCACCCGGGCCCGGCGCCTGTTCGACCTCGACGCCGACCCGGACGCGGTCGACGAGTCGCTCATGCGGCATCCGGAGCTCGTTCCCCTCGTCGAGGCGCTGCCCGGCATCCGGGTTCCGGGTGCCGCCGACCCGCACGAGATGCTGATCCGGGCGATGGTCGGCCAGCAGATCACGGTGGTCGCCGCACGCACCGCGTTGACCGCGCTCACCGCGGCACTGGGCGAGGAGGTGCCGGCCTTCGCGGGCATGCTCGCGACCGGCACTGCGCCTGACGAGGGCCCCGCGCCGGCGAGGCTGTTCCCGACGATGGCCGCGATCGCCGAGCGCGGACCCGAGGTGCACCGCGGACCCGCAGCCCGCATCCGCGCGATCACCGGGGCCGCCGCGGCTCTCGCGGACGGCTCGCTCACCCTCACCGCCGGCGACGACGCCGCCGAGCAGCGTGCCGCCCTCCTCGCGATGCCCGGCATCGGCCCCTGGACCGCCGACTACGTGCGTATGCGCGTGCTCGCCGACCCCGACGTCTTCCTCCCGGGCGATGTCGCGGTGCGTGCGGGCGCTGCCGCGGCAGGCCTTCCCGCCGAGGCTCGCGCGCTCGACGTCTGGGCCGCCCGCACCGCCCCCTGGCGCAGCTACCTCACCGCCCACCTGTGGCGCGCGGTCCCGCCGAAACCCGCCGCACCGCGGCGGGGAGCAGCATCCGTCACCGTCCTCACATCCGAATCGACCACCGGAGGCATCTCATGACCACCGCCACCATCCAGACCCTCGACACCCCCGACGGCGCCTTCACGCTCCTCGCCGACGAGGAGGGCCGCGTGCTCGCCTCGGGGTGGACCGCCGACACCGACGCGATCCTCGCGCGTCTCGCGGACCGAGTGCGCCCGTCATCCGTCGAGAAGGGCGAGACGGATGCTGCGGCCGCCGTCTCCGCTTACTACGGCGGCGACCTCGCGGCCATCGACACGGTCGATGTGTCGCAGCACGGCACCGCGATGCAGCTCGCCGGCTGGGCTGCGCTGCGGCGCATCACGCCGGGGCGCCCGCTCACGTACAGCGAGTTCGCCGTCGAGCTCGGGTCTCCGAGCGCGGTGCGGGCCGCGGCATCCATCTGCGCGCGCAACGCACCCGCGCTCTTCGTGCCCTGCCACCGGGTGCTGCGCACGGACGGCACGCTCGGCGGGTTCGCGTGGGGGCTGGCGGTCAAGCAGCGTCTGCTCGACCGCGAGGCGGCGGTGCCCGCGCTCGTCTGAAGGACTCGTTTTCAACCGCTTTCCGGGGGACCGGAAAGCGGTTGTTGCGTTCAGAGAATTCCCAGGTATATGCTGGAGGGCTGTCGCGTCGCTACGACCTAGCGACGCGCACAGCCCTTTCCGCTGACCTCAAGGAGGAAGAAATGTATCAGGCCGCCGTCGCCGCGAAGACCGCTTTCGTCCTCCGTTTCGCGGGACCCCGCACCGCTTCCTGGCTGCCGCGTCCCCGCGTCCAGGGGTAGTCCGCTCCTCGCATCTGCCGGCTCTGCCGGATTCGGCATACCGCCGTCCCCCCGAGCGTTCCTCCCCGGAGGAGGCTCCTCTCTCATGACAGCGCTCCCACACGGCGCTGTCGCCACGCGACCCGACGACGGGTCACCGCATCACCACCCTCACAAGGATCATGACCACCACCGCCCTTCCTGAGCGATCAGAACAGCCGCAACGGTCCGAACTGTCCACCTTCACAGCCCTCGCCCGGCTCCTTCCCTTCGCGAAGCCGGTGCTTCCGCGTCTCGTGATGGGCGCCGCCAGCGCGCTCGTCGCCAGCCTGCTCGCGCTGACCATTCCGCTCGTCCTCGAGCAGGTGGTCGGCGGTCCGATCGCCTCCGGCGACATCGTCATGATCGGCTGGGGCGCGGCCGCGATCCTCGCCCTGGGCCTCGCCGAGGCCCTCATGGTCTGGCTCCGTCGCTGGTTCGTGCTCGGCCCCGCGACCATGGTCGAGTACGAGCTGCGCCAGACCTTCTACTCCCGCCTGCAGCGACTGCCGGTCGCCTTCCACGATCGGTGGCAGTCGGGGCAGCTGCTCAGCCGCATGATGCAGGACATCAGCATGCTGCGGCGCTGGCTCGCCTTCGGCGTCGTGCTTCTCGTCGTCAACGTCATCACGATCGTCGTCGGCACGGCGCTGCTGTTCCGCTGGCACTGGCTGCTCGGCACGATCTTCCTCGTGACGTCCGCGCCACTCTGGTACGCGGGGTACCGCTTCGAGAAGTCGTACGGCACGCTCGCGCGCCAGTCGCAGGACCAGGCGGGCGACCTCGCCACCTCGGTCGAGGAGAGCGTGCACGGCATCCGCGTGCTCAAGGCCTTCGGCCGCGGCAAGCACGCGCTGCAGAAGTTCACCCGCCAGGCCGAGACGCTGCGTGAGACCGAGCTGAGCAAGGCACGCGCCGTCGGCTGGATCTGGTTCTGGCTCGTGCTCCTGCCCGACATCGCCTTCGCGCTGTGCCTCGGCGCCGGCATCTACCTCACGGCGATCGGCCAACTCCAGGGCGCCGAGCTGATCGCGTTCTTCGCCATGGCCACGGTGCTGCGTTGGCCGATGGAGTCGATCGGCTTCCTGTTCTCCTTCCTCCTCGACGCGCGCACGGCGACGGACCGCATCTTCGAGGTGTTCGACGAGCAGAACTCGATCGTCGACCCCGAGGATCCGAAGACCATCGCGAAGCCGCGCGGCGAGCTCGCGTTCGAGGGCGTGCATTTCCGGTATCAGGATGCCGCGGACCGCGAGCGGGATCTTCTCAACGGCGTCGACCTCGTGCTGCGGCCGGGCGAGACGATGGCGCTGGTCGGTCTCACCGGCTCGGGCAAGACGACCCTCACGACCCTGCCGACGCGCCTGTACGACGTGACCGGCGGCCGCGTGACGCTCGACGGCGTCGACGTGCGCGACCTGACGCTCGCCGAGCTGCGCCGGCACATCGGCATGGCCTTCGAGGACGCGACGCTCTTCTCGCAGTCGGTGCGCGACAACGTGCTGCTGGGTCGAGAAGACCTCGTTCCCGGCAGCCCCGAGGCCGAGCATGTGATGCGGGAGGCGCTCGACGTCGCGCAGGCGTCGTTCGTGGACGATCTGCCCGACGGCGTCGACACGATCATCGGCGAAGAGGGCCTCTCGCTCTCGGGCGGCCAGCGCCAGCGCCTCGCGCTCGCGCGCGCCGTGGCCGCTCGGCCCGCCGTGCTCGTGCTCGACGACCCGCTGTCGGCGCTCGACGTCGACACCGAGGCGCTCGTCGAGGACGCGCTGCGCGAGGTCTTGCACGAGACGACGGCCCTCGTGGTCGCGCACCGTCCGTCGACGGTCACGCTGGCCGACCGCGTCGCGCTGCTCGAGGCCGGCCGCGTGACCGCGGTCGGCACCCACTCGGAGTTGCTGCGCACCAGCGAGCACTACCGTCACGTGATCTCGAGTCTCGAAGTCGAAGAAGCCCGGCTGAGAGCCAGACAGGAAGACCAGGAATGGGAGGTGACCCTGTGAGCACCACGGTGACCGGAACGAGCGGCGAGGACCGCTCCGACTACACGCGCGTCGAGAGCAAGGCGATCCGCAAGCGCTCGCTGCGCCTGCTCGGCTCCCTCATCACTCCCGTGCGGGCTCAGCTGATCCTCGCGGGCGTCGTGCTCGTCGTCTCGACGGCACTCCGCGTCGCGGGCCCCTGGCTCATCGGCATCGGCATCAACAACGCCCTGCCCGCCGCGGTGGAGCAGATGAACTGGATGCCGACGATCCTGGTCGTGCTCGTCTACCTCGTGACCGCGATCGGCGGCGCGGCCCTCATCGGGTGGTACGTCGTGGTGGCGGCGCGCCTCACGCAGGCGATCATGCTGGACCTCCGCAAGCGCATCTTCCTGCACACGCAGCGGCTGAGCCTGGAGTTCCACGAGTCGTACACGTCGGGCCGCATCATCTCGCGCCAGACGAGCGACCTCGACACCATCCGCGAGCTCCTCGACGGCGGGCTCAACGAGCTGGTCTCGGGCATCCTGTACGGCGCGTTCACGCTGGTCGCGCTGTTCATCGTGGACTGGCAGTCGGGCCTGATCCTCACGTTCATGGGCATTCCGCTCTTCCTCCTGATGCGCTGGTTCTACACGCGCTCGCAGCTCGTGTACCGCGAGTCGCGCGTCATCAGCGCGAAGGTGATCGTGAAGTTCGTCGAGACGATGACGGGCATCCGCGCCGTGAAGGCCTTCCGCAAGGAGGGGCGCAACGACGAGGAGTTCGGCGGTCTGGCGATGGACTACCGCGACGTCAACATGCGCTCGATCCGCCTGTTCGGCACGTTCGAGCCCGGCCTGATGGCCGTGGCGTCGTTCACCCTCGCGATCGTGATCGCGTGGGGCGGCATCCGGGTCGTCGACGGTGCGATGGAGATCGGCTTCCTGCTGTCCGCCGTGCTGTACGTCCGCAACTTCTTCTCGCCGCTGCAGGAGGTCGCGTTCTTCCTGAACTCGTACCAGTCCGCGACGGCGGCGCTCGAGAAGGTGTCGGGCGTCCTGGAGGAGGAGCCCACGGTTCCCGACCCCAAGACCCCGGTCGACCTCTGGGAGGCGAAGGGCCACATCCGGTTCGACGACGTGCTGTTCGGGTACTCGCAGGATCGCGTCATCCTTCCGGATTTCTCGCTCGACATTCCGGCCGGTCAGACGATCGCGCTCGTCGGAACGACGGGTGCCGGCAAGTCGACGCTCGCCAAGCTCGTGTCGCGGTTCTACGACCCGACGCGCGGTGCGGTGACACTCGACGGCGTGGACCTCCGCAACCTGCACCCGAAGGATCTCCGCCGCGCGATCGTCATGGTCACGCAGGAGGCGTACCTCTTCAGCGGCACGGTCGCCGACAACATCGCGCTGGGCAAGCCCGATGCGACGCTCGACGAGATCCAGGCCGCGGCACGTGCGGTGGGCGCGGACGCCTTCATCCAGGCCCTCCCCGACGGCTACGGCACCGACGTCAACAAGCGCGGCGGACGCGTATCGGCGGGTCAGCGTCAACTGATCTCGTTCGCGCGGGCGTTCCTCGCGAACCCGGCGGTGCTGATCCTCGACGAGGCGACGGCGTCGCTCGACATCCCGTCGGAACGCCAGATCCAGGACGCCCTGCAGACGCTGCTCGCAGACCGCACCGCGATCATCATCGCGCACCGCCTGTCGACGGTCGCGATCGCGGACCGCGTGCTGGTGATGGAGCACGGCGAGATCATCGAGGACGACACCCCCGAGGAGCTCATCGGCGGCACCGGCAAGTTCGCCCAGCTTCACGCCGCATGGCGGGAGTCGCTGGTCTAGTCGCACCCCGCCTCGACCCCGGATGCCCCGGCCCCCTGTCCACACTCAGGGCCGGGGCATCCGTCGTCCGCGTCCACGGCGTGCGGAGATCTACCCTTTCGCGACGCCCACGAGCGGTGGGACGGAGAGGCCTCAGGCGTGGGCGATCGAGACCGCGTGGGCGAGCGGATGCTGCGGCGCGAGGCCTGCGAGGGCAGCGGCGCCGTCGATTCCGTGGCCGAGCGGCTCGACGAGCGTGACGTCGAACTCGCTCGCGGCGATGTGCGACGCGAACGCCTCGCGCAGCTGCGGGGAGCGGAAGACGCCGCCGATCGCGCACGCGGCGAAGTGCTCGCCTGGCTCGTCGGAGCGCACACTGCGCAGCGCCGTCTCGACGCTGTGGGCGAGCTCGCCGCCGGCGCGCACGGTGATGTTCTGCGACACCGCGTCGCCCTCCGTGGCGAGGCGCGCGACGTAGGCCGCGAAGGAAGCGATCACGCTCACGCGCTCGGGGTCGGACTGCAGGTGGATGTACGCCTGGCTGAGGTCGGGCCACCGCTCCTCGGCGACGGCGCGCAGCGCGGTGGTCGGCCCGCGGCCGTCGTATTCGCGCATCACGGCGTCGAGGGCCTCGCGGCCGATCCAGTACCCGCTGCCCGCGTCGCCCATGAGGTAGCCCCACCCGTCGACACGGGCGACACGCGAGGCGCCGACCGCGAGCGTCACCACGCCGGTGCCTGCCGCGACCACGGCCCCCCGCGTGTCCCCGAGCGCCCCGAGGAACGAGGTCGTCGAGTCGTGCGCGAGGATGACCTCGTGCACGGCGGCGTCGTCGATCCGGGCGAGGAGGGCGGCAGCATCCGATTCCCGTGTCGTGAGCCCCGACACACCCGCGCTCACGACCGAGACGTCGGCGCCGGTGCGCTCGATCGCGGCGTGCGTGACGGCCGCGAGCTGGGGGAGGAGCGGCTCGCCGGTGCGGATGCCGGGGAAGACGATGTCGTGTTCGCGCACGCGCACCTTGATGCCCGTCTGGCCCGCGTCGATCGCGAGCACCGCGGCGGTCATCGCAGGGCCCCTGCCGAAAGCGCCGTGTACTGCGCGCGCAGGTACACGCCCGCGGGCTTGCCGTACGGGCAGTAGTCGTCGTTCGCGGCCGCCTCCTCCGCGGAGTACAGGCGCGCGGGCCAGTCCCACAACATGAATCCCCCCACCCACGTGCGCTCGGCGCACGCCTCGAACATGACCCTGTAGTACCGCAGTTGCTCGTCGCCCGATACCTCCCCGGGCAGCGACCAGTCGTTCGGTCGATCGGGCGACCCTTCGCGCGAGGGGCATCCGGCCTCCATGAAGAAGAACGGCTTGCCCGTCGCGGCGACGGCCGCCTCGATGCGGTCGAGTTCCGCCTCCCACCGGTCGATGGGGTAGTACCCGCTCGATGACACGACGTCGACCGCGTCCCACCAGGCGAGGCGATCCTCCTGGTACTTGTCGCAGTTGTACGTCACGAGGCCCGAGTACACGGCGCGCACGGCGGCGATCAGCTCGCGCCATTCGGTCTCGCGGGCGTCGGCGCGCACCATCTCGCAGCCGATGCAGAGCATCTCGCAGCCCTCCGCCTCGGCGATGCGCGCGGCGTGCACGATGAACTCCCGGTACGACGCGAACCACTCGCCCCAGGTCGGCTCACCGGGGACGTCCTGGTCGAAGAACCCGATGTACGCGCGCCAGGTGCCGTCGGCGACGTTGACGACGGGCTTCAGGCACACCTTCAGCCCGAGCGCCTTCGCCTCGCGGATCGCCCACACGATCTCGTCGTCGGTCACCGTGGGCTCGTCGCGGAACCGCACCTCGGTCGACTGCGCAGTGTCCTGCAGTGCCGAGTACGCAAGGGCTGTCCAGTTCACGCCGTGGTCCGCCATCAGCCGCATCGAGGCGGATGCCTCGGCGGTCGCCCAGGTTCCGCGCACGCCCGTCCATCCCCAGGTCATTCCGGCCACGTAGGGCCCGAGCGCCTGGGCGGTCTCGGCGGTCATCGGACGACCAGCTCGTTGGCGGTGCGGAGCACCCGCGGATCGGAGAGGACGGATGCTGCGAGCGGCTCGCCGTCGTGCCGCACGACGATCGTCGTGCTCTCGCCCGGCAGCAGAGTCACGAGTGCGTCGGACGCCACGGCACCGGGGTCGACCTTGTCGACGAGGAGCGTGAGGTCGCGCACCAGCGTCGCGGCCGTGAGCGTGACCACCGTGCCATCTGCGGCCGGTTCGGTGCGGACCTCGACCTCGGCCGTGCCGAGCGCCGAGTCGCGGGGCTCGGCGAAGAACCAGAAGCCCCGCACGCCGTCGACGCCAGCGACCACGAGCTCGGAGGCGGCTTCGGCGGCGACCGCGACCTCGGCGGGCAGCATGACGGTCGTGGTCTCGCGCGGCGCGAGCGAGACCGACACCGTGAATCGGGCGAGCTCGTCACCGGCGAAGCCGACCCGGCGCGCCACGAACTCCCCGGACCACGGCTCGGCCGTGTCGTTGACGAGTGCCGCGGCGAGCCCGCTCTCGCGGGGCTGGATCGTCGCGAGGCGCGGCGCGAACGCGTTCTTCAGCCCGTAGTACAGCGGCTTCGGGCGCTCGTCGCCGTCGATCGCGGCCCACGAGGTGACCGGCCAGCAGTCGTTGAGCTGCCATACGATCGCGCCCTGCGTGTGCGGCGCCCACGAGCGGAAGTGCTCGAGAGCGGTGCGCACCGCGAGCGCCTGGTTGAGCTGCATCGCCCAGTGCCAGTCCTCCATGGCCTCCGGCATCCGGAAGTGGGGGATGAGCCCGTTGGAGAGCTTCGTGTTCCCCTCCATCGCCTTCTGGTGCACGATCATGCCCGGCGACTCGGGGGTCAGCGGGGCGTCCGATACGGAGCGGACGAGCGTCGACCACGCCGGCGGCCCCTGCCAGCCGAACTCGGCGACGAACCGCGGCTTGTGCTCGCGGTAGGTGGGCCAGTCCCGGCGGTTCCACTGCTCCCACAGATGCATCGAGCCGTGCTGCTCGTCGTTGGGGTGCGGGCCGGTCTGCGTCTCGCCGTCCCAGCCCGCGCCGGGGCTGAACGGGCTGCCGGGTGCGTACGGCACGTGCGGCGCGAGCTCGGCGACCAGAGAGGGGAACAGCTCGTAGTAGTAGTGCGCGCCCCACGTCTTGCCGTCGAGTCGCAGCTTCCAGCCCCAGTCCTCGTAGCCCCAAAGGTTCTCGTTGTTGCCGGTCAGCAGCACGAGCGAGGCGTGATGGGCGAGTCGGACGATGTTCTCGCGCGCTTCGGCCTCGATCTCGGAGCGCAGCGGTTCCTCCTCGGCGTACGCCGCACATGCGAACAGGAAGTCCTGCCAGACCAGGAGGCCCAGCTCGTCGGCGAGCTCGTAGAAGTCGTCGGACTCGTAGAGCCCGCCGCCCCACACCCGGATGAGGTTGAGGTTCGCGCCGAGCGCCTGCTCGAAGCGGCGGCGCAGGCGGTCGCGCGTGACGCGCACGGTGAGCGCGTCGTCGGGGATCCAGTTGACGCCCTTGACGAACACCGGCTGGTCGTTGACGACGAGGGTGAACGGAGTGCCGGCGGCGTCGGGCGTCGTGTCCCACCGCACGTCGCGGAAGCCGACCACGCGATGCGTCGCGTCCAGAGGGTCGGGTGCGTCGCCGTACAGGCGGACGTCGACGACATACCGCGGCTGCTCGCCGTACCCCGCAGGCCACCATCGTTCGGCGTGGGGGAGTTCGAGTCGCACGTGCGCCCGATCGCCGTCCACCTCGACGAACGTGTTCGGCAGGGCGTCGTCGTCGAGTCCGGGTCCGTTCACCGCGACGTGCACGAGAAGACGATCGGATGCTGCATCCGCTGCCCGCTCGAGGTCTACGTCGACCGTGATCGTACCGCCGTCGCCCACGGGGGTCGCGACAACGCGCGTCTGCGCAAGCCGTGCGACCGACCAGGACTCCAGCCCGACCGGCTTCACGATGCCGCTGGTGTAGGTCGCGATGCCCCAGTCCCAGCCGAAGCTGCACGCGGACTTGCGGATCGCGTCGTAGGGGAGCGGGTACGGGCGCTGGCGTACCCCGAGCGCGACGCTCTGCTCGTTGGCGTACTTCACCGGCGAGCGGAAGCGCACCTCGAGCTGGTTGTCGCCCTCGACCAGCGCGTCGCGCACGTCGAAACGGTACGAGCGGTGCTGGTTCGCCGTCGACCCGATCTCGGTGCCGTTGAGGAGGATCGTCGTCACGGTGTCGAGGCCCTCGAAGACGAGGTCCGTGCGGTCGGCGTCGTCCGGTGCCCACGTGAACGTCGTCGCGTACGTCCAGTCGACGAGTCCGATCCAGGCCAGCGCGGACTCGTTGTCGTCGAGGAAGGGGTCGGGGATGAGGCCCGCGGCCAGAAGGTCGGTGTGCACGCACCCCGGCACCGTCGCGGCTACGGCGGCGGCAGCATCCGTGATGAATCCATCCGGAACCGGGCCGGCGGATGCGCGGAGCGTCCAGCCGGTGTGGAGGGGACGGAGGGAGAGAGCGGTTGTCACTTGACGGCTCCTGCGGTGAGGCCCTTGTAGATCCAGCGCTGAAGCAGCAGGAAGGCGATGAACGTCGGGATGATCACGAGGATCGTACCCGCGGCGATCACCTCCCACTGCGCGCCGTAGGGACCCTTGAAACGGAACAGGGAGGTCGAGATGAACCCCTGCGAGGGCAGATAGAGGAACGGGAGGTAGAACTCGTTGTAGATCGCGATGCCCTTGATGATCACGACGGTGGCGATGGCCGGCCGCAGCAGCGGCAGGATGATGCGCCAGTAGATCGTCCACCGGTTCGCACCGTCGATCATCGCCGCCTCGTCGAGCGAGACCGGGATCGACTGCATGAACTGGATGAACAGGTAGATCGCGATGATGTCGGTGCCCATGAACAGGATGATCAGGGCGACCATCGAGTCGTAGAGCCCGAAGGTGCTGATGAGCTGGAAGGTCGCCACCTGCGTCGTGACGCCGGGGATCAGCGTCGCGATCAGGAACAGCGCGAGCACCAGTCGCTTGCCGCGGAAGTTGAAGCGGTCCAGCGCATAGGCGGCCATGGTGCCGATGAAGATCGTGCCGACGAGCGAGACCACGAGCACGATCGTGGTGTTCACGAAGCCCTCGAGCATCTTCCCGCTGACGAACGCGGTGACGAAGTTGTCGAAGTTGAGCCAGTTCGACGGCGGAGTGAACGGCCCGGTCTGCGCGTACTCGGGGGCCGTCTTGAGCCCGGCGAACAGCAGGACCGACAGCGGAAGGATGGTCACGATCGCCGCGACGACGAGGCTCGTGTACTTCGCCGAGGTCGCCGTGCCGGACCGCAGCTTCTCCAGCGGAGAGCGGCCGCGGATCTTCTTCTCCGGCGGGGTCGTCCGCAGCGGCATGGTGCGGAGGGGTTCCTGTGTGGTGGTCATGTGAGATCGACCTTCTCGTCGGGGAAGACTTTGCGCTGGATCCAGGTCACGACCAGCACCACGACGAGCAGGACGACGGCCATCGCCGAGGCGAGGCCCACCGACCGGTAGCTGAACGCGGTCTGCAGCGTGTTGATGACGAAGGTCGACGAACCGTTCGCGCCGCCGGTCATCACGAAGGGCACCTCGAACACGCTGAGGCTGCCGGCGATCGCGAGGATCACGGTGAGGCCCACGACGCGGCGGATGCCGGGGAAGATGATCGCCCAGAACTGCGACCACCGGTTCGCGCCGTCGATCTCGGCAGCTTCGTACAGCTCGTGCGGGATCGACTGGATCGCGCCGAGGAACAGCACGAACCCCATGCCGGTGTACCGCCAGACCGAGGTCGCGGCCAGCGACCAGTTCACGACGTCGGGGTCGCCCAGCCACTGCGGCGGCTCGGTGACGCCGAACCAGCTCAGCACCGTGTCGAGCGTGCCGCCGGGCTGGAACAGGTACAGGAAGACGAAGCCGACGGCCACGCCGTTGATCAGATAGGGGAAGAACAGCACACCCCGGAAGAAGCCGGAGAAGCGCGTCGAGAAGCTCAGGATCGTCGCGAAGTACAGCGCGATCGCGATCTGGAAGAACGACGCCGCGAAGTAGTAGAGGCTGACGAAGAACACCGTGAAGATGCGCGGATCGGTGAAGACCTGCACGTAGTTCTCGAGGCCGACGAGGTTCTTCTGCTGGTCGATGCCGTCCCAGTCGGTGACGCTGTAATAGAACAGGTTGATCGCCGGCCAGTAGGTGAACAGCAGCAGCAGTCCCACGGCAGCGGCGAGGAACAGCCACGGTGTGAGGTGCTGCATGACGCTCCGACCCGCGGAGCCGCCCCGCCGGCCACCGGCCCCGCGGGAGATCCCGCGGAGCCGGCGACCGCGCAGGGGCGCCGAGAGGGCAGCAGGGGCGTCCGCCGGTGCCGCGCCAGGAGTTGCGATGGCCATGTACTGGCGTCCCCTCCGTCAGCCCTTGAGGCTCTCGACGGCGGCGCCCCACTTGTCGTTGAGCTCGGCGAAGTAGCTCTCCTTGTCGCCGTCGGCGGCACCGCGGGCGATGTCGACGAGCTTCTGACGGTAGATCGGGCCGTAGAGGTCGATCTGGGCTTCGTTCGCCGTCTCGGTGAGCAGCGCCTCCTTGCCCGCCGGGGCGGGGTTGATCTCCATGAGCTCGACGCCTGCGGCCTCGAAGTCGGTGAGCGACGCGGGGAGCGGGTCGTCCTTCAGCGTCGAGACCATGCCCTGCACGTCGGTGTAGTCGGACTCGCCCACGATCCACTGGATGAACGCCCACGACGCGGCCTTCGCCTTCGAGTGCTTGCTCACGCCGAGGTTGTAGTCGCCGCCGATCACGGCGTACTGCTGGCCGTCGACGTTCGCCGGGAACGCGAAGAACCCGATGTCGTCGGCTGAGGCGCCGTTGTCTTCGGCGGCGGCCGTCATCTGCGACACGGCCCACGAGCCGAGGGTCATCGCTGCGACCTCGCCGGTGCCGATGAGCACCTTCGACTGCTCCCAGTCGGTGGTGAGCGGGTCGTCCTCGGTGAGGCCGGCCGCCACGCTGTCGTACAGCAGGGAGTCGATCGCGTAGATGTCGGTGCCCTCGGTCCACGGCGCCGGGTCCTCGGCGAGGGTGATCGGGGCATCGGCATCGTCGGTGACGCCGCCGAGGTTGCCGAAGCTCTGGGTCAGCGGCCACCCGCCCTTGTAGTTCGTGTACAGCGGGATCGCGTCGGTGTTGTCCTTCACCTTCTGCAGGGCCTCGAGCCACTCCTCCTCGCTCGTCGGGAGCTCGGTGACGCCGGCCTCTTCGAAGACCTTCTTGTTGTAGACGACGCCGTTGGCGTTGCCGCCCCACGCGATGCCGTACTGGGTGCCGTCGTAGCTGGCGGCGGGGAGGAAGCGGTACGTGTCCTCGAAGTCCGCCGTCTCGCCGAGCGGCTCGAGGAACTGCTCGAACTGGTCGGGCTGGATGGTCGGGATGCCGAGGACGTCGCCGTAGTTCGTTGTCGACATGCGCGTCTGCATCTCGGTGGCGTAGTCCGTGACCGCCTCGATGGTGACGTTCACCTCGGGGTACTTCTTCTCGAACTCCTCGACGTAGCGGTCGTACGTCCCGTCCTGCACGAGATCGGTGCGCCAGGTGAGGACCTTGATGTCGCCCTTGATCTCGCCGTCGATCGTGTTGTCGGCGTCGCTCGCGCCGCCGCCCGCGCAGCCGCTGATCGCGACAGCGGCGGTGGCCAGCAGCACGATGCCCGCCAATGCCTTCTTCGCCATGTGATTTCTCCTTGTCAGGTTCGCCCTTGAACTGCCGGTGCGCGTCGTCGCACCGTTGCGTGGTTCGTCGCGCGGTCAGACTACGCATCTTCGAAACGGTTCCGCAAGCATCGAATGTCAGCGCTGTCTTGTCCTGTCCGATTGACTCCGTTCTGAGAAACAGCTCGTTTGATCTGGGATTATTTTGTAATAGATTACGACCACGCATCGCGGATGTCTCAGCAATGTCCTACGTGGACATTTCAGCGTTCGGAGTGCTAGCGTGGGGCCCGGCAGTGCGAGGAGGCCTCCGATGACGGTTCAGCAGCGCGCGACCCTCGAAGACGTCGCACGGCTCGCGGGAGTGAGCTCGAAGACCGTCTCGCGCGTCTTCACCCACCGCGACCTGGTCGCACCCGAGACCGTGGAGCGCGTGCTCGGCGCCGCCAAGCGGCTGCGGTTCCGGCCCAACCCGCTGGCTCGGAATCTGCGCCGTGGCGGACCCACGAACACGATCGGGTTCATCATGGGAGAGCTGAACAACCCGTTCTATTACAAGCTCGCCGCCGGCATCGAGCGCGAGCTGGCGGCACACGGCTTCTCGCTGGTCGTCGCGACCACCGACGACACCGCGGAGGGTGAGGAGCGCGTCGCCGACGCCCTCCTCGGCCAGCGACTCGGCGCACTGCTGCTCATTCCCGTCGCCGACGATCAGTCTTATCTCGAGGGCGAGCGGCACCTCGGCACGCCGGTGATCGCGATCGACCGGCCGGCGCGCAACCTCGTCGCCGACTCGATCGTGCTCGAGAACCACCGCGGGGTGTTCGATGCCACGACCCGCCTGCTCGAGCGCGGCCATCGGCGCATCGGCTACATCTGCAATCCGGCCTCCGTCTACACGCAGGTCGAGCGCCTCCGCGGGTATCGCGACGCGCTCGCCGCCTACGGCATCCGCGATTCGTCGGCGTGGGAGCGTCTCGAAGACGATCTGTCCCGGCCCGCCGACGACCTCATCGCCGACCTGCTCGACCGCGACGATGCGCCGACCGCGATCATCACGGGCAACAACCGTGTGACGATCGACGCGCTGCGCGTGCTGCGCGATCTTCACGACGACGGCCGCACGGCCCTCGTCGGCTTCGACGACTTCGACACCGCCGACGTGCTCGGGGTGACCGTGATCAGCTACGACCCGCTGGCGCTCGGCAAGGCCGCTGCGACGCTCGCCATCGAGCGCATGCAGGACCCCGCCGGTTTCACCCGACAGCTCGAGATGCCGACGTGGATCGTCGAGCGCGGCACCGGCGAACGCGCCCCCGCAGAGAGGACCACCGCATGACCCCCGCCTTCATCCATCTCGAGAGCGAGGGTGTCGGCGTGCTGATCGACGCCCGCGGCCCCGGACTCCCGCAGGTGCTGCACTGGGGTGCGCCGGTCGGCGGGATCACGGATGCCGACGCCGACGCGCTCGCGAAGGCTCTCAGCCGTCAGACCCGACCCGGGACACTCGACGCCGCGTGGCAGGTGTCGCTCTCCCCGCAGGAGGGCGACGGGTGGACCGGTCGCCCGGGTATGCAGCTGCGCCGGGACGGCGTCGTGCACCACCCGCGGTGGGACGTGCGCCGCATCGAGGCCGACGACCGGTCGCTCACCGTCGAGGCGCGGGACGCGGCATCCGCTCTGCGTCTGTCGATCACGGTCGGCATCGAGGCCGGGGGTGTGGTGTGGGTGCAGCACGCGCTCGCGCACCAGGGAGACCCGGATGCTGCGCCCGTCGACGTGGACTGGCTCGAGGCGACGCTGCCGGTGCCGTCGACGACCGACACGCTCCTGACGTTCGACGGGCGCTGGACGCGGGAGAAGCGGCCGGTCGTGACGCCGATGCCCGCCGGCGCCACCGTGCGCCAGACGCGGCGCGGTCGCCCCGGGCATGACAACCCCGTGGCGGCGATCGCAGCGATCGGCGAACCCCGTTGGCAGCGCGGCGCGCTCTGGGGCGTGCATCTCGCGTGGTCGAGCGACCTCACGACCCGGGTCGACCGCGTCACCGACGCCGTGACACTGATCGGCGCCGGCGAGCTGCTGCGTCCGGGCGAGATCCGGCTCGCGCCCGGCGACGACTACCGCGCGCCGCGCGCGGCCTTCGTGCACACGGGCGAGGGGCTCGATGGGTTCGCGCACCGCGTGCACACGTGGCTGCGGGCCAGGCCGCAGCATCCGTCGTCCGTGCGTCCTCTCGTGCTCAACACGTGGGAGGCCGTGTACTTCGATCACGACGCCGATCGGCTCTCCGCGCTCGCCGACCGCGCCGCCGAGGTCGGCATCGAGCGGTTCGTGCTCGACGACGGCTGGTTCCAGGGGCGCCGCGACGACTCGACGAGCCTCGGCGACTGGGTCGTCGACCGGTCGGTGTGGCCAGAGGGGCTCGGCCCGCTCGCGACGCGCGTGCACGAGCTGGGCATGCAGTTCGGGCTGTGGTTCGAGCCCGAGATGGTCAGCCTCGACTCCGACGTCGCTCGCGCGCACCCCGACTGGCTGCTCCACGAGCCTGGCCACCTGGAACACGATCCCGGGGTGTCGTGGCGTGGGCAGTACGTGATGGATCTCGCTCATCCGGATGCGTACGCCCGCGTGCTCGGGCAGATCGACGCGCTCGTGGCCGAGCTCGGCATCGACTTCATCAAGTGGGACCACAACCGCGATCTCGTCGAGAGCGTGCACGACGGGCGCCCGGGAGGGCACACCCAGATGACCGCGGTCTATCGGCTCATCGCGGAGCTGAAGTCGCGGCATCCGTCCCTCGAGATCGAGTCGTGCTCGAGCGGCGGCGCCCGGACGGACCTCGGCATCCTGGACGTCACCGACCGCGTGTGGGCGAGTGACTCGAACGACCCCGTCGAACGGCAGGACATCCAACGCTGGACCGGACTGCTCCTGCCGCCCGAGCTCGTCGGCGCGCACGTCGGCCCGACGACCTCGCACTCGTCGGGACGCACGACCTCGCTGTCGTACCGCATGGCGACGAGTCTCATGGGGTCGGCCGGCTTCGAGTGGGACATCCTGTCGTGCGACGACGACGAGACCGCCACGATCACGCGCTTCGCCGCGCTCTACAAGGAGCTGCGGCCCATCGTGCACGGCGGACGGATGCTGCACCCCGAACTCCGCGATCCCGCCTGGCGTGCGACGGCCTTCGTCACGGACGATGCCGCGGTCGTGGTCGTCGCGACGGTGGCAAGCCTCGAGGACGCCCGCGCCGAGCGCCTGCGCCTGCCCGGGCTCGACCGCGATCGTCGCTACCGCGTGCGCGCACGCCGCGAGATCGGCGCGGCCGAGTACGGCTGGATCGCGCCGGAGTGGTTCACCGCCGGCGAGCTCGAACTGCCCGGATCGCTGCTCGCCGAGGTCGGGCTGCAGCTGCCGACGCTGTGGCCGCTGCAGGCGTTCGTGCTCCACCTCGAGGTCGTCTGACCCCGCGGGGTCAGAGCAGGTCGGCGAGGAAGGCGGCCTGCTTCGGGAACTGGAACGCCTGCCCGCCCTCGTGGCCGTTGTGCGTGTAGACCTCGATCTGCTTCGTCGAGGTGGGGTGGCGGTTGAACGCCGCATACACCGTCGACGGCGGGCAGATCGTGTCCATGAGGGCGACGGAGTACAGGGCCGCAGCATCCGCCCGCTTCGCCATGTTCACGCCGTCGAAGTACGACAGCGTCTCGAACACGCGCTCGTCGCGACCGCGGTGCACGGCGAGGTAGCGCACGACCTCCTGGTACGGGTCGTCGCCGGTGAGCCCGACGGCGCGCTCGAAGTGGCAGAGGAACGGTACATCGGGCACCACGGCCACGATGCCGTCCGACAGGCCTGCCGCCGCGATCGCGATGCCGCCGCCCTGGCTCGCGCCGCACACGGCGACGCGGTCGGCGTCGACCTGCGGCAGCGCACGCACGGCGTCGACGGCGCGCACGGCATCGGTGAAGACCCGGCGGTAGTAGTACGTCTCGGGGTCCTCGATGCCGCGGGTCATGAAACCCGACGACGAGGGCCCCGTGCCGTGCGGGTCGAGCGTGTCGCCGCCGGAGCCCCACATCGAGCCCTGTCCGCGCGTGTCCATGAAGAGGTGGGCGTATCCGGCCGCGGCCCAGCCGAGGCGCTCGCCGGCGAGCCCGCGTCCGCCGCCGTACCCCTGGTACTCGACGACCGCGGGGAGCGGACCTTCGGCCCCGGCGGGCAGCGTCAGCCAGGCCTTGACCGGGTCGCCGCCGAAGCCCGGGAACGTCACATCGAAGATGTCGACGAGCGTGTACGGCATGTCGAGGCGCACGACGTCGGGTGCGGCGTCCCACTGCCGCGACTGCGCGAGCGTGTCGGCCCAGAAGGCGTCGAAGTCGGCGGGCTCGCGAACGTCGGGGGTGTAGACCGCGAGCTCAGCAGGGGACAGATCGAATCTCGGCACGCGCTCACCCTAGCGTGTCGCGCGGAAGCGTTTCGACGCAGGAGACCGAGAAGGCGACGGAGTCTCGATGGGGGAGGGGTATTCGAGGCCCCGCCGCCGGTCTCTGGGCGCCCAGCGGGCGCTGTGTGGGGAAGTCTTCGGGTCGATCGTGCGGCGCTGCGTCAGAGACGGATCTCTGCGATGACTTCACCGTACTCGGTCTCGCCGACCGGTGTGAAGCCCACGCGCTCGAAGAATGCCTGCGGACCGCCGACGCCCGCTTCGTAGATGACGTTCACGTGGTCCATTCCGCGGTTGCGGGCCTCTTCGAGGAGTCCGGCCACCGCGAACCGGCCGACGCCGCGGCCCTGGTCGTCGGCGTCGACGTTGATGCGCCACAGCACGGAGCGGAAGTGCTCCTGCGGGTCGTCGAGGTCGAAGTTGCCGCTGACGAAGGCGACGACCTCCTCGCCGTCGACCACCACGCGCTGCCAGGTCGTCTGCGGGTTCACGACCGTCGCGGCGATGCCGTAGCTCACCGGCGACAGGAACTCCTCCTGGCCGGGCTTGAGCGACATATTGTTGACCGCCACGATGGTCGCGGCGGACAGTTCGACGAGTCGCAGTTCACCCATGGACCAAAGGCTAGCCCCCATGACGGCATCCGGCATCGTCCGAGTGTCGGATTAACACGGTGTTCATACGCGGAAGTATCTTGACGTCGAGATATCTCGGTCGCTTGCGATAGGCTGAACGCCGACCCGCAAGAAGGACGTGACTGGTGACCGACTCGACCATCATCTACACCTACACCGACGAGGCACCGGCCCTCGCGACCGCATCGTTCCTGCCGATCGTGCAGGCCGTGACCCGCCAGGCGGGAGTGGACGTCGAGACCCGCGACATCTCTCTCGCGGGCCGCATCCTCGCGGCGTTCCCGCAGAACCTGACGCCCGAGCAGCAGGTCGGCGACGCGCTCGCCGAGCTCGGCGGCCTCGCGACCCTCCCCGAGGCCAACATCATCAAGCTGCCGAACATCTCGGCCTCGATCCCGCAGCTCAAGGCCGCGATCGCAGAGCTGCAGGCGCAGGGCTACGACATCCCGGACTATCCGGACGAAGCGCAGTCGCTCGAAGACAAGGATGTGCGCGCCCGCTACGACCGCATCAAGGGGTCGGCGGTCAACCCGGTGCTCCGTGAGGGCAACAGCGACCGTCGTGCGCCGCTGTCGGTGAAGAACTACGCGCGCAAGCACCCGCACCGCAACAAGGCGTTCGGCGAGGGCTCGAAGACGCGCGTCGCGACGCTGGGCCACGACGACTTCAAGTCGAATGAGAAGACGACGGTCATCCCCGCGGACGACGTGCTCTCGGTGCGCTTCACCGGCGCCGACGGCACCACCAGCGAGTTGAAGACCGGCATCAAGGTGCTCCCGGGTGAGATCGTCGACGGCACGTTCCTCTCGGCGGCCGCGCTCGACGCGTTCCTCGCCGAGACGCTCGAGACCGCCAAGGCCGAAGACGTCCTGTACTCGGTGCACCTCAAGGCGACGATGATGAAGGTCAGCGACCCGATCATCTTCGGCCACGTCGTGAAGGCCTACTACGCCGACGTGTTCGATCGCTACGGCGACAAGATCGCCGAGGCCGGCCTCACCCCGAACGACGGCCTGGGCGCGATCCTCGCGGGCCTGGCGAACATCGAGGGCGGCGACGAGATCGCCGCCGCGTTCGCCGCCGCGACCGACACCCCGCGCGTGTCGTACGTCAACTCCGACAAGGGCATCACGAACCTGCACGTCCCGTCCGACGTCATCGTCGACGCGTCGATGCCCGCGCTCGTCCGCAACGGCGGCAAGCTGTGGGGCGCCGACGGCGGCGAAGCCGACACGCTGGCCGTCATCCCGGACTCGTCGTACGCGGGCGTCTACCAGACCGTGATCGACGACGTCATCGCGCACGGCCCGCTCGACCCTGCGACCATCGGCACCGTCCCGAACGTCGGCCTCATGGCGCAGGCCGCCGAGGAGTACGGCAGTCACGACAAGACATTCGAGCTCGCCGCAGCCGGCACCGTCGAGGTCGTGAACCAGGCGGGCGACGTGCTGCTGTCGCACGAGGTCGCCCCGGGCGACATCTGGCGCGCGACGCAGACCAAGGACGTCGCCATCCGCGACTGGGTGAAGCTCGCCGTCACGCGTGCCCGCGCCACCGGCGCCCCCGCCGTGTTCTGGCTCGACGAGAACCGCTCCCACGACGCGGCGCTCATCGCCAAGGTGAAGACCTACCTCGCCGATCACGACACCGAGGGCCTCACGATCGAGATCCTCGCCCCGGCCGCGGCGACCCAGTACTCGCTGGACCGCCTGCGCAAGGGCGAAGACACGATCTCGGTCACCGGCAACGTGCTGCGCGACTATCTCACCGACCTGTTCCCGATCCTCGAGGTCGGCACGAGCGCCAAGATGCTGTCGATCGTCCCGCTGCTCGCGGGCGGCGGCCTCTTCGAGACCGGCGCGGGTGGCTCGGCCCCCAAGCACGTGCAGCAGCTCCTCGCCGAGGACTACCTCCGTTGGGACTCGCTCGGTGAGTTCTTCGCGCTCGCCGCGTCGCTCGAGCACCTCGCCGACTTCACCGGCAACGTGAAGGCGCAGGTGCTGGCCGACACACTGGATGCCGCGACCGGCACCTTCCTCGAGAACGACAAGTCGCCCGGCCGCGCGCTCGGCACGATCGACAACCGCGGCAGCCACTTCTATCTCGCGCTCTACTGGACGCAGGAGCTCGCGAAGCAGCAGGCCGACGCCGACCTCGCGGCGGCCTTCGCCCCCGTGGCGGAGGCGCTCGCCGCGAACGAGCAGAAGATCGTCGAGGAGCTCCTCGCGGTGCAGGGCTCGGCCGTCGAGATCGGTGGCTACTACCGCCCCGACGCCGACCTGGTCGCCGGTGTCATGCGCCCGTCGCAGACCTTCAACGGGGTCATCGACGCGCTGTAACGACTGATGAGCGAGAGGGCGGATGCTGCAGCATCCGCCCTCTCGTCGTTTTCAGGTTCGTGCGGAGCGGCTCCGAGACGCGACCGCGATCAGGCGTGGACCCAGACCTCGGTGCCGCGCGCGGTCCAGTCGTAGACGAACTTGGCGTCGTCGTTCCACATGTTCACGCAGCCGTGACTCTGCGGAAAGCCCAGACGGCTGCGGAAGTTGGACGCGCCGTGGAACGCGATGTCGGGGGCGAACCATGTGATCCATGGCACGTCCTTCGTGCAGTAGCTGTTCACGGCGGCCGGGTTGTAGCACAGCGCGCCCATGTCCTGGACGCGGGTGAAGGCGTTCACGGTGAAGTGTCCGGTCGGCGTCGGCGTGCCGGAGAGCCCCGACGAGATCGTGTACGAGGCGACCACGTTGCCGTTCTCGAACAACGTCGCCGTCTGGCTGGAGAGGTCGACCTCGACCGTGCGGGCCAACGTGGAGACGACGGGCGCGACCTCGGTCACGGGCGTCTCGAAGACCGCGTTGCCGGCGGCCAGCTGCGTGGCGAAGTCGGAGGCGAAGTTCGTGGTGTCGCCGACTTCGCGCCCCGAGATGCCCGGCGCCTCCTCGCGGAGCACCTTGCCCGCCGAGTTGGTGATGACGGCGCCGTTCTCGGCCGACCGGTTGACGGCTGCGGGAAGCCCGTCCACCACGGTCTGGATCGCCGACTCGTCGGCGGTGATGTCGTACGCGGCGTTCTCGGGGTCGGGTGCCACGGTCAGCCAGGCGGCCATCGTCGCGCGATCGATCGGCACCGTGCGCTCTTCGCCCACGTAGAAGCCGGCGGTGTCGAGCATGCTGTTCAGCTGTGCGACGGTCGCGTCGGCGGTCTCGGTCGAGATGTCGGCGGGGACCTCGGCCGGGACCGGGTCGAGCTGCACGCGCGTCTGGCCGGCCTCGAAGGCCGCCTGGATCGCGTCCTGGACGGTGGCGACGTCGATCCCGGTGCCGGCGACGGCGGGCGTCGAGACGTACGACGCGGTGGCCGCGTCGAACGCGAGCGTCGCGTCGCTCGCGTCGGTGTAGAGCTGCGGTGCGACTTCGCGCAGTGCTGCAGTGGCCGTCGCGGGGTCGAGCTCGATCTCCGCGTCGGTCGCGGCGAACCACGCCGTCGGGTTCCACATCGGATGCTGCGCGAACGCGGCGTCGGCGAGGGCCTGGGCATCGACCGCGGCGCCGAGCTCGGCGCCGGTGACCTCGGCGTCCTCTCCTGAGCCCGTCAGAACGACGGTCGTCTCCGCCAGACGCTGCTCGATGGCGTCGGCGGCTGCGCCGGGCGTCAGCCACCCCACCGGTACGCCGGCAACCGAGGTTCCGGGCGCGATGAGCACGAGCGACGACACGACGAGGCCGACCACGGCGACGCCTGCGGCCGCGCTGATCCAGATCGCGGTGTGCTTCTTCTTCGGCTTGGGCTCGGCGGGCGCCCACGCGAAGGTGGGGGAGCCGTCCGCCGGAGCGGTCGCGGTGGCGACGGCGGTCGCCGTCTCGGACGAGAGGTCGGCGGTCGGCGCGAGGGCGGTTGCGGGCGCCGGGGCGAGCACAGCAGTCGCGACGGCGACGGTCTCTGCGTCGGCATCGATGTCGGTGGTGACGGATGCCTCGTCCCCGGTGCCTTCGTCGGCCTCGGGCTCGTCAGCGAGGGTCGCGTCCTCGGCCGGCTCGGGGGCCGCGCCCTCGGCCGGCTCGGGCTCCGCGTCCTCAGCGGGGGAGTCATCTTCGTCCGCGGGCGCGACGGCGTCGGCCGCCTCGGCATCCGCCGGGGACCCAGCATCCGTCTCGTCCACGGCATCCGATGCCGTGTCATCCGCTGTTTCGGACTGCTCGCCCTCGACGGCCTGCTCGGCCTTCTCGGCGTCGTCCCCGGACGCCTTTCCGGCCTGCGACTCGGTCGCCAGATTCGTCACGCCACACCCCCGACTGTGATCCACGCTTCCCCCCATGGTAGGCGACGCGCACGGGTGCTGAGGTCACGTCATGGTCACGCACGAACCGCCGGTCAAGCCAGGAAACGGACGTTCGGCTCCGTAACGATCCGAACACGGCGCATCACAGTTTTGTAAAGCATCCGCTCAAATAGGGCTCAAGGACTTGCGAAAAGTTAGTTCGTAAGGTCTACTAACAAACATGCCCAACACGGAAGCGCGACGCGGCCCTTCCATTATCGACACGCCGCAGAGCCCCACCACGAATGCCCGCGCATTCGCCCCTGGCCGCACGCTCCGCCAGGGCGCGAAAGTCCTGCCAGAGCACGCGCGCGGTCACAACCGCTCACTCGTGCTCCAGACCCTGTTCCACCAGGGCGCGATGAGCCGCGCCGACCTGTCCCGCGAGACGGGGCTCACCCGGGTCACGATCTCCGACCTCGTCGCCGAGCTCATCGCCGACGGGTTCGTCGCCGAGATGGGGGTGCGCGAGGCCTCGGGACCAGGCAAGCCGGCGATCCTCGTCGACCTCGACCACGCCGGGCACCGCATCATCGGGCTCGACCTCTCCGGGAGCGACACCTTCATCGGCGCCGTCCTCACGCTCGACGGCGGCATCGTCGCACGACGCGAGGTCCCGGTGCCGGACGCCGACGCCCTCGTCGACACCGTCGTGGAACTCGCGCGCGCCCTCGTCGCCGACTCCCACGCGCCTGTGCTCGGCATCGGCGTCGGCACCCCCGGTGTCGTAGACGACCGCGGCGTCATCCTCACGGCGCCGAACTTCGGCTGGGCCGGTTTCGACCTCGAAGGCGCGCTGCGCGGCGCACTCGGCGTTCCGGTCCTGGTGGCGAACGACGCCAACGCGGCGGTGCTCGCCGAATACACGTTCGGCGGCGCGCCCGACGACGTGCTGCTCGTCAAGGTCGGCCGAGGCGTCGGCTCCGGCCTGCTGCTGGCGGGCCAGCCCATGCGCGGCAGCCGCTTCGCCGCGGGCGAGATCGGCCACGTCACCGTCGGCACGGACGGCGGTCCCCAGTGCGCCTGCGGCAAGGTCGGATGCCTCGAAGCCTGGCTCTCGGTGCCCTCGCTGACATCGCGGTTGAACGCCGCCGGCGATCCCGCCGCACACGAGGGCATCCTCCGCGACGCGGGGGAGCGGCTCGGCATCGCGCTGGCGCCCGTGGTCGGCGCCCTCGACGTGTCGGAGATCGTCCTCTCCGGCCCCCCTGAACTCCTCGGCGGCTCCCTGGCGGAGCAGACCGTCGAGACACTCCGCGCGCGCACGCTCGCGCCGTCCGTCGACGAAGGCGTGCGCGTGCGGATGACGGAGCAAGGCCAGGACATCGTCCTGCGCGGCGCCGCCGTCATGGTCCTGTCCGGACAACTCGGGGTGTCCTGACACAACGCGACTCCCCGGCGGATCCCCCCGGATCCCGAAACAACACGGAGCGCTCCTTGCGAGCATCCACCCCCGGATGGGTCACCCGGCCCACCCGAAACACCAAGAGAACACCGAAAACGAAGGAAGACACCATGAAGAAGACGCTTGGAGCCGTGGCGCTCATCGGCGCCTCGGCACTGGTGCTCGCCGGCTGCGCCGGCGGCAGCGGCAACGGCGGCGACTCGGGCTCCGAGGAGGGCGCCGAGATCCGCGTGTGGCTGGTCGGCACCGACACCCCGCACGACGCTCGCGACTACCTGAAGAAGACCTTCGAGGACGAGAACCCCGGGTCGACGCTGGTCATCGAGGAGCAGCAGTGGACCGGTCTCGTCGACAAGCTCACCACGAGCCTGTCGTCGAACGACAGCCCCGACATCGTCGAGATGGGCAACACCCAGGCCCCCGCGTTCACCTCGAGCGGGGCCCTCCTGAGCCTCGCCGACATCGAGGGCGACCTCGGCGGCGACGACCTGCTCCCCGGCTTCGTGGAGGCCGGCAGCTGGGACGGCACCCTGTACGCGGCGCCGTACTACTCGGGCGCCCGCGTCGTCTTCTACAACACCGCGATGTACGAGCAGGCGGGTGTCGCCGTGCCCACCACGCTCGACGAGTACGTGTCGAACGGTGTGGCCCTCGCCGGCGCGCTGCCGGGTGTCTCGGGCGTCTACTTCCCGGGCAAGGACTGGTACAACGGCCTGCCCTTCATCTGGGAGAACGGCGGCGAGATCGCCGTGCAGGACGGCGACGAGTGGGACGCGCAGCTGTCGAGCGACGAGTCGCTCGCCGGCCTTGCGCAGGTCCAGGAGCTCATGACCAAGGCGTCGCTCGCCCCGAAGGACGGCGACGAGGCCGATGGCTGGGTGCCCTTCCGCACCGAGCAGTCCGCCACGTACTCGGCTCCGAGCTGGGCCTACTGGTCGATCGTCGCCGATGAGGACAAGCAGCCGACGGCCGTCGCCGACATCACCGGCTACTACGCACTCCCGGGCATGGACGGCGGCGCCGCCCAGGTCTTCGCGGGTGGCTCGAACGTCGGCATCGCCGCGAAGTCGAAGAACCCCGACCTCGCCAAGAGCGCGCTCGAGATAATGCTGAGCGACGAGTACCAGACGATCCTCGCCGAGAACGGCCTCGTTCCCGCGCTGGTCTCGCTCGGCGACAAGGTGGCCGCCGCCACGCCCGAGCTCGCGACCGTCATCGCCGAAGCCGCCGCCAACTCCAAGCTCACCCCGGCTTCGCCGAACTGGGCGGACGTCGAGGCGCAGGGCATCATGCAGGACCTGTTCGTCAACATCGCGAACGGCGGCGACATCAAGGAGCTCGCCACCGCAGCCGACGAGCAGATCGAATCGATCCTGAACGGCTGACATCACGGGACGGGGTGCTCCGTGCCGCGGGGCACCCCGTTCCATGCCCGCTCAGGGCTCGACACAATTCTTGAGAGGAGGTTTGCCATGACGACGATCCCCGCAGAGGCGTCGGCTCCGCCCGTCCCGTCACCCGAGTCGCGGCCAGACCCCGAACAGCCGAAGAAGCGCAGCTTCCCGTGGGCTCCGCTCGCCTTGATGACGCCGGCCCTCATCATGCTCGTGGTCTTCATCGGCTGGCCGCTCGTCCAGCTGGCGATCATGTCGTTCCAGAAGTTCGGACGCGCGCAGATCTTCGGCGCCCCGCCTGAGTTCATCGGCATCCAGAACTACGCGGACGTGCTCACCGATCCCGAGTTCTGGGCCGTGCTCGGACGCAGCATCGCCCTGTGCATCGTGAGCGTCGTCGCCACCATGCTGCTCGGTGTCGCCATCGCGGTCATGATGACCAAACTGGGCAAGGCGATGCGCACGGCCGTGTCCGTCTCGCTGCTGCTCGCCTGGGCCATGCCTGCACTGACCGCGACGATCGTCTGGGGCTGGATCTTCGACACCCAGTACGGCCTCGTGAACTGGTTGCTGACGCAGATCACCGGCCAGAACTGGATCGGCCACAGCTGGCTCATCGACCCGGTGAGCTTCTTCAGTGTGGCCGCGATCATCATCACGTGGGGCGCGATCCCCTTCGTCGCCTTCAGCACGTACGCCGCACTCACCCAGGTTCCCGACGAGGTGTTGGAAGCCGCCGCCCTCGACGGCGCCGGCGGTTTCGCGCGCTTCCGTCTCATCGTCTTCCCCTACCTGCGCTCGATCCTGCTCGTCCTCCTCGTCCTTCAGGTCATCTGGGATCTGCGCGTGTTCGCCCAGATCTATGGCCTGCAGTCGATCGGCGGCGTGCGCGCCGAGACCAACACGATCGGCGTCTACATCTACAGCGTCTCGATGGCTTCGGGCGACCTCGGTGCCGGCGGTGCGATCTCGGTCATCCTGGTCGCGATCATGCTCGTCATCTCGGGTTACTGGATCCGCACGATGCTCAAGGAGGAATCATGACCGCCCGGCCACGTCGCGCCGTCTCGCGCGTCTTCCTGAACATCGCCGCCATCGTCGTGATCGTGGCATCCCTGTTCCCCGTGTACTGGATGCTGAACACGTCGCTGCTGCCCGCCTCCGCCGTTCGCACGACGACACCGCACTGGTGGCCCGACGAATTCACGCTCAGCAACTATCAGGAGGCGCTCGGCGACGAGAGCCTGATCACGGCGCTGCTGAACTCGCTGTCCGTCACCGGAATCACGCTGGTCGTCGCGCTCGCCTTCGCGTTCCTCGGCGCGATCGCCGTCTCGCGCTACCGGTTCCGCACGCGCACGGCGTTCATCATCGCGATCCTCGTGATCCAGATGATCCCGATCGAGGCGATGATCATCTCGCTGTTCCGCCTGCTCGACGGGTGGTACCTCCTGAACACGATCATCGGGCTGAGCATGGTGTACATCGCCGTCGTGCTCCCGTTCACGATCTGGACGCTGCGCGGCTTCGTCAACGGGGTTCCGGTGGACCTCGAGGAGGCGGCGATGATCGATGGATGCAGCCGCAACGGCGCGTTCTGGCGGATCACCTTCCCGCTGCTGGCTCCGGGCCTCATCGCGACCGGCGTGTTCGCCTTCATCCAGGCGTGGAACGAGTTCCTGCTCGCGCTGGTCATCATGACGCGCCCGGAGTCCAAGACCCTCCCGATCTGGCTTCAGTCGTTCGTGCAGGCGACGAAAGCCACCGACTGGGCAGTCGTCATGGCCGCGTCCACGATCATGGCCATCCCGGTCATCGTGTTCTTCCTCATCGTCCAGCACCGCATGACGAGCGGTCTTGTCTCGGGGGCGGTCAAGGGCTGATGCGCACGAAGGACCACGCCGCCTCCCACGGGGAGGTCGGCCGATGAAGGTCGGGCTGGACGTCGGCGGGACCAAGACCGACGCCGTCGCGGTCGACGCCGATGGCGAGATCGCAGGTCGTCTCCGCATTCCCACGGGATGGGGACCGGATGCTGTGGCCCAGACCGTCCTCGATGCGGTGCGTGCGCTCGGCGCCGAGGCCGGCGTCGATCTCTCGGCCGTGCGGTCGGTGGGGGTCGGCATCCCGGGTCAGATCGAGCCGGGCACCGGCCGCGTCGTGCACGCGGTGAACCTCGGGGTGGACGAGCTCGACCTCGCCGCCGCCGTCGCCCCCGCGCTGGGCGTGCCGGTGCAGGTCGAGAACGACGTCAAGGCGGCTGCGCTCGGAGCGCACGCGCTGCACACCCGTGGCGGCGCCCCGGCGCCGGGATCGATGGCGTACCTCAACCTCGGCACCGGCATCGCCGCGGGCATCGTCTCGGACGGCGTGCTGTGGCGCGGGGCGCGCGGCACCGCCGGCGAAGTCGGACACATCTCGGTCGACCCGAACGGACCGCTGTGCCGGTGCGGTCAGCGCGGCTGCATCGAGGCTTTCGCGGGCGGCGGCGCGATCGCCGAGCGCTGGGCGAAACGGTCAGCCCTGCCCGTGCGCGACGTCTTCGACGCCGCCGACGCGGGCGACGCGTCGGCGCGGCAGCTGCGGGCCGGTCTCGCCCGGGGCGTCGCCGCCGCGATCAGGGTGCTGGTGCTGACCGCCGACGTCGATATCGTGGTCCTCGGAGGGGGTGTGACGGCATTGGGAGACCGACTGATGACGGATGTCGCAGCCGAGCTCGCGGCCAGCGCCGAGGCATCCCCGTTCATGCGCTCGCTGCACCTCGCCGACCGGGTCGAGCTGCTGCCGCCGGGTTCGCCGGCCGCCGCGCTCGGAGCCGCGCTCGTGGGCGCGGAGGGCGACGCCACACACGACACCGAGGAGGCACTGGTCCATGGCTGAGATCGTCATCGTCCGCGACAAGGCGGCAGCGGGAGCGCTCGTCGCCGACCACATCGCAGGGCTCATCCGCTCGAACCCCGAGACGGTCCTCGGCCTTGCGACCGGGTCCACCCCGCTGCCCGTGTACGAGGCGCTGCGCACGCGCCTCGAGGGCGTCGACCTCTCGCGCGTGCGCGGCTTCGCGCTCGACGAGTACGTGGGAATCGACCCCGCGCACCCCGAGAGCTACCGCTCGGTGATCACGCGCGAGGTCGTCGAGCCCCTCGGCCTCGATCCAGCGCTCATCCGCACGCCCGACGGCACGCCGGAGGGCATCGAGCACCATGGCGAGGAGTACGACGAGGCCATCCGCGATGCGGGCGGCATCGACCTGCAGATCCTCGGCATCGGCACCGACGGCCACATCGGCTTCAACGAGCCGGGTTCGTCGTTCTCGTCGATCACCCGCGTGAAGACCCTCACCGAGCAGACCCGCCGCGACAACGCGCGATTCTTCGACTCGATCGACGACGTGCCGATGCACTGCATCACGCAGGGCCTGGGCACGATCCTGCGCGCCCGCCACCTCGTGCTGCTCGCGTTCGGCGAGGGCAAGGCGGCCGCGGTCGCCGGCGCCGTCGAGGGCCCGCTGTCGGCGTCGCTCCCGGGCTCGGCGATCCAGCTCCACCCCCACGCCACGGTCGTGGTGGACGAGGCCGCCGCATCGCAGCTGACCCGCTCCGACTACTACCGCTACGCCTACGACAACAAGCCCGACTGGCAGGGCATCTGACGCAGGGGCGGATGCTGCGACTCAGCGCGCGAAGACCTTGCCGGGGTTGAGGATGCCCTGTGGGTCGAACACGCGGGTGATCTGTCGCTGCAGCTCCCACTGGTCGTCGCCCAGCTCGTCGGCGAGCCAGCGGCGCTTCAGCACACCCACCCCGTGCTCGCCGGTGAGCGTGCCGCCGAGGCGCAGCGCCGCGCGGAACAGGTCGTCGGCGGCCGCCCAGATGTGATCCGGAGCCTCGACGACACCGAACTCGTCCGGCTCGGCCTCGAAGATGAAGTTGGGGTGGAGGTTGCCGTCGCCCGCGTGCGCGACCGTCGGGATCACGACGCCGTGATCGCGCTCGACGCGGGCGATCTCGTCGAACATCGCCGGCAGGGCGGAACGGGGCACCGACACGTCTTCGATGAGCGCGGTGCCGAGCGACTCCATGGCCGGGTGCATCGACCGGCGGATCGCGAGCAGCCGCTCGCCCTCTTCGCGGTCGTGCGAGACGGCGACGGTCCCACCGGCGCGACGGAGCACCTCGGCGATGGCCTCGGCTTCGGCGATCGCGGCGGGCCCGTCGGTCTGGATCGTGAGCTGAGCCGCACCGGGAGTCGGGGCCGCGAGCTCCAGGAGCGCGTGGACGGCGGCGAGGGACGCAGCATCCATCAATTCCATGATCGCGGGCTGCGCGCCCGACGCCGTGACCGCGGCGGATGCCTCGGCCGCCGTGCGCACGTCGCCGAAGGTGGCGGCGATCGTGCACACCTCACCGGGCACCAGGCGGCGGAGCTTCAGCGTCGCTCCGACGACGACGCCGAGGGTGCCTTCCGATCCGATGACCAAGGACGTCAGGTCGAGGCCCGTCACGCCCTTGACGGTGCGGTGGCCGAGATGCAGCAGGCGGCCGTCGGCGAGGACCAGGTCCACGCCGAGCACCGCGTCGCGCACCACGCCGTACTTGGCGCACAGCAGTCCGCCCGCGCCGGTCGCGATGTTGCCGCCGACCGTCGAGATCGCGCGGCTCGCCGGGTCGGGCGCCCACCAGAGGCCGTACGGGGCGAGCGCGGCGTTGAGTTCGGCGTTGAGGATGCCGGGCTCGACGACCGCCAGGAGGTCGTCGGGGCGCACCTCGAGGATGCGGTCCATGCCCCGCACCGACAGGGCGATCTCGCCGTCTCCCGCGTTCGCACCCCCGGCGAGGCCGGTGCCGGCGCCGCGGGTCACCACGGGCGTGCCCGTGCCGGCGGCGATGCGGAGCGTCTGCTGCACGTCGTCGACGCTGCGCGCGTGCACGACGGCGAGGGGGAGACCGGATGCCGCGTGCCCCGACTTGTCGGCGCGCGCGGCGTGGAGCGAGTCCGGTGAGGTGTCGACACGGTCGCCGAGCGCCGTGCGGAGAAGTGCGAGCGCGTCGGCGCCCGCGGTCACGACAGGCGCCGTCGGCCGGCGACGACGCCGGCGGTCACCGCGACGGCTCCGAACGCGAGGCCGATCCAGGCGTTGCCCATCGACCACCAGGCGGCGGTCGCGGAGACGTAGACGAGCAGCTCGACGACGGCGCGCACGAAGGGGTGCACCGCGAACACGGCGCGCGGCGACACGAAGAGGGCCCAGAGAAGGATCGCGACCACAGGAGCCCCGACGCCGGCGACGATGTTCCACGGGAACTGCCACATCGTGAAGCCCCACAGCGCCAGCGTGCCGAACGCGAAGATCTCGCAGATGAACGCGATGATGTCGATCGCCGCCAGCGGCGAAGCCTTGCCATCGGCCAGGGGTGCGCGCGTTCCCGGTGCCGGTTCGGCAGGGCGCGCGGGAGTGACGTTCGGCGTGTCGGACATGGCTTCCAGTCTACGGCGGCGTACGGTCCGCGTCCGCCAGGCCCCCTCGTGCGCGGGTCAGTCGCCGCCGTCGGCCGGCACGGTCTCGACGGGGACGCCGTTCGGGACGTCAGCGTCCGCAGGCGCCTCGGCAGGAGGCGGCAGCATGGCGTTGTTGCGGTCTGCGACGCCGCGTCCTACGCCGCGAGGAACGTTCGCGCCCACCTTCGACGGGCCGGCGCCGGCGCCCGTGTTGCCGCCGTTGCCGTTGCCGGTGCCGTTGGTCGGTGTTCCGTTGCTGGTCGAGTCTCCGTTTCCGGTGGTTCCCCCGTTGCCGTTGTCGGTTCCGTTCGTCGGTGTTCCGTTGCCGGTCGAGCCGTCGTTTCCGGTGGCGCCGCCGTTGCCGTTGCCGTTGCCGTTGCCGTTGCCCTTGCCGGTGGTGCCGTCGTTTCCGGTGGCGCCCCCGTTGCCCTTGCCGTTGCCGTTGCCGTTGCCGGTGCCGTTGGTGGGTGTTCCGTTGCCGGTCGAGCCGCCGTTTCCGGTGGTCCCGCCATTGCCGTTGCCGGTGCCGTTGGTGGGTGTTCCGTTGCCGGTCGAGCCGCCGTTACCGGTGGTCCCGCCATTGCCGTTCCCGTTGCTGCCGGACGTGGTGCTGTTCGTGCCTGAGGCGTTGCCGTTGCCGTTGCCGGTCTGGCCGGTGGCCTTGCCGCCGCCCGACTCCGCGGTGCCGCCGCCCTGCGAGTTCACGTCGCCGGCTGCGGCATCGGGGACGACGGGGATGTCCGCCGGGCCGGGACCCGGCTCGGCCGGCAGCTGGAGCGCGGAGTCGCCGGTGTCGTCCTGAAGCAGTGCCGGCGCGTTCGCGTTCTCGGCCGACATCTCGGTCGTCGGTGCGGGAGTCGGCGCCGGCTCGGGGCCGGCTGCAGCCGGCAGCATCACCGCTGCGGCGACCACGCCGCTGACGACGACGAGGCCGGCGGCGGCGAGCCCGGAGGCCGCCCCGATGCCGGCGACCGCTGACGTGCCGAAGACCGCCGCCGACGAAGCGACGGCGGTCGCCGCCCCTGCTGCGCCGACCGCCCCCGCCGATCCGACACCGGCCGACGTCACCGCCGCACCCGTGCCCACACCCGCACCCACCCCGGCGCTCGCACTCGCCCCCGCCCCCACGACTCCGCCCGGAGCGATGGTGACGGTGCCGTGCACCACGCTCGAGGGCATCGAGGCCAGCGCCACCAACGAGGTGCCGCCGCCTTGGACGGTCGCGAGGTAGCCCGCGGTGCCCACCGCGCCGAGCGCGATCGGCAGCAGCACGAGCGCGAGGCGGCTCGAGACCTCCTTCGCCTCGCTCGCGACGATCGAGCACCGCACACAGCCGGTGAGATGCCGCTCGAGCTTGGCGTGGTCGCGGCGGCCGAGATTGAGACGCGAGTACGCGCCGAGGTGCTCGATGGTCCACTGGCAGTCCGAGCCGTCGACGACCGACCGCAGGTGCGCCTGGATCCAGGCCTCGCGGAGGCCTTCCCGCGCGCGGAACGTCAGCTGCGCGACCGCCGTCGGCTTCATGCCCAGCAGCGGTGCGATCTCGGCGGGCTTCATGCGCTCGATCTCGGAGTACCAGAGCACCTCCTGCCACCGTGTCGGAAGACTGCGGAACGCCTGATGCGTGAGCCCGCGGTCCAGCGCGGCCTCGCTCTCGTGCTCGGCGCCCGAGGGATCCTCGACGCCGTCGAGCTCCTCGTACGCGGTCTCGCGGCGCGCGCGCCCCCACGCGGCCGCGGTGTTGCGGATGCTGGTGAACAGGTACGCGCGGAACGACCCGGTCGGGCCGCCGCCGTGGACGATCGAGTGGTAGATGCGCGTATACGCCTCTTGGACGAGGTCGTCGGCATCGAGGCTCGAGGTCATGTTGCGCGCAACGGTGACGCCCGCGCGGTAGTGGCGCCGCCAGAGCTCCGCGAACGCGTCGGTGTCGCCCGATCTCGTCCGCAGGACGAGATCGGCGTCGGCGTCGGTGGCGACGTCGGTCTCGTGCTCCTGCACTTCGTCGTGGTCCATGGTCCCCCAGTTCCGCGGCGCACATCGACGATGTCGATCCCGGGTGCGGACCGCGGCAGGTTCCATTGTCGCCGCCGCACCCGGATTTGACCAGGGCTGAGACCCGAAGGCGCAGCATCCGTTCCGAACGATTTTCCAGAACTCGCGTAATAGATCGGGAGTCTCGCCGTCTCTTTCGTCAGAGTGGCCGGCCGCCCTTGTGTGGGGCACGACGGTGGCCGCCCCCCGCGGGACTCCCGCGGACAAGGCGGGGCTCGAAGGTATCTCGGGGGAGGGACCTTCGGCCCCGCCTTTCACGTGCTCGCGAGCGGGCTCAGGCGTCGTGCCCGGCGACCCAGACACGGTGCACGGCGAGGGCATCGTCGAGCAGCACCGCATCGGCGAGCGCGCCCACGTCGAGCGTGCCCAGGTCGTCGCGGTGGATCGCATGGGCGGGCTGCCGACTCAGGGCGTGCGAGGCGACCTCGAGCGGCACGCCCGCGCCCACGACGCGCCGCAGCGCGGCGTCCTGCGTGAGGGTCGAGCCGGCGATCGCGCCGCCCTCTTCGAGCCGTGCCACGCCGTCGGTCACGCGCACCGCGAGTCCGCCCAGCTCGTACCGGCCGTCCTGCGAGCCGGCTGCGGCCATCGCGTCGGTGATGAGCGCGATCCGGTCGCCGGCGATCGCGAACAGCGTCGCGATGAGCTCCAGGTCGACGTGCACGCCGTCGGCGATGACCTCCAGCGTCACCCGTTCGTCGCGCAGGGCGGACACCACAGGACCCGGAGCGCGGTGGTGGATGCCCGGCATCGCGTTGAACGCGTGCGTGATGAGGGTCGCGCCGGCGTCGAAGGCGCGCCGTGTCGTATCGGCGTCGGCGTTCGTGTGGCCGACCGCGACCACCACACCCGCGTCGACGAAGCGCCGGATCGCATCGAAGGCGCCGTGGCGCTCCGGAGCGAGTGTGACCTGGCGGATCGTGCCACGTCCGGCCTCGAGAAGACGGTCGACGGATGCCGCGTCCGGCGCCCGCAGCAGCGACTCGGTGTGCGCGCCCTTGTGGCCCGGGTCGAGGAACGGGCCCTCGAGGTGCGAGCCGAGGACGGTGGGATCGGCGTCGCAGAGGTCTGCGACCATGGCGACGCGGGCGGCGAGGTCGTCGATCGGCGCGGTGATGAGCGAGAGCACCGCGCGCGTCGTGCCGTGCGCGCGATGCACGGCACGGGCCGTTGCGACGGCATCCGGGCCGTCGTCGAAGCTCGCGCCCGCTCCGCCGTGTACGTGGATGTCGATGAAGCCGGGGACGAGGCATCCGTTCCCGCCGTCCACGACCTCGTCCGCAGCCGGGAGCTCGACTCCTGCGCCGGCCGCCGCGATGCGACCGTCGTCGAACAGCGCCCACGCGTCGGTGCGGTCGCTGTCGACCGTGGCGGAGCCCAGCAGGCGGACGGAGTGGACGAGGGTGCTCATACGGTGCTCCGGATCACTCGGCGCGGGTCACTCGGTGGCCCACGGGATCTCGTCGGACGGGTGGAAGCCGATGCCCATGCTCGTCCACAGCGGCCCGAGCGCGCCGACACGCTCGCGGAACGACGCCCACGTGCGCAGTTCGCTCGCTCCGGTCGCCGGCGACCAGGCGGCCTCGGCGGCCGCAGCGGCGCGCGGGAAGGCCATGGTGTCGATGTCGGCGGCGGTGCGGATCGTCTCGGTCCACAGCGGCGCCTCGACGCCGAGGATGCCGGAGTCGTCGACGCCGGGCACGACATCCGACGGCTCCCACGAGTACGCGCGCTCGACGCTCGTCGGGCCGTTCGCCCACGTGAGGCCCAGCTCGGGGCCGGACGGGTACTTCATGTCGAGGTAGATCGCGTCGGCGGGGGAGAGGATCAGCTGCGCGCCGTTGTCGACGAACGCGCTGGCCTTCTCGGCGGCGCCCTCCTGCGGCGTGAGGAATCCCCAGTACTGGCCGACCGTGGTGTCGGCGATGCCGGCCGCGGCGCCCGCCTCGTGCCACGCCACCGGCGTCTTGCCGAGGTCGGCGATGATCTCGCTCGCGCGCGCCACGAACTCGGCGAAGTCCTCGTCGGTGGTCGAGAGCGACTCGTCGCCGCCGAAGTGCAGGTACGGCCCCGGCGTCATCGCGGCGAGCTCGCCGAACACGTCGGCCACGAAGTCGTACGTCGCCTCGTCGTGGATCTTCAGCGACGAGAACCCGACGGCCATGCCGTCGTACGGCGCGCCCACGCGCGGCTCCTCGCCGCCGTAGTCGCGGATGATCTCGCGCATGTGGTCGCTGATGCTCGGGTCCTCCGCGAGCTCGGGATACGCGAGACCGACCGCGTGGGTGTGGCCGGGCATGTCGATCTCGGGCACCACGATCATGTGACGGGATGCCGCGTACTCGACGATCTCGCGGTAGTCGGCCTTCGTGTAGAACCCGCCCGGGTCACCGCCGACCGACGTGCCCGAGGCCTTCGCGGTGAGCTCAGGTCGCGAGTCGAGGTGGAGACGCCAGCCCTGGTCGTCGGTGAGATGCAGGTGCAGCGCGTTGAACTTGAGCGACGCCGCGCGGTCGATGTAGGCCGTGACTGTCTCGACGGGGTGGAAGTGGCGGGCGACGTCGAGCATGACGCCGCGGTACGCGAAGCGCGGGGCGTCTTCGATCGTCACAGCGGGGATCGTCCACTGGTCGCCCTCGCGGGCGATGAGCTGGCCCAGCGTCTGCACGCCGTAGAAGAGTCCGGCCGCATCGGCGGCGGTGACGACGACGGATGCTGCGTCCGCCGCGATCCGGTACGACTCGGGTTCGCCGGAACCCGCGTCGATCCGCAGCTCGATGCCCGCGCCGTCGCCCGTCGCGAGGGTCAGGCCCGTGCGAGCCTCGACGATCGAGGACAGGGCGGCGGCAGCATCCGTGTCCCCCTTCACCGCCGTGGCAGAGGCGAGCCGGAAGGGCGCGCCGGAGCCGGCCTCGATCGAGGCGGGGGCGGGGACGACGGCGGGAAGCGACACGGTGTCTCCATTCTGAGCGACCGGGGTGCAGCCGGCCAGCAGCGCAGCGGCGAGAACCGCTGCCGCGACAGCCCGTCCTCGTCGACTTTTCATGTAAAGAGTCCTAACAAAAGGGATCGGACTCAGCCTAGCGGGTCGTGTTCCGTTATGCTCGGTCTGTCGCGACTGGCGTTGAGGTGGGCCACCACCGGGGAGCGACCGACTACGGCATTCGACCGCACGCCTGGGCCGATGTGGGACACCCCTATCCGAAAGCCGTGAGTCTGGAGATCGCATGACCGATCAGTTCTTCAACGCCCCGCTCGCCGAGGTCGATCCTGAGATCGCCCAGGTGCTCGACCGCGAGCTCGACCGCCAGCGCGGTTACCTCGAGATGATCGCCTCCGAGAACTTCGTGCCCGTGTCGGTGCTGCAGTCGCAGGGCTCGGTGCTGACCAACAAGTACGCCGAGGGGTACCCGGGCCGCCGGTACTACGGCGGCTGCGAAGAGGTCGACGTCGCCGAGGAGCTCGCGATCCACCGCGCCAAGGCCCTGTTCGGTGCCGAGTTCGCGAACGTCCAGCCGCACTCGGGTGCCACCGCCAACGCCGCCGTGCTGCACGCCATCGCGCGCCCCGGCGACACGCTGCTCGGCCTGTCGCTCGACCAGGGCGGTCACCTCACGCACGGCATGAAGATCAACTTCTCGGGCCGGCTCTACAACATCGTCGCCTACGGCGTCGACGCCGAGACCTCGACGATCGACATGGACGAGGTGCGTCGCCTCGCCCTCGAGCACCAGCCCAAGGTCATCATCGCGGGCTGGTCGGCCTACCCGCGTCAGCTCGACTTCGCCGCCTTCCGTGCGATCGCCGACGAGGTCGGCGCGACCCTGTGGGTCGACATGGCGCACTTCGCCGGCCTCGTGGCCGCGGGTCTGCACCCGAACCCCGTGCCGCACGCGCACGTCGTGTCGTCGACCGTGCACAAGACGATCGGCGGCCCCCGCTCGGGCTTCATCCTCACCAACGACGCCGACATCGCGAAGAAGATCAACACCGCCGTCTTCCCGGGCCAGCAGGGCGGCCCGCTGATGCACGTCATCGCCGCCAAGGCGACCGCGTTCAAGCTCGCGGCGACGCCCGAGTTCAAGGAGCGCCAGGGGCGCGTGCTGCGCGGCGCCCACATCATCGCGGAGCGCCTGTCGCAGCAGGACGTGAAGGACGCCGGCATCGCGGTCCGATCGGGCGGCACCGACGTGCACCTCGTGCTCGTCGACCTTCGCAACGCCGAGATCGACGGCAAGCAGGCCGAGGACCTCCTGCACGAGATCCACATCACGGTGAACCGCAACGCGGTGCCCAACGACCCGCGCCCGCCGATGGTCACGTCGGGCCTGCGCATCGGCACGCCGGCGCTCGCGACCCGCGGCTTCGGCGATGCCGAGTTCACCGAGGTCGCCGACGTCATCGCGCTGGCGCTGCAGCCCGGCGCCGACGTCGAGGAGCTGCGCCTGCGCGTCTCGGCCCTGACCGCCGCGTTCCCGCTGTACCCCGACTTCCGCCACTGAGTGGGAACGCCGCCGCACTCCGGCGGCGCCGTCTGGTACCACAGTCGAACGGATGCTGCGGCCCTGCCTCGGGCTGCAGCATCCGTCCCCGCCCCGCCCCGGCGTACGAGCGCACGACCATACGAGGAGACCAAGGATGACCGCACAGAAGCTCGACGGGCGCGCGGCCGCGGCCGAGATCAAGGACGAGCTGCGCGAACGCGTCGCCGCGCTGAAAGCCCGCGGGATCACCCCGGGCATCGCCACGGTGCTCGTCGGCGCCGACCCGGCGTCGCAGCTGTACGTCGGCATGAAGCACCGCCAGTCCGAGGCCATCGGCATGAACTCGATCCAGCGCGCGCTGCCCGCCGACGCCACACAGGCCGAGGTCGAGGCCCTGATCGACGAGCTCAACGCCGACCCCGAGTGCCACGGGTACATCGTGCAGCTGCCGCTGCCGAAGCACCTCGACACCGACGCGATCCTCGAGCGCATCGACCCCGCGAAGGACGCCGACGGCCTGCACCCGACGAACCTCGGGCGCCTGGTGCTCAACGTCAACTCCCCGATCACGACGCCGCTGCCGTGCACGCCGCGCGGTGTGATCGAGCTGCTGCTGCGCAACGACTACGACCTCAAGGGCAAGGATGTGGTCGTCGTCGGCCGCGGCGTGACCATCGGCCGCTCGATCGGCCTGCTGCTCACGCGCCGCGAGATCAACGCGACCGTGACCCTCACCCACACGGGCACGGCCGACCTGTCGCACCACCTGCGCCAGGCCGATGTCATCGTCGCCGCGGCGGGCGTCAAGCACATCGTGCGCGCCGAGGACGTCAAGCCGGGCGCCGCGGTGCTCGACGTGGGCGTCACCCGCGAGGACGACCCCGAGTCGGGGAAGGCCCGCGTCTACGGCGATGTCGCTCCCGACGTCGCCGAGGTCGCCGGCTACCTCTCGCCGAACCCCGGCGGGGTCGGCCCGATGACGGTCGCCCTGCTCATGACGAACGTCGTCGAGGCCGCCGAGCGCTCGCTCGCCTGACGTCAGGCGGCGACGAGCTCGGACCGCTCGCGCGGACGCACGGACGCGGCATCCGTCGCCCCGAATGATGCCATGCCGCGGACCCAGCGCTCACGGTCGGCCTCGGAGCTGTGCCGCACCTGCGCCAGTCGCGTCACCCCGCGCACCTTGACGCCGCAGTACTCCAGGGTCGCGTTGCGCAGCGACCGGATCGGCGCGTTGCGGTAGACCCACGCGTTCCAGAACGCGGGGGAGTCCATCGTCATCACGATGCGGGCGCTGCGTCCGGTGAGCAGCTTGTCCCACAGTCGCCCGGTGGGCCGGTAGCGGTACGCGAAGCCGCGCACGAAGACGCGGTCGATCCACGTCTTGAGGGCGCCCGGAAGAGACCCCCACCACTGCGGGAAGAAGAACACGAGGTGGTCGGCCCAGTCGACGTCGGCGACGTAGGCGGCGACCTCGGGCGTGAGCTGCACATCGGCATCGGTGCGCGGGAGGCGCACGTCATCGCGGACGGACGGATGCTGCGGCACGGCGTCGTTCGCGAGGTCGACGACGCGCACCTCGGAGCCGCCGGCGCGCGCCGCGTCGGCGTACGACTGGGCGAGGGCGTGGTTGAGGCTGCCGGCGAAGGGCGTGCCGACGATCACGAGGATGCGGGGAGCGTTCATGCGAGGGTCTCCTGTGGGGCGGTCGGTTGCTGCTGGATGAAGGCGGTGAGGGCGACGAGCTGGGCGTTGAGGCGGGGGGCGTCGATGGGGTCGCCCGCGAGGGAGGGGTGCGTCAGCATCGCGGCGAACTCGCGCTCGAGCACCTCGCCGGCGTCGCGCACGAGCGCCGTGCCCTTGGGGGTGAGGGCGAGCAGGATGCTGCGTCCCGCGCCGGGCTGGGAGGCCGCGGTGATCCACCCGTCCTCGACGAGCGCGGGAACCCGCTTGCTCACGGCGGCCTTCGTGACGCCGAGGCAGCGGGCGAGCGTCGTCATGTCGACCGGCTCGTGGTCATAGAGCACGGCGAGGAACTGGAAGTGGTTGAACGTCACGCCCCACCCGGCCTGCAGTGCGGCGTCGGCGAACGCGTCGAGCTCGGCGATGAGCTCGTGGAGGGTGAAGGTCAGGCGGTCGGACACATATTGAGTAAACCAGTTGACTCACCCTGAGTCAACAAGTTGACTCACTACGCCGCGTTCACATCACGTGATCTCGCCGAGGTGACGCGTTATGCCCGCGCATAACGCGTGCGCTCGGTGAGAGCACGCGATATGAACATGCCGAGGATCTGGGGTCAGGCGGTGAAGCGGGCGAGGAACTCCCGCGTGCGAGCTTCGCGAGGAGTCGCGAGCACCTCGGACGGAGGGCCCTCCTCGACGATCGTGCCCGCGTCGAGGAACACCACGCGGTGGGCGACGTCGCGCGCGAACGCCATCTCGTGCGTCGCCATGAGGATCGTCGCACCGTCGGCGGCGAGCTGCCGCACGAGCTCGAGCACCTCGCCGACGAGCTCGGGGTCGAGTGCCGACGTGATCTCGTCGAGGAAGAGCACCTCGGGGTCGGTCGCGATCGCCCGCACGATCGCTGCGCGCTGCTGCTGGCCGCCCGAGAGCCGGTCGGGGTGCTCGCGGGCGAGGTCGGCGAGCCCGATGCGGCCGAGCAGCTCGAGTGCGCGCGTCTCGGCCTGGCGCCGCGGCATCCGGTGCACGACCCGTGAGGCGAGGGTGACGTTGTCGAGCACGGTCAGGTGCGGGAACAGGTTGTAGCTCTGGAACACCGCGCCGAAGCGGGCGCGCACGCGGTTGGCGTCCACGCGCGGGTCGGAGATGTCCTCGTCCTCGAGGAAGATCTGCCCGTCGTCGATCGGCTCGAGGAGGTTCAGGCACCGCAGCAGCGTGGACTTGCCCGACCCGCTCGCGCCGATGAGCGCGACGACTTCGTGGGTCGCGAGTTCGACATCGACGCCGCGGAGCACCTCGCGCTCGCCGAACGACTTGTGGATGCCGGTCGCGCGCAGCAGGGCGGTCACAGGATCGCCCCCGCCTGCTCGCGCTCGCGCAGCCTCGCGGTGTACCAGTCGGTCAGACGGATCGTCGGGATCGCGAGCAGGATGAACAGCACGCCGGCGACGACATACGGGGTGAAGTTGTAGGTCAGCGACGCCACCGATCTCGCGGCGGCGATCGCGTCGACCGCGCCCAGGATGGAGATCAGCCCGACGTCTTTCTGCATCGAGATGAAGTCGTTCATCAGGGGCGGTGTGATCTTGCGCAGAGCCTGGGGCAGCACGACACGGCGCAGCGTCTGCACGTAGCCGAGGCCGAGCGCCCGCGCGGCGAGGCGCTGCGACGGGTGGACCGCTTCGATCCCGGCGCGGATCACTTCGGCGACATAGGCCGAGTACGTGAGTGTCACGGCGATGACGCCGAGCAGCACCACCGGCATGCGCGTGTTCGTGATCGTGGGCAGGCCGAAGCCGATGAGGTAGAGCACGATGATGAACGGCAGTCCGCGGAAGAGGTCGGTGTAGCCGGCGGCGAGCACGCGCGCGGGGAAGAACACCGGCCCGCGGAGCGTGCGCAGCACGGCGATCACGAGAGCCACCACCGCGACGGTCACGACCGAGTACGCGAGGACCTGCAGGTTGATCAGGAAGCCGTCCCACACCTTCGGCAGCGCCTGGATCGCGACGTCGAGGTTGAAGAACGACTGCTGGACCTTCGACCAGCCCTCGGTGTTGATGACCGTCACCCAGACGATCACCGCGAACACGAGCGACGAGGCGATCGCGAGGAGCACCGACTGCCGCGAGCGGCGGCGCCGATAGGCGCGGCGGTCGAGCTCGAGCGCGCTGGGCTGGTGCGTGGTCACCGAACGAACGTAGCCGACGACGTCACTTGAGCTGCGGCACGCCCTCGCTCAGCACCGAGAGCCACTCCTCCTCGAGCTCGTCGAGTGTGCCGTTCTCGCGCAGCGTGTCGACGGCGGCGGTGACGTCCGCGGTCAGCGGGGAGTCCTTCGCCAGAAGCAGGCCCCACTGATCGGGGACCCCCGCCGCTGGCAGTTCGCCCACCGTGAAGGAGTCGTCGATGTAGAAGTTCACGGCGGTGTAGGCCGTCGGGGTGTCGAGCACGATGGCGTCGATCTGGCCGGCCTTGAGCGCGGCGACCGCGTCCTCGTTGGAGCTGTACAGCTGGGGTGCCGTCGTGGGGGCGATGGCCTCCTCGATCGTCGTCGCGCTCGTGGATCCCGACATCGCGCCCAGCACCAGATCCTTGAGTCCGGCGATGTCGGTCACGCCCTCGGCCGCGCCGCCGTTCAGCGCGACCACCGACTGGCTCGCCTCGTAGTACGGCGACGAGAAGTCGACGGCCTGCTTGCGCTCGTCGGTGATCGTGTACTGCTGGATGTTGAAGTCGAAGCTCTTCGGTCCCGGCGCGATCGCCGACTCGAAGCTCGTCCGCACCCACTCGACGTCTTCGGCGGCGAAGCCCAGCTCCTCGGCGACGGCGTAGGCGACGGCTGCCTCGAACCCTTCGCCCGACTCCGGGTCGTCGCCGATCACATAGGGCTCGTACGCCGTCTCGCCGGTGGCGATGGTGAGCTTGCCGGGCGTGAGGTAGCCCGCGTCGGCGGCCGGCGCCTCGCTGCTCGCGGGGGCGGAGCCCGAGGCACAGCCGGTCAGGGCGAGGGCCGCGACGGCGACGCCGACGGCGGCGGTGCGGATGAGACGGATGCGGCGCGACATGGGTGCCTCCTGGAGTCGGGTGATCGCGCGTGCGTGCTGTCGCTTCGCGATCCCTCCATCTTGGCCACGGGTCCGCCGAAGCGCTCGGTTGCGGGTCGGTTTGTTACAGGTCCGATGCCGAGGAAACCGGGATCCGCAGCATCCGTTCCCCAACATCTTCGCGCTGCCCGAACCGGCATCTGCGGCTGTTCCCGCGCGGCCGGTTGCGCTCGCGCTACCGCAATCGGCATCCGCGGCTGCTCCGAACGGCGGCGGATGCCGATTCCGGCAGCGCAACGCGGAAGACGGATGCCGCGGCCCCGGCATCCGTCATCACGACGCGGACGCGAGCCGCGCCTCGGCCGCCTCCAGCGCTCGCCGCGCACCGTCGGTCGGCGCGATGGCGACGAGCCCCCGGTAGAGCTTCACGAGGGCGGCGACGTCGAGGGCCCCGGTACGGGCGCGGTCGCAGTGCACCGCCTGGATCGCCGCCTCGAGCTGGAAGCGCCCGAGCGGCGACCCGAGTGCCGACGCGCGGCGAAGCAGTGCGGCACCCTCGGCGATGAGCGAGCGATCCCACTGTGCCGGGTCCTGCTGGTCGAGCGGGGGCCAGGGCAGGCCGGCACGCGCCGGCGCGCGCGACTGTGCGTAGGTGAGCAGCGCCGCCAGACCCCACGCCTCGGGCTCACCGTCGAGGAGCGTCGCCGTGAGCACGGCGAGCCATCGCGCCTCGTCCGCGAGCGACTCCCTCGGTTCGTCGCCCTGGTCGAGCCAGCCGATGGCGTAGGCGCCGTAGATCGCCTCGAGCACCGCCGGCAGCCGGGACGGCATGTCGGCGCGGGTGGGTACGCGGAACGGGATGCCGGCATCCCTGATCCGCCGCTTCGCCCGCACCAGCCGCTGCGCCATCGCTGCGGGCTCGACTCCGAACGACCGCGCGATCTCGGCCGCGTCGAATCCCAGCACCGTCTGCAGCATCAGCGGCGTGCGGATGGCCGGGTCGATCGCCGGATGCGCGCACGCGAAGAGCAGCTCGAGCCGGCGGTCGGGGATCGCCTCGGCCCGCTCCAGCGCCGTGAGCGCGTCGACCTCCCGCTCATCGGCGCGCACCGCGGCGATCCCCTCGTCGAGCGGCACACCCGTGCGGCGAGCCGCCGACGAGAGGGCGTCGCGCAGTCGGTTACGGGCCACGGTGACCAGCCACCCTTCGGGATTGGCGGGGATGCCGGAGTCCGGCCAGGTCGTGAGGGCACGCTCGAAGGCGTCGGCGAGGGCGTCTTCGGCGAGGCCGACGTCGCGCGTGGAGCCGGCGACGACCGCCAGGATGCGGCCGTACGACTCCCGCGCGGTGCGCTCGGCAACCGTGCGGGAGTCGGAGGCGGCGGGCATCAGCTCGCGAACGGGGTCCAGGCGCCGTTCTCGAAGCGGGTCGCGCTGGGTCGCACCTCGACGGTGCCCCAGCTGATCGACGGCGCCTTGCCGGCCCAGCCGATGGCGGCGTCGAGGTCGGCGACCTCGATCACGAACGTGCCGCCGAGCTGCTCCTTGGTGTCGGCGAACGGGCCGTCCTGCACGCGCAGTGTGCCGTCGGGCGCGGTCACCGTCGTGGTCACGGCCGATGGCTGGAGGACCTCGGCCGAGATCAGCACGCCCGCGTCGTCGAGCGCCTTGGCGTACTCGTCGAACTCGCGCATGCCCTCGGCCCAGGCGTCGTCGCCCATGTCGTCGGGGGTCATTTCGGGGTAATGGAGGAGGAGTGCGTACCGCATGGTGTCGTCCTTTCTGGAGGGCTGTCGACACCCGTATGACGATCGGTGTGCGCCCCGATCGACAGGTCGGGCGGAATCAGCCCTTGCCGAGTTCGTCGAGCATGCGTCGCTGCTCGTCGGTGAGTCCGTCGTTCAGTTCGCGGCGGCCGGTGGATGCCTCGGGCGAAGGGATGGGCGGGGCCGCAGCATCCGTCGATCCGGCCTTCGAACCGGTCGCCTTGTCGTAGAGCGTGCCGGCGTGGGTCTCGACCTTGTCGTCGATGGCGCCGTAGATCGCCCAGCCGATGAGCAGGATCACCGGCGGGATGACCCAGCCCCAGAACGCGCCGAAGATGCCGCCGCCGATCGAGACGCCGGTGAAGACGACGGTGACGATCCAGACGAGGAATGCGACCGCGAAGGCGAGCAGGAACTCGACGAGCTTCTCGCCGGCCTTGGTGCGCTGGTTCGAGGACTTCGCCGCCATAGAGCGGAACCACTTCTCGACGAGCGGCTTGATCCAGATGACCAGGGCCGTCAGCACGATGCCCGCCCACAGCGCCGCCCAGCCGACGCGCGCCGGCGTCAGCCAGCCGACGACCAGCAGCACGACGATGTTGAACACCAGCAGCGACGCGAACCGCACGACCCACTTCTTCATGGGAATCACTGTGCCACGTTCGGGGCGTGCCGCGGCACCGCTAGGCGATCGAGACCCGTTCGTCGATGTCGTCAACCGGGAGGGTATCGGCCGTCGACATGACGGACAGGGCTACGAGGTCGGCGCGACCGGAGGCGACGGTGAGGAATGCCGTGTCCGCGGCGTCGCGACCCGTCGCGATCCGCACGAGCGTCTGGCGCGGCGCGAGGGCTGTGGCATCGACCACTCGCCAGGCGTCGTCGATCCACGCCTCGGCGACGGCGTGGAAGTCCATCGGATCGAGTCCCGGCGCGTACACGGCGACGACGCGGGAGGGGATGCCGAGAGCCCGCAGCAGCGCCACGCACAGGTGCGCGTAGTCCCGGCACACCCCTCGGCGGTTGAGCAGGGTGCGGATCGCGCCGTCGGTGGGAAGCGAGGAGCCGGAGACGTACGAGAGGCGCGTGCCCACCCACGACGAGACGGCCGTGAGCAGCGCCCCCGGATCCTCGATGCCCGCGAACTCCGCGGCGGCGGTGGGGGCCAGCGCGTCCGATTCGGCGTAGCGGCTCGGACGTGCGTACGTGAGCAGGTCGGGCTCGCGGGCGATCGCGGTGTCGCCCGGGCCGATCACATGGGCGCTGTAGTCGACCACGAGTTCGCCCGGCCCGCTGGTCAGCCGGTGCAGCCGCGTGCCGTGCACATCGGAGAGCTCGTGCGACACGATGGGCGAGCCGTCGAGCGTCGCCCGGAACTCCTCGTGATTCGGTGTGTAGTGGCCCGACACCGCGACCGCGAAGACGAGGTCGGCGGGTTCGGTGACGTTCAGGGTGATGCGGCTCGAGACGTCGCGCTTCATGGACACAGCGTGTCATGAGGTCAGGTCCGACGCGTGGCCTTGACATCGGTGCGGCGCCACCAGAGCTGCCGTCTCCGTCACCGGCGTCGAGCGACGGCGCGGACACAGGACTGCGGCAGGCGGCATGCGCCCGCGGAGTACGCGGGTCAGTACGAGGCGCGTTCGCCTGCGACGCCGTCGGAGGGATGGGATGCTGCGACCCACCGCGCGGCGAGGGCTTCCGAGCCGCGGGCCAGGAGCGCGACATCGGCGCCGACGAGCACGAAGGAGGCCCCGGCGTCGAGGTAGGCCTGGGCCGCGGCGGGATCGAAGGCGTTGACGCCGACGGGCTTGCCGGCCGCGCGCACGGCGTCGAACGTGCGGCGGGCGGCGGCGACGACGTCGGGGTGGGTCTGCTGGCCGAGGACGCCCATCGACGCGGCGAGGTCGGCCGGGCCGACGAAGACCCCGTCGACGCCGTCGACCGCGGCGATCTCGGCGGCCGCCTCGACCCCCGCCGCCGTCTCGATCTGGACGAACAGCGACACATGGTCGTCGGCGTCCTGGAGGTAGTCGTCGACGCGGTTCCACCGGGCGGACCGGGCGAGTGCGGAGCCCACGCCACGCATGCCCCGCGGCGGATAGCGCACGGCTGCGACGGCGGCTTCGGCATCCGTCCTCGAAGACACCATGGGCACGAGCAGGTTCTGGGCTCCGAGATCGAGCACCTGCTTGATCGTGACGACGTCGCCGATCGGCACCCGCACGACCGGCGTGACCGGGTAGGCGACGACGGCCTGCAGCTGGGCCAGCACGGACTCGAGACCGTTGGGGGAGTGCTCCATGTCGATGAGCACCCAGTCCAGGCCCGCGCCGGCACAGATCTCGGCGACCAGCGGCGAGCCGGTGCACACCCACATCCCCGCCAGCGGGCGGTCGGCCGCCGCGAGCGCGTCGCGGAAGGTCGGGCTCAGACGAAGCGGCATTCGATCACTCCCATGGGTCCGTAGTCGCACCTGACGGTATCGCCCCGCGACACCCACATGGGGCGCGTAAACGAGCCGGCGAGGATGATCTCGCCCGCCTCGAGCCGCGCGCCGTGCTGGTGGAACTTGTTCGCCAGCCACGCCACACCGGTCGCGGGATGACCCAGCACGCCCGCGGCGACGCCGGTCTCCTCGATCTCGCCGTTGCGGGAGAGCACGCCGGGCACCCAGCGGAGGTCGATCTCGTCGGGGCGCTTGTGCACGTCGCCGAGCACCATGGCGCCGTACGCCGCGTTGTCGCTGATGGTGTCGACGATGGTGCGGCCCTCGAGCTCGATGTGCGAGTTCAGCACCTCGAGGGCCGGCACGGCGTAGTCGATCGCGGCGAGGGCGTCCTCGAGGGTGCAGTCGGGGCCTTCGAGCGGCTCCTTGAGCACGAACGCGAGCTCGACCTCGATCCGCACGTTCGAGAACTTCTCGACCGGGATCTCGGCGCCGGAGCGGTAGACGGTGTCGTCGAACATCACGCCGTAATCCGGCTCGGTGATGCCCGTCGCCTGCTGCATCGCCTTCGACGTGAGCCCGATCTTGCGGCCGACGAGCGTGCGCCCGGCGGCGATGTTCTGGTCGCGCCACACTCCCTGGATCGCGTACGAGTCCTCCACCGTCGCGTCGGGGTAGCGCGCCGTGATCCGCGGGATCACGCCGTGCGTGCGGTCGGCCTCGGCCAGCTCGGCCGCGACCTGGGCGATGTCATCGGGATGCAGCATCCGTTCCCCTTACAGCTGGTGGCCGAGCTTGTACTCGCCCTGCTTCCAGCTGGGCATCGCCTCGGTCTGGTCGTCGGGACGCGTGTACGAGAAGCCGTCGGCGCCGATCGTGACCGCCATTTCCGAGTTGTCGGTTCGCGCCACGACGGGCTGCGGGTTGCCGTCTAGGTCGAGCACGAGCGAGGCCTCGGTGTACCAGGACGGCACGACCGGGTTGCCCCACCAGTCGCGGCGCTGGTTGTCGTGCACGTCCCAGGTGACGACGGGGTTGTCGGGGTCGCCGGTGTAGTAGTCCTGCGTGTAGATCTCGGCGCGGTGGCCGTCGGGGTCGCGCAGGTACAGGTAGAACGCGTTCGAGACGCCGTGGCGGCCGGGTCCGCGTTCGATCGCGTCAGAGCGGCGCAGCGCCCCGAGCTTGTCGCAGATCGCGAGGATGTTGTGCTTCTCGTGGGTGGCGAAGGCGACGTGGTGCATGCGCGGGCCGTCGCCGCCGGTCATCGCGGTGTCGTGCACGGTGGGCTTGCGGCGCATCCAGGCGGCGTAGACCGTGCCCTGGTCGTCCTGGATGTCCTCGGTGACGCGGAAGCCCAGCGACTGCATGAAGTTCACCGCGCGCGGCACGTCGGGGGTGACCTGGTTGAAGTGGTCCAGGCGCACCAGCTCGCCGGGGGTGTGCAGGTCGTACCGCCACGACAGGCGCTCGACGTGCTCGGTGGCGTAGAAGAACTCGTACGGGAAGCCGAGCGGGTCGGTGACGCGCACCGAGTCGCCGATGCCCTTGGTGAAGCCGTCGGGGCGGCGTTCGATGCGGCAGCCGAGCTCCTCGTAGAAGGCGACGGCCTTGTCGAGATCCTCCGCCGACCGGACGCGGTACGAGAACGCGGCGACCGCGGCGACCGGCCCCTGGCGCAGCACGAGGTTGTGGTGGATGAACTCCTCCGTGGACCGGAGGTAGATCGTGTTCTCGTCCTCCTCGGTCACGTACAGGCCGAGCACGTCGACGTAGAACTCGCGCGACGCGAGCAGGTCGGTGACGACGAGCTCCATGTATGCGCAGCGCAGGATGTCCGGCGCCGGCACGGAGGGGGTGGGGATCGGGTTGTCGGAGAGGATCGGCGCCTCCTGGCTCACGTAGAAGCCGGAGGAGGTGCGGGTCATCTGGTCACGGTGGGTCATGTCGCGTCCTTACGTGGGATATCGGAGATGGATGCTGCGGCCCTCAGTGGCCGGCGGCATCCGCCTTTCCGAAGGTGGGGTTGTGGGCGGGGCCGAGCGTGATGTGCACGGCCTGCTGGTCGGTGTAGAAGTCGATGGAGCGGTAGCCGCCCTCGTGGCCGAGACCCGAGGCCTTGACGCCGCCGAACGGGGTGCGGAGGTCACGTACGTTGTTCGAGTTGAGCCAGACCATGCCGGCCTCGATGGCCTGCGAGAAGTTGTGGGCGCGCTTGAGGTCGTTGGTCCACACGTACGCGGCGAGGCCGTAGCGCACGCCGTTGGCGAGCTCGAGGGCCTCCTCGTCGGTGTCGAACGGCGTGATGGCGACGACCGGGCCGAAGATCTCCTCCTGGAAGATCCGGGCGTCCGGCGCGACGTCGGCGAACACGGTGGGGCGCACGAAGTTTCCGGTCTCGAACGCGTCGGGGCGGCCGCCGCCGGCGACCAGGCGCGCCTCGGACTTGCCGATCTCGATGTAGGAGACGACCTTGTCGTAGTGCTCGGGATGCACGAGCGCGCCCACCTCGGTCTTCGGGTCGTGCGGGTAGCCGACGACGACGCGGTCGGCCTGCGCCGCGTAGCGCGCGACGAACTCGTCGTAGATCGGGCGCTCCACGAGAATGCGCGAACCGGCCGTGCAGCGCTCGCCGTTCAACGAGAACACGCCGAAGATGGTGGCGTCGATCGCGGCGTCGAGGTCGGCGTCGGCGAACACCACGGCCGGGGACTTGCCGCCGAGCTCCATCGACAGGCCCTTCAGGAACGGGGCGGCGTTGCCGAAGATGATCTGCCCGGTGCGGCTCTCGCCGGTGAAGGAGATGAGCGGGACGTCCGGATGCTTCACCAGGGCGTCGCCGGCGTCCTCGCCGAGCCCGTTGACGAGGTTGAACACGCCCGTCGGCAGCCCCGCCTCCTCGAAGATGCCCGCCCACAGCGACGCCGACAGCGGCGTGAACTCGGCGGGCTTGAGCACCACCGTGTTGCCGGTCGCGAGCGCCGGGCCGAGCTTCCACGACTCGAGCATGAACGGCGTGTTCCACGGTGTGATGAGCCCGGCGACGCCGATCGGCTTGCGGTTGACGTAGTTCATCTGCCGGCCCGGCACCTTGTAGGCGTCGTCGGCCTGCGCCACGATCAGGTCCGCGAAGAACCGGAAGTTCTCCGCCGCCCGCCGCGCCTGACCCAGGGCCTGCGTGATCGGCAGACCCGAGTCGAACGACTCCAGCTCCGCGAGGCGGGCGTCGCGGGACTCCACGATGTCGGCGATGCGGTGCAGCACGCGGGAACGCTCGCGCGGCAGCATGCGCGGCCACGGTCCCTCGGTGAACGCGCGCCGCGCGGCGGCCACGGCCCGGTCGATGTCGGCCTTCTTCCCTGCCGCGGCCTGGACGTACGTCTCGTTCGTCACCGGGTCGAGCACGTCGAACGTGTCGCCGCCCTGCGAGTCGACGAACTCCCCGTCGATGTAGTGCTGGATGCGGCTCGGCAGCCCGTCGGGCACATGCCGCGTCGCGAGAACGGTTGTCGTGTCAGTCATTGCTGCTCCTTCGTCGGAGGTTGTGGGGGACGGATGCCGCGGCGCGCGGCATCCGTGAGTCAGAACGCGGGAAGGCCCAGGGCCTCGTCGGGGTGCTCGTGGATCATGTAGGCGTCGAGGGTCGCCGAGCGGTGGCGGCGGGCGGCCTTCTCGATCTCGCCGAGCGGCGCACCGGTCTCGATGAGCACGAGGATGTTCTCGTGCTCGCGCACCGACTCCTGTGCGCGGCCCGGCACGAAGCTGAAGGTCGAGTCACGCAGGTGGCCGAGGCGCGCCCACTCGGCGTGCACGAGGTCGAGCATGCGCGGGTTCGCGCACTTCTCGAACAGCGCCGCGTGGAAGTCCTGGTTGAGCGCGGTGAACGCGCGCGGGTCGAAGTGCTCGAGCGTCTCGATCATCAGCTCGTTGATGCGGCGCGCCTTGCGGATGTCGTCGGCCGTGAGGCGTCGGGCGGCCAGCGCCGTCGCGGTGCCCTCGAGGATCGACAGCGCCTGCATGCTGTAGCGGTACTGCGAGTCGTCGACCATCGACACCCGCGCGCCGACGTTGCGCTCGAAGGTGACGAGCCCCTCGGCCTCGAGCTGACGGATCGCCTCGCGCACCGGCACGACGCTCATGTCGAGCTCGCCGGCGATACTGCCCAGTACCAGCCGATAGCCGGGGGTGAACTCCTGGTTGGCGATGCGCTCCTTGATCCAGCGGTACGCCTGCTGCGACTTGCTGAGCGTGTCGGCTTCGGTCGGGCTCATGCGCGGCCTCCTTCTCGGGCGTCGTACTTCGCGCGCCATTCGGCGTTCATGGGGAAGAGTCCGTCGACGGAATGTCCCTCCGCGACGCGATCGGCGATCCAGGCGTCCTCGTCCTCCTGGGCGAGCGCCGCGTCGACGACCTCCTCGGCGATCCCCGGCGGGATCACGACGACCCCGTCCGCGTCGCCGACGATGACGTCGCCGGGCTGCACGGTGGTGCCGCCGCACGCGATCGTGACGTCGGCGTCCCATGGCACGTGTTTGCGGCCCAGCACCGCAGGGTGCGCCCCGGACGAGTAGACCGGGATGCCGACCGCGGCGACGGCCGCAGCATCCCTCACCCCTCCGTCGGTGACGATGCCGGCCGCGCCGCGGGCGTGCGCGCGGATCGCGAGGATGTCGCCGAGCGTGCCCGAACCGGCCTCGCCGCGCGCCTCGATCACGACGACCTCGCCGTCGCCCACCGCGTCGAACACGCGCTTCTGCGCGTTGTAGCCGCCGCCGTGCGACGCGAAGAGGTCCTCGCGGTTGGGCACGAACCGCAGCGTGCGGGCGACGCCGACGAGCTTGACGGTGCCATTCAGAGACGTCGGATGGAGGGCGCGCACGCCGTCGATGTGCACGTTGTTCAGCCCTCGCTTGCGCAGCTGCGCCGAGAGCCCCGCCACCGGCACGGCCTCGAGCTTGGCGCGCAGCGCGCGGGAGAGGGCCGGGGTTGCGGCGTCGACCGTCGGCAGTCCGGCCGCCTCGCGGGAGCCCCACGCCTCGGTGCGCTGGAGGTCGTCGACCGCCGGCAGCGAGCCGAGTTCGGCGTCGAACGCGGCCGAACCCTGCACCACGGTCGTGACGAGCCGGCCAGACGACGGGCCACCCGGAACATCGACCTCGACCTCGACGACATCGCCGGGCTGCGCCACCGACGACCCCGCCGGGGTGCCGGTGAGAATCACATCGCCCGTCTCGAGGGTGAAGTGCTGCGACAGGTCGGCGACCAGCTGCGCGAGCGGGAAGATCATGGCCGCGGCGGTGTCGTCCTGCGCGATGTCGCCGTTGAGCCAGGTGCGAACCCGCAGCGCGGACGGGTCGATGGCGCGGGCGTCGATGAGCGAAGGACCGACGGGCGTGTAGCCGTCGCCGCCCTTGGAGCGCACGTTCGAGCCCTTGTCGTTCGCCCGCAGGTCGTACAGCCCGAAGTCGTTGGCGGCCGTCACCCACGCGACGTGGTCCCACGCGTCGGCGAGTCCGACGCGGCGCGCCGGGGTGCCGATCACGAGCGCGATCTCACCCTCGAACGCGAGCAGCTCGGTGCCGTCGGGCCGCTCGATCGTGTCGCCCGAAGCGGCGATCGAACTCGACGGCTTGAAGAAGTACGACGGATGCTGCGGCCGCCGCCCGCGCTGATCAGCACGGGACGCGTAGCTGAGGTGGATGGCCACGATCTTGCCCGGGCGGCCGGGGAGGGCCGCGAAACGGCGGTCTGCGGCATCCGTGATCTCGTCCATGAGCTCCCTCACTCGAAGCGATTTGTTCCGTCGTATTCGAAATCGTATATGATCGTGCCAGATCCGGCAACCATTCCCCAACGGTCCGCCGGCGACGACGCCGTCAGCCCCCCGACATAGGAGTCACCATGAGCAGCACATCCGGGCCCGCAGCAGGGTTCACCCCCACAGGAACCATTGCGTCCACCACAGACCGCCGTCGCGTCGTCTTCGCGACCGTCGTCGGCACGACCGTCGAGTGGTACGACTTCTTCATCTACGCGACCGCGGTCGGCCTGGTCTTCGGCCAGCTGTTCTTCGCGCCGCTCGGCGCCAACAGTGCGATCGTCGCCTTCGCGACGGTCGGCGTGAGCTTCCTCTTCCGCCCGCTCGGCGCCTTCCTCGCCGGCCATTTCGGCGACAAGTACGGCCGCAAGGTCGTGCTCATGTGGACGCTGATCCTCATGGGCGCGGCGACCGCCCTCATCGGCGTGCTGCCGACCTACGAGGCGATCGGGATCGCCGCGCCGATCCTCCTCGTGCTCCTGCGCATCATCCAGGGCATCTCCGCCGGCGGTGAGTGGGGCGGCGCGGTGCTGATGGCCGTCGAGCACGCCCCCAGGAAGCGCCGCGGCGCGTTCGGCGCCTCGCCGCAGATCGGCGTGCCGCTGGGCCTGCTGCTCGCCTCGGGCGTCATGGCGCTCATGGCGATGATCGCCCCCGGCGACGCGTTCCTCGTGTGGGGCTGGCGCGTGCCGTTCCTGCTCAGCGTCGTGCTGATCCTCGTCGGCTACTACGTGCGTCGCCGCGTCGAGGAGAGCCCGGTCTTCGCCGAGCTCGCCGAGCGCAAGGAGAAGGCGCGCATGCCGATCATCACGCTCTTCCGCAAGCACCTGCTCCTCGTGTTCATCGCCGCGCTGGTCTTCGCGGGCAACAACGCCGTCGGCTACATGACCACGGGCGGCTACATCCAGGGCTACTCGACGAACCCCGAGGGACCGCTCGGCCTCGAGCGCGGACCCGTGCTGTGGGCCGTCGCGGGCTCGGCCGTCACGTGGCTGCTGTCGACGCTCGCCGCCGGCTTCATCTCCGACCGCATCGGCCGCCGCACGACGTACATCATCGGCTGGATCCTCCAGCTCGTCGGTGTCTTCCTGCTCTTCCCGCTCGTCAACACCGGGAACATCTGGCTGCTGTTCCTGGGTCTTGCGATCCTCACGATCGGCCTCGGATTCACCTACGGACCCCAGGCGGCGCTCTACTCCGAGCTGTTCCCCGCATCCATCCGCTTCTCGGGTGTCTCGATCTCGTACGCGATCGGCGCGATCCTCGGCGGCGCGTTCGCCCCGACCATCGCGCAGTGGCTCGTGCAGCAGACCGGATCGACGCTGTCGGTCACGTGGTACCTGGCCGGCATGACGGTCGTCGGCCTCATCGCGACGCTGCTGCTGCGCGACCGCTCCGGCATCCCGCTCGGCCCGGACCACGAGGCCGAGCAGTCGGTCAGCCCCATCTACGGCCTGTCGAAGGCCTGACTCTCGAGGAACGGATGCTGCGCCCCTGAGCCGCTGTGAAGGCTCAGGGTCGCAGCATCCGTCTGTCTCAGCGGGTGCGCATGCCGTCGAGCGCGACGGCGACGACGTCGTGGGCGAGTCGCTCGCGGCCTGTCGGGCCGCCGGGGCGGTACCACTCGACGATCGAGTTCACCATGCCGAACACCAGGCGTGTGGCGACGGCGCCGTCGACATCCGCGCGAACCTGACCGGCGCGTTGCGCCTCGGCCACGAGCGCCGTCACGCGGTGGTCGAAAGCGCGCCGACGCTCGAGGGCGGCACGCTCGACGTCACTGTTGCCGCGCACGCGCAGCAGGAGGGTGACGTAGGGGAGCTTGTCGACGAGCACGCGCACCGCCCCGCGGAGAACCGCGCCGAGCCGCTCGGCCGGGTCGCCCGCCGACGCCTCGGGTTCGTCGAGCACGCCTTCGAGTCCGTCGAGCGCCTCGTCGAGAGCGAGCGCGAGCAACTGCTCCTTCGAGTCGAAGTGGTGATAGAGCGCCGACTTCGTGAGGCCGAGACGTGAGGCGAGATCCGCGACGGACGTGGCGTCGTATCCCTGCTCGTTGAAGAGGGTGACGGCGACCGCCAGCACCTGTTCGCGGTCGTAGCCCGGTCGTCCGCGTCGCGCGGGGGAGGCGTCGGTGCTCGCGGACATGCGCCCAGTCTCGCACCCGTCGGCGTCGACGCCGCGCAACACGGTGACATTACTGAACGATCGATCAGATATTATGGGCGCGAGACCGCGACGGAGCGGATCGAGAGGATGCCGATGCTTGAGTCGCTCAAGGTCCAGCGCCGCGATGATCGCGTCATCGCGACGCTGTCGCGGCCGGAGGTGCGCAACGCCATCGACCAGGACACGATCGACCGCCTGCACGAGCTGTGCGGCGAGCTCGAGCGCGAGCCGCGCACGCTGATCCTCACGGGATCCGACGGTGTGTTCGCCTCGGGCGCCGACATCGCGCAGCTGCGTGAGCGCCGCGCCGCCGACGCACGGAGGGGCATCAACACGCGGGCGTTCACGCGGGTGCGGAACCTGCCGATGCCGGTCATCGCCGCGATCGACGGCTATGCGCTGGGCGGCGGTGCCGAGCTCGCCTATGCGGCCGACATCCGCATCGGCACGCCGAGCCTCAAGATCGGCAACCCCGAGACCGGCCTCGGCATCATCGCGGCGGCCGGCGCGACGTGGCGTCTGCCCGAGATCGTCGGCGAGGCTCGGGCTTCCGAGATGCTGCTGACGGGACGGATCCTGGATGCCGACACCGCCGTCGACTGGGGCCTCGTGTCGTCGCTGTACGAACCCGCCGACCTGCTCGCCGCGGCCCACGCGATCGCCGACCGCATCGCGCACAACGATGCGCTGGCGACGCGTCACACGAAGACCGCGCTGCTCGCCCCGCGTGCGGCGCACCCCGAGATCGAGCTGGAGCTGCAGGCGCAGCTCTTCGAGAGCCCCGAGAAGGAGCGGCGCATGGCCGCCTTCCTCGAGAGGAAGCGCTGATGGGCGTGGCGGGCGAAGACCTCCGGTCGTTGAGCGAGCGAAGCGAGACGAAACGCGCTGAGCCCACCGGAGTGCCCGGGCGGGTCGGGGTCATCGGCGGCGGGCGCATGGGCGCGGGCATCGCGCATGCGTTCGTGCTCGCCGGCGCCGAGGTGATCGTGGTCGAGCGCGACGACGAGGCGGCGGGCGCAGCATCCGTCCGCCTTCTCGAGAGCGTGCGGCGCAGCGTCGAGCGCGGCACGACCGAGATCGGATACGAAGCGCTCGCCGCGGCGGTCGAGACGGCGACGGATGCTGCGTCCCTGCGCGGCTGCGGCCTCGTGGTGGAGGCGGTCCCGGAGGATCGGTCGCTGAAGCTCGAGGCCCTCGGCCGCGCGGAGCGCGTTCTCGCGCCGGACGCGGCGCTCGCCACGAACACCTCGTCCATCTCGATCGACGACCTCGCCTCCGGCCTCGAGCGCCCGGAGCGCTTCCTGGGGCTGCACTTCTTCAACCCCGTGCCGGCGTCGCAGCTCGTCGAGATCGTCACCGGCACCGCGACCGATCCCACGCTGGTCGACAGGGCGAAGGGATGGATCGCGGCGCTGGGCAAGACGCCGATCGTCGTGCGCGACAGCCCGGGCTTCGCGTCGAGCAGGCTGGGCGTCGCGCTCGGGCTCGAGGCGATCCGCATGCTCGAGGAGGGCGTCGCCTCGGCTGCCGACATCGACGCGGCGATGGAGCTCGGGTACCGGCATCCGGTCGGTCCCCTCCGTACGACCGACCTGGTCGGCCTCGACGTGCGCCTCGGCATCGCCGAGGAGCTGCACCGCGAACTCGGGGAGCGCTTCGCGCCTCCGGAGCTGCTCAGGCGCCTCGTCGCCGACGGACATCTCGGCCGCAAGACCGGCCGCGGTTTCTACGAATGGAGTGACAAGTGACCGGCATCCTCCCCAGCTACCTGCGCGACGCATGGTGGGCTCCCGCCTCCGAAGCGGGCGCGACGGAAGTGCGCGACGCGTCGACCGGCGAGATCGTCACGCTCGTCAGCACCGACGGCATCGACCTCGGCGCAGCGATCACCCACGCGCGGACCGTCGGTCAGGCGAGCCTCGGCGCTCTCACCTTCCACCAGCGCGCACTGCTGCTGAAGGAGTTCGGCATTGCGCTGACCGCGCGCAAGGAGGAGCTCTACGAGCTGTCGAAGCGCGCCGGCGCGACGACGCGCGACTCGCTGAGCGACGTCGACGGCGGCATCGGCGTGCTCTTCACCTACTCGTCGAAGGGCCGGCGCGAGCTGCCCAACGCGCAGGTGTACCTCGACGGCCCGGTGGAGCCGCTGTCGAAGGACGGCTCGTTCCTCGGGCGTCATGTGTACACGCGGCTGCCGGGTGTCGCCGTGCAGATCAACGCCTTCAACTTCCCGATGTGGGGGGCGCTCGAGAAGTTCGCTCCGGCCTTCCTCGCGGGCGTGCCGACGATCGTGAAGCCGGCGACCCCGACCGCGTACGTCGCTGAGGCGTGGGTGCGCATCCTCGTCGAGACCGGGCGCCTGCCGGCCGGCTCGCTGCAGCTGGTGAGCGGCGCGATTCCCGGACTCTTCGACCACCTCGGGCTCGGCGACCTCGTCGGCTTCACCGGCAGCGCGTCGACGGCTTCCCGGCTCAGGGAGCAGGCGGCGCCCGGCGTGCGGTTCACGAGCGAGACCGACTCGATCAACGCCTCCGTCCTCGGCCCCGACGCGGTGCCCGGCACGCCCGAGTTCGACGCGTACGTCAAGCAGCTCATGGTCGAGCTCACGACGAAGGCCGGCCAGAAGTGCACGGCGATCCGTCGCGCCATCGTGCCGGCGGACGCCGTCGAGCCGCTCGTCGACGCCCTCCGCGCCAAGCTCGCCGAGCGCGTCGTGGTCGGCGACCCGCACGCCGACGGCGTCACGATGGGCCCGCTCGTCTCGCTGGCGCAGCGCGATGAGGTGCTGCGCGCGGTCGGTGCTCTCGAGGCTGCGGGCGGCCGGATCCTGCTGGGGAGCACGGATGCCCCGGACGTGACGCTCGCCGACGGCTCGACCGGCACCGCCCCCGACGGGGCCTTCCTCGCGCCGATCGTGATCGGCTTCGACGGCGCGCCGGATGCGCTGCCCGACGCGGTGCACGACGTCGAGGCGTTCGGGCCGGTCGCGAGCGTGCTCGCCTATCGCACCGTGGATGAAGCGGCCGATCTCGTCGGCCGGGGCGGTGGCTCGCTCGTGACGAGCGTGGCCACGTCCGATCCGGCGGTGGCGGCGACCCTGCTCGCCCGCACCGCCGCCTACAACGGACGCCTGCTGTTCCTCGACCGCGACGACGCGCGCACGTCGACGGGCCACGGCGCGCCGGTCCCGCACCTCGTGCACGGCGGACCCGGCCGTGCGGGCGGCGGCGAGGAGCTCGGCGGCATCCGCGCGGTGCTGCACCACATGCAGCGCACCGCGGTGCAGGGCTCGCCCGCGATGCTCACCGCCTTGACCGGCGTGTGGCACCAGGGCGCAGCATCCCGTTCCGATCGTCACCCGTTCCGCAAGTCGCTCGCCGAACTCGCGATCGGCGACCAGATCGCGTCGCCGCTGCGCCCGGTGACGCTTGACGACATCGAGACCTTCGCGAACTTCACGGGCGACCTGTTCTACGCCCACATGGATGAGGAGGCCGCCGCCGCGAACCCGTTCTTCCCGGGCCGCGTCGCGCACGGCTACCTGCTCGTCTCGTGGGCCGCTGGACTCTTCGTCGACCCCGAGCCCGGCCCCGTGCTCGCCAACTACGGCCTCGAGAACCTGCGGTTCACGACGCCCGTTTCGCCTGGCGACGAGATCCGCGTGGTGCTCACGGCGAAGCAGATCACCCCGCGCGAGACCGACGAGTACGGCGAGGTGCGGTGGGACGCCGTCATCCTCAACCAGCGCGAGGAGATCGTCGCGACGTACGACGTGCTGACGCTGGTCGCGAAGACGGCGGACACGGATGCTGCCACCCCCGCGGCATCCGTCTCTCCTGAGTCCGCCGAGGTGACCGCGTGATGCTCGCGTCTGCGTCGCGCGGTCGAAATCGGCGATCGCGATCGAATTGTTCAGCAGCGGATGCCGGTTTGTGCAGCGCGAGCGCGGACGGCGCCACCGGGCGTGCAGCGGATGCCGATTTCGACAGCGTGGACGTGACGTCATGACCGACCCCGCCACGCACTTCGCCGGGCAGCGTCGCATGCTGCAGCGCGACCGCGCGTCGGCCGCGCTCGGCATGGTCGTCGAGCGCGACGAGCCGGGCGAAGCGGTCGTGTCGATGCGAGTGCGCGACGACATGACGAACGGCTTCGCGATCACCCACGGCGGGCTCGTGTTCGCGCTCGCCGACACGGCGTTCGCAATGGCCTGCAACGAGGACGACGACGTGACGGTCGCCGCCGGCGCCGACATCTCGTTCCTCAAGGCGACGCACGCCGGACAGACGCTCACCGCACACGCCCGGCGGCGGATCCTCTCCGGACGAAACGGCCTCTATGACGTCACCGTCACCGACGAGACCGGCGACGTGGTCGCCGAGTTCCGCGGCCGGTCCGTCACCACTCGCCGCGCCCACCCCGACGATGCGGTCGGCGGTGCCGAAGCATCCGTCACCGGGTAGACTTTACTGAACGAACGGTCTGTAAATGAGGAGTCGATGATGACGACCGAGACGCTGATCGATGAGGCCGCCGAGCAGGCGGCGTTCGATGCGATCATCGAGGCCGACTCGCGCATCGAGCCGCGGGACTGGATGCCGGCGGCGTATAGCAAGACGCTGATCCGGCAGATCTCGCAGCACGCGCACTCCGAGATCATCGGGATGCAGCCCGAGGGCAACTGGATCTCGCGCGCGCCGAGCCTCAAGCGCAAGGCGATCCTGATGGCGAAGGTGCAGGACGAGGCGGGTCACGGCCTCTACCTCTACTCGGCCGCGCAGACCCTGGGGATCACCCGCGACGAGATGACCGAGCAGCTCATCGAAGGCCGCGCGCGGTACTCGTCGATCTTCAACTATCCGACGCCGACGTGGGCCGACATGGGCGCGATCGGCTGGCTGGTCGACGGCGCCGCGATCTGCAACCAGGTGCCGCTGTGCCGAGCGTCGTACGGTCCGTACGGGCGGGCGATGGTGCGCATCTGCAAGGAGGAGTCGTTCCACCAGCGGCAGGGGTTCGAGATCCTGCTGACGCTCATGCAGGGCTCGCCCGCGCAGCGCGAGATGGCTCAGGATGCCGTGAACCGCTGGTACTGGCCGTCGCTCATGATGTTCGGGCCCCCCGACGACGAGTCGCCGAACTCTGCGCAGTCGATGGCGTGGAAGATCAAGCGCTTCTCGAACGACGACCTGCGGCAGCGGTTCATCGGGATGCTGGTGCCACAGGCGGAGGTGCTGGGGGTCACGCTGCCCGATCCTGAGCTGCGCTGGGACGAGGCGGCGGGGAGGTGGCACACGAGCGAGATCGACTGGACGGAGTTCCACGAGGTGCTCGCCGGCCGCGGGCCGATGAACGTCGAGCGCATCCGCAACCGCCGTAACGCCCACGAGGACGGTGCCTGGGTGCGCGAGGCCGCCGCGGAGTACGCGCGCAAGCAGCAGCTGCGCGAGGCCGAGTCGTTGAAGGGAGCCGCGTGATGACCACGCCAGGTGCATCGCCGCGGGAGTCGTGGCCGCTGTGGGAGGTGTTCGTGCGTGCGAACCGCGGGCTCAGCCACGTGCACGCCGGGTCGCTGCACGCGCCGGATGCCGAGCTCGCGCTGCGCAACGCCCGCGACCTGTACACCCGCCGGGGCGAGGGCACGTCGATCTGGGTCGTGCCCGCCGACGCGATCACGACGAGCGACCCCGACGCCAAGGGGGCGTTCTTCGAGAGCCCTGCGGGCAAGAACTACCGGCACGCCACGTACTACACGGCGTCGGAGGGGGTGCCGCACCTGTGAGCGAGGAACTCCCGCACGGCGACGTGACCGTCGAGCAGGTCGAGCTGTCGGCCGAGCTCGCCGGGGGCGAGGGGCGCGCGGCGACCGCGGACGTCGCCGAGTACGCGCTGTGGCTCGGTGATGACGCGCTGGTGCTGTCGCAGCAGCTCGGTGCGTGGATCGCCCGCGCCCCCGAGCTCGAGGAGGACGTCGCGCTCGCGAACATCGCGCTCGACCTGCTCGGGCACGCGCGTTCGTTCCTGCGCTACGCCGGCACGTACGACGACCGGTCGGAGGACGACCTCGCGTACTGGCGCGACGAGCCGGAGTTCCGCAGCGCGTGGCTCTTCGAGCAGCCGAACGGAGACTTCGCGCAGACGATCGCGCGCCAGTTGGCGGCATCCGTGTATCTGTTCGAGCTGTACACCGCGCTCACGGGGTCGTCCGACGAGACGCTCGCCGCGATCGCCGCGAAAGCGGTCAAGGAGGTCGAGTACCACCGCGACCACGCCGTGCAATGGACGCTGCGCCTCGCGGGCGGCACGGACGAGTCGCGTCGGCGCATGGTGCGCGCGGTCGGGGACGTGTGGCCGTACGTGGGAGAGCTGTTCCGCGACGAGACGCTGATCGATCGGCTCGACGGGGTCGCCGTGCGGCCCTCCGCCCTGCAGCCGGCGTTCGACGCGGTGATCGCGGCGGTGTTCGTGAAGGCCGAGCTCGAGGTGCCGCCGACGCCGATGTCGTCGGCCGGCGGACGCCGCGGCTCGCACTTCCCGACGCTGGGCTACCTGCTCGCCGAGATGCAGGTGCTCGCGCGGCAGCACCCGGGGGCGACGTGGTGACCGCGACGGCGACGCGTAAGCGCGCGTGGGAGATGGCGGCATCCGTTCTCGATCCCGAGATCCCCGTTCTCACGATCGAGGATCTCGGCGTCCTGCGCGACGTCGCCGTTGACGCGGGGCGCGTGACCGTGACGATCACGCCGACCTACTCGGGGTGTCCGGCGATGGATGCGATCCGCGACGACGTCGTGCTCGCCCTCACGTCGGCGGGCTTCGACGAGGTCGACGTCAGGCTCGTGCTCGCCCCGGCGTGGACCACGGACTGGATGACGGATGCCGGCAAGCACAAGCTCGTCGAGTACGGCATCGCGCCGCCGACCGGGCGCGCGGCGGTGGTTGGACCCATCCGCCTGCAGCTGTCGGTGCGGTGCCCGCGCTGCGGGTCGCTCGACACCCGCGAGATCGCCCGGTTCGGATCGACCTCGTGCAAGGCACTGTACGAGTGTCGCGCCTGCCTCGAGCCCTTCGACCACTTCAAGGTGCACTGATGCGGCCGGACGAGGCGGCGGCGAGCGAGAACGCGCGCATCGCCGAGACGCTGCTCACGACCGCCGTCGGCGGTCCGCGCGGCGCCAAACGTCGCGCGCGGTTCCACACATTGCGGGTCGCCGCGGTGCGGCCGCTGACGGATGCCTCGGTCGAGGTGACGTTCGCCATCCCCGAGGAGTCGCGGAACGAATTCGACTACCTCGCGGGTCAGCATGTCGCGCTGCGGACCGTGCTCGACGGGCATGAGATGCGCCGCTCGTACTCGCTGTGCCGCCCTTCGACGAGCTCAGGGACCGGGGAGGCCGGCGGGGGCGACGGCGGCCCGCGCACGATCAGCGTCGCGATCAAGCGCGATCTCGGCGGCCGCTTCTCGACCTGGGCGCAGACCGAACTGAAGGTCGGAGACGAGATCGACGTCATGAGCCCGCAGGGCACGTTCACCTCCAAGCTCGCCGACCTCGACGACACGCACGTGGCGGGGATCGCTGCCGGGTCGGGCATCACGCCGCTGATGGCACTCGCCGCGACCGTGCTCGCGCGGTCGCGCACCTCGCGGTTCACTCTCGTCTACACGAACCGCTCGAGCCTCGACGTCATGTTCCTCGACGAGCTGTCGGACCTGAAGGACCGCTACCCGACCCGGCTCGCCCTGCATCACGTGCTCTCGCGCGAGCAACGGACCGCACCCCTGCTGTCTGGCCGCATCGACGAGCCGCGCCTGCGGCGCATCCTCGGCGACCTCGTGCTGCCCGACACCGTCGACGAGTGGTTCCTGTGCGGGCCGTTCGAGCTCGTGCAGCTGTGCCGCGACACCCTCGCCGACATCGGCGTCGACCCCGCGCACGTGCGCTACGAGCTCTTCACGACGGGCGAGGGGGAGCGGGCCGAGCCGTCGGCCGGGCGCCCGGTGGTCGTCGCGAAGGACGAGCCGGTGCGCCGCATCGAGTTCACGCTCGACGGGCAGTCCCAGGCCGTCGACAGCCCGATCGCCGCGCACGAGTCGATCCTCAACGCGGCGCTGCGTGTGCGCCCCGAAGTGCCGTTCGCGTGTGCCGGCGGGGTGTGCGGCACCTGCCGTGCGCGCCTGCTGCAGGGATCGGTCACGATGACCGAGAACTACGCGCTCGAGCCCGACGAACTCGAGCGCGGCTACGTGCTCACCTGTCAGTCGCACCCGACGACCGATACCGTCGTCGTCGACTACGACGTCTAGGAGGACTGCCTTGATCGACCTCGCCATCGACGGCGCCGTCGCCGAGATCACCCTGAACGCGCCCGAGAAGCTCAACGCCCTCTCCCTGGAGGCGCTCCGGCAGCTGGATGACGCGTACGCCGAGGCCGCAGCATCCGGTGCCCGCGCTCTCGTGCTGCGGGGCGAGGGACGCGCGTTCTGCGCCGGCCGCGACATCGCCGGCGTCGACCCCAAGACCGACGACGTGCCCGGATACCTCGGCGAGGTCGAGCGGCTGATGCGCCGCATGACCGACTTTCCCGCGCCGACCTTCGCGGCGGTGCAGGGAGCGTGCCTCGGTGTGGGGCTCGGGCTCGCGATCGCGACCGACGTCGTCTACGTCGCCGACACGGCCAAGGTCGGCTCGCCGTTCGCGAACCTGGGCGCGATGCTCGACTCGGGCGGTCACGCGCTCCTGTACGAGCGCCTCGGCGCGCACCGCGCGCTCGACCTCATCTACACCGGCGACCTGCTCACCGGGGCCGAGGCGGTGGCGGCCGGCTTGTTCAGCAGAACGATGCCGGCCGACGAGGTGCTGTCGTTCACGCGCGAGCGCGCCGCGCGCGCGGCGTCGGGCGCCACGGCGGCCCTCGTCGCGTCGAAGCGTCTGATCGCGCGCCTGCGCGATGCGCGGCTGTGGGATGCCGTCGCCGAAGAGACCCGCGGGCAGGATGCGCTTCGCGCGACCGCCGACTACCGCGAGGGCTTCGCCGCCTTCCAGCAGAAGCGCCGGCCCGAGTTCCGGGGCGAGTGACAGCCACGCAGGAATCGCGAAAGGGTCTGTGTCCGCACGCCTCGGGTGGGCGGAACCCTACCCTTTCGCGATTGCAGAGGCCGGGTCAGGTGTTCACGCGGATGATCTCGCGCTGATACGGCGCGATCACCTCGCCCGAGATGCGGCAGTCGAGCACGAGGAAGCGACGGGATGCTGTGGGCTCGGCCGCCCACTCCGCCAGCCGGTCCAGGTCCTCCAGGGTGCGCACGACGACGCCCTCGGCGCCGACGCCGGCCGCGAGCGCGGCGAAGTCGACCTCGGGAATGAGCATGGGCTCCTTCGCGAGGCCCTTCAGTCCGTAGAGGTTGATCTCGGCGCCGTAGGCCGCGTCGTTCCAGACGACGGCGAGGCCCCGGCCACCGGCGATCCGCACGGCGGTCTCGAGGTCGGCCAACGCCATGAGCCCGCCGCCGTCGCCCGTCGTCAGCACGACGGTCGCCGACGGCTTCGCGAGCGCCGCGCCGGGCACCGACGGCCAGCCGAGGCCGATCGACTGGAACGCCGTGCCGACCATCGTCATGCGGTCGGGCGAGGCGACGGGCCAGTACATGTTCGCCCAGCCGATGAAATGACCGCCGTCTGAGACGACCACTCGATCCGACGGAAGCAGCTCGCCGATGCGCGCGGCGACCGTGCGCGGGTCGAGGCGGCCGTCGGCGGCGACGTCGTCGCCGGGCTCATATGCGCGCAGCGGCATGAGGTCGACGTACTCGCGCCAGCCGCTCGCCGTGCCGCCGCGCGCCCGCAGTCCGTCGGCGACCGCGCGCGCCACGACCGCGGCGTCGCCGCGCACGTAGCCGCCCACGTGCGGGTGCGTCGCGGCGGGCGCGACGTCGACCTGGAACACCCGCGTGCCGGGCGCGAACAAATCGCCGAAGCGCATCGTGAACTGGTTGAGGGACGCGCCGAACACGACGGCGACGTCGGCCTCGCGCACAAGCTCCATCGCCCCCTCGGCCCCGAAGCCGCCGGTCACCCCCAGGTCGTACTCGCCGCGAGGGAAGATGCCGCGGCCGAGCGCGGTGGAGGCGGTGACGGCGCCGACCGCGTCGGCGACGTCGCCCAGAGCGTCGCCGGCGCCCGAGATCCACGCCCCGCGACCGGCGAGCAGGAAGGGCCGCTCCGCCGAGGCGAGCGCCTCGACGAGTCCCTCGACCGCGCCCTCGGCGAAAGGCCCCACGGGCACGAGAGGCGCGGGAAGACGCGGCTCCGGAGCCTCGGGGAGCGGGCCGGCGTCGCGGGCGGCGACGTCGTAGGGGATCGCGAGCACCGTGGGCACCCGGTACGTGAGCGCGTGTTCGATCGCGATGATCGTGGTGGCCGCAGCATCCGCTCGTCCGACCGTATAGGTGCGTGCGCCGACAGCCGACGCGAGGGCGATCTGGTCGACGTCCCACGGGCGGGGTCCGGAGGTCGGCTCGTCGCCGACGACGAGCACCAGTGGCACGTGCGCCTGCACCGCCTCGGCGAGGGCGGTGAGCGTGTTCGTGAAGCCGGCGCCGTACGTCGCGGTCGCGGCGGCCAGCCGTCCGGAGGCCCGGTGGTAGGCGTCGGCGGCGACGACGCCGCCGGCCTCGTGGCGCACCGCGGTGAAGTGCACATCGGTGGAGCGCTCGAGCGCGTCGAGGAAGTACGCGTTGCCGTTGCCCATCACGCCGAAGACGTGGTCGATGTGGCGGGCGAGCGTGAGGGCGACGTGCGCCGAGACGGTGCTCATGGCAGGAGACATGGCGGTGCCTTTCGAGACGGAACGGATCAAGAGCCGTATGTGTCTCGCGCGAGCGCGCTGCGTGCCCATTTTTCGAGCACCGGCGGGCGACGGTGCCACCGGACGTGACGAGTATAGGTCTTCGGGCAGGATGGGAGTCATGAAGACGACCCAGCTCCGCCGGTACACGCTCGTCGATGGGGAGTACGACGCGTTCGTCGCCTGGTGGAACGAGTGGATGCCGCGGGTGCGGCCCGCCGCCGGCTTTGCGATCGAGTTCGCCTACGGCCTTCCCGAGACGAACGAGTTCGTGTGGGCCGTGAGCGCCCCGGGCGACGAGGACGCGTTCGCCGGGCTCGAGAAGGAGTATCTGGCGTCCGAGGCGCGTGCCGAGGCGTTCGCCGGGGTGCCGCAGCGCGTCGCGGAGTACAACATCCGCCTCGTCACCGAGTACCCGACGACCGCGTAGCCCGGAAGAACCTCAGCCGCCGAGCGCCTCACGGATCGCGCTCGCCGAGCTTGTGAGACGCGCCGCGATCTCCTCATCCGAGTGCGAGCTCGCGACGAAGACGACCGCGATCGCGGCGGGCCCTCGCCCGCGCACCACGAAGGGAACCGCGACCGCGCGCAGGCTCGGGATGACCTCGTCGTGGCTGGTCGCGAAGCCGCGGGCCGCAGCATCCGTCACCTCCGCCGCCAGCTCGGCTGAGACGTCGGCCGGCCACGAGGACTTCGGCAGCAGCGACAGGATCGCCTTGCCCGGGGCACCGCGGGTGACCGGATGCCGCGTCCCCGGCCGCTGCGCGACGGGGTTCACCGCGTGCCGCGGCTCGACGCTCGAGAGCGTCACGCACTGCTCGTGGTCGAGCACCGCGAGGAAGCACGTGACGCCGAGGTCGCCCGCGACCGCCGTGAGCTCGGGCAGCGCCTCGGCCTGAAGGTCGTGCGCGACGCCCGCCGCGAGGGCCGCGAGACGTGCTCCGAGCTCGATGCGGCCCGCCGCGTCGCGCTCGACGAGCCCGTGATCTTCGAGCGTGCGCAGGAGCCGGTACGCGACCGACCTGTGCACCTCGAGGCGCAGCGCGATCTCGTCGATCGAGAGGGGCCCGCGTGCGTCGGCGAGCACTTCGAGGATCCGGATGCCGCGGCTCAGCGTCTGCGACGCGGGCGCGGTGGTGCCGTCGAGCCTTGTCATGCGACATCCCTTCGTATACGATCTGTTCAATAGTAGAACGGCGTGTTCGAATATAGAACACGCTTCCGCTCGCAGCAACCTCAGGCCACGAGCCCTCGACACCGTCGTCCGAGGAGGACACCGATGCAGTTCCACCACTACGGTTACGTCTCCGCCGACCCGCGCGTGCAGGACGCCGCCGGCACCGGCATCGACCGCCCGACCGAACTGCCGGACGAGACGGACGTCCTCATCGTCGGCTCCGGCCCCGCGGGCATGCTCCTCGCGGCGCAGATGTCGCAGTTCCCCGGCGTCACGACGCGGATGATCGAGCGCCGTGAAGGACGCCTCGTGCTGGGGCAGGCCGACGGCATCCAGCCGCGCAGCGTCGAGACGTTCCAGGCGTTCGGGTTCGCCGAGCGCATCATCGCCGAGGCCTACAACATCGCGTGGATGAACTTCTGGGGCCCCGATCCCGAGAACCCCGACAACATCATCCGCACCGCGCGCACCGAGGACTACGCCTTCAAGATCAGCGAGTTCCCGCACCTCATCGTGAACCAGGCGCGCGTGCTGGACTACTTCGCCGAGGCCGCCGCGCACGGCCCGGGGCGCATCGTCCCCGACTACGGCATCGAGTTCGTCGGGCTGACGGTTCACGAAGACGGCGACTTCCCGGTGGAGGTGCGCGTGCGCCACACGGCGGGGGAGCGCGCCGGCGAGGAGCGCACCGTCCGCGCCAAGTACGTCGTCGGCTGCGACGGCGCCCGCAGCGGCGTGCGGGAGGCGATCGGCCGCAAGCACGTCGGGCAGTTCGCGGCGCACGCGTGGGGCGTCATGGACGTGCTCGTCAACACCGACTTCCCCGACTGGCGCACCAAGTGCGCCATCAACGCCGAGGCGGGCAACATCCTCCTGATCCCGCGCGAGGGCGGCTACCTCTGCCGCGTCTACGTCGACCTCGGTGCGGTCGCCGCCGACGACGATCACCGCGTGCGCCAGACGCCGATCGAGGCCGTGATCGCCAAAGCGAACGACATCCTGCATCCCTACACGCTCGACGTGAAGCAGGTCGCGTGGCACAGCGTGTACGAGGTGGGCCACCGCGTCACCGACAAGTTCGACGACGTCGACGTCGACCAGGGCCACGACCCGCGTGTCTTCCTCACGGGCGACGCGTGCCACACGCACAGCGCCAAGGCCGGCCAGGGCATGAACGTGTCGATGCAGGACGGCTTCAACCTCGGCTGGAAGCTGGGGCATGTGCTCACGGGCCTCAGCCCCGCCTCGCTGCTGTCGACGTACTCGGCCGAGCGGCAGCCGGTCGCGCAGCAGCTCATCGACTTCGACCGCGAGTGGTCGACCCTCATGGCCCGCAAGCCCGAGGAGATCTCCGACCCGCAGGAACTCGCGACCTTCTACCTCGGCACCGCCGAGTTCCCGTCGGGCTTCATGACGCAGTACGGGGCGTCGATGGTCGTGACGGATGCTGCGCACCAGGCGCTCGCCGACGGGTTCCCGCTGGGCAAGCGCTTCAAGTCCGCAGAAGTCGTCCGGGTGTGCGACGGCAACGCCATCCACCTCGGCCACCACGCGAAGGCCGACGGCCGGTGGCGGATCTACGCGTTCGCCGATGCACCCGCCCCGGGCGAGGCATCCGTCCTCTCCGACTGGGCGGCGTTCATGGCGTCGTCCGAGTCGCCCGTGCAGCGCTTCACGCCGGAGGGGGCCGACGTCGACGCCGTGTTCGACCTCAAGGTCGTCTACCAGCAGCCGCACGAAGAGGTCGACCTCAACCGCGTGCCCGAACTGTTCCTGCCGAAGACCGGACCCCTCGGGCTCACCGACTGGGAGAAGGTCTACGCGGCCGCGCCGAGCGCCTGGACGACCGACGACATCTTCGAGGCGCGCGGCCTCTCGCGCGACGGCGTGGTGGTCGTCGTGCGCCCCGACCAGTACGTCGCCGCGGTGCTCCCGCTCGCGGCGACCGACGAGCTGACGGCGTTCCTCGCCGGCGCCTTCGTCGACCAGCACGCTCCGGCACTCGCGCGCGTCCTCAATTGAGGAGCAGAGCCGAGATGAGCACTCGCGGCCCGAGTCTCGGTCCTCATCTCGGCGCTCGACCTCGAATGAGGAAATCGGTCAGAGCACAACCGCTGTGCGGGCGGGCGAATCATGACAGCGAACTGTACAAGATGTACATCGGCCGGCACTGGCGGCCGCGGGCAGAATAGCCCCAGACCAACGATCGAAGAGGGTGCCGAGGCATCCGTCCACCGACAAGGGAGTCCCCGTGACCACGACGATCACCGAAACCCGTGAGTCCGAGCTGCTGGCGTCCGTCCCCGACGGGCTGTTCATCGGCGGGCAGTGGCGTGCGGCATCCGGCGGCAAGACGCTGAAGGTCTACGACCCGTCCAACGGCGAGGTCGTCAAGGAGATCGCGAACGCGTCGCCCGAGGACGGCATCGCGGCGCTGGACGCGGCCTCCGCGGCGTTCCCGGGCTGGGCGGCGACGCCGGCGCGGGAGCGCGCCGAGATCCTGCGTCGCGCGTTCGATCTGCTGCAGGAGCGCAAGGAGGACTTCGCGCTGCTGATGACGATCGAGATGGGCAAGCCGCTCGCCGAAGCCCGCGGCGAGGTCGCGTACGGCGGCGAGTTCCTGCGCTGGTTCAGCGAGGAGACCGCGCGCGTGCAGGGCCGGTACGGCGCGAACCCGGAGGGCACCGGCCGCATGATCGTCTCGCAGCACCCGGTCGGCCCCTGCTTCCTCATCACCCCGTGGAACTTCCCGCTGGCGATGGCGACCCGCAAGATCGCGCCTGCGCTCGCCGCCGGCTGCACCGTGGTCATCAAGCCTGCGGAGCTGACGCCGCTCACCACTCTCGCGTTCGCGAAGCTGCTCGAGGACGCGGGCGTGCCGGCCGGTGTGGTCAATGTCTTCACGACCTCGACGTCGGGTGCGGTGTCGGAGCCGATCATCCGCGACCCGCGGCTGCGGAAGCTCTCGTTCACCGGGTCGACCCAGGTGGGTCAGCGCCTGCTGGAGCAGGCGGCGCAGGGCGTGCTGCGCACGTCGATGGAGCTCGGCGGCAACGCGCCGTTCGTGGTGTTCGACGACGCCGACCTCGACAAGGCGGTCGACGGCGCGATCGCGGCGAAGTTCCGCAACATCGGACAGGCGTGCACCGCCGCGAACCGCTTCATCGTGCACCGCTCCGTCGCCGAGGAGTTCGCCCGTCGCGTCACCGAGCGCGTCAACGGCTTCAAGATCGGTCGCGGCACCGAAGAGGGCGTCGTGATCGGCCCGCTCATCGACGACCGTGCGGTCGCGAAGGCGGCGCAGCTCGTGCAGGATGCGGTGTCGCGGGGCGCGAAGGTGGCCACCGGCGGCAACGAGGTCGACGGTCCCGGCACGTTCTACGAGCCCACCGTCGTGACCGACGTGCAGGCGGGATCCGACATCCTCCGCGAGGAGATCTTCGGACCGGTCCTCGCCATCGTCCCCTTCGACGACGAGGACCAGGCCGTCCGCCTCGCCAACGACACCGAGTACGGCCTGGTCTCGTACGTGTTCACCGAGAGCCTCGCCCGCGGCCAGCGGATGATCGAGCGCCTCGAGACCGGGATGATGGGGCTCAACATGGGCGTCGTCTCCAACGCGGCCGCCCCGTTCGGCGGCTGGAAGATGTCGGGCCTCGGACGCGAGGGCGGTGCGGAAGGCATCCACGAGTACCTGCAGACCAAGTACACGCTGACGCCCAACCCGTTCTGATGCGCAGCGAGACCCCTTCCATACGCGCGTGAGCGCGATCACTATGGACCTGTCGGCATCGACGATGAAGCGATGAGGGGTTGAAGATGAGCGTTTACCGAGTGATCGACGTCATCGGCACGAGTGCCGCCTCCTGGGAGGAGGCCGCCCGAGAAGCCATCAGCACCGCGTCAGGATCGCTGCACGATCTGCGCATCGCCGAGGTGACGAAGCAGGACGTCGTCGTCGGCGACGACGGGACCCTGCTGTTCCGTTCGCGGATCCAGCTCTCGTTCAAGTACGCGCCGGAGTAATCCGTCGCGCCGCCTCTGGTGGCGTCCCGCACGGCTCCCTATGTTGGGTGTCAGCGCGTGCGGACGCAACCGGAGGAGCGGGCGATGGAGTCACCGATCGAGAGCCTGACCCAGTCAGCGCCATCCTGGGGCGCGAAGATGGCGTTCGGCGAGACCATCGACGTCGGCGGGCGCCAGGTGACCCCGGCGGCGCTGGTGATCTTCGGTTTCGGCGGCGGCGGCGGGTCGGGCAAGTGGCCCCAGCGCGGCGGTCTGCCCGAGGGTGAGGGCGAAGGAAGCGGCGGGGGCGGCGGTGGTTATGTGCTGCCCATCGGCGCGTACGTGAACGGTCCGAACGGTCCGAAGTTCCAGCCGAACCCCGTGGCCATGATCATCGTGAGCGTACCGCTCGTGTCGGCCGCCGGGTGGGCGCTGGCGCGGATCATCACCGCCGTGAGGTCGGGTCGGAGGTAGGACGTGACACTGGCGACCTCGCACGTGATCAAGCCGCTCACTCCGGAGACCTTTCCGGCGTGGCTGGCGCTCGCGCAGAAGCACAACGGGGTCTGGGGCGGCTGCTACTGCTCGTACTTCCACGGCGACACCGTGCAGACCGTCAAGAGCGAGTACGACGGGCCGACATTCAAGCGGCGACTCGTCGAGGAGGGCGTCGCGCACGCCGCGCTGGTCTTCGACGGCGACGATGCGATCGCGTGGTGCGAGTACGGCAGCCCGGCCGAACTCCCCGGCATCTATCACCGCAAGGAGTACGACGCCGGCGAGACGAACCCGGCGCCGTGGCGCATCACCTGCTTCTTCGTCGACCGCGATCACCGGCGTTCGGGAGTGGCGCGAGAGGCACTGGACGGCGCACTCGGGCTGATCGCGCAGGCGGGCGGCGGCGAGGTCGTCTCGTTCCCCAACGAGCTGCCTGCCGGAAAGAAGACGTCGTCGTCGTTCCTTCACAACGGAACGAGGGCCATGTTCCAGAAGGCGGGGTTCACGTTCGAGCGTCATATCGGCAAGAACAAGACCGTGATGCGCATCACGGTCCCGCCGGCAGGCGCCTGACTGCGCGACCCGGGCGACGGCACGCCGGCACGCTGCCACACAACGCTCGCGCGTGAGGGTTACTGGATGGGATGCTCCAGCCGCGCGCGTGCTTCACGCTCGACGAGCACGGGGACGAAGTCGCGCACCTTCGCGCGCTCGAAGTGCGAGCGGGCCTCGGTCACGGCGCGCTCGATCTCGGAACGATCTTTCGAGGGGAACCGCTCTTCCAGCCGGTCCACGACGTCGGAGAGGGCTTGATCCTCGTCCGCCAGCTCACGGGTCATGTGCTCAGGGTGCTCTTCGTCCGCGGTTCTCGTCAAGAAGAAGAGAACCGCTGTCGCGGATAACGCCGATCAGTCGAAGGTGTCCGTCCAGGACGCGATGTCCACGCCGTGGTTGTCGGGCGAGGCGAGGGACCACCAAGCCGGAGCGTGCGAGTCGTCCGCGAGTCGCCCGCCGGCTGCGAGTGCGGCATCCACACGCGCCTGGGCCTGGTCGGCCGGCACGAAGACGTCGAAGTGCGTGCGGCCCCTCGACGGCGAGTCTCCGGTGATCGGGTTGAACGCCAGTTGCGGTCCGCACCGCAGCGGGTCCGCAGCATCCGTGTCGCCCACGGGCTCGTAGCCGAGTGCGGCGATGAAGAACGGTCGCACGTCGGTCTGCGAGTGCTCGGCGACGTAGACGCCGATCGACTGCGCGCGCGAGGGATCCGGGGACAGTCCGCGCTCGGCGGCCGACCGCGACACGGCAGCCGCGAAGTCCACGGCGGCCGCCGGAATGCCCTCCGCGTCGCGGTAGGGGATGCGCACGACGATCCCCTCGGGACGCACGTCGATATCGGGAAGGAGGTCGAGCCGCGCGGCGGCGGCGACGACCGGCGCGACGAGCTCGGCGGCGTGGGCGAGCGAGGTCGCGGTGAAGACGGCCTGCGGACCCGTGCCGGTGACCCGCCAGTCGGAGACGCCCGGCGCCCGGTGGAATGCGGCCGGAGAGATCCAGCCTGGCGTGCTCGTCGACTCGCTCATGGGGATCTCCTAGACCGGTTCGGTCGTACGGATCAGGCCGCAGTTCACACACGACCAGGCGACCAGAAAGCGCTCGTCGTCGAGGATCTCGAACCGCAGCGGATCGCCGCACGTGGGGCAGCTTCGCGGATCCTCGGCGGGCACCGTCATTCCGTCAGCTTAGGAAACCGCGTGCCCGGAGTCCACGACAGCAGAGAGCGGATGCCTCGGGCCGAGGCATCCGCTCATTCCTCTCGGCGCGGGATCAGAGCACGACCAGGAAGCCGACCACGGCGCTCGCCGCGGACAGCACCGCAAGCACGATCGACGGGGTCGCGTTCTCCTTGCGCCGCACGTGCACGGCGACCGCGCCGACCATGACGACGGTCAGGGCGGCGGCGGCGATCGGGGTGAGGATCGGTGCGATGCCGGTCAGGAGCGGCAGGATCAGGCCGATGCCGCCGATGACCTCGGCGGCGCCGATCAGCTTCACGGTCGGGTCGGTGAAATCGTCGGCCCATCCCATGCCGCTCGCGACGAGGGCTGACTTGGGACGGGCGACCTTCATCGCTCCGGCCGCGATGAAGGCGAGGGCGAGCAGGCCGTTGAGGATCCAGAGGGCGATGATCATGCGGGTACTCCAGGGAGAGATCGTGGGGTCTGTTACTGTTTGTAAGCAACCTCATGATGCGTCAGGAGGACGACGCGTGCAAAAGGCACACCGATGTAAGTAGGTGACACGCGATGGCGACCACTCTCACCGTCGAACTCCCCGGCGAGCCCACGCCGACCGGCTATGAGCGCTCCTGCGAGCAGGCCTCACCCGGCTCCGACCACGGGCGTGCGATCCGCGACGTGCTCGACCGCATCGGTGACAAGTGGTCGCTGCTGGTCATCGGCACGCTGCGGCGCGAGCGACTGCGCTTCACCGAGCTGCAGCGGCACATCCCGGGAATCTCGCAGCGCATGCTGACGCTCACGCTCCGCCAGCTCGAGCGCGACGGCCTCATCACGCGCACCGTGCACGCCGAGGTGCCGCCGCGCGTCGAGTACGAGCTGACCCCGCTCGGCGGCACGCTCATCCAGCTCGCGATGGCGCTCGCCGACTGGGCGATCGAGAACCACCCGCGCATCGAGGACTCCCGCGAGGCCTACGACGCCGCGCACCAGCGCTGACGATCGCGGACACCGCGCGTCCGTGGCCTGCGCCATGATGGGCGGGTGGATGCCTCGACCCTGCGGCACGAGCGACTCAGGTCGCATCGCCTGAGCGCCCCGGCGGCGACGGTCGCCGACGCAGCGCGGCACATGCTCGCGACGCAGAGCCAGGAGTTCTGGGGCGGGCGCTGGGCGCTCGCGTCGCGCGTGCGAGGTCGCACGACGGTGCGCGACGTCGACGCCGCCTACGGCCGCGGCGAGATCGTGCGCACGTGGACGATGCGCGGGACGATCCACACGATCCCCACCGCAGACATGGAGTGGGTGCTGTCGCTCACCGCCGAGCGCCAGCGCCGGCAGGCGGCGGCCGTTCATCGCAGCGAGGGGATCGACGCCGACGAGGCCGACCGCGCGGAGCGCCTCGCGCGGGCCGCGCTCGGCGGCGGCAACCGCCTCACCCGCAAGGAGCTGTTCGAGGTGTGGGAGCAGGGCGGCGTCTCGACGTTCCGGCAGCGGGGCTATCACCTGCTGGTCGCACTGTCGCTGCGCGCCGTGCTGTGCCAGGGGCCGGTCGTGCCGCGCGAGAAGGGACCGACACGGGAGCAGTTCTTCGTGCTCGCCGACGAATGGATCACGGATGCTGCGACCCCGGCCGATCCGATGGCCGAGTTCTTCGTCCGCTACATCGCCTCGCACGGGCCGGCCGGCGCGCGAGACTTCGCGTGGTGGACCGGGCTTCCGCTCGGGGTCTCACGCGCGGCGGCGGAGGCGGCATCCGACGCCTTGCGTGTCGTCGCCGACGAACCCGAGCCGCAGTACGTCGTCGCCGGTGCCGCGCCGCGTCGCAGCGCGGCGGCCCCGGAGGTCGTCGCGCTGCCGCCCTTCGAGGAGTACTACCTCTCGTACGTCGACCGCACCGTTCCCTGCGCGCCGGAGTTCCTCAGCGCGATCGGGCCGAGCATGAACGGCATCGTGCGACCCATCCTCGTCGCCCGCGGCGAGGCGGTCGGCGTGTGGACGCACTCCCTGGCGGTGGGCCGCCATGCCGAGTCCCCGGTGCCCGAGCTGTTCACCCCCGGCGCCGCGACCGACGAAGAGATCGCCGCCGCCCTCGACCGCTACCGCGACTTCATCACGGCGTAGGTCCGGGTCGCGCCGGCCGACCCTCAATGCAAGCGCCGAAACACGGGTCCGTCACGCGACACGCCGGGGCGCAGCATCCATCTCCGGCGGGTCGCTGTTCCCGACCCGTTTTTCGGCAGGACGCACCCTTCGCCGAGCGACGGCGGTCACGCGTGGCGGTCGAGGAAGTCGTACACCTCGTTGTCGTCGACGCCGGGGAACGCACCGCGGGGGAGCGGCGAGAACATCTGCATGTGCACGCGGGCGCTCGGCCATGCCTTGCCCGTCCAGCGCTCCGAGACGTCGGACGCGACCCGGCGGCAGCACGACTCGTCGGGGCACGTCGAGGTCGCGCGCTTCTGCGTCTCGCGGCCGCGGAACCACCGCGCGTCGTCGAACGGCACGCCCACCGTGATCGAGAACTCGCCCTCGGCGGTGGTGCCGGTCTGCGTCGAGCACCAATACGTGCCGGCGGGGGTGTCGGTGTACTGGTAGTGCTCGGTGGTGCGGTTCTGCTCGGAGAAGGCGGCGCGGGCCGAGAACTTGCGGCAGGCGATCTGGCCGTCGACGGCGCCCGTGACGTCCATCGGGAGCGGCAGGTCGTCGTTCTCGTAGACGCGCGAGATCGCGCCCGAACCGTCGACGCGGAGGAAATGCAGCTTGATGCCGAGGTGGTGCGTCGCGAGGTTCGTGAGCCGCATGCCGGCCGCCTCATGCGTCACGCCGAACGCGTCGCGGAAGTCCTCGACGGCGAGGTTGCGGTCTTTCTTGGCCTGCTGGAGGAACGCGACCGACGCCGTCTCGGGCATGAGGCAGCACGCAGCGTAGTAGTTGATCTCGAGCCGCTGCTGCAGGAAGTCGGCGTAGTCGGTCGGTCTCTTGTGACCGAGAAGGCGGTGCGCCATCGCCTGGAGCGCCATGGATCGCAGACCGTGCCCGCCCGGGATGGAGGCCGGCGGCAGGTAGATGCGGCCGTGCTCGAGGTCGGTGACCGAGCGCGTGGAGTGCGGGAGATCGTTGACGTAGATCAGTTCGAAGCCGAGCTTCTCAGCCATGATGCTGACGGTGCGGTGGGTGAGAGCACCCGACACATGTCCCGCAGCCTTGAGCTGCTTCTCGGCGAGCTTCTCGATGTCGGCGAGGTAGTTGTCGCGCTCGCGCATCATGAGCCGGAGCTCGGTGTTGGCACGGCGCGCCTCCTCGGGCGTCGCGATGGCCTCGCGCTCGCGGCGCTGCAGCTCGCGGTGCAGGCCCAGGATCGATTCGATCGTGTCGTCGGACATGCCCTTCGTCACCTTGATGGGGGTGACGCCGAGCTGACGGAAGACCGACCCCGTCTGCGCGCGCTCGAGCTCGATCTCGAGCGCCGCGCGGCGGTTGGGTGGCTCGGCCGAGAGGAGGTCTCCGACCTCGACGCCGGTCGTCGACGCGATCGCCTGCAGCAGGGAGAGCTTCGGCTCCCGCTTGCCGTTCTCGATGAGGCTGAGCTGGCTGCCGGCGACTCCGACGAGCGCGCCCAGCTCATCGAGCGTGTACCCGTGGGCGAGACGCTGATGGCGGATGCGGTGGCCCAGAGTCGACAGTTCGAGGGACGTGGGGGGCATTCCTTGATGCTAGCGAAAGAATCGAAACTCTTGACACCAGATTTCATGGGAAGAGCCGCCCGTTACGCCCGAAAGTAGAGGAAGAGCACGAATCTGCATCGTCAAAACCATCTGACGGTCGAATCAACGAGGAGCGACACCATGGCCCTTGCCGACATCTTCCCCCGAACCGAAGGCTCCACCTCCGCCCGTCCCACCCTCAGCCGGACGTATGGCGAAGCGCCGACCGTTCAGGGCGAAGGCATGGTCGCTCTGCGCGCGTGGGTCGACGAGATCGCTGCGCTCACGCAGCCGGCGCGCATCCACTGGGTCGACGGCTCCCGCGCCGAGAACGACATGCTCCTTCGCGAGATGGTCGACGAGGGCAAGCTCATCAAGCTCAACCCGGAATGGCGCCCGGGCTCGTACCTCGCCCGCTCGCACCCGAGCGACGTGGCGCGCACGGAGGCGCGCACGTTCATCGCGTCGGAGCGCGAGGAGGACGCCGGCCCGACCAACAACTGGGCCGCTCCCGATGAGATCCGCGCCACCATCACGCCGCTGTTCGAGGGGTCGATGAAGGGCCGCACGATGTACGTCGTGCCGTTCTCGATGGGTCCGGTCGGCGGCCCGCTGTCGCACGTCGGCGTGCAGGTCACCGACAGCGCGTACGCCGTCACCTCGATCGGCATCATGACGCGCGTGGGCACCGACGTGCTGCGCGAGATCGCGGGCGGTGCGCACTGGGTCAAGACGGTGCACTCGGTCGGCGCCCCGCTGCAGCCGGGTGAGCAGGACGTCGCGTGGCCGTGCAACGACGAGAAGTACATCGTCCACTTCCCCGACACCCTCGAGGTCTGGTCCTACGGCTCGGGCTACGGCGGCAATGCGATCCTCGCGAAGAAGTGCTTCGCGCTGCGCATCGCCTCGGTGATCGGCCGCGACGAGGGCTGGCTCGCCGAGCACATGCTCCTCATCCGCGTGATCGACCCGGCGGGCCGCGCGTACCACATCGCCGCGGCGTTCCCGTCGGCGTGCGGCAAGACGAACCTCGCGATGCTCCGCCCGACCATCCCGGGCTGGCGCGTCGAGACCCTCGGCGACGACATCGCGTGGCTGCGTCCCGGTGACGACGGCCGCCTCTGGGCGATCAACCCCGAGGCCGGATTCTTCGGCGTCGCGCCCGGCACGGGCGAGTCGACCAACGTCACCGCGGTCGAGACGCTGTGGGGCAACACCATCTTCACGAACGTGGCACTGCGCCCCGACGGCGACGTGTGGTGGGAGGGCCTCACCGACGAGCCGCCGGCACAGCTCACCGACTGGGAGGGCAACCCGTGGACCCCGGCATCCGGTCGTCCCGCCGCGCACCCGAACTCGCGCTTCACCGTCGCGGCGGCTCAGTGCCCGCAGATCGCCGACGACTGGGACGCTCCGCAGGGCGTCCCGCTCGACGCGATCCTGTTCGGCGGACGCCGCGCCACGAACGTGCCGCTCGTGGTCGAGGCCACCGACTGGACGCACGGCGTCTTCATGGGCTCGAACATCTCGTCCGAGAAGACGGCCGCCCAGGAGGGCACGGTCGGCGAGCTGCGTCGCGACCCGTTCGCGATGCTCCCGTTCTGCGGCTACAACATGGCCGACTACTTCGGGCACTGGCTCAAGGTGGGCCAGAAGCTGCGGTTCGACCGCGCGCCGCGCGTCTTCCAGGTCAACTGGTTCCGCAAGGGCACGGACGGCCGCTTCCTGTGGCCCGGATTCGGAGACAACTCGCGTGTGATCGACTGGATCATCCGCCGCATCGAGGGCGAGGTCGGCGCTGTGGAGAGCCCGATCGGCCGCCTGCCGCAGAGCTCGGACCTCGACCTCGACGGCATCGAGGTGTCGCAGGCCGACCTCGACGAGCTGTTCGCGGTCGACCCGCAGCTGTGGCTGCGCGAAGCCGACCTCACCGAGGAGTTCTACCGCACCTTCGACGGTCGCGTCCCGGCTCCGCTGTGGGCCGAGCTCGCCGCGCTCCGGTACCGCCTGCAGCGCGTCTGACCCCCTGACCGGCGCCCGGCCCTCTTCTTGGCAGAGGGGCCGGGCGCCTGAGCGACCTGCGGTCCTCGGACCGTGCCGGTCGACGCGGATGCCCCGGCCCCCTCTGTGCGGGAGACCGGGGCATCCTTCTGCCTGTCGGCGTCTCCCGGATCAGACGAGCAGCTGGTGCTTGGCGAGGTCGCGGTAGAGCGGGGTGGTCTGCACCAGCTCGGAGTGCGTGCCCTGGCCGACGACACGGCCGTGTTCCATGACCACGATGTGGTCGCTGTCGACGACGGTAGACAGGCGGTGCGCGATCACGACGAGGGTGCGGCCGGCGGCGACGGCGTCGATCGCCTCACGCATGCGCTGCTCGTTGAGGCCGTCGAGCGATGAGGTGGACTCGTCCAGCAGCAGGATCGGGGGAGCGGCCAGCAACGCCCGCGCGATCGCGAGACGCTGGCGTTCGCCGCCCGACAGCATGACGCCCGACTCGCCCACCGGCGCGTCGACGCCGAGCGGGTTGCGGTCCAGCACCTCGCCGAGGTTCACGGCGCGGAGCACCGCCTCGCACTCCGCATCGGTCGCCTCGGGAGACGCCAGCCGCAGGTTGTCGCCGATGGTGCCGGCGAGGGTCGGCGCGTCCTGCTCGACGTATCCGAGCTGCGCGCGCAGCGCGTCGCGGTCGAGGGTACGTACGTCGGTGCCGTCCAGCAGGATCGCCCCGTCGGTCGGGTCGTAGAAGCGCTCGATGAGCGCGAGGGTCGTGCTCTTGCCTGCACCCGACGGACCCACGAGCGCGACGCGCGCCCCGCGCGGAACCGAGAACGACACGCCCCGCAGCACGCCGGACTCTGCGGAGACGGATGCTGCGGCATCCGCCAGTCCCTCGAGGCCGCTGTCGCCCGCGCCGTCGCCGAGCACGATCGTCGACGTGTCGACGTGCGCGCTCTCGAGCACCGCCAGTGCCTCGGACTCCGCCTTGCGGCGCGCCGCCACGACGTTCTCGGGGTAGCGGAATCGCACATCGCGGAACTCGATCGCGGCGGGCTCGTGCGAGGCCGGCGCGGTCGCCGATGCCTCGTGGGCTCGTGCGGCGATCGCCGCGTCGTCCTGCGACTCGGTCGGAAGGTCGAGCACCTCCTGGATGCGGCCCAGGGCGCCGAGCGCCTGGTTCACGGAGGTGATCGCGCCGAAGAACGAGCCGAGCGGTGCGATCAGCATGAAGAGGAACATGATGAAGGTGACGAGGCTCGCGATCGACAGCGCGCCCGTCGCGACGCGGAAGCCGCCGAGTCCGATGACCACGAGCAGCGACACCTGCAGCGCGATGCCGGCGATCGGCACCACGAGTGCCGAGACCTTCGCGATGCGCACGCCGACGGTGTACGCCTCCGTCGCCTGCGCGGTTACCGCGTCGACTTCGCGGGCGGTGGCGCCCGAGGCGCGGACCGTGCGGATCGAGCCGACGGCGCGCTCGACGCCCGACGCGAGTGCGCCGACCTTCTCCTGCTGCTCGGTCGACGCCGTGCGGATGCGGCCGCTCAGCGCGACCACGCCGAGCACCGAGACCCCGATCACGAGCACGATGATCGCGAGCAGCAGCGGGTCGATGATCGCCATCGCGACGAGTGCGCCGACGAACAGCAGCGCGTTGCCGATCGAGTCGGCGAGGCCCTGGGTGAGGGCGGCGTAGAGCAAGGTCGTGTCGCTGCCGACGCGCGAGACGAGGTCGCCGGTGCGGCGTGCGTCGAACTCGCTGATCGGCAGGTGCAGGATGCGCGCGATCAGCCGGCGGCGGCTCGAGTACACGACGGCTGTGCCGGTGCGCTGCAGCAGGTAGTGCTGCCAGCCCGAGATGAGCGAGGCCAGCACGACGAACCCGACCAGCGCCCAGATGAGGAGGCCGAGGTCGAGCCCCTCCTGCACGCGCGTGATGACCTGGCCGACCAGGAGCGGCTGGACGAGCGATGCGCCCGCGCTGAGGATGCTCAGCACCACCACGACCGCGAGCGTGCGCTTGTGCTCGAAGAGATAGGGGAGCAGCTGCGAGAAGGTCGCGCGCGGCCCCTCTTCGGCCTTTCCGCGGCGTCCGCGCCCGCGGTGGGGGCGGGAGCGCGGGGATGCCTCGGTGGGGCCGGCGGGGGCTTCGTCGAGATCGGCGGAGGGCATGGGTGTACCTCGTTCGTGAAGGGGCTTACCTTCGACCGTACTTCTTGTGGACGGCCTGTCGGCTCACGCCGAGGGCGCCGGCGATCGCCTGCCACGAGAAGCCGAGGTTGCGCGCCTTGCGCACCTGCACCTCTTCGGCGCGGGCGAGCTCGCGGCGCACCTCGGCGAGACGGTGCAGCTCCGCGATCGGCTCGCGACCGCCTGCCGCCCCGATCAGGGTGGTCAGTTCGTCGCCGCTCATCGGACAGCCTCTCGTTCTTCGGTGACGGATGCTGCGGGTCGCGGCATCCGTGTCAACCGTAGTTGACGCCTCCGGGAGTGTCAACTACGGTTGACGCGACGTGAGCTCGGCACGCCACTGGGCCGTGTCGGAGCGGGGCGTTAGGGTAGTCCGGTGCCCGCCCCCGTGATCACCGCTGAGAACCTCGTCAAGGCCTACAAGGTCAAAGGCAAGCCCGACTTCCTCGCCGTCGACGGCCTGTCGTTCGAGGTGGCGCCGGGCGAGTCGTTCGGCCTGCTGGGCCCGAACGGCGCGGGCAAGTCCACGACGATGAAGATGGTCGGCGCGGTCTCGACGCGCACCAGCGGAGAGCTGTCGATCCTCGGGCTCGACCCCGATCGCTACGGCCCCGAGATCCGCTCCCGCCTCGGCGTCGTGCCCCAGCAGGACAACCTCGATGGCGAGCTCAACGCCCGCGAGAACCTCTACATCTACGGCCGCTACTTCGGCCTGCCCGGCAAGGTCTGCCACCAGAAGGCCGACGAGCTGCTGGCGTTCGCCCAGCTCGAAGACAAAGCGAAGAGCAAGGTCGAGCAACTCTCGGGCGGCATGAAGCGGCGGCTCACGATCGCGCGCGGTCTCATCAACGATCCCCGAATCCTGCTCCTCGATGAGCCGACCACGGGTCTCGACCCGCAGGCCCGTCACGTGCTGTGGGACCGCCTGTTCCGGTTGAAGGAGCGCGGCACGACGCTCGTGCTGACCACGCACTACATGGACGAGGCCGAGCAGCTCTGCGACCGCCTCATCGTCGTCGACAAGGGCCGCATCATGGCGGAGGGCACGCCGGCCTCGCTCATCCGCGAGCACTCCAGCCGCGAGGTGCTCGAGGTGCGCTTCGGCTCCGACCGCAACGAGCAGGTCGCCCCGCAGCTCGAGGGTATCGGCGACCGCGTCGAGGTGCTGCCCGACCGCATCCTCGTGTACGCGAACGACGGCGAGGCCGCGCTCGAGACCGTTGCCCATCGCGGGCTGACGCCGATCACGTCGCTCGTGCGCCGCTCGAGCCTCGAGGACGTGTTCCTCCGGCTCACCGGAAGGTCGCTGATCGAATGACCGCTCCTTCCGAAGACGCCACCATCCGCGTGCAGCCCACCCTCGACGAGCTGCGCCAAGAGGCGATGCAGTGGGGTCGCAAACCCCGCGCCCTCGGCACCTGGTACGTCACCGAGCACATGGTGCGCGCGATGCGCGCATACGGCTGGACCATCATCGTCGGCGCCCTTGGCCAGCCGATCCTCTACCTGCTGGGGCTCGCCGTCGGCCTCGCCGCCCTCATCGACGCGCCGATCACGCAGAACGGCGTCGAGGTCTCGTACCTCGTGTTCGTCGCGCCGGCACTGCTGATGACGGCGGCGATCTCCGTCGCGTCGGAGGAGTTCTCGTACCCGGTCATGGCCGGATTCAAGTGGCGCCGCTACTTCTACGGGTTCAGCGCGACCGGGCTGTCGCCGGGGCAGATCGCGGGCGGCGTCGTCGTCGGCGCGTCGGCGCGCATCATCGTCGTCACGGTCGCGTACTACCTGTTCCTGTGGCTGTTCCAGGCGGTGCCCGACCCCCAGACGGGTTGGCTGACGATCCCGATCGGCCTGCTCGCGGGCCTCGCGTTCGGCATCCCCTACATGGCGTACGCCGCGTCGATCACCGACGACAAAGGCCAGATCGCTCTCGTGCAGCGGTTCATCTTCATGCCGATGTTCCTGTTCTCCGGCACGTTCTACCCCCTCGACACGCTGCCGCTGTGGCTGCAGTGGATCGGGTGGGTGTCGCCGCTCTGGCACGCGACCGAACTCGGCCGCGTCGTCACCTACGGCCTGCCGATGGACCCGTTCGCGATCGTCGTGCACGTCGGATACCTCCTTCTGCTCTCGATCGGCGGGTACCTCGTCGGCCGCCGTATCTTCCAGAGGAGGCTCGGCGCATGACCGTCGCGACCGGAACCGAGACCGGCGCCGTCCGCGCCGGCGGCGTGCGCGCGCTGTGGGCGGGCAACCCGCAGTCCGTCGTGCAGCGCGGCCTCATCGCCGCCCGCTCGTCGAGCTGGGCCGTCGTGCTCTCGGGCTTCTTCGAGCCGGTCTTCTATCTGGCCTCGATGGGCATCGGCCTCGGCGCCCTCATCGGCGACGTGCAGACCTCCAGCGGCGTCGAGGTGCCCTACGCGGCGTTCATCGCCCCGGCGCTCCTCGCCGTCTCCGCGATGAACGGCGCGATCTACGACTCGACGTGGAACGTCTTCTTCAAGCTCAACTACGGCAAGCTCTACGAGGGCATGCTCGCGACCTCGCTCGGCCCGCTCGACGTCGCGCTGGGCGAGATCCTCTACGCGCTGCTGCGCGGCCTGCTGTACGCGACCGGCTTCATGATCATCATGCAGATCCTCGGCCTCAACCTCGCCTGGACCGCGATCCTGGCGCTGCCCGCGGTGCTGCTCATCGCCTTCGGGTTCGCGAGCCTCGGCATGGCGGTCACGAGCTACATGAAGACATTCCAGCAGATGGACTGGATCAACTTCGTGCTGCTGCCGATGTTCCTGTTCTCGGCGACGCTGTACCCGATCACGATCTACCCCGAGTGGATCCAGCACGTCATCATGGCCTTCCCGCTGTGGCACGGCGTCGAGCTCGTCCGCGGCCTCACCACCGGCATCCTCACCCCCGCCATGTGGTGGCACGTCCTCTACTACGTGGTCATGATCGCGATCGGTCTGATCTTCACGACGAAGCGCCTCCGCGCTCTGTTCCTCGACTGATCCCCGCTCGACGTCGAATTCGTCTTCTGGACCGCGGGGTCGCGGCGCCGGTCGTCGTGCGCGCAGGGGCGTGTGCCATAACTCCGCTGGGATGAGCCGGCGCCCCCGGCCAGACCGCGGCGGGACGGAGCGGGCAGGCGTGGCAGGAGGAGTTGTGGCACGCCGCAGCGCCCGCGGCCCGTGGTGGACGATACCGTTCCTGCAGATCGGCCGCTTCCGCAACATCCTGATCCCCGAGACGGGGCGCGACATCGCGTTCACGATCGAGAACTATCCCTACCGGGACCCGTTCGGACGCGAGACGGTCACCTTCGTGCGTCATTTCAGGATGCCTCGTGCCGTGCGCCGCTTCGACGCCACGATGATCCTCGGCGATGACGGGCGGGTGGTCGACTACCTCGGCAGTCATCAGCACCTCGCGGTCGACCTGGAGCTGGTCGCGGAGCCCGACGGCAGCCTCCTGCTGCGATCCGACCGGCAGCGCTTCTACGCGGGGCCGCTCGGCTTCCGCTTCCCGATGCTCTTCAGCGGTCGTGCCGAGCTGCGCGAGAGCTACGACGATCGCGCGCAGGTCTTCCGCATCCGCCTCGAGGTGCACAACCGCGTCTTCGGCTTCCTCTTCGGTACGCGGGCGAGTTCCACTGCGAGTTCCCGGACGCGTCCGACGCGCCCGCCCACACGAAGCCCGTTCGGCACGAGCGACGCACGTGAGTGCGAACGACGGATGCTGCAACCCGCGCGGGGCTGCAGCATCCGTCGTCCTCCGAAGCGGGGCTAGAGCGAGCCGGTGGCTCCGACGCCCAGGTCGGCGTCGTAGTCGACGTCCTTCGTCTCGGGGGAGAGGAGGAGGGCGATGAAGGTCAGCACGCCCATCGCCGAGAGGTAGACGCCCACGAGCCACGGGCTGCCGTCCGCCCAGGCCCACAGCGCGACCGCGACGATCGGAGCCAGCGCGGCGCCGAGGATCGACGACACGTTGTACGAGATGGCCGAGCCCGAATAGCGGACGTTCGTCGGGAACAGCTCCGGCAGCACGGCGCCCATGGGGCCGAACGTCGAGCCCATCAGCATGAAGCCGAAGATGAGGAACGCCTGCGTCAGCGCGCCGGTGAACTTCGGGTCGAGCTGCGGCGACAGGAACAGGTTGAACGTGAGGCCGAACACGATGATGAGGCCCGTGACCCACAGCAGCAGGCGGCGGCGTCCGATCGCGTCGGCGATCGGGCCCGACAGCAGGGTGAAGATGCCGAAGAACACCACGCCGATGATCTGCATCAGCACGAAGTCGGTGTAGCCGAAACCGAGCCCCGGGTAGAACTGCGCGGCGAAGGCGGCCGGGTCGAACGCGGTGCCTGCAGCTTCGGCGGCCTTCTGCGCGGCGGCGGAGGCGACCTCGAGGTCGGCGGCCTTCGTGCCGTACGAGAGCGTGAAGTTCGTCATCAGGTAGAAGAGCACGTAGGTCGCCAGCATGATGAACGTGCCGAGGATCAGGTGCCACCAGTGGTGACGGATGACCGTGCCGAGCGGGAACTTGCGGATCGCGCCCTTCTCTTCGGCCTTGACGAACGTCTGGGACTCAACGAGGCGCAGACGCACCCACAGGCCGATGATGACCATGACCGCCGAGAACAGGAACGGCACGCGCCAGCCCCACGCGAGGAAATCGGCCGAGCGCTGACCGGCGCCGTCCGGGTGGGGGAGCAGGAAGTTGATCGCAAGGAACACCGAGTTCGCGATGATGAAGCCGAGCGGTGCGCCGAGCTGCGGGAACGTGCCGTACCAGGCGCGCTTGCCCTTGGGGGCGTTCTCGGTCGCGACGAGCGCCGCACCCGACCACTCGCCGCCGAGCGCGAAGCCCTGCGCGAGGCGCAGCACGAGCAACAGCACCGCCGCCCACACGCCGATCTCGTTGAACGTCGGCAGGCACCCGATGAGGAACGTCGCGATACCCATCGTGAGCAGCGAGGCGACGAGGGTGGCCTTGCGGCCGAACCGGTCGCCGAAGTGGCCGAAGACGATCGCGCCGAGCGGACGCGCGACCATCGCGGCCCCGAAGACGCTGAACGACAGCAGCAGCGATGTGGTGTCGTTGCCGGTCGGGAAGAAGAGGATCGGGAAGACGAGGACGGCGGCGGTCGCGTAGACGTAGAAGTCGTAGAACTCGATCGTGGTGCCGACGAGGCTCGCGAGGATGACGCGGGAGCGGGGATTGGCGGGCGCCGCGGGAGTCGCGACGGTCGTGCTGGGGGAGGACATATTCACCTGGGGCGTGCGCGGAGCGGGGCATCCGGGTGGGATGCAGCGGTGGGCGGACGCCGGGCGCAGGGGTGACGCGTCAGGCGGCACTGCACTGGATCACCGTGAGTGCGGGCGTGTCGCCCGGCACAAAAGACCAGCCTAGTCCTGTGATTCCGCAGCGGCTCCCGAATACGGAAACGGATGCTGCGGGCCCAGGGCCGCAGCATCCGTTTCGTGTGTCAGTCGGTCAGCGCCACAGCACCGCGATCGCGGCATTGGCGAAGGTGAGCACGCCGATCGACCAGAAGATGGCGCCGGGCACCGAGCCGGTCTTGCGCTGGCGGCCGGCGCCGATGCCGAGGAGTGCGCCGATGATGACGAGGATGACGAGCTTCACGCCGATCTTGACGTAGTTCAGCTCGTAGTCGATGCCCCACGGGGCGGCGAGGATGAGGCCGGCGAGGCCGGCGATCGCAAGGCCCCAGTTCATGAGGCGCGTGATCTGGTGCTTTCCGTTCACCGCTTCGACGACCCAGGCGCCGAAGAGGATGGCGAAGCCCACGAGGTGGACGAGCACGACGACGTGGCGGAGGATTTCCATGCCATCAGTCTAGCTGAAGGTTGTTTCTGTCACCCGCCGCTGTCACTCGTGCGGAGATCTACCCTCTCGCGATTCCCGGGAATCGCGAAAGGGTAGAGTTCCGCACGGCTCAGGAACGCAGATTGCGGAGCACCACCGCGGTGCGGATGGCCGCGTCGGCGGCCTCGAACCCCTTGTCTTCCACGGAGCCCTCGAGACCGGCGCGGGCGATGCCCTGTGCCTCGTCGTCGAGCGTCAGCACGCCGAAGCCGACCGGCTTGCCGGTGTCGAGTGCGACGCGCGTCAGGCCGTCGGTCGCCGCGTTCGACACGAACTCGAAGTGCGGCGTGCCGCCGCGGATGATGACGCCCAGCGCCACGACGGCGTCGGCTCCGGCTTCCAGAGCAGCCTTCGCGACGACCGGCAGCTCGAACGAGCCGGGCACGCGCACCAGGCGGTGCGACGCGCCGGCGGCTTCGGCGGCGCGCGCGGCACCGGCGATGAGGCCGTCGGTGATCGTCTCGTGCCACGTGCCCGCGACGACGACCACGTCGAGCCCGCTGCCGTCGACGGGTGCCGTGGCCTCGGGTGCGCCCTTGCCGCTCATCGTTCTGCTCCTTCGTGCATGTGGGCGATGGCGTCTGCCAGATCCGCCTCGTCGATCAGGTGTCCCATGCGATCGCGCTTCGTCGCCAGGTACTGGTGGTTGTTCGGGCCGACGCCGACCAGCAGCGGCACCTGCTCGACGATGTCGAGTCCGAGGTCGCGGAGCTGCTTCACCTTGTCGGCGTTGTTGGTCAGCAGGCGCACCTTCTCGACGCCGAGGTCCGTGAGGATGCCGGCGGCCGCCGCGTAGTCGCGCGCGTCGGCGGGCAGGCCCAGTGCGAGGTTGGCGTCGACGGTGTCGAGGCCGCGCTCCTGCAGCGAGTAGGCGCGCAGCTTGTTGATGAGGCCGATGCCGCGACCCTCGTGGCCGCGCATGTAGATGACCACACCGCCGTCCTGCTCGATGGCGTCGAGCGCCGCTTCGAGCTGCGGGCCGCATTCGCACTTGAGCGAGCCGAACGCCTCGCCGGTCAGGCACTCCGAGTGCACGCGCACGAGCGGCGCCTCCGACAGCTCGCCGGACACGACCGCGATGTGGTCGGTGCCGGTGACACGGTCCTTGTATGCGAGGAAGCGGAACTCGCCGTGCGCGGTGGGCACGTGAGCCTCGGCGCGGAGGCTCACGCGGCGCTTGTGGGCGCTGCGGGTCGCGGGGTCGCACGGGACGTTCTCATCGAGGTAGGCGACGAGCTGCTCGATCGTGATGACGGGGATGCCGTACTCGGCGCCCAACTCCTGCAGTCCGGGCAGGCGCATCATGCTGCCGTCCTCGGCGACGACCTCGCCGATCACGCCCACGGGTGCGAGGTCGGCGAGCTTCATGAGCTCGACCGCGGCTTCGGTGTGGCCCGCGCGGTCGCGCACGCCGCCGTCGACGGCACGCAGCGGCAGGATGTGGCCGGGACGGATCACGCTGGTGGGCGTCGACTCCGGGTTCGCGAGAACGTTGAGCGTGTGCGCGCGATCGGTGGCGCTGATGCCCGTCGAGATGCGGTCGGCGGCATCCACGCTCACGGTGTACGCGGTGCCGCGGGCGTCCTCGTTGTTCTCGACCATGGGCGGCAGGTCGAGGCGGTCGGCCCAGTCGGCGGGCATCGGCGCGCACAGGAATCCGCTCGTCCAGCGGACAGTCCACGCGACCCACTCGGGGGTGGCGAGCTGGGCCGACAGGATGACATCACCCTCGTTCTCGCGGTTCTCATCGTCGGCGACGATGACCGGCCGGCCGGCGCGCAGCGCCTCCAGTGCCTCGGGGATGGTGGCAAGGCTCACTTCGAGCCTCCTTCCGTGGGTGCGGACGCGTCCGCGGGGAATCGAGCAAAGTTCATCAGCCTCTGCACGTGGCGCGCGAGGATGTCGGTCTCGAGGTTGACGCGGTCGCCCGGCACACGGGCGCCGAGGGTGGTCGCGGCGAGGGTCTCGGGGATCAGCGAGACCTCGAACCACCCGTCGCCGGGGGCGGCCGGGCTTGCACCGCTCACCGTGAGCGAGACGCCGTCGACGGCGATCGAGCCCTTGTCGACGACGAGCGGGGCGAGCTCGCCCGGCACGGAGATGCGCAGCACCTGCCACTGCTCTCCGGGGCGCACCTCGAGCACCGTGCCGGTGCCGTCGATGTGGCCCTGCACCACGTGCCCGCCGAGGCGGCCGTGGGCGGCGGTCGCGCGCTCGAGGTTGACCACGCGACCGGCGGCGACGCCCTCGAGCGTCGACATGTCGAGCGTCTGCTTCATGACGTCGGCGGTGAACCAGTCGGGGCCCTGCTCGACGACGGTGAGGCACACGCCGCTGACCGCGATGGAGTCGCCATGCGCGGCATCCGACACGGCCTTCGGCCCGCGCACCGTCACGCGCACGCCGTCTCCTGACGGCTCGACACCCGTGACCTCGCCGATCTCTTCGATGATTCCGGTGAACATCACTCGTCTCCTTCCGAAGCGGGGTGGGCGACGAACAGCAGATCGTCGCCGAGGGGGATGACGGATGCTACGGCCAGGCGCCTCGCCTCGCTCATGGTGGTCACCCCGATGTCTTGCACTGCGACCCGTTCGCCGCCCAGCAGCACCGGTGCGACGTACACGAGCAGCTCGTCGGCGAGGCGTTCGCGCAGGAACGACGCCGCGAGGGCCGGGCCGCCCTCGACGAACACGCGCTGCACGCCGCGGTGGCGAAGGTCTTCCAGCACGGCCGGCAGCCCGCCCGACGCGTCGTCGCCCGGGTACTGGAGGAATGCGTGGGGATGCTGCCGCACAGCCGCCGCGTCGGGCACCGCGCGCGAGCCCACGACGACCGGAACGGGCTGGTGGCCGAGCAGCGAGCCGTCGTCGGTGCGGGCGGTGAGCGCCGGGTCGTCGGCGAGCACCGTGCCGGTGCCGGCGACGATCGCGTCGGCTTCGGCGCGGCGGCGGTGGACGTCGGCGCGCGCCTGCGGCCCGGTGATCCACTTGCTGGTGCCGTCGGTTGCCGCCGCCCGACCGTCGAGGCTCTGGGCCCACTTCACGGTCACGTGCGGGCGGCGCAGGCGCTGGACGGTCAGCCACGAGTCGAGGAGCGCTGTCGCCTCGTCGGCGAGCAGGCCCGCCTCGACCTCGACCCCGGCCGCGCGCAGCCGCGTGCCCCCGCCGGAGGAGTGGTCGCCGGGGTCGGCGATCGCGTAGACGACCCGCGTGACGCCGGCGGCGATGAGCGCCTCCGAGCAAGGGCCGGTGCGACCCGTGTGGTTGCACGGCTCGAGCGTCACGATCGCGGTCGCGCCGCGTGCGGCGCCGGGCGCGAGCCGTGACAGCGCGTCGACCTCGGCGTGCGGGGTGCCGGCGCCGCGGTGCCAGCCCTCGGCGAGGACCTCACCGTCGGGGGAGAGGAACAGGGCGCCGACCTGCGGGTTGACGCCGCGAGGGCCGCGTCGCGCAATCGCCAGCGCCCGACGCATCGCGTCGTGTTCCGCTGTGCTCGCCATCCGGCCCCTCGTCTCGTCGTTCTCGACGCCCCGGGGCAAGGGAAGCGAAGGCGCGCGCACGGCGTCGCCTTCGTGCTGCCTCCCATCCGGACTAGCGACCGGCCTCCGTGAAGAAACCTGTCGCATCACCGTCGGTTCCGGAATTCCACCGGATCGGCCGCGGCGGCATCCGAAAGGGATGCTGATGCCTTGGCTCGCGGACTGTCACCGCCGGTTCGGATTCACACCGACCCCGGAGCACGTTTGCTGCTCTCGAGTGTAGTCAACGCGGCATCCGTCCATTCATTCCATGTCTTCGCATGAAGTCCGTGTGCACGAGTCTCGGCGCCGGAACCTCACTCCAGGAGCGCTCGCGCGGTCGCCTCGTCGACGATGAGGTCCGTCGCGATATGTGCGGCGAGCGCACCTTTCAGGCTCGCCAGCTTCGACACCCCCGACACGATGCATACACGTCGCGGGATGCCGCGCAGCACGGCGAGGCTGGGCCCGGTGGCGCGGTCGTTCAGGGCGATGCCGTCGCTCGATCCGTCCGCGCGGTAGAAGACCGTGGCCACGTCGCCGACGACGCCATCGTCGGCGAGTTGGTCGAGTTCGGCGGGCTCGAGGTAGCCGCCGCTGTAGACGTGGCTCGGCACGCGCGACCCGGCCGAGCCGGTGCTGAACAGCACGAGATCCATCGAGGGCAGCATGTCGAGGATGCGTCGCGTGCTGCGCTCGCGCCACATCGCGTCCTTCGTGGCGGGGTCGTCGAAGAACGCCGGCACGGGGAACTGCTGCGCGCTGCCGTCGTAGGCGGCGGCGAAGCGGCTGAGGATCTCGCTCGCGTAGAGCAGGCCCGTCGAGTGGGTGTTGCCCGAGCCGTTCAGCTGCACGAAGGTCGCGCCGTGCACCGATTTCGGAACGAGGTGACGGCTCACCGCGGCGGTGGTCGATCCCCACGCGACGCCCACCGTCATATCGTCCTGGACGAGGTCGAGGAGTGCATGTGCGGCCGCGACGGCGACGCGCTGGAGCCGGTCGACGTCGGTGGCGTCGTCGGGCACGGGAACCACCTGGGCGAGGATGCCGAAGCGCTCGGCGAGCTGGTCCTCGAGTCGCTGCGGCGCGGCGAAGGGGGACCGGATGCGGATGTCGACGATGCCGGTCGCACGTGCGTGGGTGAGGAGCCGCGACACGGTCGAGCGCGACGTGCCGAGCTCGCGTGCGATCGCATCCATCGTGCGGTCCTGCACGTAATAGAGGTGCGCGGCGGTGAGCGCGCGGTGCATCGTGCGGGCGTCCCCGATCTGGTCCATGGAACCATCGTGCACGTATGTGCATATCGCCTGCAAGGACGTCCAGAGGTGTCATGATGGGACTGCGGACAGCACGACGATGGGGGATGCGATGACGGCGCGGGCTGCGGAACGAGGATGGGCGACGCTCGCGGAGCGGCCCTACGCCGACGTGCTCATCATCGGCGGCGGAATCAACGGTCTGGCGACGTTCCGCGACCTCGCGATGCAGGGGGTCGATGTCGCGCTCGTGGAGCGTGACGACTTCGTGAGCGGCGCGTCGGCCGCGTCGTCGCACATGATCCACGGCGGCATCCGCTACCTCGAGAACGGTGAGTTCCGGCTGGTGCACGAGGCCGTGACCGAGCGCAACGCGCTGCTGCGAACCGCCCCGCACTTCGTGAGGCCGCTGCAGACCACCATCCCGATCTTCTCGACGTTCTCCGGCGTGCTCTCGGCGCCGCTGCGATTCCTGCGCCACGGCGGCGGAACGCACCACGAGCGCGGCGCGGCGCTCATCAAGATCGGGCTCGTCATCTACGACTCGTTCTCGCGCGGCGGCGGCGTGTTCGGCAAGAGCACGGTGCCGCGGCACACCTTCCACGGGCGCAAGCGCTCGCTCGCCCAGCTGCCGCAGCTGAACCCCGACGTGAAGTACACCGCGACCTACTGGGACGCGTCCCTCCACGACCCCGAGCGCCTTGCCATCGACGTGCTGCGCGACGGTCGCGCAGCGGGCGGCGATCGCGCCCGTGCGGCGAACTACACCGCAGCTGTCGGGGTCGACGACGGGCGGGTCGTGCTGCGCGACGCGCTGACCGGCGGAGAGGTGCGGTTCTCAGCATCCGTCGTCGTCAATGCCAGTGGTCCGTGGACCGACCTCACCAACCTCGCCCTCGGCGATCCGACCCGGTACATGGGCGGCACCAAGGGCTCGCATGTCGTGCTCGACCACCCCGAACTGCTCGCGGCGACCGGCGGACGGGAGCTGTTCTTCGAGAACGAGGACGGCCGCATCGTCCTCATCTACCCGCTGAAGGGACGCGTGCTCGTCGGCACCACCGACCTCGAGCACGACATGGCCGACTCGATCGTGTGCACCGAGGCGGAGGTCGACTACTTCATCGAGCTCATCGGCCAGGTGCTGCCGACGATTCCGGTTGTGCGCTCCCAGATCGTCTACCGGTTCGCGGGCGTCCGGCCGCTCCCCGGCCACGACGACGTCTCGCCGGGGTTCGTCTCGCGCGACTACCGGGTCGAGTCCGCACCGCTGATCGGTGGGGATGCCACGGTCCTGAGCCTCATCGGCGGCAAATGGACCACCTTCCGTGCGTCGGCCGAGCACCTCGCCGACCGCGCCCTCGAGCTGCTGGCGCGGCCGCGCCGCAGCTCGACCCGGGGAGTGCCGATCGGCGGCGGCCGCGGCTTCCCGATGACCGAGCGCGCGCGGCAGCAGTGGATCTCGGCCCATGCCGCCGCCGTGCCGGCCGCCCGTGTCGCGATGCTGCTCGACCGCTACGGCACGGTCGCCGCTGCGGTCGTCGACGCGATCGCGGCGGATGCCGACGACGTGCTGCTCGAGCACCTGCCCGGGTACAGCTCGGGTGAGCTGCGGCACCTCGCGGCGACGGAGGACGTCGCGCACCTCGACGACCTCCTGCTGCGGCGCACCAGCATCGCATTCCTCGGCGAGGCGACGGCGGAGGCGGTCGCCGAGGCGGCCGACGCAGTCGCCTCCGTGCTCGACTGGGATGGCGCACGCACCGCGCTCGAGGCGGAGCGCGCGCTGGACCGGATCCACGCTGCGGACCCGTCCTGGATCCCCGCCGCCGCGCGATAGCCTGACCGCACGCGCGCTCGGCGCGCGGCCGACCCGCGCGGGCGATGTCGCCCGCCGAGCAAGGAGACTTTCGTTGCCCGACCACGTGCTGTCCATCGATCAGGGCACGACCTCCACGCGTGCCATCGTGTTCGACGCCGCCGGTGCCGTGGTCGCGGTGTCTCAGCGGGAGCACGAGCAGATCTTTCCCCGTGCCGGACGCGTGGAGCACGACCCTGTGGAGATCTGGACCAACACCGAGTGGGTCATCGCCTCATGTCTCTCGCGCGCCGGGCTCGCAGCATCCGACGTCGCCGCGATCGGTGTGACGAACCAGCGCGAGACCGCGATCGTCTGGGAGAAGCGCACCGGGCGCCCCGTGCACAACGCGCTCGTGTGGCAGGACACCCGCACCCAGCCGCGCATCGATGAACTGGCGGGCGAGGGCGGGGCGGACCGGTTCGCCGAGTCGACCGGGCTGCCACTGGCGACGTACTTCTCGGCATCGAAGGTCGCGTGGATCCTCGACAACGTCGACGGCGCGCGCGCGGCCGCCGAAGCGGGGGAGCTGCTGTTCGGCACGCCCGACACCTGGGTGGTGTGGAACCTCACGGGCGGTGCACGCGGCGGTATCCACGTCACCGACGTCACCAACGCGTCGCGCACGCTCCTGATGGACCTGCGCACCCTCGACTGGTCTGACGACCTCCTCGCCGTGTGGGGCATCCCGCGCGCGATGATGCCCGAGATCCGCTCGTCGTCCGAGGTCGTCGGGCACTCCTCGCTGCCGTCGGTGCTCGACGGGGTGCCGATCGCCGGGATCCTCGGCGACCAGCAGGCGGCGACCTTCGGCCAGGCCGCGTTCGACGCCGGCGAGTCGAAGAACACCTACGGCACCGGGAACTTCCTCCTCGTGAACACCGGGACCGAGATCGTGCGTTCGGGCAGCGGTCTCATCACGACCGTCGGCTACCGGATCGGGGATGAGCCCGCGCGCTACGCCCTCGAGGGGTCGATCGCGGTGACCGGATCGCTCGTGCAGTGGCTGCGCGACAACCTCGGGATCATCGAGCGCTCGGAAGACGTCGAGACCCTGGCGGCGAGCGTCGACGACAACGGCGGCGCCTACTTCGTGCCGGCGTTCTCGGGGCTGTTCGCGCCGTATTGGCGCCCCGACGCGCGCGGCGCGCTCGTCGGCCTCACCCGCTACGTCAACAAGGCGCACATCGCGCGCGCGGCGCTCGAGTCGACGGCGTTCCAGACTCGCGACGTCATCGACGCGGTCGTCGCCGACACCGGCCGCACGCTCGACGAGCTGCGTGTCGACGGCGGCATGACCCGCGACGATCTGCTCATGCAGTTCCAAGCCGACATCCTCGGCATCCCGGTCGTGCGGCCGAAGGTCGTCGAGACGACGGCGCTCGGTGCCGCGTACGCCGCGGGTCTCGCGACCGGAGTGTGGAACGACCTCGACGAGCTGCGCGCGCACTGGCGGGAGGATGTCCGCTTCGAACCGCGGATGCCCGAGGACGAGCGCGAACGCCGCTACCGGCAGTGGCGCAAGGCGGTGTCGAAGTCGCTCGACTGGGTCGACGACGATGCTCGCGTGCTCATGGGCACGACGGGCGACTGACCTTACTTGAGGAGACGCGACAGGCGTCGGTCGGCGAGGATCTTGCCGCCGGTCTGGCAGGTGGGGCAGTACTCGAGCGAGTTGTCGGCGAAGAAGACGCTGCGCACCTCGTCGCCGCAGACCGGGCATTTCTCGCCGCGACGCCCGTGGACCTGCATGCCCCGGCGTTTCGCGTCCTTCAGCTCGGCCGGTGGCTTTCCGGATGCCTCGGCGACAGCATCCGTCAATGTCACCGTCATCGCCTCGAAGAGTCGGGTGATGTCGTCGTCGGAGAGCGACGACGCGAGGGCGTACGGCGACATCTTCGCCGCATGCAGGATCTCGTCGGAGTACGCGTTGCCGACCCCCGCGATGATCATCTGGTCGCGTAGCACGCCCTTGATCTGCGTGCGACGACCGGCGAGGAGGTCGGCGAAGGTGTCGCGTGTGAAGGCGGCGTCGAGAGGGTCGGGGCCGAGCCGGGCGACTCCGGGCACGTCCGCGGGGTCGCGTACCACGTAGTAGGCGAGCGACTTCTTCGTGCCGGCCTCGGTGAGATCGAACCCGGCGCCGTCGAAGAGCGCGACGCGCAGCGCGATGGGCGTCTTGCCGGGGCGGATGATCGTCTTCGGCAGCTCGTCGTACCAGCGGAGCCATCCGGCCTTGGCGAGGTGGAACACGAGGTGAGGGCCGGTGGTGGCAAGGTCGATGAACTTGCCGTGGCGCGAGGCACCGGTGATCGCTTGCCCCTGAAGCGCGTCGATCGGCGGGTCGTACGTCTTCAGTGCGGCGATGTTCGCGACCGTCGCCCGCGTGATCTGCACGCCGGTGAGCCGCTCGCCGAGGAAGTCGACGAGTCCCTGCACCTCGGGCATCTCGGGCATGCGCTCATCCTGCCATGCCGCGGCGACACGCGGGCCGGGCCGTCAGCCCCCGAGCACAGGCCAGGGCTGCGGCATCCGGTCGTCCGTCTTCAGGAGCGCGCCGATCCAGCCGTCGTCGCGGCGGCCCTGGAAGTTGACGAGCGCCTGCCGGAGGGTGCCCTCGAAGCGGAAGCCCAGCGCGCGGGCGACGCGCGCCGACGCCTCATTGCCCACGACCGCCCGCCACTCGATGCGCGTGAGGCCCGCGCCGTCGGGCGAGAAGGCCCAGTCGATCACGGCATTCGCGGCTTCCCGCAGGCGTCCGCCCCCGCGCTGGTCCGGAGCGATCCAGTACCCGATCTCGCCGTTGCCGTGACCGTCGAGACGGTAGAACCCGATGGTGCCGACCAGCGTCGCGCCGTCGCGGATCACCCACGTGCGATGCAGCTCGCCCGCCCACTGCTCGGCCACCGCGACGACGAACTTCTCGGCGTCCTCGCGCGCGTACGGCGACGGCACCCTGGTGTAGCGCTGGATGTCGGGGTCCTGGCACGCGGCGTGGATGGCGTCGACGTCCTCCACGCGCGGCACCGACAGCTCGAGGCGCGCGGTGCGCAGGGTCACGGGCTCCATCAGCCCACCCTATGAGCTCCTGGGTGCGCCGCTCGCCTCCCCACGCGTCTCGTTGCCAACATGTATGCCGCGCGTCTGCGGTACTGATCCGATGGCCGGCGCCCCAGTGTCGGCGGCGGCGCCCAAGTTCCGAATTCAGGATCGGCGGGTGCTCGCCGGACCCCGGATCGGGTGAATCCGCGGCCCGCCGCAGATCTGCGCACGCCCGTCCTGAGTTGGGAACACCGTCCGGGGCGTGTCTCCGCCATCACCGCCCCGCGCTCGACGCGGCCGCGCTCGCCGTTCCAGGGCTCGGCCGAGATCCCCCTCAGTTCCCTACTCAGGACGGCCGACGGGATACCGGACCGCTGGTGCCGAGATTCCGGGGCGCCGGTCGTCCGGCGCGTTTGCGCATCCTGAATTCGGAACAGCGCCGAGGGGAGGGGGAAGAAGAGGGGAGGAGGAAGAAGAGGGGAGGAGGAACAAGAGGGGAGGAGGAACAAGAGGGGAGGAGGAGGAAGAGGGGCGAGCGGGGGCTCCTCCACAGGCGGCGGCGGCCAGCAGTCCTCCACAGAACCGGGCGAGTGTCCGACCGTGCCGTCCGCCCTGCGCGAGCCTCGGTCGAATGTGGGAGAGGCACAGAACACGCGCGGAGATGTTCCAAGAAGGCATGACCCGGCGGGAGATCACGGCGCTCGTGCGCACCGGGAAGCTCATACGCGCCCGGCGAGACCGCTACCTGCCCGCCGATGCCCCGGACGCCGTTGTGCGGGCCGTGCGGGTCGGAGGCCGCCTGACCTGCCTGTCACTGCTGGAGATGCTCGAGGTCTTCGTGCTGGAGAATTCCCGGCTGCACGTGCATCTCACGCCGAGGGCCAGCCGCATGCGCTCGCCGCACAACCGCAAGAAGCGTCTCGACCTGTCGAAGCCGCATGGCACACGGCTCCACTGGGAGGTGCTGCCTGAGGATCCGGGCAGTGCGACCTGCGTCGACATCGTTGTCGCCCTCGCGCAGGCCATGATCTGCCAGAGTCCCCGCGCCGCAGTCGCTTCGATCGACAGCGCGCTCAACAAGAAGTTGCTCACCGAAGCGCAGGTCTCCGAGGTCTTCGCGCTGATTCCCGCGCGGTACTCGGTCCTTCGCCCGCTCATCGACGGCCGCGCGCAGTCGGGACCCGAGACCTTCGTCCGCCTCATCCTGCGGGCTCTCGGCTGCACCTTCGACCTGCAGGTCGAGTTCGACGACGTCGGGTTCGTCGACCTTGTGGTCGACGGCTGGCTCGTCATCGAGTGCGACAGCAAGCAGCACCACAGTGACTGGGCACAGCAGCTCAAGGATTACCGCCGCGACCTCGCGCTCGCGCGCCAGGGCTACTCAGTACTGCGGCTGACAGCACAGGACATCATGCACCGGCCAGACGAGGTCATGCAGGCGATCTCGGGGCTGACGGCCCGCAACGGTCGCTGAGCGTGCCGCCGCGCCTGCGTCCCCGGTTCAGAGCGTTCCGAATTCAGGAGATGCGCGCAGGATGGTTGGTCCTCGGCCCGAGAACACAGGCGGCACCGCAGAGCGACGGGATGCCGATCCTGAATTGGGAACCGGGACGGACGGATGCTGCAGCCCGGGGCCGCGGCACCCGTCCGCGGTCAGCGGGAGCGGCGGAGGAGGCCGACCTTGTCGTAGACGTCGGCGAGGGTGCGGTTCGCGACTTCCTCGGCCTTGCCTGCGTTCACCGCGAGCACGCGGTCGAGCTCGGCGGTGTCGGAGAGCAGCTCGAGCGCGCGCTCGCGCACCGGGCCGAACTCGTTCACCACGACCTCGGCGAGGCCCTTCTTGAAGTCGCCGTAGCCGCGGCCCGCGTACTCGTCCTCGATGGACGGGATCTGGCGACCGGTCAGGGCCGCGTAGATCACCAGCAGGTTCGAGACACCGGGCTTGGCCTCGCGGTCGTAGCGCACCGAACCCTCGGAGTCGGTGACCGCGCGCATGATCTTCTTCGCTGACACCGCCGGGTCGTCGAGCAGCCACAGCACGCCGGCATCGGTCTCGGCCGACTTCGACATCTTCGCGGTGGGGTTCTGCAGGTCGTAGATGCGGGCCGTCTCCTGCTGGATGACCGGCATCGGCACCTTGAACGTCTCGCCGAAGCGGCTGTTGAACCGCTCGGCAAGGTCGCGGGTCAGCTCGACGTGCTGCTTCTGGTCGTCGCCGACGGGCACGATGTCGGTCTGGTACAGCAGGATGTCGGCGGCCATCAGCACCGGGTACGTGAACAGTCCGACCGAGGTCGCGTCCGAGCCGTAGCGCGAGGACTTGTCTTTGAACTGCGTCATGCGCCCGGCCTCGCCGAAGCCCGTGATCGTCGACAGGATCCACGCCAGCTCGGGGTGCGCGGGCACGTGCGACTGCACGTACAGCGTCGACTTCGAGGGCTCGATGCCGGCGGCGATGTACTGGGCGGCGGTGCGGCGCGTCTTCTCGCGGAGGTGCTCGGGGTCCTGCGCGACGGTGATCGCGTGCAGGTCGACGACCGAGAAGAACGCGTCGTACGACTCCTGCAGGTCGCGCCACTGCATGAGAGCCCCGATGTAGTTGCCGATCTGAAGCGAGTCGGCGGAGGGCTGCATGCCGGAGTACAGGCGCGATCTACTCATCCGACAAGTCTATAAAGCGGATGCTGCGCCTCAGCGCCCGATCGAATAGTCGGCGACGACGGGGGAGTGGTCGCTCCAGCGCGTGTCCCACGAGGGTGCGCGCACCACACGGTAGTCGGCGACCCGGTCGCCGAGCTCGGGCGTCGCGAGGTGGTAGTCGATGCGCCACCCGGTGTCGTTGTCGAACGCGCGCCCGCGCATGGACCACCACGTGTAGGGGCCGTCGACGTCGCCGTGGAAGCGGCGGCCGATGTCGACCCAGCCGAGGCCCGGGCCGGTCGAGCCGTCGGCGCCGGTGACCTCCGCGCCCTCTTCGCCGAAGAACCGGTCGAAGTACGCCCGCTCGCGCGGGAGGAAGCCGGCCTTCTTGACGTTGCCCTTCCAGTTGCGGATGTCGAACTCGCGATGGCCGACGTTGAGGTCGCCCATGACGAGCGCGAGAGGGGACGCGGCCTTGAGCTGCGGCATCCGTGTCTCCATCGCGTCGAGGAAGGCCCACTTGGCGTCCTGCTTGGGCGTATCGGCCTCGCCGGTGTGGACGTAGGCGCTCACGACGATCAGGCGTTCGCCGTCGATGTCGAAGTCGGCCTCGATCCAGCGGCCGGCGCTGTCGAGCACCTCAGCAGCGTCTTCGGCCGCGGGCCCGAGCACGCGGCGCACCTCCACCGAGGGGATGCGGCTCGCCACGGCGACGCCGGCGCGCCCCTTGGCGAGGGCCTCGTCGTTCACGATCTCCCAGCCGGGGAGAGCGGCACGCAGTTCGTCCTCGGTCGCACGGACCTCCTGCAAGGCCATCACGTCGATATCGGCGGCGTCGAGCCACTCGAGCATGCCCTTGCGCGTCGCCGCGCGGATTCCGTTGACGTTGACAGAGGCGATGCGAACACGGCGAGACACGACGGAAAGACTATCCGGGGCCACCGACATCGGCAGACGTGTCAGAGGTGGTCTGCGCCTGTGCGCGACGTGTCCTTCGACGTCCGCGAACGTTTCGCCTTACCCGCAGACTTCGGCAGGGCGGACGTCGGCGCCGAGGCCGCCGGCGCGGCCGGCTTCGACGCCGTCGCGGCCGCGGAGGGGCTGTGCCCTGCCGCCGCGGGAGTCGCCGCCTCGACCTGACTGAGCTCCTCCTCGGCGTCGCGCACCGCGCGGTCGGCGACCCACACCCGGTACCAGGGTGCCTGGTCGCGGGCGTCCTGCGCGGTGCGCAGCCGCACCCTCGCGGCAACGAGCAGCGCCGCGTGCTCGGCGGCGACGCGCTCGGCGTCGGTCTGCGGCAGCAGCACGACGTCGCGGTCCTTCGCCGCGACGGCGATCCACGCCGCGGCGACGAGCATGACGATTCCGAGCAGCCGGAACCACAGCAGCATCCCGATGAAGATCGCGAAGGTCGCCAGCAGAGGGTTCGAGGGCGTGTAGCTCAGGAGCAGGCCGGCACCGAGCTGCAGCACCGAGATCCCGAGGCCGCCGAGCATGGCGCCCGGCCAGATGCGCCGCCATGGCAGCTTCGTTCCGGTGAGGAAGCGGAAGAGCCCGACGAGCGCGGTCGACGTCACGACGAACCCGATCACCAGCGAGCCGATGCTCACGCTGATCTCGGTGAACGCGCTGGTCTCGGTCCAGCCGAGCAACGAGAAGATCCAGTTCATCGCCAGGGCGCCGACAGTGCTCAGCGCGGCGCCGACGATCAGCGCGGCGCCGAAGATGAGGGCGGCGACGAAGTCCCGCGCTTTCAGCAGGAAGTAGCTGCGGCGATCCGGCGGGATGGCGAACAGCTCACGCACCGCCCGCCGCGAGTAGGTGACCCAGTCGATGGCGGTCCAGATGAGGGTGCCGAGCGCGATCACACCCGTCCACCCGAGGACCCCCGAGTTCGACGAGGCGATCTCCTGCACCTGCTCGGGGGTGGCGAGACCGCCCGAGTCGGCGATCAGGCCGGGGATGTAGACGTTGATCAGCTCGATGAGCGCCTCGACCGCCTGCGGGCTGCCGCCCAGCCAGATCCCCACGATCGCGAACACGAGGTAGATCGCGGCGAAGCACGCGAACAGCGCGACGTAGCTGACGCCCGCCGCGAGGAGGAACCCGTTCTCGATGAGGAAGTGCCGCCAGACCCGCACCGGGAACCACGCCATCGTCGCCTGCGTCAGCCGCGTCGCGCGGGTGATCGGTGCGTCGAACCGTTGGCGCAGGCTGTGCTCCGTCGCCTCCCAGCGCTCGCGCAGCGACTCCTCTTCGCGCTGCGCGGCGTCCGCTGCCGCACGGGCATCGGGCGGGGGAGTGTGCGTCACGGTCTTCAGATTAGCGACAGACGGATGCCGCATCCCTCAGGGATGCGGCATCCGTCTGCGTGAAAGAGAACCGGGGTTACACGCGTCCGCGGAGGACCGCCTGCTTGACCTCGGCGATGGCCTTGGTGACCTCGATGCCGCGCGGGCAGGCCTCGGTGCAGTTGAAGGTCGTGCGGCAGCGCCACACGCCCTCCTTGTCGTTGAGGATGTCGAGACGCACGTCGCCCGCGTCGTCGCGCGAGTCGAAGATGAAGCGGTGCGCGTTGACGATCGCGGCCGGGCCGAAGTACTGGCCGTCGGTCCAGAAGACCGGGCACGACGACGTGCAGGCGGCGCAGAGGATGCACTTGGTGGTGTCGTCGAAGACCTCGCGGTCGACGATCGACTGGATGCGCTCCTTGCCCTTCTCGGGCGTCGAGTTCGCGATGAGGAACGGCTGCACCTCGCGGTACGACGCGAAGAAGGGCTCCATGTCGACGACGAGGTCCTTCTCGAGGGGAAGGCCCTTGATCGCCTCGACGTAGATCGGCTGCGAGATGTCGAGGTCCTTGATGAGCGTCTTGCACGCGAGCCGGTTGCGGCCGTTGATGCGCATCGCGTCGGACCCGCAGATGCCGTGGGCGCACGAGCGGCGGAACGTCAGCGAGCCGTCGACTTCCCACTTGATCTTGTGCAGGGCGTCGAGCACGCGGTCCGTCGAGTAGAGCTCGACGTCGTAGTCGACCCAGCGCGGCTCCTCGTCGACCTCGGGGTCGAAGCGCCGGATGATGAAGGTGACGAGGAACGACTGGATGCCGGTGTCGCTCTGGGACTCCTCCGCGCGGACGGGCGCGTCGGCGTCGGTGCGCTCGATGACGTCGGTGACCGAGGTCGCCATCAGTACTTCCTCTCCATCGGCGGGTAGTTCAATTCGCCCTTTTCGTTCTTCGTGAAGACGACCGGCTTCCAGCCGAGGCGGATGTGGTCCTCGGCGTTCGACGAGTGCGGGTCGCCCGACAGGTACGCCATGGTGTGCTGCATGTAGTTCTCGTCGTCGCGCTTCGGGAAGTCGTCGCGCATGTGACCGCCGCGGCTCTCCTGGCGGTTCTTCGCGGTGACGACGACGACCTCGGCGATGTCGAGGAGGAAGCCGAGCTCGACGGCCTCGAGCAGGTCGGTGTTGAACCGCTTGCCCTTGTCGTCGACGTGCACGTTCTTGTAGCGCTCGCGCAGCTCCTCGATCGTGAGGAGCACCTCGCCGAGCGACTCGTCGGTGCGGAACACCTGCGCCTTGCGGTCCATCTCGTCCTGCAGCGTCTTGCGGAGGACGGCGATGCGCTCGGTGCCCGGGTTGTTGCGCAGGCCCTCGATGAGGGTGCGCACCTCGGCGGCGGGGTCTTCGGGGAGCGGCACGAAGTCGGCGGTCTGCACGTACTCGACGGCGTTGCGGCCGGCGCGCTTGCCGAAGACGTTGATGTCGAGCAGCGAGTTGGTGCCGAGGCGGTTCGAGCCGTGCACCGACACGCACGCGCACTCGCCGGCGGCGTACAGTCCGGGGACGACCGTCGTGTTGTCCGAGAGGACCTGCGCGTCGTTGTTCGTGGGGATGCCGCCCATCGCGTAGTGCGCGGTCGGCATGACGGGCACCGGCTCGACGACCGGGTCGACGCCCAGGTACGTGCGGGCGAACTCGGTGATGTCGGGGAGTTTCGTCTCGAGCACTTCGGCACCGAGGTGGGTGCAGTCCAGCAGCACGTAGTCGCGGTGCGGGCCGGCGCCGCGGCCCTCCGCGACCTCCTGCACCATGCAGCGGCTGACGATGTCGCGGGGCGCGAGGTCTTTGATGGTCGGCGCGTAGCGCTCCATGAATCGCTCGCCCGAGACGTTGCGCAGGATCGCGCCTTCACCGCGGGCGCCTTCGGTGAGGAGGATGCCGAGCCCGGCGAGGCCGGTGGGGTGGAACTGGAAGAACTCCATGTCCTCCAGCGGCAGGCCCTTGCGCCAGATGATGCCGACGCCGTCACCGGTGAGGGTGTGAGCGTTGGAGGTCGTCTTGAAGATCTTGCCGAAGCCGCCCGTCGCGAAGATGACGGCCTTGGACTGGAAGACGTGCAGGTCGCCGGTGGCGAGCTCGTACGCGACGACGCCCGCGATCTGCTTGTCGGTGCCCTCGCCGACGGTGATCAGGTCGAGCACGTAGAACTCGTTGAAGAAGTTGATGCCGAGCTTGACGCAGTTCTGGAACAGCGTCTGCAGGATCATGTGGCCGGTGCGGTCGGCGGCGTAGCACGCGCGACGCACCGGGGTCTTGCCGTGGTCGGCCGTGTGGCCGCCGAAGCGGCGCTGGTCGATCTTGCCCTCGGGCGTGCGGTTGAACGGCAGGCCCATGTTCTCGAGGTCGATGACCGCGTCGATCGCCTCTTTGGCGAGGATCTCGGCCGCGTCCTGGTCGACGAGGTAGTCGCCGCCCTTGACGGTGTCGAAGGTGTGCCACTCCCACGAGTCCTCTTCGACGTTGGCGAGGGCCGCCGCCATGCCGCCCTGCGCCGCGCCGGTGTGCGAGCGGGTGGGGTACAGCTTCGTGATGACGGCCGTCTTCGCCCCGGGGCCCGCCTCGATGGCGGCGCGCATGCCGGCGCCGCCGGCGCCCACGATGACGATGTCGAACTGGTGGTAGTGGACGCCGTCCTTGACGTAGCTGTCGGTGGTCTCAGTGCTCACGCTGTGTGCTTTCGGTGGTCGATGCTCGGGGAACGCCCGAACGCTTAGCCGCAGATGCTGATGATGGTGTCGGACGCGGTCTCGGCGTCGAACCCGATGCACGGGTCGAACGTGAAGACGACGAGCGTGCCGAGCACGATGAGGAACGCGGCGGCGAGGCCGAGCGCCCAGACCAGCACGCGCCGCGTGCCCGCGTGGGTCACGTAGTCGTTGACGATCGTGCGCATGCCGTTCGCCCCGTGGATGAGCGCCAGCCACAGCATGAGCACGTCCCACCACTGCCAGAACGGCGTGGCGTACTTACCGGCGACGAACGCGAAGTCGATGCCGTGGATGCCCTCGCCGACCATCAGGTTCACGAAGAGGTGGCCGAAGATGAGGACCACGAGCAGCACGCCCGAGGCGCGCATGTAGACCCAGCCCCACTTCTCGAGGTTGGCGCCCCGGCGGCGGACGGCGGCGCGCGGTGCGCGCGGATCGGCGATGGCGGTCATCAGTGGCCCCCTCCCGGAGCGAAGGCGAGCATGAGGTGACGCGGGACGAAGCCCAGCATCGTCACGGCCCAGAGGCCCAGCACGCCCCACCACAGCTGGCGCTGGTGGCGGGTGGCCCACGACCACATGTCGACCAGGATGATGCGCAGGCCGTTGTACGCGTGGTACGCGATGGCGCCGACCAGGGCGACCTCGCCCAGGGCCATCACCGGGTTCTTGTACGTGCCGATCACTGCGTCGTACGCCTCGGGCGACACCCGGATGAGGGCCGTGTCGAGGATGTGGACGAGCAGGAAGAAGAAGATGGCGACGCCGGTGATGCGGTGGAGCACCCACGACCACATGCCTTCGTTCCCGCGATAGAGCGTGCCTCGGGGGACTCGGGAGGTGGTCTCGGATACCGACGGTGTGACGCGTGCTGGTGCAGACACGTGCGTCCTCCTTGGATCGAAACACGATGGGGCTGGCCTCGGACGGCGAGACGGCCCCCGAAGAGGGCCCGGAACCGGGGCTTCGGGCCATCGGCGTCACGCGGGCGCTGCAAACATCCTATTCCCGCATTTCGCGGGCGGGCGACGAAGGGGACCCTTACGACCCCTCCATCCGGAGGGATCTTCGCGGGGCGAAAGAACCTGGATTCTTGGCGGTGGGCCGCCGGATGTAGTCCTGTCACGCGGTCGCCGCACGATGTCCATCCCCGCGAAACGTCGCCCGATAGCCTGGTGCCATGCCTGGACCCATCGACGACTTCTACGCCGTGATCCCCGCCGGCGGCATCGGCAGCCGGCTGTGGCCGCTGTCGCGCGCCGACGCGCCGAAGTTCCTCCACGATCTGACCGGGTCGGGCCACACCCTGCTGCGCGACACCTGGAACCGGCTCGAGCCGCTTGCCGGACCCGACCGCATCGCCGTCGTGACGGGCCGCGCGCACCGGGCCGCCGTGGAGAAGGAGCTCCCCGGCATCGACGACAAGAACGTCTTCCTCGAGTCCGAGCCCCGCGATTCGACCGCCGCGATCGGGCTCGCCGCGGCGATCCTCTCGCGCCGCGAGCCCGACGTGATCATCGGCTCGTTCGCCGCCGACCACGTCATCCGCGTGCCGCAGCTGTTCGAGTGGGCCGTGAACCAGGCCGTCGCGACCGCGCGCGAGGGCTACATCTGCACGATCGGCATCCAGCCGTCCGAGCCGTCCGTCGGGTTCGGCTACATCAAGAAGAGCGACGCGCTGAAGGTCGAGGGGGCGCCCGAGGCGGCGCTGGTCGAGAGCTTCGTCGAGAAGCCCGACCTCGAGACCGCGAAGGAGTACTTCGCCGACCGCAACTACCTGTGGAACGCGGGCATGTTCATCTCGCGCGCCGACGTGCTGCTCGGCGAGATCGCGGAGAACGAGCCTCACCTCTATGCGGGCCTCATGGATCTCGCCGAGGCCTGGGACGATCGCGAAGAGCGCGGACCCGTCGTCGACCGCGTGTGGCCGACGCTCAAGAAGATCGCGATCGACTACACCGTGGCCGAGCCCGCCGCCGCGAAGGGGCGCCTCGCCGTCATCCCCGGGCACTTCGACTGGGACGACGTGGGCGACTTCGCCAGCCTGGCCAAGCTCAACTCCCACGGCCGCAAGAACGACCTCGCCATCCTCGGCGAGAACGCCCGCATCCTCTCCGACGCGGCCAGCGGCATCGTCGTCAGCCAGACCCGGCGCGTCATCAGCCTCATCGGCGTGCGCGACATCGTCGTCGTCGACACCGAGGACGCCCTGCTGGTCACCACGAGCGAGCACGCGCAGCGCGTGAAGGGCGTCGTCGACGCCCTCAAGCTCAGCGGGCGCGGCGAAGTTCTGTGAAAACGGATGCCGCTGCCCGCGGCATCCGTTTTCCCTGATGGTCTGCTCATCTGAGCGGGATATTGCGTCTTTGTAACCTTTCGCGAACGACGCCTCACGATGCATGCAACCGCGCCGTCACAGTGGGTAACTTTGTGCAGTCCCCGTGAAGGACGCGGGGGAACGTAGTGGAGGCTGAGTTGACCATCTCACGCACCAAGAAGCTCGTCGGCGTCACCGTCGCCGCGGGCATGCTGATCGCCCTCGCCGGCTGCGGCTCCGCCCCTGAGGAGACGGAATCCACGGGAGACGCCGCAGACGTCGTCGAGGGCTTCACCCCCTGCCTCGTGTCGGACGACGGCGGGTTCAACGACAAGTCGTTCAACCAGTCCGCCCTCGAAGGCATGGAGCGCGCCGCCGAGGAGCTCGGCGTCGAGCCGATCGAGGTCGAGTCGAGCTCGGCCAACGACTACGCCCCGAACCTCGAGAACCTGATCGCAGAGGGCTGCACCTTCATCGTCTCGGTCGGCTTCAAGCTCTCCGCCGACACCATCGCCTCCGCGACTGCGAACCCCGATGTGAACTACGCCATCATCGACGACCGGGCTGACAACAGCGGCAAGACCGGCGACGACGGCAAGGAGACCGGTGACGGGACGACCGACGCGCCGAACATCAAGCCCCTCCTGTTCGACACGGTCCAGGCCGCGTACCTCGGCGGCTACGCCGCCGCCGCGTGGTCGGAGCAGGCCGGTGTCAACAAGGTCGGCACCTTCGGCGGCATCCCGATCCCGCCCGTGACGATCTTCATGGACGGCTTCATCGACGGCGTCGAGAAGTACAACGAAGACAAGGGTGCCGCGGTCGAGACCTTCGGCTGGGACGTCGACGCGCAGGACGGCTCGATGACCGGTGGCTTCGCCGCGAACGACACCGCCAAGCAGACCGCGCAGGGCATCCTCGACCAGGGCGTCGACGTGATCCTCCCGGTCGGCGGCCCGATCTACCAGAGCGCGCGCGACGCGATCACCGACGCGGGCAGCGGCACCGTCATGCTCGGTGTCGACTCCGACCTCGCTGCCGCCGACCCCTCGGTCGCCGACATGGTGCTGGTCTCGATCATGAAGCGCATCGACGAGGCCGTCTACCAGGCGACCATGGAGGCGGCGACCGGTGACTTCGACGTCACCACCTACATCGGAACGCTCGAGAACGAGGGCGTCGGCCTGTCGGGCTTCGGCTCGTTCGAGTCGCAGCTGCCGGAGGGCCTGCTCGACGAGCTCGCCGCGCTGCAGGAGCAGATCATCTCGGGCGACCTCGAGGTGACCTCGCCCAGCTCGCCGTAAGGCAGCAGGAATCAGCGGAACGCGGCCGGGTGGACGACTCCACCCGGCCGCGTTCTTCCCCGTCGCCATCAGATGGATGGCGCGGCGGCCGACAGCATATATAGGGTGCACATATGAAGCTCGAGCTCCGTGGGATCACGAAGCGTTTCGGGTCCCTCGTCGCGAACGACCACATCGATCTCGTGGTCCAGCCGGGTGAGATCCATGCCCTTCTCGGCGAGAACGGCGCCGGCAAATCCACACTCATGAACGTGCTCTACGGCCTGTACCAGGCCGACGAGGGCGAGATCCTCCTGGACGACGCGGTCCAGCACTTCCGGGGTCCCGGCGACGCGATGAACGCGGGCATCGGCATGGTGCATCAGCACTTCATGCTGATTCCGGTTTTCACGGTCGCCGAGAACGTCATGCTCGGTCACGAAGACACCAAGGCGCTCGGGGCGCTCGACCTCGCCAAGGCCCGCCAGCACGTGCGCGCCGTCGCAGACCGCTTCGGTTTCGAGGTCGATCCCGACGCGATCGTCGGCGACCTGCCGGTGGGGGTGCAGCAGCGCGTCGAAATCATCAAGGCGCTGTCGCGCGACGCGAAGGTGCTCGTGTTCGACGAGCCCACTGCGGTGCTCACGCCGCAGGAGACCGACGAGCTGATGACGATCATGAAGCAGCTGCGGGACGAGGGCACGTCGATCGTGTTCATCACCCACAAGCTGCGCGAGGTCCGCGCCGTCGCCGACCGCATCACCGTCATCCGGCTCGGAAAGGTCGTCGGCGAGGCGTCGCCGACCGCGTCCAACGCGGAGCTGGCCTCGCTGATGGTCGGCCGCGCGGTCGAGCTGACCGTCCACAAGGACCCGCCGAAGCGCGGCGAGGGCGGCCTCGAGGTGCGCGACCTCCGTGTCGTCACCGCGAACGGCACCGTCGTCGTGGACGACGTGAGCTTCGATGTCCGCCCCGGCGAGATCCTCGCCGTCGCAGGAGTGCAGGGCAACGGCCAGACCGAGCTCATCGAGGCCATGGTGGGCCTCGCCGAGCGAGTGACCGGTTCGATCGAGCTCGGCGGCGTCGAGCTCGTCGGCAAGAGCGTGCGCAGCATCCTCGACGAAGGGGTCGGCTTCGTGCCCGAGGACCGCACCGAGGACGGCCTCGTCGGCACCTTCACGGTCGCCGAGAACCTCATCCTCGACCGGTCCGGCGACAAGGCTTTCGTGTCGGGCGGTACGATCCGGCGCGGCGTGCTGGACGACTTCGCCAAGGCGCGCATCTCCGAGTACGACATCCGCACCCAGGGAGCCGACGTGCCCGCCGGCACGCTCTCGGGCGGAAACCAGCAGAAGGTCGTGATCGCCCGCGAGATGAGCCGCGAGCTGAAGCTGCTCGTCGCGGCGCAGCCGACCCGAGGCGTCGACGTCGGTTCGATCGAGTTCATCCACAAGCGCATCGTCGAGACCAGGGATGCCGGCATCCCGGTCGTCGTCGTCTCGACCGAGCTCGACGAGGTCGCCGCCCTCGCCGACCGCATCGCCGTGATGTACCGCGGCGCGATCGTCGGCATCGTCCCCGGCGACACCCCCCGTGACGTTCTCGGCCTCATGATGGCCGGCGAGAAGCCAGAGGAGGCCGTCGCGTGAACGATCAGAACCCCGCCGCGGGCGGAGACCCGCTCAAGGGGCTGCCGGCCGAACAGCTCCCGCCCGTGTCGGGTCCGCTCACCGGCTCTCCCGACCTTCCCGCACCCACGCCCGCGGCACCCGGTGCGGTGGACGGCGAGGTGCCGCCGCCGCCGCGCCAGAACGTCTTCATCAAGGAGCTGCTGCGCAGCAACTGGGTGACGACCGTCCTCGCGATCGTCGTCGCGATGGTCGTCGGCGGCATCCTCATGGCTCTTACCGACGAGGACGTCCAGGCGGCGTCCGGATACTTCTTCGCGCGACCCGGCGACACCCTCGGCGCGATCTGGAACGCCGTGTACGGCGGCTACGAGGCGCTCTTCCGGGGTGCGATCTACAACCCCCGCGCGAACGACTTCGCGACGCAGATCCGCCCGCTCACCAACACGCTCGGCTTCGCCGCCCCGCTCATCGCCGCGGGTCTCGGCGTCGCGCTGGCGTTCCGGGTGGGACTGTTCAACATCGGCGGCCGCGGCCAGATTCTCATCGCGTGTGCGACGGCGGCCCTGTTCACGTTCAACCTGAACCTGCCGATGTTCCTGCAGCTGCCCCTGACCCTCGCGGCCGGCATCGCCGGCGGTGCGATCTGGGGTGGCATCGTCGGTGTGCTGAAGGCGCGTACCGGCGCCCACGAGGTCATCCTCACGATCATGCTCAACTACGTCGCGTTCTACCTCGTGACGTGGATGGTGCGCACGCCCGGCATCCTGCAGCGCCCCGCCGGCGACCAGCCGATCTCGGCGGCGACGCCGGCGAACGCGCAGTTCCCCGATCTGCTCGGGCCCCGCTTCCCGCTGCTGGATTGGGGCTTCATCATCGTGATCGCCGCGACGGTGTTCGTGTGGTGGCTGGTCGAGCGCTCCAGCCTCGGCTTCCGCCTGCGCGCCGTCGGCGAGAACCCGCACGCCGCGCGGGCGTCGGGCATCTCGGTGCAGCGCATGTACATCTACGCGATGCTCTTCGCCGGCGGTCTCGCGGGCCTCGCGGGCATGAACCAGATCCAGGGCTCGGTGACCACCGGGTTCGACGGGCTCATCGACGCCGGCATCGGCTTCGATGCCATCACCGTCGCCCTGCTCGGCCGCAGCCGGGCGTGGGGAGTGTTCGCAGCCGGCATCCTGTTCGGCGCCCTCAAGGCCGGCTCGTTCACGATGCAGGCGTCCCAGGGCATCCCGGTCGACATCGTCCTCGTCGTGCAGTCGCTCATCGTGCTGTTCATCGCGGCGCCGCCGCTCATCCGCACGATCTTCTTCCTGCCGAAGACCGATGCCGAGAAGGCCGCCAAGGCGAGAGCCAAGGCCGCGAAGAAGGCGGTGTCCGCATGACCGCTCTGGCTCCTGCGCCCGACGGCACGATCCAGCTCGCCACCGTGAAGGTGCGGCATCTCAAGCTGCCGATCACCCTCGCCATCGCGACGGCGCTGGTCGCGCTGCTCTTCCTGTTCGTCCCGCGCAACGGCATCAGCACGTTCCGTCTCAGCGACCCGTCGTCGTCGATCGCGCTGCCGAACCTGAGCGTCCCGACGGCCATCACCTGCTGGATCCTCGTGGGCGTCCTGGTGCTGCTCACGCTGTGGGCGTTCTGGGACTCCGCGAACTACCGTTCCACGGGGATCTGGCTTCCGATCGTCTTCGGCTTGCTCGCGGTGTTCGCGTTCCTCGTCTGGGCCGCAGCAGGCGGCCTCGTGCCCGTCACCGGGCTGCTGTTCGGCGCGCTGTCGCTGTCCGTGCCGCTCATCTTCGGCGCCCTGGGCGGCGTGATCGGCGAGCGGGTCGGCGTCGTCAACGTCGCGATCGAGGGTCAGTTCCTCTTCGGCGCGTTCAGCGCGGCGCTCCTCGCGAGCATCACGCACAACCCGTTCGTCGGCCTCGTCGGCGCGATGGTGGGCGGCGTGCTGGTCGCATTCGTGCTCGCGGCGTTCTCGATCAAGTACCTGGTCGACCAGGTGATCGTCGGTGTCGTGCTCAACGTGCTCGTCACCGGCCTGACGGGCTTCCTCTACGGAGCGCTGCTCGTGCCGAACGAGGCCGAACTGAACCGCCCCGTGCGCTTCACCCGCATCGAGATCCCGCTCCTCAGCGAGATCCCCATCATCGGTCCGGTGCTGTTCAACCAGACGTTCATCGTCTACCTCATGTATGCCACGATCGCGCTGGTCGCGTGGGGCCTCTACCGCACCCGCTGGGGGCTGCGTCTGCGCGCCGTCGGCGAGCACCCGCAGGCGGCCGACACGGTGGGCATCAAGGTCAACACCAGCCGGTTCTGGAATGTCTCGCTCGCGGGCGCGATCGCCGGCATCGGCGGTGCATACTTCACCCTCGTCTCGGTGGGACAGTTCACGAAGGAGATGACCGCGGGCCTCGGCTTCATCGCCCTCGCCGCGGTGATCTTCGGCCGCTGGGATCCGATCCGGGCGACCCTCGCGGCGCTGCTGTTCGGCTTCGCGACGAACCTGCAGAATCTCCTGACCGTGCTCCGGACGCCGATCCCCAGCGAGTTCATGCTGATGCTGCCGTACGTCGTGACGATCATCGCCGTCGCCGGCTTCGCGGGTCAGATACGCGGCCCCGCGGCAGCGGGCAAACCGTACATCAAGGGATGACGCCGGTGCCTGCAGTGCCGATGAAGGCCGACGGATGCCGGGAAGCGGCATCCGTCGACCCTCCTGATACCCGAACCCCCGCGAACGGAGCGCGCTCATGACCGATATCGACTGGGATGAGCTGCGCGGCGCGGCGACGGACGCGATGGAGCGCGCGTACGCCCCGTACTCGCGCTACAGGGTCGGCGCCGCCGCCCTCGTGACCGATGGGCGCATCGTGACCGGGTGCAACGTGGAGAACGCGTCGTACGGCATCAGCCTCTGCGCCGAGTGCGGGCTCGTGAGCGAACTCGCGAACTCGGGCGGCGGGAGCCTCGTGGCGTTCGTGTGCGTCAACGGCCACGGCGACACGATCATGCCGTGCGGCCGCTGCCGGCAGCTGCTGTACGAGTTCGCGATCCCGGGCATGCTGCTCGAGACGGTGTCGGGCATCCGCACCATCGACGAGGTGCTGCCCGACGCGTTCGGCCCGCGCGACCTCGAGGAGGCCGCACGATGACCGTCGAGGCCTTCGACGCGGTCGACGTCATCCGGACGAAGCGCGACGGCGGCGCGGTCGCCGAGCCGGCTCTGCGTTGGATGGTCGACGCGTACACGCGCGGCTACGTCGCCGACTCGCAGATGGCGGCCTTCGCGATGGCCGTGCTGCTGAACGGCATGACCCGCGACGAGATCCGCGTCATGACCGACGCGATGATCGCGTCGGGGGAGCGGATGAGCTTCTCGGGGCTGGGCAAGCCGACCGTCGACAAGCATTCGACCGGCGGCGTCGGCGACAAGATCACGCTTCCCCTCGCCCCCCTCGTGGCGAGCTTCGGTGTCGCGGTGCCGCAGTTGTCGGGCCGCGGGCTCGGCCACACCGGCGGCACGCTCGACAAGCTCGAGGCGATCCCGGGCTGGCGCGCTGCACTGTCGAACGACGAGATGTTCGCGCAGCTGCAGGGCGTGGGCGCGGTCATCTGCGCCGCGGGCTCCGGCCTCGCACCGGCCGACAAGAAGCTCTACGCGCTGCGCGACGTCACCGGCACGGTCGAGGCGATCCCGCTCATCGCGTCGAGCATCATGTCGAAGAAGATCGCCGAGGGCACCGACGCACTCGTGCTCGACGTGAAGTTCGGCTCGGGCGCGTTCATGCGCGACGTCGACCGTGCGCGCGAGCTCGCCCGCACGATGGTCGCGCTCGGCACCGACTCGGGCGTGAAGACGACGGCCCTGCTCACCGACATGAACACGCCGCTCGGCCTCGCCATCGGCAACGCCAACGAGGTGCGGGAGTCGGTCGAGGTGCTCGCCGGCGGCGGCCCCGCAGATGTCGTCGAGCTGACGGTCGCGCTCGCCCGCGAGATGCTCGCGCTCGCGGGTCAGCCCGATGCCGACGTCGAGGCGGCGCTGAACGACGGCCGCGCGATGGCCGCCTGGCGCGCGATGATCACGGCGCAGGACGGGGATCCGGATGCTGCGCTCCCGGCCCCGAACGAGACTCACACGGTGACCGCGACCGAGGGCGGCTACGTCACCGGCATGGAGGCGCTCCCGTTCGGCGTCGCCGCGTGGCGCCTGGGCGCCGGACGCGCGCGAGCGCAGGACCCCGTACTGCATGCCGCGGGCATCGATCTTCACGTGAAGCCCGGCGACCAGGTGTCGGCCGGTCAGCCGCTGTTCACCCTGCTGGGCGAGGATGCCTCCCGGTTCGACCGTGCCCTCGAAGCGCTCGAGGGCGCGTGGGAGATCGGCGCGGACGCACCGGAGCGCACTCCGCTCGTCCTGGAACGCATCACGGCCTAGGCTGGGGCAGTCCCGCGCCGGACCCCACGCGGCGCCCGGGCCGCAGCATCCGTCCACACCCCCACCTTGCGATCGCAATCGAGGAGAACCCCATGCCCATCGACCAGCACGGCGACGCCATCCTCGACGGAGTCTCGCTGCGGAGCCTGCCCAAGGTCTCGCTGCACGACCACCTCGACGGCGGAGTGCGTCCCGCGACGATCATCGAGCTGGCCGACGCGATCGGGCTCGAGGTTCCCGAGTCCGACCCGGACGACCTCGCGGACTGGTTCGCCGAGAAGAGCGACTCGGGCTCGCTCGTCGAGTACCTGAAGACGTTCGACCTCACCACCGCCGTCATGCAGACCCGCGAGGGCCTGACGCGCGTCGCGCGAGAGTTCGTCGAGGACCTCGCGGCCGACGGCGTGATCTACGGCGAGGTGCGCTGGGCGCCCGAGCAGCACCTCGGCCGCGGGCTGTCGCTCGACGAGGTCGTCGCCGCAGTGCAGGAGGGCATCGAGGAGGGCGAGGACGCGGCCGAGAGCCGGGGACACGACATCCGCGTCGGTCAGCTCATCACGGCCATGCGCCACGCCGACCGATCGCTCGAGATCGCACGTCTCGCCGTCGACTGGCGCAATCGAGGCGCCGTGGGCTTCGACATCGCGGGCGCCGAGGACGGCTTCCCGGCCTCGAACCACCGCGAGGCCTTCGACTACCTCGCCTCGGAGTTCTTCCCGGTCACGGTGCACGCGGGCGAGGCGGCGGGCCTCGACTCGATCCGCTCGGCCCTCATCGACGGCCGCGCGCTGCGCCTCGGCCACGGCGTGCGCCTCGCCGAGGACCTCGAGGTCGTCTCGCGTGCCGGCGAAGAGGTGCTCGTGCAGTTCGGCGACCTGGCGCGCTGGGTGCGCGACCGCGAGATCCCGCTCGAGCTGTCGCCCTCGTCGAACCTGCAGACCGGCGCCATCGAGCGCTGGGGCACGACCCTCGAGGACCACCCCTTCGACCTGCTCTACCAGCTCGGCTTCGCGGTGACCGTGAACGTCGACAACCGCACGATGAGCCGCACCTCGCTCACGCGCGAGCTGGCCCTCCTCGCCGAGACCTTCGAGTACGGCCTCGACGACCTCGAGGCCTTCCAGCTCAACGCCGCCGCGGGCGCCTTCCTCCCCGTGGAGGAGCGCGAGGAGCTCATCGACCTCATCGCCGACGGCTTCGACGCGTAGTCGACTCACCGGTTCAGGTGAACGGATGCCTCGGCTCGAGGCATCCGCTCTCCCTCGTCTTCTTGAGATCAGGAGATCTGTCGGAGGCAGGAGATCTTCGCGCGGATCATCCTGTGCCCGTCAGATCTCCTGATCTGGGAGACGGATGCTGTGTGCCCGACGCCAGCGGCGGGCGAGGGGTCAGCGGCGGGCGGGTGGGCGGGTGGACGGGGTAAAGAAGCGGTCAGCGGCGGGCGACGCCGGGGTGCGACGCAAGGTACGCCTCGAAGGCCTCGGACGACGTCTTCGAGGGCGTGAAGCCGAACTCGTCCTTCAGGCGCGTGTTCGCGAGCACGGGGCGGTAGCGGAGGAAGCCGACCTGTTCGGGTCCGTGGACGGTGAGGCGCAGCATCCGTCCCATCCGCAGGCCGAAGCCCAGCAACGCGGCGGGCACGGTCACGACCGGCTTCCCGAGGCGCCGGGCGATCTCGGGCACGGTCACACGGCCGTCGCCGGCGACGTTGTAGACGCCGGCCGGGCCGTCGGTGGCGGCGCGCGCCAACGCGGCCGCGACGTCGTCGACCCAGACGAAGACGAAGGGCGACTCCGAGCCGCGCACCTTGAGGAGGGCCGGGCCGTCCCAGAGCGCCGTGATCTGGTTCTGCACGGCGGGGCCGAGGATCGTGCCGATGCGGAACACCACCTGCTCGAGCTCGGGGTGCGCGGTGCGGTAGCTCGCGAGCAGCTGCTCGACGAGGCGCTTGTGCTTGGAGTACGGGAACTCGTCGTTGCCGCGCACCGGATCGGTCTCGCGCAGCCAGTCGGGGTTGTCGGGGTGGTAGCCGTACGCGGCGCCGGACGACGACACGACGACCCGCTTCACGCCGGCCTCGACGCACGCCTCGAGCACGTGGCGCGACCCGTCGACGTCCACCCGGTACTCGAGATGGTGGTCGCGTCCGGGGTTGACGATGGCGGCGAGGTGCACGACCACGTCGATCCGGTGGCGGCGCAGCAGCGGCACGAGGCCATCGGGGCGGGTCACGTCGCAGTCGTCGTAGACGACGCCGTCGACGGGATGCTGCGGACGCCGCACGTCGCCGGCCACGACCAGTTCGACATCGGGGCGGGCCACGAGCGCGGCGGCGACGTGAGACCCGAGGAAGCCGGAGCCGCCGGTGACCAGGACGCGCCGGCTCATTTGACCGGCTCCGCGGGACCAGCCGGGTCGTTCGTCGGGCCCGCCGTGCGCTCGGTCGAGGCGGCGCGAAGCGCCCGGCGTGACGCGTCGCCCTTGGCGGAGCCCGTCCGTTTCTTCGTGTGCCGCGCCCAGAGCGCGGCGACGATGAGCCCGGCGATGATGTCCCAGATGCCCCACCAGCCGGCGACGATCGCCATGCCGCCGAGGCCGCCGAAGAACGCGAACACGAGCCCGAGACCGAGGCCGGCGTTGCGGATGCCGACCTCGAACGTCATCGCCTTGCGTTCGCGCGTGCCGAGGCCGCCGACGACGGCCGTGCTGTAGCCGATCCCCAGGGCGACGGCGTCGTGGATCGTCACGACGAGCACGATGATGCCGAGGAACGCGACGAAGTACGCCCAGTTGCCCGCCAGCGCGGCGACGATGAAGCCGACGAGCGCGAGCAGCGAGAACCACTTCACGAACGGCTGCACGCGCTTGGAGAACGCGGGGAAGCGGTGGCGGATGAACAGGCCCAGTGCAAACGGCACACCGATGATGAGCAGGATGTCGGCGAACATCGTCCACGGGTTGAGCTCCACCGCGACGAGGAGCTCTCGCGCGGTCGGGTGCAGCGAGCCCCAGAACGCGACCGAGAGCGGCAGCACGAAGATGTAGATGAGGTTCGACACCGCCGTCATCGACACCGACAGTGCGACGTTGCCGCCCGAGCGATGCGTGAGCACCTGCGAGATGTTGCCGGGCGGGCAGCACGCCACGAGGATCATGCCGAGCGCCATCGACGGCGTGACCGGCAGGATGAGTGTCAGCGCGAAGGTGACGGCGGGCAGCACGATGAGCTGCGCCAGGATCGCGATGACGAACGGCTTCGGCTTGCGTGCGACGACCTTGAAGTCGTCCAGCGTCGTGTCGAGCGCGATGCCGAACATGATGAGTCCGAGCACGACGTTGAGGATCACGAGCGTGCCCGGGTTGAAGTTGAGCAGCACGTCGTCGGGGTTCACGCCGTCACCTTCTTCCGCGCGGCACCGCGCGCTCGTCGCGGCGCCCGGGGCGCAGCATCCGTCTTCAGAGCCTGCGTGGCGGTGCGCACTGCGCTGCGGTACGCGTCCTTGTTGACGTAGTACGACATGCGCTCGAGTCCGAGGTAGTTGTAGCCGCCGGTGAGGTCGGGCCACGGCTCACCGGCCACCCGCGCGCGGAAGGCTGACGCCGCTTCGGGGTGGCGCTCGAGAGCCGCGAGGTAGGCGGCGATGAGCTCGGCCTGCTCGTAGCGGCCTTGCCAGCCGATTCCGGATGCCTCGATCATGCCCATCACGTAGAGGCCGTTGAACGTCGGGGTGAACGTGTTGAGGAACAGGCGCGGGGCCATGCCCGACCATGCCAGCGCCGCGCGGTCGACGAACGGGTAGTCGAGCTTGTAGCCCGTCGCGAGGAGGACTGTGTCGTACTCGCCCGACGACCCGTCGCGGAAGTGCACGGTGCGGCCGTCGAAGCGGTCGACGTCGGGAACGATCCGCAGATCCCCTTGGCCGAGGTGGTTGAGGATCAGCGTGTTGACGATGGGGTGCGACTCGTAGATCTTGTAGTCGGGCTTGGGGAAGCCGAACCGCACCGGGTCGCCGGTGAAGGCGCGGAGCACCCGCGTGTCGACGAACTGCTTGATCCGCGCCGGGAGCGGCTTGCCCTGGTTCAGCGTGTCGGAGGGCTTGCCGAACAGGTATCGCGGCACGAAGTAGTAGCCGCGGCGCACGCTCATGTCGACGGAGGCCGCGTGGTGCACGGCGTCGACGGCGATGTCGCAGCCGGAGTTTCCGGCGCCGATGACGAGCACGCGCTTGCCGGTGAGCTGGGTCGCGGACTTGTAGGCGCTGGTGTGGAGGAGCTCACCGGTGAACTCGCCGCGGAACGCCGGGACGTTCGGCTCGGCGAGCGTGCCGTTCGCGAGGATCACGCCGTCGTAGCGCTGCTCGACCGCGACTCCGTCGCCCGAGGCGGGGCCGGTCCCCGAGCCTGCCGACGGGCCTTCGGCGCGCAGCATCCACCCGCCGTCGTCTGTGGGAGTGAGCGAGGTGACCTTCGTGTCGAACCGGAACCGCTCGGTCAGCCCGAAGTGGTCGGCGAAGTCCCGGAAGTACGTGATGAGCTCGCGGTGGCTCGGGTAGTCGGCCTTCGTACGCATCGGGAACTCGGCGAACTCGGTCGTCGTGCGCGACGAGATGAGGTGCGCCGACTCGTACATCGTGGAGCGCGGGTTCTCGATATCCCAGAGCCCGCCGACGCCGCGCGAGGCCTCGTAGCCGTCGAAGGCGATCCCGGCCCTCTGCAGCACCCGAGCGGCGGAGAGGCCCGACGGGCCGGCGCCGATGATGGCATAGCGGTGCGCGCTCATGCGTCCTTCATTCCGTCTCCACACGTCGTCGTGTCGTCGGCGCGACGGTGCCGACCCCAGGTTCGAAGCAACCCTAAGCGTGAGTCGGGATTAACCGAAATCCGGCATCGCGCTCAGACGAAGACTGCCAGGATGCCCCGCACCAGCACCACCGTCGCACCGGTCCACGCGATGGCGAGCATCGCTGCCCGGGCGATTCGCGGCGACACGTTGCGCGACAGGATCGTGCCGATCGCGATGCCCGCGATCGTGGCGACCACGAGCGTCCCCACGTCCTCGATCGGCGAGACGGGGAGCCCGCGCAGGAGGACCGAAGCGATGCCGAACGCGAGGAAGATCACCTGCACGCTGGCCGCGAACCGGCGCTGCGGCCACTTGTCGCCCACGGCGTACGCGGCCAGCGCGGGGCCGGACAGACCGCTCGCGGCGTTCATGAAGCCGGCGGCCGAGCCGGCGACGATCGCGCCCGGCCGACCCGACAGCGATGCCGAGAGCGCGGGGATGTGGCTCGCGACCAGCGCGAAGTACGCCATCGCGGCGATCAGGAGCAGCAGCGCGGCTTCGGGCAGCAGGTGCGCCAGCAGGACGCCGAACGGTGACGCGACGAGGCCTGGCCAGATCAGCCGCCACGTGCGCTTCCACTCGACGTGCCTCCAGACGAAGGGGACCGCGGTGAGTGCGGCCACGAGCGCGAGGAGCACGGCGATGGTGACGCCCTCGACGGGGCCGTAGAGCAGGACGATCGGCCCCACGAGAACGAGCACGAATCCGAGTCCGGTGATGCGCTGGATCACCGCCGCGACGAAGGTCGCGATCGCCGCGAGGACCAGGGTGAGGGCCACGCTCTCAGCCCTGCGCGAGGGCGAACGCTCCGACGAGCTCGGTGAGCTGGTCGCGCATGTCCTGGTCGGAGATCGTCGGCTCGTTGTCGCCCGCCTGCAGACCGTAGTCGCCGAACGAGGAGTGGCTGGCGCCCTCGATCTCGTGCATCTCGGCGTCCTCGGGGAGGAGGTGTCGCGCGTCGGCGATCTTCTGCGGGGTCGAGAGCCCGTCCTCGCTGCCCGAGACGCTGATCACCGGCGGGCCGGACTCCGACAGGTCGTTGGAGCAGTACGAGCCGAACAGGGCGAGGCCGTCCGCGTCCGTCGCCAGCTGGCACGCCCGCACACCGCCGAGCGAGTGGCCGCCGACCAGCCACGTGTCGACGTCGGGCGCGAGGCCGGTGAAGGTCGACAGCGGTCTGATGTCGAAGAATGCGAGGTTGAGCCACGGCTTGGTGATGACGACGGTGACCCCGTCCTCGACGAGGCCCGACACCTTGTAGGCGTAGGCCCACGGGTCGACCTTGGCGCCCGGGATGTAGACCAGGCCCACGTCGGCGGACTCGCCGGCGGGGGAGAGCACGATGCCCGCGTCGGTGTCGGTGATCTCGATCGCGGCGTTCGCCTCCACCTCGGCGAGCGGCTCGGGCTCGGCTGCCATCACGCCGACCTGACTCCAGATGAGGATGCCGACGACCGCGAGCACCATGAGCGCCCCGAGCGAGCCCAGGATCCACCACAAGACCCGCACCCCGCGGCGGCGGGGCTTCGCCACCCGTTCGGACGGGGTGTCCGTCGAAGTGTCGGGAGCGGGGTCGGCGTCGCGTGCGGTCACCACATGAGCGTAGTCGGCGGAAATCTACCCTTTCGCGGTTCCGAGGTCCGCCTGCCGGGCCGCGACGACGGCCTCGACTTTCGTGAACAGCGGATGCCCCGGCTCGAGGCCCGTGACCGACGCGGTGAAGGACGCGGCATCCTGTTCCCGCAGCATCCGCTGCAGGTCGACGGACTGGGCGTCCTCGGTGTCGTCGAAGGCGAGCGCCGCGCCCATCGCGGCGACGAGGGCGTCGACGCCGAGCCCGCGCTCGGCGGCTTCGGCCGCGGGGCCGACGAATCGCTCGTGGCGCGAGAGCTTGCGCAGCGGCTGCCGGCCGACACGCCATACCGTGTCGGGGAGGGCCCTGTTGCGGAAGCGACCGAGGATCGTCGCGCGGTAGTCCGCCAGCGACGCGGCGTCGAGCCCGTGCTTGGCCTCCAGCAGCGCCGACGTCTCTTCGAGCGCAGCCTCGACACGCGATGCGATGTCGGGATCGGCCAGCGCCCCGGCGATCCCCTCCACGCCGGCCTGCGCCCCGAAGTACGCCGTCGCCGCGTGCCCGGTGTTGACCGTGAACAGCTTCCGCTCGATGTAGGGCGCGAGGTCGTCGACGAAGTGCGCGCCGGGGATGTTCGGCGGGTCGTCGCCGAACGGGGGCCGCTCGATCGCCCACTCGAAGAACGGCTCGACAGTGACGTCGACACCCGCCCCCTCCGGCTGGGCCGGCACGATGCGGTCGACGGCGGTGTTGGCGAACACCGCCCGTGCGGCCAGCGCGTCCCACGCGTCGCCCGCGAGGGCCTTGATCTCGTCGCGCAGCAGGTCGGTGGCGTTGATGGCGTTCTCGCACGCCATGACCTGCAGCGGCGGGCTGGAGGGGTCGCGCAGCGCGAGCCCGGCGACGATGTGCGGCGCGACGAACTTGAGGATCGTCGGCCCCACGGCCGTCGTGACCACGTTGGCGCCGGCGATCTCCTCCACGACGAGCTCGGGATGCTCCGCGCTGTTGATGGCCGTGAAGCCCGTCACCACGGTGTCGCGACCGCCCTCGCCCACCTCGTGCACCGTATAGCGGGACACGCGGTTGATCGCGTCGACGAGCGGGGCCGCGACATCCGAGAACACGACCTCGTAGCCGCCCTCGTGCAGCAGCAGCCCCACGAACCCCCGCCCGATGTTGCCGGCCCCGAAATGGACGGCCTTCATCACACGCCCGCCGCCGACACCAGGCCGAACAGCTCCTCCGGCGTCTGCGCCGTCTTGAGACGCTCGACCTCGTCCTCGTCCGAGAACAGGATGGCGATCTGCGACAGGATCTCGAGGTGCTCGTCGCCCTTGCCGGCGATGCCGACCACGAAGGTCACCGGGTTGCCGTCCCAGTCCACGCCGCCGTCGTAGCGCACCACCGACAGCGCCGAGTCGAGGATCTCGCCCTTGGTCTCGTTGGTGCCGTGGGGGATCGCGAGCTCGTTGCCCATGTACGTCGACACGGTCTGTTCGCGCTGGAGCATCGCGTCGTAGTAGGCGCCGGTGACGGCGCCCGCCGACTGCAGGATGTCGGCGGCCTCCCGCATCGCCTCATCGCGCGTCGCGCTCCCGGAGTGGATCCGCACCTGGCCGATGCTCAGAACCTCGCGTGCCATGTTCTCGCCTTTCTCGTCGTTCGTCTGGTGTGTCGTCGTCGTCGGGGGTGCTGTCGGAGGAGAAACGGATGCCGCGACCCGCCGCCCGTTCCGAGCAGCGGGGCGCGGCCGTGCCGAGGGCGGTGGGACCGGGGGCTCGCGCCCGCCCGGCCCCACCGCGGTCTCAGCTACGCGGTCCCATCCTCGTGCTGGGCGCGGACCAGGTCCACGACCTCGTCGTAGCGCGGCGAGTTCATGAAGTTGTCGACCGACACGTGGACCGAGTTGGGCGTCTTCTGCCGCGCGCGGTCGGTGAGCTGGTTCTGCGTGATCACCAGGTCGGCCGAGGCGTCCAGGGCCGCGATCGCCTTGTTGGTGACCGTGACGTCCTCGATGCCCGCCTTCTTGATCTTGTTGCGCAGGACGCTGGCGCCCATGGCCGACGAACCCATGCCGGCGTCGCACGCGAACACGATGTTCTTGATGTCGCGCTCGGTCATCGTCGCCGGCTCGATGCCGCCGTCCGCGCTCGTGGCGGCGCCGCTGCGCAGGCCGTCCAGTGCCGCCGACGACTTGCCCTTCGCGGCCGCGGTCTGCGTGATCGCCGCGCCGAACGCGTCATCGGTCGCCGCCATGGCCTCGAGGTCGCGCTTGCGCGAGGCCCGCAGGATGACCCACGAGATGACGAACGTCACCGTCGCCGCCAGCACCACCGAGAGCAGGACGGCGAAGTACGCGTTGTTCGCGACTTGGGCGATCACCGCGAAGATGCTGCCCGGTGCGGCCGGGGCTCGGAGGGCTCCGCCCAGGAGCATGTTCGTCGTGACGCCGGTCATGCCGCCCGCGATCAGCGCGAGGATCAGCATCGGCTTCATCAGGGCGTACGGGAAGTACACCTCGTGGATGCCGCCGAAGAACTGGATCACCGCGGCGCCCGGGGCCGACGCGCGCGCAGCGCCGATGCCGAAGAAGGTGAACGCGAGGAGCAGACCCACACCGGGGCCGGGGTTGGCCTCGAGGAGGAACAGGATCGACGATCCGGTCTCGGCCGACTCCTGGATGCCGAGCGGCGTCAGCACGCCGTGGTTGATGGCGTTGTTCAGGAAGAACACCTTCGCCGGCTCGATGATGATGCTCGTCAGCGGCAGCAGGTTCATCGAGACGAGCCAGTCCACCGCGTTGCTCAGCACCTGCATGATGCCGTTGACGATCCACGCGATCGGGTAGAAGCCGATGATCGCGAGCACGAAGCCCCAGATGCCCGCCGAGAACATGTTCACGAGCATCTCGAAGCCCGCGCGGATCTTGCCGTCCCAGAGGCTGTCGAGCCACTTCATCGAGTAGGCGCAGATCGGCGCCATGATCATCGCGCCGATGAACATGTGCACCTGGCCGAGCTGGTTGTCGGCCGGCAGGTCGGCGTTGATCTGCGCGATCAGGTAGTCCGACCCGGCGATCGCGCCGAACGTGCCGATCGAGGCGACCACGCCGCCGCGCACGCCGTAGATGATGCTTCCGCCGGTGTATGCGATGAGGATCGGCAGGAGGTAGTGGATGAAAGGCCCCACCAGCGTCGCGAGCGCCGGGACCGGGGTCCAGCCGACCGCGATGAAGAACGCGGTGAAGATGCCCCACGCGATGAGCGCGGGGATGTTCGGCATGATCATGCCGGACAGGAACGTGCCGAAGCGCTGGACTCCGACCCGCGCCCTGCTGGTGCCCGAAGTGGGCACTGACGCCGTTGTCATTTTGCTGTCTCCCTTGTGGGTTCCGGGCCGCCGCGACGGCCTATCGGGTGGCCGCCTGCTGGGCTGCGGACCGGGCGGATGCCGCGTCGTTCGCGGCGAGTGCGGCCGAGGCGATGTCGCGTGCCTCGGCGATGGTGTGCTGGAGAAGGGTGGCGCGCACGTCGGCGAGGGCCGTGGGTGCCATGGACAGGCTCGTGGCGCCCAGGCCGACGAGCACGACGGCGAGCAGGGGATCTGCCGCCGCCTCACCGCAGATGCCGACCGGCTTGCCGTTCGCGGCGCCGGCGTCGCCGACCTCGCGGATCAGGCGCAGCACGGCAGGGTGCCACGGGTCCTGGAACGACGCGACCGACCCGAGGAGGCGGTCTGCGGCGAGCGTGTACTGCGTGAGGTCGTTGGTGCCGATGGAGGCGAAGTCCGCGTCCACCAGGATGCGGTCGGCGAGCAGAGCCGAGGACGGCACCTCCACCATGACGCCCGCGGTCTTGATGCCGTAGTCGCGGGCGAGATCCGTGAAGTAGTTCGTCTCCTCGACGGTGGCGATCATCGGCGCCATGACCCACAGGTCGGCGTCGGTGGCGGCATCCGCTTCGGCGAGTGCCGTGAGCTGCTCGCGCAGGATGTCCTCGCTGGCGCGGAGGGCACGGATGCCGCGGAGCCCGAGTGCGGGGTTCTCCTCGTGCGCGTCGTTCAGGAACGCGAGCGGCTTGTCGGCGCCGGCATCGAGCACGCGCACGACGACCTTCTTGCCCGGGAACGCGGCGAGGAGCTTCGTGTACGCCTCGCGCTGCTGCTCGACGGTGGGCGCCTGGTTCGAGCTCAGGAACAGGAACTCGGTGCGGAACAGTCCCACGCCTTCGGCGCCCAGCGCGACAGCATCGGTGGCGCCGTCCGGGTTGCCGAGGTTCGCCAGCAGCGGCACCTTGGTCCCGTCGGCGAGGGCTCCGTCGGTGATCGGCGCCGACGCCTGCGCGGCGCGCGCGTCGGCGCGGTTCTGCGCCCGCTCGAGCTCGTCGGTGGTCGGCTCGGTCGTCACGACGCCGGCGGCAGCATCCACGATCACCGTCTCGCCGTCGCGCAGTCCCGTCGCCGACGTCGCACCCACGATCGCGACGATCGACTTCTCGCGCGCGAGGATCGCCGTGTGGGAGGTGGGGCCGCCCTCGGTGGTCACGAGCGCCAGCACCTTGTCGAGGTCGAGGAGCGCCGTGTCGGCCGGTGCGAGGTCCTTCGCGACGAGGACGAACGGATGCCCCGGATCGGGGACACCCGGAGCAGGCACGCCGCGCAGCCGGGCGATCACCCGCTGCGCGACGTCGTCCAGGTCCGCCGCGCGCTCGCCGAGGTAGCCGCCCATCGCCGTGAGCTGGTCGCGGAACGACGCGAACGCGTCGAAGACCGCGAACTCGCCGGTCTTCCCCTGCGCGAGCCGCGTGCCGATCTCGTCGGCGAGCGTCGGGTCCTCGGCCATCATGGCCTGCGCCTCGAGCACCTCCTGCGCCGCTCCGCCCGCCTGCGCGCCGCGGGCCTCGAGCTCGCGCGCGACGGCGGCGACGGCATCCGTCACCCGCGCCTGCTCCTCGTCCGCGCTGATCGTGCTCGGCGCGTCCGACGGCGCCGGCGCGGGCTCTGCCATGCGTGCAACGGGTCCCTGGGCGACGCCCAGTCCGATTCCGACACCCCGGAGTTCGGTCATGGTTCAGGCCTCCGCGTCGTGGTCGGTGGTGAGGAGTTCCGCGAGCGTGTCGAGCGCCCGTTCGGCGGTGTCGCCGTCCGCGGTGAGGGTCACATAGTCGCCCTGCTCGATGCCGAGCGCGATCACGCCGAGGATGCTCGCCGCGTTGACGGGGCTGCCCGCATCCTTCGCGATGGTGATCGGGATGCCGGCATCCTTCGCCGCCTGCGCGAACAGCTTCGCCGGACGCGCGTGCAGACCGTGCGCCGATCCGATCCGGACGGTGCGGGAGATGGGTGGCATGTCGTGACCTCTCTGTCTGTTCCTGGTTCGTCGCGGTGTTGTTCAGTCGTGGTGGGGCGGCGCCGCATCCGCGGCCGGGAGCGGCCCCCCGGGGCCCCCGATCGCGGCGCGGACCAGCGCGAGTGTCCGCGTGCCGTCCCGGTCTCCGAAGATGTCGGGCGGCAGCAGCACCACCGTCGTGCCTCGCGCGGCAGCATCCCGTTCTATGCGCTCGAGCGCATGGAGCAGGTGCGGACCCACGAGGACGACGTCGGCGGCATCGAGATCGATCGGAAGCGACTGCTCGGTGCCGGCGAAGGCGGAATAGTCGAGTCCCTCTGCGTGGGCCGCGTGACGCACGCGCTGAGCGACGAAGGTGCTCGAGGCACCCGCTCCGCAGACCACCAGGATCCTCATCGATCCGCCTCCTCATTGGCCATTCTTGTGAGAACGCTGGGAGTGGCACAACCACTCCTTCTTCCGCAGGGGCGGAAACGATGGGGCGTCGGCGGCCGCGGGCCCGGACGCGCGTGGTTGACTGGGACCGTGACCCGAGCCCGGCAAGATCGTGTGCTCGGACTCCTCCTGCGTGACGGCGACTGGGTCACGGCATCCGCTCTCGCCGACGCGCTGGGCGTGACTCCGCGCAGCATCCGCTCCTACGTCACCGCCGCGAACGCGCGGGTGGCGCCGGGCGTCGCGGTCGAGTCCGGCCCGCAGGGCTACCGCGCCGGATCTGACGCCGCAGCCGCGCTCCGTGCCGGCGGCGACACGGGCACCCCGCGTGACCGGCTGCACACGCTGGTGCGCACGCTCCTCGACGCCCCCGACGGCATCGACGTGTTCGAGACCGCCGACGCGCTGCACGTCTCGCCCGCCACCCTCGACGCCGACCTCGCCCGCGTCCGGGGCCTCCTGGGCGGCACCGAGCTCACGCTCGAGCGTTCGGCGTCGCGCGCCCGGCTGCGCGGCACCGAGGGCGCCCAGCGGCGCCTGCTGAGCAAGCTCGCGCACGACGAGATGGATGCCGGATCCTTCGACCTCGCGGCCCTCCGCCGCACGCTCGGCGAAGGGTCGGTCGGCGCCCAGGCGTTCGGTCCGTTCAAGACCGAGCTCGTCGCTCGTCTCGGCGAGCTCGGCTGGTTCGTGAACGAGTTCGGCATCGCCGACGTCGTGATGCACATCGCCATCGCGGCCGACCGCACCTCGCGCGACCGCCCGCTCGACGCCGTCGGGGGCTCGGTGCAGGAGCGGCCGACCCAGAACCAGGTCGCCGAGATCATCGCGGAGCTCTCCGAGCGGCACCTCGGCGTACGGCTCGGCAGCGCCGATCTGCAGCACCTTGCGACGCTCGTGCTGACGCGCGTCGTGGCGCCCGACGGGCACGAGGACGCAGCATCCGGAACCGCGCCGTCCTCCCTCGATCCCGAGATCGAAGCCGTCGTGCGCGAGGTCGTGACCGCGGCCGCTGACGAGTTCCTGGTCGACATCGCCCACGACGACTTCGTGTCACGGCTCGCCCTGCACGTGCAGAACCTGCTCCACCGGGCGCGCGAGCAGGCGTGGTCGCGCAATCCGCTGACGCGGTCGCTCAAGTCGACGTACCCGATGATCTTCGAGGTCGCGGTGTTCATCGCGAGCCGCCTGCAGCAGCGGCTCGGCATTCCGCTGCCCGACGACGAGATCGCGTACATCGCGATGCACGTCGGGGGAAGGCTCGAGCGCAGCCGCCGCGCCGACCAGCTGCTCACCGCGACCATCGTGTGCCCCGGCTACTACGACCTGCACGAGCTGCTGCGCTCGAGCGTCGACCGCTCGCTCGGGCAGGCGATCGAGGTCGTCGGCGTCGAGACGCGCGTCGATCCCGACTGGTCCTCGATCGACACCGACCTCGTCCTGACGACGATCGACCCGCCGACGACCACCGACCGGATCGTGCGCATCCAGCCGTTCCTCACCGACGCCGACGTCGAGCGCGTGCAGTCGGCGGCGGGCCGCATCCGTCGCTCGCGGCGCCTCGCCCGGCTGCGCGCGGAGCTCGAGCGCTACTTCGAGCCGTCGGCGTTCCTGCGCGGCCTCGACGAGGCCGCGGGGGAGGAGGGGGTGATCCGCGGGCTCGGCGCCCTGCTGCAGGCCCGTGGCGTCATCGACGCCGCGTACGTCGAACGCACCATCGAACGCGAGCGCCTGTCGTCGACCGCGTTCACCGACGCCCTGGCGGTGCCGCACGCGCTCGAGATGACGGCATCCCGCACCGCCATCGCCATCGGCATCGCCGACCCCTCGATCCCGTGGGGCGACGGCCGCGTGCAGGTCGTGGCGCTGGTGGCGTTCTCCGAGACCGACCGCGAGGCCTTCCAGACCGTGTTCGAGCAGTTCGTCGAGGTGTTCAGCGAGCGCGACAGCGTGCAGCGCATCGTGCGCCGCGGCGCCGAGTTCAACGCCTTCCTCGACGAGCTCGTCGCCGTCATCGACGGCTGAGCCGCGCCCGGGCCCGCCGGCCCGCACGCGTGTCGTCGCGCCCCGGGGCGCAGCATCCGTCTCATCTCTTTCCGCTCCGGCTGCTCTCGTTCTGGGTTGCTGACGGGTTCGGGGTGCGCGGCGAGCTTCTGGGGCGCGTGGCGCGCGTTAGGGGCGTGCGCCGTGCGCCCCGAACGCACGCGGTGCGCCCCAAACTCAGTAGACGGGAGCGGATGCTGCGCGCCGGTGTCGCGTCGCGGGTACGGGGTGACGCTCGCTCTGGATTGGGGCGCGTGCCGAACTCTCGGGGCGCGCGCCGCGCGCCCCGAACGGACGCGGCGCGCCCCATACCCGGGCGACGACGTCAGCGGGGCGGGCGGATGCTGAAGGCTTCGAGTCGCGTCCGCAATTCCGTCGCCGACGCGACGTGCGGCCACCCCCACCGGGCGTAGCGGCGCTGTGTGGTTCCGCGGATCCAGTCCTCGCGTTGCTTCTCCTCATCGAAGACCTGCGACGACGTGCGGCCGTCGAGGATCTTCCCGTCGACGTACTTGATCGCGCCGTCGAACTCGCCGAAGGCGTTGGCCTCGTCCAGGCCGAAGTCGACGTAGTACGGATGGATGCCTCGCCCGGGCACCGCAACCTGCAGTTCGATGACACGGAAACCGATCTCGCGGAGCCGGATTCGGCTGATGCTCTCGCCGGGGAGTTGTGCGCGGCCATCAGCGAATCCGACGACGCGACGAGCACGCGTGAGGCCATGCGCTGATCGGCTCGCGATCGCGAGGACCTCCTGCCGGAATCGCGCCGCCGCGTCGAGGTCGTACTCATCCGGAGCGGTGACGAACTGCTGGCGGAGGGCGGCGTCAGCGACAGTGACAGCCTGCTCGAACGAGGCGGTTCGGGCGACGTCTGCGACGGTGCGCGCGAGCGAAGTGACCTTCAGTCCATCGATGTCGACGACCTCATCGTCCCGAAGTTCTCCGCGGTGGCGGATCACGCCACCGGCAGCGCCCGGTCGCGCCTGGGGCGCGATGACGTGAATCCGGTTTCGATCCGCGCGATAGAGCGGGAGACCGTGGACGGCGGCCGCCGTTTCGTGTGAGACGACGGGAACGCAGCGCACGGTCAGCGCCAGGGCGTGGGCGCGAGCGATGACGCGAGCCTCCGGCTTCGCGGCGTTCCACGCCGCCGTTTCCACGTACACCCCGACGCGGAGTCGCGTGAACTCACCGGCGGTGACCGCGGCGGTGAGCCGGCGGGGTGTCGTTGCTTCGAGAAGCTCGGCGCGTCTGAGGAGTGCGAGGGTGCCCATGTTGGCGAGTCTCCGGCGATTCCACCGCGGGCACGGCGTCCGAACCAGAAACTGTGGACAAGACCACCCTGTGGAGGAGGGGCCGCCTGCGCTCGCGGCATCCGTTCCCCGCGCTTGGGCGAGTCTTGGGGCGCGCGGCCATCTCTTGGGGCGTGCGCCGTGCGCCCCGATTGCACGCGCCGCGCCCCAAATCCCGAGGGCCGGGAGTGGACACGGATACCCGGGCGGGTCAAGTCCCGTGGCGTGGTGTCACTTCTGTTGTTGCCGATGGTGGGTGATGGTCAGGCGGTGAGGTACAGCTCGGTGCGGGCGGGCTCGGTGTGTTCGTGCAGGGAGTGGATGAGCTTGCGCATTGAGATGTCGGAGAAGTAGCGGCGTTCGCCGTATTGCCACTCCTCGTGCTGCTCCTGCAGAACAGCGCCGATGAGGCGGGTCACGGAGTCGCGGTCGGGGAAGATCTGGACGACGTCGGCGCGGCGTTTGATCTCGCGGTTGAGCCGTTCGATCGGATTGTTGGACCAGACCTTCTGCCAGTGCTCTCGAGGGGTCGAGGCGAAACCGGTGAGGTCTGGCTCGGCGGTTTCGAGCATGGCGGCGATCTCGGGGAACGACCCGCGGAGGCTGTCGGTGACGGCCTGGTACTGGGCGAGCACGGCCTCCGGCGTGGTCTGCGCGAAGATCGTGGTGATCAGCGCGTTGACCGGCTTGGAGCGCGCGGATCCGATCTTCTGGGTGACGTTGCGGGCGAAATGGACTCGGCATCTCTGCCAGCCAGCTCCGGGCAGGATCGCCTTCACCGCTGCTTTCAGGCCGGCGTGCGCGTCGCTGGTGACCAGGGCGACCCCGAGCGGGTCGGCGTCGGTGGCGACCTTCAGTCCCCGGTCGCGGAGGCTGCGGAGGAACTCGGTCCAGAAGTCGGTGGTCTCCGCGTCTCCCAGCGCCATCCCGAGGATCTCCCGGCGGCCCTCGCCGCTGACGCCGGTGGCGACGACGAGGGCTTGGGAGACGACCCGGCCGCGGTGGCGGACGTCGAGGTAGGTGGCGTCCAGGAAGAGGTAGGGGAACCACGTGTGGTCGATCCGGCGGTGCAGGAACTCCTGCACGGCCTCGTCGATCTCACTGCAGATCCGCGACACCGTCGACCGGCTGATACCGGTGTCGTTGCCCAGCGCCCGGATCAGCTGGTCGACCTTGCGAGTGCTCACCCCGTCGATCCAGGCCTGGCAGATCACGGCGTAGAGCGCCTTGTCGACCCGGCGGCGCGGGTGCAGCAACGACGGGAAGAACGATCCCTCCCGCAGCTTCGGGATCGCCAAGTCCACCTCCCCGGCCGGGGTCGCGAGCGTCTTGGGGCGGGTGCCGTTCCGCCGAGTGGTGCGCTCCGGGGTGCGTTCGTGCGGCGCCGCGCCGATCTTCACCGTCGCTTCCGCGTCGATCAGGTCCTGCAAGCCGGCCTGCAGCATCCGGCGGAACACGTCCGAATGAGCGAGCTCCGGCTCGGCGAGGACTTCGGCAATCAGGGTCGTCAAGGCAGACTGGTTCTGGGTCATCGTGGGATCACTTCTTTGCTTCTTGGCGGAAACAACTGGTCTCCCACGATGGCCCTCCTACGTCAACGACGACGAGGACCCCGTGGGAAGTGACACCACGCTATGAGACGCACCCCCCGGGCGATGGGGCAGGGTCTCGGGGGGAGCATTCGTTCCGCGCAGTCTCGGGTTTGGGGCGCGTGGCGCACGATTGGGGGGAGCATTCGTTCCGCGCAGTCTCGGGTTTGGGGCGCGTGGCGCACGATTGGGGCGTGCAGAGTGCGCCCCGAATGCATGCAGTGCGCCCCGATACCCCAAACGAGCCGGAGAACGGATGCTGCGACTCGAGGCGGCGCCAAACGTCGTCGCGTCAGCCGCGGGCGAGGCGCTCGGTGAGGTCGAGGCGCACGGCGGGCCACTCGGTCGGGAGGATCGAGAACACCACGGTGTCGCGGAGGGTGCCGTCGGGGCCGAGGCGGTGGTTGCGGAGCACCCCGTCCTGCTTGGCGCCGAGGCGCGCGATCGCGGCGCGGGACTGGCGGTTGTGCCAGTGCGTGCGGAACTCGACCGCGATCGCGTCGCACTGCTCGAACGCGTGGGCGAGCAGCAGCAGCTTCGACGCGGTGTTCACGAAGGTGCGCTGCGCCTCGAGCGCGATCCAGGTGTGGCCGATCTCGACGTGCCGGTGGGCCTGATCGATGTTGCAGAACGTGGTCTCGCCGACCACCCGACCGGTGTCGAGCCGGCGCACCGCCCAGGGGTTCATGTGACCCTCGTCGCGCCACGTCGACCGCTGGGCGATGTCGGCCGCGATGCCCTCCGGGCGCGGCACCGACGTGTACCAGGTGTGCTCCAGCCCGACCGCCGCGGCGGCCAGGTCGGCCTCGTGCTCGGGGGAGAGCGGTTCGAGGCGGAGGTGCGCGTTCTCGAGCGTGACGGGCGAGGTGAGGAGCACGACCGGTCAGCCGCCGTACTCGGCGAGGAGCGCGCGGGCGCCGTCCGCGAGGGCGGCGATGCGTGCCGTGGCGTCTTCGCGGGACTCGCCGCGGACGTCGAGGTACAGCTTGAGCTTCGGCTCGGTGCCGCTCGGGCGCACGATGACGCGCGAGCCGTCGACGAGCCACAGGCGCAGCACGTCGCCGGGCGGCAGGTCGTCGATGCCGTCGAGCAGGTCGTCGATGCGTTCGACCGCGACGTCGCCGACGGACGAGGGATGCCGCTCGCGCAGCGCCGCCATGATCGCGGCGATCTGCGACACGTCCTCGACGCGGATCGAGACCTGGTCGCTCGCGAACGCGCCGAACTGCTCGTCGAACTCGGTCAGCAGGTCGCCGAGGCTCGCCCCCCGGCCCCGTGCCTCGGTCACCAGGCCCAGCATCGCGACGGCGGCCGAGATGCCGTCCTTGTCGCGCACGGTGCCGGGGTTCACGAGGTAGCCGAGCGCCTCCTCGAAGCCGAACACGATCCCCGGCGCGCGGGAGATCCACTTGAAGCCGGTGAGCGTCGCGTGGAAGTCGAGGCCGTAGTGCTCGGCGACGGCCTCGAGCCCGGGCGACGACACCAGTGAGCACGCGAGCGAGGCCCTCTCGGCGGGGCCGTCTGCGGTCGCGAGTCGCCCGGCGCGCCAGCCGAGCAGGAGGCCGATCTCGTTGCCCGTGAGGCGGCGCCAGCCGCCCTCGGCGGACTCGTCCGGAACGGCGACGGCGAGCCGGTCGGCGTCGGGGTCGTTCGCGATCACGAGCTCGGCTCCGGCCTCGCGAGCGGCTTCGAAGGCGAGGTCCATCGCACCCGGTTCCTCCGGGTTCGGGAACGCCACGGTCGGGAAGGCGCCGTCGGGCTCGAGCTGGGCCGAGACCGGCACCGGCGCGGGGTAGCCCGCCGTCTCGAGGATGCGCGAGAACGTCTCCCAGCCGACGCCGTGCATCGCCGTATACACCCAGGTGAGGCCCTCGGCTGCAGCGGGTGCGGGAGCGACCGCCGCGGTCGCGGCGACGTATTCGTCGACGACGCTCTCGGTCGCGAGCTCGAACCCGAGCGACCGCGGAACCGTGCTGATGTCGCCGGCGTCGGCCACGCGCTCGATGTGCGCGGCGATCTCGGCATCGGCGGGCGAAACGATCTGCGAGCCGTCGTCGGCACCGCCGAGGTACACCTTGTAGCCGTTGTCGTCGGGCGGGTTGTGGCTCGCCGTGACCATGACCCCGGCGGCGGCGCCGAAGTGCCGCACCGCGAATGCGAGCACGGGCGTGGGAAGCAGTCGCGGCATCAGGATCGCGCGGAGCCCCGCGCCCGCGAAGATCTCGGCCGAGTCGCGCGCGAACACATCGGAGTTGCGGCGCCCGTCGTAGCCGATCACCACGATCGGTGCGTCGTCGAGGATGCCCGGGACCTCCGGCCCCTCGGCCTCGAGCGCGTCGGCCGACGGTGTCTCGGTGAGTTCGGGGGCCGACGGCTCGGCGAGTTCGTCGGGAGCGGATGCTGCGCCCTCATCGTCGTGCGCGGCATCCGCGGTCTGGTCGGCCTCGGTGGCAGCATCCGCATCGGCGTTCGCCGCCTCATCGGCGCCCTCGGGCTCCGTGACCGCGGACGTCTCATCCGTCGCGGCGTCCTCGGTCGCGGCCTGGTCGGCAGGCTCATCACCCGATTCCGCGGGTGCGACCACGACCTCGTCGTCGGCCGTGCTCTCGTGGGCGGCGGTGGCAGCATCCGTGTCGTCTTCATGCGAGGCTGACGCGGCCTCGACGCCGACCGGCGGGAGCCCCGCCTGCTCGCGCACGTACGCGGCCAGTCCCGCGGCGGCCTGCGCCACGAGCACGCGGTTCATGCGGTTGCTGCCGGCACCGAGAGCGCCGCGCAGTCCGGCGGTTCCGAAGGCCAGGCGTCCGGAGAAGCGGTCCTCGAGGTCTTCGACCGCGGCGGGGTTCCCCGATTCCGCGGCATCGATGAGCGCGCGCAGCTCCGCGCGGGTCTCACCATCGGGGTCCTGTGCGAGCCACGCGTGCGCTCGCGCGAGGACGTCGGCGGCAGCATCCGTTCCCGTCGAAACCTCGTCGCGGGCGGGCTCCTGCACGTCCCCGCCGTTCACAGCGCCCCGATCACGCGGGCGAGCAGCGACGAGATGACCGGCTCGGCCTCGCGGCCGGCGTCGAGCACCTCCTGGTGGCTGAGCGGGGTCTTCTGGATGCCCGCGGCCATGTTGGTGATGAGCGAGAAGCCGAGGATCTCCATGCCCGCCTGCCGCGCGGCGATCGCCTCGAGGGCGGTCGACATGCCGACGATGTGCCCGCCGAACGACTTGACCATCTGCACCTCGGCCGGGGTCTCGTACTGCGGCCCGCGGAACTGCGTGTACACGCCCTCGTCGAGGGTCGGATCGATGGAGCGTGCGAGATCGCGCAGCCGCAGCGAGTAGAGGTCGGTGAGGTCGATGAACGTCGCGCCCTCGAGGGGCGTGTCGCCGGTCATGTTGATGTGGTCGCTGATGAGCACCGGGCGACCGGGGGTCCAGGTGTGCTTGATGCCGCCGGCGCCGTTCGTGAGCACCATCGTTCGCACGCCTGCGGCGGCGGCGGTGCGCACGCTGTGGACGACGCGGCGCACGCCGTAGCCCTCGTAGTAGTGGGTGCGGGCACCGATCACCAGCACGCGGCGGCCCTTCGGCGTGACGATGCTGCGCAGCGTTCCGACGTGGCCGGTGAGGGCCGGAGCGCTGAAGCCGGTCACCTGGGTGGCGGGGAACGTCGAGGTGGTCTCGCCGAGGAGTTCCGCGGCCCTGCCCCAGCCGCTGCCGAGCGTGAGCGCGATGTCGTGACGCTCGACGCCGGTGATGCGGGCGATGTCCTCCGCGGCGGCGGCGGCGACCGCGAACGGGTCGGCCGTGGGGTCGTCGAGAGGATTGCCGGTGGTGTCTGACATGGGACCACTTTAGGAACGGACGGCGACGAGGGCCAGCGAAGCCGCCTTCGCGCGCGCCCGGGAGTGTCGCTGTGTCGTGCCCAGGGCGCCCGGCAGGGGAGAATGGAATTCATGTCGATCAGCTTCGAGACCACCCAGAGCGTCGCCATCCTCGGCGGCGGACCCGGAGGCTACGAAGCGGCGCTGGCCGCCGCCCAGCTCGGAGCCGAGGTGACGGTGGTCGAACGCGCCGGCATCGGCGGCTCGGCCGTCATCACCGACGTCGTCCCGTCGAAGTCGCTCATCGCGACCGCCGACGCGGCCGTCGCGATCGCGGGCGCCGGCGACCTCGGCGTGCAGCTGTTCGCGAAGGGCAAGGACGGCAAGCCGCTCAAGCCCGAGATCGCCATCAACCTCACCGCCGTCAACAAGCGCCTCCTGACGCTCGCCCGCCAGCAGTCCGACGACATGCGCGCCTCGCTCGCCGAGGCGGGCGTGCGCATCATCTCGGGCCACGGCCGCCTCGAGGGCGACAACGCCGTCGTGGTGTCGACCGGCCCCGGCGGCACCGACTTCGATCGCATCGAGGCCGATACGCTCGTCGTCTCGGTCGGCGCGTCGCCCCGCGAGCTCGCCAGCGCGAAGCCCGACGGCGAGCGGATCCTCACGTGGACCCAGCTCTACAACATGACGGCGCTGCCCGAGCACCTCATCGTCGTCGGCTCGGGCGTCACCGGCGCCGAGTTCGCCGGCGCGTACATGAACCTCGGCGCGAAGGTCACCCTGGTGTCGAGCCGCGACCAGGTCCTCCCGGGGGAGGACAAGGACGCCGCCGCCGTCCTCGAGCGCGTCTTCAAGCGCGGCGGCATGAAGCTGCTCTCGAAGTCACGGGCCGACAAGGTCGAGAACACCGGCGACGGCGTCGTCGTGACCCTGTCGGACGGCCGCACCGTCGAGGGCAGCCACTGCCTGATGGCGGTCGGCTCGATCCCGAACACCGCCGGCATCGGCCTGGAGCAGGCCGGCGTGCAGATGACCGAATCCGGACACATCCAGGTCAACCGCGTCGCGCGCACCTCGGTGCCGAACATCTACGCCGCGGGCGACTGCACCACGTTCGTCCCGCTCGCTTCAGTCGCCTCGATGCAGGGACGCACGGCCGTCTTCCACGCGCTCGGTGACGTCGTCATCCCGCTCGAGCGCCGCCGCATCACCTCGAACATCTTCACCGCGCCCGAGATCGCGACCGTCGGCTGGCAGGAGAACGACATCGAGGACGGTCACATCAACGGCGTCGTGCACAAGTTGCCCCTGGCGGCCAACCCGCGCGCCAAGATGATGGGCATCAAGGACGGCTTCGTCAAGATCATCGCCCGCGAGGGCAGCGGCACCGTCATCGGCGGCGTCATCGTCGGCCCCCGCGCCTCCGAGCTCATCTACCCGATCGCGATCGCCGTCGAGCGCCGCCTGACGGTCGACCAGGTCTCCCGCGTCTTCGCCGTCTACCCGTCGCTGTCGGGCAGCATCACGGATGCCTCACGCGCGATGCACGTCGTCGACCACAACGTCTACGGCGGCTGACGCGCGCGTTCACATCGTGTGCTCTCACCGAGCGCACCCGTTGTTCGCGTACACGACGAGTGCGCTCGGCGAGATCACGTGATGTGAACGGATGCTGCGGCCCGCCGCCCGCGGGGAGAGTCCGGCGTCAGCCGAGGCCGGTGTTGGCGCGCCAGAGGTCGGCTGCGCGGTTCGCGGCCGCGTCGACCAGCGCCCGCAGCTCCGGACGGTCGGGCATCGCGAACGACACGTAGGCGCCGCGCCCGCCCGCCGTCGGGCGGCCGTACGCCTTCACCGCGACCGAGCGGTCGGGCAGCAGACGCACCGTGAGCGACTGCAGCTCGAACTCCTCGCCGCGGCGCACGTCCGTCCAGCGCAACTCCGGCGGGATCACGACGTTGATCGCGAGCGCCGACACCTCGGGCGCATCGCCGGTTGCGGCATCCATCCGGCCATCCTGCCGCGCCCTCGGCCCTGCGTCGAGGGGCGTCAGGAGATGGTGAGGAGCTGGTGGCCGGCCGAGACCGTCGTGCCGGGGTCGGCGTTGATGGCGCCGATGACGCCGTCCTTGTGGGCCTGGATGGGCTGCTCCATCTTCATCGCCTCGAGGACGATGACGAGGTCGCCCTTGACCACCTGTTGGCCCTCCTCGACGGCGACCTTCACGACCGTGGCCTGCATCGGCGACTTCACCGCGTCGCCCGAGGCACCCGCGACGACCGAGGGGGAGTGCGAGCGGCGCGACGGCGGTACGGCCGCCGGGCGTCCGGCGACACCCACGGGCGCCACGACGCGGTCGGGCAGGCTCACCTCGAGGCGCCGGCCGGCGACCTCGACGACGACCGTGTGACGCGCCTCGGCGGGAGTCGGCTCGCTGAGCTCGCCGTCCCACGGGGCGATATCGTTCACGAACTCGGTCTCGATCCACCGCGTGTAGACGCCGAAGCGGCCGTCCTCGGCGGTGAACGCGGGGTCGCGCACGACGGCGCGGTGGAAGGGCAGCACCGTGGGCAGGCCCGACACCTCGAACTCGTCGAGCGCGCGACGCGAGCGCTCGAGCGCCTCGGCGCGGTCGCGGCCGGTGACGATGATCTTCGCGAGCAGCGAGTCGAACGCGCCTGACACGCTGTCGCCGGCGGTGACGCCCGAGTCGAGACGGATGCCGGGGCCGCCGAACGTCTTGAACACGTGGATCGGCCCGGGCTGGGGGAGGAAGCCGCGGCCCGGGTCCTCGCCGTTGATGCGGAACTCGATCGAGTGCCCCTCGGGCTTCGGGTCGCCGTAGCCCAGCTCCTCGCCTTCGGCGAGGCGGAACTGCTCGCGCACGAGGTCGATGCCGGTGACCTCTTCCGAGACCGGGTGCTCGACCTGGAGGCGCGTGTTCACCTCGAGGAACGAGATGGTGCCGTCGGCGCCGATGAGGAACTCGCACGTGCCGGCACCGACGTAGCCGACCTCCTTGAGGATCGCCTTCGAGGCGTCGTAGAGAATCTTGTTCTGCTCTTCGTTGAGGAACGGCGCAGGTGCCTCTTCCACGAGCTTCTGGTGGCGGCGCTGCAGCGAGCAGTCGCGCGTCGAGATGACGACGACGTTGCCCGCGGCATCCGCGAGGCACTGGGTCTCGACGTGACGCGGCTTGTCGAGGTACTTCTCGACGAAGCACTCGCCGCGGCCGAAGGCGGTGATCGCCTCGCGCGTGGCCGACTCGAACAGCTCGGGCACCTCGTCGATGGTGCGGGCGACCTTGAGGCCGCGCCCGCCGCCGCCGTACGCGGCCTTGATCGCGATCGGCAGGCCGACCTCTTCGGCGAACGCGACGACCTCGTCGGCGCCGGCCACGGGGCCCGGGGTTCCGGGGGCGAGCGGTGCGCCCACCTTCTCGGCGACCGCGCGGGCGGTCACCTTGTCGCCGAGGGCCTCGATCGCCTCGGGGGACGGGCCGATCCAGACCAGGCCCGCCGCGATGACGGCGCGGGCGAAGTCGGCGTTCTCGGCGAGGAAGCCGTAGCCGGGGTGCACCGCGTCGGCACCCGAGCGGCGCGCGACGGAGAGGATCTTGTCGATCGACAGGTACGTCTCGGCGCTGGTCGCACCCTCGAGGGCGTACGCCTCGTCGGCGAGGCGCGAGTGCATGGCGTCGCGATCCTGATCGGCGTAGACGGCGACGGACGCCTTTCCGGCGTCGCGGGCGGCGCGGATGACGCGAACGGCGATCTCGCCGCGGTTGGCAACGAGAACCTTGGCGATCTGAGGCATGAGTGCCAGCCTACCGACGGCATCCCGAGGGAATTTGAGCGGTTCGTACAAGAACCGACCAGAAACGTGGGATTCCTACTACAACGACTTTTCGCCGATGTCGGTCCGCTCGAGCGACGGATCCGACGTGTTCCACAGCGCCGTCCACTCGACGCCGACCTCGCGCACGAGCCGGCGCAGCGTCGACACCGACATCCCGACGACCGTCGAGGGATCGCCGTCCACCCGCTCGATGAACGCCCCGCCCAGGCTGTCGACGGTGAACGCCCCGGCCACGTGCAGAGGCTCACCGGTGGCGACGTACGCGTCGATCTCAGCATCCGTCACATCCGCGACGAAGGAGACGGATGCTGCGGCCGTCGCGTGCACCTCGCGCGGAGGTTCGCCGGGCTCGATGCGCACCACGGCGTGCCCGGAGTGCAGCACGCCGGTGCGCCCGCGCATCGCACGCCAGCGGGCGGCGGCGTTCTCGGGCGTGTACGGCTTGCCCAGCACCTCGCCGCCGATCTCGAACATGGAGTCGCCGCCGATCACGACGCCGTCGAAGTCCGGGATGTCGTCGCGCAGCCGCGCCGCGACGTCCGCCGCCTTGCGCCGCGCGAGCAGGAGCACGTGCTCGTCGGGGGCGAGCGTCCGCGCCTCGGCCGCCTCCACCGCCGCGATGACCGCCTCTTCGTCGACGTCGGGGGCCACCGTGAGCGGACGGATGCCGAACTGCCCGAGCAGCATGAGCCGGGCGGGCGAGGTCGAGGCGAGGCAGACGCGCATGACCCCACCGTACGCGGCTTGCCCCGTTCGCAATTCAGGATGGATGACACGGCGCCCGCCCGCCGACCGCGGAATCTCGCGGGCTCGCACCCGGCTGGCGAGCAGCGATCCTGAATACGGAACCGAGGGGCCGGGACGTAGGCTCGTCGGGTGAGTGAAACCGGCGACCTCCTCGATCTCGATATCACGGGCGTCGCCCACGGCGGCGTGTTCGTCGCGCGGCACGAGGGACGCGTCGTGTTCGTGCCCGACACGATCCCTGGCGAGCGCGTGCGCGTGCGGCTCACCGACACCGCGAAGAAGTCGTTCTGGCGCGGCGAGACCCTCGAGGTCCTCGAGGCCTCGCCGCACCGGCAGCTGCACGTGTGGCGGCAGGCCGACGTCGACGTACCGCCCGACCAGCGCCCCGGCGGTGCCGACTTCGGCCACATCGCGCTGGAGCACCAGCGCGCCCTCAAGCTCGAGGTGCTGAAGGACGCGCTGCAGCGGTTCGGAGGCATCCCCGAGCCCGTCGCCACGATGAGCGGCGTCACCCCGGTCCTCGCGGACGGCGGCGCGGAGGCCGACGGCGAGTCCGTCGACGGCACCGCCTGGCGCACCCGCGTGAGCCTGCACGTCGATGCCGACGGCAACGTCGGCCAGTACGCCGCGCGCAGCCATCGGGTGGTCGCGCTCGAAGACCTCCCGCTCGCCACCGCTGAGGTCGAGCGGGCCGCGCTCGCGCTGAACGGCGGCGAGCCCGGCCGGATCGACCTCATCCAGCCCGCGGACGGTCGCGTCCGTGTGCTTCCACGGCCGGAGCGGGGAACGGATGCTGCGCACCGCCGCGGTCGCGGCGCTCGACCATCCTCCTCCCGGCCTCGCAAGGCTCCCGCACCCGAGGTCGTCCTCGAGCGCGTCGGCGGCCGTGACTTCCGCGTCGACGCCGGCGGGTTCTGGCAGGTCCACCGCCTGGCGGCGCACACCCTCACCACGACCGTCTCCGCGGCGCTCCACGCGCTCCCCGGCGATGCGCCCGTCGTAGACCCCGACGCATCCCACCTCGACCTCTACGGCGGCGTCGGCCTCTTCGCCGCGACTCTCGGCGACCTCGGCGGCCCCTCGACCCGCGTCACGAGCGTCGAGTCCGACGCACGCGCCACGGAGCACGCGGGGGAGAACCTCGCAGACTGGGTGGGCGCACGTGCCGAGACCGGACGCGTCGATCGGTGGCTCGCGCGGCTCGCGGCCGAGGCATCCGTTCCCGAACGCGAACGGCTGTCGCGGGGCGTCGTGCTGCTCGACCCGCCCCGTTCGGGAGCGGGCCGCGACGTGGTCGATCATCTCACCGCGCTCGCACCGTCGACGATCGTCTACGTCGCCTGCGACCCGGTCGCGCTCGCGCGCGACATCGCGACCTTCCGCGCCGGCGGGTACGAGGTCGCAAGTGTCGATGGCCTGGACCTTTTTCCGAATTCGCATCACGTCGAGGCCGTGGCGGTTCTCACCCGCGCGTGACACTCGTCGCTAGGCTGGCGGCATGACGCGGGTGGCCTTCATCGATGATCACGAGTCGGTCCGGCTCGGCCTCGAGGCGGCGTGTGCGCGCGCCGAGACCATGAGCGTCGCCTTCTCGGGCAACACCGTCACCGAGTACGTCGACTGGCGTGCGATGTCGCGACAGGCTCCCGCCGACGTGGTCGTGCTCGACCTGACGCTCGGCGACGGCACCACGGTCACCGAGAACGTCAGGCGTCTCGTGCTCGACGGTTCGAGCGTCATCATCCACAGCGTGGCCGACAGGCCCGCGGCCGTGCGAGAGGCGCTGTCCGCCGGTGCGGCCGGCGTCGTCAGCAAGTCCTCGCCCATCGGCGATGTGATGGCGGCGGTGCGCACGGTCGCGCGCGGAGAGCCGCTCAACAACGTCGAGTGGGCCAGCGCCGTCGAGGGCGACCGCGCCTTCGCCGACGCACAGCTGTCGGCGCGTGAGCGCGACGTGCTCCGCCTCTACGCCGCCGGGCTCCCCCTCAAGGTCGTCGCCGATCGCCTCGGGGTCGCGTACTCCACGGCGAAGGAGAACATCACGCGCATCCGCGTCAAGTACGTCGAGGTCGGCAGGCCCGCGCCGACGAAGATCGACCTGCTGCACCGCGCGGTCGAGGACGGGATCCTCGTCGAGCCGTCGGCGGACCCGGGAGACGTCACGCGTGGCCGGTGACGCACAGACCGGCGTGCTCGACACGGCGTGGGGGCAGATCCCGCACTCGCCACAGACGACCGCCGGGATCGGATCGTTCACACGGTCCCGCGTCGAGCGCATCATCTCGCTCGTGGCCGGCGGCTTCGGTTCGCTGATCCTCGGACTCCAGTCGTTCTTGAGCGCTCTCGGTCCCGCCCCCGAGCGACCGGGGTGGCACGTCCCGCTGATGATCGTCCTCTTCGGCGCCCTCGGAGTGATGGTGCTGGCCTGTGTGATCGGCCGCGGTGTGCGCCCCGCGGCCGGCGTGTTCGCGATCGTCTACGTCCTCGTCCTCATGGTGTGGCCGGTCGCGACAGCCGGCGTGGCGCCGCCGACCACGGAAGAGCCGTGGATCTGGTACCTGCTGAACCTCGCGACTCTCGCCGCCGTGCTCGCCTTCCCGTTTCCGCTCCAGATCGCCTTCACGATCGCGCTGCCGCTTCTGTTCGGTGTCGTGCGGATGATCCAGGTCGCATTCGCGCCCGAATACTGGGCGGTCGTGATCCTGGACGTGACGTTCGCGCTCATCCTGGGCGGCATCATCCTGACGCTGGGGTGGCTGTTCCGGTCGGTGGCGGTGAACGTCGACAAGACCCGTGCGCAGGCGGTCTCCTCGTACGCGCAGGCCGCTGCGGCCGATGCCGCCGAGCAGGAGCGTGTCGCGGTGGCGGCACTGATGCACGACAGCGTCCTCGCGGCGCTGATCGCCGCCGAGAGGGCCACCACTCCTCGCGAGCGCACGCTGGCGGCGACCATGGCCCGCGAGGCGCTGACCCGGCTGGCCAACACCGAGCAGGACGAGCACGAGGGCCCCGACGAACCGTGGGCTCCGGCTGCGCTGGCCGAGGAGATCGCCGAGGCCGCCAGCGAGCTGGGGGTCGACGTCGATGTGCAGCGCGAGATCGACGCCGATGCCCCGCCCATCCCCGGGCGCGTGGCTCGCGCCATCGCGCTGGCAGCGACGCAGGCCGTCGCGAACGCGGTCCAGCACGCCGGCGGTGCCGGGCTCGGGGTGGTGCTGAGAGCCGCCTACGGGACCGTCCGCGTCGAGGTCCACGACGCGGGCGAGGGATTCGACCTGGATGCCGTGCCGGACGACCGTCTCGGAATCCGCGCGTCGATCGTCGCGCGCGTCGCGGCCGTGGGCGGACGCGCAGATCTGCAATCGGGACCCCACGGCACCGTCGTGCGGCTCACGTGGCAGGAGCCGTCGTCATGATCAGCGTCAAGAACGTTCTCACCGTGCTCGGCGTCGCGTTCACGGCGTACTTCGCCGCGCGAGGTCTGCTGTGGACAGGGCAGCCGATCCCTCACCCGCTCATCATCGTCATCGTGGTCGGCTTCTATCTCGCGACGACGTGGCTGTGCATCTTCTGGCAACCCGCGTCGCACCGCGTCGAGCCTGGCGTTGCGACGGGATCGACCGAAGAGTCGCCCGAGAGTCTCGAGGCGCAGGCGGCACCGCACCCCGCGGGCGAAGGCATCCGCGGTCCGCTGCCGCTGCCGGCGACCGCGCAGGCGCTCGCCCTGGCGTGCGCCCTGATCGTGCCGAACGCGATCCCGCTCGCTGTCGGCGAGACGGCCCGCATGGCGTCCTTCGCGACCTGGTACCTCGGAGGGATCGGCGCGCTGATGACCATCGTCATGGTGCGCCGGCGCCCCTGGACCGCCTGGGCGGGTATCGTCCTGCTCGCGATCGCGTCGTCTCTCTGGATGGGTCCGCTCAACGCCCTCGCACTCGGCCTCGTCGGCTCGATCGTGTGGGTGACGTGCGCCCAGCTGCTGGTGTTCTCGATGGACCGTGCCGCCCGCGACACCTCGCGCCTCACGCGGCTGCAGCGGGCTGCCACCGGCTGGCAGACGTCGCAGGTCGTGCGCCAGCGTGAGCGGCGCGTGCAGGTGCAGCGGGCGCTCGCCGTCGCGGGTCCCGTGCTCACGCGCACCGTCGCGCACGCGGGCGTGCTCAGCGACGCCGACCGTCTGGAGGCACGTATCGCGGAAGGCCGGCTGCGCGACGAGATGCGCGGACCCCGCCTCCTCGATGACGAGGTGCGCGCCGAGCTCGAACGCGCGCGGCGCCGCGGCGCCAACGTCACCGTGCTCGACGAGGGCGGACTCGACGACGTCGACGACGAGACCCTCGGCATCATCCGCGCCCAGCTGGCCGAGGCGCTGCGCGCGGCGAGCTCGGACCGCCTCTACATCCGCACATCGCCGGACGAGCGCGTCGCGGTCACCGTCGTCGGTCGCTCGCCCTCGGTGGGCGGCCCCAGCGACGAGGATTCCGTCGACCTCTGGCGCGAGATCCCGCACCCCGGCAGGGCCTGACCCGCAACCGCGCAATCCCTCGACAGAGTCGTGTGAGCGCCTCGTCAAGACGGTGATGGATGCTGCGGCCCCGCGTTTTCGCGAGGACCAGATGAGCGCGCCTCGATGGCAGACTCGCTCTCCGCCGGAAAGGGGGAGGGGATTCCGGACGGAGAGCGGGAGTTGAAGGAGGCGAGGGGCGGCGAAGCCGCCCGCCCCTCGCCTGCGCGGACGGTTACCCGAAAACCATCCGCATGGCCGGACCCGGGGCATCCGCTAAGCGGTGTCGGATCGACCGAACGCAGAAGCGTTCCAGCGAGTCAAGTATCTCGGGGTTGCAAGGGATGTGTCTGTAGGTATTTCGGGGGACAAACGCGAACACGGTGGACCCGGTCCAGGAATGCCGTTCGGCAGCCCGAGGCGGCCTGATTCAGGCGCCGCCGAACCTGCCCCAGCCGAGATCGCGGTTCAGCGGCTGGCGGAGGGAACGCTGCGACAGCTGCCATCCGGTGCGGGTCTCGCGGTCGTCCGCGACGGCCTCGGCGGCTTCACCCGTGTAGGCCTCGCTCACGACGGCGATGAGCGCGGCGAGCTCCTCCTCCGTGGGCGCACCACGATGGACCTCGATGGTCGGGCCCTGGGGCGCAGCATCCGTCGCCCCTCCGTCTGCGAGGCTCACAGCGGGATGTTCCCGTGCTTCTTGGGCGGGAGGCTCGCGCGCTTGCCGCGCAGGGCGCGGAGGGCCTTGGCGATCGAGACACGGGTCGCGGCAGGCTCGATGATGCCGTCGAGCTCGCCGCGCTCGGCGGCGAGGAACGGCGAGGCGACGTTGTACGTGTACTCGTTCGCGAGGCGGGTGCGCACGGCGGCGACATCCTCGCCGTTCTCCTCGGCCTTCTTGATCTCGCCGCGGTACAGGATGTTGACGGCGCCCTGGCCGCCCATGACGGCGATCTCGGCCGTCGGCCAGGCGAGGTTGACGTCGGCGCCGAGCTGCTTCGAGCCCATCACGATGTACGCGCCGCCGTACGCCTTGCGGAGGATCACGGTGACGAGGGGCACCGTCGCCTCGGCGTACGCGTAGAGGAGCTTCGCGCCGCGGCGGATGACGCCCGTCCACTCCTGGTCGGTGCCGGGGAGGTAGCCGGGCACGTCGACGAGGGTGACGATCGGGATCGAGAACGCGTCGCAGAACCGCACGAAGCGGCTGGCCTTCTCGCCGGCCTCGATGTTCAGCGTGCCGGCCATCTGCGACGGCTGGTTGGCGATGATGCCCACCGAGCGGCCCTCCACGCGGCCGAAGCCGATGACGATGTTCGGCGCGAACAGCGGCTGCACCTCGAGGAAGTCCTCGGCGTCGACGATGCCGCGGATCACCTGGTGGATGTCGTACGGCTGGTTCGGCGAGTCGGGGATGATCGCGTTCAGTGCGCGGTCGGCATCCGTCGTCTCGAACTCGAAGCCCGTCTCGTAGACCGGCAGCTCCGCCATGTTGTTGTCGGGGAGGAAGCCGAGCATCGAGCGCACGTAGTCGATCGCGTCGTCCTCGTCCTCGGCGAGATAGTGCGCGACGCCCGAACGGGTGTTGTGCGTGTGCGCGCCGCCGAGCTCCTCCATGCCGACGTCCTCGCCGGTCACGGTCTTGATGACGTCGGGGCCTGTGACGAACATCTGGCTGGTCTTGTCGACCATCACGACGAAGTCGGTGAGGGCGGGGGAGTAGACCGCGCCGCCCGCTGCCGGGCCCATGATGATCGAGATCTGCGGGATCACGCCCGACGCCCGCGTGTTGAGTCGGAAGATCTCGCCGTACTTGCCGAGGGCGACGACGCCCTCCTGGATGCGTGCGCCGCCGGAGTCGAGGATGCCCACGATCGGGATGCCGCTGCGGAGGGCGAACTCCATCACCTTGATGATCTTCTCGCCGGCGACCTCGCCCAGCGATCCGCCGAAGGTCGAGAAGTCCTGCGAGTACACCGCGACGGTGCGGCCGTGGATCGTGCCGACACCTGTGACGACGGAGTCGCCGTAGGGGCGCGAGCGGTCCATGCCGAAAGCGGTGGTGCGGTGGCGCACGTACTCGTCGAGTTCGACGAAGCTGCCGGTGTCGAGGAGCATCTCGATGCGCTCCCGGGCGGTGCCCTTGCCCTTCGCGTGCTGCTTCTCCTTGGCGATCTCCTCGGGATCGAGGACGGCCTCCTGGAAGCGGGCGCGGAGGTCGGCGATCTTGCCGGCGGTCGTCGACAGGTCGGGCTGCTCTGGCGCTTGAGTCACGGATTCCACCCTATCGGCGGGTCCGGTCGATCTGTTGGAGGGTTCGCACAAGGGGTTGCGGCATCCGCTGTCCATCCTCGGAGCCCGACGGTGCGGAACTCTGCCCTTTCGCGAAGCCTCGCGGCCTGGAATCGCGAAAGGGTAGGTTTCCGCACGCGACGAGGGGCGTAGCGTGAGGCGCATGACGTTCTCGCCCGAGGGGTTCCCGCTCACCGCCGCCGTGAGTCCGCGCGTCCAGGTCGTCGAGACCACGGACTCGACCAATGCCGACGTCACCCGGCACGTCGTCGACGCGCCGCACGAGTGGCCGCATCTGTCGCTGCTGCTGACGAACGATCAGCGCGCAGGCCGCGGGCGTCTCGACCGGACGTGGGTGACCCCGCCGGGCTCGGCGCTCGCCGTGTCGGTCGCGGTCGACGCGTCGGCTCTTCCGGTCGCCGCGCGCGGGTGGATCCCGCTCATCGCGGGGGCGGCGATGACCCGCGCGATCGCGGCGCAGCTGGTCGGGTCGGTGCACTCCGCCACGCTCAAGTGGCCGAACGACGTGCTCCTCGACGGCGCGAAGGTCTGCGGCATCCTGGCGGAAGTGGTGCCGGGGCATCCCGACGTCGTCGTGATCGGATCGGGCGTGAACACCCGGATGGAGTCCGTGGACCTCCCCGTCGCGACCGCCACCTCTTTCGCTACGGTGGGGCTCACCTGCGACGAGGACCGGCTGCTCGCGAACTACCTCGGCGCGCTCGACGAGCAGCTGAAGGCGCTGGGCGCGGCGGGCGGAGACGCGGCGGCCTCGGGCGTGCTCGCCGAAGTCGAGGCCCTGTGCAGCACTCTGGGGAGCGACGTTGCGGTGTCGCTGCCGAACGGCGACACCCTGTGGGGGCGTGCGCAGCGCATCGATCCCGACGGGCGGCTGGTGGTCGTGCAGGACGCCGAGTTCGAGAGCGTCGTCTCGGCCGGAGACGTGGTGCACGTGCGGAGCCGCCCGGCCGAGTGATTCTCTTCCCGGCGAGCGAGCTTCTCCCGGGGAAACTTCTCCCGGCCGTTGAGCGAGCTTGCGAGTCGAAACGCAGCGCGTGACGGAAAACGGCGGGTGATCAGCGCGCTGTCCGCCGTTACCCGCACAATGGGGACATGACGCAGCCGACGAGCTACGGAGGCAGGCCGCTGACGCCCGCACCCGGTGCGCCCACGCCGGAACTGCTCGTCGCGCGTTTCCGCACCCACGCGCGGCGCCTCGCGTGGTCGGCGCTCGTGCTGATCGCCGTGGCCGGCGCCTGCGGCTACTTCTACGGCAACCTGCCCGCTCCTTTCGAGAATTGGATGCTGCTCGCCGGCGCCGCGCTCGTGGTGCTGCTGCTCGTCGTGGTGCCGTATCTGGCGTGGGCGGGCCATATCTACACGATCACCACGCGGCGCGTGATGGAGCGCCGCGGCGTCTTCGCGGTCAAGCGCCGTGAGCTGGCGCACGTCCGTGGCTACACGCTCAAGGTTCACCGTGGCCTGCTGCAGCGCATGTGGGGCGCCGGCACGATCACGCTGACGAACGGCGTCGACGAGCCTCTGAAGCTCGCGAACATCCCCAGCGCCGAGCTCGTGCACGAGGCGCTCGTCGACCAGGTCGAGGTCAACCAGATCCTCGCGCACCGCGACGCCCAGCCGCTTCCGCCCGGGCCGCAGCCCACGGTTCCCCCGAGGCCTCCGCTGCCGCAGGGCTGACCTGGCGCGTTCGTCGTCCCGCGGGTGCGGGATGATGGAGGGAGGCTTACGAGAGGGAATGGCATGGCGCTGCGAGTCGGAGTCGTCGGGGGTGGGCAGCTGGCCCGCATGATGATCGCGCCGGCGGTCGAGCTCGGAGTCGAGATCCGGGTGCTCGCCGAGGACGAGGGGATGTCGGCATCCCTCGCCGCGACCGCTGTCGGCGACTACCGCGACGCCGCCACCGTGCTCGCCTTCGCCCGCGACGTCGACGTCGTCACCTTCGACCACGAGCACGTGCCGCAAGACGTGTTGGCGACCCTCGTCGGGGAGGGGATCTCCGTACACCCCGGCCCCGACGCACTGAAGTTCGCTCAGGACAAGCTCGTCATGCGCGCACGCCTGCAGGAGCTCGGGATGCCGCAGCCCGACTGGGCGGCCGTCACGAACGCCGACGAGCTGCAGGCCTTCATCGACGACCACGGCGGCCGTGCCGTCGTCAAGACGCCCCGCGGCGGGTACGACGGCAAGGGCGTGCGCGTCGTGTCGGCCGGCACCGAGGCCGACGACTGGTTCGCGACCCTCGCCGAGGACGCCCACGGCGGCGCCCTCCTCGTCGAGGAGCTCGTCGACTTCACGCGCGAGCTCGCGCAGCAGGTGGCTCGCAGGCCGTCGGGCGCTGTCCGCGCGTACCCGGTCGTCGAGACTGTGCAGCGCGACGGCGTCTGCGCCGAGGTGATCGCGCCCGCCCCGCACTCGAGCGACCGCCTACAGCAGGTGGCGGCTCAGATCGGCGTCTCCATCGCCGAGGGTCTGGGTGTGACCGGGATGCTGGCGGTCGAGCTCTTCGAGACGACCGACGAGCGACTTCTCGTCAACGAGCTCGCCATGCGCCCGCACAACAGCGGCCACTGGAGCCAAGACGGTGCCGTCACGAGCCAGTTCGAGCAGCACCTGCGCGCCGTGCTCGACCTGCCGCTCGGCGACACCGACCCGGTCGCCGGGTGGGCCGTGATGGTCAACATCCTGGGCGGGCCGGCCGAGGAGTCCCTCGACGCGCGCTTCGCCGCCGCGATGGACGAGCACCCCCAGGCGAAGGTCCACACCTACGGCAAGGCGCCACGCCCCGGCCGCAAGGTCGGTCACGTCAACGTCGTCGGCGACGAACTCGACGACGTGGCTTACCAGGCGCGGGCCGCAGCATCCTTCTTCCTGGACTGAAGTCCCCGGAAGCGCGCCGTTGCGGGGAGTTTCCAGCCTCGCCCCCTAGCCTTGACGAGTGACTGCGCCCCTTCATTCCTCCGAGGCGCCGCTCGTCGGCGTCGTCATGGGCTCCGACTCCGACTGGCGGGTCATGAGCGACGCCTCTCAGGCGCTCACCGACTTCGGCATCCCGCACGAGGTCGAGGTCGTGTCGGCGCACCGCACGGTGGACAAGCTCGTCCGCTACGGGCGTGAGGCGCGCGCGCGAGGCCTTCGGGTCATCATCGCCGGCGCCGGAGGCGCGGCACACCTGCCCGGGATGCTGGCATCCCTCACCGCCCTCCCGGTCGTCGGGGTACCGGTGCAGCTGGCGACCCTCGACGGCATGGACTCGCTCCTCAGCATCGTGCAGATGCCCGCCGGCATCCCGGTCGCCACCGTCTCCATCAACGGCGCGAAGAACGCCGGACTCCTCGCCGCGCGCATCCTCGGGGCGTCCGATCCCGAGGTCGCGGATCGCGTCGAGGCGTACGCGCGCGACCTCGAAGCGCAGGTCGAGCAGAAGAACCGGCGGCTCAAGGAGTCGCTGTGAGCGTCGTGAGCGCGCCTCGCACCACCGCCACCGCCCGTGTGGGCGGTCCGGCGTTCGTCCAGGAACGGCCGATGCGATACCCGGATGCCTCGTCCCGGGCCGTCATGACGCGCCGCGGGTGGTGGCTGGTCGGGCTGAACTTCCTCATCCCGGGTTCCGCGCAGGTGCTCGCGGGCAATCGCCGACTAGGTCGGCTCGGGATCGCAGCGACCTTGGTGATGTGGGTGCTCCTCGTCATCGCGCTGCTGTTCGCGCTGCTGGCGCCGACCGCGGGGCTGAGCATCGTCACGAGCGCGTGGCTTCCTGACTGGCTCGGGCTGCTGCGCCCGCTGCCGCTGCTGATCGCACAGGGGCTGCTGATCGCGTACGCGGTGCTGTGGATCGTGCTGACGATCGACACGCTGCGCCTGGTGCGCCTCGTGAAGACGGGCGGCCTCGCGCGCTTCGCGATTGCACTGATCGCCGTCGGGCTTCTCGTGGTCGCGAGCGGCACCGCGGTGTACGCGTCGAACGCCGTCGGAGCCGTCCGCAGCACGATCAGCACGATCTTCGGGGCGAGCGGCCCGACCGTGCCCCCGTCGGACGGCTACTACAACATCCTGCTGCTGGGTGCCGACAGCGGCGAAGGCCGCGACTCGATGAGGTTCGACAGCATCTCGGTGGTCTCGGTGAACGCCACCACCGGCGCGACGACGATCACCGGCATCCCTCGTGACATGCCGAACTTCCCGTTCGCGGAAGGGCCGATGCAGGACGAGTACCCGAACGGCTTTGAAGGCCACGGCGACCCGACCTGCGGCTGGGGGAGTGGAATCAACCAGCTGACCAACGCCGTCGAGCAGTGCCGCGAGGATCGCGGCGTCGGACTGTATCCGGACGCTGAGGCGCAGGGCTCGACGCCGGCGATCGAGGCCACGAAGGACGCGGCGTCCGGGATCCTGGGCATCGAGATTCCGTACTACGTCTTCGTCGACATGCACGGGTTCGCGTCCCTGGTCGACGCGCTTGGCGGGGTCGACATCAACGTCGTGGAGCGCCTGCCCAAGGGCGGGCCGGGCGAGGGGGTCAACCCGGCCGACGTCGATAGTTGGGCGATCGGCTGGATCGAGGCGGGGCCGCAGCACATGGACGGCGACACCGCCCAGTGGTACGCCCGCTCGCGCTACACGACGAGCGACTTCGATCGCATGCGGCGTCAGCGCGAGCTGCAGGAGGCGATCCTCGCCCAGTTCACGCCGCAGGTCGTGCTGACGCGCTTCCAGGACGTCGCGCACGCCGGCGCCGACATCGTCGAGACCGATCTGCCGCAGTCGCTCATCCCGACTCTCGTGGACCTCGGACTCAAGGCCAAGGAGCAGCCGGTGCAGACTCTCGAGCTGACTCCCGAGGGCGGCATCGACGAGTTCGCCCCCGACTACGCGTACATCGCCGAGCTCGTACAGACGACGCTCCACCCGCCGACCCCCACCCCCGGGGCTGAGTGATGGTTGCCACGCTGCGGGTCATGCTGGATCAGCTGGTCGCGCCATCTGAACCGGAGCTCGCCGAGGCGTCGCGCGAGCTCGCGCGGGCGCTCGTGCTCGGGGCGCCGTCGGGGTGTGAGGTCGAGGCGATCGCGCCCGCCGGTGGCGTGGAAGGCGCGCTGGATGCGGTGCCGGGGCTGGCGGGGGTGCGTCGGACCGCGTTGCCTCGTCGGGAGCTCTCTGCTGCGTTGCAGTTGGGCGTCGGTACCGGCATCGGTGGCGGGATGATCCACTCGCCGTCGCTCTTCGCGCCGATGGTGCGTCACGATCGGGTGCACGACCATGACCAGACGGTCGTGACGGTGTGGGACCTGCGGCCGTGGGAATCGCCGGCGGAGTTGCCCCGCGCGGTTGTCGCGTGGCACAAGGCGATGCTGAAGCGCGCCGTGAAGCACGCGGACGCGGTGGTGGTGCCGACGCACTCGCTGGCGGCACGGCTGCTGGAGATCGCACCGGGCCTGCGAGACCGGTTGCGTGTCATCGCCGGGGCGTCGCCGTCGGGGTTCGCCGTGCCGACGGATGAGGTCGGGCGTCGGCGGTCGCTGGGGTTACCCGAGGGCTATGTGCTGCTCGCGGGCGGTCCGCTGGGCTCGGAGGGACTGGATGTAGGACTCGCTGCGGTCGCGGCATCCGGTGTCGATCTCCCTGTCGTCGTGATCGACGTCGAGGATGGCCACGAGCCCGCGGTTGCGGACCTCGCCTCTGCGGCCGGGCTGCCGGAGCGGGTGCTGCACGTGCGGGGGGTTCTTGACGCCTCTGACCGGGCTGCGGTGTTCGGCGCGGCAGTTACGTTCGTGGCGCCTTCGCGCCGGGCCTCGTTCCCGTGGCGCGTGGTCGATGCCCTGACACTCGGTGTGCCGGTGATCGCGGCTTCGTCGGCGGTGCACGACGAGGTCGTGTTCGACGGGGGAGAGCTGGTGTCGGGAACGGATGCTGTGAGCCTCGCGGACGCGCTCGGCGCGGCATTGGCGTCGGGAATCGGGTCGACCGCCGCCGCCGAGCGTCTCGGCGTGCTCGCGGGGGATCGCGGTCGTGCCTTCTCCTGGCGCGAGGCCGCCGACAAGGTGTGGATGCTGCACGCCGAACTGTAGGGATGCGTTACATAATCACGCCATGCTCGGCTTGGCGTCGGTTGTGAGCTCCGTGTCGATGCATACCCTTCTGTTGCGGATGTTGTACTCATTCGTCACATCGGTCACACTGTTCACATGGCGGGGGCTATAAGTAGGGGCGCGGTCGCGTCGAAAACGTCGAAGATCGGGCTTTTCGGGGCGATCTTCGCGCTGATCATCGGACTGTTGGCCCCGGTGGCGCCGCCAGCCGCGCAGGCGGCACCGCCGGTCCTCACCGAGGCTGCCGCGTCGATTCGTCCCGCGGCCGACCTCAGCAAGTTCCAGCCCGGCAACATCATCAGCGATGCGGTCTTCTTCTATAAGGACTCGATGACCGAGGCGCAAATCCAGGCGTTCCTCGAGAAGAAGGTGCCTACGTGCAGGTCTGGGTACACGTGCCTGAAGGATTGGTATGACGCCTCTCGCAGCACGGCAGCTGACCCCATGTGCGGTGCGTACGCGGGCGGAACGAGTGAGCGCGCTTCGCGGATCATCTACAAGGTCGCGCAGGCGTGCGGGATCAATCCTCAGGTCTTCCTCGTGATGCTCGAGAAGGAGCAGGGCCTCGTCAGCCATGTCTGGCCAAGCGTATGGCGATATGACGCGGCGATGGGCCAGAACTGCCCCGACACCGCCGCCTGCGATGAGCGATACGCGGGGTTCTTCAATCAGGTGTATTACGCCGCGTGGCAGCTGAAGCGGTATGCGAACCCGCCTGGCACGAGCAATTACTTCACCTGGTACGCGCCGGGCAAGACCTGGAACATCATGTGGCATCCGCTTTTCCTCGAGAACGGCGTGTGGGTGGATAAATGCGGGTCGGCTCCCGTCTACATTCAGAACCAGGCGACCGCGAATCTCTACTACTACACGCCCTACCAGCCGAACGCCGCGGCGCTCCGCGCGGGGTACAGCAGTTCCACGGATATGTGCGCCTCGTACGGCAATCGCAACTTCTATCAGTTCTTCACGGACTGGTTCGGCTCCACACAGGTCCCGGCGAATGCCTGCGCACAGCCCGCTTCCGTGACTGCAGCGGACGGAGAGTTCGTGGTCAATGTGGCGTCGCTGAATGCCAGGCTTGCGCCTACCACCGCGTGCGATCCTCCAGCGAGGTCTTTGAGCCAGGGGACGATCGTGACCCGCACGGGCACCTCGAGTGACTGGTCACGCATCCGAATCGACGGCGCGACGTTCTGGGTGAGCAGCCAGTACCTCACGCCGGCGCCGGCAATCGCGTACACCTCCGACCGTATGGCGGGCGATACGCGCTGGGCGACCGCTGCGGAGATCGCTCTTCGCACGCACCCCGCGCAGGCCACGACGGTGTACCTCGCGTCCGGCGAGAACTTCCCGGACGCGCTGTCCGGATCGGCCGCAGCTGCACGCCAGGGTGCTCCGCTCCTGCTCACTGCTGCCGGCTGGCTTCCCTCCGAGACCGCAGCTGCCATCACTCGGCTGAAGCCGACTCGGGTCGTCATCCTCGGCGGCGAGGTCTCGGTATCGACGGCCGTCGGTGATGCAGTCGCAGCGATCGTCGGTCCGTCCGCGAAGATCGACAGGATCGGCGGCGCAGACCGCTTCGCCACGTCGCGCGCGGTCGTGGCGTCCGCCTGGACGTCGGCCCCCCGGGTCTATCTCGCTACCGGGACCGGGTACGCCGACGCATTGTCCGCGTCCAGCGCAGCCGCGGCCGAGGGCGCGCCGGTGATGCTCGTCAACGGCAACTGGGCAAGTCTCGACAGCCCGACGGTCGACGCGCTGAAGGCGCTCGGCGCGAAGACCGCTGTCCTGGCCGGAGGTCCGGTGGCCATCCCCGAGTCCATCGCGACCCAGCTCGCGGGACTCGGAATCACCGTCGATCGCAAGGGCGGAGCGGACCGGTACGAGACGAGCAGACTTCTGGCCTCCGCCGCGTATCCATCGACTGCGCCGCACGTCTACATCGCATCCGGTGCAGACTTCCCGGACGCCCTGAGTGGCGCCGTGCTTGCCGGCCAGCAGCGCGCACCGCTTGTCGTGACTCTCCCCGGGTGCCTCATGGGGGCGGTCAAGGACTACATGATCACGCACGCTACGACGAGGGCGACGCTGATCGGCGGACCGGCGGCCCTCTCCGACGCGGTCCTGCAGTCGATTCGGTGCTGACGAGGTCCCGGGCGGTACCGCCCGGGACGTGGTCAGTCTTGCTACTCTGCGGTCGCCCGAAGCCGGGCGACATAGTCGGACAGCTGCTCGCGCCAGTCGCGCGGGGCGAATCCGGTCGCAGTGATCTTGGCGAGGTCAAGGACACTGCGGTGGGGACGAGGTGAGACCGGCGTCGTCGCGGCCGCGAAGTACTCCGCGGTCGACGTGCCCGACACACGACTCGCGTCGTGTCCGCCTTCGGCGTAGACCGCGCGCGCGACATCGACCCACGCGGCCGGCTCACCGGAGCCGGTGAGGTTGTAGGTTCCGTAGTCCGCCCGGTTCTCGATCAGGTGACGGATGCCGCGGGCGATCTCGTCAGTGAACGTCAGACGGCCGACCTGGTCGTCGACGACCCGCGGGTCGACCCCGCGGTCTGCGAGGGAGTTCATCGTACGGACGAAGTTGCCGCCATCTCCGACGACCCAGGACGTACGCACGATATAGTGCCGCGGCACGGTGGCGACGACCGCGTCGCCGGCGGCTTTCGTCTGGCCGTAGACACCCAACGGGGCGAACGGCGCATCTTCGCCGTACGGGCTGTCGTCGGTCCCATCGAACACGTAGTCGCTGGACACATGGACGAGGGTGATGTCATTCTGGGTGGCGATGCGGCTGAGCGCGGCGACGCCGGCGACGTTCGTCGCCCACGCGGCCGGGCGACCTTCGTCCGTCTCGGCGTGATCGACCGCCGTGTACGCGGCGGCGTTCACGATCACCGCGTAGTCGCGCCAGCGACGTGCGGTCGGCAACTCGGTGGCGGCCACGTCGAGGTCGGCGCGGGTCGCGTACTCGAGGTGCGGGGCATCGCCGAGCTCGGCGCGCAGCGCTTGACCCAGTTGGCCATTCGCACCGAGGACCAGAGTCTTCCGCGGGCCCATCGGGGTCACATCGGCGAGGCGGGGATGTGCGAGGTCTTTGCCAGAGATCTCGACCTGCTCGAGCGGGATCGGCCACGGCACGGCTGCCGTCTCGTCCGCCAGGTTGAGGAACGTGTAGGTGGCATCAGCCGACCAGTGGTCGTTGACGAGGTACACGTAGGCGGTGTCCGGTTCGAGCGTCTGGTACGCGTTGCCGACTCCGCGCGGCACGAAGATCGCGCGGGACGGGTCGAGCTCGGTCGTGAAGACAGCGCCGAACGTGGGGCCCTCGCGCAGGTCGACCCACGCGCCGAAGATGCGGCCGGTCGCGACCGACACGAACTTGTCCCACGGCTCCGCGTGGATTCCGCGCGTCGTCCCCACGGCATCGTTGAACGAGATGTTGTTCTGCACCGGGCCGAAATCAGGGAGCCCCGCGGACGTCATCTTCTCGCGCTGCCAGTTCTCCTTGAACCAGCCGCGGCTGTCGCCGTGGACCGGAAGCTCCCACACGACGAGGCCGGGGATGGGCGTCTCGGTCGGGGTGAGCGCCTTGCCGAAGCCGGTCATCACTGGCCCTTCGTCGCGTAGAACGCTTCGGTAGCGTCCTTCGCAGGGGCCCACCACGCCTCGTTGTCGCGGTACCAGTCGATCGTGGCTGCAAGACCGGCCTCGAAGTCACGGTAGGCGGGCTGCCAGCCGAGCTCCTCGCGCAGTTTGGTCGAGTCGATCGCGTACCGCAGGTCGTGGCCGGCCCGGTCGGTGACGTGGTCGTACGCGTCGGCGGGCTGTCCCATGAGGGTGAGGATCAATTCGACGACGTCCTTGTTGTTCTTCTCGCCGTCGGCGCCGATGAGGTACGTCTCACCGATCCGGCCGTCGTCGAGGATCGTGAGCACGGCGGACGAGTGGTCGTCGGCGTGGATCCAGTCCCGCACGTTCTCGCCCGCCCCATACAGCTTCGGACGGATGCCGCGGAGCACGTTCGTGATCTGCCGCGGGATGAACTTCTCGACGTGCTGATACGGGCCGTAGTTGTTCGAGCAGTTCGAGATCGTCGCCTGCACGCCGAACGAGCGCACCCACGCCCGGACCAGGAGGTCGCTGCCCGCCTTGGTCGACGAGTACGGCGACGACGGGTTGTAGGGAGTGTTCTCGGTGAACCGTTCCGGGTCCTGGAGCTGGAGGTCGCCGTATACCTCGTCGGTCGAGATGTGGTGCAGACGGGTGTCGTGGCGGCGTGCTGCTTCCAGCAGCGTGTAAGTCCCGATGATGTTGGTGTCCAGGAACGGCCGCGGGTCGTTGAGCGAGTTGTCGTTGTGCGACTCGGCGGCGTAGTGGACTACGGCGTCGGCGTCCGCGAACAACTCGTCGACGAGCGACGCATCCGCGATGTCACCCTGCACGAACCTCACCCGGTCCTCCGGAAGGCCATCCAGCGACGCCAGGTTTCCGGCATAGGTGAGCTTGTCGAGCACGGTGACGTGGTGGTCGGTGTGTGCGATGACGTGGTGGACGAAGTTCGAGCCGATGAACCCGGCTCCGCCGGTCACGAGGAGTTTTCGCATCCCACAAGGGTACCGGTGGGCAGCGACCCGACTCGGCCGCGGGCTCGGCTCAGAAGTCGCGGAGCAACCCGAGACGTCGAGCCGACCGCACGACCCGCGTCTGCTCGAGTCGGGCGATCCGCTCTGCCGCCTCTTCGCGCTCCCGCTCGAGCCGATCGACCTGCTCCCGCAGTCGCGCGACCACTTCGTCGAGCTCGGCGACGTGGCGACGCGCGAACGCCAGATCATCGGTCGCCTGCCGCTTTTCGACCTCGAGCCGCTGGATGCGCTCCTCGATGGGCGCCAGCCTCTTCATCAGGGCACGGTCTGCGGTCGCCTCCGCCTCGGGGAACGAGACATCGGGGACAGGGGAGGGGTACAGATCCGCGATCGTTCGGTCTTCCGTGAACCACCCATTCCTTAGCCCCTCAGCGAGGTCTTCGGGCGACGGATGTCGGGAGACATACGACGCGGTGAGGAGGCCGTCCTGCCAGCGCCGGTAGTCCCGCATGCCGTGATGGTTCGCGCTGGGCTGAAGATGCGGCGACGCGTCGTATGCGCGGCCCGCGTTCTCGACTTTTCGGGAGAACTGCTCCCAGGAACGCCAGGGGAAGTGATAAACGGTCAGGCCGCGGTCTGCATCGAGCGTCCCGTTCGGCTCCACGTCGACGAAATGGTTCCCCTGCGCGACGACCACGTCCTCGCGCGGAACGAAGGCCACGTTCGGCGTGGAGTGTGCGTGGATGCCGCGGTCCTTCAGCAGGGCTTCGGGGCGCTCGTCGCGATACACCAGCCTCTGGAAGCCGGTGCCGCTGAGTGCGGGCGACCCTGTCATGTCGATGACGGGGACGGAGAACGAGCCGATGGCTGGATCGATGTCGTCCAGCTCCTCGCGAATCGTGCGCCCCGGCGTCCTGGCCATCCAGAACTCGTCGGCGTCGGCATTGAGGACCCACGTCGCTCCCCGTCTGGCGGCCTCGCGGGACATGCGCGTGACGACTTCGTGCTGCTGCTTGAGATGACGCGGATCGTGCGCGAGTTCGATGCTGCCGGCACGGGAGAACGACTCGAGGATCTCCCTCGTTCCGTCGACCGAGCCGTTGTCCGTCACGAGGAAGAGGTCGACGCCCTGATCGATGTGATGTCGGATCATGGCACTCACGATGTCCGCCTCGTCGCGGACCATCATCGTCATGGCGATCATGCAAAGCCTTCGTCGTGTCGTGACCACCGCGTTCGGGTGGCGGCAGGTCCGCGCGAGCGACGCGCGGTACGCGATGACCCTAGCCGATCGACCGCATCCGGATTTGCCTGGATTGATCAGATTGAGTGTTTAGACTCGGCGATAGTTGCCAGACGACGGTGGATCGGAAGCCATGCTCAGACGAATCATCCAACGAGCAGCCCGGTTTGCGGCCGGCGCCGTCGATCGGCTCGCGGCTCTGCTGGGGGAAGGCGCTTCGCTGCTGAGGCTCGGCCCGCGAGGCTACGCATCACACCGCCGCGCCCTGCATCTCGGCCGCGCGCGGCACGGCTCGACCTTCGCGAACGGCGTCACAACGACGCTGACATCGCAACGTGCAGCCATGTGGCACCGCGTGCACTGGAAGCATCTCGTCGTCGTCGTGTTCGGACCCTCCAACGAGGACGTGGCGAACTGGCTGGCGCGGACGAACGCCGTTCTCCGCGCGCACATGCTTCTCGCCCCCGAACTCGCACACCACGCCCGCGTTCTCGATGCCGACGCGTTCACCGTGGCCGACGGGCGAGACGGTGCGCCGAGCGTCGACCTCGCCGGCATCCTCGAATGGATGCATCGAACCCGCCGCCGCTGGGACTTCGTCCTGGTGGACGCGACCCAGCCGCTCCCCGACCCTGAGGCGATCGCCCAGCTTCAGCACGCTGCGTATGAATATCACCATGATCGTGAGATCGGCTTCGTGACGCCGGCGTACGCATCGCCGGAGGGAACCGCTGCAGGCTATGAGGTCGACCGTAGGACCGGCGACGTCGGCCCGTCCTTGCCGGGTTCGGCCGACTACAGGCAGGGCTCTGTTCCGCGGTATGTCCTGACAGCCGCTGCCCACTGCTTCTATGCGACTTCCTACGCCATCGACCGCGTCGACATCGCCGCGAGGCAACTCGCCGGGCTGACGCTCGAATCCCAGGTGGGACGGCTGGTGCGCCACGGCTGGGCCGGAAACTTCCGGACGCTCTGCCTGAGCAGCACGGTCGTCCCCGTGCGGGAACTGCCACGGCTCGAGATCGAGGGCGAGCAGCGGCGATGGCTGTTCGAACGAAGGGTGTCGGGTGAGAACGGCAAGCCACGCATCATCTTCGTCTTGAACGCGACCTCGATCAGCGGCGGTATCCGCATCGTCTTCGAACTCGCGAACGGCCTGGCAGCGCGAGGCTTCGACGTCGCAATCTGGTCGCTCCAAGGCAGCCCGACGTGGTTCGACCTCGAGGTCGACGTCGTGACGTATCGCAACTACGACGACCTGCTGTTGTCGCTGCGCAACGAGGATGCGGTGAAGATCGCCACCTGGTGGGAGACGGCGGAGATCGTGTGGCTCGCGACCGTGAGCCATGGAATCCCGGTGTATTTCATCCAGGAGTTCGAGACGTGGTTCTATCCCGATGACGCAGTCGCGAGGTCGGCCGTCGTCGCCAGCTACCGCCGCGAATTCGCGAGCGTCACCCAGGCTTCCTACCAGGAGCGCGAGCTGGAGGAGATCGGCGTGACACCGACGATCTTGCGTCTGGGCTACGACCCCGAGGTCTTTCGGGTCCTTCCCGAGTGGTCGCGCGACGACGACACGATCCTGGCGTTGGGGCGGTCCTTCTTCCAGAAGAACTTCGCGATGACCGAGCGTGCGTGGAGGTCGATGGGGGACGGCCGCCCACGTCTTCAGCTCTTCGGGACGGAGCCGGGCATCCTGGAGGACGAGCGCGCCGATTATCGGGAGCGGCCGCGAGACGCGGAGGTCAACGAGCTGTACAACACCGCGTCGATCTTCGTGCAGACATCACGTCACGAGGGGTTCTGCCTGCCGATCCTCGAGGCGATGGCCGCGGGATGCCCGGTGATCACGACCGACGCCCACGGGAACACGGACTTCTGTCGCGACGGCGACAACTGCGTGATCGTCCCCCAGGATGACGATGTTGCGCTGGCCGCCGCGATCACCCGGCTGCTCGCGGACCCCGAGGAGCGCGCCCGGTTGTCGGCTGCAGGACTAGCAACCGCCGCGGAGTACGCGTGGCCGGTCGTGCTGGATGCCGCGGCACCGTTCTACGGCGGGTTGGTCGCCGCAGGGTCAGCGGGCGCCCCGTTTGCGGAGGCGACGGTAAAGCGTCCCGATAACTGAGCGCGACAAAGCCTCGCGAAGGCGGCTTCGCGGGACGGTGACAGGGGAGCGAGCCGGCTCGACGGCGGGGATGTCGGGGCGCGGACGCAGTCGTGTCTCCCAGTGCGAGACCGCGTCACGGAGGGGCGAGGTGGTCGCCGACCAGCGCCAGTCCTCGCGCACGTCGGCGATCCGCCGGCGCGCGGCCTCCCGGCGCGCCGAGTCGTCGAGGGCCAGTATCGCGCGCTTCGTCGCCTCGACGTCGGCGTAGCCGACTACATCGCCGAGGCCTCGCTCGCCGATGTAGTCCGCGAACCAGTCGCCTTCCGTGACGATGCTCGGGAGCGTCGCCCACAGGTGGTCGAGAATCCGGGTTCTGAACGCGTATCGCGTCTCGAAAGACTCCTTGTGGGCCGAGATCGCGATGTCGGCATCGAGAAGGTAGTCCGCCCGCCGGTCCGCCGGCACCCATCCGTCGATGAAGTGCACGCCGTCGCCGAACACGCCGAGCTCCTTCGCCAATGCCTCGGCGCGCTCGACCGTCGCCGGTTTGCCGATGTGCGCATTCGGATGGGTGGTTCCGTAGAACACGAGGTGGATGTCGGGTCGGTCGCGTCGCAGCTCCGCGACGGCCCGGATGGGCGTCTCGGCGTCGAACCAGTCCCAGATCCCTCCCGCCCAGAGCAGCACCAGGTCGTCGTTGTCGATCCCCATCCGACCGCGAATGCCGTGCTCATTCGCCTGAGGCTCGCCGTCCTCCATCCCGAACGGCACGAGTCCGATCACGTCGGCGGGCGTGCGGTGGTCGAGTTCGCTCGGCAGAAGCGCATCGGCTGACAACGCGTAGCCGATCCAGAAGTCGCGCTGGCGCTCGTTGGAGGTCACGAAGTAGCTTCCCGCGCGCAGGCAGAACCGGAAGAAGTCGAGCACCCCGCGGAACACGTCGTCCTTCTGAGGCTGTGTATCGAATCCGCCGATGCGTTCGGCGCCGATCGCCTCGGCCGGAAGGGCGTTGTAGAGGTCGAAGATAAATCGGCACCCCGCCGCCACGCCCTGCCGGACGACCTCGTCGTCGATCAGCTGGCAGAAGGCGATGTCGTGCGCCACGACGAGGTCGACGAGCGCGTCCCTGCCCGTGTAAGCCGCGACGGTGAATCCGCGTCCCTCCAGCGCGGCCGCGTCGCTCCCATCGATCCCCACCGCCAGCGTCACGTCAGCGACGGAGGAGAGCTGGTGCGCGATCTCGACGAACCTGATGCCGGGCCCGGCCATCCGTGCACCTACGACGTCGGCGGCGACCACGACAACGCGTGGCCGACGGGAGTATGAGGGGGGAGTAGGTACCATGAGGTTTCCGTCAAGTCTCCGAGGGGATCGCATCGATATGTCCGGCCTCCGCCATCGCATCGCCCGTCGTGCGATCGGGAAGCTGCCCGCGGGATGGCAGAAGCGGGTCCAGTCCGCGTGGACTGAGCGCTCCTATACTCTCAACACTCGGGGGACAGCCGCGAACGAAGCCATGACGGCGTGGTTCGCGGAGCACGGCCGCCCTGTCAGCATCGTGATCCCGAGCTACAACGACCTCCCGCTGTTGACGGCGGCCCTGGCGAGCATCACGGAGACGTGCGTGAACGCCGACTACGAAGTGATCATCGTGGACGACTACATCGATCCCGAGGTCGCGGCGCAGCTGAAGGCACTGGAGAACGACCGGGTCCGCGTCATCCTCAAGGACCGCAGACTGGGCTTCGCCGGTACCGTGAACGTCGGCATGAAGGCGGCCCGCCACGACATCGTGCTGCTCAACAGCGACATCGTCGCAAAGCCCGGGTGGCTGGAAGCGCTTCAGTTCAGCGCGTACGAGATCGACCCGATGATCGGGATGGTGAGCCCGAAGCTGGTGTATCCGGACGGGCGTATCCAGTACGCCGGGACTTACTACGCGCGCATCCTCGCGCCCCAGTGGTTCGGGCATCTGCATGTCGGCGCCCCGGCCGTCAAGCCGACGGCGAACGTCCCGGGATACAACCGATCGATCTCAGGCGCGTGCGCCTACATCACGCGCGCGGCCTTCGATCGTGTCGGACTACTGGACGACGAGTACTGGCTCGGGTTCGAAGACGTCGACTATGGGCTGAGCGCATGGGAATCCGGCATCCGCTGCTACTACCAGCCGGCGGCGATGCTCGTGCATCACGAGTCGGCCTCCCGCGGATACAGCCAGGGGCAGCGCGAGCTCGCCTCGATGAGGCGATTCTGGCGACGCTGGGAGACGCGCTACCTCGCTCGCCGAGTGCCGGACGACGCCCCGGTCAGCTTCGTCGTCGGCGCGGCTTCCGACCCGCTCTGGCGGGACTATCTGGCGAGGATCGCGGCTGATCTGCGCAACGAGGGACGCGTCGCCGAGGTGGTCGAGGTCGTCGAGCCGCGCGATGAGGTTCTCATCGCGGCGCTCGCTGATCGTGCGGGTATCGCGGTCGCCTGCGACTGGACGGCCGCCGAGACGGTCTGGCTCGCCACGGTCGGCGGGGGAGTGCCGGTGTACCTGCTGCCGGCGGTCGAGAGCGTCTGGCATCCCGCCGATCCTGGTCTGCAGTCCCGGATCGTCGCGGGGTACCGCCCCGAGTTCGACTACATCGCGCCCAATCGGTGGACCGCGGCTCAGCTTCAGGCCGAGGCGGCGTGGGAGGTCCGGCGGCGCATCGCGCCCGCGATCGAGCCGGATGCGCTGTCCGACGACGCCGAGCGGTCCATCGTCACGATCGGTGCCGGCGTGGCGGATCGGTCTGCGGTCGATGCCGTGTGCGCATCCGAGCGATTCGCTTCGATCCACCTCGAAGCCGACGCGCGCCCCGCAGACGTCGCGGCTCTGCGGCCTCGCGCGGTGGTCCTCTTCACCGAGCAGCAGTCCAGCCTTCTGCCGTTCGCACTGATGTCGATAGGCGCCGTCTACCTGGCACCGATCGATCCGCGGCTCGGTCACGAAGTCCTCGATGGCTACAACGCGTTGCTTTTCGGCCGCGACGATCGCGACCAGCTGCAACGGTCACTGCGCGACGCGATCACCGACGACGCCGTGTGGACCGAACTGCGCACGAACGGTCATGCTTCCGCTTCGCGCGCCGGCAAGACGGCGTTGCGTGCGACGAGGGACGCGCTGGACGAGTTCTCACTGGCGTCGGTCTGACACACGCGTGCCGCTCGGTTTGAGAGCGCCCGGCGGATCGGAGAGACTGGACTTCATGCGTGGCATCATTCTGGCTGGCGGAACAGGGTCGCGGTTGCACCCCATCACTCTCGGCATCTCGAAGCAACTCGTGCCTGTTTACGACAAGCCGATGATCTACTACCCGCTCTCGACCCTGCTGTTGGCAGGCGTCCGCGATGTACTCATCATCACGACGCCCCAGGACGCGGATCAGTTCCAGCGACTGCTCGGCGATGGTTCGCGGTTCGGCATCTCGATCACCTACAAGGCCCAGCCGTCGCCCGACGGCCTCGCTCAGGCGTTCATCCTCGGCGAGGACCACATCGGGTCGGACACGGCGGCGCTCGTTCTCGGCGACAACATCTTCTACGGCCAGGGCATGGGGACGAGACTGAGGCAGTACTCGGATCTGACCGGTGGCGTCGTGTTCGGGTATTGGGTGGACGATCCCACGGCGTACGGCGTCGTCGAATTCGACCCCGAAGGTCGGGTCGTCTCCCTCGAGGAGAAGCCCGAGACTCCGAAGAGCAATTACGCGGTGCCCGGCCTCTACTTCTACGACAACGATGTCGTCGAGATCGCCAAGGATCTCCAGCCGTCACCTCGCGGAGAGCTGGAGATCACCGACGTGAATCTGGAGTACCTCCGCCGTGGTTCGCTGCAGGTCGAGCTCCTGCCTCGCGGAACGGCCTGGCTCGACACCGGAACATTCGACTCCCTCGCCGAGGCGACCGATTTCATCCGAACCGTCGAGAAGCGGCAGGGCCTGTCGATCGGGTGCCCTGAAGAGGTCGCCTGGCGCATGGGCTTCCTGACCGACGACGAGCTGCGTGAGCGTGCCGAACCCCTCGTCAAGAGCGGGTACGGCAGATACCTGTTGAAGGCGATCGAGCAGGGCAACCGCTGAGCGTGCATGCCACGCAAGACCACGCACCACCGCCGGCGCCGTTTCCGGACGGCGGGCGCCGCCTGTGCGTCTACGCCGTGTGGGATCGTCGGGGCGGGATCGACGACTACATCCCCTACGCGCTCCAGGGGATGCGGGCGGACATGGCGCATATCGTCGTCGTGGTCAACGGGAAGCTGGACGACGAGGGCCGAGCCAAGCTGGCCGCATCCGCCGACGAGGTCATCGTCCGTGAGAACGTCGGCTTCGACATCTGGGCGCACAAGCACGCGCTCGATCATCTCGGCGACCGTCTCGCCGACTTCGACGAGGTCGTCCTCACCAACGACACATGGTTCGGGCCGGTCCGTCCCTACCGCCCCGTGCTCGACGAGCTGGCCTCACGGGCCGTGCACTTCTGGGGGATGACCGACCACGCTCGCGAAGAGCCCAATCCGTTCACGGGGAAGGGCGTTCTCCACTACCATCTCCAGTCCTTCTGGATCGCGGTCCGACGGGAGATGTTCCTCACCGACGCCTGGCGTGCGTACTGGCGGGACCTCCCCGAGATGCCCGGCTACTTCGACGCCGTCCTCACGCACGAGGCGGTGTTCACCCACCACTTCGACGAATTCGGCTTCCAGCACTCCGTCGCCTTTCCGTCGGAGGACTATCCGACCGATCATCCGGCACTGTTCAATCCCGACCTGCTTCTCGCGGACGGATGCCCCATCCTCAAGCGGCGCCCCTTCTTCCACTACCCGCCGTTCCTCGATCGCCATGCGGTCGTGGGCCGCGAGATCCTTGAAGAGGTCGAGACCTACGGCTACCCGATGCCGATGCTCTGGCAGAACCTGGCACGCAACGTCGCTCCGAAGATCCTCAACGCCGATGCAGGAATGCTGGAGGTCCTGCCCGACGTCGACCTCACAGGCCTCCCCGAGCGCTCGATGCGCGTCGTCGCGATCCTGCACGTCTTCTACACGGACATGACCGACGAGATGCTCGACCGGGTCGACACGCTTCCCGGCGCGTACGACCTCGTCGTGACCACCCCGGATGAGGAGCGGGCGGAACGGATCCGCGGGATCATCGATGCGCGCGGACCGGCGAGGGGAAGCGTCGAGATCCGTGTCGTCGAGTCGAATGACGGGCGCGACCAGAGTGCCTTCCTGATCGGCTGTCGCGACATCCTCCTCGGCGGCGGCTACGACCTCGTCGTGAAGCTGCATTCGAAGAAGACCCCTCAGGACGGATTCAACATCGGTCGCCACTTCAAGGCGCAGCAGTTCCGCAATCTGCTCGACAGCCCCGGCTTCACCGCCAACCTTTTGGCGCTCTTCCAGCGCGAACCCGGACTGGGGCTGGTGTATCCGCCGATGATCCACATCGGCTACCCGACCATGGGGCGAGCGTGGTGGGCGAACAAGAAGGGCGCACAGGAGTTGTGCGCGAGGCTCGGCATCCACGTGCCTCTGGACGACGTGTCCCCGCTCGCTCCGTACGGATCGATGTTCATCGCCCGCCCGGAGGCACTGCGGCTGCTGGTCGGCCATGACTGGCGATACGCGCAGTTCGGCGGCGCGGAGTCGTATGCGGACGGCGGGTTGGCGCACATCCTTGAGCGGATGCCGTCGTACGCCGCGGGGGAGCTCGGCTACCACACCCGCACGGTCGCCACCACTGAGTACATGTCGATCAGCCACACGGCGCTGGAGTACAAGATCGACCAGCTCTCCGCGACGCTGCCCGGCGACACGGTGGATGCGATCCACTTCCTGCGGGGTGCGGGCAACGTCGGTCGCGGTCGGATCGTGGACTTCGTCCGGATGTACCTCCGGCTCCACCATCCCGGCACCGGCGCCGCACTCCGGCGAATCGCCGGCCGCGACACCGTTCTGGGCAGGACCATGCGACGAATCCGTCGGCCCCGTGGCTGAAGGCTCCGTGGGGCGAACCCCCAGCCACGCCGACGCTAGGATCTTCAGGATGTCAACTCCCCCCGAACCGAGCGCCCCGGAGCGCTTCGCACGTCTCCAGGAACTCCCGCTGGAGCCGGTCGGGGCATCCACCGGCCTGAAGCCTAAGGACATCTGGGCATCGCTGGTGGAGTTGCTCCGACACAGGGAGATGCTCGATCTCCTGATCAGGCGTGATCTCAAGGCACGCTATAAGGATTCCGCCCTCGGATTCGTCTGGTCGCTCGCTCGTCCGCTGATGCAGCTCGTGATCTATTTCGTGGTGGTCGGGCAGTTCCTCGGCGCCGCACGCGGAATTCCCGATTTCGCGGTGTACATCTTCGCCGGTCTGACCGCGATGGGCCTGTTCACGGAGATCCTGCAGGGCGCCACGGGGTCGATCCTCGGCAACGCAGGTCTGGTCAAGAAGGTGTACCTGCCGCGAGAGGTCTTTCCGCTGGCCAGCGTCGGATCCGCGCTGTTCAACTTCATGATTCAGCTCGCTGTGCTGCTCGGCGCGACCCTCCTCGTGGGCAAGCCGCCGCTTCATACCGAGATCCTGTACTTCTTCCCCTCCCTCGCCGTGCTCGTCGTCTACGGAACGGCGTTCGGCCTGCTGTTCGGCGCGCTCAACGTCTACCTCCGTGATGTGCAGTACCTCGTCGAGCTCGGGACTATGCTGCTGTTCTGGGCGAGTCCCATCGTCTACTCCTGGCAGATGGTCGCGAGCCTCGTGAAGAACCCGGTCGTGCTCGAGATCTACACGAACAACCCGCTCACGCTGGCCGTGATCGGATTCCAGCACGCGTTCTGGGTCGCCGGTGAGGACGTGCCCCAGCCCTCCGATCTTCTCCTGCGCCTGAGCATCGCGCTGGTGATCGGCGTGGTCCTGCTATTCATCAGCCATCGTGCATTCCTGCGGCTGCAGGGAAACTTCGCTCAGGAGCTCTGACCCCACGATGAACGCAACCGCCGTCTCCTCGCCGACCTCCGCACCTGAGGTCGTGCGCATCCGCGATGTCTCGAAGCGATTCACGGTTCGGAAGGACTCCTCGATCAAGGAGCGCATCGTCACGCTCGGACGCGCGGGGCGCCGGCATCGTCAGGACTTCTGGGCGTTGCGCAACGTCAGCCTCGACATCCACGCGGGCAGCACGATCGGTCTGATCGGTCACAACGGCTCGGGCAAGAGCACCCTCCTGAAGGTGATCGGCGGCATCATCGATCCCACCTCCGGCGTCGTCGAAGAGCGCGGGCGCCTCGCCGCGCTCCTCGAACTCGGGGCAGGCTTCCATCCGGATCTCACCGGCCGCGAGAATGTGTACCTCAACGCCTCGGTGCTCGGCCTGTCCCGTGAACAGACGGCAGCCAAGTTCGACGACATCGTCGCGTTCTCGGGGATCGGCGACTTCATCGACACCCAGGTGAAGTTCTACTCGTCCGGCATGTACGTGCGACTGGCCTTCGCCGTCGCCGTGCACACCGACCCGGACATCCTCTTGGTCGACGAGGTGCTGGCGGTCGGCGACGAAGCATTTCAGCGCAAGTGTCTCGACAAGATCCGCACCTTCCAGTCCGAGGGCCGCACGATCATTATCGTGAGCCACGCGCTCGGCCAGATCACAGAACTCTGCGACCGCGCCGTCCTCCTCAACGCCGGCGAGATCGTGTACGACGGTGAGCCGGCCGTCGCGGTCGCGCGGTTCCGCGACATTCTGGACGAGCGCCGCGTCGCCGAAGGGCCCGACCATGAGGGCCGAGACGCGAGCGATGCGGACGCGGCGGCGGACGAGGCCCAGCCACGCATCCTCTCCACCGAGCTGCAGGTGATCGATGGAAACGAGGCGGGTGAAGTCGTCCCGGGCAGCGACATCCGGATCCGGGTCGGACTCGAGTCGCCTCGTCCTCTCGACCGATGGCGCTGCGCCGTCCAGATCGACACCGTGCTCGGGACTGCTGTCTACGGCACCACCAACGAGCGGATCGGGGCGGTGCCGGAGACGCTGGTCGGGCACCGTGACGTCGAATTCGTCCTTCGGGACGCCCGATTCCTGACCGGGAAGTACTTCGTCAACATCTCGCTCATGGATGAGAGCGGCCGGCACCTCGACGATGCCAGGATGGCTTCCTCGTTCAACGTCGCGCAGTACGCTGCCGCTGCCGGTGTGGTCTACATGGAGCCCGAGTTCATCGACCACGGCGCCGCCGCGCGATGATCGAGGGCGACGTGATCTCCGTCGACTCCGCGTTCCGCTTCTTCCGACGGCTGCCGCGCGCAGTCGGCCGGCGTGCCCGCAACGCCGCTCGGGTGCTCGTTCGGCGTTGCCGCAGCAAGCTCGGGGTCGTCGTCGCGCGGGTCCGGAGCACGCCGCACGCAGTTGCGACGGCGTTGCGTCACACCGCATGGCGTGCTGAAGTGCTCCGATATGTGATCCTCGGATTCAGGCTGGACACAGTTGCCGGCACCATTCCCTCAGCGGGTATTCCGTTGGTCATGTGCCTGTGGAACAGGCCCCACCGATTCGCGTCCACGCTGCGCCAGCTGTCGGAGCAAGTGGGCGCCCCACCGATTCGGCTGATCCTGTGGAACAACAAGCCCTCTGCCACGCGGGCCTACCTCGAGGACATCGCCCAGTTGGACGCCACCGGCGCAATCGCGAGCATCGAGCTTCACAGCAGCCGACGCAACATCGGGGGCATCGCGCGCTTCATCGTGGCGCGCCGCGTAACCCGCCGTGGGTCAGCCGAGCCGTTCCTGATGCTCGATGACGACATCGACATCTCACCCAGCTTCGTGAGGGACCTTCTCCAGGCCTGGCGACCGGGCACGTACGCCGGATTCTGGGCGTTCGTGATCCTGGGGAGCTACTGGGAGCGACGCGAGCCGGAGTTGCAGGAGCAGGTGGATTACGTGGGCACGGGGGGCAGCGTCTGCGACTCGAGCGTCGCGCACGACATCGGGTTCTTCACACGCATCCCGGCGCGATACGGCTTCATCGAGGACCTGTGGCTGAGCGCATACGCTGCTTCACGTGGATGGCGGCTTCGCAAGGTCGACACGCCGTTCACGCTCACGAGCGAGGACTCGAACCAATACCTGGCGCTGTTCGACACGAAGCCGCTCTTCTGGGACTACCTCCGAACCCGACTCGAACGCGGAAGGCCGCTGTGACGGACACCAACGATTCCATCGGGCTGACGACAGCGGGCGTCGTGCTGGCGTACAAGCCTGAGCCGGAGATCCTGGAGAACATCCGTCGGCTGCGCGATCAGGTCGACCACGTCTACGTCGTCGACAACTCGCCGGAGGCGTCGACCTCCGTGCTCTCCGAGCTGGCAGCGGATCGATCGGTGACGATACTCCCTCAGGACGGCAACGTCGGCGTCGCGGCGGGGTTCAACGCGGGAATGCGGGCTGCGTTGGCGGCGGGGTACCGCAACGTGTGGATCTTCGATCAGGACAGTACCGTCACCGGGGGGATGCTGGAGGTCCTGGCTGCGGCCCGTGCGGGAGTCACGGGTCGTGTCGGAATCGTCGCTCCCGCTCTCCGATCGCATGCGACGGGGATCATTTATTCGAGGGAGTCCGGCACCGGGGCCGTTCCGACCGACGTGCTCATCAGCTCAGGGTCCCTCTTCTCTCGCGAGCTGCTGGGCGAGATCGGTCTGCACGACGAGCCACTCTTCATTGATTACGTGGACCACGACATCTGCCTGCGTGCGACGGCGAGTGGGTTCCAGAATCTCAAGGTCTACGACGCGATCCTCGATCACCGGTTCGGCGATGCGCACCCCGTGCGGCTCTTCGGCCGCCGGGTCTACCTGGCGGACTACTCGCCGATGCGACACTTCTACGCGACGAGGAATCGCATCATCGTGATCCGGCGGTATGGGTTGGGGCGCTGGTTCTGGGAGGACCTGTGGTTCACCACGAAGGCCTGGGTGAAGGTCGTCCTCCTCGAATCTGGCCGGTGGTCGAAGATCCGCGCCGCGCTGCGCGGCGCAGCCGCGGGCGTCCGCTTCGACCTGAGTTCCTGAACCAGTCGCTGGGCCGGGCGACGCGCCTCCGGTGTCAGCCCTCGGGCGTCAGCTCGTATACGTACTGCGACTGCCCGAACCACTCGACGGTGTCGATCTGCGTCAGGCAGGAGGCGTCGAGCTCCTCAGACGATACGACGTACTCGAGCTCGGTCAACCTGGACTGGACCACACACGGTGAGGCGACGACCTTGATCACATCGGGGTACGGCTGCTCGAAACGCAGACCCTCGTCCGCCCACTCGAACTTCACGTGTGCTCCCCCCCTGTTCCACACGTTCTCGTTCGCGCTTCCCGGGTCGAGCTTGCGCCATTCGCTCATATCGGGCCCGATGATCTGACGACCGCTCAGTGACGGAGTTCCAGTCGCCATCATGAGCGAGTCGACGTACGGGGAATCGGACGCCCACACGGTGCCGTCTTCTCGACTCGTCTCGGCCCAGTCGAGGAACTTCTGCGCGGTTGGGCTGTCGCGCAGGTCGCCGACTCCGAAGATCACGGGGTTCACGACGATCGACAACGACAGGGCGGCGACTCCCGCGGACACCATGCTCCACACGTTTCCGGGCCAGCGCACCAGAGCAAAGATGACCAGAGCGCAGATGAGCGCTGCCAGGGCGACGCGGCGAGGGCCAAGACCTGGCAGGAAGCCCTCTAAACGCAACAGGATGCCGCCGGCAGCGGAGAGGGCGCCCGCGACGAGTGCAGCCGTCGACGGGACGATCCACTTCCCGCCCCACCCCGGCCGGTACTGGGACATGAAGAGGCAGAAGGTGATCGTTGCCAGGAAACCGAGGCCGAGGACAGCTCTGCCGGCGGGCACGCGGTTGACGAGCGGGATCGCCGCGCTCCAGGAGCCCCAGTCGAAACTGATCCACGCCAGCCAGAACAACGACGCGACCGCCATCGTCAGGAAGACCGCAGTGAACGTCTTCTTGCCGACCCACCATCGTCCACCGAACGCCACCAGCACGGCGGTGACGCCCAGCAGCAGTGTGAAGGAGGTCGAGATCTCGGACTGGTTGGTCTGCGCGACGGATGCGGGATCGAAGAGGCCGGCGAGGTTCGTGGCGCCGAGCGCGAACCCGGGCAGCACCGCCTCGCCGGAACTGAGTCGAGTACCGGGGTAAACCGTGGTGAGCCCCGCGGTGAGGACGTCTCGGCTCTCCCAGAAAAGGGCTGCGGTCCACAGGATTCCCGAGGCCGTGATGGCTGCCAGGCTGAGGACGCGGGAGCGCAGGCGGACGTCCTGGAGCATGAGGACCAACGCTGTCGCGATCACGAACGGAATCGACAGCATGATGGCGAAGGGCTGATAGTACGTGGGGGTGCGGGCGAACAGGATTCCCGCGACAACGAATCCGACTACGGCGGTCCCGTATCTCTTCCGTGCGAGGGAGGAAGAGGAGAAGATCGTCAGGGCGCACGCGGCCGAGACGAAACCGATGGTGTTGACGGCGAGTCCCGACCACCAGGCGTTGCCTGGCGCGAGGAATATGAGGACCGCTGCCAGATAGCCCCATCGGAGCTTTCCCGTGATCTGTCGGAACCAGATCGGCAGGCCGAGGAACAGGAGCAGTGTCGGCAGCCACCACTTCATGGCGAACAGCATCTGCGCGGGCACGAACTGTCCGAGCGCAAGCGCGCTGCCCTCGAAGAAGACGATCCCCGAGATCGGGCCGTCGGGGAGCTGCAGGATGAAGTCCGCCGGGGCGCTGAGCGGCGTCGTGGCGTCGGACCCGCCCCGCGCGATCTCTCCCAGCCACAACGGGGATCCGGTGCCGTACTCATCCGAACGGATGGCCTGGGTGTGGCCGAGCTGAAGCCCCAGGGGATCCGAGGGATCCTGACGCAGCGAGTCGATCCCGATGTTCGAGGTCGTGATCCCCAGGAGGATGAGGACGAGGTACGCGACGACCGGCAGGACGAACGGCAGCCAGCGCTTGAGTCGAGGGGCTGTGGGAGCCTCGCTGTCGCGAGCGTCATTGGAGGCGACCGGCGAGTTCACCGCTACGCTCTCCGCTGCTGAAGTTGACAATTGAGGTCCTGGATGGCGAGGAAACGTTGCGGGGCATCGGAAGGCTAACACGGCTCCGACGACGGCTCCTGAATGCATGCTGGGCCCGGTCCGGATCGCTGGGGATGATCCCGGTCGCGTAGACTCGAACATCATGCCTGCCCAGTCGGAGCGTACGCTCATCATCGTCCCGGCGTGGAACGAGGCCCGCAACGTGGGGAACACCGTACGCGAGATCCTGGATCGCATCGAGGGGATGGATGTGGTCGTGGTAGACGACGGATCCGCCGATGCCACCGCGGATGTCGCCGCCCAGGCGGGGGCCCGCGTCCTGCGACTCCCGTTCAACATGGGCGTGGGGGGAGCCATGCGGACGGGCTTCACCTACGCGCAGCGCCACGGCTACGCTCGCGCGATCCAGGTGGACGCCGACGGGCAGCACGATCCCCGTGACATCGTTCGCGTTCTGAGCGGCCTCGACCGGGCCGACATCTCCATCGGAGCGCGATTCGCCGACGCGGGGGACTACGAGGTGCGGGGCCCGCGCAAGTGGGCCATGAAGTTCCTCGCCGGAGTCCTGTCGCGGGTTGCGAAGACACGCCTGACGGATGTCACGAGCGGGTTCCGCGCCGCGAATCGGCGCGCGATCGACCAGTACGTCCTCTATTATCCGGCGGAGTATCTCGGTGACACCGTGGACTCGCTCGTCAGTGCGGTGCATTCAGGTCTGTCGGTGACGCAGGTCCCGGTCTCGATGAGGCCGCGTGCCCATGGGCGTCCGAGTCAGAACCCGGCCGGAGCCACCGTCTATCTGCTGCGAAGCGTCTTCGCCCTCTCGCTGGCGCTCATGCGGGGACGCCGACAGTCGAACGAGGTGAGAGCGTGATCGTCTTCGCGGGTATCGCCTTCGCCGTCGTCGTCCTGGTTCTCATCGTCAGTCTGCTGCTGCGGCGCCAGCTTCGCGAGAAGTACGCGATCCTCTGGATCATCATCGGCGTGGCGTTGCTCGTCCTCGCCCTCTTCCCCCAGTTGCTGCTTGGGTTGTCGGATCTGCTGGGCGTGGAGGTGCCCTCGAACCTGATCTTCGCATTGTCGATCGTCCTGCTGGTCGGGGTCGCACTCCACCTGTCGTGGGAGCTTTCGCTCGCGGAGGACGAGGTGCGCCGCGTGGCGGAGGAGGTCGCTATCCTGCGTGCCGATGTCGACGAGCTCCGCGGTCGGCCCGTGACATCCGCGGATCGGCGATCAGATGCAACGCTCGCGGGTGAAGCGCCGCAGCGTGCCGCGTCCGATGACACGGATCCGAATGGCAGCGAGTGACTCCACCGCGAGCGGTCTCCGCGCGGTCCTGATCTCCACTGCGGTCGCCGGCGTGCTCGGCTACGCGATCCAGTTGACGGCTCCGGCGCTCCTCACCGAGGAATCGGTCTATGTCGCGTTCTCGGTGTTCTGGTCGACCATCTACCTCGGAGTATCGGCGATGGCCGGTGTCCAGCAGGAGGTGTCGCGGGCCGCCCACCCTGCGACCGGCCAGAAGCCGAGTCCCGTGCTCCGGGTGTTCACGCTCGTCTCAGCGGCAGTTCTCGTGGTCACCAGTCTCGTGGTCGCTGCCGTCTTCGGTGGGCGAATCCTTCCCGGCTCGGTCCTGGTGCTTGCGGCTGTACTCGCGATCGGACTGGTCGGCTACCTCGCCGTAGCCGTCCTCAGCGGCCTCCTCTACGGGCTGCGGCTATGGAGGGCGGTGGCCGCGATCACGATCCTGGACTCCGCGATCCGAGCGGCTCTGCTACTCGGCGGGTTTGCGATGCAACTCCCTATGGAATGGCTCGCGCTCCTCGTGGCGGTGCCGTTCGGCTTCGCCTTCGCCATCACTTGGCTGGCCGCCAGGCGACAAGTGACAGGCCACTTCCGGCTCGATGTGCCGCTGGGTCGCTTCACAGCCCACACTGTCGGAACGGTCGGCGCAGCCGTCGCATCCGGGGTCCTCATCACAGGATTGCCGCTGCTCATCGGTGTCACGAGCGACGGAGTGGTGCCTGAGACCCTCGGCGCTCTGCTCCTCACCGTCACCCTCACGCGTGCTCCCATCGTGATCCCGATCATCGCGTTGCAGAGCTTCCTGATCTCGGCCGTCTTCCGGGGTGGACGTGTGCGCCCGGTCAAGCTCTTCCGGGTTCTCGCGTCAGTGCTCGCAGCCGTGGTCGTGCTGGCGGTGGCCGCCGCGTTCGTCGGGCCCCCCGTGGTGGCGTGGGTCTCCGACGAGCGATTCCACATCGACGGCTGGATCGTCTCGGTCGTCGTCCTGAGCGCGGGTCTCGTAGCCGCGATGTCGGTGACCGGTCCGGCACTGATTTCGGCTCGCCGTCATGCCGCCAATCTCGTCGGGTGGGCAGCCGCCGCAGTCCTCACGATCGCATTGCTGGTGGTGCCGATCGACTGGGTCACCCGCGTCGCGTTGGCTCTCACATTTCCCGCCGTCGTGGGGCTGACCCTGCATCTGGTCGCGCTCATCCGGTCAGGACGGGTGACCTCGCAGACGACGCCCACACCGCAGCACGGCGCCTGACCGACTGGGGCGCTGAGGTCGTGCACGCATCCGTTCAGCGCGTAAGCCCCAATGCGGAGTCGAACGACGCGCGCGTCTCGCTCGCGGTGCGCTCCCATGTGAACTCGCCAGCGCGGGCGCGGCCGGCGTCGGCCAATTGCCGGAGCGTGGTCGGATCGGTGGCAACGGTTTTCAGCGCGTCCGCGACGGCGCGGTCGTCAAGGGGGTCGAAGTAGACCGCGGCATCGCCGCCGACGTAGCGGTGAACGTCTATGTCGCTCAGGATGACGGGAAGCCCCGCCCCCATCGCCTCCAATGTGGGTAGCGAGAAGCCTTCGGCGAGTGACGGGATTGCGAGGGCGCTTGCTGTCGAGTAGAGGTCGCTCACCTCTTCTTCGCCCACCCACCCGCGCAGTTCCACCCACGCGTGCATGCCGGTCTCGTCGACGATCGCCTTGAGCGGATCGTCACCGCGGCCGCCTGTGATGATCACCCGGGGTCGATCCTCCGCGGCGAGCAACGGCAGCGCCCGAATCAGGGCCGCCCAGTTCTTGTGCGGCCGGCGATTGCCCATCGCGAGGACCATCGGCCCATTCGCTCCCGCGCGTGATCGGTCGATGCCCTCCGGCGCCGAGCCGGCCAGGGGGATCACGTCGAGCCGGTCCCGAGACACGCCGAGGTACTTCACGATCTCGTCGGCAGACGTCGGGCTGATCGTGATGACACGCGCGGCATTCCGGGCCGCCACTCTCTCCATCCACTTCACGGGCGCGGTGTAGAGCGGGGTGGACATGTGCTCCGGGTGGCTCCAGTAGAGCATGTCGTGCATCGTTACGACGGTCGGCATCGATGTCTTCCGCGGCCCCAGCGTGGCCGGCGAGTGTACGAGATCCACGTCGTGCCTACCGGCGGCCCGCGCAACCTGCGTCAACTCGCCCCACGCCCACTCGAAACGGTTCTCGCCGCTGATTCCCGACTCGACCATCCGGCCGGGGAACCAGCTGCGGTCGAGTCGCGCGCCTTCCTTGCTGATGAAGCCGATGTACTCGTAGTCGTCGCCCAATGCGCCCAGAGCGCGATAAAGCTCCCGCGTGTACGTCTCCATCCCCCCCTTGGTTCCGGAGTATGAGAGCAGATCGACGAGGACGCGAGGCACGGTGTCCCAGCCTACGTCACACGCGCCGCATATCTCCCGGGAGGGGTTCGGGTGGGCGGACGCGTGTAGAGGTGGGGCGAACCCGCAGCATCGCCGGACGTTCCACCAGGAACCAGCTCGCGACCGCAAGGCAGGCCGTGCCCAGGATCGTGATCAGGATGTAGGCGACCATTCCCCATTGAGTGCCTCCGAACAGCACCGTGAGTTGCTGAACGGGCCACGCGTAGATGTAGAACCCATAGGAGACGTCGTTGCGCGCGATCCACCGCGGCTGGGGCACGATCGTGGCGAGGAACAGCAGTCCGTAAGCCATGAACGGCGACGCAGCCTGTCCGCCCCACCCTGGCACGAGCCCGATGATGAGGACGGCGACGGCGATGGATCCGATGCCGACCCACTTGTTCAGTCCCCACCGATCGATGACGAAGTAGACGACCGTACCTCCCAGGAAGAAGGGGAGGAGCTTGAAAAGAAGGGTGTAGCTCGGATCCAGTCCGAGACGCGACGCCAGTCCGATGTTCGCCCACATCGCGACACTGGCGAGGAACAGCGCGATCGCGGGGAGGAGCGAACGGCGGAAGAGCGCCCACGCCCCCAGAAGCCACACGGCGAGGTAGCAGAGGAACTCATAGTAGAGAGTCCACAGGGAACCGTTCCAGGCATTCGGATACGGCACGGTGTCCAGTGTGCGGCCGATGTCGTAGCTGGTGATGTTGAGCCCGAGGTTGCCCCATACGTACTGCGCCGGCGTCACGGGGGTCGTGGCGTATCCGGCCAGTGAGCCGTAGTCGATCAGCATCGAGATCGGACCGAAGACCGCCGCTGTCAGGACCAGGCACACGATGAACGCGGGGTAGATTCGTGCGACGCGGTGGAGCAGATAGTCCCCTGCCGGCGTTCGGATACGGCTGCGGGTGATCAGGAAGCCGCTGATCACGAAGAACCCGGCGACGGCCCACCCACCGAGGTTCTCGCCCTGCAGATGCGGACCTTCGCCGCGACCGGCGATGTACCAGCTGTGGGCGAAGAGGACGAGCGCTGCAAGGAACAGCCGGAACAGATTGAGGCTGTTCGCACGATACGGATAAGGCGCGCCGCGGAGCGCGGTGGCGATACTCATTTCAAGAGGTTTCTGGCCGCCATCTCGTCGAGGGAGCGTTGGTACATGTCACCCTCAACCGGCTCGGTCAGGACCCATTCCACGAATCGGGCGACGCCGTTGCGGAAAGGCACACCGGGCGCGTAGTCGAGAACGGTGCGGAGTCTCGTGGTGTCAGCCACGTTGTGTCGGATGTCGCCGAGTCGGTAGTTGCCCGACACGCGAGTGGGCACGTCGCGCCCGAAGGCCTCGAACAGTGCGGCGACGACCTCGTTCACGGTGGTGGCGACTCCCGAGCCCACATTGAAGACGCCGCCGACCGCGGCGGGTGACGTCGCGGCGAGGAACGTGGCCTCCACGACATCGTCGATATAGACGAAGTCGCGGCTCTCCAGGCCGTCCTCGAAGATGTTGATCTCCTTACCCTGACGGATGAGCGTCGAGAAGATCGAGAGGATGCCCGTGTACGGGTTCTTGAGCGACTGTCCTGGACCGTACACGTTCTGGTAGCGGAGCGCGACGGGCTCGATGCCGATCGTTGGGGCGACCGTCATGATGAGCGATTCCTGCATCTGCTTGGTGATGCCGTAGACCGAAGACGGGTGAAGCTTCGCGGTCTCGTCGGTGGGGACGATCTCGATCGGGCCCTCACCCGGCATGTGCACCTCGAAGTCCCCGGCGGCCATGTCGCTGTCCGCGCGGTGCGGCGGGTAGACGATCCGACCGTCCTTGGTGCGGTAGGAGCCCTCGCCGTAGATCGAACGCGATGAGGCGATCACCATGCGTGTCACCGAGTGCTGCTCATTCGTGAGGAGGTCGAGCAGTTTGGCGGTGCCGCCGACGTTCGCTTCGACGTACCGGTCGATCTCGTACATCGACTGGCCGGTGCCCGTCTCGGCGGCGAGATGGACGACGATGCCGGCGCCGGACAGCGCGCGCCGCAGGTCGTCGCTGGACGTGACGGTGCCCTCGATCACGTCGGCGACACCGTCGAGCGATCGCAAGAGCGCCGAGGTGGCGTGAGGGTCGTCGCCGTGCACCTGTGGGATCAGCGAATCCAATACGGTCACCGTGTGGCCGGCGTCGACGAAGCGCCGTGCGAGACGCGTGCCGATGAAGCCGGCGCCGCCGGTGATGAGCACGTGATCGGGCATACGCGAACTCCAGAACGAAAGAATGGCGGACGCGCTCGTTCGAAGCGCCGCGCGTGCGTTAGATGGCGATGGCGAAGATGTGCGCCAGCGTAGATTGTAGCCCCGAGCCCGTTCCGTGCCGGATCACACCGGGGAGCTCGACGATGCCATGCAGCCTGGACATGAGCCGCAGACGCGCCGTCGCAGCTGTCCTCTTCCATCCCTTGGCGGTGGCCAGCGCTTGCGCCTGCGAATAGTAGGTGCGCTCATCCCGGAAGCGTCGGCCGTCGAGGAGTGTCTTCTGAGATGCGCTCGCTCCGTGTCGGCGATAGGAGAAGGCCAGCGTCGGGTTGTAGGCGAGGCACCCGTCGTCGAAGGCCACGTCCATGAGCAGCGCGAGGTCCTGGATGATCGGGAGGCCTTCCCGAAAGTCGATGCGCCGCAGCGTCTCGGTGCGGAAAGTAAGCGAGGGCCAGTACAGCCAATCGCCCTTGATCAGGCTTGTCGCCATCGCCTGGCCGCGCAGGACGGCGATCCCCGGTCCGCCCCTGGGAGCGAGGATGCGGGTCTTCACTCGGTCGACGAGCGGACGGACCACCGCGCCGTTCTCGTCGACCACCTCCACCCCGGGTTGTACGACGTCGGCATCGGGAACGGCGGCGATCGTCGTGAGCACGACGTCCAGGTAGTTCGGGTGCAGGAGATCGTCGCAGCCCAGGATCGTGATGTAGGGCGTCGTGGCCCGCCGGATCGCCTCACGATAATTCTCAGTGATGCCCAGGTTGACCTCATTGCGCACGTACACGATGCGCTCATCGTCGAGCCCCGCGAACCAGGCCGGGACGCCCTCGTCGGGATAGCAGTCGTCGATCACGACCAGTCGCCAGTCAGGATTGCGCTGGGCGCGGACGGATTCGACGGTCTGGTAAAGGAGCCCGGGGTCTCCCCAGAAGGGGACGAAGATCTCGTGTGTCATGGCGCGAAGAGCCTACGAGATCAGTCTGGGAGCCGCGCAGTCCATCGGCGTGAGATTCTCTCCCGTGTTCGTCCCTGCGTAGACTTCCAGATCGGCGGAGTTTCCGCCTGACCGCACATCGCTCCTCGGCCAGACCAGAAAGCCTGTCGCATGGATCTGCTCATCGTAGGCTCCGGATTCTTCGGCCTCACCATTGCGGAGCGGGCCGCGGCATCCGGCCGCAAAGTCACCGTGATCGATCGTCGCAGCCATATCGGGGGCAACGCGTACAGCGAGAACGAGCCCACGACGGGCATCGAGGTGCATCGGTACGGCGCACACCTGTTCCACACGTCGAACGCCGTGGTCTGGGAGTACGTCAACCGGTTCACGACGTTCACGAACTACGTGCACCGCGTGTACACGAACCATAAAGGGGTGGTGTTCCCGCTCCCGATCAACCTCGGGACGATCAACCAGTTCTTCCAGGCCGCGTACTCGCCCGAACAGGCGCGTGCGCTCGTGCACGAGCTGGCCGGCGAGTTCGATGCGAAGGACGCCGCGAACCTCGAGGAAAAAAGCATCGCGCTGATCGGGCGCCCGCTCTACGAAGCCTTCATCCGGGACTACACGGCGAAGCAGTGGCAGACCGATCCGAAGGACCTGCCGGCCGAGGTCATCAGCCGTCTCCCGGTTCGCTACAACTACGACAACCGGTACTTCAACGACACGTGGGAGGGGCTGCCGGCAGACGGATATACCGCATGGCTCGAGCGCATGGCTGACCACGAGAACATCGCCGTCGAACTCGACACGGACTTTTTCGACGAGTCGCAGCCGCTGAACAAGCGGGCAACGGTAGGCCAGGTTCCGATCGTGTACACCGGCCCCGTCGACCGCTATTTCGACTACGCCGAAGGCGCCCTCTCGTGGCGCACCCTCGACTTCGAACGTGAAGTGCTCGACGTGGGAGACTTTCAGGGCACCCCGGTGATGAACTACGCGGACGCGGACGTCCCGTACACGCGGATCCACGAGTTCAGGCATTTCCACCCTGAGCGCGCCGAGCGCTATCCCGCCGACCGGACCGTCATCATGAGGGAGTACTCGCGATTCGCGTCGCGCACCGACGAGCCGTACTACCCGGTGAACACTCCGGAGGATCGGGCGGGTCTGATCGCGTATCGTGATCTCGCCAAGGGAGAGTCGGACGTTCTGTTCGGTGGCCGGTTGGGCACGTATCAATATCTCGACATGCACATGGCCATCGGCTCCGCCCTATCGATGTGGAACAACCAGCTGGCGTGATCGCGCCCGCATAGACTCGACATCGTGACCACTGCCGCCGTCGGCGCCCCCGGATCGCCCCGGCGCTACCTCCACTCGCTGTGGCTGCTGTCGGCGCGCGACCTCAAGGTGCGCTACGCCACGAGCGCACTCGGATACCTGTGGTCGATCCTCGACCCGCTCGTCATGAGCGCGATCTACTGGTTCGTGTTCACCCAGGTATTCCAGCGCACGGTGGGTCACGAGCCGTACATCGTGTTCCTCATCACCGCGCTGCTGCCCTGGGTATGGTTCAACTCCTCGGTGTCGGACTTCACGCGCGCGTTCAACAAGGATGCGCGCCTCGTGCGGTCGACCGCGATTCCCCGGTCGATCTGGGTCAACCGGATCGTGCTCAGCAAGGGCATCGAGTTTCTGTGCTCGCTGCCCGTTCTGGCTCTGTTCGTCGTGCTCTCGTTCTTCTCGGACCACCCCGCGCAACTCAACTGGGGGCTCCTCTGGATCCCCGTCGCGATCGCGTTGCAGACGGTGCTCCTTGTGGGCCTCGGCCTCCTCGTCGCCCCGCTGTGCGTCATCTGGAGCGATCTCGAGCGCACAACGAAGCTCATTTTGCGCGCGTTGTTCTACGCGTCTCCGGTGATCTACGGCGTCGAGGATCTCCCTGGCGCTTTCGAGACGCTCGCCGCGTTCAACCCGCTGTCGGGCATCTTCGCCCTCTACCGGGTCGGTTTTTTCGTGGAGGAATGGGATTCGTGGGTCATCGGGATGGGCGCCATCATGTCGTTTCTTTTCCTCGCCCTCGGGATCTTGGTGTTCCGGCGGCTCGAGCGCCCCGTGCTGAAGGAGCTGTGATGACGGCATCCGGTCTCGCGATCGAGGTGCAGGGCCTCGGTGTGCGCTTCCGTCGCAACAGACGAGGTCGGCGCAGCATCAAGGACCTGTTCTCCGACTCGACCCGCCGGTCTAAGCCAGGTGAGTTCTGGGCGCTGCGAGAAGTGAGCTTCGACGTGAGTCCTGGCGAGTCGATCGGCGTCGTCGGCCGCAACGGTCAGGGCAAGTCGACACTGCTGAAACTCGTCGCGGGGGTGCTCCTGGCCGATGAGGGGTCGGTATCGGTCAACGGCGGCGTCGCACCGCTCATCGAGATCACCGGCGGATTCGTCGGCGACCTCACGGTGCGCGAGAATGTGCGGCTCACATCCGGCCTGCACGGGATGTCGAAAGCCGAGGTCGCCCGCCGCTTCGACGGCATCATCGACTTCGCCGAACTCGACGACTTCGTGGACACACCGTACAAGCACCTCAGCAACGGCATGAAGGTCCGGCTCGCGTTCTCCGTAGTGTCGCAGCTCGAAGAGCCAATCCTCCTCGTCGACGAGGTCCTCGCCGTCGGCGACAAGGCATTCCGTGAGAAGTGCTACAAGCGCATCGACGAACTCCTCGGCGACGGGCGCACGCTGTTCTTCGTATCGCACAGCGAGCGCGACCTGCGCCGCTTCTGCACGCGCGGTCTCTACCTCGACAAGCACCACCTCGCAATGGATGCGCCGATCGACGAGGTGCTCGATCGCTACAACGCCGACTATCCCGTCGGCTGATCGGGAGTCGGGGCGGCCGCGATGCCCTGAAACTCTGTCCGTTTGATCTCGATCAGTCGTTCGCAAGTTGCTCGGCTAGAGCAGTCACTACAGCGTCGTTGATGGCGTTGGGGCCGCCGAGGACGATGATGCGTTGTGGCTTGAGTCGGACGAGCTCTTGTTTGACGACATCGGGGATGCTGTCGGCGGGGGTGAGTAGGACCGGTCCGTTCTTCACGCCGGCAGCGGCGGCTCCTGAGAGCGCGTCGGGGAAGTTGTAGGCGTTGGCGATGTAAGCGACGGGCACGTTCTCATCGAAGGTGTCGCGGCTGATGGCTACCGCGGTGTCGAACCGAAGGTCGCCGGCCAGCCGATCAACTTTGCCAGTCGTGAATCCGTTGAGTTGTTGACGTACCGCCTCGTTGATGGCGTTGGGGCCGCCGAGGACGATGATGCGTTGTGGCTTGAGTCGGACGAGCTCTTGTTTGACGACATCGGGGATGCTGTCGGCGGGGGTGAGTAGGACCGGTCCGTTCTTCACGCCGGCAGCGGCGGCTCCTGAGAGCGCGTCGGGGAAGTTGTAGGCGTTGGCGATGTAAGCGACGGGCACGTTCTCATCGAAGGTGTCGCGGCTGATGGCTACCGCGGTGTCGAACCGAAGGTCGCCGGCCAGCCGATCAACTTTGCCAGTCGTGAATCCGTTGAGTTGTTGACGTACCGCCTCGTTGATGGCGTTGGGGCCGCCGAGGACGATGATGCGTTGTGGCTTGAGTCGGACGAGCTCTTGTTTGACGACATCGGGGATGCTGTCGGCTGGGGTGAGTAGGACCGGTCCGTTCTTCACGCCGGCAGCGGCGGCTCCTGAGAGCGCGTCGGGGAAGTTGTAGGCGTTGGCGATGTAAGCGACGGGCACGTTCTCATCGAAGGTGTCGCGGCTGATGGCTACCGCGGTGTCGAACCGAAGGTCGCCGGCCAGCCGATCAACGCGGGTCTCCGTCTCGGGGCCGACTCCTTCGGGGTGGATGGTGCCGTTGATGTCGGTGCGGGTCTGGCCGGGGGTGAGGGTGATGCGGTCTGCCGCTGCGAGGGAAGTCTTCTTGTTCCACCATTGCTCGGTGGTGTCGACGCCGCTCGGGGAATGGTCGGTTTCGTAGCCGATGGTGTAGGTGCCAGCGGGGACGTTGAGGGAGTAGGGCGTGTTGCCGTTCTGGGTGGTGTCGAAGTGGACCTCGGGGATGCGGGTCCAGTTGCCGTCGAGGTTCTCGTAGGGAAGCACGCTGCCGAGGATGCCGCCGGTGGTGGTGAACCCCTCAGCACGGATGTTTCCGCTTATAGTGGCGTCGGCGGGCCGGGCAGTGACCTGTCCGGTCGCGGTCTCGCCGGCGGTGAGCTGGATGCTGGTCGCGGATCCGAAGCGCAGGAATTGTGCAGAGCCGATGCTGGCCGTGTTCGTCTGGTCGTTCCAGGTACTGGTGGTGACCGAGATCCGGTAGCCGCCGGGCACGAGATTGCTCATGCGAATTGGGTAGTCGCCATCCTCGGGGAGCGGGTCGCCATAGCTTGTGAGCACGTTGCCGTCGAGATCGGTGATCGAGATGCCGATGCCGTTGCCGGTGCCCAGCAGTGCGGACGCGTCCAGGTCCAGGTCGAAGCCGCTGCCGTGTCCGAGGTTGGCATCGATGCCGGTGGCGTTGCCGACGGTCGTGGACACGATGGTGGCATCGTCGCGGGTGGCGGCGTCGTCGTAATACTCCGGCGCGATGTCAGGGTAGGTCCAGTTCGTGCCGTCATAGTAGCTCGAGGCGGAGAAGTGGACGATGAAGTCGCCCGCGGGCAGGCGTTTGAGGGTGTAGGCGCCGGTCGTGGTGTCGACTTGCGCGTTGTTGCCGTAGCCGAGGTACTCGCCGTGGGGGGTCATCACCGAGACGCGAGCAGCCTGCATCCACGCGGCTGGCGCGTCGGCGGGGAGACTCACCGTGCCCGAGATACTGCGGCCGGACTCCAGGGTCGCGTTGATGCCGGACTCGTCGGCATCTGTAACGTCGACGGGTGTTGCGGCAGACGGCGTGTAGACGTTGTCGTAGTACTCGTCGACGAGATTGGGCAGCTCGGCGCCAGGCATGAGCGTCATGACCCGGAACGCGACCTGATAGGCGCCGGGAGCGAGCCCGGTAAGGGTGTATTCCCCGGTCGTCGAGTCTGGCCTCGCGCTGAGGCCACCCACCATGCTCCCGTTGACCGTTGATGCGCTGACACTCACAGAGTTCAGCCATTCCGACGGCGCACCGGTCGGGAGAGTCACGGTTCCGGTGATGCTGCGGCCCTGCTCCAGCGCCGCATCGATGCCGGACTTGTCTCCGGTGGAGACATCGACCGGAGACGCTGTGGTCCAATCGGTGGTGTTGTCGTAGTACTCCGACACCAGGTTCGGCTTCACCGACGTGCTGCCGTCCCAGAAGGTACCCACGTTGAACTGCACCTGATACGCACCTGGGGCGAGACCCATGATCGAGTACGCTCCGGTCGCTGGGTCGACCTGGGTGTAGCCGGATCCGCTCGTCGTCGCGGAAGCGTTGACCGAGATCGCGCTCAACCAGGCAGGGTCGGCCCCCTCCGGCAGGGTCACGCGTCCGCTGATTGTCCGGCCGGTTGCGAGTTGCGCATCGATACTCGAGGCGCTGGCCTCGGACACATCGACCACCGTCGCCGAGTTCCAATCCGTGGTGTTGTCGTAGTACTCACTCACGAGATTCGGTCGCGAAAATCCCGACCCGTCCCAGACCTGATTCACGGAGAACTGGATCCGATACGACCCCGGAGCCAGATCCGTCAGCGAGTACGTGCCCGTCACCGGATCCACCCACACTGACTTGTACCCCGGACCCGAGACAGGCTGCGCCGACACCTGAACCGCACCCAGCCACTCCACCGGCGCACCTGCCGGCAGCGACACCACACCCGACACCGAACGATCGGTCTCAGCCCCCGCTGCGGGCGGAGTGCCGTTCGCGAAGAGTCCGATCGCGAGCGCTGATGCGGCAACCGCTGCGCTCAGGATCCAGGTTCGACCAGCACGGTAGGGACGGAGGATGGTGATGCGAGATTGCGTGCGCGATGATGACACGTAACACCCCAGAAACGAGCCGATGAGCCCGCCCAGGCGGTCGGGTGATCAGAATCTAGCAGGCGTTTGGTACTTCGAATTCCAAACGTCCGTCAGGCCTGTGCCGTCGCGGCCTCGAGCGGCGGCATCGGCTGCCACGACGCATCCTTCGCGATCTTCCGCCCATCCCGTAGGCCACGGAACAGGTTCGACGTCCCGCGGAATGTGCGCTCGACGAACACCAGACGGATGAGCTCCTTGCCGAACGTGAGGCTTGTCCCGAGTCCGAACAGGAGCGGGTTGTAGACGTTGAGCGAGCGGTAGTACTTTTTGATGTAGGCGCGGTTGCGCATGATGTAGTAGCGGTACGCGTTGCTCGAGGCGTTCATGTGGCGGATGCCCATGTCCCATTGCTTGATCTCGCGCGTGCGGCGCAGCACGAACTCGTCGACGATCACCGACTGGGTCTTGCGAGACGCCAGCCAGCCGTACATCTGGTCGTCCCAGTAGATGAAGAAGCGCGGGTCGGGCAGGCCGATCTGCTGGACGATGTCGCGGTGGATGAACATGCCCTCGAAGCATCCGGAGTTCATCGGCTTGTAACCGGATTCGTCGAATTCAGCGGGAGCGAAGGGGATGGGGATGCCGAGGGGCTCGGCGACCCGGTACTGCCAGTAGAAGGCGCTGCCGTCGTAGTCGTAGCGTCGTCCCTGGATGCTCTTGAAGCGGGGCGCCCACTTGCCCATCTTGGCGAGGCCGTCGGGGAGCACCTCGACGTCATCGTCCATCAGCCAGATCCACTCGGAGCCGAGTTCGTACGCGACCCGCATGCCCTCGCTGAACCCGCCCGAGCCGCCGGTGTTGGTCTCCATGCGGTGGTACACAAGGGTGGAAGGCTCGAGGGCGTCGCGGAACGACTCGACGACATCGGTGGTGTCGTCCGTCGAAGCGTTATCGATCACGACGATGTGGCCGGGCTTCGGGTCCATCGTCGTCATGCTCGTCAGCAGACGCGACAGCAGGCCCGACCGGTTGAAGGTCACGACGGCGATGGTCGCTGAGCTGGGGTCGAACGCGGCAGACGGAACGTGGGTCACGGGGATGATCTCCGGAGAAAGGTGGCGGGGCGCCGAGACGTCGGGCCGGAGAGAAGCCTACCCTGCCGTCCCTTGCTCTCCCTGGGCGTGCGGAAGCCCCGAACCTTCCGCAGCGCCCGGCCCCTCAGCATCCGTCCCGCTGTCCAGCTTCTCGCGCCACGAACGCGACTGACCCGCACGCACCGCGCACAGCACGAGCATCAGCCACCCGAGCCCCGTGAGCGTGAAGCTCTCGAACATCGAGTCCACCAGCAGAGCGACGAGCATCAAAGGCGTCCAGGCGTACACCACAGACCGCCGCTCACCCGCGACCAGCCACGACCGCCCCAGAGCCAGAGCCCCGAGCGCGAGGAACAGCACCAACCCGACCCAGCCGAGCTGCAGCGCCACGTCGAAGTAGGCGTTCAGCCCGGTGGCGTGGTCCTTGTTCAACCAGAAGTTGATGGCGTTGAACGGGTACTCGCCCTGATCCCAGACCCCGAACCAGCCGAAGCCCTGCACGGGCTTCTGGCGCAGGATGTCGACCATGAAGTTCCACAGCTCGACCCGCATCGAGAAGTCGGTGCCGGCGCCGAGCAGGGCGATGATCGGATGCCGCGCCATGTAGCCCGCGAACACCCCGATGACGACGAGGGCTCCGAGGGCCAGCTGCAGGCCCGCGCGACGCTCGGGCCGGGCGTGGCGCACGAGGGCGAGGGCGCCGACGGCGAGCCCGACACCAAGGGCGAGCACGACGACGGTGGGGGAGTCGCTGAGGACCGCCAGGCCTCCCGCCAGCACCACCGACGCCAGCGAGACGCCGGGGCGCACCGACTGCGTGCGGTATTCGATGAGGAAGGTGATGAGCGCCATCACGGCGACGAACCCGAGCAGGTTGCGCGTGCCGAAGATGCCCTGCACGGGCCCGAGCTCGGCGATCCTGCCCTGGATGCCGAGGAAGGTGAACGGGATGTCGAGCAGGATGCCCGAAAGAACCTCGAGGGCGAGCGAGACGCCGAGCAGCACGCGCAGCACGTCGCCGAGCGCGCGCACGGTCTGCAGCGTGTCGCGCACGTGCCCGATGACGACGGCGAGGAAGGCGAGCGCCGCCATCGACACCCAGTTCCAGAACGACGCGCTCGAATCGCTCGACCAGAAGATGCTCGCGAACGCCCACGCGACGAACATCACGACGGTCGTCGGCACGAGCCGTAAGAGCGACAGCTCGCGGCGCCGCGAGATCATCACCGCGAGACCGAGGACGCAGAGCCCGCTGACGATGGTCACGTAGGTGACGCGGCCGGCGACCCGCTCGATCGCGAACGCCGAGAAGACGGTGGCGAAGACGACGAGGGTGAACGCGCGGGCGAAGGATGCCGAGGCCAGCAGTGTGCCCAACCATCCGGGCGCTGCGGCATGCGGCGAGTCGGTCACGCGCCGCGCCCTGCCGGCAGGTCGTCCGCCGCCGCACCGCCCGCGGCCGCCGGCGTGCCCGGCTCGCGTCCGCCGGGCTCGTCGCGCTCGACGGCGTCGCCGCGCTCGATCGCGAGCCTCTGCTCGGCCGGCCCCACGCCGACGTGGGGCGACTGCTTGATCTTGGAGCCGAGCATGACGAGGAAGAGCCAGCCCCACAGCAGGAGTGGACTCGACTCGGCGAGCCCCTGCACGAGCAGGATCGCCCCGACGAGCGTGGGTAGGAGTGTGAGCGGCGAGTACGGCCGATCGGCGCGGAGGTCCCACCGCGGCCGGTCGATGGCGAAGAACCACGCACGCCACACGAACGCGAGGTACAGCACCGCGAGCAGCACCACGCCGATGATGCCGAGCTGCATCGAAACGTCGACCCACATGTTGTGGGCCTGCATGACGAGCTGCCCGTGGTCGATGATGCGGATCTCGAAGGCGGGGTCGGCGGTGACCCACGGGGTCGCGAAGCCCCACCCGGTCCACGGGCGCTCGGCGGCTCGGCTCAGCACCTCCTCCCAGATCCCCTCACGGCCGGTGAGGTCGGCGCTGCGGCCGAGGGCGGTGAAGATCGTGTCGCGCAGAAGCCACAACGCGAGCAGACCGCCGAGACCCACGACGACGTACCCCACGTAGTACTTCGTGCGCTCGCCGGGCTTCGTCGCCCGACGCATCAGCAGCACCGTGACGAGCACGACGACGACGGCGGCGGCAGTGAGGTACGCGGTCGCCGATCCGGCGCGCAGGAACAGGAAGGCCGAAAGCCCGATCCAGATCCAGAGGAAGGTGCGCCGCGGGGCGCCGGAGGCGAGACGGATGCTGAACACGATGATCGCGAGCAGGGCCACCGGCGCGAGCAGATTGGCGTTGCCCATGATCCCCTGGATGCGCTTGTCCCACTCGAAGAGGTTGCCGCGCGACCAGTACTCGATCGGGTCGTCGGCCTTCTCGATGATCCAACCCGGCATGATCGGCCCGCGGATGAACACCCACACCCACAGCTCGAACACGAACGAGAGCGCCATCACCCACTTGAGCGCCGAGGCGGCGGCGCGCACGAGCTCGCGCCAGGTCAGCACACTGCCGATGAAGAGCGCCTGCAGTGTGGTGATCCAGAGGAGAAGAAGAGTGAGCGCGGTCGTTCCGGGCCACGCGGACCACGTGAGCGAAAGCGTCGCCCACGCGACATAGGCGACGGCGAACCACGGCAGCCGCCGCCATTGCACGGGCGGCCGCAGCACGATCCACAGGACGGCCGAGAGCACGCCTCCCGCGATCGTGATGACGGTGGCCGCCGCTTGACCGAAGGCGTTCACCCACGCGGTGCCCGACAACGACATGAAGAGCACGAAGATGCACCAGCCGCGCAGCATGAGGTGGCCGGTCTTCTCGCGGACCGGCGGTTCCGGCGGCGCCGACGCCGGATGCTTCGAATGGACGGCCATCGCACTCAGGTTACCCCGCGCGCCCGCGCGATCCGTGAGCCCTGAAGGCAGGGTCGCAACCCCGCCTGGCTAGGCTGTTCGGGTGCTGATCCCGCTCGCGAACGACCCCCGTGATTACGCCTGGGGCTCGACCTCCCTGCTCGCCGATCTCGAGGGGCGCAAGGCGTCCGGTCGTCCCGAGGCGGAGGTGTGGTTCGGCGACCACCCTGGCGATCCCTCCGAGACGGCCGACGGTCGCACGCTCGACCGCTGGATCGCGGAAGACGGCGCGGCGTCGGGTGTCGACGAACCGCTGCCCTATCTGCTCAAGCTGCTGGCCGCAGCATCCGCTCTCTCCATCCAGGCGCACCCGTCGAAGGCTCAGGCCGAGGAGGGCTTCGCGCGCGAGGAGGCCGCGGGGATCCCCCGTGACGCCGGCGACCGCACCTATCGCGACGCGAATCACAAGCCCGAGCTCATCGTCGCGTTGAGCGACGAGTTCCGCGCGCTCGCCGGCCTCCGCGACCTCGACGCCACGCGTCGCCTCATCGCCTCGCTCGGGCCCGGGGCGGCTCCTCTCGCCGAGCGTCTGGAGGGATCGGATGCTGCGCTCTCGGCCGTCATCGGCTGGCTGCTGTCCGACGGGGCCGACGCCGCGCGCGACGTGATCGCGGCCGCCGTCTCGGCCTCCTCCGACGAGTTCGCCGCCGAGCTCGCGCTCGCGCGCACGTTGGATGCCGCGTTCCCGGGCGATCCCGGAATCGTCGTCGCGCTGCTCATGAACCTCGTGACCCTCCACCGGGGCGAGGGCCTCTTCGTTCCGGCGGGTGTGCTGCACGCGTACCTCGAGGGTCTCGGTGTGGAGCTCATGGCGGCGAGCGACAACGTCCTGCGCGGCGGCCTCACACCCAAGCACGTCGACGCGGCGGAGCTGGTGAGCGTGCTCGACGCGACGCCGGGCCTTCCGCCGGTGATCCGGCCCCGTGAGGTTGCGGCGGGGGTGCGCCAGTACGACGTCCCGGTCGCCGACTTCGCGCTGCTCGCGGTGTCGCCGAGCGGGGAGGGCGTCGACGTAGCGCTCGAGGGACCGGCGATCGCCGTCGCGACAGCGGGGTCTCCGGCGGTGGCGGGGCTCGCCAGCGACGAAGCCGCGGTGCTCGCCCCGGGCGCCGCCGTGCTCGTCACGCCGAACGAAGGGGGCCTGCGCGTGTCGGGCTCGGGTGAGCTCTTCGTCGCTCTGCCCGGCCGCTGACACGCCGCACCTCATCACCGCCTCATCGGTTTCTCATCGGACCGTTATGACAGAGCGACACGCCGTCGGCGCGTCGTGAAGGTTCAAGAACCGGTTGAGCATTTACTATCTGCGACTTGACCTCGTCGAACTACACGGGTGTAATTAGCCGTACAACACGCACCAGCGTGGAGCAGGATCACGGGGGGTGAGAACGACATGACGGTTTCGCAATTCCGTTCCGGCGTTCCCGACGACTGGTTCGTCGATCCGGTTCAACTGGGGGTTCCGGGGGTACGCCGCAACATCGATGCGGAAGAAGACAATCCGCTCGCATGGCAGACCGACGCACTGTGTGCGCAGACCGATCCGGAGGCGTTCTTCCCTGAGAAGGGCGGCTCCACGCGTGATGCGAAGCGCATCTGCACGTCGTGCGACGTGCGAGGCGAATGCCTCGAGTATGCGCTGCAGAACGACGAGCGATTCGGTATCTGGGGCGGTCTCAGTGAGCGCGAGCGTCGCAAGCTGAAGCGTCGAGCGGGCTGACGCGCACGCCGGTCGGCCGGTTCGATCCGGCCGACCCGGCGCGTGCGCCCGGCGTGACCTTCGAGCGCGACCTAGGCTGACCAGGACATGCCCACCGCCACGTCGAACACCGTCACCTCGAACCGCGTCCACGCCATCCTGGTGGTTCGTCCCGATGGTCGTACCCCGGCGGCATTCCACCTGAAGCGCACACTCGCGGCGCTCCACGAGCAGACGCGCCCCGCCGACGTCCTCACGATCGTGATGTGCGGTGGCGACGACCATCTCTTCGAGATCGCGGATGCTGCGGGCGCCGAGTTCGTCTTCCGGGCGCCGGCGTCGACGGGCTACGCGGCGGCGACGGCTCTCGTCGAGCCGCGTCTCGACGGCGACGCCGTATGGCTCCTGGCGCAGGACACGGCGCCGGAGCCCGATGCGCTCGCGCGCCTCGCCGGCGCGCTCGAGCTCTCGCCGTCGGTCGCCTTCGTCGCGCCCAAGCTGGTGCGCTGGGACGACCGCACCGAGATCGTGTCGCTCGGGGTGGGGATGACGCGGTTCGGCCGCACGGTCGGCCTCGCCGACGACGAGCTCGATCAGGGTCAGCACGATGCGCGGGAGGACGTGCTCGGCGCGGATGTCCGCGGCATCCTGGTCCGCGCCGACGCCTGGAATCGGCTCGGCGGCCTCGATCGGGGACTGTCCGGCGCCGACGAGGGACTGGATCTCGGGGTGCGCGCCCGCCTCGCGGGCGGGCGAGTCTCGCTCGTGCCGAGTGCTCTGGTCGCGACAGCGGGCGACGGCGTCGCCGGCCTGCCCGCGCCGCTCACCCCGCAGCGTCAGCGCCGCGCCGTCTACGCCCAGCGCGTCGCGCAGCTGCACCGGCGACTCGTGTACGCGCCGGCGGTCGCCGCTCCGCTGCATTGGCTCACCATTCTTCCGCTCGCACTGTGGCGATCGATCGTGGATCTCGCCCGCAAGCAACCCGGACGCATCGCCGCGGAGTGGGCGGCAGCCGCCGTCGCCCTCGCGCGCCTCGTGTCGGTCTGGCACGCGCGCCGTCGAATCGCACACGCCCGCACCGCATCCTGGGCGCAGATCGCTCCGCTGCGCACGACGCAGGGCGAACTGCGGGAGCGACTCGACGACGACCCCGAGGTCAACCTCGGGGGTCACCGCCGCAGCGACCTGCGGTTCTTCGCCGGCGGCGGTGCGTGGCTGGTCCTCGCTGCACTCGCCGTCTCGGTCGCCGCGTTCCCGGCGCTGCTGGCCTGGCCGGTGCTCGGCGGGGGAGCGCTCCAGCCGCTCGCGACCACCGTCGGGCAGCTGTGGGACGACGCCATGTTCGGCCAACGCGCGCTCGGCCTCGACACGATCGGCCCCGCCGATCCATTCGCGGCCGTGGTCGCCGTGCTCGGTTCCCTCTGGGCGTGGGCGCCGTCCCGCGCGCTGGTGCTGCTCTGGGTGCTGGCGCTTCCCCTCGCCACGCTCGGCGGATGGTTCGCCGCGACGCGGGTGACCGAGCGGGCCGGCCTGCGCCTGTTGGGCGGAGCTCTCTGGGCGCTGTCGCCGACCCTCCTCGTCGCGCTCACGCAGGGACGCCCGACCGGCGTGATCGTGCACCTGCTGTTGCCGTGGCTCTTCTACGCCGGCGCCGTCGCGCATCGCTCGTGGGCCGGTGCCGGTGCGGCGTCGATCCTCCTGGCCGGCGTGCTCGCCACGGCCCCTTCGCTCGCACCCGCGATGGTCGTGGTGTGGGTCGGCGCGATGCTGGTCGCCCTGATCCTGCGCGCGGGCCGGGGCGTCGCCCGTCTGATCTGGACGCTCATCCCGTCGGCCGCGCTGGCCCTGCCGCTCGTGTGGAACGCGCTCGCGAACGGTCAGGCGTGGGGCCTGGTGGCCGACCCCGGTGTGCCGTGGGCAGGACCCCAGGTGGCGGCTGACGCCGCCGGGCGCGCGCTGCTCGCCGCCGGGATCCCGACCCCCGACCTCGCGGGCTGGGCGGCACTTCTGCCCGACGGTCCGACGTGGTGGGTGCCGCTCCTCAGCGTGCCGCTCGCGCTGCTCGCCCTCGCCGCACCGCTCACGCAGCGCTGGGCGGCCGGCATCGCGCTGCTCGTGATCACCGCCCTCGGGCTCGGCACGGCGTTCGCCGTGGTGGGGATCTCGGTCGCGTTCGTGCAGTCCATCACCGTGCCACTCTGGCCGGGTACCGGGCTGAGCCTCGCCTGGCTCGGCGGCGTCGGCGGCGCGCTCGTGGCGCTCGACGCGGGCCTCGCTCCGCGAGTGGGCCTCGTGCGGGGGATCGCGGCGACCCTCGTCTTCGCGGCCGCGGCGACGCTCGCGGTTCCCTCGCTCACCGCGTTCACCCGCGGCACCGCGACCATCTCGGACGGCCCGGCCAGCACGCTTCCCGCCTTCGTCGCCGCGGAAGGACGCGAAGATCCCGACGTCGGGACGATCGTGCTCACACCCCAGGCTGACGCAGGCGTCGCGGCGCAGGTGGTGTGGGGCGCCAGCGAGACGATCGGCGGACAGACCACACAGCTGTCGACGCGCACCGAGGCGACCCCGCAGGACGACGAGCTCGCCGCGCTCGCCGCCGACCTGGTCACTCCGTCTTCGCAGGACGTCGTGGGACAGCTCGCCGACCGGGGCGTCGGCTTCATCCTGCTCGCGCCGAGCACGGAACCCGAGACGGATGCTGCGCGCACGATGCGGCTCTCCGCAATGACCGCGCTCGGCCAGCGCGACACGCTCGTCGTGGTCGGCGACACCGCCAAGGGTGAGCTGTGGCGCGTCGTCGACCAGATCGCCCCGCGACCGGAGGAGGCGGCATCCGCCGCGGTGCTCGGCCGCTGGATCGCGTTCGGGCAGCTCGCGATCTTCGGCATCGCGCTGCTGCTCGCCGTGCCGACCGCCGCCTCGATCCGCGAGGCCAGGCGCACGCCGCGAGTCGTGGGACCCCACTGGCAGGAGGGCCGATGAGCGACCGCCGCGTGTTCCGCTGGGCGACGACGAGCGCCCGCCTGCTGATCGGCACCGCCGTGTCGGTGCTGGCGGTGATCGCGGTCGTCACCGCAGTGTCCGTGCCGTGGCCCACGCTCGTGCGGGAGCCGCTGAGCATCCCCGCGACCCCGGCCCCCGCCGCATCCGTGATCGCCTGCGACGGTGGACTGCTGTCGATCGGGCGCAATCCCACCGCAGCCTCGACGGTGACCCTCGCCGCGCCGCAGTCGGTCATCGGAGGCACCGCCGATGGCGAAGGAGCGGCGCAGCAGCAGCTGCTGACGACGGGCGTCGGATCCGGCCCGCTCGCGTACACCGCCGAGCCCCGCGACGACCAGGCGGTCGACATCGCAGCGACGGGTGCCGCGACGGCGAACGCCGACGACCTCTCGGGCTTCGCGGCCTCCGCCTGCCGCCCGCCGCTCCTCGATTCGTGGCTCGTCGGCGGATCGGGAGCGACCGGCGCCGCCGATCTGGTGCTGCTCGCCAACCCGGGCACCGTCCCCGCCACCGTGCAGCTGACCGTCTACGGCGTGGACGGCCCGGAGACCCCGCCCGGCGGGGACGGCCTCGTGATCGCGCCCGGCACGCAGCGCGTCGTCCCCCTCGCGGGTCTCGCGCTGGGTGAGGAGACCCCGGTCGTCCGTGTGTCGGCGATCGGCGCGCCGATCCACGCATCGCTCCAGGCGAGCATCACCCGCACACTGACCCCCGCCGGTGTCGATCAGGTCGGCCCGATCGCCAGCACCGAGAACACGCAGGTCATCACCGGCATCACGGTCACGCGACAGGCCGACGCCGACGGCGCGGCCAACGAGACGACGGTGCTGCGGATGCTGTCGCCCTCGCTTGCGGGCACCGCTCGCGTGTCGGTCAACTCCGCGGGACGCACGCAGGCGATCGGGGAACCGCAGGAGGTGTCCCTCGAGGCGGGCAAGCCGCTCGAGCTGGCCCTGAACGGACTCACGCCCGGCGCCTACACCGTGACGGTCGAGGCGGACGCCCCCGTGGTCGCGGCGGTATGGCAGGCGACGGGCATCTCGGCGGGCGACGACTTCGCCTGGTACACGCCCGCGCCGGAGGTGACGGTGCCGTCCCTGTTCGCGACGCCCGGTGGCCCGACGCCCTCGCTGACGCTCGTGAACCCGTCCGGCGAGCCGGTGACGGTCGACGTCACCCCGACAGACGGCGGCTCGGCGCTCAACCTGACGGTTCCGGCGAACGGGTCGGTGGCGGTGCGCCTGGCGACCCGCACGGTGTACCTGTTCGATCCGCAGGCGCCGGTGCGCGCCGGGCTGTCGTTCGCGGGCGACGGCGCGCTCGCCGGCGTGCCGGTGTGGCCGGCCGACGTCGCGACGCCCGAGATCGTCGTCTACCCCTGACGCGTCACAGGGGTCAGAAGTACCGGAAGCGCTCCGGCCCGAGGTCCCACGGGTCTCGGTCGAGGTACTCGGCCGCTGCGCGGAAGACGGCGCCCTCGACCAGCATGCGCCGGTGCAGCTCGTCATCGCGATGCATGTGGCTGAGGCGCTCGATCGGCAGGCGGTACAGGATGATGCGGCCCGCATCGGGCAGCACCGTCCACCGGGGGATGCCGTCGTCGTCGGTCGCGGCGGGCATGTCGGCGACCTCGAAGCGGACGTCGCGCAGCTCCGGCCACGCCGACCGCAGGAACTCGGCCGCGGTGCCGACCGACAGGTCGAACCGGTCGACGCGCGTGTCGAGCGGGGGGAGCGGCGGACGGACGACGGAGCTGCGCCCCTCGCGTCCGTGGCGTCCGTGACGGGACGCGCGCCGCCCCGCGCGCTCGCTGGTCTTGCTCCGACGCCACGCCATGCCCCCATCCTAGGTCGCGGGACCGCGTCCTCAGCCGAGGAGCGTTGCCGGAACGCGGGGCGGCGCGCCGGGATCGGCCCTCATCTCGGCAACCGCCCTCACACGAGGATGCGGTCTCGGCGGGTGGCGCGGCGCCGGCGTTTGGCGGAGACGTTGCGGCGCGGCATCCGTTCCCGTGTCGGTCGTCCGCGATAGCGTCTACCCGATGCGCGAGAGAGTCTGCTCCAAGGTCGGATGCGCCCGTGAGGCGGTGTCCACGCTCACCTACGACTACGGCGACCAGATGGCGGCCCTCGGCCCGCTCGGCGCCGCCGGCGACCCGCACGCCCACGACCTCTGCGCGATCCACACGGACCGTCTCTCGGTGCCCAAGGGCTGGGTCGTCGTCAGGCACGAGACTCTGCGCGCCTGACCCGGCGCCTTTCCCCGGTCTGCGGCGGCCGTGGGAGAATGGGCGGATGCCGACCTCCACGCCTGTCGCCACGCCTGCCGACTCCACGGCCACCGAGTCCAGTAAGGGCTTCGAGTACGAGGTCGCCGACCTCTCGCTCGCCGAAGCGGGACGCCATCAGCTGCGCCTCGCCGAGAACGAGATGCCGGGGCTCATGGCGCTGCGCGAGGAGTTCGGCGCGTCTCAGCCGCTGAAGGGCGCACGCATCGCCGGGTCGCTGCACATGACGGTGCAGACCGCGGTGCTCATCGAGACGCTCGTCGCCCTCGGCGCGCAGGTGCGCTGGGCGAGCTGCAACATCTTCTCCACGCAGGACGAAGCGGCCGCCGCCGTCGTGGTCGGCCCGGCTGGCACGGTCGACGCTCCCGCGGGCGTCCCGGTCTTCGCCTGGAAGGGCGAGACGCTCGAGGAGTACTGGCGCCTCGCCGACCGCATCTTCGACTGGACCGCCGAGGGCTTCGACGGCCCCAACATGATCCTCGACGACGGCGGCGACGCGACACTTCTCGTGCACAAGGGAGTCGAGTTCGAGAAGGAGGGGTCGGTTCCGGATGCTGCGGCCGATGACTCCGCCGAGTACCGCATCGTCCTCGAGACCCTGCGCGCGAGCCTCGCCCGCGACCCGCAGCGCTTCACGCGCATGGCGGAGGGCCTGCTCGGCGTGACGGAGGAGACCACCACGGGCGTCCACCGTCTCTATGAGCTCGCATCATCCGGCGATCTGCTGTTCCCCGCGATCAACGTCAACGACTCGGTGACGAAGTCGAAGTTCGACAACAAGTACGGCATCCGCCACTCGCTGCCCGACGGCATCAACCGCGCCACCGACGTGCTGATGGGTGGCAAGGTCGCGTTCGTGTGCGGCTACGGCGACGTGGGCAAGGGCGCCGCCGAGGCGCTGCGCGGTCAGGGCGCGCGCGTCATCGTGAGCGAGGTCGACCCGATCTGCGCGCTGCAGGCCGCGATGGACGGCTACCAGGTCGCGCGCCTCGACGACGTCGCCGACCGGGTCGACATCGTCATCACGGGCACCGGCAACAAGGACGTCGTGACCGTGGACGACCTGCTGAAGCTCAAGCACCTCGCGATCGTCGGCAACGTCGGCCACTTCGACAACGAGATCGACATGGCGGGTCTCGAGTCCCTCGCCGGTGTCGAGAAGATCGAGATCAAGCCTCAGGTGCACGAGTGGCGCCTTCCGACCGGGCGCAGCGTGCTCGTGCTGAGCGAAGGCCGACTGCTGAACCTGGGCAATGCGACGGGCCACCCGTCGTTCGTGATGAGCGCGTCGTTCACGAACCAGGTGCTCGCGCAGCTCGAGCTCTTCACGAAGCGCGACGAGTACCCGACCGCGGTCTACGTGCTCCCCAAGCACCTCGACGAGAAGGTCGCGCGCCTGCACCTCGACGCGCTGGGCGTGCAGCTGACGGAGCTGACCCCCGAGCAGGCGTCGTACATCGGTGTGCCGGTCGAGGGCCCGTACAAGCTGGAGCACTACCGCTACTGAGAGCGGCTCGGAGTCAGCGCTCGGGGAAGCCGCGCGGGGGCGCCGACACCGGTCCCGCCAGTGCGTCGGCGCGCGCCGTCTCGAGCCGCAGCGCACGCAGCTCGCGTTCGCGGCGCACGGCGACGACGCCGATGAGGAAGGTCTCGGGGTCGACGGACGGCACCGGTGAGACGTGCTCGGCGGCTTCGCGGGCGAGGGATGCCGCCACCCGCGCGCGTGCGGTGGGCTCCATGTTCGCGGCAGACCGGGCGAATTGGGCCAGGCGCCGAGAGAGGCGCTCGGGAAGTCGTGCGACGTCGGCGACGGCGGCCCACTCGGCGAGCTGAGGCGGGATGCCGAGCTGAGGGTCGGGCAGGCGCGGCGTGCGCGTGCGCTCCGAGTACGTGCCGGCGAGCAGATCGCCGAGACGCTGCGACCGGGGCGTGAAGGCGCCGACGAGCGCGGCGACGGCGCCCAGCGTGAACCACAGCTCGAAGACGCCGACGAGGGCGCGGATGAACGCGTGACGAAAGCCCGAGGCGCCGCCGTCGGTGCGCACGATGCGCCCACCCACGGCGAGTTTGCCGAGGCTGCGCCCGCGAGTGGTGGTCTCGACGACGGTCGGGATCACGACCATGACGAGCACGAGCAGCACGATCGTGAGGATCGGCATCACCGCCTCGTCCACGGCGCCGATCCCCGCGAGCCAGGTGATGCCCCACACCAGCAGCAGGAACACCACGACGCCGAGGATCATGTCGATGAGCACCCCGAGCGCCCGCATGAAGAACCCGAGCGGCTGCACATCCAGCGCGACGGCCTCGCCGGTGAGCACCTCGTCCTGGTGGATGTCGACGATCGCGGGGCGCGTACCGCTCGTGGCCGGGGCAGCGTTCGGAGCGCTCATGGCTACAGTAAAGCGCATGGACCTCGACGCGCTGACCGCCGCTCGGCGCGAGGAGTGGGCGCGCCTCGACGAGCTCAGCCGCGCCCGCCGCCTGTCCGGCGCAGAGGTCGACGAGCTCGTCACCCGGTATCGCGCCGCCTCCGCCGACCTCGCCGATGCGAAGACGTCCGCGGGGCGCAGCATCCAGGGCGATCACATCTCGACCATGCTGGGCCGCGCCCGGCTGCGGCTGACGGGTGCGCCCGAGAACGTCATGCGCCAGATCCCGCGCTTCTTCGCGCTGCAGCTGCCTGCCGCGTTGTACCGCGTGCGCTGGACGACGCTCGCGATCGCGATCGGCTTCGTCATCGTGATGGTCGTCGTGGCGCTGTGGGTGTCGGGCGACCCTGCGCTCATCGCGAGCCTCGGCAGCCGGGCGCAGCTCGAGCAGTACGCCGAGAACCAGTTCACCGACTACTACAGCGAGAACCCGGCGGCGGTGTTCGCCGGCACGGTGTGGACGAACAACGCCTGGATCGCCGCACAGTGCGTGCTGTTCGGGATCACCGGCATCTGGCCGATCATGGTGCTCGTGCAGAACGCCGTCGGCGTGGGTACCGCGGCGGCGGTCATGGCCGCGTTCGACCGCGGCGACGTGTTCGTGCTGTACATCCTCCCGCACGGGCTGCTCGAGCTCACGTGCATCTTCGTGGCCGGGGCTGCAGGTCTGCAGATCTTCTGGGCATGGGTCGCCCCCGGCCCCCGCTCGCGCGGCGAAGCGCTCGCTTCGGCGGGGCGGTCTCTTGCGACGATCGCGATCGGCCTCGTGATCGCGCTCGGCGTATCGGGCGTGATCGAGGGCTTCGTGACGGCGCAGCCGTGGCCGTGGCCGGTCAAGATCGGCATCGGCGCGGCGGCGCTCGCGCTGTTCCTCGTCTACATGCTGGTGGTCGGGCGCCGCGCGCACCGGCTGGGGGAGACCGGGGATCTCACCGAGTACGAGACCGGCACGCCGACGCTCGTCGCCGGGTGAATTCCCGGGACGGATGCCGCATACCACTGTTTTGAATCACTCAAAACAACGCTAGGCTCGGGGTATGACCCCGCACACGCACGCCGACGAACGCGCCGTCGACACGGCGGCGCGACTGCGCGCCGCCGGCCTGCGGGTCACCGATTCGCGGCGTGCCGTCGTCGATGCGCTGATCGAACGGCCCCACGCGAGCGCCGACGATCTGTTCACCGTCGTCGCGCGGACGCTTCCCGGCACGAGCCTGCAGTCGGTGTACAACGCCCTCGGCGACTTCGTCGACGCCGGCCTCGCGCGCCGCATCGAGCCCGCGGGCCGCCCCGGCCTGTTCGAGCTGCGCGTCGACGACAACCACCACCACCTCATCTGCTCGCAGTGCGGCGCGGTCGAAGATGTCGACTGCATCGTCGGCGCGGCGCCCTGCCTGACACCCTCCGACGCCCACGGCTACGCCGTCCAGGTGGCCGAGGTGACCTTCTGGGGCGTGTGCCCCGCGTGCACGGCCGTCGCCGACGCCGGCCCCGGCGCACGGGCCGAGGCCGCAGCATCCTGATCCCGTCCGATTCCCCAGCCCATCCGATTGGAAGGAAGCCATGACCGACAAGAACGACACGATCCCGGAGATCGGTGAGAACCCGACCGACGCCGATCAGGCGGTCACCCCGATCGACACCCCGGTCGACGAGCGCGAGGACGGCGAGACCCGCCCGCGCCCGAACGAATCCGAAGGCTGCCCGGTCATCCACGGCGGTCAGCCGCACCCGACCACCGGCAACGCCAACAGCGTGTGGTGGCCGAACCAGCTGAACCTCAAGATCCTCGCCAAGAACCCGGCGGTCGCCAACCCGCTGGGTGAGGACTTCGACTACAAGGCGGCCTTCGAGTCGCTCGATCTCGCCGCGGTCAAGGCCGACATCGCCGAGACGCTCACCACGTCGCAGGACTGGTGGCCCGCCGACTTCGGCAACTACGGCCCCCTCATGATCCGCATGGCGTGGCACAGCGCCGGCACGTACCGTGTGACGGACGGTCGCGGCGGCGGCGGCGCCGGTCAGCAGCGCTTCGCGCCGCTGAACAGCTGGCCCGACAACGTCAACCTCGACAAGGCTCGTCGCCTCCTGTGGCCGGTCAAGAAGAAGTACGGCCAGTCGCTGTCGTGGGCCGACCTCATGATCCTCGCCGGAAATGTCGCGCTCGAATCGATGGGCTTCCAGACGTTCGGCTACGCGGGTGGCCGCGCCGACGTGTGGGAGCCGGACGCCGACGTGTACTGGGGTCCCGAGACCACGTGGCTGGACGACGAGCGCTACTCGGGCGATCGTGAGCTCGAGCGCCCGCTCGCCGCGGTGCAGATGGGCCTCATCTACGTGAACCCCGAGGGGCCGAACGGCGAGCCCGACCCGCTGAAGTCCGCGCGCGACATCCGCGAGACGTTCGGCCGCATGGCGATGGACGACGAGGAGACCGTCGCGCTCATCGCCGGTGGCCACACGTTCGGCAAGACCCACGGCGCCGCGCCCGACACCAACATCGAGCACAACCCGGAGGCCGCCGGCCTCGAGCAGCAGGGTCTGGGCTGGAAGAACAACCACGGCACCGGTCACGGCGACGACACGATCACGTCGGGTCTCGAAGTCACCTGGACCTACCACCCGACGCGCTGGGACAACGAGTTCTTCCACATCCTCTACGCCTACGAGTGGGAGCTCATGCGCAGCCCGGGCGGCGGCCACCAGTGGCGCCCGATCAACGGCGGCGGCGCCGACATGGTGCCCATGGCGCACTCGAACGGCCGTCGCGAGCCCCGCATGCTCACGAGCGACCTGGCGCTGCGCACCGACCCGGCGTACGACGCGATCTCGCGGAAGTTCAAGGACGACCCCGAGGCCTTCGCCGACGCGTTCGCGCGCGCCTGGTTCAAGCTCACGCACCGTGACATGGGCCCGATCGAGCGCTACCTGGGCGCCGAGGTCCCCGCCGAGGAGCTCCTGTGGCAGGACCGCGTGCCCGCGGTCGACCACGACCTCATCGACGCCGCGGATGGGGCGGCGCTCAAGGCGCAGATCCTCGACAGCGGGCTGAGCGTGTCGCAGCTCGTCGAGACCACGTGGGCGGCAGCATCCTCCTTCCGCGGCAGCGACAAGCGCGGCGGCGTCAACGGCGCCCGCATCCGCCTCGCCCCGCAGAAGGACTGGGAGGTCAACAAGCCCGCCCAGCTCGCCACCGTGCTCGCGAAGCTCGAGCAGATCCAGGCCTCGTTCAACGACGGCCGCACCGACGGCAAGAAGGTGTCGCTCGCCGACCTCATCGTGCTCGCGGGCAACGCGGCGGTCGAGAAGGCGGCGAAGGACGCCGGTGTCGACGCCGAGGTGGTCTTCCACCCCGGCCGCACCGACGCCACGCAGGAGCAGACCGACGTCACGTCGTTCGCGTTCCTCGAGCCGACCACCGACGGATTCCGCAACTACTACGGACCGCAGGCGTTCATGCCCGAGGAGCACCACGTCATCGACCGTGCGAACCTGCTCACCCTGAGCGCGCCGGAGCTGACGGTGCTCGTCGGCGGCCTGCGCGTCCTCGGTGCGAACTGGGACGACTCGGAGTACGGCGTGTTCACCGACCGCAAGGGCGTGCTCACGAACGACTTCTTCGTGAACCTGCTCGACCTCGGCACCACGTGGAAGCCGCTCGACCGGGGCGCACACGCGTTCGCGGGCGTCAAGGACGGCTCGGGCGCGCCGGTGGGCATCGGCACGCGCGTCGACCTGCTGTTCTCGTCGAACTCCGAGCTGCGCGCCGTGGCCGAGGTGTACGCCTCGGACGACGCGAACGAGAAGTTCGTGCGCGACTTCGTCAAGGCGTGGGGCAAGGTCACCGAGCTCGACCGGTTCGACCTCGTCTGACACCTCGGCAGACGCAGAAGAGCGGCCCGTCCCCGGAAGGGGGCGGGCCGCTCTCGCGTTCGGATCGGGGCTACTTGACGCGCGCCTCGGCCTGGACCGGGGGCAGCGTGCCCTTCGGCTCGAAGAGCGCGCGGTGCAGGACCCCGGCGATGAGGCCGCCGACGATCGGGAACACGATGAACACCCACAGCTGCGACAGCGGGCCGGGGCCGCCGTAGATCGCCGCCGCGATCGAGCGGGCGGGGTTCACCGACGTGTTGTCGATCGGGATCGAGATCAGGTGGATGAGCGTCAGCGTGAGACCGATCGCGAGGGGCGCGAGCGCCGCCGTGCCGCGCGTCGAGTGCGTGACACCGAGGATGATGAGCACGAAGATCGCCGTCAGCAGCACCTCGGCGATGATCGCCGCACCCAGCTGGAAGCCGCCGGGTGAGCCGAAGTCGCCGGTGCCGTAGCCGTTGGACGCGAAGCCGCTGTCCTGCGCATTGGCGAGCCAGTTGTCGGTGCCGAAGATGCCGATCAGCACGATGAGCGTCGTGCCGAGGGCGCCGCCGATGACCTGGGCGATGATGTAGCCGATCGTGTTCTTCCACTCGAAGCGGCCGGCCGCGGCGAGTCCGAGCGTGATGGCGGGGTTGAAGTGGCCGCCCGAGATCGGCCCCCACGCGTAGGCGCCCGCCACGACCGTCAGACCGAACGCCAGCGAGACGCCGACGAACGCGATGCCGAGCGGATTGCCATCGTCCCCGGCCGGGAAGTTGGCCGCGAACAGGGCCGCGCCGACACCGCCGAAGACGAGCAGAAACGTTCCCAGTGCCTCCGCGACGAGCCTGTTCACCGTGGTGGGCGGGATGGTGGTATCCGACATGGCGGACTCCTTTCCTCGCCGTGAGGCTAGCGTCATGTTCAGCGGTTTCCCAGGAACCGGACGCGGAGTGTCCGCGTATAACGCCTGATCTCCACAAGTTTCCCCGGCGGTTCAGCCGCCGGTTTCCGCCCGTTTGCGGGAGCGGATGCTGCGCCCCGAGGCGTCAGAGACGGCCGGCCGCCTTCAGCGCGAGGTAGCGGTCGGCGATGCGCGGCGGCAGGTCCTCGGGGGTCGCGGCGATCGCCTCGCCGCCGGCCCTGCCGATCGCGGCGGCCACGACCGCGGCGTCGTGGGCGCTCTGCTCGATCGCGGCCGCACGGTAGACGTCGCCGGCATCGGGGCGTTCCGGGAGGGGATCCTGCTCGTCGGTGACGGCGCCGACCAGCACGTGCGCGCCGCGGGCGAGCGCCGGGAGCGAACCGAGGAACCCGCGCGCCGCTTCGGCGGCGTCCTGCGCGGTGAGCAGCACCACGAGCGACGGGCGGGAGGTGAGCGCGCGCACCTGCGCGAAGGCCGCGTCCCAGTCGGTGTCGATCAGCTGCGGCTCGACCGGCGCCATCGCGTCGACCATCGCGGGCAGCAGCCCGGGTCCGTCCACGCGCGTGACGCGGGCGCGGATCGTCCGGTCGAACATCAAGAGATGGACGTGATCGCCCGCACGGGTTGCGAGCGCGGCGAGCAGCAGCGCCGCCTCCATCGCGGCATCCATCCGCACGCCGTCGCCGACGCGCGCGGCGGCCGTGCGTCCGGTGTCGATCACGATCACGACGTGACGATCGCGCTCGGGGCGCCACGTGCGCAGCATGGTCGTGCTCGCGCGGGCCGTCGCGCGCCAGTCGATCGAGCGCACATCGTCGCCGCGCACGTACTCGCGCAGCGAATCGAACTCAGTGCCCTGGCCGCGCACCTGCACGCTCGTGTTGCCGTCGAGTTCGCGCAGTCGCGCGAGCCGGGAGGGCAGGTGGCGCCGCGCGGTGAAGGGCGGCAGCACGCGCACCGCGCCCGGCTCGTCGAGGCGCGCCTGGCGTCCGGCGAGGCGGAGCGGCCCGTCGGAGCGCACGACGACGAAGCGGGAGCGCAGCTCGCCGCGGCGGCGGGGGAGGAGCGGAACGGCGATCGTACGGGCCTCGCCGGCCGGGATCGCGACGGCGGTGCGTTCCGCCGGCGCGCCCGCGGTGGGCTGCCATCCGTCGCGGACCCTTCCCCGAAGTGCGCGCTCGCCGCCGTTTCGCAGCGTGAGCTCGGCGGCGACGGGCTGTCCGAGGAGCACGCGCCGCGGCATCCGTCGGGTCACCGTGATCCGGCGCGGATCAGGTGCCGCCGCCGCATCACCGAGCGTGGCGACGAGACACAGCAGCACCCACCCCGCGACCGCGAGCCACGCGTCGACGCCCGCCGCCGAGAGCAGCACGACCGGCACCGCTCCGACGGCGAGGAGCAGCGGCAGACGACCGGTGACGTACATCGGGATCAGATCGGGACGCGGGTCTGCTGCAGCACCGAGCCCAGCACGGCATCGACGGACACGCCCTCGAGCTCCGCATCGGGGCGCAGGCGGATGCGGTGGCGCCACGTCGGCAGCAGCATCGTCTGCACGTGGTCGGGCGTGATCGCGGGATACCCGCCGAGCCACGCCCACGCCTTCGACGCGGCGAGCAGCGCGGTCGCCGCGCGGGGGCTCACCCCCAGCTGCACCGACGGGCTCCGGCGCGTGGCCTGCGCGAGATCGACGACGTAGCCGAGCACGTCGTCCGAGACGGTGACGGATGCTGCGGCCCGCTGCGCCGCGCGGATCTCATCGGCAGTGGCGGCGCGACGCAGCCCCGCCCCCGCGAGGTCGCGGGGATCGAATCCGCTCGCGTGGCGACGCAGCACGGCGAGTTCGGCATCCCGTGCCGGCACCTCGACGATGAGCTTCAGGAGGAACCGGTCGAGCTGCGCCTCGGGGAGTGTGTAGGTGCCCTCGTGCTCGATCGGGTTCTGCGTCGCCGCGACGAGGAACGGGTCGGGGAGCGGCCGGGTCACGCCGTCGGTCGAGACCTGACGCTCCTCCATCGCCTCGAGCAGTGCCGCCTGCGTCTTGGGCGGCGTGCGGTTGATCTCGTCGGCGAGCACGACGTTCGTGAAGACCGGGCCCTCGCGGAACTCGAACTCGCCCGCCTTCGCGTCGTACACGAGCGAGCCCGACACATCGCCGGGCATGAGGTCCGGCGTGAACTGGATGCGCTTGGTGTCGAGGCCGAGCGCCGTCGAGAACGCCCGCACGAGGAGGGTCTTGGCGACTCCGGGAACGCCTTCGAGCAGCACGTGGCCCCGCGAGAGCAGCGCGATCAGGAGGCCCGTCACCGTGCCGTCCTGCCCGACGACGGCCTTGCCGACCTCGAGGCGCACGCGGTTCATCGCCTCGCGCAGCGCGGCGTCGTCGAGGGGTGCGTTGTGCGTCGCGGCGGGTGCCGGGGTGTTCGCGGTGGCGGGAGTGTCCGTCATCGGGGATTCCTTTCGGGGCGGACGGCCGCGCGGACGGCGTCCTCGAGATCTCTCAGGCGTGTGCTCAGGGCGACGAGGTCGGCGTCGCCGCGGGGGATGTCGTCGATCAGGATGCCCCGCACGGCCCGCCGGTCGAGCCCGGTGCGGCCCGCGGCCGCGTCGGCGATCTCGGGCGCGGCGGCGCCTGCGGCAAGCCCGAGAAGTGCGGCGATGCGGCGCAAGGCGCCGATGCGGAGCCGGTCCGCGGCGTGCAGGGGATCGCCTGCACGCGCGTAGAGACGCGCACGGCCTTCGGTCGTCTCGGACGCGCGCACCGTCACCGGCAGGCGCTCCGCGACCAGGGGGCCGAACCGGCGGCCGCGCCACACGCCCGCCGCGACGCCCGCGACGAGGAGCAGCACGATGACGGCGCTCACCCAGGGCGGTGTGAGATCGCCGAGCGCGGGGTTCGTGTCGGCGAGATCGGTGTCGGCGGGAATCGGCACGTACCAGACGACGAGCGGATGCCGCCCCATGAGGTTCACGGCGAGCGCGGCGTTGCCGTTCTCGGCGAGGTGCTCGTTGGTGAAGAGCGGTCGGGCGTCGACCGCGGCGATGCGGCCACCGTCGGAGACGTCGACGAGGAGCCCGAATCCGTCGGAGGCCGGATAGCACCCGTCGTCGCCGCTGTAGACGGCCCCCGGCGCGAGAGCGCCGGCGCGGATCGCGTCCTCGACGTCGCAGTCCGGTTCGATCGCCGTATCGGGCGCGACCCCGGCGGGGGCGGACCCCGGGAGCAGCAGATCGAGCGTGCGGGCGCGGGGCTCGACGAGCACGACGTCGGTGGCCTCGGCGACGAGGGCGGCGAGGGCGTCGTCCGAGAGCGCCGGTGCGTCGGGGAGCACGAGGGTGGCGGGTCCGGTGGCGAGGGCGTCGGCAGCCGCCGTGCGATCGCGAACGATCCGCACCTCGACGCCGTGGTCGCGCAGGATCTCGGCGAGTGCGCGGGTCCCGCCAGGACCGGCCGAATCCGGATCGAGCGCATCGCGCTGACCCCACTGGTTCGCTGCCGAGATCGCACCGCCGATGCCGCCGATCACGAGGAGGGCGAGCCCGATCGCGACCCACGCCGCGATCCGCCGGCCGCGCCGGGGCGCAGCATCCGTCCTCGCCGGCGTCTCGGTGCTCATGCGGCGCCTCCGCGTGCACAGAATCGGAGGTCGCTGGCGACACGCCGCCTCGCGACCCTCTGACGCGGCGTGTCGACGAGAGTCTCCGATTCTGCGCGCGCCGTGCTCACGCGGAGACCTCCTCGCGGACGACCGGGCGGGCCGCGGAGACGGCGTCGTCGGCGGACTCGACGAGACGGTAGAGCTCTTCGGTGCCGGGGCGGCGCAGGTAGCGGACGTCGTCGAAGGCGGTCGCCGCGGCTTCGAGCCGGGGTTCGAGCGCCGGGAAGGCGGCGCCTGCGGCGCGGGCGAACGCGTGCACGGTCGCGCCCGGCGGGGGGTCGACGACACCGCGTTCGAGGCAGCCGCGCGCGAGGGCGCGGAACCGCAGCACGATCGCGGCGTCCCAGTCCGACGCGCGGGCGCGCTCGGCTGCAGCGGAGCGCAGTTCGGCGGCGGAGCGGTGCTCGGCCTCGCCGAACAGCAGCGGCGTCCGCGGCGCCGCGCGGCGGCTCACCCGCGGCACGCCCCACAGCAGGAATGCGGCGACGATGACGACGGCGACGACGATGGCGGCGATGAGCGCGAACGTCGAGCCCCAGCCGCCCGAGAGGTCGGGGTTGAGCAGCGACGCGATGAAGTCGCCTACGGCGCGCGCGATGCGGTCGAACGGGGTCGGCTCGGCGATGTCGTAGGCGGGGTCCGACAGCTCCTGCTGCGCCCACCGCCGCGCTTCGTCGCCGTCCGGCGTGAGCGGCGGGACGGCGTCGGAGGCGCGCGCGAGCGCGCGGAGCGCGGCGGGGGTCAGGCCCACGGCGACTCGCGGTCGGTGCCGTCGGGCGCGGCGCCGGGGGCGGTCCAGCGGGTGGGGGAGGGTTCGTCCGACGGCGGAGGAGTCGCGGGGTCCGCGGCGGGCGGAGCAGCCGGTGGCTGGGCGGGCGCCGGTGGCTGAGCGGGTGCCGGCGCCACGGGGCCGGGCTGCGGGGCGCCGTACGCGGGCGGCTGGGCGCCGTACCCGGGCTGCGCCGGCGTCGCGTACCCGGGCTGCGCCGGCGTCGCGTACCCCGGCTGGGCGGGCACGCTGTATCCGGGCGGCGGTCCGTACGCCTGCTGCGCTCCGTACCCGGGTTGCGGTGCGTACCCCGCCGGCGGGCCGTAGCCCGACTGCGTCTGCGCGGAGAACACCGCGCCGGCCGGTGCGGGCGGGTAGCCCGGCGCCGGGTATCCGGGTGGGTAGGGCGCGTAACCGGGCACCGGATACGCCCCCGGAACGCCGCGCGGCGCGATCTCGCGCCCGATGTGCTCGCGATAGGGGTCGGCGAGGGCGGTGGCTCCGGCATCCCGTCGCTCCACGTACGCGAGCAGATCGAGGTCGAGCCCTTCGCGGCGCATGCGGCAGTCGATGTAGATGAGCGCGGTCGCGGTGGACTGCACGACGACGGCGACCGACTGCAGCAGCAGTGTGAGCACCTGCGTGAGGAGGGTCGCCGCGACGAAGCCGATGATGGCTGTCGGCTCGGGGTCGCCCGTCGGCGCGATGATCGTCGTCAGCCCCATCGAGAGGAAGCTCATCGGGAGGCTCACCACCTGCGCGACGGCGGCGAAGATGACGCTGATCACGATGATGATGCCGAGCGCCGGCCAGAAGCGACGGCGCGTGAGGCTCCACGAACGGGACAGCGCCTGGACGATGGTGGCGTGCTCGACGATGATGGCCGCCGGCACCAGCAGCAGCTTGATCATCAGCCACCACGTGAGGGGGATCGACGCGAGGATGACCAGGATCGTCAGCACGATCGCCGCGGGCGGCGCCGCGATCGCGATGCCGACGATGGCGAGCACGACGACCGCGACCAGCGCGACGATCGCCAGGATCACGAGGAACGAATAGCCGATGAGGCGCCAGGCGATGGGCTTGACCTGGCGCCAGAGGGCGCCGAGGGTGAGCTTCTCGGCCACGGCGGCATGCGTCACCTCGACGACGACGATGCCCTGCACGATGACGCTGAGGGCGCCAGCGGCGAGCGAGAGCACGATGCCCGCGACGGCGGTGAGGGCGATCGACCCCGCCATCACCGTGTCGTACTCCTCCGTGCCCGGCCGCAGCGTGTCGAGGCGCGAGAACGACGCCCACCCGATCGCGAGCACCCCGCCCAGCACCACGATGTAGGCGAGCGTCTGGACGACGAGCGCGAAGCCCAGCAGCACGCGCGGGTTCTGCCGCAGCGCCGAGAACGAGCGGGCCAGGATCGTGCCGAACGACAACGGGTGCAGCGGGATGATCCCGGGGCGTGACGCCGGCGTCCAGGCCGGGTATGCGGACACGATTCCCCTCTCGGTCGGCGGCGCGTCGTGGGCGGGCGGCGCGTCGGCCGCGCCCTCAGGACGGCGCTCGCCCCTATCGTTCCACATCGCGCGGATGCCGCAGCCGCCGTGGGGATGAAGCTCTCGGCGTCCGTTCGGGCGAGCTTCGGCCGGTCCACAGCCCTGGTCGACTACTCTGTGGGAAGCGCATGGGGACGCGCACGTCGTCCTCTGCGCCTGGACAGAAGGAACGAACGCGCGCGATGACTTCACGCATCCTGGTGGTCGACGATGACACCGCCCTTGCCGAGATGATCGGGATCGTGCTGCGCACGGAGGGATTCGAGACGGTCTTCTGCGCGGACGGCGCCGAGGCCGTCGACGCGTGGCGCACCGAGCGCCCCGACCTCATCCTCCTCGACCTGATGCTTCCGGGCATGGACGGCATCGAGATCTGCACCCGCATCCGCGCCGAGTCCGGCATCCCGATCATCATGCTGACCGCGCGCACCGACACGGCCGACGTCGTGAAGGGCCTCGAGTCGGGCGCCGACGACTACATCGTCAAGCCCTTCAATCCGAAGGAGCTGGTCGCCCGCATCCGCACGCGACTGCGCCCGGCGAGCCAGCCGGCGAACGACTCGCTGCGCATCGGCGACCTCACCGTGGATGTCGCCGCGCACGAGGTGCGCCGCGGTGACGGGCCCATCGCCCTGACGCCTCTCGAATTCGAGTTGCTCGTCGCCCTGGCATCCAAGCCGCAGCAGGTGTTCTCGCGCGAGATGCTGCTCGAGCAGGTGTGGGGCTACCACTACAAGGCCGACACGCGCCTGGTCAACGTGCATGTCCAGCGGTTGCGGGCGAAGGTCGAGAAGGACCCCGACAACCCCAAGATCGTGACGACGGTGCGCGGCGTCGGATACCGCGCCGGCGCCGTCGTCTAGGCAGCCATGACCGCGCCGATCACGGCCGTGACGCCGGCGCGCGCCCGCATCCGCTGGTGGCGCCTGTGGCGGGCCTGGCCGGGTGACATCGCCGGACTCTGGCGTCGCTCGCTGCGGTTCCGCACGATCCTCGTGACGATCGGCCTGACCGCGCTCGCCGTCGTGGTCGCGTGCGTGTGGATGGCCCTCGCGATCCAGAACGACCTCTTCGCCTCCCGCAAGGACCAGGTGCTGATGGACGCCGAGCAGGCGCGCGCCGCGGCGCAGCGAACCCTCGACGCCTCCGTGCAGAACGACTCCATCCAGCTGCAGAACGTCATGACCCTGGCGTTCACGGCCGTTCGCGACCAGTCGTCGGCCGTGGTCGTCGGCGCCTACCGGATCGGGCCCCTCGTGCCCAACGCGCCGCAGGACTTCAGCACCAACGAGGAGGTGATGAACGAGCTGCTCACCACCCCGATGCGGGCGCTCGTTCGCACCAACCCCGACCAGCAGATCTGGCAGCCCGTCGCGCTGCCCGACGCTGACGACGCGACGGTGCCGGGGATCCTGGTCGGCCAGCAGCTCACCATCGAGGGAGTCGCGTCGTACGAGCTGTACCTCGCGTACGACCTCGCCAACGCCCCCGAGACGCTCACGTTCGTGCAGCGGACGCTGTGGGTGGTCGGCATCGGCCTCGTCCTGCTGATCAGCGGCATCGCCTGGTTCGTCCTGCGATCCGTGACGACCCCGATCAGCGAGGCCGCCGACACGAGCGCCAAACTCGCGTCGGGGCGTCTCGACGTGCGCCTCGAGGTGCGGGGGGAGGACGAACTGGCGACGCTCGGCCGCTCGTTCAACGCGATGGCCGACAGCATGGAGTCGCAGATCAAGGAGCTCGCCGACCTCTCCCTCGTGCAGCAGCGCTTCGTGTCGGACGTGTCGCACGAGCTGCGCACGCCGATGACGACCATCCGCCTCGCCGCCGACATGATCAACGACCAGCGCGACGACTTCGATCCGGCTACCGCTCGCGCGGCCGAGCTGCTCAACGCCCAGGTGCAGCGGTTCGAGACCTTGCTCACCGACCTGCTCGAGATCAGCCGCTACGACGCGGGCTCGGTGCAGCTCGAACTCGAGCCGACGAGCCTCGCGCACCTCGCCGAAGACGTGATCGGCTCCATGCAGCAGCTCGCCGAGCAGCACGGCACGGACGTGCGCCTGGTCGCGCCCGGGGGATATTCCCCGGTCGACATGGACCCGCGGCGCGTGCGCCGCGTGGTGCGCAACCTGCTCGGCAACGCGATCGAGCACGGCGAGGGCCGTCCGATCGTGGTCACCGTCGACAGCAATCAGCAGGCGGTGGCGATCGGCGTGCGCGACTTCGGCATGGGGATGAAGCCCGAGGACGCCGAACACGTCTTCGACCGCTTCTGGCGCGCCGACCCCTCCCGCAAGCGCACGATCGGCGGCACCGGCCTCGGCCTGTCCATCGCCCTGGGTGACGCGAAGCTCCACGGCGGCGAACTCGCGGTCTGGTCGGAGGTCGGCCGCGGCACGAACTTCGTCCTGACCCTCCCGCGGCAGGCCGCACCGCTCGACGGCGAATCGCCCATCGCCGTCGACCCGGGCGACGATGCCGTCGCCGCCCTCGACGATCTCGGTCTCACCGCTGCGATCGACCTGCCTCACGCGGACGGTGCGAATGGCGGGAGCGGAACGGATGCTGCGCACCGAGGAGGATCCGCATGACCCGGGTACGCGGCATCCTGGCCCTCATCCTCGCTCTGTGCGCGGTCGTCGTGACCGGCTGCGCGGGCTTCCCCACGAGCGGACCGCCCGAATACGGGCTCGAGAACGGCAACACCGGCAACGGGTCGCAGAACGTGGTGTTCATCCCGAACAGTCCGCAGCCTGGCGCCACGCCTCAGCAGATCGTCGAGGGATTCATCGACGCCGGCTCCGGCCCCGGCGTGCTGGGCAACTGGGCCGTCGCCCAGGAGTTCCTGGCGCCATCCTTTCGTGGCACGTGGAATCCCGATGCTCAGGTGATCGTCGATGAGCGAGCGGAGCGGGACTACGTCGAAACCGGCGAGGGCGTCGTCGACTTCGCGTCGGAGGTCGTCGGATCGGTCGACGATAAGGGCGCCTACCAGCGCGCCGATCTCTCACCGGGGAACTGGACGTTCCGTCTGGAGCAGCAGGAAGACGGCGAATGGCGCATCACGGAGGCGCCCGACGGCATCTGGCTCGACGAGGCGCAGTTCCCGCAGGTGTTCCACCGGTACCCGCTCATGTACTTCGACCCCTCGTACCAGTACCTGGTGCCCGACGTTCGCTGGTTCCCCGTGACCAAGGCGGCGAGGAGCATCGCCAGCGCCCTCGTCAACAAGCCGATCAGCGAGTGGCTCGCGGAGTCGGTGCAGACCGCGTTCCCAGACGGGGTGTCTGCGGTCACGGTGGTGCCCACGGCCGAGGAGGGCGTCTCCGATGTCGCGCTGACGGGCGACGCGATGCTCGCGGCGAACAGCGACGCCCGCAACCGGATGCTCACGCAGCTCGAGGAGAGCCTGCGCGCCGCAGGCGTGGCCGAGGTCGTGATGACCGTCGACTCCGCCCCGATCGACGCGGAGCCCGTGACCGTGCGTTCGACACGCGTTCCGGCGGCGCCCCTGGTGCTGACGCAGGCCGGCTTCGGCTTCCTCACCGGGGACGAGATCGACAAGATCCCCGGTCTCTCGGAGGCGGTCGAGGCCACATCGCCCGTCAGCGTGCAGGTCGGGGCCGAGCGCGACCTCGCTGCTGCGCGCCTGGCCTCGGGCGCGGTCGTACGGCTGAACTCCGCCGGGACCGAACCCGAGGTGCTCGACACGCGTCCGGGCCTGGTTGATCCGGTGATCGACCCTTCCGGGACTGTGTGGAGCGTCCCCCAGGACGACCCGTCGGCTCTGCGCGCCTACCTTCCCAACGGGGATGTCATCGACGTCGCCGACGCGTGGGGCGACGCGACGGCCATCGCCGGCATGGCGCTGTCCCGCGACGGCACGCGCCTCGCCGCCGTGGTGAGTGCGGGCGGCCGCACGGTGGTGTCGGTGGCCGGTGTCGTCCACGAGGACGGCGTGCCGGCACGCATCGGCCAGCAGCCGATGCAGCTCGCGGTGGCGGGAGGTGCCGTCGTCGGCGTGACGCGGATCGGCGTCACGTGGATCGACGACGTCTCGGTCGGCGTGCTGACCAGCGGTGCCGATACCGACTCGACGGTCATCGAGCAGGTGGTCGGCGCACCGACCGCGGCCTCGACGGCACCCTCGGGCATCGCCTCGATCGCCGGCGGCACGGGGATCTCGAGCTTGCGCCTGCGGGCCGAGGACGGCACGCTCTACGTCAAGCGCGGCACGAGCTGGCAGCCGACGGCGACCGGCGTCCTGGTCCTCGCCACCCAGCAGGGCGCGCCGCAGTAGCGGCTCCTCCACACCGGCCTGCGCGCGCGGGTCGTCCACGGATCGCCGGCGGTGACGACCCGACCGTCTCCTGCGCCGAGGATCCTGGGGCGGTGATGTCGGAGATCGTGCTCGCGGTGCGAGAGGCCTGCGCGGACGCGTTGGCGCTGCTCCTTCCTGTCTCGTGCGCGGGGTGCGACGAACCCGACGTCGCCCTGTGCGAGCGATGCGTGTTCGCGCTCGCTCCCGATCCGCAGCAGCAGGTGATCGATGCGGCCGGCGGTGCCGTGACGGTGTGGAGCGGGATCCCCTTCGACGGGGTGGCCGCGCGGGTGCTGCGGGCGATCAAGGAGGACGGGCGCACGGGCCTCGCGACCGCGCTCGCGCCGGCGCTGACGGCGGCCCTCGCCCGCGCGGGCGCTGCGGACGCCGTGCCCGTGCCGATGCCCACGTCTCGCCGGGCCTACCGCCGGCGCGGCTACCGCGTACCCGATCTCCTCGTGCGGCGCAGCGGGCGCCGTCCCCGTCGCCTGCTGCGCCACGCCCGCCGCACGTCCGACCAGCGCGGCCTCGACCGCGATGCGCGGGCGCGGAACGTCGCCGGCAGCCTGGTGGCGGTGGATGCTGCGGGGCTGCGTGTCGTGGTCGTCGACGACGTCGTGACAACCGGCGCCAGCCTCGCCGAAGCGGTCCGCGCGCTGCGCGCCGCGGGTGCCGATGTGGTGGCCGCGGTCACCGTCGCGGCCACTCCGAGAAGGCGACCCACAGGCCGGTGAACGGCGTTGTGACGCATTCGAAACTCACAGGTGACAGAGTCCGAACGCCCGGCTACCGTGGGACTGACAAGGCGACTGATGGTCCGCCCTTGGCCGGGCGGACCGGAACAAGGAGGTCAAGGATGGAAACCAGCATCGTCGGCGTGGGAGTGGGCATCACAGATCGCTTCCGCGGTGTCGTCGAGGAGAAGGCCCTCCGTATCGAGAACCTCGCTCCGCGCGCTCAACGCGTGGAGGTCAAGGTCACACACCGCGCGTATCACAACGGTCGCATGGAAGATGAGACCGTCGAGCTCACCGTCAACGGCAAGGGACCCGTCATCCGGGCCGAGGCCACCGACGGCGACAAGTTCACCGCACTGGACCTCGCGGTCGACAAGCTGTGCGAACAACTGCGCCGCGCGAAGGACAAGCGCGTCGACGCGCGCAACCACCCCCGTGGCGCCAAGTTCGAGAAGGGCAGCGGTGCGCTCGAGGGGATCGATCTGCAGCCGGCATCCGTCGACGTGCTCCGTGCCGTCGCCACCGGTGAGATCCCCATCGTCACGGGCAACGAGGAGGAGGAGGGCTACACGCCCGTCGTCATCCGCACGAAGGAGTTCCACCCCGAGTGGATGTCGGTGGAGGAGGCCGTCGACCGCATGGAGCTGGTCGGCCACGACTTCTTCCTGTTCATCGACGCCCGCACCGACCACCCGAGCGTGGTGTACCGCCGCAAGGGCTGGGACTACGGTGTGATCTCACTGACCACGCTGGCGCAGCCGGAGGAGCTCGCGTCCTGACACAGACTCCGAGGGGTGCGGTCGCTTCGGCGGCCGCACCCCTTGTGCATGTCCAAGGTGCGACCGGGATGCCGCCGGCGCTCGCCGGATGGCGCTGGTATTCGGTATACCATCGACGGGTCGCGCACTCGTGGCCGCGGCATCCGTCCTTCCGTCGAGAGGTACCTGACGTGATCATCCGCAACGCCCGCCCGTGGGGCGCCGACGCCGCCGACATCGTCCTCGAGGGCGACCGCATCACCGAGGTCCGGTCCCACGACAGCTCTGCACCGGCCGGCGCGGACGATGTCGACGGCCGGGGCAGGCTCCTGCTGCCGTCGTTCAGCGACGTGCATGTGCACCTCGACTCGTCGCGGATCGGTCTGCCGTTCCGCCCTCACACCGGAGCTCCCGGAGTGTGGGGCATGATGCTCAACGACCGGAACAACTGGCGTGACACCGACGTGCCGCACGCCGAGATCGTCGCGGGCACCCTCGAGCAGATGATCGCGAAGGGCACGACGCGGGTGCGCACGTACGCGCAGGTCGACGTCGACTGCAAGCTCGAGAAGTTCGAATCGGTGCTCGCCGCGAAGGAGAGGTTCCGCGAGCACGCCGACGTCCAGATCATGACGTTCCCGCAGGCGGGCATCCTGCGCGAGGCGGGCACCGTCGAGTACCTCGAGGAGTCGCTGAAGCTGGGCGCCGACGTGATGGGCGGCATCGACCCGAGCCAGCTCGACCGCGACCCGGTCAAGCACCTCGACATCGTGTTCGCGCTCGCGGAGAAGTATCAGGTCGAGATCGACATCCATCTGCACGAGCCCGGTGCCCTGGGTGTGTTCAGCACCGAACTGGTGCTCGAGCGCACGCGGGCGCTCGGCATGCAGGGGAAGGTCACGATGTCGCACGCCTACGACCTCGGCTCGGTGTCGGAGGCCGTGAGCCGCCGCCTCATCGACGAGTTCGCCGAGCTCGACATCGCCATGGCGACGGTGGCGCCGTCGACCACCGGGCATCTGCGGCTCGTCGACCTCGCTGAGGCCGGAGTGCGGGTGGGCCTCGGTGAAGACGGCCAGCGGGATTACTGGAGCCCGTACGGCAACTGCGACATGCTCGACCGCACGTGGCAGCTCGCCTTCGTCAACGGCTTCCGCCGCGACGACCACATCGAGCTCGCGCTCGCCGTCGCCACCATGGGCGGCGCCTCGATCATGAGCCATGCATCGCCGCGGGTGGCCGGTGTCGGCGATCGACCGGGCATTGCGGTCGGCGACCGCGCCGACCTGGTGCTGGTCGACGGCGAGACGCCGACGAGCGTCGTGATGGACCGGGGCTCGGATCGCACGGTGCTCCACGACGGCCGCGTGGTGGCCGACGCGCTCGAGGTCGTCCCTCTCTGACCCCGGCCCCGTCCCACCCCGGTTCTCCTTGCCGAAACACGGGTCGGTCACGCGACACGCCGGGGACGGATGCTGCCACCCGGCGTGTCGCCGTTACCGGCCCGTGTTTCGGCGTGAGGACGCGGTGGGGGCGACGAGACGGGAGGTCAGTCGATGAAGCCGTCCAGGATGCTGCCGATGACGAGGCCGCCGAGGATGCCGCCCATGAGGTCGCTGCCGCCGCTGCGGCGGCCGCCGCCCCATCCCTGCTGGCCGTAGCCCGGACCACCCCACTGGTCGGGCTGCGGACGGGCGGCGTCGATGTCGCGCTGGGCGAGCTGCAGCGCCTCGCTCGCGAGGAACGCGGCGCGGCGGGCCATCGCGAACGCCTGCTCGCGGTGGTCCTCGTCGATCGCGGTGACGGCGGACGCTGAGGAGCCGAGGTAGCGGTCGAGGTCGAGCCGCACGCGCTCGGCCTCGGCGAACCGCGTGCGGGCGTCGGCGCCGATCCAGCCGCGGTGCCCGGCGATGACGTCGCGCGAGACGGCGAGCTGGCGGTCGGCGTCGTCGATCGCGTGACGCACGTGCTCGAGCGGCGGGATCGGGCGCGCGGCGCGCTCGCGAGCGGTCGCGATCGCGGCATCCAGCCCCGCGTTCGCCTCGCGCAGCCGCGAGAGCTGTTCGAACGGGTCGGTGTTCACGCCGGCGGCCGGCAGCGCGGCCAGCGCCGCCTGCAGCTCCTCGATCGCGGTCTGCACGGCGGGGGAGTGGGGCTCCTTGAGTGCGACGACGAGGTCGCCGCGGGAGTCCTCGACGATCGCGGCGAGTGTGGACTCGGCGCGCAGCGCCTCGACCTCGAAGGTCTCGACGGCGTCGAGCAGCGTCTCGGCGCGGCGGACGGATTCGGTGGATGCCTCGAGCGCCATGTTCGCCTGCTCGCGCTGGCCCGCCTCGCGGCGGCGCTCGGCGACGCCGGCACTGTGCTCGGCGAACCCGAGCAGCTGCTCCGCCTCGGCCGGGTTCGCGTCGATCTGCGAGAGGGCGTGCGACGAGTAGCGGATCGCCAGCCTGTCGACGGTCGAGCGGGCGTCGGGGAGCCGCAGGCGCAGGCGCGCAGCATCCGCCCGCACCTTCGCAATGATCTCGGGAGCGCGACGAGCTCGCTCGATCGGCGCCGCGAGCGCCTCGGTGCGGTCGTCGAGGAGGTCCTCGGCCCATTCGCACAGCTGCACGATGCGCGCGTTGCGGGTGCGCAGCTCTTCGGGGGTGTCGGGGATCTCGTCGTGGTTGAGCTGGTGGAGGTGGAACGCCTCCTGCAGGTGCGTGCGCACCGACGCGAGCGCCTCGCGCAGCTCAGCGGTGGGGCCGGCGCCGAGCTCGGCGTCGGCGAAGGCCAGTTCGTCCGTCGTGAGGCGGATGCGCTCGTCGGCCGCGACCAGCGCCTGCTGCGCGCGGCGCGCCAGATCGGCGTCCTGCGTGTTCAGTTCTTCCTGCTCGCGCTTGCGTCTGCCCCAGAATCCGGCCATGAATCGATCCTACGGGGGCCGCGGGGAGCGGGCTGAGGCGGGCGGCCGCGACGGGGGATTGTTCGCGCAGAGCGTGGCTCTGGCGCCTGCGGGCTCCGGTGCCCCAGAATGAGCGCACACGTCGCGTGGCCGGGTGCCTGGGGCCCTCGCGGCACCTCCCCGTCGACGGAGGGGCCGGCGCGATCCTCGCCCAAGGGAGTCGTCATGGCCCTGCCCACCTTCCTCGTTCCGGTCTCGCTGCGCGGCTACAAGATGCCGTGGCTTCCCAGAGACGTCATCGCGGGCGTGACGCTCGCGGCCGTCGCGATCCCGGAAGTGATGGGATACACCTCGATCGCGCAGACGCCGATCGTCACCGGCCTCTACACGATCCTGCTGCCGCTGCTCGCGTTCGCCCTGCTCGGTGCGTCGAAGCTCCTCGTCGTCGGCGGCGACTCGGCGACGGCGGCGATCATGGCGGGAGGCCTGCTCACCGCCGGTATCGCCGGGCTGAACCCTGGATCGCCGCAGTGGGTGGCGCTGTGCGGCTTGACCGCGCTCGTCTGCGGTCTGCTCCTGATCCTGGCCCGCGTGCTGCGCCTGGGGTTCATCGGCGACTTCCTGTCGGCCTCGGTGCTCATCGGGTTCCTCACGGGTGTCGGCATCCAGGTCGCGACGAGCCAGATCCCCGACATCCTCGGGGTGCCGAAGGGTTCGGGCAACTGGTTCCAGCAGCAGTGGGCGTGGATCACCGAGCTGGGCGAGGTGTCGTGGCCGACGCTCGCCTACGGGGCAGCGACGATCGGCATCATCTTCGCGTTCAAGGCGTTCCTGCCGAAGGTGCCCCGGGGCGATCATCGCGGTGGTGGGCCTCTTGATCCTCGCCACGGCAACGAACGCGTCGAGCTACGGCGTCGAGGTGATCGGCGCGATCCAGGGCGGATTCCCGCCGATCGGCTTCCCCGCTGGAGTCACGTGGAACGACGTTCCGGCGGTGCTGTCCACCGCTTTCGCGTGCTTCATCATCATCATCGCCCAGAGCGCGGCGACCTCACGCAGCTTCGCGGCCAAGCACGGGGACCGCGCCGATGTGAATCGCGACATCGTCGGGCTCGCAGCATCCAATCTCGCCGCCGGCTTCAGCGGCACGTTCGTCGTCAACGGATCGCCCACCAAGACGCAGATCCTCGATGGGCAGAAGGGGCGCACGCAGGTCGCCAACCTCACCGTCGTCGTGGTGGTGCTCATCGTGCTGCTGTTCCTCACCAACCTGCTCACCGATCTGCCGAAGGCGGTGCTCGGCGGCGTGGTGTTCGTGATCGGTCTCGAGCTCATCGACATCAAGGGACTGGTGCGCGTGTCGCGCGTGCGCCGCCGCGAGTTCTTCATCGCGCTCGCGACCGCGCTCACCGTGTTCATCGTCGGCGTCGGCGCGGGCGTGATCCTGGCGCTCGCGCTGTCGCTCCTCGACGTCGTGCAGCGGCAGTACCGCCCGCGCGACTTCGTGCTCGGTGTGCGCGGCAAGCAGGGGTACGAGTACACGACCGTGGCCGCCGGCGCGCAGACCGCGCCGGGGCTCGTGGTGTTCCGCTACGACGCCGACCTGTTCTACGCCAACGCGTCGCGGTTCGTCGACGACGTGCAGCAGGTGGTGCAGAACGCGCCCGATCCGGTGACCTGGCTGGTGCTCGACTGCGCCGGCATCTCCGACATCGACTACTCCGCCGGCGAGGCGTTCTCGAGTCTCCTCGACTGGCTCGACGCCCGCGGCGTCGACCTCGTGCTCGCGCGACCCGAGACAGCGGTCTTGCAGGAGTTCACGGCCTACGGCATGAGGGCGCGGATCCCGGCCGACCGCATCTTCAACGACCTCGACGAGGCGGTGCGGGCGTTCCCCGCACAGCGGGGCGCGTCCGGCTCGCCCGCCTGACGCAGGAGAGGGAACGGATGCTGCGCCCCCGGCGCAGGCGCCGGGTCAGCCGTCGCTGCGCTTGTGCCGCGGCTTGCGGGCCGGACGGTCGTCGCCGTACGAGCCGCGATCCCGCGAGCGGTCGCCGTAGCCGCGGTCGCCCGAGCCGCGGTTGTCGCGGTAGGAACCGCCCGTGACATCCTTCCGGCGCTGCGGTCGCCCGGTGTCGGGGCGCAGCTCGATGAGCTGGCCCGAGATGCGGGTGTCTGCCAGGCGGTCGAGGGCACCGGCCGGCAGGTTCGCGGGCAGCTCGACGAGTGAGAAGTCGGGCATGATCTTGATCGCGCCGAAGTCGTCGCGCCGAAGGCCGCCCTCGTTCGCGAGCGCCCCGACGATCTGACGCGGCTCGACGCGCTGACGCTTGCCGACGTTGATGCGGTAGGTCGCGAAGCCCTCGCGCGGCGTGCGACGCTCGGGTCGGTCGCCGCGGTCGCCGAACGCGGGGCGCTCGCCGCGGTCCGTGCGCTCGGCGCGCTCGCGGCGCGGGGCCGGCTCGGGGTCGGGCTCGAGGAGGAGGGGGGTGTCGCCCTGGGCGACGACGGCGAGGGCCGCGGCCACGTCGGCCTCGGGAACGTCGTGGTTGCGCACGTAGTGGGCGACGATGTCGCGGAACGCCTCGATGCGCTCGGCCTCTCCGAGGGCGGCCGTGATGCGGTCGTCGAAGCGCGACAGGCGGGTCACGTTGACCTCGTCGACACTCGGCAGCGGGATCTCGGTGAGCTCCTGGCGGGTGGCGCGCTCGATCATCTTGACCAGGCCGCGCTCACGAGGCGTGACGAAGCTGATGGCGTCGCCCGAGCGCCCGGCGCGACCGGTGCGGCCGATGCGGTGGACGTAGGACTCGGCATCCGTCGGGATGTCGTAGTTGACGACGTGCGAGACGCGCTCGACGTCCAGACCCCGCGCGGCGACGTCGGTCGCCACGAGGATGTCGAGCTTGCCCGACTTCAGCTGGTTGACGGTCTTCTCGCGCTGCGGCTGGGCGATGTCGCCGTTGATGGCGGCGGCCGAGTACCCGCGGGCGCGGAGCTTCTCGGCGATCTCCTCGGTGACGCTGCGGGTGCGGCCGAAGACGATCATGCCGTCGAAGTTCTCGACCTCGAGGATGCGCGTGAGCGCATCCATCTTCTGCTGCCACGCGGTGATGAGGTAGCGCTGGGAGATGTTCGCAGAGGTCTGCGTCTTGGACTTGACCGTGATCTCTTCCGGGTCGTGCAGGTACTGCTTCGACATGCGGCGGATCGTGGCGGGCATGGTCGCAGAGAACAGCGCGACCTGCTTGGTCTCGGGGGTCTCGGCGAGGATCGTCTCGACGTCCTCGGCGAAGCCCATCTTGAGCATCTCGTCGGCCTCGTCGAGCACGAGGTACTGGAGCTCCGAGAGGTCGAGCGTGCCCTTCTCGAGGTGGTCGATGATGCGGCCGGGGGTGCCGACGACGATGTGCACGCCGCGTCGGAGGGCGGACAGCTGCACGCCGTAGCCCTGTCCGCCGTAGACGGGAAGGATGTGCACGTCCTTCAGGTGGGCCGCGTACTTCTCGAACGCCTCGCAGACCTGCAGTGCGAGCTCGCGCGTGGGGGCGAGCACGAGCGCCTGCGGGGTCTTCTGACCGAGGTCGAGCCGGTCGATGATCGGCAGGGCGAACGCGGCAGTCTTGCCGGTTCCGGTCTGCGCCATGCCCACGACGTCGCGACCGCCGAGCAGCGTGGGAATCGTCGCCGCCTGGATCGCCGAGGGGGTCTCGTAGCCGATGTCCTTGAGGGCCTTGAGGACGGGCTGGCTCAGCCCGAGGTCGGAGAAGGTCATCGCTGCGGGCTCGGTCTGAGCCTCGGCTTCGATCTGGTCGGCGTTCGTGTGCACAGTCAACCGTAGCGCGGCGCGCCTGTGAGGCGACAGGATGCCGCCTCCCTGCGCCTGCGCGGCCGGTCAGGTGATCGCCGTCCGGCGGGTCAGATCGGGGTGCCGCGGGGGCGCGAGCCACGCGACCACCGTCACGGCGGCCGGCAGCGCGACGCCGAGGACGGCCAGCCACAGCCAGGGCGTATCGGCCAGGAGGTACGACTGCGGGTTCGCCTTGGCATAGCCCCAGACCGACAGCGCCCCGGTGGCCGTGCCGATGACCGCTCCGACGCCGACGATGATCGCGGCCTGCCACGCGTTGACGTTGCGGCGCAGAAGTCTGCTGCCGCCGATCGCTGTCAGCGTCGCGTCGTCGGGGCGGCGCTCGAACCGCGCAAGGCCGAGACTCACCGCCGCGGCGCCGACGACCAGTGCGACCGCGACCGCCGTGATGAGCCAGAGCCACGGATCGATCGGAGCGGGACCGGTCTCGACGTGGGCGTACAGCCCGGCTTCGGCCGAGACGCGAAGGTCGACAGTCTGCCCCGTCAGCTTGTCGACCGTCGCGGTGGGCAGGGGCTCGTCGTAGGTCGCGACGATCGCGTTCGGCTGCAGCGTCACGCCGAGAGCGGCCGCCGTGTCGGGCGCGATGATGATCTGGAACGGCTGCTGGTGGCCGGGATCGACCAGTGCTGCGGAGAGTCGATGCTGCGCCGCGGGCTGCGCGGTCGAACCGCCCATCTGCATCAGCTCGAGATAATCCGCGACCGCCCATTCCGTCACGACCAGCCGGCCGTCTGCCGCGAGGTAGCCGGGATCGGTGACGATCGCGCCGCCGTCTCGCAGCGTCGCACGCGCCGCGGAGTCGAGCGGTATGCCGAGCAGCGTCTCGACGTCGGATGCGTCGACGATCGACAGCGTGCCCTGGGCGAGCTCGTGGGCTTCGAGGTCGCAGTCCGGCGCGCACCAGTCATAGCTCTGACGCGCGGCGGCGAACGTGTTCGCCCCGGGATCGGAGGGAGTGCCCGTCGCATCGACCGCCGGCCATGCGGGCGTCTCGACCAGCGCCGTGGAGCGCGGCGCCGTCGACGCCACGATCTCCTCGGCCGCCGCCATCAGTTCGTCGGTCGCCTCGGTGCCCGTCTGCCACAGCTGCACCGACAGTGCGCCTTCGGGCGCCTGGTACCAGTGCTGACGGGCATTGCCCGCCGCGGTCATCGCGGTGAGCGAGAGCACGAACGAGGCGGCGAAGATGCTCGCGCCGATGACGGCGAACGCCGGCACCACACGCGAGGGGTGCGCGGCCGCATCGCGACTGGCGAGTCGCGGCGCGAGCCCGACGCGCGATGCCGCCCTCGAGAGCTGCACGAGCACCCAATGCGACGGGATGAGCAGGCCGATCTGGAAGATGATCGGCCCGAGCGCGACCGCATAGACGGCGACGTAGAAGACCGGGGTGTCGGTGTCGCCCCCGGTCATGACCGTCGCCGCCATGTACATCCCGCCCAGCACGAGCGCGACGATGCCGGTGATCATGACGACCAGGCCCCACAGCGGCCGGTGCGGTCTGAGCCGCGCGGGGCGCCGGGCGCCGCGCAGTGCCGCGAGCGTGTCGCCCCGCATCGCCGCCCGTGCGGGTGCGACGGCCGCGATCGTGCCGATCAGCACGGCGAAGACGACGATCGGCACGATCAGGTGCCAGGGCACGGTGAAGCCGAAGTTGCCCCAGAAGGTGCCGAGCGCGCCGCGGTCGGTGGCCGCGAGCACGATCGCCGCGCCTCCGAGCCCGACCGCGGTGCCCACGAGCCCTCCGACGACGCCGAGGACCGTTCCCTGCAGCAGCACGACACGGAAGACGTCGCCGCGGGCCGCGCCCACGCTGGCCGCGACCGCGAGCGCCTGCTGCTGCCGGCGGGCGGTCACCGAGAAGGCGGCGCCCGACAGGAGGACGGTGATGTATCCGCAGATCGCGGCCGCGATCGCGCCGACGAGCAGGATGTTCCACAACGGCAGCGACCCGTCGCCCCACGTGGTGCGCGCGGCTCCGGCCGGCGGATCCAGCACGAGGTCGCGGGCGTATGCGATGAACCCTTCGCGGTTGAGAGCGGCGAGTTCCGCGACGCCGGGCTGCCAGTCCGCCACGTACCAGCGTTTCGTCGCCGGTCCGTCGGTGGTCGCCATGCTCGGCGGAAGGAACAGCGTGACGCTCGTCGCCTCGGCGCCCACGGGTCGCATCGTGCCCGTGACGGTCAGGGTGACGTCCGCGTCAGGGAAGTCGACCGCATCCCCGATCTCCGCGCCGATGCGCTCCAGCGCGCCGGGCGTGGCCATGAACTCGTCGGGGCGCGTCGGCGGGGCGCCGTCGATCGGCACATACAGGCCGGCGAACGACGGCGCCCAGACCTCGCCCGACGTTGCCGTCAGCCACGCGACGCCGTCCGCGGTCTCGACCGCGGCCGATCCGTACTGCTGCACCGGCAGCACTGTCGCATCGCCGGGGACGACGTCGGGCAGGTCCGTCGGGAGTGGGAGGAACGGGTTCAGCGGGTTTCCCGACCCGTCGGTGGCGACGCCGTTCTCGTAGGGCTGATCGACCGCCTGCCACCGCGTCGGATCGGGCCCGCCGGTCACCTCCAGCCAGGCCTCGTTCGCGCCCAGTTCGAGCCCGACACGCTCCTGCGGCGACCCGTTGTGCGACTCCCAGAACGCTGCCGTGCCTGCCAGCCCCGCGACGGGCAGCGCCACCAGCGCCACGACGAGCGCGCTCGCCCCCTTCGTGCGCCAGGTCTGACGCCGCGCCAGGCGCGCCGCGACCCGCCAGCGCCCCCAGCCCGGTGCACGACGCCGGGACGCAGCATCCGTTCCGTCCGTCGTTTGCAGACGCGGCGCTTCCAGCAGTTCCGTCATCGCGATCCGGTGAGGAGCGAGTCCGCGCTCGAGCGGCGCGACTCGTCGACGATGCGGCCGTCGCGCAGGAACACGATGCGGTCGGCGAAGGCGGCGTGGCGCGCCTCGTGTGTGACGAGGATGCCCGCGGCCCCGGCGTCCACTCGCGCGCGCAGCATCTTCAGCACCATCTCGCCGGTGACCGAGTCGAGGGCGCCGGTGGGCTCGTCGGCGAGGATCAGGCGACGCCCGCCGACGACGGCGCGGGCGATCGCGACGCGCTGCTGCTGGCCGCCCGACAGGTCGTCGGGGTATGCGTCAGCCTTGCCCTCGAGGCCGACCGACGCGAGGGCGTCGCGCCCGGCGCGTCGCGCCACCCGCGACCGGAACCCGTCGAGCTCGAGCGGCAGCGTGACGTTCTCGAGCGCCGTGAGCGTCGGGATGAGGTTGAAGTCCTGGAACACGAAGCCGAGCGACCGGCGCCGCAGCCGTGCCAGCTGCGCGGGCGTCTGCTCGCTGAGGTACTGCCCCTCCACGATGACCTCGCCGGTCGTCGGGATCGCGAGCCCGCCCGCGATCGACAGCAGCGTCGACTTGCCCGAACCCGACGGCCCCATCACCGCGACGAGCTCGCCCTGGCTCACCTCGAAGTCGACGCCCGACAACGCCGAGACGGCCGTCGCGCCGGTGCCGTACTGCTGCGTCACCCCGATGAGGCGCAGCACGCACTCGGTCATCGCGGCTTCTCACCGATGGCGGATGCCCCGGCCCGAGCCGGGCGGCCGCGCTTGGGCTTGTCGGTCGAGAGCTCGAGCGCCATGGCATGATGCGGGTGCAGCGCCAGGCGCTGCTCGGAGTGGTCGAGCCAGCGGACCTCCGCCTCGGCGGCGAAGATCATCGAGTCGACGACGAGCGACCACGCCAGCTCCTCCGGGCCGTCCGGGCTCGCCCCGGCGTACTTCGCGCGGTTCAGCTCCTGCAGCTGCACGAGCGAGGCGCGGCGCTGGGTCTGGATGATGTCCGCCACGTCCACGCCCGGCAGGGTCGCGGCGACCGCGAGCTTGATCGCCAGCTCGTCGCGGGTGCCCTGCGAACGCTGCACCGGGGAGGCCAGCCAGTCCCGCACTTCGGCGGCTCCGGCATCCGTGATCTCCCAGTAGACGTGACCGTGCTCGTCGACGTCGCCCTTCTCGACCAGTCCGTCGCGCTCCAGGCGGTCGAGGGTGTTGTAGATCTGGCCCACGTTCAGCGGCCAGGTCGATCCTGTGCGCCGGTCGAACTCGGCGCGCAGCTGGTAGCCGTAGCACGGGCCCTGATCGAGGATCGCGAGCAAGCTCTGCCGAACGGACATGGGGTTCTCCTTCGGGTGAGGGTCAGAAGCGCAGCGCGTCGATCACGTTGGAGCGCACGGCCATGAGTGCCGGGATGAAGCCGGCGAGCGCGCCGATCGCGACGGCGGCGACGAGTCCGGTGATCGCGGCGCGCACCGGGAAGGGCGGGATGTCCTGCAGCCCCGAGAACATGTCCATCACGAACGGCGCCCTGAGGACCGCGACCGCGATCGCGATGCCGATCACTCCCGCGACCGCCGTCGCCACGACGCTCTCGAGCAGCACCGATGTGAAGATGCGGCCCTGCGTCGCGCCGAAGCTGCGGCGCACGCCGATCTCGCGGATCCGCTGGCGCATCGCGACGAGCTGGATATTGACGAGTCCCAGGCCCCCGAGCAGGAGAACGAGGCCGGCGATGCCGCCGGTGACGACCTCGAACGCGGCCATCGAGCTCTGCGCGTCGGGTCGCGAGGCCCAATCCGTGCGGTTGACGGTGACCTGGATGTCGTCCTGGCCGGCACGCAGATCCGCCGCGAGCGCGGGCCCGAGGTCGGCGACGCCGTCCTCCGGCACCCACGTCTCCCACGCGATCATGGCGTCCGCCGGCAGCGCGTCGCGGCGCGCGGCGTAGGAGTCGAACATGAGCGTCACGCGCTTCTCCTCGTCGCCGGCATACTGCCGCGGCGTGACGCCGACGACCGTGTACTGCCCGGCGAGGTCGCCCTGCAGGCTCACCGCGAACCCCGGGCCGAGTGCGGGGCGCCCGTAGACGTCCCACAGGGCCTCGGTGATCACGACCGGGGGAGCGAGCAGCTCGGAGTCCGCGTCCTGGAACCAGCGCCCCTCGAGGACGGGGGAGCGGTGGATCACCGCGTACGCGGGGTCGACCAGGCGCGCCATCACCGGCCGCACCTGTTCCGGCGTCTGCACCTGCAGCTGCACCGGGTCCACGATGCGTGTGAGGTGCGAGAACGAGTACCGCTCCGCGACGCGGTCGACGTGGGCGTCGAACGATTCCCAGTCCATCGGCGCGCCGTCGGTGCGGGACGCCGTGATCGACAGCGTCGCGGGCCGCCCGCCGCTCTGGTCGGACTGCTCGGCCATCTGCTGACGCTGATACTCGCTGAGGGCCACGACGGCTGTGAGAGCCCCGACTGAGACCGCGATGCCGATGAGGCTCAGCAGCACCCGCAGCTTGTGGTGGCGCAGCTCCGACCACGCCTCGCCCAGTGCTCCGATGAAGCCGCTCACGAGGCCACCTCCGCGGGTTCGGTCTCGTCCTGCCAGGAGGCGGAGGCGATGGATGCTGCGTCCCCGGCGGGTGCCTCTTCCACGCTGGCCGCGAGTTCCGGCGCCGACGCGCTCGCCGCGGCCGGCGTCGGCGCGCCACCGAGGTCGAACGGGGTGAGCACACCGGCGTCGAGGCGGTAGTGCCGCCGCGCGCGGGCGGCGACGTGGAGGTCGTGCGTGATCGTCACGAGCGCGGCGTCCGCCTCCGAGGCGATGTCGTCGAGGAGTTCCATGACGGTCGCACCGGTCTCGACGTCGAGGGCGCCGGTGGGCTCGTCGGCGAGGATGAGCGCGGGGCGGCGGACCAGGGCGCGGGCGATCGCCACGCGCTGCTGCTCGCCGCCCGACATCTGCTCGGGCGTCGACTCGATGCGGTGGCCGAGGCCCACGCGCTCGAGCATCTCGGTCGCGGTGCGCCGGCGGCGCCAGAACTCCCGGCCGGTCGCGTAGCCGAGCGGCATCTCGACGTTCTCGAGCGCCGTGCGCCCGGCGAGCAGGTTGAACTGCTGGAAGACGAAGCCGACGTTGCGCCCGCGGAGCCTGTCGAGCTTGCCGCGCCGCATCTTGCGGACCGGCTCGCCGCGGAACCAGACCGCGCCGTCAGACGGGCGGTCCAGCATGCCCATGAGGTTCAGGAGCGTGGACTTGCCCGAGCCGCTGCGCCCGACGATCGCGACGTGGTCGCCGGCGGCGACCGCCAGGTCGATGCCGCGGAGGATGTCGAGTCGGCTGTCGTCGGGCAGCAGCACGTGCTTTGCGACGCCCTCGAGGCGGACGAGGGTCACCAGCTCCACCCCGCCGGCTCGCAGTACTCGCCGCCCATGCCGTCGTCGTAGCAGACAGGGTCCTCGCCCGCGAGGACGCCGGGCACGTACTGACGCACCTGCTCGCCCTCCTCGAGGCCGGTGGTCACCTCGACGATGGCGCCGTCGCTGACCCCGAGCGCGACGTCCCGCTCCTCGAGCTCGCCGGTGCCGGCATCCACCCAGACGACTCCTGTTCCCGACCCGCCCTTGACGGAGGTGGTGGGCACGACGAGCACGTCGGAGACCGTGCCGAGGTCGATGTCGAGCTGTGCCTGCAGCCCCGCGAACACGACCTGGTCGGCCGGCACCGCGCACGTGACGGTGGTGGTGCCGTCCTCGGCGACGGCGACTTCGAGGCCGGTGCACGTGAACGGCGCGGGGCCTCCCTGGATCGTCACGGATCCCTCCGACGGCGCACCCTGCAGGCGGTACAGCTGCACCGGGTCGACCGTGGCCTGCACGTGGAAACGTGCGGGCGTGAGTGTCGCCAGGTCGCCGCCGATCGATGCGGGCTGCCCTTTCACGACCGCGATCTCGGTCACGTCGCCCGCCTCGGGGGCCAGGACGTCGATGTTCTTGACCGGGTCGGTCTGCTTGACGGTGAAGAGCTTCTGCCCCGCGGTGACGGCCTGGCCCTCGCCGACGTGGACTGCGGTGACGATGCCGTCGACTTCCGACCGGACCGGGTAGGCGGTGTCGCGGGCGATCGTGCCCGGCAGGCTGAGCGCGTTGGTGACGGCGCCGCGCTCGACGGGGACGACCGGATCGGCGATCTGCGCGGACGGCTGCGCGACGGCGGTCGGCGCGGTGTCGGGGAAGAAGGCGATCTTCACCAGCGCTGCCGCGGCGATTCCCAGCACGAGCACCAGCAGGATCGGGAAGACCCATCGACGCCAGACAACCATGTCGCACCTCTCCGTAGGGGGCATACCGAGTATGTAGTCACCGAGTATATGCATACCCGGAATGCATTCGAACGGATGCTGCGCCCCTGCGCGTGTCGCGCTGCGCCGAGGCACGCGCACCCAGCGCACACCAAGGTCACGGGTGGATAACATAGGCAGGTATGCCTGGGGCCATGCACCCGGGCGGCACTGGCGCCGTTGCGCCGCTCCCGAAAGCCAGAAGATGGAGACACTCCGTGGCCAACCCCCTCGAGAAACTGCTTCGCGCCGGTGAGGGTCGCATCCTCCGGCGGCTCCAGCAGGTCGTGAAGGCCGTCGGCGCCCTCGAAGAGGACTATGAGCACCTCACCGACGAGGAGCTCCGCGGGGAGACCGCCGAGCTGCGGGCCCGCTACGAGGCCGGCGAGACCCTCGACCAGCTCATGCCCGAGGCGTTCGCGGCCGTCCGCGAAGCCGCGAAGCGCACGCTCGGTCAGCGCGCGTACGACGTGCAGATCATGGGCGGCGCCGCCCTGCACCTCGGCAACATCGCCGAGATGAAGACCGGTGAGGGCAAGACGCTGACCGGCGCGTTCCCCGTCTACCTCAACGCGATCGCCGGCGAGGGCGTGCACGTCGTCACCGTCAACGACTTCCTCGCGTCGTACCAGTCCGAGCTGATGGGCCGCATCTACCGCGCGCTCGGCATGACCACCGGCACGATCGTCGCCGGGCAGACGCCCGAGGTGCGTCGCGAGCAGTACAACTGCGACATCACCTACGGCACGAACAACGAGTTCGGCTTCGACTACCTGCGCGACAACATGGCGTGGCGCAAGGAGGACCTCGTGCAGCGCGGCCACTTCTACGCCATCGTCGACGAGGTCGACTCGATCCTCATCGACGAGGCCCGCACGCCGCTCATCATCTCGGGGCCGTCGTCGGGCGAGGCGAACCGCTGGTTCGTCGAGTTCGCGAAGATCGCCAAGACGCTCGAGTCGGGCGTCGACTACGAGGTCGACGAGAAGAAGCGCACCATCGGCGTGCTCGAGCCCGGCATCGAGAAGGTCGAGGACTACCTCGGCATCGACAACCTGTACGAGTCGGCCAACACGCCGCTCATCTCGTTCCTCAACAACTCGATCAAGGCGCTCGCACTGTTCAAGCGCGACACAGACTACGTCGTGATGAACGACGAGGTCATGATCGTCGACGAGCACACGGGCCGCATCCTGGTCGGGCGACGCTACAACGAGGGCATCCACCAGGCCATCGAGGCCAAGGAGGCCGTGCCGGTCAAGGCCGAGAACCAGACGCTCGCCACCGTCACGCTGCAGAACTACTTCCGTCTGTACGACAAGCTCGCGGGCATGACCGGTACCGCCGAGACCGAGGCGGCCGAGTTCATGTCGACGTACCAGCTGGGCGTCGTGCCGATCCCGACGAACAAGCCGATGATCCGCAAGGACCAGCCCGACCTCGTCTACAAGAACGAGACCGCGAAGTTCGCGCAGGTCGTCGAAGACATCGCCCAGCGCCACGAGGTCGGTCAGCCGGTGCTCGTCGGCACGGTGAGCGTCGAGAAGAGCGAGTACCTCTCGCGCCTGCTCGCGAAGAAGGGCATCAAGCACGAGGTCCTCAACGCGAAGAACCACGCACGTGAGGCCGAGATCGTCGCCCGCGCCGGGCGCCTGGGCGCCGTCACGGTCGCCACCAACATGGCCGGCCGCGGCACCGACATCATGCTCGGCGGCAACGCCGAGTTCCTCGCCGTGCAGGAGCTCAAGACCAAGGGTCTCGACCCGGTCGAGACACCCGACGAGTACGAGGCCGAGTGGGACTCCGTGTACGAGCAGACGCGCGACCGCGTCGCCCAGGAGGGCACGAAGGTCGTCGAGGCCGGCGGCCTGTACGTCCTCGGCACCGAGCGCCACGAGTCGCGCCGCATCGACAACCAGCTCCGCGGTCGTTCCGGTCGTCAGGGCGACCCTGGCGAGAGCCGCTTCTACCTGTCGCTGACCGACGACCTCATGCGCCTGTTCCAGTCGGGCGCGGCCGAGGCGATCATCGCTCGCACCAACTTCCCCGACGACGTCGCCATCGAGTCGGGCATGGTCACGCGGGCGATCAAGTCGGCGCAGAGCCAGGTCGAGGCGCGCAACGCCGAGATCCGCAAGAACGTCCTCAAGTACGACGACGTCCTCAATCGCCAGCGTGAGGCGATCTACTCCGATCGTCGTCACATCCTGCAGGGCGACGACATCGCCGACCGCGTTCAGCACTTCATCGAAGACGCCATCAACGCCGTCATCGACGACCACACCGGCGCCGGTCACAGCGAGAACTGGGACTTCGACGCTCTGTGGACGGAGCTGAAGACCCTGTACCCGGTGGGCGTGACGATCGACGAGGTCGTGGCCGAGGCCGCGGGCCGCAAGGGCGGCATCACTTCGGAGGGCCTCAAGCGCGAGATCCTGTCGGACGCGCGCATCGCGTACGACACGCGCCAGAACACCCTCGGCGAGGCGGCCACGCGCGAGCTCGAGCGCCGCGTGGTGCTGCAGGTGCTCGACCGCCGCTGGCGCGACCACCTCTACGAGATGGACTACCTCAAGGACGGCATCGGCCTGCGCGCCATGGCCCAGCGCGACCCGCTCATCGAGTACCAGCGCGAGGGCTACCAGATGTTCCAGGCGATGATGGGGCAGATCAAGGAGGAGTCGGTCGGCTACCTCTACAACCTCGAGGTCGAGGTGCGCCGGCAGGGCGAGGCCGGCGCCGAGCAGGTCACCCAGGTCGAGGCCAAGGGCCTCGGCGCGCAGCCCGTCGAGACCCAGCGCCTGCAGTACTCGGCGTCGAACGACGCCGGCGAGGTCGAGGTGCGCAACGATCGCGGCCAGGTGCAGCAGGCCGCGACCTCGCGTCTGCGTCAGGCGGCGGCCGCAGCCTCGGCGGCACCCGCGCAGCAGGCGCCCGCCGCCGAGCAGCAGCGGGGCGCCTTCGGCCAGCGGACGGATGCCGAGGCCCCGGCCGCGCCGGCGGCGCCGCTGAATCGCGCGCAGCGTCGCGCGGCAGAGCAGCGCAAGAAGTAGGACGATGACCAGGTGGCCCGCGCGCGAGTGCGGGCCACCTGGCGTTCATTGGCCCTCCTCGCCCGCGGATATCCTGAAGCGATGAGTCCCCTCCGCCCCCTCGACCAGTCGAGCAAGCTCCAGAACGTTCTCTACGAGATCCGCGGGCAGGCACTGGCAGAGGCAGACCGGCTGGAGGACGAGGGTCACACGATCCTCAAGCTCAACACGGGCAACCCGGCGGTGTTCGGATTCGAAGCGCCCTTCCAGATCGTGCGCGACATGATCGAGGCCGTGCCGCACGCGCACGGCTACAGCGACAGCAAGGGCATCATGTCGGCGCGGCGCGCGGTCGTGTCGCGGTACGAGCAGGTGCCCGGCTTCCCGCAGTTCGACCCCGACGACGTCTACCTCGGCAACGGGGTGTCCGAGCTCATCACGATGACGATGCAGGCGCTCCTCGACGAGGGCGACGAGGTGCTCATCCCGGCGCCGGACTACCCGCTCTGGACGGCGATGACGAGCCTCGCCGGCGGCACGCCGGTGCACTACCGCTGCGACCCCGACGACGGCTGGCAGCCCTCGCTGGAAGACATCCGCGAGAAGGTCACGCCCCGCACCAAGGCGATCGTCGTGATCAACCCGAACAACCCCACGGGGGCCGTCTACAGCCGCGAAGTGCTCCAGGGGATCATCGAGATCGCGCGAGAGAACTCGCTGCTGCTGCTCTCGGATGAGATCTACGACCGCATCCTGTACGACGAGGCGCGGCACATCCCCCTCGCGACGCTCGCGCACGATCTGTTGTGCCTCACGTACAACGGGCTGTCGAAGACCTACCGCGTCGCCGGCTACCGCTCCGGATGGATGGTCGTCACCGGTCCGAAGAAGCACGCCGCGGGCTTCCTCGAGGGCATCCAGCTGCTCGCCTCGACGCGCCTGTGCCCCAATGTCCCGGCGCAGCACGCCGTGCAGGCCGCGCTCTCCGGCGTGCAGTCGATCGACGCGCTCATCGCCCCCGAGGGGCGCCTCCACGAGCAGCGCGACGCCGCGTGGGAGGGCCTCGAGAGCATCCCCGGCGTGACGTGCCTCAAGCCTCAGGGCGCGCTCTACGCGTTCCCGCGCCTCGACCCGAATGTGTACGAGATCCGCGACGACGCCAAGCTCGTCTACGACTTCCTCGTCGCCGAGCACGTGCTGCTGGTGCAGGGGACCGGCTTCAACTGGCCGACCCCCGACCACCTCCGCATCGTCACGCTGCCCGAGGCTCGCGTGCTGTCGGAGGCCGTCGAGCGACTCGGCAACTTCCTCTCGTCGTACAAGCAGTGAGGGAGCGGATGCCGCGCCCCGCGGCATCCGTCAACCCCCTCGTGTGACGCGGGACGGCGTCGTAGCGTCGCGGCATGTCCATCGAACTGAACCAGCCGGCGCTGCGCCACATGCGCGCACTCGTCCGGGACGGCAAGGTCGTGCGCGATGAACGTGACGATTGGTCGGAGGCCGCGCCGACCGCCGACGAGGAGAACGCGTACATCAAGCGAGAGGGATGGACCGAGTACTCCCACTGGCACATCGGGATCGACCATCGCGAGAACGAGGAGACGAAGGGCGCGTACTCGTTTCCCGTGGGTGACTTCAAGAAAGTCCACCGGTCGGGGGTGATCTCGGCGGAGAGTCGCGCGGGTCAGCATGACCACCACGAGATCCGCGACGCCCTCCGCTCGCTGCTCGACCTCATCGACAAGGACGACAAGAGCTGACGACGGGACCGGCCGCATCGTCGGGGCCGGTTCCGTCGCCGGGTCATGCGCGCCGTCGCACCCCGCGCGTCGCCGCCAGGCGTGCGCGCGTCGCGGCGGCGGGGTCAGAGCAGAGCGAGCGAGGTCGCGCGCCAGCGACCGTCCATGCCCTCGATCCGCACGGCCAGCGCACGCGTGCGGGCCGGCCCGCGGACGATGACGACCGCTTCGATGATGCCGTCGGCGGGGGAGAACTCGTGCACCGACATGATCGCGTGCACGGGGCGCTTCGCCGCCACACCGCGCGCGCTGCGCGCGCGCGTGGCGAGGTTCGCGCGCGTGAGGAGCTTGCGGTAGGCGTCCTCGGTGAGCCAGCGCGCGAGCTGGTCGACCTCGCGCACACCCGCGAAGACCTCGAGCACACCCACGGTGAGGTTGCGCAGGAACGTCTCCGAATCGGGGAGCGCGGTGGACGGGGTCCGCTGCGGCGCGAAGAACTCTGCGACCTGCGCGCTGCTGCGGGACGCATACGGTACGCGGGCGGTGCCCGCGGGCGTCGTTGCCATGGGTGCCAATCTCGACAGGGGGATGTCTTCCCGGACAGTAGACCACACAGCGAACTCTCAGGAAAATCCGGCCTGGTCGGCTGTGGATAACTCCAGGGCCGATCGGCCGTGGTGCCCTACTCTCGCTGAGTGCGCTGGGACCGCTTCTTCGACGACCTCGAGGATCAGCTCGCCTCCGAATGGGAGGCCGAGCGCGCCGCGCTCGACACCGAGGCCGAGCGCCTGCGGCTCTCGCGGGTGCAGCTCTCGGAGCGGCTCACACTGCTCGCCGCGCGAGACGGCTCCGCGCCGACGGTCGGGTCGTTCGACCTCGCCGACGGTGCCATCCTCCGCGCGGCGGTGACGGGCGTGGGCGCCGACTGGGTCGCCCTGGCACTCGCCGACGGACCCGGCGGCGCGGTCATCGTGCCGTTCGCATCGATCGGCGCGATCGGGATGCCGCATGCCGACCTCCTGCGCACCGCGCGCCCGGCGCCGCCGCGCTCACCCCTGGCCGACCGGCTCACCTTCGGGTTCGTGCTGCGCGACCTGGTGCGCCGGCGGGCGGGCGTCGCCGTGCACCTCGTCTCGGGGCGGGTCCTCACGGGGACCATCGACCGCGCGGGGGCGGACCACCTCGATCTCGCGGTGCACGACCAGGGAGCGCCGCGGCGCGCAGATGCCGTGTCGGGCTACCGGCTCGTGCCCTTCGCGGCCATCGCGTGGATCAGGGCCGACGAGGCGCCCGCGATCCCGTGACCCTCGGCCGGTTCGAGCGGCCGGTGCGTGCGTGTGAAGGCCGCCGGCTCAGTCCGGGTGGCGGACGATGCGGCCGCCCCACAGCTCGGGGAAGCTGGCGTTCTGAGACTGACGCCATAGCGCCATGCGCCGCGCCTCCTCGGCCTGATCGTCGAGGTACTCGCCGACGCTCGCCGCATCGATCCGCCAGCGCGCGGGCGTGCCGACGCGAAGGCCGCGAAGCCGCCCTTCGTTGACCAGAGCCATGACCTCGTCGACCGACACGCCGAGCACCTCACCCACCTGGGCGGGTGCGTAGAGCCGCACGTCGGACGTCGGGTCATCTGACATGCCCCCATTATGGACCTGCCTCCCCGGTGCGGGCCTGGCCCCCTCACCCCTGTGGATAACGCCCGACGCCCTCGCGCCGAGTCGGCGACGATGGACGCATGACCACCGACCACGACCCCGTCCGCACGCCGCGCCGAGCCTTCTGGGGCGATGCGCGGTTCTTCCTCGGAGTGCTCCTCGTGGCGGCATCCGTCGTCGGCGTCTGGCTCGTCGTGTCGGCAGCACGACAGACCGTTCCCGTCTACGCCGCCGCGCACACGATCGTCCCCGGCGAGGCGATCGGCACCGGCGACCTGAAGGTCGTCGACGTCGCACTCGGCGCCCTCGCCGGCACGTACCTCACGGCCGACGACCTCGACGATCCCGTGGTCGCGACCCGCACGATCGAGGCGGGTGAACTGGTGCCCGCAGCCTCCGTGGGCGATCCCGCGTCCGGGCGCACCACGAGCGTCGTCGTCCGCAGCGCCGTCGACGTGCCGGCGTCGGTCGAAGCGGGCAGCGTCGTCGAAGTCTGGTCTGCCCCGCTCCTGGAGCAGGGGGCCTACGACGAGCCGCGCATCCTCGTCGCCGACGCCACGGTCGTGTCGGTCACGCGGGACGACTCCATGATCGGCGGCGGCGCAGCCGCGCTCGAACTCGTCATCCCTCGGGCGGATGTTCCCGCCACCCTCGCCGCGATGGCCGACGAGTCCGCACTGTCCATCGTCCCCACGACGGGATCCGGCTCGTGAGGGTCATCGTCGCCGTCGACGACGCCCGGCTCGTCACCGAGGGACTGCGGCGCGAGGGGATCGAGGTGATCGCCGAGGTCGCAGCATCCGCTCCCGCCCTTGCGGCGGCGGATGAGATGCTGGGCGCCGACGCGCAGGCGATGCTCCGGGCGCTCGCCGACGCCGACGCACTGGTGGTCGCGGTGTCTCGTGCAACGATGTCGCCGACCGTCGTCGCGCTCTGCGACCGCGCCGGCACACGCGTCGTGCCGCTCGTCGAAGACGCGGCGGGGGAGCGGATCGCCGCGTCGTGCGGACTCGAAGCTCCGTTGAGCCTGCACGCCGAGCCGTGGCGCATCGCCGAGGCGCTCTCGGCCACGCCCCGCGCTTCGGCCCCGGCAGCGCCAGCGCGCCAGCAGCCGCGCGTGATCGCGGTGTGGGGTCCTGCCGGAGCACCGGGGCGCTCTACCGTGGCGACGGAGCTCGCCGTCGAACTCGCCCGCGGCGGACGCCACGTCGCCCTCGTCGACGCCGACACGCACGCGCCGTCCCTCGCGCTCACGCTCGGCCTCGCGGACGAGGGCCCCGGGTTCGCCGCCGCGTGCCGGCAGGCCGAGCTCGGCGGCCTCGACGCGCGCGAACTCACCCGCATCGCCGTGCCGCTCGGGCGCACCGGGGTCGACGTCCTGACGGGTATCAACCGGCCTTCCCGCTGGCCGGAGCTGAGCGACCGGCGCGTGGTCGCCGCCCTCGCCGCCTGCCGCGAGTGGGCCGACTACACGGTGGTCGACGTCGCCTCGTCGCTCGAGCGCGACGAAGAGATCATGAGCGACCTCGACGGCCCGCGCCGCAACGCCGCGACACTTGCCGCGCTGCGCGCCGCGGACCTCGTGGTGGCCGTGGTCGGGGCAGATCCCGTCGGTGTCGCACGGTTCCTCCGCGGACACGCCGACCTGCGTGCCACGATCGGCGCGACCCCGGTGGCCGTCGTCGCCAACCGGCTCCGCCCGGGAACCCTCGGCATCGATGCCCGCGGGCAGGTGCGCCGCACGCTCGACCGTTTCGGCGGCATCGAGGACGTCTGGTTCCTCCCGCAGGACCCGAGATCAGCGGATGCTGCGATCCTCGCGTCGCAGCCGATCGCCGAGGTCGCTCCCCGATCGCCGTTGACCCTCGCGCTGCGGCGCTTCGTGGGCGAGGCGATCGTGCCTGTACCCGAGCCGCAGCGCGCCGGGAAGCCGCGGCGCCGCGGCGTCCACCGCGCCGGCTCCGGACGACCCGCGCACGCCGGCGCCGACGACATGGCACGCGTCGGCGAACGGGTCGTGTGAGCCGCGCGCTCTAGGCTAGGTCCGTGTCGACCCTCAGCGATCTCGTTTACGCCCAGGGCCGCTCCAGCGAAGAGGACGTGGAGTGGCTGCATCGTCTCGCGGGGGACGGCCAGCTCCTCGCCGATCTGGCTTTCGCCGACATCGTGCTCTGGGTGCCGACATCCGATGACTCCTTCGTCGCCGTCGCCCACACGCGTCCGGGTGGCGCGGCGACGCTCTTCTACCGCGACATCGTCGGCGACCGCGTGCGGCCGCAGTGGCGCACGCAGGTCCGCGAGGCGTTTCAGACGGGCCGCATCGTCGACTCGGCTTCACCCGACTGGTTCGAAGAGACGCCCACGCGTGTGCGCGCGGTGCCGGTGGCCCGCAAGAGCGGGAAAGAGGCGACGGTGATCGGCGTGATCACCCGCCACACCAACCTCGGCGAGGCGCGCACGCCCTCGCGGCAGCAGATCACCTTCAACGACTGCGCCGACGACCTGTTCGGCATGATCGCGTCGGGCGAGTTCCCCGACCTGACGGCGCCGACGTCGCCGCGACGCGGCGCGCCGCGCGCGTCCGACGGTCTGGTCCGCCTCGACGTCGACGGCATCACGACGTTCGCGAGCCCCAATGCGCTGTCGGCGTTCAACCGGCTGGGCTTCGACGACGAGCTCGAGGGCGAGTCGCTCGTCGAGGTCGTGACCGGCATCCTCCCGACGAAGCGGCAGTTCGACGAGTCGCTTCCGGTCGTCGTCACCGGGCGCGCGCCGTGGCGCGCCGACCTCGAGGCCCGTGGCGTGACGGTGTCGCTGCGCACCATTCCACTGCGCGATCACGGCACCCGCATCGGCGCGATCGTGCTCTGCCGCGATGTGACCGAGATCCGCCACCAGGAGCAAGAGCTCATCACCAAGGACGCGACGATCCGCGAGATCCACCATCGCGTCAAGAACAACCTGCAGACTGTCGCGTCGCTGCTGCGCATCCAGGCCCGCCGCTCGCACACCGAGGAGGCGCGCGACGCGCTCACGCAGGCCATGCGCCGCGTGTCGGCGATCGCCGTCGTGCACGACACGCTCTCGGAGGGTCTCGCGCAGAACGTCGACTTCGACGAGGTGTTCGCCCGCGTGCTCAAGCTCGTCGCCGAGGTCGCCGCGGCGCCCAACACGCGCGCGAAGACGCACTCCACGGGGCGTTTCGGCACCCTGCCCAGCGAGTACGCGACGCCGCTTGCCCTGGCCCTCACCGAGCTCGTCACGAACGCCGTCGAGCACGGGCTCGCCGGGCAGGAGGGCGACGTCGAGATCATCGCCGAGCGCACGGACGACCGCCTCGAGGTGCGCGTGCGCGACACCGGCTCCGGGCTGCCCGAGGGTCAGGTCGGCCGCGGCCTCGGCACGCAGATCGTGCGCACCCTCATCCAGGGCGAGCTCGGCGGCACCATCGACTGGCACACCATCATGGGCAGCGGCACGGAGGTCACGATCGACATCCCGCTGCGCTATATCGAGCGCTCCAAGAACTGACAGCACTGAGCGGATGCCGCGGCTCGCGGCATCCGCTCAGTGAAGCGCTGTGGCGCCAGGCGTCAGGAGGCGCGGCGCGCGCGAGCGGCGCGGCGCTTGAGTGCGCGGCGCTCGTCCTCGGAGAGGCCACCCCACACGCCCGAGTCCTGGCCGGTCTCGAGGGCGTACTGCAGGCAGATCTCGGTGACGGTGCAGCGTGCGCACACCGACTTGGCCTTCTCGATCTGATCGACGGCCGGACCGGTGTTCCCGACAGGGAAGAACAGTTCGGGGTCGACGGTCAGGCAGGCGGCCTTGTCGCGCCAGTCCATGGTGGTGCTCCTTGTGACAGAGGGGTGGGGAATAAAGGCCCGGTTCGGGTCCGGTACCCTGTGGGATGTGCGAGAAGAATCTCGCCCCACGTCGCTGTGGGAGCACACGGCTTCACCAATCGTCCCATAGCGGTTTACCTGAATCAAGGGTTCATCGGCGGGTTTGTGTAGGACTTGCTGAGTGTTCCCCGGGGCGTATGGAGAGTTCGCACAAACTGCTGTCGGTGGAAGAAGGAGTCGACGGAGAATGCGGACAAACCTGTCCGGAAGGATCGCCGCGGTGCTGGTGGGGCTCGAAGGCCTCGGGCTGGCAGCACTGACGGTGCGGGAGATCGTCGCGATCGCCTCGGGCGACACCGGCTCGATCGAGAGCGCGATCGCACTGGCGGTGCTGACGCTCGTGGGCGCGGCGGCGGTCATCGCGTTCGCGTTCGCGATCTGGCGCGATCAGTCGTGGGGGCGCTCGGGCGGCATCGTCACGCAGCTGCTGATCCTCGCCGTCGCCTTCGGCGCCGCCACCGGCGCGTTCGCCGACGCGACGGTCGCCCTCGTGCTCGCGGCCCCGGCCCTGATCGTGCTGGTGCTGCTCATGATCGCGGTGCGCGACGCCGGCCGCGCGGCTCGCCGTCAGCGCGACGAGGAAGCCGGCGGACAGCTCCCGGGCGCTTAGACGCCGAGCAGCGTGCGCACGCGCGCGACGTGGCCCGTTGCCCGCACGTTGTACAGCGCGTGCGTGATGCGGCCCTTCTCGTCGATGACGATCGTCGAGCGGATGACGCCCATGAAGGTCTTGCCGTAGTTCATCTTCTCGCCCCACGCGGCGTACCTCTCGAGCACCTTGTGGGCGGGGTCGCTGAGCAGGTCATAGGTGAGGCCGTCGCGCTCCCGGAACCGTCGCAGCTTCTCGGGCTCGTCGGGGGAGATGCCGAGCACCGTGTAGCCGGCCGCCTGGAGGGGGGCGAGGCTGTCGCGGAAGTCGCACGCCTCCTTGGTGCACCCGGGCGTCATCGCCGCGGGGTAGAAGAAGAGGATCACGCGTCCGCCCCGAAGGTCCCTGAGCGTCACGGCCTGCTCGTCCTGGTCGGGGAGCGTGAAGGCGGGAGCGAGAGAACCGGGTTCGAGGCGCGTCGTGGTCACCGCTCCACTCTAGGCGCCGGGCTCCTGGGCTTTCTTGGCGAACGTCTCGAGCAGGCGCTGCAGCGAGTCGAGGCGGGCGGCTCCGCCCGGGCCGAGCCGGCCCTCCGCGACCGCCTCGACGATGGCGCAGTCCGGCGCGTCGGGGAGGTGCGTGCAGCCGCGCGGGCACTCCTCGGCGATCTGGTCGAGGTCGGTGAAAGCGCGGAGGATGTTCGCGGGGTCGACGTGGCCCAGGCCGAAGGACCGCACGCCAGGGGTGTCGATGACCCAGCCGTTGCCCCGCACGGCGCCATCGAGCGCCTCGCCGCGGTAGCGCAGCGACACCGTCGAGCTCGAGGTGTGGCGCCCGCGTCCGGTCACGACGTTGACGTGGCCGGTCGCCCGCTTCGCGTCGGGCACCAGCGCGTTGACGAGCGTCGACTTGCCGACGCCCGAGTGCCCGACGAACACCGTCGAGTGGCCGACGAGCGCCGCGCCGATCCGCTCGAGCGGCATCTCCTCGCGGCCGCTCGTGAACACCTCGAGGTCGAGGCCATCGAAGTGCGCGAGGAACTCGGCGGGATCGGCCAGGTCGGTCTTCGTGACGACGAGGAGGGGACGGACGCCGGCATCCAGCGCCGCCACGAGGTAACGGTCGACCAGGCGCGGGCGCGGCTCGGGATCGGCGGCCGCGACGACGACGAGCATCTGGTCGGCGTTGGCGACGATGACGCGCTCGACCTGGTCGGTGTCGTCGGCGCTGCGCCTGAGCAGCGAGGTGCGGTCCTCGATGCCGACGATGCGCGCGAGCGTGCCCTCGTCGCCCGACGCGTCGCCGACGACGCGGGCACGGTCGCCCGTGACGATCGGCGTCTTGCGCAGCTCTCGCGCGCGGGCCGCGAGCACGGTGCGCTCGGTCGGGAGGTCCTCGTCGACGAGCACGGTGTACCGGCCGCGGTCGACGCCGAGCACGCGCGCGATCTCCGCGTCGCTGTGCGCCGGGCGGCGCTTGGTGCGGGGGCGGTTCGCCTTCGGGTTCGGCCGCACCCGGACGTCGGCCTCGTCGAACTCCGGTTCGTCGTCGTCATCGAGGTCGTCGAGCCAGCTCACGGTGTCGTCCCGCTCATAGGGTCATCCCGGGTCGGTTCACGCAGGTCTCCCCGATCGCTCCGCGAGTGCCTGCACGCGCCGTCTCACGAGGCGCGCATCGTCTCCTCGGGGAGCCCGCCGTCGGCGTGCTCGCCGTCGAGCATCCGCTGCCAGATCTGCGGGAACTCAGGCATCGTCTTGGCGGTGGTGCCGATGTCGTCGACCTCGACGCCGGGCACGGCGAGGCCCATGAGGGCACCGGTGGTCGCCATGCGGTGATCGTGGTACGCGTGCCAGGTGCCGCTGTGGAGCGGGCGCGGCACGATGCGGATGCCGTCGGGCAGCTCCTCCGCCTCGCCGCCGAGGCCGCGCAGCTCCGCGACGAGCGCCGCGATGCGGTCGGTCTCGTGGCCGCGGATGTGGCCGATGCCGTGCAGGGTCGACGGGGAGTCGGCGAAGGCCGCGAGCGCGAAGATCGTGGGGGTCAGCTCGCCGGCGGCCGAGAGGTCGAGATCGACGCCCTGGATGGCGGAGCCCGCGGTGACGGTGAGTGCGCCGCCGCGGCGCACCACGCGGGCACCCATCAGGGACAGGATCTCGGTGAGCATCGCACCGGGCTGCGTGGAGTGCGCGGGCCAGCCGGTGACCGAGACCGAGCCGCCCGCGACCATCGCGGCCGCGAGGAACGGCGCCGCGTTCGACAGGTCGGGCTCGATCGCCACGTCCTTGCCGCGGATCGGGCCCGCCGGCACGATCCACTCGCCGACGCCAGGACGCTCGACGTGCACGCCGCGGTGCCCGAGGACTTCGACGGTCATATCGATGTGGGGAATGCTCGGCAGGCGCTCGCCGGAGTGGCGCAGCTGCAGGCCGACGTCGAAGCGGGGCGCGGCCAGCAGGAGGCCCGACACGAACTGGCTCGACGCGCTCGCGTCGATGGTGACCTCGCCGCCGCGCACGTGACCGTGGCCGCGGATGATGAAAGGGAGTGCCCAGTGGCCCCCGTCGTCGATGTCGACGCCGACGTCGCGCAGCGCGGTGATCATGGCGCCCATCGGGCGGTGCAGCGCGCTCTCGTGCGCCGTGAGCGTGACGTCGCCGCGGGCGAAGCCGCCGAGGCCGGCGACGAAGCGCATGACGGTGCCGGCCTGGCCGCAGTCCACGACGGTGTCGCCGCGCAGCGGCCACACCGGTGTCACCTCGATGTCGTCGCCGTAGAGTCCGGCGCCGTCGACGAGCTCGATGCCGACGCCGAGCGAGCGCAGTGCGTCGATCATGCGGGCGGAGTCGTCCGAGTGCAGCGGCGAGATCAGGCGGCTCGGGCCGTCGGCGAGGGCGGCCAGGATCAGCTCGCGGTTGGTCAGCGATTTCGACCCGGGAACGGTCACCGTGGCGTGCAGCGCGCCGTCGGCGACGGGCGCAGGCCAGTGACCGCGCCCCATCGGCGCGGAGGGCGGGGAATACGCTTCGGCTGTCATCGGGTTCTACCCTACTGAACCCGGTGGGAACGAGCCGGGAGCAACCTACTGAGCGGAGCCGGATGTTCGCCACTCTCGAGCGCCTCGACCACGAGGCGCCCCTCCTCGCCGGGCGTGACGCGCTCGTCCCAGGCAGCCCGCAAGAGCCCGCCGTAGACTGGCGCGTGATGAGCGACTCGACCGATCAGGCTGCTGAGGCGGACCAGGCCCAGGATCCCCGCGCGCAGTTCGAAGAGCAGGCGCTGCCCTTCATGGACCAGCTGTACGCGGCGGCCATGCGCATGACGCGCAATCCCGCCGACGCGGCGGACCTCGTACAGGAGACCTTCGTCAAGGCGTTCGCCTCGTGGAAGACCTTCACGCAGGGCACGAACCTCAAGGCGTGGCTGTACCGCATCCTGACGAACACCTATATCAACACGTATCGCAAGAAGCAGCGCGAGCCGTATCAGGGCACGATCGACGATCTCGAGGACTGGCAGCTGGGCGGTGCCGAGTCCACGACGGCGACCAGCACCCGCTCGGCCGAGGCCGAGGCGATCGACCACATGCCCGCGTCGGTCGTGAAAGACGCGCTGCAGTCCATCCCGGAGGACTTCCGGCTGGCGGTGTACCTCGCCGACGTCGAGGGCTTCGCCTACCAGGAGATCGCCGACATCATGAAGACCCCCATCGGCACGGTCATGAGCCGTCTGCACCGTGGCAGACGGATGCTGCGTGAGCTGCTGGCCGACTACGCGAAAGAGCGCGGCATCACCCCCGCCGCCACGAGGAGCACGAAATGACGGACTGCGGCTGTGAGAAGGCGCGGCGCGACCTGGAGGAGTACCTGCGCCACGAGGTCTGCAAGACCGAGCAGAGCGACATCGCCGAGCACCTGGCGAACTGCGAGGGCTGCCGTGACGAGGCGCTCGTCGCGACCACGCTGACCGAGGTGCTCGCCCGGGCGTGCAAGGAGAGCGCGCCCGAAGAGCTGCGCGACCAGGTGCTGGCCAAGCTCCGGGCGGTTCAGGCGGCGCACTGACGCCGTCGCCGCCGGATCAGCCGGCGGGCGTGAAGATCGTGAGCGCGCCGCGCACGACATCGATCGTGAGCGGCAGCGCACCGATCGGGTCGCCGTCGGCGTAGGCCGTGACTCCCGGCGACGACAGTCGCACCGATCGCACTCGTCGCATCGCGACCTCCGGCACGCCCGCGTGCGTGCCCTGGTACACACGCGGGAGAAGGCGCAGCAGGCGCAGCCGCCCGGCAGGGCGCACGAGGACGACGTCGAGCAGGCCGTCGGCCGGGTCGGCATCGGGACAGATCGGGATGCCGCCGCCGTATGTGCGCCCGTTGCCCACCGTCGCCATCACGAGGTCGCCCTGCACCTCTTCGCGGGAGCCGTCTGCCAGCTCCAGCTCCACCTGGTACGGCATGCCGGCGAGGGTCAGGAACTCGACGAGGATCGCGATGTTGTACCGGGAGCCGCCCCGTGGCCACCGCATCGCGTTGGCGCGATCGTTGACCTTGGAGTCGAACCCGCTCGCGAGCACCGACCCGTAATACCGCGTCGACCCGTCTTCGCGCGTGACGCGGGCGAGGTCGATCGACCGTGTGAGACCTCCCGCGATCGCGTCGGCCGCCGCAGTGACGTCGAGCTCGCGCAGTCCGAGCGTCGCCGCGAAGTCGTTGCCGGTGCCCGACGGCACGATCCCGAGGGGGACGCCGGTGCCGGCGACCTCCTGGATCGCCAGGTTCACGGTGCCATCGCCGCCTGCGACGACCACGGCGTCGACGCCGACCTCGATCGCGGCTCGCAGCAGCGCGGACGACTCCGCCGCGCTGCCGCCGCTCAGGATCGAGGTCTGCACGCCGTGGGCACGAAGGCGCTCGGCGGCATGCGTGCCGGCGCCCGTATGCGCGCCGGCGCGCGCCGCGGGATTGACGAGCAGCGCGACCTTCACGTGCGCTCCGCCGCTTCGGCCGCGTCCGCAGCGGGCGCGACCAATGCGCCGGGATTCATGATGCCGCGAGGATCGAGCACGCCCTTCACGGCGCGCAGCACCTCCACGCCGAGCGGGCCGATCTCGGCCTCGAGATACGGACGGTGATCGCGCCCCACGGCGTGATGGTGGGTGATCGTGCCGTGTGCGTCGCCGATCGCGCGGGACGCGGCATCCTTCGCCCTCATCCACTGGGCCTCGGGATCCTCGGTGAGCGCGGCGACCACGGTGAAGTAGAGCGAGGCGCCCGCCGGGTACACGTGCGAGATGTGGCACAGCACGATCGGCTTGGTTCCGGAGGCCGTGAGGCTCTCGGTGAGCGCGGCGGTGACGGCGGTCTTGAGGGCAGGAAGGTGAGACCAGGTCGTCGCGGTCTCGAGGGTCTCGGCGAGGACGCCGAGGTCCATGAGGGTGTCGCGCAGGGCCGGAGAGGCGAAGCGGCCGCGCTCCCACGAGCGTGCGGGGTCCTCGCCGCGCGACGTCGCGCCGTGCGCGCGGAAGACCGCGTCCAGCGCGTGGCGCGTCGCCTCGGTCTCGGCGGGCGTCGCTCCCTCGAAGGTGGCGACGGCCAGGCTCCCGCGCATGCGGGTGAGGTGTCCGCCCATCGCGGCGTTCACGCGTGTCTCGGTCTCGTCGCTCAAACGCAGGACTGTGGGACGGATGCCGCGCTGCGTGGCTTCGCGGAACGCCGACGCCCCCGCGGCGAAGTCGGGGAACGACCACGCGCGGTACGCGGTCGCGGCCGGGATCGGGCGGATGCGCACCGTGACCTCGGTGAGGACGCCGAACGCGCCCTCGGAACCGAGGAACAGCTCGCGCAAGTCAGGACCGGCGGCGCTCGCGGGGGCGCGGCCGAGGTCGAGGTCACCCGCGGGGGTGGCGACGCGGAGCGCGTGCACGAGGTCGTCGAAGCGGCCGTAGCCGCGGGACGCCTGCCCGCTGGAGCGGGTCGCGGCGTATCCCCCGAGGGACGCGTAGCGGAAGCTCTGCGGAAAGTGGCCGAGCGTGTATCCGCGGTCGGCGAGCAGCTCCTCCGCCTGCGGACCGGTCGTGCCGGCGCCGAACGTCGCGAGCAGCGACACCTCGTCGAGGGCGAGGAGCGCCGCGGTGCGGCTGAGGTCGAGGGCGATCACGGCCCGGTGCGTGCCGCGCACCGGGTCGACGCCGCCCACCACCGACGTGCCGCCGCCGAACGGCACGACCGCGATGCCGCGGTCCGCGCAGAGGCGGAGCGCCGCGGCGACCTCGTCGTGGGTCGCGGGGGAGACCACCGCGTCGGGCGCGGCCTGCGGATCGTCGAGGCGGCGACGCAACAGGTCGGGCGTGCTCTTGCCGCCGAGGTGCAGCATGCGCACCGCGTCGCCGCGGGTCGCCGCATCGATGCCGACGATCCCGGCCAGCGCGGCGAGGTCGTCGTCGGGGAGCAGCGAAGGCGTGAGGACGGGCGAGGGGCGATGCGGCACGGGATGCGCCTTTCCCGGCAGCAGCGTCGCGACGATCGCCTTCGCGGCGGCCGGCAGGCGGGCGGGCTCGGATCCCCAGGCGTCCCAGTCGCCACGCGGGCGGGGCGCCGGGAGGGCGAGCGGACGCGCCGGGTTCGCGGGGTCGCTCGGGGAGTCGGTGGGCACCGTCGCAGCCATGGCGACAGTATGACACATTCTGTATGGTTGTCACATGGCCGACGGAGTGCCCGACACAGAGACCGCGATCCTCGACGCCGCGCTCGCCGAAGTGCTGGCGCACGGCATCCGCCGCACGACGGCGTCCGACATCGCCCGTCGCTGCGGCATCGCCCGCCAGACGCTCTACCGCTATTGGCCCGACGCGCAGGCGGTGTTCGCCGCCCTCGTCACCCGCGAGCTCGTCGCGGCGCTTCCCGCCGAAGCGGGGGAGTCAGCCGACCTCGACGAGCTCGTGACGCTGCTGGTTGAGACCGCCGACCGCGTGCGTCGCCTGCCCCTCGTCGACCGCCTGCGCGACACCGATCCCGAACTCTTCGCCCGGTACATCCTCGATCGGCTGGGCACGAGCCAGCGCGCGATCCACGCCGAGACCGCCCGGCGCATCGCGACGGGGCAGCGCGCCGGGTTCGTGCGCGCGGGCCAGCCAGCTCAGCTCGCCGCGATGGTGCTGCTCATCGCGCAGTCCGCGGTGCAGTCCGCGCCGCTCGTCGCCGAGTGGCTGCCCGAAAGCGCCTGGCGCGCCGAACTCGCGCACGCGCTGCAGGGCTACCTCGCGCCCAACGGCGAGGAGCGGCGATGACCACGCGGATCGTCGGGCGCACACCCCGCCCGTCGGCTCTCTCGGCCGCCCGCCGCGCGCGCGAGCTCGACGTCCTCGCCGACGAGCGCGAGATCGATGTGCTCGTCATCGGCGGCGGCATCACCGGAGCCGGGATCGCGTTGGATGCCGCGGCAAGGGGCCTGCGCACCGTGCTGGTCGAGCGGCACGACCTCGCGCACGGCACGAGCCGCTTCAGCTCCAAGCTCGTGCACGGCGGGCTGCGGTACCTCGCGTCGGGACAGATCGGGATCGCGCACGAGAGCGCGACCGAGCGCCACCTCCTCCTCACCCGCATCGCGCCGCACCTCACGCGCGCGCTCGCGCAGGTCGTGCCGCTGCACGAGCCCGGGCACATCGCACGCGGGGCGTACATCGGCATGGGGTACGAACTCGGCGACGGCCTGCGCCGTGCGGTCGGAACGTCCGGCTCCCTGCTGCGGGCGCCCGCAGCGATCGGCCGCGACGCGACGCTCGCCCTCGCGCCCGCCGTTCGCGCCGAAGGTCTTCGCGGCGGCGTGCGCGGGTGGGACGGGCAGCTCATCGACGACGCGCGGCTCGTCGTCGCCGTCGCGCGGACGGCCGCCGGGTACGGGGCATCCGTCCTCACCCGTGTCGAAGCTGTCGCGGTCACCGGGCGCGAGGCGACCCTGCGCGACGTCGTGACCGGGGCGACGTTCCCGGTGCACGCGCGCGCCGTCGTCAGCGCGACCGGCGTGTGGGCGGGCGAGCTCGACCACGACGTCCGGCTGCGGCCGAGCCGCGGCACGCACCTCGTGGTGTCGACGGCACGTCTCGGCGGCTCGGATGTGTCGCTCACCGTGCCGATCCCCGGTTCGTCGAGCCGCTTCGTGTTCACGCTGCCCGCGCAGCACGGCCGCACGTATATCGGCCTGACGGATGTGCCCGCCGACGGGCCGATCCCCGACGTGGCGCACGCGACCGAGGCAGAGATCGACATGCTCCTCGACACCGTCAACACGGTGCTGGAGGAGCCCCTCGCGCGCACCGACGTGCTCTCGACCTTCGCGGGTCTCCGCCCGCTCCTCGCCGGCGCCGACGGCCACGACACCAGCGACCTGTCCCGCCGCCACGCGATCATCGAGTCCGCGAGCGGTGCGCTCAGCATCGTCGGCGGCAAGCTCACGACCTACCGGCGGATGGCCGAAGACGCCGTCGACGCCGTCATCCGGCGCGACCCCGGGTTCGCGTCCCGCCCGTCGCCCACCCGCGCGATCCCGCTCGTCGGCGCCTGGCCTCGGCACCGCCTCGGCGAGATCGTCGCGGCCCCGCGCCTGGTGCGCCGGTTCGGCGCCGAAGCCCCGTACGCGGCCGCCCTCCCGACGGGGCCGTCCGGCGCGTGCGGCGTGACGGCCCAGGAACTCGAGTGGGGCGTGCGCATCGAGGGCGCCCTGAGCATCGCCGACCTCCTCGACCGGCGCACGCGCCTCGGCCTCGTCGACACCGACCGCGAAGAGTCGACGGATGCTGCCACCGCCGCGTTCGCGCGCGCCGGCGTCGACCCGATCGAGGAGTGAGGGGCGCAGCCGCCGAGGGTTGGCAGGAATCCGCTCCTGGACGGCGGCGCAGGCGCGGCCAGGTGTCGGACGCGCTGGGCAGACTGGATCAGTGACTCAGAGCGCAACGCACGGCGCACTCGGCGTCGTCCAGGGGACGGCGCTCTACATCGCGTCCGTGCTGGGTACCGGGCTCCTCGTGCTCCCCGGCCTCGCGGCCGACGTGGCAGGCCCTGCGTCGATCGTGTCGGTGCTCGCGGTGATCGTGCTCGCGGTGCCGCTCGCGGGCACCTTCGCCGCGCTCGCCGCGCGCTACCCCGACCCCGGCGGCGTCGCCAGCTATGTGCGCCGCGCGCTCGGCCGCACCGCCGCCCGCGCGACCGGGTACTGGTTCTACTTCGGCGTAGCCGCCGGGTTCCCCGTGCTCGCCGTCCTCGGCGCCGAATACCTGACGGCGATCCTGCACATCGATCGCGTCGCCGTGCCGATCCTCGTGTTCGCGATCCTCATCCCGCCGTTCGCCGTCAACATGCTCGGCGTCCGGGTGGCCGGCTGGGTGCAGTTCGTGCTGACCGGGCTCCTCGTCGGCATCGTCGTCTTCGTCGTGGCCACGGCGTTCCCCGCGGTCCAGGCGGCGAGCTTCACGCCGTTCCTGCCGCACGGATGGGCGGGCGTCGGCACCGCGATCAGCCTCTTCGTGTGGGCGTTCGCCGGCTGGGAGGTCGGCACGCACATCTCGGGGGAGTTCCGCGACCCGCGCCGCAGCATCCCGATCGCCACCGCCATCGCGCTCGTCGTGACCGGGCTCGCCTACCTGCTCCTGCAGGTCGTCACCGTCGGCGTCCTGGGCGAGGAGGCCGGCGCCGGCGCGGTTCCGCTGCTCTCGCTCGCCGAGGCGGTGGCTCCCGGGTTCGGGCCGACGGCCATCGGCGCCGTCGCGGCGATCGTCGTGCTCGGCGTGATGAACGCCTATCTGGCCGCGTTCGGCAAGCTGGGCGCCTCGCTCGCGTCGTCGGGCGATCTGCCCCGCGCGCTCGCGCCGGGCGCCGAGGCGGGCGGAGTGCCGAGACGCGCCCTGCTGCTGACATTCGTCCTCGCGATGGTCTACTGCACGATCGCGCTCGCGACCGGCGGCGACCTGCAGACGTTCATCCTCATCCACACCAGCAACATGGTGTCGATCTACGCCGCGGGCATGATCGCCGCAACGCTGATCCTGCCGCGCTTCACGGCGGGCTGGTTCATGGCGGTGGTCGCCGCCGTGCTGTCGATCGGACTGCTGGTCCTGGCCGGAGCGAATCTGCTCCCCGCGGCGGTGCTCGCGCTCGCCGCGGTCCTCGTGACGGTCTGGAAGCGGCTGCGGCGCTCGTCGCGGCCCGCGGCCGAGCCGGGCGAAGACCCCGGGTCCCTCGTCGAGGTGAAGACGACGACGACTCCGGCCGAACGCCGTTCGGCCCTGGATTCCTCAGCGCACAGCTGAGTCCCCAGGGCCGAACGGGCGAGACGCTCCGCCTACAGCGTGAGCGCCTGCTGCATGATCGCGGCCTGCTCGGCGGCGTGCACCTTCGGTGAACCGGTGGCGGTCGAGGCCGCCGATGCGCGCGAGACGCGGCTGATGGTGCGACCGTTGAGGTTCTTGACGACCTCGAGCGCGATGAAGGGCCAGGCGCCCTGGTTCTCGGGCTCGTCCTGCACCCACACCAGCTCGGCGTTCGGGTACGAGTCGATGACGGCGTTGAGCTCGTCGATCGGGGCCGGGTAGTACTGCTCCAGGCGCACCAGGGCGATCTCGGGGTTCGGGTTCTTGTCGAGCTCGGCGCGCAGGTCCCAGTGGATCTTGCCGGCGTGCAGCAGCACGCGCTTGACGGCCGGCTTGTCGATGCTCCGGTCGTCGTCGATCACCGGCTCGAAGCGGCCGGTGAGGAAGTCCTCGACCGGGCTCGTCGCGCCGCGCAGACGCAGCATCGCCTTCGGCGTGAAGACGACCAGCGGCCGGCGCGGACGCGCGTACGCCTGGCGGCGCAGCAGGTGGAAGTACGACGCGGGGGTCGACGGGCGCGCGACGGTCATGTTGTCCTGCGCGCACATCTGGAGGTACCGCTCGATGCGGGCCGACGAGTGGTCGGGCCCCTGACCCTCGTAGCCGTGGGGAAGCAGCAGCACCACACTCGACTGCTGGCCCCACTTCTGGTCGGCGGCCGAGATGTACTCGTCGATGACCGACTGGGCGCCGTTCGCGAAGTCGCCGAACTGGGCCTCCCACAGCACGAGGGAGTCGGCGCGCTCGACCGAGTAGCCGTATTCGAACGCCATCGCCGCGTACTCGCTCAGCAGCGAGTCGTAGACGTAGAAGCGTCCCTGGTCCTCGCTGAGGTTCGTGAGCGGGATCCACTCCTGGCCGTTCGCGCGGTCGTGCAGCACCGCGTGGCGCTGCACGAAGGTGCCGCGCCGCGCATCCTGCCCGGCCAGGCGGACGTTGGTCTTCTCGAGCAGCAGCGAGCCGAACGCCAGCAGTTCGCCGAAGCCCCAGTCGATCGAGCCGTTGCGGCTCATGTCGAGGCGCTTGTCGAGCAGCTGCTGCAGCTTGGCGTGGACCGTGAAACCGTTCGGCTTGTTGACGAACGTGTCGCCGATGAGGGAGACGATCTCGCGCGACACACCTGTCGTCGCCGGCTCGCCGGCGGCCGGCTGGGCGCCCGCGTCGGGCACGAGGATGGGCGAGGAGCCCGTCTCGGCGGCGTGCGTCTCGGCGAACGCGATTTCGAGGCGGTTCTGGAAGTCTTGCTTCGCCTTGTCGTACTCTTCCTCGGTGATGTCGCCGCGACCGACGAGAGCCTCGGTGTAGAGGCGCCGGACGGAGCGCTTCGCCTCGATGAGGTTCGTCATCAGGGGCTGCGTCATCGACGGGTCGTCGCCCTCGTTGTGACCGCGGCGGCGGTAGCAGACGAGGTCGACCACGACATCGCGGTGGAACCGCTCGCGGTAGGCGAAGGCCAGCTGCGCGACGCGGGTGACGGCCTCGGGGTCGTCGCCGTTCACATGGAAGATCGGCGCCTGGATCGTCTTGGCGACATCCGTGGCGTACACGGAACTGCGCGCGTCGGTGGGCGTCGTGGTGAAGCCCACCTGGTTGTTGACGACCACGTGCACGGTGCCGCCGGTGCGGTAGCCGCGCAGTTGCGACATCTGCAGCGTCTCGACGACGACGCCCTGGCCGGCGAAGGCCGCGTCGCCGTGGACGAGGATGGGCAGCCACGTGAAGGTGCCGATCGGCTTGCGATCCTGCTTCGCGCGGACGATGCCCTCGAGCACGCCGTCGACGGTCTCGAGATGCGACGGGTTCGCGGCGAGGTAGACGGGCAGCTCGGACTCGTTGTCGGCGACGAACGTGCCCTCGGTTCCGAGGTGGTACTTGACGTCGCCCGAGCCGCTCTTCGAGCCGATCGCGACCGACCCCTCGAACTCGCGGAACACCTGGCCGTACGTCTTACCGGCGATGTTCGTCAGCACGTTGAGGCGGCCGCGGTGCGCCATGCCGATCGCGGCGCCGTCGAGGCCTGCCCCGGCCGCGCCCTGGAGGATCTCGTCGAGGAGCGGGATCAGCGACTCGCCACCCTCGAGGCTGAAGCGCTTCTGGCCGACGTACTTCGTCTGCAGGAACGTCTCGAACGCCTCGGCCTGGTTCAGCTTGTCGAGGATGCGCAGCTGCTCGTCGTGGCCGGGCTTCTGGTACTTGACCTCGACGTTCTCCTGGAACCACGCGCGCTGCGTCGGGTCCTGGATGTGCATGTACTCGATGCCGATCGTGCGGCAGTAGGAGTCGCGCAGCACGCCGAGGATGTCGCGCAGCTTCATCTGGCGCTTGCCGCCGAAGCCGCCGGTGACGAACTCGCGGTCGAGGTCCCAGAACGTGAGGCCGTGCTGCTCGATCTCGAGGTCGGGGTGCGTGCGCTGCTGGTACTGGAGCGGGTCGATGTCGGCCATGAGGTGACCGCGGACCCGGAACGAGTTGATGAGCTCCTGCACGCGCGCGGTCTTGTCGACCCGCTCGGCGAGGTCGACGTTGATGTCGGCCGCCCAGTGGATCGGTGCGTAGGGGATGCGCAGCGCGGCGAAGATGTCCTCGTAGAAGCTGCGCTGGCCGATGAGCAGCTCGTGCACCTTCTTGAGGAACTCGCCCGACCCGGCGCCCTGGATGACGCGGTGGTCGTACGTGCTCGTCAGCGTGATGGTCTTGCCGATCGCGAGCTCGTTGAGCGTCTTCTCGCTCGCGCCCTGGAACTCGGCCGGGTACTCGAGGGCGCCGGCGCCGACGATGCAGCCCTGTCCCTTCATGAGACGCGGCACCGAGTGGACGGTGCCGATGCCGCCGGGGTTGGTCAACGAGATCGTGGTGCCCTGGAAGTCGGCCGCGGTCAGCTTGTTGCCTCGCGCACGGGTCACGAGGTCTTCGTATGTCGTGAGGTATTCGTTGAACGTGAGCTGCTCCGCGCGCTTGATGCTCGGCACGAGAAGGGCGCGGGTGCCGTCGGGCTTCGGCAGGTCGATCGCGATGCCCAGGTTGATGTGCGCCGGTGCCACGAGCGACGGCTTGCCGTCGATCTCGGCGTAGAACACGTTCTGGCTCGGAAACTCCTTGAGTGCCTGGATGATCGCCCAGCCGATGAGGTGCGTGAAGCTCACCTTGCCGCCGCGGGTGCGCGACATGTGGTTGTTGATGACGATGCGATTGTCGATCATCAGCTTCGCCGGCACCGTGCGGACGCTGGTCGCCGTCGGGACCGTCAGCGACTCGTCCATGTTGGCCGCAAGCGTCTTCGGCATGCCGCGGAGCGTCGTGACGACGTCGGCGTCGGCCTCGCCGTCGGCGGCCGAGGGCTCGGCCTTCGGTGCCTGCGCCGGGATCGGCTGCGGAGCGGCGGGGCGCGCGGTGGTGCGTGCCACCGGCTGTGCGCCGATCACCGGGATGGGCGCCGTGACCGGGCGCGGCTCGGATGCCGCGCGCTGGGTCGTCGCCGGAGTCGCGGTCGCCGGGGCCGGGGGCGCCGCGGGGGCTGCCTGGGTCGGTGCTGCTCCGTCGGCGGGGTGGTAGGCCTCGAGAACGGGCCACCACGCCTTGTCTACGGAGTTCCGGTCGATCTTGAACTGTTCGTACAGCTCCTCGACGAGCCACTCGTTGGCTCCGAACTCTCCCTCGTTCGAAACCCCGACGCCCGTCACCTGGCTCGACACGCTGAATCGCCTGCTTTCATCGGTGAAGTTCTGGGATGCGCGCGGGGCGCCGAAAGGCCTCACACACGACGGTTAAGCCTAGCCCCTTCTGCGCGGGCCGTTCCGGCCCCGGTGGCCGCGAACCTGAAAGAACCCGCAGGATTATCCGCACAGGAACTGTCACTAACCTTGGCGGTCATGGAGTTCTACGGCGAAACACCCGACGTCGACCTGACTTACTCTGACGTCTTCCTCGTCCCGCGCCGCTCGGCGATCACGAGCCGCCTCGATGTCGATCTCGCCCCAGGCGACGGCACGACGGCCACCCTCCCGCTCGTCTCGGCGAACATGAACTCCGTCACGGGTGCGCGGCTCGCGGCCACCCTGGCCCGGCGCGGCGGCCTCGGAGTCCTCCCTCAGGACATGCCGCTGCAAGAGCTCGATGCCGCGATCCGCTGGGTCAAGGCGCAGCCTGTCGCGTGGGACACCCCGCTCGTGCTGCCGCCGGACGCGACCGTCGCCGACGCGGCACGGCTCCTCCCGGCCACCGAGGGCCACGGCATCGTCGTCGCTGATGCCCATCCGGCAGCAGGCACCGCCGGCCGCGTCGATGCCGACGACATCCTCGGCATCGTCCCGGCGACCCGCCTGGGCACCGCCCTGCCCGACGCACGCCTGGGGGACCTCGCGCGCGGGCGCGCAGCATCCGTCGATGCCGACGACATCGAAAGCGCCCGCCACGCGTTCGACGTGATCGTCGCCGCCGAGGCCGAGACCGTCTGCGTGCTCCACCACGGTCACCTCGTCGGCACCCTCTCCCGCCGCAGCGCGCTGCGCTCGACGCTGTACCGTCCCGCCGTCGACGCGTCCGGCCGGCTCATCGTCGCCGCCGCCGTCGGCATCAACGGCGACGTCGCGTCGAAGGCGAAGGCGCTCGCCGGCGCGGGTGTCGACGTGCTCGTCGTCGACACCGCTCACGGCCACCAGGAAGGCATGCTCCGCGCGCTCCGCTCGGTCGCCGACCTCGACCTCGGCATCCCGATCGCGGCGGGCAACATCGTGAGCGCCGAGGGCGTGCACGACCTCGTCACCGCCGGCGCCACGATCCTCAAGGTCGGCGTCGGCCCCGGCGCCATGTGCACGACGCGCATGATGACGGCAGTCGGTCGCCCGCAGTTCTCCGCGGTGCTCGAGACGGCCGAGGCCGCGCGCATCATGGGCGCGCATGTGTGGGCCGACGGCGGCGTCCGCTACCCGCGCGACGTCGCGCTCGCGCTCGCGGCGGGCGCCGCATCCGTCATGATCGGCTCGTGGTTCGCCGGCACCATCGAGGCGCCGGGCGAGCTGCAGGTCGACGATGCCGGCCGCGCCTACAAGGAATCGTGGGGCATGGCCTCGACCAAGGCCGTGCACGAGCGCTTCGGGCGTCTCGACCCCTACGAGCTGGCCCGCAAGGAGCTGTTCGCCGAGGGCATCTCGTCGTCGAAGATCTACCTCGACCCGCTCCGTCCGGGCCTCGAGGACCTGCTCGACATGATCACGTCGGGCGTGCGGTCCTCCTTCACATACGCTGGCGCGTCGACGGTCCCCGAGTTCCACGACCGCGCCCGCGTCGGCCTGCAGTCGGCGGCCGGTTACGAAGAGGGCAAGGCCCTGCCCGTCAGCTGGTGAGGAGGATAACGGATGCTGCGGGCCGCAGCATCCGTGAATCCGAAGGCTTCGTCAGCGCAAGCGGGCGAGGGCCTTCTCGTGGACGGCGGGGTCGGAGCCCATGCCCGCCGGTGACTCGGGCGCGTACACGACGAGCTCCGTGAATCCGAGTGCGGCGGCGTGCTCGGCGGCGGTGAGGTAGTCGTCGACGCTCGTCGTGGGGCGCACACGTCCGAAACCGAGCAGCAATGACCGGCGCACCGACGCCGGATCGCGGTCCACGCTCCGGCACGCCTCGTCGAAGCCGCGCGTCTGCTGGTCGAGCAGCGCCCAGTACTCATCGGCGTCGAGCTGTGTCGACCCGGGTCCACCGTAGGTGTTCCAGGTGTCGGCGTACGCGGCGGCGAGCGCGAGCGCGCGGGGTCCGTGGGCCGCGAGCAGCAGCTCCGGGCGGGCGACCCCGCCGGGTGCGGGCAGCGTCTCCAGACCGCGGAACGACGTCGTGCGCCCCTCCCACTCGGTCGCACCGTCGAGCACCGCCCGGTAGCCCCTCACCACGTCTGCGAAGCGCCCCGACATCTCGGCAGGGCTCTCGCGGGTGCCGTGGTGGGCCAGCGCGCACGTCGGCGCACCCATGCCGAGTCCGAGGACGAGACGGCCGCCGGAGATGTCCTGCACGGTCATCGCGACGCGCGCGAGCGTGACCGGCGTACGAAAAACGGCCGACGCCACGAGCGTGCCGAGGCGGATGCGCTCGGTCACGGCCGCCGCCGCGGTGAGCGTGGTGAAGGCCTCGCTCAGCCACAGGCCGGGCGCCGTCGCGTGCGTGAGGTGGTCGTAGGTGTAGACGACGTCGTAGCCGACCTGCTCCGCCCACCGGTACCACCGCTGCTGTTCGCGCCACAGTCCGACCGGCGGAATGACGAGGCTTATCCTGTCCAGTGCCATAGCGCCATGGTGGCACCCATCCCCAGGATCGTGCGGAGATGCCTGCCGTAGACTTGTCGGCACGATGGACGACCCTCCTCCTTGTAGACCCTCGCCCCACCGACCCTCCACCCCGATGAATGGGCCTGACCGCCGGTTGCATCAAAGGGGGAGTGCGTGATGGATTACGTCATGTTGGGCGTGGGGCTTCTTCTCACAATCGGCACCGGTCTGTTCGTCGCCAGCGAGTTCGCGCTCGTGAACCTCGACCGGGCAGACCTCGAATCCCGTCAGGCCGCCGGCGAGAGCCGGCTCGCGCTGACGATCAGCGCGCTGCGCATCACCTCGACGCACCTCTCCAGCGCGCAGCTGGGCATCACGCTGACGACCCTCCTCACCGGTTACACGATGGAGCCGGCGATCTCGAACCTGCTCGCTCCGGTGTTCGACGCGTGGGGCATCCCGAGCGGCATCTCGCGGCCGCTGTCGGCGATCATCGGCGTCTCGATCGCGACGATCTTCTCGATGATCATCGGCGAGCTCGTGCCGAAGAACTTCGCGCTCGCCGTGCCGCGTCAGACCGCCAAGCTCGTCATGCCCTTCCAGGTCGCGTTCACGACGGTGTTCCGCCCGGCGATCGTCGTGCTCAACGGCAGCGCCAACGGCGTGCTGCGCTCCGTCGGCATCGAGCCCAAGGAGGAGCTGTCGGGCGCCCGCACGGCCGAGGAGCTGTCCAGCCTCGTCCGCCGTTCGGCGAGCGCCGGCGTGCTCGAGGAGGACACCGCGTCGCTCCTCGACCGCAGTCTCACCTTCGCGCGGCTCTCGGCGGCCGACGTCATGACGCCGCGCCCGAGCATTCACGCGCTCGCCGCCGACGACTCGGCCGAGGATGTCATCCAGCTCGCCCGCCGCACCGGTCACAGCCGGTTCCCGGTGTACGGCGAGGACATGGACGACATCACCGGCATCGTGCACCTCAAGGCCGCCGTCGGGGTTCCGCGCGAGCGCCGGGCGGATGTCCCGGCTGCCGCTCTCGCCACCGAGCCGCTGCGCTTCCCGGAGGCGGTCCACCTCGACGTGCTCGTCTCGGAGCTGCGCGCCCGCGGGTACCAGATGGCCGTCGTCGTCGACGAGTACGGCGGCACCGCCGGCGTCGTCACCCTCGAGGACCTCGTCGAGGAGATCGTCGGCGAGGTGCTCGACGAGCACGACCGCCGCCGCGCCGGCATCGTGCGGCTCGAGGACAGCATCATCTTCCCGGGCGAGCTCAGGCCCGACGAGGTGCGCGACCGCACCGGCATCCGCATCCCGGAGGGCGACGTCTACGACACCGTCGGCGGCTACATCATGAGCGTGCTCGAGCGCATCCCCGTCGCCGGCGACAGCGTCGAGATCGAGGACGGCACCATCGAGGTGCAGCGCATGGAGGGCCGCCGCGTCGACCGCGTGAGGTTCACGCCCACGCCGATGCCCCATTCGGACGCGACTGAGGGGGGTGATCGCCGATGAACGACTGGGCAGGAATCGCCTGGCTGGTGGTGCTCCTCATCGCCAACGCCTTCTTCGTCGGCGCCGAGTTCGCCGTCATCTCGGCCCGCCGCTCGCAGATCGAGCCGCTCGCCGAGCGGGGTTCGCGTGCGGCCAAGACCGCGCTGTACGCGATGGAGCACGCGACGCTCATGCTGGCCACCAGCCAGCTGGGCATCACGATCTGCTCGCTCCTGATCCTGAATGTGTCGGAGCCCGCCATCCACCACCTGCTGGCCGAGCCGCTGGGGCTCACCGGCTGGTCGGAGGCCGTCGTCGACGGCGTCGCCTTCGCGGTGGCGCTGATCCTGGTGTCGTACCTGCACGTCGTGTTCGGCGAGATGGTGCCGAAGAACCTCGCGTTCTCGGTGCCGGACCGCGCCGTGCTCATGCTCGCGACGCCGCTGGTGTGGGTGTCGAAGGTGTTCCACCCGGTGATCGTGAGCCTCAACTGGACGGCGAACCACATCGTGCGCCTGTTCGGCGTCGAGCCGAAGGACGAGGCCGCCTCGACCTTCACGCTCGAAGAGGTCGCGACGATCGTCAATCAGTCCCGCATCGAGGGCGTGCTCCACGACGCATCGGGCACGGTGGCCGCGGCCGTCGAGTTCACCGACAAGAAGGCGGCCGACATCGCCGTGCCGCTGTCGCAGCTCGTGACGCTCCCCGAGATCACGACGCCCGACGAGATCGAGCGCGCGGTCGCCAAGCACGGCTTCTCGCGCTACGTGATCGTCGACGAGGCGGGCCTGCCGCTCGGCTACGTCCACCTGAAGGACATCCTCCGGGCAGCGGAGGGACCGGATGCCGCGACCGACGTCGCGCTCCCGATCGCGACGAAGCGCATCCACCACATGGTGCCGGTGCTCGAGTCGACTGATCTGGAGGACGCGCTCGCGGTGATGCGTCGCGCCGGCCGCCACCTCGCGCAGGTGCGCAACGACGCCGGTGAGGTCACCGCGGTGCTGTTCCTCGAAGACATCATCGAGGAGCTCATCGGCGAGGTGCAGGACGCCACGCGTCGTCGCCTCTTCTGACGGATGAGGTGAGCGGATGCTGCGGCCCCGGGCCGCAGCATCCGCTCACTGCTTCTCGGGTCAGAGGCGGGCGCGGAGGTACTGCGCGGGCCAGTAGTCGATGTCGGCCCCGAGCTCGACCGCGGCGCGCAGGCCGTAATGCGGGTCGCGCAGCCACTCGCGGCCGGCCATGACCGCGTCGGCTTCGCCGGCCTCGAGCACGCGCTCGGCGTGCGCGGCGTCGTCGATCATGCCGACGGCGTTGACCGGTACGCCGGCCTCGCCCCGCACGCGTGCCGCGAGCGCGACCTGGTAACCCGGCCCCGTCGTGAGCTTCTGGTGGGCGACGAGGCCGCCGCTCGAGATGTCGAAGAAGTCGGCACCGCGCTCCGCCGCCCAGCGGGCGACCGTCGCGGTCTCGTCGGGGTTCCAGCCGCCGTCGGCCCAATCGGTGGCCGAGAACCGCACGATGACGGGAACGCCGGGTGCGGCTTCCGTCACGGCGTCCAGCACGCGCAGCAGCAGTCGTGCGCGGTTCTCGAGCGAGCCGCCGTACTCGTCGTCGCGCAGGTTCGACAGCGGCGACAGGAACTGATGCAGCAGGTATCCGTGGGCGCCGTGGAGTTCGAGCACCTGGAAGCCGGCCTCGACGGCGCGGCGCGCGGCCGCCGCGAAGTCGGCCACGATGCGGTCGATGCCGGCGCGGTCGAGCGCGACGGGCTCGGCGTAGCCGTCGAACGCGACCGCCGATGGGGCGACGGTGGTCCAGCCGCCCTCGTCGGCGGCGACCGATCCACGGCGGCCCGAGAACGGCGACCACGTCGATGCCTTGCGTCCCGCGTGGGCGAGCTGCACGCCCGCAACGGCGCCCCGGCTGCGGATCGCGGCCACGATCGGCGCCCACGCGCTCTGCTGTTCGTCGTTCCACAGGCCGGTGTCCTCGGGGGAGATCCGTCCCTCCGGCGACACCGCCGTCGCCTCGGCGACGACCATCCCCGCACCGCCCGACGCGAACTGTGCGAGGTGCGTGTGGTGCCACTCCTGCGGCACCCCGTCGACGGCGCTGTACTGGCACATCGGCGAGACCCACAGGCGGTTGCGCACCGTCACGTCGCGCAGGGTGAGAGGGGTGAAGAGGCGGGTCATCGGGTCTCCGGATCGGATCGGGTGCGCGGTACTGTGGCCGCATGGTGAGGACGTGGACGCGCGCCGATGCCGCGCGCGCCCTGCGGAGGCCAACCGCCGCCGACGACAAGTATTCCCGAGGCGTGCTGGGCGTGCGGACGGGCTCCGATGCCTATCCGGGAGCCGCGGTCCTCGGTGTCGAGGCGGCCTGGCGCACCGGCCTCGGCATGGTGCGCTACCTCGGACCCGGCCGTCCGACCGACCTGATCCTGGCACGCAGGCCCGAGACGGTGACGGTCGACGGGCGCGTGCAGGCGTGGGTGATCGGATCGGGAACGGATGCCTCGGCCCGCACGCCGTCCGACACCGCGGCCCTGCGGGCGCTGCTGTCCGACACCGACCCCGTCGTCGTCGACGCGGGCGCCCTCGACCTCGCGGCGGAGGCCACCGCCCCGCGGATCCTCACGCCGCACGACCGCGAGCACGCGCGGCTGCGCTCGGCGCTCGGCCTCGGGCACACACCGTCCGACCGCGTCGCCGCCGCTCGCGAGACAGCCGAGGCCACCGGCGCCGTCGTGCTGCTCAAGGGCGCCGTCACCGTGGTCGTCGCCCCGGACGGGTGGGCGGCAACGGTCGACGCGGGCACGCCCTGGCTCGCCACCGCCGGAACGGGCGACGTGCTCGCCGGCATCATCGGCGCCCTCGTCGCGGGTGCGGTGGCACAGAACGGGCACACGGATGCCGCGTCCCTCGCCGCCCTCGCAGCCGCCGCCGCGTGGCTGCACGGGCGGGCGGGCGCGATCGCCGCCCTCGGTGCGAGCAACGCGGCGCTGCCCAGTGCCCCGGCGTTCGGTGAGGGACCGATCACGGCGCTGGACGTCGCGGACGCGCTGCCGCGCGCCGTCGCCGAGGCGCTCGCGCACTCCTGACGGTCGGCGGTCCGCCGCGTCCTTAGGATGAAGGGGTGTTGCGGCGGACGTGGGTGTGGATCGCGTTCGTCCTCGTCCACGCGGTGGTGATCTGGCTCGGGTTCGTCGACGACCATGCCGGCTCGTGGGACGTCGACCAGCTGTATCGCTGGTGGGCCGGGCTCACGCTCAGCGGTGACATGCTCCCCGGCATCACCGACGACTGGATCTACCCGCCGCTGGCACAGGTGCCGATCGTCCTCGTCGGGGCGCTCCGCGGGGTCGTGGACTACACCCTCGGGTGGGGGCTGCTCGTGACGGCCCTCGACGCCGCTGCCTTCGCCGTGCTCGTCGGGCGGGGGCGTTCGCGCGGCCGCATGATCGCCGCGTGGTTCTGGCTGGCGGCGATCCTGGCGCTCGGCGGCGTGGGCATGTTCCGGCTCGACGGCGTCACCGTGCCCCTGACTGTGGCCGGCTCGCTGTGGCTCGTCGGGCGCCCGTGGCTCGGCTCCGTGCTCCTGGCCGTCGCCACGTGGATCAAGGTGTGGCCGGCGGCACTGCTCGCCGCCGCCGTGATCGCGGTGCGCCGCAGGCTCGCGGTCGTCGGCGCGGCGGCGGCCGTCTCGGCGATCGTCGTGGCGGTCGTCCTGCTCGCCGGCGGCGGCCCGCACCTGCTCGGCTTCGTGGGCGACCAGACCTCGCGCGGCCTGCAGGTCGAGGCGCCGGTGAGCAGCGCGTATCTGCTGCTCGCCCTGGCGGGGGTGCCCGGTGCGCGGATCTTCTACGACCCGGACCTGATCACGTTCCAGGTCACCGGCCCGTCGGTCGACACCGTCATCATGCTGATGACTCCGGTCCTCATGCTCGGGATGCTGGCGATCGCGGCGATCGGCGCCGTCCAGGCCTGGCGAGGCGCGTCCTTCGTCGCGCTGTTCCCGCCGCTGGCGCTGGCGCTGGTGCTCGGCTTCATCGTGCTCAACAAGGTGGGATCGCCGCAGTACATGACGTGGCTGATCGCCCCCGTCGTGGTCGGCCTCGCGATCGATCGGCGCCGATGGGTGCGCCCTGCGGTGCTCACCGTGGTGATCCTCGCCCTCACGCAGTGGCTCTTCCCGTTCGCGTACGACTGGCTTCTGACGCTCTGGCCCGCCGCCGTCTGGCTCCTCGTGCTGCGCAACGTGCTGCTGGTGGCGCTGTTCGTGTGGGTCGTGGTGCGTCTGGCGCGGGTGCCGGTGCGCCAGTCGGCGCGGCTGCGCGTGTCAGAGTAGACGTCGGGGCGCAGCATCCGTCGCCCGTCGTTCCTCACAGAGCCGGAGGTCCCCATGCTCGTCGCCTTCTCCGTCGCCCCCAGCGGCACCGGCCGCGCCGACGGCTCGGTGCACGACGCCGTGGCGGCCGCGGTGCGTGTCGTGCGCGAGAGCGGTCTGCCGCACCGCACCACATCGATGTTCACCGAGATCGAGGGGGAGTGGGACGAGGTCTTCGACGTCGTCAAGCGCGCGACGGACGCCGTCGCACCCTACGGCTCACGGGTCTCGCTCGTGCTCAAGGCCGACATCCGGCCGGGCTTCTCGGGCGAGCTCGACGGCAAGATCGATCGCCTCGAGGCCGCGATCGACCGCCAGGCGGGCGACGCCGACTGACGAGCGCCGCTGTGCTCGTTACGTTCGGCGTCACCACGGCCGAATCGATTCGACACGACCTCCGACCGGCCGCTAGCATGAGCCGGTGACCTCCTCGAATCTCACGAGGGGGGCGGCGATGTGGGCGCTCCTTTCCCTCGCCGTCGGCAGCTTCGGCATCGGCATGACCGAGTTCGTCGTCATGGGCCTGCTGCCGAACATCGGCTCCGACCTGCTTCCGTCCCTCTGGCAGCTCCGCCAGGAGGATGCGATCTACCAGGCCGGCTGGCTCATCTCGCTGTACGCGCTCGGCGTCGTCGTCGGTGCGCCGACGATCGCGGGCGCCGTCGCGAAGTACCCGCGCCACCGCGTGATGATCGGTCTGGCCCTCGCGCTCACGGTCTTCAACACGCTCACGTTCCTCGCCCCGACATTCGAATGGGTCGCGGCATCCCGGTTCCTGGCGGGCCTCCCGCACGGCGCGTACTTCGGCATCGGCGCGCTCGTCGCCGCCGACGTGCTCGGACCGGGCAAGCGGGCGAAGGGCGTCGCGTTCGTGCTGACCGGCCTCACCGTCGCGAATGTCGTCGGCGTGCCGCTCGGCACCTACCTCGGTCAGCAGCTCGGGTGGCGTGCGGCGTTCATGGTCGTGGCGGGCATCTTCGCCGCGGCGACCGTGCTCATCGCGTTCTTCGTGCCGGAGCATCCGGGCGATCCGTCTCGCACGCTGCGCGCCGAGCTCAAGGTGTTCCGCATCGGGCAGGTGTGGCTGGCGCTGGGCGTCGGTGCGATCGGCTTCGGCGGGTTCTTCGCGGTGTACAGCTACGTCGCGCCGCTGGTGACCGAGGTGGCCGGGTCCCCGGAGTGGGCCGTGCCGATCGTGCTCGTGCTCATCGGCCTCGGAATGACCATCGGCAACCTCGTCGGCGGCCACCTCGCCGACGTCGACCTCAAGCGCACGCTGATCGGGGGCCTCGTGGGACTCGCGGCGGTTCTCGCGCTGCTCGCGGTGACCGCCCAGTGGATCTGGGCGCTCGCGTTCTTCGTGTTCGCGGTCGGCTTCGTCGCGTCGGCCCTCAGCCCCACGATCCAGACGCGGCTGATGGATGTCGCGCAGGACAACCAGTCGATCGCCGCGGCGCTGAACCACTCGGCCCTCAACATCGGCAACAGTCTCGGCGCCTTCCTCGGCGGCGTCGTCATCGCCGCCGGCTGGGGCTTCGGGGCACCCGCGTGGGTCGGCGTCGGGCTCGCCCTCGCCGGGCTGGTGCTCGCGTCGGCCAGCCTCCTCCTCGAGCGGCGCCGGGTCGCGGTCGCGGTCTGACGCGCGGCGTCGTCTCGCGCGCTGGATAGAGTGTGCGGATGCCGGATGCGACGCCGACCGACCGTGCACTGCGGGCGCTGAGCGACTCGATCGGCGGCGCGCGGACGCGCCGCCCTGAGGACGCCACGGACCCCGCCGTCCCCGTCGCCGCGACGGTCGTGCTGCTGCGCGACGACGCCGACGGTCTCGAGGTGCTCCTGATCGAGCGGCCGGATCGCGGATCGTTCGCGGGTGCGTGGGTGTTCCCCGGAGGCAAGCTCGAAGACGCCGACCGCGGCGCGGACGCGGAGCCCGAGGAAGCCGTCGCCCGCCGCGCCGGCGCGCGTGAGACGCACGAAGAGACCGGGCTCGCGCTCGACGCCGATGCGCTCGTGACGCTGTCGTGCTGGGACCCGCCGCCCGGCCTCGCGCTGCGCATCCGCACCTGGTTCTTCGTGACTCCGGCGGATGCGGGCGCCCTGACGCTGTCGGCCGACGAGGCCGTCGCCGCCGAGTGGCTGCGTCCCGCCGACGCTCTCGCCCGGCACGGGCGGGGCGGATTCACGCTGTACCCGCCGACCTGGGTGACGCTCCACGGTCTGGCCGAGCACCCCGACACCGAGTCGGTGCTCGGGGCTGCGCGTCTCGGCGGTGTCCAGCGCTTCGAGACGGTCGCCCGCCGCGGTGGCGAAGGCCCACTGCTGCTCTGGCAGGGCGATGAGGAGTGGGACCCGGATGCTGCGGCTGCAGCATCCGGGTCCCGTCATCGCCTCGAGATCGGCGCCCTCCCGTGGCGCTATCAGCGCACGGGCTGACGCGCGTTCAGATTCCGATCACCTTCGCGACGCGGACCAGGTCCGCGAACGTGAACGTGCCGGGCGCCGCTCCCAGCGTCGGCGCGAACGGGACGTTCAGCAGCGACAGGGCGTCGCGCCGCAGCATCCGTGCGAACGTGTCGGCCACGATCTTCGCGCCGAGCGGTCCGAGATGCTCGCCGTTCGCGGCCACCATCGCCTCGCGCAGCACGTAGTACCACAGTGGCGTCTTCTTCAGGAGCAGTCCGCCCTGCTCCTGCAGGACGGCGACCTCGTCCGCCGGAAGGCCGGCCGTCAGGTCGGCGGTCGAGAGCACGGGCACGCCGAGCGCCGCGGCCGTCGCCTGCCCGCTCGGCAGGCCCAGGACGAGTCCGCGGAGCAGGTTGCGCACCGCGAGCACGCCCATCAGCTCGTTCGGGATGCCGTTGCCGTCGAGGTCCTCGAGGGCGCTCGCCAGCACACTGTCGATCTTGCGTGCGCTGTTGAATACGGGCACCGGGATGCCGGTCTCGAAGAACGCGTTGAAGTCGACGACCCAGTTCGAGCGCACCGGCAGGTGCGGTTCGTGGATGAACGCGAAGACGTCCGACATCGGCTTGTTGCGCAGCTCGAAGTTCAGCCAGTACTCGTCGCGAATCACGCTGTGGCCGAAGCGGTACGCGGCGACCGAGAACTCGACGGGCATCGTGAACGGGCTTCCCGGCGGCGGGAAGCCCGGCGCGGCCGCGAGGGCGTCGTCGACGGCGGCCTGTCCGCAGATGCGCGGGAGGAAGTCGTGCACGACCGCCCACTGGTAGTGCAGGGTCGCCTGCCGCTTGGCCTCGACGAAGATGTCACCGGCGAACCCCGACGCGACCAGCGTGTCCACGATCGCGTTGTGGAACCGCAGCATCGTGTGATGCAGCTGCGACACGATCAGGTTCTCGTTGTTGCGCGGGTCGCCGATGATCGCGGTGAGCGCCGAGGTGCGCGGCACGTCGAAGTCGGTGTGCGCGACCATCCCGGCCGCACCGGCCGGCCCGCCCGCGCCGCCGAGGCCGCTCGGAAGGTTGGTGCCCAGCAGCATGCGGAACGCCGAGGCGGGCTCGCCCGGCGCGGGAGCGGCGTAGAGGAATGCGTCCACCGCGGGTCCCCGGCCGTACACGCTGTCGAGATCGAGCAGCGGCGAGCGCATGTTGTTGATGACGTGCGCGTCGACGAGCGTCGGCGAATCCAGCGCCGACGACACGTCGAGGGTGATGTCGTGGTCGACGAACTGCCCGACGTAGGTGTAGCCCGAAGGCGTCGTCGAGTCGGGCGCCGTCTCGCGGCCGCTGTTGCCCATCAGATGCCCGAGCTTCTCGAGCAGCGCGCGGGAGTTCGCGTCCAGCGGGAGCCGGCTCTTCGACCGCACCTTCGGTTTCGTGAGGTAGCCGAACTTGTCGGCGTCCATCGCGAACACCTCGCGCGCGGGGAAGTACCCGAGCGAGAACTTCGCGCCATGGAACCTCCCTCGATCGGGTCTGACCTGTTCGAGCGAGGCCCGGATGTCGACGGGGAGGCGTCCGCGCCCATCGCCGTCGGCGCCGTCGCGGAAGCCGTCCGCGCCGTCGACCGCTGCGCGGGCGTGGTCTCCGTTCAGGCCGAGCTGCTCGCGCAGGAAGGGCTGTGCGACGAACGCGTCTGCGGGCGACTCGGCGCCCGGCTGGGTATCAGTGCTCATGGTTCCCTCCTTGGGACTCTGCCCAGTGAGAGAGCACCGCTCTCGGAACGGTGATACCGCGAGATGTCGGCTCAGGCCTCGAGGAGCCGCCGCAGGTGCGCGCCGACGGCCGTCGTCTCGATGAGGAACCCGTCGTGGCCGAAGTCGCTCGAGAGCACGACGGCGCGGTCGCCGTCGAGAGTGTTGCGGATGCCGCGCGCGATGCGGTGCTGCCCGTCGATGGGGAAGAGCCTGTCGCTGTCGATGCCGAGGACGAGGGCCTTGGCGGTGACGAGGGCGAGGGCGTCCTCGACGCCGCCGCGATCGCGGCCGACGTCGTGCGAGTTCATCGCCTCGACGAGCGTGATGTACGAGTTCGCATCGAAGCGCCGCGTGAACTTGTTGCCGTGGAAGTCGAGGTAGGACTCGACGGCGAATCGTCCGCCGTGCCCGAGCGGGCTCACGCCCGACTGCCACGTGCGCTGGAAGCGCTGGTTGAGCTCGGTGGGGGAGCGGTAGTTGAGCAGGGCCATGCGGCGCGCGAGCGCGAGCCCGCGGTTGGGGCCGTCGCCGTCGCCGGCGTCGTAGTACTCGCCGCCCTGGAACCGCGGGTCGATGCGGATCGCTTCGAGCTGCACCGAGTTTAGGGCGATCTGGTCGGCGGTGTTGACCGGCGGCGCCGAGAGGACGGCGACCCGCTCCACGCGCTCGGGGCGCGAGATCGCCCATTCGAGAGCGTGCATGCCACCCATCGATCCGCCCACGACGGCCGCCCAGACGTCGATGCCGAGCGCGTCGGCCAGGCGCACCTGCGCGGCGACCTGGTCGCGGATGGTGAGGTACGGGAAACGTGAGGCCCACTCGTAGCCGTCGGGCCCGATCGACGCCGGACCCGTCGACCCCTGGCAGCCGCCGAGCATGTTCGGCGCCACGACGAACCAGCGGTCGGTGTCGATCGGCGCGCCGGGTCCGACGATGTCGTCCCACCAGCCCGATGTCGGGTGGCCCGCCCCGGCCGGCCCGCGCACGTGGCTGTCTCCGGTCAGTGCGTGCGGCACGAGCACGGCGTTGTCGCGGGCGGAGTTGAGCTCGCCCCAGGTCTCGTACGCGAGGCGGTAGGCGGGCAGCTCGCGGCCGCCCTCGGTGCGGAACGCCCCGAACGCCGCGAAGTGGCGCTCGCCCAGCGGGTCGCCGTCGCGCCATGCGCCGGTCGCCGGAGGGCGGCCGAGCAGCAGGCGGGCGTCAGCCTCCGTCACGGGCGCGCTCGGCACCGTGTCTTCGGAGGTCTGCCAGTCCATCCGTCCATTCTCGCCTGCGCATGCCTGCTGACGCCGTCTGTTACACCGCACATGGCAGAATGCGCGGCATGTCCACCGCTGAGCCCTTCATGCCCGCCCACGAGCCCCGCCCGGCGATGCCGCCGCAGGAGCACGACCTCGATCACGATACCGACGTCATCTTCGACGAGGCCGATGGCGCAGAGGACGCGGGCGAGCCCTGGCACACCGACGATGCCGCGCCGACGCTCCCGCGCCCCGTGCCGGGGGCGCAGCTCACCGCCGAGGAACTCGCGGCCGACTTCGAGGCGGACGAGCCCGACACCGACCAGGAATGACGGATGCCGTGTACCCGCGCAGTGCGCGGGTACACGGCATCCATGTCCCGAGGAGGGGGATCAGGCGCGAGCGGCCTCCGACACCCGGCGGGCCGCCGCGAGCGCCTGCTCGAGGTCGGCCTTGAGGTCGTCGATGTTCTCGAGGCCCACCGAGAGACGCACGAGACCCGGCGTGACACCGGTCGTGAGCTGCTGCTCAGGGGTGAGCTGCGAGTGCGTGGTCGACGCGGGGTGGATGACGAGCGAGCGCACGTCGCCGATGTTGGCGAGGTGGCTGAAGAGCGTCAGCGAATTGACGAACTCGCGGCCTGCCTCGACGCCGCCCTTGAGCTCGAACGACAGCACCGCGCCGACGCCCTTCGGGGCGTAGGAGTTCGCAGCCGCGTACCACGGCGAGGTCGGCAGACCCGAGTAGTTGACCGAGGCGACGTCGGAGTGGTTCTCGAGCCACTCGGCGATCTCCTGCGCGTTCTGCACGTGGCGCTCGACGCGCAGCGACAGCGTCTCGATGCCCTGGATGAGCAGCCACGCGCTGTTCGGCGAGATGGCCGAGCCGAGGTCGCGCAGCAGCTGCACGCGCGCCTTGATGATGTAGGCGAGGCCGTCGCCGACCGCGGCCGTGTACGAGGCGCCGTGGTACGAGGGGTCCGGGACGGTGAGGCCCGGGAACTTGTCGACGTTCTTCGACCACTCGAACGTGCCGCCGTCGACGATCACGCCGCCGATGGTCGTGCCGTGGCCGCCGAGGAACTTCGTCGCCGAGTGGACGACGATGTCGGCGCCGTGCTCGAACGGCTTGATGAGGTACGGGGTCGCGATCGTGTTGTCGACGATGAGCGGCACGCCGTTCTCGTGGGCGACGTCGGCGACGCCGCGGATGTCGAGCACGTTGATCTTCGGGTTTCCGATGGTCTCGGCGAAGAACAGCTTCGTGTTCGGGCGCACCGCGCGGCGCCACTCCTCCAGGTCGTCCTGGTTCTCGACGAACGTCGTCTCGATGCCGAGCTTGGCGAGCGTGTACTTGAAGAGGTTGTAGGTGCCGCCGTAGATCGAGCTCGACGACACGATGTGGTCGCCCGCCTCGGCGATGTTGAGCACCGCGAACGTCGCCGCGGCCTGACCGGACGCGAGCAGCAGGGCGCCGGTGCCCCCCTCGAGCGCGGCGAGGCGCTCCTCGACGACGGCCTGCGTCGGGTTCTGGATGCGGGTGTAGATGTTGCCGAACTCGGCGAGAGCGAAGAGGTTCGCCGCGTGGTCGGCGTTGTCGAAGACGTACGACGTGGTCTGGTAGATCGGCGTGGCGCGAGCCTTGGTCACCGGGTCGGGCTGAGCCCCCGAGTGGATCTGCTTGGTCTCGAAACGCCAGTTCTCGGCTGCGGACATGGCCTGCTCCTGCGGGATCGGGTGCCGGGAGCGTGCCCCCCAGCCGGATTCGAGAGTACGGAGAAGCGGGTGTTGTCAACAACGTGGGGGAAATGTGACGTAACGCGCTTCGGCGCCGGATTGGCGGTCGAGGAGTGCCGCCGGGCGGGACGTGGGTAGCGTTGTGGGTATGGCGAACAGACGTGCAGTGGTGACGGGGGCGAGCTCGGGGATCGGCGAGGCGGCGGTGCGCGCGCTCCGCGCGAGCGGATGGGACGTCGTCGGGGTTGCGCGGCGCGCCGATCGCCTCGCCGCGCTCGAGGCCGAGACCGGCGCGGTCGCGTTCGCCGCGGACCTGACGACGGATGCCGACGTCGCGGCGCTCGCCAACTTCCTGGCCGATTCCGGCCCGGTCCATGCTCTGGTCCACGTCGCGGGCGGCGCACGCGGCACCGATCGCGTCGAGGACGGCCGCGTCGAGGACTGGCAGTGGATGTTCGACGTCAACGTCCTGTCTGCACAGCGGCTGGTCTCGGCGCTGCTGCCGCAGCTGCGCCGGGCCGCCGCATCCGACGGTCACGCCGACACCCTCTTCGTCACCTCGACCGCCGCGCAGTCCGCGTATGCCGGAGGCGCGGGCTACAACGCCGCCAAAGCGGGCGAGGCGATGATCGCGCATGCTCTGCGCCTCGAGCTCAACGGCGAGCCGATCCGCGTGATCGAGGTCGCACCGGGCATGGTGCACACGCCCGAGTTCACCCTCAACCGTCTCGGCGGCGACAGCGCGGCGGCCGAGCGGGTGTACGACGGCGTCGAGAACCCGCTCACGGCCGACGACGTCGCCGACGTCATCGCGTACGCGCTCAACGCGCCCGGGCACGTCAACCTCGACCTCATCACGATGCGCCCGGTCGCGCAGTCGGCGCAGTTCCTCCTCGCGCGCGGCCCGCTGCGCCCGCGCGGCACGGAGGAGCTGTGACCCTCACCGACGGGACCGTCGTCAGCTACCCGTCCGGTGCCGTCTCCTCCCATGGCACCGCCGTCCACGTGGCCGATGCCGGCGACGGGAGGACGGCCGTCGTGCTCAACGAGACCGCCTTCCACCCCGTCGACACCGCGTGGCCCGACCAGCCCGCCGACCGCGGCACACTGCGGGTCGGCGACGCCGAACTCGCGGTGGTCGACGCCGTCGTCGGCGCGACGCAGGGCGACGGCCTGCTGTTGGGCCCCGATGTCCCGGTGCGCACCGGCAGCGAGGGGTGGACCTTCGTCGTCGCGCACCTCGTCGACGCCGGCGCCCCGGTTGCCGCGGGCGACACGGTGGAGGTGACGGTGGATGCTGCGTACCGCGCCGCTCTGTCGGCCGGTCACACCGCGTGCCACCTGGCCTCGCTCGCCCTCGACGCGGCACTGGCCGGTGCCTGGCGCAAAGACGCGCCGACCGACGCGCTCGGCGCTCCGGCGTTCGACGCGCTCGCGATCCAGGAGTCGCGCATCCTGCCGGACGCCTCGCGCGATGTGTACCGCATCGGCAAGTCGCTCCGGCGCAAGGGATTCGACCCCGACGCTCTCGACGACCTCGATGGTCTCGCGGCCCGAGTGGACGCGCAGCTCGTCGAGTGGATCGCCTCCGGCGGATCCGTGCGCGTCGAGCGCGACGGCGACGCGCTCGCCGACCGCCGTGCGTGGGTGTGCGAGCTGCCGGGCGCCGAGGCGCGGATCCCGTGCGGCGGCACGCACGTCGCCTCGCTCGCCGATCTCGCCGCGGCCACGGTGGCTTTCGAGGCGACCGCGGTGGACGGCGGGCTCGAGCTCGTCATGACGACGACGGTGGAACGTGCCTGACATGGCGATGACGCTGCCCGAGCTGGCCGACGCGGGACTCATCGACCCCGGGTGGTCGACGGAGCTTGCCCCGGTGGCCCCCGACATCGCGGCGCTGGGCGAGCGGCTCCGCGCCGAGGTCGCCGCCGGCCGCCACTATCTTCCGGCCGGCGACCGTGTGCTGCGCGCGTTCCAGCGCCCGCTGCCCGATGTCAAGGTGCTCATCGTCGGGCAGGACCCGTACCCCACGCCGGGGCATCCGATCGGGCTGTCGTTCGCGGTCGACGCGCACGTGCGGCCGCTGCCGCGCAGCCTCGGCAACATCTACCAGGAGCTCGAATCCGACCTCGGCATCCCGCGCGCTCCCCACGGAGACCTGTCGGCGTGGAGCGACCAGGGCGTCATGCTGCTCAACCGCGTGCTCACTGTCGCGCCGGGAGCGCCGGCATCCCATCGCGGCTGGGGCTGGGAGAAGGTGACCGAGCACGCCATCCGCACGCTCGTCGCGCGCGACCGTCCGCTCGTGGCGATCCTCTGGGGGCGGGATGCCGCGAACCTGCGCCCGCTTCTGGGCACCACGCCGATCATCGAATCGCCGCATCCGTCGCCGCTGTCGGCGAGTCGCGGGTTCTTCGGCTCGCGGCCGTTCTCCCGGGCCAACGAGCTGCTCGCCCAGCAGGGCGCCGACCCCGTCGACTGGCGGCTGCCCGTATAGGGCCCCCGGTCGATCGCAGACATCGAGGAGGAGCTCATGCTCGAAGAGGAATACGAGAAGGACCGCCGCAAGCTGCCGCGTCACCTGCAGCGGCAGCCCGAGCCTGAGCGCCCGTTCTCGTTCACGATCCGTCCCGTCGAGGACGAGGACATCCCCGACATCCGCGAGATCTACAACTACTACGTCACCAACTCGGTCGTGACCTTCGATGAGGACATCTGGTCGGTCGCCCAGTGGCGCAAGAAGCGGGACGGGCTCGCGAAGCAGGGGCTGCCCTTCCTCGTGGCCGAGTCACCGTCGGGGCAGATCCTCGGGTACGCCCTCGTGCAGCCCATGTCGAGCAAGTCCGCGTACCGGTTCTCGGTCGAGAACTCGATCTACCTCGGCCAGGCCGCGACCGGGAAGGGGCTCGGCCGGGCACTGCTCGAAGCGCTCATCGAGGCGTGCGAGGCCGCGGGCATCCGCCAGATGGTCGCGGTGATCAGCGACAAGGGCGCCGAAGGCTCCGTCGCCCTGCACGAGAAGCTGGGATTCGTTGAGGTCGGCCGTATGGGCCGGGTGGGCTTCAAGTTCGGCCGCTGGCTCGGCACGATCTACATGCAGAAGGCCCTCAAGCCTGCGAAGAAGAAGGGCCTCTTCGCGCGCTGACCCTCAGCGGCCGGGCCGGCCGGGGCCGGAGCTCTGGCGGCTCCAGTCGCGGACGGCATCGACCAGCTCGCGCCAGGCGCCCACCACCTCATCGTCGGGCAGTTCGGCCTCGCGCGCGTCCGCGCCCGACCATGTCGCGCGGATGAACCACACGAAGCCGTCGGGCATCGGATCGCTGCGTCGCGCCGCCGGGCGCGGCGCAGCGGCGGCGGGATCATCGTCGGCCAGCTCACCCGTGGTGCTGGGCGCCTCGCTCCACGGGCAGCGGTCGATGAGCGTGATCCACTCGGGGGCCTCCGCGTCGGGCGGCTGCGCCGACCAGCGCCGCGTGATGCCGGCGATGCCGCCGCTGCGCGCGACATCGACCTCGACCGCCGGCGGCGCGGCGGACGATGCGGTCGGGTCAGGACTCGGGTTCGCGGTCATCCGGGATCACGCCGACGCCCGTCCACCCGATGCGGACGGCGTCGACCTCCTCCGACTCCTCACCGTACTCCGCGGCCGCTGCGGCGAGGGTGGCGCGGGCGAACATGGTGAAGTCCGCGGTGGAGGGGAGGGTCCCCGATGTGAGTGCGCGGTACCAGATGAGCCCGGCGCGCTCCCACGCCCGGCCCCCGAGGGCCTTCGCCGTGAGGTAGAACGCGTGATTGGGGATGCCCGAGTTGATGTGCACGCCGCCGTTGTCGTCGCGGGTCTCGACATAGTCGCGCATGTGCGCCGGCTGCGGGTCCTTGCCGAGCACGTCGTCGTCGTACGCGGTGCCGGGCGCCTTGAGAGACCGCAGGGCGACGCCCTCCACGGCATCCGTGAAGATCCCTTCGCCGATGAGCCACGTCGCCTCGTCGACCGTCTGCCCCTCGCGGTGCTGCTCGGCGAGGGCGCCGAAGACATCGGCGATCGATTCGTTGATCGCGCCGGACTGACCCCGGTACACGAGGCCGCCCTCGTCCTCGATCACACCGTGGGCGAGTTCGTGGGCGATGACGCTGAGCGATCGCGTGAAGCCGCGGAACACCTCGTCGTCACCGTCGCCGAACACCATGCGCTCGCCGTTCCAGAACGCGTTGTCGTAGTCGCGGCCGTAGTGCACGGTCGCCAGCAGCGAGCTGCCCGAGCCGTCGATGCTGTCGCGAGCGTACGCGTCCCACCAGAAGTCGTACGTCGCGCCGAGGCCGTCGTACGCCTCGTCGACGGACGCGTCTCCGGTCGCGGGGGCGTCCTCCCCGCGCACCCGGGTGCCCGGGAGCACTTCGCGGTGCTTCGCATCCGAGATCTCCCGATCGGGCGCGGGCGTCGCCTCGGCGACGAGCGTGCCCGGCTCCTGGATCGACAGGCGCAGGCGCGAGCGCACCGGACGATAGTCCCGCGGCGCGGCGAGGGTGCGGTGCGCAGCATCGGCCGCCCGAGCCCAGTTCTCCTCCTGCACGGCGGCGATGCGGGCGAGCAGGTACGGGGGGACGATTCCGGGGCTCATGCTCCGAACCTATCCGCGCCCGCCGACGTCGCCGATCCTCGCCCCGGCGAGTCAGCGCCCGGCTCGCCCCCTCTCATCCGTCACTCTTGGCGAGTCGCCAAAGGACGGTGGCTCCGCTCGCCTTACTTGGCGAGTCGCCGGATGGTGGCCGCCCGCGTCTGATGGCGAGTCGCCAAGTCGCGCGGCAGTCAGGTCGTCTTGTGGCGAGTCGCCAGAGCCGGCGGGAAGGAGGAATTCGGCCGGCTCCGCGACTACCTGCCGTTCTCGATCACGGGAATCGACGCGAGCAGCCGCCGTGTGTACGCGACCTGGGGCTGCAGAAGCACCTTCTCGGTCGGGCCCTCCTCGACGATGCGCCCGTCCTTCATGACGACGACCTCGTCGCACAGGTTCTGGACGACGCCGATGTCGTGCGACACCAGCAGGAGCGTCAGCCCGTCGCGCACTCGCAGTTCGCCGAGCAGCTCGAGGATCTGCGCGCGGACCGTGACGTCGAGTGCCGACAGCGGTTCGTCGCCGACGAGCAGGCGCGGGCGGTGCACGATCGCGCGGGCGAGGGCGATGCGCTGCCGCTGACCGCCCGAGAACTCGTGCGGGAAGCGGTCGGCCATGCCGGCCTCGAGCCCGACGTCCTCCAGCACCTCGCGCACACGTGCACGACGGTCGCCCCCGATCCCGAGCGCCCACAGCGGCTCGCCGACGATGCGGCCGACGCTCATGCGTGGATCGAGCGACGCGTAGGGGTCCTGGAACACGATCCCCGTCTGCCGGCGCAGCCAGTGCAGCGACCGCGCCGAGGCGCTCGCGTCGACCGGCTGCCCGTCGAACTCCACGGTGCCCGCGGACGGCGTGTCGAGCGCCAGCAGCAGGCGGACGAGCGTCGACTTGCCGGAGCCCGACTCGCCGATGAGACCGACCGCCGATCGCTCGCGCACGTCGATGTCGGCGTCCTCGAGTCCCGTCGCGAACGCCTGCTTCTCGAACAGGTGCGTCTTCGGGGTGGGGTAGCGGCGCGTCAGCCCTCGGCCGCGGATCAGCACTGTCATCGCGCAGGCCCCTCTGGGGCTTCGCCCCAGACCCCCGGCGCGGAACCGCGACCCTCCGGCCGCCACAGCGTCGCTGTCGCGTCGCGCAGCAGCTCCTGGGTGACGACGGATGCCGGAGCCGAGAGCAGCTGCGACACGGGTGCCTCCTCCACCACGCGTCCGTGCTCGAGCACCACTGCGTGCGTGGCGATCTGCGACAGCACCGCGAGGTCGTGCGTGATGAAGACGAGGGACATGCCGTCGTCGCGCGTGAGCGACAGCAGGAGCTCCAGGATCTCGGCCTGGATGGTCACATCCAGTGCGGTGGTCGGCTCGTCGGCGATCAGCAGCCGCGGCCGGCACGCGAGCGCCATCGCGATCGCGACCCGCTGGCGCTGACCGCCCGACAACTGGTGGGGGTAGCGCGCCACGATGCGCTCCGGGTCGGGGAGGGCGACACGGGATGCCTCGGCGACGGCGCGGGCGGCAGCATCCCGTTTCGACAGCCCCTCGTGGATGCGGATCGACTCGGCGATCTGACGACCGACGGTGCGGATCGGGTTGAGCGCGGTGCGCGGCTCCTGGAACACGATTCCGATCTCGTCGCCGCGGAGCTCCGCGAGCTCGCGGTCGGGAAGCCCCAGGATCTCGCGGCCGTTCCACCGCACGCTGCCCGATGCCGTCGCGCCGTCAGGCAGGAGGCCGAGGATCGCCAGCGCCGTCAGCGACTTGCCCGAACCCGACTCGCCGATGAGACCGACGCGGGCGCCGTCGGGCACCGAGAACCAGATGCCATCGACGACCCGGCGGCCGCCGATGTCGACGGTGAGGTCCTGCACCTCGAGACTCACGAGACCACCTCCGGGATGTGAAGTCGCGCGCGACGGGTCGCGAAGGGGCTCCGCGAGAGCGTCGGGTCGGTCGCCTCGCGCAGGCCGTCGCCCAGCAGGTTGAGGCCGAGAACGGTGATCGTGATCGCGAGGCCCGGCCACACCACCGACAGCGGGTGCACGGCGATGAACTGCTGCAGCTGTGCGAGGAGCAGGCCCCACGACGGCTCGGTCACCGGTGCGCCGAACCCGAGGTACGACAAGCCCGCTTCGGCGAGCACCGCGACCGCCATGCCCCACGACAGCTGCACGATGAACACCGGCGCGACGTTGGGGAGGAGGTGGCGCCAGAGGTTCTGCGCCGGCGTGAGGCCGGACGCGCGTCCGGCGAGCACGAAGTCGCTGTGCAGCACGCGGCGGAGCTCCGGCCGCGTGACCCGGGCGATGTTCACGCCGAACCCGATGCCGACCGCCCAGATCACGACCCAGAGCGACCCGCCCCACACCGCCGAGATCATCATCGCGATGATCAGCACCGGGAACGCGATGAGGATGTCGATGAACACCGCCATCGACTCGCGCACCCAGCGTGCAGTGAGAGCGCCGAGCGCCGCGAGCGAGATGCCGATCACGGTCGCGACGATCCCGGCGCCGACCGCGACGAACACTGTGGTTCGAGCGCCGGCCATCAGCAGACTCAGGATGTCGCGGCCCGAACCGTCGGTGCCGAGCAGGTGCGGCCAGCCCGGCAGCGCCCAGCGGTTCGCGATGTCGACTCTCTGCGGGTCGAACGGCGTCCAGAACCGCGCGACGATCGCCGTGAGCACGACGACGGCGACGACGATGAGCCCGAAGCGCCCGGTCGAGAGCGCCCAGAGGCGCCCGAGCCATGCCCACCGCGATCGGCGTGCGCTCATGACGCCTCCCGCTGTCGGGGGTCGATGACACGATGCACGAGGTCGACGACGAAGCCGACGACGAGCACGAATCCGGTGAGGGCGAGGAGCTCGCCCTGCACCTTCGGCAGGTCGCGCGCGGCGACGTCGGCCACGAGCATGCGGCCGATGCCGGGGAGGGAGAACAGCTGCTCGATGACGACGGCGCCCACGATGATGCCGGCCACCTGCAGACCGAGCACCGTGATCACCGAGAGCCCGACGACGGGGAGGCCGTGGCGGATGAGCGCCTGATCGCGGGTGAGGCCCTTCGCGGCTGCGGTGCGCACGTAGTCCTGCCCGACGGCCTGCAGCGTCGCACTGCGTACGAACCGCAGCAGCATGGCGCCCTCGACGATGCCGATCGTGAGGGCGGGGAGGATGAGCGACCGCAGTGCCGCCCACGGGTCGCTCCACCCCGACCGCGGGAAGCCCTGCGCGGGCAGCCACCCGAGCCACACCGCGAAGACGACGACGAGCATCATGCCCGCCCACACCACCGGCACCGCGGCGAGGGTCTGCGCGCCCACACTGAGTCCCGTGCCCGAGGCGCGCCCGCGCCGCATGGCCGAGAGCACGCCGAGCGGCACGCTGATCACGACGGCGATGAGGAGGGACAGGATGCCGAGGGGCACGGTCACCTCCGCCTTCTGGGCGAGCTCGTCCACGACGCTCGTGCCCGTCAGGAGGGACGTGCCGAGGTCGCCACGGAACAGCCCGCCGATCCACGTGAGGTACTGCTCCGGGAGCGGGCGGTCCAGTCCCAGCCGCTCCCGGATGGCGTCCTGCTGCTCGGGGGTGGATCCCACGCCCGCGATGAGGTGGGCGATGTCACCCGGCAGCACCCGGAGGGTGACGAAAATCAGCACGCTGGCGACGAGGAGCCCGACGAGGAGCAGGGCGAATCGGGTCAGCGTGTACCGGATCACCCGTTGCTCTTGGTGATCTCGGCGATGTTCAGGCGCTCGTTCACGTTGATCGAGGGCATGCCGGCGATGTTCGTGCCGACGGCGACGACGGAGGCGCCGTTGTAGAGCCAGTCTGCGCCGGCGTCCTCGGAGACGATGCGGGCCGCCTGCTTCAGCAGATCCGCGGCTTCGGACTCGTCCGTGGCCGCGAGCGACTGGGCGTACAGCTCCTGCACCTCGGGGTTGTCGTACGTGAAGTAGTAGTCGGGGTTCGCCCAGTTCTCGAAGTCACGGGCCTCGGTGTGCAGCACGAAACTCAGGTCGTAGTCCTGGTTCGTGTAGACGTCGGTGAGCCACGTGGTGAAGTCGACGGAGTCCACGTCCAGCGTGATGCCGACCTCGTCGAGGTCCGACACGAGGATCTGCGGGATCGTCGTCGAGTAGAAGCTCGGGATCGTCAGCGTGAGCTCGAGGTCGTCCTCGAAGCCGGCCTCCTTGAGGAGTTCTCGGGCGGCCTCCGGGTCGTGCGGCGCGACGTCCGACAGGTCCTCGTAGCCCGGGTCGAGTTCGGGGATCGGCCCGTACTGCGTCTGCCCCGACGCGAGCGCCTCGATGATGGCGTCGTGGTCGATCGCCTCGCGGATCGCCTGGCGCACCCGCTTGTCGGCGAGCGGACCGGAGGTCTGGTTGAACGCGAGCGTGCCCTTGTCGGTGGACTGCCCCAGCACGAGCGCGAAGTCGCCGTTCGCCTCCACCTGTTCCTTGAGGTTGGCGTCGAACCCCGTCAGCACGTCGACCTCGCCCGCGAGCGCCGCATTGAGCGCGGCCTGGTTGTCGGGGATGTACTCGAACACGACCTCGGCGGCGCCGGACGCCTCGCCCCAGTAGGCGTCGTTGCGCGCGAACGTGATGCTGTCGCCCTCGCGCCACTCCTCCAGCACGAAGGGTCCGGTGCCGTTGGCCGCGGTCTTGTAGTCGACGGTGTCGCCCTCTTTGAGGACGATGCCGGCGCGGCCGGTGAGATTCCACAGCAGGCTCGAGTCGGGCTGGCTGAGCGTCAGCGTGATGTCCTGCCCCTCCGCGGCGATCGACGTGACGTTCGCCAGTCGCGCCGAGTCGCGCCACGCCGGGGTGTCGCGCCGTGTGGTGAGCGACCAGACGACGTCCTGGGGAGTCAGCGCCTGGCCGTCGTGGAACGTGACGTCCTCGCGGAGCGTGAAAGTGTACGTGAGGCCGTCGGGCGAGACGGTCCAGTCGCTCGCGAGTGCCGGGACGATGTCCTGCTCGGGTGTGCGCGCGACGAGGCCCTGGTAGATGTTGTCGACGAGGATCTGGTCCAGCGCGGATCCCGCGGTCTCGCGGATGTCGAGGTTGCCGGGCTCGAGCACCAGCCGGACCGCGACCGACGCGTCGGGGTCGGGCTCGCCGGGCGACGTGGGCGCGGTGGCGCCGCTCCCACCGCTGCAGGCGGTGAGGACGAGCAGACCGGCGGCCAGCAGCGACGCTGCGGCGAGGGCGGTGCGACGGAGCATGAAGGTCCTTTCGGGGACGGTCCCGTGTGCTGTGCGAGCTTCGGCTGCCAGGGGGTGAGAGCCGGTGTGCCTCTCAGCCTAGGGATATCGCCGAGGCGTGCGGCAACCCGGTACCCGGAACGCAACAGAAGCGTTAATGCTTCCCGACCGGCGCCGCCGCGGTCAGCCGGCGGAGGCCATCCCGCGCAGGCGCGCCCCCAGTTCCCGCGGAATCTCCTCCTGCACGTTGTGCCCCGCCGGGACGACGGCGACGGATGCTGCGGGCACGCGTCGTGCGAACTCGGCGGCGTCTTCGTCCGTGACGTAGCCGCGCTCGCCGCGCAGGAGCGTCGTCGGGGCGGCCACGGCCGCGAGATCCTCCCAGCCGGACTCGCCGAGCACCGCGGCGACGGCGTCCTGCTGCGCGGCCGCGCTCGCCGCAGCCTCGGGCGAGGCCGATGCCGCGTTCGCCAGACGCGCGAAGTGGTGCTTCCACTCGACGCGGCCGTCGGGGCGGATGCGGGAGTTGAAGAAGACGCCGCGCTCGGCCTTGCGTCGCGTGCCGCCGCCGAGTCCGAAGGCGAGCGCACGGTCGACGAGCTCGTCGCGCGACGCCCAATCGATCGGGCCGGCGAAGAAGTCGCGGATCTGCTTCGCCCCGGCGTTCGGGTCGAGGCCCGGCGTGATGTCGATGACGACGAGCTCGCGCACGAGGTCCGGTCGGGAGGTCGCCACGGCCGCGGCCGTCAGTCCGCCGAGCGACTGTCCGACGAGCAGCTGCGGGGCGTCCGTCCACGCGTCGATGCCCGCCGCGACGTCGGGTGCGAGCGCGCGTGCGACGTAGGCGGCGTCGTCGCGCCACGACGAGTCGCCGTGGCCGGGAAGGTCGATCGCGAGCGCCGGAAGCCCGAGCGCGAGGATCGTGGTGTCCCACGTGTGGGCGTTGAGGCCCGCGCCGTGGAGGAACGTCACCACGGGCGCGGCGTCGGGGGAGTCCGCCGGAGAGTAACGCAGCGCGCTCAGGGTGCGTCCATCGGCGAGTGACAGCGACAGCCTCTCGCCGCGGGGGACAGGAGCCTCGATGCCGGCCTCGTCGGCCTGCTCGGGGAGGAACGAGAACTCGTCGATGGGGTCGCTCACCCGCTCATCATGCCTCACCCCGGCGACGCCCGGCCCCGCGCGAGCGCGCCCTGGGTAGTCTGGCGTCATGACGGCAGAACACCGCGTGCACCTCTCGCGAGCGGCGCGACCCGCCTATCAGGCGCTCTCGGCCTTCTCGAAGACCGTGGGCGGCATCGCCGCCGAGAACGGTATCGACGACCGGCTCAAGGAACTCGTGCAGATCCATGCCTCGCAGCTCAACGGCTGCGCGTACTGCGTGCGGGTGCACGTCGAGCGGGCGCTCGCCGCCGGCATCACCGCCGACGACATCGCGCAGCTGCCGGTGTGGCGCGAGTCCGGCGTCTTCTCCGACCGGGAGCGCGCCGGCCTCGAGCTCGCCGAGTCGTACGTCTACATCCACGAGGACGGAATACCCGACGACGTCTACAACCGCATCGGCGGGGTGCTGAGCGAGAAGGAGTACGTCGCCCTCAGCTGGATCCTGGTGTCGATCAACGCGTTCAACCGGATCGCCATCGCGGGCCGGTACAGCACGCCTCCCCGCGACGACCTCGTCGGCGAAGACAAGGACGCCGCCGCGGGCGCCGCCTGGTGACCATCCCCACACCTCCTCTCGATCCGGCACCGGTCGATCCTGTCGTACCGGGGGCCGTCAACCTGCGCGACGTCGGCGGGCTCCGCGCGGGCGACGCGTCGACGCGTTACGGCGTGCTGTACCGCTCGGGCAACCTCGCCCGGCTCGATGCCGCCGGCACGCAGGCCCTCGCGGACCTCCACCTCCGGCGCATCATCGACCTCCGTGCCGACGACGAGGTCGCGCGCGAGCCGAGCCGCATCGCGGGGCTCGACGTCGTGACGCAGCGGGTGCCGCTCTTCCTCGGGTCGGTCGAGTCGTTCTTCCGCGACGACATCAGCCTCGACGAGATGTACCGCCGGCTCGTCGACGACTCGTGCGAGGGAGTCGCGGCGGTCGTCCGCGGCATCCTCGCCGACCAGCCGGTGCTGGTGCACTGCACCGTCGGCAAGGACCGCACAGGAGTGACGATCGCGCTCACCCTCGCCGCGGCCGGTGTCGACGCCGACGCCGTGGTCGCCGACTATGCGCGCACCGAGGGCCTGCTCCCGCCGCAGCGCAATCGCAAGATCGTCGAGATGTTGCGCGCGATGCACCCCGGCGCCGTTCACCTCGAGGATCTCGCCACGCGGTCCCCGGCGCCCGTCATGCGCGCCCTGCTCGACGACGTCGCCCGGCGGTACGGGTCGGCCGAGGAATACCTGCGCGCGCACGGCCTGGCGGACGACGAGATCGCCGAATTGCGCCGCGTCCTGCTGCGGCGCGACGCGTAGGGACGCGGCATCCGTTTCATAATCGGAAATGAGGTAAGGCAACCCTTCATCAGCGGTTATAGTGGAGGGGTCATGGTCCAGAACATCCAGCCTCAGAGCGCCGCGCACAACGCGTCGGCGTGCCGTGCGTCGCGTCACACGCGCGTCCAGCACCTGATCACGGCCGACGAAACGTCGCTGGCCGAGCTCGAGGCCGTGCTCGCGACCCTGCCGATCTGCTCGACGGGCCGGGTCTTCATCGAGATCCCGGACGCCTCGTGGCTGGCCGAGATCACCGCGCCGAGCCGTATGAGCGTCACGTGGCTCGACCGCTCGCAGCGCTCGGGTGCCCCCGGCACCGGCCGTGGCTGCGCGTCGGGCGAGGCGCTGACGCGCGCCGTGACCGCGTGGGCCGACGAGATGCTGTGCACCGAGGGCGACGAGACCCGCATCCACCTGCTGGGCGGCTATCTCGGCACGGCCGACATCGTCGACCACCTGGTCGAGCTCGGCATCCGCACGGATGCGATCCACACCCCCGCGCAGTACGGCCTGACACCCGCGCGCTGACGCGGCGGTGGCCCTGGGTCTGGGCCCGTGCGATCAGGCCGCGCCGCGCGGCACGTAGTTGCCGTCCTCCAGGCCCGCCTCGATCTCGAACCGGTTGCGCAGCGGATTGCGACCGGCCAGCAGATAGAGCACGGGCATGAGCAGCCCGTAGCGCTGCCACTGGCGCTTGTGCACCGCCTCGTGCCGCAGAAGAGCGTCGGTGATGCGTCCGTCGCCGGTGAGGAAGCATCCGCCCACGCACGACCCGCCGCGCGGGAACGTCCAGCGCGGCATCCCGCGGAACACCCACAGACCTTCACGCCTCTCGACGCGGCCGGTGCTCCAGAGCGTTCCCCAGACCCATCCGACGGTACAGCCGTACCAGTACCCCGCGCGGCTGATCGGCGAGTCGAGCAGGAACGACGGGATCGCGGCGTCGATGCGGCGCCCCCGGATCACGGCGCGCTCGGCGGCGGCGCGCCACCCCGCGGGCGGGGTGGGGATGGGACTCACGCGAGCGCCCCGATCACGCGCAGGATCGCGCCGAGATCGTCGGTGGCCGCTGCGAGCGATGCGGGGGAGTAGCCGGCCAGGGATGCCCCGACCAAGGGCACGCGCTCGCGCAGGCGCGCGACCGCGACGGTCAGCTCGGCCACGGTGACACCGAACGGCTCGGGGTGCGCGTTGCCGGCGATCTCGGCCGGGTCGAGCGCGTCGATGTCGATGTGGATGTACACCGCGTCCGCGCCGGTTGCGAGCACCGCCTCGGCGAGGGCGTCGGCTTCGCGCAGCGCCTCCACGGTCAGGGCCGCGATGCCGAGCTCGGACACCAGCTCGAGTTCCGGATCGTCGAACGAGCGTGCCCCGCCGACGACGACGCGCTCGGCGGCGATCGTGCCCGCGGGCAGCGCCAGACCAGGGTCGCCGTCGCCGATCACGGCGCGCAGCGCCATGCCCGCGAACGCGCCCGACGGCGACGAGTCCGGTGAGTTGAGGTCGGGGTGAGCGTCGATCCAGACGACTGCGAGCCCGGGGGAGCGGCGCGCGGCATGTGCGATCGGTGCGAGTGCGACGCCGCAGTCGCCGCCGATCGTGAGCACCGGCTCGTCGGGCGCCGCGGCGTCGTGTGCGTCAAGTGCCTGTGCGACCAGGCCGTTCACGCGCTGCAACGCGCTCAGACGGTGGATGCCGGTGCCGAGCGACTCGCCCGCCTCCATGGGAACGTCGAGCACGGTGGTGGACGCCCGGGGAAGGTCTCCCGCGATCGCCTGGGCGCCGTCGATGAGCTGCATCGCGCGGGAGGACGGGCTTCCCTGCCACTGCGGGACCACGAGGTAACGCGTCATCTCTTCATCTTCGCGCAGACCGAGGGCCGCGGCATCCGTCCCGCTCGTCGTTCGCTGGAGGCAGACGCGAGGGGCGCCGGATCCGTGAGGACCCGGCGCCCCGAGACGCGAGCGGTGGGCTCAGTTCTCGATCGCGGCCTGCACCGGAGCGCCGGACTTCAGCGCGGCGAGACGGGCCTCGACCTCGGTCAGCTCGCCCACGTCCTCGAGGGCGTTGAACTGCGCGTCGAGTGTCGACGCGGCCAGCTCCTGCTTGCCGGCGGCGAGAGCCTCCTGGCGGCGGACCTTGTCTTCGAAGCGGCCGAGCTCGCTCGTCGGGTCGAGCACGTCGATCGACTTGACGGCGTCGTGGACCTTGTTCTGGGCTTCGGCGGTCTTGGCGCGGGCGAGAAGCTCGGAGCGCTTGGCCTTCAGCTGCTCCAGCTTCTGCTTCATGCCATTGAGGCCCTCCTTGAGCTTGTCGACGACCTCGTTCTGCGTGGCGATGGTCGGCGCGATCGCCTTGGCCTCGTTCTCCTCGCTGATCTGACGCTGCAGCGCGATCTTGGCGAGGTTGTCGAACTTGTCGGCGTCTGTGGTGTTGCCGACGCCGCGCAGCTCGTCGGCCTTGCGGCTGGCGGCGAGCGCCTTGTTGCCCCACTCAGCGGCCGCCTGCACGTCCTCCTGGTGGTCGCGCTCGAGCAGGCGCAGGTTGCCGATCGTCTCGGCGATGGCCGACTCGGCGTCGGCGATCGAGTTCGTGTAGTCGCGCACGAGCTGGTCGAGCATCTTCTGCGGGTCCTCGGCAGAGTCGAGGAGCGCGTTGATGTTCGCCTTCATGAGGGTCGAGATGCGACCGAAGATGGACTGCTTCGCCATCGGATTTCCTTCCTATCGGACTTCAGTTCTGGGTCGATGAGTCTGGTCTGGAGACGGATGCCGCGGCCGGCGTTGCGCGGACGGCTCCGCGTGTTCGGGTCAGAAGCGGCCACCTCCTCGACGGGCGCGCGTGCCGCCGCCTCCGAAGCTACCGGGTCGCATGCCGCCCGACGAGCGTCCTCCGCCGCCGCCCAGCATGCCGCCGAGGCCGCCGCCCATTCCGCCCGAGGAGCGCCCGCCCCCCAGCACGGAGTTGAGCACGATGCCGCCGAGGACGGCGCCGAGCATGCCGCCGCTTCCGCCGCCGCCCTGCTGGCCGCCGCCGAACATGCCGCCCATCCCACCGTCGAACGCGCCGACGTCGTTCTGCGCGAGCTGGATCGCCTGCCCGGCGAGCTGGTCGGCGCGCTGCGCCTGCTGCATCGCCTGCTGCGGGTCGCTCGCCTGCAGCGCCTGCGCGCGGGCGAGTGAGGCGCCGGCTTCGGCGAGGCGCGTGCGCGCCTGCGCTCCGACCGCGCCGCGGCGCGCGGTGATGTAATCCTCGGCGGCCGACACCTGCGCCTGCGCCTGCATCATGACCTGGCCGACCATCTGCCGCGCGCGCTGCGCCTGCGCCTCGGCGTCTCGTACGCCCTGCACGAGCGTGTCGATCTGCGTGTTGGCCGCTTCGAGGCTCTGCAGCGCCGCGAGCGGGCGCTTGGCGGTGCCGGTGAGCTGGCCGCGGGCGGCGTCGAGCTGCTGGCGCGTCGACGCGATCACGCCCGCGATCCGCCCGTCTGCGTCCGGCAGCGCCGACGCCGCCGCGATGTCGGACTCGAGCTCGGCGACGAGGGCCGTGGCATTGCGCTCGCCCTCGGCGAGATCAGCCTGGAGCTTGTCGATGGCGTTCTCGAGGAGCGTCGCCTGGCCGACCGCCTCTTCGGCCGCCCGGATCCCGACCGCGGCCTCGCCGCCGTCGCCGGCGCCGATCGCGGACTGCGCGGCGGTGAGCTGCTCGTCGGCGAACGCGAGGCGCTGCCGGGCCTGCTCGGGGTTGTCGACGACCGTCGCCAGCGCTTCGGGGGCGTACGCCGTCTGCAGGCTCTGCAGCCGGGAGGTCGCCTCGTCGAGGGATGCCTCGGCCTTCGCTTTGGCTTCGTGCACGCGCGCGAGCGCCTCAGGGGCGTTCTGCTCGAGCTTGCGCAGCTCGTCGAAGGCGGCGGCCTTCTCATCGAGCAGCGCGTTGGACGCCTCGCAGAGCGCGATGATGCGCTCGTTCCACGCCCGCGTGTCCTGTTCGGAGTCCTCGATGTGGTCGTCGAGCTTCTGCTTGAGCCCGAACGCCTCGTCGAGGCTCTGCTGCGCGGTCGCGAGCGCCGCCTCGAACTCGGTGGTCGCCGCATCCCCGAACTGTGCCTTCGCGAAGGCGAGCTCCTGCGTGCTGGTCTTGATGGCGTCGTCGGTCTCGACGAGGAGCGACGACGCGCGCCGCTCGAGCTCCTCGATGCTGGGCTGCGCCGGGCCGGCCGGTCCGGCTGTCACCGCGCCCTTCTTGCGCCGGCGGAGGAACATCACCAGCAGCACGATGCCGACGCCGACGACGACGATGACGAGCAGCCACGTGAGCCACCCGCTGCCGCCCGCGTCGGCGCCCGGAGTGCCGCTTCCGCCGCCGGCGGCGTCGGTCATGCCATCGGCCGCAGCGTCGACGGCGCCGAGCCAGTCGTCCTGGGCGAGAGCGGGCTGGATCTGCTCCTGCTCGATCGTCGCGAGCTGGTCCTGGCTGAGCGGGCCGTCGGAGTAGCCGGAGAGGTAGTACTGGCGTCCCTCGGTGGCGATCGCGAGCAGGTATTGGCTGACCCCGAGCCCGTTGTCATCTGCCGTCTGGTTGGCCCAGTCCTCGGCGCTGGACGGGTCGGTGAACTGGTCGACGTACACGACCCACAGGTCGAGTCCCGTGTCGGTCTTGAGCTGCTCGAGGCGGTTCTGCGCGTCGGATTCCTCCCCGGATGACAGCACGTCCGCGTCATCGAGCACGTAGCCGGACCCGAGCGTGACCGGAGGAGTCGCGAGCGCCGCCCCACCGCCGATCGCCGTGACCGCGACCACCGCAGCGGACGCCAGCGCTGCAGCCCAACGCAGTCGCATCGATCCCCCCTCTGGGACTCGGGTTTCCCCCTCCGCGAGTCTATTCAGCCGCGGGGATACGACGATAGCCCACGGCCCCGACGCCCGATGTGTGTTCGCCGAGAACGTACGGCCGGCCCCGATTCCGCGTCCCCCCATCAACGGCAGTGAGGACGGAGGACGGATGCTGCGGCCCGGCGCTCTCGCGTCAGGCGCGGGTCGCTCCGGTCTGCGGGAGTGCGCCACGGGTAGCCTTACCGATCCGGAGGAGGACCATGGACGATCGCTACGGCGCCGATGTGCTGGCCACAGGCTGGAAGGGCCACGGGGTGCGCGAGCTCCCGAGGGTGGCAGCATCCCGTGGTCTCGTCGTCGAGGTGGCCGACGACGGCTTCTGCGGCGCCGTCGTCGGTGCGTCGAGCGGCATGGTGGAGCTCGAGGACCGCCTCGGCCGCCGCCGCCTGTTCCCGCTCGGCGCGGGCTTCCTCATCGACGGCAAGCTCGTCGTGCTCGGTCCGCCGGCGCCGGCGGCCGCGCCGACCGGCCCGAAGCGCACGGCCTCCGGTTCGTTCGTGACCGCCGACTCCCGTGCCCGCGTCGCGCGCGCCAGCCGTATCCTCGTCGAGGGCCGGCACGATGCCGAGCTCGTCGAGAAGGTCTGGGGCGACGACCTGCGCGAAGAGGGTGTCGTCGTCGAGTATCTGCAGGGCATCGACCTGCTCGACGCCGCGCTCGACGAGGAGCCCCCGTCGGCCGAACGCCGCTACGGCGTGCTCGTGGACCACCTCGTGCCCGGTTCGAAGGAGTCGCGCATCGCCGACGCCATCGCGCGAGGCGGCCACGGCAGGCACGTCCTCATCGTCGGCCACCCCTGGATCGACGTGTGGCAGTGCGTCACGCCGGGCGCCGTCGGCATCGAGCGCTGGCCCGAGGTGCCGCTCGGCATCGAGTTCAAGGTCGGCGTGTGCCGCGCGCTGGGCTGGCCCGCGCGCGACCAGGCCGACATCGCGCGGGCATGGCAGCGCATCCTCGCGTCGGTGAAGACCTACCGCGACCTCGAGCCGGCGTTCCTCGGCCGCGTCGAGGAGCTCATCGACTTCGTCACCGTCCCGCAGTAGCCGGTCGGCGTCCCCGGCCCTGGGTAGCCTGGAGGGGTGACGAACCCTGCCACGCCTGCGCCCGAGCCCCGCACCTTCCGTGAGAAGCCGGTGTCGTTCGTACGGCGGAGCGGACGCATGTCCGACGCCCAGGAGCGGGCCTGGAGCGAGCTCGCCCCGCAGTACGTCATCGAGGTGCCGCGCGACCGGGCGGCCACGAGCATCCTCCCCGACTCGGCGATCGACCCCGCGACGGTGTGGGGGCGCGAGGCGCCGCTCGTCGTCGAGATCGGCTCGGGCCAGGGGCATGCCATCGTGCACGCCGCCACCTCGCGCCCCGACACCGACTTCCTCGCGATCGAGGTCTTCCGGGCAGGGCTCGCCCGCACCATGCTCGACGCCGACCGGGCGGGCGCGCGCAACCTGCGCCTCGTCGAGGCGAACGCGCCCGAGGTGCTGCAGCACCTGCTGCCCGCAGCATCCGTCGATGAACTCTGGATCTTCTTCCCCGACCCGTGGCACAAGAAGAAGCACACCAAGCGACGCCTCGTCGCTGAGGGCTTCGGCGCGATCGCCGCGCGGGCGTTGAAGGACGGCGGGATGCTGCGGCTCGCGACCGACTGGGAGGACTACGCGCTGCAGATGCGCGAGGTCATGTCGTCGGCGCCGGACTTCGAGCGGACCTTCGAGGGGGAGTGGGCGCCGCGCTTCGACGGCCGCGTGCTCACGGCGTTCGAGCGCAAGGGCGCGCGCGTGGGACGCGACATCCGCGATCTGTCGTACCGCCGCGTCGCGAGGTCATGAGCGGACCCACCGGACCCCTCACCGGCCCGGTCCCGGTGCCGGGACCGACGCCCGAGCCCACGCGCGAACCGGAGGGCGAGGCTGCTGCGACCCGCGAGGTGCCGCGGTCGAGCCGCGACCCGTGGCGCTTCGTGCGGCCGCTCGGCCACCGCGACTTCCGCATGCTGTTCGGCGCGGTCGTCCTGTCGATCTTCGGCGCCGGCATGTGGGCGGTCGTCATGGTCTACACGGTCATCGGCGCGGGCGGCGGACCGGTCGAGCTCTCCGCCGTCGCCGCGGCGAACGCGGTGGGGCTTCTCGTGTGCGCGATCCCGGGTGGCATCGCGGCCGACCGCGTGCCGCGACGGCTGCTGCTGCGCCTCGTCGAGCTCGTCAATCTGCTCGCGATCACCTCGGTCGCCGTCGCCGGCGTGTTCGGCGCCGTGACGATCCCGCACCTCGCGATCGTGGCGTTCGTGATGGGTGCCGGCGCGGGCTTCTTCTTCCCGGCGTACAGCGCGATCCTGCCGCGCATCCTCCCGCCCGCGCAGCTGCTCGCCGCGAACGGCCTCGAGGGCGCCATCAGGCCCGCGCTGCAGCAGGCCGCGGGCCCGGCGGCGGCGGGTGTGATCGTCGCGGCCGTGCTCGCACCCGCGCACGCGGCGTGGGGCGTCGTCGCCGCGCACGCGCTGGCGTTCGTGCTGCTGCTGTTCGTGCGCCCCGAGCCGCCAGCCGCTCCCGGCGAACAGCACGAGGCTCCCGAGGGCGTGCGCGGCGTGCTCCACGACCTGCGCGAGGCCGTAGGTTTCACGATCCGCACCCCGTGGCTGCTGTGGACGCTTCTGTTCGCGACCGGATGGGTGCTCGTGTTCGTCGGTCCTGAAGAGGTGCTGCTGCCTTTCGTCACGCGTGACCGCGTCGGCGAGGACCCGCGCCTGTTCGGCTTCCTCCTCGCGATCTACGGCATCGGCGGGGTGCTCGGGTCGATCGTGGTGTCGTCGATGAAGCTGCCGCGCCGGTACCTCACCGTCATGATGGGCGTGTGGGGCGTCAGCACGCTGCCCTTCGCGATCGTTGGCGTCACCCACCAGTACTGGCTGATGGCGCTCTGTCTGTTCGTCGTCGGGTTCGGCTTCAGCTACGGCAACGTGATCTGGGGCACGCTGCTGCAGCGCCGCGTTCCCCGCCACATGCTCGGCCGAATCTCGAGCCTCGACTTCTTCGTCTCGCTCGCGCTCATGCCGCTATCGATGGCCCTGGCCGGCCCGCTCGCCGAGGTCGTGCCGATCGAGGCGATCTTCATCGCGGCCGGCGTGATCCCGCTGATCCTCGGCGCGGTCGCCTACGTCGTCGCCCGCATGCCGAAGGATGAGATCGAACACCCCCTCGACCACTGACCCGACCCCGACCACGAACGGAGCCGCCGCGCATGCCCGCACATCCCGACGCCCCGCCCGCGCCGGCCGTCCGCACGTGGTCGTGGGGTCTCGCGCCCGCCCTGCTCGTCTGCCTCGCGGCCCCGGCGTTCTTCGTCGTGCGCGTGCCGTGGCTCGGGTGGGTGCTGCTGGCCGCGGGTCTCGCGGTGGCGCTGCTCACGGAACGGACGGATGCTGCCGCCCGGCCGCCGGCGCCGGGTGGCAGCATCCGTCCTCCCTCGCTCGTGCGCGACCTCTCGCTCATCGCCGTCGGCCTGCTCATCGTGAGCGCGATCCCGCTGAAGGCGGAGCTCGACAACCTCGCGATCCTGCGCTTCGCGATCGCGCTCGGGGGCGCGGTCGCGGTGCCGTACGTCATCTCGCGGTGGCTGTACCGCGACCGCGCGATCCGGTTCCCGTGGCGCGGCGGAGGTCGGTGGACGCGGTTCCAGTGGACCTGGCTCATCGCCGTGCTGCTGCTGGGCTGGCTGATCCTGCCGTTCTACTTCATCACCTCGGGTGTGTACCTCAACTGGCCCGTCGTCGACACCCCCGAGCTCATCGCGCGCCTGTTCGTCGGCGTCGGCGCCGTCGGCATCTGGGACGAGCTCTTCTTCATCTGCACGTGCCTCGCGCTGCTGCGGCGCCACTTCCCGTTCTGGCAGGCGAACATCCTGCAATCCGTCGTGTTCGTGTCGTTCCTCTGGGAGCTCGGCTACCAGGCGTGGGGGCCGCTGCTCACCATCCCGTTCGCGCTGCTGCAGGGCTTCATCTTCATGAAGACGCGCTCGCTCACGTACGTCGTCACCGTGCATCTGCTGTTCGACGCCGTCGTCTTCCTCGTGCTCGTCCACGCGCACAACCCCGGCATGCTCGACTGGCTCTTCTTCGTCTGATCCGGCACGGCGACTCTGCCCAGGGGGTGCCCAGGGGAAGCGGCTAGGGTGGTGAGCGGATCCCCGACCGGATCCCCGGACGACGGATCAGTACCCGGTACGCGACAAGACTGGCCAGGAGCACAGTCATGGCGTGGGTCATCCTCATCGTTTCCGGCATCCTCGAGGCCGTCTGGGCCACCGCGCTCGGCAAGACCGAAGGCTTCACGAAGCTCTGGCCATCGGTGATCTTCGGCGTCGCGCTCGTCGCCAGCATGGGCGGACTCGCCTGGGCGATGCGCGACATCTCCACCGGCACCGCGTATGCGGTGTGGGTCGGCATCGGCGCGTCGCTGACCGTCGCCTACGCGATGATCACCGGCGACGAGGCGTTCTCGCTCGTCAAGATGCTCCTCATCCTGGGCCTCGTCGGCTGCGTCGTCGGGCTGAAGCTCGTCGGTCACGAGTGACTTCGGGGAACGGATGCTGCGACCCTGGCATCCGCGCCGGGTCGCAGCATCCGTTCTCTGACCGGCAAGTATGAGAGCTCGATGAGAGTGCCGGACGCGGGACTGGCCGTCCTTTCGCGAGTGTGTGAGCATCCCCGCAGGAAGCCGGCGCCAGAGGGGTCGCCGGCGGAGAGGCACGACCATGCCCATGAGAACCAGGCGCGCCTGGGCCATCGCCACCGCGGTCGCCATGACGTCCACCGTCGCACTGGCCGGTCCCGCGTACGCGGCGCCGAACAACAACTCGGTGAAGAAGATCGAGAAGGCCGTGACGCTCGAGGGGGTGATGTCACACCTCGAGGCGTTCCAGGACATCGCGGATCAGTACGGCGACCGGGCAGCCGGTCGGCCCGGCTATGAGGCCTCGGTCGAGTACGTCGTCGCGGAGCTGGAGGCAGCCGGCTACACACCGACCGTCCAGGACTTCGAGTTCCCGTACTTCGAGGAGAACTCCGAACTCATCCGCGTCGCCGGCGGCGTCACCACCGAGTTCGAGGACGGCGAGGACTTCCTTCGCAACAGATTCGACAGCGGCAGCCCCGAGGGCACGGCGACGGGATCGCTCGTGCTGGTCGACCTGCCGTCGCCCGACAACACCAGCGGCTGCACGGTCGCCGACTTCGGCGTCCTCCCGGCCGACTCGGTGGTGCTCGTCCAACGCGGTGGATGCGGCTTCGCCGTGAAGGCGCTCAACGCGCAGGCCGCCGGCGCGGAAGCCGTCATCATCCGGAACAACACCGGCGACGACAGTCTGATCAACATGATCGGCGACGCGACCGGGCTCACCATCCCTGCGGTCTTCGTCACGCACTCCGTGGGCGTCGACCTCGCGAGCACTCCTGGTGCGACGGTGACGGTGACCGTCGACTACGAGGAAGACATCCGCACCGCCTGGAACGTGTTCGCCGAGACGGCCACCGGCAACGACGACAACACCGTCATGGCGGGGGCGCACCTCGACAGCGTGCAGGACGGTGCGGGGATCAACGACAACGGCTCGGGAAGCGCGGCGCTCTTGGAGACGGCGATCCAGATGCAGAAGACGAAGCCGAACAACACGGTGCGGTTCGCGTGGTGGGGTGCTGAGGAAGAGGGTCTGCTCGGCTCGGAGCACTACGTCGGAGCGCTGTCGGACGAGGAGATCGCAGACATCGCGCTCTACCTCAACTTCGACATGATCGGGTCGCCGAACTACATGTTCGGCATCTACGACGGCGACAACTCCGGCGGCACGGCAGCGCCGGGCTTCATCCCGGAGGGCTCGGCTCAGATCGAGGACGTCTTCGAGGCGTTCTACGACGGTCGTGGTCTGCCGTCGCAGGACAGCGAGTTCTCGGGGCGCTCGGACTACGGCCCATTCATCGCCGTGGGCATCCCGGCGGGCGGCTTGTTCACGGGCGCAGAAGTGCCGAAGACGGCTGCCGAAGCGGCGCTCTACGGCGGCGTGCCAGGGGCGGCGTACGACCCGTGCTACCACCAGCCGTGTGACAACCTCACCGGGGTGGGCCAGGACGTGCCGCTGTACGACGCCCTCCGCGAGGACTACGACCTCGTCGGCAACATCAACACGTTCGCGCTCGACGTGAACGCGGATGCCGTCGCCGCGGCCGTGATGACGTTCGCGTTCGACACGTCGACCGTGAATGCCGTGAGCTCCCCGGGCAAGTCTCACGGTGCGGGCAAGAGCATGGACGCGTTCAAGGAGCGCTTCACGCAGTGATCGAGCGGATGCTGCGTCCCGGCGACTGCGCCGGGGCGCAGCATCCCAACCCTCAACCTGACATCGAGATGACTTTCGCGTGAACCCTTGACGACGGGGCCGTGGAGGAGGACATTCGATCTTGCGAAGAGAAAACAGAAACGTAAGGCCCGAAAGGACCCGGAACACAGAAACCCAACATCGCATTGACGATCCCCCCGGCGCTTCGGCACCGAGGGGATCATCGCTTTGCGCCCGGCATCGTCGGGGCTCTCGTCCGAAGCCGGAGCCCCGGCGAGGCGCGCTCGGCCCCGACGGGACGCTCGTAGTCTGACGACGTGGATTTCAGCCAGTTCCTGAGCACGCCGATCACGTGGTGGCAGGTGCTGTGGGCCATCGTCGCCCTGCTCGCCGGGTGGATCGCCTCCCGTATCGCCAAGCGCGCCGTCACCGACCTCATGGGACATGTGCCCACGGCCACTCCCGCGGCGACACGCTTCGCCGCGCGGTTCGCGCAGTACACGCTGCTGCTCGTCGGCTTCGGGATCGCCCTGGCGTTCCTCGGGGCCAACGTGCAGCCGGTACTGGCGGTCGTCATCGTGCTGGTCGTCGTCGCGGCGCTCGTGCTCCGAGGCGTCGCGGACAACTTCGCCGCGAGCGTGCTCATCGCCACGCGCAAGCCTGTGGTGCTCGGAGAGGAGATCACCGTCGAGGGGCCCGACGGCAAGCCCATCACCGGCACCGTCGTCGAACTCAACTCGCGCGCGGTGGTCTTCACCACGCCCGACGGGCGCACCGCGCACGTGCCGAACTCCAAGCTCCTCGCCGAGACGCTCGTCAACAATTCGCGGTACGGCGGCAGGCGGAGCGAAGTGCAGGTGCGTGTGGAGCGGTCCGGTGCAGGGGTCGACGAGGTAGTCGGCGCGCTCGCCGAGTCCGCGGCCGCCGCGGAGGGCGTGCACGCCGAGCCGGCGGTCGGCGTGCTGGTCACCGCCGTGTCGGAGACGCGCATCACCGGACGCGTCCAGTTCTGGCACGATCCCGCGCGCGGTCTCACGGTGACCTCCGGCGTGGTCGCCGCCCTCACGGCGGGACTGGCGCGGCACGGCTGGTCATCGACGGTCACGAGCGAGGCCGTCGTGCCGCCGCTCGTGCCTGGGGATCCCGTCTGACGCCGCTCACTCGTGCCAAGGTGGAGACGTCTGTGTCCCCACGTATCCCAGGAGCAGGAATGCAGCGACCCCTCGCCGGCCTGACCCGGCGGAATCTCGGCACCGAGCTCACCGCGGGCGTCACGCTCCTCGCGATCGCCATCCCGCTCAACATCGGGTACGCCCAGATCGCCGGGTTGCCCGCGACGGCGGGCTTGTACGCCCTCATCGTGCCGACGATCGTCTACGCGCTCGTGGTGTCGTCGCGGCAGGTCGTGGCGTCGCCGGATGCCGCCGCCGCCGCCCTCGTCGCCTCGTCGATCGGGGGGCTCGCAACCGCCGGCAGCGCGGACTACGCGACGCTGGCCCTCGCCCAGGCGATCATCTGCGGTGTCATGTTCGTGCTGATGGCGGTCTTCAAGCTCGGCTTCCTTGCGAACTTCCTCTCCAAGCCGATCCTGATCGGCTTCGTCGGGGGCCTCGCCCTCGACATCCTGGTCAGCCAGATCGCGAAGATGCTCGGCGTGAAGATCGACTCCGGAGGGGAGTTCGTCGACAAGGTGTTCGGCCTCGTGTCGAACCTCGAGACGGTCAACGCGTGGTCGCTGGCGATCTCGGCGGTGTCCGTCGCCGTTCTGCTGCTCGGCGCGAGGTTGCTGAAGGCCGTCCCGTGGGCGCTCGTCGTGCTCGTCCTGTCGACCCTGCTCGTCGTCCTGACGGGACTCGATCGGCAGGGTGTCGACGTGCTGGGCGAGGTTCCTGCCGGCCCGCCCACACTCACGTGGCCCGTCATCGACTGGCAGATGTGGGGAGCGCTCATCCCGTCGGCGATCGCGCTCACCCTGGTCACCACGGCGGAAGGCCTCCTCGTCTCGCGTTCGTACGGTGAGAAGCACGGTTATCCGTTCCATGCGAACCGCGACCTTCTCGCCTTCGGGCTCGGCAACATCGCCGCCGGTGCCCAGGGCAGCTTCTCGATGGGATCGTCCACGTCGCGCACCGCCGCGATGGACCAGGCGGGCTCGCGCACCCAGCTTCCGTCGCTGGTGCTGGCGGCGGGCACCCTGCTGCTCCTGCTGTTCGGCACCGCGCTGCTCGCCGACATCCCGTCGCCCGCCATCGGCGCGGTGGTCGGCGTCGCCATCCTGCCGCTGCTCGGCATCCGTGAGTTCCGTCAGCTGTGGCGCCAGGACCGCTTCGAGTTCGCCATCGGCGCGGTGTGCTTCCTCGTGACACTGTTCATCGGTGCGATCCCCGGCATCCTCGTGGCTTTCGTGCTCGCCCTCATCAACCTCGCCAAGCGCGCGGCGAATCCGTCGATCGACGTGCTCGCCGCCGATAACGACGCGAAGCAGTCGCTCCTCGAGGACGCAGCCGCCGGCGCCACGACCGCGCCGGGCATCGTGGTCGTACGGATGGCGGCGCCGCTGTTCTTCGCGAATGGCACCGTCTTCTCCGCGGCGGTCAAGCGCGCGGTGACCGGCGCCGACGAGCCTGTGCAGCACGTCGTCATCGACATGGAGGCGGTGACCGACATCGATGTGACCGGTGCTGAGGCGTTCGCGTCGCTCGAGGAGTGGCTCGACCAGCAGGGTGTGAGTCTGGCGTTCAGCCGGGTCAGGACTCCGACCCGAGCGCGCCTGGAGCAACTCGGGCTGCTGTCGGACCAGACGTTCTTCGCGACCAACCGCGAGGCTGTCGCGGCGCTCGAAGCACCCGCGCCGCGGGAATGAAGACCACGGCCGCCGGGGCCGGGACGAAGGGAACAGGAAATGCAACAGCGGGAACCGGAAGCGTCGATCCGCGAGGCTCAGGAGGCGGCGCTCGCCGCCCTGCCGTTCGACGACGTCGATGACTTCGCCGCCGCGGATCGGGGGTTCATCGCGACGCTCGACGACCCGAAGATTCGCAACGACAAGGGCGAGGTGGTGTGGGATGCCTCGACCTACGACTTCGTCGAGGGCGACGCGCCCGACTCGGTGAACCCGAGCCTGTGGCGCCAGTCGAAGCTGGTGGCCAAGCACGGGCTGTTCGAGGTGGTGCCCGGGCTGTACCAGGTGCGCGGGCTCGATCTGTCAGTCATGTCCGTCATCGAGGGCGACACCGGTGTGATCGTCGTGGATCCGCTGATTTCGGTCGAGACGGCGGCGGCCGCGATGGCGCTGTACCGGAAGCACCGGGGTGACCGCCCCATCCGTGCGGTGATCCACACACATAGCCACATCGACCACTTCGGTGGGGTGCTCGGCATCGTGACACAGGACGAGGTCGACGCGGGCGCGGTGCAGATCATCGCCCCGGAAGGGTTCCTGGAGCACGCGGTGGCCGAGAACGTGTACGCGGGCACCGCGATGGGCCGCCGTGCGGGATACATGTACGGTGCCGCCCTTGCGAAGGGTTCGCAGGGGCAGGTCGGGGCGGGGCTCGGGCAGACCACCTCGATCGGGGTGGCCACGATCCTGCCGCCGACGCTCGAGGTCACCGCGACTGGGGAGACGCACACGATCGACGGGGTGCCGTTCGAATTCCAGATGGCGCCCGGCACCGAAGCGCCCACGGAGATGCACTTCTACCTGCCCGCCTCCAAGGCGCTTTGCATGGCCGAGAACGCCACCCACACCCTTCACAACCTGCTGACCCTGCGCGGCGCCCTGGTGCGGGATCCGCATGTCTGGTCGCAGTACCTGACCGAGGCGATCGCCCGCTACGGCGACCAGGTCGAGGTGGTATTCGCTTCGCACCACTGGCCGACTTGGGGCAACCACGCGATCAACGAGTTCCTTGCGATCCAGCGCGACCTCTACGGTTACCTGCATGACCAGACGCTGCGGCTGCTCAACCAGGGCTACAACGGCGCGGAGATCGCGGAGATGATCGAACTGCCTCCCGCGCTCGAGGCGTCGTGGAGCACCCACGGCTACTACGGCTCGGTCAGCCACAACGTGAAGGCGATCTACCAGCGCTACATGGGCTGGTTCGACGGCAACCCGGCACGCCTGTGGCCCCACCCGCCGCAGGCGCTCGCCGAGCGCTACGTCTCGGCGATCGGCGGCATCGGCCGGGTTGTGGAGCTCGCGCAGGAAGCATTCGACGCCGGAGACTACCGCTGGGCGGCCACGCTGCTCGATCACGCAGTCTTCACCGACGCCGACCATGCGGGAGCGCGTGCGCTGTACGCCGACACGCTCGAGCAGCTGGCGTACGGCGCCGAGAACGGCACGTGGCGCAACTTCTTCCTGTCGGGTGCCACCGAGCTGCGCGAGGGCAACTTCGGCACGCCCACGCAGACGGCCGCGCCGCTGATCATCGCCCAGCTCATGCCGGAGCAGCTCTTCGACGCCGTCGCCATCCGCGTGAACGGCCCGAAGGCGTGGGATCTCGATTTGTCGCTCGATGTCAGTCTCAGCGACCTCGATCGCAGCTTCCACCTGACGCTGCGCAACGGCGTGCTGGTCTACGTCGAGCGTGACGCCGACCCGGCGACGCCGCTGCAGCTGACGCTGTCGAAGCCGCGTCTGATCCAGCTCGCCGGCGGCGACACCGACTCGGACGGCATCCAGGTGCGCGGCGACGTCGACGTGCTGAAGCAGATCCTCGCCGTGCTCGACCAGGGCGACCCGGACTTCGAGATCGTCCTGCCGTAACCACACCCCATCGATCGCCGGCGCCGCCCACCGCGGCGCCGGCGATCGCCTGCGAGGGGCTTGCGCTAGCAGTCCGATGAGGGAGGGTCAAGGCGGTCCCGACGTCCCGGCGCCGGCGTGAGACTCAGGACATGAGCCGGTGGCGACGCGTGTGGAGCGTGCCCCTGCTGGCGCTGGCGCTGTGCGCCGCGGGTTGCGGCATCACAGTGCCGAGCGATCCGCAGGGCACACTCGATCGGGTGCGCGGCGGTGAGCTGCGAGCCGGCGCCTCGGCCTCGGGGGAACTCGTGACCATCGACGGGTCGAAGGTCGGCGGCTCCCTCGCCGAGCTCGTGGACGACTTCGCCGCGTCGGTCGACGCCAAGGTCACCTGGACCATCGGCAGTGAGGAGGACCTCGTCGACCGACTCGAGACCGGTGACATCGACCTCGCGATCGGGGGCATGACCGACGCGACCCCGTGGTCGGACCGGGTCGCGGTGACCCGGTCGTACGACTCCGTCCCCGGTGCCCGGGATCCGGTCGTGCTGCTCGCGCCGCTCGGCGAGAACGAATGGCTGGCCGCCCTGGAGGGCTACCTCGACCGCGAGCTGGCGCGATGAAGAGGATGGGGCGCACCGACCTTCCTGCGGCCCAGCAGAAGGCCCTCCGCAGCGCGATCCGGTGGGAGTGGTTCACGATCGGCTACACGCTGGTCACGATCGGACTGATCGCGCTCGTCGTCGGTGGCTCGCAGGCGATGAAGACCGCATGGATAGAGGACATGCTGTCGCTGATCCCGCAGATCTCGTTCCTGATCGCGTTGCTGTTCATCCGGCGTCCGCCCACTCGGGCCTTCCCGTTCGGGCATCATCGCGTCATGGGGGTGGGGCACCTCGTCGCGGGCGTCGCGCTGCTCGCAGTCGGAGGCAACCTCGCCTATGAAGCGATCAGCGGGCTCGTGCGCGCGGATCACCCCTCGATCGGCACGGTCTACCTGTTCGGCCGGACGATCTGGCTCGGCTGGTTCATGGTCGGGGTGATGAGCGTGATCGTCATCGGTCCGTTCTTCTACGGGCATGCGAAGGCGAAGCTGGCGCCGAAGCTGCACAACAAGGTGCTCTACGCCGACGCCGACATGGCCAAGGCCGACTGGACGTCCACCGTGGCGTCGATCGTCGGCGTACTCGGCGTCGGCATCGGCCTGTGGTGGCTCGACGGCGCCGCGGCGCTTTTCATCTCGCTCGGCATCATGTGGGACGGCTGGCGCAACAGCCGCGGCGCCATCCGCGACCTCATCGATCAGCGCGCTCGCACCGAAGACGACGCGCGTCCGCATCCGCTCATCACTCGCATCGCCGACCGCGTCGAAGAGTTCGGGTGGGTCCGCGAGACCGCGGTGCGCATGCGCGACATCGGCCAGGTGTTCCACGTCGAGGTCTTCGTGGTCCCACGCACCGACGAGGTGCGTGTCGAGCAGATCGAGGAGGCACGCGACGCCGTCGCGCATCTCGACTGGAAGGTGCAGGACGTCGTCGTCATCCCGACTCCGTCGCTCCCCGACGAGGCCGAGCCGGCGAACCGGCAGCAGTCTTCGACGGACGCCTGAGGCGCAGCATCCGTCATCCGGCAACCGGCGGCCCGCCCTCCGACCAGATCTCGTCGGGGGCGCGCGGCGGCGACTCGTCGGGGATGGGCACGATCGCCAGCGGAACCCCCGGCGTCACGAGCAGGTGAGCCGTGCGCATCATGCCCTCGCCGTCGTTCACCTCGAGCCAGTGCACGCCACCGGCGAGACCGGACTCGACCTCCTGGCGCAGGTCTTCCAGGCGACGCCCGCCCACGCTGTAGTGGTCTCCGCCGTAGTAGATGTCGATCCTTTTCATCGCCACTCCCGTCGTCGTCTGCCCCATCCCAGCCCTGTCGACCGTGTCAGGCCCATCGGCTTGACAACCGCACGGCATCGGTCTAGCGCGGTGGCGGATCCGGCCATGCTGCTACTCGGCGACTTCGTGCTCCTCATGGTCGTGCGAGACCGGCATCGCCGGCTCAGGCACCAGGTACAGCCCGGTCGATGAGTTCGCCGTGTACGCGAGCGCGTCGATCCAGGCGGGGTTCAGCTGAGGCTTGCGGCTGCCGTAGAACTTGTAGACGAGGGAACACCGCGGGTGCACCCAGATGGTGGTGCGTCCATCGCCGATGCTGGCGTCGTCGCGCCACGTGAAGTGGAACGGCTCGCCCCGCCGCAGCTTCGTGCCGATCACGAGCTGCAGGTGAGCGAGTGTCCGGTCGTCGAAGTCGACCTTGATGGTCCCTTCGTAGATCAGCTTGCCCATCGTGGGCCTCCGTGAGGAGATGCCGGCGAAACCCAGCGCTGGGGGCGCAAGAGGGGGGTCGTCGATCAGCTCCACCTCTGATGATCCTCCGCGCGGGACCGGTCACCTAGGTCTTGACAGGATCCGGTGCGGATGCGAGGGCGGGTTGCCGGTTCTGCAGTGTCCGGTTCCGGTCGGGGGAGCCGCGCTGCACAGAAAAGCAGAAGGACCGCGGGCCTTGATGACCCACGATCCCTCTTACCAGTGGTGGTGCCCCCGACAGGAATCGAACCTGCGACCTTTGGTACCGGAAACCTCATTCGGGCCGCGTGAGCCGCATCCCGCTCGCCGAAAACCGCGGAATTCCGGGCATTTTGGACCTGGGGTGCGTCTCATAGCGTGGTGTCACTTCCCACGGGGTCCTCGTCGTCGTTGACGTAGGAGGGCCATCGTGGGAGACCAGTTGTTTCCGCCAAGAAGCAAAGAAGTGATCCCACGATGACCCAGAACCAGTCTGCCTTGACGACCCTGATTGCCGAAGTCCTCGCCGAGCCGGAGCTCGCTCATTCGGACGTGTTCCGCCGGATGCTGCAGGCCGGCTTGCAGGACCTGATCGACGCGGAAGCGACGGTGAAGATCGGCGCGGCGCCGCACGAACGCACCCCGGAGCGCACCACTCGGCGGAACGGCACCCGCCCCAAGACGCTCGCGACCCCGGCCGGGGAGGTGGACTTGGCGATCCCGAAGCTGCGGGAGGGATCGTTCTTCCCGTCGTTGCTGCACCCGCGCCGCCGGGTCGACAAGGCGCTCTACGCCGTGATCTGCCAGGCCTGGATCGACGGGGTGAGCACTCGCAAGGTCGACCAGCTGATCCGGGCGCTGGGCAACGACACCGGTATCAGCCGGTCGACGGTGTCGCGGATCTGCAGTGAGATCGACGAGGCCGTGCAGGAGTTCCTGCACCGCCGGATCGACCACACGTGGTTCCCCTACCTCTTCCTGGACGCCACCTACCTCGACGTCCGCCACCGCGGCCGGGTCGTCTCCCAAGCCCTCGTCGTCGCCACCGGCGTCAGCGGCGAGGGCCGCCGGGAGATCCTCGGGATGGCGCTGGGAGACGCGGAGACCACCGACTTCTGGACCGAGTTCCTCCGCAGCCTCCGCGACCGGGGACTGAAGGTCGCCACCGACGCCGACCCGCTCGGGGTCGCCCTGGTCACCAGCGACGCGCACGCCGGCCTGAAAGCAGCGGTGAAGGCGATCCTGCCCGGAGCTGGCTGGCAGAGATGCCGAGTCCATTTCGCCCGCAACGTCACCCAGAAGATCGGATCCGCGCGCTCCAAGCCGGTCAACGCGCTGATCACCACGATCTTCGCGCAGACCACGCCGGAGGCCGTGCTCGCCCAGTACCAGGCCGTCACCGACAGCCTCCGCGGGTCGTTCCCCGAGATCGCCGCCATGCTCGAAACCGCCGAGCCAGACCTCACCGGTTTCGCCTCGACCCCTCGAGAGCACTGGCAGAAGGTCTGGTCCAACAATCCGATCGAACGGCTCAACCGCGAGATCAAACGCCGCGCCGACGTCGTCCAGATCTTCCCCGACCGCGACTCCGTGACCCGCCTCATCGGCGCTGTTCTGCAGGAGCAGCACGAGGAGTGGCAATACGGCGAACGCCGCTACTTCTCCGACATCTCAATGCGCAAGCTCATCCACTCCCTGCACGAACACACCGAGCCCGCCCGCACCGAGCTGTACCTCACCGCCTGACCATCACCCACCATCGGCAACAACAGAAGTGACACCACGCCACGGGACTTGACCCGGACGGGTGACGTCCCGCTTGTTGGTGGAGTTTCTCGACACCGTGCGGGTCAGCTGTTCTGATTATGCCGCGGTGAGTTCCGGGATGCTCACCTCCTCGCTGTCGGCGAGGAGCAGGGCCATGGAGTGCTCGCTGAAGTAGCGGCGGTCGGCGCCGTCCCATTCGTCATGCTGCTCGATGAGGACGTGCCCGGCGAGGCGCAGCAGGGCGGCCGGGTTGGGGAACGTGCCGACGACGTCGGTGCGGCGTTTGATCTCCTTGTTGACGCGCTCCAGCGGGTTCGTGGACCAGATCTGACGCCAGTGCTGGAACGGGAACTGGCAGAACGCGAGCAGGTCGTCCTGGGCGTCCTCGAGCATGTCCGCGACCTTCGGGTGCGACCGGCTCAGCATGCGGACGACCTCGTGGAACTGGGTGAATACGTGCTCGGTATCGGGTTGCGCGAAGATCGTGCGGATGATCGACGCGACCATCGGGCCGGCCGCCTTCGGAACCGCGGTGAGCACATTCCTCATGAAATGGACCCGGCATCTTTGCCAACTGGCGCCTTGGAACACGGTGTCGACCGCGGCGATCAGGCCGGTGTGCGCGTCGGAGATCACGAGCTTCACCCCGCCGAGCCCTCGGGCCTTCAACGAGCGGAGGAACGTGGTCCAGAATGGCTGCGATTCGGTCTCGCCGACCTCGAAGCCGAGCACTTCCCTGCGCCCGTCCGCGGCGACCCCGATAGCGATGACCACGGCCTGCGACACCACCCGCCGGCCGACGCGGGCTTTGCAGTAGGTCGCGTCGAGGAACACATACGGGTAGGTGGTGTCCGCCAGCGGCCGGTCCCGGAACGCGGCGACGTCCTCGTCCAGGTTCGCGCAGATCCGCGACACCTCCGACTTCGAGATCCCGGTGTCCACGCCCAGCGCCTTCACGAGATCGTCGACCTTGCGCGTCGAGACGCCGTGGACATAGGCCTCCATCACGACCGCGAACAGTGCTTGATCGACCCGGCGGCGTCGTTCCAGCAGCGACGGGAAGAAACTGCCGGTCCGCAGCTTCGGGATCCGCAACTCCAGATCCCCGGCCGTGGTGCTGATGGTCTTCGGGCGGGTGCCGTTGCGGACCGCGACCCGGTCGACGCTGCGTTCGTAGGGGGCGGCGCCGATGAACGCGGCCGCTTCCGCGTCGATCAGCTCCTGGTAGAGGGCTTCGGTCGCGACCCGGATCCGGTCGCTGACGTCGGTGAGTTTCAGTTCCCCGAGGAGCTCGAGGAGGGCAGACTGGTCAAGAGCCATCGTGCGTTGTGTCCTTCTGTGAGTAGCTTTAGCCGGTTCTCACTGACCATCGCACGATGGCTCACCAACGTCTACGACGCCGGCAACCCGGTCAGAATCCCCACCACTCCACGGGACGTCACCTCCGGACGCGCGCCGTGGGGTGAGTTTGTCAAGGGGTGGCGGCGCTGATGGCGTGAGCGCATCGTTGGCTCGGAGGTGCAGATGATCACGCCGTCGTGCCGCGACGCCTCGCCCGCGATCGCGCCCTATGCTCGCGCCGGCGCGACGCCCCCGCGATGGTCCGCAACGTTGGTCGCCATCGCGATCGTCGGTTCGCTGACCGGATGCGGTGTGACGATCCCATCCGATCCGGACGGCACGCTCGCCGGCGTCGTGAACTCCAGGCACCTCCGGGTGGGGGCCTCTCCCGCTGGCTCGGCGCTGGCCATCGACGACGGTGAGGTCGAGGGGCCGCTCGCTGGTCTCGTCGAGGAGTTCGCCGACACATACGACGCGGAGGTGAAGTGGACGATCGGCAGCGAGGAGATGCTCGTCGGAGGGCTCGAAGCCGGGGATCTCGACCTCGTCGTGGGCGACATGACCGATGCAACGCCCTGGGCCGATCGGGTGTCAGTCACCCGGGGCTATACACGGCTGCCCGGTCTGGAGGGTCGCAAGACGGTCATGCTCGTCCCGCTGGGTGAGAACGGCATACAGGCAGCGCTGGAGACCTTTCTTGACAAGGAGGTGGGCGGTTGAAGTCGCTCGGCCGCACCGACCTCCCGGCGAAGCAGCAGAAGGCGATCCGCAGCGCGATCCGGTGGGAGGTGTTCACGATCGGGTACACGATCGTGACGATCGGCGTGATCGCGTCGGTGCTGGGCGGCTCACAGGCGATGAGGACGGCGTGGATCGAAGACATGCTCTCGCTGATCCCGCAGATCTCGTTTCTGCTCGCCCTGCTCTTCATCCGCCGCCCGCCGACGCGCGCATTCCCGTTCGGCCTGCATCGCACCATGGGGGTCGGGCACCTCGTCGCGGGTGTCGCTCTGCTCGCCGTGGGCGGCACGCTCGCTGTGGAGGCGATCGGTGGCCTGATCCGCCAGGAGCATCCCGCCATCGGCACCGTGGTCGTGTTCGGGCAGACGGTGTGGCTGGGCTGGTTCATGATCGCGGTGATGTCGCTGATCGTGATCGGCCCGTTCTTCTACGGCCACGCCAAGGCGAAGCTCGCCCCCGTCCTGCATAACAAGGTGCTGTACGCGGATGCCGACATGGCCAAGGCCGATTGGACCACCACCCTCGCGTCGATCGTCGGGGTCGCCGGGATCGGGCTCGGCATCTGGTGGCTCGACGGCGCGGCGGCGCTGTTCATTTCGCTGGGCATCATGTGGGACGGTTTCCGCAACGCCCGTGCCGCCACGCTCGACCTCATCGACCAGCGTGCGCGCACGCACGACGACAAGCACCCGCATCCCCTCATCGACCGCATCGTGGCAGACCTCGAGCAGGAGCCGTGGATCGACCGAGCGGCGGTGCGGATGCGCGACATGGGGCAGGTGTTCCACGTCGAGGCGTTCGTCGTCCCTCGCCGGCACAAGATCGCCGTCGAAGACGTCGAGCGGGCGCGCGAGATGGTCTCCGAGCTGGACTGGAAGATGCAGGACGTTTCCATCGTCATCACGCCGTCACTGCCCGAAGAGGCCATCGGCCGAGGAGGGTGAGCGGGGCGGGCTGCGTGTCAACCCCATCCCGGCGGATGCGATGCCCCCGTACGGTCGAGCCGAACGTTTCCTGACAGGAGAGCACGATGATCGAGCCGCCGACCGACCCGCGCACGCTGCACCACGAGGACGGCTTCCCCGAGCAGGAGCAGGAGCAGCCTGGTCTCATCGGCCACACTGTTCCGACCCCCGATCACGGCGAGGATTCGTATCGCGGCAGCGGCCGGCTGACTGATCGTCGGGCGCTGATCACCGGGGGTGATTCGGGAATCGGGCGTGCCGTCGCGATCGCGTTCGCACGGGAAGGTGCGGACGTCGCGATCGCTCACCTGTCTGAAGAGCAGACGGATGCCGATGCCACCGTGGAACTCGTGACCGCTGCCGGCCGCCGCGGGGTGTCCCTGCCCGGCGACATCCGGGACGAGGGTTTCGCCAGTGCGCTCGTGGACGCCACCGTCAGCGCGTTCGGTGGTCTTGACATCCTCGTCCTGAACGCCGCCTACCAGAAGGACCGCGACGGTCTCCAGAACCTGGAGACCGGCGAGATGGATCGAGTGTTCCGCACCAATCTCTACGCGATGATGTTCACCGCCCGCGCGGCGATCCCGCACCTGAACCCTGGCGCATCGATCATCGTCACCTCCTCCATCCAGGCGTTCAATCCCTCACCGGGACTCATCGACTACGCGATGACGAAGGCCGCGCAGGTCGCGTTCGTCCAGGCACTCGCGGAGGACCTGGGTCCGAGCGGCGTTCGCGTCAACGCCGTCGCACCCGGCCCGATCTGGACCCCGCTGATCCCCGCCACCGGCTGGGATGCCGAACGGCTCGCGACCTTCGGGCAGGACACCCCGCTCGGGCGTGCCGGACAGCCTGCGGAGCTGGCGGGCGCCTATGTCTATCTCGCGTCGGACGACGCTTCATTCGTCTCCGGCGCGGTCCTGCCGGTGACCGGAGGCAAGGGGCTGTAGCAGTCCGGCGTGCGCCGCGCGAAGGTCCGGTGCGTCGAACACTGACGATCGACGGTGCCTTATCTCGCGCGATCAGGCCGCCGCTGGGCGCAGCTCGGGTGGCCGGCCCAGTTGATCGCAGTCGGGGCTGTTCACGATCAGTCCCGCGTTGCTGTTGGCTGCCACCGCGAGCGTGTTCAGGTACTCGCGGTCGAGTGGGACGGGCTCGGCGGACTCGAAGGTGAAGAGAAGGGGGATGGCGGGTTGGATCCACAGCGTGGTTCGTGCTGGGCCGGAGCCCTGCGGATGCTGCCAAGTGAACGTGAAGCTTTCTCCTCGTCGCAACTTGGTGGTGATGACGATCTTCACGTGGGCGAGAACATCGTCGGGGATGGTCAGCGTGTCGAGGCCGTTGCCGTAGTGGAGGGTTCCCACGAGTAGTCCTTTCCGAAGATGCCTACAGAACAGATACTCCACTATCACAGATGCTGTCAATCCCGAACCGTGTGTATCTCGGCGAGTGTGACATATCTTGTGCTTCACATGGCGGACTGCTAGTTTCGTCCCGCATCTGCCACGCGTCGCGAGCGGCACCAATGCCGCGTTCGGGACGCCAGATTCAGGGGAGTGCGAATGCCCAAGACGGTCGTGCGTCACGAAGGCGAGCATCTGTACGCCGATCAACCGGCAACACCCGCCGGGCAGCAGCTGAGTGATGCCATCCTGCGGCTGCGCACCGCCGAACGCATTCAGGCGGAGCGGGCGCTTCGGGCCTCCGGGCTCTCCAATGTCGACATGACGGCGTTGCGATATCTGGTGCAGGGTGACCGTGATGATCGCGACCTCAGCCCGAAGGACCTCATCGTGATGCTGGATTCCTCCAGCGCCACGGTGACGAACGTGATCGAACGCCTCGTCCGACGGTCCTATCTGGTTCGTGTGCAACACCCGACCGACCGGCGGGCGCACTACCTGAAACCGACCGCGCAGGCGATCGCCCTGGTCGACGATTCGTTCGCCGCACACCACTCGACGATCGTCCACGTGATCGACGGGCTCTCGGCATCCGACCAGAAGACCGCGGCACGCGTAATCCGCGACATCTCCGACGCGCTGGACGAACTCGCACAGAGCTGAGGCGGCAGGCAAGCGCAAACGCTCGCACGCCCGCCTCAAACCCGCCCGCGGTGCCCGTGGATTTGCTTGACGCCGGCATTACCCTCGTGACCAGCGGTGTCCGCGGACCCGACGCCGAGAATAGGCACCGGCCTGGAGCTGTCTCGGATGGGCGACAGTCCAGAGCGACGGCGCAACGCTACTCCGCCTTACCGGGTCGTCTGAAGCCGTGCTCGCCCACCCTGTCGACGAAAGCGTCACTGTCCTCATCCAACTCGCGACCCACGTCACGATTCAATGAACCGCGGCCTATGCGAGCGGACCACGATCACGGCCGCCCCCGCGCTGCGCCGCTTCTCTGCCGCCTGTCCGTGATGCCGATCATCCCCATCCGTGGTGCCTGACGCGGGCCGGGCTGAGGTGGGGAATCGGGATCGGCTTCGAACGGGTGGACGATGCCTCCACGTGTCGAAGCTGCTGCGCGGCGCGCAGCACCTCCTCCTGGGATGCATGAACGCTGGGGCGAACGCCGAGCCCCAACCAGATCGCCTCGTAGCCGCCGGTGTCGAGTCGTTCGACATAGGCCACCAGGCGCGCCGCATCACCCTCGTCGACCGCGGTGTCGCACAGCCGCCAGGCGGCATCCCCGAGCGTTTCGAACACCAGACTCCGTTGATCTGCCGTGATCATCTGAACCTCCGAACCAACGATGCGCCCACTCCCGTCACTGCGGTCCCCCCTTGACAAACGCCGCAGGCGCACTCCGCAGGTCCTGTCTTCGCGTTACCGCCCGTCCATGGTGTCGTCAACCCCATCGGCCGTGCAGGCGGTGCGCCTTACCGTCGTGACCGAAACCCGTCGGCATCCGACCGACAACCTCACAGAAGGGATGCGAAATGTCCAACCAGAACCCGATCCTGCCCGTGGACGGCGACGACGACAGCGACGACGACTCCGTCACGGAGGCCGATGCCACTCGTGAACTGGGCGGCGAGCGAGTGCTCGATCCCGACGCCAACGACGATCTGATCGACAGCGCCGAGGCTGACCGGCTCGCTGCTGAGGACCCCGAGGGGCGCTGATCATGCCCCGTGGCCAAGACTCCCGTCTCAAAGACCCGGAACTCTACGAGGAGTTGCGCCGAGACGGAGCATCGAAGGAGAAAGCTGCCCGGATCTCCAACGCCGCCGCCGGCACCCAGTCCGGCCGCTCCCGCGTCGGCCGCAAAGGTGGCGAAGCCGGCAGCTACGACGACTGGACAGTTCCCGAACTGCGCAAGCGCGCCAAGGAGCTCGGGCTGTCCGGCTACTCCAGGAAGCGCAAGAAGGACCTCATCCAATCCCTCCGTAACCACTGACGGCAACCTCCTTCCCGGGCGACCACGGCATCGGGCTCGTCGCCGCTGGCACGGCGTCCGCCGGCGTGGTTTCAGAGTGAAGTTCCTGACAAGCTCGGGTGGCCGGAAACGTACCCCTGCGGTCGAGCTGCCTGGTCTCGCGCAGTTCGTTGCAGCTCCGCCTCGACAGCGCGAAGAGAATCGTTGACGGTGACCTCCGTGGCTCCGCGGAGCATCGTGCCTGCGAGGTGCTCGCGCGCGGCGGCATCCGTTCTCCCCAGGGCGATCGCCTCGTTGTGGTGGCGTCCGCGCGTCAGCCCGACATACAGACCGGCCGCGTCGACGTCGGGACCGACGACTGCGGCATCGGTGGTCTCGCCTTGGATTCCGTGCACCGTGGATGCGTAGGCGAGCATGACGTGGTCGAGGGCGTAGTCGCGGGTGATGCGGCGGCGTTCGCCGCTGTCGGTGGGGGAGACCAGGTCGATGGTGTCGGGGTCGATGCGCGTGATGATCCATTGCGCACGGTTCTCGACGCCGGTCCGCGGATCGTTGCGTCGCGTCTGCACCGCATCGCCGGCGAGAAGCCGTTGTTCGTCTCGCCCCCAAGCGAGGACTGTGGAGCTCATCTCGCCGGCCGCGACGCGTCGCTCCTGGATCTGCGCGTTGATTGCATCGGCCTCGATGTTGGATCCACACACCAGGGCCACTCGTCGGCCGTGAGCGGTTTCGTCGAAGTAGGCGCTGACCATGGCGGCTCGCGCTTCCTCAATGTTGTCCACGCGTCGCACATGACCGCGGGCCGAGAGATCGGCGGCGATCCGGAGCGCGTGATCGTGGTCGCGCGGGTCGCGCAGCTGCAGCGTCAGTGCCGCGTACTCGGCGTCGTGAAAGCGGTGCACCGTATGCATCTCGATTGCTGCCGAGGCATGGCGGATCGCTGATGCCATGGCTCCGGCGTGCCCGACGGGGAGGGCCTGATGCGTGTCGCCGACCATGGCCATTCCGGCGCCGGTTTCCAGCGCGACTTCGGTGAGAGCGTCTGCGGTCTGCAGGTCCACCATCCCGGCTTCGTCGACGACGATGCGGTCGCGTGCGTCGAGAGGGAACCGTTGCGGCCCACGGTAGGTCTGCCCGGTCGTGGGGTCGATGTCGCCCGGCGCGAGTCGTTGCCAGACCTGAGCGCCGGTCTGATCCCGCGACCACCTGTACCCGTGGTCGTGCAGCAGCGCGTGGAGACTCGACGATGCCGCGCCGGTCTCCCGCCCAGCCACGGAGGCCGCCTTGCGGGTCGGAGCGACCACGAGCATGCGGCGCCGCTGCCGAATGAGCGCAGCGTGGGCCGCGCGCAGCATCGTGGTCTTGCCGGCACCGGCTGGTCCGGTCACCGCGACCAGTCCATGCGTCCCGGCGATCGCGCACGCCGCCGCTGACTGCGCCGCGTCCAGCTTCTTCAGGTCGTCAACGGATGCCGCCCCGCGCCGCAGCTCATCGGGGAGGAGTGACCGGCCGGGCACGGCGATGGCGTCGAAGCGGCGGCCGACGCGTATCTTCAGCCGCATGGTGTCGGTCGCCATGAACGCCTTGATGTGGCCCGGTATGTCGGGCTCGGACGAGAGCCTGACGTAGAGCGAGCGTGCTCGCGCGGCGATGGTCTCGACGATGTCCTCGAGTGCCTCACGCTCCGCCACGACTCCGGTGCCGGCGAGTGCGCGGATCGCGCCGGCGCGCAGATCGAATTGACTGAATCGACCGCTCGACGCGCGCGACCGGTCATCGGCCTCCACAACCGCAGCGTGTGCCAACAGGTCGAGATCGAGGTCCTCGGCGCGTACTTGCGGCGGCTGGCAGTGCTCGCGTTCCTCGGTGAGGGTGGGGTCGATCGCGGCCAGCTCGTCGCGGACCGCCGCCTCCCACGTCAGTTCATCCAGGAGCGCAGGCTTGTTCGGGCGTGACATCGCCCACGCTCGGCGATCGATCTGCTGCAGCACCTCGACGCTCGGGCGTGCGCCACCGTGTGCGCGCGTCCACTCTGCGATCAGCTGAACGCGGTTGGCTTCGATCTGCGCCGACCGGCGGGAGAACGGGGCGACGGCGCGGGAGAGTTCGGCAATCTCGCCGTCCTCGCCGATCGTGTATCCGTGCCGGGCGAGCGCGGCGATCCACTGTGGGTCGGTGCGCGCCGCCAGCTCGCCTTCCGCGTTGACGACCGTGTGGAATTTCATCGCGACGCGTGAGTCGACGTTCGACCATCTTCCGTCCTCGCCCCGGACTTTGATGTTCAGCCAGAGGTGTCGGTGGATGTGCGGGTCGAGCGCGCGCGAGCGGCGGTGCTGCAGTTCGACCACCTCGAGTTGAGCGATCGACTCACGGATGCTGCCGCCATGACCACGCCGAGCGTTCAACTCGCGCTGCCATAGTGTGATGACCCGGTCTCGGATACGGTCCTGCAACGCCTCGAACTCGGCTGCCAACTCCGGATGCAGCATCGCGGCGATGCTGTACGACTTCGGGTGGTTCAGCGTCCCGTCCAGCAGCAGGTCCGAGTCAGAGCGCAACAACGTCTTGCCGCGCTCTTCGCCGGTGACCGGGTCATGTCCGCTTAGCCATACCCGCAACGCGCCAGCCGAGAGTTCGTCGGATCGGATCGCTCCATGCTCGACAAGGAAGCGCGTCACCGAACTGTCAGCGATGCCGCCGTACTCCTCGAGCGCATCAACGCCGGGGGAGCGGACGAGGTGTGCGTCGCAGACGCCCTCCAGTGCGTAGCCGACGGCATGTCGGATCCCGCGGGACTCCACTCCCCGCTTCCACCGCTCGAGTCCTCCTCGCATGGCGCCAACGGTACGCCTCTTCTTGCCTAATCGCTATCGATTTACACATTGGTGCCTGCGTGCATTGCGGCTTCTCTCTCTCGTCTTGCCTCTGTCGTTGGTCTTCGCTCTTGGCTCTTGGCTCTTGGCTCTTGGCTCTTGGCTCTTGGCTCTTGGCTCTTGGTCGTCTCTGAGTTCTGGTCGTCTGTTGGTCGGTCGGAGCTCGTCCGGCTGGGGCGCGGCGCCGCCATCGCGCATTTCATCGGCGTGGCTATCCGAACAGCAACCGCCTGCCGGCCAGCAGGCAGAAGCGGGCACCGGTCGCACACGGTTGGCCAGCGGCATCCGCCTGGGCGGCGACCGGCATTCGAGCCGTGAGCCAAGCGACGCGATGCCGGCGAGGGCCGCGCCGCGATCGCCTGTCACGGGATGTAGGTGTTGTTGTTGATTCCCAGTTGGAACAGCTCGCCGCCCCAGAGGATCTGCGCGACGATGATCCCGATCCCGGAGGCAACGATCACCGCGACGATCGCCAAGGCGATGCCGCGCTTGCCATAGGCCCACCATCCCACCACCAGCAGCAGAATGAGTCCGATGAGGTGGGCAAGGATGAGCGGCACGCCTCCGATGACCTCCGCGAAACCTGCCATCGTCGTGTCGGCGGATAGCGCCTTGGGCTGTTCTGTCTGCGCCTCGAATTGAGCGAATCCGTACCATGCCCACGCGACGGCCGATGCGATGACGCCAAGTGACGCGAGGAGCCAGAAGGCCGCCCGCGTGCTCGTCGAGCTGTGATCGGACTTCGCCGTTGCAGGGGCAGTCACACGGGCAGCCTACTCACGACATGCTTGGCAGAATCGCCTGCTCGCGGACCCCGGTGCAGTCGGGAGGTATGCGATCCTGCGAACGCCGGTTCGCGGCGGAATCGCGGGTGTTGGTCCGACGGGCACCTCGGTTCTTGGGCGGCCCTTCTCGCGCGGGCGCGGTGGGCATCTGTGGCCGCTGTGGTGTAATCCGGGTAGAACGGGTTCATGGGATCCCCGCTGGTGTTGGGGCCGATGCTGCGCTACGTCGATGAGACGTCGGCCAGCATCTGGGTGGAGACGCGAGCCCAGTGCGTGGTGACCGTCCGTGCTGAGGGACGATCGTGGCAGGCTCGCAGCTTCGCGGTGCACGGCCACCATTACGCGCTCGTTGAAGTTGACCGGCTCGAGCCCGGCAGCGTCTCTCCGTACCGGGTGGAGATCGACGGGGTCTCGGTCTGGCCGGAGCCGGGCTCGGAGTTTCCGGCGTCCGTGATCGCCACGCGTACGCCCGGGCAACGGCCGCGGATCGCCTACGGATCGTGCCGTACCAGCGTCCCGCACGACCGGTCAGGCAACCGAACTCATGGCGTCGACTCGCTGCGCGCCTTTGCGCTCGCGGTCGCCGACGGCCGCGTGGACCGACCGGACCTGCTGCTCTTCCTCGGCGACCAGGTGTACGCCGACTCCACCACGAAGCAGATGCAGGCGTTCATCCGCAGCCGCCGCGACATCCATGAGGAACCGGGCAAGGAGCTCAAAGACTTCGAAGAATACGCCCACCTGTACCAGCTGGCATGGTCGGACGATGCGAATCGGTGGCTGCTCTCCTGCGTGCCGAGCGCGATGATCTTCGATGACCACGACATCCGCGATGACTGGAACGCCTCGCTCGATTGGAAGCGGAAGATGGAAGCCACCACCTGGTGGCACGAGCGCATCGTCGCCGGCTTGGCGTCGTACTGGATATACCAGCACCTCGGCAACTTGTCTCCTCGGGAACGTGCCACTGACGAGATGTGGCAGCAGGTCACTGGGCGCCACGACGTCGCTCCTCCCGACCTCGGTGGCGCACTCGACGCGTTCGCGGACCGCTGCGACAAGGACCCGAACAGCTACCGCTGGAGCTATTCCCGAGACTTCGATGGCACCCGTCTGATCGTCCTGGATTCCCGCGTCGCGAGAGATCTCACTCCTTCGGCTCGGGGACTGCTCAACGGCGAGGAGCTCACGTGGTTCGACCGCCAGATGCAGGGCGGATTCCGCCACGTTCTGATCGCCACCTCGCTCCCGTTCCTTCTGCCGCTGGGCCTGCACCATGTCGAGGCATGGGATGAGGCGATCGCGCAAGGCGCTTGGGGTCGACCGGCCGCGTGGGTCGGGGAACGGCTGCGGCAGGCCTTCGACCTGGAACACTGGGCGGCGTTCCAGAACAGCTTCCAGGCGGTCGCCGGCATTGCGACGGAGTTGGCGGACGGCGCCCGCGGGCCGTCGCCGCTGACGGTGACGTTCCTGTCCGGTGACGTGCACTTCTCGTACTTGGCCGAGGTCGCGCGGCAGAACGGCAGCCGCATCGTGCAGGCCGTCTGCTCACCGATGCGGAACCCCCTTCCCCGCTTTCTGCGTTGGTTCTCCGTGGTGATGTCGTACGGCGCAGCGACCCCGCTGGGCGCCGCCGCCGCGCATTCTGCGAAAGTCCCTGACCCATCCTTTCGCTGGAAGACCGTGAAGGGTCCGTGGTTCGACAACAACATCGCGGTTCTGCAGGACGGACCTGACGGGTTCACCATGACGTGGCACACCGGTGTGGTCGAGGACGCAGACGAACGGCATCCTCGTCTAGAAGTGGTGGCATCAATCACGGTGCCGGCGAGGGGAGACTCCAAAGTGGCGTCGTGAGCGACTACGTATCCTGCCGAGTAATCCGCACACGTCGGTTGATCGAGTTCGCTGTCTTTCAGGCGGCGTCGCCGAGGTCATCTCCTGGGAGTGGGGGCGCGGTGGGGTTTGCGATCGGCACTGCGCCGTCTTCGTGCTTATTCTCGCCACGCGCAACGCCACCTGGCCGTACGTGCTCGGCCCGTGCTTCAGATCGCCGGAGCGGCGGCCGGAGCGTCTCTGGGTGGATGGTTCGTGGCGAACATCGCCACGGCGGTGAAGCGTCGGTCCTCCGTGCGGGCGTGATCCCTGTCCGTGCGGTGATCGAATCAGTACCATTCGGGCGGTCGATTGGGATCCGTTCGTGCGCAAGAGATCCGCGCGGGCTGGAACGTGAGGTCCAACGCTTCGCACCGCGCGACCGGATCAGGGGTGGGGCGGACGGAAGACACGCTCGACCACGGCATCGATGCCGACCTCATCGGGGTCGATCGATTCGACGTACAGTCGCGCCGACGCAATCAGTCCGTCACGGATGATCGCGACGATCACACCGCACGCTGCATACGGCTGGCCATCAGTATGGTGGCCGCTCCAAGCCAGTTCCCCCCACTCCATGTCGTCGAGCCGACAGAAGGAGAGCAGCTCGGCGTGGAAATCGGGGATGCCAGCGAACACGCCGGTCCAGTTCGAGAACACTTGTGCGCGTCCGACGAACTCCCGCCCCGGATGGGCAGGCTGCTCACTTCGATAGTCGAGGGCGAAGAAGGACGCGAAGCGCTCAGCGTCGTGGTCGTTCTGCGCTTGTGTGAGACGTTGGAGGACGGTGTCCATGGCGCACCCTCGCATCACGGTGTTCAAAGGGTTCCGGCGACAGAGGCCTGTGGCCGCGGCAAGCATTCCACCCCGCAGACGGGCACACAATCCCCCGTCACCGACCCTTGCCGAGCGTGCTGGAGGATCGGGTCTGGTGGAGTCGATCTGGCGTGGTCTGATGTCTACGCGAGCAGCCCCATGAGGATCCTGTGGTTGCAGTTACGGCCGCGATAGACGGTGCGAGGTGGCGTCTACTCGGACGGCGACCGCGTCACCCCGCGCGAGGGCGGGGTGACGCGGTCGTCGCGTTACTGCTCTAGCGGTTGTGGTTCGTCGGCGGTGTGCTCCTGTGCCCGGATGACAGGACGGCCGCCTTCGGATGCCACGTCGATTTTGCGGGGCCTGGCTTTCTCGCTGACCGGGATGGTGACGCTCAGTACGCCGTTGTCGTAGCTCGCGGTGATGCGCTCGGTGTCTACTCCCTGCCCCAGGTTGAGCTGACGAAGGAAGCTGGCGGCTTCACGCTCGCGGGTGATCCACTTGACTCCTTCGCCGCTGGACAGCGTCCGTTCGGCGCGGATCGTCAGCAGTTGGCCGTCCACATCGATGTCGACGGAACCCGGATCCACCCCGGGCAGGTCGGCGCTGAGGACGTAGTGGTCGCCGGAACGGTAGAGGTCCATCGGCATGCGGCGCGGGCCGCGGCGCGTGTCCATCAGTGTTGCCGCCAGGCGGTCGAGGTCGCGGAACGGGTCGTAGGTTGCCATGAGTTTCTCCTCTCAGAATCAAGAGTTGAGCCAACTCGACTCAACTAATCGTAGATTAGCACTCACGAAGGTGGAGTGCCAGATTTCTGCGTCCTGGGGCGGCCGCCGCTGAGCGACACGCCCATCACGACGACAGCGTCGAGCAGCTCGGGTCGCTCGCTTTCCCGAGAGCCGCACTCCGCTGGGACCGCCCTGCTCCCGGGGTGGTCGCCGCGCTCTTCTCCGTCGACGGGCAGCCTGACGCCTCAGGCGGAGACGCGCTCTCGAATGGGCGGCAGATGCGGGATGGGCACAGGGCGCCGTGCGGCTGGCCGTGGTGGGCGACTGACCTTGTCGATGACGGCGTTGAGGACTTCCGACGGTGCCATCCAGTGCTCCGCGAGCCCGAGGTCGCGCAGCCACACGACGTCGTACTCGAGATCATCGACCTCATAGACGTGCGCCACGACACGCGCCTCGTGCATCTCTGGTAGCGAGAGATCCTCGATCAGCCACTTGATAGAGGTGACCCTGCGCATCCGGAATCGAGTGGTCGGGTCGGTTGACATTGTTCGCCTCCGTTCCTGGATCAACCAGCGGAAGCCCCGTCACGTCGGCAGCACACACGTCGCCGTGCAGCTGCTCCGCAGGGAGGATCGCCGAAGATCCCCGACGTGCGGCCACGAGCACTCCCGCCGGAATGTCGTCACGTCAATGATAGAATCACGGATCGCACTCTCAAGAGCTGAGTGCCAGATGCCGGGTGCACGGCGGAGATGGAGGGCCGTGCCCGCCCTATCGGGAGGACCCTTCGGGCATCGGGTGTTCCAGCGTGCTTGTGTGCGCGTAGCGATCAAGCCGAATTGTCGGTCGATTCGTCGGCGACGGCGGCGAGCTCGAGGATCCGTGCTTCCAGCGCACGCAGGAGCGGCTCGCGTCTGGCCGTCTTCAGCACTTCGGTGATGTAGGACTGCGCGAGTCCTGTGGCAACGAGGCCGGCATAGCCGCTGTCCTCTATCTCGACCACGAGGTGACTGACGGTGTCGACATCGTCGGCGACCATCGCGCGGAGCAGTCGTGCTGCGAGCAGATCTGGGCCCTCCATGTCGGATCACTCCTTTCGTTGCGGGATTCTAGGAACCGATCCGGCAATGCTCAAGGGTGTCGACTGCACCCGCCGCACTCGTCTTTCGCCGTAAACCGCTCCCTCATGCGTGTCGCTGTGCCCGCACAGATCGGGGCCGCCGAACGAACCTCGAAGAGCGGGCACGGCACGTAGGCGGTGCCGCAAGCGTTCGTCGCAGGCGCCCAGACGCGACAGAGCCGGACCAATGAGCATGACTCCACCACAGGCAAGATGTACTCCTGGCGTCCCTCACCGCGCCCATGCCCGCAAGAGGATCCGCAAACGGGCATTGCCCGTACGAGGACCGCCTTGCGCGCCGCCGCTCATTGGCGACAGCGTCTGCGCACGCGGCCTGGTGCGCGCAGGCCGTCGTCGACGAGGAGACGCGTGACGAAGGCCGCCATGATCTTCGACCTCGACTGACCGTCGTCGTCATGACGAGAGCGCTGTGATCGCTTCCATCACGACGATCGCTGCGTGCTCTGGCGTCGTCGTGATGACGCACTGATGTGCGAGCGACGCCTCCCAGTCACGCTCGCTTGGCACTTCGGTGAAGGAGATTCTCGAGAGGGTCGTGTGTTGGCCGTAGCGGCAATAGAGCGCCGCGGCAGCCTCGTTGATCCAGCCCCTCTCGGCCAGAGCCCATAAGTCGTACAGGTCGCGTGGTTCGTGCCGGCCTTCCCAGGCGGTGAGCTTGGACGCGACGAACGCCGGCGGAGTGAGCACCTGGAGTCTCGCGGGCGGGGCGTCGCTGTACCGCTGTTCGAGGTCGACGAGCTGCCGCGGCCACGGCGGGTACCCCTCCGAGGTCAGCAGCTGCACGCGGATGCGCGTGCCCTTGACCTCAAGGATCGACGGCTGCGAGTGCGGCGCTTCACCGAGGGGCGGGATGAACGCCACAGCGCCCAGGGTGCGCCGGAACCGGCGCTGGATCTCCGCCTGGATCCGAGCGCCAACTTCACGCCGGTTGCCGAGCGCGATCAGGTCGATGTCCTCAGACAGCCGCAGCCCCGGCAGCAGCGTTCGAGAGAGCGCCGTCCCTCCGAAGAAGACGACGTCGCCCTGCGCGGCCGTTGCGATCGCGGCCAGCCCATGCGAGATGACGTGGTCGCGGACGACCTGCCGCGCGCCGACGCCGAACTGCTCCTCGACCGCGCGGCGCTCCTGCGGGTCGAGAACGCCGGGGATCGTCCGGTCAGGCAACGAAGCGTCCATTCCTGAGGTCGCGGACCATGTCTCGCACGGCGTCGTTAGCCCGGCCGTGCCACTCGCAGATCTCTGCTAGATCATCGCCGCTTACCTGCCCGCGGAAATTCCGCGCGGCATCACGAGCCGCATCCGGCAGCTTGCCCTGGTTCGGCCTCATGAGTAGGTCGTACATCGTCTGACGCGGCGTGGTGACCAGGCCCTCGCCGAGCTCGGTGTCCTCGAGCTGCGCCTCCACGCGGTCGAGGTCGCGAGGGATCATGTGCACGGTGCCTCCGCCGTCGAGCCTCACCGGCTGTCGGAGTTCGGGCACCGCAACCGTCGTGACCGCGATCGCGCGTGGGATCGCCGTCCAGTGGCGCGCAGCGCCGATGCCCATGAGGATAGCGTTGCGCTCTCCGAACCGAGCGGTTGCGACCGCCAGGCCAGCCGCCTCGATTGTCGGCTTCCAGGTGCGACCGTCCTCACCGGCCGGCGGCACCGTGTATACGCCCTTGGCGATCCGGGCGACCGCTCCCTGCTCGGCGAGCCGGTCGAGGGCGCGCCAGATGTTGCTGCCGAGTTCCTCGAGGTCCGCATAGCGCGCCGTACGCAGCGGAGCGCGTTCCATTCTGCGGAGCAGTTCGACGTCGGTCAGCATTCCATCACCTACTTTGTTTATCCCAGTATACGCGGGCGGTATACCTGGATAAAGTAAGTCACCAAGTTGTCGGTGCAAAGATCATCGGCTGCGACCGCTACGCCGTGCGGCGGCGCGCACCTGCGTACCGCGTCAACGCGGCCTGCTCAATCCCTGTCGACGGTCGCGGCGGAGGCGGCAAGCCATTCCTCTAGCTCGTCGAGTGCGTAGACGACCTTGCGGCCGAGCTTGTAGTACTTCGGGCCTTTGTGCTCGTAGCGCCACATCGCGAGCGTGCCCTTCGTCACGCCCGGCAGAAGCGCCGCAACCTGGTCTGGGCTCAGCAGCTCGTGGCTGAGCTTGGCTGAGCCGTCGCTGGCAAGAGTCGTCATGATTCACCTCATTTGCGTATTAGATAACAAGATTGACACAAGTACACCGCTAAGCGAGACTGCTCGTCAAGAGGTTCTGTGAAATACCGGAGTGGACAGGCAAACTGGGCAGGTGAAGGTTCAAGTGACGACTCCCGAGGGCGAACCGATGACCGTGGATGCCGCAACAGAGCCTGTCGGCTCAAGCTTGCGGATCGCGCCAGCGTTCGCCGCGGTGGCGGTCGACGAGGAGACCGGTATCGAGACGGGCCTTGAAGCGCATTACGTGCGCGACCGGGGACGCTACGTCGTCACCACGATCGTCAATCGCGCGGTGCGGAACGACTTCGATGATGAGGCGCTTCGTCGCTCTGCGCCGTCTCCGATCCTTCAGGCTGCGATCCCGCGTTGCATCGCCATCGACATCTTCGGCGAAGGTCAATGGACGACCGTCGCGGATCTCAGCTCGGTAGAGGGGCGTCTCATTTCGCGGCCGATTGCCGCAGCGGTCGTGAAGCGTGGTGCGACGGAAGCGCGGATGGACGTGATCGAGATCATCTACGGCGCCTCCGCGCTTGCCGGACTTCCGCCCGTCAAGGCTGTGCAGCGGGAACTCGACGTTCCACACCGCACGGCATCGGACTGGATCATGAAGGCCCGCAAGGCCGGTCGGCTCGAGGGTATGAACTACGCGGTCGGCCGGCAGGCGGAGGTGTGACACCGCCATGGGCAGTGTCCACCCGTACGAGACCGCGGCCGGCGCCAAGCGCTACCGCATCGCATATCGTCGTCCGGACCACTCACAGACCTCGGAGCGAGGGTTCAAGACCAAGCGGGACGCCGAGTTGCGGCTCGCGGAGCTGGAACTCTCCAAGTCTCGCGGTGAATACGTCAACCCGACGCACGCTCGCGTCACGATCCGCGACCTCGGTCGTGAGTGGCTGCAGCAGAGGGAAGGCGTGCTGAAGCCATCGTCGGTGAGACCGTTGCAGTCGGCGTGGAAGAAGCACGTCGAGCCGCAATGGGGGAGTAGGACGCTCGCCAGCATCCGGCACTCGGAAGTGCAGGCCTGGGTGTCCAGCATCGCCGGGGGCTCCACGACAGTTCGTCGAGCGCATGGAATCCTCGCCGGCATCCTCGACGCGGCCGTGAGCGACCGGCGAATAGGCCGGAACGTCGCGCGCGATGTGAAGCTGCCATCGAAGTCGCGAGCCGCCGCTCGGCACTATCTGGCTCATCAGCAGGTGCAACTGCTCGCCGACAAGGCCCGACACTCGACCCTGGTGCTCTTCCTCGCGTACACGGGTCTGCGATGGGGTGAGGCGACCGCGCTGCGCGTCCGCCATCTCGATCCGGCTCGGCGCCGGGTGAAGGTCGAAGAGAACGCTGTGCTCGTCTCGTTCGAGGTGCACGTGGGCACGCCGAAGACGCACCGGTCGCGGTCCGTCCCATATCCCGAGTTTCTGGCGGCGCCACTTGACGCAGTAGCCGCCGGCAAAGCGTCCGAGGAGCTGCTGTTCGGCGACGGGCATCGGCACGTCAAGCTGCCGGCCTCGCGGAATGGTTGGTTCACGCAAGCCGTACGCGCAGCGCAGGCCGAGGACCCGACGTTCCCCCGCATCACGCCGCACGATCTCCGTCATACCGCTGCGTCGCTTGCCGTCAGCAGCGGTGCACACGTCAAAGCGGTGCAGCGGATGCTCGGACACGCGTCCGCTGCAATGACACTCGACGTATACACGGACCTCTTCGACGACGATCTGGATGCCGTTGCGACCGCCCTGGATCGCGCCAAGCGCGCCACAGATGTTGTCAAAGTGTTGTCATGAGAAAGGGATCGAGAGTCCTGATGACTCTCGATCCCTTGTCCCGACTGGTGCCCCCGACAGGAATCGAACCTGCGACCTTTGGTACCGGAAACCAACGCTCTATCCCCTGAGCTACGGAGGCGTGCCGATCGAGACTACCATCCGGGCGCCGGTGGCCCCGCCACCTCAGGGAGTCGGGGGAGTGTCGTCGAGGGGTGCGTCGGCGACGATCGCCGGCTGCTGCTCCATGCGCTCGATCGCCGTCGCGACGCGGTCGGCGAGGTAGGCGTGGCCGTCGGTGGAAGGGTGGTCGCGGCCGATGGGGCCCGTGTCGATGACGTCGAGGTAGTTGGCGTCGGTGATCCAGCCCTCCGTGATGGGAGAGATGTACCACCAGCCGCGCGCGCCGGCGAGCTCGCTGAGGTCGGCGTCGATCTCTCGCGTCGCGTCCTCCACGGGCAGCACCTGCGGCGACGGGCCGAGGATCACGATCTCGGCGTCGGGATAGCGGGCCGCGAGGGCATCCCACGCGGCGGTGACAGCATCCCGATATCCGGCCGGATAGAGCTTGCGGTCGTTGATCGACCCCTCGACGATGATGAGGTCGGGCTCGAGCGCCGGGTCCAGCGCGTCGATGCGCTCGCCGTAGGCGGGTCCGTCGAGGCCCGGCTTGAGGTAGCCGCTGCCGCGCACGCCGTCCACGACGGTCTCGACGCCGAGCTCGTCGGCGAGCAGATACGCGAAGCCCAGGGTCGGCACGGTCGCCGCCGAGCCGTAGACCCAGGAGTCCCCGAAGACGAGCACGCGCGCACCCTCTTCCAGCACGAGAGGAGCGGGAGGGACGGATGCTGCGACCGCAGCGTCGCCCTCGGCCACGGCCACAGGAACCACCGGTTCGGGCGCGCCCCACGGACGAAGGACCGCCACCACGCACACCGCGGCGACGGCGAGCGCGGCGCCCGCGAGGGGGAGCCACATCCGCCGTCCTCGGGTGCGGCCGGGCGCGTGCATAGAGAGAGGGTAAGTCATGCACGGGCGAGGTCGTTCCATGGGCCGTGAACTGGGGAAAACCGGGGCCTGATCCTGAGGGTTGGAACCGCTTGCAGAACACTCGCAGGAAGACCTTGTCAAGCCCGCACTTCCACCTCCTCGCGGCATGCGAGGATACTTCGGTGCAACGCGTCGTGACCGCTGAGATGGACCTCGAATTGGGGGCATCCGTCGACCTCATCTTCCAGATCGCAGCCGCTCAGGCGGTGCCGATCTCGAGTGAGCAGCTGACGTTCACGCAGGGCGATCGCGTGTACACGCCGACCGAGATCGTCGACCAGTCCGGTAGCCGTCTGCACCGCCTCACGGGCGAGCCCGGACACCTCGAGATCCGCTACGAGGCGACCGTCGACGGGCAGGCCGCGAGCAATCGCACGAGCGACCTCGAGGCCATCACATACCTCCGCCCCAGTCGCTACGCGCAGTCCGACGAAGTGTTCCAGCAGGCCCGTCGCCAGTTCAAGGGGCTTTCGGGGCACGACCTCATCGCGGCCGTGTCCGAATTCGTCTCGACGAGCACCACGTACACCCCGGGCCTCAGCCAGGGCACCGACAGCGCGGTCACGACCCTGATGACCGGCCAGGGCGTGTGCCGTGACTACGCGCACGTCGTCATCGCGCTGCTGCGAGCGATGGACATGCCCGCCCGCTACGCCGCCTGCTTCGCGCCGGGCCTGCGCCCGATGGACTTCCACGCCGTGGCCGAGGCCTACCTCGACGGCGCGTGGTACGTCATCGACGCGACGCGCCTCGCGAACCGCAACTCGCTCGTGCGCATCGCGACGGGTCGCGACGCCGCCGACTGCGCGTTCCTCAGCTACCACGGCGGCTACGTGGGGCTGAAGCGCCTGCGCGTCGACGCGTGGGTCGTTCCCGAGGCCGCGACCCTCGACGGCCTCGACACCCTGCCCGAGGTGCTGCCCGAGGCATCGGATCCCGCCGCCGACGACTTCGGTGCCCTGGTGCAGATCTCCTGACCCCGGTCAGGGGCGCAGCAGGCGGCGCCCGTAGACTTGACGGGCTATGAACCCCGAAGCCCTCTCCGCCGCCCTGCTCGCCGTCGTCGCCCCGCTCGCGGAGGCGCGACGACCCGGTGCGGCTGAGGGTCTCACCGTCGCCGACCTGCCCCTCGAGCGGCCCAAGAACCGCGACCACGGCGACTGGGCCTCGAACGCGGCGCTCAAGCTCGCGAAGGCCGTCGGCGCGAACCCCCGCGAGTTCGCCGCCGACATCGCGGCCGGCCTCGCCCAGGTCGACGGCGTCGCCGAGGTCGAGGTCGCCGGACCCGGCTTCATCAACATCCGATTGGATGCTGCGGCCGCCGGCGCGCTGGCGAAGACCATCGTCGACGCGGGGGCGGCGTTCGGGACGAACGAGTCCCAGCGCGGCAACACGATCAACCTCGAGTTCGTCAGCGCGAACCCGACGGGTCCGATGCACATCGGCCACACCCGTTGGGCGGCGCTCGGCGACTCGATGGCGCGCCTGCTGCTGGCCAGTGGCGCGACCCTCGTGCGCGAGTTCTACGTCAACGACGCCGGCGCGCAGATGGACCGGTTCGGCCGTTCGGTTCTCGCCGCTGTCAAGGGCGAGCCCACCCCCGAGGACGGCTACCCGGGTTCGTACATCGACGATCTCGCTCAGCGCGTGGTCTCGGCGGTGCCAGAGCTGCTGTCGCTCCCCGAGGACGAGCAGCTGCGGATCGCACGCGACCGGGCCTACGAGCTGCAGCTCGGCGACCTGCAGTCGTCGCTCGAGAAGTTCAACGTGCACTTCGACGTCTTCTTCAGCGAGCGCACGCTCCACGCGAAGGGGTCGGGCGGCGAGCCGAGCCTCGTAGACGAGGCCGTCGACCGCCTGCGCGAGCAGGGCCACGTGTTCGACGACGAGGGCGCCGTGTGGGTGCGGACCACCGACTTCGGCGACGACAAGGATCGCGTCATCCGTCGCTCCAACGGCGAGTACACCTACTTCGCCGCCGATGCCGCCTACTACCTCAACAAGGGCGACCGCGGCTTCGCGCACAAGATCTACCTCCTCGGCGCCGACCACCACGGCTACGTGCACCGTCTCAAGGCACTCGCGGGCGCGGCGGGCGACGACCCCGAGAAGGACATCGAGGTGCTCATCGGGCAGCTGGTGTCGGTCAACGGCGCACGGCTGTCGAAGCGCGCGGGCAACATCATCGAGCTGGACGACCTCCGCGACTGGATCGGCACCGACGCGCTGCGGTACTCGCTCGCGCGCTATCCTGCCGACTCGCCGCTCACGCTCGACCCCGAGATCCTGCGCAAGCGCACCAACGACAACCCCGTCTTCTACGTGCAGTACGCCCACGCGCGCACGCACAACGTCGCGCGCAATGCGCACGGCTCGGGCGTCGACCGCTCCGCGTTCGCTCCCGAGCTGCTGACGCACGAGACCGAGTCGGCGCTCCTCGGTGCGCTGCAGGAGTTCCCGCGCATCGTGGCGTTCGCGGCCGAGGTGCGCGAGCCGCACCGCGTCGCCCGCTACCTCGAGGAGCTGGCCGGGCTCTACCACCGCTGGTACGACAACTGCCGCGTGATCCCGCTCGGCGACGAGCCCGTCGAGCCGGTCCACCGCACCCGCCTGTGGCTCAACGACGCCACCGGGCAGGTGCTGCGCAACGGGCTCGATCTTCTCGGCGTCACCGCACCGGAACGGATGTAGACATGGCCAGAGGCGACACGCAGGTGACCGAACCCCTTCCCGACGGTATGGTTCCGGCGGAACCAGAGCGGTCGCGCCGCGTGTGGCCATGGATCGTGGCGTTCGCGATCGTCGCGGTGCTCGCCGTGGCCGCGTGGTTCGCGGCCGAGGCGATCGCCCGTCAGATCGTCACCGGTGTCGTCCGCGAGCAGGTGCGCACCCAGCTGTCGCTTCCGGCCGACCAGCAGATCGATGTCGAGATCCCCGGCGCTGTGATTCCGCAACTGATCTCCGGCACCGTCGGCGAGCTCACGATCGCGTCCGACGACGTGACGTTCGAAGGCGTCACGGGCGATGTCAGCGTCACCGCTCACGACGTGGCAGTGCGTGGCACCGGCGAGATGAGCGGCGCCACCGCGACGGTCTCGCTCGACGAGGCGCAGCTGCGCACGCTGCTGTCGACGGTCGAGGGCTTCCCTGCCGACACGGTGGGGCTCGCCGCCCCGGACGTGACGATGTCGATCGACCTGCAGCTGTTCGGCGTGTCCATCCCGGTGGGTGTCGCCCTGGCGCCGTCCGCGGCGGACGGCGCCATCGTCCTGACCCCCGCCGCGTTCCGCCTCGGCGAGTCCGAGGTGACCGCCGAGGCGCTGCGCAGTCAGTTCGGCGGCCTCGCCGACGTCGTGCTGCGCGACTGGAACGTCTGCATCGCGCAGTACCTGCCCTCGGGCGTGACCCTCACCGCCGTCCGGGTGACCGGCGACGTCCTGGTCGCCGACTTCGACGTCGACGGGGCCATCGCCACCGATCCCGCACTCCAGGAGAACGGCACCTGCGCCTGAGACACCGTGGGGCGTCACACGGCACGGGGCCCCGGAGCCGTGTGCCCTAGACTGCTACCACCGCCAGGCGCGTGACCCCTCCGGCCTGGCAGAGCCGCCCCCGGACTCCCGGACGGCCAGCGTCGAAGCTCCCACCGATTGGTCCACCGTGTCCGCCGACCCGCATACCCGTTCCGTCGCTCCGGCGTGGCTGGAACGCCCCGCCGACGCGAACGGGCTCGCGCCAGCCGTGTGGCCGACGGCAGCGACACGCGATGCCGACGGCGTGCTCGAGCTCGGCGGCATCCCCGCCACCGCCCTGCGCGAGCGGTTCGGAACACCGCTCCATGTCGTCGACGAGGATGACGTGCGCCAGACCGCCCGCCGCACCCTCGACGCCTTCCGCGCGGCCGCCGCGCTGCACGGCGTGCAGGCCCGCGTCTACTACGCCGGCAAGGCGTTCCTCAGCACCGAGGTCGTGCGCTGGGTCACCGAAGAGGGACTCGCGGTCGACGTGTGCAGCGGCGGCGAACTCGCCGTCGCCCTCGCGGCGGGTGCCGATCCGGCGCGACTGGGCTTCCACGGCAACAACAAGTCGGTGGCCGAGCTCGAGCGGGCCGTCGAAGTCGGCATCGGCTCGATCGTCATCGACAGCCTCATCGAGATCGAGCGTCTCGGGGCGATCGTGGAACGCCGCGGCGCGTCCCAGGCCGTGCTGCTGCGGGTCAACAGCGGCGTGCACGCCGAGACCCACGACTTCCTCGCGACGGCTCACGAAGACCAGAAGTTCGGCTTCACGCTGACGGATGCCCCTACCGCCGTCGCCCGCATCCGCGAGCTTCCCGGCCTCGAGTTCGTGGGCCTGCACTGCCACATCGGCTCGCAGATCTTCGGCACGGCCGGGTTCGAGGAGTCCGCCTCCCGCCTGGTGGAGCTCCACGCCGAGCTCCGCGAGGGCGGCGAGCTGCCCGTGCTGAACCTCGGCGGCGGCTTCGGCATCGCCTACACGTCCGTCGACGATCCGACGCCGATCGAGGCGCTCGCCCTCGGCATCGCCGAGGCCGTGGCGCGGCAGTGCGAGGTGCGCGGCATCCCGGTTCCGAATCTCGCGTTCGAGCCCGGTCGCGCGATCGTCGGCCGCGCCGGCGTGACGCTGTACGAGGTGGGCACGACCAAGCCGGTCGCGCTGGAGAGCGGCGACACGCGCCTGTACGTGAGCGTCGACGGCGGCATGAGCGACAACGCCCGCCCCGCGCTGTACGGCGCGCAGTTCTCGGCCCGCATCGCGTCACGCACGAGCGACGCCGAGCCGGCGCTTTCGCGCGTCGTGGGCAAGCACTGCGAGTCCGGCGACATCGTCGTCGACGCCGAGTACCTGCCGGGCGACGTCTCACCGGGTGACCTGCTCGCGGTCCCCGCGACCGGCGCGTACTGCTTCTCGCTCTCGAACAACTACAACTACGTCCCCCGCCCGCCCGTCGTGGCGCTGCGCGGGGGAGAGGCACGCGTCATCGTGCGCGGCGAGACGATCGACGATCTGCTCGCCCGCGACGCCGGCCTCAGCACCGTGCACCGCGGACGCGAGCTCGCCGGCGCACCGACGGAAGGGAACGCATGACCGACTACCGCCGCCTCCGCGTCGCACTGCTGGGAGCCGGAGCCGTCGGCTCGCAGGTCGCCTCGCTGCTGCGTCAGCACGCCGACGAGCTCGCCGACCGGGCGGGCGCGCGACTGGAGCTGGTGGGCATCGCGGTCCGCGACGTCGACGCCAAGCGCGACGTCGACCTGCCGCGCGAGCTCTTCACCACCGATGCGGACTCGCTCATCGTCGGCTCCGATATCGTCATCGAGCTCATGGGCGGCATCGAGCCGGCGCGCGAGTACCTGCTGCACGCGATCAACTCGGGCGCCGACGTCGTGACCGCCAACAAGGCGCTTCTCGCGACGCACGGCCCCGAGATCTTCGACGCCGCCGACCAGGTGGGCGCCGAGGTCTACTACGAGGCTGCCGCCGCCGGCGCGATCCCGATCATCCGTCCGCTGCGCGACTCGCTCGCCGGCGACCGCGTGCAGCGGATCATGGGCATCGTCAACGGCACGACGAACTACATCCTCGACCGCATGGACACCGAGGGGGCGGACTTCGCCGACGTGCTCGCCGATGCGCAGCGCCTCGGCTACGCGGAGGCCGACCCGACCGCCGACGTCGAGGGCTACGACGCCGCACAGAAGGCGGCGATCCTCGCCTCGCTCGCGTTCCACACCACGGTGCCGCTGGACGCCGTCCACCGCGAGGGCATCACCTCGATCGACAAATCGATGATGGATGCTGCGCGCCACGCCGGGTACGTCATCAAGCTGCTCGCCGTCTGCGAGCGCCTGACCGAGGCATCCGGTGAATCCATCTCGGTACGCGTCTACCCGGCGCTCATCGACCGCGCGCACCCGCTCGCGAGCGTGCACGGCGCCAACAACGCGGTGTTCGTGCAGGCCGAGGCGGCCGGCAACCTGATGTTCTACGGCGCGGGCGCCGGTGGCGTGCAGACCGCATCCGCGGTGCTCGGCGACGTCGTGTCGGCGGCGCGCCGCCACATCGCCGGCGGCGTCGGTGTCGGCGAGTCGACGCTCGCGAACCTGCCGATCGTCCCGGTCGGACGCGTGACGACCAGCTACCAGATCACGCTCGAGGTCGACGACCAGCCGGGCGTGCTGGCGACGGTCGCCGGAATCCTGAGTGAGGGACGCGTGTCGATCGCGACCCTCGAGCAGACGGTCGTGGGATCGGGCGACGGCGAGAGCGGTGTGGCACGGCTGGTGATCGGCACGCACAAGGCTTTGGAGCAGGACCTGAGCGAGACGGTCGACCGCCTCGCCGCGAGCGGCGTCGTCGAGCGCGTCGTCTCGGTGCTGCGCGTCGAAGGCAATTGAAGACTTTTCTGAAGGAGAACTGACATGGCACACGTTTGGCGCGGAGTCCTCCGCGAGTACGCAGATCGTCTGGGCGTCACGGATGCCTCGACCGTGGTCACCCTCGGCGAGGGCGGCACGCCGCTCCTGCCCGCCCCGGCGCTGTCGCGCCGCACCGGCACCGACGTGTGGGTGAAGTTCGAGGGCATGAACCCGACGGGCTCGTTCAAGGACCGCGGCATGACCGTCGCCGTGTCGCGCGCGATCGAACACGGCGCGAAGGCCGTCATCTGCGCCTCGACCGGCAACACGTCCGCCTCGGCGGCCGCGTACGCCGCGCACGCGGGCATCACCGCGGCGGTGCTGGTTCCCGAGGGCAAGATCGCGATGGGCAAGCTCAGCCAGGCCGTCGCGCACAACGGCCGCCTCATCCAGATCCGCGGCAACTTCGACGACTGCCTCGAGATCGCGCGGGAGCTCGCCGACAACTACCCGGTTCACCTCGTCAACTCGGTCAACCCCGACCGCATCGACGGCCAGAAGACCGCCGCGTACGAGGTCGTCGAGCAGCTCGGCGACGCCCCCGACTTCCACTTCATCCCGGTCGGCAACGCCGGCAACTACACGGCCTACACCCGCGGCTACCGCGAAGAGGCCGAAGCCGGCGTCTCGACCCGCGTGCCCCGCATGTTCGGCTTCCAGGCCGAGGGCTCCGCGCCGCTCGTGCGCGGCGAGGTCGTGAAGCACCCCGAGACGGTCGCCAGCGCCATCCGCATCGGCAACCCGGCTTCGTGGGACCTCGCTCTGGAGGCCCGCGCGGCGACGGAGGGGTACTTCGGCGCCATCGACGACGACCGCATCCTCGCGGCGCAGAAGCTCCTCGCGGGCGAGGTCGGCATCTTCGTCGAGCCGGCGTCGGCGATCAGCGTCGCGGGCCTGCTCGACCGCGTCGAGGCGGGCGTCGTGCCCCAGGGCGCCCGGGTCGTGCTCACGGTCACCGGCCACGGCCTCAAGGACCCGCACTGGGCGCTGCGCAACGCCGACGGCTCGGAGGTCGAGCCCACCGTGGTCGACGCCACGACGTCGGAGGTGGCATCCGTCCTGGAGCTCGCCCCCGCGGCGGCGACCGCGTGAACGCAGCCGTCGCCCCGGCGCCCGGCCGCCGTGTGGTCGTGCGGGTGCCCGCGACGAGCGCCAATCTCGGACCCGGGTTCGACACCCTCGGCCTCGCGCTGAGCGTGTACGACGAGCTCGACGTCACGGCGCTGCCCGAGGGCGAGCTCGAGATCGAGGTCGAAGGTGCCGGCGCGGCCGATGTGCCCCGCGATGCCTCGCACCTCGTGGTGCGGGCGATCGCCTACGCGTACGAATCGGTCGGGCGACGGATGCCGGGACTGCGCCTCGTCGCCAAGAACGTGATCCCGCACGGGCGCGGCCTCGGCTCGTCCGGCGCAGCGGTCGTGTCGGGCCTCCTGGCCGCGAAGGGCCTGCTCGAAGGTGACGTGGAGTTCGGGCCCGACGCGCTGCTCGGCCTCGCGACCGAGCTCGAGGGCCACCCCGACAACGTCGCACCGGCCCTGTTCGGCGGCCTCACCATCGCGTGGGTCGACGAGGACGGTCCGCAGCACAAGAAGCTGCTCGTGCACCGCGGTGTCTCGCCGCTCGTGTTCGTCCCCGGCTTCACCATGTCGACCAAGCTCGCCCGCAGCCTCCAGCCGCTGCACGTGCCCCGCGAGGACGCGGTCTTCAACGTCTCGCGCTCCGCACTGCTGATCGCGGCGCTCACGCAGAGCCCCGAGCTGCTGCAGGCGGCCACGGAGGACAAGCTTCACCAGAACTACCGCGCGAGCGCCATGCCCGAGACCGACAGTCTCGTCCGGGCCCTCCGCGCGGCGGGCTTCGCGGCCGTCGTGTCGGGGGCGGGACCGAGCGTGCTCGTTCTCGCCGACGGCCCGGGACGACGCCTCGAAGCGGCCGCTCTCGCCGCGGCGGCGACCGACACCCCGTGGGAGTCGCTCATGCTCGCCGTCGACTTCAAGGGTGGTACAGTGAGGGAGTACGCGGAGGGTTCCACGTAAGACGTGAATCTGGCCTCCGTCGCAAATCTGCGAAACCACCGCACGGCATTCTGACCTGCCGACGTCCGCTGAGCACCCTCGCGGTCCCTCACCCCGTCGGCGGGAGCTTCGACAGGCGTGACAACTGTTCGAAGCAGGCAGACGCCACCCGGCAGCGCCGTGCGATCGTGCACAATCGTTCCGTTTTTCACAAGGGAGAACTCGTGGAGTCCATCTCCGAGATCCACGCCGACGTTCCGGCCGACGAGCGCGCGGAAGCGCCCGAGGCCGGCGAGAATGTCGACAGCATCGAGGCCCAGGCCGAGGCCGTGGCTGAGGAAGCCGTGATCGAGGCCGTCGTGGCCGAGGAAGTCGCCGAAGGGGCCGTCGAGGTCGCGGAGGCGGCCGACGCCGTGGCCGAGGAGGCCGTCGTCGAGGCACTCGCCGCGGAAGCGGTCGCCGAGGAGGCTGTCGCCGAGGCGATCATCGCCGAAGCGTCCGGTGACGCTGCCGCCGCCGAGGCCGCTGAGGAAGTCGCCGAGGAGGCCGTGGCCGAGGCGATCATCGCCGACGCCGTCGCCGAGGAGGCCGTCGTTGAGGCCGCGGTCGCGGACGCGGTCGCCGAGGAGGCGGTGGCCGAGGCGGTCGTCGCCGAAGTCGTAGCCGAGGAGGTCGTCGCCGAGGTCGTCGTGGCCGAGGCCGCTGCCGAGGCGCCCGTCGAGGCTCCGGCCGCGCCGGCCAAGGCCCCGCGCAAGCGCGCGCCGCGTCGTGCCAAGAGCACCGACGTTGCTCCGGCCGAGCCCGCCGCCGAAGCACCCGCCGAGACACCGGCGGAGGCATCCGCCGGGGCCGCGCCCGCGGAGGCACCCGCCGAGGTCGCACCCGCTGAGTCAGGCGAGCAGGCCGCGGACGAGGCATCCGTCCCCGCCGAAGCGCCTGCCGCCGACGCCGAATCGCCCGCCGAGGGCGAGGGCGCCGAGCAGGCCGCCGAGGCCGAGGGCGGCGAGACGCCGTCGCGCAGCCGGAGCCGCAGCCGCAGCCGCAGCCGCAACCGCAACGCGCAGAACCAGAACGCGCAGGGCGGCCAGAACGCGCAGGGGCAGAACGCTCAGGGTGGTCAGGCTCAGAGCCAGCCCGTCGCCGAGCCCGCGAAAGCCGACGCGCAGGACGAGGAGCAGCCGGCTCAGGGCAACGGCCGCGGTCGTCAGCGCAACAAGCGACGCAGCGGCCAGGCGACCGGCGACGAGTTCGAGACCGAGATCGGCGAGGACGACGTCCTCATCCCGATCGCGGGCATCCTGGACGTGCTCGACAACTACGCGTTCGTCCGCACCTCCGGCTACCTGCCCGGCCCGAGCGACGTCTACGTCTCGCTCGGTCAGGTCAAGAAGTACAACCTGCGCAAGGGCGACGCGGTCGTCGGCTCGATCAAGCAGCCGCGCGAGGGCGAGCAGTCCAGCCGCCAGAAGTACAACGCGCTGGTCAAGGTCGACGCGATCAACGGCCTGTCGGTCGACGACGCCGCCGCGCGCGTCGAGTTCGGCAAGCTCACGCCGCTGTACCCGCAGGAGCGCCTGCGCCTCGAGACCGCGCCCGAGAAGCTGACGCAGCGCATCATCGACCTCGTCGCGCCGATCGGCAAGGGCCAGCGCGGCCTGATCGTCGCGCCCCCGAAGGCCGGCAAGACGATCGTGCTGCAGCAGATCGCGAACGCCATCGCGATCAACAACCCCGAGGTGCACCTCATGGTCGTGCTCGTCGACGAGCGCCCCGAAGAGGTCACCGACATGCAGCGCACGGTGAAGGGCGAGGTCATCGCCTCGACCTTCGACCGTCCCGCCGAGGACCACACCACGGTCGCAGAGCTCGCCATCGAGCGCGCGAAGCGCCTCGTGGAGCTCGGTCGCGACGTCGTCGTGCTGCTCGACTCGATCACGCGCCTCGGTCGCGCCTACAACATCTCGGCGCCGACCTCGGGCCGCGTGCTCACCGGTGGCGTCGACGCGTCGGCGCTGTACCCGCCCAAGCGCTTCTTCGGCGCCGCCCGCAACATCGAGAACGGCGGATCGCTCACGATCCTCGCGACCGCTCTCGTCGAGACCGGCTCCAAGATGGACGACGTCATCTTCGAGGAGTTCAAGGGCACCGGCAACAGCGAACTGCGCCTGAACCGCCAGCTCGCCGACAAGCGCATCTTCCCGGCCGTCGACGTCAACGCGTCGTCCACGCGCCGCGAAGAGATGCTGCTCTCGCCCGACGAGGTCAAGATCACCTGGAAGCTGCGCCGCGCACTCGCCGGCCTCGAGCCCCAGCAGGCCCTCGAGGTCGTGCTCGGCAAGCTCAAGGAGACGCAGTCGAACGTCGAGTTCCTGGTGCAGATGCAGAAGTCGATCCCGGCGCCCGCGAACGGGCACGGCGGTGGCCGCAGCCACGATCACGACAACAGCATCCGCTGATCCTTGATGTTCGAGTCAGTCAAAGGGCTGATCGACGAGCACCGCGCGGTCCAGGAGGAACTCTCGGACCCCGCGGTGCACGCCGACGCGGCGCGCGCCAAGCGGGTGAACCGGCGCTACGCCGAGCTGTCGCGCATCGTGAAGGCCCACGAGGACTGGGTGGCGGCATCCGATGATCTGGATGCCGCCCGTGAGCTCGCCCGCGAGGATGACGCGTTCGCCGAGGAGGTGCCGGCTCTCGAAGCCGGGCTCGCCGAGGCGCAGGAGAAGCTTCGGCGTCTGCTGATTCCGCGCGACCCCGACGACGCGCGCGACGTGATCATGGAGATCAAGCAGGGCGAGGGCGGTGCCGAGTCGGCGCTGTTCGCGGCGGACCTCCTGCGCATGTACCTGCAGTACGCCGCGTCGAAGGGCTGGAAGACCGAGCTTCTCGAGCGCAACGAGTCCGACCTCGGCGGGTACAAGGACGTCCAGGTCGCGATCAAGGGCACCTCGAGCGACCCCGCGCAGGGCGTGTGGGCGCACCTCAAGTACGAGGGCGGCGTGCATCGCGTGCAGCGCGTGCCGGCGACCGAGTCGCAGGGGCGCATCCACACCTCGACGACCGGAGTGCTGGTGTTCCCCGAGGTCGACGAGCCCGAAGAGATCCACATCGACCCGAACGACCTGAAGATCGACGTCTTCCGCTCGTCGGGTCCCGGCGGGCAGTCGGTGAACACGACGGACTCCGCGGTGCGCATCACGCACGTGCCGACCGGCATCGTGGTGTCGATGCAGAACGAGAAGTCGCAGCTGCAGAACCGCGAGGCCGGCATGCGCGTGCTCCGGGCACGCCTCCTCGCCAAGCAGCAGGAAGAGCTCGAGGCCGCGGCATCCGATGCCCGCAAGTCGCAGATCCGCGGCATGGACCGTTCCGAGCGCATCCGGACCTACAACTTCCCCGAGAACCGCATCGCCGACCACCGCACCGGCTACAAGGCCTACAACCTCGACCAGGTGATGGACGGCGCGCTCGGCCCGATCGTGGAATCGGCGATCACCGCCGACGAAGAGGCGCGGCTGGCGGCCCTGGGCTCCGACGACGCCTGATCGCGCCCGCTGAGACCGAGGATTCGCGCCGAGATCTGGGACGCAGCCCTCGGTCTCGGCGCGAATCCCCGGTCTCGGCATCCGTGGGGGTCGGCGGACTCCCCGCTTGTCGAGCGTCCTGTCCTCGCGCGCGACGACTGCCCCGGTGCTCAACTCAACAGAGTGGGACCGAGGGAGGGTGGCATTGCGCGGACGACGGATGCTGCGCCGCTAGGCTTCGAGCGTGCTCACGCTGCTCATCCGCGCCCTCATCTTCCTGGTGTCGGCGGCGCTCGGACTCATCGTCGCCGACCTCGTCCTGCCGGGCTTCACCTTGCACTGGAACGACTGGTGGGGGATCGTGCTCGCGGTCGTGATCTTCGCGGTGCTGCAGAGCGTTCTGGCGCCGTGGCTGTTCAAGATCACCCGGCGGCACGCCAATGCGCTCATCGGCGGCATCGGACTGCTGTCGACGTTCGTCGCCCTGCTCATCGCGGTGCTCATCCCGGCGGCGGGCATCGGCATCGACGGCCCGGTGGCGTGGATCATCGGGACGCTCATCGTGTGGCTGGTCACCGCGCTCGCGACGTGGCTGCTGCCGCCGCTGTTCATCAAGAGCAAGGTGCAGGACCGCCGCGGCTGACGCCCGAAGATAGGGATTCCTCCCGATCCGCGGCGACCGCCTCAGCCGCGACGCTGGTGGGATGATGGGCGGTATGCAGATCGGCCGGGTGCCCCTCGTCGGCCGCCAGGCGGACCTCGACGCGCTGCGCGACGAGGTCGCGGCCGTCGGCTCCGAAGGCCGCGCCGTCGTCGTGTCGGGCGACGCGGGGATGGGCAAGACGCGCTTGCTCCGCGACTTCACCGACGGGCTCGATGGTGTCGTGGTGGTGCGCGGCGGATGCGTCGATTCCGGCTCTGGACCGGCACCGCTCACCGCCGTGACCGATCTGCTGCGCGACCTCGTCGACGCACTCGGCGTGCCGACGGTGCGCGAGGCCGCAGGACCCGGAGCCGACGCGCTCGGCGTGCTCGTGCCCGCCCTCGCCGACACCCCCGGAGACGCCGAGCGCCTCGCCGATGTCGTGGTCGAGCTGTTCTCGCAGCTGTCACGGACGTATCGGCTGGTCGTGATCATCGAGGACCTGCACTGGGCCGACAGCACGACGTGCGAGATCGCCGCGCGGCTCGTGCGAAGGGCGGCCGCGCTTCCGCTGTTCGTGCTCCTGTCGTACCGCACCGACGACGTCGGCCGTGCCCACCCGCTGCGACCGGTGCTCGCCGAGCTCGACCGGGCCCGGCTGATGACCCACCGCCCGCTCGCGCGCCTCAGCCCCGCTGAGGCCGGCGCACTCGCCACCGCGGTCCACGGCGACGCGCTGGCACCCGGCGTTCTGAACGACATCGCCGCGCGCAGCGAGGGCATCCCGTTCTACGTCGAGGAGCTCGCCAGCTTCTCCGGCGCCCGTCTGCCGGTGTCGCTGCGCGACGTGCTCCTGCTGAGATACGAGCGGTTGGATGCTGCCGCCCGCCGCTTCGCCCGCGTGCTGGCGACCGGCGGCGTCGAGGTGGCGCACCCGGTGCTGCGCGAGGTCTTCGAGGGCGACGAGGCGGCCCTCGAAGAGGCGGTGCGCAGCGCAGTGGACGCGCAGATCGTCGTGATCCGCGGCGACGCGTACGCGTTCCGCCACGCGCTCATGCAGGAGGCGGTGTACGCCGAGCTGCTTCCGACCGAGCGCACACGCCTCCACACGGCGTACGCGGTGGCGCTCGAGCAGTCGCCGCCGACGGCCCGCGTGCTCGCCGACATCGCCCATCACTGGCGCGCCGCGCACGTGCCCGATCGTGCGCTCGCGGCCGCCGTGGCGGCGCAGCGCGCCGCGAGCGTCGCGTCGGCCTGGTCGACGGCGGCGGAGGCGGGGGAGCGTGCGCTCGAACTCTGGGACTCGGTGGTCGATCCCGAGGTTGTCTGCGGGATGCCGCGTGCCGAGGTGCTGCGCCGGACTTCCGCGGCGCTCGTGTCGGCCAACCGGAACGATCGCGCGCTCGCCTTCGCGCGGGAAGCGGTCGCGCTGTGGCCGGAGGACGACGTCGTAGGTCGTGCCGAGATGTTCGGCGATCTCGCCACGATCCAGTTCCAGGCGGGCGTCTCCGACGGCGTCGAGAGCATCGAGCAGGCCCTGGCGATCCTCGGCGACGATCCGCGCCACGACGTTCAGCGGGCCGGGCTGCTGCTCAGCTCGGCGCGCGTGCACATGCTCAACGGGAGACAGAGTCGCGGCGACGAGGTCGCCGCGCAGGCGCGCACGACGGCGGCCGCGGCGGCCGCCGCCGGCGACCCGGTCGCGACCGAGCTCGTCGCGCAGGCCCTGCTCATCTCGGCGACCTGCCGCGCCAGCGTCGGGGACGTCGGCGGCGTCGCCCTGTTCGAGGAGGCGCGCGCACACTCGGGCGGTTTCGTCCGGGCGATGATGCGGTACTACATCAACTACTCGAACACGCTGATGCAGGTCGGCCGGTACGACGAGGCGGTGGCGGTCGCTCAGGAGGGGCTGGAGTACGGGCGTGCGCACGTCGCCGACATCGGGCCGCTGGTCATGATCGAGGCCAACGTGATCGAGGCGCACATCTACGCCGGCCGGTTGCGTGAGGCCGAGGAGCTGGGGGGACTGCTGCCGCTGGTCGAGCCGGGGCTGTACTCCGCATTCCTTCGCGAGCGGCTGGTGTGTCTTGCGATCTGGCGAGGGCGCATCGACGGCGCCGAGACGGCCCTCGAGGCGGCGCGTCTCGAACTCGACAGGTTCGGCGCCTACGAGTACCAGACGCGCTACGGCATGGCTTACGACCTGGGCGAGCTCGCCCTGGCGCGGGGCGATGCACACGGCGCCCTCGCGCACACGCGGCTGGCATGGGAGTCGACCGCCGGCGGCGTGCTCGCGCTGCCCCTGACGGCGGTCGCCGCCCGGGCCGCCGTGATGCTGCGCGAACGCGGGGAGGACGCCGACATCGAGCCCTACCGGCAGGTGCTGGCGACCTTCGAGGACTGGCCGGTCACGCCGCTGTGGGCCGCGGTCTTCGCCGCCGAACTCGGCGAAGGCGCGTGGGCCGCCGCGCTCGATGCCTCAGGTCCCGCCTTCATCCGCGCGTACGCGCGGCTGCGGCACGGCGAGGCACTCCTGGGGGCCGGCGACCGGGCGGAGGCGAAGGAGGCGCTCGCCGCCGCCGCCGCGTACGCAGAAGAGCTGGGCGCCGATGGCCTCGCCGCGCGCGCTCACGACGTGCTGACGCAGGCCGGACTCGCCGGCGACGCGCCGCGCTCGGTGCTGACCGCGCGCGAAGAGCAGGTGCTCGTCCTCGTGGCCGAAGGCCTCAGCAACGGGGCAGATCGCCGAGCGCCTGTACATCAGCGTGAAGACCGTGTCGGTGCACGTGTCGGCGATCCTGCGCAAGCTCGATGCGCCGTCGCGCACCGCCGCGGCCGCGATCTACCGTCGCAGCGCGGCGTGATGCGGCATCCGCCTCTCAGACGTCGCAGGATCGCGCCGTCTTCGCAGGATTCGCGCTGATGGGCGCGATCTCGGCGCGGATCTGCTAAGTCTGTGAGCGGGCCGCGGGCCGGGGGGCGGCAGCATCCGTCCCGCGAAGGTCAGATGTAGTACTCGGGCGTCGTCAGCAGGGCGCGGGTGTCGTCGCCGATGCGGCGGGCCCGAGGCTTGGCGGGCACCCCGACCAGCACGCTGTCGGCGGGGGCGTCCTTCGTGACGACCGCGTTCGCGCCGACGACCGATCCCGCGCCGATCGTGATCGGGCCGAGAATCTTGGCGCCGGCACCGACGGCGACGCCGTCCTCGATCGTGGGGTGGCGCTTGCCGCCCTCGCGCTGGCGGCCGCCGAGCGTGACGCCGTGGTAGAGCATGACATCGTCGCCGACCTCGGCGGTCTCGCCGACCACGACGCCCATGCCGTGGTCGATGAAGAAGCGACGGCCGATCGTCGCCCCCGGGTGGATCTCGATGCCGGTGAGCCAGCGGGTGACCTGAGACCCGGCGCGGGCGACGAAGCGGAAGTCCCGCGTCCACAGGGCGTGCCACACGCGGTGCGCCCAGATGGCGTGCAGGCCGGGGTAGAGCACGGCGATCTCGAGACCGCCGCGGGCGGCGGGGTCGCGCAGCTTCGCCGCCGCCACGTCTTCGCGGGCCCGGGCGAAGAATCCGATGCGTTCGTCGGTCATTTGGTCTGGGCCTCCGGCTCGCGCAGGTGCTCGTACAGAGCGGTCGACAGGTAGCGCTCGCCGGAGTCGGGCACGATCACGACGATGCGCTGCCCTTCCGCCTCGGGGCGCGCGGCGATCTGGAGCGCCGCCCATACGGCGGCGCCGGCCGACATGCCGGCGAGGATGCCTTCGCGGGTGGCGAGCTCGCGCGCGACCGCGATGGCGTCGTCGAACTCGACGTCGAAGATCTCGTCGACGACCGTGCGGTCGAGCACCTCGGGGACGAAGTTCGGTCCGATGCCCTGGATGCGGTGGCCGCCGGCGCGGCCCTCGGTGAGGACGGGGGAGTCCTTCGGCTCGACGAGGACGATCTTGACGTGAGGGTTCCGCTCCTTGAGCACCTGGCCGACGCCCGTGATCGTGCCTCCGGTGCCCGAGCCGGCGACGAACCAGTCGACGCGCCCCTCGGTGTCGCGCCAGATCTCCTCGGCGGTGGTCTTGCGGTGGATCGCGGCGTTCGCCTCGTGCTCGAACTGGCGCGCGAGGATCGCGCCGGGCGTCTCGGCGACGATGCGCTGGGCGGTCTCGACCGCCTCCGTCATGCCCTTGTAAGGGTCGGTGAGCACGAGCTCGGCGCCGAACGCCTTCAGCAGCGTGCGCCGCTCCTTCGACATCGAGGCGGGCATCGTCAGGATGACGCGATAACCGCGTGCGGCGCCGATCAGCGCGAGCGAGATTCCGGTGTTCCCGCTCGTGGACTCGACGATCGTGCCGCCCGGCACCAGCTCGCCGGCCGCCTCGGCCGCCTCGACGAGCGCATAGCCCAGGCGGTCCTTGACCGACGAACCCGGGTTGTAGAACTCGAGCTTCGCGAGCACCTCCGCCCCGAGGCCCTCGGTGAGCGCGTTGAGGCGCACGAGCGGCGTCTCGCCGAAGGCGGTGGTGATGTCGGAATGGATGCCGGGCACGTGGTGCTCCCTCGGATCAGGCGGCGCGGAAAGACGACGACGGCGCGCCGGCACCCGAACGGGCCGGCGCGCCGTCGTGACGACTCAATCTTCGCGCAGATCCTCGAAGAGCGCGGTCGAGAGGTAGCGCTCGCCGGTGTCGGGGGTGACCACGACGATCTTCTTGCCGGCGTTCTCAGGGCGCGCGGCGATCTGGAGGGCGGCCCACACGGCGGCGCCGCTCGAGATGCCGACGAGGATGCCCTCCTTGGCGGCGAGGTCACGCGAGGTCGAGATGGCGTCCTCGAACTCGACAGTGACGACCTCGTCGAACACGTTCGTGTCGAGGATCGGCGGCACGAAGTTCGGGCCGATGCCCTGGATCTTCGCCGGACCGGGGGTGCCGGTCGACAGCAGCGGCGAGGCGGTCGGCTCGACGGCGACGACCTTGACCTCGGGCTTGCGCTCCTTGAGCACCTGACCGACACCGGTGATGGTGCCGCCCGTGCCGATGCCGGCGACGAAGATGTCGACCTCGCCGTCGGTGTCGCGCCAGATCTCCTCGGCGGTGGTCTTGCGGTGGATCTGGCGGTTCGCCTCGTTCTCGAACTGCTTCGCGAGGACGGCACCGGGCGTCTCGGCGACGATGCGCTCCGCCTCGGCGACGGCGAGCTTCATGCCGCCGGCGGGGTCGGTGAGAACGAGCTCCGCACCGAAGCGCTTGAGCAGCTGACGGCGCTCGACCGACATCGACGACGGCATGGTCAGGATGACCTTGTAGCCGCGCGCCGCGCCGACGAGGGCGAGCGCGATGCCGGTGTTGCCGCTCGTGCCCTCGACGATCGTGCCGCCCGGCTTCAGCGCACCCGACGCCTCGGCGGCGTCGACGATCGCGATGCCCAGTCGGTCCTTGACCGACGAGCCGGGGTTGTAGTACTCGAGCTTGGCGAGGACCTCGGCTCCGGAGCCGTTCGTCACGCGGTTGAGGCGGACAAGCGGGGTGTTGCCGAAAGCAGCGGTGATGTCGGAGTGGATGCCGGGCATGTCGGGCCTTTCGCGGGGTTCACGGCGGATCGAGCCCCAGCCTATGGTGAGGCTTTCGCTGTGAGTCCTTCTGTGACGAAAGGCTGGCCGCTCCCCGGTACCCTGCGGGCCGCGGCGGCGGGCCTAGAGTGGATGCGGTCATGGCCTCTCCCGACGAATCCCCCCTGCTCTCCGATGCCCTCCGCCGCGCCGCCGCGCGCCTCGCCGAGGTCGGCATCGCCGACCCACTCGTCGATGCGGAGCTGCTGGCCGCCGTCGTTCTCGGCTCCGGGCGCGGGGGAGTGCAGGCGGCCGCGATCCGCGGCGACCGCCTCGCGCCTCAGGACGCCGCCCGCCTCGACGAACTCGTCGCACGGCGGGTGACGCGCGAGCCGCTGCAGCACATCACCGGCACGGCTCCCTTCCGCCATCTCGAGCTGCGGGTCGGCCCCGGTGTCTTCGTCCCCCGCCCCGAGACCGAGGTCGTCGCGCAGCTGGCGATCGACGCGCTGCGGGCGGCAGCATCCGAGTCTCCCGTCGCAGTGGATCTCGGCACCGGCAGCGGCGCGATCGCCCTCGCCATGGCGACCGAGGTGCCGCACGCCCGCGTGTTCGCGGCCGAGAACTCGGTCGACGCGTTCGTGTGGACGAAGGAGAACTTCGCGCACGTCGGCGCCGACAACGCGACGCTCGCCTTCATCGACCTGGCCCACGCGTTCCCCGAGCTCGACGGCACCGTCTCAGTCGTGGCATCCAATCCTCCCTATGTTCCGGATGCTGCGACCCCGCGTGACCCGGAGGTGCGCTTCTTCGATCCACCCGCGGCGCTGTACGGGGGAGAGGACGGCCTCGACGTCGTGCGCATCCTGAGCGGAGTGGGACTGCGCCTGACGCACCCCGGAGGGATGATCGTGATCGAGCACGGCGAGTGGCAGGGCGAGGCGATCCGGAGGATCCTCGAGGCCGACGGCTGGCGCGCCGCCGCGACCCACCCCGACCTCACGATGCGCGACCGCGCGACCACCGCGCTGCGGCCGTGACGCCGCCGCCGGTTCGGAGCGTTCGTCCGGGGCTTCACAACTAGAATGGCGGGCGACATGTCCCCCATCTACGACTGCCGTGACGAGGCGCAGCTGCTCACCGGCATGCGCCAGGCGCGCCAGGCCATCGGCCGCGGCGAGCTCGTCGTCATCCCCACCGACACCGTCTACGGCGTCGCCGCCGACGCCTTCGACCACGCCGCCGTCGCGCGTCTCCTCGCGGCGAAGGGCCGCGGCCGCCAGTCGCCGCCCCCCGTGCTCGTGGCCGGCCTCACGACCCTGCGCGCCCTCGTCGCCGAGGTGCCCGAGCCCATCGAGCGCCTCGTCGAGGCGTTCTGGCCCGGCGGCCTCACCATCGTGCTGCCGTCGCAGCCGTCGCTGTCGTGGGACCTCGGCGAGACGCAGGGCACCGTGGCGGTGCGCATGCCTGCGCACCGCATCGCCCTCGAGCTCCTCGAAGAGACCGGGCCGCTCGCGGTCTCGAGCGCCAACCTCACCGGCATGGCGGCCGGCATCACCGCCGAGGACGCGGAAGGGATGCTGAAAGACAGCGTCGCTGTCTATCTCGGCGACGGGCCGTCGAAGACCGGCGTCCCCTCGACGATCATCGACGCGACCAGCCTCGTCGTCGGCGACGAGCCCCGCGTACGCGTGCTGCGCGACGGCGCCGTGAGCCGCGAGCAGCTGCGCGACGTGCTGGGCGACCTCCTCGAGCCCGAGCCGAGCGCCGAGCCCGAGGCGGAGCCCGACGCCACGGCGACCGATGCCGCGGCGACGGATGCTGCGGCCGACGCGGCTGCGGCGCCCGGGGCGCCGGAACCCGACCGCTCGTGAAGCAGTACGTCTTCACGATCCTCCTCACGGCGGCCGTCACCTTCGTCCTGTCGTGGGCGGTGTGGCGGCTCAGCCAGAAGTACAAGCTGTATCCGGGCATCCGCGAGCGCGACGTCCACAAGACGCCCACGCCGCGCCTCGGCGGCATCGCCATGTTCATCGGCGTGCTGGCGGCGTTCGCGGTGTCGTCGCAGCATCCGTATTTCTCCATCGTCTGGGCGCAGCCCCAGCAGATGTACGCGCTGCTCGGCGCGACCGCGCTCATCGTGGTCATCGGCGTCCTCGACGACCTGTGGGACCTCGACTGGATGATCAAGCTCGGCGCACAGTTCCTCGCCGCCGGCGTCATCGCGTGGTTCGGGCAGCTGCAGATCTACACGCTCCCGCTGGGCGGCATGACGATCTTCTCGAGCTGGGCGAGCTTCACCCTCACCGTCTTCTCGATCGTCGTCGTCATGAACGCGGTGAACTTCATCGACGGCCTCGACGGGCTCGTCGCCGGGGTCTGCCTCATCGCGAACGTCGTGTTCTTCGCATACTCCTACATGGTGTTCCGCGACATCGGCTCGAGCACGTACTTCACGCTGTCGTCGCTCATCGCCGCCGTGCTCATCGGCGCGTGCATCGGCTTCCTCCCGCTGAACTGGAGTCCCGCGCGCCTGTTCATGGGTGACGCGGGCGCGCTCATGCTCGGTCTTCTCATGGCGTGCTCGGCGATCTCCATCACCGGAAACTTCGACCCGGCGATGATCGCCGACAACGACGCGTTCGGCCGGTCGCAGCTGCTCGGTGCGTTCATCCCGATCCTCTTGCCCGTCGTCGTCGTGCTGCTGCCGCTGCTGGACTTCGGCCTCGCGGTCGTCCGACGCATGAGCCGGGGCAAGTCGCCGTTCTCGCCCGACCGCAAGCACCTGCACCACCGCATGCTCGACATGGGCCACACCGACCGCGACGCGGTGCTCATCTTCTACGCGTGGACGGCCCTGGTGAGCCTGTCGGTGCTGCTGATGTACATCGGCACCACGCTGCAGTGGCCGGGGGACTACCTCTTCGGCGTGTTCTACGGCATCGTCGGCATCGCCGCATGCCTCGTCGTCACGCTTCTTCCCTCGCACCGCCGCCCGGTCGCCGCGGCGCCGGCCCCCACCGAACCCGAACCCCAGCCCGATCCCGCGCCCGCACAGGAGGACGCCCGATGAGCACGAGCCCGAACCCCCGCACCCCGATCTCCAGCACCCCGATCCTGCGCACCGTCCTGGTGTGGTCGGGCTCGGTCACCGCGATCCTCGCCGTCGTCGGCGCGATCGTCGGCTTCCTCGTCGCGGGCACGACCGGCCTCTGGAGCGCCCTCGCCGGCGTCCTGGTCGCTGCGGTGTTCCTGGGTATCACGGGGGCGAGCATCCTCATCGCGAACCGCTGGTTCGGCGACCCGCTCTACGTGCCGATCTTCTTCGGCATCGTGATGGGCGGATGGATCCTCAAGTTCGTCGTGTTCATCGTGATCCTGCTCGTCCTGCGCGGTCAGCCGTGGATCGAGCCGACGGTGTTCTTCGTCGCGGCGGTCGTGAGCGTGCTCGCCTCGCTGGCGGTCGACGTCGTCGTCATGGTGCGGATGCGGGTGCCGCACGTGAGCGATGTGGAGCTGCCGACCGACCCCGACGCGGGGGACAGACGCGACGAAGAGCCCACCGCGTCGTGATCCGCCGCCACGCGGATTCAGCGACCTCACAAGTTTGATAGGCTGAACGAGCGCCCGCCCGCTCGCTCAGCGAGTACTTGCGGAGTGACGCTCATCGACCATCGTCGCAACGGTTCTCGACCGATGCCCCGAAGCTGGAGCCAGCGCTGTCTATTCATGCTGCGACCCTGATCGCCCCCTTTGCCACGGATGAACCGCCCGTCTTCCACGGGCCCTCGATCGATGAGTTCTTCCCTGAGGTCCTCTTCAATCTGGCCGGTGTTCCGATCACTCGGATCCACCTCATCCAGTTCCTCGCCACGATCGCCGTCGTCGTGATCTTCTGGCTCGGCACGCGCCGCATGCGTGTCGTGCCGGGGCGCTTCCAGAGCCTCGTCGAGATGGGACTGGACTTCGTCCGCGTCAACATCGGCGAAGACCTGCTCGGCAAGAAGGACGCCCAGCGCTTCCTGCCGATCCTCACGACGCTCTTCTTCATGATCCTGTTCATGAACATCACGGGCATCATCCCGTTCCTGAACATCGCGGGCACGAGCATCATCGCGGTGCCGCTGACGCTCGCGGTCGTGAGCTACGTCACGTTCATCTACGCCGGCATCAAGAAGAGCCCGAAGAACTTCTTCAAGAACTCGCTCTTCCCGTCGGGCGTGCCGTGGCCGATCTACATCATCGTCACGCCGATCGAGCTGATCTCGACCTTCATCATCCGGCCGGTGACGCTGACCCTCCGACTCCTCATGAACATGATGGTCGGCCACCTGCTGCTGGTGCTGTTCTTCGCGGCCACGCAGTTCTTCATCTTCGACATGGGCGGATGGTGGTCCATCCTCGGCGCCGGCAGCCTCGCGTTCGGCTTCGTCTTCACCCTGTTCGAAATCCTGGTGGCCGTCCTCCAGGCCTACGTCTTCGCCCTTCTCACCGCGGTCTACATCCAGCTCGCGGTCGCCGAAGAGCACTGAAAGCGGGACGGCACTGGGTCCGGAAGACGCAGTGCCGCCCACAACCGAAAGGAAACACCCCCGTGGACGCAACTACGGTTCTCGCAGAGGTCTCCGGCTCCATCGCGACCGTCGGATACGGTCTCGCCGCCATCGGCCCGGCCATCGGCGTGGGCATCGTCGTCGGCAAGACGATCGAGGGCGTCGCCCGTCAGCCCGAGCTGGCCGGCCGCCTGCAGGTCCTCATGTGGATCGGTATCGCCTTCACCGAGGCGCTCGCCTTCATCGGCATCGCGACCGGCTTCATCTTCGGCTTCTGATCGCCACACTCTCGTCTAAGGAGACAGGATGCTGAACGCTCTTGTCACGTACGCCGCGGAAGAGGGCGCCGAAGCGGCGCACAACCCTCTGCTCCCCGCGTGGTACGACATCATCTGGTCGTCGGTGTGCTTCATCGTCATCCTGATCATCTTCTGGAAGGTCGCCCTTCCGCGGATGAAGAAGCTGCTCGACGAGCGCTCCGCTGCGATCGAAGGCAACATCGCCAAGGCCGACGAGGCCCAGCGCAAGGCCGAGGCCGCCCTCGAGGAGTACACGGCGCAGCTCGCCGACGCTCGCAAGGAGGCCGGTGAGATCCGCGATGCCGCCCGCGAGGACGGCAAGAAGATCGTCGCCGAGGCCAAGGAGACCGCTTCGGCGGAGGCCGCGCGCCTGACCACCACCGCGCACGCGCAGATCGAGGCGGAGCGCCAGACGGCTCTCGTGTCGCTGCGCAGCGAGGTGGGTACTCTCGCCCTCGACCTCGCCGGCGGCGTGATCGGCGAGACGCTGTCCGACGACAAGAAGGCTCAGGCCGTCGTCGACCGGTTCCTCGCCGAGCTCGAAGAGTCCGAAGGGGCAAAGGCGTAATGGGCAGCGCGACCACTCAGGCCCTGGCGGCGACGACCGCGGCACTGCGCGCCGCGTCGGGCGTCGACCTCGACGTGGCCGGCGAGCTGTTCGCCGTCGCGCGCGCCGTGGGAGACTCGTCGCAGCTGAGCGGCGCGCTCGCCGACTCCGCCGCGTCGGCCGAGGCCCGCCGCAAGGTCGTCGCCGACGTGTTCGGCAAGGCCGTGAAGCCCACGACGGCGTCGCTGCTGACGACCGCCGTCGCCCAGCGGTGGTCCTCGTCCGACGATCTCGTCGACGGCATCGAGGAGCTCGCGGTGCGTGCTGCCGCTGTCGCCGACGCGAAGGCCGACGTCGAGGCCGAGCTGTTCGCGTTCTCGCGGACCGTGGCCGACAACCCCGAACTCGAGCTCGCGCTGGGCAGCCGGCTGGGCGACTCCGCCGCGAAGGGCGAGCTCGTCGAGAAGCTCCTCACGGGCCGCGCGAGCGCAGGGACGACGCTGATCGCGTCCTCCCTGATCCGCCAGCCCCGCGAGCGGCGCGTGCGTCAGCTGCTGTCGCGCGCGACGCGGCTCGTCGCCGACCAGCGCAGTCGCGCGGTCGCGACCGTCGTGGCCGCAGCACCGCTCAGCGCGGCGCAGAGCGACCGTCTCGCCGCCGCGCTCACCAAGCGCTACGGGACGCCGGTCTCGCTGAACACCATCGTGGACCCGACCGTCGTCGGCGGCGTGCGCGTGCAGATCGCGGACGACGTGATCGACGCGAGCGTGTCGTCGCGCCTGGCCGACCTCCGTCAGCGGCTCGCCGGCTGACACAGACTTCCCGCGCACGCGGAGATTTCGGGGCCGAGGCCCCTTGAACGAAGGAAAACAATGGCAGATCTCACTATCAGCCCTGATGTCATCCGTGACGCGCTGAAGGACTTCGTCGCCGCCTACGAGCCCACCGGGGCTGCGGCCACCGAGGTCGGCACGGTCGTCGACGCCGCTGACGGCATCGCCCACGTCGAGGGCCTGCCCGGTGTCATGGCGAACGAGCTGGTGACGTTCGCGGACGGCACCCAGGGCCTCGCGCTGAACCTGGACGAGCACGAGATCGGTGTGGTCGTCCTCGGCGACTTCGCCGGCATCGAGGCCGGCCAGCAGGTCACCCGCACCGGCGAGGTGCTGTCGGTCGCCGTCGGCGACGGCTACCTCGGTCGCGTCGTCGACCCGCTCGGCAACCCCATCGACGGCCTCGGCGAGATCGCCACGGTCGGCCGTCGTGCCCTCGAGCTGCAGGCGCCCGGCGTCATGCAGCGCAAGTCGGTGCACGAGCCGCTGCAGACCGGCATCAAGGCCATCGACGCGATGATCCCCGTGGGCCGAGGCCAGCGCCAGCTCATCATCGGCGACCGCCAGACCGGCAAGACGGCCATCGCGATCGACACGATCATCAACCAGAAGGCCAACTGGGAGTCCGGCGACGCCACCAAGCAGGTGCGCTGCATCTACGTCGCGATCGGCCAGAAGGGCTCGACGATCGCGGCCGTGAAGGGCGCCCTCGAGGACGCCGGCGCGCTGGAGTACACGACGATCGTCGCCGCTCCCGCCTCCGACCCTGCCGGCTTCAAGTACCTCGCGCCGTACACCGGCTCGGCCATCGGCCAGCACTGGATGTACGAGGGCAAGCACGTCCTGGTCATCTTCGACGACCTGTCGAAGCAGGCCGAGGCGTACCGCGCCGTGTCGCTGCTCCTCCGCCGCCCGCCGGGCCGCGAGGCCTACCCGGGCGACGTCTTCTACCTGCACTCGCGTCTGCTCGAGCGCTGCGCGAAGCTGTCCGACGAGCTCGGCGCCGGCTCGATGACGGGTCTTCCGATCATCGAGACGAAGGCCAACGATGTCTCGGCGTACATCCCGACCAACGTGATCTCGATCACCGACGGCCAGATCTTCCTCCAGTCCGACCTGTTCAACGCCAACCAGCGTCCCGCGGTCGACGTCGGCATCTCGGTCTCGCGAGTCGGCGGCGACGCACAGGTCAAGTCGATCAAGAAGGTCTCCGGCACGCTCAAGCTCGAGCTCGCCCAGTACCGCTCGCTCGAGGCGTTCGCGATGTTCGCCTCCGACCTGGACGCCGCTTCCCGTCGTCAGCTCGCCCGGGGTGCGCGCCTGACCGAGCTGCTCAAGCAGCCGCAGTACTCGCCGTACCCGGTGGAGGAGCAGGTCGTCTCGATCTGGGCCGGCACCAACGGCAAGCTCGACTCGATCGAGGTCGAGGACGTGCTGGCGTTCGAGCGCGAGCTGCTCGACTACCTGCGTCGCAACACCACGATCCTCGACACGCTGCGTGACACGAATGTCCTCGACGACGACACCGTGGCCGAGCTGACGAAGAAGACCGACGACTTCATCCTCGAGTTCCAGGCCGGCAAGGGCCAGTCGATCACCAAGCCGGGCCACGAAGAGGTCGCGGCTGCGCAGGCCGACGACGTGAACCAGGAGAAGATCGTCAAGGGCCGCCGCTAAGGCGGGCCTGGGCTAGCAGACATGGGCGCACAACTCCGGGTCTACAAGCAGAAGATCTCTTCTGCTCAGACGACCAAGAAGATCACGAAGGCGATGGAACTCATCGCGGCTTCGCGCATCCAGAAGGCGATGGCGCGTGTGCGCGCGTCGTCGCCCTTCGCTCGAGCCGTGACGCGTGCCGTCTCCGCCGTGGCGACGCACTCCAACGTCGACCACCCGCTGACCGTCGAACGAGAGACGATCCGCCGCTCCGCGGTCGTGATCTTCTCGTCCGACCGCGGTCTCGCGGGCGCGTTCAACTCGCAGATCCTCCGTGAGGGCCTCGAACTCGCGCAGCTGCTGCGCGAGGAAGGCCGGGAGCCGGTGTTCTACCTCGTCGGTCGCAAGGCCGTCGGGTACTTCCAGTTCCGTCGCATGGAGAGCGCTGCCGAGTGGACGGGTGACACCGACACGCCGCACTTCACCACTGCCGAAGAGATCGCCGCGACCCTGCTCGACGCGTACGATCGCGGCGGCGAGGAGAACGGCGTCGACGAGATCCACCTCGTCTACAACCGCTTCGTCAGCATGATGACGCAGACGCCCGAGACGGTGCGCCTGCTTCCGCTCGAGGTCGTCGAGGCCGAGGAGTCGTCCTCCGCCGCGGTGTACCCGCTGTACGAGTTCGAGCCGGACGCCGAGACCGTGCTCGACGCGCTCCTGCCGGTGTACATCCAGAGCCGCGTCTTCAACGCCCTCCTGCAGTCGTCGGCAGCGAAGCACGCCGCGACCCAGAAGGCGATGAAGTCCGCCAGCGACAACGCCGACAAGCTCATCACCGACTACACGCGCCTGCGCAACAACGCGCGCCAGGCCGAGATCACGCAGCAGATCGCCGAGATCGTCGGCGGCGCCGACGCACTGTCCTCCGGCAAGTAACGCTCCTGCGCGTCCAGACCACACGAAAGAGAAGAAGCCATGAGCCTCACCGCTGACAAGACCGAGACGGCGGTCGTCGGGCGCGTCGCCCGCGTCACCGGCCCCGTCGTCGACATCGAGTTCCCGCACGACTCGATCCCCGACATCTACAACGCGCTCAAGACGACGATCGTGATCGGCGACGACGCGTCCGAGATCACGCTCGAGGTCGCCCAGCACCTCGGTGACGACCTCGTCCGCGCCATCTCGCTCAAGCCGACCGACGGCATGGTCCGCGGCCAGGAGGTGCGCGACACCGGCGGCCCCATCACGGTCCCCGTCGGCGACGTCACCAAGGGCAAGGTGTTCAACGTCACGGGTGACGTGCTGAACGCTGCTCCGGGCGAGACCGTCGAGGTCACCGAGCGCTGGGGCATCCACCGGCAGGCGCCCTCGTTCGACCAGCTCGAGTCGAAGACCGAGATGTTCGAGACCGGCATCAAGAGCATCGACCTGCTCACCCCGTACGTGCAGGGTGGAAAGATCGGCCTCTTCGGCGGCGCCGGCGTCGGCAAGACGGTCCTCATCCAGGAGATGATCCAGCGCGTCGCGCAGGACCACGGTGGTGTGTCGGTGTTCGCCGGTGTCGGCGAGCGCACCCGTGAGGGCAATGACCTCATCGGCGAGATGGAGGAGGCGGGCGTCTTCGACAAGACCGCCCTCGTCTTCGGCCAGATGGACGAGCCGCCAGGGACGCGTCTGCGCGTCGCCCTGTCGGCCCTCACGATGGCGGAGTACTTCCGCGACGTGCAGAAGCAGGACGTGCTGCTCTTCATCGACAACATCTTCCGCTTCACGCAGGCCGGTTCCGAGGTCTCGACGCTGCTCGGCCGCATGCCCTCCGCGGTGGGCTACCAGCCGAACCTCGCCGACGAGATGGGTGTCCTCCAGGAGCGCATCACCTCGACCCGCGGTCACTCGATCACGTCGCTCCAGGCGATCTACGTCCCCGCCGACGACTACACCGACCCGGCTCCGGCGACCACGTTCGCGCACCTCGACGCCACCACCGAGCTCTCGCGCGAGATCGCGTCGAAGGGTCTCTACCCGGCCATCGACCCGCTGACGTCGACGAGCCGCATCCTCGACCCGCGCTACATCGGTGAGGACCACTACCGCGTGGCCACCGCCGTGAAGCAGATCCTGCAGAAGAACAAGGAGCTGCAGGAGATCATCGCGATCCTCGGTGTCGACGAGCTCTCGGAAGAGGACAAGATCGTCGTCGCCCGCGCGCGCCGCATCCAGCAGTTCCTCTCGCAGAACACTTACATGGCGAAGAAGTTCACCGGTGTCGAGGGTTCGACGGTCCCGATCAAGGAGACCATCGAGTCGTTCGACGCGATCGTCAAGGGCGAGTTCGACCACGTCGCCGAGCAGGCCTTCTTCAACGTCGGCGGCATCTCCGACGTCGAAGAGCAGTGGGCGCGCATCCAGAAGGAGAACGGCTGATCATGCCGCTCAAAGTGAGCCTCGTCTCCGCGGATGCGGAGGTCTGGTCGGGAGAGGCGTCGCTCGTCGTCGCCAAGACCGTCGAGGGCGAGATCGGCTTCATGACCGGTCACGAGCCGGTGCTCGCGATCCTCGCCGAGGGTCAGGTGCGCATCACCCAGACCTCAGGCACGAAGATCATCGCCAACGCGCAGGACGGGTTCCTGTCGATGGAGGGCGACGACCTCACGATCGTGGCCGGTAACGCCGCACTGATCTCCTGATCCACCACCATTCCGACTCGGCCGGTCCCTTCGGGGATCGGCCGAGTCGTTTCAGCCGGCGAGTTCGCCCCGAGCCCCGCCACGGAGAGTCATGCTGATCCTGCTGCCGCCGTCCGAGACGAAGCGCGCGGGCGGTCGCGGCACGCCGCTCGATGTCACGCGGCTCGCGCTGCCGCAGCTCGCGCCTCAGCGCGAGGCCGTCGTCGCCGCGCTGGTCGCCCTGTCGGACGACGAGGATCACGCTGCACGCGTCCTCAAGCTCGGCCCGAAGCAGCGCGGCGAGATCGCCGTGAACGCCGCGCTGCGCGACGCCCCGTCGATGGCCGCGATCGACCGCTACACCGGTGTGCTCTTCGACGCACTGGATGCAGCATCCGTCTCCGCCGCCGGCCGACGCTGGCTGGGAGCCCACGTCCTGGTGCACTCGGCCCCGTTCGGACCGGTCGGTGCGCTCGATCCGATCCCCGCCTACCGACTCGGCGCGGCGACGTCGCTCCCGGGCGTGCCCTCGCTCAAGCGCCTGTGGGGCGCCGACGTCACCGCCGCCCTTGCGGCCCTGGAACCTCGGTTCGTGCTCGACCTCCGCTCGGAGGCCTACGTGGGGCTGGGCCCCGTGCCCTCGGGCGTCGCCTCGCGATACATCCGCGTCGTGAGCGAGGGCGCCGACGGCGCCGTGCGCGCCCTCAACCACTTCAACAAGCACGCGAAGGGTGCGCTCGTTCGCCGGCTCGCCGAGGATCGCCCGCGCATCGGGTCTGCAGCGGCTTTCTTGACATGGGCGGATGCTGCGGGTCTCCGTGTGCGCGAGACCGACGCCAGCGAGCTCGAGCTCTTCGCCTGAGAGTCCTACGCGGTCGGTGTGCGTACCGCCGAGAAGCGGTTGCGGCGGCGAAGCGCGAAGCCGAGCCGCTCGTACGCCGCGATCGCCCCGACGTTCGACGCGGCGGCGTGCATCAGAGCGCGGTCGCCGCGCTCCTGGATGTGGAAGGCGACGTCGAGCACGAGGCGCGACGCGAGACCCTGACGCCGGTGGTCCACGTCGACGGCGACGGCGCTGATCTCCGTCCAGCCCTCGGGATGAAGGCGCTCGCCCGCCATCGCGACGAGCCGGCCCCCTCGCCGGATGCCGATGTAGCGCCCGAGCTCGTAGGTGCGCGGCCGGAACGGGCCGGGCTGATTGCGCTCGACGATCGCGAGCATCTCGGGGACGTCGTCGGCACCCAGCAGGATCGCCTCGGAGTATGGACGCGGCTGCAGGGCGTCGGTCTCCACGAGCTGCACGCCCTCGCCCTGGCCGACGACCTCCCAGCCGTCCGGCACCTCGCCGTCGTACCCCGACAGCCCGATCTCCGCACCGGGTCCGACGAGATCGACGAGCGCCTTCCAGACCCCGGGATCGTCCCACGAACGCACGGCGACGAAGGGCGCGACGTCCTCCGGGTAGCGGCGCACGAGGTCGTTCCCGATCGCGAACGAGGCGTGCGGACCCGTGAGCGCGTGCCACGGGGCGTTGTCGAGCACTGTCGCATCGGCGTGCGGGGCATCGAGGACGGGGGCGAGGGAGGCATCGGGCACCCGCCCACTCTGCGCCTGCCACGGTGTCGCCGCAAATGCCCGCCGTCACCGCGCGCAACACGTGCGGCGACTCGGGCGCGTCAGTGCTTGGTGTGCTCCGCGGTGCGCTCGGTGTTCTCGGCGATCGCGATGAGGGCGACGACGGCTTCGATGATGAACCGGAGGAGGATGATCGCGAGGAAGGTCACCACCGGCACCACGATGATGGTCGCGATGAGTCCGGTGATGCCTGCGCCGACGTTCAGCCACATCAGCGAGATCGCGCTCATGATCCCGCCGACGAAGTAGACGATGAACCCGATGGCGATCGCGATCAGCCCGACGAAGTAGAACACGCTCGCCAGCCGGCGCGTGATGAAGGTGCGGAACGACAGGTCGAACAGCGCGGAGAAGAAGCCTCGGCCGACGTCGTCGATCTCGCCCCGGACCGTCGGGACGCCCGTGTCGTCGGGGTCGGCCGCGCGCGCGGCGTCGGCGGCGGACTGGGGCGGAAGCGGCGGGGGAGTCGGGGAGGACGGAGTATGGTCGGTCATGGCAGCCCTTCGGTCGGGAGTTCTGCTCAGGCTATCCACCCGGCGTATCGGGAGGCCATCCCCCGGATAGGGCCGCCAATGCTGACAGTCGGCTGAGAGCGTCGCTAGCATGTGTCGAGCGGAGCAGGGGCTCCGCGGGCGCGTCCCGAATGCGTCCCGAATCGACTCTCTCGGAGGTCGCTCCACATGGATTACAACGACGGCAGCGGAGTCGGCGCCCTCGTCGCCTGGCTCGTGCTCGCCCCCTTCCTGTTCCTGCTCGCGATCGCCGGATACGTCATCGGCTCGTGGTTCCTCATGAAGGTCTTCGACAAGGCCGGCGTGCAGGGCCGCTGGCGCGCGTGGGTGCCCGTCTACAACACGCTGATCTTCGTCAAGCTCGGCGATCTCAACCCGTGGTGGCTGCTGGCGCTGTGGGGCGGCACCATCGTGCTCGGCTGGGTACCCGTGCTCGGCACGCTCATCGGCATCGCGACGTTCGTCTACACGCTGCTCGCGGCGTGGCGCGTGGGCCTGAAGCTGCAGAAGGAAGCCGTCTGGCTCATCCTCTACTTCTTCCTGGCGATCGTCTGGCTCGGTATCAACGCGTTCGACCGCTCCCGCTGGAACACGGCCATCCCGGCGGCTCCGTGGGCGGGCAACTTCCTCGCCGACAAGACGGTCTGGTCGGGCGTTCCCGTCCAGGCACCGGCTGGCGGCTACCCCGCCAACCCGGCGACCACGCCCGGTTACGGAGCCCCCGCGGGCTACCAGCCCCCGGCCGGGTACACCCCGCCGCCGGCGCCGCCCGCCGGATACACGCCGCCGCCCGCGCCCCCGGCAGCGCCCGCCGCACAGCCTCCGGCCGCGCAGCCTCCGGTGACGCCGCCGCCCGCGGCCGAGCCTCCGGCCGCGCAGCCTCCGGTGACGCCGCCGCCCGCGGCCCAGCCCCCGGCCACAGAGCCGCCGGCGACCGAGCCGCCCACCACCGAGCCGCCGGCGCCCGACGCGCCCAAGCCGTAAGCACCGCTCGACAGCCCCTCGCCGCACCGCGAGGGGCTGTCGTGTGCCACGCCGGGCGATGGGTGTTGCAGCGAGCGAGACCCCTGCCGACGCACTCCGGCACCGCGGCTAACGTGGAGGCATGACCTCGACTGTTCCGCTGCGCCGGGTCGGCGCGTCCGGCCTCCTCGTGTCCGCTGTCGGCCTCGGCTGCAACAACTTCGGCCGCCCTGGCACCCGCACCGAGACGCTCGACGGGACGCGGGCGGTGCTCGACGCCGCGATCGATGCGGGGGTGACGTTCCTCGACACCGCCGATATGTACGGCGGCGATCCCGGCCAGTCCGAGACGCTCATGGGGCAGGCGCTCCAGGGCCGGCGCGACCAGGTCGTCCTCGCGACCAAGTTCGGTCACCCCGGCCGAGACATGGGCTACCCGCCGTCGGGTGGGAGGGGCTCGCGGTCGTACATCCGGCGTGCGGTCGAGGCATCCCTCACCCGTCTTCAGACCGAGTGGATCGACCTCTACCAGCTGCACGTGCCCGACAACGACACCCCGATGGAAGAGACGCTCGACGCGCTCGGCGACCTCGTGCGCGAGGGCAAGGTGCGCTACATCGGGCACACGAACTTCTCGGGCTGGCAGATCGCCGAGGGCCACTTCACCGCCCTCATGCGCCACGGCGTGCCGTTCGTCTCGGCGCAGAGCGAGTACAGCCTGCTCGCACGCGGGGCGGAGCGCAACGTGCTGCGGGCCGTCGAGCGGTACGGCCTCGGATTCTTCCCGTACTTCCCGCTCCATAACGGACTGCTGACCGGCAAGTTCACGCGGGATGCCGCGCCCGCCGACACCCGCATCATCCGCCAGCGCCGCCACATCTACGATGACGCTCCGTGGGACGCGCTCGAGGGGTATCAGGCGTTCTGCGACGAGCGGGGCATCACGATGCTCGAGGCGACCATCGGATGGCTGCTGTCGCGACCGGCCCTGTCGAGCGTGATCGCCGGCGCGACCTCACCCGAACAGGTGCGGGCGAACGCTGCGGCGGCCTCGGTGTGGACGCCGACGGCCGCGGATCTCGCGGCGATCGACGCGCTGTTCCCGCCGCCGGAGGCGGCCCTCTGACGCTTCGCAGCCGAGCACTGGGCGAGTTCGCCGACGGCGTACGCGACGGGTTGTCCAGGGTGACGGCGCAGGCGTAGCGTCGCTATCCGTGCGCGGTCCGCGAGAGCGGACGACTCCGCGTGCCGGAAAGGACCGTCGTGCTCGGCAAGCTCCTGGTGCGGTATCTGAGTCCCGCGTGGCTGCTCATCGTGGCGGTGGTCGTCTTCCAGCTCGCGCAGTCGATCGCGTCGCTGTGGCTGCCGACCCTCAACGCCGACATCATCGACAACGGCGTCGTGACGGGCGACATCCCGTACATCTGGTCGACCGGCGGCGTGATGCTGATCGTGAGCCTCGTGCAGGTGGTGTGCGCGATCGTCGCGGTGTACTTCGGGTCGCGCCTCGCGATGGGCATGGGCCGCGACCTTCGCGGCGACCTGTTCCACCGTGTCGTCGCCTTCTCGCAGCGCGAGGTCGGTCAGTTCGGTGCGCCCTCGCTCATCACCCGCAACACGAATGACGTGCAGCAGGTGCAGATGCTGGTGCAGGTGTCGGCGACGCTCATGATCTCCGCGCCGATGCTCGCGATCGGCGGCGTCATCATGGCGATCAGCCAGGACGCCGGCCTGTCGTGGCTGATGGCGGTCGCGATCCCGGTGCTGCTCGTGATCGTCGGGCTCATCGTGTGGCGCATGGTGCCCGCCTTCACCCAGATGCAGAAGCGCATCGACCGCGTGAACCAGATCATGCGCGAGCAGCTGAGCGGCATCCGCGTCGTGCGGGCGTTCGTGCGCGAGCGTCAGGAGCGGGACCGCTTCGAGGCCGCCAGCGCCGGCGTGATGGCGACGGGCCTGCGCGCCGGCAACCTGATGGCGCTGATGTTCCCCGCCGTGATGCTGGTCATGAACGTCTCGAGCGTCGCGGTGATCTGGTTCGGCGCCTTCCAGGTGCAGAACAGCGGCGTGCAGATCGGCACGCTGTTCGCGTTCCTCACCTACCTGATGCAGATCCTCATGGGCGTGATGATGGCGACGTTCATGTTCGTCATGATCCCGCGCGCCGCCGTGTGCGCGAACCGCATCGGCGAGGTGCTCGAGACCGACCCGTCGGTGTCGGCGCCCCGGGCCGCAGCATCCGCTCCCGCTCCCACCGGCAGGATCGAGTTCGACCATGTCGACTTCGCTTACCCCGGCGCCGAGGATGCTGTGCTGCACGACCTCACCTTCACGGTGGAACCCGGCACCACGACGGCGGTCATCGGCTCGACGGGCTCCGGCAAGACGACGCTCGTGAGCCTCGTGCCGCGCCTGTTCGACGTGACCGCGGGCAGCGTCCGGGTCGACGGTGTCGACGTGCGCGATTACGATCCCGACGAACTGTGGACGCGCGTCGGGCTCGTGCCCCAGCGCGCGTTCCTGTTCTCGGGGACGATCGCGTCCAACCTGCGGTACGGCGATCACGACGCGACCGACGAGCAACTGTGGACCGCGCTCGAACTCGCGCAGGCCGCCGACTTCGTCCGCGCGATGCCCGAGGGGCTCGAGGCGTCGATCGCGCAGGGCGGCACGAACGTCTCGGGCGGGCAGCGCCAGCGCCTGGCGATCGCCCGCGCGCTGGTGAAGCGGCCCGAGTCGTACATCTTCGACGACTCGTTCTCGGCCCTGGATCTGAGGACGGATGCTGCGCTCCGCCGCGCGCTCGACACGCACCTGCCCGACGCGACCCGGCTCGTCGTCGCACAGCGCGTCTCGACGATCCAGCACGCCGACCAGATCCTCGTCCTCGATCACGGACGCATCGTCGGGGTCGGCACCCATGACGAGCTCGTCGAGAGCAACGAGACGTATCGCGAGATCGTGGAGTCCCAGCTCGCGGCGGAGGCGGCAGCGTGAGCGGCCCGGGGCGCACGCCGCAGCGGATGCCGCTCGGCCGCGGGCCGATGGGGCAGGCGACGGGTGGCGAGAAGGCGCAGAACTTCGGTCCGAGCGCGAAGCGCCTGCTCGCGACCCTGCGGCCGGACAGGCTGCTGCTCACCGTGGTGCTCGTGTTCAGCATCCTGTCGGTCACCCTCTCGGTGATCGGCCCCAAGCTGCTCGGCGAGGGCACCAACGTGGTGTTCGCCGGCTTCATCTCGCTGCAGATGCCGCCTGGCGCGACCAAGCAGCAGGTGATCGACCAGCTGGTCGCATCGGGCAACCAGGACCAGGCGAACATGATCGCCGCGATGGACTTCGTGCCCGGCGCCGGCATCGACTTCGACCAGCTCGCGCGGATCCTGACGCTCGTGCTCCTCGTCTACGTGTTCTCGAGCCTCTTCGGCTGGCTGCAGGCGCGCATCCTCAACGGCGTGGTGCAGCGCGCGATGCACCGGCTGCGCCTCCAGGTGGAAGACAAGGTGCACCGACTGCCCCTGTCGTACTTCGACCGCGTCCAGCGCGGTGAGCTGCTCAGCCGCGTCACGAACGACGTCGACAACATCGGGCAGACGATGCAGCAGACGCTGTCCCAGGTCGTCATCTCGCTGCTGACCGTGATCGGCGTGCTGACGATGATGTTCCTCATCTCGCCGCTGCTGGCGGTCATCGCCCTGGTCACGATCCCGCTCACGATCGTCATCACCGTGCTCGTCGCCAAGCGCTCGCAGAAGCTCTTCGTGCAGCAGTGGAAGACGACGGGCGTGCTCAACGCCCGCGTCGAGGAGACCTTCTCAGGCCACTCGGTCGTGAAGGTGTTCGGTCACCAGAAGGAGGTCGAGGCGGACTTCCGCACCGAGAACGACGAGCTGTACCGCTCGAGCTTCGGAGCCCAGTTCCTCTCCGGCGTGATCATGCCCGCGATGATGTTCATCGGCAACCTCGTGTACGTCGCGATCGCGGTCGTCGGCGGACTGCAGGTCGCCGCCGGGCTCATGTCGATCGGCGACGTGCAGGCGTTCATCCAGTACTCGCGCCAGTTCACGCAGCCCCTCAGCCAGCTCGGGTCCATGGCGAACCTGCTGCAGTCCGGCGTCGCCAGCGCGGAGCGCGTATTCGAGCTGCTCGACGAGGAGGAGCAGACGCCCGACGACGACCCCGCCGAGACGGCGCCCGAGTCCGCCAGTCGACTCGAGTTCGAGGACGTGTCGTTCCGGTACGTCGCCGACAAGCCCCTCATCGACGGGCTGACGCTCGCCGCGCGGCCGGGCAGCACCGTCGCGATCGTCGGACCCACCGGCGCGGGCAAGACGACGCTCGTGAACCTCATCATGCGCTTCTATGATGTCGACTCCGGCCGCATCACCCTGGACGGCATCGACACGCGCCGCATGACGCGCGACGACCTCCGCGCGCGCACCGGCATGGTGCTGCAGGACACCTGGCTGTTCGCCGGAACGATCCGCGAGAACATCGCGTACGGGCGTCCGGAGGCATCGGAGGAGGAGATCGTCGCTGCAGCGACGGCGGCCTATGTCGACCGCTTCGTGCACGCGCTGCCCGACGGCTACGACACGACGCTCGACGACGAGGCCACCAACCTCAGCGTCGGCGAGCGTCAGCTCGTGACCATCGCCCGCGCGTTCCTGGCGGACCCGCGCATCCTGATCCTGGACGAGGCGACCTCGTCGGTGGACACCCGTACCGAGCTGCTCATCCAGCGCGCGATGTCGCGGTTGCGCGAGGACCGGACGGCGTTCGTGATCGCCCACCGGCTGTCGACGATCCGGGATGCCGACCTCATCCTCGTGATGGAGGAGGGCGCGATCGTCGAGCAGGGTTCTCACGCCGAGCTGCTCGCGCAGAAGGGCGCGTACTGGCGTCTCTACAACGCGCAGTTCGAGGGTGCCGCTGAAGAGGAGCGGGCCGTCGAGGTGCCGGCGGTGCCCCTGGCGCCGCCGCCGACCACGACGCAGATCGTCGTCGAAGCCCTCGCCGAGTCCGAAGACGCCGTCGAGTAACCCACTAGGATGTGAAGACGCGGGGGCGAAGGGCTCCGGCGTATTCCGACGGGGAGGACAGGGCGTGCCCGAAGTTTCCACCCAGTCTCTCGCCGTCCCGGTTCCCGGTGGCGTGCTCGAGCTCTCCTGGGCGGCCGTGACCGACACCGGTCGACGCCGCGAGGTGAACCAGGATGCGATGTTCGCGTCGTATCCGCTGTTCGTCGTGGCCGACGGCATGGGTGGGCACGTCGGGGGCGAGATCGCCAGTGCGAGTGCGATCGAGCGGCTCCACGCCGTCGCCGACAGCGGTACGGTGACGCCGAAGACGATCGAGAAGGCGCTTGCGCGTGCGGTCAAAGACATCGCGTCGCACCCGGACGCCACCGACGACGGAACGGGAACCACGGTGACGGGCGTGTTCCTCGACACGTCCGGGGATGCGCCGCACTGGGTCACGCTGAACATCGGCGACTCGCGCGTGTATCTGGTGCGCGACGGCGCGATCGTGCAGATCACCACCGACCACTCGGTCGTGCAGGAGCTCGTCGCAGCAGGTCGATTGAGTCCCGAAGAGGCCGAGAACCACCCGTACGGCAACGTCATCACCCGCGCGGTGGGCCCGAGCGAGGGCGTCACGCCCGACTACGTGCGACTCGACGTGCTCGACGGCGACCGCTTCGTGATCTGCTCCGACGGCCTGACCAAGGAGCTCACGGACTACGGCATCCGACACTTCCTCGAGGAGAACGCCGACGCCGGCGACGCGGCATCAGCCATGCTCGAGGCCGCGCTCGAGAACGGCGGCCGAGACAACATCACGATCATCGTGCTCGACGTGGGTCTGCCTGCCGACGGCGATTCCTCCACAACCGAGGACTGACCCCGGCGATCCACAGATCCCGCCGCCGCGACCCGTCGCGCGCGGGCTCGCAGTGGAATGGGCGCATGCGCTCGACCGCTCCTTCGACCTTCGCGACCGGCGGCGTGCTCGACGACGAGCCGCTCGCGCTCCCGGCGGCCTGGACTCCTCCGCCGCGCCCGCCCCTGCCGCTCGTGGCCGCGATCGTCCCGGTGGTCGGGGCCGTCGCGCTGTGGCTGGTCACCGGCTCGCTCTTCTCGCTCTGGTTCGCGCTCCTCGGCCCGTTGATCGCGGCGGCGACCATGCTCGACGCGCGACGCGCCGCCCGGCGGGACGGTCGGCGTGCCGCGGCCGACGCGGTACGGGCACGCGACGAGGTCGCGGCGGCCGTGGCGGCGCGACACGACGGCGAACGTGCGCAGTTGTGGGCGCGGCATCCCGATGTCCTGCGCCTCGCCACTCGGGAGGGCGAGATCTGGCGCGGCGGGCGCGACGCGCGGCTCGTGGTCGGCGAGGGCGAGTGCGCGAGCGTCGTCCGCGTGACCGGGGGAGACGGCGACCCGGATGCTGCGGAGCTGCGTCGCCGCGCGGCTCGCGTCTCGGCGGCGCCGGTGACGCTCCCGCTCGCCGCGGGCGTCGTGGTCGTCGGGGGCGAGACCCTCGCGACCGCTGTCCAACGGGCGCTCGTCCTGCAGGCGTGCCTCGCCTTCGCACCGGACGAGCTGCGCGTCGTCGGGCCGCTCGGGCGAGGCCTCGACTGGATGGAGGCGCTGCCACACCGCGAAGGTCAGGGCGGATCGGCGCTGGCGATCGTCGGACCCGGCGAGCTGGTCCCCGCCGACGCAGATCTGGTGATCGCGCGGGGCCGTCCCGGCGAACCTCTGCCCCCACGCTGCCAGGCGGTGCTCACGATCTCGTCCCCCGACGTCGCGCGGCTCGAGCACGCCGGCGAGGTCGTGCCGGTGCGCGTCGAGGCGGTCTCCCGAGGTCAGGCGGAGGAGATCGCGACCGAGCTCTCCGCTCGCGCCGAGCACAGCCTCGGACTCCAGCGCGGGGTGCCTGAGCCGATCGCGCTGGCTCCGCTGCTGGCTGCCGTGCCCGCCGCGTCGGGAGGACTGGCTGCGGTCATCGGCGTGAGTCGCGGCGAGCCGGTGCTCGTCGACCTCGTCGCTGACGGACCTCACGCGGTCGTCGCGGGGGTCACCGGGTCCGGCAAGAGCGAGCTGCTCATCACGTGGATCCTCGCGCTCTGCGCGACGCACTCGACGGACGAGGTGACGTTCCTGCTCGCGGACTTCAAGGGCGGCACCGCGTTCGACGGGCTCGCCGGGGTGCCGCACGTCAGCGGGGTCATCACCGACCTGGACGGCTCGGGCGCCCGCCGCGCGATCGAGAGTCTGCGGGCCGAGCTCCGCCGCCGGGAGGCGGCGATCGCCGCCGCGGGCTCCCGCGACATCGGCGATCCGCGTGTGCGGCTGCCGCGGCTCGTGGTGGTGGTCGACGAGTTCGCCGCCCTGCTCGGCGACCACCCCGAGCTGCACGGGCTGTTCGCCGACCTCGCGGCGCGCGGGCGCGCCCTCGGCATCCATCTCATCCTCGGCACGCAGCGCGCCGCAGGGGTGATCCGCGACAACCTGCTGGCGAACTGCCCGCTGCGGATCAGTCTGCGCGTGACCGACGCGGCCGACAGCCGGGCGCTCCTGGGCACGGATGACGCAGCCCGCCTGCCGGGCGGAGTCTCCGGGCGCGGAACGGCGTTCGTGCGTCGCGCGGGCGACGCGAGTCCGCAGCAGGTGCGCATCGCGCTGTCCGGACCGGACGATGTGGCCGCCGCCGCGTTGCGGATCGGACACCACGCACCGAGCAGGCCCTGGCTGCCCGAGCTGCCGAGGCTGCTGACCCTCGACGAACTCGCCACCCGCGCGGCCGCGGATCGGGACGCCCCCGCGGCAGGCACCGTGCTTCTCGGCCTGGCAGACGAGCCGGAGCGCCAGCGGCAGCCGGTAGCGTTCCTCGGCGGGTCCGACCGTGCACTCCTGGTACTCGGCGGACCGGCGTCCGGAGTGTCGACCGCGCTCGATCTCATCGCGGCGCAGTTGCAGGGGACGGCGCAACGCCTTCCGGCTCACCCCGAGGGGCTGTGGGACGCCGTGGCCGCACTCCACGAGGAGCTGCCGCGTCCCGGATCGGCCGTGCTCGTGGACGACATCGACGCGGTCGCGCTGCGTCTGCCACCCGAGTACGCCCACGTCGTCATGGAGCGGATCGAGGGCCTCGTACGTCGTGCCGCCGCCGCGGGCGTGCTGGTGGTCGCGGGTGCACACCGGCTGACTGGGCCTGTGTCGCGCGTCGCCGAGCTCTTCCCACGACGGCTCGTGCTGCCCTACCCCACGCGCGTCGACCACGCGTCGGCCGGGGGAGACCCTTCGACGTTCGACCCCGCTGCGCCCGCCGGGCGCGGCCGACTCGACGGGCGGACGCTCCAGCTCGCGATGGCGCCCTTCGCGTCCCGTGAGCCGGCCGTGCCCGACCCCGAATGGATGCCGCTCGCTCCGCTCACCGGCGTCGTGGTCCGTAGGTCGCCCGCGGGCCGACGCGCGCTGGCCGCGTGGGAGGCGCACGGACATCGGTTGCTCGGAGTGGACGACTACGTCGCGGATCCCGGTGCCGCCGCGACCGCGCGCCTGGTCGTGGTGGGGGAGCCCGACGACTGGCAGCGGCACTGGCGCCTGCTCGCCGATGTGCGGGGCGACCACGACCTCGTGGTCGACACGTCGTGCGCGTCGGAGCTTCGTGTCCTCGCGGGATTTCGCGGGGTGCCGCCTTACTGCGAACCGGGTGCCGCGCGCGCGTGGCTCATCGCGGCCGGAGCCGATCCCGTCCGCATTGTCCTCCCATCATGAGATGTCCGGTCTGACCGTCGGGCGGACACCTTGACCGGCCCTTCTCGCACGCCATAGCGTCGGCCTGTGGCTACAACCCCGATCGACATGCAACGGCCTGAGGGCAAGGGACTCGCCGCGGGCACGCTGGGACTGTGGGGTTCCACTGTCATCGGCCTCGCGTCGACCGCGCCCGTCTACTCGCTGGTGGCGACCCTCGGGTTCGTCGTCCTGGCGGTCGGTGCGCAGGCGCCCATCGCGTTCGTCATCGCGTTCGTCCCGATGCTCTTCATCGCATTCGCGTACCGCGAGCTCAACAACGACGTCCCCGATTGCGGTACCACCTTCACGTGGGGCACCAAGGCCTTCGGCCCGTGGGTCGGCTGGATGGGCGGATGGGGCGTGGCCGTCGCCGGCATGGTCGTGCTGGCGAACCTCGCGCAGATCGCGGGCATCTACTTCTGGGCGCTCGTGGACGGCATCGTGGGCAACCCCGAGGAGGCGCTGCTCGCCGACAACGTCCCGCTCGTGACCGCGACCGGAGTCGTGTTCATCGCGGCGATGACGTGGGTGAGCTGGAGAGGCGTCGAGATCGGCGAGCGCATCCAGAACGTCCTGCTGGCGATCCAGTACCTGGCTCTTGCGATCTTCGTGGTCGCCGCGCTCTGGCAGTTCTTCGCCGGCACCGCCCCCGACCCGACCCCGTTCGACTGGTCGTGGTTCAACCCGTTCGCATTCACCGAGTGGAGCGGCTTCGTCGAGGCCGTCCTGCTGGCATTGTTCATCTACTGGGGCTGGGACACCTGCCTCGCCCTCAACGAGGAGACCAAGGACCCCAAGCGCATCCCCGGTCGCGCGGCGCTGCTGACGACGGTGATCCTCCTCTTCACCTACGTCGGCGTGACGGTGGCCGCGATGATGTACGCGGGCCTCGGCGAGACGGGCACGGGCCTGGGCAACGAGGCGAACGCCGACGACTTCTTCCTCGCCATCAAGGACGGCCTGCTCGGTCCGCTCGGCTGGGTGCTCGTGGTCGCCGTCATGATCTCGGCGATCTCGTCGACGCAGACGACGATCCTCCCGACCGCGCGAGGCACGCTCTCGATGGCCGCGTACAAGGCGCTGCCCCGCCGGTTCGCGACGGTGCACCCGCGCTACAAGACCCCGTCGTTCTCGACCCTGGTCATGGGTGTGGTCGCGATCGTCTACTACGTCGGGATGACCCTGATCAGCGACAACATCCTGCAGGACTCGATCCTGTCGCTGGGGCTTGCGATCGCCTTCTACTACGCCATCACCGGCTACGCCTGCGTGTGGTACTTCCGGCGGGAGCTGTTCAACAGCGCGCGGAACTTCTTCTACCGGTTCCTCCTCCCGCTGCTCGGGGCGGGGATGCTCACGTACGCGTTCGTGCAGTCCGCGATCGACATGTACGACGTCGACTACGGCTACACGGTGCTGCTCGGCATCGGCGGCACGTTCGTGCTCGGCATCGGGTCGCTCGCGTTCGGCGTGCTGCTGATGATCCTGTGGTTCTTGTTCCCGCGGGCGAAGGCGTTCTTCCGAGGCGAGAGCCTCAACCGCGACACCCCGGTGCTCGTCCCCGAAGACCCGGCCGACTACGCCCGGTCGATCGACGGCGGGCTCGCCTGAGCAGGAGCGCCGAGACCGTGCGCCGGCGTGGCGCTCAGCCGCCCAGGTGCGCGCCGCACCCGACGGCGTACGCCTCGCGCAGCCACGCGGCGACGTCGTCGTCGAATTCGCTCGCATCGGTGAGCCGGAACTGGTGCACGAACAGTCGGCGGCCGTAGGGCGACGCGCTGAGGATGCGGGGGTCGGGCGGGAGTTCGCGCATCAGGTCGAAATAGCCGCGCACGCCCGCCCGCAGCGGGCGGAGGCCGGCGAAGCCGCGGCGCGGACCCTTGAACGTGATCGTCGTCTTCGCGACAGAGTGCGTCACCGGGCCGAACGACCGGATCAGCACGTCGATGCGGTGCCACAGCTCGACCGCGGCGGGGTCCGCATCCCTGAGGTGATCGTCCACCGTCCACACGTGCGCGTCCGTCATCATCCCAGTCTCGGCCAGAGCGCCGACACGCGCACCCCGGCCCCAGACGGAAGCCCCGGACTCCCGAAGGAGTCCAGGGCTTCCGAAGCGACGCCGCCGTCAGGCCAGGGCGGCGTCCAGAGGAGTGAGCTCGAGTTCGTGCGCCGTCGCCACGCCCGCATTGACCACGCGACCACCCATGGTGTTGAGACCGCCTGCGAGCGCAGCATCCGCTCGAAGTGCTTCCTTCCAGCCGCGTCGCGCGATCTGGCGGATGTAAGGGAGTGTGGCGTTGGTGAGCGCCGACGTCGAGGTGTTGGGCACCGCGCCCGGCATGTTCGCGACGCAGTAGAAGATGCTGCCGTGCACCGGGAAGGTGGGGTCGGCGTGGGTCGTCGGGTGCGTGTCTTCGAAGCAGCCGCCCTGGTCGACGGCGATGTCGACGAGCACGGAGCCCGGGCGCATACGCGACACCATGTCGTTGGTGACGAGCTTGGGCGCCTTGGCGCCGGGGATGAGCACCGAGCCGATGACGAGATCCGAGGCGGTGACCGCGCGATCGAGGTCGAGCGGGTTCGACGCGGCGGTCTTGACCCGGCCCTGGAAGTGGTCGTCGAGATAGCGGAGTCGCTGCACGTTCGTGTCGAACACCGTGACGTCGGCGCCCATCCCCACGGCGATCACCGCGGCGTTGGCGCCGGCGACGCCGCCGCCGATGACGGTGACCGTGGCCGGCCGCGTGCCGGGCACGCCCGACATGAGCAGACCGAGGCCCCCGGCCGAGCGCATCAGCGTCGCGGCGCCGACGGTCGGGGCGAGACGCCCGGCGACCTCGCTCATCGGGGCGAGCAGCGGGAGCCCGCCGCCCGCCAGTTGGACGGTCTCGTACGCGATCGCGGTCACGCGGTCGGCGACGAGGCGCTCGGTGAGCGGCCGGTCGGCCGCGAGGTGCAGATATGTGAACAGCACGAGGTCATCGCGGAAGTAGCCGTACTCGCTCGCGATCGGCTCCTTCACCTTCAGGAGCAGCTCGGCTCGTGCCCACACCTCTGCGGCGTCGTCGAGGAGCACCGCGCCCGCGTCCGCGTATTCGGCATCCGGCATCGACGAGCCCTCGCCCGCGCCGCACTGCACGAACACTTCGTGCCCGGAGGCGACCAGGTCGTGCACGCCCGCGGGAGTGAGGGCGACCCGGTACTCGTTGTTCTTCACCTCGGTGGGGACGCTGATCCGCATCGTGTGATCCTTTCCGCTCCGCCGTTGGAGCGCTCGGGCTCCTCGTGGGAGCGCCTCTAGAAAGCGGGGCGGATGGCCCCGACATCCTGTCCGCCGCCGGTGACGGCCAGCGGAAGCCTCGACATCGTGTCGGCCACATCCGGCGCGGCCAGCGCGCCGTGCCGCTCGAGCAGCCGCAGTGCGACGGCGGTGGCGGCGCGGCCGCTGCCGTCCAGCATCTTGAGCGCCACCGTGGTGCCGTTCGGGGCGACCATCACCATGACGCCCTCGGCGCCGCCCTTGGCGAACACGCCCAGCCGCTCGATGGCGATCGTGTCGGCGCGGCCGGGGCCGTCGATGGTCCACGGGTCGGCCCGCACCGCCTCGACGAGGGCGCCCGCGCTGCGGTGCAGCGCGAACGGAGAGGTCGTCGACGAGTTGCCGATGCGGTGGATCGCGCGGGCGAGGCCGAAGAGGGTCATCGCGTACACCGGCGCCCCGCAGCCGTCGACGGCGGTCGCTGCGACCTTCTCGCCGATCAGGCGCTCGATGGTCTCGCGGACGAGGATCTGCACCGGATGCTCCGGCGCGAGATAGCCCTCGGGGTCCCAGCCGTTCACCACGCTGGTGAGGAGCATCGTGGCGTGCTTGCCCGAGCAGTTCATGCGGATGCGCGACGGCTGACCCAACTCGCGCACGATCTCGTCGCGGGTCGCGGTGTCGCCCGGCCACGCGGCGGGGCACCCGAGTGCGTCCTCGCCGAGTTCGCCGAGGGACAGGATGTCGCGGACCACCGCGACATGACGGTCGGTTCCCGAGTGGCTCGCGGTCGCGAGGCCCAGTCGCTCGCCCTCGAGCGGCACCCCGGCCGAGAGGCACGCGAGAGCCTGCAGCGGCTTGAGGCTGGAGCGGGGGAGGATCAGCGCCGACGGATCGCCGAGCTTCTCGGCGATGGTGCCGTCCGCGGCGAGCACGATGGCGATGCCGGCGTGGCGCGACTCGACGAAACCGCTGCGTTCGACGACGGCGAGCTCGACGGCGTCGGTCGCGGCGAAGGTCTGCGGCACCCCGTCAGCCTACCGCCGGAGGAGCCGTCCGCCCGCATGACAGACTGTGCTCATGTGGGGCGAGCATCGATACTCCGTCCGGACGACGTGGACCGGTGACCGCGGCACCGGCACCTCGGGTTACCGGGACTACGACCGGGCGACGACGGTCGAGATCGACGGCAAGCCGGCGCTGCTCGCCTCCTCAGACAAGCCGTTCCGCGGCGACCCGTCCCGCTGGAACCCCGAGGACATGCTCCTGGCGGCCCTCAGCCAGTGCCATCTCCTGTCGTACCTCCACGCGTGCGTGCAGGCGGGTGTGGTGGTCGTCGGCTACGAGGACGAGGCATCCGGTCTCATGGTCGAAGACGGTCGCGGCGGCGGCGCGTTCCGCGAGGTGGTGCTGCGGCCGCGCGTGACCATCGAGGACGCATCGATGACGGATGCTGCGACCGCCGCGCACGCGCAGGCGAACGAGTGGTGCTTCATCGCGAACTCGGTGAACTTCCCCGTGCACCACGAGCCCACGATCGTGGTCGCTGCGCCCGGTCGTTGAGCGAGCTCGTCCCCCGGTCGTTGAGCGAGCTTGCGAGTCGAAACGCGCGTCAGCGGCGCTCGTGGGGGAGGACCTGCTTGATGCGGTCGATCGCGTTGTGCGCGGGGACCTCGTTGTAGGCGTTCGCGAGCTCCTGGCCCGAGAGGGCGTGGATCGCGGCCATGATCTCGTCGGTCGCGAGCCGGCGGGCCTTGCCCGACGAGGCCGGTCCGTGGTGGGCGAGGTCGAGCGGTTCGCCGAACCTGATGGTGGCGCGGTGCTGGAACGACGGCTTCTTCGCCCCGACCGGCATCACCTTGTCGGTGCCTATGAGCCCCACCGGCACGACGCGGGCCCCGGCCTGCAGGGCGAGGAATGCGACACCGGTGCGCCCCTTGTAGAGGCGGCCGTCGAGCGAGCGCGTGCCCTCAGGGTAGAGCGCGACGGCCTTGCCCTCGTCGAGCAGGGCACGCTGCTGGTCGAGCGCGTCGAGCGCGGCCTGTCCGGCACCGCGCTGTACCGGGATCGCGCCGATCGACGTGAAGAACCAGCGAGAGGCGGGCTTGTCGAAGTAGCTGGACTTGGCCAGGAAGTGAACGGGCCGCGGCGCGGCGACCGGGATCGCGATGGAGTCGATGAACGACAGATGGTTGCTCGCGAAGATCACCGGGCCGGACTTGGGGACGTTGGCCTTGCCCTCGATATGGGGGCGGTACACGATCCGAGCGAGGGGAGTCAGGATGCCGCGCCCCAGCGCGTACGTGAGGCCCATGCGTCGAGCGGGCGCGGCGGGCGATGCGGTTTCTTCCGCCGTCTCGTCGGCGGTGTCTTCGGCGCCGGGCACGAGGTCGGAAGTCACCCGTAGAGGGTACTCCCGATCGCATTCCGGTTCCGGCATGTCGTTTCCCAGCGCGAACAGAGGAAAGATGCGAAAGGATGGAGGCTTCCCTTCCCCTGACTCGAGGTTGTTCCGTGCGCATTCGCCCGTTCGCCGCCCTGTCCGTCGTCGCCGTGTCGACCCTGCTGCTGGCGGGGTGCGCCGGGTCGGCCGATCCGAACGCCACTCCCACGCCGACGTCGACCGCCTCCGCCGAGTGCGGTCTCGACCCGCAGGCGGGTGCCGACTCCGACGCGGTGAGCGTGTCAGGCACCGCTCGCGAGCTCACGGCCGACGTCCCCACGGACCTGGAGTTCGCCGACCTCCAGCGCACCGTTTCGACTGCGGGTGACGGTAACGACCTCGCCGTCGGGCAGCTCGTTTCCGGTCAGTACCAGATCATCGATCCCGCCACCGGTGAGATCCAGCTGGATTCCGCGACGACCTCGGCGGACGACAGCGGGCTCGTCCCGCTCATCGTGGACGCCAGCAGCATCGTCGGAAGCGCCGTGCTGTGCACGCCGCTCGGCTCCTCCACCGCATTCACCATCCCCGGCTCGATGCTGGGCGACGGCGCATCGAACGTCGTCGTGATCGCGCAGTCCGTCGATGAGCTTCCGACCGTCGCCACCGGTGAGGACCAGGAACCCGTCGAGGGCATGCCCGAGGTCGAGCTCGCCGACAACGGCGAGCCCACGATCACCGTCCCCAGCGACTTCGCGGCTCCCGACACCACGGAGATCGCGGTCCTCAAGAAGGGCGATGGGGCGACGGTCGAGGCGGGCGACAACGTGTTCGTGCAGTACACCGGAGTCCTCCCCGACGGCACGGTGTTCGATTCCAGCTGGCAGCGTGGTGCACCCACCCAGTTCCAGACCACCGGAGTGGTGCAGGGCTTCCAGAAGGCGCTCGAAGGCCAGACGGTCGGCTCGCAGGTGATCGCGGTGATTCCGGCGGCCGAGGGTTATGGCGACACCGAGCAGGGATCGATCCCCGCGAATTCGACGCTCATCTTCGTCGTCGACATCCTCGGCACCCAGCGCGCCGCCGCCCAGCAGTAACCCGGGGCTGCCGCATCCGGCCCGGCGATAGGCTGGCCGGATGCGGCGCGTCCTCATCCTCGGCTCGACCGGCTCCATCGGCACGCAGGCGCTCGACGTCGTGCGGGCCAACCCCCGACGGTTCGAGGTGGTGGGTCTCGCGGCGGGATCCGACCGCGAGACGCTCGAGGCGCAGGCGACCGAGTTCGGCGTCGAGAACACCGCACTCGGCGCCGTCGAGGCCGAGCAGCTGGTGCGCGATGTCGAGGCCGACGTCGTGCTCAACGGCATCACCGGCTCCGTCGGCCTCGGGCCGACCCTGGCCGCGCTCGAGACGGGCCGCACCCTCGCCCTCGCGAACAAGGAGTCGCTGATCGTCGGCGGCGACCTCGTCACGGCGCTCGCACGCCCGGGGCAGATCGTCCCCGTCGACTCGGAGCACTCGGCCATCGCCCAGGCGCTCCGGTCGGGGGAGCGCAGCGAGGTCCGCCGGCTCGTGCTCACGGCATCCGGAGGTCCGTTCCGGGGCCGCAGCCGTGCGTCGCTCGAGAACGTCACACCCGCGGAGGCCCTCGCGCACCCCACGTGGGACATGGGCCGGGTCGTCACCACCAACTCGGCGACCCTCGTCAACAAGGGACTCGAGGTCATCGAGGCGCACCTGCTCTTCGCCGTGCCCTACTCCGAGATCGACGTCGTGGTGCACCCGCAGTCGATCGTGCACTCGATGGTCGAGTTCGTCGACGGTTCCACGATCGCGCAGGCCTCACCGCCCGACATGCGCCTGCCGATCTCTCTCGGCCTCGACTGGCCCAACCGCGTCGCGGGCGTCGGACGGCCGCTCGACTGGACCGCCGCGACCTCGTGGACCTTCGAGCCGCTCGACGATGCCGCCTTCCCCGCCGTGCGCCTCGCGAAGCAGGTCGGACGCGCCGGCGGCACCTACCCCGCCGTGTTCAACGCCGCCAACGAGCAGGCGGTGGACGCGTTCCACGAGGGGCGCCTCAGCTTCCTCGGGATCATCGATGTGATCGAGCGTGTGGTCGACGAACACGATGCGCCAGACGCCCTCACCCGGGACGCCCTCGCCGACGCCGAGGACTGGGCACGCCGCAAGGCCGACAAGGTCATCGCCGCAGCATCCTGATCCCACGCGAGAATCGCGAAAGGGTATACCTCCGCCGGCGGAGGTATACCCTTTCGCGATTCCAGGGACGATCAGGCCTCGGGATACACCGGGCGCAGGGGATCGGATGCCGGGGTGACGTCGTCCGGGTACGGCACGGGCCAGTGCGGCTCGGGCACGGGCCACCCCGCCTCGCGCAGCGCGCGACGAGCGAGTTCGCGCGCCGAGTAGGGGGTTCGGACGCCGCGGATGTCGCGGTAGTCCTGGTGACCGGGACCTGCCCAGAGGATCGCGTCGCCATCACCGACCAGCGCGACGGCCTCGATGATCGCGCGCTCGGGCGGAGAGAACTCGTGGATCTCGGCATCCGGCTGCGCGCGCCGCGCACCCTCGACGAGGGTCGCCCGGATCGAGTCGGGGTCCTCGTGGCGCGGGTGGTGGTCGGTGACGACGAGGATGTCGCTGCCTTCGACCCCGGTGCGGCCCATGTCGTGGCGCTTCGTGGCGTCCCGGTCGCCGTCGGCGCCGAACAGCATGACGACCTTGCCCGGTGTGACGCGGCGCACCGCCGCGAGCGTCTTCTCGAAGGCGTCGGGGGAGTGGCCGAAGTCGACGTAGACCGCGGGGCCGGTTTCGCCCGAGACGAGCTCGGTGCGCCCGGGCAGATAGGCCTCGATCCGGTCGCCGTCCAGCGCCGCGACCAGGCGCTCCCACGCGTAGCCGCCCTCGAGGATCATCACGATCGCGAGCCCGGCGTTGGCCGCCATATGGCGGCCGATCACGGGGACCAGCGTCGTCAGCATGCGGCCGTCCCGCGCGGTGAGCCGGAATTCCGTGCCGACCTGGCGCTCGTCGAGGATCTCGACCACCCAGTCGGCGGCGGCCGCGGCCTCGGGGTCGGAGGCGAGGGCGGGCGTTCCCACGGTCACCGTCGGCACCTGGCTGCGCGCCACGACCTCGGCGCCGTTCTCGGAGTCGATGCACACCACGGCGCGGCGCGAGCGATCGGGCAGGAACAGCGGCAGCTTCGCCTCGAAGTACTCGCGCATGTCGGCGTAGTCGTCGAGGTGGTCGTGCGTGAGGTTCGTGAAGCCGGCGACGTCGAACACGATGCCGTCGACGCGGCGCCGGCTGAGCGCCTGCGCGCTCACCTCGACCGCGACGGCCTCCACGCCGCGCTCGCGCATGAGGGCGAGGAGGGCGTGCATCTCGTATGCCTCGGGGGTCGTGAGCCGCGACACGATGACCTGTCCGGCGATGTGGCGCTCGGCGGTCGACGACAGGCCCGTCGTGGCACCGAGCTGGCCGAGGATGCCCTCGAGCAGGTGCGACACGCTCGTCTTGCCATTGGTGCCGGTCGTGCCGAACAGGATCGGCAGGTCGTCGTCGCGGCCCGTGCTGTAGACCCAGGCCGACAGATCCCCGAGGATCGCGCGGGGGTTCTCCACCAGCACCACGGGCAGCCCGCTGGCGGCCGCGGCGTCGGCTCCGGCAGCATCCGTCACCACCGCGACGGCGCCCTTCTCGGCGGCGGTCGCCGCGAACTCGGCGCCGTGGCGATTGACGCCCTGCACCGCGACGAAGACGTCGCCGGGCCGGAGGTCGGCGGTAGCGAGGGTGAGGCCCGTCAGCGTGGCGTCGGCGACGTCACCGCGGACGTCGACGGCGAAGCGTGCCGCGAGGTCGGCGAGCGAGTGTGTCGGCGGCGCGTCGGGACGGAGTACCGGGGGCAGGTTCGAGGGCGCGTCGGTCGGCATGGCGCATCCATCTTCGCACGGGGGCCGGTCGTCGAGCGGCGGGTGGCGCGCTCGCCCGACGACCGGCGGGGGACTCGTGTCAGGCCTTGCGGCGGCCCCGCACCAGCACGACCACGAGCGCGGCGATCCCCGCCGCGAGTCCGCCGGCGGCGAGCCAGCGCGCGACAGGGTCGCTGGTGGAGACGGATGCTGCGTCCCCGGCGTCCGCGTCCGCCGCGGCGCCCTCGTGCGAGGTGTCGCCCGCGTCGTCGGCCGCGGCATCGCCGTGCCCGGCCTCCGCATCGTCGACGACCGCGCCGACCGCGACCAGCGGCGCGGGCGCGTCGAGGTCGTGCGGGTCCTCGCCGTCCTCGGCGATCTGGGTCCACGCGGTCTCGCCCTCCGCGCACGTCTGCGTCACCGGGAAGGCCAGCGTCGTGTCGGCCGTGCCCTCGGTGAAGAGGACGTCCATCGCGACCGCCGCCTTGAAGCCGTCTTCGACGGGCGTGGCGGCGGTGTAGACGATGCGCGTCGGCACGCCGGCCGAGTCGAGCTCGCGCGTGATGGTCCACCCGCCCTGGACCACGGGCGTCGCGTTGCCGACGCCCTCGGGGATGTCGATGGCGAGGGCGGTGGTGGGGGAGCCGTCGCACCCGTGCGAGAACGAGAACGTGAGCGTCTGGGTGCCGCCGGCCGACGCCGTCTCGGGCGTGACGTGGACGTGGGCGGACGCCGCGAGCGGAGCGCCGATCGCGAGCGCGAGGCCGGCGGTGACGCCGATCACGACGCGGCGGGTGCGGGAGGGACGGGAGGTGGAATCGGTCATTGCTGTCGTCTTTCGTCTGGGTCTTCGGCCGGATCGCCGAGCGACGCGTGCCGGCGGGAGCCGGGCGCGCGAGAGGAGTCCGGCGCACGCATCGGGCGTGGGCCGGTGAGGGCGCGGCGCGAAGCGCCGCTCAGACGAGAGCGGGAGGACCGCGCCGCGAGACGTCCGACAGGACGATCCGCGCTGCGGCGAGCACAGCGCCGGCGCGCAGCGGCACGAACCGCGGCAGCGGCGGCCGGAGGGCCACGCCGCGCAGGCGCGAGAAGAGCGAGCGGATGCCGCGGCCCAGGGCGCGCAGCATCCGCTCCCCGCCGTACATCGCGGCGACTGTCGCGATCGCGGCGAGCACGTGGGCGGCGAGCATGGGGGCGTCGGGGACGACGACGGCACTGAGGTCTCCGCCGAGGTGCGTCACGTGGTGGCCGTGGAGTGCGGCGGGATCGGCGTCGGCGGTCACCGCGAAGGCGACGTGGAACAGCGCCTGGCTCGCGAGCACCGTGGCGCCAATGCGCCCGGCCGAGAGCTTCCGGCCGATGAGGGCGACGGCGAAGGGAGCGGCGAGGATGCCGACCGCGGCGACGAAGGCGGGCGACGGCGCGCCGCCCCCGCCGAGGGTGTGCGCCGTGGCGGCGACGACGGTCGCGACCCACGCGGCAGCGGTGCCGCGCAGCGCGCGCACGTGGCGTGGGGTCACGGCTCCTCCTCGCGTCGAGCCTACGGGAGGAGCGAGCCGTTCCCCGCCCGCGCACACCGCGCAGCCGTCACACCCAACTCAAAGGCTGGCGCGGGTACCGTGAGCGTGTGGAGATCCTCGCGTTCGTCATCGGTGTCGCCCTCATGGTCGTGGGCCTCGCCGTGTCGATCGCGCTGCACGAGCTCGGGCACCTCTGGCCGGCCAAGAAGTTCGGGGTGCGGGTCGGTCAGTACATGATCGGGTTCGGCCCGACGCTGTGGTCGAAGCGCTGGCGAGGTACCGAGTACGGCTTCAAGGCGATCCCGCTCGGCGGCTACATCTCCATGGCCGGCATGTACCCGCCGTCGCCGCAGGCCGCGAGACGTGACGGACGCGCTGCCGGCGGCTTCTTCGCGACGATGGTGCAGGACGCGCGCGACGCGAACGACGAGACGCTCCAGGGCGACGACGACACGCACGTCTTCTACCGCCTGCCGATCCACAAGCGCATCGTCGTGATGCTCGGCGGGCCGCTGATGAACTTCTTCTTCGCCATCGTGCTCTTCACGATCCTGCTCAGCGGCATCGGCATTCAGACGGCGACCACCGAGGTCGCCCGGCTGTCGGAGTGCGTCCCGACGACGAGCTCCACCGAGTGCACCGACTCCTCGCCCTCCGCTCCGGCCGAGGCCGCCGGCATCCAGCCCGGCGACGTCATCGTCTCGATCGACGGGGAGCCGGTCGCGGACTTCGCCGAGGCATCCGCCATCATCCGATCGTCGCCCGGCCAGCAGCTGACCTTCGTCGTCGAGCGCGACGGCGCCGAGCAGACGCTGCAGATCACCCCCGCCACGATCCAGACCGAGGTGACAGCAGCCGACGGCACGACCACCACCGAGGAGGTCGGCTTCGTGGGCATCGGCCCCACCGTCGAGTACGTGCAGCAGCCGATCTGGGCGGGGCCGCAGATGGCCGTGCAGAACGTCGGCGCGGTCGCGGGCATCATCTGGCAGCTGCCTGCCAAGGTGTGGCAGACCGGCGTCGACCTCGTCACCGGTCAGGAGCGGGACCCGAACGGCCCGCTCAGCATCGTCGGCGCGAGCCGGCTCTCGGGCGAGGTCGCCGCCGCCGACTCGCCCGTGCTCAACCGGGTCGCGGGCTTCCTGTCACTGCTCGCGTCGCTGAACATCGCCCTGTTCGTCTTCAACCTCATCCCGCTGCTGCCGCTGGACGGCGGCCACGTCGCGGTCGCGCTGTGGGAGGGCATCAAGCGGGTGTGGGCAAAGCTCTTCCGTCGCCCGCCGCCGAAGCCGGTCGACGCGACCAAGCTCGTGCCGCTCACGTTCGCCGTGTTCGTGGCGCTGCTCGTCATGGGCGGCATCCTGATCCTCGCCGACCTGTTCAACCCGGTCACGCTCTTCTGAATCCCGCGCACCGGCCGCGGAGAATCTTCGGGGGTCGTGTCGAAATCGGTCTTGTCCGTTCGCTGTAGGGATGCAACGGTTCCACTGACGAAAGGACACGACCGTGAAGTACGTGATCATGTTCACCTCGACCCCTGAGCTCGACGCCGCGGTGCCCGAAGAGCGCCGGCAGGAGGTGTACGGGCGGATCTACGAGTGGTTCGGAACGAACGCCGACAAGATCGACGACTCGGGCGCGGAGCTGCACCCCGTCAGCACGGCGACGACGGTGCGCTCGGGCGACGGCGGTCCGGTCGTCGCCGACGGGCCCTTCTCGGAGGCCAAGGAGGTCATCGGCGGATTCAGCGTCATCGACGTGCCCGATCTCGACGCGGCGATCGATCTCGTCAAGACCTGGCCCTCGCTGGAATTCCCGGGCGTGGCCGTCGAGATCCGGCCGATGGTCGTCGACTACAGCCAATTCGAGTGATGTCCGGAACGGATGCTGCGGCCCCGCGCGACCCGGAACCTCCGGGCACGGCCGGCGCCGCAGCATCCGATTCGACACGGGCCGCAGCATCGGATCGCCTCCTCGCCGGCGTCGTGCGCGAGGAGTCGGCGCGCATCACGGCGGCGCTGACCGTCTCGTTCGGCAGCTTCGACGTGGCGGAGGAGGCCGTCGCCGAGGCGGTGGAGGAGGCCCTGCGCGAGTGGCGGGGCCGCGGGATCCCGCCGAAGCCGGGCGCCTGGCTCATGCAGGCGGCGCGGCACAACGCCCTCGACCGGGTGCGGCGCGAGCGCGTGCTGCGTGACAAGGTGGCCCTTCTCGAACCGAAGCCGACGGCAGGCGGGGCTACCGCGGATGAGCGACTTCCCCTGCTGTTCGGATGCTGCCACCCTGCGCTCGCACCCGACGCTCAGCTCGCCCTCACCCTGCGGGCGGTGTGCGGCCTGACGACCGCGCAGATCGCCCGGGCGACCTTCTCGACCGAGCCCGCGACGGGGCAGCGCATCTCCCGGGCGAAGCGCAAGATCGCCGACAGCGGCATTCCGCTGCGCGTGCCGGAGGGAGCGGACGCCGCTTCGCGCCTCGCTCTCGTGCTGACGATCGTGTCGGTCATGTACAGCGAAGCCCACTTCGTCGCCGGAGCGGATGCTGCGGCCGACCGCGATCTCGCCGACGACGCGCTGTGGCTGGCCCAGGTGATCGCCGAGGCGCTTCCTCGCGCCGCGGAGGCCTGGGGGCTGCTGGCGCTCTTGCGTTTCCACCGGGCGCGCGAGTCGGCGCGGTCCGTCGACGGGGAGCTCGTGCTGCTCGCCGAGCAGGACCGCGCGCGGTGGGACGCGACGCTGCTCTCCGGGGCGCGCGAGGCGCTCGGGCGGGCGGCGCGGCTGCGGCGACCCGGACGCTGGCAGCTGCACGCGGCGATCGCGGCGTGCCACGCGGATGCCGCCGACGCGGCGTCCACCGACTGGCTGCAGGTGCTCACGCTCTACGACATGCTCCTCGCGTACGACCGGTCCCCGGTGGTGCGGCTCAACCGCGCGGTGGCGCTCGCGCGCGTCGACGGGGCGGCGGTCGCGCTCGCCGAGGTTGACGCACTCGAGCGACCGCTCGCGCGTTCGCACCTGTGGCACGCGGTGCGGGCGTCCCTCCTGCGCGATCTCGGCCGCGACGACGAGGCGCTCGCCGCGGACCTGCGCGCCCTCGAGCTCACCGCGAACGAGGCCGAGCGCCGCCTGCTGGCCGCCCGAGCCGGCCGCTGAGCCGCAGCATCCGCCGGCCCCTACCAGCTGGTCGGCCGCGGCCCCTCATTTCCCGGATGAGTTGGCGTATATGCACGCGACACGCCAGCGTGTCGCGTGCATATACGCCAACTCAACAGGGGCGAAGGCCTGTGGGCGGCGCGTGGGGGTGTCAGGCGGGGACGGGGGTCAGCGCCTGCTCGACCAGGCGCTGGAGCGTCGTCATGCCGTCGCGCGACAGGATCGACTCGAGGTGGCCCTGCACCGAGGCGAAGGCGGGCCCGCGGAGCGCGTACACGTCTCCGGATGCGTCGGCCGCGACCTCGGCCTCGCCGACGTGCGACGTGCCGGCCGGAACGCGCGCGGTGAAGGTGTTGTAGAAGCCGATGGACGCCGGCATGCCGAACACGTCGACCGACTTCTGCAGGCCCTGGTGCGGCGCGTCAAGGGGCGCGAGGTCGATGCCGAACGTGTCGGCGAGGATCTGGTGGCTGAGACACACCGCGAGGAGCGGCCGGCCGGCGGCGCGACGGCGCGCGACGATCTCGCGCATGCGACGGATGCGGCGGCTCGAGGTGTCGCGCGGGTCGCCCGGTCCGGGGCCGGTCACGAGGAGCTCCGCCTGATCGATCTGCGCGTCGGTGACCTCGCTCCAGGGCGAGATCTCGACCTCGAGCCCGAGGTGGCGCAGCTGGTGGGCGAGCATCGTCGTGAAGCGGTCCTCGGCGTCGACGACGAGCGCCGAGCGCCCCTCGAACCGGCCGGGCTCGCTCGAGCCCTGCGGCTGGAGCCAGAACTCGGCGAGGCGGCCGTTGCGCGACGCCAGGAGCTCGGCGATCGCCGGGTCGTCGGCGAGACGGCGCGGAGCATCGGCGGGGGCGTCCTCGTCGATCGCCGCGGCGGACTCGGCCGCCGCGTCGCGGGGAACCGCGCCGATCGCGCCGAGCACGCCGGCCGCCTTGCCGTGGGTCTCGCCGACCTCGCCGTACGGGTCGGAGTGGCGCACGAGCGTCGCGCCCACCGGCACGCGGAGTCGGCCGTCCTGCAGGTAGGCGGTGCGGATCAGGATCGGCGCGTCGAGGTCGTGGCTCGCTTCGCCAGCCGCGAGCGTGTCGCGAGGCGTGAAGAGAGCCGCGACGCCCGAGTAGTAGCCGCGCGGGGTCGTCTCATGGCGCGTGATGACGGTGCACGCGTTCTGCATGGGTGAGCCGGTCACCGTCGGGGCGAACATCGTCTCGCGCAGGATGTCGCGCGGGTCGAGCCTGCTGCGGCCCCGCAGCACGTACTCCGTGTGGGTGAGCCGCGACATCTCCTTGAGGTGCGGGCCCGTGATGCGGCCGCCGTCGGAGCACACGGCGCTCATCATCTTGAGCTCCTCGTCGACGACCATGAAGAGCTCCTCGGTCTCCTTCGTCGAACGGAGGAACTCGCTGAGCGTCTCGGGCGTCGCGCCGCCCGCGGGGTGGCGGAACGTGCCCGAGATCGGATTCATGGTCACGACGCCGTCGCGAGCGCTGACGTGCGCCTCCGGGCTTGCGCCCACCGCGACGTGTCCGGGCGTGACGACGGCGAACGTCCAGTACGCGCCGCGCTCGTGCTCGAGGAGAGCTCGGAACCACGTCAGAGCGGCGGTGGCGGCATCCGTCGTCACTCCCGCCGTGAAGTCGCGACGGATGACGAAGTTCGCACCCTCGCCGCGGCCGATCTCGTCGGCGATCACACGCCGCACGATCTCGGCGTAGTCCTCGTCGGCGATGTCGAAGCCGGCATCCTCGAGGGCGACCGCGTCGGTCGGCAGCTGGGCGAGGGCCTCGTCGCGGGGGAGCGACGCGCGGTCCCGCACGATGAGGCACCGCAGCGGCGCGCCGTCGTCGTGGCACTCGAAACCGCGCTCGCGCACCTGCCGGAACGGCACCAGTGCGAGCACCTCGTGCGGCACGCCGGAGGCGTCCGTCAGCGGGATGTCGGCGAGCAGCTCGACGTCGACGACATCGCCGGTGAGCACCTCGACGGTGCGGTCGTCACGCGCGATGAGCGCGAACGGGAGACCGCTCGCGGCGAGGTCGGGAAGGGACGGGGAAGCAGGCCCGGACATGTGCGTCGTCTTTCGTCGTGGGGCGGAGTCCCGTACGAAAAAGAAGACCGCCCCGTGGGCGGTCTGTGGTCGCGCGAACCCACCGCCTATGCGGTGAGCCACCAGGAGAGGTGCGCGGACATGCGCCGAACCTACCACACGCTCGTTCCGGCGATCGGCCCCTCGGGGCTGGGTTACGCACCATACTGGGGCGAGCCCGTCTCCTCCCATCCCCGCGCCGCGGAGGTACGCCATGACCCAGCTGACCATCACCGAGCGCTCGCCCGAGCCCGAGCGGCCGGCGCACCCCCGCCGACGCGGTCCGTCGATTGCCGACCGCATCCGCAACATGGGGGAGCAGCGCACCGGCGCGCTGCTGCTCGTGCTCGCGACGCTCGTCGCGATCGTGTGGGCGAACATCTCCGCGACGTCGTACCACGACTTCTGGGAGACCGCGCTGACGATCGGGTTCGGCGACATCCACCTCGAGTTCACGCTGCACGCGCTGGTCAACGACGCGCTGATGGCGATCTTCTTCTTCACCGTCGGCCTCGAGGTGCGCCGCGAGTTCGCGATCGGCGAGCTCACGAGCTGGTCGCGCGCGATGATCCCGGTGATGGCCGCCGTCGCGGGGCTGCTCGTGCCCGCCGCGCTCTTCCTCGCGATCGCGGCCGGCTCCGGGCATGAGCACGCGTGGGGTGTCGTGATCTCGACCGACACCGCGTTCCTCGTCGGAGCGCTCGCGCTCATCGGGCCCCGTGCGTCCGGGCGGCTGCGCGTATTCCTCCTCGCCCTCGCCGTCGTCGACGACATCGGCGCGCTCAGCATCATCGCGCTCTTCTACACCGAGAACTTCACGCCGCTGCCGCTCCTGGTCGCGGCGGTCGGACTCGCCGGCATCTATTTCACGAGGTACGTGCGCCGCGGCCGCGGCCCGATCTACGCGACGCTGTCGATCATCGTGTGGCTCGCGTTCCTCGCGTCCGGCGTGCACCCGACGCTCGCCGGCGTCGCCATCGCCCTGCTGATCCCGGTCTACCGGCCCAACCGCCGCGACGTCGAGCAGGCGCTCGAACTCGCGCGGGTGTTCCGCCAGTCGCCGAACACGGAGTACGCGCGGCAGGCCGCGAACAGCCTCCGCGAGTCGATCTCGATCAACGAGCGGCTGCAGTCGGCGTACTCCCCGTACGTGGCGTACGTCATCCTTCCGCTGTTCGCGCTCGCCAACGCCGGCGTCGAGATCTCGGGGCCGATCCTCGCGGCCGCGGCGCAGTCGCCCGTCACCTGGGCGATCATCGTCGGTCTCGTCGTCGGCAAGTTCGTCGGCGTCTTCGGCGCGGCCGCGATCATGAAGGCGTTCAAACTCGGCGAGTTCGGCCTCGGCCTCACCCTCGACCGGATCGCCGGCGGCGCGATGCTCTGCGGCATCGGGTTCACGATCTCCCTCTTCATCATCGATCTCGCCATCGACGACCCCGACGTGCAGAATGAGGCGCGCGTGGGCGTGCTCGCAGCATCCGTCCTCGCCTTCATCCTCGCCGCGATCATGTTCCGCATCTCGGACGCACGGCGCCCCGACGACGACGGCGGCCGCACCCTGGTGCGCGCGGTCGATCCGAAGCGGGACCACATCTACGGCGACGTGAACGCCCCGCTCACGATCGTCGAATACGGCGACTTCCAGTGTCCGTTCTGCCTCAAGGCGTCGGGATCCATCGAAGAGGTGCGCCGGGAGCTCGGCGACCGGCTGCGGTACGTCTGGCGGCACGCGCCGCTCGAGCGGCAGCATCCGAACGCGCTCGCGGCGGCGGAAGCCGCCGAAGCCGCGAACCTGCAGGGCAGGCTCCCGGAGTTCTCGCGCAGCCTGTTCGCCGACCAGGACCACCAGCTGCCGTCCGACATCATCCGTCGGGCGCGCGAACTCGGCCTCGACGTCGAGCGCTTCGAGGAGGACCTCAGCTCGCCGAAGGTCACCGAGCGCGTGCGCGACGACATGCTGGATGCCGAGGCGATGGACATCACGTCGGTGCCGACGTTCTTCATCAACGGCGTGCGCCACGTCGGGCCATATGACGCCCGCACGCTCGTCCGCGCACTCACGGGCTCGGAGGCCGCCGGGGTCGACACCCAGCCTGGAGCCCGCGCCGACGCGTAGTCGCGCCTGCGGCGCTCCACGCTTGCTCGCTCGGCCCCGTCCGCAATCGGCCGGGCCTCACTCGCTGCGCGTAGGCTGTCAGACGTGCCAGCCGTCAACATCGGGATGCCCAAGGTCCCCGAAACGCTCGCCCCCCGTCGTAAGACCCGTCAGATCAAGGTGGGCAAGGTGCTGGTGGGCGGCGACGCCCCCGTGAGCGTCCAGTCGATGACCACGACGCCGACCACGAACATCAACGCGACGCTGCAGCAGATCGCCGAGCTCACCGCCTCGGGCTGCGAGATCGTGCGCGTGGCCGTGCCCTCGCAGGACGACGCCGACGTGCTGCACATCATCGCCGCGAAGAGCCAGATCCCGGTGATCGCCGACATCCACTTCCAGCCGAAGTACGTCTTCCAGGCGATCGACGCGGGCTGCGGCGCGGTGCGCGTGAACCCGGGCAACATCCGCAAGTTCGATGACCAGGTCGGTGCGATCGCCGCCGCCGCGAAGGCCGCCGGAGTGTCGCTGCGCATCGGCGTCAACGCCGGCTCGCTCGACCGGCGCCTGCTCGAGAAGTACGGCAAGGCGACACCCGAGGCGCTCGTCGAGAGCGCCGTGTGGGAGGCCTCTCTCTTCGAGGAGCACGACTTCCACGACTTCAAGATCTCGGTCAAGCACAACGACCCGATCGTCATGGTGAAGGCGTACCGGCAGCTCGCCGAGCGCGGCGACTGGCCCCTGCACCTCGGCGTGACCGAGGCCGGCCCGGCGTTCCAGGGCACGATCAAGTCGGCGACGGCGTTCGGCATCCTCCTCGCCGAGGGCATCGGCGACACGATCCGCGTCTCGCTGTCGGCTCCTCCGGCCGAAGAGGTCAAGGTCGGTCACCAGATCCTGCAGTCGCTCAACCTGCGCGAGCGCAAGCTCGAGATCGTCTCGTGCCCGTCGTGCGGCCGCGCCCAGGTCGACGTGTACACGCTCGCCGACAACGTGACCGAGGGCCTCAAGGACATGACCGTCCCGCTGCGCGTCGCGGTCATGGGCTGCGTCGTGAACGGCCCGGGCGAGGCGCGCGAGGCCGACCTCGGCGTCGCGTCGGGCAACGGCAAGGGCCAGATCTTCGTCAAGGGCCAGGTCATCAAGACCGTGCCCGAGGCCGACATCGTCGCGACGCTCATCGAAGAGGCGAACCGCATCGCCGACGAGATGGGTCCCGACGCCCCCGTCGGCACCGCGCAGGTCCTCACGTCCTGATCCTGGACACCGTCGCCTGACGGTCGCGCGGTCGAAACCTGCATTCGCGGTCGGAATTGTCAGCGGGGGCGGGGTCGCGCGTTCCCTGCATTCGCGGCGCTGGGACGAGTCGACGCACAACCCGACCCTACGGGCAACGACGCCGCGCACATGGCAGGATCCGAGGGTGAACCAGGCCTCTGCGCCGACGCCCGACGCAAGCTCGGGCTCGGAATCGCCGGTCGGCGCCGGCTTCGACCGTCTGTCGCCGCCGCAGCGTGCCCGCATCGCAGCGTGGCTCCCCGGCGCGGAGGTCGTCGCCGACCTCAGCTGGAACCAGGTCGAGACCATCGTGCTGCAGGTGCGCCAAGGTGATCGCACGCTGATCGTGAAGGCGGCCGGGGATGCAGACCATCACCTCGGCCGCGAGCTCGACGCCTACGAAGGCGGCTATGTCTCCCCGTGGACGGAGCGCGGTCATGCGGCGCAGCTGCGATGGGCGGATCGTGACGACCGCGTCCTGGTGCTCGACTGGCTGCCCGGCGAGCTGGCGTACCGCACGGCCGCGGGCGTCGACCCCGAGGTCCATCGCCGCGCGGGTGCGCTGCTGCGGCAGTTCCATGCGCAGGCGACGCGGCCGTCGGAGGGGACGGATGCTGCCGCCACCCGCCGCGCGATCGCCTGGCTGGACTCATCCCACGCGATCGCGCCGGACGTCGAGCGCCGGCTGCGCGCCATGGTCGCCGCGCTGCCGCCGATCGAGGACGACCTCGTTCCGACCCACGGGGACTGGCAGCCGCGCAACTGGCTGGTCGACGGCGACGAGGTGCGGGTCATCGATTTCGGGCGCTTCGCGTTCCGCCCGGCTGCCACGGACTTCGCGCGCCTCGCTGCGCAGGAGTGGCGTGAGAACCCCGCGTGCGAGACCGCGTTCTTCGAGGGCTACGGCCGCGACCCCCGGCATCCGTCCCACTGGATCCTCATGCGCATGCGCGAGGCCATCGGCACCGCCTGCTGGGCGCACCAGGTCGGCGACACCGAGTTCGAGGCGCAGGGAGACCGCATGATCGCCGAAGTGCTCGAGGAGCTCGAGGGCTGACCGTCGAGCTTCACCGAGACACCGGATTCGCCCCGACACTGCGGACGTCGCCACAGGTCTCGGGGGAATCCTCGGTCTCGAGCCCGAGCCCCCGGACCAGCAGCACGGGGTTCGGCGAGGGCTCCGTTACTGTGAGCGCATGGTGCACTTGCGCAGGGTCGGCGACGTCGAGGTGTACGAGCGGCTGCGGTTCGTGCCGCTGACCATCGGGGCGGCGCTCGCCGGCATCGTCCTCGTGCTGCTGCCGGTGTTCGACCCTCGCTACCTCGCGTTCTCGGCCGGACTCGGCCTCGTGCTGTGGCTGCTCTGGGCGTTCCTGGTGTGGCCGCGCGTGACCGTCGGCGGCGACGGAGTGCACGTGCGGAACACGTTCACGACCACGAGGTTCGCGTTCTCCGCCCTCGACGGCGTGGCATCGGGCTTCACGCTCGACTTCGTCCTGCGCAACGGCCGGCGCGTCCGTGCGTGGGCGGTGCCGGGGCAGCAGAACCTCGCCGTGGAGGCGATTCGATCCGCGGACGCCCATGCGAGCGGTTTCGTGCCCGTCAGACGCGTCAGCGATCTGACGGTCGGCAGGGCGACGACACCGGCCGGCCAGGTCGCGGCCTCGATCGCGCGCAAGCTGGCTCTGACCGACGGCGCGAGCCGCGTCGCCGTCGACGATCGGCCCGTGGATCTCGTGCGCCGCCTCAACGTGACCATGGTCGTGGTGACCTGCGCGCTCGTGGCCCTCGTCGTCGCCGGCATCGCGGGAGGCGCATCGTGAGCGCATCTCACGGATCGCGACGGCAAGAGGCATGACCGAGGACTCCTCGACCGGTGCCGCGGCGCCGGAACCCTCACCCGCTGCTCCCGAAACCGCCCCTCTGTCGCGGCCGATCGTCGCGGGGATCGTGACGTCGCTCGTCGGCGTCACGAGCTCATTCGCCGTGGTGCTGACCGGCCTCGACGCCGTCGGCGCCTCTCGCGCGCAGGCGGCCAGCGGCCTCCTCGTGCTGTGCCTCACGATGGGCGCGTCGGCGATCCTGCTGGCGTGGCGGTATCGGATGCCGATCACCGTCGCTTGGTCCACCCCCGGCGCCGCGGTGCTCGCGGCGACCGGCACCGTCGAGGGCGGCTGGCCCGCGGCGGTCGGCGCCTTCCTCGTGACAGCCGGCCTCATCCTCTTGACGGCGCTGTGGCCGCAGCTCGGCCGGCTCATCGCCCGGATCCCGCCCTCGATCGCGCAGGCGATGCTGGCCGGCGTTCTCCTGCCGCTGTGCCTGGCACCGATCAGCGGGCTGGTCGTGAACCCGTGGGGCGTCGTGCCCGTCCTCGTCACCTGGCTCGTGTTCGTGCGCCTCGCCCCGCGGTGGGCGGTGCCGCTCGCGTTCGTCGCGGCATCGGTCGTCGTGGCGGTGGATGTCGCGGTCACGGGCGCGACCATCGATCCGGCGCTGCTCGTTCCGCGGCTGGAGTTCACCGCGCCGACGCTGACCGTCGGCGCGATCGTCGGGCTCGCGCTGCCGCTGTTCCTCGTGACGATGGCGTCGCAGAACGTCCCCGGCATCGCGATCATGCGCAGCTTCGGCTACCAGGTGCCGTGGCGTCCGGCGATGCTCGTGACGGGCGTCGGCACCGCGCTCGGCGCGACCGCGGGCGGGCATGCGATCAACCTCGCGGCGATCAGCGCAGCACTGGCCGCCGCGCCCGACGCCGACCCCGACCCGAAACGGCGCTGGGTGGCAGGCGTGTCGACCGGCGCGAGCGGCATCGTGCTCGGCGGGCTGTCGGCCGCGTTGGTCGCGCTGGTCGTCGTGGCTCCCGAGGCGGTGATTCCGGCCGTGGCAGGCATCGCGCTGTTCGGCGCTTTCGGCGGGGCGGTGCAGCAGGCCATCGACGACCCGGGGGAGCGGCTGCCGGCCGTCGTCACGTTCCTCGTGGCGGCGTCGGGCGTGGCGATCGCGGGCGTGAGTGCCGCGTTCTGGGCGCTCGTGGCCGGGCTCGTGGTGCGCGAAGTGCTGCACTTCGGACGCCGCTCGCGCTGAGGCCGCGCCCGAGGACCCGTCAGCTGCGACCGCGGCGCGTGGCGCGGCGGGCTCGGGAGTATTCCGCGTCAGTGCAGCGTCCCCGCAGGCACAGTCGCATCGGTCGTCACGTCGAGGCTCGTCCGCACCGCGATCTCGAGAGCATCGGCGATGTCGGCGAGCGACAGGGTCGCGGCATCCGTCGACGGCGCGTGTTCGGCAGACCAGGGAACGTGCACGAAGCCGGCACGGGTTCCGGATGCTGCGGCCTCGAGCGCCGTGAAGAACACATGGTTGCAGACGAACGTGCCGGCCGAGTACGAGACCTCCGCGGGGATGCCCGCGGCGGCGATGCGCCGTGCGATCTCCTTGACCGGGAGCGTCGCGAAGTGGGCGGGCGCGGCACCGGGAATACTCGGCGCGTCCACCGGCTGATCGCCGTCGTTGTCGGGGATGCGCGCGTCGATGAGGTTGACCGCCACGCGCTCGACACCGATCGTGGCGCGACCCCCGGCGAGACCGGCGGCGATCACGAGATCGGGCCGATGCTCGGCCAGCAGCTCGCGCAGACGATCCGCCGCCCCCGCGAACGTGACGGGCAGGACGGCGGTGACGAGCGCCTCCGGCCCTTCCCAACGCGAGGCCACGAGGTTGACGGCCGCTCCGGAGGGGTTGGCGGCGTCGCCGCCGAACGGCTCGAACCCGGTGAGCAGCACAGTCGTCATACGACCACGCTAGGCGGTCGGCTCCAGCAGGACGGTGCCCGAGGCGATGTCGACCGTCGTGAGACGCAGCCGCACTGTGGTCCCCGCGGCCGCGTCGAGTCCCGGGACCTTCGCGGTGACGGGTGGGTCGGTCAGCTGCACGCGCGCACCGTCTCCTCGCAGGCCCAGCACCACGGCCTCGAACACGCTTCCCTCGTGCCCCGAGAGCAGCGCCGCTTCGACGCGATCGAGGGTCGCCGCATCCAGCCGGTTCGCGAGGCCGTCGCTGCGCGCCATGATCTTCGGCAGCGACGCGACACTGTCGCGCGCCCACGCGGGGACCTCCCGTCCATTCGCGAGCGCTTCGCAGATCACCAGCGACCAGCGGTCGACGAGCCGCCGCAGCGGCGCGGTGGCGTGGGCGTACGGCGCGCCGATCGCAGCCTGCTGCCGGTCGGCGGGTGGGGCCCCATCGAACGTCACGTACCCGGCGCCGCGGAACAGGCCGGCCGCCGCGTCGAGGATCGCCAGCGCGGCGGGCGAGTCGCGTCCGAGACCGCGCAGGTAGTCGCCGTACGGGACGTCGGCGGGCCACGGGATGCCGAGCGCCACCGTCTGCGCGCGGAACGCGGCCACGTCGTCCGCCTCGGCGGCCGGCATCGTGCGGAGGATCCCGACGCCGCCGCGCAGCATGATGTCGGCCGCGGTCATTCCGGTGAGGAGCGAGACCTGGGCGTTCCAGTCCTCGATCGCGAGCGGAGCGTCGCGCTCGAGGCGGTAGCCGCCGTCGTCGGCGACGATGCGGGTCTCGGGCGCATTCAAGCTCGCGCCGCCGCGCTCGGCTTCGCGGGCGAGCCGAAGCGCGCCGAACCACGCGAGCGTCTCGAGGCCCGGCGGCGCCGTGCCGGCGTCGATCGCGGCCTGCGCGTCGACGTAACTCCACTGCGCGCGCGAGCGGATGACCGCGCGGCGCAGCGTCGCCTGCACGAGCCGCGCCCCGTCGTCGAGCACGAACCGCCACACGAACGCCCGCCGGTCGCGCTCGGGCAGGAGAGACGCGGCATCCTCACTGATGACGACGGGATGCAGCGGAATCCGGCCGTCGGCCGCGTACAGCGTCTGCCCGCGCAGCCGCGCCTCGGCGTCGACCGCGCCGCCCGGCTCGACGAATGCGGGCAGGTCGGCGATCGCGTAGTGGAGCACCGCCCCGGTCGGCGTGCGCTCGAGGTGGAGGGCCTGGTCGAGATCCGTGGAGCCCTCAGGATCGATCGTCAGGAAAGGGAGGTCACGCAGATCGTCGAGCCGAGCCGCGGTCGGATCAGTCGCGACGGTGCGCGCCGCCAGCTGCGCCTCCGCCTCGACCCCGGCCGGGAACTCCGCCGGAAGATCCAGTTCCTCGCGCAGCCGGGCGAACGATTCGACGAGCTCGTCGTGGGCGCGTGCGGGGGCGAGTCGAGGTCGGCGTGCAGGCACCCGATCAGTGTAGGCACCGGCCCTCGATCCAGTCGCGGTCGAATCGGACGCCGGGGGCGCAGCATCCCTTCGCCTCCAGGCGGCGGGTGTGAACCGTTCCGGCGATCCCGGACACACGACCTCGGACGCCCTGCCGCTGGCGGGGGCGGTGTACGCGCTGATGCACCCGTGACCGGACTCACTCGGCGGCAGCGGCCGCCAGCACCGAGGGAGCCTCGTCGAGCGTGCGGATGAGGCGCGCGGGCACCCCGCCGTACACCGCGCCCGCTGCGAGGTCGCGCGTCACGACGGCGCCCGCGGCCACGATCACATCGTCTCCGACGGTCACACCGGGCAGGACGGTGACGTGCGCACCGAGCCACACCCGGTCGCCGATCGTCACCGGGGCGCTGCTGCGGCGGTGGGTCACCCCGGCCGGCCCGACCTCGTGCGAGCTGGTGATGATCGTGGTGAACATCGCGATGTGGCAGTCCACACCGATGCGGATCGGAGCAACGGCCTCGAAGTAGCACCACGCGTTCACCGAGGTGCGCGCTCCGATGTGGATGTCGCGTCCGCCCGTGAAGGTGCAGCGGGACTGGAGCTTCGGTGTCTGCACGTCGAATCCCCGCATGCGCAGGATCGCGTAGCGCAGGGCGCGCGGGCATAGCGGCGAACCGGCCAGACTGTTCGTGATGAACGACTTCCATCCCCACGTCAGATCCTGTGCGACGCTTCGGGCCAGGTCGCGGAGCGTCGCGGCCTCCGCCATCGCGTTCTCGCCGGTCACGGAGTCACTCCTTCGATCGAGCCGATCGGCGTGTCACCGAGCTGATCCTCGGGGGTGAAGGACATCCAGTCGATGACCATCTCGTTGACCACGGGGGTGGACGCGTCGGGGTCGCCCGGCCAGTTGCCGCCAACCGCGAGACTGAACAGCACATGGGTCGGCGCATCGAACACCCAGCGACCGGGGATGGGCACATCCCACTCCTCGACGTCCATCACGATCTGATCGTCGATCGCCATGATGATCCGGCCCTGGAGCTTTTCGACCGTGTAGACGTGGAAGTCGTCCGCCAGAGGAGCCGGCGTGTCGTGGCCCTCGTCCAGCGACCACTTGTTCGCGATCCCCGTCGGGCCGTGGAGATGGTGGATGCTGCGGCTCGTGGTGTTCGGGGTCTCGATGATGTCGACCTCTCCCGCGGCCGGCCAGCCGACCCGGTCGATGTTGTCGCCCAACAGCCAGAAGGCGGGAAGAAGGCCCTGCCCTTCCGGCAGCTTGATGCGCGCCGACAGTCGCCCGAAGGTGAAGGACCACTTGCCGTGACTGGTGATGCGGCCTGAGGTCGGCGGGCTGCCGTCTTTCGGCACGCTGGCGGTGATCACCAGGTTGCCGTCGCCGTCGAGGGCGACGGCGTCTTCGGTGTACTCCTGCAGCTCGTTGTTCCCCCAGCCGCCGGCGCCCGTCTGGATGCTCCACACGTCGGGATTCGGCACCCCTCCGGCGGGGCCGTCGAAGTCGTCGAACAGCACCGAGTCGTCTCCGTACCGCGCCCCGAGGAAGGAGAAGCCGGTGAACCACCATAGGCCGCCGAGCACCAGCACGATGGCGAGGATGCCGGCGGGGATGCCGAGGGTCAGCCAGCGGTTCCGTCGTCGGCGCGTCTGTTCGGGAGGAGCGCTGCCGGAGGAGGTCATGGGTGCAGTCGTGGTCACGGCAGCAGTCCCTTCGGATCGTGGCGGAGGAGCTCGCACGCGGCGGTGATCGCATCGCGCTCCCACAGTGAGCCGTCGAAGCTCATCGAGATGTTGAGACGCCGTCGCAGCACGGCGGTGAGGGCCGTGACGCCGTTACGGCCCGCGGGATCCACCGACACCCGCACGATCGCGTCGTCCGACGCCCACGGAAGCGGCTCGAGGGCTCGGAGGAAGCCCATGTCGCTGAGGATCGGACTCGCCGCGGCGGGTACCACGGTGGGCGATGGGCGCCGCCATGCCCGGGTGGTCAGGCCCGAGGTGAGGGCTGCGAGCGGACGGCCGACGTGAAGATCCCGCTGGAAGCGCGCTCCTGCGACGTCGACGCCGTCTCGCACCGTGACCGGATGGCCGACCACGAAGTTCGCGAGCGTCGATCGTCCGGAGGGCAGGTATCGGCGCAGGTCGACGAGGATCGCGCCCTCGTCCGTGACCGGGACGCCCGAGCGGCGCAGCGCCTCATGCAGGGCGAACATCATCGCGAGCGTGGGGGGCACGCGCCCTCGACTCCAGTCGGCGAGGGCGCGGAAGGTCGCAGCATCCATCGTCCCCGTCACGAGGTCGAGGCGGCCCCGCCCGCCGGCCACCGTCGGGCCCGCGTACGTCGGCCGGTCATCGACCCACCGATCGCGCAACAGCGCGCCGAGTCGGCCCAGGTGGCGCCCGTAGGTTGCAGAGAGCGCGGCGGGGAGGGGATTGCGGTCGTCCGCGCTCGCGAAGACCGCTGGGGCCCCACGTCCGGCGAGGGCTCCCGCGGTGAGCATCACGCCGAGGAAGCCGTCGCCGAGGCGGTGATCGATGCACAGCGACGCCCGGTCCTCACCGAGGAAGACCATGAAGGGCAGGTCGGATGCTGCGGCCTCGCGCAGTCGCGGCAGGCCCGCGTCGCCGGTGAGCTCGGCGGCAAGCGGCTGGACCATCCGCTCGGCCTGCTCATCGAGAAGGCTGCCGTCGTAGTTCCAGCGGCCTCCCTCGAACGTGCGACCGGCACGGGCGTCGGCGCCCATCGCGATGAGCGCTCGCACAGCCCGCACGACGCTCTCCCGCTCGGGCACGATCAGCGGTGCGAGTTCGACGCTGATCCGTACGCCGTCCGAAAGCAGGTCCCTGCCGGGGATCCTCCCCGACGACACGCCGGTGTGCCGCGCCTCGACGCCGCCGTCGTGCCGCGCCGACATCGTCGCCCCCGGCTCGCGTGCGATGACCACGGCTACACCATGTCCGTCGCTGCGGCCAGGTCGGGAGCGAACTCGAGCGGGAGATCGAGGTCGCTGAACCAGGTTGCGGCATAGCTGGTGAGCTTGCCGTTGCTGTTGTCGATCGCGATGACCCTGCGGCCCATCTGCAGGGCGATGAGCATCGCATGCAGTCGATCGGTGATGATCGTCTCGCCGGGGGAGAGGAGGGCGACACCGGTCGCAAGTCGCTTCGACGCGTCGGCGAACCAGCGGTCAGTCGACCGGTTCATCGTGCGGGTCACCGCACCTTCGAACACGGTGCGGCTCACCCGCTGCCGCAGTCGATCGGCGAACGTCATCGCGGGCCAGTCGACCGCCGTCTCGATGCTGCCGGGCCGGGCGCTCTCTTCGTCACGACGCAGCAGGTGCACCACTGCGACGGCCGGCGCCGCAGACTCGAGGCGCCCCAGCATGTGCACGCTGTCGGGTGCGAGGATCACATTCGGCACCAGGGCTCGGACCGCGGCGAACGACACCCGGTCACGCACCGCCATGCGCAGCCGCCGCCGCGGAGCCATGCGGGACGCGAACGCACGCCGATCGGCATCCGACTCGAAGTGCACGGACTGCGGCTCCTGGATCAGCTCGGTGAGGGGATCGAGGCGCTCGGCGAGGCGGTAGCGGTGCTCGCTGTGCTGCGGGTACAGACCGCCGAAGTTGCCGCCGCCCTGGATGGCGACGGGCGACCGCGACTCGTAGACCTTCGGTGAGATCGTGCGCCACGAGTACGTGGCTTCCACCCGGATTCCCGCCTGGCGCCAGAACTCGGCCTGGCCGAGTGCGATCACGGAGTCGCCGATGTTCTCGTAATCGGGGAAATCGGTGAGCACGAGACGGTCGACGTCTCGGTGCAGGGCGGACAACGCGATGAAGGAACGGCGCTGCATCGCGACGATCGCGTCTCCGGTGCCCGGCATGTGTGAGCTCGTGTTCTCGATCGGCAGCGTCACAGGGAGTCCTCCACGGTGCGGCCGCCGCGCAGGCGGCGGGTGAGGGCGGATCGCAGCGACGAGCGGGTCGTCGCGTCGAGCGCGATGAAGTAGTAGAGGGTGATCGCCGCGATCGCCCACAGCGCGCCGATCACGGGGATCAGCGCGACCGGCGGGTCGAGCAGGCTCACCAAGAGCAGCGCCGCGGCCAGGGGCGCAACGGTCCCGAACGGCAGCAGCAGACAGCGGATCGCGAAGTCCTTGACGGTGAGGTCGAGACGGCGCAGCGCGATCGCGATGTAGAAGGGCTCCAGCAGGACGACCGGGAGCGTGAGTCCCAACGCGATCCCGGTGAGCCCGAACGATGCGCCGAGCACGACCGCCAGCGCCGTGCCGGTGGCCGCCCAGACGGTGTGCAGGATCGCGTAACCGCGCACCGAGCCCTGCGCGGTGAGGATCGGAACCGCGAGAAGGTGGTTGTTGTTCGCGAACATCGACAGCACGAGGACCTGCGCGACGACGGCCGCGCCGATGCCCGCCGGTCCGAGCCAGACGCTCATGATCTCGGGCATGAAGACGACCACCGGAACGAGGACGACCATCATCAGCATGTTCGCGTAGCTGGTGCCCCGGAGATACATCTCGCCTATCGGCGTACCCGCCGCGCCGCCCTCCCGCATCGATGCGGTCGGCAGGATCGCGGTCGCGAGCGAGTTCGTCACCTCCTTCACGAGGAGGTAGATGCGCTGGCCCGCGGCGTAGAGGGCGGTGTACGCGATCGGAAGCATGAGAGCCGTGAGGATGCCGCCCACCTGCATGATCACGACGCCGGCGAGGCCCAGGACCATGAGCTGCGCCGACATCGCGAACAGCTCACGGAAGACGCTCCACCGGAAGTCCCACGGGCGGGCGGTGATCTGCGGCGCCCGGGTTCGTCGCAGGATATACGTCGCGATGCCGAACGCGAGGATGCCGAGCACATCCACCGCCGCGACGGCGACGATCCCGATACCCGCCCAGCACACCAGCAAGGTGAACGCGATGCGGAAGGCCGCGAGGCCGATGAGGAGGCGATTGACGTCGCCCAGTCGCCCGATCCCGGTGAGGATCTGCCGGTTCGATGAGAACGCGAGCAGGATGAACACGTTGGCGACACCGAGGATCGCGAGGATCCAGGCGGTTCCCGACAGCTCCGGACCGAACTGCGTGCGGGGGATCGTGAGGGCGAACACCACCGCCGTGGCGATGGAGAGGATGACCGCGGCCGCGAGGAAGAACATCGTGCTCGCCGCGGCGACCCTGCGCATGCGGGCGAAGTCGTTGGAGGGTGCCGCCACCCCGATGAACCGCGTGGTGGCCCCTCCGACGCCGAGGTCCTGCTGGAACAGCGCGCCGACGGCCACGGTGAGCATATAGAGGCCGTATGCCTCCGCACCGAACGCGGTGAGCACCACCGGGAGCAGCGCCACGTACGCGATCATCGATGCGAATCGCGCGGCGTAGGTCGTGATGACCGCGCCGGTGATCCCTTGGGCGCCGGCGGCGAGGTCGGGCTGAGCGCCGGCCCTGCGTTGCGTCACGGCGTCGATGCGGGTGCGCATGTCAGCCCTCCCCGGCGGAGTCGGCGCTCTGCGCGAGATCGAGGCGGTAGACGAGCGTCTCTTCCGACTCGTAGACCAGATCCCAGCGAGGGTCGTCCTCGAGGAAGCCCTGGAAACGATCGAGCGCGCCGTCAGGAAGCGTGCCGTAGTACGAGCTGTACGCGCGCATCTGCTCGGTGATGACGACCAGAGCCGGACGCTGCTCCCACACCAGGCTGTCGGTCAGTCGCTCGACGCGGCGCGGGTCGGCGAACTCCTCGTCCTCCCAGCCGGGCCACGATGTCAGCCACATGTCGATGCCGCTGTCGAACAGTTGGTTGGCGCGGACGAAGTCGACGTACTCCGCGACGATCCGGCCCGGTGCGCCGGGGGCGACGCCGATCGTGAGGGTGGAGGGATCCTCATCCGTGAGCACCTGGGTCGTCAGCCGCACGGATTCGGGGCTGACGAGGTTGGCGAACCATCCGCCGTACGACGTCTGTATCGATCCCAGGGCCACGATCGTGAGCACGGTCGTCAGGGCCACCTGTGCCGCGCGCCGGCCGAGAGCGAGCCCGCCGCTGAGAGTCTGCGTGAGGACGGGGGCGAGGATCAGCATGCATCCGGGGATCGAATAGAGGAAGACGCGGAACAGCGCCTCGCCGCCGTACCCCTGACCGAGGAGGATCAGGGCCGGGGAGAACGCGACCACCGCCGGAACGGCGATGTCGCGCCACCGGTCGCGATGGCGGATGAGGTGCACCGCGACGACCGCTCCGGCCGACACCCACACGAGCCCGGTGATCCCCCGGGCGATCCACGAGTTGACGACCTGTCCGATGCTCGGGGCGCCGAGCACCTCGTTGCGCGCGGACGGCGTGAGGATGTTGCTGAGGAAGTCGAGGCTGATCAGATCCCCGAACTTCATCACGACCTCGAAGTGCAGGAGCAGGTAACCGACGGCGATCGCGGCGAACACCGCGACGATGTAGCGCGGTCGCACGCGGCCCAGGAGCGTCAGCAGCAGGGTCGCGGCCAGCAGCCAGTAGGGCGTGAGCTGATGCGTCACGACGATGGCGGTGAAGATCGGCACGGCCACCCATGAGGCGGCCCTGGTACGGGTCGACGCCAGCACCAGGGCGATCACGACGATCCCGAGTGCGAACGCGATGGCCTGAGGCGAGAGATAGTCCTGCCCGACCCAGTTCACGAGGTGCGCCCCGAACGCGGCGACCAGCGCGGTCGGCGCGGAGTATCCGTAGGTGCGGGCGAGGAAGAACACCGCCGCGGTGAACGCGAGCTGCGCACCGACGGCGAACCACTGCGCGATGACGATGGTCTCCGAGCCGGTGATCGTGTTGATCCAGGCGATGGTCGAGAACGCCCCCGGCCAGTTGTGGTAGATGTCGGCGGTCACGTCGACACTGCCGAAACGCTGGATGTAGTCGATCGGGCCGAAGTGCTTGTACGTCCACGAGTAGAGCGGCGCATCGGTCGACACCGCCGTGGGCAGCCGCATCATGAGCACCGTCGCGAGGAGCGACACCCCGGCGGTTCGGGTCGCTCCGCACGCGATGGCGACGCAGAACGCGACGGTCGCGAGCGCGATCGACACCGGGAACAGCGGACTGGCGGCCGGGATGAGACCGAACAGGTGCCAGGGTGCGTCGTGGAGGGTCGGGAGGGCGATCACCCACGCGACGACGGCCACGAGGAGCACGATCGCGCCGGGCTTCCAGCCGGCACGACGGATCGTCGGCCCGTTCGTCGTTGCGGGCGAGGTGAGAAGCGATGCGGAGACGGTCATGCGGCCCTCCTCGTGACGAACGATGCCACGGCGCCCACGCACGTCGCGCTGGCTGCGGCCAGCAGGCAGAGCGCGGGTGCCCACCATTGCAGGTTCACGATCGCGGTCGTGAGGAGGATCACGACCGACAGGCCGAGTGCCGGCACGACGATCGGCGCGAAGTGCGGGGGAAGAGGCACCCAGGCCCGCACGAGTGAGCCGGGGCCGACCAGGACGAAGATCGCCAAGAAGGCGAAGGACACGCCTGCGGAAGTGGGGAGCATGGCCAGCAGCCCGAAGAGGCCACCGACCGCGGCCAGCACCGACCACAGCCGCCGATCGAGGGCGATGCCGCGCGAGGACGGCCCGGCGAACGTACCGGCGTCACGCTGCGCCCGCCGCTCGGCGAAGTACGCCGCGGGGCCGCCGATGACGCTGGCCAGCTCGACCCGTCCGATTCCCTTGGACTCCCGCGACAGGGTGGCGGCCACCGTCGTCTCGTCCACCGACGCCATCGGCTTGTTGACCAGGCGCGCAAGGGCCCGCGGCGACCTGGCGATGGCCGCACCGACGGTTCTGGGATCCAATGCGACGGTCGCGGCCCACGCGCCGAATCCGCGACCGTAGCCGACGGCCTGCGCCTCGAGTGCTGCCAGGTCGTCGCGATGCCGGTGCCACACGATTGCGGCCGGGTTGACCACGATGGCCTGACCGTCGTAGAGCATGCGGAGGAACATGTCGAGGTCTTCTCCGCCTTTGGTGCGGGTGCCGGCGCCGAGAGCGGTGTCGAAGCCGCCAAGGGCGAGCATGTGGTCGCGGCGCACCGCGAAGTTCGCGCCCGTGCCGAACTCGCCGACGCAGAACGGGAACATCGGGAGGTCGTCCGGCGGATCGCTCAACCGGAACGTGCGCGCGGCGGTGAGCTTGGACCAGCTCACGCGAGCGTCGAACCACGCCTGCACCGCGTTGCGCAGCTCCCCACTGGGCACGACACCGGTCACGCAGCCGACATCGTCGGCACGGGCGAATCCCGCAGCGATCGCCCAGAGCCACTGGGGGTCGACGATCACGTCGTCGTCGGTGTACGCGACGATGGTCGACGACGCCGCGTTCAGCCCGGCGTTGCGCGCGTGCGACAGCCCCGCCCGGTCCTCCCGGACGTAGCGGAACTCGGGGAACTCGTCCGCCAGCAGAGCACGGGTCTCATCGTCGGAGGGTGCGTTGTCGACGACGACGACCTCCATGAGCGGATAGTCGATCGCGCGGATCGCGTCGAGCGACTCCCGTAGGAGCGCGCCGCGATCCCGCGTGCAGACCACGACGGTGATCGGCCGAGGAGCCGGTCGCGCCGCAGGCGGGATGACGGGCAGCCGCTCTGCTGCGGTCATGAGGCCCGTAGCATCCACTTCGCCGTCCACGACCGGCACGGCGATGTATCCGCGGACCGAGCCGTGATCGCGCACCAGGAGTCTGGCGCGATCGAACTGGTCGCCCGATTCGAGCACGACGCGCTGGAGCGCGCCGGCGAGGTCCGAGACCTCGACGAGACCCACCCATGTGGCGACGTCTCTATCGACCGTGCCGTGGAGCGGCATGGCCGCCGGGAGCGTCAGAGTCGTCATGCGGGTGCACCTTTCGTGGGGAGGGGCGCGGTGCGGTGGGGACGGGCATGGCGGAGGCCGACGGTGCCGATGACAGCCAGCACGAGCGCCGCGCACGCCACGGCGATCGACGCGCCCAGCGCACCCCACCGGGGGACGAGGAGGAGGACGAATCCGAACAGCGCGAGCACCCAGACTGCGTTGCCGGCGAGCACCGGGCGCACGCGATGACGCGCGCGTGACAGCGCCGACCAGACGTCGTAACCGGGACGCAGTGCGCTCGCCGCGGCGAGGATCCCGACGACCGCCATTCCGTACAGGGGCGGATATCCCCGGCCGAGCAGGAGGAACATGAGGGGAGTGGCGATCGCTGCCGCCACGCCGAGGGCGGCCACGGCGAGCGAGACCTTCAGCGCGTAGCCGTGGGCGAGTTCGGCGGTGTGCGCGAAGGCGCTCACCGCGCTCCGGGCGAGAGCGGTCGCCACTGCCACGCCCACGAGGTCGAGGGCGACGCTGAACTGGAACGCGATGGCGAAGATCGCTCCTTCGGCGGGTGAGGCCAGCGTGGTCACGAGGAACGAGAGCGACAGGCCTGCGCACATCACGATGCCGACGGCGATGGCGTTCTGAAACGAGAACCGGCGGAAAGCCCGCGCGAGATCGCCGTCCCACCGGCGCACCGACCCGGAGTGCCGATCGTCACGGCGGAGCGCCCGCGGAACGAGCACCGCGAGGCTCACGCTCGTCATCGCGATCGCGGGCACGAACGTGGCGAGGACCAGGATGAGGGGCGTCGCCGGCGCGCCGAAGGCGAAGAGCGCGAGGAGTGCGAGCTTGAGGAGGTTCGCCGATCCGTTGACGATGAGCGTGCCGCGCGCGTCGGAGGCACCCGCGAGCGCCTGCGCCTGGATGTTGAACAGCGCCCACGCGACGGAGCACGCCGCGACCACGCAGACGGTGACGACCGGCGGCAGCGCCGCGGGGAGGAACGCCGCGACCAGCACGCCGGCGACGGCCCCGGATCCCAGCGCGAGCACGGCGGTTGCGGTGAGCGCTCGTCGGAGCGTCTCCCTGGCCGCAGGGCCTCCGAGCGGGAGCATCACCACCAGTGCGCTGCCGGGCCCGTTGGACGCCAGTGCGGACGCGGCCATCACGGCGGCGAGCACGGATGCCTCGATGCCGACCTGGGACTGCGGGATCCACACCGCCGCGAGCAGCCAGAACACGAATCCCGAGCCCGCCGTCGCGGCGTACCCCGACGCCAACCACAGCGAGTCGCGAGAAACGCGCGCGCGGACGCTCGCGGCGGGCGCGGCGGCGCGGGCAGTGCTGGTCATACCCGTGCCCCCTCGCTGAGCGGCGAGCGCGCCGCGCCGGGCCGCACCGCGGTGATGCTGCCCCACACATACCCGAACCCGGCGAGCCCGAGCGACACCGCGATCGCGAACGCGGGCACCAGCCCGGCACGACCGCGCCGCAACTCGCGCCAGACTCCGGCGGGAAGGACCCGCGTCGCGTACGTCGACTCCGCGGCGAGCGCGTTCTGTCGACCGACCGTGCGCGCGATCCCCGCCTTCGACAGTCCTTCGCACCAGCTGCGGTGCGCGACATAAGCGAGCCGCACGCGGTCTGCGCTCACGTGATGACGCACGTTCGCTGCCGGCGCGTACAGGATCGTGCGCGCAGGGTCGGCCTGGCGCAGCAGGATGCACGCCTCCGTCTCCTCGCATCCGATCGGGAGGGTGCCGATGCGGCCGGTGTCGGGATTGAAGCCGCCGATGGCGAGAAGCGGCTCGCGCCGGAACGCCATCGAGCAGCCCATCACGTTGCGGATGGGTCCTGCCTCGGGAAGACCGAGGTAGCTGCATCCGACGATCCAGAGGAGTTCCTCCGGAAGCACCGCGGGTGCCTCACCCGGCCAGATCGGGCTGGCGCTGCCGCCCACGGCGACCACCTCTGCATCGTCGAACGGGGCCAGCAGCGCTTCCAGCCAACCGGGCCCAGCGGCGGCGTCGTCGTCGAGGAACGCGACGACCTCGCCGGTGGCCACCTGGAGGGCGGTGTTGCGACCGCCGGAGAGTCCGCGGTGAGCGGAGTTGGGCACGACGATGGAGTCCGGCCAGCGCGAGCGGGCTCGCTCCAGCAGCTCATCGTTGTGGTCGACGACGAGGATCGTCTCGTGTGACGGGGTCTGCGCGGACACCGAGTCCATCGCGAGCACGAGTTGGTCCCAGCGGTCGATCGTGTATGCGCAGATGACGACGCTGACCGACATGGCTAACCGGCCGTCTTGACCGACTCCTCGAGCACGGGGACGGCAGAGGCGGCGCGGTTCGCGCTCTGGGTCGCCGCGTCGCGCACGGGCATGGAGAACACGGGCGTGGTGGCGGGGCGCCGCTTGCGACCCCAACGGTTGAGGCGCTCGTCGAGCACCGTGCGCAGGACGCGCAGGCCGTCGCTCACGGCGTTCAGGTTGCTCTCGCCGTGGATGCGCAGGAGTTCCACGCTGGGCACCTCCACCACGGTGAGGCGGTTCTCGGCGAAGCGGCAGTTGAGCAGCGTCTCGATCTCGAACCCGTCGCCCCACAGCATCTCGCCCTCGGCGCCCGCGATGTCGGGTGCGGGGAGGTCGAGGTCCGGCACGATGCGGCGCCAGAAGGCGTTGTAGCCGTAGCAGAGGTCGGAGTATTTGGTCCCCAGGAGGATGTTCGTCAGGAGGTTGAGGAACTTGTTGCCCAGCTGTCGGTGAAACGTGATGTCCTCGCTGCCGCCGCCCGTCATGAAGCGGCTTCCCTTGGCAACGTCAGCGCCGCCGATCAGCGCGTCGACGAAGCGGGGGATCTCGTCGGCATCGGCCGAGCCGTCCGCGTCGAACATGACGATGATGTCCCCGGTCGCGCGCTCGAATCCGCAGACCAGGGCGTTGCCCTTGCCCTTGCGGGTCTGTGTGATCACGTCGGCCGAGGGCCGAACGCGTCGCGCCACTTCCTGTGAGCCGTCGACGGAGTGTCCGTCGACGACGATGATCTCGTGCACGTCGGGGAGGAGGGGGAGGACGATCTCGAGGTTCTTGGCCTCGTTCCGGACGGGAACGATGATCGAGACGCGTGGGGAGGAGAGGTTCGAATCGTTGGACATGTGACGCCCTTCCATGGGGAACGGTGGAGCGGTGATTGTCTGTCCGACGCGAACGGGCTGGTCGCACCCGTCGCGTCGATGCGGTCCAGCACACCCCGGTCTGAATCGGATCCGCTCGTGGGGTAAGCGGGTCCAGTGGGGCTCGGTTTGCCGATTTCCTTCTCTTCGAGCGTGGCCACGAGGTGTTTCAACCGCGTGAACGCGACACCAGATTCGGGTAAACAGGGGCGATTTCGTGTCCCCTCTTCGGAGGACATTTCGCAGGTGATGGGATAAAATGTCCGCCATTAGGTGGACAAGAGAGGCGCTGCGCACCATTGAGCGCCATCTCAGGATCGACATCCAGAATGGGCGACGGTCACTATCCCGAGTGCCCGTCGACTCGGGCCATTTCAATCTGGGGGCAAAGACACGTGGGGATCTCGAAGAAGACGGTTCCGCAGGCGAACGACATGTGCGCGTGTGGGCACCCATTCGAAGCGCACGAGCACTACCGCAAGGGCACCGAGTGCTCGATCTGCGACGTGAGGGCCTGTTCCGCCTTCTCCGCAGCGACCGTCGCGCAGTATTCGAACGCCCAGTGACGGCCGGTGGCTAGACCCCGTCCCGCTCGACGGGCCGCGTGCGCACGACACTGTCCCAATGCGGTGCGACCGCGTGCCGGCATCCGCTCGCCCTAAACTTGTCCCTCGTGGTCACCCGTCTGTCGCACTTCTTCCTCCGCACGCTCCGTGAAGACCCCGCTGACGCCGAGGTCACGAGCCACAAGCTGCTCGTGCGCGCCGGCTACATCCGGCGCCAAGCCCCGGGAATCTTCGCGTGGCTGCCGCTGGGCCTGCGCGTCAAAGCGAAGCTCGAGCAGGTCATCCGCGACGAGATGACGAGCGCGGGCGCTTATGAGGTGCACTTCCCGGCGCTGCTGCCTCGCGAGCCCTACGAGGTCACGGGCCGCTGGGAGGAATACGGCGACGGCATCTTCCGCCTGAAGGACCGCAAGGACGCCGACTATCTGCTCGCTCCCACGCACGAAGAGGTCTTCACGCTCCTCGTGAAGGACCTGTACTCGTCGTACAAGGACCTGCCCCTGACGATCTATCAGATCCAGGACAAGTACCGCGACGAGGCGCGGCCCCGCGCCGGCCTCCTGCGCGGCCGCGAGTTCACGATGAAGGACGCTTACTCGTTCGACTCGTCCGACGCGGGCCTCGACGCGAGCTACATGCTGCAGCGCGACGCGTACGAACGCATCTTCCAGCGGCTGGGTCTCGAATACGTGATCGTGCAGGCGGATGCCGGGGCCATGGGCGGCTCGCGATCGGAAGAGTTCCTGCACCCCACCGCCGTCGGCGAAGACACCTTCGTGCGCTCGGCGGGAGGATACGCCGCCAACGTCGAGGCTTTCACGACCATCGCCCCCGAGCCGATCGCGCTCGACGGGCTCGGTGCTCCCGTGATCTTCGACTCGCCGAACACGCCGACGATCCAGACGCTCGTCGACCACTCGAACGCGCACCTCGACGCTCCCGCTTCGGGCATCGCCGGCCCCGCGACCGACGGCGTGACGGAATGGACCGCCGCCCACACGCTGAAGAACGTCGTGCTCGCCCTCACGCATCTCGACGGCACCCGCGAACTCGTGATCATCGGCGTGCCCGGCGACCGCGACGTCGACGACAAGCGCGTCGAGGTGGCCTTCGCCCCGGCGTCGGTCGAGCCCGCCACCGAGCAGGACTTCGAGAAGCAGCCGCTGCTGGTCAAGGGGTACATCGGGCCGTGGTCCGAGACCGGCGCCGTGTTCGGCGAGGAGTCGGCCACCGGGATCCGGTACCTGCTCGACCCCCGTGTCGTCGACGGCACCGCGTGGGTCACCGGCGCCAACATCGACCAGAAGCACGTGCACACGCTCGTGGCGGGACGCGACTTCACCGGCGACGGATTCATCGAGGTGGCGAGCGTGCGCGCGGGCGACCCCGCGCCCGACGGCTCGGGTCCGGTCGAGCTCGCGCGCGGCATGGAGATCGGGCACGTCTTCCAGCTCGGCCGCAAGTACGCCGATGCGCTGGGTCTCAAGGTGCTCGACGAGAACGGCAAGCTCGTGACCGTCACGATGGGCTCGTACGGCATCGGCGTGACCCGCATCCTCGCGATCATCGCCGAGCTCAACAACGACGACAAGGGCCTCATCTGGCCGGCGTCCGTGGCGCCGTTCGACGTGCACGTGGTCGCCGCAGGCCGCGAGCCCGTCATGTTCGACGTGGCGGCCCAGCTGTCGGCAGACCTCGAGGCGGCCGGTCTCGACGTGCTCTACGACGACCGTCCCAAGGTCTCGCCCGGCGTGAAGTTCGGCGATGCCGAGCTCGTCGGCGTGCCGAAGATCGTCATCGTGGGTCGCGGCGCCGCGGAGGGCCAGGTCGAGCTCTGGGACCGCCGCACCGGCGACCGCGAGGTCGTCTCGGTCGCGGACGCCGTCGCCCACCTCAGCGCGCGCTGAGCAGATCGTTCACGCGTCGTCCACCGAACGGCGGCTTCGCGTGGCACTCTGGGCGTCATGGGCCCCAGCGACACCGGAACCATCCCGCATCCCGTGACCGAGGAGCTGCGCGCGACCATCGCCGCGGCGGGCATCACGGAGAGCACCGACCTCGTGGCGCGCATCCTCGCGACCGGCATCGGACTGGGGATCGACGACACCGAGCGACTCGACCTCAAGATCACGTCCGCGGCGCTCAGCGAGATGCGCGCCGCGTTCCGCCTGTTCGCGCCGTACCGGGGGATCCCCAAGGTCACGATCTTCGGCTCCGCGCGCACCCTGCCGGACGACGCGCTGTACCGGCAGGCGTCGGAGGTGGCGACCGCGCTCGCCGAGCAGGGCTGGCTGGTGGTGACCGGTGCCGGACCGGGCATCATGCAGGCCGCTGCCGAGGGTGCGGGACCGCACAACTCGCTCGGCGTCTCGATCCGCCTCCCCTTCGAGGAGAAACCGAACGCGATCGTGGGCGCGAACGCGCGCAACGTGGCGATGAAGTACTTCTTCACCCGCAAGCTCATGCTCGTGAAGGAGTCGAGCGGCTTCGTCTGCGTCCCCGGCGGTTTCGGCACGCTGGACGAGATGTTCGAGCTGCTCACGCTGCAGCAGACCGGCAAGGCGGATCCGACGCCCATCGTGCTGCTCGATGCGCCCGGCGGCACGTTCTGGACCGGGCTTCGCCGATTCGTCGACGACCACCTGATTCCGTCCGGCGTGATCTCCCCGGGTGACTTCGATCGGGTTCTCGTCACCGATTCCGTGACGGCCGCGGTCGACGAGCTCACCGGGTTCTACCGCAATTACGACTCGCTGCGCTGGGTCGGCAAGCGGCTCGTCCTGCGTCTGAAGGCGGAGCCGACGGATGCTGAGGTCCAGGCGCTCAACGCCGCGTTCGGCGACCTCCTCACCGAGGGCGAGATCGAACGGCGCGGACCGCTGACCATCGAGATCGAGGACGACGACGAGCTGCACCTGCCGCGGCTGGTCCTGCGGCTGAACCAGTTCCGCGTGGGGGAGCTGCACCGTCTGATCCGGGCGATCAACTCGCTGGAATCCGCAGCGAGCGCCTGACGGCTGCCGCCCCGCGCGGGCGGCAGCCGCAGCATCCGTTCGATGAGGCCGTTCTCATGTCCTCGTCGTCGGCCGTTCACCTCGGGTTCCAGGCGGCTTCGCACCACGGGACGAGGCTGGCGCCACCCCACGCCAGCCCGCTGTCATGCATGCCGAGAGGACGCTCGTGAGCATCATCGAAGGATTCCGCCGTTCCCTGCCCATGGCCGACCACGTGCGAGGCAAGCGCCTCGCCGTGACGTGCCAGTACAAGTGCGCCAACGCGTGCCTGGGCCCCGAGTGCAACTCGTCGCACAACGAGACGTTCCAGGAGGTCGCGTCCGCCGCGCTGTCGCGTCGCGCGCTCCTCGGGCTCGGTGCCGCCGGTGCCGTCGCCATCACCGTGGGCGGGCTCCGCGGCCAGACGCCGCTGTCGGGCCCGGGTTCGTCGGGTGTCGGCGGAGCGGGCGCGGCGTTCGCGCGCCCCGCGGGTGGCAGCCTCCCGTTCGACCCGATCGCGCCGGTGAACCGTCTGGTCGACGAGTTCACCGTTCCGGCCGGCTACACCTGGCGGCCGATCATCCGCTGGGGCGACCCGCTGTTCTCGAACGCGCCGGTCTTCGACATCAATGCACAGTCCCCGGCCGCCCAGTCCGTGCAGTTCGGCTACAACAGCGACTACCTCGACATCGTCGCCGACCCGAGCGGCAAGACCGGTGTGCTCGTCAACAACCACGAGTACTGCAACCCGAACATCATGTTCCCGGCGTCGACCGACCCGGCCGAGCTGCAGCGCCGCGGTGACATCTTCAAGGCCGCGCAGGGCATGTCGGTCGTCGAGATCACGCGCAAGCGCACCGGACAGCCGTGGTCGTACGTGGTCGACGGCAAGCGCAACCGCCGCATCACGGTCGAGACGGTGTTCGAGCTCACCGGTCCCGCGGCGGGCAGCGATCTGGTGAAGACCGCTGCCGACCCCGAGGGTCGCTGGGTGCGCGGCACTCTCGGCAACTGCGCCGGCGGCACGACGCCGTGGGGCACGATCCTCTCGGGCGAGGAGAACTTCAACGGCTACTTCGCGTGGGCGGCCGACACGGCGGCGCAGAAGCGGTACCAGTCGACGTCATCGACCGGCACAGACACCGGGTGGGAGAAGTACGACCCCCGCTTCGACGCGCACGACGCCGACTACGTCAACGAGCCCAACCGCTTCGGGTACATCGTCGAGATCGACCCGCAGGACCCCACCTCGACCCCGCGCAAGCACACCGCGATGGGCCGCTTCAAGCACGAGGGTGCGAACGTCATCGTCGCCGAGGACGGCCGCGTGGTCGCCTACATGGGCGACGATGAGCGCAACGACTACCTCTACAAGTTCGTCTCGAAGAACAAGATCTCGGGTTCGCGCAAGAAGAACCTCGGGCTGCTGAGCGAGGGCGACCTGTACGTCGCCAAGTTCTCGGGCGATTCGCCGGCGAGCGAGATCACCGGCACCGGCGCGCTGCCGGCCGACGGCAAGTTCGATGGCTCGGGCAGCTGGATCTCGCTCACGCAGAACGGCCAGAGCGTGGTTCCCGGATTCACCACCGAGCAGGTGCTCGTCTACACGCGTCTGGCGGCGGATGCTGTGGGCGCGACGAAGATGGATCGCCCGGAGGACGTCGAGCCCAACCCCAAGACCGGCAAGGTCTACCTCGCGCTCACGAACAACTCGGCCCGCTCGGTGGCCGCGCTGGACGAGGCGAACCCGGTCACGGGGAACCGCTTCGGCCACGTCATCGAGATGACCGAGACCGCCGGTCAAGCGGGCACGACGTTCGGCTGGAGCATCCTGCTCCTCTGCGGCGACCCCGCGGTGTTCGCCAACTCGTACTTCGCCGGCTTCCCGAAGGAGCTCGTCTCGCCGATCTCGTGCCCCGACAACGTCGCGTTCGACTCGGCGGGCAACCTCTGGATCTCGACCGACGGCGCGCCGGGCACGATCGGCTACAACGACGGTCTCTTCCTGGTGCCGCTCGAGGGCGCCGAGCGCGGCCATGTGCAGCAGTTCCTCTCGGTGCCGCGCGAGGCCGAGACGTGTGGCCCGGTCATCCACGACAAGGATGGCCTGGTGTTCGTGGCGGTGCAGCACCCGGGCGAGGGCGGCACGTTCGCCGCGCCGACGTCGCTCTTCCCGGACTTCGGCTCGAGCGCGGCAGGTGCGGTCGCGACCGCACCGCGCCCGTCCGTGGTCCAGGTCTACCGCGCCTGACCCTGACGGTCTCATCGAGACGCCGCCCCGCCTTCGCAGGCGGGGCGGCGTCCTCGTGTCGGCGTCAGGACTCGGGGTTGGGATCCCCGAGGATCCACGGCGGCCCGAGCGGCACCACCCGGCGCCCGATCGTGCGCCAGTAGAACTTCTCGACGAGCATGTACGCCGCGAGCGCCGACGCGACCATGAGCAGGATCGAACCGGTGACGGCGAGGCCCTCCGTCGCTGTGAACGCCCCGACGGACTGGAACCCCAGCCCGAGCGAGACGCTGAGCAGCGTGATCGGCAGCACCGTGTTGTGCACCGCCCCCGCGGGGGTGAAGAGCAGCGCGAGGATCGCGAACACCAGTGAGAAGAGTCCGCGCGCCTGCGCGGTGACCTCGAAGAAGCCGAGCTCCTCACCGAGGAGGAAGCCCGGAACCACGATCCAGTACCACCCGAACGCGTTGTAGACGATGAAGTGGAAGTTGTCGCCGGCGAAGTACGACAGCATGCCCGCGGTCACCTGCACCACGCCGCCGAACACCGCGCCCACCCAGAACACGGGCGCGTCGTCCTGCAGGCCGAGATGCGCGAGCTGGGCCGTCACGGTGGCGATCACGAAGCCCAGGAGACCGATGAGCCCCGGATCGGCGACGCGCAGGCCGCTGCCGCGAGGAACGCGGAGGGCATCCGTGATCGCGATGTTCGTCGTGCCGTCAGTCATGCCCGTGCCTCCTGTGGATCGCCGAAGCCGCCTGAGCCGTGCACGGCCAGTATGGCGGAGGGGAGGGGGACGGGCCGGTTCCCGCGCGGGTCTACGCCACAGCGTCGGTGTGCTCAGCGGGCGTCAGCAGCTGACCCTGCCGTGCGACATCGTGTCGTCGGGCGTGTCCCTCGTCACGAGCGCCTTGAGCATGCCTGCCGCTGTGACGAGCTTGCCGTGCCGGGGTTCCCAGAACTCGCACTCGACGGGTGTCACCCGCAGCAGCACGATGCCGGGGGTGTCGAGGCCGTCCTCGAACCAGATGTCGAGGCTGGGGGAGTACAGCTCCTTCATCTTCGCCGCGTCGCGCACGACCTGGGCTCGGCCGGCGACCGAGACGTAGCGGTGGCCTTTCGCGTCGAGATACGACAGGCCCACGTCGTGGTGGGGATCGGCCTGGCTCTCGGACACCTTCGCGGTGTCGGCGAGGGTGAAGAACCAGATGTCGCCCTTCCCGTCCATCTGCCGGGTGCTCATCGGCCGGCTGACGAGATTGCCTGCGGAATCGCGCGTGGTCAGCATGGTGAAGTCGATGTCCTCGACGAGTTCCTTGACGCGCGCGATCGCTTCGGGGCCGGTGACGAGGTCTTCCTCTGTGTGGGTCATGCGGCCAGGGTGCGCCGCGTCGCGCGCCTCTGCCAGGGCATTGACATGACGGATGCTGCGACCTAGGCCTGGCGCGGGCGTGCGGTCACATCCGCGCGAAGCGGGCACGGGCGATCGTGAAGACGCCGTACGCGAGGAACCCGATGCCCACCACCCATGCGAGCGCGGGGCCGAGGGGGAGGTCGAGCAGCGCGTCGACGGCGCCGTCGAGGCCGCCGGCCGTCTTGGCGTCGGCGCGCACCGCCGCGATGACGAGCAGCACCCCCACGATCAGGAGCGCGACGCCCTTTGCGACGAAACCGACGACACCGAGGACCGTCACACTGCGCCCGACCCATCCCTCCGGGATGCGCATGCGAGCACGGAAGCTCCGCATCACGCCCATCACGACGAACGCGACGCCGCCGATGCCGAGCGCGACGCCGATGAGGCCGAGCACGATCGGTCCCCCCGGAATCTGGAGCAGGCTCCGGCTGGCGCCTTCGGCGGCCTCCTCGCCGTCGGGGCGGGCGCCCACCGCCACCGCCGCCGCGATCGCTCCCAGGGCCGCGAAGACCGCGGCCTGGCCGAACTCGGCGATCCGCCGACCCCAGGTGCGCGCCGCGCCCTTGACGTCGCCCGACCAGTCGTGCGCCAGGATCCCTTCGCTCACATGCCACAGCGCGAGCGCCCACAGGCCGATGGCGATGAGCCAGAGCACGACGAAACCCACCGGCGCTCCGCCGACCGCCTTCATCGCGCCCGCCTGATCGCCCTCGGCCCGACCGCCGGACGCGATCACGATGACGATGACGCCGATGAGCGCGTGGATGATGCCGTTCGCGACGTACCCCGCGCGCGCGAGCGTCTCGAAGACGGAGTTCGACTCCGCCTCGCGCGCGAGCTGCTTGGCGCCTGCCTTCACCTCGGCACGGGTCTTCACGTCCTCACGCTAGCCCGCGCCGGGCCGGTCGGCAGGGGCTTGACGCGGCCTCCGCGGGGGTGAACCACGGCGCGCGCACGTGCGGCGGCCTCATACGCGCCGGATCTATCATGGGGCGGATGATCCGCGAGGGCCGTCGACCGCCGGCGACCGGCTGGAGCGTCGTCCCCCGCCTGGTGCGGGGAGCGCCTCCCGTCGTGCTCGTCGTCGTGGGCGCGCTCTCGCTCCTCGTCGGGCTCCTCATCGTCACGCGGCCGCTCACGTCCCTCGTGCTGCTGACCGTCTACGTCGGGCTCAGCGCGGTCTTCTCAGGCCTGGCGCGCCTGTTCGCCGCGCCCGAGACCCCCGTGTGGTCGCGGGTCATGTTCGGCGGGCTGTGGATCGCCCTGGGGCTCGCGATCCTCCTCGGTCTCGGTCGAACGCTCGAGCTGCTGCCCGAGATCATCGCCGTGCTCCTCGTGCTGGGCGGTCTGGCGTCGGTCTACGACGCGGTGTCGCGCGGCAGCATGAGCCAGCGCGTGCTCGCGGGGATCTGGGGCGGCACGCAGATCGCGTTCGGCGTCCTCTCGTACGCCTGGCCCGACGTCACGGTCCTCCTCGTCGCGGTGGTCTTCGGCGTGCGCACGATCGTGTTCGGGGCCACGCTGCTGGTCCGCGCAGTGCGCGCCTTCGTGGAGGGAAGGCGTTCCGTGCCGGCGACCGGGCTGCCCGCAGCATCCGTCCCCGCATCCGCCTCCCCGACACGGCGTCGTGCCCGTGCCGCATGGCTTGCGGCGGGGCGCTACGCGCTCTCGGCGCTGCTGGTGCTCCTCGCGGTCGGCGGGTGGTGGGCGAACTCGTGGTTCGAGGACGGCGCCCAGGTGGTGGACGCGTTCTACGACCCTCCCGCCCTCGTGCCCTACGAGCACGGGCGCCTGATCCGCAGCGACGACTTCTCGGGCCAGAAGCCCGCAGGTGCCGACGTTCGGCGCATCCTGTACACGACCCGCGATGCCAACGGCCAGCCGGCGGTCGCCAGCGCACTGGTCATCGTGCCGCAGGACCCGCCTCCCGGGCCGCGGCCGGTCGTGGTGTGGAACCACGGCACGACCGGTGTCGCGCGCGGCTGTGCGCCGAGCCTGCGCGAAGCCTCGGCGACCAAGTGGGCGATCCCGGGACTCGATCAGGCGATCGCGAACGGCTGGGTGGTCGTGGCGTCCGACTACTCGGGCCAAGGGGCACCCGGCGTCTTCCCGTACCTCATCGGCCGCGGCGAGGCCCGGTCGTCGCTCGACGCCGTCGTCGCGGCAGGGGAGCTCGAAGGAGTCACCCTCTCGAGCCGGACCGCGGTCTGGGGGCACTCGCAGGGCGGGCACGCCGCACTGTGGACCTCGCAGATCGCTGAGGAGTACGCACCCGAGCTCGACGTGCGCGGCACCGCGCTGCTGGCGCCCGCCGCCGAGCCTGTCGAGCTCGCGGAGGAGCTCACCAGCGGCGACGCGAACGCGCTGCTGTCGATCCTCATCTCGTGGGTGCTCGTGCCGTATGCCGACACGTACGACGACGTCGACCTCACCCGCTACATCGCACCCGGCTCGGAGGCGATCGTGCGCGAGATGACCCAGCGCTGCCCGTCCGAGCCCGGCGTGATCGTGTCGGTCGCAACGGCGCTGGGCGTCTCGGAGGACCGCCCGCTGTACGTCGGCGACCTCACCGCCGGCCCGCTCGGCCGCCGCCTCGAGGACAACACGCCGAAGGGTCCCTGGACGCAGCCGGTCCTCATCGCGTGGGGCGACGAGGACGAGGTCATCCCGCCCCACCTGCAGAACGAGTTCGTCGACCGCCTGTGCGCGGAAGGGAACCAGGTGCGCAGCCTCGAGTACCGCGGCTACGACCACCTGCGCACGCTGCTGCCAGGGTCGCACTTCGTCCCGGTCCTCATCGAGTGGACCGACGCCCGGTTCCGCCGGTCCGACACACACGTCGACGACTGCCCGGAGCAGTGATCGCACGCCCGCGGGGGAGCTCTCCAGCGGCGCCGCACGGCGTGGAGCCGACCCGCAGAACCGCGGGACGCGGCATCCGGTAATGTTGGAGGGTTCCGGCGCGCGTCGACGCGCTGGTGAGAGCTGAATACGGAGGCCACTGTGGACATCGATCTCGGACTGCTGCGGACTGTCGAGCGCGAGAAGGAGATCCCCTTCGACGAGCTCGTGCGGATCATCGAACAGGCGATCCTGACCGCCTACGCCAAGCACACCTCGCCCACCGGCGAGCTGCCGGAGGGCGCCCGCGCGGAGCTGGACCGCAAGACCGGTCACGTGGCCGTGTTCATCCCGCTCCTCGACGAGGAGGGCGCCGTCGTCGGCGAGGAAGAGTCGACCCCCGAGGACTTCGGCCGCATCGCCGCATTCGCCGCGAAGCAGGTCATCAGCCAGCGTCTGCGCGACATCGCCGACGACGCCGTGCTGGGGGAGTTCCGCGGCAAGGAGGGCGACATCGTCGCCGGCATCGTGCAGCAGGGACCCAACCCGCGCATGGTGCACGTCGACCTCGGCACGGTCGAGGCGATCCTGCCTCCCGAGGAGCAGGTGCCCGGCGAGGACTACGCGCACGGCGCGCGCCTGCGCGTCTACGTGACCTCGGTCGCCAAGGGCACCAAGGGTCCCCAGATCACCGTCTCGCGCACGCACCCGGGGCTCGTCCGCAAGCTGTTCGCGCTCGAGGTGCCCGAGATCCCCGCGGGGCTCGTCGAGATCGTCTCGCTCGCGCGCGAGGCCGGCCACCGCACCAAGATCGCCGTGAAGGCCAACGATCCGTCGATCAACGCGAAGGGCGCCTGCATCGGCGAGCTCGGGCGGCGCGTGCGCGCGGTCACCGAGGAGCTCGGCGGCGAGAAGATCGACATCGTCGACTACGACCCGGAGCTCGCCAAGTTCGTCGCGAACGCGCTGTCGCCCGCGAAGGTGACGTCGAGCTTCATCCTGGATGCCTCGAACAAGGCCGTGCGCGCGCTCGTGCCCGACTACCAGCTGTCGCTCGCGATCGGCAAAGAGGGCCAGAACGCCCGCCTGGCGGCGAAGCTCACCGGCGCGAAGATCGACATCCAGCCGGACTCGATCCTCGAGGAGGGCTGAGGCAGCGCGCCCGCGCGGCGCCGGCTCCCAGCCCCGGTGTGTAGAATGGACGCTGTACGAACGTGCGTCGGATGCCGCACGCGTGCTCTCCGGTCCACCCTCCTCAGGGTGGTCTCCATCGATTCCCACCTCGTCGTCGACGAGCGTGCATCGATGCCCGGAAGAGGCGCGTGGGTGCACGAGACGCAGGAGTGCGTGGATGCCGCCATCCGGCGCCGCGCCTTCGTGCGGGCATTGCGTGTGTCAGGCCCGCTTGACACGCAGACCATCGAAGAGCACATCCAGCGAAAAGGCTGAACGGCTATGGAAACAAAGTGAACGGCTCGAAATGAGACCCGTCCGCCGATAACGGTCTGCCCTGTCCGGGGTAGGCCCCAGACAGGAGAATTGTGGCTGGAAAACCACGCGTGCACGAGATCGCTTCCGAGCTCGGCGTCGACAGCAAGGTCGCGCTCGAGAAGCTGAAGGCGCTCGGCGAATACGTCAAGAGCCCCTCGTCCACCATCGAACCCCCCGTCGCACGGAAGCTCCGTGCTGCGCTCGAAGCCGACGGCGCGGCGAAGTCCGCTGACGGGGCGCCCGCTACGGCGAAGCCCGCCGCTGCGGCACCTTCCGCACCCGCGGCCAAGCCCGGTGCGCCCGCAGGTCGTCCCGGCCCGGCTGCGAAGCCCGGTCCGGCGCGCCCGGCTGCGCCCGCAGCTCCTGCCGCGAAGGCCGCGGCCGCGGCTCCGGCTGCTCCGGCGGCCAAGGCCCCCGCGGCTCCCGCTCCGGCCGCCCCCGCGGCTCCCGCCGCCAAGGCGCCCGCCGCGAAGGCTCCCGAGGCTCCCGCCGCGCCCGGTGCGCCCAAGCCCGGCCCCGCCGCCGCGACGCCGGCCCCGCCGCGTCCGGGTGGCACGCCGCGCCCCGGCAACAACCCCTTCGCGTCGTCGCAGGGCATGGGCCAGCGCCCCGCCGGCCCGCGTCCGGGCAACAACCCGTTCGCCTCGGCGCAGGGTATGGGCCAGCGCCCGAGCCCCGGCAACATCCCGCGTCCCCAGGCTCCGCGCCCGGGTGCTCCCCGTCCCGGCGCTCCGCGTCCGGGTGGTGCGGGTCGCCCCGGTGGCGGCGGTCGTCCCGGCGCTCCCTTCCAGCAGCGTCCCGGCGGCCCCGGTCGTCCCGGCGGTGCCGGTGGCGGCTTCCAGCGCCCCGGTGGCGCGCCCGGTGCGGGTGCTCCGGGCGGCGGCTTCGCCGGTCGTCCCGGTGGCGGCGGCGGTCGTGGCCGTGGTCCCGGCGGTGGTACCGCAGGTGCCTTCGGCAAGGGCGGCGGCAAGTCGAAGCAGCGCAAGTCGCGTCGGGCGAAGCGCCAAGAGTTCGAGATGCGGTCGGCGCCGGTCGTCGGCGGCGTCAACGTCTCGAAGGGCAACGGCGAGATCATCCGCCTGCGCCGCGGTGCATCGATCGCGGACTTCGCCGACAAGCTCGAGGCGCTGCGCGGCTACACCGTGCAGCCCGGCACGCTCGTGACGATCCTCTTCAACCTCGGCGAGATGGCCACGGCCACCGAGTCGCTGGACGAGGCGACGTTCGAGGTGCTCGGCGCCGAGCTCGGCTACAAGATCCAGATGGTCTCGCCCGAGGACGAGGACAAGGAGCTCCTCGAGGGCTTCGGTCTCGACCTCGAGGCCGAGCTGGAGGCGGAGAACGAGGAAGACCTCGAGATCCGTCCTCCGGTCGTGACCGTCATGGGTCACGTCGACCACGGTAAGACGCGACTGCTCGACGCCATCCGCCAGACCAACGTGGTCGCGGGCGAGGCCGGCGGCATCACGCAGCACATCGGTGCCTACCAGGTCTGGACCGAGCACGAGGGCATCGAGCGTGCGATCACCTTCATCGACACCCCGGGTCACGAGGCGTTCACCGCCATGCGTGCCCGTGGTGCGCAGGTGACCGACCTCGCGATCCTCGTGGTCGCGGCCGACGACGGCATCATGCCGCAGACGGTCGAGGCCCTGAACCACGCGCAGGCCGCCAACGTGCCGATCGTGGTCGCGGTGAACAAGGTCGACAAGCCCGACGCCAACCCGGCCAAGGTGCGCCAGCAGCTCACCGAGTACGGCCTGGTCGCAGAGGAGTACGGCGGCGACGTCATGTTCGTGGATGTGTCGGCTCGTCAGGGCACCGGCATCCAGGAGCTCCTCGACGCGGTGCTGCTCACGGCGGACGCGGGCCTGGACCTCACGGCCAACCCGAACAAGGACGCCCGCGGTGTCGCCATCGAGGCGAAGCTCGACAAGGGTCGCGGTTCGGTCGCCACGGTGCTGATCCAGTCCGGAACGCTCCGCGTCGGCGATGCGATCGTCGCGGGCACGGCCTACGGCCGCGTCCGTGCCATGGCGGACGAGAACGGCGACCCGGTCCTCGAGGCCTACCCGTCGCGTCCGGTGCAGGTGCAGGGTCTCAACTCGGTGCCGCGAGCCGGCGACACGTTCATCGTGACCGAGGAGGACCGCACGGCCCGCCAGATCGCCGAGAAGCGTGAAGCGGCCGAGCGCAACGCCCAGCTGGCCAAGGCCCGCAAGCGCATCTCGCTCGAGGACTTCACCCGCGCTCTCGAAGAGGGCAAGGTCGAGTCGCTCAACCTCATCATCAAGGGCGACGTGTCGGGTGCCGTCGAGGCGCTCGAGGAGTCGCTGCTCAAGATCGAGGTCGACGACTCCGTCCAGCTGCGGATCATCCACCGCGGCGTGGGTGCGATCACCGAGTCCGACATCAACCTCGCGACGATCGACAACGCGATCGTCATCGGCTTCAACGTCCGTCCCGACACGAAGGCGCGCGAGCGCGCCGCCCGTGAGGGTGTGGATGTCCGGTTCTACTCGGTCATCTACAACGCGATCGACGACGTCGAGCAGTCGCTCAAGGGCCTGCTCAAGCCGGAGTACGAAGAGGTCCAGTCGGGTGTGGCCGAGATCCGCGAGGTGTTCCGCTCCTCGAAGTTCGGCAACATCGCCGGTGTCATCGTCCGGTCGGGCACGATCACGCGCAACGCCAAGGCGCGCGTCATCCGCGACGGCGTGGTGCTCGCCGATGGCCTCGCCATCGAGTCGCTGCGCCGCTTCAAGGACGACGTGACCGAGGTCCGCACGGACTTCGAGTGCGGTATCGGCCTCGGCAAGTACAACGACATCCAGGTGGGCGACGAGATCGAGACCACCGAGATGGTCGAGAAGCCCCGCGCGTAAGTCGCGCAACGTGAGGGGCGCCCTGATCCGTCAGGGCGTCCCTCACGCTTCGAAAGGAGCAATCATGTCTTCGGAACGTCAGGCCCGTCTGGGCGACCGCATCCGCGTGATCCTGGCCGAGAGGCTCGAGAAGGGTCTGCGCGACCCGCGTCTGGGCTTCGTCACGATCACCGACGTGCGCGTCACGGGTGACCTGCAGCACGCGTCGGTGTTCTACACCGTCCTCGGCTCGGCCGAGGAGCGCGAGGATTCCGCCAAGGCGCTCAAGGCGGCGACCGGGATGCTGCGCTCCGAGGTGGGCAAGCACCTCAATGTTCGCCTCACCCCGTCGCTCGAGTTCATCCCCGACGCGATCCCCGAGAACGCCGGCCACATCGCCGACCTGCTCCGCGAGGCGCAGGAGCGGGATGCCGCGGTCGCGGGCCTCGCCGCCTCGGCGACGTACGCCGGCGACGCCGACCCGTACCTCAAGCCGCGCGAACTCGACGACGACGAGTAAGCGCACCACGATCACTCACCGAGTTCGCAGAATCGCGCCGGAACCGCACGGTTCCGGCGCGATTCTGCGCAGTACGTCGGTTTCTGCGAAGGCTGTGAGTCTCAGCGGTATCCCGGCAGTCGCAGCATCCCGTCGGATGCCTCGGCGAGCCCGTCGGCGATGAGCGAGTCGATGGCGCGGTCGCGTTGCAGCGCGTCAGGCCAGCCGGGCACGACCTCGGCCAGCGGCACCGCATGGGTCGCAGCATCCCTCAATGTCTTCAGCACCGCGCCGCGCGTCTGACGGTCGCTGCCCTCGTACCGCGCCTGCTTGCGGCGCTCGTCGCCCGTGTCAGGCCGACCGGCGGCGAGCCACGCGCATCGGTCGCTGAGAGGGCACACCTCACAGCGCGGGACGCGCGCGGTGCAGACGGTAGCGCCGAGCTCCATGGCCGCGGCGTTCACGACGGCGGCCGTCGTGCGGTCCTCAGGCAGGATCGCCTCCATCCCCGCGAGGTCGCGACGTGACGGAGGACCGGGCTGCGACCTGCCGTCGATGACTCGTGCGAGCACCCTTCGTGTGTTCGTGTCGACGACGGGATGCCGGTCGCCGTACGCGAACACCGCCACGGCGCGCGCGGTGTAGTCGCCGATGCCTGTCAGCGCCAGGAGCGCGTCGACATCCCGCGGCACGACCCCGTCGTGACGGTCGCGGATCTCGACCGCGGCGCGATGCAGCCACAGCGCCCGACGCGGGTAGCCGAGGTTCGCCCACTGCCGCACTGCGTCGGCCGGGGCTGCGGCGGCGAGATCGGTCGGCGTCGGCCAGCGCGTGAGCCACGCCTCGAGGTGTGGGATGACGCGGTTCACCGGCGTCTGCTGCAGCATGAACTCGCTCACCAGCACGCCCCACGCCCCGAATCCCGGCCGTCGCCACGGCAGGTCGCGAGCGTTCTCCCGGTACCAGCCGACCAAGGGAGCGGCGAGGTCGGGCATGCCTTCCAGCGTAGGCGTCCGGGCGGGGCGAGGCGCCCGCGCGCCGTAGGCTGGAACCATGCGCCTGCCCGTCACACCGACCACGACGCTGTGGCGCGAGCTGCGCGACCGCGTGCGACGCCGGTACCCCGCCGGGCGGGTGATCGTCGCGATCGACGGACTCGACGGGGCGGGCAAGACGGTGTTCGCCGACGGACTCGCCGAGGTCTTCGCCGAGACCGGCGCCGCGGTCTTCCGCGCCGGCATCGACGGCTTCCATCATCCGCGCGCCGAGCGCTACGTCCGCGGGCGGCGCAGCTCCGAGGGCTTCTACCGGGACTCCTACGACTACGCCACGTTCCGCCGCGTGCTCATCGACCCGTTCCGCGACGGCGCGCAGACGGCCGGGACCACCGGGTTCCAGCTGACCGCGTTCGACGTGACCCGCGATGCTCCCGTCGAGTCGCAGTGGGTCACCGCTCCGCTCGACGCCGTGCTCGTCGTCGACGGCATCTTCCTGAACCGTCCCGAGCTGCAGGACCTGTGGGACTGGTCGATCTGGCTCGACGTTCCCATCGAGGTCGCCTATGGCCGCATGGCGCTCCGCGACGACTCCGATCCCGACCCGGATGCGCCCTCGAACGCGCGATACCGCCAGGGGCAGGAGATCTATTTGAACGAGGCACGGCCGCGGGCCGCAGCATCCGTCATCGTCGACAACACCGACCTCGCACACCCCCGGATCGTCGGGCGCAGCTGATGGCGGCACCCGGAATCCTGCTCGTCGACAAGCCTGGCGGCATCACCTCTCACGACGTCGTGGCGCGCGCGCGACGCGCGCTCGGCACGCGCAAGATCGGCCACGCCGGCACTCTCGACCCGATGGCGACGGGGCTGCTCGTCCTCGGCGTGGAGGGTGCGACGCGCCTGCTCACGTTCGTGGTCGGGCTCGACAAGAGGTACGAGGCGACCATCCGCCTCGGCGTCGCGACCGACACCGACGACGCCGAGGGCCAGGTCGTCTCGGAGACGGATGCCGCGTCCCTCGGCTCCGTCTCCATCGCCGACGGCATCGCCGCCCTGACCGGCCGCATCTCGCAGGTGCCGAGCACCTACTCGGCGATCAAGGTCGACGGGCGCCGCGCCTACGACCTCGCTCGGGCGGGGGAGGACGTGCAGCTCAAGGCCCGCGAGGTCACCGTGTCCAGGTTCGACGTGCTCGCCGAGCGGCGCCCTTCGACGGGCTCAGGGGCCGGAGGCGTCGTCGACCTCGACGTGGTGGTCGGCTGCTCCAGCGGCACCTACATCCGATCGCTCGCCCGCGACCTCGGCGCCGCGCTCGGCGTCGGCGGTCACCTCACGGCCCTGCGGCGCACGCGCATCGGCCCCTTCGACGTCGCGTCGGCCGCCGCCGTCGACGCACTCGCCGACGCCCCGCTGCTCGATCCCGCCGCCGCGGCCGCCGCCGTGCTCGGCCGGTTCGATGTGACCGCGGACGAGGCGCGCGACCTCCGCCACGGCAAGCGGCTCCTCGGCGCGGCCGACCGGCTCCCCGCGAGCCCGACCGCCGCGATCGACCCCGCCGGCGTGCTCGTCGGCATCGCCGAGCGCCGCGGCGCCGACGTCAAGAGCGCCATGAACATGCCCGAGGAGGCTGCCCGTTGATCCTGTGGTTCACGATCGCCCAGGTCGTCGTCGCCGTCGCGGCGGGTCTCTTCTGCGTGATCGCGGGTCTCGCGGGGCGCCGCCCGAGCGACTGGACCGTCGGTTCGCTCGCGCTGGTCGAACTGCTGCTGCTGGTGCAGGTCGTGATGGCGATCATCGCGCCCTTCGCGGGCAACCCGCCGTCGGGCAGCCTGCTCGAGTTCTGGGTCTATCTCGTCTCGGCGGTCCTGCTGCCGTTCGCCGCGGTCGCCTGGGCGCTGCTCGAGCGCAGTCGCTGGAGCACGGTGATCATGGGTATCGCGGCGCTGTCCATCGCCGTGATGGTGTGGCGCATGTACGTCATCTGGACGGTCCAGGTCGCCTGACGAGCCGCGGCCTCGGTGACACGAACTAAACTCGACTGGTTATGTCGACCACTCCCGCTCGCCCCCGCATGACCGGCATCGGCCGCGTGCTCGTGATCGTCTACGCGATCATGGCCCTCGGCGCCACCGGTCGGTCCTTCGTGCAGATCGTCGAACGCTTCGACGAGGCGCCGGTCGCCTACACGCTGTCGGCGCTCTCCGCAGTCGTCTACATCGTCGCGACGCTCGCGCTCGTGTTCGCGGGGCGCCGCGGCTGGTACGTCGTGGCGTGGGTGGCGATCGTGTTCGAGCTCGTCGGCGTCCTGGTCATCGGAACCCTGAGCCTCGTCATGCCCGAGCTCTTCGCGCACCCCACCGTGTGGTCGTGGTTCGGCATGGGTTATCTGTTCGTGCCGCTGGTGCTGCCGTTCCTCGGCATCTGGTGGCTCGCGACCCACCACCCCGCCGAGGCACAGACGCCCGCAGCCGCGGCGGCCCTGTCGTGATCGTCTTCCGCGACCCGAGCGAGGTGCCCGCGGGCTTCGGCCCCTCTGTCGTCGCGATCGGCAAGTTCGACGGGGTGCACTCCGGGCATCGCGCGGTCATCGATCGGGCGAGGGTGGATGCTGCGGCCTCCGGTGCGCGCGTCGTCGCGGTGACGTTCGACCGCAACCCGCTGGCGCTGCTGCGCCCCGAGATCTGCCCCGACAGCCTGGTCGGCGTCGAGCAGAAGCTCCGTCTGCTCGCCGACGCAGGCGTCGACGCGACGCTCATGCTCACCTTCGACCGGGCGCTGGCCGACCTCGGCGCGCGCGAGTTCGTCGAACACGTGCTCGTCGGCGCCCTGGGTGTGCGGATCGTGATGGTCGGCGCGGACTTCCGCTTCGGCCGCGGCGGTGCGGGCAATCCCGAGCTGCTGCGCGAGCTCGGACCGGAGTTCGGCTTCGAGGTCGACGTCGTCGACGACGTCCGCGCGATCGACGCCGGTCGCCGCGTCTCGTCGACGTGGGTGCGCGAGCTGCTCGACGCCGGCGATGTGACGGGAGCGACGCGTCTGCTCGGCCGCCCACACGCCGTGCGGGGCGAGGTCGTCCACGGGGCCAAGCGCGGCCGCGAGCTGGGCTTCCCCACGGCGAACCTCTCGGCCGACCTCGAAGGCTTCGTTCCGGCTGAGGGCGTCTATGCCGGATGGCTGGTGGACGAGGGGATGCCGCGGGACGGGGCATCCGAGCCTCGCAGCAGCGTGCGGTACCCCGCGGCGATCAGCATAGGCACCAACCCCACGTTCGACGACGTCGAGGTGCGCCAGGTCGAGGCGTACGTGCTCGACGAGACCGATCTCGACCTGTACGGACACGTCGTCGAGATCGAGTTCGTGTCGAGGATCCGCGGCATGGTCGCGTTCGAGGGGATCGAGCCGCTCATCGCGCAGATGGGCGACGACATCGAGCGCGTGCGGCGCGAGCTGACCTGACGCACCGGGCCGCAGCATCCGTCCGCTGATCGATGCGCCTCGGAACCCGTAGACCCGCGCACCCGCTCGCCTCTACGATCGAGCCGTGCACGCGCTGGACCTGCTGGCGGCCGCCGCTGCCGTCGATTCGCCGAACCTGTGGGGTGCGCTGGGGTGCGCCGTGGCGTACTCCGCCTCGCTGCTGGCGACGCTCGACGCGTTCGCCGACCTGATCCTCGCCCGCGGCGACGCGCCGGCGGGACGACTGAGCCCGGGGATGCGGCTCAAGTTCGGCTCCAAGCTCGTGGCCGCCGCGATCGCGGTGATCTCCGCTGCGATCGTGCTCGCGCTCGACGACAACTGGTTCGCGTTCACGACGCTGTCCATCGCCTTCGTCGTGGTGGTCGGCATCGGGCTCGTCGTGCTGCTGCGGCACGCGAAGGTCACCACGTCGCCGCCGGCGAGCACCGGCGGGTGAGGCATCCGTCCCGTTCTCCCGATCCGAACGCGTGCTCATGTGAGCAAACTCTGTGCAGATGTTGGCGCAAGCCGGCGGTCTGTGTCAGCCTGGAAGTGACGACGAAGGGAGGATCGTGGACGCCGTCGACGAGCTTCTCTCGATCCGCGCTGCCGAGCTCTACTACGAGGAGAACCTCACGCAGGAGGAGATCGGCAAGAGCCTCCAGATCACCCGCTGGAAGGTCGGGCGCCTCCTCACCCAGGCGAAGGAGGAGGGCTTCGTCCGCATCGAGATCCTCCACTCCCGCGCGCGCCGACCGCAGCTCGAGCGACGCCTGCGAGACGAGCGCGCTCTGACCGATGCCGTCGTGGTCTCGCGCGCGGGCGTCCGCAACGAAGACGAGCTCCAGCAGCGGGTCGCGCAGGCCGCCGCCGATTACCTGGCCGGCCTCCGACCCGGCCCTCGTGTGCTCGGTGTCAGCTGGGGGCGCACCCTCTCCGACATCGCGCACCACCTTCGCGAGGGGTGGTCCCAGGGCACCGACGTGGTGCAGATCAACGGCGGCGTGAGCATGACCCAGCGCCCCGGCACGGCGGCGGCGACCGCTGTCAGCATCGCGCAGAAGGGTGGGGGCACGGCAGCGCTGCTGCCGAGCCCCGCGATCCTCGAGCAGCGGGCGACCAAGGAGGCCATCGAGGCCGACCGTGTCGTGGCCCGCGTGCTCGACGCCGCGCGCTCGGCGAACGCGTACCTGTTCAGCGCGGGCGCCGCCGACCACGGCTCGGTCCACGTCGACAGCGGCTACCTCACGACGGCCGACATCGACCGGCTCGTCGCGGCGGGCGCGGTCGGCGACGTCGTCGGGCGCTACATCGACGCCCAGGGGCGCATCGTCGACCGCGACCTCGACGCGCGCACCGTCGGACTCTCGCTCGACGACCTGCGTGGGGCCGATGTCGCGATCGCGGCGATCACCGGCACTCCCAAGCGCGCGGTCGCGTCCGCGGTGGTCGCGTCGGGCCTGTGCACGGTGCTCGTCACCGACGAATCCACGGCGCATCATCTGCTCGACGAGTGAGCCTCGGCGTCAGCATCCCATCTCCCCACCCCAACGAAAGCCAGGTCAGGACATGTCAGGCACCTCCATCGTGACGCTGCCCGAGCGGGCCGTCGAGCTGCTCGGCGGGCAGCCCGACGACACCACGCTGCGGCGCTATCTCCACGGACTCCCCGGCGTCGATGCGGTCGGCCTCGAGCAGCGCGCCGCCGACCTCGGGACCCGCTCCATCAAGACGACGTCGAAAGCGTGGGCGCTCGACAAGATCATCGAGCTCATCGACCTCACCACCCTCGAGGGCGCAGACACGCCCGGCAAGGTGCGCTCGCTGGTCGCGAAGGCGCTGAATCCGGATGCCTCGGACTCGACGTGCCCGCGGGTGGCGGCGGTGTGCGTCTACGGCGACATGGTGCCGTACGCCGTCGAGGCGCTGGGCGCCGCGCACGGCGACCCCGACGACGGGGGAGTGAGCGTCGCGGCGGTCGCCACCGCGTTCCCCAGCGGCCGCGCGTCGCTCGAGATCAAGCTGGCCGACACCGCCGAGGCTGTCGCGCACGGCGCCGACGAGATCGACATGGTCATCGACCGAGGGGCGTTCCTCGCGGGCCGCTACGGGCTTGTGTTCGACCAGATCGCCCGTGTGAAGCAGGCGTGCCGCCGGGAGGACGGCACGTACGCGTCGCTCAAGGTGATCCTCGAGACGGGCGAGCTCACCACATACGACAACATCAAGCGCGCGTCGTGGCTCGCGATCCTCGCCGGCGGCGACTTCATCAAGACGTCGACCGGAAAGGTGCAGCCGGCGGCGACGCTGCCGACGACCCTCCTCATGCTCGAGGTCGTGCGCGACTGGCACCGGGCCACGGGCGAGAAGATCGGCGTGAAGCCGGCAGGCGGCATCCGTACCTCGAAGGACGCCATCAAGTACCTCGTCACCGTCGCCGAGATCGCGGGCGAGGAGTGGCTGCAACCGCACCTGTTCCGCTACGGCGCATCGAGCCTGCTCAACGACGTGCTGCTGCAGCGGCAGAAGCTGAAGTCCGGACACTATTCCGGCGCCGACTACGTGACCATCGACTGATCCGGGAAGAAGACATGAGTTTCCTCGAGTACGCACCGGCCCCCGAGTCCCGCGCGATCCTGAACCTGCGCGACGAGTACGGGCTGTTCATCGACGGCGACTTCCGCCCGGGAACGGGCGAGTCGTTCGCCACGATCTCGCCCGCCGACGAGAAGCACATCGCCACGATCGCTTCGGCGAGCGAGGCGGATGTCGACGCCGCCGTCGCCGCCGCGCGCCGCGCCTTCGACAAGACGTGGTCGAAGATGACGGGCCGCGACCGCGGCAAGTATCTGTTCCGCATCGCACGGCTGGTGCAGGAGCGCGCACGCGAGCTCGCCGTCGCCGAGAGCCTCGACAACGGCAAGCCCATCAAGGAGAGCCGCGACGTCGACGTGCCGTTGGTGGCCGCGTGGTTTTTCTACTACGCCGGCTGGGCCGACAAGCTCGACTACGCGGGCCTGGGTTCCGACCCCCGGCCGCTGGGCGTGGCCGGCCAGGTGATCCCCTGGAACTTCCCGCTGCTCATGCTGGCGTGGAAGATCGCGCCGGCGCTCGCGGCCGGCAACACTGTCGTCCTCAAGCCCGCCGAGACGACGCCGCTCACCGCGCTCCTGTTCGCCGAGATCCTGCAGCAGGCCGACCTCCCGCCCGGCGTCGTCAACATCGTGACGGGCGCCGGGGCGACCGGGGCGGCGCTGGTGCGGCATCCCGACATCGACAAGGTGGCCTTCACAGGATCCACCGCCGTCGGCAGGGAGATCGCGAAGGCCGTCGCCGGCACCGACAAGAAGGTGACGCTGGAACTCGGCGGCAAGGCGGCGAACATCATCTTCGAGGACGCCCCGATCGAGCAGGCCATCGACGGCATCGTCACGGGGATCTTCTTCAACCAGGGACAGGTGTGCTGCGCGGGCAGCCGGCTCGTGGTGCAGGAGTCGATCCACGACGAGGTCGTCGACCGGCTCAAGGCGCGGCTGTCGACGCTGCGCCTCGGCGATCCGCTCGACAAGAACACCGACATCGGTGCCATCAACTCCCTCGAGCAGCTCAATCGCGTACGCGAGCTGTCGCGCATCGGCGACGAGGAGGGCGCCGAGCGGTGGACTGCCGACTGCGTGATTCCCGACAAGGGTTTCTGGTTCGCACCGACGATCTTCACGAACGTGCAGTCGAGCCACCGCATCGCGCGCGACGAGATCTTCGGTCCCGTGCTGTCGGTCCTGACGTTCCGCACGCCCGATGAGGCGATCGCGAAGGCGAACAACACGCCCTACGGCCTGTCGGCGGGGGTGTGGACCGAGAAGGGATCGCGCATCCTCGCGGTCGCCGACAAGCTGCGTGCAGGCGTCGTGTGGGCGAATACGTTCAACCGGTTCGACCCCTCGTCGCCGTTCGGGGGTTACAAGGAGTCGGGTTACGGCCGGGAGGGCGGCCGCCACGGTCTCGCCGCGTACCTCAAGGGTGCCTCGGCGGGCGATGCCGCGCGCCGCGTCGAAGCCGGCCGTTCGAAGAAGGAGCGCACCGCCGCCGTTGCGGGCGCGACGATGTCTGCCCAACGTGACGAGGCGGCGGTTGCCGAAGGAGGAGCAGCATGAGCAAGCGACTGACCGTACCCAAGACGTACAAGCTCTACATCGGCGGCGCGTTCCCGCGCAGCGAGTCGGGCCGCACCTACGAGGTGGCGACGCCGAAGGGCGACTTCCTGGCGAATGCCGCGCTCGCCTCCCGCAAGGACGCGCGCGATGCCGTCGTGTCGGCCCGCGGTGCCGTCAAGGGCTGGTCGGGCGCCACCGCGTACAACCGCGGCCAGGTGCTCTATCGCGTCGCCGAGATCCTCGAGGGCCGCCGTGCCCAGTTCGTGGACGAGATCGTGCAGCAGACGGGTGTCTCGGCCGCCGTCGCCGGCGCCGAGGTCGACGAGGCGATCGACCGCTGGGTCTGGTACGCCGGGTGGTGCGACAAGTTCGGCCAGGTCGCGGGGAACGGCAACCCCGTCGCGGGGCCGTACTTCAACATCTCGGTGCCAGAGCCCACCGGCGTCGTCGGGGTCATCGCCCCGCAGGACACCGCGCTCGTCGGTCTGGTGTCGGCGATCGCCCCGGCGCTCGTCACGGGCAACTCGGTCGTCGTGGTCGCGTCGCAGCGGTACCCGCTCTCGGCCATTTCGCTGGCCGAAGTGCTCGCCACGAGCGACGTTCCCGGCGGAGTCGTGAACGTGCTGACCGGCTCACCCGCCGAGATCGCGCCGTGGCTCGCCTCGCACCCCGACGTGCACGCGCTCGACCTCGTCGGCGCGGGCGACCTCGACTGGATCGACCTGCAGATCGCCGCGGCCGAGACGCTCACCCGTGTGCTCCCACCCGAGAACGGGACGGATGCTGCGGCCCCGAGCCTCGCCCGCATCGCGGCGTTCACCGAGACGAAGACCGTCTGGCACCCGAAGAGCCTGGTCTGACCCGGCCCGAACGACCTCGGTGGCTCAGCCCAGCTCGAGGCCGCCCCACTGCCCGGGCTCGCGGAGTTCGCCGTAGTGCACATCCACGTCGTGGGGCGACACCGAGGCCACGCACGCCAGGAGCGACAGGGTGGGATAGCCGAGCGGGCGGTTGTCGCGGATGATCGCGCCGTCGTCGGTGGGAGGGAGCTCGGCCGAGCGCTCGAGCACCTCGATCCAGGGCATCCACCATCGTCCGTCGGTCGCAGGCTCCGTCGACTGGAATTCACCCAGCCACCGCACGATACGCGGTGTTGCGCTGTCGTCGACGTCGTCGTGGGCGATCATGTGCGTGCCGGGCTCGAGCTCCGTCGTGCGCAGGGTGATGCCGTCCCACGTGAGCACGCGGGCGTGTGCCCCGTCGACCTCGACGAGGTTGAAGCCGTGCGTCGGCGGCTCGCCGGCGGGGGAGCGGCCCGCGACAGCGTCGAGCACGATGCCGCCGCGCGAGATGAGCTCCGATTCGGGGCGCGTCGACTCGTCGGCACGGTTGAGCAGCACCGCGAGGCGTCCGGCTTCCGGGTCCGCCGCGAGCCAGGCGCCGCCCGCGCGGACGTCGCGCACGCCCACGACGCCGTCGTGTGGCTCGGGCCACCAGCGGCCGAGCGGGTTCCACGGCCGGGCGGGGTCCTCATCGCGGATCGCGAGCACGCGCGTGGGCTCGTCCGCCGATTCGGGGACGCGGATCACGACGGTGCACATGCGGGGCTCCTCGGGTGGTGTCGTCCGGCGGGGCCGGGTGTCGGGCAGTCGTGCCAAGATCGGAGGGTGTTCGTCGTAGTCGGGGTCACCGGTGGCATCGCCGCCTACAAGACGGTTCAGCTCGTGCGCCTGCTGGTCAAAGCGGGCCACGAGGTCCACGTCGTCCCCACGGAGGACGCACTGCGCTTCGTGGGGATGCCGACCTGGGAGGCGATCAGCCGCCACCCCGTGACGACCTCCGTCCACGACGACGTCGCACGCGTGCGTCACGTCGCGCTCGGCCAAGCGGCCGACCTCGTGATCGTGGCGCCCGCGACGGCGAACACCCTGGCGAAGATGACCGCGGGACTCGCGGACGATCTCCTCGGAACGACCCTACTCGCCACCATGGCGCCGGTCGTCGTGGCGCCCGCGATGCACACCGAGATGTGGCGGCACCCGTCGACCGTCCACAACATGGCGGTCCTGCGTCAGCGCGGCGTCATCGTGGTCGGCCCCGAGGAGGGCGAGCTCACCGGCGGCGACAGTGGGCCGGGGCGCATGTCGGAGCCCGAGGCCATCTTCGAGGCCGCACTCGCCGCGGCCGAGGGTGGCGCCGGCGATCTGCACGGCCTGCGGGTCGTCGTGAGCGCCGGGGGGACCCGGGAGCCGATCGACCCGGTGCGCTACATCGGCAACCGCTCGAGCGGGCGGCAGGGCGTCGCCGTCGCGCTCTCGGCGGCGGAGCGCGGAGCCGACGTCGTGCTCGTCGCGGCCCATGTCGACGACGGGGTGCTGGCCGCAGCATCCGCCCGTCCGGGTCTGCGGGTCGTGCGCGCGGGCACCGCGGCAGAGCTCGGCGACGCCGTCGAGGCTGAGGCGGAGACAGCCGACGTGGTGGTGATGGCGGCTGCTGTCGCCGACTATCGGGTTGCGGAGGTGTCGCCGCTCAAGCGCGCCAAGGAATCCGCGCCGGTCGGCGGGATCACCCTCGACCTCATCGAGAACGATGACATCCTCGCGGGGCTCGTCCGGGGTCGGCGCGAGGGGCAGACGATCGTCGGCTTCGCCGCCGAGACGCCCGGCGACGGAGAGACGCTGCTCGACCGCGGGCGCCGCAAGGCGGCTCGCAAAGGTGCCGACCTTCTCGCGGTCAATGAGGTCGGCTGGTCCAAGGGATTCGAGGCTGCCGACAATGCCGTCACGATCATCAGCGCCGACGGCGAGGTCATCGGTGCCCGGCGGGGGAGCAAGGACGACGTCGCGGAAGCCCTCTGGGACGCGGTCCGGATGGTGCGCGAAAGCCAAGCGAAAGCAAAGTAACGAATAAGTAACGGCGCATGTAGAGTGGTCCGAACCACGTCGACGAGGACGTGGGGAACGACCTCGGAGGACATGCCCGATGCCCCAGTCCGCGGCTTCCGATCGAGCTCGCGACCGGATCCACGCTCTGTCCGTCATGTGCGTCCTCGCGATCGCGAGCCTGGTGATCGCCTTCCTCGGGGCCACCCCCGCGCGGGTGAGCTCGCGGGAGCTGATGGGTGACGAGCGAACGCCCGGAGAGGCGGCCTTCATCGCGAGTCACCGCGGGGGAGCGGCGACCGCGCCCGAGAACACGCTGCCCGCGATCACCGCGGCTCTCGCCGCCGGATTCGACTACGTCGAGGTCGACGTCGCGCTCACCGCCGACCGGCACCCGGTGCTCATGCACGACAAGACGGTCGACCGCACCACCGACGGTCACGGACGACTGGCCCTCCTCACGCTGGCCGACGTGAAGACGCTCGACGCCGGCTCGTGGTTCGACCGCTCCTACTCGGGCACCCCCGTTCCCACTTTCGGGGAGTTCCTCGACGCCCTCGTCGCCACCGACGGCCGCGCGATCGTGGAGATGAAGGGCGAATGGGATGCCGCGGCCGTCGACGCGGCCGTCGCCGAGGTTGCCGCGCGCGGCCTCGAGAGGCGTATCGTTTTCGCGAGCTTCGATGCGCGGACGCTCGCGCTCGCCGCTGCCGGGTCGGATGTGCTGTCGCGGCTGCTCATCCTCAAGCAGCTCCCGTCAGACGTCGTGAGCGCGGTCGCCGAGGCCGGAGCACGCGGCGTCGTCGTGAACCGGAAGGCGGTGCTCGCGCGCCCGGGCATCGTCGACGAACTCCACGCCGTCGGTGCCCGCGTCGTCGTCTACACGCTCAACGACGACTCCCAGTGGGACGAGGTGACGGCCCTCGGTGTCGACGGCATCGTCACCGACGACCCGCACACGCTCTCGGAGTGGCAGAGCGCCTACGCCGGGCCGTGATGCCTGTGCTGGTGCGCGCGGCGTGGCCCGCAGCATCCGTCCTCCCGTCTCGTTAGGGTCGAACACGCGCCGCACTTTCGCCTGCCGCGGTGCGCGAGAGGTGGCGTGGGAATGGTCGTGCAGAGCCGGTTGACGCGGATCGTGATCGGGTGCGTCGCGCTCACCGCCCTGGCCGCGGTCGTCACCGGGTGTCGTCCCGAATCCGAGGCGGCGCCGTCGAGCAGCCCCTCGAGCACGGTGAAGGAACAGACGCCGTCTGCCACGCCGGTCGAGACCGAACAGCCCCAGGTCGGCTTCGAGGTGCCGGCCGCGTGCGAGGAGATCTACTCCGCCGCGATGCTCGCGCAGCTCAACTCGGCGAACCCGCCCCTCAACGATCCCGGCGTGACGATGCTGTCGACCGAGAACGCCGACCTGCTCGAGATCATCCACGGCGGAGCGCCGACGCTGCGCTGCTCGTGGGGGCAGCCGAGCGAGTTCGGGCTCGCGACCAACGTGACCGCGATCGATGCCGACCAGGAGAAGGCCGTGCTGGCGGCGCTGCCCGCGGCGGGCTTCGGCTGCGAGGCTCTCGGCGACGGCACCGTGTGCCGCATCGAGCAGAAGGGCGTGACGCTCGACGACGAGGAGTACACGCGCGGCGAGACGCACTACATCGGCGGCGGCGGTCTCGTGACGACCGCGTGGATCAACTTCGCCCCCGAGGGGTACACCGAAGACATCGTGTCGAGTCTCTGGGGCTGAATCCCGCGTTTTCCCGCGTCAGGTTGCCCCGTTCGGGGGCCCGTTCCCCTAGAATGGTGCGCGGGGTAACCGCTGACGATGTCGCAGCTCGCAGAAGCGAGTGCCCGCGACCGCCGGCGGCGAGTCCCTGATCCCGCGTTCGCGACGGCGTTCGCGCCGCCCGCGGGAGCACGCAGAACCATCGGTGTCATCCGATCCCCGCCGGACTCCCTATCCGGCACTCACGCTCAGGAGGAGCATGCCGACCACGGCACCCGCCCAGACGGCGCAGCGTCGCCGCAAGTCCTCGTCCGCGCGTCGCGACGACGAGGCCCCCATCATCCCGATCCTCGCCCGCAAGGTGCGCGAGGTCGAGGCGAAGGCCCAGCGCGGCAAGCTGGGGCCGACGAACCGCGTCAAGTTCCAGGTCATCGCCTTCCTCGTCCGCGAGGAGCGCGCGCGTGTGAAGGGCGACGCGGAGCTGACGGATGCTGCGCGCGCCGAGCTGCTGAAGCGGCTCGACGGCGTCGCCACCATCCTCGCGAAGACCGCCGCGCGCGACACGTCGCTCATCCAGCTGCTCGAGGTCGACCAGGCCACGTCTCCCGTCGCCCGCCGCATGCGCCGCGACTGGCTGCTCGAATCGGGCGCCGAGCTCGCGCCCGACGAGCTCATCATCACCGACGTCGCCCCGGTCGTCGCGACGGTCGTGCCTGCCGCGCTCGCCGAGCGCCAGGTGGTGCCGCCCCAGGTCGAGGCGCGCCGCGACTCCAACCCGTTCCTCGCACCAGACCTCACGATCCGTGCCCCGAAGCAGACGCCGCGCCGTCGCCTCGACAGCTGGGAGCTCATGGGGCCGCTGTACAAGGCGTTCGAGACCGGTGCCGGCGGTGCGAGCGCCTCGATGGACCTTCCGCCCGTGCCGGAGTTCGATCGGCTGTCGCCCAAGGGCCTCGAGGTCATGCCGCACCAGTCGAGGTTCCTCGAGTCCGTGCGCGCCGGTCACCGCACGTTCCTCCTCGCCGACGAGCCGGGCCTCGGCAAGACGGCGGAGTCGGTGCTCGCAGCATCCGTCGCGAACGCGTACCCGCTCCTTGCGGTCGTGCCCAACGTCGTGAAGATGAACTGGGCGCGCGAGGTCGAGCGTTGGACGCCGCAGCGACGCGCGACGGTGATCCACGGCGACGGTGAGGACATCGACGCCTTCGCCGACGTGTTCATCGTCAATTACGAGATCCTCGACCGCCACCTGTCGTGGCTCAGCTCGCTCGGGCTGAAGGGCATGGTCGTCGACGAGGCGCACTTCATCAAGAACCTCACGTCGCAGCGCTCGCAGAACGTGCTGGCGCTCGCCACGCGCATCCGCGAGCAGGTCACCGACCCGCTCCTGCTCGCCCTGACCGGCACGCCGCTGATCAACGACGTCGAGGACTTCGACGCGATCTGGCGCTTCCTCGGCTGGACCACCGGCGAGAAGCCCGGCTCGGTGCTCATGGAGAAGCTCGACGAGACGGGACTGACCCCCGCCGACAAGTCGTTCTATCCCGAGGCGCGCGACGCGGTGATCTCGATGGGGATCGTGCGGCGCAAGAAGAAGGACGTCGCGGCCGACCTGCCCGACAAGCTCATCGCCGACCTCCCTGTGGAGCTCGACGACGAGTTCGGCCGCTCGATCCGCCAGGCCGAGCGCGAACTCGGGGAGCGGCTGGCCTCGAAGTACCGCCGCATCATCGAGGCTCGAGGTGACCGCGGCCACGGTCCCGGCCACATCGACGAGGACATCGTCCGGCTCGTCGCGCACAACGAGCTCGAGGAGTCGAAGGCGGCCGGCACGGGCTCCGAGAACGTGTTCACGATGGTGCGCAAGATCGGCCAGGCCAAGGCCGTGCTCGCCGCCGACTACGCGGTGCAGCTGCAGCGTTCGGTCGGCAAGGTCGTGTTCTTCGCCAAGCACATCGACGTCATGGACACCGCCGAGGCGCACTTCGCCGCCGCGGGGCTCAAGACGGTGTCGCTGCGTGGCGACCAGGCCACCACCGCCCGCCAGCAGGCGATCGACGCGTTCAACAACGACCCCGACGTCGGCATCGCGGTCTGCTCGCTCACCGCGGCGGGCGTCGGCGTCAACATGCAGGCGTCGTCGAACGTCGTGCTCGCCGAGCTGTCGTGGACGGCCGCCGAGCAGACGCAGGCGATCGACCGCGTGCACCGCATCGGCCAGGACGAGCCCGTCACCGCGTGGCGCATCATCGCCGCGCACACGATCGACACCAAGATCGCGGAGCTCATCGATTCGAAGCAGGGCCTCGCCGCCCGCGCTCTCGACGGCGAGGCCGTCGACCCGCAGTCGAGCGACTCCGTGCAGCTGTCGGCGCTCATGCACCTGCTGCGTCAGGCGCTCGGCGCCGCGTAATACGCGATCGAACGAAGGGCGGTGCGGTTCGCACCGCCCTTCGTCGTGTCGTGGAGGCATCCCGGCGGGCGCGTGTGGCAGGCCGGGCGTTCCGGCACTAGTGTCAGGGGAGGCAGCGACGCCGACCCTCTTCACCACCGACCCGACAGCGAGGAACACAGCAATGAAGATCGGCATCCTGACGAGCGGCGGCGACTGCCCCGGGCTCAACGCGGTCATCCGTGGTGTGGTGCTCAAGGGCACGACGAGCTACGACCTCGAGTTCGTCGGCATCCGCGACGGCTGGCGCGGTGTGGTCGACGGCGACTTCTTCCCGCTCACTCGGCACGAGGTGAAGGGTCTGTCGAAGGTCGGTGGCACGATCCTCGGCACCTCGCGCACGAACCCCTACGAGGGCCCGCGCGGCGGCGCTGAGAACATCGCCAAGACGATGTACGGCCACCGCCTCGACGGCATCATCGCGATCGGCGGCGAGGGCACCCTCGCGGCCGCGAACCGCCTCTCGAACGACGGCATCAACGTGCTCGGTGTCCCGAAGACGATCGACAACGACCTGCGCGCCACCGACTACTCTTTCGGCTTCGACACCGCCGTCAACATCGCGACGGACGCGATGGACCGCCTCCGCACCACCGGCGACTCGCACCAGCGGTGCATGGTCGCCGAGGTGATGGGCCGCCACGTCGGCTGGATCGCCCTGCACGCCGGCATGGCCGCGGGCGCCCACGCGATCTGCATCCCCGAGGTGCCGATGTCGATCGACGAGATCACCGCGCTCGTCTCGAAGGCGCACGACCGCGGCCGCGCGCCGCTCGTCGTCGTGTCGGAGGGCTTCACCCTCACCGGCATGGACGAGGCCTACAGCGACAAGGGCCTCGACGCGTTCAACCGCCCGCGCCTCGGCGGCATCAGCGAGATCCTCGCGCCCGAGATCGAGCGCATCACGGGCATCGAGACCCGCGCGACCGTGCTCGGCCACATCCAGCGCGGCGGCTCGCCGTCGGGCTTCGACCGCGTGCTCGCGACGCGCCTCGGCCTGCATGCCGCCGACGCGGTCGTCGACGGCGCCTGGGGTCAGATGGTCGCGATGCGCGGCACCGACATCGTGCGCGTCCCCTTCGCCGACGCCCTCGGCGAGCTCAACACCGTTCCGCTCTACCGCTACGAAGAGGCGGCCGCGCTCTTCGGCTGAGTTCGCGGCCGCGCCCGGTCTGGACGCCGAATCTCGTCGAACCAGGGGAATCCCGCCGAGGCCGGGGGCATGGTCCCTGGTTTCGGCGGGGATGCTGTGCCTCGGCGCGTGGGACGACGGATGCTGCGCCCGAGGCAATCGTCCGCAAACCCCTGACGCGGGGCGGGCACGCGTGCCACGATGGCGTCGTGGCTGGGGTGGCCGTGAGTCCCGTGCTGATCGGACGCCAGGAGGAGTTCGAGGCGCTCCGCGGTGCGCTGGAGGACGGACGAGCGGGCGTCCCGCGCGCAGTGGTGATCCGCGGCGAGGCGGGGATCGGCAAGACGCGGCTCGTCGAGGAGGCGTTTCGGGCGCTTGGCGCAGACGCGTCACCTGACGACCCTCCGCTCGTGAAGGCAGTCGCCCAATGCGTCGAGACAGGCGATGTCGCCACGCCCTTCCACGCGCTCCGCGGGCTCGTCCGCGACCTTCGGGCCGGGGTCGGCGACGACCTGCTCGATATCGTGTCGACCTCACCCGGAGCACGGCGCACCCTCGGAGTGCTGGTCCCGGAGCTCGCGGAATCGCGGGCGGCATGGTCGCCCGAGTCGGTCGAGCCCTCGTCGGACATCGTGCCGGACACCATCGAGATGCTCGTCGAGCGCCTGAGCGAGAGTTTCCACATCGTGCTCGTCGTGGAGGACCTTCACTGGGCGGACGCCCTCACCGCGACCTTCGCCGCGACGCTCGCCGCCACGCTGCGTGGCCGTCACCTCACCCTGGTGCTGACGTATCGCGCCGACGAGATGGTCGAGCGGACCTCGCTCTCCGGTGTCGTCGCGCTCGAGGGTCGTCGGGGCATCGCGCACCTCGAGCCTGCTCGGCTGTCCGCGGACGAGGTCAGCGGCCAGATCGAAGCGATCGCACCCGGCAGGTTCACGCGGTCCGAGACCGACGTCATCGCCACCCGCAGCGGGGGAGTGCCCTTCCTCGTCGAGGAACTCGTCTCCCTGAGCGGGAACGAGCTGCCCGGAGCTCTGCGGGATCTGCTGCTCCTGCGATATCGAGGTGCGCCGACCGAGGTCCGGCACTTGGTCGAGCTCTTGTCGGCAGGCCGCAGCGATGTCGACCACGACACGTTCGTGCGCGTCGCGGGGCTGCCACCCGGGGCTCTCGACGCCGATGTGCACGACGCGATCGCGCGCGGCATCGTCACCGCGTCCGCGACGGGATACGGATTCCGCCACGCGCTGCTCCGCGAGGCGGTGTACACGCAGATGCTCCCCGGTGCGCGCCGCCAGGCCCATCGGGCCTTTGCGGACGCGCTCGAGGCCCGACACGGTGCCTCGTTCTCGACCCTTGCCGATGTCGCGGATCATCGCGCGCTGGCGGGCGACGTCGTCGGCGCCTTCGACGCGGCGATCCGATGCCTGTCGCAGCCGGGGACCGAGCTGGACCCAGCGACGACGGCCGTGCTCTGGCGCCGCGTGGCCGACTCGTGGGACGAGGTGCCGGACGCGCAGGGGCGGGCCGGTGGCGTCTCCCGCATGGAGGTGCTGCGGCGCGCGGGTGAGGCGCTCTGGCACGCCGGCGACTACGAAGAGGCGCGGACTATCGTCATGGCTGCGCTCGCGCTACCGGGACCGAGTGATCCCATCGAGCGCGCCGCCGCGCTGTGGTGGCTGGTGGTGTGCGAAGGATGGATCACGAACCGGGCCGACGAAGTCGCACTCGCCGAGGCCGAAGGGCTCCTCACCGGCCGCGAGGAGCCGGTCGCCCGGGCGCTGCTCGCACGCGTCAGGAGCCTGCTCGGTCGGCACGACATCGACGCCCTGCAGGCGGCGGTGGCGATCGCTCGCGACGCGGACGATTCGGCGACGCTCGCGATCTGCCTGACGAACCTGGCCGGGCGGTTCGCGTTCGAAGGCGAGCTGGATCTCGCGGCAGCGGCGGGGCGCGACGCGCTCGCTGCGGCGGACGGTGAGGCCGAGCGACACCGCGCCCGGCTGGCGATCGCCGACGTCGCCTTCTTCGAAGGGCGCTACGAGGAGGCGCTCCAGCTCTTCGCCGTGATGCTCCAAGAGGCACTCGACGCCGGACGGGAACGCGGCCACGGCGCGATCGCGATGCTGCTGATGGGGCAGGTCCTCCTGCCGCTCGGCCGCGTCGACGAGAGCGCGGCGCAGGCGCGCCGTGCCCTGCAGCTCGTGGCGGTGCCACTCGACCGCTCGACGGCGCTGCGAATCCTCACGGAGGGCGACGTGTGGGGCGACCGATTGGATGCCTACGCCGAAAAGCGTCGCCTCACCCGCGACGAGATGCCGGAGGTCTTCGACGTGCCGGACGAGGACGCCGGATGGCGGCGGCTCGACCTCCTCGAGCGGCTCGTCCGGATCTCGGACGAACACGACGTGCGCCGCAAGCTCGAGCTGGTCGCGGGCGCTCTCGAACTCGAGACGGTCCTGCGCTCCTCCGAAACGCAGTCGTGGGTGCGCTCCTGGGGCCTTCCGCTGCGAGCCTGGCTGGTCGCGGAGGCCCATGGAGTACAGGGCATGGACCCCGCCATCGACCGCGGCGTCGTCGGCGTGCGTGAAGAGGCCGAGGCGGTCGCCTCCGAGCTCGCGGATCGCGGCTCGCTCACTCCGCTCGTCGCCTGGGTGGCGGCGGAGCTCGCAACGGATGCCGCGCCCCCGGCCCTCGTGGCCGCGTGGAGGGCAGCGCTCGCCGAGGCGCGCGACGGCAACGGCAACGGCCTCCCCGTCCAGTTCGCGCACCGCGCGAGGCTTCGACTCGCCGAGACGCTGGTCGCGTCCGGCGACCGAGCGGGAGCGGAGGCCACCCTTGCGGAGCTCCGGGATCAGGCTCCGGCAACGGGTGACGCACTCCTCGCGCGATGGGGCGAGGAGCTCGCGGCCCGCGCCGGGCTTGCGGGCGACCCTGGCACGAGGGTCGGGTCCCTCACGGAACGCGAGTCACAGGTTCTCGAGCTGGTCGCCCGCGGCCTGAGCAATGCGCAGATCGGCCGGGAGCTGTTCATCAGCCCGAAGACCGCGTCGGTCCACGTGTCGTCGATCATCGCCAAGCTGGGCGTGGCCAACCGCACGGAGGCCGCCGCGTTCGCCCGCGACGCCCGTCCCTGACCTGACCGGGCACGCCGGTCGCGTCGAACCCGAGAGGTGCGGCCGAGACCGAGGGTGTCGTCCCCGGTCTCGGCCGAAATCCGCTGTCTCGACGTCGTCGCGCCGGCTCAGGCGTCGGCGACGCCGAGTACGTCCAGGAGCCACGCCAGCTCGAACGCGCGCTCCCGCCAGGCGTTGTAGCGGCCCGAGACACCGCCGTGGCCGGCGACCATCTCGCATTTGAGCAGTGCATCGGCGCCGACCTCGCGCAGGCGCGCGACCCACTTCGCGGGCTCGACGTACAGCACGCGGGTGTCGTTGAGCGACGTGACGGCGAGGATGCGCGGGTACGCGGCATCCGTCCTCACGTTCTCGTAGGGCGAGTACGACTTCATGTAGGAGTAGACGTCGGCGTTGTGAAGCGGGTCACCCCACTCGTCCCACTCGATCACCGTGAGCGGCAGCGACGGATCGAGGATGGTCGTCAGCGCGTCGACGAACGGCACGTCCGCGAGGACGCCGGCGAAGAGCTCCGGCGCGATGTTGGCGACCGCGCCCATCAGCAGGCCGCCGGCAGAACCGCCCTCGGCGACGAGCTGCGAGGCCGTCGTGTAGCCGTTGTCGATGAGGTGCAATGCGCTGTCGACGAAGTCGGTGAACGTATTGCGCTTGTTGAGGAGCTTGCCGTCCTCGTACCACTGGCGGCCCATCTCGCCACCGCCGCGCACGTGCGCGACCGCGAAGACGACCCCGCGGTCGAGCTCGGACAGGCGGGGCACCGAGAAGCCGGGCTCGATCGAGTGCTCGTACGAGCCGTACCCGTAGAGGTGCACGGGGCGCGGTGCGACGCCGGCGTCTCCGAACGAGCGCTTGTAGACGAGCGAGATCGGGATCTGCGTGCCGTCCTGTGCAGTCGCCCACACCCGCTCCTGCGCGTACTCGGATGGCTCGTACCCGCCGAGCACCGGCTGGCGCTTGCGCAGGTACAGCTCGCGCGTCGCGATGTCGAGGTCGTAGACCGTGCCCGGAGTGACGAACGATCCGTAGCCGAGCCGCAGCAGGGGAGGCGCCCATTCTGGGTTGCCGCCCGTGCCCACCGAGTAGAGCGGCTCGTCGAACGAGATCTCGTCGACGGCGCCCGTCGCGTAGTCGAGCATGCCGAGGCGGGCGAGACCGCCGCGGCGGTAGCCCACGACACCCCAGTCGCGGAAGGTCGAGACTCCCAGCAGGCGCTCGCCCGGACGATGCGGGATGACGACGGAGCGGTCGCCGGAGGGATCGGATGCTGCGACCCGCACCAGCTCGAAGTCCAGGGCTCCGTCGTTGTGGAGGATGAAGAGCACATCCTCGCCGTCGACGACGGCGTGCTCGGAGTCGTACTCGACTCCCTCGGTGCGCGGCCAGACCACGCGCGGCTCGCCGCGGAGGTCGTCAGCATCCAGCAGCCATTCTTCGGACGTGATCGACGAGCCGAGTCCGATCACGAGGAAGCGGTCGCTGCGCGTGAAGCCGGCGCCGACCCAGTACTTCTCGTCGGGCTCGTGGAAGAGCTTCGCGTCTTCGGCGACCGCGGTGCCGAGCTCGTGCAGCCAGACGGTGTCGGGCCGCCACGCGTCGTCTACCGTCGTGTAGACGATGAAGCGGCCGTCGGGGGAGAAGGTCGCGCCGGCGAACGTGCCGGGGATCTCGTCGGGGAGCTGCTCGCCGGTCACGAGGTTGCGCACGCGCACGGTGTAGCGCTCGTCGCCCGCGACGTCGACGCCGTACAGCATGAGCGTGCCGTCGTTCGACACCTCGAAGCTGCCGAGCGAGAAGAACTCGTGTCCCTCGGCCTCGACGTTGCCGTCGAGGAGGATCTGCTCGCCCGCGACCTCGACGTCGGGAGAGAGCTCCGGCGGCGTCCAGTCGTCGGCGGACGCGAGCGGGGCGCGACACTGGATGCCGTACTGCTTGCCCTCGAGCGTGCGGCCGTAGTACCACCAGTCGCCGCGGCGGGTCGGCACCGAGAGGTCGGTCTCGAGCGTGCGGCCCTTGATCTCGCCGAAGATGCGCTCCCGCAGACCCTCGAGGTGCGCGGTGCGCTGCTGCGTGTACGCGTTCTCGGCCTCGAGGTGCGCGATGACGGCGGCGTCCTCCTTCTCGCGGAACCACTCGTAGCGATCTTCGACGTCGTCGCCGTGATGCGAACGGACAGTCGGACGGATGCCGGCGACAGGGGCGGACGGGGCAGGTGCGGAGTCGCTGAGAGTCACCGTTCCACGCTAGTCGCCTCCGAGTTGACCGTCAGGATCGCCGATGTAGGATTCTTTCTGGCCGGTTGCCGGTTCCTGAATTCTTGGTGAACTGTTCGTTCGTCGCGCCGATCCCGTCGGCACACCCCTCCACATCTCCTCACCGAAAGCGAACGGTGGAAACCGCAACCCTCATCATCGTTCTGGTGATCGCGCTGGCGCTGTTCTTCGATTTCACGAACGGCTTCCACGACACGGCGAACGCGATGGCGACGCCCATCGCGACCGGCGCGCTCAAGCCCAAGACCGCAGTCCTTCTCGCCGCCGTCCTGAATCTCGTCGGCGCGTTCCTGTCGACGGAGGTCGCCCAGACGATCTCGGGCGGCATCATCAACGAGGATCAGATCTCGGCGAACATCTTCCCCGAGATCATCCTCGCCGGCCTCATCGGCGCCATCACGTGGAACATGCTCACGTGGCTCCTGGGGCTTCCCTCGTCGTCGTCCCACGCTCTGTTCGGCGGGCTCATCGGTGCGACGATCGTCGGCGTCGGGGTCACCGCGGTGAACTTCGGCGTCGTGATGTCGAAGGTGATCCTGCCGGCGTTCATCGCGCCGGTCACGGCCGGCGTCATCGCGTTCACCGCCACGAAGCTCGCCTATGTGCTGACCCGGCGCTATGACAGCAAGCCCGACGGGCGCGACGGGTTCCGGTTCGGCCAGATCTTCACGTCGTCGCTGGTGGCGCTGGCCCACGGCACGAACGACGCGCAGAAGACGATGGGCATCATCACGCTCCTTCTCATCACCGCGGGTCTGCAGTCGGCCTCGAACCCCGAGCCGCAGACCTGGGTGGTGTTCGCCTGTGCGATCACGATCGCGCTCGGCACTTACATGGGCGGCTGGCGCATCATCCGCACGCTCGGCAAGGGCCTCACCGAGGTGAAGCCGGCGCAGGGCTTCGCCGCCGAGGCGTCCACGGCATCGACCATCCTCGCCTCCAGCGCCCTCGGCTTCGCGCTGTCGACCACCCAGGTCGCGTCGGGCTCGGTCATCGGCTCCGGCCTCGGCCGCCGCGGCTCCCAGGTGCGCTGGCGCACGGCGGGGCGGATCATGGTCGGCTGGATCCTCACGCTGCCTGCTGCCGGCGCCGTCGGCGCTGTCGCCGCGCTCATCGTGGTGTGGCTCCCGGTGTGGGGTGTCATCATCGACGCGGTCCTCGCCGTCGTCATCATCCTCTTCCTCTTCATGCGCTCGCGCCGCGACGAGGTCACCGCGTCCAACGCGATGAGCGAGGTCGCCGACTCCGGTCGCGCCGTGAAGGTCAAGCGCAACCCGCCGCCCACGCGGCGCCAGCGCGCCCTCGCGCGCGAGGAGGCGCGCCGCGTGGCGGCGGCCCAGGCGGCCGCCAAGAAGGCGGCCAAGGCCGCCAAGGCGGTCGACCGATCCGAGAACCGACCGAAGGACGGAGGCCCGCGATGACGATCAACTGGCTCGCCTTCGTTCAGGTGTTCATCGCGGCGTTCACGTCGGCGGTCGTGGTCGTCGGGTTCTACGCGCTCGGCCTGCGACTGCTCGTGCGCGCCGGACGCGCCCCCGTCGTCGCCCCGGCGGAGTTCACCGACGCCATCACCGTCATCTCCGAGAAGGAGGCGCGCCGCGCCGAGAAGGCCGCCGCGAAGGCGGCCAAGCGCAGCCCGCTGACCGAGGGACAGAAGCGGTTCGCCCTCGTCGGCGCCTACGCGTGCTTCGCGGTCTGCGCCGCGGCAGTGCTCGGCGGACTGCTCCTCATCGTCTTCAACCACTGAGATCGAAGCCCCGCCGCGGTGACCGCTGTCCGAGCGACGGCCTAGGCTGAGGCCCATGGCCACCGCCGCACCCGTCCAGTTCGGTCAGTACCCTCCTGCGCGGCGCACACTGCTCCACGTGAGCGACACGCACCTGCTCGCGGGCAACGCGCCGCTCGGCGGCCGTTTCGACACCGCGGCGAACCTGACCCGAGCTCTCGAAGCGGCGGAGGCCACCGGCATCCGTCCCGATGCGATCGTCTTCACGGGCGACCTGACGGATCTCGGCGAGCCGGAGGCCTACGCGGCGCTGCGCGCGACGGTTGAGCCGGTCGCGGAGCGGCTCGGTGCCCCGGTGGTGTGGCTCGCCGGCAACCACGACGAGCGCCCTGCCCTGCGCCGCGACCTCCTCGGACTCGAACCGACCGAGGAACCCGTCACCGGGGTGTGGGATCTCGGCGGGCTGCGACTGATCGGCCTCGACTCCACAGTCCCCGGCTGGCATCACGGCGACCTCGACCACGGGCAGCTCGAGTGGCTGCGATACGAGCTCGCGACGCCGGCGCCGCTCGGCACGATCCTGGCGCTGCACCATCCGCCGCTGCCGTCGCATGTGCCGCTGTTCGACATCCTGGAGCTCCGTGACCAAGGGCGGCTCGCCGACGTGATCGCCGGCACCGACGTGCGCGCGATCCTCGCGGGGCACCTTCACTACTCGACGAGCGGCACGTTCGCGGGCGTCCCGGTGAGCGTGGCCGCGGCGACCTGCTACACGATGAACCTCGCGCGCCCCGCAGTGGACGTCAACGGCATGGACGCCGGCCAGTCGTTCCACCTCGTGCATGTGTACGACGACACCATCACCCACGCCGTGGTACCCGTGGTCGAGGCAGCCACCGGCGACGTCTTCTCCGCGGAATGGGTCGAGCGGATGTCGCGGCTCACGCCCGAGGAGCGGCTCGAGGCGTTCTCGCGCAAGCGTCGCTGACGGCGTTCTCGTCACTGCCCGGCGACCGCCGCGGTGTACGTGGAGCCGCGGTCGGGTGTACGCCGTGTACACCCCGGTCGGCAAGCGCCGCGGGTAGGCTCGAAGCAACCCCGCACACCGCTGTGAACGACCCACGAGGACTGCAACACATGGCTCTGGACGCAATGACGCGAACCCGCATCGAGACCGACTCCCTGGGATCCCTGGAGATCCCCGCCGACGCGTATTGGGGCATCCACACCGCCCGCGCGCTGGAGAACTTCCCGATCTCGAAGAGGCCGATCTCGGTCTACCCCGACCTGGTGCGGGCCCTCGCGATGGTGAAGCAGGCCTCGGCTCGCGCGAACCGTGAGATCGGGGTGCTCGACCCCGCCAAGGCCGACCTCATCGATCGTGCCGCCCAGCTCGTCATCGACGGCGACTTCCACGACCAGTTCGTCGTCGGCGTCATCCAGGGCGGCGCCGGCACGTCGACCAACATGAACGCGAACGAGGTCATCACCAACATCGCGCTCGAGCTCGCCGGACGCCCCAAGGGCGATTACGCCTTCCTGTCGCCGATCGACGACACCAACCGGAGCCAGTCGACGAACGACGTCTACCCGACCGCGATCAAGGTCGGCCTCGGTCTCGATCTGAAGACGCTGCTCGAAGAGCTCGATCTGCTGCGCCGCGCGTTCCTCGCGAAGGCCGTCGAGTTCCACGATGTGCTGAAGGTCGGCCGCACGCAGCTGCAGGACGCTGTGCCGATGACGCTCGGTCAGGAGTTCCACGGCTTCGCGACCACGCTCGGCTACGACCACCAGCGCCTCACCGAGAACGCGTACCTCCTGTACGAGGTCAACATGGGCGCCACCGCAATCGGCACCGGCATCACGACCCACCCGGCGTACGCGCCCGCCGTGCTGCGCCACCTGCGCGAGATCTCGGGCCTCGATCTCGACACCGCCTCCGACCTGGTCGAGGCGACCAGCGACACCGGATCGTTCATGTCGTTCTCGGCGTCGCTCAAGCGCAACGCGATCAAGCTGTCGAAGATCTGCAACGACCTGCGGCTGCTGTCGTCGGGCCCGCAGGCCGGGTTCGGCGAGATCAACCTGCCGGCCCGTCAGGCCGGGTCGAGCATCATGCCCGGCAAGGTGAACCCGGTCATCCCCGAGGTGGTCAACCAGGTGGCGTTCTCCATCGCCGGTGCCGACCTCACTGTGACGATGGCGGTCGAGGGTGGGCAGCTGCAGCTCAATGCCTTCGAGCCCGTGATCGCGCACTCGATCTTCCAGTCGATCACGTGGCTCCGCCAGGCGATGTACACCCTGCGCGTCAACTGCGTCGACGGCATCACCGCGAACCGCGAGCGGCTCGGCGCCATGGTCGGCTCGTCGGTCGGCGTGATCACCGCCCTCACGCCGTTCATCGGCTATGCGGCCGCCGCGGCGCTCGCGAAGACCGCCCTGCTCACCGGGCGCGGCGTCGCCGACCTCGTGGTCGAGGCCGGCCTCATGTCGCGCGACGAGGTCACCAAGCAGCTCTCACCCGCGCGCCTGTCGGGCCTCGAGACCATCACCGCCGCGATCCCGATCGTGGCAGCGCCCGAGCAGATCGTCGAGGAGGCTCCGGCGGACACGCGCTGAACCGGTTGCCGCGGGCGGCTCCCGATCGATAACGTCAGGGAGACTCGAACGAAAGGCGAGAAATGACCGATCCGCAGAACCCGGCCGCACCCGAGCCGCCGCAGCAGCCCGCGTCGCAGCCGACTGCGCCTCAGCCGCCCGCCGACGCGCCGGTCCCGCCGGCGGCCGCACCCGCGGCACCCGCCCCCGCGGCACCCGCGCCGGAGTCTCCCACGCCGGGGATCGCCGCCCCCGCGCCGGATTACGCCGCTCCGGCGGCACCGGCCGCTCAGCCGGAGTACGCGGCCGCGCCGCCGGCGTACCCCGCGGGCGCGCCCGCCTACAGCGCCGCACCGCCCGCGGCGTACGGTGCGCCGGCCGACGCGCCGGTCCCGGGCAAGACGCTCGGCATCGTCGCGTTCATCCTGTCGTTCTTCGTGCAGCTCGTCGCACTGATCCTCGGCATCGTCGCGCTCGTACAGAGCCGCAAGGCCGGCGTCAAGAACGGCTTCGCCCTCGCCGCGATCATCATCTCGGCGGTCTTGATCGTCGTCGGCATCATCGTGACGATCATCATCCTGACCGTGGTGTTCGGCGGCCTCGCGGCGGCGTGCGCCGAGCTCGGCCCGGGCGTGTGGGAGCTCCAGGGCGGCGGCACCATCACCTGCAACTGACGCAGGCATCGACATCGAAGGGCGGGTCCGCGGCGCGGGCCCGCCCTTCGCATCGTGGGGTGCGATCTCAGTCGAGGATGCGGCAGTGCGTCGTGAGCGCGCCGATGCCGTCGATCCCGACGGTGACCGTGGAGCGGTCCCGCAGGAACACCTGGGGATCCCGTGAGTAGCCGGCGCCGCCGGGGCTGCCTGTCGAGATCAGCGTTCCCGGAAGCAGGGTCGCCGACTTCGAGAGATGCGAGATGAGGGTCGCGACCGGCCGCACCATCTGGCCGGTGGTCGCGTCCTGCAGCGTGGTGCCGTCGAGCACCGTCCAGATGTGGAGGTCCTGTGGGTCGGGCACCTCGTCGGCGGTGACCACGAACGGACCCGTGGGCGTGAAACCGTCGAAGGACTTGCAGCGCGACCACTGCGCCTCGGAATACTGGATGTCGCGCGCGGTGATGTCGTTCACCACGGTGTAGCCCCAGACGTGGTCGAGGGCGTCTTCGGGGGCGACGTCCTTCGCGGGGCTGCCGATGATGACGCCGAGCTCCGCCTCGTAGTCGACCGACTCGCTGAGCGACCGCGGCCAGATCGTGGTGTGGTCGTGCCCGGCGAGTGAGTTCGGCCACAGCACGAACACGGTCGGCGTCGAGTCCGTCTTCAGTCCCAGCTCGCTGGAGTGCGCCGCGTAGTTGAGCCCGATCGCGAGGATGACCGGCGGTGCGAGGACGGCGGACGCGAACCCCATTCCGTCGAGCGGATGCCGCGTCCCTCCGCCTGCGGCATCGCGCACGCGTGCGAGCAGTTCGTCGCCGCCGGCGATGAGCTGGTCGAGCACGCGGGGCGCTCCGTCGAACAGCTCCTCGACGATCGCCATCTCGTCGCCCTCGACGAGTGCGAGCCTCGGCTCGCCCGATCCCGGTGGCACGACATGGGCGAAGCGCATGTCCCCAACCTAGCCGCCGGGCTGCGCAGGCGGGTGGTCCACAGCCCGTATGACGGGTGAGCGTTCTGCACCCATAGGCTGTGCGCATGACGCTCGACCCCGGTGCCTCCCGTCCCCGGCCCTCGCTCACGCCGCCCGAGTTCGCCTCGGCGCTCGCGCAGCCGCGCGTCGCCGCTCCCGCGGCGATCACGCCGCCGGCGACCTCGCCCGCACCCGTGCAGATCCCGACCGCCGCTGTATCGCGCCGAGGCCGCAGCGCATCGATCTGGCTCATCGGCGTCCTCGTGCTCGTGCTGATCGTGCTCGTGGCGTACTTCCTCAATGCGCTCGGTCCGGCGGCGTCCCTCATCGGGATGGTGCTCGCGGTGGTGCCGCTCGTCGGTGTGCTGTTGGCGTTGCGGATCGTCGATCGCTGGGAACCCGAGCCCCGCGGGCTGCTCATCCTCGCCATCGCGTGGGGCGCGATCGCCGCCGTCGCCATCGCGCTCGGCGTCGACGTCCTGCTCACGATGGTGTTCGGTCCGGCGACCGGGGCTCGCGAGGTGCTGCAGCCCGTCGTCCAGGCCCCGGTCGTCGAGGAGTTCGCCAAGGGGCTCGGCGTCTTCCTCATCTTCGCAACCGCCCGGCGCGCTTTCGACGGCCCGGTCGACGGCATCGTCTACGGCGCCCTGGTAGGCGCCGGCTTCGCGTTCACCGAGAACATCCAGTACTTCGCCGTGAGCTTCATCGAGGGCGGCGCGGCCGAGACGACCACGACATTCTTCCTGCGCGGCATCCTGTCGCCGTTCGCGCACGTCATGTTCACGAGCGTCACCGGCTTCGCGCTGGGGCTCGCCGCGCGGCGCGGCATGTCGGCGGGGCAGGCTATCGGACCCGGCCTCGTCGGGCTCGCGGGCGCCATCGCGCTGCACGCCTTCTGGAACGGGTCCGCCATGTTCGGCGACTTCTTCTTCCTCTACCTGACGCTCCAGGTGCCGCTGTTCATCGGGTTCATCCTGGGCATTGTGGCGCTCCGGCGGGAGGAGTCGCGCCTCACCCGGCGCCGGCTCGGCGAATACGCCGCGGCGGGATGGTTCACCCCGCAGGAGGTCGACATGCTCGCGACAGCCGCCGGGCGCAAGGCCGCGCTCGCGTGGGCGCGGACGCTGCGAGGAGATCGCACGCCCCTCATGAAGACCTTCATCACGGATGCCACGGCCCTGGCAGCGACCCGTCAGCGGGCGATCTCGGGCCGCGACCCCCAGGCTGCGGCGGAGGAGCGGGATCTGCTCGCGAAGACCGCGTCGACCCGTGCGGCGATGTTCGCGCCGTAGCGCGGCGGCGTCGCTACCACCCGCAGACAAAGACTCAGCGCTCGGTGCCGCGGCGATGCCTGCGTGTCAACCGAGCGCTGAGTTGGTCTGCCCCCAGCATGCCTGCGGGCGCGCGCGGGTGTCAAGAGAATGCCGGCGGTTCCCCTGACGGCGAACTCGCTCGGCGCGCGGTGGCTCCGGATGGTTGGATGGACGCATGACTGACGACCGCACCAAGCCCGAGATCGACGCACCCGCCGGGCCGGCCCCGGCCGACCTCGTCGTCCGCGACATCGTCGTGGGCGAGGGCGCCGAGGCGAAGCCCGGCGACACCGTGACCGTCCACTACGTGGGTGTCGAATACGAAACGGGCGAGGAGTTCGACTCGTCGTGGAACCGCGGTGAGAGCATCCAGTTCCCGCTCCGCGGCCTCATCCAGGGCTGGCAGGACGGCATCCCGGGCATGAAGGAGGGCGGTCGCCGCGAGCTGGTCATCCCGCCGCACCTCGCCTACGGTCCGGCCGGCGGCCACTTCCTCGGCGGCAAGACGCTGATCTTCATCATCGACCTCATCAAGGTCGGCTGATCCACACCTCGATCGTCCGGAGGGGACGGGTGCCGCGGCATCCGTCCCCTCCGCCGTCTTCCGGAGTTCGCAGGTAATTTGCATTCACGGGAATAGAACTTCTGCAAGGCTGTGTTGCACCCCGTATGCCCGTTCCCCTCGGGCGCCCCACACGGACCTGACACGAAGGACGACCATGACCGACTCCACCACGATCGACGTTCCCGGCTACAAGGCGGGCACCTGGGTGCTCGACCCCGCGCACAGCGAGGTCACCTTCAGCGTGCGCCACATGATGATCTCGAAGGTGCGCGGCACCTTCGGCATGAAGAGCGCGACCCTCGTCGCCCCCGAGAACCCGCTCGACGCGAAGGTCGAGGCATCGGTCGACGTCACCTCCGTCGACACCAAGGACGAGGGGCGCGACAACCACCTGCGCTCCGCCGACTTCTTCGATGTCGAGAACCACCCGACGATGGAGTTCGTCTCGACCGGCGCCCACGTGAAGGACGGCGAGTTCTTCGTCGACGGCGACCTCACCATCCGCGGCATCACCAAGCCCGTGTCCTTCGAGTTCGAGTTCGGCGGCTTCGGCACCGACCCGTGGGGCAACTACAAGGCGGGCGCGACGGCCAAGACCGTCGTCAACCGCGAGGACTTCGGCCTCACCTGGAACGCCGCGCTCGAGACCGGCGGCGTGCTGGTCGGCAAGGACGTCACCATCACGCTCGACCTGCAGGGCGCGCTCCAGCAGGACTGACACGCAGCAATGCGAAGGAGAGCGGATGCCTCGACCCCGAGGCATCCGCTCTCCTTCTTCGTCTGCGCGACTCAGCCCGATACCGACACGGTTCGGCGCACGCTGCCGGCATTCTCGACGAGGTCGGCGTGGACGTGGGCGACGCCGCGGCGCGCGACCTTGTTGCGGCGGATCGTGCCGTCGATCGACGTGAAGTGCTCGGCCGAGTCGCCATCGGTCAGGTACACCGGCTGCACGATGGTCCAATCGAGTTCGGAGCCGCGCAGCACACCCTCCTGAATCTCGGAATCGATGATCTGCGGGCGGATGAGCAGAGCGAACAGGATGCGGTCGGTGAGGCGCAGGAGCGAGCGCGTGTCGCCGACGCCGTATGACGACTGCACCACGAGCCGGTGGACGCCGGCCCGCCGCGCGGCCGCCACGATCTCGGCGGTGCCCTTAGACCGGACGTCGTCGCGCGTGCCCTGCGCACCCCGCAGCCGGACGCGCAGCGGCGGCTCCGAGATGCCCAGCGTGACGACGATCGCGTCGTGGCCCGGGATCGCGGCATCGAGGACGGCTGCCCGGGTGGCGTCGCCGTCGACGCGCTCGAGGCCGGTGCGGGCGGGGAGCGAGGAGGCGTGGCGCGCGAGCGCCGTGACACGGTGCCCTCGCTCGAGGAGGGCGTCGCAGACGGCGCGGCCGGATCCGCCGGTGGCGCCGATGACGAGGATGTTCATGAGGGTCTCCCTTCGGTGGTGTTCTCACCCTCGCAGTCCGCGCCCGGATGATCTATCGTCAGGAGTACGCATTTCTTGATCGATCGTCCGGAGCTTACATGAGCGTCGCGATGCCGTGGGACAGCGAGGACGCCCTCACGGCGGCCCTCTACCGAGTGCGCATGCGCGGCGCGTTCTACTCGTGGACCGAGGCGTCCACTGAGTGCGCCGTCGAGATGCCGCAGTTCCCCGACACCCTGAGCTTCCACATCGTCGCGCACGGGACGGCATACCTCGAGGTCGACGGTGCCGAGTCCGTGCGACTCGACGCCGGCGAGCTGGCCCTGGTGCCGCGGGGGATCGGGCACCGCGTCGCGACGACGCCCGGTGCCGAAGTCGTCGGCCGTGCCGACCTCTTGCCCCAGGCGATGCTCGGCGATGCGTTCTCGGTGCTCCGCATCGGCCCGGAGCTCGCCGAGCCGCCGCTGGCGCTCCTGTGCGGCGTCGTCGCGTTCGACTCGCCGGCCGTCGACGACATGCTCGCCGTGCTTCCACCGATCGTCACCGTGGACTCCGCGCGGCATCCCGTGATGGCGGCGCTGCTTCCGCTGCTGGCGCGAGAGCTGCGCGAGCCGAAGCCGGGCGGGGACGCCGTCGCGACGCGGCTCGCGGACGTCCTCGTCGTCGAGACGGTCCGGGCCTGGCTGGCCGATGCCGAGGCCGACTCGAACGGGTGGCTCGCGGCGCTGCGCGACCCGCAGCTGGGCGCAGCCCTCGCAGCCGTGCACCGTGATCCGGGGCATCCGTGGACGCTCGACGCGCTGGCTCGCCGCGCGACGATGTCGCGCTCGGTGTTCGCGGCGCGGTTCGCCTCCGTGGTGGGCATGCCGCCGATGGCGTATGTGTCGGCCGCGCGGATGCGCGGGGCGCGCGCGATGCTCGCCGAGGGGAGGAGCGTGGCGGCCGTCGCCGCCGCGCACGGCTATGGATCGGAAGCCGCCTTCAGCCGTGCGTTCACGCGCGTGACGGGGGAGACTCCCGGTCGGGTACGCCGCAGCGCGGCGTGACGCGCGCGGTCGCCAGGAGTGTCAGGTGCGCGCGCGTCGGCGCAGCCGGTCCTGCGCGAGGAGGATGCCGAGGAAGACGACGAGCGCGCCGATCGGCTCGTTCCACGTCACCGTCTCGCCGAGGATCACGATGCCGAGGATCACGCCCACGATCGGGGTGATGTAGGTCACGGTCGAGGCGCGGGTCGGCCCCCACGCGCGCACGGTGTTCTGGTTCCACACGTACGCGATGCCGGTGCCGAGGCAGCCGAGCAGCAGCAGGCTGACGACGATCGGGACGTCGAGGCGCACCGGAGTCAGCACGAGGAACGGCGTCAGCAGTGCCATGACGACGCCCGCCATCGCGATGTACCCGAAGGTGAACGCCAGCGCCGACATGCCTGTGTTCGAGACGAAGCGCCGCATGTAAGCGAAGCTGAAGCCGTAGCTCGCGGTCGCGCCGAGGATGGCGAGCTCGGCGGTGAGGCTGCCGTCCAGGGCGATGCCCTGCCACGGCGCGATGATCACGACGACGCCGAGGATGCCGACGCCGATCCCCACGACCTGCAGGGCCTTGAGCCGCTCGACCCGGAAGACGAGCCACGCCATGATCGCCGTCATGATCGGGGTGGTGGCGTTGAAGATGCTGGCGACGCCCGAGCTGACGTGCTGCTGCGCCCAGGAGAACAGCAGGAACGGGATGACGCAGAAGGTGAGGCCGAGCACGGTCAGGTGCGCCCACACCTTGAGGCTGCGGGTCAGGTGCTCGCGCCGCAGGAGCACGAGGGCGCCGAGCGTGAGGGCGCCGAGGAGGATGCGGGTCCACGCGACCTGCGCGGGGGAGATGCCGGTGAGAGACACCTTCATGAAGAGGAAGCTCGACCCCCACACGATCCCGGCGAGCACGAACTGCACCGTGATCCAGCGCGGGGAGGGCAGGGCCTCCGCTCGCACGGCCGGGGGTGTTCGAGTCGCGGTCACGGGGGCCACGGTACGCCCGCCCGCCGACGCCGGAGCCCGCGAGGGGATGCGACGTCCGAAATCCGCCGATGTGCGGCGGTCAGGCTACGGCACGGGGCCGCTCAGGGAACGGGGGGGTGCACGCGGCGAACGACGGCGCGTTCGCCGCGGCATCCGTTCGCTGGTAGACTCTTCAGGTTGCCGTTGGATCGGCCGCGGAGAAAGAGAGCTCGCACATCGGGTGTCGGGCACCGCGCAACAAGCAGAGAGGGGATCACCTATGGCACTGGAAGCAGACGTCAAGAAGGCGATCATCGAAGAGTACGCGACGCACCCCGGTGACACCGGATCCCCCGAGGTGCAGGTCGCGATGCTGACGCAGCGCATCAAGGACCTCACCGAGCACCTCAAGGAGCACAAGCACGACCACCACTCGCGTCGTGGTCTGTTCCTGCTCGTCGGTCAGCGCCGCCGCCTGCTGGGTTACCTGCAGGACATCGACATCAACCGTTACCGCTCGCTCATCGAGCGCCTCGGTCTCCGTCGATAAGGCATCGACCAGCGTTCAATCGCGCAAAACATTCTTGGAAGGCCTCCCCACGGTGTGGGGAGGCCTTCACCTTTGCCGGAAATGGATGCCTCGGCCCGCGGTCAGCCGCCGGACTCGACGAGCGTCGCCATCTTTTCGAGGCACTGCTCGAGGCCGCCCGTCGACATGTCGCGGGCTTCGGCGGTGAGGTAGCCGGACTCGGTCATGTCGATGCGGGTGCGCTCGTCGCCGAGGGCGGTGAGCACGACCTCGTGATGGCCCTGCTCGGGCACGCCGGGCGGAATGCCGGCTTCCTCAGGCGTGATCACGCGTCCCTCCGCGTCGCAGAAGCGGAAGACGTAGCGCAGCAGCGTGGGGGAGCGAACCTCGGTGATGTCCCAGCGGCTGTGCTGCTCGAACCCGCCCCATTCGTCAGGCGCCTGCATCGTCACGACGATGGCGCCGCCGGGACGCACGTCGGCCTCCGCGCGCGGACAGGTGAACCCGTGGGGTCCCCACCATCGACGCAGGTCTTCCGGTGTCGTCCACGCCCGCCATACGCGGTCGATCGGCGCGTCGAACTCCCGCGAGAGCTCGACATCGAACGTCTCTGCCACGCAGACGATTCTGCGGGCGGTTCGGCGTCAGTGCAAGATCAGGCGGAGGTCGCCGCCCGGGCCGCCACCAGATCCGCGTGGTGGATCTCGGCGACGTCGGGGTGCGCGCGAAGGCGCGACTTCAGGGCGTTCTCGCCGTACAGCGCGTGGATCGGGTTGGACGGGTCCTGCGTGACCCCGCGCGCCTGCGCCGCGAGCTCGGCCGGCAGCTCGATCAGGGGCAGACGCTTGTCGAGGGCGGGGTTGAAGAAGAACGGCACCGAGATGCGGTCGTCGGGGTAGCGCGGCGAGATGACGCGGTGCTTGGTCGCGATGAGGTAGCCCTGGGTCGCGTACTCGAGCAGCTCGCCGATGTTGACGACGAACGCGCCCGGTACCGGCGGAGCGTCGACCCACTCTCCGTCGCGCTCGACCTGGAGGCCGCCCTTGCCGGGCTCGACCCAGAGCAGCGTCAGCACGCCGGAATCCTTGTGGGCGCCGACACCCTGCTGCGGCGTCGGGTCCTCCTTGCCGGGGTAGCGGACGATCTTGATGAGCGTCGAGGGCTCGCCGAAGTGCTCGTCGAAGTAGTTCTCCGGGGCGCCGAGTGAGAGGGCCCAGGCGCGGAGCAGCTTGCGGGCGACGCCCGACAGGTGGTCGTGCCACTCCGAGACGACCTCGCGGAGCTCGGGCTGCGCGCTCGGCCACAGGTTCGGGCCGATGAGCCGAGAGAAGTCGGGAGCGCCGGGGTCGGTGATCGCCTCGCGTTCAGGGCCGATGTCGATCTGCTCGCGCCAGTCGACCTTGCCCTGCGTGCGCTCGCCGCCGACGCGCGTGTAGCCGCGGAAGTGCGGGCTGTTGACGTTCTCGATCGCGAGCTTGTCGGCCTCGGGGAGGGCGAAGAAATCGCGGGCAGCCTGGTGAAGGCGCGCCTCGAGCTCGGGCGACACCCCTGTGCCGGTCAGATAGAAGAAGCCGACGTCGTGGGTCGCCGCGCGCAGGTCGTCGCGGAACTGCGCGGCGGCCTCCGGGCCCGCGTCGAGCCGGGAGAGGTCGAGGATCGGCAGGTTGAGGTCGGTCATGCTGCGAGAGTAGGCGCGGGACGCGGCATCCGTCCCGTTTGTTGCCTTCGGTTTCGCGTGTCCGGAGTCGGTCTTCGAGTCCATCGAGGACGTAACGAAATAGACAACCGGCCGACGTGTCCGGTAGCGTCCTAGGTAAGGCTCACCTTACGTTGAACCACCCGGTGCACGGGGAGCGCCGAGGTGCAACGGGGCGCCACGCCATTCGTACATCTTGGGAACCCCGTTGCTCGCCACTTTCCTCATCGGCCTGCGTGAAGGCCTCGAAGCCGCGCTCGTCGTCGGCATCCTGGTCGCCTACGTCACCAAGCTCGGCCGCCGCGATGTGCTGCCGCGACTCTGGGTGGGTGTCGGTCTCGCCATCGGGCTCGCCGTCGCCATCGGGGCGATCCTCACATTCGGGGCATACACCCTGACGTTCGAGGCGCAGGAGCTCCTCGGCGGTCTGCTGTCGCTCCTCGCGGTCGCGATGGTCACCTGGATGATCTTCTGGATGCAGAAGACCGCCCGCACCCTCAAGCGCACGCTCGAAGGTGGTGTCGACCGTGCCCTCGCGACCAGAGGCCTGTGGGCTCTCGTCGCGATCGGCTTCGTCTCGGTGGCGCGCGAAGGCGTCGAGACCACGCTTCTGCTGTGGTCGATGGTGCAGTCGTTCGGCGAGGCCCCCGCGGCGCTCGCCGGCGCCCTGCTGGGACTTGCCGCCGCCGTCGTGCTCGGCTGGGCTCTTGCGCGTGGGATGCTGCGACTCGACCTCCGCATCTTCTTCGGGTGGACGGGCGCTTTCCTCGTGATCGTCGCCGCGGGCGTGCTGGCATACGCGATCCACGATCTGCAGGAGGCCGGAGCGCTTCCCGGCCCGTTCACGGCCGCCGCCCCGATCGACCCGGCCACCGGCGATGTCGCCGTCGGCTGGGCCGCCTTCCCCTTCGGCTGGGCGTTCGACGTCACCGGTTCGATCCCGCCGGGAAGCGCCCTCGCGGCGGTCCTTCAGGCGACCGTCGGCTTCATGCCGCGCATGTCGTGGCTGCAGGTCATCGCGTGGGTGCTGTACGTCGGCATCGTCGGGGGCATCTGGCTGCGCGGCCAGCTGCGCTCCCGGCCCGCGGCGCGCCCGGTCGCGCCCGTGGCCGCAGCATCCGTCGCCCCCGCGTCCGAGCACCCCGACTCGTCTCCCGTCCCGTCCTCGCAAGGAGAAGCATGACCACCCGTCGTCTCATCCCCGCCCTCGCCGTCGCCGGCGTCGGCGCCCTCGTCCTGTCCGGTTGCGTCGCCAAGGCCGACCTCGCCGCGTCCGATGCCCTCACGGTGTCATCGACGGCTTCCGGCTGCGAAGTGTCGGGCGACTCCGCCACCAGCGGCACGCTCACGTTCGACGTGAGCAACGACGGTGACGAGGTCACCGAGTTCTACCTGCTGGCCGACGACGGCCTGCGCATCGTCGGCGAGGTCGAGAACATCGCCCCGGGCGCGTCGCGCACCCTCACTGTCGTCGCGCAGCCCGGCGACTACTACACGCTGTGCAAGCCGGGCATGATCGGCGAGGGCGTGGGTAAGGCCGCGTTCGCCGTGTCGGGCGACGCTGTCGAGGTGTCCGGTGAGGACGCCGAGCAGAAGCAGCTGGCCGTCGAGCTGTACGCCGCGTTCGTCAAGGACCAGGTGGGGCAGCTCGCCCCGGCCGTGGCGGACTTCGTCGCCGCGTACGAGTCGGGCGACGACGAGACCGCGCGCACGCAGTTCCCCGCCGTGCGGGCGTACTACGAGCGCATCGAGCCCGTGGCCGAGGCGCTGGGCGACCTCGACCCGCGCATCGACTACCGTGAGGTCGACGCGGTCGCCGAGGGCCTCGACTGGACCGGCTTCCACCGCATCGAGAAGGACCTCTGGGTACCCGCCGCCGACGCGCTGAACGCCGACCTCGAGACCCCCGCGTGGCAGGACTGGGCGCCGTCTACCACTCAGGAGCGCGCCGCGTTCGGCGACCAGCTCATCGCCGACGTGCAGGAGCTCTACGACTACGTGCACTCCGACGAGTTCCAGGAGTCGCTGGACGCACAAGGCATCGCCGGCATCTCGAACGGCGCGATCGCGCTGCTCGATGAGGTCGCGACGGGCAAGATCCAGGGCGAGGAGGACTGGTGGTCGGGCACCGACCTGTCGGACTTCGCCGCCAACGTCGAGGGCTCGAAGATGGCGTTCTCTCTGGTGCGCGACTTCGCCGTGGCGCAGGGCGACGAGGGAGAGGCGCTCGCCGAGGAGATCGACGGCGGCTACGCCGACCTCGAGGCCGCACTGGCGCAGTACGGGTCGCTCGAGGACGGCTTCATCGTCTACACCGAGCTCACCGACGACGACAAGCGCGAGCTCACCGACCTCATCAACGCCCTCGCCGAGCCGCTCGCGCAGCTCACGAACACCGTGCTGGCGTGAGGTGACCGCACCCTCGGCCGGCTCGACGGTCCCTGACGGCACCGCCTCCACCCCGGAGGCGGTGCCGACGCCGTCCACCGGGCTGTCCCGGCGTGGGGTCCTGGGTCTCGCGCTCGGTGCAGGTGCCGCAGGTCTGGCGCTCGGCGCGGGTGCCGGTGCGGCGGCGGGGGTCGCCATCGGGCGTGCGCGGGAACAGGATGCCGCAGCATCCGTCTACGAGTTCTATGGCGCCCACCAGGCGGGCATCACGACTCCCGTGCAGGACCACCTGCACTTCGCGTCGTTCGACATGATGGCGCGCACCGACCGCGACGACCTCGTCACGCTGCTGCAGGACTGGTCGTACGCCGCCGCCCGGATGACGCAGGGGCTCGACGTGAGCGCGACGGGCGCCGTCGGCGGGTCACCCGAGGCGCCGCCGGACGACACCGGCGAGGCGCTCGGGCTCCCGGCGAGCGGGCTGACGATCACATTCGGCTTCGGCCCCACGCTGTTCGAGAACGATGGGGAGGATCGTTACGGCATCGCCTCCCAGCGGCCTGTGCACCTCGAGAAGCTGCCGGCGTTCCTGGGCGACGACCTCGACCCCGCCCACTCCGGAGGCGACCTCTGCATCCAGGCGTGCGCCGACGACCCGCAGGTCGCCGTCCACGCGATCCGCAACCTCAGCCGCATCGCATTCGGGCGGGCACGCCTGCGATGGTCGCAGCTGGGCTTCGGGCGCACGTCCCGCACGACGGTCGCGCAGCCGACGCCGCGCAACCTCTTCGGCTTCAAGGACGGCACGGCGAACATCCTCGCGACCGACCAGGCCGCGCTCGACGACCACGTGTGGGTCGCGGCATCCGATGATCCGGCATGGATGGCGCGGGGCTCGTACCTCGTCGCCCGCAAGGTCGCGATGCTGATCGAGACGTGGGACCGTGTGCGACTCTCCGAGCAGGAGACCATCGTCGGCCGCACCAAGGGCGCCGGCGCCCCGCTGTCGGGCGGCGACGAGTTCACCGAGCCCGACTTCGACGCGACCGGCGCCGACGGAGAGCCGGCGATCCCGGCGACGAGCCACGTGCGCCTTGCCCACCCGGAGCTCAACGACGGCAACCGCATCCTCCGCCGCGGCTACAACTTCGTCGACGGTAACAACGAGCTCGGGCGTCTGGACGCGGGCCTCTTCTTCCTGTCCTATCAGCGCTCGCCCGAGCAGTTCGTGATGCTGCAGCGCGCGCTGTCGACCGACACGATGAACGAGTACATCCGCCATGTGGGCTCGGGCCTATGGGCGATCCCGGCCGGCGCCACACCGGGCTCGTACGTCGGGGCGGCGCTGTTCACATGAACTGACGCGCACCCGTTGCGCTCACCACGGTCGTCCGGTGTGCTGGACGCATGACGCGTCCCCCACGCAGCGTGCTCGTGACCGGCTGTTCGACCGGCATCGGTCGGGAGACGGCATCCGTCCTCGCCCTGCGCGGCTGGCGCGTCTACGCGACGGCTCGGCGCCTCGACGCCATCGCGGATCTCGAGAGGCACGGATGCCGCCTCCTCGAGCTCGACGTCACCGACGACGCCTCGCGTGCCGCCGCCGTCGACGCGGTCGTCGCGGCCGAGGGTACGGTCGGCGTGCTGGTGAACAACGCGGGGATCAGCGAGCTCGGTGCGACCGCCGCCATGCCGGTGGCGCGCGTGGAGCGGATGTTCGCGACCAACGTGTTCGGCGTGGTGAGCCTGACGCAGCTCGTCGTGCCTGGGATGCGCGCCCGCGGCGCCGGGCGCATCGTGAACATCGGCTCGATGAACGGGCGCTGGATGATGCCGGGGATGGGCTCGTACGCCGCCACCAAGCATGCGCTCGAGGCGTTCTCCGATGCGCTGCGCTACGAGCTCCGGCCCTTCGGGATCGAGGTCTCGCTCGTCGCTCCGGGCATGGTGACGACGGGGTTCGGCCATACGGCGGCAGCGCGCAGCGAGTCCGCCGTCGACTCGCACTGGGCGGACTTCGCGGCCCGCGTGGCCGACCTGACGCTGACGTGGGATGCCGGGCCGCGCGCCCGCCTCGCCTGTTCGCCGCGCGACGTCGCCGAGCGCGTCGTACGCGCCGTCGAGTCGCCGCGGCCACGAGCCCGGTACCGTGTCGCGCCGTCGGCGACCATGATGCTGGCGCTGCGGCGCGTGCTGCCGGAGCGGGCGTTCGAGCGCGTGCTGCGCACGCAGTTCCCGTCCCCGCGCCCCTGAGACACGGCGATGGCCGGGCCGCAGGAGGCGGCCCGGCCATCGCGTCGCTCAGGAGGTGGGGCGGTTCATGTCGGGGATCGTGATCGGGGTGGTCGTCCCCGACGCGCCCCGGTTGAGGAACGCCATCGCGATGCCGCGGAGGAGCTGGTCGAACAGGTAGAAGTTCGCGGCCAGGGGTTGTCGGATCGGAGTCAGCCGTTCTGGCGCGGATCGGGTCGCGGCATCCGTGGTTCCTCCCGCGGTCGGCGCGAGCCGGTGGGGTCGTTGCGCCGCCCCTCGCGGCGGGCGAGGGTGCGATCGGCGAACAGCCATGTCGGGCGCGGCTCGACCAGGGGACGGAAGATGCGGCGCACGGGCTTCGTCGCGAGCCCCAGTGCGATGAGCACGGAACCGAGGATCACGAGCGGAAGCCAGAGCCACGTCGGCTCGGCGTTGCGCAGCAGACCGTTCTCGCGGAAGGGGTAGAGCACGAACGAGTGCAGCAGGTAGACGTACATCGTGTACTGGCCGAAGTGCGTCCACCAGTGCGAGTCTCGCGGCACCAGCGCGAAGAATGCGGTCGACAGCACGACCGCGACGGCCATCAGCGCGAGGCGCACGCCGCCCGCCCACCACTGCGTGCCGCCGATGGACGCGTAGTTCTCGTCGTAGAACAGCCACTCACGCAGGTTCATCGCGCGCCAGTCGTCGACGAAGAACCACGCCGCCCAGCCGGCGACGGCGAAGAGTCCGAGCCCGCCCGCCAGCACCCACCAGGGGCGACGGTCGAGCAGTCGCAGGCGTGCCACGATGTCGTGCTCGCGCAGCCACCACCCGAGCGCGAAGAACGGCAGCAGTCCGAGTGTGCGCGACAGCGAGAACGTCGAGTCGATGTTGGGCACGTAGCCCGCGCCGATCGAGATCACGACAGTCCACAGCAGCGGCCATCGCAGCAGGGCCAGGTAGGGGAGCACGAGGCGGAAGATGCCGAGGGCCAGCAGGAACCACAGCGTCCACGAGGGCTGGGTGATGTTCGGGTTCGCCTGGCCCTCGACCAGCCACTTGGTCAGGGTCCACAGCCCCTCGAACACGATGTAGGGCACCAGGATGTCGGTGATCACGCGCGCCATCTGCGTCTTGGTGGGCGCATCCGACTTCGAGAAATAGCCCGAGATGATCGCGAACGCGGGCATGTGGAACGCGTAGATCACGAGGTACAGGCCCAGCGCGATGTCGGAGTCGTACGTCAGTCGCTGCACCGCATGGCCGAGCACGACGAAGACGATGCACGCGAAGCGCGCGTTGTCCCAGAACGGCGTGCGTCGCCGCGGACGGGCGATGGATCCCGTCGGGGTGGGGGTCGTCGCCGTGGGCGGAACGCTGCTGCCGGTCATCGTCACCTCTCGCCGGGGCGCAGACCAGACTAGCCGCGTGCAACCTGCCGCGCTTTCGCTTGACACCGAGTCCCACGCTGGCTGAGTCTGAGTACGCGCGTGCCGACGACGGTCGCCGGGAGGGAATCACCGATGACGGATGCTGCGACCCAGACCGGATCGACGAGTCCCGCGACCGCACGCCCCGTGGTGGCGGTGAGCACCGGCGCCCTCCGCGGCACCCGCGAGGGCGCGCTCGACCGCTTCCTCGGGATTCCGTACGCCGCTCCGCCGGTGGGCGAGCGCCGCTTCCGAGCTCCGGAGCCTGCGGCGGCGTGGGAGGGGGAACGGGATGCCGCGTCCTTCGGCCCGACGGCGCCGCAGCGTCCGTACACTCCGGCGATCGCGAAGTACCTCGCCTCCGTCGAGGTGCCCGGCGACGACATCCTCACGGTGAACGTGTGGACACCGGCCGACCGCGCGCCCGACGCGTCCCTGCCGGTGCTCGTCTTCGTGCACGGCGGTGCCCTGACGCGCGGCGCTGCCGCGCTGCCCACCTACGACGGCGAGCGGTTCGCGCGGCACGGCATCGTGTACGCGTCGATCCAGTACCGGCTCGGGCAGGAGGGCTTCGCGGTGCTCGACGACGTCCCGCAGAACCTCGGCGTGCTCGATCAGGAGCTGGCCCTGCGCTGGGTGCGGCGCGAGATCGCGGCGTTCGGCGGCGATCCCGCCCGCGTCACCGTCATGGGCCACTCCGCCGGCGCGAACACGCTGACTGCTCTGCTGGCGCTGCCGCACGCGAAGGAGCTGTTCGACCGGGCGATCCTGCAGTCGGGCCCGCTCGAAGCGCGGCCACCGAAGAAGGCGGGCCGCATGACCCGGGAGATCGCCAAGCGCCTCGAGGTGACTCCCACTCGGGCAGGTTTCTCCGGCGTCCCCGCGGACGACCTCGTCGCCGAGCAGACCGCGCTCGCCGCGGGCGGATCGCCGCTCGGCGGCGGACCGACGGTCGCGCTGGTCGTCGGCGGCGAGACCGTGCCCCGCAGTCCGCTCGATGCCCTGCTCGCGGGTGCGGGCCGCGGCATCCCGGTGCTCATCGGCTCGACCAGCGAGGAATATCGCCTGTGGCTCGTCCCGTCCGGGGCTGTCGACAAGGCGACCTGGTTGACGGTGACCGTCGCGCGGTTGGCGGCACGCGTGCCCGCGCGCATCGTCCGCGCGCACCGCGCGCGCCGCCCCGGCGCGAAGCCGGGGGAGGTGCTGGGTGAGGTCATCGGCGACATCCTGCTGCGGGGCCCGATCACGCGGTTCGCCGACAGCCGGGTCGGGGCGACCGATTCGCCCACGTGGGTGTACGAGTTCCGGTGGCGGAGTTCCGTCGACGGGCTCGGCGCGGCGCACGTCATGGAGCTGGGCTTCGTGTTCGACCGACTCGCGGAGCCCGACGCGATCGGCATCGGCGGTCCCGATGGACCGCAGACGCTCGCCGACGCGATGCACCGCGCGTGGGTGTCGTTCGTGGTCGACGGCGATCCGGGCTGGGAGGCGTGGTCGGCCCGCCGGCCGGTGCAGGCGTTCGACGTCGACGGGGGCCACATCGACTACGCGCCGCGCCAGGACGAGCTCGACGGACTACCGGAGGGGTAGTCTCGCAGCGCGATGACGACGATCGACGACGCCCTCGGCAACGACCGGGCGATTCCCGACATCGACTGGCGGGTGTTCCCCGACGGCACGATCCGAGACGTGTTCACGGCGCCCAGCGGCGGGCTCGCCCGCGTGCGCCTGGGCGACGACGACGCCCCGCGGGTCGTGCTCGTGTCGGGCGTCGCGGGGTCGAAGGAGGACTTCGTCCGGCTGTTCCCGCTGTTCGCGGGTGCCGGGTACCGCGCCGAGTCATTCGACCTCGCCGGCCACTACGGCTCGGCCACCGCCGGCCCGGAGAATCTCGAGCCGCCCCGCGAGCACTACGACTACCGGCTGTTCCTCGACGATCTCATCGCTGTGCTCGAGGACGGGTCGACGCCCGCCCACGTGCTCGGCTACAGCTTCGCGGGTCTGCTCGCCGAGCTGGCGCTCGTCGAGCGGCCCGACCTCTTCGCGAGTCTTACGCTCATGGCCGCTCCGCCCGCGACCGGACAGGTGTTCCGCGGCGTCAAGCACATCGGGCCGATCTCCGACATGCCGCCGCATCGCGCGGCCGGTCTGATCCTGTGGGGCATCCGCTACAACCTCAACCGGACGCCACCCCTGCGCATCGCGTTCGTCCGCGAGCGCATGGCCGTCACTCGGCGCACCGCCGTCGACGACGTCGTCGCGCTCATGATGGCGATGCCTGATGTCGCGGACGACGTCGCCGCTGTGAACATCCCCAAGCTCATCGCCGTCGGCGAGCAGGACCTGTGGCCGACTGCGCAGCACGCCGCGTACGCCGATCGCATCGGTGCGCGCCTGGCGATCTACGAGACCGGGCACGCGCCCTGCGAGACCGCCCCGCACCAGCTCGCGCGCGACATGCTGCAGCTCTTCGCGGACGCGCGATGAGGAAGACGGATGCTGCGGCCCGCAGCATCCGTCCCCGTTCTCACTTGATCGAGCCCCGCGTGACGCCCGAGATCACCCAGCGCTGGCTGAAGATGTAGACGATGAGGAGGGGCGCCATCGCCATCAGGTAGGACGCGAAGGCCACCGTGTAGTCGGTGTTGAACTGTCCCTGGAACACCCACTGTGCGAGCGGCAGCGTGCGTGCGGACGGTTCCGTCAGCACGACGAGCGGCATGATGAAGTCGTTCCACGCCCACACGCACGTGAGGATGCCGACCGTCGCGTTCATCGGCATGAGCAGCGGGAAGATCACCTGCCAGAAGACACGCCACGTGCCGGCCCCGTCGACCCGCGCCGCCTCCTCCAGTTCGATCGGGATCGACCGGATGTACGCGGTGTAGATGAAGATGTTCAGCGACAGCCCGTAGATCGTGTAGAGGATGATCATGCCGGCCTGGTTGTCGAGGCCGAGAAGCGAGGTCTGCTTCACCAGCGGCAGCATGATGATCGGGAACGGGATGAACAGGGCCGCGAGCAGGTAGAAGAACACGCCCTTGAAGAACGGCCGGTGGATGTTGCGCGCCAGCGCATACGCCACGATCGAGCTCGTCAGCAGCGTGAGCGCCACCGAGCCGACCGTGATGATCGCCGTGTTGAGGAGTGCCTGCGGGAAGCTCGTCCGCACCCACGCGTCGGCGAAGTTCTCCCAGCGGATCGGGTTCGGGATCTCGAACCCGGTGCCCTCCGCGAGCTGACCGGGCGTCTTCAGGGCGACGACCACCGCGAGGTAGAGCGGAATCAGCACGGTGAGCGAGCACACCGCGATGAGGGCGGTGGCCCACCAATTGATCTTGCGGGTGTCGTCGTCGGGCTCGCCCCGGCGCTTGCGCCGGTTGTTGGCGGTGACGGCGTCGACCTCCTGCTCGAGCTGCGACGCGGTGTTGGTCATGCTGGTCATCAGAAATCGGCCTCTCTGCGCTGAAGGACCCGGAATTGGAAGAGCGAGACGACCGTGATGACGATGAAGAAGATCACCGCGTTGGCAGTCTGGTAGGCGAACTCGCCGCCCGAGAAGCCGCCCCGGAAGATGAGCAGCGTCACCGATTCGGTCGACGTGCCCGGTCCGCCGTTGGTGAGGGCGACGATCGGGTCGAAGACCTGCAGGAACCCCTTGAGACTCAGCACGACGTTGATCGTGAAGAACGCGCCGATGAGCGGGAAGGTGATCGAGCGGAATTGCCGCCACGGAGTCGCTCCGTCGAGCGACGACGCCTCGTAGAGCTCTGCCGGGATCGTCTGGAGCCCCGACAGGTAGATGATGATCGCGAAAGCGCATGCCTGCCATACGGCCAGCGTCACGATCGCGGTCCAGGCCCAGGTCTCGTTCGTGAGGATGTTGTCGGCGATCAACGGGATGCCGGACAGGATCTTCGGCAGCGAGTTGGAGAACAGGAACTGGAACACGTAGCCGATCACGAGGATCGAGAGGATGTAGGGGACGAAGTACACCCCGCGGAAGAAGTTCCGCGCACGGATCTTCGCGTTGAGCCCGAGCGCGATCGCCAGCGAGAACGCGTTCGTCAGGATCGTCGCCACGACGGCGAACAGGAACGAGAAACCGTACGCCTGCAGCACGCGGTCGTCCCGGAACAGGTTGATGTAGTTCGACAGCCCCACGAAGTTCCAGGCACCGTAGCCGGCGTAGTTGGTGAAGCTGAAGAAGATGCCCACGAGCACCGGCACGGTGTGGAAGGCCGCGAACGCGATCACCGCGGGCCACACCATCCAGTAGTAGGCGGGCAGGGCGCGGCGGGTCTCAGTGCGCACGCGCGATGCGCGCTTGCCGGCGTCGCTCGTCGAGCTGGAGCGGACCGCCTGGGTCAGGGTCGTCATGTCACTCCTCCGTCACGGGGATCGTGCGGGCGGCCACCTTGGCCCACTCGCTGTCGAGGGTCTTCAACGCGGTCTCGGCATCACCGTCGAACAGGAACTGCTGGTCCGTCGGGATGAGCGGGATCGCGGGCGGGATCTGGTGGTCGATGAAGCCGGTGATCCGCTGCTCCTCGAAATACGGCCGCACAGACTGGAGAGCCGGATCGTCGCTGAGCTCCGCCCCCTCGACCGAAGGCACCATGTTCTGCGAGGCGGCGAACGCCTCGATCACGTCAGGCTGGAAGACGTAGTCGATGAACCGCTGGGCGGCTTCTTCCTTGGCGCCGTTCTTGCCCATCGTGAACACGACATCCACACCTGAGACGAGCAGGCTCTCGCCGGCCTCATCCGTCGGATACGGGAAGATCCCCATGCGGATGTCGGGGTTCACCTGCTTGATCGGATTGGTCGCCCAGATTCCCTGCAGGAGCATCGCCGACTCGCCGTTCGCGAACGCGGCGTTCCCATCGTCGTACGTCTTCCCGCGGTAGCCGTCCTGCATGTACGAGTACAGCTGATACTGCCGCTGCATGGCCTCGGGGAAGTCCTTCTGGAACGACACCTCGGAGTCGGGCCCGACGTCCTCGCCCTCTGCGCGCATCCGGTCCCAGAAATCGCCCTGCGACGGATATGCGCCCAACGCATTCCACGAGGGGATGCCCGTCCACGAATCGGCCAGCGTCCCGTAGAAGGGCTGAATCCCGGCATCGACCAGCGCGTCGCACACGGCGATGAGCTCGTCCCACGTCTCGGGCACCTCGAGCCCTTGCTCTTCGAAGATGTCCTGGTTGTAGATGATGCCGTTGGCGTTGTTGACATATCCCAGCCCGTTGACCTCGTCGCCATAGGTCCCGAGATCCGCCAGGATCTCCTGGACCGCGGGGTTGATGGTCTCGAGGATCGGGTCGCCGGTGAAGTCGTGGAACACTCCCGCCTGCGCGAGCCGGCCGAAGTTGCCGTTGGCGTTGAGGGTGATCACGTCGGGCACCCGATCCTTGACGAGGAGCGTCCGGATCACCGTGTCGGCGTCAGCGACCTGGTTCTGCACCACGTCGATGTCGGGGTTCTCTGCCTCGAAGCCGGCGATGATCTCGTTGAAGTCCTCGAGCGCTTCGCCCTTGAACTGGAAGAAGTTCAGCGTCGTCACGCCGTCCGAGGGACTCTGGGCGCAGCCGCCGAGAGCGGCGGCTGTCGCGGCGACGGCGACGACCGCGAGCGGCCGGATCCATCGTCGGTGAAGGGTTCTCATTGTGCGCCTCCTTGCGCGTGTGGGGTGGGGAGTGTTCAGGTCTGGGCGGTGAGTTCGACGACCATGGCCTGCTGCGGACGCTGCACGGGGGGGCGCACGCCCACTTCGGCCAGCTGCAGTCCGGTCAGCGCGGTGTCGGACTGGGCCCACTCGAGCGGCGACTGCCCGGCGTCGTCGCCGTCGCGCGTCACCACGCGAAGCCGGTAGATCCGGGCGGGGTCGAGTCCTGGCAGCCGTACGCGGCCGGGCGGGTATGCGGCGCTGGTCGCGGTCTGGACAATGGTGAAGACGGCGGATGCCGCATCCGCAGCGACCACGCCCCGCACATCGATCCCCGGCTCGACGCCGTCGACGTGAACGACGCGGCCAGATGCGATGAGCGGGCGAAGACGTTTGGCGAGCGCGACCCACTCCGCCACCTCGGCACGGCCGGCCTCGTCGAGGGTCGTCAGATCCCACTCGATGCCGAAGTGGCCGAGCAGTGCGACAGCGCCGCTGAGGCCGACGGAGACGGTCCGGCCCGACGAGTGGACGACCGGAGCCGTGAGGTGCATGCCCAGCATCTCGGGCGGGATCACGATGCCGGTGTGCTTCTGGTTGTCGAGTCGCTCGAGCGGGTCGAGGCTGTCGCTGGTCCAGACGCGGTCGGTGCGATCCAGGATCCCGAGGTCGACACGCGCGCCGCCGGAGGCGCAGCTCTCGATCTCGAGTCCGGGGTGCTCGGCCTTCAGCTCGTCGAGCAGACGGTAGACCGCGAGTGTGTGCTCGTGCACCCGGGCGGAGCCGGCAGGTCCGCTTGCCGCGTCGACGAGATCGCGGTTGTGGTCCCATTTCAGATAGGCGATGGGGTACTCGTCGAGGAGCGCGTGCAGGTGCTGCGCGACGTGGGCGTATGCACCCTGGTGCGCGAGGTCGACGACCTGCTGCTGGCGCGCGGACGGCGGCAGCGACATCCGTCCCCGCAGGATCCAGTCCGGATGCCGGCGCGCGAGGTCGCTTTCGGGGTTGACCATCTCCGGCTCGACCCAGAGGCCGAACTCCATCCCGAGACCGCGCACGTGATCGACGAGCGGGTGAAGTCCCTCCGGCCAGACGTCCGCGTCGACCGTCCAGTCGCCGAGTCCGGCGGTGTCGTCGCGACGGCCCGTGAACCAGCCGTCGTCGAGGACGAAGCGCTCGATGCCGACGGATGCCGCGGCCTCGGCGAGAGCAGTGAGCCGCTCGAGCGAGTGGTCGAAATAGACCGCCTCCCAGGTGTTGAGCGTCACGGGACGAGGCCGCCGCGGATGCTGCGGGCGAGCACGCCACTCGTCGTGGAAGCGCCCCGAGAGCTCGGTCAGGCCGTCGCCCCACGAACCGACCGCCCAGGGGGAGCTGTAGGCGGCGCCCGCCGCCAGCACGACCTCGCCGGGCAGCAGCAGTTCGCCGCCCGCGAGGAACGCGTCGCCTGTGGTGGTGCGTTCGGCGGTGACGCGGTGGTTGCCGCTCCACGCCACGTGGATGCCGTGTACACGACCGCGCTCGAAGCCGAACCCGGGCCGACCGGCGGCGAGCAGGATCGCGGAGTCCGCGCCGGTGCGTCCCCGACGGCTCTCGCGGACGTGGGAGCCGATGCCCAGGGTGCGCCGCTGTGGCGAACGCTCGCGCAGGTGATGGCCCGTCGTGTCGAAGATCTCGGTGGCATCCCACGGGAGCGGGAACGTGGGCTGGGCCGACTGCAGCGTGTAGGACGTCGCGCCGGTGTTGCGCACGATGACGCGCTGGTGGAACAGGCCGCTCGGACCGATCTTCAGTTCCACGCGCACCGCGAGGCCCGCTTCGGCGTCGGCGAGGGCGATGCTCGCGCGATGCTCGCCGGCCTGCACATCCGCGAGTGCGAGGCGGATGCTCAGCCCTGAGCCCTCGCGATGACCCTCGAGGCCGGGGGTGCCGAACCATCCCTCGGCGCCCGTGGGAACAAGGGTCAACGCCGGAGTCGCGTCCAGACCCCCCGACACGCGCTGTCCGCGAGCGGCGACGGCGAGCGAGCGGAGTGTGTCGGGCGCCGCGTCCTCGAGCGCCGCGCCCCAGTGAACGATCGCCGGGGCAGGAGCCGCATCCAGATCCACGAGGACACTGGTTCCTCCGCGGCTGAGGTGCAGGACGCGGGGATCCGGGGCAGGGACGGTGTGCTCGGCGGCGAGCAGCCTGTCGGTGCTGTGCATGGAGTTAGTTCTACCATGGAAATAATAGAGACGGCAAGGGGGGTGATTCTCACGAAATCCCCGTGTAGATTGATTGATTCGTGCCAGAATGAAAGCATTTCGTGCCCGGATGGGGGTCGCCGACGATGCTGACGGACAGCGAACGAGCACTCGCCCGAGCCGTGCTCATCCACGGTCCGATCGCCCGCAGTGCGCTCACGAGCCGGCTGGGGCTTTCCCCGGCGAGCCTCACTCGACTCGCGAAGCCCTTCCTCGATCGCGGATACCTCGTCGAGCTCGACGATCTCGCGGACGGGTCCGTGGGCCGGCCGGTGCGCCCGCTCGACGTCGCGCCGAACCTCGGGTGCTTCGCCGGCGTCAAGGTCACCGGTGATGCGATGGAGGTCGTCGTCACCGACGTGCGGGCGGGGCTGCTCGGCCAGCGCACGCTGCCGCTCGATACACATGACCCTGTGCTGGTCGCCGGCCGCATCGCCGAAGCGATCCGTGCCCTCCGCATCGACCCCCTCGTCGGAGTCGGCGTCGCGCTCGATGGCGCCGTCGACGGCGGCACCGTGCGCTACGCACCGTTCCTGGAGTGGGAGGACGTCGCCTTCGCATCGCTGCTCGAGAACGATCTCGGCGTTCCGGTCGCGCTCGAGAACGACCTCGTCGCGCTGGCCGAGGCGGAGCGCTGGTTCGGACTCGGCCGCGGCATCTCGGGCTTCGTCGTCCTGACGATCGGCGCGGGTGTCGGCTACGGGCTGGTCGTGGGGGGCGAGGTGGTGCGCACCGCGGAGGCGGGGCTGGGTCTGGGTGGCCACATTCCGCTGAGCGACACCGGTCCGCTGTGCCAGGCCGGTCACCGCGGCTGTTCGCAGGCGATGCTGACGTCGGGATCGATCGCCGCGCAGGTGTCGGCGGCACTGCAGCGCCCGGTGGGCTACGACGAGGTGCTCGCGCTCGCCGCGGCGGGTGAGCCCGCAGCCGTGATGGTGGTCGACGCTGCGGCCGACGCGCTCGGCAGGTTCATCGCGCTCGCGGCGAACCTCACCTTCCAAGGCGCCGCGGTCCTCGCCGGTGAGGGCATCGGGCTGTTCCCGCTCGTCGAGGATCGGGTGCGCGCGGCTATCGCCGCCGGGCGGGACCCGCGGGCGCAGCCCGTGCAGCTCTATGTGGATGACTCCGGATTCACGGCGTGGGCCCGTGGCGCCGCCGCCGTCGCGATCCAGGCGGCGGTCGACCGGCTGCGCCTCGACTGACCGCAGCTCTCCTCCGCAGCATCCGTTCCGGCACTGTCCGGAATATTCTTGGTGCGCACACGTTGCACGAGATACATTCATTTGCATGGATTCGCACGACGGAGAACCCGCACGGCGAAAGAGCGGAGAAGCGATCGTGAGCGAGAGCACCACGTGGTCGGGTATGCAGTTCGGAATCTTCACGGTGTCCGACATCACCCAGGACCCGACCGACGGCACCACGCCCAGTGAGGCGGAGCGGATCAAGGCGACCCTGAGGATCGCGAAGCACGCCGAGGAGGTGGGTCTCGACGTCTTCGCACTCGGTGAGCACCACAACCCGCCGTTCTGGTCGTCGTCGCCGACCACGACCCTCGCGTACATCGCGGCGCAGACCGAGCGCCTCATCCTGTCGACCGCCACGACGCTCATCACCACGAACGACCCGGTGAAGATCGCCGAGGACTACGCGATGCTGCAGCACGTCTCGGACGGCCGTGCCGACCTCATGATCGGCCGCGGCAACACCGGCCCGGTCTACCCGTGGTTCGGCAAGGACATCCGCCAGGGTCTGCCCCTCGCGATCGAGAACTACAACCTGCTGCACCGGCTGTGGCGCGAGGACGTCGTGGACTGGGAAGGGCAGTTCCGCACGCCGCTGCAGGGATTCACGTCGACCCCGCGCCCGCTCGACGGCGTCGCGCCGTTCGTGTGGCACGGCTCGATCCGCACGCCCGAGATCGCCGAGCAGGCCGCGTACTACGGCGACGGCTTCTTCGCGAACAACATCTTCTGGCCGAAGGAGCACTACCAGCGCCTCATCGCGCTGTACCGCCAGCGCTACGCGCACTACGGCCACGGCACGCCCGAACAGGCGATCGTCGGCCTCGGTGGGCAGGTGTTCATGGCTGCGAATTCGCAGGATGCGGTGAAGCAGTTCCGCCCGTACTTCGACAACGCCCCGGTCTACGGGCACGGCCCGTCTCTCGAGGACTTCAGCGAGATGACGCCGCTCACGGTCGGCTCTCCCCAGCAGGTGATCGACCGGTACGCCGCCATGCGCGAGACGTACGGCGACTACCAGCGCCAGCTGTTCCTCATGGACCACGCCGGCCTGCCCCTCAAGACCGTGCTCGAGCAGCTCGACATCCTGGGCGGCGAGGTGGTTCCGGTGCTGCGCAAGGAGCTGCAGAAGAACCGTCCGGCGGAGGTTCCGGATGCCCCGACCCACGCGAACCTCGTAGCCGCGAAGTACGGTGACGAGGCGCCGCGCCAGGCCGTCCCCGGCGCGAACCGCGGCGACAACCTCGTGGGCGCGAGCCCCTACCAGGACAGCCCGGCGCCCGCAGGTGCCGCGTTCGGCCTCGGCCGGAAGGAGGCGTGACATGACCAACTCCGCACGCCGCATCGCGGTGATCTCAGCGGGACTGTCGAACCCGTCGTCGACCCGCATGCTCGCGGACCGGCTGGCCGCCGCGACGGCGAAGCAGCTCTCGGACCGCGGCATCGAGATCGAGGTCGACGTGTTCGAGCTGCGCGACTACGCGCACGACATCACGAACAACCTCCTCACGGGGTTCGCGCCTCCCGCGCTCGAGTCGGTGATCAACGCGGTCGTCTCGGCCGATGCGGTCATCGCGGTCACGCCGATCTTCTCGACGAGCTACTCGGGACTCTTCAAGTCGTTCATCGACGTGCTCGACCCCGACGCCCTGACCGGGAAGCCGGTGCTGATCGGCGCGAACGCGGGCACCGCTCGCCACTCGCTGGCGATCGACTACGCCATCAGGCCGCTGTTCACCTACCTGCACGCCGAGCCGGTCTCGACCGGAGTGTTCGCCGCGTCGAGCGACTGGGGTGCGTCGGCCGACAACGTCGCCCCGCTGGGCGAGCGCATCGACCGCGGGGCGCGCGAGCTCGCCGACGCGATCGCGCGCCGCGAGCCCGCGTCCGACGCCGACCCGTTCGACCCCGCCAACTACCTCGGTGAGGGCCGCTCGTTCGGCCACCTGCTCGGCGGTCTCGCGGGGGAGTAGCCTCAGCCGAGAACGACATCCTCCGGTTCGCGGAGAGGGCGCCACGCGCTCTCTCCGCGAACTGTCGTTGTCGCCAGCACATCGGCGTCGACGAGGGTGCCGAGGTCGATGCCCGACAACTCCTCGATGTCGGCGATCCGCACCTGGAACGTGCGGAAGGCGCCGAGCGTCGGCACGTCGAGCACGCCCTCACGAAGGTCGATGAGCTCCGACTGGTCGAGCACGAAGCCCGCGGCCGCGAGGCGCGACGCCCCGTCCTCCCGTGTCGTCCACGCGGCGACCTTGAAGAACCGGCGCGGGACACGGATGCCGCGGTACGGCGGGTCGTCGTCCTTCAGGACCGGTGCGGTGAAGACGCTGATGCGCTCGTCGGTGGTCTCGGCGAACTCGAGCACGTGGTCTTCGAGCCCGAGCCACAGCTCCTTCGACTGATTGAACCCGCTCGCCTGCGGCGCGGCGTTCGGATAGGTGAACGTCGCCTCCGTCGCCCGCCGGGCCTCGGCCTCGGAGCCCCAGCCGGGATCGCGGCGGCGCACCAGGTGCCCGCGATCCAGGTCGTTGGAGGCGTAGACGGCTGGGCCCGCCTGCTCGGCCGCGGGGATCCGCGGATCGAGATCCCAGTCACCGGTCCGCGGCAGGTCCTGCAGCGCCGCACCGTCGATGTTCACGCCGGTGACGGCCGCGAGCCGGCGCTCAGGGTCGAGCAGCACGGTGAACCGGGGGTAGGTGAGTTCGCGCACCGCGCGCCCGTCTGCAGGACGGGGGAGGGGGAGTGCAACGCCGAGGAAGGCGTCGTCGTATGCGTCTGAGATCACGTCTGCCACGCGCCCATCATGGCCGCACCGGGCGACATCGCGCGATGCTCCGGCTCACTCACCCTGGGTGGCCCTCCGTGCGCGCAGCCGGCGCGCGAGCACCGCGTCGATCGCCAGGCCTAGCCCCACGGCGAACGCCACCGACACGACCACCGCGACGACCGGGCCGCCGGGAACGAGCGTCGCCACGACCGCCCCGACGAGGGCCTGATAGATCGCCCACGCGAGCGCCGCGAGGCCGGCCACCGCGAGATAGCGGGGCGCCGGCAGCCGTGTCGCGCCCGCCGTGAGGTTCACCGCGAGCCGGGCGAAGGGGATGAACCGTGCGGTGAACAGCACCACAGCAGCGCGGCGCTCCAGTCGCAGGCGCGCCCAGGCGAATGCACTCTGCGCGCGCGGGGCGCGCATCCAGCGCCACCGCTCGAGTCCGATCGTGCGGCCCACGACGTAGCAGGCGGCGTCGCCCGTGAGCGCGGCCGCCGCGGCCACGAGCACGATCGCCCCCAGGGCTGGCTCGCCCTGCGACACCGCAAGCGCACCGAGCGCGGTGACCGCCGCCTCGCCGGGGATCACCACCAGGAACGCGTCGCCCACCACGAGCACGAACAGCAGCGGCAGCGCCCACGCGCTCGACGCCACCGTGGTGAGCAGATCCTCGACCATGTCTTCTTGGTAGCCGCCCGTGGTGAACGGCGACGGAACGGGGCACGTCCGGTGACCCGCCGCGGTGCATCCGGTGAACTCTTCCGCACGGACGCCGGTTCGCGGCATCCGTCCCCGTCCGTCCCGTCACCCTGGAGGCGTGAGAGTCGCACTGCTCGCCGAATCGTTCCTGCCCCACATGAACGGGGTGACGGGGTCGGTGCTCCACGTCCTTCGGCATCTCGCCGCCGAAGGACACGAGACGCTCGTCATCGCACCGCGCGCCGGAGAGATCACCACCGACCTCCACGGCGCCCGCACCGAGCTGCTGCGCTCGGCGCCCCTGCCGTCGTATCCCGAGGTGCGCGTCGTGTTCGCCCGCGCCGCGCGGCTGACGGCGATCCTGCGTGACTTCCGGCCGGATATCGTGCATCTGGCCTCGCCGTTCGTGCTCGGCTGGCAGGGTCTCGCGGCAGCCGACGCGCTGCGCGTGCCCGCGGTCGCCGTCTACCAGACCGATGTGGTCGCGTACGCGGAGAAGTACGGGATGCCGCAGGCCGCGGCGCTGGTCGGCCGCCACATCGGGCGCCTGCATCGCCGGGCGACCCTCACCCTGGCGCCGTCGACCGCGTCGCTGCGGCAGCTCGAGGACCTCGGCGTCGATCGCCTGCGCCGGTGGGGACGCGGTGTCGACGTCCAGCGCTTCGGGCCCGAGCGGCGCAGCGACGACTGGCGCTCCCGCGTCGCCCCCGGCGACACGATCGTCGGCTACGTCGGCCGCCTCGCGCCCGAGAAGCAGGTCGAGGACCTCGCCGCGCTCGCCGCGCTCCCCGGCGCCCGGCTCGTCATCGTCGGCGACGGACCGGCGCGGCCCGCGCTCGAGCGCGCGCTTCCCGACGCCGTCTTCACCGGGCACCTGACCGGGCCCGCGCTCGCCGAGGCGCTCGCGAGCTTCGACGTGTTCGTGCATCCCGGCGAGAGCGAGACGTTCGGCCAGACGATCCAGGAGGCGCTGGCCAGCGGGGTGCCCGTCGTCGCGACCGGCGTCGGCGGCCCCGTCGACCTGGTGCGCTCGAGCGTCGACGGCTGGCTCTACCGCCCCGGCGACCTCGGCGATCTGCGCGCACGCGTGGCCGACCTCGTCGGCGACGAGGGCAAGCGCCGCGCGTTCGCGGCAGCGGCCCGCGAATCGGTGCGCGAGCGCACGTGGGACGCGGTCTGCAGCCGCCTGGTCGAGCACTATGACGAGGCACGGATGCTGCGTCCCATCGACGATGCGCAGTCCCAGCGCGCGGCGACCCGGCCTGCGGTGCCGACGCCCGCATCCCGGCGCTCGTGGTCGCGGTTCGTCGCACTCGGCGACTCGATCACCGAGGGACTCTGCGACGCCTCGCGCATGCCGGCGGGGCAGTATCGCGGCTGGGCGGACCGGCTCGCGCAGCTGCTCGCGCACGCCGGCCGCTCCGGCGAGCCGTTCCGCTACGCCAACCTCGCCGTGCGCAGCCGCTGCGTGCGGCATGTCGTGAGCGAACAGGTGCCGCGGGCGCTCGCCCTCCGACCGCAGCTGGTGTCGATCCTCGTCGGCGCCAACGACCTCGTCGGGCGCCGCGTCGACCCGGTCGCCGTGGCCGCCGATCTGGAGCACGCCGTGCGGGCGCTGCGCGGCGCCGGCGTCGATGTGCTCCTCGTCACGCCGTTCCTCCCGCGCCGACGCCCCGCGCGGCTGTTCGCCCGCCGGTTCGCGGTGTTCTCGTCGGAGCTCCGGCGGATCGCCGCGGCGACCGGCGCGGTGCTGCTCGACACCGATGCGTTCCTCGACGCGCAGGGCCTTCCGGCGGTCGGCGACCTGGATCTCTGGGCCGACGACAAGGTGCACCTGCGCCCGCGGGGTCACCGGTACCTCGCGTATCGCGCGGCCGAGGCACTGGGGGTGCCCGACGCCGAGGCGCTCGGCGAGCTCGACGCGAGCCTGCACGCCGACGACGACCCGGTGCTCCCGGGCACGTGGCTGCGCCGCGACGCCCTGCCGTGGGTGTGGCGGCGACTGCACGGGCGCACGGCCGGCGACGGACTCGTGGCCAAGCACGCCGACTACGTGCTCATCGGCGGACCCGGCGACGTGCCCGCTCGCGTGCACGCCGGCTGAGGCATCCGCTCCGTCCTTTTCACTCCGCCTCGCCGATCGTGCGGCGGGCGAGGAGGGCCGCCGCGAAGAAGCAGAGCGCGCCGACGCCGGTGCCGAGGTTCGCCCACAGCGGGCTCAGCAGCTCGCCGGTGGAGGGCACCACGAACGCCGCGACTGCCGAGACGCCGAACGCGATCGACCCCAGGAGGTTGAGGCCGGTGCCGTGCCACGTGCGGGCGTCGCGGTCCCACAGCGTGCCCCGGTCCTTCGTCGCGACCACCGCCAGCACGCTGGAGACGAGGAAGGCCACGGAGCCGAACGCGTCAGGCCGCCAACCCGCGCCGACGTAGTCCGGGTCGACGATCGAGGCGATCAGGGCGGCCGCGGTGGACACGTTGAACAGGAGCGTGCCGGCGAACTGGATCGCTGCAGCCCACCAGTCGAAGCGGTCCGCCCGATTCATGCGCGCGTCGGGCGTCGTGCGCCCGCTCAGCAGGAGCTGGATGAGCCCCGCCGTGGTGAAGAAGATCGAGCCGGCGAAGAACGTGATGTTCGCGCCCACCGGGCCCGCCCACTCGGCGTACGCCGGGACCACGCCGAGGAAGAACAGCGCCGATCCGACCGCGAAGCCCCACGACTCCCGTCGGAGTCGCCGGACGCGGCGCGCGGCCGGGTCCTCCGCTCGTCGCGTGCTCAATGGTGGAACGCGGGAGCGATGCCGGGGTGGGGCATCGGGCTGTCGAGCGAGTCGAGGAACTCGGTCTCGCTCTTGATGTCCTTCAGAAGGTCCTCGGCGAGGTCGCGGCTGAGCCCGTTGCGGCACACGATGCGCATCACGGTCTGATCCGACAGTTCGCCCGAGAGGGGATACGCGGGGACGAGCCATCCCTTGATCCGCAGCCGCTCCGACAGGTGGTAGAGCGTCCACTTGTCGGTGTGGCCCGGGGTGAGCCGCCAGGCGAACACGGGGATGTCGGTGCCGTCGCTCAGGAGCTCGTAGGCGTCGAGTTCGGCGATGGCCGACGACAGGTACACGGCGACGTCCTGCGAGGCCTGCTGGATCGCGGTGTAGCCGGCGCGGCCCAGGCGCAGGAATCGGTAGTACTGCAGCAGCACCTGGGTACCGGGTCGAGAGAAGTTGAGCGCGAAGGTCGGCATCGATCCGCCGAGGTAGCTCACCTTGAAGACGAGGTCGTCCGGCAGCGCCGCGGCGTTGCGCCACACCACCCAGCCCACGCCCGGGTACACGAGTCCGTACTTGTGGCCCGACGTGTTGATGGACTGCACGCGCTCGACCCGGAAATCCCACTCGAGGTCGGGCTGCAGGAAGGGCGCGATCATGGCTCCCGAGGCGCCGTCGACGTGCATCGGGATGTCGAGCCCGGTCTTCGCCTGGATCTCGTCGAGCTTCGCGGCGATGGCCTTCACCGGCTCATACGCGCCGGTGTAGGTGACGCCCACGATCGCGACCACGCCGATCGTGTTCTCGTCGACGTAGTCCTCGAGCCCCGAGCCGTCCATGAGCGGGTGCTCCGCGGTCACGGGGACGAGCCGCATCTCCACGTCGAAGTAGTTGCAGAACTTCTCCCAGCAGACCTGCACCGCCGAGCTCATGATGAGGTTCGGCTTCTCGGTGGACTTCCCCGCGGCGCGACGCGCATGCTGCCAGCGACGCTTGAGCGCGAGGCCGCCGAGCATGCACGCCTCCGACGACCCGATGGTCGAGGTGCCGATCACGTCCTCGGCGTCGGGCACATTCCACAAGTCGCCCAGGATGCGCCAGCAGCACTCCTCGATGGCGGCCGTCGCCGGATACTCGTCCTTGTCGATCATGTTCTTGTCGGCGGAGTCGACCGCGAGCCGATTGGCGTAGTCGTCCATCCACGTCCCGACGAACGTCGCGAGATTCAGCCGCGCGTTGCCGTCGAGCATCGTCTGATCGCGGATGACGCGGTAAGCGGTCTCGGGCAGCATCTCCCCGTCGGGGATGACGTTGTACCTCGCTGTCGTCGCCTCGCCGGCTCGGGTGAAGGTCGGCTGCAGCGCCTCGTCCTGATACATGGATCCTCCATCGCTGGGCGGACCGGTTGCGCAGGTGCGCGTCGGAGTCTGCGATTCACCGCACCCCGGTCGGTCCCTTCGGTGCCGAAGCTATACCGCTGAGACGGCGCCGTCATCCCTCAGATCGCGTGAGAGGGCGATGTTCGGAGTCTGTTCGCCTACAGAGCGGACGGATGCTGCGCCCACGCGTACTCGGACTCCGGCCGCCCACGCGTGCCGTAGCGGGCGGCGCGCTGCGCGCGGCCCTCGGCCACGAGGTGCTCGAGGTAGCGGCGCGCGGCCACGCGCGACATGCCCAGTCGCTCCGCCGCCTCGGCGGCCGAGACCGGCCCGCGTTCACGCACTTCGTCGCTGATGCGGACGAGCGTGTCGGCCGAGAGTCCCTTCGGCAGCGCCACCGGCGTGGCCGGGCGGAGCGCCCCGAGGAGCGCGTCGATCTCGGCCTGCGTCGGCGCCCCGGCGGTCTGAGCCGCACGCCGCCGGAACTCGCGGTATTGCTCCAAGCGCTCGCGGAAGACCGCGAAGGTGAACGGCTTCACGAGGTACTGCGCGACGCCGAGCGAGACCATCTGCCGCACGACGTCCGCGTCGCGGACTCCCGTGATCGCGATGACGTCGACGGCTGCGCCGCGCGCCCGCACGTGCCGCAGCACGTCGAGGCCGGTGCCGTCGGGCATCGTGACGTCCAGCAGCACGAGGTCGATCTCGCCGCCGCGCTCCAGCACGGCGTCGATCGCCGCCCGCGCCCCCGTGCACTCGCCGACGGCCTCGAAGTCGTCGAGGCGCGCGAGGTAGTCGCGATGCAGCTCGAGGGTGAGCGCATCGTCGTCGACGAGCAGCACGCGGATCATGTCGTCCTCGCCGGCAGGGTCACCACGAAGACCGTCGGGTCCTCCCGCAGCTCGATCTCGCCGCCCGCGCTCGCCACGATGGAGCGGACGAGCGCGAGGCCGACTCCGCGCCCCTCGGCCCCGCCGGGCTTGGTGGAGAACCCGTGTTCGTAGATGCGCTCGCGCAGCGCCTCCGGCACCCCGGGGCCGCTGTCCGACACCTCCATCCGCAGCGCCTCGGGGGAGGAGGAGGTCCTCCCGAACACGACGCGCACCCAGCGCGGTGCATCGGCGGCGGCCGCGGCATCCATCGCATTGTCGATCAGATTGCCGACGACCGAGACCGCATCGACGGGCGTCAGCACGCTTCGGGGCGCGTCCGGGTCGATCTCGGCCGACCACTCGATGCCGCGCTCGCGGGCCTGCGCGGCCTTGCCCAGCAGCAGCGCCCCCACCGTGGGGTCACCGCCACGACGCGCGGCGACCTGATCGACGAGCTCCTGAGACTGACGCGACGTCTCGGTGAGGATCTCGATCGCCTCGCCGGTGCGGCCGAGCTCGAGCAGCGACACCGCGGTGTGCATGCGGTTGCCGTGCTCGTGGGTCTGCGCGCGCAGCGCCTCGCCGAGCGTGCGCACCGACTCGTACGACGCGACGGCGTCGCGGATCGTCCCGGCAGGCAGGTCGCCCGCGACGCGCCGCGTGGTGCGTCGCGCGAGCCACGCGCCGACCAGGCCCGCCGCGAGGAGCGCGAGCGCGATCGACACGACGAAGGGCAGCCGCGGGATGATCTTCGACCAGATGCTGCCGATCGTGACGCCGACCGAGACCCAGCCGACGAGGTCTCCGTCGGCGGACACCGGCACGATCGTCCGCACCGACGGGCCGAGGGTGCCCGTGAACTCCTCGGTGAACACGCTCGGCGTGGCCGGGATCGTGCCGAGGTAGCGCCGGCCGATCTCGGCGGGGTAGCGGTGGCTCACGCGGATGCCGTCCGGGGTCATGATCGTGACGAAGTCGAGCCCCGTCCGCGTCATCACGTCCGCGGCGAGCGGCTGCAGGGTCTCGGACGGGGCCGGCGCGTCCAGGGCGTCCGCGACCTCGGGCAGCGATGCGAGCGACGTCGCGACGGCCCGCGTCACCTCCTCCGCCTCGTTCCGCTCCGAGCGCTCGGCGTCCAGCACGAGCACGGCGGCGAGGGCGGCGACGATCACGGCGGCGGAGACGGCGACGACGACGAACACGCGCGACGCCGCGCTGCCCTGCGTCGTCGTCGCTGACATGGCTCTCCTCATCGATGCCGCCGCCTCCATCCTCGCCGGTGAGGGGTGGGAAGAGGGAGCCCTGAGTCGCGACCAATACGACCGCAAATCGCGGCGCGACGGCAAGGCGCGCACGCTGTGGTCACGCCGCACTCTCGAGCGGCACCGCGGAAACACCGCCGTTCATCCCGCAGGAGGCAATGATGGCTCTCTCGACCCGCACCACGTCCTTCACGCTCCCCGGATTCAACTGGAGACGCGGCAAGCAGGCGTGGGACAAGCACACCTGGCTCTATCTCTCGGTCATCGCCGCCGTGGTCCTGGGCGCGATCGTCGGCCTCGTCTGGCCCGACGTCGGCGTCGCGCTCAAGCCTCTGGGCGAGGGCTTCGTCGCGCTCATCAAGATGATGATCGCGCCGATCATCTTCTGCACGATCGTGGTGGGGGTCGGCTCCATCGCCAAGGCGGCGACCGTCGGCAAGATCGGCGGCCTCGCCCTGCTGTACTTCATGGTGATGTCGACGTTCGCGCTCGCCATCGGCCTCGTCGTCGGCAACCTGCTGCACCCGGGCGAAGGCCTCAACATGGCGAACGCCACGTACGAGGCGACCGCCGAGGCGAAGACGACCCAGGAGTTCATCCTCGGCATCATCCCGACCACGTTCTTCTCGGCCTTCACCGGCGAGAGCGTGCTGCAGGTGCTGTTCATCGCCCTGCTCGTCGGTTTCGCGCTGCAGCAGATGGGCGACAAGGGCGCGCCGATCATGAACGCCGTGAAGCACCTCCAGGCGCTGGTCTTCCGCATCCTCGGCATGATCCTGTGGCTCGCCCCGATCGGCGCGCTCGGCGCCATCGCCGCCGTCGTCGGCAACACCGGCATCGCGGCCATCTGGGCCCTCGGCACGCTGATGATCGCGTTCTACATCACCTGCGTGCTGTTCATCGTCGGCGTTCTCGGCACGCTGCTGTACGTCGTCACCCGCGTGAACATCTTCAGCCTCATCAAGTACCTGGCCCGCGAGTACCTGCTGATCGTCGGCACGTCGTCCTCCGAGTCGGCGCTGCCCCGCCTCATCGCGAAGATGGAGCACCTCGGGGTCTCGAAGCCCGTGGTCGGCATCACCGTGCCGACCGGCTACTCGTTCAACCTCGACGGCACGGCGATCTACCTGACGATGGCGTCGCTCTTCATCGCCAGCGGCATGGGCGCCCCGATGTCGATCGGCCAGCAGATCGGCCTGCTCGTCTTCATGATCATCGCGTCCAAGGGTGCGGCGGGCGTCACCGGGGCCGGCCTCGCGACCCTCGCGGGCGGTCTGCAGGCGTACCGGCCCGACCTCGTGAACGGCGTCGGCGTCATCGTCGGCATCGACCGGTTCATGTCGGAGGGCCGTGCGCTCACGAACTTCACCGGCAACGCGGTCGCGACGGTGCTGATCGGCACGTGGACGAAGGAGTTCGACGGCGCTCGCGCGCGCCGCGTGCTGGCCGGCGAGCTGCCGTTCGACGAGACCACGCTGTCGGGCGACGGCCACGACGGGATGTCGCCCGCGGTGGACGCTGTCGGCGTGCAGGGTCTCGAGGAGGCCGCGATCACCGAGGCGGAGGCCAAGGAGCGCCGCGCCCGCGAGCGCGAGGAACTGCTCTCCCGCTGACGGACCGGAACGGGCGGGCGCGGGGGACACCCGCGCCCGCCCGTTCAGTCGTCCGGGCTGATCTCTCCGGCTTCGATCGCCGCCTCGCGCTCCTCCAGCTCGAGCTCGTCCACGTCCTCTTCGACCGCCTCGAGCGGATCGATGGTCGGCGGCGGCAGTTCGAACTCCACGCCGTCGTCGACCGGCACGTCCCGTTCGTCGTCGGGGATGCGCTCACGGAAGTCGCTCATGGCCGTCTCGCGATCATTCCTCGCCGTACGGCGGAAGCTCGTCTTCCTCGACGTCCTGCAGGGGAGGGGCGTCATCCTGACCATCGAGGTCGGGCAGCTCGTCGGCCTCGTTCGAGATCTCGTGGAACGTCGGGTCGAAGACCATGACCTGCTCCTATCCGCTCTTGCGACGGAACTCGCGTTTCGTGACCGCTCCGTGCGTGCCGTGGATGGCCGAGTCGCCGTCCATGTGGGCTTCGCCCTGACGGTGGTTCGCGTTCTTCTTGTCGAGTGCTTCCTTGAACTTGCGCTTCATCTCATCGGATGCCGCAGACGCCGGCTTCTCGTCGGTGCTCATGCCCCCACCCTAGGCGTGGCATCGGACGCTCGCCAGGGTGGGGGTCATCGGGGACCCTGCTGATAGGCTTGGGAAGGTTGTCGTCTGGCAACCGCCCAATTCCACATGTGAGCACTGTGCTTCATATGGGCACTGTGGAGCAGGCCGGCAGGAAGCTGGTCCCCTGTGGTGGATTCCCCGCCGACAGACGTCGGGTGATCTTCTACTGGTGACCAGCGCTGGCGAACCCCGCGGCACTCCCGCGCGCCGAGATCTGCCTGTTCCTGCTCCTTCGCACAAGCTCGTGCGCGAAACGCGCGTGCGAGCCTAAACAAAGAAGGAGAGACCTCTTGGAAGGTCCTGAAATCACCGCCGCTGAAGCCGTTCTCGACAACGGCCGCTTCGGCACCCGTACCGTCCGGTTCGAGACCGGACGACTCGCGCAGCAGGCACAGGGTGCCGTCGCCGCGTACCTCGATGAGGAGACGATGCTCCTGTCGGCGACCAGCGCCGGCAAGTCGCCTCGCGAGGGCTTCGACTTCTTCCCGCTGACCGTCGACGTCGAAGAGCGTTCGTACGCGGCGGGCAAGATCCCCGGTTCGTTCTTCCGTCGCGAGGGCCGCCCCTCGACCGAGGCGATCCTCGTCTGCCGTCTCATCGACCGCCCGCTGCGCCCGTCGTTCGTCGACGGCCTGCGCAACGAGGTGCAGATCGTCGTCACGGTGCTCTCGATCGCGCCGGGCGAGTTCTACGACGCGCTCGCGATCAACGCGGCGTCGCTGTCGACCCAGATCTCGGGCCTGCCGTTCTCGGGCCCGATCGCCGGTGTGCGCCTCGCGCTCATCCCGGGTCACGGCGAGCACGCCGACCAGTGGATCGCGTTCCCGACTGTGACGCAGCTCGAGGAGGCCGTGTTCGACCTCATCGTCGCCGGTCGCGTGCTGCCCGACGGCGACGTCGCGATCATGATGGTCGAGGCCGAGGCCACCGAGCACAGCTGGAACCTCATCAAGGCCGGTGCCACCAAGCCCAGCGAAGAGATCGTCGCCGCGGGCCTCGAGGCCTCGAAGCCGTTCATCAAGGAGCTCGTCGCGGCGCAGAACGTCGTGGCGAACACCGCCGCGAAGGAGATCCAGCCTTACCCGGTGTTCCCGCCCTACGCGCAGGAGACCTACGACTTCGTCGCCGGGCGCGCGTACGACCAGCTTGTGCCGGTGTACCAGATCGCCGACAAGCAGGAGCGCCAGAACGCCGACGACGCGATCAAGGACGCCGTCAAGGCCGAGCTGCTCGCCGCCGTCGAGGCCGGCGAGCTCCCCGCGGTCGCAACGCTCGAGTTCAGCGCCGCCTACAAGTCCGTCACGAAGAAGATCGTGCGCGGCCGCATCCTCGCCGAGGGCGTCCGCATCGACGGTCGTGGCCTGGCCGACATCCGGCCGCTCGACGCCGAGGTGCAGGTCATCCCGCGTGTCCACGGCTCGGCGATCTTCCAGCGCGGCGAGACCCAGATCCTGGGCGTCACCACGCTGAACATGCTCAAGATGGAGCAGCAGATCGACTCGCTGTCGCCTGTCACGAGCAAGCGCTACATGCACCACTACAACTTCCCGCCCTACTCGACCGGTGAGACCGGCCGTGTCGGCAGCCCGAAGCGTCGCGAGATCGGGCACGGCTTCCTGGCCGAGCGCGCGCTCGTGCCGGTGCTGCCCAGCCGCGAGGAGTTCCCGTACGCGATCCGCCAGGTGTCCGAGGCGCTCGGCTCCAACGGCTCGACGTCGATGGGCTCGGTCTGCGCCTCGACGCTGTCGCTGCTGAACGCCGGTGTGCCGCTGCGCGCGCCCGTCGCCGGTATCGCGATGGGCCTCGTGTCCGACGAGGTCGACGGCCAGACGCGCTACGCCGCGCTGACCGACATCCTCGGCGCCGAGGACGCCCTCGGCGACATGGACTTCAAGGTCGCCGGCACGAGCGAGTTCGTCACCGCGATCCAGCTCGACACGAAGCTCGACGGCATCCCGTCGTCGGTCCTCGCCGCCGCGCTGACCCAGGCCAAGGACGCGCGCCTCACGATCCTGGGCGTGCTCAACGCCGCGATCGACGGCCCCGACGAGATGGCGCCGACCGCTCCGCGCGTGATCAGCGTGCAGATCCCGGTCGACAAGATCGGCGAGCTGATCGGCCCGAAGGGCAAGACGATCAACGCGATCCAGGACGAGACCGGCGCGCAGATCTCCATCGAGGAGGACGGCACCGTCTACATCGGCGCGACCGACGGCCCTTCGGCCGAGGCCGCCCGTGCCCAGGTCAACGCGATCGCCAACCCCACCAACCCGGAGGTCGGCGAGCAGTTCCTCGGAACCGTCGTCAAGATCGCGACGTTCGGCGCGTTCATCTCGCTCCTGCCCGGCAAGGACGGGCTGCTGCACGTCAGTGAGGTCCGCAAACTCGCCGGCGGCAAGCGCGTGGAGAACGTCGAGGACGTGCTCTCGGTCGGTCAGAAGCTGCTCGTCAAGATCACGAAGATCGACGACCGCGGCAAGCTCTCGCTCGAGCCGGTGCTCGAGGAGGCTGCCGACCAGGAGGGTCGCGCCGCGGCCAGCGAGGGCCCGGAGGGTCCCGCCGAAGGCTGATGCACCTCGCCGTCCGGTGAACCCGGTCGATGGAATCACGGATGCCCGTCCCCGCGAGGGGGCGGGCATCCGTCGTAGGTCGTCCGGTAGGCGCTTCGCGCACTCTGTCCGCCGAACGGAGGACAAATGCCCTAGGTATCAGTGCTTCGTGACCAAAGCGTTATGTAATGTTTGCCCCAAGTTCGCCTGAGTGAACGGCTCTCTGTCCGGACTGGCCTACCCTGTGTGTAAGCGCCGGGGGGCGCGCATAGTGATCACGACATTCCCCAGGGGATTCGTGAGGGGGTGGCACATGGCTTACTTCGGCGTTGACTCGACGCTCCCGTCGTCGAGCACTGATGCCGCATCCGCATCGCTGGGCGCGGCACGCGGCCCGCATCCCTCCGCCCCGATCCCGGTGCAGGGTCCTTCCATCGGCAGCAACGTGCGCGTCGCGCTCGGCGAGAGCGGCTCGCACATCTTCCCGCTGATCCTCGGCGCCGCCGAGTTCGGGTGGAACGTCGACCTCGAGTCGAGCCACGCGATCCTCGACACGTACGCCGAACTGGGCGGCAACGCCGTGCACACCGCCGACAGTTATTCGAGCGGTCGCAGCGAGCACATCATCGGCCAGTGGCTGCAGTCTCGCGGCCTCCGCGACGAAATCGTCCTTGCGGTGCGCGTCGGCGGCCACGCCGACAACCCCGGGCTCGGCCCGGTCAACCTCGTGCGGGCCGTCGAGGCCTCGCTGAACCGCCTGCGCACCGACCGCATCGACGTCCTCTACCTCGACGCGACGACCGATCGCGCGTCGTCGCTCGAAGACACGCTCGCGACGGCGGAGTGGCTCGTCGAGACCGGGAAGGTGCGTGCGCTCGGCGCCATCGGCTACAGCGCGGCGCAGCTCGTCGAGGCGCGCATCTTCGCGTCGGCGGGCTACCCCCGCATCACGGTGCTCGACGTTCCGTTCAACGTGCTGCGCCGTCACGAGTTCGACGCCGATCTCCGCCTCGTCGCGGGGGCCCAGGGCATGGCGGTGACCCCGTCCCACGCGCTGGAGCACGGGTTCCTGGCGGGCCGGCAGCGCTCGAAGATCCGCGGCGCCCTCTCGGTGCGCGGGGCGCAGCTCGCGGCCAATCTCAACCGCCGGGGAAGCCGCACGCTGCGCGCGCTCGACGCCGTCGGCGCCGAGCTGGGTGTTCCCGATGCGGCGGTCGCCGTCGCCTGGCTGCTCTCGCAGAAGCTCGTCACGGCGCCGATCGTGAACGCGTACGCGCCGCAGCACGTCGAGGAGCTCGTGCAGGGCGTCGGCGTTCGCCTCAGCCGCGGTCAGCTGTCCGACATCGGCCACGCCTCGGAGTAGTCGCGTCCGCCGCTTGGGACTCGCCGTCCACAGGCCCCGGACCTCCCTGACGAGGTGTCGTAGGCTTGACGGAGTGCCTCTTCCCCGGGCACGCGACACCCGACGGAGTGAGCTGCGTGACGCACTACATCTACCTCGTGCGGCACGGCGAGCATCAGGACGCCGAGCACGGACTCGTCGACGGGCCCCTCTCGCCGCGCGGGCGGCGGCAGGCTGCGCTGCTCGCGGACCGGCTCTCGGGTGTGCCGTTCGACGCGCTGTGGCACTCGCCGCTCGAGCGCGCCAGCCAGACCGCTCGCGCGGTCGCCGAGCGGATGCCGTCGCTCACGCCGGAGCCGTCCGCGCTGCTGTTCGACTGCGTGCCGACGGGCATGACCGACGAGACGCCCGCCGCGTTCGAGCCGTTCTTCGGCTCGGTCACCGAGGCCGAGGTCGAGGCGGGCCGCGCGCAGATGTCGGATGCGACGAGCGAGTTCCTGGCGCGCAAGCGCGGCGAGGTGCACGAGCTCCTGATCACGCACAACTTCGTGATCGCGTGGTTCGTGCGCGAGGTGCTGCAGGCGCCCGACTGGCGCTGGATGACGCTCAACCAGGCGCACTGCGGACTCACGGTGATCGCGCAGAAGCAGGGCCGCCCGTGGACGCTGCTGTCGCACAACGACCTCGCGCACCTGCCCGTCGAGCTCCGGACCGGCCTCCCCGAGGTCTACCCGGTCTGAACGGCCCTCAGAGCGGCTTCCCGTACCACCGGGACGCGTTCGGGTTGTCGTTGTAGGGCTCGATCGCGACGAACCCGATGCGCGCGTACAGCGCTCCGGCCGCTTCGAGCGAGTGGTGCGTGTCGAGCACGAGCTCGGCCGCGCCGAACGCGCGGGCGCGCTCCACGAGGTCTTCGACGAGCAGTCGTCCCCACCCGCGCCCGCGTGTGACCGGCCGCAGGTACAGGTGCTTCAGCTCGTACCGTGTGCCGAGCGGCCCGTCGGGGATGAGACGGATGCCCCCGCAGCCCTGGGCGACGCCGTCGTCGTCGTCGAGGATGACGAAGACGCCGGCGGGCGGAACGAACGCCGCCGGGTCGGGGAAGATCGTGCGGTACGCGACGCCCTGGTCGGCGAATCCCTCGGTGCGGGTCCGGAAGTACTCGGCGAGCAGGTCGTGGGCATCGGCGCGTCGACGGGGGAGGGTCGGAGGGTCACCACGCCTCCAGCGTAGGCGCCTCCCACGACCGTCCGGCCCGGGTCCTGGCCGGACCGCCGCCTAGGATGGAAGCATGACGACACGCGTGGCCATCGTCGGCGGCACCGGAAAGCTCGGCGCGATCATCCGCGACGTGGTCGAGGCCGAGCCGGGCTTCGAGGTCTCCGCGGTCCTCTCGTCCCGCTCGGAGCTGTCGGAGCTCGAAGGTGCAGACCTGGTCGTCGACGCGTCGACGCCCGCGGTCTCGATCGACGTGGTCCGCGCCGCGATCGAGCGCGGAATCAACGTGCTCGTCGGCACCTCGGGGTGGTCGGCCGAGCGCATCGCGCTGGTCCGCCCGCTCGTCGAGGCCGCCGGCACCGGCGCTGTCTTCATCCCCAATTTCTCCCTCGGCTCGGTGCTGGGCTCGGCCCTCGCCGCCGCCGCGGCGCCGTTCTTCCCGTCGATCGAGATCGTCGAGGCGCACCGCGAGACGAAGATCGACTCGCCGAGCGGCACGGCCGTGCGCACGGCGGAGCTCATCGCCGCCGCGCGCGACGGCGTCGGCCCGGTCGAGTCGCCCCACGTCGACCAGCGCGCCCGCGGCCAGCAGGTCGCGAGCGTGCCCATCCACTCGCTGCGCCGCCCAGGCGTCGTCGCCCGTCAGGAGACGATCCTCTCGGGGGCGGGGGAGTCGCTCGCGATCGTGCACGACACCATCGAGCCTGCGCAGGCCTACGGTCCCGGCATCCGTCTCGCCCTCGCCGCCGCACGCGACGCCTCCGGTGTCACCGTCGGCCTCGACAGTCTGATCGACATCGGGATCGGCCGCCGCGCCGCTCAGCCCGACGGGGGACCCGTCGACGAGGGCGGAGTGCCCGGCCAGGTCGCCCGCGCGACCGGCGCATGAGCGCTCGCATCGGCGTCGCCGTCATGGCGGCGCTGCTCGCGCTGTACATCGTGCTCGTCGGGCAGCGTGCGTGGCTCCTGCTCGTGAGCGGCGACCCCGTCGGAATCGCGATGGGCGCCGCTCTCGTCGTGCTCCCGCTCATCGCCGCGTGGGCGCTCGGGCGGGAACTGTGGTTCGGCGTGCGCGCGCAGCAGCTCGGCAAGCGGCTCGAGGCCGAGGGTGCGCTGCCGCAGGAGCAGGTCGCCGTGAAGCCCAGCGGCCGCGTGCTGCGCGAGGACGGGGACGCCGTCTTCCCCGCGTACCGCGCCGACGTCGAGGCGCACCCCGACGACTGGCGGGCGTGGTACCGTCTCGGACTCGCCTACGACGCGGCCGGCGACCGCCGTCGCGCGCGCGAAGCGGTACGAGCCGCCATCCGCCTCGAGAAGGCCGACCGCCCCGCCTGAACGCGGAACCGGATCAGGATGCTGCGGGCACGGCCGCCGCGACCGCGTCCTCGACCGTCGGGCTCGAGAACGCGAAACCCGACTTCTCGAGGGCGTCGGGCACCACGTGGGCGTCGGCGGTGAGGATCGCCTCGGTGGCGTCCGGGCCGAGCACGAGCTTCATCGCCCACACCGGCGCGCGCAGCAGGTACGGCCGGTTCATCCGCACCGCGAGGGCGAATCCGAGGTCGTTCGCCGTGGCACGGGTGGGGCCCGAGAGGTTCACGGGACCGGTGAGACGGGCGTCGATGACGTGGCGGATCGCCCGCACCTCGTCCTCGAGGGAGATCCACGGCCACGCCTGCGTCCCGCGGCCGATCGGACCGGAGAGACCGAGCCTGGTGAGGAGCATCAGCGGTTTCAGTACGCCGTCGGTGTGCACGACCGGTGCCGTGCGGAGCACCGAGACGGCAGCATCCGTCCCCGCACCGTATGCCGCAGCCTCCCATTCCCCGCAGAGGTCCGCGAGGAAGGTCTCGCCGCGTGGCGCGTCCTCCGTGAACCGAGCACCGGGGCGCGAACCGTAGTATCCGACGGCCGACGCCGACACGAGATGCGGGGCATCCGTGCCCAGCTCGCGCACCGCGCGGGCGAGCGCGCGCGTCGGCGCGATGCGCGACCACAGCAGCGTGCCCTTGTACGACGGCGTCCAGGGGAACCGCCCGATGCTCGCACCGTTCAGCCCGACCACCGCACGGGCGCCCGCAAGCACCGCCGGATCGAGCGGCTCGGCCGTCGTGAGCCATTCGGCCTCGTGCGCGGCCTGAGCGGGCCGCCGCACGAGCGTCGTCACCTCGACGCCGTCGGCGCGGAGGCTGTCGACGAGCGCCCGGCCGATGAGGCCGGACGCCCCGGCGACGACGATCCGCCGACCGCCGTCACCCGTCGGTGGGCCTTCAGGCAAGCGTGGCCTCGATGGTGATCTCGATGCCCGCCAGGGCCTGCGAGACGGGGCAGCCGGCCTTCGCGCTCTGGGCGAGCCGCTCGAAGTCCTCGGGCTCGAGACCCGGGACGACCGCGTTGACGTTCAGGTGGCTGCCGGTGATGCCCGTGCCCGGCTTGAAGGTGACCGACGCGGTCGTGTCGATCGATTCCGGGGGAGTGCCGTTCTCGGCGAGAGCGAGCGAGAAGGCCATGCTGAAGCACGACGCATGCGCGGCGGCGATGAGCTCCTCCGGCGTCGTGACAGACGTGGAGCCCTCGCTGCGCGCCTTCCAGTTGACCGGGTAGGTCCCGAGGCCGGACGACACGAAAGTGGTCTCGCCGGAGCCGTCGAACAGCCCGCCCTTCCATACCGTGCTTGCTTCGCTCGTGACGGTCATGGGGGCCTCCTCGCTGGCGGGTCGCCCGCGTGCCGGGCGTCTCGCGTCAGCCTATGGCGTCGGGCTGCCGAACCGCGATGGGTTGACACCGGATGCTGCGCCCCTCGGCATCCGCCGGGGGTGGCGTCGCGTCAGGCCGAAGCCGGGCGGGCGCGGCCCACGATGCCCGCGCGCTGAAGCAGGAGGTACAGCTGGCAGCCGAGGCAGAGCCCGAAGACGGCGTTGAGGAAGGCGGCGATGAACGCGGCCGCCGCGGCGACGGTGAGCGCCCACGGTACGCCGAACAGCTGCAGCACCAAGCCGAGGGCTGAGACGAAGAGGCCGACACCCTGCGCGAAGCGCGGCGGGCGCGGGTCCTCGAGCTCGGTCGGCGGCGACAGACGCGGCGCGACGAGTCTGCGGTAGAGGACCCCCCACGGCGCCGTGCGGGGTGAGACGACGCCCCACAGGAACAGGAGGGTGGTCACGAGCAGCAGCAGGAACGCGGGATCGAGGAACCGCTCGGCGACACCGGCCGACGAGATCTCCCAGCCTTCGGCGGTCTGCGCGGTCGACAGCCCGGTCAGACCGAGGAAGACCACGATGAGCAGGAGCACGGCGGTGATCCCGGCCACGAAGCGCGGACCCCGGGGGTCGATGCCGCGCGGAGCCGCAGCATCCGTCCGATCAGACACTGGCGTCCTCCGCGATCAGGCGGTTCAGCTCGAGCTCGAGCACGTCGCGGCCGGGCGCGCCTCCGAAGCGGGTCTGCACGACGCCGTTGCGGTCGAGGACCAGCGTGGTGGGCGTCTGGAGCACGTGGAAGTGCTTCGCGATGTCGGGACGGTGGGTGAGGTCGACGTCGAGGTGGCGCACGCCCTCGTGGTCGTCGGCTATCGCCGCGAGCGTGCGATGCACACCGGGACACCGCGCGCAGAGCTCGGTGCTGAACTGCAGGAGGGTGGCGACTTCGCCGAGTCCGTCGGCGCCGAGGCGGTGAGGTTCGACGACCTCGTGCGCGACGTTGCGGCGGGCGTGGGACTGGCGCCAGTTCAGGAAGACACCGAGTGCCACCGTCGCCGCGAGGAGCGCTGCGAGGGCGATGAGGGCGCCGACGAGGTTCACAGCAGATCAGGCTAACCCCTTTCACCTGAATGGAGGCCGAATCCGCGAATATGACGCGACGGCTGTAACAGAAGGCGGGTGATCGGTGTGAGGAGGTCGCGCGGCGCGGGCACGGCCGCGATGTCGTGACGCGCGGGTATCGTGGCAGCCGTGACGACGCCGATCCCGACCCCGTACGAAGATCTTCTGCGCGATGTGCTCGAGCACGGCACCCACAAGGACGACCGCACCGGCACCGGCACGACGAGTGCATTCGGCCGGCAGATCCGGTTCGACCTGTCGCAGGGCTTCCCGCTCATCACGACCAAGCGGGTGCATTTCAAGTCGATCGCGTACGAGCTGCTGTGGTTCCTGCGCGGCGAGTCGAACGTCGCGTGGCTGCAGGAGAACGGCGTCACGATCTGGGACGAATGGGCGGATGCCTCGGGCGAGCTGGGTCCGGTCTACGGCGTGCAGTGGCGGTCCTGGCCGACGCCGTCGGGCGAGCACATCGACCAGATCGCGCTGGTGCTCGACCAGATCCGGGCGAACCCCGACTCCCGCCGTCTGATCGTCTCTGCGTGGAACCCTGCCGACATCCCCGACATGGCCCTCGCGCCGTGCCACGCGATGTTCCAGTTCTACGTCGCCGACGGCAAGCTGTCGTGCCAGCTGTACCAGCGCAGCGCCGACCTCTTCCTCGGTGTGCCCTTCAACATCGCGTCGTACGCACTGCTCACGCTCATGGTGGCGCAGCAGGCCGGGCTCGAGCCCGGCGACTTCGTGTGGACCGGCGGCGACTGCCACATCTACGACAACCACCTCGAGCAGGTGCGCGAGCAGCTCACCCGCGAGCCGTACCCGTACCCGACTCTCCGCATCGCCCGGACGCCCGACTCGATCTTCGACTACCGCTACGACGACTTCGTGCTCGAGGACTACCAGCACCACCCCGCGATCCGCGGGGCGGTCGCGGTATGACGGCCCCGATCGGCCTGATCTGGGCGGAGGCCCATGACGGCGTGATCGGTGCCGACGGCGGCATGCCGTGGCATGTGCCGGAAGACCTCGCTCACTTCAAGGCGCTCACGCTCGGCGCACCGGTCGTGATGGGCCGCCGTACGTGGGAGTCCTTCCCGGCGCGCTTCCGCCCGCTGCCGGGGCGGCGCAACATCGTAGTCACCCGCCACGAGGAATGGACGGATGCCGGCGCCGAGCGCTCCGGATCGCTCGAGGCCGCGCTGGCCCTGGCCGACGGAACGGAGCCCGAGCGCATCTGGGTGATCGGCGGCGGACAGCTGTTCCGGGAGGCCATCGACCTCGCCGACCTCCTGGAGGTCACCGAGCTCGATGTGAAGGTCGAGGGCGACACCCTGGCGCCCGACCGCGCCGGCTGGGTCACGGTCGCGACGGACCCGGAAGGCGGCTGGTACACGTCGGGTTCCGGCATCCGTTATCGCTTCCTGCGACTGGTGCGGCCGCCCGAGCGCGGCACGGACTGACGCGGCAATAGGCTGGCGCGCATGGCGAAGACGGCGCTCATCACCGGTGCGAGTTCGGGTCTCGGCGCGGAATACGCGCGTCAGCTCGCGGCGAAGGGCGCGCACCTCGTGCTCGTCGCCCGCGACCGGCAGGCGCTCGAGCAGCTCGCCGTGCGGCTGCGGTCGACCTACGGGGTGGAGGTCGAGGTGCTCGGCGCCGACCTGCTGAAGCGCCGCCAGCGCGAACGGGTGGAGGCCCGTGTCGCCGATGAGACCCGACCCATCGAGATCCTCGTGAACAACGCCGGGTTCGGGCTGCCGCTGGCCTTCGAGCGCAACGACATCGAGGACGAGGTGCGCCACCTCGAGCTGCACGTCGAGGTGCCGATGCGCCTCACGCACGCCGCACTGGGCGCGATGCTCGCGCGCGGCCACGGTCGCATCATCAACGTCGCGTCGGTCGCGGCGTTCATCCCGCGCTCGACTTACGGCGCCTGCAAGGGGTGGCTCGTGAGCTTCAGCCGGTGGGCCAACGGCCGTTACGGCCCGCGCGGAGTGACGGTGACCGCGGTGTGCCCGGGGTACACGCACACGAACTTCCACGAGCGCCTCGGGCTGCCGCCGGGGCAGGAGGGCGTGCCCGACGGGATGTGGCTCGCCGCGCGCGACGTCGTGGCCGAGTCGCTGCGGGATGCCGCCCGAGGTGTGCCGGTGTCGATCCCGTCGCTGCGGTACAAGCTTCTCGTCGCGCTCGCTCGCTTCGCCCCGCCGTCGGTCGCCGCCCGCCTCGGAGAGCGCGGCCGCTGAGCAGAGCCCGGCGTCACCGGGCGCGGAGGGGCGCGGCATCCCGATAACCTGAGTGCATGACGCATACGGGCAATCCCTTCGGACAGGTGCTCGTCGCGCTCGTCACTCCCATGACGGCCGACGGCGAAGTCGACTGGCCCGCTGTCGAGAAGCACATCGACGACGTCATCACCGCGGGAGCCGACGGCATCGTCGTCACCGGCACCACGGGTGAGACGTCGACCCTCACCGATGCGGAGAAGATCCGCCTCGTCGAGGTCGGAAAGGATGTCGCCGCCGGCCGCGCCAAGATCATCACGGGTGGCGGGTCGAATGAGACCGCCCACGCGATCGAGCTCTACAAGGCCAGCGAGAAGGTCGGTGCCGACGGCATCATGATCGTCACGCCGTACTACAACAAGCCCACGCAGGCCGGCATCCTCACGCACTTCCGCCTGGTCGCCGACGCGACCGATCTGCCGGTGATCCTGTACGACATCCCCGGCCGCACCGGTGTGCCGATCCGCTACGAGACGATCCTGCGCCTCGCCAAGCACCCGAACATCCTCGCCATCAAGGACGCCAAGGGCGACTTCAGCGAGGTGAGCCGCGTGCTCAACCAGACCGACCTGATGTACTTCTCGGGCGACGACGCCAACGTGCTGCCGCACCTCGCGATCGGGGCCACCGGCCTGATCGGCGTCACCGCGAACATCGCGGCCCAGCCGTACCGCGTGATCGTCGACGCCGTGAACGCCGGCGACCTGAAGACCGCCACCGCCGCGCACCAGCAGCTCGAGCCGCTCGTGCGCGCCGTGATGACGCACGTGCCCGGCACGGTGTCGGCGAAGTACATCCTCCACGGCCTCGGCCGCATCGGCAGCCCGCGCGTGCGGCTGCCGCTGGTCGGACCGGAGGAGTGGGAGGCCGCCAAGATCGAGGACGAGCTCGCGCTCGTGAGCGCCGTTCCCGGCGCCGACTTCTCGAACTTCCGCCCCGACCGCAACGCCGCCGCCGGCGGCGCGCTGCCGAAGGTCTCGGGCACCACGAGATGACGAATCGCGCCGTCGCGGAACGGTCGACGGCGCGCAGATGACGGGTGTCCCAGCGCCCGGAGGAGGCTTCGCAATGCCCACCACCCCGTACGACCCGCCGGAGCTTCCGGCAGCAACCCTCCGGATCGTCCCGCTCGGCGGTCTCGGCGAGGTCGGCCGCAACATGACGGTGTTCGAGTACGGCGGGAAGCTGCTCGTCGTCGACTGCGGCGTACTGTTCCCCGAGGAGCACCAGCCCGGCGTCGACCTGATCCTCCCCGACTTCGAGCCCCTCAAGAAGCGGCTCGACGACATCGTCGGCGTCGTGCTCACGCACGGCCACGAGGACCACATCGGCGCGGTGCCGTACCTGCTGAAGCTCAAGAGCGACATCCCGATCATCGGCTCCGGGCTCACGCTCGCGCTCACCGAGGCGAAGCTCAAGGAGCATCGCATCAGGCCCTACAGCCTCACGGTCGCGGAGGGGCAGAGCGAGAACCTCGGGCCGTTCGAGCTCGAGTTCGTCGCGGTGAACCACTCGATCCCCGACGCCCTCGCCGTCGCGATCCGCACCCCGGCGGGTCTCGTGCTCGCCACCGGCGACTTCAAGATGGACCAGCTGCCGCTCGATGGCCGGCTGACCGACCTCCGCGCGTTCTCGCGGCTGGGGGAGGAGGGCGTCGACCTCTTCCTCGTCGACTCCACCAACGCCGACGTGCCGGGCTTCACGCCGCTCGAGCGCTCGATAGGCCCGGTGCTCGACCAGGTCATCGGCAAGGCGCCGCGGCGCGTCATCGTCGCGAGCTTCTCGAGCCACGTCCACCGTGTGCAGCAGGTGCTGGACGCGGCCGCCGCCCACGGCCGCCGCGTGGCTCTGCTCGGCCGGAGCATGCTGCGCAACATGACGATCGCCGAGGACCTGGGCTACCTGCACGTGCCCGAGGGCGTGCTCATCGACTACAAGAAGGCGCGCGACCTGCCAGACGACCAGATCGTCTACATGTCGACGGGCTCGCAGGGCGAGCCGATGGCCGTGCTCAGCCGCATGGCGAACCTCGACCACGCGATCGAGCCGGGTCCAGGCGACACCGTGATCCTGGCGTCGAGCCTCATCCCGGGCAACGAGAACGCCGTCTACCGCGTCATCGACGGTCTCACCAAGCTCGGCGCGAACGTGGTGCACAAGGGCAACGCGAAGGTCCATGTGTCGGGCCACGCCGCCGCCGGCGAGCTGCTCTACTGCTACAACATCCTGAAGCCGAAGAACGTGCTGCCGGTGCACGGCGAGTACCGCCACCTGATGGCGAACGCCCGCCTCGCCCAGGACACCGGCATCGACCCCGAGCGGACGATCATCGGCGAGAACGGCACCGTCGTCGACTTGAAGGACGGCGACGCGCGAGTGGTCGGCCAGCTCGACCTCGGCTTCGTCTACGTCGACGGGTCGACCGTCGGGGAGATCACGGATGCCGACCTCAAGGATCGCCGGATCCTCGGCGAAGAGGGCTTCATCTCGGTGATCGTGGTGGTCGACGCGACGACGGGCAAGGTCATCTCGGGCCCGGAGATCCACGCGCGCGGCTTCGCCGAGGACGACGCCGTGTTCGAGGACGTGAAGCCGAAGATCGCCGCAGCGCTCGCGGAGGCCGCGAAGTCCGGTGTCCGCGACCAGCACGCGCTGTCGCAGGTGGTGCGCCGCACGATCGGCCGCTGGGTCAACCAGTCGCTGCGCCGCCGGCCCATGATCGTGCCCCTCGTCATCGAGGCGTAACACGCGGCCCGTACGATCGGCGTCGTGGCCTCCTCGTTCCGCATCCGCCCCGCCGTGTCGGCTGACGGCGCATTCCTCGGCGACATGGTCGTCGAGGCGGCGAACTGGCGCCAGGGCGGTGCGAAGCCCCGTCACGAGGTGATCGGCGGCGCCGACCACCGGCGTTACGTGGCCGGCTGGATGCGGCCGGGCGACGCCGGTTTCGTCGCCGAGGACGCCAACGGCGAGCCGGTGGGCGCAGCCTGGTACCGGATGCTGCCGCGCGACGATCCCGGATTCGGATACGTCGGTACGGGCGTCCCCGAGCTCATCATCGGCGTCCGCCCGATCTGGCGTGCGCACGGCGTAGGGCGGGCGCTGCTGCAGCGGCTGTGCGAGCACGCGGGGGCGCAGGGCTTCGCGCGCATCAGCCTCAGCGTGGAACGCGACAACTTCGCGTCGACGCTGTACCGCAGCGAGGGGTTCGCCGTCACGCAGAGCGGATCGGGCCGCGACACGATGGTCAAGCGCCTGCGCTGAGGCATCCGGCCTTCCGGCGCGCTCCGCGACGCGCCCGGCCTGCGGCCCCACGGCGGCGTGGTTGCGGGCAAATGTCGGGGTGTCGGCCTACCGTGGGGGAATGGCCAGGAGCTCAAGCCCGACCAAGGGGTCGCGCGCGTCTTCGAGCGCGTCGACGAACGCGCGTTCGAGCGCGTCCTCGTCGGCGCGCAAGCCCGCGGCCGCCAAGCCGGCACCCGCACCCAAGCGCTACGTGAACGAGCCCGACCGTCCGCCGGTCATCGTGCGGGCGTGGATGGGCCTTGCGCACGCCACCGGCGGCCTCTTCCGCGCGTTCGGTCCCGAGGCGCTCGAGAAGGACCAGCGTCGCGACGGCTTCCCGTTCCTCCTGGTGCTGCTCGCGATCGCGGGCGCCGTGAACGAGTGGTTCTTCATCGGCAACGAGGTCGCCAAGACCATCAGCGCCTACACCGTGGGGGGCCTCATCGGCCGCGAGGCGTTCGTGCTGCCGGTCCTCCTGCTCATGCTCGCGGGCTGGATGTTCCGCCATCCGTCGTCCGTGCACGACAACGGCCGCGTCGGCATCGGCTTCGGGCTGTTCGTCCTCACGATCGCCGGCTTCTGCCACGTCGCCGGCGGTCGCCCGCAGCCGAACCAGGGGCTCCCCGCGCTCAGCGAGGCGGGCGGGCTCTTCGGGTGGATGCTCGGCGAGCCGCTCGCGCTCGTGCTGACCGACGTCGGCGCGTACATCGTGCTGTCGCTGCTGGCCGTGCTCAGCATCCTGATCATCACGAAGACGCCACCGAACCGCATCGGCCGCCGCCTCGGCGAGCTGTACGCCTGGATGTTCGGCGCCGAACCCCGGGAAGAGAAGGCGACGACGGATGCTGCGGCCCCTGCCACTGCGGACGACGAGGCCGACTCCTCGCTGCCGTTCTGGCGTCGTAACAAGACGGGGCGCGAGAAAGACCCGGAGGGCGGACTCGGCTCGCAGGACCTCACGGAGCTGCTGACGCCCGGCACGTCGCAGGGCGGATTCGAGCAGGCGATGGCCGCGCCCGTGACCCCTCCGCCGGCGCCCGCGACCGACGCGCTCACCGAGGTCATCGACCCCGCCGTGCTGTCGGCGGCGAAGGCGGCGACCTCGTCGCGCACGTCGCTGCGCGACGACGCCGAGGTCATCGAGGACGACGGCACGCTTCCCGGCCTCGACGGCATCGGCTCGGCCACTGCGGTCGACTCGCCGTCCGCCCCGTATCGGCTGCCGTCCGTCAACTCGCTGGCCGCAGGATCGCCTCACGTGGCGCGTTCTCAAGCCAACGACGACACGGTGCGCGCGATCACGAGCGTGCTCGAGCAGTTCAATGTGGATGCACGCGTCACCGGCTTCTCGCGCGGCCCGACGGTCACGCAGTACGAGATCGAGGTCGGTCACGGCGTCAAGGTGGAGCGCATCACCGCGCTCACGAACAACTTCGCGTACGCCGTTGCCTCCAACGAGGTGCGCATCCTCGCGCCGATCCCGGGCAAGAGCGCCATCGGTGTCGAGATCCCCAACACCGACCGCGAGATCGTGACCCTCGGCGACGTGCTGCGCTCGCAGACGGCGACCAGCCAGACGCACCCGATGACCATCGGCGTCGGCAAGGACGTCGGAGGCGGCTACGTCGTCGCGAACCTCGCCAAGATGCCCCACCTCCTGGTCGCCGGCTCCACCGGCTCGGGCAAATCGAGCTTCGTGAACTCGATGATCACGAGCCTGCTCATGCGCGCCAAGCCCGCCGACGTGCGCATGGTGCTCATCGACCCCAAGCGCGTCGAGCTGACGTCGTACGCGGGTGTGCCGCACCTCATCACGCCGATCATCACGAACCCCAAGAAGGCCGCCGAGGCGCTGCAGTGGGTCGTGAAAGAGATGGACATGCGCTACGACGACCTCGCGTCGTTCGGCTTCCGTCACATCGACGACTTCAACAAGGCGGTGGTCGCCGGCGAGATCACGCTCCCGCCGGGCAGCGAGCGCGTGCTCAAGCCCTACCCGTATCTGCTGGTGGTCGTCGACGAGCTCGCCGACCTCATGATGGTGGCGCCGCGCGACGTCGAGGACTCGATCGTCCGCATCACGCAGCTCGCGCGCGCCTCGGGCATCCACCTGGTGCTCGCGACGCAGCGACCCTCGGTCGACGTCGTCACGGGCCTCATCAAGGCCAACGTGCCCTCGCGGCTCGCCTTCGCGGTGACGAGCGTCACCGACTCCCGCGTCATCCTCGACCAGCCCGGCGCCGACCGCCTGATCGGCCAGGGCGACGGCCTGTTCCTGCCCATGGGAGCGTCGAAGGCGCTCCGCGTGCAGGGCGCCTGGGTGAGCGAGAAGGAGATCGAGGACGTCGTCAAGCACGTCACGCACCAGGCGCGACCGGAGTATCGCGCCGACGTGGCGGCAGTCGCCGAGAAGAAGGAGATCGACGCCGACATCGGAGACGACCTCGAGTTGCTGCTCGCGGCGGCCGAGCTCGTCGTGTCCAGCCAGTTCGGCTCGACATCGATGCTCCAACGCAAGCTCCGGGTCGGATTCGCGAAGGCCGGCCGCCTGATGGACCTCCTCGAGTCGCGCGAGATCGTCGGCCCGTCCGAGGGGTCGAAGGCCCGCGACGTGCTCGTGACGGTCGAGCAGCTGCCGTCGGTGCTCGCGCGTCTGCGCGGCGAGGACGTGCCGGTCGCAGCACCGGCACCGGCACCGGCACCTGCACCGGCGCCTGCGGTTCCGGCCGCGGAGGCGGATGACCGCTACGGGACGGATGCCGTGGCCTCGCAGTACGACGGCTACCCGGTGGTCGAGAGCGACGACGACGGTTCCGAAGACGCGTGGGGTCTCACCGGACGCGACTGACCCGGCGCCGCCGCGGCCGCACCGCGCCGGCACGCGCCGATAGGCTCGGGTCCATGGCGATCCCCCGGCAGCTGCCCAACGCGATCACGATCGTGCGCATCCTGTGCGCACCGGTCTTCCTGTGGATGCTCCTGGCCGACGGGGGAGCGGATGGTGCCCTCCGCTGGTGGGCGGCCGTGCTGTTCATCGTCGCGATCGCCACCGACGGGATCGACGGCTTCCTCGCGCGCAAGTACGAGATCGTCACCGACCTCGGCAAGCTCCTCGATCCCATCGCCGACAAGGTGCTCACCGGCTTCGCGTTCATCGGGCTGTCGATCCTGGGGGAGCTCCCGTGGTGGATCACGATCGTCGTGCTCATCCGTGAGATCGGCATCACCGTGTACCGCTTCATGGTCGTGAGCGATCACGTGCTGGCCGCCGCCTGGATGGGAAAGCTCAAGACCCTCGCGCAGGGTCTCGCGCTCTCGTTCGCCCTTCTGCCACTGTGGACCGTCGTCGGGGACTGGATCTTGTGGGTCAACGGCGTGCTCATGACCATCGCGGTGATCCTCACGATCGCGAGCGGCATCGACTACATCGTGACCGAGATGCGCGCCGCCCGTGCGAAGCGGAGGGACGCGTGACGGATGCTGCGCCCCTGAGCGCTGCGCTGCTGCACGCGCTCGACGGACGAGGCTGGTCGATCGCCGCGGCGGAGTCGCTGACCGGCGGACGCGTCACCGCGACGCTCGTCGACGTGCCTGGCGCGTCCGCACACGTGCGAGGAGGCATCGTCGCGTATGCGACCGACATCAAGGCGAGCCAGCTGGGCGTGGACGCCGATCTGCTGGCCGTTCGCGGCCCTGTCGACGCCGACGTCGCGGTGCAGATGGCGCAGGGCGTCCGCCGCGCGCTTCGGGCCGACGTGGGCGTCTCGACGACCGGCGTCGCGGGCCCCGACGCGCAGGACGGCAAGCCCGTCGGCACTGTCCACATCGCCGTCGTGACCCCCGAGGAGACCGCAGTGTCGACCCTTGCATTGTCGGGGACGCGCGACCAGATCCGCACCGGGACGGTGCAGAGCGTGCTGGAACTGGCGCTCACCGTGGTGGGCGACATCCGTCATCCGTGACACCGAGTCCGGGAACAGATGGTGTTTCGTCTCGGTTACATTCGGAGATTCCCACCCATTGCCCAGTCCACGGGATTAGATTGACATCATCCGGTGCTGTACTGTTGGCCACCCGGACGACGGTGGAATCAGAAGTGAGGAGGGGCCCTGATGATCCTGGTACGTCAAGAGATCGGCGAAGTGCTTCGTGATTTCCGCCAGCAGAAGGGGCGGACCCTCCGCCAGGTGGCCAGCCGCGCAAGTGTCGCGCTGGGCTATCTGAGCGAGGTGGAGCGCGGCCAGAAGGAGGCCTCGAGCGAGATCCTCGCGTCGGTGGCCGAGGCGCTCGATGTTCCGATCTCGATCATCATGCGCGAGGTCGGCGACCGCATCTCGGTCCTCGAGGGCCTGCAGACCTTCCCCGACGTCGTCCCCGACGACCTCGTGGCCTCGGTCGACGCCGAGCTGTCGCTGCGCTGATCACGCGCCTTCTCTGTATGCGTCGCAGTGAGTTCAACCGTGCCGTGAACGACGAGTTCGGCGTGCGCGCGAACGCCGTCGTGACGGATCTCTACCTGTCGAAGGTGGGTGGCCGCACCGCCGCCCAGGCGATCGACGCCGGTGTCGACCCGCGTGAGGTGTGGCTCGCACTGTGCGAGGAGCTCGACGTTCCGGCCGAGCGCCGCTACGGCGTCGGGCGACTCGAGCCGCGCCGCCGCTGACCTCCTCGGCGGTGTGTTTCTCCGCGCCCGCACCCGGCGTGTCATCGAAGAAGTGTTCGAGATCCGCGTAGGCTCCTGCACAGCAGGTGTCGAGAGCGTGTTTTCCACGGACCGGGAAGGAGCGATGACGGATGTCGGAGCCCCTCCCTAACGTGAACAGCGTCGAACGACACCTCACGCCTTGTCGCAGCATCCATCCCACCGGGGTGGAGCGCGACAGCCTACAGGCGACGGAACGCGAGCATAGAGGAGCACGTCATGCCATCACCCGTTGACCGCGAGAAGGCCCTGGAATCGGCCCTCGCCCAGATCGACCGGCAGTTCGGGAAGGGCTCGGTGATGCGGCTCGGCAGCGACGAGCGCGCTCCCGTCGAGGTCGTGCCCACCGGCTCGATCGCCCTCGATGTCGCGCTCGGCATCGGCGGTCTCCCGCGCGGCCGCATCATCGAGATCTACGGACCGGAGTCGTCGGGTAAGACGACGCTGACCTTGCACGCGATCGCCAACGCCCAGCGCGCCGGCGGCATCGCGGCGTTCATCGATGCGGAGCACGCGCTCGACCCCGACTACGCGCAGAAGCTCGGCGTCGACATCGACGCGCTGCTCGTCTCGCAGCCCGACACGGGTGAGCAGGCGCTCGAGATCGCCGACATGCTCGTGCGCTCCGGCGCGATCGACCTCATCGTGATCGACTCCGTCGCCGCCCTCGTGCCCAAGGCCGAGATCGAAGGCGAAATGGGCGATTCTCACGTGGGTCTGCAGGCGCGCCTCATGTCGCAGGCGCTGCGCAAGCTCACCGGTGGCCTCAACCAGACCAACACCACGATGATCTTCATCAACCAGCTGCGCGAGAAGATCGGTGTGTTCTTCGGCTCGCCCGAGACCACCGCAGGCGGTAAGGCGCTCAAGTTCTACGCCTCGGTCCGTCTCGACATCCGGCGTATCGAGACCCTGAAAGACGGAGCGGAGGCTGTCGGTAACCGCACGCGCGTCAAGGTCGTCAAGAACAAGATGGCGCCGCCGTTCAAGCAGGCCGAGTTCGACATCCTCTATGGCGTGGGCATCTCGCGCGAGGGCAGCCTCATCGACTTCGGCGTGGAGCACGCCATCGTCAAGAAGTCCGGCGCCTGGTACACCTACGAGGGCGAGCAGCTCGGGCAGGGCAAGGAGAACGCCCGCAACTTCCTCCTCAAGAACCCGGATGTCGCGGCCGAGATCGAGACGAAGATCAAGACGAAGCTCGGCATCGGCGTGCCCAAGGCCACGGGCGAGGTCGCGGACGAGCTGGCGGCGCGCCGCCCGGCCTGATGGTCCGTTTCGTCGACAGCGGTGGCGAGTCCGACGTCCGGAATGACGACGGACTCGCCCCCGTGACCTCGCTCTTCGGCGACGGCGGAGCGCGGGAGTACCCGAAGACCGCGACAGACGTGCGCCGGCAACTCGAAGGCCGTGTTCCCGCGAGCCGTGGCGGGACGGACTCCTGGTCCGCGCCCAGCCCGTCGCCTGCGCCGTCCGCGGCTGAGTGGCGGACGGAATGGGACGACCAGCCGGGCGCAGACACGAGCCCCAGCGCCGGCTCCGGGCCGGAGCGGAACGCCAGTCCTATCGACCTCGACACAGAGCGCGCCGGCAGAGCCCTTTCCGGCAGGAGTCGACGAAGCGCGCCGGAGAGCGTGGGATCCGCCGACGCCGCCGAGCTCGGCTTGCTGAAGAAGCTCCGTGCCCGTCAACTCTCCGTCTCGGAGGCGAAGACGTATCTCGGCCAGTTCGAACTCGGCAGCGAAGGCGTCGAGGCGATCCTCGAGGCCTTCCTCGAGCGCGCCTACCTCGACGACGCCCGGCTCGCGGAGCAGCTCGTCCACGCCGGCGTCGACCGCAAGGGCCAGGGGCGGCAGGCGATCTCGCAGAGCCTCGCGAAGCGGGGTGTACCTCGCGACGTCGCCGATGCGGCGCTCGCGGAGCTGCCAGACGACGACACCGAGCGCGCCCTCGAGTTCGCGAGGTCCAAAGCGGGCTCCATGCGCGGGCTCGAGCGGGATGTCGCGCTCCGCCGCCTCGCCGGCCAGCTCGCGCGACGCGGGTACGGCGGCTCGTCGGCGCTCAACGCCGCACGGCAGGCGCTGGATGAAGCGACGCGTCCCTCCGGGCGCGTGCGATTCGACTGACACTGCGGCGCGAGCGCATCCCGCGGGAAGACCCCGCACGCCAACCTCGGCCTCGCGCTGGATCGGCTCGAGGCGGGGCTGAGCGCTCCTGACCTTCGGGGACGCAGCATCCACCACCAGCCTCCGTGCATGCGGACGGATCGTAGAATGGCGGGATCATGTCTTCCCCTTCCGCCACCCCGACTCTCATCGCGCCCTCCGAGGCCGCGCACGATGTCGACGGCCGTGCGCGCACGTACGAGGTGCGCACGTTCGGCTGCCAGATGAACGTGCACGACTCCGAGCGCCTCTCCGGTTCGCTCGAGAGCGCCGGCTACGTCCGCGCCGAGGCAGGCGAAGAGGCCGACGTCGTCGTCATCAACACCTGCGCCGTGCGCGACAACGCGGCCGGCAAGCTCTACGGCACGCTCGGTCACCTCAAGTCCCGCAAGGACAAGCACGAGGGCATGCAGATCGCCGTCGGCGGCTGCCTCGCGCAGATGGACAAGGACGTCGTCCAGCAGAAGGCGCCGTGGGTCGACGTCGTCTTCGGCACCCACAACATGGGGTCGCTGCCGAGCCTCCTCGAGCGCGCGCGCCACAATGGCGAGGCCGAACTCGAGATCCTCGAGGCGCTCGAGATCTTCCCATCGACGCTGCCCACGAAGCGCGACAGCGTGCACAGCGGATGGGTGTCGATCTCGGTCGGCTGCAACAACACCTGCACGTTCTGCATCGTGCCGAGCCTCCGCGGCAAGGAGAAGGATCGCCGCCCCGGCGACATCCTGAACGAGATCCGCCTGCTCGTCGACGACGGCGCGATGGAGATCACCCTCCTCGGCCAGAACGTCAACTCGTACGGCGTCGAGTTCGGCGACCGGCAGGCGTTCGGCAAGCTGCTGCGCGCCGCCGGCGAGATCGAGGGCCTCGAGCGCATCCGCTTCACGAGCCCGCACCCCGCCGCGTTCACCGACGACGTCATCGACGCGATGGCCGAGACCCCGGCCGTCATGCCGCAGCTGCACATGCCGCTGCAGTCGGGCAGCGACCGCATCCTCAAGGCGATGCGCCGGTCGTACCGCAGCGAGAAGTTCCTCGGCATCCTCGATCGGGTCCGCGAGAAGATGCCCGACGCCGCCATCACCACCGACATCATCGTGGGTTTCCCGGGCGAGACCGACGAGGACTTCGAGGACACGATGCGCGTCGTCGAGCAGGCGCGGTTCGCCAGCGCCTTCACGTTCCAGTACTCGATCCGCGAGGGCACCCCGGCGGCCACCATGCCCGACCAGGTGCCCAAGGAGATCGTGCAGGCGCGCTACGAGCGCCTCGCCGCCCTGCAGGAGCGCATCTCGCGCGAAGAGAACGAGAAGCAGCTCGGCCGCGAGCTGCAGGTGCTCGTCTCGACCGGCGAGGGCAAGAAGGACGCCGAGACCCACCGCCTCACAGGCCGCGCCGAAGACAACCGGCTCGTGCACTTCGAGGTGCCCGCGGGCTCCGAGATCCCGCGCCCCGGTGACGTCGTCGCGGTCGTGGTGACGCACGCCGCGCCGTTCCACCTGCTCGCCGACTCCGTCGACGGCGCGCCGCTGCGCATCCGCCGCACGCGGTCCGGTGACGCGTGGGATCGGGCGCAGGCCGAGTCGTGCGGCATCCCCGCGCCCGCGGGCGAGACCGGCGCGCCGCGCGCGGTCTCACTCGGGCTGCCGACGCTGCGCATCGGCGTCTGACCCCTCCGTGAACAACCCGGCCGCAGCCGCAGCGGCACCGCGCCTGTGGGCAGTCGTCGGCGCGACGGGGACGGGCAAGACCGCACTGTCGCTCGAGCTCGCCGAAGCGCTCGCCGCGGGAGGCCGCCCGGCCGAGATCGTGAACGCCGATGCGATGCAGTTCTATCGCGGCATGGATATCGGCACTGCGAAGCTTCCCGAGGCCGAGCGGCGAGGCATCCGTCATCACCTCTTCGACGAGCTGGACGTCACCGAAGACGCCGCGGTCGCCTGGTATCAGCATGCTGCGCGCACGGCGATCCGCGAGATCCACGGTCGCGGCGCCGACGCCGTGCTGGTCGGCGGGTCCGGGCTCTACGTGTCGAGCGTGCTGTTCGACTTCCGCTTCCCGCCGCGCGACGAGGAGCTGCGCGCCCGACTCGAGGCGGAGCTCGAAGAGTGCGGCCCCGGTGCCCTCTACGCCCGTCTGCGCGAGCTCGACGCCGCGACCGCGGCGAAAGTCGACCCGCGCAACGGCCGCCGCATCGTTCGCGCCCTCGAGGTGCTCGAGCTCGGTGAGCGCACGCACGGCGCGATGCTGCCCGACGAGCCCGTGCTCTGGCACGAAGACACCCGCATCATCGGCGTCGCGGTGCCGCGTGACGAACTCGTGGTCCGTCTCGACGCGCGCGTGGAGGCGATGTGGCGGGACGGGCTGCTCGACGAGGTGCGGGCGCTGCGCGAGCACGGCCTCGAGCGCGGCGTGACCGCGCGCCGTGCCATCGGCTACGCGCAGGCGCTGGCGCAGCTCGAGGGCGAGATGACCGAGGCCGAGGCGATCGCCGAGACGCAGGCTCTCACGCGCCGCTATGCGCGGCGTCAGGTGTCGTGGTTCAAGCGGTACGACGGTCTGCGGTGGGTGGATCCGGGAACGGATGCCGCGGCCCTGGCAGACTCGTGGGCATGAGCATCGCGATCCGGGCCTTCGATCTCCCCGACACCGAGTCCGTCGTCTCGCTGTGGCAGCAGACGGGGCTCACGCGGCCGTGGAACAACCCGTACCAGGACATCCGCCGCAAGCTCTCGGTGCAGCCGGAGCTGTTCCTCGTCGCCGTCGACGACCGGACGATCGTCGGCACGGTCATGGCCGGCTACGACGGCCACCGCGGCTGGCTCTACTACCTCGCGAGCGCGCCGGAGCGGCGCGGCGAGGGGATCGCCCGCAAGCTCGTGGCCGAAGCGGAGGAGCTCCTCACCGAGATGGGCTGCCCGAAGGTGCAGCTCATGGTGCGCCCCGAGAACGGAATCGCTCAGGGGTTCTACGAGGCGCTCGGCTACGAGCCGTTCGAGACCTGGAACACCGGCAAGCGCCTCATCGCCGACTGAGCCGGCCGGGCCGGCGCCACGGATCGCGCCCGTAGACTGGGGCGATGCCGCAGACGATCGCGTTCACCAAGGGCCACGGCACCGGCAACGACTTCGTGATCGTCCCAGACCCCGACGGCACGCTCGACCTCTCGGACGACCAGGTCGCCGTGCTGTGCGACCGGCGCTTCGGCATCGGCGGCGACGGCATTCTGCGCGTGGTGCGCGCGAGCGCGATCGACGAGGGCGCCGAGGCGGCAGCCTCCGGAGCCGAATGGTTCATGGACTACCGCAACGCCGACGGCTCGAAGGCCGAGATGTGCGGCAACGGCGTGCGGGTCTTCGTGCGCTACCTGGTCGACGTCGGCTGGGCCGAGGTTGACGGCACGCCCCTCAAGGTGGGCACGCGCGCGGGCATCAAGACGGTGACCCGCAGCGACCGCGGCTACGAGGTCGACCTCGGGCCGTTCGTCGTCGACGACTCCGGAGTGCTCGTCCGCACGCGCGGCGGGGGCGCACCGCGCCCCGGCGTCGGCATCGACGTGGGCAATCCGCACGTCGTGGTGGCGTTGCCCGACGACACCGAGCTCGAGGGCCTGGATCTCGCGGCGCAGCCGCTGCTTCAGCCCGAGCCGCTCCACGGCGCCAACGTCGAGTTCGTGGTTCCGAGCGACCCGCTCGTACACGAGGGTGTCGGCTCGATCCGCATGCGCGTGTTCGAGCGCGGTGTCGGCGAGACGCTGAGCTGCGGCACCGGCGTCGCCGCCGCGGCGCTCGCGGTGCGCCACTGGGCGGGCCCCGCGGCCCCGGATCACTGGGTCGTCGAGGTGCCCGGCGGCACGCTCGGTGTGCGCATGCCGGAGGTCGACGGCCAGAGGCACGTCTTGCTCTCGGGTCCCGCGACTCTCGTCTACACCGGCGAGGTCACGCTCGCGTAGCGGACCTCAGGGCTCGGGGAGCTCGGGCAGGTCGATCGGCTCGCTCGGCGGCGAGCCGTGGCGGCGCACCTTCAGCACGCGGAAACCGCGAGCGGTCGCCGCGCGATGCACGGTGAAGCGCCGGTCGAGCGTCGCGGCGAGCCAGCGCTGCAGCGAATCCGAGCCGAGGTTGCGCTGCACCACGAGCCACGCGTCCGCGCGCTCGTCGAGCCGGGGGAGCCAGCGTTCCAGCAGGCCGTGCAGCTCGTTCTTGCCCACACGGATCGGCGGATTCGACCGGATCGTGCGGAACAGGAGGTCGTCGGGAACATCGTCGGGCAGCGAAGCGTTGACGTTGTCGAGTCCGAGTGCCGAAGCGTTGCGGCGCACCAGGTCGAGCGCTCGTTCGTTCACATCGACGGCCCACACCGTCGCGTGAGGCGCATCGAGCGCGAGGCTGAGTGCGATCGGACCCCACCCGCACCCGAGGTCGAGGAAGTTCCCGCTCGCCGGAGGCGGGGGAGTGTTCGACAGCAGCACCGCGGTTCCCGAGTCCACGTGATCGGGGCTGAAAACGCCCCCGGCAGTCGTGACCTCGAGATCGCGACCGGCGAGTGTGACCCGGATGCGGCGCAGATTCTCGGGGCTGGCGGGCGTCGCACTGAAATAGTGGTCACTCCCCATGGCTGATGAGCCTAGCGGAGGTGGTCTGCACAACGGGAAGCTAGAATTCACGGATGCCGCGAACCGGCCGATGAGCGGCGGAAAACGGCATCCAACGCCAATAAGCAAAGGAACACATGACGGATACCACGACACCCCAGAGCACCGACGAGACGCCGGTGGACCCGGTGGATCGCGTGCTGGCGCGCGCCGAGGCGCGCTCGGGGGTGCACGTCTTCGGAGCGGCCCAGGCGCTCCAGGACGAGGCCACGATCGGGCGTGCCGACACCGACGGCGAGCAGTGGGACCGCGAGGAGCGTGCCGCGCTGCGCCGCGTCCCCGGGCTCTCCACCGAACTCGAGGACGTCACAGAGGTCGAGTATCGGCAGCTGCGCCTCGAGAACGTCGTTCTCGTCGGCGTGCACGCGCAGGGCGAGACGGAGGACGCCGAGAACTCGCTGCGCGAGCTCTCGGCGCTGGCGGAGACCGCCGGCGCCGTCGTTCTCGACGGCGTGCTGCAGCGGCGCCCCCACCCCGACCCCGCGACCTATGTGGGCCGCGGCAAGGCGGAGGAGCTGCGCGACATCGTCGCCTCGGTCGGCGCCGACACCGTGATCGCCGACACCGAGCTCGCGCCCAGCCAGCGGCGCGCTCTCGAGGACGTCGTCAAGGTCAAGGTGATCGACCGCACCACGGTGATCCTCGACATCTTCAGCCAGCACGCCAAGAGCCGCGAGGGCAAGGCCCAGGTCGAGCTCGCACAGCTCGAGTACCTCCTCCCGCGCCTGCGCGGGTGGGGTGACTCGATGAGCCGCCAGGCCGGTGGCCAGGTGGGCGCCGGCGGCGCGGGCATGGGCTCGCGCGGTCCCGGTGAGACCAAGATCGAGCTCGACCGCCGCCGCATCCGCACGCGCATGGCGCAGCTGCGCAGGCAGATCCGCGACTTCGCGCCCGCGCGCGACGCCAAGCGCGCCGAGCGCAAGCGCAACACGATCCCGTCGGTCGCGATCGCCGGCTACACCAACGCCGGCAAGTCGTCCCTGCTCAACCGCCTCACGAGCGCGGGCGTGCTCGTCGAGAACGCCCTGTTCGCGACGCTGGACGCCACCGTGCGGCGCACCGAGACCGGCGACGGCCGCATCTACACGCTCACCGACACCGTCGGGTTCGTGCGGAACCTGCCGCACCAGCTCGTCGAGGCATTCCGCTCGACGCTCGAAGAGGTCGGCGACGCCGACGTCATCGTGCACGTGGTCGACGGCTCGCACCCCGACCCGGCCGCGCAGCTGGCGACGGTGCGCGATGTCATCGGTGACGTGGGCGCGCGGGACATCCCGGAGATCATCGTCTTCAACAAGGCCGACCTGATCGACGACGACGCCCGCCTGCTGCTGCGCGGACTCGAACCGAAAGCCGTGTTCGCGTCCTCCCGCACCGGCGAGGGGATCGACGAGCTTCGGGCCCTCATCGAGGACACGCTGCCGTTGCCGGCCGTCGAGGTGCGGGCGCTCGTGCCTTACGACCGCGGCGACCTGGTCTCGGCGATCCACGAGCAGGGCATGATCCTGTCGCAGGAGCACGAGGAGGGCGGCACCGCGGTGCACGCGCGCGTCGGCGAGCACCTCGCCGCGCGCCTCGCCCCCTTCACGGTCTGAGACCGGCAGCCGCCGCTCGAGCCCCTAGTCGAGCTCGAGCGGCGGCACACCCGGTGTCTCGAAGCCGAACACCTGACCGAGGAATGCGAGCTCGGCCTCCATGGTGCGCACCAGCGTCGTCGCGCTGCGGAAGCCGTGCCCCTCGCCCTCGAACGCGAGGTAGGCGTGCGCGACGCCGTTCGCGGCGAGGGCGTCCCGAACGGCCTCGGACTGCGACGGTGGCACGACGAGGTCGTCGAGGCCCTGCTCGATGAGCAGCGGGGTGCGCAGGCGATCGAGGTGCGACAGCGGCGACCGCTCGACGTACAGCGCCTCGGCCTCGGGCAGCGGCCCGACCATGCCGTCGAGGTAGCGGGCTTCGAAGTCGTGCGTGTCTTCGGCGAGCGTGCGGAGGTCCGCCACGCCGTACCGGCTGATGCCGGCGCCGAACGTGTCGGAGTTGGTCAGCGCGCACAAGACCGTCCAGCCGCCTGCCGAGCCGCCCGCGATCGCGAGCCGGCGCTCGTCGGCCGCGCCCGCCTCCGCGAGTCCGTGCGCTGCGGCCACGACGTCGTCCACATCGACGACTCCCCACTGCCCGAGCAGGCGCTCGCGGTAGGCGCGGCCGTAGCCGCTGGATCCGCCGTAGTTCACGTCGAGCACGCCGATTCCGCGGCTGGTCAAGTAGGCGATCTTCCCGGATGCTGCGCCCCCGACGTGATCGGTCGGACCGCCGTGCACGAACACGACGTACGGGGGCCGCTCGTCGTCAGGGCCGACCACGCCTGGGTTCGCGGGCGCGTAGTCGAACGCGTGCACGGGTCCGTGCGGCCCGGGCACGGTGACTGCGCGGGAGCGCGGCATCCATTCGGCTCCCCAGGGTGAACCGCCTCCCACGACCAGACGCGTGGCAGCGGGGTCGTCGACGTCGACCTCCCAGAGCCCCGCACCGCCGGAGACGAGGACGCGCCGGCCGCGGGCGTCTTCGATCGACAGGCGGGTGACGGCGTCGACCTGCAGCGGGCGGCTGCCGCCGGCGCCGTCGAGCAGCACGAGTTCTTCGGCCCCGTTCGTCTGCACCGCGACGATGCCCCCGTCGCCGAGCAGGGTGAACCACCGCGTGCCCAGCACCCACAGCGGACCACCGGTGTCGGCATCCACCTCCGCCACCGGCTCGTGGCGGAGGTCTGCGGTGAGTCGCAGCCGCCACAGGTTCCACCGGCCGGTGGGATCGTCGGCGTAGACGAGGTCGTCGTCGTCGACCCACTCGGGCTGCAGCGGCGACGAACCGCCGCCGGCGACGGTGGTCCACTCCGGGCCATCGCCGCCCTCGAGCCGGCAGACGCGGAGCTCCGCACGGTCCCAGGCCATGTGCGGGTGGTCCCACGCGATCCAGGCGAGACGCGAGCCGTCCGGCGACAGCGCGGGGTGGGCCACGAAGTCGCTGCCGCTCGCGAGCGAGGTCAGGCGCGCAGCATCCACGCCTCTGCCGTCTTGGGGGATCTCCACGATGTCGCGAGCCGGCACGGCGGTGCCGCGGGTGTGGTCCTCGCGCACGGCGAGCAGGCGGCCGTGCTGCAGCGTGAGGCCGCCGAAGCGGACGTCGCCGGCGTCGGGCGTGAGCGGGCGCGGCTTGCCGCCGGGTTCCAGCCCCCAGATGCGCTGGTCGGCCTTCTCGACGAAGTACAGCACGCCGTCGTCGTCTGCCGTCCACGAGCCTCCGCCGTACTCGTGCACGCGCGATCGGGCGCTCCACGGTGCCGGCAGCACGTCGACGACGGCTCCGGATGCTGCCCGCCTCCGCACGGCGGAGCGGCCGCCTTCTTCGGGCACGGACTCGCCCCACCACACCTCCGGCTCGTCCGCGCCGACGAAGCGCGCACCCTCCAGACGCGGTGAGGCCGCGGAGACCTCCGCGGCGGTGATGGGGGAGGGCCAGCTGCCGTAGGGGAGAACGTCAGGTGTCGTCACGCACACCACGGTACGACGAAGCCCACGGGAGCTGCGATCGAAACAGAACGTCACAGGCGACACAGCGACCGCGAGCTCCGCTACCGTGGACGCATCGTCGCCCGGTCGTCCTCACGGACGCCCCGAACCTCGGGGCCCGGGCAGGAGCGACAGCCGAGCCCGGCACCCGCCCGCGAATGACACCCCTTCCGCCGTCCCGGTGGGTGGAGGTGCCGCGGCCGCCCGGGCCTTCCCGTACGGCTCAGCCCTGTCCGCCGATCCCTGAGAAGCAGGCCATGTCGATCGACCTGAGCACTCCTCCCGTGCCGATCTCCTTCGAGGTGTACCCGCCGCGCTCCGACGCGGGCTTCGCCGCCCTCCACGAGACGATCCGCCACCTGGCGTCGGTCGACCCGCGATTCATCTCCGTGACATACGGCGCCGGCGGCTCCACCGGTGGTCGCTCGCTCGAGCTGCTGACCCACATCCTGCGCGAGACCCACGTCGAGCCGCTCGCGCACCTCACGTGCGTCGGGAACACCTACGCCGGCGCGAACGCGCTGATCCGGGAGTTCCTGGATGCCGGGATCACGAGCTTCCTCGCGCTCCGCGGCGATCCGCCGGCCGGCGTGTCGGAGGACGACGTCTTCCTCGGCGATCTCGAAGGTGCGGCGCAGCTCGTGCAGCTCATCGACCGGGTGCAGGCGGAGCGCGAGCCGTATACCGAGGCACCGATCCCCGGCGTGCCGGGCGCGGTGCGGCTGGCGGAGCGTCCGCGCGTCGACATCGCCGTGGCCGCGTTCCCCAACGGCCACCCGCGGTCGCGGCATACGTTCGAAGACATCGATGCTCTCCTCGCGAAGCAGGCGGCCGGCGCGACGCTCGCGATCACGCAGCTCTTCTTCCACGCCGACGACTACCTCGCGTTCGTGCAGCGATCTCGAGAGGCCGGCGTCACGATCCCCATCCTTCCCGGCATCATGCCGATCACCTCGCCCATGCGACTGCGCCGCGTGCTCGAGCTGACCGGGGAGCAGCTGCCGGCGGACCTCGCCATCGCGCTCGATCTCGAGCCGACCGCGGAAGGACAGCGCGAGGTGGGCGTCGCCCACGCCGCGCGTCTCGCCCGTGAGGTCGTGGACGGCGGCGCTCCCGGCGTCCATCTGTACGCGTTCAACAACCACGACACGGTCCTCGACGTGCTGCGTGAAGCCGGGGTGCTCGCCCCGGCCGCGCGGATGCCCGACGCCGTCCGCTGAGCCCGGACGCCGCGATCCGTCGGATGCCCCGACGGTCTCTTCGGCGACCCCGTGAACCCCCCACCCCGAGAAGAACGAAGCGAAAGAGAGAGCACGATGACCGAACCCCGCGCCACCTTCCCGCACGGCACGATCCTGGGTTATCCCCGCATCGGGCGCCGCCGCGAGCTCAAGCGCGCCGTCGAGGAGTACTGGTCCGGCAAGACCGACGCCGAGACCCTCGAGCAGACGGCTGCCGACCTGCGCCGCGCGACGCGCGAGCGCCTGGCCGAGCTCGGCCTCGGCCGCGACGACTCGTCGATCCCGGAGTCGTTCTCGTTCTATGACCAGGTGCACGACGCGGCTGTCGCGGTCGGCGTGCTGCCCGAGCGGTTCGCCGCGCTGCGCGACGCCGACGGCGGCATCGGTCTGGACGCGTACTTCACCGCCGCCCGCGGCGCGGGCGAGGACGCCCCTCTCGAGATGACCAAGTGGTTCGACACGAACTACCACTACCTCGTGCCCGAGATCGGCCCCGAGACGGTCTTCGCCCTCTCTGACGACCGCTTCGCACGGCAGGTGGCCGAGGCGAAAGCCGACGGCTTCACCGTGCGCCCGGTCATCGTCGGTCCGGTGACGCTTCTGGCTCTCGCGAAGGCGACGGATGCTGCCCCCCAGGGCTTCGACCCTGTCCAGCGTCTCGACGATCTGCTGCCGGTCTACGCCGAGCTGCTCGCGGGCCTGCGGGCCGCGGGCGCCGAGTGGGTGCAGCTCGACGAGCCCGCGCTCGTGAGCGAGAGCCTGCCCTCAGACGCGGCGGCATTGGCGGATGCTGCCGCTCGTGCCTACACCACGCTGGGGGTCCGCGCCGATCGACCCGCGATCCTCGTCGCGGCGGGTTACGCACAGCTGTCGCGCGAGGCCTGGACGGCGCTCGCCGCGGCTCCGATCGAGGCCGTCGCCATCGACCTGACCCGCGGTGCCGTGCCCGAGGCCGTGCCGGGCCTCGACCGTAAGACGCTCGTGGGCGGCGTCGTCGACGGCCGCAACGTCTGGCGCGGCGATCTCGACGCCGCGTGGGAGCGACTGCAGGCGCTCAACGCGCTCGGGGCGTCGGAGATCAGCGCGGGCACCTCGACCTCGCTCCAGCATGTGCCCCACGACGTGGCCGACGAGTCCGCGCTCGACCCGCGACTCGCGTCGTGGCTCGCGTTCGCCGACCAGAAGGTCGCCCAGGTGGTGACGCTCGCGACGGGTCTGGTCGACGGGCGCGGGGCCATCGCGGAGCCGCTGGCCGCAGCATCCGCCGCCCTCGCCGACCGCCGCAGCGCACCCGGCGTCCGCGACGGCGCGGTGCGCGCGCGGGCGACGGTGCTGGGCGCCGGAGACTTCGAGCGCGGCGACTACGACACCCGCGTCGCCGCGCAGGACGCGGAGCTCGGGCTCCCCGTGCTGCCCACCACCACGATCGGGTCGTTCCCGCAGACGGGCGACATCCGCCGTGCCCGCGCCCGTCACGGCCGCGGCGAGCTCGGCGTCGACGAGTACGAGCGGTTCCTGCGCGACGAGATCGCGCGCGTCGTGACGCTGCAGGAGGAGATCGGCCTCGACGTCCTGGTGCACGGTGAGGCCGAGCGCAACGACATGGTGCAGTACTTCGCCGAGAACCTCGACGGCTTCGCGGTGACCGAGAACGGCTGGGTGCAGTCGTACGGCTCGCGGGCCACACGCCCCTCGATCCTGTGGGGCGACGTCTCACGCCCTGCGGCGATCACGGTCGCATGGTCGACGTTCGCACAGTCGCTCACCGACAAGCCCATGAAGGGGATGCTGACGGGGCCGGTCACGATCCTGGCGTGGTCGTTCGTCCGCGACGACCAGCCGCTGGGGGAGACCGCCAACCAGGTGGCGCTGGCCCTGCGCGATGAGATCGCCGACCTCGAGGAGGCGGGTATCCGCGTCATCCAGGTCGACGAGCCGGCTTTGCGGGAGCTGCTTCCGCTCAAGACGGCCGATCAGCCGGCCTACCTCGAGTGGTCGGTCGGCTCGTTCCGCCTCGCCACGGCGGGCGCGGCGGCGGCGACGCAGGTGCACACGCACCTCTGCTACTCGGAGTTCGACGTGGTCATCGACGCGATCGCGGCGCTCGACGCCGACGTGACCTCGATCGAGGCCGCCCGCAGCCGCGGCGAAGTGATCGGCGACATCCGGGTGTCGGGCTTCGCCGCCGGCATCGGTCCGGGCGTCTACGACATCCACTCGCCGCGCGTGCCGTCGGTCGACGAGATCACCGACCTCCTCGATCGCACGGTCTCCGAGCTCGCGCTGCGCCGCGTCTGGGTCAACCCCGACTGCGGGCTCAAGACCCGCGGGTACGACGAGACGGTCGCCTCTCTGAAGAACCTCGTCGAGGCGACCGGGCTCGTGCGCGAGCGTGTGGAGATCGGCCGCTAAGCGCGGGGCTTCTTCGCGGATGCCTCGGCCGGCGCGGACGCGTCGGCCGAGGCATCCGTCGTCTCGGGGATGACCTCGGTGTCGTTCGCGTCCTCGATGACGGCCGCGTCGGCGTCGATCACGAGGGTGTCGGCGTCGTCGACGACCGCGTCGGCCTCGGCGACGTCGACCGCCAGATCCGCAGCGACGGCGGCAGCCTCTTCCGGGCGGCGCTGCAGGATCTCGCAGATCCACCACACCACGAGCCACACGATCAGGACGAGGAACACCTCGCCGACGCTCAGCGGTCGAAGGAACATGAGCCAGACGATGGCGAGGGCGCCGAGCACGACTCGCACGAGGATCCGCTGCGCATACAGCCACGAGCCGAAGGCGCCGGTGTCGATGCCGCGCCGCAGTGCGGCGCCGCGCACGCCGGCATTGACCGAGGCGACGGCGCCGCGGGTCGCAGCGGCGCCGCGCCAGCGGCCCGACATCCACGCGATCACGGCGATCACGACGCCCAGCAGCGTCAGGACCACGGCAGTGTCGCGCATGGCGCGGGTGATCTGTTCGTACATCGAAGCGAGAGCCCCGGCCGGCACACCCAGGTTCGGGGCGCTCAGTGCGAGCACCGAGCCGCCGATCCCGAGCGCGATCGCGAGGATCCCGGCACCGACGGCGATGCCCACGCCCGTGCCGAGGACCGCGGTGGATCGGCGCCGTGCGATGAGGATGCCCGCGAGGAAGAGCACGAGTGCGATGATCGGTGTCCACCAGCCGGCCGCGACGGCGAGGTTGTAGACGGTGCCGACCACCGTGAGTGCGTCGCTCTGCGCGACGACGATCGTCTTGTCGATGACCGGGATGGATTCGGCGAAGCCGATGCCGCGTTCGACCAGGCGCTTCTTGACCTCCTCGATGATCGGCCCGAGCTGGATGCCCACTTCGCCGGTGTCGCTGATCACGACGGCTCCGCCGGACGTGCCGCCGGCTGCGACGGCCGCCAACGATTTGTGGCTGGCGCGCAGCGCCGTCTCCCACACATCGGCGAACGCATCGGATTGCACCAGGCGCGTCACGGTGGTGTCGACGAGGTTCTGCAGACCTTGGACGGCGGGTGCACGGAGCAGATCGAGCGCGGCGAGAGCGCGCGGCGGCAGATCCAGCTGCTGGATGCCGTCGAACAGATCGTTCGTGAGACCCTCGAGATCGAGAGAGTCCTCGATCGCCGTGGTCACCTGGTCGGCAACGAGCGCTTGCACCTGCGGGTCTTCGGCGAGCGGGGCGAAGGTCTCCACGAACCGGGTCTCGTCGACCAGTTCGACCCGGGCCCACGCCGCGACGATGGAGACAGGCACCAGGATCGTCGCGATGACGATGCACACGGCCGACAGGAACGCGCGCCAGCGGTTGCCGTGCGCCTTCTCTGAAGGAGCTGCCGGTGGCGGCGATCCGGCACGCAGCCGGGCGTTCTCGGATTCGAGGGCGTCGAGGCGTGCGCGGAGCGCGGCGGTCTCATCCGCGGCGGTGACGTCGGTCATTCCCCCCTTATAGCGCCTGGTCGTGACCTACCGCCACCCACCCCGCCGGGTGGTGTCGAACTGTGCCTGAACGAAGCTCGACGATGTCGGGGCGGACGCGCTCCAGGAAGAGGTCAGACCGCGCGCAGCACCGCGACGACCTTGCCGAGCACGGTGGCGTCGTCGCCGAGGATCGGCTCGAACGCGGAGTTGCGGGGGAGCAGCCACGTGTGGCCGTCGCGCTGGCGGAACGTCTTGACGGTCGCCTCGCCATCGAGCATCGCCGCGACGATGTCGCCGTTGTCGGCGGTGGCCTGCGACCGCACCACGACCCAGTCCCCGTCGCAGATCGCCGCGTCGATCATCGACTCGCCCGAGACCTTGAGCATGAACAGGTCGCCCTTGCCGACCAGCTGGCGGGGGAGGGGGAAGATCTCCTCCACCTGCTGCTCGGCGGTGATGGGCACGCCCGCGGCGATGCGGCCGACCAGCGGCACGAGCGCGGCGTCGCCGACCGACGGCGCGGCGTCGGCGGGGCTCTCGGTGGCCGTGCCGGGCAGGTCGATGAGCACCTCCATGGCGCGGGTCTTGCCGGCGTCGCGCCGCAGATAGCCGCTGAGTTCGAGCTGGTTGAGCTGGTGCGTGACGCTCGACAGCGACTTGAGGCCGACCGCATCGCCGATCTCGCGCATGCTGGGCGGATAGCCGTGACGGGCGATCGAGCGCTGGATCACTTCGAGGATCGCGAGCTGCTTGTCGCTCAGGCTCTTGCGCCGGCGGGTCTGGGGCTTCTCTCGCCCGGCCGCGTCGCTCATCTTCCGGCTCCGTCCTGCGCTCGGCCTCCGAGCGCTGTTTCTTCGAATGTCGGAGGCCCGTGGTGGGGTTCTCGTATCGAAACCGTATCCGGATCCCACGCGATGAGGTGGCAACCTCGCCGCGTGTCGCGTTCGAGAGATCGACGTCGGAATCCGGTATTGACATCGTACAGACTCGAAGATAGCTTCGGAAGAGAGGTTCGCATTCTCCACTCCCGACCGAGTGGAGAATGCGAATCTCTCCCCATCAGGAGGAGACGAGCATGACCGCGATCGACTTCACGACGTCCGTCCCGTCGCCGGCCCGCGCCGCCGGCGCGGCAGCCCAGCGCGCCACTCGTGCCGTGACCGGCCGCTCCACGCGTCTCCGGCTGACGCTGCGCGGCCGTCGCGTGCTCGCCGTGCTGGCCGCCCTTCCGGCGGTCGTCGCCCTGAGCGTTGCGGTGCTGGGCGGGGGCGCGGCACTCGCCTCTCGCGACGTAGGCGCACCCGCGGGGTCGTTCACCACGGTCACCGTCTCTGCCGGCGAATCGCTGTGGACGATCGCCGAAGATGTCGCGCCCGACCGCGACCCGCGCGACGTCGTCGACGAGCTGGTGCGCCTGAACGCGCTCGACACCGTCCTCGTGCAGGCGGGGCAGCGCCTCGCGATCCCGACGGCATACGACCGCTGATCCCGGGGTGCGTCGCGCGACGTCACGCGGCGAGGGGGTGATGACCGGCGGGCCTACCATGGGATGGGTGAGTGCACGTCTCGAAGACCTCCCCATACGCGCCGATCTCCGGGGGCAGAAGCCCTACGGCGCCCCGCAGGCACCGCTTCCGGTGGCCCTCAATGTCAACGAGAACACGCATCCGGTTCCGGCCGAGGTCGCCGACGACATCCTCGACTCGATCGCTCTCGCCCTGCGCGACGTCAATCGCTATCCCGATCGTGAGTTCACCGCACTGCGGGAAGGCTTCGCCGACTATCTCGGCCATGGCTTGACACGTGATCAGATCTGGGCGGCGAACGGATCGAACGAAGTGCTGCAGCACATCCTGCAGGCGTTCGCCGGTCCCGGCCGCACCACCTTCGGCTTCACCCCCACGTACTCGATGTACCCGTTGCTCACGCGCGGCACAGGTGCGGAGTGGATCTCGGGTACCCGATCGGCCGACTACACGATCGACGCGGAGGACGCGGCATCCCAGATCTCGGATGCCTCGCCCGATGTGATCTTCCTGTGCTCGCCGAACAACCCGACCGGAACCCCGCTCGGACTCGACGTCGTCGAGGCGGTGTACGAGGCCAGCGAAGGCATCGTCATCGTCGACGAGGCGTACTTCGAGTTCGCCCCGCACGACGAGCGCTCGGCGCTGACGCTGCTGCCCGGGCGTGAGCGACTCGTCGTCTCGCGCACCATGAGCAAGGCGTTCGCCTTCGCGGGTGCCCGCGTCGGCTACCTCGCTGCGGATCCCGCCCTGATCGACGCACTGCGGCTCGTGAGACTCCCGTACCACCTGAGTGCGCTCACGCAGGCGGCGGCGTCCGCCGCACTGCGCCACGCGCCGGTCATGCTGGGCATGGTCGACGAGATCGTCGCGCAGCGCGACCGCATCTCGGCGACCGTCGAGGCGCTCGGCTACACGCCCCACGAGTCGTGGACGAACTTCGTGCTGTTCGGTGGCGTCGCCGATCCGGCTGCGACCTGGAAGGCGCTCTACGACGAGGGCGTGCTCATCCGCGACGTCGGAATCCCGGCGCACCTGCGGGTCACCGCGGGTACCGAGGACGAGACCACCGCGTTCCTCGACGCCCTCGCCTCGGTAGGATCGGCGGCATGAGCGCCGCACCACGTACCGCCTCGCTGCGCCGGGCGACGAGCGAGTCGACTGTCGAGCTCGAGCTCGACCTCGACGGCACGGGTCGCAGCCGGATCGACACCACGGTGCCGTTCTTCGACCACCTTCTGACGGCGTTCGCGAAGCACTCGCTGACCGATCTCACGGTTCGTGCGTCCGGCGACACCGAGATCGACGCCCACCACACGGTGGAAGACATCTCGATCGTGCTCGGCCAGGCGATCCGCGAGGCGCTCGGCGACAAGTCGGGCATCTCTCGCTACGGTGACGCGCTCGTCCCGCTCGATGAGGCGCTCGCGCAGGCTGTGGTCGATATCAGCGGCCGCCCCTACCTCGTGCACACCGGCGAGCCCGCCGGCTTCGAGCACCACCTCATCGGCGGCCACTTCACCGGCTCGCTCGTGCGCCACACATTCGAGGCGATCGCGTTCAACGCGGCGCTGACCGTGCACGTGCGCGTGCTGTCGGGCCGCGACCCGCACCACATCGCCGAAGCGGAGTACAAGGCGTTCGCCCGCGCGTTCCGGCAGGCGAAGGCGCTCGACCCGCTCGTCGACGGCATCCCGAGCACGAAGGGCGCCCTGTGACCGCAAGCGCTCCCTCCGAACAGGAGAAGCCGCTCGTCGCCGTCCTCGACTACGGGTCGGGCAACGTGCATTCCGCAGTCAAGGCGCTGATCGCGGCAGGCGCCGACGCACGACTGACCTCCGATCGTGGCCTCATCATGGATGCGGACGGACTCTTCGTACCCGGCGTCGGCGCATTCCGCGCCGTGGCCGAGGCGCTGCGCGCCAGTCGCGGTGACGAGCTCATCGAACGCCGCCTCGCCGGCGGGCGCCCGGTGATCGGCGTGTGCGTCGGCATGCAGATCTTCTTCGAGCGGGGCGTCGAGCGCGGCGTCGACACCGAGGGTATGGGCGAGTGGCCCGGCGTCGTGACCGAGCTCGACGCCCCCGTCCTGCCCCACATGGGCTGGAACACGGTCGAGCCCGGCGAGGGCTCGCGCCTGTTCCGCGGTATCGAGCACGAGCGCTTCTACTTCGTCCACTCGTTCGGCGCGCAGAAGTGGCTGCTCGACGTGCAGCCGCCCTTCCCCGAGCCCGTTCTGACATGGTGCGACTACGGCACGCCGTTCCTCGCGGCCGTCGAGAACGGGCCGTTGTCGGCCACACAGTTCCACCCGGAGAAGTCCGGGGATGCCGGCATCCGTCTCCTCACGAATTGGATCGACGGCCTCGGCGGGTCTACCCTCTGAGACCGTGCCGTCTGCGCAGGCCCGTGCTTGCGCGATCCGCCCCACAGCTTCCCCACGTCTGAGTCAGGATCCATGAACGATTTCGCGTCAACCCCCAAGCTCGTCCTCCTGCCCGCTGTCGATGTGGCCGACGGCAAGGCCGTCCGCCTGACGCAGGGCGAGGCCGGCACCGAGACGAGCTACGGCGATCCCGTCGACGCGGCGCTCGACTTCGCGCGGCAGGGCGCCGAGTGGATCCACCTCGTCGACCTCGATGCCGCCTTCGGTCGCGGCAGCAACGCCGGCGTGCTGCGCAAGGTCATCAAGCAGGTCCGCGGTGTTCAGGTGGAGCTTTCGGGCGGCATCCGCGACGACCGCACGCTCGAGGCTGCCCTCGAGAGCGGCGCGTCGCGCATCAACCTCGGCACCGCTGCGCTCGAGAACCCCGAGTGGGCCGCCGACGTCATCGGCCGCTACGGCGACGCCATCGCGGTCGGCCTCGACGTGCGCGGAACCACGCTCGCCGCACGCGGCTGGACGCGTGAGGGCGGCGACCTGTGGACGGTGCTCGACCGCCTCGAGTCGGCCGGATGCAGCCGCTACGTCGTCACCGACGTCACCAAGGACGGCACCCTCAAGGGCCCGAACCTCGACCTCCTGCGCGAGCTGACCACCCGCACTCCGAAGCCCATCGTCGCCTCGGGCGGCGTGTCGAGCCTCGACGACATCGCGGCGCTGCGCGACCTCGTCCCGCTCGGCGTCGAGGGCGCGATCGTGGGCAAGGCGCTGTACGCCGGCGCCTTCACGCTCGCCGAGGCGCTGGATGTCGCCGGACACTGACCCGCACGCCGCTCACCACGGCCATGCGCACGGCGGCGACTCCGCCGGCGTGCCGTGGGAGGGCCGCAGCTTCCAGGCGAATCCGCACTCCTCCGACGACGGCTCCGCCGATCCGGCGCTGCTGGCCGCGCTCACCGCGTTCCGCGCCGGCACCGGCGGGCAGCGCGAGGTCGTCGACGCGTACCGCTCCGCGCGCCTGCTGATCCCGCTCGTCGCCGAGAAGGGCGACCACGGCATCGGCGCGCACGGCCTCGAGGTCGACAAGACGCAGGAGCTCTCCATCGTCACGGTGGCGGCCCCCGACGGCCGTCGGGTCCTCCCGGTGTTCACGTCGGTCGACACGATGAGGCGGTGGGATGCTGCGGCTCGGCCGGTTCCGGCCGACGGCGTCCGCACCGCACTTTCGGCGGCCGCCGAAGACACCGACCTGATCGTGGTCGACCCGACGTCGGAGACGGAGTTCGTCATCCGCCGCCCGGCGGTCTGGGCGATCGGCCAGGCTCAGCCCTGGGAGCCGAGCTTCCTCTCGCCCGAGGTGTACGCGGGCCTGCAGGCGAGCATCGGCGGCGAGCTGTCGGTCATCGACCTCGCGGTGGAGGCCGGTGATCCCGACGCACGCCTGCGCGGGCCCGAGCTGGTCGTGCGCCTCCACCTCATGGACGGGCTCGAGAAGACCGAGCTCGACGCCGTGCTCGCCCGCCTCGCGAAGCGCTGGGCCGCCGACGACCGCATCGCCGTGCTCGTGGATTCTCTGACGGTCAAGCTCGTCCGCGCCTGACGCTCGAGCCCTTGCGGCTTTCGATCGGCCGGTGGATGATCGGCCGCGGAGGTGGCCGGGTGGAGCACGATGCGCGGGGTGAGTACGGATGGGCGCTCCACACGGCACACCGCCACGCGATGGCGTGGCTCGACTCGCTCGACGAGCGCCCGATTCGCCCCGAGCTCGGTGCCGACGCGATCCTCGACCGGTTCCCGGGCGAGCTGCCCGACGACGGCCGCGACGCGACCACTGTCGTGGAGGAGCTCGTGGCCGCCGCAGAGCCTGGTCTCATGGCGATGGGGTCCTCGCGGTTCTATGGTCTCGTGACCGGGGGTGCCTACCCCGCCGCGCTGGCGGCCGACTGGCTCGTGTCGGCATGGGACCAGAACACCGGGCCGCGTCAGGTCGCCGGGGCCACGGCAGCGGTCGAGGAGACCGCTGCGCGGTGGCTCCTCGATGTGCTCGGGCTCCCTCCCGACTGCGGAGTGGGCTTCTCGACCGGCGCGACGAACGCGAACCTGGCCTGCCTGATCGCCGCCCGCGATGCCGTTATCCGCGAACGCGGGGGCGATCCGGCTCTCGGACTGCACGACGCACCGCCGATCCGCTTCCTCGCGGGCGATGCGGTGCACACCTCGGTCGTGCTGGCGGGACGGATGTCGGGGCTGGGTGCACCCCGAACCGTCGGCGCGGACGCCGAGGGCAGAATCGACCTGGACGGGCTCGCGCGGGCGCTGCACGAGCACGGGGACGCTCCCGCGATCGTCGCCCTGCAGGCGGGTGACGTGCACTCGGGCGCCTTCGACGACTTCGTCGCGGCCGTGGAGGTGGCGCATCTGGCGGGCGCGTGGGTGCATGTCGACGGCGCGTTCGGCCTGTGGGCCGCCGCGAGCCCGCGGTCGCGGCACCTGGTGGAAGGGCTCGCGCACGCGGACTCGTGGGCGACCGACGCCCACAAGACGCTGAACGTGCCCTACGACTGCGGGATCGCCGTCGTCCGCGACGAGGCGGCGATGACCGCGGCCCTCGGCGCGCACGCGGCCTACCTCCCGGAGATGGCCGGCGTCGCCGACCCGTACGACCACGTCACGGAGATGTCACGCCGCGCGCGCGGGGTTCCGGTGTGGGCGGCCCTGCGTTTCCTGGGCCGGAACGGCGTCGCGGGTCTGGTCGATGGGCTGACGGATGCTGCCACCGCCCTCGCCGCGGGCTTCGAGGCGGTCCCCGGTCTCGAGGTGCTCAACGAGGTGGTGTTCACGCAGGTGTGCCTCGCAGCGCGAGACGATGCGTCGACCGCGGCCTTGGGGGAGTGGCTTCGCGCGGAGGGCACGGCGTGGGCCTCGTCCTCGACGTGGCATGGGCGCACGGTGGTGCGTTTCTCTGTGAGCAACCGCGGCACGGATGACGAGGCCGTGCGCCGCACGATCGACGCCGTCGCGCGCGGCTCCGCCGCGCTCGGAATCGACGGTTAGGCCGGCCGCGCCTCAGGGGCGGCGGGTCAGGTGACCGGGCCGGTCCACTTCTCGCCGGGGCCCTTGCCGATCGGGTCGGGGATGACCGAGGCCTCGCGGAACGCGAGCTGAACGGACCGCAGCCCGTCGCGCAGCGACCGGGCGTGCATGTCGCTGATCTCGGGGGCGCCGGCGGTGATGAGCCCGGCCAGGGCGTTGATGAGCTTGCGGGCCTCGTCGAGGTCGGTCTGCGTCGCGGGGTCGTCGGCCAGCCCCACCTTCACGGCGGCGGCGCTCATCAGGTGCACGGCGGCCGTGGTGATGACCTCGACGGCCGGCACATCGGCGATGTCGCGCGAGGCGGAGGCGGCCGCTCGCTCCTGTTCCTCCCAGCGCGCCTGACGCTCAGCATCCACTGCCGTCGTGCTCGTCGGATCGCCGTCCTGGTCTCGAATCGTGTCCACGCCGTTCTCTCTGATAGACTGCTGCGGTCTCCGGTGCGTTCTGCACCGGATCGGAAAGTGGATCACATCCCACCCGCGCTTGCCGTTCCAGGCTACCGGGTCATGCACTCCGCCCCGACCGTTCTGCGGCCGGGGTAGCCGTCCGGGCGACCGGGCGGGAACTCCATCACCGGAGAGGGTGCAGGAAGTCGGCGCTCGAAGCGTCTGACGGGTGGAGTGGATCTTCCTCCGCCCGCGATACGACAGTGTGTCGCGGTGGTCCAGCCCATATACCCAAGGAGTTCCGCATCAGCGATCCCCGCACCAACGACCGCATCCGGGTGCCCGAGGTCCGCCTCGTCGGCCCGAACGGAGAGCAGGTCGGCGTCGTCCGCATCGAGGTGGCGCTGCGCCTGGCTCAGGAGGCCGACCTCGATCTCGTCGAGGTGGCCCCGAACTCGAAGCCGCCCGTGGTCAAGATCATGGACTACGGCAAGTTCAAGTACGAGGCTGCGCAGAAGGCCAAGGAAGCGCGTCGCAATCAGGCGAACACCGTCCTCAAGGAGGTCCGGTTCCGTCTGAAGATCGAGGCCCACGACTACATCACCAAGCTCAAGCGCGCCGAGGGCTTCCTCCAGTCCGGCGACAAGGTCAAGGCGATGATCCTGTTCCGCGGTCGCGAGCAGTCGCGTCCCGAGCAGGGTGTGCGTCTGCTCCGCAAGTTCGCGGAGGACGTCGCCGAGTTCGGCACGGTCGAATCGAACCCCACGATCGACGGCCGCAACATGGTGATGGTGGTCGCACCGCACAAGAACAAGTCCGAGGTGAAGACCGAGCAGAACGCTCAGCGCGCCGCGAACAAGGAAGCTGCCCGCTCCGCCCGCAGCGGCGGCGCGACGCCGGCCGGCGATGCGCCTGCAGCGGCCGAGGCCCCCGCGGCCGACGCCCCGGCCGCCGCCTCCGAGGCAGCCACGGCCGAGTAAGGCCCCACAGACTCCCGCACCGCGGGATACCGACTCCCGCCTGGGCGGGAAGTGAAACGAAGGAAGAAGAGATGCCGAAGCAGAAGACCCACTCGGGCGCCAAGAAGCGCTTCAAGGTCACCGGCAGCGGGAAGCTCATGAAGCAGCAGGCGAACCTCCGCCACAACTTCGAGGGCAAGCCCAGCCGCCGCACCCGCCGCCTGTCGCAGGAGCAGGTCCTCGCCCCGGGCGACGCCAAGGTCGCGAAGAAGCTCCTCGGCCGCTGACGCGCGCCGACGCAAGTTAGGAACATCAAGAAATGGCTAGAGTCAAGCGGGCCGTCAACGCCCACAAGAAGCGTCGCGTCATCCTCGAGCGCGCCTCGGGTTACCGTGGCCAGCGTTCGCGTCTGTACCGCAAGGCGAAGGAGCAGGTCACCCACTCGCTCGTCTACGCGTACCGCGACCGTCGCAAGCGCAAGGGCGACTTCCGCCGCCTGTGGATCCAGCGCATCAACGCCGCTGCCCGTCAGAACGGCATCACGTACAACCGCTTCATCCAGGGCCTCGGCCTCGCGGGTGTGCAGGTCGACCGCCGCATGCTCGCCGAGCTCGCGGTGAACGAGCCCAAGACGTTCGCGTCGCTCGTCCAGACCGCCAAGAAGGCGCTGCCCGAGAACGTCAACGCTCCGAAGAGCGCCTGACCGCGGCATCCGTAGTCTCGAAAGAGGCGTCCTCCTCGCGGAGGGCGCCTCTTTCGCATTCCCGCGGCGCGCAGCAGGCCGCGAGAAACGCATTCCGATATGGGGATGCCGCGACTCTAGACTGAGAGCCGTGCTCGAGAACCCTCGCTCTCCGCGTGTCCGCGCCGTCGCGAAGCTGACGAAGCGCAGCGCCCGTCAGGAGACCGGGCTGTTCCTTCTGGAGGGTCCGCAGGCCGCGCGGGAAGCGCTGGCGTACCGGCCCGACACCCTCGTCGAGATCTTCGCCACGCCCACCGCGCTCGAGAAGCACACCGACGTGCGCGACGCCGCGAAGGACGCCGGGCTCGAGATCGTCTACACGACCGAGGCGGTGCTCGACGCCATGGCCGACACCGTGACGCCCCAGGGGATCGTCGCGGTCGCCCGTCAGTCGCCCACGTCGCTGCGCGACGTCTTCGCCGCCTCTCCGCGACTCGTCGCGATCTGCGAAGAGGTGCGGGACCCCGGCAACCTCGGCACCATCATCCGCGCCGCCGACGCCGCCGGAGCCGACGCCGTGGTCCTCACCGGGCGCACGGTCGACCCGTACAACCCCAAGGTCGTGCGAGCGACCACCGGATCCCTGTTCCACGTGCCGGTCGCGGTCGGCGTCGATCTCGCCACAGCTGTCGAGAAGGCGCGCGAGGCCCGCGTCCGGGTCATCGCCGCCGATGTCGGGGGAGGGGACTTCCTCGCGTCGCGCGACGTGCTCGCCGAGCCCACGGCGTGGCTCTTCGGCAACGAGGCGCGGGGTCTCGAGGAGGACGCGCTCGCACTGGCCGACCTTTCGCTGCGGCTTCCCATCTACGGTGCGGCCGAGTCGCTGAACCTGGCGACCGCGGCCAGCGTGTGTCTGTACGAGACCGCTTTCGCGCAGCGCGCCGCGCGCTGAACCGCGTTCATTCCCACCCTGTTACGGATCGGTAAAGACGCCGCAACCCTCTGGCCGAGGGTCGACGCGCACCCCTAGTGTGAAGGGCATGGCGACACCTGATGCACCGGCAGCGGCGCCGCGCACTTCGAACATCAACGTCCGTCGCGGCGAGCCGCTCGTGGTCGTCGACCACGTCGACAAGCACTTCGGCGACCTCCATGTCCTGAGGGACATCAACACCGTGGTCAACCGCGGCGAGGTCGTGGTCGTGATCGGGCCGTCCGGCTCGGGCAAGTCGACGCTCTGTCGCGCGATCAACCGGCTCGAGACGATCGACTCCGGCAGGATCACGATCGACGGCGTGCCCCTTCCCGAAGAGGGCAAAGCGCTCGCCAAGCTGCGCGCCGACGTAGGCATGGTCTTCCAGTCGTTCAACCTCTTCGCGCACAAGACGGTGCTCGAGAACGTGACGCTGGGCCCCACGCGCGTGCGCGGCATCAAGAAGAAGGAAGCCGACGAGAAGGCCATGCAGCTTCTCGACCGCGTCGGCGTGGCCAACCAGGCAAGCAAGATGCCGAACCAGCTCTCCGGCGGGCAGCAGCAGCGTGTCGCGATCGCGCGGTCGCTCGCGATGAACCCGAAGCTCATCCTCATGGACGAGCCGACGAGCGCCCTCGATCCCGAGATGATCAACGAGGTCCTCGATGTGATGATCGGCCTCGCGCAGGAGGGCATGACGATGATCGTCGTCACCCACGAGATGGGCTTCGCCCGCAAGGCGGCCGACCGCGTGCTGTTCATGGCCGACGGCGCGATCGTCGAAGAGGCGACGCCCGACCAGTTCTTCACGAACCCGCAGAGCGACCGGGCGAAGGACTTCCTCTCCAAGATCCTCGAGCACTGACACAGACTCCCGCCGTCCCCCAACGGCCGGGATCCGAGAGGACCGTCACAAACGGTCCGCACACAGCAAAGGACGAAGACATGAAGCGAATGCGACTTCCTTTGATCGCCCTCGCGGCGGCAGGGGCGCTCGCGCTGTCGGCGTGCGCCGGCGGCGGGACGCCGGGCGCCGAAGACACGGCGACGCCCGAGCCCGAGCCCACGTTCGAGGCGGGCACCACGATGGCCGAGTTGGCTGAGGCCGGCTCGATCACGATCGGCACGAAGTTCGACCAGCCCCTCTTCGGCCTCAACGGCCCCAACGGGCCGGAGGGCTTCGACGTCGAGATCGGCAAGATCATCGCGTCCGAGCTCGGCATCGCCGAGGAGGACATCGAGTGGAAGGAGGCCGTGTCGGCCAACCGCGAGCCGTTCATCCAGAACGGTGAGGTCGACATCGTCATCGCCACCTACACGATCAACGACAAGCGCAAGGAGGTCGTCTCCTTCGCCGGTCCGTACTACATGGCGGGTCAGTCGATCCTGGTGCTCGCCGACAACGACGACATCGAGAGCGAAGACGACCTCGTCGGCCAGCCGGTCTGCTCGGTGACGGGTTCGACCCCGGCGGCGAAGCTCGCCGAGATCGGCGCCGAGCCGGTGCTCACCGACACGTACTCGAACTGCCTCGAGCCGCTGCGCAGCGGTGCCGTCGTCGCGGTGTCGACCGACAACGTGATCCTTGCGGGCCTCGCGGCCCAGAACGAGGGCGAGTTCAAGGTCGTCGGCGAGCCGTTCACCGAGGAGCCCTACGGTATCGGCCTCGCGCTCGACGACACCGACTTCCGCATGTGGATCAACGACGTGCTGGAGGAGTCGTACGAGGACGGCCGCTACGAAGAGGCGTGGAACGCGACGGCCGGAACGGTCCTGCCGTTCGTCGACCCGCCCGCTCCCGACCGCTACTGATCGAAGGCGGATGCCTCGGGCCGGCCGCACGCGCCGGCCCGAGGCATCCGCTCCCCGTCTGATCACGTTCCCGAAAAGAGACGCATGGAGCAGCTCTGGTCGCTGATGCCGACCTTCCTCGAAGGCTTCCGCGTGACGCTCATCCTTCTCGCGGTGTCGGGCGTGTGCGCGCTCATCCTGGGCACGCTCATCGCGGCGATGCGCATCTCCCCGGTCGGGGCGCTGCGCGTCTTCGCCGCCTTCTGGACGGAGATCGCGCGGAACACCCCGCTGACGCTGGTCTTCATCTTCACGGCGTTCGTGATGCCCATGCTCGGCGTCCGGCTGCCCTACCTCCTCCTGGCGTTCATCGCACTCACCTACTACACGTCGCCGTTCGTCGCGGAGGCGCTGCGATCGGGCATCAACGGCGTCCCCGTCGGTCAGGCCGAGGCCGCGCGCAGCATCGGACTCGGCTTCGGGCAGACGGTCTCGCTGGTCGTCCTGCCGCAGGCGTTCCGCATGACGATCCCGCCGCTCATCAACGTCTTCATCGCCCTCACCAAGAACACGTCGGTGGCCGGCGGATTCTTCGTGGTCGAGCTGTTCGCGACGACGCGCCAGCTCGCCAACGACAACGGGAACATCGTGATCCAGATCCTCCTGACCGCGGCCGCCCTGTATCTCGTGATCACCGTGCCGCTCGGCTTCCTGGCGGGGCGGCTCGAGAAGCGTTGGGTGGTGCGGCGATGACCGGCTCGAGCGTTCTCTTCGACGCCCCCGGCCCTCGGGCGCGCCGGCTGTCGCTGATCATCTCGATCGTCGCGGTCCTTCTGATCCTCGCCGGAGCGGCGTGGGTGATCATGACGCTCGCGGCGCCGCGCACGTCGGGTGGCATCAACCTCCCCGGCATGTTCGACGGGTCGCGGTGGGACATCTTCACCGATCCCGCCGTGTGGGGATTCATCGCCGAGGGCATCGTGGCGACGCTGCAGGCCGCCGCGGTGGCTGCCGTCGGCGCGATCGCGCTCGGAATCCTGCTGTCGCTGCTGCGCAGCTCGCTCATTCCGTGGGTGCGCATCCCGACGGCCTGGGTGATCGAGTTCTTCCGCGGCATGCCGGTCCTGCTGATGATGCTGTTCATCCTGCTCGTCGCATCCACGGGCGCCTTCTGGGCCGTCGTCATCGCGCTCATCCTGTACAACGGCACGCTGATCGGCGAGATCCTGCGCGCCGGTCTGGCCGCACTGCCGAAGGGCCAGCGTGAGGCCGCGCTCAGCGTGGGCATGCGCGAGTTCCAGTCGAAGATGCTCGTGGAGTTCCCGCAGGCGTTCCGGCAGATGCTGCCGATCATCGTCGCGCAGTTGGTCGTGCTCCTGAAGGACACCTCCCTCGGCTACATCGTCGGCTACAACGAGATCATCCGGAACAACATCAACAACCTGGGCAGCTTCTACGGCAACCGGTACCTGTTCTCGCTGTTCGTCGTCACGCTCGCGATCTACCTGACGATCAACCTGCTGCTGTCGTGGTTCGCCCGGTGGCTCGCACGCCGCACGGCCAGCGGCGGCCGCAAGGGCGGGCGTGGGAAGGGCGTCGATCCGATGAATCCGGCCACTCTGCTCGAGGTGGAGGCGACCGCGGATCGGGCCGATCAGCTCGCCGCGAACCGTGGCCTCGGCAAGCACGACGGCACCGCCCAGTAACGCGGATCCGTTGCCGGGAGGGTCGGTCGTCTGCCGTCGGTAGACTCGTCTCTCGTGTCCGACGCTCCCGAAACCACCGAGATCACGCCTGAGGCGGTGAACGCCGCCGTCGACGCCGCCCTCGTGGCCATCGCGGCCGCGGGCGACACCGCAGCGCTGAAGGCCGCCCGCTCCGCGCACTCCGCCGAAGGCTCGCCGCTGGCGAAGCTCAACGCGCGGCTGCGTGACGTGCCGAACGAGAAGAAGGCCGAGTTCGGCAAGCTCGTCGGCCAGGCGCGCGGACGCGTGAACCAGGCGTTCGCCGCCCGCGAGGAAGAGGTGGCCGCCGCCGAGACCGCCGCCAAGCTCGAGGCCGAGCGCGTGGACATCACTGCGCTCGCGGCTCGTGCGCGCGTCGGGGCGCGGCATCCGATCTCCCTCCTCCAGGAGCAGATCGCCGACATCTTCGTCGGGATGGGCTGGGAGATCGCAGAGGGTCCCGAGCTCGAGCACGAGTGGTTCAACTTCGATGCCCTGAACTTCGACGTCGACCACCCCGCGCGTCAGATGCAGGACACGTTCTTCGTCGACCCGGTGGAGCGCCATCTCGTGATGCGCACCCACACGAGCCCGGTCCAGGTGCGCTCGATGCTCGAGCGCGACCTGCCGCTGTACGTTCTGTGCCCGGGCCGCGTGTACCGCACCGACGAGTTCGACGCGACGCACCTGCCGGTCTTCACCCAGTTCGAGGGCATCGTCGTCGACAAGGGCATCACGATGGCCCATCTCAAGGGCACGCTCGACCACGCTGCGAAGGTGCTGTTCGGCGCCGAGGCGAAGACCCGCTTCCGTGCGAACTTCTTCCCCTTCACCGAGCCGTCGGCCGAGCTCGACCTGTGGCACCCGACTTTCAAGGGCGGCGCCCGATGGATCGAGTGGGGTGGCTGCGGCATGATCAACCCGAATGTGCTGCGCGCGGCGGGGATCGACCCGGAGGAGTACTCGGGCTTCGCGTTCGGTATGGGCATCGAGCGCACGCTCATGTTCCGCAGCGATGTCCAGGACATGCGCGACATGGCCGAGGGCGATGTCCGTTTCAGCGAGCAGTTCGGAATGGTGGTCTGATGCGCGTCCCGCTCTCATGGCTTCGTGAGTACGTCGACGTCCCGACGGATGCTGCGCCCGAGGACGTCCTCGCCGCGCTCGTGCGCGTCGGGTTCGAAGAGGAGGACATCCACCACTTCGACCTGCAGGGTCCGATCGTCGTGGGCGAGGTCCTCGAGTTCGTCGAAGAGCCGCAGTCCAACGGCAAGACGATCCGCTGGTGCCAGGTGCGCGTCGCGCCCGATGGCGAGACCGCCGCGGACGGGGGCGACGCCGTGCACGGCGTCGTCTGCGGTGCGCGCAACTTCTTCGTCGGCGACAAGGTCGTGGTGACTCTGCCCGGCGCGGTGCTGCCCGGCCCGTTCCCGATCGCCGCGCGCAAGACCTACGGCCATGTGTCGGACGGCATGATCGCGTCCGCCCGTGAGCTGGGTCTCGGCGACGAGCACAACGGCATCCTGCGTCTGGTCGAGCTCGGCATCGACGCGCCTGTCGGCACCGACGCCATCTCCCTCCTCGGTCTCGACGACGTCGCCGTCGAGATCAACGTGACGCCCGACCGCGGCTACGCGCTGTCGATCCGAGGTGTCGCGCGCGAATACTCGCACTCGACCGGCGCGGCGTTCCGCGACCCGGCTGATCGCGCGTGGGAAGACATCGCGCCGGGCGCGGGCTTCCCGGTCAGCGCCGACGACCTCGCGCCGATCCGCGGCCGCGCCGGCGTCACCGAGTTCGTGGCGCGCGTCGTGCGCGATGTCGACCCCACCAAGCCGACCCCGGCGTGGATGATCGCCCGCCTGTCGCTCGCGGGCATCCGCTCGCTCGGCATCCTGATCGACATCACCAACTACGTGATGCTCGAGCTCGGCCAGCCGAGCCACGGCTACGACCTCGACAAGCTGCAGGGCGGCATCACGGTCCGTCGTGCGACCCCCGGTGAGAAGCTCGAGACCCTCGACGGCAAGGTCCGCACGCTCGACCCCGAGGACCTCCTGATCACCGACGAGTCCGGTCCCATCGGCCTCGCCGGCGTCATGGGCGGTGGCACGACCGAGATGGGTGACGCGACCCGCAACGTGCTCATCGAGGCCGCCACGTTCGACACCGTGTCGATCGCGCGCACGGCCCGCCGCCACAAGCTGCCGAGCGAGGCATCCCGTCGCTTCGAGCGCGGTGTCGACCCGCTCGTGCCGTTCGTCGCCGCGCGTCGCGTCGCCGATCTCATGGTCGAGTACGCCGGCGGCACCAGCGACGACGCGTACGGCGCGGCCCTGTTCGCCGAGGTCTTCATTCCCGGCATCGAGCTGCCGCCGACGTTCGTGCAGCGCCTCATCGGCGTCGACTACACGCCTGGGCAGATCGAGGCCGCGCTGCGGCTCATCGGCTGCGAGGTCGTCGGCGCCGAGGGCGGTGAAGGGTGGCAGGTCATCCCGCCGTCGTGGCGTCCCGACCTCACCGACAAGTGGACGCTCGCCGAGGAGGTCGCCCGTATCGAGGGCTACGACCGCATCCCGTCGGTGCTGCCGCTGCCGCCGTCGGGCCGCGGCCTCACGGCCGCGCAGCAGGGCCGCCGTCGCGTGGCGAACGCGCTCTCCGCCGCCGGATTCGTCGAGACCCCCTCGTTCGGGTTCACCACCGAGGAGCAGAACGACCTCCACGGCTCGGCGTCCGGTGGGCATCTGCCGAGCGTGAAGCTCGCGAACCCCCTCGACGGACAGGCGCCGTTCCTGCGCCGCTCGCTCGTCCCCGGCCTTCTGCAGGTCGCCCACCGCAACGTCTCGCGGGGCTTGACCGATCTCACGCTGTTCGAGACCGGCGTCGTGTTCCTCCCGAAGCCGGGTGCGCAGTACGGCACGTCGTTCGTGCCGCCGCTGGCCGTGCGACCGGATGCGGCGACCCTGGCCGAGCTCGACGCCTCGATCCCGCCCCAGCACCGCCACGTCGCCGTGCTGCTCACGGGCAGCCTCGTCGCGAAGCAGCCCGGTGTCGCTCCGGTGACGGCGGAACTCGCCGACGCGCTCGACGCGGTCCGCACGATCGCGGCAGCGGCGGGCGTCACGATCGACGTCGCACAGGGTCAGCGCGCCGCGCTGCACCCCGGACGCACCGGCGCTCTCTCGGTCGACGGCACCGAGGTCGGCTACGTCGGCGAACTGCTTCCGGCCGTGGCCGAGGCATCCGATCTTCCGGGTCGCGTCATCGTCGCCGAACTCGATCTCGACCTCGTGCTGTCGCTCGCGGGCGAGAAGGTCGTCGCGGCGTCGCTGTCGGGGTTCCCGGCCGCGACCCAGGACGTGTCGCTCGTCCTCGGCGCCGACGTTCCGGCGGCGGAGGTCCGCGCCGCGCTCGTCGCGGGGGCGGGGGAGCTGCTCGAGTCGGTGCGCCTCGTCGACGACTACCGCGGCCAGGGCGTGCCCGAGGGCGAGAAGAGCCTCACGTTCGCGCTGCGCTTCCGTGCCCACGACCGCACGCTCACGGCGGCCGAGGCGACCGAGGCGAAACTGGCGGGTGTGGCCGTCGCGACCGAGCGTTTCGCGGCGACGCTGCGCGAGTAGCATCCGTATCGGAGGGGCACCATGTCAGAGATGACCGCGATTCCGATCGCCGATGGCGAGGTGCTCGACGTGTACGTCGCCCACCCCGCGGGCGATCCGATCGGCGGACTCGTGCTCATCCACGAGATCTGGGGTCTGGTCGGCCACATCACGGACGTGGCCGATCGCTTCGCCGCCGAGGGATGGCTGGTCGCGGCGCCCGACATCCTGAGCCATGGCGGAGTCGCACCGGCCCTGGGCGCGGAACTCTTCGCGCTGATGAACAGCGACGACGAGGAGGCCCGCACCGCCGCGCAACCGCGCATGCGCGAGGCGATGTCGGGCATGCGGGCGCCCGAGTACGCCGGCTGGGCGGTCGGCGCACTTCGCGCGACGGTCGACTGGCTCGCCGGGCAGCCCGGGGTCGACGACCGGATCGCCGCGACCGGCTTCTGCTTCGGCGGCACCTACGCGTTCCTCCTCGCCACGCACGACGATCGCGTGCGCGCCGTCGCGCCGTTCTACGGCACGGCGCCGTCGGCCGACCTCATCACCGACATCGCCGCGCCGGTGCTGGCGATCTACGGGCAGCACGACCCCGCGCTCGTCGACGCGCTCCCGGCGGTGACCGAGGCCATGGCCGAGGCGGGTGTCGACTTCGAGGCCGTCGTGTACCCCGACTCGGCGCACGCGTTCTTCAACGACACCGGCCGCCGCTACAACCCGACCGACGCGGCCGACGCGTGGCGGCGCGTCACGGCATTCCTCCGCGACCGCGTCTGACGGTCCACTGTCGGCGGATGCCGGATGCTGCGGCCCGACGCACCGGGCCTCGCGATCTAGTCTCGAACCGTCGCTGCGATGGCGTCGCGCAACAGGGGGAGCGCTTCGCGCACGCCCTCGTCGTCGATGTCGCCGAAGCCGATCACGAGCGACGGCGGGAGGTCACCGCGATCACGTGTGAACGACGTGAGACCGATCACCCGCACCCCGCGATCCGCGGCCGCCGTCACCACAGCCGACTCGTCCGCGGCGGCGGGCAGTTCGAGCACGCCGTGGAATCCCGCTGACACGCCCGTGAGTGCGAGCCCCGCGCCCAGGCGGCCGAGCGTGTCGAGGACGATCTCGCGCCGGGCGGCGTACGCGGCGCGCATCGCCCTCACGTGCTTGTCGTGGCGTCCGGAGTCGAGCAGAGCCGCGAACGCGAGCTCGCCGAGCACCGGGCCGCCTCGATCGGCGGTGCGGCGACGCGCGGCGAGCACGTCGATCAGCGCGCCCGGCGCGGCAATCCACGCGGTGCGCACCGCTGGTGCGTGACTCTTGCTGGCCGACCCGACGAGCACGACCCGCTCGGGGGCGAGACCCTGCAGCGCCCCGATCGGCTGCCGGTCGTACCGGAACTCCGAGTCGTAGTCGTCCTCGATGATCCATCCGCCGGTTCGCACCGCCCACTCGACGAGTTCGCGACGACGCGAGGCCGAGAGCACGACGCCCGTCGGCGACTGGTGTGCGGGCGTCACGAGGACAGCCTGCGCCTGCGCCGGCTCGAGCAGCTCGACACGGATGCCGTGCGAATCGACGGGGATGGGCGTCAGGCCGACGCCCGCCGCGCGAGCCACGGCGTCGATCCCTCGGTCACCGGGGTCCTCCACCGCGAGCAGGCGCACTCCGCGTTCGGCGAGTGCCGGCAGGAGCAGGGTGAGCGCCTGAGCGAACCCTGAGCACAGCACGACGCGGTCGGGATCGGTGTCGGTCGCGCGCACCCTGCGCAGGTGATCCGCGATCGCCGCGCGCGCTCGTGGGTGGCCCCGCCCGTCACCGTAGTCGACGTCCGCACCGCCGATGCTCCGCGCGGCCTCGGCGTGCGCCCACGCCCAGTCACCGGCGGGGAAGCGGCGCAGATCGGGAACGCCCGGTCGAAGATCCAGCCGCGGCGACGCGCCGGCGCCGACCTTCGGGGCGAGGCGGTGAGCGCCGTCGCTCCGGGCGCCACGCGAGTGCGGCCGCCCGATTGCGCGACGAGGTACCCCTCGGCGGCGAGCTGCTCGTAGACGTCGACCACGGTTCCTCGTGCGACGCCCAGCTCGACCGCGAGCTCGCGCGTCGCAGGCAGGGTGTCGCCGGGACGCATCACACCGGCGCGGACCGCGTCACGCAGCGCGGCCTGCATCCGCATTCCGAATCTGGCGCCGCGGGGAACGGCCAACGCGAGGACCAGGTCCGAAGTGGTCCATTTCTGTGCCACGGAACTGGACCATATCACTGGTCCGTTACCGCCGTACGCTCCTCGTGTCGGAGCGTCCGATCACGGAAGGAGCCGCTCATGGGTTCGACGGTGCTGTACGTCACGGTCTCGGTCGACGGATTCGCGACGGGGCCGGGCGACGATCTCTCGCGGCTGCACCGCTGGATGGACGACGCCGACGGGGCCGACCCCGATCCGGCGGCGGTGGAGCTGATCGACCGCTTCCGGCGGGCGGGAGCGGTCATCTTCGGACGGCGCACGTGGAACGCCGGTCAGGAGCCGTGGGGTGACGACGACGTGTTCTCGAGCCCGGTCTTCGTGCTCACCCATGAGCGGCGCCCGCCGGCGACGAAGAACGGGACGGTCTTCACCTTCGTGTCGGAAGGTCCCGTGGAGGCCCTCGCCCAGGCGCAGCGGGCCGCCGGCGAGCGCGACGTGGTGATCATGGGCAGTCCCCACGTCGCGCAGCAATTCCTCCGCGAAGGGCTCGTCGACGAGATCCTGCTGCATGTCGTGCCGGTCCTGCTGGGACGCGGCATCCGTCTGTTCGCCGAGCTCCCGGCGCCGCGGGAGCTGGAGCTGCGGTCGTGGCGGCGCGGGCGCGACGTCGCAGGAGTCGGGTTCGCTGTGGTCTCCGGCTGATCCGCTCTGCCAACGGCGGAGAACGGATGCTGCGACCTGGCCCGTCTGGTTGGGTGGAGCCATGACCGACGTACTGGTGCTGGGCGGGACGGGTTGGCTGAGCGGGCGCATCGCCGAGCGGTGGGCGGATGCCGGAGCCTCCGTCACGTGCCTCGCCCGCGGCGGTCGCGACGCGCCCTACGGGACGACGCTTGCTGTCGCCGACCGCAACGACCCCACCGCGTACGGAGAGGTCGCCCGCCGCGAGTGGGACGAGATCGTCGACGTGTCGTCGAACCCCGACCACGTGGCCGCGGCAGTCGCGGGGCTGGGGGAGCGCACCCGGCACTGGACGTACATCTCGACTGTCTCCGTGTACGCCGCCGACGACGTGCCCGGCGCCGACGAGACGTCCGAGCTGCTGACGCCTGCCGGCCCCGAGGAGGACGAGGACTACGGTCGCGCGAAGGTGCGGGCCGAGGCATCCGTCCGCTCCGCTCTCGGGTTCCGCACCGCGATCGTGCGTCCTGGCCTCATCGTCGGGCCGGGCGACCCCACTGACCGGTTCGGATACTGGGTGGGGCGGTTCGCTCTCGCGGGCACCGGGGACGTGCTTGTGCCCGACACCGCCGAACGGGGCGCACAGGTGATCGACGTCGACGACCTCGCCGAATTCGTGCAGGCGGTCGGCCACGAGCGGTGGACGGGGGTCGTGAACGCGGTCGGCGATCCGGTCGCCCTGGATCGGCTCTTCGCGGATGCCCGCGAAGCCGCGGGGCACACCGGGTCCCTCGTCTCCGCCGCCGACGACTGGCTCGCACAGCACGAGGTCGCGTACTGGATGGGCCCGCGATCCCTGCCGCTGTGGCTGCCGGCGGGCATGCCGGGGTTCTGGACCCGCTCGAACTCCGCCTACCGGCTGCTCGGCGGCCGCCTCCGCCCGCTGGGCGAGACGCTGGCGCGCGCGCTCGCCGACGAGCGCACCCGCGGCCTCGAGCGCGATCGTCGGGCGGGACTGACCCGGCCTGACGAGCTCGCCCTGCTCGACGAGGCTCAGCGGTAGCGGCGTCCCTCGTCGCGGCGGTACAGCCATACCGCCAGGATGCCCAGCACGAGCGTCCACGCGAGGATCCCGAGTACCGCCCACAGCGGTGCGCTCTCGCCGAGGGCGGCCGCGATGACGATCTCGCGGGCTTCACGCACCCACAGGAACTTCGAGGCGAGGTCGAGCCATTCGGGGAACAGGACCGGGGGAAGGAACAGCCCGCCGCCGAACGCGAGGAGGAACATCGCCACCTGCGTGATGGCGATCGCGGCCTTGGGCCCGGCGGTCGTGCCGATGATCGTCCCGAGAAGTGCCGAGGGCACGGCGGTGAGGATCGCCAGCCCGATCGCCGCGAACAGATCCCCGGCCTGCGCGGTGGCCGCGGTGAAGATGCCGCCGACGATCAGGAGCGGGATCATCGCGAGGATCGAGATGATGAGAGTCGCCGCCACGAGCCCGATGAGGCGTGCCGCCGGCGAGCCCGGGAGCGTGCGCAGGTACGGCCACCAGGGCTTGGAGCGCTGATCCGCCATGTCGAGGCCGATGCTGAAGAGGCTGGCCGACATGAAGGCGAACACGACCATCGACGCGATGGCGGCCGTCGCGAAGTCGGGTTCGTCGACGACCATGCGCTGCGGCAGGACGAACAGGCAGAACGCGAGCGTCGGGAACACCAGCGATCCGATCACGGCGATCGGCACCCGCATCGTCTCCAGCAGGTTGTACTTCGTGTGGACCGCGGCGAGCGTCAGAGTGGACATCAGACCATCGCTCCCTTCGTGATGGTGAGGAAGGCCTCTTCGAGGGATGCCCCGCGCACCGTCAGGTCGGTGAACGCGGCGCCGGAGGCGACGAGCGCCCGAATGAGCGCGTCGGAGTCCGAGACGACGGCGGTCACGGTTCCGTCGACCGGGTCCGTGGTGACGGTCGCGTCGGGATCGAGCGCGAGGATCCCGCCGGCGGCGACCCCGCGCACGGTCACCCGTCGGCGGGCGACGCCCGCGACCACGGCGGCGAGCGTGTCGTCGGCCCGCACCGCGCCGTGGTCGATGACGACGACGCGCTCGGCCAGCTGCTCGATCTCCTCGAGGTGATGGCTCGTCACGACGACGGCCGTGCCTTCGCGATGACGGGTGCGCACGGCGTCCCAGAGCGAGCGCCGGGCGTCCACATCCAGACCGGTCGTCGGCTCGTCCAGGAGGACCAGCTCAGGGTCGCCGACGAAGGCGAGGGCGACCGCGACACGACGCTGCTGGCCCCCCGAGAGCGCTCCGCACTGCTTGGCGAGCAGCGGCTCGAGGTCGAACTCGGCGATGACGCGATCCACAGGTCCAGGGGCGGGGTAGTGGGAGGCGACGAACCGCAGCACCTCCCGCACTTTGAGCGCCTCCGGCAGCGCCGTGGCCTGGGGCGTGGATCCGAGCCGGGAGCGGCTCGCCGGCGTCCGCGGGTCGCCGTCGAAGAGTCGCACCACGCCGGAGGTCGGCAGTCGCAGACCCTCGACAAGGGACAGGAGAGTCGTCTTGCCTGCCCCGTTGGGGCCGAGAAGCCCGACGCACTCGCCGGCGTGGATGTCGAGCGTGACACCGTCGAGGGCGACGGTGTCGCCGAAGCGCCGCGTGAGGGCCTCGGTGTGGACGATTGCGGTCATGCGGATCCTCCGAGCAGTGCAAGGAGCTGTGTGCGATAGGAGCGGAAGGCTCCGCGCCCCGCGTGGGTCAGCGAGATCTCGGTGACGGGCTTGCGGCCGGCGAATGACTTCGCGACCTCGACGTACCCGGCATCCGCCAGCTTGGCGAGGTGGGTGGTGAGGTTGCCCGCGGTCATCGCCAGGAGCTTCTGCAGCGCCGGGAAGGTGATCGTGTCGCCGTCCTCGAGCACCTCGGCCAGCGTCGTCATGATCCGCAGCCGTGCCGGGGCGTGGATGACGGGGTCGAGTTCGTTCATGACCGCTCCGCCGTGCTGGGCGCGATCGGCCCCCAGTACATGAGCGCGGCCACGACGAGCATCGCGACGGGGCCGGCGATCGCGTAGACGAGGAAGTGGGTCGGCGCGCCGAAGAACAGCCCGATCACGGCGATCACGATGAGGAAGGCGCCCAGGATGTACATGGGCACCGCGCGCCAGACGGCGCCGCCTGACAGATAGAGCACGCCCACCAGGAAGATGTACAGGCTCGGGTACAGGAGCTGCGACAGCTCCTGCGACAGGCCGTTGCTCTGCAGGCCCGAGATCAGCGCCCACGCCGCCACCATCACGATCGTCCACGAGCAGCCGTACAGCGCTCCCTGCAGCTGGCTGCGCCCGCGGATCCCGTCGCTGCCCGCGCGGATGCCGACCACGGCCGACCACACGATCGCGATGACGAGCGCGCCCCCGAAGATCCACCATCCGACGGCGGTGGGGAGGAGGTCGACGCCTCCGACCCCGCGGGTCAGCCAGAGTGCGGCGAACCCGACGCCCCAGGCGACAGCCCAGAGCACCAGCAGTCCGGCGTAGCGACCTGTGATGCGACGGACGGCCTCGCGACGTGTGGTGTCGATGAGGTCGAGCATCTGTCGCGGGTCGCTCGCGGCATCCATTTGCTCGTTCATGCAAAGTAGTTTGCATCACAAAGTACTTTGCGTCAAGCGTCATCATGACGGACCGATTTGCGGATGCTGCAACCCGGCGGCTATCGTCGGCGCATGCCTTCGGCGACCCAGGGACTCTCGACGCTCGTTCCGAGCGCCGCTCCCGCGCGCCGACGCCGTCTGGGCGAGCGCCGACTCTAGGCGACCCCCGCACGCCGTCCTGTCATGGACCGTCGCGAGTGGGCGTCGCCGTCTCCGGCCCTCTGCTGAGCTTCGTCGAAGCGCCCAGACTCTAAGGTGGAATCCATGACATATTCGGTCGCCGTCTCCGGCGCATCCGGCTATGCGGGCGGCGAGATCCTGCGGATCCTCGCCGCGCATCCCGACGTCGAGATCCGCACCGTGACCGCGCACTCCAACGCGGGACAGCCGCTCATCCAGCACCAGCCCCACCTGCGCTCGCTCGCGCACCTGACCCTCGCCGAGACCTCGCCCGAGGTGCTCGCCGGTCACGACATCGTCTTCCTGGCGCTGCCGCACGGCCAATCCGGGCAGTACACCGACGCCCTCGGCGACACACCGCTGGTGATCGACGCCGGCGCCGATCACCGCCTCGAGTCGGTCGCCGACTGGGATCGCTTCTACGGCGGCGACTTCCATGACCCCTGGGTCTACGGGGTTCCCGAGCTCCCGGTGGCGGGTTCGAAGCAGCGCGAGCGGCTGGTCGGGGCATCCCGCATCGCGGCGCCCGGCTGCAACGCCTCCACCGTGAGTCTGAGCCTCGCGCCAGGCGTGGCCGCGGGTGTCATCGATCCTTCCGACATCGTGACGGTGCTCGCGGTCGGTCCTTCGGGCGCCGGCAAGAGCCTCAAGACCAACCTGCTCGCCGCCGAGATCCTGGGGTCTGCGAACCCCTACGCCGTGGGCGGCTCGCACCGGCACATCCCCGAAATCCGCCAGGCGCTCGCGGCGGCGCGCGCGTCGGGAGCCGAACCCGGCACCACGGCAGACGAGGGGATTCGCATCTCCTTCACCCCGGTGCTCGTGCCGATGTCGCGAGGCATCCTCGCGACCTCCACCGCGCCGATCGCGCGGGGTGCGACCGACGACGAGATCCGCGCCGCGTGGGAATCCGTGTACGGCGACGAGACGTTCGTGCAGCTGCTGCCCGCCGGGCAGTTCCCGCGCACGGCCGACGTGCTCGGTGCGAACACGGCGCTGCTGGGCCTCGCGATCGATCGCGCGGCGAACCGCGTGACCGTCGTGACGGCGGTCGACAACCTCGTCAAGGGCACGGCCGGAGCCGCCGTGCAGTCCATGAACATCGCGCTGGGCCTGGCCGAAGGCACCGCGCTGTCTGTGAACGGAGTAGCCCCGTGAGCGTCACCGCGCCCCAGGGATTCGAAGCGGCGGGCGTCGCCGTCGGACTCAAGTCGACCGGCAAGCCCGATGTCGCCGTGGTCGTCAACCGCGGACCGCTCAAGGTCGGCGCCGCCGTCTTCACGAGCAACCGTGCGAAGGCGAACCCCATCATCTGGTCGCAGGGGGTCATCCGTGACGGAGTGGTCGAGGCCATCGTCCTCAACTCGGGCGGCGCGAACTGCTTCACCGGCTCCTTCGGCTTCCAGACCACGCACCAGACCGCCGAGAAGGCCGCGGAGCTGCTCGACGTCAGCGCCGGCGACATCCTGATCTGCTCCACCGGGCTCATCGGCACCGGCGACGAGGTGTTCCGCGCGAAGGTGCTCGCCGGCACCGAGCAGGGCATCGCCGCACTCTCCGCCGAGGGCGGGGAGGCAGCATCCCTCGCGATCATGACCACGGATTCGAAGCCGAAGCGCGCGGCCCTGACGGGCGACGGCTGGTCGATCGGCGGCATGGCGAAGGGCGCCGGGATGCTGGCGCCCGGCCTGGCGACGATGCTCGTGGTGATCACGACAGACGCCGTGCTCGACGCGGCGCAGGCCGACGCCGCGCTGCGGGCGGCCACCGGACGCACCTTCGACCGGCTCGACTCGGACGGCTGCATGTCGACGAACGACCAGGTCACCCTCATGGTGAGCGGCGCGTCGGGCGTCACCCCCGACCCCGCCGCGTTCGCCGCGGCGCTCGCCGAGGTCTGCCAGGATCTCGCGCAGCAGCTGCAGGGCGACGCCGAGGGGGCGAGCCACGACATCACGATCGAGGTCATCAACGCCGCGTCGGAAGACGACGCGGTCGAGGTCGGCCGGTCGGTCGCCCGCAACAACCTCTTCAAGGCCGCGATCTTCGGCAACGACCCGAACTGGGGTCGCGTCCTCGCCGCGATCGGGACGACCGAGGCCGCGTTCGACCCCTACGACGTCGACGTCTGGATGAACGGTGTGCGCGTGTGCAGCGCCGGCGGTCCCGACGCGCCGCGCGAAGCCGTCGACCTCACGCCACGGGCGACGCACCTGGTGATCGACCTGAAGGTCGGCGCGGCGACGGCGACGATCCTCACCAACGACCTCACGCACGACTACGTCCACGAGAACAGCGCCTACTCCTCATGACCGACCTGCAAGAGACCGATCCCGGCGAAGCCAGCGCCCGGGCGGTGACCCTCATCGAGTCGCTGCCGTGGCTCAAGCGCTTCCGCGACCAGATCGTCGTCGTGAAGTACGGCGGCAACGCGATGGTGAGCGAGGAGCTGCAGGATGCCTTCGCCGCCGACATCGCGTACCTCCGCTACGTCGGGGTGAAGCCCGTCGTCGTGCACGGCGGCGGACCCCAGATCTCGTCGATGCTCGACCGCCTCGCGATCCCGAGCGAGTTCAAGGGCGGCTACCGCGTCACCTCGACCGAAGCGATCTCGGTGGTGCGCATGGTGCTCACCGGGCAGATCAACCCGCAGCTCGTGTCGAAGATCAACGCCCACGGACCGGTCGCGACCGGACTCAGCGGTGAGGACGCCGGACTCTTCGGCGGACGCCGTCGCGGCGTCGTCATCGAGGGCGTCGAGCACGACCTGGGTCGCGTCGGCGATGTCGTCGAGGTCGACCCGCAGCCCGTGCACGACCAGATCGAGGCGGGCCGCATCCCGGTGGTCTCGAGCATCGCCCCCGACCTCGACCACCCCGGACACTCGCTGAACGTGAACGCGGATGCCGCAGCATCCGCTCTCGCCGTCGCACTCGGTGCGGCGAAGCTCGTGGTGCTCACCGACGTCGCGGGGCTGTACGCCGACTGGCCCAACCGCGACTCGCTCGTGTCGCACCTGACCTCGACGGAGCTCAGGGCGATGCTGCCGAAGCTCGAGTCGGGCATGATCCCGAAGATGGCGGCGTGCCTGGAGGCCGTCGAAGGCGGCGTCGAGACCGCGGCCATCATCGACGGGCGGGTGCCGCACTCGGTGCTCGTGGAGATCTTCACCAGCAAGGGAATCGGAACAGAGGTGGTGCTCGGATGACGTGGCAGGACGATGCGGGGCGCGACCTCGTCAAGAGCTTCGGTGCTCGCATGCAGATGTTCGTGCGGGGTGAGGGGTCCTACCTGTGGGACGCCGACGGTAAGCGCTACCTCGACTTCCTCGCGGGGATCGCGGTCGACTCGCTCGGCCACGCGCACCCGGTGTTCGTCGACGCGATCGCGACTCAGGCCGCGACGCTCGCGCACGTGTCGAACTACTTCGCGACCCCGCCGCAGCTGGCGCTCGCCGCGACGCTGAAGCGGCTCGCCGGCACCGGCGACGACGGCCGCGTGTACTTCGGCAACTCGGGTGCCGAGGCGAACGAGGCCGCGTTCAAGCTCGCCCGCCTCCACGGCGGCACCGAGCGGCCGCGCATCCTCGCGCTCACCGACGCCTTCCACGGCCGCACGATGGGCACGCTCGCCCTCACCGGCAAGCCGTACATGCAGGAGCCCTTCCTCCCGATGACGCCGGGCGTCGAGTTCATCGACTCCACGGTCGAGGCGCTCGAAGCGGCGATCGACGACCGGGTGGCCGCGCTGTTCGTCGAGCCCGTCAAGGGCGAGGCGGGCGTGATCCCGCTGCCCGAGGGCTACCTCGCGGCGGCGCGCGAGATCACCGAGCGCCACGGGGCGCTTCTCATCATCGACGAGATCCAGACCGGCGCCGGGCGTACGGGGGAGTGGTTCGCCTTCCAGCACGAGGGCATCACCCCTGACGCGATCACCGTCGCCAAGGGCATCGGCGGGGGCTTCCCGATCGGCGCGCTCATCACGTTCGGCGCCGCGAGTGAACTGTTCTATCCGGGCACGCATGGCTCGACGTTCGGCGGCAACGCGCTCGGCACCGCCGTCGCCGGCGCCGTGCTCGGTGAGATCGAGCGGGCCGAGCTGGTGCGCAACGCCGCCGAGCGCGGTGCTCAGCTGCGCGCGGCGATCGAGGGCATCGATTCGGGTCTGATCGACGGATGCCGCGGCTCTGGCCTTCTGATCGGCATCGGGCTGAAGCATCCTGTCTCCAAGGCACTCGTGGCCGCGGCGCAGGAGCACGGTCTCGTGATCAACGCGCCGAACGACGAGACGATCCGCCTCGTCCCCGCACTGACGATCGGCGACGTCGAGATCGACGAATTCGTCGACCTCTTCACGTCGTCGCTGCGCACGGTCGAGGACGCACTCGTGCTCGACGCTTCGACGGAGGTTCCCGCATGACCCGCCACCTGCTGCGCGACGACGACCTGACGCAGGCCGAACAGGACGAGATCCTCGACCTCGCCGTCTCGCTCAAGAAGGACCGCTGGAAGCTCAAGCCCCTCGAGGGTCCGCAGACGGTCGCGGTCATCTTCGACAAGTCCTCGACGCGCACGCGCGTCTCGTTCGCGGTCGGCATCGCAGACCTGGGCGGCTCGCCGCTCATCATCTCGACGGCGAACAGCCAGCTCGGCGGCAAGGAGACGCCGGCCGACACTGCTCGCGTCCTCGAGCGCCAGGTGGCGGCCATCGTCTGGCGCACGTACGCGCAGGCGGGCCTCGAGCAGATGGCGGAGGGCACCCGCGTGCCCGTCGTCAACGCGCTGAGCGACGACTTCCACCCCTGCCAGCTGCTCGCGGACCTCCTCACCATCAAGGAGCACAAGGGCGAGCTGGCGGGGCTCACTCTCTCCTTCTTCGGCGACGGCAAGTCGAACATGGCCCACTCGTACGTCCTGGCGGGCGTGACCGCCGGGATGCACGTGCGCGTCGCGTCGCCCGAGGCGTACGCGCCCCGTGACGACGTGATCGCCGACGCCGATCGCCGCGCGGCCGAGACCGGCGGCTCCGTCACCCTCTACACCGACCCGAACGAGGCGGCGGCGGGTGCCGACGTCATCGTCACGGACACATGGGTGTCGATGGGCAAGGAGGAGGAGAAACTCGAGCGCTTGCGCGACCTCGGCGGCTACAAGGTGACCCAGGAGCTGATGGGTCTCGCCAAGGACGACGCGATCTTCATCCACTGTCTGCCCGCCGACCGCGGCTACGAGGTCGACGCCGAGGTGATCGACGGTCCGCAGAGCGTCGTCTGGGATGAGGCGGAGAACCGCCTCCACGCCCAGAAGGCCCTGCTCGTCTGGCTCCTGCGCCAGGACTGAGAGCGCCCGGTCGGTGAGCGCGCGAGGCACGAGCGAGACGCAGCGCTCCGCGCCGCGCGCCGACGGCTGGCTCACCACGCGCTGGGAGCGCCTGAACGGCCCCGCCCGCATCGGCGGGGTCGATCTCGCGCGAGGCCTGGCCGTGCTCGGCATGTTCGCCGCGCACCTGCTCTGGATCACCGAGCCCTTCGACGTGCTCGACCCCGGCACGTGGGTCGCGGTCGTGTCGGGCCGTTCGTCGATCCTGTTCGCGACGCTCGCCGGCGTCTCGATCGGACTGGTCACCGGAGCGCGGTCGCCGCTCGCCGGCGTCGCGATGAGGACCGCGCGCGGACGCCTCGCCGTGCGCGCGGGACTGCTCTGGGTACTCGGCATCCTTTTCATCGCCACCGATGTGCCCGTGTTCGTGATCCTCCCCGCCTATGCACTGATGTTCCTGCTGGCGCTGCCGCTGACCTCCCTGCCGGCGCGCGTGCTGCTGCCGCTCGCCGCCGCGCTGGCGCTGATCCTGCCGTTCGTGCAGATCGTCCTCGATGCGCTCCCCCTCTGGAGTTCGCCGATCGGCGAAGCGGTGTCGCTCGGACTCGGCTGGCACTACCCCTTCACGACATGGATCGCGTTCGTCGTGGCCGGTCTCGGCGTCGCCCGCGCCGGGGTGACGCGGCTGCGGGTGCAGGTGTGGCTCGTCGCCGCCGGGGCCGCGCTCGCCGCGATCGGCTACGGCCTCGGCGCCGCGACGGGCTCCGACCCGGAGGCCGAGGCCGCGTCGTACCTCGGTGCGCTCTGGACTGTCAGGCCCCACTCGACCGGCCTGCTCGAGGTGATCGGGTCCGGCGGCTTCGCGCTCGCCGTGCTCGGCGTGTGCCTCCTCGCCTGCCGCACGTTCGTCGTGTGGGTCGTCTTGCCGCTGCGCGCCGTCGGCGCGATGCCGCTGACCGCGTACACGCTGCAGCTCGTGGTCTGGGCCGCCGTCGCCGACGCCGTGCTCGCCCGCGTCGGCGATCTCGCGGGCTTCCGCGCTCTCGAGCCGTTCTGGCCGCTCACCCTCGGCACCATCGTGCTGTGCACCGCGTGGGCGCTCCTCGTCGGCCGCGGCCCGCTCGAGACGCTGCTCGACGCCGCCTCGCGCTTCGCCGTCCCCGGCGATCGGATGCAGCGCTGACCCGACGATCTGGAGTCGGGTTGGCCGCTGTGGTCGTCGGTCACGCCGGTTACGGCGTTGCGGGCCCACTTGGCGTCGAGGCTCGATCTGGTGCGCGAGTGGTGGGTGTCGGGTTGGCCGCTGTGGTCGTCGGTCGAGCCTGTTGCGGCGTTGCGGGCCGACCCGGCGTCCGAGCGGGGCGCGGCGTGATCAGCCGCGCCAGCCGGCGCGGGTGAGCGCGGCACGCACTCGGGCGACCGCCACGGCGGGAGTGGGGGTCATCTGCGCTGAGGTGATCCGAACGACATCCCACCCCTCGGCGGCGCACGCCGCATGCTTGACGATGTCGCGCTCCCACTGCGCGGGGTCACGGCGGTGGTGATCGCCCTCGTACTCGATCAGGATTCGATACGTCTGGTAAGCCAGCTCCGTGTAGCCGATGGCCGTGCCGTCGGCGGCGATGACGTCCACATCCAGCTCGGGTTCGGGAAGCCCCGCGCGAATGAGCGCGAGCCGCAGCTGGGTCTCTCGGGGCGACGCGCTGCCGACGCGGATGTGCAACAACGCCTCCCGGAGTTTGACGGCTCCTCTGCGCGGCTGGGCGGCGACCGCTTCGAGATCAGCGATGCTCGCGTGCGCGTCGGAAGGGTCGCCGCGCCGCATCCCCCGGGCACGAGGGATGCGGACGATCGCGTCTCCCACGGCGATGAGCTCGTCCACCGTGAGCAGTTCAGCGAGGTGCGCCCAGGTCGTCGCGGCATCCGTCACCCGGAAGCTGTCGCGTTCGATCACCGCCGTGATTCCCGGACGGAATTGTCGCGCTCGCACCCCTGCCGCCTTCGAAGACCGGTGCGGATGGAACACACCGGCATCGACATCGCGAGCACGCGCCGGTTCCGTCCGGGTGGGAGTTGTGGAGGCAGCATCCGTCTCCGTCGTCGTTGCCGCCGCGCGCAGGAGACGGAGCGGGGTCGGGAACCTCCAGACCACAGCCGCGGTGACCGACCACAGAAAGGCATGGGCAGGAGCGACCGTCTTATATGCGCGCGCCCGTCGCAGGATCGCTGCGCGGAGCAGTCTTGACTCGCGTGCGGCGGTGCCCTCGTCAGGAACCGATTGCTCCGGCTCCGGCGCACGGGTGCGGACTCCCCGGAAGGGCTTGTCGAGGTCGTCGTTCCGAAGCCGCCGCGATGAAACTCCTGCAGCCCTCGCGGCGGCGACGGAGAAGCTGTCGCCGAGAGACGAGGGCAGGGGGCGTGGCTTGCGTGGCACCCCGTCATCGTCCCCGAGTCTGGGTACCGCCATACGCCCGCGGCGCCCGTCTCTGGACAGCCGACCTCGGTGGCGCCCTGTGGAGGAGGCGATGACGCGGGCTCGGGTCGGCCGCTGTGGTCGCTGTGGGTGGTTGATGCGGCACTCAGGGCCGGCTCGGTATGGGTCCGGGTGCGGACTGCGGGCTCACGTTCCCGACCAGTCGGCCGAAGATGTCGCGAACGTGGGCTGATACGGCACGAGCGGCCGACTCGGATCCGGACGTTGCGGATGAGGCGCCTGTCAATGGGGACGGACACGGACGCCGTCCCCGGCGACCGTCGGGAATGACACAGCGGCGGTGGGGTCGGTGGCGCGTCGGTAGGCTGGTCGAGTGAGTGAATCGAAGGGCGACGGCACCAACGAAGGCGCACTGTGGGGAGCCCGTTTCGCGACGGGACCGTCCCCGGAGCTGGCGGAACTGAGCCGATCGACCCATTTCGACTGGGATCTCGCGCTGTACGACATCGCCGGTTCGCACGCCCACGCCAAGGCTCTCGCCGCGGCGGGCTACCTCACCGTCGACGAAGAGCGGGCCATGCACGACGGCCTCGATGAGCTCGCACGAGGCGTCACCGACGGGACCCTTCGGCCCGCGGCATCCGACGAAGACGTCCACGGCGCGTTGGAGCAGGCATTGATCGGCGTCGTCGGCACCGAGCTCGGCGGCAAGCTGCGCGCCGGCCGCAGCCGCAACGACCAGATCGCGACGCTCGTGCGCATGTATCTGCTCGACCACTCTCGCACGATCGCGCGTGAGATCCTCCGCCTCGTCGACGCGCTCGTGGCGCAGGCAGACGCGCACCCCGACGCGATCATGCCCGGCCGCACCCACCTGCAGCACGCGCAGCCCGTGCTCCTCGCGCACCACCTGCAGGCCCACGCCTGGCCGCTCGTGCGTGACCTCGAGCGCCTGCGCGACTGGTCGGCGCGCGCGGCGGTGTCGCCGTACGGCGGCGGCGCACTCGCCGGCTCGACGCTCGGACTCGACCCGCAGTTGGTCGCCCGTGAGCTCGGGCTCGACCGTCCGGCCGAGAACTCCCTCGACGGCACGTCCTCGCGCGACGTGGTCGCCGAGTTCGCGTTCGTCACGGCGATGATCGGCATCGACGTCTCGCGCTTCGCGGAGGAGATCATCCTCTGGAACACGCGCGAGTTCGGCTTCGTGACGCTCGACGACGGCTATTCGACGGGCTCGAGCATCATGCCGCAGAAGAAGAACCCCGACATCGCCGAGCTCGCGCGTGGCAAGGCGGGCCGGCTCATCGGCAATCTCAGCGGACTGCTCGCAACCCTCAAGGCCCTCCCGCTCGCGTACAACCGCGACCTGCAGGAAGACAAGGAGCCGGTGTTCGACTCGGTGCGCACCCTCGAGACGGTGCTGCCCGCGTTCGCGGGCATGGTCGCGACCATGCGCTTCCACACCGACCGCATGGCGGCGCTCGCGCCGCAGGGTTTCTCGCTCGCGACCGACGTCGCCGAGTGGCTGGTGAAGCGGGGCGTCCCGTTCCGCGACGCCCACGAGATCTCCGGCCACCTCGTCCGGGTGTGCGAGGAGAACGGCCTCGAGCTGCACGAGGTCTCCGACGCGCAACTCGCCGACGTCTCGGCGCAGCTGACGCCCGAGGTCCGTGAGGTGCTGAGCGTCGAGGGCTCGGTCGCGAGCCGCACCGGCGCCGGCGGTACGGCGCCCGTGCGGGTCGCCGAGCAGCGCGCCGAGCTGGTCCAGCGCGTGCAGGACGCCGCGCACGCCCTCGGACTCTAGGCCTCAGCCGCGAAGGGCGCCGCGATCACCAGATCGCGAGGCGCACCAGGGCCGCGACGACGCACGCCCACACCAGGCTCGCCAGCGTCCCGATGATGAAGCGCTCGCGAGCCTCAGCGGTCGCGAGCTCCGAGAACCGGCCGATGCCCTTGAGTGCCACGACCACGGCGATCGCCTCGGGGAACCCGGCGATGATCCCGAGCGTCACCGCCACCCGCTCGAGGTAGCCGATCGTGGTGCCGCCGCGCATCACCTCACGGACGGCTCCCTCGCCGGGCACGCCGCCTGGCAGCGCAGGAGCGCGCAGGAGGATGCCGCCGTTGTCGCCCTCCTCGACCCGGCCGTGGCTCGCGATCTCGAGGATGCGTCGAGTGATCGGATTGCCGCCGAGCACGCCGAGGGCGGTTCCGAGCATCGCGATTCCGAGGCCGAGCAGGAGCGGCACGTTCGCCGGCGACACCGTCACGGCGAGCAGGCACAGCACGACCAGCACGGCCGCCACGACGAGCGGGATGGTCGAGGGCTTCCGGAGGCTGATCACCACCAGCACGAGTGCCCCGCAGAGTGCGAGGAACAGGAAGATCGTCAGCGCGGCGACGAGGATCACGTCGGGGGAGACCATGGCGTCAGTCTGGCATGGGGCCCGGACTCAGCCGCGCGAGCACGCGGGCGATCGCGGGCACAGCCGCCTCCTCGGTGCGCAGGCCCGCCGACTTCACCCGCAGGCTCACCGCGCCCTCCGAGATGCCGAGGCGTGTGGCGGCTTCGCGCTGCGTGATCCCCGTCGCCAGGAGGTCGAACACCTCCCATCCCTCCGCGGTGCGCCGATCGCGCAGTTCCACGAGCAGCCGCACCAGCGCCTCGGCGTCGGCCCCGCCGTCCGGGGCGGTGATCGCGACGCGAGTGGCGGCCTTCTTCGCTCGATCGACAGCGTCGCGCGCGTTCACGAAGGCCTCGCCGCGCGCGGCCCGCACGCTGTCCGGCAGGGGCGACTCGACCTCCCCGACACCGACCCCGACGCTCCACTGCTCCGAGCGTGTCAGGTCGAGCACGATCGCGAGCAGCGCATCGGCATCGGCGACGGCGACCTGCACCTCGTCGCCCGCGGTGCGCTCGGGGGCCAGCGCGAGCCCCTGGTGTCCGTGCGCGTGGACGGAGGCGACGGCGGTGGGCACGAGGTCGGCGTTGCTGCGGCTGTCGCGCTGGTCGCTGGTGATCACAAACATGGACGTGCCTTATGTGTGAGGGCTGAAGTAAGGCCAAGTTTAGGTTGAGCACTTCACCTAGGCAAGCCTTCAGGCTAAAGATGCCTCATTTTAAGTTCACAACCTAAGGCTGCCTGGCTCGCATGAGCGAGCGCTGGCCCGACCGGGTGCGGGCGGGACGAGGCATCCGTCGCTGATAGCCTGGCGGGCGTGTCTGAAACCGTCGTGAGCGCGACTGCGCCCGCGATCGACCCCGCGTTCCAGAACGTGTGGGATGAGATCGTGTGGCGTGGGCTCGTGCATGTGTCCACCGATCAGGAGGCGCTGCGCGCCCTTCTCGCCGGGGACCCGATCACGTATTACTGCGGCTTCGACCCGACCGCGCCGAGCCTGCACCTCGGCAACCTCGTGCAGCTGCTCACGATGCGCCGCCTGCAGCTCGCCGGCCACAAGCCGCTCGGCCTGGTCGGCGGCTCGACCGGCCTCGTCGGCGACCCGCGGCCGTCTGCGGAGCGCACCCTGAACACCCGCGAAACGGTGGCGGAGTGGGTCGGCTACCTGCGCTCTCAGGTGGAGCGGTTCCTGAGCTTCGAGGGTGACAACGCCGCGCGCATCGTCAACAACCTCGACTGGACCGCTCCGATGAGCGCGATCGACTTCCTGCGTGAGATCGGCAAGCACTACCGCGTGGGCACGATGCTCAAGAAGGACGCCGTCGCTGCGCGCCTGAACTCCGAGGCCGGCATCAGCTACACCGAGTTCAGCTACCAGATCCTGCAGGGGATGGACTACCTCGAGCTCTACCGTCAGTACGGCTGCGTTCTGCAGACCGGCGGCAGCGACCAGTGGGGCAACCTCACCAGCGGCACGGATCTCATCCACCGCGTCGAGGGCGTTTCGGTGCACGCGATCGGCACGCCGCTGATCACCAACAGCGACGGCACGAAGTTCGGCAAGAGCGAGGGCAACGCCATCTGGCTCGACGCCGCGATGTGCAGCCCGTACCGGATGTACCAGTTCTGGCTGAACACCGACGACGCCGACGTGATCCAGCGCCTGAAGATCTTCACGTTCCTGACACGCGCCGAGATCGAGGAGTACGAGCGCCTCGTCGCCGACGAGCCGTTCCGCCGCGCCGCGCAGAAGCGCCTGGCCCTCGAGGTCACCGCTTTCGTGCACGGAACGGATGCTGCCGCCGCCGTGATCGCGGCCTCTGAGGCGCTGTTCGGCCAGGGTGACCTGGCCGCGCTCGACGCGACCACACTGCGCCATGCGATCGAGGAGCTTCCCAACGCCACGGTCGTCACCGGAACGAACGTCGTACAGGCGCTCGTCGACACCGGGCTCGTCTCGAGCCTGTCGGAGGGCCGCCGGGCGATCGCGCAAGGCGGAGTCTCGCTCGACGGCGCCAAGGTCGAGGACGAATCCGCGACCGTGACGGGCGGCCTGCCCGGCGGGGTCTCGGTGCTCCGGCGCGGCAAGAAGACCCTCGCGGGCGTCTTCGTCGGCTGACGCCGCGTGACGAGCGGCATGGCTCTGCGGGTGGGCGGCTGACGGATGCCGTTCACCCCGAGCCATGCCGTCGTCGCGCTGCCGTTCGTGCGCACGCCGCTCGTGCCCGCGGCGGTCGCGATCGGCGCGATGGCGCCGGACCTGCCGCTCTTCGTCCGGGGGCTGCCGTTGCACTACGGCGTCACCCACTCGTTCGTCTGGCTGCCGGCGACGATCGTGCTGGCGTTGGCGCTGCTGCTGGTCTGGCGTCTGCTGATCCGGCCCGCCGTCCGTGAGCTCTCGCCGCGATGGCTGGCGGTGCGGCTGCCGGGGGAGTGGGACGCCGGCGCCGGCCCGGCCCTCCGTGAGACATTCGCGATCTCGGGTGAGCCCGCGCGCGTTTCGTGGAGCGGGATGCTGCTGCTCGTCCTCTCGCTCGCGATCGGCGTCGTGAGCCACATCGTGTGGGACCTGTTCACCCATGAAGGCCGATGGGGGACGACGGCGATCCCGGCACTCGAGTCCGAGTGGGGACCGATGCCAGGCTTCAAGTGGCTGCAGCATGGCTCGAGCGCGATCGGGCTGGCGATCATCGGGATCTGGATGCTGGCGTGGCTGGTGCGCCGTGACGCTGAGGCATTCGCCTCGTGCGTTCTTCCCCCGTGGGTCCGCTGGGCGTGGTGGGCCTCGCTGCCGGTGATGCTCGTGGCGGCGTGCCTGTGGGGACTCGCCGTCTTCGGCCCGCTCGACGCGGAGTTCACCGTCGCCCACCTCGGCTATCGGGTGCTCCCGCCGGCGTGCGCGGTGTGGGGAGCGATCACGATCGCGCTGTGCATCGCAGTGCAGGTGCTCCGGCGTCGCCGGGGCGTTCATGCTGACTGATGCGCCGGATGCCGTGCTTCCGCGTGTTTCCGGTGTTGCCGGCGCGCGACACGCCCGGGGTGCGGCCCCGATTCGACGGGACCCCAGGACGCACGTAGAGTTCTATCTGTTCGCCCCACAGGGAAGCGGAGAGGCCGAGAGCCTTACCCCCCTCAAGAGGTGAACCACCCCCTTCTTTCAACACTTGCTTTGAGTGTGCCCGCCTGCGGGTTTAGGATGGGTTTCTTCCACTTCTGCGACTGCTCGTCGTCGACTCTGGCGGGGTCTTGCACCTCGCTGAGTCGGATTGACAGCGCGGCCAGGATGTGTAAGATAGAGAAGTTGCCCCGCGGAGATGGCTGTGAAGCCGGAAAGCGGGTGCGTCCGATCTTTGAGAACTCAACAGCGTGCACTTGTCAAATGCCAATTTTTTTCTCTGTCGATCAGTTTTTGCTGGTTGGTGGGGGTCTTTTTTGGATCAATTCATGGATGTCAGTTTGATATTCGTTTTTGGTCATGGTTGAACTCGTCTGCTGTGGACTGTTTTCCCGGTTCTGGTGGGCATCATTTTTTTATGGAGAGTTTGATCCTGGCTCAGGATGAACGCTGGCGGCGTGCTTAACACATGCAAGTCGAACGGTGAAGCCAAGCTTGCTTGGTGGATCAGTGGCGAACGGGTGAGTAACACGTGAGCAACCTGCCCTGGACTCTGGGATAAGCGCTGGAAACGGCGTCTAATACTGGATATGAGCCTCTATCGCATGGTGGGGGTTGGAAAGATTTTTTGGTCTGGGATGGGCTCGCGGCCTATCAGCTTGTTGGTGAGGTAATGGCTCACCAAGGCGTCGACGGGTAGCCGGCCTGAGAGGGTGACCGGCCACACTGGGACTGAGACACGGCCCAGACTCCTACGGGAGGCAGCAGTGGGGAATATTGCACAATGGGCGGAAGCCTGATGCAGCAACGCCGCGTGAGGGATGACGGCCTTCGGGTTGTAAACCTCTTTTAGCAAGGAAGAAGCTTTTGTGACGGTACTTGCAGAAAAAGCGCCGGCTAACTACGTGCCAGCAGCCGCGGTAATACGTAGGGCGCAAGCGTTATCCGGAATTATTGGGCGTAAAGAGCTCGTAGGCGGTTTGTCGCGTCTGCTGTGAAATCCCGAGGCTCAACCTCGGGCCTGCAGTGGGTACGGGCAGACTAGAGTGCGGTAGGGGAGATTGGAATTCCTGGTGTAGCGGTGGAATGCGCAGATATCAGGAGGAACACCGATGGCGAAGGCAGATCTCTGGGCCGTAACTGACGCTGAGGAGCGAAAGGGTGGGGAGCAAACAGGCTTAGATACCCTGGTAGTCCACCCCGTAAACGTTGGGAACTAGTTGTGGGGTCCTTTCCACGGATTCCGTGACGCAGCTAACGCATTAAGTTCCCCGCCTGGGGAGTACGGCCGCAAGGCTAAAACTCAAAGGAATTGACGGGGACCCGCACAAGCGGCGGAGCATGCGGATTAATTCGATGCAACGCGAAGAACCTTACCAAGGCTTGACATACACCAGAACGGGCCAGAAATGGTCAACTCTTTGGACACTGGTGAACAGGTGGTGCATGGTTGTCGTCAGCTCGTGTCGTGAGATGTTGGGTTAAGTCCCGCAACGAGCGCAACCCTCGTTCTATGTTGCCAGCACGTTATGGTGGGAACTCATGGGATACTGCCGGGGTCAACTCGGAGGAAGGTGGGGATGACGTCAAATCATCATGCCCCTTATGTCTTGGGCTTCACGCATGCTACAATGGCCGGTACAAAGGGCTGCAATACCGTGAGGTGGAGCGAATCCCAAAAAGCCGGTCCCAGTTCGGATTGAGGTCTGCAACTCGACCTCATGAAGTCGGAGTCGCTAGTAATCGCAGATCAGCAACGCTGCGGTGAATACGTTCCCGGGTCTTGTACACACCGCCCGTCAAGTCATGAAAGTCGGTAACACCTGAAGCCGGTGGCCCAACCCTTGTGGAGGGAGCCGTCGAAGGTGGGATCGGTAATTAGGACTAAGTCGTAACAAGGTAGCCGTACCGGAAGGTGCGGCTGGATCACCTCCTTTCTAAGGAGCACCTCAACTCTTCGGGGTTGCAGGAACCTCAGCCGGGACGAATGTTCCTGGTGGGGGCTCGTGGGTGGAACATTTGACATGGCATCAGCGCGACTGATTCCTACTAGTACGCCCGGTTCTCGGACCGGGTTGGAGGGTGGGGGTGGGTGAGCGGGGTGCCTGCACGCTGTTGGGTCCTGAGGGACCGGACGCCGCATGCTCACCGTTTGGGTGGGGTGCGGGGGACGTGACTTCTGGGCTTTCCTTGCTGCCGGCTTGGCTGGTGGGTGGGGGAAGTGCCGCCCGTACTTTGAGAACTACACAGTGGACGCGAGCATCTTTGCAAGATGACCTCTTTTGGGGGTTGTTTTGTGTTGATGATCTTAAAGATCATTAGTCAATTTCTTTCGCACTCTTCCTTTGGGGGAGTGTGGTTGAGTTTTTGATTCTCATGTTTTCAAGTCTTTAAGAGCAAACGGTGGATGCCTTGGCATCTGGAGCCGAAGAAGGACGTAGCAATCTGCGATAAGCCTCGGGGAACTGATAAGCAAGTTTTGATCCGAGGGTGTCCGAATGGGGAAACCCCGCTGGGCGGCGTGCCGACCTAGTGACTCCCGCCTGAATATATAGGGCGGGTAGAGGGAACGTGGGGAAGTGAAACATCTCAGTACCCACAGGAAGAGAAAACAACCGTGATTCCGTGAGTAGTGGCGAGCGAAATCGGATGAGGCTAAACCTTATGTGTGTGATATCCGGCAGGAGTTGCATGTGAGGGGTCGTGGGACTTTCCGTATCATTCTGCCGAGTGGTGAACGTGATGCGTCGATATAGATGAACGGTCTTGAAAGGCCGGCCAGAGTGGGTGCCAGCCCCGTAATCGAAATGTCGGACGCAGCGTGGAGAGTATCCCAAGTAGCACGGGGCCCGAGAAATCCCGTGTGAATCTGTCAGGACCACCTGATAAGCCTAAATACTCCCAGATGACCGATAGCGGACAAGTACCGTGAGGGAAAGGTGAAAAGTACCCCGGGAGGGGAGTGAAATAGTACCTGAAACCGTTTGCTTACAAACCGTTGGAGCACCCCTGGTAGGTGTGACAGCGTGCCTTTTGAAGAATGAGCCTGCGAGTTAGCGATATGTGGCGAGGTTAACCCGGGTGGGGTAGCCGTAGCGAAAGCGAGTCTGAATAGGGCGATTTTAGTCGCATGTCCTAGACCCGAAGCGAAGTGATCTATCCATGGCCAGGCTGAAGCGACGGTAAGACGTCGTGGAGGGCCGAACCCACTTAGGTTGAAAACTGAGGGGATGAGCTGTGGATAGGGGTGAAAGGCCAATCAAACTTCGTGATAGCTGGTTCTCTCCGAAATGCATTTAGGTGCAGCGTTGCGTGTTTCTTGCCGGAGGTAGAGCTACTGGATGGCCGATGGGCCCTACAAGGTTACTGACGTCAGCCAAACTCCGAATGCCGGTAAGTGAGAGCGCAGCAGTGAGACTGTGGGGGATAAGCTTCATAGTCGAGAGGGAAACAACCCAGACCACCATCTAAGGTCCCTAAGCGCGTGCTAAGTGGGAAAGGATGTGGAGTTGCTTAGACAACCAGGAGGTTGGCTTAGAAGCAGCCACCCTTGAAAGAGTGCGTAATAGCTCACTGGTCAAGTGATTCCGCGCCGACAATGTAACGGGGCTCAAGCACGCCACCGAAGTTGTGGCATTGACATTATTGGTAGGCCTTCGTGGTCCAGCCGTGTTGATGGGTAGGAGAGCGTCGTGTGGCGAGTGAAGCGGCGGGGTGACCCAGCCGTGGACGCTACACGAGTGAGAATGCAGGCATGAGTAGCGAAAGACGTGTGAGAAACACGTCCTCCGAAAGACCAAGGGTTCCAGGGTCAAGCTAATCTTCCCTGGGTAAGTCGGGACCTAAGGCGAGGCCGACAGGCGTAGTCGATGGACAACGGGTTGATATTCCCGTACCGGCGAAGAACCGCCCCAATCAATCCAGTAGTGCTAAGTATCTGAATCCCCATGACCGGATCCTTCGGGTGATGGCGTGGGGCCTAGCGTACGACCCCATGCTGGTGCGGTTAGCGTATTAACAGGTGTGACGCAGGAAGGTAGCCCATCCCGGGCGATGGTTGTCCCGGGGCAAGTGCGTAGGCCGAGTCATAGGCAAATCCGTGACTCGTGTGGCTGAGACACGATGCGGATGAAAAGTGGGTGATCCTATGCTGCCGAGAAAAGCATCGACGCGAGGTTCTAGCCGCCCGTACCCCAAACCGACTCAGGTGGTCAGGTAGAGAATACCGAGGAGATCGAGAGAATCGTGGTTAAGGAACTCGGCAAAATGCCCCCGTAACTTCGGGAGAAGGGGGGCCATCCACTTATACCAGCTTGCCTGGAAAAGGGTGTGGTGGCCGCAGAGACTAGTGGGTAGCGACTGTTTACTAAAAACACAGGTCCGTGCCAAGTCGCAAGACGATGTATACGGACTGACGCCTGCCCGGTGCTGGAAGGTTAAGAGGACGGGTTAGCCGCAAGGCGAAGCTCAGAATTTAAGCCCCAGTAAACGGCGGTGGTAACTATAACCATCCTAAGGTAGCGAAATTCCTTGTCGGGTAAGTTCCGACCTGCACGAATGGCGTAACGACTTCCCAACTGTCTCAACCGCGAACTCGGCGAAATTGCAATACGAGTAAAGATGCTCGTTACGCGCAGCAGGACGGAAAGACCCCGTGACCTTTACTACAGCTTGGTATTGGTGTTCGGTGTGGCTTGTGTAGGATAGGTGGGAGACTGTGAAGCTATGACGCCAGTCATGGTGGAGTCGTTGTTGAAATACCACTCTGGTCACTCTGGATATCTAACTTCGAACCGTAATCCGGTTCAGGGACAGTGCCTGGTGGGTAGTTTAACTGGGGCGGTTGCCTCCCAAAAAGTAACGGAGGCGCCCAAAGGTTCCCTCAACCTGGTTGGCAATCAGGTGGCGAGTGTAAGTGCACAAGGGAGCTTGACTGTGAGACTGACAGGTCGAGCAGGGACGAAAGTCGGGACTAGTGATCCGGCAGTGGCTTGTGGAAGCGCTGTCGCTCAACGGATAAAAGGTACCTCGGGGATAACAGGCTGATCTTGCCCAAGAGTCCATATCGACGGCATGGTTTGGCACCTCGATGTCGGCTCGTCGCATCCTGGGGCTGGAGTAGGTCCCAAGGGTTGGGCTGTTCGCCCATTAAAGCGGTACGCGAGCTGGGTTTAGAACGTCGTGAGACAGTTCGGTCCCTATCCGCTGCGCGCGTAGGAAGTTTGAGAGGATCTGACCCTAGTACGAGAGGACCGGGTTGGACGAACCTCTGGTGTGCCAGTTGTACTGCCAAGTGCACCGCTGGTTAGCTACGTTCGGGATGGATAACCGCTGAAAGCATCTAAGCGGGAAGCCGGCCTCAAGATGAGACTTCCATACCCTTCGGGGTGAGAGGCTCCCAGCCAGACTACTGGGTTGATAGGCCAGATGTGGAAGCACGGCAACGTGTGCAGCTGACTGGTACTAATAAGCCGATGACTTGAAAACACTTCCCCCCCACCCCTGCGGGTGGGGTGAGATAGCTCGCGTCCACTGAGTGGTTCCCGATGTACGGTCGGGACACCGCAACTGAACAGAAGACTTTCACGTTGTGAACACCTGAAACATCGAAAGAGTTTCGGCGGCCATAGCGAGAGGGAAACGCCCGGTCCCATTCCGAACCCGGAAGCTAAGCCTCTCAGCGCCGATGGTACTGCAGGGGGGACCCTGTGGGAGAGTAGGACACCGCCGGACACCCATTCACGAAATGGCCACCCAAAGCAGGGTGGCCATTTCGCGTTAACACGGTGGATTGCCGACGTACGCAGCATCCAGGAGGATCGAACAATGGCAGAGCAGGAGCCGCGCGACGATCGACGCGCGCAGCGCGAACGATCCGGGAAGCCCGCGTCGGCAGGTGGCGACCGCAAGCCGTACGCCAAGCGCGACGGCGATCGCAAGCCGTACGTCAAGCGCGACGGCGACCGTCCCTACGCGAAACGCGACGGCGACCGTGCCTACGCGAAGCGTGACGGAGACCACAAGCCCTACGCGAAGCGCGAGGGAGATCGTCCCCATGCGAAGCGCGATGGCGATCACAAGCCCTACGCGAAGCGCGACGGGGACCACAAGCCCTACGCGAAGCGCGACGGGGACCACAAGCCCTACGCGAAGCGCGACGGGGACGACAAGCCCTACGCGAAGCGCGAAGGCGACCGTCCCTACGCGAAGCGTGACGGCGACCGTCCCTACGCGAAGCGTGACGGCGACCGTCCCTACGCGAAGCGTGACGGCGACCACAAGCCCTACGCGAAGCGCGAGGGAGATCGTCCCTACGCGAAGCGTGACGGCGACCGTCCCTACGCGAAGCGTGATGGAGACCACAAGCCCTACGCGAAGCGCGATGGCGACCGTCCCTACGCGAAGCGCGATGGCGACCGTCCCTACGCGAAGCGCGACGGGGACCGTCCCTACGCGAAGCGCGATGGCGACCGTCCCTACGCGAAGCGCGACGGGGACCGCGCGCCCTCCGAGCGCTCCGCGCGTCCGACCCGCGGGGGAGCGAACCGTCCCGACCGTGCCGTGCGCGAAGGCGAGATCCGCCCGGTCCGCGCCCGGCACGACGACCCGGTCATCCCGGAGGATGTCACCGGGCGCGATCTGCCGCCGGCTGCCCGCAACGAGCTGAAGACCCTGAGCAAGGAGAACGCCGAAGATGTCGCGCGTCATCTGGTGATGGCGTCGCAGCTGATCGACGAGGACCCGGCGCTGGCGCACCAGCACGCGCTGTCGGCGTCTCGCCGCGCCGGCCGGATCGCCGTCGTGCGCGAGACGCTCGCGATCACCGCCTACGCGACGGGTGACTTCGCCCTCGCCCTTCGGGAGCTGCGCACCTACCGACGGATCTCGGGTCGCGACGACCAGATCGCCCTGATGGTCGACAGCGAGCGGGGCGTCGGACGTGCTGATCGTGCTCTCGAGGTCGGCCGGGCCGTCGACCGCTCTACGCTCGAGACGCCGGTGCGCGTCGAGTTGGCGATCGCGATGTCGGGTGCCCGCCTCGATCTCGGCGAGCCCGAACGCGCGCTGCAGGAACTCGACATCCCCGAACTCGATCCCGACCGAGCGTTCGAGTGGAGCCCTGCTCTGTTCGCCGCCCGTGCCGCAGTGCTCGAGGAACTCGGTCGCACGGACGAGGCCGCGCAGTGGCAACGGCGCGCGGTGGTCGCTGCCGAAGCGATCGACGCAGCATCCGGTGTCGACGACCTCGAGACGGTCTTCGTCGAGGAGGTCATCGAAGAGGACTTCGAGGACGAGTCAGAGGACGCGGCTGAAACCGAGCAGGACCCGTCCGAGGAACTCGGCGAGCCCGAGTCCGAGCCCGGCTCTGTCGATGAGCCCGAACCTGCTGCCGTCGAGCCGGAGGAGATCTCCATCGCGGACGAGGTCGCCGAGCTCCTTGTGGACGCGGGCGTCGACGACCCGGGTGACCACGAGGCCGACCGCTGATGGCGCTGTTCGGGCGGCGGGCTGCAGCGCCTGCCCCGCTCGACGGTGTCGACGTGGTGCTCGCCGACCTCGACGGGGTCGTCTACGCGGGCGCCGGCGCGCTGCCGCACGCGGTCGAGAGCCTCAACCGCGCTCGCGACGGCCGCTCGCTCGCGTACATCACGAACAATGCTGCGCGCACGGATGCCTCGGTCGCAGCCCATCTGAGCGAACTCGGGCTCGCGACGACTCCGCGTGATGTCGTCACCAGCCCGCAGGCCGCGATGCGGTTGCTCGCCGAGAAGATCGCGCCCGGATCGACGGTCCTCGTCGTCGGGGGCGACGGGCTCGTCGTCGAGGTCGAGAAAGCCGGCTTCGTCGTGACGCGCAGCGCCGACGACGCGCCGTCGGCGGTGGTGCAGGGTTTCGCGCCCGACGTGGGCTGGACCCACCTCGCCGAGGCGGCGTTCGCGCTCAAGACACCCGAAGAGGACGGCGGCATCCCGTGGGTGGCGACGAACACCGACTGGACGATCCCTCAGTCCCGCGGCATCGCCCCCGGCAACGGCACGCTGGTCTCCGCGGTGCACACGGCCGTCGGTCGGCTCGCGACCGTGGCCGGCAAACCCGAGGTGCCGATCTTCCAGGAGGCCGTCGCGCGGTTCGAGGCGCAGCATCCGTTGTTCCTGGGTGACCGTCTCGATACCGACATCCTCGGCGCCAACCGTGCCGGCATCCCCTCGGCGCTCGTGCTCACGGGCGTGGATCGGCCGAAGCACGTGCTGGCGGCGCCTGAGAACTCGCGGCCGACGTACATCCTGGGCGACCTTCGCGAGCTCCACGAGCCGTACCCCGACGTGCAGGTGAATGACGGCGTGGCGACGGTGCGCGCTGCGCGCGTCGCGATCGACGGCCCCGACGTCCGCATCCTGAGCGAGGGCGACCGGCCGGTCGACCTCGTGCGCGCGGGTGCGGCGGCGATCTGGTCGACCGGGCGGGCGATCTTCGGCTTCCGTGTGCCCGAGCGGCTGTACGCGGACCCGTTCCACCGCCCCTGATCCTCGCCGCGGCGAAGCTGGCGGTGTCGGGCGACACCCGTAGTCTGGGAGGCATGGATCGAGCCGACGAGCATGAGGACGAGCACGGCGACCTGCTGTCGACCCTCGAGGTGATCGAGGCGCAGCCGCTGGACACGCGTGCCGACGCCTACGACACGCTGCACGACACGCTCGCCCGTCGCCTCGAGGCGAGTCCCGGCACCCCGTCATGACGAGCCGCCTCGATGCCGCTCTGGCCGCTCGGGGCCTCGCGCGCTCCCGAACCCACGCCGCGACCCTCATCTCCGGAGGGCTGGTGACGGTCGACGGCCGTCCGGTGGCCAAGGCCTCGACTCCCGTCGGCGACGCTTCCGAGATCGAGGTGGCGGCGTCAGACCACTACGTCAGCCGCGCCGCGCACAAGCTCATCGCGGGCCTCGACGCCTTCGAGGTCGACGTCCGCGGCCGGGTGGCGCTCGACATGGGCGCGTCCACCGGCGGCTTCACCCAAGTGCTGCGCGAGCGCGGCGCCGAGCCGGTGATCGCCGTGGATGTCGGTCACGGGCAGCTCGCAGCATCCGTCGCAGAAGATCCCGGGGTCGTGTCGGTCGAGGGGTTCAACGTCCGCTACATGACACCCGACACCCTCGCCGAGGCGAGCGCCGTCGCCGAGCCGCCGTCGGTGATCACAGGCGACCTGTCATTCATCTCGCTCACGCATGTGCTGCCCGCAGCGCGCGAGGTCGCAGCATCCGATGCCGATCTCGTGCTGCTGATCAAGCCGCAGTTCGAGGTCGGGCGCACGGCGGTGAAGCGCGGCCTCGTGACGAACCCGGTGCTGCGTGCGGACGCGGTCGCGCGCGTGCTGTGGGCGGCATGGGATGCCGGCCTCGGCACCTGCGGTGTCGTCTCCTCCCCGATCGGCGGAACGCACGGCAATTCCGAGTTCATCGCGCACCTCGCGCCGGGGCGGGGGAGCAATCCGACAGAATGGTTGAGCACCGTGAACCGACTGGCGGGGAGCCGATGAACGACGCCGACACCGAGGCCCAGCGCAGCATCCTGGTGGTGGCGCACGCCCATCGCGCCGACACAGTCGCTGCCGCTGAGCGGGTTGTCGCCGCGCTGCGCGCCGCCGGCGCCCGCCCGGTGCTCGCCCTCGACGACGGCGAAGACCTGGTGCAGGCGGGGCCCTCGCTGGCCGACGTCGCGGTGCTGGGCGCCGACGTGACGGTGACCGACATCGAGCTCGCGATCGTGCTCGGCGGCGACGGCACGATCCTGCGTGCGGCAGAACTGGTCCGCGACGGAAGTGCGCCGGTCCTCGGCATCAACATGGGCCACGTCGGCTTCCTCGCCGAGATCGAGCGCGACGACATGGACGAGGCCGTCCGCCGCGTCATCGCGCGCGAGTACGAGGTCGAGGAGCGCATGGCGCTCCAGGTGCGCGTGAAAGACACCGGCGACTCCGTCATCTACGAGACGTGGGCGCTCAACGAGGCGACGGTCGAGAAGGCCAGCCGCGAGCGTCTGCTCGAGGTGGTCGTCGAGATCGACGGACGCCCGCTGTCGACCTTCGGCTGTGACGGCATGGTCGTCTCCACTCCGACAGGGTCGACCGCCTACAACTTCTCCGCCGGCGGACCCGTGATCTGGCCGACTGTCGAGGCGATCGCCGTGGTGCCGCTGTCGGCGCACGCACTGTTCGCGAAGCCCCTGGTCGTGGGTCCCGAGCACTCGGTCGCGATCGAGGTGCTCGAGCGCACCAACGGCACCGGCATCCTGTGGTGCGACGGGCGCCGCTCGCACGACCTGCCGCCGGGCGCGCGCGTCGTCGTGCGGCGGTCCGACCGCCCCGTGCGTCTCGCGCGCCTGCACCCCGCGCAGTTCACCGACCGCCTCGTGCGCAAGTTCCGCCTCCCGGTCGAGGGCTGGCGCGGTCCGGCAGCGATCACCGGCGTCCTGCCGACGCAGCCCAGACGGGCGATGGATGCTGCCACCGCCGTCGACGCCGAGACCGATGTGGTCGGCAGCGAGGTCGCCCCGTGATCGAGGAGATGCGCCTGCGCGACCTGGGCGTGATCGCTGAGGCGACGCTCCCGATCGGCGCGGGATTCACGGCGATCACCGGTGAGACCGGCGCCGGCAAGACAATGGTCGTGACCGGCCTCGGGCTGCTGCTCGGCCAGCGCGCCGACTCGGGCGCCGTGCGTGCGGGCGCCACCCAGGCGACGGTCGACGGCGTGTGGATCGTCCCCGAGGACGGACCAGTCGCCGCGCGCGTCCGCGAGGCCGGCGGCGACGTCGAGCCGATCGGCGGCGGCCGCGCCGAGCTGTACATCGGGCGGTCGATCTCGAGCGAGGGCCGGGGCCGGGCGTCCGTCGGCGGCCGCGCCGCACCGGCCGGAGTGCTCGCCGACCTCGCCGACGAACTCGTCGTCGTGCACGGGCAGTCCGATCAGCTGCGACTGCGCTCCGCGGCCGCGCAGCGTGACGCGTTGGACCGCTTCGGCGGCGAGACCGTCCGCACCGCGCGCGACGCCTACCGCCGGGCCTTCGAGCACTGGCGTGCGATCGATCGCGAGCTCTCGCAGCTCACCGACGATCGCGACGCACGGGCGCGCGAGGCCCAAGACCTCCGTGCGCAGCTCGCCGAGATCGAGCAGGCCGCCCCCGAGCCCGGTGAAGACGCGGAGCTGGCCACTCGCGCCGAGCGCCTGGCGAACGCCGAGGAGCTGCGTGTCGCCGCCGCGACGGCCCACGACGGACTCTCCGGCGAGGGGGACGAACCCGACGCCGGGGCGCTCCTGGCCGAGGCCCGCCGCGCCCTCGAGCGCGTGCACGACCCCGTGCTCGCTGAGCTCGCCGGGCAGCTCGCCGACGTCGGCTACCGCGTCGCCGACATCGCGGCGGCGCTCGCGGGCTACCTCGCCGATCTCGACGAGTCCGGACCCCATGAGCTCGCCGCCGTCGAAGAGCGGCGCGCCGTGCTCGCCGGCTTGGTCCGCGCGCACGGCACCCTCGACGCCGCCATCGAGCTGCTCGACGCCGGCTCCTCTCGGCTCGCCGAACTCGACGACGACTCCGATCGCATTGACCGGCTGACTGCGGAGCGGGATGCCGCAGCATCCGTCCTCGACGAGACCGCCGCCGTGCTCACCGCGGCGCGCACCGACGCGGCCGCGCGGCTGGGAGCCGCGGTCACCGCCGAGCTGCGGGCGCTCGCGATGCCCGACGCTCGACTCGAGGTCGCCGTCACGGCGGGCACCGAGTCCGCGTCGGGACGCGACGACGTGGCCATCCTGCTCGCGCCGCACCCGGGCGCCGAGCCGCGGGCCGTCTCGCGCGGTGCGAGCGGCGGCGAGCTCAGCCGCGTCATGCTCGCGATCGAGGTCGTGATCGCCGCCGTCGACCCCGTGCCGACGTTCGTGTTCGACGAGGTGGACGCCGGCATCGGCGGCGCAGCCGCGATCGAGGTCGGCCGGCGTCTCGCGCGACTGTCGGAGTCGTCGCAGGTGATCGCGGTCACGCACCTCGCGCAGGTGGCGGCGTTCGCGGCCAACCACCTGACCGTCGTGAAGGCGAACGACGGCTCGGTCACGGCGTCCGATGTCCGCCGCCTGGACGGCACCGATCGCGAGGCCGAGATGGCGCGCCTGCTGTCGGGCATGCCCGACTCGGACGCGGCCCTGACGCACGCACGCGAATTGCTCAGCCTTCGCACCGAAGTCGATTGATCGCGGTGGCGGTCTCTGCGTGTCCTCAGCTTCTGCGAAGCTCATCGAAACACTGCCTGATAGGATAAAAGCCCGTGATGCAGACTTCTGATTCTTCCCGCGGCGACACTTCGAACGACACCACCAAGCACATCTTCGTGACCGGTGGTGTCGTTTCCTCGTTGGGCAAGGGTCTCACCGCGGCCAGCCTCGGAAACCTCCTCACCGCTCGCGGTCTGCGCGTCGTGATGCAGAAGCTCGACCCGTATCTGAACGTCGACCCGGGCACGATGAACCCGTTCCAGCACGGCGAGGTCTTCGTGACCGACGACGGCGCCGAGACCGATCTCGACATCGGCCACTACGAGCGCTTCCTCGACATCGAGCTCAGCCAGGCGGCCAATGTCACGACCGGCCAGATCTATTCGCAGGTCATCGCGAAGGAGCGCCGCGGCGAATACCTCGGCGACACCGTGCAGGTGATCCCGCACATCACCGACGAGATCAAGCGCCGCATGCGACTGCAGGCCGACGAGATGCCCAAGCCCGACGTGATCATCACCGAGATCGGCGGCACGGTCGGCGACATCGAGTCGCAGCCGTTCATCGAGTCGGCCCGCCAGATCCGTCATGAGCTGGGCCGCAACAACGTCTTCTTCGTGCACGTCTCGCTCGTGCCGTTCATGGGCGCGTCGGGGGAGCAGAAGACCAAGCCCACGCAGCACTCCGTCGCGACGCTCCGCTCGATCGGCATCCAGCCCGATGCGCTGGTGCTGCGCAGCGACCGCCCCGTCACCGAGGCGAACAAGCGCAAGATCGCGCTCATGTGCGACGTCGACGAGGGCGCCGTCGTGAACGCGGTCGACGTGCCGAGCATCTACGACATCCCCTCGATGCTCAACGAGCAGGGCCTCGACGAGTACATCGTCCGCGCGCTCGGCCTGTCGAAGGCCGCCGACGTCGACTGGTCGCGCTGGCAGCGCGTGCTGAACGCCGTGCACAACCCCAAGCACGAGGTCACCATCGGCCTGGTCGGCAAGTACATCGACCTGCCCGACGCCTACCTCTCGGTCACCGAGGCCCTCAAGGCGGGTGGGTTCGCACAGGAGACGCACGTCAACATCCGCTGGATCCCCTCGGACGAGTGCGAGACGCCGGAGGGCGCCGCGAAGGCGCTCGGCCCGCTCGACGGCATCGTGATCCCCGGCGGCTTCGGCATCCGCGGCATCGAAGGCAAGATCGGCGCGTTGAAGTTCGCGCGCGAGCAGGGCATCCCGACGCTCGGCATCTGCCTCGGCCTCCAGTGCATCGTCATCGAGTACGCGCGTCACGTCGCCGGGATCGAGGATGCCTCGTCGAGCGAGTTCGACCCCGACACGCAGCATCCCGTCATCGCGACGATGGAGGAGCAGGTCGACATCCTCGACCACGGCGACCTCGGCGGCACGATGCGTCTCGGCCTCTACCCGGCCGACCTCGCGGAGGGTTCGATCGCGGCCGAGGTGTACGGCGGCGATCGTGCGTCGGAGCGCCACCGCCACCGCTACGAGGTCAACAACCGCTACCGCGACCAGATCGCGGAGGCCGGCCTGGTGTTCTCGGGCATCAACCCCGACCTGAATCTCGTGGAGTACGTGGAGCTGCCGCGCGACGTCCACCCGTACTACATCGCGACGCAGGCGCACCCCGAGCTGCGCTCGCGTCCGACGGACGCCAACCCGCTGTTCCGCGGTCTCGTCGGCGCGGCGCTCGACCGGCACCGCGCGAGCGAGCTGTTCGAGGTCGAGAACGACGAACTCACGGTCGCCTGACGTGACGCAAGAACTCCTCGCCGACGAGCCGGTCGACGCCACCGTCCTCGACAGCGACCTGGTCTATGAGGGGCGGGTGTGGGATGTGCGCAGTGACACCGTCGCCTACGGCGACGGGCAGATCGTGCGCCAGTACGTCGATCACCCCGGCGCCGCCGCGGTCGTGGCGGTGGACGACGAGGGGCGGGTGCTGCTGATCCAGCAGTACCGGCACCCGATCCGCCACCGCGACTGGGAGATCCCGGCCGGCTTGCTCGACATGGCCGGTGAGACGCCGCTCGAGACCGCCCGGCGCGAGCTCGCCGAAGAGGTCGACCTCGTCGCCTCGTCCTGGGAGCCGCTGGTGAGCATCTTCACCACGCCCGGCGGGAACGACGAGATCGTCCACCTGTTCCTCGCGCGCGGGCTGACCCCTGCGAACGAGGTGCACGCGCGGGAGGACGAGGAAGCCGACATCCGCCTGGAGTGGCTGCCGCTCGCCGACGCCGTCGCGGGGATCCTTGCCGGACGCCTGCGCAACGGCATCCTCGCGGTGGGCCTGCTCGCCGCCGCCGAGCGCCTCCGCCAGGCGGCCCCCACCGGACCCTGACGAACCTCAGAAGTTCGCCGACAGCCCCGCCGGACGTGAGACCCTCGTGACAGGAGGCGACTGACATGCAGATCGCTCGAGCGGTGGACTCGTACCTGCGCCACGTTGCGATCGAGCGCGGGCTGTCGGAGAACACCGTGGCGGCGTACCGGCGCGACCTCGCCGGCTACGCCGAGTGGCTGAGCGAGCAGCACGTCGACGACACCGCGGCAGTCACCTCGGTGACCCTCGCGAGCTTCATCGCCGACCGCGCGGCCGCGCAGCCGCCGATGGCGGCGTCGTCGCTCGCGCGGCTGCAGTCGTCGGTGCGGGGGCTCCATCGGTTCCTCGCCCGCGAGGGCATCGAGCCCGCCGACCCGTCGTCGAACCTGCGCCCGCCGAAGCAGCCGCGGCGGCTGCCCAAGGCGCTCACGATCGAGCAGGTCGAGAGCCTGTTGGATGCCTCGGGCCCGGCGCCGGCGACCGAGGCCGACGTGTCCGGCAGCCCAGGAGCGGCGGCGGGCGACCTGCTGGGCATGCGCGACCGCGCCCTGCTCGAGCTGCTGTACGCCACCGGCGCGCGCGTTTCGGAGATCGTGCAGCTCGACGTCGACGACGCGGCGCACGGTGACGTGCTGCGCGTGCGGGGCAAGGGATCGAAGGAGCGCATCGTCCCGGTGGGGTCGTACGCGCGCGCCGCCGTCGACGCCTACCTGACGCGCGCGCGACCCGAGCTCTCGCACCGCGGCCGGTCGACCCCGAAGCTCTTCCTCGGTGCGCGGGGAGCACCGCTGTCGCGCCAGAGCGCCTGGCTGATCATCCAGTCGGCGGCCGAGCGCGCGCACCTCACCGCGCACGTGTCGCCGCACACCCTCCGGCATTCCTTCGCAACCCATCTTCTGCAGGGCGGCGCCGACGTCCGCGTCGTGCAGGAGCTGCTCGGCCACGCCTCCGTGGCGACGACGCAGATCTACACCTACGTGTCGGTCGACGCACTCCGCGACGTGTATGCGACGTCGCATCCCCGCGCCCGCTGACGCCCGGCCCCGCGCCGTTCCGCGGTGCAGACGGCCGCGCCGCAGGCGTTCGCGGGCGCGGCGTGACTAGAATCGGTGGACACGAGCACGTAGGCGGGAGCATTGGTGGCGGGCAAGGCACAGGCGGCGACGAAGGCCGCCACGGGGGACACTCCGATCGGACCCACCGGTCGTCCCTATCAGGGCTTCCCCACCCCGCCGAAGCTCGACGGTCACGGCCCCGCCCGCATCATCGCGCTGTGCAACCAGAAGGGCGGCGTCGGCAAGACGACGACCACCATCAACCTCGCGGCAGCCCTCGCCGGCTACGGCCGCAAGGTGCTCGCGGTCGACTTCGACCCGCAGGGCGCGCTGTCGGCGGGTCTCGGCATCCAGACCCACGAGATCCCGACGATCTACGACCTGCTGCTCGACGGCAAGCGCGACCCGCACGAGGTCATCGTGCACACGCGCGTCGACAACCTCGACGTGATCCCCGCCAACATCGACCTGTCGGCCGCCGAGGTGCACCTCGTGAACGAGGTCGCGCGCGAGCAGACGCTGTCGCGGGCGCTGCGCAAGGTCACGGGCGATTACGACGTGATCCTCATCGACTGCCAGCCCTCGCTGGGTCTTCTCACGGTCAACGCCCTCACCGCGAGCCACGGTGTCGTCATCCCGCTCGAGTGCGAGTTCTTCGCCCTCCGCGGCGTCGCGATGCTCATCGAGACGATCGACAAGGTGCGCGATCGCCTCAACCCCACGATCACGCTCGACGGCGTGCTCGCCACGATGTACGACGCGCGTACGCTCCACTCGCGCGAGGTGCTCGAGCGCGTGGTCGACGCCTTCGGCGACGACGTCCTCGAGACCGTCATCGGCCGCACCGTCAAGTTCCCGGATGCCTCCGTGTCGGGCATGCCGATCACCGAGTTCGCGCCGGAGCACGCCGCCGCGCAGGCCTACCTGCGGCTGGCGCGGGAGCTGGTCGCCCGTGGCGCTGTCGCCTGACGCTTCGACAGGCTCACCGACCGGGGAGGGGTTCCGGGTCGCGCTCTCGAACTTCGACGGGCCGTTCGACCTCCTCCTCACCCTGATCTCCAAGCACGAGCTCGACATCACCGAGGTGTCGCTGTCGCTCGTGACCAACGATTTCATCGCGTACCTCCGCGAGCTGGGTCCGGGAGAAGAGCTGGACGAGGCATCCGAGTTCCTTGTCGTCGCGGCGACCCTTCTCGACATGAAGGTCGCGGGGCTCCTGCCGCAGGGGGAGCTCGTCGACGCCGAATCCGTCGCCCTTCTCGAGGCGCGCGATCTGCTGTTCGCCCGGCTGCTGCAGTACCGCGCGTTCAAGGAGGTCTCGGCGTGGTTCGAGCGGTGCCTGCGCCGCGAGGCGGTGCGCCACACGCGCTCGGTCCGCCTGGACGAGAAGTACCGCAACGCCGTACCGGAGCTGGTGTGGTCGCTGAGCGCCGACGACTTCGGGGCGCTCGCGCTGCTGGCGATGACGCCGAAGGAGATCCCGCGTATCGGGTTCGACCACCTGCACGCACCGCTCGTGAGCATCCGCGAGCAGGCTGCGATCGTGGTGACCCTGCTGCGGGATGCCGGGTCCCTGACGTTCCGCGAGCTCATCGCGGGCGTCGGCCAGCCGGGCGTCGTCGTCGCCCGCTTCCTCTCGGTGCTGGAGCTGTACCGCCACGCCGCCCTGTCCTTCGAACAGCTCGAGCCGCTCGGCGAGCTGACCCTCCGCTGGAGCGCGCAGCGCTGGAGCGACGAGAACCTCGCCACCCTGGGAGCCGACTATGACCACTGACGCGACCCCTGAGCCACCCGTCGTCACCGTGACCGACGTCGCTCGCCGGCTCGAGGCGATCCTGCTGATCGTCGAGGAGCCCCAGAGCCTGGTGAGCCTCGCGACCGCCGTCGGCGCGCCGGTGCCCGCGGTTCGACAGGCCATCGAGACGCTCGTCGACGACTACGACGGCAAGTCCGTCGGACCGGTCCGCGGCTTCGAGCTGCGCGAGGTCGGCGGCGGCTGGCGGCTCTATGTGCGCGAGGAGCTCGACGACCTCGTCAGCGACTACGTCGGCGGCCAGGCGCCGTCGCGCCTGTCGCAGGCGGCGCTCGAGACCCTCGCGGTCATCGCGTACAAGCAGCCGGTGACCCGCAGTCAGGTCGCGTCGATCCGTGCCGTCAACGTCGACTCCGTGGTGCGCACGCTGCTCGCGCGCGGGCTGATCACCGAGCTCATCGCGGATGCCGAGACCGGCGCGATCAACTACGGCACCACTGATGCGCTGCTCGTGCATCTCGGCATCAACTCGCTGGACGAACTGCCGCACATCTCGCCGCTGCTGGACGGTGCCGATGAGGTGTCTGGGGCGGACGGAGCCGGCGACAACCTGGACGAAGGAGTGCGTCGATGACCGGCGGAGCGGAGTCGACCGAGGGCGTGCGCCTGCAGAAGGCCCTCGCGAACGCGGGAGTCGCGTCGCGGCGCGTCGCCGAGCAGCTCATCGTCGAGGGGCGCGTGCGCGTGAACGGCGCGGTGGTCACCGAGCTCGGCTCACGCGTCGACCCCGAGAACGACCTGGTCGACGTCGACGGCACGGCCGTCCAGTTCGACCAGTCCAAGCGCTACGTGATGCTCAACAAGCCCACGGGCGTCGTGAGCTCGATGAAGGACGACCGCGGTCGCCCTGACCTCCGCCGCTTCACGAAGGAGTGGGACGAGCGCCTGTACAACGTGGGGCGATTGGATGCTGAGACCAGCGGCCTCCTCGTGCTCACGAACGACGGCGAGCTCGCGCACGTGCTCGCGCACCCGTCGTTCGGCGTCACCAAGGTCTACATCGCCAAGGTCGACGGCCGCGTGACGCCGCAGACCATTCAGAGGCTCCTGAAAGGCGTCGACCTGGAGGACGGCCCGATCTCCGCCGACAAGGCGCGGCTGCTGTCATCGTCGGCCGAGGGCGGAGGCTCGCTGGTCGAGCTCACGCTGCACTCCGGGCGCAATCGCATCGTGCGCCGCATGATGGCCGAGGTGGGGCATCCTGTCGTCGAACTCGTCCGTCGCCAGTTCGGGCCGCTGCACCTGGGAACGCTGCCAGCCGGGCGCGCCCGCGAGTTGACTAAAGTGGAGCGGGGCGCTCTGCTGACTCTTTCGCGCCAAGCCGCAGGTCAACAGGAGGAATAAGTGACAGCGACCTCCCTTGCTCCGCGCGTGCAGGGCACGGTGCGCATCGTCGGCGCCGGTCTCCTCGGCGCGAGCATCGGCCACGCGCTCAGCGCGCGCGGCGTCGATGTCGCGCTCGACGACACGTCGCCGTCGCAGCTGCGTCTCGCGGTCGACTACGGTGCCGGCCGCCGTGCGGCCGAGGGGGATGAGCCGTCGCTCGTCGTCGTCGCCGTGCCGCCGGACGTCACGGCCGATGTGATCCAGCGCGAGCTCGAGCGTCACCCGCGCGCCGTCGTGACGGACGTCGCGAGCGTCAAGCTCGAGCCGCTCCTCGCGCTGCGCGAGCGCGGCGTGGACCTCACGCACTACATCGGCTCGCACCCGCTCGCCGGACGCGAGCGCGGCGGAGCGATCTCGGCCCGCGCCGACATCTTCGTCGGCCGCCCGTGGGTCGTGTGCCGCGACGAGGAGACGTCATCGGCCGACCTCGCGCTCGTCGAAGGGTTGGCTCTCGACCTCGGTGCCACGCCGATCGAGATGACCCCCGAAGACCACGACCGCGGTGTCGCCCTCGTCTCGCACGTGCCGCAGCTGGTCGCGAGCCTGCTCGCCGGCCGCTTCGTCGACGCCCCCGACGGGTCGCTGCGGCTCGCCGGCCAGGGAGTGCGCGACACGACGCGGATCGCAGCATCCGCTCCCGAGCTCTGGGTGCAGATCCTGGGCGCGAACGCGGCGCCCGTCGTCGACGTGCTCGACCAGATCGCTGCCGACCTCACCGCCGTCGCCGACGCGCTGCGCGAGCCCGACGCGCCGGGCGCCCGCCGCGCCGTCGCCGACACGATCCGCCGGGGCAACGACGGAGTCGAGCGCCTGCCGGGCAAGCACGGTCAGAACCGCCGGTTCGAGCAGGTCGTCGTCATGGTCGACGACACGCCCGGCCAGCTCGGCCGCCTGTTCGGCGAGCTCGGCGACCTCGACGTGAACGTGGAAGACCTGCGCCTGGAGCATTCGCCCGGCGCCCAATTCGGCCTCGCCGAGATCAGCGTCGTCCCAAGCGCCGTGCGCCGGGCGATCGACGGTCTCGAGTCGCGCGGCTGGAAGATTGCGAGCACCACCAATGACTGATCCCGCCATCACAAGACCGGGGCCCGACCCGGTCGTCGTGGCGATCGACGGACCCGCCGGCAGCGGCAAGTCCAGCGTCTCGAAGCAGGTCGCCCGTCGCCTCGGCTACGGCTACCTCGACACCGGCGCCGCCTATCGCGCGCTCGCGTGGCACGCGCTCGAGCGCGGCATCGACACGTCGGACGCAGCATCCGTCCTCGATGTCTCGGGGGATTTCGACTACGCGATCTCCCTCGATCCCGACGCCTACTGGGTACGCGTCGGAGCGAGCGATGTGACCGATGCGATCCGTGAGCCCCGCGTGTCGGACGCCGTGAGCGGCGTCGCGCGCGTGCCCGCGGTGCGGCAGTCGGTGAACACGCTGTTCCGGGCGCTCGTGGCGCGATCGGGGCGACCGGGCGTCGTCGTCGAGGGCCGCGACATCACGACCGTCGTCGCCCCCGACGCCCCCGTGCGCATCCTCCTCACCGCCGCGCCGGAGATCCGCGCCGCGCGTCGCAGCGCCGAGCTGACGACGCAGGATGCCGCGAGCGTCGCCGCCGCGCTCCACCAGCGCGACGCCTCGGACTCGGCCGTCGTCGACTTCCTCACCGCCGCGCCCGGCGTCGAGGTCGTCGACTCGACGCCTCTCGATTTCGACCAGACCGTGGACGCCGTGCTCGGCGTGATCCAGGCCGCGCTGAGCGCGCCGGCGGTCGACCCACTGCAGACAGGAGCCTGAGATGGCCGCTGATGACAACACCGAATTCGACGAGTTCGAGCCCGGCGACGACCACCTCGCCGAGAACCTCGCGGACCTCGACGACGACCTCGCCGAGCAGCGGGCCGTCGCGCTGCGCGTCGGCCTCGACGACTACGACCTCGACGACGAGGACGCGGCGCTGCTCGCGGGCATCGTCCGCGGTGAGGACGGCATCGAGTTCCTGCCGGCACTGCCCGTCGTCGCGATCGTCGGCCGCCCGAACGTCGGCAAGTCCGCGCTCGTGAACCGCATCCTCGGCCGCCGCGAGGCGGTCGTGGAGGACACCCCGGGTGTCACGCGCGACCGCGTCACGTACAAGGCCGAGTGGATGGACCGCCGCTTCACCCTTGTCGACACCGGCGGGTGGGAGCCCGACGCCCGCGGCATCGACCGCTCGGTCGCAGCTCAGGCCGAGGTCGCGATCGACCTGTCGGATGTCGTGCTGTTCGTCGTCGACGCGATGGTCGGCGCCACCGCGACCGACGAGCACGTCGTGCGTCTCCTCCGCAAGGCGAACAAGCCCGTCTTCCTCGTCGCCAACAAGATCGACGACGCCCGCCAGGAGCCTGAGGCGGCGGCCCTCTGGAACCTCGGCCTCGACCAGCCGTGGCCGGTCTCGGCCATCCACGGTCGCGGCGTCGCCGATCTCCTCGACGAGGTCGTGAAGGTCATGCCCGACGTCTCGGCGGTGGCCAAGGCCGAGATCGGCGGCCCGCGCCGCGTCGCGATCCTCGGCCGCCCGAACGTCGGCAAGTCGTCGCTGCTCAACAAGGCCGCGGGCGAGGAGCGCGTCGTCGTCAACGAGCTCGCCGGTACCACCCGCGACCCCGTCGACGAGATCGTCGAGCTGGGCGGCAAGCTGTGGCGCTTCGTCGACACCGCCGGCATCCGCCGCCGCGTGCACCTGCAGCAGGGCGCCGACTTCTACGCGTCGCTGCGCACCTCGGCTGCGCTTGAGAAGGCCGAGGTCGCGATCGTCGTCATCGACGTGACCCAGCCGATCAGCGTTCAGGACCTCAACATCATCGACCTCGTTCTCGAGTCGGGTCGTGCGCTCGTCATCGCGTACAACAAGTGGGATCGCCTCAACGACGACGACATGGACGGCCAGGACCGCCGCCGCTACCTCGAGCGCGAGATCGAGCAGGACCTCGCGCACGTCGCGTGGGCGCCCCGCGTCAACATCTCCGCCCGTACCGGTCGCCACCTCGACAAGCTCGTGCCGGCGCTCGAGACGGCACTCGAGTCGTGGGATCAGCGGATCCCGACCGGCAAGTTCAACGCCTTCCTCACCGAGCTCATCGCCGAGCACCCGCACCCGCTGCGCGGTGGAAAGCAGCCGCGCATCCTCTTCGGCACGCAGGCATCGACCCGCCCGCCGACCTTCGTGCTGTTCACGACCGGCTTCCTCGACCCGGGCTACCGCCGCTTCATCCAGCGACGCCTGCGCGAGCTGTACGGCTTCGAGGGCTCGCCGATCGTGATCAACATGCGCGTGCGGGAGCGCCGCCAGCGCTGACACGTGCTGTGGAATGACGGATGCCTCGGCCCGAGGCATCCGTCATCCGTCTATGGCTGCTCGGCGTGGCGGTAGAGCGCAGGGCGGACCATCGCGGTCGCGTCGGGCTCGGCGAAGCCGAACTGCCGGTACAAGCCGTGCGCGTCGCCGGTGAACAGCGTCCATCGCATGTCGGCGCCGGGTCCGTCGTCGATCATGAGGCGGATGAGGCGCTTGGCCAGCCCGTGCCCGCGGTGCGCGTCGAGCACGAAGACGTCGGCGAGGTAGGCGAACCCGACTCCGTCCGAGACGGCTCGGGCGAAGCCGACCAGTTCGCCGGTCGGACGGTGGTAGGCGGCGACCAGCCGCCAGGCGTTGTCGAGCTGTGTCTCGACCTGTTCGCGGGTGCGCCAGCGGCCCCAGTACGCCTCCGTCGAGAGCCACGCCCACACGACGTCTCGCTGGATACGGGTGGGGTCGTCGTCGAGTTCGTAGTCCATGCACTTCATTGTGGCGAGTCTCCAGGTGACGGCGACGGGCCGATTCGACGTTCGCAGCACGGTCGTGTGACAGGCTGGCAGGGTGACGATCGAGCCTCCCGCCTTCGGCGAGCACCGGCGTCCGCACGGTCCTCGAGACCCGGGGGACGCCTGGGTCGTCGCTCCGTCGGGCGAGCGGTACTGGGGCCGGTTCGGGGCGGCAGGGCTGCTCGCCGTCGACGCGGAACGGGGCGTGCTGCTGCAGCACCGCGTGTCGTGGAGTCATTTCGGCGACACGTGGGCGCTTCCTGGTGGCGCGCGCCACGAAGGCGAGTCGGCGTGCGACGGCGCGCTCCGCGAGGCCGCCGAGGAGGCGGGCGTGCCCGACGCAGCGGTTCAGCCGCGCGTGCTGAGCGTCTTCGACCTCGGCTATTGGAGCTACACCACTGTCGTCGGCGACGTGGTGGTTCCGTTCGAGCCCACCATCAGCGACCCAGAGAGCCGCGAGCTCGCCTGGGTGCCCGCCGACGAAGTCACACGGTTCCCGCTGCACCCTGGTTTCTCCGCCTCGTGGGAGCGACTGCGCGGCCTGCTCAGCGTGCGGCCGGCCGTGATCGTGGACATCGCGAACGTCATGGGCTCGGTGCCCGACGGCTGGTGGCGCGATCGCCCCGGCGCAGCCTCCCGCCTGATCGCGCGGATCGCAGAGCTCGCCGCGCATGGCGTGCCGGCGTCCGCGCTGGAGCTGCCCGAGCAGACCTGGTACCCGGAGTGGACCGCGGTCGTCGAAGGGCAGGCACGCGGGGTGGAGGACGCCTCAGGTGTCGGAGTCGTGCGGGCCGAGGCATCCGGGGACGACGCCATCGTCGCTGCGGCGCAGCAGCAGCTCGCCGCAGGACGTCGGGTGACGGTCGTCACGAGCGACCGCGGGCTTTCGGAGCGGGTGACGGATGCCGGAGCCGCCGTCCGCGGCGCGCGATGGCTGCTCGACCTGCTCGAGGGCTGAACGCCGCGGACGAATCGTCCAGCGGCGCCTTGCGAACCGGTCGGAATCGGCGGTACCGTTCCGGCAGCATTCGAGGGGCGCCGGCGCCGACCTGAGCCGGCACGCGACCGAGGTGGGAGCGGCATGAACTCCAGCGACCTCGACGCCGGCCGTGCGGCGGTCGCGGACCGGCGTTGGGCAGATGCCTGGGAGCTGCTCGCCCGCGTGGACGCGCGCGACGGCCTCGGGGGATCCGACCTGGAACTGCTCTCGACCGCGGCGCTCCTCCGCGGGGAGGCGCGGGCATGCATCGACGCGCTGTCGAGGGCCTACGCGGCGCATTTCGCCGCCGGAGACACAGCCGGCGCGGCGCGTGCGGCCGGGTGGCTGGCCCTCGATCTGATCGAACAAGGGGACTTCACCAACAGCGTGCTGTGGGCGTCGCGAGCGATGCGGATCGTGAGTGCGATGGCCGAGCCCGGCGCCGTCGCCGGGCTCGTTCGGATGGCACCCGCGATCGGTCAGCTCGGGAGCGGCAATGCCGCCGAGGCGGTGCATGCGTTCGAGGAGGTCCTGGCGATCGCTGAGCACGAGGACGATCGCGAACTCGCCGCGCTGGCCGCATTCGGCCTGGGCAACGCCCTGTTCGAGATCGATGCCGTCGCCGAGGGCTTCGGGTGCCTCGATCGGGCGATGGCCGCCGTCGCGGCCGGCGACGTCGCTCCGTTGCCGACCGGCGTGATCGTCTGCACGGCCGTCTCCGATGCTGTGCTGGCCTTCGACCTCGACCGAGCTGCCAGCTGGGTGGGCGTGCTGGCGCGGTGGTGCGGAGAGCAGCCTCAGCTGCTCGCCTTCAGCGGGCAGCATCGCGCACTGGAAGCCGGACTCCTGTTGGTCCGCGGAGCATGGTCCGAGGCGTCCACAGCCGTGGAGCTCGCGCTCTCTCGCTTTCGGGCCGGCGACTACCGAGCGATCTGGGGTGCGCCCTATCAGCACGCGGAGCTCTCGCGCCTGCGCGGGGCGTTCCACTCGGCAGAGGAGTCCTATCGACGCGCCGGCGAATCGGGCTGGGAACCTCAGCCGGGTCTGTCGCTGCTCCACCTCGCACTCGGTCGCACGCGGCGCGCCCAGGACGAGATCCGCCGAAGTGCGGCGGGCACCGACCCCGTGACCCGCCGCTTCCTCCTCCCAGCGGTGATCGAGATCGAGGTGTCCGCAGGAGATCACGCCGCTGCTCGTCGCGCCGTCGAGGAGCTGCGCGACGCGAGTAGAACGACCGGCACGCCCATGCTCGACGCCGCGGTCGCCGCCGCCGACGCGCGGCTGCTCCTCGCCGAAGGCCGGATGACGGACGCTCTGGACGCCGCCCGCGCCGCCGTGCTGGCGTGGGACCTGGTCGGGGCGCCATACGAGGCCGCGCGGAGCCGCGTGCTCACGGGGCGCGCGCTGCGCGCGATCGGCGAGGAGGATGCCGCGCGGAAAGAGTTCGACGCGGCGCGCACGGTGTTCCTCGCGCTCGGCGCAGAACCCGCGGTCGCCGAATTGGCCGCTGTGATGGGCGACCGTCGCGCCGGAGGGCTCACCCCTCGCGAGCTTGAGGTGCTCCGGCTCGTGTCGACCGGCCTCACCAATCGAGGGATCGGCGAAAGGCTCTCCTTGAGCGAGAAGACGGTCGCGCGTCACCTCGCCAACATCTTCGGCAAGCTCGGCATCACGTCCCGGGCGGCTGCGACGGCCTACGCATACGAGAACGGTCTCGTCTGACCGCGGCGGCCCGTTCTACACATATCGACCCACGTGCGCGTTCGGCCGAAGATGGGCTCTTCGCCCGACGCGGCGCACCCGTGCCCGCGCCTACCGTGTGGCTATGGACATCCCGCTGATCGCCGGCACGGTCTCGACCGTCGTCTTCGCGGTCAGCAACCTGCCGATGCTCGGCAAGGCGTTGCGCACGCGCGACGTCTCTTCGTACAGCCTGCCCAGCATCGCGATGATCAATGCGGCGAACGCGGTCTACTCGCTCTACGTGTTCAGCCTTCCCGTCGGCCCGATCTGGGCGCTGCACACGTTCTACCTGATCTCGTGCGCCATCATGCTGGTGCTGTGCCTGGTGCAGCGGCGCGCGGCGCTCCGGAGCGGGGGACTCTCCGAGCCGCGCGTCGAAGCGGCCTCCGTCAGCGATCCTCGCGTCCGCGGAGCCGATCGATCTCGCGCCGCTCGCGTTTGGTGGGGCGGCCTGCGCCTCGGTCGCGCTGAGCCATGATCGGCGTGGGATCGCGCGGGGGAGTGCGATCCTCCATGGCGGTCGCGACCAGTGGGGCGCCGACGCGCTTCGAGATCGGCAGACGCACGACGAGCATGCGGTCGAACCCGTCGATCCGCACCCTCACCTCGTCCCCGGGTCTCACCGGCTGCGCCGCCTTCGCCCGTTCGCCGCCCACGCGCACGTGCCCCGCGCGGCAGGCGGTCGTCGCGGCCGAGCGGGTCTTGTAGATCCGCACGGCCCAGAGCCAGGCGTCGACGCGTACCGACTTTCCCTGGGCCGAGGCATCCGTCATGGAATCACCACCGGGGTCTGCACCTCTCGGCGCGCGCGGACGCTCACCAGCACGCCCGCCGCGATGAGACCCTGGCCGAGACAGTACGTGAGCATGACGAGCGGGCTCGTCCAGTCGGGCATCGCGTCGGGGGTGAAGAGCCGGAAGGCGAGGACCGAGTCCGACGTGAGGAAGAACACTCCGCCCCAGACGATGAGCGGATGACAACGGGATGCTGCGAACGCCGTGCCGCCGAGCACCAGACCGTAGATCGCCACGGCGATGGCGAGACCGCCGAGGTGCGGCCAGAGCACGGCGAGGAGCACCACCCACCACACCGCGTACAGGGCTGCCCAGATCGGGACGCGGCGCACGGCCAGCAGCCGCCAGAACAGCCAGATGTAGCAGAGGTGCGCGAGGCCGAAGAAGAGCAGCATCATCGGCACCGTCGGCAGCCAGGGCACGAAGGTGCCGGCGCCGTCGCCGAGCCACGAGAGCACGATCGCAGCGATGAGCAGGGTGTGGGCTGGCGTCCATCGGGAGCCCCACGCGCCCCATACGACCGCGAGTCCGAGCAGCGGCATGAGCGCGAGCTTCGTGGGCGCGGCGACGGCGTCCGCGCCGACCGTGAGCGCCGCGACGTGCACGATCGACACCGCGATGTACGGCACGAACCCGATCCAGAGCCGACGCATGATCCTCCTCGATACGCAGGGCAACCATAATCGTCGCATGACCGATGTGCTGGCTCGGATGGGCCTCGTCCGGATGTCCGCCCGCGATACGAACGCGGCGCACCGTGTGGCGACGCCGCTGGAGCTGCTGTTCGACCTCGTGTTCGTGGTCGCGGTGTCGCAGGCGTCGCAGAACCTGCATCACCTCATCAGCGAGGACCACGCGGGCCAGGGCGTGCTCGCGTACCTCATGGTGTTCTTCGCGATCTGGTGGGCGTGGATGAACTTCACGTGGTTCGCGTCGGCGTTCGACACCGACGACTGGCTGTACCGCGTGCTCACGATCGTGCAGATGGGCGGCGTCCTCGTGCTCGCGGCGGGCGTGCACGACGCGATGGTCGAGTTCGACTTCCTGGTGGTGACCTGGGGCTACGTGATCATGCGGTTGGCCATGGTGGCGCAGTGGCTGCGGGCCGCAGCATCCGATCCGGAATCCCGCCGAACGGCGCTGCGCATGGCTGCCGGGGTGAGCGTGGTGCAGGTGCTGTGGGTCGCGCGCATCTACCTGCTGGACGACATGGCGCAGTTCTGGACGTTCTTCGTGCTGGTCGCGCTCGAACTGCTCGTGCCCGTGTGGGGCGAGGCATCCGGGCGCACCGCGTGGCACCCGCACCACATCGCCGAGCGGTATGGGCTGTTCACGCTGCTGCTCCTCGGCGAGAGCCTGCTCGCCTCGGCGAACGCGATCATCGACGCGCTCGGCGAGGGCGAGCACGTTCCGGAGCTGGTGACGCTCGCGATCTCGGGGATCGTCGTCACCGCCGGCATCTGGTGGGTCTATTTCTCCCGTGAGCAGCAGCATCGGCTCGAGGGCAGGAAGTCCGCCTTCCGCTTCGGCTACCTGCACTACGTGATCTTCGCGGCGGTCGGTGCGGTGTCGGCCGGCGTGGAGGTCGAGATCGACGAGATCACCGGGCACACCGAGATCTCGCCCGAGATCGCCGGCCTCGCGCTCACGCTGCCGATCGCCATCGTGGTGGCGGCGTCATGGTTCGTGCTGCTGCGGGCGTCGCTGTCGCGCTGGGCGTCGGCGGCCGTGCTCGCCGGCGCGGCGCTGATCGCGCTGGCCGGTCTGCTGCCGTCGGGGGAGTACGTCGTCGCCGCCGCGCTGCTCGTGGGCGTCGTCGTGGTTCTCGAGGTCGACCGTGTTCGCCGAGGATCCGCTCAGGTGCATTGACGGTCACGGATGCTGCGCCCTCCGGGTCGTCCGCAGCGCGGGGTCAGCTCGCGAGATCGAGCGACACGATCGCCAGGTGCGGCTTCGGCCGCGCTACTTCGCGGAACCCGGCCTCTTGGAACGTCGACAGCACACCGTGGAACAGCTCGTTGGAGGGGATCTTCTTGCCCGCGTCGGGGTCGAGCGGGTACGCCTCGATCACGCGGGCCCCGCTCGTGCGCGCGTAGTCGATCGCCGCGCCGAGCAGCTTCGCGTTGAGACCCTGGTTGCGGTGCTCCTTGCGCACGACGAAGCAGCTGACCGCCCAGACGGATTCGTCGTCCCACTGCTCTTCGGAGGCGCCGGTGAAGTTGCGCGTCCGACCGAGGCGGACCTGCTTCGTGCGCGGGCCGATCCGCACCCAGCCCGCCGCCTCGCCGTCGACGTACGCGATGAGCGCCGGGGGCAGGCCCGCGTCCATCTCGTCGCGCAGCAGCCCCTCGCGCTCGTCGAGCGTCGTCTTCTGCCACTCGGCGTTCGTGATCATCCACCACTGGCACTGGCAACTGCGCCCGTCACCGCCGCCGCTGAGCGCGTGCTGCGCGTCGTCGAATCGATCCGCGGTGGCCGGTGCGATGGTGATGTTCGTCATGCCGCGACGTTAATGCGCCCCACCGACATGCTGAAGCGATCAACGGATGCCACGCCCGGGCAGGCGTCGGGTCGCGAGGCCTCCGCGGAGCGGGTAGGATGGGGGAGTTGTCCACGCGAAAGCGGGGCCAACGGGATGTGGCGCAGCTTGGTAGCGCACCTGACTGGGGGTCAGGGGGTCGCAGGTTCAAATCCTGTCATCCCGACGAGAAAGTCCCGGAAACCGAACGGTTTCCGGGACTTCGTCGTTTGCGGTGCCGACGGCCTCGACGACCGCCGTCACCCCGCGGTCGTCAGAACGCGCAGAACGGTGTTCGCCCGCGCGCCGGGCGTCGACTCGTCGATGTTCACCACGATGGGCTCGTGCTCGAGCACCTCTTCGCGCTCGTACTGCGCGTACGACATCACGATCACGATGTCGCCGGTGTGGACGAGGCGCGCGGCGGCGCCGTTGATCTGCATCACGCCGGTGCCGCGCTCGCCGGCGATCGTGTAGGTCTCGAAGCGGGCGCCGTTGTTGACGTCGACGACGTGCACCTGCTCGTGCTCGACGATGTCGGCGAGATCCAGGAGGTCGGCGTCGATCGTGATCGATCCGACGTAGTTCAGGTCGCTGCCGGTGACGGTGGCGCGGTGGATCTTGGACTTGAGCAGGGTGCGACGCAAAGCGAACTCCGTGGGGATAGTGGATCGAGTCCAATAATACAACCGACCCCGACCGCCTCCCGACCGCCCCGAATCGTGGTCTCGTGGCCGCCGCAGGTAGTCTGGAAGCGATGGGGAACACTCGTGCCGAGGCGGCATATCTGCGCTCGCTCGCGGCATTCAGAACCCCCACCCTCGATCTCCTCCACGGTCGCTACGCGCCCTTCGTGGTCGCGGCTCTCTCGATCGTGTTCACGGTCGATCGCCCCTCGATCGAGATCTCCGACGCGCACGCCGAGGTCGCCGAGATCCTCGACGAACTCCGCGCGGCGGGCTACGACGAGGGCGACCGCACCCTCCCGGTCGGTACCGCCCGCGAGATCTGCCGCTACTGGGTGCGCGTCGGCTGGCTCGTGCCGCAGATCGACGGCGACACCGAGGTGTACCGCCTCACCGCGCATGCGGTCGGCGCTCTCGAGATCACCGGCCGCACCGCCGGCGGACGGACCCGCGTGTCGAACTCGCGTGTCCGCACGCTGCTCGAGGCAGTCGAGCGCCTCTCGGATCACGCCGAGACGGATCCCGCCGTGCGGATGGCCCGGCTCATCCAGGAACGTGACGCGCTCGACGCCGAGATCGCCCGCCTCGAGCTCGGCCAGTCCGAGCCGATCGACGACGAGCAGCTCCTCGAAGAGGCCGAGAACGTCCTGCACCTCGCCCGCGAGCTGCCTGCGGACTTCACCCGCGTCGCCGAGTCCATCAAGGCGATGCAGCGCGACGTCGTCGCCGATCTGCGTCGTGACGTCCGGCCGACCGGCGAGGTGCTGCGCGAGTACCTGCAGCGCGGGCAGCACGTCATGCAATCCACCGCCGAGGGCCGCGCCTTCGCCGGCGCACTGCGGCTGATCGGCGATCCGGAGCGCATCGACAACCTGACGGAGCAGCTGCACACGCTGCTCGCACAGCCGTTCACCCGCCTCATGGATGGCGAGCAGCGCAAGGAGCTCGACGCCATCGGCCGCAGGGTCGAGCTCGGCGTCGAGGAAGTGCTCACCGCTCAGCGCCGTGCCTCGCGCGTGATCACCGGACAGGTCCGCACGCACGACCCGATCCGCGACCGCCAGGTCGACGACCTGCTGCGTGACGTCATGTCGGGTCTGCAGACCTGGACCCGCAGCTCGTCCTCCGACGCGCCCGTTGAGCCGCTGCGCAGTCTTCCCATGGCCGACATCGGGCACCTCCGACAGTCGGTGAGCGACATCCGTCCTCCCGGCGCGCCTGCTCCGCTCACCAGCTCGGACCAGGACGCGGAATTCACGGATGCTGACACCCGCGCGTGGGGCGGACCCCGGTACGCCGAGCTCGAGGCCTATGTCGCGGGTCTCGGCGACGAGTTCGACCTGGGCGACGCGTTCCAGGGCGCGGACGACGACGCCCGCCGCCCGGTGGACCTCGTGGGCCTCCTCGAGATCGCCCACCGGAACGGCATGAGTGAACCCGGCGAGGTGTCCGTCGTCGAGGCCCTCCGCCCCGACGGCACGACGCGACGATTCGCGTTCGGATCCGTGACCGCCCGCACCGCGAAAGAGGAGTCCCACGATGACTGAGACCGCCACGCAGGCCGATCTCGAGGCAGGCGATCTCGACGCCGCCGTCGTGGAGGACGCTGCCGCGAGCGAGGCGTTCATCGCTCCCGCCGCGATGGAGGACGACCTCGACGAGCTCTTCCCCGGCGACCGCGGCGTGCTGGATCCGGCCGTGCGACGCGTCTTCGTGCACGTGCTGCAGCGGCGGTTCCTCCTCGCGGACCGCAATCGCGACGAGTGGACCGTGTTGCTCGACAACCAGCAGATCATCGAGTCGCGCCTCAACGATCTCTTCGTGCGCCTGGTCGTCGACCACGACCGCGGCGTCGCGTACAAGCAGCAGGTGCGCTCCGACGAGCTCGAGATGCCGATCCTGCTCCGGGACGCCCCCTACACCCGCTCCGAGACCCTCGTGCTCGTGCACCTGCGCACCGTCTATCAGCGCGAGTCGGCGGCGGGGGAGCCCGCGGCACGCGTCGATATCGAAGACGTCGAGCAGACGGTCATGAGCTACTTCGTCGATGCCGACGGCGACACCGCTCGCCGCCAGCGCTCGATCCGCAAGGCGATGGACCGGCTCGCGCGCGACGGCATCGTCGACGAGGAGACCACGGGCCGGTTCCGCATCAGCCCGCTCGTCGAGATCGTGCTGAGCGCAGAGAAGCTGCGCGAGCTGCGGGACTGGCTTCGCAGGCAGGGTCCGCTTCCCGATCTCGAAGACCCCGAACTCGAGGAGGCCGCGCTGTGACGATGCTCGACACGCTGTTCGGGCTGATTCCGGCGGCATCGCGCGGGCAGCAGTGGCTGGCCGAGGACCTGCAGCTCGTCAACTGGGGCGGCTACGACGGGGCGCACCGCGTGCGGTTCTCGCCGGAGGCCACCCTGCTGTGCGGTGGGTCGGGGTCAGGCAAGTCGACGCTGATGGACGCGTACATCGCGCTCATGATGCCCCACACGACGCCGTTCAACGGCGCGTCGAACGGGGGAGTGACGGGGCGTCCGCGCGGCGACGAGCAGCGCAACATCCTGTCGTACGGGCGTGGCAAGCTCGACGAGTCGCGCACCGAGGACGGCACGAAGATGCGTGTGCTCCGCGGCGACGGCGAAGACACCTGGACCGCGGTCGCGGTGACGTGGATCGACCACGACGGCACCCGCTTCACGGCGGTGCGCGCCTGGTACATCCCGGCCGGTGCGCGGGTGCTCGAAGACACCGTGCGCGTCCGCGCGACGACGGACCGCGCGTTCGACCTGAGCTCGCTCGAGCAGGCGGCTGCCCTGCGCCTCTCCGACCTCTCGATCCGCAACGCCGGTCTCGATCCGGTCGGGACCGACCGCGAATTCTCGGCGCGGCTCCACGCGGTGCTGGGGATCGGCGCGGCCGGGGCGGGGGCCAAGGCGATGAGCCTGCTCGCCCGCATCCAGGCCGGTCAGCAGATCACGACCGTCGACGACCTCTACAAGCGTCTCGTGCTCGAGGAGCCCGAGACGATGACCACGGCCGACGCCGTCGTCGCGCACTTCGACGGTCTCGAGAGCACGCGTACGCGCATGCTGACGGCGCGCCAGCAGGTGAGCGCGCTCGAGCCGATCCGCGACCTGCGCGAGAAGATCGCGGCGGCGATCGAGCGCGTGCAGCTCATCGACGAGGTCGGCGAGTTCTCGGACCCCGCCTCGCTCGCGACGCTGTGGCGCGCCGACCGGCGGCTCGGGCTCCTCCGCGAGGTCGAGACCGAGCTGCGCGACCGCAAGAACGCCGCCGACACCTCGCTGCGCGAGAACCGCGCGCTCGCCGACGCCGCCGAGGCGGAGCGTGACGGGCTCGTCGAGGTGCTGCGGCTGTCGGGTGGCGATCGCCTCGAGACCGCTCAGCGCGAGCTGCGCGAGGTCGAGCGGCGGCTGACCGCGACGCAGAGCAGGCGCGCGGGTCTCGAGGCAGACCTTCGTGCGATCGGCAAGGAGGCGGCCACCCACGCGGAGTTCGCCGCGCTCGTGGACCGCGCCCGCGAGACGCTCGCCGACCGTGACGCGAAGGGCGGCGCCCGCGCCGAGTTCGCCGACGCGATCTCTGCGGAGAAGTCCACCGCGCGCGAGCTCGCCGAGCTGGAAGCCGAAGTGCGACGCGCGACCGGGCTGCAGGGCAACATCCCGCGGGCGCTGCACGAATCGCGCGAACTCGTGGCGCGCGCGGCCGGGATCGAACTCGAAGACCTGCCGTTCGTCGGCGAGCTGATCGAGGTGCGTACGGAGTTCGAGCCTTGGCGGGAGGCCTTCAATCTCGCGCTGGGCGGTTTCGCCACGACGCTCCTCATCGACGTCGAGCACCTCGGGCGATTCCGTACGGCGATCGATTCGGTGCGCACGCCGGTGCGGCTGCGCTACGAGGGGGTGCACACCGGACTCGACGAGGTGGATCGGCGCGACACGACGACGCTGCCGGGACGCCTCGACTACCAGAGCACGCCGTTCACCGGCTGGCTGCAGGAGCGCCTCGACGACCGGTTCGGCTTCGTGTGCGTCGACTCCGCCACAGGCCTCTCGCGCCACCGCATGGCGTTGACCCTTGCCGGCCAGATCTCGCAGGGCAGCCGTGGGGCGCACGGCGGCCACGGCCGTGAGAACGTGCTCGGATTCTCCAACGACCGGCGGCTCGCCGACCTCGCGCGGCAGCTCGACGAGGCCCGCGGCCGGCTCGCACTCGCAGCGGAGAATCGCAAGCGGGCGGACGCCGCGCTGGATGCCGTCGACGCTCGCTTCGCGGTGTACGCCAAGCTCCGCGACCTCACCTGGGAGCAGGTCGACGTCGACTCCGTCACGGCCGAGCGAGACCGATGGCTCGCCGTGCAGGACGACGTGACGGCATCCAACCCCGAGATCGCCCGCGTGCAGGGGCAGATCGCCGCTGCCAAGGGCAAGGCGGCGCGGCTGCGCGAAGAGATCGCGCGCACCACGGTCGAGCGCGAGCAGATCGAGTCGCGATGGAGCGACGTCATCGACGACGTCGACTCGGATCAGACGGTCGTCGATGCCGCGGAAGACGCGGGACGGATGCTGAGCGCCGACCAGAACGCCTTCCTCGATGACCGATTCCGCCTGACGGAGACCTCGCGGCCGGTCAGCGCGTCGGACGCGCTGGCGGCGTTCGTCGCGGCGCTCACGACGGCCGCGCAGCGGCTCGCCGAGGATCGCCGCGCGGCGGCCGACGCGCTCGAGCAGCAGCGTGACAGCGTGCGGCGCATCATGGTGAGCTTCCTGGAACGCTGGCCGAACCCGAACCTGCTGCCCGACGCGGACGCGTCGATCGACGACTTCGAGCGCATCCTCGAGGCGCTCAGGACGAGCGGACTGCACGAGCTCGAGGCCGAGTGGCGCGACAGCCTCCTGAAGCTGTCGGGCAACGACCTCACCAACCTCGACTCGACGCTGAGCCGGTCGATCCGCGAGATCCGGGATCGCATCGAGCCGATCAACGAGATCATGCAGGACCTGCCGTTCTACGACGACGACCACCGCCTGCAGATCACGACGCGCGAGAACCAGTCCGAGGCGCGCCGCCGCTTCCGCCGTGAGCTGCGCGAGGTGCGCGCGCTCATCGAGGCGGCGTCCACGGACGACGAGCGGGAGCAGGTCTACCGGCGCATGTCGAAGCTGATCGGCCACCTGCGGCGCTCCGCCCCCGACTTCGGCGACCTCATCGATGTCCGCAACCACGTGCGCGTGAGCGCCGAGCGCGTCGACGCCGAGACGAAGCAGCACGTCGCCCTCTACGACCACATCGGCGAGAAGTCCGGCGGCGAGTCCCAGGAACTCATCGCGTTCATCGTCGGCGCGGCCCTGCGCTATCAGCTCGGCGATGCCGGCGCCGCGCGCCCGCGCTACGCGCCGGTGTTCATGGACGAGGCGCTGATCAAGGCCGACGCCCACTTCACGAAGCGTGCGATCGGTGCGTGGCGCGGCCTCGGCTTCCAGCTCGTGATCGGTGCGCCGAACGACAAGTACAGCGCCATCGAACCGCACGTCGACGTCGAGTACGACATCCTCAAAGACACCCGTGGCCGCTCATGGGCCAAGCCCAAGGTCGGCCTGCGCAGCTGACTGCCGCGGTCAGGCGCTGCCCGACTCCCACGCGTCACGCGTGAGGAAGGCGAGCTGCCCCGACTTGCCGGGCAGCTCGACCTGCGGGCCGAGGCTGAACCCGAAGAGACGGGCGCGGGCGACGGCGCGGTCGTTGCCCACATCGGGCTCGATCACGATGCGGTCGACCGCGGGCTGTGAGAACAGGAACCCGGTGAGGACGTGCGCCACTCGCGTGGTGAAGCCGCGCACCGGTGCGCCGCGGTCGCCGAGGAGGAAATGGATGCCGACATCCCCGGCCTGCGCGTCGTACACCTCGCCGAGCGGGTCGTTCTCGGGCTCGTAGGTCTGCAGCAGCACGATCGGAAGGCCGTCGCGCCGGATCAGGAACGCGTGATGGGTCGACAGGCCGTCGACGTACGCGTACAGCTCGCTGAGCTCGGGGGCGGTGAGCTCGGCGAGGCCCCAGAAGCGGGCCGTCGGGGCCGTCACCCAGCGGTGGATCACCTCGAGGTCGGCGACGGGGTCGAGCGCGGCGATCTCGATGCGGCCGAGCACCGGGTCATCGGCGGTGTGCACGACGGCGCCGGCGGGGCCGCTCACGAGGCGGTCTGTGGTGAGGGTGGTCATGAGGTTCCTGTCGGCGCGTCGGGTCGGAGGCGGGCCCAGTCGGTCACGACCTTCGCGGGCCGGACCTCGGACCACCCCGCGAGCTGGTCCGAGAAGTGGGGTGAGGCGGGATCGCCCGCGGCGCCGAACGGCACGCTCCACAGGCTGTTCTCCCGGTCGGCCAGGTCCCACGCCCAGCGTGCGACCGAGCCGCGCCACGCCCGGTCTGTGATGCCGGGGGTCGAGCCTGTGCACCGCACGGCGTCGCCGTCGCCCGACAGCGGCACGTCCAGGCGCGCGCCGGGATCGATCGCCCCCGGCACGTCGGCGAGCACGTGCACCGGAAGAAGGCGATGCGTCGCGCCCCACTCGGCGGCATCGGCGGCGTCGTCGAGCGCGGCCTCGACCAGCGCGCCGACGTCGTCGCGCAGCGCGGGGTGGGCGAGCAGCCGCGCCAGCGCCGCGGCGACCTGGCCGGTGACGCCCAGCCAGGGGTCGAAGATCGCGCCGAACCCGTGCGGCGCGTGCAGTGGCCGCAGCGCCGGGTGCGCGGCCACCCGCCGCACGAGGGCGGCTCGCCATGCCGCGAACATGCCGGCGGCGACGGATGCTGCGTCCATCCGTCCGTCCCATGCCAGCAGGGTGTCGCGCACCGCCGCTGCCGGCGGCGACAAAGCCCCGCGCGGTACGAACGGGAGCAGCGCGGCCGCCGAACCGCCGGCGGTGTCGCTCCAGATGGGCGCGAACTCGTCCACCGATCGGGGTCGCAGCTCCTCGAGGAGCTCGCCGATGCGATCGGCCCGGTGCGGCGACGAGTACGCCCACCCCAGGTCGATCTCGGCGCGCCTCGGCCGTTCGTTCGCGTCGACCGCCACCTCGGCCACCGTGAGTGGGCGCGCGCCCGCTCGATCCGTCCCCGTCTCCACCGTCTCGGCTCGCAACGGCAGTCGTCGTTCGGCGCGCGGGCGGTCCGGCGTCACCCCCACCGTCGCCGACAGCACCGCACCGTCGCGGTCCGATGCGAGCACGCGGTTCACCGGATCGACCCATCGCCCGAACGCGGTCAGGACATCGGCCGCCGACCGCGCTCGCAGCAAGCCGAGCAGCGCCCCGGCGCCGAGGTCGGCGTTCGCCCGCGCGGGCATGCGCACGCTCCATCCGACCAGCTCGTCGCCCTCGGCCCGGAGCTCGGTCACGATCGTGCCGCGCTCCGTCTCGAGCGCCTCGACCTCGACGGGGCCACCGCCGCGCACGCGGATGACCGAGCGGTCGACGTCCACGCCGCGCCAGCCGTCCGTCCCGAGCGCCTCGTAGCCGCCGGGCACCCGTCGCAGCCGCTCGCGGAACACGTCCACGCCGTGCGCCATCGCGTTCGTCACGCCCCACGCGGCGTCGCCGGTGTGGCCGAAGTGCGGCACCCCGGGCACGCCGGGGAACGCGAGACCGACGACGTCGAACTCGTCGCACGCCAGCCGCACTTGCTGGTAGACGCCGGGCAGCTCGAAGATGCGGTGCGGATCTCCCGCGAGCAGAGGCATCCCGCTCGTCGTTCGCGAGCCGTGCAGCGCCCACGCGTTGCTCCCCGACGTCGGCAGCGTCTCGTCGCCGCCGTCGCCGTACCCCGCGAACACATCGACCCACGAGTCACCGAGCGTCGCGGCGACGTGCTCGCGCCACAGCGTCACCGGGAACGTCGAGAACAGCGCGTGCGCGACATGCAGCACGCCGAGCGGGTCGTGGTCGGCCCACGGCTCGAGCGGTCGCGTGTCGCCGAAGACCTCGTCGAGCGCCCCGAACTCGGCTGCACCCGCACCCACGTCGGCCATGCCACGCCGCACCCCGACCGCGTAGCGGGTCACGAACGCGCGGGTCTGAGCATCCGTCCCCGAAAGCGCCCGGTGGGCGGTGTCGTCGAGCCGTGCGCGCCGCGCGAAGACGTCCCACGCCACACCGGCTTCGCCGATAAGCTCCGACAGCCGCCCCGACGCACGCAGCCGGTCGACCTCGATCTGCCAGCCGCGGTCGCGGGCCGTCACCTCTCCCTGAGCCTCGGCGAGGTCCCCGACGTCCGTCGCGCGGAGGTGGGGGATGCCGAGGCCGTCGCGATAGACCTCCGCCATGACGTCAGACTCCCACAGACTCCCGCAGCGCAGCCGAGCCGACGCGCGAACGTGCGACCGGGTTCGACAGCGTGCCCGCGTACATCAGCGACGCCGACTGGTTCGTCAGGTCCACCATCTGCAGCGTGTTGCGCAGCTGCAGGCGGTTCAGGCACGAGTGCGCGAACGCGTCGGCGCGCAGATCCACGCGGGACTCGATCCACGGATGCTGCGCCGCGTGCTCGTCGATGATCTCGGCGGCGATCCGCCAGAACTCGCGCTCGGGCAGCGTCCCGTCGGTGTGCAGGATGCCGGCGAGGTGGCGCAGCACGCCGTCGAACACGTCGGTGAAGATCGCGAGCGCCTTCTCCTCGTCGTCGACCGGCGACACGACCCGGCGGACGTCCTCCGGCACCAAGCGGTCGGCGAGCAGCGCGACCTCCTCGCCGATGTCTTTCATGAAGACGCCGGTGGGCACGTGCTCGTCGAGGATGAGGATGAGGTTCTCGCCGTGCGGCATGAACGCGAGGTCGTGCGCGAGCAGGCAGTGCACGAGCGGGCGCAGGTAGACCCGCAGGTACGCGCGCACCCACGTCGTCGCGTCGACCCCCGATGCGCGCACCAGCGCCGTCGCGTACGAGCGGCCGCTCGCGTCGCGGTGCAGGAGCGAGGCCATCGTGGCGAGTCGCTCGCCCGGCGCGATCAGCGGCACGGGGCTCTCGCGCCAGAGCGCGGCGAGCATCTTGCGGTGCGCCGACGGCGCCGGGGTGCGGTGGTAGGCGTCGCCGGTGTACCCGATCGACGCGCGCTCGCGCAGCACGCGGAACCCCGAATCGCGCAGCGTGGCGTCACCGGCGACGAGCTCGGCGACCCAGTCGTTGATGGCGGGTGTCACGCGCATGTACGCCGGCGACAGACCGCGCAGGAACCCCATGTTCTGCACCGCCAGGGCCGTCTTCACGTAGTGCCGGTCGGGGTGCGTCGCGTTGAACATCGTGCGCACCGACTGCTGCGCGCGGTACTCGTCGTCACTCTCGCCGATCAGCACGAGGTCGCAACGGGCGATGTCGGGCGCGAAGGTGATCGCGATGCGGTTCTCCCACTGCCACGGGTGCACCGGCAGCAGGTGGAAGTCGGCGGGGTCCTCGCCGAGCTCGGCCAGGCGCTCCGCGAAGCGCGCGTGCTCGGCGGGCGAGAGCTCACCCGACAGGAGGGATGCCTCGTCCAGGCCTGCGCCGACGGCGAGATGCGAGTGCGACCGGCGCGCCGCGAGCCACACCATCCGGAACGGACGGCCCGCTTCGGGGGAGTAGGCGGCGTGCGCCGAGACGCCGAAGCCGATGCGCCCGTTGTTCGCGACGAACCCGGGGTGCCCCTCGGTCATGGCGGACTCGATCGTCTGGAAGTCGGCGGCGAGCAGTTCGTCGGCCGAGGGCCCGGCCTGGGCCAGCTTGAAGGCCGCGCTTGCGAGGGTCGACGCGATCTCCTCGAGGTAGATCGGCAGCAGCTGGTCGGAGAGGCCCAGCACCGGCTGCAGTTCGAGGATGAACGCCTGCGCGTCGAGCTCGGCGGGCTCGCCGTCCACGAGCCGGCGCAGGCTCGCCTCGTCGACGACCCAGTGCTCCAGCTCGGTGCGGACCGCCTCGAACCGGTACTGCGCGTCGGCGTCCGGCACGGTGACGCGCCAGCCGCCGACGACGGGTTCGGGAGAGAGCAGTCGCTCGTGGCTGAACTCGGCGATCGCCTTGGCGACGAGATGCCGCTGGGCGTAGGCGAGGTGTGCGGGGGAGAGGTGGGCAGCGGGGGCGGTCATGCGAGGATCCCTGTTCGTGCGAGTGCGGGCGCCGCGGCGGCGGCGAGTTCGGAGCGGGCGTAGTCGTCGTGCGTACACACCGACAGCACCGCGGTCTTGCTGTGATCGCCCTCGTCGATCGAGACGTAGCGCAGCTCTATGAAGCCGGCCCGGAGGTTCTTGCGGCGGATGCGGTCGTTGCGGGCATCGGGCTCGACCACGACCCGCTGCGCGCCGAGCTCGTCGAAGCACCACGCCATGACCGCGGCGAAGACGGCGTCGGTGAGGCCGTGGCGCGGTTCGCCATCGGGCGGCGCGATGAGCACGTGCATGCCGAGATCGCCCGGGAGCGGATCGTGGATGCCGCGCAGCAGCACCTGCGCCGGGTCGTATGTCTCCGCGAAGAAGGTCGGGACACCGTCGACCAGGCCGAGCCACGCGTCCTGGTTCGGGTCCGCGACGACACCCGAGAGGTAGTCGCGCACCGCGGCGACGTCGAGGTCGCCCATGCCCCAGAAGGCGGCATGCGGATCGGCGAGCCACTGCTGCAGCATGGCGGCGTCGCGCTGGGGGTCGGCCCGGGCGATGGCGGTCGCGAGCGTCATCGGGCGGCCCCGACTGTCGCCGGCACGTCGGCAGGCACTCCGAAGTCCTGGAAGGCGATGCGGCGCTCGATCGGGTAGACCTCACGACCGGTGATCGAGGAGAGGATCGACGAGTTGCGCCACGCGCCGAAGCCGAGGTCGGGCGCGGTGAGACCGTGCGTGTGCTCCTCGCCGTTCTGGACGAACACCCGCCCGCGCCCGCCGTCGACGCTGTAGTCGCGCGCCACCGCGAGCCGGCCGAGCACGTCGTGATCGAGGCGGTCGGCGATCGGCGTCAGGAAGGGCGGCGTCTGGGCCGCGTAACCGGTGGCGAGCACGAGGGACGCGGTGTCGCGCGCATGCTCGCCGTCGATCTGCGCGTGGCGGAGCTGCAGCCGGTACCGGGAGCCGTCCCATTCGGCGGCCGTCACCTCGGTGTCGGTGAGCAGCGTCGTCGGCACGGCGCCGTCCGCGCTCAGCCGGTAAAGGGTGTCGTAGATGTCGTCGATGAGGTCGGCCGAGATGCCCTTGTACAGGCTCCGCTGCTCGCGGCCGAGGTGCTGCCGGATGCCGATCGGCAGCGCGTGGAAGTGGTCGGTGTACTCCGGCGACGTCATCTCGAGCGTGAGCTTGGTGTACTCCATCGGGAAGAACCGCGGCGACCGGGTGATCCAGTCGAGCCGGTACCCGCCGTCCCGCGCGCCCTCGAGCAGGTCGCGGTAGATCTCGGCCGCGGACTGGCCGCTGCCGACGACCGTGATCGAGCCCGATGCGCGCAGCGCGTCGCGCTGGTCCAGGTACTCCGAGCTGTGGATCACCGGGCCGTCGAGCCCGCGGAGGGCGGGCGGGATGACCGGTTGCGTGCCGACGCCGAGCACGACGTGCCGCGCGCGCAGCTCGCTCTCCTCACCGGTGTCGGTGCGCATGGCGCGCACGACATACACGTCGTCGGCGGGGTCGTGCTCGACGGCGATCACCTCGTGGTTCCACCGCAGGTTCGGCAGCTGCCCGGCCGCCCACCGGCAGTACGCGTCGTACTCGGTGCGCAGCGCGTAGAAGCTCTCGCGGATGTAGAAGGGGTAGAGCCGGCCCGTCTGCTTGAGCCAGTTCACGAACGAGAACGGCGACGTCGGGTCGGCCATCGTGACGAGGTCGGCGAGGAACGGCACCTGGATCGTGGCGCCCTCGATCATCATGCCGTGGTGCCAGCGGAACCCGTCGGCGCGGTCGAGGAACACGGCGTCGAGCCCGGTGGGCTCCGCCAGGCACGCCAGCCCGAGGTTGAACGGGCCGATCCCGACGCCGACGAGGTCGTGCACGTGTGCGGTCATGCGGACGCCTCCGCACCCGCGAGAGCCGCGTCGAACTCGGGCGCGATGCCGGCGAGGGTGGTGGCGGCATCCTTCACCATCGCGAGGATCTGACGGATGTCGTCGATCGTGGTCGCGGGATTCAGCAGCGTGAGCTTGAGGCACGGTCGCCCGTCGATCACGGTCTTCGCGACGAGTGCCCGGCCCGACTCGAACAGCACGCGCCGGACGCCCGCCACGAGGGCGTCCTGCGCCTGGTCGTCGACGCCTTGGGGGCGCACGCGGAACAGCACGGTGCTGAGCTGCGTCCGGCCGACGAGCTCGAGCTCGGGATCCGCGGCGATCTCATCGCCCACCGCCACCGCGAGATCGATGACCGTGTCGAACATCTCGCCGATCCGGTCGGCGCCGAGCGCCCGCAGCGTGACCCACAGCTTCAGCGCGTCGAAGCGGCGCGTGGTCTGCAGCGACACGTCGACCTGGTTCGGCTCGTCGTTCTCGAGCGGGTTGAGGTAGTCCGCGTGCCAGGCTCCCGCCGCGAGGTCGCGCGGCTCGCGCACCAGGATCGCGCTCGACGACACCGGCTGGAAGAAGCTCTTGTGGAAGTCGACGGTCACCGACCGCGCGCGCTCCACGCCCGCGAGCAGGTGCCGGCGCCGCGGCGACACGAGCAGTCCGCAGCCGTAGGCCGCATCCACGTGCAGCCAGACGCCGTGCTCGTCGCAGACGTCGGCGATGGCGGCGACCGGGTCGATCACGCCGCGGTCGGTCGTGCCGGCTGTCGCCACGACAGCCATCGGAAGACGACCGGATGCTGCGACCTCGCGGATCGCGACCGCCAGGGCGGCAGCATCCATCCGTCCTTCGCCGTCGTCGGCGACCTCGACGACCGCGTCGTCGGCGAGGCCCAGCAGGAGCGCGGACTTGCCGACGCTGAAGTGGCTCGACGCCGTGGCGAAGATCACGAGCCGCGCGAGGGCGCGCGGCCGGGGGAGCGGCGTCGTGGTCAGCGCGGCCTCGCGCGCCAGCAGCAGCGCGTGGAGGTTGGACTGCGTGCCGCCTGAGGTGAAGACGCCGCCGCCGTGGGTGAAGCCGACGCGCCGGGTGATCCATGCGATGAGGCGACGTTCCATGAGCGTTCCGATGGCGGACTGGTCGTACGTGTCGACCGACGTGTTGACCGCCGCGAGCACGGTCTCGGCGGCGACCGCGGGCAGTGCGACCGGGCAGTTGAGGTGGGCGGCGTAGGCCGGGTGGTGGAACCACACGGCGTGCTCGAGGAACAGCCGGTCGATCTCGCGGATGGCCTGGGACGAGCCGATTCCGTCGCCATCGAGGGCCACGCCGTCGACGAGCGTCTGCAGCTCGGCGCGGGAGGCGCCCGAGAACGGCTGCGTCGTCGTCTCGAATCGATCGGCGACCTGCGACGAGGTCTGTGCGATGAGGGAGCGGTAGGCCTCAGCGGTGGGGCGCGTTAGCAGGTCGAGCACGGGGAGGGCTCCTTCTGTTAGGTTTGCCTAGCCTAACTAAGTCGATCTCCGAGCGTGTGTCAATGTGCGGGCGTAACAGTTCTCCCCGTATTCATGGACCGCATCCAACAATACGGTCCCGCCGTGTCAGTCTTCGCGCAGTGCAAACCTGACGGCACCCGACGCTCCGTCGACCGTCACCTCGGTCCCCGTCGTGATCGCGTCGGTCGCGCGCGGAACGCCGACGACCGCCGGGATGCCGTACTCCCGAGCGACGACGGCGCCGTGGCTGTTGGCGCCGCCCATCTCCATGACCAGGCCGCCTGCCGTGAGGAACAGCGGCGTCCAGCCAGGATCGGTCGACGGGGCGACGAGGATCTCTCCGGGCTGCAGTTCGGCGCCGACCGGGTCGAGGATGACCCGCGCGGGCGCCGTAACGGTGCCGGCCGATGCCGGAGTCCCGCGCAGCGTCCCGGGGCCATCCGCCGGGGAGCCGGCGCCGACAGCCTCGGGTTCCGTCCCGTCGGACAGCAGCATCCGTGGCACGTGGCGCCGCCGGAGCTCTGCGTCATAGCGGTCCCGGTGCTCGCGGACGGTCGCGCGCATGTCGGTTCCGGCCGCGGCGCGCGTGGTCTCGTCGAAGTCGAGGAAGAACACATCCTCCGGATCCGCGATCCGTCCCGCGGCGGCGAGCTCGACGCCGATGTCGGCCAGCTCCGCCCGTGCCCGGCGCATCGCGGTGATCATGAGGAATTTCGGCATCTCGCGCATGCCGACGAGCGCCCGGGCACGCCGCAGGCAGAACGCGACGGCGGTTGCGCGAAGGCGGCCTCGACGGCGTGCGCGGCCGACGAGGGTCTCTATCATCGCCTCGGCGTCGCGCGCGCCGGCGACGAAGTGCTGCGCGGGGGTCGCAGCATCCGTGTCGAGACGAAGGTAGCCCGACAGCACGCCGAAGAGGTGGGTGGGGTCGTCGGCCCACCGCGGCATGCCGAGATCGATCTCGGCGACGGCTCGATGGCCGTAGCGCGCGAGGAAGTTCGCCATGACGCGCTGCAGCACGGCGGGCAGGGCGCCCGAGAGGTAGGCGCCGGCGAGGTCTTCTGGTGCGCGGGTGCGCAGCGCCGCCGCAGACTCCGCGTCGCGTCGCGCTCGCACGGCGACGTCCCACAGTTCGAGGTCCATCTGGGTCGTGACGTTGTCGGGCACGCTGCGGAGCACGGTCTGCAGCTCGCCCGGCTCGGTCGAGCCGCGCAGCAGGCGCCCGGCGAGTCCGAGCATCCCGAATCCGACGAGAGCGCCGGGCAGGCTTCGGGGCGCGAGCGGCATCGCCCGGAAGAGCAGATCGACCACCGCGTCGACCCGGGTCGGAATGTCGCCGCCCGCCGGGATGTCGCGCGCACGAACCTCGCGGGCGAGCCTCTGAACCCGCCGCTGCGCTGCGGCCGGGCTGAACAGCGCCTGACCGATCAGGAGCGGAAGCCGGATGCGGACTGCCAGGTGGATCAAGCCGCGCGCGAAGCGCCGCCGTGACCGCGGAAGCACCGAGAATCGCGGGTCGGTGAAGAGCCCACGCACCACGACCGCGGAACGCGCCTCCATCACATCGAGCGCCCGCGGCATGATCTCGCGGCCCACGGCTGACCGCAGGACGGGTGTCGCATCGACGAAGATGCGGTCGCCGCCGATCGCGAATGCTCCGGGTCCGGCGGCGATCCGGGCGGGACGGCGGCCGATGAGGTCGAGGAACCCTGAGCCGACCACCCGGAAGGCGGCGATGCCCATCGGCGTGATCGGTCGGTGCAATCCTTGGGCGAGGCTGACGCAGAAGTAGACGCGGGTATGCGCAGCGGGCAGGGGCGCGTCTCGTGCGGGCACCGGGAACAGCGTCGTGATCGGCCGGGACTGGGTGAGCCAGGCGTGCCCGTCGGCGTCGAACGCCCACTCGATGTCCTGCGGGCTGCCGAACGCGTGCTCGACCCGGTCGCCGAGTGCGGCCAGCGTGCGCACCTGGGCATCGGTCACGCTCTCCGCCTGATCGCCGTCGCCGCCGGCGCGGCGATCGAGGATCCGCCCGGTCGCGGTGTCGACGACGAAGTGGTCCGGGTCGACCGAGCCCGACACCACCGCTTCGCCGAGGCCTCGCGCCGCGTCGAGCACCGCCTGCCGACGGCGGCCGGTCACCGGGTCGGCCGTGAACAGCACACCCGCGGATGCGGCATCCACCATCCGCTGCACGACGACCGCGAGCGCGACGCCCGCGCCGTCGATGCCCTGCGCGGTGCGGTACGCGACCGCCCGATCCGTCCAGAGCGACGCCCAGCAGCGGTGGACGGCATCCAGGACCTCGTCGATGCCGGCCACGTCGAGATAGGTGTCCTGCTGGCCGGCGAAGCTCGCCCCCGGCAGGTCCTCCGCTGTCGCCGACGACCGCACGGCCACGGGACCCTCCCGGGGCTCCAGGCGGTCGTACGCCTCTCGCACCGCTCGAGCGACCTCGTAGGGGAACGGCGCGTCGAGCACGGCCTCGCGGGCGGCCGCGGCATCCGTGATCGTTCCCGATTCCACGGCCGAACCGCGAACCGCCCGCCGGTACGCCTCGGTCGTGACGCAGAAGCCGGGCGGCACGTCGAAGCCCGCGCGGATCAGTTCGCCGAGGTTCGCCGCCTTGCCGCCGACCGCCGCGAGGTCGCCGGCCGACAGGTCCGCGAGATCGACCACGAAATCGCCCTGCGGTGATGGGCTGGACGCGGCCATCTCATCGTCCTCCCGGCCAGGTCGGCCCACGCTCGTGGGCCCAGGTGCAGAATCGCACTCCGCGCACCCCGCCACAAGATCGACGGGATCTCGTCAGTCGGTCCAGGCGCCGTCGATACGGATGCTGCGTCCCAGCACGTTCTCGACCGCGCGATGGCCCGAGAACATCGCGGCCGGCACGGTGGCGGGGTCGTCTGTCCACGTCGCCTCGCCGGCGAGGTGCAGCACCCCGCCGATCGGCGTCGCGAGATCGTCGTGGTCGGCCGTCGTCGACCCGACCGTCATGTACGCGTACGAGCCGTGCGACCACGGGTCGTCCTGCCAGTCCGTGACATGCACGTGCGTCGGCGTCCCGACGCGGTCGCCGTACAGGCGCCGCAGCTGCACGAGGATCGACTCGACGATCTCGTCCTCGGTCCAGTCCCGCGTACCGACCGCCGCGGGTCCAGCCGCGAAGGTCAGCAGCGTCGGCGTGCCGTGGAGCGCGGTGAGGTCGTACCACGAGTGCCACCAGCGGCTCTCAGGCCCCTGCTGGCGGATCGCGTAGACGCCGTCGTCCCAGAACTGCGCCGGGAACCGCAGGAACACCTTCTCGAACGCGTTCATCGTCAGCCTGCTCAGCGCACCGGCCACCGGCTCGGGCAGCGGCGGTTCGATGACGAACTCGTCCGACTGCAGCACGCCGACCGGAACCGTGACGATCGCGGTGTCGGCCGCGAAAAGCCCGTGATCGGTCGTCACGACGACTCCCTCGGGAGACCACTGCACGTCGGTCACGACATGGATGAGACGGATGTCGAGTCCCTCAGCGAGCCGCCGCGGCAGGCGGTCGTATCCCTCGGGGAACACCACCTCGTCACCGTCGATGGAGTCGTCGTCGAGGCCATGCGCGGCGAGGTCCTCGATCCAGGCGCCGTACTGCTCCTCCGACCGGTGCTCGAGGTACTCGCGCACGCGCTGCGTGCGCTCCGGGTCCCATCCCTGGGCGGTGAGCGCGGCCTCGGTCACATCGCGGTACGACGCGTCGGGAGCTGATTCCGCGACCACGTCCCGCAGCGTGGCGTCGACGGTGTGGATGTCGTCGATGTACGCCTGGGTGGCAGCATCCGTCAATCGATTCCCGTCGGGACCGTAGTAGGCGATCGGGCGGCTGTCGGGCTGGTAGCCGCCGACGGTGAACTCGACGGTGCGCATGCCGAACGCCTCCGCGGCCGCGGCGACGGGGGAGTCGGTGATGCCGTGGATCCACGAAGCGCCCATGTCGGTGACGGTCCCCGGGAAGTGGCGGTCGGTCGAGACGCGGCCGCCGACGCGGTCGCGGGCCTCGAGCACCACGACGCGACGGCCTTCCTTGGCCAACAGGCGAGCCGCGGTCAGGCCCGCGACCCCCGCGCCCACCACGATCGTGTCGAAATGATCCATCTGCGATCCTCCCCGGCCGGCGCACCACTGCGCCCTTCGACGCTAGCGGCTTCCGGGAGGTCGCGAATCCACCGGGGGCGGAGCTTCAGAGCTTGTAGCCGATGGCGCGCAGCAGGTCCTTGCGGTCGGCGACGTCCTGTTCGGTCTCGACGCCGACCGGCGGCTCGCCGTCGATGACGCCCGCGACGCCGCGGCCGGCCTCGGTCACGGCGACGAGGAGCTGCACCGGGTTCGCGGTCGCGCAGTAGATGGAGCAGACCTCGGGCACGGCCTTCACCTGGTTGAGGACGTTCACCGGAAACCCCTCGCGCAGCATGATCACGAACGCGTGGCCGGCGCCGATCGCGAGCGCGGCGTCGACGGCGAGGCCGACGAGGTCATCGTCGTTGCCCGTGCGACGCACGAGCCGGGCACCGGATGCCTCGCAGAACGCGACCCCGAACCGCAGCGTTCCGCCGACCCCGGCGAGCGCCTCGTGCAGATCCTCGACGGTCTTGATGAAGTGCGACTGCCCCACGATGACGTTCACGTCGTCGGGCTTGACCAGCGGAACGACCTCGATGTCGACGGTCATGGGAACCTCCTCCGACAGCGCCAGCCTAGACGCGTCGTCCCGTCGGCGGGGGTGAACTCCTGGCGGCTACGCGGTGCGGCGGGTGAGCAGCAGCCGGCACTGGTGCGCCGTCACGAAAGGTTCCAACCGCTCCAGCTCGAGCGGGCCGTCGGTGTGCAGCAGCACGTCCTGCACCAGGCGCGCGTGCACGCCGCACACGAGTGCGCGGTCCTCGTCGATCATGTCGTGGTACCGGCAGGGCGCGAGGTCGAACGACAGTGTCTTCTCGTCCACAGCCGGGTCGAGTCCCGCGTCGTCGAGGTGCTCGTAGAGCACATCGAGCTGCCGCGCGGCGTCGGCGGGAAGTGCCGGAGCCTCAGTGCGGGTCACGGCACGCAGCATCCGTCCCCGCGTCTCTGCGCCCTCGACGCGCGCGCTCGCCGCGTCGCTCGAGGCCGACTCGCGCACGGGGTGGAACACCACCGGCGGCCTGCCGCGCACGCCGACCTGGATCGTCTCGCTGCGGATGAGCCCTTCGTCTTCGAGCACGCGCAGATGGTCGCGAACGGTGTTGAGCGGGATGCCGCACTCCGACGCGAGCTCGCCGGCGCGGCGTCCGGGCACGCGCTGGATCGCCTGCAGCAGCTGCAGGCGGCGGGGCTGGGTGAGTCCGCGGAAGTCGTGCGCGCGGCGGGGCATGGTTCGACGGTAACCCGGGCGGCTTCGATTGCACTGGGAGGACGACCGTTTAAAACCGGTGGAACGCGCGACGCCCGGCGCGGGGACCGAGGAAGGTCGAAGGCGTCGCGTCCGGTCCGAGAAAGGAACCCCATGCAGCTCTCACCGGAGTCCGAAGCCATCGTCCGCGCCACCGCGGGTGTCGTCGCCGAACACGCCGAGGAGATCACGAAGGTCTTCTACCCGGCGATGTTCGCCGCCCACCCCGAGCTCCTTCGCGTCTTCAACCGCGCGAACCAGGCGGTGGGGGAGCAGCCGAAGGCGCTCGCCGCGTCGGTCGTCGCCTTCGCGGTGCAGCTCATCGACCCCGACGCCCCCGACTTCACCCCGGTCATGCGCCGGATCGCCCACAAGCACGTCTCGCTCGGCATCCAGGCCCGCTCGTATCTTGTCGTCGGGCACCACCTGCTGGAGGCCGTCGGGACGGTGCTCGGCGAAGCCGTGACCCCCGAGGTGAAGGCCGCGTGGGACGAGGTCTACTGGCTGTTCGCGACGTCGCTGATCGCCGAGGAGGCGAAGCTCTACGCGGAGGGCGGCACCGACCCCGAGCACCCGTGGCGGGGCTACCGCGTGGTGGAGCGGTTCGAGGAGTCCGACGACGTCTTCTCGCTCCTGCTCGCACCCGTCGCGGGAGAGGTGCCATCGCACCACACCGGGCAGTACGTGGCGATCGCCGTCGATCTGCCCGACGGGTCGCGCCAGCCGCGCCAGTACACGATCTCGTCGGGGCCGCGTGGGGACTCGCTTCGGGTCACGATCAAGCGGGTGCGCGGCGTCGGCGGCACGCCCGACGGCCAGGTGTCGACGTGGCTGTACGTGAACGCGAAGCCCGGAACGGTGCTCGATGTGTCGCAGCCGGCCGGCGACGTCGTGCTCGACGACTCCGAGCAGCCGCTGGTGCTGGTGTCGGCCGGCATCGGCATCACGCCGGTCGCAGCGATCCTCGAGGACCTCTCGCGCCGCCAGCCGCAGCGCACCGTGCGCCTGTTCCACGCCGATCGCGCACACGACACGCACGCCCTGTACGCGTCGCTCCGCCGCCAGGTGCTGGCGATGGACGACGCGAAGGCGCAGAACTGGTACGAGACGGATGCTGCGACCGCCCCGACGCTCCACCCGGCGCGTCCGGGGTTCATGGATCTCGCCGACGTCGAGCTTCCCGACGACGCGACGGTGTTCATGTGCGGCCCGCTGCCGTTCATGCGCATCTCGCGCGCGACGCTGATGGCCCGCGGCATCCCGAGCGAGCGCATCCACTACGAGGTCTTCGGCCCCGACCTGTGGGCGCAGAACCCCGAGGGCGCGGCCGCCTGAGCTGGGGGACGGCCGGCATCCGCGCGCGTGCCGGCCGTTTTGCCGTCTGTGCACCGGGCTGCGCAGCGGATCGGCCTACCGCCCGCCGGACCTCGGTGGGACCATGAACCATGGCGACGGAGGCCGGCGGGGACGGGGCCGAGAGCGACGCGGCGCTCGCGCGCCGACTGCAGATCCTCGCGACCGAGCACTGGGGGCTGCTGGCCGCCCGCAGCACCGCGCAGAGCGAGGTGCTCACGCGCATCACGATCTTCCTCACCCTCGTCTCGGCCGGGCTGGTCACCATCGGTCTCCTCGGCCAGGCGACGAGGTTCGGATCGTGGTTCGCCGTCGCCGCGCTGGCGATCCTCGGCTTCCTCACGGTCGTCGGGCTGCTCACCCTCATGCGCGTGCTCGTGGTGTCGGAAGAGGACATGATGTTCGTCGTCGCGATGAACCGCATCCGCGGGGCCTACGCAGAGGTGGATCCGACTGCGGCGGCGGCCTTCCTCGCTTCGACGCACGACGACGAGCTCGGCATGTCGGTGACGTACTCGTTCCTTCGCCACCGTGGTGGGCTCGAGCAGGTGCTCGGGTCGTCGGCGATCCTCAGCATCCTCGTCACGGCGTCGGTCGCCGGCATGTTCACCGGCGGGCTGTGCGCAGCGCTCGGCACCCCGATCGCGGGAGCGGTGGCCGTCGGCATCGTCGTCGGGCTCGTGATCGCCGCAGCCGCGGTCTGGTACGGCGGCTACCGCTTCACCACGGTGTGGAAGACGTACCGGCCGCTGCGCCCGAGCGACGGGCCGCCGCCTCACTGGCGGCGCCACTGACCCCGACCGCCACAGGCGCCGAGGGGCGACGGCTCCGCTCCGTCGATGTATCAGATCACCTTTCGGGCGCTCTGGAGTGTCGTTGAACCCGACACCAAGGAGCAACCATGCGTATCACCTACCGCATCCTGTCGTTCGCCATCTGCGCGCTGGTCGCGCTGCAGGCCGCGTCCCACGCGTGGGCCTCGGCCGGTCTCGGCCTGTACATCGCCGAGGGCGGCGTCGTCGACGCGTCCGCGCAGGAGGGCCCGCCCCCGTTCCCGGAGGTCCTGGGCTTCATGATCCACGGCATGAACGGCATGTTCGTGATCCCCGCGCTCGCTCTGATCCTGCTGATCATCTCGTTCTTCGCGAAGATCCGGCACGGGGTCGCGTTCGCCGCCGTCGTGTTCGGGCTCGTCATCCTGCAGGTGACGCTGGGGCTGTTCGGGCACGGCATCCCGCTCCTCGGGTTCGCCCACGGCGTGAACGCGCTGCTGCTGTTCACCGCGGCGCTGCTGGCGGGGCTGAACGCCAAGCGTGGCGTCGCGACGCAGGCCGACGCGGTCGCCGCGCCCACCGCAGCCAGTGCTTCCGCCTAGAACCGCCTCAGCGAAGAGCCGGTGGGCGTGGTTCGCCCGCCGGCTCGGCGCCGTGCTGGGCCTCGTCGCGATCGGCCTCGTCGGCTGGATGTGGTGGGCCAGCGTGCTGCCCGGATCGTACTCGGCGCTCGACATGGGCGTGCCGGACTTCGGGGGCGGTCTCGGGGCGGGCGCCCACGCTGTCGCACACGGTCACGCGAGCGCCGACGGTCCCAGCGCGCCGGCAGCGGGAGCGCCCGCGGCCCGCGGGCCCGCGGCCGGCGAGACGAGCGTCGCCGACCTGATCGCCGACCCCGACCGCGCCGCCGACGTCCAGGTCGAGCTCACCGCGCGGGCGGAGCGCGTCACGCTCTCCGGGGGAGAGCCGTTCGACGGCTTCACCCTCAACGGCAGCACCCCGGGCCCGACCATCCGGGCGACCGAGGGGCAGCTCGTCGAAGTGGTGCTGCGCAACGAGGACGTGCCCGACGGTGTCACCGCGCACTGGCACGGCGTCGACGTTCCGGGCGCGATGGACGGCGTGGCCGGCGTCACGCAGGACGCCGTCATGCCCGGGCAGGACTTCACCTACCGCTTCGTCGCCGAGCAGGTCGGCACGTTCTGGTACCACGCGCACCAGACGTCGCACCCGCAGGTCGTCGGCGGACTCTTCGGCGCGCTCGTCCTCGAACCTGCTTCGGAGACGGATGCTGCGACCGCGGCTGCGACGAACCCTCCCGCCGTCGACACCGTCGCCGCGATCCACACCTATCCAGGCGGCCAGCGCACGATCAACGGCGCCGTCGGCGAAGGACGACAGGACGCCGCACCGGGCGACATCGTTCGCGTGCGACTCATCAACACCGACTCGACGCCGACGAGCGCGTGGGTGACCGGATCGTCGTTCCGCGTGCGGGCGATCGACGGCAGCGACCTCGTCGGCCCCACGACCGTCGACGATCGGAGTGTGCAGATCACCGCGGGCGGCCGGGCCGACCTCGAGGTGCGCGTGCCCGACAGTGGTGCCGTGCGCGTCCAGGTGCCCGGCGCCTCGCTCGTCGTCGGTCCCGACGGTGCCGAGGCCGATGAGACGTCGGCGCCGCGGGAGCAGCTCGATGTGCTGTCGTACGGGCAACCGGCCGAGGTCGGTTTCGACGCCGAGGCAGCCGATCGCCGCTTCACGTACGACATCGGCCGCCTGCCCGGCTTCCTCGACGGTCGCCCCGGCTACTGGTGGACGATCAACGGCGGCCTGGGTGCCGGCGTGCCCATGTACATGGTCGACGAGGGCGACGTCGTCGTCATGACCATCTCCAACAGCAGCGGCGAGGGCCATCCCATGCACCTCCACGGGCACCACCTGCTCGTCCTGGCGCGTGACGGCGTACCGTCGTCGGGCAGCCCGTGGTGGGTGGATTCCCTCGATGTCGCGCACGGCGAGTCGTTCGAGGTCGCGTTCGTCGCCGACAACCCCGGCATCTGGATGGATCACTGCCACAACCTGCCGCACGCGTCCGAGGGACTCATGACCCACGTCGCATACAGCGGCGTCACGACGCCGTTCCGCCTCGGGCGCGACACCGGCAACGACCCCGAGTGAGCGCCTGCAGGGCCGGTCGCGTGAGAGTGTGGCGCTCATGGCTTCCCACAACCCGCCGCCGTCGAACGGTCCGACGCTCGTCATCCGTCAGGAGGAGAGAGTGGATGCTGCGACCGACCTCGAGCGTTCCGTCGAGCTCCTCCGTGCCGTGGCCGAGAGGACCATCGCGCCGCCGCGGGTCGTTCGGCTCTATAGCCCGGTGCCGACCGTCGCGATGAGCCGGAGGGAGAGCCGGTTGCCGGGATTCGAGACCGCACGCCAGGCCTCGCTCGACCGCGGCTTCGCGCCGGCGATCCGCCCGACGGGTGGCCGCGCCGTCGCCTACGACGAGAGCTGCATCGTGTTCGACGTGGTCGCCCGCGAGGCAGACGGGGCGATCGACCAGGCGCGGTTCTTCCGCGAGGTGGGCGACGCACTCGCCGCGTCCCTGCGCGGACTCGGCGTCGACGCCCGGGTCGGCGACGTGCCGGGGGAGTACTGCCCCGGCGAGTTCAGCATCAACGCCCGCCGAGAAGTCAAGCTCATCGGCACCTCCCAGCGTGCCGTGCGGGGCGCGCGACTGCTGAGCGGGATGCTGCCGCTCGAAGGCGTCGATCGATTCACCGATGTGCTCGTCGCCGTGAACGCGGCGCTCGAGCTCGAGTGGGACCCGTCGACCTTCGGCACGCTGGCCACGGAGGTACCACGCATGCCGCGGCCGATGGTCGAGCGCGCGCTGATCGCCGCGCTCGCGGGCGAGTGATCAGCGCAGCGGTCCGAAGAACGCGCGGAGGTCGTCGGCCGATCGCCGGCACAGAATCGGAGGTTCTGACCAGCGCGCCGGGGGACGGATGCTGCGGCCCGGCGTGTCGCGCAAGACCTCCGATCCTGTGCACCCGGCCGCGGGACCTCACCCGGTGATCGAGCCGAGGGGCTGCGGGATGCCGCCGCCGGCCGGCCGGAGGGTGCGGGCGTAGTCCTCCTTGAGGACCGCGAGGTGGAACCACGCCTCGACCCCCGAGACGCCGGGGATCGCGCGGATCCGCTCGAGGCTCGCGTAGAGCGCGCCCGCCGACGGCTCGACGAGGGTCGTGACGACGTCGAACCGGCCGAGCGTACGGGCGGCGAAGTCGACGCCCCGCCACGTGCGCAGCGCGTCAGTCACGCGGTCGTCGGTGCCGGCGAGGTTGAGCCCGACGCCCATCGACAGCTGGCGGTGCACCAGGCCGCGTGCTTCGACGGCGCTGATCTTGATGACACCGCCGTCGACGAGGCGCTGCACCCGCGTCGTCACTGCCGAGGGGGAGAGGCGCACCGCCTCGCCCAGCGCGCGGTAGCTCTTGCGGCCGTCGCGCTGCAGCTGCTCGATGAGCGCGGTGTCGATCGCGTCGATGGTGACATCGCCGTGGTACTCCGAGACGAAGAACCCCTTGACGACGTCGGTGTAGATGAGGGTGTTGATGTCGGCGACGCCGGGAAGCGCCCGGATCTGCGCGAGCAAGTCGTGCAGCGCCGGCATCGACCCGAGCCGCACCTCGGTGACGAGGTCGTAGGCGCCGCCGACCGCCGAGACGAGCACGGTCTCGCTGAGGCCGCGCAGGTGCTGCGCCACCGGCTCGACACCGCCCTGCGTGCGGATCGACACGTGCGCGAGCACGTGCTGCCCGAGGAACACCGGGTCGACGGCGGCGACGACCCGCACGGTGCCGTCGGCAAGCATCGCGTTCAGGCGCGTCGAGACGGCGGCGCGCGACTGCCCGAGGCGGCCCGTCAGTGTGTGGATGCTGGCACGGCCGTCGACCTGCAGCTCGCGGATGAGTTCGGCGTCGAAATCCATCGCGATCCTCGAATTCGTCGATTTCCCTGGGAACGCACGCCCTCGCGTGCAGAAGACGAGTCTAGAACTACCTGCACAGGACGCGAAATGCGATTCTGTGCGCCAAGTCAATCAGAATCCTAGTCGATCGGGCCCAGCGCTGGAGTTCTGCCCTTGCCAGCAGCATCCATTCGTCCCTAGCCTTCATCGCATCCCCGATACATCCGCAAAGGAGCGGTCATGACTTCCACCACCAGCAGGGCGCGGCGCGCCGGCATCGCCGCGTTCGTGGGAACCACCATCGAGTGGTACGACTTCTACGTCTACGCGACCGCCGCCGCTCTCGTGTTCGGACCGCTCTTCTTCCCGAGCGGCGACCCGCTCGCTCAGACCGCCGCCGCGTTCGCGACGTTCGCCGTGGCGTTCCTCGTTCGTCCGCTCGGCGGCATCATCTTCGGCCACATCGGCGACAAGCTGGGTCGACGCGTGTCGCTCGTCATCACGCTGCTGCTGATGGGCGTGTCGACCGTGCTCGTCGGCTGCCTGCCGACGTACGAAGCGATCGGCATCGTGGCGCCGATCCTGCTGATCCTGCTGCGGGCGCTCCAGGGCCTCGCGGTCGGCGGCGAGTGGGGCGGCGCGGTGCTGATGAGCGTCGAGCACGCCCCGGCCGGCAAGAAGACGTTCTACGGCGGCTTCACGCAGCTGGGCAACCCGGCCGGCGCGCTGCTGGCCTCGGGCATCTTCGCGATCATGTCGCGCTTCGGCGAGGACTTCATCATGAACGGCGGATGGCGCATCCCGTTCCTGCTGTCGATCGTGCTGGTGGGCGTCGGGTTCTGGGTGCGCTACCGCGTCGAGGAGTCGCCGGTCTTCGAGCAGAAAGTCGAGGGCCGCAAGCAGACGATGCCGCTCGCCTTCGCGCTGCGCGTCAACTGGAAGCCGATCCTCCTCGGCATCGGCCTGCTGCCCATCTCGACCGGCGGCTACTACCTCGCGACCACCTTCGCGACCGCGTATGCGACCGGCGAGCCGATCAGCATGAGCCCGCAGCTCATCCTCGACGCCATGACGATCGCGTCGTTCATCGAGTTCGTCGTGACGCTCCCGGTCGCATGGCTGGGTGACAAGTGGGGCCGCAAGAACATCATGTACATCGGCCTCGTGACCTCGGTGCTCACGTTCGTGCCGTTCATGCTGGTGCTGCCCGGCAAGATCGAGCCCGTCATCTTCCTGATGGCGTCGCTCGTGCGCATCGCGATGAGCGCCACGTACGCGCCGATCGCCGCGATCCTCGCCCAGATGTTCCGCCCGCAGGCCCGCTACACGTCGATCGCGCTGTCGTACGGCGTCGGCGCGGCGATCTGGGCAGGCTTCTCGCCCTGGTTCGCGACCATGCTCATCGCATGGACGGGCAGCGTCTGGTCGGTCATCTTCATGTTCATCGGAATGGCCCTGCTCGCCGGCCTCTGCACGTGGCTCGCTCCGCAGCACTCCGACGAGGCGCCCGTGACGGACTCGTTCACGCCGCGCACCGACACGACCGCAGCCCGCACGATCTGAGGACGCCATGAGAAAGCTCGCCCCCTTCGACCGCCCCGCGCAGCAGACGCCGCGTCTGGTGATCGCCGGCGCCATCCACACCGTCGACGCGCACGGCAGCACCGCCACCGCGATGCTGACCGATCGCGGCCGGATCGTCGCGATCGGCACGGCAGAGGAGTGCCGGGATGCTGCGGCCACCCTCCGTCTGGACCCCGAGGTCGTCGACCTCGGCGACGCGGTGATCGTGCCCGGTTTCGTCGACGCGCACGCCCACCCGCTCATGTACGGCCAGCTGATGACCTGGGTGGACTGCGGTCCCGAGAAGGCAGGCAGCATCCCCGAGATCGTGGCGCTGCTGAAGGCTGCAGCCGCCGATCTCCCGGCAGGGCGCCCCGTGCGCGGGTACGGCTACGAGCATCGCAACCTCGCCGAGCAGCGGCATCCGTCCCGTTTCGAGCTCGACGAGGTCGCGACCGACCGCGAGGTGTACCTCATGAACGCGTCGGGGCACGGCGGCGTCGTGAACTCGTACACGTTCGAGCTCAACGGCGTCGACCGCGACACCGCGAGCCCCGAGGGCGGCGAGATCTTCCGCGACGCCGACGGCGAGCTGACCGGAGAGATCTCGGATGCCGCGTGCAACATGCTCACCGGGGTGCACGGCGTGAAGATCGGCCACCACGGTCCGAACTTCCACCTCGCCGACGAGCCGGAGGAGCACCTTCGGCAGTTGGATGTCGCGACCCAGCGCTTCCTCGCCGGGGGAGTGACGACGATCGGCGACGCGCAGGTGTCGCGCCGCGAGTTCGACATGTACCTGCGGCTCGCCGAGGCCGGGCGCCTGGAGCTGCGGGTCTCGATGTACCTGCTCTCGCACCTGCTCGACGAGGCGCTCGAGATGGGGCTCGTCGGCCAGTTCGGCAACGCGCACCTGAGCTTCGCCGGCATCAAGCTGTACGCCGACGGCACGCTCGGCGGCTGGACGGCGTACTTCCCCGACGGCTACGTCGGCGACCCGTGCCGCACCGGCCAGCTGTACCACGAGCCCGCGGAGTACACCGAGCTCATCCGCAAGGCGCACGCCGCCGGGCTCCAGACGGCGACGCACGCGCAATCGCCGACCGCGATCGAGATGGTCGTCTCGGCGATCGAGGCCGCGCTCGCCGAGCACCCCGACGACGACGCACGCCACCGCATCGAGCACTGCGGGCTGCCGACACCCGAGCAGATCCGGCGCATGGCGGCAGCCGGCATCCGTCCCGTCAACCAGACCCAGCACTACTTCAACTGGGGCGAGGGCGTCGAGCAGGCTATCGGCACGCCGGGGGAGCGGTTCAACCCGCTGGGCGATTTCGCGGCGGCGGGGGTGCCGTTCACGATCTCGTCTGACGCGCCGGTGGCCGAGCCCATCCCGCTCGAGGCGATCCAGACCGCAGTCACCCGCGTGACGCGTCGTGGGCACAAGCTCGGCCCCGACAACCTGCGGGTATCAGCGGATGCTGCGCTCCGCGCGCACACGTACGAGGGCGCCGTCTCGCTCGGCCGAGAGGACGACCTGGGCTCGCTCGAGGCCGGCAAGTACGCCGACTTCGCGGTGCTCGGGGCCGACCCGCTGGCCGTCGACGCGAGCGAGATCTCGCAGATCCCGGTGCTCGAGACGTGGGTGGCGGGCGAGCGCCGGTATGCGATGGCGCGCGTCGAGGCGCTGACGTGACCGCCGCCGCGCAGTACGCCGACACGGCTGGGCGTGCGGTGCTCGAGACCGTGCGCAACTACGGGGTGACCGCCGTGTTCGGCATCCCGGGCACGCACAACCTCGAGCTCTACCGGCCGCTCGAAGGCCTCGGCCTGCGCGCGGTGACCAACCGCCACGAGCAGGGCTCGGGGTACGGCGCGGACGGGTGGGCACAGCAGACGGGGCTTCCCGGCGTGGTGATCACGACGTCGGGACCGGGCCTGCAGAACGCGATGAGCGCGATCGGCACGGCATTCTGCGAGTCGCGGCCGCTGCTGGTGCTCTCGCCGGGCGTGGCGCTCGGGGCCGAGTTCCGCGACATCGGCACGCTCCACGAGACGAAGGACGCGACGGCGATGGTCGGCGCGATCGCCGAGTGGTCGCGTCGCGTGACGAGCGCGACCGATGCTGTCGACGCCGTGCACGACGCGTTCGCGCTGTTCCGCACTGGGCGTCCGCGTCCGGTGCACATCGAGATCCCGCTGAACGTGCTCGAGGCGCCGGCCGACGTGCCCGCGGCGGCTCGCGAAGCTCGCCCGGCTCCCGCGCCGATTCGCGGTGACGCGGCGGCGGTGCGTGAGGCGGCGAAGCTGCTGACGGATGCTGCGCGCCCGGTCATCGTCGCCGGCGGCGGTGCCACGCGCGCCGGCCGGGCGATCACGGCGCTCGCCGAGCGGCTCGGTGCGCCGGTCGTCACAACCCTCAACGGCAAGGCCACCGTCGACGAGCACCACCCACTGTCGCTGGGCTCGAACCTGCGGCTCGAGGCTGGCCGCCGGGTTGCTGAGAACGCCGACGTGCTGCTCGTGCTCGGCTCGAAGCTCGGCGAGGCCGAGCTGTGGGCGCCGCGGCTCGAGGCGCGCGGCGCCGTCGTCCGCGTCGACATCTCGGCCGCCCAGTTGCACAAGAACCTCGACGCGTCCGTCGGCATCGTGGGGGACTGCACCGCCGTGGTCGAGGAGCTCCTCGCGGCGTTGCCCGACGGGCCCCGCGCTCCCCGTGACGTCACCGCCGAACGGGAAACGATCGCCGCTGAGACGGCGTCCATCCTCCCCGAGACGGTCGCGCTCGCCGAGACCATCGCCGCGGCCCTCCCGCACGACGCCATCGTCGCCGGCGACTCGTCGCAGATCGTCTACATGGCGCTCGCGAACGTCCTCCGCCAGTCGGCCCCGCACTCGCTGCTGTACACGCCCACCTATGCCACCCTCGGCTACGGCCTTCCCGCCGCGATCGGCGCGCGCGTCGCGCAGCCCGCCGAGGGCGGCCGCCCCGTCGTGGCCGTCGTCGGCGACGGCGCGCTGATGTTCTGCGTCAACGAGCTGGTGACCGCGGTCGAGCAGCGCCTCGACCTCACCGTCGTGTGCGTCGACAACGGCGGGTACGCCGAGATCAAGCAGAACGAGGTGGACCGCGGCATCCGTCCCGTCGGCGTGGATCTCGTGCAGCCCGACTGGGTCGCCCTCGCGAACGCGTTCGGCGCGACCGGGCGGCGCGCCGAGACCCTCGACGACATCGCGTCCGCACTGACCCAGGCCATCGCCGCCGGCGGCGTGCAGCTCGTCCACATCCCGCAGAACGCAGCGGAGCAGCATCCGTCCATCGAAACTTCCACCCCGAGAGGTGAGTCATGACCGACCACGAGCCCGTCGGCCCGGTCGACGCGTCCGTTTACCCGCGCTATGCCGGCATTGCGACCTTCGCGAGGCTGCCGCGCATCGAGGAGGTGCCGCGCGCCGACCTCGCGATCGTGGGCATCCCGTTCGACACCGGCGTCAGCTACCGCCCCGGCGCACGGTTCGGCCCGTCGCACGTGCGCGAGTCGTCGCGGCTGCTGCGGCCCTACAACCCCGCGCAGGACGTGTCGCCGTTCGCCGCCGCGCAGGTCGTGGATGCCGGCGACATCCCGGCGAACCCGTTCGACATCGGCGAGGCCGTCGCCGACATCGAGACCGCCGCCACCGCGCTCGGCGAGCGCGTCGACCGCATCGTCACGGTCGGCGGCGACCACACCATCGCGCTGCCGCTGCTGCGTGCCGTGAACAAGAAGCACGGGCCGGTCGCGGTGCTGCACTTCGACGCACACCTCGACACGTGGGACACCTACTTCGGCGCCCCCATCACGCACGGCACGCCATTCCGCCGCGCGAGCGAGGAGGGCCTCATCGACCTCACCGCGAGCTGCCACGTCGGCACCCGCGGTCCGCTGTACTCGAAGCAGGACCTCGACGACGACGAGCGCCTCGGCTTCTCCATCGTGTCGAGCGTCGACATCGAGGAGCGCGGGATCGAGGCGGCGATCGAGCGCGTGCGCCGCCGGGTCGGCGACAAGCCGCTGTACATCTCGATCGACATCGACGTGCTCGACCCCGCCCACGCACCAGGCACCGGCACCCCCGAGGCCGGCGGCATGACGAGCCGGGAACTGCTCCGGATGCTGCGTGCCCTGAGCGACCTGAACGTGGTGGGTGCGGACGTAGTCGAGGTGTCGCCCGCGTACGACCACGCACAGCTGACCGGCATCGCCGCGAGCCACGTCGTGTACGAACTCGTGACCCTCATGGCCGCGCAGATCGAGGCCGCCCGCGGTTGATTCCTAGCGCGCACGTTGCCCGGTGACAAGCCCCTCCACACCGGGTTCAGCCCGCCGCAGGCTGGAAGGACCCCAGAAGGAGGACGGTCATGAACGACCACACAGACCGCATGGACACCCCGGAGCAGAACACAGGCGCCGAGGAACCGATCGCGGCCACGCGTCGCGAGCAGCGCGAGCGCGAGGCCGCGAGCCCGAGCGCCGGTACCCAGGCCGACGTCCGTCAGAACGTCCCGCTGAACGACGCCTCCCAGCAGAACGCCGACCGCGAGGCGGCGGCCCGCCAGGACGCCGCCGGGTACGAAGCCGGGCCCGATTCAGACGCGGAGCGCGAGATCCCGCAGGAGCCTGTCGAGCACAGCGCGACGACCGACCATGACGTGATCCGCCACTGGGCGGAGGACCGCCACGCGACGCCCGCGACGGTCGAGGGCACGGAGCATGACGGCAACGTGGGTGAGCTCCGTCTCGACTTCGACTTCGGCAACGACCTCGAAGACCTCAAGGAGGTCTCGTGGGACGACTGGTTCCGCGCGTTCGACGAGCGGGGACTGGAATTCGTCTTCCAGGAGACCGCGCGCCCCGACGGCTCGGTGTCGAACGACTTCAGCCTCGAGTCGGCGGGCCACACGCACAGCTGACGCTCGATTGCCGGGCTGCGCCCGCGGGTGCGTGAGACTGAACGCATGGGTTTCACGCGCGCCGAGTTCATCGAACGGATGCCGCGCATCGACGACGACGGCATGGCCGAGGCCGACCGCCGCATGCTGCTCGACGCGGCCATCGGCATCTCGAGCATCGTGCGTCGCGCGACGGCCCGCGCGGACGAACTCTCCCGGACGGAGCTCCGCGAGGGCGCCGAGCGGCTGGAGCGCGATATCGCCGGGTGGAAGCCCGGGGTCGTGGCGATTCTCGGACTCACCGCGTACCGGCAGGGGTTCGGGCGTGCGCGGGCTGTCGCGGGTCGACAGCCCGAGGATCTCGCTGGCGCGGCGCTGTGGGTGGTGCCCAACCCGAGCGGTCTGAACGCCCACATGACGGTGGCGACGCTCGCCGAGGCCTACGCCGAGCCGGCGCGGGCGGCCGGGGTGATCGCGTGAGCACCACCCGCACACGTCGCATCGTCGCCGTTCTGCTGCTGGCGCTCACGATCGCCTCGGGTCTGCTGTTGCATGCGCTTCTGCCGGATACGCCCGCGACCGACATCGCGGGCGACGCCCTCTACGCCGTCGCGGCGTACCTGGCGGTGGTGCTCGTCGCCCCGCGTCTGCCCGCGCTCGCCGCGGGCGCGATCGCGGCGACGTGGTGCGTCGCGGTGGAGTTGTTCCAGCTCACCGGCCTGCCTCTGGAGTGGGGAGCGCAGTTTCCTCCGGTGATGCTTCTCCTGGGCACGGTCTTCGACCCGCGCGACCTCCTGGTCTACGTCGCGACGATCGCTCTCGCCACCGCCGTCGATGCGTTGCTCCGCATATCGTCGCGACCGCGCTGAGGCGTTCGACTCGCTTGTTCCTCGCTCGCTCAACGAGCGGAAGACCCGCCGGAAGAGCGCGCCCGGGCCACCACGATCCCGCGCTGGGACGCCGGGAACCGCTCGAGCATCGCCCGCAGTTCGTCCGCGTCGACATCGGCGCCGAAGGCCTCGGCGCCGGGCTCGAGCATGATCCCGGCCGACAACGGTCCTGCGAACACCGGGTCGAAGCCCAGATCGTCGACCAACCGCATCACGACCTCGACGTCCGCCGCTGAGTCGCCGGCCACCGCGATCGCCTTGCGCCCCGCGGTCCCCGCGGGCCGGGCCTCCTCGTCGAGGTCGCGGTAGCCCATGTGGTTGAAGGCCTTCACCACCCGGGCCTCGGGCAAGAACCGCTGCACCGTCTCGCTCGTCGTGGTTCTCAGGTCGCCGAGGTCGGCGCGCAGGCCGTCGACCTCCCACCAGTAGTTCATCGCGTCGATCACGAGCTTCCCCTGCAACGCGTCGACCGGCAGCGTGTGGTGCTGGGGGAGCGGCAGCGCGAGCACGATCGCATCGGCGTCACGTGCGACGACGGATGCTGCGACCGCGACCGCACCCGGAGCCACGGCCTCGATCGTGCCGGCGACACGTGCCGGGTCGCCCGACCCGGCGATGAGCACGGGGTATCCGGCGGCGCGTGCCAGACGGGCGAGCACCTGGCCCACGCGCCCGGCGCCGATGATCCCGAGAACCCGGATCGGCCGCTCGAGATCGCCCTGACTGCCCACCGCCCCAGGCTAACCAGCGGCGGCGGGTTGCAGCATCCGTCCCCGCAACCGACGATGGGGGAATGGGGGATGCCGAGACCGACGGCCCGGCGGCGGACGAGCCTGCCGCGCCGCAGGGTGACGAGCGCGCGCCGTCGAGGCGACGACTGTGGATCTGGGCGCTCATCGCCCTCGCCGCGATCATCCTCGCGGCCGGCGTTGCTGCCGCGCTGATCTTCCGCCCGCCCGCGACGGAGGCATCGCCGCTCCCCACGCCGACCGCGACCGTGACGCCGACCCCCGCTCCTACGCCGAGCCCCACTCCCACCCCGACTCCCACCGGTTTCGCACCGAACACCGCGTCGTACGACGTGACGACCCTCCCGCAGATCAACGTGTTCGCCGTCATCCCGGCCCTCCCGGTCGACGACGCCGCCTTCACGACACCCCTCCCCACTCACGCCGTCGCACGCGGCATCGGCGCCCCCGTGTGGGCCGACCCCACCGCCCAGCCGGTCGCGTACCTTCCGCACGAGTACCCGCACGGCGGCACCTCGGTCCCGGTGGTCGAGGAGCAGGAGAACTGGGTCAAGGTGCTGCTCACCGGGCGCCAGGCCGTGCCGTCGCAGGGCAACCCGGCGCAGACCACCGGATGGATGCGCAAGAGCGACGTCGACCTCGCCGCGACCGACGTGAGTGTCGTCGTCAGTATCTCGGGCCGCACGATCGACATCGTCCGCGCCGGCGTGCCCGAGCGCATCGCGTCCGACTTCGCGTGGGGCACCGACCGCACGCCGACTCCGCTCGGCCGCACGTTCATCATGACGACCCGCGTGGTGCCTGAGTACGCCTACACGCGCGGCCATCCCATCGTCTACCTGTCGGTGCAGTCGCCGACCCTCGACGGCTTCGGGGGAGCGGATGTCGCGGTCACGGCCTTCCACTACCACGACGACCGCTCGGGGGCCATCTCGAACGGGTGCCTGCGCGTCGACCCGTCCGCGATCACGAAGCTCTCCGAGCTCCCGCGCGGAACCCCTGTCATCGTCAATCCGTAAGCCCCGCTCACCCCACCCCGGAGGATCCTCATGCAGCAGCGCGCACTCGGCCGCACCGGACGCTCGGTCTCGGCCATCGGCCTCGGAACCTGGCAGCTCGGCGCCGACTGGGGCGCGGTCAGCGAGGAGGACGCGACGGCCGTGCTCGCAGCATCCGTCGATGAAGGCGTCACCCTGTTCGACACCGCCGATGTCTACGGCGACGGGAGGAGCGAGTCCATCATCGGCCGCTTCCTCGCCGCGCGGCCGGGCCACGGCATCACTGTCGCGACGAAGATGGGCCGGCGCCTGGCGCAGGAGCCCGAGAACTACAGGCCCGAGAACTTCCGCGCGTGGACTGACCGCTCCCGCACCAACCTCGGCGTCGACGCGCTCGACCTGGTGCAGCTGCATTGCCCGCCGAGCGCGGTGATCGAGGCCGATGCCACGTACGACGCCCTCGACGCGCTCGTCGCCGACGGTGCCATCGCGGCGTACGGCGTCTCGGTCGAGACGACCGCGCAGGCGCTCGCGGCGATCGCCCGCCCGAACGTGACGAACGTGCAGATCATCTTCAACCCGTTCCGCCTCAAGCCGCTCGACGAGGTGCTGCCCGCCGCCGGGGCTGCGGGAGTCGCGATCTTCGCACGCGTGCCGCTGGCGTCGGGTCTGCTGTCGGGCAGGTACACCGCGCAGACGACATTCGCGGCCGACGACCACCGCACGTACAACCGCCACGGCGAGGCGTTCGATCGCGGCGAGACGTTCTCGGGCGTCGACTTCGAGACCGGCATCCGGGCCGCGAACGGGCTGTCTGAGGCCCTCCCTCCGGCCGTTTCGCTCCCCGCCGCCACGCTCGCGTGGATCGCGTCGCGCCCGGGCGTCACGAGTGTCATCCCCGGCGCGCGCAACGTGGCGCAGGCCCAGTCCAACGCCGAGGCGGCCGCCCTGCTCGACAGCGCTCTCGAAGGCGCCGGCTTCGACCTCGCGGAGTTCGACCGCGCTGTGCGCGACGTCTACGACCGCGACCTCCGCGCGGCGATCCACCCGCTTTGGTGACCTTGCTGCCCTGAATCGCGGATGCCTCGACCCGGCGCGATCGCCGGGGCCGAGGCATCCGTCTCCGGGGGGTCTTACGGGGTGGGGTAGTCCACCACGAACTGCGGGGTGCCGACGTTGGTGTTGTCGGCCTGGCCGCCGACGCCGTTCACGACGTGCTGGACCGTGCCGGCCGACAGGTTCACCGTCATGATGTGGTGCAGCTTCACACCGGGCGTCTCCGGCACCTCGAACCCGTTGGCTGTGAGGATCGACGGGTTGTTCTGGTTGAACACGTACACGCCGGCGCCGTCGAGCTCGTGGTTCTTCACGTCGTCCGCCACCTTGTAGCCGGGGTAGCCGAGCGTGCCGTCAGGCTGCGTCCAGTCGGCCTGCGTGGGCGGGTCGTAGGGCAGCTCGTTCTGGTACAGGATGACGCGGCCGTTCTCGCCGTTCCAGAGCGTGTTGTACGTCTGGAAGTGCTCGACGAACAGACCCGTCGCGGTCACGTTGTCACCGTTGACGATGACGCCGACCGTGCCGGTGTTGGTGGCCCAGCGCTCGTTGTCGCCGTTCACGCCGTCGGTCGGGTCGAACCCCTCGACGCCGTGGTCGCCGCGCCACACCCAGGTGTGGTCGATGAGCACGTCGTCGGCGTTGACCTCGAGCGCCGTCGTGGTCTTGCCGATGTGCGGTCCGCCGACGCGGAAGTAGACGTCGCTCAGCGTGATCGGGTTCTGCGCATCGAGCTTCTTGCCGCCGTTGGGGTGGCCGACGCGCAGCAGCACCGGCGAGAGCGTCTCGCCCGCGTCGATCGTGACGCCCGCGACGACGATGCCGTCGGCATCCTTCACCTCGAGCGGCACCGCGCCGTTCACCGCGGTGAGCGTCGCGTGACCGAGGCCGAGCACGACCGTGTTCGCGCGCTTGACCTGGATCGACTGGGCGACGTCGTAGGTGCCCGGCGTGAGGATCAGGTGCTGGCCGCGCGCGAGCGCGTTGTTGATGTCCTTCACCGAGTCCGACGGGGTCGCGATGTAGAAATCGGTGATCGGGATGCTGCGTCCCGCCGTCTCGCCCGCGCCCCAGCTGATCCCGCTCGTGTCGCGCTGCGCGGCCGGCACCCGCACGTTGTAGCGGCCCTCGTCGTCGACGTACAGATAAGGCTTCTCGCGGCTGACCGGCGTCTGGTCGACCGTCGTGTAGGGCGGGTTCGGGAAGCCGGCGTCATCGGGGGCGCCGACGACGCCCGAGAAGACCTGGTTCCAGACGGCGTTCGACCAGCCGGCGACCTCGCTGTTGCGGATCAGCCACTGCTGCTGCGAGCCGTTGATCACGGACGGCAGGCGCGAGTCGGCGATGAACCCGCCGCTGGCGTACTGGGGTCCGGCGGTGCAGTAGTCCATGAGCGACAGGTTGCCGCCCGAGATGTCGAGGCGACGCATCGAGACGGCCTGCGACACGGCCCAGAACTCGGCGCTGGCGCGGCAGCCGTCCTGCCCCGCTTTGTCGATGTCGATCGACAGGTTCGAGATCGTGCGCCAGAAGTTCACGAGCGCGAGGCAGTTTCCCGTGCCGCCGCCTTCGAGGCACCGGTTGTAGACCTCGACGGCGCCGTGCACGGTGACGTCTTCGGGCGACGCGCCGAGGCCGGCGACCTCGGTGTAGTAGCCGACCTTGACCTGCAGCGGATCGGCCGGCGAGCCGTACTGGCCGGGCAGGAAGTACACCGCCTGCCGGTGGGTGCTCATCTCGGCGTCGACTTGCTGCGCGTGCAACTCGTCGAGCTCCGCCTGGATCTCGTCGACGGGCGTGTCGGGGGAGTAGATCGTGACGTTCGGACCGAAGTCCGGGTTGAAGGGGTCGACGGCACGCGGCGGCGCGGCCACCGCGGGAGTCGCCAGCAGTGCGCTCGCGACGAGCGCGGTGCCGGTCACCACGGTGCCGATGCGCACGGCACGGGCACGTCGGCCCGATCGTGCGCGCGTCGCTGAGGGACGGGAAACGGGGGCGGGCATGGGGAGTCCTCTCCGTTGAGGTTGGTCGGCGGGGTACCGATTACTTACCGGACTGTAACCAACCGTGGGAGCGGTCTCAAGCCCCAGTTTTCCGGGGATCGTTTGCTGAGTCGTTTCAGAAGTCGAGACGCATGACGAGACGCCGTGTCGTCGGATGCGTGACCTCTCGAAACCCGGCCGCGAGGAACGGCCCGACCGGCCCGACGCTGAGTTCGTCCCACGTGACCTTCTTGCCGTGGGTCAGCATCGGATACCCCTCGACCGCCGACGCACCCCGCGCCCGGGCGTGCTCGGCCGCCGCCGCGATGAGCGGGTACGTCAGTCCCTCGCCCCGATGCCCCTTGCGTACGACGACGCACGCGATCGCCCAGATCGACTCGTCATCGGGGTCTTCGTCGCGGCCCTGCCAGGGCACGGGCGACCCGCGCACCCGTCCGTACACCCCGCGGCGATCGACCGCGCACCAGGCGACGGGCTCGTCGCCGTCGTATGCGACGATGCCGATCGTCTCGGTCGACCGCGGGTCGTCGCAGTGCGTCTCGGCGCGGAGGATCGCGGCGCGTTCCGCCTCGGGCATGTGCCACCAGTCGTGGTCGCCGAGGCGCTGTCGTTGGCACTGGCACCGCCCGGCGGCGCCAGTGAGGATGGCCTGCAGGTCGTCCCACGAGGCCTCGTTGGCAGGAGCGAAACGCAGTCCGTCCATGTCGGCAGGGTAACGCGGCCGTCCGACATGACGGGAGTATGGTGTGGCTCGTGCCCCTCGCCCCTCGCGTCGCCGTGGTGATTCCGTGCCGGAATGACGCGGGTTATCTGGACGCGTGCCTGGCCGCGCTCGCCGCGCAGACGCACCGGCCCGACGTCCTGATCGTCGTCGACAACGCCAGCACGGATGCCTCCGCCGCCGTCGCGCGCGCCTACGACGCCGTCGTGGCATATGAGCCGTCGATCGGGATCTGGCCGGCCGTGTCCCGCGGCTACGACGTGGCGCTCGAGCACGCCGACATCATCGCCCGGCTGGACGCGGACTCGCGACCGCACCCCGACTGGATCGCGCGGTTGGTCCGCGCCTTCGTCGCCGACCCCACCTTGGGAGTGCTGACCGGCGGCGCCGAGTTCTACGGCGGCACGCCCGTCCAGAACTACCTCGGCGAACGCTGGTACATCGGCGGGGGGCACTACTGGATCAAGAAGTGGCTCGGCATCCCGCTGGTGTTCGGCTCGAACTTCGCGATGCGTACGCGGGTGTGGGAGCGCGTGCGCGACCAGGTCGACCGCGGCAACGCGCGCATCCACGACGACCTCGACCTCACCATTCGGCTGCGTTCGTCGGACGGCGTCCGCTACGACCCGCAGCTGCGCATGCCGGTGTCGGCACGTCCGGTGCAGACGCTGTCCGGTCTGTCGCGGCGGGTGTTCCGCGTCGCGTCGACGTTCGCCGCGAGCTGGCCCGAGGGTGCCCGGTGGCGCCGCTCCGAGCCGTCGCGGTTGGCGTCCTCCTCGGGCGAATGGGTGCCCGACGGCGATGAGTGGACGCCCGAGTACGGTCGCTGACGCCGGGATCAGCCCGCGAACGCCGGCGCGGTGAGGTAGATGTATGCCGCCAGCGCGAGGACGTTCACGCCGACCGTGCCCCAGAACGCGCGGCGGAACGACCGCTTGCGTGTCTTGTGGCGGAACACCTGCTGCGCGACGAGCGCTCCCGGCCAGCCGCCGACGAGTCCGAGAATGAGCAGCGTCTGCTCCGAGATCCGGTTCGCCTGGCGGCGCGCGGCCGCCTTGTCGAAGCCGTAGGCCGCGAAGGCCACGACACTTGCCGCACCGTAGAGCGCCGGCACCCACCATGCGAGCTCGAACACGAAGTACGCGCCGGCGAGAACGACGGCGAAGACGATCAGCGTGATCCAGCTGAGCGCCGCGGGCAGCGGCTTCGAGAGGTCGCGACCCGGTCGCTCCGGCGTGGCGAGGGGAGCGCGAGGGCGCGGGTTCGGCATGCGCACGATCCTATGGGGGAGGGTCGGCGTACGGTGTCAGCATGCATGAGCTCACCGAAGAGGCGCTGGTCGCAGCATCCACCGATGTCGTGTGGCGTGAATTCACGAACGCCGACCTCCTCGCGGCGTGGTTCTGGCCGCCGCGCTTCGAGACGACGGCGGTCGTCGAGCTGCGCGAGCTCGGCCGCTGGGAGGTGCGGTCGGTGCCCGTCGACATGGCGGTCGAGGGCACGGTGCTCACCTTCGAGGCGCCGCGCGCGCTGAGGCTCGGGTGGCGATGGGCGGGGGAGGAGCACACGACCGACGTCGAGATCGAGCTGCAGTCCGCGGCGGATGCTACGACCCGCGTGATCGTGCGGCACTCCGGTTTTGCGACCACGGAGGAGCGCGACAACCACATCGACGGCTGGTCGAGCTGCCTGCAGCGCCTGGTGGATCGCCACGGCGGGGCGCCGGGCGAACACCTCTGAGGATCCTCACCCGCCGGAGGGCCTCGCGCCGCGCGCGGCCGCGATCAGCACCTCGTCGAGTTCAGGCCCGGCGCAATCGTGGCCGGCGTCGGCGATCTCGATGAAGCGCGCGTCGGGAAGTGCCTCCACCATGTCGAGCGCCGCCGCGCGGGGACTTCGCGCGTCTTGGGCGCCGCGCACGATCAGGGCGGGCGTGCGGATCGAGGGGAGTGCGGGGCGGAGGTCCAGCGTCATCACCTCGAGCAGCGCGGCCGTGGTCGCCGGACGCCAGTCGTCGAGCAACGCGCGCGCCAGCGCCAGCCGCTCGAGAGCAGCATCCGCCGTGTACACCGACTCGAGGAATCCAGCGGCCCACTCGTCGACGGGATGATCGATCGTGAAATGTGTCGCCTCCACCCGTTGCGCGAGCGCGTCGGCGTCAAGCGACCCACCCCATCCGGCGTACGCACCGATGAGCACGAGGCTGCCGACGGCATCCGGGTGATCTCGGGCGAGCAGCAGCGCCAGCACCGATCCCATCGAGAATCCTGCGACGCACGGGGCGGTCAGTCCGAGCTCGGTGATGAACGAGGCCGCCGCGTCGGCCCAATCGCGGTCGGTCCACCCCGCGGGAACGTCGTCCGACTCTCCGCATCCGGGCGCGTCCCAGGCGATCAGATCGACGTACGGCGTGAGGCGATCGAACTCATCGGTCCAGACCCTCGAATCCTCGAAGGCTCCGTGGAACAGCACGAGCGGGGCGCCGCGGCCCTGCCGCCGATACTCGATGCGGATCCCACCGGCCACGATGTCGGCCATGGCCCGGATTGTACGCTCGCCGCGTCGGACCCGCTCGCTACCCTCGTGTTCGTGATCATCGAGTTCGACGGGGACGTCTTCCGCTGGGACGCGCGCGAGGATGCGGCCTGGTTCTTCACCTCGGTGCCGCCCGAGCTGAGCGATGAGATCCGCGAGATCCCGCGCCCGTACCGCGGCTTCGGCTCGGTGCGCGTGCGGGCGAGCATCGGCGGCAGCGAGTGGACGACGTCGATCTTCCCCTCGTCGGACGGGGCCTACGTGCTGCCGCTGAAGAAGGCGGTGCGCGATGCCGAAGGTCTGGTCGACGGCGGGCCGGTGACCGTACGACTCGAGGTGCTCGACGGTTGAAACCCGCGCCGCGGGTTTGGTACTCGCGGTCCCGTCGCTCCGGTATGTTTGCGCTCGAGGATCATTCTGCTGGGGAGCATGATGTCGGACGGGTCTCAGGGGGGACCGCCGCCCGGTTGGTACGCGGACGCTTCGCGTGCGGACCGCTTGCGGTGGTGGAACGGCGCTGCGTGGACGGAGGACTACCGTCCGGTGACGACGGATGCTGCCGCCACGCGTACGACGGACGTCGCGGGTGCTGCGGAGGTGCCGTCGGGCGCGCCGACAAGCCGGGCGCAGTTGCGTGCGCGGCGGGCGGCGGATGCAGGTGCTGATTCTGGCGAAGCGTCAGGGGCTTCCGGTGCGGCGGCTGCGTGGCCCGCGGTGCCGTCGGTCGCCGAGGAGTTGCCTGCCGCCGCGGTGTGGCCCGCTCCGTCGTCGCTGGGCGAGGAGTCGCTCGGGTCTGCGAATGCAGAGCCGGTAATCGAGGCACCCGTCCCCGTCGTCCTTGAGCACGAGGAACCGCACGCGGCCGCCGTGTGGCCGGCTCCGTCGTCGCTGGCTGAGCCCGCGGAGGTGCGGGACGAGGCATCCGTGGATCCGCCGCCGGCTATGCCGGAACCTGAAGCCTCGGCGCCCTCGCCGACCCGGCCCATCGCCGGGGCTCCTCGCGTGTCGGCGTCGCGCGAGGTCGCGACGAATGGTTCTGGGGCTGCGAAGAGCGAGACCTTCCCCGACCAGATCACGCCCCGGCGTCCCGCGCCAAGGGACGAGCGGATGCCGACCCCGATCGTGTACCAGCCGGTGTCGAGCTCGTACGTTGGGGAGATGCGGCCGCCGCTTCCCGAGGCGAGTCCGGCGAACATCCCGGCGCGCGCGTCGATCGCGCTGATCGTGGTGGCCGCGCTCGGCGGACTGGCGGTCGTGTTCTGGCTGAGTGGCTGGAATGAGTCGCTCGCCGGTCTGGTGAGCCTGGTCAGCGTGGCATTCGCCGCCGGTGCGTTCTTCCTGGCGATTGGCGGCCTGATCGTCGCGGCGCAGCGCTCGACGAGCCGGCTCGTGTCGGGGATCGCGGTGGTCGTGTCGATCGGGCTGGTGGCGTGGCTCGCGATCGTCGCGACGCAGCAGGCGCTCGCGATCCTGAACTGAGCGCGCGGGACCCCGTCTGCTCGCGCGACAGCGCAGTCGTGCGGCGCCGCCGAGTGGCGGCGTGGCGGCGGAGCGTGAGTCAGAACGGTGGCGGTTCCACCGGAATCGTCAACGACGTAGGCGACACCCACCATTTCGCGCCGGTGACTTCATCGCGATAGAGCACCCATTTGCTCTTGGTCTTGATCACATGGTGATGTTCGCAAAGGGGACTCAGATTGGTGTCGGCGGTCTTCCCGCCGTATTGCCAATCAAGGCGGTGGTCGATGTCGCAATCACGGGCGGATCTCATGCATCCGGGGCCGGTGCAGACCTGGTCGCGAACCCCGAGCCACCGGCTCAGCGCTTTCGGAACGCGATACGTGGTGCGGTCGACGTCGAGAACCGTGCCGGTCACGGGGTGAGTGAGGATGCGGACCCAACTGGTTGCCTCACCCGCGAGCCGCCGCGCGGTTTCGGTGTCGATCGGGCCGTAGCCGTCGAGCGTGGCGGGCTCGTCGTCGCGTCCGAGGAGGGTCATGACCGGCACGGTGATCGCCACAGACGCACGCGCACGCCAGGCGCCGGTCTCGGTGTTGTTCGACATGCCCCGGGTGATGAGGTCGAGCACGACGTCGGTGCGAAGCTGAGCGAGCGTGCGCTCCTCACCTTCCTGGGCGCGCAGGTGCCGCGCGTGCGCATCCGCATATCGCTCGACTGCGATCACCTCGTGGGCAGGCGCGAACACGGTGAACGAAGCCATGCCGTCGGCTTCGCACTGGAACCAGGTGTTTCGCTCGTCCCTCGCGCGCTTGTGCCGCTCATCGATGTGCTCGGGGTGCACGCGCTCACGCACGAGCCTGGCGCGGGCACGGAACTTTCCCGGCGCGAGCGTCTGCGCCGAACCTGCGAGCTGTTCATCGAACTTCGCCCAGGCGTCCTTGGCGCGGGCGGGAAGCGTCGCAGCCTGCTGTGCCGCTGAAGAGGCGTTCCGCTCGTTGACCCTGCCGGCACGAAACGCCTCCCAGATCAGGGGGCACCGCTCGCGCAGCGTATCGGCGTGCGTTGCGCGGGTGCGGACCATGGTTTCTGACATCCCGAGGCGCACCGCGAGCTCCAGCGCCGCAGCTCGCACCGCGATGTTCCGCCGTTCTGCCCGGACGGCCGCCGTCGATCGCCCCTGCGGATCGAGCCACGCGGGGTCTTGTGTCGGGTCGGGACCGACCCACGGGTCCGGGCAGGCCGCGGCATCCCTCAGCACGTTCGCGATGCCGGCGTACTCGTCGGCGATGAGAAGCCGCGCTCGGACGCTGATGCCCTCGAGCTCAGTGATCGCAGCCTCGTGCGTGGCGCCGGTCGTTTCGAGCTGCGCGAGTTCGATGGGCGGCAGGACCTCGCCGGGCTCAAGGATGTCGGACGGGTCGATGAAGAGCTCGGGATCGCCGTCGATCCTGGCCTCCCAGTCGACCTCGCTCGAAGAAATATTCATGAATGTAGCATATGGATGCCCTCCGACATTCGATGAAAGTATCCATGATCCCTCGCTGGTCACGCTCGGCCGGGGAAGTGCGCGCGTTCACCTACCGACGTCCCACCCTGCGTCCGCGACTCTCCGTCATGGCGATCGTCCTGCCCGATCGAGCCGGCATTGGATGCTGCGGCGCCGTGGTCCTAGAGCAGTCGAGAAACCGGGTGGCGTGCTGCACAACGCAAGGTCTTCGCGCGTTCCGGCTGAGGCTTTCTTAGGCGAAGACTGTGCGCACCGACGTTGACATCCAGCGGCGCGGATGACAGCGTCTATGCCGGGAGGGGATTCACGCTTTGCGCGTGTGTCTCAAACCCAGCTCTAACAGAGTCTGGGATGTGTTACTGGGGTGTTTGAGACCGACGCGCTTTGGCGCGCGTCGGTCAGTTAGAGCTGACCTTTCAACTCACACTGGGGAGAGACGCGCCATGCGTGCAACAATCAAGAACTACCTCGAGGCGATGAAGCAGCGTCGCGAGGAGGACGGCCGCGATGGCGGCTTCTCGCTAATCGAACTCATCATCGTCGTGGTGATCCTCGGCATCCTCGTCGCGATCGCGATCCCGATCTTCGCCAATCTTCAGGACAGCGCGCAGACCAATGCGGTGAAGGCCGCCGCTGCTGATGCTGCAACAGCGGCGTCAGCAGCGATTGCTGACTCCGACACCCTGACGACCGCAACTACCGCTGTTGCCCCCTACACCGGGAACGACATCACGGTTGCGTTCGTGTCTGCGAAGAGCTCCACGACGGCGCTCGGAGCTGCGCCTACGAAGATTGATGACGTCTGCGTCTACGCGAAGGGCTACACACCTCTCAAAGAGGCTTGGTCCGGCCCTGGCTGCTGACAACCGCTGAACGCTGCGAGGGCCAGGAGACCGCACTCCCGGCCCTCGTGGCCACATTCATGTGGGGATTCTGCCACTCGGGGAGGTGGGCGGATGGTGCTGGGACGTAGCGACGACGCTGCGGGGTTCAGTCTCGTCGAAGTGGTCATCGCGATGTTCATCCTTGGCGTGATCGCGGTCGCGATGCTCCCCGCATTGTGGCAGGGCATTCAACTTTCATCGGAACAGTCGGCTGTTGCGACAGCGACGCGCCACCTCAACGCGATCATCGAGGAAGCGCGGGAGAACGCACAGTGCACACGGACCGTCGCTTATTCCGGACATGGCACCCTTGCTGCGGTGCCGAACGAGGCTGCCTTCTCTTTACCAGCCACGACATGGAACGGCGTCACTTTCACGGATGGCAAGGGTGAGACGTACACCGTGAAGGCGGAAGGCGGGCTTGACACGAACGGCAACAGACTCGCCTACGACTGCGTGCCCGGAGCCGTAGTGCCGATCAAACTCTCCGCGCTCGACTCCGCAGGGGAAGTCGTGACCACCGTATCGGCGAAAATCCTGATGAGCGCATGATGGCTCATCCTTCAGATAATCAGGACGAGGATGCCGGGCTTAGCCTCATCGAGCTTCTGGTAGGCATGATCGTCGCCTCGATCGTCGTCATCGCCGCTGCTTCGATACTCGTTAACTCATGGTTGGCGCAGCAGGACGTTACTTCCACAACCCGGGCCACTACGCGAGGCCAGGTAATCGGATCGGCGATCGAACGGGCCTTGCGGAATGCGAAGGACATCAGCGTTACGCCGGCTGACGACGACGGAAGTGAGCTCCGAGTGTGGACCTCACTGACGGGAAGCCTCGAGTGCCAAGGGTTTCAGATCGGTGGTGGTGAGGCCACCATCGCGTCCTCTACGGGCCTGTTGCCAGCTGTCACAAACTGGCGCGAATGGCACGACGGAATCGTCCAACATGGCTCCGAGCCATACTTCGTGCGGGTGGGTGACACCGTGACTTACACCTTCGATATCACGACTGAGTCAGCTCCTGTCCCGTTCTCGGGCAAGGGGAAGATGAGGTCGACAGCCACAGGGGAGACCTCGCCATGCTGGTGATTGATCGTGTGCTTCGTCGGGCGCGCAACGACGAAGGGGCCGTGCTTGTCACTATCGTCGTCGTGATGCTCGTCGGCTTCATCATCGCAAGCATCATCGCTGCCTCAGTTCTGTTCACCATCCGCGCGAACGCGAGCAATGAGGATCAGACTCAGGCGTTCATCGCTGCGGAGTCCGGTCGCGACGTGGCGATCGCGTCGATTCCAACTTGCGCGACGTCCGGCACCCACTTCCAGGGTACAGACCCGACCTACGAAGCGCGGGTCTACATCTCCGACGTCGATGGCGTCCGGCCGTCGACGTCAGACGGGCTCGTCGAAGCTTGCCCCACATCCGCAACCGACTACATTGTCGTCAAGTCCCAGGGTGCTGGTCCGGACGGGTCGGCAACGACGATCGACGCGGTCTACCCGTGGCAAGTCACGTACTCCCAGCAGCCTGGCGGCGTTGTGACGTACTTTTCAGGCGGTTTCACAGCAGGCGTGTCGCACTACACTGGCGATCTTGTGCTTCGCACCGGTGACTACCGCTGCAATAACGGCGCTACGCTGACAGGCGACTTGTACGTACTCGATGGCAACGTCGACTTCAGTAACGACTGCACCCTTCAGGGCGACGTGTGGGCTGATGGCTATGTCAAGAACGGCAGCCATAATGCGACGATCACCGGATCGATTACCGCCAACGGGTATGTGGCGCTGTCGGCGAACGGCGCGACCTCCGTCGGCAAGGACATCAACGCACTTGGTGAGGTTGATCTCACAGACCAGGGAAATAACACGGCGACTGTCGGTGGGAGCGTCACGAGCCGAAGCGACATCGATGTCGGCACTCAGTGGACTGTGACGGGTCCGCAGTCAGAGAATGTCGGCGGCTACACGCCCACTTTTGAGCCGACGCTTGACTGGCTTCGTGCTGCGACCAAGTGGATTGATCTGAGCAACGCATCGAACTGGGGAGCCTCATACTCCGGCGCGTGCGATCTGTTCAAGAAGAACCCGACGACGACGATCGCGACACTGCTCGCCACCTCCGGCAGCAAGCTGGTCATCGATCTGACTGGCTGCTCGTCCAAGAATGGCAACGGTCAGGAATCGTTCTCGATCGATCTCGGAAACGTCCAGATGCAACGGGATGCTGTGGTCATCGTGAAGCCGAGTGCCATCATGAATGTCTCATTGTCCGGAAACTTGGAGGCGATGGGCGGAACGAAGCAGCTGCTGTTCGTCCACTCAGACAACTCGACCGCTTACGTCGACGTCGACCCGACCGATTCAGCTCCCGCGGAGCCCATTCCGCATTGCGGGAATTCCAACAGCAAAGACGGATTCGATGTGTCCGGCACACAGACGGGCGACGTCAGGATCATGGTCTATTCGCCGTGCGGGCTGACCGGCACCGTCACGTCATCGTTCAGTGGGCAGCTCTACACCAACGACAGCACAAACCTCCACTCGGCGGGCCCCATTCAGACGGCGTACACCTGCAAGGACATGGCGTGGTCGCCGGCATTCGACCAACTCGGCTGCAAGATCAAGGGATCGGGCGGTATCGCGCAGGGATCGCTGGTGCAGCGGTTGGGGCAACTCGTCTACCAGACTGAGCGCTAGCCCATGGACTCTTTCATCATCCTTCTCGTCGTTGTCGCGGGGATCTTCGGCATCCTGATCGGGTCGTTCCTCAACGTCGTCGCCTACCGAGTGCCAGCGAAGATTTCGCTGCTGCGAGAGAGCCGCTGCCCGCACTGCGACACGGCGATCAAGCCGTGGCAGAACGTGCCGGTCGTCTCATGGATCGCGCTGCGGGGGAAGTGTGCGAACTGCAAGGCGCCGATCTCGGCGCGGTATCCGATCGTCGAAGCCTTCACAGGAATCGCGTTCGCTCTCGTGACGTGGTGGGCCCTCGTGGTCTACGAGGGTCTCCTCGGCATGAATCTGCCGACCTATTTGAGCCTGCCGACCGTCGACGGCATCGTCCAGCCCGCAGACCTGTGGGCACTTGGGCTCGTGGTCGCCGCATTCCTGTACTTCGCCGCGATCTCGATCGTGCTGACGCTCATCGACCTCGACACCCACCGTCTGCCCAACAGCATCGTGCTTCCCAGCTACCTCGTGGCCGGCATCCTGTTCACGATCGCGGCGTGGCTGACGGGCGAGTGGGGCTTGCTGCTCGTGGCCGGTATCGGCATGGCCGTGATGTACCTCTTCTACTTCTTGTTGCGCGCGGCACGACCGGGCGGCATGGGTGGGGGAGACGTGAAACTCGCCGGGGTGATCGGTATCTATCTCGGTTGGCTGGGGTGGGGCGCGCTCGCTGTGGGGGCGTTCGCGGCTTTCCTTTACGGGGGAGTGTTCGGCATTGCGCTCATGCTGCTGCGCCGCGCCGGACGCAAGACCGCCATTCCGTTCGGCCCGTGGATGATCCTCGGCGCGTGGACCGGAGTGTTCGCCGGCGAGGCCGTCGGCAAGTGGTACGTGAATCTCTTCGTCGGTGCCTGACACCGACGATCTTTGGGGAGGGGAAATCATGGGGAAGACCATCGTGGCGCTGGAGGTGACGGAGGAGAGCGTACGCGCCGCGGAGATCTCGCTTGGCCGGAAGCCTCAGCTCGTCGCCTACGGCGAAGTGCCGCTACCGCCCGAGGCAGCGCGCGACTCGGAGGTGCTCGACTCGGGCGCCGTCGCGGTCGCGCTCCGGCAGCTGTGGACCGGTGCGAAGTTCAGAAGCAAGGATGCCGTGCTCGGCGTCGCCAGCCGCCGCATCCTGGTCCGCGAATACACGACTCAGGCGATGCGGCCGGACTTGCTGCGCGAGGCGCTGCCGTACCAGGTGCAGGATCTGCTGCCGGTTCCCGCGAGCCAAGCCGTGCTCGACTTCTTCCCGATCTCGCAGGACGGCGACCAGGTCTCGGGCCTGCTCGTCGCGGCAGTGTCGGAGAACATCGAACAGATCATCTCGACGCTCGCGAAGATCAAGGTGCGGGCGCAGGCGGTCGACCTGGCCGCGTTCGGGCTCGCCCGGGTGTCGTCACCGCTCGCAGGATCCGACGAGACGATTGCGACCGTCAGTATCGGCGATCACACCACCCAGGTCGTGATCTCGCGTGGCGGCGTTCCGCTTTTCGTGCGCCTGTTGCCGATCGACGTCGCGACCGCTGCGACGCGACGTCATAACGCAGAGGCCCTGGAACCTGAGCTCGAGCTCGCGGTCGCCGGAAACGGTGCCGGCGGCGCCTCGGGCCTCGCGGCGGGCGGCCGCACCCGCGGAGCCATCCGCGCGGCGACACCGCCCGGCGTTTCGGACCTCGCGGCCCGCCTCCGCAGCACGATCGCGTTCTTCGGCAGCCGACCGACCGCTGCACCCCTGACGCGAATGTTCGTCACGGGTGCCGGCGCAGCCGTCGAAGGCGTCCTGCCGGCGCTCGGCGCCGCGATCGACATCCCGATGACGGTCGTCTCGGTCGGCGACGTGATCTCGATGTCGACTCCTCCGCCCGCCGGAGAGGTCGCGCTGAACCTCGTCGGAACCGTCGGCATCGCGCTGGGGGAGGCAGGGAAATGACCGCCATCGCCGTCCCGTTCTCGGGAGCACCTCGCGTCAACCTCATGCCGCGCAGCGAGATCGCGCGGCGGGAACGTGACTCGCTCGTGCGCCTGTGGGTGTGGCTCGTCCTCGGCGCGATCCTCGTCGCGGTGCTCATCATCGCGGGTGCGTTCGCCTTCAAGTTCTTCGCCGACCAGCGGCTCGTCGCCGAGCAGGCTCGTAGCAACGCGCTGCTCACGGAGATCGCCTCACTCTCGGAAGTCAGCCAGGCTCTGGCGACCGAGTCGGAGCTCGCCGACTTCCGCAGCGACGCCATGGCGACTGATCTCGCGTGGACTCCCGTGATGGCCAAGATCAGCGGCATCCTTCCGGCAGAGACCACGGTCACGGGTGTGGACTTCACGGTCGGCGGCGCGCCCCAGGGAGACGACGCCGCGCTCGAGCAAGGCATCGTCGGCACGGTCACCTTCGACAGCCCGACCCCGCTCGACATCGTCGCTCTCATCCGCTCGCTTCGCGGCGTCGAGGGCGTGCTTTACGCGGACGGGCAGTCGGTGACCTCGAGCCAAGTGTCAGCGGACAGGTTCTCGTACCTGCTGAACGTCGAGTTCGACCAGTCCGTGTACTCCAACCAGTACGCGGCCGAAGAAGGAGGCGAGTGATGCCCAAGCACCTCGTGACCGCCATCGGTCTGATCGTCTCGCTCGGCGTCATCGCCCTCGGTGTGTTTCTGGTCGCGATGCCGCTCTACTTCCAGGCGGTGGCCGTCGACCAGCAGACCGCGACCGTGGCCGGCACCAACGCGCTCTACCAGGCGCAGGTCGACGAACTCACGGCGCAACAGGAGAACCTCGACGCCATCAATGCCAATGTCGCGGAGCTCCGGTCGCAGATCCCGGCCACGGGCCAGTTCGACGACGTCTTCGAGGTCGTCGGACGTGCGGCCGAGGCATCCGGCGCGGCCATCACGTCGGTCACCGCGGGGGAGAAGGTCGCCTACGCGACCCGCACCGCGGCCACCGACGCCGATGCCGCAGCTGTGCCCGCCCCGGCGACGGCCACACCCGCACCGGAATCGACCGATCCCACAACGGCAGCGACCGAGACAGCGCCGGCTCCCGATGCCGCCGCGTCCGCCGGTCGTCAGCAGGTGGACTTCGTGGTCAGTGCGACGGCGGGGGATATGGCGCAGGCGACGGCCTTCGTCGATGCCCTCCGCGCCGGTCCCCGCCTCCTGAACAGCGTGGTGGTCACCATGACCCAGAGCGGCGAAGGCACCGTCGACGTGCAGATCACCGCACTGACCTACGTCGACTCGGAGGGGTGAGAACGATGGAAGAACTCGACTTCGAAACCCTCCTCGCGCGCGGAGCGCGCCACCGGGCGTCAGACGTGCACATCACCGCAGGAGCCCCGCCGCTGCTGCGCGTCGATGGCGACCTCGTGCCCGTGCCCGGATACCCGGACGCTCTCTCGGAGGAGTGGGTCGAGCGCACCGCGTTCGACCTGATGACCGAGGGGCAGCGCGCCGAGTTTCTCCAGCACGGCGAGGTCGACCTCGCCCATGCGACCCCGGGGATCGGCCGGTTCCGCACCAACGTGTACCGCCAGCTCGGGTCGATCGCGATCGCGCTGCGCTACATCCCCGACCGGGTGTACTCCCTCGAGGAGCTCGGTGCCCCGGCGATCGCCCGCGACCTGGCACTGCGCCCGCGTGGATTGGTGCTGCTGACGGGGCCAACGGGCTCCGGAAAGTCGACGACGCTCACGGCGATGGTCGACATCGTCAACCAGCTCGTCCCGGCACACATCGTCACGATCGAGGACCCGATCGAATTCCACCACCAGTCGAAGCGCTCGCTCGTGCACCAACGCGAGGTCGGGCGCGACACGAACTCGTTCGCCGAGGCGCTGCGTCGCGTGCTGCGTCAGGACCCTGATGTGATCCTCATCGGCGAGCTCCGAGACCCGGAGTCGATCTCGACGGCACTGTCCGCCGCCGAGACTGGACACCTCGTGCTCTCCACCCTGCACACCCAGGGCGCGGCGAAGAGCATCAACCGCATCATCGACGTGTTCCCCGCCGACCAGCAGCACCAGATCCGCACGCAACTGGGCGACACCCTGCAGGGCATCATCAGCCAGACGCTGCTCCCGCTCGCTCAGGTCAACGGCCGTACGATCGCGACCGAGGTGCTCATCAACACTCCGGCCGTCGCCAACATGATCCGCGAGGGCCAGGTCGCGCAGATCTACTCGGCGATGCAGGCGGGATCCGAGATCGGCATGCACACGCTCGACCAGGACCTTCGTCGCCTTGTCGCCGAAGGCACCATCGCGCGCAACGTCGCAGTGGACTTCGCGGTCGACCCGAAGAGCCTCGACGGCGTCTACATCAAGCCTCGCGATCTCGACGCGGAGGAATGGGCGCACCACGCCGGCGAATGGCGGCAGGGGGAGCTCACTGCTCCCGCAGCGAATGCCGCGCAGGGCACCGGTGTCGGCATGGGATCGCGGTTCGGCACGCCCACCGTCGGCGGCCGCGTCGATCCGACGGCGCGCGATGTCGAGTGGGGCGGCGTGGACGATCTCGAAGCGTGGACCACCGCGAACGAGGAGCGCTGACATGGCCATCGTCCAGGAGTTCGTCTACCGGGCCGTCGACCCTCGCGGCGGATCGGTCGTCAAGGGGACCATCGAGGCCGCGAGCGAGTCGGCGGTCACCGGCAAGCTGAAGGCGCAGGGGCTCACGCCGCTCGAGGTCACGCTCAAGTCCAACACGGGGCTCAACCGCGACATCAAGCTGCCGGGCGCGACGAAGACCGTGTCGGCGCGCACGCTGGCAGTGTTCTCGCGCCAGATGGCGGGTCTCATCAACGCCGGCCTCCCGCTCATGCGGACGCTCGCCATCTTGATCGAGCAGACCGACGACAAGAAGCTCCAGCCGGCGCTCGTGCAGGTGCAGGCGGACGTCGAGTCGGGGTCGTCGTTCTCGGCGGCGCTGGCGAGGCACCCGCAGACGTTCCCGCCGCTGATGCTGTCGATCATCAAGGTCGGTGAAGCGGGCGGCTTCCTCGGCAGTGCGCTCGGTTCGATCGCCGACAACTACCAGCGCGAAGCAGAGCTGCACAACAAGATCCGTGCGGCGGTGACCTATCCGGCGATCGTGCTCGTGATCGCGATCATCGGCGTGCTCGTGATGGTCACGTTCGTGGTGCCGATCTTCGAGGGCATGTTCAAGGGGCTCGGCAGCTCGCTGCCGTTGCCGACGCAGATCCTGGTGACGATCTCGAACAACATGTGGTGGATCATCCCGGCGATCATCCTCGTCGTGGTCGTCGCACTGATCTGGTGGCGCGCCAACCGGCACACCGAGCAGTACCGCCGATTCGTCGACCCGATCAAGCTGAAGATGCCCGTCTTCGGGAAGCTGACCACGAAGATCGCCGTCGCCCGGTTCGCTCGCAACCTGTCGATGATGCTCAACGCGGGCGTGCCCATCATCCAGGCGCTCGCGATCGTCGGTCAGGCCTCGAACAACTGGAAGATCGAGCAGGCCGTCCGCGACGTGCAGGAGTCGATCCGCCAGGGACGCTCGTTCGCGGCGCCGCTCGCGAAGGCGGATGTCTTCCCCGCGATGGTGCCGCAAATGGTGTCCGTCGGTGAGGAGTCGGGCACGCTCGTCGACATGCTCGCCTCGATCGCCGACTTCTACGAGGACGAGGTCGAGACCGCGACGGCGCAGCTGTCGTCGACGATCGAGCCGATCCTCATCGTCGGACTCGGCATCGTGATCGGCGGCATGGTGATCTCGCTGTACCTGCCGATCTTCACCCTGTACGGGGAGCTCGCCAAGCAGGCGTAGACCTGGGGTTCACCCAACGACCGGTGCGCAGGGCGCCGGTCGTTGGCGTGCGCCGGGTTCGGCGCGCTCCCACATCACACCGTGACCCGGAGCACTTCCTCGATCGTCGTAAGCCCCTGCGCGACCTTCGACCACCCGTCCTCGCGCAGCGAGATCATCCCCTGCTCGATCGCCACCTGACGGATCTCCGACCCCGTCGACCGCGTCACCACCAGCGACTCGATCTCGTCGCTCAGCGTCATCACCTCGTGCAGCGCCACGCGCCCGCGGTATCCGGTGCCGCTGCAGGCAGGGCATCCCACCGCCCTGTATAGCTCCGGCACGTCCGCAGGGTCGTGCGGGAAGCCCAGCGACCGCAGCACCTCCGAAGGCTCGACCAACGGCTCGCGGCACCGCATGCACAGCCGCCGCGCCAACCGCTGTGCGATCACCGCCGACAGCGCCGTCGCCACCAGGAACGGCTCGCACCCGATCTCGGTAAGCCGCGTCAAAGCCGAAGGCGCGTCATTCGTGTGCAGCGTCGACAGCACCAGGTGCCCGGTCAACGCCGCCTCGATCGAGATGTTCGCGGTCTCGAAGTCGCGGATCTCACCGACAAGGACCACGTCCGGGTCCGACCGAAGGATCGACCGCAGCGCCGTCGCGAATGTCAGCCCGGCGCGGTTGTTCACCTGCACCTGGTTGATGCCCGCGATGCGGTACTCGACCGGGTCCTCGACGGTGATCACGTTGATCTTCGGGTTCGCGATCGAGCGAAGCGCGGTGTACAGGCTCGTCGACTTTCCTGAACCTGTGGGCCCGGTCGCGAGGATCATGCCGTGCGGCTTGGTGATCGCCTCACGGAACCGCTTCTCGTTCGTGCTCGAGAACAGGAGGTCGCGCATGGACATCGTCTGGCCGGTGTTGTCGAGGATTCGCATGACGATCTTCTCGCCCCACACGGTCGGAAGGGTCGCCACGCGGAGGTCGACGGTGCGGTTCTCGTGCGTGACCGACAGGCGGCCGTCCTGCGGCTTGCGCTTCTCGGCGATGTCGATCGACGACATGATCTTCAGGCGCGAGATGATGCCGTCCTGAATCGCGCGGTCGGCCTTCTGCATCTCGTGCAGCACACCGTCGATACGGAATCGGACGGTGAGCTGCTTCTCGCCCGGCTCGACGTGGATGTCGCTCGCACGGTCGTTGATGGCCTGCGCGATCAGCAGGTTCACGAAGCGGACGATCGGGGCCGCGTCGTCCTGCTCCTCGAGGCTTTCGGTGAACGCGGCCTGGCTGGCCTCGCTCGACTCCTCGATCGAACTCGACAGCTCGCTGAGCTCTTCGTCGGATCGCAGGAACCGCTCGAACATATTGAGCAGGGCGTCTTCGGCAACGACCACGGGCTCGACGAAGAGATCCGTGACGGAGGCCACGTCGTCGAGCGCCACGATGTCGGTCGGATCCAGCACGCCCACCGTCAGCCGATCGCCGCGGCGATCAACCGCGATAAGACTGTACTTTCGACAGAGGGTGCCGGGCACCATCGCGATCACGTTCGGATCGAGAGTGGTGTTGGCCAGGTCGACGTACCTGTGGCCAGTGTGCAGAGCGATAGCCTCGGCGACCTGCGACTCCGTCACGAGCTTCGCATTGACGAGCGCTCTCTGCAGCTCGGGGCCGTCGCCCACCTCCGCGAGCGCGGCCGACATATCTGCTGCTCGAACGGCTCCGGTGAGCACGAGCGTCTGTGCAAGACCCCTCATGGTGATTCCCCTTATCCCCAGGGACATACTATGTGCCGCGCGTCAAGCCTGGGCAGCTCGGCCACGCGCGCTCGATAAGGTGGCGCCATGTCGGACCTGATCGCGAAACTGACGGCCTGGGCACTCTCCCTCCGACCGGTGCGCGTCTGGTTCCATTACCTCGAACGCCGCGGCCCCATGCTCTCGGACAGCATCACGTACCGGTCGCTGTTCTCGGTGTTCGCGGGAGTCCTGCTCGGCTTCTCGTTCGCCTCTGTCTGGCTCGCCGACAACCCCGCTGCGTGGCAGTCGTTGATCGATGCGGTGGATGCTGCGATCCCGGGCCTGCTCGGAACCGGAGACGACGGCCTCATCGACGTCTCCACGATCGAAGCTCCTGCGGGTCTCACGGTCGCCGGCATCCTCGCGCTCGTCGGTCTCGTCGGCGCGGCGATCGGCGCCATCGGGTCGCTGCGCGTCGCGTTGCGCTCTCTCGCCGACAAGGTGCACGACGACGTCTTCTGGATCTGGGTGATCCTGCGCAACCTGCTGCTCGCCATCGCGATCGGCGGCGGGTTCGTGCTGTCGGCCGGCGCGACCTTCCTCGGCACGACGTTCGTCGGCGGGGTGCTCGACTGGCTCGGCATCAGCCAAGGCGGCTTCGCCGACTTCGCGACGCGCAGCGTCTCGATCATCGTGGTCTTCATCCTCGACATGGCGATCGTCGCCGTCGCGTTCGTCTCGCTCAGCGGCGTGAAGGCGCACGCCGCATCGCTCTGGTCGGGCGCCCTGATCGGCGCGATCGGCCTGACGGTGCTGCAGCAGCTCTCGTCCCTCTTCGTCGCCGGCGCCGGGTCGAACCCTCTCCTCGCGTCGTTCGCGTCGCTCATCGCCCTGCTGCTGTGGCTGAACCTCTCGGCGCAGGTCATCCTCCTCGCGTCGACCTGGATCATCGTGAGCGAACGTCAGCGCGTAGACCGCGTGCGCGAGCGATTCGGCTCTCCGACGTTCGCCTTGCGGCGCGTGCGTCAGGCGGAGGATGCTGTGCGCGTGGCCACCGAAGAGCTCGAGCACGCGCGCGCCGACGCCGAGCGCGAGAAGCTCCGCACATGAGCGAGCGCGTTCCCACGTACACCGCCGAACAGGTGCGTGCGGCGGAACGCCCCCTGCTCGACGCCGGCGTCCCGCTGATGCACCGCGCCGCCGCAGCGCTCGCGGAGGTCGTGCGCGCAGAACTCGCGACGCCCGACACCGTCGTCACGTTGACCGGCGTGCTCGAACCCGTGATCCGCGAGACACCCGTCGCCCTGCGGCCGCGGGTGCTCGTTCTCGTGGGCTCCGGCGACAACGGCGGCGATGCCCTCTACGCCGCCGCGCACCTTTCCCGCATCGCCGACGTCGACGCGCTGCTCGTGTCGGAGCGCTTCCACGTCACCGCCCTCGCCGCCGCGGTCGCGGTCGGAGTCCGCCGCGTCGACCTTCCCGAAGTCGAAGACGCGGTCCGCCACTACGCGCTCATCGTCGACGGCATCCTCGGCATCGGCGCCGCAAGCGATCCGGCCCTGCGCGGCAGGGCACGCGGCGCGGTCACGGCGATCCGCGACGACCTCCGACGTGGAGGACGGATGCCGCGGGTCATCGCCGTCGACATCCCCAGCGGTCTTCATCCCGACACGGGCGAGGCTGACGACGCCGTGCTCGCAGCATCCGTCACCGTCACGTTCGGCGCGGTGAAGGCCGGACTCGTCACCGGGCGCGGACCCGAACTCGTAGGAGACGTCGTCCTGGTCGACATCGGGCTCGGCACGGCGCTGGAGTCCGTAGTACCGGCGGGCGAGGCACCCGTCGTCCGAATCGTCACCGCGCCGACAGACTGACCGCGGCGCAGCCTCGGAGTCGGGACTACTCGTCCTCGCCGTTGTTGCCGGGGAAGTCGGGGTCATCCTTGTGGTGTCCCCAGGCCTTGCCGTTCCCGTTGCCCGGGCCGTCCTCCGCGGCGTCGCCGTCGCCGTTGTTGCCGGGGAAGTCGGGCGAATCCTTGTGGTGCCCCCACGCGTTGCCGTTGTTGCCCGGGAAGGCGGGATCGTCCTTGCGGTGGCCCCACGCCTTCCCGTTGCCCTGTTCGCCCGGCCCGTCATCCGGTGCGACGACGCTCGTCGCGGGCAGCACCCGGCCGAGCGGAACGCCCGATGCGGCGGCCGGCACGATGATCGCGGCCGACGCGACGACGGCGATCACGGCACCCGTGATGAGCAGCTTCTTCGAACCCATGACGCACCTCGATCTCCCCAGGCGGAGGCAGCCGGTGCGGGGAGCGTACCACCGCGCCCGGGCGGTGCGAAGGGTCAGCGCGCGTAGCGCTCGATGAAGGTGCGCAGCATGCGGCTCGGGTGCGAGACGGCGGCGCGGCGTACCGCGGCGAGGGTGAGCTCGAGCTCGTCGGCGGCGAAGTATCCGTAGCCGGCGTAGGCATGGATGCGCGTCGTGATGCCCTCGACGTCGAGCTCGGGATGGAACTGCGTCGCGTACACGTTCTGGCCGACGCGGAACATCTGCACCGGGCACGTGGGCGACGACGCCAGCAGCGTCGCCGACGCGGGCAGCCGCGTGATCGCCTCCTTGTGTCCGACGAAGGCGCCGAAGGTCGCAGGGATCCCGGCAAGCAGGGGATCGGATGCCCCGGCCTCGGTCATCGTCACGGGCACGACGCTGATCGGCTCGGAGTGGGTGCGGTCGATGAGCGCACCCTGGTGCGCCCCGAGCGTGCCGACGCCGTAGCAGGCGCCGAGGAACGGGAAGTCGCGCGCGACCACCTCGTCGAGGAGGATGCCGAACTCCTGCTCGACCCGGCGCTGCGTCGGCGACTTCTTGTCGAGCGGGTCGGACGCGTTGAACGGCCCCCCGCCCACGAAGATGCCCGACACCTCATCGAGGTCGATCCGCGGCATCGGCTCGGCCTCGAGCCGCACGCGGATGAGCTCATCGGGGGAGAGGCCGGTGTACCGCAGGAAGAGCGCGTACTCCTCGTCGGCCGGCACGTCCTCGGCACGGGTCGCGAGGAGGACGAACGGCTTCACCGCACCAGCCTACGGGGGAACGCGGATGCCTCGGCCCCGCGCACCGCGCAGGGCCGAGGCATCCATCGCCCTTACTTACTGAATGCGTGCGTCCACGTCGAGACCGCGCCCGAGGCCACGGCGAAGCCGGCCTTCGGCACCGCGGTCACCGTCACCGTCGCGCCGCGACCGGCCTTGACGACGGGCAGGCGCACCTTCTCACCGTCGACGTAGTAGTCGAACCCGCGAGTGGGCACGATCACCACGAGATCTGCGGCCGACCCGCGGGGGTCGGTGAACTTCGGCGCCCGAGGCGTCGCGGCGGTCGTGAGCACGGGCACGTTCGCGAAGTCCATGTCGCTCGCGAAGTAGTAGCTCGTGTACGACGGCTGGTTGTAGGTGGTGTTCTGGCGGGCCACCTCGGCGCGGTACTGCACGTCGTGCAGGAGCGTGGGCAGCTTGTGCGTCGTCACCTCGGTGCTGGTGTAGATACGCAGCGCGCTCGAGTCGGCGGTGCGCACGAGCAGCTCCTCGCGCCAGTCGCCGAGCACGTCGGCCACGAGCGACGCGTTGCCCTTGGTGCCGTTGTTGCTGCGGGTGTCGGTCGCAGTGAGCACGCGGCCGCGCGTCCAGTCGTCGATCGTGACGTTCTGGTCACCGCTGCCGTTGACGATCTGCGTGGTCATATCGGCGGCCCAGCGGATCGACTGGTTCGTGCCCGGGATCGCCGAGCCGAGGATCTGGCCCGTCGAGCTCAGCAGGCCGGAGGCCTCGGTGCCGCCGGGCATGCTCGCCCACGCCTCGAGTCCCGACACATCGGCGCGCACGTCGCCGATCATGCTGCGGCCCGTGTCACGGCCCGAGTAGGCGCCGAAGAGCACCTCGCCGGTCGCGGCATCGCGCATCGCCGAGCCGTAGGGCGCGAAGGTGCCGCCCTCGTGAGCGGTCCAGATCTCGAGACCGGGGCGGTTCGGGTCGATGTCGGTGACGTGCATCGCGTCACCGTGGCCGAGGCGCACGTTCTGGCCGGGGGCCGCGCTACCGGCAGGCAGCACGTCGAACGAGCTGTACAGCAGGCCGCCGTCGTCGTCGAGCGTCGCCGCGCCGTACACGATCTCGTGCTTGCCGTCGCCGTCGACGTCGGCCGCGCTCAGCGAGTGGAAGCCCTGCGTCGTGATCGAGCCGTACACCGGGTCGGTGCCGTCACGCCCGTGCGGACCGTCGTTGAACGGGTTCGTCATCGGCACGTGACCGCTGTCGACCGCCCAGCGCGTCGTGAGGTGCTCGCCGTCCCAGTCGTAGGCGTTGACGGTGGTGCGCGTGTAGTAACCGCGCGCGAAGACCGCCGACGGGTGCGTGCCGTCGAGGTACGCGACGCCCGCGAGGAAGCGGTCGACGCGGTTGCCCGGCTCGATGCGGGCCATCGCGTAGTCGCCCCACAGCAGGCCGTCGTCGTCGCGGCCCGGCTCGTAGCGCACAGTCTCGAGCTCTTCGCCGGTCGCCGAGTCGAAGACCGTGAGGTACTCCGGCCCGTCGACGATGAAGCCCTCGAAGTTGCGGAGCACGTTGCGGGTGCTCCGCGACGGGGCGTACGTGTCGATGAAGTAGTCGACGAGCTTCTCGGCGTCCGTCTGCGAGAGCGGGTAGTCGTAGGCGACCGGGATGCCGAACGCCTGCTCGAGCGTCGCCGGCCAGTTGCCGGCCACCACCTCGGGGTGCTCGGTCCACCCCTGGAACATCTCGACGAGGTGGGCCTCGTAGTCAGCCGCGCTCATGCGATAGTCGTCCGTCGCCGCGTAGCCGGCCGCGAGGTCGTCGGCGAGCATCGTGATCGGCGACTCGGACGCGACGCTGCCATCGGCGTTGTACGTGATCGACTTCGTGCCGGGCGCCGTCTTCAGCATCGTCTCGGACCGGCCGTCGCCGTCGAAGTCGTAGACCATGAACTGCGTGTAGTGCGCGCCCGCGCGGAGGTTCACGCCCAGGTCGATGCGGTTGAGCAGCGTGCCGTCGAGCTCGTAGGTGTCGATGTAGACGGGGCCGGTGTAGCCCACCTGCGACACGTCCTTCGAGTTGGACGGGTCCCACTTGACGACGAACTCCAGCTCGCCGTCGCCGTCGACGTCGGCGACCGACGCGTCGTTGGCCGAGTAGGTGTACTTCTCGCCGTTCGGGTGGATGACGCCGGGCGGCGTCGTGCCGTCGGCCGGCTTCTGCAGCGGCAGGTCGTAGAACCCGTCGCTCCACACCGAGACGGGCGCGGACTGCTCGCCGGTCACGTCGTGCCACGCGGGAGCGACGGTATAGACAGATGCTGGGGTCGCGCCCGCATCCGCATAGTTCGTGCTGTCGTCGACCGTGGCGATGCGCTCGCCGTCGCGGAACACCGCGAACGACGGGCCACTCACGCCCGTCTCGGTCGCGGGGCCGGCCTCGGTCGCGAGCAGTCGCCAGCTGAGGAACACGCCCTCGCCGGTCGAGACGGCGACGAGACCGCGATCGAGCGCCTCGAGCTGTGCGCCGGCGGGGGAGGCCGGCTCGGCCAGCGCGGGTTGCGCCAGTCCGAGTGTGAGTGCGCACGCGGCCGAGCCGGCCACGAGCGCGCGGACAGAGGTGCTGCGGAGATTCATCGTCGAATCGCTCTCCCGAGGTTGTGATCCGCGTGGGGACGGACCTTCATCGTTGTAAACGCAAGGAATACGTTTTCCCGCACGACCTTAGGTCAGCCACCCTCGCCCGGTCAACAGCTCAGCCGAGGAGATTGGAACGATTTAATGTGCGTTGGCCCCCGCTGCGGTGCCCTCGAGTCGGCCCCAGCTGTCGCTTCTCATCACGCATCTGGCACAACGGGCCGACTGATCCGTGCACCCCCGCACGAGCGAGCACGCAGTCGTCCCGTGACGTCGCGTGCCCGGTCGCATGCGACGTCAGCGGCCGACTCGAGCGCTGCCGAGCGTCGCGAATGGACGGATGCTGCGGCCCGGCGCAGTGCGCCGGGCCGCAGCATCCGTCCATCCGAACTCAGGAGGCGTACGTGACGAGGCCGAGCTCCACCGGCGACACGAGCTGGGCGTGCGCGGGGCGCACGCGGACGGTGTAGCCGAACGTGCCGGTCACGCTGAGGGGGAGGGTGCCGCTGAACACCGTCGCGCCGTCCGCGGCGGACGCGCCGGGGGAGAGGCGGTACACCGAGTGGTCGCGTGACAGCGCGTCGTCCTGGTTCGTCGCGCCGTACAGCAGCTCGACCGCGACGTCGTCGGGCGAGAGGCCGTCGAGCCGCACGTCGGCCCGCACCTCGAGGGTGTCGCCGGCCTGCGCCTGCTGCGGGATGCCCGAGCTGTCGACGCTCGCGATCGACACGCGACCCCAGGCTTCGCGCACGCGCCCGACGAACGCGGCGACCGCGCGCGCGTCGAGGAACCCGTTCGCCCGGAGCGCCACGTCGTGCGCCGCCGCCGGCACGTAGAGCCGCTGGACGTAGTCGCGCACCATGCGATCGCTCGTGGCCTTCTTGCCGAGCTCGGTCATGGTGTGGCGCACCATGTCGAGCCAGCGCAGCGGAATGCCTCCCTCGCGCTCGTAGAAGCGCGGCACCAGCTGGTGCTCGATGAGGTCGTAGAGGGCCGCCGCCTCGGCGTCGTCGCGCTCCTCGTCGTTCGCCGCCGTGTCGGCGGTCGGGATCGCCCAGCCGTTCTCGCCGTCGTACCACTCGTCCCACCAGCCGTCGAGGATCGAGAGGTTGAGCGCGCCGTTGAGCGCCGCCTTCATGCCGCTCGTGCCGCACGCCTCGAGTGGGCGCAGCGGGTTGTTGAGCCACACGTCGCAGCCGGGGTAGAGGTCCTTGGCGAGCGTGATGTCGTAATCCGGCAGGAACACGATGCGCCCGCGCACCTTCGGGTCGCGGCTGAACCGCACGAGCTGCTGGATCAGGATCTTGCCCGAGTCGTCGGCCGGGTGCGATTTGCCGCCGATCACGATCTGCACCGGGCGTTCGGGGTCGGTGAGGAGCCGGGTCAGTCGCTCGGGGTCACGCAGCATGAGCGTGAGGCGCTTGTACGTCGGCACGCGGCGCGCGAAGCCGATGGTCAGCACCTCCGGGTCGAGCAGGTCCTCGACCCACGAGGGCGTGTGGCCGTTGGAGATGGATGCTGCGACCCGCCGCCGCGCCTCCGCCACGAGCTCGCCCTTCATCTGCTGGCGCACGCCCCACAGCTCGGCATCCTCGACGACAGCGCGGTCGGTCCAGTCGTGGGTGTCGGTGTGCGCATCGCCCCAGGCCCGCTCGCTGACGGCCTTGAGGGCCGGGTGCACCCAGGTCGGAGCGTGGACGCCGTTGGTGATCGACGTGATCGGCACCTCGTCGGTGTCGACGCCCGGCCACAGCATGCCGAACATGCCGCGGCTGACCTCGCCGTGCAGCACCGAGACGCCGTTCGCGTGCTGGCCGAGATGCAGGCCGAGCACCGCCATGTTGAAGACGCCCTGGTCGCCGCCGTCCCACGTCTCGAGGCCGAGCGAGATCGCGCGGCCTGCGTCGAGACCCTGGAACAGGCCGCTCGAGAGGAAGTCGGCGATGAGGTCGCGCGGGAACCGGTCGATGCCGGCGGGCACCGGCGTGTGGGTCGTGAAGACCGTGCCCGCGCGCACCTGGGCGAGGGCCTCGTCGAAGCTGAGGCCGTCGTGCGTGATGAGCTCGGACATGCGCTCGAGTCCCTGGAACCCGGCGTGGCCCTCGTTGGTGTGGTAGACGTCCGGGGTGGGGCGACCGGTGAGCTCCGACCACGCGCGCACCGCGCGCACCCCGCCGACACCGAGCAGCAGCTCCTGAAGCAGGCGGTGCTCGCCGCCGCCTCCGTACAGGCGGTCGGTGACGCGGCGCATCTCGTCGGTGTTCGAGGGCGTCTCGGAGTCGAGCAGCAGCAGCGGGATGCGGCCGATGTCGGCGACCCAGACGCGGGCGTGCAGGCGGCGGTCGCCCGGCAGGTCGAGCGTGATCTCGACCGGGGCGCCCTCGCGGTCGCGCAGCAGCGTCAGGCCGAGGCCGTACGGGTCGAGCAGCGGGTAGCTCTCGCGCTGCCAGCCGTCATCGCCGATCGACTGGCGGAAGTAGCCGGCGCGGTAGAAGAGGCCGACACCCGTGAGCGGCACGCCCAGGTCGGACGCGCTCTTGAGGTGGTCGCCGGCGAGGATGCCGAGACCGCCCGAGTACTGCGGGAGCGAGCCGTCGACGCCGAACTCGGGGGAGAAGTAGGCGATGTGCACGGGCTTGTCGCCCTCGAGCTGCTGGAACCAGCGCTCGCCCTCGAGATAGGCGGTGAGACGCTCGTCCTCCTCGCGCACGCGGGCGACGAACTCTTCGTCGCGAGCGAGCTCGTCGAGGCGCTCCTGGCCCAGCGCGCCCAGCATCCGTGCGGGGTTCGCGCCGATCTCGTCCCACAGGGAGGGATCCATCGAGGCGAACAGCGCGTGCGTCGCGCGGCTCCACGACCAGCGCCAGTTGGAGGCGAGGCGGTCGAGCGGGGCGAGGGATTCGGCGAGGACGGGGCGGACGGTGAACGTACGGATGGCCTTCACGCACGCGATTCTAGGGGCAAAACCTGGAAGCGCTTGCACCGGTTCGGTGAACAACAGCCTCCCCCGAGTGACACGCGGTGGTTCGAATCGCAAGGGAGCGGCCCGCGTCGGGTGCCGGGTCTACTCTGGCGCTATGGCAATCGCACGACTGCACGGCGGACCCCTCGACGGACAGATCATTCCGCTCGACCCGACCGTCTCCGACTCGTACATCGTCCCCTACGGCGAGGGGCAGCTCGTCTACCGCCGCGAGGGCGAAGAGACCCACACGGGCGGGCAGGACGGCCCGACCGAGACCCGCTTCGTCTACGTCGAGGCCACCGAAGACATCGACCCGAACCCGGACGGTCGTGACGACTGACGGTGGGTCATCCAGCGTCGAGGTCGAGCTGAAGTTCGACGTCGACGAGTCCACGCCGCTGCCCGACTGGTCGGGGCTTCCCGGTGTGGCGAGCGTCGGCGACCCCGAGCTGCGCCAGCTCGACGCCACCTACCTCGACAGCGACGACCTCTCGCTCGCGCACGCGGGCTACGCGGTGCGCCACCGCACCGGCGGCCCCGACGAGGGCTGGCACATCAAGGGCCCGCGCGGGGCGGACGGCGGCCGGGTCGAGCTGCACTGGCCGATCAGCCCGGTGAATGAGATCCCGGATGCTGTCGCCGACGCGGTCTCGAAGATCGCGAGCGCGTCGGACTTCGCGCCGATCGCGCGCATTCGCAACCAGCGCACCGCCTACGCGCTGCAGGACGAGCACGGCGGTCTCGTCGCGGAGTTCGTGGACGACCACGTGACAGCCACCGACGAGCGCTCCGGCACCGAGCGGACCTGGCGGGAGTGGGAGTTCGAACTCGGGCCTGCCGCCCCCGGCTCCGCCGACGAACGCGGCGCGCTGCTCGCGGCCGCCGAAGCAGCGGTGCGCACCGCGGGCGGGCGGGTCGCGGCATCCGATTCCAAACTCGCCCGCACCCTCGGCGCCTGAACACACGAGAACGCCCCGGACCTTCGAGAAGGTCCGGGGCGTTTCTGCGTCAGCTGATCAGAGGTTGATCATGTGGCCGGCGAGGCCGTGGAAGGCCTCCTGCACGGCCTCCGACAGCGTCGGGTGCGTGTGGACGTTGCGCGCCGCCTCGAGGGCGGTGAGGTCCCACTTCTGCGCGAGGGTCAGTTCGGGCAGGAGCTCCGAGACGTCGGGGCCGATGAGGTGGCCGCCGAGCAGTTCGAGGTGCTCGCCGTCGGCGATGAGCTTGACGAAGCCGATGGGCTCGCCCAGGCCGTTCGCCTTGCCGTTCGCCGAGAACGGGAACTTCGCGACCTTGACGTCGTAGCCGGCGTCGCGCGCCTGCTGCTCGGTGAGGCCGAACGAGGCGACCTGCGGCGAGCAGAACGTCGCGCGCGGCATCATGCGGTAGTCGCCCAACGTCTGCGTCTCGGCCTTGCCGATGGTCTCGGCCGCGACGACGGCCTGCGCCTCCGCCACGTGAGCCAGCTGCAGCTTCGCGGTGACGTCGCCGATCGCGTAGATGTGCGGCACGTTGGTGCGCATGTGGTCGTCGATGTCGATCGCCCCACGGTCGGTGAGCTTCACGCCGGTGTTCTCGAGGCCGTAGCCTTCGACGTTGGCGGCGAAGCCGATCGACATCATGACCTTGTCGGCGTCGATGGAGCCCTGGGTGCCGTCCTTGGCGGTGTAGGTCACGGTGACCTTGTCGCCCTGGTCGGTGACCGTCTCGACCTTGGTCGAGGTGAGGATGTCGACGCCGTAGTTCTTGTACTGGCGGGCGATCTCCTTCGAGACGTCCGCGTCCTCGTTCGGCAGCGCACGGTCGAGGAACTCGATGATCGTGACCTTGACGCCGTAGTTCACCATCACGAAGGCGAACTCCATGCCGATGGCGCCTGCGCCGACGATGACGATCGACTGCGGAAGGTCACGGGCGAGGATCTGCTCCTCGTACGTGACGACGTTGCCGCCGAGCTGCACGCCCGGGAGCAGGCGCACCTTGGAACCGGTCGAGATGATCGCGTTGTCGAAGGTGACGCGCTCGGTGGTGCCGTCGGCCTTCTTGACGTCGATGGTGTTCGCGTCGACGAACGACCCGCGACCCTCGTACTCGTCGACCTTGTTCTTCTTCATCAGGTAGTGGATGCCCTTGACGTGCGTCTCGGCCACCTTGCGGCTGCGGTCCCACGCGACGCCGAAGTCGAAGTGCACGTCACCCGAGATGCCGAACAGGTCGGCCTTGTGGTGGAACTGGTGCGCGAGGTCGGCGTTCTTGAGGAGAGCCTTCGAGGGGATGCAGCCGACGTTGAGGCACACACCGCCCCAGTACTTCTCTTCGATGATGGCGACCTTGAGGCCGAGCTGCGAAGCGCGGACGGCTGCGACGTAGCCGCCGGGCCCCGCGCCGAGGATGGCGACGTCGTAGTGAGGCATGGTCTCAAGCCTATCGGTCGGCGGGAGGCTCGGAGTCGGGCTGCGGGGCGCCGCCGGCCGAGCCGGTCGGGTCGTTCGCGAGCGCCTTCTCGCGGCGCGAACGGGAGACGAGGAGATAGACGACGGCGCCGCCGATTCCCGCGAGCAGGAGGCCGCCGATCACCCAGAGCCACACGTCGCCGAAGGTCGAGTCCTCGTCCGACACGGGCTCGCTGGTGACCGTCGGCGTCGGCTCCGCGGACTGGGTCGGCGCAGCGGTCTCGGTGGGCGCAGGAGATGCGGTCTCGGTCGGGGTCGGCGTGGGCGCGCCCGCGACGGTGAACGTGAACTCGCCCGAGATGGGGTGCCCGTCGCTCGAGACGACCTTCCACAGGACCTTCACGGCACCGGATGCTGCGCCCGCGAGCGGCTGGGTGAGCACGTTGTCGCGCACGGTCGGCGTGCCATCGACGAGCGCCGCGCCCGCAGCATCCGTCACCTCCACGACCGAGGCGCCCTCGTCGTCGGCGATCTCCGCGCTGAACGTGAGCGTCAGCTGCGCGGGGAGGGCGTCGAGGGTGCTGCCTGCGGCCGGATCGCTGCCGAGCAGCTCGTCGTGCGCGCTGGCGGGGGAGGCCGTGGCGAGGATGATTCCGAACGCGATCAGCAGTGCGGCGAGGAATGCCCAGACCCGGGCGGGAAGCGGCTTGTGAAGAGTTTGTGACATCACCCGATCGAGCCTATCCGGCCCTTTGCTGTGAGCCCGGTGAGGTCTAGCCTGGCGACAGGCGGGCCCCCTGCCCGCCGTTCCCCACGCGGAAGGACCCGGCGGATGGACCAGATGATGATGGGCGCCATGTCGAAGGACATGATGTCGATGCCCGGCATGGAGACCATGGACATGTCGGTCATGCAGGCCTGTATGGATGCCTGCTCGGCCTGCGAGCAGGCATGCACGGTGTGCTCCACGCAGATGATGTCGTGCGCCCCCGCGTGCATGAACTGCGCGGACATGTGCAACACGATGATGCGCGCCATGATGCGGATGCAGGGCATGAACCCGGCGACCATGATGTCGATGCTCGACGCCTGCATGGCGATGTGCCAGATGACGATGGACGAGTGCATGGAGCACGCCGACCACAGCGAGGTCTGCAAGATGTGCGCTCAGGCCTGCAAGGCGTGCATGGACGCCTGCATGGCCATGAAGGACATGATGATGGCGATGAGCTGAGGCTCGTCGCTTCGTTGTGTGACCGCGGCGCGGCGTCTCGGCCGGTGAGCCTGCCGAAGCGTCAGCCGCGGAGGACGTTGAACCGTGCGCCGCCGACGGCGAGCACGTGGTAGCGCTCGTGGAGCGCGACCGGCGTGCCGGGCGTCGCGGCGGCGGCAGCGCCGGTGCCGTTCCAGAGGGCGACCGGAGTCCAGTCGGCGAGCGTGCGGACGATCACGAAGCCCGAGCGCTCATCGGACGCCTCGACGATGGCGTCGGCCCAGTCCGACGGCGTCGCCGAAGCGAGGCGCGCCTGGATCAGGTGCAGCGCGTGACCCGGTGCGAACGAGGAGCAGGTGTCACCGTGGTCGCACATGCACGCCGCAGCCTCACGCACCTCGAGGGGCGGGATGTGGCTGTGCGGGCTCGACACGGTGGTCTCCTTCTGGTTAACGGATCTTTGCCGGTCCTGCCAGGGTAGGAGGACGGCCCTGTTCCTGGCATCTCGGGTGACACGCGACGAAACATTGCCGGAACGGCGAACGTCCTCTTCCGAGCCGGGGGCGATCGGATAGGCTGGCCGGACGAAGGAGGAAACCGTGGAGCACGACCGCCGACCCGATCAGGGCGACATCCGCCGGGCCGCAGGGTCCGACGCACACGAGTCCGACCGAGCGTCCGACACGACGCAGACGTTCGGCCACGATTCCGACCTTTCGTTCGTGCCTTTCGGCAGCGAGCTCGGCGAGGCCGAGCTCGACGCGATCGACGCCCTTCCGTCCGGCGCCGCGCTGCTTCTCGTCCGCTCCGGACCCACCGCAGGCGCCCGCTACCTGCTCGATGCCGACGTCACCTCGGTGGGGCGGCATCCCGAGGCCGACATCTTCTTCGACGACGTCACCGTCTCGCGCCGCCACGCGGAGATCAACCGCACCGGCACCGCCTTCGAACTCGTCGACCAGCGTTCGCTGAACGGCACCTACGTCAACGGCGAGCGGGTCGACCGCGCCGCGCTCACCAACGGCGCCGAGGTGCGCATCGGAAAATTCCGACTCAACTTCTTCGTCTCACCGGCTGACCTCTCCAGGGCGACGGAGGCCTGATGCCCGCGGCTTCCGCCCGTGAAAGGGCGTCGTCCGCGGGTCTTCTCAGCATCGGTCAGGTCCTCGCGCGTCTGTCGCCCGAGTTCCCGTCCCTCACTTCCAGCAAGCTGCGCTTCCTCGAGGTCCAGGGGATCGTGACGCCGTTGCGCACCGAATCCGGCTACCGCAAGTTCTCGCAGGACGACCTCGAGCGCCTGCGGCTCGCGCTCACCCTGCAGCGCGACCACTACCTGCCGCTGTCGGTCATCCGCGACTACCTCGAAGATGTGGACGCCGGGCGCGACCCTGCGACTCCCTCCGCCGTGCCTCCGCCGTCGATCGTGCCCGCGCCGCGTCGCTACCGCCGCGACGAGCTGCTCTCGGCCGCCGGCGCCGCCCCGCAGCTGCTCAACGACGCGATCAGCACCGGTATCCTCGCCGGCGCCGAGTCGTACACCGAGCAGTCGGTGACGCTGCTGCGCGCCCTCGTCGCGCTCGACAGGCACGGCATCGAGCCGCGTCACGTGCGCGCTCTGCGACAGAGCGCGGAACGCGACGTGGCGCTTGTCGAGTCGGCTCTCGCGCCATTGCTGCGGCGGACGGATGCCGCGTCCCGCGGCCGCGCCGGAGAGCTCGCGCCCGAGCTCACCCGGCGTCTGGACGACGTGCGCGCGATCTTCGTGCGCGCGGCGCTCGACCGCATGCTCTCGTAGGCACTCATCCGTCGCGCGGCGGCCGCTGTGGCCCTAACTGCGCGACACGCCGACCCCCGAACGCCGGATGTCGTTGCCGCGAGGGGGAGGCTGATCTAGCGTGGAACTATTCGATCCGGAGGGGGGAACGAGCATGACCGGAGACGTGGCTCCTGGCGAGCCGTTCAGTGCAGAACTCCTCTTCACCGACGGTCTTCCCGCGATGGATGATGAGGTCGGCTACCGCGGCGCGGCCGCGGCGAAGGCCGCCGGCATCACCTATCGCCAGCTCGACTACTGGGCGCGCACCGAGCTCGTCGAGCCGACGGTCCGCGGCGCGAGCGGATCCGGCTCGCAGCGGCTGTACGGCTTCCGCGACATCCTCGTGCTGAAGCTCGTCAAGCGTCTGCTCGACACCGGCATCTCACTCCAGCAGATCCGCACGGCCGTCGATCAGCTGCGCGCCGCCGGAATCCGCGACCTTGCCGGAACGACGCTCATGAGCGACGGGGCATCCGTCTATCTCTGCACGTCGAACGACGAAGTCATCGATCTCGTCAGCCGCGGTCAGGGCGTCTTCGGCATCGCCGTCGGCAAGGTGCTGCGCGAGGTCGAGTCGGAGCTCCTCGAGTTCGAGGTCGAGAAGCCCGACCCGATGGACGAGCTCGCGGTGCGCCGCGCGGCCCGCTCCGCGTAGAGCCGCGCGCCGCCCGCCCCGCTGGAGTCAGCCCAACGCCGACTCCATCCGCTCTCGCACGCCCGCCGTCGCGGTCAGCGCCTGATCGAGGTCCGCGATGAGGTCGGCGGGGTTCTCCAGGCCGATCGAGAGGCGCACGAGTGCGTCCGACGGCTTCGCGTCTGCGGTGACCGGCCGGTGGGTGAGCGCCGCAGGGTGCTGGATGAGCGAATCGACGCTGCCGAGCGACACCGCGTGCGTGAAGAGACGGACGGACGCCGTCAGCGCCGCCGCCGCGTCGAACCCGTCGGCGAGCTCGATCGCGATCATCGCGCCGGGTCCGCTCTGCTGGGTGCCGACGAGGCCTCGGGGGTCGCTGTCCGCGAAACCGGGGAAGTGCACGCGGGAGACCTCGGGCCGGGTGGTCAGCCACTCGGCGACGAGGCGCGCGCCCTCCTGCTGTGCCCGCATGCGGACGGGGAGCGTTGCCAGACCCCGGTGCAGCAGGTAGGCGGCGAGCGGGTGCATGATCGCGCCGGTGATGGCTCGGGTGCGCCGCAGCGCCGCCGCGAGGCGCGCGTCGCACGCGACGACGCCACCCACGACGTCGCCGTGGCCGCCGAGGTACTTCGTCGCGCTGTGCAGTGACAGCGAGGCGCCGAGGTCGAGCGGGTGCTGCAGCACCGGCGTCGCGAAGGTGTTGTCGACGAGCACCGGAACGTCGCCCGCCGCGGCGGCCACCCGGCGGATGTCGACGAGTTCGAGCGTGGGGTTCGCGGGGCTCTCGAGCACGACGAGTGCGGTGTCGTCGCGCACCGCGGCGGCGACGTCGTCGGGGGAGCAGAACGTGCTCTCGACGCCGAGGAGCCCCGAGGCGAGGAGGTGATCGGTACCGCCGTACAGCGGGCGAACGGCGACGATGTGACGCTTCGTGGATTCGTGCGTGAGGGCCAGCAGCACCGCGGTGACCGCGGCCATGCCGGACGAGAACGCGACCGCCTCCTCCGCGTGCTCCAGGCGCGCGAGAGCCTCCTCGAAGCGCGCGACCGTGGGGTTCCACAGTCGCGCGTAGACGTTCGACCCGCCTTCGAACGGGTGCCCGCCGGTGGCGAGCACCTCGTACGACATGCCGCCGAGCTCGATGCCGGGGAGCGGATTGGTCGACGAGAGGTCGAGGGGGAGAGCGTGCACGCCCAGGCTCGCGAGATCGTCGCGGCCGGCGTGCACGGCAAGGCTGTCAGGGTGCAGCGTCATCGGTGCCATGGCGATATGTTCAGTGAAATCGCGGCCGATGGCAAGTCGAGCTCACCCGCACGTGCACAAGTAGCGCAAAGTGCTCATCGGGTGAGCAAAGTGGTCACCCTCTGAGATGCTGCGGGAACGCAGCATCCGTGATATCAGGCGCGGGAGTCCTCGGGGACCGGGATGCGACCGGTGCGCATGATGCGGTCGAGGAGCGAGTCGAAATCGGCGGCGAGCTCCTGGGCGGAGTCGCCGGGCCAGATGTGCAGCGGCTTCGCGGCGCCCTGCGCCTGCTGAAGCGACGTGCGCTCGGGAAGCTGGGGCGAGAGCACGAGCGGGCCGAACATGTCGCGGAGCTCCTTGATGCGGAACTGGTGCTCGATCGACTGCGGGCGCACGCGGTTGACCACGATGCCCAGCGGCTGGAGGCGGGGGGAGAGGCCGCGGCGGATCTCTTCGATCGCACGCAGTGCGCGGTCGGCGGCGGCGACGGAGAAGAGTCCGGGCTCGGTCACGACGATGACGCGGTCGGAGGCCGCCCATGCGGTGCGCGTCAGGGCGTTGAGCGACGGTGCGCAGTCGATGAGCACGAGGTCGTAGTCGGCCTCGATGGTGGCGAGCGCCTCTTCGAGTTTCCAGACGTCGCGGACGCTCGGGTGCGGGCCGTCGAAGTTGATGGCCGACGGGCTGCCGATCATGACGTCGATCGTGCCCGGGTGCACCTTCGCCCAGCCGCTGGACGTGATGGCCTGGCGGACCGTCTTCTCTTTGGGATTGGCGAGGACATCGGCGACATTCAGGCGGCCTGCCACCTGGATGTCCATGCCCGTCGAGACGTCGGACTGCGGGTCGAGGTCGACGACGAGCGTGCGGACACCGCGGGCGAAAGCCGCCGACGCGAGTCCGAGAGTCACGGTCGTCTTGCCGACGCCACCCTTGAGCGAGCTGACGGATAGGACGTGCACAAGCCACCACGTTACCGTCCCCTAGGCTGAGAGCACACTCAGCCCGTTTTTCGGGCTCTGCCTGCGCCGCCGCACACGGAGGTCTCATGTTCCGCAAGATCCTGGTCGCGAACCGAGGCGAGATCGCCATTCGAGCGTTCCGAGCCGCCTACGAGCTGGGGGCGCGCACCGTCGCGGTGTTCCCCTTCGAGGACCGCGGATCGCTGCACCGTCAGAAGGCCGACGAGTCGTACGAGATCGGCGAGAAGGGCCATCCGGTCCGCGCGTATCTCGATGTCGACGAGATCGTCCGCGTCGCTCTGGCCGCCGGCGCCGATGCGATCTACCCGGGCTACGGCTTCCTGTCGGAGAATCCCGAGCTGGCGGAGAAGGCGGCCGAGAACGGCATCGCCTTCATCGGCCCGCCCTCGAAGGTGCTCGAGATGGCCGGCAACAAGGTCACCGCGAAGCAGCACGCGATCGCGGCCGGCGTGCCGGTGCTGCGTTCCACCGACGCGTCCGACGACGTCGACGCGCTCCTCGCCCAGGCCGACGAGATCGGGTTCCCCATCTTCGTGAAGGCCGTCGCCGGCGGCGGCGGACGAGGGATGCGGCGCGTCGAGCGCAAGGAGGAGCTCGCGCCCGCGCTGGCCGAGGCCATGCGCGAGGCGGGCAGCGCCTTCGGTGACGCGCGCGTCTTCCTCGAGCAGGCGGTGCAGCGTCCGCGTCACGTCGAGGTGCAGATCCTCGCCGACAAGACGGGCGAGACCGTGCACCTGTTCGAGCGCGACTGCTCGGTGCAGCGCCGTCACCAGAAGGTGATCGAGATCGCTCCGGCGCCGAACCTCGACCCGGCCATCCGCGACGCCCTCCATGGCTACGCCGTCGCATTCGCCCGGTCGATCGGCTACGAGAACGCCGGCACCGTCGAGTTCCTCCTCGAGACCGCGGGCCCGCGCACCGGCGAGGTCGTCTTCATCGAGATGAACCCGCGCATCCAGGTCGAGCACACCGTGACCGAGGAGGTCACCGACGTCGACCTCGTGCAGTCGCAGATGCGCATCGCCGCCGGGGAGACGATCGCCGCGCTCGGCCTCACGCAGGACCGCATCCAGCTGCGCGGCGCGGCGCTGCAGTGCCGCATCACGACAGAGGACCCGTCGCAGGGCTTCCGTCCCGACACCGGTCGCATCACCACGTACCGCTCGCCCGGCGGCGCCGGCATCCGCCTCGACGGCGGCACCACCGCCGCGGGCTCGCAGATCAGCCCGCACTTCGACTCGATGCTCGCGAAGCTCACGTGCCGCGGCCGCGACTTCCCGGCCGCCGTCGCGCGCGCACGCCGGGCCCTCGCAGAGTTCCGCATCCGCGGCGTCGCGACCAACATCCCGTTCTTGCGCGGCGTGCTCGACGACCCCGCCTTCGTCGCGGGCGACGTGAGCACGTCGTTCATCGACGAGCGCCCCGAGTTGCTCACGAGCAACCCGTCCCGCGACCGAGCGACGAAGCTGCTCAGCTGGCTCGGTGACGTGACCGTCAACCGCCCGTATGGCGAGAAGCCGCTGTCGGTGTCGCCCGGAAGCAAGCTGCCGGCCATCGACCTCGCGGCGGCGCCGCCCGCCGGCACGCTCGACCGCCTGCGCGAGCTCGGCCCCGAGGGCTTCGCCCGCTCCCTGCGCGCGCAGAGCGGCCTCGCCGTCACCGAGACGACGTTCCGCGACGCGCACCAGTCGCTGCTCGCGACGCGCGTGCGCACTCGCGATCTCGTCCGCGTCGGCCCTCACGTCGCGCGCATGACCCCGCAGCTGCTGTCGGTCGAGGCGTGGGGCGGTGCGACGTACGACGTCGCGCTGCGCTTCCTCGCCGAGGACCCGTGGGAGCGCCTCGAGGCGCTGCGCGCGGCGATGCCGAACATCCCGATCCAGATGCTGCTGCGCGGCCGCAACACCGTGGGCTACACGCCGCGCCCCGTCGAGGTGACCGACGCCTTCGTGCGCGAGGCCGCGGCCACGGGCGTCGACATCTTCCGCATCTTCGACGCCCTCAACGACGTGTCGCAGATGCGTCCGGCGATCGACGCCGTGCGCTCCACCGGCACGGCGATCGCCGAGGTCGCGCTCTGCTACACCTCCGACCTGCTGGACCCCGCCGAGAAGCTGTACACGCTCGACTACTACCTGCGCCTCGCGGAGCAGATCGTGGAGTCGGGCGCGCACATCCTCGCCATCAAGGACATGGCGGGCCTCGTGCGTCCCGCGGCGGCGGCGAAGCTCGTCACGGCGCTGCGCGAGAACTTCGACCTGCCCGTGCACCTGCACACGCACGACACCGCGGGCGGCCAGCTCGCGACGCTGCTCGCGGCGAGTGCCGCGGGAGTGGACGCTGTGGATGCTGCGGCCGCACCGATGTCGGGAACCACGAGCCAGCCGTCGCTCTCGGCGCTGGTCGCCGCACTCGCCCACACCGACCGCGACACCGGCCTGAGCCTGCAGGCGGTCAGCGACCTCGAGCCCTACTGGGAGGCCGTGCGCCACCTGTACCGTCCGTTCGAGTCCGGCCTCGCCTCGCCGACCGGCCGTGTCTACCACCACGAGATCCCGGGCGGGCAGCTGTCGAATCTCCGCCAGCAGGCGATCGCGCTCGGCCTGGCAGACGACTTCGAGCTCATCGAGGACATGTACGCCGCGGCCGACCGCATCCTCGGTCGCATCCCCAAGGTGACGCCGTCGTCGAAGGTCGTCGGCGACCTCGCCCTCGCGCTCGTCGCGGTGCGCGCGGACCCTGCCGACTTCGAGGCGAACCCGCAGAACTACGACATCCCGGACTCGGTCGTGGGCTTCATGGCAGGCGAGCTCGGCGATCTGCCGGGCGGCTGGCCGGAGCCCTTCCGTACGAAGGTGCTCGCGGGGCGCACGGTCTCGATCGAGATCCCGCCGCTCACCGCGGACGAGGAAGAAGGACTCACTGGCGACGCCGCGACGCGGCGCCGCACGCTCAACCGCCTGCTCTTCCCCGGACCCGCACGCGAGTTCGAGAAGAACCGCGAGACGTACGGCGACCTCACGGCGCTCGGCACCCCCGACTACCTCTACGGGCTCAAGCCGGGGGAGGAGCATATCGCCGAGATCGATCCGGGCGTGCAGCTGTACGTCGGGCTCGAGGCCATCGGCGAGGCCGATCCCAAGGGCATGCGCACGGTCATGACGACGCTCAACGGCCAGCTGCGGCCGGTGTTCGTGCGCGATCGCAGCATCAAGGTCGAGGCGCGCCAGGCAGAGAAGGCCGACACCTCGAAGCCGGGGCAGGTCGCCGCTCCCTTCTCGGGCGTCGTCACGCTCAAAGCGAAGGTCGGCGACACCGTCACGGCCGGCCAGCCGGTCGCGTCGATCGAGGCCATGAAGATGGAGGCGGCCATCACCGCACCCGTCGACGGCGTCGTCGAGCGCCTCGTGATCGCCGAGACCGCGCAGGTCGACGCCGGCGACCTTTTGGTCGTCATCCGTCCGGCGCAGTAGCCTGGAAGGCGGCAACCCGCCCGAAACGCCGTCTTTTCAGGAGAACTCCGCAGTGACGCCCGATCGCACCGAACACACGCCCGACGAGCCCGAAAACGGCGTGCTGTCCGACACCGGAAGCATCGACACGACCGGTCTCGGCATCCTGGGTGGTGCGACGGCGCAGGTGAACGTCGAACTGCCGTCCGAATCCGACGACGACCGCGACGACGACGGCGTGATCGACGACGAGGTGCCCTTCGTCATCGAGATCCCGGCCGACGCCGACCTTCCGGTCATCGAAGCCGCACCGGCGGAGGAGTTCTCGACCGAAACCGCCCAGGCCGAGATCGTCGAGAACGCGGCCGACCTCGAGGAGTGGACCGTCGAGGGCGAGGGCTTCGCGCCGGCGCCCCCGGTCGAGGACATCGCCGACGCCGAGCTCGTCGAGGTGATCGAGGTCGAGGACGCCGACGTGGTCGAGGAGACCTCGGCAGAACCCGGGGCCGAGGCGCCCGCGGTCGAGGAGCCCGCGGCGGGGGCCGACGAGATCGAGCCGGTCGCCGACGAGCCCGTCGAGGCGGTGTCCGCGCCCGAGTTCGTCGCCGAAGAGACCCTTGCCGCCGAGTCCTCACCCGCGACACAGGCGGTCGACGAGTTCGCGATCGCCGACTTCGACGCCGTCGAGTTCGAAGACGCGGACTTCGATGGAGAGTTCGATCCGGCCGAGTTCGATCTCGAGCTCGCCGACGACGGCGTCGAGTCCGCCCTGGCGGAGAACGCCGCAACGGGAGACGATGTCATCTCGACCGAAGACACCGCGGAGGAGCCCATGAGCGCCAAGACCCCGGCCGACGACGAGAAGGCAGCCGCGACCCCGGCGCCCGCCGCGCCGAAGCCGGCGCCTGCCCGCCCGTCGGTCTCGGCGGCCGCTGCGGCGGCGCAGACCGCCCCCACGCCCGCCACGCGGCGCGAGGCGAACCACACCGGCGCCCAGCCGGTGGTGGAGCGCTCCGCGGTCGAGCGCGCGCCGTTCCCGCGCGCCGATGTGGCTCTGACCTCGAAGCGCCTCGGCGAGTTCGAGGCCGACCGCGAGACCGCCGACCTCCTCACCGCCGATCGCCTGCTCGACCCGCACCAGGTCGTGCGTCCCGAGCCAGAGGGCGCGTGGCAGCACTTCGTCTACTCGATCTCGGGGAAGCGCATCAACCTCGGTGACAGCAAGCGCGCGAAGGCACGCAAGGAGCTCGACCGCCGCATCGCGGGCCCGCTCGCCGGCGGCGCCCGCTTCGTGCCCGTGCTCTCGCGCAAGGGCGGCGTCGGCAAGACGACCGTGACCACCCTGCTCGGCCAGGCACTGGCCGACGCGCGCGACGACCGGGTGATCGCGATCGACGCCAATCCCGACCGCGGCACGCTCGCCGAGCGCATCACACGCGACAGCGGCAAGACCGTGCGCGACCTGGTTCGCATGAGCCCCGAGGTCGTCGGCTTCAACGACCTGTCGGGCATCGTCGCGCGCGACGAGACGCGTCTCGACGTCGTCGCCTCCGACACCGACCCGCGCGTCTCGGAGGCGTTCAACGACACCGACTACCGGGATGTCGCAGCTCTCGCAGCGCACTACTACTCCGTCGTCCTCACCGACACCGGCACGGGCATCGTCCACTCGGTCATGGGCGCCACGCTCGACCTCGCCGACCAGATCGTGATCGTCGCCGGCCTCAGCGTCGACGAGGCGCGGCTGGCGTCCGAGACGCTCACATGGCTCGAGACGAACGGATACGCCGACAAGGTGCGCAGCGCCGTCGTGGTTCTCAACAACGCGCGGCCGGGGCATCCGCTCGTCCAGCTCGATGAGCTGGAGTCGCACTTCCGCACCCGCGTTCGCGCGGTCGTGCGCGTGCCGTACGACCCGCACATCGCGGCCGGCAGCGCCATCGTGTTCCGCGAGCTGCATCCCGCGACGCGTGAGGCCGCCCGTCAGCTCGCTGCGACAGTGGTCGAGGGCCTGCGCTCCCTCGCGTCGGCGGCCTGATCCGATGGCAGTCCGCCCCATCCGTGTGTTCGGCGACCCCGTCCTGAAGTCTGTCAGCGCCCCCATCGGCCAGATCGACGACGGCGTGCGCGCCCTCGTCCGCGACCTCGTCGACACCGTCGAGCTGCCCGGCCGTGCGGGCGTTGCCGCGCCGCAGATCGGCGTCGGCCTGCGCGCGTTCAGCTACAACATCGACGGCGACATCGGCTACGTCCTGAACCCCGTGCTGGTCGAGGTGTCGGGTGAGCCCGAGGCCATCGGCGAAGGCTGCCTGTCGGTGCCGGGCCTGTGGCACGACGCCGTGCGGTACCCCTGGGCGAAGGTCGTCGGGATCGACCTCGACGGCAATGAGGTGGTGCTCGAGGGCGAAGGGCTCCTCGCGCAGGCGCTGCAGCACGAGACCGACCACCTCGACGGCACGCTCTACCTCGATCGGCTGACGAAGGAGCAGCGTCGCGTCGCGATGCGCGAGATCCGCGAGTCGGACTGGTTCTGACCGCCTGCCTCGCCGGTGAACGAGAAGCCCCGGACCCTGAAGAGGGCCCGGGGCTTCCGGCATCCGTCGCTCTTCGCTACGAGAGCGAGACGTTCGTCGTGTTGACGGGCACGGTGTAGATCTCTTCGATGTCGCCGGCGAAGTCCTCGAGGATGACGTTGCGCTTGATGCTCATCTTCGGGGTGAGGTGGCCGCTGCCCTCGGTCCACTCGGTGGGGAGGATCGTGAACTTGCGGATCGACTCGGCGCGCGAGACGTTCTTGTTCGCGATGTCGATCGCCCGCTGCACCTCGGCACGCACGGCGTCGTTCTTCGCCGCGTCGGCGAGCGACATGTCGCCCGGCAGGTTGTTGTTCGACAGCCACGCCGGGAGCATCTCGGGGTCGAGCGTCACGAGAGCGGCGATGAACGGCTTCTGATCGCCCACGACCACGACCTGCCCGACGATCGGGTTGGCGCGGATGGGGTCCTCGAGGGCCGCGGGCGAGACGTTCTTGCCGCCGGCGGTGACGATGATCTCCTTCTTGCGACCGGTGATCGTGAGGAAGCCCTCGGAGTCGAACGCGCCGATGTCGCCGGTCTTGAACCAGTCGCCGTCGAACGTGGCCGCGGTGGCCTCGGGGTTGCGCCAGTACTCCTTGAACACGTTGATGCCGCGCACCTGGATCTCGCCGTCGTCGGCGAGACGGATGCCGACACCCGGGAGCACCGGACCCACGGTGCCGATCTTGGACTTGGTCGCGAGGTTGACCGTGGCGGGCGCGGTCGTCTCGGTGAGGCCGTAGCCCTCGAGGATCGTGACGCCGAGGCTGTGGAAGAAGTGTCCGAGACGCGGGCCCAGGGGAGCGGAGCCCGACACGGCGTACGCGACGTTGCCGCCCATCGCGGTGCGCAGCTTCGAATAGACCAGCCGGTCGAACAGCGCGAACTTGATCTTCGTGCCGAGAGGGATCTTCTTGCCCTCCTGCTCGAGCCTCGAGTGCTCGATCGCCGTGTGCGCTGCGGCGCGGAAGATCTTGCCCTTGCCGCCGGCCTCGGCCTTCTGCTCGGCCGAGTTGTAGACCTTCTCGAACACGCGCGGCACGGCCAGCAGGAACGTGGGCTTGAAGGATCCGAGCGCGGGCAGCAGCTGCTTCGTGTCGGGCTGGTGGCCCGTCTTCACCCCCGCGTGGATGGTGAGGATGGAGATGAACCGGGCGAACACGTGCGCCGTCGTGATGAAGAGGAGCGTCGACGCGCCAGGCATGTCGAGCACCTCGTGCAGCGACTTGGCGGCGTTGCGGGACAGCTCGACGAAGTTGCTGTGCGTCAGCACGCACCCCTTCGGCCTCCCGGTCGAGCCCGAGGTGTAGATGAGGGTGGCGATGTCGGCACCGTTCGCGATGTTGCGACGCCGCTCGATCTCGTCGTCCGTCACGCTCGCACCCTCGGCGACGAGCTTGTCGAGGTCGCCGCCGTGCATCTCCCACGCGGAGCGGATCAGCGGGAGCTCGGGACGCGCCTCGGCGAGGCGTGCGCTGTGGTCCGGCAGCTCGGTGATGATCACGACAGCACCCGAGTCGGTGAGGTTCCACGCGATCTGCGCGCTCGAGCTCGTCTCGTAGATCGGCACCATGACCGCGCCGGCGTAGAACAGCGCGAAGTCGACGAGCGTCCACTCGTAGGTGGTGCGGGCGATGAAGCCCACTTTGTCGCCGGGCTCGATGCCGCCGGCGACGAAGCCCTTGGCCAGCGCGATGACCTGCTTCTGGAACTCCGCCGCGGAGATGTCGCGCCACCCGTCGCCCTCGGGCACGGCGAACAGCGCGAGGTTGGGCGTCTTCTTGACGCGCTCGACCAGGAGGTCGGTGATGTTCGCCTGGGGGTCGGCGGGGACGATAGCGGGGACTTCGAATTGGACCACGGCAGCTCCTTCGGTACCGGACGACTGAATCTCGGGTGGATCTCATCCGAGTCTAATCAGGTGTCACATCAGACTCAGCGGGGGATGTGGACAGTGCCCTCCTGGATAGACTTCAAGGCGCTGTCGCGCGTGCGGCGGCCGGAGAGGGAGATCGTGCTCAAGGTCGGCATCGACATCGGCGGAACCAAGATCGCGGGCGGGGTCGTCGACTCCGACGGCGCCATCGCCGAGCAGCTCCGCGTCGACACGCCCACCGACACCGCGGCGCTCGCTCAGGCCGTCGTCGACATGGCCCGCTACTTCCGCGCGGCGCACGAGGTCGCCGCCGTGGGCGTCGCGGCCGCCGGCTTCATCGACCGCGACCGGGCGACCGTCATCCACGCCCCCAACATCGCGTGGCACAACGAGCCGCTGAAGGCGACGCTCGAAGACGGGATCGGCCTGCCGGTCACGATCGAGAACGACGCGAACGCCGCGGGGTGGGCCGAGTATCGCTTCGGCGCGGGGCGCGGCGTCGGCCACATGGTCATGCTCACGATGGGCACCGGCGTGGGCGGAGCGATCGTGCTCGACGGCAAGCTGTTCCGCGGCGGGCACGGCGTCGCCGCCGAACTCGGCCACATCCGCTTCATCCGCGACGGCATCCTCTGCGGCTGCGGTCAGCACGGATGCCTCGAGCAGTATGCGTCGGGCCGTGCTCTGCAGCGCGAGGCCAACGACATCGCCGACGGCGGCGGCATCGGCGCCGCGCTGGCGGCGCACCGGGCAGAGAACGGCAAGATCAGCGGACCGGCCGTGTCGCGCCTCGTGCTCGCCGGCGACGCCGGCGCCGCGGAGGCGCTGCGGCGCGTCGCGACCGCGCTCGGCGAGGCGTGCGGCGGGTTCCAGGCCGTGCTCGACCCGGAGCTCTTCGTCATCGGCGGCGGCGTCGCCCAGCTCGGCGATGCCCTGCTCGAGCCGATGCGCCTCGCATACGAGAAGTCGCTGCCCGGTTACGGTGACCGGCCGATCGCCAGCTTCAAGATCGCGAAGCTCGTCAACGACGCGGGCCTCATCGGAGCGGCCGATCTCGCGGGGACAGAGGCGTAGCGCGATGTTCTACTGGCTGATGAAATACGTGGTCATCGGACCGATCGTCAAGGCGATCTGGCGCCCGTGGATCGTCGGCCGTCGCAACGTCCCCGCGGAGGGTGCCGCGATCCTCGCGAGCAACCACCTCTCGTTCGTGGACTCGATCTTCCTGCCGCTCATGCTCGACCGGCCCGTCGCATTCCTCGCCAAGAGCGACTACTTCACCGGCAAAGGCCTCAAAGGCTGGGCGACCCGCATGTTCTTCAAGGGCACGGGACAGCTGCCCATCGACCGCTCCGGCGGCAAGGCGTCCGAGGCATCCCTCAACACGGGTCTTCAGGTCCTCGGTCGCGGTGATCTGCTCGGCATCTATCCCGAGGGCACCCGCAGCCCCGACGGCAAGCTCTACCGCGGCCGCACCGGCATCGCCCGCATGGCGCTCGAGGCGCACGTGCCGGTCGTGCCGGTGGTGATGGTCGACACCGACACGATGATGCCGATCGGCACCACGGTCCCGCGGATCGTGCGGGTCGGCATCGTCGTGGGCGAGCCGCTCGACTTCTCGCGCTTCGAAGGCATGGAGGGCGACCGCTACATCCTGCGCTCGATCACCGACGAGATCATGGTCGCTCTGCAGCGGCTGGGGGAGCAGGAGTACGACGATGTCTACGCGTCGACCGTCAAGGACCGGCTGAAGCCGAAGACCCGCTGAACGCCTGGTGGCCGGTCGTCACGCGGCGCCGGTGCCCTCCGTGCCACGGCTAGAATCGGGGGATGCTCCAGCACCTCGACGCACTCGACCACTGGCGGACCCTGCCCATCAAGCAGCAGCCCCAGTGGTATGACGCGGACGCGGTGGCTGAGGCATCCGCGGAACTCGCGACTCTGCCGCCGCTCGTGTTCGCGGGTGAGGTCGACAACCTCCGCGAGCGCCTCGCGCGTGCCGCCTCCGGCAAGGCGTTCCTCCTCCAGGGCGGCGACTGCGCCGAGACCTTCGCCGGCGCCACCGCCGAGCAGATCCGCAACCGCATCAAGACGGTGCTGCAGATGGCCGTCGTGCTCACCTACGGCGCGTCGATGCCGGTCGTCAAGATGGGTCGCATGGCGGGCCAGTTCGCCAAGCCCCGCTCGAGCGACACCGAGAGCCGTGGCGACGTCACGCTCCCGGCGTACCGCGGCGACATCGTCAACGGCTACGACTTCACCGAGGCGTCGCGCAAGGCGGACCCGAACCGGCTGCTCAAGGGCTACCACACGGCCGCGTCGACCATCAATCTCATCCGCGCGTTCACGCAGGGCGGCTTCGCCGACCTCCGCGAGGTGCACTCCTGGAACAGGGGCTTCGCGCAGAACCCCGCCAACCAGCAGTACGAGCGCCTCGCGACCGAGATCGACCGCGCCATCAAGTTCATGGAGGCCGCCGGCGCCGACTTCGACGAGCTCAAGCGCGTCGAGTTCTACACCGGCCACGAGGGCCTGCTCATGGACTACGAGCGGCCCATGACGCGCATCGACTCGCGCACGAACACGCCGTACAACACGTCGGCGCACTTCCTGTGGATCGGCGAGCGGACGCGCGAACTCGACGGCGCGCACGTCGACTACTTCTCGAAGATCCGCAATCCCATCGGCGTGAAGCTCGGCCCGACCACGTCGCCCGAGACGGCGCTCGCGCTCATCGACAAGCTCGACCCGAACCGCGAGCCCGGCCGCCTCACCTTCATCACGCGCATGGGTGCGGGCAAGATCCGCGACGCGCTGCCGCCTCTCCTCGAGGCCGTGAAGGACTCGGGCGCGGTGCCGCTGTGGGTCACCGACCCGATGCACGGCAACGGCATCACGACGCCTACCGGCTACAAGACGCGTCGCTTCGACGACGTCGTCGACGAGGTCCGCGGCTTCTTCGAGGCGCACCGCGCGGTGGGCACGTTCCCCGGCGGCATCCACGTCGAGCTCACCGGCGACGACGTCACCGAGTGCCTCGGGGGTTCCGAGCAGATCGACGAGGCTACGCTTGCGACGCGCTACGAGTCGCTGTGCGACCCGCGCCTGAACCACATGCAGTCCCTCGAGCTCGCCTTCCTCGTCGCGGAGGAGCTCGAGAAGCGCTGACCTCCCGCGTCTGACACACAGGAGATCCCGGATGCCTCGCCCCGAGGCATCCGGGATCTTCTTTGTCGGGCGTCAGAGGGCGGCGGCGATGCGCAGCGAGATGACGGTGCCCTTGGGCTCCATGTCGCCGGCGTCGGGCTTCTGCGACTCGACCTGGGTGAACGGATCGGGGAAGGCGTCCCAGCGGTCGTCGTAGTCGATGGAGAAGCCCGCGTTGGAGGCCGCCTGGCGGGCCTCGGCGAGCGTCATGCCCTCGAAGTCGGGCACCTCGAACAACTCGGGACCGGTCGACACGACGAGGGTCACGGTATCGCCGGGGGCGAGCCAGCTGTCGTCCTCCTTGCCGATGACACGGATCACGCGGCCCTCGTCCACCGAGTCGCTGGACTCGGTCTGGCTGGGGTCGGCGACCACGAGTCCGAGACCCTCGAGCGTGCTGCGTGCCTTGCCCTCGCTCTCGCCCGCGACGTTCGGAAGCGGTCCGAGCGACACCTGGAGACGCGCGGTATCGCCCTGGTGGACGGTGCAGCCGTCCATGCAGGCGACGTCCTGCGAGCCGTCCTCCGGCGCACCGGCGGGGCGGATGACCACGCCGATCACGACGTCGGGGGCCGCGTCGGTGAAGAACTTCGCGCTCTCGTCGGGGACGGACACCGACTGGGCCTGGAGCGCCGCGCGCGCGTCGGCGTCGGGCATTCCCGAGAACGACGCGAACGTCGCCTCCTGCGGGCCGAGCGAGACGTAGACGTTCACCTCGGCGCCCTTGTCGACGCGGGTGCCGCCCCCCGGATCGCTGCGGATGACCTGCCCCGTGGCGACGTCGAGGCTGTACTCGCCCTGCTGTACGGCGACGAGCGAGTCCTCCTGCAGGCGCGCCGACGCCTGCTCGAACGTCATGCCGGTGACGTCGGCGACCGGGACCATCGACCCCGGACCGGAGCCGAACCACCAGCCCAGGCCAGCGGCGAGCGCCGCGAGCACGACGACGAGGGCGACGAGCCATCCACCGCGCGAGCGGCGGCGCTGGGTGGCGCGGCGGAGCCGGCCGGCGTTGTCGACCTCGGCCATCGTGGCGACGGGTCCGGTCGCCGTGCTGGGCAGCACCGCCGTGAGCTCGCCGGTCGCAGCGACGTCGTCGCGCACGATGCCGATGGGGCCGGTGCGGGCGACGACGGGGGAGATGCCCAGCTCGCGTTCGATGTCGCGCAGGCGCTGCAGCATCTCGCGCGCGTCGAGGGGCCGTTCGTCGGGCGACTTCTCGGTCGCCCAGAGCACGAGCTCGTCGAGGGGCTCGGGAACGCCCGGGTTCTTCACGCTCGGCCTCGGCACCGAGTCGGTCGCGTGCTGGAACGCGATCTGCATCGGCTGCTCGCCCTTGTAGGGCTGCTCGCCGGTGAGCATCTCGTACAGCATGATGCCGATGGCATAGATGTCGCTGCGGGCGTCGGCGGTGCCGCGGGTGACGAGCTCGGGGGCGAGGTACGCGATGGTTCCGAGCAGCTGCGCACCCGACGCGGTGTTCGCGGTCGTCGCTCGGGCGAGCCCGAAGTCGCCGATCTTGATGCGACCGTCTTCGGCGAGGAGCACGTTCTCGGGCTTGACGTCGCGGTGGACGATGCCGGCCTTGTGTGCGGCGGCGAGACCCGACAGCACGGCGTCGAGGATGGAGATCGCCTGCGGCACCGTCAGCCGGCGCTGCTCGCGCAGGAGCTCGCGCAGCGTGATGCCGGGGAGGTACTCCATGACGAGGTACGCCATGTCGCCGTCCTGGCCCTGATCGAACACGTTGACTACGTGAGGATCGGCGAGGCGGGCCGCCGCGCGGGCCTCCTGGATGAACCGGCTCTGGAAGACCGTGTCGTCGCTCAGATGCGAGTGCATGACCTTGAGGGCGACGCGGCGCTCGAGGCGCAGATCGGTCGCCACGTACACAGTCGCCATGCCGCCGCGGGCGATGCGAGCACGCACCCGGTATCGGCCGTCGACGAGACGGCCGATCAGCGGGTCCGTCTGCTGACTCGTGCTCACCCTGAGAGTCTACGGATCCGTGCCTGCGAGGCGGCGGAGCGGCTCACCCGCGAGACCGCAATGTGACCCGCTCGTCACCGAAGCGCCGCGAGCCACGAGTAGGCCGAAGCCTCCCACTTCGCGTACGCGTCGGGGTATGCCGAGATCTGCACGGCCTGGGCGGCCTGCGTGAAGGTCAGGTTCTCCCAGCCGGGGATGTCGAGCAGCCCGCGCGTGCGCGAGCCGTTGGGGTCGCCGGCGCCGCCGAAGAAGGCGCGCGTCGCGCGCGCGGCATCCTGCACCTCCGCCTCGGTGCCCCATCCGTAGCTCGGGCGCTGCTGGAACAGGCCCAGCGAGTCGCGGTCGCCCCACGTCACGTTGCGCAACGATGACTCCTGCATCGCGGTGCCGAGGGCGATGGCGATGGCGCGATCGGACACGCCGAGCTCGCGCCCGATCCGCACGATCAGCTGCGCGTTGGAGGTCTGCTCCGCGGTGAGCCCGGGGACCGACGTCGCCGCACCGGGGATCTTGATGGTCTGCCCGGGGTAGATGATCGACGACCAGCCGAGCCCGTTGGCCGAGAGCACCGCGTTCGTGGTGGTGCCGTGGCGCTTGGCGATCGCACTGATCGTGTCACCGCGCTGCACGGTGTACGTGCCGGTGGACGGAGCCGGCGCGGGGGCGGCGGGCGCCGGTGCGGCGGCAGCGGCGCTGAGCGTGAGCACCTGGCCGGGGTAGATCGTCGACGACCAGCCGAGCCCGTTGAGGGCGAGCACGTCGCTGGTGCGCAGACCGAACCGCGCCGCGATGCGGCTCACGGTGTCGCCGCGCTGCACCGTGTACGTCGCCGGGGCGGCCTCGGCCGTCACGCGGACCGTGGGCAGGGCGGTCACGCGGGGGACGCTCACAGCTGAGGCGCCGATCGTGCGCGGCACGCTCGAGGGCGCGGCATCCGTCGTCGCGGCATGTGCCGGCACCGCCGACAGAGATAGCGCGATCGACCCCGCCACGGCCACGGGCACACCGGCGAAGATCGCCCGCGACGGCGTGTCTCCGTGGTCGACACGACTTCTTGCATTGCGTACCTGTCGCACGAGTTTCCCCCCTCAGCCGACTTCGAGAACCGTGTCACGGATATTTATAGGTGTCAACTGGTGTTATCAAGAGAGGTTTCTGTTACTCGTGTGACCAAAGTGGGGTGGACGAGCGCGGGATCCGATCTGAGATAGTTGCTTTCGTGACCTCTGACGCCGCTCCGCGCTTCGAGACCGACTGGCTCACCCTGCCCGACCTCGTGGAGGTGCTCGGCGAACCGCTCGGCCGGGTGCGCCGACTGCTCGATGAGTACTACCTCGTCGGCGCCAAGCGCGACGGCGTCTTCAAGGTGCCGTCCGTCTTCGTGGTCGACGGGCACCCGCTGTCATCACTGCGAGGCACCGTGTTCGTGCTGCACGACGCCGGCTTCACGGACGACGAGGCGATCGACTGGCTGCTGACCTCCGAGGACACGATCGGGATCGCGCCGATCGAGGCGCTGCTCGCCGGTCGCAAGAGCGAGGTCCGGCGGGTCGCCCGCACCCTGGCCTGACCTTCGACGAGCCCAGGGACCGGGGCCGAGCTCAGGGGACCGGGAGCTCACGTCGTGCGGATCGTCGCGGCGCGCGCGAGATCGCGCAGCTCGCCCACGGCCGCGTTGCCGAGCCGTGCGCCCGACAGGGCGCGATCGGCCTCGTGCGCGTAGTCGGCGATGAGTCGCTCGACTCGGTCGAGGGCGCCGGTGTCGACGATCGTCCGCTGGAGTGACGCCACCTGATCGGCGTCGAGGTCGGGGTCGCCGACCAGCTCGTCGACGATCCGCCGGGCGGTGGGCGCGAGTGCTTCGCGCGCGTACGCGATGAGCACGGTGCGCTTGCCCTCGCGCAGGTCGTCGCCGGACGGCTTGCCGGTCGCGGCCTCGTCGCCGAACACGCCGAGCACGTCGTCACGCAGCTGGAACGCCATGCCGAGCGGATGCCCGAACGCGGCCAGCGCCGCCGCCTGCGCAGCATCCGCCCCCGCAAGCGCCGCGCCGATCGCGAGCGGCTGCTGCACGCTGTAGCGCGCCGATTTGAAGGAGGCCACGCGCAGCGCACGCTCCGCGTGCTTGTCGTCGGGCTCGCCGGCGAACGCCGATTCCTCGGCGACGTCGAGGAACTGCCCGAGCGTGACCTCGCGACGCATGAGGGCGTACTGGCTTCGGGCTGCTGACGCGCGGTCGGGCGAGGTCCCGGCGAGCCCCTCCTCGAGGAGGTCGTCGCTCCATGCCACGAGCAGGTCGCCGAGCAGGATCGCGGCCGAGCGGCCGAAGGCGTCGGCGTCGCCGAGCCAGCCCGAGCCGCGGTGCCCGGCTTCGAGGGCGCGATGCGCCGACGGACGGCCTCGTCGCGTGTCGGAGTTGTCGATGAGGTCGTCGTGGACGAGGGCCGCGGCGTGGAAAACCTCAAGAGCGGCGGCCGCGGCGATCACGGGGGCGGGGGCGACGCCTGCGGGGCCCGAGGCCTCCTCCACTGCCCTCCACCCGGAGATGCAGAATCGTCCGCGAAGGCGTTTTCCGCCGGTGACGGCATCCGCGCCCGCGGCGACGAATCGGGCCGCCTCGGGGCCGGCGTCGGCCACACTCCGACGTTGAGCCGAGATGAACATGTCCACTCGCTGGGAAATGGCTTCGATCGGCTCAACAGGGGCGGACACGGGCCTAGCCTAGTGAGGAACGGCACGCGTACAATCGAGCCACCGAAGTACAGAGGGGGAAGCATGCCACTCTCCGAACAGGAGCAGCGCCTGCTGGACGAGATGGAACGCCATCTCATGCGCAACGACGCGGATGTCGTCAGCGCGCCCCGCGACGGACGCACTCTGAGCTATCGCAACATCGTCTACGGCACGATCCTCGTGCTGCTCGGGCTCGGCGGTCTGATCGTCGGGGTATCGCAGCAGTTGATCGTCGTCGGTGTGATCGGCTTCGTCGTGATGCTGGGCGGGGTACTCCTCGCCGTCACTCCCGGGCGTGGCCCCGGCAAGGCGAGAGTCGAACCCGATCGGCCCGCCAAACCCCAGAACAGCTCTTCGTTCATGGATCGCATGAACGATCGCTGGGACAAGCGGCAGGAGGAGCGCTGAGCGTCCCCATCGCCTGAACCGGCACGAGAAGCACCGACCTTCGGGTCGGTGCTTTTTTGTTGCCCGCGCGCCGCCCATACCCGTCTCCGGGAGGGGGACGGAGGAGCACCAGATCACGAATCGGTAGCGAAGTGGAGGAGAGTGGAGTAAAGTGGCGCACAACCCGGGGGGCCGGACGAAGGGGGTGTGATGTACCGATGCTTTTGGGCACGCACACACCCAAGCTCGATGACAAAGGGCGCGTCATCCTTCCGGCGAAGTTCCGCGACGACCTTGGCGGGGGTGTCGTCGTGACACGCGGACAGGATCGCTGCCTGTACGTGTTCAGCGAGAAGGAGTTCGAGCGGGTGCACGACCGCATCCGTGAGGCGCCGCTTGCCAATAAGCAGGCGCGTGACTTCCTGCGCATGTTCCTCTCGGGCGCGAGCGCCGAGAAGCCCGACAGTCAGAACCGCATCACGATCCCCCCTCCGCTGCGCGCATACGCCGGCTTGGAGCGCGACCTCGTCGTCACCGGCGTAGGCGCCCATGCCGAGATCTGGGACGCCACGGCGTGGAACACCTACGCCGAGGCCAACGAAGAGAGCTACGCCGAGCTGGAGCAGGAGGTGATTCCGGGCCTGTTCTGAGCCCTCGGCCGTGACTCCCAGCTGCTCGTGCCCTGACGCCACTTCCCCGGCGCCAGGTCGGAGCGGATGGGGATCAGGGCTTGGGGACCAGGACCGCCAGGCGATTATGAATCTGCGCGACATCCACACCCCGGTCATGCTCGAGCGCTGCATCGAGCTGCTGGCACCCGCGCTCGAGCGCGACGGCGCCGTCTTCGTCGATGCCACGCTCGGCATGGGCGGTCATTCCGAGGCGTTCCTCCAGCGCTTCCCGAAGCTCCAGCTCATCGGCCTCGATCGCGACACCGACGCCCTGCGCATCGCGGGGGAGCGGCTCGCGCCGTTCGGCGACCGCGTGCACCTCGTGCACACGGTCTATGACGGGATCGCCGACGCCGTGACCTCGAGCGGTTTCGCGGCGGCCGACGGCATCCTCTTCGATCTGGGCGTCTCGTCGCTGCAGCTCGATGTCGCCGACCGCGGCTTCGCGTACGCGCAGGATGCGCCGCTCGACATGCGCATGGACCAGTCGGCGGGCACGACGGCCGCCGACATCCTGGCGACGTATGGCGAAGGCGACCTCCGGCGCATCTTCGAGCGCTACGGCGAAGAGAAGCTCGCGGGCCGCTACGCCCGCGCGATCATCGCCGCGCGCGCCGAAGCGCCGATCGAGCGGTCCGGGCGGCTCGTCGAGATCCTCCAGGCGGCGACTCCGGCCGCCGCGCAGCGCAGCGGCCACCCCGCCAAGCGCGTCTTCCAGGCGCTGCGCATCGAGGTCAACCGAGAGCTGTCGGTGCTCGAGCGTGCGGTGCCGTCGGCCCTCGGCATCCTTCCCGTCGGCGGCCGCATCGTGGTGCTCTCGTACCAGTCGCTCGAAGACAGGCTCGTCAAGCGCGCCCTCGCGGACGCCTCGGCGTCGACCGCGCCGAAGGGGCTGCCGGTCGAGCTGCCCGAGCACGCCCCCAAGTTCCGACTGCTCGTCAAAGGTGCCGAGCTCGCCACCGACGAGGAGCGCGCGGTCAACCCGCGCGCTACGCCGGTGCGCCTCCGAGCCGCTGAGCGCGTGAGGCCCGAGCACGCGGAGGGTGCCTGATGAGCACGATCGTGAACGCCACCAGCGCTCGCCTGAGGGGTGCCGCGGCCCCGGATCGATCGGATGCTGCGCGCCGCCGCCTGCGGCTGCTCGACGCGCCGGCCCGCCGGCGCCGCCCGAAGCTCTTCTACGGCATCGTCGCCGTGATGGGGGCCTTCCTCATCGCCGCGGCCCAGATGTCGCTGTCGATCATGACGACGCAGGGCACGTACGAGATCGCGGCCCTCACGACGCAGCAGCGCGACCTCACCTACGAGAAGCAGATCCTCTACGACGACGTCGCCGGGCTCAGCTCGCCGCAGTACCTGGCCGCGAACGCGGCGGCGCTCGGCATGGTCATCAACGAGGCGCCCAGCTACCTGCGGCTGAGCGACGGCGCGATCCTCGGGCCGTCGGAGGTCGCGATGGGCACATCGTCGGTCGACGCGATCGGCCGCGGATCCGTTCCCAACGCCCTCATCACGAACACGCCCCTGGTCACCGTTCCCGACGCGACCATCGACGGGCTGCCTGTCGAGGTCGCCGAGACGCCCGACGGCGGAGTCGGCAACACTCCGCCGCCGCTCACGGACGGACTGCCCACCCCGAGCACACACTGAGACGACGACGCCGAGCCGAGAACCGATCGAGACGCCCCACTGCCCGAGGCGCAGAGCACGAGACGCAGATGACGACACGAAGCACGAGAAGCCCCCGCCGCCGAACCGTCGTGGCCCTGGCCGTCGTCCTCGCAGTGCTCGCGGGGTTCATCGTCCGCCTCGTCGACATCCAGGTCGTGAACGCCGACGACCACATCAAGGACTCGCTCGACGTCGCCTTCGCAGGAGGGCAGACGCTCTACGGCACGCGCGGCGCGATCGTCGACGCCAACGGGCAGACGCTGGCGGGCAGCATCCTTCGCTACGACTGCCAGCTGTCTCCGCTGCTCATCACCCAGATCGACGAACAGGTGCTCGCCGGAGAATCCGACGACCGGCTGTGGGCGGACGTGTCGAACGACGTCGCCGAGATCACGGGCCAGACGCCCGAGGAGGTTCGCGGAATCGTCGGCACTGCTCTCGCCGAGGATCCGAACTCGCAGTACGCGGTGCTCAAGAAAGGCGTGTCGACCGAGCAGTTCCGGGCGCTGGCCGACCTGAAGACGCCGTACATCGCGTGCGTCTCGCACCCCGCGCGCACCTACCCGGACGGCGCGGTCGCCGGCAACCTCATCGGCTTCCTCGGCTCGGATGGCACCCCGCTCGAGAGCCTCGAAGCGTCGCAGAACGCCTGTCTCGCCGCGACGAACGGCGAGCGCACCTACGAGCAGGGCAAGGACGGTGTCGTCATCCCGGGCACCGAGCGGGAGACACCCGCGACGGACGGCGGCACGTTGCAGCTGACCATCGATCGCGACCTGCAGTGGTACATGCAGCAGCTCATCGCCGAGCAGACGCAGAGCATGGCCGCGCAGCGCGGCGGGATCCTCGTGTACGAGGTGAAGACGGGCAAGGTGCGCGCCGCCGCGGAGTATCCGACCGTCGACCCCAATGACTTCGCCAGCGCAGAGGTGAAAGATCGCACGAGCAGCATCTTCCTCGGCACGTTCGAACCCGGATCGACCTTCAAGGGCCTGACAGCCGCGACGGTCATCGATGCCGCGGGGCAGACGCCGAACTCCACCGTCGTGGCATCGAGCCTCGAGAACTTCGACGGCGGCGCACGGGTTCGCGACTCGTTCCAGCACCCGGCCTACACCTACACGCTCACCGGCGTGCTCATCGACTCGTCGAACGCGGGCATCTCGAAGTTCAGCCAGAAGGTCGACAGCCAGACCCGCTACGACTACTTCACGCGCTTCGGGATCGGCGAGGGCACGGCTTCGGGGTATCCCGGCGAGGGCCAGGGACTCATCTACCCGGCGGACCAATGGGGTGCGCAGACAACCCTCAACACCTCGTTCGGCCAGGGCGTCACGACGACCATGCCCGAGCTCGCCCGCGCGTACGGCGCGATCGTGAACGGCGGCGTCAAGATGCCGCTGCAGATCATCGAGTCCTGCACGAAGGCCGACGGCACGGTCGTCGAGCCGGACGTCGCCGAGCCCGAGCGTGTCATCAGCGAGGGCACGTCCGCCCAGATGCGCGAGATGCTCGAGAACGTCTTCCTCCAGGCGCCCTACGCCAAGACTGTCGCGATCCCCGGCTACCGCCTCGGCGGCAAGACGGGTACGGGTGAGAAGAGCGACGGCCAGGGCAACTACAAGCAGGGTGTGTACTACACGACGATGGTCGGCTTCGCGCCCGCCGACGACCCCGAGTACGTCGTCGTCGTCACCCTCGACGAGCCGACGAAGGTAACATCGTCTGCGGCCAACGCGACCGCGTTCCAGAAGGCCATGACCCAGGTTCTCAAGACCTATCGCGTCATGCCCTCGACGACGTCGCCGGAGCTGCTGCCCAAGTTCGGGTAGTGTCCCGAGCTTCCGGAGTTCCCCACATGATCGCGCTCAACATCGCCCAGATCGCCCGTGCCGTTTCGGGCGAAGTCCACCTCGAGAACGGCGACACCCTCGACACCGTCGTGTCGGGGACGGTCGACACCGACTCCCGCTTGATCGAGCCCGGCGGCATCTTCGTCGCGAAGCCCGGCGAAGAGACGGACGGGCACCTGTTCGTCGACGCCGCCGTCGAGAAGGGCGCCGCCCTCGCCCTCGTCGAGCGGCGAGTCGCAGCATCCGTTTCCCAGATCGTCGTGACCGACGTCGTCGAGGCGATCGCGGCGCTCGCGCGCGAGGTCGTCAAGACGGTTCGGGATGCCGGCGACCTGCGCGTCGTCGGGATCACCGGGTCGAACGGCAAGACGACGACGAAGAACCTGCTCGCCCGCATTCTCGAAGGAGAGGGCGAGACCGTCTCGCCGAAGGCGTCGTTCAACAACGAGGTCGGAGCGCCGCTGACGATGCTGCGCGTGACCCACACCACGAAGTACCTCGTGAGCGAGTTCGGAGCGAGTGCGCCCGGTGAGATCGCCCGCCTCGCGGGACTCGTCGACCCCGACGTCGGCGTCGTGCTCATGGTCGGCATGGCCCACGCCGGCGGCTTCGGCGGCATCGAGGCGACGTTCCACGCCAAGTCCGAGCTCGTCCGCGCGCTGAGCGCCGGGGGAGCGGCGGTGCTCAACGCCGACGACGCGCGCGTGGCCGCGATGGCGCCCATCGCCGCCGAGCAGGGCGCGAGCGTGCGCTGGTTCGGCCGCGGTCCCGCCGCCACCGATGTGCGTGCCGACGACGTCGTGGTCTCGGCATCCGGAACATCCTTCACCGTGACCGCCGACGGCGTCTCGCTGCCGCTTCGGCTGCGGGTGCTGGGCGAGCACCACGTCATGAACGCGCTGGCGGCGATCGCCGCCGCGACGACGCTCGGAGTCTCACTCGCCGACGCCGTGGCGCGCCTCGAGACCGTCGAGATCGCCGAGCGGTGGCGCATGCAGCCGCTCGGGTCGGACCGCGTGCGGATCATCAACGACGCGTACAACGCGAGTCCGGACTCGATGGCGGCGGCGCTGCGTACCCTCGCCCAGATCACGGGGCCCGGAGAGCGCACCGTCGCCGTGCTCGGCGCGATGAGCGAGCTCGGCGAGTACGCCGAGGAGGAGCACGACCGCGTGGGCCTCTTGGCCGTGAGGCTCGGCATCCAGCGCATCGTCGTCGTGGGCGACCCCGCCCGGCGCATGTTCCTCGAGGCCGTCGCACAGGGCTCGTGGGACAACGAGGCCGTCTTCTTCTCGACCGCCGACGAAGCGTTCGACTACCTGCAGGGCGAACTGCGCGACGGCGATCGCGTGCTGGTGAAGTCGTCGAACTCCGCCGGGCTCCGGTTCCTCGGCGATCGTCTGGGAGAATCGTTCCCGTGAGATCTCTCCTTACCGCGGCGGCGATCTCGCTGGCATTCACCCTCTTCCTCACCCCCGTGTTCCTGCGGCTCTTCCGCAAGTGGGGCTGGGGTCAGGTGATCCGGACGCCGGAAGACATCCGCAACCCCAACCATCAGACCAAGCGCGGCACGCCCACCATGGGCGGCACGATCTTCATCGTCGGCACGATCGTCGGCTACCTGGTGGGGTGTTACGTCGGCAACAACCCGCCGACGGTCTCGGGCCTCCTCGTGATCTGGATGATGGTCGGTCTCGGTGCGGTCGGCTTCATCGACGACTACATGAAGGTGCGCCAGCAGAAGTTCATGGGTCTGAGCGGCTGGCGCAAGGTCGCCGGTCAGGTCGCGGTCACGGTGCCGTTCGGCATCGTCGCGCTGAACTTCCCCAATCAGTTCGATCAGACGCCTGCGTCGCCGTTCATCTCCGTCTTCAGGGACGTGCCGGCTCTGGGCTTCATGACCCTCGGGCTCATCGCCGGCTGGATCCTCTACCTCGCGTGGATCACGTTCATCGGCGTCGCGTTCTCCAACAGCACGAACGTGACCGACGGCCTCGACGGCATGGCCGCGGGCGCGGCGATCTTCGTCGTCGGCGCCTACAGCCTCATCGCGTTCTGGCAGTTCAATCAGGCGTGCTGGGGCGGCGACGCCCTCTCGGCCGCGGCAAAGGCCGCGTGCTATCCGACGCGCGACCCGTTCGACCTCGCGATCATCTCGGCGTCCTTCGTCGGCGCGCTGGTCGGGTTCCTGTGGTGGAACGCGCCCAAGGCCAAGGTCTTCATGGGCGACGTGGGCTCGATGGCCATCGGCGGTGTGATCGCCGCGATGGCGATCCTCACCCGCACCGAGCTGCTCGCCGTGCTGGTCGCCGGCGTCTTCATCATCGGTCCCGGATCGGTGATCCTGCAGCGCCTCTACTTCAAGATCACGCGCGGCAAGCGCCTCTTCCTCATGAGTCCGTTCCACCATCACCTCGAGCTGCGCGGCTGGTCGGAGGTCACGATCGTCGTGCGCATGTGGATCATCGCCGGTCTTCTGGCCGTGTCGGGGGTCGGATTCTTCTACGTCGAATGGCTCTCTCGCACATGACCTCGGCACGCCTGAGCACCCTCACCAGCTGGAACGCCGACTGGAAGGGTCTGCGGGTCGCCGTGCTCGGCCTTTCGGTCACCGGCTTCTCCGTCGCCGACACGCTCGCCGAGCTCGGCGCCGACGTCCTCGTCGTGACCGAGAAGGCCGATGAGGAGTACGAGCGCCTCCTGCCGGTCATCGGCGCGCGACTCTGGACCGGGCCGCTCTCGTCGGTTCCGGCAGAGCTCATCGAGTTCGGGCCCGAGGTCGTCGTGGCGTCGCCGGGCTTCGCGCCGCGGCATCCGCTCATCTCGTGGGCGCGGGAGAACGACATCGCGTTGTGGGGAGACATCGAGCTCGCGTGGCGCGTGCGCGACAAGGTGGTCCGGGCAGACGGGACCCCCGCCGACTGGATCCTCATCACCGGCACCAACGGCAAGACCACGACCACGCGCCTCACGGCCACGATGCTCGTCGCGGGCGGCCTGCGAGCGGCGCCGGTCGGCAACATCGGCACCCCTGTTCTCGACGCGGTGCGCGACCCCTCAGGGTTCGACGCGCTCGTGGTCGAGCTGTCGAGCCACCAGCTCTGGTACCTCGGGCTGCAGGACTCGCTCGACCCGCTCTCGCCGCACGCCGCGGTGTGCCTGAACCTCGCCGACGACCACCTCGAGTGGCACGGATCCCTCGAGGAGTACCGCGCCGCCAAGGCGCACGTGTACGACAACACGCGCGTCGCCTGCGTCTACAACAAAGCGGATGCCGCGACCCAGGCGATGGTCGAAGAAGCCGACGTCGTCGAGGGAGCGCGCGCCATCGGCTTCGACCTCGGCGTGCCGGGTCCGAGCGACCTGGGCGTGGTCGAGGGCATCGTCGTCGACCGCGCGTTCCTCGAGGACCGGCACAAGAGCGCGCTCGAGCTCACCACCGTCGAGGAGCTCGCCTCATTCGGGCTCGCAGCGCCCCACATCGTCGCGAACATCCTGGCGGCATCGGCGCTCGCGCGATCGCTGGATGTCGCGCCCGCGGCGATCCGTGGGGCGCTGCGCGGTTTCCGCCTCGACCCGCACCGCATCGAGGTCGTCGCGCGCCACGAGGGCGTCACGTGGGTCGACGATTCCAAGGCCACCAACCCGCACGCCGCGGCCTCGTCGCTCGCGGCCTACCCGGGAGCCGTGTGGGTCGTCGGGGGACTCCTCAAGGGCGTCGACATCGCCGACCTGGTCTCGGGTCGTGGCGCCGGGGCGAAGGCGGCGATCGTCATCGGCCTCGACCGTACGGCGGTCGTGGCCGCGTTCGAGCGACACGCGCCGGCGGTGCCGGTGTTCGAGGTGGACGCCGATGAGACTGAAGAGGTCATGGCGCAGGTCGTCGAATTGGCGGCAGGGGTGGCGCGTGACGGGGACGTGGTTCTTCTCGCTCCCGCTGCCGCATCCTTCGACCAGTTCGCGTCGTACGCGGACCGCGGCCGCAGATTCGCTGCCGCGGTGAGGGAACGGATCGGAACGGGGGACCCGGGTGACCACGACGCAGCCGCCTCGGGCCCGGCCGACGCGCCCCGCCGCGACGACGCCGGCGGCGCCGAAGACCGAGGCTGACAAGCCGGCGCGTCGCGGCCTCGCCGCCCGCGTGTCGCTCGGGCGCGTCTTCGCACCCGTGCCGAGCGAGTTCCTGCTCATCGCCTCGACGGCGCTGCTGCTGACGGTCTTCGGGCTCGTCATGGTGCTGTCGGCGACCTCCGCGACGGCGACGGCCGCCGGCGAGGCGCCGTGGGAGATGGTGCTCAAGCAGGTCGTGTTCGCCGTGATCGGCATCCCGCTGATGTTCATCGCCAGCCGCCTCCCCGTCGCCTTCTGGAAGAAGGTCGCGTGGCCCGCGCTGATCTTCGGCGTCGCCTTCCAGCTGCTGGTCTTCACGCCCCTCGGCCACGGCGCCGACGGCAACCGCAACTGGATCACGATCGCCGGGTTCCAGGCGCAGCCCTCCGAGTTCCTGAAGCTCGGGCTCGCGCTCTGGGTCGCGTTCGTGCTGTTCCGAAAGCGGACCCTGCTCACCAAGTGGCAGCACGTGTTCATCCCGCTTGTTCCGGTGGCGGGCCTCGCGATCGCGACGGTGCTCGCCGGCGACGACCTCGGCACGGCGATGATCCTCGTGCTCATCGTGCTGGGCGCCCTGTTCTTCTCCGGCGTCAAGCTGCGCATCTTCGTGCTGCCCGCGATCCTCGCCGCGGGCGCCGTGGCGTTCCTGGCCGTCACGAGCCCCGACCGCATGCGCCGGTTCATGAGCTTCCTGAACCCGAACTGCCTCGACGACTACTTCAACGACTGCTACCAGCCGCTGCACGGCATCTGGGGTCTCGCGAGCGGCGGGATCTTCGGTCTGGGCCTCGGCAATTCTCGCGAGAAGTACGACTGGCTCCCCGCCGCCGCGAACGACTACATCTTCGCGATCGTGGGGGAGGAGCTCGGCCTCATCGGCTGCGCGGTCGTGCTGGCGCTGTTCGCCCTCTTCGCGGTCGGGGCGTTCCACGTCATCCGCAAGACCGACGACCCGTTCGTGCGCATCGCCGCCGGTGGCATCACCGTGTGGATCGTCGGACAGGCGCTCATCAACATCGGCGTCGTGCTGCGGGTTTTCCCGGTGCTGGGCGTCCCGCTGCCGTTCATGTCGCAGGGAGGCACCTCGCTGCTCTCGGTGCTGCTGGCGTGCGGGGTGCTGCTCGCGTTCGCGCGCTCGCTGCCCGCGTCCGTGGCCCGTCGCGAGGCGGCCATCGCATCGGCCCGCGCGGCGCGCGAGCGCGCGAAGCTCCGCGCCGTCCGCTGAGCCCGGGAAGACCGAGCCGGGTAGGCTCGGGGAGTGACGACGTACCTTCTCGCCGGCGGCGGCACCGCCGGCCACGTCAACCCGCTCCTGGCTGTCGCCGACGCGCTCCGCGCGCGCGACCCCGAGGCCGAGGTGCTCGTGCTCGGCACCCGTGAGGGTCTCGAGGCCCGGCTCGTTCCCGAGCGCGGCTACGAGTTGCTGTTCGTCGACAAGGTGCCGTTCCCGCGCCGCCCGAACAAGGCTGCGGCCGCGTTCCCGGCCCGCTTCCCGCGCGCGGTCTCGCAAGTGCGGGCGCACATCGCGCAGCGCGACGTCGACGTCGTGATCGGGTTCGGCGGCTACGCGTCTGCCCCCGCGTACATGGCGGCGCGGCGCGAGAACGTGCCGTTCGTCGTGCACGAGGCGAATGCCCGCCCCGGTCTCGCGAATGTGCTCGGCGCCCGTCGCGCGGCTGGTGTGGGCGTCGCGTTCGAGGGGACGCCGCTCAAGCGCTCGAAGGTCGTCGGGATGCCGCTGCGCCGCGAGATCGTCACGCTCGACCGCGATGCGCTTCGCGAGGAGGCGGCGGCGTACTTCGGGCTCGATCCGGCGAACCCCGTGCTGCTGGTGTTCGGCGGCTCGCTCGGCGCGCAGCGCCTCAACGCCGCGTTCGGCGAGGGGCACGGCGAGGGCTGGCGCGCCGTGCTCGACGCCGGTTGGCAGCTGCTGCACGTCACGGGCGAGCGCTCAGAGCTCGCCGACCCCGGTGCACCCGGCTACGTCGTCCGCCGCTACGTCGACCGCATGGACCTCGCGTTCGCCCTCGCCGACTTCATCGTGTCGCGCTCGGGCGCCGCGACGGTGAGCGAGATCAGCGCTCTCGGAATCCCCACCGCGTACGTGCCGTACGCCGTGGGCAACGGCGAGCAGGCGCTGAACGCCTCGTCGGCCGTTCGCGCAGGCGCGGCGATCCTGATCCCGGATGCTGAGTTCACAGGGGACCGCGTGCGCTCGGAGGTCGTGCCGCTCCTGGCCGATGAAACCCGTCGCGCGGCGATGGCGGCGGCCGCAGCATCCGTCGGCACCCGCACCGGAACCGAGAACGTGGTCGCGATGATCGACGACGCGCTGCGCGCCTGAGACGATCGGATTCTCGCCGACACTCGCGGACGACGGCGCTGGGGATCGGAGGCCGGGGGTGCGTGCGACGAAACGGGCGATGGCGGCTGCGTTGGTCGGCTGTGATCAGGCTTCCGCAGGCGCACCCGGGGCACGCAGCGCGGCGGTGACGACGGCGAGCGCCTCTTCCGCGTCGAGGTGGAGGTCGCGCACCTGCGCCGCGAACGCCGCGGCGGCGCGCTGCAGCTGCTGCCGTGCGGGGTCGGCATCGAACGCGACGAATGTGCCGTTGCGGCCGCGGGTCTCGATGATTCCGGATGCCTCGAGCTCGCGGTACGCGCGGGCCACCGTGCCGGGTGCGACACCCAGGTCTTCGGCGAGGCGGCGCACCGTCGGAAGGCGCGCGCCCGGGGCGAGCTCGCCGGACGCGACCGCGTCGACGAGCCCCGTGCGCAGCTGCTCGAACGGCGGGACAGGGGACGGCGGGTCGATCACGATCATGCGGGTGCTCCTCCCGACGATGACCCGCGGCGTGCACTCCATTGTGCCGCTCTCTGTACCAATGTGTCAACACAAAGGGCGGGTGCGGCGCCGGAGCGGCCCAGCGCGCCGGGGGCGCAGCATCCGTCGCCCAACTTAGACTTGACCGGTCATGATCAGACCCGATCTCAGTCTTCCCATTCCCGACGACATCACCGCCGCCCACTTCATCGGAATCGGCGGATCCGGCATGTCGGGGCTCGCCCGCATGTACCTGGAGCGCGGGATCCGCGTCTCGGGTTCCGACCGCGCCGACAGCAAGGCGCTGCGCGAGCTCGCCGAGCTCGGCGCGACAGTCTACGTCGGTCACGACGCCGCGAACCTCGCCGACGACGTCGACACGGTCGTGCACACCGGCGCGATCTGGCCCGAGAATCCCGAGTTCGTGCTCGCCAAGGAGCGCGGCCTCCACGTCATCCACCGGTCCCAGGCGCTGTACTGGCTGATCGGCGGCCGCCGGCTCGTCTCCGTGGCCGGCGCGCACGGCAAGACCACGTCGACGGGCATGATCGTCACCGCGCTGCGCGACCTGGGCGTGCGGCCGACCTTCGTCAACGGCGGCGTGATCGCGCAGCTCGGCGTCTCGAGCGGCAGTGGCGACGACGACCTCTTCGTCATCGAGGCCGACGAATCGGACGGCACCTTCCTCCTCTACGACACGTCGATCGCGCTCATCACCAACGTCGATCCCGACCACCTCGACCACTGGGGCACGCGTGACGCGTTCTACGCCGCGTTCGCGCGGTTCGCGAACGACGCGCGCGAAGCCGTCGTCATCTCGTCCGACGACGCGGGCGCGCAGCTCGTGACCGCGCACCTGACCCACCCGAACGTCGTCACCTTCGGCGAGGCCGACGGCGCCACGGTGCGGGTCACCGACATCGTGACCGACGGCCCCGTCTCGTTCCGCCTCACGTACGACGGCGTCACGGTCGACGCGCAGCTGCCGGTGCCCGGCGCGCACAACGCGATCAACGCCGCCGGCGCGGTCGCGGTGCTCCTCACGCTCGGCCACGACCTCGAGCCGGCTGTTCGCGCAGTCGAGGGCTTCGCCGGCACGGTGCGCCGCTTCGAGCTGCACGGCGTGGAGCGCGGTGTCAGCGTGTTCGACGACTACGCCCACCACCCGACGGAGGTCGCGGCCGCGCTCGCGGCCGCGCGCTCGGTCGTCGGCGACGGACGCCTCATCGCCATCCAGCAGCCGCACACCTACTCGCGCACGCAGGAGATGTACCGCGAGTTCGCCGAGGTGCTCGAGCAGTACGCCGATCACACGGTCATGCTCGACGTCTACGGGGCCCGCGAAGACCCCGTGCCCGGAGTGACGGGCGCGCTCGTCAGCGGCGCGTTCGCCGACGCGTCGCACGTGCACTACGTGCCCGACTGGCAGGAGGCCGCCGACTACACGGCCTCGGTCGCCCGCGACGGCGACTATGTCATCACCCTCGGCTGCGGCAACGTGTACCTCATCATCCCGCAGGTCCTCGAGGCCCTCGGCCGCGAGCACGCCGGAGCGTAGGGGTCGCATGCGCCGCCCGTCGCCGTTGCCGCAGTCGCCGGTCGCCTCGCGCGGCACGGCGGAGAAGGCCGCGCCGGCGCGCGCGTCGCGTCCCGTCGAGGCACCCGCGCCGCGCGCGGCGGAGCGCGAGCGCGACGAGCCGACGCCCGACGAGAACCCCACAGCGCCCGTCATCCCGCTGGCGTCGCCGACGCCGCTGCCCGACGCGAAGCCGACGGTCGACGCGACCCCGGACGAGGGAGCGGATGCTGCGGACGTGGGTTTCCGCGACGTCTGGAAGGCCGCCCGCGCCCGGCGCAAAGCGCTGCGTGCCGAGATCCGCCGCTTCACGGTGCGCCAGCGACGCCGGCGTGCGGTGTGGCTCGGGGCGGCAGCATCCGTTCTCCTGCTCGCCCTCGGAACGCTCGGCGCCGCGTACAGTCCGCTCTTCGGCGTGGAGGAGATCACCGTGGTCGGCGCGGAGCAGCTCGCCGAGGCCGACGTCACCGCCGCCCTGTCGGGGCAGCTCGGCAAGCCGCTGCCGCTCGTCGACGAGAGCGCGGTCAAGGCGGCGCTCGTCGCGTTCCCGCTCATCGAGACCTACGCCCTCGAGGCGCGGCCGCCGCACGAGCTCGTGGTGCGTATCGTCGAGCGCACGCCGATCGGCCTCATCGAGACCCGCGCCGGGTACACGCTCGTCGACGCCGCGGGGGTCGCGTTGTCGACCACGGCGACGCCGAGCCCCGGCACGCCGCTGCTCACGATCACCGGCGGCGTGGACTCCGACGCGTTCGCCGCGGCCGGCCAGGTCATGAGATCGCTGCCGGACGAGATCCGCGCGCAGGTGACGGGTGTCACGGCTTCCACTCCCGACGACGTGACGCTCGAGCTGGGCGGCACGAACACCCAAGTGGTGTGGGGGAGCGCCGAGGAGTCGGCCGACAAGGCATTGGCGCTGCAGAAGATCATGGCCGCGCGGCCGCCCGCAGACGTCTTCTCGTACGACGTCTCTTCACCGGACACTGTCGTCGTCCGCTGACCCGCGACGCCTCCGACGCGACTTCGAGTACCAGATGACGCGACACGCCGACTCGCTCCGAGCGCGCGCGCGGCATCGGCCTACTTTCGTGACAAGGAATTGCATACCGGGCAATTCTTTATACCTCTACTAGAGGTTGAAGGTTTAGACAGGTCCAGGGCTACGGAGGCCGGCATGAGCCAGAACCAGAACTACCTCGCCGTCATCAAGGTGGTCGGCGTCGGCGGCGGCGGAGTGAACGCGGTCAACCGCATGATCGAGCTCGGCCTGCGGGGCGTCGAGTTCATCGCCATCAACACCGATGCCCAGGCGCTGCTCATGAGCGACGCCGACGTCAAGCTCGACGTGGGGCGCGAGCTGACCCGCGGGCTCGGCGCGGGCGCCGACCCCGAGGTCGGTCGCCGTGCCGCCGAGGACCACGCGGAGGAGATCGAGGAGGCGCTGCGCGGCGCCGACATGGTCTTCGTCACCGCGGGCGAGGGCGGCGGAACCGGCACCGGCGGTGCTCCGGTCGTCGCGAAGATCGCGAAGTCGATAGGAGCACTCACGATCGGTGTCGTGACGAAGCCCTTCTCCTTCGAGGGTCGTCGTCGCCAGCAGCAGGCCGAGTCGGGCGTCGCACGCCTGAAGGAAGAGGTCGACACCCTCATCGTGGTGCCGAACGACCGCCTGCTCGAGATCAGCGACCGCGGCATCTCGATGATCGAGGCGTTCGCCACGGCCGACCAGGTGCTCCTGGCCGGTGTGCAGGGCATCACCGACCTCATCACGACGCCCGGTCTCATCAATCTCGACTTCGCCGACGTCAAGTCGGTCATGCAGGGAGCGGGGTCTGCCCTCATGGGCATCGGCTCGGCGCGGGGAGCGGATCGCGCCATCAAGGCCGCCGAGCTCGCCGTCGAATCGCCTCTGCTCGAGGCCTCGATCGAGGGCGCGCACGGCGTGCTGCTGTCGATCCAGGGCGGCTCGAACCTCGGTATCTTCGAGATCAACGACGCGGCGCAGCTCGTCAAGGAGGCCGCGCACCCCGAGGCGAACATCATCTTCGGAACGGTCATCGACGACACGCTCGGCGACGAGGTGCGCGTCACCGTCATCGCGGCGGGCTTCGACGGCGGCGAGCCGCAGGCCCGCATCGAGCCGATCACGGCAGCCCGCGTCGTCTCGACTCCCGCGCTGCCGGTGACGCCCGCCGACGAAGCCGCGAAGGACCGCGACGTCGTCGAGACGCCCGCTGCCGTTCCGGTGACGGTCGGCGCGGTCACCGAGTCGTCGTACGACACCGCCTTCGGCGACGACGACCTCGACATCCCCGACTTCCTCAAGTAAGTGGGTGGCCTCGCCGAGCGTCTCGCGGCGATCGATGAACGGATTGCGGATGCTGCGCACGCGGCGCGCCGCGATCCGTCCGAGCTCACCCGCATCGTCGTGACGAAGTTCCACCCCGCGTCGCTCGTGGAGGAGCTGTACGAGCTCGGCGTGCGTGACGTGGGGGAGAACCGGCAGCAGGAGTTCACCCGCAAAGCCGCCGAGGTCGGAGACCTCGAAGGTCTGCGCTGGCACTTCATCGGGCAGGCGCAGACCAACAAGGCTCGAGCGATCCGGGCCGCAGCATCCGTCGTCCACTCCCTCGACCGCGCCCGACTCGCGGATGCGCTCGATGCCGCCGCCGAGCCGGGCGACGCCGTCCTCGACGTGCTGCTGCAGGTGAACCTCACCGATGACCCGGGTCGCGGCGGCGTCGCTCCGGACGACCTCGAAACCCTCGCCGCCCATGCGGCAGCGCTGCCTTCGCTGCGCGTACGTGGCGTGATGGCGGTCGCACCGCTGGATGAGTCGCCCGCGCCCGCATTCGAGCGCCTCAACGGTCTCTCGGGTGTCGTGCGCTCGGTCGTCCCCGACGCCGGCTGGATCTCCGCGGGCATGACTGCGGACTTCGCTGAAGCCATCGCGGCCGGCGCGACACACCTACGCATCGGTTCGGCAATCACCGGACCCAGACCAGAACGCGGTTAGCCTCGGAACAGATGAGCACTACGGAGGATCAGATGTCGAACCCGCTCAAGAAGACCATGGTGTACCTCGGACTCGCCGACGAGGAAGAGGTCTACGAAGAGCCGGCCCCTCAGCCGCGTGCTCGCACCTCCGAGAAGGTGGTCGACAAGCCGGCAGCGCCGGTGACGCCGATCCACCGTCCCGCGGTCGTCCGTCAGCCGGCGCCCGCGGCGATCAACGAGATCCTCACGGTGCACCCGAAGCAGTACCGCGATGCCCAGATCATCGCGGAGAACTTCCGTGACGGCATCCCCGTCATCATCAACCTCTCGCAGATGAGCGACGCCGACGCGCGGCGCCTCATCGACTTCGCGAGCGGCTTGTCGCTCGGGCTCTACGGACGCATCGAGCGGGTCACCAGCAAGGTGTTCCTGCTCTCGCCCGAGAACGTCGCCGTGTCGGGCGACGGAGCGGTCGCGCAGGCGGATCCGGAGTCGGTTCCGTTCGCGCAGCCGTAATCTGGCTACGTGGCAGTCGTCCAACTCATCGCAGCGATCCTCAATCTCGCGCTGCTCCTCTATGTCTTCGTGTTGCTCTCGCGGCTGGTCCTCGACTGGATCCCGTTCTTCAACCGCGAGTGGCGCCCGCGTGGCGCCGGCCTCGTCGCCGCGGAGATCATCTACACCGTCACCGACCCGCCGATCCGGCTCTTCCGCCGCTTCATCCCGCCGTTGCGCGTGGGTGCCATCGCGATCGACTTCGGGTTCGCGCTGACGATGCTCCTGTGCTTCATCCTGCTCAGCATCACGCGCACCATCGCCGGCTGAACCGACTCATTCCGACCCGGTCGCCGGCTTCGACACTCTCAGAACCGATGACTATGCTTTGCTGATACGAACGGCCGCCAGCCGGCGGCCGCCCCGACATCGGCCAGCGACCAGACGCTCGAAAGAGGAATCACCATGGCATTGTCCCCCGATGACGTCGTCACCAAGCAGTTCCAGCACGTCCGCTTCAAGGAGGGTTTCGACCCGGATGAGGTCGACGACTTCCTCGACGAGATCGTCGTGGAGTGGCGCAAGGCTCTCACCGAGAACGAGGAGCTGAAGGCCAAGCTGGCGGCGTACGAGTCGGGTGCTGCCGCGCCTGCCCCGGCTGCCGCTCCGGCGCCGGTCGTCGAGGCTGCTCCGGTCAGCGGTGCCGGCCCCGCCGCGAGCGCCGGGATCATCGAGCTGGCCCAGCGCCTGCACGACGAGCACGTCGCGGAGGGCATCGCGCAGCGCGACCAGCTCATCTCCGACGCCAAGTCGCAGGCCGCGTCGATCGTGTCCGAGGCCGAGACCCGCGGTCGCGAGGAGCTCTCGAAGCTCGAGCGCGAGCGCACGACGCTCGAGGGCCGCATCTCCGAGCTCCGCAACTTCGAGCGCGACTACCGCGCTCAGCTGCGCAGCTACATCGAGGGCAAGCTGCGGGACCTCGAGACCACGGCGACGGCGTCCGGCGCACAGCCGGTCTCCGCGCTGGGCCTCTAGGCCTTGTCGCGCCGACTTCCCCTTCGTCAGGCGGCGGCCGGCACCATCATCGCGGTTCTCGCGGTGCTGGTGCTGGCCGCCGACCAGTTGGCGAAGTATCTCGCACTCGAGAACCTGCCGTACCAGGAGCCGGTCGAGGTCCTCGGTGACTTCCTGAGCTTCTACCTGACCCGCAACCCCGGTGCCGCCTTCTCGCTCGGCGAAGAGGTCACGTGGATCTTCACGATCGCGCTGGCCGCCGTCGCCGTCGTCATCGCGTGGCTCGCCGCGACGCGGGTGCGCTCGCGCCTGTGGGCGGTCGCCCTCGGACTCCTCCTCGGCGGCGTCCTGGGCAACCTCACCGACCGACTGTTCCGCGACCCCGGCTTCGGCGTCGGGCACGTCGTCGACTTCATCAACACGCCGTGGATGTGGTTCTTCCCCGGCATGTCCCCGGCGATCTACAACGTCGCCGACATCTTCATCGTGTGCGACATGATCGCGATCGCACTCTTGGTACTCGTGGGGGTTCACATGGACGGTACGCGCGACCACGGCCGCAAGGACGAGAACGAGAACGAGCCCGGCGAGACGCTCCTCGGCGCCGAGGGCGACCAGTTCGCCTCGGGCGGCACCGTGGAGGGCTTCGGCGACGAATTCCCCGTCGCCGACCCGGATGCCGGCATCCCGGCCGCCGAACGCGGGCTGCCGCCGCTCAGCGAGGCCGAGCAGCGCAAGGTCGAGGAAGAGGCCGAGCGCGAGGCAGAGGAGTACGAGGCCGAGCACGAGGCCGGCCACGATCCGAAGCGGCCCGAGTCCGGCGCCCAGCTCTGACGTGGACTCGCGCAGCCTTCCCGTCCCCGACGGCCTCGACGGCGCCCGCGTCGACGCAGCCCTGGCCAAGATGCTCGGCTTCTCCCGCACGTTCGCGGCCGAGGTCGCCGAGGCCGGCGGCGTGAGCATGGACGGGCGCACGCTCGCGAAGTCCGACAAGCTGCGCGGCGGCGCGTGGCTCGACGTGTCGTGGGCGCCCAAGGAGGAGCCCCGGGTCGTGCCCGTGGAGGTTCCCGATCTCGGAATCGTCTACGACGACGACGACATCGTGGTGGTCGACAAGCCCTCGGGTGTCGCGGCGCACCCCTCTCTCGGATGGGAGGGGCCGACCGTGCTCGGCGCCCTCGCCGCCGGCGGCTACCGCATCGCGACGACCGGCGCCGCCGAGCGCCAGGGTGTGGTCCATCGGCTCGACGTCGGCACGAGCGGCCTCATGGTCGTCGCCAAGACCGAGAGCGCGTACGTCGCGCTCAAGCGCGCCTTCAAGGAGCGCGAGGTCGAGAAGATCTACCACGCCGTCGTGCAGGGGCATCCCGACCCCCTCGCCGGTACCATCGACGCGCCGATCGGGCGGCATCCGTCCCACTCGTGGAAGTTCGCGGTGACCCCTGAAGGCAAGGACTCGGTCACGCACTACGAGACGCTCGAGGCGTTCCCCGGTGCGTCGCTGCTCGAGATCCACCTCGAGACGGGGCGCACCCATCAGATCCGCGTGCACATGGCCGCGCATCGGCACCCGTGCGTCGGCGATCCGCTGTACGGCGCCGACCCGACGATGTCGGCACGCCTGGGCCTCACGCGCCAGTGGCTGCACGCGCACGAGCTCTCGTTCGCGCACCCCGCGACGGGGGAGTGGGTCACGTTCACGTCGGACTATCCGGCCGACCTGGCCCACGCGCTCGGCGTGCTGCGCGGCGACTGATCCCTGAGCCTGTCGACCTCAGAATCGGAGATTCGGTGCGACACGCGGGGAACGGATGCTGCCGCCCGGCCTGTCGGAGAAACTCTCCGATTCTGTGTCAGCGGCCGCCTTCGAAGCGCGCGGGCTCGTCGTGCAGGGCCGACGTGATCCGGCGGTGCATCTCGGGACCGACCTCGTCGGGAAGGTCCGCGAGGCCGAACCAGCCGACCTCGGTCATCTCGCCGTCCACCGGATAAGGCTCGCCCGACACCCAGCTGCAGCGGAACGTGAGGTCGAGATAGTCGCTCTGGTCGCCGTTCTCGTACGTGACCCGCGGGATCTGGTGCACCCACGCGAGGCGGTCGACGCGGCACACGACGCCCGCCTCTTCGAGGGTCTCGCGCACCGCGGCGTCGGCGGGCTCCTCGCCGGGGTCGACGATGCCGGTGATGGGCGTGAGGTGACCGTTGTCGCTGCGGCGGCCGAGCAGCACACGGCCGTCGTGGACGACGACCGCCGTCACGCCGACCAGCGGCAGCGGGTGGGTGCCGACCATCTCACGCAGCTCGAGGATGAAGTCCGGGGTGGGCATGCTCACACCCTATGCGGCGCGCCTTCGCGCGATCGCCACCGTCTGGACGATGTCGGATGCTGCGGGCAGAGTGTGGGGCATGACGATCGAGGTGAGACCAGCCGATGTGTACGACGACGTCGCGACCATGGTGGGTCCGAAGAATCCGGCGTCCAACGTCTGCTTCTGCCTGAGCTACCGCATCCCTTCGAAGGAGAATGTCGCCCTCAAAGGTCCCGAGCGGGGTGAGCGAGTGCGGCGGCTCATCGACGAGGAGGGGCCGATCGGCGTCCTCGCGTACGACGGCGACGACGTGGTGGGGTGGGCCGCGGTGGCGCCGCGGGAGCGCACGCACTTCGCGACGTTCCGCAAGATCCCGCACGTCGACGATCAGGATGCCTGGTCGGTGTGGTGCTTCCGGGTGCGGCCGGGTCATCGCAAGAAGGGCGTCATGCACGCGCTCATCGACGGCGCCGTCGAGTTCGCGCGCGACCAGGGCGCCCCGGTGCTCGAGGGCTACCCCGTCGACAACGGCGGCGAGAAGGTCGATCTGACCATGGCGTACGTCGGCACGCGCCGCCTCTTCGAGCAGGCGGGGTTCGTCAAGGCGGCCGACACCGAGTCGGTGTTGTCGGGTTTTCCCCGCGTGCTCATGCGACTCGACCTCTAGCGTGGACGCGTGAACGAGCTCCTGCGCCGTCGCTTCTCCCGCGCCGGGGACGAGGCATCCTTCACCTATGCACTCGCCCTGCTCGAACATGAGACTCAGCACCACGGCCAGCTGATCCGCTACCTGTACGGCCTCGGGATCGCCCGCCCCGAGTCGTGGCAGCGCCAGTACGCCCTCGATGAGGAGTTCTGAGACCGGGACCTTCACCTTCGAGTCGAGGGTGAGGCGATTCCGTCACGCCGGATCGGGGACCCGCCGCTCCGGCCATCGTCATGTCCGAGCCGCTTCGTAGACTCGATGCGTGGCATCCGATTCCTTCGTCCATCTGCACGTGCACAGCGAGTACTCGATGCTCGACGGGGCGGCCAAGATCGGCGCGATGACGCAGGCGGCGGCCGAATACGGCATGCCGGCCATCGCGGTCACCGACCACGGCAACACGTTCGCGGCGTTCGAGTTCTACCGAGCGGCACAGGCCGCCGGCATCAACCCGATCATCGGACTCGAGGCGTATGTGACGCCCGGCACCCACCGCAGCGACAAGTCGCGCGTGGCGTGGGGCACGCCCGAGCAGAAGAGCGACGACGTCTCGGGCTCCGGTGCGTATACGCACACCACGCTGTGGAGCGAGACCACCGAGGGCATGCACAACCTGTTCCGGCTGAGCTCGCTGTCGAGCATGGAGGGCTACTACTTCAAGCCGCGCATGGACCGCGAGCTTCTGCAGACCTACGGCAAGGGACTCATCGCGACGACCGGCTGTCCGTCGGGCGAGGTGCAGACGCGCCTGCGTCTCGGCCAGTACGACGCGGCGCGCGCGGCGGCCGCTGAATTCCAGGACATCTACGGCAAAGAGAACTATTTCGCCGAGATCATGGACCACGGCCTCTCGATCGAGCGGCGGATCATGACCGATCTGCTGCGGCTCGCGAAGGATCTCAGCATTCCGCTGGTGGCCACCAACGACTCCCACTACACCCATCAGCACGAGGCCGACGCACACGCGGCGCTGCTGTGCGTGCAGTCGGGGTCGACGCTCGACGACCCGAACCGGTTCAAGTTCGACGGCGACGGGTACTACATCAAGACCGCGCAGGAGATGCGCCAGCTGTTCCGCGACCACCCCGAGGCGTGCGACAACACGCTGCTGATCGCCGAGCGCTGCAAGGTCGAGTTCAACACCGCCGCGAACTACATGCCGCGCTTCCCCGTGCCCGACGGCGAGACGGAAGACAGCTGGCTCATCAAGGAGGTCGAGCGGGGCCTCCACTACCGCTACCCAGGCGGCATCCCCGACAAGGTGCGCAAGCAGGCCGAGTACGAGACCGGCATCATCCTGCAGATGGGCTTCCCGGGGTACTTCCTCGTCGTCGCCGACTTCATCAACTGGGCGAAGGACAACGGGATCCGGGTGGGTCCCGGCCGCGGCTCGGGTGCCGGCTCGATGGTCGCTTATGCGATGAAGATCACCGACCTCGACCCGCTCGAGCACGGACTCATCTTCGAGCGCTTCCTGAACCCCGACCGCGTCTCGATGCCCGACTTCGACGTCGACTTCGACGACCGTCGCCGCGGCGAGGTGATCGACTACGTCACCGAGAAGTACGGCTCCGAGCGCGTCGCGCAGATCGTCACGTACGGCACGATCAAGTCGAAGCAGGCCCTGAAGGACGCCGGCCGCGTGCTCGGGTTCCCGTTCAGCATGGGGGAGCGGCTGACCAAGGCGATGCCCCCGGCTGTGATGGGCAAGGACATGCCGCTCGACGGCATGTTCGACCCGCAGCATCCGCGTTACAAGGAGGCTGTCGAGTTCCGCACCCTGATCGAGACCGATCCCGAGGCGAAGACGGTGTTCGACCGCGCGCTCGGGCTCGAGGGCCTCAAGCGGCAGTGGGGCGTGCACGCCGCCGGCGTGATCATGTCGTCCGAGCCGCTGCTCGACATCATCCCGATCATGCGCCGCGAGCAGGACGGCCAGATCGTCACGCAGTTCGACTACCCGTCGTGCGAGACCCTCGGCCTCATCAAGATGGATTTCCTGGGCCTGCGCAACCTCACGATCATCTCGGACGCGCTCGACAACATCCGCCTGAACCGCGGCGAGGAGCTCGACCTCGAGCACCTCGCGCTCGACGACCGCCCCGCGTACGACCTGCTGACCCGCGGCGACACGCTCGGCGTGTTCCAGCTCGACGGCGGACCGATGCGATCCCTTCTGCGGCTCATGAAGCCCGACAACTTCGAAGACGTGTCGGCTGTCATAGCGCTGTATCGCCCCGGCCCCATGGGTGCGAATTCGCACACCAACTACGCGCTGCGCAAGAACGGCCTGCAGCCGGTGACACCGATCCATCCGGAGCTCGAGGAGCCGTTGAAAGACATCCTCGACATCAGTTACGGCCTGATCATCTATCAGGAGCAGGTCATGGCCATCGCGCAGAAGGTCGCCGGGTTCTCGCTCGGCCAAGCAGACATCCTTCGCCGCGCGATGGGAAAGAAGAAGAAATCCGAGCTCGACAAGCAGTACGAGGGCTTCTCGGGCGGTATGAAGGAGCGCGGCTTCGGCGACGCCGCGATCCAGGCCCTGTGGGACATCCTCCTGCCCTTCTCCGACTACGCGTTCAACAAGGCCCACTCCGCGGCGTACGGACTCGTGTCGTACTGGACGGCCTACCTCAAGGCCCACTATCCCGCCGAGTACATGGCTGCGCTCCTGACCAGCGTCGGCGACTCGAAAGACAAGATGGCGGTGTACCTCAACGAGTGCCGCCGCATGGGCATCAAGGTGCTCCCGCCGGACGTCGGGCAGTCGATCCGCTACTTCGCCGCCGTCGGTGAAGACATCCGCTTCGGCCTCGGCGCCGTGCGCAACGTCGGCGGCAACGTGGTCGACGGCATCGTCGCCGCCCGCGCCGACGCGACCTACACGAGCTTCCACGACTTCCTCTCGAAAGTGCCTGTCCACGTCGCGAACAAGCGGACGGTTGAGTCGCTCATCAAGGCCGGCGCGTTCGACACGATGGGCTCGACGCGTCGCGCGCTGATGGAGATCCATGAGGACGCGACCGAGGCCGCGGTGCTCGACAAGCGTCGCGAGGCCAACGGCGAGGTCGGCTTCGACTTCGACTCGCTGTGGGGAGACGATGAGCCTCAACAGGCGGCCAAAGTACCCGAGCGACCCGAGTGGACCAAGAAGGACAAGCTCGCGTTCGAGCGCGAGATGCTGGGCCTCTACGTGTCGGATCACCCGCTGGCGGGCCTCGAGATCCCGCTCGCGAAGCACGCGTCGACCAGCATCCACGACCTGCTGGCGTCGGAGGACATCGGCGACGGCGACCAGGTGACGATCGCCGGACTCGTCACGAGCGTCCAACACCGCGTGGCCAAGCAGAGCGGCAATCCCTACGGCATGATCACCGTCGAGGACTTCGACGGCGAGATCACGGTCATGTTCATGGGCAAGACGTACACCGAGTTCCAGCACATGCTGCAGGCCGACTCGATCCTCGTGGTGCGGGGCAGGGTCTCACGGCGCGACGACGGCATGAACCTGCACGCGCAGTCGGCGTTCTCGCCCGATCTGGGCAGTATGGACGAGTCCAGCTCGCTGGTGCTGATCATTCCTGAGCGCCGCGCGAGCGAGGCGCTCGTCGGCGAGCTCCTGCAGACGCTGAACCGCCACGCCGGCGACACCGAGGTGTCGCTCAAGCTTCACAGCGGCACGGTGGCCAAGGTGTTCGAGGTGCCGCACACCGTGCGGATCACTCCGGATCTGTACGGCGAGCTCAAAGGTCTTCTCGGGCCGCAGTGCCTGGGATGAAAGCGGCGTGCGCGGGCGCAGGCGCGGGTCGCCGTGCGTCGCGCCGTCTCATCGGCGTCTCATACGCCGTCGGTAATATCGGGTCGACGCGAGCCTCGGGAGCTCGCCGGAAGGAAGCATCGTGACGGACGAGAAGCAGGACGCCAGCATCGACGAGGCGGTCGCCACGGAAGAGCCGCCACAGTACGGTGTCGGGCCGTTCTCCATCCGCGAGGTCGCCCTCGCGGGCACCTGGATCGTCGCGTTCGTCGTGTCGTTCTTCCCGATCTACGGCCCGTTCGAATCCGCCCCGTCGGTCTGGACCAGCGGCATCGACTGGGTCCTCACGATCGGCGTGCCCACTGTCGCGGTGTTCCTGATCGCGCTGCGCCGCCTGTCGCCGCAGGGCATCCGCCGCGTCGGGTCGCTCGGCATCGACCAGTTCGCGTCTGTCGCCTTCTCGGTCGCCACCGTGCTGTGGCTGTCGATCCTGTGGAACTCGTTCGTCCGCCTCTCCGTCGGCCAGGGCTTCCTCGCCTCGTGGGTCGTGTGGGTGGAGTTCTTCCTCATGCTCGCCGGCGTCGTGCTCACGGTCGGCGCGCCGTTCATCGCGCCGTTCGCCCAGGACTTCCGTGGACGCCCCGAGGTTCCGGCGCACCGCAGCGCCCGCCCCGTGCTGCGCGTTTCGCCCCGTCCCGCCCCGGTGCGTCCTGAGCCTGAGTCCGAGCCGGAGCCCGAGTACACGCCGTACGCGGCAGACGCCGGCGCCGAGGCTGCGGCGTCGCCCGAAGCCCCGGCGAACGAGGACTTCGCCACCACCGTGATCCCGCTCGAGGAGCAGCCGGCTCCGGCAGAGGAACCGGCACCGGTCGCCGCGAATGAGCCCGCTCAGGCCCGCGAGTCCTTCGAGCATGTCGAGAACCCGACGTCGACCGTCGAACCCGCGGCCGCCACCGCACCGCAGCACCAGGCCTTCTGGGCGCTCGTGCCGGAGGAGCGCGACATCGTCGACGAGATCGGCATCCCGGTGTTCCGCATCGGCCCGGGCGCCTGGGCCCTCGTGATCGAGGACCGCGGCGAGGTGTTCGTGGTGCGCCATGAGGACGGCCGCATCGGCTACCTGCACGACGTCTCGGGCGTCACGCGCGGCTGACCCCGATCAGCCTCGCGGTACCGTAGAAGGATGCTCCGCACGATCGACCTGCGCGGGCGTGTGCTCACGCCCGCGGAACTCCTCGCGACCGTTCCCCGTGCCGAGGCGGCACGCGAAGAGGCCCTGGCCACCGCCGCGCACATCGTGGACGACGTCGCCGCGCGCGGCGAGGCCGCCCTCAGCGAGCAGGCGGAGAGGTTCGACGGCGTGGCAGGACACGACATCCGTGTCCCCGCCTCACATCTCGACGAGGCGCTCGAGGCGCTCGACCCCGCCGTGCGCGCTGCGCTCGAGCAGGCGATCGCGCGCGTGCGCGAGGCATCCGCCGCGCAGGTGCCCGCGCCGACGGTGACCGAGCTCGGTCCCGGCGCCCGGGTGACGCAGCGTTGGCAGCCGGTGCGCCGCGTCGGCCTTTACGTCCCCGGCGGCAAGGCCGTCTACCCTTCGAGCGTCGTGATGAACGTCGTGCCGGCGCAGGTCGCGGGAGTCTCCGAGATCGCCTTGGCCTCCCCGCCGCAGCGCGAGTTCGGCGGCCGCGTGCACCCCGTGATCCTCGGCGCTGCGAAGCTCCTCGGCGTGACCGAGGTGTACGCGATGGGCGGCGCGGGAGCGATCGGCGCCCTCGCCCACGGCGTCGCGTCGCTCGGCCTCGAACCCGTCGACGTCGTCACCGGTCCCGGCAACAACTTCGTCGCGGCCGCCAAGCGCGCCGTGGCGGGTCTCGTCGGGACGGATGCCGAAGCCGGCGCGACGGAGATCCTCGTGGTCGCCGACGACAGCGCCGACGCGCGCCTCGTGGCCGTCGACCTCATCAGCCAGGCCGAGCACGACGAGCAGGCGTCCGCCGTGCTCGTCACGACGTCGGAGCGGCTCGCGACCGACGTGCAGGAGTCCCTCGCGCCGCGCGCCGCCGCGACGCGACACGCCGAGCGCGTCACCGCCGCTCTTGCCGGGCCCCAGTCCGCGATCGTGCTGGTCGACGACCTCGCCGCGGCGACCGCGTTCAGCAACGCCTACGCTCCCGAGCACCTCGAGCTTCACCTCGCCGACCCGCGCCCGGAGGAGTTCGTGCACGCGGGCGCCGTGTTCGTGGGCGCCGACTCGCCCGTGAGCCTCGGCGATTACCTCGCCGGCAGCAACCACGTGCTGCCGACCGGGGGACAGGCCCGCTATTCGTCCGGTCTCTCGGCGGCGACGTTCCTGCGGCCGCAGCAGGTCATCCAGTACGACCACGACGCCCTCGCCGCCGTCCACGACGCCATCGTGACGCTGGCCGAGGCCGAAGCGCTCCCCGCCCACGGCGAGGCCATCACGGCCCGCTTCGAGGTCTGAGTCCGGATTCCCGGCGTAGGCTGTCCCTGCCATGCACTGCCCGTTCTGCCGCCACGCCGATTCGCGCGTCATCGACTCGCGCACGAGCGACGACGGTCTCAGCATCCGTCGCCGTCGTCAGTGCCCCCAGTGCGGCGGCCGCTTCACGACGATCGAGACGGCGAGCCTCAACGTCATCAAGCGCTCCGGCGTGATCGAGCCGTTCAGCCGCGAGAAAGTCATGTCGGGCGTGCGCAAGGCGTGCCAGGGGCGGCCGGTGACCGATGCCGACCTCGCGGTGCTCGCGCAGACCGTGGAGGAGAGCATCCGCCAGACCGGCGCGTCGCAGCTCGACGCGAACGAGATCGGCCTCGCGATCCTCGGCCCGCTGCGCGACCTCGACGAGGTCGCCTACCTCCGTTTCGCGAGCGTCTACCAGGCGTTCGACTCGCTCGAGGACTTCGAAGCCGCAATCGATCAGCTGCGAGCCGACCACGGTCGCACGCCCGCGCGTGACGAGACCGCGGCAGCCGCCTCGGAGTGACCGGATAGCCTAGGAGGGATGTATCCCCTCCTCTTCCGCACCGTCCTGTCGCGCATGGACCCCGAGTCCGCCCACCATTCCGCGATGGTCGTGATACGGATGCTGGGGGTCCCGCCGTTCTCGTGGGCAGCGCGTGCGCTCACCCGTCCTGCACCGGAGCTCGCGACCACCGCGCTGGGCCTGTCATTCGAGTCGCCGTTCGGCGTTGCGGCCGGATTCGACAAGGACGTGAAGGGGGCATCGGGGCTCCACGCCCTCGGCTTCGGTCACGTCGAGGTCGGAACCGTCACCGCGATCCCGCAGGACGGCAACCCCCGGCCGCGACTGTTCCGTCTGATCCCGGACCGCGCCGTCGTGAACCGCATGGGATTCAACAACCACGGCGCCGAGGCCGCGGCCTCGCGCCTGCGCGCGCTTCGCAAGCGCTCGCGCCGCACGGTGCTTGGCGTCAACATCGGCAAGAGCCGGGTGGTCGATGTCGCGGACGCGACCGCCGACTACGTCCGCAGCGCGACGCTGCTCGCGCCGCTCGCCGATTACCTCGTGGTGAACGTCTCGTCGCCGAACACGCCGGGGCTGCGGGGACTGCAGGCGGTCGAGACCCTGCGCCCGCTGCTCGACGCGGTGCGCGACGCCGCAGGCGCGACGCCGCTGCTGGTGAAGATCGCCCCGGACCTCCCCGACGACGAGATCGTGGCGATCGCGCAGCTCGCGGTCGACGCCGGCCTCGCCGGCATCATCGCAACCAACACCACGATCTCGCGCGAAGGACTCGTCACCGACCCTGCGACGATCGCCGCCGCCGGCGACGGCGGGCTGTCGGGCGCGCCGCTGAAGGCGCGCGCTCTCGAGGTGCTGCGGCTGCTGCGCGCGACGGTGCCCGCCGAGTTCGCGGTGATCTCCGTCGGCGGCGTCGAGACGGCCGCCGACGTCAAGGAGCGGTTGGATGCCGGAGCCACGCTCGTGCAGGGCTACACGGCCTTCCTATACCGCGGCCCGCTGTGGGCGCGGCAGATCAACCGCGGTCTGGCGAAGCGGGCCTGAGGCCGGCTCAGGCGGGCTTCTGGCCGCGCTTGACCTGCGGCTTCGGAAGACGGAGGAAGCGCATCTGCACGGTGCGCATGGCGGCGTACCAGCCGAGGCCCTTCTCGACCTTGCCCTCGCCGAACTTCTTCTTGACGGCGCGCTTGACGGTGATCGACGTGAGGACCATGTCGCCGATGACGAAGAAGATGAAGATCCAGAGGCCGACGAACGCGTAGTACTGGAGCGCCGCGATCGGCAGGAACGTCGCGAGGATGACGAGCACCATCGCGGGCATGACCGCCTCGCCGAGGTGCCAGCCGGCGTCTACCCAATCGCGCACGAACTTGCGCTGCGGACCCTGGTCGCGGGCCGGAAGGTAGCGCTGGTCGCCGTTGGCCATGCCGACGCGGGCCTTCTCACGCTGTGCGGCGAGATCCGCCTTGGCGCGCGCCTTCGCCTCCTTCGTGTCAGGCACGAGGGGGCGCTTGCGGGCGGCCTCCTGTTCGGCCCGCGAGGGCGTGGCGCGGCCCTTGCCGGCGGGGGTGCCATTCAGGACGGTGCCCTCGGAAGGGGCGTCGTTCGGCACGGGGTCGGTGTTCTTGGCCACGGGTGATCCTCGAAGTGCGGAAGAAGGGGTGCACTTAAGATTACCCGCATGACCTCTGACCTCTCCCGACAGGATGCTGTGCGCGAAGCCGCGGCTTCCGGCATCCCCTCCGCCCTCGCCGATCTCGGCAATCTGGTGCGCATCCCGTCCGTCGCGTTCCCCGGGTTCGACCTCGCACAGGTGCAGCGCAGCGCCGACGCCGTCGCCGAGCTCGTGCGCGAGACCGGTCTGTTCGAGACGGTTCAGATCCGCGCCGCGGTGATCCCGGAGACGGGGGAGCAGGGCAACCCGGCGGTGCTCGCGACACGCGCCGCGCGCAACGGCCGCCCGACGATCCTGCTCTACGCGCACCACGACGTGCAGCCGGTCGGCGACGAGTCGCTCTGGGAGTCGTCGCCGTTCGAGCCCACCGTCCGCGGCGGCCGGCTGTACGGGCGGGGCGCCGCCGACGACAAGGCCGGCGTCATGGCCCACCTGGCGGCGCTGCGCGCGCTGAAGGAGGGCATCGGCGACGACTTCGACCTCGGTGTCGCGCTGTTCTTCGAGGGGGAGGAGGAGGCGGGCTCGCGGTCGTTCGCGCAGTTCCTCTCCGACAACGCCGACGCGCTGCGCGCCGACGTGATCGTCGTCGCCGACTCGGGCAACTGGGACGACAAGACCCCCGCCCTGACGGTGTCGCTGCGCGGCAACACGCGCTTCACGCTCCGCGTGCGGACGCTCGAGCACGCCTCGCACTCCGGCATGTTCGGGGGAGCGGTGCCCGACGCCATGATGGCGACCGTCAAGCTGCTGTCGACGCTGTGGGACGACGACGGCGCCGTGGCGGTGGCCGGGCTGACGGAACGGGATGCCGAAACCCCGGCGTACAGCGAGGAGACGCTGCGCGACGAGGCCGGGCTGCCGGCGGGCGTCTCGCCGATCGGCCGCGGCACGATCCTCAGCCGCATCTGGAACAAGCCGTCGATCACGGTGACGGGCATCGACGCCCCGAGCGTCGTGAACGCCTCGAACACGCTGAGCCCCGAGATCTCGGTCGTCATCAGTGCGCGCATCGCGCCGGGGCAGCCGGCTCGCGAAGCGTACGCGGCCATCGAGGCGCATCTGCGCGAGCACGCGCCGTTCGGGGCGCAGCTGACCTTCACCGACCAGGACTACGGCGACGCCTTCCTCGTCGACACGTCGGGCTGGGCCGTCGAGGCGGCGCGGGAGGCGCTGCACGAGGGCTACGGCGTCGAGTCCGTCGACATCGGCGTGGGTGGGTCGATCCCGTTCATCGCCGACCTCGTGCGGGAGTTCCCGGGCGCGCAGATCCTGGTGACCGGCGTCGAGGACCCGCATGCGAAGGCCCACAGCCCGAACGAGTCGCTGCACCTCGAGACATTCCGCAACGCGGTGCTCTCCGAGGCACTGCTCCTCGAGAAGCTCGACGCGCGCACGTCGCAGGCGTGACCTGTGACTCCGGGATCGGTGCGAATGCGCCGGTCCCGGAGCCTTCTGCCAGCGGGCACGCGTAGAATCGACGCATCCCGCCGCCTGAGTGGATGATCGATCCGGGGCGGCCCTTCCGGAGGAGTGCCATGACCGACACCGCACTGACGACCGAGCAGACCGCCCGCGACCACGGTGTGCTGCTGACCGACGCCGCCGCCGGCAAGGTCAAGAACCTGCTCGAGCAGGAGGGACGCGACGACCTGCGCCTGCGCGTGGCCGTGCAGCCCGGCGGGTGCAGCGGCCTGATCTACCAGCTCTACTTCGACGAGCGCTACCTCGACGGCGACAAGACTGTCGACTTCGACGGCGTCGAGGTGATCGTCGACGACATGAGCGTGCCGTATCTCGACGGCGCCACGATCGACTTCAAGGACACCATCTCGGAGCAGGGCTTCACGATCGACAACCCCAACGCGGCCGGCTCGTGCGCGTGCGGCGACAGCTTCCACTGATCGCTAACGATCCGATACTTTTCCGGCGGGTCCGGTGCGCTTGGATTAGCGCCCGGGCCCGCCTTTTTCTGTCCCTGCGACACGATCCAACCTGAGCAGATGGCCTGAATCGCCTGGGCGGTTGCCCTAGACTTACGAGAGTCCTGTTCGTGATCGGAAAGGTGCACCGTGCCTTCGAAACGCCGTATCCGCTGGGCCGTTCTCCCACTCGGGATCGCAGCGGCTGCAGTCCTCGCCGGATGCACCCCGACCGAGCTGCACGGCTTCCTCCCCGGGTTCACAGAAGACGGCCAGCCGGCCACCAACCACGTCGACATGGTCGCGGGTCTGTGGGTCAACTCGTGGATCGTGCTGCTCGTCGTCGGCGTCATCACGTGGGGCCTGATGGGATGGGCGGCGATCGCCTACCGGCGTCGCAAGGGCCAGATGGGTCTTCCCGTCCAGCTGCGCTACAACATGCCGATCGAGATCTTCTACACGATCGTCCCGCTCATCCTCGTGGTCGGCTTCTTCGCCTTCACCGCTCGCGACCAGGCGATCCTCGAGACGCAGTACGACGAGCCCGACGTGTCGATCACGGCGATCGGCAAGCAGTGGTCGTGGGACTTCCAGTACGACGGTGCCAGTGACGACGACACCGTCTGGACCATGGGCGTCCAGGCGCAGACCGACGAGCGCGGCGACGTCATCAGCGAGCTGCCGACGCTCGTCCTCCCGGTCGACGAATCGGTGAAGATCAAGCTGCAGTCGCGTGACGTCATCCACTCGTTCTGGATCATCGACTTCCTTTACAAGAAGGACATGTACATCGGCCGGGACAACTACTGGTCCTTCACGCCGACCCGCGAGGGCGAGTACGCCGGCAAGTGCGCCGAGCTCTGCGGCGAGTACCACTCGATGATGCTGTTCAACGTCAAGGTCGTGAGCGCGGAGGAGTACGAGGAATACCTCGACACCCTGCGCGAGGCCGGGCAGACCGGCGACATCAACGACGCCTACGACCGTCTGCAGAACGCGCCCGGGACGGGCGCGCAAGGCGAGGCATCCGAAGAGGGAGATCACTGATCATGGCGACGACGCTTCCGCTCCAGGAGACGACGCAGGGTCGCCCGACCACCCTGCCGCCTCGTCAGGCCGCACTGCTCAGCGCTACGCGCGTCGAGCAGAAGGGCAACATCATCGTCAAGTGGATCACCTCCACCGACCACAAGACGATCGGCTACCTATACCTCATCTCGTCCGTCATCTTCTTCCTTCTGGGTGGAGTGATGGCGCTGATCATCCGTGCGGAGCTCTTCGAGCCCGGGATGCAGATCATCCCGACCAAGGAGCAGTACAACCAGCTGTTCACGATGCACGGCACGATCATGCTGCTGATGTTCGCGACGCCGCTGTTCGCGGGCTTCGCGAACGCGATCCTGCCGCTGCAGATCGGTGCGCCTGACGTCGCGTTCCCGCGTCTGAACGCCTTCGCCTTCTGGCTGTTCCTGTTCGGCTCGACGATCGCCGTCGCCGGCTTCCTCACCCCGCAGGGTGCGGCGTCGTTCGGCTGGTTCGCGTATCAGCCGCTCGCCAACGCCAGCTTCTCTCCGGGTGCGGGTGGCAACCTCTGGATGCTCGGCCTCGGCATGAGCGGCTTCGGCACGATCATGGGTGCCGTCAACTTCATCACGACGATCATCACCATGCGCGCTCCGGGCATGACCATGTGGCGCATGCCGATCTTCTCGTGGAACACGCTGGTCACCAGCATCCTGATCCTGATGGCCTTCCCTGTGCTGGCCGCTGCGATCCTCGCGGCCGCGGCTGACCGCATCCTGGGCGCTCACATCTACGACCCGGCCAACGGCGGCGTGCTCCTGTGGCAGCACCTGTTCTGGTTCTTCGGCCACCCCGAGGTCTACATCATCGCGCTGCCGTTCTTCGGCATCGTCTCCGAGATCTTCCCGGTGTTCAGCCGCAAGCCGATCTTCGGGTACAAGACGCTCGTCTACGCCACGATCGCGATCGCCGCGCTGTCGGTGGCCGTGTGGGCGCACCACATGTACGTCACAGGCGCTGTCCTGCTGCCGTTCTTCGCGCTCATGACGATGCTCATCGCGGTGCCCACGGGCGTGAAGATCTTCAACTGGATCGGCACGATGTGGCGAGGGTCCGTGACCTTCGAGACACCGATGGTCTTCGCCCTCGGCTTCCTGGTCTCCTTCGTGTTCGGTGGCCTCACCGGCGTGATCCTCGCGTCGCCCCCGCTCGATTTCGCCCTGTCGGACTCGTACTTCGTCGTGGCGCACTTCCACTACGTGGTCTTCGGCACAGTCGTGTTCGCGATGTTCGCCGGCTTCTACTTCTGGTGGCCGAAGTGGACCGGGCGCATGCTCAATGAGCGCCTCGGCTACGTCCACTTCTGGATGCTGTTCATCGGCTTCCACATGACGTTCCTCATCCAGCACTGGCTGGGCGTCGACGGCATGGTGCGCCGCTATGCGGACTACTCCGAGGCCGACGGCTGGACCTGGCAGAACCAGGTGTCGACGATCGGTGCCATCATCCTCGGCGCCTCGATGATCCCGTTCCTGTTCAACGTGTGGATCACGTCGCGCAAGGCGCCCAAGGTCACCGTCAACGACCCGTGGGGCTACGGCGCCTCGCTCGAGTGGGCGACCTCCTGCCCGCCCCCGCGTCACAACTTCACATCGATCCCGCGCATCCGCAGCGAGCGGCCCGCGTTCGACTTGAACCACCCCGAGGCGGGTATCCCGGTCGGCGTCGGTCCCGCGAAGGACGCCCCCGAAGCCCCGGTCGCCGACCTTGCCGATGGAGAGGTGAAGTAAGGTGCGTACGAACACCGGACTCTGGTGGCTGCTGGCCGTCTTCTTCCTGCTGGTCGCGATCATCTACACCGGCTGGAGCATCATCGCCCACCCCGACCTGCCGTGGTACAACGGCATCGAGTGGGTCGGCAGTGTGGCGCTGCTGTTCACCGCGCTGATGGGTGCGCTCATCGCGTTCTACATCGGGAAGGTGCACAAGGCGCAGGGCGGGGAGCTCCCCGAAGACGTCCTCACCTCCGACATCGACGACGGCGACCCCGAGCTCGGTGAGTTCAGCCCGTGGTCTTGGTGGCCCATCGTCCTCGCCTTCTCGGCGTCGCTCGCCATGATCGGCCTCGCGGTCGGCGCGTGGCTCATGCCCATCGGCATCGCCGTGTTCGTCGTTGCGATCGTCGGCTGGGTCTACGAGTACTACCGCGGCTACTTCGCCCGCTGACCCGGCACTGCCGGCCCGCATGGCTCATTGCGTGACGCGCACGGGGGCCCGTCTGTGACGGGGCCCCGTGCGCTTCTGCGTGCGGCGGCGTGCTCCGACATCGGCCCGCACCGCGCGACCAACCAGGACGCCGCGTTCACGGCCTCGTGGGGCGCCGCTGTGGCAGACGGCGTCGGGGGAGGACCCGCCGGCGACTTCGCCTCGGCGGCCTTCATCCACCGGCTGGCCGCGGGCCGCCTGGACGGCCTCGAGCCGATCCAGCTCGCCGACGCCGTGCGGTCGGCCAACTGGGATCTGCGCGCCCACGTGGAGCGCGACCCTTCGCTGAGCGGCATGGCCACGACATTCACCGGTCTGTTCGCCGCGCGCGACAGCGGGCTTCTGCTCGCGCACACCGGAGACTCGCGGGCGTATCGTCTGCGGGGCGGCGAGCTCTCGCAGGCGAGCCGGGACGACTCGCTTGTGCAGGCGCTCGTCGATCGAGGGATCGTGTCGATCACGGATGCTGCGTCCCACCCGCGTCGCAACATCATCACCGCTTCGCTCAGCGGGGCGGAGCGCGATGCCGCTGCGGTGACCGCGTTCGACGCGCAGCTCGGCGACCGGTGGCTGCTGTGCAGCGACGGCCTCACCGACTACGTGCCGGATGACGAGATCCGCGCGCTCCTTCTGGAGTTCCCGCACGCAGGGACAGCGGTGGAGGCGTGTGTGGCGGTGGCTGTCGAGGCCGGTTCCCAGGATAACGTCACTGTGGTGGTGGCCGACGTCGTCGACGTGGCCGCCGAGATCGGCGGCGGACCCACGCATACGTCGTTCTACGGGGCCGCCGCCGAGCGGTTCATGGAAGGACTGGAGTCGGCCTGAGGTCTGCTGCTCAGCCGGCGACAGGAGCGCGGACGACCATCACCTGGGCGTCGAAGACGCGGGGGAGCGCGCCCTCGTCGTTCTCAGCGGGTTGCCCCTCCCGCACCCAGTACTCGTAGCCGCCGATCATCTCCTTGACGGCGTAGCCGAGCTTGGCGAACTCGATCGCGCCTTTCGCACCGGCATTGCAGCCCGGGCTCCAGCAGTAGACGACGACAGGGGTCGAGGGGTCGATCTCGCGCGGGGCGCGATCGGCGATCTCGCGGTATGGCATGTGGATCGCGCCGCGGATGCGCCCCTGGCCCCAGGCCTCGTCGCCACGGACGTCGACGAGGACGAACCGCTCACCGGCCTTCTGCGCGGCGTACACGTCGGAGGAGTCGGTCTCGAGGGCGAGTTTGGCGGAGAAGTACGAGAGCGCATCTGTCATGTCTCCACGCTAAGCCGGTGGGGGAGCTCCCAACGCCGGGTGCGCGGCCACACGTCGTCCGATTCCTGCCGATCCGGGGGAGCGGTGCGGGTTGCAGCGCCCCGATGACGAATGCCCCGGTGCGATCGTGAAGATCGTGCCGGGGCATCCGTCTGCGAAGTTCGGCGACCTACTGGTCGGACTCCTTCTCGCGGTTGCGCGGGGCCTTCGTGCCGGGCTCGGGCTCGGGCACGATGACGTTCGACGGGCGCACGGGAACCTCGCCGTGCTTGCCGTCGTCGATCGGCTTGTGCGGAGCGTCGGGAACACCGGCGCGCTCGTGAGCCGCCTGGATCTCGAGGTCCTCCTCGGCCGCGATGTGGTCGAGGTCGTGGTGCTGGTGGGCCAGCGCCGCGTCGAGCTCGGACTGGGTCACTGCCGTGAGGCGGTCCTCGAAGAACCAGCGCGAGATCGAGGCGCGGAGGTTCTCGTGCCACGGGATCTGACCCTTGGCGTTCGGGCGCACCACGAGCGGCTCGTAGGTCTCGAAGTACGCCAGCTTGAAGCGCTCGTAGTCGTCGACGGGCTGGTGCACCTCGATGTACTCGCCGCCGGGCAGGCGGACGATGCGGCCCGACTCGTAGCCGTGCAGCGCGATCTCGCGATCCTTCTTCTGCAGCGCGATGCAGATGCGCTTCGTGACGAAGTACGCGATCAGCGGGCCCAGGACCAGCAGAGCCTGGAGCGTGTGGATCACACCCTCCATCGTCAGCCAGAAGTGCGTGGCGATGATGTCGGAGGCTGCCGCCGCCCAGAGCACCGCGTAGAACGTGACTCCGGCGGCGCCGATCGCTGTGCGGGTCGCCGCGTTGCGCGGACGCTGCGCGATGTGGTGCTCGCGCTTGTCGCCGGTGACCCACGACTCGATGAACGGGTAGATCAGCACGAGGACGATGAACAGGCCGAGCCCGACGAGCGGCACGATGATGTTGAACGACCAGGTGCGGTCCAGGAAGACGAACTCCCAGCCCGGCGGGACCAGACGCAGCGCGCCATCCGCGAAGCCGATGTACCAGTCGGGCTGGGTTCCGGCGGAGACGGGGGACGGGTCGTACGGACCGTAGTTCCAGATCGGGTTGATCGTGAACAGCGAGGCGATCAGCACGATCACGCCGAACGTGATGAACAGGAAGCCGCCCATCTTCGACATGTAGACCGGCATCATCGGGTAGCCGACAACGACGCTGTTCGTGCGCCCCGCGCCGGCGAACTGTGTGTGCTTGTTGATCACCATCAGCATGAGGTGGACGACGAGCAGGCCGACGAGGATCGCGGGCAGCAGCAGGATGTGCAGGGTGTAGAGGCGGCCGACGATGGCGTCTCCCGGGAACTGTCCGCCGAACAGCAGGAACGAGGTCCAGGTTCCGATGATCGGGATGCCCTTGACCATGCCGTCGATGATGCGGAGGCCGTTGCCCGAGAGCACGTCGTCGGGGAGCGAGTAGCCGGTGAAGCCCTCGCCCATCGCGAGGATGAAGAGGATGAAGCCGATCACCCAGTTGAGCTCGCGCGGCTTGCGGAACGCACCCGTGAAGAACACGCGCAGCATGTGCACGCCGATGCCGGCGACGAACACGAGGGCGGCCCAGTGGTGCATCTGGCGGACGAGGAGACCGCCGCGCAGATCGAACGAGATCTCGAGGGTCGACGCCATGGCGGCCGACATCTCGATGCCTCGCATCGGCAGGTACGCGCCGTTGTAGTGCGTCTCGGTCATCGAAGCCTGGAAGAAGAACGTCAGGAACGTGCCCGAGAGAAGCACGACGACGAACGCCCACATAGCGATCTCGCCCAGCATGAACGACCAGTGGTCGGGGAAGATCTTGCGGCCGAGCTCCTTGACGAAGCCCGACAGGCTCGTTCGCTCGTCGATGTAGTTCGCGGTGGCGCCGATGAAGCGCCCGCCGAGCGGGCGGTCACCGTTGCGCGAGACGGGAGCCGCCGGAGCCGCAGGCTGCTCAGTGACGGTTGAGGTGCTCAATGACGCTCCCAGAAGCTCGGGCCGACGGGTTCGAGGAAGTCGCTGCGGGCGATGAGATAGCCCTCGTCGTCGACGGTGATGGGCAGCTGCGGCAGCGGGCGGGCCGCCGGGCCGAAGATGACCTTCGCGTGGTCGGTCACATCGAACTGCGACTGGTGGCACGGGCACAGCAGGTGGTGGGTCTGCTGCTCGTACAGCGCCACCGGGCAGCCGACGTGCGTGCACACCTTGGAGTACGCGACGATGCCGTTGTACGACCATTCCTTGCGATCCTCCGACTCCGTGAGCTGCTCGGGCAGCATGCGGATGAGGAGGACGATCGCCTTGGCCTTCTCGTCGAGGTACCCCTCGCTGTGCGAGACGTCGGCGAGTGCTTCGGGGATCACGTGCACGGCGGAACCGAGGGTGAGGTCGGCCGCCTTGATGGGCTCGCCCGACGGGTCGTGCGCCAGGCGCATGCCCTCCTTCCACATGGTGTGCTCGAGGAGGTACACCGGGTCGCCGGCGTGCGGCTTCTCCGGCGAGTTGAAGGGCGCGAGACCACGGAACAGCACCACGCCGGGCACCACGGACGCCACGAGTGCGGCGATCAGCGAGTTGCGGACCATCGCACGGCGACCGAAGCCCGAGTCGGCGTCGGCGTCGGCGAAGGCCTTGATGGCGGCCTCACGCGTCGTGTCGCGACCACGGGTGGCGTGGCGCGGCTCCACGAACTCCTTGTCGGACATGACGGCCTTGGACCAGTGGATGGCACCGATGCCGATGGCGAGCAGCGCGAAGGCGATGCCGAGTCCGATGAAGAGGTTGTTGTTGCGGATGTCGACGATCCGCCCGCTCTCGATCGGGAACAGCATGTAGGCGGCGATCGCCCAGATGCTGCCGGCGATCGACAGGTAGAAGAGCGTGTAGATACCCCGGACCGCGCGCTTCATCGAAGCGGGGTCCTTGTCGGTCATCCGCTCGCGGTGCGGAGGGAGGCCAGGGTTGCTCACCGGGTCCGTGACCGCGACGGCGAGCCCGGGGGAGGGCTTCCAGGAAGCCCTCTCGTGCTCTAGCGGGTCGTCCTCGTGGGCCATGCTGCTCCTCGTCAAGTGTTACGTGTGTCGTGCGTCGATCAGTTGGACTTCGCCGTGATCCACACGGTGATGGCGATCAGCGAGCCGATGCCGAAGATCCAGATGAAGAGGCCCTCGGAGACGGGGCCGAGCGAGCCGAGCGAGAATCCGCCCGCGGACTCGTTGTCCTGCAGGTAGAGCAGGTAGGTGATGATGTCGCGCTTCTCTTCGGTGGTCAACGTCATGTCGTTGAACACCGGCATGTTCTGCGGGCCCGTGACCATCGCCGCGTACATGTTGAGCGGGGTGGTGGTGTGCAGGGCCGGGGCGTACTTGCCCTCGGTCAGCGCACCGCCGGCGCCAGCGACGTTGTGGCACATCGCGCAGTTGATGCGGAAGAGCTCGCCGCCCTCGGACGCGCTGCCTTCACCGTCGAGGACCTCGTCGTCGGGGTAGGTCGGACCGGGCGCGATCGACTGGATGTAGGCGCCGATCGCGGTGATCTGCTCCTCGGTGAACTGCGCCGGCTTCTGCGGAGCCTGCGGGCCCTGCATCTGCAGCGGCATGCGGCCGGTGCTCATCTGGAAGTGCACCGCCAGCTCGCCGACGCCGTAGAGCGACGGGCCGTCCTCGGTGCCCTGCACATCGAGGCCGTGGCACGTGGCGCAGTTGGCCTGGAACAGCTTCTTGCCGTCCTCGGCGGTGAGCGCGGAGTTCGTGACGGTGGTCTCGGGCGTCGTGGCCGCCATCGCTGCGGATGCGCCGGCGTAGACGCCGCCCGTGATGAGCAGGCCGATGCCGATCAGTGCGGCTGCAGCCCAGGGGCTCCGGCGGCCTTTCGAGCGGCGCGTGGTCTCTCGTGCCATTTCGGGTTTCAGCTCCGCTCTCACTTGAGGAAGTAGATGACGAGGAAGAGGGCGATCCAGACGACATCGACGAAGTGCCAGTAGTACGACACGACGATCGAAGAGGTCATCTCTTTGCGCCCGAAGTTCTTGACGGCGTACGCGCGTCCGATGACGAGGAGGAAGGCGATGAGGCCACCCGTCACGTGAAGGGCGTGGAAGCCGGTGGTGAGGTAGAAGGCCGACGCGTATGAGTTGGCGCTGATCGGCATACCCTCGGCGACGAGCTGGGCGTACTCCCACACCTGGCCGGAGACGAAGATCGCGCCGAGCGCGAACGTCAGCCAGAACCACTCGACCATGCCCCAGCCGAGCCAGCCCCGCTTCTTCGTCGAGTAGGGCTGGAAGCGCTCGGCGGCGAACACGCCCATCTGGCACGTGACCGAGGACAGCACGAGGATGATCGTGTTGACAGTCGCGTACGGGATGTTCAGCAGCTGCGTCTCCTGCGCCCACAGTTCGGGCGAGGTGTTGCGCAGGGTGAAGTAGATCGCGAAGAGGCCCGCGAAGAACATCACCTCGCTGCCGAGCCACACGATGGTTCCGACAGCGACCGGATCCGGCCGCTTGACGGACCGCATGGCCTGGGAGTAGGTCGCTGTGGAGGTCGTCACGCTCCCCATTATGGCCGATCCGAAGCCGCGATTTTCGCATCGGAGGCCATGTCTTCGCCCCGATGCTGACTTAGGGGAACCTAAGAGGACCCTGCGACTCTGCCGTGAACACGTGGTGAAGACGCAGAATCGCACACACGGTGCCCCCGTGTCACGAAACGGTTCCGATTCCCGAGCCGGGCTAGGCTTCTCGGTTATGGCGGAGCTGTACACCTGGCCCGGAATCCTCACCACGCTGCTCGAGGGGCGCGACCTCAGCGTCTCGGAGTCCACGTGGGCGATGCGGCAGATCATGTCGGGCAGCGCCACCCCCTCTCAACTGGCGGGTTTCCTGGTCGCGCTCCGTTCGAAAGGCGAGACCGTCGACGAGATCGTCGGCTTCCGCGACGCGATCCTCGAGGCCGCGCTGCCGCTTCCCGTCGACGCCGCGGTCCTCGACATCGTGGGCACCGGCGGCGACCGCTTCGGCACCGTCAACGTCTCGACGATGTCGGCGCTCGTGGCCGCAGCATCCGGGATCCCGGTCGTCAAGCACGGCAACAAGGCCGCCAGCTCCTCGTCGGGTTCGTCTGACGTGCTGGGCGCGCTCGGGGTCGACCTTGCGCTGTCGCCGGACGCCGTGGCCGAGACGCTGTCCCGTGCGGGCATCACCTTCGCGTTCGCGGGCGCGTTCCACCCCGGCTTCAAGAACGCCGCGGCGACGCGCAGCGAGCTCGGGGTCCCCACCGTCTTCAACTTCCTCGGGCCGCTGTGCAACCCCGCACGAGCCGAGGCGAACGCGGTCGGCGTCGCCCACCTCGACCGCGTGCCGCTCATCACCGGCGTGTTCCGCACACGCGGTGCGACGGCGCTGGTGTTCCGCGGTGACGACGGACTGGACGAGCTCACCACGACCGGGCACAGCAGGCTCTGGGAGGTCAGCCGCGGAGACATCCACGAGCACGACCTCGACCCGCGCGACCTCGGCATCCCGCTGGCCGACATCGACGACCTCCTCGGCGGCGACCCCGTCCACAATGCGGACGTGGTGCGCCGTGTGCTCGGCGGCGAGGAGGGTGCGGTGCGCGACATCGTGCTGCTGAACGCCGCGGCGGGAATCGTCGCCTACCGGCTGTTCCGCGACGCCGGCCAGGTGCAGCGGCCGATCCTGGAGCGCCTCGCGGAGGCGCGCGACGACGCCGCCGCCGCGATCGACAGCGGCGCGGCGACGGCCACGTTGGATCGCTGGGTCGAGACCACCCGCGCACTCGCGTCCTGATGTGCGCGACGCGCCGGGTATTCTCCGGCGCGCGCTCTTCCGCCGCGCCGCGCGGCGCCGCTAGCGTGTGGCTCAACGACCCGCATTCGAGGAGGACGCATGAGTGAGGAAGAGCCCCGCACCACCGACGTGATCGAGCCCCCCGAGAAGAAGGTCGGCCTCGTGAAGGCGGTCGGCATCCTCGGGATCATCGGCGGTGTGCTGCTGATCGTCGTCGGAATCATCGCGTGGATCGGCGTGACGACCCAGCTGACGGCCGAGAACATCACCATCCCCGACGACGCCGCGGCGTTCCAGGGTCAGCAGGTCACCGGACCCTTCACCGCCTACGTGCAGGCCGACATCATCAACACGCACGCGCTCGAGGCGTCGGGCGGCAAGACGTACGCCGAGCTCGACCAGGACGACCCGGTGCGCGCGACAGTGATGCAGGCGTCGTTCCTGCGCGCGTCGCTCTTCACGTCGGTCGTCGCCTACGGCGTCGCGCTCTTCGCGGCGGGCATGGGCGTGCTGGCGATCCTGTTCGGCTGGGCGATCCACCGCCTGGCGAGCGCGCCGGTGGTGATCAGGCGGTCCAACGTCTACTGATCCGCCGGGCAGCCACACGTGAACCCCCACGACGCGCTCACCGAGATCGCCACGCTCCTCGAGCGTGAGCGGTCGTCCCGGTACAAGTCGAAGGCGTTCCGCGCGGCGGCCGATGCGATCGAGGGCCTGAGCGACGCAGAGCTGCGGGACACCGCGGCTCTGCGTCGCCGCAAGGGGATCGGCGACTCCACCCTCGCCGTGATCCAGCAGGCGCTGGCCGGCGACGTGCCCGGCTACCTCGTCGATCTGCGCGAGCGCGCCGGCGTCCAGCGCACGTCGACGCTGCGGCCGCTGCTGCGCGGGGACCTCCATTCGCACAGCGACTGGTCGGACGGCCTCACCTCGATCGACCTCATGGTCGACGCGGCGCGCGCCCTCGGCCACGAGTACCTCGCCCTCACCGACCACTCGCCGCGGCTGCGGGTCGCGAACGGTCTCTCACCCGATCGCCTGCGCGCACAGCTCGAGGTCGTGGCGGGCATGAGCGGCGATGGGTTCACCCTGCTGTCGGGCATCGAGGTCGACATCCTCGAGGACGGCGCGCTCGATCAGGAGCCCGATCTGCTTGCCGAGCTCGATGTCGTGGTCGCGTCCGCACATTCGAAACTGCGCATGGAGCGCGGCCCGATGACGCGGCGCCTGGTCGCTGCGGTGTCGAGCCCCCACATCGACGTGCTCGGTCACGTCACCGGCCGTCTCGTCGAGGGGTCGCGGGGCACGCGCCCGCCGTCGAGCTTCGACGCGCGCGCGGTGTTCGAGGCCTGCGAGGCCCATGGCGTCGCGGTCGAGATCAACTCCCGGCCCGAGAGGCAGGATCCGCCCGACGCGCTGATGGCGCTGGCGCTGGAGATCGGATGCCTCTTCTCGATCGATTCGGACGCGCACGCGCCCGGCCAGCTCTCGTTGCTCGACTACGGCGCCGAGCGCGCCGAGCGCATCGGCGTGCCGGCCGAGCGCATCGTCACCACGTGGCCGCTCGACAAGCTGCGCGCGTGGACCGGACGCGACCGCGGCGCCTGAGCCCGCGCTGACGGGCCGGCGGCGCAGCCGCGTCGACGGCCCTACCGAGCTGCGTTGGCGCGCAGCACCTCGAGTCGTGCGCGGTACTCGGTCTCGTCGATGTCGCCCTTCGCGAAGCGCTCGGCGAGGGTGGTCTCGGCTTGACGGGCCGGGTTGCGACCGTACGGTCCGTAGCCGTTCTCCGCGGCTGCGCGCCGCCACCGGCGTCCGAAGATCGCGAAGAGGATCGCGAACAGCGCGATCCAGAACAGCGGGATCAGCAGGAACCACCAGCCGAACCCCCACGGTCCGGCGATGTGAGCGGCCACGATTCCCGTGGCGAGTGCAGTGGACATGCGGAATCCTCTCTCGGAACCGGCCGCGCCGGGACGGGCGACCGGATGCCTCGAGTCAACGCGGGTGGCGGCATCCGTGAATCCGACCGGTGGAGTGATCTCGACTGCTCCCGGCGGAGTAGCCGGGAGCGGATCGGGTCAGTCCGGCCGCGAGCCGACGAGCCCGGAGTCGTACGCGATGATGACGAGACGGACGCGGTCGCGGGCGTAGAGCTTCTGCATGATGCGCGACACGTGCGTCTTCGCGGTGAGGGGCGACAGGTGCAGGCGGGCGCCGATCTCGTCGTTCGTGAGCCCCTCCGCGACGAGGCGCAGCACGTCGACCTCGCGCTCGGTGAGGGTCTCGAGCAGGCGAGGGTCGGGCGCCGCACGCAGGCCCGACGCGGCCCTGTCGAGCAGCGTGCGGGTGACGCGGGGGGAGAGGAGCGCGTCGCCGGCGGCCACGGCGCGCACCGCGCGGATGAGGTCCGCCGGTTCGGTGTCCTTCACGAGGAACCCGCTGGCGCCGGCGAGCACCGCGCGGATCACATACTCGTCGAGTTCGAACGTCGTCACGATCACGACGCGCACGCCGGCCAAGGCGGGGTCGGAGGAGATCTGCTCGGCAGCCCACAGTCCGTCGCCGTCGGGCATGCGGATGTCGACGAGGGCGACGTCCACGGCGGTCTCGCGCAGTGCGCGCAGCAGTTCCTGGCCGCCGGACGCCTCGGCGACGACCTCGAGGTCGGGCTCGGAGTCGAGAAGGGCCCGGAAGCCGGCGCGCACCAGTTGATGGTCGTCCGCGAGCGCCACGCGGATCATGCCGCACCCCGCCAGGGGAGACGGGCGACCACGGCGGTGCCGCGCGTGCCGCTGTCGACGGTGAGCGCGCCGCCAGCGAGCTCGGCGCGCTCGCGCATGCCGCGGAGGCCGCCGCGCTCGGACGCGGTCGCGGGGATGCCGGCGCCGTCGTCCGCGACGGTGAGGACGAGGTCGTCGGCGTCGTGCTCGACCGTGACGGTGGCGTGCGGGGCCGCGGAGTGGCGCACCACGTTGGTCAGCGCCTCCTGCGCGATGCGGTACGCCGTGGTCTGCACGGCGCTCGGCGGGGCATCGCCCGCGAGTCGGTCGTCGAGGGCGACGCTCAGGCCGAGCCCGGTGCGGCCGGCGACGAGGCTCGGCAGCTGCGCGAGCTGCGGCTGCGGCGTGAGCGGCGCCGTGTCGGGCGCGCCGATCTCGTCGCCGCGCAGAAAGGCCAGGACTCCCCGCACCTCGTCGAGGCCCGTGGCGCTGAGGCTCCGGATGTTCGCGAGCGCTTCGCGGGCCCGCTCCGGCTCGCGGTCGAACAGGTGCAGCCCCACCCCGGACTGCACCGCGATCTGGCTCAGCGAGTGCGCGAGCACGTCGTGCAGCTCGCGCGCGATGCGGTTGCGCTCCTCCTGCTCGGCGGCGCGGCGCCGAGCCGCCATCTGCGTGCGACGCTCCTCGGCGCCGCGGATCCGCGCGCGGATGCCTTCGCCGACCACGAAGCACAGCGCGAGGCCCACGGTCGCGAACGCGATGCGGGCCGGGTGCCAGTCCACGCCGACGAAGTCGGCGCCGACGACGACGCCGAGCCACGCGATCCCCACCGACACGAGCGCCCAGACGCGCGCGCCGCGCACGACGGCGCCGATGATCGCGAAGACCAGCGCGAGCGGCGGCGGCCCTCCGACGGGCGGGATCAGCAGGTCGACGGCGCAGAGCGCGGCCACGACGGCGACGGTCGGGCCCGGCAGTCGGCGGGCCGCGAGCAGGACGAGAGCGGATGCTGCGGCCAGTGCCAGGCTGGTCACCGCGGCGGTGAGCGGCACCCGCTGCCACCACGACAGTGCGATCGTGCCCGGCACCTGCACGAGGAGCGAGAGGAAGACCGGAACGAGGAGCACGACGGCCGCCGGCGGGCGGAAGCGCGGGCCGAACTCGTCGGTGGCGGAGGTGCGCAGCCGGTAGCGGCTCGCACTCGTGGCGTCGCGCACGGGCCCGGGCATGCGCACGATCGTACGCCGCGGGCTTCTGTGAGGAATCTGACCGCGGGAGCCCGTCGCGTACTCCCGTGGGAGTACGCGACGCCGGCGCCGCACGGCGTCGAGCGGGCGGATCAGACCGTGTCGAGGGCGTCGATGATGCGATTCATCGACGCACCCAGCGCCCACCGCTCGGCGAGGGACGCAGCATCCGTCTTCCCCTGCTCGGTGAGGGGGCGCAGGCGCGGGTCGGGCACGTCGAGGGGGAGGTCGCGGACCACGGCCACCACCTGCGGCGCGACGGCGAGGTAGGGGAGACCGGCCAGCACCTTGGCGCGCACGCCCGCGGACATGCCCTCGCCGAGCTCGGCCGCGGCGATGATCCCGGCGAGGTCGCCGTGGGTCGCGAGGAGCCCCGCGGCGGTCTTCTCGCCGATCCCGGCGACGCCGGGGAGGCCGTCGGACGAGTCGCCGCGCAGGGTGGCGAAGTCGGCGTACTGCGACGGCAGCACGCCGTACTTGGCGACGACGGACGCGTCGGTGAGGACCTCGAGGTTGCTCATGCCGCGTGCGGTGTACACGACGCGGACGTCGCGCGCGTCGTCGACCAGCTGGAAGAGGTCGCGGTCGCCGGTGACGATGTCGACGGGCATGGTCGCGGTCGTGGCGAGGGTGCCGATCACGTCGTCGGCTTCGTGGGCGGCGACGCCGACGATGCGGATGCCCAGCGCGTCGAGCACCTCGCGGATGACGGGCACCTGCACCTCGAGCGGATCGGGCACCACCTCGACGTCGGGCGCGCCCGCGACGACCTCGGCGACACGATGCGTCTTGTACGTCGGGATCAGGTCGACCCGCCACTGCGGTCGCCAGTCGTCGTCCCAGCACGCCACGAGATGCGTCGGGCGATAGGTGGTGACGAGCCTGGTGATGATGTCGAGGAACCCGCGGACCGCGTTGACGGGCGTCCCGTCCGGGGCGCGCACGGTATCGGGCACCCCGTAGAACGCGCGGAAGTACAGGGACGCGGAGTCGAGCAGCATCAGGCGGTCGGTCACGCGTTCATCCTGGCATGCACCGCCGACGCGCACCCGCGGCATGTGAACGCCTCAGCACGTCGCCTGCGCGTCGCGGCCGCGGCATCCCGCGCCTCGCAACCCGCCGTTCACCTGCCGGACCGGCCCCGGTCTCACGGCGGGACCCCTCGCGTTCACGTCCGGCGCCCACCGTGGGGAGACAGTGCTGAGCCCGATCGTGAGGCCCAGCCGGGAGGAGGCGCCCCATGGGTCGCGAGGATGTGCTGGCGTGGGTCGAGTCGCCCCTGCAGCTCGTCGGCGCCGCGGAGTGGGCGGCCGCCCACCGCACGACCGTTCCCGTGGCCGGCCGGCTGACGCCGCAGATCTCGGCCACCGCCGACGAGCTGCTGTCGCGCGGCGCGCGCTTCGGCGAGCTCGCGCCCTACCTCGGCATCCCGTGGGGCCTGCTCGCCCGCCACGGCCACTGGCTGGTCGGCGATGGGTTCTCGGGTCAGTTCCGGCTTGCGGCCGCTGTGCTGCGCCCGCACCGCATCACCTTCCTCGATGACGGCGCCCACGCGATCGCGTACGCCGACACGCTCCTCGGCCGGCGCCCCTACGCCCGTCCGAACATCGACGAGCACGGACTCACCACCGTCGTCGCCCCGTTCGCCGCCGAGCTCGTCCACCGTCGCGCGACCGCACGGCGCGCCGGGATGTTCACGGCGTTCGACCTCGGCGCCGACCGCCTCGACGCGCTCGCGGACCACGGGTTCGGCATCCGTCGCCACGACTTCTCCTGGACGCGGCAGAGCGCGCCCGCTGCGCCGGAGCTCGGTCGCCGTGTCATCCTCGGCAGCGCGCTGCCGGTCGACGGGCGGATGCTGCTGCTCGACTACGTCCGGTGGGTGCGGGATGCCGCGGCCGGCGGCGCCGTGTACCTCCCTCACCGTCGCGAGACGGCGGAGCAGCTGGACGCCGTCGCAACCGTCCCGGAGCTGCGGATCCACCAGCCCGGTCTGCCTGTCGAGCTCGTGCTCGCCGGTGCCAGAGGTCCGCTCGACGTGTACACGCTGCCGTCGAGCACCACGACCACGCTCCCGCTGGTGCTCGCCGGCACGGGGGCGACCTTGAACATCGGCCGCGTGCGCCGGTCGGCCCGGACGGCGGCGGCATGAGCGAGGCCGTCGCCATCATCCCCGCCCGCGGCGGCTCGAAGGGCGTGCCGCGCAAGAACCTGCAGCGCGTCGGCGGCGTCCCGCTGATCGCGCGCGCGGTCGAGGCGGCCAGGCGCTGCCCGGCGATCGACCGCGTCGTCGTCACCACCGACGACGTCGACATCGCCGCCGTCGCCGCCGAGTGGGGTGCGGAGGTCGTCCAGCGACCCGCTGAACTCTCCGGCGACCTGGCGAGCAGCGAGAGCGCCCTGGTGCACGCCCTCGAGACGCTCGAGGCGCGCAAGGTCGACGTGGGTGTGCTCGCGTTCCTGCAGGCGACCTCGCCCTTCATCGACGTCGACGCGCTCACCGCCGCCGTGCAGCTCGTGCGCTCGCGCCGACGCGACAGCGTCTTCTCGGCGGTCGAGACGTACGGGTTCCTGTGGGAGAAGGGCGTCGGCAGCGCGGCCGAGCCCGTCAACCACGAGATCGACGTGCGCCCGCGCCGGCAGGACCGCGAACCGCACTACCTCGAGACCGGCGGCTTCTACGTCATGCGGGCGGCGGGCTTCCGCGCGGCGAACCACCGCTTCTTCGGCAGCGTCGGCATCGCGGAGGTCGCCCCGCGCACCGCGATCGAGATCGACACCCTCGACGAGCTGGAGCTCGCGCGCACGCTCGCGCCCCTCGTCGACCGCGACGCGTTCGGCGCCCACGCGGGCGCGATCCCCGTCGACGCGGTCGTGACCGACTTCGACGGCGTCCACACCGACGACACGGTGCACGTCGATCAGAACGGCGTCGAGTCCGTCACCGTGAGCCGATCGGACGGTATGGGAGTCGGGATGCTGCGAGCCGCCGGCATCCCGTTCCTCATCCTCTCGACCGAGACGAACCCGGTCGTGGCGGCCCGCGCGCGCAAGCTCGGCGTCGACGTGCGACAGGCCGCGGCCGACAAGGCGGCGGTGCTGCGCGAGTGGGCGGGGGAGCAGGGCATCCCGCTCTCGCGCATCGCCTACGTCGGCAACGACGTCAACGACCTCGGCTGCCTCGAGATGGTCGGGTGGCCCGTCGCCGTGCCCGACGCCCACCCCCTCGTGCTCTCCACCGCGCGCGTCGTGCTCGACCGCCCCGGCGGAGCCGGCGCCGTGCGCGACCTCGCCGAGCGCGTGCTCAGCGGCAGGTCGGCCACGGCCGTTGCCGACGCGCTCCGACCGGCCATGTCGCCCGTGCGAGCCACCGCATCCGATCACCCCACAGCACCACAGGAGGCCTCATGACCGTCACCATCGGATCCCGCGTCGTCGGGGGCGGACGCCCCGCGTACGTCATCGCCGAGATCGGGCTGAACCACAACGGCGACGTCGACATCGCCAAGCGGCTCATCGACGTGGCGGCGGACGCCGGCGCGGACGCGGTCAAGTTCCAGAAGCGCACTCCCGAGATCGCCACCCCGGAGCACATGCGCGACATGCCCCGCGACACCCCGTGGGGACGCATGACGTACCTCGACTACCGTCGGCGCGTCGAGTTCGACCGCGAGCAGTACATCGAGATCTCGGACCACGCGCTGCTTCGCGGCCTCGAGTGGTTCGCGTCGCCGTGGGACGTGCCGAGCGTGGCCTTCCTCGAGGACCTCGGCGTCGTCGCGCACAAGGTGGCATCGGCATCGCTCACCGATGTCGAGCTGCTGCAGGCGCTCCGCGACACGGGCAAGCCGGTGATCCTGTCGACCGGCATGTCGACGATCGAGCAGATCGACGCAGCGATCGACATCCTCGGCACCGACCGCCTCGTGCTGATGCACGCCACGTCGACGTACCCGATGGAGCCGGAGGAGGCCAACCTCCGCATGATCCCGGCGCTGCGCGACCGCTTCCCGGGCGTTCCGGTCGGCTACTCGGGCCACGAGCGCGGCCTGCAGATCTCGCTCGCGGCGGTCGCCCTCGGCGCCGTGGCGGTGGAGCGGCACATCACGCTCGACCGCACGATGTGGGGTTCGGACCACGCCGCATCGCTCGAGCCCGCGGGCCTGCAGCACCTGGTGCGCGACATCCGTGTGATCGAGGCGGCCCTCGGCGACGGCGTGAAGCGCGTGTACCCGGGTGAGCTCGCACCCATGGCGAAGCTGCGCCGCGTTCCCGCGTGAGTCCCCGCTCGACAGCAGGCGGGCGGGCGCGGGTCGTCGCGATCGCCGACACCGACTCCTACGTGAAGTGGGCGGCGGCGCTGCTCGGGGGTGTCGGCGAGCGATGGGATGCCTCGCTCCTGGTGCTCGAGACTCCGCTCGTGGTCAGCGATGCCCAGCTCGCCTCCGCGCTGAGCGGGAGCGGGCTGGGGCAGGACCGCGTGGAGCGGATCGCCTACGCCGACCTCGCCGCCCGGCTCGCCGAACTGGGCGCGGATGCCGTCGTGATCGGAGCTCGCGGGCCGCTCGTGCGCGTCCTCGCGCGCGACCTGGCCGCGCTGGAGCCGCGGCCGGTCGTGGTGACGGGGCTTCCGGGCATCTCGATTCCCGCCACGCGCAAAGCCGTCGTGTACCGGCTGCAGTCCGACCTGTTCGTCGTGCACTCGCGCCGCGAGGTGCGGGAATTCGGCGCGCTGTCGGTGCGCACCGGGTACGCGCATCGGTACGCCCTCGCGACGCTGCCCTTCGCCCGCGGTGCCGTCACCGCCGGCGGCGGCACACCCCCGGAGTCCACCGGCACCGACCTCGTGTTCGCGACGCAGGCGAAGGTCCCCGCCGAGCGGGAGGACCGGCTGCGGGTCGCGCGCATGCTCGTGCGGGCGGCCGAGGCGGATCCGTCGCGACGCGTCGTGGTGAAGCTGCGTGCCGCATCGGGCGAGCACCAGACGCACGCCGAGGTCGACGGCTACCCCGAGCTGCTCGCCTCGCTCGGCCCGCTGCCGGCGAACCTCGTGACCTCGACGGGTGCCATGGGCACCGCGCTCGACACGGCGGAGGGGCTCGTCACCGTCAGCTCCACCGCGGCGATCGAGGCGATCGCCCGCGGCATCCCCGTGATCGCACTCGACACCTTCGGCGTCTCGCCGCACCTCATCAATGAGACGCTCGCCGATGCGGACCTGCTCGCGAGCGAGGAGGACGTCGTCGCGCGCCGGTTCCGCCACCCGGATCCCGAATGGCTCGACGACAACTACTTCCACGCCCCGGACGCCGACGACTGGACCGCCCACGTCGAGGCGCTGCTCGCGCAGCGGTCGGCGGGACGGCTCCCGGCGCGCGCGTCCGTGGCGCGCCGCGGGGGCGGGCTGCGCGACGCGTGGGAGCGCAAGGTCGCCCTCGGACGCAGCGACACGTCATCCTCGGGCGCGATGGCGTACGCCGTCGGCGTGCCGCTGCGCGCGGTGGTGCGGCTGGCGAAGCGCGCGCGCCGCTCTCTCGCGGTGCAGGTTCAGCAGCCGGGACCGGTCGGGTCTTCGACGCAGGTCCTGTCCACGAGCGCGGTGCGCACCTCGACGACGCGCACGCCGTAGCCTGTCGCCTCGGCGCGGACCACGCCGGGAACCGTCCGCCATGTGCCGCTTCCGAAATCGACGGATGCTGCGTACTCGACCGTCACCGACACCGGATACGTTCCGCGCGCCTGGTACACGTGGCTCGTCGCGGTCGGCGTGAACTGCCCCTGCCCGAGGCTCGACCAGGACGCGCCTCCGGTGGTCGCACGCGTGGTCGTGCCGTCGCCGTTGTCGAACACGTAGGCGACCGGGACGAAGCGCACGGTCACGTCCCAGCCGAGCACGGTGCCCGGGATGCGCTGCTCGGATGCCGCGGCCAGCAGGTTCGTCGGCATGCCGACCACGCCGAACCCGGCCGGCTCGCCACCGAGCGTCGGCTGTGCGGGCCGGAAGGAGGCGATGTCGGCGAGGGTCACGTCGGGGACGCCGATGACGCTGTATTCGATGCAGCGGTTGAGCGGCCCGCAGTCCTCGGGCTCGGCCGGGGCTTCGGGCTGAACACCCGTGCCCGAGTTCGACCGGGGCGCTGCGTTGTCGGCGTTGCCAGGCCGAGATTCGCCAGCGCCAACGCTGATGCTCGAACCGCTGTTGTCTACCTCGCAATAAGTCCAAGCGCTCGATCCCGAACAGTCAGAGTTCGGCGAGCCATGCGCTGGCCCCAGGATGGCGAGCGCAACCAGGGAGGCCGCTATGAGTTGCACCGGGAGTCTTCCACCGCATCGCTGGTGCTGACGCTGAGCCCCGTCGGCGTTGGTGATTCGACGAACGTTACCTGTAACGCGTACGCACCTGGGCGGTTGGGAGAAACCATCGACTGTCCGTCTGCGTTCGTTACTTGAACTGCACTCACGTCACTGCACACGACCGCATCAACGGTTCCGTCCGTAACGGCGCCGGCGTGGAAACTCATGACAGCCGTATCGCCATTGACGATCCACCCGTCGGCATGCATCTGCGAGAGCGACTTCCGCTCGTTGGCGTTCGCGTCCCCCGTCGTCCAGCCATACACGGCCTCGAACGTCTCCGGGTCGCTCAGATCCACTTGGTTCAGCGCGTCCACGTAAGCCCGGTACGTCTCCTCGGCCGCAGCGAACGCCTCTTCCTCGCTCGAGAATCCGGGCGTCGGCGTGGGATCCACCGGCTCGGGAGTGGTGCACCCGGCGAGCGCGAGCAGGAGCAGCCCGCTGAGCGCCGCTGCTGTCACCCGAGTCCTCACGCCCCCACGCTATCCGCCGGCGTCGACGCCCGGCGGAGTTATCCACAGCGCAGGCGAAGAAGCCGGCGATCGCGTCCGGGGGGTGTCGCAGATCGCCGGCTCCGGGCGGGTCGGTGAGACCGCCCCTCGTGCCCTCCGGGGGTCGGGCACGAGGGGTGGTCCCGGGCGACTCATCGCCTGCAGGGGTTTCGCGGAGAGGACCGGGATTCCCCGTCGCGCGATGCCTTCAGGCTAGAAGCTCCTCCTGGGAGATCCCTATCGCCTGACCACACGAACGCCGCGCACTGGCCGTGCAGCCGCTGGGCTGTCATCATGACGCCATGCGCATCGCCGGACCGGTCGCCTGCATCGTCCTCGTCGCCTCTCTCGCCGCGTTGAGCGGCTGCGCCTCGTCGCCGCAGCCCGTGATCGCTCCGGTCACCCGCGACGTGGGCGACCTTCAGGGTGAGACCGTCGAACTCGTGGTGGGTCAGGTGCTCAACATCGACACCGGCGATCTCGCCGTGGACAGCTACAGCGGCGTCGTCTCGGATCCGTCCGTCGCGAAGTTCACGGCGGGTCGCGAAGAGGGCGGCGCGACGTACAACCCGGGGGTCGAGGGGCTTGCCGAGGGAACGACGAAGGTCGTGCTGTCGAACGACGACGGCGGCATCGAGGACGTCACCTTCACCGTGGACGTCTCGGGCTGATCCGGCACGGCTGCGGCGGGGAGGCGGCATCCGGGCGTAGTCTCATGCGATGACCTCAGCGGCGAGCCGGACAGAGCTCCGTGGGCTCCTGGACGAGCTGCACGACGCCGCCACGGTGCGCCTCGCTGCGATCGACGAGACCCTCGACGAGCTCCGCGCGGATCGCGGCTCCGACGTCGCCGACGACGAGCACGACCCCGAAGGCGTCACGCTGTCGGGGGAGTGGTCCCGGGCGGTCGCCCTCGAAGAGGCCGCCCGCCGCGAGATCGGCGAGATCGACGAGGCCGTGAAGCGCTGGGAGGCCGGCACCTACGGCGTCTGCATCGACTGTGGTCGCGGCATCCCGATCGCTCGTCTTCGCGTGCGTCCCTTCGCAACGCGCTGCGTGTCGTGCGCCGAGAAGGCCGGCGTCTGACGTGTCGTTCGGCGCCGCGGCATCCCGAGCCGCCCGCGACGGCTTCCCGCGCGTCGCAGACGCGGATCCGTGCCCGTGCGGCAGCGGTGATCGCTTCGACGGATGCTGCGCCCCCGCGCTGCGCGGAACCCCGGCGCCGACCGCCGAACGTCTGATGCGCTCGCGATACACGGCGTTCGTGGTCGGTGACGCGGTGTATCTCCACGACACGTGGCATCCGGGCACGCGACCCGCGGAGTTGACGCTCGACCCCGAGCAACGCTGGACCGGGCTCGAGATCGTCGACGTCGGTGACGGCGGCGACGGAGACATGCGTGGCGTCGTGGAGTTCCGCGCTGCCTGGCGCCACGGCCGCGATCGCGGCGAGCTGCACGAGCGGAGCCGCTTCGTACAGCAGGGCGGGCGCTGGTGGTATCTCGACGGCCAGATCCATCCGAGTTGACGGGTCCGCGCTCCTTCGGGCGCCGATAGCGTGGCAGTCATGACCACTCAGGCTGAGAAAGCACAGACCCTCGCCCGACTGCACGCCGCCCCCGAGATCCTGCGCGTGGTGAATGTGTGGGACGCCGTGTCGGCCCGCACCATCGCCGCTCTCCCCGATACCCGAGCCATCGCCACGGCGGGCCACTCGATCGCCGCGACCTTCGGCTACCCCGACGGCGAGATCCCGCTCGAGACCACGCTCGACATGGTCGGCCGGATCGTCGAGGCCGTGGGCGACCTGCCGGTGAGCACCGACCTCGACGCCGGCTACGGCGACCCGGGCGAGACGGTGCGCCGGGCGATCGGCAAGGGCGTCGTCGGCGCCAACGTCGAGGACCGTCTCGTGCCGCTCGACGACGCGGTCGCCACCGTCGAGGCGATCATCGCCGCGGGGGCGGCGGAGGGCGTGCCCTTCGTCCTCAACGCGCGCACCGATGCGTTCGTGCGCGCCGGCAAGCGCCCGGTCGAAGAGTCGATCGCCGATGCGATCGAGCGCGGCCGCGCCTATCTCGCCGCGGGCGCCGACCTCGTGTTCGTGCCCGGCATCCTGAACGCCGACATCACGCGGCAGCTCGTCGAGGGGATCGGCGAGCGCAAGATCAGCGTCATCGGCCTGCCGGGCGCTCTGTCGGCGTCCGAGTACGAGGCGCTCGGCGTCGCCCGCATCTCGTACGGCCCCACGACGCAGCGCGTCGCGCTGACGGCGCTGCAGGATCTCGCCGCCGACCTCTACGCCGACGGCGTCATCCCGGCGTCCACGCGCGCGCTGAACTGACGCGCCTCTCGTCCGATCGGCTCGCGGGAATCCCCGCGGGCCGATCGTCGTTGTGCCGGGCATGGAGCCCGCACCCGTCGACGTCGTCGTGATCGGTGCCGGGCAGGCCGGTCTTTCCGCCGCGTATCACCTGCAGCGCCGCGGATTCGTCCCGCTCGAGCGCGCGGATGCCGCGGATCAGACGTTCCTCGTGGTCGACGCGAATCCCGAACCCGGGGGAGCGTGGCAGCACCGCTGGCCGTCCCTCCGCATGGCGACGGTGAACGGCATCCACGAGCTGCCTGGGTTCGCGGTGCCGCCGGCGGATCCGGCGGCCGCGAGCCGCGACATCCTTCCCGCGTACTTCGCGGAGTACGAGGAGCGCTTCACTCTCGACGTGCTCCGGCCCGTGCAGGTGAAGGCGGTGCGCCGCGCCGACGACGACCCGAGCGGCCGGCTGGTGGTCGAGACCGATCGCGGCACGTGGGCCCCGCGCTTCGTGATCAACGCGACGGGCACGTGGACGCGCCCGTTCTGGCCGAGATACCCGGGGCAGGAGCGCTTTCGCGGGCGCCAGCTGCACGTCGGCGACTACGTTTCGGCCGAAGAGTTCCGCGGCCAGCGGGTCGTCATCGTCGGCGCCGGGATCTCGGCGGTGCAGCTGCTCGATGAGATCTCGCACGTCGCCGACACCTCCTGGGTGACGCGGCGCGAGCCGGAGTGGGTCGAGGACGACTTCGACATCCCTGCGCGCGTCGCCGCCATCGCCGGCGTCGAAGACCGTGTGCGCCGCGGCCTTCCGCCCGGCAGCGTGATCTCGGTGACCGGCATGCACTGGACGCCCTGGGCGCGGGCCGCCGAGGCACGGGGCGTGCTGGTGCGGCATCCGATGTTCGCCTGGATCGAGGAGGACGGCGTGCGCATGCCCGACGGAACGCTCGAGCGCACCGACGTCATCCTGTGGGCCACCGGCTTCCGGCCCGCGCTCGACCACCTCGCGCCGTTGCGCCTGCGCACGCCCGAGGGCGGGTTCCGGGTGGGGAACGGGCGCTCGATCGATGAGCCTCGCCTGTTCCTCATCGGCTACGGCCCGTCGCAGTCGACGGTCGGCGCGAACCGAGCCGGCCGCGACGCCGTCCGCGCCATCGTCGCCGACCCCGTCGCGCTCGCCGCATAGGCTCGAACGTGTGACGCTGCTCGCCGTACTGCTGTTCCTGAACGCTGCCTTCAACGTCCTCGTCTGGCCGACGTTCTACCGCCGGGTCGCGAAGGACCCCCGCGCGCACGACGCCCAGGGCAAGGCGACCCGGTTCCTCGTCGTGCACACGGTGCTCGTCGCGATCGCGCTGACGCTGGCCGCAGCATCCGTCATCGCAGGCATCGCCGCGCTCGTCGCGTGATGCGCGCGCCCGCGAGCGCGGCGTAGCGTGGAACGCACGACGAAGGGGGAATCATGGCCCGCATCCTGATCTTCGGCGGCCACGGAAAGGTCGCGCTGCTGCTCGAGCCGCTCCTCGTGGCCCACGGACACACCGTGACCGCGGTGATCCGCAACGCGGACCACGAGGCCGAGGTCGCGGCGACAGGCGCGCAGCCGCTCGTCGCGGATGTCGAGGCGCTCGACCTCGACCAGCTCGCCAACATCGTCGCCGGCAACGACGTCGTGGTGTGGTCGGCCGGCGCCGGCGGCGGGAATCCGTCGCGCACGTACGCGGTCGATCGCGATGCCGCCATCCGCTCGATGGACGCGGCTCTGGCCGCCGACGTGCTGCGTTACGTGATGGTGTCGTGGGTGGGATCGCGTGCAGACCACGGCATCGCGCCCGACGCCTCGTTCTTCCCGTACGCCGACGCGAAGTGGGCCGCCGACGCGCACCTGGCCGCGAGCGCGCTCGACTGGACGATCCTCGCGCCCGGCACGCTCACGCTCGATCGGCCCACCGGGCGCATCGCTCTCGATCCGGACGACGGAGGTGCTGTCCCTCGGGCGGATGTCGCCGCCGTGATCGCCGCGACCATCGCGGACGACACCACGATCGGGCGGACCATCCGGTTCGGCGGCGGCGACGAGGCGATCGGCCACGCGATCGCGGGCTGAGCCTCAGTCCTCGCTGGAGTGCAGTCCGCGGCGCGCCGACAGCAGCGTCACCTCGGGGTGATCGGCGACCAGGCGCTCGGCGTGGTCGAGCACGTCGCGCACGTGCGACGACCCCGACGCCACGATCGAGACGCCGATCCTCGCCCGGCGGTGCAGGTCGTGCTCGCCGACCTCGGCGGCGGCAGCCTCGGTGCGCCGGCTCAGGTCGGCGATGAGCGGACGCAGCACGCTGCGCTTCTCTTTCAGCGAGCGGACGTCGCCGAGCAGCACGTCGAACTCGATCCACCCGATCCACATGGGTCCATCGTGCCAGCGGCCGGGCGGGGTGCCCGTCGCCGTAGGCTCGTGTCATGCTCGCCACCGTCATCCACGCCGCCCGCGACATCCGCGTCGAGAACGTGCCCGATCCCGTGCTGTCCACCGGCGCCGACGCGATCGTGCGCGTGGTCGCCGCCTGCGTGTGCGGTTCCGACCTCTGGCCCTACCGCGGCGTCACACCCACCAACGAACCGCACCGCATCGGCCACGAGTTCGTCGGCATCGTCGAGGAGGTGGGCGCCGAGGTCGAGCTTGTGCGCCCCGGTGACTTCGTGATCGCGCCGTTCTATGTGTGCGACGGAACCTGCGCGAACTGCCGCAACGGCGTGAGCACCTCGTGCCTCGCCGGCGGCTGGTGGGGCAGCGATGACCGCTTCGGCGGCTTCGCCGACGGCGGTCAGGGTGAGCGCGTGCGCGTGCCGCTCGCCGACGGCACCCTCGCCGTCGTGCCCGGACCCGTCGCGGATGACGAGATACCCGGCCTGCTCACCCTCAGCGACGTCATGGGCACAGGGCACCACGCCGCGGTCTCCGCCGGCGTCGGCCCGGGCGATTCCGTCGCCGTGGTAGGCGACGGGGCGGTCGGCCTCTGCGCGATCATCGCGGCGAAGCGCCTCGGCGCCACCACGATCATCGCGATGTCACGTCACGCGCAGCGCCAGGCGCTCGCACGCGAGTTCGGCGCCACCCACGTCGTGGAGGAGCGCGGCGATGCCGGCGTCGAGGCGGTGCGCGCGCTCACCGGCGGCATCGGCGCGGACCGCGTGCTCGAATGCGTCGGCACCAAGGAGTCGATGGACCAGGCGCTGCGCTCGACGCGCCCCGGCGGCATGGTCGGCTACGTCGGTGTTCCCAACGGCGGCCCCGAGCTGCCCGTGCGGCAGATGTTCAACCGCAACGTCGGCGTGAACGGCGGCGTCGCGCCGGTGCGGGGCTACATCGATGAGCTCCTGCCCGACGTGCGCTCGGGTGCGATCCAGCCCGGCCGCGTGTTCGACCTCGAGCTGCCGCTCGACGACGCCGCCGAGGCGTACGCTGCGATGGACGAGCGTCGCGCGACGAAGGTGCTGCTGCGGCCCTGAGCGCTCCGCACGGCGCGCCAGAACCCCGCCTGCGCGATTCGCGACGCGCCGCGCGCCTGCGCGTGACAGGGTGTTCGTGGGGTAGAACAGCAGGAAGTCGAAGGGATCCCGAACCGTGAAGCTGATCAAGCGCATCGTCGTGGTGCTCGTCATCGCGTTCGCGGCGTTCTACCTCATCACCCGCCCGCAGGACGCGGCCAACGCGGTGCAGGGAGCGGTCGGCGCCGTCTGGGGCGCCGGTGTCGCCGTGGTCGACTTCTTGATGGCTCTCGCCCAGGGCTGAGCATGTTCGATCCGCGGATCGAGAAGCACCTGATCTCGGATCAGGGGGAGCACGTCGTCGACGAGGTACGCAAGCACTGGGCGGCCACGGTCTCGGCTGTGCTCGAGCTCTTCGGCGGCATCGTCGTCCTCCTCCTCACTTTCTTCGTTCCGCCGCAGGCGTGGTGGGTGCCGGCGCTCCTGGGCGCGGCGGTGACCGTGCACGCGATCTGGCGGATCTTCGAGCAGCACACCGACCGCTTCGTCATCACCAACATGCGCGTCTTCCGCGTGCACGGCATCCTCTCGCAACGCATCGCGACCATGCCGCTCGCGCGCATCCTCGACATCTCGGTCTACAAGCCGCTCGTCGGCCGCATCTTCGGCTACGGGCATTTCGTCTTCGAGTCGGCCGCACAGGAGCAGGGCCTCCGCGAGATCAAGTACGTCGGCGATCCCGACCAGCGCGGCCTCACGATCCAGCGCGTCATCCAGCAGGCCGGCCTCCGCGGTGCGGCGGGGCGTTCGGGAGTCGACCCGTTCGCGGGGGCGCCCCTCGCGCACCCGCCGCAGCCGCAGCCGGAGGCCGCAGCATCCGTCACCGTCACCCCTGTCGCCGACGACCGCAGCCCGACCGCTCCGGTTCCCGACGTGCGACGCGGCTCGACGTCGTCGGGGTGGGACTGGCTCGCCGACGCCCAGCGGCGAGAGGACGAGCGGCTCGCGCAGCTGCGCGGGGAGGCGGCACCGTCGCCGGCGCCCTTCGATCCGGACCGCACGAACACCGCGCCGATCGAGCTGCCGCGCTGACCGGAACGGATGCTGCACCCCTCGATGACGGGTGATTTCGGGTCCGCCGGGAACATCGCAGGCGACCCGGCCGTTCTGATACCCTGGAGTGTCACTCGTGTGGCTGTTTCGCCACGCCTGAGTTCCGGTTCGCGCCGGTGATCGGTTTCCCGTCAGGGTCCGAGTGGCATCGCTGGAAATCCGCTTCGCCTCGGTTCGAGGCATCCGTTCGCCCTCGTGCGGCGGAAGCCGCTGAACGCAGGGGCCCGACACCCCAACCCCAACAAGGACAACCCACTACATGACTACCGCAACGACCGCCCCGGCCACCAAGCAGGTCGCGATCAACGACATCGGATCTGCCGAGGACTTCCTGGCCGCGGTCGAGAAGACTCTGAAGTTCTTCAACGACGGCGACCTCATCGAGGGCACCGTGGTGAAGATCGACCGCGACGAGGTGCTCCTCGACGTCGGTTACAAGACCGAGGGCGTCATCCCCTCGCGTGAGCTTTCCATCAAGCACGACGTCGACCCCAACGAGGTCGTCAAGGTCGGCGACGAGGTCGAAGCCCTCGTTCTCCAGAAGGAGGACAAGGAAGGCCGCCTCATCCTCTCGAAGAAGCGCGCACAGTACGAGCGTGCGTGGGGCGACGTCGAGAAGATCAAGGAGAACGACGGTGTGGTCACCGGCTCCGTGATCGAGGTCGTCAAGGGTGGTCTGATCGTCGACATCGGCCTGCGTGGCTTCCTCCCCGCATCGCTCATCGAGCTCCGCCGCGTCCGCGACCTCACGCCGTACCTCGGCCAGGAGATCGAGGCGAAGATCCTCGAGCTCGACAAGAACCGCAACAACGTCGTGCTGTCGCGCCGCGCCCTGCTCGAGCAGACGCAGTCCGAGTCGCGCACCACGTTCCTCAACAACCTCCACAAGGGCCAGGTCCGCAAGGGCACGGTCTCGTCGATCGTCAACTTCGGTGCGTTCGTCGACCTCGGTGGCGTCGACGGTCTCGTCCACGTCTCGGAGCTCTCGTGGAAGCACATCGAGCACGCGTCCGAGGTCGTCGAGGTCGGCCAGGAGGTCACCGTCGAGATCCTCGAGGTGGACCTCGACCGCGAGCGCGTCTCGCTGTCGCTTAAGGCGACGCAGGAGGACCCGTGGCAGGTCTTCGCCCGCACCCACGCGATCGGCCAGGTCGCGCCGGGCAAGGTCACCAAGCTCGTTCCGTTCGGTGCGTTCGTGCGCGTCGCGGACGGCATCGAGGGCCTCGTGCACATCTCGGAGCTGTCGGGCAAGCACGTCGAGCTCGCGGAGCAGGTCGTGTCGGTCGGCGAAGAGGTCTTCGTCAAGATCATCGACATCGACCTCGAGCGTCGCCGCATCTCGCTCTCGCTCAAGCAGGCGAACGAGTCGGTCGACCCCCACGGCACCGAGTTCGACCCGGCCCTCTACGGCATGGTCACGGAGTACGACGAGCACGGCGAGTACAAGTACCCCGAGGGCTTCGACCCGGAGACCAACGCCTGGCTCGAAGGCTTCGATGAGCAGCGCGAGAAGTGGGAGCAGGAGTACGCCGCCGCCCACGCTCGCTGGGAGGCCCACAAGGCTGCCGTCATCAAGGCCCTCGAGGCCGAGGCTGCCGCTCCGGTCGAGACCGGCGCGTCCTCGTACTCGTCCGACAGCGGCCCCGCGGGCACGCTGGCTGACGACGAGGCCCTCGCCGCCCTCCGCGAGAAGCTCTCGGGTCGCTGATCCTGAGCTGAGCCTCCGGGTTCGCTGAACCGTCTGGTTCGATAGGCCGTCACCACCGCTTCGGCGGGGGTGGCGGCCTTTCGCGTACCGCAGCGTCGGAGGTCGCCGGTACCGTCGCCCTGTGCCAGTGATTCCTCCCGCCGTGCGATGTCTTGTGGGCGATGACGGATGCCGCGGCCCCGTGCCGGCGGACGCTCCGGTCGCGCTGTGCGAGGCGCATCTCGCTGCCGCGGGGGAATGGGCGGACGCCCAGTACGGGGCCACCGACGCGCTGCCGTCACCGTGCCGGCTGTGCGGCTCGCGACTGGGTGTCCGCTATCCGTCGGGCTGGCTGTGCGCCGTGTGCGAGTGGCGCTACGGCGATCTCCCCGACGACGACATCGCTCCACCCCGCGTCGACGTGGTGTACTACCTGCGCTACGAGGACCGCGTGAAGATCGGCACGAGCGCGAATCCGCGCCAGCGCTTCGGCGCGATATGGCACGACGAGCTGCTGGCGTTCGAGCGCGGGGGTCGCACGCTCGAGCAGCGGCGGCACGCGCAGTTCGCCACCGATCGCTTCCCGGGCACGGAGTGGTTCCGCCGCTCCGACGCCCTCTCTGCGCACATCGCCGTGCTCGCCGCGGGTGTCGACGACCCGTGGCAGCTCCACGCCCGCTGGCTGAGCGAGGCGCTCGCGGCACGCGGGTGAGCCCGTACGCTCTGCGAGAACGGCCGCGGCTCCTCCAGCAGCTTCCGAGGAAACACGCCTAGTTTGAGATTCCACCCGCCCACGCAGACGACGGAGCAGCACATGGGATTCCTCGACCGACTGTTCGGAGGAACGGATGACGCGCGCCAGGAGCCGCCCGTTCCGCAGAACCGCTACGGCGCCCAGGGGCCGGGCATGCAGCCGCCCCGGAGCGAGGACGAGATCGCGATCGAGCGCTACCGGTACCTGCTGAAGACCGCGCCGCCGGAAACGATCGAACAGGTCCACGCCGAGGCCTTCTCGAAGCTCACCGAACCCCAGCGACAGCAGGTGCTCGCCGAGCTGTCGGCCGGACTCCCGCCGCAGGAGCAGCCGCGCTCCACCGATCCGCAGGCCATGGCCCGCGCGGCGACCCGCGCCGAGTACACCAGCCCCGGGTTCATGGAGCGCACCCTCGGGCCGCAGCGCCAGGGTCCCTCGTTCGGCTCGATGCTGGGATCGTCGATCCTCGGCACCGTGATCGGCTACGTCATCGGCTCTGCGCTGGTGAGCTCGTTCCTGGCGCCCGGCCTCGCGTACGACCAGGGCTACGAGGACGGCTCCGCCGCCGACGACGGCTCCGGCGAGACCGGCGCCTCCGGCGAGACCGGCGCCGCGGACGCCGGCGCCGACTCGGGGGCGGGCTGGGGCGGTGACCCGGGCTCGGGCTGGGGCGGCGACGCCGCAGCCGGAGACATGGGCGGACTCGGGGACTTCGGCGACTTCGGCTTCTGACCCCGCGGCACCCACGGCCCTGACCGGGTTCGCGTGCCCGGGAGGGCGGCGGCGAGCGCGCCGTTCGGGCATGGGGGCCGCAGCATCCGTTACCTTCGCCGTATGACCGCCGCGACACCGGGCGAGCCGGGTAGGCCCGCGGCGCGTTCCCGCATGGGCGGGACTGCGCCGGAGGGCGCCGATCGCACGCGCGGTCGTACGGCGACGTTGAACCAGCTGCTGCTGGCCGCGGTGGTGTTCGTGCTCGGCGTCCTCGTGGCGATCGGGCCGTTCGGCGGCGAGCCGGTGCTCTTCTTCCTCGGCGTCGTCCTCGTGGTCGCGGTGACCGCCGTCACGCTCGTCGTGCCCTGGGGAAGCTTGCCGTACGGGTGGGTCGCGGTGGTGCCTGCGCTCGACATCGTCGCCATCACGCTGATGCAGATCGCGGCCCCCGACACGGTGCTCGGGCTGCTGTGGATCTTCCCTGCGACGTGGCTCGCCGGCGGGTTCGGGCTGCTGGGCCTGTTCGGCGTGATCGTCGCGATCGCGGGCATCGTGAGCGTGCTCACCGCGCTCAGCGCCACCGAGGTCACGTACCGGACCTTCCTGCTGCCGCTCGTGATCATCGCCGTCGCCGTCACGAGCCACCTCAACGCCCGGAGGTCGGACGCCCAGCGCATGCTGCTGGCGAAGCAGTCGCAGCTGCTCGCGAGCGTGCTCGCGCGCACCCGACGCCAGGAGCAGGTCGTCACGGAGGTTCTCGACGCCGTCGACTTCGGCGTCGTGCGCATGGGCACGAGCGGCCGCGTCGCGGTCACCAACGAGGCACACGGCAAACTCCTGCAGGGATTCGAGCCTGAGCACGACGGCACCGGGGTGCCGGCGTTCCGCGACGACGGCACCTCGCCGCTGCCCCTCGACGAGCTTCCGCTGGAACGCGCGCGGCGCGGCGAGGCGTTCGACGACCAGGTGGTGTGGTTCGGGGACGAACCCGGGCCCCGTCGCGCGCTCACGATCACGGCGCGGCGGATCACCGACCCCGACGGCGGCGACGCCGGCGCGGTGGTGGTCTCGCGGGATGTGACGGCCGAGCTCACCGCCCTCCGTGCCCGCGACGACCTGGTGGCCTCGGTGTCACACGAGCTGCGCACGCCGCTCACCTCGATCCTCGGCTACCTCGACCTCGCCATCGAGGACCCCGACACGCCCGACGCGGTGCGGGCCAGCCTCGATGTCGCCGAGCGCAACGCCGAGCGCCTGCTGCGCATCGTGGCCGACATCCTCGCGGCGTCGAGCTCGTCGCCGTCGTCGGTCGAGGCATCGCTCGCCCCACAGCTCCTCGACGCGCGCGACCTCGTGCGCGCCGCGGCGGCCGACGCGCTGCCGAGGGCCGCCGCCCGTGCGATCGTCATCGACGAGACGGGCCTCGAGCCGGCGACGGTGTGGGCCGACCCGCTGCGGCTGCGGCAGGTCGTCGACAACCTCGTGTCGAACGCCATCGCCTACAACAAGGACGGCGGCACGGTGTTCGTCGGCACCACGACCGACGGCACGTCGAGCTGGATCCTGGTGCGCGACACCGGGGTCGGCATCTCGGACGCCGATCGCTCGCGCCTCTTCCAGCGGTACTACAAGGCGGGCGGCGAACGCCGCGCGGGCACCGGCCTCGGCCTCGCGATCACCCGTGACATCGTGCGCGCCCACGGCGGCGACCTCGCCCTGCACAGCGCTCCCGGCGTCGGGTCGACCTTCATCGTGAAGCTGCCCGCGATCGGACCGGAAGGAGAAGAAGGATGACCCTCGATCTGCCGAGCGTGCTCATCATGACCGCGCTGGTCGTCAACGTCAGCGGCGTGCTGTTCATCCTCGAAACCCTGCTGCGACGCGACGAGGGCGCGGGGCGCATCTGGTCGATCGCGTTCCTCGCGGCGATGCTGACCACCCTCGCCTACACGATCTGGGTGCAGTCGGACGGCGCCTGGTGGGCGATCGCCGTCGGCAACGCGGCGTTCGTCGCGGGCACCGGGTGCATGTGGCTGGGATGCCGCCGTTTCAACAGACGCGACATGCGGTGGCCGTCGGCCCTCGTGGCCGTCGCGGTGGCCGCGGCCGCCGCCGCGGTCGCGGTCGAGGGCGACGCCGGCGGTGACTGGGCGGGTGCGCTGTGGATGTTCGTGCCGCTGCTGTGCTTCGCCGGCGCGGGCGCCGTGGAATGCCTTCGCGGCGATATGCGGGAGTCGCGGACGGCGTGGGTGCTCGGGGCCGTCCTCGGATTCCAGTCGCTGTACTACGTCTCACGCACCACCGCCTTCGTGACCTCCGGCCCCGACAGCGCGCTGTTCGAGACCGCCTTCGGGACGATCAGTACGAGCTACCTCACCGTGACGCTGACGATCGTGGCCGTCGTCGTGACCTCGGTGCTGCGGGCGAGCCGTGCGCCGGTGCGCGGCTACCTGCGCGAGGCCCGCGCCATCGACGATGAGGCGGGCATCCTCAGCGAAGCGTCGTTCGCCGCCGTTCTCGAGGGCCTGTGCCGGCGCGCCGAGCGGCGATTCGAGCCGATCGCGGTGACGGCCGTCCGTCTCGACGACCTCGACCAGATCTCGACCGCGTTCGGAAGCGACGTCGCGGGAGCGGTCGCGGCGACCTGGCGGACCGGGGTGCGCCATCACGCGCCCACGAATGCGGTCGTCGGCCAGGACGGGCACACCGGGCTCGTGATCGGCCTCGCTGTCGCGTCCCCGCAGGAGGCGCGGCGGCAGGCGGGCGCGATCTACCGCGGTCTGTTCGACGACCTCGGCAAGGTCGGCGGGGGAGTGATCCCCGTGGTCGGTGTCGGCGTGGCTCTGAGCGAGACGGCGGGGTATGAGCCGGCGGAGCTCATGCGCGTCGCCCGGGAGGCCGCGAGCCGCGCGGCGGCGAACGTCGAGACGTCGGTCCTCGTCGACGAGGCCGAGTAGCGGCATCCGTCCGCCCTCGCGGAGCGCCCGTCAGGCAGTGAGCCGGTAGCCGACGCCGCGCACGGTCTCGATCCACCGCGGCTGAGCGGGTGACTCGCCCAGTTTGCGCCGGAGGTTCGCCATGTGCACCTCGATGGCGCGCGCATCGCTGTCGGAGACGAAGTCGCTGACCGCATACTGGTCGCCGCGCAGCATGAGGGCGAGGTCCGACTTCGCCCGCACGCGCCGGCCCGCCACGAGCAGATCGGCGAGGATGTCGAACTCGCTGCGCGTCAGCTCGACGTCCTCGTCGTCGACGGTGACGAGGTGGGTCGAGGCGTTGAGGCGCAGCCCGTGGTGCTCGAGCCACACGCCGTCGGACGACCCGTTCTCGTCCACGGTGTCGGAGTCGGCCGGCGCGACGTGCCGCGGCCGACGCAGCATGGCGTCGATGCGGGCACGCAGCTCGCGCGGGCGGAAGGGCTTCGCGACGTAGTCGTCGGCCCCCGCCTCCAGACCCTGGAGGGCGTCGATCTCCTCGGTGCGGGCACTGAGCATCACGATGTACGTCGAGCTGATGGCCCGGATGCGCTTGGCGGTCTCGAAGCCGTCCATGCCGGGCATGTTGACGTCGAGCGTCGTGACCAGGGGGCGGTGCTCCCGCACCAGCTCGACGCCGTCGGCGCCGTTGGCCGCGCCGTGCACCTCGAAGCCCGCCTGAGCGAGCACGGTCGACAGGAGAGAACGGATGTCTTCCTCGTCCTCGATCACGACTGCGACGCGCGCTTCTTCCACCGATGCACCCTCCGGGTCCGGTGCTGTCGACGGACCCTGGACGTCGGTCATGATATCCCAGAACGCGACGCGGAACGGGTGCGGCAGGCCGTCGACGATCACGGGAGGCGACCGTGCGCGGCGCGGGCCGTGGAGTTCTGCTCTCGTGTTCCCGTCACCCCGTCGGCCCGGCGGGCCGCGCGGAGGGCGGGAGCTATCCCCACATCCCGCCCTGCGCGCGTCCTCCGTGCACGGACCGGAGCCGCTGTCGTCCCCACGCGTGCGGCCCTTCCGTACCCCAGGACGATCCGGCTGGTGCAGCGGGGCGGTGTCGCGTCGGTCGCCACGATGTCGGGTCCGGCGCTCATCTTCCGCCCTCCCCAGTGCTGCACGGGTGAATCTGTCCTTCGGGTGCCCCGAGGCTACCTCCGGTGCCTCAATGCTCGCTCAGGCCCGCCTCAGGAACCGCGCAAGGCTTGCGGGCGTCCGCGGCGCCGCGGCGTGGCATGCTCGAACCATGCCGCTCGTCGCCCTCACCGGAGGCATCGCCTCGGGAAAGTCCACGATCGCCCGTCGCCTCGCCGAGCATGGCGCGGTCGTCGTCGACGCCGATCAGCTGGTCCGCGAGGTGCAGCAGCCCGGCTCGCCGGTGCTGGCCGCGATCGCCGAGAACTTCGGGGAACGGATGCTGCGTCCCGACGGATCCCTGGACCGCGCCGCCCTCGGCAGCCGGGTGTTCGGCGACGACGCCGCGATCGCCCGGCTCAACGGGATCGTCCACCCCGCCGTCCGCGCCGAATCCGCGCGCCGGTTCGAGGAGGCCTTCGCGGCCGACCCCCACGCGGTGGTCGTCTACGACGTGCCGCTGCTCGTCGAGGCACGCGTCGACGACCCCTGGCAGCTCATCATCGTGGCGCACGCCCCCGAAGACGTCCGCCTCCGGCGTCTCGTCGAGCTGCGCGGGATGACCGAGACCGAAGCTGCGGCCCGCCTCGCATCTCAGGTGCCCGACGAGGCCCGCCTCCGGATCGCCGATGTGGTCATCGACACCGCGGGCTCGCTCGAGAGCACCGAGCGCCAGGCCGACGAGCTGTGGAGATCGCTCGACGAACACGTCGCGCAGCGCGCCGCGCGAACGTAATCTGGAAGCGGAGCGAGGAGGTCCCAGATGGCCGTGTTCTCGAGGTTCCGCCGGCGCAGGACGCCGTACGGTGCGACGACCGAGGAGGAGCGCATCGCGCGCTACGTCTACCTCCTCAACACCCTGCCCGCTTCCGTGATCGAGAGCGCGCACGCCACGGCCTTCGCCGACCTCCCGCCGGAGCGCCGGCGCGAGATGTTCGAGCAGCTGCGGCCGTTCCTCGCCGACTCGGAGCGTGACGCGGCCGCCGAGGACCCGACGGTGATCGCACGGCTCGTCCGCCGCGCCGAGGAGCACAAGGCACGGCGCGCCGCGGAGGCGGATGCGGCGACGCAGGCGGCGACGGACCCCGCCCGCACGGCCGTCGCCGTCGACGATCGCGATCCGCGCGACGGCGTCGATGCACGCGCGATGCTCCTGAACGTCGGCGTGATGACGATCGTGGCGAACCAGTTCCTGGTGTCGAGCTCGATCGCCGCGTACTTCACGGTCGGCGCCGGATCGCTGCAGCTCGGCGACAGCCCCGCGTGGATCGGCGAGACCTACGACCCCGGTTCCGGCGGGTACGACGGCGGCGCGGGCGGCGGATACGACGGCGGCGGCGGCTTCGACGGGGGCGGCTTCGGCGGTGGCTTCGACGCCGGGGGCTTCGGCGGTGGCTTCGACGGCGGCGGGGGATTCGGCGGCTGAACCGCGCGGGCACGCGCCGCAGCATCCGCTCATCGCGAACGCCGCCCCGATGTCGGGGGCCGCGCCTACGCTGGATTGGTGCAGACCACACGATCCGTGCGGCCGTTCGAGGTCGTGAGCGAATACGAGCCGTCGGGTGACCAGCCCCAGGCGATCGCGCAGCTGGCGGCGCGCATCAACGCCGGCGAGACCGACGTCGTGCTGCTGGGCGCGACCGGTACCGGCAAGTCGGCGACGACGGCCTGGCTCGTCGAGGCCGTTCAGCGACCGACCCTCGTGCTCGCGCACAACAAGACCCTGGCCGCGCAGCTGGCGAACGAGTTCCGTGAGCTCATGCCGCACAACGCGGTGGAGTACTTCGTCAGCTATTACGACTACTACCAGCCCGAGGCGTACGTCCCGCAGACCGATACGTTCATCGAGAAGGACTCGTCGGTCAACGCCGAGGTCGAGCGGCTGCGCCACTCGACGACCAACTCGCTGCTCAGCCGCCGCGACGTGATCGTCGTCAGCACCGTCTCGTGCATCTACGGCCTCGGTGCGCCCGACGAGTACCGCCGTGCCATGGTGGCGCTGCAGGTGGGGGAGGTCTACGACCGCGACGCGCTCATCCGCAAGTTCATCGCGATGCAGTACAACCGCAACGACGTCGACTTCTCGCGCGGCAACTTCCGCGTGCGCGGCGACACCATCGAGATCATCCCCGTGTACGAGGAGTACGCGATCCGCATCGAGATGTTCGGAGACGAGATCGAGGCGCTGTTCATGCTCCACCCGCTCACGGGCGACGTGGTGCAGCGGCTCGACGCCGTGCCGATCTTCCCCGCGTCGCACTATGTCGCCGGCACCGAGACGGTGCAGCGCGCGATCGGCACGATCGAAGACGAGCTCGCCGACCGCCTGAAGGAGCTCGAGTCGCAGAACAAGCTGCTCGAGGCGCAGCGCCTGCGCATGCGCACCACCTTCGACCTCGAGATGCTGCAGCAGCTCGGGTTCTGCTCGGGCATCGAGAACTACTCGCGTCACATGGACGGGCGCGCCCCGGGCGAGCCGCCGCACACGCTCCTCGACTTCTTCCCCGACGACTTCCTCATGGTGATCGACGAGTCCCACGTCACCGTCCCGCAGATCGGGGCGATGTACGAGGGGGACGCCTCGCGCAAGCGCACCCTCGTCGAGCACGGGTTCCGGCTGCCGAGCGCGCTCGACAACAGGCCGCTCCGGTGGGACGAGTTCAAGGACCGCGTCGGCCAGACGGTGTACCTGTCGGCGACACCAGGCCGGTACGAGATGGGCATCGCCGACGGCGTGGTCGAGCAGATCATCCGCCCGACGGGCCTCGTCGACCCCGAGATCGTGGTGAAGCCGTCGAAGGGCCAGATCGACGACCTCCTCGAAGAGATCCGCCTCCGCGTCGAGCGCGACGAGCGCGTGCTCGTCACGACGCTCACGAAGAAGATGGCCGAGGAGCTCACCGACTTCCTCGGCGAGCACGGCGTTCGCGTGCGCTACCTGCACTCCGACGTCGACACGCTGCGGCGCGTCGAGCTCCTCAGCGAGCTGCGCGCGGGCGTGTACGACGTGCTCGTGGGCATCAACCTCCTCCGCGAGGGTCTCGACCTGCCCGAGGTCTCGCTGGTGTCGATCCTCGACGCCGACAAGGAGGGGTTCCTCCGCAGCGGCACGTCCCTCATCCAGACGATCGGTCGCGCGGCCCGCAACGTGTCGGGCCAGGTGCACATGTACGCCGACACGGTGACCGACTCGATGGCGAAGGCGATCGAAGAGACCGACCGGCGCCGCGAGAAGCAGATCGCCTACAACACCGCCAACGGCATCGAGCCGCAGGCGCTGCGCAAGCGCATCGCCGACATCACCGAGGTGCTCGCGCGCGAAGCCTCCGACACCGATCGGATGCTGCGGGGCAAGGCCGCGGCGAAGACGAAGTCCGGTGTCGGCAAGAGCCCGACCCCGCAGCTGCGGCGCGAGGGCATCGCGGCGGAAGGGGCGGAGCAGCTCGAGGCGACCATCGCCGACCTCAGCCAGCAGATGCTCGCGGCGGCCGGGGAGCTGAAGTTCGAGCTCGCCGCACGCCTCCGCGACGAGGTCCAGGACCTCAAGAAAGAGCTGCGCGCCATGGAGCGCGCGGGTCACGCCTGAGCCGGCGCCCTTCGACGTCGCTCCGGCATCCCCATGGCTAGGGGCAGTGCATCAGCGGCTTGGGTCCCGAGCGGTCGAACGTGTGCTGCGAGATAGGTGCACCGCACAGCGGGCACGCGCGCTCGGCTCGTTCCGCCTGGCTCGGCGGGGGAGTCGTCTCGTAGGGTCCGACGGCGGCGGGGCCGGCGACGCGGATGAGGTTGGAGTTGAGGAACGCGTACCAGCCGCCGGCTTCGCGCACGCGCTCGCGGAGCGGACGACGGTCGGGGGTGGAGGCATCCGTGTCTGGCATGTTTCTTAGTGTACTAACGATTAGTGCACGATAGAATCATCAGGTGTCAGATGCCGAACTCAGCCCCGACGACCTGCTCAAGCTCGACAACCAGGTCTGCTTCGCCCTGGTGACCGCCGCGCGCAACGTCGTCGGACTGTACCGGCCCATCCTCGAGCCGCTCGGCCTCACGCACCCGCAGTACCTCGTGATGCTCGCGCTGTGGGAGAGGTCCCCGCGGTCGCTTCGCGAGCTGGCCGCCGAGCTCGCCCTGGAACCCGCGACCCTCTCGCCGCTCGTGAAGCGCCTCGAGGCGCAGGATCTCGTCACCCGCTCGCGCCGCGACGACGACGAGCGGGTGCTCGACGTCCGTCTCACCGAGGCCGGAACGCGTCTTCGCGCACAGGCGCTCGACGTGCCGGGCCAGGTGATGGCGAGTGTGGGGACGGATGCCGCCGCGCTCCTGGCGCTCCGCGACGCGCTGCAGCCCTTCGCCGGCGCTCGCTGACCCCGGGCGCCCGGTGCCTCGTCTTCGCGCACGGCGAACGGCTCCCAGCCCTCGTGATGCTCCTATTGGTTGTCAAGCCGTGAGGAGCCATTTGCGGTAGGTGGTGGCGAAGTCGTCGTCGCGTCGTTTTCCGCGTTCGATGGTGGAGATCTTCATGGGCCAGACGCTGAAGTGTTGGGCGGCGGTCTCGAGGCTGATGCCGCGTTGCTGGCGGAGAGGGCGGAGATCGTCGAAGGCTGGGATCTCGACGTCTTGGGTGAGCAGGGTGAAGATCTCCCGAGCGACGGTGCGTTTCAGACAGCGGATGATCTCCCGCGTTGAGCGGCCCTCGGCGCGTTTCTTGGCGACGTAGTCTCGGGTGCGTTGTTCGTAGCTCATCCTGACCAGCACGATCCGGTGCAGGGCAGCATTCGCTTGCCGGTCACCGCCCCGGTTCAGGCGGTGGCGGGTGGTCTTCCCGCTGGACGCGGGGATCGGGCTGACTCCGCAGAGCGCGGCGAACGCGGCTTCCCCGTGGAGCCGTTCCGGGTTGTCTCCGGCCGTCACGAGCAGTTGCGCGGCGGTGACCGGGCCGACGCCCTTCGCGGCAGCGAGGGCCGGGTTCTGCTGCCTGGTGAGGTGTTCGAGGAGGGACTCGAGGTCGGTGATCTCGTCGGTGAGCTGCTGGTGTCTGCGGGCGAGGGACCGGAGCGTGCGGGCGACGATCGTCGTCACATCGACGGCATCGGCCGGGCCGGTGGCGGCGAGGGTGCTGATCAGGGATTTATCGGTCCGGCCCCGATACTTCTGGCGGATCTTCTCGGGAGCGGTCACCAACAGGGTCTTGATCTGCACTTGCGCGGCGGTGCGGGCCTTGACAGCGCTGCGGCGGGCGACCAGGACGTGTCGGATCGCTTCGACCTGACCATCCGCGGTCTTCGGCACGGGCAGATCGGTCTCGGCCAGCGCGGTCGCGGCAGCGGCGTACGCGTCGATCGGGTCGGACTTGCCCCGCATCCGCCGGGTCTGCCGGTTCGGGCGGATCACCTCACTGACCAGGATGCCGTGATCACGCAGAACACGGGCCAGGCCGGCCCCGTACGAACCGGTGCCTTCGACACCAACCCGCAGCAGCACACCGAACGACACGATGAACGCGATCAGCGCGAGATAGCCGGCCTCAGTCGCCGGGAACTGACGATCGCCCAGTCTCCGCCCGGCGCTGTCGACGACGGCGGCATGATGCGTATCGGCGTGCGTGTCGACTCCGGCGATGACTTCCACCGCAGGTGTTGTCATGATGGTTCTGCCCTTCTCTAGTCGGATCGGCAACCGACCGGGCGGGCAGACAGGACGTTGATGGGGGCCTGTTCGCCCAGGCTCCTATGAAGTCATGTCCGCCTGGTCGGCGACCTCAGAAGCCCCGCCCGGTGTCGACGGATCACTTTGAAGGCACCAGGGCCAGTCGGAGGCTGAGTCAGACGCTCGGCGGGGCGCTACCAGTCTCAACGTCGGAGGCCCCACCTAGACTTGTCGGGTGCCCATCGTCCCTGTCGCCCTGCCCGGAAACATGACCGGAAACTCTGTCGGCGGTACCAGCGGAAAGCTCAGCGTCCGCGGTGCCCGCGTGCACAACCTCAAGGACGTCGACCTCGACATCCCGCGCGATTCGCTCGTCGTGTTCACGGGCCTCTCGGGCTCGGGCAAGTCGAGCCTCGCGTTCGACACGATCTTCGCGGAGGGCCAGCGCCGCTACGTCGAGTCGCTGAGCGCGTACGCCCGGCAGTTCCTCGGTCAGGTCGACCGTCCCGACGTCGACTTCATCGAGGGGCTGAGCCCCGCCGTGTCGATCGACCAGAAGTCGACCAACCGCAACCCGCGGTCGACGGTCGGCACGATCACCGAGATCCACGACTACATGCGCCTGCTGTGGGCGCGCATCGGCGTGCCGCACTGTCCCGAGTGCGGCGAGGTCATCCAGCGTCAGACCGTGCAGCAGATCGCGGACCAGCTCATGGAGCTGCCAGAGCGCACGCGGTACCAGGTCGTCGCTCCCGTCGTCACCCAGAAGAAGGGGGAGTTCGTCGACCTCTTCAAGGAGCTCGGCGCGAAGGGCTACGCCCGTGCGATCGTCGATGGTGAGCTGATCCAGCTCGCCGAGCCGCCGACCCTCAAGAAGAGCTACAAGCACGACATCGCCGTCGTGGTGGACCGCCTCGTCGCGGCACCCGGCATCCTGGATCGCGTCACCGACTCGGTCGAGACCGCGCTCTCGCTCGCCGGCGGTGTCGTGCAGGTCAACTTCGTCGACGAAGAGGGCGACGCCGCGTGGCAGTCCTTCTCCGAGAAGCTCGCGTGCCCGAACGGCCACCCGCTGCAGCTGACCGAGATCGAGCCCCGCACGTTCTCGTTCAACGCGCCGTTCGGCGCGTGCCCGGCGTGCTCGGGTCTCGGCACCCGCATGTCGGTGGACGTCGAGCTCATGCTGGGCGACGAAGACCTCTCGATCCGTGAAGGCGTCCTCATCCCGTGGACGACCCAGGGCAAGGGCCTCTTCCAGTACTACGAGCGCCTGCTCGAGGGTCTCGCCAACGACCTCGCCTTCTCGCTCGACACGCCGTGGAAGAGGCTTCCGTCCGAGGTCCGCGAGGCGGTGCTGCGCGGTGAGAACTACAAGGTCACCGTGCGGTGGAAGAACCGTTACGGCCGCGAGATGCGGTACTCGTCGGGCTTCGAGGGCGTCGTGCCCTACATCGAGCGCCAGTACACGCAGGCAGAGTCCGACACACAGCGCCAGCGCTGGGCCGAGTACCTCCGTGAGGTGCCGTGTCCGGTGTGCGACGGCGCCCGGCTCAAGCCCGAGGTGCTGGCCGTGCAGGTGCACGGGCATTCCATCGCGGATGCGTCGCGCCTGAGCCTCGGCGAGGCACGCGAGTACTTCGCCAAGCTGACGCTCACCGATCGCGAGGCGACGATCGCCGCCCAGGTGCTGCGCGAGATCCGCCTGCGGCTGGACTTCCTCATCCGCGTCGGCCTCGACTACCTCAGCCTCAGCCGCGCCGCGGCGACGCTGTCGGGCGGTGAGGCGCAGCGCATCCGGCTCGCGACCCAGATCGGCTCCGGCCTCACCGGCGTGCTGTACGTGCTCGACGAGCCGTCGATCGGCCTGCACCAGCGTGACAACCGCCGCCTCATCGAGACCCTCGTGGCGCTCCGCGACCTCGGCAACACGCTCATCGTGGTCGAGCACGACGAGGAGACGATCCATGCCGCCGACTGGGTCGTCGACATCGGTCCGGGCGCCGGCGTCAACGGCGGCGAGGTCGTGCACTCGGGCCCGATCGGCGAGCTCCTCGCCGATCCAGACTCGATCACCGGCGACTACCTGTCGGGCCGGCGCTCCATCCCCACCCCGAAGAAGCGCCGCAAGATCGACAAGAAGCGCCAGGTGTCGGTCGTCGGCGCGCGCGAGAACAACCTCAAGAACGTCACTGTCGACTTCCCGCTCGGCGTGCTCACCGCGGTCACCGGAGTCAGCGGCTCGGGCAAGTCGTCGCTGGTCAACGGCATCCTGTATCAGGTCCTCGCGACGCGCCTCAACGGCGCGCGCCGGGTCGCCGGCAAGCACACGCGGGTGACCGGACTCGACAATCTCGACAAGGTCGTGCACGTCGACCAGGCGCCGATCGGCCGCACGCCGCGGTCGAACCCGGCGACGTACACGGGCGTGTTCGACCGCATCCGGACTCTCTTCAGCGAGACGCCCGAGGCGAAGGTGCGCGGCTATCAGCCGGGCCGGTTCAGCTTCAACGTCAAGGGCGGCCGGTGCGAGGCGTGCTCGGGCGACGGCACGATCAAGATCGAGATGAACTTCCTGCCCGACGTGTATGTCGACTGCGAGGTCTGCCACGGCAAGCGGTACAACCGCGACACCCTCGCGGTGCACTACAAGGGCAAGAACATCGCCGAGGTGCTCGAGATGCCGATCGCCGAGGCGGCGGAGTTCTTCGAGCCGATCCAGGCCATCCACCGCTACCTGAAGACCCTCGTCGACGTCGGTCTCGGCTACGTGCGCCTCGGGCAGTCGGCCACGACGCTCTCGGGCGGCGAGGCGCAGCGCGTGAAGCTCGCGACCGAGCTGCAGCGACGCACCAACGGCCGGTCGATCTACGTGCTCGACGAGCCGACCACGGGTCTGCACTTCGAAGACGTCCGCAAGCTGCTCGAGGTGCTGAACGGCCTGGTCGACAAGGGCAACACCGTCATCGTCATCGAGCACAACCTCGACGTGATCAAGTCCTCGGACTGGGTGATCGACCTCGGTCCCGAGGGCGGATCGGGCGGTGGCCAGGTCATCGCGACGGGCACGCCCGAGCATGTCGCCCGCTCGGAGGACAGCCACACCGGCGCGTTCCTCGCCGAGGTCCTCGGGCTGCGCGCCCCCACGCACGCGGTCACCGAGCTCGTCGAGGCCCGCAAGGCCGGCTGAGCCGCATGGCGCGCTCCGCTCCCACCGTCCCGTACAAGCCGAAGCCGGGCGAGATCCCGACCAATCCCGGCGTCTACCGCTTCCGCGACCGCGACGGGCGCGTGCTGTACGTCGGCAAGGCGAAGAACCTGCGTGCGCGCCTGTCGAACTACTTCGCGCCGCTGCATACGCTCCATGAGCGCACGCGGCGCATGGTGACGACCGCGGCATCGGTGGAGTGGACCGTCGTCGCGACCGACGTCGACTCGCTGCAGCTCGAGTACCAGTGGATCAAGGAGTTCGATCCGCCGTTCAATGTCCGCTACAAGGACGACAAGTCGTACCCGTTCATGGCGATCACGCTCGCCGACGAGGCGCCGCGCGTCATCGTGACGCGCAACCGCCGCATCCCGGGGGCGAAGTACTTCGGCCCGTATCCGAAGGTGTGGGCGGTGCACGACACGATCGACCTCATGATCAGGGTGTTCCCGATCCGCACCTGCAGCGACTCGTCGTACAAGAAGGCGATGGCGACCGGGAGGCCGTGCTTCCCCGGGCAGATCGGACGCTGTGGGGGTCCCTGCTCGATGAAGGTCACGATCGAGGAGCACCGCGCCATCGTCGACGACTTCATCGCCTTCATGTCGGGCGGCGACCAGCGCTTCACGAGGGAGCTCACCGCGCGCATGCGCGAGGCCTCGGCCGCGATGGACTACGAGGCGGCCGCCGTCTACCGCGACCGGCTGCAGTCGATCGACGCCGTGCTGAACCGCAGCGCCCTGGTGCTCGCCTCCGACACGGACGCCGATCTCTTCGGCATCGCCGAAGACGAACTGGCCGCCACCGTGCAGCACTTCGTGATCCGCGGTGGCCGCGTGCGCGGCGTGCGGGCGACCACGATCGAGAAGGAGCTCGACATCACCGGCGGCGAACTCGTCGACCAGGTGCTGCAGCGCACATACGGCAACGCCGCGGGCGCCGACATCCCGAAGCAGGTGCTGGTGCCGGCGATGCCCGACGACGCCGCCGACCTCGAGGAATGGCTGCGCACGCGCCGTGGCAAGGCCGTGACGATCCAGATCGCCCAGCGCGGCCGCAAAGCCGACCTCATGCGCACCGCGACCCTCAACGCGCAGCAGGCGCTGATGCTGCACAAGACCCGTCGCACCAGCGATTACGTCGCGCGCAGCCAGGCCCTCACGGATCTGCAGGAGGCGCTCGACCTCGCCGAGGCGCCGCTGCGCATCGAATGCTTCGACGTGTCGCACCTGAGCGGGACGAACGTCGTCGCCTCGATGGTGGTGTTCGAGGACGGCCTGCCCCGCAAGGACCAGTACCGCTCGTTCGGCGTCGCCGAGACCACCGACGACACCGACTCGCTCTACCAGGTGCTCACGCGCCGGCTCGCGTACCTCGATCGCCCGGAGGAGAACGAGCCCGATGCCGCGCCGGATCCGACCGCGGACGGCGAGGTCGTGACCGAGCGGCGCCGCCCGCGCTTCGCGTACCGGCCGCAGCTGCTGGTCGTCGACGGCGGACAGCCGCAGGTCGAGGCCGCGGCGCGGGCGCTGCGCGACGCCGGGCACGAGGAGATCGCGCTGTGCGGCATCGCCAAGCGGCTCGAAGAGGTGTGGCTGCCGGGGGAGGAGTACCCCGTGATCCTGCCCCGCACGTCGGAGGCGCTGTACCTGCTGCAGCGGCTGCGCGACGAGGCCCACCGCTTCGCGATCACGCACCAGCGCAAGCGCCGCCGCCGCGACATCCAGAGCGTGCTGGCGGAAGTGCCGGGCCTCGGCGACGCCCGCATCAAGGCGCTGCTGCGGCACTTCGGCTCGGTGTCGGCGCTGAAGAAGGCGACGCCCGAAGAGATCGCCGAGCTCCCCGGAGTAGGCCCGAAGCTCGCGTCGGCCATCCACACCCACCTCGCCGAGCCTGCCGTCCTCTCCGACGCGCCATAGCGCCGGTCGCGCCGACGAGCGGCCGTCCGGTATGACTAGGCTTGTCGGGACGGGGGTGGTCATGGGCGAGGCGACGCGTCAGGACGTCGGAGAAGTGCTGATCGTCACGGGGATGTCGGGTGCCGGGCGGTCCACGGCGGCGAACGCGCTGGAGGATCTCGACTGGTACGTCGTCGACAACCTCCCCCCGCAGATGCTCAAGCCGCTGCTCGATCTCACCGAGCTCGCCGGCGGAGTGCTGCCCCGTGTCGCCGTCGTTGTCGACGTGCGCGGGCGCGACCTCTTCTCGGATCTCCCCGACGCGATGCGCGCGCTCCGCGAGCGTCGGCAGATCCGACTGCTGTTCCTGGATGCCTCGGACGAGGTGCTCGTGCGTCGCTTCGAGGCGGTGCGACGCCCGCATCCCCTGCAGGGCGACGGCACGATCCTCGACGGCATCCGTCGCGAGCGCGTGCGCCTCGCCGCCGCGCGCGAGAGCGCCGACGTGATCATCGACACGTCCTCGTTCAACATCCACCAGCTCGCCACCAAGGTCGCTGACCTGTTCAGCGAGGAGGGCGCGGCACGGCACACGCTGACGCTCCAGAGCTTCGGCTTCAAGTACGGCTTGCCGCCGGACGCCGACATCGTGGCCGACATGCGGTTCCTCCCGAACCCGTTCTGGGATGAGCGGCTGCGTCCGTTCACGGGGGAGGACGAGGAGGTCCGCGAGTACGTGCTCGGCCAGGAGGGCGCGGAGGAGTTCCTCGACGCATACAGCGCAGCGCTGCGTCCGGTGCTCGAGGGCTACCAGCGTGAGAACAAGAGCCACTCCGTCGTCGCGATCGGCTGCACGGGCGGGAAGCACCGCTCGGTCGTGATGGTGCGCGAGCTCGCGCAGCGCCTCGCGAGCGTGCCCGGCGTCGCGGTCCGTGTGACGCACCGCGATCTCGGGCGCGAGTGACGGGGCCGCCCGGCCGGGGCGGCCGGGTAGGCTTGACGGTCGTTCCCGCAAGACCCATGAAGGAGACCCGTGTCGCTGACCGCTGACGTGAAGGCCGAGCTGATCACCGTGCGAGACCCGCGCCCTACGGCACGGGTGGCCGAGCTCACGTCCCTGCTGCGATTCTCGGGAGGGCTGCACTCGATCGCCAACCGCGTCGCCGTCGAGGCCGAGTTGGACTCCGACATCCTCGCGCGCCGCACCGCTCGCGACCTCGTCGAGCTCTACGGCGTCAGGCCCGAGCTCGTCCACGTGCAGGGCTCAGGAGCCCGGACCGGCAGCCACTATGCCGTCCGTGTGATCGAGGGCGGTGAGACGCTCGCCCGGCAGACCGGCCTCCTCGACCAGCGCCGCCGCCCGGTCCGCGGCCTCCCCAACAAGCTCACCACCGGCTCGCGCGGCGACCTCGCCGCCATCTGGCGCGGTGCGTTCCTCGCTGCCGGCACGCTCAGCGATCCGGGCCGCTCGGCCGCGCTGGAGATCACCTGCCCCTCGTCCGAGGCCGCGATGGCGCTCGTCGGCGCTGCGCACCGCCTCGGCATCGCCGGCAAGGCGCGCGAGGTGCGCGGCATCCCGCGCGTCGTCGTGCGCGAGGGTGAGGCGATCCGCGCCGCCCTCGCCGCGATGGGGGCTGCGCGCGCCGCCGCCGAATGGGACCAGATGCGTCAGCGCCGTGAGGTGCGCGCGGGCGTCAACCGGCTCGTCAACTTCGACGACGCGAACCTGCGCCGCTCGGCGCAAGCCGCCGTGGCCGCGTGCGCGCGCGTCGAGCGCGCGCTCGAGATCCTCGGCGACGAGGTGCCCGACCACCTCCGTCAGGCGGGCGACCTCCGCCTCGCGCACCGCGACGCGAGCCTCGACGAACTCGGTCACCACGCCGACCCGCCGCTCACCAAGGACGCCGTGGCCGGCCGTATCCGCCGCCTCCTCGCGATGGCCGACAAGAAGGCCGAGGCCGAGGGCCTTCCCGGGACCGAATCGGCCGTACCCGCCGGTATCGAGGACTGACAGCCGTGTCCGGATGCTGCGGGCCGCAGCATCCGTCTTCCACACGTCACAGACGGAAGCAACCCCGCCGCGCGGGCGTTGCCGCTCAGTAGGATGAATCCGTCACCCTCGCTGCGCCGGGGATTTCGGCGCGCGCCGACAGGAAGAAGAGAACATGGCGAAGTACACCTTGCCCGACCTCCCTTACGACTACGCCGCACTCGAGCCGCACATCAGCGGCAAGATCATGGAGCTGCACCACAGCAAGCACCACCAGGCGTACGTGACCGGCGCGAACACCGCGCTGGAGCAGCTGGCCGAGGCGCGCGAGTCCGGCAACCTCGCGAACGTGAACAAGCTCGAGAAGGACCTCGCGTTCCACCTCGGTGGTCACGTCAACCACTCGATCTTCTGGACCAACCTCTCGCCCGAGGGCGGCGGCGAGCCCGAGGGCGAGCTGAAGGCCGCCATCGACGAGTTCTTCGGAGGCTTCGACAAGTTCCAGGCGCACTTCACTGCCGCGGCCAACGGGATCCAGGGTTCCGGCTGGGCCGTCCTCAGCTGGGACCCGATCGGTGAGCAGCTCATCATCCAGCAGCTGTTCGACCAGCAGGGCAACACCGCGCAGGGCACGATCCCGATCTTCCAGCTCGACATGTGGGAGCACGCCTTCTACCTCGACTACCTCAACGTCAAGGCCGACTACGTCAAGGCGGTCTGGAACATCGCGAACTGGCAGAACGTCGCGCAGCGCCTCGACGCCGCCCGTCAGAAGACCTCGGGCCTGCTGGTACTGTCCTAGTTAGCGCGGCCGTCCCGGCGGGACAGCCCGCCGGGACGCCGTTGTCCTCGTTCGCATCGCAACAACCGCGCATTCGCGCACGACACATCTCAGGAGAAACTCCGTGACTGTCAAGATCGGCATCAACGGCTTCGGCCGAATCGGACGCAACTACCTCCGCGCGGCTCTCGCGCAGGGTGCGGACCTCGACATCGTGGCGGTGAACGACCTCACCGACAACAAGACGCTTGCGCACCTGCTCAAGTACGACTCGATCCTCGGCCGCCTCGACCAGGAGGTCTCGTACACCGAGGACTCGATCACGGTCGGCGACAAGACCATCAAGGTCTTCGAAGAGCGCGACCCCGCCAACCTCCCCTGGGGCGAGCTCGGCGTCGACATCGTCATCGAGTCGACCGGCCGCTTCACCAAGGCCGTCGACGCCGCCAAGCACATCGCGGGTGGCGCCAAGAAGGTCCTGATCTCGGCTCCGGCCACCGGCGAGGACGGCACGTTCGTGATCGGCGCCAACGCCGACGAGTACGACCCCGAGACCCAGCACATCATCTCGAACGCCTCGTGCACCACGAACTGCCTCGCGCCGCTCGCGAAGGTGCTCAACGACGAGTTCGGCATCGTCAAGGGCCTCATGACGACGGTGCACGCGTACACCGCCGACCAGAACCTCCAGGACGGCCCGCACAGCGACCTGCGCCGCGCCCGCGCCGCCGCGCTGAACATCGTCCCGACCTCGACCGGTGCCGCCAAGGCCATCGGCCTGGTGCTGCCGGAGCTCAAGGGCAAGCTCGACGGCTTCGCGCTGCGCGTCCCGGTCCCCACCGGCTCGGCGACCGACCTCACGGTCGAGCTCGAGCGCGAGGTGACGGTCGACGAGATCAAGGCCGCCTACAAGGCCGCCGCCGAGGGCCCGCTCAAGGGCATCCTCAAGTACACCGAGGACGAGATCGTCTCGAGCGACATCGTCACCGACGACCACTCCTGCATCTTCGACGCGGGCCTGACCCGCGTGATCGGCAACCAGGTCAAGGTCGTCGGCTGGTACGACAACGAGTGGGGCTACTCGAACCGCCTCGTCGACCTCACCGAGATCGTCGCCTCGAAGCTCTGATCCCGATGGCTCTGCGCACCCTCAGCACGCTGGGTTCGCTGGCCGGCAAGCGTGTCATCGTCCGTGCTGACCTCAACGTCCCCCTGAAGGACGCGGTCATCACGGACGATGGCCGTGTACGGGCCACGCTTCCCACGCTCAACGCCCTGATCAACCAGGGCGCCCGCGTCATCGTCTGCTCGCACCTCGGCCGGCCCGACGGTGCCCCCGACGCGAAGTACAGCCTCGAGCCGGTCGCGCAGCGACTCTCGGAGCTCCTCGGCAAGCCCGTCGCGTTCGCCCGCGACACGGTGGGGGAGTCGGCCCGCGAAGCGGTCGCCGCCCTCGAGGACGGCGACGTCGCGATCATCGAGAACCTCCGGTTCAACCCGGGCGAGACCGCCAAGGACGACGCGACCCGTCGCGCGTTCGCAGAGGAGCTCGCCTCGCTCGGCGACGTGCTCGTCTCAGACGGCTTCGGCGTCGTGCACCGCAAGCAGGCGTCGGTCTACGACCTCGCCGAGATCCTGCCGTCGGCCGCCGGTTTCCTCATCGAGAAGGAGGTCGAGGTCCTCGACCTCCTGACCGAGAACCCGGAGCGCCCATACACGGTGGTGCTCGGCGGCTCGAAGGTCAGCGACAAGCTGGGCGTCATCGACCACCTGCTGCCGCGCGTCGACCGCCTCCTCATCGGCGGCGGCATGCTGTTCACCTTCCTCGCCGCGCAGGGCCACAAGGTCGGCTCGAGCCTCCTCGAGGCCGACCAGCTCGACACGGTCCGCGAGTACATGCGGCGCGCCGAGGAGTCGGGCGTCGAGCTCGTGCTCCCGACCGACGTCGTCGTGGCCTCGAAGTTCGGCGCCGACGCGGAGCACGTGGTGACCAGCGCCGACGCGATCGAAGACACCGCGTTCGGCGCCTCCGGCCTCGGCCTCGACATCGGCCCCGACACCGCCGCGCGTTTCGCCGCGCTCGTGCGCGACTCCCAGACGGTGTTCTGGAACGGCCCGATGGGCGTGTTCGAGCTCGCGCCGTTCGCCGCAGGCACGAAGGCGGTGGCGCAGGCGCTCACTGAGGTCGACGGCCTGTCGGTCGTCGGCGGCGGCGACTCCGCCGCGGCGGTCCGCCAGCTCGGATTCGCCGACGACGCCTTCGGTCACATTTCGACCGGCGGCGGCGCCAGCCTCGAGTTCCTCGAGGGCAAGAAGCTCCCCGGACTGGAGGTCCTCGGATGGCAGTGAGCACGCCCGAAGCGAGTGCGGAGCACCGCAGGCGCACCCCGCTCATCGCGGGCAACTGGAAGATGAACCTCGACCACCTGCAGGCGGTGGCGTTCGTGCAGAAGCTGCACTGGACGCTCAAGGACGCCAAGCACGAGGACGGCTCGGTGGAGGTCGCGGTATTCCCGCCCTTCACTGACCTGCGCACCGTGCAGACGCTGCTCGACGCCGACAAGATCCCGTTCGCCCTCGGCGCGCAGGACCTGTCGGCGCACGACTCCGGCGCCTACACCGGCGAGATCTCGGGCGCATTCCTGGCCAAGCTCGACGCGACCTACGTCATCATCGGGCACTCCGAGCGTCGGCAGTACCACGACGAGACGGACGAGATCGTGGGCTCGAAGGTCAAGGCCGCACTCAAGCACGGCCTCGTGCCCGTGATCTGCGTCGGCGAGACCAGCGAAGACCTCGAGAAGTTCGGTGCGAGCGCCGTGCCGGTCAGCCAGCTGTCCGTCGCGCTCGAGGGTCTGAAGGCCGACGCCGACATCGTCGTCGCCTACGAGCCTGTCTGGGCGATCGGCTCCGGCCAGGCCGCGACGCCGGAGCAGGCCCAGGACGTCTGCGCGAAGCTCCGCGAGGTCATCGGCGAGAAGCTCGGTGCGGACGCGGCAGCGCGCACGCGCGTGCTCTACGGCGGGTCGGTGAAGGCCGCGAACATCGCGAGCTTCATGCGCGAGCCCGACGTGGACGGCGCCCTGGTGGGCGGTGCGAGCCTCGTCGTCGACGAGTTCGCCGCGATCATCCGCTACCAGAAGCACGTCGGGGTCTGACCCCGCGACCGGCGGGCGGTGAGGGATTCCTCACCGCCCGCCGGCCTACACGTATACTTGACCCTTGTGCGATCGGCGAACGATCGCAGCGAAAGGCTTCAACGACTGTGCAGATCCTCGAGTTCGTCCTGCAGGTGCTTCTCGGCATCACGAGTCTCCTGCTGACTCTCCTCATCCTGCTCCACAAGGGGCGCGGCGGTGGCCTGTCCGACATGTTCGGCGGCGGCATGACGTCGGCGCTCGGCTCCTCGGGCCTCGCCGAGCGCAACCTCAACCGGTTCACGGTGGTCCTCGCCCTGGTGTGGTTCGCCTCGATCGTCGCGCTCGGCCTGATCACGAAGTTCCAGGCCCTCTGATGGCCACCGGAGGCAACGCGATCCGCGGCACCCGCGTCGGTGCCGGTCCGATGGGCGAGCAGGACCACGGCTTCCACGCCGAGCGCGTGGCCGTCTCCTACTGGGACGCTCTGGGCAACGAGACCGTCCGCTACTTCGCGGCGGGCATCCCCGAGGAAGAGATCCCCGACACGATCGACTCCCCGCACTCGGGTCTGCCGGCCGGCCGTGACAAGGAGAACCCTCCCGCCGTCGCGAAGACCGAGCCTTACAAGACGCACCTCGCCTACGTGAAGGAGCGTCGCACCGAGGAAGAGGCCGAGACCCTCCTCGACGATGCGCTCAAGCAGCTGCGCGAGCGTCGCGGCCAGGACTGAGTCCACCACAGACAGACGAGAAGAGCGGATGCTGCAGCATCCGCTCTTCTCGTCTGTCCGGCGGTCGTCGCCGATCCGCGTCAATACTCCCGGTCGATGAGGTCCGGCGGCACCTGGGCGGCGGCGGCCTGATCGACGAAGAACGTCGTGCGCTTGCGGCCCTTCGCGCCGGCCGCCGGCACGCTGGCGTAGCTCGCGCCGGCGAGGGCGAGTCCGAGGGCGGCCGCCTTGTCGGTGCCGGCCAGGACGAGCCACAGCCGCTTCGAGCTGTTGATCACCGGGCGCGTCATGGTGATGCGCTCCGGCGGCGGCTTGGGGGCGTCGCGCACCGGGACCACCGAGCGGTCCGTGATCTGGATCTCGGAGCGGTCGGGGAACAGCGACGCGATGTGCCCGTCCGGTCCGACGCCGAGGAAGCAGACGTCGAACGACGGCCATGCGCCCTCGGCGCTGGGGAAGCGCGCCAGGTCCTGGGCGTAGGCGGCGGCCGCGGCATCCAGGTCGACGCCGTCGCCGGGCCCGAGGGCGCTGTGGACGTTCTCCGTCGGGATGTCGAGACCGTCGATGAACGCCTCACGCGCCTGGCGATCGTTTCGGTCGGCGTGGTCGAGCGGCACGAACCGCTCGTCGCACCACCAGAAGTGCACGCGTGACCAGTCGATCCGCTCCGCGCGAGGATTGCGCGCCGCGGCGCCGAGCACTGCGGCGGCCATCCAGCCACCGGTCAGCGCGACGTGGGCGAGCTTGCCCTCGTCGACCCGCGTGGCGACGCGACGCAGGAAGCGTGGTGCGACCGACTCGGCGAGGGCGGCGGGATCGGGACTGATGATGACGCGTTTCTCTGCCCAGCCTTCAGGCATCCTGCGTCCTGTCCGTCACCCGCGCACCGCTCATCAGGCCTACGTCTCCTTCGTCACCGGGGGGTCGAGCAGCTCCCAACCCTCGGTGATGACTCGACCATACAGGACGTCCGGGTCGAGCCGACGGAGCTCCTCCGCGAGGCATTCGCGGAGCGTCCGGCGAGGGAACGCGAGGTCGTGGGTCGGCTGGCCCGGCTGCGTGAGGATGGCGACGCCGGGCGTCGGGCGCTCGAGGAGAACCTCGCCGCTCGGGCGAACCAGCGCGACGGACTTGATGCCGTGCGGCCACTCGTCCGCGTCGAGATACGCCCAGTCGACCGGCACATCGAGCGTGAGACGCAGCCACGCGGCCAGAAGCGCCGTGGAGGGCGAGTCGGAGGCCCCGCGCACGCGGACGCCCACGACAGGCTCGTACGGCGGCTGGTCGAGGATCGCGGCCAGCTGCTCGCGCCAGCGCGTCAGGCGCGTCCACGCGAGGTCGGTGTCGCCCGGCGCGTACTGCTCGCCGAGACCGGCGACCCACGCCGACGGGTCGGACTTGGTCGCGGCATCCGTGATCCGGCGCTGCGCGATGCGGCCGATCGACGTCTTCGAGATGTGGTCGGGAGTCCGGTTGGGCCACCACACCACCACGGGGGCGTCGGGGAGGAGAAGACCGGTCACGAGGCTCTCGAGGTTCGAACGGCCGGCGTCGCCGAACGCGCGCAGCGTCACGACCTCGCTCGCGCCGGCGTCGCCACCGACGCGGATCTGCGCGTCGAGACGCGATTCGCCGTCGCCGGAGTCGGGGATCATCAGCACGATGACGCGCATCGGGTGCTCGCGCGACGCGTCGTTCGCGGCCTCGATCACCTCTTCGACGGCGCCCTCGCGGGTCAGGATGACGAGCGTCAGCACACGGCCTAGCGCGACCGCCCCGCCCTCCTCGCGCACATTGACGAGCGCGCGGGAGATCTTGCTGACGGTGGTGTCGGGAAGGTCGACGATCACGGGCGCCTCCAGGTGCGACCATCGCGGGAGAGCATCTCGTCCGCGGAATCCGGGCCCCACGACCCGGGCGAGTACTGTTCGAGCGGTCCGCCCTGGGCTTCCCAGAACTGCTCGATCGGGTCGAGGATCTTCCACGACAGCTCGACCTCTTCGTGCCGCGGGAACAGCGGCGGGTCGCCGAGGAGCACGTCGAGGATGAGGCGCTCGTAGGCCTCGGGGCTCGCCTCGGTGAACGCGTGGCCGTAGCCGAAGTCCATCGTGACGTCGCGCACCTGCGCGCCGGCGCCGGGCACCTTGGAGCCGAACCGGATGGTCACGCCCTCATCGGGCTGGACGCGGATCACGAGGGCGTTCTGGCCCTGACCCGAGGTCTGGCTGCGCGAGAACAGCAGTTCGGGGGCGCGCTTGAACACCACCGCGATCTCGGTGACGCGGCGGCCGAGCCGCTTGCCGGTGCGCAGGTAGAACGGCACGCCGGCCCAGCGGCGCGTGTTCACCTCGAGCGTGACGGCGGCGTACGTCTCGGTCGTGGACTGCGGGTTCATGCCGTCTTCCTCGAGGAAGCCGAGCACCTTCTCACCGCCCTGCCATCCGCCGGCGTACTGACCGCGGGCGGTCGAACGCGCGAGATCTGCGGGGAGGGTGACCGCAGCGAGCACCTTCTCCTTCTCGGCGCGGAGGTCCTTCGCATCGAACGAGATGGGCTCCTCCATCGCGGTCAGCGCCATGAGCTGCAGAAGGTGGTTCTGGATGACGTCGCGAGCGGCGCCGACACCGTCGTAGTAGCCGGCCCGGCCGCCCACCCCGATGTCTTCCGCCATCGTGATCTGCACGTGGTCGACGTAGTTGCGGTTCCAGATCGGCTCGTACAGCTCGTTCGCGAAGCGCAGCGCCAGGATGTTCTGGACCGTCTCCTTGCCGAGGTAGTGGTCGATGCGGAAGATCGAGTCCGTCGGGAACGCCGAGCGCAGCACGTCGTTGAGAGCGCGTGCCGACTCCTGGTCGTGGCCGAACGGCTTCTCGATGACGACGCGACGCCAGCGGTCGGGCTGGTCGGCGGTGTCGTCGACGAGACCGGACGCCTTCAGCTGCTCCGCGACGAGGGGGAACGCCTTCGGCGGGATCGACAGGTAGTACGCGTGGTTGCCCATCGTGCCGCGCTCGGTGTCGAGCTTGTCGACGGTCTCCTTCAGGCGGCGGAAGGCCTCCGGATCGTCGAACTCGCCCGAGACGAAGCGGATGCCCTGGAGCAGCTGCTGCCACGTCTCGTCGCGGAACTCGGTGCGCGCGTGCTGGCGCACCGCGTCGTAGACGACCTTGGCGAAGTCCTGGTCCTCCCAGTCGCGCCGCGCGAAGCCGACGAGCGCGAAGCCGGGAGGCAGCAGCCCGCGGTTGGCGAGGTCGTAGACGGCGGGCATGAGCTTCTTGCGGGAGAGGTCTCCCGTGACGCCGAAGATGACGAGCGCGCTCGGGCCGGCGATGCGGTTGAGGCGACGGTCTTCGGGGTCGCGCAGCGGGTTGTGCCCGCGCGAGATCTCGACGGTCATGTGGGGATCGAACTCCTACTGTGCCGCTTCGAAGAGCGAGAGCACTTCGATCTGGGGGTCGGTGAGGGTCAGGGTCACGACCGGGCGGCCGTGGCCTTCGGCGAGCACGGCCGCGTCGCCCGCGGCCTGCGCCTGGATCAGCTGGCCGAACGTGAACGGCCGGCCGGGGATCTCGAGGTCGGTGCCGGTCTGCTCGAGGATCTGCAGGAACACACCGTTCGCGGGGCCACCCTTGTGGAACTGCCCCGTCGAGTGGAGGAACCGGGGCCCCCAGCCGAACGTGGCAGGGCGACCGGAGTCCGCCGCGACGAGTTCGCGCAGGCCCGAGAGCTGGCCGAGCTCGAGGCGGTTGACGTACGCCTGGATCGCGACGTAGCCGTCCTCGGGAAGGCGCGCCCAGAGCGCGTCGAGCACGCCTGCGACGGTTCCGGATGCTGCGAGCTCCGGGTCCGAGACGCGCACCTCGACGCCCTCCACGGCGAAGGCCGGAGCAGTGGGCTCGGGACGCTCGTCGAGCAGACCACGGGCCGCGACCTTGGCGGATTCGACGTCGGGCTGGTCGAACGGGTTGATGCCCAGCATCCGTCCCGCGATCGCCGTCGCGTACTCCCACACCACGAACTGCGCGCCGAGCGAGCCGCTCACGAGGATCTCGCCCTCGTGGTGCTCGAACAGATGGAACTTCTTGGCCTCGTCGACGAAGCGGACGATCTGCAGATCGGCGGGCTTCGCGTCGACCTCGGGGGAGACCGGCAGCAGGACGACGGGCAGGATGCCGGTGCCCTCCTTGCCCGTCGACTCGGCGACGAGCTGCTCGATCCAGTCGGGGAGCCCGACGATGTGGGTGCCGTCGGTGATGAGGCCCAGCTTGTCCTTGCGGGGCTCACCGCCGGCGATCGCCGCGGCGAGCACGAGCGCGGGGTTGTCGGGGCTGTCGATCGAGACCTCGAGCAGGGACGCCTCGGCCTCGTCGAGGAGTTCCGAGATGTCGGCGCCGGCGAGCCCGGCCGGCACGAGCCCGAACGCGGTGAGCGCGGAGTAGCGGCCTCCCACGGTCGGGTCGGCGTTGAACACGGTGTACCCGTCAGCGCGGGCCTCCGCGTCCAGCGGCGAGCCCGGATCGGTCACGACGATGATCCGCTCGGCGGGGTCGATGCCGAGGTCGCGGAAGGCGGCCTCGAACGCGCGCTTGGCCGAGTCCGTCTCGACCGTCGACCCCGACTTCGACGACACCACGAGCGCGGTGCGCGTGAGGTCGCCGGCCTGGGCGTCGCCGTCGATCGCGGCGAGCACCTGGCCCGGCGCGGTCGAGTCGAGGATCACGAGCGGCGCACCCGACGTCTGCGCGATGACCTCGGGCGCGAGCGACGAGCCGCCCATGCCCGCGAGCACGAACCGGGTCACGTTGCGGGCGCGCAGGCGCTCGCGCAGCGCGAGGATCTCGGGGACCAGGGGGCGCGAGACGCTGACGGCCTCGGTCCACCCGAGCCGACGGGCTGCCTCGTCCTCCGCCTCGGGACCCCACAGCGACGAGTCGCCGCCGGTGATCCCCGACGCCACCAGGCTCGCGACGAGCCCGGGCAGCGTCTGCTCGACGACCGACTTGACGTGCCCCGACAGGTGGATGTCGAAGCTCATCGGGTGGCCTGGAGTGCGTCCTCGAGGGCCGTCTTCACGGTGCCCTGCAGGTCGTGCCAGGAGGCGATGAACTTGCTGACCCCTTCGTCTTCGAGCACCTGGGTGACGTCGGCGAAGTCGACGCCGACGGCGGCGAGACGGTCGAACACGTGGTGCGCGGCCTCGTAGGTGCCGGTCACGGTGTCGCCGGCGACCTGGCCGTGGTCGAAGGTCGCCTCGAGGGTCTTCTCCGGCATGGTGTTGACGGTGCCGGGGGCGACGAGCTCGGTGACGTACAGCGTGTCGGGGAGGTTCGGGTCCTTGACGCCGGTCGAGGCCCAGAGCGGACGCTGGGCGTGGGCTCCGGCATCCGTCAGCGCCTTGGCGCGGTCGGTGGCGAACTCCTTCTCGTACAGCTCGTACGCGAGGCGCGCGTTCGCGACACCGGCGAGCGACTTCAGGCCCTCGGCATCGTCGGTGCCGATCGCGGCGAGACGCTTGTCGACCTCGGTGTCCACACGCGAGACGAAGAACGACGCGACGGAGTGGATCTGCGAGATGTCGTGGCCGTTCGCCTGCGCCTGCTCGAGGCCGGCGAGGAAGGCCTCGATGACCTCGGCGTAGCGCTCCAGGCTGAAGATCAGCGTCACGTTGACCGAGATGCCCTCGGCGAGCACCGCGGTGATGGCGGGCAGGCCGGCCTTCGTCGCGGGGATCTTGATGTGCACGTTGGGCCGGTCGACCTTCGCCCACAGCTCCTTGGCCTGCGCGATCGTCGCGTCGGTGTCGTGCGCGAGGTCGGGGGAGACCTCGATCGACACGCGGCCGTCCACGCCGCCGGTGGCGTCGTAGACGGGACGGAAGATGTCGGCCGCGTCGCGCACATCGTCGGTCGTCGCCGCGAAGATCGCGTCGTCGACCGTCGCGCCCGTCTTCGCGAGCTCGGCGATCTGCTCGGCGTATGCGTGTCCGCCGCCGCCGATGGCGCCCTGGAAGATCGTCGGGTTCGTCGTGACGCCTGAGACGTTGCGCGTCGAGATGAGCTCGGTCAGGTTGCCCGACGTGATGCGCTCGCGCGACAGGTCATCGAGCCAGATGCTCACGCCTTCAGCGACCAGCTTCTCGGTGGGGGTGCTCATTCTGCCTTCTCCTCGTGCTTACTTCGCCGCGGCGAGTTCGAGTGCTTCGGTGGCCGCGAGGGACTCGCGGGCAGCCTCGACGACGGCGTCGGCGGTGATGCCGAACTTCTGGAACAGGGTCTTGTAGTCGGCCGACGCACCGAAGTGGTCGATCGCGACGGAGCGGCCGGCGTCGCCGACGATGCCGCGCCAGGTGAGCGCGGAGCCGGCCTCGACAGACACGCGCGCCTTGACGGCGGCGGGCAGGACCTTCTCGCGGTACGCGGCGTCCTGCTCGTCGAACCACTCCAGCGACGGCGCCGACACCACGCGGGCGCCCACGCCCTCGGCGGCGAGGGTCTCGCGGGCGGAGACCGCCAGCTGGACCTCGGAGCCGGTCGCGATGAGGATCACGTCGGGGGTGCCGTTCGGGGCCTCGGCGAGGATGTACGCGCCCTTGGCGACGCCGTCGGTCGACGCGAACACGTCGCCTTCGGCCTCGCCGGTGCCGCGGGCGAACACCGGGATGTTCTGGCGGGTCAACGCGATGCCCGAGGGCCCGCCCTGGCGGCGGACGATCTCGAGCCACGCGGCCGAGGTCTCGTTCGCGTCGGCCGGGCGCACCACCGTGAAATTCGGGATGGCGCGCAGCGTCGCGAGCTGCTCGACCGGCTGGTGGGTGGGGCCGTCCTCGCCGAGCGCGACGGAGTCGTGGGTCCACACGAAGATCGACGGGATGTTCATCAGCGCGGCCAGACGCACCGACGGGCGCATGTAGTCGCTGAAGATGAGGAACGTGCCGCCGAACGGACGGGTCGGGCCGTGCAGCTTGATGCCGTTGACGATCGCGCCCATGGCGTGCTCGCGGATGCCGAAGTGCAGCACCCGGCCGTACGGGTCGCCCGACCACTCGTGGGTCGACCATTCCGCGGGGATGAACGACTTCGCGTCCTTGATGGTGGTGAGGTTCGACTCGGCGAGGTCGGCCGAGCCGCCCCACAGCTCGGGCAGCACCGCGGCCAGCGCGTTGATGACGGTGCCCGACGCGGCGCGGGTGGAGACGTCCTTGCCGGCCTCGAACGAGGGGAGCGCGGATGCGACGTCCGTGGGCAGCTCGCCGGCCTCGAGCCGGTCGAACAGCGCCTTGCGCTCCGGGTTCGCGGCAGCCCACGCATCGAACGAGGACTGCCAGACGGCGCGCTCCTCGGCGGCACGGTCGGCCAGCGCCCGGGTGTGCGCGATCACGTCGTCGGCGACGACGAACGACTGCTCGGGGTCGAAGCCGAGGACCTTCTTCGTCGCGGCGAGCTCGTCGGAACCGAGCGCGGAGCCGTGGATCTTGCCGGTGTTCTGCTTGCCGGGCGACGGCCAGCCGATGATGGTGCGCAGGATGATCAGCGACGGCTTCGCGGTCTCGCCCTTCGCGGCCTCGAGCGCGCCGTAGAGCTCGGCGACGTCTTCGACGTACTCGCCGGTCTTCTTCCAGTCCACGACCTGCACGTGCCAGCCGTACGACTCGTAGCGCTTGGCGACGTCCTCGGTGAACGCCACGTTGGTGTCGTCCTCGATGGAGATCTGGTTCGAGTCGTAGATCGCGATCAGGTTGCCGAGCTCCTGGTGGCCGGCGAGCGACGACGCCTCGCTGGTGACGCCCTCCTGCAGGTCGCCGTCACCGGCGATCACGTAGGTGTAGTGATCGAACGGCGATTCACCCGCAGCGGCCTCCGGGTCGAACAGGCCGCGCTCGTAGCGGGCCGCATACGCGAAGCCCACCGCCGACGCGAGACCCTGGCCGAGCGGACCGGTCGTGATCTCGACACCCTTGGTGTGGCCGTACTCGGGGTGACCCGGAGTCAGCGACCCCCAGGTGCGCAGCGCCTTGAGGTCGTCGAGCTCGAGCCCGAACCCGCCCAGGTACAGCTGCACGTACTGGGTGAGAGAGGAGTGGCCGGCCGACAGGATGAACCGGTCGCGTCCGACCCAGTGGGTGTCCGTGGGATCGTGGCGCAGCACGCGCTGGTACAACAGGTAGGCCGCGGGGGCCAGGCTCATCGCCGTGCCGGGGTGGCCGTTGCCGACCTTCTCCACCGCGTCCGCTGCCAGGACGCGGGCGGTGTCCACCGCGCGCCGATCGATCTCATCCCAAGCCAGTTCCGACACCGGGCCGCCTTTCGTTGGAGGTGCGCCCAAGAATGTGGCCGGCTCGCGGCCCTTGTCCGGATGGAGAAGGGGGAATCGGCGACGGGCGCGCGTGTTTCTCAGCATAGCGAAGGGGTATGCCACCCAGGCCATGCGAGCCGTCTATGTGACAGAGTCTTGCGAACCTCAGGTCGCCGCCGGTGACGTCCCGGTGTCGCGGGAGTCACGTTCTGCTCACGCCCGCGGATCGCCCGATGTGATCAGTCCGGCGCCGCTGCACGCGCCCGGAGGGCAGGGCGCGACACGCCGATGCCCTAGACTTGGGGGGATTCTGCAGGCGGCGATTGCGGGGGCCATGGACAGCACGAAGACGGCCGGGACCGTAGCATCCGTCGACGGATCGCCCCGGGCTCCGCAGACCTTCGGTCGTACCGTCCGCGCGTATATCGCGCTGATGAAGCCGCGCGTGCTCGAGCTGCTGCTTGTGACCACTGTCCCGGTGATGATCCTCGCGCAGGGCGGCTTCCCCGACGTGTGGCTCGTCGTGGCGACCGTCATCGGCGGCACCGCGAGCGCCGGATCGGCCGCGGCGTTCAACATGTACCTCGACCGCGACATCGACGCGCACATGCAGCGCACGGTGAACCGCCCGCTCGTCACCGGCGAGGTCTCGCCGCGCGGCGCGCTGATCTTCGCGTGGACGCTCGCGGTGTTCTCGACCGTGTGGCTGTGGCTCACCACGAACTGGCTGGCCGCGACGCTGTCGGCCGCCGCCATCTTCTTCTACGTCGTGATCTACACGATGATCCTCAAGCGGCGCACCGAGCAGAACATCGTGTGGGGCGGCATCGCGGGCTGCTTCCCGGTGCTGATCGGCTGGACCGCGGTGACCGGGTCGCTCGCGTGGCCGCCCGTCATCCTGTTCGCGCTCGTGTTCCTGTGGACGCCGCCGCACTACTGGCCGCTGTCGATGAAGTACAAGGATCAGTACGAAGAGGTCGACGTCCCCATGCTCGGCGCGACGCGCGCCGGCTCTCAGGTGGGCCTCCAGGTGATCCTCTACGCGTGGGCCACCGTCGTGTGCTCGCTGCTGCTGATCCCCGTCGCCGACATGGGCCTCGTGTACACCGTGTCGTCCCTCGTCTTCGGCGGCTGGTTCATCTACGAGTCGCACGTGCTCTACAACCGCGCTGTGCGTGGCACGGAGCCCCGCCCGATGCGCGTGTTCCACGCGTCGATCACGTACCTCACGCTGCTGTTCGTCGCGATCGCGGTCGACCCGCTGCTGCCGTTCTGATCTGACACGAACTACGAAGAGGCCGCCCGGCGAACCGGGCGGCCTCTTCGTTCATGCGCGGGGCGCGTCAGCGGGCGACGGATGCCTCGACCTCGGCGTCGACCGGCTCCGCGGTCTCGGCGGGGGTGACGTCGGCCTTCGGCGCCGAGGTCTCCTCGGCAGCGGTCTCGGCCTCCGACGTCCAGTCGATGGGCTCGACGACCTCGACGGCCGGATACGGGCGGAGCGTCGAGACGGCGGCGACTCCGAGCGCGAGCAGCACGCCGATGACGCCGGCGCCGATGAGGATCGAGCCGAGCTGGGCGATCGACTGGCCGACATACACGTCGACGCCGGTCGCGGTGCCGTCGGTCAGGGTCGTGGTCATCGAGCCGAGCTTGTCGGTGGTGATGTACCAGCCGCCGGCGATCGTCGCCACGGAGACGACGACGAGGCCCCAGAAGGGGATGCTGCGGACGAGACGGGGGCGGGTGGGCATGTGTCGATCACTCCTCGGGATGCGCGACCCGGGTGGCCGCGGCATCCCACCCTGGCAAAGGAGTCCGTGCGACGCCAATCCGGTTGCTATGGATCAGCTGTGCGCGACCTCTGCCGCCGGCGCCTTCAGGTGCATCACGACCGCGGTCATCGCCGCCACCAGACCGACCGCCAGCACCATGTGGATGTTCACGAGCACGATGGGAAGGCCCGTGCGCGCCTGCCACAGGCCGACGACGATCTGGATGAGCTCGACGCCGAGCAGAAGAAGCGTCCACAGGCGCAGCCGCAGCGCCGGCGGCGTGCGCCACGACCCGGCCACGAGTGCGAGCGTCAGACCGAACAGGACGTACGCGGGCCAGGCGTGGATGTGCTGCATGAGCTCGGGGTTGAGCCCGTTCCGCGCTGCGCCGCCGTCGCCCGCGTGCGGCCCGGAGCCGGTCACCAGGATGCCGACCACGACTGTCACGAGCACGAGAGCGCTCGTGAGGTGGGTCAGGACCGCGTACCAGCGCGGGACGGCGAGCACGCGCGGCCCAGGCACGGCGTACACGCGGACCACCAGTGCCGCCGCCAGGGCCACGAGCAGCACCGACGCGAAGTAGTGCAGGCCCACGACGTACGGATTGAGGCCGGTGAGGACCGTGATGCCCCCGATCACCGCCTGAAGCGGCACGTAGAGACCGATCAGGAGCGCGAGCCAGAACAGGTCGCGGCGCTCGCGGCGCATCCGCACGACGAAGAGGAACGTGATGATCGCGACCGCGACGAGCACGAAGGTGAGCAGCCGGTTGCCGAACTCGATGAATCCGTGGACGCCGGAGATCTCGGCAACCGGTACGAACGAGTCCTCCGTGCATCGCGGCCAGGTGTCGCAGCCGAGGCCCGAGCCCGTGAGCCGCACCAGTCCGCCCGTCCCGACGATGCCGATCTGCACCACCAGAGTCGCCCATGCCGCGGCGATCACCCGTCGATCCACGCGGTCGGGGAGCCACAGCCAGAGGCGCTGCCAGATTCCCGGGGCGGTGGTCGTGGACTGTGGCGCGGACATGCGGGTGTCGCCTCCTGGGCAGAGGCTCCCACGGGCTGCGTGACGTCACGGGGCGCGTCCGCGGTGGGGTGGAGCCTGTAGAATCGAGGGGTCGGTTGCGCACGTGCTTCACAGCGCCGCGCACCACTGACAGTCTAGGCGCGATGGTCGGCGCCGCTTGAGAGGGCCCGAGAAGCGGCATCCCTTTCCGGTATCTCCACCGGGGAGCACGGATGCCGGGACGGATCACACCGCCAGGACCCGGAGGAGAACGAGACGATGTCTGATGTGCTGATCGATCGCCCTGAGCTGGAAGGCCTGGGCGTCTACGAGTTCGGCTGGCACGATGCCGATGCCGCGGGAGCGAGCGCCAGGCGAGGCCTGAGCGACCTCGTGGTGCGCGACATCTCGGCGCTGAAAGCCGAGCCGGAGTGGATGCTCAAGACCCGCCTCAAGGGTCTGCAGCTCTTCGAGCGCAAGCCGATGCCCACGTGGGGTGCCGATCTCAGCGAGATCGACTTCGACAACATCAAGTACTTCGTGCGGTCGACGGAGAAGCAGGCCGGCTCCTGGGAGGAGCTGCCCGAGGACATCCGCAACACGTACGAGAAGCTCGGCATCCCCGAGGCGGAGCGTCAGCGCCTCGTCGCAGGTGTGGCGGCCCAGTACGAGTCCGAGGTCGTGTACCACCAGATCCGCGAGGACCTGGAGCAGCAGGGCGTCATCTTCATGGACACCGACACGGCGCTGCGCGAGCACCCGGAGTTCTTCGAGGAATACTTCGGCACCGTCATCCCCGCCGGCGACAACAAGTTCGCGGCGCTGAACACCGCGGTGTGGTCGGGCGGATCGTTCGTCTACGTGCCGCCGGGCGTGCACGTCGAGATCCCGCTGCAGGCGTACTTCCGCATCAACACCGAGAACATGGGCCAGTTCGAGCGGACGCTCATCATCGCCGACGAGGGCTCGTACGTGCACTATATCGAGGGCTGCACCGCCCCGATCTACAAGAGCGACTCCCTGCACTCGGCGGTCGTCGAGATCATCGTGAAGAAGAACGCCCGCGTGCGTTACACGACGATCCAGAACTGGTCGAACAACGTCTACAACCTCGTCACCAAGCGCGCCGTGGCCCACGAGGGCGCGACGATGGAGTGGATCGACGGCAACATCGGGTCCAAGGTCACGATGAAGTACCCGTCGATCTTCCTGATGGGCGAGCACGCCAAGGGCGAGACCCTGTCGGTCGCTTTCGCGGGTCCCGGTCAGCACCAGGACGCCGGCGCCAAGATGATCCACATGGCGCCGTACACCCAGTCGTCGATCGTCTCGAAGTCGATCGCCCGGGGCGGCGGCCGCGCCGGCTACCGCGGCGAGGTGCGCGTCGACGCGAACGCGCACCACTCGGCCAACACCGTGCGCTGCGACGCGCTCCTGGTCGACACGATCTCGCGTTCCGACACGTACCCCGCGATCGACATCCGCGTCGACGACGTGCAGCTCGGCCACGAGGCCACGGTCTCGAAGGTCAGCGAGGAGCAGCTCTTCTACCTGATGAGCCGCGGCATGCCCGAAGACGAGGCCATGGCCATGATCGTGCGCGGCTTCATCGAGCCGATCGCGCGTGAGCTGCCCATGGAGTACGCGCTCGAACTCAACAAGCTCATCGAGATGGGCATGGAAGGATCCGTCGGCTAGATGAGCCCCACCACCGAGGCCCCCCCCGTTCCCGGCGCGAAGGGCCACACCGATGGCGCCGGTGCCTTCGTGCCCGTTCAGACCCGCTCCGAGCGACCCTGGTCGTTCGACCCGACCGCCTTCGAGGCGCCGACGGGCCGCGAGGTCAACTGGAAGCACACGCCGATCGCCCAGCTGAAGCCGTTGTTCACCGATGAGGCCGGACCCCACGGCGTCATCGAGGTCGACGTCGCCGGACCCGAGGCGCTCGTCCAGGATCGCCTCCACGTCGGCAGCGCTCCCCGTGGGGAGGTCTTCCAGCCTGAGGACCTGCCCAGCGCGATCGCGTGGAAGCAGGAGTCCGAGGCGCCGCTGCTGCGCATCCCCGCCGGCGCGGAGTTCACCGAGCCGATCGTCGTGTCGCTGAAGGGCACCGGCGGCCTGGCGCACGCCCACGTCGTGGTCGAGGCGCAGGCGAACTCTCACGCGACGGTGGTCTTCCACCACAGCGGCAGCGCGCACCACGCGCAGAACATCGAGATCATCGTCCGCGATGGCGCCCACCTCGAGCTGGTGACGGTACAGCGCTGGGACGACGACGCCGTGCATGTGGCGTCGCACCAGGCCCGCGTCGAGCGCGATGCGACCCTTCGCCATGTCGTCGTCAGCTTCGGCGGTGGCGTCGTGCGCGTCAACCCGAGCGTCGAGCTCGCGGGCACCGGCTCGCGCGCCGAACTCTACGGCCTCAGCTACTCCGACTCGGGGCAGCACCTCGAGAGCCAGGTGTACATGCACCACAAGGGCGCCGAGACCTCCGGCGATGTGCTGTACAAGAGCGCCCTGCAGGGCGCCGCGGCGCGCACCGTCTGGATCGGCGACGTCCTCATCGGAGCGGACGCCGTGGGCACCGATTCCTACGAGGCCAACCGCAACCTCGTCCTCACCGAGGGCGCGCGCGCCGAGTCGATCCCCAACCTCGAGATCGAGACGGGCGACATCCGCGGTGCCGGTCACGCGAGCGCGACCGGGCGCTTCGACGACGAGCAGCTGTTCTACCTGCAGGCCCGCGGCATCACCGAGGACGAGGCGCGACGCCTCGTCGTGCTCGGCTTCCTCGCCGAGATCGTGCAGAAGATCGGTGTCGAAGACCTCGAGGCGGAGCTGTTCGCCGCGATCGAGGAAGAACTCGCCAAGGAGGCCGGGCTGTGACCGCTCAGCGCGTGTGCGCCCTCAGCGACCTCGTCCAGGACGAGGCCCGTCGCGTCGAGGTGGACGGTGTCGCGATCGCCCTCGTGCTCGACTCCAACGGCGAGGTCCACGCGATCGGTGACGTCTGCACCCACGGCGACATCTCGCTGTCGGAGGGCTTCGTCGACGGCGAGTCGCTGGAGTGCTGGGCCCACGGCTCCGCGTTCTCGCTGCGCACCGGCAAGCCCCTCAATCTCCCCGCGTACGAGCCGGTCCCGGTCTTCGCGGTCACCGTCGACGGCGATGACGTGCTCATCGACGCGACAGTCAAGCTCGAAGTGAACTGAAGAAGGTACTGAAGAATGTCTGTTCTCGAGATCCGCGACCTCCACGTGACGGTCGAGACGGATGCCGGCACCACCCCGATCCTCAACGGCCTGAGCCTCACGATCCGCAAGGGCGAGACCCACGCGATCATGGGCCCCAACGGCTCCGGCAAGTCGACGCTCGCCTACACGATCGCCGGACACCCCAAGTACAACGTCACGAGCGGCTCGATCTCGCTCGACGGCGAGGACGTCCTCGCGATGTCTGTCGACGAGCGTGCGCGCGCGGGCCTCTTCCTGGCGATGCAGTACCCGGTCGAGATCCCGGGCGTGACCGTCACCAACTTCCTGCGCACCGCGAAGACGGCGATCGACGGTGAGGCGCCCTCGATCCGCACGTGGACGAAGGACGTCAAGGCGTCGATGAAGAACCTGCGCATGGACCCGAAGTTCGCGTCGCGCAACGTCAACGAGGGCTTCTCGGGCGGCGAGAAGAAGCGCCACGAGATCCTCCAGCTCGAGCTCCTCAAGCCCCAGATCGCCGTGCTCGACGAGACCGACTCCGGCCTCGACGTCGACGCGCTGAAGATCGTGTCGGAGGGCGTCAACCGCGCCAAGGCCGAGACCGACCTCGGCGTGCTGCTCATCACGCACTACACCCGCATCCTGCGCTACATCGCCCCTGACTTCGTGCACGTCATGGTGAACGGGCGCATCGTCGAGGAGGGCGGCCCGGAGCTGGCCGACCGTCTCGAGGAGGAGGGCTACGACCGCTTCCTGCCCGCGGGCGAAGTGGAGTCGGCCGAGGCCCCCGTCGGCAGCGAAGCGTAGGATCGACCTTATGACGGCGACGCTCACCCCCGAGAAGTACGACGAGGTGACCGAGGCTCTCAAAGACGTGATGGACCCCGAACTGGGGATCAACGTCGTCGACCTCGGCCTCATCTACGATCTCGCGTGGGACGACGAGAACGACGCGCTGGTCATCCACATGACCCTCACGTCGGCCGGGTGCCCGCTCACCGATGTGCTCGAGGAGCAGACGGCCCAGGCGCTCGACGACATCGTCGAGCGGTTCCGCATCAACTGGGTGTGGATGCCGCCGTGGGGCCCCGAGCGGATCACCGACGACGGGCGCGACATGATGCGCGCGCTCGGCTTCGCGATCTGACGCTTCATACGAGGACGCACAACGGCGGCCGTCCGGCCGCGCTCGTTAGGCTTTTCGGGTGAGCGTCACCGTCACCCCGCTGCAGGCCCTGCCCATCGACGAGCTGCGTCAGCGCACGAGCACGAAGTGGCGCAAGTACGGCGAAGAGGTGCTGCCGTTCTTCGTCGCCGAGACGGACTACGCCCTCGCCCCGGCCATCACCGAGGTGCTGACGCGTGCCGTGCAGCTCGGCGACACGGGCTACACCCCGCCGGAGCCCGGTGTTCGCGAGGCTTTCGTGGGCTTCGCCGAGAGGCGCTGGGGCTGGAACGTCGACCCATCCCACGTGTTCTGGACCGGCGACGTGATGATGGGCGTCGTCGAGATCCTGCGTCGCGTCATCGAGCCCGGTGACCGTGTCGTGGTCATGCCGCCGGTGTACCCGCCGTTCTACGACACCGTGGAGGAAGCGGGCGGCGTCGTCGAGCGCGTCCCGCTCGTGGCGGGCGACACCGGGTGGGAGATCGACCTGCTCGGCATCGAGGCCGCTCTCGCGGGCGGCGCGCGGGCCGTGCTGCTGTGCAACCCGCACAACCCGACCGGCACGGTGCACACATCCGAGACGCTGGCGGCACTGGCCGACATCGCGGACGGCTTCGGTGCCACCGTGATCAGCGATGAGATCCACGGCCCCCTGACCTACGCGCAGAAGCCGTTCACGCCGTTCCTCGCCGCATCCGAGTCCGCGCGGCGCGTCGGCTACGCCGTGACGAGCGCGAGCAAGACGTTCAACCTGGCCGGTCTCAAGTGCGCCGTCATGGTCGGTGGCGGCGACGTCCAGGCGAAGCAGCTTCGCGCCCTGCCGTGGGAGGTCGAGTGGCGCACGGGTCTGTTCGGTGCGCTCTCGAACGTCGCCGCGTACTCTGCCGAGAGCGACGAGTGGCTCGAGAGCCTGCTGGCCGCCCTCGACGCCAACCGCCTCCTCCTGGCCGAGCTGCTCGCGGAGCACGTGCCGCAGGCCCGGTACCTGCCCCCCGATGCCGGCTTCCTCGCGTGGGTCGACCTCTCGGCGTACGGCTGGGGTGACAATCCCGCCGTGAAGGTGCTCCGTGAGGCGAAGGTCGCCCTGCACCATGGGCCTCTCTTCGGCACCGAGGGCAAGGGGTACGTGCGCATCAACTTCGGCTGCGATCCCGACCTGCTGCGCGAAGCGGTGCAGCGGATCGGCGTGCTCGCCCGCGGTTGACCGCAGGTCGGTCGGTTCGCCCCGGTCCGTCCGCCGAAGGGGTTAGCCTGGCCGGATGACCTCTCCGGCCGCCGTCGACGCAGAAGCCTCCGGCATCTGGGGCGCGCGGTTCCTCTGGGTGACCGTCGGCGCCGTCGCGCTGATCTTCCTGGCGGCGATGCAGTCGCTCGCCGTCACCACGGTGATGCCGGTCGTCAGCGCCGACCTCGACGGTGAGCGCCTCTACGCCGTGGCGTTCGCCGGGACGCTCGCGACGAGCGTCATCGGCATGGTGGCGGTGGGCGCCTGGTGCGATCGCGGCGGAGTGCTCGCCCCGCTCACCACCGCGGTCGTGCTCTTCGTGGTCGGTCTGCTCATCGCCGGCTTCGCCCTCACCATGCCGGCCCTCGTCGCCGGCCGGCTGGTGCAGGGCCTCGGCACCGGCGGGCAGACCGTGGCCCTCTACGTCGTCGTGGCCCGCGTGTACCCCGGCGCGATGCACGGCCGCGTCTTCGCCGCCTTCTCGGCGGCGTGGGTCGTGCCCTCGCTCATCGGGCCCTTCCTCGCCGGCGCGGTGACGGAGTTCCTGCACTGGCGCTGGGTGTTCCTCGGCGTCGCGGCGCTGACGGTCGTCGCGTTCGTCCTCGTGGTGGCACGTCTGCACGGGCTTCCGCTGGATACCGACGAGCCTGCGACGGAGCGCATCGCACCGCGCCTCGCGTGCGCGGTGGCAGTGGCCGTCGGGGCACTCGGGCTCAGCCTGGCGGGCGAGCTCGGGGCGTGGGCGTGGGCGGCGGTGGCAGCATCCGTCGTCGTCATCGGGCTGGCGGCGCGACCGCTGCTGCCGCGGGGCACGCTCGTTGCCGCGAGAGGCCTGCCGAGCGTCGTGCTGATGCGCGGACTCATCGCGGGCGCTCTGTTCGGCGCCGAGATCTACGTGCCGTACCTGCTGATCGACGGCTACGGCTTCTCGCCGACGTGGGCAGGACTCGGGCTCACGGCCGCCGCGCTGGCGTGGGCGGTCGCCGCCGACGTGCAGGGGCGCTTCGGCGATCGCATGGGGAACGCCCGCATCACCCTCGTCGGCACCGCGCTGCTCGTGACCGCGCTGCTGATCGGGGCCGCGACGGCGGTGCTCGGACTGCCGGCTGCGGTCCTCATCGCCGGGTGGGGCCTCGCGGGCGGCGGCATGGGGCTCATGTACCCGCGCCTCACAGTCCTGACCCTGGCGTACTCGACGCCGCAGAATCAGGGATTCAACTCGTCGGCGCTGTCGATCTCCGACGCCGTCGGCTCGGCGTCGTCGATCGCCGTGATGGGTCTCGTCTTCACCGCGCTGGTGGGGACGGATGCCGGCTTCCCGGCCGTCTTCGCGATCGCCGTGGTGCTCGCGCTCGGCGCGCTGGTGCCGGGCCTCCGGCTCGGCCACGCGCACGAGGCGCCACGACGGTCCTGAAGCTGCCGCCGCGCCTCAGTTCTCGGCTCGTCCGAGGCGCCAGTAGCCCATGAACGCGACGGCGCGACGGTCCACGCCGCGCTCGGTCACGAGGTGGCGGCGCAGGGCCTTGATCGCACCGGCCTCGCCCGCGAGCCACGCGTACAGGCGGGCGCTCTTCAGCGCCGCACCGCCCTTGGCCGTGCGCGGCACCTCCCAGAGGATGTCGGTGTCGATGTCGACCTCCTCGACGTCCGCGCCGGCACCCGCGGGCACCAGGCGGGCCGCAGCATCCGTCACCGACTCCACGAGATGCGCGTGACGCTCGCCGTCTGCGCGCGCGCCGATGCGGTACTCGAACCCGGGGTGCTGCGGGAAGTACGCGGCGTCGTCGGCGTGCGGCAGCTCGACCGCGACCACTCCGCTGGCGTCGCGGGGGAGCTGCTCGAGGATCGCGGCGATCGCGGGCGCGGCGGTCTCGTCACCGGCGAGCAGGATCGAGTCGACGCGGGCCGGCGGCACGAAGTCGATGCCGAAACTCACGCCGCTGTGGGCTGTGGTCGGAGCGAAGATGAGCACCTCGTCGCCGACCTGGGCACGGTCGATCCAGTCGGAGGCGGGGCCGATCACGTCGTGCGAGACCATGTCGACGTCGACCTCGCTGAGGTGGTTGCGAACGTACCGCGTGGTGTACGTGCGGAACGGCAGGCGCTTCTCTTCAGGCAGCTCGCGCCACTGCGTGTACCAGTCGTCGCCGAGAGGCATCGCGTCGAGGCCGAGAGTGCGCGTGGGGAACACGATCTTGATGCGCTGGTCGAGACCCGGGTCGCCGTAGTCGGCGAGGTCGTCGCCGCCGAAAGTGAAGCGGCGGAAGCTCGGCGTCACGTCGGCGATCGCCGTGACACGCGCACGGAAGAAGCGGCTGGTCGGTCGCGCATCGGTCATCGGGGATCTCCAGTCGGGTCGGGGGTCTGCACGGGGGGCGCTCCCACGTCGGCGCGGGAGTGGTGGCGGCCGCGCGGCAGCACCATGGGCGCGCCCGAAACCGGGTCGGCGATGACGAGCGACTCGAGAGCGAACACCTCACGGACGAGCTCGCTCGTGACGACGTCGGTCGGCGCGCCGCTGGCGACGAGCCGGCCCTGCCGCAGCGCGAACAGATGGTCGGCGTAGCGTGCTGCGAGGTTGATGTCATGCAGGACCATGACGATGGTCGTGCCCCGGCTCGCGTTCAGGTCGGCGAGAAGGTCGAGGACGTCGATCTGGTGCGAGACGTCGAGGAAGGTCGTCGGCTCGTCCAGCAGCAGCACGTCGGTCTGCTGCGCGAGCGCCATCGCGATCCACACGCGTTGCCGCTGCCCGCCCGACAGCTCGTCGACGGCGCGGTCGGCGAGGTCGAGGACCCCTGTCGCCGCCAGCGCCTCGGTGACGGCGCGGTCGTCCGCGGCGGTCCACGAGCGGAACAGCTTCTGGTGCGGATGCCGGCCCCGGCCGACGAGGTCCGCCACGGCGATCCCCTCCGGCGCGATCGGCTGCTGAGGAAGCAGACCCAGGGTGCGGGCGAGCTCCTTCGTGGGGATCTGATCGATCCGCTTCCCGTCGAGGACCACGGCGCCCTCCTGAGCGGGCAGCAGCCGCGAGATGGTCTTCAGGAGCGTCGACTTGCCGCAGGCGTTCGCGCCCACGATGACGCTGATGCGCCCGGTGGGGATCACCATGTCGATGCCGTCGACGACCTTTCGCCCGCCGTAGCCGGCGACCAGCCCCTCGGTGCGGATGGCGTGCTGTGCGGTCATGACGATCCTCCGCTGCGGCTGGTTCGGATGAGCAGGTAGATGAGGTAGGGCGCGCCCAGGATGCCGGTGATGACGCCCACGGGGAACTTCGTGTCGAAGGCGAACTGCCCGAGCAGATCGGCGGCCAGCACGAGGCACGCACCGGTGAGCGCCGCAGGCAGGATGACCGACGTGCCCGGACCGACGATGCGCGCGGCGATGGGGCCGGCCAGGAACGCGACGAACGCGATGGGGCCGGTCGTCGCAGTCGCGAAGCAGGCGAGGGCGACCGCGGCGACGATGAGTACGATGCGCGTCCTCTCGACGCGCACGCCCAGCGCCGTCGCCGACGCGTCCCCGAGTTCGAGCGCGCCGAGGTCGCGGCCGAGCAGCAGCACGACCGGAACGAGCACCACGACCGCGAGCGCCAAGGGAGGGACGTCCTCCATCCGCGACCCGTTGAGGCTGCCGGTCATCCATCGGGTCGCGACCGCTAGGTCCCAGACCGCGGCCCGCATCAGCAGGAACGCGACGACTGCGTCGAGCATGGCGCCGACGCCGATGCCGATCAGGATGAGTCGGCCGCCGGTGGCATCTCCGCCGCGCGCGGCGAGGTAGATGACGGCCGCTGTTCCGATACCGGCCACGAGGGCGAGGCCCATCGTGGCCGCGCCGCTCCAGTGCAGCACGACGAGCGAGAGCACGGCGGCGGCGCTCGCCCCGGAGGTGATGCCGATCACGTCGGGGCTCGCGAGCGGGTTGCGGAGCATCGTCTGGAACGTGGCACCCGCCACGCCGAACGCGATGCCGGCGAGGATGCCGGTGAGCGCACGGGGCAGGCGCAGTGTGCCGACCGTGAACGACGCGCCCGGCACCTGCTGACCTGCCAGAACGGCGAGCACGTCCGAGACGGGGTAGATGGTGTTGCCGAGCATGAGCATCGCACCAAACAGTGCGACGAGCAGGAAGGCCATGACGCACAGCGCGATCACGCGGCGGCGGTTGCGGCGGAGGCGTCCGCCGCGCACCTGATCGATGTGCGCGTCGGTGAGGAGAGGGAAGGTCGCGGTCATCACATCGCCTTCAGTCTGGTGCGGCGAGCGATCGCGATGAGGACGGGCGCCCCGAGGAAGGCCGTGATGATTCCGGCCTCCACCTCGCCCGGCGCGCCGAGCACCCGGCCGATCGTGTCGGCGAGGGTCAGGAGCACCGCGCCGCCCAGCGCCGACAGCGGCAGCAGCCATCGCTGGTCCGAGCCGACGAGGAGCCGTACGGCGTGCGGCACCATGAGGCCTACGAACCCGATGGGGCCGGCAACGGCTGTGACCGCTGCGCAGAGCGTGACGCCCGCGATGGCGGCCACGATGCGGACGCGTCCCACATGCACCCCGAGACCGACGGCGACGTCGTCGCCCATCGCGAGGGCGTTGAGCGAAGAGGCGCACAGCAGTGCGATGACGGCGCCGACGACGAGCACCGGCACGACGATCCCCATCGTCTCCCACTCGGCGCGGCCGACGTTGCCGATCTGCCAGTAGCGGAACTCGTCCATGACGGCCTGGCGGGGGAGGAGGATCGCCGCGACCAGCGACGCGAGGGCGGCCGTGGTCGCCGCGCCCGCGAGGGCGAGCTTGATGGGCGTGGTGCCGCCGGGACCCACGGAGCCGACGAAGTACACGAAGAACGCGGTGACGAAGGCGCCGATGAGGGCGAGCCCGAGGTAGCCGAGCGAGCTGGAGGTGCCGAGGAACGCGATGCCGATGACCACGGCGAGCGCCGCTCCGGTGTTGACGCCGAGGATGCCGGGATCGGCCAGGGGATTGCGCGTGATCGCCTGCATGAGCGCACCCGACAGGGCGAGGGCCGCGCCGGCGAGGAGCGCGAGGACGGTCCGCGGCACGCGGCTCTGCACCGCGATCGCCCCGATGTCGGTCGGGGTTTCGCCCCGCAACCACAACGCGATGCCCTCGACGATCTGGTCGACCGACACCGGGCGTGAGCCGAACGACAGAGAGATGACCACCGACAGAACGACGGCGACGATCGCGGCGACGAGGACCACGACGCGGCGCCGCGCGCCCACCGATCCGGTGGACGCGCGGCGCGGTGTGACCAGCGTGTCGGTCACTGCACCTTGGCGGCAGCGGCCTTCAGGTCGCCGACGTACTGCTCGAGGACCCAGGGGATCGACAGAGCGGTGGGGCTGACGGCGGCGCTGTACGCGTCGCCCTCGCCGACGGCGACGACAGCACCGTTCTTGACCGCCGGGATCGTGCTCCACAGCGGGTCCGCCTGGAGCGCGGGCAGCAGGGTCTCGTCACCGTAGGTGACGATCACGTCGACGTCGGCGAGCTGGTCGGCGTTCTCGGCGCTGAAGTCGAGGTAGAACGAGCCCTCCTCCGCGGCGTCGATCGCGACCTGCGGCAGGTCGAAGCCGAGGTCGTTCAGGAACGCGGTGCGCGAGTCGCCGCCGGTGTACAGCGACACCGTGGAGAGGTCGGCCGGCGACATGTAGAAGAACGCGGCGCTCTTGCCGGCGAAACCGGCGTCGGCGGTGGCATCCGCGATCTGCTGCTCGAGGTCGGCGACGAGCTCGTCGCCCTCGGCCTTCAGGCCCAGACCCTCCGCGTTCAGCGTGATCTGGTCGCGCCACGGCGTGAACCAGGGGATCTCGGGGTACGAGACGACGGGCGCGATGTCGCTGAGGGTGTCGTAGTCCTCCTGGCTGAGCCCAGACTGGGCGGCGAGGATGATGTCGGGCGCCGTGTCGGCGATCGCCTCGAAGTCCACGCCGTCGGTGGTCTCGAACAGGGTCGGCAAGTCGGCGCCGAGCTCGTCCAGCTTGTCGCTCGTCCACTCGTACACGCCCGGGTCGGAGGCGCCGCTCCACGCCCACACCTGCGTGTCCATGCCGACCGGGACGACTCCCAGCGCGAGCGCGACGTCCTGGTTGCCCCACGCGATCGTCGCGACCCGTTCGGGCTGGGACTCGATCACCGTTTCGCCCAGCGCGTGCTCGATCGTGACGGGGAAGCCGGCGCCCGACGCGGCTGCGTCGGTGTCGTCGGTGGTGGTGGTCGCGCTCGCGCAGCCGGCGAGGGCGAGCGCGGCGACGGCGAGCATCGCGGTGGCGGTGGCGGGGCGATTGAGGCGCACGGAATCCTCCGAGGAAGTTTAGGTAAGGATGCCCTTAGGGCGGTCGAGTAAGGCCAACCTTACCCAGCGTTTTCCCAGATCGCCAATCGGTCACGTCATGCGACGCGATGCCAGCCGGAGCGCGGCGACGAGGAGCGCGACGGCGACCGCGGCGGTGACCACGCTCGTTCCAGCCATCAGCAGGACGGCGACGGCCGTCGTGCCGGCCGCCGTTGCAAGACCGAGTCGCCCACGGGAGCGCGTACCCCGCGGCGACGGGATCGTCTCGATGCGGGCGAGCGGCCACGCGACGATCGCCGTCGCCGTGACTGCCAGTGCCAGCCAGGCCGGTCGTGTGAGCCACCACCATGCGCCGTCGATCGCGGGGAGCGGCAGCGCGGTGATCATCGCGCCGGCTGCCGTGAGACCGGCGAGGCAGAGGAGGACCGGCATGTGCCACAGGTAGACGGTCATCGCGCGCGGCGTGACGACGTCGATGAGCCGCGCGGGCACGGCGCGGGCGGCGAGCCGCTCCAGTCTGCCCCGGAGGAGGGAGAACAGCGCCGTGTGCGCGATGCCCACCAGCAGCAACGCCGTCGTCGGCGGATTGATGTTCGCCACGAGATCCGGCGAATGCACTCCGGTGACGAACGAGACCGCGAGCGCGATGACCGCCGTGGCGGCGCTCAGGATGCGGGTGCGTCGCGAAAGCGCGTCGATGCGGCCATCGGCCATGAAGAACCCGAGCTGCTGCAGCGCGAGCCAGACGAACGCGAGGTTCGCGAACCCGAACGCTCCGATGCCCGTGCCCAGACGGACCGCGTCGACGACAACCGCAGCCGCGGCGAGCGCCGCGATGGTCCGCAAGGGGGCGATCTCGTGCAGGCGCAGGAACACCGGCAGCAGGGCCTGGCAGACGAGGAAGACGCCGAGGAACCACAGCGGCTGCGCGTACCGGAACCCCGCCAGGGCGACCAGGTCCGGCGGAGTGCCCACGACCGCGAGCAGTGCGAGCAGCGCACCCACGGTTCCGATGGTGACCAGCGCAGGCAGCAACAGACGCTGGATGCGCCCTGCGACGAAGTCCACGCCGTCCTGTCCGCGGTGCCGTGCGCGGCGCAGCGCGGTCGCGCCGGAGAATCCGCCGATCACGAAGAACAGCGGCATCACCTGAAGCAGCCAGCTGAGAGGCACGATCCAGGCGGTGCCGTCGCTCGCATTGACGAAGGAAGGACCGGCGTCGGTCACGGCGACGCCGACCATCATCGCGTGGAGCAGCACCACACCGGCGATGCAGCCGGCGCGGACGAGGTCGATCGCGCGGTCTCTGCCCACGGAACCGGTCGGGGACGGTGCCGTCGTGGCGGTGCGGACGATGGTCATGATGGCCTCCTCGGGGTGCGTCCCGTGAAGGCTAGAAAGGCGGTGTGCGGAGCCGCATCGCTCCGCGGTGCCGTCGTGGCCTCACCCCGCGGGGGGATCAGCCGGCAGGCTCGACCAGACCCGCGTCGTACGCGAAGATCACCGCCTGTACGCGGTCGCGCGCGCCGAGCTTGGCGAGCACCTTGCCGACGTGCGTCTTGACCGTCTGCTCCGAGATGAACAGGTCGCCGGCGATCTCGGCGTTGGAGCGGCCCTGGCCGATGAGGGTGAGGACTTCGCGCTCGCGCTCCGTGAGCTCGCCCAGCACGGCGGCGGCCCGCCCTGCTCGCGGCCGCCGTGCCGCGAAGTGCTCGATCATCCGTCGCGTCACGCTCGGCGCGAGGAGCGCGTCTCCCGCCGCGACGACACGCACCGCGTGGACGAGGTCCTCGGGGAGCGCATCCTTCAGGAGGAACCCGCTCGCCCCTGCTTCGAGCGCATCGTATACGTAGTCGTCGATGTCGAACGTGGTGAGCATGAGGATGCGCGGGACGTGCGCGGCGGGGTAGGTCGGCCCCAGGATGCGGCGTGTCGCGGCGATGCCGTCGAGCTCCGGCATGCGCACGTCCATCAGCACGACGTCGGGGTTCAGCCGCGCAGACAGGGCGACGGCCTCGGCGCCGTCGGCGGCCTGGCCGACGACGCGGACATCCTCCTGCGCGTCCAGGAGCGCCGCGAAGCCGGCGCGCACCATGGCCTGGTCGTCGGCGACGAGCACGTTGATGGTCATGGTGAGCCTCCGTCGATCCGGGCCGGGGGTGCCGCCGGGACAGGTCCCGTGAGCGGGAGGACGGCCCGAACCGTCCAGCCGCCGTCCGCGTCCGGCCCGGCGCTCACCGTGCCGCCCACGAGCGCGGCGCGCTCGCGCATGCCGAGGAGCCCGTGACCCCGCTCCGACGCACCGCGCTCGGCCTCGCCCCACGACCCGTTGGTGACCATCAGACGCACGGCCGCGGCATCCGTCTCCACGGTGAGCTCGATGCGGGCGTGCGGGGCGTGCCGCACAGCGTTGCTCAGCGCTTCCTGCACGATGCGGAACGCCGCGACGTCCACCGCGGCCGGCACCGCGTCCGGTATCGGCGCAAGGGATGCCTCGACGTCGGCGCCCGCTCGGCGCACTGTCTGGACGAGCTCGGGGATGTCGCGGATCCCCTGCTGCGGGGCCAGCGCCTGCTGCTGATCGTCGGTGCGCAGCACGCCGAGCAGGCGACGCATCTCGGTCAGCCCGTCCCGCGCGGTGCGGGCGATGTCGTCGAACTCGTGGATCGCCTGGTCGGGCAGACCCGGCACACGGTAGCGCGCGGTGGACGCCTGCACCTGGATGAGTGACATCCCGTGCGCGACCACGTCGTGCAGCTCCCGGGCGATGCGCGTGCGCTCCTCGACGAGGACGCGCCGCGACTGCTCGAGGGCCGCCAGCTCGCGCTCGCGCGTGAGCTCGGCACCGACACGCAGCCGACTGGCCACGAGGACGGCGACCAGCAGGGCGGCGCCCGACACCGACGTGACGATGACCAGGTTGACGATGGCGGCGACCAGCGGATAGGCGCCCGACATCACGAAGGCCACCGCGAGGGTTCCGGCGACGGAGAGGATCCAGGCCATCACGGCGAGGCGCCACCCGTGGACGATCGCGAGCACGCCGACGAAGAGGATGAGCGCGAGCATCGCGGGTACCGACCACGGCCAGGGCCACTGCTCGCCCTCGAGCGCGCCGACCGGAAGGGGCAGCGCGATCGCCGAGGCGACGAAGAGCGCGGTCGCCCAGCGGGGGAACCGCACCGCCAGCACCGGCGCAGCGCAGGCGAGTGCCCCGAACAGGAACGCGAAGGCCGCCGGCTGACGATAGAGCGTGATGAGCACGGGAACGAGCACGGAGAACAGCGCGACGGCCGTCAGCGTCAGCGCGCCGAACGCCGCCGTCCGGACGTTCAGGCGGCGCCGCGGGCGAGACGAAACGCCCGCGGGCGAGGAGGTGTCGCGCACGATGTCATCCTGTCAGCCGCGAGGCGGTCCCATCGGGGGTGAGTGCGGCGCGGCGGGAGCGCAGGGCGACGACGCGGTCGAGGACGAGCCCGAGCCCGATCGCCACCACGACCCCGAGCCCCGCGCTCAACAGCGGCTGGTCCTCCAGCCAGGCACCCGCCAGCAGCCCGATCGCGATGCTGTAGGCAGCCCAGCAGCCACCCGCCGCCACGGCCAACGCGGCGAACCGCCGCCACGGGTAGGCCAGGGCACCGGCCGAGACGTTGACGGCCACGCGCCCGACCGGGATGAAGCGCGCGCCCAGGATGAGTGCAGCCCCGCGTCGCTCGAGCGCGCCGCCTGCCTGCGCGAAGGCTCTCGCCACCCGCGGTCGTCGCATCCACGCGAATCTCGTCGTGCCGGTTCGCCGGCCGATCGCGAAGGCGATGTTGTCTCCGACGACGGCTCCTGCCGCCGCCGCGACGCCCAGCGCGACAAGGTGAGGATCGCCGGTGGATGCCGCGACCGCCGCCGCTGCGACCAGCAGCGTCTCGCTCGGCACCGGCGGGAAGAAGCCGTCGATCACCGCCACGGCGAACATCGCGAGATACAGCCACGGCGACTCGACGGCCTGGAGCACGAGATCGGAGATGAGATCCACCCCGGAACGGTATGCGCGGGGTACCTGCCGCGGCATCCCTCTGCGGTATCGACCCGGATCCCTCTGCAGAGGTATTCGGTCGAATCCGGGGGAGGGGCGCCCCGTATACTGGGAGGCTGGCCGTTCGGCCACCTCCCCATCTCCATCGACGGATCGGACTTCCGCTGTGCTCGCCGTGCACGACCTCGAGATCCGCGTGGGCGCCCGCGTGCTCATGTCGGACGTCTCCTTCCGCGTCTCGGACGGCGACAAGATCGGTCTCGTCGGCCGCAACGGCGCCGGCAAGACGACGCTGACGAAGGTTCTCGCGGGCGATCTCATCCCCGCCGACGGCAAGGTCGAGCGCTCCGGCGAGCTGGGTTACCTGCCGCAGGACCCGCGCTCCGGGGATCCCGAGATGCTCGCGCGCACCCGCATCCTCGACGCCCGCGGGCTCGGCACGCTCGCGATCGGCATGCACGAGGCATCCCTCGCCATGGGCGATGCCGACGAGGCCGTCGCCGCGAAGGCGATGCGCAAGTACGCGAACCTCACCGAGCGCTTCGAGGCGCTCGGCGGCTACGCGGCGGAGGCCGAGGCGGCGTCCATCGCCCACAACCTCTCGCTGCCCGACCGCATCCTCGACCAGCCGCTCAAGACCCTGTCGGGCGGTCAGCGCCGGCGCATCGAGCTCGCGCGCATCCTCTTCTCGGATGCGCAGACGATGATCCTCGATGAGCCGACCAACCACCTCGACGCCGACAGCGTCGTGTGGCTGCGCGAGTTCCTCAAGGGCTACAAGGGCGGGCTCATCGTCATCTCGCACGACGTCGAGCTCGTCGGCGAGACCGTGAACCGCGTCTTCTACCTCGATGCGAACCGCCAGGTCATCGACGTCTACAACATGAACTGGAAGAACTACCTGCGCCAGCGGGTGGCCGACGAGGAGCGCCGCAAGAAGGAGCGCGCCAACGTCGAGAAGAAGGCCACCGTGCTGCAGCAGCAGGCGGCCCGGTTCGGCGCCAAGGCCTCCAAGGCGGCCGCCGCGCACCAGATGGTGGCTCGCGCCGAGAAGATGCTCGCGGGCCTCGACGAAGTGCGCCAGGAGGAGCGCGTCGCGAAGCTGCGCTTCCCGAAGCCCGCACCCTGCGGCAAGACCCCGCTCATGGCGTCGGGCCTGTCGAAGTCGTACGGCTCGCTGGAGATCTTCACGGACGTCGACCTCGCGATCGACCGCGGTTCCAAGGTCGTCATCCTGGGCCTGAACGGTGCCGGAAAGACCACCCTGCTGCGCATCCTCGCCGGCGTCGACCAGCCCGACACCGGTCAGCTCGAGCCGGGCCACGGCCTCAAGATCGGCTACTACGCGCAGGAGCACGAGAACCTCGACGTCTCGCGCTCGGTGCTCGACAACATGATGTCGGCGGCGCCGAACATCACGGCTACCGAGGCGCGCAAGGTGCTCGGGTCGTTCCTGTTCACCGGTGACGACGTGCTGAAGCCGGCCGGGGTGCTCTCCGGCGGGGAGAAGACGCGACTGTCGCTCGCGACGCTGGTCGTGTCGTCGGCGAACATGCTGCTGCTCGACGAGCCCACGAACAACCTCGACCCCGCCTCGCGCGAAGAGATCCTCGGCGCGCTCGCGCATTATGAGGGGGCCGTCGTGCTCGTCTCGCACGACGAGGGTGCCGTCGAGGCCCTCAACCCCGAGCGCGTGCTCATCCTCCCCGACGGCGTCGAAGACATCTGGGGTCGCGACTACGCCGACTTGGTCACGCTCGCGTAGGCGGGTTCGGACGACGTTTCAGCGGCCGGCGGCGTCGAGCAGGGCGTCTTCGTCCTCGGCGTCGCGATCGCGGCGACGGCGCGGTGCCGGCGGCGCAGGGGCGGCAGCATCCGTTCCGCCATCCTCCGACCGGGCGTCCTCGGCGTCCTCGCGGCGATGACGGCGTTCGGTGCGGATGACGTAGCCGATGAAGACGAAACCCATCACGGCGAAGAGGATCCACTGGATCGCGTAGGAGAGGTGGGGTCCGGGGTCGTCCGACGGCGGCTCGAGGGCGGTCGGCGCGGTCGCCGGTGCCGGGTCCTCCGAAACCACGACGCCATAGGCGCTCGGCTCGAGGGCCTCACCGGCGGCGGGGGAGAGCGTCTCTGCGACGAGACCGAGGTTGATCGTGGGGACCTGACCCTCGGGCGCCGAGCGGCCTGATGACGGCAGGGCCTCGCCTGGCCGCAGCCGCACGACCACGGTGGCGTCGCCGGTCGGGGGCGCGGGGATCGCGTCGGGGAGGGGCTGATCCTGGCCCGGCGGCACCCAGCCGCGGTCGACGAGCAGCACGCGTCCGTCGTCGAGGCGGAAGGGCACGAGCACCTCGAAGGCCGAGGTGCCGCCGTGGGGGCGGTTGCGCACCAGGAGCTGCTCGACGGCGAGGTACGTCCCGGTGAGGATCACCGGGTGCCATTCGTCCTCCGGCGAGAACTCGCCATCGGCGGGGATGAGGTCGGCCAGCGGCACCGGTGTGGCGTCGTAGTTCTCGGCGACGAGCGCGAGCTGCCCCGAGCGCTCCTGGTTGCGCGTGAACTGCCAGTTCGACAGGAAGGCGCATGCGACGGCGAAGACCACGGCGAGGGCGATGTAGATCGCCCATCTGCCCGCGCGCGGGAGATTCTGCATGCTGACGGCGCGGGGGCTCATCGTGCGGCCTCCGTCGGGGTGAGCGGGGCGACGACCACCGGGAAGTCGCGTGCCGCCAGGAACTCTCGGAGATACCCCACGTGCTCGTCGCACGCGACCCAGGTCTTGCGGCGATCCTCCGAGTGGATGCGCGGATTGCGCCAATCGATGCGCCAGTTCGCCGTGGCGCGGCATCCCGCGCGCGAGCAGACCGCGTCGGCGACCTGGTCGGGTCCGGCGTCGCTCATGCGGTGGGATCCGCCTCGTCGTCGGTGCCCGGCTCCGTCTCGGCCGCGCGCTTCTCGTCGGCCGGGAGCGCGCGGGTCTCCTCGATGCGGATCACTCGCGTGTCGGTCGCGGGCGAGGTCGATGCAGCGGCGGGAAGTGCGGGCTCCGGGTCCTCGCGACGGTTGCGCCGTGCCTCCTGCCCGACGTTGGCGGAGACGACCGCGATGTAGGGGAGGAAGATCGCGGCCGCGCCGAAGACCCAGGTGTACCAGCCGTACGGCGTGATGACGACCATGAGGATGAAGCACACCACGCGGATGCCCATCGTGACCAGATACCGGGTCGAACGCGCGTCGATCTCGTCGCGCGGGGAACGCGGCAGGGATGTCGCCGACGGGGCGTGGCTGGAACTCTTCACGGTACTTCCAGGGTACGCCGGTTGCACCCCGGGATCGCCCCGGGAACGCGTCCCGGGGCGGAGCGACTCAGGAGTACGTGCCGTACTGCCCGTACACCCCGGCGAGGAACACGAAGAAGAAGATCGCCGCGATGATGCCGAGGATCGAAAGCCCGAGGCCGACCCAGCCGACGATCGTGCCGGCGAGCGCCATGCCGCGCCCCTGCTCGCCGCTCGTCTTGAGCTGGTTCAGCGACATGTGGCCCGTGATGACGCCCACGATCGAGCCGATGAACGGGAGGATCACGAAGCTCGAGATCGATGCGATGAGCGACACGATCGCGAGGGTGTTCGTCTTCGCCGGGGCGCCGTAACCGTAGCCGGGCGCGGCGCCATACGCCGGGGCCGCGCCGTTGGCGGGCGCCGCGCCGTACGCGGGAGCGCCGCCGTACGCGGGGGCCGCGGGGGCGCCGTAGGCCGGCGGAGGATAGGCGCCCTGAGCGGGCGGCGGGTACGCGCCGGGGGCCGGCTGGGCGGGCTCGTCCGCCGACGGGGCGGGCGGAACCGGCGGATATGCGCCGGGCTCCGGGACGGGGTTCTGCGAGGTGTTGTCGCTCACGGCGAGGCCTTTCTTCGGTGTCTGGGACCAGAGTCCCAGCGGCGCGGCGGGGGTGTCAAACAGGCGGGCCCACCGAGACCGCGCCGGTAGGCTGGTGCGGATCCGTCACAACCCCGGGAGTGCCACCATGTCCACCGATCGCGTCGTCCTCGTCACCGGCGGAAACCGCGGCATCGGCCGCGCCATCGCGGAGCGCTTCGTCGCCGAGGGCTACAAGGTCGCCGTCACCGCACGCTCCGGCGAAGGCCCCGAGGGCACCCTCACCGTGCGGGCGGATGTGACGGATGCTGCAGCCGTCGACGCCGCGTTCACCGAGGTCGAGAACACCCTGGGCCCGGTCGAGATCGTCGTCGCGAACGCCGGCATCACGAAGGACACCCTCCTGCTGCGCATGACCGAGGACGACTTCGACAGCGTCGTCTCGACCAACCTCGGCGGCGCGTTCCGTGTCGTCAAGCGCGCCTCCAAGGGCATGCTGCGCGCCCGTTGGGGCCGCGTCGTGCTGATCTCGAGCGTGGTCGGGCTCTACGGCTCGGCGGGCCAGATCAACTACGCCGCCTCCAAGAGTGCGCTGGTCGGATTCGCCCGCTCGCTCACCCGCGAGCTCGGCGCCCGCGGCATCACTGCGAACGTCGTGGCCCCCGGCTTCATCGAGACCGACATGACGGCCGAGCTCTCGGACGAGACGCAGGCCGAGTACAAGAAGAACATCCCCGCCGGGCGGTTCGCGTCCGCCGACGAGGTGGCGGGTGTCGTGACGTGGATCTCGTCGGACGACGCGGCCTACATCTCCGGCGCCGTGATCCCTGTCGACGGCGGCCTCGGCATGGGGCACTGACCCCACGACCTTCGGGTTTCGACAGGCTCAGCCCGCTCCGACAGGCTCAGCGATCGGTCCGGCCGCTGAGCCTGTCGGCGTTCAGGCGATCGCCCGCAGGATGGCCTCGGCAACGGCGCCAGGCCGCGAGAACTGAGGCCAGTGGCCGGTGGGGTCTCCGGGTGCACCGAGCTCGATGATGTCGAGGTGCTCGAGCGCGGCGAGCTCGGCAGCCCACGGCGGCGCCGCCGAGATGATCTCGCGGACCTGGGCCGCCGGCACCGTTCCGGTGATCATCGTCGCCGGCACCGTGCGCCGCTTCTCGTCCGTGAGCCGGATCGGATCGGTCGGCACCTGGGCCGGCACCGACTTCGCCAGGGCCGCGGCATCCGCCCGCGTCTGCGGATCGAGGTCGGCGACGTCAGATTCGTCGAAGGACTCCCACCCGGGGAAGGGGATCACGCCGTCGACGACGGGGAACTCGGAGATCGAGCCGCCGTCGCCGGGCGGGAACGTGTCGAGGAACACGACGTGCGCGACCCGGTCGGGTCGCGCATCGACGGCGCCGTAAACGACGTTGCCGCCGCCGGAGTGCCCGACGAGGACGACCGGCCCGTCGAGGCGGTCGATCTGGGCGACGGTCGCCGCCACCCAGTCCGCGATGCCGATGCCGGCGGACTCGGTGCCGGAGGCGCCGACCCCCGGCATGGTGAGCGCGTGCGTGCGGTGGCCGGCGGCTTCGAGAGCGGGGTCGACGTCGCCCCACGACGACGCGTCGAGCCACAGCCCGGGAACGAGGATGATGTGCATGCTCCGACGCTATCGACGGCGCCCGACATCGGAACACCCCGCGAGCGGGGCGGCGGAGGGCTCTACGGCAGCAGCGGGATGACCTCGGCGAGGTCGACCGGGCCGACGACCACGTCGGCGCGCTCGCGCACCGCGGGCTTCGCGTTGAACGCGACGCCGAGTCCGGCGACGGCCATCATCTCGAGGTCGTTCGCGCCGTCGCCGATCGCCAGCGTTCGGCTGAGGGGCACGCCGCGCTCGTCGGCCCATTCCCGGAGGGCGGCAGCTTTGCCCGCAGCATCCACGATTCCGCCGTCGACGGTGCCGCTCAGCACGCCGTCGCTCGTCGCGAGCCGGTTGGCGCGCCACACGTCGACGCCGAGATCGGGGGCGACGGTGTCGAGGATCTCGTGGAACCCGCCCGACACGACGCCGACGGCGCCGCCGCGGTCGTGCACCGCAGCGACCAGCTCACGCACGCCCGGCGTCGGCTCGATGCGCGCGAGCACGCGCGCGAAAGCCGTCACCGGCACACCCTCGAGAGCCTCGACGCGCGAGCGCAGGCTCGTCGCGAAGTCGACCTCGCCGCGCATCGCGGCCTCCGTCGCCGCGGCGACCTCAGCGCCGCGTCCGGCCTCGTCGGCGATGAGCTCGATGACCTCGTTGCGGATCAGCGTGGAGTCGGCGTCGAGCACGACGAGGAAGCGGGCGGGGGCGACAGGCATGCTCCCACGCTAGCGGGACGCACAGGCTGCTACCGCCGTGTGTCAGCGCTCGACGCGGAACCCCTTGCCGACGACGGTGATGCCGCTGTCGGTGATCGTGAATCCGCGCGCGAGGTCCTTGTCGCGGTCGACGCCGACAGTCGCGCCGTCTTCGAGGACCACGTTCTTGTCGAGGATCGCGCGGTGCACGCGGGCGCCCGCGCCGACCTGCACGTGGTCGAACAGCACCGAGTCGGTGATCGTCGATCCTCCGCCGGCCAGCGTCCACGGGCCCACCACGCTGCGCTCGAGATGCGTGCCGGAGAGCACCGAACCGAGCGACACGATCGAGTCGATCGCGTTGCCGATGCGGCCGACCGAGTCGCGCACGAACTTCGCGGGCGGGGAGTTGACCGCCTGCGAGTGGATCGGCCAGTCCATGTTGTACAGGTTGAACACCGGCAGCGTCGAGATGAGATCGCGGTGCGCGTCGAAGAACGAGTCGATTGTTCCCACGTCGCGCCAGTAGTAGCGGTCGCGGTCGGTCGACCCCGGCACGTCGTTGCGGTTCATGTCGTAGACGCCGGCCTCGCCGCGGTCGACGAAGTACGGGATGATGTCGCCGCCCATGTCGTGGTTCGACGTCGGCAGCTCCCCGTCGGACTCGACGGCCTCGATGAGCGCGTCGGTGTCGAAGATGTAGTTGCCCATCGAAGCGAGCACCTGGTCGGGCGCATCGGCCAGGCCGACGGCGTTCTGCGGCTTCTCGAGGAACTCGCGGATGCGCACCGGGTCCTCGGGGTCGACGTCGATGACGCCGAACTGATTTGCGAGCGAGATCGGTTGACGGATCCCCGCGACCGTCGCGCGAGCGCCCGATTCGATGTGTGCGGACAGCATCTGCCGGAAGTCCATGCGGTAGACGTGGTCGGCGCCGATCACGACGACGATGTCGGGCTGCTCGTCGTTGATGAGGTTGAGGCTCTGCAGGATCGCGTCCGCGGATCCCGAGAACCAGCGCTTGCCGAGGCGCTGCTGCGCGGGGACCGAGGTGACGTAGGAGTCCAGGAGCGCCGACATGCGCCAGGTCTGCGAGATGTGGCGGTCGAGACTGTGGGACTTGTACTGCGTCAGCACCACGATCTGCCTGAGGCCCGAGTTGATCAGGTTCGAGATCGCGAAGTCGATGAGCCGGTACTGCCCACCGAACGGGACGGCGGGCTTGGCGCGGTCCGCGGTCAACGGCATCAGCCGCTTCCCTTCGCCGCCGGCGAGGATGATTCCGAAGACCTTGGGCGCTGCTGGCATGGCACCCACCCTAGGGCCGGCGGGAGATTACGGGTACCCGCTACACGCGGACGTCCTCGTGTATTAGGTTTCGTGCCATGCGCGTCGACATCGTGACCAAGGAGTACCCGCCCGAGATCTATGGTGGCGCTGGTGTCCACGTGACCGAACTGGTGAAGGCGCTCCGCTCGAGCATCGATGTCCGGGTGCGCGCCTTCGGCGCCGCCCGCGACGAGGAAGGCACGGCGTCGTACGGCGTGCCGGCGGAGCTGGCCACCGCGAACGCCGCGGTGCAGACGCTCGGCACGGATCTCGAGATCGTGACGGATGTCGCGGGCGCCGACGTCGTGCACAGCCACACCTGGTACGCGAACTTCGCCGGGCACCTCGCGTCGCTGCTGCACGGGATCCCGCACATCGTGACGGCGCACAGCCTCGAGCCGCTGCGCCCGTGGAAGGCGGAGCAGCTGGGCGGCGGGTACGCGGTCTCGAGCTGGATCGAGAAGTCGGCGTACGAGAGCGCCGCGGCGATCGTCGCGGTGAGCAACGGCATGCGGGAGGACATCCTCCGCAGCTACCCGTCGCTCGACCCCGACCGTGTGCGGGTGATCTACAACGGCATCGACGTCGAGGCCTGGCATCCCGTCGAGGATCCGGCGCTCCTGGCGGAGCTCGGAATCGACCCGGCGAAGCCGTCGGTGGTCTTCGTCGGACGCATCACGCGGCAGAAGGGCCTGCCGTACTTCCTTCGCGCCGCGGAGCGCCTGCCTGCCGACGTGCAGGTGATCCTCGCCGCCGGAGCGCCCGACACACCGCAGATCATGGCGGAGGTCGAAGGGCTCGTCCGCGGGCTGCAGGAGACCCGCGAAGGCGTGGTGTGGCTGGATCGGATGCTGTCGCGGCACGAGCTGTGCACCATCCTGAGTGCGGCGACGACCTTCGTCTGCCCGTCGGTCTACGAGCCGCTCGGCATTGTGAACCTCGAGGCTATGGCGTGCGGCGCCGCTGTCGTCGGGACGGCGACCGGCGGCATCCCGGAGGTCGTCGTCGACGGCGTCACCGGCCGCCTGGTGCCGATCGAGCAGGTGCAGGACGGCACGGGCACACCGACCGACCCCGAGCAGTACGTGTCGGACCTCGCCCGGGTGCTGACCGAGGTCGTGAGCGATCCGGAGCGCGCGCGCGAGTACGGCGTGGCCGGTCGCAAGCGCGCGACCGAGGACTTCAGCTGGCAGCGCATCGCCGATCAGACGGCCGCCCTGTACGCGGAGGTGGTCGCCGGCGGCCGATAGGCTGTCAGCATGCCCCAGGTGCTCGAGTTCTCCGACGTCGTCGTCCGCCGAAACGCCCGGAACATCGTCGATCACCTGAACTGGACGATCAACGACGACGAGCGCTGGATGGTCCTCGGACCCAACGGTGCGGGCAAGACGACCGTGCTCCAGATGGCCGACACGCTGCTGCACCCCACGTCGGGCGTCGTGAGCATCCTCGGTGAGCGCCTCGGCCGCACCGACGTCTTCGAACTGCGGCCCCGGATCGGGTTCGCCTCCTCTGCGATGGCGCGTCGCGTGCCGCCGGAGGAGACCGTGCTCAACGTCGTCCTGACGGCGGCGTACTCGGTGCTCGGCCGCTGGCGCGAGGACTACGAAGACATCGACGAGCGGCGCGCACTTCGCGTGCTCGCGGAGTGGAAGCTCGACCATCTCGCCGACCGCACGTTCGGCACGCTCAGCGACGGCGAGCAGAAGCGCGTCCAGATCGCCCGCGCCGTGATGACCGACCCCGAGCTGCTGCTCCTCGACGAGCCGACGGCCAGCCTCGACCTCGGCGCTCGCGAAGAGCTCCTCATCCTGCTGGGCGGCTACGCGCAGGCGCCCACGACCCCGGCGATGATCATGGTCACCCACCACGTCGAAGAGATCCCCATCGGATTCACGCACGTGCTGCTGCTTCGCGACGGCCAGGCCGTGGCATCCGGTCCCATCCGCGAGACCCTCACCGCCGAGGCCCTGACGGACACCTTCGGCGTTCCGATCCGCCTCAGCGAAGAGGGCGGCCGATACGCCGCGCGCGCCGCGCACTGAGCCCCGAGGCGGCCGGTTCGGCGTCCGCGCCGGAGACTGGTAGAATCTCTCTTTGGTGCATTCGCACCACAGACTTTGACCGCCCTGGCAAAATCCAGGGCACCATCCTCAAAGGACCATCATGAAGACTGACCTCCACCCGGACTACCAGGCCGTCGTGTTCCGTGACCTCGGCTCGGGCGAGACCTTCCTCACCCGCTCGACGGTGACCAGCGACAAGACGATCGAGCTCGACGGCGTCGAGTACCCCGTCATCGACGTCGAGATCTCGTCGGCCTCGCACCCGTTCTACACGGGCAAGCAGCGCATCATGGACTCGGCCGGTCGTGTCGAGAAGTTCAACCAGCGCTTCAAGAACTTTGGCGGACGCTAACCGCACAACGCAAGTTTGGAGCCCCCTCGGCCTTCGGGCCGGGGGGCTTTTGCGTGCGCGGGCGTCGAAGACAAGCCTCGGGGCTCGCGTGCAGACATGCGCGCACGTTTACACGCTTGATCTGGGCTAATTTGCTTCCAACGACGCGGTCGCGTTAAGGTCGCCGAGCGGGTGCCGAGGGGCGGCACCCAGAATGGGGAACATCGTGGAAGGTTCATTCGCTGAGGTCGCCGAGACGCACGGTTCGCGGGCGGTGCATTGGGCGGCGTTCCACGCTGTCGCGGCCGAGTGCCTCGCCGCGCACCTCGCGGGCGAGCTCGTGCGGGCGGATGCGCTCGATGAGGCGCTCGCGGCGTTCGTCGGCGTGGACGAGCTCCTCGCGGACGCGGTTGAGCTCGGGCTCGATGAGGCGACGCTTGAGGCCATCGTGGTCGGTGTGCGCGCCGAGCTCGACGGACGCGACGCCTACGCGCACGGCGACAGCTTGGAACTCGTCGCCGCTTGAAGACAGGACCGGACATGTCGAAGATGCCCGGTCCTGCAAGGCCCACGATACGGGAGGGCCCCCGACGCTACGGCGCCGGGGGCCTTCGGCGTTTCAGGTGGGCAATCGCTGTCACGAGGGTCGCGAGAGCGGTGAGGGTAGGCGCCACATATGGCGCGAGGCGGGCGATGTGCTCCATGACGTCTGACTGCATGGCGCGGAGTCTAGAGTCGCCGCCGCGTCGCCTCGGGGGGTTTGGCTAGCTAAATACGCCGGGCGTCTCGTGCGGGTCGCCGAGGCCCACTTCGCCGTGCTCAACGCACACGAGGGCGAGCACGAGGGAACCCTCGGCGAGGGGCGCGACGTCGAGCGGACGCGCGCACGCTGGGCACAAGCGCGGCGGGGCTACGTCGTCGAGTACGTCGTCGAGGCTGTCCACGCGGGAGAGGCTACCGGCGCGGGGTCGGGCGCGGGCGAATGTGTCCGCAGCGCCGGTCGGGTGTCGGAGCCCACCCCTAATGTGGTCAGGAGTTGGCCCTCGAAGATTCAGGAGGTATCCGGGCAGACAGCACTGCAAGTCAGACGGTCGTTGAACGAAAGGAACCGTCGCTATGGGTGCTGTCCCTGAATATGATGCCGAGGTCGAATCCCTCGTCAACTGCCCGAACGTCGAAGAGCACCGAGTGGTGCTCGGAGAGATGTGCCACTGCGGCACGCCAAGCTAGTCCGAGCCGCATCGTAACGACGAAAAGCCCCCTCCTGAGTCAGGAGGGGGCTTTCGGGTCAGGCGTGGGCCATTACCGGCATGCGGACGATGAGTGTGTCGTTCTCGTCGATCCATGAGTCGGGGACGTTGAGTACGACGATGTCGGGGTCGTCGGGGTGGTAGCTCCAGGCGACATCGTTTCGCATGGCGCGGACGTCCTCGCGCATGGCGGCGATGGCGGCTCGGTCGGCGGCGGCCTGGGCGGCGTCGGTTGCCGCGTGATCCTCTGAGACGTTGGCGGCGTCACGGGCGGCTGTCGCGCCGTCGCGGGCGGCGATCGCGCCAGCCTCGGCGCTGGCGGCGGTGGTCGCCGACGCCGACGCCGACGAGGCGGCCTCGATCGCTTCGCGGTGGACGAGCTCATTGACGATGAATCGCTCGGCAGGGGTTGGCACGAGCGGCGCCGCGAGCACGAGGTCGAGCGGGGCTTCGGCGGTGTGTTCCGTGGTTACGGCGATGGGGAACGAGGCAAGCCCGGCGCCGACGAGGTAGAACCTGACTTGATACTGGCCGGTTGCGAGCACGGTGGCGGGGAGCTCGCCGTCGACAAGGTCGACCGTCACCTCTCTCGGAACGATCGTCGTGTCGGCCTGGCCGGTAGCGGCGATGAGCTCAAAACGGACCTCGCCGACGGCGGGCGTCATGGTGTCGGGGGTGAAGTAGCGTCCGACGACGTGACCGGAGGGGATAGGCATGGGGGCTCCTTGAGGGGCTAGGGGCTAGGGGCGGGTGTGTGCGCGCTCGTGGCGGGCATCGCGGTCGCACTCGCGGCAGATCGCGCCGAGGCCGTCGGGGCGGGAGCGGTTGGCGTGGAAGGCCTCGAAGGGGAGGCCTTCGCGGCAGGTCGGGCAACGCTTGACGCCTTCGGGGTGAATGCGGCGGCGGTCGGCGTCGATCCCCTTGGGTGTCCGCGCGGAGCGGGCCACCGAGCGCGCCGTGTTGGCGGCTCGGACACGGGAAGGGTGCCGGGCGCGGTAGCGACGCCAGGTGTCAGGGTCGCGGCTCATGCGGCGCGGAGCCGGGCGAGCGAGGCGAGGCACGCGTCGATGGCGAGCTCGAACGCGGCTTGCTCGTCGAGCATGCGGCGGGCGGCGAGGGTAGCCCAGAGTTGCCACTCTTGCCGGTAGAGCGCGAGGGAAGAGCCGGGGGCGAAGAGGTCGACCTCGATGAGCTCGTCGCCGAGGTGGACGGTTACGGGGTCGGTCAGCATCGGGTCAGCGGCCCTCGTAGGCGGAGGGAGTCCGGACGGAGCGCGCGGCGCCGCGGCGGCCGGTTGCGGCGCGTCGGATTTGGCCGAGCTCGCGAGCGGTGAGGTAGACGCCCGTGGACTCGGAGAGGCCGACGGTGTGCGCGCCGAGCGTCTCTTGGTTGATTCCGCGGGGGTTCTCGTAGCCGCGGCGAGCGGCCGTCAGGACGACGAGCTCGACGACGGCGGGAGCGTCGGAAGTCCAGCGCTCGACGGTGCCGGGCGCGACCTCTGCGAGGACGAGCGTGGTGGCCTTGTCGAGCGAGCGCTCCGCGCGGACCTTGTCGACGCCGTCGAGGGTGCCCGCCTCTACGCCGAGGTCACCCTCAAGCTCGGAGAGGGCAGGGGGAAGGGGTCGAGGCATGAGGGCTCCAGTCGTGCGGCGGGCCGGTTTGCGGCGTGTCGTGAGGCGTTAGAGGCCCTTAGGTGCGTGTTTTCGACGGGGAGGCGGAGGCGTCGCTCCCGCGTGATTACGCGGCTGAAACGGCCAAAATGGGCCCCAATCTTCAAAAACGGCGAGGGATGCGCATCGACCGCGTAGCGCTATGCCTCTCCGGGAGGGAAGCGACGGGGCCGACTTGAAGGCCCCCCACCCTCGCGGCGGGTTGGGGGCGGCCTCGCTCGACTCAGGCGTCGGTAATCGACGCCGAGGAGCGAGGCCGCGGGGATCGCTCGTCAAACTCGCCATGAAGGCGAGCTCAAGAGGATGACGAGCGATCAATGCGCGTCGCGTCGAGCCCGTTACTCGACCACGCGCTCACGCCGCACGGTGTCTGACGCCGTCGCGTGCACTCACCGCGCCCCAAGGAGGAAAGGCCGTGAGCTCTCGGCCGAGCGCATGACAGGACGCGCGGCCGAGCTCCTCGACGCGCCAGCGCGGCGCATAGAGGCGATTGGGGGTGTGTAGGGGGCGGGGGGTAGACCCCCGGGCGGCATCCCTGGCGCCCGGGGTGGCTTCCGCGACCGGGGGGGGGGCTATTCTGCGGCGGCGTCGCGGGGGATCACGATTACGGGGTTCTCGGCGATCGCGTGGGCGACGATGGCGTCGAGCTCGGCCGACGTGCGCGGGACGACTGCGGTAGCGGGGGAGACGGTGGGAGTGCTGGGAGTGGTCATTCTTGCTCCTTGGAGGGGGTGAGGTTGGGTGCTCGGCCCCTCGGTTTGGTCGCGAGCTCGCGAGCATTTCGAGGGGCCGAGCGGGGTGACGCCGAGGGCGTCGAGGGGTTACGCCGGGGCGGTCGCCGTGTCGATGCGGACGACGCCGCCGTTGGCGACGAGGTCAACCGTGCCGTTCTCGCGGTCCACCGGGAGGGGGAGCGGCGCGACCTTGACGAACGAGGACACGAGCGAGCGGTCAGCCGCGACATTGCTGTCGTAGTCGTTCACGACGCGCACAGCGAACTGTGCGCCGCGCTCGGCGTCGACGATCGGCGTCTTGATCGAGGCGCCGTAGGGTGCGCCCGCGGGCACGATCGGCGCGCGAGCGACGAGGGTGAACGCCTCGCGGATGAAGACGACAATCTCGGTCGGCGACAGGCGCGTCGACTCGATCACCTCGACGCCGCGCACGTGCGTTCCGTTCGCGTCGAAGCCCTTTCCAGGGTCCGCGTCGAGGAGGTCGGCGTAGACGGTCGCGCCGACGGCCGCGGTCAGCTTCGCCGACTCGGGCACGCCGTTCAGGCGAAGCTGTCGCCGTGCGGCAGTGATCGCCTTTGCGGGCGCCGACGCCGAGTAGGCAATCGTGGTCGTCTCGGGCGTCGCCGACAGCGCGGCGGCGGTGAGCGCCTCGATCTTCGCCGCGATAGCGCGGGTCTGCGGCACGAGCACCTGTCGCGCGTAATCGCCAATTTCGAGCGAGAGGTCGCCCTCGGAGAGGATCGCGAGGTTGTACAGGTGATCGCTCAGGGTGACGTCAATGTACTGCTCGGTGAGCTCATCGGCGACGAGGGCGGTCGTCTTGTTGCCGATCGGCTTGGAGCGCGTCGGGATCGCGCCGGGGACGCGGACTCGCACGGTCGCGCCCGAGCCTTCGGCGAACTCGGCCGCTACGTCGGTGCTGATGAGCTTGGCGAGGTTGAAGTCGGCCCCGGTCAGCTTCGCGGCAAGCTCGGCGATGGTCTGGGGGTCGTGAATGAAGGCGTTAGCCATTTGTGGGCTCCTAAGGAGTCGAGGCGCGGGATGCGCCGGGAGGGGGAGTTAGGGAGCCGCCTTGCGGTTGACGCGGGGCCTTGCCTGGCGTCGAGGCCGGCCGATTGGCTCCCGTCCGCTACGCGCCGCCTTGCGGGCGTAGAAAGGTCGGGGAGGCCGTTGGCCGGGGTGTGCGGCGGTGAGGCCGCGAGTGGGGCGCGTAGCGCGTCCCGAGGAGTCCCGCGGGGTGTCCCGTGGCACTTGCCAGGGGACGCGGGACAGGGGCCGTCGACCGTTCGCGGGGGTCAACGAGGAGCCCGTCGTTTCGTCAAGCTCGCGAAGCTCGGCGACGTGCGGGCGGGACCGCGCGCCGGGGTGGCGAGCGGGGGAAGGGCCTCACGAGCTCCTCAGGCCGCGGTGATGCGCTCAGGGCGCGGGTGAGGGTCGGCGGGAGCTCGGAGGGGGTCTAGGGGTGTTCCACGCTGGGCTGAGTGCGTGTAAACGCCAGGGTGCGGCCGACGCCGACGCGGGCGAGCTCGTCGAGGAGCTCGGCGCGAAGCGGGCGCGGGATGCTCAGGAGGAAGCGCGCATGGACGCGGGAGACGCCGAGAAGGGCGGCGATTCTGCCCGGTCGACGATCTGGGGTGGGATGGGTCATGCGGGGCGGTCCTTCGTGAGCTCGGCGAGGAGCCCGGCGACAGCGTCGGCGCCATGTCGGGCGACGAGCTCGGCGAGTGCCGTGGGGAGGTCGTCGAGCGGCGACGCTGGCGGGGCGCCTTTGGCGGCGAGGGCTCGCGCGGGCCGGAAGTGGAAGACGCCCTCGATGCGGACAGGAGGCGCCCAGCGATCGCGAGCGGCGGCGTAGAGGCCGGTAGTCGACAGGTCGCCGGGTGAGCCCGCGGCGAGGTAGTCGTCGCCGAGCGCGGAGCGTCGGACGCGGTCGCGGTCGTCATAGGTCGCGAGGAAGGCATCGACGCCGAGCTCGACGGGTGCGGGAAGGTGCGTCCGCACGTTGCGGAGGAGGTTTCCCTCGGCGGGCCGCGAGGTGCGGAGCACGCGCGCAGAAGCGCGGAGGGCGTGCGCGTCGAGCCGGTGAGCGCCGCCGAGCTCGTACAGTGGCGCGGATGCCTCGACGAGGACGTCGGCGGCCATCCGGGCGACGACGATGGCCTCTACGGTCGCCTCGTCAAGGACGTAGGCGGCGGCACGGCGTGGCGTGGGCGGTCGGTAGCTGACACCTCGCGCGGCGAGGTCGACAGCGAGCGCCGCCGAGCCGAGGAGCGCGGCGGGCCACTCTTCCGGGAAGGTGACGGGGCCGCCGACGCTGGCGTCGCGGCGCTGGATGCGCGCGGATTGCGGGGGAAGTGGGGACGTGTTCGCGTCAGGATCGCGCGCGTATGCGAGGAGGCCGAGCACGGCCTCGGGGTCGATAGTCACGGGTGGTCCTAGGAGGCTTGTCTCGTGCGTTGGCGGAGCATCGAGGGGTGGGCATGCGAACGCCCCCGGTGACCTTCGCGAGAAAGGGCCGGGGGCGTTCAGGTGTCTCGCTCCGCCAAGAAGAGACAACCGGCAAGGATGCCGGACGTGTAAGGGGAGGGGCGCGCGTGGCGGCGGACTAGGTCCCTCACCTCTAGAGGATTCGGTTACATGAGGGCCGCGGGGAAGGTCGCGAGCTCCTCGGGGTGGTGCTCGGCGAGCCAGCGGGCGGCGTCGTCCTTCGAGCGCGCGCGGGCGCGTCGGTCGCCGCTCCACTCGGTGCCGTTCGCGGTCAGACGGACGACGCTAATGGGGAGCGGGTCCGCGTCCGTACCGAGCTCGGCGCCGATGGACGGGGCGAAGTCCGCCTCGGTCGCGAGCGCGGCGAGGCGGTCCTCGTAGCGGCTGGCGCGCTCCGCGGCGCTCTCGCGGAGTTGGACTCGCACGCGGGCGGCCATTGCCGCGACGTCGGCAGACGGAGGCGCGACCGGGGCGGACACCGCGGGCGGCGTGCGGTTCTTGTCGCGGTGGACGCGCACATCGTCGGTTCGGATGATGCGTCGGCACTCTGGCGAGCATGTCGTCGGACGACGGCCTCGCCCGCTGTAGCGGATGGGGCCGCCGCACGCGCGGCACGACGTCGGCAGAGTGAAGGCGACGGGTGCCGACATGCTCACGCCGCCGAGTCGAGGAGGTCGGCGTAGATGTCGACGAGCGCCGCAAGGTGGCGCGCCTCTTGAGTCACGGCGAGCCCGTTTCGGTGGTCCTCGGCCCAGCGGTGCACATCTCCCGAGAACGAGAAGATGAGGGCGTTGAGCTTGTCGAGGGCGGGGCCGCGCGACGCGCTCAGATCGTCGCTGAGGACCGTGTCGAGCTCTTGGGTGGTTGTCTGGATGCCCTCGAAGTCGGGTGCGGACCCGTCCGCGATGTCCTCGACGAACTCGGCGGCCTGGGCGCGGAGCCGGTCGCGGGCGTCGCGGAGCTTGGCGGCGGGGGCGGTTGTGGTGGTCATGATCAATCTCTTCCGTGTAGATGGCGAAGCGTCGCTCGACGCTCACAGAAGAGGAGACGGCCCCCGAAGGTGCCACTGCCCAGAACTGCCGAGAATCGGGGGACGTGGGGAGAGGCCGCCCGGCGCGGGTGCCCTGCCCAAGGTCGCTGTCCGTCCCGGTGCAGGAATTGGAAAGTTGCACCGAAGTTGCACCGGATTCTGCCGCGTCATTCCGGGGCGGCGGTGCAGAAGGTGCAGAAGTGAGAGAGATTCTTCTCCGGCGTTATAGACCGAACCGCAAAAGCGCGCGAACCGTCCCCCGGGGGACGATTTCGTCCCTCACGCCGGGCGCGTGACGGCGGGCGTGCGGCGCTTGGCTGGGTCGCCGGGGCCGCGGGAGTTGCCGCCGACCTCGCCGAGCTCGTCGGGCGCCGGGTGCCAGCGGTAGGTGAGGCGTTCATGAGCCTTCGCCGGGTGCACGACCACGTGATCGAGAGCACGGAGGAGAAGTCGGCGTCGCTCGTCGTCGCTCTCGGCGTCGCGCCATGCGTCGCCGTAGGTTCGACCCGTCGGCACGAACTCGGACACTCGCGAAGGGGTGACCTCGCGGAGGGAGGCGCGGCGACTCTTGAGAGCGCCGAGAGCACCCATGAGGGCGCTGACCTCGGCTGGGTCGTCGACCGTCACGAGCCTCGCCGCGAGCTCCTTGAGGCGCGCCTCAGTCTCGGCGAGCTCGTCGCCGCTCCCTCCGTCGTCGAAGCGGTCGATGACCTTGACCTCGGGCACATCCCCCATGACTGCGAGGTATCTCGCGGCGATCGCGGCGTCGAGCTTCCGCACGGTCATGGAAACGGGCCGCGGGCACGTACGCCCGCGCCCTGCCGCCGAGCATGTGTAGGAGAGATACCCGAGACGGCCCGTTGACCGCGGGTACATCTTCCCCTCACAGCCCGAGCAGAAGGCGACGCCTGAGAGGAGAGCGGTGGCGCGGCGCTTCGCGGGGGCGCGGGTTGCGGCATCGAAGCGCGCGCGGATGGCGAGCGCAGTATCGAGCGTGAGGATTGGCTCGAATGGTGCGAGGGGCGCCCCGGCCTCGTCGTACAGTGGCGATCCGTTGTGGGAGACGCGCCCGAGGAGGTGGTCGCTCCTCCATGTCGAGCGGATGCGGCCGAGGGTCCAAACGCCGGGATCGCGTGTCGGGCCGAGACCGTCGTAAGGATTGCCCGCCAACGCCGCACGCCGGGCGGGACTCGTGGCGGTTGGGATGCCGCGGGCCGTAAGGTCGGCGGCGATCTTGACGAGCGACTCGTCGGCGATGACGCGCCCGGCAACCTCTCGGACGATTGCGGCCTCTTCCGGGATGACGTGGTATCCGCGGCCCACGGCGAGAGTCGGATGTGGGCCGGTGCGGTAGCCGAACGGAGGCGTTCCGTGCCCAGCGTTTCGCCCTTGGCGCCGCATGCGATCGCGCGCGGCGATCTGGCGAGCGCGGACGAGTTGCCGCTCGTTGTAGGCAAGCTCGGAGGCGAACGCAAAGCGCATTCCCCAGTTCGTCGGATCGGTCGCCGAGTCGATGCCCTCGCGGACGAAGACAACGCGCGGAGCGAGCGCGCCGGGTCGTCGGGCCGCCTCCGCGACGCCGCGCCGCACGACGCGGACGACCTCGGCATCCTCGCCGACGCCCTGTCGGCTGTAGCGGTCGACGGCGTAGGCCGCGAGTATGTCGGCCTCGCCCGAGGCGAGCATGCGGAGCGACTCCTCGGCGGCTTCCCGGCGCTTGCCGCCCGAGAGGCCTTCGTCTACGAACGCCGCGACGACGTCCCAGTCCTCGCGTTCGGCGAGGCCGAAGAGGTCGTCACTTTGACCGGCGATGGACGTTGAGGCGACACTCTCGCGCGAGAGACGGGCGTACAGGACGGCGCGGGGCCGGGGCCGAGTCATGCGATGGCCTCGGAGAGGATGGCCCGTGCGGCGGCAAGGGCGGCGAGCGCGTCATCGATCGCGGCGACGGCGGCGCGCGGATCGTAGCCGATGCCGTCCTCGGTGCTCCCGTGGAAGCGGGCGGTATCGACCGCGTCGGCGGCCGTCGTGAGGTGGCGATAGGTGGTGCCCGCGAACGGGTCAGAGGAGGCGTAGACATTCACGGGAAGTGATGCCGCCTGGGCGGGGTTGGTTGCTCGCGGAGTTGTGTAGTTAGGGGTCACACAACAACTTCGGCGGCTCCAAGTAAGCCTCAGCTCTTCCGGAAGACCCCGCTTCGGCGGGGTCTTCTGCGTTTCCCGGGAGGGATGCCCGCTCAGCAGATCGGCCAGCGTCCGTCGAGACTGTCGTCGGGGTCGATCCGCCCGATGCGGATGAAGTACTCGGTGAGGCTCTCGGCCTGCGCCCGGGCCCAGCCGATCTGGCGCGTGTGCAGCTCGTGCACGGTCTCGGGCAGCCACGGTGCGAAGCGCTCGGCGAGGGCCTGGGCGACGCGGCCGGCCGCGACCGCGTCGGCCGACGCCTCGTGCGCGGCGTCCAGTTGAACGGCGTAGTGGGCCGCGACCACTTCGAGCGTGCGTTTGCCCTTGCGCCACCGGTCGTACGCCTTATCCACCACGAGGGGGTCGATGACGGGCGACGGGTTCTCGATCGGCGCGATGCCGTGCCGCAGCGACTCGTATTTGAGCAGCGAGAAGTCGAACGGCGCGTTGTACGCGACCACCGGGATGCCGGCATCCAGAAGTGCGCGCACGGCCGCGACCACGTCACCCACGACCTCAGCGGCCGGCCGGCCGTTCACCCGTGCGTGCTCCGTCGAGATGCCGTGTATCGCGCTCGCGCCCGCGGGGATCTCGACGCCGGGGTCGGCGAGCCAGTCGCGGGCACGGATGACGCGGCCCGCCGCATCGAGCAGGCCCACGTGCGCCGTCACGATGCGGTCGGCGGTGACGTCGATCCCGGTGGTCTCGAGGTCGAACACGCCCACCAGGCGCACCCAGTCCGGCACATCCCACAGCGGGAGCTGTTCGGGATGCGGGTGACTCATGCCGTTCACGGTATGCGTCGCCTCCGACATCCGTCCGGAGGCGCTCCGCGCACAGCCGCGCCCGGGGAACGCCTCGTAGACTCGACGGGTGACCACGCCGAATCCGTACGCCCCGCTCCTCGACGAGATCCCCGTCGAGCGGTGCGAGGTCGGTGTGCTCGGCGGCACGACCGCGTACTGGGTCTACGGGCCAGCGGACGCCGACACGACCATCGTCGCGGTGCACGGCTTCCGCGGCGAGCACCACGGGCTCGAGCCCGTGGTCGCGCACCTGCCGAGCGTGCGGGTCATCTCGCCCGACCTTCCCGGCTTCGGCGAGACGGCGCCGGTCCCCGGGCGGATCCACGATCTCGACCTCTACGCAGAGTGGCTCGGCGAGTTCGCGGCGACGGTCGCCCCCGAAGCCGTGATCCTCGGCCACTCGTTCGGCTCGATCGTCGTCTCGGCCGCCGTCGCCGGCGGCCTCGAGACGCCCCGCGTGATCCTCGTGAACCCGATCGGCGCTCCCGCGCTCGAGGGCCCGCGGGGCATCCTCACCCGGCTCGCGGTCTTCTACTACTGGGCCGGCGCGAAGCTGCCGAAGGGTCTGGGCGAGGCGCTGCTGCGCAACGGCCTCATCGTGCGGGTCATGAGCGTCTCGATGGCGAAGACCAAGGATTCCGGCATCCGTCGATTCGTACACGATCAGCACGACACCTACTTCTCGCGGTTCGCGGACCGCGACGTGCTGCACGATGCGTTCGTCGCGTCGGTGTCGAACGACGTGCGCGCGTTCGCTCCGCGCATCGCGCAGCCGACGCTGCTGGTCGCCGCCGTGAGGGACGACATCACGCCGATCGAGGCCGAGCGGAAGCTCGCGACGATGTTCCCCGACGCGGAACTGGTGGAGATCCCCGACGTCGGGCATCTCATCCACTACGAGACGCCGGCGGCCGCCGCCGACGCGATCACGCGGTTTCTCGCGCCTTCCGACGCCGGTACGCGTTGACGTTCATGCGGTTGCCGCAGTTGCCGGTGTCGCAGTAGCGCTTCGAGCCGTTCTTCGAGAAGTCGATGTAGACGGAGTCGCAGTCGTCGGCGTCGCAGATGCGCACGCGCCCGTACTCGTCGGAGCGGATCACGTCGACGAACGCCATGGCGGCCTCGACCAACATGCGCGTCGCGAGTGGCGACTCGTCGGACGTCGCGTGGATGTGCCAGTCGTAGTCGTCGTGGATGACGAGGCGGGGGAGTGCCTCGCCGTCGGCGAGCATCGCGTTCACGAGCGGCACCGCGCCGGCCCGGTCCACTTCCCACATTCGGCGTAGCCGCGCGCGCACCGCGCGGACGGCATCGAGGGTCTCGGTATCCCGATGGATCGTCCCCGTGTACGGCTGCCGGATGAGGAACTCGTCGAGGTCGTCGAGCGTCTGCAGGGTGTCTTCGTCGTCGAAGCCGGGGAGCGTGTTGACGAGGTCGACGACCATCATCAGCGTCCTTCGCGTGTCATGAATGAAAACCACGTTGACTCCTGACATTCCCTTCCGATACTGTCACCAGTGTAAGCAGTCTTCACCCCTGACAGCCGGATGTCGCCCATGACCGCCTCGACCGCGTCCCTCCCCATCATCGCCCCGGGCACCGCCTTCGCGTCGAATGCGCGAATGCGCACCTCCGGACTGGTCATGGGCGTCGCATCGGCCCTGGCGTTCTCGTCGAGCGGACCCTTCGTGAAGCCGCTCCTCGAGGCCGGCTGGTCACTGGGCGCCGCGCTGCTCGTGCGCATGGGGATCGCGGGCCTGGTGCTCTCGCCGGCGCTGTTCCTGGCGATGAAGCGGCAGCGTGGGTTCCTCAAGCGGCACTGGCGGCTCATCGTCGGCTTCGGTCTGATGCCGGTGCTCGGCTGCCAGCTCTTCTTCTTCTCGGCGATGCAGCGGATGCCGGTGGCCGTGGCACTGCTGATCCAATACCTCGCGCCGGTCATGCTCGTGGCGGCGGTGTGGGTGCGTACGCGCAAAGCGCCGTCGGCGCTCGTGCTGTGGGGGTCCGCGGTCGCGATGGTCGGCCTGGTGCTCGTCGTCGACATCTCAGGTGCCTCTTTCGACCTGATCGGAACTCTGCTGGCACTGGCTGCCGCGGTGTGCGTCTGCGCCTACTTCGTGATCTCGGAGCGGGCCGGCGACGACCTGCCGCCGCTGGCGCTGGCCGCGAGCGGGCTCCTCACCGGTGCGATCGTGATGGGCGTGCTGTGCCTGACCGGGATCATGCCCTTCCAGGCGCCGGCGGTCGACGTGGTGCTCGCCGGTGTGGCCGTGCCGTGGTGGATGCCGCTCCTCTGGGTCGCCGCGATCGCGACGACGCTCGGCTACGCGCTGGGCGTGATGGCGGTTCCGCGCATCGGCTCTCGTGTGGCGTCGTTCGTCGGGCTCTCCGAGGTGCTGTTCGCCCTCATGTTCGCGTGGATCTTCCTCGCCGAGGTGCCCGCGCCCATCCAGTTCGTCGGCGGTGCGCTGATCCTCGTCGGCGTGGTGCTCGTCCGCGCCGACTCGTCATCGACGGGCAACCCGAAGGGGCTTGCCGCTAGGACTCCCGTCGTGCCAGCTCCATAAGAGGTGTCACGCGGTGGGCGATGACCTCGCCCATGACGAGCGAGGTCTCGGTGCGCTCGACGCCCTCGATCGCGAGGATACGGGCGTCGGTGTCGAACAGATGCTGCGTGTCGCGGCACGCGACCCGCACGAGCAGGTCCACCTGACCCGACAGTCCGTGGGCCTGCACGACCTCCGGGACGCGCGCGAGTTCGACGGCGATGCGGGGCAGATCGGCCTGCCGCACGATGACGCTGATGAAGGCCTCGATCGGGAACCCGAGGGAGGCGGACGAGATGGCTCGCTCGTACGACAGGAAGACCCCCGCCTTCTCCAGGCGCGACATGCGTGCCTGGACGGTGTTGCGCGAGAGGCCGAGTCGTTCGGCGAGTGCGACGACGGTCGCGCGCGGGTCGGCGGAGAGTGCTGCGAGCAGCTCCAGGTCGACGTGATCGAGTGCACTCATAGTGCGCAACGTTAGCACGGCTTTGGTGTGCTTCAGTTGTCAACATGCTCAAGAAGTCCTCGAATGCTTGAGCGAGGTGCGATGCGGACGTACCGTTGAAGCAGCCGGCGAAGAGGCCGGCGCACGCCAAGCGGTCCCTCACGAGGGGACCGGCAAGAGGAGTGATGACGATGACGCACACCCTGACACCCACAGCGGATCTCGCCACCGACATCGAGGATGTCGCGCGACTGCTGACCCCCGACGGCGAGCGCATCGCCGACCCCGAGCTCGATCGCTGGGTGGCCGACGTCGACGCCGCGACACTGCGCGGCCTCTACCGCGACATGGTGCTCCTGCGGCGCATCGACACCGAGGGCGTCGCCCTGCAGCGACAGGGTCAGCTGGGCCTCTGGCCGCCGTGCCAGGGGCAGGAGGCGACCCAGATCGGCACCGCCCGCGCCCTGCGCGCCGACGACTTCGCCTTCCCGAGCTACCGCGAGACCGGCGTGGTCTACGCCCGCGGCGGCAAGCCCGCGGACTTCGTGCTCGCGTGGCGCGGCGAGGAGCACTCGACCTACAACCCCTACGACATCAACACCGCCACGCAGCAGATCATCATCGGCGCGCAGGCGCTGCACGCGGTCGGCTACGCGATGGGCGTGCAGCGCGACGGCACGGACCAGGTGTCGGTCGCCTACTTCGGCGACGGCGCGTCCAGCCAGGGCGACGTCAACGAGGCGATGGTGTTCGCCTCGTCCTTCCGCGCTCCCGTGGTGTTCGTGTGCACCAACAACCAGTGGGCGATCTCGGAGCCCGTCACGGTGCAGGCGAAGTTCCCGATCGCCGGGCGCGCGCCGGGCTTCGGCATCCCGAGCATGCGCGTCGACGGCAACGACGTGCTGGCGTGCTTGGCGGCGATGCGCTGGGCTCTCGACAACGCGCGTCGCGGCAACGGCCCCGCCTTCATCGAGGCGGTCACCTACCGCATGGGTCCGCACACCACCTCCGACGACCCGACCCGCTACCGCGACAAGGAGGAGGTCGAGAAGTGGCGTCGCCGTGACCCGATCACGCGCGTCGAGGCGCTGCTGCGATCGCGCGGCGAGTTCGACGACGCCTTCGTGGCGAACGTCGAGGCGGCCGCCGACGCCCTTGCGGCGTCCGTGCGCGAGGCGGCGATGACCGCCCAGACCCGCGACCCGCTGACCGTGCTCGACAACGTCTACGCCGAGCCCCACTCGGGCCTCGCCGAGCAGCGCGAGTGGTTCGGCGCCTACCTCGACGGGTTCGCCCCGGCGGCCGAGGGGGTGTGACGATGGCGCAGCTGACGATGGCGAAGGCCATCAACGAAGGACTCCGCCGCGCGATGGCGGACGACGACAGGGTCCTCGTCATGGGCGAGGACATCGGCAAACTCGGCGGCGTGTTCCGCATCACCGACGGTCTGCTCGACCGGTTCGGCGCGCAGCGCGTGATCGACACCCCGCTCGCCGAGGCGGGCATCATGGGCACCGCGGTCGGGCTCGCGTTCCGCGGCTACCGCCCCGTCGTCGAGATCCAGTTCGACGGCTTCGTGTACCCCGCGTTCGACCAGATCGTGTGCCAGGTCGCGAAGCTGCACTACCGCACGCGCGGCAACGTGAAGATGCCGATCACGATCCGGATCCCGTGGGCCGGCGGCGTCGGCGCCGCCGAGCACCACTCGGAGTCGCCCGAGGCGTACTTCGTCCACACATCGGGCCTGCGCGTGATCGCGGTGTCGAACCCGCAGGATGCGTACGTCATGCTGCGGCAGGCGATCGCGTCCGACGACCCGGTGGTCTACTTCGAGCCGAAGCGGCTGTACCACGCCAAGGGCGAAGTCGACCTCGACGTCCAGCTCGCGGATGCCCCGCCGATGGGGCTGGCCCGCGTGGCTCGAGAGGGCAGCGACGTCACGCTGCTGACTTACGGCTCGCAGGTGCTGACGGCGCTCGACGCCGCGACCGCCGCCGAAGACGACGGCGTCTCGATCGAGGTCATCGACCTGCGCTCGATCTCGCCCGTGGATTACCGGACGGTCACCGCGTCGGTCCGCAAGACCGGCCGTGTCGTGGTCACCCACGAGGCCGCGCGCGAGGCGGGCGTCGGCGCCGAGCTCATCGCGAGCATCACGGAGCGCTGCTTCAACTACCTCGAGGCGGCGCCGCAGCGCGTCACCGGGCACGACATCCCCTACCCGCCGGCGAAGCTCGAGAAGCACCACCTGCCCGACCTCGACCGGATCCTCGACGCCGTCGACCGCGTGATGGACCGGCCCAACAGCCTTTCGGGGGTGGAGTCATGACGCAGGACTTCACCCTCCCCGACCTCGGCGAAGGCCTTCCCGAGGCCGAGCTCGTGCAGTGGCTCGTCGCCGTCGGCGACACGGTGAAGCTCAACCAGACGATCGCCGAGGTCGAGACCGCGAAGGCCGTCGTCGAGCTGCCGTCGCCGTACGCCGGCACCATCACGGCGCTCCACGCCGAAGCGGGCGACATCGTCGCGGTCGGCTCGGTGCTGATCTCCTTCGACATCGGGGGCTCGGATGCTGCGCCCGCGGCGCCCGCCGCGAAGGCCCAGGCTTCCGCTCCCGAGGCCGCCGAGAGCGCACCGGCCGAGCCGGCGAAGTCCGAGCCCAACCTCGTGGGCTACGGGGCCGCGCCGAAGGGGGCCGGGCGCCCGCAGCGCCGCGCCCGTGTCGCCGGCGCGGTGGCCGCAGCATCCGATACCGCCGTCCTCGAGGCGGCTCCGCACGACGCGATCCAGTTCACGGACGTCGTGGAGCGTCCGGTCGAGCGCCCGCGTTCGACGCCGCCGGTGCGGCAGTTCGCGAAGCAGCTGGGCATCGACCTCGCGCTCGTCGAGGCGAGCGGGGCGTCGGGCGTCATCACCCGCGCCGACGTCGAGGCGTACGCGACCCGCGTGGGTGCGACGACGAGCGCACCCGCCGCGGCCGAGCCGGTCGAGACGTTCGAGATGCCGATGCCTGCCGCCACCGGGGAGCGCACGACGCGCACGCCCATTCGCGGAGTGCGGCGCATGACCGCCGATGCGATGGTGCGCAGCGCCTTCACCGCGCCGCACGTCACGACGTTCCTGACCGTCGACGTCACGGCGACCAGCGAGCTCATCGCCTCGCTGAAGGGCGACCGCGACCTGCAGGAGCACCGGATCGGGATCATGGCCGTCGCCGCGAAGGCCGTGTGCCTCGCGCTGGCTCGCCACCCGGGCCTCAACTCGAAATGGGACGATGCCGCAGGCGAGATCGTCGAGCACCACTACGTCAATCTGGGCATCGCGGCGGCGACAGGGCGCGGGCTCGTGGTGCCGAACATCCGCGACGCCCAAGAGCTGACACTGGTCGAGCTGGCCGACGCCATCCGCGGGCTCGCCGAGACCGCACGCGCGGGCAAGACGTCGCCGGCCGACATGATGGGCGGCACGTTCTCGATCACCAATGTCGGGGTGTTCGGCGTGGACGCCGGCACGCCGATCATCAACCCCGGGGAGGCGGGCATCCTCGCGCTCGGCGCGGTGCGACGCCAGCCGTGGGAGCATCGCGGCGAGATCGTGCTGCGCGACGTCATGACGCTCGCGCTGTCGTTCGACCACCGGCTGGTCGACGGCGAGCAGGGGTCGCGGTTCCTCGTGGATGTCGCGGACATCCTCCGCGAGCCCGGACGGGCGATGCTGCTGCGGTGAGAAGGCCGCTGATCGGCCGGCACCTTGGGGGCCGGCCGGTCAGTCCTTCTTGGGGTAAAAGAGCCCGAGGCCGTGCTTCTGCAGCACGTCGTACGCCTCGGCGTAGGTCTCGGGCTCGGCAGAGCCGGGGGCCGCGTACCGCGCGAGCAGCAGCCCCAGCAGGCCGCGTCCGGGCGGGCTGAGGGGCTTGCTCCGGTGCGGTCCGTCCTTGAGGTCGGTCAGTTCGTCCTCGGCGGGATTGGGTGGCACGTACATCGGGTGCACCACGGGCCACGTCGCCGGGTCGCGGGGCGTGTCGAGGTTCACGACCGAGAACAGGTCGCGCGCCTCGGCATCGCGCCGGGTCAGCGGACGCAGCCCGTGCAGGCGCGCGAGCGTCGCGGCCACCGCGGCGTGATGCATCTCGTCGTGCACGATGGTGCCGGCGCGCGTGTATGCCGACACCGCGATCGTCGGCACGCGCACGCCGAGCCGGTCGAACGCGAACCCCATCTCGCCCGGCTCATCGTCCGCGACGGGCGGTGTCGCCGTCGGCGGCGGCACGTGGTCGTACGTCCCGCCGTGCTCGTCGAACGTGATGAGCAGCAGCGTGTTCATCGCGTTCGATCCGTCCGGTGTCGCACTCGACTTGATGGCTTCGTAGACGTCGGCCACGAGCTTCTCGCCTGCGCGTACGTCCGACACCGCGGAGTCCACCACGGCCGAGCCGTCGACCTCGCTCTCGCGGAATGCGCCGAACGGCGGGTGGAAGTCGTTGTGGTTGTAGACCAGCCGCGGCTCGATGAACGCGTAGGCCGGCAGCGTGCCCGCCTTCGCGTCGTCGTAGAACTCCGTCATGTGCCCGAACCGGCCGGTCCGCCAGTACTTCTCGAGCACCGGCGCGTGCAGGATGCCCGTGAGCGACACCAGCTGCATCTCGTCGAAATAGACCTTCCACGGGATGCCGGCATCCTCGAGCCGGTTGAAGATGGTGGGCGTAGGAGCCGCATCGAGCCACTTGTCGTAGCCGCCGCCGTGCTTGTTGGTGACGAAGCCATGGGATGTCGAGGCGTGGAAGAACGACCGGTTGCAGTAGGTCTGCGACGGCACCGCGGCGAACCATGCGTCGAAGACCGCGAAGCCCTTCGCCAGGGTCGACAGCACAGGAAGCTGCTCGGGGGAGAAGCCGCCCATGATGTGCGACGCCTCGTCGATCGTCGGCTCTTTGCCGTGGCGCAGCCGCGTGATGTTGTTCCAGTAGTCGTGGAGGAATCCCTCCATCGTCGGCGCGGTGCCGGACGGCGGGGCGTTGAACGGTGCGGTCATGTCGCCCACCTGACTTGCCGCGTTGTCCCTCGGGTCGACGACGCCGAACAGCTGGGTGTTGACGTGCGGGAACTCCTCGCCGGGATCCGGGTCCGGCCGCGCCATCACGTCGTCGGTGGGGCCCGAGTAGGCGTGGACCGCGACGCGCTCGCCGGAGGGGGCGGTGTTGGCATAGTCGCCGAACGCGAGCCCGTCGAACGTGGCGCCGTCGGGCAGGTTCTCGGGCGTGTACAGCCAACCCAGGAGGTTGTCGAAGGATCGGTTCTCGCCCATCAGGACGACGACGTGGTCGAAGCCGGGCTCGGAACGCGGCGGTACGGGGCCGAAGTCGACCGACCCTTCGCGGTAGCCGATCGTGCGGCCGATGGACGCGCCGGCGGCGGCGCCCACCGCACCGCCCACGACGAGGCCGGCGGCGGCCACCCCGCCGAGTTTGAGGAAGTCCCGACGCGAGCTCGCGTCACCGGGCTCGGGCGCAGGGGAGTCACCGGACGTCTCGGTGCCGTGGACGCGCCCCGCCCCGGCGTCGTCCTGCAGGCCATGCCCCGTCATGGTCCGTCCAGACTAGGCCCTCGCCCGGCTCACGCGGTCAGGGATGCGCGGGCCATCGTGCGAAGGATGCCGCGCACATCGCGCTCGCCGGGGCGTGACCGGGAGGCCCGCACGGTGTGGGGGGTCGAGTTGATGAGGCCGAAGCATGCGTGCGCACGCACGCGGAGGTCGTCCTCGTCGCGCTCAGGGTGGACGGTGGAGAGGATGCCGATCCACACCTCCACGTACTCGCGCTGCAGGCGCCGCACCGTGTGGCGGTCGTCGTCGCTGAGGCTCGCGAGGTCGCGGTCCTGCACGCGGATGACGTCGGCGTCGCGCAGCGCGAACTCCACGTGGAAGGCGATGATCGCGTCCAGCTGCTCGTCCGCCTCCTGGTGGGTCGCCAGCACGGCGCGGCCGCCCGCGAGGAGTCGCTCGCTCACCTCGACGAGGATGGCGCCGAGCAGCGCCTGCTTGTTGGCGAAGTGACGGTAGAGCGCGGGACCGCTCACCCCGACCGCTCCGCCGATGTCTTCGAGGCTGACGCCGCTGAAGCCGCGCTCGGCGAAGAGGGCGGCCGCCTCGTGGAGGATCGCCGCGTGGCGGTCGGCCTTCGCACGATCGCGGTCGGTGACACCGTTCGTCATCTGATGCTCCGCTTGTAATTCCAGTTAAGGCTCGCTAACCTGAACCTCAGTTAGTGAACACTAACCAATTCGATCGCGTCCCGACAACGGACGTGATCCGATCGTGACGTCGAGGAAGATGCGCGGGAGATCCGGATGAGCGTGCTGAGCACCGCCGCAGTGCACGACGAGGCCTTCGCGCGCACGCGCGATGCCCAGCGGGAACTGGCCGAGAGGCTGCACGAGCGGCTGGCCGCCGCATCCGTCGGCGGACCCGAGGCGTCGCGCGAGCGGCATGTCGCCCGCGGCAAGCTGTTGCCGCGCGACCGGGTCACGCGCCTCCTCGACGAGGGGAGCCCGTTCATCGAGGTCGCGCCCCTGGCCGCCGAGGGCCTCTACGACGGCGAGGCCCCCGCCGCCGGCGTGATCGCGGGGATCGGACTGGTGCACGGCCGCCACGTGATGGTGGTGTGCAACGACGCGACGGTGAAGGGCGGGACCTATTACCCGCTGACCGTCAAGAAGCACCTGCGGGCGCAGGAGATCGCGCTCGAGAACCGTCTGCCCTGCCTCTACCTCGTCGATTCCGGCGGCGCCTTCCTGCCGATGCAGGACGAGGTGTTCCCCGACCGCGACCACTTCGGTCGCATCTTCTTCAACCAGGCGCGTCTCTCCGCTGCCGGCATCCCGCAGATCGCGGCGGTGCTCGGCTCCTGCACGGCCGGCGGCGCCTACGTGCCGGCCATGAGCGATGAAACCGTGATCGTCAGGAATCAGGGCACGATCTTCCTCGGCGGTCCGCCCCTGGTGAAAGCGGCGATCGGCGAGGTCGTCACGGCCGAGGAGCTCGGCGGGGGAGAGCTGCATGCCCGGCGCTCGGGCGTCGTCGACCACCTCGCGGAGGACGACGAGCACGCCCTCGAGATCGTGCGGGACATCGTCGCGACCCTGCCGGCGCCCGCTGAGCCCGCGTGGGAGGTCGTGCCCGCCGTCGAACCGGCGGTCGCGGCATCCGATCTGTATGGTGTCGTGCCCGTCGACGTGAACCAGCCCTACGACGTGCGCGAGGTCATCGCGCGCCTGGTCGACGGCAGCGAGCTGCACGAGTTCAAGCGCGAATACGGCGACACGCTCGTCACCGGGTTCGCGCGCGTCCACGGGCACCCGGTCGGCATCGTCGCCAACAACGGCGTGCTGTTCAGCGAGTCCGCCCAGAAGGGCGCCCACTTCATCGAGCTGTGCGACCAGCGCGGGGTGCCCCTGCTGTTCCTGCAGAACATCTCGGGCTTCATGGTCGGACGCGATGCCGAGGCCGGCGGGATCGCGAAGGACGGGGCCAAGATGGTCACCGCCGTCGCCACCACGCGCGTGCCGAAGCTCACCGTCGTCATCGGCGGGTCGTTCGGTGCCGGCAACTACTCGATGTGCGGTCGCGCGTACTCACCGCGGTTCCTCTGGACGTGGCCGGCCAGCCGCATCTCCGTCATGGGCGGCAACCAGGCGGCGTCGGTGCTCTCGACCGTCAAGCGCGACCAGCTCGAGGCGCGCGGCGAGGAGTGGTCGGCCGAGGATCAGTCGGCGTTCGAGGCCCCGATCCGCGCGCGGTACGAGGAACAGGGCGACCCGTACTACGCGACGGCCCGCCTGTGGGACGACGGCGTCGTCGACCCGCTCGACACCCGCGACCTCCTCGGGCTCGCGCTCGACGTCGTCTCGCGCACCCCTCTGCCCGAACCGCGCTTCGGCGTCTTCCGGATGTGAGGAACATGTTCGAATCCGTCCTCGTCGCCAACCGCGGTGAGATCGCCCGCCGGGTGATCCGCACGCTCCGACGCCTCGGCATCCGCTCGATCGCGGTCTACAGCGACGCGGACGCCGACGCGCCGCACGTCCGCGAGGCCGACGAGGCCGTGCGCATCGGCCCCGCGGCTGCCGTGCAGTCGTACCTCGACATCGACGCCGTCGTCGCGGCCGCCGTCGACGCCGGTGCGCAGGCGGTGCACCCGGGCTACGGCTTCCTCTCGGAGAACGTCGCCTTCGCCCGCGCGTGCGCCGAGGCAGGCATCGTCTTCATCGGCCCGGGCGAGCGCGCCCTCGAGGTGATGGGCGACAAGATCCGTGCGAAGGAGCACGTCGCGTCGTACGGCGTGCCGACGGTGCCCGGCTTCAGTGCGGCCGGAATGACGGATGCTGAGATCTCCGCGTCCGCTGAGAGCACCGGCTTCCCCCTCCTGGTGAAGCCGTCGGCCGGCGGCGGCGGCAAGGGCATGCAGGTGGTGCGCACTGCCGCGGAGCTGCCGGACGCGCTCGCGACGGCGCGCCGCATCGCCGCGGCGGCGTTCGGCGACGACACCCTCCTGCTCGAGCGACTCATCGAGCGACCGCGTCACATCGAGGTGCAGGTGCTCGCCGACGGGCGCGGCACCGTCGTGCACCTCGGCGAGCGCGAGTGCACGCTCCAGCGCCGGCACCAGAAGGTGATCGAGGAGGCTCCGTCGCCGGTGGTCGACGCCGACACTCGCGCGCGCCTGGGCGCGGCCGCGTGCGCGGCGGCGGCGTCCGTGGATTACCGCGGTGCCGGCACAGTCGAGTTCCTCGTCGCGGCCGCCCGACCTGACGAGTTCTTCTTCATCGAGATGAACACCCGCCTCCAGGTGGAGCACCCCGTCACGGAGCTCGTGACCGGCTTCGACCTGGTCGAACAGCAGCTGCGGATCGCCGCAGGGGAGCCGCTCGCGTTCTCGCAGGCGGACGTGCGTCTCGACGGCCACGCGATCGAAGCGCGGGTGTATTCGGAGTCGCCGGAGCGCGGGTTCCTGCCCGCGACGGGCGAGGTGCTGGCGTGGCGGGCCGCCGCCGGCGCGCGGACCGACTCGGCCGTCGAGACCGCGAGCGTCGTGACCGCGGACTACGACCCGATGATCGCGAAGGTCATCGCGCATGGCGCGGACCGCGCGGAGGCGCTCGGGCGTCTCGACGGCGCGCTCGCCGAGACGGTGGTGCTCGGGCTCGACACCAACATCGGCTTCCTTCGCGCTCTCCTCGCCGAGGACGGCGTGCAGACCGGCGACATGGACACCGGGCTCATCGATCGCATGCCGCCCTCCGCGGCAGCAGAGCCGACGCCCGCCGCGCTGCGGGCCGCCGCGTCGCTCGACTCGCGCAGCATCGGTGCCCGGCGCCCCGTGCGCAGCGGCGCAGCCTGGCGCGAGCTCGAGGGGTGGCGCGCGGGCGCGGCCGCCGTCCCGGCGGTGGTGAGGCTGCTCGACGAATCCGGCGCCGTGTACGCGACCACACCCGGCGGAGGCGGCGCTTCCGGACGCCTCGGAACCCCGGAAGCGCCCACACCGGCCACTTCGATCCCCGCCTCACCGGCGCGGGTAGCGGTCGACGCCGACGGCTGGGTCTGGGTGCACACCGACGGCGCGACGCATCGCCTGCGTCCGCTCACCCGCCGCGCCGCGATGGAGCGGCGCCTGGCGGCCCGCGAGCGCGCGGCCGCGGCATCCGATCCCGAACTGCGTGCCCCGATGCCGGGCGCGGTGGTCGCCGTGCACGTGACCGACGGGGCGTCCGTCGCAGCCGGCGACCGCATCGTGACGATCGAGGCGATGAAGATGGAGCACCCCGTCCTCGCCCCGCACGACGGCGTCGTGCGCGTCGACGTCACCATCGGCGAGCAGGTGCGCCGCGACCAGGTGCTCGCCCACGTCTCGATCGCCGATGCGGCGGCCGCAGCATCCGATCCCCCCGACGACTCCACCGCAGACGCCCACGCGGCGCCCGCGCCGACCTCCTGACACCCGAGGAGCAGCAATGGACAGCTACGACACCTACGACCTCACCGACGACGAGCGCGAGCTCGCCGCCCTGGTGCGCCAGTTCGCCGACGAGGTCGTCGCGCCCGTCTCGTACGAGGCCGACCGCACCCACACCCTGCCGATGGACGTCGTCGCGCAGATGGGGGAGCTGGGGCTGTTCGGCCTGCCGTTCCCCGAGGAGTACGGCGGGCAGGGCGGCGACTACTTCGCGCTGTGCCTCGCGATCGAGGCGCTCGGCCGCGTCGACCAGTCGCTCGCGATCACGCTCGAGGCGGGCGTCAGCCTCGGCGCGATGCCGGTGTTCCGATTCGGTACCGAGGAGCAGAAGCAGGAGCTCCTGCCCGACCTCCTGGCCGGCACCGCGCTCGCCGCGTTCGGGCTCACCGAGCCGGAGGCGGGATCGGATGCCGGCGCCACCCGCACCACCGCGCGCCGGGACGGCGACGAGTGGGTCATCAACGGCTCGAAGCAGTTCATCACCAACTCGGGCACCGACATCACGCGGTTCGTCACGGTCACCGCGGTGACGGGCGAGACGGATGGCCGCAAGGAGATCTCGACCATCGTCGTGCCACACGGCACTCCCGGCTTCACCGTCGAACCCGGCTACGACAAGGTCGGCTGGCGCGCGTCCGACACGCACCCGCTGACGTTCCAGGACGTGCGCGTTCCCGCGGCGAACCTGCTCGGCACCGAGGGGCGCGGCTTCGCGAACTTCCTCCACATCCTCGATGAGGGACGCATCGCGATCGCCGCGCTCGCGACAGGAGCGGCGGAGGGATGCCTCGACGCCGCCGTGGACTACGCCAAGAAGCGGACGGTGTTCGGCGACGCGCTGTCGACGCGGCAGGGGATCCAGTTCCTCCTGGCCCGCATGCAGCAGCGCGTGCACGTCGCGCGGCTGGCGTGGCACCACGCGGCGCGCCTGCGGGACGCCGGCAAGCCCTTCAAGACGCAGGCGGCCATGGCGAAGCTCACCGCGAGCGACGCCGCGATGGACAACGCCCGCGATGCGACCCAGATCTTCGGCGGCAACGGCTTCATGAACGAGTACCCCGTCGCGCGGCACTACCGCGACTCGAAGATCCTCGAGATCGGCGAGGGCACGAACGAGGTGCAGCTCCTGGTGATCGCGCGGGCGCTCGGCGTGGCGTGAGGGTAGCGTGACAGACGTGACCCCCGACGCCTCCGAGAACGCGGCTGCGGCCGACGTGCGCGAGATCGTGCAGCGCGGGCTGTACTACGACGAGCTCGAGGTCGGCGCGCGGTACCTGCACCGCCCCGGCCGTACGGCGACCGAGGCCGACAACGTGCTGTTCTCGTCGATCACGATGAACACGCAGGCGCTGCATCTGGATGCCGCGTTCTCCGCGTCGCAGCCGTTCGGCCAGCGCCTCATGAACTCGATGTGGACGCTCGCGACGATGGTGGGGGCGTCTGTCTCGCAGATCACGCAGGGCACACTCGTCGCCCAGCTCGGTCTCACCGACGTCTCGTTCCCGGCGCCGCTGTTCCACGGCGACACGCTGTACACCGAGACCGAGGTGCTCGACAAGCGCCTCTCGGCGTCGCGCCCGGGGCAGGGCATCGTGACCCTGCGCCACACCGGCCGCAACGAGCGCGGCGAGGTCGTCGCGCTGGCCACACGGAGCGCGCTCATGTGGTGCGCACCCGAGACCCCGGAGGAGACGTCGTGAGCTTCGATCTCGGCCCCGCGCTGCTGTTCTGCCCGGCCGACCGCCCCGAGCGGTACGCGAAAGCGTTCGACCGCGCCGACGCGGTGATCCTCGACCTCGAGGACGCGGTCGCGCCCGCCGACAAGACTGCGGCGCGCGGACATCTCATCGAGTCCGAGCTCGACCCGGCGCGGGTCATCGTGCGCGTGAACCCGCCCGAGACCGACGCGTTCACGGCCGACCTCGCGACGCTGTCGCAGACGGACTACCGGTGCATCATGGTCGCGAAGTCCGAGTCGCCGGGGCGCATCCGTCGCATCGACGCGCGCTTCGAGGTCGTCGCGCTGTGCGAGACGGCGAAGGGCGTCGCGCAGGCCGACCGCATCGCCGCCCTCGACAACGTCGTCGCGCTGATGTGGGGCGCGGAAGACCTCGTCGCGAGCATCGGCGGCACCTCCAGTCGCAAGCCCAACGGCCGCTACCGCGACATCGCGCGCTATGCGCGGTCCCGTGTGCTGCTCGCCGCCGGCGCGCGCGGCAAGGCCGCGATCGACGCCGTGCACCTCGACATCGAGGACGCGAAGCGCCTCGCCATCGAGGCGGCGGATGCCGCAGCATCCGGTTTCCGTGCCACCGCCTGCATCCACCCGAGCCAGGTGGCCGTCATCCGCGCCGCCTACCGCCCCGACGAGAAGACCGTGGCGTGGGCGCGCGCCGTGCTCGCGGCCGCCGACGGCGAGCGCGGTGTGTTCTCGTACGACGGGCGAATGGTCGACGAGCCGGTGCTGCGCCACGCGCGCGGCGTGCTGGCGCGCGCGGACGAATGAACGCGGAGTCGGAGCTCACGCCGCGCCTCGGTGTCGTTGCGCGCCGCGAGCTCGCGGTGCACGGCATCACCTGTTACGACCAGCTGACCGGGCGCACCCGCGGGGAGCTGCTGGCGATCCACGGTGTCGGGCCGAAGGCGATCCGCATCCTCGACGAGGAGCTCGCCGCGCGCGGTCAGTCGTTCGCCGACTGACGCACCCGCTCGTCGACGGTGGCGGGTACGGCCATGGCGCCGAGCCTAGGCCACCAGCCCCGCGTAGGTCACGAGCCGCAGGTGATCGCGCTCGTAGACGAAGTCGTGCGTGGCGCCGTTGGCGAGGCGCTCGCCCTCGAGCGGCAGCTCGCCGGCCGTCGCGTGACGCATCACCTCGCGGATGAGGGCGCCGTGGCTCACGACGATGAGCGAGGCCGCGGCGGGAGCGGTCGCGCGACGATGCTCCCGCACGATGCCGCCGAGGGCGGCGATGGCGCGGGCGCGCAGCTCGGGCCACGGCTCGGCCCCCGGCACCTCGGCGGTGTGCCAGTCGCCCCAGCGGGTGCGGAACTCGTCGATGCCGACGCCCTCCGCCTCGCCGTACGCGCGCTCGCGGAGACCCGGGTACGCGCGCGGCGCGGCGAGGCCGAGTTCGGCCGCGATGATCTCGGCCGTCTCGCGGGCGCGGGAGAGGTCGCTCGAGACGATGGTGACCGGCAGGCCGCCCTCGAGGCGATCGCGCAGCACCGCGGCGGTCGCGCGCGCCTGCGCCCGGCCGGTGTCGTTCAGGGGGATGTCCGTCGAGCCCTGGATGCGCCGGTCGCGGTTCCAATCGGTCTCGCCGTGGCGGATCAGGGTGAGGGCGGTCATGCTCTCGACCCTACCCGCGCCACCTGGACGTCTCGGTTCAGGCGAGTGCCGGCAGCCCGTCGGCGAGCGCGCGCAGCACCTCGCTCGTGCCGGCGTCGATCTTGACCGTCGCGCGGGCGTCGGCTCGCGTGACGCCGCGGTTAACGATCACCACGGGCAGGCGACGCCGGCGCGCCCGCTCGAGCAGGCGGATGCCGGAGTTCACGACGAGCGACGAGCCCGCGATGATGAGCGCCTCGCTCGTGCGCACGAGCTGCTCGGCCTCGCGGAACTTCTCAGCGGGGATGAACTCGCCGAAGAACACGACATCGGGTTTCAGCATGCCGCCGCACACGCTGCAATCGGGAATGTTGAAGCCCTCGGTGCTCTCGGGGAGGACGTCGCCGTCGGGGCCGAGTGCGACGTTCTCGGGCACACGGATCCACGGATTGTCGTCTTCGACGCGGCGGGCGAGGTCGCGGCGGTCGAAGACCTGGCCGCAGTGGGTGCAGAAGATGCGGCGCATCGTGCCGTGGAGCTCCACGACGCGGCGGCTCCCGGCGCGCACGTGGAGTCCGTCGACGTTCTGGGTGACGACGCCGGTCGCGAGTCCGCGGGCCTCCAGGTCGGCGAGGGCGCGGTGGCCGGGGTTCGGCTCGGCCGATGCGAAAGCCCGCCATCCCAGGTGGCTTCCCACCCAGTAACGGCGCCGCGACGCGTCGCTCGAGAGGAACTGCTCGACGGTCATCGGGGTCCGCACGGGGGCGCCTGCGCCGCGATAATCGGGGATCCCCGAGTCGGTCGAGACTCCCGCCCCCGTCAGCACGGCGATGCGTCGGCCCGCGAGCGTCGCGATGGCCTGGGCCACGGCATCCGTCGTCCGGGCGTCCATTCCGGTCGCGATCGTCGTCACGGCGCACCCCCTTCGCGTCGAGTGTAGGCCTCGCGGTTTTCGGGGATGTTACGGCGTGACTCGGCGTGCCAGGATGAGCCCGTGGGCAGCTTCGGGGGCGTCAGCGCCGAGCAGTACGCGCGTTTCATGGGCCGCTTCTCGACCCCGCTGGCTGTCGATTTCGCGACCGTCGGCCTCGAGGGCGTCGCCGCGGATGCCCGCGTTCTCGACGTCGGCTGCGGACCCGGGATGCTGACGCTCGAGCTCGTGGAACGTCGCGGACCCGCGGCGGTCAGCGCCGTCGACCCGGAACCGGCATTCGTCGAAGCGACCGAGGAGCTGTGCCCCGGCGTGGACGTCAGGGTCGCAGAGGCCGAGCACCTGCCGTTCGCCGACCGGGAGTTCGGTGCGACGCTGGCCCAGCTCGTCGTCCACTTCATGTCGGACCCGGTGCGCGGAGTGACGCAGATGGGCCGTGTGACCACGCCGGGTGGCCGCGTCTCGGCTTGCGTGTGGGACCACGCCGGCGCCGGCGGACCGCTCTCGAGGTTCTGGCGCGTGGCGCGCCGACTCGACGACGGGGTGCGTGGGGAGGCCGGGCTCAGCGGCGCCGCTTCAGGTCAGCTCGTCGACATCTTCCGGCGCGCGGGCCTCGCCGACGTCGCCCAGACGGTGGTCGAATGCACCGTCTCGTTCCGTGACTTCACGGACTGGTGGGACCCGTTCCTCCTGGGCGTCGGGCCGGCCGGCCGCTACATCGCCACGCTCGACGTGCAGGACGTCGCGCGCCTCGAGGCGGCGCTGCGCGACGAGCTCGGGGACGGGGCGTTCACGGAGACGGCGCGGGCCTGGACGGCGGTCGGCACCCCGGTCTGAGCGCCATGCGACGATGGGACGTGATGCACGCGATCCAGATCACCGACGCCTCCGACGAGCGGCTCGCGGACTACCGCGATCTCACCGATGTCGCGCTGAGGCGCGTGATCGAGCCCGAGGGCGGTCTGTACATCGCCGAGTCGGCGAAGGTCATCGGGCGCGCGATCGCCGCCGGCCATCGCCCTCGATCGGTCCTCGTACAGGAGAAGTGGCTCCCCGACATCGAGGAATTGGTGACGGATGCTGCGGTCCCGACGTACGTCGTCACCCCGGAGATCGCCGAGTCCCTGACCGGGTACGCCGTGCACCGTGGCGCGCTGGCGTCGATGCACCGGCCCGAGCTCCCGCCCGTCGCCGAGGTCGTCGCGGATGCGAGGCTCGTCGTCGTGCTCGAGGACATCGTCGACCACACCAACGTGGGGGCGATCTTCCGCGCTGCGGCCGGTCTCGGGGCCGACGCGGTGCTCATCAGCCCGAGGTGCGCCGACCCGCTCTACCGGCGCAGCGTGCGTGTGAGCATGGGCACGGTGTTCCAGGTGCCGTGGACGCGGCTACCCGAGTGGGGCGAGGCGCGCGGGGTGCTGCACGACGCGGGCTTCGAGCTCGCGGCGCTCGCCCTGTCGGACGCCGCCGTCTCGCTCGACGACTTCAGCGCGCGCCGCCCGGAGCGGGTCGCGCTCATGCTCGGCGCCGAGGGCGACGGGCTCTCGCGTCGGGCACTCGAGGCGGCCGACACCGTCGTCACGATCCCCATGGCGGGCGGCGTCGACTCGCTCAACGTCGCCGCGGCGAGCGCGGTCGCCCTGTGGGAGCTGCGGGCGCGCTGACGCGCGTCCCGCGCCCGCTTCAGGCGCCGGGGCGGACCATCAGCTCGGTGAGGTCCGCGTCCCGGGGCAGGTCGAGGGCCGCCAGGATCGCCGTGGCGACCGATGCCGGGTCGATCCACTGCGACGCGTCGTAGTCGGCGCCCTCCTGCTGGTGCACCTTCTCCTGCATCGGGGTCGCCGTGCGGCCGGGGTAGACCGTCGTCACGCGCACGCCGTTCACCCGCTCCTCCTCGCGGAGGGCGTCGGCGACAGCGCGCACAGCGAACTTGCTCGCACCGTAGGAGCCCCACTCGGGGCTCACGCGCAGGCCGGCGCCGGAGTTCACGAAGACGACGCGTCCCCGAGCCGTGCGCAGGGCCGGGAGCATCAGGCGGGTCAGCTCGGCGGGCGCGACGGCGTTGACGTTCAGCTGGTGCTGCCACGTCGCGACCGGCGTCTCGCCGATCGCGCCGAGCTCCACGACACCTGCCACGTGGATGAGCGAGTCGAGCCGCGGGGGCACCGTCTGGTGGCTGAACGCCCACGACAGACGCGCCGGGTCGGCGAGGTCGCCGACGAGGGTCTGCGTGCCGGGGAAGCGCTCGCGCAGCTGCGCGGCGCGGCCGGCGTCCCGCACGAGCAGCCACAGGTCGTCGCCGCGCGCGACGAGCCGCTCCGTGAGCGCGGCGCCGATGCCGGAGCCCGCGCCGGTCACGAGGTGCGTCGCCACGTCAGGCCTCCTCGCCGCGGTGCGCCGCGGCATCCGTTCCCGGCGCCAGCGTGATCACGGGGAGCGGATCGGGCCGCTTCGCCGTGACGTGGTCGCCCGAGGACTGGTGGCGCAGGCGCCGCAGCACCCACGGCACGAGGTACTCGCGCGCCCACATGACGTCGACCGCGCGCGCTTCGCGCCAGGTGCGAAGAGGCAGCGGGTCGGGCTGCATCGGCTGGAGGTCGTTCGGCACGTTGAGCGCGCGCAGCACCATGCGGGCGACCTCGTGGTGGCCGAGCGCGTTGTAGTGCAGGCGGTCGTCGTCGAAGAAGCGCATGTCCTGCACCTCTTTGAGGGCCCACTGGTCGGCGACGATGCAGTCGTACCTGTCGGCGATCGCGCGGATGTTCTCGTTGTAGATCGCGACCTTGCCGCGGATGCCGCGGAACACAGGGGTGAACGCCGTGTCGATGCCCGTGAAGACGACGACGGTCGCGCCGTCGCGCGAGAGGCGCACGACGGCGTCCTCGAAGAGCTGCGCGACGTGGTCGGGGTCGCCGTTGGGGCGGATGACGTCGTTGCCGCCCGCCGAGAAGGTCACCAGGTCGGGTTTGAGGGCGATCGCCGGCGCGACCTGCTCGTCGACGATCTGACCGATGAGACGGCCGCGGATGGCGAGGTTCGCGTAGGCGAAGTCGTCGACCTGCTCCGAGAGCACCTCGGCGACGCGGTCGGCCCACCCGCGGAACCCGTTCGGCGCCGACGGCTCGGGGTCGCCCACACCCTCCGTGAACGAGTCGCCGATCGCGACGTAGCGGCGCCAGGGGTGCGGCTCGGCGTTCGCCACATAGGGGCTGCGGGCATCTTCTCTCGTGGACATCCGTGTCATCCGTTCTCGGCTCGTGACCGACAGTCAGGTTATCGCGGCGGGGGACAGGACACCGGATGCCGCGACCCGGCGCCGCCCGGCCCTCGATGTCGTGCGGGTCGTCTATCGTGGTGACTCGTTGTCTACGGGGGAGGTGTGATCGGTGACGGACGAAACGACGATCGAATCGCCGCCCGCCCCGCCCGAGAACCTCCTCGCCGAGTCGTCCGCAGAAGGGCGGCTGGCCACCGGCCCGCATGGCGCCGAGCCGCACATCGGCAGCTTCGCCGCGGAGCACCTGTCGCCGACCTATCCGCAGCGCGCGCCGTGGGGAACCGCGCAGCGCCTGCGCGCGTGGCAGGCCGAGGCGCTCGACCTCTACTTCGGGCTGGACGGCCCCGACGGCCCCGGCGGCGGACCCCGCGACTTCCTCGCCGCGGCGACCCCGGGCGCCGGCAAGACGACATTCGCCCTCCGCCTCGCCAGTGAGCTGCTGCGGCGCCGTGTGGTCAACCGCATCGTCGTGGTCGCGCCCACGGAGCACCTCAAGACGCAGTGGGCCGACGCGGCCGCCCGGGTGGGCATCCGCCTCGATCCGGCGTTCAGCAACCGCCACTTCGCGCCCGCCCGCCAGTACCACGGCGTCGCCGTCACCTACGCGCAGGTCGCGGTCAAGGCATCCGTCCATCAGCGGCTGACGATGGATGCGAAGACGCTCGTGATCCTCGACGAGGTGCACCACGGCGGCGACGCGCTCAGCTGGGGCGACGCGCTCCGCGAGTCGTATGCGCGGGCGACTCGCCGGCTGCTGCTCAGCGGAACGCCGTTCCGCAGCGACACGGCGCCCATCCCGTTCGTCGAGTACCACCCGGATGCCAAGGGCATCCGCGTCTCCCGCACCGACTACGCCTACGGCTACCGCCGCGCCCTCGAGGACGGCGTCGTGCGGCCGGTGCTCTTCATGGTCTACGCCGGCCAGATGCGCTGGCGCACCAAGACCGGCGAGGAGATGGAGGCGCAGCTCGGCCAGGACAACACGAAGGACATCACCTCGCAGGCGTGGCGTACCGCGCTCGACCCCGAGGGCGACTGGATTCCCGCCGTTCTGCGGTCGGCCGACCGTCGGCTCACCGAGGTGCGCGAGCATGTTCAGGATGCCGGCGGCCTGGTGATCGCGACGGACCAGACCGCCGCGCGCGCCTACGCCGCGATCCTGCACGACATCAGCGGCGAGGCGCCGACCGTCGTGCTGTCGGACGAGGCCGAGGCCTCGAGCCGCATCGAGGAGTTCTCGTCCTCGACGACACGCTGGATGGTCGCGGTGCGCATGGTGTCGGAGGGTGTGGACGTGCCGCGCCTCGCCGTCGGGGTGTACGCGACGAGCGCGTCGACCCCGCTGTTCTTCGCCCAGGCCATCGGGCGCTTCGTGCGCGCCCGCCGCCGCGGCGAGACCGCGAGCGTGTTCCTGCCGAACGTGCCGCAGCTGCTCGCCCTCGCGAACGAGATGGAGCGGCAGCGCGACCATGCGCTCGACCGCGACTCCGACGGCGAGGACGAGTGGAACGCCGAAGAAGACCTGATGAACGCGGCCGAGCGCGAAGACAAGGCGTCCGATGCGCTCGAGGAGGAGTTCTCCTATCAGGCCCTGGGCTCGCTCGCGCACTTCGACCGTGTGCTCTTCGACGGCAAGGAGTTCGGCCAGCTCGCCGTGCCGGGCACTCCCGAGGAAGAGGAATTCCTCGGGATCCCGGGCCTGCTCGAACCCGACCAGGTGCACGACGTGCTCATGTCGCGGGTCTCGCGGCAGTCGCGACACCGGAGCGCCCGCGAGGCACAGGAATCGACGGCGCCCGAGGAGGAGCCTGCGCTGCCCCAGGCGCTGCACCGCACGCTCAAGGAGCAGCGCCAGCTGCTCAACAGCCTCGTCGGCCTCTACGCCCGCCAGACAGGCGAGGCGCACGGTCTCGTGCACGCCGAGCTGCGGCGCATCTGCGGCGGCCCCGCCGTGTCGCACGCGACGGTCACGCAGCTGCAGTCCCGCATCGACGTCCTGCGCAAGCGCGTGCGCTCCTGACGCGACGCCCCGCGCGCTGTGAGCGGCGCGCGAGAGGCGGTGGGGTTCGGAAACCCGAAATGCTGGCAATCCTTGGTTTTCGCGCTGCCCGGCTCTCGGCGATGGCTAGCGTTGACGGGTCCCGCACCCGACTGGAGGCCCGAGTGAGCACGCCCGCCGCACCGACCGACCGCGATCGACGCCGCTGGGCGCAGTACCTCGTGAACGAGCGCGCGGAGGCACACGTCTACCGCGAGCTGGCCGGACGGCGCTCGGGGGAGGAGCGCGAGATCCTCCTGGCCCTCGCCGAGGCCGAAGGGCGCCACGAGGCGCACTGGCTGCAGCTGCTGGGCAGCGAGCCGGCGCGACTGCCGCAGGCAGACATCCGCACGCGCATGCTCGGCTGGATGGCCAGGCGCTTCGGCTCGATCTTCGTGCTCGCCCTCGCCCAGAACGCGGAGGCCCGCTCACCGTACGACGACGAGCCCTTCGCGACGCCGACGATGGCGGCCGACGAGCGGATCCACCACGAGGTCGTGCGCGGGCTCGCCGCCCGCGGACGCCGTCGCCTGTCGGGCACGTTCCGTGCCGCGGTCTTCGGCGCGAACGACGGCCTCGTCTCGAACCTCGCGCTCGTCATGGGCATCGGCGCGACCGGCGTCTCGAGCCAGTTCGTGCTCTTCAGCGGCATCGCGGGCCTGCTCGCGGGCGCCCTGTCGATGGGAGCGGGCGAGTTCGTGTCGGTCCGCTCACAGCGGGAACTCCTGGCGGCCACCGAGCCGAGCGACTACGCCGACGGCGCGATCCCGCACCTCGACATCGACGCCAACGAGCTGGCGCTCGTGTACCGGACCCGCGGGATGCCGGAGGCCGAGGCGTCCGCGCGCGCCCGCCGCGTCGTCGAAGCCGCGCACGCGCTCGGTCAGGGACGCACCGACACCGGCCCGATCTCGGTCGCCGATCACGAGGAGGTCGTGGGCAGCGCCTGGGCCGCGGCACTGTCGAGCTTCCTGTTCTTCGCCTCCGGCGCGATCATCCCCGTGCTGCCCTGGATCTTCGGCCTGTCCGGCCTCGCCGCTGTCCTCGTGGCCCTCGTGCTGGTCGGGATCGCGCTGATGTCGACCGGTGCCGCCGTCGGCCTGCTGTCGGGCGCTCCGCCGCTCAAGCGCGCACTGCGCCAGCTCGCGATCGGGTTCGGCGCCGCCGCGGTGACGTACATCCTGGGCCTGCTGTTCGGCGTCTCGATGGGATGACGCGCCCGGGCGTGGGGAGCGATTCGTTGAACCTCCGGTGACGTGGTAATGTCATTCCTCGGTTGCGAAACCGAAAACCACCTGCGCGGGTGGCGGAATAGGTAGACGCGCTAGCTTGAGGTGCTAGTGCCCGTATAGGGCGTGGGGGTTCAAGTCCCCCCTCGCGCACAGTGAAGAAGGCCCCCGAAAGGGGGCCTTCTTTCGTCGTGGCGGACACCGAGTCCGCCGGTGTCGCGCACTGCTGGTGGAAACGGACGGGAAACGAGTGACCGGTAGGTTTGAGCGCATGCCTTCATCCGATCCCGGACTCCCGGAGGTCGCCGCGATCGCGCGGGATCTGATCCGCTTCGACACGACGAACCACGGCGGCGGCCGCGCCGCCGGCGAGCGGGAGGCCGCGGAGTACGTCGGCGCCTACCTCGAGACGCTGGGTCTGAGCCCCGAGTTCTACGAGCCCCTGCCGCGCCGCACGAACGTCATGGCACGGGTTCCGGGCCGCAACCGCGACAAGCCCGCGCTCGTGCTGCACGGCCACCTCGACGTGGTCCCGGCGATCGCCGAGGACTGGAGCGTCGACCCGTTCGAGGGCGTCGTGAAGGACGGAATGCTGTGGGGTCGCGGCGCCGTCGACATGAAGGACATGGACGCCATGATCCTGACGTCGGTCGCCGACATCCTGCGCGCCGGCGAGCAGCCCGAGCGCGACCTCGTCCTGACCTTCTTCGCCGACGAGGAGAACGGCGGTGTCGAGGGGTCCGCGCTCGTGGTCCAGGGCCGCCCGGAGTGGTTCGCGGGCGCCACCGAGGCGATCAGCGAGGTCGGCGGGTACTCGATCCCGATCGGCGACCGCCACGCGTACCTCCTGCAGGTGGGGGAGAAGGCGCTCATCTGGATCCGTCTCGTCGCGCGCGGACGCGCCGCGCACGGGTCCAAGCTGCACGACGACAACGCCGTGACGCGGCTCGCCGAGGCCGTCGCGGCGCTCGGCCGCACCGCCTGGCCTGTGACCCTCACCGACACCTCGCGCGAGATGAGCGAGCGGCTCGCCGCGCTCACCGGCCAGGGCGCCGCCGAGCCCGACGCCGTCGCGGCGGCCACCGGCGCAGCATCCGGATTCCTCCGCTCGACGCTGCGGACGACCACCAATCCCACCGGTCTCGTGGCCGGGTACAAGCACAACGTCATCCCCGACCGGGCCGAGGCGCTCATCGACGTGCGGGCGCTCCCCGGCACCGAGGAAGCCGTCCTGGCCGACATCCGCCGAATCGTGGGCGACGACGTGGAGGTCGAGGTCGTCCACCAGGACATCGGCCTCGAGGTCCCCTTCTCGGGCGATCTCGTCGACGCGATGGTCGCTGCGCTGGGCCGTCACGACCCGGGCGCGCCCGTCGTGCCGTACCTCATGGGCGGCGGCACCGACAACAAGGCTCTGGCCGGCCTCGGCATCGCCGGCTACGGCTTCGCGCCGCTGCGCCTGCCGTCCGACCTCGACTTCACGGGCATGTTCCACGGCGTCGACGAGCGCGTCCCGATCGACGCACTCGTGTTCGGCCAGGCCGTCCTCACAGATCTGCTCCGCACCTACTGAGAACCGAGCGGATGCGAGCTTCCCGCGGCATCCGTCATGGCAACGGCTGAAAGGCGCCCATGCTTCTCGAAGCGATCATCCTCGGCTTCGTCCAGGGACTGACCGAGTTCCTTCCCATCTCGTCGAGCGCGCACCTGCGCATCCTCGGCGAGTTCCTGCCGTCCGCCGAGGACCCGGGCGCGGCGTTCACCGCGATCACGCAGATCGGCACCGAGGCGGCCGTCGTGGTCTTCTTCTGGCGCGACATCGTGAGGATCATCGGGCACTGGTTCCGGGCGCTGTTCGGCCGCATCCCTCGCAACGACCCCGACGCGAAGCTCGGGTGGCTGATCATCGTCGGGTCGATCCCGATCGTGGTGCTGGGACTGCTGTTCCAGGATCAGATCGAGACCGTGCTGCGGTCGCTCTGGATCACCGCGGGCATGCTGATCTTCTTCGGCGTGCTGCTCGGCATCGCCGACCACGTGGGCGCCAAGAAGCGCAAGCTGCAGGACATCACGATCGGCCACGGCGTGATCTACGGCTTCGCGCAGTCGCTCGCGCTGATCCCGGGCGTGTCGCGCTCAGGCGGAACCATCACCGCCGGCCTCTTCATGGGCTACGAGCGGGCGGCCGCCGCGCGCTACGCGTTCCTGCTGGCCATCCCGGCGGTCTTCGGCAGCGGCTTCTTCCAGCTGTTCAAGAGCCTCGACGAGCCGGGCATGTTCACGCTCGGCGAGACCGCCGTGGCGACGGCCGTCGCCTTCATCGTCGCGCTCGGCGTGATCGCGTTCTTCATGAACTGGATCTCCAAGCACAGCTTCCTGCCGTTCGTGGTCTACCGCGTGGCGCTGGGATCACTGCTGCTGGTGCTGCTCAGCATGGGCGTCATCAACCCCTGACACCGGGGGGACGGATGCCGCTCAGCGGCGCGGGTCGTCGCGGCCGGGCTTGCTCGGCCCGTCGCCCGGCTTGCCGTCGGTGCGGCGCAGGTACCGCTCGAACTCCTGCGCGATCGCGTCGCCCGAGGCCTCGGGGGAATCCCACGTGTCGCGGGTGCGCTCGAGCTGGTGGATGTACTCGGTCATCTCCTCGTCGTCGGCCGCGGCGGCGTCGATGGAGGCCTCCCATGCCGCCGCCTCCGTGGCGAGGTCGCCGCGGGGGACGGGAGCGCCGGTGATGTCTTCGAGCCGGTCGAGGAGCGCCAGCGTCGCCTTGGGCGAGGGCGTGTGGCCGGCGACGTAGTGCGGCACGCTCGCCCACAGGCTCGCCGTCGGGATGCCCGCGCGCTCGGCGGCGTCGCCCAGCACACTGAGGATGCCGACAGGGCCCTCGTAGGTGGTGCGCTCGAGTTCCAGCGCCGTACGCAGGTTCTCGTTGTCGCTGCCGGAGAAGACCGAGATCGGCCGGGTGTGCGGCACGTCCGACATCATCGAGCCGATCGCGACGAAACCCGTGATGTCTTCGCGGAGGGCGACGTCGATGAACTCGGATGAGAACGCCTGCCAGGCGCGGGCGGGCTCGACGCCGGTGAGCAGCCACAGCTGCGTCCCCCGGGTCGCCTGCGCGGGGCGCAGCAGAGTGGCCTCGGGCCAGCGCAGCGTGCGGCGTCCGTCGCCGTCTGCGGCGATGTGCGGACGCGTGTACTGGTAGTCGAAGTAGAGCTCGGGGTCGACCGAGAACACCGTCTCGTACGAGCCGCCATCGCGCAGCTGCGTGATGGCGGACGACGCGGCTTCGCCCGCGTCGTTCCAGCCGTCGAACGCTGCGACGAGAACACGACGACCCAGTCCGTCCACGAGACCCCCTTCGCCCGCATCCGCTGCGGGTTCCTTCCAGGATATGCCCCCGCCCCCGAGGAGGGTCGGAGCCCCCTCGGTAGGATTGCACGGTGAATGCGCCCCGACTCGCCGCCGTCCTGTGGGACATGGACGGCACCCTCGTCGACACCGAGCCGTACTGGATGGCGGCGGAGACGCCTCTCATCGAGAGCTTCGGAGGGACGTGGTCCCACGAGCAGGCGCTCGGCCTGGTCGGCCTCGGACTGGAGGACTCCGCCCGCATCCTGCAGGGCACAGGCGTGCGCATGAGCACGGACGCGATCATCGACCACCTCACCGAGGACGTCATGCGCCAGCTGTCCGCGACGGGCGTGCCGTTCCGGCCGGGCGCGCGAGAGCTGCTGGCGAGTCTGCGCGAGGCCGGCATCAAGACCGGGCTCGTGACGATGTCGATGCGCCGCATGGCGCAGACCGTCGTCGATCTCATCGACTTCGACGCCTTCGACGTCGTCGTCGCGGGTGACGACGTCACGCGCCCGAAGCCCTTCCCAGATCCGTACCTGCAGGCGTGCGAGGCGCTCGGCGTCACGCCCGACGAGACCGTCGCCATCGAGGATTCGCCCAACGGACTGCGCTCGGCCGTCGCCTCGGGTGCGTCGGTCATCGGCGTCCCGCTCATGGTGTCGCTCACCGGCGCCGGCGCCCACACGCTGTGGGAGAGCCTGGAAGGACGCACCGCCGCCGACGTCGCCGAGTTCCACGCGGCGCACCGCGCCCGCGTCCACGCCCCGCACCCCGCCGAGGAGACCGCCCGATGACCGACGACAACCTGGAAACGGCGCGCCCGAGTGGCCCCTTCCGCCTCGGCGACCGTGTGCAGCTCACCGGCCCCAAGGGTCGCCTCCACACCATCACGCTGCGTGAGGGCGGCGAGCTGCACACCCATCACGGCGTGCTGCGGCACTCGCAGCTCGTCGGGCAGCCCGACGGCTCCGTCGTCGCGAACAGCGGCGGGCACGAGTATCTGGCGCTGCGCCCGCTGCTGCGCGACTTCGTGATGTCGATGCCGCGTGGAGCGGCCATCGTTTACCCGAAGGACGCCGCGCAGATCCTCGCCGAGGCCGACATCTTCCCCGGCGCGACGGTCGTCGAGGCCGGCGTGGGCTCCGGGGCGCTGTCGCTGTGGCTCCTCCGCGCGATCGGGGGCGAAGGGAGGCTCGTCTCCTTCGAGCGCCGCGACGACTTCGCCGCGGTCGCACGGGCGAACGTCGAGACCTTCACCGGGCACGTCCCGGCGAACTGGGACGTGGTCGTGGGCGACCTCGCCGAGGAGCTGAACGACACGGTGGCCGAGGCATCCGTCGATCGTGTCGTGCTCGACATGCTCGCGCCCTGGGAGTGCATCGACGCGGTGGCCGAGGCGCTCACGCCCGGCGGAGTCGTGGTCTGCTACGTCGCGACCGCGACCCAGCTCAGCCGTGTCGCGGAGTACATCCGCGGCACGGGGCTGTTCACCGAGCCCGACGCCAACGAGACCATGGTGCGCGGCTGGCACGTCGAAGGTCTCGCGGTGCGCCCCGATCACCGCATGGTCGCGCACACCGGCTTCCTGGTGTGGGCGCGCCGGCTCGCTCCGGGTGCGATCCCCCCCGAGGTCAAGCGCCGCGCGTCGAAGTCGAGCTACGGCGACGAGGACGTGGAGTTGTGGACCCCGGGCGCCGTCGGCGACCGGCAGATCACCGACAAGAACCTGCGCAAGCGGGTCCGGGAAGCCGAGCGGGCGGCCGAGGGCGCGCGCCAGGCGGCCGGACGGTCCGACGCGCCCGACGAGTCCGCCTAAACTAGGCCGGTGCGCAAGATCCCCGCTGCCCTGGTTGTCCTGGGACTGGTGACCGTCGGCCTGGCCGGATGCTCGCTGCCCGGCTCGTCCTCGTCCGACTGCTCGCGTCCCGAGGTGTCGAACCCTGACGTGATGGACCTCATCACCGTCACCGGCGATGTCGAAGACGAGCCCGAGGTCGATCTGTACACGCCGGTGAAGGCCCCCGAGCTCGCCTACCAGGACGTCGTGACGGGTGAGGGCACCGCCATCACCTCCGTCAACCAGCCCCTCGTGCTCGACGTCGCACTGTTCAGCGGCACGACCGGTGAGCTGCTCGCTGCGACGCCGTACGACGGCGACCTGTCGCGAGTCGGCTCGGTCGCGCAGTTCGCCAACTTCCCCGGCTTCGAGGACGCGCTGCACTGCGCCACCGAAGGGTCCCGCGTCGCGGTCGCGCTCTCGTCCGACGACCTCGCCTCGGGCGTCGCCGATCAGGCCGGTCTCGATGACGGCGACGCGCTCGTCGCCGTCATCGACCTCCGCAAGGTGTACCTCGCTGCCGCCGACGGCCAGAACCAGTTCAACAGTGGCTTCGGGCTGCCGAGCGTCGTGCGTGCGCCCGACGGACGCCCGGGCCTCATCATCCCCGACGGCGCGGCGCCGAGCGAGCTGACGATCCAGACGCTCAAGAAGGGCGACGGCGAGGAGGTCACCGGCGAGCAGCCGGTGCGCGTCCACTACACCGGCGTCGTCTGGGGCGCGGACGAGACCTTCGACACGACGTGGGACGGCGAGCCCGCATCGCTCACGCTCGACGGGGTGGTCCCGGGCTTCGCGAAGGCGCTCGAGGGTCAGACCGTCGGCTCTCAGGTTCTCGTCGTCGTACCGCCCGACCAGGGCTACGGCGACCAGGCGCAGGGCGGCATCCCGGCCGGCTCGACCCTGGTCTTCGTGATCGACATCCTGGGTCTCGACGCGGTGGCGGCGGAGTAGCCCGAGGTCCGACGACCCCGACGCGGGCGGCCATAGGATAGGCGGGTGCCTGCCACTGCCGCCGCGAAGATCCCGCCCGAGGAGCGCCTGGTGAACCTCGTGGTGGCGCTCATCGCGACGGATCAGGGCCTCACCAAGGACACCATCCTGACCTCGGTCGCGGGCTACCGCGAGCAGAGCGAGGCGGGGGCGTCGAAGGACGCGCTCGAGAAGATGTTCGAGCGCGACAAGGAATCGCTGCGCGGGCTCGGCGTGCCGATCGAGACCATCGGCGACTGGGCCGACCCCGACGACCTCCGCGAGGCGCGGTACCGCGTGCCGAGCGCCGAGTACGAGCTTCCGGAGGACATCGAGTTCACGCCGGCCGAGCTGGCGCTGCTGACCCTCGCCGGCGGGGTGTGGAGCGAGAGCTCCCTGTCGGACGACGCCCGCAGCGGCCTGCGCAAGATCCGTGCCCTGGGCGATCTCGTCGACGAGCCCATCATCGGGTTCTCACCGCGCCTGAGCCTGCGCGATCCCGCGTTCCCGGCGCTGCAGCAGGCGATCGAGTCGAGCCGCGTCGTCACCTTCCCGTACCTCAAGCCGGGCGAGGCCGCACCCCGCACCCGGCGCGTGCAGCCCCTCGCCCTCGTCGAGTACGAGGGCCGGTGGCACGTGTTCGGCATCGACCTCGACGTCAAGGCGGACCGCACGTTCCTGCTCGCGCGCATCGTCGGGCAGGTCGCCGTCACGCGCGCGTCCTTCGACCCGGCACTGCGCGAGGGCGCGGGCGACCGTGCTCTCGCGGGCCTCGACGAGGTCGCCGCGCGCAATTCCGCCCTGCTCGAGGTGAACCCCGGCACCGAGGCGGCACTGCGCCTCGCGCGGCGCGCGCAGCCCGCCGAGCAGGGGATCCGCGTGCCGTACGTCGACGCGCACATCTTCGCCGACGAGCTCGCCTCCTACGGACCCGAGGTGCGGGTCGTCGAGCCGGCAGACCTGCGCGATCGCGTCATCGAGCGGCTCGCAGCGACCCGCGACCTCCACGGAGGGATCTCATGAGCGTCCGGCGCCAGCTCGTCGCGACCGATCGCGCGGCGCTCATGCTTCAGCTGGTTCCCTATCTGATCGGCAAGGGCGAGGTCTCGCTCGCCGAGGCCGCCGACGAGTTCGACGTCTCGCCAGAGCAGATGCGGTCGATGGTGGAGAAGCTCACGGTGATCGGTCTTCCCGGTGACCGCGGCTACTGGCAGATGGCGAACGATCTGTTCGACATCGACTGGGACCTGCTCGATGAGCGCGACCTCATCGTCATCACGAACTCGGTGGGCCTCGAGCGCGCCCCCAAGCTCACGGCGCGCGAAGCGGCGGCACTCCTCGCGGGCCTGCAGCTGGCGCGGTCGATCCCCGGGGTCGGCGACACCGCCCTTTACGCGGGCCTGCTCGCGAAGCTCGCCCGGGGCGCGTCCGGCATCCCGGCCGAGGTGATCCTGGCGACGGAGCCCGTCGACGTCGTGCGCGATCTCGTGTCCGATGCGCTCCGACGCGGCGTCGCCGTGTCGTTCACGTACAAGGCGCCGGATGCTGCGCCCACGACGCGCACGGTCGACCCGGTGAAGGTCCACATCGCGAGCGGGCAGTGGTACCTGCAGGGGTGGTGCCACCTTCGCGAGGCGATGCGCACGTTCCACCTCGACCGCGTGAGCGACCTCGAGCTCACCGGCATCCCGAGCACGCACGCGGGCGAGCAGGCACCGGACTGGTTCGACGCCGATGCGGGCGATGTGGTCGCGCGCATCCGCTTCGCGGAGGATGTCGCCCCGCTGCTGGGGGACTACCTCGACCGCGCGTCGCTCGAGACCGCGGACGGCGTCACTGTCGCGACCATGCGCGTCGCCGACGAACTCAGCCTCCGGCGTCTCGCGGCGCGCCGCGGTGGTCTCGTCGAGGTGCTCGAGCCCGCAGCAGCCCGCCGCGCCGTGGCTGATTGGGCCGAAGCGGGGCTGGCGCAATACCGGTGACGGCCGTTCCGAGCCCTCGTCGTCAGGTTAGACTGTTCGCACATCCGCACCGACAAGGAGATTCCGCATGGGCGCATTCGGATGGCCGCACCTTCTGATCATCCTCGCGGTGATCCTGCTCCTGTTCGGGGCTGCGAAACTGCCGGCTCTGGCCAAGAGCCTCGGTCAGTCCGCCCGGGTCTTCAAGGGCGAGATGAAGGCGATGAAGGAGGACGACTCCACGGCGAAGCCGAAGGCCGAGAACGTGGCGTCCGAGACTCCCAAGGCCGACACCCCCGCGAGCTCGAGCAGCACCGCAGACCCGTCATCCTGACCCACCGTGGTCACCACGGATCCACCGCGCATCGAGGAGCCTGAGCAGCCTCGGCGCGACAAGCGCATGTCCCTCGGAGGGCACCTGCGCGAGCTGCGTCGGCGTTTCTTCATCGCCGCCGCCGGTCTCGTGGTCGGCATGGTCGTCGCGTTCATCATCAGCGGCTGGGTCATCGACCTGCTGGCGCAGCCGATCGTGCAGATCGCCACCGAGCGGGGCGACCAGTACATCGCGCTCAACTTCACGACGGTCTCCAGCGGTTTCGACCTGCACATGCGGATCGCTTTCGCGATCGGCCTGCTGATCTCGGCGCCGATCTGGCTCTGGCAGATCTGGGCGTTCATCATGCCCGGCCTCACGCGCAAAGAGGTCAGCTACACCGTCGGCTTCCTCGCCGCGGCGATCCCGCTGTTCGTCGCGGGACTGTACGTCGGCTGGCTGATCATGCCGCACATGGTCGTGCTCATGGCCAACTTCGTGCCGAACGACCTGGGCGTCGCGCAGTTCTACGACTACGCCACGTACTACGACTTCGTGTTCAAGCTGCTGCTGGTGATCGGCATCTCGTTCGTGACGCCCGTCTTCCTGGTCGCGCTGAACCTCGCCGGCGTCGTGTCGGGCCGCGGCATCCTCAAGGGCTGGCGTGTCGCCATCATCGTGATCACCGTGTTCGCGGCCGCCGCGACGCCCGCCGCCGACGTCACCTCGATGCTGCTGCTCGCGGGCATCCTGTGCGTGCTCTACTTCGCCGCCGTCGGTCTCTCGATGCTCTTCGACCGCCGCAAGGCCAAGCGGGACCGCGCGGCCGGACTTCTGCCGCCCGAGGTCTCGTGAGCGAGTCCGCTCCCGCCGACCGCTACGCGCGAGCGACCGCGTCGGCACGCCTCGATCGGACGCACCCGATCACGGCCGCGTTCGCCGCCTCCCAGCGGTTCACGCTCGACCCCTTCCAGATCGAAGGATGCCGCGCCCTCGAGGAGGGCCGCAGCGTCCTGGTGGCCGCCCCCACCGGCGCGGGCAAGACGATCGTCGGCGAGTTCGCCGTGCATCTGGCGATGCGCGAACCCGGAGACAAGGCGTTCTACACGACGCCGATGAAGGCGCTCTCGAACCAGAAGTTCCGCGAGCTGCAGGACGTGTACGGCGAGGGCGAGGTGGGTCTTCTCACCGGCGACACCAACATCAACGGCAACGCGCGCATCGTCGTGATGACGACCGAGGTGCTGCGCAACATGCTGTACGCCGACTCGCCGGCGCTGCGGGGCCTCCGGTATGTGGTCATGGACGAGGTGCACTACCTCGCCGACCGCTTCCGCGGTGCCGTGTGGGAGGAGGTCATCATCCACCTCGCGCCGAGCGTGCGGCTGATCTCGCTGTCGGCGACCGTCTCGAACGCCGAGGAGTTCGGCGATTGGCTCGACACCGTCCGCGGCGACACCGAAGTCATCGTCTCGGAGACGCGCCCGGTGCCCCTCGAGCAGCACGTGCTGGTGCGCGGCGACCTGCTGCCGCTGTTCGACGACCGCGCCGGCATCGCGACCGCGCAGGTCAACCAGGAGCTGATGCGCATCCGGTCCTTCAAGGGCCAGAACTTCGAGCGAAATCATCGGGTGCAGGCGTCGAACAGTGCGCGCCAGGCGGGGTACGAGGCATCCCATCGTCGTCCCCACCGCGGGGGCAAGCGGCCGGTGCGGTCGGCGAACGTGCAGCGGATCGAGCGTCTCGACCGCCCCGATGTCGTCGAGCTGCTGTCGCGGGCCAACCTGCTCCCGGCGATCTTCTTCATCTTCAGCCGGGCGGGCTGCGATGCCGCCGTGCAGCAGGTGCGCCGCGCCGGTGTGCGGCTGACGTCGCAGGACGAGCGCCGCGAGATCCGCGCCGTGATCGAAGAGCGCACGCGCACCCTCCTCGAAGAGGACCTCGCCGTGCTGGGCTTCTGGGAGTGGCGCGAGAATCTCGAGCGCGGTGTCGCCTCGCACCACGCCGGCCTCCTGCCGGCGTTCAAGGAGGTCGTCGAAGAGCTGTTCCAGCGCAAGCTGGTCAAGGTCGTGTTCGCCACCGAGACCCTCGCGCTCGGCATCAACATGCCCGCGCGCACGGTGGTGCTCGAGAAGCTCGAGAAGTTCAACGGCGAAGCCCGTGTCGCCATCACGTCGGGGGAGTACACGCAGCTGACCGGTCGTGCCGGCCGGCGCGGCATCGACGTCGAGGGACACGCGGTGATCCAGTGGACCGAGGGGCTCGACCCGCAGGCCGTCGCCGCCCTCGCCTCCCGGCGCACGTACCCGCTCAACTCGAGCTTCCGGCCGACGTACAACATGGCGGTCAACCTCATCGACCAGTTCGGCCGGGCCAAGGCGCGCGAGATCCTCGAGTCGTCGTTCGCCCAGTTCCAGGCCGACCGCGCCGTCGTCGGGCTCGCCCGGCAGGTCAAGGAGCAGGAGGAGTCGCTCGCCGGCTACGCGAAGGCGATGACGTGCGACCGCGGCGACTTCGCCGAGTACTCGCGCATCCGTCGCGAGCTGAGCGACGTCGAGAAGCTGAACCGCAAGGACGCGAACGCCTCGCGGCGCACCCGCGACGAACGGCTGCGCCACATCGCGAGTCTGCGCAAGCAGATGCAGCGCCACGCGTGCCACCAGTGCCCCGATCGCGAGCACCACGCGCGGTGGGCCGAGAGGTACTGGAAGCTCAAGCGCGACGTCGACAAGCTGCGGCGGCAGATCGAGACCCGCACCGGCACGGTCGCCCGCATCTTCGACCGCGTCGTCGATGTGCTGGGCGCGCTCGAGTACGTGTCGATCCAGGACGACGGCTCGACGGCGCTGACGCCCGCGGGTCGTACGATGCGCCGCATCTACGGTGAGCGCGACCTGCTCGTCGCCGAGTCACTGCGCCGCGGCATCTGGAAGGACCTGGACGCCGCCTCCCTCGCCGCGCTCGCCTGCTCGCTGGTGTACGAGCCGAGGCGGGACGACGGCGGCCCGGGCGAGCGGGGACTGCCGCGCGGCGCGTTCCGGCCGGCGTTCGAGGCGACGCTGTCGCTGTGGGAGGAGCTCGACGACCTCGAGCAGGAGCACCGGCTTCCCGGCACCGAGCCGGTCGCGGCCGGCCTCGCGCAGGCGATGCACACGTGGGCGCGCGGCGGCATGCTCGACCGCGTGCTGATCGAGGCCGACATGGCGGCCGGCGACTTCGTGCGCTGGTCGAAGCAGACGATCGACCTGCTCGACCAGCTGTCGATCGTCGCCGACCAGCCGATCGCGGGCACAGCCCGCAAGGCGTTGGATGCTGTGCGCCGCGGCATCGTCGCCTACTCCGGGGTCTAGCCGCGCCGACGCGGCGAGGGAACGCCGTCCCGCTCGCCTAGGCTGAATCCGTGCCACCTCGCCCGATCCTGCCGCTCTGGGCGGCGGTTCCGCTCTCGGTCCTGGCCGGGGTGCTGTTCGACCTGGCGTTCCCCTCGGTGGCGTGGTGGCCGATGGCCTTCGTCTCGGTCGCGCTGGCGCTCGTGACGCTCATCGGGCGCCGGGTCGGCGGCGCATTCCTCACCGGACTCGCCTACGGCCTCGCGTTCTATCTGCTCAACGTCGACTTCACCGCCGAATGGGTCGGGCCGCTTCCGTGGCTCGCGCTCTCCCTGCTCGAGGCGCTGTTCGTCGCGGGCGGCGCGGTGCTGATCTCGCTGGCGTACCTGTGGGTGCCCGTGGTGGTGCCGCGTCGGGGTCGCATCCTGCTCACCTCGGTGCTCGTCGCGGGGCTGTGGACTGCGAAAGAGGCGGTGATCGGCGGTTTTCCGTACGGTGGCTTTCCCTGGGGGCGCGTCGGAACGTCACAGGTGAACGGGCCGTTCGCCGAGGTGGTCTCGTGGACGGGAACCGCCGGACTCACGTTCCTGATCGTCGCGCTCGTCGCCGCGTCGGTGGAGCTCGTCCGGGCTCCGCAACGCGCGCGGGGGAGCAGCATCCGTCCGCTCCTCCCGCTCGGAGTGCTCGTCCTCGTCGCCACGGCCCTTCTCCTCGTCCCCGCGTGGGCGACGACGCCCGCGGGGAAGATGCGCGTCGCGAGCGTGCAAGGCAATGGCCCCGCCGGCTACTTCGACGAGCGGGAGGCGGGGGACATCCTCGCGTCACAGTACGAGGCCACGAAGCCGCTGTTCGGCGCGGAGGGCGTGGATGTGGTGCTGTGGCCCGAAGGGAGCGTCGACGTGGACCCCGACGCGTCGCCGGTCGTCGCGGCCGCCCTCGATCGCGTGGCGCGGCAGGTGGGCGCCCCGCTCGTCGCCAACCGCATCGACAAGCGCGGCGACGAATACTTCAACATGTCGTTCCTCTGGCGCGAGGGCGCCGGCATCGAGCAGACGTACGACAAACGCAACCCGGTGCCGTTCGGCGAGTACGTGCCCGACCGGGAGTTCTACGCGTCGATCGCCCCCGACCTCATCGGCATGATCGGCAGGGACTACACGCCCGGCACCACCCCGCCGGTGTTCGACATCGACGGCACCGTCGCCGGACTCGCGATCTGCTTCGACGTCATCTACGACGCGCTGATCTGGGAAGGCGCGCGCGACGGCGCGGAGATCTACCTCTTCCAGACCAACAACGCCGACTTCCGGGGCACCGACGAGAACCTCCAGCAGCTCGCCGTCGCGCGACTGCGCGCCATCGAGACCGGGCGCTCGGTCGTCAACCTCTCGACGGTGGGCACGAGTCAGGTGATCGCGCCCGACGGGTCCACCATCGACGGGCTCCCGGCCGACGAACCGGGCCACATGCTCACCGATGTGCCGTTGCGGACAGGCCTCACACCGGCCGTCATCATCGGGCCGTGGCTGAACGCGCTGGTGGCGTGGGGAAGCGTCATCGTTCTCGCAGGCTTCGGATTCGCCGTGCGCCGGCGCTCGCACGGGCACGCGAAAACGCCGGCCCCGTAGGGCCGGCGTCGCGCGGAGCGCGGGTCAGGCGCTGAGCTTGTCCACCGTCACGGCCTCGCCGGCGCCGCGGCGGGCGCGGACGTACGCGAGGCGCTCCTCGAGCAGCTCTTCGAGCTCGGGGATGGTGCGGCGCTCCAGGAGCATGTCCCAGTGACTGCGAGGCGTCTTGTCGCCGGAGTGGTCGACGGTCGCGGTGCCGTCACCCACCCGCAGCAGCGCCTCGGCGCCGCATGTGCGGCACTCCCAGGCGGGCGGAACCTCGGCGTCGGCCGCGAAGGTCAAAGTCGTGTCACGTCCACACGACGTGCACGAGTAGATGTGCTGTGCGCGCTCATGGAACACGACGCCCTCTTCGCTCTGTAGGCTCTGGGCGCCGAGTCGGATGCCGCGCAGGCTGCGGTCTGCCATTTTGTGGTCCTCTCGTCGCTGTACAGGTATAACGAAGTGACCTGAGCGGATCATCCGAAGGACCCCTGTTCATCGACCTTTCACAGTGGATGCACAGGGGGAGATGCGGACCGTTACCACCCCATGTTAGGCGAGAGCGGCGAGGGCGACGTCCGCGCGGTCGGTGACGATGCCGTCGACGCCCATCTCGACGAGGCGGACCATGTCGCCGGGGGCGTTGACGGTCCACACGTGCACCTCCACGCCGTGCCGGTGCGCCGCCGCGATGAGCCGGGGCGTGACGATGCGCAGGCGGCCCTGCCGCTCCGGCACCTGAAGGGCGTCCACGCCCGCGAGAGCGCGCGCGACAAGGCGATCCGAGCGCGCCGACACGGCCGCCAGCACGCGCGCGATGGTGCCGCGACCCCCTGACGTCGCGGGACGGATGCTGCGCCCCGACGCCTCGCTCACGACCTGAGCGGCGCTCAGCGCGGCGCGTCGCCGTTCGTCCGAGAAGCTCGTCAGCAGCACTCGGTCGGCGAACGGCGCGATCGCTGTGCCGACGGCGGACGCGGCATCCGTCGCCTTCACGTCGAGGTTGAACCTGACGGTGGGAAATGACGTCAGAGCCTGCGCGAGCGTGATGAGGCCGCCCCGCGGGGCCATGAGGTGCTCGAGCTCCCGCACGGTCACGTCGGCGATCTTGCGTGGGTCACCGGTCACGCGCGAGAGGTCGTCATCGTGGAACAGCACCACGACGCCGTCGGCGGTGCGGTGGCAGTCCGACTCGACGTAGCGCGCGCCGGCCGAGTGTGCCGCGGCGACGGCGGCGAAGGAGTTCTCGACGATGCCGCTGCGCTCGGCGTCGGGCGTGACGAGGCCGCGGTGTGCGAGCACGCGGGGTGTCGCGACGCCCTCGAACCAGGGGTGGGTCACGGGGTGGGCGGCGTGACCGCGGGGGGCGGGCCGCCGATCGCGGGCCCACCGGTGGCCGGGCCGCTCGACGCGACCCCGCCGGTGGCGATGCCGCCTGCCCCGGGCGGGCGGCCCTTGGCCGCAGCATCCGCCATCACGCCCGCAAAGGAGCCTGTCAGGCCCTTGAGTGCCTCGGTGAACTCGCTCGGGATGATCCAGAGCTTGCTCGAGGCGCTGTCGGCGATCTTCGGCAGGGTCTGCAGGTACTGGTACGCGAGCAGCTTGTCGTCGGGGTTGCCGGTGTGGATCGCGTCGAACACGGTCTGGATCGCCTCGGCCTCGCCCTGTGCGCGCAGGACCGCGGCCTGCTTGTCACCTTCGGCCTTCAGGATCTCGGCCTGCCGGCGGCCCTCGGCCTCGAGGATCTGGGACTGCTTCGAGCCCTCGGCGGTGAGGATCGTCGCGCGGCGTTCACGCTCGGCGCGCATCTGCTTCTCCATGGAGTCCTGAATGGAGTGCGGCGGGTCGATGGCCTTGAGCTCGACGCGCGACACGCGCAGGCCCCACTTGCCGGTCGCCTCGTCGAGCACGACGCGCAGCTGCCCGTTGATGTTGTCGCGACTCGTGAGCGCCTCCTCGAGGTTGAGCCCGCCGACCACGTTGCGGAGGGTCGTCACGGTCAACTGCTCCACGGCGCTGAGGTAGTTGGCGATCTCGTAGGTCGCGGCCCGGGCATCGGTGACCTGGAAGTACACCACGGTGTCGATCGAGACGACGAGGTTGTCTTCGGTGATCACGGGCTGCGGCGGGAACGAGACGACCTGCTCGCGCATGTCGAGGAGGGGGCGCAGACGGTCGATGAAGGGGACGAGCAGATTGAGTCCGGGGGAGAGCGTCTTGTGGTACCGCCCCAGGCGCTCGACGATGCCGGCCGTCGCCTGCGGGATGATCCGGATGGACCGGAAGATGACGACCAGGACGAAGATGAAGACCGCGATCGCGAGGATCCACCCGATCGCCGTCGGGATGGCCGAGGTGAAGTCGTTCATGCGAGCGGGTCCTCCGGTGCGGGGGCGAGGGATTCGGGGAAGTCGGAGCGCACCACCGCGGTCGCGCCCTCGATGCGGCTGACGCGCACGCGCATGCCCGGCTGGAGGTCTCCGGTCTCTGTGCGCGCGGTCCAGATGTCGCCGTTGGCGAGCTTGACCTGGCCGCCGTGCGCGCCGACCGACGAGACGACGGTGCCGCCCAGGCCGATGAGGGCGTCGACGTTCGACGGCGTCGGGTCTTCGCCGCGGCGCAGGCGTCTCAGCAGCGGTGGCCGGAGCAGGAGCACGAGGGCGGCGGCGACACCGGCGGCGATGATCACCTGGAGCCAGATCGGCGCGCCGAGGAGGTCGGTAAGCAGGCCCGCGAGACCGCCGATGCTGAGCATCAGGAACGTGAAGTCGAGAGTCAGCATCTCGATCACGAGGAACACCAGGATCAGCACCAGCCAGCCGATCCATGCCCACTGTTCGACGACCTCGATGAGCTCCACGGTGCGCCTCCTCAGCTCGAACCTAGCAGGTAGGGTCTACACGTGACTCAGACTCTGAACCCGCTTCCCGAGAGCTCGCTGAGCGGCAAGACCGCACTCGTGACGGGCTCGTCCCGCGGCATCGGCGCCGACACGGCCCGCTACCTCGCGCAGGCCGGAGCGGACGTCGTCATCAACTACCGCAACAAGGCTCCGCGCGCCGAGAAGCTCGCCACCGAGCTGCGCGAGCTGGGTGTCCAGGTGCTCGTGGTCGGCGCCGATCTCACCGACCCCGCATCGGTGCAGGCGATGTTCGACGAGGTCGCGAACACGTTCGGCTCGCTCGACATCCTCGTGCTCAACGCGTCGGGCGGCATGGAGTCCGGAATGGCCGAGGACTACGCGCTCCTTCTCAACCGCGATGCGCAGGTGAACGTGCTCGAGACGGCGCTCCCGATCCTCGGCGAGGGCTCGCGCGTCGTCTTCGTGACGAGCCACCAGGCGCACTTCATCCGCACCACGCCGACGATGCCGGAGTACGAGCCGGTCGCACTGTCGAAGCGCGCCGGTGAGGACGCCCTGCGCGAGCGCATCCCCGCGCTCACCGAGCGCGGCGTCGAGTTCGTCGTCGTGTCGGGCGACATGATCGAGGGCACGATCACCGCGACGCTGCTCGAGCGGGCGAACCCGGGCGCCATCGCCGCGCGTCGCGAGGACGCGGGCAAGCTCTACAACGTGTCGGAGTTCGCCGCCGAGGTCGCGCAGGCGGCGCTCGACCCGGTGCCGGCCGACAACACCCGCCTCGTGGGCGACGTCTCGTCGTTCGGCGCGGAGTGACCCGATGAAGGCGAACGACATCGAGACTCTCGTCTCGGTCGGGCGTCCCGAGATCGCCGCCGACGGCTCGTTCGCCGTCTTCGCGACCTCGCGTCCGGACCTCGCGGCCAACCGGAGCGTCGGCCAGGTGTGGCGCGTCGACCTCCCCGACGGCACGCCTCGACGCCTCACCCGCGGCACCGCCGACGGCTCGCCGAAGCTCTCACCCGACGACACCCGTATCGCGTTCATGCGTGGCGACGCCAAGGGCAAGCCGCAGGTGCACGTGGTCGCGGCCGCCGGCGGCGAGCCGGTGCAGGCGACCGAAACCGTCCTGGGCGTCGAGGACTTCGCCTGGTCGCCCGACGGGGCGACCATCGCGTTCATCGCCCGCGTGCCCGAGAAGGGCCGCTACGGCAGCGTGGAGGGATTGGATGCTGCGGCCGAGGCGCCGCGGCACATCACCGGTGTGCGGTGGCACGCGAACGGCCTCGGCTACATCGGCGATCGCCCTGCCCACGTCTTCGTGATCGCGGTGCCCGAGGTCGACACGGAGCCGTTCTACGAGCCCGCCGCAGCGGTGCGCCCCGACGACGAGACGCCGCCCAAGAAGACGCTGGTCGCCGCCGAGGCACGCCAGCTCACCGAGGGAACGGCATCGCACGGCGGGGTCGTCTTCACCGCGGACGGGCGCGAGCTCCTCACCGTGCCCGACGAGATCGAGGCGGACCGCCGGGACCTGCGCGACCGCATCGTCGCCGTGGCCGTCGACGGCTCGGGGCAGCGTGAGGTGCTCGGCACCGACGCGGGCATCGCTGTCTACGAGGCGGTCGCCGGCGCGGACGGCACGATCGCCCTCCTCGCGCACGAGGTCGGCGACGGCGTCGACTTCGTCGCCCCCGGCGTCGGCCTGTGGCTCGTGGAGGACGGCAGCGCTCGCCGCATCACCGACGCCGACGAGCTGAACCTCGGCGAGGGACACCTGCGGGCGGACGGCGACGCGTTCGTCGTGCAGGACGCCGCGCGCGGTCGCGTGCGGCTGCTGCGCGTCACGCGGGACGGTGCGGTCACCGAGCTCCTCGGCGGAGATGTCGAGGTCGGCGGCCACGCGACCGGCGGCGGCCTGGTCGTGGCCTCGGTGTCCCAGCCCGACTCGTTCGGCGAGCTCGTCGTCATCGAGGACGGTGCCGCGCGCACCCTGACTTCGTTCGGGGCTCGGGCGGCAGCATCCGGGATCGTCCTTCCCCGCGAGCTCACGATCACAGGCCGCGACGGCTACCCGGTGCACGGCTGGGTCGCGACGCCGGAGGGCGAGGGCCCGTTCCCGGTCATCCTGCAGATCCACGGCGGCCCCTTCGCCTCGTACGGCGTGCACCTGTTCGACGAGACGCAGGTGCTCGTCGACGCGGGCTACGCGGTCGTCTACTCGAACCCGCGCGGCTCAGCGGGGTACGGGCGGGCGCATGGGCGCAGCATCCGTCAGCAGATGGGCACTGTCGACTTCGCCGACGTCATCGACTTCCTCGAGGGAGCGATCGCCGACGACGCCCGCCTGGACGCTGACCGGGTCGGCGTGCAGGGAGGCTCGTACGGCGGCTACCTCACGGCGTGGGTCATCGCGCACGACCACCGGTTCTCCGGGGCGATCGTGGAGCGCGGCTTCCTCGAGCCGCTCTCGTTCCAGGGCACGAGCGACATCGGCTCGTTCTTCGGCGACCAGTACGTCGGCATCTCGGCCGACGACATCGCGCGCCAGAGCCCGATGGCGGTCGTCGGGCAGGTGACGACCCCGACGCTCGTGATGCATTCCGAGCTCGACTTGCGCTGCCCGCTCGAACAGGCGACGCGCTACTACGCGGCGCTCAAGCGCCAGGGCACCGAGGCCGAGATGCTGGTGTTTCCCGGTGAGAACCACGAGCTCACGCGCTCCGGTCAGCCGCGCCACCGCGTCCAGCGCTTCGACGCGGTGCTCGACTGGTGGAGCCGGCACCTCCCGGTCGGCTGATCCGACCGCAGACACGAGTCGGCCCCGGGAGCGTTCGCTCCCCGGGGCCGACTGCGGTTCAGGCGCGGATCAGATGTCGCCCTTGAAGGTGAAGGCGCGGACGATGTTGATCACACCGAGCACGACGAGCGAGATGCCGAGGATCCACCAGAGGATCGCGACACCCCAGACCGGCGCGAAGAGCACGACGATACCGGCGATGATGCTCAGGATGGCGAAGAAGATCGACCAGCCCTTCGACGACGCGTCGCCGAGCGTCGACAGCGCCACGATGCCTTCGACGATCCACATGATTCCGATGAGGATGCCGAGGAACAGCGCGAGCCACGCCGTCGTCTGACCGAGGTTGAACAGAGCCACGACGCCGGCGATGATGAACAGGATGCCGAGCGCGATGTGGCCCACGCGAGCCCAGCCGCCCTTGGTCTTCGAGAAGATCCCGAGACCGGCGTAGACCAGGCCGGCGGCGATCGCATAGATCGCGATGATCGCCGTGATGACCGCGGCCGTCTTGCCCGGCCAGACCAGGATCAGGATGCCGACGATGATGGCGAGGACGCCGCCGACGCCGAGCGCCGTGCGGATTCCGTTGACGGCCGACTTCTCGGCTTCGGATGCAGTGGACATGAGGGGCCTTTCTGAGAGTTCCCTGTACGTAGTGCGGCTAAAGCTTAGACCCCAGATCGAACATGCAAGCGACCGTGAACGTGTGTTGCCCGATGCCCATCGCTTCGACGGGTCGCGCCGCGCTAGCGTGAGCGTGCGCAGCGTGCGCGCCCGGATCGGCGTGCAGTGAGGAGGGTTTCCATGGCCGTGGTGTCGAGGGGGTTCGGAGCGCGTCGTCGCGAGAGCGATCCGCGGCTGCCGCCCGGGCAGTATCTGACGGAGGACTTCCCGGTGCTGTCGGCCGGACCGACGCCTCGGATCGAGCAGGACGACTGGCGCTTCGGCATCCGCACCGAGGGCGGCGACGCGGTCTCGTGGACGTGGGACGAGTTCATGGCACTGCCCATCGAAGATGTGCACACCGACATCCATTGCGTGACGCGTTGGTCGAAGCTGGGCACCTCCTGGCGCGGCGTGTCGCTCGACACCCTGCTCGAGACTGTCGAAACCGACGCCGAGTACGCGATGGCGCATTCCTACGGCGGCTACACGACCAATGTGCCGATGGAGGACCTGCTCGGGGGCCAGGCGTGGGTCGCGTTCGAGTTCGAGGGCGAACCACTGGACCCCGAGCACGGTGGCCCGGCGCGCCTGCTGATTCCCCACCTGTATTTCTGGAAGAGCGCCAAATGGGTGCGCGGACTCACCCTCATGCAGGACGATGAGCCCGGCTTCTGGGAGCAGAACGGGTACAACATGCACGGGGACCCCTGGACTGAGGAGCGGTATTGGTGACCGTCGGCGGGTGGCGCCCCGGGCGGGTCGTCGAGTCCGTGCCGGCGTCGCCGTCGGCGCGCATCCTGCGACTTCAGGTTCCGGGCTGGCCGGGCAACGACGCGGGCCAGCACGTCGACATCCGACTCACGGCCGAGGACGGCTATCAGGCGGTGCGGTCGTACTCGCTCGGCTCGTACGGCACCGCGGAGACCATCGAGCTCGCGGTCGACAAGATTCCTGACGGTGAGGTGTCGCCGTACCTCGTCGAAGACGTGCTCCCCGGCGACGAGCTCGAGGTCAAGGGTCCGCTCGGCGGCTACTTCGTCTGGCGGCCCGGGGGAGCGGCGCCCGTGCAGCTCATCGCCGGCGGGTCGGGAATCGTGCCACTGATGGCGATGGTGCGGGCCGCGACGGATGCCGGGGCGGCAGCATCCGTCCGCCTGCTCTACTCCGTCCGCACGGCGGAAGACGCGATATATCGCGAAGAGCTCGAGCAGCTGAACGGAGATGGGGGAGTGGGGCTGACCTGGCGGTACACCCGCGCGGCGCCCGACGGTTGGCAGGGATCCGTCGGACGGGTCGACGACGAGGCGCTGCGCGCGGCCACGTGGGAGCCCGGCCACGAGCCGATCGTGTACGTCTGCGGTCCGACGGGGTTCGTCGAGCACGTCGCCGACGCGCTGGTCGGGTTGGGACACGAGCCTGCTCGGATCAAGACTGAACGCTTCGGAGGTGCATGATGCGTGCTGAGAACGCCGCGAGCGTCGTCGACGGCAACGCCGCGGCGGGGATGCTGTGGGATGTGTTCGGTGCGGACGTCACCGCGCTGGTCGGCGTGTGCGGCGGGTGCGGCGACGCCGCGCCCGTCGCCGAAGCCGTCGTCGAGCTCGACGAGACCGCGGCGATCGTCCGCTGCCGTTCCTGCACCCACACGCTGTTCACGGTGCTGCATGAGGGGGAGCAGGTGCGGCTCGTGCTGGGCATGCTGCACGAGATCGTGCGGCCCTGACCGGCTGACCCGACTCAGCCCAGCAGCAGCGTGACGAGGATCAGGACGGGGACACAGCCGATCGTCGTGAGGAACACGGTGTCGCGAGAGATCGTCTCGCCGACGTCGTAGCGCTGTGAGTAGTTGAACACGTTCTGAGCCGTGGGCAGGGCCGCGAGCACAGTGACGATGAGCACGTCGTGCGCCGAGAGACCGAACACGAACTCGGCGACCGCCCAAGCGATCGCCGGCATCGCGACGAGCTTCAGCGTCGTGGCGAGGACGATGTCGCGCCGGCGACCCGACGCTCCCAGCACGCGCTGCCCGTGCAGCGAGATCCCGTAGGCGATCAGAAGGATCGGCACGCACGCGTTCGCGATGAGCATCGCCGGCTCCATCACGATGGGCGGCAGGTCGATCCCCAGCACCGAGACGAGCGTGCCGAGCACTGAGCCGACCACGATCGGGTTGGTCGCCACCCGGGCCACGGCGCGCCAGAGCGATGCGCGGGCGGTGGTCACAGCATCCAGGATCGCCATCGTGATGGGGGTGAACACCAGGAGCTGCATGAGGATCACCGGCGCGGGATACGCCGCACTGCCGAGGAGATACAGCGACAGCGGGATGCCGATGTTGTTCGAGTTGACCTGACCCGCGCTGAGGGCGCCGATCACGGTCTCGCCGGCGGAGCGCCTCCAGATGAGCCGTGCGATCAGCGCATAGACGAGGATCACCGCCACCGCAGCGATGGCCGACACCGGCAGCAGCGCCGAGAAGAGCGTGTGGACGTCAGCCTGCGCGAGGACGACGAACAGCAGGAAGGGCGAGAGCACGAAGAACGTCAGGCGAGCGAGCACGGGCCGTGCGTGCTCGCCGAGAAGGTCGATGCGGCCGAGGATCCAGCCCACGAGGATCGCCACACCCACCACGACGAACCCGGTGAGCGACTGCAGCATGATTCGAGCCTAGGAAATCGTTCTCTGGGGAGCGAATCGCGTGCCGTCAGGTGACAGACTTGCACGCGCCGAATCAAAGGAGCACCGGATGCCTGAACCCCGTGGCCGCGCAACCCGCAAGGCCGATCTGCTCGCAGCGCTGACTGCTCCGGCGGTCGATGTCTGGGTGGCGACGGCCTCGCCGACGGCGGCGCCGCACCTCGTGCCGCTGTCGCTCGCGTGGATCGACGGCTCTGCCGTCATCGCGCTGGAGGACCGCTCGGTGACCGCCCGCAACATCGTTGCGTCCGGGGTCGCGCGACTGGCGGTCGGCCCGACGCGCGACGTCGCGATGATCGATGTCGTGCTCGAACGGTCCGCAGGTGTGGACGACGACGTGCCGCTCGGCGACGCCTATGCGGCGCAGGCGGATTGGGACCCGCGCGGACTTGCCGGGTACATATTCCTGGTGCTGCGGCCGACGCGGATCCAGGCATGGCGCGAATCGAACGAGCTGGCCGGCCGGGTGCTCATGCGGGACGGTGACTGGATCGTGTGAACGACAGCCGTGTAACACGAGAAGGGAAAGTCATCCGGTTGACTCTGTCGTGTCGCCTCGTGCGGCGGATGCTGGCCCGGATGTTGGGTGAGACTCGGACCTCTCCGCAGCCCCTTCTGGGAGCCCCATCTGGAGAGGGGCCCACGGAAGGGGTTCTGTCAGGCGCTTCGAAAGCGCGCCGATAATGCACATTATGTCAACTGGAGGTTGTACTATTTGCGGATCTCGCAATTACTGCGGAAACGGGTATCACCGAGTCCGCTCCCCTGAAAGTGACTCTGATCAGGGATTGCTCACCGCCCGACTGGTTGGCCCATAGCGCCGAGCGCGGTGTTGAGACGTGAGTAACCATCGCCCCGTCAACCGCGTCTGACCTGGTATTTCTCTCGTGGTGATTGCGATTCTTGCAATCTGTGTGCGAAACTCGCAATCGACTTTTGGGGGTCGGGAGCGCCGATGGCAGATGGTCCGGAGAACGTGCTGTTCGCGCCGTTCGGTGGTCAGGCGCCCGATCCCGAGCTGTTCCTGTCGAGCGTGCTCGACGGTTGGGAGCGTCAGCAGCGCGCGAAGGACTTCTCTCCCACGACGATCCGCAGCCGCCGTCGGCTGGTGCTGGCGATGGTGGACTTCACCGGCCACTACCCGTGGGACTGGACGATGGCCGACGCCGATGACTTCTTCTCCCACGCCCGCGGCGTTCGCAATCTCTCCCATTCCACCGTGCGCTCCTACCAGGGCGCTATCAAGCTGTTCTGCGACTAGGCCTGCGACCCGCGGTACGACTGGTCGGAGCAGGCGGCCACGCTGTTCGGACGGGTGTTCGGGCAGATCGTCACCGAACTGAACAAGGTCACCCACGCGCACCCGACCGACGCGCGGCCGGCCAAACGCCCGTTCACGCAGCGCGAGCTCCAGGAGTTCTTCGACCTCGCCGACCTCGAGGTTCACCGCATCCTCGACTCCGGCCGGCGCGGCGCCCTCGCGGCCTGGCGCGACTCGGTCGCCTTCAAGACGGCTTACGGCTGGGGGCTGCGTGTCAACGAGCTCCGCCACCTGCAGCAGGTCGACTTCTCCCGCAACAACCGCGCGCCCTACCTCGGCGATCACGGCGTGCTCCGAGTGCGCTGGGGCAAACCGCACCGCGGCTCCGCGAAGAAGGTGCGCACCGTGCTCACCGTCTGGCAATGGGCTGCCGACACCATCCACGACTGGGTGGAACGCGGGCTCCCCCGCTACGGCTACCCCATCACCGACCTCTTCCCCACCGGCACCGGCGGTCTGGTCTCCGAGACGCACCTGATCCACAAACTGCGGACGCTGGTCGACGAACTCGGCTTCCCGCCAGGGCTGGACTTGCACTCGTTCCGACGTGCTTACGCCACCCACCTCATCACCGGCGAGGGGTTCGACGTGACGTTCGTGCAGCTGCAGCTCGGCCACGAGCACGCCTCCACCACCTCGATCTACTCCCTCCCCTCCCCCGACTACCAGCGGCTCGCGCTCGAGCGCGCCCACGACCGCACCCTCGCGGCGGCACGCCGGCCGCGAAACGAGAACAGGAGCACCCCGTGACCAGACGCGAGATCACCTACACCTGGCGGGTGCGGGAGGTCATGGCTCGCCGCCGCATCTTCAACGCCAAGCAGCTCGCTCCCCTGCTCCACGAGCGAGGAATCACGCTCACGCCGAACGCGATCTGGCGGATCGTGTCGCAGGACCCGGAACGGATCTCCTTCCAGATGCTGGTTGCGCTCTGCGACGCGCTCGACGTCACCCCGAACGACCTCATCACCTACACCGCCACCGACGCGAAGACCCTTCGGCATCGCCGCAAGGCCGCCGGCGATGACCTCCCCGACCTTCGCGACTACCGACCGGTCCGCGCCCGCATCGTCGACGATGAGTAGACCCGCAACCGGCGGCAACGGCTCCGCCCGACCCCCATCGGTCCGCAACGCCACGGAACCGCCCGCACGCGGCCGCCCCCGCTCGGTGGGGCAGCTGACCTGCGACCGCTGCCGCCTCACCGACGTCGCCAAGATCCGTGTCCGATGGCCCGACGGCGCCATCTGCGGTATCTGCTTCACCACCGCCACCCACACCTTCGGCACCTGCCCGGACTGCCTCGATCCCGACCGGATGCTCCCCGGCCGCAACAGGCAGGGCAAGCCGAACTGCCGACACTGCGCCGGCATCTCCACCGACCTTGTCTGCGGCCGATGCGGCCGCGAAGCCGAACGCTTTCGAGCCGGAAACTGCGCGCGCTGCGTCGTCACCGACGACCTCACCACACTGCTGCAACCCGGCGACAACATCAGCCTGCACCGCCTGGTCCGCGTGCTCGCCGACGCCGAACGCCCAGAAAGCATCTACACCTACACGCGCGGGGCGAAAGCCCGCGAGCTGCTGACCGCGATCGGAGAGCGACGCCTCGCACTTCGACACGACGCGTTCGACGCGCTCCCCCGCTCCACCGCAGCGGAACACCTCCGCGCCCTGCTCATGCACCACGGGATGCTGCCGCAACGAGGCCCCGAACCCGTCGCCCGCTTCGAACACTGGCTCTCCCAGAAGCTCACCGCGCTCCCCGACGACAGCACCCGCACCGCGATCGAACGGTTCGCCACCTGGCACCACCTGAACCGCATCCGCAAGCGCGCAGCAGACCCCGCGGTGAACCTGGAGACCGTGACACACGCGGCCAAACAGGAGATCACCGAAGCCGCGAACCTGCTCATCTGGCTCGCCGACACCCACGGTGCCGACGCCGGCGGCCTGACGCAGGCGCACGTCGACGACTACCTCGCCGACGGCCCCAGCACCCGCAAACACATCCGCAACTACGTCCGCTGGCTCACCCACGACCGGTCCAGTCCGAGCCGGCGCCTCGAAGCTCCCCACCGTGAGGCGAAGTCGGTGCCCATGCTCACTCAGACCCAGCGCATCGACCTCGTCCGCAACTGCCTGGAATGGGAACGCGTCGGCCTATCGCTCCGTGTCGCCGGCCTCATCCTGCTCCTGTGGGCCCAGCCACTGAACAAGATCGTCATGCTCCGTCATGACCACATTCAGCGCGGACCGACCGGGATGACCATCACGCTCGGGACGCGACCGGCAGCAGTGCCAGAAGCGATCGCCGACCTCCTCTGGCGCCACGCCCAGCACCCATCGAATCAGCGCACCAGCAACACTGCGACCGACTGGCTCTTCCCGGGAACTCGCGCCGGCCGCCACCTGCATCCGGCGACGCTCTCCACCCGGCTGAAGGTCCTCGGCATCGACGCGCAGCGCGCCCGCAACGCCACCCTCCGCGACCTGGTCCACGAAGTCGACGCCCGCTCACTCATCAACCTGCTCGGCTATAGCCCTGGCGTCATCACACAGCACGCCGCCCAGACCGGCACCCGCATGAGCGACTACGTCGACCTCAAACGTCGGGACCGCTGAGTGGCTGTCAGGTTAGAAACCGCCAGCGTGGAAGCGTTGGTTGCGAGTCTCGTGGTAAGCAATGGTCCGCTCGTCGCGAAACTGCGAGGCCTGCGCGGCGCGCTGCTCCTCATAGCTAACCGGCTTGCCGAACACCGCCCACTTCAGTCGCGTCCTCAGGCCGGGCTTTTCAGTCATCACGGGCCTCCTGTCGCTCTGTCGCCATCATGGCAGATGTCCAGCGCAACCGCACAGGATCCGCCACCCGACATGACGATTAGCGAGGAAACGGGTAACGCGGATTCCCAGCAGAAGACGACATCTTCGCGTCTGATGCGAATTGGCCTCTCCCCCCGACCTCCTTTGTGTGGCGCCGAATGAGCCCACTCATCGGCTCACCTTCCACGGCACCATCATCGAAACCGGCACCACCAGCTACCGCCTCGGACACCCGAACCCAGGCCACGTCCACGTCCACGAATTAGCGACCGCGTGGACGGCGTGTGCTTCCCTGCGATCCCTCCTGGCCTCATTCCTCGTCGGGCCGCTCGTTTCCTCCACCATTCGAATCCTTGCCTGCACTCCCGTGCTCACTGTTGCTGTTGCCGGGTACGCGCGTGATCGAGTCATTGCCCTGATGAGCTCGCTCGATGGCGGCATCGACGGTCAATGCGCTCGACCGGGCCCGCCGATGATTCCACGCGATCGCGGTTGCGATCGCGAGGACCACCGCGATCGCTCCCAGCACAACCAATCCCCAGTCTGGTTCGGGCGCTGCCGGTCCTACGGGATCGGTGAGACCGAGGACAATGAACAGGACACCTAACCCCCCGAGCACCGCCGGCGCGACGAATCGCAAGGCGATGTTTCCAAGGTGCGCTGGAGATCGCAAGTCAGCGCCCGGTTCTCTGTCGCTGAGCATCCGCCTATCTCTCTGATGGGCGGGCCCGACGTATTTGGATTGACAGCGATACGGCCGCGACCGTGCCCCCAATCAACGGGATCAGGCTCGGCCATATAGCATCTGGGCCGATCAGCACGATCCCAAGTACGAGGGCGAGAACACCGACGACGGCGAGGACAACCGCCACGACTCGCAACACTTGCAGTGTGCGAAGAGAACTACTTGCCAAGGTTCACCTCCAAGAGCCGCGGCACGAAGCGCCGTGCATCTCCAAACGACCGTGCAGCACCGTACACTCCTCCGATGATGTTCACGGTCGTGATTGCACCGACCAGGAGGGACATGCCGCCCGTCGGTAGAGCCGCCACCAGTGCGGCGACTCCGACGACTGCGTGGTGAGACCGCCGATCACGCCAGTGACATCCCACAGGAGGTTGGCACGCCGTTGCGCTCGAGGGCTCAAGGTCGAGCTTTCGCACGGGAATCCCTTCACTGCACTTCATCGTGAGCTCGGGACGTCTACTCGATTACTCGAGATGCCGGCGAGGGATCCTCTGCGTGTGTGCATCGAACCATGAGACGGGTATCTCGTCCAGAAAATTCTCAGGTGGCACAGAAGAAGCTGCGTCCGCAAAAGGTTCGAGACCTTCCGGTCCGCCCTAGCCGTCGCTCTTTGTAGTGCTCACGATGTGACGTCGAGCAGCTCGTGCCATGCACAGGCATCGCTATCGCTCAGCAGTAACTCGCCAACGCTCACGACACACCGGTTAGAGATTCCTGCGAGCCGGCTGCCACGGTGACGTCCCGATGGCCGTCGGATGCCGCACCGATTCCTCGTTCAGAAGGCGACTAATGAGCACGTGGTCTCGACTGGAACCGTCGGGGTGGGTCCGTATGACCTTGACAAGCTCAGTGGGCGCTCACCGGGCGGAGTTGCTGGCTGTGCTGCCAGGTCGCCTGGGCTCAGCAGCGCCGCGTATTGCTCGCTTGTCGGTCGAGCATCGGGCAGTGCGCGAGAGGCGTCCCTGGTGGCTGCGTCTCATCGCGCGCGGAGAGGGTCCGTTGAGTCGTCAGCGGATTGAGTCCAGGGCGCGCTGGTAGGCGGCGCTGTCGCCGCGAGTGACGTCGGTCATCAGCAACGCGTTGGGGCCGATCCTGCGTGAGTATTCACCCTCGCAGGGGATGGTCACGATCTTGGTCAGCCCGGCACGCCAGGCCCTGACGAGCGCGTCAAGGTCCCTGTGCTCCGGTGACGGCGTCGTTCCCTGCCGCATCGCCGATAGGTGAGCATCCATGCCCCGCGAGGACCAGTCCCGGTAGGAGTCGTCATCGAATACGGCGTCACCGAACTCGTCCCGCCACGAGGGTCCGAACATCTCACGAAGAATGGACTCGCGCTCGGGTGAACCGTTCACAGTCTGCTGCAGTGTCTCGAAATGGCGGGGATCCTGGTCGCGGCCCGCGTGCTCCGCCGCCTGGTGCCACAACGTCGGCCAAGCCCCCTCCCACCGGCTCCGTTCCGCTGGGGAGTCAACTCGTTCACTCGGGTCCGAGGGCGTGTCGATCAGCAAGGGCGGGAGATCGGTGCCGTTGATGTGGTGGTGGTGGGCCGCGCGGATCCAGAGCATTTCCAGGAGCGCGTTGGGCCGGTCCTCGACGGTGATGACCATGTCGTGCGGCCACGGGTTTCCGGGGATCGGTCTGCTCGATCGCATCAACGCTCCTGTCCAGTCACCGCAATCATGCCCGCACCGTTGGTCTGCACGCGCCCGGTGGCTCAGCGGCCGTCCGTGCGCGCGGAGACGGTCCAGCGCCAGTCGTTGCTGGGGCGCGTCCATTCCTCGCGCGGCTCGCTCCACTCGCGCGCGACATCGGTGAGCCAGATGGTGGAGTCGGGCGCCCAGCCTGCGATCACGGACGCGAATTCGTCGTCCACTTCGATCAACCGGGTGGCTGCGGAGAGGTAGCCGAGCGTGGTGAGGTGCACCGCATCCCATCGCTGCGACACCCGCTGCCAGTCGGGGATGAGCCATCTTCCGTCACGCCCGGTGACACGGAACCAGTCGTGCCGGCGGGAAGCGGTGACCTCGAACGGGTACTCGCGGCAGAGGTCGGCCCAGTCATCCGCCCCGCGGATCTCGAGCGTAGTTCCGGCTCCCCGCACGGGGATGACGGTTGCGACTTGCCAGCCGACTGAGTCTTCGACTAGCTCGATGCCATCCGCACGGTTCCCGCGCGTGGTGACGAGTCCCAGCGGCACGGACCACCATTGCCCCGACCAGTTCGCGTGCGGATCCGCCGGACGCTCCCAGACCGCTCTCGCCTCGTGCTCCCGCTGGTCGCGCGTCCACTTCGCAAGAACCGCCGCCGGGTCGGTCTGCAACGGCGCGGCGTCGCTGAGAGACCGCCAGTCCACTGCCCACTGCGCCGTTGCGCGAGGAGCCGTCAGTTGGGGCATCACGGCCACGAGCTGATCGGCGACGCGTCGCAGCGCATCCCGCACTGCGGGAACTGCGGCGACGGCATCCTCCCCATCGGGCTCCTGCCAGTACCGTGCATGGTCGACGGACGCCTGAAAGGCTTCCCGCACCACATCGTCGCGACGCGGGGCCAACTCGACGTCATCGATCAGCGCCGCGATCTGCTCGCTGCTGTAGGTCGGGTCGTCTCGACCGGTGGAATCGTCATCGCCGATACGCCGGAGCTGAACCCCCGGTTGCCGTACTTGCTGGTACCCGAGCTGAAACACCGCTAAGCGTACGGACTCCTCTGTGACCATCACGTACTCCAGGCACAGCCGACGGCCACGCGGACCGCGTATGAGTGTCTCCGCGATGTCGGTCATCCCCCCAGCCTGCCCGACAACCGCTGGACCGCTCCACCGTCGTCGCCGCCATCTTTGGGGGCACGAAGCGCGGTCCTGTTGGGAGCGATGCGCGGTTGACGGGGTGCGTCTCATAGCGTGGTGTCACTTCCCACGGGGTCCTCGTCGTCGTTGACGTAGGAGGGCCATCGTGGGAGACCAGTTGTTTCCGCCAAGAAGCAAAGAAGTGATCCCACGATGACCCAGAACCAGTCTGCCTTGACGACCCTGATTGCCGAAGTCCTCGCCGAGCCGGAGCTCGCTCATTCGGACGTGTTCCGCCGGATGCTGCAGGCCGGCTTGCAGGACCTGATCGACGCGGAAGCGACGGTGAAGATCGGCGCGGCGCCGCACGAACGCACCCCGGAGCGCACCACTCGGCGGAACGGCACCCGCCCCAAGACGCTCGCGACCCCGGCCGGGGAGGTGGACTTGGCGATCCCGAAGCTGCGGGAGGGATCGTTCTTCCCGTCGTTGCTGCACCCGCGCCGCCGGGTCGACAAGGCGCTCTACGCCGTGATCTGCCAGGCCTGGATCGACGGGGTGAGCACTCGCAAGGTCGACCAGCTGATCCGGGCGCTGGGCAACGACACCGGTATCAGCCGGTCGACGGTGTCGCGGATCTGCAGTGAGATCGACGAGGCCGTGCAGGAGTTCCTGCACCGCCGGATCGACCACACGTGGTTCCCCTACCTCTTCCTGGACGCCACCTACCTCGACGTCCGCCACCGCGGCCGGGTCGTCTCCCAAGCCCTCGTCGTCGCCACCGGCGTCAGCGGCGAGGGCCGCCGGGAGATCCTCGGGATGGCGCTGGGAGACGCGGAGACCACCGACTTCTGGACCGAGTTCCTCCGCAGCCTCCGCGACCGGGGACTGAAGGTCGCCACCGACGCCGACCCGCTCGGGGTCGCCCTGGTCACCAGCGACGCGCACGCCGGCCTGAAAGCAGCGGTGAAGGCGATCCTGCCCGGAGCTGGCTGGCAGAGATGCCGAGTCCATTTCGCCCGCAACGTCACCCAGAAGATCGGATCCGCGCGCTCCAAGCCGGTCAACGCGCTGATCACCACGATCTTCGCGCAGACCACGCCGGAGGCCGTGCTCGCCCAGTACCAGGCCGTCACCGACAGCCTCCGCGGGTCGTTCCCCGAGATCGCCGCCATGCTCGAAACCGCCGAGCCAGACCTCACCGGTTTCGCCTCGACCCCTCGAGAGCACTGGCAGAAGGTCTGGTCCAACAATCCGATCGAACGGCTCAACCGCGAGATCAAACGCCGCGCCGACGTCGTCCAGATCTTCCCCGACCGCGACTCCGTGACCCGCCTCATCGGCGCTGTTCTGCAGGAGCAGCACGAGGAGTGGCAATACGGCGAACGCCGCTACTTCTCCGACATCTCAATGCGCAAGCTCATCCACTCCCTGCACGAACACACCGAGCCCGCCCGCACCGAGCTGTACCTCACCGCCTGACCATCACCCACCATCGGCAACAACAGAAGTGACACCACGCCACGGGACTTGACCGGTTGACGCCTGTCGCGCACGGGCCGGAGCGCGTGCGATCACGGGTCCTCCACCGCGCCGATCGGGAAGCGAGTAACCGCACCTGAACCCGCTATTCGCTCACCACATCCCAGGCTCTTGCGAACACCAGCGGGCGTCGCCCTATCGTGGTGGGATGCGCGGGATCCAGGTCGACGAACGAGACTCATCGTGGGAATCGAACGAGCCGCGTTACCGGATCAATGTCTTCGAAGGCGCCGGCTCGGCGGTGACCACGGTCGATCTGGTCGACGCCTCGCTCAAGGACGTCGAATGGTCCGCGACGACGCTCGCGGGCGATGATCGATTGTGGTCAGTCGCACTGGTTGTCGACGACACCGCCCACGGGCGCGGCCTGATCTGGCTGGTCGGAGGCGACTATAACTCGCCGCCGAAGTCGCCGCGCGAGTGGCGCATGCGCGCGGAGATGCAAGACCGGCTCCTCGCGCACCGAAGCCGGAAAAGGCTCCCGCTCACCCTCCCAGACGGACGGCGGGTGATCCGGCTCTTCCCGGATTGGGGGCGCGAGTGGCCGCTGTGGGAGTCCTTCAGCGAGCAGTACACGCTCGACGCCGAGGACTTGCCGCTGAGCAGTGAGCTGGCCGCCGACCTCCACGAGTGGAACGCGGTCTGGCAGGCTCGGGACGAGACCGAGCCGGTGCCAGATGGGTGGATCGAACACGGGCGACAGCTCCACGCGCGGATGCAGACGGAACTCGACGCGGTCGCCGAGGTGCGTCCAGACTTCGAGTTGTCTTGACAGCATCACTTCTCGAGGCGTGCTGAAGACGGTCGACCTGCGCGCAGTGCACGCATCGCGCGGGTCACGGGCGGGCCAAACTGGATCCGTTCGGGGGTCGGCTGCCGATACGGTGCTGGGATGATTCCCGCTCCCTCCGCGCGGCTCCGATTCCGTGAGATGACGTCGGCCGATCTCGATGACATGGCCGACCTGCTCGGCGACCCCCGGGTCATGGAGTTCTACCCGGTGACGAAGAGTCGCGACGACGCGGCGCGATGGATCGCTTGGAATGAGGACAACTACGCCGCCCACGGCTTCGGTCTCTGGATCATCGAAACGCATTCGGGCCAGTTCGTCGGTGACTGCGGGCTGACCTGGCAAGACGTCAACGGCGTCCCGATGCTCGAAGTGGGCTACCACGTGCGCGTGGCGCTCCAAGGGCAGGGCTACGCAACAGAGGCAGCGGCCGCCTGCCGGGACTTCGCACGTGTTGAGCTGGGTACGGCTGAACTCGTTGCGATCATCCATCCCGACAACGCCGCGTCCGAGAAGGTCGCACTGAAGATCGGGATGACTCGACGCGAGGATGACCACGGTGGACCCATCGCCGTCCGTACCGTGCTCGGAATGACACTCTGAATGCGCCTCGAAAGCCGGTCCTCAGCCGGACGTTGCGGACGTGCTGACGCGTCGGTTTCGGCGGGCCAGGAGGCCTGCGCCGCACGCGATGGCCGCGCCGCTCATGATCAATACAGTGGGCAGCGGTGACGGAGGGACCGAGACAGCGGCGCCGGTGTCGGCGGCAATGAAGCGACACTGCAGACCGAGCGGGACCAGCGACCAAGATCCTTGCGCGATGACCGACTCGGGGTTGTGGCCCTCGCCAAGAGGGGGCGTGCCGCTCGAGTCGACCAGGCATGCGTAGTCGGCACCGTTCTTGATAGCTGACCCGGCCGCGGGAGTCAGTCCAGTCGCGCCGGCGACCAACAGGGCGATCCCGACGATGGTGGCCACGATGGTCAGTGGCCTGGTCCTGGCACGTCGCACCATCGCCCAATCATCACATTGGATTCCAGATTCAAGACCGCTTCGGGAGCGCTCGCATGCCGGTCGCTGAACGCGCAGCCGCACAGTGCTCGACTAGCGATCTTCGACGTCGACCAGCCAGCCCGCCAGCACACGCGCCTTCCGCTCAGCAGGTGGTTCGCCGATGCTAGTGCCGGCCGTGGGCAGGGTAGTTCCGGCCGCGTGCAGCCGCACGCCGCCAGCTGGCGAGAGCTTGGCGGTGCCAGGCACAGGCACAACCTCAATCACGTACCGGGACGGGCGCGAGCCAGCGAACACGCCGCCGCCGAGGTCACGGCCGACCAGCGGCCATTCCTCGCCGTCAGCGGGCATGACTGCGTTCGGGGGCGCGCCGTGACCTGGGCGACGCAAGGAGCGACGTTCCGAGACTTCATGAGCGACGGCGTGCACGGCGGTCACGCGACCGCGTACTCGATCGGTGAATTCCGCTTCATGGTGCGATTCGACTGCCTCCACTGTTGCCAGCAGCGCCGGACCGAGAAGTTTAGCGAGCGACGGATCAGAGGTGCGGGTCGCGATGCCGAAGTCGACGTCGTCGCCCACCTCGAATGCGTCACCGCAGCACGCCCACTCCCACTCCGTCAGCCACACCCGCGTCATTCAGCCCACGGTAGCGAGTCAGCTTCGCCTTCGGTTCGATCGCCGGTTATCTATCCGTCGAAACCTCGCCGACCATAGGCTGGAAAGGTGAGCGATGAACACAACCCACTGATTCCCGCCGGCTATGACATCGCGTGGTCAGTCATCAGCGCTTTAGTGATCGCGCTCACGATGCTCGCGCTCGTCAGTCTCGCTCGAGCAGCGAAGCGTCTCCCCCCGGCGCAGGGCCTGCTGTGGGCAGCGCTCGTGCTCTTGGTTCCAGTGCTCGGCCCGCTCGCCTGGCTTGCTGTTGGGCGCCGAACGGTCGCGGTCAGTCAAGACGGTTAGTTGGGCGGGTATCCGCAGCCGATAGGCGGTCGCGCGGCGGGCCATGCGCGGAAGCGCCCGTCGAAGTTCGCGGTCCGCGACGCGCGATCACCGGTCGCCGCGCGGGCACAACAGTCGTGCGCATAGCCGAGGTGTCAGCTAGACCTCCCTCGCCCAAATCCAGGACCTCGTACCGAAGCGCCATTCGAAGCCGTCGACCTCAATCGCCAGTTCAGACGTACTACCCCGGCCGAACAGTCGACGCTGCTGTCGCATGCGACCTTCCCCTTGGAGATAGGCACGCAAGGCGCGGCAGAGCTTCGTCAATTCCTCCTCCTGATAGACGACATCACCGTCTTCGTCGACGTGAGCCGCTCCACAGCCCAGTTCAGGAATGAAAGCGTCCATCCAGACGCGACCAACTCTGATTCTTGCTGCGCGATCCGAACGGGTACGGCCGACCACCTCGACACCATGTATCCACATGGGATCGTCGAGAGTGACGTCCTTAACGACGAACTCCCCGTTGAACACATCGGTAATGAAGCGATCCAGCATGGCTTTGACGTCGGCGGTCACTTCAAGAGTCTCCCAGGACCGAAGTAGTAGATTTCAGCACCAGCTGAACGCAGCGAAGCTCAGAGAAGCCCTCCTAGCGCGGTGGAGGGTCGCTACGCGAGCACCTCGGCGTCTGCGATCGTTCGTGGCGTGAGGAGCGCCGATGCGCCGAGGATCTCGACACCGAGCAGGCGGCCCTCGCCATCGAAGTCCAAGGCGATCGTGCCTTGTGCGCGTTCGATGACGACGTTCTCGACCGATTGGCCGGCGCCGATTGAGGGCGCAACCGGGATGTACGCGGCGTCAGCGGAAGGGTCGATCGTGAAGCGGCGCTCGGTCATCTCATCGACGGTAGTGAATCTCGCGGCGGCGTGCGTGACGCCGCTGGTCTGCCCGTCCGCAGCCCGGTCGATGGCCGCGCCGCCAAGAGACCTACTTAGCCTCGTCAGGCGGTGTGGTGATCGTCTCCGGCGTCATGGCGCGCGTCCGGCGGATCCTGCCGACGGCCCACGCAGCCGCGACGAAGGTAGTGATCGCCAGCGCAACTGCGACGAGCAGTGTCGGCCCAGTCCTTCCATCGGACAGCACCCCTGCCCCAAGCCAGACCGCGGCGAAGAAGACCGCTGAAGCGAATCCAACGACGATCGCGGGAGCGGTGTAGCGCACGATCGACACTCTGCCTTGGCACGGAAGACCCCGCAAGGCGAAGGGAGGAACGAAGATCGGTCGCTCACTGATCAGCCTTGATCAGCGCGACGCAGGTCGGGAGTAGATCTCGTGAAGCATCCAGGCGGCTCGCTCATCAGGAGTTCCGCCAGGGCCCTCCCGTTGTCGACTTCCCCGGAATCCCGCAGCCGGGGACTGACGTGATCGAACTGCTCGATCACAACGTCGGAGTCGCGGAGTCCGGGAACTCGCACGCGCATCTGCCAGATCACTTCGGCGATGAGGGTCCGCTCGACGTGTGTTGCGGGATTCCGATCAACCAGGAGCGCTACGACGGCGTCGGCGACCTGTGTCGTCTCCGCGAGCACCGACCGAACTCGCTCAGCCTCGTCGCGTTCGTTCACCGACCCAGCTTCGCACGGCTCGGCGCTCGGCAGTGGGTCCGCATACGTGCAAGCAATGTCGGCGGTGCCACCAACGTGCATTCGACGGAATCAGGATCGTCGGACGGGCTGGCTCGATCGTGACATCATGCAGAAATGGGAGACGTCGCGGCGCCAGATGAGGACTATTGGGCGGGAGGACGCCTTGCTCACATCACGAAAGGGCCGTGGACCGGCCGACTGCTGTTCCTCTATCCTGACTCGCGCGAGCCTTGGTGGACATACGTTATCGACCCGAGCCCGCACGCAGACGCACCAGGCGAGTTCTACGCCGACGAGCGCGACCTCCCCGCCCGTCTGACAGTTGAATGGGGTCTCGGCTGGATTCCGCGCAGTCCACAAGAGCACGATCTGGAGAGCAGCCGGTTTGACTGGCGTCCCACCCTGACCGGCACAAGCTGGCTAGCACCCCCGCCGCCGACCTTGTGAGCAACCGGCGCGCGCTCGTGGGTCGACGAGCGTGCAAATGACCGTGGTTCGCAGGACGCGCTCGCCTAGCCAACTCGGACGGGGTTATTTGCCGCTCTCGTTCGTGTCCGTCCGCGTGAACACCCAGAAGTAGCCCGCGGTAAGAATTCCGGCAAGCACAAAACCGGCCACCGCCCAGCCAATCGGTATACCGGCTTCCTTGACCGTGAGGAAAGCGATCAGGGCCTCACCCGCGACGATCAAGATCATGACGACCCAGGCGCCGAAGCTGAGTTTCATGGACTGACGATAGCGCTTCTAGTGTCCGCAGTCGGTCCTCGAGAGGGCGGTGAGCGAGTGTCGGACCCTCTACGTGCATTCGGCGCCCGCGGCGCTCAGCTACCCACGGCGCCGGGCGCGGACGGCAAGCCAGACCGCGACCGCAATCCCCACTGCGACCACAACGGCTACGACCACCATCGCGATAGTGAGCAGCACAGGAATGGACGGCAGCAACGGGTTCGGAGACATCGTCACACTCAGCACAATCGGAAGATTAGGTCCGCCATGCTGAGACGCAACACGAGGTTGCGCCCTACGCTCCCGCTCCTGTAAGTATCGCTGTCCGGAGCGTGGGCGTTGGAAGGGCAGGGAACGTGTAGCGGGCCACCGACGCCCATCATCGCTCAACGCCGACGCCACGGAGTTCGGCTGGCGTTTGAGCCACCGCCGGCGGACCAAATTCGAGCCACCCGTTGCTGTTCCTGTGCGAGCACCCATTGCCGTTGCGCCGCAGTCCCGTGTGCGGTCTCGACGCGGAAGCCCGGTGATGAACAGCACGCCGTCCTTTTCGTGCAGGAAGATCTCGATGCGGCGACGTAGCCCGCTACGGCGACCGGTCGTCGTCAAGTCGATGAGCTGACTTCGGTGCAGGGCCGTGGCGACGTCGTTGTTCACACCTGGTGAAGCAATCTCGCTGCTGTACACATTCCGCACGATCGGGGAGACAGTCCGGGCGCAACGCTGATGGCCAACGTCCCCGGCAGCAAAGCCACGTCTGTCGCCAGCGGGTCGGCGACCGTACGTTCGCAGGCTCAACTGGGTCTGGCGAGCAGGTGGGCGTTGCGCTTCGTGATGAGTCGTCGGAGGTAGGGCACCAGCACGAGCTTTTCGGCGAGTGATCCGAAGACCGGGGAGGCGAGGGTGATGGTGTCGGTCATGCGGGAGCCGGTCGCGAGCTGCTCGAACCTGTGCTCGTGGACGAATGTCCTGAACGGCCCGCGGACCTGGCGGTCGGTGAAGTGCGTTGGTCGGTCGAGGGCGGTGATCTGTGAAGTCATCGTCCACCAGATGCCGAAGTGACGGGCCCGCCAGGTCACAGTCTCGTCGAGCCCGATACGGCCCTTCGTCACGCCGGCCACGGCGCGCTCGCCAGACTGTGCCATCGACGCGACGTGCGCGTCGATATCCAGCGACAGGTCGAACAGCGCCTCAGCGGGCATCGGCGTGTCGGTGACGAGCGCGAACGTCGAGGGCACCCTCCCATTTTGCCCTGGTCCGATTGGCGGTCGGCGCGAGCGCAGTGCGCGCTTGAGGCCCGAGGCGTGCCGGCAGACTGCGTTCGGTTGTGGGTCCCTGAGCGCACGTTTGAGGTCACCCCTGCGCGGACACGACGGGATCGGGGAAGATGGCGGAATGCTTCCAGGTGGGACTGCTCCGTCCGTTGTCTCGAATGACGATCTGACTGCAGCGATTGTCGAACTCGTAGGAAGCGACGGGCTCGTCGAGGTAGAGCGTCCGGTTGCCGAGTTCGACAGAATCCTTCACCTCATCCCGCGCGTAGTCACCGCAGTTGCGCTGGACATGATGCTGGGCCACGAGGAAGAGAACGCAATGCCCGGCGACCACGGGCTTGTAGTCGTTTCGGTCCGGCGCGGCTCGCTGGGTTGGTGGACGTTGGACGATGCTAATCACGACAACGGTCACCTCGCGGCGTGGAAGATCGTCCAGCAGATCGTCGACCACGGAGGCACCGTTGACATGAAACACCCCGACTACCTGCTAGACCGCGACGGATCCGTCGTCTACGGGTTGGAGCGGACCGCGCGCAAGAAGCAGCGCCTCTTCACCTTTCCGTCCTACCGTCGGCCGCGAACCACTTAGGGACGCGAGCGGACGTCGAATGAGAATCACTGCGCAGTCGCTCGCGGTCGGAAAAGATGGCGGAATGCAACCAACTGGGACTGCACCGTCCGTCGTGTGGAGGCTTGAGTGATCGAGGGGGCCGATGTCTTCACCGCCGGTCGGCGGCGTGCCGCGTTTGCCGCGGAGATTGCGGCGCGGGAGCAGGACGGGTGGGCCGTTGTTGAGCGATCGGAGCATCAAGCGACGCTTGCTCATGACGTTCGGCCCCCGTGGTACCACATCGTGCTCGCGCTCATCTTGGCCGTCTTCGGCGGTGCCGGCATTGCGTCAGCGCAGCGATGCCTCCATGTGGAGGCGTTGGCGAGCGGTGGGATTCGGCGCGTCACGAAGGGCGAGATCCCGGGTGGATGGCCGCGCAAGCGAACCTGGGAAGTGCCAGACAGCCAGAGCTGACCAAGAGCGTTGCGCCGGGGGCGCAAGCCAGTCCCTCAGAGAGCAGCTTGGTGACGTCGACCGAGCAGGTACCCGGCGATCGCGCCAATTCCCACGAGACCGACGATTGCGATGGTGGCAGCCGCAACCATGAGCGGTGTCAGCATGATGAGTGAACCAGGGAAGAACGCTGCCCCAGCGAGTGGCTGATACGCGAACCAACCAAACGGTGCCGTCCCAGTCGGGCGTGCGGCGAAGAACATGATGACGCCGCCGACCAAGAGCACGCCGGAGATGATGGCGGCTGTCACAACTCCGACGGACACTCTGCGCATGCGGTCACCATACCGACGTATCCGCTCGCCGACCGCGCTGACTCCGACGGGGTGACGGGACTTGAACCCATTACTCACCCGGCCGCGCATTGGCCGGCCACCGTGCGGATGCGGGTCCTTGAGCGGGCCGTGCCCCTCCCGCGGACGAATCTGTCGACGCCGTACGCCGGTCAACCGCCCTGCGATCAACACGAATCGCGCCTGGGCAGCGGCTGTCGTCAGCCTCGGTCAGTCGTAGCTTGTACCCGAAGAGAACCGACGGACGAACAAGGCGTCGAGCGCCGCATGAAGTGGCTGATCCGCTGGACCGACCCCTGGCTCGTACTCGATGCCATCTTGGACCGCGACGGCGCCGATTCCAAAGAGGTTGTACAGAGTGACTCTGCGCTGGATCTGCTCGTCGCGCGAAAGGCGACCCACCTGCTGCACTGGCATCAGCGCGAGTAGCTTTTCAACCTCCGACGGGTCGGCCCAGTCAGTGATGAAACGTCCCTCTTGCCAGCTCGACATGCGAGCACGATATCGCGTGAGCGCGATTCATTACGCCCGCAGGCCGGTCCTCAACCGCACCGTGGCGCGCGCGTTGGACCACGCTACTCACTTCTCGCTGAAGAGGATCGATGCCCAACGAGCTAAATCTGAGACAGGGACGCCGAGCTTCGCCGGTCCACTCACGGACGCTCGTCAGAAGCGAACTTGCTAGGACCGGCTCTTCACGTGTCCCACAGTCCGATGCGATTTGCGAAGTCCTCGGCGATGCGGGAGACGACGCCGTCGTCGGCCACCGCGTCTCGTAGATCGTTGGCTGACGCGGCAGCGCCGTCGGACCACGCCAGCAGCTGATCGAGTCCTCCCGCGAGATCGGGGCGATGTCTGCGCCAGCGAGCCGCCGCTGTCGCCCGGTCCGTCGACCAGGTGCCCTCGGCCACACTGACGAGTCCAGCGGTCGCCAGCAGCGTCTTGCGGCCGACCCGCCTACCGAGGGCCGCGGCATCCGTGGTGCCTGCTTGCCGCCACCGGTCCAGCGCGTGTCCGATGTCGCCATTGAACCCGCGTGCCGCGCGCGCGTCCCCAGGGAATCGGTCGTCGCCAACGGGCGAGTGGCCCAGGAGCGGAACGCAGTAGTGACGTAGGAACACCTGATTGCCGTATGCCTCGTCGCTGGGCCCCTCGTGGTCGTGTCGCCCGGCCACAGCAATTGCGACCTCGCGGCAGAGCGACCGGTGCGCGTGGGAGAGTTCCCGCGCGAGCGCCGCGGCGTGCTCTTTCTCGACACCGATCGCGACGAGATCGACGTCCGACCGACCTGGCTCCGCCATTCCGGTGGCCACTGAGCCGTACAGCAGCAGCGCGGCGTCCGTGTCGATCGCCTCGCGCAGCCGGAGGTCGTCGAACGCGGACGTGGCGTCGACGACGACCTGCTCGAAGGCCGGCGGGACCCGATCGCGGGACGCCCCCGTGCGGATACAGCCGTCGGCGGTCAGCCCTTCGTGAGGGTCACGCATGAGCTGAGGGTAGCTGGGCGGTCAGCCCTGCTCGATCTCCCCGTCGGCATCGAACGGTGAGCGGTCCTCGACCGAGCCCTTCGTGGAGTTGCGGCGGCGCGGCTAGTTTTGGTCGTGCATGGACGAAGACATGTGGGCCGTGACCGGCCGCAGCCGCTTCGGGGAATGCGTCACTGAGCCACTGCCCGGATAGGGCGCCCGCGGTCGTGTACGCCCAGCGACCCCCAATCGCGCGGGGATGTCCGACCTTAGTGAGAAAACGGGTAACGCGGTTTCCCAGCATCTTTCGAGAATGGTGCTGAGGTCGACGGTGCAGCTGCTCCCCTGAAACGACTGCGGACCTGGGATTCCTAGATTGAGCACGTGCGTTCGGTGCGGCACGATCGAATCGAACCGCGATAGTCGGGTGCGCTCCTTCGCGCTCGACGAGGCTGAGTGTCGAAGGAGGAACCGTGATCGCGACTCTCAACCGCGTCATCGAGCTCGTCGAGGCCGACCTGTCGGCTGACGTCGACCTCGCCCGCATCGCCGGAAGCCTCGGCACCACCGAATATCACGTGCGCCGCATGTTCTCGTCGCTCGCGGGCATGCCGCTGTCGGAGTACATCCGGCGTCGGCGCATGACCGTCGCGGTCGCCGACCTGCTCGGTGATGGCGAGATGCTCGAGATCGCGGTCCGCTACGGCTACGGCTCCACGGAGGCGTTCGGTCGTGCGTTCCGTACGGTGCACGGTGTCGGTCCCGCCGACGTGCGCCGCGACGGCGGTCCCCTTCGCTCACAACCGCAGCTCAGGTTCCGCCTGACAGTAGAAGGGAACACACCCATGGACACCCGCATCGCCGATCGGCCGGCATTCCTGCTCGTCGGCCACGCCGCACGCGTGCCCCTCATTCACGAAGGCGTCAATCCTCATATCCAGGCGCACATCTCCGCGCTTCCTGTCTCCGAGCACTCCCGACTGAAGAGCCTGAGCAGCACTGAGCCCGCGGGCCTGCTCCAGGTGAGTGCAGACGTCGACCCCGACTACACAGAGGGCAGCGAGCTGACTTACCTCCACGGCGTCGCGGTCGGTGAGGGCGCGTCCGTGCCCGATGATCTCGACGTGATCGTGGTTCCGGCGGGTGCATGGGCCGTCTTTCGCACGGAAGGCCCCTACCCCACCGCGCTGCAGGAGACGTGGGCGGCAACGGCGAGCGATTGGTTCCCGTCGAACCCCTGGCGTCTCCGGCCGGGTCCGTCGATCGTCGCGGTGCTCGACAGGGCCCCGGACTTCAGCACGGCGACATGCGAGCTGTGGCTCCCGGTCGAGCGCGAGTAACGGCCGAACTGCTCTCCCGCCGGCGTCAGAGGGAGGACGCGAGGATCGACTCGACGACCTCCTGCACCGCGTCGTGATCCGGGAGGGCGCCCGACTCCCCTGCTGACAGCAGATACGCGCTCCCTGCGAGCGCCAGTGCAAGAACGGAGACGTCGGCGTCCTCCCGGATCCAGCCCACCTCGCGCCCCGCCGCCAGGACGTCCGCGACGGCAGCCGTCGCGTCGCCCAGCAGCGGAATGCCGGGCGAACCATCGCCGACGAGCCGCCGCACTCCGTCGCGGCCGATGACCAGGCTCGTGAGCCCGAGCATCGTCGGTGTGAAGGTCTGCTCGATCACATCCGTGGTCGCCGCCGCGGCGGAGTCCCCCACCCGCGGCTCGATCGCCTGGATGCGGATGGCCTCGTCCACGACCAGTGCCGCGACGTAGGCGTCGAAGTCCTGGAAATGGCGATGCAGAACGCCTTTCGCGACTCCGGACGCCTCGGTCACCGATCTACTCGTCAGGGCGTTGGCTCCCTGCGACGCGAGGATGCTGCGCCCCGCCTCCAGCAGGAGGCCGCGGGCATCATCGAGTGCGTGACCGGTAGGCATCGATCCTCCAAATGGGCGGGCGCCCACTAGAGTGGGCGCCCGGTCACTCTATCCTCTGTCACCGCCGTCTGGCAGACTTCCGGGATGTCGCACACCGGCGCGCTCGCCCGCCTCTGGCCCGCCTCGGCGGTATCGGTGCGCGCGGGCGACATCGAACTCCGCTGGATCGACGACGATCTGCTCGTGCAGCTCGCGGAACTCGCGGGACGCGGCATCCATGATCCCGAGATGATGCCGTTCGAGCACCCCTGGTCCCGGGGCACGGCCGACGACGTCGCACGGAGCGTCCTTGCGTACCAATGGGGAATCCGCAACCGCATCTCCCCCGATGCGTTCATCCTCGAGCTCGCCGTGATGCACGACGGCATCCCGGCCGGTGTCCAGGGGCTCACGGCGAGCGAGTGGCCGGTGCTGCGCCGCGTCACCACCGGATCGTGGCTCGGCCGCGCTCACCAAGGGCGCGGCATCGGCACACGCATGCGGATGCTCGCGTTGCACCTCGCATTCGATGGTCTCGGCGCGCGGGAGGCGACATCGGGCGCCTTCGTCGACAACGGCCCGTCGAACGCCGTGTCACGCCGCGTGGGCTATGAGCCCGACGGCGCGTTCCAGGTCGCCCGCGAGGGTGTCGCGGTCCTGCACAACCGCTTCACGATGTCGCGCGAGGGCTGGGAGTCGCTGCGGGGCGATCACGTCACCGCGCTCGGCTCGCCGATCGAGATGCGCGGGGTCGAGGCGTTCCGCGCGGCGATCGATTCGGCGCCCACCGCGGACTGAGCGCGCAGGACTCCGGCCGCGGACGCCGCAGCGTCCGCGGCCGGAAGGTCGTTCAGAGTCCGGCGGCGTCGTCGGTCGAGCTCGTGCTCCGGCGCGTGACCTGCTCGTTGACGTTCGGGTCGACGGCGGTCCGGGTGACGGACTCCGACCGGCGGCGGCGCGCCAGCAGAACGATGCCGACCAGGAAGATGACGGCTCCGGCACCCATGAGGATGTAGCCGATCATGTCGAGATTCACCCACTCGACCTCCACGTTCACCGCGAACGCGAGGATCGCTCCGATGGCGAAGAGGGCGATGCCTGCTCCGATACTCATGCGAGGTGTCCTTTCCGGGGCGCGGCGATCAGCCTCCCCTGTCTCGGGACGAGTGGTCCCGTACGTACGCTCCCGCATCCGTCGGCGTGCGCGGGAGGGGGTTGACAGGTGACGGATGCTGCCGCAAGGCGCCGATTCACGGTCATGCCGGTCTGCGACCCGGTGAGTCGGCGGCCGCTGGCCGAGGCATCCGTCACGGTGACTACTGTGGAATGGTGCACAGTCTGTCCCGTCCTCGCGCGACGGGGCCGGGAGCATATGCCTGGGTGATCTGGACTGTCGGCGTCGCCGGGTACGTCCTCGCGATCACGAACCGCTCTTCTTTGAGCGCCGTGGGCGTCGATGCGGCGGCGCGTTTCGACGCCGACGCCGCCACCCTGTCGCTCTTCGCAGTGGTGCAGCTCGCGGTGTACGGCGGCATGCAGATCCCGATCGGCGTGCTGCTCGACCGATACGGTGCGCGGCCGATCATGACTGTCGGGATGCTGCTGATGGCGGTGGGACAGCTCACCATGGCGGTCTCCCCCAGCGTCGGCGTCGCGATCCTCGCCCGCATGCTGCTCGGCGCCGGCGACGCGGCGATCTTCCCGGGCGTGCTGCGCCTCATCGCGACCTGGTTCCCCGCGCAGCGCGGCCCGATCATGGTGCAGCTCACCGGCATCGTGGGCCAGGCCGGCCAGCTGGTCGCGCTGATCCCGCTCGCGGCGCTGCTGCACGCCACGTCGTGGACGATCACGTTCGGCAGCATCGCCGGACTCGGCGTGCTGTTCGCGATCCTCGTGTTCCTCCTGATCCGCAACCACCCGGCAGACCGTGACGAGGACGTCTCGGTCGACACCGACACCGGCGCGATCCGCGTCGTGACCTCGTCGGTCGACACCGGGGTCGGCATCCGCGCGGCGTGGGCGCATCCCGGGACGCGCCTCGCGTTCTGGTCGCACTTCACGACGCCATTCGCGGGAACCGCATTCGTGCTGCTGTGGGGCATGCCCTTCCTCACCGCCGGAGAAGGCCTCAGCACGGCAGGAGCCGCGTCGATCATGTCGCTGTATGTCGTGGTGGGCATGGCGCTCGGGCCGATCATCGGGGAACTCTCGCGGCGCATCCCGCACCTGCGATCACGGGCGCTCGTGCTGCCGACCGTCGCCGTGCAGGCGGTCGCCTGGTTGGCCGTCATCGCGTACCCCGGCCCCGCGCCGCTGTGGCTGCTCATCGCGCTCGCCGTCGCCCTCGCGACCGGAGGACCCGCGTCGATGATCGCCTTCGACCACGCCCGGACGCACAACCCCTCGCACCGCCTCAGCACCGCGACGGGGGTGACGAACGCCGGCGGGTTCCTCGCGGCGCTGGTCGCGATCCTCCTCATCGGCCTGGCGCTCGACCTGCAGGGCGCCGGCACGCCCGCGACGTACAACCTCGACGCGTTCCGCCTGGCGTTCCTCATGCAGGTGCCGCTGTGGGCGCTCGGCAGCGTGTTCATCGTCATCGAGCGCAAGCGCACGCGCATCCGCCTGGGGATGGACCCGCCCAGGACGCCGCGTCGCCCGCGCCGCTGAGCGCCGGCATCGCACGACTCGAGCCCGCGCGTCGGGCGGGGCGGCAGCATCCGCTCGATACTGTGTCCCTATCCGGGCCGGACGAGCTGCCCGGATCGAAAGGATGCCCGTGTCCGATCCCCTCGTCATCGCCCCGGAGGTGCGCGAAGCCGTCGCCGCGGGCGATCCCGTGCTCGCGCTGGAGTCGACGATCTTCACGCACGGCCTGCCGCGACCGCGCAATGTCGCGGTGGCGCTCGAAGCGGAGGCCCGCGTCCGCGCGCTGGGCGTCGTGCCCGCGACGATCGGCATCGTGGACGGCCGACCCACGGTGGGTCTGTCGCCCGACGAGATCGAGCGACTCTCGACGACGGACGGTGTCGTGAAGGCGAGCGTGCGTGATGTGCCCGTCGCGGTGGTGAAAGGACTCAGCGCGGGCACCACCGTCGCGGCCACGGCGCACCTCGCGGCGCGGGCGGGCGTGCGGGTCTTCTCGACCGGAGGACTCGGCGGTGTGCATCGGGGGGCCGCGCAGACCTTCGACGAATCCGCCGATCTGCCGACCCTCGCCGGCCTCCCGCTCGTCGTGGTGAGCGCGGGCGTCAAGTCGATCCTCGACATCGCGCTGACCCTCGAGCGCCTCGAGACCTTGAACCTCACCGTGGTCGGCTACCGCACCACCGACTACCCCGGGTTCTACGTCGGCGACTCCGGCCACGACGTCGAGTACTCGGTGGATTCCCCGGCCGAGATCGCCGCGATCGCCCGCGCGCGCGACGCCCTGGGCATCTCGTCGACGCTGCTCGTCGCGAATCCCGTGGCCGCGGATCGCCAGCTCGACCCGGCACTGCACGACGACGTGCTCGCGCGGGCGCTCGCCGCGGCCGACGCCGCAGGGGTCTCGGGGCACGACACGACGCCGTTCCTGCTCGACTTCTTCCAGCGGGAGACGGGCGGACGCAGCCTCGACGTGAACGTCGCCGTGTACCGCGGCAACGTCGACCTCGGCGCGCGCATCGCGCAGGCACTCGCCGGCGACGTCTGATGCTCGTCGTGATCGGCGACCTCGTCGCCGACCTCATCGTCCTCGGCGGCGCGGCGCTCGAGCGCGGCACCGACAATCCCGCCGAGGTGCGTCTCACGCGGGGCGGAAGCGCCGCGAACGTGGCGGTGGCGGCGGTGGCGCAGCATCCGTCCCGCTTCATCGGCCGTGTCGGCGACGACACCCTCGCCCGCGCGCTCGTCGGAGAGCTCGAGGCCGCCGGCGTCGACGCCAAGGTGCAGCGGCACGGCCGCACCGGCTCGATCGTGGTGCTCGTCGACGCCGTGGGCGAGCGCACCATGATCACCGATCGCGGCGCGGCAGCCGAGCTCGACGGCATCGATCCGGCGTGGCTCGCCGACGCCGAATGGGTGCATGCGCCCCTGTACGGCTTCGCGTCGGCGCGCTCCGCGCAGGCGGTGACGGATGCTGCGACCCGGGCCGCTGCGCAGGGTGTGACAGCGATCAGGCGTTCTGGAGACGCTCCAGCACACGCTCGATGTCGTCGATGAACGAGTTGTAACCGGCGATGGTCGCGGCGACCTGCTCGTCGGAGAAGTCGCTGCGGTCCTGGCGGATCGTGAGCACGGTGCCGTCGCCGGCCTCTTCCAGGTCGAACAGCACGGGAAGCCCCGCGTCGTCGCCGGGCTGGTCGGTCAGCGTCATCGCGAGGTGCGACGGCGGCTCGACCACCTTGTACTCCCCCGCCCAGTCGATGCGGTTGCCGTCGGGCAGCAGCATGACGGCGCGGAAGGCGCCCCCCGGCCGGACGTCCATCGTGAGGCTGTCCTGCGGCACCTCGACGGCCGCGGTGCCGAACCACACGGCGAAGTGCTCGGGCTTCGTCAGGGTCTCGAACACGAGCTCGCGGGGAGCCTGCAGGGTGCGCGTGACGGTGAAGTACTCAGTCATGGTCGTTCTCCTTCTCGGTGGGTGCGGCGGGGCCGCCGGTCGGTGCGGTGCGGGGCGCCCCGAGCTGCTGCAGGGCGTTGAGATAGTGATCAAGGGCGCCGAGGCTGTCTTCCCAGAACTGCGCGTAGCCGCCGATCCAGTCGGATGCCGCAGCCAGGGGCCGCGCGTCGAGCCGGGCCGGGCGGTACTGGGCGTTGCGGCCCCGGGTGACGAGCCCCGCTCCTTCGAGCACGCGCAGGTGCTTCGACACGGCGGCGAACGTCATGTCGAACGGCTCGGCGAGCTCCCCCACCGTCGCCTCGCCTTCGCTCAGCCGCGCGAGCATCGCGCGACGCGTCGGGTCGGCGAGTGCCGCGAATGTGCGGCTCAGTGCATCGGTCATCTCGCCTCCTTTATTCAACTGATCGGTACAGTACTACTTGGTTGAATATCGAGTCAAGCGTTTGTCGGAGATGCGCGCTACCGTGACCGCATGCCCCGCGTCGTCTTCTACACCGCCACCACGCTCAACGGCTTCCTCGCCGACGACCACGACTCGCTGGAGTGGCTCTTCGCCGCTCCGGGCGGCGAGGGCGGCGACGAGGACTTCCAGCGCTTCCTCTCCGGCATCGGCGTGCTCGTGCAGGGCTCGTCGACGTACCGGTGGGTGCTCGAGCACGAAGATCTGGTCGCCCACCCCGAGAAGTGGCCGTCGTACTACGGCGACCGCCCCACGTGGGTGTTCACGAGCAAGGAGCAGCCCGTGGTGCCCGGCGTCGACATCCGCTTCGCCTCTGGTGACGTGCGCCAGGTGTGGCCGCAGATCCGCGACGCGGCGGGCGACCGCGACGTGTGGATCGTCGGCGGTGGCGACCTCGCGGGTCAATTCGCCGATGCGGGACTGCTGGACGAGATCCGCGTGTCGATCGCTCCCGCGACGCTGCCGTCGGGCAAGCCGCTCCTCCCGCGCAGCCTGGGAGCCGATCGGCTCGAGCTGACGGCCGTACGACAGGCTGGCGCGTTCGCCGAGCTGACCTATGCGGTCATCGGCGGCGCCGCGTGAGAGGCTGTCAGCGGGTCGGGGCGATCTCGCTCCACTGACCGAACTTCGGCTCTCGTCCGTCGCCCGATGACGTGCCGGTGAGGCGGCGCCTCACCCACGGCCCGACGTGCTCGCGATAGTAGGCTGCGCCGCGCGGTCCCATCGGCGGAAGCGGCGGCTGCGACCACCACTCCGGCACCGGCTCGACGCCGAGCGCGCTGAGCACGCGGGCAGCGACACGGTGGTGTCCGCGGGAGTTCATGTGCAGGCGGTCCTCCGACCAGTACGGCGGCGTCGCCAGCTCCTCGTCGAACCAGTTGTACGCCTGCACGACGTCGGTGCGGGCAGCCAGACGCGCCTCGACGGCGTACGACAGAAGGTCGCCGCGGCGCTGGATCACGCGCTTCAGCGGCAGCTGCGCCGTCGGATTCGCCCCCGAGAGCACGATGAGCTGGACGCCCTCCTCGTCGCAGCGGCGCAGCACCGTCTCGAACGCCGCGAGCACGTGTGCGACGCTCGTGCGCGGGCGCAGCATGTCATTGCCGCCGCCGTTGAAAGACAAGTGGGTCGGCTTCAGAGCGAGCGCCGGCTCGAGCTGCTGCTCGACGATCGGCCACACGAGCTTTCCGCGGATCGCGAGATTCGCGTACTCGACGCCCTCACCGGTGGCGTTCGCCCACCCGTGAGCGACGAGGTCGGCCCAGCCGCGCACATGGCCGTCGGGGAGTTCGTCGCCCACGCCCTCGGTGAAGGAGTCGCCGATCGCGACGTATCGAACGGATGCCACGGGCTCAAGCCTACGACCGGTGGGGCGCGCGTCCCGCCACCGCTCAGCGGTCGTCGAGGGCGACACCCCGGCGATCGACGAGTCCCCACGCCGCGGCCGCCGCGACCGCGAAGAACGCCGCGAACACGACGAACAGCACGGGCGCACCGCCGGCGACGAGGAGCGGCGGCACGACCAGGGGCGCCACGATCGACGCGATGCGTCCGACACCCGCCGCCCAGCCCGAGCCGGTGGCGCGCAGCGACGTCGGGTACATCTCCGGAGTCACGGCATACAGGGCACCCCAGGCGCCGAGATTGAAGAACGAGAGCGCCATGCCGGCGGCGATGATCGCACCGGGCCCGGATGCGGTGCCGAAGAAGATCGCCGACACTGCAGAGCCGATGAGGAAGACGGAGAGCGTCGCGCGGCGCCCCCACACCTCGATGAGCCAGGCCGCCACCGCGTACCCGGGCAGCTGCGCCAGCGTGATGATCAGGGTGAAGCCGAAGGACCGCACGAGGTCGTACCCCTGGGCGACGAGGATCGAGGGGATCCAGATGAACGCGCCGTAGTACGAGAAGTTGACGCAGAACCACACCAGCCAAAGGCAGGCGGTGCGGACACGGAATTCGGCCGACCACAGCGTGCCGAGCCTCTCACCCAGCGATGTCGCCGCAGCCGGTGGCGCCGACTGCCGCCCGGCGACAGGGGCCGCGGGGACGCGGGCGGCGTCTTCGAACGAGCGCACCACGGACTCCGCCTGGCTGAACCGCCCTCGCCGCTCGAGCCAGCGCGCCGACTCGGGCAGGCCCCAGCGCACGATGAGCGCGTACAGTGCGGGGATCGCACCCAGCGCGAACGCCCAGCGCCAGCCGTCCTCGGAGGCCGGGATCACGAAGTACCCGATGAGCGCCGCGAGGGTCCAGCCGACGGCCCAGAAGGCCTCGAGGATCACGATCAGACGCCCCCGCATACGCGCCGGAGCGAACTCGCTCACGTAGGTGCTCGCGACCGGCAGTTCCGCGCCCAGCCCCAGGCCCACGAGGAACCTCAGCACGAGAAGTGCCGCGAGCCCGCCGACGAGCGCGCTCGCACCGGTCGCGAGCCCGTACACGAGGAGCGTGAGCGCGAACACCTGACGACGCCCGAAGCGGTCGGCGAGGAGGCCGCCGACGCTGGCGCCGATCGCCATGCCGACGAAGCCGACCGAGGCGATCCAGCTCGCCTCGGTCGGGGTGAGACTCCACTGCGCCGCCAGCGCCGCGATGATGAAGGAGATGAGCCCGACGTCCATCGCGTCCAGCGCCCACCCGATCCCCGAGCCGGTGAGCACCCGCAGGTGCTTGCGGGTGAAGGGCAGGCTGTCGAGACGCTCCGAGAGCGTCGACGACGCGCGGGTGGCGGCATCCGTCATAGCGTCATGCTACGGATGCTGCAGCCCTCGCGGGTCTCACGACAGCATGTCGCGCACGCGCGGGACCACTTCGGTGCCGAACAGCTCGATGGAGCGCATCATCTTCTCGTGCGAAAGCGTGCCGGTCGAGAACTTCATGTCGAAGCGGGAGGCACCGAGCGCCTGCACGGTGGCGGCGATCTTGCGGGCGACCGTCTCGGGTGAGCCGACATACAACGCGCCCTCGGGGCCGACATCGTGCTGGAAGCGGAGCCGGTTGTAGGTCGGCCAGCCGCGCTCGCGGCCGATCGAGTTGTTCATCGCTTCGAAACCCTGGTACGCCTCATCCCAGGCCTGCTGATCGGTTTCGGCGACATGGCCCGGCGAGTGCACCCCCACCGGCAGCTGCGGCTGCTCGAACGTGTCGAGCGACTGGCGGTACAGCTCGGCGAAGGGCGCGAAGCGCCCAGCAGGGCCCCCGATAATCGCGAGCATGAGCCCGTACCCGTACCGCGCCGCGCGCACCGCCGACTCCGGCGTGCCGCCCACGCCGACCCAGGCCCGCAGTCCGTTCTCGGTCTTGGGGAAGACGTCGGCCTCGTCGAGGGACGCCCGGAGCGTCCCGCTCCAGGTGACGGGCTTCTCCGTCAGCAACTGAGAGAAGAGGTCGAGCTTCTCGTCGAACAGCGCTTCGTAGTCGCGCAGGTCGTAGCCGAACAGCGGGAACGACTCGATGAAGGATCCACGGCCGAGGATGACCTCGGCGCGCCCGTTCGAGACGGCATCCAGGGTCGAGAACCGCTCGAAGACACGCACCGGATCGTCACTCGAGAGCACCGTGACGGCGGTTCCGAGGTGGATGCGCTCCGTGCGCGCGGCGGCGGCCGCGAGCACGATCTCGGGGCTCGACACCGCGAACTCGCGGCGGTGGTGCTCCCCCACCCCGAAGAACGACAGGCCGACGCGGTCGGCCAGAACTGCCTGCTCGACGACGTTGCGGATCGTCTGGGCGCCGCTGATCAGCTCTCCGGAGGCGTCGCGGGTCACGTCGCCGAAGGTGTCGAGTCCGAGTTCGATCGTGGCAGGGTCGCCAGATGTCATGTGCTTCTCCTTCTATGCATCTGCATGAACCGGCGGGCCGGTGGGGGCATTCCCGAGACGGCCGCGCGACGCGAGCGTAGCGTGGAGGCATGATCCCGTTCACGGATCGCCGGTCAGCCGGGCGTGAGCTCGCCGCAGAGCTCGAACGATGGCGGGGAACGGATGCCGTGGTCCTCGGCATCCCGAGGGGCGGCGTCGTCGTCGCAGCGGCGGTCGCCGAAGCGCTCGGGCTCGAACTGGACGCGGTCGTCGTGCGCAAGCTCGGCGCGTCAGGCCACAAGGAGTACGCGGTCGGCGCGATCGCCGAGGGCGTCCGCATCGTCACGCCCGGCGCGATGCGGTGGGCGGGCATGTCGCCGGAAGATCTCGAGCGCGTCGAGGCGGCGGAGCGCGACGAGCTGGCACGGCGGACGGATGCCTTCGGCTCGGCGTCCGTGGAGCTGTCAGGGCGCACGGCCATCGTGGTCGATGACGGCGTCGCGACGGGCGCGACCGCCATCGCGGCGTGCAGGGCGCTGCGCGCCCGCGACCCCGAGCAGGTCGTGCTGGCTGTGCCCGTCGCGCCGGAACAATGGGAACCGCCGGTTGACGCCGTCGATGCGTTCGTGTGCCCCTACCGTGAGGCCGACTTCTGGGCCGTGGGCCAGTACTACGACGACTTCCGGCAGACGACGGATGCCGAGGTCGTGGCGCTGTTGCGCCACGACCTCGGCGATTGATCAGCGCGTCAGCGCGGACCGCAGGGTGTCGAGGCCGACACCACCGAGGTCGAGAGCGCGCTTGTGGAACTGCTTGATCGAGAACGCTTCGCCCTCGCGCTCGGCGACCTCGTCGCGCAGCTGCTCCCAGATGCGCTGGCCGACCTTGTACGACGGCGCCTGGCCCGGCCAGCCGAGGTAGCGGTTGACCTCGAATTTCACGAACTCGTCGGGCATGTTCACGTTCCGCAGCATGAACTCGAGCGCGAAGTCGGCGTCCCACGGGCCTTGCCCGTCGGGACGCGGCTTCTCGAGGTGCACGCCGATGTCGAGCACGACGCGGGCGGCGCGCATGCGCTGGCCGTCGAGCATGCCCAGCCGGTCGGCGGGGTCGGACAGGTAGCCCAGCTGCTCCATCAGGCGCTCGGCGTAGAGCGCCCATCCCTCGGCGTGACCCGAGGTGCCGCCGAGGAGGCGGCGGTACGTGTTCAGCTGCGCGCGGTTGTACACGGCCTGCGCGATCTGGAGGTGGTGGCCGGGGACACCCTCGTGGTACACCGTCGTGAGCTCGCGCCAGGTGTCGAAGTCCTCGACGCCCTCGGGCACCGACCACCACATGCGGCCAGGACGCGAGAAGTCGTCGGTCGGCCCGGTGTAGTAGATCCCGCCTTCCTTGGTGGGCGCGATCATGCACTCGAGCTTGCGGATGGGCTCCGCGATGTCGAAGTGCGTCTTGCCGAGCTCGGCGACGGCGCGGTCGCTGGTCTCCTGCATCCACTTCTGCAGCGCATCGGTGCCGTACAGCTTGCGGTTCGTGTCCTGCTCGAGGAACGCGACCGCCTCCTCGACCGAGGCGCCGGCCTTGATCTCGTTCGCGATCGCCTCCTGCTCGGCGACCATGCGCGCGAGCTCCTCGACGCCCCACTCGTAGGTCTCGTCGAGGTCGATCGTGGCGCCGAGGAAGCGCCGCGAGTGCAGCGCGTAAAGCTCGCGGCCGACGGCATCCTTCTCGAGGGCGACGGGGGCGAGCTCGTTCGAGAGGAACGCGGCGAGCTGGTCGTAGGCGACGCGGGCGGCGTTCGCGTTGTCGGCGAGGTCGCGGGCGAGGGAGGCCGGGAGCTGACCCTCCTCGGGGGCGGCCTCGGCGGCGAACGTCGCGAAGAAGCCGTTCTCCGCGGTGTAGCGGGCGATCTGCGTCGCGACCTCGGTGACCTGCCGGCGGGCAGGCACCACGCCCTGCGAGATGCCCTCGCGGAGCGTCTCGACGTAGCCGTCGATCGCGCCGGGAACCGCTGCCAGACGCGCAGCGATGACCGACCAGTCGTCGGTCGTCGCGGTGGGCATCAGGTCGAACACCGCGCGGATGTTCTGCGCGTGCGAGTCGATGACGTTGAGGTCGCGAAGGTGCCACTTCGCGTCGTGCAGGTCGAGCTCGAGCTGGATCTGCTGACCGAGGTCCTCCTTCGTGACGACGTCGATGTCGTCGACCGCGTCCGCGGCGTGAAGCGCGGCGAGGGTCTTGCGGCCCTCATCGATCAGTCGCTCCTGGCCCGCCGGGCTGTAGTCGCCGAACCGGTCGTTGTACTCGTCGCGACCGATGTAGGTGGCGATCCGGGGCTCGAGTTCGGCGAGGGTGTCGACCCACGCATCAGCGATCGTGTCGATCTGCGTGGGCGTGCGGGTTTCGTCTGTCATAGCACCGAGCCTAGGCATGGGACGCGGTGCCGCCAAACGAGGATCCGGGTGCCGGAGGTCCCGTTCGCGCGTACGCCGATCAGTGACCGGCGACGTCCCAGTTGTCGCCGCGACCGATCTGCACGTCGAGCGGCACGGACAGTTGCGCCGCATCGCCCATGCGGGTGCGGACGATCTGCTCGGCGGCGTCCCACTCCCCCGGCGCCACTTCGATCACGAGCTCATCGTGGATCTGCAGCAGCACGCGCGAGCCCAGCTGCTGAGCGGCGAAGTCGTCGTGGATGTGGAAGAGCGCGATCTTCATGATGTCGGCCGCGCTGCCCTGGATCGGCGCGTTGAGGGCGGCTCGCTCGGCGTTCTCGCGGAGGACACGGTTGGGGCTGGCGAGGTCGGGGAACGGGCGTCGGCGACCGAAGATCGTCTCGGTGTAGCCGTCGATCCGTGCCTGCTCGACCGACGAGCGCAGGTAGTCGCGCACCGCACCGAAGCGCGCGAAGTACTCCATCATCAGCTGCTTCGCCTCGGACTGCTCGATGCGCAGCTGCTTCGACAGACCGAACGCCGAGAGTCCGTAGACGAGGCCGTACGACATCGCCTTGACCTTCGTTCGCATTGCGGGGGTCACGTCTTCCGGGGTGACGCCGAAGACGCGCGAGCCGACGAACCGGTGCGTGTCTTCTCCGGAGTTGAACGCCTCGATGAGGCCGGGGTCCTCGGAGAGATGGGCCATGATGCGCATCTCGATCTGCGAGTAGTCGGCGGTGAGCAGCGTCTCGTAGCCCTCGCCGACGGTGAACGCCGAACGGATGCGGCGGCTCTCCTCTGTGCGGATCGGGATGTTCTGCAGGTTCGGGTCGGTGCTCGAGAGGCGCCCGGTCTGGCTGCCGGTCTGCACGTAGGTCGTGTGGATGCGGCCGTCTGCCCCGCTTGTGCGGTCGCCGCCGATGGCGCTGTCGAGCGACTCGATGATCTGCCGCAGCTTCGTCGCCTCGCGGTGCTGCAGCAGCAGGTCGAGGAACGGGTGCGGGTTGGTCTCCTGCAGATCGGCCAGGACCGCAGCATCCGTCGAGTAGCCCGTCTTGGTCTTGCGGGTCTTCGGCAGCTGCAGCTCTTCGAACAGCACCTCCTGCAGCTGCTTCGGCGAGCCGAGGTTCACCTCGCGGCCGATCGCGGCGTACGCCTCCTGGGCGAGGGTGTCGGCGCGGGCGCCCAGCTCGCCGGAGAACTGCGACAGTGTGGCGTGCGACACGGCGACGCCCGCGAGCTCCATGTCGGCGAGGGTATGGAGGGTCGGCAGCTCGATGTCGGTGAGGACGGCGGCCACGCTCTCGGGGAGCTCCGCGCGCACGGCGGTGGCGACGCGCATCAAGTACCAGGAGAGCTGACCGGTCGTGGCGCCGTCGGTCTCGGGCACGAGCTGCGTCGGGTCGGATTCGGGCAGCTTCTCGTCGAGGTAACGATCGACGAGATCGGCCAGCGTCTTGTCGGGGAAGCTCGGGCGCAAGAGCCACCCGGCGAGGATCACGTCGAACGCGAGTCCGCCGAGGCGCAGGCCCACCCGTCGCAGCGCCTTCACCTGCGGCTTCGCGTCCGCGAGGACCTTGGGGGCGTCGGAGGCGATCCACGGCGCGATGGCCGTCGCCAGCTCGGGGGTCCATGACGCCTCGGCGGCGGCATCCTTCGTGGCGACGCCGATGCGCGCCGGGAGGCCGCCCTCGACCGTGATCGTCACGCCGAGCTCACCGGTCGCGCCTTCCAGCCATGCGGCGAATTCCGCGGGCGCGAGCTCGTCGGCGGCGGGTGCGAGCTCGGCCGCCGCCGACGTGACCGCGGCCATCTGCTGCTCGATCCCGGCGAGTTCCGCCACGCGCGGGATGAGGGTCTTGAACTCGAGGCGCGAGAAGATGTCGCGCACCGCCTGCGCGTCCATCGGCTGCACCTCGAGGTCGTCGGGGCCGAGCGGCAGGTCGACGTCGGTGAGCAGCCGGTTGAGGCGGCGGTTGCGGCGCACGTCGTCGAGGTGGTCCCGCAGGTTGCCGCCGACGACGCCCTTGATGGAGTCGGCGCCCTCGAGCAGCGCGTCGAGCGAGCCGAACTGGGTGAGCCACTTCACGGCGGTCTTCTCGCCGACCTTCGGGACGCCGGGCAGGTTGTCGCTCGTCTCGCCCACGAGCGCCGCGATGTCGGGGTACTGCTCGGGCGGCACGCCGTAGCGCTCGATGACGGCGTCGCGGTCGTAGCGCTTGAGCTGCGAGACGCCCTGCACGTTCGGATACAGGAGCGTGACGTCGTCGTTCACCAGCTGGATCGTGTCGCGGTCGCCCGAGCACACGAGCACCTGGAACCCCTGCGACGCGCCCTGTGTGGCGAGCGTCGCGAGGATGTCGTCGGCCTCGATGTCTTCCTGCTGGAGCACCTGGATGCTCATCGCTGCGAGGCAGTCCTGCAGGAGCGGGATCTGCCCCTTGAACTCGGACGGCGTCTCGGAGCGGTTCGCCTTGTACTCGGTGTACTCGCGGGTGCGGAAGGACTGCCGCGAGGTGTCGAAAGCCACCGCGAGGTGCGTCGGCTTCTCCGCCTTGATCAGGTTGATGAGCATCGCGAGGAACCCGTAGATCCCGTTCGTGTGCTGGCCGTCCTTCGTGGAGAAGTTGTCGACGGGGAGGGCGTAGAAAGCCCGATATGCCAGCGAATGGCCGTCGACGACGAGAAGGGTAGGCTTTGCGGAGTCCGTCACCCTGCAAGCCTAGTCAGGGCCGGCGACACCCGATCTCCCGCCCCGCACCCCCGAAGGCGACGCATGCCCGAGCACTCCCCCTCCCCCGTCGACGGCCTTGCGTGGGCGGCGAATCGCGGCATGGGCGCCCTCGCCGAGAAGATGGGGATCGTCTTCACCGAGTTCTCCGTCGAGCGCGCCGTGGCGACGATGCCGGTGGAGGGCAACACCCAGCCGGTCGGGCTGCTGCACGGCGGCGCGTATGTCGTGCTGGGCGAATCGCTGGGCTCGATGGCGGCGAACCTCTACGCCGGCCCGGGCCGCCTCGCGGTCGGTGTCGACATCAACGCCACGCACACGCGCTCCGCGACGACGGGCATCGTCACGGGTGTCTGCACGCCCGTCCACCTCGGTCGCACGCTCGCGGTCCACGAGATCGTCGTCACCGACCAGGACGGCCGCCGGTGCTCGACCGTGCGCATCACGAACCACATCAAGGACCTGCCGCCCGTCTGAGTCCGGGCGGGGATGAGAGAAGCGGATGCCTCGTGACGAGACATCCGCTTCTCTGTCAGCAGTGAGGGGTCAGCCCTTCTTGGGCGCCAGCTGCTCGATGATCGCCTTCGCGACGTCCTGCATGGTGAGGCGGCGGTCCATCGACGCCTTCTGGATCCAGCGGAACGCCTCTGGCTCGCTGAGGCCCATCTTCTCGTTGAGGAGGCCCTTCGCACGGTCGACGAGCTTGCGGGTCTCGAAGCGCTCGACCATGTCGGCGACCTCGGCCTCGAGCGTGATGATCTGCTCGTAGCGCGCCAGCGCGATCTCGATCGCGGGCAGCAGGTCGTTCGGGGTGAAGGGCTTCACGACGTACGCCAGGGCGCCGGCCTCGCTCGCGCGCTCGACGAGCTCCTTCTGGCTGAAGGCGGTGAGCAGCACGACAGGGGCGATGTGGTTCTTGCTGAGCTTCTCGGCGGCCGAGATGCCGTCCAGCTGCGGCATCTTGACGTCCATGATCACGAGGTCGGGCCGCAGCTCGGTGGCCAGGGCCACCGCGGTCTCTCCGTCTCCGGCTTCTCCGACGACGTCGAATCCGTTGTCGCGGAGGATCTCGACGATGTCGAGCCGGATGAGCGACTCGTCTTCGGCGACCACGACGCGGCGGGGGGTGGAAGCCGTCGATGCGGCGGTCTGCTCCTGCTCAGTCACCATTGAATCCTACGGTATGGTCAAACGCGGACGCGCGGCACGGCGCGCGGGCCGGTGTGGCGGAATGGCAGACGCGACCGACTCAAACTCGGTTGCCCGCAAGGGCGTGTGGGTTCGACTCCCACCACCGGCACTCTCCCGACTTCTCTCAGAGCGGATGCCTCGATTCGAGGCATCCGCTCTTCTCGTTCTCCGCCTTCCCGAGAATCTTTGGTATTCGGTGTTGCTAAGTACTGGTACCTAGTGTTACTTTCTACTGGTAGTCAACAACACTGAGTAGTCAGAAGGAGGTGCGCCATGGGCAAGCAGGAGACCGAGATGCTCAAGGGCACGTTGGAGGGCATCGTGCTCGCGATCCTCTCCGGCCGTCCCGCCTACGGGTACGAGATCACCTCGTGGCTGCGGGACCAGGGCTTCTCCGACATCGCCGAAGGCACGGTCTACGCCCTGCTGGTCAGGGTCGAGCAGCGCGGCCTCGTCGACGTCGAGAAGGTCCCGTCGGAGAAGGGGCCACCGCGCAAGGTGTACTCCCTCAACGCGCAGGGCCGCGAGCAGCTCGCGGAATTCTGGAGGACCTGGAGCTTCCTCGCAGAACGCATCGAACAGCTCCACCGCGAACACGCAGACAGCAACGCCAACCCCCAGGAAGAGGACTGATCATGGCCGCCAAGTGGTACGAAGTCGTCACCGGCTCGCTCGAGCAGAAGAAGCAGTACCGCCAGTACAAGGCGCGCATCGAGGCGCTGCCCGAGCCCTACCGCGGCGCCGCCAAGGCGCTGGACCGGTACTTCATGACCGTCGGCGGAATGACCGACGGCGTCACGATGATGCAGATGCTCGGCGACTCCGCCGACCTCTGGGAGCGCGCGGCAGCCGACGGCACCCCGGTGCGCGACATCGTCGGCGAGGACGCCTCGGCGTTCGCCGAGGAGTTCACCGCCGCGTACTCCGGCAAGCAGTGGATCGACAAGGAGCGCGCACGCCTCAACAAGGCGATCGACGACGCAGAACGAGGAGACCAGAAATGACCACCGACACCGCCATCCGGGTCCAAGGGCTCGAGAAGTCCTATAAGGACCTGCACGTGCTGCGCGGCGTCGACTTCGACGTGGCGCGGGGCAGCATCTTCGCGCTGCTCGGCTCGAACGGCGCGGGCAAGACCACGGTCGTCCGCATCCTTTCGACGCTGCTGAGGCCGGATGCCGGCACCGCCGCGATCGCCGGGTTCGACGTCGTCGCCCAGGCCCAGAAGGTGCGCCAGACGATCAGCCTCACCGGGCAGTTCGCCGCGGTGGACGAGGTGCTGAGCGGGCGCGAGAACCTCGTGCTCATCTCGCAGCTGCGCCACCTGCCCGATCCCGGTGGGATCGCAGACGCCCTCCTCGACCGCTTCTCGCTCACGGATGCCGGCTCCCGCAAGGTGTCGACGTACTCCGGCGGCATGCGGCGACGGCTCGACATCGCGATGAGCCTCATCGGCGACCCGCCGGTGATCTTCCTCGACGAGCCCACGACCGGTCTCGACCCCGCGGCGCGCCTCGAGGTCTGGGACGCCGTCCGGGAGCTGGCGCGGGGCGGCACGACCGTGCTGCTGACCACGCAGTACCTCGAAGAGGCCGAGCAGCTCGCCGACCGCATCGCGATCCTCCACAGGGGCCGGATCATCGTCGACGGCACGCTGGAGGAGCTCAAGAAGCTCCTGCCGCCGGCGGAGGTCGAGTACGTCGAGAAGCAGCCGAGCCTCGAGGACGTCTTCTTCGCTCTCACCGGCGAGGAAGAGACCGCAGAACCCGGCGACGCCGCCGACGCCTCCGGGCGAAAGGGCGCCGCCACGACACGGAAGGAAGGACGATGACCACGCACATCATCGGCGACACCGCCGTTCTCACCAGCCGGTCGCTGCGGCACATCCTGCGCAGCCCCGACACCATCATCACCACCGCGGTCACCCCGATCGCGCTGATGCTGCTGTTCGTCTATGTGTTCAGCGGGGCGATCGACACCGGCGGGGCGAAGGGGTCGTACATCGACTACATGCTCCCGGGGATCCTGCTCATCACGATCGCCTCGGGCATCGCCTACACCGCGTACCGGCTGTTCCTGGACATGCAGAGCGGCATCTTCGAGCGGTTCCAGTCGCTGCCGATCGCGCGATCGGGAGTGCTGTGGGCGCACGTGCTGACGTCGCTCGTCTCGATCCTCGTCTCGCTGGCCCTCGTCATCGGCGTGGCTCTGCTGATGGGGTTCCGCACCGGCGCGAGCTTCGGGGCGTGGATGGGCGTGATCGGCATGCTGGTGCTGTTCACCCTTGCGCTCACATGGCTCGCGGTGATCCCGGGCCTCACGGCGAAGACGGTGGACGGCGCGAGCGCGTTCTCGTACCCGCTCATCTTCCTGCCGTTCATCAGCTCGGCCTTCGTCCCGACCGAGAGCATGCCCGGCCCGGTGCAGTGGTTCGCGGAGAACCAGCCGGTCACCTCGATCGTCGACTCGATGCGGGCGCTGTTCGCCGGCGAGCCGGTCGGCACCGACATCTGGGTCGCCATGGCATGGCTGGTCGGCATCCTGGTCGTCGCGTACATCGCGTCGATGGCGATCTACCGCAAGAAGATCAGCTGACGCCGGCACACCGATACACAGCGGAAGAGCGGATGCCTCGAATTCGAGGCATCCGCTCTTCCGCTGTTCTCGGGGCTAAGCGCCGAAATACTGGTTGCCGAGCGCCTTGCTCTTCAGGGCGTCGAACTCGCCCTGCGAGATCGCGCCGGCGTCGAGGAGCGCCTTCGCCTGCGCGATGTCCTCCGCGGGACTGGACGAGGCGCTGGGACGGTAGTCGTCGGACTCGGCCACCACTCCCCCGCGCGCGGCCTGCGCACGCGCGGCCATGCCCTTGCCGCGGGCGATCACGTAGATCAGCGCGGTGAGGAACGGCACGAAGACGAGGGCGATGATCCACAGCGCCTTGAGCCACCCATTGAGGGCCTCGTCTCGGAACAGGTCCGTGATGATCACAATCACGATGTACAGGTAGGCGATGAAGTAGAAGCTCCAGAGCAGGAACCACCAGAAGTCACCGAAGAACATCGGCGTCACCTTTCTCGAAAAGCCGGACGGCTGCGACCACAGTAGTGGTCGCAGCCGTCCGGATGAGGGAGGTGTCAGTCCCGTGTCTTGTAGATCGGCGCCTTGCCGTGCACCGCGTCGCCCACCTTGTGGATGCGGATGTCGTTCGTGGAGCCGATGATCCCGGGAGGGGATCCCGAGATCACGACGACCTTGTCACCGACCTTCGCGAGGTCGTTGGACAGCAGGTAGTCGTCGACCTGGATGAACATCAGGTCGGTGTGCGCGACGTGCTCGACCAGCGTCGACTGCACGCCCCACGTGAGGGCCATGCGGCGACGGATCGCCGGTTCGGGGGCGAACCCGATCATGGGGATGCGGGGGCGCAGGCGAGACATGCGGCGCGCGGTGTCGCCCGACTCGGTGAAGATGCAGAGGAACTTCGCGTCGACGAACTCGGCGACCTCCATGGCCGCGAGCGTGATCGCGCCACCCTGCGTGCGGGGCTTGGTCGTGAGCGGCTGGATGCGGTCCAGGCCGTGCTCCTCGGTCGAGTCCACGATGCGCGCCATGGTCTCGACGACCACGACCGGGTACTTGCCGACGCTGGTCTCACCCGAGAGCATGACCGCGTCCGCGCCGTCGAGGACGGCGTTGGCGACGTCGCTCGTCTCGGCGCGGGTCGGCACCGGGTTCTCGATCATCGACTCGAGCATCTGCGTCGCGACGATGACGGGCTTCGCCATGCGGCGGCAGAGCTCGACCGCACGCTTCTGGACGATCGGCACCGCTTCGAGGGGCAGCTCGACGCCGAGGTCGCCGCGGGCGACCATGATGCCGTCGAACGCGTCGATGATCTCCTCGAGGTTGTCGACCGCCTGCGGCTTCTCGATCTTGGCGATGACCGGGACGTGGCGTCCCTCCTCCGCCATGATGACGTGCACGCGCTGCACATCCTTCGCGTCGCGTACGAACGACAGGGCGATGATGTCGGCGCCGGCGCGCAGACCCCAGCGGAGGTCGGCCTCGTCCTTCTCGGACAGCGCGGGCACGTTGACCGCGACGCCGGGCAGGTTGATGCCCTTGTTGTTCGAGACCGGGCCGGCGACGATCACCTTGGTGGTGACCACGGTGCCGTCGGTCTCGACGACCTCGACGCGGACCTTGCCGTCGTCGATGAGGAGGAAGTCGCCCGGCTTGACGTCGTTCGGGAGGCCCTTGAACGTCGTGCCCACGATCTCTTTGGTGCCGAGGATGTCTTCGGTGGTGATCTTGAAGATGTCGCCGACCGCCAGCTCGTGCGGTCCGTTCTCGAACTTGCCGAGGCGGATCTTCGGACCCTGCAGGTCGACGAGGATCGCGACCGCCCGTCCGGCGTCGTCGGCGGCCTTGCGCACATTGGCGAAGTTGTTGTCGTGGACCGAGTAGTCCCCGTGGCTCAGATTGAAGCGGGCGACGTCGACGCCGGCATCGATGATCGCGCGGACCATCTCATACGACGACGTGGCGGGCCCAAGGGTGGCGACGATCTTGGCGCGTCTCATCCGTGGTTTTCTCCGGGTGGGTTGAAGGTGGCGAGTGCCTCGGCCAGCCTACGCGGGCTGCAGGCCGATGGCGACATCGGTGGGGCGGACCGGAGCGGGCAGCTGGGTCTCACCCATGAGGAAGCGGTCGACGCTGGCTGCGGCGGCGCGTCCTTCGGCGATCGCCCACACGATGAGCGACTGGCCGCGGCCGGCGTCGCCGGCCACGAACACGCCCGGGGCGGTCGTCTGGTAGTCATCCTCGCGGCGGACGTTCCCCCGCTCGGTGAAGCGGGCGCCGAGCTGGTCCTCGAGCAGAGCCCGCTCCGGGCCGGTGAAACCCATCGCGATCAGCACGAGATCGGCGGGGATCTCGCGCTCGGTGCCGCTCTTGGGCACGCGTCGACCGTCGACGAACTCGGTCTCGGCCACGCGCAGCGCGCGCACCTCGCCGGCGCCGTTCCCGAGGAACTCGACGGTCGAGGCGAGGTAGGCACGCTCGCCGCCCTCTTCGTGCGCGGACTGCACCTCGAACACGAGCGGGTCCATCGGCCACGGCTGGTGCTCCGGCCGCTCGCCCGGAGGGCGGCGGCCGATGGCGAGGTTGGTCACGCTCAGCGCGCCGTGGCGGTGCGCCGTGCCGATGCAGTCGGCGCCGGTGTCGCCGCCGCCGATGACGACGACGTGCTTGCCCTCGGCACTGATCTGGTTGGGCACCGCGTCACCCGCGACGGCCTTGTTGGACTCGATCAGGTACTCCATGGCGAAGTGCACGCCGGCCAGGTCGCGTCCGGGGATCGCGAGCTCGCGCGGCACCGTCGAGCCGGTGGCGATGACGACCGCGTCGTAGCGCGCGCGGAGATCCGCCCAGGAGATGTCCTTGCCGATCTCGACCCCCGCGCGGAAGCGGGTGCCCTCGTCCTGCATCTGGCGAAGACGCGACTCGAGATGCTTCTTCTCCATCTTGAAGTCCGGGATGCCGTAGCGCAGGAGACCGCCGATGCGGTCGTCGCGCTCGAACACGGCCACGGTGTGGCCGGCGCGCGTGAGCTGCTGCGCGGCCGCGAGGCCTGCCGGGCCCGAGCCGACGACGGCGACAGTCTTGCCGGTGAGGCGTCCCGGGGGCTCCGGCTCGATCCAGCCGTTCGCGAACGCCTCGTCGACGATGGAGACCTCGACCTGCTTGATGGTCACGGCCGGCTGGTTGATGCCGAGCACGCAGGAGCTCTCGCAGGGCGCGGGGCACAGCCGCCCGGTGAACTCCGGGAAGTTGTTCGTCGCGTGCAGACGCTCACTCGCGGCGCGGCCCTCGCCGCGCCACGTCAGGTCGTTCCACTCCGGGATCAGGTTGCCGAGCGGGCAGCCCTTGTGGCAGAACGGCACGCCGCAGTCCATGCAGCGTCCGGCCTGCCGGCGCAGCACCGCCGCGTCGCCCGGCTCATAGACCTCTTTCCAGTCCATGATGCGCACCGGCACCGGCCGCCGCGTGGGCAGCTCGCGCTCGGTGACCTTCAGAAAGCCCTTCGGGTCAGCCACCCGTCACCTCCAGGATGCGGTTCCAGACGACGTCGCCGTCGGGGTCGAGCCCCTCGGCGACGGCCTCCTGGCGGGTCTGCAGCACCGCGGCGTAGTCGCGCGGCAGGACCCGGACGAAGTTCGCCAGCTCGGCCTCGAAGTCGTCGAGCAGAGCCTGGGCGAGAGTCGATTCGGTTTCGGCGACGTGCTGTTCGAGCAGGTCGCGGAGGATCTCGGCGTCGCCGGAACCCAGCTCGCCGAGCTCGAGCTCGCCGGAGGCGAGCGCCTCGCGGTTCACGAGCTTGCGGTCGAGCCGGTACACGTAGGCGGTGCCGCCCGACATGCCCGCGCCGAGGTTGCGCCCGGTCGCACCGAGGATGACCGCGAGACCGCCGGTCATGTACTCGAGCGCGTGGTCGCCCACGCCCTCGACCACCGCGGTGGCGCCGGAGTTGCGGACGAAGAAGCGCTCGCCCACGACGCCGCGCAGGAACATCGTCCCGAGCGTGGCGCCGTAGCCGATCACGTTGCCCGCGATGACGTTCTTCGACGCGTCGAACGTGGCGCCGCGCGGCGGGCGGACGACGATCTGCCCGCCCGAAAGGCCCTTGCCGACGTAGTCGTTGGAGTCGCCCTCGAGGCGCAGCGTGATGCCCGCGGGCATGAACGCGCCGAAGGACTGGCCCGCCGAACCGGTGAGGTTGACGACGATGCTCCCCGACCGCAGGCCGTTCTCGCCGCGTGCCCGGGTCACGTGGTGACCCAGGAGCGTCCCGACCGCGCGCTCGGTGTTGCGGATCGGCAGGTCGATCGTGATCTCGCCGCCGTTCGCGATGACGTCCTGCGCGCGCTCGATCAGGCCGACGTCGAAGTGCTCGTCGAGCTCGTGCAGCTGCGCGGTGGTGTTGCGGCGGGGCTCGTCCTCGGCGAAGACCGGACCGTCGAGCACCGGGCCGAGGTCCAGGCCGTTCGCCTTCCAGTGCGTGACCGCACCATCGACGTCGAGCAGGTCGCTGCGGCCGATCGCCTCGTCGAGCGAGCGGAGGCCGAGCGCCGCGAGGTACTCGCGCACCTCTTCTGCGATGAACTCCATGAAGTTCACGACGAACTCGGGCTTCCCGTTGAAGCGCTCGCGCAGGACCGGGTTCTGCGTCGCGACGCCCACGGGGCACGTGTCGAGGTGGCAGACCCGCATCATGATGCAGCCCGAGACCACGAGCGGCGCCGTGGCGAAGCCGAACTCCTCGGCGCCCAGCAGCGCGCCGATGATGACGTCGCGGCCGGTCTTGAGCTGGCCGTCGACCTGCACGACGACGCGGTCGCGCATGCCGTTGAGCATGAGCGTCTGCTGCGTCTCGGCGAGACCGAGCTCCCACGGGGTACCCGCGTGCTTCAGCGAGTTCAGGGGACTCGCACCGGTGCCGCCGTCGTGACCCGACACCAGGATGACGTCGGCCAGCGCCTTGGCGGTGCCGGCGGCGACCGCGCCGATGCCGGACTGGCTCACGAGCTTCACGTGCACCCGCGCACCGGGGTTGGCGCGCTTGAGGTCGAAGATCAGCTGCTTGAGGTCTTCGATCGAGTAGATGTCGTGGTGCGGCGGCGGCGAGATGAGGCCCACGCCGGCGGTCGCGTGACGCGTGCGTGCGACCCACGGGTACACCTTGGTCGGCGGCAGCTGACCGCCCTCGCCGGGCTTGGCACCCTGGGCGAGCTTGATCTGGATGTCGTCGGCCTCGGTCAGGTACAGGCTCGTGACGCCGAAGCGGCCCGAGGCGACCTGCTTGATGGAACTGCGTCGCTCGGGGTCGAGCAGGCGGTCGACGTCCTCGCCGCCCTCACCCGTGTTCGACTTGCCGCCGATGCGGTTCATCGCGATGGCGAGCGTCTCGTGGGCCTCGCGCGAGATCGAGCCGTAGCTCATGGCCCCCGTCGAGAAGCGCTTGACGATCGACGCGACCGACTCGACCTCGTCGATCGGCACGGGCGTGCGACCCTCGGTCTTGAGCGCGAACAGGCCGCGGAGCGTCTTCAGCTCGTTCGCCTGGTCGTCGACGAGCTTCGTGTACTCGCGGAAGATGTCGTACCGGCGCGTGCGCGTCGAGTGCTGCAGGCGGAACACCGTGTCGGGGTTGAACAGGTGCGGCGACCCGTCGCGGCGCCACTGGTATTCGCCACCCGTCCAGAGCCGCTCGTGCGCCCGGACCGCGGCATCCTCCGGGTACGCGTACGCGTGCCGGGCGGCGTTCTCGGCGGCGATGACGTCGAGTCCGACGCCGCCGAGCTTCGACTCGGTGCCGGTGAAGTAGGTGTCGACGAAGTCCTGGGACAGGCCCACGGCTTCGAACACCTGCGCGCCCGCGTACGACGACACGGTCGAGATGCCCATCTTCGACATGATCTTGAGCACGCCCTTGCCGAGCGCGTAGATCAGGTTCTTGACGGCCTTCTCGGGCGCGATGCCGGTGATGAACCCGGCGCGCACCAGGTACTCGACGGTCTCCATCGCCAGGTACGGATTGACGGCGGATGCCCCGTACCCGATGAGCGTCGCGATGTGGTGCACCTCGCGCACGTCGCCGGCCTCGACCACGAGGCCGCACTTCATGCGGGTCTGCTTGCGGATGAGGTGGTGGTGCACGGCCGCGAGCATGAGCAGCGACGGGATCGGCGCGAGGTCCTTGTTGGAGTCGCGGTCCGACAGCACGATGAACTCGGCGCCGTCCTCGATGGCCTGGTCGACTTCCTGGCACATCTGCTCGAGGCGCTTCTTCATACCCTTGTGGCCGGCCTCGACGCGGTACAGGCCGCGGATCGTGACCGACGTGCGACCCGGGAGCGCCGTGTCGATGTGCTGGATCTTCGCGAGCTCGTCGTTGTCGATCACCGGGAAGTCGAGCGTCACGACGCGCGTGTGCTCGGGTCCCCACTCGAGGAGGTTGCGCTCGGGACCGAGACCCAGGCCGAGCGACGTGACGACCTCTTCGCGGATGGAGTCCAGCGGCGGGTTCGTGACCTGTGCGAACTGCTGCGTGAAGTAGTCGAACAGCAGGCGGGGGCGCTCGCTCAGCACGGCGACGGGCGTGTCGGAGCCCATCGCGCCGAGCGGCTCGGCACCGTTCTGCCCCATCGGCGTGAGGAGGATCTTGACCTCTTCCTCGGTGTAGCCGAACGTGCGCTGACGCCGGGTGATCGAGGCGATGGGGTGCACGATGTGCTCGCGCTCGGGCAGGTCGGCGAGGCGCACGCGGCCCGCGTCGAGCCACTCCTGCCACGGCTCCTGGTCGGCGAGCCGGGCCTTGATCTCGTCGTCCTCGATGATGCGGCGCTCGGCCGTGTCCACGAGGAACATGCGGCCGGGGCGGAGGCGCCCGCGGCGCTTGATGCGCTCGGGCTCGAAGTCGAGCACGCCGGTCTCGCTGCCGATCACGATGAGGCCGTCGGTGGTCTCGGTCCAGCGGCCGGGGCGCAGGCCGTTGCGGTCGAGCGTGGCGCCGACGAGCGTGCCGTCGGTGAAGATGAGCGCGGCCGGGCCGTCCCACGGCTCCATCTGCATGGAGTGGAACTCGTAGAACGCCCGCAGCTTCGGGTCGATGTCGGCCTGCTTCTCGTAGGCCTCGGGGACCATCATCATGATGGCGTGCGGGAGACTCCGGCCCGTGAGCGTGAGGAGCTCGAGCACCTCGTCGAACGAGGCCGAGTCGCTCGCACCGGTGGTGCAGATCGGCAGCAGGGGCTGGATGTCGCCCAGCAGCTCGGACTCGAGCTGCGACTGGCGCGCGCGCATCCAATTGCGGTTGCCGTTGACGGTGTTGATCTCGCCGTTGTGCGCGAGCATGCGCAGCGGCTGCGCGAGCGGCCACGACGGGAACGTGTTGGTCGAGTAGCGCGAGTGCACGACGGCGAGTTCGGAGGCGAATCGCTCGTCCTGCAGGTCGGGGTAGAACGGTTCGAGCTGGAGCGTCGTGACCATGCCCTTGTAGCCGAGCGTGCGCGACGACAGCGAGACGAAGTACGCGTCGAGCTCGGTCCGCGCCCGAGCCCGCAGGCGGTACGCGCGGCGGTCGAGGGCGATGCCCGACAACGCGGCGCGCTCGCCCGACGCCGGGTGCGAGATGAAGAGCTGCTCGAAGACCGGGCGTGCCTCGAAGGCCAGCTTGCCCAGGTTCTCGTCGGAGGTCGGGACGTCGCGCCACCCGAGCACCGTCAGACCCTCGGATGCTGCGATCCGCTCGATCCCGCTCTTCTGGGTCTCGCGGGCCTCGGCATCGCGCGGCAGGAAAACGAGGCCTGCGGCGTACTCCCCGACGGGAGGAAGCTCGAAGCCCGCCACGGCGCGCAGGAACGCGTCGGGCATCTGCGTCAGGATGCCTGCGCCGTCGCCGGTGCCGGCGTCGGAGCCGATCGCACCGCGGTGCTCGAGGTTGCGCAGGGCGGTGAGGGCCAGATCGATGATGTCGTGGCCGGCTTCACCGCGGAGCGTGGCGACCATGGCCAGGCCGCAGGCGTCCTTCTCGAAGGCAGGGTTGTACATCCCCTGCTTCTGGGGGAATCCGGCGCGGCCGGACGAAGCGGGGAAGTTCGCCTCCGCAGAGGCGACGGAACGGGGGCTCGAAGCCATACCTACCGTCCTCACGTTGATAGTCAAGATGGGACGACGTCGGCCCTGGGCGCGCTCTTCGGGGGGAGAGCAGCGTTACTTGTTGGCAGGAGTGCTTGTGGCGCTGGCCCCTTCGGCCTCGGACGTCGGGGGTTCGCTGACGTCGACGAAGTCGTCGGTGTCCTGCGATTGTACAGCCTGTCCGGCCTTCCACTCGCGGCCGGACACATAGGGCGACGGCTCGAGGCCGGGGTGACGGCGCTTCTGCACGAAGAAGATCGCGAGCCCGATCACGACGCCGAAGATGGCCGCCCAGACGTTGGTGCGCAGGCCCAGGAAGATGTCGCTCGGGTCGATGCGGATCGATTCCCACACGATGCGGCCGGCGCTGTACCAGACGAGGTACAGGCCGAAGAGGCGTCCCCACTGCAGGGTGAACCGGCGACCCACCCACACGAGGAAGAGCACGCCGAGCGTGTTCCAGATGACCTCGTACAGGAACGTCGGGTGGAAGAGCGTGCCTTCGGGGAGGCCGATCGGCCACGCCGGGTTCGGGTAGGCGATCTCGAGGCCCCACGGCACGTCGGTGGGCAGGCCGAAGAGCTCCTGGTTGAACCAGTTGCCGAAGCGGCCGATCGCCTGCGCCAGGAGGAGGCCCGGGGCCAGGGCGTCGGCGAACGTCCAGAAGCGGATTCCGGTCCACCGGCAGCCGAGCCACGCACCGACGGCGCCGCCGATGAGCGCGCCGTAGATGGCGATGCCGCCCTCCCAGATGAACAGTGCCGACCAGGGGTTCGCGCCCTCGCCGAAGTAGAAGTTCCAGTGCGTGAGCACGTGGTAGATGCGCGCCGTGATGATCGCGAGCGGTACGGCGAGGAGCGCGATGTCGATGACGACCCACGGCTCGGCGCCGCGCTTGGTGAGGCGGGCGTTGGTCCACAGCACCGCGACGATGATGCCCGTGATGATGCACAGCGCGTAGATGTGGATCCGCAGGGGGCCGATGTCGAAGTAGCTGATCGACGGGCTCGGGATGCTGGCGACGACGCTCGCGGCGGCGTTGATCATGGGAGAACCGTGTCCTTGCTGGATCCGTGCGGGGGGTCGCGGCGGTGGCCGTCGACTTCAGAAGTCTAGTTCGCGCCGCGGGTGGTGCCTGCGGCGAGGCTCTGCGCGGTCTCGGCGAGACCGCGCAGGCCTCCGTCGCGCAGCGCGCGTACGAGCGCGGTGCCGACGATCGCGCCGTCGGCGTACTCGAGCACGCCCGCGACCTGCTCGGCGTTCGAGATGCCGATGCCGACGCACGCGTGCTCGACTCCGTGCTCGCGCAGGCGGGCGACGAGCGTGCGGGCCGCAGCATCCAACTGCGCGCGCTCGCCCGTGATGCCCATGGTCGAAACGGTGTAGACGAAGCCGGTGGAGTTCAGGGCGATGAGCGCGAGGCGCTCGTCGGTCGAGGTCGGCGCGGCGAGGAACACGCGGTCGAGACCGGTCCGCTTGCTGGCGGCGATCCACTCGGGTGCCGCCTCGGGCGTGATGTCGGGCGTGATGAGCCCTGCTCCCCCGGCGGCGAGCAGGTCGTCGGCGTAGCGGTCGACGCCGTACTGCAGCACCGGATTCCAGTACGTCATGACGAGCACGGGGACGTCGACGCGACGCGTGATCTCGCGCACGGCCGTGAACGTGTCGCGCAGTCGGAAGCCGCCGGCAAGAGCGGCCTGCGTCGCCTCCTGGATGACAGTGCCGTCCATCACCGGGTCGGAGTACGGCGGGCCGAGTTCGAGGATGTCGGCGCCGTTTTCGGCCAGTGCGACCGCGGCGTCGATGCTCGCCTGGAGGTCGGGGAATCCGAGCGGGAGATAGCCGACGAACGCGCCGCGACCCTCCGCACGAGCGGCGTCGATCGCCGCGGCGACGCGCGAAGTCATAGCTTCTCCCCCTCGCCGTGGGCGGTGTCGTCGTGCGGCGCGGAGGCGGCGGCCGCGGCATCCGTGCCCTTGTCGTACAGGTCGAAGTAGCGCGCGGCGGTGTCCATGTCCTTGTCGCCTCGGCCCGAGAGGCACACGGCGAGGATGGCGTCGGGACCGAGTTCGCGGCCGATGCGCAGGGCCCCGGCGAGGGCGTGGGCCGATTCGATCGCCGGGATGATGCCCTCCGTCTCGGAGAGCAGTCGCAGCGCCTGCATCGCCTCGTCGTCGGTCGCGGGGATGTACTCGGCGCGGCCGATCGACGCGAGCCATGCGTGCTCTGGGCCGACGCCCGGGTAGTCGAGACCTGCCGAGATCGAGTGCGACTCGATCGTCTGGCCGTCCTCGTCCTGCAGCACGAAGGTCTTCGCGCCGTGCAGCACGCCGGGGCGCCCGCGCTCGATCGAGGCGGCGTGACGCGGTGTGTCCACGCCGTCGCCGGCGGCCTCGACGCCGTAGAGCTTGACGCCCTCGTCGTCGAGGAAGGCGTCGAACATGCCGATCGCGTTCGAGCCGCCGCCGACGCACGCGAGGACGGCGTCCGGCAGACGGCCCGCCTCTTCGAGGAGCTGCGCGCGGGCCTCTTCGGAGATGACCTTCTGGAAGTCGCGGACCATCGCGGGGAACGGGTGCGGGCCCGCCGCCGTGCCGAAGATGTAGTTCGTCGTCTCGACACTCGCGACCCAGTCGCGGTAGGCGTCGTTGATCGCGTCCTTGAGGGTGCGCGAGCCGGTCTTGACAGGGATCACCTCGGCGCCGAGCAGCCGCATGCGGGCGACGTTGAGCGCCTGGCGCTCGGTGTCGACCTCGCCCATGTAGATCGTGCACTCGAAGCCGAACAGTGCCGCGGCGGTCGCGGTCGCGACGCCGTGCTGGCCGGCGCCGGTCTCGGCGATGACGCGCGTCTTGCCGAGGCGCTTCGTGAGCAGCGCCTGGCCGAGCACGTTGTTGATCTTGTGCGAGCCGGTGTGGTTGAGGTCCTCGCGCTTGAGGAAGACGCGGGCGCCGCCGGCGTGCTCGGCGAACCGGGCGACCTCGGTGATCGGCGACGGGCGACCGGCGTACGAGTGCAGCAGCCGCACGAACTCGGCCTGGAACGCCGGATCGGCCTTCGCGGCCTCGTACTCCGCCGTCAGCTCGTCGATCGCGGCGATGAGGGACTCGGGCATGTACCGCCCGCCGAACTCGCCGAACAGGGGCCCGGGAGCCTCACGAAGACTCATGCGCCTGCCTCCAGAAATGCGCGCAGGGTGGACACGGGATCGTTCGTGACGAGGGCCTCGCCCACGAGCACGACGTCCGCGCCGTCACGACGGTAGTGGGCGACATCCTCGGGTGCGAGCACGGCCGACTCGGCGATCTTGATCGCCCCGGCCGGAATGCGCTCGGCGAGGCGGCCGAAGAGGTCGCGGTCGAGCTGGAACGTGGACAGGTCGCGCGCGTTGACCCCGATGAGCTGGGCCCCGAGGTCCACGGCGCGGTCGACCTCGTCGGCGGAGTGGGTCTCGACGAGTGCCGTCATGCCCAGCTCGCGCGTGAACGCGTAGAGGCGGGCGAGCGCGTCCTGTTCGAGCGCGGCGACGATCAGGAGCGCCAGGTCGGCACCCGCCGCGCGAGCCTCGAGAAGCTGGTACTCGGTCGCGATGAAGTCCTTGCGCAGCACCGGAAGCGACACCGCGGCCTTGACGGCCTCGAGGTCGGCGAGGCTGCCCTTGAACTTGCGTCCTTCGGTGAGGACCGAGATCGCCGACGCGCCGCCCTCTTCGTAGCGACGGGCCTGGAGGGCCGGGTCGGGGATGGTGGCGAGGTCACCGCGCGACGGGCTCGCGCGCTTGACCTCGGCGATGATCTTCACGCGGTCGGAAGGAGCGAGCGAGGCGAGGACGTCGAGAGCGGGACGCTGCGCGAGAGCAGCGGACTCCACCTGTGCCAGGGGACGCACCGAGGCGCGTGCCTCGGCATCCTCCACCGCGCCGGCCGTGAGGTCGGCGAGCATGCTCAGTGCTCTTTCGCCGCGACCTTGGAGCCGCCCACGCCGTAGCCGGCGCGCTTCATGATCCAGCCGACGAGAAGGCCGATCAGCAGAAGGCCTGCCGACGCCCAGACGTAGATGGGCATGTCCATGAAGAAGAAGAAGGTGCCGATCGAGACCGCGATGAGCATGATCACGACGGCCGTCCAGGCTGCGGGCGAGTGTCCGTGGCCGGGGTCGCCGATGTTGTTGCTCATGGATATCTCCTCGTGAAACCTGGGCGGGATGCCGCCAGTCTAGCGGTCAGGCGGTCGGATCCTCGCCACGCGACAGGTCGTCCCAGTCGTCGATGGCGCGCGATCCGGCGGCGTCGTGGGGGCGCGCGCCGTCGCCGGCGCGCGCGGGGGAATCGGTGGCAGGAGCGGCCTTCGCCGCCTCGTCGGTGCGGTAGCGCCGGCCCGTGCGCGACCAGGAGTGAGCCGTGGCGAGCACGAAGACGCCGGCCGCGACGAGCACCGCCCACACCACCAGGGTGATGGCGGGCCACGCAGTCGCATCGATCGAGGCGACGAGCTTCGCGACCGACTCCTCCCCCGCGATGCCCGTCGATTCGGTGACGACCGACGCGACAGCGGAGGTCGGGTGCTCGAACACGACGCGGGCGGTCAGCCAGGCGAGCACTGAGCCGATGAAGAACGCCAGCGCGCCGAAGACATAGCGCAGCACCAGTCCGACGATCGACAGCGCGGCGCCGAGGGCCAGCACCGCGAGGCTGAGCGGAGCGAGGACCGGCACCGCCGACGCGCCCGGCACGTCGAGCAGGTGCTGGGCGGCGTCCTGCAGTTCGACCGTGAGCCAGGTCTGCGTGGACGAGATCACGCCGAGCGCGCCGCACAGCACGATGACGACGACGGAGAGCAGTCGCGCCCTGCGGATCACGCGACCGGCTCCGGGCCGCGGACGGCGCCGAGGTCGCGCCCGTCGAAGCACGTGCGGGTGCCGGTGTGGCACGCGGCGCCGATCTGCTCGACCTCGACGAGGATCGTGTCGCCGTCGCAGTCGAGGCTCGCTCCGCGCACGAGCTGGATGTGGCCGGAGGTGTCGCCCTTGCGCCAGTACTCCTGGCGCGAGCGCGACCAGAAGGTGACGCGACCTTCTGTGAGCGTGCGGCGGAGGGCCTCGGCATCCATCCATCCGAGCATCAGGACCTCTCGCGTGTCCCATTGCTGGATGACGGCGGCGACGAGGCCGTCGCCGTTGAACGTGACGCGCGCGATGCGCTCGTCGAGCGTCTCGGTCATGCCGCCACCTCCCGCACGGCGATGCCTTCGGCCTGCATGGCGGCCTTCACGTCGCCGACCGTGAGCTGACCGGAGTGGAAGACGGATGCGGCGAGCACGGCGTCCGCGCCGGCCTCGATCGCGGGGCCGAAGTCCGAGGCCTTGCCGGCGCCGCCCGACGCGATGACGGGGACGCTGGCCACCTCGCGCATCAGGGAGACGAGCTCGAGGTCGAAGCCCTGCTTGGTGCCATCGGCGTCGATGGAGTTCACGAGGAGCTCGCCCGCGCCGCGCTCGATCGCCTCGCGCGCCCACTCGAGCGCGTCGAGGGTCGTCTCCGTGCGGCCGCCGTGCGTGGTGACGACGAAGCCGGAGTCGGTCGCGGGCGAACGCTTGACGTCGAGCGACAGCACGAGCACCTGTGCGCCGAACCGGTCCGCGATCTCGTCCAGCAGCGGCGGACGCGCGATCGCGGCGGAGTTCACGCCGATCTTGTCGGCGCCGACCGACAGCAGTCGGGCGACGTCGTCGGCAGAGCGCACTCCCCCGCCGACCGTGAGCGGGATGAAGACCTCTTCGGCGGTGCGCCGGACGACGTCGTACGTCGTCGAGCGCTTGTCGACGGTCGCGGTGACGTCGAGGAAGGTGATCTCGTCGGCGCCCTGGCGGAAATACTCCCGCGCGAGTTCGACCGGGTCGCCCATGTCTCGCAGGTTCTGGAAGTTCACGCCCTTGACGACGCGGCCGGCGGCGACGTCGAGGCACGGGATGACGCGGCAGACCAGGCTCATCAGAGTCTCGCGTTGTGGATCGCGGTCACGAGGATCGCGCGGGCGCCGATCGCGTACAGCGCGTCCATGACCTGGTTCACACCCTTGCGCGGGACCATCACGCGCACCGCGACCCACGCCGGATCGCGCAGCGGCGCGATCGTGGGCGACTCGATGCCGGGGGCGATCTTGACCGCGTCGTCTACGAGGTCGGCGGGCAGGTCGTAGTCGACCATGACGTAGCGCCGGGCGACCATGACGCCGCGCAGGCGCCGCAGGAGCGTGTCGGTGCCCTCCGCCTGGGTCGGCGAGGTGATCAGCACGGCCTCGGACTGCAGCAGCACGGGACCGAAGATCTCGAGGCCCGCCTGGCGCAGCGTGGTGCCGGTCGACACGACGTCGGCGACGGCATCCGCCACTCCCAGGCGCACGGCCGACTCGACCGCGCCGTCGAGCGGCACCAGGTCGACGGCGACGCCGTGCTCGTCGAGGAACGCGTCGACCAGGCCCGGATAGGCGGTCGCGACGCGCGAGCCGTTGAGGTCCTGCACGGACGTGAAGCGCCCGGGAGGGCCCGCGAAGCGGAAGGTCGAATCGCCGAAGCCGAGGGCTTCGATCTCGCGAGCGCCCGGCATGCGGGCGTCGAGCAGCAGATCGCGGCCGGTGATGCCGACGTCGAGTGCGCCGGAGCCGACGTAGGTCGCGATGTCTTTCGGGCGGAGGTAGAAGAACTCGACCTCGTTCTGAGGGTCGATGACGTGGAGGTCCTTGGGGTCGCGACGACCGATGTAGCCCGCCTCGTGGAGCATCTCAGAGGCGGTCTCGGCGAGCGAGCCCTTGTTCGGCACGGCGATTCGCAGCATGGCAGCGGGGCTTTCGGGTTCGAGGACGGGTGGGGACGCGCGCTCAGAGATGTCGGTAGACGTCCTCGAGGCTCAGCCCCTTCGCGAGCATCAGCACCTGCAGGTGGTACAGCAGCTGCGAGATCTCCTCGGCTGCGGCATCCGTCGATTCGTACTCCGCCGCCATCCAGACCTCGGCGGCCTCCTCCACGATCTTCTTGCCGATCGCGTGGACGCCCGCGTCCAGCTGCGCGACGGTTCCCGATCCCTCGGGGCGCTCAGCCGCTTTCGCGGCGAGCTCGGCGTACAGCGTGTCGAACGTCTTCACCATGCCAGGGTATCGAACCGAACGGATGCCTCGGCGCCGCGTGACGGCAGGCTCAGTGCCCGTGGTGCTCGGCGGCGGTCGCGCGCAGACCCGCGATGGCGTTCGCGGGGTCGCTCGCGCCGAACACGGCGGAGCCCGCGACGAACGTGTCGGCGCCGGCCTCAGCGGCCTGCAGGATGGTCGACTCGCCGATGCCGCCGTCGACCTGCAGCCAGACCGACGACCCGCGCCGACGGGCCTCGTCGGCCAGGCGGCTGAGCTTCGGCATGGTCTCGGGCATGAACGACTGGCCGCCGAAGCCGGGCTCGACGGTCATCACGAGGATCTGGTCGAAGTCGTCGAGGAGGTCGAACAGGCCCTCCACGGGCGTCGCGGGCTTGACCGCGACGCCGGCGCGCGCACCGATGTCTCGCAGGCGCCGCGCGAGCGCGACCGGCTCGGTGGCCGCCTCGAGGTGGAACGTGACGGATGCCGCGCCCAGCTCGGCGTAGCCGGGGGCCCAGCGGTCGGGGTCGGCGATCATGAGGTGCACGTCGAGGGGCACCGGGCTCGTCGACTGGATGCGCTCGACCATCTGCGGGCCGAACGTCAGGTTGGGCACGAAGTGGTTGTCCATGACGTCGACGTGGACGAAGTCCGCCGTCGCGATGCGCGCGAGCTCCGCCTGCATGTTGACGAAGTCGGCGGCGAGGATGCTGGGGTTGATGCGGATGCCGGTCTGGCGGGAGGTGTCGTAGATCGGTGGCACGCGTCCATTATGGTCGAGCCGTGGATCCGATCACGGCGCTGCTGCACGACGTCCTCGAAGACATCCGCCCGCATGACGACGGTGCCCCGGCGGGCTACATCCCCGAGCTCGCCGCCGCCGACCCCGATCGTCTGGCGCTCGCCGTCGTCGGCCCGCGCGGCCGGGTGCGCGCCGTCGGCGACGTCACGCACGAGTTCACGATCCAGTCGATCTCGAAGCCGTTCGTTCTCGCGCTCGCGCTCGCCGACCGGGGCCGCGACGCGGTGCTGCGCAAGGTCGGCGTGGAGCCCAGCGGCGAGCCGTTCAACGCGATCAGCCTCGAACCCGGCACCGGGCGACCGGCGAACCCCATGGTCAACGCCGGGGCGATCGCGACGTCCGCGTTCATCCCCGGAGACGGCGTCGACGACCGGATGACCCGCATCGTCGACGGGCTCTCCGCCTTCGCCGGGAGGTCGCTGTGGGTCGACGAGCAGGTCTACGCCTCGGAGTCGGCGACCGGCGACCGCAACCGCGCGCTGGCGCACCTCCTGCGCTCGCACGGGGTCATCGAGGGGTCCGTCGAAATCGCCGTCGAGACCTACTTCCGGCAGTGCTCGCTCCTCGTGACCGTGCGCGACCTCGCCGTGATGTCGGCCACCCTCGCGTTCGGCGGCCTCAACCCCGTCACCGGCGAGCGGGTCGTCTCCGAGGCGGTTGCCCGCGACGTGCTGTCGATCATGGCGAGCTGCGGCATGTACGACTACTCCGGCGAATGGCTGCTGCGCGTCGGCCTGCCGGCGAAGAGTGGAGTCAGCGGCGGTCTTCTCGCCGTCGCCCCGTCGCAGTTCGGCATCGCAGCGTTCAGCCCGCGCCTGGATGCGCACGGCAACTCGGTGCGCGCCATCGCGCTCCTCGAGACACTCGGCGAGCGGTTCGGCATGCATCTGCTCGAATCGCACGAGAGCGTCGCCGTGCCCGCGTTCACGGTCGAGGACACCGACCAGGGGCGGGTGCTGCGCCTGGCGGGCGAGCTCGGGCTCGCCGGCACCGAGCGTATCGTCGCGGTGCTCCGAGAGATCGCCGAGGCTCTGCCAGAGGGCGCCGAGGTCATCGTCGACGCCCGAGACCTCGCGCGCGCCCACAGCGCCGCGCTGGTCGCGCTGCGGGTCGAGTTCGAGCAGATGCCACACGGGATCCGCCTCCGGGAGTGACCCGGAGAGCGGATGCCGCGGATCAGACGCGCCGCAGCAGCGAGATCGACATCGCGTCGGTGTTGTGACGGTGCGGCCACAGCTGCGCACGTCCGCTGCCGTCGGCCTGCGGCGGCAGGCCCGGGTCGGCGTCCGACAGTGACGTGATCACGTCGCGGGCGGAGACCTCCTCGAGCGCCGCGCCCCACTCGCGGCGGATGTCGGCGACGACGCCCGACGTCTCGGCGAGGTGCGGTGAGCACGTGACGTAGGCCACGACACCGCCGGGCTTGAGGGCGCCGACCGCTTCGGTGAGGAGCTCGCGCTGCAGCTCGGTGAGCGCCGGCACATCGCTGGGCGCCTTGCGCCACCGTGCCTCGGGACGACGGCGCAACGCGCCGAGCCCGGTGCACGGGGCGTCGACGAGAATGCGGTCGTACGTCTCGGGCGCCTCCTGTGCCCGAACGCGGCCGTCCTCCTCCGACACCGGCACCTCGATCGGGACGCCGGCGAGAGCCTGACGGACGAGCCCGGCACGAGCCGGCGAGATCTCGTTGGCCTCGAGGATGGCTCCGCCCACCCGCGCTTCGGCGGCGAGCACGGCTGTCTTGCCGCCGGGACCCGCGCACAGATCGAGCCAGCGCTCCCCCTCGACGATCGGCAGCGCGCGCGTCAGCGCGAGGGCGGCGAGCTGCGAGCCCTCGTCCTGGACGCGGAGGCGGCCGCGCGAGGTGCGCACCAGCGAATCGGGGTCGCCGCCGCCGAGCCGGAAGCCGATCGGCGAGAACGGCGTGCGGCGTGCGTCGTCGGGGACACCCGCAAGATCGGGAAGGGCCGCCATCGTGACGCGAGGCGACGCATTGTCGGCGGTGAGGAGCGCCTCGAGCTCTTCGACGCGGCCTTCCGCCGCGAGCGCCCGCCGGAAGGCGCGCACCACCCACACGGGGTGCGAGAACAGCAGGCCGAGCTGCTCGTCGTCGGAGCGCGCGCTCGCGGCGACGTGGGTCATCCAGTCGCCCGGGGTGTCGCGGGAGACCCGGCGCAGCACGGCGTTCGCGAAGCCCGCGGCGCCGCGCCCGCCGGCGCCGCGGGCGAGCTCGACGGACTCGTTCACGGCGGCGTGGGAGGCCACGCGCGTCGACAGCAGCTGGTGGACACCGAGCCGCAGGGCGTCGAGCACTGCCGGATCGATGTCGGAGACGGGGCGGTCGGCGGCGATCGCGATCACCGCGTCGTACGTGCCCTGGCGCCGGAGCGTGCCGTAGGTGAGCTCGGTCGCGAGCGCGGCGTCGGCCGTCGACAGCCCGGCGCGGGAGATCGCGGTCGGCAGCAGCAGGTTGGCGTACGCGTCCGACTCGTGGACGGCCCGCAGCGTGTCGTAGGCGACGCGGCGCGCCGCGACCGTGCGGCTCACGATCCCGCCACCGGCGTCGCGTCGCGGAGCCCACGCCACCAGTCGGCGGCGCGCATCGCGCCCTTGCCGGCGGGCTGCACCGTCTCGAGTGCGATCGGCGCGGACGCGGTCCCGGCGATCACCTGCTTGCCGTGCAGGGCGAGCACCCCCGGCGCGAGCGACGGAGCGTCGGCGGGAGCCGGTGCGACGGCGAGAATCTTGAACCGGGCAGCGTCGATGGTGGTGTGCGCGCCCGGCTCGGGCGTGACGCCGCGGATGCGGCCGAGCACGGCGTCGGCCGGCTCGTCCCATCGGACGCGGCCGTCGTCGTCGCCGAGCTTCGACGCGTATGTGGTCTCGCCCTGCTGGGCGCGCGCGACGGCGGTGCCGGCGCCGATCGCGTCGACGACGTCGGTCAGCAGTCGGGCACCGTCGTCGGCCAGCGCCGCGAGGAGGTCGCCCGCGGTGGCGTCAGCCGGGATGTCGACCGCGAGCTCGCCGAACACGTCGCCTGCGTCGAGCTCGGGCACGAGCTGGAACACGCTCGCCCCGGTGCGGGCGTCGCCCGCGATGAGCGCACGCTGCACCGGTGCGGCGCCTCGCCAGCGCGGCAGCAGCGAGAAGTGCAGGTTGATCCAGCCGTGCGCCGGCGTCGACAGCAGTGGCTCGCGCACGAGCCCGCCGTAGGCGACGATCACGCCGAGGTCGGGTTCGAGCGCCGCGATCTCGGCCGTGACGGTCGCATCGAGGCGGTCGGCGCGGATCACCGGGAGGCCGAGCTCCTCGGCGGCCGCCGCGACCGGCGACGGCGTCAGCACCCGCTTGCGCCCGAGAGGGGCGTCCTGGCGGGTGACGACGGCGGCGATGTCGTGGGCGGATGCCGCGAGCCGGCGCAGCGACGGCACAGCCGGCGCGGGTGTGCCGGCGAAGACGAGACGCATGACGTTCCTGGAAGTCGAGGGTCAGAGATCGAGATCGGGCACGTCGACCCGAACCTTCAGTGTATGGGCGGGTCCGGGTGTGCGACCCTTCGCCGGGCGGCGTCCCTTCACCGCGTGGCCGACGACGGACGCGCGCAGACTCTCGGTCACGCGCGCGCCGAGGCCGTAGTCGAACCGCACCAGTGCACGCACCGACTCGTCGTGTGCGATCGGACCGAGGACAGCCTCCGCGTCGAGCTCGGGGACGGCGGTGCGCAGTTCGGCGATCGCGGCATCGACGGCGCGCCGGGGCCCGTCGACGGAGGCCACGCGGACGGTCGGCGGCATGCGCAGCGGGGCGCGGTCGGCGAGCTCGGCACGGGCGTAGCCGGCTTGCGTCCACGTCGCGAGCGCACGGGCGATCTCTCCCCCGACGCCGACGAGGTGCACGGGGGCCCCGGGGGCGGCGAGGGCAGCCGCATTCGACCACCAGCGCAGACATGATTCGCCGATGCGCAGGTCGTCGGCCATCAGCATCCGATCCCCGTCCAGCAGGATCACCGCGCGATATCCGCCGCCCGCGAGCGGCTCGGCGCCGCGCGTCGCGACCACGAGCGCCGGGCGCGCGTCGACCTGGGCCACCGGGTGATCGCCGTCGGCGACGATCACCCGCGTGCCCGGGAAGGCGCGCCCGAGTTCGTCGGCGGTGCGCTCGCTGCCGGACGAGGCCATCCGCAGCATGCTCGAGCGGCACTCGGGGCACGCCCAGGCGTTCGCGGCGCGGCCGCACCACGAGCAGGTCGGCACGGCGCCCTGCCGGGCCGCGTGGAGCGGGCCGCCGCAGTGCGCGCAGCGCGCGGGGTGCCGACATTTCGCGCACACGAGCACGGGGGCGTAACCGGGGCGCGCCACCTGGACCAGCACCGGCCCGTCGGTGAGCGCCTCGCGTGCGGCGGCGAACGCCGACGAGGGCACCCGCGCGGCGCGCGACTCCCCCTCGCGATTCGCGCTCAGCACGACGCGCGGGCTCACACGGCGCGCTGCGGGGAGGTCCCGCACCCAGCCGACGGCGACGAGACGCTCGACGTCGGTGGTGCGGGTGTGCCCTGCGAAGACGAGGGATCCGCCGTGCAGCTCCTGCCGGAGCAGCGCGGCGTCGCGGGCATGCACGCCGGGGCTGAGGGGCTCGCCCAGCAACGGGTCGCCATCGTCCCACAGTGCGACCAGTCCGAGCTCGGACACCGGCGCGTACACCGTGGAGCGGTTGCCGATCACGACGCACGGCGCCTCGGCGAGCGTGCGCAGGAACGCGGCGTACCGGGTCGGGCCGCTCTGCTTCGCGTCGTCTCTGACCAGGGCGTCGGCGGGGATGCGGGCCGCCAGCGCCGCTTCGAGCTGGGCGCGGTCGCGGTGGTCGGGCACGGCGATCACGGCGCTCCGCCCTGAAGCCAGCGTGTGCGTGGCGGCCGCGGCGAGGAGGATCGCCCACGACCCGACGACGGTGCCGTCGCCGAGGGTCGCGGGCACGGGCGGCGCGTCGAGCGCGAGCCGTTCGTCACCGTCGAGCCCCTCGGCGAGCCCCGGGTACGCGCCGAGCACACCGTCGGCCCACGCGCGATCCGCGTCGTCGATCACCGGCGGCTCCGGCGGGTCGGCCGCAAGCCATGCCTTCTCGGCTCGCACCATGCGCTTCGGGATCGCGAGACGAAGGATGTCGCCCGCCGATCCCGCGGCACGGTCGGCGGCGCGCCGCGCCAGCGCGTAGAGAGGCGGCGTCAGCACCGGCACCGGCGACACGACAGCTTCGAGCTGCGAGAGCGGGCGATCCGAGGCATCCGGTTCCCCCACCTCGACGAGGAGCGCGTCGACCACCCGCCCGGCACTGCGCAGTGGCACGCGCACGCGCACACCGGGCACGGCGTCGGCGGCGAGCTCTCCGGGGATCTCGTAGTCGAAGAGACGGTCGAGCTGCGGCAGCGGCGAGTCGATCAGCACGCGTGCGACGCGGCGGGAGCGCCGCGGCCGATCGCCCGGGTCGGGTTCGCCGCCGTTCACCGCGGTCACGCGGCCGGCGTCAGAGCCCGGCTGCCGCGCGCAGCGCGTCGGCGCGGTCGGTGCGCTCCCACGTGAAGTCGGGCAGCTCGCGGCCGAAGTGGCCGTATGCCGCAGTCTGCGCGTAGATCGGCCGGAGCAGATCGAGCTGGTCGATGATCGCCTTCGGGCGGAGGTCGAACACGTCGAGGATCGCCTGGGTGATCACGTCGTCGGCCACGCGGCCCGTGCCGAACGTCTCGACGTAGAGGCCGACGGGCTTCGCCTTGCCGATGGCATACGCGACCTGCACCTCGAGGCGGTCGGCGAGGCCCGCGGCGACGGCGTTCTTCGCCACCCAGCGCATCGCGTACGCGGCCGAGCGGTCGACCTTCGACGGGTCCTTGCCGCTGAACGCGCCGCCGCCGTGGCGCGATGCCCCGCCGTACGTGTCGATGATGATCTTGCGGCCCGTCAGGCCGGCATCGCCCTTGGGACCGCCGATGACGAAAGGCCCGGCCGGGTTGATGTAGAACTTGACGTCGGGCAGCTCGAGTCCGGTCGCCTCCAGCACCGGGTCGATCACCTCGGCGCGCACGGCGGCGCGCAGCGCCTTCTGCGAGATGTCGGGGTGGTGCTGCGTCGAGAGCACGACGGACTCGACGGTCTTGGGCGTCGCGCCGTCGTAGCCGAGGGTGACCTGGGTCTTGCCGTCGGGGCGCAGGAACGGGAGCTCGCCCGAGCGGCGCACCTCGGCGAGGCGCTCGGCCATGCGGTGCGCCGTCCACGCGGCCATCGGCATGAGCTGCGGCGTCTCGGTCGTCGCGTAGCCGAACATGATGCCCTGGTCGCCCGCGCCCTGCAGATCGTGCGGGTCCTCCGAGCCGTCCTCGCGGCGCTCGAACGCCTTGTCGACGCCGGCCGCGATATCGGAGGACTGCGCACCGATCGAGACGCTCACGCCGCACGAGTCGCCGTCGAAGCCGGTCTCGCTGGAGGTGTAGCCGATGCGGTTGACGACGTCGCGGACGATCGCCGGGATCTCGACGTACGCAGAGGTCGAGACCTCGCCGGCGACGTGGACGAGCCCGGTGGTGACGAGGGTCTCGACGGCCACGCGCCCGTTCGGGTCGGCGTCCAGGATCGCGTCGAGGATCGAGTCCGAGATCTGGTCGCAGATCTTGTCGGGGTGGCCCTCGGTGACGGATTCGGACGTGAACAGACGCAGGTCGGTCATCGGTACTCCAGTTGTCGTGGCTCCGGTCTTCAAGGCGTCCGGCCGCCGAGGGGGCGGACACCAGTATGCCCCCGAGGACGGACAGCGCCGTCCTCGGGGGCATCGAGGATGTGTCGGATTACTCCGCGCGACGAAGGCGCAGCTTGTCCTCGTGGATCTCGTGCATCGCGATGGTGAGCGGCTTGTCCTCGACGGTCGAGTCGACGAGCGGGCCCACGTTGTCGAACAGGTTGCCCTCGTGGAGGTCGGAGTAGTAGTCGTTGATCTGACGCGCGCGCTTGGACGCGAAGATCACGAGCTGGTACTTCGAGTCGACCTTCTCGAGCAGGCTGTCGATGGGGGGCTCGATGATGCCCTGGTTCGTTCCGGCCATGGCGAAACCTCCTGGATCGGATGGAAAAGAGAGTCTGCGGGGCCTCGGGGTGCCGAGGCATCCCACTATTCTACGTGACGGGCGGAGCTCAGCGCGCGAGGCGGGCGACCTCGTCGGCCGCGTGGGCGACGTCGTCGTTCACGACGCGGTAGTCGAACTCGCCCTGCGAGGCCAGTTCGGTCTTCGCGGTGCGCAGGCGCCGGGCGCGCTCGGCGGCGTCCTCGGTGCCGCGTCCGACGAGACGCTGCACGAGCTCGTCCCAGCTCGGCGGCAGGAGGAACACGAGGGTGGCCGACGGGTCTGCGTCCCGCACCTGGCGCGCGCCCTGCAGGTCGATCTCGAGGAGCACCGTGCGCCCCTCGGCGAGGGCCTTCTCGATGGGGCCGCGCGGGGTGCCGTAGCGGTACGCGTTGTGGACGGTGGCGTGCTCGAGCAGCTCGCCGTCGGCGATCATGCGGTCGAACTCGGCGTCGTCGACGAAGAAGTAGTGCTCGCCGTCGACCTCACCGGGACGCGGCGCGCGCGTCGTCGCCGACACCGACAGCAGGATCTCGGGGTGGTGGTCCTTGATGTGCGCGGCGACGGTGCCCTTCCCGACCGCGGTGGGACCGGCGAGCACGACGAGGCGGCTGCGGCCGGCACGGGGCTCGGCCTCGGGCCACCGCGCGTCGAGGAAGTCGCGCAGGTCCTCGCGCTGGCGCGAGCCGAGGCCGCCCAGGCGCTTGACGGGCGAGATCTCGAGGTCCTGCAGGATGCGGTCGCGCTTGCCCTCGCCGATCGCCGGGATCGCGGTGAGGAACTCGGGTACGCGCATCGCACCGGCCGGTGAGGTGGGCTCGGCGAGGGCGCGGCGCAGCAGCTCCTGCGGTGTGATGACCCGCATCGCGACGTCCTTCTTGAGGGCGGCGCGTTCGCGGCGGGCGGCGACGGCACGGCGCGACGCGGCGACGCGGTCGACCTCAGGAGGCCTCCCCTGCGTGCCGGGGGCGTGGGCCGGGGCCTCATCAGGGGATTCCTGATAAAGGGTTCGCGAATCGGGCATTTCAATCACCACGGTAGAGAAGGGCGCGCTCGGATATGCGCGCGGCGAGCCGGTCGGGTCCGGCAGCCAGGATGCTGCGGCTCTCAGACGCTACCACCGCTTCCTGCAGGACGCCGAAGCGCTCACCGAGATGACGCGGTTCCGCGCCCTGGTGGCCGAAGCCCGGGCCCAGGATCGGCGCCACCGGGGAGAAATCCCGGAGGCCGGCATCCGGCCAGTCCACCGTGCCGCCGATGACGAAGCCGACGCTCCCCCATTCGCCGTCGGGCGTGGTGCGCGCGTTGCGTTCGGAGACCTCGCGCACGATGCCGGCCGAGACCGTGTCGCCGTCCACGTGGTGTGCGCGCTGCAGCCCGAGCGCCTCGGGGTTGCTCGTCGCGGCGAGCACGAACGCGCCCTTGCCGTGGCGCAGCGCGAGGTCGAACGTGCTGTCGAGGGCGCCGACCCCGAGGAACGGGTTCACGGTGAGCGCGTCGGCCTCGAGCGGCGAGCCCGGCGTGAGCCACGCCTGCGCGTACGCGTCCATCGTGGTGCCGATGTCGCCCCGCTTGGCGTCCGCGATCACGAGGAGTCCGGCGTCACGCGCCGCCGCGAGCACGTCCTCGAGGGCGGCGAAGCCCGCCGAGCCGTGCACCTCGAAGAACGAGACCTGCGGCTTGACCACGGCGACCCGGCCTGCCGCGGCCTCGACCACGCGCAGGCCGAATTCGCGCACACCGGCGGCCGAGGCATCCAATCCCCACTCGGCCAGCAGGTGGGCGTGCGGATCGATGCCGACGCACAGCTGACCGTGCGTCGCCATCCCGGCGCGGACGCGTTCTCCGAATGAGGTCATGCAGCTCCCTGTCGATCGGCGGCGTACTCCTGCAGGCTCTTGACGTCGAAGCCGTTGCGCAGCACCGGCAGCGCGCTCACCGCGGCGCCGAGGACCGCCATCGTGGTGAAGAGCGCCTTGTCGCCTGCGACGGCCGCGGCGCGGATCTCGTAGCCGTCGGCGCGGGTGGCGCCGCCGGACGGCGTGTTCACGACGATGTCGATCTCGCCGGCGTTGATGAGGTCGACGATGTTGGTGTCGCCCGAGTCCTGCGTCTCGGAGTACTTGCCCACGACGCGCACGTCGATGCCGTTGCGCGAGAGGATCTCGGCGGTGCCCTCGGTCGCGACGAGGTCGAAGCCGAGCTCCTGCAGGCGGTGGGCCGGGAGGATCACGGCGCGCTTGTCGGCATCGGCGACCGAGATGAACACGGTGCCCGACTGGGGCATGCCGCCGTAAGCGGCCTCCTGCGACTTCGCGAACGCGGTCGGGAAGTCGCGGTCGATGCCCATGACCTCGCCGGTCGAGCGCATCTCCGGGCCGAGCACCGAGTCGACGGTCTGGCCGTCGCGCGTGCGGAACCGCTTGAAGGGCAGCACCGCCTCCTTGACGGCGACGGGGGCGTCCAGCGGCACGCGCGAGCCGTCCTGCTCGGGCAGCAGCCCCTCGGCCTTCAGTTCGGCGATGGTGGCTCCGGCCATGATGCGCGACGCGGCCTTCGCAAGCGGGATGCCGAGAGCCTTCGACACGAACGGCACGGTGCGGCTCGCGCGCGGGTTCGCCTCGATGACGTAGAGCACGCCGGCCGAGATCGCGAACTGCACGTTGAGCAGGCCGCGTACGCCGACGCCCTCGCCGATGGCGCGCGTCGCCTCGCGCACGCGGTCGATGTCGGTGCGGCCGAGGCTCACCGGCGGCAGCGTGCACGACGAGTCGCCGGAGTGGATGCCGGCTTCCTCGAGGTGCTCCATGACGCCGCCGATGTACAGCTCGTCGCCGTCGTACAGCGCGTCCACGTCGAGCTCGATGGCGTCGTCGAGGAAGCGGTCCACGAGCAGCGGCAGCCCGGGTCCGATGATCGCCTCGCCCGCGACGCGCACGAAGTAGTCCCGCAGCGCCTCGGTCGAGTAGACGATCTCCATGCCCCGGCCGCCGAGCACGAAGCTCGGGCGGACCAGCACCGGGTAGCCGATCTCCTCGGCGACGGCGACGGCGCCCTCGACGTCGATCGCGGTGCCGTTGCGCGGCGCGACGAGTCCGGCGTCGTCGAGCAGGCGCGAGAAGAGCTCGCGCTCCTCGGCCAGGTCGATCGCGGCGGGCTTGGTGCCGAGGATCGTGTAGCCGGCCTCCTCGATGCCCTTGGCGAGGCCGAGCGGCGTCTGGCCGCCGAGCTGGCAGATGACGCCGAGGATCTTCCCCGACTGCGCCTCGGCGTGCAGCACCTCGAGGACGTCCTCGAGCGTGAGCGGCTCGAAGTACAGGCGGTCCGAGGTGTCGTAGTCGGTCGACACCGTCTCGGGGTTGCAGTTGACCATGACCGTCTCGTAGCCCGCGTCCGACAGCGCGAACGACGCGTGCACGCAGGAGTAGTCGAACTCGACGCCCTGTCCGATGCGGTTCGGGCCCGAGCCGATGATGACGACCTTCGTGCGCTGGGACGGCGTCACCTCGGTCTCGAAGTCGTAGCTCGAGTAGTGGTAGGGCGTCAGCGCCGGGAACTCCCCCGCGCAGGTGTCGACCGTCTTGTAGACGGGACGGATCCCGAGACCGTGACGGATGCCGCGCACCTGCGCCTCGCTGTCACCGCGCAGCTGTGCGACCTGGGCGTCGCTGAAGCCGTGCTCCTTCGCGATGCGGAGGGTGGCGGCATCCAACTCCCCCGCCTTGGCGACGAAGTCGGCGACCTCGTTGATCAGGACGATCTGGTCGAGGAACCACGGGTCGATCTTGGTGGCTTCGAACGCCTGCTCGATCGTCGCGCCCTTGCGCAGCGCCTGCTGCAGCACGACGATGCGGCCGTCGGTCGGGGTCTTGGCGATCTCGAGGAGCTCCTCCACCGAACGCGGCTCGTCGCCCCAGTGGAAGCTCGACCCGCGCTTCTCGAGTGAGCGCAGCGCCTTCTGCAGCGCCGTGGCGTAGTTGCGGCCGATCGCCATCGCCTCGCCCACGGACTTCATGGTGGTGGTGAGGGTGGTGTCGGCGGCCGGGAATTTCTCGAAGTTGAAGCGCGGCACCTTGACGACGACGTAGTCGAGCGTCGGCTCGAAGCTCGCGGGCGTCACCTTGGTGATGTCGTTGGGGATCTCGTCGAGGCGGTAGCCGATGGCGAGCTTCGCGGCGATCTTCGCGATCGGGAAGCCCGTCGCCTTCGAGGCGAGCGCCGACGAGCGCGACACGCGCGGGTTCATCTCGATGACGATGATGCGCCCGTTGGTCGGGTCGACCGCGAACTGGATGTTGCAGCCGCCGGTGTCGACGCCCACCGCGCGGATGATGTCGATGCCGATGTCGCGCAGCTTCTGGTATTCGCGGTCGGTGAGCGTGAGCGCCGGGGCGACCGTGATCGAATCGCCGGTGTGGACGCCCACCGGGTCGACGTTCTCGATGGAGCAGACGACGACCGTGTTGTCGGCGGTGTCGCGCATGAGCTCGAGCTCGTACTCCTTCCACCCGAGGATCGACTCCTCGAGCAGCACCTCGTTCGTCGGCGAGTCGTGCAGGCCGGCGCCGCCGATGCGACGCAGGTCCTCCTCGTCGTACGCGAAGCCCGATCCGAGACCGCCCATCGTGAACGACGGGCGCACGACGAGCGGGTAGCCGAGCTTCTCGGCGCCGGCGAGCAGTTCGTCCATGGTGTGGCAGATGACGGATGCTGCGACATCGGCGCCCGCCGCGAGCACGAGCTCCTTGAAGATCTGGCGGTCTTCGCCCTTGTTGATCGCCTCGAAGTCGGCGCCGATGAGCTCGACGTCGTACTTCTCGAGGATGCCGTGCTTGTGCAGGTCGATCGCGGCGTTGAGGGCCGTCTGGCCGCCGAGCGTCGGCAGGATCGCGTCGGGCTTCTCCTTCGCGATGATCGTCTCGATCACGCGCCAGTTGATGGGCTCGATGTAGGTCGCGTCGGCGAAGTCCGGGTCGGTCATGATCGTGGCCGGGTTCGAGTTCACGAGGATGACGCGCACGCCCTCCTCCCGGAGCACGCGGCAGGCCTGCGTGCCCGAGTAGTCGAACTCGCACGCCTGGCCGATGACGATCGGCCCGGAGCCGATGACCAGGACGGAGTTGATGTCGTCGCGCTTGGGCATTACTTCGCGGCCTTCTTCTCGAGGTTCGCGACCACGAGGTCGCGGAAGCGGTCGAACAGGTAGTTGGCATCGTGAGGACCGGCGGCGGCCTCGGGGTGGTACTGCACCGAGAAGGCCGGGATGTCGAGCGCGCGCAGGCCCTCGACCACCCGGTCGTTGAGGCCGACGTGGCTGACCTCGACCTTGCCGTAGCCGTTCGGGCTGTCGAACTCGCCCTCGACGGGGGCGTCGACGGCGAAGCCGTGGTTGTGCGCGGTGATCTCGACGCGCCCTGTCGCCTTGTCGAGCACGGGCTGGTTGATGCCGCGGTGCCCGAACGGGAGCTTGTAGGTGCCGAGGCCGAGCGCGCGGCCGAGCAGCTGGTTGCCGAAGCAGATGCCGAAGAACGGCAGGCCGTCGTCGAGCACGCCGCGCAGCAGGTCGACGTGGTCGCCGGATGCCGCCGGGTCGCCGGGACCGTTCGAGTAGAACACCGCGACCGGGTCGATCGCGCGGATGCCGTCGATGGTGACGTCCTGCGGGAGCACGTGCACCTCGAAGCCGCGGGCGGCGAGGTTGTCGACCGTCGCCTGCTTCACGCCGAGGTCGAGCACCGCGAGGTTGCCGATGCGCTCGCCCTGGGCCGGCGTGACCTCCGCGGCGGCGACCGACACCTGGGCGGAGAGGTTCTGGCCCGCCATCTCGGGTGCCTCGCGCACGAGACGCAGCTGCTCGTCGGGGTCGATCCGAGCGGCCTCGCCCGAGAAGATCGCGCCGCGCATGCTGCCGGCCGAGCGGATGTGCCGCGTGACCGCGCGCGTGTCGATGCCGCTGATGCCGATGACGCCGTCGTTCACCAGCGCGTCGTCGAGCGACTCGTCGGCGCGCCAGTTCGACACCACGCGGGAGGGGTCGCGCACGATGTAGCCCGACACCCAGATGCGCCGGGACTCGGGGTCCTCGTCGTTCATGCCGGTGTTGCCGATGTGGGGTGCCGTCTGCAGCACGATCTGGCCCGCGTATGAGGGATCGGTCAGCGTCTCCTGGTAGCCGGTCATGCCGGTGGCGAAGACGACTTCGCCGATGGTGGTGCCGAGGGCGCCGTAGGCGCGTCCGACGTGGCGGGTCCCGTCCTCGAGCACGAGGACTGCCGGGTCGGTCTGGAACAGGGAGGTCATGCGTCGGTTCCCGTCTGGGTCGGGGGAAGGATGCCGGCCACGGCGTCCGCGAGAGCGCGGGCCGAGGCATCCTGGGGTCGGAGATAGGAGTCGACGACGGTGCCGTCGTCGAGGCGCCACGCGAGGCGCACGAGGCCGTCGGGCTCGACCACGCGGTCGATCGCGACCGTCGCCTGCGCGACGTCCTCGATGCGGTCGGCCGCGAGGAACACCCGCGGCTTGCCCGTCAAGTCGAGGGCGACACCGGCGTCGGTGACCGTCACGTCCGAGCGCGAACGGAATGCGAGACCGCCGATGGCGAGGCGCTCGAGCGGGTCGCCGTGGCGCGTGGTCGCGACGTAGAGCGTCGGGAACGCCGAGAGCGTCGCCGCTCCGGCGGGGATCTCGCCGACGGGCGCGACCAGCGCCGCGTCGCGCCGCGTTCGTCGCCACCAGGCCCACACCAGCACCCCGAGCAGCGCGATGGTGACCGCGACGATGACGCCGAGGGCGCCCTCGCGGGTCATGCGCGCACTCCCGGCGTGTCGAGGAGCGCGCCGTCGGCGACCGTGACGGTGCCCTGGTGCAGGGTCCAGCGGACGTCGCCCGGGAGCTCGCGGCCGAGGTACGGCGAGTTCACGCTGCGGCCCCGCAGGTCGTCGGTGGTGAAGGTGCGGCGCGGCGACGGGTCATAGAACGCGAGCGATGCGGGCTGGCCCTCCGTGAGCGGGGTGCCATGGCCGGCGAGGCGCCCAATGCGGGCGGGCTCGCGCGACATGACGCGGGCGACGTCCCCCCACGTGATGAGCCCGGTGTCGATCATCGACTGCTGCACGACCCGCAGCGCGCTCTCGAGGCCGACCATGCCGTTCGCGGCCGCGTGCCACTCGCACGCCTTCGCCTCGGCGGGGTGCGGCGCGTGGTCGGTCGCGACGATGTCGATCGTGCCGTCGGCGAGACCCTCGCGCACGGCGAGCACGTCCTCCTCGCGGCGCAGGGGCGGGTTCACCTTGAAACGGGCGTCGTAGTCGCGCACCAGCTCGTCGGTGAGGAGCAGGTGGTGCGGCGTGACCTCGGCGGTCACGTTCACGCCGCGGCGCTTGGCCCAGCGGATGATCTCGACCGACCCGGCGGTGGAGAGGTGGCAGACGTGCAGGCGCGAGCCGACGTGCTCGGCGAGGAGCACGTCGCGGGCGATGATCGACTCCTCGGCGACCGCGGGCCAGCCCGCGAGACCGAGCTCTGCCGAGACGGCGCCCTCGTTCATCTGCGCGCCCTCGGTGAGGCGCGGGTCCTGTGCGTGCTGCGCGATGACGCCGTCGAACGCCTTCACGTACTCGAGCGCTCGCCGCATGATGAGCGGGTCCCACACGCAGAAGCCGTCGTCGCTGAAGACGCGCACACGGGCGCGTGAGTCGGCCATGGCGCCGAGCTCGGCGAGCCGTTCGCCCTTCTGGCCCACGGTGACGGCGCCGATGGGCTGGACGGTGACGAAGCCGGCGGCCTCGCCGAGCGCGAGCTCCTGCTCGACGACGCCCGCGGTGTCGGCGACCGGGGACGTGTTGGGCATCGCGAACACGGCGGTGTACCCGCCGGCCGCTGCGGCGCGCGATCCGGTGAGGATCGTCTCGGATGCCTCGTACCCGGGCTCGCGCAGATGCGTGTGGAGGTCGACCAGGCCGGGAAGGAGCACCAGGCCGTCGACGTCGACCTCTGTCGCGCCGGCGCGGCTGATGTCGGGGCCGATGGCGGCGATGACGCCGTCCTCGACGAGGACGTCGGCAGCGGTCGATCCTTCGACGAGTGCTCCGCGGAAGAGAAGGGTCTCGCTCATCGGGTGTTCTCCTTCTCTGTGCCGTCCGGGGCATCCGCCGCCGTCGGGTTCTCGGTCGGGGTGCGCTCCGCGCCCGCCAGCAGCAGGTACAGCGCGGCCATGCGCACCGAGACGCCGTTGGTCACCTGCTCGAGCACGGTCGAGCGCGGCGAATCAGCGGCTTCTGCGGAGATCTCCAGGCCCCGGTTCATGGGTCCGGGGTGCATGACAATGCTATCCGCTCCCAGTGCCTGAAGTCGGCGGGCGTCCAGGCCCCAGCGGCGCGAATACTCCCGTTCAGTGGGGAAATACACCGCGTTCATGCGCTCCAGCTGGATGCGCAGCATCATGAGCGCGTCGGGACCCTCCGCGATCGCCTCGTCGAGGTCGTATCGCACCTCGACCGGCCAGTTGGTCATGTCCTGCGGCACGAGGGTGGGCGGCGACACCAGGGTGACGCTCGCGCCGAGCGTGTTCAGCAGCCACACGTTCGATCGCGCGACCCGCGAGTGCAGCACGTCGCCGACGATGGTGACCTTGACCCCGGCGAGGTCGCGGCCGCGGCTGTCGCCGCCGAACCGGCGCTTGCGGATGGTGAAGGCGTCCAGGAGCGCCTGCGTCGGGTGCTCGTGGGTTCCGTCGCCCGCGTTGACGACGCCCGCGCTGATCCAGCCGCTGGTGGCGAGGGTGCGCGGTGCTCCGGATGCCCCGTGGCGGATGACGACGGCGTCTGCGCCCATCGCCTGCAGGGTCTGCGCGGTGTCCTGGAGGGATTCGCCCTTCGAGACGCTGGAGCCCTTCGCGGAGAAGTTGATGACGTCGGCCGACAGGCGCTTCGCGGCCGCCTCGAACGAGATGCGGGTGCGCGTGGAGTCCTCGAAGAAGAGGTTGACGACAGTCTTGCCGCGCAGCGTCGGGAGCTTCTTGACCTCGCGCTGCTGCGTGTCGGCCATGTCTTCGGCGACGTCGAGGATGCGCAGGGCGTCCTCGCGGGCGAGGGTCTGGGTGTCGAGCAGGTGCCTCATGACTCGATCGTCACCTCCTCGACGCCGTCGTTCTCAGCGAGGCGCACGTTCACGCGCTCGTCGCGGGCGCTGGGCAGGTTCTTGCCGACGAAGTCCGGCCGGATGGGCAGCTCGCGGTGCCCGCGGTCGACCAGCGTCGCCAGCCGCACGGCGGCGGGACGGCCGATGTCCTGCAGGGCGTCGAGAGCGGCACGGATGCTGCGACCCGAGAAGAGCACGTCGTCCACGAGCACGACGACCTTGCCGTCGATGCCTCCGGCAGGGATCTGCGTCGGCTGCGGCGCGCGGGTCGGATTGCGGTGCAGGTCGTCGCGGTACATCGTGACGTCGAGCGATCCGACCGGGACGGGGGCGCCGCCGAACTGGGCGATGAGTGTGCCGACGCGGTGGGCGAGGGTGACGCCGCGAGTGGGGATGCCGAGGAGGACCAGTCCTTCAGGGCCTTTGTTGGACTCGAGGATCTCGTGGGAGATCCGAGTCAAAGCCCGGGCGATGTCGGCCTCGTGCAGCACGGTGCGCGTGCTCATCCGCCGCTCCCTTCTCCGCCTCACGGGACGGTGTTAAAGGTTGCTGTGATCGTCGTCCAGTCTACGACACGGCGAAGGCCGGACCCGAACCGGGTCCGGCCTTCGCCGCGTCGTGCGCCGCCGGTCAGCGGCGCGCGGGTCCGCGCAGCACGCGGGACGCGACGACGAGCGCTGCCGCGATCAGCACGACGTTCTTGAAGATGTACTGGCCGGTGAGCGTCGGTCCGACCGGACCGAAGACCTCCGCGGGCAGGAGCACGATCGGCGACAGGATGCCCACGAACGCGAGCGCGAGCACCACGAGCCCGATGCGGGCGAAAGCCCCGCCGGCGATGAGGAGCGCACCGGCTGCCACCTCGATCACCGCGGTCGCGACGAGAGCGGCCTGGCCGCTCACGAGGCCGAACGTGAGCTTCTCCCACGTGGCGCTCACGAGCGCCTCGACGGGGCTGATACCGGGGAAGAATTTGAGGACGCCGAACACGGCGAAGACCGCGCCGAGTGCGACGCGCAGCGCGGGAATGCTCCAGCGCTGCAGCGAGGCCTTCAGCCCGGCCTCGGCGCGTGCCTCGAAGGCGATCGCGGCGCGCAGGATGTGGGGGCGACGGGTCGAGGTGGGCACGACGCCGCCGGCGCCGTGGATGGGAACGGTGGTCATGGCGTGATTCCTTCGGGTTCTGATCGCCCGCGATCGCAGGCACGGTGATCAGGACCCACCGGGGGCGCGGGGTGATACGAACCGCGTCGGATCAGCGTCGACTCCACACAAGTCCCGCGAGCAGAACGCCGAGTTGTTGTAGAGGATCTACAACAACTCGGCGTTCCAGGTTCATCAGGCCGCAGGGCTCGTCGCCGCGCGGTACAGGTCGTCCTCGGCCTGGGAGGCCCGGATCGGGTGCCCCTGGCTCGTGAGGCACTTCCCGCTCGCGAGGTCCCACTTCCAGTCGTGCAGCGAGCACGTGAGCACGCCGTCCTCGATCTTCCCGGTCTTCGTGAGGTCGGCACGCAGGTGGGGGCAGCGGCGCTGCACGATCCACTCGCCGAGCTGGGCGTCCTCGGTCTGGTCGGTCTGCTCGGCGTACCAGTTCTCGACGTATTCGATGCGGTCGCGCGAGAGGCACTTGAGGAAAGTCGTGAGGAACTCGTTGAACTTGCCGCTGCGCCCGACCTCGAACTGCATCGACAGGAAGATCGAGTTCGACCAGTCGATCTCGTGGTCGGCGATGTTGGTCGAGACGAGGTCCGCGGGGATCGTGTACCAGTAGATGCACTCGTCGCCTTCGGCGTACTCGCGCACCTTCGCCTTAGGGAAGTCCACGACCATGTCGAGTTCGCCGATGCGGAAGCGCACCACGCCGCCCACGCCGCCCCGGATCGTGCGGGCCCGTCGCAGCAGCGGCTCCCACCACTCCTTGATCGCGGCGAGCATCTCGGCGGGCGGCAGCACCGCGGCGCGGGTCGCCTCCTCGGCGCGCACCTCGTCCTGGCGCGCATCGCGCTGCTCGGCGAGGTACGCCCACTTGTCGTCGAAGATCCGGTCGATCTCGGCCTGCGTGTAGAGCGTCTGGGTCACCGAGATCTCGCCGCCGTTCAGCTCCACGACCGTGCCCGGCACGAACTCGTAGCCCTTCTGCTCGGGACGCAGTTCCGCCATGTGCGCGAGGAACTGGCGCTGGTCGGTGAAGATGGCGTCGTCGTCGAGCCCGTAGCCGTTGTATCTGAAGAGCTCCTCGCGGAGGAACATCGGCGGCCCCGCCATGGGGAAGACGTGTTCGGCGTCGACCTTGTCGATGTAGTACATGGCGCGCTTGTTCTGCGCGTCGCGCTTGAGCTTCGCGAAGTTCTGCTTGGCGTCCTGCGGCAGGTCGTAGACCATCGGCCACCAGATCGCGCCGGACACCTGCGTGAAGTACGCCTCGGGCTTCGAGAACGACATCAGCTTCTCGAGGTCGAGCGGATGCGAGTCGTTCTGGTTCAGGATGCTCGCGGTGCCGTCGTCGACGCTCAGCGACGAGTCGCCGATCGGACCATCACTGGGAGCGCGCAGCGGCGTCACCATGATCTTGAGGTCGCCGAATTCCAGCGGCACGCCGGCCTGCGTGTAGACGATGTTGTCGTAGCCGAGCCCCCGCAGGTCCTGCTCGAGGTCGTCGGTCGGATAGTCCGGCAGGAGGACCTTGATGCTTTTCGGCACGTGCTTGTGCATGAGCGCCGGGTCGAAGTGGTCGCGGTGGCGGTGGGAGATGTACAGGAAGTCGGCCTTGCCGTACTTCGCCCAGTCGAGCGCCCGGTTGTCGGGGAACGGGAACCACGACCCGAAGAAGGTCGGCCCGATCACCGGGTCGCAGAGGATGCTTCCTCCCGCCGTCTCGATGAACATTCCGGCGTGGCCGAGGCCCGTGATGCGCATGGGGTTGCCCTCCTGTCGAACCAGACGAGTCTAGGCGAGGCCCGCCGGGTGGACCGGATCGCCCGCCGTGCAAAACCGGATCCGCTCGAGCGGGACCGGCGGTGGCGTCACTCCTCGAACAGCCCGCGGATGTCGTCGGCGGTGAGCGCCTGTCCGAACAGCGCGTCGTCGTCCATCACCGAACGGAAGAGCCGCGCCTTGCGCTGCTGCAGCGCCATGACCTTCTCCTCGATCGTGCCGTTCGCGATGAGGCGGTAGACCATCACGCTCCGGTGCTGACCGATGCGGTGCGCGCGGTCGACCGCTTGCGCTTCGGCTGCGGGGTTCCACCACGGGTCGAGCAGGAAAACGTAGTCCGCCTCGGTCAGCGTCAGGCCGAACCCGCCCGCCTTGAGGCTGATCAGGAACACGGGTGCCTCTCCCCCGCGGAAGGCGGCGACGGCGGCATCGCGGTCGCGCGTCGATCCGTCGAGGTACGCGTAAGGGATGCCGCGTGCCTCGAGCTGCTTCGCGACCAGACCCAGGAACGACGTGAACTGGCTGAACACGAGCGCGCGGTGCCCCTCGGCCAGCGATTCGTCGAGCTGCTCGAACAGCGCGGCGAGCTTGCTGGGAGCGATGCCCGCGTGCGCGGGGTCCACCAGCTCGGGCGCCAGGCTCAGCATGCGCAGGAGCGTCAGCGACCGGAACACGATGAATCGGTTGCGGTCGAGATCTTCGAGGAGCCCGAGCACCTTCTGGCGCTCTCGCTGCAGCACGGTGTCGTAGAGCGCGCGGTGAGCGGCGCCCAGCTCGATGCGCACCTCCTGCTCCTGCTTGGCGGGGAGATCGGCGGCCACCAGCTCCTTCGTGCGCCGCAGCACGAGCGGACGGATGCGGCGTCGCAGCCGCGCGAGGCGGCCGGCGCGATACGCGCCGCCCTCCTGGTTATCGGGCACCTTGCCCTTCTCGATCGGCCCGACGTACTCCTCGCGGAACCGTCGGCTCGAGGCGAACAGTCCGGGCGCGGTCAGCGACAGCAGCGCCCACAGCTCGGTGAGGCTGTTCTCGAGGGGCGTGCCGGTGACGGCGAACACCACGTCTGCCGACAGGTCGCGCGCGGCCCGGTACGCCTTGGTCTGGCTGTTCTTCACGAACTGCGCCTCGTCGAGGATCAGCCCCGCCCACGTGACGGCACCGAACTCGCGCTCGTCGAGCCGGAGCAGCGTGTACGACGTGACGACGATGTCGGCCGAGGCGGCAGCATCCGTCACCGTCGTTCCGCGCTTGGCGCGCGTCGCGTCGATCACCGCCACCCGCAGACCCGGCGTGAAGCGCGCAGCCTCGCTGCGCCACGTCGAGAGCACCGACGTCGGCGCCACCACGAGGAACGGCCGCCGCTCGCCGTGCTCGCGCGCGTGGGCGACGAGTGCGAGCAGCTGCAGCGTCTTGCCCAGGCCCATGTCGTCGGCGAGGATCCCGCCGAGCCGGTGCTCCCACAGGAACGCGAGCCAGTCGAAGCCGACGCGCTGGTAGGGCCTCAGCTCGGCATCGAGTCCCGACGGCAACGGAGCGGAGGGCACTCCGTCCGCGTCGCGCAGCGCCGCGACGGTCGCGTGCCACGACACCGCGGGCTGCGCTTCGTCGGCGAGGTCCTCGAAGTCCGCCCAGAGCGCGGTCTGGTAGCGGCTGATGCGCGGCCCCGTCTCCCACTCGTCGAGCTCGCCGGCCTCGTCGATCAGGTCGCGCAGGCGCTGCAGCGACGGATGCGACAGCGAGAAGTAGGCGCCGTCGCTCAGGAGGATCTTCTTGCGGCCGCGCGAGAGCGCCGTGAACAGGGTGCCGAACGGGATGCGGCGGCCGTCGATCGTCACGACGACCCCCAGGTCGAACCAGTCGGCGTCGTTCGTCTCGACCGTGGTGATGTCGATGCGCGGGTCGCCGCCGAGCTCGCGGTACTGCGGTCGCTCTCCCGAGATCTCGACGCGGACGTCGGCGTCGGCCTCGAGCAGCGGCAGCAGCCGGGACGCGAACTCGGCCGCGTCGAGGCCCGTCAGCGTGTCGGCGGAGGCGAAGTCCACGGGTGCGTGGTCATGCCACAGCGACTCGACGCGGCCGCGGATCGCCGCCTCGGCCGCCGGATCGCGATCGTCGCCGGTGGAGTCGAGCCCGAGGAGGTCGCCGACTCCGTAGCGCCACGACAGCGTGTAGACCAGCCGGTGATTCGGCTCGAAATGCACGCGCGCGACCAGCTCGGGCCGCGGCGGCGGCGCGATGTCGAGCCCGGGCGCGTCGATCTCGATCCGGCGCGCGATCCGGGGCAGGTGATCGCGGACGAATTCCTCGGCCTCCGCGCCCGGCACCACGACCGCCTCGCGCGCCGTGAGGAGCGCGGGCACGGGGTCGGGCAGGGCGACGGCGGCGAGCACGAGGTCGATGCGCTCGCGGTCCACCGCGAACCGGTATACACCGGTGCGTCCGACGGGGCGGAGGGCCGCAGCATCCGTCCGCTCGCCGTCGATCGTGACGATGGGCGTGATCTCGAGCCCACGGCCGGTGCGATGCGCGCCCACGGAGACGGTCGCCGATGCCGCCAGCGCGACGGTGGTGGTGCGTTTGGTCGGGACGAACGGGATGCCGCGTTCCGCCGCGCCCGCGAGGTGCGGCCAGAGCAGGCTCGACTCGATGTCGTCGAGCGTGAGCCATTCCGACACGTCGGAGAAGGCGCCGAACGAGCGGACGTCACGCCCGATGCTGTGGAGCTCCGCGAACCAGCGCGCCTGCGCGGGGTCGAAGGCTGTGGTCGGCCGGCGCAGCGCGTCCCATGAGACGCCGCCCTTGATCCACGCGTCGGAACGAGCCGAGCGCTCGAGCGGGCGAAGGCCGACGAGCACGTCGGCACCGTGCTGGTGCAGTCCGCGCGGCGTCGCCGCCTCGACGCGCGCCGGCGCCCACGTGGACGCGCCGCGGCGGATGCGCTGCCGGAGCTCGATGCCGAGGGCGAGCGGGGTCCGGGCGCGTTCCGTCGTCGCCGAGGGTACGAACACGTCGCGCCACGACGACGCGCGGTCGGGCGCAGGCGCGGCGGCCGCGAGCCGGTTGCTCGCGAGCAGCGTCGCGACCGTGTGCTTGCAGTCGAACTGGACCGGGCACGTGCAGGAGGTCGCCGCGATGGGATGGTCGGCGCGCTGCGGGTCGAGCCTCACGCGGCAGCGGTACGTGCGTCCGCCGCTGCCGGCGACGACAGCCTCGATGACGGAGGTCAGCGGGTCCCACTCGACGCGTTCGACGGCGCCATCGGCGAAGTACCCGACACCGCGCTCGTACGTGCCGCTGTCGGCGAACCGCCGGATGTGCCCGGGGTCGACGAACGGAGGGGGTCCGGCGGACGGCGGGGTCACGGCATCCATCCTGCCCGCTCCCGCCGACGCCCGGACGGGCGCCCGCTCGTCGTCAGCTCGCGCGGGCGATGCGGGCGAGGACGCCGTGGACGAAGGGCCCCGACTCGTCGGACGAGAACTCCTTCACCAGCTCGACGGCCTCGTCGATCGCGACCGCCGTGGGCACCTCGTCGTTGAAGAGGATCTCCCACGTGCCGATGCGCAGCACCGCACGGTCGACCGCGGGCATGCGGGCGAGCGTCCAGTCCTTCGCGAACGTCGTGATCTGCTCGTCGATGGCGTCCTGGTTGTCGATCACGCCGTCGACGATCTCACGCGCGTAGAGCCACGAGGCCTGACGCGCCGGCTCGTTCGCCGCGCGCTTCGCCTCGGCCGCGAGCACCGTCGCGGGCGCGTCGCCGCGCACGTCCGCCTGGAACAGGATGTCGAGCGCGCGCTTGCGCGCCTTCGTACGGGCGCTCACGCCTTACTTCTCGCGACCGAGGTACTCGCCCGTGCGGGTGTCGACCTTGACCTTGGTGCCGGTCTCGACGAACAGCGGCACCTGGATCTCGTAGCCGGTCTCGACGGTCGCAGGCTTGGTGCCGGCCGACGAGCGGTCGCCCTGGAGGCCCGGCTCGGTGTACGTGATCTCGAGGATGACGGATGCCGGGAGCTCGACGTACAGCGGGTTGCCGTTGTTGAGCGCGATCTGCACCTGCTGGTTCTCGAGCAGGAAGTGGGCGGCATCGCCGACGGTGGCGGCACCGACGTTGAGCTGGTCGTAGTCCGCGACGTCCATGAAGACGAAGTTGTCGCCGTCGTTGTAGAGGTACGTGAAGTCGCGGCGGTCGACGTTCTCGATGTCGATCTTCGCGCCGGCGTTGTAGGTGCGGTCGACGACCTTGCCCGAGACGACGTTCTTCAGCTTCGTGCGGACGAAGGCGCCGCCCTTGCCCGGCTTGACGTGCTGGAACTCGATGACGTTCCAGAGCTGGCCGTCGATCGAGAGGACGACGCCGTTCTTGATGTCTGCGGTGGAGGCCATGAGGGTAGGAATCCGTTTCGTTGAAGTGCGTGGAGGCGGACGCTCCCCCGTGAACGAGCTCAGGGGTCGGACCTGCCGACGTTCGATTCTACGGGATGCCTGGTCCCCGGCCGATTCGTCAGCCCTCGGCCTGCCCGGTGATGATGTCGATGAGGCGTGCGACAGCCGTCTCGTAGCCGGGGACGCCCTCGCCGATCACATGGATCACGGCGACGTCGGCGACATAGGAGTGGTGGCGGAACTCCTCGCGCGCCATCACGTCCGAGATGTGCACCTCGGCCACCGGCAGCCCGACGCCCGAGAGTGCGTCACGGAGCACCACGGACGTGTGGGTCAGGCCGCCGGGATTGATGACGATGCCGGCGCAGTCCTGGCGCGCGTCGTGGATCGCGTCGAGGAGCACTCCCTCGTGGTTGCTCTGCACGGCCCGCACCTCGAAGCCGCGCCGGGCGGCAGCATCCGTCGCCAGGCGAACGACATCGGCGAGCGTCGCGGTGCCGTAGATCTCGGGCTCTCGGGTGCCCAGGAGGTTCAGATTGGGGCCGTTGACGAGCAGCAGGCGGCGAGGGGCGGTCATGCTCGCACGATATCAGCGCGCGCGGCGCCCGCTCGCTGCGCCGAGAGCCTGACGGGCGCGTTCCCGGCGCCATAGCCGTTGTACCGGCCGCGGCGCTCGACGAACTCGCAGAACAGGTCGCCGACCGTCGCGGTGTAGAAGTGCAGGTACTCGCCCTCCGCGTCGCGATCGAAGACGAGGTCGAGCTCCCGGAGCGTCGCGAGGAGGTCGTCGTCGAGGTCGAACCGCGCCGCGAGGTCCTCGTAGTAGTTGCGCGGGATGGCCAGCGGCCGGAGCCCCTTCGCCTTGGCGGCGCGCGCGAGCGCGACGATGTCGTCGCACGCGAAGGCGACGTGCTGGGGCGACGCCCCGGGCCGGCCCGACAGGATCGGCGGCGACACGTTGAGGGGGATGCGGATGGAGCCGTCCGCAGACTGGATGACGCGGCTCTGCACGAGGCCCTGAGGGCTCGCCACTTCCGTCGAGCTCGCCGTCGGAAGTGAGAGCACCGAGGAGAAGAAGAGGACCGCCTCGTCGGCGACCTGCCAGGGCTGGCCGAGACTCACGTGGTCGACGGCCGTGATGGGGGTGTCGCGCAGGGGTGAGCCGTGCTCGAACTCGGCGGCCCACGACGGTTCGATCTCGGTGCCACGCGACGACCAGAAGACCTCGGTGCCGTCGGGCGCGGTCGCGCCGTCGAGCAGCTGCTCCCCCGCGTACGTGCGCCGGTAGGCGAACGGTGTTCCCAGCTCGGCGGCGCGCGCGGTGAGCGCGGCGGCATCCGCAACGTCGAACCCGACCGCCGCGATGTGCGGATCGAGGTCGCGGGCGTGCTGCTCGTTGAGCACGACGCGGGCGTCGCCGGCCGTCCACAGCGTGACGGGCTTCGTGCGGTGCTTGCCGCGCGGGGTGAATCCGACCGTCGCGAGGAGCGCCTCGATGCTCGAGGTGTCCTCGGCCTTGATCTCGACGAAATCGAACCCGAGGGGCGTCCCGCTGTCGGCGAGCGTATCGAGTTCGGCGGGCGCGGCGGGCCCGAACTCCCGTGCGACGGCGTCTTCGAGCCAGCGCAGAGACCGGCGCGCGTGGACCGCGGTCCCTCGCACGTCGACCTGTCGGAAGGTGTCGTTGAAGACCTCGAGGGAGACCGGGCCGTCGTAGCCGGCGCGCAGGACATGGGTGAGGAACCGCGTGAGATCGAAGCTCCCCTCACCGGGAAAGAGACGGTGGTGGCGGCTCCACGAGAGGACGTCCATCGAGAGCGCGGGAGCATCGGCGAGCTGCAGGAAGAAGATGCGGTCGCCCGGGATGTCTTCGATCGCCTGCGGATCGTGGCCCCGCGACAGGATGTGGAAGGAATCGAGGCAGATGCCGACCGCGGGATGGTCCGCGAGCTGCACGATCCGCCATGCGCGACGGTAGTCGTCGACGAACTTCCCCCAGGCCAGTGCCTCGAAGGCGATCCGGACGCCGTGTTCCTGCGCGAGATCGCCGAGCCGGCGCAGCTGGGATGCCGACACCGCGTCGTCGTCGATCGTCGCTGTCGCGACGTTGCTGCAGCACAGGACGACATCGATGCCCATCCGCCGCATGAGGGAGAACTTCGCGTTCGCGCGCCGCAGCACGTCCTGGAACGCCTCCTCGTCGACGCCCTCGACGTCGCGCATCGGCTGATACAGGTCCAGGGTCAGCGCGAGGCGCTCCGCGAGCGCGCGGATCTCCTCAGGGCTCTCCGGCGCCGACACGAGGTCGGGCTCGAAGATCTCGACGCCGTCGAAACCCGCCGCGGCTGCCGCGTGGAGCTTCTCGACGAGGGTTCCGCTCATGCACACCGTCGCGATGGAGGTCCTCATGGCGTCACAATGTACCAGTTGGTACATTGTGACGCACCCCCTTCCTCGCCGGCGGCTCGGGCAGCGCCGACTATTCTGACGATCGTGCCCCCCGTATCGCGCGACGCCGAGCGGACGCGAGCAGAGCTCCTCGCGGTCGCCACAGAGGTGTTCGCGGAGGAGGGGTATTCGGGTGCCCGGGTCGACGACATCGCCGAGCGCACGCGCACGACGAAGCGGATGATCTACTACTACTTCGGCGGCAAGGAGCAGCTCTACCTCGCGGTGCTCGAGAACGCGTATCAGGGCATCCGCGAAGCCGAGCGGGCGATCGATGTCGACCACACGGACCCCGTCGCGGCGATCCGCCAGCTTGCCGAGCTCACGTTCGACCACCATGTGACGCACGACGCCTTCATCCGGCTCGTGGCCATCGAGAACATCCACCGCGGGGAATTCATCCGGCGGATCGACTCGCTCCGCACGCTCGCCCAGCCCGCCAAGACCCTTCTCGACGAGATCCTCGAGCGAGGACGCGACACAGGCGCCTTCCGCGCAGATGTCGACGCGATCGACGTCCACCTCGTCATCAGCGCCTACTGCGTGTTCCAGATCGCCAATCAGTACACGTTCGGCTACCTCTTCGACGTGTCGTTCACCGACCCGGATCGCCGTAGCCACCTGCGATCCCTCATCGGCGACGTCGTCGTCGGCTGGCTCACGAGCAACCCGCGATAACGGGCGCCCTCGGCGCTGCTCCGCTCGGCCGGGTGCGCCGTGGCGGGCGCGCCGGCCGGAGGTCGCGGCATCCCTTCGCGCTTGACATCGACGATCTGTCGTGGTTTTCTCTGAACGTACCAGTTAGTACATAGACGTACCGGTCGGACGAAGGAGTGCCATGGACCAGACCTCGCCCTTTCTCGTCGGGCTCGTGGGCACGGGCGTGACCCCTTCGCTCACGCCGGCGATGCACATGGCCGAAGCCCGCTCGCTCGGCATCGACTACGTCTACCGCGCGATCGATCTCACCGAGCTGAGCCTCGCCCCCGATCAGCTGCCCGACATCCTGGCGTGGGCGCGCAGACTCGGATTCGACGCCCTCAACGTCACGCACCCCTGCAAGCGCCTGGTCGTCGAGTACCTCGACCGCATCGACCCGCTCGCCCAGGCGCTCGGCTCCGTGAACACGGTGCTCTTCACCGAGGACGGACTCGCCGGCTACAACACCGACACGACCGGGTTCGAGACCGCCTTCCGCACGGGTCTGCCCGGCGTGGCCGTGGACGACGTGACCTTGCTCGGCGCGGGCGGCGCCGGTTCGGCCGTCGCCGACGCACTGCTCCGGGTGGGAACGAGGCAGCTGACGGTCGTCGACATCGACGCCGAGCGCGCCGGGGAACTGGCGGACGACCTCGCCCGACGCCACGGCGTCGAGGTGCGCCACGCCACCACGGACGCGCTCCCGAGCCTGCTCTCGTCGGCGTCTGGACTCGTGCACTGCACGCCCACCGGCATGAAGGAGCACCCGGGCACGCCGTTCGCCCCCGAGCTGCTGCGGCCGGAGATGTGGGTCGCCGACATCGTCTACCGGCCCCTCGACACCCCGCTCCTGCGCGCCGCCCGCGATGCCGGGTGCGCGACGCTCGACGGCGGTCGGATGGCGGTCCACCAGGCCGTCGACGCCTTCCGCCTCATCACGGGCCACCAGCCCGACCCCGACCGCATGATCCGCCATTTCCACGACCTTGTTGCGTCGGACCGCGTTCCGGCATGACACTCACCAGAGAAGGACGACCGATGACAACCACCGCAACGACGCGGAAGACCCCCGTGAAGGCGGCTGTCGCCAGCTTCATGGGCAGCGCCGTCGAGTACTACGACTTCTTCCTGTTCGGCTCCGCCGCCGCGCTCATCTTCCCCACCGTCTTCTTCCCCTCCGACAACCAGGCGGCCCTCGTGATGTCGTTCGCGACATTCGGCTTCGCCTACATCGCGCGGCCCGTCGGCGCCGTGATCCTCGGGCACTTCGGCGACCGGATCGGTCGTCAGAAGGTGCTCATGTTCACACTGCTGCTCATGGGCATCTCGACCTTCACGATCGGGTGCCTTCCCGGGTACGAGCAGATCGGCTGGGCCGCTCCGGCGCTCCTCGTCCTGTGCCGGCTCATGCAGGGCCTCTCGGCGGCGGGTGAGCAGGCCGGCGCTTCGTCGCTCACGCTCGAACACGCACCGGACGACCGCAGATCGTTCTTCACCTCGTGGACGCTCACGGGCACGCAGGGCGGCCAGATCCTCGCCGCGCTCATCTTCATCCCGGTCGTGCCCCTCCCCGACGAGATCAAGTACACGTGGGGCTGGCGCGTGCCGTTCTGGCTGAGCGCGATCGTGGTTCTCGTCGCCTTTTTCATCCGGCGGACGCTGCATGAGACCCCCGAGTTCGAGCAGGCGAAGGCGGACGGACGCATCGCACGGATGCCCCTCATCCCGCTCCTGCGGGACCACTGGCGTGACGTGCTCCGGGTGATCTGCTGCGCCTTCATCGCCGCGGTCTCCACGGTGTTCGGCAATCTCGCCATCGCATACGGCGTGGAGGTGGGGCTCAACGCCGCGATCACGCTGTGGCTGGTGGTCGTCGCGAACTTCGTCGCGCTCGGCACGCAGCCGCTGTTCGGCGCACTCGCGGACCGCATCGGCCGCAAGCCGGTGTTCATCTACGGCGCTCTGTCGTCGGCGGCCTTCATGCCCTTCTACATGCTGTCGATGGGCGCGGGGAACGAGTTCGTGACGTTCCTGCTCGCCGTGCTCACGTTCTCGTGCGGGTACGCGGCCGCCAACGCCGTATGGCCCTCGTTCTACGGCGAGATGTTCAGCACGCGCGTGCGGTTCTCAGGCATGGCGATCGGCACGCAGCTCGGGTTCCTCATGGCGGGCTTCGCGCCGTCCATCGTCACAGCGCTCGGCGGCGTGCAGGAAGGCGGCTGGGTCGTCATCAGCGTCTTCACCGCGGTCATCTCGCTCATCGCGACGGTGAGCGCCCTCACCGCACGCGAGTCGAAGAGCATTCCGACGGCCGAGCTCGGACTGCAGTCCGAGAAGCAGGAAGAGCTCGTGCCGGCGGTGTGACGAGCGCGGTCATCGCCAGGCCCCGTCCCGCTGCGCGGGGCGGGGTCGGCGCGTTCACGGCAGTGGGCGTGCCATCACGATCTCCGGGCCGATCACGCTCGTGAACGTTTCGCCCGTCGGCGCGAACCCGGCCCTTCGATACGCCGCCTGGGCGCGGAGATTCTCCCGGTGCACGTCGAGGCTGAGCCGGGCGAGCCCGAGGGCGCTCACCCACTCCGCGGCGGCGGCGAGCAGGAGGTCGATCGCACCCGTTCCGCGATGCGCGGGGTTGACGTAGACCCCGACGACATCCGCCCGGCGGTCGTCGACGAAGCGGCCCAAGTGGTCGGTCTGCCCGGTCGCACGGACGAGCACGGAGAGGCTTCCCACCCAGACGTCGTCGGCCACCGCCACGAACTGCGCGGCGGTCTCGCTCTCGGCCGCGAGTTGGGCGCGGTCGCGCCAGAACTGCTCCGGACGGGCCGCGACCTGCTCCGGCGTCTCGAGGAAGGCGATGTTCGCGTCGGGATCGCTCGTCGACTCGAGCCGCAGCTCGCGCACCGCCCGCCACTCGTCGGAGCGGATGCGGCGCACGGCCACGGTGCTCACCCCGCGACCTCCTGGTACGCCGCGAACAGCAGCGACTCGTCGGGCGCCTGCAGCACGGTGGGCTTGGCGATGTCGTCGAGCACGATGAAGCGCAGCATTCCGCCGCGGCTCTTCTTGTCGCGCTGCATCGTCGACAGCAGCTGCGGCCACGCGCCGGGGCGGTAGGTCGTCGGCAGGCCGAGCGTCCCGAGGATCTCGCGGTGACGCTGGGCGGCGGCATCCGGAAGCCGGCCCGCGAGGCGCGACAGCTCGGCGGCGAACACCATGCCCACCGAGATCGCGGCGCCGTGGCGCCAGCGGTAGCGCTCGGCGTGCTCGATGGCGTGCCCGAGGGTGTGCCCGTAATTGAGGATCTCGCGCAGGCCCGCCTCGCGGAGGTCCTCCCCCACGACGCGCGCCTTCATCCCGATGGCGAGCTCGATGGTGCGACGGAACGCCGCGCTCCCCGGGTCCACGGCGTTCTCGGGATCGGCCTCGATGAGGTCGAGGATCTCGGGTGCCCAGATGAAGCCGGCCTTGACGACCTCGGCGTACCCCGCGACGCGCTCGTTGCGCGACAGCGTGTCGAGCAGGTCGAGGTCGCAGATCACGGCGCGCGGCGTCCAGAAAGCGCCGACGAGGTTCTTGCCCTCGGCGGTGTTGACGCCCGTCTTGCCGCCGACGGCGGCGTCGACCATGCCCAGCACCGTCGTCGGCACCTGAACGACCTCGACGCCGCGCAGCCACGTCGCGGCCACGAAGCCGGCGAGGTCGGTCACCGCTCCCCCGCCGAAGCCGATTACGGCGTCGGTGCGGGTGAAGTCCGCCTTGCCCATGACCTGCCAGCAGAACGCGGCGACCTCGATGCGCTTGCCCGCCTCGGCGTCGGGGACCTCGGCGAGCAGGACCTCGCGATCGACCATGAGCTGCGCGCGGAGGCGCTCCGCCTCGGCCGCAAGGGTCGGCGGGTGGATCACGAGCACCTTGCGGGCGGCGGGCGGAAGCGCCTCGCCGACGGACGACAGGATGCCGCGTCCCACGGTGATGTCGTAGCTCGCATCTCCGCTCACGGTGATGGTCGTGGCATCCGTCATGCCGTGTGCTCCTTGTGCTCGTGGCCGGCGGAAGCCGGCGGGTCGACGACGTCGCCGCGCACCCAGGCGACCAGGGCGTCGACGACGTCCTGCACCGGACCGGTGGAGGTGTCGAAGGTGATGTCGGCGAGCTCCTCGTAGACGGGCCGGCGCTCTTCGAAGATCGCCGTCCAGCGCTCGATCGCATCATCGCCGCCCTGCAGCAGCGGCCGGTTGGAGTCGCGGACACGGCCCGCGACGACCCTCGGCGAGACGGTGAGCAGCACGACGCGATGACCGGCGAGGTCGGCGCGCGTCTCGGGGTCCAGCACGGCCCCGCCGCCCAGCGAGACGACGCCGCCGGTGGCGAGCCCTTCGACCACGGCGGCGCGCTCCGCGGCGCGGAAGTGCGCTTCGCCGCGTTCGACGAACAGCTGCTCGATCGGTCCGTGGTCGCGGACGACCGCGGCGTCAGTGTCGAAGAACGGCAGGCCGAGAGCGCGCGCGACCTTCTTGCCGATGCTCGTCTTGCCGGCCCCCATGGGACCGATGAGCACGACCGCGTCAGAGGGCGAGGTCATGGTCGGCGAGACCGGAGTCGCTCTCCGCCGCACTGCGCAGCGCGTCGGGGATCGCTGCGAGGTAGCCCTCCAGGTTGCGGCGCGTCTCGGCGACGCTGTCGCCGCCGAACTTCTCGAGCACGACGTCGGCGAGCACGACCGCGACCATGGCCTCGGCCACGACGCCCGCAGCGGGGACGGCGCACACGTCGGAGCGCTGGTGGTGGGCGGATGCGGCGCCGCCGGTGGCGACGTCGACCGTCCGGAGCGCCTTCGGCACCGTCGCGATCGGCTTCATGCCCGCGCGCACGCGCAGCACGGTGCCGGTCGACATGCCGCCCTCGGTGCCGCCTGCTTTGTCGCTCGAGCGCGTGATGCCGTCGCCGGCGACGAACAGCTCGTCGTGGGCGGAGGAGCCGCGGCGGCGCGTGGTCTCGAAGCCGTCGCCGACCTCGACGCCCTTGATCGCCTGGATGCTCATGAGCGCCTGCGCGAGCTTCGCGTCGAGGCGGCGGTCCCAGTGCACGTGAGAGCCGAGCCCGGGCGGCAGTCCGTAGGCGAGCACCTCGACGATGCCGCCCAGCGTGTCGCCGTCCTTGCGGGCGTCGTCGACCTCGGCGACCATCGCCGCACTCGTGGCGGGGTCGAAGCAGCGCAGCGGGTCGGCGTCCAGCGTCCCGACATCGTCGGGCGTGGGAAGCGCCGAGCCCTCGGGGACCTGCACGGGGCCGATCGAGAGGGTGTGGCTGACGAGACGGATGCCGAGCTCGGCCAGGAACGCGCGTGCGAGCGCGCCGAGGGCGACGCGGGCGGCCGTCTCGCGGGCGCTCGCGCGCTCGAGGATGGGACGGGCCTCGTCGAAGCCGTACTTCTGCATGCCGACGAGGTCGGCGTGGCCCGGGCGGGGACGCGTGAGCGCCGCACCGCGGCCGCGGGACTTCTCGGTGAGGTCCACCGGCTCGGCGCTCATGACCTCGACCCACTTCGGCCATTCGGTGTTGCCGATGCGCAGCGCGATGGGGCTGCCGAGGGTCGTGCCGTGCACGACGCCGGAGGAGATCGTGAGCTCGTCCTCCTCGAACTTCATGCGCGAACCGCGGCCATAGCCGAGCTTGCGGCGCGCGAGATCCGCCTGGATCGCAGCGCGGGAGACGGGGACGCCCGCAGGCAGGCCCTCCATGACGGCGACGAGTTCGGGGCCGTGCGATTCGCCGGCCGTGAGCACGCGGAGCATTGGTCCAGTCTCCCATGCCCCGGGAGGCGGTTACGCCGTCGCGGGCTCCTCGAGCACGTGGCGCATCGCCTCCAGCGCCTCCGTCTCGCGATCGAGGGGTGTGCCGGGGTCGCCGTGCCGGAAGATGCGGATCTGCAGCAGAGCCTGGTGCAGCAGCATCCCGAGTCCCGATCGCGCGGTGCCGCCGACCCGCTCCCAGGCGGCCGACAGCGCGGTGGGCCAGTGCCCGTACACGACGTCGAGCAGGTGGCCGCCGGACGCGGCGAGGGCGTCGGCCGCGGCATCCGTGACCGGTGCGTCGCCGGGAAGGGTCGCGATCGTGAGCGACACGTCACGGTGGACGGATGCTGCGAACGGCGTCGTCGTGACGGTCAGGCCGATCCGGTCGCCGAGCGCGGCGAGCGGCACGACGGCTTCGGGGCGCCGCGCGACCACGTCCACTTCGCGCGTGCCGAGCTCGCCCAGCGCGACAAGCGCCGAGGTTGCGGTGGCGCCGGCGCCGACGATGCGCACCCGCGACACCTCCGTGATGCCGTCATCGGCGAGGGAGCGGACGATGCCGCCGACGTCGGTGTTGAAACCGCGCGCGCCGGCGGGATCCAGCAGCAGCGTGTTGACCGCGCCGGTGAGCTCGGCGCGGCGGTCGAGGGACGAGGCCGCGGCGAAGGCGACGCCCTTGAGAGGCATCGTGAGCGAGAGGCCGCGCCACGTGCTGTCGAGTCCGGCGAGCTCGCCGGCGAACGACGACTCGTCCACGCGGCGACGTCCGTACGGCCAGTCGAACCCGAGCACGGCGTAAGCGGCCGCGTGCAGCTGCGGCGAGCGGCTGTGCGCGATCGGGTCGCCCCAGACCTCCAGACGCGACGCGGAGGGGCTCAGCACCCCGAGTCCGGGGTGTCGCGGCACCACTGCTGCCACTGGGCGACGGCGCGGTTGTGGTCGGCGAGGTTGTTGGTGAATGTGGTCTCACCGGTGTGGAGGTTGACGGTCACGAAGTACAGCCAGTCACCGTCGGCCGGGTGCATCGCGGCGTCGATCGCCACGTCGCCGGGGTTGGCGATCGGCCCGACCGGCAACCCGGCGTGCACGTAGGTGTTCCAGGGGTTGTCGTCGGCGAGGGCTTCCGCAGAGGAGCTCACGGTGCCGTCGTGCATCTCGCCGTAGCCGTACTGGGCGGTCGAGTCCATCTGCAGCAGTCCGAACGTCTCCTGGTTGTTCGGATCGAGGCGGTTCTGGATGACGCGCGCCACCTTCTGCATGTCGGTCCCGGCGCGTGCCTCGCGCTGGATGATCGAGGCGGTCGTCAGGATCTCCTGTCGCCGTTCCTCCGGCACACCGGCCGCGTCGAGCGACTGCTTCGTGCGGTCCACGAGCGTCTGGATGGCGGACTGCGCGGTGACGCTCGGGTCGAACGTGTAGGTCGCCGGGAACAGCCAGCCCTCGAGCGGCTGCCCACCCGCCGCGACGATTGCCGGGTCGGCGGTCACACCGTACGCCGACGCGTCGGCCGCGGCGGCGGTGAGCTCCTCGAGCGGGATGCCGGTGCCCTCGGAGATCCGCTGGAGCGTGCCGTCGACGGTGAACCCCTCGGGGATCTGTGCGGTGAACTCCTGCTTGTTGGCGGGATCCAAGAGCATGGCCAGCGCGGCCTCGCTGGTCATCTGCTTCTGCAGCCTGTAGACACCCGGCTGGAAGTTGGGGTTCTGGCCGGTTTCGATCAGGTAGTCGTAGAACGCGTCCGGGGTCTTCGTCACTCCGGCGTTGTGCAGCGCCTCCGAGATCGGCTGCCCGGTGAAACCGGACTCGATCGTGACGAACGTCTCACCGTTCGCGAGTCCGGCCTCGTAGTCCTTGGGCTCTTCCCAGCCCATGACCTCGCGGATCTTGTCTTCGTACGTGTTCCACACGTAGAGGCCCCCGGCGGCGATGCCGCCGAGGATCAGCAGCACGACGCCGAGGGCGATCCAGCCGCCGATGCGCCGGCGCTTCTTGTTCGGGGCCGAGGGCACGTATCCGATGTCCTCCGTGGACGAGGAGCCGCTGAAGAGATCGTCGAGCGTGGGCGTCGTCGGACGCCCCATGCTCTGCTCCGGCTTCTCGGGCAGCGTCGCCGTTCGAGTCGCGCTTGCGGTCACCGTCGCGGTCGCGCCGGTGTTGCCCCGACTGTAGGGCATCGCGGGCGCGGTGTCTCCCGAGAACAGCCACGGGTCGTTCTCGGGGGTGGAGTCGACATCGGTGCGCGTCGGGCGGGGAGCGCGCAGTGGCACGGGCTGGAATCCGCTTCCCGGGGTCTCGGCCTCCGCCGCGTCGGCACCGGCAGCGGGCGCGGTGGGAACGCTCTCGACGATCGGCGTGGACCCGGTGATGAGCGATTCCCAGGTGGCCGCCGGGGCTGCGGGAGCGGGCGTGGTCGCCGCTCCCGGCCCGGGCGCCGCAGCAGCGGCGGCCGGGGTCGTCGTCGGCGTCTCCCCCGTCGCCGCCTGTCGCGCTGCGGCCTCGCGGGCGGCGCGGCGCGACTGGGGAACGGCTTCGCCGTCGGGCGATGAGTCGGGCATCAGGCGGGCTCCTGGGGGACGGGGGTTCCGGGAGGTCGTCCGGTGCTCTTCTCGACGTCGAGCGCTTGCTGAAGCAGGACGACCGCGGCGACCTGGTCCACGATGTTACGCGACGAACGCTGGGTTCTGCCCGAACTGCGCAGCGCCGCGTGTGCCGAGACGGTCGAGAGACGCTCGTCGACGAGGCGCACCGGGAGCCCGGACGCCGCGGCCAGGGCCGCGGCGAAGTCCCGGGCGTCCTGGGTCGACGCCGTGTCTTCGCCGCGCATGTTCAGCGGCAGCCCGACGTAGAGCTCGACCGCCGAATACTCCTCCGAGAGCGCCACGATGCGGGTCACCGACGCGTCGTCGCGCGGCACCGTCTCGACCGGGGTGGCGAGCAGGCCGTCGGGGTCGCACGTGGCGACCCCGACCCGGGCCTTGCCCACATCGATGCCGAGACGAGTCCCCCGCCGCCAGGTACTCACAGGCACGCTCCGCTCACGCGCCGAGCGCGTCCTTCACCGAGCCGAGCGCCGCGGGCAGGGCCGCAGCATCCGTTCCGCCGCCTTGAGCCACATCGTCGCGGCCACCTCCTCCGCCGCCGAGCACTCCTGCGGCGCCCTTGGCGAGGACGCCGGCCTTGGCGCCCGCGGCGCGGGCGGCGTCGTTCGTCGCGACGATCACGACCGGGCGGTCGTTCACGACGGCGCCGAGGGCGACGACTGCTGCTTCGGAGCCGAGGCGCTCGCGCACCTGCAGCGCGAGCGCGCGGACATCGTCGGCGGATGCTGCGTTGCCGAGCGATTCCGCGACCACGACGGTGTCGCCGACCCGTGTCGCCGCGGCGGCGAGGGCCGGGAGCCGATCGCCGAGCGCCTTGGCTTCGAACGCGGCGATCTTCCTCTCGGCGGCCTTGAGACTCGCCTGCAGCTCGGCGATGCGCGCGGGCAGCTGCTCGCGCGGTGCCTTGAGGGACGTCGTCAGCTGCGACACGAGGGCCCGCTCGGCCGCGAGCGAGCGGAAGGCGTCGAGACCGACCAGCGCCTCGACGCGGCGGTTCGACGCGCCGACGGACGACTCGCCGACGAGGTTGATGAGCCCGACCTCGGCGCTCGTGGAGACGTGCGTGCCGGCGCAGAGCTCGCGCGACCAGGGGCCGCCGATGTCGACCATGCGCACGGTGTCGCCGTACTTCTCGCCGAACAGCGCCATCGCGCCGAGAGCCTTCGCCTCGTCGAGGGGCAGGACGCGCGTGGTCACCTCGAGGTTGTCGCGCACCGCGTTGTTGGCGATCTCCTCGATCTCGGTCTTGGTCTCGTCCGACAGCGACTGCCCCCACGAGAAGTCGAAGCGCATGTAGCCGGCGCGGTTGAGCGAGCCCGCCTGCGTCGCCGTCTTGCCGAGCGTGTCGCGGAGCGCGGCGTGCACCAGGTGCGTCGCGGAGTGCGCCTGACGGGCGGCGCGGCGGTTCGCAGCATCCACCACCGTCGTCGCGGCCTGGCCGACGCCCACTTCGCCCGTGGACACCTCGACCGTGTGGCTGATGAGGCCCGGCACCGGCTTCTGCACGTCGAGCACCTCGAGCTCGTAGCCCGGGCCGACGATGACGCCCTTGTCGGCGACCTGGCCGCCCGACTCGGCGTACAGCGCGGTCTCGGCGAGGATCACCTCGGCGATCTGGCCGACGCTCGCACGGTCGACCGAGACGCCGTCGACAAGGATGCCGAGCACCTGCGACTCCGCCTCGAGGTCGGTGTAACCGGTGAAGACGGTCTCGCCCTGCGCCCGCAGGTCGCGGTAGACACTGGTGTCGGCGAGCTGGCGCTTGCGCGCCCGCGCGTCGGCTTTGGCGCGTGCGCGCTGCTCCTGCATGAGGCCGTCGAACGCCGCGCGGTCGACGCTGAGGCCCGCCTCTTCGGCGATCTCGAGCGTCAGGTCGATCGGGAAGCCGTACGTGTCGTGCAGCAGGAACGCCTCGGCGCCGGTGAGGGTCGTGCCGCCGGAAGCCTTCGTCTCGGAGAGCGACTCGTCGAGGATCGACTCCCCCGCCGCAAGGGTGCGCAGGAATGTCGCCTCCTCCGCCAGGGCGTATTGCGAGATGCGGGCCCAGTCGGTATCGACGACAGGGTACGCGTCCTTCATGGCGTCGCGGGACGCCGTGAACAGCACCTCGAACGTCGGCCCGTCGACGCCGAGCAGGCGCATCGAGCGGATCACGCGGCGCATGAGGCGGCGCAGGATGTAGCCGCGGCCGTCGTTGGAGGGCGTGACGCCGTCCGACATGAGCATCAGCGACGAGCGCACGTGGTCCGCGACGACGCGGAAGCGCACGTCGTCGTCGTGGTTCGCGCCGTAGGTGCGGCCCGAGAGCTCGACCGCCTTGTCGAGGACCGGGCGCACCTGGTCGGTCTCGTACATGTTGTCGACGCCCTGCTTGATGAACGCGATGCGCTCCAGGCCCATGCCGGTGTCGATGTTCTTGTTCGGGAGCTCCCCGACGATGTCGAAGTCGTACTTCGAGCGCACGTTGGTGATCTCGTACTGCATGAACACGAGGTTCCAGATCTCGACGTAGCGGTCGTCGTCGGTCGCGGGGCCGCCGTCGATGCCGTACTCCGGGCCGCGGTCGAAGAAGATCTCCGAGCAGGGGCCGGCGGGGCCCGGAAGACCGGTGCTCCAGTAGTTCGTGTCCTTGCCGAGGCGCTGGATGCGCTCCTCCGGCAGGTCGGTGAGCTTCAGCCAGAGATCGTGCGCCTCGTCGTCCTCTTCGTAGACGGTGACCCACAGGTCCTTCTGGTCGAAGCCGAGGCCGCCCTCGGACTCCGGGCTGGTCAGCAGATCCCATGCGTAGCGGATCGCGCCTTCTTTGAAGTAGTCGCCGAACGACCAGTTGCCCAGCATCTGGAAGAACGTGCCGTGACGCGGGGTCTTGCCGACCTCTTCGATGTCGTTGGTGCGGATGCACTTCTGGTTGTCGGCCGCGCGCGGGTACGGCGCGGGCACGTCGCCCGACAGATACGGGATGAACGGGACCATGCCGGCCACCGTGAACAGCAGCGCCGGATCGTCGGTCACCAGCGATGCCGAGGGGACGATGGTGTGGCCGTTCTTCTCGAAGTAATCGAGGAAGCGCTGTGCGATCGCGGCGGTCTTCATGCGGGTCCTTGCGTGTGCGTGCGGGAGCGTCGGTGTGTCTGGGAGGGGTTCGGGCGAGAGGGCGGGCCGGTGCCGCCGGCGCATCTGCTGTCGCTCAGTCGGCGATCTTGCGGGCCGCGTCCTGGGCCGCGTCGGCGACGTTCTCGACGGCATCGGATGCTGCGGCCCGGGCGCTCGACGCCGCGTCGGCGGCGGCATCCCGCACGTCGTCGACGAGGCCGGCGAAGCGCGCCTCCTGTTCGCGATACGCGTCGCCCATGCGGTCGGTGAACTCCGTGATGCGGGCGTCGACGTCGGCGAGGATCTCGTGGCCGCGCGGGTCCTTGTTGACCAGGTGCGCGAGAACGAATCCGCCGGCGATGCCGAGCAGGAACCACAGGAGGTTCTTCATGTCACCACTTCCTCGCGGGCCGCCGGGGCGCGGCATCCCCCCATCGTATGCGGAAACGACGAAGGGCGCCGGGATGACCCGACGCCCTTCGTGCGTTGCTGGCGCTTATCGCGCTGTGCCCATTGCGGACCTAGCGCGCGGTGCCCATTGCGGACGCGGTGCTTCGCACCGCATCCGCCCGCGGCCCTATCGGGCCGCGTAGTACTCGACGACGAGCTGGACGTCGCCGACCACGGGGACCTCGGCGCGCTTGGGGCGACGCACGAGACGGGCCTGGAGCTTGTCGAGCTCGACCTCGAGGTAGCCCGGAACGGGCGGCAGGACCTCGGCGTGACCGCCGAGAGCTGCGACCTGGAAGGGCTCGATGCCCTCGCTCTTGGCCTTGACGTGGATGAGCTGACCCGGCTTCACGCGGAACGACGGGCGGTCGACGAGCTGGCCGTCCACGAGGATGTGGCGGTGCACGACGAGCTGGCGCGCCTGCGCGGTGGTGCGGGCGAAGCCGGCGCGCAGGACGAGCGCGTCCAGACGCATCTCGAGGAGCTCGACGAGGTTCTCACCCGTCAGGCCCTGGGTGCGGCGGGCCTCGTTGAACGTGTTGCGCATCTGCTTCTCGCGGATGCCGTACTGCTCGCGCAGACGCTGCTTCTCGCGGAGGCGGACGGCGAAGTCGCTGTCCTGCTTGCGCTTGGTGCGGCCGTGCTCGCCGGGCGCGTAGGGGCGCTTCTCGAGGTACTTGGCGGCCTTCGGGGTGAGGGCCACGCCGAGAGCGCGGGAGAGACGGACCTTGCGGCGGTCCTGGGACTTCGTTGCCACGAAGTGTTCCTTTCGATGACGCGGCCGTGTCTTTCACGGCCTGCGGGCGTATCGCCCTCTCCCCGCCCGATCCGGACTGCACGCCGGGGCATGCCGGAAGGTATGTAGAGAAGAGGGGATGCTCGAAAACTGCGTTTCGAGCCGCTCAAGCCTACCAGACGCGCGGCCGGGCCTTCATGAGAGGGCGATGACCAGCGTCGCGGCGGCGAGCACCACGCAGACCGGGGTCATCGTCAGGCGCTCGGAGCGACTGCGCGAGATGCCGTTCATGACGATCCCGACGGCGAAGTACGCGAAGAGCACCCACGTCAGGATGCGGATGAGAAGGCTGTCGCCGCCGGGCAGGATGCCCGCCCGGCTGAGCAGCACCGCAGCGAAGCCGGCGTAGAGCAGGACGGACGCCGCGCTGGCGACGCGCAACCGGCGGGGCAGCACGCGGTGCGCCCCGCCCCATACCAAGCGACCCCACGGTGCGCCGGCCTCGACACAGATCTGCACCACGGCGAGGGCCCCGAGCACAAGGCAGGCGACGGCGGCGGCCAGGATCGCCGGTGTCACGAGAGCCGTCCGTTCATGTCTGCTCCCCCACTTCGTCGATCCACTCGCGCATCAGCGCGTGCGAGCGCAGCCCGTAGTCGAGGGTCGCGCGCTGGAATGTGAAGATCCGCCGCGTCGTGTCGTCGAGGTCGGCGGCGTGCGCGTCCACCTCGGAGGCCAGCGCCTCCAGCGCGCGGTGGGAGCCCTCGATATGGTCACGGATGCTGCGGATCGCGTCCGCCCGGTCCTCCGGCGCGTCGAGCCGGCCGAGCAGATAGACCTTCGCAAGCACCGTGGTCTCGGCATCCGTCCCGCCGGGGATCGGTGCCCGCATCCACGCGCGCCACCGTTCCCGCCCCTCATCGGTGATCCGGTGGACCTTGCGGCCGCGCCGGCTGCCGTCGGCCTCCGCGACGACCACGGAACCGTCGTCCACGAGGTGCTGCAGGGCGCGCTGGATGCTGCCCGAACTCGCGCTGTAGAACAGCGAGATGCCCGCGGCGAACCGCTTCTGCACGTCGTAGAGCGACAGGGGGTCGCCCAGCAGCAGGCCGAGGATCACGAACTGCATGCGGCACCTCCGGGCGCGACGTGGGTGATATCCCTCTGAGGGATATCAATCTACCTCTGAGGGATATCATGCGTCAACTGCCGTCGGCGATCAGCCGCCGTCGAGGATGCGACGGATCTTCTCGAGACGTGCCTGCACGTCGCGCTCGGCACCGAGCGCCTTCGGTTCGTAATAGCGACGGCCCCGCAGTTCGTCGGGGAGGTACTGCTGCGGCACGATGCCGATCTCGGCGTCGTGGGGGTACACATAGCCTTTGCCGTGGCCCAGGCGCTTGGCCCCCGGGTAGTGCGCGTCGCGGAGATGGATCGGCACGCGGCCGAAGCCGCCCGAGCGCACGTCGGCGATCGCGGCGTCGATCGCGAGATACGCCGCGTTCGACTTCGCGGTCGTCGCGAGATACGCGGTCGCCTCCGCGAGGGGGATGCGCCCCTCGGGCATGCCGATGAACTGCACGGCGTCGGCGGCGGCGACGGCGATCGGCAGCGCCTGCGGGTCGGCGAGGCCGATGTCCTCCGCGGCGGAGATGATGAGGCGCCGGGCGATGAAGCGCGGGTCCTCGCCCGCTTCGATCATGCGGGCGAGGTAGTGGATCGCGGCGTCCACGTCCGAGCCGCGGATCGACTTGATGAAGGCGCTGATGACGTCGTAGTGCTCGTCGCCCTGGCGGTCATAGCGCAGCAGTGCCCGATCGACCGCCTGTGCGACGTTGTCGGCCGAGATCTCGGGGATCGCCGCGTCTTCGTCCTCATCTTCCGGAAGGGCGAGGGATGCTGCGGCTTCGAGCGCGGTGAGAGCTCGTCGAGCATCGCCCGAGGCGAGTCGCACGAGGGCGGCGCGCGCCTCGTCGCCGAGCACGACGCTGCCCGACAGACCACGGGCGTCGGACACCGCACGGTCGAGCAGCGTGCCGAGGTCGTCGTCGGTGAGCGGCTTGAGCGTCAGCAGCAGTGATCGAGACAAGAGGGGCGAGATCACCGAGAACGACGGATTCTCGGTCGTCGCTGCGATGAGCACGACCCAGCCGTTCTCGACGCCGGGCAGGAGGGCGTCCTGCTGGGCCTTCGTGAAGCGGTGGATCTCGTCGAGGAAGAGGATCGTGGACTGGCCGTAGAGATCGCGCTGGGTCAGTGCCTCCTGCATGACCTCGCGCACGTCGCGAACGCCGGCGGTCACCGCGGAGAGCTCGACGAACCGACGCCCGGACGAGCGGGCGATCGCCTGCGCGAGCGTCGTCTTGCCCGTGCCGGGAGGGCCCCACAAGATGACAGACGTCGCAGCGCGGGCCGCGGCATCCGGATTGGCGAGTGTCACCAGCGACGACCCCGCACGCAGCAGGTGCGACTGCCCGGCGACCTCCTCCAACGAGGTCGGTCGCATGCGCACGGCGAGAGGCGTCAGCCCCTGGAAGAGCGCAGCAGGACCCGTCACCCCACCAGGCTATCCCGGGCCGGCGACACGGGATCCGTCGTGGTTTGGCGGGCGGGGTGCGGGCCCGTAGGATCAACCCGCCCGGGCGCTGCCTGGCACCAGGCGCACGAGCCTGACACGAACGGATCGAGGAGGTCACGTGGCGACCGGTGGCAAGGACCGCGACGCGCGCGCTGCGCGGGAGCGCACGCGGCTGTACGAGGCTCGACGTCAGTTCCACGACGGCCAGGCGCACCGCCGCACGCGAGACAACCTCATCGCCGGCATCGTCGGCGGCGTCCTCGTGCTCGGCCTGATCGGCGCGCAGACGCTGTACTTCGTGGCCGGCCCCGGCGCTCCCGAGCCGTCGCCGTCGCCGTCGTCGACACCGACGCCGACCGCGACGACGCCGGAACCGACGCCGTCGGCGACGACGACGCCGGAACCGAGCGCGACGCCCACGCCGACCCCCTGACATCCGGCGTCTCACGCCACAACAGCACCTCAGGCGAGGCATCCGCCGTACTAGGCTGTGAGCCGTCCTACTCCCTACAGACGGCGCGAGCCGCGATGAGGTGCAACCCGTGACTGCCGCAGCAGACTTCCAGCCCGAGACCGACGCCCCCGAGACCACCGGGGCCGACGACAACGAGACCGCGGCCGTCGCCGACGACGCCGCCACCCCGACCGATGACGCGACGGACGCGGATGCCGCGACCGCAGTCGAAGACACGGCAGAGGCCGAATCGGCCGAGCCCTCGGAGGATGCCTCCGCCGGCGACGCGGTCGAGCCCGAGCAGGCGCCCGACGAAGGCGCCTCTGCAGGATCCGACGCCGCGGACGTCGAGGTCGAGGTCGTCGAGATCGACGTGGTGGAAGTCGTCGAGGATTCCGAGGTCGTCGCCGTCGAGGTGGTCGGCATCGCCGAGGTCGTCGAAGACGGCGACGTCGTCGCGGTGGAGGTCGTGGACGTTGTCGTCGAGACCGCGCCGTCGCCCGACGAGCCGTGGGGCCGTGTCGACGAGGACGGCACCGTCTCGGTCCGCGAGGCCGACGGATGGCGCGTCGTCGGACAGTACCCCGACGGTTCCGCCGAAGAGGCGCTCGCCTACTTCGAGCGCAAGTACAACGACCTCGCCAGCGAGGTGACGCTCCTCGAGGTGCGCCATCGTCGCGGCGGTGCATCCGCGTCCGACCTGCGCTCGACCGCGCGCACCATCAACGGAAAGCTCGACGGAGCAGCCGCCGTGGGCGACCTCGCGAGCCTCGTAGCCCGCGTCGCGGCTCTCACCGAGACGCTCGCCGCCGAGTCCGCGACCGAGGCCGTCGCGGCGCGCGAAGCCGTCGACGACGCGGTCAAGGCCCGCACCGAGCTGGTCGAGAAGGCCGAGGCACTGGCGGCACGCGACCCTCGCACCGTCCAGTGGAAGCAGGCCACGGCCGACCTCAACGCGTTGTTCGACCAGTGGCAGTCGCAGCAGCAGAACGGCCCGCGCCTGCCGAAGTCGACGGCGCAGCAGCTCTGGAAGCGGTTCCGCGACGCGCGCGCCACCGTCGACAAGCACCGCCGCGCGTTCTACGCCGAACTCGATGAAGCTCACAAGGGCGTCCGCGACCGCAAGACGCGCCTGGTCGAGAAGGCCGAGGCCCTCGCCCCCAAGGGCGAGGACGGCATCCCCGCGTACCGCGAGCTGCTCGATCAGTGGAAGACCGCGGGCCGCGCGGGCAAGAAGGTCGACGACGCCCTGTGGGCCCGCTTCAAGGCTGCCGGTGACGCCCTCTACGGCGCGCGGATCGAGCGGGAGGCGGCGGATGCCGAGGCCTCGCGCGAGAAGATCGACCTCAAGCGCGCGCTGCTCGAGGAGGCGAAGGCGGTCGGCGACGAGCGCGACATCACGAAGGCCCGCTCGGTCCTCACCGGGATCCAGCGCCGCTGGGACGAGATCGGCCGCATCTTCCCGCGCGACACCGAGCGCTCGCTCGACGACGAGCTGCGTCGCGTCGAGAACGCCCTGCGCTCGCGCGAGGACGCCGACTGGAAGCGCAACGACCCCGAGCAGAAGGCGCGCGCGAACGACATGACGCGCCAGCTGAACGACGCGATCCAGAAGCTCGAGGACGAGCTCGAGGCCGCGAAGAAGTCGGGCGACAAGAAGGCGATCGCGAACGCGACCGACGCCCTCGAAGCCCGTCGCACCTGGCTCAAGGCGCTCGGCGGCTGATCCGCCGCGCGTGAGCCTGTCGAACCCGGTCGTCGCTTTCCGCGGCGGCCGGGTTCTCCACAGTGGGCGGGCCGCAGCATCCGTGCGCCGTCTGGAGTGCGGCAGACTGCACCCGTGGGATCGCCTTTCCTCTATTTCGCCGATGAGCGGCTCTCGCGCGCCGAACTCACGGCTGCGTGCCTCGACGGAGACCTCGTCGCCCTCGGTGACGCGTACATCCCCGCCGACGCCGTCGAGACGGCGGCGCTGCGCGCGGGCTCGCTCACCGAGACCCTGGGCGACACGCTCGCGGCGACCCATCTCTCTGCGGCGTGGGTCCACGGCGGCCTGCCGATGCCGCCCTCGCGGCACACCGTGCAGCGCGCGGTGTCGCGACGCCTGCACGTCCGACCGGACCGCCGCGTGGTGTACCGCGACCTGCAGGTGCCTCCCGGCGACCTCCAGGTCGTCGGCGGCGTGCTCGTCACGACTCCCGAGCGCACGCTCGCCGATCTCGCACGCGTGGGCGATGCCGAGCACACGGCGGCGGCGCGCCTCCTCGCGGACGTCGACACGGATGCTGCCGGCCGGGCGATCGCGCGGCTCGAGGCGGGGGCGCTCCCCCACAAGCGCTCGGCGCTCGCGTGCCTCCGGGCGATCGTCGCCGGGCGTCAGGACGACGTGACGCGGTAGACGTCGTAGACGGCGTCGATGCGCCGCACGGCGTTGAGCACACGGTCGAGGTGGACGATGTCGCCCATCTCGAAGACGAAGCGGCTGAGCGCCAGACGGTCGTTCGAGGTCGAGACCGTCGCCGACAGGATGTTGACGTGATGCTCGCTGAGCACGCGCGTGACGTCGCTCAGCAGGCCGGAGCGGTCGAGCGCTTCGACCTGGATCTGCACCAGGAAGACGCTCTTCGTCGTGGGTGCCCACTCCACCTCGATGAGGCGCTCCGGGTCCTCCATGAGCGACTTCACATTCGTGCAGTCGGCGCGGTGCACCGAGACACCGCTGCCGCGCGTGACGAACCCGACGATCTGGTCGCCCGGCACCGGAGTGCAGCACTTCGCGAGCTTGACGAGGATGTCGGGCGCACCGCGCACGAGGATGCCGGAGTCGCCGTTGCGCGGCGCGCGGGCCCGGCCGACGACCGGAAGGTCGATCGGACCGGTGGTGGTGTCGTTGGCTGCGACGAGAGCGGTGACCTTCTCGAGGACCGACTGGGTCGAGACGTGGCCCTCGCCGACCGCCGCGTACAGCGCCGAGACGTCCTCGTAGCGGAGCTGGTGGGCGACCTCGGTGAACGAGTCCTGACTCATCAGGCGCTGCAGCGGCAGGTTCTGCCGGCGCATCGCGCGCGCGATCGACTCCTTGCCCTGCTCGATCGCCTCTTCGCGGCGCTCCTTGGTGAACCAGCCGCGGATCTTGTTGCGGGCGCGCGTGCTGCGCACGAAGCCGAGCCAGTCCTGGCTCGGGCCGGCGTCGGGGTTCTTCGAGGTGAACACCTCGACGACATCGCCGCTCTTGAGCTCGGACTCGAGCGGCACGAGTCGTCCGTTGACCTTGGCCCCCATCGTGCGGTGGCCGACCTCGGTGTGCACGGCGTACGCGAAATCGACGGGCGTCGCTCCCGAGGGAAGGCCGATGACGCGGCCCTTCGGGGTGAAGACGTAGACCTCTTTGGCGCCGATCTCGAAGCGGAGCGAGTCGAGGAACTCGCCCGGGTCGGCGGTCTCGGCCTGCCAGTCGGAGATGTGGGCGAGCCACGCCATGTCGGTGTCGACGGACTTGGAGTCCGTCTTGCCGCCGTTCATCTGCTCTTTGTACTTCCAGTGGGCCGCGACGCCGTACTCCGCCTGCTGGTGCATCTCGTGCGTGCGGATCTGGATCTCGACGGTGCGGCCGCCCGGGCCGATCACCGTCGTGTGCAGCGACTGGTAGAGGTTGAACTTCGGGGTCGCGATGTAGTCCTTGAAGCGCCCGGGCAACGGCGTCCACCGTGCGTGGATCGCGCCGAGGACGGCGTAGCAGTCGCGCACGCTGCCGACGAGCACGCGGATGCCGATGAGGTCGTAGATGTCGTCGAACTCGCGGCCCCGGACGACCATCTTCTGGTAGACGGAGTAGAGCTGCTTCGGCCGCCCCATCACCCTGCCGCGGATGCGCAGCTCCCGCAGGTCGCTGTCGACCGCGTCGATGACGTTCTGCACGTACTGCTCGCGCTGTGGCGTGCGCTGCTTGACGAGGCTGTCGATCTCGGCGTACAGCTTCGGGTGCAGCACGGCGAACGACAGGTCCTCGAGTTCGGACTTGATCGCCTGGATGCCGAGACGGTGTGCGAGCGGCGCGTAGATCTCGAGCGTCTCGGTCGCCTTCTTGCGCGATTTCTCCGGCGGGACGAAACCCCACGTGCGGGCGTTGTGCAGGCGGTCGGCGAGCTTGATGAGCAGCACGCGGATGTCTCGCGACATCGCGACGATCATCTTGCGGACCGTCTCGGCCTGCGCGCTCTCGCCGTACTTGACCTTGTCGAGCTTGGTCACGCCGTCCACGAGCATGGCGACCTCGTCGCCGAACTCGCTCGTGAGCATCTCGAGCGAGTACTCGGTGTCCTCCACGGTGTCGTGGAGGAGCGCCGCGGCGATCGCGCGTGGTCCGAGACCGAGATCCGCGAGGATCTGCGCCACCGCGAGCGGGTGCGTGATGTACGGCTCGCCGCTCTGGCGCAGCTGCCCGGTGTGCGCGGTCTCGGCGACCGAGTAGGCGCGCTCTACGATCGACAGGTCGCCCTTGGGATGGTGCGTGCGCACCGTCCGCAGGAGCTGCTCGACGTCGTCGCGGCGGGCGGACCTCGAGAAGATCCGAGGGACCAGGCGCCGCAGCGAGGAGGATTGCGCGGCAGGGACGGTCTCGGTCACTCGATCCCCTCCCCTCCGCTGGACCTCACAATCCTACGCCCGCGTGGTGGACGCTCAGGCCGGGGTGCCGGCAAGCTCGCGTGCCGCCACGACACGCGCGTCGCGCGTCTTGATGGCCGGTTCGTTCTCGCGCAGGAGCGAGTACAGCGGTGCCGCGACGAAGATCGTCGAGTACGCGGCCACGATCGTTCCCACGAAGATCGACAGCGACAGGTCGGTGAGCGTCTGCGCGCCGGCCCACACGAGGCCGATGAACAGGATCGCGCCGGTCGGCAGGATCGCGACGACTGTCGTGTTGATCGAGCGCACGAGCGTCTGGTTCACCGCGAGGTTCACCGACTCGCCGAACGTGCGCCCGGACACCTCGCCGTCCTCGCTGGTGTTCTCCCTGATCTTGTCGAAGACGACTGTGGTGTCGTACAACGCGTACGAGAGGATCGTCAGGAAGCCGATGACGGCGGCGGGCGAGATCTCGAAGCCGAAAAGCGCGTAGATGCCGATCGTGATGATGAGCACGTCCACGAGGCCGATGATCGCCGAGAGCGACATCTTCCAGGTGCGGAAGTACAGCGCCAGGATGATCGCGGTCAGCGCCAGGAAGATCGCGAGGCCCCAGAGGGACTGGCGTGTGACGTCCGCTCCCCAGCTGGGGCCGATGAACGCGTAGCTGACTTCGCTCTCGGGCACGTCGTACGTCTCGGCGAGGGCGGCCGAGACCTCACGGCTCTCGGCATCCGTCATCTGGTCGGTCTGGACGCGAACCGCGTCCTCGCCGATCGTGACGACCTTCGTCGTGGCTTCCGGGACCACCGAGTGGACGGCGTCGGTCGCGAGCGACTGGTCGACCGGCGCGGTCACGCCGCTCACCGTGAACTGCGAGCCGCCCGTGAACTCGATCGAGAACTGGATGGGGCGAAACAGCGGCACCAGGGCCGAGCCGAGGACGAGGATCGCTGCGATGAGGAACCACAGGCGGCGGCGGCTGACGAAGGGGAACGACGTCTTGCCCGTGTAGAGGTCGTTGCCGAACTGGCTCATGGAGCGCATCAGTCGTCTCCCTCCTTGGCGGTCGGGCCGGGTTTCGTGCTGTCGGCGGCGGCCAGCTCGGCCTGCTTGCGCTCGGCGATGGTCTGGCGACGCGCGGCTTCACCGCGTGCCTTGGCGCTGCGGCGACCCGCGGCACCGGTGGCGAGCACCGGCTCGCGGAACTGCGCGCGGCCGCGATAGACGGCGCCCAGCGCGGTCGGGTCGAGTCCGGACAGCGGATGCCCCGACCCGAAGAAGCGCGTGCGTGCCAGGAGCTGCAGCACCGGGTGCGTGAACAGGATGAAGATCAGGACGTCGATGGCGGTCGTGAGTCCGAGCGTGAACGCGAAGCCCTTCACCGTCGAGTCCGCGAGGATGTACAGCACCACGGCGGCGAGGATGTTGATCGACTTCGAGATATAGATCGTGCGCTTCGCGCGGCCCCAGCCGTCTTCGACGGCGGCGGTGATCGACTTGCCGTCGCGCAGCTCGTCTCGGATGCGTTCGAAGTAGACGATGAACGAGTCGGCCGTGAAGCCGATCGTCACGATCAGACCCGCGACACCGGCGAGCGACAGGCGGAAGCCCATGCGCCACGCGAGGATGCAGAGCGTGACGTAGGTCAGCACCGCCATGACCGCGAGCGAGGCGATGATGATGAAGCCCAGCGCGCGATAGACGATGAGCGAGTAGATCGCGACCAGGAGCAGACCGATGAGACCCGCGATGAGGCCGATCTGCAACTGCTGCGAACCGAGCGTCGCGGAGATCGAGTTCGAGCTCTCGACGGTGAAGCTGAGCGGCAGCGCGCCGTACTTCAGCTGGTCGGCGAGCACCTTCGCGGTCTCCTGCGTGAAGCTGCCGGTGATGCTCGGCTTGCCGTCGAGGATCACGCCGTTCATCGAGGGAGCCGACAGGACGTACCCGTCGAGCACGAACGCGAACTGGTTCAGCGGAGCCTGCGCGCCGTACAGGCGCTGGCTGATCTCGCCGAACGTCTGGGTGCCCTCGGCGTCGAACGAGAGGTTGACCGCCCACAGGCCGTTGTTCTGCTGCACGCCGAAGGTCGCGTCGTCGATCGACGAGCCGTCGAGCTCGACGGGGCCGAGGATGTACTTGACCGTGCCGTCGGCGTCACAGGTGATGAGCGGCTCGTCGGCGGGGGCGTTGGCGGGGTCGTTCGCCGGGTCGGCGCAGTCGTAGGCGAGGAACTCGGCCTGGAGCGCCGGCGTGATCCACGCAGGGTCGCTGCCGTTTGTCGGCGCGGTCGTCGGCGTCGCCTGGAGCGTCGGGTCGGGCGTGGGATACGGCGTCTCGTTCCCGTCTTCGCCGACGAAGGTGGTGGCCGGCGCGCCGGTGTAGAGCACGGCGCGCAGCTGGAGCTGCGCGGACGCCTCGATGCGGTTGCGGGTCTCCTCGTCGGCCTGACCCGGGATCTGCACGACGATCTGGTTGCCGGCCTGCGTGGTGACCTCGGCCTCGCCGACGCCCGAGGCGTCGACACGCTGACGGATGATCGTCACGGCCTGCTGCATCTGCTCGGCCGACGGGTCGGCGCCGTCCTCGGTCTGCGCCTCGAGGACGATCTGCGTGCCGCCCTGGAGGTCGAGCGCGAGCGCGGGAGTCCACGAGCTCTGCCCGAACACGTACACGCCGAGCGCGTTGATGCCGAACAGGAGCGCCGTGATCGCGAGGAGTCCGGTCAGCGCGCGCCATGCATGCCGGACGGGGGTGGAAGTCGCCACGTCTTTGCTTTCTTGAGAGCCCGAACGGGCGAACGGAGGGGCGTCAGCCCTGCGACTTGGTGCCGGTCTCGGCGTCGGGGTCGGTCTTCTCCTTGCCCGCGGCGGAGCTCTGGTCGTCGCTGATCGAGGTGATGTCGCCGTTGGCGACGCCCTCGGCGTACTCGGCGTGGCTCTCCTCGGCGGCGAGGTACTCGTCCTCGGTGACCGAGTGCTCGCCGGGGTTGACGACCCGCAGGATCGCCTGGCTGTGCACCTTGATCTCGACGCCGGGCGCGAGCTCGACGATCGCGGGCTGGTCGAGGTTGTCGGCGTCGTACGACACGATCGTGCCGTAGAGGCCTCCCTGCAGCAGGACCTCGGAGCCGGGCACCGTCTGACGGGCCTTCTCCTCCTGCTCGGCCTTCTGCTTCTGCATGCGGCGACGGGAGCTCCAGAACATGAAGACGAGGAGCACGACCAGCAGGATGATGAGGCCGTAATTGCTCAGGAACGAAGCGAAGTCCATGGAGCTGGAAGCACCTTTCGGGTCAGGCACGTGCCAGGGCGGCACTGCCTTGCAGGGAGGGATGGAAACCTCCAGCGATTATAGGTCATCGAATCCGAGCACCGAGTCGGCCACCGGCACGCCCAGGTGGGCGTAGGCCTCGGGCATCGCGATGCGTCCGCGCGGGGTGCGCCCCATGAAGCCGATGCGCACGAGGTACGGCTCGACGACCGACTCGATGGTGTCGGGCTCCTCGCCGACCGCGACGGCGAGTGTGCTGAGCCCCACGGGGCCGCCCCGGAACCGCCGCACGAGCATGTCGAGCACGGCGCGGTCGAGCCGGTCGAGACCGATCCGGTCGACGTCGTAGAGGTCCAGCGCGGCGTCGACCGCCGCGATGTCGGCGCCGGTGCGGCCGTGTACGACCAGGTAGTCGCGCACGCGCCGCAGCAGGCGGTTCGCGATGCGGGGCGTGCCCCGCGAGCGTCGTGCGATCTCGGCGCGGGCGGCGGGCGGCAGCGAGACCCCGAGCATGACGGCGGAGCGTTCGATGACCCGCTCGAGCTCTTCGGGCTCGTAGTACTCGAGGTGGGCGGTGAAGCCGAAGCGATCGCGCAGCGGGTTGGGCAGCAGACCCGACCGCGTCGTCGCGCCGACCAGGGTGAACGGCGACAGGTCGAGCGGGATGCTCGTCGCGCCGGCGCCCTTGCCCACCATGATGTCGATGCGGAAGTCCTCCATCGCGAGGTAGAGCATCTCTTCCGCGGAACGCGCCATGCGGTGCACCTCGTCGATGAACAGCACCTCGCCGGGGGTGAGGCTCGACAGCAGCGCGGCGAGGTCGCCGGCGTGCTGGATCGCGGGGCCGCTGGACAGCCGCAGCGGGCGCCCGCTCTCGTAGGCGACGATCATCGCGAGTGTGGTCTTGCCGAGTCCCGGGGGCCCGGAGAGCAGGATGTGGTCGGCGGGCCGCTGCTGGATGCGGGCCGCGTCGAGCAGCAGCTGCATCTGACCGCGCACCTTCTGCTGGCCGACGAACTCCGCCAGCGACATCGGGCGCAGCGCGCCCTCGATCGCGAGCTCGGACTCGTCGACGGGCTCTTCGGCTTCGCGCACGTCAGCCACTCACGGTCTCCTTCCGGGCGGGGCCGAGGGTTGCGAGCGTGAGGCGCAGCAGCGCCGGCACCGACGATCGATCGGACTCGGGCGCGTCGGCCGCCACGTTCTCGACGGCTTCGACGGCCACCCGCTCGGACCAGCCGAGGCCGACCAGGGCCTGCACGACCTGTGCCGGGATCGTTGTCGAGGTCGCAGCACCTGCTCCCCCGGAACCGGAGGGGCGCGTCACCGCGATCTTGCCCGCGAGCTGCACCACGATGAGCTTCGCCGTCTTCGGGCCGATGCCCGAGACGCGGCGGAAGGGGGCGTCGTCGTCGGCGGAGACGGCATCGGCGATCTGCGGGACGGTCAGCGTCGCGAGCACGCCCAGCGCCGACTTGGGGCCGACGCCCGTGACGCCGAGCAGCTGGCCGAAGACGACCAGCTCTTCGCGTGACTCGAAGCCGAACAGCGACAGCGCGTCTTCGCGGACGATCAGCGAGGTGTGGAGGGTGACGGTGTCGCCCAGGTGCGTGGTGCGCGCGACCTGCGGCGTCACGGCGACGTGGAGACCGACTCCCCCGACCTCGACGACGACCGCATCCGCATCGACATGCACGGCCGTGCCGCGGACTGAGGAGATCATGCGTCGAGCCTACGGGGCGGTTCGGACGTTTGTTCGAGCGACACGCGCGGCGACGCGCGGGATCATCGTCGGGTGAGTCGCTCCGCGTCGGCCCAGGCCCGCTGAGCCGGAGTGAGCGGACCGGATGCCGCGGCCTGGGCGGGTGCGCCGCGCCACGCGTGACACAGCGCCAATGCGAGGGCGTCCGCCGCGTCAGCCGGTTTCGGCAGCTCGTCGAGGCGGAGGACGCGCGCCACCATCGTCTGCACCTGTCGCTTGTCCGCGTTGCCGTAGCCGGTGATGGCGGCCTTGACCTCGGACGGGGTGTGCGTGGCCGCAGGGAGTCCCCGCTCGCCGGCGACGAGCAGGGCGATGCCGCTCGCCTGCGCCGTCCCCATCACCGTCGCGCGGTTGTGCTGGGCGAAGACGCGCTCCACCGCGACGACATCGGGCTCGTGGGCTTCCAGCACGGCGCGCAGCCCGGCGGCGATCACCGCGAGCCGCTCCTCGATCGGGGCTCCGGGGTCGGATCGCACGACTCCCACGTGGACCAGCACGGCGGATCGGTCGGGGGCGACGTCGACGACGCCGACACCGCAGCGCGTCAGGCCCGGATCGATTCCGAGCACGCGCAGTCGACCGCGGGAGGATGCCACTCCCCCACGCTAAGCGAGGAGGACGGATGCTGCGGCCAGGCGCGCGCCGGGCCGCAGCATCCGTTCATGCCATCAGTCCTCGTCGTTCTCGAGCTCGGCCTGCACCTCGGCGGTGAGGTCGAAGTTGCTGTAGACGTTCTGGACGTCGTCGCTGTCTTCGAGGGCGTCGATGAGGCGGAAGACCTTGCGCGCCGTGTCGGCGTCGACCTCGACCTTGAGGTTCGGGACGAACTCGACGTCCGCCGACTCGTACTCGATGCCCGCGTCCTGCAGGGCGGATCGCACGGTCACGAGGTCGGTCGCCTCGGTGATGACCTCGAAGCCCTGCGCGTGCGGCTCGACCTCTTCGGCGCCGGCCTCGAGCACGGCGAGCATCACGTCGTCCTCGCTGGTGTCCTCGCCGCCGACGACGATGACGCCCTTGCGGGTGAAGTTGTACGCGACGCTGCCCGGATCGGCGAGCGTGCCGCCGTTGCGGGTGAGCGCGGTGCGCACCTCGGCCGCGGCGCGGTTCTTGTTGTCGGTCAGACACTCGATCATGAGGGCGACGCCGTTCGGGCCGTAGCCCTCGTACATGATCGACGCGTACTCGACCGACTCGCCGCCGATGCCGGCCCCGCGCTTGATCGCGCGGTCGATGTTGTCCTTCGGGACCGACGTCTTCTTCGCCTTGAGCACGGCGTCGAAGAGGGTCGGGTTCCCCTGCAGGTCGGGTCCGCCGAGCTTGGCGGCCACTTCGATGTTCTTGATGAGCTTGGCCCACGACTTCGCACGGCGCGCGTCGATGACGGCCTTCTTGTGCTTGGTCGTCGCCCACTTGGAATGCCCGGACATGGTCCTCCTGAATTCACGCTCGTCGGGTGCGGGCGTGTGAACGCCTCGCCCGACGGACTAGTTTATCCCCGCGCTACAGCGCGAACTCGAAGCCGAACCGCGACGACAGCAGCGCGACGAGGTCGCGCGGGACCTTCGTGAGGTACGCGGGTGCGGGGGCGAGCGTCTCGGCCGAGCCGATGAAGGGGAAATAGACGGGGCCCTCGGTGAGCCCCTCCACCCGGTCGCGCACGGTGACGATCTCGCTGCCCACGCGGCGAAGGCTCGGCAGGGTGATCGGAGACGCGAGCCGCAGCGTGTCGCTGATCGGCATGCGCCAGTGGGGCAGGTCGTCGCCGCGGCGATCGCGGGTCTCCTCGCCGAGCGGGCCGAGCACGCGACCCCACGCGGCGATGCCGGGTACCGGCAGGGTGCGATCCCACACGAACAGCGTGTCGCCGGGCTCGGTGAAGCCGACGAGCTCGTGAGACCATTCGAACCGGCGTTCGTCCTGGGCCTTCGGCGCCGAGAGGGCGTCGCCGACGATGCCGCGCGACGGGGCGATCATCCAGTAGCGCTCCTCGGGGTGCTCGCGCCACCAGTCGTTGATCGTCATGATTCCGAATCTACCCCGACGCATCGCGTCTGCCTCGTCACCGCACCCGCTCGCGGACCATGTCGAGGAACAGCGCGTGGAAGCGGTGCTCGCCGGTGACCTCGGGATGGAACGAGGTGCCCAGGAGCGCACCTTGCCGCACGGCGACGACGAGGCCATCGTCGAGGGTCGCGAGCCGTTCGACGCCCTCGCCAGACTGCTCGACGAGGGGCGCGCGGATGAACACCGCATGGACAGACGGCTCGCCGAGTGCCGGGATGTCGAGGTCGACCTCGAACGAGTCGACCTGGCTGCCGAACGCGTTGCGGCGAACCGTGACATCGAGGCCTCCGAAGGTCTGCTGCCCGTCGATGCCGTCGGTGATGCGGTCGGCGAGGAGGATGAGGCCGGCGCACGTCCCGTACATCGGCATCCCCGCCGCGATCGCCTCGCGCACAGGCTCGCGCATGCCGAAGGCGCGGGAGAGCTTGTCGATGACGCTGGACTCGCCGCCCGGGAGCACGAGCCCGTCCACCTCGGCGAGCTCCTCCGGACGGCGGACCGTCGTCACGTCGGCGCCGAGGTCCGTGAGCACGCGCACGTGCTCACGGACATCACCCTGCAGCGCGAGTACCCCGACGCGTGGCGGTGTCGTCACCAGCCGCGCTCGGCGAGTCGGTGCGGCGCGGGCAGATCCGCGACGTTGATGCCGACCATGGCCTCGCCGAGGCCGCGCGACACGTCGGCGATGACCTTGGGGTCGTCGTAGAAGGTCGTCGCCTTGACGATGGCCGCGGCGCGCTCGGCAGGGTTGCCGGACTTGAAGATGCCCGAGCCGACGAACACGCCGTCAGCGCCCATCTGCATCATCATCGCGGCGTCCGCCGGAGTGGCCACGCCGCCGGCGACGAAGAGGACGACCGGCAGCCTGCCGGTCTCCGCGATCTCGGCCACGAGGTCGTAGGGCGCCTGCAGCTCCTTCGCGGCGACGTACAGCTCGTCCTTCGTCATCGAGCGCAGCACGTTGATCTCGCTCGTGATCTTGCGGATGTGCTTGGTGGCCTCCGACACATCGCCGGTGCCCGCCTCGCCCTTGGAGCGGATCATCGCCGCGCCCTCGTTGATGCGGCGCAGCGCCTCACCCAGGTTGGTCGCGCCGCAGACGAACGGGACGGTGAAGTTCCACTTGTCGATGTGGTTGACGTAGTCGGCGGGCGAGAGCACCTCGGACTCGTCGATGTAGTCGACGCCGAGCTCCTGCAGCACCTGCGCCTCGACGAAGTGGCCGATGCGCGCCTTCGCCATGACCGGGATCGAGACGGCCTCGATGATGCCGTCGATCATGTCGGGGTCGCTCATGCGGGAGACGCCGCCCTGGGCGCGGATGTCGGCGGGAACGCGCTCGAGGGCCATGACGGCGACGGCGCCGGCATCCTCGGCGATCTTCGCCTGGTCGGGCGTGACGACGTCCATGATGACGCCGCCCTTGAGCATCTCGGCGAGGCCGCGCTTGACGCGGTCGGTTCCCGTGTCGGCAGTGGTCACGAGCTATCCCTTCGATCGGAGCGCGGACGCGCAAACGGGTGAGGACAATGCGAGTATTGGCCTAGGCCAAAAGATAGCATGGGCTGGGCCCTACACTCGGCGGGGCAGGACGTCACGGAAGGGCGGGCATGGATCTCGACATCAGCGGCCGGTCCGCCTCCGAGATCGCCGACAGTCTGCGGGCGCGCATCGAGCGCGGTGATCTGCATCCCGGCGACATCCTGCCGCCCGTGCGCTCCCTCGCCGACGACCTCGGCGTGAACCGCAACACCGTGGTCGCCGCGTATCGCCAGCTCACCCAGGCGGGCGTGATCGTCACGCGGGGCCGGGGCGGCACACGCGTCGCGGACCTCTCCCCCGTCGCGCAGGAGGGCTTCGCCGCCGGCAGCGTGCTGCGCGACGTCGGCACCGGCAATCCCGATCCCGAGCTGATCCCCGACCTCTCCGGCGCGCTGGCGGCGATGGCCGGGCGGCCCGTCCTCTACGGCGAGCCGGTGATCGATCCCGGACTCGAGCGCTGGGCGCACGAGTGGATGCGCGACGGGCTCGCTCCTGCCGGCCCGGACATGCGTCTGACCATCACGAGCGGCGCCGCGGATGCCGTCGAGCGACTGCTCGCTCAGGCGCTCACGCGCGACGACGCCGTCGCGCTCGAGGACCCGTGCTTCCTCACCAGCATCCACACGGTCCGGATCGGCGGCTACCGCCCCGTGCCCGTGCCGGTCGACGACGAAGGCATGACGGTCGAAGGACTGCGTGCGGCCCTCGACCAGGGAGTGCGGGCGGTCGTCCACACGCCCCGTGCCCAGAACCCGACCGGAGCGAGCCTGTCCGCGCGCCGCGCGGAACAGCTTCGGGCGGTGCTCAGCGATCACCCGTACGTTCTCGTCATCGAGGACGACCACTTCTCCCTCCTCTCGCGGCAGCCGTTCCACTCCCTCATCGCCCCCGCGCATCGCCGCTGGGCGCTCGTGCGGTCGGTGTCGAAGTTCCTCGGACCCGACATGTGCCTCGCGGTCACGGCATCCGACCCCGAGACGGCCGAGCGGCTCGCGATGCGCCTCACCCCCGGCACCACATGGGTGAGCCACCTGCTGCAGCGACTCACCCTGGCATTGGTGACGGATGCCGCGACCATGGCCGCGATCGAACGCGCCGGTGCGCACTACGCGGCGCGCAACGCCGCCTTCATCGATCGGCTGACCGCCGAGGGCGTGCCGGCGGATGCCGGGGACGGGCTGAACCTGTGGGTCCCCCTCCCGGTGCCCGCACGAGCGGTGTCGGAGCAGCTCATGCGACGCGGCTGGCTGGCGCGCGCGGGCGACGACTTCGTCCTCGGCGACGGCGGGCCCTCGCGCCGCCTCCGCCTCACGGTTCACGACCTCGACGACGCCGACGCCGAACGGCTCGCGGTCGATGTGGCCGCGGCCGTGCGTGCGGCCGGTGGACGGCTCATCGCGCGCGAAGTGGCATGATCGAGCGGTGAAGATCCTCTCGATCCAGTCCGCGGTCGCCTACGGCCACGTCGGCAACTCCGCCGCCGTCTTCCCGCTGCAGCGCATCGGCGTCGAGGTCATGCCGGTGTACACCGTGAACTTCTCGAACCACACCGGCTACGGCGCGTGGCGCGGCCCGATGATCAGCGCCGACGACGTGCGCGACGTCGTGGCCGGAATCGAGGACCGCGGCGTCTTCCCGCAGATCGACGTCGTCCTGTCGGGCTACCAGGGCGGTGACGGCATCGCCGATGTCATCCTCGACACCGTCGCGCGCGTCAAGCAGGCCAACCCCGCCGCGGTCTACGCGTGCGACCCCGTCATGGGCAACGCGAAGTCGGGGTGTTTCGTGGCTCCCGCGATCCCGGTGCTGCTTCGCGACCGCGTGGTGCCCGCCGCCGACATCATCACACCCAACCAGTTCGAGCTGGGCTTCCTCACCGAGACCGACCCGTCGGACCTCGACTCGACCCTCGCGTCCGCCGACGCGGCCCGCGCGATGGGTCCGAGCACGGTGCTGGTCACGAGCGTCGAGCGCCCCGATCGCGCCGAGGGCACGATCGAGATGCTCGCCGTGACCGACGACGGCGCGTGGATCGTGCAGACCCCGCACATCCCGATGAAGGCCAACGGCTCGGGCGACGTCACGGCGGCACTCTTCACGGCGCACTACCGACGGACCGGCGATGCGGCCGACGCCCTCGCCCGCACGACGTCGAGCGTCTACGACCTCCTCGAGCGGACCCACTCCTCGGGTGAGCGCGAACTGCAGCTCGTCGAGTCGCAGGACGCCTACGCGAACCCTCGCCTGCAGTTCGAGGTCACCCAGGTGCGCTAAGGCCCTTGACGCGCCGGAGACCTTTCCACGATGCGGGCCCACGCGCGTGGAGGGGGCGTGGGGAGGATGCCGCAGGCCGCAGCATCCGTCTCCCTCAGGTCATGCGTGCCAGGCGTCGGAGATCGCGCGGCGCACGTCGCCGAGCAGCTGCGGCAGGGCCTTCGTCTTCGCGATGATCGGGAAGAAGTTCGCGTCGGAACCCCACCGCGGAACGATGTGCTGGTGCAGGTGCTCGTCGACGCCCGCACCGGCGACATGACCCTGGTTCATGCCGATGTTGAAGCCGTCGCAGCGCGAGACCTGACGGAGCACCCGCATGCCCTGCTGCGTGAGCAGCCCGATCTCGGCGACCTCTTCGTCGGTCGCCTGGTCGTACGTCGCGATGTGGCGGTACGGGCAGACGAGCAGGTGCCCGGAGTTGTACGGGAAGAGGTTCAGCAGCGCATACGAGGTCTGCCCGCGGAAGACGATGAGTCCGTCCTCGTCCGACTTGCGCGGCGCCTCGCAGAACGGGCACTCCTTGCGCAGCACCTCGGGTCCGGCCTGGATGTACGCCATGCGGTGCGGCGTCCAGAGACGCTGGAACTCGTCGGGGACGCCCGCCAGCGTGCCGGCGTCGACGAGCGCCGGGTCTGCAGCATCCGTCTGCGGAATGCCCGACCCGACGCCGTCAGAGCTCACGCGAAGTCCTCGGCCGTGTTGACCAGCGCGTGCGAGCCGATCGCGTCGCGGACCCGCCGCACCGCGTCGGCGATCGGCACGCCGTTCTCCTGCGAGCCGTCGCGGAAGCGGAACGACACGGTGCCGCCGGCCTGGTCCTGCGCGCCCGCGATGAGCTGCAGCGGCACCTTCTGCGTGGTGTGCGTGCGGATCTTCTTCTGCATCCGGTCGTCGGAGTGGTCGAGCTCTGCGCGCACGCCGTCCGCCTTCAGCTGGTCGATGACCTCGCCGAGGTAGTCCGCGAAGTCCTCCGCGACGGGGATGCCGACGACCTGGACGGGCGACAGCCACACCGGGAACGCGCCAGCGTAGTGCTCGAGCAGGATCGCGAAGAACCGCTCGATCGAGCCGAAGAGCGCGCGGTGGATCATGATCGGCCGCTTCTTCTGGCCGTCGCGGTCGGTGTACTCGAGCTCGAAGCGCTCGGGCAGGTTCGGGTCGACCTGCACGGTCGACAGCTGCCAGGTGCGGCCGATCGCGTCACGGGTCTTGAGGTCGATCTTCGGGCCGTAGAACGCGGCCTCGCCGGGCACTTCGGTGAGCTTCAGGCCACTCGCGACCGCGACGTTGCGCAGGGCGTTGGTGGAGTAGTCCCAGAACTCGTCCGAGCCGATCCACTTGTCCTTCTCGTCGTCGCGCATCGACAGCTCGAGCTCGAAGTCGTCGAGGCCGAAGTCGCGCAGCATCGAGATGACGAACTCGAGGACGCGGGTGGCCTCCTCCTCGAGCTGCTCGGGCGTGACGAAGAGGTGCGAGTCGTCCTGCGTGAAGCCGCGAACGCGGGTGAGGCCGTGCAGGGCGCCCGAGAGCTCGTTGCGGTACACCGTGCCGTTCTCGGCGAGGCGCATCGGCAGGTCGCGATAGCTGCGCGCGCGCTCCTTGTAGATGAGGATGTGCATCGGGCAGTTCATCGGCTTCAGGTAATAGTCCTGGCCGTGCTTGGTGACCTCGCCGTGCTCGTCGCGCTCCTCGTCCATGACGATGGGCGGGAACATGCCCTCCTTGTACGTGACGAGGTGATTCGAGGTGAGGAAGAGGTCTTCCTTCGAGATGTGCGGCGTGTAGACGTAGGTGTATCCGCCGGCGATGTGGCGGCGACGCGCGTGCTGCTCCATCTCGCCGCGGACGACGCCGCCGCGCGGGTGCCACACCGACAGGCCCGAGCCGATCTCGTCGGGGAACGAGAACAGGTCGAGGTCCTTGCCGAGCTTGCGGTGGTCGCGCTTGGCAGCTTCCTCGAGGCGGGTCTGGTAGGCGCGCAGCTCGTCCTTGGTCGGCCACGCGGTGCCGTAGATGCGCTGGAGCTGCGGGTTCTTCTCGCTGCCGCGCCAGTACGCGCCGGCGATGCGCTGCAGCGCCCAGCCGTTGCCGATCATGCGGGTGTTCGGCAGGTGCGGCCCGCGGCAGAGGTCCTTCCAGACCGTCTGGCCGTCGCGGTCGACGTTGTCGTAGATGGTGAGCTCGCCGGCACCGACCTCGACGGAGGCGCCCTCGGTCTTCTCGGCTCCTCCGCCCTTCAGCCCGATGAGCTCGAGCTTGAACGGCTCGTCGACGAGCTCGACGCGTGCCTCCTCGTCGCTCACGGCGCGGCGGACGAAGCGCTGGCCCTCGCGGATGATGCGCGCCATCTCCTTGTCGATGGCCTTGAGGTCCTCGGGGGTGAAGGGATGCTCCACGCCGAAGTCGTAGTAGAAGCCGTCGGTGATGGGCGGGCCGATGCCGAGGTCGGCCTGCGGGTTGATGCGCTGGACGGCCTGGGCCAGGACGTGCGCCGTGGAGTGACGCAGGATCGCGAGGCCGTCGGCGCTGTCGATGGTGACGGGCTCCACAGCATCCGTCTCCTCCACCACCGTGGCGAGATCTTTCAGCTCGCCGTTCACGCGAAGCGCGACCACGGAGCGGTCGGGGAACAGGGCGAAGCCGTCGGCGGGATAGGGCACAGCGTCAGTCACGGAAACTCTCCTGGGAATGGCTCGGATTCAAGGCTACTCAGCTTCGGGCGCACGACGCGCCCCGCCCGCTCAGGCGCCGAGCGTTCGCGTGTCGGTCTGCACCGCCGTCGCGGCGGTCGACCAGACGAGTTCCACGCGACGAGTCTAGCCAGTGGTTCTCGGACGCCGGGTATCAGGGGTGCCCGATGCGGCTCCTGAAGTTCGTGACGAGAGCGCATGCCGGGCAATATGCTGACTCCGTCGTCGCCCGTGGGCCGGTCCCGCCTCGCCGCGACGATCTCCGTGCGGCTGATGCTGGGGGGTCGAGATGAGCGAGCACCAGACCGCTTCGACGGCGACGGATGCCTCGGAGGAACGTGTTCGACGGCCATTGCGCTGCGGCGAGCCGACGATCCATGAGTTCGCCACCGAAGACGGGCTGACGCTGAGGCTCACGCGGTTCGAGGGCGGGACCAAGGGGCCCGTCATCCTGACACCCGGATTCGGCACGTCGGCGTTCGCCTACACGATCGACACGACCGAGACGAACTTCCCCGAGTACCTCTACGAGCACGGCTACGACGTGTGGGTGCTCGACTATCGCGCGAGCCCGGCGCTGCCGTCCGGCGGCACGCAGTTCACCCTCGACGACATCGCCCGATACGACTACCCGGCCGCGGTCGCGAAGGTGCGCGAGGTGTCGGGAGCGGAGTCGGTCCAGATCGTGGCGCACTGCGTCGGGTCGCTCACGATGCTGATGGCGCTCGGGCTCGGCCTTCCGGGTGTGCGGTCGGCGGTGGCGTCGCAGGTGACCCTCCACCCTCGCGGCGGCACTCTCAACGAGCTGCGCGCCGGCATCTATGCCGGGAACATCCTGCAGGCGCTCGGGTTCGACACCCTCACCACCGAGTTCGACGACGACCCTTCGTGGGGCGAGACGCTGTACGACAAGGCGCTCGCGATCTACCCCGCCGGGGACGAGCCCTGCGACCGCCCCTTCTGCCGCCGGGTGATGTTCATGTACGGCGAGGTGTACGACCACGCGCAGCTGAACGAGGCGACGCACGACCATCTCGAGGAGGCGTTCGGCGTCGCGAACATGACGACGCTGCGTCACATCACCAAGATCCTCCGGGAGGACCATGCCGTGAGCGCCGACGGCGAGCACGACTACCTCGACGACGTGTCGGGACTTGCGCTGCCGATCGCTTTCCTGCACGGGGCCGACAACCGGCTGTTCGTGCCCGAGGGCAGCGAGATCACCTACGACGTGCTCCGCGAGCGCAACGGCGAGGAGTACTACACGCGGGACGTCATCCCCGGGTACGCCCACATGGACTGCTTCATCGGGAAGGATGCCGCGCGCGACGTCTATCCCGTGATCACCGGCCGGCTCGACCTGCACAACTGACACGAGAACGAGGAGAGCGCCATGACATCGATCGACCCGTCACCGGCCGAGGCCACGGCTTCCGCTATCCACCCGGCACTCGCCGATCTCGCGGCCTACCCGTTCCTGTCGGCGCTCACCGAACGGCGCACGAGGCGCATCCCCCGGGGCTTCTCGGTGAACGCCGGTCCGCTCAGCCACGAGAGCCACAACGCGCCCGCGCCGCTGAGCAAGCTCGAGGAGGCGATCCTCATCACGTGCGTGACGGGGATCACCGGCATCACGACGCACGACGGGCCGCTCGTCGAGAACAACGGGCTCAACGAGCTCGGCACTCCGTTCCTCAACATCATGGCCCGCACCGGCAGCAGCGCCGACAATGCGCAGGCCACGCACTTCTTCATGATCAACGACGACGGCATCTTCCTGCTGCAGAGCCCCCGCGGCGAGCGCGCGCTCGAGCTGCTGAAGGACCTCCCGCCGAAGTGGGGCGACTGGACGGAGGCCGACTGGATCGGCGCCGCCGACGAATGCCTCGTGCGGGTGTCCGACCGTCGCCTGGACTTCCCGCGTGAGTGGCCGTACTACCTCGGATGGAACAACCAGGCCTCCAACACCCCGGGCACCACGGTCTTCTTCCCCGTCGTCGACTGCACGTGGCAGTACATCAACGCGATCCTCATCCTCCTCACCGAGCCGGGCGGCATGCGTCCGCTCTTCCTCGACGACTGGCGCACCTTCCACCCGAAGAACGCCGTCGAGTGGATCGCCAAGATCGGCAGCGGCCTCGGGATCGGGCCGAAGATCCCGTACCACCCGATCGGCGGGCTCGACCGCGTGCGCAGCGGCTACCTCAACAAGGCGAGTCAGGCGCCCCTCGGCTTCGGCAACACGCTGCGCACCGACTACGAGGCGTTCTTCTACTTCCAGAACCTGATGCTGCTCGGCCAGGCGATGGGCCTCGGAGGCTGGATCCACGGGTCGGTGTTCCCGCCGTATATCTGGCAGCAGGATGACGCGAAGGGCTGGCACGGGCTCGGCTTCCGGCTCCAGGAGCCGAAGAAGCACCACAAGTGGCCGCCGGTGCCGGCGTCGCAGCCGAACCCCGTCGGGATCGACGGGATCCTCGAGGGCCTCACTCCCCCGTATGTGTCGTCGATGGACGAAGCGGTGGACCGCGTGGTCGAGTCCAAGTACAGCGCCACGGGGCCGGCCTACGGCAACGAGAAGGTCTTCTCGAGCCCCTACCGCAACTCCGACGACGCGCGCGCCTTCCTCGAGAAGGGCACGCGGTTCGGCCCCGAAGAGATCGCGTACACCAAGGAGATCTGCAACTACATCTGGGACACCTACGGCCGGTTCCCCGCCCATGTGGACGCGTTCTACACGCCGGGCATGTGGCTGCAGTTCTCGCACCTCGAGCTCGAGTACTACGACCGCTTCTTCGACCCGCGGCAGTACACGCGACAGGCGGCCCACGACGGGCTCTGGCACCGCTGATCCGGTGCAGGGAGCCGGGCGACGGCGGACGAGTCCCGCGGCCGCCCGATCCTGTCGTCAGAGGTGCGCGCGGAAGAAGCCGACGACGGCGGATGGATCGTCCATCACGTACCGGTAGCCCTCGTAGCGGCCGGGAGGCGACGGATACCGGATGACGCCGAGCGACCCCGAAGTCGCGGCCGAGACGTTCTCGACGACCTCCATCGTGCCCCAGGGGTCGCCGACGCCCTGCACATACTGCACCGTCGCGTTCGCGATGCGACGTGCCGGGATCGCCGGATTCTGCCGGCTGGGCAGCGGCGCGCGCATCAGGAAGTAGAGCAGATCCATCGAGCGGGCCGCCAGGGACCCCAGGCGGCCGAGCCGATCGCGTGCGAAACGCTCGTTGAACACGGTGAGCTTGGTGGGCTGGACGATGAGGAGCGCCTTCATCGGCTCCGCATCGAGCGCGCCGTAGAGCACGGTGTTGCCGCCGGCGGACATGCCGATGGCGCCGATACGGTCGGGGATGACATCCGACCGCGACCGGAGGTAGGCCACCGCTCCGGCGAAGTCCCGCGCCTCCCACGGCCCGAAGGTGAGCGGGCGGCGCGACCCGCTCTCACCGTGGTTGGCCAGGTCGAACATGAGCACGTGGAAGCCCGCATCGTGGAGCCGCTTCGTGGCGGGCAGGAAGTCCACGTCCCGGTCGGGGAACGGGACGAGCCCGGCGACGTTGCCCATCCGGTTCCAGAGCCACCCGTGCACCCACACGACCGTCGGTGCGGGATCCGGCCCTGCGGGTACGAACCAGCCCCGCAGCTCCACGCCGTCCGTCGCGTCGAAGACGACATCCTCGAACGCGAGTCCGGCTTCGGCGGGCGTGCGCGTCAGCGGCAACCGGGAGCCGACGACCATGAGCCGCGTGAGCGGCACGAGCCCGCCGATGCCGCCGCGGGCCTCGGCGCGTCGGCCCTTGTCAGCCTGAGACCGGGACATGTTCGCGGAACTTCACGGTGAGCCCGCTCGCGGGCAGCGGGAAGAGTTCGTTGGTGAGGGTCAGATCCTGTTCGGGGATCGACCATTCGGCCGTGCGAAGCAAGAGCGTGAGGTACATCTTGACCGCGACCGTCACGATGTTCTCGCCCGGGCACCGGTGGTGCGTGCTCTGACCGTCGCCGTGCGGGACGTAGCTTCCCGGCGGCAGCGCCGCCTCGGCGCTCGCCTCGAAACGATCGGGGTCGAACCGGTCGGGGTCGGGGAAGACGTCGGGGTTGCGCATGTTGATGTGGATGCCGCCCATCGCACCCCAGCCCTTCGGAATACGGTAGCCGCCTACCTCCATGTCGGACTGCACACGGCCGAAGAAGGTCGCCGAGTTCATCGCGAAGTACCGGCGCACCTCCTTCGAGACCTGCTCGAGGTACTCCATCCGTTCGATCTGCTCCATGGTGATGGGACCTTCCGGTGAGACGGCGAGCACCTCCGCGCGGGCGCGTTCCATGATGGCGGGGTGCTGGCCCACGATCATCGTGGTCAGTGTGAGCGGCACGAAGTAGCCGCCCTGGCCCGCGAAGATGAGGTGACGGATGTCGCCGCGCAGCGAGTCGATCGGAACGTCGGCGTCGTTCGCGGCGGCGATCATGCGCGACACGATGTCGTCGTATCCGCCCTGCTGGTGCTTCTCCAGCGCCTCGTCGATGATCTGGTCCATCCGCTTGCGACCCGCGATGGCCTTGCCGTACTTCGTGCCGGGGATCGGCACGGGAAGGGTCATGAATGCGTCACGCATGTTCGCGAGGTGGCGGTCGAGTTCGGCCGCGTGCTCCTCGCTGCGGTCTCCCGTGTAGAGCGCTCCGGTGAGCCGCGCGGCGAAGCGCTGCAGGTCCGCCCGCAGGTCGCCGCCTGTGCCGCTGGCGAGCCACGGCTGGATGGTGCGCTCGAGCAGCTCCTGCATCGTGGGAAGATACGACGCGATCGCCGACCGGAAGCCCACCGCGCGCAGCATGACGGATTTGCGGAGATGGTGCTCGGATCCGTCGATCAGCGCGAGCGAGTTCACGAAGATCTGCTCCGCGGAGATCGGGTCCGCGTCGCCGCGAACGATGCGCTCGTCGATCGCGAAGGTGTGGAATGCCTCGTGCCCCGAGAAGATGACGAAACTGTTCCCGAACAGCCGCGTCTTGAAGATCGGACCGTACCTCTCGATGCGGTCCTTGTAGAAGCCGTGGTTGTTCCGCAGGATCGACAGGGTCTCGCCCAGCCAGGGCAGCCCGAACCGTCCGGGTGGGAGCGGCTTGCGCGTCACTTCCCCGTCACCGCCGTCGCGCGCGTGGCTGCGGCGGGGGCCGTGGTGCCCTCCGGCGCCGTCTGGACCTTCCACGGTGCGAACGCGTTCTCGACCCCGTCGAGCGACGGCGCCAGCTGCGGGTAGTGGCGAAGGAGCACCGAGGCCATCGTGTTGTCGGCGACCCACTGCATCCCGGTCTTCGTGTAGTACTCCTCGGTGTAGCAGTCGGTGATGAACCGGTCGCTCTTGAGACGCCGGCTGGCCATCAGGATGAACACGCGGAACGCGGTGTCGCTGAAGCCGAATCCCGGCGGCGGCGTCTCGGCGTGCATGCCGACCTGCAGATCCACCTTCTCGACGTCGCCGTACATGGCCTCGAGCTCCCGCGCCCACGTCGGGTTGTCGGTGAGTTCGTCGAACGTGGCGGCAGGCTTCAGGTGCAGCTGACGCCGGAACTCGTTGTACCGCGGCACGCCGCGCTCGCGGTCGCGCATGACGTCCAGGGCTGCGAGGTCGAGACGCAGCCCGTCGGGCAGGGTGATGTCCTGCATCCAGCGCGGGAAGTTGTGCAGCTGCACGGCACCCGGATGCTGCACCCCGAACGAGTACCAGAGGTCCTGGACCTTCGCGCCCGAGGTCAGTACGCGGTGCGCGTTGAGCAGGATGATCTCCTGGAACTCCATGCTGTCCACGAGCGTGCCGTCGTCGAGCGAATGGACCTCGAGGGTGTCGGGCAGAAGCGGGTGCAGACGGTACACCGCCGCGAACTCCTCGGTCAGCTGATACGGCGAGCCGTGGTGGTCGAACGCGGACCCCGGGATGCCGCTGATGACCTCGCTCTTGCTCAGGCGGCCGAACATGCGGTGGAGCTTCTCTTCGGCGAGCCCCCACCAGTTCGCGCGCATGGCGACCTTGAGAACCGGGTGCGCGATGATCGCGGGCGTCCATTCCACCGTGTGGATCTTGGCGAGGAGCGCCGAGACGACCAGCTGGGCGGTGCCGAAGAGCTCGTCCTCGGTCATCCCCGGGTAGTCCTGCTTCAGCCGATCGCAGATCGCATTGTGCTCGAGGGTGAAGAGGGTGTGCAGCAGACCGAGGCCCACCCACCAGTTCTCGCTGAAGCCGGTGAGCGCGACGCCCGTCGCCGGATCGAGAGGGAGGTTTCCATCCTTGAGTACGAGCTTGCCGTCGACGTGGCTGCGCACCTGCTCGCGCCGCTCGGGGGTGCTCCCGTAGATGGATGACGCGTCCCACCAGTGCGAGTTGTCGTTGAGGAACGTCGGCGGCAGGTCGCGGTCCGCGTCGGTGCGGGTGTCGTCGACTTTGGTGCGCGGAATCCGCATCGGCTTCTCGAACCAGTCGTCGCCGTCCTCGATGTCGATCTCGATGACGTCGACGGGCTCCCGGCCGTGCGCGAACCAGTCGTGCGTCTGGAACTGGATCCATGCGGCGGCGAGGAGGTTGATCGAGGTCGCCGGGGTGAACGTCTCGCGCCGCATCAGCGTGCGGCTGATCTCCCGGGGGTTGGGTGTCATGAGTTCGTCGCCTTCGGCGGCCCACGCGTGCGCCAGCGGCACGTTGCGCGCGAATCGCGTGCCGGCGCGACCCATGTCGGGATCGCTCAGGTCGTTGTACGAGCCGTCCGCGGTGCGGAACCGCCGGCGCTCTTCGCCGGCCGTGGCAGGTGTCACACCGGCGGTGCGGCCCGCACCGCCGGGCGTGCGGGTGTCGACGAGGTTGTCCTCTCGCAGCTGCTCACGCAGCGCTATCAGGTTGAACAGACCGAGCAGGAACGGAAGCCGATACCACTGTTTCGTGCGATTGATCCTTGCGTAGAAGCGTCTGAGCACCTTGGGTCTCCTCGTAGCCGGCGGTGAACGCGGGAGGGCAGGTCCGTGGATCTGCCCGAATCATAGTGAAGAGAGCATGCACGGGCCATCCTTCGTACATGCGACGTGCGGATGTTTCGGGCGACGTGTTGAGCAGCTCTGCCACAGGGCGCGGCATCCGTTGCGGCGTCGTCGCCGGGATCACTAGTTTGAGTGCCGAGGGGGTGGTTCCAGGGCGACGTATCTTCTGCGGCGCGCGGGACTCCTCCGGTGTACGACCGTCTCCACCGAGTGTGTCGCCGAGCCCCGCAGAGAGGGAGTCGATGATCCGTACGCAACACGAGAACGACCCGAGGTACGCCCCCGTCGGCCAGGAGATGGCCTGAGATGCCGACGGCAGAGCACGTCGACGCGGTCGTGGTGGGCTCCGGATTCGGCGCATCCGTCAGCGCCTATCGTCTCGCCGAGGCGGGCCGCTCCGTGGTGCTGCTCGAGCGCGGACGCGCGTACCCGCCAGGGAGCTTCGCGCGCAATCCGTACGAGATGAGCAGGGCGTTCTGGGAGCCGAAGGACGAACTGCTGGGCCTGTTCGACGTGCGGTCGTTCCGCAAGCTCGAAGGCATCGTGTCGGCAGGGCTCGGCGGTGGCTCGCTCATCTACGCCAACGTGCTGCTGCGCAAGGACGAGCGGTGGTTCGTGCACGATTCCCCGTTGCCGGGCGGAGGCTACGAGCACTGGCCGATCGGCCGGGGCGACCTCGACCGACACTACGACGCGGTCGAGGCGATGATGACGCCGGTGCCGAACCCCTACCCCGACCTCCCCAAGGCGCGTGCCTTGCGCGACGCCGCCGACACGCTGGGACTGCAGGCGTTCTCTCCCCCGCTCGCGGTGTCGTTCTCGTCGCGGCCAGGAGCTGAGGCGATCCCGAAGCAGGTCGTCGACCTGCCGTCGTATGGGAACCTCCACAACGCGACACGACTCACGTGCCGCCTGTGCGGCGAGTGCGACATCGGCTGCAACGAGGGCTCGAAGAACACGCTCGACCACAACTACCTGTCCGCGGCGGCCGCCCACGGAGCCGACTTGCGCACGCTGTGCGAGGTGACCGGTGTCACGCCGCTCGACGGCGGCGGTTACGAGGTGCGCTACGTGCGCTACGGCGACCCCGATGCGAGCGGCCGTCACGAGCGGACGCACCTGCGCATCACGTGCGACCAGCTGTTCCTCGGCGCCGGCACCTTCGGCACGACCGCGTTGCTGCTGCGCAACCGCGTGGCCCTGCCCGCGCTCGGGCGCGCTCTGGGCACCCGCTTCAGCGGCAACGGCGACCTGCTGACCTTCTGCTTCGGTGCGCAGTCGACGACCGAGGCGGGGCATACGCGCATGATCGACCCGGCCTTTGGGCCGGTGATCACCACGGCCATCCGCAAACCCGACGGATTGGACGAGGAGGGCCAGGGGCGCGGCTACTACGTGCAGGAGGCGGGCTTCCCCGAGTTCACCAGCTGGCTCGTCGAGACCGCTCAGGTCACCGCGTCGATGCGGCGCGCGGCGAGCGTCGTCTCTCAGATGGTCGCCCACCGGCTCACGAACAAGAACGAGTCCACCATCTCGGCCGAGGTGGCCAAGCTCGTCGGGCAGGGCCGGCTCACCTCGAGCTCGCTCCCGCTGCTCGGCATGGGCCGAGACACACCGGACGGGCGGATCACGCTGGTCGACGGCGAGATCGAGGTGGAGTGGACCACCGCCACGAGCAAGGCGTACTTCGACGCCATGCGCGAGACGATGAAGGGCATCACCGAAGCGCTGGGCGGCAAGTTCCGTGACAACCCGCTCTGGTGGACGAAGCGCGTCGTCACGGTGCACCCGCTGGGCGGCACCCCGATGGGGCGAGCGCCGCAGGAGGGCGTGGTCGACAGTTGGAACGAGTCGTTCGGCCACCCCGGACTCTTCGTCGTCGACGGCTCGGCGGTGCCGGGGCCCGTCGGCCCCAATCCATCGCTCACGATCGCGGCGATGGCCGATCGTGCCCTCGAGCATGTGCTCGACAAGCCGAAGCCCAGGCGGCGGCGCAGGGCGGCAGAGCCCGCCCCGGCGCCTGTCGTCGCCGCGCCTGCGGATCCCGTCGCCGGCCGCGGCATGGAGTTCACCGAGCAGATGAAGGGGCACCTCGCCCTCGGCGAGACGGATCCGCTCGCGGGCTGGGAGCTCGGGCGCCAGCTGGCGCAGCGCTTCATGTTCCAACTCACGATCACCGCACCCGATGTGGAGCGCTTCGCAGCCGGCGAGGACCACACCGCCACCGCCGAGGGCTACGTCGACTGCGACCTCCTCGGCGGCACCCTGCCCGTGCAGCGCGGGTGGGCGAACCTCTTCGTGGCCGCCGATGCCGTCCTCACCCGCGAAATGCGCTACCGGCTCTGGTTCAGCGACATGTCGGGCCAGCCGCTCACGATGTACGGCTGCAAGACCGTGCGCAACGATCGCGGCTTCGACATGTGGACCGACACCTCCACGCTCTACATCACCCTCATGCGCGGGCATGTCCCGTCCGGAGAGAACGGCGCTCAGGATGCCGGCGCCGACGTGGTCGGCGCCGGCATCCTGCGGATCCTCCCGCTCGACTTCGCGCGTCAGCTCACGACGTTCCGCGGGTCGGGTTCGGGTCCGCTCAGCTCCATCGCCCGGTTCGGCGCCTTCTTCGCCGGTTCGATGAAGGACGTCTACCTGCGCCCCGGACCGCCCCCGCCGGACGCCGCCCCGGCGTCGGCGTCGTCGGCGGCGCCGAGGGAGGAGGGATCGTGAGGGCCTCGGCACGATGGCGTCACCATGACGAGGTCCACTTCCTCGACGCCGGCGACGGCGTCACGATCACCCTCATCCGGGTGCGCACCGACGCCGAATCCACGAAGGGGCCGGTGCTGCTGCTGCACGGCGTGGCGATGCGGGCGGAGTCGTTCCGGCCGCCCGTCGCACGAACGCTCGTCGATGTGCTCCTCGACGACGGCTGGGACGTGTGGATGCTCAACTGGCGCGGCTCGACCGACCTCGACCCGCGGCCCTGGACGCTCGACGACGTCGCGCTCCGCGACATCCCTGCCGCCGTCCGCCACGTGCTCGCACAGACGGGTGCATCTTCGCTGAGGGCGGTGGCGCACTGCCAGGGGTCGACGGCCCTCAGCATGGCCGCGGTGAGCGGGCTCGTGCCCGAGGTGGACGTCATCGTGTCGAACGGCGTATCGCTGCATCCGGTGATGCCGCCCTTCGCACGGGTGAAGCTGCACGCGCTGCGACCGCTCGTACAGCGCACGCAGTCGTACGTCGACGTCCCCTGGCGCGACGGACCGGAGGGGGTGCTCCCCCGCGTGACTCGCAACGCCGTGCGCATGTGGCACGCCGAATGCGGCAACGCGAGCTGCAACATGGCGAGCTTCGCGCTCGGGTCGGGGCATCCCGCGCTCTGGCGGCACGCGAATCTGGATGCCGCGACCCACGATTGGGTCGCGACCGAGTTCGGCCGTGTGCCGATGAGCTTCTACGCGCAGCTCGCCGCCTCCGACCGCGCCGGGCAGATCGTGCCGATCCGGGCGAAGGGTGGTCTGTCCGCCAGAATCACAGCCTCGGCGCCGCAGACGCAGGCGAGATTCGCGCTCTTCGCGGGTGCGCAGAACCGTGCGTTCCTGCCGGAGAGCCAGAAGCAGACCCACGCCTACCTCGAACGGCATCAGCCGGGTCGGCACTCGCTCACCGTGCTCCGCGGATACGGCCACGCCGACGTCTTCCTCGGGGCGCGCGCCCACATCGATGTCTATCCGAGGGTCCTCGCCGAGCTCAACGCCTGACCGGGTCGCGGCGTAGCCTGAAGCCGTGCGACGACACCGTCTCGATTCCGCGGCGATCGCGTCGGCGGGATACGACGCCGACACCGCCGTGCTCGAACTCGAGTTCACGTCGGGCGACGTGTATCGCTACTTCGCGGTGCCGCCGTCGGTGCACCGCGCGCTCCGCGAGGCCGACAGTGCCGGGAGGTTCTTCCAGGAGCGGATCAGGGAGGTCTATCCCTCGGAGCACGTCCGCTGAGGTGCACGTGAATGCGAAAACCCCCGCCGAGGCGGGGGTTTCAGGTGGTGCGCGATACTGGGATCGAACCAGTGACCTCTTCCGTGTCAGGGAAGCGCGCTACCGCTGCGCCAATCGCGCCCGTGAAAGGGCTATTCAATTCGAGTGGAGGTGGCGACGGGATTCGAACCCGTGTAAACGGCTTTGCAGGCCGGTGCCTAGCCGCTCGGCCACGCCACCGCGTGTGGTTTGACCCCACGTGCCGTGATCCCTGGAGGGGGATCCCTGCACTCGAGCGGATGACGAGACTCGAACTCGCGACCCTCACCTTGGCAAGGTGATGCGCTACCAACTGCGCTACATCCGCATTTCGTTCCCGGCTTGTTCACCCGGGCACTTGAAAGACTCTAACCGATCCTGAGCGTCCTGCAAAACCGAGTGCACCCCGCGCGTGTCACACCGATGTGGTTCGAGGCACGCTCCCGCATCCGGTAAGGTTGTTACTCGTCCCCCTCGGGGAACGGGCGATTGGCGCAGTTGGTAGCGCGCTTCCTTCACACGGAAGAGGTCATCAGTTCGAGTCTGGTATCGCCCACCACCACAGAAGGCCCGGTCATGAAAGTGATCGGGCCTTCTTGCGTCAGTTGCCGACGTCCCAGCCGTAGCGGCGGTGGAGGGCGTCGGCGACGCGCACGAACCGGTCCAGATCGAGAGCGGATGCCTCGCGCCGCATGCCGTCGCGATGCACGCTGTAGAGCTGCTCGATGTCGAGCCACGAGGGTCGTCCCTGCGCGTCCCAGTCCCCCGTGCCGAGAGGGAGGAAGTCGCGGTCGCCGTCGTGGGACTTGCTGGTGAGACGGACGGCGTACACGCGCTCGGCGCTCTGCCGCGCGATCACGAGGAGCGGGCGGTCCTTGCCGCGCCCGTCGTTCTCCTCGTAGGGCACCCATGTCCAGATGATCTCGCCCGCATCGGGATCGCCGTCGTGATCGGGCGCGTACGTGATCCTCAGCGCTCCCCTGCCGGGCGGCGCCACCTCCACGGTGGCCGTCGGCCCGCTGCGGCCGTCCTCAGGCGCAGGGGCCGAGGAAGGGCCTGCCGTTCGGCGGGGCCGGAGGATGCTGTTCAGGATGCTGCGCAGCCCGCTTCGCTGTGTCACAGTCGCCATCCTAGGATCGCCCGGGGTCGGCGCCGGAAACGCCGAAGGGGCGCCGCGGTGGGGGGAAGACCGCGACGCCCCTTCGGAGCGGATGCCGTGTGTCAGGCGCGAGCGCCCTCGAGCACGTAGCCCTCCTCGCCGTGGACAACCGTGTCGATACCGGCGACCTCGTCCTCGTTCTTGACGCGGAAGCCGACGGTCTTCTCGATGAGGAAGCCGATGGCGTACGCGAGGACGAACGAGTACACCAGCACTGCCACGGCGGCGATCGCCTGGACCATCAGCTGAGTGCCGTTGCCGCTGTAGATGAGGCCGGTGTTGTTGGCGAAGAAGCCGAGGTACAGCGTTCCGATGAGACCGCCGACCAGGTGGATGCCCACCACGTCGAGGGAGTCGTCGAAGCCCCACTTGTACTTGAGCTCGATCGCCAGGGCGCAGACGGCGCCGGCCACGAGACCGAGCACGATCGCCCAGATCGGGGTGAGGGACGCGCACGCGGGGGTGATCGCGACGAGACCCGCGACCGCGCCGGAGGCCGCGCCGACCGACGTGGGCTTGCCGTCCTTGATCTTCTCCACGACGAGCCACGCGAGCAGGGCTGCAGCAGGTGCCGCGATGGTGTTCACGAACGCGAGCGCCGCGGTGCCGTCGGCGGCGAGCTCGGAGCCCGCGTTGAAGCCGAACCAGCCGAACCACAGCAGGCCGGCGCCGAGGAGGACGAACGGCGGGTTGTGCGGGACGTGGACGCCCTTCTGGAAGCCGACGCGCTTGCCGAGCACGAGCGCGAGAGCGAGAGCCGCCGCACCGGCGTTGATGTGGACCGCGGTGCCGCCGGCGAAGTCGATCGCGCCGACGCCGAACCACTCCTGCATGCCGTAGGTGATCCAGCCGCCGTAGGCGAAGCTGCCGTCCTCAGCGAGGCCGAAGTTGAAGACCCAGCTGGCGACCGGGAAGTAGACGATCGTCGCCCAGATGGCGGCGAAGATCATCCACGAGCCGAACTTGGCGCGGTCGGCGATCGCGCCCGACACCAGCGCGACGGTCAGGATCGCGAACGTGGCCTGGAAGGCGACGAAGGCCAGTGGCGGGTAGGCGGCGCCCTCAGGCGTCTCGAGAAGGCTCGAAAGGCCGATGGCCGACCAGTCGATCGCCCAGGGGGCGACGAGTCCGTCAGCGCTGGGGAACGCGATCGCGTAGCCGTAGATCACCCACAGCACGCCGATGAGCCCCAAGGCTCCGAAGCTCAGCATCATCATGCTGATGACGCTCTTGGCCTTGACCAGGCCGCCGTAGAAGAACGCGAGACCGGGCGTCATCAACAGGACGAGCGCGGCCGCTATGAGCATGAATGCGGTGTTGCCTTGATCCATCTCGGTGGAGAACCTCTCTGCGGGTGACGCAGGTGTAGCGTCGGGTTCCCTCAGTGTGGTCTCGGTCCGTTTCGGTTGCGGGACGACCCGTGTTTCCCCTTCGTTACGCGATGGGTGCTCACGTAAACATCGTGTTTCGCGTTGCCGTGCGGCGACCCCGAACCGGTCGATGCCCGGCGGGTTCAGGCGAGGGTCGAGGCCACCAGGCGTGAGATGGCGCGGAGGTACTTCTTGCGGTAGCCGCCGGCAAGCATCTCCTCGGGGAAGACGAGGTCCAGCGACGTGCCGGTCGCGCGGATGGGCAGCTGCGCGTCGTAGACGCGGTCGATGAAGGCGACGAACCGCAGTGCGGCCGACTGGTCGTCGAAGGGCGTCACGTCTCGGAGCCCCACGACCGCCAGTCCCTCGATGAGGCGGATGTAACGGGACGGGTGCACGTGGGCGAGGTGCCCGACGAGTGCGTCGAAGGTGTCGTCCGACGCGAGTCCTCTGGCGGCAGCATCCGCGATCGCAGCCTCGTACTGCGGCTCCTCGAGCACCACGGCATGCCCGTCGACCGCGCGGTGGCGGAAGTCGGTGCCGTCGATGCGGATGGTCTGGAAACTCGAGGCCATCGCGTGGATCTCGCGGAGGAAGTCCTGCGCAGCGAAGCGTCCCTCGCCGAGGGCGTTGGGAGGGGTGTTGGATGTCGCGGCCAGCCGTGTTCCGGAGGTCACGAGCTCGCCCAGCAGGCGCGTCATGACCATGGTGTCGCCCGGATCGTCGAGTTCGAACTCGTCGATGCAGAGCAGATCCGCGCCGCGGAACAGCTCGACGGTGTTCTGATAGCCGAGTGCGCCGACCAGCGCGGTGTACTCGATGAAGGATCCGAAGTACTTCCGGCGTGCCGGCATCGCGTGGTAGACGGAGGCGAGCAGGTGGGTCTTGCCGACGCCGAAGCCGCCGTCGAGGTAGACGCCGGGCTTGAGCTCCGGGCGCTTCGCGCGACGGAACAGCCCGCCCTTGGCGGGCGCCGCGGCGCCGGAGAACGCCTGGAGCAGATCCTTCGCCTCCTGCTGCGACGGATAGGCGGGGTCGGCGCGGTACGTGTCGAACGTTGCGTCGGCGAACTGGGGCGGTGGGACCAGCGCGGCGACCATCTCGGCGCCGGCGAGCTGCGGAGTGCGCTCCGCGAGGTGGACGACGCCGGTGCGGGTGGCGGAGACGGTCATGCGGATCCTGCTTCGGAATCGTACAGAGGGCCTGTGACGGAGTCTTACAAGAGTGCTGTGCCGCCCCGCCCGGGAATCTAGGGTCGAAGGCGACGGTTCAACCCTAACCGTCAGCCGCGGGCGCCTGTCCTCGCCTGACACCGGATGACAGCCGCTCGACCTCGCACCCGAATCCAGGAGATGCCATGACCGTCGCGACCGACACCTCGTCCGACAAGTTCGCCGAGTACTCCGAGCCCGGCCGGCTCGTGACGGGCGACTGGCTCGAGGCTCACCTGGGTGCGCCCGGCCTTGTCGTGGTCGAATCCGACGAGGACGTCCTGCTGTATGAGACCGGCCACATCCCCGGTGCCGTCAAGGTGGACTGGCACACCGAGCTCAACGACCCCGTCGTTCGCGACTACGTCGACGGTGGGGGCTTCGCCGAGCTCCTCGGCCGCAAAGGCATCTCGCGCGACGACACCGTCGTGATCTACGGCGACAAGAACAACTGGTGGGCCGCGTACGCGCTGTGGGTGTTCTCGCTGTTCGGTCACGAAGACGTTCGCCTCCTCGACGGCGGTCGCGACACGTGGATCGCCGAGGGGCGGCCGATCACGACGGATGCCTCGACCCCGGCGCCCACGGACTACCCGGTGATCGAGCGCGACGACTCCGTGCTGCGCGCCTATAAGGACGACGTGCTCGCGCACCTCGGCCAGGGGCCGCTCATCGACGTGCGCTCCCCCGAGGAGTACGACGGGTCCCGCACGTCGGCCCCGGCCTATCCCGAGGAAGGCGCACTGCGCGGCGGGCACATCCCCTCGGCGCAGAGCGTGCCGTGGGCGCGCGCCGTCGGCGAGGACGGCGGATTCAAGTCCCGCGCCGAGCTGGACGCGATCTACCGCGGCGAGGTCGGGCTCGAGGACGGCGACGCGATCGTCGCCTACTGCCGCATCGGCGAGCGGTCGAGCCACACGTGGTTCGTGCTCAAGCATCTCCTCGGCTTCGACGACGTCCGCAACTACGACGGGTCGTGGACCGAGTGGGGCAGCGCCGTGCGTGTGCCGATCGTGGCGGGTGCCGAGCCCGGCGAGGCGCCGCAGCGCTGAGCCGCAGCATCCATCACGTGGGAGAATGGCGGAGATGACCGAAGCCGTTCTGCCTGACCGTCTCGCCGAGATCCGCGACGAGTTCCTCGAGCTGCCCGAGCTCGACCGGCTGCAGCTGCTGCTGGAGTATTCCTACGACCTGCCGCCGGTTCCTGCGGAGTACGAAGGGCACCCTGAGCTGTACGAGCGTGTGGTCGAGTGCCAGTCGCCGGTGTTCATCGTCATCGACGTCGATGCCGACGGGGCAGTCGCGATGCACGCGACTGCTCCGCCCGAGGCGCCGACGACCCGCGGGTTCGCGAGCATCCTCGCGCAGGGACTCACCGGCCTCACGGCCGCCGAGGTGCTGGCCGTGCCGGGCGACTTCCCGCAGACGCTCGGTCTCACGCGGGTGGTGTCGCCCTTGCGCATCTCCGGGATGACCGGAATGCTCCTGCGCGCCCAGCGTCAGGTGCGCGCCAAGTCGGCGGTGTGATCCCTCCCAGGATCCGTCAGTCAGCGATGATCCCGTGGGCGGCGAGCCAGGTGCCGATGCTGGCGCTCCAGCGCTCCTGGTCGTAGTTCCACAGCTTCGTGTGGCGTGCGACCTCGAACACCTGCATCTCGACGAGGTCCGGACGCGCGGCGACGAGGTCGTGCGAGGCGTCCGACGGGACGAACCCGTCGTCGTCGCTGTGGAGGATGAGGATGGGATGCCTGAGCTCCGCGGCCCGCGCGACGACGTCGAGCTGGTCGAGACGGATCGCGGCGCCGGTGCGGGTGAGCGGCGAGGCCCACTCGGCCTGCAGCGCCTCGATCGCGAGACGGCTGACGGCGCCGGGAACCCGCTCGGCGCGGGCCTGGAAGTCGAGCACGATGCGCCAGTCGACGACGGGCGACTCGAGGATGAGTCCCGCGATGGCATCCCCGTGCGCCGAGTTGAGCGCGAGCTGCAGCGCGATCGCGCCGCCCATCGACCAGCCCATGACGATGATCCGGCGCGCGCCGCGTCGCCGCGCGAATCCGACGGCCGCGTCGACGTCGCGCCACTCGGTGGCGCCCAGCGCGTAGGTGCCGTTGCGGCTGCGGGGCGCCTCGCCGTCGTTGCGGTACGACACGACGAGCGACGTGATGCCGAGGGCGTGGAACACGGGCACCGCCCGCAGGCACTCCGCACGCGTGGTGCCGCGCCCGTGCACCTGGATCACCCAGGTGTCGCCCTCTCCGGCCGGGAACTGCCACGCCGGGCACGGGCCGACCGTGGAGCCGATGAGCTCCGGCGTGAACGGCAGGTGCAGCTGCTCGGGGTGGTCGTAGTACCAGCCGCTGAACGCCGCCTCGGGGGCCAGGCTCGCGTCCGCAGGGATGTGGGTGAGGAGCTTGCGCTTGACGCTCGAGGCGTCCTCCGAGAGCACCGAGCCGAGCTTGATGTAGTCGGACGTGCCGGACGTGAACAGCCCGTAGCGACCGGGGAGCTCCGTGTCGGCCGTGCGCGACAGGGTGATCGTCTGCGCGGCGGTGTCGAGCGCGAGGATGCGGGTGTCGGCCTGTCGGCGTGCGGGAGTGACGACTTTTCGGGCCATCACCACGGAGCTCGCCGTGAGAGCGCCGAGCACAGCGGCCAGCGCCACGCTCAGCACCGTGAGCGCGGCCTTCACCCCGGCGACGAGGGCGGGCGTCCTGCGCCTGCGGCGAGGAGCGAGAGCCTTCGGCCCTCCCGGGTAACTGCGTGCGCCGCCCCATGCGGCGCGCCTGGAGGCGACCATCGAGGCATCAGCCTAGTCTGTCCGCGTGACTGAGCAGCGTCCCCCGGCGGCACCGGGCTCTTTCGAGCAGGCCGCCGAGGCGGTGCGCGCGATCTCCTTCCGCGACGACCTCACGGTCCGCGAGATCGCCGCGCCGCAGGGTCTCGCGCCGAACGCGTTCGCCATCGCGGGTGACGTGCGTCCCGAGCCCGACGCCACGGACTCTCCCTACGGCACCGGGCGGCTGGTCCTCCTGCACGATCCGGAGGAGCCCGCGCCCTGGAACGGTCCGTGGCGGATCGTGTGCTTCGCGCAGGCTCCGCTCGAGCCCGAGATCGGGGTCGATCCGCTGCTCGCGGACGTCGCGTGGACCTGGCTCACCGATGCGCTCGAATCACGACGAGCCGCCTACCATTCGGCATCCGGAACGGCGACGAAGACCCTCTCCAAGGGGTTCGGCGCGCTGGCCGCGGAGGGCGACGGCGCACAGATAGAGCTGCGTGCGTCCTGGTCTCCGGAAGGCGCGATCGCTCCGCACGTGGAAGCATGGGCGGAGTTGGTATGCATGCTGGCCGGACTTCCGCCCGGCTCGGAAGGGATCGCGATGCTCGGTTCGCACAGGTCGCCACGTGGCTGAATACGACGTGATCGACGAGGTCGCGCGCGTCGGAGAGGCCGCACGGCGCCTTGCAGACGGGGAGGGGCCTGTCGCCGTCGACGTCGAGCGCGCCTCCGGGTTCCGCTACTCTCAGCGGGCGTATCTGGTGCAGGTGTACCGGCGCGGGGCGGGCGTGTTCCTCTTCGATCCCCCGCCGATCCGAGACTTCCGGGCGCTCGAGGATGCGATCGGCGCCGAGGAGTGGGTGCTGCACGCCGCGAGCCAGGACCTGCCTTCCCTGCGCGAGATCGGGCTCGAGCCGGCCTCCATCTTCGACACCGAGCTCGCCGCGCGCCTGCTCGGCCATGAGCGGGTGGGCCTCGGGGCCGTCGTCGAAGACACGCTGGGCATCACGCTCGCGAAGGCCCACTCCGCGTCGGACTGGTCGACGCGGCCCCTCCCCCAGTCGTGGCTCGAATACGCGGCACTCGACGTCGAGCACCTCGTCGACGTCCGCGACAAGCTGGTCGCCGAGCTCGTGGAGCAGGGTAAGACCGAGTTCGCCGCGGAGGAGTTCCGCGCCGTGCTCGAACGCGAGCCCAAGCCTCCCCGGGAAGAGCCGTGGCGCCGCCTGTCGGGCCTGCACACCGTGCGCGGACGCAAGGCGCTGGCCGTCGCCCGCGAGCTGTGGACCGCACGCGAGGAGTACGCGAGGGAGGAGGACGTCGCCCCCGGGCGCCTCGTCCCCGACCGCGCTCTGGTCGCCGCGGTGCTGGCGGACCCCAAGACGAAGAGCGCCCTCGCCGCGGTCAAGGACTTCACCGGCCGCGCGAGCCGGTCGCAGCTGGACCGCTGGTGGGCGGCGATCGAGAGCGGGCGTGCGGTCACGCAGCTCCCGCTGGAACGTGCGACCGGCGGCGACACGCTGCCGCCGCCGCGGGCGTGGGTCGATCGCAACCCCGAGGCCGACGCCCGTCTGAAGGCGGCTCGCCCCGTCGTGGAGCAGCGGGCCGAGGAGCTGCACATGCCGACCGAGAATCTCCTCACGCCCGAGCTGCTGCGGCGCGTCGCCTGGACTCCCCCGCAGCCGCTGACCGCAGCATCCGTCGGCGAAGCTCTTGCGACACTAGGCGCACGACCCTGGCAGATTGCGCAGACCTCACAGGTGATTGCCGATGCCTTTGTGGGATCCGTGCAAGCCGTATCGAAGGCGCCGGAAACGGCTTCGTAGGTTTCCCCCACCCGATTCCGACCGCTCCACGCGCCCTCCTAGGCTGGCGACATCCCTACTTTTGGAGGCAGAGTGGCCGAGATTTCGGACGTCTTCTTCGTCGATGGCATGCGCACCCCGTTCGGGCGCGCCGGCGAGAAAGGCATGTACTGGAACACCCGCGCGGACGACCTCGCCGTCAAGGCGACGATCGGGCTGATGGAGCGCAACCCCGGCGTTCCCAAGGACCGCATCGACGATGTCGCCATCGCAGCGACGAGCCAGACCGGTGACCAAGGGCTGACCCTCGGCCGCAGCGTCGCGATCCTCTCCGGGCTCCCCCAGACGGTTCCGGGCTTCGCGATCGACCGCATGTGCGCGGGAGCGATGACGAGCGTCACCACGATGGCAGGGTCCATCGGCGTCGGCATGTACGACCTCGCTCTCGCGGGCGGCGTCGAGCACATGGGACACCACCCGATCGGCGGCAACGCCGACCCGAACCCGCGTTTCGTGGCGGAGAAGATGGTCGACCCGGGCGCGCTCAACATGGGCGTGACCGCCGAGCGCATCTTCGACCGGTTCCCGCACCTCACCAAGGAGCGTTCGGACCGCTACGGCATGCTGAGCCAGCACAAGGCGCAGGCGGCGTACGACGCCGGCAAGATCCAGCCCGACCTCGTCTCGGTCGCCACAAGGGACGCCGACGGCTCCTGGGGCCTCGCCACCGAGGACGAGGGCCGCCGCCCGCAGACCACGATGGAAGACCTCGCAGGTCTGAAGACGCCCTTCCGCCCGCACGGCCGGGTGTCCGCGGGCACCTCCTCGCCCCTCACCGACGGCGCGACGATGTCGCTGCTGGCCGGCGGCGGCGCGGTCAAGGAGCTGGGCCTCACGCCGAAGATGAAGCTCGTCTCGTTCGCGTTCGCGGGTGTGCAGCCCGAGATCATGGGCATCGGCCCGATCCCGTCGACCGAGAAGGCGCTGAAGAAGGCGGGCCTGAGCATCGGCGACATCGGCCTGTTCGAGCTGAACGAGGCGTTCGCGATCCAGGTGATCTCGCTGCTCGATCACTTCGGCATCGCCGACGACGACCCCCGGGTCAACCAGTGGGGCGGCGCCATCGCGCTCGGCCATCCGCTCGCCGCCTCCGGCGTGCGCCTCATGATCCAGCTCGCGGCCCAGTTCGCCGAGCGCCCCGACGTGCGCTACGGCCTGACCGCGATGTGCGTCGGCCTCGGCCAGGGCGGCTCGGTCATCTGGGAGAACCCCCACTTCGACGGCAAGAAGAAGCGCTGAGGCATCGACGAAATGACGAACTACGACGACATCGACTTCTCCCCCATCCTCGCCGTGACGGACGGCGAGGTGATCACGCACTCGCGGGTACGCGACATCCGTCTCGCCTCCGGCAAGGTGCTGGCGCTCGTCACGCTCGACAACGGTCGCGACCACACGCGCCCGAACACGCTGGGTCCCGCGACCATGTTCCAGCTCGGCGAGACGCTGGATGCGCTCAAGGCGCGCGCGGCCGCCGGTGAGATCCAGGCGGTCGGCATCACCGGCAAGCAGTACATCCTCGCGGCGGGCGCCGACCTCTCAGACATCAGCAAGGTCGGCTCGAAGGACAACGCGCGCATGGTGGCCCAGCTCGGCCACAAGGTGTTCGGAAAGCTCTCCGACCTCGGCGTACCGACGTTCGCGTTCGTGAACGGGCTCGCGCTCGGCGGCGGGCTCGAGATCGCGCTGAACAGCACGTACCGGACGGTGGATGCCTCGGCCGCCGCGATCGCTCTGCCCGAGGTGTTCCTCGGCATCATCCCCGGCTGGGGTGGCGCGTACCTGCTGCCGAACCTCATCGGCATCGAGAACGCGCTCGAGGTCGTCATCTCGAACCCGCTGAAGCAGAACCGCATGCTGAAGCCGCAGCAGGCGTTCGACTACGGCATCGTCGACGCGATCTTCCCCGCCGCGAACTACCTCGAGGACTCGCTGGCCTGGGCCGACGGCGTGCTCGGCGGGAAGATCAAGGTCGACCGCAAGAACGAGCCGGGCAAGATCGAGCGTCTCACCAAGTGGCCGATCGCCGTCAAGATGGCCCGCGGCATGCTCGAGTCGAAGATCGGCACCGTGCCGAAGTCGCCGTATGTGGCGCTGGACCTGCTCGACAAGGCGCGAAACGGATCGAAGGCCGAGGGGTTCGCACGCGAGGACGAGGCTCTCGCCGAGCTCGTCACGGGCGACCAGTTCGCGGCATCCATGTATGCCTTCGATCTGGTGCAGAAGCGCGCCAAGCGTCCGGTCGGCGCCCCCGACAAGGAGCTCGCGAAGAAGGTCACCAAGGTCGGCATCATCGGCGCCGGCCTCATGGCGAGTCAGTTCGCGCTGCTGTTCGTGCGCAGGCTGCAGGTGCCGGTGCTCATCACCGACCTGGACCAGGCGCGTGTCGACAAGGGGGTGGCGTACATCCACGACGAGATCGGCAAGCTCGAGGCGAAGGGCCGCCTCGACGGCGACTCCGCCAACAAGCTGCGCGCGCTCGTCACGGGCACGACCGACAAGCGCCTCTACGCGGACTGCGACTTCGTCATCGAGGCCGTCTTCGAGGAGGTCGGGGTCAAGCAGCAGGTGTTCGGCGAGATCGAGCAGATCATCGCCGAGGACGCGATCCTCGCGACCAACACCTCGTCGCTGTCGGTCGAGGAGATCGGCGCGAAGCTCGCCCACCCCGAGCGTCTCGTCGGGTTCCACTTCTTCAACCCGGTCGCGGTCATGCCGCTCATCGAGATCGTGAAGACGCCGCAGACCTCGGAGGCCGCGCTCTGGACCGCGTTCGTCGTCGCGAAGAACCTCGGCAAGAACGCGGTCCTCACGGCCGACGCCCCAGGATTCGTCGTGAACCGCCTGCTCGCGAAGGTCATGGGTGAGGCGGCCCGCGCCGTGTACGAGGGCACGCCGGTCGCCGACGTCGAGAAGGCGTTCGCCCCGCTCGGACTGCCGATGGGGCCGTTCCAGCTCATCGACCTGGTCGGCTGGAAGGTCGCCGCGCACGTGCAGGACACGATGGTTCGCGCCTTCCCCGAGCGGTTCTATGCGAACGACAACTTCCACGCGCTCGCGGAGCTCCCCGAGGTCGTCGAGAAGGACAAGGGCGGCCGCGTGACCGGCTGGACCAAGGCCGCGGAGAAAGTCCTGAAGCCCGCCGTGGGCGCGTCTCCGGCCTCCGCCGATGAGATCCTCCGCCGCGTGCAGGACGGTCTCGCGCAGGAGATCAGGATCATGCTCGACGAGGGCGTGGTCCCCGAGGTCGAGGACATCGACCTCTGCCTCATCCTCGGCGCGGGCTGGCCGTTCATCGACGGCGGCGCATCCCCCTACCTCGACCGCGAAGGCGCGTCCGAGCGCGTCTCCGGCGACACGTTCCACCACCCGGTGATCAAGGGCATCGCCGGCTGACGCCGCGAACACCGGAAGGGCGCATCCTCTGGGGAGGATGCGCCCTTCTCGTCGTGGGCGCGGCGCTCGGCCGCCGTGGCCTAGCGGCGCTCTTCGCGCGACAGCGTCGAGATCACCGGGATCTCGCTGGTCTGGGCCCCGCGCGCGACGGGGATGCGAGTGCCGAGCACCTGCGCGACGACGTCTTGCGCGATCTTCGCCGGGGTCAGGCCGGCGTCCTCGAGGATCTGCTCGCGGCTCGCGTGGTCGATGAACGCGTCGGGCACGCCCAGCTCGTCGACCGCCGTGTCGACGCCGGCCTCGCGCAGCACCTGGCGCACGCGCGTGCCGATGCCGCCGACACGGATGCCGTCCTCGATCGTGATGACGAGGCGGTGGGATGCTGCGAGCTCGACGATCGACGGCTGCACGGGCACGACCCACCGCGGGTCGACGACGGTGGCGCCGATTCCCTGCGCGCGCAGACGTTCGGCGACGTCGACCGCGATGTGCGCCATCGGGCCGATGCCGACGAGCAGCACATCCTGGACGTCGGAGCGCACGAGAACGTCTACGCCGTCCTCGAGGCGTTCCAGCGCCGGGATCTCGGGGCTCACGCCGCCCTTCGGGAAACGGATGACGGTGGGGGCGTCGTCGACGGCCACCGCCTCGTGCAGCTCCTCGCGGAGGCGCGTCTCGTCGCGCGGCACGGCGATGCGGATGTGCGGCACGATCTGCAGCATCGCGAGGTCCCAGATGCCGTGGTGGCTCGGGCCGTCGGGGCCCGTGACGCCGGCGCGATCGAGCACGAAGGTGACGCCCGCGCGGTGGAGCGCGACATCCATCAGCACCTGGTCGAACGCGCGGTTCATGAACGTCGCGTAGATCGCGACGACCGGGTGCAGGCCGCCGAACGACAGGCCCGCCGCGGAGGCGACGGCGTGCTGCTCCGCGATGCCGACGTCGTAGACGCGGTCGGGGAAGCGCTGCGCGAAGGGCAGGAGTCCGGTGGGGCGCAGCATGGCCGCGGTCATCGCGATGAGGTCGTCGCGCTGCTCGCCCACGTGCACGAGCTCGTCGGCGAAGACGTCGGTCCAGGCGGTGCCGCCGGCCGAGCCGAGCGACTCGCCGGTGATCGGGTCGATCTTGCCCACGGCGTGGAACTGGTCGGCCTCGTCTTCGAGGGCGGGCGCGTAGCCTCGGCCCTTCTCGGTGATCGCGTGGACGATGACGGGCGCGCCGTACTCCTTGGCGAGCTCGAGCGTCTCGATGAGCGTCGGCAGGTCGTGGCCGTCCACCGGCCCGAGGTACTTGATGTCGAGGTTCGAGTACAGCGCGGCGTTGTTCGTGAAGCGCGACAGGAACCCGTGCGTGCCGCCGCGCACGCCGCGGTACACGGCGCGGGCGGCGGGGCCGAGCTTGCGGAAGAGCGTGTCGGAGCCGCGGTGCAGGTTGCGGTAGGAATCCGCCGTGCGGACGCGGTTGAGGTAGCGCGCCATGCCGCCGATGGTCGGGGCGTACGAGCGCCCGTTGTCGTTCACGACGATGACGAGGTTGCGGTCGTTGTCGTCGGAGATGTTGTTGAGCGCCTCCCACGTCATGCCGCCGGTGAGCGCACCGTCGCCGACGACGGCGACCACGTGGCGGTCTTTGCGGCCGGTGCGGGTCAGAGCACGCGAGACGCCGTCCGCCCAGCTCAGCGAGCTCGAGGCGTGGGACGACTCGACGACGTCGTGCGGGCTCTCGGACCGCTGCGGGTAGCCGGCCAGCCCTTCGCGTGCGCGCAGCTTCGTGAAGTCCTGACGCCCGGTGAGGAGCTTGTGCACGTACGACTGGTGCCCGGTGTCGAAGATCATGGGATCGTTCGGTGAGTCGAACACGCGGTGCAGCGCGATCGTCAGTTCGACGACACCGAGGTTGGGGCCCAGGTGGCCGCCTGTGCGTGCGACGTTCTCGACGAGGAAGCCGCGGATCTCCTCCGCGAGCTGCTCGAGCTGATCGAGGCTCAATGCGTCGAGGTCGCGGGGTCCGGTGATGGACGACAGCAGCGACATCCCCGCTCCTTTCCGGCCCCGGAAGGGCTCTGCAAGTCTACCCGGGGCATGAAGGGGGACCGGATGCCGCAGCATCCGGTCCCCCGTGAATCAGCTGTCAGACCAGCGAACGCAGCACGTACTGCAGGATGCCGCCGTTGCGGTAGTAGTCGGCCTCACCGGGCGTGTCGATGCGGACGACCGCGTCGAACTCGACTGTCTGCTTGCCCTCGGGCGAGAACTCGCTGGGCTCGGCCGTGACCTTGACGGTCTTCGGCGTGACACCCTCGTTGAGCTGCTCGAGACCCGAGATCGAGACGATCTCGGTGCCGTCGAGGCCGAGCGACTTCCAACTCTCGCCGGCCGGGAACTGCAGCGGGACGACGCCCATGCCGATGAGGTTCGAGCGGTGGATGCGCTCGAAGCTCTCGGTGATGACCGCCTTCACGCCCAGCAGGCTCGTGCCCTTCGCAGCCCAGTCGCGCGACGAGCCCGAGCCGTACTCCTTGCCGCCGAAGACGACGAGCGGCGTGCCCTGCGCCTGGTAGTTCTGGCTCGCGTCGTAGATGTACGACTGCGGACCGCCCTCCTGCGTGAAGTCGCGCGTGAAGCCGCCCTCGACGATCTGTCCGTCGTTGACCGCCGCGACCAGCTCGTTCTTGAGGCGGATGTTGGCGAAGGTGCCGCGGATCATGACCTCGTGGTTGCCACGGCGCGAGCCGTAGGAGTTGAAGTCCTTCTGCGCGACGCCGTGCTCGGTGAGGTACTGAGCGGCAGGCGTGCCGGCCTTGATGTTGCCGGCGGGCGAGATGTGGTCGGTGGTGACCGAGTCGCCGAGGGTCGCCATGACGCGCGCGCCGGAGATGTCGGTGACGGGGGTCAGGTCCATCTTCATGCCGTCGAAGTACGGCGCCTTGCGCACGTAGGTCGAGTCCTGGTCCCACTCGAAGACCGGACCGGTCGGGGTCGGCAGGTTCTTCCAGCGCTCATCGCCCTCGAAGACGGTCGCGTACTGAGTGATGAACTGCTCACGCGAGATCGACGTGTCGATGATCTGCTGGACCTCTTCGGGCGACGGCCAGATGTCCTTGAGGAACACGTCGTTGCCGTCGGTGTCCTTGCCGAGCGGGTCGGTCTCGAAGTCGAAGTTCATCGAGCCGGCCAGCGCGTACGCGACCACGAGGGGCGGCGAGGCGAGGTAGTTCATCTTCACGTCGGGGCTGATGCGGCCCTCGAAGTTGCGGTTGCCCGAGAGCACGGCGGTGACGGCGAGGTCGTTGTCGTTGATCGCGGCCGAGACCTCTTCGATGAGGGGTCCCGAGTTGCCGATGCAGATCGTGCAGCCGTAGCCGACCGTGAAGAAGTCGAGGCCCTCGAGCGCCTTGTCGAGTCCGGACTTCTCGTAGTAGTCGGTGACGACCTTCGAGCCGGGGCCGAGCGTCGTCTTGACCCACGGCTTGCGCTTGAGGCCCTTGTCGACGGCCTTCTTGGCGAGCAGGCCCGCCGCGATCATGACCGACGGGTTGGACGTGTTCGTGCACGACGTGATGGCCGCAAGCGTCACCGCGCCGTTGTCGAGGATGTAGGCCTCGCCGTCGGGCGTGGTGACCTTGACCGGCTTCGAGGCCGTCGCGGGCGCGCCGCTGTTGATGTGCACCGGGCGCGTCGTGGGCTCCTCCTCGCCGGGGACGGCGCCCGGGTCGGATGCCGGGAACGAGTGCTTCGACTCGAGGTCGACGATGTCGTCGCTCGTGGAGGCCGTCGCGTAGTTCACGATGTCCTTCTCGAACTGCGACTTCGCCTCCGACAGCAGGATGCGGTCCTGCGGGCGCTTCGGGCCGGCGATCGAGGGCACGACCGTGCCGAGGTCCAGCTCCATGTACTCGCTGAAGACGAGCTCGCGCGCCGGGTCGTGCCAGAGCGCCTGCTCCTTGGCGTACGCCTCGACGAGCGCAACCGCGTCCTCGTCGCGGCCGGTGAGGCGGAGATAGTCGAGCGTCACGTCGTCGATCGGGAACATCGCGGCGGTCGAGCCGAACTCGGGGCTCATGTTGCCGATGGTGGCGCGGTTCGCAAGCGGCACCGAGGCGACGCCCTCGCCGTAGAACTCGACGAACTTGCCGACGACGCCGTGCTTGCGCAGCATGTCGGTGATCGTGAGCACGACGTCGGTCGCGGTGACGCCGGCCGGGATCGAGCCGGTGAGCTTGAAGCCGACGACGCGCGGGATGAGCATCGATACGGGCTGGCCGAGCATCGCGGCCTCGGCCTCGATGCCGCCGACGCCCCAGCCGAGCACGCCGAGGCCGTTGACCATCGTGGTGTGCGAGTCGGTGCCCACGCACGTGTCGGGGTAGGCGCGGAGCACGCCGTTCACCTGGCGGTCGTAGATGACCTTCGCGAGGTGCTCGATGTTGACCTGGTGCACGATGCCGGTGCCCGGGGGGACGACCTTGAAGTCGTCGAACGCCGTCTGGCCCCAGCGGAGGAACTGGTACCGCTCGCCGTTGCGCTCGTACTCGATCTCGACGTTGCGCTCGAGGGCGTCCTCGCGGCCGAAGAGGTCGGCGATGACGGAGTGGTCGATCACCATCTCGGCGGGCGAGAGCGGGTTGATCTTGCTGGGGTCGCCGCCCAGCGCGGTGACGGCCTCGCGCATCGTGGCGAGGTCGACGATGCAGGGGACGCCGGTGAAGTCCTGCATCACGACGCGTGCCGGCGTGAACTGGATCTCGGTGTCGGGTTCGGCATCGGGGTTCCACGAGCCGAGCGCCTGGATCTGCTCCTTGGTGACGTTGGCGCCGTCCTCGGTGCGCAGCAGGTTCTCGAGCAGCACCTTGAGGCTGAACGGGAGCTTCTCGTAGCCCGCGACCGTGTCGATGCGGAAGATCTCGTAGTCGGTGCTGCCGACCGTCAGGGTGCTCTTCGCACCGAAGCTGTCAACCGTGGACACGTCTGTCTCCTTCGTCGGCGGCGGGATCGTGCCGGAGTCCGGCATCCCCATCTTCCCCCGCACCGAAGCCCTCGGCTAGTGAGGTCGACCTAACGGTTCGGAGGAAATTTATCTTGATGTCGAGATAAATGTATCACTTCGGCGCGCGCGGATAGAGCGCGCGCACGGCGAGCCATGTGACCGCCACCATGGGCGCGAACAGCGGCAGCCCCATGATCAGCTTCACGGTGCCGAGCGCTGCGACGTCGCCGGCGAAGTAGAGCGGCACCTGCACGAGCAGGCGGAGTGCGAACAGCCCCGCCCACGCGATCGACAGCCAGGAGAAGACGCGACGCTTGCGCTTGTCGGCGCGCCACGCCGTGCCCTCCCCCATCAGGAAGCCGACGGCCAGGCCGATGAGCGGCCACCCGACGAGCGCTGAGACGAGGAACGCGGTGCCATACAGCGTGTTGGTGAGGAAGCCCGGGATGAAGCTGTCCTCTCCCCTGCCGGTCCACAGCGACAGGCCCGCCGCCGCGGCCGCCGCGATCAGGCCGCCGATGGCGGCGCTCGCGGACTGCCGCTGGATGAGGCGGACGACGGTGAAGACGGCGGCGAGACCGACCGAGAGCCCGAGGCTCAGCAGAAGGTTGCCGGAGCGCACATCCGGGTCGGGGTTGTATGTCGCCGTCCACGCGACGAGGAACACGACGCCCGGAAGGACGGACTCGAGGATGCCGCGCCAGCCGCCCATCGCGGCCCACACGACGTGCCCCGTGCTCTTGCCTTCGGCCGGATCCAGTCCGGCGCGGCGCGCGGCGCCGCCCAGCGCGGCGCCGAGCACCTCGGAGGCCGAGGGCGCGGCATCCGTGGTCCCTCCCGCGTCGCCGGCGGGAGGGTTCGCGTCGCCGGCGGGAGGGTTCGCGGCGGGCCCGGCCGCCGCGTCATCGGGGCGCGAGGTGTCGCTCACGCCGAGCCCGGCGTGGCCGGCATCTTCAGCGGGATGAGGTCGCGGGGTGGCATCGGCGAGCCGCCGCGGACGACCACGATCGACCGGAAGAGGTCCTCGACGGACGCCGCCGCCTCGACATCGGCCGTCGCGGCGCCGCCGATGACGCCGCGCAGGAACCAGCGGGGTCCGTCGACACCGACGAAGCGCGCGAGACGCTTGCCGGCCGCGCCGTCGGGCCCGGCGATGACGGGGACCTCGGCGAGCAGTTCGGGGCCCAGCGGTCCCTCGCGCTCTTCGACGCGGCCGCCCTGCTGGCGGATCTGCTGGCGGATCTGCTCGCGCGTCTCCTCCCAGAGCCCGGCCGAGCGCGGCGCGGCGAACGGCTGAACCTGCAGGGTCGAGCCGGCGTAGTCGAGGCCGACGGCGACGATGCGCTTGGTCTGCTCCTCGACTTCGAGCCGCAGGTTCAGGCCCTCGCGGGGCAGGATCTTGATCCCCCCGAGGTCGATGTACGGGCGGACCGGGTTGGCCTCGGACTCGTCGAACGGGCCGGTGGTGGCGCGGTCGTCGGGTGCGACCTTGCGGGGGCCGTCGACGGATGAGGGGTCGGTCATGCGAGGACTCCGTCCTTCTGATAGCCCGTGGAGCCGAAGCCGCCCTCGCCGCGCACGCTGTCGGGCAGGGTTTCCACGGGGATGAACACGGCACGCGGGACCGGCATCACGATGAGCTGCGCGATGCGGTCGCCCACGGCGATGTCATGCGCCTGCACCCGATCGGTGTTCAGCAGGATCACCTTGATCTCGCCGCGGTAGCCGGCGTCGATGGTGCCCGGCGCGTTGACGACGGTGATCCCGTGCTTGGCGGCCAGGCCGCTGCGCGGCACCACGAACGCGACGTGTCCTGCGGGCAGTGCGATCCGCACGCCGGTGCCGACGAGGGCGCGCTCACCGGGTTCGAGGTGCACCGCCTCGGCGGCGACGAGGTCGGCTCCGGCGTCCCCGGGGTGCGCGTACACCGGGACGTCGGGGGCGATAATGGGGACGTCCACCGTTTCAGTCACCCAACGAGGGTAATGCAGAACTCAACGCCTCACGCCGGTGCCCGGACCGGCCGCGCCGACGGCTATCGCGAGCGGCTCGGCCCGTCACTGTGGATCCTGGTCGCGGCAGGGATGGCCGCGCCGATGGCGGCGCTCGTCGTCACGCCGATCGACACGACTGTCGCGCTCGTCGTGGGGGCCGTGGTCGGCATCCTGCTGATCGCGCTGCTGATCCTGGCGGCACCCGTCGTCGAGGTCCGGGACGGCGAGCTGCGGGCGGGACGCGCGCACATCGGCGTCGAGTTCCTCGGTGACGGAGAGGTGCACCTCGGAGAGGATGCGCGCCATGCGCGCGGCGCGGGACTCGACCCGCGTTCGTGGCATCTCATCCGGGGCGGGATCGACGGAGTCCTCGTGTTCGCCGTGACGGATGCCGATGATCCGACGACCGCGTGGGTCATCTCCTCGCGGACGCCGGACCGGCTGGCCGCCGCTGTGCGGCGGGCTCAGATCACGCGGCGCACTCAGTACAGATAGGGCCGTCGGCGGTCTCGTGATCGAGCTGCGAGCGGTGCTTCACCAGGAAGCAGTTCGAACAGGTGAACTCGTCCTCCTGTGCGGGGAGAACGACGACGTCGAGCTCGAGGTCCGACAGGTCGGCACCGGGCAGCTCGAAGCCCGACGGGTTGTCGGCGTCCTCCACATCGACCGAGCCCGAGAGCTTGTCGGGAACGCGCTCCTTGAGCGCCTCGATCGACTCGCTGTCGTCCTCGGTCTTGCGGGGGGCGTCGTAATCGGTGGCCATGCGTGAAGATCTCAACTTCCGGGTATTCGCGGTTGCGCTCGCCCTTGCGGGCGGCGATAGTTTGCACGACCATTCCTCTTTTCGCAAATGCGATCGGGCGCCGTCCTGACCGTGCGTTCGCGTGAAACTCGCGGCACGCGCGGGATATTCCCGGCCCTCGTGGTGCCCTATGACACGATGGGGCGGACAGGCGGGCTCTGAAGCCGTGAAGTCCGCCGGACCAGCGCAGCCAAGAGCCGGCACGAGAAGCAGGGAGCGTCCGCATGGAACAGCTCAAGGTCATCGGAACCGAGGACGACAAGCTCATCCTGGCGACGGAGTCCGGCGAGAGATTCACGCTCGACGTGGACGACGTGCTGCGCGGCGAGCTGCGCAAGGCGCGCCGTGACCGCGACGCCGACGTGCAGACCCCGCGCCCCAGCCCCCGCGAGATCCAGGCCCACATCCGCTCAGGTCTTTCCGCGCGCGAGGTGGCGGAGCTCCTCGGCGCCCGCGTGGAGGACATCGTGCGCTTCGAGGGCCCCGTCCTCGCCGAGCGCGAGCACATCGTGGGCCAGGCGCTGGCGGTTCCGGTGCTCCTCGGCGGCGACTTCGAGGGCGATGGGCAGACGACGTTCGGCTCGGCGGTGCGCGCCAAGCTCGCCGAGGCGGGCGCGATCGGCGAACGCTGGACCAGTTGGAAGGAGCCGACCGGCTGGACCGTCAAGCTGGAGTTCACCTCGAACGACATCGGCCACGACGCCCGCTGGGGGTTCGACCCGCGACGCAGCACCCTGTCGCCGTTGAACGCCGACGCCATCCAGCTCTCTCGTCAGGGGTCGCTTCCGGAGGGTCTGATCCCCCGGCTGCGGGCCCTCGACGCGGTCGCCCCGAAGGATGACTCCCGCTTCGACAGCGGGGCGTTCGGCCCGCGCCGCCTCCCGGACGCCGACATCGAGTCACCCGAGATCCCGGGCCCCGCAGCCCCCGCGGTCCAGGAGGCCGCCATCAAGCGCGCCAGCGAGCCCGCCGTGGTGACCTCGGCCGAGACCGCCGACCTGCTCGAAGCGCTGCGTCGTCGTCGTGGTCAGCGCGAGCCGCTCCCGGGTGCGGAAGAGGTGGCGTCGGCTCCCCGTTCGCCCGCGCCCGTCGCTCTCTTCGACGCGCTCGAGCCGGGCTACGACGAGTCGTCGTCCGACGACGAGCCACCCGCACCCGACTACCAGGCGCCGACTCCGGCCGCGGTCGCTGAGGCGGGGCGTCGCAAGGGACGCACGTCGATGCCGTCGTGGGACGAGATCGTCTTCGGCGCGCGCTCCGAAGACTGAGGCCTCAGGCTCCGGCGAACGCGCCGAGCCGGATGAGCGGTACGATCCGCTCCTCGTCGGTCAGCGAGCCGTGCTGCCCGATCATCTTCTGCGGTGCCTTGTCGGAGAGCCGGTCGTCGTAGTACGCGATGCCCGCGCGCGCCGCGACGATCACGTCGCCGATGCGCGCACCCACCTCGGAGTCGATCCGGCCCACCAGGCCCGATGCCTCGAGCTCGGCGCGGGAGAAGACCCACGAACGGGATGCCTCGGCCTCCCGCCACCGTGCGAGCACCACGTCCGCCGCACCCGGCTCCGCGTAAAGGTGGAGCATCCGCGGCTCGCCGCCGATGAGCCGGACGCCGTCCAGCAGGTCGTCGCCCGCCTCCAGGAGAAGATGGCGATGCCGCGGCACGTCGACCATGCCGTGGTCCGACGTCACCACCACGCCGGTACCGCGGTCGAGGGATGTCGAGAGTGTGCGGGCCGCAGCATCCACCCTCTCCAGCCCGGCGACCCATTCGTCGGACTCCCAGCCGCGCTTGTGACCGATCGCGTCGAGATCGGGGGCGTAGAGATAGGTGAGGGAACCCGGATGCTGCGCCGCAAGGTCGGCGGCGAGGCTCACGCGCTCGTCGAGGTCGTCGGCGCCGTGGAACTCGGCGTCGCCGAGGGTGGCCGCCGTGAAGCCGGTGCCCGCGTACTCGTTGCGCGAGACGGCGAAGAACGGCCGGCCGAGCGTCGCTGACAGCGGGGCAGCGCGCTGGAACTCCAGCGGCAGGCCGTCGGTGTCCCAGCCGCGGAGGAGATTGATCACGTCGTCGGTGCCGGGCACGCGGGCCCGATACCCGACGATGCCGTGCTCCCCCGGCAGCGTGCCGGTGAGAAGACTGGTCAGCGCCGCGGCGGTTGTCGACGGGAACACCGTGCGCGCGACGTCCTTCTTCGTCCGGGCCTCGCTGAGGAAGCGGGCGTGCCCGGCGCGGGCGGAGAGGTTGGCGACGCCGAGGCCGTCGAGCACCCAGACGATGGCGCTCCGTGCCGGGGCGAACCACTCCGAGTCGCCGTCCAGCGCCGCCGACATCTCGGTCACGACACGGGTGAGGCTCCGGGCGCGGGGCGGGTCCACGGGTAGGCTGAGGGTCATCGGGGCCAGTCTCGCACACGCGGCCGCGCCCCCTCGCTCCCCGCCGTCACCCGAGGCTTCATCGACACATGCCCGCTTCCCGCACCGATTCCTCCCCCGCCGACCACGGACGCATCGAGGACGTCGACGTCTCTTCGGAGATGCAGACATCGTTCCTCGAATACGCGTACTCGGTCATCTACTCGCGCGCACTGCCCGACGCGCGCGACGGGCTCAAGCCGGTGCAGCGGCGCATCCTGTTCCAGATGGCCGACATGGGGCTGCGGCCCGACCGCGGCCACGTCAAGAGCGCGCGCGTCGTCGGCGAGGTGATGGGAAAGCTGCACCCGCACGGCGACGCCCCCATCTACGATGCGCTGGTGCGGCTCGCGCAGCCCTTCTCGCTGCGCGTTCCGCTCGTCGACGGGCACGGCAACTTCGGGTCCCTCGACGACGGTCCCGCCGCGCCCCGCTACACCGAGGCCCGCCTCGCGCCGCCGGCGCTGGCGCTGACGGAGAACCTCGACGAGGACGTCGTCGACTTCATCCCCAACTACGATGGCCAGTTCCAGCAGCCCGAGGTGCTGCCCGCCGCCTTCCCCAACCTGCTCGTGAACGGCACGACCGGCATCGCGGTCGGCATGGCGACCAACATGGCGCCGCACAACCTCATCGAGGTCGTGGGCGCGGCGACCCATCTGCTCGAGAACCCCGAGGCGACGGTCGACGAGCTCATGGAGTTCGTGCCCGGTCCGGACCTTCCCGGCGGCGGCATCATCGTCGGTCTCGACGGCATCAAGGACGCCTACACGAACGGTCGCGGCAGCTTCCGCACGCGCGCGAAGGTGTCGATCGAATCGCTCGGCCCGCGCCGCACCGGCCTCATCGTCACCGAGCTGCCGTACCTCGTCGGCCCTGAGCGCGTGATCGAGAAGATCAAGGACGCCGTCAACGCGAAGAAGCTGCAGGGCATCGCCGACGTCACCGATCTGACCGACCGTCACCACGGCCTGCGACTGGTCATCGGCATCAAGACCGGCTTCGACCCGCAGGCGGTGCTCGACCACCTCTACCGGCTGACCCCGCTCGAGGACTCGTTCAGCATCAACAACGTCGCCCTCGTCGAGGGCCAGCCGCAGACCCTGGGTCTGCGCGAGCTCCTCCGCGTGTACCTCGACCACCGCATCAGCGTGGTCACGCGCCGGAGCCGCTACCGCCTGGAGCGTCGCAAGGAACGCCTGCACCTCGTCGAGGGCCTGCTCATCGCGATCCTCGACATCGACGAGGTCATCCAGGTCATCCGCACCTCCGACGACAGCGAGCAGGCGCGCACGCGCCTGATGAGCGTGTTTGATCTGTCTGAGGCGCAGTCCGAGTACATCCTCGAGCTGCGACTGCGTCGCCTCACGAAGTTCTCGCGCATCGAGCTCGAGACCGAGCGCGAAAACCTCAAGAAAGAGATCGCGCAGCTCGAGGAGCTGCTCGGCAGCGACGTGCTGCTGCGCGCGCAGGTGGCTCACGAATTGAATGCCGCCGCCGAGGCGTTCGGCACCCCGCGGCGCACGCTCCTCCTCAACGGCGGCCCCGTCCAGCCGCGCTCGCGAGCCGCCGCGGCGGCCGCCGACCTGCAGATCGCGGACGCGCCCTGCCGGGTCTTCCTCTCCGCCACCGGGCGCATGGTGCGCGCCGAGCTCGTGGCCGACGCGCCTGGCGGCGGCATCGTCGCACCCGCACGACGCTCCAAGCACGACGCCATCCGTTCGGCGGTGGACGCCACCACGCGCGGTGACGTCGGCGCTGTGACCAACCTCGGCCGCCTGGTGCGCTTCTCCCCCGTCGACCTGCCCTCGGTCCCCGGCAACTCGGTGCAGCTCGCAGCCGGCACCCGCGGCGACCAGTACCTGGGCCTCAGCAGTGGCGAGCACATCGTCGCGCTCGTGCCGCTGGCAGACGCCCCGCCGATCGCGATCGGCACGGCGCAGGGCATCGTCAAGCGCGTGGCCGCCAGCGAGATCGCGAACAAGCACGACATCGAGATCATCGCCCTGAAGGACGGCGACCGGGTCGTGGGTGCCGCGCCCGCCTCGGACGGCGCCGAGCTGGTGTTCGTCGCGAGCGACGCGCAGCTCCTGCGCTTCGACGCGTCGTCGGTGCGCCCTCAGGGCCGTTCGGCCGGGGGCATGGCCGGCATCCGTCTCACCGACGGCGCACAGGTCATCGCGTTCGACGTCGTCGGGCCGTCGGAGTTCGACGCCGTGGTGGTGACGATCGCCGGCTCGACGACGGCGCTCGCGGGCACCGACGCCGGCAGTGCCAAGGTGTCGCTGTTCAGCGAATTCCCCGCCAAGGGGCGCGCAACCGGCGGCGTCCGCGCCCAGCGCTTCCTGCGCGGCGAGGACGCGCTCACGATCGCCTGGGTGGGCACCGACCCTCGCGCCATCGGCTCCGACGGCGCGACCCGCGCGCTGCCCACCGCGGGTGCGAAGCGCGACGCGTCGGGGACGGCGCTCGACGGCGTCATCGGCGCCGTCGGCACCGGCATCCGCTGAGCCGTTCGCCGGCTCGTCTCACGCGTGACGGTGAGGCGAGCGGGCGGACCGACTCACGCGTCGATGCGCTCGCGCACCAGCCGGTCGCTGGAGTCGATGATGAATTCCTTGCGGGGCGCCACGTCGTTGCCCATGAGCAGTTCGAAGACGGATGCCGCGGCCTCGGCGTCCTGCATCCGCACGCGTCGGAGGGTGCGGCCACTGCGGTCCATGGTGGTCGTGGCCAACTGGTCCGCGTCCATCTCGCCGAGGCCCTTGTAGCGCTGAACGGGCTCCTGCCAGCGCTTGCCCGCCTTGGTGAGCTTCGTGAGGAGTCCGTGGAGCTCCGCCTCGGAGTACGTGTAGATCGTCTCGTTCGGCTTCGACCCCGGGTTCATCACGACCACGCGGTGCAGCGGCGGGACGGCGGCGTAGACGCGGCCCTCGTCGATCAGTGGCCGCATGTAGCGGAAGAACAGCGTCAGCAGCAGCGTGCGGATGTGGGCGCCGTCGACGTCGGCGTCGCTCATCAGGATGATCTTGCCGTAGCGCGCGGTGTCGAGGTCGAACGAGCGACCCGAGCCGGCGCCGATCACCTGGATGATCGCGGCGCACTCGGCGTTCGACAGCATGTCGCTGATCGACGCCTTCTGCACGTTGAGGATCTTGCCGCGGATCGGCAGCAGTGCCTGGAACTCGCTGTTGCGCGCCAGCTTGGCTGTTCCGAGCGCCGAGTCGCCCTCGACGATGAACAGCTCGGACTCGGCGACGTCGTTCGACCGGCAGTCGGCGAGCTTCGCCGGCAACGACGAGGACTCCAGCGCGTTCTTGCGGCGCTGCGTCTCTTTGTGCGTGCGCGCGGAGATGCGCGCCTTCATCTCGGAGACCACCTTGTCGAGCAGCAGCGACGTCTGCGCCTTGTCGTCGCGCTTCGGCGACGTGAACCGCGCGGTGAGCTCGCGGGTGAGGACGTTCGACACGATCTGGCGGACCGCCGGGGTGCCGAGGACCTCCTTGGTCTGGCCTTCGAACTGCGGCTCGGGAAGACGCACCGTCAGCACGGCCGTGAGCCCGGCGAGGATGTCGTCCTTCTCGAGCTTGTCGTTTCCGACCTTGAGGCGACGCGCGTTCTGCGCGACCTGATCGCGCAGCACCTTCATGAGGCCCTGCTCGAACCCCTGCTGGTGGGTGCCGCCCTTCGGCGTCGCGATGATGTTGACGAACGAGCGCGACACCGTCTCGTAGCCGGTGCCCCACCTGACCGCGATGTCGACGTGGCACTCGCGCTCGACCTCGGTCGGGACCATCGCTCCCGAGGGCTGCAGCACCGGGACGGTCTCGGTGAACTTCCCCTCTCCGCTCAGTCGCCACGTGTCGGTGACGCCCGAGTCGGGGGCGAGGAAGTCGGCGAACTCCGAGATGCCGCCGTCGAAGCGGTAGCTCGTCTCGACCGGCTCGCCCGACTCGGTGCCGGGGCGCTCGTCGCGGATGACGATCTCGAGGCCGGGGACCAGGAACGCGGTCTGGCGGGCGCGCTGTTCGAGCTCCTGCATGTTGAAGGCGGCGTCCTTCGTGAAGATCTGCCGGTCGGCCCAGTAGCGGATGCGCGTTCCTGTGACGCCCTTGGCGGCGCGGCCGGCGACGCGCAGCTCGCTGCGGTCCTCGAACGGCGTGAACGCCGAGTCGGGACTGCCGTTCGAGAAGATGCCGGGCTCGCCCCGGTGGAACGACATCGCCCAGGTCTTTCCGCCCCGGTCGACCTCGACGTCGAGGCGCTCCGAGAGCGCGTTGACGACGGATGCCCCGACGCCGTGCAGACCGCCCGATGCGGCGTAGGAGCCGCCGCCGAACTTGCCGCCGGCGTGGAGCTTGGTGAAGACGACCTCGACGCCCGACAGCCCCGTTCGCGGCTCGATGTCGACGGGGATGCCGCGGGCGCGGTCGCGCACCTCGACGCTGCCGTCGGCGTGGAGGACGATGTCGATTCTCGAGCCGTGGCCGGCGAGGGCCTCGTCGACGGAGTTGTCGATGATCTCCCACAGGCAGTGCATGAGGCCCCGCGAGTCGGTCGAGCCGATGTACATGCCGGGGCGCTTGCGGACCGCTTCGAGCCCTTCGAGCACCTGAAGATGATGGGCGGAGTACTCGGCGGTCACAATCTCCCATCGTAATCGGGGGACCCGACAGCCCCGCACAGACACGCTTCAAGGCCGAGGAGCGTACGCGCTCAGCGAAATGTCGTCAATTCGCGGCATTCTCGAAACATCGGCGTGGTTGTATTTCATGACCGCTAGAGAGTTCTACCAGTACGAGGAGGCACCGAGATGAACACGCTATCGACACCGACCGAGACCGGCGCCGTCCTCGAGCACCGCCTCACCGCCATGGATCGCTGCGATTCGTGCGGCGCACAGGCGTACATCGCGGCCGAGGTCAACGGCAGCGAACTCCTCTTCTGCGCCCACCACGGTCGCAAGTACGAAGAGAAGCTCCGCGCCATCGCGACCTCGTGGCACGACGAGACCGCTCGCCTCGCCGAGTAGGCGCCCGGCTCGGCAGACTCGCACCCGTCGCTCTCAGCGGCGGGTGTATCTGCGTTCCACGAGCGGTGACACGCGCAGCGCGATCTCCTCGCCGATCGTGCCGATGAGCTCGGCGAGATCCGTCGCGCTGACTTCGCCCGCGGAGCCCGGGCCGTAGATCGTGACGGCGTCCCCGGCGGTCGCGCCCGGCCATGCGGCGACCAGGGAATCCGACACTGCGACGGCCACGAGCGAACGGCTTCCGGCGGGCGTGCCGACGGCAGCGCGTCGCCCGAGCAACGACGGGAGGCCGTCGAGTGCCCCGAGGCCGATCCGAACGGCTTGATCGCCGACCTCGATGACGTCCGCCTCGAGCGTTCCGATCGGCGTGAGGCCCAGGTCGTCGGCGGAGGGGCCGCCCGCCGAGCGGATGCCGTAGCAGAACGCCCCGACGCGAACCATGTCGTAGCGGAACTCCGGGCGCGCGAACGAGGCGGCGCTGGCGGCGAGATGGCGCATCACCGGGCGGAGCCCCACGGCCGCGGCCTGCTCGAGCGCCCACTCGTAGACGCCGCGGGCGTCGTCGTCCTCGGCGTCGGATGCCTCCGCGATATGGCTCCAGACCCCGACCACGTCGATGACCCGATCCGCCTGAAGGGCCGCCGCGCGGGACACGAATCCGGGCCACTGCTCCGGTCGCACGCCGTTGCGGTGCAGGCCGGTGTCGATCTTGAGGTGCACGCGCACCGCGGCACCGGCCGCGCGCGCGGCCTCCGCGAGCTCCTCGAGCAGCTCGGCGTCGCCGACCCCCAGGTCGATCCGCGCGGCGACGGCCGCGTCGAGGTCGTCGCGCGAGGCGGCGATCCAGGCGAAGATGCGGGCGTCGTCGCCCACCGCCTCGCGGACCGCGCATCCCGTCCGCACATCGAAGGCGCCGAACCAGGTCACCCCCGCGGCGGAGGCGGCCCGCACGACGGGCTCCAGGCCGTGGCCGTAGGCGTCGTCCTTGACCACGAGCATCAGCCCGGCGGGAGACACCGTGTCGCGCACGCGTGAGATGTTGGCCGCGAGGGCATCGAGGTCGACGTTCAGGCGCGCGGTCACCGTGCCTCCTCTCGGATGGCGCGGAGTCCGACCATCGTGACGAGTTCCCCCGCGGTCAGCCCGGTCGCGCGCACCCACTCGTCGAGCGACGGCTCACCCTGCGCCGGGTCGCCGAGGAACAGGACCTCTTCGCCGCGGCGGACCGCGGCATCCGTGATCTCCACCACGCACACGTCCATCGCGACGCGACCGACGATAGGGTGACGCTCCCCCGCGATCGCGACGTGCACCGCGCCGCCGAGTCCGCGCACGATGCCCTGTGCGTAGCCGCCGGTGACGAGTGCGACGCGGGTGTCGGCGGACGCGCGGTACGCGTAGCCGTACGACACGCCCTCGCCCGCGCGGAGGTCCTTCACGGAGAGCACGGTGCCGGTGAGCCGCAGTGCGGGCACGGGCGCGTGCCCGGCGCCGGGGAGTCCGAAGAGCGACGACGGTGAGAGGTTCTGCGTCCGTCCGGGCACGAACCTCTCGGTCTCGAGCACGCTGCGCACGAGTTCTTCCCCGTGCCCCCAAGCATCCGCATCCAGGATCGACGGGTCGTACGAACGGATGCTGCGTTCCCACGCGGCACGGGCGTTCGCGGTCAGCGCGGCCCGCGAGATGCGTGCGACCGGAGCGCTGCGGGAGTCGGATCCCGGCGCGACGTGGTCGTGCCCAGGGATCGCGGAACTCACGCCTCTAGACTATCGGGGTCCCCGAACCGAACCCGGAGCACGCATGTCTTCTCAGGGCCTCGCCCTCTCGAATCGCCTTCGCTACCTCGCCTGGCGTGTCCGTCGCATCGATGTCGGCTCCGTGCTGGAGCGCGCGAAAGAGACCGCGCACGAGCATGGCAAGTGGACCCCCGCCGTCGTCGTCGACATGCTCTGGTCGGCCGGGTTCAAGCAGGTCGGCTTCCAGGACTACGTCGACTACGACTTCGCGATCCTCAGCCGCGCCGAGCGCGCGACCTACATGACGCACCCGGTCTCGAACGAGCTGTCGCAGAAGTACGACGATCCCGCATACCGGGGCCAGTTCCAGGACAAGGTCGAGTTCGACCGCACGTTCAGCGATTTCCTCCGCCGCGACTGGATGGTCGTCGATCACGGCAACGCCGACGCGGTGCGCGCCTTCGCCGAGAAGCACGGGACGATCGTCACGAAGGAGCCGGTGGGTCAGGCGGGCACGGGTGTGCACCGTTACCACGCGGCGGACATCTCCGACTGGGACGACTTCCACCGCGGTCTGCTCTCGCGCGGCGAGCTGCTCATCGAGGAGGTCATCCGTCAGCACGCCGACCTCGCGGCGGTGTGCCCCGGCACCGTGAACACCACCCGCGTCACCGCGTTCTTCGACGGCGAGAAGACCCACATCCTGGCGATGGCGCAGAAGTTCGGCCGCGGCGCGGTGAGCGATCAGATGACCTTCGGCGGCTTCTACACGATGCTCGACGAGAACGGCCATGCGGTCGGCCCGGGCTACGACTCGCACGCCCACGTTCACGAGAAGCACCCCGACAGCGGGTTCGTCATCGCCGACTTCCAGCTGCCGATGGTCGACGAGGTCAAGGCGTTCGTCGACCAGGTCGCGCGCGTCGTGCCGCAGATCCAGTACGTCGGCTGGGACATCGTGGTCTCGCCGGACGGACCGGTGCTCGTCGAGGGCAACTGGGGCGCCGGCGTGTACGAGAACAAGCCGAGCGTCACCGGCATCCGCACGGGACACAAACCCCGCTACCGCGCCGCGATCGGGTTCTGACGCGAAACCCCGCGTATGCGAAAGGCGCGGCATCCGTGAAGGATGCCGCGCCTTTCTGTATCGGAGGGTTCAGATCGTCCGGACGATGCCGAGCGGCGTCGACTGGTGGCCCTGACCGAGCGGGTTGTCCTTGAGGATCGAGACGAGGCGCTTCTCCTCCGCCTTGTCGAGCGTCGAGCCGAGGATGTTGCCGCCCAGGTCGTTGATGTCGACCACAGCTACCTGGGGCACACCGCCGAGCAGCGCCTTGAGGTGAGCCGCGACTTCGCGCGGGCGCTCGGGTCCGAGCACGACGGCCTTGTTGTACGGCGGGATCGTGCCCGACGTCGGTCCGTCGATCGCCCGCGCCTTGTCGCCGGCGATGCGGTAGAAGTCGCCCTTGCGGCCGAACAGCTTGGTCACGGCCGAGACGGCGGCCGCGAACAGGATGCGGATCGTGCCGCACTCGCGCAGCGCCATCTCCATCGTCTCGGGCATGCCGAGTCCGATGCCGTAGGGCGTGCGGGTGACGTACTTGGACAGGAAGAGCGCGAGCTTGCGGGGCTTGATGTCCTCCACGAGGTACGAGCGCCCCTGCGTGATGGCGACGATCTTCTCCGTCACGAACAGGAGGTCACCCTCGCGGACGACGTCCGCCGCGTACTCCTTCACGAACGAGTCGAGGTCGTCGCCCGGCATCACGACCCGCGTGCGGATCGGGATGCGGGCGAACGAAAAGCCCTCGACCTGGACGGTGAGCGCCTTGCCGGCGTTCGCCTCGGTCACTCGAGGTAGTCCCGCAGCGACTGCGAACGCGACGGGTGCCGCAGCTTCGCCATCGTCTTCGACTCGATCTGGCGGATGCGCTCACGGGTGACCCCGAACGTGTCGCCGATCTGGTCGAGCGTCTTCGGCTGCCCGTCACCGAGGCCGAAGCGCATGCGGATCACGCCGGCCTCGCGCTCCGAGAGCGAGTCGAGGAGCGACTCGAGCTGGCGCTGCAGCATCGTGAAGCCCACCGCGTCGGCGGGGACCACGGCCTCGGTGTCCTCGATCAGGTCGCCGAACTCGCTGTCGCCGTCCTCGCCGAGAGGTGTGTGCAGCGAGATCGGCTCCCGGCCGTACTTCTGCACCTCGATGACCTTCTCGGGGGTCATGTCGAGCTCGCGGCTGAGCTCCTCGGGCGTGGGTTCGCGACCGAGGTCCTGCAGCATCTGGCGCTGGACGCGCGCGAGCTTGTTGATGACCTCGACCATGTGCACCGGGATGCGGATGGTGCGCGCCTGGTCGGCCATGGCGCGGGTGATGGCCTGACGGATCCACCACGTCGCGTACGTCGAGAACTTGAAGCCCTTGGTGTAGTCGAACTTCTCCACCGCGCGGATGAGACCGAGGTTGCCCTCCTGGATGAGGTCCAGGAACTGCATGCCGCGGCCGGTGTAACGCTTGGCGAGCGAGACCACGAGGCGCAGGTTGGCGCCGAGCAGGTGGCTCTTCGCGCGCTGGCCGTCGCGGGCGACCCACTGCAGGTCGAGACCGAGCTGCGAGGTCTTCTCGGCGGCCGACATGTGCGACAGCTTCTCTTCGGCGAACAGACCCGCCTCGATGCGCATCGCGAGCTCGACCTCTTCGGCCGCGTTCAGGAGCGGCACCTTGCCGATCTGCTTGAGGTAGTCCTTGACCGGGTCGGCCGTCGCGCCCGTGATCTGGGTCGAGTAGACGGGGACGTCGTCCTCGTCGCTCGACGAGATGACGATCGCGCCGGTGGGGAGAGGCTCGGTGAACGCCGGCTTGGTGCTCTCCTCCTCTTCCTCCTCGTCCTCGGTGGCGTTGGCGTCGTCCCCGGCGGCCTTCGCACCCTTGGCCGGCGTGCCGGCCTCCGCTGCGTCGTCGCCCTCCGCGTCGTCGCCGTCGTCCTCGAGTTCGACGTCGTCGTCGATCTCCTCGACGTCGTCCTCGAACTCGTCGTCCGACTTCTTCGCGCGCTTGGACGCGGTCTTGGGTGCGGCCTTGGTCTTGGCGGCGCCCTTGGCCGCCGGAGCCTTCTTGGCGGCCGCCGTCTTCGCCTCGTCCGTCTCGGTGTCCTTCGCGGCCGAGCGAGCCTTGGTGTTCGTGCCTGGAGTCACGTTTCGCCTTTCACCGGTCGAAGCGCCGTGCGCCTCTCCGGTCGGTTTCGGACACTAGTAAGACCCTTGTCAAGTCCACATCTTCGAGGGGATGCCCCACGAAGACGGTTGACAACGGGTCAGAGCGTCTAGTATCTCATACTTGCCGTGCGCCGCCAGCATCGCCCTGCCGGGACCGGCGCACCTCCGTCTCCTGGTGTCAACACCCCGCTCGGGCGTCGAATTCCGTCGACGCGCGGGATGCCGCTTCAGGAGCCGCGCTTGTCGTCCTCCGCGGGTCGCGTCGCCAGGAACCGCTCCAGTTCCGCCGCCAGCTCGTCGGCACTGGGCAGGTCGCCGGTGTGGATCATCGGCGTCGCCAGCGTGGATCCCGCCATGTACGCGTCGTAGCGCTCTTCGAGGCCCTGCACCATGCGGGCGAGCTCGTCGCTGCCTTCGATCTGCTCGGTGACCTTCTCGAGGTACTCGCGGTTCTCCTCGCGCAGCTCGTCGCCGGCGAACACGAGTCCGGTCGCGACGGTGAGGCTGTCGAGCGCTGCCAGCGCGGCGGCGGGGTACTCGGTGTCGCCGAGATAGTGCGGGATCAGCAGCACGAAGCCGGCGACGCGCACGCCCGCGGCGGCGAGGCGATACTCGAGGAGGTGACCCGCCGTGGCCGGCACCTGCGTGTGGGGCTGCCACACCGAGTGCGCTTCGGTGAGCTCCGACCGCGTTCCGCTGACCGTCGTGCCGATCGGCCGCGTGTGCGGCACGGGCATCGGGATCGCATGGACCCACGTCACCGTCGACACGCCGTACAGCTCGGTGAACTCGAGGACCGCCGCGGTGAAGGCATCCCATGCGAAGTCCGGTTCGTAGCCCGCGAGCAGCAGGAACGGCTGCCCGAGGGCGTCGTGGGCGAACGACAGCTCCAGACGGGACGGGCGGTAGTCGGTGAGATGGTCCTTCTCGAACGACACGATCGGGCGGCGTGCCCGGTAGTCCAGCAGCGTGTCGTTGGAGAACACGGCCAGCGGCGAGGGCGAGAGTTCGTCGCGGAAGTAGTCGATCACACGGCTCACGGCGCTGCCGGCATCGGTGAACCCGGTCAGGGCGATCACCAGCGGCAGCCCGCGCGGCACAGGCGGCGCTGAAGCCGCACGCTCGAACAGCGGGCCGGGAAAAGGCATGCACCCATGCTACGAGCCGTCCGCGGAGGTCGGGTCGTGACGGTCGCGCTCAGAGCGAACAGTCGTCGTCCCTAGGATGGAGACCATGTCGTTCCCCGACCTCGAGTACCGCACTGCACCCGTCCGAGAGTCCGACGCCGACCTTCTCCTCCTCGCGCTGCCCCCGCTCGACACCGAGGGATCCCCGGATCTCGCCGACTGGCCGGGCCTGCGCGACGCGCTGTCGGGGGTGGGCTTCACCGGCGCCGCCGGCGCCTCGGTCCGCGTCTACGCGCCGGAGGCGACGACCCTTCCGCTGGCCGTGGTGGGGACCGGTTCGGCTCCGGATGCCGCGGCCCTGCGTGATGCGGTCGGCGCGGCCATCCGCGCCATCACGGGGTTCGAGGCCGTGGCCGTGGCCGCGCCGTTCGCCGATCCTTCGCTGTGGACCGCCGCTGCGGAAGGTGCCGCGCTCGGCGGCTACCGCTTCGAGGGGTACAAGACCGAGGCGCCGAAGCCCCGCGCCCAGCGCGTGGTCGTCCACGGCACCGCCGAGCCGGACGACGCGGCGCTGAAGCTGATCGTCGAGACCGCAGCATCCGTCGCCCTCGTCAAGGATCTCGTCAACACCCCGGCGGAATGGCTCGGACCCGCGGATGTCGCCGCGCGTGCGACCGAATCCGTCGCGGACCTGCCCGTCACCGTCGAGGTGCTCGACGAGGAGGCACTGCGCGAGCAGGGCTACGGCGGGATCCTCGGCGTGGGGCAGGGCTCCGATCGCCCGCCGCGCCTCATCCGTCTCGAGTACGCGCCCGAGGGTGCCGCCCGGCACGTCGCGCTGGTGGGCAAGGGCATCACCTTCGACACCGGCGGCCTGTCGCTGAAGCCGGCCGCCTCGATGGTGGGGATGAAGTACGACATGGCCGGCGCCGCCACTGTGCTCGGCGTGCTGCGGGCCGCAGCATCCGTCGGCGCTCCCGTCAAGGTGACGGCGTGGCTCTGTGTCGCCGACAACATGCCGTCCGGTCGCGCCACGCGTCCCGGCGACGTGCTGCGCCTGCTCGACGGCACCACCGTCGAGGTGCTCAACACCGACGCCGAGGGGCGCCTCGTGCTCGCCGACGGCCTCGTCGCCGCCAGTCGCGAGAACCCCGACGTGATCGTGGACGTCGCCACGCTCACCGGTGCGATCCTGATCGCCCTCGGCACGCGCCACACCGGTGTGATGGGCGACGACGATGCCGTGGCCGCCTATCTCGCCGCGGCCGCCGAGACCGGCGAGCCCGCGTGGCAGCTGCCGCTGCCCGCCCACATGGTGGAGGAGCTCGACTCCCCCATCGCCGACCTGCAGAACGCCAAGATCGGCGACCCCGCAGGCGGCTCGCTCTTCGCAGGACTCTTCCTGCGTCACTTCGTCGGCCGCAGCGCCGGCGAAGCCGATGCACCTCGAATCCCCTGGGTGCATCTCGACATCGCCGGCAGCGGAACCCACAAGGGCGCGCCGTACGGCATCACCGACAAGGGACCGACTGCCGCTACCGTGCGCAGCCTGATCCGCTTCGTCATGACTGACCTCGATGAGGAGGCACGATGACCGACCACTCCTTCGATCTCGTCGTTCTCGGCGGTGGAAGCGGCGGCTATGCGGCCGCGCTGCGGGCCGCGGAACTCGGCAAGACCGTCGCCCTCGTGGAGAGGGACAAGGTGGGCGGGACATGCCTGCACCGCGGCTGCATCCCGACGAAGGCACTGCTGCACGCGGCCGAGGTGGCCGAGACGGCACGGGATGCTGCGGCCATCGGCATCCGCGCGACCTTCGAGGGCGTCGACCCGGCGGGCGTGCGCGCCTACCGCGAGGGGATCGTGGCGAAGAAGTACAAGGGACTCGAGGGCCTGGTCAAGGCTCGCGGCATCACCGTCGTGAACGGGGAAGGACGCCTCGAAGCGGGCCCGGCCGTCCGCGTCGGAGACGACCTCTACCGTGGCACCGACGTCGTGCTGGCCACCGGCTCGTACAGCCGGACGCTTCCCGGCCTCGAGATCGGCGGCCGCATCCTCACCAGTGAGCACGCACTCGAGCTCGACGAGATCCCGGGCAGCGTCGTGATCCTCGGGGGCGGCGTCATCGGCGTCGAGTTCGCCAGCGTGTGGCGTTCGTTCGGCGCCGACGTGACCATCGTCGAGGCGCTCGACCACCTCGTGCCCAACGAGGATCTGGCGCTCAGCAAGGGCCTCGAGCGCGCGTTCCGGCGCCGCGGCATCCAGTACTCCCTCGGCGTGCGGTTCCAGAGTGCGACCCAGACCGCGGATGCGGTGACCGTGACGCTCGAGGACGGCAAGACCTTCACGGCCGACCACCTCCTCGTCGCCGTCGGGCGCGGACCGGCGACCGCGGGCCTCGGCTACGAGGAAGCGGGCGTGACGATCGATCGCGGCTTCGTCATCACCGACGAGCGCCTCCGCACCGACGTCGATCACGTGTGGGCGGTCGGCGACATCGTCCCGGGTCTCCAGCTCGCGCACCGCGGGTTCCAGCAGGGCATCTTCGTCGCCGAGGAGATCGCCGGGCTCTCGCCCGTCCTGATCCCCGACGCCCACATCCCCAAGGTCACGTACAGCCACCCGGAGGTCGCGTCCGTCGGCCTGACCGAGGCGCAGGCGGCAGACGCCCACGGCGCTGACGGCATCGTGGCGTATGAGTACAACCTCGCCGGCAACGGCAAGAGCGAGATCCTCGGCACGAGCGGGATCGTCAAGGTCGTCCGCGTCAAGGAGGGGCCGGTGCTCGGCGTCCACCTCATCGGCGACCGCGTCGGCGAGCTCATCACCGAGGGGCAGCTCGTCGTGGGCTGGGAAGCCCACCCCGAGGACATCGCGCCGTTCATCCACGCGCACCCGACCCAGTCCGAAGCGCTCGGCGAGGCTTTCCTCGCTCTCGCAGGCAAGCCGCTGCACACCCTGTGACCCTTCGGGCCGCGCCCCATCACTAAGCTAGATCCGATATTTCTTCAGAAGGAGACATCCTCATGAGCACATCCGTGGTCCTCCCCGCTCTCGGCGAGAGCGTGACCGAGGGAACGGTCACCCGCTGGCTCAAGAACGTCGGCGACACGGTCCAGGCGGACGAGGGCCTGCTCGAGATCTCCACGGACAAGGTGGACACGGAGATCCCCTCGCCGGTCAGCGGCGTGATCGAGGAGATCCTCGTGCAGGAGGACGAGACCGTCGAGGTCGGCGCCGTGCTGGCGAAGATCGGCGACGGCTCGGGCACTCCCGCTGCGGCTCCTGCCCCCGAGACCGCGGCCGCCGAGGCAGCCCCGGCCGCGCCCGCCGAGGCTCCGACCGCAGAGGCCCCCGCCGCCCCGGCCGAGGCCGCACCGGCGCCCGCCGCCGAGCAGCCCGCTGCACCCGCAGGCGGCGGCAAGGACGTCGTCCTTCCCGAGCTCGGCGAGAGCGTCACCGAGGGCACCGTGACCCGCTGGCTCAAGCAGATCGGTGACGAGGTCGCCGCGGACGAGCCGCTCCTCGAGATCTCGACCGACAAGGTCGACACCGAGATCCCGTCGCCGTTCGCCGGCGTGCTCACCGAGATCCTGGTCGCCGAGGACGAGACCGTCGCCGTCGGCTCGCCGCTCGCCCGCATCGGTGAGGCCGGTGCGGCGCCTGCCGCGGCTCCGGCACCCGCTGAGGCTCCGGCTGCTGCGCCCGCACCCGCTGAGGCTCCGGCTGCAGCGGCCGCCCCGGCTGCTGCGCCCGCCCCGGCTGCAGCGCCCGCGCCGGCCGCCGAGCCCGCTGCGGCGGCCGCGCCTGCCCCTGCCGCCGCGCCTGCCCCTGCCGCCGCGCCTGCCCCTGCCGCCGCTCCTGCGCCGGCCGCCCCGGCGCTGGTCGCCGAGGAGGACGGGATCACCTACGTCACGCCCCTGGTGCGCCGTCTCGCGCAGCAGCAGGGCGTCGACCTCGGTTCGGTGAAGGGCACGGGGGTCGGCGGTCGCATCCGCAAGGAGGACGTGCTCAAGGCCGCGGAGGCCGCGTCGGCGCCCGCTGCTCCCGCCGCCGCTGCCGCACCCGCGCCGCTCGAGGTGTCGCCGCTGCGCGGCACCACGCAGCCGATGTCGCGTCTGCGCAAGGTGCTCGCCTCGCGTGCCGTGGAGTCGATGCAGTCGACGGCGCAGCTCACCACGGTGGTCGAGGTCGACGTCACGAAGCTCGCGACCTTCCGCGACAAGGTGAAGAACGACTTCCTCGCCAAGACCGGAGACAAGCTGTCGTTCCTGCCGTTCTTCGCGCTGGCCGCCGCCGAGGCGCTCCAGGCGTACCCCGTCGTCAACTCGACGGTGGACGGCGACCAGATCGTCTACCCGGCGACCGAGAACCTGTCCATCGCCGTCGACACCGAGCGGGGCCTGCTGACCCCGGTGCTGCGTGACGCGGCAGCCAAGAACCTCGCCCAGATCGCGCACGAGATCGCCGACCTCGCCGCGCGCACGCGCGACAACAAGCTGAAGCCCGACGAGCTCGCCGGCGGCACGTTCACGCTGACCAACACCGGTTCGCGCGGGGCGCTGTTCGACACCCCCGTCGTCTTCCTGCCGCAGACCGCGATCCTCGGCACCGGCGTGGTCGTCAAGCGTCCCGGCGTCGTGACGGTCGACGGCAAGGACGCGATCTCGGTGCGCTCGTATGTCTACCTCGCGCTGTCGTACGACCACCGCGTCATCGACGGTGCGGACGCAGCGCGCTTCCTCGGTGCCGTGAAGACGCGCCTCGAGGCGGCCGCCTTCGAGGGCAACCTGGGCATCTGATCAGGGGCGGGTCCCGCTTCTAGGGCTGCTGCGCGACGTCGGAGACGTCGCGCAGCAGCCATCTGTCGTCTCTGCGCAGAATGACGACCATCTGCGACGGCGCGGACGCGTCGCTCGCGTCGACGCGGAGCACCGCGATGTCGCCGAAATCGTCGAGCAGTGTCACCGTGCGTCCGGTGGAGGGGCTGTCGATGGCGGCACCGGCCAAGGCGACCGCATCCACGGTCACCGTCGCGAGGCAGGCGGCGTCCCCGGCGCAGGCGATCCGTGCGTCGAGCAGTTCGCCCGTGATCCGAGCCAGATCGGCCGGCTCCCCCGTCGCTGCTCCGCCCTCGGGCGTCTCGGGTGGGTCCGCACCTGGCGGAATGGATGCTGCGGGCGTCGCCGTCGCCGTCGCGTCCGCTGCGTCATCGGTTGCAACGCCGCTCGCGGTCGGCCACAGCGCGCCGCCCGCGAGGACGGCGACCGCGACGGCTCCGCCGACGAGCCACGGCGCGCGACGGGTTCCGGTCCGGGAAGGCTCCTCCCTCCGTCGCAGCCGCCGCCATACCGCCGTCGTCGCGCGCGACACGGTGTCGGCGAGGTCGTCGTCCACGCCCGCGACGAGCGTGTGCCACATCGATCGCGGAGCAGGTTCGTGCGGCATGTCGACCGCGCGGCGTGTCTCCTCGTGGGCGCGGGCCGCGCCTTCGGTGGCGCTCCGTGGGCTCAGGCTGACCGTGCTGAGCGGCTCCGCCTCGGCGACCGCGAACAGTGCCTCCTCGGCCGCCTCGAGCTCGTGGACCGAGATGCGCTCCGCGGTGACGGCGCGCAGCGCGGTCTGCCACGTGCGCTGCGCGGGTGGGTCGACGCCCACCTGCTCGAGAACGGCCGCCGACGCCTCGAATGCGCGCCGGGACGCGGCATCCGTCGCCAGAACCGGCCTGCCGGCGTCGTCGAGCCACCAGTCGCCCGCGGCATCGGGCTCGCGCGCGAGCTGGACGCAGCCGCGCAGCACGCTCACGCCCAGCGTGACGGCCTCACCGAGGCTGAGCGGCATCCGCGCCGCCCGACGGCGGACGAAGTCCTCGAGGCGCTCGGTGCACACCGGCAGCACCACGTCGTGTCCGTCGACGCGTCGCACGATGTCGACGGGAGCCAGCACGTGGCCGTCGGGTTCGGCATCCCATCCCCGCCAATCCGGGCCGAGTACACCGGCGTCGACGAGCACCCCCGCGTCGCCGCCGGCGGTGCGGACCAGCGTGCCCGGCCATGGTCCGTCATCCCGCGCCCGCACTGCCCGGATGGCGCGGTAGGGGCTGCGGAGCGAGCCATCGGCGGTCGTCATGACGCCAGTGTGCGGCGGCGCGCCCCGTCGCCGCCTCGCTCGGGCCGCGTCTGTGGATGGATGGCGTCTGTTCCCGACTGTGGAGGAGCCGAGGAGGAGCCCGCGAAAAGGTAGGCTGGAGGGTATGGCCGCGCGCAGTTCCGCCCCCGAGAAGGGCCCGGGATTCTTCTCCCAGATCCGCACCCTCTACACCTTCACCCAGAAGGAGTTCCGCTGGCTGCCGTTCCTGCTGATCGGCCTCCTCGTCCTCGGCATCGCCGTGGGTGTGGGCATCGGGTTCCTCATCCCGCCGGTCGCCGTCTGGAGCGTCATCCTGTGGGGCGTCACCGGCCTCATGCTGGGTGTCCTCGCGTCGATGATGACGATGACCCGTCTGTCGACCCGCGCGATGTACAAGAAGATCGACGGGATGCCAGGGGCCACCGGTCACGTCCTGTCGACCTCGCTCGGCCGCAAGTGGCAGGCCAGCGAGATGCCGGTGGGCATCAACCCCAAGACGCAGGAAGCCGTCTACCGCGCGATCGGCCGCGGCGGCGTCGTGATCGTGGGCGAGGGCGCCCGCGGCCGTCTCACCCGCCTCGTGAACGACGAGCGCTCCAAGGTCCAGCGGGTGGCCGCGGGTGTTCCCCTCACCGTCCTGTACGTCGGCCATGGCGAGGGTGAGACGCCGATCTCGAAGCTCGCGCCGACCATCAAGGCGCTGCCCACGAAGATCGACCGCGCCACGATGTCTGCGGTCATCAAGCGCATCGAGTCGGTCTCGCAGTCGCTCACCTCGCTGCCGATCCCGAAGGGCATCGACCCCACGAAGGTCCGCGCGCCGCGACCGCGCTGAGCAAGAGCACCCGAACCCGGTCGGCGGAGACGCCGGCCGGGTTCTGTCGTCTCAGGAGCGGATGAGCACCGTGCCCGCGGCCTTGTCGTGGAGGCCGCGCTGGTCGGCGTCCCAGATGACGGCCGGGATGGCGAGGATCAGGAGCGCGGTCCGGAGAACGGGGCGCCACAGGCCCACCCACGCGCCGTCCAGGCGCACGAGCCGCAGGCCGAAGATGCGATGGCCGGGGCTTCCCTGGAGGGTGGGCAGGAACACGATCTGGATGGCGGCGAAGATCGCCAGGATCGCGAGCGGATCCCATCCGAAAAACCCCGAGATGAGGTACGCGGCACCGTAATCGAGGAAGAGAGCACCGACGCGGCGGCCCAGACGGCCGATGGATCCGGTGCCCTCGCGGGGCAGTCCGAGGCGTTCGCCGGGATAGTCCTGGGTGCTCTGCGTCACTTCCCCAGCGTACCCAGGTCGCCGTAACATCCCTGAAACACAGGTGATACTGGAGGGCAATGCCCTACGGGTAGCTTGCCAAAGTGCCCGGCCCGTACGGGCGGATCCGAATGCCCTACCTCTGGAGTCTTCATGTTCAAAGATTCATCCGAGGTGCTGAAGTTCATCAAGGACGAGGACGTCAAGTTCCTCGACATCCGTTTCACGGATCTTCCTGGCGTGCAGCAGCACTTCAACATCCCGGCCTCCACCGTCGACGAAGAGTTCTTCACGGTCGGCCAGCTGTTCGACGGCTCCTCCATCCGAGGCTTCGCGAACATCCACGAATCGGACATGCAGCTGATCCCGGACGTGTCGACGGGCTACCTCGACCCGTTCCGCGAGGCCAAGACGCTCGTCATGGTCTTCGACATCTACAACCCGCGCAACGGCGAGATCTACTCGAAGGACCCGCGCCAGGTCGCCAAGAAGGCCGAGAAGTACCTGGCGTCGACCGGCATCGCCGACACCGCGTTCTTCGCGCCCGAGGCCGAGTTCTACATCTTCGACGACGTCCGCTACGAGGTGAAGCAGAACTCGAGCTTCTACTCGGTCGACTCCGAAGAGGGCGCGTGGAACACCGGCCGCGCCGAAGAGGGCGGCAACCTCGCCAACAAGACCCCCTTCAAGGGCGGCTACTTCCCGGTCTCGCCCGTCGACAAGACGGCCGACCTGCGCGACGACATCAGCCTGCGCCTCATCGAGTCGGGCCTGCACCTCGAGCGTGCCCACCACGAGGTGGGCACCGGCGGCCAGCAGGAGATCAACTACCGCTTCGACACGATGGTGCACGCGGCCGACGACATCCTGAAGTTCAAGTACATCGTCAAGAACGTGGCGAACGAGTGGGGCAAGGTCGCGACCTTCATGCCCAAGCCCCTCTTCGGCGACAACGGCTCGGGCATGCACACGCACCAGTCGCTGTGGCTCGACGGCAAGCCCCTGTTCTACGACGAGAAGGGCTACGCTCAGCTCTCCGACCTCGCCCGCTGGTACATCGGCGGCATCCTGGCGCACGCGCCGGCGCTGCTGGCGTTCACCAACCCCACGCTCAACTCGTACAAGCGCCTCGTCAAGGGCTACGAGGCGCCGGTCAACCTGGTGTACTCGGCCGGTAACCGCTCGGCGGCCATCCGCATCCCGATCACGGGCTCGAACCCGAAGGCCAAGCGCATCGAGTTCCGCGCGCCGGACGCCTCGGGCAACCCGTATCTCGCGTTCGCCGCGCAGCTCATGGCGGGCCTCGACGGCATCCAGAACCGCATCGAGCCGCACGAGCCGGTCGACAAGGACCTGTACGAGCTTCCCCCCGAGGAGGCGAAGAACATCCCGCAGGTGCCGAACTCGCTGCTCGACTCGCTCGACGCGCTGCGCGCCGACCACGAGTTCCTGCTCAAGGGCGGCGTGTTCACGCCCGAGCTCATCGAGACGTGGATCGAGTACAAGATCGAGAACGAGATCCAGCCGCTGAACGCGCGTCCGCACCCGTTCGAGTACGAGCTGTACTTCGGCGTCTGACGTTCCAGCACCGCAGGCGGGCCCCGGGAGACCGGGGCCCGCTTCTGTGTTCGCTGGGAGTTGGATGCTGCGACCCGAGGCGCGGCCTAGGCTGATCGAGCGCATCCGCGCTCGTTCCGACAGAAGGCGAAGACGATGCCCACCCGCACCAGCGCGACGACACGACGGCGCTCCGCGCGCCGGTCGCCGGCGGCGCGCAGGCGTCGGTCGCAGCATCGACACGCCCGTCGGCGTGGAGGGCGTACGGGCGTCGCCCTGGCGATCGTCGTGCCGGTGATCCTCTTCGCCGCCTTCCTGGTGGGTGCCGCGGCCCTCGCGGGGAGCTTCCGCGTGTCGTGGGCGGACGACCTCGCACTCGCCCCCGACGATCGCGGACCTGTCCCGCCGCCGATCATCGAGCCCGCCGTCGCCGGGTATCGGTTCGAGCAACTCACGAACGCCTGCACGATCCTCGCCGCGGGCAGGGACCTCGGATTCGACGCGCGGGACCAGACGATCGCGGTGATGACGGCGATGGGCGAATCGTCGCTGCGCAACATCGACTACGGCGACTGGGAGACGAGCGGCGTCACCAACCCCGACGGCTCACGCACCACCTCGATCGGCCTGTTCCAGCAGCAGGACTCCTGGGGCACGCGCGAAGCGCGCCTCGATCCGTACACGGCCGCGACGGTGTTCTACCGGGCCATGGCGGAACGCGTCCCCGACCGCGCGGCCGTGGAGCCGACCCTCGTCGCGCATCGCACGCAGGTCAATGCCGACCCGAACCACTACGCCCGTTACTGGGATCGCGCGGTCCGCGTGGTGGCCGCCGTCACCGGAAGCCCGCTGGAGGGCGACCGGATCGACGGGATCCCGCACTGCCCGGGCGCGTGAGCGGCGGCGGGCCGCAGCATCCGGTTCAGCCGTAGAAGAGCTTCTCGAACACGCGACGCGCGCGGCGGGTGGCGCCGAGGTAGTCCTCCTCGACCTGCGTGGCCGACCGCGGCGGGTACTCGAGGAGCCGGCCGATACCGTCGAGCTTCTTGCGGTCGACCGGAAGCACGTCGCTGGTCTGGCCCGACAGCAGCGTGTTGGCCGAGCGCAGGCGGCTCGCAAGGCGCCAGGCCTCCGCGAGGCGGTCCGCGGCGCTCGCGGGGATGAGTCCGGCGCTCTCGGCGGCGCGGAGCGCCCCCAGCGTGGACGTCGTCCGCATCTCGGGAACGGCGTGGGCGTGCTGCAGCTGCAGGAGCTGTACGAGCCACTCGACGTCGCTGAGCGACCCGGGACCGAGCTTGAGGTGCCGTGAGGGGTCGACGCCCTGCGGCAGCCGCTCGCTCTCGACGCGGGCCTTGATGCGCTTGATCTCGCGCGTCGCGGCGAGGTCGACGGTCGACGGATACCGTACGCGATCGGCGAGCTTCATGAAATCGCCGATGAGCTTGACGCTGCCGGCGACGCCGCGGGCTCGCAGAAGCGCCTGCGCCTCCCACGACAGTGCCCATCGGCGGTAATACTCCTCGTACGCCTCGAGCGAGCGCGCGAGCGGGCCGTTGCGGCCCTCGGGGCGCAGGTCGGCGTCGAGCTCGAGCGGGACGCGGTGATCCTCCGAGTGGGTGCGCAGAGCCGCGACGAGCTTGAGGGCGAGCTCGTGGGCGCGCTGCGGGTCGACGCCGTTCGGCCGGTAGACGTACATGACGTCGGCGTCCGAGCCGAAGCCGAGCTCTGCGCCGCCGAAGCGTCCCATCGCGATGACCGAGAAGTCGAGGGCGGCGTCCTCGGCGGGCACGACCTCGCGGCGCACGGCGCGCAGGGTCGCCTGGATCGTGACCTCGGTGATGGTCGTGAGTGCGTCCGCGACCTCCTCGATGGTGACGCTTCCGAGGATCGCGCCCATCGCGATACGCAGCTGCTCGCGGCGCCGCAGTGCCCGCACCGCGCGCATGGCATCGAGGACGGTGCTGTGGCGGGTCTGGATCGCGCGCGCCTCCTGTTGCAGCGCGAGGCCCGAGCGCGGGCGCAGCAGCTCGGGGTCGTCGAGCCAGGCGGCGGACTCGGGGATCCACTCCATGAGCTCCCCCACGTAGCGGGAGCCCGAGAGCACGCGGGAGAGGCTCTCCGCGGCGCCGGATGAGTCCCGCAGCATGCGCAGGAACCAGTGCGTGTCGCCCAGACGCTCGCTGAGCCGGCGGAAGGCCAGCAGGCCGTAGTCCGGATCGACGCCGTCGGCGAACCAGCGGATCATGACGGGCATCAGGTGCCGCTGGATGGTCGCCTTGCGACTCAGGCCGGTGGTGAGCGCTGCGATGTGGCGCAGGGCTCCGGCGGGGTCGGCGAAGCCGATGGCCGCGAGCCGGTCGTGGGCCTGCTCGGTCGACAGCACGCGCTCATCGGCCGGCAGCGCCGCGACCGCCGACAGCAGCGGCCGGTAGAAGAGCCGGACATGGATGTCGCGCACCTCGCGCTTGACGGACTCCCATAGCTGCCAGATCCCGTCGCCGGTGTCGGCGAGGCCCGTGGCGCGCGCGAGGACGCGAAGCTCCTCCGGACGCGAGGGCATGAGATGCGTACGGCGCAGCTGACGCAGCTGCACGCGGTGCTCGAGGAGCCTGAGGACGCGGTAGTCGCGGGAGAAGGCGGATGCCTCCGCCCGGCCGATGTACCCCTCGGCGACCAGCGCGTCCAGCGCCTCGAGGGTGCCGCGCTGCCGGATGCGGTCGTCCGAGAGGCCGTGCACCAGCTGAAGGAGCTGGACGGTGAACTCGATGTCACGGATGCCGCCCGGACCGAGCTTGAGCTGATACGGCACGTCCGCGGGCGGGATGTGCTCGGTGACGCGCTCGCGCATGCGCTGCACGCTGTCGACGAAGTTCTCGCGGGCAGCACTCGTCCACACCTTCGGCTGGACAGCTTCGATGTACGCCTGCGCGAGCCCCTCGTCGCCGGCGATGGGCCGCGCTTTCAGCAGCGCCTGGAACTCCCAGCTCTTCGCCCAGCGGTCGTAGTACGCCAGGTGCGAGTCGAGCGTGCGCACGAGCGCACCCTGTTTGCCCTCGGGGCGCAGGTTGGCGTCGACCTCCCACAGCGGAGGCTCGATCTCGACGCCGGAGATGCCGCGCATCGTCTGGACCGCCAGCCGGGTCGCGATGTCGACGATGCGGCTCTCGCCGAACTCTTCGACGGCGTCGTCGTCGCCGCCTCCCACGAAGATGACGTCCACGTCGCTGACGTAGTTGAGCTCGCGGGCACCGGTCTTGCCCATGCCGATGATCGCGAGCTTCGTGCGCGCCACCTGCTCGTGCGGGAACAGCCCCGCTCCGACCGCGCCACCTGACACGCGGGTGCGGGCGACCGCGAGGGATGCCTCGAGCGCCGCGCCCGCGGCATCCGCGAGCCGTGCCGATACGACGGCCACCTCGTCGACCGGTGCCGGGCTCAGGAGGTCGTATGCGGCGATCCGCGCGAGCATGCGGCGGTAGCGCACGCGCAAGGCGACCCACGCGCTCTCGCCGCCGTCCGCGGCGAACCCGTCGACGGCATCGATCGACGCGAGCAGCTCCGAGCGCAGCTCCTCCGGCGTGGGCAGCCGTTCCCCCGCGTCCGCGAGGTGGTCGACCTCTGCGGGGTGGCGGAAGAAGAACTCGCCGAAGCCGGTCGACGCACCGAGCAGCGCCCACAGAGCGCGCCAGGCCGCGGGCCGTTCGCGGGTGCGGCGCACGGGTGCGGCGTCGCGTCGAGCGAGACGCGCGAGGGCGTGCAGCGCCTCGTCGGGATCCGCCGCGTCGACCGCCCCTTCGAGGAGCGCACCGCGAGGCGCGTCGAGGAGGGTGGACAGCTCGTCGAGCAGCTCCTCGGCGTCGGTCAGGCGGCTGAAGCCCAGGCGCGCGAGCGGTGTCAGAGAACCCGGCCGGTCGCTCGCAGACATGCGTCAGCCGGTCTCAGAGCAGCTCGAGGTTGCTCTTGAGCTCGAACGGCGTGACCTGGGACCGGTACTCCTGCCACTCGCGGCGCTTGTTGAGGAGCACGTGGTTGAAGACCTGCTCCCCCAGCGTCTCGGCGACGAGCTCGGACTCCTCCATGTACTCCAGCGCGTGGTCGAGGCTCGCGGGCAGCGGGGCGTAGCCGAGCGCCCGGCGCTCAGCATCCGTCAGCGACCAGACGTTGTCCTCCGCCTCGGGCGGGAGCTCGTACTCGTTCTCGATGCCCTTGAGTCCCGCCGCCAGCATGAGCGCGTACGCCAGGTAGGGGTTGGCGGCCGAGTCGAGGGCGCGGTACTCGACGCGCGACGACTGGCCCTTGCTGGGCTTGTACAGCGGCACGCGCACGAGCGCCGAGCGGTTGTTGTGGCCCCAGCAGATGAAGCTGGGCGCCTCGTCGCCGCCCCAGAGCCGCTTGTACGAGTTGACGAACTGGTTCGTCACGGCGGAGATCTCGTTCGCGTGGCGCAGCAGGCCGGCGATGAACTGCCGGCCGACCTTCGAGAGCTGGTACTGCGCGCCCTCTTCGTAGAACGCGTTGACATCGCCCTCGAACAGCGACATGTGGGTGTGCATGCCGCTGCCGGGCTTGCCGGTCATCGGCTTCGGCATGAACGTCGCGTAGACGCCCTGCTCGATCGCGACCTCTTTGATGACCGTGCGGAACGTCATGATGTTGTCGGCGGTGGTGAGGGCGTCCGCGTAGCGCAGGTCGATCTCGTTCTGACCCGGGCCGCCCTCGTGGTGGCTGAACTCCACCGAGATGCCGAGGTCTTCGAGCATGCGCACCGACCTGCGGCGGAAGTCGTGGGCGGTGCCGCCGGGGACGTTGTCGAAGTAGCCGGCCGAGTCGACCGGCTCCGGGCCCTCGGTGCCGAAAGACGAGGACTTCAGCAGGTAGAACTCGATCTCGGGGTGTGTGTAGAACGTGAACCCCGCGTCGGCGGCCTTCGCGAGCGTCCGCTTGAGGACGTGGCGCGGGTCGGCGACGGCCGGCTGCCCGTCGGGCGTGGTGATGTCGCAGAACATGCGCGCGGTCGGGTCGATCTCGCCGCGCCAGGGCAGGGTCTGGAACGTGGTCGGGTCGGGGTGCGCCAGCAGGTCCGACTCGTACGAGCGCGTCAGGCCCTCGATCGCGGAGCCGTCGAATCCGAGGCCCTCGCTGAAGGCGCCCTCGACCTCGGCGGGGGCGATGGCGACGGACTTCAGCGTGCCGATCACGTCTGTGAACCACAGCCGTACGAACTTCACGCCTCGTTCTTCGATGGTCCTCAGAACGAAGTCACGCTGCTTGTCCATCGCGTCCTCTCCGGTGCCGGATCGCCCGAGGTGTCAATACGACCGCGGTGAAAGCCAGACTACTGGTCGTCGCCGCCCTTGCCTGACACCCTGTCGGCGCCCCACGAGTCCTCACGCGCCTCGTCCGCGGCCCATGCCCGCGAGCGCTCCTTGATCACTTCGGGAGCCTTGGCCGCCTCCTCGGGAGTGTCGAAGGGGCCGGCGCGGTCGGGCGCGGGCGATTCGAAGCCCTTCTCGACCTCACCGGTCTTGAGGTTGTACCAGTACTTCTCGCTGCCGCTCGTCATCGTGCACGCTCCTCGCATCGCGGGCTGGTCGCCCTCAGCTCGATCCTAGTGACGCCCGCCTCGGCGACGGCGTCGGCGTCGATAGGCTGTCGACATGGCATCTGACGCGGCACGCGCCGTCGGCGTGGACATCGGTGGCACCGGAATCAAGGCGGGGATCGTCGATCTCGAGAAGGGCGAACTCGTCAGCGATCGGGTGAAGGTCGCGACTCCGGCCGGGGCGCACCCGCCGGACGTGCTGGCTGCGGTCACCGAGGTGCTCTCGACCCTCGGCGTCGCTGACGACCCGTCGGTGCCGCTCGGTGTGGCGTTCCCCGCGATCGTGAAGAACGGCTTCACGCTGTCGGCGGCGAACGTGTCGGACGAGTGGATCGACTTCGCCGCCGAGAAGTTCTTCGAGGAGGGCCTCGGCCGCGAGATCCACTTCGCGAACGACGCGGACGTCGCGGGCGTCGCGGAGGTCCGCTACGGCGCCGCGAAGGACAAGCCCGGGCTCACGATCCTCACAACGCTCGGCACCGGGATCGGCTCGGCGCTGCTGTACAACGGCGTCCTGGTGCCGAACTCGGAGCTCGGCCACGTGCAGCGCGCGCGACACGGGAAGGACGCTGAGGCCTACGCCGCGTACTCCGCGATGGAGCGCCATCACCTGTCGTGGGAGCAGTGGGCGAAGCGGCTGCAGTGGTACTACAGCCACATCGAGTTCCTCTTCAGCCCTGACCTGTTCGTCGTGGGCGGGGGCGTGTCGAAGCACTCCGACAAGTTCCTGCACCTGCTCGACCTCAAGACGCCGATCGTTCCGGCGGTGCACCGCAACAACGCCGGGATCATCGGCGCCGCCGCACTCGCACGCGGCTGACGCCCCGAGCCCAGCCGCTTCGTGGCGGGCCTCGCCGCGAAGCGGCGCGGCGGAGAGGGCGAATGGGCCGGCCTGTACGCCGGGTTCTGTCCGGGGGCGTGAGCCCCGTGGACGGTCATCTCTCTCGGCGACACGTTGCCGTGCCGCTCCAGCGGCCTACCCGGGGACTCGGCGGGCCGCGTCGTCATCCCCTGTCTGGCCTTGCTCCGGGCGAGGTTTACCGTGCGGGTCGTGTCACCACGACCCCGGTGGTCTCTTACACCACCCTTTCACCCTTACCCGGCCGAAGCCGGGCGGTCTGCTCTCTGTGGCACTGTCTCGCGGATCGCTCCGGGTGGGTGTTACCCACCGCCCTGCCCTGTGGAGCCCGGACGTTCCTCGGCGCGGGGCGGCGAACCGTCCGCGACGCGACCGTCCAGCCGACCCATTCGCAACGGCCAGCTTATCGCCGGCAGCCGGGTGCACGCCGCGCGGTCAGTCCTTGAGGGCCGTCTCGGCGATGCGCACGTCGAGCCGGAAGTCGAGGGGGAAGCCGCCGAAGAGGAGGCGCCCCGCGGTGGCCGCGGCCTCCTCGACCGCCTGAGCGGCAGCATCCGCGTGCTCCTCGGGGGCGTGCACGATCACCTCGTCGTGAAGGAAGAAGGCGAGATGCGGCCTGCGGGCGAAGGCCGGCCCCGAGCGCGGCGCTCCGCGCTCGGGAGCCACCGGCGGGAGAGCGGCGAGGCGCCCGCGCAGGTCGGCGAGCCACGCGAGCGCCCACTCGGCGGCGGTGCCCTGCACGACGAAGTTGCGGGTGAAGCGTCCGCGATCGCGCGCCTGGCGCCGGGCACGATTCTCTTCGGCTCCGGACGCCTCAGCCTCGGTCGCACGCGACTGCGCGGCCGACCACTCCGGCGACGGGGCGGGCGACGTGCGGCCGAGCCACGTGGAGACGATGCCGCCGTCCTCGCCGGTGCGCGCCGCGTCGTCGACGAGCCCCATCGCCCGCGGGTACGCGCGCCGCAGGCGTGGTACCAGCCGCCCCGACTCGCCCGTCGTGGCGCCGTACATCGCGCCGAGCATCGCGATCTTCGCCTCCTGCCGGGTGGCCACCGCGCCGCTGTCGACGATCCCCGTGTAGAGGTCGCGGCCGCGTGCCGCCGCGGCGAGGGCGGTGTCGCCCGACATCGCAGCGAGCACACGCGGCTCGAGCTGCGCGACGTCGGCGACGACGAGCCGCCACCCCGGGTCGGCGCGAACCGCCTCGCGCAGCTGACGAGGCAGCTGCAGCGCTCCCCCGCCGGACGACGCCCAGCGCCCCGTGACGACTCCGCCGGGAACGTAGACCGGGCGGAACCGGCCGTCGGCGACCCACTCCGACAGCCACGTCCACCCGTTCGCCGACAGCAGCCGCGACAGCTTCTTGTACTCGAGGAGGGGTTCGATGACGGGATGCCGCTGCTCGGCGAGCTCCCACCGGCTGGTGGATTCGACCAGCACGCCGACGCGGTGGAGCGAGCGGAGCAGCTTCGGCTGCGAGTCGAGGCTGGCGGACGGATCGCCGAGCGCCGCCCGCACCCGCTCCGCCGCCGCGGCCAGCTTCACGGGCTGCGCGCCGCCGGGGCGGCGCTCCCCGAGCGTCTCGACGAGGATGCGGTCATGTGCCTCGGCGTCCCACGGGAGCCCTGCCGCCCGCAGCTCGGCGGCCACCAGCGCGCCCGCCGACTCCGCGGCCGTCAGCAGCCGCAGGCGACCGGGCTCGGCGCTGCCGGCGACCGCGTCCCGCTGACGAGCGAACTCGGCCACCGCCGCGTCGACGTCGGCGGGCGGACCGGAGCCGCGCGTGACGGAGTCCAGTTCGAACAGGGCGGGCGCGGCGTGGTCGGTGTCGACGTGCGGTGCAGCATCCCATTCCTGTGCCCGCCGGACTGCCGCCGTCTCGGCGACCAGCGCGGAGTCGCGCAGGATCGCGTGGCAGAGGCGCAGGTCGTGACACCGGGCGACGCGAACGCCGTCGGCGAGCAGCGTGGCGTACCACTGCGGCGTGTCGTGCCAGACCCACCTCGGCGCCCAGTGGGTCTCCGCGTCCGCGATCCACGACGACAGTGCGGCACCGTCGACCTCGTCGCGGCCGGTCTCGTCGGCGTTCGCGTCGAGAAGGATGACGGCGGCACCGCGTGCGGTCCGTCCGAGGACGATCCAGCCGGGAGCGTCAGGCACGCCCACCACGGCAACGCCCGGCTGCGGTCACAGCCCGGATTCGTCGTCGCGCACGAGAATGCAGCCGCACTCGGGGCACGTCACGACGTCGTTCTCGCCGGCTTGGCGGAGCACCTGCAGGTCGGTGCCGGCGAGCACCATGTGGCAGCCCTCGCACGTGCGACGCCGCAGGAACGCGGCGCCGGCGCTGCGGACCGCGAGGCGGTCGTACAGGGCGAGCAGGTCGGTGGGAACTCCGCCCGCGATGGCCGCGCGGTCACGGGTGGCTCCATCGAAGGCCGCCGTCGCCTCGGCGACGGCACGCTTGCCCTCGGCGCTCAGCTCGGCGCCCTCGGCGTTGGTCGCCGCGATGAGTGCCTCCTGCTCGGCGACGGCAGCGTCGGCGAGTTCCAACCGCTCCATGACAGCGAGCTCCGCGTCTTCGAGGTCGCTCTTGCGGCGCGCGAGAGCGCCCAGCTCGCTCTCGAGGCCCTGGGCCTCCTTCGAGTTCGTCGAGGCGGCGAGGCGGCCCGCGTCGCGTGCCGCGCGGGCGTCGACGACCGCGACATCGGACTCGATCCGCGACAGTTCGGTGCGCAGATCGTCCCGCGCACCGAGGCGCGTCGCCAGCTCCTGCGAGAGCTCCTGACGCCGGCCCAGCAGTTCCTGCACGCGACCCGCCTGGGGCGGGTTCCTGCGGGCGTTGTCGGCCTGGCGGATGCGGGCGTCGAGCTGGGCGACCTCGACGAGGCGGCGCTGGTCTGCGGGGCTGGCGTTCACGTCACCAACCTACCGTGGGGCATCGACGGCACGAGCGGCGGAGACTAGCATTCGACGACCGGCGCTTCCGAAGACGAAAGGCGCGAACCATGGGCGTTCTCCGCACCAAGTCCGTCGAGCAGTCGATCGCCGACACCGACGAACCGGAATTCCGACTCAAGAAGTCCCTGACGGCCCTGGACCTCACGGTCTTCGGCATCGGCGTCGTGATCGGCGCCGGCATCTTCACCCTCACCGGTCGGGCCGCGCACGAGGTCGCCGGCCCGGCGATCGTGCTCAGCTTCGTGGTCGCCGCGATCGCCTGCACGCTCGCCGCGCTCTGCTACGCCGAGTTCGCGTCGACGGTCCCGGTCTCGGGGTCCGCCTACACGTTCTCCTACTCGTCGCTCGGCGAGCTGTTCGCCTGGATCATCGGGTGGGACCTCATCCTCGAGATGTTCCTGGGGGCGAGCGTCGTCGCGCAGGGATGGAGCGCGTACCTCGGCACGCTCTTCGAACAGCTCGGGATGCCGATTCCCCCCGAGATTGGATACGGAGGCACGGTCGACCTGATGGCGATCCTGCTGGTGCTCGTGCTCGGCGGCCTGATGACGTTCGGCATCAAGGAATCGCTGCGCGTGAACATGGTGCTCGTCGCCGTCAAGCTCTTCATCGTGCTGTTCGTCATCGTCGCCGGACTGCTGTTCGTCAACCCGGCGAACTGGTCGCCGTTCGTGCCGGCGCCCGCGCCGAGGGAGTCCGCCACGGGACTGAGTCAGCCGCTGCTGCAGTTCTTCTCCGGCATCGAGCCCACGGCCTTCGGCGTCGGAGGCATCTTCGCGGGCGCCGCGCTCGTGTTCTTCGCCTACATCGGCTTCGACGTCGTCGCGACGACGGCCGAGGAGACGCGGCGCCCCCAGCGCGACCTGCCGATCGGCATCATCGCGTCGCTGGTCATCTGCACGCTGCTGTACTGCGCCGTCGCCCTCGTGGTGACCGGGATGGTGCCCTACCAGGACCTCGACCCGGCGGCCGCGCTCGCCAACGCCTTCGCGTTCCACGGGGCGACGTGGATGGCGACACTGATCTCGGCGGGCGCCGTGGCCGGCCTCACCACGGTCGTGCTGACGCTCCTGATCGGCGCGACGCGCATCATCTTCGCGATGTCGCGCGACGCGCTCCTTCCGGTCCGCCTCGCCAAGGTGCACCCGCGGTTCCGTACGCCCTGGGTGATCTCGATCCTTGTCACGATCATCGTCGCGGTGGTCGCGGGCTTCACCCCGATCGGCCTGCTCGAAGAGATGGTCAACATCGGCACGCTGTCGGCGTTCGTGCTCGTGTCGATCGGCGTCATCGTGCTGCGGCGCAAGCGCCCGGACCTGCAGCGCTCCTTCCGCGTACCGCTCAATCCGTGGCTGCCGGCTCTTTCGGCCGCGATCTGCGTCTACCTGATGCTCAATCTCACTGTCGAGACGTGGCTGCGATTCCTGGTGTGGCTGGTCATCGGCTTCGCCATCTATTTCGCCTACTCGCACCGGCACTCCAAGATCGGCCAGCCGGGCTACCAGGAGTTCGCGCTGCCGCATGTCGTCTCGCACCAGCGCGACGACGGCGACCAGGACGGCGACGGGGATTCGCGCGCGGATCGGCCCTGAACGACTTCGGTGGGCCCTGCCGGGATCGAACCGACGACATCCACGGTGTAAACGTGGCGCTCTACCAGCTGAGCTAAAGGCCCTCGCAGCCAGTCTACGAGGTGCGTCCGGGGCGTCTCGAACTCGCTAGGCTGGCAGTTGGTGCGTTTGTGCAGGGCAGACAACGCCCGCGCCGCTCCGGTAGCGATTACCTGGCACGATCTGCCAGACGACGAAAGGTCTTCTGTGACTGTCAACGATCAGGATCCGTACTCGCAGGAACCCCTCGACAGCGATCCCGATGAGACCTCCGAGTGGCAGGAGTCCCTCCAGCAGCTCGTGCAGGCGAAGGGCCACGGACGTGGCCGCGAGATCATGCTGAGCCTGCTGCAGACCTCTCACGAGCTGCAGCTGAACGTTCCGCAGGTTCCGACGACGGACTACATCAACACGATCGCCCCCGAGAACGAGCCCGAGTTCCCCGGCGACGAGGAACTCGAGCGCCGTTACCGCCGCTGGATCCGTTGGAACGCCGCGATCACCGTGCACCGCGCGCAGCGGCCCGGCATCGGCGTCGGCGGCCACATCTCGACGTACGCCTCCTCGGCGTCGCTGTACGAGGTCGGCTTCAACCACTTCTTCCGCGGCCTCGACGACCCGACCGGCGGCGACCAGATCTTCATCCAGGGCCACGCCTCCCCCGGCATCTACGCCCGCTCGTTCCTCGAGGGACGCCTGAGCTCGGAGCAGCTCGACGGCTTCCGCCAGGAGAAGTCGAAGGCGCCGCACGCGCTGCCGTCGTACCCGCACCCGCGCCTCATGCCCGAGTACTGGCAGTTCCCGACGGTGTCGATGGGCCTCGGCCCGATCAACGCCATCTATCAGGCGATGTCGAACAAGTACCTCACCAACCGCGGGATCAAGGACCTCTCGAACTCGCGCGTGTGGGCGTTCCTCGGCGACGGCGAGATGGACGAGGTCGAGAGCCGCGGTCAGCTGCAGGTCGCGGCGAACGAGGGCCTCGACAACCTCACGTTCGTCGTCAACTGCAACCTCCAGCGACTCGACGGCCCGGTGCGCGGCAACGGCAAGATCATCCAGGAGCTCGAGAGCTTCTTCCGCGGCGCCGGCTGGAACGTCATCAAGGTGGTGTGGGGCTCCGGGTGGGACGAGCTGCTCGCGAAGGACACCGACGGCGCCCTCGTCCACCTCATGAACACCACGCCGGACGGTGACTTCCAGACCTACCGTGCCGAGGACGGCGCGTTCATCCGCGAGCACTTCTTCGGGCGCGACGAGCGCACGGCCGCTCTCGTGAAGGACTGGTCCGACGACGACATCTGGGGCAAGCTGCGCCGCGGCGGCCTGGACTACCGCAAGGTCTACGGCGCCTACAAGGCCGCGACCGAGCACAAGGGCCAGCCCACCGTGATCCTCGCCAAGACGATCAAGGGCTACGGCCTCGGGCATCACTTCGAGGGCCGCAACGCGACCCACCAGATGAAGAAGATGACGCTCCAGGACCTCAAGTACTTCCGCGACTCGATGCGGATCCCGGTCTCGGACGCGCAGCTCGAAGAGAACCCCTACCTGCCGCCGTACTACAACCCGGGTTCGAACGACGAGACGATCCAGTACATGCTGGAGCGCCGCCGCCACCTGGGCGGCTTCCTCCCGGAGCGTCGCTCGCACCACGTCGGCCTGCAGCTGCCCGGCGACGAGGCGTACGCGCTCCCGAAGAAGGGGTCCGGCACGCAGGAGATCGCCACGACGATGGCGTTCGTCCGCCTGCTCAAAGACCTCCTCCGCGCGAAGGACTTCGGCCACCGCATCGTGCCGATCATCCCCGACGAGGCGCGCACGTTCGGCATGGACGCGTTCTTCCCCTCGGCGAAGATCTACAACCCGCACGGCCAGAACTACACGTCGGTCGACCGCGAGCTGCTCCTGGCCTACAAGGAGAGCCCGCAGGGCCAGATCGTCCACGTCGGAATCAACGAGGCCGGCGCCGTCGCCGCGTTCACCGCCGCGGGCACCTCGTACGCCACGCACGGCGAGCCGCTCATCCCGGTCTACGTCTTCTACTCGATGTTCGGCTTCCAGCGCACTGGCGACGCGCAGTGGGCGGCCGGCGACCAGATGGCGCGCGGCTTCATCATCGGCGCCACCGCCGGACGCACCACCCTGACCGGTGAGGGCCTCCAGCACGCCGACGGCCACTCGCTGCTGCTGGCGTCGACCAACCCGGCGACCGTGTCGTACGACCCGGCCTACGGCTACGAGATCGCGCACATCGTCCGCTCGGGCATCGAGCGCATGTACGGCGGCAACCACCCCGACCCGAACGTCATGTACTACCTCACGGTGTACAACGAGCCGCTGGTGCAGCCGGCCGAGCCCGAGGGTGTGGACGTCGACGGCATCGTGCGCGGCCTCCACCGCGTCTCGACCGCCGAGGGCGAAGGTCCCAGGGCCCAGCTCCTCGCGTCGGGCGTGGGCGTGCCGTGGGCGCTCGAGGCGCAGCAGCTGCTGCGCGACGACTGGGGCGTGCAGGCCGACGTCTGGTCGGTCACTTCGTGGAGCGAGCTGCGTCGCGACGGCCTCGCCGCCGACGAGCACAACTTCCTCCACCCGGAGGAGGAGCCGCACACCGCCTATCTGATCGAGAAGCTGAAGGACGCCGCCGGCCCCGTGGTCGCGGTCAGCGACTTCATGCACGCGGTGCAGGATCAGATCCGTCCGTGGGTGCCGAACCGCTTCGCGACGCTCGGTGCGGACGGCTTCGGCTTCTCCGACACGCGCGCCGCGGCCCGTCGCTTCTTCAAGATCGACGGCCCCTCGGTCGCGGTCCGGACGCTGCAGGCGCTGGCCGAAGAGGGTGCGGTCGAGCGCAGCCTCGCCGCACAGGCCATCCAGAAGTACCGCCTGCACGACGTGACCGCCGGTACGAGCGGGAACGCGGGCGGCGAGAGCTGACCTGCGAATGGGCAAGTCCACCGAGGTGATGGACAAGGTCGAGACGCTCGCCTGGCTGCGACGCATCTCGGGCGATCTCGCGACCGTCACCATCAAGCGCCTCGAAGAGACGCTGCCCTGGTATGCCGAGATGCCGCCGGCCCGACGCTCCGCCGTCGGGCTGGTGGCTCAGGCCGGCATCACGTCGTTCATCTCGTGGTACGACGAGCCTGGCTCCACGCCGTGGATCGCCTCCGACATCTTCGCCGCGGCTCCGCGCGAGCTCCTCCGCAGCGTCAGCCTGCAGCAGACGCTGCAGCTCATCCGCGTCACCGTCGAGGTGACCGAGGAGCGGGTGGCCGGCAAGGGCGAGCACCTGCGCGAGGCGATCCTGCTGTACTCGCGCGAGGTGGCCTTCGCCGCGGCGGACGTGTACGCCCGCGCCGCCGAGGCGCGCGGCCTGTGGGACGCACGCCTCGAGGCGCTCGTCGTCGACTCGATCCTCACGGGCGAGGCGGACGAGGAGCTGCCCAGCCGCATCGCAGCGCTCGGCTGGCACGGTCACGGCGAGGTCGCGGTGCTCGTCGGCACGACTCCCCCGCAGTTCGACGTCGATCAGCTCCGGCGCACGGCCCGCAAGCTCGGCGTCGACGTGCTGATCGGCGTGCAAGGCTCCCGCCTCGTGCTGGTGGTCGGGCGCGCCGAGCCGTCGGCCGTCGCCGACGACGCGGTGACCGACCTTCCCTTCGGCGAGATCGCGCGTCGCCTCGAGCCGGGATTCGGTGGGGGTTACCTGGTGCTCGGCCCGACGGTGCCGGCACTCGTCGACGCCAGCCAGAGCGCCCGCGCCGCCCTCGCGGGGTTCGCTGTCGCGCGTGCCTGGCGCCACGCGCCCCGGCCGGTTGAGGCCGACGACCTCCTGCCCGAGCGCGCCCTCGCCGGGGATCCCCTCGCCAAGCTCACGCTGGTCGAGCGGATCTACCGACCGCTCCAGTCGCACAGCGCCGACCTCGTGTCGACGCTCTGGGCCTACCTCGACAACGGCCGTTCGCTCGAGGCCACCGCCCGCGAGCTGTTCGTGCACCCGAACACGGTGCGCTACCGCCTGAAGCGCGTGTCCGAGGTCATCGGCTGGGACGCCACCGGCCCCCGCGAGGCGCTGATCCTGCAGACGGCGCTGATCCTCGGATCGATCGGGACGGATGCCTCGCGCCGCCGTCCGCCCGCACGGCGCAACCCGGCTTGATCCACCTGTCAGTGTGGGCCACACACAAAGCAGCGCGTGATTCTTGTGACGGTGTCGCCAGAACGACCTTTCTGATCCTTGGCAGGATGGAACGGTGAGAATCGCGGTCTTCCCCGGGCAGGGCTCCCAGTCCCCCGGCTTCCTGGCTCCCTGGCTCGAATCGGACGGCGCGGCGGACCGCCTCGCTCAGTACTCCGAGTGGTCGGGCGTCGACCTCGTCGCGGCCGGCACCGAGTGGGACGCCGACCAGATCCGCGACACCCAGGTGGCGCAGCCGCTCATCGTCGCGGCCAGCCTGCTGTCGTGGAACGCGCTGCCCGACCGTGAGCGCATCACCGGCGTCGCCGGGCACTCCGTCGGCGAGTTCGCCGCCGCCGCGGCGGCAGGCGTCCTCAGCGAAGAGTCGGCACTCACGCTGGTCGGCATCCGCGGCCGCGCGATGGCGGAGGCCGCAGCGGCCGCCGAGACCGGCATGAGCGCCGTGATCGGCGGGGACGAGGCATCCGTTCTCGTCCGCCTCGAAGAGCTCGGCCTCTCCCCCGCGAACTACAACGGCGGCGGCCAGCTCGTCGTCGCCGGCGCGCTGGACGCCCTCCAGGCCCTCGCGGCGGAGCCGGTCGCCGGCACCCGGGTGATTCCGCTGCAGGTCGCGGGCGCCTTCCACACGCAGTACATGGCACCGGCGGTGGAGACCCTGCGTGCGGCCGCCGCCGACCACGACGTCTCCGATCCCGGTGTCACGTTGTGGACCAATCGCGACGGCTCCACGGCGACCTCGGGCCGCGCCTTCGTCGACCTTCTCGTCGACCAGGTGGCTTCGCCGGTGCGCTGGGACCTCTGCATGGCGTCTTTCGCCGCCACAGGGGTATCCGGCATCGTGGAGCTGTCCCCCGCGGGCACTCTCGTCGGGCTCGCGAAGCGCGCGCTGCGCGGAGTCCCCGCCGTCGCCGTCAAGACGCCCGCTGACCTGGAGGCCGCCGCCGCGCTGGTGGCCGCCGACGCCTGACCGGAGTACCCCCGCATGACCCGCAGCCTCATCCAGCCCACCGGTGCCGCCCACACGCGCATCTACGCCTACGGCGCCGCCCGTGGCGAGATCGCCGTGCCGAACGACGACCTCATCGGCCCGATCGACTCGAGCGACGAGTGGATCCGCCAGCGCACCGGCATCGTCACCCGCACGCGCGCGGTCCCCGAGACCGATGCGATCGACCTCGCGACGGATGCCGCCCGCGAGGCGATCGAGCGGTCCGGTGTCGACCCGTCGCAGGTCGACGCCGTCATCGTCGCGACGATCAGCAACCCGAAGCAGAGCCCGTCGGTGTCGGCGATCGTCGCGGACCGCGTCGGCGCGAACCCGGCGGCCGCATACGACGTGAACGCCGCATGCGCGGGCTTCGCCTACGGAGTGACCCAGGCGGACGCGCTCATCCGGGCCGGCGCGGCACACTACGCCGTGGTGATCGGGGCCGAGAAGCTCAGCGACATCGTCGACCCCGCCGATCGGAGCATCTCGTTCCTGCTCGGCGACGGCGCCGGAGCGGTCGTGATCGGCCCGAGCGACACCCCGGGCATCGGTCCGACGGTGTGGGGCTCCGACGGCTCGAAGGCCGACGCCGTGGGGATGAACCACACGCTGACCGAGTTCCGCGACGGCGTCGCACCGTGGCCTACCTTGCGCCAGGAGGGCCCCACCGTGTTCCGCTGGGCCGTCTGGGAGATGGTGAAGGTCGCACGCCAGGCGCTCGAGGCCGCGGGGGTCGAGGCATCCGATCTCGCCGCGTTCATCCCCCACCAGGCGAACATGCGCATCATCGACGAGTTCGCCAAGCAGCTCGGGCTCCCCGACACCGTGCTGATCGGCCGCGACATCGAGACCACCGGGAACACCTCGGCGGCCTCCATCCCGCTCGCCGCCCACCGTCTGCTCGAGGAGCACCCGGAGCTCAGTGGCGGCCTCGCGCTCCAGATCGGCTTCGGCGCCGGGCTGGTTTTCGGCGCGCAGGTGGTCGTCCTTCCCTGACGCGGCGAACCGCGACCCTAGACTGATTCCCGGCCCGCTCGGGCACGCCTACCCCTAACAAACAGGAGAATCCCATGGCATTCACCAACGACGAGGTCCTCGCGGGACTCGCGGAGCTCATCACCGACGAGACCGGTATCTCGGCCGACGAGGTCGCGCTCGAGAAGTCGTTCACCGACGACCTGGACATCGACTCGATCTCGATGATGACGATCGTCGTCAACGCCGAGGAGAAGTTCGGCGTGACCATCCCCGACGACGAGGTCAAGAACCTCAAGACCGTCGGCGACGCCGTCACCTTCATCACGTCGAACCAGGCGTAGGACCATCCCGGTGGGGGCCGCGGCCCCCACCGGCCAGCATCACGAGGACTCTGATCTCATGAGCACACCCCGTATCGTCGTCACCGGCATCGGCGCGTCGACCCCCATCGGCGGCACCGCCCCCGAGAGCTGGTCGGCGCTGCTGAGCGGAGCATCCGGCACGCACACCATCGAGCAGGAATGGGTCGAGGAGTATCAGCTCCCCGTCGCCTTCGCCGCGCAGGCGCTCGTCCGGCCCGACACCGTGCTGGAGCGCCCTGTCGCCAACCGCCTCGACCCTTCGGCGCAGTTCGCGCTCGTCGCCGCGTTCGAGGCGTGGGAGGACGCGGGCAAGCCCGAGGTCGAGCCGGAACGGTTCGCCGTCGACTTCGCGACCGGCATCGGGGGCCTGCAGACGACGCTCGCGGGCTGGGACACGCTCAAGACCAAGGGTCCGCGCCGGGTCATGCCGATGAGCGTCCCGATGCTCATGCCGAACGCCCCCGCCGCGGCCGTCTCGATGCACCTGAACGCCCGCGCGTACGCGCGCACGGTCGCCTCTGCGTGCGCGTCGAGCACCGAGTCGCTCGTCAACGCCTTCGAGAGCCTTCGCGAGGGTCGCGCCGACGTCGTCATCGCGGGTGGCGCGGAGGCGGTCATCCACCCGCTCACGATCGCCGCGTTCGCCGCGATGCAGGCGCTGTCCAAGCGCAACGACTCCCCCGAGACCGCGTCGCGGCCGTACAGCGTCGACCGTGACGGGTTCGTCATGGGCGAGGGCGCGGCAGCCCTGGTCCTCGAGACCGAGGCGCATGCCAAGGCCCGTGGCGCCAAGATCTACGGCGAGATCGTGGGCGGCGGCGTGACGGCGGACTCGTACCACATCACGGCTCCCGAGCCCGAGGGACTCGGCGCTTCGCGCGCGGTCCGGCTCGCGCTCGAGCAGGCGGGTGCCACGCCCGACGAGGTCACGCACATCAACGCGCACGCCACGTCGACCCCGACCGGCGACATCGCCGAGTACAAGGCGCTCCTGAGCGTCTTCGGCGACCGCGTCCACGAGATCCCCGTCTCGGCCACGAAGGGCGCCACCGGCCACCTGCTGGGCGGCACCGGCGCGCTCGAGGCGATCTTCACGCTTCTCGCGCTGCGCGAGCGTCAGGCACCGCCGACGATCAACGTCACCACGCAGGACCCCGACATCCCGCTGCGCATCTCGGACGCCCCCCTCGCCCTCGGCGCCGGCGACCAGCTCGCGATCAGCAACTCGTTCGGCTTCGGCGGTCACAACGCCGTCGTCGCCTTCCGCTCGGTCTGACGAGCCGCGACGCGAAGACGCCCCCGGTGAAGCCGACCGGGGGCGTCTGTCGTGTCAGGCGGCGGTTCGCGGTCCCAGGGCCCGGGATTCGTGGCCTCCGAGCCTCGGTAGTGGCGCCTCGCGCCGCCTGCGTCTGCGGGGTCGTTCAGCCGACCTTGTGCAGCCAGACCACCGGGGCGTCGTCGCTCGCGTGCCGGAACGGCTCGAGCTCCTCGTCCCACGCGGCGCCCAGCGCGACGTCGAGCTCGCGCTGCAGCTCGAACGCGTCGCCGCCGGCGATCTCCATCGCGTAGCGGATGCGGTCCTCGCCGATCACGACGTTCCCCGCGGTGTCGGTCTGGGCGTAATGGATGCCGAGTCCCGGCGTGTGCAGCCAACGGCCGCCGTCGCTGCGGGGGGTGGGATCCTCGGTGACCTCGAAGCGCAGATGCTCCCAGCCGCGGATCGCCGTCGCCAGCGCCGAGCCGGTCCCGGCGGATCCCTCCCAGTACAACTCGGAGCGCCGGCTGCCGGTCAGCACCGGCTGATCCGCCCAGTCGAAGCTGACGGCGCGGCCCAGGGCCCGCCCGACTGCCCACTCGAGGTGGGGGCACAACGCTCGTGGCGCGGAGTGAATGAAGATCACCCCACGCGCCTTTTGTGTCGCCATGATCTCTCCGTTCGTCAGGTGCGTCTTCCCCTACGACCTGTGACGGTGTCATGACGTGCTGTTCGGTTGTGCTGCCGCCATTATCGCCGAGAGGGCCCGGGAATCACAAGACTGTGATTCCCGGGCCCTCTCCGATCAGGTGAGCGCTGCTCAGGCCTCGCTCATGGCCTGGACCTCGGCCTTGCCCTTGGCGGCGTAGTACGCGGCGCGCGCGGCGTCGCGGCGGGCCTGCTCGGCCTGACCGGCGTCGAGCACCTCCTGCGCCACCTCGAACTGCGGCGCCGTCGGCACGGCGTTGTACTTCTCCATGTAGGCGTCGAGCTCCGGGCCCGACTCCCACGACGTGATGAGGCAGTACCGCGGCTCGGTGCCGTCGTGATGCACGGCGTGCCACAGGCGCTGCGTGTCGACGATGAGCTGGGCGCCGGCGGGAAGCGCGACGCGGTACTCGATGCTCGGGTCGGTGCGGTTCTCACGCAGCACGAAATAGCTGGTCTTGTCGTCGGTGAGGTTGAAGAAGCCGCGCACGACCCACCCGGTGCCGTCGGGGTTGAGGCGGTTGTTGTCGTCCTGGTGGAGGTTGTACAGCGCGTCGGCGTACGTGTTCGGCTGCAGCTCGATGATGCGGCAGCGGCCGACGTTGGAGCCCGGCTCCTGCGCGCGACGCGTCAGGGTCGGCGACTTCTCGGTCTGCTCGGGGATCCAGACGCCGTCCTTGTCGGTGCGCGGGGGCGTGTGGTTCCAGAACCCGTTGCACTCGATCTCGCCCTTGGCGGACGCGAGCGGCGCGAAGCGGGTGTCGCCCGACGACTTCCAGTCGACGTACTCGATCGAGAGCCACTCCTGCGGGTCGACCTCCTCACCGTAGGAGTCGAGCACCACGAAGCCGGTCTCGTCGAGAGCGGCGGACTTGATGTAACCCATGACGAATCATGCCTTTCGGTCAGTGAGCCAGCACGTTTTAACAGGCTCAACTTAGGTAAGCCTACCTCGGGGCTCTGAGGGGCTCCGGAGACGGCGCCGTGAATAACCGACGGCCGTCGTGCGCCCGCTCCGGGGCGGGGCGCCCGGCCTAGACTGGACGGGCCATGGTCACTGCCACGAACGTCGATGCCACTGCTGTCAACACCATCGGCTGGCTCTCCGCCGCGGACTGGACGATCGTCGTCCCGGTGTATCAGCGGCAGTACCGGTGGGACATCGGCGGGTGCGAGCAGCTCCTCTCCGACATCCGCGCGGTCGCGGATCTCGACGATCGCCGGATGCACTTCATCGGCTCGATCCTCTCCTCGGCGAGCGGAGAAGGCTCCGACGCCGAACTCGTGCTGATCGACGGGCAACAGCGCACCACGACGCTCATGCTGCTCGTCGCCGCGCTGCACCACACCGTGCGCGAAGCAGATCCCGATCTCGCCGATCAGCTCCAGCGCGTGCTCGTGCACTCGCACGACGCCGCGCGCACGAAGCTGCGTCCTCATCGGGCGTGGGCGTCGGTGTTCGAGCGCGTCGTGCTCGACCTCCCCCTCGCACAGGGTGAGCACCGTGACTCGCGGTTCGATGACAACTACGCGTTCTTCCGCAGCCAGATCAGCCTCGAGGAGGCGCCGCACATCTGGCGAGGGCTCCAGAAGCTCGAGCACGTGGCGATCACGCTCGGGGCGGGCGCGAACGCGCAGCAGATCTTCGAGAGCCTGAACTCGACCGGCGAGCCGCTGCGCGACCACGAGCTCATCCACAACTACGTGCTCATGGGACTCAACCACTCCGAGCAGCGCGAGATCGAGGCCGAGTACTGGCAGGCGATCGAGCAGAACACCGGCGAGTCGATCGCGGAGTTCTGGCGGCAGTACCTCGTCATGCGGACCGGGCGCGAGGTCACCGTCGTCGGCGGTCGCGGCGTGTACGACGCCTTCCGTCATGAGTTCCCGCGGCTCGATTTCGACGACCTGGCGCGGCACGCCGACGAGTGGCGAGAGCTCTCCCGCGTGTACCGCATCCTCCTCCGGCCGAGCGAGGCTCCGGATGCCGACATCACGCGTCACCTCGCCTACCTCGGCACGTTCGGCACCGGCATGTACCCGCTCGTGATGCGGGCGTACCGCGACTTCGAGCAGGGCTCGCTCGGCCGCGACGAGCTGATCGACACGCTCGAGATGGTGCAGTCGCTGCTCGTGCGTCGCGCCGTCGTCGGCACCGGCGTGGACCGTCTGGTCGCGCGCCTGTGCCGCGCGCGCGAAGAGGGAGCGGAAGCGCTCTTCTCGGCGATCTCGCGCATCACGCCGTCCGACGAGCGCGTCGCCGTGGCCCTCAAGTACTCCGAGCTCCCGCACGCGGCGTATGTCCTCGGCCGCATCGCGGGGGTCGACGGCGCCGGCGGCCTCGACATCGAGCACATCTTCCCTCTCGCCCCCGGCGACGGATGGTCGGGCGACGGCGTCCGCGAGTGGGCGTCGTACAGCGACGACGAGCAGAACAGCCATCGTGCGCTCGCGAGCACGATCGGCAATCTCACCGTCCTCGAGGAGGAACTCGCCCTCCGGTCGTTCGACCGGTCGTTCCCCGAGAAGCAGGCGCTGTACGCCCGCAGCGCCGTCGCGACGACTTCCGAGCTCGCTGCGCTCCCCTCATGGGGCACAGCGGCGATCGCCGAACGGTCTCTGCAGCTCACGGGACGGTTCGTCGAGGTCTGGAAACGCCCGGGGGGTCCCGCGATCGACGACGACGGCCTGACGCCGATCCTCGACGCCGTCCGGCGCCGCGGATGGCCGCCGGGCTGGCATCGCGAGTGGGCGTATGTCGAGTACTGCGGCGAGCACTGGGAGGTGCCCGACGTCAAGTACCTCTTCAACCGCATCTTCAAGCGGCTCTGGGCTGACTCCCGCGAGTCGGTCGTCGCGTACAGCGCGCGCCGCGGCGGCCCGGTCTACACGGCGCAGTCCTGGAACGGCCAGTGGGATCGCCTTGACGACGCGCACTCGCTCTACATGGGCTGGGACTCCAGCTACATGCTGAGCGCCGTGCAGGGCGTGCTGGAAGAAGCGGGGCTCGCTCCCGAGGTCTTCGTCAAGTACTCCTACATCGGCAACGCGATGTGAGAACGGGACGGATGCCTCAGGGTCGAGGCATCCGTCCCGTTCATCGTGGCCGGGACGCCGGCGTCACTCGAAGGTGACGGCGGCGTTCTCGTTGTTGAGCACGATCACCGGGGTGATCGAGGGGTGGCCGGCTGCCCGGATCTTCGCGAGGTCGAAGCGCAGGAGCGGCGTGCCCGCCGTGACCTGCTGCCCCTTCTCGACGAGGGTGTCGAAGCCGTCGCCCTTCATGCCGACCGTGTCGATGCCGACATGGATGAGCAGTTCGGTGCCGTCGTCGAGGACGAGCGCCACCGCGTGGCTGCTGTCGAACGTGGCGCCGATCGTGCCGTCGGCCGGCGCGACGACCGTGTCGCCGGTGGGTTCGATCGCGATGCCCGGGCCCATGATCCCCTGCGCGAACGTGGGGTCGGGAACCTCCGACAGCGGCACGACCTTGCCCTCGAGCGGCTGGCGCAGCCGGACCGCCGTCGTCGCCGGGTTGTCGGTCAGGACCGCCGTTCCGGTCGCCGCCGGCGCGATGGCCGGCTCCGGTGCGGCGGGCGTCGGCGCCTCGGCCTGCCCCGACATGATCTGCTCCATCGCGTCCTTCACGAACTGCACATTGGTGCCGTAGATCACCTGCACCGACTTCCCGCCCGGTTTCATCGTGCCGGCAGCACCGGCACGCTTGAGCGCGGTCTCGTCGACCTTGCTCGGGTCGTCGATCTCCATGCGCAGTCGCGTGGCGCAGTTCTCCAGTTCGAGGATGTTGGATTTGCCTCCGAGCGCGTCGATGAAGCGGCTGCCGGTGACGAGGTACTTGTCGTCGGCTGCGTGGGTGTCGTACTCGGTGCCTTCGCCGAGGATGTCGTCGTCCTCGCGCCCCGGCGTCTTCAGGTTGAAGCGCTTGATGAAGAAGTAGAACACCGCGAAGTAGATGAAGAACCAGAAGACGCCCATGACGGGGATCAACCACGGGTTCTGCGCCATCGGGTTCATCCAGCCCAGGACGAGGTCGACGAAGCCACCGGAGAAGCCGAAGCCCATGCGCACCGGCAGGATCTGGCTGATCGCCATCGAGATGCCCGTGAACACCGCATGGACCAGGTACAGCACCGGCGCCAGGAACATGAACGCGAACTCGAGCGGTTCGGTGACTCCGACGAAGAACGACGAGATCGCACCACCGAGCAGGATGCCGTACGCGAGCTTCTTGCGCGTGGTCTTGGCCGTCAGGTACATCGCGAGGGCCGCGCCCGGCAGGCCGAACATCATGATCGGGAAGAAGCCGGTCATGTACTGACCCGTGACGCCGTACGTTCCGGTGCCGTCCAGGAAGTTGTTCAGGTCGTTGATGCCGGCGACATCGAACCAGAACACCGAGTTCAGCGCGTGGTGCAGGCCGACCGGGATCAGGAGGCGGTTGAGGAAGCCGTAGATGCCGGTGCCGAACGCGCCCAGCGTCACGATCCATTCGCCGAACCCGACGAGCCCGGTGTACACGAACGGCCACACGAAGAACAGGATGATCGCGAGCACCAGCGAGATTCCGGCCGTCACGATCGCGACCGACCGCTTGCCCGAGAAGAAGGACAGTGCGTCAGGGAGCTTCGTGTCCTTGAACCGGTTGTAGCAGAACGCCCCGATCAGGCCGCAGACGATGCCGACGAAGACGTTCTGGACGCGGAGGAAGGCGGGGTCCACCTCGTTGACGTTGTCGACGCCGGTGAACAGGAGCACCGTCTCGGGCTTGAGCAGCGTCGTGACGACGAGCCACGAGACGAGACCTGCGAGCGCAGAGGTGCCGTCCGGCTTGTTCGCCATCCCGATCGAGACGCCGACCGCGAACAGCAGGGCGATGTTGCCCAGCAGCGAACCGCCCGCCGCGTCGAGGAAGATCGATACGAGGTTGGGGCTCTTTCCGCCGTTGCTGATCCAGAAACCGATGCCGGACAGGATCGCAGCCACCGGCAGCACAGCCACCGGGAGCATGATCGACCTGCCGAGCCTCTGCAGGAACTTCATTGTTCGCCTCCATCAGGAGCCAGGGGACAGTTGATGTGGCTGACGCTACAGCCAAACCGAGTCGCGCGTCACGGGGTTCCCCTCCGAAAGTTAGGGGTGTGAACGAATTTCTCATCGGTCCGTGATCAAGGGCCGCAACGAGGAGAGGTCCGTCGCAACCGCGGGGGTTGCGACGGACCTCGACACGTAGGGCGGGTGGGACTTGAACCCACGATCGTCGGGTTATGAGCCCGCTGCCTTGACCAGCTTGGCCACCGCCCCCTGCGCGTGCCGCGCGCTGACGAGCCTACCTGCCCGTCTTGCCTTCGGACTCGTCGGCGGGGTCCTTCACGGGCGGCTCGGGCCACACCTTGGCGACGGCCTCGGTCACCTTGATGGACGCGGTGTGCGGGTGCGCGGCATCCGTCTCCCTTCCGCTGCTCCCCCGCTGGATCGGGAGCTCCTGGCTCTCGCTGAGCACCTGGGGGTGGTGCCTGGCGAGCTGGAACACTCCCCACACCGCGACGGCGCCGACCACCGCGAACGTGATGTAGACCCAGAGCGGCGCGCCGGCGGCCTCTTGCAGCACCGTCAGGCCGATGAAGATCGCGACGATGGGGTCGATCACCGTGAGGCCGGCGACGACGAGATCCGGTGGCCCGGAGGCGTACGCGTTCTGCACGAAATAAGCGCCGACGATGGCGCCCGCGATGAGTGCGGCGAGGCACGTGAAGGTGAGCCAGTTGAAATCCTGCGACTGGATGCGCACGATCACGACCTTGGCGAGCGTCGCGACGAAGCCGTAGATGACCCCCGCGGCGATGATGTAGAACAGCGCACCCATCCGCGAGCGCAGCCAGATCCACAGACCTGCGAAGACGACGGTGACGATGCCCAGCAGCACCAGGATCGTGATGAGCTGTCCGTTCGACACCGGCTTCTCTGTCGCGAAGAGCGCCGCGATCGTGACGAAGACGAAGATTCCGCCCACGCACGCCGCGATCGCGATGAGGGAGCGCTTCGTCGGCTTGTGGCCGCTGATCTGGGCGTTCAGCAGCGTCGTGATGACGAGGGCGATCGCTCCGAGGGGCTGAACCACGATGAGCGGGGCGAAGGCGAGCGCCCAGAGCTGGCACACGATGGCGAGCCCGAGCATGACGGTGCCGATCACCCACGACGGTCGCGCGAGAAGCTTCAGCAGGTGGTTCGCGCCCAGCCCGCCGTTGGCCTGGGAGCCGTAGAGACGCTCGACCTTCGTCACGCCGCGGTGCTGGTACTGTGCGCCGAACGACATGAAGACGGCGCCGAGGAGTGCCAGCGGAATGCCGATGAGGATGTTCGGGTTCTGGAACACGCCGACCAGCTGATCGCCGATGTCCTCGAGCTCCACCGCAGTCCACACCACGTATCGACACTAGCCGCAGGTGCCTGTCGATAGGCTCAAGGCGTGGCTGTTCTCCCGATTCGCATCATGGGCGATCCCGTCCTGCACTCCCCCGCATCCGCCGTCGAAGAGATCACGGACGAGATCCGCACCCTGGTCGCCGACATGTTCGAGACGATGGATGCCGCACCCGGCGTGGGTCTCGCGGCCCCGCAGGTGGGCGTGCCGCTGCGCATCTACACGTACACCTACGCCGACGACGACGGTGCGCCCTGGCGCGGCGTCATCATCAATCCCGAGCTGTGGATGAAGTCCCTCGAGCCCGGTGCACCCGACCCCGACGAGGAGTCCGAGGGGTGCCTGTCGTTCCCCGGCGAGCGATTCGCGCTCCGTCGATCCGACGAGGTGCTGGTGACCGGCACGGATCTCGACGGCGAGCCCGTTCGCGTCCAGGTGGACGGCTGGCGGGCGCGCATCATGCAGCACGAGTTCGACCACCTCGACGGGATCCTCTACGTCGACCGTCTCGACGACGGCGACTGGAAGACCGTGCAGAAGATCGCGCGCAAGCGCGGCTGGGGCCGGCCGGGCAGCTCCTGGACCCCGGGCATCGACGACCTCGACGCCTGAGCCGGCGCGCCGCGCCGCACTACGCGGACGTCGGCGCGCTCCGGCGGTTCTGACGCTCGACCCAGCGGCGGAGTTCCGCGTCGGCTCCGGGCGGTGCCTGTGCGATGACGTTCATCCCCTGACGCACGAAGGTGGTCCCCGTGGTCATCGGGCCCCAGACACGGGCCGTCGAGAGCTCGCCGGTGTCGATGTCGCGGACCTGCACCTGCGTCGTGTCGGTGGTCTTGCGCGCCCGCGCCTTTCCCGCCACGTGCTGCACGACGAGAACGGGAAGGCCGTGCGCCGCAGCCGTGGCGATGACCGAGTCGAGATCGTGGGCGGCCCACTGGCTGCGGATCCCGCGTACGGTCCAGAGCGCGACGAGCACCACCGCCATCGTCGCGACGCCGGTGGGGACGAGCCACACGCTCGCCACGGCGCAGAGGAGCGCCCACAGCGCGATGCCGCGGACGGCGAGCAGGATCGCGACGACGGACGGAACGAGCGCGAGGAAGAGCCAGGGCGCCGGCGCCGAGATCGGGAACATCCAGGGTTCGCCGCCGAACAGGACGACGAGCCCGACCCACAGAACGGTGGCGCCGAAGACTCCCAGCGCGATCAGCAGCGGGACGGAGCGGTAGATCGGCGCCGGGGCGGGGACGCCGCCTTCGACGGCCAGACGCGGCGCAGGCTTCGCGCGAGCCGCCATGTGCACTCCTCGATGTGGTCCCCGGAGACGAAGAAAGCCTCGGGGGTGGAGCCCCGAGGCCTTCGCTCCCCCACTTGGACTCGAACCAAGAACCTATCGGTTAACAGCCGATTGCTCTGCCAATTGAGCTATGGAGGAATGTTCCGCACTCTCGTGCGGGCAACCAGTCCATACTAGCAAAGCTCAACCCGTGCTCATGACCACGGGCGCGCTCAGGAGTTGACGACGCGTCGATCGGCCTGGCCGTCGGGCGTCCACAGCAGATCCTGCGTGCCGTGCCCGAAGGCGACAGCGTGGCCCGCCCGCAGCACGAGGACGTCCGCATCGAGCTCGTGCACGACGTCCGGCTCGTTCGTCACGACGAGGGCGGCCATGTCGAGCTCGCGCCGCCGGCGGAGCACCGCCTCACGTGCCGCCTTGCGCACCTCGACGTCCATGTTGGCGAAGGGCTCGTCCGCGATCAGCACGCGGGGCTGGAGCACCAGAGCCCTCGCCAGCGCCACGCGCTGGCGCATACCCGCGCTGAGCTCGTACGGGTACTTCGCCGCAGCGCCGAGGGGCAGCATCAACTCGTCGAGGAGAGACGCCACGCGCACCGCGAGTGCGCGCGGACTGACGCGACGGTCGCGGCTGGTGATCGGCTCGCCGATCACCTCGGCGACCGTCAGGCGCGCCGGCAGGTGCGCGCCGGCGGACTGCGGGACATAGCCGGCGTAGTACGTGAGGTAGCGATGGGCGCGACCGGGACGCCGCACCGCGACGCCCTCGACGAGGCCGCGTCCTCCCACGACCGCGAGTCCGGGTTCATCCGCGCCCGCCAGCACCGCCGCGAGCGATGACTTGCCCGAGCCGGTCGGCCCCATCACCGCCAGGATGCCGCCGTGCGGCAACCGGAACGAGACGCCGTCGACCACGCGCTGGGCAGGGCCCCCGCGGCCGGAGCGGGCGATCGACAGATCCGAGCAGTCGATCGCGACATCCGCATCTCGTCGGCGAGCCATATCCTCATCCTGCCTGTTGACCGGCGCCGACGCCAGCCGACGGGACCCGTTCAGGAGCCCTCGTCGGCCAGAGCCTGGCGCTGGGCGTCGAGCTCCCGCAGACGCAGCCGGATCGTGCGGCCCTCCTCCGAGTCCGCGGGCACCCGCTGGATCGCGCCGAGCAGCTCCGCCTTCTCACGGTCGAATCCGCGCATCACCAGGCGGCGGGCGAGGTCGCCCGCCGACGAGACCGCCTCGTCGTCGCTCAGAGCCGGGAAGTCGGCGGCGAGCAGCTCCGCCGCGAGTGATCGGTAGGGCTCGCGGACGGTGGCGACGGCATCCACCGCCCACCCCGGCCGCTGCATGCCCGGAGCGTCGCGCACGGCGACGCGGACGGCGTCGAGCGCCGGATGACGAAAGGGCAGGTCGAGCGCGCGCGCGACCAGCGACGGGTCCATGCGGTGGCCGAACTGCAGCACGCCCATCAGCGCGCCGCGCTCGATGCCGACGTCGGGCGTGCGAGGAAGCGTCGCGAGCGTGACGCGCAGGGCGCCGTCGTCGACGGGTGGCTCCGCCGGCTCGGCGGTGCCGGGCGCGGCGTCGCGCCGCCCGCCTCCGCTGCTCCGACCCGCGCGCTCGACCTCACGGCGGACATCCTCGGTGTCCATGCCGAGTCGCCGAGCGAGCACGCGGACGTACTCCGGCTGCAGGAGCGGGTCGCGCAGCTCGGCGACGACCGGGGCCGCCGTCCGAAGCGCGCCGACGCGCCCCTCGACGCTGCGCAGGTCGTAGCCCGAGATGCGCTGGTCGAGCACGAACTCGACCATGGGCACCTTCGTCTCGAGCAGCGCCCGGACGGCGCCGTCGCCGCGGGCGAGGCGCAGGTCGCACGGATCGAGGCCCTCCGGACCGGTGGCGACGTACGTCTGCGCGTTGAATCGCTTGGCATCGGCGAAGGCGCGCAGCGCCGCCTTCTGCCCCGCGGCATCCGGGTCGAAGGTGAAGACGACCTCCCCGGCCGTCGAGTCGTCTCCCATCACGCGCCGGAGCACCGTGATGTGGTCGGAGCCGAACGCCGTGCCGCACGTCGCGATCGCGGTCGTGATGCCTGCGAGGTGGCACGCCATGACGTCGGTGTAGCCCTCGACCACGACGACCTGGTGCTGGCGGGAGACCTCGCGCTTGGCGAGGTCGAGCCCGTAGAGCACCTGCGCCTTCTTGTAGATCGTCGTCTCCGGCGTGTTCAGGTACTTGGGACCGTTGTCGTCGTCGAACAGCTTGCGCGCCCCGAAGCCGATCACCTGCCCGGTCACATCGCGGATCGGCCAGACCACGCGTCCGCGGAAGCGGTCGTAGACGCCGCGCTGCCCTTGCGACACGAGTCCGGCTGACGACAGCTCCTCGTCGGTGAAACCCTTGGCGCGGAGCGCGTGGGTCATGCCCTCCCAGCCCTTCGGGGCGAATCCGACGCCGAAGTGGGCCGCGGCGCCGGCGTCGAAGCCGCGCTGGCCGAGGAAGCGTCGCGCGATGTCGGCCTCGGGCGTCATGAGCTGCGCCCGGAAGAACTCGGCCGCCGCCGCGTTCGCGGCGTACAGGCGGGCGCGACCGGTGTGCTCCGGAGCGGCGCCGCCGTCCTCGTAGTGCAGCGCGTAGCCGATGCGGCCGGCGAGCCGTTCGACGGCCTCCGTGAAGGTCACGTGGTCCATCGCGCGCAGGAACGAGTAGACATCGCCGGACTCGCCGCAGCCGAAGCAGTGGTAGAAGCCGGCCTGTGGGCGCACGTTGAAGCTCGGACTGCGCTCGTCGTGGAAGGGGCACAGGCCCTTCATCGAGCCCACGCCCGCGGACTTGAGCGCGACCCGCTCCCCGATGATGTCGGCGATGTTCGTGCGCGCCTTGACCTCGTCGACGTCCGCCTGGCGGATGCGCCCCGCCATCAGCGCGCCTCGGAGGCGCGGAAGGCGCGCGAGGCGGTGTCCATGGGGCGCGCGCCCGGTGCCCACACGCCGACGGATGCGGCATCCACCGGCTCGACGAGCGAGGTGTGCCACGCGATCGCCAGCTGGTCGGTGAGGCTGGCCACCTGGTCGACCACGACACGGCGGCGCGCAGCTTCCGTCTCGGCCGCGGCGAAGTCCTCCGCGTGGAGCGGGTCGAGCGAATCGGGGTGCTCCCACAGGGCCGTGGCGAGACGCTTGAGGACGCGACGCTGCTCCTTGTAGAGGTCTTTGCGTCCTTCGATCGACACGACCGCGGCGCCGATGATCCCCTTGAGCACCGCCATCTCGGCCTCGACGATGCGGGGCACGACGAGGTGCCCGCGATAGCGCGTCAGCACGGAGGTCGGGTACGCCTCGCGCGTCGCGGTGGTGGCGGCCCGGGCGAAGCGGCCGATGAGGTCGGAGGTGAGGTTCTTCAGCCGCGCCAGCGCCGCACGGGTGCCGTCGAAGGAATCGATCCACTCCGGCATGCGGGTGAGCCGGAACAGCGCGTCCTCGAGTTCGTCGCGGGCGAAGTCGAACCCGACCCACGACTGGATCGCGGTGAGGAGCCACTCGTGCTCGCGTGGGTCGACCAGGCGGGCCGGGTCGAGGTATCCGTTGACGACCGCGTCCTCGAAGTCGTGGACCGAGTAGGCGATGTCGTCGGAGAGGTCCATGACCTCGGCCTCGATGCAGCGCAGCCGCCCCGGCGCACCGGCGCGGACCCAGCGGAACACCTCTTCGTCCTCGGGGTAGACGCCGAACTTGAGCCGACCGCCGGGGTCGGGCAGCGGATGGTCTACGGTCCACGGGTACTTGCAGGCGGCGTCGAGGCTCGCCCGGGTGAGGTTCAGGCCGAAGCTGTGCCCGTCGGCGTCGATCACCTTGGGCTCGAGCCGGGTGAGGATGCGCAGGGTCTGTGCGTTGCCCTCGAAGCCGCCGAAATCCTCGGCCCACTCGTTCAGCGCGCGTTCGCCGTTGTGTCCGAACGGCGGGTGCCCGAGGTCGTGGCTGAGGCAGGCGGTGTCGACGACGTCGGCAGCGAGGTCGAGTGCGGTCGCCAGCTCGCGGCCGACCTGGGCGACCTCGAGCGAGTGGGTCAGGCGATTCCGCGCGAAGTCCGCGGGGCTGGCGGGGCTCAGCACCTGGGTCTTGGCGGCCAGGCGGCGCAGGGCGGCCGAGTGCAGCACGCGGGCGCGGTCGCGGGCGAAGTCGTCGCGCTGCGATCGGTGGCGCTCGGCGTGGAAGCGGGCGGCGTCGGCGTCGTCGTACCCCACCGGGCGCTCCGATGCGCCGGCCAGGTCACCCGCCACTGTGGTCGAGTTCCGCTTCGGCGATGGCGGTGGATGCCTCGGCACTGAGCTCGCGGGATTCCAGCCAGCGGTCGGGCAGTGCGGGGCGCTTCGGGGTGCCGGCGCGACCGCGCTGGCCCTCCGCCGCCGCGCCCGGGTACGGCGCGTCAGCGTCGAGGGTGGCGAGCAGGTCGTCGATCTCGGCCAGGCTCGATGCGGTCGCGAGGCTCGCGCGGAGCTCGCCGCCCACCGGGTAGCCCTTGAAGTACCAGGCGACGTGCTTGCGGATGTCGCGGCAGCCGCGGTCCTCGTCCTCGAAGAACTCCACGAGCAGCTCCGCGTGACGGCGGAACGCGTGGGAGACGAAGCCGAGGGTCGCGTCGACGGGCTCGGCCGGTGCGGCACCCGGCCCGCCGAGCGCGCGGGCGAGGTCGCCGAACAGCCACGGTCGCCCGAGGCAGCCGCGTCCGACGACGACGCCGTCGCAGCCGGTCTCGTCCATCATGCGCACCGCGTCGTCGGCCGACCAGATGTCGCCGTTTCCGAGCACCGGGACGCTGGTGACGGCTTCTTTGAGCTTCGCGATCGCCGGCCAGTCCGCCTCGCCGGAGTAGAACTCCGATGCGGTACGGGCGTGCAGGGCGACGGCGGCGACGCCGGCGTCCTCAGCGATGCGCCCGGCATCGAGATACGTGAGGTGGTCGGCGTCGATCCCCTTGCGCATCTTGACCGTGAGGGGGATGTCACCGGCGGCGCGGGCGGCGCGCGTCACGATGTCGCGGAACAGGCCGAGCTTCCACGGCAGCGCTGCTCCGCCGCCCTTGCGCGTCACCTTGGGGACGGGGCATCCGAAATTCAGATCGATGTGATCGGCGCGATCCTCCTCGACGAGGAGACGCACTGCCGCCTCGGTCGTCGCGGGGTCGACCCCGTACAGTTGGATCGAGCGCGGGGTCTCGGATTCGTGGTGGGTGATCAGGCGCATCGTCGTCGCGTTGCGCTCGACGAGGGCGCGCGTCGTGATCATCTCGCTGACATAGAGACCGGCGCCGTATTCGCGGCACAGGCGGCGGAAGGCGGTGTTCGTGATGCCCGCCATCGGCGCGAGCACCACGGGGGCGTCGAGTTCGATGGGCCCGATGCGCAGCGTCGGCGCGGGGGCGAGGGCAGTCGTCACGCGTTCCATTCTCTTACAGGAATCCGTTCCTTGGCTGAACGGCCGCGCCCCTGTGCAGAGCCCTTAGCCTGGAGGCATGACCGAGGCCACGATCACCGACCTGCGCGAGATCCCCTTCGACACCGCCGACGGCGGCACCGCCACCCTCTCCGAGTACGGCGACCAGGTGCTCCTCGTCGTCAACGTCGCATCGAAATGCGGCCTGACTCCGCAATACGAGCAGCTCGAGCAGCTGCAGCGCGCGTACGCCGACCGCGGCTTCACGGTGCTGGGCTTCCCCTGCAACCAGTTCATGGGTCAGGAGCCGGGCTCGATGGACGAGATCCTCGAGTACTGCTCCGTCACGTGGGGGGTGACGTTCCCGGTCTTCGACAAGATCAAGGTGAACGGCCCGGGGGCCGCCCCGGTCTACAAGGCGCTGAAGAAGTCGCGCGATACCGAAGGCAAGAAAGGCCCGATCGTGTGGAACTTCGAGAAGTTCGTCCTGACGCCGGAGGGTGGCATCCACCGCTTCCGTCCGAACGTCAAGCCCGATGACCCGGCGATCGTCGAGGTCATCGAGGCGAACCTGCCGCGCTGATCCCACAGGCGAACAGGCCCGCCGCGACTCCTCGCGGCGGGCCTGTTCTCGTTCAGGGCTCAGGCGTCGACGTCGGCGGGCTCGCGGTGCTCGGACCACACCTGCCGCACGATCTGCGCGAAGGCCTCGGCGGGCTGCGCCCCCGACACGCCGTACTTGCCGTCGATCACGAAGAAGGGCACCCCGTTGATGCCGTAGGCCGCGGCCTGCGCCTGGTCGGCGCGCACCGCGTCGAGGTAGCGGCCGCTCTGCAGGGCGTCGCGCGCGGCGTCGGCGTCGAGTCCCGCATCCGTCGCGAGGTCGACGAGCTCGTCCTCGCGACCGAGGTGGCGCCCCTCGGTGAAGTATGCGGACATGAGGCGCTCGGCGAGCTCGAGCTGACGCCCCTGCTCCTTCGCGAAGTGCAGGAGCTCGTGGGCCTTCACGGTGTTGGTGTGCTTGAGCAGATCGAAGCGGTACTCCAGGCCTGCGTCGGCGGCGACGCCGGTCACGCGCTCGAGCATCTGGTGCACCTGGGCGCGCGGCATGCCCTTGTGCTTCGCGAGGAAGTCGAGCTCATCGCCTTCGAAGTCGACGGGCGTATCGGGCGACAGCTCGAAGGAGTGGTACGTCACCTCCACGGCGGGGGCGTCGGCGTCCGCGGATGCCGCGGCCAGTCCGTTCTCGAGATTCCGCTTGCCGATGTAGCACCAGGGGCAGGCGATGTCGCTCCACACGTCGATCTTGATGGCGTCCGTCATGCTCAGCACAACCGCGCGCGTCCGCGCGTCTATTCCGCCGAATGGGTCGCTGTGATGTGAATCCTCAGGGAATCGGCGGATCGGCGTCGGGCACGAAGCGGAACCTCACCCGCACGTCGTCGTACGGCACAACGAGGGTCGAGGCATCCGGCGACCACGAATCGGGCACGAGATACAGGCGTCCGCCGCCGTGTGCGAGCAGTCGAAGGCCGAAGTAGCGGTACCCGAACGTCTGCGGCGCCGCCGCGGGATCGTCGACGGATGCCTCGTCCCCGAGCTGCTGGAAGGTGATGTCGTCGTTACCCGGGTAGAGGCGCTCGCGCGTATCGAGCACGACGGCGGGAAGCGTCGTGAGGTCGGCGGCGAGGGAACGCGCCTGCCCGAGCCCCCACCACTGCGCGATGGTCGCGGTCGACCAGAACGTGCCGGCGATCATCACGAGCACGAGCAGCACGACGACGCCGCGCCCGCCGCTCGAGGGGTCGAGCGCGCGCACGGTGGCCGAGGCGTAGGCGGCGAGTCCCGCGCCGATCGCGAGGAACAGCGGGGTGAGGAGCTGCCCGTACGTCCAGCCCGGGAGGAACGGCACGAGGAAGGCCAGGACGAGGCCGGCGAGGATGAAGCCGATCCCCGTCCACGCGAGGATGCCGATCACCCGGCGCTGCGCCGGGCGCTCCTGCACGAGCAGCCACTTCCGCAGGGCGCGATGGCCGATGATCGCCGCGGCCGCGAGCAGGGTGAGCACCATGACCGGGATGAAGAGGGCGCCGGGGCTGCGCATCACGAACTCCTGCGAGCTCAGTCCGATGATGTCGACGTCGACCCCGAAGTAGCGGAAGAACTGTCGTGTCGAGACGTAGCCGAAGTAGAAGAGGAGCGCGGTGACCAGCGTGAGCGGCGCCACGAACGAGGAGAGGAAGCCCATCCACTTCTCGAAGCCCAGGCCGGGCTCGATCGGGCGCGGCTCGACGCGCGGCGGCGCTTCGTGCTCGGGCGTCGACGGCTCGGAAGGCGTGATCGCCGGGCGATCGGTCACCCGCTCCCCTCCCCTGGCTGCGGCGACTGTCCGGGATCGGGCGACTCGGTCGGCTGCTCCTCGTCCGGTTGCTCCTCTTCCTGCTGCTGTTGCTGCTCCTGCTCCTGCTCCTGTTCCTGCTCCTGCTCGGCGGACGGCTCCGGGTCGTTGACGATGATCGGCGGGCCCGGCTCGACCTCGCGTGCGGCGACCTGATCGCAGATCTCGGCGATCGGGCACTCGAGCGTTCCGCGGAAGGTGATCGCGGTGCCGTCCTGGAAGTCGCTGCCCGGGCGCAGGAGGAGACTGCAGAAGATCCCGGACTCGTTCGCCTGGACCAGCATGCCGAGGCACGAGCGATCCGCGCCGCGGGTGCCGCAGATCCCGCCCTCCACCCGGAGGCCGGGTCGATCGGGCGCGGCGTTCTCGAACGTGAAGCGGACCCCCTCGGGTATGGGCTCGTTGCCGCCCCAGAACACCGCGATCGTCTTGCACCAGAGCCCGCCCTCGAGGACTTCGGCCGTTCCCTGGTCGCCGTACGCGGGACCGCCGTACTGGGCGACGGGGCCGGTGCGGACGCGATCCTGGGCGGGATCCTCGCCACCGTCGGAGTCGGTCTGCCCCTGGTCGCCGCCGCTTTCGGCCTCGCCGTCGGGGGTGCCCTCGTTCGTCTCTTCTGCGGACGGTGTGGGGCTCGTCGTCGTGCGTCCCGCCTCCTGCGCGGTCACTGTCGTCCCGCATCCCGTGATGGCGAGGACGACGACAAGGCTCAGGATCACGGGGAGGCCCACCCGGGGCCGTGACAGCGCCATGATGCGCCTCCTGACCGGCCGCATGCGCGGCTCACGTCAATGATGAGGGCGCGAACGCTCGCTGGATACCCCGCCGGCCGCGGGGGCGTGACTCAGGGCGTCGCGGAGTCGGGGGCGTCCACGGCGCCGCCGAAACGGCGATCACGACCGAGGTAGGTGTCGATGCCGTGCCACAGGTCTTCGCGCGTGAAGTCGGGCCACAGCGTGTCGAGGAACACGAACTCCGCATACGCGGATTCCCAGAGCAGGAAGTTCGACGTGCGCTGCTCGCCGCTCGACCGGAGGAACAGATCGACGTCCGGCATGTCGGGGCGGTACAGCCGCCGCTGGATGAGCTTCTCCGACACGGCCGACGGCTTGAGGCGCCCCGCGGCGACGTCGTCGGCGATCGAGCGCATCGCATCGACGAGCTCGATGCGGCCGCCGTAGTTCACGCACATCGTCAGAGTCAGCACGTCGTTGCCGGTCGTCAGCTGCTCGGCGAACTGGAGCTCCTTGATGACGCTGCCCCACAGGCGCGGCTTGCGGCCGGCCCACTGGATGCGCACGCCCCACTCGTTGAGCTGGTCGCGGCGCCGGTGCAGCACGTCGCGGTTGTAGCCCATGAGGAAGCGGACCTCGTCGGGCGAGCGCGACCAGTTCTCGGTCGAGAAGGCGTAGACCGAGAGGTGCTTCACGCCGGCCTGGATCGCGCCGGCGACGACATCGAGCAGCGCAGCCTCGCCCGCCTTGTGCCCCTCGATGCGGGTGAGGCCCCGGCGGTTGGCCCACCGGCCGTTGCCGTCCATGACGATCGCGATGTGGTCGGGCACGGCGCCCCGGGGGTACTCGGGCGGGTAGACGCCGGTCCAGTCCAGCGGGCGGTACGGCACCGCATCGCGGTGCGTGTAGGGCTTCGGGGTCACCTGGGGCCTTCCTGCGGGGCTGCCGAGACATGGGAGAGCGAACGGATGCCGCGTTCGAGGTGCCACTGCGCGTAGGCCGCGATGAGACCCGACGCGGCTGCCGTCGACCCCGGGGACGCAGCATCCACCACGTCCCATTCCCCCGCCATCAGCGACTGCAGGAGCGACACGGTGGCGGCGTCGACGCGAGCGGCGCCAGTCGGAGCGCAGTCGCGGCAGACGATGCCGCCCTGCTGGGCGACGAAGGTGTCGTGAGGACCGCGGCGCCCGCACAGCGCGCACTCGCCGAGGCCGGGCGCCCAGCCCGACAGCGCCATAGCGCGGAGCAGGTACGAATCCAGCACGCTGCGCGAGGCATGCTCACCGCGTGAGAGAGCGCGAAGCCCCCCGACGAGGAGCAGGTACTGCTGAGGTGTGGCCTCCGCCTCGTTCAGGCGGTCGGCCGCCTCGACCATCGCATGTGCGGAGGTGTACCGGTCGTAGTGGGCCACGATCTCCGCGCCGTACGAGCCGAGGGATTCGGCCTGCTGGACGATGTCGAGCGAGCGGCCCTGGTACAGCTGCACGTCCGCGACCATGAACGGCTCGAGGCGGGCGCCGAAGCGCGACGACGTGCGACGGACGCCCTTGGCGACGGCGCGCAGCTTGCCGTGGCGGCGGCTGAGCATCGTCACGATCCTGTCGGCCTCCCCCAGCTTGTGGGTGCGCAGGACCACGACTTCATCGCGGTAGGTGGGCACGCGTCAATTATCCCTGTGCTCCCGTGCGATCGGGCGGCGCGGCGCCGCGGGTGCCGCGGGTGGCGCACGGATTGGTGTACCGTATTCACTATGTCCGGTACTCAGATTCTCGACACGCTGCTCGCGCTGTCCGGGGTGCTGAGCGCAGACCAGGAGCGCGAGCTCGATCGGCGGGGCCTCACCCCCGCCCGCACCCACGTGCTGTGGCTCGTGTTCCACGAGGGCCCGCGCACGCAGGCCGAGCTTGCGACCGCGCTCGGGGTCACACCGCGCAACGTCACCACCCTCGTCGACGGGCTCGAGGCCACCGGCTTCGCGCGCCGCGCTCCGCACCCGCATGATCGCCGGGCGGTGCTCGTCACCCTGACACCACGCGGCGAAGAGGCCATGCGCGCCATGGACGCCGAGCACACCGAACTCGGCGCGCAGCTCATCGACGGTCTCGACGAGGCCACGGCAGAGGCGACTCTGCGGGGGCTGACGCACGTCCTCGACCGCCTGACCCGGCTCATCGCCGAGCACGAGCCGCGCACGCACGAGGGCGGCCCGTCGTGAGCGCCGTCGATGCGCCGCGCGACCGTCAGCCCCGACCGGGCCCGGCGCCCGACGTCCCCGCACCGCCCGCGTGGCGGGCGAAGCTGGTCACGTTCGCCCGGCGTGCGTGGATCATGGAGCTCGGCGTCTATCAGAGCATCTACCGCTTCGTGTTCCGCCGCCCGCGGGTCCCCGCGGGCGCCAGCGCGTTCCGCTACCACTCCCCCGTGCTGACCCTGCTGGTGATCTTCATCGTGCTGTCGGCGATCGAGATCCCGATCGTGGATCTCATCGTCCACCGCTGGGTCTGGGTCCGCATCCCGCTCCTCATCCTCGGCATCTGGGGCGTGACGTGGATGCTCGGCCTCCTGTTCGGCTACCTCACCCGACCGCACGCGGTCGGTCCCGCCGGCATCCGCGTGCGTCAGGGTGCGGAGCTGGACCTCGATCTTCCGTGGGAGGTGGTGCAGTCCGTCGAGCGCTCCCCGCACCGGGTCGACAAGGCGCCGGCCGTCGCAGACGAACCGGGAGGCCGCACGTTCGCCGCGCGCATCGCGAACGAGACGAACGTGCTGATCCGCCTCGAACACCCGATCGATGTGCGCCTGCCGCAGGGCCGCGATCGCATCGAAGCGGTGCGGCTGTGGACCGACGACCTCGACGGATTCCTGACGGCGGTGCGCACCCACATCCCCTGATCCCCGTCGACAATGGAGGGGTGGACGAGCCGCTCTTCGTGATCCCCCTGTGGGCGGATCTCATCGCCGTGGGCCTCGGCGGCATCCAGGGCGCCCTGTTCGCCTCCGGATTCCGCGGCGAACGCCGGCTCGACCTGCTCGGCGTCGCGATCATCGGCATCGTCATGGGCATGGGCGGCGGTCTCATCCGCGACCTGCTTCTCAACGTCACGCCGACGACGCTGCAGAGCAACTGGTACCTGCTCACCGCTGCCGGCGCGGCGCTGTTCGGGATGCTGCTGGCCGGCCTCTTCCAGAGACTCAACGCCGCGATCGTCGGCCTCGATGCCCTGGTCATCGGCCTGTTCGGCGCGTTCGGCACCAGCAAGGCCCTCGTGCTCGGGCTCCCGCTCGTGCCTGCCGTCTTCGTCGGCGTCTGCGCGGCCGTCGGCGGCGGCATCCTCCGTGACGTGATCATGGGGCTGCCGGTCGCGATCATGCACGTCAGCTCGCTGTACGCGGCAGCGGCGGGCGTCGGATGCCTCGTCCTCGCGGTCGCGGAACAGCTCGGGGTGAGCGTGGTCGTCGCCGCGATCATCGGCATCGTGGTGACGACGGTGATCCGCCTGCTCGCGGTGATCTTCGACATCTCGCTGCCGGAGCAGCGCGCGCTCTACCGCCGCAAGGTGGCCGTCGAGACCTCGACGATCCCGATCGTCAAGCCCTGAGGCATCCCGTTTCGGCTCTGCGTTTCGACTCTGCGTTTCGACTCGGAGGCTCGCTCAACGACCGCGCTCCGCTCTCGCTCAGCGACCGCGGGCCGACGAACACCGACGGGTGCGCGCGGGATCAGCCGCGCGCACCCGTCGACGGTTCGCGTTCAGACGCCCGCGAGGGCTCCGGAGCGCTGCCGCGTGCGGATGGCGCGGTTGACGCCCGACACGATCGCTTTGAGCGATGCGGTCGAGATGTCCGAGTCGATGCCGACGCCCCAGAGGCGCTCGCCATCGACCTGGAGTTCGATATAGGCGGCCGCCTGCGCGTCGCCGCCTGCGCTCAGGGCGTGCTCGACGTAGTCGTAGAGCGTCACGTCGAATCCCTGTGCGCGGATGATCTCGAGGAATGCGGCCACCGGGCCGTTGCCGTGACCTGATGCCTCGAAGCGGTCGTCGCCGTCGCGCAGCGTGATGTCGAGTGCGACGTCGCCCGACAGGTCGCTGCGAGTGCTGGTGGCCAGCAGTTCGAAGCGCCCCCACCGCTCGTCGGCGACCTCCGACGGCAGGTACTCGTCGGTGAAGATCTTCCAGATCTGGTCGCTCGTGACCTCGCCGCCCTCGGCGTCGGTCTTGGCCTGCACGACGCCCGAGAAATCGATCTGCAGCTTGCGCGGCAGATCCAGCGAGTGGTCGGTCTTCAGCAGGTAGGCGACACCGCCCTTGCCCGACTGCGAGTTGACGCGGATGACCGCCTCGTACGAGCGGCCCAGGTCCTTCGGGTCGATGGGCAGGTACGGCACCGCCCAGTCGATCTCGTCGACGGTGACGCCGGCCGCGCCCGCGCGGGCCTCCATCGCCTCGAAGCCCTTCTTGATGGCGTCCTGATGCGAGCCGCTGAAGGCGGTGAACACCAGGTCGCCGGCCCACGGGCTGCGCTCGTGCACCGGCAGCTGGTTGCAGTACTCGACCGTGCGCTTGACCTGGTCGATGTCGCTGAAGTCGATCTGCGGGTCGATGCCCTGCGTGAAGAGGTTGATCCCCAAGGCCACCAGGTCGACGTTGCCCGTCCGCTCGCCGTTGCCGAACAGGCAGCCCTCGATGCGGTCGGCACCGGCCATGTAGCCGAGCTCGGCTGCGGCGATCGCGGTGCCGCGGTCGTTGTGGGGGTGCAGCGACAGGATGACGTTCTCGCGGTGGGCCAGGCGACGGCTCATCCACTCGATCGAGTCGGCATAGACGTTCGGCGTCGCCATCTCGACGGTGGCGGGCAGGTTGATGATGACCTTGCGCTCGGGTGTCGGCTCGAAGATCTCGATGACCTGGTTGCACACGTTGAGCGCGAACTCGAGCTCGGTGCCGGTGTAGCTTTCGGGCGAGTACTCGTAGAAGACCTTGGTCTCGGGGATGCGCTTCTCGAACTCTCGGCACAGGCGCGCGCCTTCGAGTGCGATGTCGATGATGCCTTGCTCGTCGGTGCGGAAGACCACCTCGCGCTGCAGCGTGCTCGTCGAGTTGTACAGGTGCACGATCGCCTGCTTCGCGCCGGCGATCGACTCGTAGGTGCGCTCGATGAGGTGCTCACGGGCCTGCGTCAGAACCTGGATCGTGACGTCGTCGGGGATGAGGTCCTCTTCGATCAGCTGACGCACGAAGTCGAAGTCGGTCTGGCTCGCCGAGGGGAAGCCGACCTCGATCTCCTTGTAGCCCATCTTCACGAGCAGGTCGAACATGATGCGCTTGCGCTCGGGGCTCATCGGATCGATGAGCGCCTGGTTGCCGTCACGCAGGTCGACGGCGCACCAGCGAGGCGCGGTCGTGATGCGCTGGTCGGGCCAGGTGCGGTCGGGCAGATGCACGGTGATCTGCTCGTGGAACGGCCGATACTTGTGGGTCGGCATGCCCGAGGTCTTCTGAGTGTTCTCCATGATGTCGTCGCTTCTCTCGTGTGGTCCGAGCGTCAGCCCGATCGGGGTGGCTCGGTGCCTGATGATGCGGGCCAACACAAAGCTCCGCGACGAGGAAGGCCCTAGAACGAGGTCTCGTCGCGGCGGCTAAGAAGGAGAAGCCCGCCGAAGCGCATGGCTTCAGGCTACACCCCGTTTCGGGCGGGGAGCGAACAGATGACGAACGGATGCCGCGTCAGTGGTCGCACTCGCAGATGAGGTTCCACTCGACGACGCGGTCGCCTTCTTCAGGACGCGCCCATGCCTCCGCCTGGGCGCGGCTTGTGAACTTCCGCGGAGCGAGCCTGCCGTTGGCCATCAGCACGCCGACGGCGATGTCGTCGCGAGGGTCGCTCCACGGCACGGTCTGAGAAGGCGTCGTCATCGCGGACCCCTCCTCTCGCTTCACCTCATCGCCAGGCTACGCCTGTACCGGCGCGGGCGGGCCGGGTCGCAGCATCCGTCCGCCGATCCCGGTTCAGAAGCCGAGACGGCCGAGCTGCTTGGGGTCGCGCTGCCATTCCTTCGCGATGCGCACGTGGAGCTTGAGGAACACCTTGGTGCCCAGGAGCGGTTCGATCTGCGCGCGGGCGCGCGCGCCGACATCGCGCAGCCGGGAGCCCTTGTGCCCGATGATGATGCCCTTCTGGCTGTCGCGCTCGACGACGATGTCGGCGTAGACGTCGGTGAGGTCGGAGTCCTCGCGGGCCGCCACCTCCTGCACCACGACCGCGATGGAATGCGGCAGCTCGTCGCGTACACCGTCGAGGGCGGCCTCGCGGATGATCTCGGCGATGCGGTCCTCGGTCGACTCGTCGGTGACGACGCCCTCCGGGTACAGAGCGGGGCCCTCGGGCATGAGGGTGAGCAGCTCGTCGCTCAGGACGTCGAGCTGGTCGCGCGTGAAGGCGGACAGCGGAATGACGGCGGCCCAGTCCTCGCGGAGCGTGTCGACCTCGATGAGCCTCTCGGTGATCTGATCGCGGGTGGCGGCATCCGTCTTCGTCACGATCGCCACCTTCTTGGCGCGCCCGTAGCCGCTCAGCGATTCCGCGATGCGGCGGTCGCCGGGTCCCACCTTCTCTGTCGCGGGCACGCAGAAGCCGATGACGTCGACGTCGCCGAGCACCTGCTCGACGAGGTCGTTGAGCCGCTGGCCGAGGAGCGTCCGGGGCTTGTGGAGTCCCGGCGTGTCGACGATCACCAGCTGGCCGCCGGGGCGATTGAGGATGCCGCGGATCGCGCGGCGCGTCGTCTGCGGCTTGTCGCTCGTGATCGCGACCTTCTCGCCGACGAGCGCGTTGGTCAGGGTCGACTTGCCGACGTTCGGCCGGCCGACGAACGTGACGAAGCCGGAACGCCCCTCGCGGGACTCGGGCGCGGAGCCGGGCTCGGCTTCCGGCGTTGGCTCGTTCTCGGTCATGACGTCTCTTCCTTCCGAGGCAGCCGGATCTCGCCGGTGCGGGGGCTCACGATGCGGATCTCGCCGGTGCGCGGCGAGCGCCCGACGTCCAAGGCGGGGTCGCCGCGCTCGACGAACACCGTCGAGATGCCGCGGCCGCGCCCGCGGGAGGCGCCGCCGGTGAGCACGAGGCCGGCGTACTCGGCGGTCGCGCCCGGCTGCGGGACGCGGCCGAGGGCCTTGCCGAGGAGTCCGCCGATGGAGTCGACGTCCTCGTCCTCGAGCTCGAGGCCGAACAGGTCGCCGACCTCGTCGAGACCGAGGCGGGCGCTCACGCGGTAGTGGCCGGGCTCGAGCTCCGTGACCTCTTCGCCGCGCGGGTCGTACTCGTCCGAGATGTCGCCGACGAGCTCCTCGATGAGGTCCTCCAGTGTCACGAGGCCGGAGACCCCGCCGTACTCGTCGACGACGAGACACACGTGCACGGCGTCGCGCTTCATCTGCTGGAGCAGCGTCTCTGCCTTCATCGACTCGGGCACGAACACCGCGGGGCGCGCGATGCGGCTGATCGGGGCGTCCCGCCAGCCGATCTCGTCGCGGAAGCCGAATTGCACGAGGTCCTTGAGATACAGCACGCCGACGACGTCGTCGGCGTCGTCGTCCACGATCGGCACGCGCGAGACGCCCTTCTCGAGGAAGATCGTCATCGCCTCACGCGTCGAGGTCGAGGCATCCACCGTCACCATGTCGGTGCGCGGCACCATCACGGCGCGGACGAACGTGTCGGTGAAGTCGAAGACGGAGTGGATCAGCTCGCGGTCGTCCTGTTCGATGAGCTCGTTCTCGGCCGCCTCGTCGATGATGCTGAGCAGCTGCTCCTCCGACGCGAACGACGAACCGCGGGTGGCCCCCGGAGTGATGCGCGTGCCCAGTGCGACGAGGCCGTGGGCGAGGGGGCCGAGGATGATGCGCACCCCGCGGATGACGGGGGCGGCGCCGCGCAGGAGGCCCTTCGCGTGGAGCCGGCCCACCGTGCGGGGGCTCGCTCCGACGACGACGTACGAGATGCCGGTCATGAGCACGGCGGCGGCGAGCATGGCCCACCAGATGCTGTTGAAGAGGTCCACGAACGCGACGGTCACGAGCACCGCGGCGGTCGTCTCGGCGAGCACGCGGATGAAGATCACGGCGTTGGCGTGCGCGTCGGGGTCGTCGGCGATCTTGCGCAGCGATGCCGAGTTGCGCCCACCTGCCCCGAGTTCGGCGAGGTCCGCACGGGAGGTGACGCTGAGCGCCGCGTCGATCGCGACCATGAGGGCGCCGAACGCGAGCAGGAGCGCCGCAGCGACGAGAAGGAGGGCGGCGGTCATGCGCGAGGTCGTCGGCGTTCGGATGCCTGGAACGAGGTGATGAGCTCGCGCTGCAGTCCGAACATCTCCCGCTCCTCCTCCGGCTCGGCGTGGTCGAAGCCGAGGAGGTGCAGCAGGCCGTGCGTGGTGAGGAGGATGAGCTCGTCGAGCGTCGAGTGCTTGGCGGCGACCGCCTGGGTCTCGGCGACCTGCGGGCACAGGACGATGTCGCCGAGAAGTCCCGCCGGCGTCGGGGCGTCCTCGGTGCCCGGGCGCAGCTCGTCCATGGGGAAGCTCAGCACGTCCGTCGGGCCGGGCTCGTCCATCCACTGGACGTGCAGTGCCTCCATCGCGCCCTCGTCGACGAGCAGGATCGCGACGTCGGCGTCGGGGCTGACGTGCAGCTCGGCGAGGTTGTGCTCCATGAGGCGCAGCAGGACCGTCTCGTCGACGGCGATCCCCGATTCGTTGCCGATCTCGATGGTCATGGGCGTCCTCGCTTCGGAAGGTGGTCACGGGGTCCGCCGCCGCGGACGGTGGCGGCGCGGCGCTCGGCGCGGTTGGCGAACTCGGATGCCTCGTCCCGCTCGCGACGCGCGGCGACGCGGCGCTCGTCGTACTCGCTGTACGCGTCGACGATGCGGCCGACGAGCGTGTGACGCACCACGTCGTCGCTCGTCAGGTATGAGAAGTGGATGTCGTCGATGTCGCCGAGCACCCGGGTCACGAGCCGCAGGCCCGAAGCGCCCTGCGGGAGGTCGATCTGCGTGATGTCGCCGGTGACCACCATGCGCGTGCCGAAGCCCAGGCGTGTGAGGAACATCTTCATCTGCTCGGGCGTGGTGTTCTGCGCCTCGTCGAGCACGACGAACGAATCGTTGAGCGTGCGTCCGCGCATGTATGCCAGCGGAGCGACCTCGATCGTTCCGGTCGCCATGAGCTTGGGGACGAGCTCGGGGTCCATCATCTCGTTGAGCGCGTCGTACAGCGGGCGCAGGTAGGGGTCGATCTTGTCGGTGAGCGTGCCGGGGAGGAACCCGAGCCGCTCCCCTGCCTCGACCGCCGGCCGCGTCAGGATGATGCGGCTGACCTCCTTGCGCTGCAGCGCCTGGACGGCCTTCGCCATCGCGAGATACGTCTTGCCGGTGCCGGCGGGGCCGATGCCGAACACGATCGTGTTCTCCTCGATCGCGTCGACATACGCCTTCTGGCCGAGGGTCTTCGGGCGGATGACCTTGCCCCGCGACGAGAGGATCGCCTCTCCGAGCACCTCGGACGGACGGGGTCCGCCTTCGCTCCGGAGAATGCGGTTCGACGAGGCGACGTCGTCCTCGCCGAGCGACTGGCCCGCCTTCGTCATCGCGACGAGCTCGTCGACCAGTGTCCGTGCCGCCGCGACGGCCGGCGCCTCGCCCGTGAGCGTGATCTCGTTGCCGCGCACGTGCACATCGACGCCCGGATGCTCCTTCTCGACGACCCGCAACAGGCGGTCCTGCGGACCGAGCAGCTGCACCATCGCGACGCCGTCTACCTCGACGTGGTCGCTCACGGTCTCATGGGAAGGTTGATCAGGCACCGAGACTCTTCTCTTCGAGGCCTCCCGCGAGCACATGGGCGTGCACGTGGAAGATGGTCTGGCCCGCGTTCGGGCCGGTGTTGAAGACGAGGCGGAAATCCCCGTCGGAATGCTCGGCGGCGACAGTGTTCGCGAGGCCCACGAGCTCCGCCATGAGGTCCGGGTCGCCGGCGGCGAGCTCGACGACGTTGCGGTACTCCCCGGTCTTGGGGATCACCAGGAGGTGCACGGGTGCTTTCGGGGCGATGTCGCGGATGGCGAATGCGTTGTCGGTCTCTGCGATGATCTCGGACGGGATCTCGCCGTCCAGGATGCGCGTGAAGATCGAAGGTTCACTCATGCCGCAAGTCTACCGACGGGGGTCAGGGCGGGACGGCTGCGGCCCGCCGCTCACCAGCGGCCGAGGGCGGTGCTGACGACGGCCAGCGCGGCGGGACCGGCCGTCGACGTGCGCAGCACGGTCTCGCCGAGGCGCACGGGTCGTGCGCCCGCGCTCGTGAGGGCGTCGAGCTCCTCCGGGGCGATGCCGCCTTCGGGCCCGACCACGAGGACGACGTCGCGCCCGTCCCCCGGCTCGAGCGCGAGAGCGCTCAGCCGCTCGGACGCCGTCGGCTCCAGAATCAGGACGACGGATGCTGCCGCCCGGCGCGCGAGCGCCGCGGTGGTGCTCAGCTCCGCCACCTCCGGCACCCACGCGCGGTGCGCCTGCTTCGCCGCCTCACGCACGATGGTCGCCCAGCGGGCCCGGCCCTTCGCCGCCTTCGCCGCGTCCCACCGGGAGACGCTGCGGGCGGCCTGCCACGGCACGATCTCGTCGACGCCGAGCTCGGTCGCCGCCTGGACGGCGAGCTCGTCGCGATCCCCCTTGGCCAGCGCCTGCACCAGCACGATGCGGGGGCGCGGGGGCGCAGCATCCGTCCGTCCGTGGATGCGTACGACGACCTCGCGCGGTGCGACCGACTCGACGGAGCCGGTGAGCCAGGCGCCCCGGCCGTCGCCCACCGTGACCTCCTCGCCGACCCGCACCCGGCGCACGGTCGCGGCGTGGTGCGCCTCCGTGCCGGTGAGCGTCACCGCCTCGCCGGGAGCGGCGTCGACGGGCTGGTCGAGGAGGAAGTGCAGGGTCACGGGTCAGCCGTTCCGGAAGCGGTCGCGGAGCTTGGCGAAGAGGCCCTGGTGGAACTCGGCGAGTTTGGGCGAAGGAGCCTTGGTGCGCTTGGCGAACTCCTCGATGAGGGCGCGCTCCTTGTGATCGAGGCGCGTGGGCGTGACCACGTGCACGCCGACCCTGAGGTCGCCGCGCTGCGAGCCGCGCAGCGGCGTGATGCCGCGGCCCTTGATCGTCAGGATGTCGCCGGCCTGCACGCCCGCCCGCACCTCGAGGTCGACGGGGCCGTCGAGCGACTGGATCGTCGTCGTGGTCCCGAGGATCGCGTCGGGCATCGACACCTCGAGCGTCGCGAGCAGGTCGTCGCCGTCGCGGCTGAACACCTCGTGGGGCTGCACCGTGACCTCGATGTAGAGGTCGCCGTTGGGCCCGCCCGCCGGGCCGACCTCGCCCGAGCCGGGGAGCTGCAGGCGCAGCCCGGTCTCGACGCCGGCGGGGATGTCGAGCGACACGGTGCGACGCGCGCGGACGCGGCCCTGCCCCTGGCAGGTGGCGCACGGGTACGGGATCGTCGTGCCGTAGCCCTGGCAGACGTTGCACGGCTGCGTCGTGACGACGTTGCCGAGGAGGCTGCGCACCTGGCGCTGGACGTTGCCCGTGCCGTGGCAGATGTCGCACGTGACCGGGCTCGTGCCCGGCTGGCAGCATGATCCCTGGCAGGTCTCGCACACCACGGCGGTGTCGACCTCGATGTCGCGGTGCGTGCCGAACACGACGTCGCCGAGTTCGAGCGTGACGCGCACGAGCGCGTCCTGGCCGCGCTCCCGGCGTGACCGCGGACGACCGCCGCGCGAGCCGCCCGCGGCACCGAAGAACGTCTCGAAGATGTCGTTGAACCCGCCGAAGCCGCCGGCGCCGCCCCCGAACGGCGAGTCGCTGCCGCCCATGTCGTAGCGGGCGCGCTGCTCGGGGTCACTCAGCACGTCGTAGGCGTGGGTCACGAGCTTGAAGCGCTCGGACGCCTCCTCCCCCGGGTTCACATCGGGGTGCAGCTGTCGGGCCAGCTTGCGGTACGCCTTCTTGATCTCGTCGGTGGTGGCGTCGCGTGAGACGCCGAGGACCTCGTAGTGGTCAGCCACATTCGCCTTCCTGCCGCGGCGATGCCGCGGGATCGTGTGTGCGCGCGTGCGTCAGCGGGAGCTGTCGTCCTGCTCGAGCATGCGCGTGAGATAGCGCGCGACGGCGCGGACCGTCGCGAGGTTCGTGGGGTAGTCCATGCGCGTCGGGCCGAGCACGCCGACACGGGCGAGCGAGCCCGTCGCGTCGTAGTCGCTGGCGACGACGGATGCCTCGGCCAGGCCGAACGCCTCGTTCTCGCGGCCGATGCTGGCCGAGAGGCCGTGTTCGTCGGCGACCATCTCGCCCATCAGCCGCAGCAGGGTCACCTGCTCCTCGATCGCCTCGAGGAGCGGGTAGATGCTGCCGCGGAAGTCGGACTCGCGGCGGGCGAGATTGGCGCTGCCGGCCATCACGAGCTTGTCCTGGCGGAACTCCTCGAGCTCCTCCGCGACGGCGCGGACGATCTCATCCGTCGCGCGCTCGTGCGCCGGCGCCTGCGCATCGGGATCCTCGAGCCGGTCCGCGATGCGCTGCAGCCCCTCGCGGACGGGGCGACCCACCAGGAGGGTGCCGAGTCCGGCGCGGATGCGCGCGAGGTCTGCGTCGTCGAAGTCCTCGCCGACGAACGTGAGGCGCTGCGACACGCGGCCCGTGTCGGTGACGACGATCACCAGCATGCGTCCGCCGCCGAGCTGAACCAGCTCGACGTGGGTGACGGTCGCACGAGCGAACGACGGGTACTGGACGATCGCGACCTGGCCGGTCAGCTGCGTGAGCGCGCGCACGGTTCGCACGAGCACTTCATCGAGGTCGCCGGAGCCGTCGAGGAAGGCTGCGATCGCCGAGCGCTGCGCTGCGGAGAGGGGGCGCAGTTCAGCGAGATGGTCGACGAACACGCGGTAGCCCTTGTCGGTGGGCACGCGGCCCGACGAGGTGTGCGGCGCCACGATGAGCTCTTCGTCCTCGAGCAGCGCCATGTCGTTGCGGATCGTCGCCGCGGACACGCCGAAGGCGTGGCGCTCGACGATCGCCTTGCTGCCGACCGGCTCGCGCGTGTCGACGTAGTCCTGAACGATCGCGCGCAGTACCTGCAGTCCTCGCTCGCTGACCATCCCGCCTCCTCACGCCGCAGCTGGCACTCGCATGACTGGAGTGCCAATTCTATCCGATGCCCCTGTCCGCATCGTCGAGCGACGCAGGTAGGGTTGCCGTCGCGGCCGGGCGCGCACGTGCGGCCGGCGTCAGTCCGTGAGCGCGCGGACCACGGCGTCGGCGAGGAGGCGGCCGCGGCGGGTGAGCACGACCCTCCCCCGCAGGGCGGCGTGGCCCTCGATGAGACCGTCCGCGATGAGCGCGGCGACCGCGTGACGGCCCTCGCCGAGGAGCTCCTCCACGGGCAGTCCCTCGCGGATGCGCGTGCGCAGCAGCACGGTCTCGAGGGTGCGGGCCGCAGCATCCGGGATCTCGCGTCCTGCAGCCGGGGACTCCCCAGCCGCGAGCCGCTGCGCGTAGGCCGCGGGGTGCTTGACGTTCCAGAATCGCACGCCGGCGACATGGCTGTGCGCGCCGGGGCCGAACCCCCACCAGTCCGCCCCGACCCAGTACGCGAGGTTGTGCAGCGAGCGGTGCCCGTCGCCGCGCGCCCAGTTCGACACCTCGTACCAGTCGAACCCGGCGGCGGCGAGCGTGTCGTCGGCCAGTTCGTACATGTCGGCCTGCAGATCGTCGTCGGGCGCGGTGACCTCGCCGCGGCGGATCTGCCGGGCGAGCTTGGTGCCGTCCTCGATGATGAGCGCGTACGCCGAGACGTGATCGGGTTCGAGCGCGACCGCGGCCTCGAGCGACGTGCGCCAGTCGTCCAGGGACTCGCCCGGGGCACCGTAGATCAGGTCGACGCTCACGTCGAGTCCTGCACCGCGCGCCGCCGCGACCGCAGTGCGGACGTTGTCGGGATCGTGCGTGCGGTCGAGCGAGGCGAGGACGTGCGAGACCGCCGACTGCATGCCGATCGACAGACGCGTGACACCGGATGCTGCGAGCTCGGCCGCGACGGCGGGGGTGACCGTGTCGGGGTTGGCCTCGACAGTGATCTCGGCGCCGTCGGCGATGCCGAACGTGTCACGGACACCTGCCAGCATGCGAGCGAGGTCGCCCGGCGGGAGGAGCGTGGGCGTGCCGCCGCCGAAGAACACCGTCGAGGCGGGACGGATGCCTCCGGCGCGCTCGAGCACGGGCGCGGCCAGGGCGACCTCGCGCAGCAGCGTGTCGGCGTACTCGTCCTGACGGGCGCCCCGCAGCTCGGACGAGGTGTACGTGTTGAAGTCGCAGTAGCCGCAGCGGACGCGGCAGAACGGGACGTGCAGATACACGCTGAACTCGGTGGCCGGATCGATGCGCGCGCCCGAAGGCAGCGAGCCGTCCGAGGGAACGGGCTCGCCGAGCGGAAGAGCGGAGCCCATCAGCGCCTCACGCGGGGGTCGTGTACAGCGGCGAGATCGCGCGCAGGTAGCGCGTGAACAGCTCGCGCCTACGGCGCTTCGTCAGCCCGGGAAGCATCCGGTAGAGCACCGCGCGCGGCGCGTCGAACGCGCGGACGGTGAACCAGACCTCGTCGTTGTCGTACCAGTCGAGCATGAACGACTCCTCGCCGCTCACCACCGAGTCGCTCACCGTGCCCAGCGCGAAGCCCACGCGGCGAGGCTCCTCCACCGCGAAGATGACGCGGAGCTCCGCATCGGCGCGCAGCCCCTTGACGCGGCCGTCGACGCGGATCGTGGTGCCGGCGCCGACGAACGGGGTGCCGTCGGCGTCGAACCGCTGCTCGGCCTCGGACCGACTCGGCGCAACCGGGTTGCCCTCGGCGTCGAAGCTCACACCCGAGTACATGGGGCCGGACGCGGGACGCACGTCGGTGAGATCGAGCCCGGCGCCGCGCTGCGCGGTCCACGACATGAGAGCCTCGCTCGCGGCACGGAAGCGGGCCTCGCCGCTGCCGATGCGCCAGGACTGCTCCGCCGGGATGCTGCGCTCCGGCGGGTACTGCATCAGATCCGGCGCCTGGGTCGCCCCGACAGCGGCATAGTCGACGGTGTCGTCCCGGAAGGTTCCTCGACGCATGGATTCCAGCCTACTTCGCGAGTCGGGTCACTTCTTGGCAGGACCCTCGACGTCCCCTGAGAGCGCGGCGATGAACGCCTCCTGGGGGACCTCGACGCGACCGACCATCTTCATGCGCTTCTTGCCCTCCTTCTGCTTCTCGAGGAGCTTGCGCTTGCGCGAGATATCGCCGCCGTAGCACTTCGCCAGGACGTCCTTGCGCATCGCCCGGATGTTCTCGCGAGCGATGATGCGGGCGCCGATGGCGGCCTGGATCGGCACTTCGAACTGCTGGCGCGGGATGAGCTTGCGCAGGCGCTCGGTCATCATCGTGCCGTAGGCGTAGGCCTTCTCGCGATGCACGATCGAGCTGAACGCGTCGACCTTGTCGCCCTGCAACAGGATGTCGACCTTCACGAGGTCAGCGGTCTGCGAGCCGGCGGGCTCGTAGTCGAGGCTCGCGTAGCCCTGGGTCTTCGACTTCAGCTGGTCGAAGAAGTCGAAGACGATCTCGCCGAGGGGCATGTGGTAGCGCAGCTCGACGCGGTCCTCGCTGAGGTAGTCCATGCCCAGGAGCGATCCGCGGCGCGACTGGCAGAGCTCCATGACGGTGCCGACGTAGTCCTTGGGCAGCAGGATGCCGACCTTCACCACCGGCTCGGACACCTCGGCGACGCGCCCGTCGGGGTACTCGCTCGGGTTGGTGACGACGACGGTCTCGCCGGTGTCGGTCGTGACCTCGTAGGTCACCGACGGTGCCGTCGTGATGAGGTCGAGGTCGAACTCGCGCGAGAGGCGTTCGGTGATGATCTCGAGGTGCAGAAGGCCCAGGAAGCCGCAGCGGAAGCCGAAGCCGAGCGCCACCGACGTCTCGGGCTCGTACTGGAGGGACGCGTCCGACAGTTTGAGCTTGTCGAGCGCCTCACGCAGGTCGGCGTAGTCGCTCTGATCGATCGGGTAGATCCCCGAGAAGACCATCGGCTTCGGGTCGGTGTAGCCGGCGAGCGCGTCGGTCGCAGGCTTGCGCTGGTTGGTGACGGTGTCGCCGACCTTGGACTGGCGGACGTCCTTCACGCCGGTGATCAGGTAGCCGACCTCGCCGACGCCGAGCCCCTTCGTGGGAACGGGCTCCGGGCTCGACACGCCGATCTCGAGGAGGTCGTGCGTCGCCTTCGTCGACATCATCTGGATGCGCTCGCGCGGCTCCAGCTTGCCGTCGACCATGCGGACGTAGGTCACGACGCCGCGGTAGGAGTCGTACACCGAGTCGAAGATCATGGCGCGGGCCGGGGCATCCGCGTTCCCCTTCGGAGCGGGGATCTGCTCGACGATGCGGTCCAGCAGCGTCTCGACACCCATGCCGGTCTTGCCGCTCACGCGCAGCACGTCGTCCGGCGAGCCGCCGATGAGGCCTGCGAGCTCCGCGGCGTACTTCTCGGGGTCGGCCGCCGGCAGGTCGATCTTGTTGAGCACGGGGATGATGTGCAGGTCGTTCTCGAGCGCGAGGTACAGGTTCGCGAGGGTCTGCGCCTCGATGCCCTGCGCGGCGTCGACCAGGAGGATCGCCCCCTCGCAGGCGGCGAGCGAACGCGAGACCTCGTACGTGAAGTCCACGTGACCGGGGGTGTCGATCATGTTGAGCGCGAAGGTCTGGTCGGCGGTCGCCCAGGGCATGCGCACGGCCTGCGACTTGATCGTGATGCCGCGCTCGCGCTCGATGTCCATGCGGTCGAGGTACTGCGCGCGCATGTCGCGGTCGGAGACGACGCCGGTGATCTGCAGCATCCGGTCGGCCAACGTCGACTTGCCGTGGTCGATGTGGGCGATGATGCAGAAGTTGCGGATCAGCTCGGGCGGCGTGGCAGAGGGCTCGAGGGGCTTCAGGGCGCGCGGTGACATGTCCAGACGATTGTACGGGTGCGCGCCCCTCGACGAGCCCCGGCGACGGCGCCGGGGTCAGGCAGGAGCGGGGATGCGGCCGAGGCCTTCGAGCAGCTCGTCGCGATCGCTCGCCACGCAGACGCGGATCCAGCCTTCGCCCGAAGCGCCGAAGGCGCTCCCCGGAGCCACCGCGACGCCGTGCTCGTCGAGGAACCGCTCGCACCACGCCACGACGTCACCGGCGGACACGTGCGACACGTCGATCCAGAGGTAGAACGCGCCGGTCGGGTCGAGGTATCGGAGCCCTTGGGCGTCGAGGAGCGCCGTCGCCGCGGCGAGGTTGTCGCGGTAGTGCGCCGCGCTGTGCGCGACCGCGCCCTGGTCGCCGGCGAGCGCCTCGGCGGCCGCCCGCTGCGACGGCTCGTCGACGCAGCTGACCACCGATTCCTGGACGCGCAGCATCGTCTGCCGCCACCCCGGAGGGGTGACGAGCCAGCCCACCCGGGCTCCGGTCATCGCGTACGTCTTCGACATCGAGAACACCGACAGCACGCGGCCGTCGGCGTCCAGCGTCGCGGGGCTCACGTGCGGCTCGCCCCAGGTGAAGCGCTCGTACACCTCGTCGCTGATGAGCCACAGGTCGTGGCGGCGCGCCAGAGCGAGGAGCGCCTCCAGCGTCGCCCGGTCGAACGTCGAGCCGAGCGGGTTGGAGGGCGTGTTGACGATGAGCGCGCGCGTGCGCGGCGTGACGAGCGCCTCGAGCTCGCCGAGCTCCGGCTGGAACGCGCGTTCGGGCCGCAGCGGATACGGCACCGGTGTCGCCTGCAGGAGATGGGCGTTCATCGTGAAGGTCGTGTAACCGGGGTCGGGCACGAGCACCTCGTCGCCCTCCGACAGCGTGAGCGCCATCGCGAGATGCAGTGCCTGAGTCGCGCCGACCGTCACCCAGATCTGCTCGAGGTCGACGTCCAGCGCGTTCTCTCGCGCGAGCTTGTCGCGGATCGCTTCGCGCAGGGCCGGGATGCCGCCGTTGGGGGTGTAGCGGATCGCGCCGTCGTGCCACGCCCGGGACGCAGCATCCCGGATCCGCTCTCCCGCGACCTCGCCCGGCTCGCCCACCGCGAGGATGATCGTGCCGGGGCGGCGCAGCGCCTGCTCGAGGATGTGGCGCACGCCGGAACCGGGCATGCGCGCGATGTGCGGGGCGATCTCGGGCATGCCGCCATGCTAAGCGGGCATGCGCCGCTACCCTGGCGTCATGGTCGTCCAGGTCGTGCTCGTGCACGGCATCCGGACGTCCGCGACGATGTGGCGCGCGCAGGTCGAGTACCTGACGAACCGCGGCATTCCGGTGGCCGCCGTCGACCTGCCGGGGCACGGCTCGCGCATGGCCGAGGAGTTCTCGCTCGAGTCGGCGTTCGAGACGATCGACTCCGCGGTGCGCGCCGCGGCGGAGCGCGGTCCCGTCCTGCTGTCGGGCCACTCGATGGGCGGGCTGCTGTGCATCGAGTACGTCGGGGCGGAGGATCCGCCGCCGGTCGCGGGCTTCATCGCGGCCTCCTGCACCGCCATCCCCCGCGGCCTCGCCCTGCAGACCTACCGCTTTCTGGCGCGCCGGTTCGACGCGCTCCCCGACCGGGGCATGTGGCTCACGAACCAGGTGCTCGACCGCACGCTGCCGAGTGAGACGCGGCCCGACTTCGGCGCCGGGGGGTACGCCTTCGACACGCAGGACGCGGCCCTGCGCAGCCTCTCGGTGCTGGACCTGCTGGCGGCCCTTCACCGCATCGAGGTGCCGCTGTGGTTCATCAGCGGTCAGTACGACCAGCTGCGCGCCAACGAGAAGCTGTTCATGAAGGTGGCGCAGCACGCCGAACTGATCGTCGTGCCGCGCACCTCCCATCTCGTCACGGCGATGCGCCCGCGCGTGTTCAACGCGCTCCTCGAGGTCGCCCTCGCGACGCTGGAGGCGTCACACCGCTGACGACTCACGCTCGCGGCTGCGGATCGCGTAGGTCATCAAGCCGCCGGCGATCGACAGGACGCCCCCGACGAGGAACAGCAGCCAGAAGCCGCCCACGAGCGCGACCAAGCCGGCGCCGAGGAGTGGTCCGATGAGCTGGCCGAGGCTCGCCGACACGTTCACGAAGCCGAGGTCGCGCGCGTGGTCCTCCGGGTACGGCAGCAAGTCCGTGCCGAGTGCGAGGCCCACCGACATGTACGCCCCGTAGCCGACGCCGAGGAGCGCCGCCGCGATCATCGCCGTGGCGAGCGACGGCGCCACCACCAGGATGATCGACGCGAGACCCTGGACGACGGCCGACCACACGACGAACGGGATCCGTCGCCCGGTGCGGTCGGAGATCCACCCCGACGCGATCGAGGAGACCACGACGAACAGCGTGTACACCAGGATCAGCAGCAGCAGCTCGTCCTCGGCCGTCGCAGGGTCGCGGTGCAGTCCGTACAGCAGGAAGAACAGCAGCAGCCCGGTGCCGAGCGCGTTGCCGATGTTCACCGTGAGGCGTCCGGCCAGGAGCCACGCGAAGTCGCGGTCGCGCAGGGCCGCGAGCCGCTCGCCGAGCGTGCGCACCTCGCGCGCGACCGCGACGTCGGCGCGCGCCGGCGGGTCGGGCAGGAGGAGCGCCGCCGCCGTGCCGACGACCGTGAGGAAGCCGGCCAGCACGAGGTAACCGACCACGACGCCGAGTTCGAGGAGCACGATGACTCCGACACCCACGACGATGCCGAGTGCCTGCGAGGAAGAGACGGCGGCGGATGCTGCGCCCCGCTGCGTCGTCAGCTGATCGGCGATGAGCGCGGTGAAGGCGGCGGACGCCACGGCGACGCCGACCGAGACGCCTACCCAGGCGAGCCCCACGCCCCACGGACCGGACGCGAAGGCGATCGCGGCAAGGGACGCGGCGGCGAGCCACACTCCCCCGAGCGCCCAGGGGCGCCGGCGTCCCCTCCTGCCGCGGGTGCGGTCGGACAGGCCGCCCGCGATCGGCGCCGCGATCACACCGGCGATGCCGCCGATCGCGAGCACGAGGCCCGATGACACGACTCCCGACACCCACCCGTCGGCGTCGTCCGGAGTGTTCAGCTGCAGCGGGATGAGCAGCTGCAGCGGCGTCAGCTGCACGGTCCACAGCGCGAGCCACGCGAGCGTGAAGAGGGTGAACCAGCCCGCGCCGACCTTGGCGCCCTGCGGGGCGGTCACGCGCGTGCCTCCGCGATGAGGGCGCGGTACCAGTCGAACGACGCCTTGGGCGTGCGAGCGGCCGTATCGAAGTCGACGTGGACGAGCCCGAACCGCTGGGACCAGCCGTCGGCCCATTCGAAGTTGTCCAGCAGCGACCACACCGTGTACTCGCGCACGTCGACGCCGGCGCGCGCGGCCGCACCGACCGCGTCGATGTGGCCCGCGAGGTATGAGATCCGGTCCGCATCGGCGACGGGGCCGGCGACGTGGTCGGGCTCGGGGAACGACGCCCCGTTCTCGCCGATCACGAGCGGCGGCAAGCGGTCGCCGTAGCGCTCGCGGAAGTCGAGCAGGAGGCCGGTCAGTGCCGCGGGCACGATCGGCCACTCCGGCCCGAAACCGGTGACGGGCGCGCCGGGAGTGGGCACGATCTCGAACGGCACGGGGCTGCCCTCGGGCGCGGCGGCCACGGTCGTCGGGTTGTAGAAGTTGATGCCGTAGAAGTCCCCGGGCGCCGAGATCAGCTCGAGATCGCCGTCTTCGACCGGCATCGGCGGGATGCCGAACGACTCGAGGTCGGGGTAGGCGCCCGTGAGCACGGGGTCGGCGAAGACGCGGTTGTGGAGCAGGTCGTACACGGCTGCGGCGCCGAGGTCGGCATCCGTCTCGGCTGCCGGCGAGACGCGCGTGTGGTTGTTGACGATCCCGACCTCCTCGGCGCCGACGGCGCGCAGCGTTCGCAGCGCGAGGCCGTGCGCGAGCAGCTGGTGATGAACGGTCGGCAGGGCGCCGAAGAGCAGCTGCTTGCCCGGCGCCAGCGTGCCGACGGCATAGCCCTGCAGCGAGGTCGAGACCGGCTCGTTGAGCGTGTACCAGTGACGGATGCTGTCGCCCAGCGCCTGCGAGACGATCTCGGCATACTCGCCGAAGCGCAGCGCGGTGTCGCGGTCGAGCCAGCCGCCGCGCTCCTCGAGGACGCTCGGCAGGTCCCAGTGGTACAGCGTCGCGAAGGGGGTGATCCCCGCGTCGCGCATGTCGTCGGCGAGGCGCCGATAGTAGTCGAGGCCTGCCTGCAGCACGGGGCCGCCCGGCTCGGGCTGTACGCGCACCCACGAGATCGAGAAGCGGTAGCGATCGACCCCGAGCGCGGCGAGCAGGGCCACGTCTTCGCGATGGCGCCGGTAACTGTCCGGACCCGGGTCGGCGGTCGCCCCGTCGCGCACGGCGCCGGGCGTGCCCACGAAGTCGTCCCAGATCGACCGGCCGCGTCCGTCCGCGGCGCGCGAGCCCTCCACCTGGAACGCGGCGGTCGCCGCCGACCACCGGAAGCCGGGCGGGAACGGTGAGAGATCGACGGACGGATGCTGCGGCACGGCGGACTCCTTCGTCAGTGAGCGCGCGTCCCCAGCGACGCGCGCACCCACGCGTAGATCATGCATCATGGGAGGGCCCCGCCGTGCACTCCTGCGCGTGTCCATGGCCCATCGGTTCACCTGATAGAATCCTTGTTTGGCTTGCGTGTGGGTTCGCCCTCACGACCGCCGCGAAGCGCCCCTCTCCCGCTGACCGGCACATCAATCCGATTCACCTTCGAACGAAAGAACGTCGACACGTGGCGAACATCAAGTCGCAGATCAAGCGCAACAAGACCAACGAGAAGGCGCGCGAGCGCAACAAGGCCGTCAAGAGCGAGCTGAAGACGCACGTCCGTCGCACCCGCGAGGCGATCGCGGCCGGCGACAAGGCTGCTGCCGAGAAGGCGCTGGGCACGGCGACCAAGAAGCTCGACAAGGCCGTCAGCAAGGGCGTCATCCACAAGAACCAGGCGGCGAACCGCAAGTCGGCCATCGCCAAGCAGGTCGCCGCTCTCTGAGCCTCTGACAAGCTCCGCGACACCGAGTCGCGTGAAGGCCCGTCCCGCAAGGGGCGGGCCTTTCGCATGGGGTGCGGGGGACGTGTCAGGCGCCGTACGGCGCACGCGTGGCGATCACCGTGATCATGCGCTCGAGGGCGAACACCGCGTCGCGCGAGCCGCCCTTGACCTCGGCGTCCGCCCGTGCCGTCGCCTGGATCGCGCGGCCCAGGCTCTCCTCGTTCCAGCCGACCAGGTCGCGGCGGGCCCGGTCGACCTGCCAGTCCTTCATGCCGAGGCGTGACGCCAGTGCCGCGGCCGGCTCGCGATTGCCCGCCACGCGCGCCATCGTGCGCAGCTTCATCGCGACAGCGGCGACCAGCGGCACCGGGTCGGCACCGGACGCCAGCGCGTGGCGCAGCGCGATGAGCGCCTCACCGTAGCGCCCCGCGATCGCCGTGTCGGCGACGGTGAAGGCTGACGTCTCGACACGGCCGCCGTAGTAGCGCTCGACGACGTCGTCGGTGACGTCGCCGGGCACATCGGCGATGAGCTGCTGGCACGCCGCGGCGAGTTCGGTGAGGTCGTCCGCGAAGGCGGAGACGAGCGCGCGCAGCGCCGTCGGGGCGATGCGCTTCTTCGCCGCCTGGAACTCCCCCGCGGCGAAGTCGAAGCGGTCGGCGTCGCGCTTGACGGCGGGGCACGCGATCTCGACGCCCGATCCCTCGCCGGCGCGGATCGCGTCGAGCAGCTTCTTGCCGCGCACGCTCGCACCGGTGTGGCGGAGTACGACGGTCGCACCTTCCTGCGGGGCGGCGAGATAGGCGACGGCCTCGGCGAGGAACGTGTCGGAGCACTTCTCGACGCCGCTCACGCGGACCAGCCGCGGCTCGCCGAACAGCGACGGCGACGTGACGCCCAAGAGCGTTCCGGCGGCGTAGTCATCGGCACGGATGTCGGACACCTCGAGCGTCGGGTCCTCGGCGCGGAGGTAGTCGCGTACGCCGGCGATCGCGCGCTCGGCGCAGACCTCCTCCGGTCCGGACACGAGCACGATCGGCGCCGGCTGGGGCGCCCGCCACGTGAGCTGGGGAATGGCGCTGCGCGCGGCCTTCGCGGGTGCTCGGCGTGCGGGGGAAGCCATTCCCCCAGCCTACCGACGACCACCGACGGCGGTCGCCCGCACTCACCCGCCCCGGTCGCGCCACAGCGACACCGTGCCGGCGTCCGACCACAGGGCGATCGCGCCGTCGCGGTCGGTGCGCACGATCCGCGCGCCGACCTCGTCGAGGATCGCGAGCGCCTCGTCGCGCGGATGCCCGTAGTCGTTGTCGACGCCGACCGTCACGAGAGCGATCGACGGTCGCGCGGCGATGTAGAGCCCCGCATCCTGGTCGGCGCTGCCGTGATGCGCGGTCTTGACGATCGCGTACGGCGGGGCCAGGACACCGGATGCCGTCAGCACCCGTTGCGGGGAGGCCGACAGGTCGCCGAGGAGAAGCGTCGGAGGGATTGCCCCGCCCCGCACGTCGAGGACGACGCTGGCGTCGTTGCCCGACGGGAAGGCGCGGCTGCCGGCCTTCGGCCACAGGACCCGCCATCGCGCGCCCCCGAGTGAGCCGGTGAGCCCCGTGGCCGCTTCGGTGGCCTCTGCTCCCCGCGCCGTCAGCGAGGCGATCGCGGTCTCCGCGGCGGCGTCGCCAGGCCCGTGGAGCACCGTCCCGACACGACCGCGCACCGCGTCGAGCCCGCCGACGTGGTCCAGATCGAAGTGGGTGAGGACGAGCAGGTCGATCCGGTCGAGCCCCGCACGGGAGAGGCACGCGGCGAGCGGTTCGGGGTCGGGCCCGGTGTCGACCAGCGCGACGGCACCCTCCGACCGGAGCAGGACGGCGTCGCCCTGACCCACGTCGCACGCGAGCACCGACCAGTCGGCGGGCAGGGTCCACCGGCCGGCGACCGTGGTCAGCGCCGCCGTGCCGACCCCCGCGCCCACCAGCACGGCGACGACGGCGACCGCCCCGCCGCGGGTGAGGCGCAGCGCCCGGGATCCTCCGCGGTCGAGGGCGATGGCGAACCCGATCGACGCACCGGCCCCGGCGAGCGCCAGCGCCCCGGGCACGCCCTCGAGCCAGGGCAGCGCGTCCGCGGGGAGCGCGGCGACGGTGGTCGCGGTCGCAGCGATCCACGACGCCGGCAGCCAGGCGAGTGCCGCGAGACCCGATTGCAGCCACGGCAGGAGCGCACCGACACACGCCGCGAGTCCGAGCACGGTCGCGGCCGGTGCGGCGGGACCCGCAAGGAGGTTCGCGAGCACACCGTACACGGGCACGGTCGGCTCGATGAGGATCAGAAGCGGACCGCACGCGAGCTGGGCGGCGAGCGGCACCGCGAGGGCGAGTGCGAGCGGCCGTGGGAGGATCCGGCCGAGGCCGGCGGCGAGCGGACGCGCCCACAGCAGCAGCGATCCCGTCGCGACGACCGACAGGGCGAACCCGAGCGAGGCCGCGAGCCACGGATCGAGGACGAGCAGCAGCGCCACGGCGAACGACAGCAGCGCCATCCCGGCGCCGGCGCGACCGAGCAGCACCGCGAGCATCGCGACCGCGGCCATCGCCGCGGCGCGCACGACGCTCGGCTCGGGGGTGACGAGCAGCACGAAGCCCCCGAGTACCGCCAGGCCGACGGCGACCCGGAGCCCTCGCGAGGCGCCGAGAGCCGCGGCGAGGGCGAACGCGATGCCGACGACGAGGGCACAGTTGGCACCTGACACGGCGGTGAGGTGCGAGAGCGAGGACTCCTTCATCGCCGCGTCGAGCGACGGCGACACGATCGACGTGTCGCCGACCGCGAGACCGGGCACGAGCCCCGCGCCGTCGCCGGGCAGACCCTGGACCGCCGCGACGAGGCCGCGCCGCAGGTCGCCGGCGGCGGCGGCAGCGCCGGCCGGCGGGTTCAGGACCTCGACACCGCGCGAGGCCCAGATCTCGAGCACCGCCCGCTCCCCCGGCCGGCCGGGCGTCGCGGTGCCGTGCGCGACGAAGGTCGCGCCGACGTCGAGCAGCCACGGGCTGTCGACGTCGTCGGATGAGACGCGCACGGTGATCTCGACATCCGCCGTGTGACTCTCGCTGCCGATCGAGACCCGCTCCGCCCGGGCATCGAAGGCGAGCGAACCGTCGGCGCGACGCTCGATCTTGCCGACGACGTCGGCACGGACGGCGACGGCCCGGCCGCCGTCGAGGGCGAGATCGGCGACCGCGGTCCGAGCCGGCTGCGCCAGGGCGACGTGGGATGCCGCCGCCGCCGCGGCCGCGCCCGCGAGCACGACGACCACGAGCGTTCGGCGCACCGTGTGCCGAGGCATCCGGAATCGCGTCCGTGAGGCGGTGCGGCGCGACGGAAGGGCCGCGGACGTGCTCACGGCCCGCACGACGACGGTCAGGGCGATCACGAGCGCCCAGAGGGTCAGGGCGATCCAGGGCGCCGCTGCGGGCGCGAGGATCGCCGCGGCGGCGACGGCCCAGCACGTCCCGGCCACGGGGAACAGCCGCAGCCCGCGCCGGCGTCGCACGTCAGACCGTCACGAGGTCGCGGAAGGACTCGAGCATCTTGTCACCGATTCCGGGGACGGCGAGGAGGTCCTCGATGCTCGTGAACCCGCCGTTGTCGTCGCGCCACGCGATGATGCGCTCGGCGAGCGCGGGTCCGATGCGCGGAAGGGTCTCGAGCAGCGTCGCGTCGGCAGTGTTGAGGTTCACGCGCGCGTCGCCGGACGACGCGGAGCCGGTGGCTGCCGTCGCGGCGGGCGGCGCGTCGCCCTCGCGAGGGACGGGCAGCTGCTCGCCGTCGTCGAGGGTGCGTGCCAGGTTGACAGCGTCTCGGTCGGCGTCGTCAGCGAAGCCGCCTGCGGCCGCGACGGCGTCGACGACGCGCGAGCCGGCCGGAAGCAGGTAGAGGCCGGGTGTCTGCACCGCACCGGAGACGTGGACGTACAGCTCGTCCGCCGACGTCGGCGCGGGAGCGGGCGTCTGGTCGACGACGACCTCATCGACCGGGGCCATCGCACCGCGGAGGATGCCGATGCCGACCGTGATCGCGAGCGCGGCGATCACGAGGACGACGACGGCTCCGATCCCGAGACGGCGGCGCGCGGCCAGTGGCTCGGCCGGCGCGCCCTCGGAGCGGTCGCCGGCTGTCACGACCCCAGGCTAGGAGGTGCGCGGGGCCGCGGACATGGCAGGTCCCGGGGATGTGCATACCCCCGGGACCAGGTCTTCCTGTGGAGGAAGGTCAGTGCGTGCTGAAGCTGACGACCTTCGGCGGGCGGACGACCACGCGCGTGATCTCGCGGCCGGCGAGCGAGCGGACGACCTTCTCGTCGGCGCGGGCGAGGCGCTCGAGCTCGGCGGCGTCGATGCGCGCAGGCACCCGCAGGGTGCCGCGCACCTTGCCGTCGATCTGCACGACCGCCGTCACACTCTCCTCGACGAGGAGGGTCGGGTCGGCGTTTCGCCACGGCACCAGGCCGACGAACCCGTCGTACCCGAGAACCTCCCACATCTCCTCCGCGAGGTGCGGAGCGAACAGGTCGAGGATCATGGCGGTGGCTTCCGCGGATTCGCGCACGGCGGGGTCGGCGGGGCCGGCGCCCGTGTCGATCACCTTGCGTGTCGCGTTGACCAGCTCCATGAGTCGGGCGACGACCACGTTGAACTTCGTCTGCTCGACCAGCCCGGGTGCGTCCGCGAGGAGCCGGTGCGTCACGCGTCGCAGCGACGCGTCGCCCTCCGCCCACACCACGTCGGGGTCGCTCGTGACGTCCGTCGCGACGCGCCAGGCGCGCGCGAGGAACTTCTGGGCGCCGGTGGTCGACACGTCCTCCCAGTTGATGTCGTCCTCGACCGGGCCGGCGAACGCGATCGCGGTGCGCACCGCGTCGGCGCCGGGGTCGATCATGCTCGACGCGAACTCGACGAGGTTGCCCTTCGACTTCGACATCTTCGAGCCATCGAGGAGCACCATGCCCTGGTTGATCAGGCTCGAGAACGGCTCCGTGAAGTCGATGAGCCCCATGTCGAAGAGGACCTTCGTGATGAAGCGCGCGTACAGCAGGTGCAGGATCGCGTGCTCCACGCCGCCGATGTACGAGTCGACGGGCGCCCAGCGGTCGGCCTCGCGCGACGGGAACGCCTCGTTCGGGTCGTTCGGCGCCAGGAACCGCAGGAAGTACCACGAGCTGTCGACGAACGTGTCCATCGTGTCGGCATCCCGCAGCGCCGGCTCGCCCGTCCCGGGGTCGGTCGTCTTCATCCACTCCGTCGCGCCGCCCAGTGGCGACGTGCCCTTGGGCGCGAGATCGAGACCGTGCGCGTCGGGCAGTCGCAGCGGCAGCTGGTCTTCCGGGACGGGAACGATGCGGCCGTCGTCGGTGTGGATCATCGGGATCGGCGTGCCCCAGAACCGCTGGCGAGAGATGAGCCAGTCCCGCAGGCGGTACGACTTCGCCGCGCGCCCCGTGCCGGCGGCCTCGAGCTGCTCGATGATGCGCGCGATCGCGTTGCGCTTGGACAGGCCGTCGAGCGAGCCGGAGTTGATGACACGGCCGTCGCCGGTCAGCGCGATGCCGGTGGTGGCGGGATCGAGGTCGGCCAGCGTCTCGAGGGGGCCGGGGTCGATCGGCACGCCTTCCTCGTCGAGCTCGATGACGGGGATCGCGCCGGTGATCGGGGCGGTGGTGTCGACGACCACCTTGACGGGCAGGTCGAAGGCGCGCGCGAAGTCGAGGTCGCGCTGGTCGTGCGCGGGCACGGCCATGACGGCGCCGTGGCCGTAGTCGGCGAGCACGTAGTCCGCGGCCCAGATGGGCAGCCGCTCCCCGTTGACGGGGTTGACCGCGAACCGGTCGAGGAACACGCCCGTCTTCGGGCGGTCGGTGCTCTGGCGCTCGATCTCGGTCTCGCGCTGCACGCTCTCGAGGTAGTCCTGGAAGCGCATGCGCACCTCGGCCGACGAGCCGGCGGCGAGCTCGGCGGCCAGGTCGCTGTCGGGTGCGACGACCATGAAGGTCGCGCCGTGCAGCGTGTCGGGGCGCGTCGAGAAGACCGTCACCTTGTCGGCCCGACCCTCGATCTCGAAGTCGATGTCGGCGCCCACCGAGCGGCCGATCCAGTTCCGCTGCATGCGGATGACCTTCTGCGGCCAGAAGCCCTCGAGCTGGTTGAGGTCGTCGAGCAGGCGGTCGGCGTACTCCGTGATCTTGAAGTACCACTGCGTGAGCTTCTTCTTGATCACCTCGGCGCCGCAGCGCTCGCAGTGCCCGTCGACGACCTGCTCGTTGGCGAGCACGGTCTGGTCGTTGGGGCACCAGTTGACCGGGCTCTCCTTGCGGTAAGCCAGGCCGCGCTCGTAGAGGCGCTGGAACAGCCACTGGTTCCAGTGGTAGTACTCGGGGTCGCTCGTGTGGAGGATGCGGCTCCAGTCGTACGACGAGCCGTACTCGCGGAAGCTCTTCTTGTGCTGCTCGATGTTCGCGTAGGTCCACTCGCGCGGGTCGGCCCCGCGCTGGATCGCCGCGTTCTCGGCGGGGAGGCCGAAGGAGTCCCACCCGATCGGGTTCAGGACGTTGTAGCCACGGTGGCGCCAGAACCGCGCCACGATGTCGACGTACGCGTAGCTCTCGGCGTGGCCCATGTGGAGGTCGCCCGAAGGATACGGGAACATCCCGAGCACGTATTTGCGCGGGCGCGTGTCATCGGCGCCGCCGGCGCGGAAGGGGTCGGCCTCGGCCCAGCGCGCCTGCCACTTCTGCTGGATCGAGTAGGCGTCGTAGCCCTCTGTGGGCGCAGAGGTGTCGGGGGTTTCGGTCTGACTCACGTGGAAAGTGCCAATCATGGAAGCCGGAAAGCGCGCGCAGCGCGCGAAGCGCGTCTTCCAGGTTAGCGGAACGGGCGGTTCACCAGCCCGGCGGCAGTGCGGCGCCCAGCGCGGCGAGGGGCCTACGGGCCTTGATGCCCACCTCGGCGACCTCGGCCGCGGCATCCGATCGCCACGTGATCCCTCCTCCGGCGCCCACATACGCGCTGTCGGGCCGGACGACGATCGAGCGGATCACCATCGCGAGATCGAGCGCGCCGTCATCTCCGACCCATCCGAAGCAGCCGGAGAAGACCCCGCGCGGTGCGCCTTCGAGGCCGTGCAGGATCGTCATCGCCGACAGCTTCGGCGCCCCCGTCATCGACCCCGCCGGAAAGGTGGCGACCAGGAGGTCGTCGAGCGTCGTGCCGGCCTCGAGGCGACCCGACACCGTGCTGACGAGCTGGTGCACGGCGGGGTACGACTCGACCTCCAGCAGGGCGTCGACGCCGACGGTGCCGGGGACGCACACGCGGGAGAGGTCGTTGCGCATGAGGTCGACGATCATCACGTTCTCGGCGCGCTCCTTCTCGCTGGCGCGCAGTTCCGCCGCCAGCGCCGCATCGGCGATGGCGTCGGCGCCGCGCGGCCGGGTGCCCTTGATCGGCCGCGTGCGCACGACCGTGCCGCCGGCCGGGCCTTCTTCGACGTGCAGGAACTGCTCGGGGCTCGCGCTGAGCAGGGCGATGCCGCCCGACCGAACGAGCCCTCCGTGGTGTGCGGGCGTCGCCGCACGCAGGCGGGCATAGACCTCGACAGGATCGACGGATGCCTCGACCTCGAAGCGCGTCGTCAAGCACAGCTGGTACGCATCGCCCTCGCGGATCGCATCGCGACAGCGTTCGATGAGCGCCGCGTACTCGTCCGGACGGTGGCGTGCGTGCGCGGCGCCAAGGGCTCCGGCGGGTGAGGGGCGCGCGGGCGGTTCGGTCGCCGCGGCGGCCGCGGTGACGAGCGCGTCCACCTCATCGGCCGGCGCGTAGACGCGGACGGCACCCCGCGCGTGGTCGAACGCGACGAAGCGGTCCACGCGCAGCCAGAGGTCCTGCGGGACGCCATCGGTCTCGGCGAACGCGGGCGCCGCCGCGCGCGCGGCGGCATCGTCGTACCCCGTCCAGCCGACCCAGCCGCCTCGGAACGGGCTCTCACCGTCGTCGCGCGGGTCGGCGATGCACGCCGTCGCCTTCACGCGCGCGGGGTCCTCCGGAGCCCCCGCGCCCATCAAGCTCCACCCCTCGCCCGCGTCGGGCCCGGCATCCAGCCAGAAGGAGTGCGGCTCGCCCTGGAAGACGGCGGTGAAGACGGATGCCGGATCCACCCAGTGCGCGACGTCCGCGGCGGCGAGGGGCTCCGTCATGTTCCCAGGTTAGAGGGGACCGCAGACCTCTAGGCTCATGGCGTGAACGAGTTCCTGACGTGGCTGCTCGACGCCGTGCAGAGCGTCGACCCCATCGTCAGGACGCTCCTCGCCGGCTTCGCGATCATGCTCGAGACCAGCGTGCTGATCGGGCTGGTGGTGCCCGGCGACACGATCGTGATCGTCGCCGGGACCGCGGTCTCGTCTGTGCTCGAGGGTGTGATCCTCGGGATCGCGGTGGTCGTCGGCGCCCTCATCGGCGAGAGCATCGGCTTCTGGCTCGGACGCTACCTCGGCCCGCACATCCAGCACTCGAGGCTGGGCCGGCGCATCGGCGAGGAGAACTGGGCGCGCTCGGAGCGGTACCTGCGCCGACGCGGCGGCCCGGCCATCTTCATCTCGCGCTTCCTTCCCGTGCTCCACTCGCTGGTTCCGCTCACCGTCGGGATGAGCGGCTACCCCTACCGTCGGTTCCTCGCGTGGACGATCCCGGCGTGCGTGATCTGGTCGACGCTCTACATCTCGGTCGCCGCGGTCGCGGCGGGCACCTACCGCGAGCTCGCCGACCAGCTGCACTACGCCGGCTACATCTTCGTGGGCGTCATCGTGCTGTTCCTGGTGCTCGTCTTCGTGAGCAAGAAGATCATCGAGCGGGCCGAGCGCAAGCACCTCGAGCACGACGGCCCGGACGAGTCCCCTGTGGCGGACATGAAAGACTGAAGGGGTGCCCCACACCGACGCCCAGAACACGCGCGCCAAGGTCCTGTGGCTCGCACGTCTGGAGTACCGGTTCCACGCGTGGCGTGAGCGGCGCGCGCGCCGTCGGGGCCAGACGCCCACCGTCACGCCCTTCCCCGGCTACGGGGGCCCCGGTTGGGTGCGCGTCCTCGGACGCGTGATGATCGTCCCGCCGGCGAAGCAGACGACCACCGGCGAGTACGCCGGAGTGCGCGGCTGGCGCAGCTTCGCGGCGGTCCCCATCGGGTACGCCCAGGTCACGGTGACGATCGCGGGCGTCGACCACGACGTGGTCGCCGATCGGGGCGGTGTGATCGATACGAAGCTCCCGGCGGACCTCGAGCCCGGCTGGCAGACCTTCACGGTGTCGGTGGAGGGCGGCACGCCGGTCGAGACACGGGCCTACATCGTCGCGCCGGATGTCACGTTCGGCATCGTGTCGGACGTCGACGACACCGTGATGGTCACGGCCATCCCCCGCCCCCTCCTCGCCGCCTGGAACTCATTCGTGGTGAACGAGCACGCGCGCCAGCCGGTACCCGGCATGGCGGTGCTCATGGAGCGCGTCGTGCGCGAGAACCCCGGCGCCCCGCTCATCTACCTCTCCACCGGTGCATGGAACATCGCGCCGACGCTGATCCGATTCCTCAGCCGCCACGTCTTCCCGCCGGGTGCGCTCCTGCTCACCGACTGGGGCCCCACGCACGATCGCTGGTTCCGCAGCGGCAGAGCGCACAAGCTCTCCAACCTGCGCCGCCTCGCCGAGGAGTTCCCGCACGTGCGGTGGCTGCTGATCGGCGATGACGGGCAGCACGACGACGCGATCTACACGACCTTCACCGACGAGCACCCGTCTCGAGTGGTGGCCGTCGCGATCCGGCGCCTCTCCCCCGCGGAGGCGGTGCTCGCGGGCGGGCGCACGGCGGTCAACGACCACGCGGCCGCCGAGGTGCCGTGGGTGAGCGACAGCGACGGAGCAGGGCTCTTGGAGCGGCTGGAGGATGTCGGCGTCCTCGGTGCCGCCGGAGCGCTCGAAGCCTGACCGGTCCTGCCCGTACCGGTGTCCGCGGCCGCGCGTAGGCTGGCCGCATGTGCGGACGCTTCGTAGTGGCCAGTGCCGGCTCCGACCTCGTCGGGGTGCTGCGCGTCGATGTCGAGGGCGACGACCTTCCCGAGCCGTCCTACAACGTGGCTCCCACCAGCAGCGCCGCCATCGTGCTCGACTCGGCGAAGACCGAGCCGCCGACGCGCCGACTCGAGGCGGCCCGCTGGGGCCTCATCCCGTCGTGGGCGAAAGACACCAAGATCGGCGCGCGTGCGTTCAACGCGCGGGCGGAGGAGCTCGAAGACAAGCCGATGTTCCGCAGCGCGCTCGAGAAGCGCCGCGCCGTGGTGCCCGTGTCGGGGTACTACGAGTGGAAGAACGTCGACGGCACGAAGATCCCTCACTACATCCACCCCGCCGACGGCGAACCGCTGTTCCTCGCCGGATTGTACGAGTGGTGGCGCGACAAGACGAAGGGCGACGACGACCCCGAGCGGTGGCTGCTGAGCTTCACGATCCTCACCCGTGACTCGATCGGGCACCTCGGCTCGATCCACGACCGCATGCCCCTCTTCCTCGACCCCGACCACGCCGACGCGTGGCTCGACCCCACGACCGACAACGTGCGCGATGTGCTCGACGCGGCGATCGACGCGGCCCCGGCCCTCGCGGACACCCTTGCCGACCACGAGGTGTCGAAGGCGGTGGGCAACGTGCGCAACAACTCGCCGGAGCTCATCGAGCCCGTCGAGTCCTGACTCGTGCCCAGGGCGTGCGGCGGCGCCCCGCGTATCCTCGAATGGTGACGATCGCGCCTCCTGAAGCCCCGGTACTGGCCGGCGGCGTGTGGCGCGAGCGCGAGGCCGCCCACGAGGAACGCGCCCGAGCCCTCACGGCGGCGCATCGCGCGCGGGCCGCCCGCCAGCAGACCCACCCCGTCGAGGATTTCCTCTTCACGTACTACTCGTACAAGCCGGCGGTGCTGCACCGCTGGCATCCGGGCGATGGGGTGGAGCTGGCGGATGCCGCCACCGACGCACGCGCCGGATGGCGCTGGTATCGGCCGGGCAGCGTGCCCGGCGCGATCGCCGTCGATGGCGAGGGCTTGCGCGCCGAGCGCGGCGCGCTCATCTCCAACGTCGCACGGATCCTGCGAGCCACCGCCGGCCGTCCTCCCGGTTTCGGGTGCTTCGGCCTTCACGAATGGGCCATGGTGTACCGGCAGCCGGAGCACCGCCATGCGGTTCCGCTCCGGCTGGGGCAGGCCGCGACCGACTCGGTGGTCGAGGCCCACGACCTCCGCTGCACGCACTTCGACGCATTCCGGTTCTTCACGCCCGACGCCGTTCCGCGCAACCGGGACGCGCCCACTCGTGAAAGGCAGTCCGAGCTCGAGCAGCCCGGCTGCCTCCACGCCGGCATGGACCTGTACAAGTGGGCGGTCAAGCTCGGGCCGCTCGTGCCGGGCGAGGTGCTGCTCGATGCGTTCGAGCTGGCGCGTGACATCCGCGCGCTCGACATGCGCGCCTCGCCGTACGACCTCGCGGACTGGGGCTACGACGCTGTCCAGATCGAGACAGCCGAGGGCAAGGCAGCCTACGTCCGGGAGCAGCGCGGCTTCGCCCAGCGCGGACAGGTCGTCCGTGCCCGGCTTATCGAGATCGCGGTCGGCTGACTCACTCGGCAGGATCCGGGCAGGTCGTGCACGGGAGCTCGCCGCCTCCGGCCTCGGCGACGGCGAGGCGCAGCTCCATCACGCGGGTCGCCGCCTCCTCCAGTCGTTCTGCCGGCACCGCGCCCGACTCCACCGCGCTGACGATGCCGTCGACGATCTGCGGCGCCGTCTCGGGCGTCGAGTAGACCACGGTCAGCACCATGTCGTTGCCGGCCGCGAGGGCGTCGACGGCGTTCGCGACAGGGTCGGCGTACTCGGGCAGGCCCGAGCCCTCCAGCATGCCGAGATCGTCGGTGATGGTGACGCCGTCGAAGCCGAGCTCTTCGCGGGCGATGCGGTGCCACTCCGGTGAGAGGCTCGCGGGCGCCGGGTCGACGGCGGTGTACGCCAGGTGACCGAACATGAGCAGCTCGGCGCCCGCGTCGACCCCCGCCTGGAACGGCAGTGCGTCGATGGTGCGCCACTGGTCGAGCGGCATCGGCGTCGACGGGATCGACGAGTGCGAATCCCCCGGCGCGGCGCCGTGTCCCGGGAAGTGCTTGAGCGTCGAGAACACGCTCCCCTTCTCGCCGGCGACCGCCGCGGCCACGTGTGCGGCGGCCGTGTCGGGCGTCGTGCCGAGGATCCGGCGATGGATGAACGAGTTCGGGTCGGCGGTGACGTCCGCGACGATGCCGAAGTTGACGGGGATGCCCGCCTGGCGGACGAGCGCACCGCGACCGGCGTACGCCGCCTCCACGGTGGCGGGATCCGCACTCTGCAGCTCGAGCGGCGACGGCAGGTCGTCCCACGGCAGCCGCGACACGTCTCCGCCCTCCTGGTCGATGGCGATCAGGGGCGGCTGTGCCGGGTCGACCGTGAGCGCGGCGGTGAGCTCCTCGAGCGCCGCCTCGTCGGCGGGGATGTTCGCGCCCATGAGGATGAAGCCGCCGGCATCGGTGGACTCCATGTACGAGCGCAGGGCCGCAGCATCCGTCGTCGGAATGTGCCCCATCACCACGCTCGCGGCGCGCTCCCGCAGCGTCATCGCGGAGACGGCCTGCTCAGCCGGAGTGAGCCCCACGGCGGCAGGCGTCGGGGTCGCCGTGGCCGACGGCGACGAGGTCGGCGACCGCTTCGCGGTGGCGGTCGCCGCGCACGACGTGGTGACGATCACCGCGGCTGCGACGACCGCGGCGAACAGGAGGGAACGTCGCGCCGCAGTCACTCAGACAGCCTAAGCGCGGTCGGCGGTCAGTGGCGCGCGACGATGGCCGCGGCGTCCGTCCCCGACGGCAGCACGCCGTACTGCGCGCCGCGATCCTCGCCCAGTCGGGCCGCGATGAACGTGTCGGCGGCGAGTCCTGGCGCGTGACGGAGCATGAGGGACGCCTGGAACGCCAGGGCGAGGTCCTCGGTGAGGCGGCGGGCCTGAGCCGGAGCGTCGTCCGGATCGGCAACGAGGCGGTGCAGGAGGGCGAGGGTGCGCTCCACGTGGCGGTCGAGCACCGCCGAAGCGCCCGCCGTGGTCGCGAGCTCGTCGGCGAAGGCCTCCCCCGACGCGCGGTCGCGGGTGAGGGCCCGCAGCACATCGAGGGCGATGACATTGCCCGAGCCCTCCCAGATCGCCATGACGGGCTGCTCGCGGTAGCGCCGGGCGAGCGGGAAGGTCTCGGTGTACCCGTTGCCGCCGAGGCACTCGAGCGCCTCGTACGCGTGGTGCGGGCCGCGCTTGCACACCCAGTACTTCGACACCGGTGTGGCGAGACGGCGGAGGGCGATATCGCGATCGGATGCCTCGGCCTCGAAGAGCTGCGCGAGGCGCAGGCCGGTGAGCATCGCCGCCTCGTACTCGAGGGCGAGGTCGGCGAGCACGCTGGTCATCGCGGGCTGGTCGATGAGGAGCTCACCGAACGCCTCGCGCCCGCGCGCGTGCCACACTGCTTCGGCGACCGACTGCCTCATGCCCGCAGCAGTGCCCAGGACGCAGTCGAGACGCGTGCGCTGCACCATCTCGATGATCGCGCGCACGCCGCGGCCGGGCTCGCCGATCAGGAAGCCGACGGTGCCGTCGAACTCGACCTCCGCCGACGCGTTCGAGCGGTTGCCGAGCTTGTCCTTCAGCCGCTGGATGCGGAACACGTTGCGCATGTCGTGCGGCAGCATGCGGGGCACGAACACGCACGTGAGGCCCTCGTCGACACCCCCGCTGCGGGTGTGGGCGAGCACGAGGAAGCCGTCCGACATCGGCGCGGAGCAGAACCACTTGTGGCCGGTGAGCTGGTAGGCGTGCCCACCCATCGACTCGCCGATCGTCGTGCCCGCGCGGACGTCGGAGCCACCCTGCTTCTCGGTCATCGCCATCCCGATGAGGGCGCTGCCCTTTCCGCCGTCGACGATGAGCCGCGGGTCGTACTCGCGGGAGTACATGCGCGGGAGCCACTCGTCCGCCACCCACGGGGATCCTTCGATCGAAGCGACCGCGGCGTGCGTCATCGACACCGGGCACGCGTGGCCGGGCTCCACCTGCGCGAACAGCATGAACATCGCCGCACGGCCGACGTGCGCCCCCGGGCGAGGGTCGGCCCACGCGGAGGTGTGCGCCCCCCGCGCGACGGCATCCGCGATCACGCGGTGATACGACGGATCGTATTCGACCTCGTCCAGGCGAAAGCCCCAGCGGTCGTGGGCGTGCGCGACGGGCGGGTGCACGTGCGCGAGGTGCGCGTCGCGCTGGAACGAACCCGACCCGACCAGCGTGCCCGCCTCGCGGAGCCCCTCGTCGGCCCATTCCGCTCCGAACGCGCGGACCGCCGCGCCGAGCGGGGCGTTGAGGGTGTACTCGTCGACATCGACGCGCCACGGCGGCTGGTTCTCGACGTAGTGCGTCGCCGCACCGATCACCCGCTGCCCGCGCGCGAACGACGTCATGACGTCTCGGTCTCCCCTGCCCCGGCGCCTGCCATCGCAAGCGTGTACTGCTCCCCCGGGCTGAGTGGCGCGCGCGTCACGATGTCGTGGACGAACGCCAGCTTGTGTCGCACCGGCGTCACGATCGTGAACGGGTACAGGTCGCCGAAGCCCATCGACCGATTGATGCGGTTGAACGCCTGCGACAGCCACTCCCAGTCGGTGAGGAGGCGCTGGATCGGCTCGTTCTCGTACGACTCGAGCGGCACGACATCCGTGTCACGGAGGTTCGTCACCGACGCGTCGAGATGGATGCCGATGACCGCGGCGGTCTGCAGCGTTCCGGTGATGTGCAGGTAGTGGGCGAACGTCTCGGCGAAGTCCTCCCACGGGTGCATGGTCGCGTACTCGGAGATGAACGCCTCGTGCCAGTCCGAGGGCGCGCCGAAGGCGTAGTGATGCTTGAGCGCGTCCCGGTAGCTCGTCCGTTCGTCGCCGAAGAGCTCGCGGCACCGCGCCCAGAGCTCGTCGTCGGTGAGGAGGACATTCTGGTAGTAGTGCCCGACCTCGTGGCGCAGATGCCCGAGGATCGTGCGGTACGGCTCGCCGAGCCGGACCCGCAGCGCCTCCCGCCGGTCGTCGAGGCTCTCGGCCAGGTCGATCGTGATGATGCCGTTGGCGTGCCCGATCGTGACCGGCTTGCCGTCGGAGAGGCTCGAGATCAGGTCGAATCCGAGCCCGCCCTTCTCGACGTCCCAGCCGATGATCGGGAGGCCGAGGTCGGCGAGCTGCAGGAGCAGCCGTCGCTTCGCCTCCTCGGTCTTCGCGAGCTTCTCGAGGGCGACGGTGTCATCAGCGGCGGGGCGGCGGCGGGTGAGCCGGCACGAGAAGCAGCGGCCCGCCGGCGCGTTCTCCCACACCAGCCAGTTGCACGCCCACTCGCGGTTCGAGCAGGTGTACCAGGTCTCGCCGTCGATGACGGCCTGGCCGTGGCGGAGCCCGAAGAACTCACGTGTCGGGATGTGGTAGCCGATCTCGGCTTCGCAGTTCGGACACCGCAACGTGTCCAGGTAGACGAAGTGGCGACAATGCGGACAGCGGGGCTGCGAGGTCACGCTCTCACCGTAGCGTGCCGGAGAGCGTGCGGATGCACGCGTCACGGCGCCGCAACCAGCTCCACGCGGAGGAGCAGATCATCGCCCGCTCGCGGTGAGCCGCGGCCGTCGGTGTTGTTCGTCAGCAGCCACAGCGACCCGTCGGGCAGCGTCACGACGTCTCGCAGTCGCCCATGCTCTCCCACGAACGCGGCGACGGGTTCACCGCGCATCCGGCCCGCGTCGGTGTCGATCTGCCACAGCCGTTCGCCGCGGAGCCCCGCCATGAACACCGTGTCGCCGCGGGCGGCGATGCCGCTGGGGCTCGCGTCGCTCGTCGGCCACTGGGCCACCGGATCCGCGAACCCCTCGCGCCCGGCGATCCCCTCGACCAGGGGCCAGCCGTAGTTCGCCCCCGGTTCGATGCGGTTGAGCTCGTCCCACGCGTTCTGACCGAACTCGCTCGCCCACATCGTGCCGTCGGCCGTCCACGCGATGCCCTGCACGTTCCGATGCCCCATCGACCACGCGCGGGTGCCCCACGGATTGCCGGGGGCGGGATCTCCGTCGGCGGTCACGCGCAGGATCTTCCCGTTGAGGGCGTCCGGGTCCTGCGCGGCATCGCGCTGCTGCGCGTCCCCCGTCGTGACGTACAGATACCCGTCCGGCCCGAAGGCGAGGCGGCCGCCGTCGTGGGTGCTCGCCCGCGCGATGCCCTCGATGATCACCTCCGGCGCGCCGAGCCCGAACGATCCCGGCTGGCCGACGAGCGGCATCCGCGCCACGCGATTGTCGTCGGCGGCACCGAAGTACGCGTAGAGCATGAGGGCGTCGTCAGTCTGGAGCAGCGCGAGTCCGTGGAGGCCGGATTCACCACCCGACACGACACCTTCGATCACGCCGACCGTCCGGACCTCGCCGTCCGGGGTGAGCTCGAGTACCGTGCCGTCTCCGCGTTCCGAGACCAGCGCTCCCCCGGCCTTGAGGGGCACGACCGACCATGGCGCCACGAGTTCCGAGGCGAGCGCTCCGGTGACCTCCCCGGCGCGCCACCAGGTCTGGGCCGCCGGGGCGGCCGTGCTCGGGCCGATCGTGGGCGCCTGCGACGAAGGAGCCGGCTGCGACGCCGGGGCGCTGCACCCGGATGCTGCGGTCAGCGCCAGAACGAGGCATCCGACCGCCGCCCACCGGGCGCCGCGACTCATCCGTCCGCCACGGCCGCCTCGAGGACCGCGAGGTCGATGCGCCGCATCCGGAGCATCGCCTGCACGGCACGGTGCGCGACCTCGGGGTCGGGGTGCCGGATCAGCTCCACGAGCCGGTCGGGGATGATCTGCCACGACAGGCCCCAGCGGTCCTTGAGCCAGCCGCAGGGCTGCTCCTGACCGCCGCCCGCCGTCAGCGCGTCCCAGTAGCGATCGACCTCGGCCTGGTCGCGGCACGAGACGTAGAGCGAGACGGCCTCCGTGAACGGGAACTGCGGGCCGGCATCCATCCCGTAGTAGTCGCGCCCGCCGAGCCGGAAGTGCACGTGCATGACCTTCCCGCCCATGCCCGGCACTTCGTCGGGGTAGCGGTCGATCGTCACGAGCTCGGAGTCCGGGATCAGACCGGTGTAGAAGGTGACGGCCTCCTCAGCGGCGTCGTCGAACCACAGGAACGGGGTCACTGCGCTCATGCGTTCCACCCTTGCCGACGCATCCCACCCGCGCAATGGTGGGGATCACGGATGCTGCGCCCCGAGCCGCACCGTCACCCGCAGGCCTCCTTCCGCCCGCGCTGCGACCGCGAGCGTGCCGCCGTGGGCCTCGGTGATGCTGCGGACGATCGCGAGGCCCAGCCCCACGCCGGCGTGGTCGCCGGTGCGGGCGCGCTCGCTCCCGCGCTGGAACGGCTCGGTCAGCGTCGCCACGCGCTCCGGGCTGACCACCTCGCCGGTGTTCTCGACGACGAGCGCCACCGCGTCGTCGCGCTCGGAGGTGATCACGTCGACGATGCCATGCGCGGGGAGGTTATGGACGATCGCGTTGTGCAGCAGGTTCGACACCAGCTGGAGGAGGAGGGCGTACGAGCCCGTGGTCCAGGCTACGTCGCCGCTCGTGCGAACGGTCACGCCACGGGCCTCGGCGAGCGGCAGCAGTGTCTCGGTGGCCTCTTCGGCGACGAGGGACAGGTCGACGGCTTCGCGGGCGAACGATGCCTGCTCGGCCCGGCTGAGCACGAGCAGCGCCTCGGTGAGCTCGATCGCTCGGGTGTTGACCGCGCGGAGTCGCTCGATGAGCGCGTCGACATCGCGATCGGGGTCGCTGCTGGCCACGTCCAGCAGCGTCTGCGTGATCGCCAGCGGTGTCCGCAACTCGTGCGAGGCGTTGGCCGCGAACCGCCGCTGCTCGGCGACGTTCGCCTCGAGGCGCGCCAGCATCGCATCGAAGCTGTCGGCGAGCTCGCGGAACTCGTCCCGGCGGCCCGAGAGCGCGATCCGATGCGACAGCGATCCGCTCGCGGCGCGGCGGGTGGCATCGGTGATGCGCGCAAGCGGCGCCAGCATCCGTCCCGCGAGGATCCAGCCGCCGAGTAGACCGAACACGAGGAGGAAGAGCAGCGCCCAGGAGGCGGCCGGCGTGAAGGCGCGAACGAGGTCGCCACGATTCGGGACGAAGGGCCCGGGGCCGGTGATCTGCCCGTCAGGCACGTATCTGAGGAGGAACAGCCACACCACGGCGAGCAGCAGCGCGCCCGCCACCACGAGGAAGCCGGCGTAGCTGAGGGCGAGCTTGAGCCGTACGCTCACACCGGGCGCTCTAGTCATGACCGCCGCCGTCCGCACTGTCGATCCGATAGCCGACACCCGCGACGGTGGCGATCACCCACGGCTCGCCCAGCCGCTTGCGCAGCGCCGAGACCGTGATGCGCACCGCGTTGGTGAAGGGATCGGCGTTCTCGTCCCACGCCCGCTCGAGCAGCTCCTCGGCACTCACGACCCCGCCCTCCGCGCTCATGAGCACCTCGAGGACGGCGAACTGCTTGCGCGTCAGCGCGACGTAGCGGCCCTCGCGGTACACCTCGCGGCGGAACGGATCCAGTCGCAGCCCCGCGAGCTGCCGCACGGGCGGGCGGCTGCGCGCACGACGACGATCCAGCGCCCGCAGCCGCAGCACGAGTTCCTGCAGGTCGAACGGCTTCGTCAGGTAGTCGTCGGCGCCCAGCTCGAATCCGGTCGCCTTGTCGTCGATGCGGTCCGCCGCCGTGAGCATCAGGATCGGGATGCCGCTTCCCGAGCGCACGATCTGCGCGGCGACCTCGTCACCCGAGGGGCCCGGGATATCGCGATCGAGCACGGCGATGTCGTAGGCGTTGACGCTGAGCAGCTCCAGGGCGGTGTCACCGTCGCCCGCGATATCGGCCGCGATCGCCTCGAGGCGCAGTCCGTCGCGGATCGCATCCGCCATGAGGGGCTCGTCCTCGACCACCAGCACGCGCATGACCTCGATGCTACGAGCCGGCGCATATCGTCCGCGTATGCGGAATCCGATACGCCCTCGCAACACGCGCGCGTGTGGGCTTGGAGCATGATCCCCACAGCAACCGCGCCGTCGAGAACCCGGCGCGTCGCACGCCGCGCGATGAGCGCTGTTCTCGTCGCTGCGCTCGCGCTCGTCGGCGTCGCCGTCTACCTAACCGCATCCGCCGCCGTCCCGCTCGGGCACGCTGCGGGCGGCGGGTCGAACGTCGTCGCTCCTGACGCGCCGGACGGTGACGTCACCCCCGAGGACGGACTGCTTCCCGATGGTGCCACCGCGTTCGACGACGACTACCCCGGTGTCGCGCGCCTGTCGCCCGGCCTGCGGGGTGCACTGCAGCGCGCATCCCACGACGCCGCGGTCGACCATGTCGCGATCGGCGTCAACAGCGGGTGGCGCTCCGCCGAGTATCAGGATCGGCTGCGGTACGAGGCCGTAGCCCAGTACGGCTCGGAGGAAGAGGCCGCGCGCTGGGTGGCGTCGTCCGAAACCTCGGTGCACGTGGCCGGCGACGCCGTCGACGTCGGCTCGTACGATGCGGTCGAGTGGCTCGCCCGGCACGGCGCCGCTTACGGGCTGTGCCAGACCTACGGCAACGAGGCGTGGCACTTCGAGCTCCGCACCGGAGCGATCGAGTCGGGATGCCCCGCACCTTATGCGGATCCGACGCAGGACCCGCGCCTGCAGTGAGTCCGCAGGCGGAGAGAAAACTCTCGAGCAAGACGAAAGGCCGCCCGGATCGGGCGGCCTTTTCGGTGGACCTGAGGGGACTCGAACCCCTGACCCCCTGAGAGGAGTGCATGAGATCCGAATCCTTTCTGTTGTTGCGACTTGTCAGTCGTTAGAAGGGATTCTACGTCTCGAGCGCCTCCGGCTGGACGTCCACATTCACGGTTGATTCGGGTTCGTTGGGGTTGAAAAGAGCGAGTAAAAGGCGACCACAGCTTCATCGCCCGCGGAGTGCCGCCCGCTTCGACTGGAGCGCGGCGCTGTTGCCGAGCCCGAGTCGGGTCCCCCCGTCGCCGAGTCGCTCAGGAGCTCATTGACCTTACGGGAGTGCCGCGACGAAGCGGTGAGGTGGGCCATCGCCTGCGAGGGGAAGCGCGACGAGGTGGGTTCCCGCGACATCTGTGCCGGCCGCGTTGAGGTGACTGCCCAAGAGTGTGGTGAGCACTCCGGCGACCGCGGCAAGGTCGGCGGCGGATCCGTGGAAGGTCGGCACGGAGCACCCGCGGGTCGGGGTCAGTTCGTCCCCGGAAAGCGGGTCAGCCCACAGCCGGTGATACAGCTCGAGTTCGCCGTCGGCGGTCACCACTCGGCCCACGGCCGCATCGACCGCGGACGGAATATCGGACGACGCCGACGGACAGATCGTCAGAATGCCCAGCGTGCCGGAAGCGACGTCGGTGGCCGCCTGCGCAATCAGGGCACGTCGGCCCTCGACGGCGATCAGGCTGTCGAGGAGCGCGGTGATGGCGTTGTTGACCGTTGCATCGACGACCAGGTCCGATTGGAGTGCCCCGGCAATGTCATCGGGGAGGATCCCCGTCGCGACGCGCACATCGACATCGTCACGGAGTGCCGCGAGACGGATCGCAAGCGCGTCAGCCTTGGTTCTACCGATGTCTTCTTCCTCGTAGTTCTGGCGGACGAGGAGGCCGCCAGTGACCACCCCTGGATCACAGATCGTGATCTGGCTGGCGCCTGCACGCACGGCGAACTCGGCGATCCAGGAGCCGAGCCCGCCGCAGCCCCACACATGCACGGTCTTGCCAAGGAACCCGTTCACGGGACGGTCGGCGTCGCGACGAGTTGTAACGGATTCGCGTTCGTCAGACATGTTGCACCATTCGATCGGGATGTCGATGTCGAGCTTCGTGGGGTCGAGGTCGACGAGTGTCCCTCGCATGCGACCGACGTGACGGAGAGCATCGGCGACGAGCGCGGGAAGCCTTCCACACAAGAGATGGGGTGCCCCGCCTGCTGGGTGCGGAACGGCAAGAACGAAGTACTGCTCGGTGCCAGTGGCGTTGCGCATGGCGGCTGCGATGAGCGTCGTGGTGATGGCTGGGGAGATCGCTGGAGCGGTGCGAAGTGCGCCCAGGGGTCGGGCGGCGTCGGCTGCATATCGGGGGTAGTCGGCGAGCAGCAGGAGCTGTACCAGGGACGAGCTGGCGCCCAGCGGGAGATCCGAGGCCAGGGAAATCACTGGCGTCGCGTGACCGTCTTCGCGTGTGAGGATGAGGTCCAGGCGCTCGTCCGTCCGGGGCGTAAGCCATCCGAGGGACGCGGCGGTCGCGGGCAGGTTGGCCCGCGCGACGATCGTTGGTGTGCCGGGTGCTCGGTGAAGCACGCCACCGACAGCGTGGTACATCGCGGCCGAGGCATCGAACTCCCCGCCCGCGGCCTCGCCCAGCCACTGCCAGAGCCGGTCAAGCGTTGCAGCGATGCCATCCAGAGGGTGCCACTCGCGGGATGGATCCAGGTATATACAGATCCGGCGGCCCTGCAGCACGTGGGGGAAGCCGAGGAAACGGAGGTGTGGGACCTCGACGCTGGGCGCGGCAAACGGCGTGTCCGGGATGCGCAATGTGAACGGCTCCCAGTCACCGAGGTTCAGCCCGCCGTCAACACGGACGATGCCGGCCGTGGCCACGGAAACCTCGACGAGCGCGTCGCCGTTATCGAGAGTGGCACGTCCGGCGCGCAATTCTGTCGGGCGGTCGCGCGCAAGCTGCTTGAGCCCGCCAAGGAGTTGGTGCTGCCAAGGCGTGCATGCCTGCGAGCGTTTTCGGGTCAACCGGCGCGCCCCGAACGTCCCGTGCTCGTCGTAGCCGGCGCCGCCGGCGTGAACTTGGGTGCAGTGGCCGGAGCGGGCGCGTGGAAGGCATCGCCGAACAGACCCTGCCATTTCTTGACGCTGCTGTCCTTGTCGGAATCCGTGTATGCGTCGTTGATCTCGGCAGCGTGCTTGTGGATGCGGTCGCGGAAGTACAGGTACGTGTTCTCATCCCAGCGATGATCGAACGTGACGCCGGAACCCGACGGGTCGGCAATCGATGGCTTGTACGGCCGAGCCTGGAGCCACGTGTCGAGGTCGTTGACGATCGTCCGCAACGCGGTGGGGAGGTCGCTGTAGCAGCTGGGGTTGAGGATCTTGCTCAATTCGTCGACCCGCTCCCCCAGCAGAGTGGTCAGGAGGATCGATCGGGTCCCCGTGAAGGAGTTCTTGTGATCGCGAAGGTACTTCATCAGTCGAATCACCTTCCGGAGATTCCCCTGCGCGATTGCGTCCTTCTCCCGCATCCACTTCGTGAAGCCTTCTGGCCTGGTGTCCTCCCAGTCATCGTCATCCCGGTTGACGATGACTTCACGACCGTTGCTGAGGATGAGGTGGGGGACGATGTCGACGTGCATGTCGTTGGCGTAGGAGATCCGAACGCAGCGGCACTTGCGCGTAGGGTTCATCTTCGCGTAGACGGGGTGGCGACGAAGCGCGGTGTACACCTCGTCGATGTAGGTCTTCGGTGTCAGCGACCACTCTGCGTCCTCGTCCATGTTGAGCATGAAGTCGGCGTCGAACTCTTTGCCGTTTAGGGGCCGGATGATCGTTCGATGGGCCCACGAGCCCTGCGGTGACTTGCCAGTGATCTTTGGCCCGACGACCGCGTCGGCTCTCAGCGCGGTGTAGATCGCAGTGACGCGCTCCTCGAGCGAGTCGAGCTTGTACTGCGGCAGGTTGACGGTGTCCTTCAGCAGGACGTCGAAGTGGTCAGCGAGTTTCATCGGGAGCCCCCAGAGCTCGAAGTAACGGGCACGGAAACAGAAGGAAGGTAGGCGGCCGCGGTGTGAGCGGCAAAGTGGTCCTCGAAGACGGGGCTGAGGCGACGGCTGGCCGTGCTCGCCAGGCCATATACGTCCTTCGGGTCAGCGGCATCCAGGGCGAACGCTCCGCGAGGAGTGGGCGTGTCGAACCGCACGTAGTTTGCCTTGCCAATCAGATGTTCGGCGATGCCCTGCCCGCCCCGGCTGCTCGCGTTCAGGATGGTCCCTGCTGCAGGTCTCGCCCACCCTAGGAATCCAGCGTTGTCGAGCTGCTTGCTGTGCGATGCGTCGGGTTCCATGGTTCCGACGTTCAGCACGCGCAGGTTCGACAGATCTGCGCCCAGCATGCTCGTCGCCTCGGCGACGGCTATCACCGACGGGTTGTTCGCCCACACACCGCCATCGATGAGTCGGAGCCCTTCCACCTTTGCGGCGGGGAAGTAGAGCGGCGCGGCCGCCGTCGCGTTCGCTACATCCACCATGGACATCTTCCAGTCGCGCCTTAGGCGGGGGTGGTGAGGGGTCTTGAATACGTGGACGCTGCCGGCTTGAACATTCCATGACGGAATGAGCAGTCGCTTCCGGCTGTCCCCAAGGCGCAGCGACCCGAAGACATCGGCGAGCGCGGCCCGCAGGGCGACACCGTCGTACATCGGTCTGAAGACTTGACGCGGCCGCGCCCACCACCGCCGACGGGCAGGAGGGAAGACCGTCGCGACGAGACGTTCGTAGTGCTCGACGATTTCGCGCGGGCGCATACCCACACCGAGCGCGAGCGCGATGATCCCTCCCGCCGAAGTCCCCGCGATCAGATCGAATCGATCAGCGACGGAGACCCCGAGGTCGTCCTCGAGGTCGGCGAGCACGTATGCCGTGAAGAGTGCCTTCGCCCCACCGCCATCGAGCGCCAAGATCTGCAGCGGTCCGTCCCAACGGCCCGCGGCGACGGCAACGGGCGCACCCTCAGCATGGTGGTCCGATGTGGATTCACCACCACCTTCAACTGGCTCAGCTGGAGGAATTACATCCATGTAACTAAGATACGGTCGGCCTCCGACACTGCCGGCGGTGATCGCGTACAGCGAACTCTCGTTGCCCATCGAGGCTTCGCAAGGTTCGCCGGAATTCTCCATCGAGGGGTCTGCGCAGGCAATGGCACCATCGCCTTCCCTTGCGCCCGCGCGGTACGCGGGGCCACGTCCTGGGGGCGTTGTACTCTGGCGTGAGCCGGTTTCGTTGCTCGAACTACGCGGACTGCCGGGCAGGGCGGCCACTTTCGGAGCAAGCATGGGGACACGAGTGACACCGACGATCATCGAGGAGCGGGCGGTGAAGTCACGGCATCGCGTCAAGGCCTACGGCGAGGTGTTCACCCCTCGGCACATGGTCGACCGCATGCTCGACCTGGTGCGCGAAGAGCTCGAAACCGGGCCCGACTTCGTCGACAAGACCTTCCTCGAACCTGCTGCCGGCGATGGCAACTTCCTCGTCGCGATCCTGCATCGCAAGCTCCGCGCGATCGAGAAGCGGCGTCCCGTCGCGTCGTGGTCGCACGAGTCACTGTTCGCGGTCGCCTCGATCTACGGCATCGAGCTGCTCGAAGACAACCATGAAGATGCCCAGGCGGCCATGCTCGCCGAGTTCGTGCGATTCCACACACGACACGACACGCCCTGTGGTCCCGACACCGACCTGGTGCGCGCGGCCGAGTTCCTGATCGACGCGAACGTCATCCGGGGCAACACGCTGACCGAGCGGGACTGGCGCGGCGACGAGATCCAGTTCTCGTGGTGGACCCGTGTCCCGAGCAGTCCTGGCATGGTGCAGCGCGAGCCGTTCTCGCTCGCCTCCCTGCGAGAGAACAACGGTATTGATTTCACGGTCTACGACACCTACGCGGTGTGCCGAATCGATCACGTCCATGAAGAAGCGAGAGCCGGTGGCTAGCCCCAACATCAGCACTTTCCGCGAGGTCGTGCCGTACATCTACTCGTGGAGGACCCCCGACATCCCGAAGTATGACGGGTGGGAGAAGATCGGGTACACCGAGCAAGAGTCTGCCGAGAAGCGGATCGCGCAGCAGGCCGGTCAGCTCAACATTCAGAAGATTAAGGTCTGGGCGTACCGTGCGGCGTTTATGACCGAGGATGGTGGGACGTTCCGCGATTCGGACTTCCACGCCTTCCTCAAGCAGCAGGGCATCGAGCGCGAGTTCGACCCTGCAAGCACACCGAGCCGCACGGAGTGGCACAAGTTCGCCGGCGCCCCCAAGCCGAGTCAGCAGTACTTCTTCGAGTTCGCTTCGAAGTCCTTCACGACGCCACGCGGAGTGTCGCAGGATGACTACACGCTGCGCCCCGAGCAGCAGCAGGCGGTCAGCCAGGCCATCGAGGCGTTCGGTCCTGACGGCGCCAGTGAGGTGTTGTGGAACGCGAAGCCGCGGTTCGGCAAGACGCTGACGACGTACGACCTGATGGTGAAGATGGACGTCAAGCGTGCCCTGATCGTCACCAACCGCCCGGCGATCGCCAACTCGTGGTTCGACGACTACCAGCGCTTCATCGGCCACAAGACGACCTACCAGTTCGTTTCCGACTCTCCGTCGCTCGCTCAGCGCAACCCGATGACGCGCGAGCAGTGGAGGGCGTATTCGCTGGAGAACGTCGATCGCGATCCCCGCATCATTGAGTTCGTGTCTTTGCAGGATCTCAAGGGGTCGAAGTACTTCGGCGGGTCCTTCGACAAGCTCAAGCACGTCGCCGACTTCAAGTGGGACCTCCTCGTCATAGACGAGGCGCATGAAGGTGTCGACACGACGAAGACGGATGTCGCGTTCACACAGATCAAGCGCAGCCATACTCTGCATCTGTCGGGCACGCCGTTCAAGGCGCTGGCGTCAGGACGTTTCGGCGCCGACCAGATCTTCAACTGGACGTACGAGGACGAGCAGGACGCCAAGGCGTCATGGACGGATGCTTCGATCGACAATCCGTACACGCAGCTCCCGACCCTCAACCTGCTGACCTACCAGCTCTCCCGGATGGTGACCGACCGGCTCGCTGAGGGCGTCGCGCTCGACGAAGATGCGGGGAACGTGGACTACACGTTCGATCTGGCGGAGTTCTTCGCCACCAAGGACAACGGCTACTTCGTGTACGAAGCCGACGTGGCGCGGTTCTTGGATGCGCTGGCGACGCAGGAGAAGTACCCGTTCTCCACCCCGGAGTTGCGAGATGAGATCAGGCACTCGTTCTGGCTGCTGAACCGGGTCGCGTCCGCGAAAGCGCTGGAGCGGATGCTGAAGAAGCACCACGTCTTCGGCGACTACACCGTTATCCTCGCCGCGGGTGATGGCCGGCCACACACTGAGGAGAGCGACGGCCTGGATGAGGATGCCGACGACTCGGTATCCGTGGGGAAGTCGCTCGACAAGGTCCGTGCCGCCATCGCGAAGACGGAGGCCGAGGGCGGCAAGACCATCACGCTGTCAGTGGGTCAGCTCACGACGGGCGTCACGGTGCCGGAGTGGACCGCGGTGATCATGCTGTCCAACCTGTCCTCACCCGCGCTATATATGCAGGCAGCGTTCCGATCGCAGAACCCCTGCACGTTCACCCGCGGCGACAAGGTGTTCCAGAAGAAGAACGCGTACATCTTCGATTTCGCCCCCGAGCGCACACTGACGATCTTCGACGAGTTCGCGAACAATCTCGCCCCGAACCCGCCTGTCGACGCCGGCGAGCGCAGGGAGAACATCCGCCGACTCCTGAACTTCTTCCCGATCCTGGGTGAGGACACCGAGGGTCGGATGATCGAGCTCGACGCCGCGCAGGTCCTCACCTTTCCCCAGGTGTTCAAGGCCCGAGAGGTCGTTCGCCGGGGCTTCCTGTCGAACCTGCTGTTCGCCAACGTGTCGGGCATCTTCCGAGCCGTCGAGCACTTCCAAGACATCCTCAACCAGCTCCCGGTCGCCAAGGAGAACAAGGCGAAAAAGGGCGAGCATGTCGACGTTCCGATCCCGCCGCCGACCACCGACACGGCCGGCAATGTGCAGGTTGACGTCGGCACCGTCATCAACCCGAAGATCGCACAGCTCGGCAAGCCGATCTATTCAGACGACGACGTGCCATCGCTCGACCCCGAAACGACGAAGGCGATGGATGCTGCCAAGCGGGTCGCCGCAGTCGTCACCGAGAGGGCACGCGAGACACGGACGAAGGTCGCGGCCGAGTACGGCATGACCGCCAAGCAGGTCGAGAACGACGAGAAGGCCACCGAAGCGCACGTGAAGGCCAAGGTCGAGCGCGCCTACGTCGACCATCAGATCGCCGTCCACCACATCGAAGCCGAGTCTCGGAATGCTGCGACCGAGGCCGAGTTCATGGCCGTCGAGGAGAAGAAGGCCGAGGCGAAGGCCGATCTCGACGCGCAGATCCTCGCGATCTTCCACCAGACCCTCGACAGCGTCACGGAGACAGTCGTCACACGCGAGGAGACGAAGAAGGCCCAGTCTCAGGCGAACAAGACCATGGATGCTGCCCGCGACCATCTCCGCGGGTTCGCGCGCACAATACCGATGTTCCTTATGGCCTACGGGGATCGCGACATCACCCTCACCAACTTCGACGACTACACACCCGATGACGTGTTCGCAGAGATCACCGGCATCACCGAGGAAGACTTCCGCAAGCTCCGCGACGGTCGCGACATCACCGACGAGAAGACGGGCGAAGTAACCCGGGTTCCCGGTCTTTTCGACGAGGCCGTGTTCAACCAGGCGATCCAGGAGTTCTTCAACAAGAAGGACGAACTCTCCGACTACTTCGACCCGGCGCTCACCGAGGACATCTTCGCGTACATCCCGCAGCAGAAGACGTCGCTGGTCTTCACCCCGAAGCCGGTTGTGCAGCTAATGTGCAACACACTCGAAGCGGCTAACCCGGGCATCTTCTCCGATCCCGACAAGACGTTCGCCGACCTGTTCTCCACCGCCGGCCTTTTCCTCATGGAGCTCGTCCGCCGACTCGACAAGGGCTTAGCGGACTCCATCCCCGATCAGAACGATCGGTTGCGCCACATTCTTACGCAGCAAGTGTTCGAGATGAGCCACAACCAGATCCTCCACGCGATCACGCTGGAGGCCGTCAGCGGCGGCGTCCCCGAGCGTCGAGCCTGGCTGGAAGATTCCGGACACTTCCGAGTCGGGGACCTCGCCCGAATGACCGCTGATGAACGCGAACGCGTCGTGGCCGAGATGCTGGGAGACAACTGACATGCCCAAGAAGTTCGCTGTTGTGATCGGGAATCCTCCCTACCAGGAGGAGGCCCAAGGTGAAGGCACCCGCGACACCCCGATCTACCACCGGTTCATGGACGCCGCGCACGAGGTCGGCACCAAGGTCGTGCTCATCACGCCCGCTCGTTTCCTCTTCAACGCCGGCTTCACGCCCAAGGCATGGAACGAGAAGATGCTCTCAGACGAGCACCTGACAGTGCCATATTTTGAGCCGGACTCAAACCGGCTGTTCCCGAGCCTCACGGACCCCATTAAGGGCGGCATTGCTGTCACCTACCGCGATTCGGACAGCAAGCTCGGACCCATCGGCTTCTTCACCCGACACCCGGAGCTCAACGCGATCCTGCACAAGGTGCTTGAGTCGGGAGCGCCGTCAATCGCGAGCGAGGTGTCGAGCGGTCGCGCGTACGCGTTCACGAAGGAGATGCATGATCAGCACCCTCATGCCGCGAGTGTCATGTCGAGTGACGCACAGTTCCGCGTAAGCACCAACGCTTTCGAGCAGCTCGGGTTCCTGTTCCACGACAACCCCCCGGAAGACGGCGGAAAGTACGTGCGCGTCCTCGGCGTCATCAGGAACCGTCGTGCGTTCCGGTGGATACTGAGCGAGCACATTGCCGGGCCCAATTCTTTGGAGAAGTACAAGGTTGCTGTCCCAGCGGCAAACGGGTCGGGGTCGACGACTGACTTCTTCGGCGTTGCGCTGAACAAGCCGATCGTGCTTGAACCGGGAATCGCGGTGACGCAGACATTCATCACCATTGGCTCGTTTGAGTCCGAAGCCGAGGCGCAGGCGTGCCTGACCTACGTAAAGACCAAGTTCGCAAGGACGATGCTAGGCGTGTTGAAGATCACGCAGCACAACCCGGCAAAGGTGTGGCAATACGTCCCCAACCAGGACTTCACCTCGGCCTCGGATATCGACTGGTCGAAATCGATCCCCGAGATCGACGCGAAGCTCTATGCGAAGTACGGCCTAGACGAGGCCGAAATCGCGTTCATCGAGTCCCACGTCAAGCCGATGGATTGACCCATTCGCGGCGGCGAGCCGCCGATCGAGCAGTAGTGATGTGTGGGGCCCACGATGGCGTTCGAACGGCAAGCGAACGCTCAAGCGGCTCCACACGACGCTCGCGCGTCTGGCGATGCACGTAACCGGATGCCCACCGCCGGGGTAGATGACGGGTGTCCTCGCTCGTCGCTATTGTCGCGTCATGTTGCATGATCCACTTGAGGTGGCGGCGTTCACGGGGAGCGGCGAACCCAGGCTGGTCTTCGCGAGGCTCAATGACGACGTGATCGTCTACATGCCCGATGGTGACGCAGTGGCGTTCAAGGAACGTCGGCTCGCTGGCGAGGTGTTCCGTTGTGTGGTCCCCGGCTGCGAACGACCGACTCTCAGTGTGGTCAATCGTCGGGGAAGGAAGCGAGATGGGTTCTCGCATGGCAAAGGCGCAGGCAACCATGGGATGGGGCTCTCGCACCTACAATCACAACTGCTGATTGCCGATTGGCTGAGGACGAAGTACCCCGGGCTACGGGTCGAGTTGGAAGCGACCACCGAAGATGGCCGCCGGCGCGCAGACGTGATGGCTACAGCGTCGCTGTCTGGTAAGAAGATCGCGTTCGAGGTGCAGTACGCGGCGATCACTGCGGAGGAGTGGACTGCCCGACACGAGTCATACCGGGATCTAGGCATAGTCGACATCTGGCTCTTCGGGCACGCGGGAGATCAGATGCGCAAAGGAACCGACATCGGAAGTGTCGCACTCAACTACGCGCAACGTGCCGCCGCGGCCGCGGGGCTGCCAGTTCTGTGGATCAATCCGGAACTCGGACTCATCGCCCACGCCACGGTCAACCCGTACTCAGAGGAGCAGCCCGGCGCCCGAGTACTCGCCAACAACTGGTCTGGTCGGCTAGAGATCGAGCCACTAGACGAGTTCTTCCTGACCGCGGAACGGCAGTTCATCTCCAACAGCATCGTTACGCTCATGCGAACCGCTGAAAGCATCGCCGAAGCCGCCGAGCGTGCCCGCCACGCAGCGGAAGAGAAGGAGCGTCAACGGCAGGAGCGGAATGACAGGTTCATGACGCGGATGGAGAGCCGGCGAAGGGAGCATGCGAAGGCGCATTCAGGTACGCCACTCGACGCAAGAGTCCGGACCGAGTTCGGCTCCTACCCGGTCTGGCTGACGCATACGCCGACCTACTCCAAGGGAGTGATCCACCTTCCGGTGCCGCCGGTGCTGTGGCAGTCACGGCTGTACTTCAACTACATCCATGGAAAGCCCGAGGGACACCGGCTCAGCGTGCTGGCGATGCAGCGAGAGCTCGAGGGAATGGATCCCGACGTTCGTCTATCGGAGGAAGCGATACGGAGTTGGTTGAGCCTGCTGACACTGCACCAACTCATTCGCGAGAAGCGGCGGCCCGGCGACCTATGGACGAAGTATGAAGTGGGCGCGCGACGAGGGGAGAAGACCCCGGCCGCGCCGCCCACCTACCTTTCTGTCCGTGAGTTGCGAGACCGCGGTGCCGTGGTGCCCCCCAACCCGCGTACGTCGAGTGGGCTGACGGCGTGCGTCGTGTGTCGATCATGGTTGAAGGCGCGCGAGTCAATCCGTCTTGGCTATCACGTCGCGTGCGCTGCACAACTCGCCTCGGTCCTCGCCATGAGCGTAATCCAGGAACCGGACACTCAGTCAGGCACGCCGACTGCCCCGCTTGCACAGGGGAATGTGAGCAAACAGCAAGACCCCGCTGGAAACACGTCGAGTGGCGAACGGAAGATGCGTCGCCCCCAGCAACAGCAGATCTGGATGGACGCGGACGGACGGCTCCGGATCACGCCTCCGCCGTCCGCGCCATAGGACCGCATTAGCTCGCAAGCCTCACCAATTGTCGACGACGGTCCAAGGTGAAGCCAGAACGACGCTCGAAAATGAGGCCACCTGGTTGTCGTTTCGTTAGTCTGCCGGATCCTGTGTCTTGATGCTTGGGAGGCTGTCGATGCCCCTGCCGCGGAGTCGGTAGCTGGCGCCTTTGAGGGTGAGGACGTCGGCGTGGTGAACGATCCGGTCGATCATCGCGGCAGCGACCGCCTGGTCCCCGAAGACACCACCCCAGCCGGAGAACGGCAGGTTGCTGGTGAGGATCAGTGACGCGTGTTCGTAGCGGCTCGAGACGAGCTGGAAGAACAAGTTGGCGGCGTCTTGCTCGAACGGGAGGTAGCCGACCTCGTCGACGATGATCAGCCCGTAGCGGCGGAGCCGGGCGAGCTCGCGGGGCAGGTTGCCCTGCCGGTGCGCCTCAGTGAGGCGGGTGACCCAGTCCGTCGCGGTCGCGAACAACACCCGGTGGCCGTGTCGGGCGGCGACGATCCCGAGCGCGGTCGCGAGGTGCGTCTTCCCTGTTCCGGGCGGGCCGAGCAGCACCACGTTCTGCGCCTCGAGCAGGAATCCGCCGGATGCGAGGGCGGCGATCTGCTGGCGGGCGGTGGGCTGCGCGTCCCAGTCGAAGTCCTCGAGCGTCTTCCGCGCGGGGAACCCGGCCGCTTTGATCCGCAGCTCCGCGCCAGAGGCGTTGCGCGCGGAGACTTCGCGTTCGAGGATCGCGGCGAGGTAGTCCTCGAACGACCAGCCGGCATCGCGGGCTTGGTCGGCCATCCGCGCGGCGGCTTCGGTGATCCGGGGCGCTTTGAGTGCGCCGGCGAGGTAGGTGATCTGCTTCACCGACTCAGTGCTCTTCGCGCTCATCACGCCACCCCGCTGATCCCGAACGCGCGGTCGTAGTCAGCCAGATCCCGGCTGAGGTCGTCCGCCGCGGCGATCGGTCGGGGCTGCTGGAACAGTTCCCGCAGTCGCTTCGCGGTCTCAACATGGACGGGGTCGGTAACGGTGCTGCCGCGCGCCCAGACCCGGGCGTGGTCGGCGACGATCCGCCCCTCCAACCGCACTCGGACCCGCTCCAGGTCGGCTGCGACATCGACGAACCTGCTGATCGCCGCCGGGTCGACGGAGTAGTCAACGGCATCCAGACGCACGTAGTAGTCCCGTCCCAGACGGACCCGTTCCCGCCAGCCCAGCTGCAGCGGAACCGGCGGCAGCGGCAGCATCCGGGCCCGGTCATGCTCGATCAGATCCACCGGGCGCGCCTTGATCGTCCGCACCACCCGGGCGTTCGCTCGCTCCAGCCAGTCGGCGAGCTGCGTGTTGAAGTCCGCGGGCGAGGTGAACGAGCGGCCGGGCATGAACGAGGTCTCGAACCACCCGTTGCGGCGCTCCACGATCCCCTTCGACTCCGGATCGTAAGGCCGCAGCTGCACGACCTTCGTCGCAAGCGTGCCGGCGAACGCGGAGACGCCCTGCGCGAGCCGCCCCTTCTGCCCGATCCCGGGCTCGTTGTCCCAGATCAGCCGCCGCGGCACCCGACCCAACTGCTGGATCAGCTCCCACGATCCGAGCAGCAGGTCCTCGGTCTTGCGGGTCGGGATCATCCGCGCCGTCACGAACCTCGAATGCGCGGCCACGATCACCAGCACCGGCAGCAGCACGCTCGACCCATCCTCGAGCGGAATCTTCCGCGGAGGGAACCACAGATCACACTGCGCCGCATCACCCGCCGCCCAGATCAGCCGGTCCGCCGGGTCAACCGGGCGATGCTCCGGCCGCAACCGCCGCACGTTCTCCCGGAACCAGGTGATCGACCCGGACCACTCCAGCCGCTCCGCGATCACCGTCGCCGGCATCTCCGGATGCTCCGCCAGCAATGCTCGAACTCGCGCCTCGAACGGCGTGAACGACGTCGGCACCGGTGGTCGCTCATACTTCGGCGGCCGGTCCGACGCCAACGCCCTATCGACCGTCGACCGGCCGATCCCCAGCTGCCTCGCGACTTGCCGCCTCGGAACTCCGTCCGCGACCAGCCGCCGAATGACCGCCCAATCTTCCACCGAGATCACCCACCCAATCTGTCTGGGTGGCCTCGTTTTGGCCCGTCGTTAACGCGTCAGATTGGAGCGTCGCCGACACCAATGGCGCATGTCCGCTGGGGATCCAGATCGCACGGCTCAGCCCAGCCTCCCGCGAAATAGTCGCCGAGCCCAGCAGTGGGCGCCATCCGGCAGTGCTACCAGACGGATGGCTTGCTGGGTGCTAGAGCGACCTTGCTTCCGAACAGGAAACGCGCCTTACGTCCCGATCCGAGACGCGATGTTGCGCGATGCCAGCGAGCCTTGGCTGAACCTGCCCCAGAATCTGTCGCAACCCCGCGCGGTCGATGGCGCGTTCGGTGCGGGCTTCGAGGACCTCGACCAGAGCGGCGTGAGCGACGATCAGTTCTACCGGCATCCTCACCTTCCCCGAACGCAGTCGCATTGCGTTCTCAAGCCTTGCTTCCTCGAGCAGTCGTAGGCGGTTCCTCCGGACGTGCGCTTCAATGTCCGCACGCAGCTGCTGTGCGCGTCGCTCACGCTCGGCAGCGGCGATGTTTGACCTCGCGCTACGTACAGCGGCCGCGACATCCCGGCTCGTCAGCAAATCCACACGCTTCATCCGATTGGTGACTATCTCCACCGCGCGAGCCCACACGGCCTGCTCGACGTCGACTGGCGGCAGACCCATGCGCGAGCGGGTGGCCAGGAAAGCTTGCGCGAAGTCGCGGACTCGATCGCCATGCGTCAACATGTGCTCTGTCAGCCTCTGCGTGAGCTGAGCGAACTGCCGCAGTCGCTCCGACAACGCCGGGTCGTCAAAGTAGGCAGCAGCCACTCGATCGTTCGATCGGCGCTCAGCTGCCGTGGTGCGATGCAGCCGCTTGGGTGGCAGGCCCGCTCGCTCGAGGCGGTGTGCGAGTCGTTTGGCAGCGCTATTTTTGTCGAGGTCGGCACGGTACTTCTCAGGATCGTTTCGTCGCTTCCGCTGAATCTCGGCGGTGCGCTCTTTGTTCCGGTCCGCCCAGGCCTTTCGCGCCGCCTTCATCTTTTCGGGTGCGGAATCGCGCCAGATCGTCGCCCGCTCGTTGAGTTTCTCCCGATGTGTCCGGCGGTAGCGCTCGAGGTACTCGGTCACCTTGTCGGGGTTGGCGGCCTGCCAGCGGCGGTGGTACTCCCGGACGTGATCAGGGTGGGCTTCCTTCCAGCGCTTCGATGCCTCGTTCGATCGGCGGCGCTTTTCGAGCAGTTGACGTTTGCGCACAGCCGCTCGGCGCATCGACTCGCGGTTCAGCTCCCTCGACCGTTCGACGTTCTCGGCCCTCCATCGGCGGTTCAGTTCGCGCACACGCTCCGGATGCGCTTCTTTCCAGCGTCGCGCGGAGTCAGCGTGTCGATCTGGATGAGCCTGCCGGTATCGGCGGTTGCTCTCGCGAGCGCGCTCGTTCGCGCTCGCATCCTGGTCGTCGGAGTGCTCTTCCCGTTCGGCGGGACGCGAGGCGTCGCCCGATGCGTCGGCCACCTGCCCGGCCTACTCCCCCGTCGGCTCTGGCGCGAGCTCGATGACGAGTTCGATGAGCTCCGCGCGATGGGCGGAAGGATTGGTGATCACGCGACCGACGGCGGCTCTCACTTCGTCGAGATCCTCCGACTCGAGTACTGTCACTGGCTCCAGGCAATACTCGATGTCGTTCTGCAAGTTGTAGTCGCCGTCGTCCACGGCGATCTCGGGGTAGTAGAACAACGACGCGAGCGCCGTCCTCTGCAGAAGCTCATCGAACTGCTCTTGGGGCAAAGTCATGCGACACCTCCGAGAATCGGGCACCAGCCTGTGCACAAGACTGGCCCGAAGAGGAGGTGCGCACATCGCCCCGCGCGGTGCGCAGGAGAATCAGTGCAGAACTCGAGAGGGCGCCCGCGTCATGCGCTCGAGCGGGACTCCGTCGCTCATGACAGCCACGCGCGTGAGGCGACGGATCTGAGCTTCGCGCATCCTCACGCGCAGCAGGCAGACGAGGCTGGCCGGCCCGACGGCGACGAACTTGAGTGCGTTCCAGAGGAACAGCAGGACCAGCATGTTGAGCCATCCAGCGGCGCCTTGCTCCACGAGTCCCGCGCAGAGCACGGCCGCGAGGAAATAGAGCATCGCGATGAGCATCGCCGGCACTCCCCACTTCAGGCCGCGGCGAGTGAAGATCGCGGCGAGAAGGATGTTGGTCGGCATGAACCGACGCAGAAAGGTGCGGAGACGGATGCTGAGCATCCAGATCGCTCCGAACATGCGGCTGCCCTCCATACGTTCGGCAACAAGAACCTGGAAGGACTGGCCGACGGCCCGTCATACCGCCGCAACGAGCGGCGGCGCATTAGAGGTTGCCTGGTGAAAGGGTATAACGGGCGCCCGACAATGGAAAGACCACCACGGACCACTACCGGCTGGGCGCCGCCATCCTGTGAGCACTCCCCCTCGTGCCGGAGACCTGGTCAGATGCGGCGCTGGCCAAACGTCGTGCAGCCTCGATCGCGGCACGAGCGCGGACAGCATCCCGCTCCTGAGCGCTGCTCGTCGGAACGCCGCCGAGCGGACGGTGGCCGGTAATCGCGTACCTGTCGCGATAAGCCGCGACGACGCGAGCCTGACGAATCCACGCCGCACGGGCGGACCCGTGTGGCTGGACGCCGAGTTCGACAACCCACGCGTCGCGTCTGGCAAGTGCGCTCTCGGTGAGACGCCGAGCTCGGTGCTCCATGAGCGTCTTCCGCTCGTCCAGCGCGCCGCGCATCTCTGTGGTCATCGGCCCGAGAGCCTCTGGGATGAGCCCCGCGATCAGCCGCGGCGCCTTACGCCCGAAGTTGCGCTGCGCAGCCGCGCGCGCGACGGTCTTCTCGAGGCGAGACAGAAGCACTGCCGCGAGGTCGCCCGCCCCGTCGAAACCGCGCGACCGCACAAGCGCAGGGAAGAGCTGCTCCACATCGTGGTGATCGGCCTCGGCGCGGCGAAGCGCAGCAGTGAGTGGACCCAAGGCGTCCGAGTCGAGTACCCCGGAAGCTTCAGCGCTCGCGAGCCCTGCGGTCTTGATCAGAGCGATCCAGCGGTCGCGTTGCGCTGCAGCTGCGATGGTCTCGTACTCCGCACCGAGGTGGGCGATGGATCCCCAGCGGTCCTGCTCGGCAGCTATCGTCTCGTGGGCGGAGAGCTCCGCGCCTACATGCTGAACCACGGCGTGGAGCACTGTCCGAGCGGTCACATCGATCGGATCGCCGGGGTGCGGTCCCCCGTGTGCAGTTTCCGGCCGGTCGACGGCGACGTAGGCGGTGTTCGCCTCGCGTCCACGCGTCATGGCGACGTAGAGGCTTTCGCGCGTCATCCCGGACCGCACGAGGACGTGAGCCGTGTCGGTTGTGATCCCCTGCGCTCGGTGGGCGGTGATCGCGTACCCCAGGTCGACGTGCTCGGCGGCATAGGCAGCGGGCAGTGCCACCGTTGCTCCCCACGCCCGGCTGGTGCGGCGCACCAGCATCCCCCCGTCACGGCGCAGCCCGACGACACTCCACCTGTCCCCATTGCGCACCCACGTCCGTCCCGCGCGCAGGGTGCGGTCGTTGCGCCGCGTGAGCACGACGTCGCCGACCGCCGCAGCGGTGCCCGCGTGCAGTGTGACTTCGTCCGGTCCGGTGACCTCACCGTCGAGGATCCGCTCGGCGCGAGCGCGTACGTTGAGCGCTGCAACGGCGTCGTTGGAATCCGCAACGAGGACGCTCGACTTGCCGCGACGCACATCGTCGCGCCATTGCGCGTATGCCGCGTCGATCATCGCGTCCGAATCGCCCTCGACCAGTCGGCCGTGCTCCGCGTAGGCATCGATCACGTCGACATCGCCATTGCGCAACTGGACAGATGCCTCCTTCTCCCAGCTGTGGACGAACCGATGGACGTCGACCAGCTCAGGTACGTCATCCCGATCGTGGACCAGTAGAGCGAATGCGCCGCCTGCGTCGACTGCCTGGAGTTGCGCGTGGTCGCCGACGAGCAGGACCTTTGCGCCAGCATCCGCCGCCAAGCGCGTAATGCGGTCCAGCGAGAGCGTGCCGGCAAGCGATGCCTCATCGACGATCACCAACTGCCCGGCCGCGAAGGCATCACCGTGGATCAGATGGTTGGTCCACCACTTGGCGGTGTTCTCGGTCGGGATGCCGAGCTCCTCAGCGAGCACATGCGCGGCGCCCGCCGAAGGTGCGAGCCCGACGACGGAACCGCGACCGTAGCTCGCTTCCCAGGCGTCGCGCAGTGCGCGCATCGCCGTGGTCTTGCCGGTGCCTGCCGCTCCGACAAGGAGATCGACGCTGCGGCCCGATCTGACGATGCGGTCGAGCGCCTCACTCTGGTCGGAGCCGAGCGCAATGCGGTCGCGCCCTGCCGATCGGGTCTGCACGGTCGGCATACGCGGTGCGAGAGTGTCGCGGGAGCGGTCGAGCAGCCGCGCCTCGGCCTCGAGAAGATGCTCGGCCGTGAACACGGCGCTGCGGCGCGCACGGAAAACCGAAGATCCGTCGGCGTGCTGGAACTCGAGCGGAGTTGCCGCGATCTCAGGCGGCGACAGTCGCAGAGACGCATTCTCCGCCGCATCGGCGACGAGCTCGACCACCGCTTCGCGATCGGATGCTGTTGCGAATCGCATCGGCATGGTCTGGCGTGCAGCCTCGGCGACGAGGTTCCAGCGGCGCCACGTCGTCCGCTTGTCGGCGACGGTGATCATGACGCTGTCGCCGAGGGTCGCTAGCTGCAGGGACGAGAGGTCTGTTGCACGCATCAGCGTCGGTCCCACGCTGTCCGCGACCAGCGCGTGCGCCCACGATGTTGCCTCACGCCCAAGCGCGTTCGACGCACGGTCGCGCCATCCGGCCGTCAACGCGGCCAGCGAGTGCAATTGCTTCTCGGGACGTGTCGAAAGCGTCGCCTGCGCGCGCAGCTTCATGATCGTTGCAGCCGTGGGGCGGTGTCCGCGCGATGCGACATAGGCCGCGATGAGCCGATCGGTTTCGCCATCGATCGCATGCGCTCGAGTGGAGAACTCGTGGACGAGGTCCTCCGGCACGCCGACGATCGCCCACGTCGTGTTGCGGTCACGCCCGAGGTCGCGCGCCTCCCAGTCGATCCCGAGCGAGCGCGTGAGCTCATCGCTGAAGATCGCCTCGTGCAACTCCGACAGTGCAACGACGGCCGCGTGCATTGGTCTGCCATCGAGTGAGCGCCACTTGCCGTCGAGTGCGGTCTGCACTTTGTTGCTCACGACGACGTGGGTGTGCAGGTGAGGATCGCCTGCACGGCTGTCGAAGTGATCGAACGCCGTCGCGATCAGTCCGTGCACTCGGACCTGTGCAACTGCCCCGTCGCCTGCCGTTGCACCTGTACGGGTCATCGCAACCTCGCGTTCCATGTACGCAACCACATGTGCAACGGCGCGATGGTGCGCACGTGCGATGAGCGCCTGCGTGTCTGCGTCGGCAACGGCCCACAGCACGCTCGCTGACTTCGGGATCGAGAACGTAAAGTCGTAGCCGGCTACCGCGCGCTGACGGGGCCCGCCCGCGTGCCCTTCCTTGCCGTACTGCGGGTAGGCGCGACCCAGGGGCTCGCCGGTGACCGGGTGCCGTCCCATCCCGATCAGCAGTTGCAGCTGTGCTTCGCTGACTGTGTCTCCCTCGCGGATGCTGGAAGCCAGCGACCCCAGACCGGCACCCATCCATCGGCCCGGCGGGGTGCCCTCCGCGCTGTAGTAGCGCGTGAGCGGAGTGGAAAGCGAGCGGTCTCCGTCGCCCGCGGCGACGGAGCGGAGCAGGTACTTGTAGCCGTCGCCGGCACTCATCACCCGCATCGAGACCGTCACCGCGCCACCTCCGCTGTTCACGAAGAAGGTGCGCGCCCTCGATCTGCAAGAGGCGTGGCCGCTTTGATGGTGGGTGAGTCCTGGAAGGTCGCGGGATCCGTCAGGCCTTGGGGAGCCGGGCAGACAGCCAGGAGGAGACGGTGGCCTGCCAGCGCCTGGGATCGGAGTTCCAGGTCATCGTGTGGCCGGCATCGAATTCCTCGAGGCGGACCATGTCGGCGCGGATGCCTGCGAGCCTGCGGGAGACGTTGACTGGCGCGGAGTCATCACGTGCGCCGTGGAGGACCAACGTCGGTGTCTCGAGCTCGTGTGCGCGAATTGTCCAGTTGAGCGAACGCAACGGGATGGATGCGGGAAGACCGATGGCGCGTGCGAGCGGACCCAGCGCGAGCCAGGGCACCGCGAGCAGTCCGGCAGCGGCAGGCAGACCGGCACGTGCACAGTTCGCCTTGACCGTTGCGATCCAGTCGAGAACTGGAGACTCGAGGACGAGCGCTTTGATCAGCGGCGACTGACGTGGGTCCGCGGCGAGCTGCAGCGCAATCGCCGCGCCCATCGACCATCCGAAGAGCACAATGCGTTGCGCACCATTAGCGATGGCGAATTGCACGGCTGCGGCGACGTCGTCGACCTCGGTGGCTCCGAGAGTGGAGCGTCCCGTACCTGCCCAGGGTCCGTCGCCGTCATTCCGAAAGGTCACCACGAGTGAGGTGTAGCCGAGCGCAGCGGCGACTTGTGCTCCGCGCAACGGCCCGGAACGTGGACTGCCGAGTCCGTGGATGTGAATTGCCCAGGTCTCCGGATCGTCGCCCTTGATCAGCCAGGCAGGGGCGGTGCCTGCGGGAGTCGGAAACTGCACGTCTGCGGCGTCGAGACCAGCCTCAGTTGGCGTAGTGAAGTAGATGCCGCTCCACGAGACTCGATCACCGATCGCCGGTAGGAGACCGGCGGAGAGCTTCGTCGCTCGACGCGCAACCAGGCCGGGCCCTCGCTGCTCGACATCCTCAGAGAGTTGCGCCCATCCGCCTCCTTCGAACAGGAGGGTGTACGAGCCGCGGGCGGTCGTCTGCCGCGTCTGGTCGAGCACGACCACGACTGCGCCTTCATCCCTCTCGACATCCCGGATCGAAAGATTGAAGGTTCGGGGCGCGGGTGGAGCCGTCAGCCGACGGGCTATGACGGCGCCGACGCCGAGCGCCGAGGCTGCGGCAGCACTGAGCATCCATCCCAGCGTTCTCGGTGTGCGCACTCCCATGCCCGTTCTGTTGTCGGCGACGAACCAGGCTCATCGCATATCTGAGCCAAGCAGATGGGCCTCAGCTCGTTCCAGCAGGTGACGGTCTTCGTTGGTCGGATCGAACTCGACGCGTGGGTCGATCATCGCGTCTCGAATCTCCACCACCTCGCGATGGAGTACTGTCTCGGGATCCTCAAGTCGAATGGCAGTGGCGTCGCGCTGGCTGAGTCCGGGTCGGACTCGAGTCGCGGCATCCCACAGCGGCGTGAGCTGCTCGACAAAGCTCTGCGTTCGCGTCAGCCTCCTCCGCTCGCCGATGTAGCGAAGGGCGGGCTGACCCGCGAGGCCGATACAGAGGAAGACGAAGGTGAGGAGGAAGAGCGGACCGTACAGGCTGCCCGCTGCGACCATCAGCTGCAGATTTCCGGTGAGATGCGCGATGTCCATGACGATCACAACCACGCTGAGCGAGACGCCGAGCACGGCGCCAATGATGAGCGATCCGGCCGGAATTCGCTGCACACCAGTGCGGAGCCGGAATTGACGGATCGCGACCGTCGCCATGGCCGCGACCACGACGCCGTAGTAGGTGAATTGAATGATGGAGTAGGCCGCCGCTGCCGGTTGTTCCCCGAGGTCCAGCATGAAGTTCGTCGTTGTAGAGCCCGTGTCGATCAGGAGGAAGGCGATCACCAGGCCGGCGAGTGCAACGACAAGCGTGGCCGGTCCGAGGGCGATACGAACAGGTAGCGGACGGTACTCGGCCGCCTTCGTGATGCCACGACCGAGGAAAAAGACGCCGATCATCAGTGCGGCGTCAGCGATCAACGTCCCAAGGTTCGAGCCGCCGAGAAGCGCATCCACAGGCGCATACACAGCGTCGACGCTGAGCGTCATGGCGATCGCGATCGTGATCGCAGCGTACGTGATGCTGCGCTCCGCCCTTCGGCGGCGCAGGATCAGCAGACTGATGACGAGTACCCACATCAGCGACGCGATGACGGCCTGAATCATCCGAAGATCTCCAGGTAGCGAGACTCTGCAAACGCCGAACCTCTGATCGCGGCGGCCAGATGGTCGGCGAGCGACTCCGCTGCGACTTCACTGTCGCAATCCAGGTCCTGGCGGGCGAGGAGGCGACGACGCGTGTGCGGCGGGATGTCGGGAAGCAGGAAGTCGTCGACAGAGCAATCGTCGTCGTCGCCGTGGCCGAGGATCATGTGCGCGAACTCGTGCAGCACGAACTGCTGCCGGTGAAGGATCGAGTCGCTATGTGCGTGGAGGACGAGATCCTCCGAATCCGTGATCAGCCACAGGGCGCAGATCCCGTCGTGTTCACCGAGGTCGGCGAGCTCGACGATTCGAAGTGTTCGCTGCCGGCGCTTCTGGAGGACGCTGACCAGTTCGTCGAAAGTGAAAGCGCTCCCGAGCGCGAGGTCTTCGACGGCCGTCGACACGGTCTGTTCGATGTTCACGTGTCTCACTCCCTTCCGGGAGCGTGCGCACGGGTGGTCGGCGAGGACCGGCGTGGGCACTGCTCAGGTTTGTGTCATTTCCTCATCCAGGAACTTGCTGATCGCTTGAAGTGCCTTCGGCGAGACGTCCCCCAGCGTTCGCGCGGCGTACGACTTGACTCGTGCCGCGCGCATCGAGCGGATCAGGTCCAATTGGGCATTCACCTTCTCGGGTGTTGGCGCGCCCTCCTCGCCGAGGAGGAATGGCGCGTCCACGTCGAAGAATGCGGCCAGCCCGTCGACGATGACGGGATCTCTGACGTACCGGTGGCCGTTGACCATATACGTCCATCGCGACCTCGACAGGCTTGCTCCTCGAGCTTCGAGGAATGCAGCGATCTGCGCGTAGGTCGGCTCCGCACCTGACTCGGCGATGGACACATCGAGCAAGAGTCTGAGGCGCTTCGCCAGATCCTCGGCGGCCGCCTTGTTGTCGTCTTCCGTCATTCCACTGGACCACCCTTCGCCCTCGGGTAAGGCAAGGCATCGTCGCTGATATCCGCATGGCATCCATCGATTTGGGCATGCTCAAGCTATCTGTTGCGCATGCTCAAAGCAAGGGTTGCGCATGCTCAAACTTGGTGCTAGACCAGAGTCAGTTCATGTTGAGCATGCTCAATGGAGGTGACGACAAGACAGAATCAAGACACGACTCGACGGCAGGTTGACGCCGGTCGAGCTTCGCCCGCCACTCGGAGCGAAGACCTCCGAGCCCCTCGAGCTTGCACTCTCGCCTTCAGATGACCCCGCGCACGCGGTGCGGTCTCGCGAAGTGCCTCATCTGCTCCCGATGGAGCACCTCAGTGTCATGGACGCGCAGAGAAGCAGCGCGCCGCCACTCAGGAGAGGTGATCGTCGTGTCCGACCAGATGACAAGGCCCGACTCGGAATCGAAGTTGAACGAGCTGCACGATCGACTCGTCCGTTCTGTGGAGGCGTTGATCGAGAGCGACGATTGGAATCGAGCGCTTGAGTTCGCAGCCCACTTCCGCTCGCGCTCCTTCAACAACACACTCCTCATCTGGGCTCAGCACACCGCGGCGTTCGAGGCCGGCACAGTCGTCGAACCGATGCCGACCTACGTCGCCGGCTTCAGGCAATGGGAGAAGCTGGGCCGAAACGTTGTGGCCGGTCAGCACGGCTACATGATCTTCGCGCCCCGCACGGCGCGGTTCGCGACCACCACTCCCCTGGATGCCTCGTCGTGGCGCCGTCTCGCACCGCGGGAGCGTCCGCGGGCAGGCGAAGCCGTGCGCGCGGGCATCACGGGCGCCCGGCCGGCGTATGTATGGGACATCGCGCAGACGACCGGCGCGCCCATCGCCGTGCTCCCGCATCCCCAACTTCTACGCGGCGACGCGCCCCCCGGGCTTTGGGATGGGCTTGCCACGCTGATCGATGCAGAGGACTTCAGCCTGTCGTTGGTGGCCGATGCGACATCCATCGATGGTGCGAACGGGCGGACCGACTTCTCGAGGCGGAACGTGACGATTCGCGAGGACATGGATGCCGCTGCCCGGACGAAGACGCTGGCTCACGAACTCGCCCACATCCGGCTGCACGGGCCGGACCACGAAGCGCTCGCGCACCGCGGCATCGGGGAGGTCGAGGCCGAGTCCGTAGCACTGATGGTCGCCTCGGCTCATGGCATGGACACGAGGGACTACACAATCCCCTATGTCGCCGGATGGGCAACTGCCGTTCCGGATTCGGATGCCGTTGCGGTGGTGCAGCAAACGGGTGAGCGTGTTCGGCGCACTGCCGTCGCGATCCTCGACGCGCTCCCCACGGACCAAGTCGGCGCAGGAGACCCGCCCGGCCTGGATCGTCCCGCGCCTGCGCGAGAACCGCTGCGAAAGCCGACTTCGTCCACGCCGCCGCGGATCGCCGAGCCCATCCCGGCGCGGAGCATTTCATGAACGTCGCCGATGTCCTGCTGCGAGTCGGCCGCCTGGACACGAGCGAAGCCGCACTCCAGTTCGCGGCGGCGGGGGTTCCAGTCTTCCCGTGCGAACCTCAAGGGAAACGGCCGTTGACGGGCGCTGGGTTCCTCGACGCCACACGCGACATCGAACAGGTCAGCGCATGGTGGCGGCGCACACCGCACGCCAACATCGGAATGCCGACCGGCCGCGCGTCCGGCATCGACGTCGTCGATGTAGATGTCAAAGCTGACGGATCAGGGTTCCCCATATTCCATCGCGCTGTGGACGAGGGGCTTCTCGACGGCGAGCTCGCACGGGTGCGAACGCCGTCGGGCGGTCTGCACATCTACTTCCCGGCTGCGGGTCCGCAGCGGTGCTGGCAGGCAGCCCGTTCGCATATCGACTTTCGCGGCGACGGCGGATATGTCGTCGTCCCTCCCTCCATGGCCCTCACAGCTGGGGGTACGAAGTCATACAGTCCCTTCTCGTTGTCTTCTGCGCCGGCACGGTCCATCGATGCTGTCGCTCTTCGCGACTTCGTGGACCCGCGACCAATGCGAGAAGGGCGCGTGCAGACCGATGGTGTGAGCGGCGAATTGCTCTCGCGCTGGGTGTCCCGTCTGCGTGAGGGCGAGCGCAATCACGGCCTGTTCTGGGCGGCGTGTCGCCTGAGCGAGGCCGGCGTCATCGCGGACGCGATCGTGGAGGTTCTCGGGCCGGCTGCCGCGCGCATCGGGCTGGACGCGAATGAGATTCAGCGCACGATCTACTCCGCGTGCCGCCATACGCACGCCGGCCGGCCGAACGCCGGACTGCCCACCGCGAGCGGCGCACCGCCCGGGCGACAACTGTCGAGTGCAGCACGGAGTCTCCCGTGAACGCGGCGAGAGGCGGCATCCGTCTCGCGATGCTGACCGCTGTCGTGGGCACCGTATTCATAGCGGCGGGAGCGTTCTGGCTGTCATTCACGTCGCTCGCAGACCTCGCACGACGCTCAGGCTTGGGCGTCGACCAGGCGTGGGCGTGGCCTCTCATTGTTGACGGCATCATCGTCGTTGCAACGGTCGCGGTCGTCGTCCTCGCGGGGACGCGCGCGGCCTGGTACCCCTGGATGCTGCTCTTCGCAGGCGCGCTGATCTCGGTCACCGGCAATGCGCTCCACGCTGTCGTGACGGCGACGTCCGATGTGCCGCTTGTCCTGGCTGCGGCCGTCGCGGCCGTCCCACCGCTCGTGCTGCTTGCCATCACGCATCTCACTTCGGTCTTGACCCGCCACGCCTCCAAATCGCCTGCCGCCGAGCAGGCTCTCGAACCCGAGTTGCGATTGACGGTCGTCACGGACGCAGACAGCCCCCGTCCCTTCGTCGACCGAGTGCCCAGCGCAGTCGCTAAGGCAGGGCCAGACGACGCGGCAGAGCTCCGCGCTTCCGGATGGTCGAACCGGGCGATTGCTCGGCGCCTCGGCGTCCATCCATCGACCGTTGGCAGATGGCTGCAGGACCGCGTGGCAGGACAACAGCACGAACTCACAGAGAGGATTTGAGCGATGGACGACACACCACACAGCCGGGAGGAGGGGGTTCTCCGGCCTCTGACGGAGAACGAGACTCTCGAGTTCATGGAGGAGGGTCACGCTCCGCACCGCGCTCACCTCCAGCACGCCGCCTCCGAGCGCAGGCTCCGAGCGAACCTCACTCCCGAGCATGGCGTCGAGTGGGTTCGCATCGCAGACCTCATCAGCTCGGGCACCGGACGTATCGCAGGGCGCGGGATCGACTTCGAGGCCGAACTCGCCCGGCGCCTGCGGCATCCCGTCGGCGCGACCCGCCAGGCAATTACGGATCGCCGCTCCGCGTTGCCTCCGCTCGATGCATTCGGGCGGAGCCGCGCGCGGACCAGTCGCGATGCGCTCGGACGGAGCTGATCAGAGATGTCTGCTAACCCGAGAACCTCCTCCGCCGCCACGGCGGAGGGCGCCGGGCGCACCTTCCAGGCAGGAGGTGCCACGATGCCCGAAGCAAGCCGCGCCAGAGAGGTCACGTTCAAAGACTCGGAAGGTCTTCGCGATCTGCTCGACCGCATGAGCACCACCGAGTCCGCGGCATGGCAATCCGATCGTGAGGTCGCCGAGCTCATGATCTACGCGGCAAAGCGGTTCGCGGCACTCGCACGCAAACACGGAATGGATCCGTGGGAGGCCGCGACTGCGACGTTCGAAGCAATGCGCGCAGCCTCGGTCCGCCGCGCCGACGACCCATGGGCGATCGTGACCCGCGCGGTTCAGGTCACATGCATCGCCGAGGAGCGAGCGCGGGGTCTCCTGTGTTCGGTCCATCAAGCGCGCAGGCCGCGATACTCCGTCTTCCACGACGCCGAGCGATTCAGCGACCGCGAGAACGCACTGGTCGACTATCACCCCGCGTTCCGCGTCGAATCACCGGATCCAGATGCATCGGAGCAGTCCGCAGCCGTCGAATCCGCGGTGGAGGACTCGATCGCCCTGTTCGCACTAGTCGGTTGGCCGGCCGACACCGCTCGGTCAGGAGTCGAGTACGTGTGCTCCCGGCTTGCCGACGCGACCTGCCGACCAGCGGCCTTCGAACAGCTTCGCCGCGATCACGCCGCTCGAGCCCTCCTCGACCTCCCCCAGACAGCGTGGCGAGCGATGCTCAGTGTCCTGCTGGGATGCCCCGACCCCGCCCAGGAGCACACGGCCGCGGGACGCGGCATCCTCCTCCGACTCCTCGTCGGCGAGTCGCTCGAGTCGTTGCTCCACGACGATCGTCTCCTTAAAGCCCTCCTCGAGAACGTGCCCTTCCAACGACCATGAAGCAGCAAAACCACATCGAGCTCGAGCGGTCCGTCGACTCCATCCGCGTCGGATCCAGGCACCGCGCTGACCTTGGCGACATCGACGCGCTGGCTGAATCGATCGAGCGCCAAGGCTTGCTGCAGCCAATCACGGTCACGCCCGAAGGCGTCCTCGTCTGCGGTGCGCGTCGCCTCGCTGCGCTGCGGCAACTCGGGGTCCGGAAGGTCAGCGTCTGGGTGCGTGCCGGCATCTCAGACCGTCTCACGCAGGTGCTCGCCGAGCAGGACGAGAACGCGCTCCACAAGCCGCTCTCACCTACCGAGGCCGCCACGCTGTATCGCGAGTGCAAGACGCTTCTCGCGGAGGATGCTGCGCGTCGACAGCTCGCATCCCGCTTCGGTGCCGTAGCCACCGGGGGCGGCTCGGACGGCGCCGTTACGGTAACGGCACCGGCGAAGCGGAACGACGGAGACACCCGAACCCAGGCCGCGCTTCTCGTCACTGGGCGGCGGTCGTTTACGACACTCGAGCGCATCGGCCGACTGCAGGACATCGCAGCGGATGAGTCACTCCCGGCTGAAGTCCGCCACCATGCACGGGCCGAACTCGACGCGGTAGAAAAGGGTGCCCCGGTGCTCCCCGCCTTCCGCCGGGTGAGCGGCGACCAAGTGCTGACGGAACTCGACGCAGTTGCCGAGTCGGTCAACGAGCCTGCGGAGGATCGGAGCGCCGCCGTCAAGGCCGCGGCGAGGATCCGAGCAGGCGAGGAGCTGTCCTGGGGTGAGGACCCGAAGCAGGTCGCCGTCAGGGCTCTGGCCCGATCCAAGGCGGCGAATCATTCGACGACTCCACCTCAGAGGATGTCATCCGCTGAGCTCAAGCGCTTCGTCTACACATGGGACGACCTCGCGGACTGGTGGGAGCGGTTCGATCCGTCGATCATCGCCAGCGGGCTCACGCAAGACGAGTGGATCCGCTTCGAGGCAACACTCGAGGGCAGTCTGAGTTTCGCTGATCGAGTCCGCGAGCTGCGCGGCGACAACTCGGCGACCTCGCAACGCGCCAGCTGAATCCTGCACTGAGGCAGCCAGCGCGCACCTCTCCGTCGACTCCTCCGAACTCGACTCGACGGGATACCCCAATGCACGCTCAGCGCCGCCGTCGGATCCTCATCGCGACAGTTCTCGCGGGTGCCGGGATCCTCGTCCTGCTGATCGCCATCGGCGTGTACGGGCTTCTTCGCGGCCCAGCATCCGCTCAATCGCGACCGGCACCCACAGCCAGCGCGACGGTCGCGACTGCTTCACCCGTCGCCCACCCACGGCTACTGGTCGCGTCGTCGGACGCGGAGGTGTTCGCGCGCGCTGCGGCGATCGCGTTGTTCCGGTGGGACACGCGCGGTTCCGCCGGACCCTCGGAGTGGGCACAGCCGCTCATCGATGTCGGAGACCCGGAGGAGACCGCGGGACTCGCATCGGACATCCGCGGCTACTCGCCGACGATCGAGCAATGGGAGCAGCTCAAGGCCTACGGGACGCGTCAATGGCTCGCGATCGACTCCGCAAACGTTCCCGCGACATGGGCGACGGCCGTGGCGCAGGCAGCACCCGGTCAGCTCCCACCCGGTGCGACTGCATACACGATCACCGGCGTGCGGCATCGCGACGGCATCTGGGACGGCGAGCCGATCGCCACCTCCAGCGACGTCGCTTTCACAGTCTTCATCGCCTGCCCGAGGGCACAGGATTGTCGGCTGCTCCGCCTTTCGCGACTGAACGAGCCACTCGAGTGACGCGATGGCGAAGCTGATCGGCATTCTGCTTGTCCTCGTCCTGACAATCCCCTCGGTCGGGCTGATCACTGTCGCGACCCTGCTCAGCCCGGCCGTCGCATCGTGCTCCGTCAGCAGCCTTCTCGTCGGCCCGATCCCCGACTCATTGACCGCTCGAACGCGCGACGGCCACGCGATCACTCTCCACAGGCCGCAGCTCGCACACGCAGCCACTCTCATCACGGTGGGCGCCCAAACGGTCGGCGTCGGCCGACCGGGAGTGCTCATTGCCCTGATGGCGGCTCTGACTGAGTCGACACTTCGGATGCTGTCGAACACGACCGCCTACCCGGAGTCGGCAAGTTACCCCAATGACGGCGACGGTTCGGATCACGACTCCCTCGGCCTGTTTCAGATGCGACCGGAGGCGGGCTGGGGCTCCGTTGGGGAACTGATGGGCGCGTCCTACCAAGCACAAGCGTTCTACGGCGGTCCGACCGGGCCGAATGCCGGCTCACCCCGAGGACTCTTGGATGTCGCCGGCTGGCAGTCGCTCGACCCGGGTGTCGCCGCGCAATCGGTCGAAGTCAGCGCGTACCCCGACCGGTACCAGAGCTACCAGCCCGTCGCCGAGGCCATCCTCAACGCCCTCACCTCGTCGCCGCCGAGATCGAGCGGCAACGGTGACGTCCGAGTCCCCGAGACGACGCGAATCGTGTTCCCACTCCCGGCCGGCACCTACACGGACACCTCGAGCTTCGGCTGGCGCACCGATCCCTTCACGGGCAAGCAGAAGTTTCACGAGGGCAGCGACCTCGCAGCTGCGGGTGGGACCCCAATCCTTGCGGTCGCCGACGGCGTCGTCACCTTCGCGGGCCCTCGGGGCGGCTACGGCAACCTGATCATCATCGAGCACACGGTCGACGGCGAGCGTGTCGCTTCCTACTACGCGCATATGTGGGATGCCGGCATCCACGTCGCGGCGGGTAGCACCGTGACAGCCGGACAGCACATCGGCGACGTCGGATCCTCCGGTCGATCGTCCGGCACCCACCTGCACCTCGAGATCCATCCGGGCGGGCCCTCGCACCCACCTGTGAACGCCATCGAATGGCTGGCGGAGCACGAGGCAGCGGGACTCGAGGGCGGGGCACTCGTACCGGCCGACTGCATCGCGACCGCATCATGAGCACCAACGTTTTCCCTGACTTCGGCGCCGTCGGGGGCGCCGACCAGCTTCGTGACATCGTGGGCGCGCTGATGATGTTCGCGCTCATCACTTCCGTCCTCATGCTCATCGTCTGCGCCACCACCTGGGCCCTGGCCGCAGGCAACGGGCACTACCAGACCGCAGCGCGGGCGCGACTCGGCGTCTGGCTGGCCTGCGGTACGGCCGCACTCGCGGGTGCCGGCGTCGCTTTCGTGAACTTCCTCCTCGGCATCGGCGCAGACCTCTAGTCCGGTGGGCAGGGGGCCAGGGAGCCCTGGCGCTCCTTCCCTTCGAACCATTCCGGCGAACGAGGAGCATCCCGTGATCGACATCGACCCGAACGCCACAGGTCTTCCTGGCATCGAGCAGCTCCGCGTCATCGTCGGCGCGGTCATGACGATCGGACTAATTCTCAGCGTTCTTGCCTTGATCGTCTCCGCGATCGTCTGGGGCTTCGGCGCGAACTCTTCGAACCCGCACCTCGCGTCACGGGGCAAGCTCGGAGTTCTCGTCTCCTGCGGGGCTGCGATCATCTGCGGCGCCGCGGTCACGCTGATCAACTTCTTCTGGGGCGTCGGCCAGACCGTCTGACCGGCGACACGAAATCCCAGGCCACCCCATGAGCGTGTGCGAGGTGCCGGTCATCGCCACCGTGTGCGATGCCGTCGGGGAGGGCACGGCAACGCTCATCGCCGCACCGTTCGACTGGCTCGCCTACGCGATGGGCTCGGCCGCCGCCTGGCTGTTCGAGGCAGTGTGGAGCGCCTTCGACAGCACGACGCTGGTCGACGTCAGGGCGCCGGGGTACGTCGACGTGTTCAACGTGCTGTTCGGTGTCGCCGTCTTCGTCACGCTCGTCTTCTTCTGCTTCCAGCTCATCACGGGGCTCGTGCGACGCGACCCCGGCGCTCTCTCGCGAGCGGCACTGGGACTGGGCAAGTCGATCCTCGGATCCTTCGTCGTGATCTCACTCACCGCCCTGCTGCTCGAGATTACAGACCAGCTCGCGATCGGCATCGTTCAGGCGACCGGAAACACGATGGCCGGCATCGGGGACCGGATCGCGCTGCTCGTCGCGGGCCTTGCCACGATCAACATCACTACGCCCGGCGTGGGTGCGATCGTCACGATCTTTCTGGCCGGACTGGCGATCAGCGCCGCCGCGATCGTCTGGTTCTCACTCCTCATTCGCAAAGCGCTCCTGCTCGTCGCGATCGTGTTCGGCCCGATCGCGCTGGCCGGCTCGGCGTGGGATGCGACAAAGGGATGGCTCGGCAAGTGGACAGCATTCGTCGTCGCGCTGATCCTGTCCAAGCTTGTGCTCGTCGTCATCTTCCTGGTCGCGGTGGCCCAAGTCGCGGCGCCCATCGACGCCGACCTCGCCTCGATCAGCGACCCCATCGCCGGAATCGTGCTGATGTTCATCGCTGCTTTCGCGCCATACATCACCTACAAGTTCCTCAGCTTCGTCGGCTTCGACATGTACCACGCGATGTCGAGCGAGCAGGAGGCCAAGTCCTCGCTCAACCGACCAGTCCCGGTGCCCACAGGACCGATGGCCGGTAATGCGGCGAAGATCCTCGGTGCGACCGGACAGCGCGGGGCGGGCACCTCAACCGGTGCAGCGACTGGTGGTGGCGGTACTGCTGCGACAGGAGCTTCATCAGCAGGTGCAGTGGGAGCCGGGATTGCGGCCGGCGCCGCTGTGGTTCACGGCGCCGCGACAGCGGGACCGAAGGCCGGTGGCGCCATCGCCGGGGCAGCGGATGCTCAGACCCAGTCCACCGGCGGCTCTGCGTCGTCCAGCCCGCGCGCGGTCGGCCGCGTACGTGAGGCATCTGTGGGCGTAGCGACTCCCGGACATCACAGCTCCGCACCCCGGCCGCCGTTGCGGGTCCCGCCACGACAGGGAGAGACACGACCATGACTCGACCGGAATCGAACTCGGCCTTCCAGCCGGTGCCCGTGCAGTTCTCGCGACTCACGCGTCGCGGCATCCTGCTCGGCCTCTCTCTTCCGCAGCTCATCGCCGTTTCGATCGGGCTCCTGACGATCGTCGTCGCGCTCTATTCGTCCGGGGCTGAAGCCGTCGCGTGGACAGCGCCGATCTGGCTCTCGGCAATCCTTGTCGCGAGCGTCGGCGTCGGTGGCCGGAAGATCGTCGAGTGGACTCCCGTGCTCCTCCAGTGGTCACGGCGCGTGTTGTCCGGACAGCTCACCTACCGCAAGCGGATCGAGCGTCCACGCCCCGCCGGTACTCTGGCACTCCCCGGAGATGCGGCACGCCTCCGCGAGTGGGTCGACGTCGAGTCGGGTGCCGTGATGATCCACGACCCTCACGCGCAGACACTGACGGCGGTTCTCGGGATCTCCCATCCCGCGTTCGTGCTGCTCGATCCCGCGGAGCAGCACCGCCGCGTCGCGGGATGGGGCCGCGTGCTCGCGGGCGCCTGTCGATCTGGCCGCATATCGCGAGTGCAGGTTTCCGAACGAACCCTCCTCGACTCAGGCACAGGACTCGACGAGTGGTGGGATCGCCACGGCGTCAACGACGGCAGCTGGGCCGCCGCGACCTATCGGGAGCTGATCGCGCGCGCAGGTCCCGCCGGTGAGCGACACGCCACCACGGTCAGCATCGCCCTGGATCTGCAGGCCGCGGGACGACAGATCCGAGCCGGCGGTGGAGGAATGCGCGGATCGGCGAGCGTGCTCCGACAGGAGATGGCCGCCGTCGTGTCCGCGCTCCGAGCGGCCGACCTCGCCGTGGGCGACTGGCAGGGTCCGGCCGAGCTCGCCACAGTTCTGAGGTCGGCGTATGACCCCGCGGCGAGTCTTGGTCTCGAGCGGCATCCTTCCATCGGAACGTCGCTTGCCAACGCCGGACCGGTCGCCGTTACGGAGACGTGGGATGGGTTGCGCAGCGACAGCGCGCATCATGTCGTGCTGTGGATCAGCGAATGGCCGCGATCGCAGGTCTTCCCAGGATTCCTTTCCCCGCTCGTGCTCTCCAACGGCGTGCTGCGCACAATGTCACTGCACTACATTCCGGTGCGATCCGATCACGCCGCGCGAGACATACGCCGCAAGAAGACGGAACTGATCAGCGACGCCCACCAGCGCCGTCGCATCGGGCAGATCGAGGATGCTGCCGCCACCGCCGAGTACGAAGACGTCCTGCAGCAGGAGGCCGACCTCACGGCCGGCCACGGCGTCCTTCGCACGATCGGGCTGATCAGCATCTCCGCCCCCACACAAGCGGAACTCGACGTAGCTGTCGCGACCGTCGAACAGGCCGCGATCCAAGCCTCCTGCGAGACACGTCGGCTCGTCGGCCAGCAGGCGCAAGCATTCGCGGCTGCTGCACTCCCCCTCTGTCGGCCCGCGTGAGTCGACATCCCTACGAGTGATTGGAGCAAGCCATGAGCACTGACGAATCACCTCGTCATGTTGCCGCCACCGCGTCGAATGAGATGAGGCATCTGGCCCAGGCGACCATCGCCCTCGACGACCCTGCCGACCTCTACCCCCTCATCGGGGAACTCCTCGGCTCCCTCCGATCGCTCGTGCAGGTCACCGATCAACTCGCCCACGCGCACATGCAGCACCGAGGTCGCGCTCGCACGGATGACGGCGACGCCTCGATCGGCGCACAGGACGCGGACGGCGCGGCATGGGCGCTCGTGCGCGCTCGTGAGCTCCTCGACGCCGCCGAGAGCGCGACCGACCTCGCCTCACAGAACTCGGGACACATCGCGTGGGTGCCGACGGAAAGGGCCGAGCGATGGCTGAACGTCGTCTTCTTGCAGGGCGCCGATGCAGTCCACACGCTCGACCTCCTCGAGCGGTCCGAAACGCAGGCAGCGATTCGCCACCTTGCACGCTGGGACTACGGCGACGAAACCACCGAGTCCGCTCTCGTCAACGGATACGTCTACGAAGGGATCCCAGCCAGCTCAACCGACCGCACGGCCCAAGACCCGACCTCAGGGTACGCACTCATCTACAACCAGACGCTCGGATACGTCTCTCTCCTGCGTCGCTTCCCTCGAGGCCCGGACGACGTCGACCTCCCGGCGACCGACATCTCGGCAACGCCTACACATTTGTCGGCGGTTCCCACGTGGATCTCCCTGCGACGGGACAGCAATCGCTCCGTTGTGAGGAGCGTCGCACTGTGAGAGACGAGGAACAGCTTCACGCCAGCACGCTGATCAACCCCCACGGCGAACGTCGCCACCACCGCCGCGGCCGCGAACGCGCCGCGGCCCGGATCGAAGCTGACGCGCGCAAGACGCACGCTCGTGAGGCGAAGGAGCAATGGGTCGCGGAGCGCGCCGAAGCCCGCGCAGCGGCGTACCTGCCCGCCGCAGGTGAGGCGGGTCCCGCCGCTCTGCGCACACCGGGCCGCCTCCGGCTTCCCAAGCATCAGGACACGTCCGCCACGCTGGCCGGCCACTACCCCTTCCTCGCCGAGGCAGGATTGGGTTCCGCCGGCGTCTTCGTCGGACAGGACCTCTACTCCGGCGGCTCCTTTGTCTACGACCCGTGGGTGCTCTATCAGCGCGGCCTCATCACGGCTCCCAACGTCGTGCTCGCGGGCATCGTGGGCTCCGGCAAGTCCTCCCTCGCCAAGTCCCTCTACACCCGCTCGCTCCCCTTCGGCCGCCGCGTCTACGTCCCCGGCGATCCAAAAGGCGAACACACCGCCGTCGCGGAGGCCGTCGGGGGCCGCGCGATCATCCTCGGCCACGGACTCCGCAACCGGCTGAACCCGCTCGACGAGGGCCATCGCGCGTCAGCCCTGTCGGACGCCGAATGGGCGGCTCAGGTCGCTGCCCGCCGTCGCGACCTAATCGGCGCACTCGCCGAGACCGTGCTAGAGCGGTCACTCACCCCGCTGGAGCACACCGCGATCGACCTCGCCCTCACGGACGTCGTCCGAAGCGCAGAGGTACCGATTCTGCCCATGGTCGTCGAAAGGATCCTGTCCCCCAGCGGACGCGACGACCGCGAGCGACGACTCGCAGAAGACGGCCGCCTCGTCGGACACGCGCTCCGCCGGCTCGTCGCCGGCGACCTCGCGGGCCTGTTCGACGGACCCTCCACCGTCCGTTTCGACCCCGCCCTGCCGATGGTGTCCCTCGACCTCTCACGCGTCGCTGAGAACTCGACGCTCGTCTCCGTCCTGATGACCTGTTCATCCGCATGGATGGAATCGGCGCTGGCTGACCCAGCCGGTGGTCAGCGCTGGGTCATCTATGACGAAGCCTGGCGCCTAATGGCGTACCCGGCGCTACTCCGTCGGATGGATGCCCAGTGGCGCCTCGCACGCCACTACGGCATTGCGAACATGCTCGTCTTCCACAAGCTGTCAGACCTCGACAACGTCGGAGACTCCGGCTCCGCGATGCGTGGGCTCGCCTCGTCACTCCTCGCGAATGCCGAGACTCGCATCGTCTACCGGCAGGAACCAGACCAGCTCGGCTCCACTGCAGCCGCGCTCGGCCTGACCCGCACCGAGATGAACCTCCTCCCGGCACTCGGCACCGGGCAAGGCCTGTGGCGGGTGAAGGACCGCAGCTTCGTCGTCCAGCACCAACTGCACCCCGACGAGCTCGCCATCTTCGACACCACCGCCCGAATGACGGCGGCATAACCGCAGGCGCACCCGACGCACCTGCCCGACACAAGGAGCCCCCCCATGTCCCACTCGTTCTCCGAAGACCGCCTCGCCCGCATCAGCCTGGCCGCCGCATCCGAACCCGGCGACAACGTCACCGGAACCCTCATCGCACGCGTCGGCGCCTTCGAGACTCTCGCGCTCGTCACATCAGACTCCCCGCTGCCGGCGCCGATCGACCCCGCGGAAGGAAGCCTCTGGCGACGAAGGCTGGCGCCGCGCCTTGACCCTGGCCAGGTGGACCGCATCCGAGACGAGATGGAGCGCCGCGCGCTCACGATGTTGACCACCGAGGACCTCGCGTGGCCGGCCGAGCTGCAGCAGCTTGGTTCGGGGGCCCCGCTCGCTCTCTGGCTCAGCGGACAGCCGAGCCGACTCGAAGGTGCGACGGCGAGTCGGATCACGCTGGTCGGCGCCCGCGCCGCAACCAGCTACGGCGAGCACATCACGATGGAGCTCGCCGCCGACCTCGCCTCCCAAGGACGGATCATCTACTCGGGCGGCGCTTACGGCATCGACGGCGCGGCGCATCGAGCCGCGACGATGGCGCGCCCCGGCTCGACAGTGGCGGTCCTCGCAACCGGCCTGGACCGCGCCTACCCCGTCGGCAACCAGCAGCTGTTCGAACGGATCCAGGACTCCGGCGGCCTGCTCGTCAGCGAGCTGCCGCCCGGCTCGTCGCCAACACGCTGGCGCTTCCTACAACGCAATCGGATCCTCGCCGCGCTCACCGGCGCCACCGTCGTGGTTGAAGCAGGCTACCGCTCCGGATCGCTCAACGTCGCCGGCCAGGCCCACGCTTTGGGGAGACCGATCGGCGCAGTACCCGGTCCCATCACCAGCCCAGCCAGCGCCGGCTGCCACCGGCTACTCCAGGAGGGCATAGCCACGATCGTGACCGACACGAGAGACGCGATCGACCTGCTCGACTCGACCAACACCACCGGCCCAGACCGGCCGTTCAACGTCGCGACATCCGCGCGTCGCCCGCTGCGGCTCGAGCCAGACATCAGCCTCTGATGAACGCGTACACGACAATCGCTGGCGGCCCGTCATGAGCACACCCAAGCCGTCGAGCGCCTTCGGTGACGAACTGACGAACCTCGGCCTCGGAATCCTCATCGCCGGAGCTTCGCTCGCCGTGATTCTCCGCGCAGCCGGGTCAGCGGCGGCGTGGCTCACCGGCGTAACCCAACCCCCTGCGGGGATCGGCGCCGGGCTCGGAGTGCTGCTCAACCCCGCCGACCCCGCCTCCGCATTGCAAGCCCCAGGCCTGAACCCGGTCGCCTATTGGTTCTGTGCCGCCCTGGCGATGGGCGTCGTCGCCGGTCTCGCCCTCCTCGTGTGGCGGCTGGTTCGCGGCAACCATCGCCCGACCGCGACCAACCCGCATCGCCTCGAGGGAATCGCCGGCCGCCACGACGTCGCTCACGCCGCGTCACGGAGCGCGCTCATGAAGCGGGCCGCACACCTGCGGCCGTCGCTCACCAATGCCAAGCCCACCGATGTGGGCTATCTGATCGGGCACGCGCGGGCATCTGCCGTCTGGGCAAGCGTCGAGGACTCGATCCTGGTCATCGGCCCACCCCGATCCGGGAAGGGCGCGCACATCGTCATCAACGCGATCCTTGATGCGCCCGGGGCCGTAGTAACCACCTCCACGCGCCCCGACAACCTCACCGCGACACTCCGGGCACGCGAGCGGCTCGGTCCGGTGGCCGTCTTCGACCCGCAACAACTGGCCGAAGGCGTACCGGCCGGCCTCCGATGGTCGCCGATCCGCGGCTGCGAGAACCCCCTCACCGCGATGATCCGCGCCGCAGGCCTCGCCGTCGGCACTGGTCTCGCCGCCGGCGGGGTCGAATCCGGCGGCTTCTGGGAGGCCAAGACCCGCACCGCGCTGCAGTCGCTGCTGCACGCGGCCGCACTCGCAGACCGGCCACCCGGCGAGCTCTTCCGCTGGACACTCGACCCGGCCGCAGCATCCGACGCCGTCGCGATCCTCATCAATGACCCCCGCGCAGCGAGCGGGTGGGCTGACTCACTGCAAGCGATGCTCGAATCCGACCCCAGAACCCGCGACTCCATCTGGCAAGGCGTCTCACTCGCGCTCGCCGCACTCGCCGACCCGCGTGTCCTCGCCGCGGTCTCCCCCGCACCCGGCGAGTCGTTCGACCCCGAGTCGTTCCTCAGAAGCAACGGGACCCTGTACCTCCTCGCCACCGGCGCCGGCGCCAACAACTCCGCCGCGCTCGTCGCGGCATTCGTTGAAGACGTCGTCGAGTCAGCACGCCGGATCGCCGCACGTAATCCCGGCGCCCGACTCGACCCGCCCCTGCTGCTCGCCCTCGACGAAATCTGCAACCTCGCACCCCTCCCCTCCCTGCCAACCCTGATGGCTGAGGGCGGAGGTACGGGGATCACCACAATGCCGGTGCTCCAGTCCCTGACCCAGGCGCGCTCCAAGTGGAGCGACAACGCCGCCGGCGCGATCTGGGATGCGTCGATCGTCAAAGTCATCCTCGGCGGCGCATCGAACTCCCGCGACCTCCAAGACCTGGCGACCCTCATCGGCGACCGCGACGAAGCCACCGATTCCGTGACCGTTGGCGACCACGGCACACGATCGTCACAACGGTCGGTCCGTCGGGTGGCGATCATGCCTCCCGACGTCATCCGCACCCTCCCGTTCGGTACGGGCTTGGTGATGCTTCGCGCGGCCCCACCCATCGTCACCCAACTGCGTACCTGGACATCGCGACGCGACGCGAACGCCCTTCTCGCCGATCGTTCGGCACTCGAGACGCTGTTGCGACAGCATCCGGATCTCAACCAGGGTCGGGAGCCCGCCGAGGACGATCCAGAGGAGTGACGGCGTTCGCCCACACCCAGCAGCGGTGCTCCTTGCTGCCGACCTGGAAGGATACGCCGCACGCCACGTCATTCCAGACGACGACCGTGCCCTCCACCCGCATCGAGTGCGGCCCGAATCTCACCCAGGCGCTACACGGCTTGGGCTGAGGGTCACGAGTGACGGGCAACGTGTCGGCCTGCCGTTCCTGGGGCGTCAACGACTGAAGCGGATGCTCCGATGCGATGCGGGCGAGGATGCGGTCGTCCATCAGCCGGTCGAAATGCTGTTCGTATCGCTTGGACGTACCGATGGTCGGACCCCTTCCCCGGCCGAGGACGAGGATATGGCCGACCAACGACGTCCCGGCGGCCGTGGTGCATCTCGTGCGCACCTCTTCGGTAGAGCGGATCACACCCGGTCCGCCTCGATCGCAAGGAACGGTCCAATGGCTCTCCACACCCAGCAGTCCATCTCCGGCTTCATTGCCTCGGAGCCGCAGCAGTCCACCATGGAGAACGGCGACACCCGCCTCTACCTCCGCATCGGGCAGCCCCACTTCCGGCGCAACGAAGACGGCACGTTCACCGAGCTCGAGCCGACCTTCCACGACATGGTCGCCTACCGAGCAACTGCCGAACGGGCGCTCACGCGCTTGGCCAAGGGCGACAGTTTCATCGCCGAGGGCTACACCCGCACCTTCCCGATCGAGCGCGACGGCCAGGTGATTGAAGCGGAGGAGTTCGTCGCCAAGAAGCTCGGCCACGACCTCGCTCGCACCAACTACGACGTCGACCGCACGAGGCGGTCAGCCGCGGCGGCTGAGCGGGAGACGCCGGCTCGCCCGGTCCCGGCGTTGGGTCACCGGACCGCGGTCGCGAACGCTCTCGGCATCTGACCGGTCACGATGTCGTCCTCTCCCCGGGGTCCCGGGCGCGACGAAGCCGAGTCGGGGTTCCGCGCCGCGTCGATGGACGACGCGGAGGACGGACCTGCGAAGTCGGGGCCGCCGCGGCCCGTGAACTGGAACCTCCTCACCGCCGACGAAGCCGAGACAGAGTGGATAGAACTGAACAAGTGGGTGAATTGGCTACGACGGACATACGGGCTGCCGGCTTCCGTCATCCCACCGTTCTGGCACCGGCATTCCGAGCTGGTCTGGGAGTTGTCCGCGCTGCACCTGCACTGGCTGTCCGCCTACGACCCCGACCAACACGGATCCGCGCCAATCGGCTGGCTCCACGACTTCGCCGATGCCCGCCAGCGTCTCCACGACTGGGTCGCGACATGCGGGACACGACTCGACAAGGACCGCGCCACGCGTCAAACCTCATGGCCGGGTGAGCCCTCGGCCGACGCGATAGACGACGTCGCCATCGCCAACCGAGACGAGGACTTCATCAACTTCGTCCTCGACGACTTGGAACGCCGACGCGAGGCAGAACGCCTCTTCTATACGACGGTGAGCGAGGGCTCGAGGTAGACCGTGCGATCCATTAGCGGTTCCGCCGAATCGAGGACTCCACCTCAGCAGGGCCTAGATTCGCCCATCCGAGCCGACATCTCGCCCCCTGGCACGCTCCCACCACCGCAGAGACGGCATATTCCGCGCTGACCGGTTCGGCTGAGTACGCCCGCCCGCCCGCGCGGGGCCGGGGGTGGAGCCTTTGGCCGCAGATGCCGAGGCGCCGGAACTAGCGTTCGAGGACGATGCCGGCAAAGGCTTATGCCGGATGTGGCTGGCCCGTCCCGCAACGCAGTTACCGCGCAGTGTAGAGACGCGTGTTGGCGCGGTCGAGGTCGGCCCGGTCCTGACACGAGCGGCCGCTTTCCCTGGCGATCAGGCTTGCCCCGCGAAGCTGTTGCCGTCTATGACGAAGCGATAGCGCACGTCCGAGGAAAGCACACGTTCGTACGCATCGTTGATGTCGTCGGCCGAGATGAGTTCGGTCTCAGGGAGCACGTTGTTCGCCGCGCAGAAGTCCAGCATCTCCTGAGTGATCGCGATGCCGCCGTTGGCGGAACCTGCGATCGAGCGTCGTCCGGCGAGTAGCGGCATGGCAGGCAGGCTGATGTCCTCCGATGGTGCGCCCAGCAGAACGAGGTCTCCGTCAACGGCGAGAAGGTTCACGTACTGGCCGATGTCGACCCTGGCGGAGACGGTGTTCAGAATGAGGTCGAACTGGCCGGCGAGCCGTTCGAACGTCTCCGGATCCTCCGTTGCGAAGTAGTGGTCAGCGCCGAACTTGTGTCCGTCGTCCTTCTTCGACAACGTGCGGGAGAGAACTGTGACCTCTGCTCCGAGAGCGTGGGCGAGCTTCACGCCGATGTGGCCGAGACCACCCAGTCCAACGATGGCGACCTTCGTACCCGGGCCGGCGTTCCAGTGCTTCAACGGCGAGTAGAGCGTGACGCCCGCGCACAGAAGCGGAGCGACCTTCTCGAGAGGAAGCGACGCGGGGATCGAGAGGACGAAGTTCTCGTGGACGACGGTGGCCTGGGAGTACCCACCCTGAGTGATGGTGCCGTCATAGTCGAGACCGGCGTACGTTTGTACGGCTGTGTTGAGGCAGTAGACCTCTTCGCCCTTGCGGCATTGTTCGCAATGACCGCAGGAGTTCGATTCGCAGCCGACGCCGACACGGTCACCGACCTGGTGCCTGGTGACCTCGGAGCCGATTTCGCGAACGATGCCGACGATCTCGTGTCCCACGACTTGGGGGTAGGTGATCGGACCCCAGTGGCCCCGTACGGTGTGGATATCCGAGTGACAGATTCCGGCGTACGCGATGTCGATCAGAACGTCGTGCGGACCGACATCGCGGCGCACGATGGTTGTCGGGATCAGCGGGGCAGTGGGTGATGCGGCGGCGTAGGCGTTGACGTTGAGCATCTGTTCTCTTCTCCTTCAGTGTGCGAAGCGCGGGGCGAAACAGGCGGGCCTCAGTTGAGGTAGCCGTCAATGGGACTGTTGTCGACGTAGATGCGCTGGCGGGTGAACTTCCCGTCCGCGATGGTGAAGATCGAACACGCGTTGATCGTCGCTTCGACTCCGTCGGGGAAGCGCCAGACGCTGGCGACCTCAAAGATCACCACGCCGTGCTCCTCCTGCCAGACGTTGATCAGGGGGTGCGCGAGCGATTCGACCTTGGCAAGCAGCTCTGCCATCTGCGCCAAGACGGCCTTCCGGCCGAGGATGGTCGGGGCGTTGGCGAAGGTCAGTTCGATGTCGTCGGCGTAGTAGGAGCCGACGCGATCGGTGTCCTTGGCCGCCATCGCAGCGAAGTATCCAGTCAGTAGGTCGAGGGTGGACTGGTTGGCGCGGGACATAGGGCGGTGTTCCTCTACCTCTAGTTGCGAACCTGACCACCAAGGGGGCGGTCGCGATCGAAAGTGGGCGTTTCAGGCAGGCGGGACAGCTCGACACCCGGCGACGCTGGCACTACTGCATTTCTTCGCGTCTTCCGCGGTCAGGGAGCGAGGCCGACGGTCAGCGCGGAGACGGCATCCAGCTGTTCCGCGGTGAGTTCGATGTCGGCGGCGGAGGCGTTCCCGCGAAGCTCTTCGACCGTCTCGGCCCCGACGATGACCGAGGCCACGGCGGGCCGCGCGAGAAGCCATGCCAGCGAGACCTGGTACATCTCCAGGCCCCAGTCGCGGGCGAGACGATCGAGCGCACGGGCCACCGCGATCTCTGCCTCGGAGAATCCGGGGCCACCGTATCGTTTGCCTCCCGCGATCTCCCGGTCCAGAACCTGGAGATCGGCGAGCAAGCCGCCATGCAGGGGCGCGTAGGGGATGATCGACAGCCCGAAACGCACGCACGCGGCGGAAATCTCCGCCTCGGGGCTGCGGTCCAGGAGGCTGTACATGACTTGGGCGCAGACCGGGGCGGAGACCATTCGGCGGTCGTCGGCGATCCAGAGAGCCTCGGTGATCTGCCAGGCCGGGTGGTTGGACAGGGCGACGTAGCGGATCTTTCCTTGCCGGATCAGGTCGTCGTAGACCGCGAGCGTCTGCTCGAGCGGGGTGGCGGGGTCGGGGAAGTGCGCGTAGTAGAGGTCGAGGCGATCGGTGCGCAGTCGGCGCAGGCTCTGCTCGACCTGCTGAATGATGTAGCGGCGCGACAGTCCGGCGGCCGGGTCGAAACGTCGCTCCCCGGACTTGGTGGCGAGCACGGCCTCATCACGGCGACCTGCCAGCGCCCGACCGAGGATCTCCTCGGCGGACTCGCGCTCCCCAGCGGGCGGCGCGCCCGGCCTGTCGAATGTCGGGGTGGATCCGTACACGTCCGCGGTGTCGAAGAAGTTGATGCCGAGATCCAGGGCCGCCCCCACGATGCCGTCTGCAGCGTGCGCACTCGGGGCGACGCCGAAGGTGGCCGTTCCGACGCAGACCCGGGAAACGCGAACACCGGTCGGGCCGAGAGTGGAGTACTTCATTCAGGTCGTCCTTCACAGGGCTTTGGAGCGCGGCGGTCTCATACCCCTTGACGGTACCGTCGCCTGATACGGAACTATAACCGATCGGTAGTACTTCGGCAAGCGTGTGGGAGGCTGTGTAGATGTCAAGCAGCACGCCGAGCAAAGCTCGAGGCCCCTACCGCACAGGCGTGCGTCGACGCGAGCAGATTGTCGCGGTGGCCATTGAAGTGTTCGGCGAGCACGGCTTCGCGGGCGGCTCGATCCGCACGATCGCCGAGCGGGCCGGCGTCTCCCACGCCACGCTGCTCCAGCACTTCGGCAGCAAGGAAGGTCTGCTTACAGCCGTGCTGGAAGAGTGGGACCGGCGCACCGTGCAGAACACCCTTACCGACGTCAGCGGTCTGGACTACTTCCGACGACTGCCCCAAGTCATGTCCGCCCACAGGCACAACCGGGGCCTGCTGGAGCTGTTCACCACCATCTCCGCTGAGGCCTCCAGCCCAGCCCATCCTGCACATGCCTTCATCGCTCATCGCTACCGGACGAACCTCGCCACGCTCGCCCAGCATCTGACCCAAGCCATCGAGACCGGCGACGTGGCACCCATGACCCCGGCACAGGTCGACATCGAAGTCAGGTTGGTGACCGCGACGCTCGACGGCATCGGGCTGCAATGGCTGCTCGACCCGGCCGCCGACGTCGAAGCCAGCGTTTCGACATATATCGACCGAGCCATCCGAGCCTGGCGCGGCAGACGCTAGAACCCGGAGCCGCCCACCTACTCGCAGGAGGGAGTGCACGCACGAGCGCACGGCGCGAAGGTGTCCCTCAACTGAGTTGGAGCGTGATCGCGCCGCTCCCCCGGCTCAGCTCGCACACACGCGACACGCACACGCAGATCTTCGAGTTCGCGTCGCGTTGCCGCTCGCTGTAGAAGACGTCCCGATGGTCGATTACGCCCTGCAGGCCCAGGACGCGTGCCTCACACAGGCCGCATTCACCTTTGCGGCAGTCGAAGAGCGCATCGACGCCCGCTTGCTCGAGCGCCTCGAGCAGCGTCGCCGTCGTAGGGACGACCGTTTCGACGTCCAGGGCGGGGATTCGAACCACGAAAGGTTGCGCCTCGTACCAGCCGCTGTTGCCGAACGTCTCGAAGCGCAGCTGGGCGGGAGAGAGTTCACGCTCGAGCCATGCGCGGCGCACGGCATCCATCAGCCGGATCGGGCCGCACATGTACAGCTCGCCGGTGGGCTTCACGCTGCTCACCAGATCGGCGACGTCGAGCGTGGTCCCTTCGGCGCCCACATGTACTTCGAGTCGATCGCCATGGGCAGCCTCAAGCTCGCTGAGGTACGCCATGTGTTCGCGCGAGCGACCGCAGTAGACGAGACGGTAGTCTGCGCCCGCTGCGGCGAGGGATGCCGCCATTCCGGCGATCGCGGTGATCCCCACGCCACCTGCCAGCAGCACATACGACGGGGCGCCGAAGCGCAGCGGAAAGTCCTGCAGCGGCTCGGTCACCTCGATGAGGTCACCCACGCGAAGGGCGTGCATTTCCGCGGCCCCGCCGCGGGAGGCCTCGGACTCGAAGACGCTGATCGCGAGGGTCTCGCCTGCGGGTGCGGCATCCACGATCGAGTACGACCTGGTGGCGTCGTCGCCGCCGATCGACAACCGGACATCGATGTGCGCACCCGGCGACGCCTTCACCGGATGCTCGGGACGAAGGACGATGCGTCGGATGGCGGGGGTCAGGGCGACGTTGTCGATGACCGTCGCCCGCTGCCACACCACGGTGTGTGCGCTGGCCACCTTCAGACCCCCGCAACGCCGACGGTCGGCATCCTGCCCTCGGCCGCAAGCCGTCGCTCGATCAGGCGACGCACCCACATGCCACCCGCGTCGATGTTGAGGCTGTAGAACTCGTAGTCGGGGTTGGCGTCGATGGCTGCCTGCTGCGCCGTGAGCATCGCCTCGTCCTCGCCGAACACGCCGTGCACGCCGTTGCGCAGCTGTGTGGTGATCAGCTGGCTGTCGAGGCGGTAGTCGCGCTGGAAGGACCAGAAGTAGTGGCAGGTGCGGTCGGTCTCGGGAGAGATGGTGTTCATCACGTACCCGTTGACCCCCTGGCTGCGGTCACCCTGCGGGGCTCCGGTACCTGCCTTGGCCACTCCGACGTCGATGCGGATCGTGGAGGGCGCCTCGAAGTGGATGATCTGCCATCGGTCGACGCGGCCTTCGAACCCCGGGAACTTGTCGCGCATGTTCTTGAGCCAGAACGGCGGCGGCTCGATATCGAGCATCCAGCGTTCGACTTTCACGGTGGTGTCCGTGTGAGTGGTGACGAAGTCCGACTCGCTGAGCTCCTCCTGGCCGATGCTCGAGGAGTGCACGAACTCCTCGTGCGTGAGGTCCATCAGGTTGTCGAGCACGAGCTGGTAGTTGCAGGGCGCGTAGATCAGCTCGCCGTCGCCGGTCCAGTCCGGGTCGGTCATCTGACTCATGTCGGGGATCGTGTCGGGGTCGGCGAGATCCGGGTCGCCGACCCACACCCACGCGTACCGGTACCGATCGATGATCGGGAACGAAGGCACGAGAGCACTCGGATTGATCGTCTCCTGCGCCGGCATCGACACACATCTGCCCGCTGAGTTGTAGCGGATGCCGTGATATGGGCACTGGATCTCGTCCTTGCCGACGACCTTCCCCATCGACAGGGGCGCGAGCCGATGCCAGCACGCGTCGGCGAGCGCCACCGGGCGACCGTCCTCGGTGCGATACATCGCCAGGGGCCTGCCCGCGATCGTGCGGGCGAGCGGCTTGCGGGTGATCTCGTAGTCCCACGCCGCCACGTACCAGGCATTGCGCGGGTAGTCCAACACCTTGCTGGTCGTGCTGGTCTGCATGCTGACTCCTTCGTCATCTATCCATAATGAGCGCAGTGATCCGCGCAGCACATGAGGAGGCGCGACGGCGCCCCCGCCGTGCGACGATGGCGGATCACGCGGGCCCGTCGGTGTGTGCAACGGCATCCGGAAGCAAGGACGCTAGAGCGCCGACGAAGTTGCGGGCGATCAGCCGGTACCCCGCGGCGTCGGGGTGCAGGTCGTCGGGCAGGAGCGCGGCGTCATCGGGACCGAGGAGAGTCAGCCCGTCGAGGTAGCTCAGGAACCTGTCTGCCGGCGAGCGCTTCTCGACGATGTCGCGCAGGGCTTCGCGGACGCCCTCGAGCGTGAGCGCACCGGGTGCCGCCTTGGGTGTGTGGTGTGCAGCCGTCGCCTTTCCGTCGCGAAACTCGGTGGGTCCCGGAGCCGTTTCGTGTGGCGGGCAGAAGATCGGCGAGATCACCAGGATCGGTGTGTCCGGATGCCCCTCCCGCACCGTGTCCAGGAACGCGTGAACGGCCGGAGCGAAAGTCCGTTGATTCATGCTCGCCGCGTTCACCAGGTTGATGCCGACCTTCAGGGTGATGACGGAGGCGGGCATGTTACGGATCGTGCGGGCGGCGAATCCGTCGAGCTGGGCGTTGCCGGGTAGCGACACGTTGGAGAGGGCCAAGCCGAGTTCACGAGCGACGATGACGGGCCAGACCCCGGTCGGATCGTCGGCTTCGGAGGCGTTGCTGATGGAGCTCCCATAGTGGACCCAGCGTCGCCCCGTGGGTGCGCACGCCTGGACAGTAGCGTCGGCTGAGAACGACACGATCTCTGCGGAGCAGTTGTGTGGGAGCCAGACCACGACCTTGCGGGGCCTGGCGCTGCGGGTCAGGTGAGCGAGAATGACGCTGGTCGGCCCCGGGATCACTCGCGCGGTCCAATCGGCCTCCACCCGGGTGATGTCCCCCTCTTCTCTGCAGAAGTGCACGAGCTCCCCGTCGGCTTCGACCGTCACCACCGATGGCCGCAGCGGGAATCCTGCCGTCTCGAGATGGAGCCGGTGGAAGTGAAGACGCAGTTCGAGCACCGATGCGTCCGTCAGAAATTCGAGTCGGACACCCGAGAGGAAGCTCGCCCCCGTCTCGATGGTGACATCGGGATACTGGATCCTGGTCCAGTCCGGAAGACGGCGCACGAGCAGACGATCCTCTCGGCGTTCGACCTCGCCGGCGCCGCGGACGGCGGCGGCGACCACGTCGAGATCCACCACGTTGAGCATGCCGCTACCTCTCCGTTGTACGCGTCGTCGGATCAGATGGTCCGCGATCCGCGATCCGGCCGAACCAGTGGAGGCTCGGTTTCGGAGTGCGCGCGAACGAGCCACGATCGACGGCGATCAAGCCGAAGGTCGGGCGCCAGTGGCCCCACTCGAAGTTGTCCACCGCAGCCCAGTGAATGTAGCCACGGACATCGATCCCGTCGCGCATCGCCGAATAGAGGCCTGTGAGTGCGGCATCCGTGTATGCGATGCGGACATCGTCGTCATCGGTTGCGATTCCGTTCTCCGTCACCACGATCGGGACTCCGTCCGCGACGTCGGCGGCGTTGCGCACGCAGATCTCCAAGGCGTCCGGGCGGTACGCCCAGCCGGTGAGCGTGTTGTCTGGCGCATCGGGGTGAGGGACCGGCCCCACCTCGTCGACGGGCTGGCTCGTGTACGCCTGCACGCCAACGAAGTCGTCGTTGCGGGACGGGGCGTAATAGAGGTCCTCCCACGCGTGTTTGACCTCTCGGAACTTCGCTTCGTTCCCCGGCGTGGGGGTGAATGCCTGGCCGGCGACCGTCCACCCGACTTTCGCGGTCGTGGATCGCCGAAGGACCTCGCGGGCCGCGACATGCGCCTCGATGAGCCGCTGACCGAGCTGCAGATCGGGCAGCGGCGGCCGGAAGGTGTCGTCGCGAGGCGGAAGCTGCTCCCCTGCCCGCATCAGGCTATGGAAGTACTGGATGAATGCCAGCACGTTCGGTTCATTGATGGTGCACACCCACTCGACGCCCTCGAGAATCGTGCACACCTCCCCGCAATAGCGAGCGAACACCTCAGCGGAATCTTCCGCCCACCAACCGCCGCGGTCGATGAACCACTGGGGGTGCGAGAAGTGGTGGAGCGTCACCACAGGCGTCAACCCCAGACGCATCGCCTCCTCGATCATCCGGCGGTAGTGGGCCAGCGCGGCTCGCGAGAACTGGCCGTGGATGGGTTCGATCCGCGCCCACTCCACGCTGAACCGATACGTGTTCAGCCCCGCGTCGGCGAGCAGCTTCATCTCTTCGCCGTACCGGTGGAAGCTGTCGACGGCGTCACCGCTGCCTTCGAAGAATCCGTCTGAGGCCTGCTCGATCTGCCACCAGTCGCTGTTGACGTTGTTGCCCTCTACCTGGTGGGCAGAGGTCGCGGCCCCCCACAGAAAGTCGCTCACCTCCGGGCGTCCCTGAGGATTGCCGACCGCTCATCTGACCCGTTTTCGTCGTTCAACGCGTTGGGGGCCTCGATGGTGATTCCCCACCCGGAGGGGTACAGCGGGTCGACGGTGTCGCCCGCGACGTCAGGACGGCTGGCCGCGACTGCCTGCATGCTGCGCGGCAGTTCGAAGGGAAGGCGGCCTTCCGGCAGCACGAGGCCCGTGAGAGCATCCAGCACGGCCGCGTCGGACGCGCCGAAGTCGGCGACGATGGCCGTCGCGAATTCGGCGATGGGCGTCAGGATCGCCGGGCGGCTGAGGGTCACGGCCACGATCAGCGGGGTCTGCCCTGCGAGAGCGCGCAGCTCCGCGACGAGCTCAGGGGCGAACTCGAGCGAGCCCTGTTCCATGCCGCTTTCGAGGAAGTAGTGGTCGCGCGGCTCGAACGGGGCGGCGAGCCGGACGATCGCGACCTCCGCGTCGGAGGCGTCGACCGCGCTCCATCCGGCCGGCAGTGCCGCTGCGTCGATGCCGCGCACGTGAACGCGGCGCGGTCGCGCCAGCGGCAGCGCGGCGCGCTCGTCGAGTGGTCCGTTGTGCAGGACCGTGATCGAACGGGATTGGGCGAGCGCGCCGAGCTCGACGTGCTCGCGCAGTGGCAGGGATGCCGCATCAGGAACGGACACGTCACCGTCGTGCAGCCGGAGATTCAGCTCGACGATGCGCGTCGCGGCCGCCGTCACCCGCTCCTCGGCGACCCGGCCGTCTTCGAGCAGGGACACCAGCAGAGCCGTGTCGCTCTCACCGCCGAGCTGATCGACGCCGGCGGCGAGCAGGCGTGCCACTCGCTCGGCCGGGTCGAGGTGCTCGACCCCCCACGCGCGTGCGGGGAACGGCTTTCCGAACACGACCGCGTCGTGTACGAGTCCGAAGTCACTGAGGACCACGCCGTCGAATCCGAGCTCGTCGCGCAGGAGGTCGGTGATCAGAGCGCGGTTGAAGGCGAACCCGACCTCGTCGATGGCCTTGCCTTGGCGGGTGAGGCCAACCGGCATCCCGTAGTAGGGCATGATCGCCGCTGCCCCGGCGGCGATCGCCGCGCGGAAGGGCATCAGGTGATCTTCGAATCGGCCACCGGGGTAAACCTGTTCGCGGCCGTACGCGAAGTGCGGGTCCTCGCCGTCCAGCTGCGGACCGCCACCGGGGAAGTGCTTCACGGTCGCCGCGACGCTGTCGCCGCCGACCTCCGGACCCTGCAGTCCCTCGAGGAAGGCCGTGAGCAGCCGGGAGGTCAGCACGGGATCGGCACCGAAGCTCTGCGCCTGTCGCGCCCAGCGGGGTTCCGTGGTGAGGTCGACCTGCGGATGCAGCGCCATCCGGATGCCCATCGCCCGGTAGTCGTCTCGGACGATGCGGGCGAAGGCTCGGACCAGATCAGGGTCGTCGAGTGCTCCGAACGCGATCGGTTCCGGCCACTGCGAGACGCCGTCCGCACGGTGGGTTGCGCCCATGTTCTGCAGGAACGAGTGGCGCGGGTCTGTGGAGAAGACGATCGGCAGTCGTGATCCGTGGGAGGTGGCGATCTCCTGCAGGCGACCCAGCACCTCGGCCGCCTCTGCGGGCGAGGGGATCGCGCCGAGGCAGAAGTGACGGATGCCGCGCTCGACGATCAGCTCGCGGGTCGAAGGCCCGAAAGGCGAAGACGAATCCGGGTCGTGATCGGCGTTGATCAGGACGATGGGGTGGAACAGCAGTCCAGCGATCTCGGCTGCGCTGAGGCCTGCGACGACTTCCCGCGCGCGTGTGCGCACGTCGAGTGTGGTGGGGGGTGTGACCGTCATGCGGACTCCTTGAGTGTGGGCGCCGCAGCGGCGGGATCCTGCGCGGTTGATTGCAGCGCCACCCGCCGCTCGGCCTGGATGGTCGGGTTCGCCACGGGCGATGCCAGCAGCAGACGCTGTGTGTAGGGGTGGCTCGGTGCCGAGGTGACGTTGTCACCGTCACCCCATTCGACGATTTCGCCGCCGCGCATGACCGCTACCCGATGGCACAGCACCCTCACGACGTTGAGATCGTGCGAGACGAAGAGGTACGCGACACCCGTTCGCACCTGGACCTCGAGGAGGAGGTCGAGGATGCGTGCCTGGGTCGTCAGGTCGAGGGCCGACACAGGTTCGTCGCAGACGATCAGCCGCGGCTCCAGAGCGATCGCCCGCGCGATCGCGACCCGCTGGCGCTGTCCGCCGCTGAATTCGCGCGGCAGACGCTGGGCGGCATCCGCGGGCAGGTGGACGAGGTCGAGGAGTTCGCGCACTCTGCGGGCAGCGTCTTTCGAACCGATGCCACGCGCTCGCAGCGGCTCGGCCAGGGTGTCGCCGACAGTCAGTGAAGGGCTCAGCGATGAGTAGGGGTCCTGGAAGATGACCTGCAGGTCCATCGCGAGTTCTCGTCGTCGGGCGCGGGACGCCTGCGAGATGTCTTCGCCGTCGAGGCTGATCGTTCCGCCCGTGACAGGTGCCAGGCCGAGCGCGGCGCGGCCGAGTGTGGACTTGCCGGATCCGGACTCGCCGACCAGGCCGACCGTCTCACCGGCGCGGACGTCGAGGCTCACGCCGTGCAGGATCTCGACGGGCTTGCGCCGGAGGCCGCGACCTGGGTAGGCGACGCGCAGGTCACGGATGTCGAGGAGCGGGCGATCTTCCGGCGTTGCAGGCGCCTGGGTGGATGGTGCATCGATCATGCGTGCAGCGCTCCTCGTGCGGGGGCGTCGTCGAGGAGAGCCTCGAACAGCCCGCGGGTGTACTCATGCCGGGGGTCGGCGAACACATCGGCGACAGAGCCCGTTTCGACGATGCTTCCCGCCCGCATGACCGAGACCCGGTCGGCCAGGTCGGCGACGACCCCGAAGTTATGCGTCACGATCAGGATCGACATCCGGGACTCGCGCTGGAGGTCGCGCAGGAGCTGGAGTATCTCGGCCTGGACCGTGACGTCGAGCGCCGTCGTGGGCTCGTCCGCGATGATCAGGTCCGGTTCGGTCGCCACGGCACCGGCGATGAGCACGCGCTGCGCCATGCCGCCGGAGATCTGGTGCGGATACGCGGCGAACGTGCGTTGGGGGTCGGCGATCCCCACCCGGGCGAGGAGCGCCAGCACGCGCGCCTTGGCTTCCTGGTGCGAGAGTCCGAGCGTGTACTGCAGCGGCTTTACGAGCTGGTGGCCGACCGTATAGGACGGATCCAGGTTCGACATCGGCTCCTGCGGAACGTATCCGATGCGTCGCCCGCGCAGTTTTTGCAGGTCCCGGGCGCCCATCTGCAGGAGGTCCTTGCCGTCGAAGCGGATGGCGCCGGCGACGCAGGTGCCTCCCTCGGGCAGGAGGCCCAGAACCGACCAGGCGGTCTGGGTCTTTCCCGATCCGGACTCGCCGATGAGGGCGTGCACTTCGCCGCGGTGGACTGTGAGCGACACGTCGTCGACGACGGTCTTCCACCCTTGGTCGTTGCGGTAGCCGACAGACAGGCTGTCGATCTGCAGGAGCGGGTCGGCGTCGGCGGTTTCGTGGTGTCGCACGGCGGCGTCGGGCCGCGGCTCGGGCGGTGCCCAGCGTGCGGGTCCTCGGCGGGTCTGGGTGCCGGACTGCTCGAGCACGTCGCGCAGTGCGGTGCCGAACAGTGAGAATGCGATGCAGGTCAGTGCGATCGCGATGCTCGGCCACACCATGAGCCACGGCGCGCGGGAAAGGTTGTAGAAGCCTTCGCTGAGCATCCCGCCCCAGGTGGGCAGCGAGGGATCGCCGACGCCGAGGAAGTCGAGGCTCGCCTGGATGGCGATCGCCACGGCGAACAGGCCGGTGGTGAGAAGGATCACGGGCGCGCGGACGGCGGTGAGCACGTGCCGTCCGACGATGCGCAGATCGCTCAGCCCTGCCACGCGGGCCGCGTCGATGTACAGCTCCTGGCGGACGTTCCGCACCGCGCCGTACACGATGCGGTAGTACGACGCAGAGAGCACGATGCCGAACACGGCCATGATCCACCAGATCGACGGGCCGATCACGGCCCGCGCGGCGAGCAGGATCACGATCGCGGGAAGAGAGAGCACGACACCGGCCATCCAGCTCGAGACCGTGTCGAACCAGCCGCCGCGATAGCCCGCGATCAGGCCCGCCGTGACGCCGATGAGCGCGGCTACCAGCACGGCGATGGCCGCGCCGAGGAGGCTCGTGGACGTCGCGAAGATGAGGCGGGAGAGGATGTCGCGCCCGGCGCTGTCGCCACCCAGCAGGTGCTCGGCGCTCGGCGGGGCCAGCACGTTCGACAATGAGGTGTCGTAGGGCGAGTAGGGCGCGAGGAACGGCCCGGCGACGGCGACGAGGAGCAGCAGAACGATGTACGCGGTGGAGATCGCGCCCAGCGGCGTCCTCAACAGCCGCACCATGGGCGAGCGGCGGGTACCGGCGGACGAGGTCATGACAGTCGCACCTTCGGGTTGAGCCATCCCTGCAGGAGGTCGACGGCGAGATTGATCAGGAGCACGATGACCGCGGTGACCACGATCAATCCCATGACGAGCGGAATGTCGCCCTGGATCGTTGCGGAGACGGCGGTCTGCCCGAGGCCGGGGAGTGAGAACACCTGCTCGATCACGACCGCACCCCCGAACATGACGATGAATTGGATGCCCAGGACGCTGAGCGCCGGGCCTGCCGAGTTGCGCAGGACGTTGTCGTAGATCACGCGCCGGTGCGGGATGCCGCGTGCCCGCAGCGTGCGGACGTAGTCCAGGCGCAGGACATCGAGCATCGATCCGCGCACCTGCTGGGCGATGCTGGCGGTCGCCCCGATCGAGAGGGCGATGATCGGAAGGATGATGGTCGACAGCCACCCGCTGATCGATGTCGTGGGAGGGATGTAACCCGTCGCAGGGACCCACTCCAGCCCTAGGGCGAAGATCATGACCAGGACGAGCGCCACAAGGAATCCCGGGATGGCCGCGCCGACGAACGAACCCACCTGGATGCTGCTGTCGACGACTCCACGGCGGGTTGCGGCGAGCACACCGAGGACCGTGCCGGCGACGGCGGTGACCAGAATGGCGCCGATGGTGAGCGACAGCGTGACCGGGAGGCGGCTGGTCAGGGCCTCCGTAACGGGCTGCCCGGAGAACCAGGACCGGCCCAGGTCTCCCCGGAGGGCGCTGCTCGCCCAGTCGAAGAACTGGACGATGATCGGCCGATCGAGGCCGAGCTCGTGCGCTTTGCGGGCGACGATCGCCGGGTCGGCGGTGTCGCCGACGATGCGCCGCGCAGTGTCTCGCGCTCCGAGGTGAAGGAGATAGAAGCCGAGCACACTGATCGTGAGCACGGTGAGCAGACCGGCCCCGAGGCGGCGGGAGATAAAAGTCAGCATCGACGTGGTGTCGCGCACGGGGCCGGGGCCGCCGGCCCCGTGCGCGATCCTTCCTGATTACTCGGTGGGACGGATGTTCCAGAGGTTCGGGCTGGCGTTGTCGACCTGGAGAGTCGCCTGCGTGCCCTCGGCGGTGACGTACGCGGAGTACGGACGATAGATCGGCGCGTACCAGGCCTGCTCGACGATGTAGGTATTGAGCTCCTTCGCCGCGGCATCCGCTTCCGCTTCGTCACCGGTGCGCACGACGTCCGCGAGCTTGATCACGGTCGGGTCGGCGACGTGCGACGTGTTCCATGCCGACTCGGGGAGCATCGAGAACTGGATGGTCTGCCACGAGGTGGGATCGGTCTGCAGGAGGAACGGGAACGCCGCCCACGTGCCTCCGAGCATCCGGCCGAACAGATCATCCCCTGTGGGCTCCCACTCCACGGTGATGCCGACGGCGGCGAGCTGCTCCTTGTAGATGGCGAATGTCGACTCCGGAACGAAGTTGTTGCTCGGCATCACGAGGGTGAAGCCGTCGGCGTAGCCAGCTTCCCCAAGGAGGGCCTTCGCCTTCTTCGGATCGTACGGATAGCGGTCGTCGAGCTTCTCGTCGTATGCCGACGTGCTGGTACCGAACACCTGCGTCGTGACCGTGCCGAGTCCGGCGTCCATCGCCTGAAGGAGGCCCTTGCGATCAAGGGCGTAGTTGATCGCCTGCCGCACACGCACATCGCCGAGCGCCGGGTTGATTGTTCCGTCACGATCGGCGAGAAGGAAGCCGGTCCACGTGTTCTCGATGGTCTGTGACGTGTACCCGGCAGCCTCCGCGTCGGCGATCTGCGTCGAACTCTGCAGAGGCGTCGCATCGACCTGGCCACCCTTGACCGCGTTCATCAGTGCGGTCGGGTCTCCGTAAAACGTCATCTCGATGGAGTCGTAGTGCACCGAATCGGTGTCCCAGTAGTCAGGGTTCGCGTCATACACGTATTTGGACCCAACGACGGTGTCTTTGGCATCGAGGAGGTACGGACCCGAGCCGATCGGGGTCGTCTGCGCGTCGGGCGAATCGAACATGGCCGGACTTCCGACCAGGCCCGCGTTCTGGCTGAGGTACACCGGCAGCGCCGGGTCGGGAGCGGCAAGGGTGATCACCAGAGTCGTGTCGTCGGGCGCTTCGGCGGAGGTCATACCCGCCAGGAGAGTGGCATTCGCGCTCGTTCCGTCCCGGAAACGCGTCAGGTTGTCAGCCGCGACCTGCGCGGTGAGGGCGGTGCCGTCACTGAACTCGACACCCTCACGCAGGGTGAGCGTGAAGACGGTCTTGGTGTCGTCCCACCCCCATGCCGTGGCCAGGCCCTCCGTGACCGTGCCGTCCGGCTCGGTCCTCAGAAGCGTGTCGTACACGGCTTGCAGATACGGAGATTCGGTAGCCCACGACGCGTTCCAAGGGGCGAAGGTCGTCAACTGGGTGATCACGCCGAGGCGCAGCGTGGTCGAAGTTTCGGTCTGGGCGTCGGAGGGTGACGAGCAGGCGGTGAGCGCGAGTGCGGTCACCAGCCCGCCGGCGGCGGCCATACGGGCGAGCTTGGTGCGGTGCATCATTGCACGTCCTTTCGGAACGGACGGGTTCGTCGGCACGGGTTGCGACGACGACGCGAATCTAACATGAAAATCTTCGAGGCCAAAAGTTTTTATGCATCAAAGGTTTTGATATCGTGAATCGATGCCCAGGAGTCCAGGCCCCCGCGGCGCCTACGCGAAGACGCCCAAGCGGCGCGAGGAGATCCTCGAAGCCGCCTTCGAGGTGTTCGCGCGCTACGGCTACCTGAACAGCTCGATGAGCGAGATCGCCAAGCGCGCCGGAATGACGATGCCCGGAGTGACCCATCACTTTCCGACCAAGTCCGGCCTGCTCGAAGCCGTCCTCCAAGAACGAGACGAGGATGCGGCGAGTCACCTCCGGGGTCGACGTGGGGTCGACATGTTCCGGGGCCTCATGGAGATCGCGGAACGCGACGAACACGACCGCGGGCTGACCCAGCTGTACGCGATCCTCGCCGCCGAGGCGACCATCGACGATCACCCTGCGCACGCCTACTTCCGCGACCGCTATCTCTTGATTCTGGGCACCGTGCGCCAGGCCTTCGCCGAAGCGGCAGAGGATGGTGACCTACGGCCGGGGGTGATTCCCGCCGAAGCAGCGCAGATGTACGTTGGGCTGTCCGACGGCCTTCAGCTGCAGCGACTTCATGCCGTCGATCAGGTGAGCCAGGCCACGCTGACACGTCGATTCCTGGAGAGCGTTGTGCGGACCTCGTTCGACGCTGACCAGCCGACCTGATCGCGCGGGCACTGCGGCCACAACGACCTGAAGCAGTCGAGCGAACCCGCGATGCTAGGGTTCCCGCCATGCCCCCCGAACCTGCCGCTCGCGGATCGTACGCGAAGACCACTGCCCGCCGTGAGCAGATTCTCGATGCCGCCTTCGAGGTGTTCTCCGCCCGCGGATACGGCAAGGGATCTCTGCGCGACATCGCCGAGCTGGCGGGCATCAGCCACGGCGTCGTGCTTTTTCATTTCAAGACCAAGGAGAACCTCCTGGCGGCGGTTCTCGAACGGCGCGACGAACGCAGCCGGAAGCATTTCTCCGCTGACGCACAACCCGGAATCGAGGGACTGCGGGAGTTCCTCGCACTCATCCGCGACAACGTCAACGACCCGGGCCTTGTCGAGCTCTACAGCGTGCTCTCCGCAGAGGCGACCGCGCCCGCGCACCCTGTACACGAGTATTTCCGCACCCGGTATCGCTGGATCACCGAGGTGGTGCGGGGGTCCCTGATCGCGCTCGCGGACGATGGCCGACTGCAGCCCGGAGTCGATCCGGACCACGCCGCCCGCACGCTCGTCGCGGTCGTGGAGGGACTCCAGCTGCAGTGGCTGTATGACCGAGACGCAGTCGACATGGTTTCCGATGTCCAAAGATTCATGCAGTCGCTCCTGACCGTGCCCCTCGTGCCGCACCCCGAGTGATGCGCGACTGGACAGATCCGGCACTCGGAGGGTAGTCTCCTCGAAAGCTGACCGCCTGGACTAATTTTGAATGGTTCAGCACCGCATCGCAGCGGGCGGCGAAGGAGACACACCGTGACGCACACCATCCGATTCATCACTGCCGCCGAGGGCATCGACGGCGCGCCTGTCCTTTTCCGGCGCATCGCTCTCGACCGAGGCCACGGCACCGTGACCTCCGCTCGCCTTGCCATCAGTGCACTGGGCGTCGTCGAAGCGTGGATCGATGGTCGGCCGGTTTCCTCGGACCTGCTCACGCCCGGATGGACGAGCTACGATCACCGCATCCGCACTGTCGAGCACGACGTCTCGTCGCTGCTCGGCGATGAGTTCACTCTCGCCCTCGTCGTCGGCAACGGCTGGTACCGCGGATATCTCGGGTGGACCGGCGAGTCGGCACTCTACGGCGACGAGCGTGCCGGCTGGGCTGAGCTGCGGATCGTGTTCGAGGACGGCCACGAACAGTTGATCGGGACCGACGAGTCGTGGAGCGCATCGGCGTCGGGAATTCTCGAGGACGACCTCTACAACGGCCAGACCATCGACGCGCGCGCCCGCCCAGATCTGAGTGCCCTCCGCTCGGGCAGCGCGGTCCGGATCGTGGACGCCGATCTGTCGCTTCTGGTCGAAGGCGAAGGTCCGGCCATTCGGCGACAGGAGCTTCGCCGTCCAGAGCGGATCTGGGAGGCGCCGTCGGGAGCCACACTCATCGACTTCGGACAAAACATCGTGGGCTGGGTCAAGATTCGAGTCCAAGGCCCCGCTGGCACGACGATCACCGTCCGTCACGCCGAAGTGCTCGAGCACGAAGAGCTCAGCACCCGCCCTCTGCGCGCAGCGAAGGCGACTGACCGGTTCATCCTCTCCGGAGAACTCGATGAGTTCGAGCCGACCTTCACCTTCCACGGCTTCCGGTACGCGGAGATCACCGGTTGGCCGGAGGGAACGCCGCTGACCGAGGCGAACATCACGGGCGTCGTCGTGCACAACGACCTTCGCCGGATCGGTCACTTCCGCAGTTCGAATGAGCTCGTGAACAGGCTTCACGAGAACATCGTCTGGGGGCTTCGCGGCAACTTCCTCGCGGTCCCCACCGACTGCCCCCAGCGCGACGAGCGTCTCGGCTATACCGGCGACCTCGCCGTCTTCGCCCCGACCGCCAACTTCCTCTACGACACCGAGGATTTCCTGACGGAATGGCTGCGTGATGTGGCCTTCGAGCAGGCGCAACTCGGCGATGTGCCGTTGTTCGCGCCCGACGCTCTCAAGAACGTCGACATCGGTCTTCCGCCCGCCGGGACGATCGCCATCTGGGGCGATGCGGCGGTCTGGGTGCCGTGGGCGCTCTGGGAGGCGTACGGGCACAAGACCGTGCTCACTCGCCAGTTCGACTCGATGCTCGCGCACGGCCGCCGAGTGCGCACCCTTCTCTCGCCCAACGGCCTCTGGGACGCCGGATTCCAATTCGGCGACTGGCTCGACCCGACCTCTGCGCCGGACGAACCCTGGAATTCGAAGGCGAACAAGGGGGTCGTGGCGACCGCCTGCGCCTACCGAAGCGCTCGCATGATCGCCGACGCCGCACGGGTCCTCGACCGAACAGCCGAGGCCACCGAGTTCGACTCCATGGCGTCATCGCTTCGCGTCGCCTTCAACCGGGAGTACGTCGACTCGGACGACGGTCGGATTCTGAGCGACGCGCCGACCGTGTACGCACTGGCCATCGCCTTCGGCATCCTCGATGAGGCATCGGTGCAGAAGGCCGGCGACCGTCTCGCAGAGCTCGTCGAACAGTCCGGGTACCACATCTCCACCGGCTTCGCGGGTACGCCGTTCATCTCCGACGCCCTCTCGTCAACCGGACACATCGCGGCCGCCTACCGGCTGCTTCTGCAGACCGAGTGCCCGAGCTGGCTCTACCCCGTGACCATGGGGGCAACCACGGTCTGGGAGCGCTGGGACTCCATGCTTCCCGACGGCTCGATCAACCCCGGCGAGATGACGAGTTTCAACCACTACGCACTCGGCGCCGTGGCCGACTGGCTGCATCGCTCCGTCGGCGGCCTGTCACCTCTCGCCCCCGGATACTCCCGAGTGCTGATCGCCCCCACCCCGGGAGGCGACCTCAGCTTCGCCGAGACTACCCTCGACAGTCCGCACGGCCTGATCTCGGTCTCCTGGCAGCTGCGCGGGGGCGAGCTGGCCCTCGAGGTCCAACTCCCCGTCGATGTGGAAGGGGTCGTCCGACTTCCCGGCGCGGACGAGATCACCCTGCCGGGGGGATCTCATTCGCTGACCGTCCCGCACTCCGATCTCGTCCTTGATTGAGGCCACCATGACCTACTCCCCCACGCCCTTGCGCGCCGCGATCATCGGCGGCGGTTTCATGGCCACCGTGCACGCCCGCGCTGTTCGCGCCATCGGCGCCACGGTCGTTGCGGCCACGGCGGGCTCTCCCGATGGCGCCCGCCTTGCCAGACAGAACACCGCAGCTCTGGATGCGGAGGCCAGCGTCAGCGACCTCCTGCGGCGCGACGACATCGACGTCGTGCACGTGTGCAGCCCGAATGCGACGCACGAGGAGTACGCGACGCAGGCGCTGTACGCCGGCAAATGGGTGGTGTGCGAGAAGCCGCTTGCGACGAGCAGCGCTTCTGCGGGATCGATCCTGGATGCCGCGGCGCGCACAGGTCTGGGTGGCTCCGTCCCCTTCGTCTACCGATTCCATCCGATGGTGCGGGAGATGCGCGCACAGATCGCATCCGGTGCACTGGGGACGCCCAGCGTGATTCAGGGGAGCTACCTGCAGGACTGGCTCGCCGCCGAGAGCGCGTCGAACTGGCGCGTCGACCCCGGCCAAGGTGGTCGCTCTCGCGCGTTCGCAGACATCGGCTCGCATTGGTTCGACCTCCTCGAGTTCGTCACGGGAGACCGTGTCGCACACGTCAGCGCGCAGGCGTTCACCGCATTCCCGCACAGGGCCGGACGCGCCGCGACGACAGAGGATGCGATGTCGGTGCAGTTCCGGACCGATCAGGGCGTCATCGGCGCGATGGTCGTCTCTCAAGTGTCCGCCGGCCGGAAGAACCGACTCCACCTGGAGATCTCCGGATCCCACGCCAGCTTCGCCTTCGATCAGGAGCAACCCGAGACCCTCTGGAAGGGTGGTCTGCGGGGTGGCACGGAACTCGCACGAGACTCAGCGCAACTGTCCGCGGATGCCGCGCGACTCTCCTTCCTTCCTGGTGGCCACCCGCAGGGTTACCAAGACGCCTTCAACGCCTTTGTCGCAGACAGCTACTCCCACTTCGCAGGCAGCCTGACCGGAGAAGCACAACGCGGTCTGCCGCAGCTCGCCGATGGCCTGCGCGCCGCAGAACTCTGCGACGCCGTACTCGATTCTGTCGACTCCGCCGGCGCGTGGGTGGAAACCACCTACGCGTCAATTCCCGCCTAGCCATCCCAACGTGTGCGGCAACCACTTCGGTGAAGCCGACCGCGATCGAAAAGAACCCAGGAATCCCCTCATGACCAAGCCCGTTGTGTTGTTCAACCCCGCTCCCCAGCTGAGGGACCGCATCTTCAGCCCCGAATCCTGGACGCGCTTCACCAGCAGCTTCGACGTCATCGACTATGAGGCACACCCCGACCACGAGGACTTCGCCCGACGACTGCCCACCGCGTTCGCCGTCGTCGGCCAGCCAGACCTCAGCGCCGACGCTCTCCGCACCGCACCCGCCCTGCGGGCGATCGTCAATGTCGAGGGGAACTTCTTCCCCAACATCGACTATCCAACCGCCTTCGCCAACGGCACCCGCGTTCTCGGGTGCGGCACCGCGTATTCTCAGGCCGTCGCCGAGTACTCCCTCGCCCTCGCCCTCGACATCGCCCGCGGCATCACGCGGGAGGATCACGCAACCCGCAACGGCTCGACCTCCATCGTCTCGGCCACCACCTCCGACTCGATCCTGCTCCGCGGCGCGCGCGTGGGACTCATCGGCTACGGCAACCTCGGCCGGGCGTTCCACGCACTCCTCGAGCCGTTCCACAACGAAATCCGCATCCACGACCCGTGGCTGCCGGACAGCATCATCCGCGACGCTGGCGCGATCTCAGCCAGCCTGGAGGAAACGCTCCAGTCGAGCGATTTCGTCTTCGTCTTCGCGACCGCGACCGCGGACAGTGAGCACCTCCTGAGCGCTGAGAAGCTCGATCTACTCAGGCCTGGGGCACGCCTGATCCTGGTCAGCCGCGCCGCGGTCGTCGACTACGACGCACTGCTCGAACGCCTCCAGGCGGGAAAGCTGCACGCCGCAATCGACGTGTGGCCGCTCGAACCGATCCCTTCCGACGATCCGTTCCTCGAGTTGAAGAACGTGGTCGTCTCGGCCCACCGTGCGGGCGGCATCCCCCAAGCCTTCTTCAGCATCGGCGAAATGGTCTGCGACGACCTCGAATTGCTGCGCGATGGCCTCCCTCCGGCGCGACTGCAGGTCGCAGCTCCGGAGCTCGTCGGCCGTTACCGCAACAAGCCGGTCGGCTGACGCGGCGGCGGGCAGCCGTCCATCACGGGCGCGCTTCGTCGGAATCTGCCGCAACGAGATACGAAGCGCAGAAGTTGCGTACATCCCGGACGATGTCGACCCGGATGAACGACCGGGCATGTCGCCAGAACTAGCCAATACGCCCAGCGACCGATCCCGCCCCCGACGCAGGCGGAGTGGGATCTCGGTGTTGCTGAATCCAGACCTGGACATCCGACACGGCAAAGGCAAGATGCTTTCCGAAACGATGAGCAGGAGGGCCGAGCCCGCGGGTGCGCCAGTCGTAGACGGTTGAGACAGGCACGCGCAGGTGTGCAGCGACTTCCCGGACATTCATCAAATGCTCGAGGCCCCACTCGTTCTGGTCGGCGATGTCGTTCAGATCCATGAAGAGAAGGTGCGCCGAGTGCACACAGACCCCATGCAACCGGAACCAGCCGGTGAGACTCCATCGCATCCAACGTAAGTGACGCGCCGTCAGAGAGAGCGATCGCCCGGGTACAGCTAGTGCGCCGGTTCCTCGCCCGGGGCGACCCCATTGATGCTGTCGTGGACGGCCTGCACGATGTAGCGCACGTCCGGAGCCTCACGGGTTCGCTTCGCGTAGAACTGCTCGGTGACTCGTGAGCGCTCGTGCCCAAGGAGCAGCGCGGTGTTCTCGAGTCCGATTGTCTTTGCTACGACGGTGCCGACGGACTTCCGTAGGGCGTGGGGCACGTAGTCGTCGGCAAGGCGCGCGTGCCGCCGGACGTTCCGGAGAGACCGATGCACGTCCTGTGGTCCGTTCGGCCGAAGGGTGCGCGTGTGAAACACGAATGCGCTTCCACCCGCGTTGTCGACCAGACGGCGCAGTAGGATTGCGACGGCAAAGTCCGGGACCGCGATCTCGCGCCGCCCGGCTTCCGTCTTCGGGAACGGCTCCCAGCGTTTGGCGCCGCCCTTCTCCTTCACGGCGCCGTTGACGACGACGTACGGCGACATCTCGTCGAGGAAGACATCCTCCTCCCACCTCAGCCCAAGCACCTCGCCGATGCGAAGGCCCGTCGCGAGGATCATGTCGATCGTGTCCAGCAGCAGTGGGCCGGGCATCGGGCCCGGGCGGTCGGGATCCTCGTTGTAGGCGACGACCGCTGCACGGAATGTGCGCAGCTCGTCGATCCCCGGCGCGAAGATCTCCCTCTTCTTCCGGCGGATCGCGGGTACCTCACGTACGAGATTGCGTTCAACGAGGCCCATCTGGGCTGCGAACGTCATGATCAGGGACAGCACACCCTTCGCGTTGCGTGCCTGCGCCGACCACTCCCTCACCATCTGGTGGTACGTCACGGCGATGCCCCGCGTCGTGATCTGGTCGACGATCTCCTCGCCGAGACGCGGAATGAGGATGTTTCGGGTGATGCGCTCGTGTTCCCCGAAGGTCGAGGGCGCGATCTCTCCCTGCTCCATTCTGAGTCGATCGTGCTCGATCCACTCCAGAGCGAGATCGCGGAATGTGCGCGGCTCTGCACGCACCGTCGATGGTTTCTCGGGTCCGTCCTTCGCAACGAGCGCGGGCAGCTTCGCGAGAAGCTTGCGCCTGGCTTCGGCCCTGTTACCGCCCTGCGCAGTGGTCTTCGACTCGCTGCCGTCGAGACGCCGATAACGAGCCGTGAGGACGGTCTTTCCGTTTGCTAGGGTCGCCTCGCTGAAGTCGCCCCATGTTCCGGACTCAAGCTTTGGTCGCGGCATCTCAACGCCCCGCTTCGCACGTCGAATCGGCGTCGACGGCACGACGAGGCCGTTCAGCTGGACGTCGGGAAGTCCGTCGAGTTTCCGGATAGGTGCGTACGCGTGATCCGGGACCGCTCCGATCAGCCCCGATACCGAGGCCCGGGAGACAAGACCGCCCGCCGGATTTCACCGATCCGTACCGGTTGCTCACGAGTGCGAACGGTTTAAAAAGGCGAGTAAAAGGCGACCGAGCCCCGTCAAGCCTCCACCGGGCGCCGAAGCCGCGGCGAAAAGCCGCGGACTTCCGGGAGATTTTGGTGGACCTGAGGGGACTCGAACCCCTGACCCCCTGCATGCCATGCAGGTGCGCTACCAGCTGCGCCACAGGCCCAGACGCTGTTCCCGCTCTCGCGGGGCAACTCGTCTAGCTTACAACACTCCGAGGAGTGCTCCGTACCAGGATCACTCCTCCGCGGTCGCGCGCGCGGGCAGCGTGATCGGAACCACGGGGCAGTCCTTCCACAGCCGCTCGAGGCCGTAATAGACACGCTCCTGCTCGTGGAACACATGCACCACCAGGTCGCCGAAGTCGATGAGGATCCACCGCGATTCCTCGCGGCCTTCGCGACGCAGGCGCTTGTGGCCCGCCTCGAGCAGCTTGTCCTCGATCTCGTCGGCGATCGCCGCCACGTTGCGCTCGCTGCGCCCGGTGACCAGCAGGAAGATGTCGACGAGCGGAAGCGGCTCCGACACGTCGAGGGCGACGAGATCCTCGCCGCCCTTCGCGTCGGCCGCGGCCGCAGCGATCTGGAGCATGTCGTGGGACTGCGCACTCGCCACCATCAGAAGACTCCTGTCACGAAGGCGAGGATCAGAACGCCCACGAGAGCGAGGGCCAGCACGCCCGCGGTGATCGCGAGCGACATCATGAGCTTGCCGCCCTTCTCGGGCACCGGCGGCTTGATGACGTCGCCGGGCGCCTTCGCGGTGCTGACGGCGGCGCTTGCGGCGATCGGTGTGGGCGACGAGTGCGACGGCAGCTCGCCGTCGACGAGCGTCGCGTCGATCTCCTTGCCGTCGGCGGTGCCCTTCGCGTGGCCGGTCGAACCGAGCCCTTCCGGCAGGTTGAACGTGCCGGTGACGATGACCTCGCCGGTCGCCGTCACCGGCGCCACCAGCGGAGCGACTTCGGGCGCCTGCGACACGATCAGCGCGTTGGGGATGGCGATCGCGCCGGTTGTGCGCGTCAGGAGCTGGTCGAACGACGGCGGGAACTCGACGGGGGCGGGCTGGCCGGCGACCGGTGCCTCGTCGAGCAGGCTGGCGCCGAGCAGCGGGTTGACCGCCTTGGGCGCGGCGACCGGCTCGTCGGCCTCGTCGTCGTCAGCGGCCCCGAACACATCGCCGAACGAGTGGTCCTCGACCTCGGGCACCGAGGGCTGCGCCGCGAAGGCGGGGACCGCGATCGGTGCCGCGGGCGCGGCCTGCTGCCAACTCGGCGCGGGTGCAGGCGCGGGTTCAGCCTCGCGCGGGATGCCGAACAGTGCGTGCACACCGCTGTCGGTCGACACCTGCGTGTCGTCCTGAGCAGGCGTGAAAAGCGAGGGCGCGGGCTCGTCGAACGGCCCCACGGGAGGCGGAGCGACGGGGAATGCGAAGGTCGGGGCGCTTCCGCCGGTCGCGGCGGCGTGCGCGGCGACGACCTCCGGCGTGATCACGGGCACCGACGCGGTGCGGATGCGCTCCTGCTGGCGCGCCTGGCGGCGCGTGAGCGGAGACACGCCCAGGTCGACGGCGGAATCGGGAACGGGTGCCGGGGCCACGGCGGCGGGCTCGGACGGGCGCGGGAACGGCGCGGAAGCCACCGGAGGCGGCGGCGGGGTCGGCAGCGCGGCATCGACCGGGGGCGCCGCGACTGCCGCGGCGGGAGCCTCGGGGGCCTCGTCGGCGGAGGCCGCGGTGATGACGGGGGTTGATCCCGTGTTCCGCAGTTCGCGGATCTGCTTACGTGTGAGGGCTGGCGTCGCCGGGTGCTCGGGTGTACTCATTCCTTGCTCCGGTAGAGATGGTGCTTCGCAATGTATTGGACGACCCCGTCGGGTACGAGGTACCACACGGGGTGTCCTCGCTGAACTCGGTCACGGCAATCCGTCGATGAGATCGCGAGGGCGGGGATCTCGAGCTGGCTGACGTCGTCGCTGGGCAGACCGTCGGTGTTCAGAACATGACCCGGCCTGGACACCGCGACGAAGTGGGCGAGGTCCCACAACTCATCATGGTCCCTCCAACTGAGAATTTGCGCTATGGCGTCGGCACCGGTGATGAAGAACAGCTCCGCGTCGGGGCGCTGGGCCTTCAGATCGCGGAGCGTGTCGATGGTGTAGGTGGGGCCATCGCGGTCGATGTCGACGCGGCTGACCGTGAATCGGGGATTGGATGCCGTGGCGATGACGGTCATGAGATATCGATGCTCGCTCGGCGAGACGTCGGCCTTCTGCCAGGGCTCGCCGGTCGGCACGAAGACGACCTCATCGAGGTCGAACCACTGTGCCACCTCGCTGGCGGCGACCAGGTGCCCATGATGGATCGGGTCGAAAGTGCCGCCCATGACCCCGACTCTCGGGGCTGTCGCCAAGGACATGCAGCCGCCTTAGTGGCCGTGCCCCGCTCGCTGGACGTCGTTCGCGTGAGCCTTGGCATACGCCTCGGCCTTGTGCGAGTGGCGGTTCGCCACATTGCGGTACGAGAGCGTCACGATCGCCAGCGCGGCGAAGACCACGATCGCGGTGATCCCGTACCCGACAGTCTCGAGGGCGACGTTGCCGTGGTGCTCCGACTCTTCGGCGGCAAAGGCGATGATCGTGGCGAGTGTCATTCGGGCTCCATTCGGGTTCGCCTCTGGGGCGCAGGACTGGTCAAGTCTATTCCGTTACGCGCGGACCTGCCCGGCACCCCGCGCAAGCCACTTCGAACTCGTGAGCTCAGCGAGCCCCATGGGGCCGCGCGCGTGCAGTTTCTGCGTGGAGATGCCGACCTCGGCGCCGAAGCCGAACTCGCCGCCGTCGGTGAACCGCGTCGACGTGTTCGCCATCACCACGGCCGAATCCACCTCGGCGAGGAAGCGCGCCTCGTTGGCGGCATCCTGCGTCACGATCGACTCGGTGTGGTGGGTCGAGTACCGGCGGATGTGCTCGAGCGCGTCGTCCAGGTCGTCGACGACCCGCATCGCGAGGTCGAGGCTCAGATACTCGGTCGCCCAGTCCTCGTCGGTCGCGGGGGTCACACCTGCGGCGAGGCGCTCGACGGTCTTGTCGCCGTGGACGGTGACGCCGCTCTGCTGCAAGGCCGCTACGACAGGGCCGACGAGGCGGTCGGCGGCGCCACGGTGCACGAGGACGGTCTCGACCGCATTGCACACGCTCGGCCGCTGGGTCTTGGCGTTCACCACGATGTCGCGCGCCCAGTCGAGGGGCGCGGTCTCGTCGAGGACGATGTGCACGACGCCCGCGCCGGTCTCGATGACCGGGACCGAGGATTCGGTCACCACCGTCTCGATCAGCTGCGCGCTGCCGCGGGGAACGAGCACGTCGACGATGCCGCGCGCGTGCATCAGTTCGCGGGCGCCCTCGCGGCCGAACTCGTCCACCGTCTGGATGGCCTCCGGGTCGATGCCCCGCTCGGCCAGTGCGCCGCGCATCGCGCGCACGAGGGCCGCGTTGGTGTGCTCGGCGGCCGTGCCGCCCCGGAGGACGACCGCGTTGCCCGAGCGCAGGGCGAGGGCGGCGATGTCGACGGTGACGTTGGGCCGGGCTTCGTAGATGGAGCCCACCACACCGAACGGGACGGCGACCTTGGTGAGCGACACGCCGTTCGCCAGCGTCCTCTCATCGAGGACCCGGCCGACGGGATCGGGCAGGGCGGCGATCTCGCGCACCGCCGCGGCGAGGGCGGCGACGCGCGGCTCGTCGAGGCGCAGGCGGTCCTGCAGCGCTGTCGAGAGGCCACTCTCGCTGCCGCGGCGGAGATCATCCGCGTTGGCCGCCACGATCTCCGGCGTCGCGGCCTCGATCGCGTCGGCGATCGCGAGGAGCGCATCGCGCTTCGCGTCGTCGCCGAGGAGGCCGATGCTGCGTGCAGCGTCCTTGGCGAGCAGCATCCGTTCGCGTGCCGTCGTGGCGGTGGTGGTCATCAGCCCAGTTTATCGACCGCGGTGCGCACCGGACCCGTCGCGGCCGCCGCCGTGGGCTCGGGGTTGGGCTGGAACCACGTGCCGATCTCGTCGCCCGACAGCGCCTCGCCGACAAGGTCGGCGCTGGTGACGAGGACGCCGATTCCGGATGCTGCGGCCAGCCGTGCGGCCGAGACCTTGGTGGCCGCTCCCCCGGTGCCGACGCTGTTGACCACGACCGAGCCGAACTCGAAGCCGTGCAGGTCGTCGCCGTACATGACACGCGGGATCGGCAGCGCGCCGGGCTCGTCCGGCGGACGCGTGTAGAGGCACTCGATGTCGCTGAGCAGTACGAGGGCGTCGGCGCCGATCAACTGCGCGACCAGCGCGGCGAGTCGGTCGTTGTCTCCGAAGCGGATCTCGTGGGTCGCGACGGTGTCGTTCTCGTTGACGATCGGGAGGATGCGCAGGCCCAGGAGCCGCTCCATGGCGCGGCGCGCGTTGGAGCGGTGCGTCGCGTTCTCGAGGTCACCCGCAGTGAGGAGCACCTGGCCGGCGACGATGCGGAACGGGCGCAGCGACTCCTGATAGCGGTAGATGAGCACGTTCTGGCCGACCGCGGCCGCCGCCTGCTGGGTCGCGAGGTCGCTCGGGCGCTCGTCGAGGAGGAGGTAGGGCATTCCTGTCGCGATGGCACCGGACGAGACGAGCACGACCTCCGTTCCGCGTCCGTGCGCGGCGGCGAGGGCGTCGACGATCGGCTTGATCTTGTGGGCGTTGTCGCCGCTGATCGAAGAGGATCCGACCTTGACGACGACGCGGCGGGCGAACGGGAGGTCGCTGCGCTCCCGCGCGCTCACTCCGAGTCCTCCTGGTCGCGGTAGCGCTCGGCGATCCGCTCGGCCTCGAGCTCGGCGCGCGCGTCGGCCTTGGCGTCCATCATGTCGTGGTACCGCTCGCGGCGCTCCGAGGTGGTGCGACGCGTGTCGCGCAGTAGACGAGGATCGGTGCCGCGCGGGGCGGTCATGAGCTCCGCGTTCGACGAGATCGAGGGCTCCCAGTCGAAGACGATGCCGTCACCCTCGCCGATCACGACGGTGGCGCCGGGGGTCGCGCCGGCGCGGAACAGCTCGACCTCGACGCCCAGCTTCTCGAGACGGTCACCCAGGTAGCCGACGGCCTCCTCGTTCTGGAAGTCGGTCTGCTGCACCCACTTGAGCGGCTTGTCGCCGAGGATGCGGTAGATGTTGCCGTAGGTGCCGCCCTCGACGCGCACCGAGAAGTCCTTTTCCGAGCCCTTCGGCCGGATGACGATGCGCTCCGGCGCGGGAGCGGCGGCCTGCTCGGCGCGGTGGTTCGCGACGATGTCGCCCAGCGCGAATGTGAGCTGGCGCAACCCTTCGTGGCTCACCGTCGAGATCTCGAACACGCGGAAGCCGCGCGACTCGAGGTCGGGACGGACGAGGTCTGCGAGATCCTTCGCCTCGGGGACGTCGACCTTGTTCAGCGCCACCAGCTGCGGGCGCTCGAGCAGTGGAAGCTGCCCATCCGGCACCGGGTACGCGGCGAGCTCGGCCAGGATGACGTCGAGGTCGCTGAGCGGGTCGCGCCCCGGCTCGAGCGTCGCGCAGTCGAGGACGTGGACGAGCGCCGTGCAGCGCTCGACGTGACGGAGGAATTCGAGCCCCAGGCCCTTGCCCTCGCTCGCGCCTTCGATGAGGCCGGGGACATCGGCGACGGTGAAGCGCTGCTCCCCCGCCTGAACGACGCCGAGGTTCGGGTGGAGCGTGGTGAACGGGTACTCGGCGATCTTGGGCCGTGCGGCCGAGATCGCGGCGATGAGACTCGACTTGCCCGCCGAGGGGAAGCCGACGAGCGCGACGTCGGCGACGGTCTTGAGCTCCAGGAGGACATCGCCCTCCCAGCCGGGCGTGCCGAGCAGGGCGAAGCCCGGCGCCTTGCGCTTGGGGTTTGCGAGAGCGGCGTTGCCGAGGCCGCCGAGACCGCCGGGGGCCGCCACGAAGCGCATGCCCGGCTCGATCATGTCGACGAGGGTCTCGCCGGAGGCGTCCTTGACGACCGTACCGACGGGGACGGGCAGCTCGAGCGGCTCGCCCAGCGCGCCCGAGCGATGGTCGCCCATGCCGAAGCCGCCGTTGCCGCTGGAGCGGTGCGGCGAGTGGTGGTAGGAGAGCAGCGTCGTCACCTGCGGGTCGGCGACGAGCACGACGTCGCCGCCGTGACCGCCGTTGCCGCCGTCCGGTCCGGCGAGCGGCTTGAACTTCTCGCGCTTGACCGACACGCAGCCGTTGCCGCCCTTGCCGGCTCGCAGGTGAAGCGTCACCCGATCGACGAACGTGACCATGCGGTCCCCCTCAGGTCTTCATGCTCCCGGGGTGCCGGGAGAGGGATAAAGGGAAGGGGCGAGCCGAAGCCCGCCCCTTCCGGAAGTCTGTGCGACTCGCTGGATTACTCCGCGACCGCCACGATGTTGACGACCTTGCGGCCGCCCTTCTGGCCGAACTCGACCGAGCCCGCGGCCAGCGCGAACAGCGTGTCGTCGCCACCGCGGCCGACGTTGGCGCCGGGGTGGAAGTGCGTGCCACGCTGGCGGACGAGGATCTCGCCGGCGTTGACGGCCTGGCCGCCGAAACGCTTCACGCCGAGGCGCTGAGCGTTGGAGTCACGACCGTTGCGGGTGGAGCTTGCGCCCTTTTTGTGTGCCATCTCTGCGTCTCCTGTGGCTTACTTGATGCCGGTGACCTTGACGCGCGTGAGGTCCTGACGGTGCCCCTGGCGCTTCTTGTAGCCGGTCTTGTTCTTGAACTTCTGAATCACGATCTTCGGGCCGCGCTCCTCGCCGAGCACCTCGGCGGTCACGGTGACCTTCGCGAGCTTGTCGGCGTCGGTCGTGACGGTGTCACCGTCGACGAAGAGCACCGCGGGGAGCTCGATCTTGTCGCCGATCTTCGCGGCCTGGCGGTCGAGAACGACGATCGTGCCGACCTCGACCTTCTCCTGCCGGCCGCCGGCGCGCACAACTGCGTAAACCACTTCACACCTGTTTCTTCTGGGAGCGCGCGCACGCACTCGGGGACGTCAATGAAGACTTGGTGCGGATGTCTCGACGCACCAAGGGTCTACTTTACCAGATGCGGGAACACTCCGCGAAAGCGCGCCGGGCCGTGTCGCGGCGCCAGTGCGTAGGATCTGCACGTGGCGATCCTCATCGACGATCCTCTCTGGCCGGCGCACGGTCGACTGTGGGCGCACCTGGTGACAGACACCGATCTCGCGGAGCTCCACGCGTTCGCGGCCGCGAACGGCATTCCTGCGCGCGGATTCGACCTCGACCACTACGACGTGCCCGAGGAGGCGCATGCGCGCCTGATCGCGGCCGGCGCGGTTCATGTGAGCGGGCACGAACTGGTGCGTCGTCTGATCGCCTCGGGGCTGCGCGTTCGCGGCCGGGACCGCCACTGAGCTCACCGCCCAGCGGCCGCCGACATCTCGAGCACCTCGGCCGCGCGGCCGGGTCCATCGAGGGCCCGGATGGCGTCGCCGAGCTGCTGCGCACGCATCCGCGTGGCGTCGTCTCCCATCGCCTGCTGGACTGCGCGGCGGAGGGTCGCAGCATCCGTCCGTCTCGACATCGTCGAACCCACGCCCGCCCGCACCAGGGCGCGTCCGATGCGAGGCTGATCGGACGTCGGGTCGAGGGGAAGCGCGAGCACCGGCACCCCGTGTGCGAGCGCCGCGAGCGTGGTGCCGTGTCCGCCGTGGCCCACGACCAGGGAAGCCTCCGGGAACAGCTCGTCATGGGGCACCCACCCATGCACTTCGATGCCGGGGGGTACGCGAACCTCCTCCATTCCCACCGCAGGTCCCAGCGTGGCGACCACCCGGACGTCGAGGCCCTCGACGGCGTCGAGCACGCGCTGCCAGGTCAGGAGGAGGTCGGCGAACCGGAACGTGCTGAGACTCAGCACCACCGTGGGTGTGGTGGGTCGTGCGGCGACGGCGTGCTGCATCGCTCCCGCGTACACGACCTCCCCCGGCGTCGCAGACAGCGCATGTTGCGCGGGGAACGGCACCTCGAACCCGGGTACGGATGCCACAAGGATCGGTGCCGCGTGTCGGCGGGGCGCGCGTACGCGTATCCCTCGCGTCCACAGCACGGACGCGGCCACGCGCGCGCCGGAGGCCAGGAAGCCGTGAAGCGTGTGCTCGAGCACTGCGAAGCGCTGGTCCATACGGTCGAGGACGTCGAGCACCGCGAACAGCGTGCAGTCGACCACCACGACGTCGGCAGGGAATGCCGCGAGCAGCGCCACGGTGTCGTCGGCGAGGCCGTGGTCGGTGAACAGCCGCAGCAGGCCCGCGGGGCTCGGATCCAGCACGAAACCGGGTGCGCTCGCGTACGCCGTGAACCGCAGGCCGACAGCCTCGAAGGCCGCTGCCTGGGAGTCGTGTCCGAGGATGCGCACGTCGTGCCCGCGCTCCGCGAGCGCCCGCGCGATCGTGATGGTGGGCATGCGATTGCCGCCGCCGTCCCACGTCACGAAGACGTAGCGCGCCATCACGCCCCCGTTTCCCCAGCTCCCAGGGCTCACCCTATCGACGGGGCGCGGCGGCCGACAGAGGGTGCGCCGCCCCGGCTGAGCCGGGACGGCGCGCTGCGCTCAGTCGTCCGAGGGCGTGTGGGGCACCGGGGTGCCCGTGAGCGCCGCGGTCGTCACCCGGCGACGGGAGCGACCCTGTCCCGGCGCCTTGGGCTCGGGAAGGGCGTTCAGCACCGAGTCGAGGAGGAGATCCTTCTCGGTGCGGTTCTCCTTCTTCGCGCCGGAATCCTGGCGCTTCTTGCGCGGCTTCTTCGGACGCTCGACGGGGGCCTGCTCGACGATCGGCTCCGGCTCGACGTGCGGCGCCTCTTCACTGTGGTGGATCGTGGATGCCGCGATCTGCGCGAGCGCCGACTTCACACCCTCCGTGATCACGTGCGTGCCGTTCGAGCCGCTGCCGGTCGCGGGCGCCGGGGCGCCGCCGCGCGGGCGACGGCCGGACGAGGGCGCGCCGCCGGCGGCGGGCACGCGGTGCTTGACGACCGGGTCGTGGTGCACGATCAAGCCGCGCCCCGCGCAGACCTCGCAGGCCTCGCTGAAGGTTTCCAGCAGACCCAGTCCGAGCTTCTTTCGCGTCATCTGGACGAGACCGAGCGAGGTGACCTCGGCGACCTGGTGCTTCGTCCGGTCGCGGCTCAGGCACTCGACGAGGCGCCGCAGCACGAGGTCGCGGTTCGACTCGAGGACCATGTCGATGAAGTCGACGACGATGATGCCGCCGATGTCGCGCAGGCGCAGCTGGCGGACGATCTCCTCGGCGGCCTCGAGGTTGTTCTTCGTGACGGTCTCTTCGAGGTTGCCGCCCGAGCCGACGAACTTGCCGGTGTTGACGTCCACCACGGTCATCGCCTCGGTGCGGTCGATGACCAGCGAGCCGCCTGAGGGGAGCCACACCTTTCGGTCGAGGGCCTTCTCGATCTGCTCGGTGACGCGGAAGACGTCGAACGGGTCGTGCTCGCCCTCGTAACGCTCGACGCGCTCGAGGAGGTCAGGCGCGACGGACTCGAGGTACTTGGAGATCGTGTGGTGCGCGTCGTCGCCCTGGATGAGCATCTTCGAGAAGTCCTCGTTGAAGACGTCGCGGACGATCTTGACCAGGAGGTCGGGCTCCGAGTGCAGCAGCGCGGGCGCCTGGATCGTCTCGATCTGCTTCGAGATGTGCTCCCACTGGTTCGTGAGGCGCTGCACATCGCGCGTCAGCTGGTCCTCGGTGGCGCCTTCGGCGGCCGTGCGGACGATGACACCGGACGACTCGGGCAGCACCTCCTTGAGGATCTTCTTGAGGCGGGCGCGCTCGGTGTCGGGAAGCTTGCGCGAGATGCCGTTCATGTTGCCGCCCGGCACGTACACGAGGTAGCGACCGGGGAGCGAGATCTGGCTCGTGAGGCGCGCGCCCTTGTGCCCTACCGGATCCTTCGTGACCTGCACGAGCACGCGGTCACCGGTCTTGAGCGCGAGCTCGATCCGGCGCGGCTGGTTGCCGGTCTCGACGGCGTCCCAATCGACCTCGCCCGAGTACAGCACCGCGTTGCGGCCGCGGCCGATGTCGACGAAGGCGGCCTCCATGCTCGGCAGGACGTTCTGGACGCGGCCGAGGTAGACGTTGCCGATGAGCGACGCGTCCTGGTTGCGGGCGACGTAGTGCTCGACGAGCACGTTGTCTTCGAGCACCGCGATCTGGATGCGGCCGTTGCGCGAGCGCACGATCATGTCGCGGTCGACAGCTTCACGACGGGCGAGGAACTCCGCCTCGGTCACCACCGCGCGGCGGCGGCCGGCCTCGCGACCATCGCGGCGGCGCTGCTTCTTGGCCTCGAGCCGGGTCGAGCCCTTGATGCGCTGCGGCTCGGTGATGAGCTCGACGGCACGCTGACGGGGCTGCGACGGCTCGGATGGAGCGGATGCCTCGTCCCGCCCTTCGCCGCGGCGACGGCTGCGTCGGCGCGAGGTGCTGGACGGCGCCGCGGCCTCGGGCTCCGCCTCCGGCTGCGGGCGGCCCGGGCGCGCGGGAAGCGGCGTGATCTCGGGCGCGTAGAACATGAGCTGCGTCGACACCGCCGACACGAAGACCTCGGGCAACAGCCCCAGGCTCACCGCCGTCACGGCGTCGGGCTCCGCGGGGGTCTCTGGCTCCGCGGGGGTCTCGGACTCTGCCGGGGACTCGGGCTGCGCCGCGGCCGGCGACGCTTCGGCCGGGGCGGTCTCATCGGCCGGCTCGGGAGTCGCGTCGGCGTCGGGCTCCGTGGGATCCTCCGCCTCGGTGGCTGCCTCGGACGCGTCGACAGCGTCCTCGGCCGGGCTCTCCTCGGCCTGCGCGGAGACCTCGGCGGTCTCCTGCGGCTCCTCGACCGGCGAATCCGCGTCAGCCGCGGGCGTCGCCTCGTCGCCCGCTGATGTCAGCGCTGCGTCCGGTTCGGTCTGAGGGGTGAATTCTGCATCGGTTCCATCAGCCATCACTGGCGTACTCCTAGCGGGGCGACACCGCGCGTCGCCCGGCGAAATCTCGTGCAGCGCCGCCCATGCCCCATTGGACGGGGCGGTGCCGCGAACTCACTCGGTCTGCAGCGGTCGTCCGGCGCTAGGCGGATGCTCGCGCTGCCAAGGGCATTCGTCGCCCTGAAGTCTTCTGGTGATGATCGCCACGGCGCGGCCGTGAGTCATCGACCCCCATTATCGCACTTCCCCCGCCAGAATGCCCATTCGGCCCGTGACCGCGCCTTCCCCACGCCGCGCATCGGCGATTTGCCACGGCGCCGGGGTGCGGCATCCGTGCAGATCTCGGTGCCATAATCCGAGGCATGCCCGAGCAGCAGACCCACACCCGGCCGACCGGACTCGCCGTATGGCTCGTGATCGCGGGCGTGATCGGGTGGTGGGCGGCCTACTCGCTCACGGTCGAGAAGTTCGAGAAGCTGGCGAACCCCGACGCGATCGCGTCGTGCGATCTGAGCGTGCTGGTGCAGTGCAGCGCGAACCTCGATTCGTGGCAGGGCAGCGCGTTCGGCTTCCCCAACCCGATCATCGGTCTCACGGGATGGGTGGCGCCCATCGTCGTCGGCATGGCGATCCTGGCGCGCGCGCGCTTCGCCCGCTGGTTCTGGTGGTGCTTCTGGGCCGGCATCGCGTTCGCGTTCGGGTTCGTGATCTGGCTCATCAGCCAGAGCATCTACGCACCGAACCTCCACACGCTGTGCCCGTGGTGCATGGTGACCTGGGCCGTCACGATACCGACCTTCTACGCCGTGACGCTGCACATGCTCCGGGCCGGCCTGGTCCCGGCATCCGATCGGGTCCGTGACGTGGCCGACCGCCTGACGGTCTGGGTGCCGCTGGCGGCGATCGTCAGCTACGCGATCATCCTGCTGCTGGCGCAGCTCGAGATGAACGCGGTCGTCAACATCTGGCAGACGCTGTTCGGCTGACCTCGGATCGGCCGGTGGGTGCTCCCGAGGTCAGCCGAGAGGGTTTTCAGCCGAACCAGATCTCGAGCTCGCGCGCGGCGGATTCGGGGCTGTCGGAGCCGTGCACCAGGTTCTGCTGCACCTTCAGACCCCAGTCGCGGCCGTAGTCGCCGCGGACCGTTCCGGGGGCGGCGGTCGTGGGGTCGGTCGTGCCCGCGAGCGAGCGGAAGCCCTCGATCACGCGGTTGCCGGCGAGACGGATCGCGACCGACGGGCCCGACATCATGAACTCGAGCAGCGGTTCGTAGAACGGCTTGCCCTCGTGTTCGGCGTAGTGGCGCTCGAGGGTCTCGCGGTCGGGCTCCACCAGGCGGATGTCGACGAGGGCGTACCCCTTCGCCTCGATGCGGGCGAGGATCGCGCCGGTGAGGCCGCGGGCGACTCCGTCGGGCTTGACGAGGACGAGGGTCTCTTCGATGGGCATGCGGGACCTTTCGTTACGGATCAGGCGTGGGGAGGAGTCAGTGCTCTTCGGGAGATCGGGCTGCGAGGCGCGCGTTGCGCCGGTCGAGAGCGGCCCCCTTGATCGTCGCATACCCGTACATGCCGCCGAAAATGAGCGCGACGATCGCGAGCGCCGGCACGAGGAAGGCGCCGAGCAGGACGATCACCTGCAGCACCCAGCCGAGCACGATCCCCCAGCGGTAGCGCACCACGCGCGTCGTGAGGATCATCAGCAGCGCCACCACGGCGCCGGCGACGATGCCCCACCGCGGCTCGATCGAGGCGGGCAGCGCCTTGAGCCCGTACACGACGAGGCCCCCGAGGAAGACGACGATCGACTCGAAGCCGAGCACGATCGTGGCCAGCGACTCCGCCGCACCGCGCGGGCGACGGGGTTTCGGCTGCTTCGCGTCCGTCACTCGTTCCACCCGGCCTTCCAGTCCTCGTCGGCCGCCAGGGCGAGGGCCTCGCCGGCGAGCACGACCGATCCCGCGATCACGACGGCGCGCCGATCGGATGCTGCGGCCCACGCGCGCGCCGCCTCCGCGGCGTCGGCGAGGTCGCGGTGCACGGAGACCCGCAGATCGTGAGCCTCGGCGAGGTCGGCGATGTCATCGGCATCCTCCGCGCGCTCGGAGTCGGGAGCGGTGGCGAACACGTGCGCGGCCACGGGTGCGATCTCCGCAACGATCCCGGCGGCATCCTTGTCGGAGAGCACTCCGAGCACGACGCCCCACTCGTCGAAGTCGAACGCCTCCCGCAGGGCGGTCACGAGGGCTCGGGCGCCGTGCGGGTTGTGGGCCGCGTCGACGAGCACTGTCGGCGCGGCGCCGACGAGCTGGAGGCGTCCCGGCGAGGTCACGCCGCCGAGTCCGTCCGCCAGCACGTCTCCGGCGATCGGCTGGGAAGCGCCGCCCACGAGCGACTCGACCGCGGCGATCGCGAGCGCGGCATTGAAGCCCTGGTGGGCGCCGTAGAGCGGCAGGTACTCGTCCTCGTACGTGGCGGCGAGGCCGCGCACGGTGATCTGCTGTCCGCCGACGGCGAGTCGCTGCTCGGCGAGCGCGAACTCGGCGCCCTCGAAGGCGATCGAGGCGCCGTGCGCGGCGGCGACGTCGCGGAGCACCGCCTCGGCGGCGGCATCCTGCCGTGCCGAGACGACCGCCGCGCCGTCCTTGATGATTCCCGCTTTGACGCTCGCGATCTCGGCGATGGTGTCGCCGAGACGGTCCGCGTGGTCGAGGTCGATAGGGGCGAACACCGCCACGTCGCCGTCGGCGGTGTTCGTGGAGTCCCACGACCCGCCCATGCCGACCTCGAGCACGAGCACGTCGATCGGCGCGTCGGCGAAGGCGACGAACGCGAGCACGGTGAGCAGCTCGAAGAACGTGAGCGCGGCATCGTCGTGCGCGGCGAGTTCGGCGTCGACCAGGTCGACGAAGGGCGCGATCTCGTCCCACGCGTCGGCGACCGCGGCATCGTCGATCGGCTCGCCGTCGACCATGATCCGCTCGGTGAACCGCTCGAGGTGAGGACTGGTGAACAGGCCGGTGCGCAGCCCGTGCGCGCGCACGAGGCTCTCGATCATGCGGCTGGTCGACGTCTTCCCGTTGGTGCCCGTGACGTGGACGACGCGGTAGGTCTTCTGCGGGTCGTCCAGCAGCTCGAGCACCCGCTTCGTGCGCTCCACGCGGGGCTGCACCCAGCGCTCGCCCTGGCGCTCGAGGAGGGCCTCGTAGACGGCGTCGGCGCGCCGCCGGTCGCGATCGCTCATGCCTGGACTCCCGTCCTGCCGACCGAGACGGTGAAGGCGCCGCGGTTGGCGTAGGTTCCCGCGTCGACCACCGCCTCGTATTCGATTGCGGTCTCGGAATCACCGGATGCTGCGAGCTCGGTCGCCCGCGTCCGCACGGTGTGTGCGAGGGCGAGCGTCTCGCCCGCCACGTCGGCGACGTCGAACGCGGCGGCGACGGCCTCGCCGTCCGCATCGTCGTCGAAGAGGAGGCCGAGGCGGATGCGGTCGCTGACGTCGAAGCCGGCTGACTTGCGGGTGTCCTGGACGGCGCGGATCACGTCACGAGCCAGACCCTCCGCCTCCAGCTCAGGAGTCGTGGTGGTGTCGAGCAGCACGAAGCCGTCGCCGGCCAGGAGCGAGATCGCCGTGCCCTCGGCGACGCCGCCCGCCTCGAGAGTGAGGTCGTACTCCCCCGGCTCCAGGGCGATGCCGTCGACGACCACGACGCCGTCGCGCTCCTCCCACACGCCGGCCTTGGCGCCCGAGATCACATGCTGCACCCGCTTGCCCAGGCGCGGTCCTGCGGCGCGCGCGTTCACCGTGAGGCGCTTGCTGATGCCGTAGCGCTCCGACACGTCGTCGCCCAGCTCGATGAGCTCGACCGACTTCACGTTGAGCTCGTCGCGCAGGATGCCGTCGAACTGCGCGAGGGACGCAGCATCCGGAACCGCCACCGTCAGGGTGGGAAGCGGCAGACGCACGCGACGGCCCTCCTTCTTGCGCAGCGCGTTGGCCACGCTGGATGCCTCGCGGACGGCGTCCATCGCGGCGCGGATGTCGTCGGCTGCAGGGAAGGCGTCGGCGTCGGGCCAGTCCTGCAGGTGCACGCTGCGCCCGCCCGTGAGACCCTGCCAGACCTTCTCGGAGACCAGTGGGATGAGGGGCGCCGCCACGCGGGTGAGTGTCTCGAGCACGGTGTAGAGCGTGTCGAACGCCTCGCGGCTCCTCGGGTCGTCGGAGACGCCCACCCAGAACCGGTCACGTGAGCGGCGGATGTACCAGTTGGTGAGTGCCTCCGCGAAGTCGCGCAGCTTCGCCGCCGCCAGCGTCGAGTCGAGCACCTCGAGGTCGGCGGCCACGTCGCGCACGAGGTCGCCCGTGAGCGCCAGGATGTAGCGGTCGAGCACGTCGGTCGAGTCGGTGCGCCACGATGCCTGGTAGCCCTCGCCACCGGCGCCGCCTGCCGCATTGGCGTACGTCGCGAAGAAGTACCACGCGTTCCAGACCGGCAGCAGGAACTCGCGGACGCCCGCGCGGATGCCCTCCTCGGTGACGATGAGGTTGCCGCCGCGCAGCACCGAGCTCGACATCAGGAACCAGCGCATCGCGTCGGATCCGTCGCGGTCGAAGACCTCGCTGACGTCGGGGTAGTTGCGCAGCGATTTGGACATCTTCAGACCGTCGCTGCCCAGGACGATGCCGTGGCACGACACCCCGGTGAAGGCGGGCCGATCGAACAGCGCCGTCGAGAGCACGTGCATGACGTAGAACCAGCCGCGAGTCTGCCCGATGTACTCGACGATGAAGTCCGCCGGCGAGTGCTCGTCGAACCACTGCTGGTTCTCGAACGGGTAGTGCACCTGCGCGTACGGCATGGAGCCCGAGTCGAACCACACGTCGAAGACGTCCTCGATGCGGCGCATCGTGCTCTTGCCGGTCGGATCGTCCGGGTTCGGGCGCGTCAGGTCGTCGATGTACGGGCGGTGCAGGTCGATATCGCCTTCCGCGTTGCGCGGCAGACGTCCGAAGTCGCGCTCGAGCTCCTCCAGCGAGCCGTAGACGTCGACGCGCGGGTGCTCGGGGTCGTCGCTCTTCCACACCGGGATCGGCGAGCCCCAGTAGCGGTTGCGGCTGATCGACCAGTCGCGCGCGCCCTCGAGCCACTTGCCGAACTGTCCGTGCTTGACGTTCTCGGGCACCCACGTGATCTGCTCGTTGCCCGCGAGCATGCGGTCCTTGATGTCGGTGACGCGCACGAACCAGCTCGACACGGCGCGGTAGATGAGGGGGTTCCGGCATCTCCAGCAGTGCGGGTACGAGTGCTCGTAGCTCGCCTCGCGCAAGAGGCGCCCGTCCTGCTTCAGGAGGCGGATGAGCGGACGGTTGGCGTCCATCCAGAGCTCGCCGGCGACATCCGTCACCTGCGGGAGGAAGCGTCCGCCGTCGTCGAGGCTCATGATGAGCGGGATGCCCGCAGCCTCGGTCACCCGCTGGTCGTCCTCACCGAAGGCCGGAGCCTGGTGGACGATGCCGGTGCCGTCGCCGGTGGTGACGTAGTCGTCGACGAGGATGCGCCAGGCGTTCTGCGTGCGCCAGACCGAGGCATCCGCGTAGTAGTCGAACAGGCGGTCGTAGGCGACGTCCTCGAGCTCGGAACCGAGGACCGTCCGCTCGACGGCCTCGCGCGCGGCGTCGGCGGAGTCGTAGCCGAGGTCCTTGGCGTAGCCGGCGAGCAGCTCCTGGGCGAGGAGGTAGCGGTGCGACTCGGCTTCGGCCTTCTCGTCGTCGCGGTGCACGTCGGCGGCGCCGTTCGGGCCTCCCGGCACCACGACGTAGGAGATGTCGGGTCCCACGGCGAGGGCGAGATTCGTCGGCAGGGTCCACGGGGTCGTGGTCCACGCCAGGGCGCGCACCGCGGTGAGACCGAGCGCCTCCGCCTTGGCGCCCACCAGCGGGAAGGTGATGGTGACCGACGGGTCCTGGCGCATCTTGTAGACGTCGTCGTCCATGCGCAGCTCGTGCGCCGACAGCGGCGTCTCGTCGCGCCAGCAGTACGGCAGCACGCGGTGGCCCTCGTACGCGAGGCCCTTGTCGTAGATCGTCTTGAACGCCCACAGCACGGATTCCATGTACGTGAGGTCGAGCGTCTTGTAGCCGCGCTCGAAGTCGACCCACCGCGCCTGACGGGTGACGTAGTCCTCCCACTCGCGGGTGTAGGCCAGCACCGACTCCCTCGACTTCGCGTTGAACGTGGCGATGCCCATCGCCTCGATCTCGCTCTTCTCGGTGATGCCGAGCTGCTTCATGGCCTCGAGCTCGGCGGGGAGGCCGTGCGTGTCCCAGCCGAAGACGCGGTCGACCTTCTTGCCGAGCATCGTCTGGAAGCGCGGGAAGACGTCCTTCGCGTATCCGGTGAGGAGGTGACCGTAGTGCGGAAGGCCGTTCGCGAAGGGCGGGCCGTCGTAGAACACCCACTCCTCGGCGCCGTCGCGTTGATCGATCGACGCACGGAACGTGCGGTCGGCCTCCCAGAACGCGAGCGTCTCCTGCTCGACCTCGGGGAAGCGGGGGCTCGGAACGACGGGGGCCGGCGCGGCGTCGGCCGCGGGCCCGAAGGCGGAAGGGCGGGGGTAGGTCATCTTCTCTCGCAGGTGCTCGCTCGTGTGCTTCCTGCGGGGACGACACAGCCTGGATCCGTGACCAGACGTACCGCGGTACCACCCTGCATTGACGACGCCGAGGCGACCGCCCGCTCTCACTGCGGCTGTGACGGGCCTGCCCCGCTCGGTTCTAATGTGAACGCCCCGTGCGTGGCGTCCTGTTCTTCCGAGAGCTCCCCGGTGATGGCCGGATCAGCGCTGGTCCGACGATTCTACCGTGGGAGTGCAAGGGGGAATGCGGGGGCGGCCTCAGGGGTTTCTGGACTCGTGCCAAGATCGACTCCCGTGACCGCAGCAGCACCCGACACCGCGCTCGCCCTCGAATCCGCCCCCACCCGCCGCGTGGCGTGGGCCTCGATGGTGGGCACGTCCCTTGAATCCTTCGACTTCTACCTGTTCGCGTACTTCTCGGCGTTCTTCGTCGGGCCGCTCTTCTTCGACCCGCTGGGCGAGTTCGGCGCGACCAGCGCGGCGTTCCTCACCATCGCCCTCGCGTTCGTCGTCCGGCCGATCGGCGCCGTGATCTTCGGCTACATGGGCGACCGGCTCGGCCGCCGCGCGACGCTGCTGTGGACGGTCGCCATCATGGGCGTCGCGACCGGCCTCATCGGCGTTCTCCCCACGTATGCCCAGGCGGGCTGGCTCGGTGCGATCCTGCTGATCTTCCTTCGCATCGTGCAGGGCTTGTCGCTCGGCGGCGAGTGGGGCGGCTCGATCCTCATCGCGACCGAGAACTCCGGACCGCTGAAGCGCGCCTTCTACGCCGCGGTCCCCCAGCTCGGCTCCCCCGTGGGCTCGATCCTCTCCGCCACCGTGTTCATCGTGCTGACGGCCGTCCTCCCTGCCGAGCAGATCGCCGAGTGGGGATGGCGCATCCCGTTCCTCCTCGCGGTCCCGCTGCTGCTCGTGTCGCTGTACCTGCGGTGGTCGATCACCGAGACACCGGTGTTCGAGCGCGTCGTCGCAGAGGGGCGCCGCGTCCGCGTCCCGTTCCTCACGATGTTCGCGAAGCGCCCCGGAGCCATGGCGATCGCCATCGGCGCGGCTCTCCTGGGCATCGGGTCGTACTCGCTGATGAACACCTACACGGTCAACTACGGCGTGGAGCAGCTCGGCTTCAGCTTCCAGGACCTGCTCATCGCGACAACCATCGGCGGGCTGCTGCAACTCGTCACCATCCCGCTGTTCGGCGCCTGGGCGAGCCGCGTCGGCTCTGCGAACGTCGTGGTGTGGGGCGCGCTGGGCACGCTCCTCATCACGTTCCCGATGTACTTCCTGCTCCAGTTCGCGACCTTCCCGATCCTCGTGGCGACCATGCTCGTCGGCGGCATCCTGCCGACGATGGCGTGGGCTGCGCTCGGTGGCCTGATGAACGACCTCTTCCCCGATCGCTTCCGCTACTCGGCGCTGTCGTTCGCCTACGCCCTGGCCGCGACCATCAGCGGGTTCGTGCCCTACCTGACGTTCGAGCTTGGCGTCGCGACGGGCTTCGCGTGGTGGCACCCCGGCGTGATCCTCGCGGTCATGTCCGCCGTCACGCTCGTCTCCGCGTGGTTCGCCTCACGCCGCGCCGTCGAGCCGGAGCTCGCCACGGACCCTGCGACCGCGACAGCGAACGCCTGAACCGGAACGGATGCTGCGGGCCGCAGCATCCGTTCCGCCCTGCGGGTGTGTTGCACCCGGGTAGAATCGAGCGACATCCCACACTCAGGCACGCTCACACAGTGCCGCACATATCGCCTCGAGGAGACGCCATGACCGACGCCCACCCCGCACAGGGTCAGATCCCGGACAAGCCCGCGCTCGAGGGACTCGAAGAGAAGTGGGACGCCGCGTGGTCCGGTCAGGGCACGTATCTGTTCGACCGCGCCCGCGCCGTCGAGGTCGGCCGTGAGGGCGTGTACTCGGTCGACACTCCCCCGCCCACCGCGTCGGGGAGCCTGCACATCGGGCACGTCTTCTCGTTCACGCACACCGACCTCAAGGTGCGCTACGAGCGCATGCGCGGCAAGACGGTGTTCTATCCGATGGGCTGGGACGACAACGGCCTTCCCACCGAGCGCCGCGTGCAGAATTACTACGGCGTGCGCTGCGACCCCTCGCTGCCCTACGACGCCGACTTCACCCCGCCGTTCGAGGGCGGCGACAACAAGTCCAGCCGGGCCGCAGACCAGGTGCCCGTCAGCCGTCGCAACTTCATCGAGCTCTGCGAGAAGCTCACCGTCGAGGACGAGAAGCACTTCGAGGACCTCTTCCGCCAGCTGGGACTCAGTGTCGACTGGACCCAGACCTACCGCACCATCTCCGACGACACGATCCGCACCAGCCAGCGCGCGTTCCTGCGCAACCTCGAGCGCGGCGAGGCGTACCAGGACCTCGCGCCGACGATGTGGGACATCGACTTCCGCACCGCGATCGCCCAGGCCGAGCTCGAAGAGCGCGAGCAGCCCGCCGCGTACCACCGCGTCGCGTTCCACCGCACCGACGGCGCCGGCGACGTGCACATCGAGACGACCCGCCCCGAGCTGCTGCCCGCGTGCGTGGCGCTTGTCGCCCACCCCGACGACGAGCGCTACCAGCCCCTCTTCGGCACCACGGTGCGCACGCCGCTCTTCGACGTCGAGGTGCCGGTGCTCGCGCACCCGCTGGCGCAGCCCGACAAGGGCTCGGGCGTGGCGATGATCTGCACCTTCGGCGACGTCACCGACGTCGTGTGGTGGCGCGAACTGCAGCTGCCCAACCGCACGATCCTGGGTCTCGACGGACGCGTGCTGGCCGAGGCCCCGCAGGCGATCGAGACGGAGGCCGGCAAGGCGGCGTACGCGGAGCTCGCGGGCAAGACGGTGTTCAGCGCCAAGAAGCGCGTCGTCGAACTGCTGCAGGAGTCCGGCGAGCTGATCGGCGACCCGAAGCCCTTCTCGCACGTCGTGAAGTTCTACGAGAAGGGCGATCGCCCGATGGAGATCGTCTCGACGCGCCAGTGGTACATCCGCAACGGCGCGCGCGACGAGGCGCTGCGCGACAAGCTCATCGCGCTCGGCAAGGACATGTCGTGGCACCCCGACTTCATGCGGGTGCGCTTCGAGAACTGGACCAACGGCCTCACCGGGGATTGGCTCGTCTCGCGCCAGCGCTTCTTCGGCGTGCCCATCCCCGTCTGGTACGCACTCGACGAGAACGGCGAGCGGGACTACGACCGCGTGCTCACGCCCGACCACGCCTCGCTGCCGATCGACCCGTCCATCGACGTCCCCGCCGGTTACACGCCCGAGCAGCGCGGTGTACCGGGTGGCTTCGAGGGTGAGAACGACATCTTCGACACGTGGGCGACCTCCTCGCTCACCCCGCAGCTCGCGGGCGGCTGGGAGCGCGACCCGGAGCTCTGGAACCTCGTCGCCCCGTTCGACCTGCGTCCGCAGGGTCAGGACATCATCCGCACGTGGCTGTTCTCGACGCTGCTGCGCAGCGCCCTCGAGGACGACCGTGCGCCGTGGACGGATGCTGCGATCTCCGGGTTCATCGTCGACCCCGACCGCAAGAAGATGTCGAAGTCGAAGGGCAACGTCGTCACGCCCGCCGACATCCTCTCGCAGCACGGCTCGGACGCGGTGAGGTACTGGGCCGCCTCGAGCCGTCTCGGCACCGACGCGGCGTTCGACCCGCAGAACCCCACGCAGGTGAAGATCGGCCGTCGCCTCGCGATCAAGGTGCTCAACGCCGCCAAGTTCGTGCTGTCGTTCCCGGTTCCCGAGGGCGCGGAGGTGACCCACGCGCTCGACGCGTCGATGCTCGCCACCCTGCACGGCGTGGTGCGCGAGGCCACGAAAGCCCTCGACAACTACGACCATGCGCGTGCGCTCGAGCTGACCGAGTCGTTCTTCTGGACGTTCTGCGACGACTACCTCGAGCTCGTCAAGGAGCGCGCCTACAACCAGACGGACGCGGGGCAGGCTTCCGCCGCACTCGCGCTGCGCCTGGCGATGTCGGCGCTGCTGCGACTTCTGGCGCCTGTGCTCGCGTTCGCGGCGGAAGAGGCCTGGTCGTGGTTCAACGAAGGCTCGGTCCACACCGCGGAATGGCCCGTCGCGCCTGAGGAGGAGTGGGGCGACCCCGCCGTGCTCACGGCGGTGAGTGCGGCGCTGATCGGCATCCGCCGCGCGAAGACCGAGGCGAAGGCGTCGCAGAAGACCCCGGTGGCGTCGCTCACGATTCGCGCCGAGGACCACACGATCGCGAACCTGCGGCTCGCCGAGGGCGACCTGCGGGCCGTCGGCCGCATCGAGACGCTCGAACTCCTCGACGGGTGGAGCGAACTCGTCATCGAGGGCGTCGAGCTCGCTCCTCAGGAGGTGTGACATGCAGCTCGGAACACGCTGGACCTCGGGCGACGAACCGCCGAAGGCCGTCCCCGCCGCGCTGGTGCGCGGCATCCGTTCCGTCGACGAGACGATCCCCGGTGACCAGCTCGGTCAGCCGCGTCCGCGCTGGACGCTCACGTGGCTCGAGGGGAAGCCGATCGCCGAGCTCGACACGGGCGTGATCGTGTCGCTGGACGCCGACGGCGAAGCCGTCGTCCGGCACGATCCGGACGACGGCTTCGCGTAGGCCTCGGGCTCATTCCTCCGGTGCGTCGTGCTGCGACGCCGAGAGGAGCAGTCGCACAGCGAACAGGGTCGCGACGAGCGTGACACCTGCCGCGATGAGGAACGGCAGCCGCAGGTCGATGCGGGCGACCCACCCGCCGAGGAGCGTCGCGAACGGGAAGATGCCCCACGTGAAGGTGCGGCTGATCCCCAGCACGCGGCCGAACATGTGGCCGGGCACGATCGTCTGACGCAGCGCGCCCCACGGCACGTTCCACACCGACACGGCGGCGGCCATGAGGCCGTAGGCGATCGTCCCCGTGATCGCCTCGGGTGCTGCCCAGACGGCGGCGAGGCTGAGAGCGGCGACCACGTTGGCCCCGAGCATGACCGCCCCGCGGCCGAACTTCGCAACGAGCGTTGCGGCGACCAACGATCCGGCGAGCCCGCCGAGCCCGATGCCGGCGGTGACCACGCCGATCGCGGCGGCCGGGACGTGCTGCACGTCGAGGAAGTACAGGTAAACGGGCGCCTGGGCGAAGGCGAACGCTGACCCGACGATCGAGGTGAAGATCACCATCGAGCGCAGGAACCGGTGGTTCCAGAGGTACACGAAGGCGTCACGCGCCGAGACGTTCGGACGCGCTGCGGGCGCAGCATCCGTCTCCGCGGTCTTCTCGGCGGCTTCCTCGGAAGCGGCCAGCGGGTCACCGGCGGCCACCGCCGCCTCGGCCCGCACCGATGTGGCGTGCACATCGTGGAGGGGACGGGCCGCAGACAGCGGAAGCATCACCGCGAGCACAATCGGGATGAGGTAGGCGGCTGCGCCCACCCAGAGCGGGAGCGCGAGGGAGATCGCGAACAGCACACCGCCGATCGGCGACGAGATGAAGCTGTCGATCGTGATCTGCGCCGTCTGCAGCCAGCCGTTGGCGCGATCGAGCGCGGGGCGCTTGACCACGCTCGGCACGATGGCGTTGGTCGCGTTGTCGAACAGGGTCTCGCCGAGGCCGAACACCAGCACACCGGCGAAAAGCCACCAGATGTCGAGCGCTCCGGTGACAGTGAGGACGGCGAGCCCGACCGCGGCCAGGCCGCGGATGCCGTTCGCGATCGCCATGATCCATCGCCGGTCGAAGCGGTCGACGATCATGCCCGCGGGGAGGCCGAAGACGAGCCACGGGAGGAACGCCAGCGCCCCGATGGCCGCGATCGCGAGCGGATCGCGGGTGAGGGTGGTGGCGATGAGCGGCACCGCCACCCGCCCGAGCCCGTCGGCCAGGTTGCTGAAGGCGGCTGCCGTCCACAGCTTGCCGAAATCGCGGCCGAGCGGGACCCTGCGTGCCCGCCCGGCCGGCGATCCGGTCCGCTCAGCCGTGTCGACGACGCTCTCGCTCATCGCGGGAGCATCCCCATCGCGGCGCGCGCCTCGGCTTCGCGCCGTGCGCCGCTCGCTGCAGCCTGTGCGGTCAGTGCGCGACGCTCCTGGGCGTCGTCTCGCTTCTCGACGCGTGCGACGACGTACGCGTCGAGAGCGGATGCCGCGCGCAGCAGCGCGCGGTCGAATCGGGTGGCGGATGCCCGGAACCCACGTGCTGCGAGTTCGTCTGCCGTGATGGCGGTCATGACTGTCCTCCTAGTTGCGGGAGCGGGAACAGGTCGGCCCGGATGGTGACGGGCCGGACGTTCTCGCCGGTCTGATTGCGGTAGTTGTCGACGGTCTCGTCGATGAGCGCCATGATCTTGAGCGCCAGTTCCTTGCTCTGCTCCGGCGTGAGTCGCGCGGTGGCGGTGGAGATCAGGGTCCCCTCCTGCCACATCTCGTCCTCGCCGCCGATCCCCCGATTGACGAAGTCGAGCAGCTGGTCGTTGCGGTTGCGCAGGAACTCGTTCATGACGACCTGTGTAGCCGCGCGGCCGGCGGGCGTCGTCATCGCGTCGGGGTTCGCGAAGGACACGCCACCGACGGGACGCTCCCACCAGCGCTCACGCCCGGTGCCGCGGTCCTCGGCCTCGCGGATGAGATCCTGCTTGGCGAGAGCGCGAAGGTGGTAGCTCGTCGAGCCGCTGGACTCCCCCAGGCGCTCGGCGAGCGAGCTCGCCGTCTGTGGGCCGTATTGGCTGAGGATGTCGTAGATCTTCACGCGAAGCGGGTGCGCCAGGGCCCGGAGGGCGCCGGAGTCCAGGACGCGGTCCTGGTCGTGGCGCTCTGCGGAGCGGGCGGCGGCATCGTCCGCCTGCGGGGTCTCGTTCTCTGCCATGACCTCAGGTTAGCGATGCAAAGACGTCTTTGCAAGTACTTCTTTGCAACAAATTGTTTGCAAGTCTGTCTTTGCAAAATACTCGCGGCATGCCGCGCCGGCGTGACTAGGCTGGACGCCATGCCGAACGACAACCCGCTCCTGTCCCCCAGCACGCTGCCGTATGGGCTTCCCGAGTACGCAGCGATTCGCCCCGAGCACTATCTGCCGGCGTTCGAGCAGGCGTTCGCGGATCACACCCGAGAGGTGTCGACGATCACGCGCGTGCGATCGATGCCGACTTTCGAGAACACCCTGGTGCCGCTCGAAGAGAGCGGACGACTGCTGGGCGACATCGCGCGGACTTTCTACACGGTGTCTTCGGCCGACGCGACACCCGAGATCCAGGAGATCGAAGAGCAGCTGGCGCCGCTCATGTCTGCGCACCAGGATTCGATCCAGCTGGACTCCGCGCTGTTCTGGCGCATCAAGACGATCCACGATCAGCTCGACGAACTCGATCTGACACCCGAACAGCGCTACCTCGTGGAGCGTCACCACACCGAGATGGCCCATGCCGGCGCAGGGCTCGACGATGAGGCGAAGAAGCGCCTCACGGAGCTGAACCAGCGTCTGTCCACCCTGACGACGCAGTTCGAAAAGAACCTGCTCGCCGACACCAACGACCTGGCGATCGTGTTCGACGATGCGTCCGAGCTCGATGGGCTCGCGGAGGGCGAGCTTTCCGCGGCCGCGCAGGCCGCCGCGGATCGCGGGCTGGAGGGCAAGTGGGTCGTGACCCTCACCTTGTTCACCGGCCACCCCTACCTGTCGAGTCTGACGGATCGGGAGTCGCGTGCTCGCCTGCTCGCGGCATCCCGCTCCCGCGGATCGCGCGGCAACGACAACGACAACCGTGCGACGCTGCTCGAGATCGTGCGCCTGCGTGCCGAGCGCGCCGCCCTGCTCGGCTACGACTCGCACGCCGCGTACATCACGTCGGACGAGACCGCCGGCTCGCCCGCGGCCGTCCACGACCTGCTGCGCCAGCTCGCCGCGCCGGCGGCTCGGAACGCCCGTCGCGAGCAGGCGAAGCTGCAGGCCATCGTCGACGCCGGCCCCGAGCCCTTCGCTCTGGAGGCACACGACTGGGCGTTCTACACCGAGAAGGTGCGGGCCGCGGAGTACGATCTCGACCGCGCCGCGCTCCGGCCGTGGTTCGAGGCCGAGCGGGTACTCCAGAACGGCGTGTTCCGCGCCGCGACGGACCTGTACGGCATCACGTTCACCGAGCGCCCCGACCTCCGCGGCTACCACCCCGACACACGCGTCTTCGAGATCCACAACGCGGACACCTCGACGCTCGGGCTTTATGTCCTCGATCTCTACACGCGCGACACGAAGCGCGGCGGCGCGTGGATGAATTCGATCGTGCTGCAGTCGGGGCTGCGCGGCACGCAGCCGATCGTGGTCAACAACCTCAACGTGCCCAAGCCGGCCGAGGGGCGCCCGACGCTGCTCAGCCTCGACGAGGTGACCACGCTGTTCCACGAGTTCGGCCACGCGCTGCACGGCCTGTTCGCGACCGTCACGTACCCGCATTTCGCGGGCACCAATGTCTACCGCGACTTCGTCGAGTTCCCGAGCCAGGTCAACGAGATGTGGATCTACTGGCCCGAGATCCTCGCGTCGTACGCCCGCCACATCGACACCGACGAGCCGCTCCCTGCCGAGATCGTCGAGAAGCTCCACGCATCCGAGGCGTTCAACCAGGGCTTCGCGACGAGCGAGTACCTCGCGGCGGCATGGCTCGACCAGGCGTGGCACTCCCTGTCGGTGGACGGCGCCGCGGCAGGCATCGATGTCGCGGACTTCGAGGCGAGAGCCCTCGCCGACATCGGCCTCGACAGCCCGGTCGTGCCCACCCGGTACTCGTCGACGTACTTCGCCCATGTGTTCTCGGGCGGCTACAGCGCCGGCTACTACTCGTACATCTGGAGCGAGGTGCTCGACGCCGACACCGTGGAGTGGTTCCGCGAGAACGGCGGTCTGCGCCGCGAGAACGGCGACCGGTTCCGCGGGCGACTGCTCGGCGTGGGCGGGTCGAAGGACCCGCTCGAGGCCTATCGCGACTTCCGCGGGCGGGATGCCGAGATCCAGCCGCTCCTCGAGCGGCGGGGTCTCGCCGGTAGGCGCTAGGCACCGGCGGCGTGGGCTACGGCCCATGCCGCCGCCGCCGCGCGTGTCGGCACTCCGAGCTTCGTCCGGGCGTTGGCGACGTGCCGATGCACGGTGTGGACGCTCAGGAAGAGTTCGGCCGCGATCTGCGCATCCGTCTTGCCCTGGGAGATCAGCACGAGCACCTCGCGCTCCCTGGCCGAGATCGGAGACGCCGCGCGGCCTTGCCCCGTCTCCTGCTCTCGTGTGTCGGGCACGAGTCCACCGGGGAGCTGTGGGTCGATGACACCGTCGAACGCGAGCGCGCGATGCAGGAAGCCGGCGGCGTCGCCGTGCCACGGGTGATGAGCGGAGCCGTCTAGCACTTCCAGCCGCGCACCGGGGATCGCGGCCGCGGCGGCGGCACCGAGCGCCAGAGGTACGGCCCGATCTCCCCTCCGGTGCAGCACGAGGGTGGGCGCGCGCACGCGGGAGGCTGCCGCGCGAGCATCGAAGGAGTACACCGCGCGAAGCCCCGCAGCCGCGGCGTCAGCCGTGGCCGTCGAACGCTGGTGGCGGGCGTACGCGCGACGCTGCTCGGCCGTGGCGTCGGGGTAGAAGATGTCGGACATCACTCGGTAGCTGACGCCCCAGCTGCGGCGCACGAGTTCGACGAGGGCCGCACGGTCGGCAGGCGAGGCGATCGAGGAGCCGTCGAGGTACGCGCCCGACAGGACGAGACGCCGCACACGATCCGGATGCCGCGCCGCGAACTCGACCGCGACCGCGCAGCCGGACGAGCCCGCGAACAGCGTCGCATCCGGTGCGTCGGCCGCGTCGAGCACGGCCTTCATCGCCGCGACGTGGGGCTCGAGGCTGTCGGGAGTCTCGGTGCGGGACCGTGAGAGCCCGCTTCCGGGCGGGTCCGTCCGGATGACGCGACGATGCCGCGCCATCTCCTCCACGAACGCGCGGAAGGGCGCGTACTCCCAGTCGCGCTCGAGATGACTCATCCACCATCCCCCGATGAGCAGCGGCGGGCCGGAGCCGATCTCCGACCATGCGACGTCGTCGGAGCCCGACCAGACGTAACGGACGGTGGACACGACATCAGTATGGGCCACGGTCCCGCCCGGCAAGGGCGGGGCGTGCCCGCCGGTGCGCGGCGCTGCAGGCTCGCCCACCGGCGGAGGGCTATCCCAGCCGGGCGAGCAGGGCAGTCGTCCGTGGATGCCTCAGGGCGATCCAGGTCGCGTCCGCCCGGGCGACCACACCACCGCGCTCGTCGATCATCGCGACGGACGTCTCGTAGCGCCGGCCGTGCTGCGCGCGGGTCCAGCTGTGGACCGCGAGATGCTCGCCGACGCGCGGACGGCGTTCCACGCGGCCCGTGAGCGTCCCCAGCAGGCACAGGATGCGCGCGTCCAGCGCGTGCGCCGGGTAGCTCGGGCAGTCGAGCGCACCCCACACCGCGGGATAGTCGGCGACCCCCGCGTGCGCGACGCGGGTGTCGACGCTCCACGGCGCGGCGAGTCGTGTGCCATCGGCCAGCGGTCCCGGCGTGACGTGCATGCCGTCCACCCGCTGCGTTCCGCACACGACGCAATCGGCCAGAGCGTGTCGCATGCCGGCCAGCGGGTAGCGGGATCTCGCCGCGAGTGCTTCGTCATAGGTCGGCGCGGCAGGCATGGCCGCGTCCACGAGGCGAGCCGGGCGCGCCCGTGCGATGATTCGTCGCCGGTCGAAGACCAGTCCGCCACCGCTCCCGTCTCCGACGACCGGCAGCTCACGGCCGAGTGGAATCGGCCGGTGCAGGACCACGGTGGTCGTCTCCGCGTCGATGTGCTGGGCGATGGAGCCGGCGGCGAAGCCGCCGTTGGCGGAGCGGCGTGGACCGTTCAGCCGGCGATCGACGACGACGGTGCCGATCCGTTCGCCCGGGGTGGGGACGCTCAGTGCTGAGAGAGCGGGCGCCGAGGTGGGTTCTGGGCCGAGGCCGAGGGTGGAAGGAGCGAGTGCTGACATGCTCCGAGTAAAGGCGTGGCGGCACGGGCTCCGCGTCGCCCGATCAGGCTATTCGCGCATGGCCCGAAAGAGTCACTCCGAGCGGGTCCGGTGCGGTCGGAGCCCATCACATCAGCTGGAGCTCCCGCGCGAACGCGCGAACGCGATCGGCCATCGCGGCGGGCACCTCGGCGATCGCGAAGTGCCCGCCCGCGTCGAGCCGCTCGAACGTGCGCAGGTCGCGGTAGAACCCTCGGGCGAGTGTTTCCGGGTAATCCCCTTCATGCCTCTGGATGTGGACGGATGCCGGTACCACGACGGGGGGCATCGCGTCGGGCTGATCGGCGCCTTCGTAGTACGGACGGAACGACGTGCCGATCGACTGGGTGGTCCAGTAGATCATCGCCTCGGTGAGGATGCGTTCGCGCGAGATCCGGCCTTCGACAGCACGCGGGTCACCCTGCGGCGTGTCACTCCATTCGACGAGCTTCTCGGCCAGCCAGACGAGCAATCCCGCCGGCGAGTCGTTGAGCGCGACGGCGAGCGTGTCGGGTCGCGTCGCCTGGATGTGCCCGTAGGCGCCGTTCGCGCCGCCCCACCGCTCGAGCCGGGCGAAGAAGGCGACCTCGTCCGGCGCGGTCAGCGCCGCGCGCTCGGTCATCGAGGGGAAGTGCGAATGGGTGACGAGCACGCCGGTGACCGCATCCGGGTATGTCCCGGCGATCAGGTCGTTGACGTTCGCGGAGACATCCTCGCCGTAGGTCAGGTAGGTGTCGTACCCCAGCACCTCGGTCATGAGGGCATGCATCGTCGCGGCCAGCCGCGTCTCGGTCATCGGGCCGTCGGCGTACGCGGTCGAGTACGCGAAGCCGGGGAAGCTCGGCACGACCACGTGGAAGTCGGGCAGCAGATCGGCGAAATCGAGCTGCAGCGCGAAGGTGTGCGGCCAGCCGTGCATCACGAGAAGTGCGGGGGCGTCGGCGCGCGCCGAGCGAAGGTGCGCGAAGTGGATCGTGGCGTCGCCGATGTCGGCGAGGAACTGCGGGTGGGCGTTCAGCCAGTCCTCCCGCGCGCGCCAATCCCATGCTCGCCAGGTCTCGACGAGCTCCGCGAGGTACTCCCCGCTCATGCCGGAGGTCGGCCGCCGCGGTGAGTCCGGGAGCGGTCGGAACCGGATGAGACGCTCTCGCAGATCGGCGAGGACGGCCTCGGGCACGTGGATCGAGAAGGGACGGACGGGCGACATGGGGCCGAACCTACTCGGCCCCTCCGACGTTGAGACTGGTAGCGCCCCGCCGAGCGTCTGACTCAGCCTCCGACTGGCCCTGGTGCCTTCAAAGTGATCCGTCGACACCGGGCGGGGCTTCTGAGGTCGCCGACCAGGCGGACATGACTTCATAGGAGCCTGGGCGAACAGGCCCCCATCAACGTCCTGTCTGCCCGCCCGGTCGGTTGCCGATCCGACTAGAGAAGGGCAGAACCATCATGACAACACCTGCGGTGGAAGTCATCGCCGGAGTCGACACGCACGCCGATACGCATCATGCCGCCGTCGTCGACAGCGCCGGGCGGAGACTGGGCGATCGTCAGTTCCCGGCGACTGAGGCCGGCTATCTCGCGCTGATCGCGTTCATCGTGTCGTTCGGTGTGCTGCTGCGGGTTGGTGTCGAAGGCACCGGTTCGTACGGGGCCGGCCTGGCCCGTGTTCTGCGTGATCACGGCATCCTGGTCAGTGAGGTGATCCGCCCGAACCGGCAGACCCGGCGGATGCGGGGCAAGTCCGACCCGATCGACGCGTACGCCGCTGCCGCGACCGCGCTGGCCGAGACCGATCTGCCCGTGCCGAAGACCGCGGATGGTCAGGTCGAAGCGATCCGACACGTCCTGGTCGCCCGCCGCAGCGCTGTCAAGGCCCGCACCGCCGCGCAAGTGCAGATCAAGACCCTGTTGGTGACCGCTCCCGAGAAGATCCGCCAGAAGTATCGGGGCCGGACCGATAAATCCCTGATCAGCACCCTCGCCGCCACCGGCCCGGCCGATGCCGTCGATGTGACGACGATCGTCGCCCGCACGCTCCGGTCCCTCGCCCGCAGACACCAGCAGCTCACCGACGAGATCACCGACCTCGAGTCCCTCCTCGAACACCTCACCAGGCAGCAGAACCCGGCCCTCGCTGCCGCGAAGGGCGTCGGCCCGGTCACCGCCGCGCAACTGCTCGTGACGGCCGGAGACAACCCGGAACGGCTCCACGGGGAAGCCGCGTTCGCCGCGCTCTGCGGAGTCAGCCCGATCCCCGCGTCCAGCGGGAAGACCACCCGCCACCGCCTGAACCGGGGCGGTGACCGGCAAGCGAATGCTGCCCTGCACCGGATCGTGCTGGTCAGGATGAGCTACGAACAACGCACCCGAGACTACGTCGCCAAGAAACGCGCCGAGGGCCGCTCAACGCGGGAGATCATCCGCTGTCTGAAACGCACCGTCGCTCGGGAGATCTTCACCCTGCTCACCCAAGACGTCGAGATCCCAGCCTTCGACGATCTCCGCCCTCTCCGCCAGCAACGCGGCATCAGCCTCGAGACCGCCGCCCAACACTTCAGCGTCTGGCCCATGAAGATCTCCACCATCGAACGCGGAAAACGACGCGACGACGACTTCGCCACCACCTACCGCAAATGGCTCCTCACGGCTTGACAACCAATAGGAGCATCACCGCCGCCCTTGATGGCGTGCATCAGCTCGCGCACCCGTGCGAACGTCGGCACCTCGACGTTCGCGAGGCCCGTGACGGTGGTCGCGCTCGGGGCATGATGCCGGCTCACCGCAACCACGCCGTGGTCGCCGCCCACGATGATGAGGTCGTCGTCATCGAGCCACACTCCTCGGCCGTAACCGAGTCCGTCTCCGGCGTCGTCGGTGACCCGCTCGGTGAGCAGTGCCACCAGCGAGGGATCGACGATGCGCCCGGCCAGGAGCGCCCGCCAGAAGCGGTGGAGGTCGCCGACTGTTGAGTGCGCTCCTCCGTCTCCCGACCCGACGACCGGGAGCTCGAACACGTTGGTGCGGCCGTCCTCCTTGTATCCGGTGGCGGTGCCGGGCGGAAGCCGGTCGGAGCGCGGGAAGCCCGTTGCGCCCATGCCCGCCGGCTCGAAGACGCGGGTCCGCACGAGGTCGGCGAACGGGATGCCCCCGACGCGCTCCGCGATGATCGCGAGCACGACATAGCCCCCGTTGCAGTACGAGAACCGCTCCCCTGCCGGGAACTTCGTCGGGAACCCCTCCAGCATCGGCAGGTAGGCGGGCGTGGAGTCGAGCTGCTGCACGGGCACGCTCAGGGGCGCCAGCGCGTCGATCTCTTCATCGAGGTAGTCCCCGATCCCGGAGGTGTGGCTCAGCAGGTGGTCGACGGTGACATCGTCGGCGATCAGCGGCAGGTCGTTCTGAAGGAGCTCTCGTGCGCGGGTGTCCAGACGCAGGTCGCCGTCGCCGATGAGGGAGAGCGTCGTGAGGGCCGTGAAGGTCTTCGTGCCGCTCGCCAGCCCGAAGCGCGTCTCGGGGGTGTTCGGCGCACCCGCGGTGCGGTCGGCGAGACCGACGGCCCACTCGCCGAGCACGTGTTCGCCGCGCCGGGCGCTGATGACTCCGCAGAAACCCTCGAGATCGGGGACGACGTCACTCATGCGCTGAGCTTCCGCGGCGGTGGAACCCGAATCAGGCGCTCTTGCGCTTCTCCCGGAGCACGAGCGTCGGGGGCGCTCCCTCGTCGACAGCCGCGCGCGTCACGATGACCTTGTCGACGTCGTCGGTCGAGGGAATCTCGAACATGATCGGGCCGAGGACGTCCTCGAGGATCGCGCGAAGGCCGCGAGCGCCGGTCTTGCGTGCCACGGCGAGGTCGGCGATCGCCTCGAGCGCCTCACGGTCGAACTCGAGGGTGACGCCGTCGAGCTCGAACATGCGGTGGTACTGCTTCACCAGCGCGTTCTTCGGCTCGGTGAGGATCTCCATGAGCGCCTCGCGGTCGAGCGGCGAGACCGACGCGACGACCGGGAGACGACCGATGAACTCGGGGATCAGGCCGAACTTGTGCAGGTCTTCCGGCTGCACGTCGCCGAAGAGGTTGAGGTCTTCGTCTTTGCGGTGCAGCGAAGCGCCGAAGCCGACGCCGTGCTTGCCGACGCGGGACGAGATGATGTCTTCCAGACCGGCGAAGGCGCCCGCCACGATGAACAGCACGTTCGTCGTATCGATCTGGATGAACTCCTGATGGGGGTGCTTGCGCCCGCCCTGCGGAGGCACCGAGGCGACGGTTCCCTCGAGGATCTTCAGCAGCGCCTGCTGCACGCCCTCCCCCGAGACGTCGCGCGTGATCGACGGATTCTCGGCCTTGCGCGCGATCTTGTCGACCTCATCGATGTAGATGATGCCGGTCTCGGCGCGCTTCGTGTCGAAGTCGGCGGCCTGCAGCAGCTTGAGGAGGATGTTCTCGACGTCTTCGCCGACGTAGCCCGCCTCGGTCAGCGCCGTGGCGTCTGCGACCGCGAACGGCACGTTGAGGCGCTTTGCGAGCGTCTGCGCCAGGTAGGTCTTCCCGCAGCCCGTCGGGCCGAGGAGCAGGATGTTGCTCTTGGCGATCTCGATCTCGTCGGCGCGCTGCTCGGCCGACTGGATCGTGCCGTGTGCACGCACGCGCTTGTAGTGGTTGTACACGGCGACTGAGAGCGCGCGCTTCGCGTCGGTCTGCCCGACGACGTACTCCTCGAGGAAGGCGAAGATCTCGCGGGGCTTGGGAAGATCGAAGTCGGCGACGACGCCGGACGACGACTCGGCCATGCGCTCTTCGATGATCTCGTTGCACAACTCGACGCACTCGTCGCAGATGTAGACGCCGGGCCCGGCGATCAACTGCTGCACCTGCTTCTGGCTCTTGCCGCAGAAGGAGCACTTGAACAAGTCGGCGCTCTCACCGATGCGTGCCATGCCGCTCCTCCTCGTACGTCGGGGGCGAGCCCCCCAGCTGTTCTCCGAGCCTAATAGCTGACGCCGACATGCGCGGGCATTGCGACGCACGTTGTGGACGACACGGAGTTCGCGGACAGAGAACCCGCGCCGCGCAAGGAAGCGCCCCGCCACCCGGCTGGCCGGGCGGCGGGGCGCTCATCTCTCACGCGCAGGTGCGGAAGGACTACTTCGTCAGAGCCTGCTGACCGCGCTTGCGCGTGGTGAGCACCTGGTCGACGAGGCCGTAGGTGACCGCCTCCTCCGCGGAGAGGATCTTGTCACGGTCGATGTCTTTGTTGACCTCGGCCTGCGTCTTGTTCGAGTGCTTCGCGAGAGTCTCCTCGAGCCACGTCCGCATGCGCAGGATCTCGGCCGCCTGGATCTCGATGTCGGACGCCTGACCGTGGCCGGCCTCGCCGACGGCGGGCTGGTGGATCAGGATGCGCGCGTTCGGCAATGCGAGGCGCTTGCCGGGCGCACCGGCGGCCAGCAGCACGGCGGCGGCCGATGCGGCCTGGCCGAGCACGACCGTCTGGATCTGCGGCGACACGTACTGCATGGTGTCGTAGATCGCCGTCATCGCCGTGAACGAGCCGCCCGGCGAGTTGATGTACATGATGATGTCGCGGTCGGGGTCCTGCGACTCGAGCACGAGAAGCTGCGCCATGACGTCGTCTGCCGACGCATCGTCGACCTGGACGCCGAGGAAGATGACGCGGTCCTCGAACAGCTTGTTGTACGGGTCCTGGCGCTTGTAGCCGTAGGCCGTGCGCTCCTCGAACTGCGGCAGGATGTAGCGGCTGCCGGGCATCTGAAGCGCCTGGGGCGCCGCCTGACCGAAGGTGGGGGTCTGCATTCGGGTTCTCTCTCTTTCGCCTTCAGGCTCAGCTGTCGGTGGCGGTGCCGCCGCCGCCGATGACGTCGGTCGCGGATTCGCGGATGTGATCGACGAAGCCGTACTCGAGTGCCTCCTCGGCACCGAACCAGCGGTCGCGGTCGCCGTCGGCGTTGATCTGCTCGACGGTCTTGCCGGTCTGCTTCGCCGTGATCTCGGCGAGGCGCTTCTTCATGTCGAGGATGAGCTGCGCCTGCGTCTGGATGTCGCTCGCGGTACCGCCGAAGCCGCCGTGCGGCTGGTGGAGGAGGACGCGGGCGTTGGGCGTGATGTAGCGCTTGCCCTTGGTGCCCGCGGTCAGCAGGAGCTGGCCCATCGAGGCCGCCATGCCGATGCCCACGGTGACGATGTCGTTGGGCACGAACTGCATGGTGTCGTAGATCGCCATGCCTGCAGTGATCGAGCCACCGGGCGAATTGATGTAGAGGTAGATGTCCTTCTCGGAGTCCTCGGCGGCGAGAAGCAGGATCTTCGCGCAGATCTCGTTGGCGTTGTCGTCACGCACCTCCGACCCCAGCCAGATGATGCGGTCCTTCAGCAGCCGGTCGAAGACGCTGGTCGCGACAAGTGGTTCGGCCATGTGTACTCCTGTTTCCTTGGGTCGCCATCGAATCTACCGGCGCCCCGCGAACGACCCGCCCGTGTTCGCCCTGGGCAGAGCGCACTCATGACAGAAGAGGACGGATGCCGCGGCATCCGTCCTCTTCTGTCAATCGGTCAGTCGACCGGAAAGAGCGTCACTCGGCGTCGGCGGCCTTCTTGGCCGGAGCCTTCTTCGCGGCCGGCTTCTTGGCCGGCGCCTTCTCGGCGGCGGGCTCATCGGATGCTTCGGCCTTCTTCGCGGCGGGCTTGCGCGCGGGAGCCTTCTTCGCGGGCTTCTCTGCAGCCTCGGCCTCTTCGGCCGCGATCACGGCGTCGGCGTCGGCCGCGGCATCCGCGATCTCCTCAGCCTCCGCGACGACCTCTTCCTCGTCATCCGTCGCGACGAAGCCGCTGAGGTCGACGGGCTTGCCGTTCGTGTCGACGACGTTGACCTTGCCGAGGGCGACCGCGAGGGCCTTGTTGCGGGCGACCTCGCCGATGATGGCGGGGAGCTGGTTGCCCTCCTGCAGCGCGTTGACGAAGTCCTGCGGAGCCATGCCGTACTGCGCGGCCGACTGCACCAGGTACTGCGTGAGCTCGTCCTGCGAGACCTGGACGTTGACGGTCTCGGCGATCTTGTCGAGCAGCATCTGGGTCTTGAACTGCTTCTCGCTCGCCTCGGCGACCTCGGCGCGGTGGACGTCGTCCTCGAGGCGTCCCTCGCCCTCGAGGTGGTTGTGCACCTCGTCCTCGATGAGCTGCGGCGGCACGGGGATCTCGACCTGCTCGAGGAGCGTCTCGATCAGCTTGTCGCGCGCCGCGGAGCCCTGCGTGAACGCACCCTGCTGGCCGACGCGCTCCTTGAGGCTGTCGCGCAGCTCGGCGATGGTGTCGAACTCGCTGGCGATCTGAGCGAAGTCGTCGTCGGCCTCGGGGAGCTCGCGCTCCTTGACGGCCTTGACGGTCACCGAGACCTCGGCCTCTTCGCCGGCGTGGTCGCCGCCGACGAGCTTCGAGCGGAACGTGGTGTCCTCACCGGCGGTGAGCGAGTCGATGGCCTCGTCGATGCCCTCGAGGAGCTCGCCGGAGCCGACCTCGTACGACACGCCCTCGGCGCGGTCGATCTCGCTGCCGTCGATCGTGGCGACGAGGTCCAGCTCGACGAAGTCGCCCGTGGCGGCCGGACGGTCAACGGTCACGAGCGTGCCGAAGCGGCCGCGCAGGCGGTCCAGCTCCTCGTCGATCGCGGCCTCGTCGACCTCGATCGCGTCGACCTCGACGGTCGTGCCCTCGAAGGACGGAAGGTCGAACTCGGGACGCACGTCGACCTCGACGGTGACCTCGAGGTCGCCCGAGAAGTCCTTCTCGTTCGGCCACGTGGTGACGTCGGCAGACGGACGGCCGAGCACGCGCAGCTCGTGGGCGGCGGCGGCCTCGCGGTAGAAGGTGTCGAGCCCTTCGCTGACGGCGTGCTCGAGCACCGCGACACGGCCGATGCGCTGGTCGATGATCGGCGCGGGCACCTTGCCCTTGCGGAAGCCGGGGATCTGCACGTCCTGCGCGATGTGCTCGTATGCGTGCTTGATCGACGGCTTGAGCTCGTCGGGGCTGACCGTGATGTGCAGCTTCACCCGGGTCGGGCTGAGCTTCTCGACGGTGCTGTTCACCATGCCTGTACTTCTCCTCTTTCCGGCCGCACACGCCAGCGTGCGGTTGAAGGTCTGGGTTCGAAAAATTCCGAGGGCCGTGATGTCGGGGCGACAGGATTTGAACCTGCGGCCTCCCGCTCCCAAAGCGGGCGCTCTACCAAGCTGAGCTACGCCCCGGGCGGGTTCGCACGCGTGCGTGCGCCTTTCGGCCCCGAGAAGTCTAGCCGACCTGCCGGAGACGTTCCTGCGCCGCCTACATCTGCTCGACCCAGCCCGCGCGCCAGTCGGGCGCCGGGAACGGCTTCGTCCAATACGCGGTCTCCTTCGCGATGAGCCCGTCCCGCAGCTCGAAGACGAAGACCGTCTGGTACGGATCGCCGTCGCCGTAGTCGAGATCAGCCTCCAGCACCCACAGGTCTCCGTCACCGGTGAGGCGCCGCGGAGAGATCGCCGGAAGCTGCGGGAACGCGCCGTAGATCGAGCGCCGGTTGCCGGCGCCGACGATGCGCTCCCCCGACTGCGGCCATTCGATGACGGCATCGTCGTGGAACACGTCGTCCATGCCCGCGACTTCGCCCGCGTTGAGTGTGGCGACGAGCGCCTCGACGACCTGCCTGCCCGTGCGTTCCATGACCGGCCCCTTTGCTCGGCCGCGCGTCTGGAGGGCGGGTCGGACCGGAACGACCTTCGCGATGTAATACGATTGGTCGGTGCCCGTCCGCGGGCGCACGGGGATGTAGCTCAATGGTAGAGCCTCAGTCTTCCAAACTGATGGTGCGGGTTCGATTCCCGTCATCCCCTCCATATGAAGAAAGCCCCGATGATTCGGGGCTTTCTTCATGTCTGGGAGCCGACGCGTCGCCACGCCTACGATCGAGGGGTGACCGAATCGCTTCTCGCCCTCGTGGCCAATGCCGGTGATGGCAGCATCAGCACCTTCCGACTCTCGGACGGTTCACTCGAACGGCTTGCGGTGACGGAAGGATTGAACGGATGCTCCACCTTCGCGATGGATGCGAGGCGCGACCTCGTCTACGCCGGCGTCAAGGGTGAACCCGCGGGGATCGTGACGCTCCGGCTCGATCGCGCGACCGGCCGGCTCTCGGAGGTCTCCCGCGCAGATCTGGGCGGCGGCGGCATGAACTACCTGGCGCTCACGCGCGACGGCTCCGGCCTTCTCGGGGTGTCGTACGGCGGCGGATACGGGATCGTCGCACCGGTGACCGACGGGGTCGTGGGCGAGCCGGTGTCGCGGATCGGGTTCCCCAATCTGCACTCCGTGCTGCCGAGCGCCGACGGCCGGTTCGCGTACTTCGTCTCGCTCGGCGCCGATCTGGTGGCGCAGTACGCCATCGGCGAAGACTTCTCGCTGAAACCGCTCGAGCCGGCGACGGTCGCCGCGCCGGAGGGCAGCGGTCCCCGCCACCTCGTGCTCAACGAGGCGCAGGACGCGGTGTACGTCCTGACGGAGTTCTCGGGCGAAGTGCTGCACTTCACCCGTGACACCTCTGACGGGACGCTCGAGCTCGTGGGCGCAGCATCCGTGTTCGATCCGTCGAAGGGGCTCGCGCACAGCCGATTCGGCGCCGATCCGCGGGCGGAGCACCTCATCTGGGGCGCGGATCTGCACTTCGGCGCGGGCGGCCGATGGCTGTGGGCCACGGAACGCACCGAGAGCACGCTGGGCGCGGCATCCGTGTCGGCCGATGGGTCGGTGACGCCGGCGGCGAGCTTCACGGTGACAGAGACCCAGCCGCGCGGCTTCGCGGTCAGTTCCGACGGCGCCTACCTCGTCGCGGCGGGCGAGCGCTCGACCGACGTCGCTCTCTATGCGGTGGACGACGATCGCCTCGAGCTGCTGCAGCGGATCGAGACCGGCGGCGGGGCCAACTGGGTGCGGTTCGTCTGAGACGAGGGGGCGCCTCCGGAAGCGCGGTTTCGTTCAGATCGCACGACGTTCTCCTGCGTGCCCTACTGTCCCCCGATCGCTTTATCGCGGCAGACTGAGCGTGGAACTGTTCCATGCCCTCCAGGAGCCGCCATGAGCAGCCGCAAGCCGATCCCCGAGCCGGGCGAGCGCAAGCTCCCGCGGCGACCCGCGTCGGAACTCGCCGAGAAGTGGACGCGCATCGACGGCGTGGACGTCTTCTACCGCGAGTCGCCGAATCCGACCAAGGACGAGCGCGTCATGGCGCACGTGCACGGATTCGGACTCTCCGGCCGCTACCTCCTGCCGACGGCGGAGCGGCTCGCCGACGAGTTCCACACCTACGTGCCCGACCTTCCCGGCTTCGGGCGCAGCGGCAGGCGTCGGGACATGCTCGACATCCCCGACCTCGCGCGCGCCGCGGTCGACTTCTTCGATGACCGCGGCGTCGAGAAGGCGACGCTCGTGGGCAACTCGATGGGATGCCCCGTCATCATCGAGTTCGCGCATCGCTTCCCCGAGCGCATCGACCGCGCGGTGCTGGTCTCCCCGGCGGGCGGGCTGTTCAACCAGCCGCTGCGCCGTGCCATCAAGCAGCTCTCGCAGGATGCGCCACGCGAGCCGGTCAAGATGGCGCGCGTCGCCGTGCCCGACTACGTGCGGTTCGGCGTGCCGAGCACGATGCGGATGTTCCGCTCGCTGACCCAGTACCCGTCACTGCAGCGGCTGCTCGAGATGAGCATCCCCACGCTCGTCGTGCTGGGCCAGCGCGACCCGCTCCTCCCCCACGCGCACCGCGTCGACGAGATCGCCAGCCAGACCGACAGCCACGTGCTGGTCGTGATGCTCGAGGGCGCGGCCCACGCGATCAACTTCAGCCATCCGGGTCAGCTGGCGCACGTCATCCGTCATTTCATGGACGATCTGCCGATCGAGAACGACCCTGCCTGGCCGGGCCACGTTCGCCTGTACGAAGTGCACCGCGGCAAGCACCACCCGACCGCGCGTCCGAAGGACTGACGAGCTTTCAGGTGAGGGGCGCCGCGTCGCGGTGCTCCTCGATGTGCGCGAGGTAGTGTTCGGCGTTGCGCAGCAGCCCCGCACGCTCCTCGTCGCTGAGCGCGCGGCGCACTTTCGCAGGTACGCCGGCGACCAGGGAGCCGTCCGGGATGTCGGAGCCCTCGAGCACGACCGCACCGCCGGCGACGAGGCATCCGGATCCGATCTTGGCGCCGTTGAGCACGACCGCGCCCATGCCGATGAGCGAGCCGTCGCCGATCGTGCAGCCGTGGACGACGGCGTTGTGGCCGACGGACACGTTGTCGCCGATCACGACGGGCTTGCCCGCATCGACGTGGACCGAGACGTTGTCCTGCAGGTTGCTGTTGGCTCCCACGGTGATCGTGTCGCCGTCGGCGCGGAGCACCGCGTTGTACCAGACGCTGGCGCCGGGGCCGAGGGTCACTCCCCCGACGACGCGGGCGCCGGCGGCGATGAACGATGTCGGGTCGAGCGAGGGCGTCCTGCCTGCTGCGACGAGGACCGAGGCTCCGGGTGCGACTGTCATGGTCCGACCCTATTGGCCAGCGCCGCCTCGATGGCCTCGGTGTACCAGGGCGCGAGGGTGTCGGCGAAGGTGACCGTCAGGTGGTCCTGGTCGCGGTAGATGTTCGCCCCGCCCACGACGGGCGCACACGTCTCGTCGCCGCAGAACACGTCGGTGAAGTCGAGCAGAGTGACGGAGTCGGCACCGGATGCTGCGTCCCGCAGCGGATCGTCCTCCACCAGCACGTCCGACCGGGCGCCGTCGCACTCGGACGCGTCTCGTGTGCGCAGGCACTTGTTCGGGTCGGTCTCCCACACGGGGTTGTCGACGACGGTGATGACGGGGATGCCGCGATCGGTCACCGTGCTCCACGCATCGCGGTAGCCGGCGACGGCGGCGTCGAACGAGGAGTCGTACCCCGACGACGCGTACGGGGTCGTCGCGATCGCCGCGGTGAAGACGGCGTCGAGGTCGGCGTCGTCGATCGCGTTCTGCACGCGGTCGCGCCACTCGGTGCAGGCGGCGCCGAACGCCCCCGGCGTCGACAGCGGCGTGGTGTTCCAGGGGCAGGCGCCCTTGAACCAGGTCACGAGCTGCCAGCCGTTCTCGTCGGCCATCCGCTGGAACGTCGACAGCAGTTGGTAGGCGTGACTGTCGCCGATGAGCGCGACGCGCGGGGCGTCGGGATCGTCGGAGCCGAAGGTGCAGGAGACGGGGCGCGAGTCGGTGAGCTGTACGAAGCAGTCGGGGTTCTCGGGCCGGTCGATGCCGGCGAACCCGGGCGCCGGCAGGATCGTGTCGCCGAAGTCGGCGCCGACGCACGACGCGTCGAGGACGGAAGCCGCGCCGAAGCACCCCGGCGGGTCCTGCTGCAGCTCGGCGATGTCGCGCGTTCCCTGGTTGTAGAGCGGCGCGTTGACGAACCACGCGGAAGCGGCCACGAGCCCCACCACCACCATCGCGGCGAGCGACGACCACAGCGTCACGCGGGCGGGGCGCGAGGTGAGCACCTTCCAGCCGCGGGCCGGGTCTTCGACGAACCTCTTCGTGAGCCACGCGAGCACGAAGCACAGCACGAGGAGCGCGACGCGATGGTAGATCGTCAGGCCCCAGAACGGGACCGATGGGGCGATGATGATCAGCGGCCAATGCCACAGATACAGCGAGTAGGAGATGTCGCCGACGAACTGCGCCGGGCGGATCGCGAGGATGCGGGTCGGGTACCACCAGCGCTCGGTGTTCGAGGCCGAGATGACCGCGGCCGCTCCCAAGGTCGGCAGCGCCGCCATGTAGCCCGGGAACGGCGTCTGACCGTCGAACGTGAACGCGACGTACAGGAGCAGCAGGATTCCGCCCCAGCCGAGAACGAAGCTGCCGATCGCGCCCCGCACCCGCAGCATGGGGACCAGCGCGATGAGCGCACCGACGCCGAACTGCCACATGCGGCCGAACGTCACGAAGTAGGCGGGCGCCGGGTTCGTGATCGTGAAGACGACGCAGAACACGAACGAGACGACGGTCACGATGCCGAGGGCAGTGATGATCGCGCGCCGACGCGCGCCGCGGAAGAACTTCACGCCGATCCACGCGGCCAGCAGCATGATGAGCGGCCACATCACATAGAACTGCTCTTCGAGTGACAGCGACCAGTAATGCTGCACCGTGGTGGGCGAACCGGAATGGTTCAGATAGTCGGCCGAGTTGAGGGCCAGGTACCAGTTCTCGACGTAGAACGTCGACGCGAGGATCTCACGCACCTCGTTCGGCAGCGCCGAGGTGGGCATGAGGTACGGCGACATCACGACGACCGCGCAGAAGAGCAGAACGAGAAGGGATGCCGGGAGGAGGCGTCGTGCGCGGCGCGCCCAGAACTGGCCGAGCCTCACCGTGCCGGTCGCGGTGAGCTCGCGCATGAGGTGCGCCGTGATGAGGAAGCCCGAGATCACGAAGAAGATGTCGACGCCGATGTAACCGCCGGTGAGCCGACCGGGCCAGAAGTGGTACAGCACCACGGCCAGGACGGCGATGGCACGCAGTCCCTGCACGTGCGGGATGAAGCGCGAGGGCTCGGCGTGTTCGGGCGAGCGGTCGCGAGGCTCGCGGGTCACGGTCTGGGCGGGAGCGCCCAGATGCTGCGGTCCGAGGTCGTGATCGGCGGAAGGCACGCATCGACGTTAGCCGCTGTCGCATGGCTCGCTCGCACCGACGGCACGGATTCCCCGGTTTAGCCCAGCCTTCTCTTGCTTGCGGAATGACTCCTCGTGAGTAGCGTTGCAGTCACTGGAGGCCGAACGATGGAGACGAGAGACATGACGAACACCCAGACCACCCCCGCAACCGCAGCGAACCCCGACGTCGCCGCCGCGACGGCGCAGTTCCTCACCCCCGTTGTCCTGGGCCTGCAGGCCCTGGCCGTGAACGGAAAGCAGGCGCACTGGAACGTGCGCGGCGCGAACTTCATCGCGATCCACGAGCTGCTGGACTCCGTGGTGCTCCACGCGCAGGCCGGCGCCGACCAGGCCGCCGAGCGCATCGTGGCCCTCGGACTCCCGATCGACGCCCGCGTCGGCACCGTCGCCCAGAAGACGTCGAGCGCCGTGCCCGCCGGCTTCACGCAGTGGGACGCCCTGATCCGCAACGTGATCTCCGACATGGACACGGTCATCGCCGACACCCAGGCCGCGATCGACGGACTCGACGAGTTCGACCTCACGAGCCAGGACATCGCGATCGGCATCAAGGAGTCGCTCGAGAAGGACCGCTGGTTCCTCTTCGCGCACCTCGCCGAGTGACCGGAACGTCATGACGAAAGCCCCCGGTTCTCCGGGGGCTTTCGTCATGTCACGGATGCTGCAGAAAGGCGAGCACCGCGAGGACCCTGCGGTGCTCGGTACCCGACTCCTCGAGACCGAGCTTCGCGAAGATCGCGCTGATGTTCTTCTCCACCGCTCCGACGCCGATGAACAGCCGTTGCGCGATGCTGGCGTTGCTGCGCCCCTCGGCCATGAGCGTCAGCACATCCGTCTCGCGCGGCGTGAGCGTCGCGAGCGGATCGGGCCGCGCCGAGAGGAGGCCCTGCACCACGAGCGGATCGAGCACCGTGCCCCGCTCGCGGACGCGGCGGACGGCATCGGTGAATTCGTCGAGCGAAGTGACGCGATCCTTCAGGAGGTAGCCGACGCCGCCCTCGCCGCCGGCGAGGAGCTCCTTCGCATAGACGCCCTCGACGTACTGGCTGAGCACGAGGATGCCGACTGCCGGAATCGCGGCGCGCAGGGCCAGGGCCGCGCGGATGCCCTCGTCACGGAAACCGGGCGGCAGACGGACGTCGAGGATCGCGACATCTGCTCGTGCCTCGCGGACGCGGGCCACCACGTCCTCGGCGTCGCCCCAGGCGCCGGCGGTCGTGTACCCTGCCTCCTCGAACAACCGGACGAGGCCTTCGCGCAGGAGGACCGAGTCCTCGAACAGGACGACGCGGAGGGGTGCGGAGTCGGGCGGGGCGACCATGCCCTCAGGATAGGCAACCGTCACGGCAGGACCGTCAGCGGGATGTGCGCGCCGACCGAGGTCGGACCGCCCGCCGGGCTCGTCACGACCAGCACGCCGCGGAGGCCGGCGACCCGCTCCCGCAGGCCTTCGAGCCCGTGGCCCGACGTGATGGTCGCGCCGCCGCGACCGTTGTCCACGACCCACACGTCGAGGTGCGTCGGCGCCCCGGCCGCGTTGCGTCGCAACGAGGCTCGCAGCGTGACCCCGGTGGCTCCGGAGTGCTTGACCACGTTCGTCATCAGCTCCGCGACGACGAAGTAGACGGTGCGGGCGACCTCCTGGCTGACGGCGCGGTCGATCGCGGGGTCGACGTCGACCTGCACCCACAGCGGCGACGCGGTCGCGACGGCGTCCAGGGCGGCAGCGAGCCCGCGGTCCTGCAGGAGCGGCGGGGCGACACCGCTCGACAGCGCGCGCAGTTCGTCCAGCGCCGCCTTCGCATGACCTCGTGCCTCGCGCGCGAGGTCGGCGGCAGCATCCGTGTCTCCCGACTCCGCGCGCCGCTCCAGCGCGGCGAGGTCCATCTGCAGCCGCACCAGGCGCTGCTGCGGGCCGTCGTGGATGTCTCGCTCGAGGCGGCGGAGGGCGACGTCCTCGGCGTGCACAGCAGCGCCGCGCGCGGCGGCTTCGGCGCGCACCTCGGCGGCGAGCTCGTCCGACTCCCACCGGCCGAGCATGCCCTTCGCGACGGCGTGGTGGCCGCGCGCGAGTCCGCCGAGCACCCACGGCATCGTGAAGGTGAAGAGGATGCCGGCGATCAGGTAGAGCGTGACCTCGACGGCCCAGCTCGACCAGCCGCCGAAGAGCCACGGCATGAAGTCGGCGACGTAGTGCCCCCACTCCCCGCCGGAGCCGTCGGCGTTCCAGCTGCGAGGGAGGAACAGTCCCCAGAACCAGTATGTGAGGCCGCCGAGGCCGACGCTCAGCCACACGACCGTGAGGGTGAACGAGATGGTGCTGATGATCGGGTTCACGATCATGCCGTGCACGAGGTACAGCCAGTAGTGCGCGTTGCGGATGGGGCGGGTCAGCGTCATCCAGAAGCCCGTCGTGTCGGGCTTGTCGCGATTCCACTCGGGCTCGGAGATCTCCGGCTGTCCGGTCAGCAGCAGGAGGAATCGGTCCGCGACGCCGAACCCCCGGGCGATCAGCAGCGTCAGCACGATGAGCGGCAGCCCGATCACGAGGATCAGCAGCCCGACGCCGGTCCAGAACAGGGAGGCGAGCAGGCTCACCGAGACCATGGCGAGCACGAAGACCGCGAGCAGGTACAGCGCACTGCCGGGGGTGCGCGCCCACGCCTGGCCGTAGGACGCCCAGAACCCGGCGGCGGGGCGCGATGCGACCGGCTGGATCGGAGCCGGTTCAGTGATGGCGGCGGTCATCGGTGTCTCCCTCGGAACTCATGCTCCCAGCTTCCGGGCTGCGGCATCGCTGCGGCATCCGACGCCCTCCCGAAGCGGTACGGGGGAAGGCCCCCGTACCGGGCGACGGGTCACGCCGCGTGGGTGAGGCGTCCCGCCAGAAGCGTCGCGGCGACCCGCATCCCCCGCAGCGCCGGTTCGTCGACGGCGAGGGGGTCGTGCTCGCAGATGGCGAGGTCGGCGACGTCGCCCGGTTCGATGCGCGCCGACACGGCGGAGCCGCCCCGGGTCGAGGCCGCCAGCGCCGTCGCAGCGTCGACCCGCTGCGCCGGCTGCCACGGATCGCGGCCTCCGTGCGTGCGGAACACCGCCGCCGACATCGCCGCCCACGGATCGAGCGGCGAGACCGGCGCATCGGAGCCGAAGAGCAGGTTCGCGCCCGTGTCGGCGAGGGCGCGCAACGGGTAGGGCTGCGCGGTCTGGCCCGCCCACACCGTGTCGGTCAGGTCGCGGTCGTCGAGCGCGTGCTCGGGCTGGACGCTCGCGCCGATTCCCAGGCGGGCGAAGCGGGGGATGTCGGCGTGCGCGACGAGCTGCGCGTGCTCGATCGTCCCCCACGCCCCCGTCGCGGCGAAGGCGTCGAGCGCGTGCGAGTTCGCGACGTCGCCGATCGCGTGGATCGCCGACGCGATGCCCGCGGCCGTGGCGCGCGTCATGAGGTCGACGAGCGTCGCGAGGTCGACCGTGATCATGCCGTGGTTGTGCGGGTCGTCCGGGTACGCGTGCGAGCACGCGGCGGTGCGGGTGCCGAGCGAGCCGTCGGTGATCACCTTGAGAGGGCCGACACGGACGAGATCGGATGCTGCGCCCCGGGCCGCGTCCCCCGTCCGGAGTCCGTCGGCGATCGCCCGGTCGAGGAACTGCGGGTAGATCCCGAACGAGACCCGCAATGCGTCGAACCCCGCAGCGAGCCGCCGGGCCCACGCGTCCTCGTTCCACGACATGTCGAGATCGACGAGCCCGACGACACCACGGGATGCAGCATCCTGCGCCATCCGCGCGACGAGCGGATCGGACACCGACGCGTCCACGGCGTTGAGTCGGCGCGAGATCTCGAACGCCGGCTCCTCGCGGAGGATGCCCGACCCGTCCGGCTCGAACCCCTCGCGGCGGAGCGCCGCCGAGTTGAGCCAGACGCTGTGCACATCGGCGTTGATGAGGTACGTCGGAATCTCGCCCGTGACCGCGTCGAGCAGCGTGAGGTCGGGCGTGTCGGCCCAGAACGCGTCGCGAAAGCCGCTGCCCACACGGCGCCCGTCCGGGAGCGCCGGCGCGGCGCCCATGAGCGCCGCCGCCTGCGCTGCCGACGATGCCCCTCCGAGCGCCACGCGCTGGGCGGAGAGCGCCCACTGCACGGTGTGGACGTGGTGGTCCCAGAGGCCCGGGATCACCCAGCCGCCCTCGGCGTCGAGCACGTGCCCGCTGCGCGGCAGCGCCCCTGCGGGCGCGATGTCGACGACGAGCCCCTCGGCCAGGTGCACATCGACCGGGTCTGCGCCGAACGGATCGGTGCGGTCGGACCCGGTCAGTCGCGCGTTCGCAATGACATCGAGGGCTTCGCCACGGGCCGCCGTCATCGGGCGGCCTTCCGGGTCTCGAGGTCGCGGCGCATCTCGGCCGGCAGCCGCGGGTCGGCGTACGGGCTCCCGCCAGACTCGAGCTCCACGATCACGGTCTCGACAGTCTCGTCGGGTTTGTTCTGGCTCAGCTTGCGCTTGCCGACGACCTTCGTCGGCGTGAGCCGGAAGCCCACGGTGCCCTTCTCGAGCCGCCGCACGAACTCGGGGTCGTTCGGCGGCTCCCACATCAGCCGCGGCTGCGGCAAGCCGCTCTCGAAGCGGGCGACGAGACGCCCGAGCACCTCGAGGTTCTCCTCGGGCGACAGCAGCTCGGGGATGCCGGTGAGGTGCGCCGACACGAAGTTCCAGGTCGGCACACTCTGCACGTCGCCATACCAGCCGGGCGAGACGTACCCGTGCGGGCCCTGCACGACCACGAGCAGCTCCCGTTCGCCGAGGCCGTGGATGAGATCGTCCGGCTTTCCGACGTGGCCCACGATCGTCAGGTCGTCGCGATCCGCCTCGAGGCGAACGGCGTAGTGCGAGGCGACGAGCCCGCTCTCGGTCGACGAGACGATCGTGACCCAGGGGTTCTGCTCGATGAGCCGGCGGATCTCGCCGACATCCGACATCGCGAAGCTCGGGTTCTGGCGCATGCGCCCAGCCTATTCGCGGGCCCGGCCACGCGGCCGCGCGCTCAGGCCTGGCAGTTCGGGCACCAGTAGAGCTTGCGCCCCGCGGCCTCCTCGACCACGATCGCGGTGCCGCACACCCGGCACGGCAGACCCGCACGGTGGTAGACCCAGTGACGGTCGTCGCGGCTGGCCATCGCCGCGCGGTACGCGTCGGGGTCGAGGTCGTCCATCGTCATCATCTGCCCGGTCTCGACGCCGATGGCGAGCAGGCGCACCCAGTCCCGCCAGAGGTCGCGCACCACTTCCTCGGGGACGTCGCGCCCCGGCGTGTGCGGGTTCTGGCGCGCCCGGAACAGCAGCTCGGCGCGGTAGACGTTGCCGATGCCGCTGACGACGTTCTGATCCATGAGCAGCAGTCCGATGGAGGTCGGCTTGCGGCGCACGACCGAGGTGAACCGTTCCTCGCCCTCGGCCACGTCGTCGACCAGCGGGTCGGGGCCGAGCTTGGCGATCGTGGCGGCGACCTCGTCGGGCGACTGCAGCTCGCACGCGGTCGGGCCGCGCAGGTCGGCGCAGGTCACATCCGTGAGCAGCCGCAGGCGCACCTGGCCGACCACGGGCGGCGGCCACTCGTCGCCCTCGTCGGCGAGCCCGGTGGTCTGCTCCGACATGCGCACGTGCACACGCGCCCGGCGCGGCGCGCCGATCGAGGTCAGTGAGTTCTCCCCCGCGCTGTCGAGGATCGGGTCGGCGAGTTCGGTGCCGCGCTGGTTCGTCTGGCCCATGCGTCCGTTGGCCGACGCGATGGTCGGATCCACCAGGATCTCGCCGGCGAAGTCCCACGCCCCGTACATGCCGAGGTGCACGCGCAGCCACAGGTCGTCGTCGAACTCGAGGAACATCTGCTTGCCGACGGCCCGCACCGACGTCGCGGTGCGCCCGCTCAAAATCTCGGAGCCCTCGACGAAGCGTCCCTGCGGGCTCGAGGCGGCTACGGAGCGGCCGACGAAGTTGCGGTCGAACTGGCGTGCGATGCGATGGACGGAATGCCCCTCGGGCACGGCTCAGCCGGCTTCGGGGTCGAACGAGCTGTCGTCGGCGGCGAGGACGTCGGGCTGTCCGGCGACAGCCCGCGGGTCGGGCTCGAGGGCGCCGTCCTCCTCGTACGCGGCGAGCTGGGCGATGCGGCGCGCGTGGCGCTCTTCGCCCGAGAACGGCGTCGCGATGAAGCGGTCGATGAAGGTCGCGGCCTCTTCGAACGTGTGCTGGCGGGCGCCGATCGCGATGACGTTCGCGTCGTTGTGCTCGCGGGCGAGCTCCGCCGTGGCGATGCTCCACGCGAGTGCCGCGCGCACGCCCACGACCTTGTTCGCGGCGATCTGCTCGCCGTTGCCCGAGCCGCCGAACACGACGCCCAGCGCCTCGATGCCGGCGGCCTGGTCGCGCACGACGGCCTGGGCCGCGCGGATGCAGAACGCCGGGTAGTCGTCGAGCGGGTCGTACTCGATCGGGCCGTGGTCGACGACCTCGTGCCCGGCGGCCGCGAGGTGGTGCTGCAGCTGCGTCGAGAACTCGAGGCCGGCGTGGTCGGTCGCGATGTGGATGCGCATGGGCTCAATCCTAGAGAGGGGCGATGGACGAAGGACGACGGATGCGGCGCTCCGCTGCGAGCGTCGATCGAGACGGGGCCCGGGCTCAGGGGGCGATGCCGGCGGCGGCCGGCTTGAAGCCCGCGCGCACGTTCTCGCAGCATGCCGGCCGGCAGACGTCGAACCACGGTCCGAGGTCGGTGGCGTGGGGCCGCCCCCTCGCCGGTGTGCCGTTCAGTCGCTCCTCGACGAGGTCGACGAGGCCCGATACGAAGACCGGATCGACGCCGGGGGTCGGCGTGCGCACCGCGCGGATGCCCACCTCGGCGGCAGCATCCATCGCCTCGGTGTCGAGGTCCCACAGGACCTCCATGTGGTCGCTCATGAAACCGACCGGCACGATCGCGACAGCCTGTACGCCGGCGCCCGGAAGCTCGGCGATGACGTCGTTGATGTCGGGCTCGAGCCACGGCTGACTGGGCGGGCCCGAGCGCGACTGGTAGACGAGGTCCCATTCGACGCGGTCCGCACCGGAGACCTCCGCGGCCACGGTCGCCATGACGACCTCGGCCACGGCGAGGTGCTGCGCGGCGTAGGCGCCGCCCTCACCCAGATCGCGGTGCAGCTCGTCGCCCTCGCGCGGGCCGGAGCGCTCGGCATCCGCCGTCGGAATGCTGTGGGTGGAGAACAGCACCCGCACGGCCTCAGGCGCGATGCCGTCCGCGAGGAAGCCCGCCACCGCGTCGCGCACGCCGTCGACGAAGGGCTGAACGAAGCCGGGGTGGTCGAAGAACTGGCGCACCTTGTCGATGGTGACGCGATCCTCGAGGTCCGTCTCGGTGAGCACGCGCGCGAAGTCCTCGCGGTACTGGCGACAGCTCGAGAACGAGGAGTACGCGCTGGTCGCGAGAGCCAGGAGGTTCGTGTGACCGGCGGCTGCGGCATCCGTCACCGCCTCGCCGAGGTAGGGGGCCCAATTGCGGTTGCCCCAGTAGACCGGCAGATCGAGACCCCGTCGGGTGAGCTCGGCCTCGAGGGCGGCCTTCAGGGCGCGGTTCTGCGCGTTGATCGGGCTCACGCCGCCGAAGTGGCGATAGTGGTGCGCGACCTCTTCGAGTCGCTCGTCGGGGATGCCGCGACCGCGCGTGACGTTGCGGAGGAACGGGATGACATCGTCCTGTCCCTCGGGACCGCCGAAGCCCGCAAGGAGGATGCCGTCGTACGCGACGGGTTCCTCGACGTACGGGGCACCGGGAGCGGCGGCCGGAGAGGCGAACGGGACGACGTGCTGCTCGGGAGAGGTCACCCCTCCATCCTGACACCGTTGCTGAGATGCTTTCAGCCACGGGATCGGGCGTTCACGGGTGCGCTGTCATAGGCTGGGACGGTTGTCATCGGTGCCAGCAGCGCTGGTGGCGGCCTCCGGATCGAGCGCTCGCGCGACGAGCCGATCGACCACCTCCGTCATCCTCACCCATGGGAGCCACAGCAGTGCCTGGAGAGAACCTCACCCGTATCGAGGCGCAGGAGCGCCGCGCGATCGTCGACACGCAGTCGTACGAAGTCGCGCTCGACCTGACGAAGGGCGCCGAGGTCTTCGGATCCCGCGCCGTCGTCCGCTTCACCGCGACGCCCGGTGCCGCGACGTTCATCGACCTGATCGCGCGCGAGGTGCGCGAGATCACCCTCAACGGCCGCTCGATCGACCCCGCGACGGCGTTCGCCGACTCGCGCATCGCGCTCGACGACCTGGCCGCCGACAACGAGCTCGTGATCGACGCGGACTGCCTGTACACCAACACCGGCGAGGGTCTGCACCGTTTCGTCGACCCCGTCGACGGCGAGGTGTACCTGTACTCGCAGTTCGAGGTGCCCGACTCGCGCCGCGTGTTCGCGGTGTTCGAGCAGCCGGACCTCAAGGCGACGTTCGCGTTCACGGTCACGGCCCCCGAGCCGTGGAAGGTCGTCTCCAACTCGCCCACCCCTGAGCCGAAGAGGCACGGTGACGGCACCGCGACCTGGCGCTTCGAGCCCACACCGCGCATCTCGTCGTACATCACGGCACTCATCGCCGGCCCGTACGAGGCGACGTTCTCGGAGCTGACCAGCGCGTCGGGCCGCGTCATCCCGCTCGGCGTCTACGGCCGCAAGAGCCTCTGGCAGTTCCTCGACGCCGACTACATCTTCGACAAGACGCGCCAGGGCTTCTCGTACTTCGAGGAGAAGTTCGACTACCCCTACCCGTTCGCCAAGTACGACCAGCTCTTCGTGCCCGAGTTCAACGCGGGCGCCATGGAGAACGCGGGCGCGGTCACCTTCACCGAGACGTACGTCTTCCGCTCGAAGGTGACGGATGCCGTCAAGGAGCGCCGGGTCGTCACGATCCTGCACGAGCTCGCCCACATGTGGTTCGGCGACCTCGTCACCATGAAGTGGTGGAACGACCTGTGGCTCAACGAGTCGTTCGCCGAGTGGGCGTCGACGATCGCCACCGCCGAGGCCACCGAGTGGACCGAGGCGTGGACCACGTTCAACGCGATGGAGAAGACCTGGGCGTACCGCCAGGACCAACTCCCCTCGACGCACCCGGTCGTCGCGCAGATCAACGACCTCGAGGACGTGCAGGTCAACTTCGACGGCATCACATACGCCAAGGGCGGGTCGGTGCTCAAGCAACTCGCCGCGTGGGTCGGCATCGAGGCGTTCTTCGCCGGCGTCGCCGCCTACTTCAAGAAGCACGAGTGGTCGAACACCGAAGTGGGCGACCTGCTCGCCGAACTCGAGGCCACCAGCGGCCGTGAGCTCTCGACGTGGTCGAAGAAGTGGCTCGAGACGGCGGGCGTCAACACCCTGTCGCCCGAGATCGTGACGGATGTCGACGGCACCATCACGCGATTCGCCATCGTGCAGACGGCACCGGCCGACTACCCGACCATCCGCCCGCACCGCCTCGGCGTCGGCTTCTACGAGCTGCGGGGCGAGGCGCTCGTGCGCGTGCACCACGTGGAGCTCGACGTGGACGGCGACCTCACCGAGGTGCCCGAGCTCAAGGGACTGAAGCGCCCGGCGCTGGTGCTCCTGAACGACGAGGACCTCGCGTACGCGAAGATCCGCCTCGACGACCAGTCGCTCCAGACCGCGATCGACCACCTCGGCAAGATCAGCGACCCGCTCGCCCGCTCGCTGGTGTGGGGTGCCGCATGGGACCAGACGCGCGATGCCGAGGCATCCGCGTCCGACTACGTCGACCTCGTGCTGCGCAACATCGGCGCCGAGACGGAGTCGACCACGGTCCGCACGACGCTCGCGCAGCTGCAGCTCGCCGCGAACTCGTATGTCGCGCCCGAGAAGCGCGACGTCACGCGCGCGAAGGTCGCCGACGCGCTGTGGCAGCTCGCCGAGGCCGCCGAGCCCGGCAGCGACAGCCAGCTGCAGTTCGTGACCGCGTTCGCATCCGCCGCCGCGACCCCGGGGCAGTGGGAGAAGGTCCGTCAGGTGCGCGACGGCGAGGTGGCCTTCACGGACCTCGCCATCGACACCGACCTCTCGTGGCAGCTGCTCGTGTCGCTCGCCGCGGGCGGCGTCGTCACGGCGGCCGACATCGACGAGGCGCTCGAGGCCGACAACACCGCGAAGGGCGGCGAGTTCGCCGCGCAGGCCAAGGCGGCCCTGCCGTCGGCCGAGGCGAAGGCGGCGGCGTGGGCGTCGCTCGTCGACAGCGACGACCAGCCGAACACGATCGTCCGCGCCGCGGCCCTCGGCTTCGTGCACCCGGCCGGCCGCGACCTGCTCGGCGAGTTCGTCGCGCGCTACTTCGACGCCCTGCTGCCCATCTGGGACTCGCGCACGTACCAGATCGCGCAGTACCTGATCGTGGGCCTCTACCCCGCTCCGCTCGCCGACGTCGCGCTGCGCGACGCCACGCGCGCGTGGCTCGAGGCGAACGCCGACGCCGCTCCGGCGCTGCGCCGCCTCGTCGCCGAGAATCTCGCCGGCGTCGAGCGCGCGCTGTCGGTGCAGGACCGCGACGCCCAGTAACGCCGTCAAGGACGGACCGGATGCCTCGATCCCCGCGTGGGGTCGAGGCATCCGTCGTCTTCGGCACCGTGGTACCACTGCGTCGCCCATTGTTCATCCCGAAGGCTGACGCGCGCGGACACAGCCGGCTCATAGCGTGGTGGGCATGATCGTTGCAGAACAGCTCACGAAGCGCTTCGGAGACAAGACCGCGGTGTCGAACGTGTCGTTCACCGTGCAGCCGGGGAAGGTCACCGGGTTCCTCGGTCCGAACGGCGCCGGCAAGTCGACCACCATGCGGATGATCGTCGGCCTCGACCGGCCCACGTCCGGCACGGTGACCGTCGGAGGCCAGAATTACGCGCACCTGCGCTCCCCGCTGACCGAGGTCGGCGTGCTGCTCGACGCGAAGGCGGTGCACACCGGGCGCTCGGCGCGCGATCACCTCCGCGCCATGGCCGCGACCCACGGCATCGGCCGGGCGCGCGTCGACGAGGTGATCGAGCTCACCGGCATCCAGTCGGTCGCGGGCAAGCGGGCGGGCAAGTTCTCGCTCGGCATGGGCCAGCGGCTCGGCATCGCCGCGGCTCTGCTCGGCGACCCGCGCACCCTCATCCTCGACGAGCCGGTGAACGGTCTCGACCCCGAGGGCGTGAGGTGGGTGCGCCAGTTCGTGCGGCACCTCGCCGCCGAGGGGCGCACCGTGCTCCTCTCCAGCCACCTCATGAGCGAGATGGCGCAGACCGCCGACCACGTCATCGTGCTCGGCCGCGGCCACGTCCTCGCGGACGCCGAACTGTCGGAGCTCGTTCGGGCGTGGACGACCAACAACGTCGTGGTGCGCTCGCCCCGCCTCTCGGAGATCGTCGCCGCCCTCGCGGGCCCGGACGTCACCGTCACCGCATCGTCCCCGGGCGTCGCCGAGATCTCGGGTGTCACCGCCGCATCGATCGGCGACCTCGCCGCCTCGCTCGGCATCCCCGTCCACGAGCTCACCTCCCGCACCGGCTCACTGGAAGACGCCTACCTCGCCCTCACCGGCGACGCCGTCGAGTACACCTCCAAGGAGATCGCATGACCGCCCTCGCCCCCGCCACGCGTGCCGACGCCGGCCCCCGCGCCGCCTCGCCCCACCGACTGAGCTTCGCCCACCTGCTGCGCAGCGAGTGGATCAAGCTCACGACGCTCCGCTCGACCTGGTGGTCGCTCGGGATCACCGCCCTGCTGTCGATCGGGATCTCGATGATGATCGCGTCGGCGTCCGCCCAGTTCGGAGGCGGGTTCCCCGCGGTCAGCGCGATCCTCTCGCCGACGCAGTTCACGATGCTCGTCGCCGGCATCCTCGGCGCGATCGTCATCACCGGAGAGTACTCGACCGGAATGATCCGCTCCACTCTCACGGCCGAGCCGCGCCGGGGAACCGTCGTGGTGGCGAAGGCCGTCGTCGTCGGGGTGCTCATCGCCCTGACGACCGTGGTGACCTACGCGCTCGCGATCGCGGCGACCGCTCCGTTCCTCGCCGAGGGGATCGACTGGTCGGAACCGGCACAGTCCGTCGTGCCGCTCGCGCTGGGCGTGCTGTCGATGGTGGTCTTCACCTTCATCGGCCTCGGATTCGGGTTCATCCTGCGCAACGGCGCCGGTGCCATCGCCGTGACCGTCGGCGTGCTGTTCGTGCTGCCCATCGTGTTCAGTCTGTTCGCGATGTTCGGTGAGAGCTGGAGCTGGATCGCCGACCTCGCCGAGTATCTCCCGATGAACGCCGCGTCCGCGGTGACCGCACCGGGCGCCGAGGACCTGACGGTGCCGCTCCTCACGCTGGCCGCATGGGGTCTCGTGCCTCTCGTGGGCGGCTGGGCGGTGCTGCGCAGCCGCGACGCGTAGAGTCGACCGAATGCCGCGATCCGCCAGTCAGGCCGTCGTCGGTGCCGCTCTCGGCACCGACGACGGCCTCCTGCTGCCGAGGCCCCCCGGCGTCTTCCGGCGCTTCTGGGCGCGGCATCCGCGATTCGCCGACGTGATCGTCGCCGTCGTCGCCCTGCTCCTGTCGGTACCCACCGCGGCGATCCGCTCCGAGTACCCGGTGCCCCCGACTCTCGCGCAGACGATCTTCGCGATCGTGGTGGTCATCGGTGCCTGCGTGGCCCTGGTGTTCCGCCGCTCTCGCCCTCTTCTCGTCTTCGCCCTCGCGGCGCTGCCGCTGGTGATCCTGCCGCCGAGCCTCGTCCCGGCATCCCATATCGTCCCCGCTCTGGCCGTCTACGCCGTCGCCGTGTACCGCTCCGTGCGCTCCTGCTGGATCGCCTTCGCCACGGCGACCGCGCTGATGGCCGTCTACACGGCGGTGGCCGGCCTCGCTGCGCCGGAGACGTGGAGCTACCTCATCACCTCGCTCGTGTCGGGCACGATCGCGCTCCTGATCGGCGCGTTGATCGGGATCAACGTCGGCAACCGCCGCCGGTATCTCGAGGCGCTCATCGACCGCTCACGCCAGCTGCTCGTCGAGCGAGACCAGCAGGCGCGCCTGGGCGCTGCGGCCGAGCGCACGCGCATCGCGCGCGAGATGCACGACATCGTCTCGCACAACCTGACCGTCATCGTGGCCCTCGCCGAGGGGGCGACCGCGACGCTCGACGCCGCGCGGGCCCGCATCGCCACCGAGCAGATCGCCGGCACCGCGCGCGGGGCGCTCACCGAGATGCGGGCGATGCTCGGCGTGCTGCGCGATCCCGACCTCTCCCCCGATGCGCCCCTCGCGCCGATCGACTCGGCGTCCGTCGCCGACGCGGTCGAGTCCGCGCAGCGGGCGGGATTCCCCGTCGTGCTGCACCTGGAGGGTCGCCTGGACGACGTGCCCGCCGAAGTGCGGTTCGCGGTGGCGCGCATCGTGCAGGAGTCGCTCACCAACGCGATGCGGCACGCGCCGCTCGCCACCGCGATCGACGTGCGGATCGCCGTTCGGGCGGACGCGGTCACGCTCGACATCGTCAACGATGGGGTGCGACCGCGCACGGATACCGCGGACCCGCCGGGACGCGTCGGCTTCGGCCTCCCCGGGCTCCGCGAGCGCGCGGCGCATGTGGGCGGGACGCTCGAGGCGGGAGCAGTCGAGGGCAGGCGATGGGCGGTGCGGTCGTCGCTGCCGCTACCGACGCAGGCGAGCACGAAGGCCGGGCGAGAGGAGAACGGACCATGACGACACCCATCCGAGTGCTCCTGGTCGACGACCAGGAGCTGATCCGGCTCGGCTTCCGCCTCGTGCTCGAGGCCGAGCCGGACGTCGCGGTCGTCGGGGAAGCGGCCGACGGCGACGAGGCGGTGCGTGCCGTCGCCGCGCACGCACCGGATGTCGTACTGATGGACATACGGATGCCGCGTACCGACGGCATCGCCGCCACCCGGTCCATCGTCGCCGCCTACCCGGCGACACGCGTTCTCGTCCTCACCACATTCGACCTCGACGAGTATGCGCTGGGCGCGCTCGACGCGGGGGCGAGCGGATTCCTCCTGAAGGATGCGCAGCGCTCCGAGCTGACCGCCGCGATCCGCGCCGTGCATCGCGGCGACGCCGTGCTCGCGCCGTCGGTCACGCGGCGCCTCATCGACCGGCTCCACGCGGCACCGCCGGCCGTGCCGCATCCCTCGTCGGCCGACGACCCGACGACGCAGCTCACCGACCGCGAACGCGAGGTGTTCGTCGCGATCGCCCGGGGGATGAACAACGCCGAGATCGCGCACCACCTGTACCTGAGCGAGTCGACGGTCAAGACCCACGTCGGACGAGTGCTGGCGAAGATCGGGGCGCGCGATCGCGTGCATGCCGTGATCCTCGCGCACCGTCATCGGCTCGTCGACGCTTCGGCCCCGCTGCCCTCCGACGGTGACGGGTGGCCCTCGACCTGAGCGCCGCCCAGGCTGAGCGCATCGCGACCTCGTAGGATCGTGACGATGATTCGCGTCCCCCTCCAGACCACTCCCAGCCCGGAAGCCCCTGATTTGACCGACGCCGAGACCTGGCAGCAGTTCGGCGAGTTCTTCCTCGCCGTCGGCAAGAACCTGCTCGCGGTCGCCGGGATCATCGTCGGCGCCATCATCCTCGCCTGGATCCTGAAATTCGTGATCCGCCGCGTCGTGGGCCGCATCGTGAACGGCGCGAAGAACAAGGCGAACGTCGACGACACCCAGGCTCTCGAGCGGGCACCGCTCGCGTCGGTGCGACTCGTGCAGCGCACGCGGACGCTGGGGTCGATTCTCCACAACGTGGTCAATGTGACCATCGTCGTCATCGCGATGCTGCTGATCATCAACGTGCTGGCGCCTTCGGCCTTCGCCTCGCTCACGCTCCTGACCGCCGCCATCGGCGCGGGCCTGGGCTTCGGCGCGCAGAACATCGTGAAGGACGTGCTCAACGGCATCTTCATCGTCGCGGAGGACCAGGTGGGGATCGGCGACGTCGTCGACCTCGGCCTGGCGACCGGCATCGTCGAGTACGTCAGCGTCAGGGTGACGCACGTGCGCGATGTCAACGGAACCCTCTGGTACGTCCGCAACGGCGAGATCACCCGCATCGGCAACCTGTCGCAGGGCTGGTCGCGGGTGATCCTCGACCTCTCGGTGGCGACGGATTCCGACATCGGCGAGGTCGAGAAGGCGATGCTCGACACCGCGAAAGCGCTCGCGAAGGATCCGAAGTGGCGCACGCGCATCCTCGAGCAGCCCGAGGTGTGGGGCCTCGAGTCGATTTCGGGCGATGCGCTCGTCATCCGTCTCGTCATGAAGACGCGCGCGAACGCGAAGGACGACGTCGCCCGCGAGCTGCGGATGCGCCTCAAGCACACGATCGACGAGATGGGCATCACGCTCCCCGCCCTCACCGCGGTCATGCCGAGCGGCCTGGAGGGCGCCCAGCGGGTGCGTGGCGCCAACCCGCCCAAGACCAAGCCCACACCAGTCGCCGCCACGCCCGAGCGCCCCGTGTGGAAGCCGAAGCGAACCCCGAAGAAGCCGTCGACACCGCCCGCGGGCGACGAATCCGGCACGACCACCGGAGGAACCTCATGACCGACTCGGCCACCCCCCTGAGCTTCTACGACGAGGTCGGCGGTCACGACACGTTCGTGCGGCTCGTCGATGTGTTCTACCGCGGCGTCGCCGAGGACGAGGTGCTCCGTCCCATGTATCCCGAGGAGGACCTCGGACCGGCGCAGGAGCGGCTCACGCTCTTCCTCGAGCAGTACTGGGGCGGTCCGACGACGTACAGCCAGGAACGCGGCCACCCTCGGCTGCGGATGCGCCACGCGGCGTTCCACGTGGATCCCGACGCCCGCGACCGCTGGCTCGCTCACATGCGGGTCGCCGTCGACGAGCTCCACCTGCCGCCGCTCCACGAGGCGACTCTCTGGGATTACCTCCAGCGCGCGGCATATGCCATGGTGAATACCTTCGAGCCCTCGGGCATCGGACCCGCCGCAGGACCCCGGGGTGCAGCATCCTTCCCCGTCATCGCGGCGCCCCCGGCGGACGCCGACCCCGCGCGCTGAGTCAGCCGACTCGGCGTCATCCCCCTCGCCGACGAAGGAGTCGACATGCCCTCACACCACACCGACATCCTGGTCATCGGATGGGGACTCGCCGGTCTCGTGGCCACCGCCGAAGCTGTCGCCGCAGGCAAGCGCGTGACGATCGTCGATCAGGAGCCGCGGTCGAACCTCGGCGGGCAGGCGTGGTGGTCGTTCGGCGGGCTGTTCTTCATCGATTCGCCCGAGCAGCGCCGGCTCGGAATCCACGACTCGCTCGAGCTGGCCCGCCAGGACTGGTTCGGCAATGCCGGGTTCGACCGCGACGAGGACCTGTGGCCGCGGCGATGGGCGGACGCCTACCTGCAGTTCGCGCACGAGGAGAAGCGCGCGTGGCTGCGCGAGAAGGGCGTCGGGTTCTTCCCGATCGTCGGCTGGGCGGAGCGGGGTGGTTACACCGCGACCGGACCGGGCAACTCGGTGCCGCGCTTCCACATCACGTGGGGAACCGGGCCGGGGATCGTCGCGCCGTTCCAGGCGGCGGTCGAGGCCGGCGAGGCTGACGGCCGCGTGACGATCCTGCCCCGCCACCGGGTCACGTCCCTGACCGTCGAGGGCGGCGTCGTCACCGGTGCGGCCGGCGACGTGCTGGCGCCCTCAGGCGCGGCGCGAGGTGTCGCGAGCTCGCGCGAGGCCGTCGACACGTTCACCGTCACGGCGGCCGCGACGATCGTGTCGTCCGGCGGCATCGGCGGCAACCACGACCTCGTGCGCCAGTGGTGGCCCGAGCGCCTCGGAACTCCCCCGGCGACGATGGCGACCGGCGTCCCCGCCTACGTGGACGGATCCATGCAGCCGGTCTCGGAGGCGGCCGGCGCGCGGCTGATCAACGGCGACCGTATGTGGCACTACGTCGAGGGCATCCAGAACTGGGATCCGATCTGGCCGGATCACGGCATCCGCATCCTCCCCGGCCCGTCGTCTGTGTGGCTCGACGCGACCGGCAACCGTCTGCCGGTGCCGCTCTTCCCCGGCTTCGACACGCTCGGCACACTCGCGCACCTGCGCGCGACCGGCCACGATCACTCGTGGTTCGTGCTGTCGCAGAAGATCATCGAGAAGGAGTTCACCCTCTCGGGCAGTGAGCAGAACCCCGACCTCACCGGCAAGGACGTCAAGCTCCTCGCGAAGTCCCGCTTGGGCAAGGGCGCCGCCGGTCCCGTGCAGGCCTTCATGGATCGCGGCGCCGACTTCGTCGTGCGCGACAACCTCGACGACCTCATCGCGGGCATGCAGGCGCTCCCCGGCGGCGATGTGCTCGACGGCGACCGCGTGCGGACCGAGGTCGAAGCCCGCGACCGCGAGGTCGACAACGACTTCACCAAGGACGCCCAGATCGCCATGCTGCGCTCGGCGCGCGCGTTCCGCGGCGACCGGCTCATCCGCACCGCCAGCCCGCACCGGATCCTCGACCCCAAGTCGGGTCCGCTCATCGCGGTGAAGCTGCACGTGCTCACCCGCAAGTCCCTCGGTGGCATCGAGACCGACCTGTCGGGCCGCGCCCTCGGCGCCGGCGGCGAGCCCATCCCGGGCCTGTACGCGGCGGGCGAGGCGAGCGGCTTCGGCGGCGGCGGCGTCCACGGCTATCGTGCGCTCGAGGGCACGTTCGTGGGTGGATGCCTCTTCTCAGGGCGCGTCGCCGGGCGCGCGGCGGCGGGAGCGGTGTGACCGAAGGTCGGGCCTCAGGTCGCTGAGCCCGTCCGCCGCACGGGGGTAAGGCCGGTGGCCACCGGTCCGCGCACCAGCACATGGCCGCGGGTGAGGCTCACACGTGTCCACGGACCGCTCGCGAACACCCGGGCGGTCTCACCGCCGCTGATGAACCCGAGGCTCAGCGCCGCGAATGCGACGCCGAGCGGGAGGCCGCCCAGGTCCTCGTCGGGTCCGCCCCACACCGCTGCGCGGACGGTGCGCACAACGTCCTCGCCGGCATCCGTTGGCACCGTGTCGGCGACGCGTGCGATCCCGCCTTGCGCCTTCGCCGCGAGCGTCGAAGCCTCGATGCCTGGCCGCGCGTCCCAGCCGCTGCGCGGCGGCGTGATGCCGGCCCACGCGGGCGAGAGGGCGGTCTCGGGGAGCATGAGCGCTCGCGGGTCATCGGTCGTGGCGGAGAGAGCGGATGCCTCGATCACGAGGTCGCACACGAGTTCGGGGTCTGCGCCGAGAGAGCGCAGCGCGAGGACAGTGGGCGTCGGATCGCCGAAGCCCCGCGGCGCCAGTGGCGCGGCGGTCATCGCCAGAACCCCGCCGGACGCCTGCAGGCGGACGCCTTCGACGGTGAAGCGCGCAGCCCGACCCGCGAAGGTGAGGGCGTCGGCGGCGGACTCGGGATCGGCGAGCAACAGGCGCGGTGACATCGCCCTCTAAGCTACCAAGCGGACCTGCGGGCGGCCGCCGCCCCGGAGAGGAGCACCCGTGGATGCCGAGCCGAACGCAGAGATCGCGCCGGAGAAGGATCCGGTCGCGTCGATGCTGTCGGTCATCGATCTGAGCGCGTCCGACGCGCGCACCACGGAAGACATCTTCACCGGCGCATCGCAGTCGATGCCGCTCGGCCGCGTGTACGGCGGCCAGGTTCTGGCGCAGTCCATCGTCGCCGCGTCGCGGACGATCCCCGAGGAGCGGATCGTGCACTCGATGCACGGGTACTTCCTGCGCCCGGGCGATTCGGCGAAGGGCATCACGTTCGCTGTGGACCGCATCCACGACGGACGATCCTTCTCGACGCGGCGGACGCAGGCGTTTCAGGACGGGGTCCCGATCTTCTCGATGATCGCGTCCTTCCAGGACGAGGATCCCGGGCTCGACCACCAGGAGCCGATGCCGCAAGGCATCCCCGCGCCCGATGACCTTCCCGACATCGAGGCCCACCTCGGCGGCCTGCATCCGATGTCGAAGCGGCTCTTCACCGACCGACCGGTGGATCTGCGCCACATCCCCGCGCCGATCTACGTCACGGCCGACGCCGAGAAGGCGCCGCGTCAGGCGGTGTGGATGCGCATCCGGCGGCCGATCCCCGACGACCCCGCCGTCCACCGGGCCGCGCTCGCGTACCTCAGCGACCTGACGATCCAGGAGTCCATCCTGCGCGCGCACGGCGTCTCCTGGGCGACGCCGGGACTGAAGGTCGCGAGCCTCGACCACGCGATGTGGTGGCATCGGTTCGGCCGAGTCGACGAGTGGATGCTGTACGTCCAGGAATCACCGAGCGCCCGCGGTGGCCGCGGCCTCGCGTCAGGACGGATCTACGCCGCCGACGGCACGCTGATGGCCAGTGTCGCGCAGGAGATCATGATCCGCGTCCCCGGGGCTGGGAACCACGACGGCTGAGTGGGTGCCGGTGGGCCGCGTCAGCGCCGGTGCGCGTAGTGGATCGGCTCGCCGACGTACGGGTCCCACGCCGAGCGCTCTTCGCGTGTGAGGCGGAGCGGGCGCCCGGTCTCGGCATCCACCTTCACGATCACCGTGGTGGCACGTGCGTAGAGCGTCTGCCCGGCGTCGGCCGTTTCGACCGGGCTGTAGACCTCGTAGCAGACTTCGATGCTCGAGCCGCCCAGCTTGCCGAACCACATCTGCACGTCGAGCGGATGCCGCTGGTACGGCACCGGGGCCAGGTATTCGATCTCCTGTCGGGCGATGAGCGTCAGCATGCCGCTGAAGATGCTCGAGTCGAGCACCGCGGTGGCGGGTGCGTCCTCGCCGGGCTCGGGCAGCCAGAACGCCCGCACACGCGCCTCTTCGAGGAGCTTGAGCATCGACGTGTTGTTCACGTGGTTGAACGCGTCGAGGTCTCCCCATCTCAGGTGGATGGGGATGTGCACGCGGCGGTCGCCCCCGGTGGCTGCGACCGCCGCGTCGCCGGTGTCAGTCACGCGTGAGCTTGCGGTATGCGGTGCGGTGCGGGCGCGCCGCCTCCGCCCCGAGGCGCTCGATCTTGTTCGCCTCGTACGCCTCGAAGTTGCCCTCGAACCAGTACCACTGGTCGGGGTTCTCGTCGGTGCCCTCGTAGGCGAGGATGTGGGTCGCGATGCGGTCGAGGAACCAGCGGTCGTGCGTGATGACCACGGCGCAGCCGGGGAACTCGAGCAGCGCGTTCTCGAGCGACTGGAGAGTTTCGACATCGAGGTCGTTGGTCGGCTCGTCGAGGAGCAGCAGGTTGCCGCCCTCCTTGAGCGTCAGCGCGAGGTTGAGGCGGTTGCGCTCACCGCCCGAGAGCACACCGGCCTTCTTCTGCTGGTCGGGGCCCTTGAATCCGAACTTCGACACGTACGCACGGGAGGGGATCTCGGTCTTGCCGACCGTGATGATGTCGAGCCCGTCCGATACGACCTCCCACAGGCTCTTCTGCGGGTCGATGTTCGCGCGCGACTGGTCGACGTAGCTGATCTTGACCGTCTCGCCGATCTTGAGATCGCCGCCGTCGAGGGATTCGAGGCCGACGATGGTCTTGAAGAGCGTGGTCTTGCCCACACCGTTCGGGCCGATGACGCCGACGATGCCGTTCGGCGGAAGCGTGAAGCTGAGCCCGTCGATCAGCGAGCGGCCGTCGAAGCCCTTCTGCAGCTTCTTCGCCTCGATCACGACACTCCCCAGGCGCGGCCCCGGCGGGATGGTGATCTCCTCGAAATCGAGCTTCCGGGTGCGGTCGGCCTCGGCCGCCATCTCCTCATATCGGGCGAGGCGAGCCTTCGACTTGGCCTGGCGCCCCTTCTGGTTCGAGCGGACCCAGTCCAGCTCCTCGGCGAGACGCTTGGCGAGCTTGGCGTCCTTCTTGCCCTGGATGGCCAGGCGCTCCGCCTTCTTCTCGAGGTAGGTCGAGTAGTTGCCCTCGTAGCCGATGAGGCGCCCGCGGTCGACCTCGGCGATCCACTCGGCCACGTTGTCGAGGAAGTATCGATCGTGCGTGATGGCGATCACTGCGCCGGGGTACTTCTGCAGGTGCTGCTCGAGCCAGAGCACGCTCTCGGCGTCGAGGTGGTTGGTGGGCTCATCGAGGAGCAGCAGGTCGGGCTTCTGCAACAGGAGCTTCGTGAGGGCGACGCGGCGCTTCTCACCGCCCGAGAGCGGGCCGATCTCCGCATCCCCCGGCGGGGTGCGCAGGGCGTCCATCGCCTGCTCGAGCTGGGAGTCGAGGTCCCAGGCGTCGGCGGCGTCGATCTCCTCCTGGAGGACGCCCATCTCCGTGAGGAGCGCGTCGAAGTCGGCGTCAGGGTCGGCCATGAGACCCGAGATCTCGTTGAACCGGTCGACCTTGGCCTTGATGGCGATGCCGTCCTGGATGTTCTCGAGCACCGTCTTGGTCTCGTCCAGCTCCGGCTCCTGCATGAGGATGCCGACAGTGAAGCCCGGGCTGAGCTTCGCCTCGCCGTTCGACGGGGTGTCGAGGCCGGCCATGATCTTCAGGATCGTCGACTTTCCTGCGCCGTTCGGGCCGACCATGCCGATCTTCGCGCCCGGGAGGAACGCCATCGTGACGTCGTCGAGGATCAGCTTCTCGCCGACGGCCTTACGGGCGCGGACCATCGAGTAGATGTACTCTGCCATGCGGGTTTCTGCTCTCCTTGGACTTCAGACGTCAGCGTCCCAGCCTACCGGGCGGCGCGGCGAGCGGCGTGAGCGCGACGCGCATCAGCCCATCGCGCGTTCCGCGGACCGGTTCACCAGTCGATCGGGCGGGTCTGCCCGACGAGGCAGTTCCCCTCGGCGAGCACCGGGACCACGACCGTGACCGGATCTCCTGTCGCAGGCCCGACCTGGCCGATGAGGCACTGGTCGTTCCAGCGCACCGAGAACTGAATGCTCTCGGCGGGATTGCCCACCGTCGACATGTCCTCCGTGACCTGCATCGCGGCCTTGTCGAAGCCCGCCGCCGCGAGCGCATCGACGTACGCTCGCCCGGTCACCCGGGCATCCGTCGCCCATACCGCCGCGGTGATCGACGAGAACAGCGGGAGGTTGTCGTCCGCTGTGCCGTCGGACACAAGCGTGGGCGCGGGCGGTGCGGTCGGAGTGGCGCTCGGGCTCGGCGCACTGTCGGTCGTCGTGGGGGTGGGCGTCGGGGTCGGCTCCGGTTCGCCAGGGCTGCACGCCGTCAGCGCCCCGACGATCAGCACGGCGGCGATGACCCGCGGGGCGCGCGGCGAACGGATATCGAAGCGAGCGCGGGGCGGGAGGTCTCGGGCCACGGGGAGAGTTTAGGGCCCTGGCCCCGCGCACGCTGAACGCGTCAGAAGGGCGTCTCCACATCGTCGCCTACGGACCCGGTGCTCGATCCGACGGCCACGAGCACGGGCTTCAGGGTGTCCGCGCCCTCTCCGGCGTGCTGCGCTCCCTCGACGCCGGGGGCCGCCCACTCGTCACCGGCGGGCGCCGTCGCCCAGTTCTGCGACGTGTCGATCGTCGCGGCACGGGAGTCCTTCTCGAATGTGGTCGTCCCCCATCGCAGATCGTGCCCGATGGCGTCGGCGTCGATCTCGATCGCCGTGCCGCGGCGGGTGCCGTTGTCCCACTCGCGCAGCCGCAGGCGACCGGTGAGGATCACACGATCACCCTTCTGGAGCGATCGATGGGCATGCTCCGCCAACGTGCGGAACACCGAGACGGTGTACCAGTTCGTCCCGGCATCGGTCCATCCCCCGGCCTCTCGGCTGTACCGTCGCTGACCGCTCGCGACCCGGAACGTGGCGATCGCAACTCCGGCCGGCGTCTGCTTCAGTTCCGGCGGTGTCGCGACGTTGCCGGTGATCGTGATCGTGTCGCCTGTGTCGCTCATCTCTCATCCTCTCTGTCGATCCGAGGACCGTCCTCGGTCCTGCCGGCGCCCCGTGCCCGAGGGCGCCGGCAGTGGACCCAGCCTCGCCCTGAGGACATCCTCAGAGTGCTCCGACGGACGGATCTGTGGACAGCGATGGCGCGCACGCGGTTGGGGAGGAAACGCCGGGAGATCTCCACAACCGGAATGTCGGAACCCGTAGGTATGTTCGAGAAGGAAGGAGGCAACATGTCAGCTGTCGTCGAAACACGCATCTCCCGACCCCCGCTTCTCTCTCCCCGGACCCGCATGCGACTCGTGGCCGCGGCGCCGTCCCTCTGGCGGGTGCTCGAGCCAGATGGGCGCGTGATCGGTCATCTGCAAGAGGTCGCCCAGGCGGGCGGCATCCGCTTCCGTGCGCGGCGATACAACCCCGTGGCCCATGCCTTCCGCGATCTGGGCGACTTCTGGAACGCCGACGACGCGGTCGAGTGCCTGGTGTTCGCCCGCTGACGCGGGCGATGCACCCAGCCGCGGAATCGCGGTGGATCTCAGATGACCGCGCCGACCTGCTCCACGATCGTCGACGGCGCCCCGGCCCGCACAGACGTCCAGGCGTCTGCGAGCACGTCCGCGGCGCGCACCATCTCCTCGGGGGGCGCGGTGAACGGCACCCGGAGGTGACGCTCGTGCCCGCCATCGACGGAGAACCGGGGCCCGGCGCTCAGCAGCACGCCGCGCGATCGCGCCTCGATCACCAGTGCCGAGCTGAGCGGGGCACCCAGCTCGATCCAGAGAGAGACACCCCCGTGCACATCGGGCAGGTGCCACGACGGAAGTCGCTCGCGCAGTTCCCGCACCAGCGCGTCGCGGCCAGACCGCAGCAGGTCCGACCGCTGTGCGACGACGTCGTCGAACTGCGAGAGAAGGCGGGTGGCGATGGCCTGCTCGAACTCGGGCGTGCCGAGATCGTGCGCGGGCCGCGCCGCCACGAGCCGGCGGATGAGGTCGCCATCGGCGCGCACCCACCCGAGCCTCAGGCCGCCCCAGACGGTCTTGCCGAGCGAGCCGATGCGCACCACGGTGCCCGGCTCGGAGGCCGCGAAACCGGGCGCGAGCGATCCGCGGTCGATGTCGAGATCCGCCGTCGTCTCGTCGAGGACCAGCACCGATCCCGATCGCTCCCCCGCCGAGAGCATCGCCTCTCGCGCCTCGGCGCTCATGCTCCGGCCCGTCGGGTTCTGGAAGTCGGGCATCAGGTAGGCCATCACGGGGAGGGTTCGGGCGAACGCCTGCTCAGCCCGATCGAGATCCCAGCCGTCCTCGGTGGTCACAGGCACACCCACGAGGCGGGCACCCGCGCGACGCAGCGCGTCCGCCGCGTGCGGGTAAGTGGGCGTTTCCACGAGTACGCGATCGCCTCGCCCGATGAGCACCGTCGACACGAGGTGGATCGCACTCTGCGCGCCGGTCGTGACGAGCACCTCGTCCGGACGCGTCGGAATACCCCGCGCGGTGTAGCGATCGGCGATCGCTTCACGCAGTTCGATGCGACCGAGGACGTCGTACCCGACACGCGACACCAGCGCAGGCGCGCCGCCGGCAGTCTCGGCCACGATCCCCGCCAGCCCCGGCCAGGCCGGCGGACTGGCCTGCTGCAGGTCGATCATCCCGTCGCCGACGTCGGCGCGGCCCGGGTCCCGCCGCCCGAGCGGCAGCGTGACGCTGCCCGATCCGCGCAGACTCGCGATGTGGGCGGTCTCGCGAAGGCTCCGGTACGCCGCGGCGACGGTGCTGCGACTCACCTGCAGCGCGGCGGCGAGCTCTCGCTCGGCCGGCAGCGCGGTGCGCGGTGCGAGCCGATTGTCCAGACAGAGCAGACGTATGCCGTCGGCCAACGCCTCGTACGCCGGCTCACGCGTGCGCCAGCCGCCCAGGGCAGCGGCGAGAGCACGCGCGGAGATGCGGGAGTCCATGAGGCCAGCGTACCCGTATTGGACTGCACGCAACGAGCCAATCATGAGATTGGATGGACCTCATGCCACGCCGACTCGTCCAGCTGCTCATCGGTCTCTTCCTCTACGGAGCCGGTTGCGCGCTCACCGTCGAAGCCGGGCTGGGCGTCGACCCCTGGACCGTCTTCGCCCAAGGGCTGTCCGTGCGTACGAGGATCGGCATCGGCTGGATCACCAACATCGTGGGGTTCTTCGTGCTGCTGCTGTGGATCCCTCTCCGCCAGAAGCCGGGCGTCGGAACGATCGCCAACATCCTCCTCGTCGGAACGAGCATGCAGATCGTGCTCAGCGTCGTACCCACGGTGTCGGGGTTCGCCGTCCAGCTCGCGACGCTCCTCGGCGGCATCGTCCTGGTCGCCGTCGCGTCCGGGCTCTACATCGGCGCGCGCTTCGGCCCCGGTCCGCGCGACGGGCTCATGACCGGCATGAATGCCCGCCTCGGCTGGCCGATCTGGGTGTGCCGCGCGCTCGTCGAGATCTCGGTGCTGCTCGTGGGCTGGCTGCTCGGAGGCACGGTCGGCATCGGCACGGTCCTCTTCGCCGTCCTCATCGGCCCGCTGGTGCACATCGCACTGCCGCTGCTGGACACGCGTCGGACGCCCACGCGCGCCGCGGCCGAACGATCGGCGTGACGCTCGCGACCCCATGACCGCCCGAAGCCGGGCGCGCCGCGCGGGTCAGTGCTCGCGGAACATGGGCCAGTCGCTGCCCGGCGTCATGTGCGAGTGGAGCGCGCTCTTCGCGATCTCCATGGTTGGATACGTGCCTGTTGCTTCGCTTGCCCCGGCCATGGTGACCGTGTAGCCGTCGTCGTCCTTGCGGATGCTTCCGGCGACGCCGGACGCTCCGTAAGCGACCCAGAGAGGGTGGTGCGTCTCCGTGGTGCTCATCGGTGAACTCCTTTCGATGCCTCCGATGCTGACGCTACGCCGAGAGCCGGTCATCCGCCAGCGTCCGCGACGGCGTGGTGCGACCCGGTAGTGTGGAAGAACCCTTCCCTCCGTAGCTCAGGGGACAGAGCGAGCGGTTTCTACCCGCCAGGTCGGGGGTTCGAATCCTCCCGGAGGGGCGAACGGGTCCGGCGTGGGAGTCGGCACCCGAGTCCAGGCCCGTGGGATGTCTGGACTTGCGATAAGGATGGAGCACATGGTGGGTGCATCCGAGAACGACCGTCTGGTATGGATCGACTGCGAGATGACCGGGCTCGACCTCGGCGTGGACGAGTTGGTGGAGATCGCTGTGGTCGTCACCGACTTCGAGCTGCGCACGCTCGATCCCGGCTTCTCCGTCGTGATCAAGCCCGACGAATCGGCACTGGCGAACATGAACGAGTTCGTCACCAACATGCACCGCACCTCCGGGCTCCTCGACGAGATCCCCCAGGGCGTGAGCCTGGCGGACGCCGAGTTCCAGGTGCTCGAGTACATCCAGCGGTTCGTCCCACTCGAGGGCAAGGCTCCCCTCGCCGGAAACACCATCGGCACCGACCGCATGTTCCTCGCGAAGTACATGCCGCGTGTCGACCGCTGGCTGCACTACCGCAACGTCGACGTCTCGAGCATCAAGGAGTTGTCGCGCCGCTGGTACCCGCGCGCGTACATCCACGCCCCCGCGAAGGACGGCGGTCACCGCGCCCTGGCCGACATCCTCGAGTCGATCCGCGAACTCGCGTACTACCGCCAGGCGGTGTTCGTTCCAGAGCCCGGCCCGACGAGCGACGGCGCGCGCGCAGCTGCTGCTGCCGTCGTGTCGTCGTTTGCTCCGGAGGTGTGAGAGAATCGTCTGGTTGCCCGCGCGAGCGGGAGACATGGTGGGTATAGCTCAGTTGGTAGAGCACCTGGTTGTGGTCCAGGGGGTCGCGGGTTCAAGTCCCGTTACTCACCCCAAATCAATCGAATGGGGCGCGTCTTTCGCGCCCCATTCGCGTAGAAGCGGGGCATCATGATGGAGATGGATGCCGCGACCTTCGAGACGCTCGTGATCGACGAGCTGGACGCCCTCCCCGACGACATGGTCGAGGGCCTCGACAACGTCGTGTTCGTCGTCGAAGACCGACCGGAGGACGGCAGCCTCGAGCTGCTGGGGCTCTATGACGGCTGGGCGCTGACGGAGCGGGAACGCTACGGGATCGGCGAGCTGCCCGATCGCATCATCGTCTACCGCGAACCGCATCTGGCGGTGTGCGATGACGAGGATGAGCTGCGCAACGAGGTGCACACCACGCTGGTGCACGAGATCGCGCACTTCTACGGAATCGACGATGATCGCCTGCACGAGCTGGGGTGGGCATGATGGCCCCGCTCGCTGCACCATCGGTCGAGGAGGACATCGACGTCGCTGAGCGCGTCGATCCCGCGCGCCCGTGGCAGACGGTGGTCTGGGACGACCCCGTCAACCTGATGAGCTACGTCACCCATGTCTTCCGCGAGTACTTCGGTCTCGTGCGTGCCGACGCCGAACGGCTCATGCTCGCCGTGCACAACGACGGGCACGCCGTCGTCTCGCAGGGCCCCCGCGAGCAGATGGAGATGCATGCCCAGGCGATGCACGACTACGGCTTGTGGGCGACCGTGAGGCAGGAGCCCCGGTGAGCCGCCGGATCGTCGTGCTCGAGCTCGCCCGGCTCGAGGCGGCGCACCTCGCAGGGCTCGTCGGCCAGTTCGCCGAGTTGCTTCGCGAGTCCGCGCCCGACGCCGGCGACCCGGCGATCGCCCGGCTGGTGCCGTCCGCGTACGCGGACGACGAGGAGGCCGCGCGGGAGTTCCGGGCCCTGACGCAGGCGGACCTGCTCGGTCGACGGGAGTCGGACGCCGGCCTCGTGCTGGCCTCCCTTCAGGACGCGGCTCAGATCCCCGAGGATCCCGACGACCCGGCGCTGCTGGAAGAGGTCGAGATCAGGCTCGATCCAGAGACGGCCCAGGCATGGCTGCGCACCCTCGCGGCCGTCCGTCTGGTGCTGGCGACGCGGTTGGGCGTCGTCGTAGAGGACGACCACGAGCACGACGATCCGCGCTTCGGCGTCTACGACTGGATCGGGTACCGGCTCGACGGCCTCGTGGCGGCCGTCGACCGCGCGGACTGATCCGCGCTCACGGCACGGGGATCACGAGGGTCGCGAGGTTCATCGGATCGTCGCGGGTGACGTGCCGGTGCTCCTGGCGCGCCCATCGCTCCCAATGCGGACGGTACGTCTCGCCGTCACGGGTCAGCGCCCGCTGCTTGCGCGACGCCGCCGGCGACTCGAGCCAGACGCGGACGTCGGCGAGGCGCGCCGTCGCGGGCGTGAGGACTCCCGAGCCCTCGACGATGAGCGGCAGAGACGGGTCGACGGCGTGCGCCTCGGCGGGCTCGCCGACGGTCCAGTCCCACCGCTGCCACACACCCACGAGCCCTTTGGCGTGCGGGGTCAGGATCTGGTCCTTCGCGAGCGCGACGCCGTCGTCCAGGCCGTCCCAGCCCGGGTAGATCGAATCGAGCGCCACGAGCTGCACCCGGCCGCGCAGCGGCCATCGTGCGACCAGAGTCCGTGCCAGCGACGTCTTGCCGGCTCCGCTGCGTCCGTCGATGAGGACGACCGGATTCGAGGCCGCGACCTGCGCGATCGCCGCGATGATCTGGCCGACCGCGATATCGAGCGAGTTGCCGACGGCGTCCGGGCTACTTCTTGAGGGTGCGGATGACACGGCTGAGCGCGCGACCGGCGAAGAAGACGAACGGAATCGCGACCGTCAGGAGCGCGATGATGTTCGGCTCGAACCGCAGCCCGTCGCCCTGCCGGATGTATGCGCCGACCGGGATGGCCCAGCCTCCGCCGCCTCCGCCGCCGTTGCCGGCCTCATCCGATCCGCCGCCGAAGCCTGACCACGTCAATGCAACGGGGATGATGCGAACGCCGTCGACATCCTGCTGCTCGCCGTATGCGCTCTTCACGCCGAAGGACGCGGACTGCTTGCCGAGTTCGAGTGCGATGTTGGGCATGCGTCCAACGTACCCGGCGCCGCGCCCCTCGCACAGCGCGGGGGTGAACACCGGCAACCCATCGTGCCCCCGTTCTCCGGAGTCAGCCCTGGTCGAGCCTCGGCGCCGGCGGGCTCGAGGGAAGAGTGTCGCCGCCGCGAGTGCCGAGCAGCGTCGCTCGGGTGACCGCTCCGCGTCCGAACTTCGCGGTCGCGCCGTCCAGCGCGTCCTCGATCCGTCGCCAGCCCTCGTCGTCGTCCCACAGCGTCGCCATCGCCGTCCCGGCGGGGCGCAGCTTCTCCGCCCGGACGCCGATCAGCCGGACGGGCAGGGTGCGGTCGACCGCGGCGAACAGCTCGTGGGCGGCGTCGCCGATGCGCTGCCCGACCGCAGTGGGCTCGGCGAGCGTCTGCGAGCGCGAAATGGTGGTGAAGTCCGCGTACCGCACCTTGATCGCGACCGTGGACGCCTCCCACCCGCTGCTGCGCAGTCGCGCGCCGACCCGGTCGGCGAGGCGCCGCAGCTCGGAACGCAGGATCGCGGTGTCGCCGATGTCTTCGTGGAAGGTCTCTTCGTGCCCCACGCTCTTCTCCAGCCGGCCTGTGTCGACCTCGCGTGCATCGATCCCCCGCGCAAGGTGCCAGATGCGGTCCCCCATCGCGACGCCAAGAGCGCGATCGAGCAGTTCGCGGGGGGTGTCGATCACGTCGGCGATGGTGCGGATGCCGCGCGCCTCGAGCGCTTCGGAAGTCTTGGGTCCGACGCCCCACAGCGCGCGTACCGACCGTGGGGCGAGGAATGCGGCGGTGTCCGCCTCGGCGACGATCAGGAGGCCGTCGGGTTTGCTCAAGGTGGAGGCCATCTTCGCGACATGCTTCGTCGCGGCGACGCCGACGCTGCAGGTGAGGCCGGTCTCGTCGAGGACGCGGCGGCGCAGCATCCGTGCGATCTCTCCCGGACTCCCCCAGAGCCGCCGCGCACCGCGCACGTCGAGGAATGCTTCGTCGATCGAGAGCGGCTCGACCAGCGGGGTCACGTCGCGGAAGATGCGCATCACCTGCGACGACATCTCGAGATACCGATCGAAGTGCGGAAGGACGACGATCGCGTGCGGGCACAGTCGCAGCGCCTGGCCGACCGGCATCGCCGAGCGCACGCCGAAGCGACGGGCCTCGTACGATGCGCTCGAGACGACGGAGCGGCTCTCGGGCGCGCCGATGATGATCGCCTTGCCGCGCAGGGAGGGGTCGTCCAGCTGCTCGACCGACGCGTAGAACGCGTCCATGTCGACGTGCAGGATTCCCGCACCGCTGTCGTCGGCACCCTTTGGTGAGACGACCCGGCCGGTTCCGTCGCCACGCCCCATGCGTCCATCCTCCCAGCAACCGCGGACATCGACGCGAGAGGGCGGATCCCGGTCAGGACCCGCCCTCTCGTCGAGCTCGAACGCCCGCCTCCGTCGTTCTCCTAGGCGTCCGCGGAGCCTGCGCGCTCGAGCACGAGCTCGCGCACGCGGGCGGCATCCGCCTGGCCCTTCATCGCCTTCATGACCGCGCCGATCACCGCGCCCGCAGCCTGCACCTTGCCGTCGCGGATCTTCTCGAGCACGTCGGGCTGAGCGGCCAGTGCCTCGTCGATCGCCGCGATGAGCGCACCGTCGTCCGAGACGACCGCGAGCCCGCGGGCGTCGACGATCTCCTGCGGCGTGCCCTCACCGGCGATCATCCCCTCGAGCACCTGGCGCGCGAGTTTGTCGGTCAGGGTCCCGGCATCGACGAGCGACTGCAGAGCGGCCACGTCCGCCGGCGTCGCCAGCTCCGCGGGTTCGCGGCCCTCGGCGTTGGCGATGCGCAGGAGCTCGCCCGTCCACCACTTGCGCGCTGAAGCGGGCGACGTGCCCGCCGCGATCGTGGCTTCGACCTCCGCGAGCAGTCCCGCGTTCACGACGCCCTGGAAGTCGATGTCTGCGAAGCCCCAGTCGGCCTTGAGGCGACGCCGGCGAGCCGCGGGCGGCTCGGGCAGCGCGGCGCGGAGCTGCTCGATCAACTCGAGCGACGGCGCGACCGGCAGCAGGTCGGGCTCCGGGAAGTAGCGGTAGTCGTCGGCGTCGGACTTGGGACGACCTGGCGATGTGGTGCCCGTGTCCTCGTGCCAGTGACGCGTCTCCTGCGTGATCGTTCCGCCGGCGGCGAGGATCGCCGCCTGGCGCTGGATCTCGTAACGCACCGCACGCTCGACCGAGCGCATCGAGTTGACGTTCTTCGTCTCGGTGCGCGTGCCGAGCTTCTCCTGGCCGCGTGGGCGCAGCGACACATTGGCGTCGCAGCGGAGATTGCCGCGCTCCATGCGCGCCTCCGAGATGCCGAGCGCGATCACGATGTCGCGGATCGTCGCGACGTACGCCTTCGCGATCTCCGGCGCGCGGTGCTCGGCGCCGAAGATCGGCTTGGTGACGATCTCGACGAGCGGGACGCCGGCGCGGTTGTAGTCGACCAGCGAGTACTCGGCGCCCTGGATGCGACCGGTCGAGCCGCCGACGTGCGTGAGCTTGCCGGCATCCTCTTCCATGTGCGCGCGCTCGATCGGCACCGTGACGATCTCACCGTCGGCCAGCTCGATGTCGACCGAGCCCTCGAACGCGATGGGCTCGTCGTACTGCGAGATCTGATAGTTCTTGCCGAGGTCGGGGTAGAAGTAGTTCTTCCGCGCGAACCGGCTCGACGGCGCGATCGAGCAGCCGAGCGCGAGGCCCAGGCTGATCGAGTAGCGGACCGCGGTCTCGTTGACGACGGGCAGCGCACCCGGCAGGCCCATGTCGACGGGCGCGACGAGGGTGTTCGCCTCGGCGCCGTGGTTCGCGGAGTTCGCGGGGTTCGCCGCCGCCGAGAACATCTTGGTCTCGGTGTTGAGCTCGACGTGCACCTCGAACCCGAGGACCGGCTCGTAGAGCTCGAGCGCCTTGTCGAAGTCCATCAGCTTGTCCTTCGCCATCAGCGGGCACCTCCGTTCGCGCCGAGGGCCGGCGCCCTGTCGAGGAGCGGACCGCCCCACGAGTCGACGAGCAGGGACTCCAGCGCCGCACCGACGCGGTACAGACGCGCGTCCTCGTGCGCAGGAGCGAGGAACTGGATCCCGACAGGCAGGCCGTCCTCCGACGCCAGGCCAGACGGGATCGAGATGCCCGGCACGCCGGCGAGGTTCGCCGGGATCGTCGTCACGTCGTTGAGGTACATCTGCAGCGGGTCGTCGATCTTCTCGCCGAGCTTGAACGCGGTGGTCGGTGCCGACGGTGTCGCGATGACATCCACCTGCGCGAACGCGTCCGCGAAGTCGCGCTGGATGAGCGTACGCACCTTCTGGGCCGAACCGTAGTAGGCGTCGTAGTAGCCCGCCGACAGCGCGTAGGTGCCGAGGATGATGCGGCGCTTCACCTCGTCGCCGAAGCCGGCGTCGCGGGTCTTCGCCATGACGTCCTCGACGGTGCCGCCGGGAACATCGACGCGCAGGCCGAAGCGGACCGAGTCGAACTTGGCCAGATTGCTGGATGCCTCGGCCGGGAGAATCAGGTAGTAGGCGGCGACGCCGTACTCGAAGTGCGGTGCGCTGATCTCGACGATCTCGGCGCCCTGCTCCTCCATCGCGGCCAGCGCCGCACGGAACGACTCCGACACACCCGCCTGGAAGCCGCTGTCGGGGAGCTCGCGGATGACACCCACCTTGAGGCCCTTGAGCACCTCGCCGGTGGCGCCCTCGCGGGCGGCGCCGGCGAACGACGGCCACTCGTGGGCGAGCGACGTGGAGTCGTGCGGGTCGTGCCCGCCGATGACATCGTGGAGGAGCCCGGCGTCGAGCACCGTCCGGGTCACGGGGCCGACCTGGTCGAGGCTCGATGCGAGAGCGATCGCGCCGTAGCGGCTGACGCCGCCGTAGGTCGGCTTGATGCCCACCGTTCCGGTGACGTGCGCCGGCTGGCGGATCGAGCCGCCGGTGTCGGAGCCGAGGGCCAGCGGCGCCTCGAAGGCCGCGACCGCGGCGGCCGAGCCGCCGCCCGAGCCGCCGGGGATGCGCGAGAGGTCCCACGGGTTGCGGGTCGGACCGTAGGCCGAGTGCTCGGTCGACGAGCCCATCGCGAACTCGTCCATGTTGGTCTTGCCGAGCGGCACCAGACCCGCGGCGCGCGAGCGCGCGACGACGGTCGCGTCGTACGGCGACATGTAGCCCTCGAGGATCTTCGAGCCGCTGGTCGACGGCATGTCGGTCGTCACCAGCACGTCCTTGATCGCCAGAGGCACACCCGCGAGCGGACCGAGGTCGTGGCCGGCCGAGCGCCGGCGGTCGATGTCGGCGGCCACGTCGAGCGCGTGCTCGCTGACGTGGAGGAAGGCGTGCACGTCGGCGTCCACCGCGGCGATGCGATCGAGGTGGGCCTGCGTGGCCTCCACGCTCGAGACCTCGCCGGCGGAGAGCTTGTCTGCGAGCGCGGCGGCGCTCAGCTTCGTGAGATCGGTCACGTCGGGGTCCCTTACTGCTCTTCGCCGAGGATGGCCGTCACGCGGAAACGCCCGTCCGCGGAATCAGGCGCGTTCTGCAGCACCTGCGCGGGCGTCAGCAGGTCACCGGGAACGTCCGAACGGAACACGTTCTCGAGGGCGATCGGGTGGCTGGTGGCGGGGACGTCGGGCGTGGCGACCTCGGAGACCTTGGCGATGTTGTCGACGATCGCATCGAGCTGGCCGGTGAGGCGCTCGATCTCTCCGTCGCTCAGCTGGATCCGGGCGAGCACACCGAGATGGCGCACGAGATCGGGGGTGATTTCAGACACCAGATAAGACTACCGGGGCCGCACCACTGGCCCGAGGCGCCCCCGGCGTAGGCTGTGGCCGTGACGACCTTCGACCCGCCTCGCCCCTGGATCGCCAGTTACGCCGAAGGCGTCCCGGAGGACCTCGCCCCCGTGACGGGCTCTCTCGTCGACATCGTCGATGCCTCTGCACGCGATTACCCGGATGCTGCGGCCCTGCAGTTCTTCGGACGCGAGACGTCGTACCGCTCGCTGCAGGAGCAGATCGAGCGTGCGGCGGCAGGACTGCGCAACCTCGGTGTGAAGGCAGGCGACCCCGTCGCGATCGTGCTGCCCAATTGCCCGCAGCACATCGTCGCGTTCTACGCGATCCTGAGGCTCGGCGCCGTCGTCATCGAGCACAACCCGCTCTACACACCACGGGAGCTTCGCAAGCAGTTCGAGGATCACGGCGCGAAGCACGCCATCGTGTGGACCAAGGTCGTCGCGACCGTGCAGGAGTTCCCCACCGACCTCGCGGTGACGAACCTCATCTCTGTCGACGTCATCAAGGCGATGCCGTTCGGCACCCGCCTCGCGCTCAAGCTCCCCGTCGCGAAGGCCCGCGAGGCCCGCGAGGCGCTCTCCGAGCGCGTCTCCGGCACGGTGACCTGGGAGCAGGTCGTCGGGTCGTCGCCGCTCCCGGCATCCCACCCGCGCCCGGGCACCGACGACCTCGCACTCATCCAGTACACGAGCGGCACGACCGGCACCCCGAAGGGTGCGTCGCTCACGCATCGCAACCTGCTCTCGAACGCGGCGCAGGCGCGCGCGTGGGTGCCGTCGATCGTGCGCGGAGACGGATGCGTCGTGTACGCCGTGCTGCCGATGTTCCACGCCTACGGGCTGACGCTGTGCCTGACCTTCGCCATGTCGATGGGCGCACGGCTGGTGCTCTTCCCGCGCTTCGATCCCGACATGGTGCTGGACGTGACCAAGAAGCATCCGGCGACGTTCCTCCCGCTCGTGCCGCCGATCGCCGATCGCCTGCTCAAGGCGGCGCGCGAGAAGGGCGTGGCGCTCACGGGCACCGAGGTCGCGATCTCGGGCGCCATGGCACTCCCCCACGAGCTGGTGGTGCCGTTCGAAGCGGCCTCTGGCGGGTTCCTCGTCGAGGGCTACGGCCTCAGCGAGTGCTCGCCGGTGCTGATGGCGAACCCGGTCGCCGACAATCGCGTCCCCGGCACCGTCGGCCTGCCCCTGCCCGGTACGGAGTGCCGCGTCGTCGATCCCGACGACCCCACGCAGGACGTGCCGGCGGGCGAGCGCGGCGAACTCGTCGTGCGCGGGCCGCAGGTGTTCGGCGGCTACTACGGCAAGCCCGAGGAGACCGAGGCGGTCTTCACCGAGGGGTGGTTCCGCACCGGCGATATCGTCACGATCGACGACGCCGGGTTCGTCCGCATCGTCGACCGGATCAAGGAGCTCATCATCACGGGCGGATTCAACGTCGCCCCGACGGAGGTCGAGAACGCGCTCCGCCAGCACCCGCAGGTCGATGATGCCGCGGTCGTCGGGCTGCCGAGCGAGCATTCCGGCGAGGAGGTCGTCGCGGCGATCGTCGTCTCTCCGGGTCAGGAGATCGACGTCGAAGCCGTCCGCGAGTTCGCCCGCGGCATTCTCACGCCGTACAAGGTTCCTCGGCGCATCTACGTCGTCGACGAGCTGCCGAAGTCCCTCATCGGCAAGGTGCTGCGTCGCCAGGTGCGCGACCGCCTGCTCGCGCTGAACACGGGCGCCTGACGACTCACTCCCCGAGCCCGTCGCGCGCGACCGCGATCCGGTACGGGTGCAGAGAGGCGACGAAGACGCCTGCCGCGACCGCGGGGTCGGCGTCCATGACCGCGCGAGCGGCCGACTCGTCGTCGGCCTCGAAGATCGTGATGCCGAACGTGCCCTCCGCCTCCTGTGTGCGGCCGGCGAGGATCAGCGTGCCCTGGTCGCGGAGCTCGACCAGGTAATCGAAGTGGGCGCCGACGATGCGCTGCTCGTCGGGCGTCGCGTCGACGACCATCTCGGGCCGCGAAGGGACGATGCGGTAGAGCCACTGCGTCATGCGGTCATCATCGCAGCAGTCGCCCGACGATGCATCGATTCCGCGCGGCTCGGGTCAGCCCGCGTCGGGCTCGAGGGCGTCGAGCGCTTCGGGTCCCCGTGTCACCAGGATGTGGAACTGTGCGGCGTCGAGAATGCGGATGCCGAGCTCCTCCGCCTTCGTGAGCTTCGAACCGGCCCCCGGCCCCGCCGCGACGAAGTCGGTCTTCTTCGACACGCTCGACGCCGCCTTGCCTCCGGCCTTGAGGATCGCCTCCTGCGCGCCCTCTCGGCTGTACCCCTCCAGCGACCCGGTCGCGACGACGGTGAGGCCGTCGAGCACACCACCGGTGCTGACCGCTGCGCCCGGCCCGGGGTGGCCGGGGGTGGCGAGTCGGGCGCCCGCCGCGGCCCAGCGAGCGACGATGTCGCGGTGCCAGTCCACGTCGAACCACTCCCGGAGCGAGTCGGCGATGATCCCGCCCACGCCCTCGACCGCGGCGAGGTCGTCACGCGATGCCTCGCGGATCGCCTCGACCGAGCCGAACCACTGCGCCAGCGCGCGCGCCGCCACCGGGCCGACGTGGCGGATGTTGAGAGCCACCAGGAACCGCCAAAGTTCCTTGCCCTTCGCGCGCTCCAGCTGATCGATCAGCGTGAGCGCCTGCGCCGAAGGCTGAGCCTCGGTGATGCCTGCCTTCTTCTCCGCCGGCGTGGGGTTGCGCCGGAACGGCGCCCGCCGCACGACCTCGCCCGTCTTCTCGTCGATGCGGGGTTCTCCGGTCTCGGCATCGCGCACGACGACCTCGATCGGCACGAGCTGGTCGACGGTGAGTTCGAAGAGCGTCGCCTCGGTCTCGAGCGGCGGCACCTCGGGCACGGACGGCTGCGTGAGGGCGGCCGCGGTGACCTCGCCCAGCGCCTCGATGTCGAGGGCACCGCGCGAGCCGATGTGCTCGACGCGACCGCGCACCTGCGCCGGGCACGCTCGCGTGTTCGGGCAGCGGAGGTCGATGTCGCCTTCCTTCGCCGGCGCGAGCGGGAAGCCGCACTCGGGGCAGTCCGCGGGCATGACGAACTCGCGCTCGGTGCCGTCGCGGAGTTCGACCACCGGACCGAGGATCTCGGGGATCACATCACCCGCCTTGCGGAGCACGACCGTGTCGCCGATCAGCACACCCTTCGCGCGGACGACGTCCTGGTTGTGCAGCGTCGCCTGACGGACCACCGATCCGGCGACGCGAGCGGGAGCCATCACGGCGAACGGCGTGGCGCGACCCGTGCGCCCCACCGAGACGACGATGTCGAGCAGCTTCGTGTTCACCTGTTCGGGCGGGTACTTGTACGCGATCGCCCAGCGCGGAGCTCGGCTCGTCGCGCCGAGCTCGTCGTGGAGCGCGAGCTCGTCGACCTTGACGACGACGCCGTCGATCTCGTGCTCGACGTCGTGGCGGTGCTCGCCGTAGTGGGCGACGAACTCCAGCACGCCGTCGATGTCGTCGGCGGTTCGGAAGTATGGGCTCGTCGGGAGCCCCCACTCGGCGAGCAGCCCGTACGTCTCGCTCTGCGAGTCGACGGGCGGACGGCTCCACGCGCCGATTCCGTGGACGAACAGGCGGAGGGAGTCGAGCCGGGCCTGGCCCGCCTCCCGCTCGAGGCCGTCCTTCTTGTCGAGCTGCTGACGGAGGCCGCCCGAGGCGGCGTTGCGCGGGTTGGCGAACGACGGGAACCGCCGCTCCGCGCTCAATCGCGCCTTGGCCTCGTCGAACGCCCGGCTGCGGGCGCGCGTCTCTTCGACGGCTCGATCGCGCATGTCGGCCTGCAGCGCGTTCAGCGCTTCGAACGCCGCCACCGGGATGAACACCTCTCCGCGCACCTCGACGAGGTCGGGGTGCCCGGTGCCCTCGAGCCGCTGCGGGATGCCCGCGACGCGGACCGCGTTGATCGTGACGTCTTCGCCGGTGCGACCGTCGCCGCGTGTCGCCGCCGACGTCAGCACGCCACGCTCGTACCGCAGGCTGATCGCGAGTCCGTCGATCTTGAGCTCGGTGAGCCACCGGACCTTGCGGCCGGCCGCCGACTCGGTCTTGACGCACCAGTCGCGCAGCTCGTCGAGGCTGAAGACGTTGTCGAGGCTCAGCATGCGCTCGGCGTGCTCGACCGGCGCGAACATCGAGCTCTCGGCGGCGCCGACGGTCTGCGTGGGCGAGTCCTGGCCCTGGAGTTCGGGGTGAAGGCGCTCGAGCTCTTCGAGCCGATGCATCCACCCGTCGTAGGTCGCGTCGTCGACGAGTTCGGCGTTGCGCCCGTAGTACGCGTCACGGGCGTCGATGATGCGATCCGTCAGCTCTTGCGCTTCGGTGCGCGAGGCCTCCAGTCCGGCGTCGGTGGGAAGGGCGTCCGCCGCATCGAGCGGCGCGGAGGCTGGCGTACCGAGGTCATCCGTCACCGCACCAGTCTAGGAGCGGGGTCCGACACCTCCACGGCGCCGGGGAGTCCGCAGACGCCGGCGGCGCAGCATCCGTCCGCCGGCTACGCGTCGACCGGGACAGCCGAGACCGTCCGATCGATCGTGAACTGCCCGATCACGCGCGTACCGTCGTAGAGCACAGCCGTCTGGCCCGGCGCGACGCCGTCGAACGGCTCCGCCGGGACGACCGTCAGCACGCCGTCGGCGAGCGTCGCGGCAGCCGGGACGGGCTCGGCGTGCGCGCGGATCTGCACGTGGCAGGCGAACTCGCCCGCGGGCTGCGGGCGCCCGGCCCAGGAGTACCGCTCCCCCGCGATCTCGGCGGTCGCGAGAGCCTCCTTGGGGCCGACGACCACGGTGTTCGAGACCGGCCGCACCTCGAGCACGAACCGGGGCTTGCCATCGGGGGCCGGAACGCCGAGCTGCAGACCCCGACGCTGTCCGACGGTGAAGGCGTGGGCACCGTCGTGCGCGCCCACCACCGCGCCGGTCCGGTCGACGATGTCGCCGCGTTCTGCGCCGACCTTCTCGGCGAGCCAGCCGCGCGTGTCGCCGTCGGGGATGAAGCAGATGTCGTGGCTGTCCGGCTTGTGCGCGACGGTCAGGCCGCGCTCCTCGGCCTCGGCGCGCACGAGGGCCTTGGAGGGCGTAGAGCCGAGAGGGAAATACGTGTGCGCGAGCTGCTCGGCGTTCAGGACGCCGAGCACATAGGACTGGTCCTTGGCGGCATCGGAAGCCCGGTGCAGCTCGAGGCCTTCGGCGCCGTCGACGAGCGTCGCGTAGTGCCCGGTGCACACCGCGTCGAAGCCGAGCTCGAGCGCGCGCTCCAGGAGCGCGGCGAACTTGATCTTCTCGTTGCACCGCATGCACGGGTTCGGGGTGCGGCCGGCGCGGTACTCGGCCACGAAGTCGTCGATGACATCGTCGCGGAACCGCTCGGAGAAGTCCCACACGTAGAACGGGATGCCGAGCCGGTCGGCGGCCCGCCGCGCGTCCATGGCGTCCTCGATGGTGCAGCAGCCGCGGCTGCCGGTGCGCAGCGTGCCACCCGCTCGCGAGAGCGCCAGGTGGACGCCGACGACATCGTGGCCCGCCTCGACGGCCCGGGCGGCCGCGACGGCGGAGTCCACTCCACCGCTCATGGCCGCAAGGATCCGCATGGGTCCAGTCTACGAACCCTTGCCTGACCGTGGCCCGGACGCCGCCCGCGCACGCTCGACGACGTCGGGCAGCACCGCGAGCACGGCGTCGACGTCGGAGTCGGCGGTGGTGCGGCCGAGCGTGAACCGCAGCACCTGGCGGGCTTCGGCATCCGTCCGTCCCATCGCGAGCACGACGTGCGACGGCTCCGGCACGCCCGCCTGGCACGCCGATCCCGTCGAGACCTCGATGCCGGCCATGTCCAGCAGGAAGAGCAGCGTCTCGCCCGATGCCCTCGGAAACAGCAGGTGCGCGTTGCCGGGCACGCGGTCGACGGGGTCGCCGAGCAGCTCGACATCGGGAATCGAATCACGGATGCTGCGCACCAGCCGCTCCCGCAGCGCCGTGAGTCGTTCCGCCTCGGTCGCGCGCTCCACCTCGGCGAGCTCCGCGGCGACCGCGAAGGCGGCGGCTCCGGGAACGTCCTGTGTACCGGCGCGCAGTCGCCGCTGCTGGCCACCGCCGTGCACGAGGGCGGTGAGCTCGGCGCCGCGCGCGACGACGAGCGCACCCACGCCCGTCGGCCCACCGATCTTGTGCGCCGACACGCTCAGGGCTGCGAGGCCTGCGCGGCCGCGGGCATCGGCCCGCCAGTCGCGGAACGACACCGGCACGTGGCCGAAGGCCGCAACCGCGTCCAGGTGCAGCGGTACGCCGGCCTCCGCGGCGGACGCCGACAGCGCGGCGGCGTCGTTCACGGTGCCGGCTTCGTTGTTCGCCACGAGCGCGGTGGCCAGCGCGGCGCCGGGCAAGGCCGCGGTGAACTCGTCGAGGCGGATGCGGGCAGTGCCGTCGATGCCGACGTGCCGCACGAGCGCGCCCTGCGCGTCGAGCCATTCGACCGCGTCGAGTGTCGCGTGATGTTCGCCGTCCGGCAGCACCACGGTGTCGGCATCCGGTCGCCGGGCCCACCACAGGCCCTTCACCGCGAGGTTTACGGCCTCGGTGCCGCCCGAGGTGAACACGACCTCGATCGGATCGGCACCCACCACCGCGGCGAGGCGCTCGCGCGCTTCCTCGAGCACGCGTCGTGCGTGCTGTCCCGCGCCGTGGATGGAGGAGGCGTTGCCCACCGTCGCCGCGGCGTCGATCCACGCGTCTCGTGCCTCCGGCCGCAACGGCGCCGTCGCGGCGTGATCGAGATAGATCCGCACGTCGCCCATGACCGGTCGACCTCCTTCGCGAACGGACGCGGCGGGCTGCTGCATCCGAGTTCCGTGTCCGGTGGGACCCGGTGTCGTAACACCGCCGACTCGGACCATGGTTATGGTAGTCCGCATGATCAGCCCGGTCTCCGTCATCTCGCCGCCTGACGCGGGTCTGTTCGACCCCGAGCTCGACGGGCTGGGGGTCGTGCTGCTCGACGGGCATGCACGCCTGCGCGTCTGGTCGGATGCGGCGAACGCGATCGACCTCGTCGTCTTCGACGACACCGACCTCGACTGGATCACCGCGACCGAGCCCCTCGTCGCGATCGGCGGCGGTGTGTGGGAGATCACCACCCCGCTGCTGCGACCCGGCACGCGCTACGCGATCCGCGTCGACGGGCCGCAGGCCCCGGGCAACACTTTCAACCGCGGCACGCTCCTGCTGGAGCCCTACGCCCGCGGACTCGTCCGGACCGGCTACGACGGCTGGCGCTCGGAGGTCGTCGACGGATCGTTCGACTGGGGCGGCGTCGCCAAGCCCGCCATCCCGATGGACCGCACGGTGCTGTACGAGGGCCATCTCAAGGGCCTGTCGAAGCGGCATCCCGACGTCCCCGGTGCCCTCCGCGGCACGTACGCCGGTCTCGCGCACTCGGCCATGGTGAAGCATTTCCTCGACCTCGGCGTCACGAGCATCGAACTGCTGCCGATTCACGCGTTCACGACCGAACCGCGGCTGCTCCAGCATGGGCTCACCAACTACTGGGGTTACAACTCCCTGAACTTCTTCACGCCGCACGCGGCATACGCCACCGAGGACGCTCGTCGGCAGGGCCCCGAGGCCGTGCTGCGCGAGTTCAAGGGCATGGTGAAGCTGCTGCACGAAGCCGGGCTCGAGGTGATCCTCGACGTCGTCTACAACCACACCGCCGAGGAGGGCATCGGCGGTCCGCGTTCGAGTCTGCGCGGCATCGACAACCGCGCCTACTACCGCCAGCAGGCCGACGGCGCCTACATCGACGTCACGGGTTGCGGCAACGCGGTGAACACGTCGACGGATGCTGCGGCCCGCCTGGTGCTGGACTCGCTGCGCTACTGGGCCAACGACGTGCAGATCGACGGCTTCCGGTTCGACCTCGCCGCGACGCTCGGCCGCGATGCGGGGCACGTGTTCACGCCGGAGCATCCACTGCTGCGCGCCATCCTCGACGACCCCGCGCTCGCGGGCGTCAAGATGATCGCCGAGCCGTGGGACGTCGGCATGGGCGGATGGCAGACCGGGAACTTCGGCGACGGCTGGAGCGAGTGGAACGACCGCTACCGCGATCGCGTCCGCAACTTCTGGCTGAGCGACGTGGACTACGCGCGTCGCGCCTCGACCTCGCCGGTGGGCATCGGAGGCTTCGCCAACCGCCTCGCGGGATCTGCGAACACCTTCGCGGACGCCCGCGGTCCACTCGCGAGCATCAACTTCGTGACCGCGCACGACGGCTTCACGCTGCGCGACCTGGTGTCGTACGACGTCAAGCACAACCTCGGCAACGGCGAGCAGAACCGCGACGGAGCCGACACCAACCGCTCCTTCAACCACGGCGCGGAGGGCCCGACCGACGACGAGCGCATCCTCGCGACGCGGCGCAAGGCCATGCGCAACCTCCTGGGCACGCTGCTGCTGTCGGCCGGTGTGCCGATGCTGACCGCCGGCGACGAATTCGCCCGCACGCAGCGCGGGAACAACAACGCGTACTGCCACGACTCGGTCCTGACGTGGCTGTCGTGGGAGCACGCGCCGTGGCAGCAGGATCTCTACGCCCACGTGCGGCACCTCCTGCGCCTGCGTCGCGAGAACCCGGCACTGCGTCCCAGCCGCTTCGCGCGGCTCGGTGAACGCACGCCCTCGGCATCTGTCATGGAGTGGTACGACGAGCACGGCGAGACCATGTCGATCGAGCGGTGGACCGATCCGTCCCACCGCACGCTGCAGTACGTGGCCGCGTCCACGCCCGAGTTCGAGGGCTTCAACCGCGTGCTGCTCATGGTTCACGGCACCGAACGGCCGATCGAGGTCACGCTTCCCGACGTGGAGGGCGTGACGCGCTACGTCTCGCTGTGGTCGAGCGGCGACGAGACGCCGTCCGCGAGCGCGGAGTCCTTCGCCCCCGGAGAGACCGTCTCGCTCGCCGGAACGTCGATGCGCCTCTTCCGTGCCGAGTAGCGCGGAGCCGGCGACGAGATCGCGGGGCCGCGTCACGTCGCTGTCATCCCGGTCGGACGCGCGATAGGTTCGAGTCGTGGTCACGAAGACGCGCTCCGTGCGCTCCCGTCCGTGGCGGAGCGCCTCGGCCCTCCCTGTCCGCAAGACCCGCGCCTGGCAGGCGGAACGCGACACCGCAGCGCGGCGCGTCCCCCTCGCCCAGCCGACACCGGCCGTTCCGTGGGGTGACTACCGGCCCAAGGCTTTCGCCGGCGAGATCGTCCCGTTCGGCGTGACGTCGTTCCGGGAAGGGCACGACCGCATCGGCGTGCAGGTGCGGCTGTTCTCGCCGTCGGGCGACGAATCGCTGCATCGCCTCGCGCCCCTCGAGGACGGCTTGGACCGTTGGCGCACCGAGGTGGCTCTCCTCGAGGAGGGTGTCTGGCGGTTCCGCTTCGAGTCGTTCGGCGACGACTTCGCGACGTGGGAGCACGCCGCCTCCCTCAAGATCGCAGCGGGAGTGGATGCTGCGCTCATGCGCGAGATGGGCGCTCAGCTGTTCGAACGGGCCGGTGCCGAGAGGGGCCGCCCCGCAGCGGAGCGCCGGGTGCTCGCCGACGCGGCCGCCTCCCTGCGGGATACCGAGGACGATGACGCCACAGCGCTGTCGATCGTCGAGGATCCGGCGATCGCGCGGTACTTCCACCAGCGACCGCTGATGTCGCTCGTCAGCATCGGCGAGGAGCGGGAACTGCTCGTCGAACGCGAGCGGGCCGGTGTCGGCGCGTGGTACGAGTTCTTCCCGCGCTCCGAGGGCGCCCGCCGTCTCAAGGACGGCACGGTCAAGAGCGGCACGTTCCGCACCGCGGCCAAGCGCCTTCCCGCGGTGGCGGAGATGGGGTTCGACGTCGCCTACCTGCCGCCCATCCATCCGATCGGGCAGGCGAACCGGAAGGGTCGCAACAACACGCTGGAGGCGCGGCCGGGCGATCCCGGATCGCCCTACGCCATCGGGGCACCGGAAGGCGGGCACGACGCCATCCACCCCGAGCTCGGCTCGCCCGCCGACTTCCGCGCGTTCGTGCGGGCCGCCCAGCGGGAGGGCCTCGAGGTCGCCCTCGACCTCGCTCTGCAGGCGTCCCCCGACCACCCTTGGGTGACGGAACACCCCGAGTGGTTCACGACTCTTCCGGACGGCTCGATCGCCTACGCGGAGAACCCGCCGAAGAAGTATCAGGACATCTACCCGATCAACTTCGACATCGATCCGGCGGGGATCTACGCCGAGGTCCTCCGGGTGGTCCGGCACTGGATCTCGCAGGGCGTCAAGATCTTCCGCGTCGACAACCCCCACACCAAGCCCCTGCAGTTCTGGGAGTGGCTCATCGCGACCGTGAACGCCGAGCATCCCGACGCGATCTTCCTCTCCGAGGCCTTCACGCGGCCCGCCGTGATGCAGAGTCTCGCGGCCGTCGGGTTCCAGCAGAGCTACTCGTACTTCACGTGGCGCAACACCAAGCGCGAGCTGGAGGAGTTCCTCTCGTCGGTGGCGCACGACACCGCGGACTTCATGCGGCCGAACCTCTTCGTCAACACCCACGACATCCTCACGGAGTTCCTGCAGTTCGGCGGTCGGCCGGCCTACGTGATCCGGGCGGCGATCGCAGCGACCGCCGCCCCGACGTACGGTGTGTATGCCGGGTACGAGCTGTTCGAGAACGTGGCTCGACCCGGGTCCGAAGAGAACATCGACAACGAGAAGTACGAGTACAAGTTCCGGGACTGGGCGGGCGCCATCGAGAGGGGCGACTCCCTCGCTCCGTTCCTGACGCGCCTCAACGAGATCCGTCGCGCACACCCGGCGCTGCGGCAGCTGCGCAACCTCAGCATCCACTGGAGCGACGACGACGCGATCCTGGTCTACGCGAAGCATCTCGACGCCGCGCTGTCGCCCGACGGGCGCAGCGACACCATCATCGTCGTCGTCAACACCGATCCCCACTCGGTACGTCAGACGATGGTCCACCTCGACACCCGCGTCTGGGGCGTCGAGCCTGGTACGCCGTACGAGGTCGAGGACCTCGTCACCGGCGCGCGCTGGACGTGGTCGGATCACAACTACGTGATGCTCGACGCGTTCACCGAGCCGGTCCACATCCTCCACGTGAAGGAGTCCCGATGACGCCCGCCGACCAGATCCTCGATGCCGTCGCGACGGGCTCGCACCACGATCCCCACGCCGTGCTCGGCATCCATCCCGATAGGGATGCCGAAGGCACCGCGACCTGGATCGTGCGTGCCCGCCGACCCCTGGCCCGCAGCGTCACCGCCGTGTTCGCGGACGGCACGCGGGTGCCGCTCGAGCACGTGCGCGGCGGAATCTGGGAGGGAACGCGCGCCGGAGGGATGAGCCGGTACGAGCTGCTGACCACCTATCCCGACGGCCCCGACTTCACCGCGGACGACCCCTACCGCCACTCCCCCACGATCGGCGAGCTCGACCTCCATCTGATCGGCGAAGGCCGTCACGAGGAGCTGTGGCGCGTGCTCGGCGCGCACGAGCGCGAGCACGACGGGTCGATGGGCACCGCCTTCACCGTGTGGGCGCCCAACGCCCGCGCCGTGCGCGTGGTGGGCGACTTCAACGGCTGGGACGGCCAGGGCCACGCGATGCGCTCGATGGGCGCGAGCGGTGTGTGGGAGCTCTTCATCCCCGGCCTCGGCCAGGGCACGACGTACAAGTTCGAGCTCCGCGCGCGTCATGGCGACTGGGTGCTCAAGGCCGACCCCATGGCCCGGTTCGCCGAAGTGCCGCCGGCCACGGCTTCCGTCGTCGTGCGCTCCTCGTACACGTGGGGGGATGCCGCCTGGCTCGCAGAGCGCGCCATGTCCACCCCCGTGTCGCGTCCGATGTCGGTGTACGAGCTGCATCTCGGCTCGTGGCGTCAGGGCCTGTCGTACCGCGAGGCCGCAGACCAGATCATCGACTACGTCAGTGCACAGGGCTTCACCCACGTCGAGTTCCTCCCCCTCGCCGAGCATCCGTTCGGGGGGTCGTGGGGTTATCAGGTCACCGGATACTACGCACCGACCAGTCGCTTCGGACACCCCGACGACCTCCGGTACCTCATCGACCGGCTCCACCAGGCCGGCATCGGCGTCATCATGGACTGGGTCCCGGGGCACTTCCCGAAGGACTCGTTCGCCCTCGCCCGCTTCGACGGCGAGCCGCTGTACGAGCACGCCGACCCGCGACGTGGCGAGCACCGCGACTGGGGCACGTACATCTTCGACTACGGCCGCAGTGAAGTGCGCAACTTCCTCGTCGCGAACGCGCTGTACTGGTTCGAGGAGTTCCACGTCGACGGTCTCCGCGTGGATGCCGTGGCATCGATGCTGTACCTCGACTACTCCCGCGAGGACGGCGAGTGGGCCCCGAACGTGCACGGCGGACGCGAGAACCTCGAGGCGATCCACTTCCTGCAGGAGGTCAACGCCACCGCGTACAAGCGCTACCCCGGCATCGCGATGATCGCCGAGGAGTCCACGAGCTTCCCCGGGGTCACGGCCCCGACGAACCAGGCGGGTCTCGGGTTCGGGTTCAAATGGAACATGGGCTGGATGAACGACTCGCTCCAGTACATCAAGCGCGATCCGATCTATCGTTCGCACCACGAAGGCGAGCTGTCGTTCTCGTTCGTCTACGCGTTCAGCGAGAACTACGTGCTGCCGATCAGCCACGACGAGGTCGTCCACGGAAAGGGCAGCCTCTTCTCCCGCATGCCTGGCGACCACTGGCAGAAGCTCGCGAACATGCGCGCCTTCCTCGCCTACATGTGGGGGCACCCGGGCAAGCAGCTGCTGTTCATGGGGCAGGAGTTCGGCCAGCTCTCGGAGTGGTCGGAGGGCCGTTCGCTCGACTGGTGGCTGGTCGATCAGCCCACGCACGCGCAGCTCCAGCAGTTCGTCGCGGCGCTGAACCGCGTCTACCGCCAGGAGTCCGCACTCTGGGCGCGCGACAGCGATGGAGCGGCGTTCACCAGACTGGGTGCTCCGAAGTGGAACCCGAACGTGATCGCCTTCGCGCGACGGGACTGGCACGGCAACACGATCGTCGTCGCCGCGAACTTCTCCGGGAACCCGATCTCGTCGTACGAGCTCGACCTGCCGGAGACGGGAGTCTGGGACGAGATCCTCAACACCGACGCTGAGGTGTACGGCGGGTCGGGCGTCGGCAACCTCGGCGTCGTCCATGCGGGAGCCGGCGGGCGCGCGTCGCTCGTGCTGCCGCCACTCGGCGTGCTGTGGCTGCGCCACCGGACGGACGCGCACATCCCCTCGCCGACGCACGGCTGAGCGTCGTCAGACGTGAACGAGGGCTCCGGGTGTGCCCGGAGCCCTCGTTCACGAGACGGCCGTGCTGTCGTCCGCTGTGCGGGTCGCTCAGAACAGCAGGGAAGCGAGGCGGCCGCGCGCCGCGATGACGCGCGGGTCGGCATCGCCGACGAGAGCGAACAGCTCCAGAAGCCGCTCGCGCACCGGGGTGCGCTCGTCCGCGGGAAGCTGGGCGAACAGGTCCAGCAGGCGCCCGTAGGCATCTTCGACGTGCCCGCCCGCGAGGTCGAGATCGGCGACGGTGAACTGCGCGGCGACATCCTGGGGAGCGGATGCTGCGGCCGCACGCGCCGCCTGCAGATCGACGCCCTGCACGCGGTCCAGCAAGCGCACCTGTCCGAGCCCGGCGCGCGCCTCGGCGTCGCGGGGGTTCTCGGCGAGGGCCTTCTCATACGCCGTGACCGCGCGGGCGTAGTCGCCCTCTTCGATGGCCGCGAAGGCCTCGGCGTGGAGAGGCGGAAGCGGCGGCTCGGCCGGCTCCTCCTCGGGGGCATCGCCGTCGACGGCGACGGAGCCGGTCACACCGTTCTGGGCCGCGAGCTGCAGGAGCTGGGCGAACACCTCGCGCACCTGCTGTTCGGGCACCGCACCCGTGAACATCGGCACCGGCTGGCCCGCCACCAGCGCGACGACCATGGGAATGGACTGCGCGCGGAACGCCTGCGACAGCTGGGGGTTGGCGTCGACGTCGACCTTGGCGAGCACGACGCGTCCGCCGAGCTCGACCACGACCTTCTCGAGGATCGGACTCAGCTGCTTGCAGGGTCCGCACCACTCGGCCCAGAGGTCGACGACCACAGGAACCGTGCGAGACAGCTCGAGCACCTGAGGGAACGTCTCGTCGGTGACGTCGAGGACGAGCGACGGGACGGCCACGCCGGCGCCGGCCGGCGCTTCCTCACCCGGAGCGGCGGGCGCCGGACGGTTGCGGAGAGAGGACAGGTCGACGGCACCGCGAAGCGAGGCGCCCAGAGTGGGATCGGTCACTACAGAATCTTCGCATCGAGGATGTCGGACGAGTAACCGAGCAGACGGATCTTCTCGTTCGACCCGGGACCCGGCACGTAGAAGAACACCTGGTCGCTGAATGTCGTCGCGAAGCCGGTCTGCGACTGGTCGACGCCGGCCAGCGTCTTCACCGTCTGGTTGCCGTCGACCTTGATCACGGCGTCCGCGTTGGTGGGCTTCACGGTGTCGATCTCGTTGATGTTCACCGCGACGATCGCGCCGCTCTCGACCGTCTGCAGGGCGAACGGCGCCTGGACACCGGCTGCTGAGCTGAACTCCAGGCTTCCGGTCGACGAGGCGGTCTTGTTGAACTCTTCGAGCCGGCGCTGGCGGTCTGCCGCGATGCTGGCTCGGAGCTGGTCGCCGTCGGCCTCGAAGAGGTCGTAGTACTTGCTGGCTTCACCGTTGTTGAGGACGTCCGCGTACGCGGCGGCGACCTCGTTCGGCGGCAGGAGGAGGAACGGCGAGTCCGGCTCGACCTGCGGCGCGCCGATGTAGGCAGGCGCCAGGTCGGGAAGCGTGGTGGAGGCCTCGAGGCTTCCGACGTACGACAGCTTGTAGTCGGACCACTGATCCTGCTGGGTCAGCACCATGATGCTCGACGTCTTGGATTCGTCGTCGTCGGCGACGGCGATGACCGAACGCGGCCAGCCGTCGTAGGCCTGGGGCAGGATGATCTCGAGCGGCTTGGCCAGGATCGGCGCCGGCGCGGGGTAATCCGCGACTGCTGCGCGGAGCTTGTAGTTCGTGTCGCGCGCCGCGAGCGCCGCACCCTCGAGGCGGGTGTCGGCGAGGTCGCCGTCCATCGCCGCGTCGGCGTCCGCCACCGTCGAGGCGATGCGGGTGAGGATCCGCTCAGCCTGCGCCTTCGTCACGGCCGGGGCCTGCTGGCCGTCGGGGGCGATGACGGTCGCAGTGGGCGACGGGGTGGGTGAGGAGCCGAGCTGCGGCCATGCGTCTGCCGAGCAGCCCGAGAACAGCAGCGCTGAGACGGCCACCACCGGCACCACGGCGAACGCGCGGCGCCCGCCACTGGAGACTGCCCGGGGCGTCTGCTTCGAGCTGCTGATCACGCCCTTGTCGTCGTCGTGGTCGATCGCGATGTCGATGGGCTCGGTGACCGGCAGCGGGAGTCCCTTGCGGCGCGGACCGCGCTTGCGGCGCACATGGCGGATTCCGAGGATGTACAGGAACACACCGACGGCCATCAGGATGCCGCCGACGACGATGAGCGGACCCGCCCATGGTGTCGAGGTCTGCAGTGGCCACGACACGGTCACCTTGCTCGGAGCGGGTGCGGTGCCGTCGGCGGCGACGAGCACGCTCATGCCCTCCGGCAGCTGCAGCGGCGCGATCAGGAGGTCGGTCTGCTGGTACTCGTCGAGCCAGAGGTCGGATCCGACCGGACTGCGACCTGCGGTCTCGGCGGCAGCGTCCTCTGCGGTGGCGTCGCCTGCTGCGGCGTCCTCGGCAGGCGCTTCCGCGGTGGGATCCACGGTCGCATCGACCTCGGGTTCGACGACCGCCGTCCCCAGGCCGCCCTCGTCGTCCAGAGTGACGTGGGTGTACGTGGAGTCGGAGAGCCATGCCTCCATGTCGGCCGTGCGGCCGTAGGAGGCGAAGATGTCGCCCGCGGTCTGGGCGCGCAGCGTCTGCGTGCCGGGCATCTGGTTGAGCACGGCGCCGTCGATGAGGAGATACGGAGTCTGCTCTTCGACCGAGATCGCCGTGGTCTCAGTCTTGGGTCCCTGGAAGATCGTCCGCTGGGCGATGCCCGCACCGATCATCACGGTGGCGAGCACGAACGCCGCCACGGCCCACACGAAACGCACGAAGAACACCTTTCCCGGGGCGCGCGGACACGGCGCAGCCCTTCGATTCGACAGTTCAGACTAGCGAACACGACCTGGGAGGCGCGTGGGAGGCTCCATTCCCGAGGCTGGACGTCGCTGATGCGTATCCTGGGCGAACGATGCATCGACGCCACGTCGATCTGAGGGGGAACTCGATGAAGCTGCACAACCCGTTCCGCACAGCGCTGCTCGCGACGCTGGGTGTCGGCCTCGGGCTGCTCCTCATCGGAAGCATCCAGAACCTCCAGACGATCCTGCTCTACGTCGGCACCGCCCTCTTCCTGTCTCTGGGCCTCGATCCGATCGTTGCGTGGCTCGAGCGACGCAAGCTGCCGCGTTGGGCGGCAGTCCTCATCACGATCCTGGGCGTGCTCGCGGTCTTCGCAGGCATCATCCTCATGGTCGTGCCGATCATCGTCCAGCAGATCGGTCAGCTCGTCGCGACGATCCAGGATCTCGCCGAGAAGGGCGAGTTCGACGACCCGGTGGGTGCGATCCAGGACTGGCTGCACGCGGTCTTCCCCGCGCTCAACGTCGACGAGGTGTGGGGTTACATCGAGGACTGGTACGCCTCGCTCGATGTCGGTGCGATCGGCTCCGAGGTCGGCGGCAGCATTATCGCGATCATCGGCGCCCTCATCGCCGGGTTCGCCGGCGCCTTCATCGTGCTGATCCTCACCATCTACTTCACCGCCTCGACGCCGAACCTGAAGCGCGCCGTCTACCAGCTGGTGCCGGCATCCAAGCGTGCACGGTTCATGGATCTCGGCGAGCAGATCACCGACTCCGTCGGCTATTACGTCATCGGCCAGGTCACGCTCGGTCTCATCAACGGCGTGCTCAGCGCGATCTTCCTCACGATCATCAAGGCGCCGTTTCCCGCGGTGCTCGCGGTGATCGCCTTCTTCTTCTCGCTGATCCCTCTCGTGGGTACGCTCACCGGCTCCATCATCATCGTGTTCACGTGCCTCGTGGTGGGTTCCCCCACCACCGCCTTGATCGCCGCGATCTACTACCTGATCTACATGCAGATCGAGGCGTACGTGATCTCGCCGCGCATCATGGGACGCGCAGTGGCGGTCCCCGGCGCTGTGGTCGTGATCGCGGCCCTCGCCGGCGGCTCGCTGCTGGGCCTGCTCGGCGCACTGGTCGCGATCCCGGTGGCGGCCAGCATCCTGATCATCTACCGCCAGGTCGTGATCCCGCGCCAGAACGAGCGGTGACGCTCAGCCCTGCACGGCGGATCCGTGCCACTCCAGCGGCAGCGGAAGCGCGTCGGGGTTGACGGCCGCCACGATCTCGGTCAGCACGCGGCGGGTCTGGTTCTCCCCCACCCACAGATGCTTGCCCCCCTCGACCGGGATCAGGACGGCCTCCGGCACGCTCGCGAAGCGCTGGGTCGCAGCATCCGGTCGGAGGTAGTCGTCGAATTCCGGGACGAGGACGACCAGACGGCGCTCGTCGCCCGCCCACGCCGCAACTTCTTCATCGGTTGCACGATGCAGCGGCGGAGACAGGAGCACGGCACCTTCGACGCCGTGGTCGCGACCGTACTTGAGGGCGAGCTCCGTCCCGAACGACCAGCCCACGAACCACGGCCGCGGGAGGCCGCGCTCGCGCACGAAGTCCATCGCTGCGGCGACGTCGAACGCCTCGGCGCGACCACCGTCGAACGAGCCCTCGCTGGTGCCCCGCGGTGACGTGGTGCCTCGCGTGTTGAACCGCAGCACCGCGAGGTCGGCGAGTGCGGGCAGGCGGCCCGCCGCCTTGCGGAGGATGTGCGAGTCCATGAATCCACCGGCGGTGGGCAGCGGATGCAGCGTCACGAGCGTCGCGACCGGGTCACGGGTCTCGGGCAGGGCGAGCTCACCGACGAGCGTCAGCCCGTCGAGCGTCTCGAGCTCGATGTCCTCCCGTCGCGCGGGCAGCTGCATCGGTCCGCGGATCTCCATGTCAGGCCACCTTCCAGCAATGCTGATGCCAGTGCCGGCGTGCGGCGAGGTCGGCCGCGTCGCCCAGCACCCCGTCCGCGCGCCACGCCACGAGATGCGCGACGCCGATGTCGATCTGACGACCGCATCCGGGGCACGTGTAAGGCTTCTGCGCCTGTGCCGCCGAGACGGGCTGCACTGTCCACTCGATGCCACGACGCACCTCGGTGCGCTTCCAGCCGGCGAGCAGGCGCTCGAACGAGTCGTCGCCGCTCGAGTCGTGACGGCGGCGGTTCGACCGCGGCACGGGTCAGTACCAGCCTGTGCGCTGCGAGTGGTCCCACGCACCGCACGGTGTGCCGTAGCGGCCACCGATGTAGCCGAGACCCCACGTGATCTGCGTCGCGGGGTTCGTCTCCCAATCGGCCCCGGCGGTGGCCATCTTGCTGCCCGGCAGCGCCTGCGGGATGCCGTATGCGCCGCTGCCGGCGTTGTACGCGTTGACGCGCCAGCCGGACTCCTTCTTCCAGAGCGCGACGAGGCAGGCGAACTGGTCGTCGCCCCAGCCCCGAGCCAGCACCATGTCGTAGGCGATCGCCTGCGCGCTGCCCGGGTCGGGCGTCACGAACGGAGGACGCCATCCGCTCGATGACGTCGACGCCGACGTCGATGCCTGCACGGTCGGCGTGGGCTTCGGCTTCACGTAGACCGTGTAGTTGCCCCGGTCGAGCGCGGCAGGCTCCGGGTCGACCGCGGTCTCGTCGCCGGCGCGGGACTGGACGTCACCGAGCCCGCTGGCGTAGAGCGAGACCTGAGACTCGTCCTCGGCGCTCGCCTGCGCCAGTGCGAGTCCGGTCGGACCGATGTAGGCGACGACGAAGCCGAGCACCGCGAAGGCCGCGAACGCGCCGACCACGCCACGGCGACGCGACCAGCGCGGAGCCGGCTTGGGGGTCGGTGCGGAGGGCGCCGAAGGAGTGGATCCCGTCACGGCGACCGGCCTCGCGGACCGGGCAGCCACCTCGTGACGTCGGGCGCGTCTGGTGGGGTGCAGCTCGTTTCCAGAAGTCACAGTGACCCGATTCTCGCATACCGGCACGAGGGCGTGCCATCCGCGGACCCGCGCGTCTCACTTGACGGCGAGCATCACCTCGACGACGGCATCGAGCACGGCGTCGACCTGCGTCTCGCGGTACCCCCCGCGCTGCATGCGGAACGCGACCGCGCGCACCTGCTCGACCGTGACGGAGTCGCCGGTCTCGAGGAAGCGCGCGAGTTTGTCGGTGACGAGATCGACCTCCGCGATGCGATAGCCGTAGCGCAGCGGCGACACACGATCGAATCGACGCTTCGCAGGCCGGGAGAGACGGTCCAGGACCTCCTGCGCGAGTTCGCGAGTGTGGCCGACCCATGCCTTGGCGCCGGTCGCCGCCACCGCCGAAGAGCGCTCGCGCGCGGCGAAGGCGTCCTCGATGCGGCCGAGAGCCGCATCCACCGACGCGATCGCGTAGCCGTGCCGCACGAGAGGGAACGCCACCTGCCGGATGTCGGCCGACGTGAGGGCGTCCGTCCCGCGCTCGAACGACGAGCGTGCCCGCGCGAGGAACTCGTCGACGGGCTGCTTGTCGTAGCCCTTCTCGCGTCCTCGCGCTTCGGGGAAGGACGCCCGGGCGGTCGCCTGCGATGCCGTCATGATGCCACCAACGGAGTGAAGAGGTAGTAGAGGGTCAGCGCCGCGACGACCGACAGCAGGATCGAGTCCAGTCGATCCAGCACGCCGCCATGACCGGGCAGCCAGGAGCTCATGTCCTTGATCCCGAGATCGCGCTTGATCATCGATTCTCCCAGATCGCCCGCGGTGGCCGTGGCGAGGATCAGGATGCCGAACACGGCGCCCATCCACCACTCAAGGCCGAGCATGAAGAGGCCGACGAGGATGCCCGCGATGATGGCTGCGGCCGCCGCTCCCGCGAAGCCCTCCCAGGTCTTCTTCGGACTGATCCGCGGCGCCATGGGGTGCTTGCCGAAGCTGATGCCGGCCGCGTACGCGCCGGTGTCGACCGCGACCGCGACGATGATGAACGCCAGCACCCAGTATTCGCCGCCGTCCTTGGCCAGCAGCACGAGGCACAGGCTCGTGAGGAAGGCGACGTACAGCTGCAGGAAGGTGGCGATGAGCACGTCGCCCAGCACCAGACCGTACGCGCGGCCGTCGTGGGAGGCCATCTGCCCGACCAGTCGCCACACCACGACGAAAGCCAGTGCGACGAACAGCAGCACCCAGTGCATCCACGAGTCGACGAAGAACGCCGACAGCACGACCACCGCACCGGCGATGAGCTGTGGGACGAGATCGACCCGGCGACCGCTCGCGACCAGAGCCCGGGAGAACTCGAAGATCGCGAGCAACGCCGCGCCCAGGGCGAACGGCACGAACGCCCACTTCACGAACAGCAGCGACCCGAGCAGGACGAGGCCGATTGCGAGCCCGATGAGGATCGCGACGATGAGATCGCGACCCGTCCGCTCCTTGATGCGCTCGTTCGCCTCCTCGAAGTCTGCGCGCGCCTGGGCGACGTGGCCTTCCAGTTCGCTGCGCGCCGCTCGCAGATGCGACTGCCGCGCGGGGCCGGTGTCGGGGGTCTCGGCGGCACGCCGAGCCTCACCCGCCTCGCGCCGCGTCTGCGGTGAGGCGGGTTCGTCGCTCCGCGGCGGGTCGGATGCGTCGGTCATGGGCAGACCTCAGACCTCGAGGAGCTCGGCCTCTTTGCGCTTGAGCGCCTCGTCGATCGCGTCGACGTGCGCGCGCGTGAGCGCGTCGAGCTCCTTCTCGCCGCGAGCGAGCTCGTCCTCGCCGACCTCGCCCTTCAGCGCGTCGATGTCGTCCTTCGCCTTTCGGCGGATGCCGCGCACGTGGACCTTGGCGTCCTCGCCCTTGGTGCGCGTGAGCTTCACGTACTCCTTGCGGCGCTCCTCGGTGAGCTCGGGCATCGTGACGCGCACGAGGTTGCCGTCGTTGGTCGGGTTGACGCCGAGGTTCGGGATGTCGCGGATCGCCTGCTCGATCGCCTTCAGCGCCGACTTGTCGTACGGCGTGATGAGCAGCGTGCGCGCCTCGGGGTTGTTGATCGACGCGAGCTGCGCGAGCGGCGTCGGGCTGCCGTAGTAGTCGACGAGGACCTTCTGGAACAGCTGCGGGTTCGCGCGTCCGGTGCGCACCGTGGCGAAGTCCTCCTTCGCTGCCTCGACGGCGCGGTCCATGCGCACTCCGGCATCGGCCAAGACGTCCGCGATCACAGTGTCTCCTTCACGTAGATGGGGCTGGTCAAGTCTATCGACGCGGGGCCGGTCACGCCGTGACCAGCGTGCCGATGGTCTCGCCCAGGAGAGCCTTCGTCACGTTGCCCGCGGGCTCCATTCCGAACACGCGCATGTCCATGCGGTTGTCCATGCAGAGGCTGAACGCCGTCGAGTCGACGACCTTGAGACCGCGCTGCAGCGCGTCGAGGTACGTGATGCGATCGATCAGGGTGGCCGAGGCATCCTTCTTCGGATCCGCGGTGTACACGCCGTCGACACCGTTCTTCGCGACGAGGACCTCCTGCGCGTCGATCTCGAGCGCACGCTGCGCGGCTACGGTGTCGGTGGAGAAGTACGGGAGCCCGGCGCCGGCGCCGAAGATGACCACGCGACCCTTCTCCATGTGGCGCTCCGCACGGCGCGGGATGTACGGCTCGGCGACCTGCGTCATCGAGATCGCGGACTGCACGCGCGTGGCGGCACCGGCCTGCTCGAGGAAGTCCTGCAGGGCGAGGGCATTCATGACTGTGCCGAGCATGCCCATGTAGTCGGCCCGGCCCCGGTCCATGCCGCGCTGGCTCAGCTCGGCGCCGCGGAAGAAGTTGCCACCGCCGACGACCACCGCGATCTCCACGCGGTCGACCGCTGCAGCGATCTCCTGGGCGATCTGGCTGACCACGTCGGGGTTGACACCCAGCTGGCCTCCGCCGAACGCTTCGCCGGACAGCTTCAGAAGGACGCGGCGGCGCCCGGTGTTCTCGTTGATCACTGTGGTCCTCTCGTCTACGACAAACTACCGAAGGGCATGAGAAAAGGCCCGCATCGGATTGCCGATGCGGGCCTTCTCAGAAGGTCAGGCGCCGACCTTGTAGCGGGCGAAGCCCGTCAGGGTCAGACCGGCGTCCTTCGCGACCTGCGCGACCGACTGCTTGTTGTCCTTCGCGTAGTCCTGGTCGAGCAGCGAGACCTGCTTGAAGAACGCGTTGACGCGGCCCTCGACGATCTTCGGAAGGGCGGCCTCCGGCTTGCCCTCGTTGCGGGAGATCTCGGTGACGATCTCGCGCTCCTTCTCGACCTCGGCCTCGGGCACCTCGTCGCGCGACAGGTACGACGGGTTCGCGAACGAGATGTGCTGGGCGAGGCTGCGCGCCGTCTCGGCGTCGTCGCCCGAGTAGGCGAGGACGACACCGACCTGCGGCGGCAGGTCCTTGCTGGTCTTGTGGAGGTAGATCTCGAACTTGTCGCCCGAGAGCGTGTTCACGCGACGCAGCTCGACCTTCTCGCCGATGATCGCGGCCTCGTCCGAGATGAGCTCGGCGACCGTCTGGCTGCCGGCCGGAGCGGCGAGGGCGGCCTCGGCCGAGTCGGCGTGCGCTGCCGCGGCGGCGTCGAGCACCTTCTCCGCGAGGGCGATGAAGCGGTCGTTCTTGGCGACGAAGTCGGTCTCGGTGTTGAGCTCGATGATCGTGACCTGACCGTCGACCTCCTTGGCCGCGACCAGGCCCTCGCTCGTGGAGCGGTCGGCGCGCTTGGCGTTGCCCTTCGCGCCCTTGAGGCGCAGGATCTCGACGGCCTTCTCGAGGTCGCCGTCGGCCTCCTCGAGCGCCTTCTTGGTGTCGACCATGCCCGTGCCGAGCTGCTCGCGCAGCGCCTTGATGTCGGCGATCGTGAAGTTTGCCATGGGTGGCGGCTCCTTGATTGTGTGAGTTCTCGTGGATGCCTCGGCGGGACCGTCCGGACCGTTCGATCAGGGCGATCCCGCCGGGGCGGAGTGTGTGTGAGCCTTACTCGGCGGGGGTCGCCTCGGCCTCAGCGGCCTCTGCGACCTCAGCCGCCTCGGCACCGGCCTCGTCGGCGGCCGACTCGGTCGCGACGGTCTCGACCTCGGCGACGTCGGTCACGACGGGGGCACCCTGCTCGAGCAGCTCGCGCTCCCAGTCGGCGAGCGGCTCCGCGTCAGCGGTCTCGTCGGTGGGCTGGTGGCGCTGGATGAGGCCCTCCGCGGCGGCGTCGGCGATGATGCGGGTGAGCAGCCCCACCGAGCGGATCGCGTCGTCGTTGCCGGGGATCGGGTACTGGAACTCGTCCGGGTCGGCGTTGGTGTCGAGGATGCCGATCACCGGGATGCCGAGCTTCGACGCCTCGTCGATCGCGAGGTGCTCGCGCTTGGCGTCGACGACCCAGATGGCCGACGGGGTCTTCTGGAGGTTGCGGATTCCGCCGAGCGACTTGTGGAGCTTGTCGAGCTCGCGCTTCTTGAGGAGGAGCTCCTTCTTGGTGAAGCCGCTCGCGGCCGGGTCCGCGAAGTCGAGCTCTTCGAGCTCCTTCATGCGGGCAAGACGCTTCGACACGGTCGAGAAGTTGGTCAGCAGACCACCCAGCCAGCGCTGGTTGACGTAGGGCTGGCCCACGCGGGTCGCCTGCTCGGCGATGACTTCCTGCGCCTGCTTCTTGGTGCCGACGAAGAGGATGGTGCCGCCGTGCGCGACGGTCTCCTTGACGAACTCGTACGCCTTGTCGATGTACGTCAGCGACTGCTGCAGGTCGATGATGTGGATGCCGCTGCGCTCCGTGAGGATGAAGCGCTTGACCTTCGGGTTCCACCGGCGGGTCTGGTGTCCGAAGTGGACGCCGCTGTCGAGCAGCTGGCGAATGGTGACGACGGCCATGGCCGTTCTCCTGTTCCGGCGCGTACGCGCCTGTTGCGGTTGTTCTCGCGCCGGCTCGTGGCCGGCGTGGCCTGGTGCCCGGCTCATTCCCGCCCCGCGCTCGCTCGGAAGCGATCGCCGGGACCGGTGGGAATGGATGCCGCGCCGCACCCTTCGTCAGACTCGGGGCTTGCGGTGCTGTGGGCACGCGGAGTCACTCCGACATGCGGAGTGCGCACCCAGTGTATCAGCAGCGGCGCGGCCGCCTCCTCCTCCCCCGCCCGCCGATCGCGACGCTTGTCCACGGGCATCCGTCGCTTCGATCCGCAGGTTCTTCGGACGGGCCAGGGTGGTGCCGTGTCGAAGCCGCCATCAACCCGTCATCGCCGATCTCGCCGGTCGCTCGCGTACCTCGGGGCCGTCGTCGCCATGAGTGTCCTCGTCGCGCTGTCGCCTGCCGCGGCGGCGCACGCGCGGGACACTGAGCCGGGGCCGGGCATCGACGGCGGAACCGTGTCGCTCGCGCGGGACTGGCGATGGCCGGTGCATCCGTTCCGGCTGGTGCACCCCTTCGTCGCACCGCCGCACGAGTACGGGCCCGGACATCGAGGTATCGACCTTCTGCCGGTCGACGACGGCGACGTCCGCGCCGCCGCGGGCGGCGTGGTCGCGTTCTCGGGTCAGGTCGCGGGGCGCGGCGTGATCACCGTGGATCACGGCGACGGTCTCGTCTCCACGCTCGAGCCGGTGGACTCCCCTCTCAGCGCCGGGACACCGGTCGACGTGGGCACGACATTGGGAACGGTGTCGACCGGCGGCCATGCCGAGGCAGGGACGGTGCACTTCGGGGTCCGACTCGACGGCGTCTACATCAACCCGCTCGTCCTCCTGGGCGGAGTGCCGCGCGCGGTACTGCTCCCCTGCTGCTGACGGTCTCAGGCGCGTGGGTGGGCAAGACGGTACGAGGCCGTCAGTCGCTCGCTGGAGACGTGCGTGTAGATCTGCGTGGTGCCGAGACTCGCGTGGCCCAGCATCTCCTGGACGGCGCGGAGGTCGGCGCCACCGTCGAGGAGATGAGTCGCTGCCGAGTGGCGCAGCGCGTGCGGACCCACCTGGGCGCCGAGCTCGGGGCCGAGCCGGCGCGACACGAGGTCGTACACCGCGCGTGGCCCGATACGCCCTCCGCGGGCGCCGAGGAAGAGCGCGGGATTCGGCGAGTCGTCCGCTCGCCGGGTGAGGAGCATCGGCCGGCCCCGCACGACGTAGGCGTCGATCGCGCGCAGCGCCGGGAGCCCGAACGGCACGACCCGCTCTTTCGATCCCTTGCCCAGTACCCGAGCCGTGCGGCGCTCGTGATCCAGGTCGTCGAGGTCGAGCCCGCACAGCTCGGAGACGCGCACGGCGGCCCCGTACAGCAGCTCGAGCATCGCGTGGTCACGCAGCGCGACGGGATCGCCGTCGGCGGCCGCCGACGCCAGGGCATCGAGCATCCCGCTCAAGGTTTCCGCAGTGGCGACCTTCGGCAGCGTCTTCCCACGCTTCGGGGCGACCAGGCGAAGGCTCGGGTCCGCGGGGATCGCACCGGTCTCGGTCGCCCAGGCGAAGAAGCCCCGGACGGCCGCCGTGCGGCGCGCGATCGTGGCGCGGCTGTCGCCGCGCTGGACCGCGTGCCACAGCCAGTCGCGAAGGTGCTCGAGATCGACGGCCGCGAGCTCGAGGTCGCCGCAGGCGGCGGCCAGTCCGTCGAGGTCGGACCGGTACGCCCGCACCGTGGCCGGCGAAAGGCGTCGCACTTCCGCGAGGTTGCGCAGATACGCCGCGGCTGCCTCGGGGATGTCCATGCCTCCAGCATGGGCCAGGCGTCGCGCCCGACCGCAGTGCGACGCACCTTGCCCGCCTCGCCGCCGGCCCTCACGCTCCGATCCGAGACAGCCGCCAGCCCTCGATGCCGGATTCGACCGCTCCATCGAGTGCCAGCAGACCGAGGATGCCCTCCACCGCGTCGGGTGCCATGCCCGCGCGTCGCGCGATCTCGCCGGCGTCCCGCCAGACGCGGGTGCTCATGGCGTCCTTCACCCTGCTCGCGTCCCCGGTGTACGTCCCGCGCGCGGCGGTGGCGGCATCCATCCCCCCAGTCATGCCCAGCAGCTCTCGAACATCGTCGGCGCTGGTGATGCACTGTGCGCCGTACTCGCGAATGAGCCGGTGCGTGCCTGCCGACGTCGGCGACGTGATCTGGCCGGGCACGGCGCCGAGCGGGCGCGACAATGTGGCCGCGTGGCCGGCGGTGTTGAGCGAGCCGCTCCGCCACCCCGCCTCGACGACGACGGTGGCGGCCGACAGCGCAGCGATCAGCCGATTGCGCTGCAGGAAGCGCCACTTCGTCGGCGCGGAGCCGCATACGACCTCGCTCACCACGACACCCCGTCGCGCGACGTCGTCGATCAGCTGGGTGTGACCCGCCGGATACGCGCGGTCCGCGCCGCCCGCGAGCAGCGCGACGGTGAGGCCGCCCGCCAGAAGCGCGGCTCGGTGTGCGGAGCCGTCGATCCCGTAGGCACCGCCCGACACCACGGCGATGCCGCTGCCGGCCAGCTCGGCCGCGAGCTCCCGTGCCACGTGATCGCCGTAGTGGGACGCGGCTCGGGCTCCGACGATGGCGACGGATGCCTGGAGTCTCGGAAGCGCCGAGGCGTCCCCTCGCACCCAAAGACACAGCGGCGCATGCATGCCGAGGTCGTCCAGCTGCGTCGGCCATTCGGGATCCGCCCGCGTCACCAGCGTGACTCCGCGTGCCGCCGCCGTTGCCAGGGACTCGGCGACGGCGCCCGCCGACAGTCGCGGCAGCCACCGCTTGCGCCCCTCCGCCGCCTCCTTGGGCGAGAGCTCGGCCAGATCGTCACCGGCCACGACCGCTTCCAGGCTCGCGACCGGACCGCGGGCTGCGATGATGCGTCCCGCGACCGAGTCACCTGGTTCGGTGAGCTGACACCAGACTGCGGTGGCGTATCGTTCCTGCACCCCCTCCGGGTCATGGTCGACCCCCGCGGGCGCCAGCGCGCGCCGCGCGGCATCCGCGCTCAGGTCGAACGCCATCACAGCGCGATCCCCTTCTTCAGGTAGAGCGCGCGGCCGACGTGCTCCGCCCCGAGCTGGCCGCGCCCCTCGATGTCCGCCAGCGACCATGCGACGCGGAGCACCCTGTCGTACCCGCGCAGCGTGAGCGCGCCGCGGTGGAGGGCTGCGTCGAGCGGGCGTCGGACGACGGGGGACGGCGCCGCCGGTCCCTCGCGCAGCCAGGTGCCGGGGACGTCGGCGTTCACCGTCCACGGGGTCCCGGCGAGGCGGAGGCGCGCGCGTTCCCGCGCCTCCGCGACACGTGCCCTCGCGGCCTCGGTCGAGATCGTCGGCCCAGCCCCGCGCTGGGCGACCGCGACGCGGGTGAGCGTCAGCTCGATGTCCATGCGGTCCAGAAGCGGCCCCGACAACCGGCCGAGGTAGCGGCGAATCGCCGCCGGTGGACACGTGCAGGTGCCGCCGCGGATGCCGTAGTCGCCGCATGGACACGGGTTCGTGGCGAGCACCAGCTGGAATCGCGCCGGAAACTGCGCGTGAGCGCCGGCGCGGTCGATCGTGATGGAGCCGGACTCGAGCGGCTGCCGCAGCGCGTCGAGCGCACTGGCGGCGAACTCGCCCGCTTCGTCGAGGAACAGCACGCCCTCGCTCGCTCGCGCGATCGCCCCTGGCCGCACGACGCGCGTGCCGCCGCCCACCAGGGCGGCCACGCTCGCGCTGTGGTGCGGCGCGACGAAGGGCGGCGTGCGCGACAGTTCGACGACCCGCGAGCCCGCGAGGCTCCGGATCGAGGCGGCCGCCAGCGCCGCGCGGTCGTCGAGCTCGGGAAGGATCCCGGGCAGGCGCCGGGCGAGCATCGTCTTTCCCGCCCCCGGCGGCCCGCACATCAGCAGATGGTGCCCGCCGGCGGCGGCGACGACGAGCGCCTCGACGGCATCGCGCTGCCCGATCACCTCCGCGAGATCGAGTGCGGGTTCGGGCGCCTCCTCGTCGTCCGGCAGTCCTACCGGATCGACATCGGCGACCTCGACCTCGCCGCCATGCCACGCGATCACCTGCGCGAGGTTGACGGCGGCGAGCACTTCGATGCCGTCGACGAGCGACGCCTCGGGACCGTTGGCATGCGGCACGACGACGCGTCGATGCCCCGCCCGCCGGGCCGCGACCACCGCCGGAAGTATTCCCGGCACGGGTCTGAGGCGACCGTCGAGCCCCAGCTCGCCGATGTGGACCGCGGACGCCAGAGAAGTCGAGTCCATGGAGGTCTCGGTCGCGAGGGAAGCCACCGCGATGGCGACGTCGAATCCGGATCCCTGTTTGGGCAGGCTTGCGGGCGACAGGTTCACTGTGAGGCGTCGCCGCGTGAGCGGCGTGCCGCTGTTCGCACAGGCGTTGTGCACCCGCTGGACCGACTCGCCGAGGGCCTTGTCGGGAAGCCCGATGATGCGGAAGTCCGGCGCTTGGTTCGAGAGGTCCGCCTCGACCTCGACGCACTCGCCCTCGGCTCCGACGAGGGCGACCGCCCAGGTGCGCGCGACCTTCACGGCACCTCCACGTCGACGAGGTGCTCCAGCCGGGCCGTGCTCGGGTCGGCGCCGACGATCCCGACGGCATCGATGCGGAGCCGGCGCCCTTGCAGCTGCTCGCGGTGGGCGCTCGCCCATGCGATCGACAGCCGCCAGAGTCTGCCGCGCTTGCGGGCATCGATCGCCTCGAACGGGTGCCCGAACTGCTCGCCCCGGCGAGTCTTGACCTCGACGACCACGACGGCGGACCGGTCGGCGACGATCAGATCGATCTCGCCGCCCCGGCATCGCCAGTTGCGGGCGAGGACGGTGAATCCCTGCGCCTCGAAGTACCGGGCGGCGCGTTCCTCGCCCGCGCGCCCCAGGACGTCTTTATCTGCCATTCCGGCATCGTCGCGCGCGGGGGCCTCCGCGCGGACGCGGGGGCGCGGCATCCGTTCAGAACGCGGTCAACTTCCCGGAACAGGCGGTCTGGGGAGGAGGCGTCGAGCCTGCTCAGGTGTCGAGCGAGAGCTCTTCGGGGAGATGGAAATCGCGGCGCGAGAGCTCTTCGACGTTGACGTCCTTGAACGTCAGCACGCGCACCGCCTTCACGAAGCGGTCGGCGCGGTAGATGTCCCAGACCCAGACATCGGACATCGAGATCTCGAAGTAGAAATCGTGCTCGGTGTCGCGGCGCACGACGTTGACCTCATTCGCGAGGTAGAAGCGCCGCTCCGTCTCGATCACGTACTGGAACTGCGAGACGACATCGCGGTACTCGCGGTACAGAGCGAGTTCGAGCTCGCGGTCGTAGTCTTCGAAGACCTCGTCATCCATGGTGCATCCATCCTATGGGCGCGAGCGGTCCCGGCGACCCGCGCGCGCGTGTGGCGAACGCTCAGAAGAGCGTCGGCGCCTCGGCGATCGACCAGGACGCGCGATGATGCCGGCTGATGCCGTGGGTGCGGATCGCCTCGCGATGGTCGGGGCTCGCGTAGCCCTTGTTGCGGGCCCAGTTGTACGCGGGCAGCTCGTCGTGGAGCTCGGTCATGAGGCGGTCGCGGGCGACCTTGGCGATGACGGATGCCGCGGCCGCCGATGCGCAGTCGCGGTCGGCCTTGATCACCGGCCGCACCGTGAGCCCCCACTCGCCGGCGGGCCGGATGTAGTCGTAGTTGCCGTCGAGGATGACGATGGCATCCTCCGGCACGACACCGTGGGCGCGCAGGTCCGCGATCGCCCGGATCGATGCGAGCCCGAGCGCGCGCATGATGCCGATCTCGTCGATCTCCTCGGAACTCGCCCACCCGACGGCGCTCGCGGCGACCCATGACGCGGCGCGTGCCGCGACATCGGCGCGCTTGAGTTCGGGGACGAGCTTCGAGTCCCGCAGCCCCTGGGGGATCCGCTTGCGCGATCTCGGCGCGTCCACGACCGCTGCGCCGACCGCGACCGGCCCGGCCAGTGCCCCTCGCCCCACCTCGTCGCACGCGATGACGAGCGTGTGCTCCCGCAGGAGCCGGCGCTCGAGCGTGAGGCGGGGCTCGGCGACGGTCACTGCCCGCCGCCCTCCGGCTCCGCGTCGGGAACCCCGGCGAACACGTCGTGATGGAAGTCGAGAAGCCCGAACCGGTCGAGTGGCCACGTCACGAGGAACGCGCGTCCGACGAGGTTGTCGATAGGGACGAAGCCCTTCCCGGGCTGATCGGTGTTGTACCGCGAGTCCTTCGACCGGTACCGGTTGTCGCCCAGCACCCAGAGGCTGCCCTCGGGAACGGTCACGTCGAAGGCGTCGCCCGAGGCCGCGGTCTCGCCCCCGGGAAGCTTGAGGTAGGCGGACTCGTCGATCGGCACGTCGTTGACGGTGATCTGGCCGATGGCGTTGCAGCACACGACGTGATCGCCGGGGAGGCCGATGATGCGCTTGACGAGATGGTCGTCGCTGTCGGGTGCGGCCAGACCGACGAGCGACAGCACCCACTCGACGCCCTCGACGACCGGCGGACGCGCGGGCTCGGTGCTGGGAGGCAGCCAGCCGCCCGGATCCTGGAAGACGACGATGTCGCCGCGCTCGTAGCTGCCGAACCGCGGCGTGATCTCGTCGACGAGGATGCGGTCCTTGACGTGGAGGGTGTCCTCCATCGATCCCGACGGGATGTAGAACGACCGCACGAGGAACGTCTTGACGACGAGCGACACGAGCACCGCGATCAGGATGATCACGACCACGTCGCGCAGGAACACCAGCCAGCCCCGACGACGCGGCTGGATGGTCGCGGCGGGCTCGGCCCCGGGCGCCGGCTCGGCCGGAGCCGACTTCTCGGTCGTCATGAGTTCCTTCACGGGTGCCGACGGTCGCAGCCACCCCGCCTTCAAGGGTCGCACACTCCGGCCCTTCCGGAGTACGACGAAGCCCCGGACCTCGCGGGTCCGGGGCTTCGTGAAAACGCTGCGGGAGGAGCGTCAGTTGCTCTCGCGCTTCTCCTTGATCTTGGCCTTCTTGCCACGGAGGTTGCGCAGGTAGTACAGCTTCGCGCGACGCACGTCACCGCGGGTCACGACCTCGATGTGGTCGATGACCGGGGAGTGCACCGGGAAGGTGCGCTCGACGCCGACCTGGAAGCTGATCTTGCGGACCGTGAAGGTCTCGCGCACACCGTCGCCCGAGCGGCCGATGACGACGCCCTGGAAGACCTGGATACGGGAGCGGTTGCCCTCCGTGATGTTGACGTGCACCTTCACGGTGTCGCCGGCGTTGAAGGCGGGGATGTCGGAGCGGAGCGAAGCCGCGTCGACGGCGTCGAGGATCTGCATGATCGTCTCTCTCTGCGGCCGCCACAGGTCGACCGCGGGAAGGATGGTAAAGGACTGAGCGTGCCGCAGGCCTTCGGCGTGACGCCGTCCAGCTGATTCCCCTGAGGCAGAACCGGTCAGGGCACAAACAACTATTCTGCCATGGATGCCGCACCCGGCCAAACCGCGTCAGCTCGCCGGCGGGGTCTGCTTCTCCGAGATGACGATGACCTCGCGCGGAGCGGCCTCCGGCGCGTCGGCCTCCGCGGGGATGTACGCGACCCCCTCGGACGTGTGCAGGACGAATCGCGAGGGCCTCGCCTCGCTCCACAGCTGCCACAGCTCGAGCCAGAAGAGGCCCACGCCGGCGAGGATCGCGACGACCATCACGGGTGCCCACCACGCCTCGGCGAAGAAGCCGAGCGAGATGACGAGTGCGTGCCACACCGTGAACCCGAGCACATCCCACCAGGAGACGGCCCGGTGCGCCCGGACGGTACCGCGCGCTCGTACCAGCAGTGTGAGCAGGAGCTGCCAGAGGAACACGCCGGGAATGGCGAGGAAGAGCACCCAGAGGAACGCCCACCCGCCGGCATTGAACACGGCCCATCCGACGAGGAGCCACAGCGGCAGCAGGAAGGCGGCCGGGATCAGCCAGCCGAAGAACGCGCGACGCAGCCACATGTCACTGATGCTACGCCCGCACGCGACCGCGATGGTCCGCTTCCGCGTGCCGCGGAGCATCCTCACAGCCCCGCAACGACCGGTCAGACAGAATGGAGGGGAACGAGAGGATCCACCACATGATCGAGTTGCGCACGCCTGCCGAGATCGAGGCGATGAAGCCCGCCGGGCGATTCGTCGCCGAGACCCTCGCGACGCTGCGAGACGAGACCAAGGTGGGCACCAACCTCCTCGCGATCGACCGTCGCGCGCACGATCTCATCCGCCGCGCCGGGGCCGAGTCCTGCTACATCGACTACCACCCGTCTTTCGGCGCCCGTCCCTTCGGGAAGGTCATCTGCACCTCCGTGAACGATGCGGTCCTGCACGGGCTCCCCTTCGACTACGCCCTGCGCGACGGCGACCTCGTCTCGCTCGACTTCGCCGTGTCGGTCGACGGCTGGGTCGCGGACTCCGCGGTCTCGTTCGTCGTAGGCACGCCGCGCGACGAGGACCTCGCGCTCATCGACACGACCGAGCGCGCGCTGGCCGCCGCCATCGGCGCGGCCACCGTGGGCAACCGCATCGGCGACATCTCGGCGTCCATCGCCGCGGTGGCACACGGCGACGGCTACTCGATCAACACCGACTTCGGCGGTCACGGCGTGGGCCGCGAGATGCACGGCGATCCCCACGTCGCGAACGACGGCAAGGCCGGCCGCGGCTACCCCCTCCGCGCGGGCCTCGTGCTCGCGCTCGAGCCGTGGTTCCTCGAGACGACCGACGAGCTCGTCACCGACCCCGACGGCTGGACGCTGCGATCGGCCGACGGCTCCCGTGGTGCCCACTCGGAGCACACCGTCGCGATCACGGAGAACGGCCCGATCGTCCTCACCGACCGCTCCTGGCTCGGCGTCGCCTGATCTCAGCAGTCGCGGTGAGCGAGCACCAGCGCTGACCGCCGCGGGAGCGCCGCGGACCCGTCGGCCACGCGCGCGGCGGGGTCGGTGGTGAGCAGAACGTCCGGCGCGCCGGTAACGGCGACCGTGACCGGTTCGGTGGCGAAGTTGACCACGATCTCGGTCCTGCCGCGACGCAGCCGGAACCATCGCTGCTGCTCGTCCGCCTCAGCGGAGAAGGCCCGGAAGTCCGGTTCCGTCAGGTCGGCGTGCTCCCTGCGCAGCTGGATGAGCGACCGGTAGAGCGCGAGCACGCGCGCGTGGACACCGGCATCGGTCTCCTCCCAGTCCAGTTTCGACCGCTGGAAAGTCTCGGGATCCTGCGGGTCGGGAACCACCGACTCGTCCCACCCCATCGCTGCGAACTCGGCCTTGCGCCCGCGGGCCGTCGCCTCGCCGAGCTCCGGCTCGGGATGCGACGTGAAGAACTGCCAAGGGGTCGATGCAGCCCACTCCTCCCCCATGAACAACATGGGCGTGAAGGGCGTCAGGACCGTGAGGACGGCAGCGATCGCGAGGCCCCCCTCGTCCAGCGTCTGCGACAGCCGGTCGCCTGCCGCACGATTGCCGATCTGGTCGTGGTCCTGTGAGAAAGTCACGAGACGCCATGCCGGGATGCGGGGATCGATGGGGTGCCCGTGTGCATGGCCCCGGAACGACGACCAGGTGCCGTCGTGGAAGAACCCTCGCGTCGAGGCCTTCACGAGTGCGGACAACGGGGCGAAGTCGGCGTAGTAGCCCGTCGTCTCGCCGGTGAGCGCGACGTGCAGCGCGTGGTGGTAGTCGTCGCTCCATTGCGCGGTCAGGCCGTACCCGCCGGCTTCACGAGCGGCGATCAGCAGCGCGTCGTTCATATCCGACTCGGCGATGAGGGTCAGCGGGCGCCGGAGATGCATGCTGAGCGCGTCCACCGCCTCCGCCAGCTCCTGCAGGATGTGGACGTCCGAGCGGTCCTTCAGCGCGTGGACGGCGTCGAGACGCAGCCCGTCGACGTGGTAGTCGCGGAGCCACATCAGCGCGTTGTCGACGATGTAGCGACGCACCTCGGGCTCGTCGAGGTCGACGGACGAGCCCCAGGTGTTCGACTCCGCATCACGCAGGTACGGGCCGAACTCGGGCAGATAATTGCCGCTCGGGCCCAGGTGGTTGTAGACGACGTCCTGGATGACGCCGATGCCGGCGGCATGGCAGGCGTCGACGAATCGCTGGTACGCCGCGGGTCCCCCGTACGGCTCGTGCACCACGTACCACAGCACGCCGTCGTAGCCCCAGTTGTGAACGCCGTTGAAGCCGTTCACCGGCAGCAGCTCGACGAAATCCACGCCCAGCTCGGCGAGGTGTCCGAGCCGATCGATCGCGGCATGCAGCGTCCCCTCGGGGGTGAAGGTGCCGACGTGCAGCTCGTAGACGACTCCGCCGGCAAGCTGGCGTCCCGTCCATTCCGCGTCGGACCACGCGTACAACGCCGGATCGAAGACGGCACTGAGTTCGTGCACACCTCGCGGCTGACGACGTGAGCGCGGGTCCGGGCGGGCGGCGTCTGCTCCGTCGAGCACGAACCCGTACTCGTCGCCGGCCTGGAGCTCCGCATCCGCGCGCCACCAGCCTCCGTCGATGCGGATCATCGCGCGGTCCTCACCGCGCCCTGCCACACGCATCGCCACTCTGCCGGCGCGCGGCGCCCACACTTCGGGGATCATGGCAGCTCCCCCGCAACGAGGAGGGCGACGGGGTAGATGTCCAGCAGCTCGGCCAGAGCGATGTGGCCGGTGAACGCGCGTCCGGTCAGCGCATCGGTCGTGGTCCCTCCATGCCTCAGCAGCATCGTGTCCTTCCAGGGCGAGCCGGTGACTTCGCCCCGCGCCGCCAAGCCGACCGGAAGCCGCGTCGCCACCGCCGCCGCACCGCCTCGATCGACGGCGATCGCATGGTCCGCCGCGGTACCGACGACGGTCATCGGCGTGTATCGCGTGAAGAGCTCCGGGCGGTCGCGGCGCAGTCGCAGCGCGCGCGAGGTGACGAGCAGCTTCGCCGCTCCCGTGCGGTCGACGACCGGCTGCAGGCCCCCGTCGATGAGCGAGAGCAGACGTCGGCGTTCATCGAAGTCCACCGCACGGCGGTTGTCTGGGTCGACCAGGCTCTGCTCCCACAGCTCGCTCCCCTGGTAGATGTCTGGGGCCCCGGGTCCCGTGAGCTGCAGCAGCTTCGCCGAGAGCGAGTTCGACCATCCGGCGCCCTCGATCTCCGAAACGAACGATTCGAGCCGCGCGGCGACGTCGGGCTCGTCGAACGCGGCGTCGACCACCGCGTGCATGCGCTGCTCGAAAACGTCGTCGGGCTCGAGCCAGGACGTCGCTTCGGCAGCTTCCCGCGCCGCCTTCTCGGCGTAGGCGTGCAGGCGTTCGCGGGAGGCCGGCCACGCGCCCACGATCGCCTGCCACAGCAGCGCATCGAAGGGACCATGGCCGGTGGTGGCGGCATCCGTCAGCTGTTCCAGCACCTGCGTCCAGCGCTCCGGGATCTCCGCGAGCACGGCCAGTCGTGCGCGCACGTCCTCACCCCGCTTGGTGTCGTGCGTCGACAGCGTCGTCATCGAGTGGGGCCACGCCGCGTGCCGCGTCGCCTGCGCGGCATGGAAGCGGTCGACCGGCAGCGAGAACACGGAGGGATCAGCACCCACCTCGGTCAGCGTGCCGAGGCGCGTCGCGCGATAGAAGGCGGTGTCCTCGACGCCCTTCGCCATCACCATGCCGCTCGTCTGCTGGAAGCGCAGAGCGGCAGGATGCTGCGGATCGGTCAGCATCGTCAGCACGGCGTCGAGCGCATCGGCGAGATCCGGACGCTGCGCCCGCACGGCCGCAGCCGCCTCATCGAGGTGCTCTCGTCCCGCGGGCAGGTAGGACCGATAGACGGGGAAGCGGGCGAGCAGCTCGATGAGCGCGTCCTGTGTCGCGGGATCATCCGGCCTGCCGAGGTCCCGCGCGAGCCGCCGCACCTCCGAACGGAGGATGCCCTCGCCGATGGCGCGCTTGGTGCCGGCGATCACCTCTGACCACGGAAGCGCCTCCGGCAGACCTGATGCCTCGCGCAGTCGTTCGTCGAGCGCGTCCAGCCCCGGCTCGCCGGACGGGTCCACGAGAACGCGGTCGATGTCGGCCAGCGCCTCGTAGCCGGTCGTGCCGTCCGCGGCGAAGAACTGCGGAAGCGCCTCGCCATCCTCGAGGATCTTCTCGACAAGCACGTACCCTCCGCCGGTGAGCTCCTGCAGTCGTTCGAGGTAGTCGACGGGGGCGCGCAGTCCGTCCGGATGGTCCACGCGCAGGCCGTCCACCAAGCCTTGGGCGAACCAGCGGCCGATCTCCCCGTGGGTCTCGTCGAACACAGCCGGATCCTCTACCCGCACCGCAGCGAGGCTCGACACCCCGAAGAAGCGACGGTAGTTGAGGTCGTACGCTTCGCGTCGCCAGTCCATGAGCTCGTAGTGCTGCCGCTCGTGAACGTCGAGCACGTCGTCGTCGTCGGCCCAAGAGCCCGGCGCGAGCGGGTAGCGATGCTCGTAGTAGCGCAGCTCGCCGTCCGCGACGCGCAGCGCTCCCGAGGCGGCCGCCGCGTCGGCATCCTCGCCGAGCACCGGAAGGCGGACCCTGCCGCCGCCGAACACCCAGTCGATGTCGAACGCGGCCGCGTACCGCGACGCGGGCCCGTGGGTGAGGACGTCCCACCACCAGGCGTTCTCCTCCGCGCGCGCCACGCCGACGTGGTTGGGGACGATGTCGACGAGGATGCCGCGCCCGGCGCCGTGGAAAGCACGCGAAGCCCGCTCGAGCGCCCGCCGTCCGCCCCGAGCCGGATCGACGGTGGTCGGGTCCACGACGTCGTAGCCGTGATCCGAGCCCTTCGACGCCGTCAGGATCGGCGAGAAGTACACCCAGTCCACCCCGAGATCGCTCAGGTACTGCTGCAACGCGGCGGCATCGTCGAGGGTGAACGAGGGTCGGATCTGGAGGCGGTACGTGGACCGCGGGCGGCGCGTGGGCACGGTGGTCTACTCAGCGGGAGAGTTCGGGACGGGGAGCGGCGCCTGGAACCTCGTCGAGGCCGGCGACGCTGGTCACGGCCAGCGAGGCGGCGACCGAATGATCGATCTCCGGCTCCGGCAGCTCGTGCTCGCGAAGCACCATGAGGGAGCGCCCCAGCACCGACAGCGTGGATCCGGGCTCGACCGGCGCGGTGTTCGCTTGCAGACCGGCGGTGTCGACGATCACATCCCACTCGGGACTGAACTCCACATCGGGGATGACGAAGTCGACCACGTCGTCGCCCGCGTTGAAGAGCACGATGAAATGGTCGTCCGAGATCGCGTCGCCGCGGCGATCCCTCTCCCGGATGCCGTCGCCGTTGAGGAACACGGCCACCGCCCGCCCGAATCCCGAGTCCCAGTCCTCGGGCTGCATCTGCGATCCGTCTGGGCGCGCCCACGCGATGTCGGGGATCGGAGCGCCCTCTTCGCGACGCACCGGGCGCCCGTCGAAGAACCGGCGCCGGCGGAAGGTCGGGTGCTCCCGGCGCAGGCGGGCGAGCGCTGCCGTGAACTCGACCAGAGGATGATCGGGCGCCGACCAATCGACCCACGTGATCTCGTTGTCCTGCGCATAGCCGTTGTTGTTGCCCCGCTGGGTGCGCCCCAGCTCGTCGCCGTGCAGCAGCATCGGCACGCCCTGCGACAGCAGCAGCGTCGCGATGAAGTTGCGCTGCTGCCGGGCGCGCAGCGCCAGCACCTCCGGGTCGTCCGTCGGGCCCTCGACGCCACCGTTCCACGAGCGGTTGTCGTCCGCGCCGTCGCGGTTGTCCTCCCCATTGGCCTGGTTGTGCTTCTCGTTGTACGAGACGAGATCGCGCAGGGTGAACCCGTCATGCGCCGTGACGAAGTTGATGGATGCCACGGGGCGGCGGCCCGAGTGCTCATAGAGGTCGGACGAGCCTGTGAGCCGGGACGCGAACTCTCCGAGCGTCGCCGGCTCACCGCGCCAGAAGTCGCGCACGGTGTCGCGGTACTTGCCGTTCCACTCCGTCCACTGCGGGGGGAAGTTGCCGACCTGGTAGCCGCCGGGGCCGACGTCCCATGGCTCCGCGATCAGCTTCACCTGCGACACCACCGGGTCCTGCTGAACGAGTTCGAAGAACGCCGCCAGGCGATCGACTTCGTAGAACTCGCGCGCGAGGGTCGAGGCGAGATCGAAGCGGAAGCCGTCGACGTGCATATCCAGCACCCAGTACCTCAGCGAATCCATGATGAGCTGCAGCGTGTGCGGATTGCCGACATTGAGGCTGTTCCCGGTGCCGGTGTAGTCCGTGTAGTAGCGCTTGTCGTCGTCTTCGAGCCGGTAGTAGGCCTCGTTGTCGATACCCCGCATCGACAGGGTCGGCCCAAGATGGTTCCCCTCGGCCGTGTGGTTGTAGACCACGTCCAGGATCACCTCGATCCCCGCGGCGTGCAGCGCTTTGACCATCGCCTTGAACTCCTGCACCTGCTGACCGCGCTGGCCACTCGAGGAGTAGGAGTTCTGTGGGGCGAGGAAGGCGATCGTGTTGTAGCCCCAGTAGTTGGAGAGCCCCTTCTCTTCGAGCACCGAGTCGTCGACGAACTGGTGCACCGGCATCAACTCGATCGCCGTCACCCCGAGCTTCTGCAGGTGCTCGATGATCGCGGGGTGCGCGATGGCACTGTAGGTCCCGCGGATCTCCTCAGGGATGGCCGGGTGCAGCTGCGTGAGTCCTCGCACGTGCGCCTCGTAGATGAAGGACTCCGCGTACGGGGTCTTCGGCAGACGGTCGCCGCTCCAGTCGAAGTAGGGGTTCACGACGACGCCCATCATCTGCTGCGCCGCCGAGTCTTCGTCGTTGCGGGAGTCCGGGTCGCCGAAGTCGTAGCCGAACACGGACTGGCCCCACCGAACCTGGCCCTCGACAGCCTTCGCATAGGGGTCGAGCACGAGCTTGTTCGGATTGAACCGCTGGCCGTTCGAGGGGTCGTACGGGCCGTGAACGCGATACCCGTAGCGCTGACCCGGCTGCACCGAGGGCAGGTAGCCGTGATGGACGAACGCATCGACATCCAGAAGCTCGACGCGGGTCTCCGCGCCGGCGTCGTCGAACAAGCACAGCTCGACGCGGTCGGCCCCCTCGCTGTACAGAGCGAAGTTGGTGCCGCTTCCGTCGAAGGTGGCACCCAATGGGTAGGGAGAACCGGGCCAGATCTGCATGCACGCTCCGTTTCGGCGGGGGCCTTCACCATAGCGGGCGGCGGTGACCTGCTGTTCGGGGTGGTGAATGCGGCGCCGACAGGGTAGGCGGCGGCCGCGGCATCCGTTTCTCACAACACCGCCCCCGACGCTGTGAGAGAAACGTTCGCTCGGGGTAATCGCCGCCCACGGGAGGTGAAACACCGCGCTCGTAGCGTCAGCATCACCGAGTCGTCCGCCCCGAGGAGGAGCCATGGCCCACCGCGACCGTGTCAACAGCCGGAAACATGACGCTGACGCTGCTGCAACATCACCGGCGTACGGTGACCGCATGAACGAGACCCCTGCCCTCGGCACCCACGTGGTGATCGTCGGCGCGGGCATGGTCGCGCACCGCTTCGTCGAGAGCCTGCTCAGCCGGGCCGGCGAGGAGTGGCGCATCACGCTCATCGGCGAGGAGGAGCGTCACCCCTACGACCGGGTGGGGCTGACCGGCTTCTTCGCCGGCGCCTCCCCCGAGGATCTCGAACTCGAGCGCGCGGTGCTCGACGACGAGCGCGTGCGGTTCCTCCGCGGCGAGGCCGTCACCCGCATCGACCGCGCTGCGCGTCGCGTCACGACCCGCAGCGGCACGAGCGTGGCGTACGACCGGCTGATCCTGGCGACGGGCTCGTACGCCGCAAAGCTCGCGGTCGACGGCTTCGGTCTCGAAGGCTGCTTCGTCTACCGCACGCTCGACGACGTCGAGAAGCTCGAGCAGTTCGTCCAGCAGCGTGCGGCCGAACTCGGGCGTCCGCTCGTGGGTACGGTGATCGGCGGCGGTCTGCTCGGCCTGGAGGCGGCGGGCGCCCTGCAGGGCCTCGACGTCGACTGCACCGTCGTGCAGTCCTCGGACCGGCTGATGTCGGCACAGCTGGATCTGCCCGCAGGCAACGCACTGCGGCGCCTCATCGAGTCCCGCGGCATCGCGGTGAAGACCGAAGCCGTCACCACGCGTCTGGACCCCGACCGCTCGGGACAGGTCACCGGTCTCGAGTTCCGCGACGGAACGTACGCGCGCACCGACGTCGTGGTCTTCACCGTCGGCGTGCGACCGCGCGACGAGCTCGCGCGCAGCGCCGGCCTCGACGTCCACCCTCGCGGCGGTGTGCTGATCGACGCCGGCTGCCAGACCTCCGACCCCCGCGTGCTGGCGATCGGCGAGGTCGCGAACTACGACGGAATGTGCGTCGGCCTCGTCGCTCCCGGCTACGCCATGGCGGAGGTCGCGGCGACGCGCCTCCTCGGGGGCGAGGCATCCTTCCCCGGTTACGACCTGTCGACCAAACTCAAGCTGTCGGGCGTCGATGTGGCGAGCTTCGGCGATGCCTTCGCCGAGACCCCCGGCGCACTCGACGTCACCTACGCCGACCCGGTGGCCGGCGTCTACAAGAAGCTCGTGCTGTCCGACGACGCGAAGACGCTGCTCGGCGGCATCCTCGTCGGTGACGCGTCGGCGTACGGGTCGCTGCGGCCGCTCGTCGGCGGCGCGCTGGGCGGCGACCCGGCGGCCTACCTCATGCCCGAGGGTGGCGTCGCGGCACCGACGGGCGACCTGCCCGACGAGGCGCTGGTCTGTTCGTGCAACAGCGTCACGGCAGGGACGATCCGGGGCGCCGTGCACGAGGAGGGCTGCACGGATGTCGCGGCCGTCAAGTCGTGCACGAAGGCCGGGGCCGCGTGCGGCTCCTGCGTGATGATGGTCAAGAAGATCGTCGGCACCGAGCTCGCCAAGTCGGGAGCGGCGCTCAGCAACGCGATCTGCGAGCACTTCGACATGTCGCGTCGTCAGCTGTTCGACGCGGTGCGGGTGTCGGGTCTTGAGACCTTCAGCGCCGTCATCGAGCGGTTCGGAAGCGGGCGCGGCTGCGACATCTGCAAGCCGGCCCTCGCCAGCATCCTGTCGACGCTCGTGCGCGGCCACGTGCTCGAGGGCGAGAACGCCACGCTGCAGGACACCAACGACCACGTGATGGCGAACCTTCAGAAGGACGGCAGCTACTCGGTCGTCCCCCGCATCCCCGGCGGCGAGATCACGCCCGAGGGACTGCTCGTGATCGGCCAGGTCGCGAAGGACTTCGGCCTGTACACGAAGATCACGGGCGGCCAGCGCATCGACATGTTCGGCGCCCGCCTCGAGCAGCTGCCCGAGATCTGGAAGCAACTCGTGGACGCCGGCTTCGAGTCGGGTCACGCGTACGGCAAGTCGCTGCGCACGGTGAAGTCGTGCGTCGGCTCGACGTGGTGCCGCTACGGCGTGCAGGACTCGGTCGGCATGGCGGTGCAGCTCGAGCTGCGCTACCGCGGTCTGCGCTCACCGCACAAGATCAAGCTCGGCGTCTCGGGCTGCGCACGCGAGTGCGCGGAGGCGCGGGGCAAGGACGTCGGCGTGATCGCCACCGAGGCCGGCTGGAACATGTATGTCGGCGGCAACGGCGGGTTCACCCCTCGACACGCGGTGCTCCTCGCCGAGGGCCTCAGCGACGACGAGCTGCTCACGGCGATCGACCGCTTCCTGATGTACTACATCTTCACGGCCGACAGGCTGCAGCGGACCGCACCGTGGTTCGAGGACCTCGACGGCGGCATCGAGGGTCTGCGCGAAGTCATCTTCGACGACAGCCTCGGCATCTGCGCCGACCTCGACGCCGCGATGGACGCCCACCTCGACTCGTACGAGGACGAATGGAAGGCGACCCTCGAAGACCCCGAGAAGCTCCGCCGGTTCGCGTCATTCGTCAACGCCCCGACCACGCCCGACCCCTCGCTGGCCTACACGGCCGAGCGGGGCCAGCCCCGACCCGCCACCGAGGACGAGCGCGCCGACTCGCGCGTGCTCATCGCCGGAACGACCCTGGAGGTGCGCCGATGACCCTCGTCGACCCGCAGACGGCCGAGTACACCGCCCCCGACGGCTGGGTGCGCGTGTGCGCACTGGACGACCTCGAGGTGGAGCGCGGCCGCGCCGCTCTGCTGGGCGGCACGCAGATCGCACTCTTCCTCCTCCACGGCCCCGACGGCTCGGCGGGGCGCGTGCACGCCGTGTCGAACCTCGACCCCTACAGCCACGCACACGTCATCTCGCGCGGCATCGTCGGCACCCGCCAGGACGTCCCCACGGTCGCGTCACCGATGTACAAGCAGGTCTTCGATCTGCGCACCGGCATCTGCCTCGACACCCAGGGCAAGGAGCCGAAGAGCCTGCACGTCTGGCCCGTGGCCATCGACGACGGCCACGTCCTGGTCCGCTGGGAGGGCGAGCGATGACCGGGCGCGTGAACAGCCCCGTCGGCCGCGTCGACCTCATCGGCGGCGGTCCAGGGCCCATCGACCTGCTCACGCTGCGGGCGTGGCGCCTCCTGACGAGGGCGGAGGTCGTCGTGATGGACCGTCTCGGTCCGACCGACATCCGCGACCACGTCGGCCCGGACGTCGAGATCATCGACGTCGGCAAGCTCCCCGGGCACCACCCGGTGCCGCAGGACGAGATCAACGAGATCCTCGTCGCCCGCGCCCGCGCGGGCAAGCGAGTGGTGCGTCTCAAGGGCGGCGACCCCTTCGTCTTCGGCCGCGGCGGCGAAGAGGTCGCCGCCTGCCTGGCCGCCGGCATCCCGGTCGACGTCGTTCCCGGAATCTCCAGCGCAGTCGCAGTGCCCCAGGCAGCCGGCATCCCGATCACCCATCGCGGTGTGGCGGGAGCAGTGCACATCATGAACGGCCCCTCGGAAGTGACGGACGCCACGCTCGCGGCTCTCCGCGACGACTCCGTGACGACGGTCATCCTCATGGGCGTCGGCGCTCTGCCCCGCATCGTCTCGGACGCCCTCCACGCCGGGGTGCCGGCCGACCGCCCCGTCGCGATCATCGAGCGTGGCCACCACCGCGATCAGCGCACCACCCGCAGTACTCTGGGATCGGTCGTGGTCGACGCGGGCCTCGCCGGTGTGCGCAACCCCGCGGTCATCGTGGTCGGCGAGGTCGCTCGCGCCGGGCTGCTGCTTCCCGACCCCCAACTGGCAGGTGACATCGTCCTTTGAGCTCCACCCCACGCCCCACCCTCTCGGCCGCACTCGACGGCTGCACGATCGTCATCGCCGTCGATCGTCGCTCGTCCGAGCTGGCCGCAGCGCTCGAGCGTCACGGCGCGCAGGTGCGCCACGCCCCCGCGCTGACGATCGTGCCCCACATCGACGACGACGCCCTGATCGCGGCGACCCGCGAACTCATCGCGCTGCAGCCCGACGTGGTCGTCGCCACGACCGGCGTGGGCTTCCGCGGCTGGATGGAGGCCGCCGACGAAGCCGGAATGCTCGACGACCTCCACGCCGCCCTCTCCCGCGCCCAGATCGTCGCGCGGGGCCCGAAGGCGCGGGGCGCGATCCAGCAGGCCGGCCTCACGGCCGACTGGGTGGCGGAGTCGGAGACCTCCGCGGAGCTGGGCGAGTTCCTCCTCGCCGAAGGCGTGGCGGGCAAGCGCGTGGCGGTCCAGCACCACGGCTCGGGGGCCGACGGGCTCGACGAGCTGTTCGAGGGCGCGGGCGCGGACGTGGTGAGCCTCACCGTGTACCGGTGGGGTCCTCCCCCCGACCCTGCCGCGGTCTCGCGCTCCGTCGTCGCCGCGGCGCAGGGTGAGGTCGACGCGGTGCTGTTCACGTCCGCTCCCGGTGCCGCCGAATGGATCGCCGCGGCGCGGAACGAGGGCGTGCTCGACGCGATCGTCGACCGCGAGGCCGAAGGACGCCTGCTCATGGCGGCCGTCGGACCGATCACGGCCGGCCCGCTGCAGGATGCCGGCCTTCGGCCTCTCATCGCCGAACGCGGGCGCCTCGGCTCGCTCGTGCGGGCCGTCGTCACGCACTTCGGCGGGGGCGGCGCGGCGTCGCTGCCGACATCGGCGGGCCGTCTCGAACTGCGCAGCACCGGCATCGTGCTCGACGGCCGCCACATTCCGCTGTCGCGCAGCGCCACCGACATCGTCGCCGCGCTGTTCGACGCTCAGGGCGGTGTCGTGTCGCGGCCGCGCCTGCAGGCGGCGCTTCCGCGATCGGGCGAGAACACGCACGCCGTGGAGATGGCCGTGGCGCGGCTGCGCGAGTCGCTGGGGGTTCCCGACCTGGTGAAGACCGTGGTCAAGCGCGGCTACCGGCTCAACGTCATCGAACCCGCCTGACGCGGCGCCGAAAAGGCACGTCAGGCGGCAGGATCCGGCTCCTGCAGCAGGTCGGGCCGATGCGCCCGGGTGCGCTCGAGGCTCTGCTCGCGCCGCCACGCGGCGATCGCACCGTGGTTGCCGCTGAGGAGCACGGGGGGCACCTCGAGCCCCCGCCACTCGGCGGGCTTCGTGTAGCTCGGGTACTCGAGCAGGCCGAGTTCGTGCGACTCCTCGACGAGGCTCTCGGGGTTGCCGACGACACCGGGGATCAGCCGCGACACCGCCTCGATCACGGCCATCGCGGCGACCTCTCCCCCGTTGAGCACATAGTCGCCGAGGCTCACCAGCCGCACGCGCCCGCGCGCCGAGTAGTGGTCGACGACGCGCTGGTCGATGCCTTCGTAGCGTCCACAGGCGAACACGAGGTGCTTCTCGTCGGCGAGCTCGCGGGCCATCGGCTGCGAGAACAGCTCGCCGGCGGGCGACGGCACCAGCAGCACGGCATCGTCGCTCAGCACCTCGTCGAGGGCCTCGCCCCAGGGCTCGGGCTTCATGACCATGCCCGCGCCGCCGCCGTAGGGGGTGTCGTCGACGGTGCGGTGGCGATCGTGGGTCCACTCCCGCAAGTCGTGGACATGCATGTCGAGGATGCCGCGATCCCGGGCCTTCCCGATCAGCGAGACCCCGAGCACGTCGAAGAACGTCGGGAAGATCGTGACGATGTCGACGCGCATGCCTTCGAGTTTAGAAGCCCCGCGTGTTTCCGACGTGTGACGGCGCGTCCACCTCGGGCCGCGGCATCCGTGATCGAGAAGTGACGGAGAGGTAACCGCGCGAGCAGGCGGGCCGAAACACGGGGTTCCTAGCGTGGAGACACACTCACCCCCAGTGCTGCTCAACCCAGGGAGGCGTCATGACAACGACCGATCCGTCGCTCACGGATACCGCTGCTCCATCCCGCACCATCGCCCCGGCCGATGCACCGGTCACCCTCACCCATCGCCCCGGCCGCTGGATCGACGGCTGGAACGCCGAGAACCCGACGTTCTGGGCGGCTTCGGGGCGCGCGATCGCCCGGCGCAACCTCGGCTGGTCGATCTTCGCCGAGTTCCTCGGGTTCATCATCTGGCAGCTGTGGAGCATCGTCGTGGTGATGCTGCCGGCCGCAGGATTCCAGCTCACCAGCTCGGAGTCGTTCTGGCTCATCTCGCTGCCGAGCCTCGTCGGCGCCACGCTGCGCTTCCCGTACACGTTCATGGTCGCGATCTTCGGCGGCCGCAACTGGACGATCGTGTCGGCGGGCCTGCTGCTCATTCCGGCCGTGCTGCTCGGTTTCGTCGTCGCGAACCCTGAGACGCCGTTCGGCGTGCTGCTGCTCGTCGCGGCCCTCGGCGGCGTCGGCGGCGGCAACTTCGCGAGCTCGATGGCCAACATCACCTACTTCTTCCCGCAGAAGGAGAAGGGCTGGGCCCTCGGCCTGAACGCTGCCGGCGGCAACCTCGGCACCTCGGTCGCGCAGTTCGCCGTGCCGATCGCGGTGACGATCGGCGCCGGCGCGACCCTCAACATCTCGCTCGCCGGCTGGATGTGGATCCCGCTCATTCTCGTTGCGATGTGGGGCGCATGGCGCTACATGGACAACCTGTCGTCGGCCAAGGCGGACTTCGGCAGCTCCGCTGCGGCCCTGCGCGAACCTCACCTGTGGATCATGGCGGTGCTCTACATCGGCACCTTCGGCTCGTTCATCGGTTTCGCGAGCGTCTTCCCGAAGCTCATCGCCGACCAGTTCCCCGAGTTCTCGACGTTCCAGGTCGGGCAGGCTGCGATCTCGCTGGCCTTCCTCGGCGCGCTCGTCGGTTCGCTCGCCCGCCCGTACGGCGGGCGCCTGGCCGACCGCTTCGGCGGTGCACGTGTGACCGTGGGCGCCTTCTCGGTCATGGCTCTCGGCGCGCTGGCGCTCGTCTGGACGCTGCCGATGCACAACTTCGTCGTGTTCCTCGCGTGCTTCCTCGTGCTGTTCGCGGCGACCGGAATGGGCAACGGCTCCACCTACCGCATGATCCCGAGCATCTTCGCCGCTCGCTCGCAGGCGAGAGGTTACGAGCCCGGCACGGCGGACGCCACGAAGATGATCCGCAAGGCGGCTGCGGCGCTCGGGCTGATCTCGGCGATCGGCGCCTACGGCGGGTTCCTCGTACCGCAGGTGCTCAACGCGTCCCAGCTCGCCACGGGCGGCTACCAGGCCGCGTTCTACGGCTTCGTCGCCGCCTATGTCGGGCTCCTGCTCCTCACGGTGTTCGTGTACGTGATCCCGCGGAAGTCGCTCGCGAAGCAGCGCATCTGACCGCACCTGCTCTGACGGAGAGCGGATGCCTCGACCCCGAGGCATCCGCTCTTCTGCATGTCCGTCGGCTCCGTCAACGAACAGGGCGTGAGGGCGTCGCCACGCGACCGTCGTCGCCACGCGACCCTCGGTATCGGGACGCGATGGAGCGACGGGTGCCGCGAGACGCAGCATCGGCCGGCGGGTCAGTAGACGTCGCGGACGTAGCGCTCGTCGGCGGCGAGGCCCCGCACGTACTCGGCAGCGGCCTCCTCGGAGAGTTTGCCGTGCTGCTGCGCGATAGCAACGAGGGTCGCGTCGACGTCCCTGGCCATGCGCATCGCGTCGCCGCACACGTAGACGTGCGCGCCGTCGTCCTGGAGCCAGCGCCACAGGTGCGCCCCGTGCTCGACCATGCGGTCCTGCACGTAGATCTTCTGCCGCTGGTCGCGTGAGAACGCGACGTCGAGGCGCGTGAGGAACCCGTCCTCGCGCATCTCGTCGAGCTCGTCGCGGTAGTAGAAGTCGGTCGCGGCGTGCTGCTCGCCGAAGAACAGCCAGTTGCGGCCGGTGTGGCCGTCGGCGCGGCGGTCCTGCAGGAACGCGCGGAACGGCGCGATGCCCGTGCCGGGTCCGATCATGATCATCGGCGTGTCGCCGGCCGCGGGCGGGCGGAACGCGGGCGAGCGCTGCAGGTAGACGGGCGCCGCCGGCGCGTCGCCGTCCGCGAGGAACGTCGAGCACACACCGCCGCGCGCGCGTCCGGAGTCGGTCTCGAACCGCACCACCGAGACGGTGAGCTCAACGGTGTCGGGGTCGGTCTTGGGACTCGACGAGATCGAGTACTGGCGGGGCTGCAGGCGCTTCAGCACGCCGGCCCAGTCGGACGCGGTGGCTTGCACGGGGAAGTCGCGCACGAGGTCGACCGCCTGCTGGCTCCACAGGAACTGCTCGAGGCGGCCCTTGTTCTCACGGCGCAGGAGCCCCGCGAGCATGCTGTCGCCGCTGCGCTCCGCGACGAACCGCACCAGGTCGACGGGGGTCTTCGTGATGTCGAGTCTCGTCCGCAGGGCGTCGGCGAAAGTCCGCTCCTCGCCGTCGATCTCCACGATCTCGAGCGGCGCGATGCCGGTCGCGTCGAGCCACTCCGCGACGACGGACGGCGCGTTCGCGCAGACGACGCCGAGCGAGTCGCCGGCCTCGTACGTCGCGCCCGAGTCCGAGAGGTCGAACGCGAAGCGGCGCACCTCTTTCTGGGACCCGGGCCCGCTCAGCAGGTCGTTGCGCACGAGGGGCGCCTGCACCGGGTTGCCCCGGCTGAACAGCCGCTTCGCAGGCGGCGCCTGCAGGGAGACGGATGCTGCACCCGTCGTCCCCTCCGCCGCCAGGGTGTCGAGGATCTGGGCGAGCCACGCCTCACGAGGTTCGTCGGCATCGGGCTCGAGGTCGACGCGATCGAGGAGCGCCGTGGCGCCGAGTTCGCCGAGCCGCGTGTCGAGGCGGCGTCCGTGGCCGCAGAAGTCGTCGTAGTTCGAGTCGCCGAGCGCGAGCACGGCGTAGCGGAGCCCCGACAGCTCGGGTGCACCGTCGGCGTTGAGCTCGTGCCAGAGAGCGGCCGCGTTGTCGGGCGGTCCACCGTCGCCGAACGTGGAGGTGACCACGAGCAGCCGCTTCACCGCTGTCAGGTCCGTGGCGCGCAGTTCCGCCATGCTCCGGGCACGCGCGGGGATGCCGCGGGCGCCGAGCGCGGCGGTCGCCGCCGTGGCGAACTCCTCGGCGTTGCCCGTCTGCGAGCCCCACAGCACCACGACCTCGTCGAGGGCCTCGGCGGTGGCCACCCCGACGGATGTGCGCGAGAACGCCCCCGCGAGCACGCCGTCGAACCATGCGCGGGCGAGCGCGCCGAGAGGCGCCTCGACCGGCAGCACCGGCACTTCGCCGGGCGCGAGCACCACCGACCGCACCGTCGAGAGGAATCCCGCGAGGTAGGCACCCTCGAGATCGTTCAGCTGCGGCGGCGCGAGGGCCACACCGGCACTCGCCAGTGCCTCATCGGCGGACGCCGTCGACGATCCTGCTCCCCCGACGGCCGGGCCGACCCGGCGAAGCGTGACCGCAGCGAACTTGAACTCGGGCTGCGACGACAGCGGGTCGACCGCGTCGCTGGTCACGGCATTGACGGTGACGTATTCGCCGTGCTCGTCGTTCCAGTGGAAGGGCGCGAACAGCCCGCCGGGCTGTACGCGATCGGTGAGCACCGCGGGCACGACGAACCGACCGCGGCGCGACGCGACCTCGACCTGGTCGCCTTCCGCGATCCCGAGCCCCTCCGCGTCGGCCGGGTGCACTTCGACGAACGGTCCGGGGTGCAGCTTCGTCAGCTTGGCGACCCGACCGGTCTTCGTGAGCGTGTGCCAGTGGTGTGGCAGCCGCCCGGTGTTGAGGACCCAGGGGTAGTCGTCGTCCGGCAGCTCCGCCGGGGCGAGGTGCGGTCGCGCGAGGAACTGGGCGCGGCGCGAGGGCGTCGCGAAAGCGAGGCGCGGTACTGTGCCGTCTTCCTCGACGTGCAGCGACTGGCTCACCCCGTCGTTGACGTATCGGATCGGATGCCGCGTCTCCGCGTCGTCCGGAGGCGCGGGCCACTGCACCGGCGTTTCACGCAAACGCTCGTAGGTCACGCCGCGCAGGTCCCAGCCGGTCTGCGGGTTCCAGAAGCGGCGGATCTCGTCGAACACCTCGGCGCTCGAGGCGAAGTCGAACCCGTCGAAGCCCATGGCCCGGGCGATCTGGCAGATCGTCAGCCAGTCCGGCTGAGCCTCGCCGGGAGCGGGCACGACGTCGCGGACGAGCGTCAAGGTGCGGTCGCTGTTGACCGTGACGCCGTCGGCCTCCACCCAGAGCGTGGCCGGCAGCAGGATGTCGGCGTACGCCGTGGTGGCGGTCTCGGTGTAGACGTCCTGCGCGATGACGAGCTCGGCGGTCTCGAGCGCCTCGATCACCGTCTTGCGGTTCGCAACTGACGCGACGGGGTTGCTGCAGATGACCCAGACGGCCTTGATCTCGCCATCCGCCGCGCGGCGGAACATGTCGATCGTGCCCGAGCCCGATTCCGCGCGGATCGCGCCCGGTTCGAGGTCCCAGATCTCCTCCACGAACGCGCGGTCCGGTGCACTGAACACGGCGCGCTGGCCGGGAAGGCCGGGGCCCATGTACCCCATCTCGCGCCCGCCCATCGCGTTCGGCTGGCCGGTGAGCGAGAACGGACCGCTCCCGGGTCGGCAGATCGCGCCGGTGGCGAGGTGGAGGTTGCAGATGGCGTTCGTCGACCAGGTGCCGTGGGTGGACTGGTTGAGGCCCATCGTCCACAGCGTCATCCACTCGCCGGCCTCGCCGATCCAGCGGGCGGCGGTGCGGATGTCGTCCTCGGCGAGTCCGGTGAGCTCCGCGACGCGCGCCGGCGAGTACTCGGCGAGGAGCTCGGCCATGTGCTCCCAGCCCTCGGTGTGAGCGGAGATGAACTCCTCGTCGATGTCGCCGGCCTCCACCAGCAGGTGGAGCAGACCGTTGAGCAGCGCGAGGTCGGTGCCGGGCTGGATCTGCAGGAAGAGGTCGGCGCGGTCGGCGGTGGTCGTGCGACGCGGATCGACGACGATGAGCTTCGCGCCCTGCTTCAGACGGTCGGCCATCCGCAGGAACAGGATCGGGTGGCAGTCGGCCGTGTTCGAGCCGATCACGAAGAACAGGTCGGCGCGGTCGAAATCCTCGTACGACCCGGGCGGCCCGTCGGCTCCGAGGGACTGCTTGTAGCCGGTACCGGCCGACGCCATGCACAGCCGCGAGTTCGACTCGATGTGGATTCCGCGCAGGTACCCCTTGACGAGCTTGTTCGAGAGGTACTGCGCCTCCATGCTCATCTGCCCCGACACGTAGAGGGCGATCGCATCGGGTCCGTGCTCGTCGAGGATCGCGCGGAGGCGGGCGGCAGCATCCGTCACCGCATCAGCGACCGGTACCGGCGCCGCGGGCTCGCCGCGAGAGGGTCGCACGTGGGCCGACGTCATGCGGCCCGGAGCCTGCATGAGCTCGGCGTGGGTCGCGCCCTTCGTGCACAGCCGGCCGGCGTTCGTGGGGTGCGCACGGTCGCCCGTCACCTTCGCAATGGCGAGAGGATGCCCCGCTCCGGCGTCCGCGGTCGTCACCGAGATACCGCAGCCGACGCCGCAGTAGGAGCACACGGTGCGGACTTCGACCATGCCTTCGATGGTCCCGGATGGAGATTCCGGGGCGTTTCCCGCCGTGTTTCCCGCAGATCACATCTGCCGCACGCTCAGCGGGAGCGCACAGTGAAGAGGCGTCAGCCGGTCGAGTCGTCAGAGTCGGCCGCGGAGTCCGACCGAGCCTCTTCGGCCTCGTCGGGGATCTCTTCGAAGAGTCCCGCCGGCGGCGTCACGATGACGCGACCGCCCGCGATGTCGACCTCGGGCACGATCGCCTTGACGAACGGGACGAGGATCTCTTCGTCGCGGACCTTCACGATGAGGAGGTCCTGCGCGGGGAAGTGATCGACACGTGCGACCTTGCCGACGGTCCGACCGTCGCGCACGACGTTCAGCCCGACGAGCTGGTGATCGAACCAGGCGTCCTCCTCGGCGGGCGTGGCCTGGATGTCCTCGTCGATCCAGAGGATCGCGCGGATGAGCCCCTCGGCGGCGTCGCGGTCCTCGACGCCCTCGAAGAAGGCGACCGGGTGGCTGTTCATCCACTTGAACTCGCGCACGGTGAGCGGCTTGCCGTGCCACGGCGACGACTCGGGCACCTGGAGGGTGAACGTCGCACCGGGGACGAAGCGACCCTCGGGATCGTCCGTGTACAGCTCGAGCTTGATCGCGCCCTTCAGGCCGTGCGCCTTGACGAGGCGCCCGACCCGGAGCTGCGTCTTGCCCGCAGGGGGAACTGCGTTCACGGGCTTGCGGGCGTCAGCGCCCGATCCCGTGCTGTCGCCGGCGGACACCTCAGTCGTCCGCGACGTCGACGCGCACACGGCGGCCGTCGGCGAGGGCAGAGATGAGGGTGCGCAGGGCTTTGGCCGTGCGGCCGCCGCGCCCGATCACGCGACCCCGGTCGTCGGGGTGGACGTGCACCTCGAGCACCTCGCCTCGCGGCGACGTGGACGAGTCGATGCGGACGTCATCCGGGTGATCGACGATCCCCTTGACGACGTGTTCGAGCGCGGCGGAGAGCAACGGATTACTCGGCGGACTCGGCGGCCTCGTCGGCCGCGTCGGTCGCCTCGTCGGCGGGAGCCTCGGCGGGCTCCTCAGCCTTCTTCTCAGCCTTCGGCTTGATGACCGACTTCTTCGAGGCGTCGGCCTCGTAAGCGGTCTTGTCCTCGCGGGTCTTCACGGTCGAGACCGCGTTCTTGTCGCCCTTGAACTGGCCCCAGTCGCCGGTCAGCTTGAGGATGGCGAGCACCTGCTCGGTCGGCTGGGCGCCGACCGACAGCCAGTACTGCGCGCGCTCCGAGTCGACCTCGATGAACGAGGGCTCCTCGGTGGGGTGGTACTTGCCGATCTCCTCGATGACACGACCGTCGCGCTTGGTGCGCGAGTCGGCCACGACGATGCGGTAGTAGGGCGCACGGATCTTGCCGAGGCGCTTGAGACGAATCTTGACAGCCACGATTCTCCTGAATGTGTGGAAAGTGATTGAACCGGTCGCCTGGAGAGTGGGGTGCACACCCGGCGGAAGCTCTGAAGGAGGATCTCCGCGCTGGATAGAGGGTCGAGCGGGTGATCCAGCCCTCTATTCTGCCAGATGTCTTCCTGTGCCGTGAACCAAGCGGGTCCGGCGGGTCGCCGTGTCAAACTGTGCCCATGACGGTGCCCTTCGCGACATCCGCCCGATCGTCCGTCGGCCTGGAATGGGAGCTCATGCTCGCCGACGCCGCGACAGGAGACCTCACCCCGCGCGGCCCCGAGCTGCTCGCCGCCCTCGAAGAGGAGTCCACCCTCGAGCGCTACACCGTGACCGGCGAACTGCTGACGAACACCGTCGAGGTCACGAGCGGGGTCGGCGACACCGTGGCCGCCGCCACCGACGACATCGCCGACGCGATCGCGAAAGTGCGCACGTTCACCGACCCGCACGGCATCGACCTCCTGTGCGCCGGCAGTCACCCGTTCGCGCAGTGGTACGACCAGAGCGTCACCGACAAGACGCGCTATCACAAGCTCATCGAACGCACCCAGTGGTGGGGTCGCAACATGATGATCTGGGGCATCCACGTGCACGTCGGCGTCGAGGATGTGCGAAAGGTGTTCCCGATCATCAACGCCCTTGCCGTGTACCTCCCGCACCTGCAGGCGCTGTCGGCCTCCAGTCCGTTCTGGGCGGGAGATCGCACGGGATACGCCTCGAACCGCGCCCTGGTCTTCCAGCAGCTGCCCACCGCTGGGCTTCCCTGGCCGCTCAAGACCTGGGACGAGTTCGAGGGCTACCTGAAGGACATGGTCAGCACGGGTGTCATGGAGGACGCCACCGAGGTGCGGTGGGACATCCGCCCGGCGCCCCGGTGGGGCACCATCGAAGTGCGCGCGTGCGACGGAATGTCGACGCTGCCGGAGCTGGCGGCCATCGCCGCGCTCGTGCAGGTGCTCGTCGAGCACTTCTCGCGCCGCCTCGACGAAGGCCTGCCGCTCGAGACGATCCAGCCCTGGTTCCTCCGGGAGAACAAGTGGCGCGCGGCCCGCTACGGTCTCGACGCGCGCGTGGTCGTCGACCACCTCGGCACGCAGCGCCCGGTCGTCGATCACCTGCGCGAGACTCTGGACGAGGTGGGCGACATCGCCGTCGAGCTCGAATGCGCCCGGGAGCTCGCGGGAATCCGGACGATCCTCACCGACGGCGCCAGCTATTCTCGCCAGCTCGCGGTCGCCGACGCGTCGGACGGCGACCTCCGCGAGGTCGTGCGCCACCTGGTCGGCGAGTTCCGCTCGGGTCCGACCCTGCGCGAGCACCTCGCCGCGCTCGGTCAGTGATCTCGCGCAGACGCGTGATGGAGAAGGATGCTGCGGCCCGCAGCATCCGTGAATTCCGACGTCAGCCGCGGCCGAGCATCTTCTGCAGCTCGGCGAGGTCGGCCTCGGTCGGCGCGCCCTTCGCGCCACCCCCGAGCCCGAAGCCGGAACCTGTCGGAGCCTCCGCGGCCTGAGCCGCGATGCCGGCGTTCTCGGCAGCGCGCTTGGCCGGGTTGCCCGAACGCGAGCCCTTGGCCTTCTGCTGCTTTCCACGCTTCGCCGACGCGCCCGGACGCCCGGCGCCCGGAATCGGGCCCATGCCGGGAATGTTCGGCACGCCGCCGCGAGCGACGGTCTTCATCATCTTCGCGGCCTGGTCGAAACGCTGCACGAGCTGGTTGACGTCGGTCACGGTCATGCCCGAGCCGCGCGCGATGCGCAGGCGGCGCGAGCCGTTGAGCAGCTTCGTGTTGCGGCGCTCGGCGGGCGTCATCGAGCGGATGATCGCCTCGGTGCGGTCGATCTCGCGCTCGTCGAAGTTGTCGAGCTGGTCCTTCATCTGGCCCATGCCCGGGAGCATCCCGAGCATCTTCTTCATCGAGCCCATCTTGCGCATCTGCTGCATCTGCTCGAGGAAGTCCTCGAGCGTGAACTGCTCGGTCGCGAGCTTCTCGGCGACCTTCAGCGCCTCGGCCTCGTCGAACGCCTGCTGCGCCTGCTCGATGAGCGTGAGGATGTCACCGAGGTCGAGGATGCGCGACGCCATGCGGTCGGGGTGGAACGCCTCGAGATCGTCGAGACCCTCACCCGTCGACGCGAAGATGATCGGGCGGCCGGTCACGGACGCCACGGAGAGCGCGGCACCACCGCGCGCGTCGCCGTCGAGCTTCGAGAGCACGACGCCCGTGAAGTCGACTCCGTCCTGGAACGCCTTCGCCGTGTTGACGGCATCCTGTCCGATCATCGCGTCGATGACGAACAGCACTTCGTCGGGGTCGGTCGCCTTGCGGATGTCGGCGGCCTGCTTCATGAGCTCGGCGTCGACGCCGAGACGACCGGCGGTGTCGATGATGACGATGTCGTGCTGCTGGCGGCGGGCGACCTCGACGCCGTCCCTCGCGACCTTGACCGGGTCCCCGATGCCGTTGCCCGGCTCGGGCGCGTAGATCGCGGCACCGGCGCGCTCGGCGACGACCTGCAGCTGGCCCACGGCGTTGGGGCGCTGGAGGTCGGCGGCGATGAGGAGGGGCGTGTGGCCGTCCTTCTCGAGCATCTTCGCGAGCTTGCCGGCGAACGTGGTCTTACCGGAGCCCTGGAGGCCCGCGAGCATGATGACGGTCGGCGGGGTCTTCGCGAACTGGAGCCGGCGCTGCTCGCCGCCGAGGATCGCGATGAGCTCCTCGTTGACGATCTGCACGACCTGCTGGGCCGGGTTCAGCGCCTTGTTGACCTCGTCGCCGAGGGCGCGCTCGCGCACCTTGGCGGTGAACTCCTTGACGACGGGCAGCGCCACGTCGGCGTCGAGCAGGGCTCGCCGGATCTCGCGGACCGTGCCGTCGACGTCCGCGGGCGTGAGCTTGCCCTTGGTGCGGAGGTTGCGGAAGGTCTCGGTGAGCCGGTCGGAGAGGGTGCCGAAAGTCGCCATGATGCCCCGATTCTACGGGAGCGCACCGCGTGCTTCGCGTGGGCTATCGCCTCGACGTCATGCCCGGGCACCCTCCGGCGCGCGCTCGTAACCGTAGGGGGTGAGCGTGAGCTCCGCCTGACCGCCGGTGAGTGCACGCAGGTCGAGGACGTACCGTGCGAGCTCCGCATCGGGGACGGTCGCGATGACGCGGGTGCGCCCGTCCGCATCCGTCTCCGACTGGACCACGCGGCCACGGCGCCCGGAAAGATCCGTCAGGACCTGCCCCTGCCCGGCGGCCGGGACGATCACCACGACGGTGGACACCGGTTCGAGCAGCACAGCGCCCGCTTGCGCGAGCGCCGTCTTGACCCCCATCGCCGCCGCCGTGCGGAAGGCCATCTCCGACGAGTCGACGGAGTGCGACTTGCCGTCGTAGAGCTCGACACGGACGTCGACGACGGGATGCCCGAGTGTGCCCCCGGCAGCCAGGGCATCGCGCACGCCCTTCTCGACGGCCGGGATGTACGAGCGAGGCACCGCGCCGCCGACGACCGAGTCGACGAACTCGAAGCCTCCACCCGGAGGCAGCGGAGCGACGCGCAGCATGACGACGGCGAACTGCCCGTGTCCGCCCGACTGCTTCTTGAGCTTTCCCTCGGCCGCCGCGCCGTGCGCGATCGTCTCGCGATACGCGACCGGCGCGGGCCCCGTCGTGACATGCACGCCGAGCACGCGCGCGAGCCGTTCGACGGCGACCGCGACGTGCGTGTCGCCGAGTCCGTGCAGGATCGTGTCGGGCCCCGCGCGATCCACGACGAGGGTCGGGTCCTCGGCGAGGAGCCGGCCGAGCGCCGTGGTCAGCTTCGTGTCGTCCGACTGCGACACCGGCTGCAGGCTCATCGCGAAGACGGGCGGACGGGACGGCAGTCGCGCAGGACGAGCGTTCGTCTGCGCGCGGCTCCACAGCAGAGAGCCGGACGGCGTGCCCGCGAGCTTGGCGACGGCGCCGATCTCACCTGCGCGCAACGCGTCCACCGGCAGGTGCTCGGCGCCGCGCAACCGGAACAGTCCTGGCATCCGCTCCTCGACGCCGGTCGACGCGTTGCGCAGGCGGTCGCCCGGACGCAGGACACCCGAGAGCACCTTCAGCATCGCGATCTGACCCACGAACGGGTCGGCGACGGTGCGGAACACGTGAACCAGCTTGTCGCCCGCGGGGTCAGGCGCCACGTCGTGCTCGCTGCCTCCCGCGCCGTCTTGGTCCACGCCGAGGACGATCCTGCTGTCACGGTCGGCCACGGCCGGCGCGAGCTCGCATAGGAGATCGAGAACACGGTCGACGCCCGTTCCGGTCGTGGCAGAGCACACGACGACCGGCACGCCCTCGCCTGCGGCGACGGTGCGAGCGAGGGTGCGCCCGAGTTCGGCCGCCGGCGGCTCGTGCCCCTCGAGATACGCCTCGAGCTGTTCGTCGTCGCGGGACACGATCTCCTCGGTGACCGCCTGGTGCAGGCGATGCTCCTCCTCCGCGAGGTCGGCGGGCACGGGCTCTTCGTGGTGACCCCCGTCGGCGTCGTAGAGAACGGCCTGCTCCGTCAGCACGTCGGCGACTCCCTGGAAGGACTGCGCCTCCCCCACCGGCAGTTCGAGCGCCCAGATGCGGTCGCCGAACTCTCCGCGAAGCTGATCGAGCACGGCGCGGAACGACGCACGCGCGCGGTCCTCCTGGGTCACGACGACGACCCGCGCGACACCGGCCGCCTCCGCCGCGGACCACGCGGCGCGGGCGCCGGCAGACACCCCGTCGATCGCGCTGATCACGAGCACCGCCACGTCGGCCACCGCGAGCGCCGCGTCGACGGCGCCCACGAAGTCGGGGTGCCCCGGTGTGTCCATGAGCGTGATGCCGACATCCGCATCATCGACACGCCAAGACAGCCATGCGGGCGTCAGTCCGAGCGTCGTGTGGCGCGCGATCTCCTCGGGCTCGTGATCGCACACTGTCGTGCCCTGCTCGATCGACCCCCGTCGCGAAATCGCGCCTGCGCGGAGCAGCATCGCCTCCGCCAGCATCGTCTTCCCCGAACCGGTCGCACCGATCAGGGCGACGGAGCAATGCCTGGCGAGTGCGGATGCCGTTTCCACGGTGACCTCCCACGACGATGTGCGCTGGGCACCATCGTGCACCGTCTCGGGGGCGGCTGCCAGAGGACCGTGCGGAACGGTCAGTCCGCGGGGCCGAGCTCCTGGAAGAGGGTCAGCTGCAGCCCGGCGGGGCCGCGCAGGCGGGCGTTGATCGAGCGCCAGGGCGTTTCACGGGCGGATGCCTCGACCTCGGCGCCCGCGTCCGCCAGCCGCGACGCCGCGGCGGCCGTGTCGGCGACCTCGAGAGCCAGACGGATCCGGTCGCTCGGGGCGTCGCCGTCGGTCTCGACGCGGTCGATGAACTCGACCTGCGCGGGATTGGCGATCTCGAGCGTCGCGCGCCCCGCGGCGAGGATCGCGACGCGCGCGCCGCCGTCGGCTTCGTAGGCCTCGGCTTGAGGCATGCCGACGCTGTCGCGATAGAAGGCGAGGGTCTGCTCGAAGGCCGAGGCCTGCACCACCACACGGAGCTGTGCGACCTCACCGACCGGGGCGGCGGCCGACACCGGCGCCGCCGCGTCGGCGGCGAGAGCGAGGAAGCGCGCGAGCGACGTGCGGCCGGCGCCGTCGTGCGCCCACGCCTCGATGGCCGCGAGGACCGCGCCGCCCCACGCCGCTCCCGCGACCTCGGCGCGCACGCGGTCGGTTCCGCCGCGCAGAAGACGCGCGGAGACCGCTCGAGCGACCCGCGCACGCCGCAGCGCGGCATCGCGCTCGAACTCCGTCTCGAGCCCCATCGCGGTCGCGTTCACGATGCCGAGCGCGAGGCTGTCAGGCGCAAAGGAGTCGGCGACAGCCAATGTCGCGGCGCGCACGGCGGTCGCAGCATCCGCCGTCTCATCCGCGTCGATACGCTGTTCGAACACCGCCAGGCGCTCGTCGAGACCTGCCCACAGCACGTCGGACTTGGATGAGAAGTAGTTGAAGAAGCTCGACCGGCTGACCCCCGCGCGCCGTGCGATGTCGACGATGGACGTCTGCTCGTAGCCCTGCTCCAGGAACAGCTCGCAGGCGGCCTCGGCGATCGTCTCGCGCGACGACGCCTTGGGTCGTCCCGCTCGCGGCTCGGTGGACATGAAGCCCACCCTATTGGCCGCCTCGCGCACGTTGCCCCGCGACGCCGACGCGGCGCCGCACCCCTGGCCCGCAGATGTATTGTTGGACGCGATCCATCAATCGCCACAAGCGAGAACGCGAAGGAGCACGATGCTCGACATCCGGACTGTCGGCCTCTCCCCCGACTATGTGCCCTACCTCGACGGATGGGCGCTGCAGCGCAGCATCCACGCTGACATCGTCGCGGGGACCCGCCCGGACACCCTCCTCCTGCTGGAGCACGAGGCGGTGTACACGGCCGGCGCTCGCACCGCTCGCCATGAGCGGCCCACCGATGGCACGCCCGTGGTCGATGTCGATCGCGGCGGCAAGATCACGTGGCATGGGCCGGGTCAGCTCGTCGGCTATCCGATCGTCCGCCTCGCCGAGCCTGTGGACGTGGTCGCGCACGTGCGCCGCCTCGAGCAGCTGCTGATCGACGCGCTGCACGACTTCGACATCGACGGCTACCGCGTCGAAGGGCGCAGCGGCGTGTGGGTGCGCCGCCCCCTCGGCGAGGACAAGGTCGCGGCCATCGGCGTGCGCGTGCAGCGCGGCGTGACGATGCACGGCTTCGCGCTCAACTGCGACAACACGCTCGCGGGATTCCGCGGGATCATCCCGTGCGGGATCACGGATGCCGGAGTCACGACCGTCAGCGAGATCGTCGGCGCCGACGTCTCGCCCGCCGACGTGATCGACACCGTCGCTCGCGTGTTCGAGGCCGACTTCGCGGGGGTGCCGGCATGAGATTCCCTAGGTCAACCTCAGGCGGCGATCTGCTGCATGGCGCCTCCGTGGAGTTGGGGGTTGTAGGCGGTGTGGTCTTGCCAGCAGCGCCAGATCACGCGGACCCAGGCGCGGGCGAGGATGCGGACGGCATGGGGGTGGCGTTTGCCGCGGGCGATGGCATCTTGGTAGATCTTCGCGGCCCAGGGGCTGGCGTGTCGGGAGTCGTCGGCGAAGTCGATGAGCGCGTTGCGGAGCTTCTTGTCCGCGGCCCAGCGGAACGCGACGGAGTGGATCTTTCCGCTGGCTCTGGTGACGGGTGCGACGCCGGCGAGGGCGGCGAGGGATTCCTCGTCGGGGAACCGGGCGCGGACGTCGCCGATCTCGGCGAGCAGCGTTGCGGCGCGGACGCCGTGGCCCGCTTTGGGGAGGCTGGTGAAGATGTGCGCGTCGGCGTGGGCGTCGAGGCGTTCGATGATCTCGGCTTCCAGTTCGCGTTCCTGGTTGCGGATGGTCTCCATGGCTTTGAGCAGGGCGTGGACGCAGACGGCGTGCCCGTCGGCTTCCTCGGCGGACAGTCCCGCCGGGGGCGCTTGGGTGACGCGAGCGTAGAGGTCGTCGACGCTCTTGCGGCCGCAGTAGGCGATGCGCCGCAGGAACGCCGCGAGCCGGGCCGGGGTGAGTCGGGCGGCGGCGCGCTGGGTGGGGTAGCGGCGCAGGAACGCGATGGTGACGTCGCTGTCCAGTCGGGCGAACAGGCCGATCGCGCCGGGGAAGCAGCGCTCCAGTTCGGCGCGCAGCTGGTTCATCAACCCGACCCGGGCCTCGACGAGCTGCTTGCGGGTGCGCGACAGCGACCGCAGTACCTGGGTGGCGCCGCTGTCCTGGGTCAGCGGGCTCAGCCGGTGGCCATCGGTGCGCAGCACGTCGGCGAGCAGGTAGGCGTCGCCGGCGTCGGACTTCGCGCCCGAGCCGGAGTAGCGGCTGCGCAGTCCCTTGACCTGTCGTGGCGTGATCACCACGACGTGCAGGTTCGCGTCCAGCAGCGCTTCGACCAGCGGCCCGTCACACCGTTCGATCGCGACGCCTTCGACGGCGAGCTTGGCCAACCGTTTCACGAGCCCCGCGAAGGTCTTGCCGGTGTTAGCGATCTCGAAACGCACCCGGATCTCTCCGTGAGCGTCGACCACGCAGACGGCATGGGTGTTGCTGGCCCAGTCGATGCCGGCGAACAACCGCGGGTCGTTCTCTGTGGACATCTGTCCGGTCCTTCCTGTGATGATGGATCTGGCACCGTCGGTGACGGGGAGCCAGTCCGGATGCTCATTGCGTGGCGGTCCAACCCGCATATCCCTAGCGCCGGTATCGGCTTCCCGGCCCGGCGGCTGCCGCAGATCTCATGCTGGTCCTCGAGGGACAAGCGGCTCAGGCGGTCAGCCACCGGCCGGCGGTTCAACAGGAAGCCTCATCCAACGCGACCCGCTCGCGCTACAGAAGCGATGGTGCACCAATGAGCGCCTGCGGCACGGGCCACGGAGCATCCGCCGGGGGCGCAGCATCCGCCCCCTCCTCCGCTCCTGACGGCCGAAAGCTGCTGCGTCTCGAGGTCCGCAACGCGCAGACGCCGATCGAGCGCAAACCGGAGTGGATCAAGACGCGGGCGAAGATGGGTCCCGAGTACCAGGCGCTGCACTCGCTGGTGAAGACCGAGGAGCTGCACACGGTCTGCCAGGAGGCCGGCTGCCCCAACATCTACGAGTGCTGGGAGGACCGCGAGGCGACGTTCCTCATCGGCGGCTCCCAGTGCACGCGCCGGTGCGACTTCTGCCAGATCGACACCGGCAAGCCGGCGGACTACGACACCGACGAGCCCCGGCGTGTCGCCGAGAGCGTCGTGCGCATGAACCTCCGCTACGCCACGGTGACCGGCGTCGCCCGCGACGACCTGCCCGACGGTGGAGCGTGGCTGCACGCCGAGACGGTCCGCGCGATCCACGCGGCGAACCCGAACACGGGCGTCGAGATCCTCGCGACCGACTTCAACGGAGACCCCTCGCTGCTCGACGAGGTCTTCGACAGCCGCCCGGAAGTCTTCGCGCACAACGTGGAGACGGTGCCCCGCATCTTCAAGCGGATCCGCCCGGCCTTCCGCTACGAGCGCTCGCTCGACGTCCTGACGCAGGCGCGCGACGCCGGCCTCATCACCAAGTCGAACCTCATCCTCGGCATGGGCGAGGAGCCCGAGGAGGTCGTGCAGGCGCTCGAGGACCTGCACGGGGCGGGCACCGACATCATCACGATCACGCAGTACCTGCGACCCTCGCCGCGCCACCTGCCGGTGGCCCGCTGGGTGAAGCCGCAGGAGTTCGTCGAGTTCAAGGAGGAGGCCGAACGCATCGGGTTCCTCGGTGTCCTCGCCGGCCCGCTCGTGCGCTCGTCTTACCGCGCCGGACGTCTGTGGGCGCAGTCGATGATCTCGAAGGGACGGGAGATCCCGCCGCACCTGGCGCACATCGCCGGAGACGTGCACGTCGAGCGCGGGTTCGCGCAGGCGGTCTGAGCCCTCCCGGCGCTAGTCGGCGCTCGTCACGGACAGCACGCCGCCGTCGGAGTCGAGGTTCACCAGCAGCACGTCGTCGGTGGCGTCGGGATCGAGCGCGTACTCGAGCACGGCGAAGGGGTCGGAGCCCCCGTGCTCGTCGGCGAGGATCGTCATGCTCATCAGTTGCAGCGAGCGGATCACGTCGATGTGCACGTCGCCCGAGATGTCGACCAGCGTGTCTTCGAGAGCCTCGCCGAGCGCCTCCTGCTGCTGCAGGATGTACTCGGTCACCTCGCTCGTGCGATCGCTCAGCTCGTTGACCATCGCGTTGCGGGCGCTGCGGTCGATGTCCTCGATCGACGAGATGAGCGCTGCGGCCACATCGAGGGCCGCCTCCGACACGTCATCCTGGTCGGGGGCCGTGAGGTCCACCGTGACGGACTGGTCTCCCAGTTCGACGTTCTCCGACCAGAAGATCGATCCGTCAGGCCCCGATTCGAGGAGTCCGAAGTAGTCGTGCTCGATCGCCATGACCCCATGAAACCGCAACCCGGGCGTCGGCGATAGCCCGAACACGGCATGGCGCGGATTCGGTCGATTCCGCCGGTGGATTCAGTCGACGAGGGACGCCGCGAACACGTGCGGAGTGAAGCCCGTGAGGTCTCCGATGCCCTCGCCCTGGCCCAGCAGCTTCACGGGGATCCCGGTGCGCTCCTGCACGGCCAGGACGAACCCGCCCTTGGCGGAACCGTCGAGTTTCGTGAGGACGAGGCCGGTGACTCCGGCGTGCTCGAGGAACGCCTGCGCCTGCATCACGCCGTTCTGACCGGTCGTGGCGTCGAGGACGAGCAGCACCTCGCTGATGGGTGCCTGCTTCTCGATCACACGGCGGATCTTGGTGAGCTCGTCCATGAGGCCGCCCTTGGTGTGCAGGCGTCCCGCGGTGTCGACGAGCACGATCTCGGTGCCGGTGTTCTTCGCGTACTCGATGGTCTGGAAGGCGACGGATGCCGGATCCTGGCCCTCCTGCTGCGGCCGGACGATCGTCGCCCCGCCGCGCTCGGCCCAGGTCGCGAGCTGGTCGACGGCCGCGGCGCGGAACGTGTCCGCCGCGCCCACCACGACCGTGCGGCCGTACCGCTGCAGGAACTTCGCGAACTTGCCGATCGTCGTGGTCTTGCCGACGCCGTTGACTCCGACGACCAGCACGACCGCCGGGCGCTCCGTGAGCCGCAGGGTGGTGTCGAACTTCGCGAAGTGCTCCTCGAGGGTCTCCTTCAGCATGCGCTGCAGGTCTCTCGGGTCGGTGGTGCGGTAGCGCTCCACTTTCTCCCGCAACTCGTCCACGATGCGCTCGGTGATGTCCGGCCCGAAGTCTGCGGTGAGCAGCGCCGTCTCCAGGTCGTCCCACGTCGTCTCGTCGATCGTGGGCTTGACGAACATGCCGCGCAACGCGCGTCCGAGCGACCAGGAGCTCTCTGCCATTCCCCCAGCCTAGGTGCCGACGCGGGTCACTCCGACGTCGGTGAGATCGAGACGCCGAGGTACGAGTTCAGCACATCTGACACCTCGGTGGACGCGTCCTGGCCCGGCGGGCACTCGACGTTGACGACGAGCGCGGTCCCGAGCGTGCCGAACATGCGCCCGAACTCGCTCCAGGTCGCCTCGCCGCCCGCACTCCCGCCGGTTCCGACGACGATGCGCACGTCGACGCTGCCCTCCTGCATCGTCTGCGCGACGTACTCGTCAGTGGCGTTGGCGCTGACGTCGGTGGCGGTGACGCCGGGGATCTGCGCACCCAGCACAGCTGCAAGCATGTTGTCCGTGCTCTCCCGGTCGTCGGCGCCGAGCGTGAGATCGGTGATCGCACCCTGATAGAACGCCACCGAGCACTGCGTCTGCTCGTCGAGGTACGCCCAGCTGCCGTTGCCGTCGTCGGAGGCCGACACCGAGAACCGAGCGTCCGTGGCCATCAGACGGTCGTCCCACCCCACGGTCCACATGCCGGGCGCGAGATCGGCTCCGGCCTCGAATGTGAGGTCCGTCGGAGGCGCCGCGTCGAGTTCGTCGACCGCCTCGGGCGTCTCCGTGGTGACCTCCGACGGGGATGGCTTGACGTCGACGCGTCGAGCTCCGGTGATGTCGGGCGTGCATCCGGTCAGGACGAGGGCCGACAGCACCATGGCGACGGTCGCGAGGCGAGCAGTGATGTGCATGGGCGAACGCTACACCGGCCCACCCCCGGGCGGGTCCGCTCGTTCAGGAGGCGACGCGGTCGGCGATCCGCTGGCCGACGACGGCCGAGACGCCGTCCTGGCGCATCGACACCCCGTACAGCGCGTCGGCGATCTCCATCGTGCGCTTCTGATGCGTGATGACGATGAGCTGGCTCGAGGCGCGCAGCTGCTCGAAGACGCCGAGCAGGCGTCCCAGGTTGGCGTCGTCGAGCGCGGCCTCGACCTCGTCGAGGATGTAGAACGGGCTGGGACGCGCCTTGAAGATCGCGGTCAGCAGCGCCACCGCCGCGAGCGAGCGCTCCCCGCCCGACAGCAGCGAGAGCCGCTCGATCTTCTTCCCGACCGGCCGAACCGCCACTTCGATCCCGGTGGTGAGCGGTGAGTCGGGGTCCGTGAGCGCGATCGAGCCCGTGCCCCCGGGGAAAAGGATCGGGAACACCTCCCCGAACGCGACCTTCGTGTCTTCGAACGCCGCCAGGAAGATCGTCTGCATACGCTCGTCGAGCTCTTCGATGATCGTCAGCAGGTCCTTGCGGGTCTGCGTGAGGTCGGCGAGCTGCTCGGTCATGAACTTATGGCGCTGCTCGAGCGCCTCGAATTCCTCGAGCGCGAGCGGGTTCACCCGGCCGAGCTGTGCAAGCTTGCGCTCGGCCTCCTGCAGGCGTCTGCGCTGCTGCGGGCGATCATATGCGATGGATGCTGCCGCCTCGGCGTCGTCGCCATCCTCGGGCGCGGGCCCGGCAACGGGATCCAACGGAACAGCCTGATCCGGACCATATTCCGAAACAAGAATGTCTTCGTCGAGCCCGAGCTCGGAGTGCACCCGCTCGAGCAGTCCCGTGACGTGGAGACGCTTCTCGTGGATCTGAAGCTCCAGGCTGTGGACGCTCTCGGTGAGCCCGGCGAGCCGCTCCCGCACGGTGTTCTCCTGCGTCCGCAGTTCGGTGAGTTCGGCGGTGACAGCGGTGCGCTCGGACTCCGCGGCGGCGAGGTCGGCGCGGGCCTGCGCGAGCGAGCGGTCGACGGAGTCGATCACGGCCGGCAGCTGACCGGCGACGCCGGCCGCGATCTCGCGCTGCGCGCGGCGGATGACGGCGCGACGCGCCGCCTCGGCCGCGGCATCACGCTCGCGCTCGCGCTGGCGTTCGAGCCCGATGACACGCGCTTCCCCCGCCCGGATGCGTTCCCGGAGCGTCTCGACGTCGAGACGAGCGCGCATCTCGCCGTCGCGGGCCTCCTCGAGCGCGGCGAGCATGCCCTCGCGTGCGGAGGCGTCGAGGATCGGGCGCGGAGCCTCGAGCGCCGACGTGAGCTGGTCTTCGGCGGATCGCGCCGACCCCTCGGCGTCCTCGACGGCCGCGGCGGCCTGTGCGAGCCCGGCGGCGAGCCGCTCGCACTCGGCGACCGCGGCCTCGTGCCGCACCGTCGCCCGGTTGACCTGCTCGGCGTGGGCGGCCAGCGCCGCGTCGTGCTCACGGAGGGTCGCGAGCGTGGTCTTGGTGCGCAGGCGCGCGGACTCGAGCTCACGGGTCGCGTCGGCCAGCGCTTCGCGCAGCGAGTCCGCGACGACGGCGATCTCGTCGCGACGCTCGGCCGCAGCATCCCGTTCCGCTGCGAGCTCCAGTCGCGATCGCGAGGCGCCCGCGCCCGCACGGAGCGAGTACTCGGTGTACACCTCGCCGCGGCGGGTGACCAGCGTGAGGGCACTGCCGAGCTCGGCGTCCGCGAGCGTGGGGGCGGCGCGGCGCGCCGTATCGAGGTCGTCGGCGACGACGACGTACGCGAGCAGGCCGAGCACGCCCTCGGGAGCCGTGACGACGTCGCGGGCCGGCACCACCCCAGGCAGCGCGGGAAACAGCGGTCGCATCATGCCGGCCGAGGCGATCACGATGTCGACGACACCCGCCTCGGCGTCGCGCGCGGCGTCGGCCACGGCGAACGCGCTGTCGCGGTCTTCGACGAGCACGCCCTCGGCGATGGGTCCGAGCACCGCGGCGATCGCGGCCTCGAAACCCGGCTTCACCTGCACCGCATCGCCGACAATCCCGCGGACGCCGCGGAGTTCCGAGGCGATGAGCGACGACGCGCCGCTCTTCACATCGAGGGCCCGGCTCAGCGCGGCCGTCTGCGCAGTCAGGGCCTCGCGTTCACGTTCCGCGGCATGCAGGCGCTCCCGGAGCGAAGCGACCGAGGACTCGGTCTCGGAGGCGTCGCGCTGCGCCCGCTCGTAGGCCGCGGCGTGGTCGGCCGAGGACTCCTCGGGCACGAGGTCGGGGTCGACGCCGGCGAGGATCGCCTCGGCCTCCGCGCGGCGAGCGAGTGCGGCATCCAGCGCCTTCTGCTGGCGTTCGACCGCGGTCCGCACGGCGGCGAGGGCGGATGCTGCGGCCTCGGCGGTGCCGCGCAGCGCGGTGATGCGCATGTCGTGCTCGGAGACCAGCGCGCTCTGTGCGGCGATGTCGACGTCGAGGGCGTCGAGCTCGGCGCGGGCGCGCACGACGCCGCGCGCCGCTTCCGCGGCGGCGTCCTGCGCGGCGCCCAGTCCGTCCGAGACGTCGTCGATCTCTGCGCGCGCCTCGTCGATCATCGCCTGCGAGACCGTGGTCAGCTCGATGCGGTCCTCGTCCTCGGCGTCGCCGAGGAGTGCGAGCCGCTGCCCCGCGAGGGCGTAGAGCCCTCGCAGACGCTCCTGCACCCGCTCGAGCCCGAAGGCCACACGGCGGGCGCGGTCCACGCTCTCGGAGCGCTGGTCGCTCTCGAGCTGCTCGATGCGCACGCGGGCGTTGTCGAGCCGCTCCTGCAGCACCATGCGCTCGGCGTGCCGTTCGTGCTCGCTCTGCGCGTGGGAGGCGAGCTCGGCACGCAGACCGACGATCTCGTCGGCGAAGAGGCGGGCCTTCGCATCGCGCACGACGGCCGCGATCGTCGCCGCCTCGCGGGCGATCTCCGCCTGGCGGCCGAGCGGCTTCAGCTGCCGGCGCAGTTCGCCGGCCAGATCGCTGAGACGCGTGAGGTTCGCCCCCATCGCGTCGAGCTTGCGGAGCGTCTTCTCCTTGCGACGGCGATGCTTGAGGATGCCGGCCGCCTCTTCGATGAACCCGCGGCGGTCCTCCGGCGTCGCCTGCAGGACGCTGTCGAGACGCCCCTGGCCGACGATCACGTGCATCTCGCGACCGAGGCCGGAATCGCTCAGCAGTTCCTGCACATCGAGCAACCGGCAGGACTCGCCGTTGATCGCGTACTCGCTCGAACCGTTGCGGAACAGCGTCCGGCTGATCGTCACCTCGGAGTACTCGATCGGCAGTGCGCCGTCGCTGTTGTCGATCGTGAGCTGCACCTCGGCACGCCCGAGCGGCCCGCGCGTCGCGGTGCCGGCGAAGATGACGTCCTCCATCTTGCCGCCGCGGAGCGTCTTCGCCCCCTGCTCCCCCATCACCCACGCGAGCGCGTCGACGACGTTGGACTTGCCGGAGCCGTTCGGACCGACGATGCATGTCACGCCGGGTTCGAGGGCGAACGTCGTCGGCTGGGCGAACGACTTGAACCCTTTGAGCGTCACGCTCTTCAGGTGCATGGATACGCCTTCCACCCCGGTCGTTTACCCGCCTACGCTACCCGAGCGCAGCACACGCGCCCGGAAGACCGGCCGTGGCGTGCGCGGATCCCGCGACACGCCATGAGATCACCGAATCTGCGAGAAAGCTTGACGCGGGTATCCCACACCCGCTAACGTCACTCTCTGCGTCTGAAGTCGAGAAAGGAGGTCCCCCGATGATGCTGATGACTCCAACCGGAATCGCCGCCCGTGATGGCGGAGCGATTCGTGCCGTCGCGTCGGGGACCGTCTCCTTCGGCGCTGTGCTGAACGGCCGCTTCCCCGCCGCCATCTGATCCCCGCAGGGGACGAGTCTGCCCGTTTCCGGGCGCGAACCGTCTGTTGCGCCGCACCCGCTTCGTGGTGCTGAGCGCGCTCCCCCTGCGATCTCGTCCCGTCGTGCTGCGGCACGGCATCCCCGCCTCCTGGCCCCCGCCCGAGGCATCACTCCATCTGGAAAGAGCAATCATGAACACTCTCCTTGCGCCGCAGCGCCCCTCGGGCCTTCCCGATACGCTGCGGCTCCCGAGCCGCGACACCCGGACCTCGCTCCTGGACCGCCTCGCCCTCCACCTGGGCCTGTGGCTCCTGCTGTGGAGCACCCGCACCCCGCGGCTCGCGGACGACCGCCGCCGGCACGCCCAGGCGTACCGGCACCAGGAGGCCAACACAGAGCGCGAACGCGCCTACCTCCGCGAGGCCAGCCTCGCACCCCGGCCGTGACGGCCACCGGGTCCGCCGCCCGCACCCGGGCGGCGGACCCCACCCCTCAACCCCCGACAACGCAAGGACGCACCGACATGACCACCATCACGGGGCTGGAGTTCCGCCCCCTCGTCGTACCCGCCTCCATCGACGCACCCGACGCCGCCGACTTCGTCGAGATGGTGCGGGTGCGCAACCTCATCTACCGCGAGATCTCGGGGCACGACGACCACCGGATCACCGCCGACGAACTGCTTCCGCACTATCAGCCCTCGGAGTACGAGACCCGGATCAGCTGGGTGATCGTCGACGACGGAGCCATCATCGGCCGCGTCGGCATCGACATCCCCCACGAAGAGGGCTCGACCGCCGCTTTCTGGCTCATCGAGCTGCTCCGCGAGTCGTGGGGCCGCGGCATCGGCTCGGCGGCCTACGAACTCGTCGAGCGCACGGCGCTCGAGCACGGCCGCACGGTGCTGCAGTCGTGGGCCGAGCACCCCGCCGCGCCGGGGCCGCAGCTCGCGCCGCCGACCGGCTTCGGCGAGATCCCCGAGGATCACGTCGCGCGGTTCTACCTCCGCCACGGCTACAGCCTCGAACAGGTCGAGCGCAACAGCGCCTTCGACCTCACCGGCTCGTTCGACGGCGTCGAGCGGCTCCTCGCCGAGGCGCAGGCCGCATCGCCTGCCTACCGCCTCGTCCAGTGGTCCGCACCGACCCCCGACGAATACGTCGCCGGGTACGCGTGGATGAAGTCCCGTATGTCGACCGACGCACCCGCTGCGGCGCTCGAGTTCGACGAGGAGACGTGGGATGCCGCGCGGATCGCCGAGCACGACGCGCGGTACACGTCATCGGGGCGCACCATCCTGGTCACGGCCGCCCAGCACATCGAGACCGGTGAGCTGTGCGCTTTCAACGAGCTGGTGATCGGCAAGGACCGCACCGAGGCATCCCATCAGGAGGACACGCTCGTCCTCAAAGAGCACCGCGGGCACAAGCTCGGAACGCTCGTGAAGTGCGCGGGGCTCCTGTCCTGGCGCGAGATCGCGCCGGACTCGGCGCGCGTCATCACTTACAACGCAGAGGAGAACCGGCCCATGCTGGACATCAACGAGGCGATCGGCTTCGCGCCGATCGCGTACGAGGGTGCATGGAAGAAGGTGCTCGATGACTGACCTGGCCGAAAACACCGTCGTGACAGTCCAGCGCATCGTCGTCCCCGAGACGGCGGACGCCGCCGACGCCCGCGTGTTCCTCGAGATGGTGCGGATCGCCAACGCTGTCTGCCTCGAGGACGCCGGACACGACTACCTGCGCGAGGAGCCCGACGAGATGCTCGGGTTCTGGCAGGACCAGTCCGACTGGACCCAGCTCGGGTTCGCCGCGCTCCGCGGCGACGAGGTGCTCGGTGCGGTGAAGCTCATGATCTCGAACGAGACGGACGTCAGTACCGTCGAGTTCGACCTCATGGTCGATCCGCCGCACCGCGGTCGTGGTCTCGAGGAGCTGCTGCTCGCCGAGGTCGAGCGCGAGGCGCGCGAACGCGGACTCGCCACGATCCAGACATGGACGCTTCATCGACCGGATGCTGCGGGCCCGCGTCTGCAGCCGTCCACGGGGTGGGGGGCGATCCCCGCCGACGACGCGCAGACGAAGTTCCAGTTGGCGAGCGGCTTCACGCTCGAACAGGTGGAGCGCAACAGCGTGTTCGACCTGACCGGCGACTTCGCCCTCGTGACGCGCATGCTCGCGGACGCCGTAGCGGTCGCCGGTGACGAGTACCGGCCGATCCAGTGGACGTCGCCGACGCCGCCGGAGTACGTCGACGGATTCGCCTACGCGCTGTCGCGCATGTCGACCGACGTGCCCGCCGGTGGCCTCGTCATCGACGAGCAGCACTGGGACGCTGCGCGGGTCGAGCGACGTGATGCCCGTTTGAAGGCACAAGGGCTCACCGTCTCGGTGGCGGCTGTTCTCCATGTGCCGACGGGCCGGGTCGCCGCGTACAACGAGCTCGTGATCGGCGAGGACCGTTCCGGCGCGACACAGCAGTACGGCACGCTGGTCGTCAAGGAGCACCGTGGCCACCGCCTCGGCACGATCGTCAAGTGCGCGAACCTGCTGCGCTGGCGCGACCTCGTGCCGGAGTCGCCGCGCGTCTCGACGTTCAACGCCGAGGAGAACCGGCACATGCTCGACATCAACGAGACGATCGGCTTCGTGCCGGCCTCGTACGCCGGCGCGTGGAAGAAGGTTCTCGAACTCTGATCTCCGGCGCACGCCGGAGATCGCTCAGACATGTGCCGCGTTCGGTCCGTCCACAGCCGAGCGCGGCACCCGCTGGCAGTGCGCGCAGAAGTGACTCGAGCGGTTCGTGAACGACACGCGCACGATCGGACGGCCGCATCGGGGGCACGGCTCCCCGGTGCGGCCGTACGCGTTCAGCGAGTGCGCGAAGTAGCCGGCCTGGCCGTTGACGTTGACATACTGTGCGTCGAAGCTCGTGCCGCCTTCGGCCAGCGCCTTGTCGAGCACGTGGCGCACCTCGCCGAGCAGGCGGTTCACCGCGCGGGTCGGCAGGGCGCGCGCGGATGTCTCGGGGTGGATCCGCGCGGCCCACAGCGACTCGTCTGCGTAGATGTTGCCCACGCCGCTGACGACCGTCTGGTCGAGCAGGACCCGCTTGATCGCCGAGTCCTTGCGAGCGAGCACCCGCCGGAATCCCGCATCGGAGAACGCCGGATCGAGCGGGTCGCGCGCGATGTGCGCCACTTGTGCCGGAACGGATGCCTCGTCCCACCCGTAGCCGCCGGGCGCGCGGTCGGGCGTGGCGATCAGGTCGTCGAGCGCGAGTGAGCCGAATGTGCGCTGATCGGCGAAGACGACGGAGAGCTCACCGTGCACCGGATGCGCGAGGTCGATGCGCACGCGCTCATGCCGCTCGGGCGCCGCTCCCGGAGCGCGCAGAAGCATCTGCCCGCTCATGCCGAGGTGGCCGATCACCGCCTCATCGGACGGGGCGCCATCGGAGCCCGACTGCAGCGGGAGCCACAGGAACTTGCCGCGCCGGGCAGCCGCGCTCACGACGCGCCCGGTGAGTCGCGCCTCGAAGTCGGCACCACCGCCGGCGTGTCGCGTCAGCGCACGCTCGTCGAGCACCGTCACGCCGATGACGAGGGCGCCCGTGACAGCGGGGGCGAGGCCGGCGCGGACGACCTCGACCTCGGGAAGCTCAGGCACGCCCGCTGAGCGCGCGCCAGGCCGTGAGCGCGGCAGCCATCTCGGCGTGCTTCTTGCTGGTGCCCGCGCCCTTCGCCGAGAGTTCGCCCACGGTGACGATCGCCGTGAAGCGGCGGTCGTGATCGGGTCCGGTCGAGGTGACCTCGTACGCGGGGGGCAGCAGTCCGCCGTGCGCAGCGAGCTCCTGCAGCGCCGTCTTCGGGTCCATCGCGGCCCCGTAGCGTTCGGGGTCGGCGAGCAGGGGCTCGACGAGTCGCAGCACCAGGCCGGTCGCGGCATCCGATCCCGCCGACAGGTATGTCGCCCCGAAGATCGCCTCCATGGTGTCGGCGAGGATCGAGTCCTTGTCGCGTCCGCCGGTGAGGATCTCTCCGCGGCCGAGTTTGAGGTGCGCACCGAGGCCGATGCCCCGGGCGATCTCGGCGAGGGCCACCGTCGAGACGACACTGGCGCGCCGCTTCGCGAGGGCGCCCTCTTCGAGCTCCGGGTGACCGGTGAACAGTCGAACCGTCACCGCGAGGCCGAGCACGGAGTCCCCGAGGAACTCGAGGCGCTCGTTGTGCGGAACCTGTCCGTTCTCGTACGCCCACGAGCGATGAGTCAGCGCCAGCGACAGAAGCTCGGGGTCGATATCGACTCCGAGCTTCTGTGTGAGGTCTGAGAGCGTGGTGCGCTCCGCTGCGACGTCTGTCACGTCAGACCGTGCGCGACGATCAGACGTCGGCGACCTTGCGGCCCTTGTACTCGAGGAACAGCTCGGTGCCCTGCGAGTCGGTGACGACCTTCGCCTGGTGCGGACGGCTGTAGACGGTCTTGCCGTTCTCGACGGTCTTGACGAGCGTGGGGGCCTCGGCCTTCCACTGCGCGCGACGCGAGCGAGTGTTGGAGCGGGAGACCTTCCGCTTCGGGGGGTTACCTGCCATGGCTAGCTCTCTTCTGTGTTCTCGACGCCGCTGTCAACCGCGGGGGCGCGGTGCTTCGTCGTCGTGGCTCGTGGTGAAGTCCTGGAGCGCGGCCCATCGTGGATCGAGAGGCTCGCTCTGCGGCGTTCCGGCATTCTCGGCCAGTCGCTCGCCCGTTATCGGATCGAGTCCGGGGCAATCCGGCTGGCATACCGGCTGAAACGGAAGCGACAGGACGACCGCTTCCCTGACCAGAGTTTCAAGATCCACGTGGTCGTCTTGAACCTCGAAGTCAGTTTCTTCCTCCCCAGGATACGCGAAAAGCTCCTGAAACTCGACTTTGAGCCCTTCGGCGATGTCGATGAGGCACCGACTGCAGATGCCGGTGTACTCCGTGTCGACCTCTCCGGAGACGAGAATGCCCTCGTGCACCGACTCCAGACGCACGTCCAGCACGAGGGGCTCCCCCTCGGCGACGGCGACGAGACCCTCGCCCCACTTCTCGGGGGCTGGGACCTCGAGGGTATGCTCGCGCATCTCTCCCGAGCGGTGGGCGATGTCGCGGACCGGGAGGACGAACGGACCCGTCACATGCTTTCTGACCACGGCTCCAGCCTAGCCGCGGTTTCCGGTCAGATGCCGCGCGCGCCGGTGTCGAGGAACCGCGCCACGGCGGGCGGCACGAACGGGGAGACATCGCCCCCGAGCGACGCGACCTGACGCACCAGCGAGCTCGAGACGAGCGCGTGCGCAGGGTCTGGGAGCAGGAAAACGGTCTCGACGTGAGCGAGGTGGCGGTTCACGATCGCCATCGGCGTCTCGTACGCCACATCGACCTGCGAGCGGATGCCCTTCACCAGCACGCCGGCTCCGACGTCCGTCGCGTAGTCCACCAGCAGGCCCATGCTCCACGACGCGACGATCACGTCGCCCTCGATCTCGGCCTCGGCGATCGACTGCTCCAGGAGCGACTGGCGCTGCGCGATGGGCAGCATCGCCTCTTTGCCGGGATTGTGCACGACGAGCACGTGGAGCTGGTCGTACAGCGAGGCGGCACGGCGGATCACGTCCAGATGACCGAGGGTCGGCGGATCGAAAGATCCCGGGACGACGGCGATCCGGCTGCTCATGCGGTCCAGCCTAGTGGGCCGTCCGAAGGCGCTCCGAACGCGTCAGTTCTTGGCGAGCGCAGCGCGCTCGGCCATTCCGACGTTGCGCTCGAGGGCGGCCGCGAGCCCGGGATGCCGCAGCAGCGCCGGGTCGTCGGCGATCAGCTGCTCGGCCGCCACCCGCGCTTCGGAGATGATGTCGGCGTCCTTCACGACACGCAGCAGTCGAAGCGACGACCGCGCCCCGGACTGCGCGTCGCCGAGCACGTCGCCCTCGCCGCGGAGCTCGAGGTCGACCTCCGCCAGCGCGAATCCGTCGAGGGTCGAGGCCACGGCGTCCACCCGCTCGCGCGCGGGCGTGCCGAGCGGCGCCTCGGTCACCAGCAGGCACAGACCCGGGATCCCGCCGCGGCCGACGCGTCCGCGCAGCTGGTGCAGCTGCGACACACCGAACCGGTCGGCCTCGAGGATCGCCATCGTCGACGCGTTCGGCACATCGACGCCCACCTCGACCACGGTGGTCGCCACGAGCACGTCGATATCGCCGCGGGCGAAGGCCTGCATGACAGCGTCCTTCTCGTCGGACGGCATCTTGCCGTGCAGGATCTCGACCCTGATGTTCTCGAATGACGGATGCCGCGACAGCAGGTCGGCGACCTGCACGACGCCCCAGCGGGTGCGGGTCGCCTCGCCCCCGGTGTCGCCGGCGGGCTCGTCGGCGGTGTCGTCCTTGGTGAGCTTCTCGGCGTCGATGGCGGCGCAGACGACGAACGCCTGGCGCCCCTGGGCGACCTCCTCGGCGATGCGCTCCCAGACGCGCGCGAACCAGCTCGAGCGCTCGGCCAGCGGCGCGACGTAGGTCTCGATGCCGGCGCGGCCGGCCGGCATCGTCCGGATCGTCGAGACGTCGAGGTCGCCGAAGACGGTCATCGCCACCGTGCGCGGGATGGGCGTCGCCGTGAGCACCAGGGCGTGCGGCGAGGAGCCCTTGGCGCGCAGCGACTCGCGCTGCTCGACGCCGAAGCGGTGCTGCTCGTCGACCACGACGAGGCCGAGGTCGGCGAAGGTCGTGCTCTCGCTCAGGAGCGCGTGGGTGCCGACGACGATGAGGGCCTGCCCCGACGCGGCACGCAGTGCGGCCTTCCGGCGCTCGGCCGCCGGGAGCTGCCCGGTCAGGAGCGTGGGCATGAGCTCGGGAGCGAGCTTCGGGCCCAGCATCCGTGCGATCGACCGCACGTGCTGCGCCGCGAGGACTTCGGTCGGCGCGATGAGAGCGGACTGACCGCCTGACTGGGCGACCTGGAGCATGGCGCGCAACGCGACCAGCGTCTTGCCCGAGCCGACCTCGCCCTGGACGAGGCGGTTCATGGGCCAGTCGCCCATGAGGTCGCGCGCGACGTCGTCGCCGACCGTGACCTGGTCGGGCGTCCGCGGGAAAGGCAGGGACTCGTCGAATCGCTCGAGCAGCGCTCCCGGAGCGCGCGTGGTCGCCGACAGCGCACGGACGAACTGCCGCTGCTGCAGGAGCGCGACCTGGAGGACGAAGGCCTCCTGCATGCGCAGCGTCGCGCGCGCAGGCTCGATCTGGTCGAAATCGTCGGGGCGGTGGATGCGCTCGATCGCGCTGCGTGCCCCGATCAGGCCGTGCCGTGCGCGCAGCTCGTCGGTGAGAGGCTCGGGGATCTCGCCCAGACCGTCGAGGACCAGCTCCACTGTCTTCTGCAGCTGCCAGCTGGCGACCGTGCTGGTGGCCGGATAGATCGGGATCGGCAGGTTGGCATTCGCCTGCACCTTCATCCGCGCCGTGTCGGCGTCTTCGAACAGCTCGTAGTCGGGGTGGGCGAGCTGCTGTACGCCCTTGTAGATGCCCACCTTGCCCGCGAAGATGCCCTGTCTGCCGGGCTGCAGGTCACGCACCCGCCACGACTGGTTGAAGAAGGTCAGTGACATCTCGCCGTTGCCGTCGCTGATCACGACCTCAAGCAGCGAGCCGTTCCGGTTCTTCATGCGTCGTTCGCTGACGCGGCGCACCTCGGCGACGATCGTCACCGGCTCGCCGAGCGGCAGTGTCGAGATCGGCGTCAGCTCGCCGTGGCGGGCATAGCGGCGGGGATAGTGGACGAGCAGGTCGCCGACTGTCTTCATGCCGAACGCACGCTCGAGCGCCGCCGCGGTCTTTCCGCCGATCGCGCCGCCGAGGCTCGAGTCGAGGGTGAAGGAGGCCACGCCACGAGTCTAGGAGCGACCGGCGACGTCGCGTTGCTCAGGCGAAGATGGACTCCACGATCTCGGAGAGGAACGCGCGCCCGTTGCGGTTCACGGTGGACAGGTAGATCCACACGCCATCCCGGGCGACGATCATCTCCTCGGTGTCGGTGCCCTGTCCAGGCAGTACGCAGAAGTCGGCGCCGAAGTCGTCCGAGACCTGGCACGTGTAGCCCTGCGCGGGAAGGTCTGCCACCGCGGCGCTGACAGCCTCGGGCGTCGCGGTGCTGATGAGAAGCAGCATCCCGGTCGCATCGCCGACGATCCAGTCGCAGCCCAGCGCGAGCGTGGCGCCCTCGGGAGCCGGCCGCACGAAGCCCTCGCCGTTGCTCTGCAGCGTCATATCGCCGACCGCCGCCTGCCACGTCGCCGGAGTCGCGAGTTTCGTGCAGTCGGTGGGCAGCGTCACCGCGACCGACGCACTCGGTGTCGGCGTCGGTGTCGGTGAGGCGGTGGGTGATTCGGACGGTGACGCCGAAGTGGTCGGCGATGTCGTCGGCGACGACCCGCCGCCGGTCGCGCACCCCGCAAGGACGAGTGCGGCCGCGACGAACGCGACCACCGCCGACGAAACCCTGATGCCAATGCGATTCATGTCGACCCCCATCGATTCCGGGCTCCCCCACCGGCGATCACAGGGCGGCCCCTGCGGAGCCGCACGGCGGCGGGCCGATATCGTGAGAGGGTGACGCGCATCATCGCCGGCCGTGCGGGCTCGCTCATGCTCGATGTGCCGGACGCCGGCACCCGCCCCACGAGCGATCGGGTACGCGAGTCTCTCTTCGGGGCTCTGGAATCCGCCGACGTTCTGCGCGGCGCCGCCGTCCTCGACCTCTACGCGGGTTCCGGCGCCCTCGGCCTCGAGGCGGTGAGCCGGGGGGCGACATCCGCCGACCTCGTCGAGAAGTCTCCGCGGGCGGCGACCATCGTGCAGCGCAACGCGAGCCGCGTCGCGAAGGCCGTGGGGACGGATGCTGCGATCCGCGTGCACCGTTCGTCAGCCGACGCGTTCCTCCGCTCGGTGCGAGGACCGTTCGACCTGGTCTTCCTCGACCCGCCGTACGACGTCGGCGAGACGGAGCTGTCGTCGACCCTCGCGCTGCTCGTCCCGGTCCTCTCGGCCGGAGCGGACGTCGTGATCGAACGCGCCTCGCGCTCCCCCGAGCCGAGCCTGCCCGACGGGCTCGTCGCCACGCGCTCGAAGCGCTACGGCGACACGGCGATGTGGTGGGCGACCACCGCCGACTGATCGACGGCATCGCCCTCCCAGACCTGAGTGCCGTCGAATCCGACGTCCCTCGTGATGCGCAGATGGCCCGACGCGTCGAGCTCGAGGTGGAATGTCGCGGCGTCGCCGAGCAGACGCACGTCGGCACGGAATCTGTCATCGTGCCAGCCGCCCGACACCGCGACCCGGTCGCCGTACCAGAAGCGGTTCGCGGCCGGATCGGGCGGGAACGTCGCGGCCGACCACGCGCCAGGAACACACGGCAGCGCCGACCCGTCGATCTCGAGGAGCCCGTCGCTCACACGGATGCGTCGCAGCGGCCCGTCGTAGTCGAAGGCGACCTCGCCGCCGCGTCGCTCCCCGTCGATCGCGGCGATCGGCGCCGCCGCGACGAGCTCGACCGACTGCTCTTCCGTGTCGAATGCCGGCAGCAGCGTGTCCCAGATCGCGTCCAGCGGCGGCTGCATGTCGGGCAGTCCGCCGGTGATCGCGACGACGGTGTCGAACCCGGGGATCACCACGACGTACTGGCCGAACGCGCCGTCGCCGCGGTACGCGTCATGGCGGCAGCGCCAGAACTGGAATCCGTAGCCCTGGCTCCAGTCGCCGATGCCCGTGCTGTTCGCCACCTGACGGCTGGTCGCCGCATCGATCCACTCGGCCGGAACCAGTTGCGCTCCCTCCCACGCGCCGCGCTGCACAAGCAGCTGGCCGAATGCGGCGAGCTCCTCGGGGCGGATGGAGAGCCCGAAGCCGCCGGCGTCGACGCCTGTAGGGCCTTGCTCCCACTCGGGACCGCGGAACCCGAGCGGATCGAACAGACGCGGCGTCAGGTAGTCGAGGAGCCGCTCGCCGGTGATCGTCTGAAGGATCTGCGACAGCAGGTGCGTCGCCGGCGTGTTGTACATCCAGTGCGTGCCAGGCTCGTGCCGCAGCTCGGCGGCGAGGGCGGCCCGGGCCCAGTCCTCATCGTCGAACGGCGGCTCGATCGCGTGACCCGTCGTCATCGTGAGCAGGTGTCGCACCGTCAAGGCTGCGAGGTGCGCGGAGGGCCGCTCGGGTGCGAGCCTGGGAAGCAGGTCGACCACACGGTCGTCGATCGCGAGCAGGCCCTCCTCGACGGCCAGCCCGACGGCGATCGACGTGAAGCTCTTGCTCACCGAGTACATCGCGGTCGGCAGCTCCCGCTCGTACGGCGCCCACGTCGCCTCGGCGATGACGTGCCCGTGACGCACGACGGTCAGCGTGTGGATGTGCGAGATGCCGTCGAGCCGACGGATCAGTCGTGAGATCGCGGCAGACGGCACGGACTGACGCTCGGGCGTCGAGCGGGGCAGCAGCTGGGTCACCGTGTCACCGTAGCGGGTGTCGGCGACACCGGGTCATCCCGTGCCGGCGTCCCAGTCGCGGTAGGGGTCCCAGCCGCCGCGACCATCGTGCGGTCGGCCGTCGACGAGCACCGCGTCGTGACCGCGCGGCTGCACCATCCCCACCCGGACGAACCCGCGCGGCAGCGGGCGGTTCGCCGGGAAGGTCGCGAGCAGCGCGTGATCCTCGCCGCCCGCAAGGGCGGAGGCGACATCGGATCCGAGCGACGCCGACTCGAGGGCGATCGTGACGTCGGATGCTGCGGCCATGCGCGATGCATCGAGCACGAGGCCGTCCGACACGTCCATCATCGCGGTGGCACCCGCCTCGGCCGCCTCGGGTCCCAGCCACACGGGTGGAGAAGGACGCAGCTGCGCCACGAGATCGGTGAGCTCCGCGGGGTCGAGATGACTCTCGTCGACAGGGATCGGGTGGCCCGCGGCATCCGTGAATCGTTCGAAGAGGATGCTGAGCCCTCGCGCGGCGCTCCCCAGCTCGCCGGCGACCGCGACCAGGTCTCCGGGTTCGGCGCCCGAGCGCAGCACGGGTGCACGACCCGCGAGCGCCCCGAGCGCGGTGACGGCGATCGTGAGCGTGTCGGAGACGGTGAGATCGCCGCCCTCGACGCGGCAGCCGGGTGCGAGGTCGCGGCAGGCGGCGCGGAGGCCGTCGGCGATGCCGGTGACGAACGAGAGCCGCGTCGCATCGGGCATCGCGAGGGCCACGAGCAGGGCCGTGGGAGTGGCGCCCATTGCCGCCACGTCCGCGAGGTTGACGGCGGCTGCCTTGTACCCGAGGTCGAACGCGCTCGACCATGCGAGGCGGAAGTCGGGGCCGTGGACCAGCGTGTCGACCGTCGCCACCACCCGGCCGTCCGCGGCGGCGATCACCGCGGCGTCGTCGCCCGGCCCGACGAGGGCGTTCGAATCGCCGAGACGCTCGAGGATCCGGCGCAGGATGCGCCCCTCGCTGAGCTCGCCCACCGTCGGATCCATGCGCTCTTCGACCACACATCCACGCTACCGGTGCGGACTGAGCGGGCAGCGCCGCCGGGTTAGCCTGGAATGGTGCGTGCTCTCCCCTCCCTGGTTGCGTTCGGCCTCACGATGGTGGCCGCTGTCGGGCTGACGGGATGCACCACGACGGTCGACCTCGATCCGGCGGCGGCGGCGAACGACCCGCTGTGCGCGGAGGTCACCTCGAACCTGCCAGGGACGGTCAGCGGGCAGGCACGGCTGTGGACCGACGCGCAGGCGACCGGCGCGTGGGGCTCACCCGGAGACTCGAAGGTGCTGCTGACATGCGGCGTGGAGCCGCCGGGGCCGACCACGCTCCCCTGCCAGGACGTGGCCGGCGTCGACTGGATCATCGACGACTCCGATGCGCCGAGGTTCCGCGTGACCACGTTCGGCCGAACGCCCGCCGTCGAGATCTACCTCGACACGACCGCCGACGAGAACGGCGACGGGGTGTCGAGCCGCGACGTGCTCGACGCGCTGTCGCCGCTCGTGAGCGTGCTCCCGGTCGACGGCCAGTGCCTCGATCGGGGAGAGGCGACGCCCGCACCCTGAGGCTCGTGAGCCGCGTTCAGCGCGTCGCCCGAACCTGCTCGGTCGTGGTGGTGCGCTCCAGCGCCGTGTCGATGAGCTCTGTGATCAGCTCGGGGTACGACATGCCGGACGCGATCCAGCACTTCGGGAACATCGAGATCGGCGTGAACCCCGGCATCGTGTTGAGCTCGTTGACGTAGAGCCCGTCCGCGGCGAGGAAGAAGTCGACACGTGCGAGGCCCTTGCCGTCGACGGCCTGGAAGGCACGGACGCCGAGATCCTGGATCGCCGCGATCTCGCCGTCGGTCAGGTCGGCGGGGCAGACCACCTCGGCGCCGTCGCCGCCGAGGTACTTGCCCTCGAAGTCGTAGAACTCGCGCGTCGTGAGCACGATCTCGCCGGGCAGCGATGCCCGCGGGGCGGCGCCGCCGCGTCCCTCGAGGATCGCGACCTCGACCTCGCGGCCGACGATCGCCGACTCGATGAGCACCTTGTCGTCCTCGGCGAACGCCAGCGCGAGCGCCGCGTCGAGCTCGGACGCATCGTGGACCTTCGAGACGCCGACGCTCGACCCCGCGCGGGCAGGCTTCACGAAGGACGGCTCACCGAGGGCCGCAGCATCCGCTCGCACTCCCTCCGGGTCGCGCTCCCAGCGCTCCTCGGTCACCGTGACCCACGGAGATACCGGCACGCCGGCGGCCTGCAGGACGATCTTCATGAAGTGCTTGTCCATGCACAGCGCCGAATCGAGCACACCGCCGCCCGCGTACGGGATCTCGAGGGTGTCGAAGAAGCCCTGGATGGTGCCGTCCTCGCCGTGCACCCCGTGCAGGATCGGCAGCACGACATTGAGGGCACCCAAGCCGTCGACCGTGCCGTCGGCGCGGCGCACCCGGATCTCTCGCTCGCCGACCTCGGGCCACAGGATGCGGGTGCCGTTGTCGACGACCTCGGGGAGCCGCTCGGCATCGAGCGCGAACTTGCCGGGGTCGTCGTCCTCGAGGACGAACACGCCGTCGCGCGTGATCCCCACCGGGATCACGCGGTAACTGTCACGGTCGATCGCCCGCAGCACCCCGCCCGCCGTTGCGGAACTGATCGAGTGCTCGCTGGATCGACCGCCAAAGAGCACCGCCACCGCCGGCTTGTCCATTCGTCGTCCTCTCGCCCTGGGGGGTGTCGTCGTCGGTCGTAAGGTGCGGCGCGATGTCACGAGGGTTCATGGTGCCGTCGAGCACCATCTTCACCTGCTCGACGATGGGCATTTGCACGCCCACCTCCCGCGCCAGCTGGAGGATGGGCGCGACGGACGCGAGCCCCTCCGCCGTCTGGTTCATCTGCTTGACGACGTCGTCGAAGCGATAGCCCTGGCCGAGCAGTCGCCCGGCGGTGTTGTTGCGGCTGAGCGGCGACTGGCACGTCGCGATGAGGTCGCCGAGTCCGGCGAGACCCTGCAGCGTCTCGTGCTGCGCGCCGAACGCGACGGCGAAGTCCGTCATCTCGACGAGGCCGCGCGTGATGATCGACGCTTTCGTGTTCTCGCCGTAGCCGACACCGTCGACGATGCCGATCGCCACGGCGATGAGGTTCTTGAGCACACCGCCGAACTCGGTGCCGATCACGTCGGTGTTGACGAACGTGCGGAAGTACGTGTTGCGCGCGCGGCGCGCGACGGCCTCGGCGGTCTCCTGGCTCGTCGACGAGATGACGGCCGCGGTGGGCTGCTCGCGCGCGATCTCGAGGGCGAGGTTCGGACCGGACGCCACCGCGATGCGCGCGGGGTCGCAGTGCAGCTCCTGCTCGATCACCTGGCTCATGCGAAGGCCCGTGCGCCGCTCGACGCCCTTCATGAGCGACACGATGGGGACGTCGCTCTGCGAGATCAGCGGCCGCACCGCCTTGAGGTTCTGGCGCACCGCCTGGCTCGGGATCGACAGGTAGATCTGCTCAGCGCCGTCGAGCGCCTCCGACAGGTGGTGGGTCGCGTGCATGTCGCGCGGCAGGTTGATCCCGGGGAGGTACTCGCTGTTGCGCTTGCCCTCCTGGATCTCGCTCGCGAGTTCCGGGCGACGCGCCCACATGGTGACGTGGGCGCCGCCGTCGGCGAGGATCTTGCCGAACGTCGTCCCCCAGCTGCCCGCGCCGACGACGGCGACGCGCGGGCGCGCAGCATCCTGCCTACGGCTCAAGGCGCCCCGTCTCCTTCTGGCCGTGATCGGCCGGGTTCCACCGCTGGGCGGGCGCGGGCTCGCCGCGCAGCTGCGAGAGCAGGCCCGAGATGTCGGCCATCACGGTGTCCGTCGCCTCGACGAGCGCGGTCTGCGACGACACCGACCCGACGAACGCCGAGAGATCGACCGGGTCGCCGACGATCACGCGCACGCGGCGGCGCAGAGGCCAGAGCTTGAGCTTGCCGTAGCGCGGGAGCACCTGCTGGGCGCCCCACTGCGCCATCGGGATGACCGGGATGCCGCCGGCCAGCGCGAGACGGACCGCGCCGGTCTTGCCGCGCATGGGCCACAGGTTCGGCTCGCGGGTGAGCGAGCCCTCCGGGTAGACGATGACCCCGCGGCCATGCTGCACGAGGGTCTCGGATGCCTCGAGCGTCGCTCGTGCCGCGGCGGCGGAGGTCGCCCGCGCGACCGGCACCATCCCCGTGATGCGCAGGACCCAGCCCAGCACCGGCACACGGAACAGGCTCTCCTTCGCCATGAACCGCGGGGCCCGGCCCAGACGCCACACGGCGAGGGCGACCACGAGCGGATCGATCTCGCTCATGTGGTTCGGAGCGAGCACGAACGCGCCGTCGCGCGGGAGCTTCCTGCCGTCCTCGATCTCGAGCTTGAAGAGCAGACTCAAGAGCGGCACGAGGAGGCCGGCCAGCGGCCAGAAGGCGCTCGGTCGCGTCTTCTCGGCCGATGCGCGCGGACGATCGGTGGCCACCGGGCTATCCGATGACGTCGAAGTCGGCGCCGAGCTGCTCGAGCTTGGCGAAGAACTTCTCGTAGCCGCGACGGATGATGCCGACGTTGCGGACGACCGACTCCCCCTCGGCGGCCAGCGCCGCGATCACGTAGCTGTACCCGCCGCGCAGGTCAGGGACCACCACATCGGCGCCGTGCAGGGGCGTGGGGCCGTTGATCACGGCGGCCTGCTCGAGGGCCCGGCGGGGAACACGCCGGCCGGGTGCATCGATGCCGTCACGGTGCACGACGATGTCGGCGCCCATGAGGTTCAGCGCCTCGGTGAAGCCGAGCCGGTTCTCGTACACGGTCTCGTGGACGGTCGACTCGCCCTCGGCCTGCGTGAGCGCGACGATGAGCGGCTGCTGCCAGTCCGTCATGAAGCCGGGGTGCACGTCGGTCTCGACGACGACGGGCTTGAGCGCCCCGCCGCGGCGGAACTGGATGCCGTCCTCGCGGACGTCGAACCATCCGCCGGCCTTGCGGAAGACATTGAGGAAGGTCAGCATCTCCTGCTGGCGTGCGCCGCCGACGAAGATGTCGCCGTCGGTGGCCAACGCCGCGCACGCCCACGAGGCGGCCTCGTTGCGGTCGAAGATCGCCCGGTGGTCGTAGCCGCGCAGCGAGTCGACCCCCTCGATGAAGATGACGCGGTTCGGCTCGTACGAGATGATCGCGCCCATCTTCTGGAGCACCGCGATGAGGTCCATGATCTCGGGCTCGATCGCGGCATTGCGCAGCTCTGTCACGCCCTTCGCCCGCACCGCGGTCAGGAGCACCTGCTCGGTCGCACCGACGCTCGGGTACGGCAGCTCGATGTTCGCGCCGTGGAGCCCGTTGGGCGCGGTGATCCGGATGCCCTCGTAGCTCTTGTCGACGACGGCGCCGAAGGCGCGCAGCGCGTCCATGTGGAAGTTGATCGGACGGTCGCCGATGCGGCAGCCGCCGAGATCGGGGATGAGCGCTTCGCCGAGCAGGTGCAGCAGGGGCCCGCAGAACAGGATCGGGATGCGGGATGCCCCGGCGTGCGCGTCGATCTCCTCGAAGTGGGCCGCCACGGCGCCGCTGGGATCGAGGTGGATCGTGCCCTCCTCCTCGCCGTCGACGACGCGCACGCCGTGGACCTCGAGGAGCGAGCGGACGACCTGGACGTCGCTGATGTCGGGGACGTCGCGCAGCGTGCTGGCCGTCTCGCCGAGGAGAGCTGCCACCATGGCCTTGGTGACGAGGTTCTTGGCGCCCTTCACCTCGACGCGACCCGTCAGCGGTCGCCCGCCCCGGATCGCCAGGACTTCACCGGTCAGTTCCTGCTCTCCCGCTTCGGCAGTGGTGCTTTCGCCGGCGGCGACGTTCAGGAGCGGCTTCATCCGGTGGTCCTCACTTGGTGTGCAGAGGGGGCTTGCGACGGTCGGGCGCCCGGGTTCTGGGCGCCCGGCCCGGCTCACGGAACGGGAAGTGTCCGCGGCCGCCACGCCTCTCGGCGAGCCTCGAACTGCGCGATCTTGTCTGCGTCGCGCAGCGTGAGCCCGATGTCATCGAGCCCTTCGAGAAGCCGCCACCTAGTGTAATCGTCGATCTCGAAAGGCAGCTCCAGCGCGCCGATGCGCGCCGTGCGGGCCTCGAGATCGACCGTCATCGAGACGCCGGGATCCGCCTCGATGGCGGCCCACGCGGCCTCGAGGTCCGCTTCGGAGATCACTCCGGCGACCAGGCCCTGCTTGCCCGCGTTCCCTCGGAAGATGTCGGCGAAGCGCGGGCTCAGCACGACCTTGAATCCGAAGTCGCGCAATGCCCACACCGCGTGCTCGCGGCTCGAGCCGGTGCCGAAGTCGGGGCCGGCGACGAGGATGCTCGCGCCCGCGTACGCCGGCTGGTTGAGCACGAACTCGGGGTCCTGACGCCAGCTCGCGAACAGCGCGTCCTCGAAGCCCGTCTTGGTGACGCGCTTCAGGTAGACGGCCGGGATGATCTGGTCGGTGTCGACGGCGGAGCGCTTCAACGGGGCCGCGATGCCGGTATGCGTCGTGAATTTCTCCATGTCAGGCCTCCGTGCCCTCGGCTGCGGCCCCGACGGGCGCGGGAAGATCGCCCGGGCTCGCGAGGCGGCCCATGACGGCGGTGGCTGCGGCGACGAGCGGCGACACGAGGTGTGTGCGACCCCCCTTGCCCTGGCGGCCTTCGAAGTTGCGGTTGCTCGTGGAGGCGCAGCGCTCCCCCGGTGCGAGCTGGTCGGGGTTCATGCCCAGGCACATCGAGCACCCCGCGAAACGCCACTCGGCGCCGAACTCCTCGAAGACCTTGTCGAGGCCCTCGGCCTCGGCCTCGAGTCGGACCCGGGCCGAGCCCGGGACGACCATGACACGCACGCCGTCGGCCTTCTTGCGGCCCTCGATGACCGACGCGAACGCACGGAGGTCCTCGATGCGGCTGTTCGTGCACGAACCCATGAACACGGCATCCACCGGGACCGCTTTGAGCGGGGTGCCGGGCACGAGGTCCATGTACTCGAGTGCGCGCTCTGCGGCGGCCCGCTCGTTGGGATCGGCGAAGTCGTCGGGCGACGGCACGGACGCGCTCAGCGAGACGCCCTGACCGGGGTTGGTGCCCCAGGTCACGAACGGCTCGAGCTCGGCGGCGTCGAGGAACACCTCGGCGTCGTACACGGCGCCCTCGTCGCTGGGCAGCGTCCGCCAGTACGCGACCGCGTCGTCCCAGTCCTGACCGGTCGGCGCGTGCTCGCGGCCCTTCACGTACGCGAACGTGGTCTCGTCGGGCGCGACCATCCCGGCACGGGCGCCCGCCTCGATCGACATGTTGCAGATCGTCATGCGGCCCTCCATCGAGAGGGACCGGACGGCGCTGCCGCGGAATTCGAGAACGTAGCCCTGTCCGCCGTTCGCGCCGATCTTGGCGATGATCGCCAGCACGATGTCCTTGGCCGAGACGCCGGGCCGCAGCTCACCCTCGACCGTGATCGCCATCGTCTTGAAGGGCTTCAGCGGCAGCGTCTGCGTCGCGAGCACGTGCTCGACCTCGCTGGTGCCGATGCCGAACGCCATCGCCCCGAAGGCGCCGTGCGTCGAGGTGTGCGAGTCGCCGCACACCACCGTGATACCCGGCATCGTCAGGCCGAGCTGCGGGCCCACCACGTGGACGATGCCCTGCTCCTTGTCACCCAGCGAGTGCAGACGCACACCGAACTCGGCGGCGTTGCGCCGCAGCGTCTCGATCTGCGTGCGACTGGTGAGATCGGCGATCGGCTTGTCGATGTCGAGCGTCGGGGTGTTGTGGTCCTCCGTCGCGATCGTCAGATCCAGCCGCCGCACCGGACGACCCTCCGCCCGCAGACCGTCGAAGGCCTGGGGGCTGGTGACCTCGTGCACGAGGTGCAGGTCGATGTAGATCAGGTCCGGCTGACCGTCTTCGCCGCGGACGACGACGTGGTCGTCCCACACCTTCTCGGCGAGGGTCCGGGGACGGTCGGGAATGCCGGATGCATCAGTCGTGCTCATTGCTCTTCGTTCTCCTCTATGGGACTGCGCCCGCATGGGGGTGGGGCCCGCGACGAACTCCGCGACGAGGGAGGCCTGAGACTAGGACTCGTCGCGGCCGCTAAGGAGAAGGCGAGCGATCCGCACGTGCCCAGGCTACCATCGCCGAAACCGCCGCCCGCGCCGCCGCCGTCATCTGCCGTCGCCGTGCCCGGTCCCGAGCCGCTCGAAACGACGCCTCGGGCCGCCGGCGACTGCCGGCGACCCGAGGCGCACGCTCAGCGGATCGGGATCAGCGACCGTCGTCCGAACGGGGGTGGTCGACCGTCGGAGGCGTGCCCTTCTCATCCGCCACGACCGCGGCCGCAGCATCCGCCGTCACAGCCTTCTTGTCGCGGGCCGACGCGATGAGGCTCGCGATCGTCGCCACGGCCATCGAGAGGACGATGACACCCAGCGACATCCATGTCGAGATCTCGGGAGCCCACTCGATGTGCTCACCGTTGTTGATGAACGGAAGCTCGTTCACGTGCATGGCGTGGAAGACGAGCTTCAGGCCGATGAACGCGAGGATGAATGCGATGCCGTAGTGCAGGTAGCGGAGGCGATCGAGCAGGTCGCCCAGCAGGAAGTAGAGCTGGCGCAGACCCATCAGGGCGAAGATGTTCGCCGTGAAGACGATGAATGCGCTCTGCGTGATGCCGAAGATCGCGGGGATCGAGTCGATCGCGAACAGCAGGTCGGTGACGCCGATCGCCGCGAAGACGATGATCATCGGCGTCCACATCTTCTTGCCGTCCACGACGGTGCGGATCTTGGCGCCGTCGTAGTGGTCGCTGATGTCGATCGTGCGGCGCAGCATGCGCACGACGAAGTTCTCCTGCTTGACATCGGAGTCGTGGTCGCCGCCCGGGAACGCCTGACGCCACGCGGTCCAGACGAGGAACGCGCCGAAGATGTAGAAGACCCAGCTGAACTGCTCGATCACCGCCGCGCCGACCAGGATGAAGATGCCGCGCAGCACGAGGGCGATGATGATGCCCACCATCAGCACCTCCTGCTGATAGCGCCGCGGAACCGCGAACTGCGACATGATAAGCACGAAGACGAAGAGGTTGTCGATCGACAGGCTGTACTCGGTGAGCCAGCCGGCGACGAACTGGCCGGCGTACTCGGGCCCGGCGACGATCCACATGATTCCCGCGAAGATGAGCGCGAGGGTCACGTAGAACACGACCCACAGCGTCGACTCACGCGTCGAGGGGATGTGCGGCCGCTTCAGGATGAGCAGCAGATCCGCGATCAGGATCAGGGTGAGGATCACGAGCGATCCGATTTCGAACCACAGCGGGAGTTCGAGGTCCATGGAGGGCCTTTCGAAGGGGACGTACGAGGGGTCGGTGGAATCCGAAAGTCTCTCCCCCGCCGGCGGAACGGCCTGCGGCGCGCACCCGGGGTCGCTCTGTCGGGACCCGTGATGACGGATGCGCGAGTCGGGATACTCCCTCTCGCTCGCAACAGAATACAGGCTCGGCACAGTGCGACCGTTGCCCGTGAGACGATCCGGCCGGTGCGGACACTGACATGGTGAGAGACAATTCGGAGGATGGGGATGACAGGCGAGGACCTGCCGGGCGATGCCGAGCTCGTGGTGCTGGCTGCGGGCGGGAGCGAGCACGCCTTCCGCACCCTGTATCGGGCGTACGTGCGGCCGGTGTACTGGCTGGCGCACGGACTGGTCGGCAATCCGGCGGACGCCGAGGAGGTCACGCAGGAGACGTTCCTCGTCGCCTGGCGCAAGCTCCCCGGCCTCGACCTCGCCGGCGATTCGCTGCTGCCCTGGCTCGCGACGATCTGCCGGTTCCAGTGCGCGAACCGCATCCGCCGTCAGCGGCGCGAGCGCGAGCACACCGGGGCGGCCGCCGATGAGACGCTTCCTTCGACGGTCGATGTCGAGCAGCAGGTGATCGACGATCGGCTCGCCGAGGCGATCCTCAACGAGGTCGCAGGGCTGGGCGAGCTCGATCGCGCCATCTTCCGGCTGTGCGCGACCGAGGGCTACGCCTATCAGGCGGCCGCCGATGAGCTGGGCGTCGCCCACGGGGTCGTCCGCAACCGTCTCTCCCGCATCCGCACCCGTCTGCGGACCGTTGTCAAGGAGAGCACATGAGCACGCAGTCCCTGGTCCCCGAGACCCCGGAATCCCTTCCCGAACTCAGCGCCGACCGGATCGATGAGATCGAGGACGCGCTCTTCGCCGACATCGCGCGCGAGCGCACCCGTCAGTCGGCCCGCCGTACGCGTCGAGGTCGACTCTGGATCGCCGGCGGCGCCGCCGCGGCAGTGATCGCCGTGGCCGCCGTGATCGCGCCGTCGGTGGGATCGCTGGTCGGCACGTCGGGCGGTGCGAGCGAGGAGTCCGCCGTCGCGCCGGTCGCGCCCGCCGACTCCGGCGACGGCTCGTTCAGCTCCGACTCGTCGGGCACCGACACGCGCGAGTCCGCGCCGCTCACGGTCGCGCCCGACGCGTCCGCCGGAGACACCGCCGCGGGCGCCGAGGCCGCGGACCGCGACATCATCACCACTGCCTCCGCCACGGTCACGGCCGACGAGGTCGACGCGGCCGCGCGCGCCATCGCGAACTCCGCGGTCGCCCACGGCGGCTACGTCGAGTCGATGAGCGTCGGCAGCGACGGCATCGTGTACCCGGTCAGCCCCTCCGAGGGCGGCGTCGTCTACGACACCATGCCCTACCCGTATCCGACCGACGGCGCGTGGATCACGGTCCGCGTCCCCGCCGATCAGCTGCAGAGCGTCGTCGACGAGCTCGACGATGTCGGCGAAGTGACCGCGACCAACCTGTCCCGTCAGGACGTCACCGAGCAGACCGTGGATCTCGAGGCCCGCATCGACGCCGCACAGGCGTCTGTGGACCGCCTCACCGAGCTCATGGCGCAGGCTCAGAGTGTCGCGGATCTCATCGCCGCGGAGGCGGCGCTGTCGGAGCGCCAGGCCACGCTGGAGTCCTACCAGCAGCAGCTCGAGATGCTCGACGACCAGGTCGCCATGTCGACGCTGTCGGTGACGGTCGTGCCCGAAGTCGAACCCGTGACCGCCGACCCCGCCGGGTTCGGCGACGGTCTCGCCGCGGGCTGGAACGGCCTCGTCGCGACGCTGAACGGCATCGTGGTCGCGATCGGGTTCCTCCTCCCCTGGCTCGCCGTGGCCGCCGTCGCCGCCCTCGTCGTCTGGGGCATCGTGCGACTGGTCCGCATTCGCCGTCGCGGGACGGATGCCGCGACCCCGCGCCCGTCGCCCGGTGACGCCGACCACACCCCCGGCGCGTCCACATGATCGTCGCCGTCTGCGCGGGCGTCGCCCGCAGCACTCCCGCTCCTCCCAGCGGCAGAACGACGAAGAGCCCCCGGGTCCTGGAGGACTCGGGGGCTCTGTCACGTGTGTGACCCCAGCGGGATTCGAACCCGCGTTACCGCCGTGAGAGGGCGGCGTACTAGGCCGCTATACGATGGGGCCGTACAGCGCGCCGCAACCGAGATTGCGACGTTGTTGCCTGACTGGTGACCCCAGCGGGATTCGAACCCGCGTTACCGCCGTGAGAGGGCGGCGTACTAGGCCGCTATACGATGGGGCCGTTCAGGCAACCGTTCGATTATGCCACGGGCCTCATGCCCGTTCCAAATCGACACGGGTATCGGCGCGCCGCGGCTCTTCGCTTGCCCCCGCAGTCCCGGAACGCTTGACTCGACGCATGCGAGTCACGAAGTTCGAGCACGCCACCCTGACCCTCGTCGACACCGGTCGAACGCTGATCCTCGATCCCGGGTCGTTCACCGCCCCGCTCGGGGAGCTCGAGGGCGTCGTCGGGATCGTCATCACCCACGAGCACCCCGACCATTGGACGCCCGACCACCTCGACCGCATCCTCGAGACGTTCCCGGGCACGCCGATCTTCGCCCCGGAGGGCGTGTCCAAGGCCGCCATAGGCTACAACATCACCATCGTGCACCCCGGCGATGTCGTCGACGCCGAGCCGTTCCGCCTCGAGTTCTTCGGCGGCCGGCACGCGGTGATCCATGAGTCGATCCCGGTCGTCGACAACGTCGGGGTGCTCGTGAACGACGAGTTCTACTACCCCGGCGACTCCTACGCCGTGCCGAAGGGCCGCACGGTGAAGCTCCTGGCATCGCCGGTCGGCGCCCCGTGGCTCAAGATCGGCGAGGCGATGGACTTCGTGCTCGCCGTCGCGCCGCGGCGCGTGTTCGGCACGCACGACATGACGCTGTCGGTCGCGGGCCGCGACATGGGGCGCGCCCGCCTGGGATGGGCCGCCGAGCAGGACGGTGGAGAGCTCGTGGTCCTGAACCCCGGAGACAGCACCGACATCTGACCGCGGAGCTCGGAAGACCCCGCAGAACGCGGACGACGGATGCCGCGGCAGCTTCGACCCGCGGCATCCGTCGCTCTTGTGCGGTCTGCGACCGCACGCATCAGTTCTGTTACTGCGCGTCGAGGTCCGTCTCGAGCAGTGCGACCAGGGCGTCGAGCGCCTCATCGGCGCCGTCGCCATCGGCCTTGAGGGTCACGACGGTCCCCTGCGAGGCGCCGAGGCCCATCAGCGACAGGATGCTGCCGGCATTGAGATCGGCACCGCCCTCGACGGCGATCGTGACGGGGACCGGCTGCGCCTGCACGGCCTGCACGAAGAGTTTCGCGGGGCGGGCGTGGAGTCCCGAGCTGCTGGCGATGGTGGCCTGACGTTCTGCCATGGTTCTCTCCTGTCTGTGTCGGACCTCGGCGGTCGACGATTCCGATTCTGGCGGACGATGGCCTCAGGCCGCCACGGGCACGCGTGCTTCGGCCTCGGCGAGCTCCTTCGGGGCGATCCACTTCTTGAGCGCGATCACCGTGAGGGCCGAGACCACCGTTCCGACCGCGAGGGCGATGAGGAAGCCCCAGATCGGGTTGATCGCGAAGAGGACGAAGATGCCGCCGTGGGGCGCCAGCGACTCGACGGCGAACGCCATGCTCAGCGCGCCGGTGACGGCACCGCCCAGCATCATCGAGGGGATGACGCGCAGCGGGTCGGCGGCCGCGAACGGGATGGCACCCTCGCTGATGAATGCCGCACCCAGCAGCCAAGCCGCCTTGCCGTTCTCACGCTCGACCGGCGGGAACATGTTGCGCGCCAGCACGGTCGACGCGAGCGCCATGGCGAGCGGAGGAACCATGCCCGCGGTCATGACGGCCGCCATGATCAGGTACGGCGTGGTGTTCTCCGCCGAGGCGGACGCGAGGCCCGCGACCGCGAACGCGTAGGCGACCTTGTTCACCGGCCCGCCCAGGTCGAAGCACATCATGAGACCGAGGATGACGCCCACCAGGATGATCGCGTCGGTCGCCGCGAGACCGGTGAGCCACGCGTTGAGCCCCTCCATCAGGGTCGCGATGGGGCGGCCGAGGAACAGGATCATGAGCCCCGAGGCGACGATCGACGCCGCGAGCGGGATGATCACGACCGGCATCAGGCCCCGCAGCCAGCGTGGAGCGTTGAGCCGCCCGATCCACCAGGCGACGAATCCGGCGAGCAGACCGCCGACGATGCCGCCGATGAAGCCGGCGTTCATGATGACGGCGACAGCACCTGCGACGAATCCGGGAGCGATGCCGGGACGGTCGGCGATCGCGAACGCGATGTAGCCCGCCAGGGCCGAGACCAGGAAGCCCATCGAGGTCACACCGATCACGAACAGCACCGAGCCGAGGTACTGCGCGAGCCCGCCCGCAGGAAGCGCCCACAGGGCGTTGTCGACGATGACGCCGAACGCCTCGTCGCCGACGTTCACGCCGCCGATGAGGAAGCCGAGGGCGATGAGCAGACCTCCACCCGCGACGAACGGGATCATGTAGCTGACGCCGGTGAGGAGGATCCGCTGGATTCGGGCGCCCCACGACAGGGTCTCGGTCGGAGCCGCCGTGGCGGCGCTCGCCTCTCCGCCCACGCGGGTGGCCGACGGGTCGTTCGCCGCGGCTACGGCCTCGGCGATGAGCTGGTCGGGCTGCTCGATGCCGCGCTTGACGCCCGAGCGGACGACGGGCTTGCCGGCGAACCGCTGCGGCTCCCGCACGTCGACGTCGGTCGCGAAGATGACGGCGTCGGCGCCTCGGATGACGTCGGCGGGAAGCGCCTGGTAGCCGCTGGAGCCCTGCGGCTCGACTCTGAGGTCGATGCCGGCCTTCTTGCCCGCGGCGGTGAGCGCGTCCGCCGCCATGAAGGTGTGCGCGATGCCGGTGGCGCACGATGTCACCGCGACCACACGGGCGGGCCGCCCGTCGACGTCGAGTCCCGCGGCAGCCGGCGTTGCGACCGCGGCAGCCGGCGTTGCGACCGCGGCGGCCGCAGCTTCCCGCTCGCCGATCGCCGCCTGCACGATCGCGACCACGTCGTCGTCGGACTTCGCGGCGCGCAGACCCGAGGTGAAGTCCTCCTGCATGAGGCTCCGCGCGAGCTTCGAGAGCACCGCGAGGTGCGCCTCGGCGGCGTCCGCCGGCGCGGCGATGAGGAACACGAGGTCGGCAGCGCCGTCCGGCGCACCGAAGTCGACGCCGGGCGTCAGGCGGGCGAAGGCGAGGGACGGCGTCGTGACCGCGGCGCTCTTGGCGTGCGGGATCGCGATGCCGCCGGGAAGCCCGGTCTCGTCCTTCTCTTCACGCGCCCACGCGTCGGCGTAGAGCGCTTCGGCGTCGGTCGCGCGACCCTGCGCGACCACGCGTGCGGCGAGGGACCGGATGACGGCGGACTTGTCGGCGCCCAGTGGGACGTCGAGGCTCACCAGGCCTGGGGTGATGGTGTCGGACACGGTGACCTCCTGCGGTCGTTGGGTGGGTTGGTGCTCAGGCGAGGCGCGTGACGGGCACGTCGCCGGTGGGAAGATCTGCGGGGGTCGGCGCTTTCGTGCCGGGAAGGGATGCTGCGGCAGCGCCGTAGCGGACGGCCAGCCGCAGCCGCTCGCCCTGGTCGGCACCGCGTGTCGCGGCGAGCACGTAGCCGGCGAGCGAACTGTCGCCCGCACCTACGGTGCTCACCACCTGGATCGGCGGCGGAGTGGCCGCCCAGGCTCCGTCGGCGTCGACGAGGAGCGCCCCGCGCGAACCCAGCGTGACGAGCGCGGCCCCGACGCGTGCGGGGACGAGCGCCCGCGCGACGTCGAGCACCGATCGCGGGTCGGCGCCGTCGATCGCGACGCCGGCGAGCTCGGCGAGCTCTTCGTCGTTCGGCTTGATGAGGTCGGGCGCGCCGTCGGCGACGACCGCGGCCAGCGCGGGCCCGGACGTGTCGACGGCGATGAACGGGGCGTCCGCGCCGTGCTCCGCGCGCACCGCGGTGATGACGCGCACGTAGAAGTCGTCGGGAACGCCGGGAGGCAGCGAGCCCGCCAGCACCAGCCAACGGGCGTCGACGGATGCTGCGACCACCGCGTCGACGACCGCGGAGACCTCGTCGCGCGACAGCTCGGCACCCGGCAGGTTCAGCTTCGTCGTGACGCCGGCGGGGTCGGTGATCGCGATGTTCGCGCGGACGTTCCCCCGGATCGGCACTCGACGCGCGTCGACCTCGGCCGCACGCAGCGCGGCGTCGAACGGGTCTCCCGGCGCGAGCGGCAGCACCGCGGCGCAGTCCTCGCCGGCCGCCGTGATCGCGCGGGCGACGTTGATGCCTTTTCCGCCCGCGTCCTCGCGCGTGGACGAGGCGCTCTGCACGTCGCCGACCTGCAGCGGCGCGGGGAGCATCACCGTGCGGTCGAGGGACGGGTTGGCGGTGAGTGTCACGATCATGCGAGCCAGACCTCCACGTCGGCGTCCGAGAGGGCGGACGCGAGTTCTGCGTCGGGTGCGGCATCCGTCACCAGCACGTCGATGTCGGCCAGCGGCGCGAAGCCGACGAGCAGCTCTGCGCCGAGCTTCTCGGCGTCGGCCACGACGACCACGCGCCGCGCCGACGCGACGATCGCGCGCTTGACCGCGGCTTCGTCGGGGTCGGGCGTGCTGAGGCCGAACCTCGCGGAGACGCCGTTGGTGCCGATGAAGGCGACGTCGGGACGCAGGGCGCCGATCGCGCGGACGGTGTCGGCGCCGACGGCCGCGGCGGTGAGACCGCGCACCCGCCCTCCGACCAGCGAGAGCGAGGCGCCGGGAACGCCGGCGAGCGTGTGGCCGAGGGTGAGCGAATGCGTGACGACCTCGATGCGGGCCGTCGAGAGGCGCGGAATCAGTGCGGAGGCGACGGCCGCGGTGGTCGTGCCGGCGTCGAGGAAGACCGACCCCGTGAAGTCGGCGCCGAGGGCATCGAGGGCCCGCACGCCGATCGCGGCCTTGGCGCCGCCGTGGTGTTCGAGACGCTCGGCGAGCGAGGGCTCTCGTGTGCTGGCACGCTCCCGGCCTACCGCTCCCCCGTGAACGCGGCGCAACGCGCCGGCCGACTCGAGGTGGTCGAGGTCACGGCGGATGGTTTCGGTCGTGACGTCGAACCGCTCGGCGAGCTCGACGACGCTCACCCGGCTGCGTTCAGACAACAGGAGCTCGATCTGCTCGTGGCGCTCCGTCGCGTACATGTGGGACAACCTCCGTTGGATACCCACACAATACAACACAATCCCACATGAACACAACAGGGTATCTTCGGACAATGCCCGACAAGCCCACCGCCGAGGTTTCCATCGACGCCCGGCTCATCCGCGATCTGCTCGCCGCGCAGGCGGGGGCGGCGATCCCGGGCGCCGCGGACCTGCCGCTCGAGAAGGTCGCCGAAGGCTGGGACAGCGAAGTCTGGCGACTGGGCGACGAGTACGCGGTGCGTCTCCCCCGTCGTGCGCTCGCCGCGCCGCTCGTGCTGCATGAGCAGTCGGTACTTCCGGGCGTCGCCGAGCGACTCGCGCGGGTCGGCGTGCGCGTTCCCGCCCCGGTGATCGACGGCGTAGCCGGCCATGGCTACCCCTGGGCCTGGTCGGTGGTGCCCTGGGTCGACGGCATCAGCGCCATCGAGCAGTCGCGTGCCGAGCGCGGCGCATGGGCGGGCACCCTGGCACGCGCTCTCGACGGACTTCACGTCGACGCCCCGGCGGACCACCCGATCAACCCGTTCCGCGGAAACCCGCTCGCCACACGCGCAGAGGCCGTGGAGGAGCGGCTGCGCACGCTGGAAACGGCCGCGACCCTCGATGCACGATCCTTGAGCGCTCTGGGCGCCGTCTGGCAGGCAGGGCTGTCAGCTACCCCTTGGGGCCGGACCCCGGTGTGGATCCATGGCGACCTCCACCCGGGCAACCTCGTCTGTCGCGCCGGCGCGCTGGCGGGGATCATCGACTTCGGAGACGTCACCGCCGGGGATCCCGCGTACGACCTGGCCGTCGCATGGCTGGCGTTCGACGCCGCAGGGCGCGAGCGCTTCATCAGCGCGGCCGGTCCGCGCTACGACGCCGACGTCTGGGTGCGAGCACACGCATGGGCGGTCGCCGTCGTGCTGATGCTGCTCGCCCACAGCGACGACAACCCCGCTTACTTCGCGCTCGGACGGGATGCCGCTGCCGAGGTGATCGCCGACGCCGCGGGTTGAGGCATCCGTCCCCGAATAGCGAGAACCCGCGCTCAGCGGGGGTTCCCTCGGGCGAACCTTTGCCGGTCGCTCCCTCCCTATGTCTCCATTCGTTCGGCGGTGTCCGTCATGTCCGCCGCCTCCCCTCCGACGAACCCGTGGAGCGCGCTCCGCGTGGGCAGATCGACCCAGAGTCGGATGCTTCCGGACTTCACTCCGGCACCGTTGACGATTGCGGCGCCTCCGATCCGGTCGAGGAACGGCCGCACCTCCTCCGCCACATCCGTCGGCAGATAGCCCACACCGCGCCCGTTGGAGAACACGGCGATGTTGACCGACCCTCGCGAGCTGTCAGGCTCGTGCCGAAGGACGTACGCGCGACGCTCACGCCCCTGACGCTCGCGATCGTTGACGAGGTAGTGCGTCCGCTCCAGTGCGACGGACCGCGACGATAACCGTCGCAGGTCTGGCAGGTCATCGTGACGCCGGACACGCCCCGTGACCGCATAGACAAGTTCTTCCCACCATGCGGACATGAGCGCCTCTCTTCGGGCCGGCAATTGCAAACGCGCTGACGTGCAGGTGCTCAGTTCAGGCGTGGACTCGGCCATCATCAGGCGCATGCGCCTGCGTGTTCCCCGTGGTCCTGAACGCCACCGACGCCGCCAGTGCTGTCACCGCCGTCGCGCGTTCATGCTCACTGGCGGTTGCGTCGGCGAAGCGGGCGGCAGCCGTCTCCCGTGCCGTGCGAACGACCGCGCTGATTTCGGCGAGCCGATCAGCGAGCACACTCGCCAGCCCATCCCGCAACTCTTCCAGGTTCGTATTCGCGATCTCCAAGCGGCGATCGGAGACTGTCACCTCAACAGTGGGGTATCCCGACTTGGTGAGACAGTCGCGAGTCTCATCGCCAAGGATCGCCGTCACCTCTTCCCGCTCGGGACGGCGACTGAATACCGCCTCCACCGTGTAACGATCGGGGGCATCCTCTGTCATCAGCGCTGCAGGCAACGAGCTCACCAGCACCGATCCCAGGCCCAGCGTCGCGGCGTCTCCACCGCTCGTTCGTGCCTGCGTCTTCATGACCTGACGGTACGCCTCCAACATGTGCGCCTCACAGGTTGCGCGAACCTCGCGCGCGTCACCGGCCGCGACGAATGCGGCTGCGCCAATCCCGCGACTCTCAGTCGCTGCCCGCGGGCGCCTGCGATCTTGCCGCTTACCGCCTTCCTGTGCGTTCACCGTGACGCCGCGAGAAGCGGCGTTTCACGGGGATACTCTGAGAACAGATGGCCCGGACTTCGTCATTGATGCGACACGATCTGTGCGCGCTTCACATGACAGGAGCACCAAGATGACCGTCTCTCCTTCCGGATCGATCGCAGCATCCGTGCGGTCCGCGACGCCGAAGGCGCCGAACCGCTACACGGAACTGTCCCAGATCGTGACCCGAAGCGGCCTCATGCGTCGTCGTTACGGCTATTACTGGACGAAGCTCCTCGCGGCCCCCATCGCCATCGCGGGTGTGCTCACCGGCCTTATCCTCATCGGCGACACCTGGTGGCAGCTGGTGACGGCGACCGTGCTGGCCGTCGTTCTCACGCAGGTTGCCATGCTCGGGCACGACGCTGCCCACCGGCAGATCTTCCGCTCCGGTCGGTGGAACGACTGGACCACGTTGGTGATCGGAAATCTCCTCGTCGGAATGAGCTACGGGTGGTGGCAGCACAAGCACACGCGACATCACGCCAACCCGAACAAGATCGGCAGCGATCCCGACATCGAACTACCCGTCATCGCGTTCACCCCGGAGCAGGCGGACCGTCGGCGCGCCAGCCGAAGCGGACCACTGCGCTGGCTCATCGCACACCAGGGGGTGCTGTTCTTCCCGATCCTGCTGCTGGAAGGTCTCTCGCTGCACGCATCGAGCGTGCGTCGCGTGTTCTCACGAGAACCGCTGCGTCGCCGTCCGATCGAGATCGCCTTTCTCACCGTCCGGATCGTCGGGTTGGTCGTGCTGGTGTTCTTGGTGCTTTCGCCCGGGATCGCCCTCGCCTTCATCGGCGTTCACCTCGGGGTGTTCGGCGTCTACATGGGCATGGTGTTCGCACCGAACCACAAGGGGATGCCACTCGTCCCGGCCGACCAGAAGGTGGACTTCCTCCGTCGTCAGGTTCTGATGAGCCGGAACATCCGAGGCAACCGACTGTTGGACACGGTCATGGGAGGTCTCAACTACCAGATCGAGCATCACCTGTTCCCGTCTATGCCCCGACCGCACCTCCGCGAGGCGTCGGCGACGATCCGCGCCTACTGCCAGGAGCACGGCGTCGCATACACCGAGACGGGTCTCTGGCAGTCCTACGGAATCGTCGTCCGCTACATCAACAGGGTCGGGCTCGGCGAACGCGACCCCTTCGAGTGTCCGCTGCTCCAGCAGCGGCAAACCCTTTAGCCGGATCCCGCCAGCGGGCGGCGCCGGGCGCGGTCACAGGAGCAGTCGCCCCGCGATGATGTCGGCGGCGATGACGCCGATTCGCGCCTGCGTCGAGCGCGCATGACTCCGGATCCGCGCGAACGCCTCATCCATGTCGATGTTCTGTCGCTGAGCGAGATATCCCTTGGCCTGCTCGATCACCACCCGGCTGTCCAGCGCCCGCTGGAGCTGCGCCTGCGCGAGTTCGGACTCCTCGACCAGCCGCTGCTGCAGGATGCTGATCGTGGCGATGTCCGCCAGCGCCCGGGCGGCGGCGGCATCGGCTGCATTGAGCGCGCCCGGTTCATCCCTCAAGAGGTTCAAAGATCCGAGCGTCGAGTCGCGCAAGCGCAACGGAATCGCGTGAATCGATGAGAATCCGGAGGCGCGGGCATCGGCCGCGAAAGCGGGCCAGCGGTCAGCGATCGCCTCGATGTCGTCGACGGAGACCACCTCCCCGGTCGTCGCAGCCTCAACACATGGACCCGCCCCCGCCCTCAGCTGCATCAGCTCCACGAGCTCGCTCCGCTCGCTCGTCGAGACGATTACCTCGAGTTCATCCGACGGACCGAGAAGGAGGATGCCGGCCGCCGCGGCATCGAACAGCGAGATGCACTCGTCAACGAGTCGCTGGAGGAGGTCGACGACGTCGAAGTCGTCGACGAGAGAGTCAGCCAGGGCGACGAAGATCTCCAGCAGCTGAAGCTCGCGGGTCGGCGCCGTCATGACGTCATCCTAGGCGGAGTCCTCCCACAGGCCGAGGTCGAGGGTGCGGGCGATCACGTCCGTAGCGACGTCGCGGACCGGGCGCCCCGTCGCGTAGGCGTGGCCCCGGAGGAGCATGAGAGCATCGTCCACATCGATCCCGTTCCTGGCCGCGACCATGCCGGTCGCCTGGTGCACCTCCCGACGCGAATAAGGCTCGTCTGGCGCCTCAGCCCCCACGACCTCGAGACGATCCAATGCCCGGCGCAGAAGAGTGCCCGAGACGATCGCGGCGAGCTGGCTCATCCCTGCAACGTCGGCGCCGGACAGCTCGCGCGCGGCCGCCGAGTAGAGCGCGATCGACCCGATGCTCAGTTTCCCGACGAAGAGGGGGAAGGCATAGAGCGATGTCACTTCCAGTTCTCGGAGAGCCGCCCAGGCTCCCGGCCAGCATGCCCCACCGTTCGCTCGTAGGTCGACTGCCGCGACGGGGCGCCGGGTACGAAGCGCCTCCCACGAGGGACCCTCGCCGAGGTCGATCTGGATCTCGTCGATCCGGGCGCCGAGCGTGGAGCTGGCGCATACCGTCTGCGAACCCATCGGCGAACCCAGAGTGGAGACCACCGCACCAGGCATCGCGACCGCCGCGCGCAGCGGCGAGCACAGATCTTCGCTCTCCGCGGCGGCGAGTATGGCGGCCGCGATTGAGAAGGCATCAGGTGGTCGTTCGTAGCCGGCTGTCATGGACATCGCTTCCCGCCGTTCGCATCGGAATGAGCGGGCGCTGGGTCCGGGTGCCCTCGTGGTGATGGTACACGCCTCGCTTCCACACGAGCGGGGACTTGCGTGTCCCGCGGAGTGCGGCGATGGACGCCCGGCGCCAGACCGTAAGCACGGTTGCCCCGTCCAGTCCTGTACCGAGCGTGCGACGTCGTTCGGCGGACGGACTTCCGAGGTGACCGCGACGATGATCGTCGCTGCCCTGCATCTCGCAGCCGCGTCGGGCACCGTGCTGGTCGACCGGCTGCTGACCCGCGGCCTAATGGTGGTCGCCCGCAGCCCTGATGAGCGTCGCAAGAAGAGACCGTCTTGTTGACGACACTGTGAACCCCGACGATACAGCGCGTGCCGTTTCGTTCGGCTGAGAACTAAACCCTCTTCGTTTTCGCGGCCTGCATCGATAGACCGACCTCGATCAGATATGTGAGGGGTAGTGGACCGAAAACGTCCACAGTCTCGCCGCCAAGCTGCCGTGGGAAGGCAACTACCAATTCGATACCCGGCCGACGCATGTTGCCGATCAGATAGTCAACGTCGCGAATGCGCTTGAGCCGACCGCTCACTCGGGGCCGCGAGCTGGGGTCGTTCGGAGGACGCGTGAACGTGACGCGGTGGTTGATATCGAAGTCGTCGAGATCCCCCACGGTGCACGACCGGGCGCGCGATGACTGTTCCATGTCTCCTCGTTTCATTCTTTCCGCCGGGGACGCGTCGTATGGGCCAACGCGGGCGAAGGTTAGTGTTCGGCCGACGAGCTGCCCTCCTGCGTACAGGCGACTGGAGAGATGGCAACAGCGGACGCTGAATGCATCAGGGCCGGCGTGGGCACGTCGATCGACCGGTGCGCGCGCTGCCGCACTCTGCTACTAAGGCGATCTGGTGTTTCGGCGCGATGCCGGGTCGGCGGTCGAATACGGAACCGCGCTCCGTTCCCACGCCACCAGGGTGGTGGACCGCAGACAAGACTCTCGACCGCCGGAGACGATCTGAAGTGGCACGGTCCGCACTCATCTCAGAATTCCTCGGCCGCCGGCCAGTTGTCGTGCGTGAAGTCAGCGGGGCCGAACGGGTCGGATCCTTCATCATCCGGCACCAGAGTTCGTGGCCGCTCTCGGGAGGCGATGGACGTATTCTCCGATGGTCAACTCGATCGCGTACACGTGTCTCCGATCCGTTTGAGCATACGCCCGCCTCGCCGCGGTCGCCGTGGGGCTTGCACAATGTGAGGAAGCGTGCGCCGGCCCAAGTGGCCCGGATGGTGGGCACGTTGCGACCCACCATGGCGGACACGAACGAAACCGCCGAAGATGACTGCTCGCGTTCACTCCGCGCGGGCGACGCTGCGAACCTGCAGTGCGCCGGGCCTGACGCTGATCCGTACTCGGCTGGCGTGACCGAAGCTGTCGCCGTCGAGTTCGACGACGTGGGGAGCTTCGAATCGCCCTTCGAAATGTCTGCCCTGCACATAGGCCAGCGCGTGCAGATCCGGTGATCGTGCGAGGAGACGCCGAGTGAGCAGGGAGCGGCGCGCCGCGTTCTGGAGCGTGAGTCGAGTTCCGATCTGCGCCCATCCGAAGCGACCCGCTGGGCGCATGATGACGACATCCAGAAGCCCGTCGTCGATCACCGCCGCAGGAATCAGGAGCATGTTCCCAGTGAGGGTGCCGCAGTTGCCGACGATGATCGTGTGCGCTCTAGTAGACCTGGTCCGCCCTCTGTCGACTCGGTACGTGAGGTGGAATAGCCGGTTGGCGATGATCGACCTCGCAATCGGTGTGACGTACGCGAACCAGCCGAGACGCTGCTTCGCGATCGCGCTCGTGTTCTGCGCCATCTGAGCGTCGAGCCCGATGCCCGCCATCACCATGAAGACGTGAGTGCGCCGAACGTTTTCCTCATCTTGAAGTTCGGCGACGCCGACGTCGACCGAGCGATCGAGCCCGGTGAAGGCCACCGAGACGTTGGCGGCGATGTCGTTGAGCGACACTCCGAGGTCGCGCGCCAGCAGATTGCCCGTGCCGGAGGGAACCAGTGCGACAGGAATACCGGTGCCGGCCAGCACTTCGGCCACTGCGCGGACAGTGCCGTCTCCGCCGGCGACGATGACGACGGCCGGCTTGGCACCTGCAGCCTCTCCTGCGGCTGTCCGCCCGGAATCATGGCTGCTCGTCGCATACCAACGGGTTGGACCCCACGCGCAGCGACTTTCACGTTCGGCGACGGCCGCGCGAATCCGGTCCAGAGGCGCCTTCGCCGGGTTGTAGATGACGGCCGCGTGCGGCTGCGCGCTGCTCAAGTTTGCCAATGCGCTCATCGCCGACTTCGGCCCGCATCGCGCCGAGCAGCCGCGCGGTCAGTATCCGTGACCGACGACGCCGCTGGGGCGCCCGACGCAGCATGTGCACCGCGTGCTCGAGTCCGCGCCGCCATGACCCGTACGATACGCCGGAATGGCGATCGGCTCCCGGTGCCGACGAACGCGGACTCATCACCAAGGCATCTCGTCGTCATAACGTAAGTGTGGTCACCGATGATCAGTTCCGTCGGGTGCACGGCGTGACCCATCCGTCCTCTTCCGTGCCACGGTAGATCGCCTGTCCCGGGCTAACCTCGGGACCGGCAGGCCTCTAGGAAGTTTGAGCATCCCGATGGGCCGGTCATCCGGACTGAGCTCCGTTAGTGCCGGGGTGCAATTCTCTAGAGGCGTCTCACATAGATTGCAACGCCCTCCGCATCCTCGATGTCGAGGCGGTATTCCTCGCCGCGGAACCACGCGGCGGTGGGGACTGATCCGTCGGATTCCCGGTCGAGGATTTCGATGCCGACAGTGACGCGGCGGCGGCCGCCGGTAACCACCTCGTCGAATCTGGCCTTGCACACGTTCGGCGGTTCCATCCACCGAGCGTACGCCGCAGTCGCAGGGCAAGGCTCGAGCGCGAATGGTCCGCAGTGATCGCCGACGTTCGAGTGGCGACGCGCTCCGTTCCTGAGAGCGTGCACATGTGAAGGCCCTACTGTCACAAGATGAGCAGCGGATCCGATCAGCCGTACGACCAGACGCTGGACGAACGTAGGGCCGCTCGCGACAAGCGATGGGCGGAGGCCAGAGCGGAGGATTGGCACGCGGACAGATCGATACCTCCAACCCTGCTTCAGCCCCGCGTGAAGGAACGCCTCCGCTCGCTGAAACCAACCGACATCCCATCGCGCCCGCCCGGCGATGATCCACAGAATCCACCCGATTCTGCATAGGCATCCGTCCCACGAAAACTGTCCGCGCTCGGCTTGGACGCGCCGCTGGCTCGGAGCGATCTATCCAAAAGGCGCGTGCGCGCCGTCCGTGGGCCACGCCGGGAGGCCGGCGGTGCCGGGTGGCTGTACAGGTGCGCAGCAGCCGCTCGCAGTTGCTCACGCTCATCGGCCGGCCCGTCTTTGTCGGGGAAGGAACGCGTCCTCCCCCGGCCCCGCGAGCACAGCCGGTTGCGGATGGCCGCGGCCGCCACAGCCGGCAGCGCGATGCGTCGCCGTTGCCGAGCACGCTTCGGCGCATCCTCGCGGTGCAGCCCCTGCTTCTTGGTGCTCACGATCGTCCCGTCGACGAGCACGGTCGGCGGCGAGGCGGGGTCTGGCACCACCGGTCGCCCGCCAACTGTGCATGAGATCCCGGATCGCGGCGACCTGCTCCGGCGTGAGAACGTAGGTCTTCTCCGGCATCGGCAGCCGCTGCACGTCACGGACGGGATTGCGGGGGATCGCGTCATCCCGCTCCGCGTAACCGCAGATCAGTCCGAGTACCGCTCGGGCCTTGCGCGCCTTCGAGAGTGAGCCGTCACGCATGATGCTCTGGATGATCCGATCGCACCGACCCACCGTGAGCCGTTCGAGGGTGACGGCGCCGCACACCGGCTTCAGGACGAGCCGCACCGCGGACTCGTAGGACTCGAGCGTCGAGTGCGCGAGGCTTCCCGCATTCGCGCGCGCGTTTGCCTGCACGAGCTACGCATCCGCGGCGTCGGCGAGCGTCGTTTCTGGTCCCGGACCCGGTCAGACGGGAGAAAGGGCCTCTAAACGAGAGCTGGATTCTGCTGCGGAATCCTGCGAAAACTACTGCTGGGGTACCTGGACTCGAACCAAGAACAACTGAACCAGAATCAGCCGTGTTGCCAATTACACCATACCCCAAGGCTGTCAGCCGAAGCCGTGCCGAGGATAGAGTCTACGCGACGCCGGCACGTGCTCCAAACCGAGCCGTCACCCGCGCGCGTCGAGCAGTGCTCCGAGGCGGCGGATCGACTCGGACTTGCCGAGCAGCTCCATCGACTCGAACAGCGGCGGCGACACGCGGCGGCCGCTCAGCGCGACCCGCAGCGGTCCATACGCGACGCGGGGCTTGAGGCCGAGCCCGCCCTCCTCCACCGGCGAGATGAGAGCACCGGCGAGGGCGTCCTGCACGGCGGCGGCGGTGAACTCGGTGTCGGGCACCAGCTCGAGCGCGCCGACCGAGGCGACCAGCACTTCGCTCGCGTTCGCCGGCAGCGACGCCAGGGCGTCGTCCTGATAGCCGACGGTGTCGGAGAACAGGAAGCCGAGCAGGCCCGGCGCGTCTCCGAGCAGCTGCATGCGCTCCTGCACGAGCGGGGCGGCGGCGACGAGCATGGCCTGCTGCGCCGGGGTCGGGTCCTCGTCGACCACTCCGGCAGCGGCCAGATACGGCACCAGACGGTCGGCGAAGTCGCCGGGCCGCAGCATCCGGATGTGGTCGCCGTTGATGGACTCGGCCTTCTTCTGGTCGAAGCGTGCCGGGTTCGGGTTCACGTCGACGATGTCGAAGGCCGCCACGAGCTCCTCGAGTGAGAAGACGTCGCGGTCGGGGCCGATCGACCAGCCGAGGAGCGCGAGGTAGTTGAGCAGGCCCTCGTGGATGAAGCCCTTGTCGCGCTGCAGGAAGAGATCGGCCTTCGGGTCGCGCTTGGAGAGCTTCTTGTTGCCCTCCTCGCCCAGCACGAGCGGCATGTGCGCGAAGCGCGGGATGAACGTCGTGACGCCCGCATCGACCAGCGCGCTGTACAGCGCCAGCTGGCGGGCGGTCGAGGGCATGAGGTCCTCGCCGCGGATCACGTGGGTGATGCCCATGAGCGCGTCGTCGACGGGGTTCACGAACGGGTACAGCGGCACGCCACCCGCGCGCACGAGCACGAAGTCGGGGAACGAGCCCGCCGGGAAGGTCACCTCGCCGCGGATGAGGTCGACGTAGGTGAGGTCCTCGTCGGGGACGCGCAGGCGCCACGCAGGCTCGCGACCTTCGCCGCGGAACGCGGCCTTCTGCTCGGCGGTCAGGTCGCGGTCGAAGTTGTCATACCCGAGCTGCTTCGCGCGGCCGTTCGCCTCGTTGCGGGCGTCGATCTCTTCGGGCGTCGAGTAGCTCTCGTACACCGCGCCTGCGGCGACGAGCTTGTCGAGCACCTCGCGGTAGATGTGGTGGCGCCGCGACTGCCGGTACGGCGCGTGCGGACCGCCGACCTCGACACCCTCGTCCCAGTCGATCTTGAGCCAGCGCAGGGCGTCCAGAAGCTGGTGGTAGCTCTCCTCGCTGTCGCGCGCCGCGTCGGTGTCTTCGATGCGGAACACCAGCTTGCCGCCGGTGTGACGCGCATACGCCCAGTTGAAGAGCACCGTGCGGATGAGTCCGACGTGCGGAAGACCGGTCGGCGAGGGGCAGAACCGGACGCGGACGTCGGTGCCGGTGGCGGTCGTGGTGCGGGGGTCAGGCGAAGAAGACATCGCCGGTAAGTCTAGTTGCGGGATGCTGCGGCGCCCGGCTGGCCCGCGGGCTCCGCGATGAGCCGCGCGAGGGCTTCGAGCGTCGCCCGCACGGCCGGCACGCGGTCTGCGCCGCGCGCCGTGACGGTGTGGATGCGGCGCTGCTCACCCGCCGGCAACGGCACCACGGCGACTCCGGGCAGCTGCGGGAAGGACTCGACGGCCATGCGCGGCAGCGTCGCGACGCCGATCCCCTGCGCGACGAGCCCTTCGACGGCGACGAAGTTGTCGGTCTCGAACGCGATCCGCGGCGCGAACCCGGCGCGCCCGCACAGCTCGAGCAGATGGCCCCGGCAGCGCGGACAGCCGGCGATCCAGTCGTCGTCGGCGAGAGTGGCGACGTCGATCGTGTCGTCCGACGCCGCGGGGTGCCCGGTGGGCAGCACTGCGAGCAGCTCGTCGGCGCCGACCGTGTGAACCGCCAGCCCGCGGGCGCTCGAGCCGTGCGGGTCGTCGCGGTCTCCGGGGTAACTGAACGTCAGGGCGATGTCGGTGCGATCCTCGCGCACCGCCTCGACGGCCTCGGGCGGCTCGGCCTCGACGTAGGTGAGGGAGATTCCCGGATGCCGCAGCGCGAGGTCCGCGAGCAGGCGCGGCACGATCGTGGGCGAGGCGGAAGGGAAGCCGACCAGCCGCACGCGCGCGGCGCGCAGACCGCGGAGCTCCGCGAGCTCGCCGGCGGCAGCATCCAGAGCCGTCGTCACGGCCGGAGCATGCCTCGCGAGGATACGGCCCGCGTCGGTGAGGCGAACGCTTCTCCCGACTCGCTCGACGATCGCCACCCCGAGACGCTGTTCGAGCCGCTTGAGCTGCTGGCTCACCGCAGGCTGGCTGTAGCCCAGCGCGAGGGCGGCGCCCGTGATGGACCCTTCGTCCGCGATCGCCTTCACGACGCGGAGCTCGCGCGCGTCGAAGCCCGGGTCGTCGTCCCACGCATCGGTCATGGCTGAATCATAAGTGATTGTTATGTCCAGCATGGGACACCTGTCGTAGACATGAGCAATTGCGACCATCCACCCTGGATGCATGCCCGCGATCGCTCCTTCCTCCGCTCTCGAGGCCGCCCGGCGCGAATTCGCCGGCGGCCGTGACTACCTCGCGGCGTGCACGGTGGGATTGCCGAGCCGCGCCACCCGCCGCGCGGTGCTGGCCGACCTCGATGCCTCCGCCTCCGGGCGCCCCGACCTCGCTGCGTACTGCGCGGCGGTCGAACGCTCGCGGGCGCTGTTCGCGTCGCTCGTCGGAGTCGGCGCAGAGCGGGTCGCGATCGGCTCGCAGACCTCGGTCGCCGCGGGGATGGTGGCTTCCGCGCTCCCCCACGGCGCCGAGGTGCTGGTCCCCGAGGGCGAGTTCTCGTCGCTCGTGCTGCCGTTCGTCCACTCCGGACGCGGGCTCGCCGTGCGCACGGCCCCGCTCGCCGACCTGGCCGCGCACGTGCGTCCGACCACGGCGCTCGTCGCGTTCTCCGTCGTGCAGTCGGCGACGGGCGAGGTGGCGGATGCCGCGGCCATCGTCGAGGCGGCCGCAGCGAACGACGCGCTCACGCTGTGCGACGCGACTCAAGCCGTCGGATGGCTGCGGGTCGAGGCATCCGTCTTCGATGCCCTCGTGTGCCACGCGTACAAGTGGCTGTGCGCGCCGCGGGGTGTGTCGTTCCTGACCGTGTCGGACCGGCTCGCCGCGCGCATGACGCCGCTCAACGCCGGCTGGTACGCCGGCGACGACCCCTGGGCGTCGTGCTATGGCGGGGAGGCCGAGCTCGCACCCGACGCGCGCCGCTTCGATGTGTCGCCGGCCTGGCAGGCCTTCATCGGCGCAGCGCCCGCGCTCGAGTTGTTCGCCTCGCTGGACCCTGGAGAGCTCTACACGCACGCCACCGCGCTGGCCACGGCGTTCCGGGTCGGGCTCGGCCTCGCACAGCCCGAGCGTGCGTCGGCGATCGTCACGTGGGACGACCCCGAGGGGTGCGATCTCGCGCGGCTCACCGCCGCGGGGATCACGTCATCCGGGCGGTCGGGTCGCGCTCGCGTGGCGTTCCACCTCTTCAACGACCAGGGCGACGTCGACCTCGCGCTCGCTGCGCTGGGCCACTGATCCCACATTGTCCAGACTCGGTTCGAGTCTCGCGTCAGGCGCCCGGCGCTTCTGGCACGCTCGCGGCGGACGCGCGCCAACCGAGCGGCGAGAGCAGCACCGAGGCGACGACGAGAACCAGCACGACGAGGGCGAGCCCGCCGTAGCCGATCCAGCCGAGCAGCGCGCCGGCGACGATCGCGCCGACGCCGCCGACGATGCTCATCGTGAAGTCGCTGAACCCCTGGCGGCGGGTGCGCAACTCCTCCGACGAGGACTCGGTGAGCAGCGTGGACCCGGCGACCGTGGTGGCGCTCCAGCCGAGCCCGAGGAGGATGAGGGCGACCGTGACCGCCGTGGTCGACGCTTGACCGAAGGACGCCGTCAGGAGCGCTGCGGCGAGCAGCGCCTGTCCGAGGAGGATCGTCGCGACGCGCCCTACCTTGTCGGCGAGGATGCCGAAGACCGGTGAGAGCACGTACATCCCCGCGATGTGGAGGCTGATCGTGAGGCCGATGATCGACAGCGTCGCCGCCTCCGACGCGTCGTGCGTCAGGTGCGCCAGGTGCACGGGCGTCATCGCCATGACCGACACCATCGTGCCGTGGGCGGCCGCCACCGCGAAGATCGCGTAGCGCGCGGCCATGGGTCTGTCCGCTTTCGCGATCATGCGGCTGCCCGCCCTCGCGGCAGCCACGACGCGCTGCGCGAGCAGCAGTGGATCGGGTCGCATCGCGACGAGGTACAGGACGATGGCGAGCCCCTGCGCGACGACCGTGAACAGGTACGCGCCCGTCAGCGGCGGCATCCCGATCGCCCCGCCGATCAGCTCGCCGGGACCGGTGAGGTTCGGGCCGAGAACGGCGCCGACGGTGGTCGCCCACACGACGATCGACAGGTCGCGTCCGCGCGAGGCGTCCGTCGCCAGGTCCGCCGCGGCGAAGCGGGACTGCAGGTTCGCGGCCTGCCCCGAACCGATGATGAGGAACCCGGCCAGCAGCACCGGGAAGGATCGCAGCGCGACAGCGAGGATGACGAGGGCGACACCGATGAGGGCGACGGCCATGCCCGTGGTGAGCGACAGCCGGCGGCCTCGACGGCGCGCGATCGCCGCAAGCGGCACCGCTGTCAGCGCGGTGCCGAAGGTGACGGCGGCCGCCGCCAGTCCTGACAAGGCGTCCTCGCCCGACAGTTCGGCCGCCAGCACGGCACCCAGCGACAGCGTCGCGCCGAACGCGAGCCCGCCGAGCACCTGCCCGCCCGACAGCACCCAGACGGTGCGCCGCTGGACGCGGGCGATCTCGTCAGCGGTCGGCGCGAGGTCGACCGCTGACGAGGATCCGGTCTCAGGCATCGCGAGCCGGATTGCGGAGCGTCCCGAGCCCGGTGATCTCGACCTCGACGGTGTCGCCCGCGCTGATCTGACCGACCCCGGCCGGGGTGCCCGTGAGGATGACGTCGCCCGGGAGCAGCGTAAAGGCTGCTGACGCGAAGGCGATGACATCGGCGAGCGAGAAGATCATGTCGCTGATCGGCCCCTGCTGGCGGACCTCACCGTTGAGCCGCGTCGTGATGACGGCGGGCCCGTTCACGTCGAAGTCGGTCTCGATGGCGGGACCCAGGGGGCACGACGTGTCGAAGCCCTTGGCACGCGCCCACTGGCCATCGGAGCGCTGCCAGTCGCGCGCCGTGAGGTCGTTGGCGATCGTGTAGCCGAAGACGTAGTCGAGCGCGTTCTCTGCCGAGACGTTCTTGGCGATGCGCCCGATGACGGCGGCCAGTTCACCCTCGAAGCTGATGAAGTCCGATCCCTTGGGCAGCACCACGGCGTCGCCGGGGCCGATCACCGACGTGTTCGGCTTGAAGAACAGCATCGGCGACGCCGGCACGTCGTTGCCCATCTCTGCGGCGTGGTCGCGGTAGTTGCGGCCGACCGCCACGATCTTCGATCGCGGGATGACCGGTGCCAGCAGTGCGACGTCGGCGAGCGGCACGCGCTCCCCCGTGGTGTCGTAGCCGGCGAACATCGGGTCGCCCGCGAGGACGACCAGCTCGCCCTCGTCGACGATCCCGAATCTGATGGCGTCGTTGTGGCTGAAGCGCGCGATCCTCACCCGCTCAGCCTAGCGAGAAGCTCCGACGCCGGCCCGGGGTGCGCGTGCCGGAACGAGGGAGCGGACGGATGCCGCAGCATCCGTCCGCTCCAGAGGTCGTGGTGTGCGCCGCTCAGGCGTCGAGGCGCAGCAGCCAGCCGTGCTTGTCTTCGCGGCGGCCGTACTGGATGTCGGTGAGCTCCTCACGCAGCGACAGCGCGAGCGAGCCGGTCGGCTGCTCGTCGAGGAAGTCCTTGCCCTTGAGCACGCCGATGGGTGTGACCACGGCGGCAGTGCCGCAGGCGAACACCTCGACGATGTCGCCGGACGCGACGCCCTGGCGCCACTCGTCGAACGACACTGCGCGGCCCTCGACCTTGTGGCCGCGGTCGACCGCGAGCTGCAGGATCGAGTCGCGCGTGATGCCCTCGAGGATCGAGTCGGACTGCGGGGTGACGATCGTTCCGTCCTTGTAGACGAACACGACGTTCATGCCGCCGAGCTCCTCGACGTTGCGGTCCTGGTCGAGGAAGACGACCTGGTCGCACTCGTTCTCGTACGCCTCGGACTGCGGCAGCAGGCTCGCCGCGTAGTTGCCGCCGGTCTTGGCCGCGCCCGTGCCGCCCTTGCCGGCGCGCGCGTAGTCCTCGCTGAGCCAGATCGACACCGGCTGCACGCCGCCCTTGAAGTAGGCACCGGCGGGCGAGGCGATCACGTAGTAGCCGACCTTGTGCGCGGGACGCACGCCCAGGAACGCCTCTTTCGCGAACATGAAGGGGCGCAGGTACAGGCTCTGGTCGTCACCGGACGGCACCCAGGCGCCATCGACGGCGATGAGCTCGCGCAGCGACTGGATGAAGTACGAGACCGGAAGCTCGGGCAGCGCGAGGCGTCGCGCGGAGCGCTGCAGGCGGCGGCCGTTCTGGTCAGGACGGAACGTGTGGATCGAGCCGTCCGCGTGGCGGTAGGCCTTGATGCCCTCGAAGATCTCCTGACCGTAGTGCAGGACCGCAGCGGCGGGGTCGAGCGACAGCGGGCCGTACGGCTGGACGCGGGGTCGGTGCCACCCGCCGTTCACGGACCAGCAGATGTCGACCATGTGGTCGGTGAAGCTGGTGCCGAAGCCGGGGTTCGCGAGGATCTCCTCGCGCTGCGCGGTGGTCTTCGCCTGCAGGTTGCGGTTGACGGTGAACTCGAGAGGCGCGAGTCCGGTGTCGGGGTCGGAATCGATGAGGGTCATGACGGCCTGTGCTTTCGTGCGGACGGATCCGCGAGGGTGGAGGCGCTTGCGGGATCCAGGTTACGCCTGGAGTCGGGCGGCGATGGCGTCGCCGATCTGCGCGGTGGTGCGGGATGCCGTTCCCCGGGTCGCGATGTCTTCCTCGACAGCCGTGGTGACGCGCTGTGCCTCGTCGGTGAGCCCGAGGTGGTCGAGCAGCAGTGAGACGGAGAGGATCGCGGCCGTGGGATCGGCCTTCTGCTGTCCTGCGATGTCGGGCGCCGATCCGTGCACGGGTTCGAACATCGAGGGGAACGCGCCGTCGGGGTTGATGTTGCCCGAGGCTGCGAGGCCGATGCCACCGGTGACGGCGCCGGCCAGGTCGGTGAGGATGTCGCCGAAGAGGTTGTCGGTGACGATCACGTCGAAACGACCCGGGTTCGTGACCAGATAGATGGTGGCCGCGTCGACGTGCACATAGTCTACGGTCACGTCGGGGTGCTCCCGCGCCACCTCGTCGACGAGGCGCTTCCAGATGCCGCCCGCGTGCACGAGCACGTTGGTCTTGTGCGCGAGCGTGAGCTTCTTGCGGCGGCGCTCGGCCAGGTCGAACGCGTAACGCACGACGCGCTCCACACCGAAGGCGGTGTTCACCGACGTCTCGTTCGCGACCTCGTGCGGCGTGCCCGTGCGGATCGAGCCGCCGTTGCCGACGTACGGCCCCTCCGTGCCCTCGCGGACGACGACGAAGTCGATGTCACCCGGCTCGGCCAGCGGCCCGGGAACGCCCGGGTACAGCTTCGACGGACGCAGATTGACGTAGTGGTCGAGCTCGAAGCGCAGCTTCAGCAGCAGCCCGCGTTCGATGTTCGCGTTCTTCAGCCGCGGGTCGCCCGGCACTCCCCCGACGGCGCCGAGAAGGATCCCGTCGTGCGCCTTGATCGCGTCGAGGTCCTCGTCGGTCAGCGTGTCACCGGTCTCGAGGAAGCGGCCTGCGCCCAGCGAGTACCGCGTCTTCTCGAATCGGATGCTGCTGCCCGCGGTCGCGGCGTCGAGCACCTTCTCCGCTTCGGCGATGACCTCCGGACCGATGCCGTCACCCGGGATGACGGCAAGCTTCACGACACGCGACATGGTGCTCCTACGACTTCTGGCGGGACCCTCCCAGGGTAGTGGCCGCGATGACCCCCGCGACGACCACGAGGGCCGCTCCGATGAGCGCCGTGACTGTCACGCCCGCATCGAATGCGGTCGCCGCAGCTTCGAAGAGCGCCTCGCCCGTCGCACCGCCGATCTGGTCGGCGGCATGGACCGCGCCCGCCAGGGTCTCGGAGGCGGCCTCGGCCGCAGCATCCGTCACACCATCCGGGACCACGAGATTCGACCGGTAGAGCGCCGTCAGGATGCCGCCGAGAACGGTCGTGCCGAGAACAGCGCCCAGCTCGTACGCGGTCTCGGAGACGGCGCTCGCGGCGCCCGCCTTCGCCGGCGGTGCGCTCGAGAGGACCAGCTCGTTCGACACGGTCTCGGCGGCACCGATGCCGATCCCGAGCGAGATGAACGCGGCGACGAGTGTGCCCACGCTGTCGGGCCCGGTGGCGAATGCCACCGCGATGTAGCCCGCGACCGAGAACACGAGCGCCGCCGGCACCACCACGCGGGCAGGCCACTTCTTCGAGATCGGCACGACCGCGAGGCCCGCCAGGATCATCATCGCGAGGCCAGGCACAAGAGCGAGGCCCGCCTGCATCGGCGACAGACCCACGATGAGCTGCAGGTGCTGCGCGACGAAGAAGAGGAAGCCGACCAGCGCGATGACGCTGAGGAGATTCACCAGCAGCGCGCCGCTGAACGTGCCGAGACCGAACAGCCGCATGTCGAGCATCGGCGCCTTGGCGCGCAGCTGGCGGCAGACGAACAGCACGCCGAAGCCGAAGCCCACGAGCATCGGCAGCCACGCCGCGACCGCGAATCCGTGTACGGCGAGCTCCTTGATGCCGTAGACGATCGGGATCATCGTCGCCATCGACAGGGCGATGCTGAGCGGATCGATCCGGCCCGGCTTCGGGTCGCGGCTCTCGGGCACCAGCAGCGGCGCGAGCACCAGCAGCGGGATGAGCACGGGCACCGAGAGGAGGAACACCGAGCCCCACGAGAAGTGCTCGAGCAGCAGGCCGCCCACGATCGGCCCGAGCGCGGCGCCGGCGGAGAACATCGACGCCCACACGGCGATCGCGAGGCGTCGCTGGTCGCGGTCGGTGAAGATGCTGCGCAGCAGCGACAGCGTCGACGGCATCAGCATCGCACCGAACACGCCCATCGCCGCGCGGGCGGCGATGAGCCACGCGGCGCTCGGCGCGAAAGCCGCGAGCACGGAGACGGCGGCGAACCCGGTCGCGCCGATCAGCAGCATCCGCCGCCGTCCGAACCGGTCGCCGAGCGTGCCCATCGTGACGAGCAGACCCGCGAGGACGAGCGGGTACGCGTCGATGATCCACAGCTGCTGTGCGCTCGTCGGCCCGAGTTCGAGGGCGATCGACGGGAGCGCGAAGCTCAGCACCGTGTTGTCGACCGAGACGAGCAGGACGGGCAGCATCAGCACGACGAGCGCGGCCCAGCCGCGCCAGCCCACCTTTCGGGCCTGGGCGTCGGCGAGCGAGAGTTCTTGGGTGAGAGTCATCATGTTTTCTATACCGTCCAGCCGGTATAGTAACAGGATGCCCGAGCCTCTGTCGATACCATCGAGGCCATGAGTCGCCCTCCCCTGGCCCGCGATAAGGTGCTCGACGCCTTCGAGCAGATCCTCATCGAAGAGGGCGAGCGCGCGGCCACGATGGACGCCACCGCGAAGGCCGCGGGCGTCTCGAAGGGCGGCCTGCTGTACCACTTCGGCACCAAGGAGGCGCTCGAGGCGGCCCTGATCCAGCGGCTCCGCGCACTCGTGCAGGAGGACGTCGACCTGATGGCCGCGGCACCGGAGGGGCCGATCGCGTACTTCCTTCACACGTCGGTCATGGCGAACGACCCGATCGACCGCGCGATCCTCGCGACGTCACGCCTCGCCCAGGGCGGCGATGCCACCGCCAGCGATGCACTGCGGCACATCCGCGACGACTGGGCGGCCGTGCTCGAACCCCACACCAAGGACGCGACGGCGCTCGACCTGGTGATGCTCGTGAGCGACGGCCTCTACTTCAACAACGCACTTTCGGGCGGGTCGATCCCCGGCCCGGTCCCCCGCGGCGAGGCGCTCGAAGCGCTGATCGCTCTGGTCGAGCGCGCCGCGCGTCCCTGACCCGCGCCCGCTTGACGGCGTACGGATGCCGCGCCAACGAGCCTTTACGGAGGGCTCAGGGACGCGGCATCCGTCGTGGAATCAGGACTCGGTGATCTCGATCTGGCGGAACAGGTCGGCCTGGATCGCGGTGCTCACCTCGTCGAGGAGGGCGTCGGGCACGGGCGAGTCGACTGTGAGCACCGACAGCGCCTGGCCGCCGGCCGTCTGACGCGCGATCTGCATGCCGGCGATGTTGATGCCGGCCTCGCCGAACTTCTGGCCGTAGATCGCGACGATACCGGGGCGATCGGTGTAGAGCATGACGACGTGGTTCGTCTCGATCGGCAGCTCGATCGCGTAGTCGTTGATGCCGACGAGCTTCTCGACCTGCTTCGGGCCGGTGAGCGTGCCCGAGATCGCGAGCTGCGAGCCGTCCGACAGCGCGCCGCGCAGCGTGATGACGTTGCGGTACTCGGGGCTGTCGTCGTCGACGAGCAGGCGCACCTCGACGCCGCGCTGCTCGGCGAGCAGCGGCGCGTTCACGTACGACACGGTCTCGCTGACGATGTTCGTGAAGACGCCCTTGAGCGCAGCGAGCTTGAGCACGCTGACGTCGTAGGCCTGGAGCTCGCCGTGCACCTCGACGTCGAGGCTCGTGAGCGGCGACCGCGCGAGCGCCGAGAAGATCTGGCCGAGCTTCTCGACGAGCGGGATGCCGGGGCGCACATACGGGTCGATGACGCCGCCTGCGACGTTGACGGCGTCGGGCACGAGCTCGCCGCCGAGCGCGAGGCGCACCGACTTCGCGACCGAGACGCCCGCCTTCTCCTGCGCCTCTTCGGTGGAGGCGCCGAGGTGCGGCGTGACGACGACGTTGGGGAGGTCGAGCAAGGCCGCGGCGGTGCCGCCCTCCGCCGGGGGCTCCGACGTGAAGACGTCGAGGCCCGCGCCCGCGATCTCGCCCGCGGTGAGGGCGGCGTGCAGCGCCTCCTCGTCGATGAGTCCGCCGCGCGCGACGTTGACCACGTACGCGGTCGGCTTCATGATCTTGAACTGCTCGGTGCCGATCATGCCCGTGGTCTCGGGCGTCTTCGGCATGTGGATCGTGACGAAGTCACTCTGCTCGAGGAGCTCGTCGAGGGTGACCAGCTGCACGCCGAGCTGCTGCGCGCGAGCGCTCGTGACGTAGGGGTCGTACGCGATGACGCGCACGTCGAAAGCCTGCAGGCGAGCCGTGATCAGCGCACCGATCCGGCCGAGGCCGATGATGCCGACAGTCTTCTCGAAGAGCTCGGTGCCGGTGTACGAGCTGCGCTTCCACGCGCCGCCCGCGAGCGACGCGTGAGCGGCGGGGATGCGGCGCGCGAGGCTGAGGATGTGGCCGACGGTGAGTTCGGCCGCCGAGATGATGTTCGACGTCGGCGCGTTCACGACCATGACGCCGGCCGTGGTGGCGGTCTTGATGTCGACGTTGTCGAGACCGACGCCGGCACGGGCGACGACCTTGAGGACGGGCGCCGCGGCGATCGCCTCGGCGTCGATCTTCGTCGCCGAGCGGATCAGCACCGCGTTGGCGTCGGCGAGGGCCGACAGCAGCGCGGGGCGGTCGGTGCCGTCGACGTTGCGCACGTCGAAGTCAGGACCCAGGGCATCGATCGTGGCGGGAGAGAGCTCTTCGGCGATCAGGACGACAGGCTTCGGCACGGGTGTTCCTTAGTGGGGCGGTGCGCGAACGCGCGGAGCAGAACCGGATGCCGCGCCGCACGCCGTCGGGGGGCGAGGCCTGTGCCAGCCTACCTCCCGCGCGACGGCGCGCCCGACCGTGTGACGGCCGCCCGCAGGCTCAGCCCAGGAACGACGCGGAGTTCAGCGTCGTGTAGGCGACGACGTTGAGCCAGAAGACGGCCACGACCGCGAGGCCCGTGAGCATCACGAGCAACAGCTCGTGCGGCGCGCGGCGGTACCCGATCGCGAACGCCCCGCCCCACACCAGCAGCGGGAACACCGCCGCGAAGATCCAGATGAACCACCCGAGCGCGTTGAGCGTCAGGCCGGCGTCGCCGAACACGCCGAGGGTCGCGACGAGGTTGCCGACGGCGTTCCAGACGGCGTAGGCGTAGAACAGCCCGGTGACACCCGAGATCGCGGCCACGAGCCACGTGGGGGTCTTGCCACGCTTCGTGGCCGGGGCTGCAGCATCCGTCACGTTCTCGCTCATTGTCCGATCGCCCCGATCATCACGAAGGGCCAGGGCAGCAGCAGCACGACTCCTGCCCCGAGCCACGCGAACCGCACCCACGCGCGCGAGCTGCGCGTGAGCAGCAGGGTTGTCGCGAACCACAGGAGCGGGGCCAGCACGGCGAGCCACAGGCTTCCCTGGTACATCACGTCGAGCACGAGGTACTGTGCCTTGCCCTGCAGGCGGAGGCCGCCGATGAGCCAGCCGATCGCATAGAGGGCGTACACGCCGCCGAGCACGCCGAACGCGATCAGCGCGGCGTTGCCCATCGGCCGGCGCTCGGGCGTCGCGGCCGGCGTGCCGGCGGTCGCCTCGGGGACGGATGCTGCGGCCGACGGCGCGTCCGCGGAGGCCAGCGTCTCGCTGCCCTTGCCCACGGCGGTGAAGCCGTTCGGCAGCTCGGCCGGCGTCGACGCCGTCGGGGTCTCGGTCTCGTCCTCCGGCTCGCCGGTCGCACCGTGGTCGAGCGTGGGATCGTCGTCGCCGTCCCAGGTGAGGGCGTCGTCGTCGCGTCCGGTCGTCACGTTCTCAGCGTAGTGCCGCGGCCGCGCCGGCCCGGGCGCCCCTTGCAGCTCGGCCGCGCCGGCCCGGGCGCCCCCTGCAGCTCGGCCGCGCCGGCCCGGGCGCCCCCGGTGAGCGGGGCGCCCGGGCCTGCGTCGCTCAATCGAAGAGCCGCAGCATCAGCGTGTGCCACGTGACCGGACCCACGATCCCGTCGACCGGCGGTGCGAACAGCTGCTGGAACTCGCGGACCGCGGCGTCGGTGGCCGGACCGAAGTCGCCGTCGACGGTGAGCCCGGCGAGGAGCGTCTGGACCGCCCTCACGGCCTCGCCCTTCGCCCCGGCGGGGCCGTCGCCCTGCTTGACGGTGAGGATCAGGTTCGGCCAGTCCAGCTGCCCGAGCGTGGTCGAGATCTCGACGGCGCGCAGCGTCTGCTGGAACGTCTTCACGGCCTGACCGCTCAGCGGGCCGAACGCGCCGTCGGCGGCGATCGTCGCGCCTCGGACGCGCAGCAGATGCTGCGCGGCGAGGACTCGCCAGTTCGTCGCCTGCGTCGAGCCCTGCTTCACCAGTGCCCACGGCCGGGGGCCCGGCATGAACGTGCTGAAGAACGACCAGGTCTCACGGCCGGCGATGCCGTCGATGGTGAGGCCCCATGACTCCTGGAAGAACTCGACCCGCTCCTTCGTGATCGGACCGAAGTCCCCGTCCACGACGAGCGGGTCCTCCCCGGGCGAGCGCACGAGCCCGAACTGCTGCACCGCCCGTACCGCGTCGCCCGTCGACCCCTGCTGCACCGCGATGACGAGCTTGGGCCACGTCACGGGGCCGACGATGCCGTCGGCGGGCACGCCCTGCGCGGTCTGGACGGCGGTGACCGGGGCTGCGGTCGCGGGCCCGTAGTCGCCGTCGACGACCACGGCATGGCCGTGCGCCCGCAGCAGATATTGGATGCCCGGGACGATCGCTGCCGACGATCCCGGTCCGACGGTGCTCCACGGTTCGACGTTCATGACGGCTCCTCTGCTCAGGTTCGAAGGAGAGGCGTGCGGCCCCTCACGGTTCCGAGGCGTTCCCCGCGTGAGCTGATACGTCAGCGGTGCACGAGGGAGACGGCATCCGTCTCCACCGCCTTCGCGTACTGCAGCGCCAGCGGCACCGCGAACGCGTCGTCCTCTTCGGTGTAGCGGTGTTGGAGTCCCTGCGCAAGGATGCGCCAGGGCCGTTCGTTGGACGGAGTCGCGGCGTCGCCGTCGTCGGGAAGGAACTGCGTGTAGTCGTACGGATGACTCGCCGTGGCGCCGAGCGGCACCGAGAACGTGTCGACCGCGAGCAGTCCCGCGGCGAGATCGACCTGGAGCAGCCGCTGGAAGCCCGTCGCCCTCTCCCCTGTCGGCGTGCGGAACTCCTGGTAGTCCGCGAGCGCCTCGAGCACCGTGTGCCCCGGAATGCCTCCGGCGTTCTCGGTGACGATCGCGCCGAGCCCGTGGAAGTGCCCCGACAGCACGAGCACGACGTTGCGGTTCGGCGCCACGACCCGCTCCCACAGCAGGTCGCCGTGCGAGACCCACCGCGACGTGGTCGAGCGCTCCGCGTCGTCCTCAGCAGTGGCCGGGGTGAGGTGCTCGTGCGTCGAGATGACGATGTTCGCGTCCCGATGCGCTGCGACGACGGCTTCGGCCCAGGCGATCTCGCGCTCCCCGTACGCGTACGGCAGCGAGATCATCACGAACCGGGCGCCGCCCGCGTCGAACGACGACCAATTCGCGCTGTTGTCATCTCGAGTGAGCGATCCGCCGAACCACGGCTGATCGCGGTAGCGCTCGGGGCCGAAGTACTCGTTGAACAGGTCGTTGCTCACGCCGCGTTTGTTGTCGTGGTTGCCCGGAAGCACGCTGTTGGGAATGCCGTTCGCATCCAGCACGCCCTGCAGTCGCGACGCCACCTCGTACTCGCGGCGGGCACGCTCCTCCGTCTGGCCGGGATCGACCCAGTTCTGGATGAGGTCGCCCGTGTGCGTGACGAAAGCGAGCTTGCGCGCGTCGGCGTTCTCGGCCAGCCACGCGACCTCACCCGCATACACCTCCGGGTACGCCTCCGAGTAGTACTGCGTGTCGGTGATGTGGCCGAGGGCGAGGTCGTAGTCCGCGGGGTCGGCGAGTCCGTCGGCGGCGGCGGCCGCCGACTCCTCCAGCGTCACGACCTGCACCAGCAGGTCGGCTGTGCCGTCGACGATCTCCTCCTCGCGCACGACGCCCTCGAGCCGCACGGGGGCGGTGGCCGCAGCATCCATCGCCGTCGCCGCGCCCGCGCCCTCGTCGAGCGCGCGCCACTCCGACTGCCGGGCCGTTGCGGAGGCCGGAGCCCACACCGACAGACGCACCTCGGCGCGCCCGACCGTGCGCCCGCTCCACGAGACCGTGCCGCCGTCAGCGGGCAGGCGGACGCGCATCCGCACGTAAGGCAGGTCGTACGCATCGTCGCGCGCGGTCAGCTCGGCGGCCGCGACCTCCCGCTCGCCCGGTGCGGTGCGGCTCGTGAGGGGCGAGAGCGATGACCCGGCATGGGCCGCGATCACCTCGACCGGCTCGCCCTCCCTGCCCTTCGGAAGTGCTGCGGATGCTGCCGCCTGGCCGATCGCGGAGTCGACGGTGTCCGATCGAGCCTGGTCGAGCGCGCGCTCGATGATGTCGTCTGCGGACACCGCTCGCGGGCCGGCGAGCACGCCGGGGGTCGCGGCGGCGGGCACGAAGTCGCTCGCGTCATCGCCGGTGAACGCGGCGCGCTGCAGCGTCTCGCCCCGCACCCGGTCGACGGCGAACGTCGACAGCGCGAGCCCCTTCGTGCACGGGCTCTCGCGGTCCACGCTGCTGTCCATCTCGTTGCGGTGGTAGACACCGACGCTGTCGACGCGGCGTCCTTCGGCGTCCTCCACCCACACGCCAGCGCCCGCGAGCTCGAGCGGGTCGTCGTAGACCGATTCCGCGCTCTCGGCGGCCGGCGTGCCTGCGAGCGCGGCCGTCCAGGTGTCGTCGGGAGCGAGCACCGTGCCCGACGCCACCATGGCGAGGTCGTCGAACCGGCGGAAGCCATCCGCGCCGCACGCCACCAGCGTCCACCCCGAGATGTCGACCGCGCGCGAGCCGAAGTTCGCGAGCTCGACGAAGTTGCGTCGCGGCATCCCTTCGATCTCCGGGTCCGTCGCGATCTCGCTCACTGCGACACCCGGCCGATCGCCGTACGCGAACGCCCTCGCAGCGGATGCGGCGACCGCGACCGGCTCCCCCGCGTTCGGTTCGCCCGGAGTGCGACCCGCGATCGCGAAGCCGCCGTCGGGCTGCCGCTGCCAGCTCTGCCCGGTGCGGTAGTCCAGCGTCGAGGGCAGCTTGTCGCGTCCCGTCTGGCAGGCGGTGTCCTCCCACGAGGACACTCCCACACCGTCGACCCGGCGTCCGTCCGCCGTGACAAGGAGGGCGCCGTGCGCGGTGTCGGCGAGCGATGTCTCGACGCGGACGTCGGGCTCTCCCCCGAAGGCGGGACCGCCGATGATGAGCCGCTCGCCCGGCGCCAGGGCGGTGTCCGGCCCGAACACGTGCTGGAGCGCTTCCGTGGGCGCGGTCCCGCTCGCCGTGCAGCGATACAGCCGCCAGCCCGCGAGGCCCACGTCGGTCGTGCCGTCGTTCACGAGCTCGACGAAGTCGTCACCGTGCCCGTCCGGACCCGCCGCTGCGATCTCCGACACCCGCACTCGTGCATCGGAGACCTCCGCGAGGCGGTTCGCCTCGCCAGGGGTCGCGACAGCGCGCACCCATCGCCCGTCGGTGGACGACCCGGCGCGCTGCCAGCTCTCCCCGAGCGCGGCGGCCGTGGTGACCGGGAGCTCGACGCCCCCTGCGCACTCCGACGTCGTCGGCGCCGGGTCGTCGGTGTAGACCGCCACCGCGTCGGCCGTCGCGCCCGACGGCGCGATGACGATGAGTCCGTACCCGCGCTCCGCCAGGCGCGCGGTGGCAAACGCGCGTCGCTCCCCCGCCGCGAGGATGATGCCGGCGAGATCCGCCTCGGGATCCGTCGGGCGGGTCCGCAGCCCTTCTTCGTCGCAGCGGAAGACCGCGTACCCGGTGAGGTCGATCGGGCGATCTCCGGGATTCGCGAGCTCGAAGAATCCCGCGGCCGGCCCCCGGGCGCCGGCGGGCGACACCTCGTCGATCGTCACGGTGACCGGCGACGCCACAGCCCCGGGAGGCTGCGCCGCACCGGCGGGGCCGCCCATCGAGGCCGCGATCCCGACGAGGAGAACGGAGGCCGTAAGGAATGTGGTCACACGGTTCGCGGCGCGCACGAGGCGACCGTGACCCGGCGAGGTGAACCGGCGCGGGCCCCCCGGCGATCATCCGGTGTACGGCTGCGGGACGGTTGCCTCAGCCCGCGGCGGCGACGGCCTGCGCCACGAGTGCGGGATCGGTGACATCGTGCCCGGCGGAGCCGCCACCCGGGCCGGATGGCGCGTCGTGGCCCGCGCGCGATCGCGCCGACAGATGCACCGCGTCGACCCCTGCGGCGAACAGCGCCGGGATGTCGGCCGGCTGCACGCCGCCGCCAGCCATGACCTCCACGCCGCCCGAGCGCTCGGCGAACGCCGCCAGCGTGGCGAGACCGTCGATCGAGCGCGGCGCTCCGCCTGAGGTGAGCACACGGTCTACGCCCTCGGCCACCAGCGCATCGAAGGCGGCCGACGGGTCGGCGGCGGCGTCGACGGCGCGGTGGAATACGAGGGTCACCGGGCCTGCAGCATCCCGCCATCTGCGCAGCGTCTCGACATCGAGACCGCCGGCGGAAGTGAGGGCGCCGACGACCACTCCGCCGGCGCCGCGGTCGACGCAGGCACGGATGTCGGCCGACACGAGCGCGATCTCGTCGAGGTCGTAGACGAACCCGCCGCCGCGCGGGCGCACGAGAACGTTGACGGTCGCGGGGTCGACGGCGGCCAGCACGGCTTCGAGCGTCGCGAGCGACGGAGTGAGCCCGCCGACGTCCAGGGCCTGGCACAACTCGAGGCGTGCGGCCCCGGCGGCGATCGCTGCGCGTGCTCCGGCGGGGTCTTGGACGGCGATCTCGACGGGGCGCGGTGAGGGCATGTCGTGAGCCTAGTCCGGGCGCCCGGCGTGCCGCAGACATGGTGAGACCCGCCGCGCCTACGGGCGGCGGGTCTCGACGGATTCAAGAGAGTCGCAGCTGCCGCGGCCTCGTGAAGAGGTTGCGGAACCACACGCCGAGGCCTGCGAGGACGTGCGACGCCGGGCTCTCGGGCGTGACAGTCGCGCCGCGGTCGGCGATGCTGCGGAGAATCTCGTTCTCGCGATCCAGGGCGGCCGCCCGCTCGCGATCGAGCCGGTCGGCCGTGAAGGTCAGGGTGTTCCCGTCCATGGCCGTTCCTTTCCTGATGCTCGCCCGGGTTGGCGAGGCTGTGTGGATGAGTGGCGGTTGCCGTGCGCTGATACGCCGGGCCGTGAAACACAGCGTCGCGGCATCCGGTATCGGAATCGGGTGCGTCCGGTACTGATCCGGTACTGATCGGGCGCGGATGCCGTTGACGCTCGCTTGCGCGGACATCACACTGCATCCATGGCCATCAGGGTTCTGGGGCCGCTCGATACCGGGACCGAGCAGACCCTGAGCCCGCGGGAGCGGGTGGTGCTCGCCGCACTCATCGTGCGGGCGGGACGCACCGTCGCGCCGGGCGACCTCGCGGAGGCGTGCTGGGGCGAAGATCCGCCTCGCACGTGGCCGCAGCAGGTCAAGACCTGTGTGGCACGCATCCGGGCGGGGCTCGGGAGCGCCGCCGTGGTGACCCGGGGCTCCGAGTACACGCTGGGGATCGACCCCGCGACGATCGACGCGTTCGAGTTCGAACGCCTGGTCTCGAGCGCGCGGCAGCACGCGCTGCATGACGAGCACGACCGCGCCATCGACGCGTATCGGCGGGCGCTCGAGCTGTGGCGCGGCGAGCCCTACGTGGACCTGGTCGACTGGGCGCCCGCGGCGGTCGAAGCCGAGCGCCTCATCGAGATCCGTGACAGCGCCCAGGAGGAGCTGCTCGAAGCACGCCTCGCCGAAGGCGAGCACCGCGCGGTCATCGCCGATGCCGAGCGACTCGTACGCGCGGCGCCGCTGCGCGAGGACCGCTGGGCGATCCTCGCGATCGCCAACTATCGCGCCGGCCGGCAGGCCGAGGCGCTCGCCACCGTGCGCGCAGCCCGTACGCGACTCGTCGACGAGCTCGGCATCGACGTCGGGCAGCGCCTGCGCGAACTCGAGGCGTCCATGCTGCAGCAGGATCCGGCGCTCACCCTCGTGAAGACGCTTCACCGGGTGAGCGACGCCTGCCCGTACCGCGGTCTGGCGGCCTTCTCAATCGCCGATGCGGACGAGTTCTTCGGACGCGAGAGCGATATCGGGGCCCTCCTGCAGCGGGTGCGGCCGGGGACGCTGACCGCGGTGGTCGGGGCGTCCGGTTCGGGCAAGTCGTCGCTGGTGTTCGCGGGCCTGCTGCCGCATGCCTCGGAGGGGCGCCGCGTGACCGTCGTCACCGCGGGACGCGAAGCCGCGCCCCGCCTCCGTGGACGGCTCGAGCAGAGGGCCGCTGCCGACCTCGTGGTCGTCGACCAGTCGGAGGCGCTGTTCCAGCTCTCCGAGCGCGAGCGGGACGAGCTCTGCGCGCTCATCGCGAGTGTGCTGACGGCCGGGTCGGCGGTGATCCTGACGCTCCGCAGCGACTTCCTCGATCGCGCAACGGGTCTCCCTCATATCGGCACCCCGATCGGCCGGGGCGTCTATGCGATCGGGCCGCTCAGCGTCCCCGGGCTGCGGGAGGCGATCGAGTTCCCGGCCACCCGCGCCGGCCTCCGGCTCGAGCCGGGACTCGTCGAAGTGATCGTGAGGGATGCCGACGACCGCCGCAGCACGTTGCCCCACGTGTCCCACGCCCTGGTCGAGACCTGGATCCGACGCGAGGGAGCGACGCTCACCGTTGCAGGGTACGAGGCGTCCGGGGGGATCGTCGGCGCCATCGCACAGTCGGCCGAGAGCCTGTACCGCTCGCTCGACCCCGAGGATGCGGCGGCGTGCCGATCCCTCATGCTCCGCCTCGTGCAGCGAGGAGCCGATGGCGCCTCGGTACGGCATACCGCTCAGCTGGGGCCGCTCATCGCGGACCCCGCGCGCCGCAGGGTGCTCGACCGCCTGGTCGCCGCACGACTCCTGGCCACCGACGGGGACGAGGTGACGGTCGCCCACGAGGCCGTCGCGACCGCGTGGCCGCGCCTGGACGGCTGGCTCGAGGAGGATGCCGAGGGAGCGCGCCTCGTCTCGACCGTCGCGACAGCGGCGGAGTTGTGGAACGGTTCCGGCCGCCGGGACGAGGACCTGCTCCGCGGAGCGCGCCTGCAGGCTGCGCTGGACTGGAGGGATGAGGCACGGCCAGACCTCACCACCCTGGAGCAAGAACTGCTCGATACGTCGGCCGAACGCGAGCAGGACGAGATGCGCGAACTCGGCGAGCGCGCCGAACGCGAGAAACGGACCAACCGCAGGCTCCGGTGGGCGGTCGGAGGGGCGGGCGTGCTGCTGGTGGCTGCGCTCGTCGGCGGGAGTCTCGCGGTCGTGCGGGGCGGAGAGGCACAGGTCGCCGCCGAGAACGCGAGCGTCGAGGCGCTCGTTGCGACCTCCCTCTCCCTGCTCGACCAGGACCGCGAAGTCGCCGCGCTGCTCGCCGCGGAGGCGTACCGCCGATGGCCGGACGATCCGCGCACGAGATCCGCGCTCTGGGGTGTCGTGACGAATTCGGGAGGGGTCGTCGCCGTCCATCACGGAGCCGAAGCGTCGGTGCCCTGGCTCGACGTGATTCCGGGCACGGGCACCGCGGTCCGGGTGTCGGCAGACCCGAGCGACACGACGCGGTCCGCACTCGACATGGTCGATCTCGAGACGGGCGAAGTGGTCGACGTGCTGGACACCGCGCTGCCGGCAGCGGTCGGCGACGGCGAACGCAGCGTATCGGTGAGCCCTGACGGATCCAGCGCAGCGATCACGTTATTCGTCTACCCCGATCCGAATGTCCCGGAGGAGTGCTGTTGGACGCACGTCTCGGTCATCGATCTCGCGACCGGTCGATCTCGGCCGGGGCCCGGGGTCGTCCGAGGAATCATGCTCCCCGGCGCAGTGTGGGATGCGGCAGGTCGCCACGTGTTCTTGGTCGACGCGACAACTGCCGACCTGATCGGTGTCGACTCCACGTCGGGCGTCGTGCGAGCGTCGAGCGGCTGGACGCCGACGATCCATCCCCGCATGGCGGACATGCAGTTCTTCGCGGTCCCGACCATGGTCGACGACAACCTCGTCGCTGTCGGCGCGGGGAAGGAGATCCGCTTCTACCTGCACGACTCCCTCGGTCTCGTGCGAACGATTCCTCTCGGCGACGACAGAGCGAGCGAGTCTGTCATCGCCGACGGTCGTGGCGGTTTCGTGACCACGGGCTGGGACGGCACCGCCCGCCTCGCCGCTGACGGCACGGTCATGTGGCGGCGCTTCGGGGACGCGACTCAGGACTGCGTGTCTTTGCACCTTGCAGCCGCCGATACGATCGCCTGCGGGTCATATGGAGGGCTGTCGTTCCTCGATCTCGAGACCGGCGAGCTCTCCGGTGAATCTGTGCCGCTGCAGTACAACCGGAACGCTTTCTTCAGGTCCATCGACGACGAGTCGTTGCTCGCGTTCCCCACGGTCCCGGCGGTCTGGCTGCGTTGGCGGATCGACGGCGGCGGCGCCGGTGCGGACGTCGTCGCGAAAGGACGCGAGCTCCTCGAAGGCCCCGAGGCGGGGAGCTCGCTCGTCGTGACCCAGCCATCAGGCGGTGGGCGGATGCAACTGTGGGACATCGAGCGCGACGTCGCCGTCGGGAAGGAGTCCGCGCGGATCGTCCCACTGGGCAATGGGGTGGTCGCACGATTCGCCGAGTACGAACCCGGTCCCCTGTACGCCCGATACGAGCAGCAGTGGGGTCGGCCGACCCTCGAGCGAGTGTCGACGGGCGACCAGATCCCGCTGCACATCGCCGGTCTCCCGGACTCGGTCAACGTCTATGCCGGCAGCTGGTGGACGCCCGCGTTCGCCGCGTGGCCCGAAGGTGTGGTCGCATTCGATCCTTCGACGGGCGAGGCCCTCGGACCCATCTTGACGCTCCCGCGCGACCGATTCATCGACGTGAGATCGGTCAGCGAAACGCCCGACGCGACACGAGCCGTCGTCACCTGGTGGAACGAGAGGCGTTCCGCCTCGGAGACCGGAGTTTTCGACATCGCGACCGGAGGCCTCGTCGCACGTGGGCTCTTCGGACTCGAAGGGAGCCTCGCCGTCGCCGACGACCGAATGGTCGGTATCGCCGAGGACGACGCGCGGATCTACGACCTCCGTACCCTCGAGCCGGTCGAGGCCCTCGCCCGGGCCGCCGGCGGCGGCAACCGCATCGGAGTCAGCGCCGACGGCCGCACGCTCCTGAACGTCGGATACAACAACACACTCACGCTGTACGACCTGGCTGGGAACGTCGCGCTGGCGAGCCCTGTCGACGGTACGGCGGACGCGACCCGCATCGCCGGCGGGTTCCTCACTTCCGACGGTCAGAAGCTGATCGAGGCGCTGCCGAGTGGAATCAGGGTCTGGGACTTGCGCACCCGGCAGCAGTCGATTCACGCGTGCGCGCTCGCCGGCAGGGAGCTCACCCCGGACGAGTGGTCTACGTACTTCCCCGGCGAGGGACGCGTCGAGACGTGCGCAGCGCTCGCGTCCGCTGCCGGCGGCTGAGAATGCACCGACGCGGCGGCGCCATCGGCGACGCAGCCCGGACATCGGACGTTCATCGAGCTGCCCACCACCCGACCGACGTCAGTCGTCGGCGACCCTGAGCTCCACGACCGGCACGAGCACGTCGGGCCGCCGCACCAAGAGGTCGACGGTGAGCGTTCCCTCCGCCTTCCCCGCCGGCGACAGGTTCAGTGCGCCGTCAACACCGAAGGCCCGGCTCCCGCAAGCGGGAACCGGGCCTTCGGGTGAGGCGAGGATCAGCGCGCGGCCGAGCCCTCGACGTAGTCCGCGTCCTGCTGCTTCCACGCGAAGAGCGAGCGCAGGTCCTTGCCGACCGACTCGATCGGGTGGGCTGCGGCCTTCTCGCGCAGCTCGAGGAACTCGGCGGCGCCGTTGTCCTGGTCGTCGATGAAGCGCTTGGCAAACGCGCCCGACTGGATGTCGGCGAGAACGGCCTGCATGTTCTCCTTGACGTGCGGGTCGATGACGCGCGGGCCCGAGACGTAGTCGCCGTACTCGGCCGTGTCGGAGACCGACCAGCGCTGCTTGGCGATGCCGCCCTCCCACATGAGGTCGACGATGAGCTTCAGCTCGTGCAGGACCTCGAAGTAGGCGATCTGCGGCTGGTAACCCGCCTCGGTCAGGGTCTCGAAGCCGTACTGGACGAGCTGCGACACGCCACCGCAGAGGACAGCCTGCTCGCCGAAGAGGTCGGTCTCGGTCTCCTCGGTGAAGGTCGTCTTGATGACGCCGGCGCGCGTGCCGCCGATCGCCTTCGCGTACGACAGGGCGGTCGCCCAGGCGCCACCGGTCGCGTCACGCTCGACCGCGATGATGTCGGGGATGCCGCGGCCCGCGACGTACTCGCGACGCACCGTGTGGCCCGGGGCCTTCGGCGCGACGAGGATGACGTCGACGCCCTCGGGCGCGTCGATGTAGCCGAAGCGGATGTTGAAGCCGTGCGCGAACGCGAGCGTCTTGCCCGGGGTCAGCTTGTCCTTGATGCTGTCGTTGTAGATCCCGCGCTGGTGCTGGTCCGGCGCGAGGATCATGATGACGTCCGCCCACTCGGCCGCGTCGGCGACCGACTTGACCTCGAAGCCCTCGTCCTGCGCTTTCTCGATCGACTTCGAGCCGTCCTTGAGCGCGATGACGACCTCGACACCCGAGTCGCGAAGGTTCTGGGCGTGCGCGTGACCCTGCGAGCCGTAGCCCACGATCGCCACCTTCTTGCCCTGGATGATGCTCAGGTCGGCATCGGCGTCGTAGAAGATCTCAGCCATCTTCGTGTTTCTCCTTGATTGATCGGTTCTGGAAGTAATGGATGCTGCGGCTCAGCCGCGCAGCACACGCTCGGTGATGCTCTTGCCGCCGCGGCCGATGGCGACGAGGCCGGACTGCGCCAGCTCCTTGATGCCGAAGGGCTCGAGCGCGCGCAGGAATGCGTCGACCTTGCCCTTGTCGCCGGTGACCTCGACCACGAGCGCGTCGGGCGCGTAATCCACGATCTGGCCGCGGAAGAGGTTCACGACCTCGAGCACGTTCGACCGGGTCTGGTTGTCGGCGCGAACCTTCACGAGCATGTGCTCGCGCTGGACGGATGCCGCGGGGTCGAGCTCGACGATCTTGATGACGTTGATGAGCTTGTTGAGCTGCTTGGTGACCTGCTCCAAAGGCAGCTCGTCGACGTCCACGACGACCGTGATGCGCGAGAGTCCGGGCACCTCGGTGACGCCCACCGCCAGCGATTCGATGTTGAAGCCGCGCCGGGCGAACAGACCCGCGACGCGCGTCAGCAGACCGGGCTTGTCCTCCACGAGGAGGCTCAGCACGTGACTCGTCATGTCTCAGTCCTCCTGCTCGTCGAAGGCGGGCGAGTGGTCCCGCGCGTACTGGACGTAGCTGTTGCTCACGCCCTGCGGCACCATCGGCCACACCATCGCGTCTGCGCTCACCACGAAGTCGATGACGACGGGGCGGTCGTTGGTCTCGAGGGCCGTCTGGATCGCAGCATCCACGTCCTCTTCCTTCTCGACGCGGATCGCGAGGCAGCCGTATGCCTCAGCCAGCTTCACGAAATCGGGGATGCGCACCGTGCCGTGGCCGGTGTTGAGGTCGGTGTTCGAGTGGCGGCCGTCGTAGAACAGCGTCTGCCACTGGCGCACCATGCCCAGCGACGAGTTGTTGATGATCGCGACCTTGATCGGGATGTTGTTGATCGCGCAGGTCGCCAGCTCCTGATTGGTCATCTGGAAGCAGCCGTCGCCGTCGATCGCCCACACGACGCGGTCCGGCTCGGCGACCTTGGCGCCCATCGCCGCCGGGACCGAGTAGCCCATCGTGCCCGCACCGCCGGAGTTGAGCCAGGCGTTCGGGCGCTCGTACTTGATGAACTGCGCAGCCCACATCTGGTGCTGACCCACGCCTGCGGCGTAGACGCCCTCGGGGCCGGTGAGCTCGCCGATCCGCTGGATCACGTACTGCGGTGACATCAGGCCGTCGGTCGGCTGCGTGTAGCCGAGTGGGAACTCGTCGCGCAGGCCGTCGAGGAACGACCACCACTCGGTGATGTCGGGCGTGGTGCCGCCGCTGACCGCACGGAACGCGACGTCGAGGTCGACGAGAACGTCCTTGAGGTCGCCCACGATCGGCACATCGGCCGTGCGGATCTTCGAGATCTCGGCGGGGTCGATGTCGACGTGCACGACCTTCGCGTGCGGCGCGAACAGCGCCGCCTTGCCGGTCACGCGATCGTCGAAGCGGGCACCGAGCGCGACGATGAGGTCGGCCTCCTGCAGCGCCAGCACCGCCGGCACCGTGCCGTGCATTCCCGGCATGCCGAGGTGCTGCGGGTGCGAGTCGGGGAACGCGCCGCGCGCCATCAGCGTGGTCACGAGCGGCGCACCGGTCGTCTCGGCGAGCGAGCGCAGCTCCTCCGAGGCGCGGGCGCGGATCACGCCGCCGCCGACGTACAGCACGGGCTTCTTGGCATCGGCGATGAGCTGCGCCGCGGCCTGGATCTGCTTGCCGTGCGCCTTGGTCACCGGCCGGTAGCCCGGCAGGTCGATGTTCGGCGGCCATACGAACGGCACCTCGGCCTGCTGGGCGTCCTTCGTGATGTCCACGAGCACGGGGCCCGGGCGTCCGGTCGACGCGATCTCGAACGCGGCGGCGATCGCACCGGGGATGTCCTCGGCGCGCTTCACCAGGAACGAATGCTTGGTGATCGGCATCGTGATGCCGACGATGTCGGCCTCCTGGAACGCGTCCGTGCCCATGAGGGTCGAGAAGACCTGGCCGGTGATGCAGACGATCGGCACGGAGTCCATGTACGCGTCGGCGATCGCCGTGACGAGGTTCGTGGCGCCGGGGCCCGACGTCGCGAGCGCGACGCCGACACGACCGGATGCCGCGGCGTAGCCCTCGGCCGCGTGACCGGCGCCCTGCTCGTGACGGACGAGGATGTGGCGCACGGACTCGTCATCCATGAGCGGGTCGTAGACGGGCATGATCGCCCCGCCGGGAAGACCGAAGACGTCGGTCACCCCGAGCAGGTCGAGTGAACGGACGACCGCTTCCGCGCCCGTGAGCACGGGCGTCGAGGCGGTGCGGGCTGGCGGCCGGGGAACGGCCGCGGCGGTGTCGGCTGACATGGTGATTTCCTCTGAAGTGGGTCGGAGGGGGATGTCGGAAGCCAGGCTCAACCGGTGGTCGCGCCCTCCGCAGCGGAGCGCACGAGTCGGGAGTACTTGGCAAGGACGCCACGGGTATAGCGCGGGGGAAGCGGCTCCCAGCCGGAGCGGCGGGAGTCAAGCTCAGCCTCGTCGACGAGTAGGTCGAGAGTGCGAGCCGCGATATCGACCCGTATCAGATCACCATCGCGCACGAAGGCGATGGGACCTGCGTCCACCGCTTCGGGTGCTATGTGGCCGATGCACAGGCCGGTTGTGCCGCCTGAGAATCTGCCGTCCGTCAAGAGTAGTACATCTTTTCCGAGCCCCGCGCCCTTGATGGCGGCGGTGATGGCGAGCATCTCGCGCATGCCCGGTCCGCCCTTCGGGCCCTCGTACCGGATGACGACGACGTCGCCCGCGGCGATCTCGCCGGCCTCGAGCGCGTCCATCGCGGCGCGCTCACGCTCGAACACGCGGGCGGGGCCTTCGAAGACGTCGGCGTCGAATCCGGCAGACTTCACGACCGCGCCCTCGGGCGCGATGGAGCCGTGCAGGATCGTGATGCCGCCCTTGGCGTGGATCGGGTCGTCGAACGAGTGGATGACCGTGCCGTCCACGGGGTCGGGGTTCAGGTCGGCGAGGTTCTCGGCGAGCGTCTTGCCGGTGACGGTGAGGGCGTCGCCGTGCAGGAGTCCCTCGTCGAGCATCGCCTTCATGATGACCGGGATGCCGCCGTGGCGGTCGACGTCGTTCATGACGTACTTGCCGAACGGCTTCATGTCGGCCACGTGCGGCACCTTGTCGCCGATGCGGTTGAAGTCGTGCAGGCTCAGGTCGACATCGGCCTCGCGGGCGATCGCGAGAAGGTGCAGCACGACGTTGGTCGAGCCGCCGAGCGCCATCGCGAGGGCGATCGCGTTCTCGAACGCCTCCTTCGTGAGGATGTCGCGCGTCGTGATGCCCTGGCGCAGCAGGTTGACCACGGCCTCGCCGGAACGGTGCGCGAAGTAGTCGCGGCGGCGGTCGGCCGAGGGCGGCGCCGCAGAGCCGGGGAGGCTGAGGCCGAGCGCCTCCGCGACGGAGGCCATCGTGTTCGCGGTGTACATGCCGCCGCACGCGCCCTCGCCCGGGGCGATCGCGCACTCGATGCGCTTGAGGTCGGCCTCGCTCATTTTGCCCGCGAGGCACGCGCCCACGGCCTCGAACGAGTCGATGATGGTGACGTCCTTCTCGGTGCCGTCCGACAGCTTGACCCAGCCGGGTGCGATAGAACCGGCGTAGAGGAAGACGCTCGACAGGTCGAGGCGGGCCGAGGCCATGAGCATGCCCGGGATCGACTTGTCGCAGCCGGCGAGGAGCACCGAGCCGTCCAGGCGCTCCGCCATGATGACGGTCTCCACCGAGTCGGCGATGACCTCGCGCGAGACGAGCGAGAAGTGCATGCCCTCGTGGCCCATGGAGATGCCGTCCGAGACGGAGATGGTGCCGAACTGCAGCGGGTAGCCGCCGCCGGCGTGCACACCCTCCTTGGCGCCCTGCGCGAGCCGGTCGAGGCTCAGGTTGCAGGGGGTGATCTCGTTCCAGCTCGACGCGATGCCGATCTGGGGCTTGTCCCAGTCCGCGTCGCCCATGCCGACGGCGCGGAGCATGCCGCGGGAGGTCGTGGCCTCGATGCCGTCGGTGACGACGCGACTGCGGGGCTTGATGTCGATGGAGTTGTCAGCGAGCGAATCGGGCTGGGCCATTGGTTCAGTGTATTCCCGCATGGCGACTCGCTCGCCCCGAGTGACGGAGGCGGGGCCCCCGCTTACGCGCGACGCCGCGAACGCGCCTCCGCCAGCTGCTGCAGCAACGCCGCGAGCGCCGCGATGTCGGCGACCCGCACGGTGGCGGATGTCTGCCCCTCCCCCACGCGCACGCCGAGATCCTCCTCGCCGAGGCTCGCCAGCGCGTCCTCGTCGGTGACGTCGTCGCCGGCGAACAGGACGGCCGACGCGCCGACGCGCTCGCGCAGCTCGGCGATCGCCGAGTCCTTGCCCTCGTGCCGGAACGCGAACTCGACGATGTTGTGCCCGGTGCGCCGACGCCAGTGCGGCGCCTCCGCTGAGACGATCTCGTCGACGAGGCGGTTCGCCGCCGCCGCAGCCTCGGTGCTCGCCCGTCGCGTGTGCACGCCGAACCCGAAGGTCTTCGGCTCGATCCAGATGCCCTCGAGGTGCGCGGTAGCGTCCTCGGCGTGACCTCGCAGTGCGTCGCGCAGCGCGACGTCGGCCTCGTCCTCGCCGTGGCTCGCGATGCCCTCGCCCGGGATCCAGAACTCCGCGCCGTGGGATCCTGCGAGCAGCTCTTTCGACGAGTCGTCGTGCTCGGCGATGACACGCAGGTCGACCAGGCTGCGCCCTGACACGAACGCGACGATCGTGTCAGGCGTCGCGACCAGCGCGTCCACAGCGTCGCGGGCGGCGGGCAGCATCCGTGCGTCCATCGGCTCGTCCTCGAGGGGCGACAGCGTGCCGTCGAAATCGAGGGCGACGAGGAGGCGATCGGATGCTGCGAGCCGGGCGATCGCGTCGTCGGCGGCGGTCACGCGCCGGCCCTCTTCGCGCGCTTGCCCGCACGGGCGGCGTCGAGAGCCTCGAGGAAGGACCGCGACCAGCTGGCGACGTCGTTCTCGACGACCTTCTTGCGCAGCGCCCGCATCCGGCGGCCCTGCTCGGCGGCTGGCATCTCGATCGCGCGCATGATGGCCTCCTTCATGCCGTGGATGTCGTGGGGGTTGATGCGGATCGCGCTCGGCAGCTCGTCCGCGGCGCCGGCGAACTCGCTCAACACGAGCACGCCCCGATTGTCGGTGCGCGCTGCGACGTACTCCTTGGCGACGAGGTTCATCCCGTCGCGCAGCGCCGTCACGAGCATGACGTCGGCGGCGCGGAACAGCGCCACCATCTCCTCTCGCGGGTACGCCTGGTGAAGGTAGCGGATGGCGGTGTGCCCCATCGTGTCGTGGTCGCCGTTGATGCGGCCGACGGTGAGCTCGATCTCGTCCCGCAGCTGCATGTACGCCTCGACGCGTTCACGACTGGGACTGGCGACCTGGACGAGAGTGACGTCCTCGACGTCGATGCGCCCATCTTCGAGGAGTTCGCCGAACGCCTTGAGGCGGTGGCGGATGCCCTTCGTGTAGTCGAGCCGGTCGACCCCGAGGAGGATCTTCTTCGGATTGCCGAGGCTCTCGCGGATCTCGGCTGCACGGGCCTGGATGTCGGGGCGCGCGGCGAGCTCGATGTAGGAGCCGGTGTCGATCGAGATCGGGAACGCCTTCGCGAGCGCGTTGCGGGTGGAGCCGTCCGCCTCGGGGACCGTGATGCCGGTCGCCTTCGTCTGGTAGCGCAGCTGCCGGCGAACGGCGCGGGCGAAATTGCCGGCGTCCGCCACACGCTGGAAGCCGATCACGTCCGCGCCCAGCAGGCCCTCGAGCACCTGGCGACGCCAGGGCAGCTGCGAATAGAGGCCGTATGCCGGGAAGGGAATGTGGTGGAAGTAGCCGATGGTGAGGTCGGGGCGCACCTCCCGCAGCATCTGCGGAACGAGCTGCAGCTGGTAGTCCTGCACCCACACTGTGCCGCCCTCGGCGGCGACGCCCGCGGCGGCCTCGGCGAATCGGCGGTTCACCTTGACGTACGCGTCCCACCACAGCCGCCGGTAGCGGGGTGCCGCGATGACGTCGTGGTAGAGCGGCCAGAAGGTGTCGTTCGACATGCCCTCGTAGTAGAGCTCGACCTCTTCGGCGCTCAGCGCGACGGGCACGAGGTGGGTGCCCTCGAACTCGAAGGGCTCGACGTCGATGTCGGGTTGGCCGGGCCAGCCGACCCACGCGCCGTCGGCGCGCCGCATCACCGGCTCGAGAGCCGTCACCAGCCCCCCGGGCGAACGGCGCCACTCCGACCCCTCCGCAGCGTCGACGACCCGGTCGACGGGCAGGCGGTTGGCGACGACGACGAGTTCGGCGGCGGCGGCGGTGGGCTCTGTCACGCGGTCTCCTGACGGTTCGTGGACTCGGCACGCTCAGGCTAACAGCGCGGATCATCCCCCCGAGTCCCCTTGACCCGCCGGCGGACGCCATGTCAAGGGGCGCGGCGTCCGCGTACGCCGCGCTAACGTGGCCCCATGCGCAAGTACCTCTTCGGCACCGGCCTGCTCACCGCGATCACCGGCGGGCTGACGCTGATGCGGGGACTCCGCGAGAACGAGCCGTTCACGTGGCGCATGGCGCTCGCGTGGCTCAGCTGGGGCATCTCACTGGCTCTCGCGATCGGCGCGATCGTCGACGTCCGCCGCGCTTCGCGCGGCGAGCTCATCGCGAACGACTCCCCCATCCACGGCCGCGAGAAGAAGCTCCTCAAGCGCCGTATCGAGCCCTGACCCGCCCTCGTCCCGGTCAGGGAATCGCGAAAGGGTAGGTTTCGGCACGATCAGCGTGCTGAAATCCACCCTTTCGCGTTTCCTGCTCAGCGCGTGAGGATGAGCGCGTCGCCCTGACCGCCGCCGCCGCACAGCGCCACCGCGGCGGTGCCGCCGCCGCGGCGCACGAGCTCGTGCACCGCGTGCACGACGAGCCGGTTGCCGGATGCCCCGATCGGGTGTCCGATGGCGATGCCGCCGCCGTGCGGGTTCACCACGTCGTCCGAGAGGCCGAGCTCAGCCTGCGACCGAACGACGACCGCTCCGAACGCCTCGTTGATCTCGACGATGTCGAGGTCGCTCGCGGCGATGCCCTGCTTGGCCAGCGCCTTCTCGATCGCACGCGCCGGCTGCGAGTGCAGAGAGTTGTCGGGACCGGCGACCTGACCGGACGCACCGACGACCGCGAGCACATCCCAGCCGTTCTCGTCTGCGTGCGAGCGCGTGGTCAGCACGACCGCCGACGCGCCGTCGGAGATCTGCGAAGAGTTGCCCGCCGTGATCGACCCGCTCGACGCGAACGCCGGGCGCAGTCCGGCGAGCGTCTCGACGGTCGTCTCGGGCCTGACGCCCTCGTCCTTCGTGACGACGACAGGGTCGCCCTTGCGCTGCGGGATCTCGACCGGCACGATCTCGGCGTCGAAGACACCCTCGGCCTGCGCGGCGGCCGCACGCTGATGCGACCTCGCTGCCACAGCATCCTGAGCCTCTCGTGTCACCTCGAGGCGTTCGTTGTGCCGCTCGGTCGACGCGCCCATGCTCTCGCGGTCGTAGGCATCGGTGAGTCCGTCGAACGCCATGTGGTCGAGCACCTCGATCGAGCCGTACGCCCAGCCGTCGCGCGAGCCCATGAGCAGGTGCGGGGCGCGGGTCATCGACTCCATGCCGGCGGCGACCACGACCGTCGCGTCGCCGGTGGCGAGCATGCGCGCACCGTCGATGATCGCGGTGAGGCCCGAGAGGCACACCTTGTTGACCGAGCCGGAGTGGACGTGCCAGCCGATGCCGGCGCCCACCGCCGCCTGACGCGCGGGGTTCTGCCCGCTCCCTGCTGCGAGCACTTGGCCGACGAGCACCGCATCCACGGCCTCGGCGGGGATGCCGCCCTTCTCGAGTGCGCCCTTGATCGCGGCGCTGCCCAGCTGCACCGCCGTGAGGGGGGCGAGCTGGCCCTTCAGCCGCCCCTGCGGAGTGCGCGCAGCGGCGACGATGACGACGTCGTCGTGGTTCATGCTTCGATTCTCTCTCCGACGGCGACCGTCAGCTCCGGTTCGGTGGCCGCGATGACCTCTTCCACGGTGACGCCGGGGGCCGTCTCGACCAGCACGAGTCCGGCATCCGTCACGTCGATGACCGCGAGGTCCGTGATGATGCGGTCGACCACGCCCCGACCGGTGAGGGGCAGCGAGCACTCGTTCACGATCTTCGCCGAGCCGTCCTTGGCGACGTGCTCCATGAGGACGATGACCTTCGCGGCGCCATGCACGAGATCCATCGCGCCGCCGGGACCCTTCACCATCTTTCCGGGGATCATCCAGTTCGCGAGGTCGCCGGTGGCCGACACCTGCATGGCCCCGAGGATGGCGGCGTCGATCTTGCCGCCGCGGATCATCCCGAAGCTCGTCGCCGAGTCGAAGAACGCGGCGCCGGGCAGCGTCGTCACCGTCTCCTTGCCGGCGTTGATGAGGTCGGGGTCGACGTTCTCCTCCGTCGGATACGGCCCGACGCCGAGGATGCCGTTCTCGGACTGCAGCACGACGGTGATGCTGTCGGGCACGAAGTTCGGCACCAGCGTCGGCAGGCCGATGCCCAGGTTGACGTAGGCGCCGTCGGCGAGCTCCTCGGCCGCGCGGGCGGCCATCTCGTTGCGGGTGAGCGGCATGTCAGGCTCCTTCCGGCATCTCGCGCGCGGCGGCCTGTGCGACTGAGACCGTGCGCCGTTCGATGCGCTTCTCGATGTCGGATCCGACCTCCACGATGCGGTGCACGTAGATGCCGGGGAGATGGATGCTGTCGGCCTCGAGTTCGCCCGGTTCCACGAGCTCCTCGACCTGCGCGATGCAGATGCGGCCCGCCATCGCGGCGAGCGGGTTGAAGTTGCGCGCCGCCTTGTTGAAGACGAGGTTGCCGTGGCGGTCGCCCTTGAGCGCGTGCACGAGGGCGTAGTCGGTGACGATGGCCTCCTCCAGCACGTAGTCGCGCGGAGTGCCCGAGACGTCGAAGCTGCGGACGTCCTTGACGGGCGACGCCACCGCGATGCTGCCGTCGGCGGCGTAGCGGCGCGGCAGCCCTCCCTCGGCGACCTGCGTGCCCACACCGGTCTGGGTGTAGAACGCCGCGATGCCCGAGCCGCCGGCACGGAGCTTCTCGGCGAGCGTGCCCTGCGGGGTCAGCTCGAGCTCGAGCTCGCCGGAGAGGAACTGCCGCTCGAACTCCTTGTTCTCGCCGACGTAGGAGGAGGTCATCTTCCGGATGCGCTTCGCATTCAGCAGGATGCCGAGTCCCCAGTCGTCCACGCCGCAGTTGTTGCTGACGATGCTGAGGTCGCTCGTGCCCTGCGCGAGCAGCGCCTCGATGAGTGCGATGGGGTTGCCGGAGAGCCCGAACCCTCCCACCGCGAGAGACGCCCCGTCGGGGATGTCGGCGACGGCCTCGGCCGCCGACCCCCAGGTCTTGTCGATCATTTCGCTCCTTCGCAATCCGGTCGCTCGGTGTCCATCCTGCGACTTCGTTCGCGGCCGCACCACCTCCCCGCTTGCCATGTGGCCACCCGGCGTCATAGCGTCCATATTGTGGACACCACCTCCCATCGCACCGTTCCCGGAGCCCAGTCGATCGCCCGTGCGGCCCAGCTCCTGCGCCTGGTGACGTCGGGTGGGGACGAAGGGATGCCGGTGGCCGAGCTCGCCCGCCGCGCCGACCTCACCCGCCCGACGACGCACCGGCTCCTCACCGCCCTGCGCCACGAGGGCCTCGTCGATCAGGACGAACGCACCGGGCGCTGGATGCCGGGACCCGAGCTCTACTTGATGGGCACGGTCGCAGCATCCCGGTACGACATCACCGCCGTCGCGCGCGACATCGTGCGCTCGCTCGCCGTCCGCACCGAGGAGAGCGCGTTCCTCTCTGTGCGCCGGGGCGACGAGACGGTGTGCCTGCTGCGCGAGGAGGGCAGCTTCCCGATCCGCTCGTTCGTGCTCTCGGAGGGTGTGCGGTTCCCGCTCGGCGTCGCGTCAGCGGGCCTCGCGATCCTGTCGTTCCTGCCACCCCACGATGTGGACGCCTACTTCGAGCGCCACCCCGAGCTCTCGGGTAGGTGGGGCGCGTCGCACAGCGAGCAGCGGCTGCGCACGCGCCTGCGCGACACCCAGGAGCGCGGCTATGCCGTGAACCCCGGCCTCATCGTCGAGGGCTCGTACGGCATCGGGGCCGCCGTCTTCACGCGCGAGGGTCACCCGCAGTGGGCGCTGAGCCTCACGGGTGTCGAGTTCCGCTTCGGCCCCGACCGCCTCCCCGAGCTCGGCCGCACGCTGCTCGCGCACGCGCACCAGCTCACGACCCGCATCGCGGCCTCCCGCTGAAGATCACCGGGTCGGAACCGCCGAGAGCTCGTCCCGGACCGCGGCCGACACCACCTCGGCCCCGGCAGGCGACATGACGATCGTGTAGTGGTTGAAGCTGTCGACCCGCTCGTGCTCCACGCTCGGGTAGTCCCCCAGCAGCCGCTCGAGGTGCTCGGGGGCATAGAGTCCGGGAGGCTCGTTCTGCAGACCGCGCGGCACGGTGATCAGGCGGGTCGGATGCTGCAGCCCGGCCAGAGCCGCCGGCAGCGCGGTCCCCGTGTTCATATCGACGGTGTCGTCGGCGGTCGTGGCGTAGCTCGTCGCCGGCCGGAACGCTCCCGCGCCGTCCTCTACGAGGTCGTAGGCGAGATAGCGCTCGAGCTCGGGGGACCATGCTCCGGTGAAGGCCGGATGCTGCCGCCAGAAGTCGAGGTACTCCCCGGTGCCTGCGAACCTCATCGACAGGCGCGCCGCGGTCGGGCCGAGGATTCCGGCGACCAGCTCGTCGGTGCCGAGCCCCGCGGGGACGTCGAGCGGCAGCCCGCCGTCGACGAGCAGCAGCCGGGAGACACGTTCGGGGTACAGGTGCGCGAACACGACGGAGACGAATCCGCCCATCGAGTGCCCGACGACCACCGTGCGGTCGATGCCGAGCGCGTTCAGCAGCGCCGCGAGATCGGCCGCATGGGCGGCCATCCCCGCCGTCCCTTCGATGCCGTTGCTGCGCCCGCGTCCCCGGAGGTCGGGTGCGACGACGCGCGCTTCGGGCAGACGGTCCACGACGAACGGCCATGCCAGGTGCGAGGCCGTGACCCCGTGCACCAGCAGCACGGTCGGTGTGTGGGGCCCAGCATCCGCCGGGTCCCACACGCCGGCGCGCAGCGCGCCGCCCTCGACGGGAACGTCGATCGTCCGATACTCGTGACTCACCGCGCCGTCCATCCGCCGTCCATCGTGTACGAGGCGCCGGTCACCATTCCGGCCTTGTCCGACACGAGCCATCCCGCCAGAGAAGCGACCTCGTCGGCCTCGACGAGCCGCTTCACAGCGCTCTCCGTGAGCATGATCTTCTCAACGACCTCGCTCTCGGGGATCCCGTGCACCTGGGCCTGGTCGGCGATCTGCTTCTCGACGAGCGGGGTGCGCACGTAGGCGGGGTTGATGCAGTTGCTCGTCACACCGTGCGGTGCTCCTTCGAGGGCCGTCACCTTCGACAGCCCCTCGAGACCGTGCTTGGCCGAGACGTACGCCGACTTGAAGGCGCTCGCCCGCAGGCCGTGCGCGCTCGAGATGTTGACGACGCGTCCCCAGCCCCGCTCGTACATCGCCGGCAGCGCCGCGCGGACGAGCAGGAACGGCGACTCGAGCATGAGCCGCACGATCAGCCGGAAGGCTTCGGGGTCGAAGTCCGTGATCGGCGACACGCGCTGGATGCCCGCGTTGTTCACGAGGATGTCGACGTCCAGCGTCAGGTCGTCGAGCGCGGCGGTGTCGGCGAGGTCGACGACCCAGGGCTCACCGCCGACGGCGGTGGCAGCATCCGTCGCGGCATCCGCGTTCAGGTCCGCGATGACGACGTGTGCGCCGCGCGACGCGAACTCGTGCGCGCACGCGAGGCCGATGCCGCTCGCGCCACCGGTGATCAGCGCGCGCTTGCCCGCGAGATCCTGCTCTGCCATCAGGCGTCCTTCCCGCCGGCTCGCGGCGCGAGGGCGTTGTCGATGAACCGGGTCATTGCGGCGAACACCGCCGGGTCGAGCTGTGCGGGCGGCTTGCCGTCGGCGTCGCGCTCCCACAGCAGGAACCGCATGCCGATCAGCTCGCCCATGCCCATGAGGGCCCAGGCGGCGACACCCGGGTCCAGGAGCGGGTCGACGTCGCCGGTGGTCTGGGCGGCCCGGAGCCCCGCCTCGTAGCCCTCGACGATGCGCGTGTAGTGCAGGCGCAGCACCTCGGGCGAGACGAACTCCGCCTCGCGGACGACGCGGTACAGCGCCGGATGCTCCGCCGTGAACCGGAAGAAGCCGGCGAATCCTGCGCGCTCCGCTTCGAGCCGACCGGATGCCCCCTCCATCGCCTCCGACATGGAGTGGCGCACGCGGCGGTTGAGGTCGAGCACGAGCGCCTCGAAGATCGCCTGCTTGCTGTCGAAGTAGAGGTAGAACGTGCCGAGCCCGATGCCGGCGCGCTCGGTGATCTTGACGATGGATGCCTCGTGGTAGCCCTGCTCGGCGAACACGAGCTCTGCCGCCTCGAGCAGCCGGCGTCGGGTCGCCTCGCCCCGCTTGGTGAGCGGGCGTCCGGTGGCGGACGACACCAGCTCCTCTTCGCGGTCGACGAGTTCGTCGGACATGCTCATCGGGATTCCCCCTTCGTCCGCCCGTGCACGTCTGCGTGCGCGGGCTCCCCAGCACGATCTTCCTGCCCCCGAGGTGATTCGACCAGCAACCGGGCCTCGTCCCGGAGGCGCGATCGTGCGAGCTTCTCGATCGTCGAGCGCGGCAGCGTGTCGACGAACTCCACGTGGACCGGGATCTTGAACGCCGCGAGGTTGCGACGGGCGTGTGCGAGCACCTCATCGACCGACAGCGCGGCCCCGTGAACCGGCACGACGAACGCGACTCCCCGCTCGCCCCACACCGCGTCGGGTACACCCACCACTGCGGCCGCCTCGACGAGCGGATGCAGGCACAGCGCGTACTCGACCTCCGCGGGAGCGACGTTCTCACCGCCCGAGATGAAGATGTCCTTGAGACGATCGACGATCCGGTACACGCCCGACGAGTCGCGCGACACCAGATCGCCGGTACGCAGCCACTCGCCGCTCATCGCCCGCGCGGTGGCGTCGTCGTCCCCGAGGTAGCCGGCGAACACGCTCGGACCCCGCACCCACAGCTCGCCTGTCGCGGCTCCCTCGAGCGCAAGCCCCGACGCCGGGTCGACGATCCGTACCGACACGTGCGGGTACGGCCGGCCGACGGCGCCCGGCGCCCCCGCGGCCTCTGCCGCGGGCAGATGCAGCACGTTCGGCGCCGCCTCGGTGAGCCCGTAGCCCTGTGTCAGCGGGATGCCCTGAGCCGTCCACGCCTCCTGCAGCGACACCGGCATCGTCGCACCGCCGACCAGGGCGAGGCGCAGGGATGCAGCATCCGTCGTCATCCAATCGCGGTCGCCCGCGAGCAGCGCGTACTGCGTCGGCACACCCATCATCGCGGTGACCTTCCGGTCGGCGATGAGCTGCAGCACGCGCGCCGGCTGGAACGAGCGCTCCAGCACGACGGTCGCACCGACCCACCACGCGAGCAGCGGCTGGCAGTTCCACGCTGCCACGTGGAACTGCGGCAGCATCGCGAGCACGATGTCGTCCTGCGTGAGCGGCAGCGCCTGCGCGAGCGCGAGGTTGTTCCAGAAGCAGTTCGCGTGCGTCAGCACGACGCCTTTCGGCGCCGCCTCGCTGCCCGACGTGAAGATCACGAGCAGGGGGTCGTCGTCGCGCACCGGCCGCCGTGGGCACGGCTGCTCGGCGCGAGGGACGGATGCCTCGACCCCGGTCGTTCCGAGCACGCCCACAGGCGGGGTCACGACGGCGACGCGCAGTGCCTCGCCGGCGAGCGCCGCATGCTCATCCTCGATCAGCACCAGCGCCGGAGCGGAGCGGGTGAGCACGTCGGCGAGCTCGCGGGGTGTGAGCCGCCACGACAGCGGCACGAAGGCGATCCCCGCGATCGCGCAGGCGAAGAATGCCACGACGTGGTCGGTGGAGTTGCCCGACACCGTCGCGATGCGGTCACCAGGCCCGTAACCCGCCTGCCGCAGCGCGTCGGCGAGCTCGGTCGCACGGGCCGCGAGCGTCGCGTAGTCGGTCGTCACGCCGCGGTCGTCGATGGCGATGCGCTCGGGCGAGCGCTTCGCGCGGTCGACGATCCACCGGCCGACCGTGTGCGGCCCGTCGTCGATGTCGGGGTCGGCGGTCCACGTCATGCGCGCACCTCTGCGGGTGCGTCGGCGGTCTCGGTCGCCTGCTCAGCGTCGTCGAGCTGCCGCAGCGACCCACGCACCTTCTCACCGCGGCGCCGGCGGACGGCCGCGTCGATCGTGCCCGCGATGCCGCCGGGGAGGAACATCACCACGACGATGAACAGCACCCCGAGGAGGAAGAGCGGCTCCGACAGCGGAATCCGCAGCACGTCGGGCAGCCCGGCGATGGCCTCGGAGCCGGCCAGCACGGTGAGCCGCTGATCGAGCAGCGTGTAGAGCACACCGCCCACGATGGCACCCCAGCGGAATCCGACGCCACCCAGCACCACCATCACGAGGACGGTGATCGTGAGGTCTGCCGAGACCGACCGCGGCACGGTGCCCGACTGCAGCAGCATGTACGCCACGCCGGCGAGGCTGGCGAGCCCCGCGGCGATGACGAACACGATCAGTCGCACGCGGTACGGCGAGAGCCCGAGCACGCGTACGCGCTGCTCGTTCTCGCGCGTCGCACGGGCGAGGTGGCCCAGGCGCGAGGTGTCGACCCACAGCACCACGAGGTACACGACCACCAGCACGACCAGCGTGAACCAGTACAGATTGCGCGTGTTCACGACGCCGATGAGGAAGTCGGGCACCTGCGACGTGTTGAGGCTGAGCCCCTCCTCGCCGCCGGTGACCTGCGAGTTGCGGCGTACGAGCACCGACCCGGCCTGCGCGAACGCCAGCGTCACCATCGCGAACGGGATCCCCGAGACCCGCATCGACACGGCACCCGTCACGAGTGCGATCACCATGCCGCCGATCAGAGCGATGAACACGCCCGGCCACAGCGGCACGCCGAAGTGCTCGAGGGCGATGCCGAGTCCGTACGCGCCGGCACCGAAGTACAGGGCGTGCCCGAACGACAGCATTCCACCGGATCCGAGCAGCAGGTTGTACGACAGCGCGAGCGCGGCGAACACCATGCACAGCGAGAGCAGCGCGAGCGTCCCCGGCATGTACGTCGGCGTGGGCAGGATGCCGGGCAGCGACAGGTTGAGCAGCGGCAGCATCGCCATGAACGCGACGAGCACGACGCCGACCACAGCGGGAATGAAGGGACGGATGCTGCGCCCCGAAACCTCCCCCGGTCCCCGATCGTGTCGAAGGGTCATGCCTTCCTCCCCAGGAGTCCGGTCGGGCGCACCAGCAGCACGAGGGCCAGCAGGATCACGACGATGAAGTCGCCGGTGCCGCCGAGGTAGAAGTTCGCGAACTGCTGCAGCACTGCGACGAGCACGGATGCCACGGCCGCACCGGTGAGCGAACCGAGGCCGCCGACCACGGTGACGATGAACGCGAAGATGAGCAGGGTCTGCCCGAGGTGGGCCGACACGAAGGTCGAGTAGTGCATCGCCAGCACGCCCCCGATCCCGGCAGCCGCGCCGCCGATGGCGAACACGAGCGTGAACGAGCGCCGCACGTCGATGCCGAGCGCGGTCACCATCGAGCGGTTCTCGACGCCCGCCCGGATGATCATGCCGTAGCGCGTCTTCTGCAGGAACAGCACCAGGGCCGCGAGCACGAGGACGGCCGCGATCATCAGGACCCAGTACGTGTTGGGGATGCGGGCGCCGAGGACGTCGGTGGTCTGCGTGAGCCACGGGGGTCCGCCGATGTGGATCGGATCGGTGCCCCAGATCCCCTCGAACAGCGCGACGGCTGCGAACGACAGACCGACGGTGACGAGCACCTGCTCGATGTGCCGCTCGTAGAGCGGGCGGATGAGCACGAGCTCGGTGAGCGTGGCGAACACGGCGCCCACGCCCGCACCGACGAGCACTGACAGCAGGAAAGATCCCCACGAATCGGTGCCGAGCGCCTGCGCAACCATCCAACCGGTGAACGCGCTCAGCGTGAGGAACGCGCCGTGCGCGAAGTTGAGCACGTGCATGAGGCCGTAGATGAGGCTCAGCCCACTGGCGACGAGGAAATAGAGGGCGCCGAGACCGACGCCGGTGATGAGGGTGAGGACGAGGGTACTCATGAAGCGTGCTCCACGTGGACGCCGAGGAGGCGGCGGGTGAGGTCTTCGTCGTCGAGGATGTCGCGGGCCTTGCCGGCGTGCGCGACGCGTCCGCCGGCGATGACGACGGCGTCATCGGCCAAGCGGCGCACGACCTCGAGGTTCTGCTCGACGAGGAGGATCGGAACGGTCTTGGAGGCCTCCTGCAGCGCGTCGGCGACCTCGGTGACGATCTTCGGGGCGAGGCCCTTCGTCGGCTCGTCGACGAGGAGAAGCCGGTTGTCGTTGAGCAGAGCGCGAGCGACCGACACCATCTGCTGCTGGCCGCCCGAGAGCGTGCCGGCCGGCTGGTCGCGCCGGGCTACGAGATCGGGGAACAGCGCCGCGACGAACTCGCGACGCGGGTTGCGCTGCCGCTCCGCGAGCGCGAGGTTCTCGGCGACGGTGAGCTTCGAGAAGACCTCGCGGTCCTCCGGCACGTACCCGACGCCGCGGCGCACGATGCGGTGCGTGGGCAGGCCGTCGATGCGCTCGCCGGCGAGTGTCACCGCGCCGCGCCGCGAGATGAGCCCGAGGATGCCGCGAAGCGACGACGTCTTGCCGACCCCGTTGCGGCCGAGCACCGCGGTGATGCCGGTGGCGGGCACGTCGAACGAGACGTCCTCGACGACCTGCTGGCCCGCGATGGTGCAGCGGAGGTTCCGCACGGTGAGGATCGGGGCGGGGGTGTCGTTCATGCCGCCTCCCCCGCGGATCCCGTTCCGAGGTACGCGCTCTGCACGAGGGGGTTCTCCATGATCCGCTGCGGCGTGTCGTACGCGATGATCGTGCCGAAGTACATGACCGCGACCTTCTCGACGAGTCCCATGAGCACGTCGATGTGGTGCTCGACCATCAGCAGCGTGCAGCCCTTCTCGCGCTGCATATCGCGGATGTTCTCCACGAGCCCGGGGACGTCGCCCGAGGCGACGCCCGCCATGGGCTCGTCCAGCAGCACGATGCTCGCGTCGGTGGCCAGCAGCACCGCGATCTCGAGCTTGCGCTTGTCGCCGTGCGAGATGTCGCCCGCGAGCGCGTCGCGCTCATGGCTGAGCCCGACGGCCTCCAGCTTTTCGAGCGCGAGCTCGGTGGCAGCATCCGTCCGCCTCGGGAAGTGCAGGAGAGAACCCGAGCCACCGAGCGACACCTGGGCCGCGAGGCGCACGTTCTCGAGCACCGACAGCTTCGGGAAGAGGCTGGAGGTCTGGAAGGTGCGGCCCAGTCCCGCCCGCGCTCGCGCGGGCACCGACGCCGTCGTGATGTCCCGGTCGTCCAGCACGACGCGGCCGGCCGTGGGCTTCATGAGCCCCGAGATCACGTTGAAGAGCGTGGTCTTGCCGGCGCCGTTGGGACCGATGACGCCCACGAGGGAGCCGGCGGCGACGTCGAGTTCGACGTCTTTCAGGATCGTCGCGCCGCCGATCTGCAGGCCGAGGCCCTCGATCTTGAGCGGAGAGCCGCGGCGCGCGGTCTCCGCGACAGGCGCGGACGGGACTGTGGTGCTCATCGTTTCGCGAAGCCCCGGATCACTCGGCTTCGGCGGGAGCGACGTCGTCGGCCGCGACCGTGTCGACGAGCTCGGGCACGAAGGTGCCGCCGTCGGCGACGAGCTTGACCTGGTACATCTCCTGGATGAGGGCGTGATCGCCCGCGCGCACTGTCATCGTGCCCTTCGGGCCCTCGAACTCGAAGCCCTCGAGCGCCGAGACCATCGCGTCGAGGTCGCCCTGGCCTTCCTGGATGGCGTGGACGATCATGATCGCCGCGTTGAAGCCGTCGGGGCTGAACAGGTCGGGCGTGCCGCCGGCCTCTTCGATCGCCTCGACCATCGCGGTGTTCACGTCGTTGTCGGGAGCCTCGGAGAAGTAGTGGTTCAGGAAGCTGATCTTCTCGGAGGCCTCGCCGTACGCACCGAACGTCGCCGAGTCGCCGAGACCGGTCACGACGGGAATCTCGTCCATGACGCCCTGCTGGCTCATGGCCTGCCACATCGCGCCCGAGGTCGCACCCGCCCACGCCACGAACACGAGGTCGGGAGCCCCGGCGAGCACCTGCTGCGCGAACGGCGTGAACTCGGTCGCGTCCTCCGCGACGAGCACGGAGTTCACGGTCGCGCCCTGGCCGCCGAGGATCGCGTCGACCGCTGCGACGTTGCCTTGTCCGAACGCGTTGTCCTGCGCGAACACCGTCACGGTCTTGCCTTCGATGTCGTCGAGGAACGTGCCCGCGGTCGCGACATCCTGCGCGCTCTGGCGCCCCGAGCGGAACGTGTAGTCGTTGATGCCCGTGATCGCGTCGGCAGCAGCGGGGCCGGAGATGTAGAGCACCTTGTTCTGCTCCGCCTGCTCGGCGACGGCGAGCGCGACGCCCGACGAGGCGGTTCCGGCGATGATGTCGACGCCCGAGCCGATGAGCTCCTTGACGGCGGTGACGGCCTTGTCGGGGTCGCCGGCGTCGTCGCGGTACTCGACGTTGATGGTCGTGCCATCGATCTCGCCGGTGCCGTCGGTGGCGTAGTCGAGCCCCGCCTTGAACGCGTCGAGGTACTGCTTGCCGTAGCCGGCGAGCGGACCGGACTCGCTCGTGACGATGCCGACGGTGACCTCGGACAGCCCGCCCTCGGTCGCCTCGCCGGACGGCGTCTCGGCGGTCGGCGCGCAGGCCGCCAGGGCGAGCGCTGCCGTGACGACCACGGAGCCCAGGAGCAACTTCTTCGTAACCCGCATGTGCGTGCCTTTCCCCATTGGAAGGATCTGGTGCGTGAACCGGTGCTTCGCTCTCAAACATGAGATCCGATTCAGGTTCTTGCAATCTAGGAAACAGAAGCCCTGGAGGTCAAGTCGGCAAGCCCGCTCCGACGTCGTCGTTACCGAATCGCGACGCTGGCAGGCAGCCGCTGCTGATTGCATACCGTCGATATATATCGGCGGTATGCTTTCGGGGTGACACACGACCACGACATCGAAACCCTCATCGTCGCCGCCCACGCGCTCACCCGCGTCGCGGCGCTCGAGACCGCCAACGAGACCCCCGCCGCACAATGGCGGACGCTCACGATCCTGCGCGACCGCGGCGCGCTCCGCATCGGCGAGCTCGCCCGCCTCAGCCGCGTGACGCAGCCCGGCATGACGCGGCTCGTCGGCCAGATGGCGGACCACGGGCTGGTGGTGAAGACGACGGATGCTGCGGACTCGCGCGCGACGGTCGTCGAGGTGACTCCGCTCGGCCTCGAAGCGCTCCAGACGTGGCTGCTCCAGCTCACGGCGGCACTCGCCCCGCACTTCGAGGACCTGGAGCCGTCGGAGTGGGAGGCACTGCGAACCACGGCCTCCGTCCTCATGCGCAAGCTCGACCGCACCCGCACGACGTCGGCCGCCGACGCGCAGGAGATCGCCCGATGAGCGCGCACCGCTGCACGACCGGCTCCGTGTGGCGCCAGCCCGCCCAGGTCTGGGCGGTCGCGTTCGCGTGCGTCGTCGCATTCATGGGCATCGGGCTCGTCGACCCGATCCTCCCCGCGATCGCCGAATCGCTCGAGGCAAGCCCCGTGCAGACCGAACTCCTCTTCACCAGCTATCTGCTGGTGACGGGCCTCGCGATGCTCATCACGAGCTGGATCTCGAGTCGCATCGGCGCGAAGGCGACCCTGCTCATCGGCCTCGCGCTCATCGTCGTCTTCGCTCTGCTCTGTTCGCTGAGCGGCAGCGTCGACGCGATCATCGGCTTCCGAGCCGGTTGGGGCCTCGGCAATGCGCTCTTCATCTCGACGGCGCTAGCGACGATCGTCGGAGCCGCATCCGGCGGCAGCGGTGCCGCGATCGTGCTCTACGAGGCCGCGCTCGGGCTCGGCATCGCGGTCGGCCCGCTCCTGGGCGGTCTCCTCGGCGAGATCAGCTGGCGCGGGCCGTTCTTCGGCGTCGTGGTGCTCATGGCGATCGCGTTCGTCGCCGTGCTGGTGCTGCTGCGCGGGCGGAGCGAGAAGCCCGTGCCGGTGTCGCTGTCGGCCCCGTTCACGGCGCTGCGCATCCCGTCGCTCGCTGTGCTCGCCGTCGCCGCGCTGTTCTACAACATCGGGTTCTTCGTGCTGCTCGCGTTCTCGCCGTTCCCGCTCGGCTTCGGCGCCATGGGCATCGGCTTCACGTTCTTCGGCTGGGGCGTGGCGCTCGCGATCACCAGCGTGTGGGTGGCGCCGCTGCTGCTGCGCTACATGGCCCGCACCACGGCCATGCTCCTGACGCTGCCGCTGCTCGCCATCGACCTGGTCGTCGCCGGGATCCTCGTCGACGACGCCGCGGCCCTGGTCGCCGCGATCATCGTCGGCGGGCTGCTCCTCGGCGTGATGAACACCGTGCTCACCGAGTCGGTGATGGAGGCGACCGATCTCCCTCGCTCGGTCGCGTCGTCGTCCTACTCGGCGGTCCGCTTCCTCGGCGGCGCCGCCGCTCCCCCGCTCGCCGCGCTCCTGTGGCACCTGTACGGGCCGACGGTTCCGTATCTTTTCGCCGCGGCATCCGTCCTCCTCGCCACCGCCACGATCCTGTTCGGCCGGCGCGCGCTCGCCCGCATCGACGAGCGCGAAGCGGATGCTGCGGATGAGGCCGCCGCCGTGCTCGTGGGCGACGCCGCCTGAGTCGCCGGAAACAGCAGAAGGGCGGTCCTTTCGGACCGCCCTTCTCAGTGGTGCACCCCCTGGGACTCGAACCCAGAACCCACTGATTAAGAGTCAGTTGCTCTGCCGATTGAGCTAGAGGTGCGCTGTTCACTTACGAGGCGAACGAGGATCAACATTAGCATCACGATCGCGTCTCGTGAAATCGAGGCGGGAACGCCCCGGCTATCCTTGATCTCGTGACCTCCCCCTCCCCCGTTTCGACGTTCGACACGCCGTTCGAGGGAGACCTCCGGGCCGATATCGATCTCGCTCTACGGTTGGCGGATGCGGCGGACGCGGCATCCATGTCCCGCTTCGATGCGGCAGATCTCGATGTGCGAGTGAAAGCCGACGCGAGCCACGTCACCGAGGCTGACCTGGCCACGGAGCGCGCCCTGCGCGACCTGCTGGAGACCGAGCGCCCGGGCGACGGCGTGTTCGGCGAGGAGTACGGCGTCACGGGCGACTCGGCGCGGCAGTGGATCATCGACCCGATCGACGGAACCGCGAACTACCTCAAGGGCATCCCGATGTGGACGACCCTCATCGCCCTCGCGATCGACGGCGTGCCGCGCGTCGGCGTGGCGAGCCAGCCCGCGATCGGCCGGCGCTGGTGGGCGGCGACCGGACTCGGCGCCTGGACCAACACGCCCACAGGCCCGCCGAAGCGCCTCGCGGTGTCGACGGTGGATGCGATCGCCGACTCGAGCGTGAGCTTCCAGAGCATCGCGCAGTGGCGCGACGCCGGCAAGCTCGACGCGTTGGAGCGCCTGACTTCGTCGGTATGGCGCGATCGCGGCTACGGCGACGCCTGGCCGTACATGCTCCTGGCCGAGGGGCGTCTCGAATTCGTCGCCGAGTTCGACGTCAAGGAGTACGACATCGCCGCGCTCGTGCCCATCGTGACCGAGGCCGGTGGCAAGTTCACATCGTTCGACGGCGACGACTCGATCTCGGAGCGCTCCTCGCTCGCCACGAACCGCGTGCTCCACTCCGCCTATCTCGACCTGCTCCACTCCGCCTGATCCCGCACCGCCTGACACCCGACCGCCTCCCATCCCCCACGGAGACTCTCTGATGCCTGCTCCCCGCATCCTCGGCACCGCCGCCGCCCTCGCCCTCTCCGCCGTCCTCCTGTCGGCCTGCGCCGGCACGCCCGAGGCTGCGCCCGAAGAGACGGGCAATGCGCAGACGCCCACCGCGGCTGCACCCGAGCCCTCGGCGACGCCCGAGCCCGCGCCCGCCTCGACCGAGGACCCGACCTGCACCACCATCATCGGAGAGTCGGTCGTGGCGAACTTCGAGAGCCTCGGGTGGAGCTCACAGGCGTCGCCGCTGTACATCGGCAGCACCGAGATCGAGGACGGCCTGCAGTGCATGTGGGCGGACTTCGAGGGTCCCGCCGGCGATCACGGGCAGATGTTCGGCTGGGCGCCTCTCGCCGACGACCAGGCCGTCGACCTGCAGGAGGAGCTCGAGGCCCAGGGCTGGGTGCGCGAGGAGGACTCTGCCGGGGTGTACATCACCGAGAGCGCCGACACCGCGATCGCGACGGATGCCGAAGGCTACGGCATGACGTACTTCTTCTCGCCCGGCCAGGTGAAGGTGGCCGACACGAAGCAGGGCCTCCTGCTGATCGAGTGGCCCCAGAGCTGATTCCGCCCGCCGGCGTGGGTCATCCCGGCAGGGGCTGCTCCGCGCGCGCCCGCGCGGCCTCCTCGAGAAGGATCCGGCCTCCCCGCTCGTAGAGCTCCATCGCGCGCTCGGGCGTGTCGCCGACCGCCGTCATGCCCAGGCGCCCCTGTTCGGTGATCGAGCTGATCATGTGGAACACGATGCCCTCCTGCCGCGAGCGGTCGAAGTGCAGGTGGTGGCGCGCCACGGCGTCGAAGAGTTCCCCCACCGAAAGGGCCCTGAGGTCGTCCCCCTCGAGGTGATCCGTCGCGACGAGGTGCTTGTGCCCGCCCTCCGGCGTGACGAACGCTCCCTCCTCCCCGTCGTAGCGGCCGTCGGTCAGGAACTGCAGGGTGAGGAACGGGTGCGTCGTCCCGCCTTTCCGGAGATTCAGCTCGATCGCCCACGACGACCATTCGCCCGCAGCATCCCTCACGACCACGAAGTCCAGCGCGAAGCGCCCCCGTACGCCCATGTCGGCGAGGCGCCGGGCGACCGCCATCGCCGGCTCGCTGATGAGGCGCGAGTAGGCGGGGTCCGCGGGGAACACGCACCCCAGGTAACTCTGCCCGCTCGGACCACCGAGCAGCTGGTCGTGCGTCGAGAGCAGCTCGATCGTGCGGTCGGGCAGCACCCTGAGCTGCACGCTGGGGCTCAGGATCTCTTCGCCGACGATGCGCTCCTCGACGATGCCGTGGCGGGTCGCCAGCGCATCGAGCATGTCGGCGGGGGTCAGCGTCTCGACCTCGGGCTGCATCGTTTCGAGGCTCCGGACGATCGCCGCCCGCCGGGCGACGCCGTCGAGCTCGCCGACCCCGGCGAGTTCGACGAGCGCGTTGCCCGAACCCGACACGCCCTCGTCGAGCTTGAAGATCATCTGCTGCACGGTGGGCTTCTCGTCCAGCACCGTCTCGATCGCCCGCACGGCATCGTCGCGGCTGCGCAGATCTTCGACGCCGAGCGGATGCTGCACACCGACGTCGCGGAAGAGCCGCCGGCAGCCCGTCTTGGTGCCGAGCGGGGCGAGTCGGTGGTCCGCGCCGTACATCGGGATGCCGAGCGTCAGCGCGAGATCGCGCTCGCGCTCCGTCGTGTTGTACGGAATGAGGTGGCATCGCTCGCGGTCCGGAATGCTGCGGGCGATGCGGGCCAGCACCCGCGGACGCTCGAGCACCTTCTCGCTCAGCGTGCGGTGCGTGCCGTCGCCCACCGAGATCAGGGTCAGCCGCGCGAGCGCATGGCTCGGGATCACCCCCGGCAGGAGCGCGAGGTAGTACTCGACGATGCGCGGGTCGATGGGCTGCGACGTGACGTAGGTCATCCGCAGCATGGGCTGGCGCAGCAGCAGGAGGAGGAACAGGAAGCGCTCCTCGTACGCCTGCACCATCGCCGCCGAGGTCGCGCGGCTTCCGACGGTGAGCGACGGCACCACGACGACGGATTCGTCCTCGACGTTCTGCTGCATGGCAGCCCAAACCGAGGGCATCCTCTGCTGCAGGCGATCGAAACGCTCATCTCGTTCGGCGTCGGTGAGGGATGAGAGCGTCGTCAGGGGCGCCGTGTCTGTGACAGTCATGGTGCGGCTCGATTCTCGGGATCACGGATGCCGTCCACGGCGTACGCACGGACGGCCCGGCTGAATCCGCGCACGTCGAGCTCCCCCACCGGATTCGCGGCGATGTGCTCTTCGACGGCGGTGAACGCGCGCTGCGCGACGAGGATCTGCCCCGCAGCCGCCGCGGCGCAGAGGCGCGCGGCGAGATTGGTGACGCTGCCGATGGCGGCGTAGTCGAAGCGACCTTCGAAGCCGATGCGGCCGAGCGTCGCGTAGCCCTGCGCCACGCCGATCCCGATGCCGAGATCGATCGCCCGCCGATGCCACAGCGCGGTGAGATCGCCCACGCGGTCCCGGATCTCGATCGCCATCTCGATCGCGTGGCGCGCGGGCTCGTCGAGCGGCAGCGGGTCGTTGAAGAACACCATGACGCCGTCGCCGGTGAAGCGCTCGAGCGTGCCCTCGTAGCGATCGATGAGCTCACCGAGCACCGCGTGGTACTCCGACAGCACGCCCATGACCTCTTCGGGCTCGCTCGACTCGGCGAAGGGGGTGAACCCACGGAGGTCGCAGAACACCACCACGATGTCTCGCCGGTGACTGGCCAGCACCGTTTCGTCGCCGTTGTCGAGCACAACGTCGACGACCTGCCGCGACAGGAATCGCCGCAGCCGGTTCACCCGCTCGAGTTCGTCGACCTGCGTCGCGACACGGGCCTCGAGCTCGACGTTCCAGCGGGCGAGCTCAGCGGCCTGGCGCTCGATCGTGTCGTGGTAGCGCTTGAGGCGCGCGAGCGACGCCACGCGCGCGATGAGCTCTGCCTGATCGAAAGGCTTGCTGACGAAGTCGTCGGCGCCGGCTTCGAGCGCGTGCCGCTTCTCCTGATCCCCGCTCGCCGTGATCATCACGACGGGCAGGAACCGCCACTGCGGCACGCTGCGAATGCGACGGCAGACCTCGTACCCGTCGATGCCCGGCATCATGATGTCGAGCAGCACGAGGTCCACGTCGTGCCGCGCGAGCTGCTCGAGAGCCTCCTCACCCGACGACGCGGTGACGACGCTGAAGCCGCGCGGGCTCAGCACCGCGTCCAGCAGCCGCAGGTTCTGCTCAAGGTCGTCGACGGCGAGCACGACGATCGGTTCATCGGGCATCAGCGTGTCCCCTGACGATGAACGCCGCCACCTGACCCGGCAGGTCGCGGATGCTGATCGGCTTCTCGAGGTAGCCGTCGAACCCGGACGCGTTCGCCCGCTCATGGTCCTCGCGCATCGCGAACGCGGTCACCGCGACGACCGGCACGGCCTGCAGCGCGGGATCCTCCCGCAGTCGGCGCAGCGCCTCGTACCCGTCGAAATCGGGCAGCTGCAGATCCATGAGGACGAGGTCGGGCTCGCACGTGGCCGCGAGCGCGACGGCTTCTTCGCCTGTGACCGCGGGCAGCACCTCGTAGCCCGACACCGTGAGCACGTCGCGCACGAGCTTGAGGTTGAGCGGGTTGTCCTCGACCACGAGCACCCGGCGGCCATCGTTCACGGCGCCTCCCCTCCTCGCGGGGCCGCCGCGACCGCACCGCTGAGCGCACCGACGTCACGCAGCGCGCCGACCAGCGCGTCGCGGTGGACGGGCTTGACGAGGTAGGCCGACGCGCCCATCGCGAGGCCACGCGCCCGCTCGTCCACGATCGACACCACGATGACGGGCACCGCGGCGGTGGCAGCATCCGTTCGCACGCGCCTCAGCACTTCCCAGCCGTCGGTCCGCGGCAGACGGATGTCGAGCAGCACGGCGGCCGGAACGTGCTGGCGGATCGCCGCGAGGCCCGCGTCGCCGTCGCGCGCGATGACGACATCCACCGCGAGTCCGTCGAGATACGCGGAGATGAGGTCGAGCGAGGCGCGGTCATCCTCCACCACCACGACCGTCGGCCGCCCGGTCTCGTCGTCCGTCGCGGGCGTCGCGATCGGCACACGACGCGGGATCGTGAACCCGAAGGTGCTGCCGATGCCGACCTCGCTCTCGAGCCACATCGATCCGCCGAGGATCGCCACGATCCGCCGGCACAGCGTGAGGCCGAGTCCCGTGCCCTCTTCGCTCTGCAGCCCGCGTCGCCCCTGCTGGAACGACTCGAAGATCCGCTCGCGATCTGCCGACGCGATGCCGATGCCCGTGTCGGCCACCGCGATCGCGATCTCGTGCTCGCTTTCGCGTGCCGTCACCGTGATGCGGCCGCCGTCGGGCGTGAACTTCACGGCGTTGCTCAAGAGGTTCACGAGCACCTGCTTCACGCGCAGTTCGTCGGATTCGACCGTGTCGAGCTCGTCGTCGACGTCGATGGAGAGACGGATGCCGTGCCTCGCTGCCCGCTCCCTCACCATCGACGCGCCGTACTCGAGTGCGGAGCGCAGCGAGAACGTCGACGGCTCGAGTTCCATGCGCCCGGCCTCCACCTTGGACAGGTCGAGGATGTCGTTGAGCAGCTGCAGCAGATGGCGGCCGGAGCCGAGGATGTCGCGCAGGTACTCGTCCTGCCGGTCGTTGAGCTCGCCGAACATGCGCTCGAGGAGCACCTCCGAGAATCCGATCACGGCGTTGAGCGGTGTGCGCAGCTCATGCGACATGCTCGCGAGGAACTCCGACTTGTGGCGGCTCGCGACCTCGAGTTCGGCGGACTTCGTCTCGAGCTCGCGGAACAGCTGCGCGTTCCACACCGCGAGCGCCGATTGGCCCGCGAAGTTCTCGAGGAAGTCGATGGTGTCGGCCGAGAAGTCCCCGGGCGTGCGACGGCGCACCACGAGCGCGCCGACGATCCGGTCGCCCCGCAGTACGGGTACGGCGACCATCGAGCGCCAGCCGTCTTCGTGCAGCAGCCGGAGATGGATGTCGAGTTCGACATCGTCGAGGTCGGCCACGGCGATGGGATGCCGCTCCCTCGCGGCGCGGCCGACGAGCGTGGTGTCGAGGTCGACCTTGATGCCGCGCAGCCGCTCGAGGAGGCGATCGCTCGCATACGCGCTGCGGACCGTGAACGCACGCTCGTGCTCGACGTACTCCATGATGGAGCCGCCGTCGCAGCCGGCGAAGCGCACCGCGTTCATGATGATGGTGGTCAGCACCTCGTCGAGGACGAGGCTCGAGCTCACCGCCTCGCCGACCTCGCTGAGCGCTTCGAGCTGATTCACCTTGCGCGCGAGTTCGACGCTGCGGTCCTCGAGGGCACGCACCAGGTGTACCTGACGCACCACCACGGCTGCCTGGGTGGCGAATGCCTCCAGCGCCGTACGCGCATGCGCGTCGAACGGCGCGACTTCGGTGCGCCACAGCGAGAGCACGCCCACGACTTCGTCATCGAGGAGCATCGGAGCCGAGATGAGGCTGCGGTAATGACCCACTTTCTGCGCGTCCTGGCGCCCGTAGTCGGCATCGGCGAGGACATCGTCTATCTGCTGCATCTGCCGATCCGTGGCCACGCGTCCGACGAGGCTGGCGCGGTCGAGCCGGAAGGGGTGCGCGGCGATGTAGGCGACCACCTCGTCGGGTACGCCGACCCACGACGACAGCCCGAACGTGTCTCCGTCTATGAGATACACGGCACCTGCGTCGGACCGGCACAGCCGGCGCGCGCTCTCGACGATCGTGTCGAGAGCGGAATCGGGGTCCGAAGCCGAGCGTCCGAGCGCCAGCAGCACCTCGTTCATCGCCGCGAACTGCTCCGTGGCGTCGGTGTAGCCACGCTGGAGGGTTTCGAGCTCCCCTTCGCCGGCTCCGTCCGAACGCTCCACGAGTGGCCTCCTCCCAGTGAGACCGCGCGTTCGCCGCGATGACAGGCCACATTGTCCTCGCGCCCGGGAGCGCATTCAAGACAGGCCTCGGCCGGACGTCGGGGCTCAGCGGGCGCCCACCAGCGACAGCAGACTCCCGAGTCCCTCGGGACTCCCCGGCCAGTGACGCTCGATGGCGGCCCTCCCCGCCGTTCGGATCGCGTACCGCAGCGCGATCGCGACGATGATCGCATCGTCGGCGTACCCGAGCACCGGGATGAAGTCCGGCACCAGGTCGAACGGCAGCAGCAGGTACACCAGCAGCCCGACGAGCCACCACCGAGTGCCCCGGGGCACCTCAGGATCCGCGATCAGTCGCTTGAGGAGTACGACCACGTCGGCCACGAGCCGCATGATCTGGCGCCAGTCCACATCGCGGCCGGCTCGGCGCTGCTGCGCCCACAGGATGAGCAGCAGCACCAGCCAGACCGCCACGAGCCCGCCGAGCACCGAGAGGACGATGACGGCCCATTCCGGCATTCGGTCAGCCCTGCGCAGTGCCTGGCAGGTTCGCGGCGAACACCCGTTCGGCGAAGCCGGCGAGCTTCTCCGTCACGTCGTCGAGTCGCTGCGTCGCCGCCGCGGCGATCTCGAGTTCGGCGACGTTGCGGCGGCGCAGGTCCCGGTGCCAGCGGCGCAGGCGCTCGAGGCTCTGCTCCTCCTCCTCGAGCTCGCCGAAGGTGAACTTCTCTTTGGCGATCTCGCGGTCGATCTCGTCGGAGAACTTGCCGCAGTCGGCGATGAACTCCTCCCACTCGTCGGTCCGCGCGGCGAGGAACGCGTCGCGCAGCAGGGCGATGTCGTCGTCACCATGCGAGGAGGCTGCCAGCACCGCCAGTGTTCCGCCGCCCCGTTCGGCGAGTTCGCGCACCGTCGGCAGCGCTTCGGTGAAGGCCGGCAGATCGGGTACGGTCCACGCGCCGGACGCGGCGGGCACGGCGCCGACACGGCGAAGCTCACGCCAGACCGCGACGCGGTGCCGCGACGGCTCCGCCGGAACCTTCGGAATGATCAACAGCCAGGACACCGATGTATCAGTCGTCATGCGCTGACTGTAACACTCGTTACACCCCAGTCCAACCGCGTAGGCTCGATTCCCATGGCGATCGGCGTGACGATGTACACCTTCGATATCCAGCTGGCCGACGTCGACCGGAGCGTCTACGAGGATCTCTCCGTGCGTGTGGCGCGGCATCCGTCCGAGACCGACGCGTTCATGCTGACGCGCGTGCTCGCGTACGCGCTCGAGTACGAGGAGGGCATCGGGTTCAGCGAGGGCATCTCGGCGACGGACGAACCGGCCGTGCTCGTACGTGATCTCACGGGCGCGCTCGTCGCCTGGATCGAAGTGGGAGCGCCGGATGCCGCGCGCCTGCACACCGGCAGCCTGGCGGGCGCGCGCGTCGCGGTGTACACGCACCGCGATCCGGCGAAGGTGGCCGCGCCGTGGGCGGGCAAGAAGATCCACCGCGCCGACGAGGTGGAGCTCTACAGTTTCGATCCCGGCTTCTTCGACTCGGCCACCGCCGCGCTCGAACGCCGCAACACGATGACCGTCTCGATCACCGAGCGGCGCCTCTACCTCGACCTCAACGGCTCTTCGTTCGAGTCCGAGATCCACGCGGTCACCGCCGGCTGAGCCGGATCAGCCCGGCAGGAAGTTCTCCCGCGCAAGCGGGGCGATCTCCAGGTGCTGCGCGTCGGCACGCGAGACCCAGCGCAGCTCTTCGATCTCCGCGTCGGTCACCGGCACCTGATCGCCGATGTCGGCCACGAACACATCCGCCACCACCAGGAAACCCGGCTCGTTCGCCGCAGCAGCCGTGAACAGGCCCCGTGAATCCAGCTGATCGGGCTCGACGGACAGCCCGAGCTCCTCGAACAACTCGCGGCTCAGCGTCTCGGCCGGCGTCTCGCCCGGCTCGGGCTTGCCGCCTGGCTGCATGAACGCCGTCGTGCCCGCCTTCCGCACCAGCAGAAGCTCGTCGCGGTCGTTCAGAATGACCGCGGCCGACACACGGATGCTGCGCGTCGACGTCGGTGCCGGGTTCGAGGTGCTCACGAAGGCACGCTAACAGGAACCGCCGAACCGCCCCGGCGTAGAATCACGTGTGCTTCCCGATTCCCCCGCGCCCTCCGACCTGCCGCCGAGCGGCATCGACCCGGACGATCTGGCGACCACCCTGCGGGTGCTCGCGATCATGCCGGGTGTCGACGAGTCGCACCCCGATTACGTGGCCGTCCGCCGCGCCACCGCGGCGATGTTCAAGGCCGTCAAGAAAGTGCGGCGCCGCGAGATCCGCGAGGCGATCGCCTCCGCCGACCGCGCCGTCGTCGCCGCGACGGCCACCGGAGCCCCCGACCGGATCGACGACGAGACCCGCGGCATCCCGATCAGCTCATCCACGACCGCGCCCACCGCGGGCACGCTTCTCAAGCCGCGCGCCTGCTACATCTGCAAGCAGCCCTACACGATCGTCGACGCGTTCTACCACCAGCTCTGCCCGACGTGCGCGGCGATGAGCCACGCGAAGCGCAACGCACGCACCGACCTCACCGGCAAGCGCGCGCTGCTGACCGGCGGCCGCGCCAAGATCGGCATGTACATCGCGCTGCGCCTGCTGCGCGACGGCGCGCACACGACGATCACGACGCGCTTCCCCCGCGACGCGGTGCGCCGTTTCAGCAGCCTGCCCGACGCGCCGGAGTGGATCGACCGCCTCAAGGTCGTCGGCATCGACCTGCGCGATCCCGCCCAGGTGATCGGGCTGGCGGAGGATGTCGCGGCCGCCGGTCCGCTCGACATCCTGATCAACAATGCGACCCAGACGGTCCGCCGCTCGCCCGGCGCGTACCAGCCGCTCGTCGACGCCGAGCTCGCCCCGCTGCCCGACGGCCCCCTCCCCGAGCTCGTCACGTTCGGCCACACCAACGACCGTCACCCGCAGGCGCTGGAGCGCTCGGTCACCGCCCACCCGATCCTCGCCGCGGCCGCCGCGCGCGCCGACGAGCTGACCGAGCAGGCGATGGCGGCGGGTTCCAGTTCGCTCGAGCGCCTCGCCGCCGGCACCGCGATCGATGCCGGCGGACTGATCCCCGACCTCGACCACACCAACTCGTGGGTGCAGAGCGTCGAGGAGGTCGACCCTCTCGAGATGCTCGAGGTGCAGCTCGCGAACACGACGGCACCGTTCCTGCTGGTCTCGAAGCTGCGGGCGTCGTTGGCCGCGAGTCCCGCGCGCCGCACGTACGTGGTCAACGTCAGCGCGATGGAGGGTGTGTTCAATCGCGGATACAAAGGGCCGGGGCATCCGCACACCAACATGGCCAAGGCCGCGGTCAACATGCTGACGCGCACGAGCGCGCGCGAGCTGTTCGAGACCGACCGCATCCTCATGACGAGCGTCGACACCGGCTGGATCACCGACGAGCGCCCGCATCCGACGAAGGTGCGGCTCGCCGAGGAGGGCTTCCACGCTCCGCTCGACCTCGTCGACGGTGCCGCTCGCGTCTACGACCCGATCGTGCGCGGCGAGGCGGGCGAGGATCTGTTCGGCGTCTTCCTGAAGGACTACGCGCCCGGCCAATGGTGAACCTGCCTGAGCCGGGCCACCGGGTGGTCGTGCGCTACATCCTGCCCACGGGCCAGGCGACGGACGCGCTCGGGATGCTGCTGAGCACGGACGCCGAGACCGTCACGGTCGACGGCAAACGCGGTGTCGAGCGCATCCCGCGCGGCGCGATCATCGCCGCGAAGGAGGTGCCTCCGCCACCCCCGCCGCGCGCGCCGAGGCGCCCCGGTCCGCCGATCGAATAAGGGGTTGATCGGGAAGATCCTCGCGCGACACGTGAGCCCCGGCGGGCCGCGCCGTGATCGGCGCGACCTCTCGGCGAGCACTCAGAACCGCAGCAGCACCTTGCCGTCCCGCCCGGGCACGGCGCTCGCGGCCGCGGCCTCTCGTGCCTGCTCGAAGGGGAACACCGCGTCGACCGGCAGCGCATCAGGCACGGGGACGAGCCCCGCGGCCTTCGCGACGAAGTACTCGCTCCATACGCCGAACGTTCCGCCGGTGGCCACGCGCTGCGCGAGCTTCAGGGCGTCGACGCCCTCACCGAGAGCCCTGAAACAGCGGTGTTCTTGTTCCGTTTTGGGACAGTAAACTGGAATAGTGAGCACGGAGCCTCCTTCGCCATCGCCGGGCGCCAAGTGGCCGGCACACGGCACCGACCGGCGCGAATGGCGCCAGTCGGTGCGCGGCGGCAGCCGCGAGGATCGGATGCTGCGTCACATCGATGCATCGATCCCGCCACGCATCGCCGACCTCACGTTCGACGCGTCATCCGACCTCCTCTCCGAGACCGAGCGCGCCGTCATCGAGATCGCGACGACCGACGCCGAGGCTCGCGCACAGTCGCACGCCCTGGGTCGGTTTCTCCTGCGGACCGAGTCTGCGGCGTCGTCGAAGATCGAGCGCGTCTCGGCGAGTGTCGGCGATTACGCACGCGCACTGGCCGGCAGCCGCTCCAACGCCAGCGCCGTGAGCATGGTGGCGGCCTCCGCTGCCCTGCATCGCATGGTGCAGCGGGCGGGCGAGGGCGGCAGCATCCAGCTCGACGATCTTCTCGCGGCCCACCGCGTGCTCATGGCCGACGATCCCGCCGAGTCGCACTACGCCGGGAGATTGCGCGACATGCAGAACTGGATCGGCGGAAGCAATCACAGCCCTCGGGGGGCGCTGTTCGTTCCCCCGCCACCCGAGCTCGTCCCGCGTCTTCTCGAAGACCTCCTCGCATGGGCGGCCCGCGACGACGTGCCGGCCGTCATCCATGCGTCGATCGCACACGCGCAGTTCGAGTCGATCCACCCGTTCACCGACGGCAACGGGCGCATCGGCCGGGCGCTGATCAGCGCGATCCTGCGGCGGCGGGGGGTTGCCCGCAACGTCGTCATCCCGCTCGCCAGTGGCATTCTCGCCGTGCGCGACGATTACTTCGCCGCGCTGACGTCATATCGCGAGGGCGATCCCGTGCCGGTGATCGGGATCGTCTGCCGGTCAGCGCAGGCCGCCGCCGTCGAGAGCCGGGCGTCGATGGATGAGCTGCGCGCGCTGCCCGACGAATGGAGGCGTCTGCTGACGGGGCGCAGGAGCCCTGCGGCCGACCGGATCATCGACGCACTGTTCGACAACCCGGTGATGGCGGCGGAGGAGATGATCGCCGCCTCTGGGTCGACCACCGCCGCGGCGTACGCGGCCATCGATCGGCTCGTGGATGCCGGCATCCTGGCCGAGATCACCGGCCGCAAGCGCGATCGGGTGTGGGCCGCGACGGATGCGCTCGGCGAGCTGGAAGAGCTCGACCGACGGGTCCAGGCCGCGATGACGTCCTGACCGGCGTGCCGCACGCGGAGGTGTGTCCGCGCGCCGTCTGGCACACGGACCCCTCCACATCCGGCGGTCAGCTGCGGGGAGGGTTCGCCGGCAGCCATTCCTCCAGCGTCGTCTCGAACACCTGCACCCCGGCCACGGGCATGAGCGTGCGCTCCTGCATGAGCGCACCGAAGTACGGCGCCTCGGGGTCGGTCACGACCTCACGTGCATCGCCGCGGAACGTCAGCCCACGACGCACCATCTCATCGAGTCCCATGACCTCGGGCCCGGCGATCTCGACGTCGGCGTTGAGCGGGGCTCCCGCGGCCGTGCGCGCGACGGCGGTCGCGACGTCCTCCGCCGCGATCGGCTGCACGAGGTTGCCCGGCAGGTGGATCGCGTCGCCGTTCCCCGACACCCCTGCGATGCCCGTGATGAACTCGAAGAACTGCGTCGCGTGAAGAATCGAATACGGGATGCCCGAATCGCGGATCAACTGCTCCTGAGCGGTCTTCGCGGCGAAGTACGAGATCGCATTCGGACGGTTCGTGCCGACGACGGTGAGTGCAACGAAGTGCCCGACGCCCGCCTCGCGCGCACCGGCGATGAGGTTCCTCGTCGACGTCGTGAAGAACTCCATCACGTCCGCCGGCGCGAACGACGGCGAGTTCGACACGTCGACCACCACAGCCGCCCCCTCCAGCGCTTCGGCGAGGCCCTCGCCGGTGATGGTGTTGACACCCGAGTTCGGAGAGGCCGGAACGGCCTCGTGTCCATGCGCGGTGAGCTTCGCGACGACCTTCGAGCCGATGAGCCCGGAGCCTCCGATGACGACGATCTTTGCCATGATGAGCCTTTCGTTCGAGGAGCGCGTGGGGCGGCGCTCATCATCTATGACCGGATCGGCGCCGGATCTGTGACAGTCCGGAGTCAGCGGTTCCAGTGCGTCAGCTTCTCGGGGTTGAGGACGAGCCACGCCTCGAGAATCACCCGGCCCCGAACACGGATGCTGAGCACCCCGGTCACGCGTCCTGCTCGGCACAGGACGACGCCCGGCATGCCGTTCACCGACTCCACCCGCAGCGACTGCGCCGCATCGATCAGCATCTCGCCGAGGTAATCCCCGACGATCGACGCGCCCTCGAGCGCCCGAGACGGAGCCGCCACGGCCCCACCGCCGTCGACGGTGAGGACGACGCTGGGGTGCAGCATCCGTTCCAGTCCGCGGGAATCACCCGCTTGCGCAGAGGCGGCCAACGCCCGAACGACACGTTCGTGCTGTGCGGGGCTCGCGGTCGAGCTCCGCACAGAGCGGTGCAGCCTCGCGCCAAGACGCCTGATCACGCCCCGACCTGGGCGACATGCCTGAGCTTGTCGGGGCTCATGACCCAGAGCAGGCGACGGATGCCGTCCTCCCCCGCCGTGACGGTGACGAGAGTCGTGACCTCCCCTTCCTCCGAGAGGGTGGCCGCGGGCTGCCCGTTGACCTCGACCCAGTCGATCTGCTTGCCGGTCCAGAAGTGGCTGGAGAACGCGGCGACGAACTTGGCGACGCGACTTCGCCCGACCACGGGGATGCGCGCTGCGAGCTTGACACCGTTGCCGTCGCTGTAGCTGACGACGTCCTCGGCGAACAGCCGCTCGAGGTCGCTCACGTCGCCCTTCTGCGCGGCGACGAGGAACGCCTCGAGCAGGCGGCGCTGCTCGGCGGCGGCCACCTCCGCCTTGCGTGCCGACTCCAGGTGCTTGCGAGCACGGCTGACGAGCTGGCGGGCACTGGCGACTGTCGCGCCGACGACGTCGGCGATGCGATCGTACGGATAGTCGAGCGCTTCGCGGAGGATGTACGCGGCACGCTCAGTGGGCGTGAGCTTCTCGAGCATGAGCAGGATCGCGTACTGCAGCGCTTCCCCGCGCTCGGCGCCGAGCGCGGGGTCGGCATCCGTGTTCACCGGCTCAGGCAGCCACGGTCCGATATACGTCTCGCGGCGAGCGTGCGCCGACTGCGTGGCGTTGATCGACAGCCGGGTTGCGACGGTCGCGAGGAACGCCCCCGGCTCCCGGATGCCGGCGCGGTCGGCGTTCTGCCAGCGGATCCAGGTCTCCTGCACGATGTCTTCCGCATCGGCCACGGTGCCGAGCATGCGATACGCGATGCCGAAGACGCGCCGCCGATGCTCGTCGAAGACCGCGACCGCGAGCGCGATGTCGTCATGATCGTTCATGCGCTCCGTGGTCTCGCCCATCGCGTCTGCCGCTCCCATCGTCGCGCTCAGCGTACGCCCGCGACGAGCGTCCGTTTCCAGCTGAGACCGGACACGACAGCGATCTGTGACGGATCGACGGAAAGTCGGAGCTCAGCCGACCTGTGGCTTCGGAGGGTTGTGCATGAACTCGATGCGGATGCCGTTGTCGTCCTCGACGAACGACGCGTAGTAGCGCTCGTTGAAGCGCGGGTAAGGCTTGGGGTCGCGCACCGCGCTCCATCCCGCGGCCAGAGCGATGGCGTGGAGCCGATCGACTTCGTCACGGGAGTCCACGGCGAATGCCAGGTGCTGCCAGCCGACGGTCCCGTGTCTGTGGGGGCCGGTCCCAGGTTCCCGCGCGGGGAAGAGGATCAGTTCCGTCTCGTCCTCGACGTACCAGGCGACCCCGACGTCACCGTCGGTGCGCTCCATACCGAGCGCCGTGAGCACGGGGTCGAACTGGGCGACGGCGCGCGGCAGGTCATCGACGGTGACGCCGAGGTGATCGAGGAGGGGCATCGGGCCAGTCTGCCCCATCGCGCGACGTGCGGGAGCGCTGGTCGCTGGGGCAGACTTGATGGGAGCCTCGGCGAGCGGAAGGGTGCCCGTGAAGATCAGCGAACTGCAGCGGTTCGTCGCCATCGTCGACGAGGGAATGCATGTGCCGCGTGCGGCGGACGCGCTCGGCGTGCCGTTGGCGTCGCTCTACTCCACGATCGACAAGCTCGAGACCGAGGTCGGGCACCCGCTCTTCACGCGCAGCAAGCCGAACTGGTCCCTCACTGCCGCCGGCGCGCTGCTGCTCGAAGAGGCCAGGATGCGGATCACCGAAGCCCCGGCGCCCGCCGCGAAGCCGAAGGTTTCCGCGGGCGGCAAGGCCAAGGCTTCCAAAGGCAAAGGGCGCGCGCCCATCGTGAAGGGGCAGCCGAAACCGTACAAGAAGCGTCAGGGACGCTAGGCGTCCCTCGATCTCGCGAGGCTACAGCTCGGTGACGCGCCCGGCGTCGACGCGCCAGTGGCGGTCGAGCTGCACCGCGTCGAGCATCCGCCGATCGTGGGTCACCAGCAGCAGCGTCCCCCGATAGGACTCGAGGGCCTGCTCGAGCTGCTCGATCGCCGGCAGATCGAGGTGGTTGGTCGGCTCGTCCAGCACGAGCACGTTGATCCCCCGCGCCTGCAGCAAGGCGAGGGCGGCCCTGGTGCGCTCCCCCGGCGACAGCTCGTCCACCGGTCTACTCACGTGAGCGGCTTTGAGGCCGAACTTGGCGAGCAGGGTGCGCACCTCGCCGGACTCCATCGCAGGCACGAGCTCACCGAACGCGGCGGCGAGCGCCTGCGATCCCATCAGCAGCGAGCGGGCCTGATCGATCTCGCCGATCTCGACGTTGGCCCCGACGCCCGCTGTGCCCGCGGTCGGCGCCTGGCGGCCGAGCAGCGCACGCAGCAGCGTGGACTTGCCGGCGCCGTTGTGCCCCGTGATGCCGATCCGCTCCCCTGCGTTGACCTGCAGGGACACCGGCCCGAGCGTGAACGAACCCTGCTCGAACACGGCGGAGCTGAGCGTCGAGACCACGGTGCTCGACCGCGGCGCGGCGCCGATCGTGAACTCGAGCTGCCACTCCTTGCGCGGCTCCTCGACCTCCTCCAGCCGCGCGATGCGGCTCTCCATCTGCCGCACCTTCTGCGCCTGCTTCTCGCTGGACTCGGTGTTGGCCTTGCGCCGGATCTTGTCGTTGTCGGGAGACTTCTTCATCGCGTTGCGCACGCCCTGGCTCGACCACTCCCGCTGCGTGCGCGCCCGCGCCACGAGATCGGCTTTCTTGTCGGCGAACTCGTCGTACTTCTCCCGCGCGTGCCGGCGAAGTGTCGCGCGTTCCTCGAGGTAGGCGTCGTACCCGCCGCCGTAGACGCGGTTCGAGTGCTGCGCGAGGTCGAGTTCGAGCACCCGGGTCACGCAGCGAGCGAGGAACTCGCGATCGTGGCTGACCAGCACGACACCGCCACGGATGCCGCGCACGAAGGTCTCGAGCCGATCGAGGCCATCGAGATCGAGGTCGTTGGTGGGTTCGTCGAGCAGGACGACGTCGAACCGCGAGAGCAGGAGCGCCGCGAGCCCGACGCGCGCGGCCTGGCCGCCCGAAAGCGCCGTCATCCCCGCCTCGTCGGCGGAAGTGCCACCGAGGTCGAGCCCCAGGTCGGCGAGCACGACCGGCATCCGCTCCTCCAGGTCTGCGGCGCCGCTCGCCAGCCAGCGGTCGAGCGCGGTCGAGTACGCGTCGGCGGGGTCGACGCCGAGCGGAGCGAGCGTGGCGTCGCCGAGTGCGGCGGCCGCAGCATCCATGTCCCTCGTCGCCTGCGCGCACCCCGTCCGACGCGCGATATACCCGGCCACCGTCTCGCCCTCGACCCGTTCGTGCTCCTGGGGCAGCCAGCCGACGAACGCGTCAGCGGGCGAAAGGCTGACGGTACCCGCCTGCGGCTCGTCGACGCCGGCGAGCAGACGCAGAAGCGTGGACTTGCCGGCGCCGTTGGCGCCGACGACACCGACGACATCCCCCGGCGCGACAGTCAGGTCGAGCGCGTCGAACAGCGTGCGGTGGCCGTAGCCGCCGGCCAGGCCGCGCGCCACGAGTGTTGCGGTCATCAGACAATCCTCTCAGCGCGCGCCCGGAGCGCTGACCCGATGGACGCTGGTGACGCCCATCACCGGCTCACGCCGGTGAGTTCAGCCCGATCCTGTTGCCCTCGCTGTCTTCGACGTAGGCGTAGACGCCGCGACCGCCGGTGATCTCGGTCTTCGGCACGAGAATGCGTCCTCCCGCCGGCTCGACCCGTGCCAGCCAGTCGTCGATCGAAGGGCTCGCGTCGAAGTAGACGCGCGATCCGAAGTGCGACGGCTCGTCTTCCGGGGCCGCGAACAGGCATCCCGCCGCACCCCCGTCCGCCGCGGCGAAGATGGCGGTCTCCTTGCCGGGCCCGACGGGGAGCCGGATGAGCTTCTCGGCCGTGAGCGCCTCGTAGAACGCGATAGCTCGCGTCATGTCTGCCACGGGGATGTCGAACCACACGACTTTGGACATTGCATCGTCCTCCTTCGGACGTCAGGCTCTTTGACACAGCGATCATCCCGTACGACGCGGACAAATTCCGTCCGTAATGCGTACTCGGGCGGTATCGGTCGTCTTGCGCCCCCTCGGCGGCGAGGTCTACGGTCACGCCCAGGGAGATGCCCGTGCTCGCCTGGGGACGATGGGTGGTGACGCTGGGGGCGGTACTGCTTCTGGCCGGCTGCAGCGCGCCCTCGTCCGCGATTCCACCGGCACCGACCACGCACTGGCATGCGCCGGCGCCTCCCGCTGCCGGACAGGTGACGCCGTCGCCCGCGAACGCGGGCGGATCGAGCCTCGTCACGATCGACCCGATCGGCTTCGGGTTGAGACCTGGAACGGGTCCTGAACGCCTGTCGGCCTGGGCGACGCAGTACTGCGAGCTCAGCGGCCTCTCACCGTGCACCGGGATCGCGGATCGCGCCGTCCCGCTCTGCATCGAGCGAGTGGACTGCCACCCGGCCCTGCTCGTGCCCTTCAACGAGGGCACAGGGGCGTTCGTATACGGAGGACGGTTCACGGTACCGATCGTCTACGCCGTCTGGCTGTCGGAAGAGGATCCGCTGATCGCACCATTCGGCAGCACACGGAACGTCCTCCATTCGCACCTTCTCACCGTGGGAGTCTGTCCGGACCAGGGAGGCGGGTACCCGCGCGGGCCCGCCTGCCCGCCACAAGAGCAGCTCGCTGATTCTCCCTAGGGGCTATGCCCAATCGACGGCCGCGCACGGCGGTGAGACAGTGAGGCAGGCTACCCGAGCCTTCACCTCAGATCCCCACTTGTGAGGTTGGTCATGAACACTCGTCGATCCATCGCCATCGTTGCGGCCGCGCTCATCGCCTCGGTCTCACTCGGAGCCGCGGGAGCCTCAGCCGCACCACCGACACAGACGGACGCCACGGCGGTCGCCCATTGGAACGAGGTGGCGGCGAACACGCTCGTCGCCATTCCCGGACCCGACGGCGGCGCGCCTCCTGCCTACCAGATCAACATGGCCATGACGCAAGGAGCCGTGTACGACGCGGTGACAGCGATCGGTCCGAAGCAGTATCAGCCGTATCTCCTCAGGCAGCGGTTCGGTGCGAAGGCGTCGATCGACGCGGCGGTGGCCACTGCGGCTTACGAGGTTCTGACGAACCTCGTATCGACCGCGCCCGAGATCGCGCCGTTCCCGGGCAGGGCGGGCCTGCTGGCCGCGCTCGACACCCAGTACATGTCGTCGATCGACGACATCGCCGACGACGCCTTCAAGAAGCAGGGCATGGCCGCGGGCCACGCGGCAGCAGACGCGATGTTGCAGGCACGGCAAGACGACGGACGTTTCGGCCCGTCGCAGTGGCTGCGCGATCCGCGCCCCGGGCACTGGTCGCCGCTGCTCAACGCGGCGGGTCAGGAAGTCCTTGACCCGACGCCATGGGTGGGCGGCGTCGAGCCGTTCCTCGTCGAGAGCGCGTCTCAGTTCCGCTCCGCTCCACCGCTGGCACTCGACAGCCCTGAATACGCCGCCGAGGTGAACGCGGTACAGACGCTCGGCAGGTCGACGGGCTCGACCCGAACCGCTGAGCAGACGTACGTCGCGCAGTGGTGGCAATGGCCGCCGATCCTCGCATGGAACGAGGTCGCCCGGCAGCTGATCGTCGCCGATGACCTCAGCGCCACCGACGCCGCGCGGCTCCTCGCGCTGCAGAATCTCAGCGGGGCCGACGCCCTGATCACATGCTGGGCGGACAAGTACTACTACGACTTCTGGCGGCCCTGGAACGCGATCACGCGTGCTGACGAAGACGGCAACGAGGCGACCACCGCCGAGCCCGGCTGGACCGCACTCATCACGGCTCCGTACCCCGAACACCCGTCGGGACACAACTGCAACGACGGCGCGCACGGCGCGATCCTCCGCATGTTCTTCGGCGACGTGATCGCGGGCGGTTTCCAGATGACGAGCACGTCGGCGGCACTTCCGGCCGGCGCGCAGCGGGTGCGGACGTTCCAGACGTTCTCGCAACCGCTGTCAGAGCTGATCGACGCCCGCATCTGGGCTGGTCTGCACTTCCACCACGGCGACGTCGAGGGTCAGCTGCTCGGCGTGAATGTCGCACAGTACGGCGCTACCCACCACCTGCAGGCGGTGGGCCGCTGACAACGTGTCAGCCGGCCACGACGAACCGCGGCAGATCGAGAACGCCCGTGCGCGCCGCCTCAACGGCGGCGCGCACGGCGCCGACCGACACGATGTCGGCACCGAGTTCCGAGGCGACGATCTCGGGTGCCGGCAGGTCAAGCTCCTGCGGGAGTGCGTCGAGTGCGGCCTCGATCACGGGCGCGGCGCCCGCGGCGACGGCGCCGGACACGATGATCCGGCGGGAGTCGAACAGGCTCCCCAGCACACCGGCGACCACAGCGAGGGTCTCTCCGACCTGCCGTGCGACGATGATCGCGCCCGCGTCGCCGTGCGAAGCGAGCATCAGCACCGTCTTGCCGTCGATGTCTGCCGCGTCGAGTTCTCGCAGCGCACTCGATGCTGGAAGGGCCCCCTTCGCCAACGCCCGGCGTGCCAGCTCGGCCGCCCGATATCCGAGTCCCCACGCGCCCTCGACGCCCGCGACATGATCGAAGGCGACCATCTCGGCGGCCCCTCCATGCGCACCACGGAGAGGAGTCCCGTCGACCCAGACCCCCGCACCGAGACGCTCTCCCGCGAGCAGGGTCACGAAGTCGTCGTAGCCGACCGCCGCGCCCACCGCACGCTCCGCCACCGCTGCGAGAGATGCGTCGTTCTCCACCCGCACTATCGGCGCCCACTTCCCGAACAGGTCACCGAATGACGGGTTCATGCGGCGCCAGAAGTCGTCGCGGTGCGGCGGCGACGAGCCATTGCGGTCCACCGGCGCCGGAACACCGACGCACAGCGCCGTGACGTCTGCCCGGTTGAGTCCTGCTGCCGCGAGAGCCTGGTCCACCACCTTCTCGACGTCGCGACGCCTGTCTTCCGCGGAATCCTGCGACGAATCCGCCGCCAGATGGCTGACCGCCCGGGGGTCACCTCGCAGATCCGCGACCGTCGCCGTGAGGCGTGCGCGCCCCGCGTCCACCCCGACCACGTATCCGGCGTCGGCGCGGAAGGCGAACCGCCTCGCCGGTCGCCCTTTCTGGTACTCCCCCGCGGCACGGGCGTTCGGAAGCTCAGCCAGCAGTCCGCGCTGCACAAGTTCGTCGATGACGTCGATCGCAGTCGACCGCGTGAGCCCCACGTTCTCGATCACATCCGATGCCGTGAGCGCTTCGGCGTCCCACGCGAAGCCCAGCACGGCATCCAGACTCGCACGACGAAGTGCCGTCGGGGTGAGCAGCGATTGTGGCATCGGGCCTTGACCTTTCACGCGTTCCTCGTCATTATGGTCCACACCCAGTTGATTCGGTGAGTAAATCTACTCTTCGAACCAACATTCCCCGAAACCTACGGAATAAGGACAACGACGTGCCTGCAGCATCCGTCATCCTCCGCCGCGCGAGCGCGACCGCCGTCGCCGTCGCGCTCGTCGGCACCTCGCTGGTCGCGTGCTCCGGCGCGCAGACCGGCCCCGCCGAAGTAAGGTTCCACCTCAGCAAGCCCGAGGCGATCCCCTACTTCCGCGATCTCATCACGGAGTACAACGCGAGCCAGGACGAGGTCGAGGTCGTCTTCGACACCTCGTCGAACCTGCAGGCGGGCTTCCTGCGCGGCAACCCGCCCGACCTCGGGCTGCTCAACTACAACATGGAGATGGCGCGCTTCATGGAGCGCGGCGCCCTCAGCGACCTGAGCGACATGCCCGAGGCCGACCGCATCCTCCCCGAGGTGCAGGATCTCGTCGACCAGTACGCCACCTACCCCGGACGCACCAGCGTGCTGCCGTACTCGGTGATGGCGGCATCCGTCATCTACAACAAACAGATCTTCGAGGAGCAGGGCCTCGAGGTGCCCACCACGTGGGACGAGCTCATCGAGGTCTGCGACGCGCTCAAGGTCGCGGGCATCACCCCCTTCTACGCCACCTTCAAGGACCCGTGGACGGTCGGCCAAGGCTGGTTCGACTACTCCGTCGGCGGCGACGTCGACGTGGCGTCGTTCTACGACGAGATGAACGAGCTCGGCACCGAGGTCGGTCCCGACTCCGAGGTGTCGTTCCAGAAGACGATGGCCGACCCGGTCGACCAGATGGTCGAGCTGACGAGCAATTACGTGAACGAGGATGCTGCGAGCCGAGGGTACGGCGACGGCAACCTCGCCTTCGCCAAACAAGAGGGGGCGATGTACCTGCAGGGGCCGTGGGCGTTCGGCGAGATCGACAAGACCAACCCCAACCTTGACCTCGGCACGTTCCCGCTGCCGATGACCGACGACCCCGACGACAACAAGGTGCGGGTCAACATCGACCTCGCGGCGTGGATCCCGGAGGCGTCCGACCAGAAGGAGGGGGCGCGCGACTTCTTGAGCTACCTCTTCCAGAAGGACGTGATGGACGAGTACAACGCCGCGTTCCTGGGCTACGGCACCACGACCGACTCGGCTCCCGTGACCGACGAGCGCATTCTCGGCATGAAGGAGTACTACGACGAGGCGAAGTTCTACCAGGGCGCCTCGAAGGCGATCCCGCTCACCATCCCCACCGACAACTACATGCAGGGCATCGTCACCGGTGAAGACCCCGAGCGCACGCTCGCGAGGCTCGATGCCGACTGGGCCCGACTGGCGCTCCGCCAATAGCGCGACACGAAGGGAACGCACTCATGGCAACTACCACGGCCACCGTCACGGTGCCGAGATCGGGCCGGCGCGCCGGTGCGGCGACGATGCCGCGCACGCGCCGGAAGGTGGAGGGGGTCTACTACCTCTTCCTTCTGCCCGCGCTGATCCTGTTCACGCTGGCGATCACGATCCCCGCGATCATCGGCATCTTCTTCAGCTTCACCAACTCCATCGGCTTCGGAGACTGGGAGTTCGTCGGGCTGATCAACTACATCGCCGTCTTCACCGACCCCGCGATCCTGCAGAGCTATCTGTTCACCTTCTGGCTCGCCTTCGTCGTGGTGATCGTGGTGAACATCCTCGCATTCCTGCTCGCGGTGGGACTGGTGTCCCGGGTGCGCCTGAAGACAGGGCTGCGAACGATCTTCGTGATCCCCATGGTGATCTCGGGCATCATCATCGCCTACGTCTTCAACTTCCTGTTCTCCAACTCCGTACCGGCGCTGGGGCAGCTGTGGGGCGTCGGGTGGCTGAGCGAGAGCATCCTCGCCAACCCTGACCTGGCGTGGGTCGCGATCGCGATGGTCACGGCGTGGCAGGCGATCCCCGGAACCCTCCTCATCTACATCGCCGGACTCCTGTCGATTCCCGGTGAGGTGTATGAGGCGGCCGACATCGACGGCGCCGGCAAGCTGCAGCAACTGCTGCGCATCACGCTGCCGCTCGTCGCGGGCTACGTCGTGATCAACGTGATCATCGGCTTCAAGGACTACCTCAACGCCTACGACATCATCGTCGGCCTGACCAACGGCGGGCCTGGAACCGCGACGCGCAGCATCGCCATGACGATCTTCACCGGCTTCTCGGGCGGCGACTACGCCTACCAGATGGCGAACGCGACGATCTTCTTCGTCATCACGCTGACCCTCGCCCTTCTCCAACTCCGACTCACTCGCGGAAGGAACGTGTTCTGATGGCTACGCAGCCCGCCCTCGCTGTCGAGGACATGACCGCCGAGCGCGTGCTCGCCGGCGACGACGGCCGCCAACCCGCCCGCTCGCGCTTCGCCATGGAGCGCGTCAACTGGCCGGGCACCATCCTGCTCGCCCTCTGCACGCTCACCGTGCTGGTGCCGCTCTACGTCACGGTCACGATGGCATTCAAGACGCAGTCACAGGCGGTCGACGGCAACGCCTTCACCTGGCCGACGCCGTGGAGCATCGAGGGATTCGTCGCCGCGTGGGAGCTGACGAACTTCCCGCGGGCGTTCACGGTCTCGCTGCTGATCACTGTCTTCACGGTGGCCGGCACGATCGTGCTGGCGGCGCTCGCCGCCTTCGCGATCTCGCGCAACTGGGACCGCAAGCTCTTCCGCTACTCGTTCTACTACCTGCTCGCGGCGCTGTTCCTGCCGTTCCCGGTCGTGGCACTGCCGCAGATCCAGCTGACGGGCTTGACCGGACTCGACAACCCGGGTGGTGTGATCATCCTGAAGATCATGTTCCAGCTGAGCTTCAGCATCCTGCTCTTCACGGCTTTTCTCCGCTCGATCCCGCACGAGCTCGAAGAGAGCGCGCGGATCGACGGCGCCAGCACCAACCAGACCTTCTGGCGGCTCATCTTCCCGCTGCTTGCACCGATGAGCGCGACGGTCGGGATCTTCGCCTTCCTGGCCTCGTGGAACGACTTCATGATGCCGTCGCTGATCATCTCCGACCCCGCGCTGCAGACGCTGCCGGTGGTGCAGAACATCTTCCAGACGCAGTTCAGCAACAACTACAACGTGTCGTTCGCCTCATACCTCATGGCGATGGCACCGGCCATCATCGTCTACCTCTTCACCCAGCGATGGGTCGTGGCAGGCGTCACCCAGGGAGCCGTGAAGGGCTGAGGCCGCGGCATCCCGTCCCCCACCGAGAACAAACCCACTCAGAAAGGAAACCCGTCCCCGTGACGACTGTGCATTCCGCACCCCTGACCGCAAAGCTGAATGACCTCGAGACGCCCGAATGGTGGCGTCAGGCCGTCGTGTACCAGGTGTACCCGCGAAGCTTCGCGGACGCCGACGGCGACGGCATCGGCGACATCCGAGGCGTCACCTCGCGTGTGCCGTACCTGAAAGAGCTTGGGATCGACGCGGTATGGCTGAGCCCCTTCTATCCGTCGGAGCTGGCCGACGGCGGCTATGACGTGGCGGACTACCGTGACGTCGACCCGCGGCTCGGTACGCTCGACGACTTCGACGAGATGCTCACGGCGCTGCACGGCGCGGGCATCAAGGTGGTCGTCGACATCGTGCCCAACCATACGTCGGATCAGCACGGGTGGTTCCAGGAGGCGCTGGCGGCCGGCCGCGGCTCAGCGGCTCGTGCGCGGTACATCTTCCGCGACGGCACCGGACCGGACGGCTCGGAGCCGCCCGCGGACTGGGTGTCGGTGTTCGGCGGATCGGCCTGGGAGCGCGTGGCCGACGGGCAGTGGTACTTCCACAACTTCGCGGTGGAGCAGCCGGACCTCGACTGGTCGAACCCCGAGGTGCGCGGAGACTTCGTCAAGACGCTGCGCTTCTGGTCGGACCGAGGCGTCGACGGCTTCCGCATCGACGTCGCGCACATGCTCACGAAGGACTTCGTCGACCCCCTCCCCTCGCAGGCCGAGCTCGACGCCATGCCCAGTGATGGGAACCACCCGATGATCGACCGCGACGACGTGCACGAGGTGTACGCGGAGTGGCGCGAGGTGTTCGACTCGTACGACCCGCCGCGCACGGCCGTCGCCGAAGCGTGGGTCGAGCCGTCGCGCATCCCGCTGTACGCGCGCGCCGAGAGCCTGGGGCAGGCCTTCAACTTCGACCTGCTCGAGGCAGACTTCGACGCTGCGCAATTCCGCCGCATCGTCGGCGCGAACCTCGCGCTCGCCGAGAAGTCAGGCTCGTCCACGACCTGGGTGCTGTCGAACCATGACGTGGTACGCCACGCCACGCGCTACGGCCTGCCCGACGCCGAGCGCGACGAGAGGGGACGACCGACGCGCAAGCACGGCAACGAGTGGCTGCTGTCGGGCGGCACCGAGCCAGAGCTCGATGTGGCGCGCGGACTCCGCCGCGCGCGGGCTGCGACGCTCTTCGTACTGGGGCTGCCGGGCTCGGCGTACGTCTACCAGGGCGAGGAGCTGGGCCTGCACGAAGTGGCGGTGATCCCCGACGCCGAGCGCCAGGACCCGACCTTCTTCCGCAGCCCCGGTGAGGACATCGGACGGGACGGATGCCGCGTTCCCCTGCCGTGGTCGGACTCGGGATCTTCGTTCGGCTTCGGTGACGGCGGCGCGCATCTGCCGCAGCCCGCGTGGTTCGCCGAGTACGCGGTGTCGGCGGCGGAGGGCGACCCCGCGTCGACGCTGTCGCTCTACCGCCAGGCGCTGGCGCTGCGGCACGAGCTGCAGACGGGCGAATCGCTGGAGTGGATCGACACCGGCCGCGACGACGTGCTGGCGTTCCGGCGCCCGAGTGGGTGGACCGTGATCACGAACTTCGGGACAGAGCCGTTCGATCTGCCGGCTGGCTCGCAGGTGTCGCTGTCGAGCGGACCGGTCGACCAGCGCATCCTGCACGGCGAGACCACGGTATGGATCGCCAAGGCCTGACGACGCGGCCATAACGGAAAAAGCCCCGGTCCTCGCGATTTCTCGCGGGGACCGGGGCTTCCACGTGGTGACAACGGCTGTGGAGATGGGGGGAATCGAACCCCCGTCCATCGCTGGGATACTGCGGATTCTCCGGGCGCAGTCTGTGCGAGCGTTCTCATCGGCTCCGACCTTTGTCACAGACACCTAAGTCGACGAGCCCATCCTGAAAAGAGTCCCGCGTGACGCTCAGGCGACGTCACGCAGCAAGATCCCTAGATGACGCCAATACCCGTGACGGGATCAGTCACGGATTGACGGACTCGGGCTCGCTGCTCAGGCAGCGAGGGCGAAGTCGGACTGCTTCTTTTCGGCAGTTATTGGTTTGCAGGGAGCGTTCACGAGATAACCCTGCATCCTCGGCCCGCTTCTCGCAGATTCACAGGCGATGTCGAAACCGATCATCCCCGTGGCCTCTCTCGAGGTGTCCTTCTCGCGAAGGGCCGCTGTCACACTGTGGAGTTGCCAAGACTCGGCCGCCGAAGCATCCGAGCACATCAGGATACAACGGATGCCGCGTCCCCGCCATTCCCGGCGGGCACGGCCGGGGCGCAGCATCCGTTGCCTAGCATGTAAGGGTGACCTCACCTCGTGCCGCGCGCCCGCAGACCACCCTGTTCGTGACCGGGAGCACGTGGCTCTCGCCCGACCTCGTGCGGGTGACGCTGGCGGGCGACGAGTTCGCCGACTTCGCCGACCGACCCGAGACCGACAAGTACGCCAAGCTTTACTTCCCGCCGGCCGGCAGCACGCTCGAGCCGCCGTACGACCTCGCGACGCTCCGCGAGACGCTCCCGTTCGACGAACTGCCGACGATCCGCACCTATACGATCCGGCGAGTGGACGCGGCCGCGGGCACGATCGACATCGACTTCGTGGTGCACGGCGACACGGGTGTCGCGGGCCCCTGGGCCGCGAACGCCAAGCCCGGCGATCGGCTCACCTTGTCGTCGCCCGGAGCCGGATACTCTCCCGACCTCACCGCGGACCACCACGTGCTGATCGGCGACGAGTCGGCGATCCCGGCGATCTGGTCCGCGCTCGAGGCGCTGCCCGCGAGGACTCCGGTCACGACGATCATCGAGACGCGCTCCGCGGCGCACCGTGTGGAAGTGCCGTCGGGCGCGGTCGTGCAGTGGGTCGACGAGGACCACGACGCTCCCGGGGCGCGACTCGTGTCGACGGTGGATGCTGCGGCCTGGCCGGCCGGCCGCGTGCAGGTGTTCGCGCACGGTGAGCGCGGCGCGATGAAGGCCCTTCGACCGCTGCTGCTCGCGCGCGGCGTCACGCGGGCCGACCTGTCGCTGTCGGCGTACTGGGCGTACGGACGCACCGAGGATGCGTTCCAGGCCGAGAAGCGTCTCCCGGTCGGGCAGATCTTCCCGGATTGACGCACGGGTGACGGGTTAGGGTCTGAGCATGAGCGACGTCGTCATCACCGTCCGCGGGGAGCACGAGACCCGCATCGCCCCTGAGCGGGCGATCGCGCACCTGACTATCCGGGCAGAAGGACCCGAGCGCGGCGCCGTCGTCGAGCGCATGGCGGCGCTCACCGAGCCGGTACGCGCCGACCTCGCCTCGCGGAAGTCGGCGGGCACCGTCACCGAGTGGACGAGCCAGCGCGTGTCGGTGTGGTCGGAGCGCCCGTGGAACAACGAGGGCAAGCGTCTCGCGCCCGTGCATTACGCCACGGTCGACTTCTCGGTCACGTTCACCGACTTCGCGGTGCTGTCGTGGTGGGCGGGTGAGATCGCCGAGCGCGAGGGTGTACAGCTGGGCTGGATCGAGTGGAAGCTCACCCCCGAGACGAAAGCTTCCGTGGAGCGGGACGTCGCGACCCAGGCCGTCGGGGTGGCCGTCGCCCGCGCGACCGCCTACGCCGGCGCGCTGGGCCTGGCGCACGTCACCGCCGTCGAGCTCGCCGACGTGGGGTTGCTGACTCAGCCGAGCGTCCCCGAGATGGCGCCTGCCCCGCGCATGCTGATGGCGAAGGCATCGTTCGCCTCGGACTCCGGCGGCGGCCCCGCTGTGCAGCTGCAGCCGGAGGACATCGTGATCTCGGCCGCCGTCGAGGCCCGGTTCGCCGCCCGATGAGTGGTCCGGTCACGGCCGCGGGCGCGGCCTCCCTCCCCTCTGCCCGCGACGGCATCGCCGAGCGGCTCTCCCGCATGATTCAGCTGCCCACCGTCTCGGCCGAGCGCGCCGAGCGCGGGCAGGGTCCGTTCGATGCCTTCGCCGACCTTCTGGTCGAGCTCTACCCTCTCGTCCACGCGCGCCTCGAACGCGAGCGCATCGGCGAGCTGGGGATCCTGTACCGGTGGCGTGGGCGCGAAGCCGCGCAGCCCACGGTGCTGATGGCGCATTTCGATGTCGTGCCCGTCGACGAGAGCGACGCGTGGACCCACCCGCCGTTCGAGGGGCGCATCGAGGGCGGCTGGGTGTACGGCCGCGGTGCGCTCGACGACAAGGGACCGCTCGTCGTGGTGATGGACGCCGTCGAGAACCTCCTCGCGACGGGCTTCACACCCGCCCGCGACGTGTACCTGTCGTTCGGCGGCGACGAGGAGACCTTCGGCGGAGCGGCGCGCATCATCGCCGAGACGCTCAAGGAGCGCGGCGTCGAGCCGTGGCTCGTGCTCGACGAAGGCGGCGCGGTCGTCGACGCGCCACTCCCCTTCGTCCGCGGAAGCGCGGCGATGGTCGGCGTCGGCGAGAAGGGCGTGCTGACGCTCCGCCTCAGCGCTCGTGGCGCGGGAGGGCACGCGTCGGCTCCCCCGGCGCGTACCGCCGTCCGGCGCATCGCGCGCGCGGTCGAGCGGCTGTCGCCCGAGGCCTTCCGCGCTCGCACACCGGCAGCGGTCACGCGCATGCTCGAGCTGTTCGCGACGCGGGCCGACGGCATACCTCGCGCTCTGTATCGTCTGCTCTCGTCGGCGCCGTGGCTCACCGCGCGCGTCTTCACGCTGATGGGCGGCGAACCGGCGGCGCTCGTTCGCACGACCGTCGCGGCCACCATGCAGTCCGGTGGCACGGCCGCGAACGTCCTGCCCTCGCAGGCGTCGGCGACCCTCAACCTGCGCATCGCGCTGGGCGAGTCGGTCGAGAGCACCGTGACGCGCGTCCGCAAACGGGTCGCCGACCGGCACGTGAAGATGGAGGTGCTCGAGGGCGACGGGCCGTCGCCGGAATCGTCGACCGAGAACGCGCAGTTCGCCGCCATCGCCGACGCCGTGAAGGCGTCGCATCCCGACGCGGCGACCGTGCCCTACGTGATGATGGCGGCCACCGACTCGCGGCACTTCCACCGCTTCTCGCCTGCGGTCTACCGTTTCGCACCGCTCGCGATGAGCAAGGCGCAGCGCGCGTCGATCCACGGCGTCGACGAGCGTGTCGAGATCGCGGAGCTCGAGAGGGGCGAGCTGTTCCATCGCACCCTGCTGCAGCGCTTAGAGTGATTCGCGGCCGACCTTGAGCATGCTCAGCGGCGGGGCGAAGCAGTGACCGGGTCTGGGGCCCGAGCGAAGGAGCACCGATGACGCGCAGCGCCGTGTCCTCACGCGTCACGATCGGCGCGCTCGCGGGAGTCGTCGGCTTCCTCGCGTTCGTCGAGTTCACGAGCGGTGTGATCCAGGGCTTCTACACGCCCATGCTCACCGACATCGCCCGCCACCTGGGCGTGCACGACGCCGACGTCAACTGGCTCGAGGGCACGCAGCTCATGCTGTCGGCGCTCGTCGTCCCGGCGTTCGCGAAACTCGGCGACATGGTCGGGCACAAGCGGATGCTGGTGATCTCGACCGCGATCACCGCTGCGGCATCGCTCGTCCTGCCGTTCACCGACTCGTTCGGGATCTTCCTGGCGGCGTGGGCGATCCAGGGCTTCTACGTGGTGTGGCTGCCGCTCGAGATCGCCCTCATCTGGTCGCGGTCACGGCGCATGGAAGGCAGGGCGACGATCACCGCGCGCGCGGCCGGCTTCCTCGTGGCGGCGCTCGAGACCGGAGCCATCGCCGGCGCGCTCGTCGGCGGCATGCTGATCGACAGCCTGCCGCTGTGGATCGTGCTGCTCGTGCCGGCGCTGCTCGTGGTCGCGTGCTTCTTCGTCATCCTCTTCGGCGTGAAGGAGTCGCCCGATCCCACCGGCGGTCGCCTCGACAATGTCGGCCTCGTGCTCATCTCGCTCGCGCTCGTCGCCTTCACCGGCGGCCTGAGCCTCCTGCGACTGAACGGACCCGTCGACCTGACCGCCTGGCTCGTCACCCTGCTCGGCGTGCTGCTCGTCGTGCCGTTCGTGCTGTGGGAGCTCCGCCACGACGACCCCCTCATCGACGTGCGCATGTTCCGCTCGCCCGCCCTCGGCCCGGTCTTCCTCACCGCAGGCCTGTTCGGCGTGAGCGTGCTCGGCGCGCAGGCGCCGCTGTCGACCTTCGCCCGCACCGACCCGTCGGTGTACGGCTACGGTCTGGGTACGACCGGCTTCCAGACCTCGCTCATCATCGGCGTCTACCTCATCGCGATGATCACGGGCGCCCTGCTGTTCCCGCTGATCGCGCGACTCACGGCACCGCGACTCACGCTCATCGGCGCGGCGACGCTCGTCGGCATCGGATTCCTCATGTTCCTGCCGTTCCACGACACGTACACGCAGATCATCGTGAACATGGTGGTCGTCGGCCTGGGCTCCGGAGCACTGGTCGCGGCACTGCCCGCGGCGGCAGCATCCGCCGCTCCTCCCACCCAGACGGGTGTCGCCACCGGCCTCACGAACTCCGTGAAGACCGTCGGCGGCGCGATCGCGTCGTGCGTCTTCGGCATCGCGCTGCTGCACGGGGCGACGGGCGCCGCAGCGGAGGGCACGGCGGGATCGTTCTCGGGCTACGTCACCGTGTGGGTGGTGTGCGGTGTGACGGCGCTCGCCGCCGCGGTGCTGCTGTTCTTCGTCCCGAAGACGGCGTTCAGCGACCGTGCCGAGCATGACGCCGCGGCACCTGCCTCGATCTGAGACTCCCTGCGGACTACTCGCCGAGGCGGTTGCGGGACCGCATCGCACGCTCGGCTTCGCGCTCGTCTTCGCGCTCGCGGATCGTCTGACGCTTCTCGAACTCGCGCTTGCCCTTCGCGACGGCGATCTCGACCTTGGCGCGACCGTCCGAGAAGTAGAGCTTCAGCGGGATCAGCGTGTAGCCGCCCGCCGAGATGGCGTGCGAGAGCTTGACGATCTCCTCCTTGTGGAGGAGCAGCTTGCGCGTGCGCTTCGACGAGTGGTTCGTCCAGTGGCCCTGCGAGTACTCCGGGATGTGCACCGCGTCGAGGTACGCCTCGCCGTTGTCGATGTACGCGTAGCCGTCCGAGAGATTCGCGCGGCCTTCGCGCAGCGACTTCACCTCGGTGCCGGTCAGCACGAGGCCGGCCTCGTACGTCTTCTCGATCGCGTACTCGTGGCGCGCGCGACGATTGGTCGCCACGACCTTCTCCCCGCGTTCCCTGGGCATGATGTCTCCTCGCTGATGCCGACCTGCTGGCCCCTGAGCCTGTGAAGGGGCGGACGGCAGCCTGTCAGTCTACCCCTGCGGCGGGGCCGACCATCACGCGCGCAGCCATCTCCGGATCGCGAAGCTCGCCGACAGGGCAGCGAGGACCACCCCGACGAGGATCAGGACGGGCACCACGATCCACGCATCGGCCATGCCGACCCAGGTGGTGACGAAGTCGACCCGGTTGCGCAGATAGTTGTTGACGCCGAAGTGCACGCCCGCGATCACGGCCGCGCTGGCGAGGATCGATCCGAGCAGCGCCGCGATCACGCCCTCCAGGATGAACGGCGTCTGGATGAACCGGTTTGATGCCCCGACCAGGCGCATGATCCCGAGCTCCCGCCTTCGCGCGAAGGCCGAGAGACGGATCGTGGTCGCGATCAGCAGCACCGCGGCGATGAGCATCAGCACCGCGATCCCGACGGCGATGTACGTGGCGATCGTGAGCGCCGAGAACAGCGGGTCGAGGTACTGCATCTGGTCTTTGACCAGCTCGACCCCCTGCAGGCCGCTGAACGCCTCGATGATGACGTCGGACTGCTCGGGGTCGACCAAAGTGATGCGGAACGTCTCGTTCACCTGCTCAGGCGTGATCACGCTCGCGTTCTCCTCGCCGGCGATCTGCAGAAGCTCGTCGTAGGCTGCCTGATGGTCGAGGAACGTCAGATCCCGGATGAGCGGCGCGAGCGCACTGCCTTCGAGCTTGGCGCGCACCTCCTCGACCTGCTCCGGCGACGCCTCACCGTTCGAGCACGTCGCCGGCGTCGAGATGCTCGTGCACATGTACACGGCGACCTGCGCACGCTCGACCCAGAAGTCGCGCATCGTGCCGATCTGCATCTGCATCAAGATCGCGGCGCCGACGAACGTGAGCGACACGAACGTGACGAGCACCACCGACACGACCATCGAGACGTTGCGCCGGAGGCCGGTGAAGGCCTCCGACATGATGAGTCCGAACCTCATGAGGTGGGCCCCACTTCGTCGTCGCGATTCGCGTCATCCAGCCCGAGGCGATCTGCGAGACCGAGTTCCTCGACCTGCAGCTCGACGGCATCGACGAGCGGAATCGGCTGCGTGTGCGCCGGCTTCGCAGGAACGGATGCCTCTGGTGCGACTTCGGCGACGGGCTCCTCGAGCGCCTGTGCGAGCCCCTCCGCCTGCTGTGCTTCCGCGGCGGTGACGGCGACCGCCGCCGCCGCAGCGGCCGCAGCAGCGGCGACACCGGCGGAAGGGGACGCGGCATCCGTCTCCACGCCGACGAGTTCGTCGTCGTCCTCCACGGCTGTCGGGTCGAGGCCCGCGGCGGCCGCGATGGCGGCCTCGCGCTGCACCTCGAGCACGGCGGTGAGGGCGGCGACCGCGGCGGCACCACGCTCCGGCTCGGGCGCCAGGCTCGGCAGGCTCGACCGATCGCCGTAGCCGCCGTGTCGCTCGTCGCGGATGATCTCGCCGTGGCGCAGCTCGATGACGCGACGCTGCATCTGGTCGACGAAGCCGGCCTCGTGCGTGGCCATCACCACGGTGGTGCCGCCGGCATTGATGCGCGCGAGCAGCTGCATGATGTCGATGGATGTCGCGGGGTCGAGGTTTCCGGTCGGCTCATCGGCGAGCAGGATCTGGGGCCGGTTCACGAGCGCGCGGGCGATCGCGACGCGCTGCTGCTCACCGCCCGACAGCTCGTGCGGGAATCTCTTCTCCTTGCCGGCGAGGCCGACGAGGGCGAGCACCTCAGGGACCGCCTGCTGGATGAATCCGCGCGACGACCCGATGACCTGCAGCGTGAACGCGACGTTCTGGAACACGGTCTTCGTCGGCAGCAGCCGGAAGTCCTGGAACACCGCGCCGACGTGCCGACGGAAATACGGCACCTTGCGGTTCGACAGCGTGCGCAGGTCGCGGCCGAGGACGACGACTCGCCCTTCGGACGGCGTCTCCTCGCGGAGGATCAGGCGCAGGCAGGAGGACTTGCCGGATCCCGACGCGCCGACGAGGAAGACGAACTCCCCGCGCAGCACCTCGAAATCGACATCGCTCAGGGCGGGTTTGGAAGTGCCGCGAAAGCGCTTCGTGACGTTCTCGAACCGGATCATGGCCTAACGAGCCTATGCGGAGGCCCCGGGCGTCGGTCCAGCGACACTCAACGTTTGCGCATCGGTTCGCCGGGTGCGCGGCGCGATGCGGGCGATCAGGGCGCGGCCACCCGGCGTACGACCTTGCGGCTCTGGTCGAGGACCTCTTCAGGATGCGTGACGTGCACGGCGTGCTCGGCGGCGGGCCAGCTCACGAGGGGAGCGTCGATCGCGGTGGCGAGCCGCGCATGAGCGCGCTGGATCCGGTTGCTCGGCTTGCGGTCGGCGGTCACCACCACGGCAGGGACCCGCGGGATGGCGGCCAGATCGAGTTCGCGCGCCGCGTCCTCCAGACCGGCGACGGCGCGACCGAGCTGGGGCGCATCGAGCGCCGTCATCTTGAGCATCGCCGCGCGTGCATCGGGGTCCATCCGGTGGCGGTCGGCTGTTCTTTCGGCGCCGCGGCGCAGGGAGCGGCGAAGGATGTCGCGAACCACCGGCACGCGAAACAGCGCCACCGTCACCCGTGCACTCCTGGCGACCGTCGCGGCAAGCTTCTCGTCAGTGATCGGCGTGGGATCGAGCAGCACCAAGCCGGCGATGTCGTCGGGATACTCGGCGGCGAGCATGAGCGCGACCGCACCGCCCAGGCTCTGTCCGATCGCGACGACGGGGCCCGCACCGGCTTCCTCGATCGCGGCGTGGAGCGCGGCAGTGGACGCGCCGAGTCCACCGGTCTCCTTCGACGCGCCGTTTCCGGGCCTGTCGAAGAGGATGATGCGGCATCCGGGATCGGCGAGAAGACCCTCCACGAGACCGGGGAAGAAGCCGTCCACCGCCTCGGCGCCGCCCGGGAGCAGCAGAACCGCGGGACCGGAATCGCCTACGACCTCGACCATCCCGCGATCCTAACGCGGTCCGATCATCGGCCGTCGCGGCGCGGCATCCGTGTCAGTCGTCGTCCTTGCGCTTGCGCCAGCGGATGCCCGCCGAGATGAAGCCGTCGAGGTCGCCGTCGAAGACGATCGCCGGGTTGCCCACCTCATGGCCGGTGCGGAGGTCTTTGACCAGCTGCTGGCCGTAGAGGAAGTACGAGCGCATCTGGTCGCCCCAGCTCGCGGTGATCGTGCCCGCGAGCTCCTTCTTCTTCGCCGCCTCTTCCTCGCGCTTGAGCAGGAGCAGGCGGGTCTGCAGCACGCGCATAGCCGCGGCGCGGTTCTGGATCTGCGACTTCTCGTTCTGCATCGACACGACGATGCCGGTCGGGATGTGCGTGAGGCGCACGGCGGAGTCCGTCGTGTTGACGGACTGGCCGCCCGGCCCCGACGAGCGGAAGACGTCGACGCGAAGGTCGTTCTCCGGGATGTCGACCTCGACGGCCTCTTCCATCACCGGGATGACCTCGACCGCGGCGAACGAAGTCTGGCGCTTGTCGGCCGAGCCGAACGGGCTGATGCGCGCGAGGCGGTGCGTGCCGGCCTCGACCGAAAGCGTGCCGTAGGCGTAGGGAGCGTCGATCTCGAACGTCGCCGACTTGATGCCGGCGCCCTCCGCGTAGGAGGTGTCCATGACCTTCACCTGGTACTTGTGACGCTCGGCCCAGCGCAGGTACATGCGCAGCAGCATCTCGGCGAAGTCGGTGGCGTCGTCACCGCCCGCGCCCGAACGGATCGTGACGACCGCGGAGCGCTCGTCGTACTCGCCGTCGAGGAGCGTCTGCACCTCGAGCTGGCTGACGATGTCCTCGAGCTCCGCGATCTCGTGACGCGCCTCCTCGGCGGAGTCCTCGTCGTCCATCTCGTTGGCGAGCTCGACGAGCACATCGAGATCGTCGAGGCGCTGCTCGACGTCGGTGATGCGCTTGAGCTCGGCCTGTCGGTGGCTGAGGGCGCTGGTGACCTTCTGCGCCTTCTCGACGTCATCCCAGAGATTGGGAGCGCCGGCTTCCTCACTGAGGCGGGCGATGTCGGCGTTGAGTGCCTCGACGTCGACCACGGCCTTGATGTCGGCGAACGTGGAACGCAGGGCCTGGATATCGGCGGAGGGATCGAAGTCGAGCATGACACTCCAGACTAACGTGGAAGCGATGACCGATCACGCCGACTCCCCCACCGCTCGTGACGTGCTGTGGCGGTTCGGGCCGATGGTCTACGGCCCCACCGTGCTGTTCGCGCTCGGCGAGGGCGCGGTCATCCCGCTGATCCCCGTGATCGCCGCACAGCTCGGGGCGGATGTCGCCACCGCCGCTCTGGTCGCCTCGGCGCTCGTCGTCGGGCAGCTCTGCGGCAACATCCCCGCCGGCTGGGCGGTCGCCCGCATCGGCGAGCGCCTGACCATGGCGATCGCAGGCGTCATCTCACTCGGTGGCGTGGTGGGCATGGCCCTCGCGCCCTCGCTCGGCATCTTCGCGATCGCGGTCTTCCTCATCGGCTTCTGCGCCGCGGCCTTCGGCCTGGCCCGCCACTCGTTCATGACGACCCGGGTGCCGGTGTCGTTCCGCGCCCGCGCACTGTCACTGCTGGGCGGCACGTTCCGCCTCGGGATGTTCATCGGACCGTTCGTCGCGGCGGGCCTCCTCGCACTGTTCGGCGACGAACATGCCACGATCTGGTTCTTCGGCGGATGCCTCGTGGCCACTGTTCTTCTCGTCCTCCTCGGTCCCGACCCGGAGCGGCAGTTCTTCGCGCCGACCCCCGCCGGTCTGCGCGAGGACGCCGTCGACACGGAGGACACCGGCGAGCCGGTCACCGGGTCGATTCCGGTGCATCGCACGCGCCCGCCGACGGAGGGCTCGGGCCCGGGCGCGGGCGTCATCCGCACGATGTGGCGGCACCGCCGCGTGCTGTCGACGCTCGGCCTGGCCGCAGCATCCCTCTCGTCCGTCCGCTCTGCCCGCCAGGTCGTGCTGCCGCTGTGGGGCGTGTCGATCGGCCTCGACGCGCAGACGATCGCGCTCGTCGTGGGCATCTCGGGGGCGATCGACTTCGCCCTCTTCTACGCCAGCGGCCAGGTGATGGACCGATTCGGGCGACTGTGGGCCGCCCTTCCGGCCATGATCCTGATGGGAGCGGGATTCGTCGCGCTCGCGTTCACCCACGATCTCCCGCAGGCGGCGATGTGGTTCGCGATGTTCGCCGCCGTGCTGGGCGTCGGCAACGGCCTGTCGAGCGGCATCCTCCTCACCCTCGGCGCCGACGTCGCGCCCAAGGCCGACCCGGCGCCGTTCCTCGGATCGTGGCGCACGCTCACCGACGCCGGCGGGGCGGTCGCACCCTTGCTGGTGTCGGGCATCGCCGCCCTCGCGTCCCTTTCCGTCGCGACGGGCATCATGGGCGCGATCGGACTCGTCGGCGCGTTCGCCTTCGTGCGGTGGGTCCCGCGCTACGTGCCGCGGACCCGCCCATGACCGAGATCGTGCAGTTCTGCCGCAGTCGCAACGACGGGCGGCGCTGCACCCGACCGCTCGGGCACGCCGGTCTGCACCGCCACCGCACGATCATGTGGACGGATGCCGGCGCAGATCCCGCGCATTGCCCCGGGTCGGCCCAGCCGGGCGAGCCCGCTGCGAGGCTCGCCGACGGCTTCCCCGGCGGCCGCGCGCTGTGCCCGGTGTGCCTGCGCTTCATCGCACTGGACGACGGCAGGCTGCCGGCTCATGACACGTCGGACGCGCAGGAGACGGATGCTGAGACCCAGCGTCGCCGCGAATGGTTCAACGCTTTCGGCTGGTAGTCGACGCCTCAGACCCAGTTGCGCCGCACGGCCTCCGCTCCCAGCTGCATGCGGGTCGTCACGCCGGCCGTCTCCATCAGTTCGGCGACACGCCGTTGGACGGTGCGCAATGAGATGCCGAGCTGCGCGGCGGCCGCAGCATCCGTCACTCCCAGAAGAAGCAGTCGGAGCAGATCGCCGTCCACGTCGTCGGCGGTCGGCACGGCGGCGATCGGCAGGAACTCTGTGGCCGTGGTCGATGGCGACGGGTACATCTTCGCGGTGTCGCGCGCGTGAGTCAGGGCCGGGTTCGAGATCCGGCGAGAGAACGGATGCGGACGCGTCGATGCGTTCGTATGACATCGGTGGGACACTCCAGGACTGGAGGTCGCCGCCGGGTCAATACGTGCGGGCGACCTCGCGAGAGGGGATCAGGTGGCGAGGCGCAACAAAGACGGCCATCGTTCTTCCTCCCTCCGGTCCGAGGTGCGGCGCGTGAGCCGGCACCGACTGCGCGCAACTCTAGCCGACGCGCGCGGTGCGCGTCACCCGAGGTGATCTGCGCAAGCGTGGGCGGCAGCATCCGTCGCCGTGATCCCTGCGGCGATCGATCGCCGCCGCGTGTTCGTGGACATAGTGCTCCCCTTTTCCCGGGCCTCCGCGGGGCTTAGGCTATGAACCGCGTGGGGACGCGACCATCGGGTGGATGCGTACCGGGGTGTGGGGATACTCCCTAGGTCGTGGTTTCAGCGGGAGGGCGCGCGATTCGGGGAGGAATCGTGAGCACGGATGAGGCATACGCTCTGGTGGTCGCCGGCGACCACGTCAGAGCCGATTACGTGACGCTGCTGCGGCGTCTGGGGTTGCGGTCGATGGCATTCGCGAGAGCGACGGATGCTGCGGCCGCACTGAACGGCGTCGCGCCGGACGTCGCGATCCTCGAGGTGGAGGACGGCGGGTGCAGCTTCCTCCGAGAGTTGCGGGATCGATACGGACCCGACATGCCCGCGGTGCTCGTGTCGGCGGATCGCACGACACCCGCCGATGTCGTCGCCGGACTGCTCGTCGGCGCCGACGACTACGCCGCGGAGTCGATGGACACCGAGGAGTTCCTCGCCCGCGTGCGGCGGCTCATCGAGCGCACGCGCCCATCTCGCGGCGCGACCGCCGACCTCCGGCGACTCTCGTCGCTGACCCCGCGCGAACGGCAGGTGCTCTCGCTCACGACGGAGGGGATGACCCAGAAACAGGTCGCAGCCGACATGGGCATCAGCATCAAAACCGTCGGCGCCCACATGCAGAACCTGCTCGGCAAGCTCGGCGTGCACTCGCGGATGGAGGCGGTGGCGCTCGCCGCGCGCGCCGCGGCCACCGAGGCCTGACGCCCGCCCGTCAGCGCAGCGCGGTGCGACTCGTCGCGGTGGACTCGAGGGCGACGCCCTCGGGAACGAACACCGTGACGATGGGCGGATGCCACTGGCCCGCGACCGTCACCCGCGCAGAGACACCGTCGGGGGTCGACGCCGCAACGAGACGCGCGTCGGGACCGACGGCGCCCATCATGGCCTCCGCCTCCCGGCGCACGCCCGCATCGGTGAGCGTCGCGACGGGCTCACCGCCGACCACCGTCAGGTCGAAGCCGTCCGCGGCCGCCAGGGCCGCGGCATCCGCGACCGCATCGAGCTGCTTCTGGGCGAGATACAAGCTCGTCGCGGCGGTGCAGACCATGATCACGGCGATCGCGAGGACGGCGTATCCGAGGGTGAGGATGAGGACGCTCCCCTCGTCGTCCGCCTCGCGAGCCTCGATGCGCGCGGCGAGCACGCGACGCACGCGCGCGATCACCGTTCGCTCCAGAACCGCGAGACCTTGTGCGCGGCCGACGCCTCGATCGGGATCGCGGCGATGCGGTCGAGTCCGAGCACCGGCGGCACGAGCGGCAGCGTGACTATCGTGCGAACGCTCACCTGGAGGGTTGCACCTGCCCGCGGACACGCGGCGCCCGATGGCGTGCACTCGATGGACAGGTCGACGTCCTCGAGTCCGTACTCCTCCGCAACGGACGCCAGCACGGCGTCCGCCCGGGCGCGCGCGTCGTCGACGTCGCTCGCCGTCGACACGGCACGTGCGACGTGGCGCGCCGCGGCCTCGGCACCGAGGCTCTGCCCCTGGACGAGGCCGAGTGCGACGATCAGGTAGACGAGAGGAACCAGGAGGAGCAGGCCGACGAGGATGAACTCGAGCGCCGCTGAGCCGCGGTCGTCGCCGAGCGGGTCCGCGTGCGGAGTGTCAGTCGAACGATTCGACGGGTGCATGCGCCGTCACCTCCAGCCCGCGGGGTGCGCCGAGCAGACCCACCAGCGGCAGCGTCGCGTGAACGCGCACTTCGACCGTCTGCTGGCCGAGCGCCGCTGTCTCGTGCACGGTGACGTCAGTCGCATACTCGGCGCCAATCGTGCGGCCGACGATGTCACGCGTGCGCTGAGCGCCGTCGGCGAGCGTGGTATCGGCGAGGGCCGCGTGGTAGGCCCCCTCGACGGCGGCGTCGTGGACGACGTTGCGGACGTACACCGCGAGCCCGAATTGGAGCACGCCCAGGGCCAGGACGGTGAGCAGTGCGCCGACGAGGACGAACTCGACCGGGCTCGCGCCGGCGTCGTCGCGGAGGTCCGCCGCGAGTCGGGCGCGCACGCCCGACGTCGCGCGGGCCAGGACGACGCGCACGGCGTCAGAGTCCGGAGACGCGGCTGATCGCCTGCTCGAACAGGTCGGCGAGGGCGGGGCCGGCCATCGCCCAGATCACGACCACCAACCCCGCGGTCATGAGGGTGATGAGGACCCACCCCGGCACGTCGCCCCGCTCGTCGTCGGCGAGGTCGCTCGCCGCAGCGTGAAGTCGAGCCGTGAGGCGCAGCATCCGTGCTTTCATCATTTTCTCCTTCCGGCCGTCAGCCGAGTCCGAGCCGAAGCATGAAGATCCCCGGGAACACCGCGAACAGCACGCTGAGCGGCAGGATCAAGAACACAAGCGGAAAGAGCATGTAGATCTCTTTGCGCCCCGCGCGCTCGATGAGCGTGCGCTTGGCGTCCTCGCGGGCGTCGATCGCCTGCGCCTGCAGCACGTGCGCGAGCGGGGCACCTCGCTCGATCGCCGCCACCAGCTGATCGATCGCGCGGGTGAGGGCGGGGATCTCGAGGCCTGCGGCGAGGCGCGTGAGCGACTCCGACAGCGGCGAGCCGGTGCCGACCGCGACCACGACGCCGCGAAGCTCGGCGGTGAGCTCCCCCGCGCCGACGTCGCTGACCCGCCGCAGCGAGTCGAGGATCCCTTCGCCTGCCGACAGGCACAGCGCGAGGAACTCGAGCACCGTCGGCAGCTCCTCCTCGATGCGTGCGGATCGCGTCCGTGCCGCCCGCGTGAGCCAGGCGTCATACGCGAGTGCTGCCGCAACGGCGGCGACCGGGGGCAAGAGCCCGAGAACGGGCGATCCGCGGCCGACGAGCACGAGAACGACCACCACTGCGCCGCCGATCGCGAGGCCCGCGATCGCCCACGCCAGCTGTCGCCCGCGGAAGCGTGCCGTGTCGATCGTCCACGCGGCCTGATGCAGACGCCGGGTGAGCACCGCGTCGCCACCGGCCAAGCGGCCGAGGCGCCGCTGCGCGAACGCCGACCACGCGAACGGCGAGCTCCCGCCGGCCGGCGCGGCCACGTCGAGCCCGCGTGGGTCGGTGACATCTCGGATGTAGGGCGCGATCCGCCGCGCCAGGCTGGGCGCGCCCCACCGCGGAGCGAGCGAGATCAGCAGACAGACCCCGATACCCAGCGCGGTGCCGAGGACGACGGCGTAGGCGACGTCACCGAGCGCGAACCCGCTCACCCGAACCACCGCCGCGGCTCGGGAAGACGGCCGAGCCGGATCATGAGCCGGTACGCGATGAGCGACACCGCCGCACCGACGAGGATGAGAGCGATGCCGCCCGGGCTGCCGTAGGCGCGTGCTCCCTCCGGACGCATCGCGAGCATCGCGAGGATCACCCACGGCGCGATCACGCCGAGTACCGCCGCGCCGCGGATCCACGACTGACGCGACTCGACCTCGGCCCGCAGCGCAGCATCCGCGCGCACCGACGAGGCGAGGGCACGCAGCACCGTTGTGAGCTCCGTGCCGCCGACCTGTCTCGCCATGCGCAGCGTCTCGACGATGCGGTCGGCGACCGGGTCCGCCAGGGTGGTCTTGAGCCGCTGGATGCTCGAGTCGAAGTGCCCCGACGCCGCCACGTCGCGGGCGAAGGCCGCGAACGCCGGTCGCAGCTCGGCGGGTGCGGAGTCGGCGAGACTCGCCACCGCGTCGGGCAGCGACATCCCTGCGCGCACCGAGGCGATGAGCAGATCGCACACGTCGGGCCAGAGTCCCCGCCTCGTGCGCAACAGCTTGGAACGGCGCGCCCGCAGCCACGTGAACGGCGCGAGCGCACCGGCGACGGCAGCAACGAGGGCGAGGGCTGCGACCGGAGCGATGAGCCATGCCACCGCCGCCGCCATCGCGCCGCTCACACCGGCGACGACGACGATCGACGGCACCGTCACCCGCGCCATGCCCGCGTCTTCGAGCAGTCGCGCGACTCGCCCGCGCCGTGTCGCAGCGGCGCGGGAGCGTGATCCCCCTGGCCAGAGCCACGGCGACAGCATCAGCAGGATTCCGGCGGCGAGCACCGCGCCCCACACGAAGGTCACGCGCCGACCGCCCGGTACAGGGTGTTCGCGGTGATGACGCCGTCCGCGACGCCGGTCGGCGCGACGATCTCGACGACCCGCCGTGCTCCGCCCGCATCGCGCTCGCAATGCGCGACGAGGTGGACGGATGCCGCCACAGCCGGCTGCACGAAGCTCGAGTCGATGTTGCGTCCCGCCAGCAGCGGGAGCGCGGCGAGCTTGCCGAGCGCCTCGCGCGCCGAGTTGGCGTGGATCGTCGCCGCGCCGGGGACGCCCGTGTTGAGGGCGAGCAGCAGGTCGAGCGCTTCGGCGTCGCGCACCTCGCCGACGACGAGGCGGTCGGGGCGCATGCGCAGCGCCTCCTTCACGAGGCGGCGGAGCGTCACCTCGCCGGTGCCCTCGAGGCTCGGCTGCCGGCCCTGCAGGGCGACGAGATCGGGCGCCATTACGGCGAGCTCGAAGGTCTCCTCCACCGTCACGATCCGGTGTTCGGGCGGGCACGCCGCGATGAGCGCGCCGAGCAGCGTCGTCTTGCCGGCGTGCGTCGCGCCCGAGACCAGGACCGACTGCCCCGCGATCATCGCGTCGCGCAGCAGCGTGGCGGCCTCCGCAGCGATCGAGCCGGCGGCGACCAGTCTCCCGAGATCGCGGTAGGCCGGAAGGAACTTTCGGATGTTGACCGCCCAGTGACGGCGCGTGATGTCGGGGATCACGACGTGAAGCCGGCTCCCATCCGGCAAAGACGCATCGACGAAGGGCTGACTCAGGTCGACCCGACGGCCGCTGGACTGCAGCATCCGTTCCACCAGATCGCGCACCGCGGTATCGGTGAGCATGAGCGGTGTGCGCTCGGCCACTCCCCCGCGGGCAACGAAGATGCGGTCGGGGGCGTTGATCCAGACCTCCTCGACCGTCGGATCGTCGAGGTACGCCTGCAACGGCCCGAAGCCCGACACCGCGGCCAGCACCTCTCGCACGCACGCGGTCTCGTCGTCGACGGGCGTGAGGCCGCGCGCCAGCGCGAAATCGTTGTGACGGCGCACCTCTGCGCGCGCGATCTGCGCCGCGAACTCCGGATCGCGGGTCGGATCCGAGCGCTCTGCCCGGAGGCGTTCGCGCACGCGCTCCGCCACGACGGTCGCGACGGGAGCGGCGGGGGAGGTCACGTCAGCATCCTCCCAATTCCCCGCGGAGCCAGCCGAAAGTTATCCACAGATGCGCGGGACGCGCCCGGGAGGCAGGATGGAGTCACCGACGAAAGGGACGATGATGACGAAGACGGACATGGCCCCGGCGGCGAAGGCGGGACTCGGCCTGCTCGGCATCGTGCAGGTCGCGTTCGCGTTCCTCGCGTTCTGGGACCTGGCTCACCGCGACGCCGACGAAGTGCACGGCCCCAAGGTCGCGTGGATCCCCGCGATCCTCGTCAACTGGATCGGCCCCGCGAGCTACTTCCTGTTCGGCATCCGCCGCTGATCCCCCGGTCCGGACGGGGGCAAGCCCCACAGCCGACCCCCAGTCGCCTCAGTAGACTGAGAGCCTCGCGGGAGTGGTGAAATTGGCAGACACGCAGGATTTAGGTTCCTGTGCCTCCGGGCGTGTGGGTTCAAGTCCCACCTTCCGCACGCGAGTTCTCGCATCCTCCGCCGACTGACGACGGGACGACCATCGTGCACGCAGTTCCCACAGCCTTGATCCCCTGGCTGGATCCGGCCGCCATCATCGAATGGGCCGGCCCCTGGGCGCTCGTGGTGGTGTGCTTCATCGTCTTCGCCGAGACCGGCCTCCTCGTCGGCTTCCTGCTTCCCGGCGACACCCTGCTCGTCATCTCGGGGCTGCTGACGCACACGAGCAACATCTTCGGCGTCAACATCTGGGTGGTCTCGCTGCTGATCGGACTCGCCGCGTTCGTCGGCGGGGAGGTCGGCTACTACATCGGCCACAAGGGCGGCCCCGCGGTCTTCGAGAGGAAGGAATCGGGCCTGTTCAGCGTGAAGAACGTCGAGCGCACCAACGCGTTCTTCGAGCGCTTCGGCGGGCTCACGATCATCCTCGCGCGCTTCGTGCCGATCGTCCGCACGTTCGCCCCGGTCGCCGCCGGCATCGGCCACATGAACAAGTGGAAGTACACGCTCTACAACTTCATCGGCGCGGTGCTGTGGGGCTTCGGGCTGACGATGTTCGGCTACCTGCTGGGCTTCATCCCGCCGGTCGCCGAGTTCGTCGAGAACTACATCGACCTCATCCTGCTGGTCGCCGTCGGTGGCACCGCGCTCGTCACGCTGTGGCACTACCTCCGCGAGCGCAGCAAGGCGAAGAAGGCCGCTGCGGCCGGTGAAGACATCGTCACCGACCACGCCGAGGCCGAGGCGCTCGTGCTCGACCCCGAGGTGTTCGAGCGTGGCCCCGAGCACGGCGAGTCCCCCAAGGCCTGAGCCCCGAGCCACTAGCCCGTCAGGACGCCTTCTTCTTCTTCGCCGCAGGCTTCTTCGCGGGCGCCTTCGCCGGGGCTGCAGCATCCGGCTTTCCTGAGCCGGCCTTCGCGGCGCCTCCTTCGCGGGCCGCACGGGACTTCTCGACGCTGGCGCGGAGGGCCGCCATCAGGTCGATGACCTCGCCGCCGGCCTCCTCTTCCTCCTGCTCGCCGAACGTCTCGGAGGTGTCGACCGCGTCGCCCTTCTCGAGCTTCGCCTCGATGAGGGTTCGCAGTTCCTCTTGGTACTCGTCCTTGAACTCCTCGGGATCGAAGTCGCTCGAGAAGCTCTCGACCAGCGATGCCGACAGCTCGAGCTCCTTCGCCGAGATGCGCACCGACTCGTCGAGCGACGGGAACGCGGCTTCGCGCACCTCATCTGCCCAGAGCAGCGTCTGCAGCACCAGCACGTCGTCCCGCACGCGGAGCGCCGCGAGGCGGGTCTTCTGCCGGAGCGAGAACCGCACGATGGCCGTGCGATCGGTCTGCTCCAGCGTCTTGCGCAGCAGCACGTAGGCCTTGGGCGACGCCGAGTCGGGCTCGAGGTAGTACGCACGGTCGAGCGTCAGCAGATCGATCTGCTCGCTCGGCACGAACTCGACGACGTCGATCTCGCGGCTGCGCTCGGCCGGGAGCGACTCGAGGTCCTCCTTGGTCAGGACGACCGTCTTCTCACCGTCGTCGTAGGCCTTGTCGATATCGGAGTAAGGAACGACCTCACCGTCGATCTCGCAGATCCGCTGATAGCGGATGCGCCCGCCGTCTTTGTTGTGCACCTGATGCAGCGAGACGTCGTGGTCTTCGGTCGCCGAGTACACCTTCACCGGTACGTTGACGAGCCCGAACGTCAGTGCACCCTTCCAGATCGCTCTCACCCCACCAGTGAACACCAGGGCGCCGACATGCGGCCACCCCTTGCGCGACGCGGCGCCGATACTCTGAGCCCATGGCGGGCGACGAGCAGCTGGTGCGCATCGGCGGCCGCCGCCTGCGCATCACGAACCTCGAGAAGGTGCTCTACCCCGAGACCGGCACCACCAAGGGCGAGGTCATCGACTATTACTCGCGCATCGCCGAGGCGCTGATCCCCCATGTGGTCGGGCGCCCCGTCACCCGCAAGCGCTGGCCCGACGGTGTCGGCACCGAGGACGACCCTGGGATGGTGTTCTTCGCGAAGGACCTCGAGCGTGGAGCGCCATCGTGGGTGCGACGGATGCCGATCCCCCATTCCACCGGAACCAAGGAGTATCCCCTCGTCGGCGACGTGCCGACGCTCGTCTACCTCGCGCAGGTGGCGAGCCTTGAACTGCACGTGCCCCAGTGGCGCTTCGATGCGGGAGGCGGCCGCGGCCCCGCCGACCGTCTCGTGCTCGACCTCGACCCCGGTCCGGGTGCGGGCCTCGCCGAGTGCGCGGTGGTGGCCGGCTGGGCGCGCGAGATCCTGCTCGACATGGGTCTGGAGCCCTACCCGGTCACCAGCGGCAGCAAGGGCATCCACCTGTATGCCGCGCTGCCGCCGGGGCAGTCGACCGAGCAGGCCTCGGCGCTCGCGAACGAGCTCGCCCGCGCGATCGAAGCCGACCACAAGGAGCTCGTGGTCAGCAGCATGAAGAAGACCGAGCGGCACGGGAAAGTACTCATCGACTGGAGCCAGAACAACGGCTCGAAGACGACGATCGCCCCCTACTCCCTGCGTGGTCGCCCGCACCCGACCGTTGCCGCGCCGCGCACGTGGGACGAACTCGACGATCCGAATCTGCGCCACCTCGACTTCTCCGAGGTGCTCGATCGTGTCGAGACGATCGGCGACCCGATGGCCGCGCTCGGTTTCCACGCCGGCGGTCGTGAGGCGGAGTCGGGCCCGCTGTCGGCGTACATCTCCAAGCGCAGCGCCGACCGCACCCCCGAGCCCGTACCGGCGAACCCGCTGGGCGCCACGCCGCACGGCGAGCTGCCCCGGTTCGTGATTCAGGAGCACCACGCGACCGCCCTGCACTGGGACTTCCGCCTCGAACACGACGGCGTGCTCGTGAGCTGGGCCGTGCCCCGAGGCGTCCCGCACTCGTACAAGCGCAACAACCTCGCGATCATGACCGAGGACCATCCCATGGAGTACGCCACCTTCGAGGGCACGATTCCCGCGGGCGAGTACGGCGGCGGCACGGTGACCATCTGGGACGACGGCCGCTACGAGCTCGAGAAGTGGCGCGACGACGAGGTCATCGCGACGCTCGAAGGCCGCCCCGGCGGCCCGCTCGGTCGTGTGCGCCTGGCACTCATCCGGACGACCGGCGAGGGCGAGAAATCCAGCTGGCTCCTGCATCGCATGAAGACGGATGCTGCGGGCCGCCCGCAGCCGGAAGGCACGGTCGTCGAGCCCAGCCCTCAGGCCGACGTCCCTCGCCGGGTCCAGGCACACGCGCACGCGCCCATGCCCACGCGCGGCGCATCCGACCTGCGACCGATGCTCTCGACGAGCGCGACCCCGACGCAGGCGCGCCTGGCCGCCCGGACCTGGGCCGAGGGCGAAGCCGAGACCGCCTGGGTCGAGATGAAGTGGGACGGCATCCGCGCGGTCGGCACGTGGGACGGCCGACGACTGCGCCTCTTCGCGCGCAGCGGGAACGAAATCACCCATCGCTACCCCGAGCTGACAGCGGTCGACCCGGGGCTCGGCGAGCAGCCCTGCGTCCTCGACGGCGAACTCGTCGCTCTCGAGGCCGACGGCCGCCCCAGCTTCCCGCTCCTGCAGACGCGGATGAACCTCGAGCACGCGGGCGACATCGCCCGCGTGGCGCGGCGGACGCCCGTGCGCTACTACCTCTTCGACGTGCTCTCCCACGACGGCGACGACCTCGCCGGCCTGCCACTGCGTGAACGCCGTGATGTGCTCGAAGCGGTGGCCGCAGCATCCGTCGATGCGATCACCGTGCCACCCGTGTTCGACGACGTCGACGCCGCACTCGACGCGAGCGAGCAGCTGCGGCTCGAGGGCATCGTGGTGAAGGACCCGGTGTCGCGGTACCTCCGAGGAGGCCGCTCGGAGTCCTGGCTCAAAGTCAAGAACACGCGCACGCAGGAGGTCGTGATCGCGGGCATCCGTCCAGGAAAGGGCGGGCGCAGCAGCACCTTCGGGTCGCTGTTGCTCGGCATCCCCGGAAGGGAGGGGCTGCAGTACGCCGGCCGCGTGGGCAGCGGATTCAGCGACTCGACGCTCGCCGCGCTCTTGAAGAAGCTGACGCCGCTGCGCACCGACGAGAATCCCCTGGTCGGCGTGCCGGCGCTCGACGCGCGTGACGCGCTCTGGGTGCGGCCCGAGCTCGTCGGCGAGGTCGAGTACGGCGAGTTCACCCCTGGCGGCATCCTGCGCCATCCCCGCTGGCGGGGGCTGCGCCCCGACAAGTCCCCCGCCGAGGTCCGGCGCGAAGACTGACGCCGTGCGCTACGCGTGGGCTTCGTGCTCGACGTGTCCGGCGGGCTCGAGCTGGAACGTCGAGTGCTCCACGTCGAAGTGGTCCGAGAGGCAGGCCTGCAGGGTGCTGAGGATGGCTGCTGCCCGACCGTCGGAGAGCGCCGCGCCGTCGACCACGACGTGCGCGGTGAACACCGGCGCTCCGCGCGTGAGCTGCCACACGTGCACGTCGTGCACGTCGACGACCCCGGGCGTGGTGAGGATGTGCTCGCGGATCTCCTTCACGTGGGTGCCCTGGGGCGCCGACTCGGCCAGCACCGAGACGACCTCACGCAGCAGACCTATCGCACGCGGGATGATCATGGCGGCGATGAACAGCGACGCGATGGCGTCCGCCTGGTACCAGCCGGTCGTGACGATGACGATCGCGGCGACGATGACTGCCGCCGATCCGATGAGGTCGCCCAGCACTTCGAGGTAGGCGCCGCGTACGTTGATGCTGTGCCGCTGGGCAGAGCTCAGCAGCCACATCGCCACGCCGTTGGCCACCAGTCCGACGATCGCGACGATGAGCATGAGCGAACCCGCGACCTCGGCCTCCCCCGGGTTCAGCAGGCGCGAGATGCCTTCGAACGCGACCCATCCCGACAGCACGATCAGGATGACACCGTTGATCAGGGCGCCGAACACCTCAGCCCGCTGATAGCCGAAGGTTCGGCGGTCGTTCGCGGGCCGGCCCGCGACGGTGCTCGCAATGAGGGCGATCACCAGGGCCGCGGCATCCGTGAACATATGCGCCGCGTCGGCGAGCAGCGCGAGGGATCCCGACAGCACGGCGCCGACGATCTGCACCACCATGACCGTGGCGGTGATCGCGAGCGAGATCGCGAGCAGGCGGCGGTTGCCCGCCCCTCGGATCCCGGTCGGCGCGTGGTCGTGCATGGCCCCAGGGTATGCCCGGGACTGCGTCGGACAGCGCTGTTCCGCCTAGTCGGGAATGAGTGTGATTCTCAGTGTCGGCTCGGCGTGAACGCGCGGGATCCACTGCCCAGCTCCCGGCGGCTGATAGCGTCGCACCGTGATCGACCGCGTCGTGGGAATGACCGATCGCCCCTGGCGGCGCTCGGGCGCCCTCGCCTATGCTCGCCATCGCGTGGCGCGGGCAGTGCGTCCGCCCGTCGTGGTCACGCCGATCGGCACCGACGTTCGCATCCGGCGCGACATCGAGGTGCCGATGCGCGACGGCACGCTCCTGCGGGCGAACGTGTACCTGCCGACGACCGGCGACACTGTGCCGGCGATTCTCTGCGCGCACCCCTACGGCAAGGACGCGCTGCCGCGACGCGCGGGACGCCGCTACCGGATCAACCCGCAGTTCCGCATCCTGCGCCAGACGGCACCCGTGCACATCTCGGACGAGACCAGCTGGGAGGCCCCGGATCCGGCGTGGTGGGTGCCGCGGGGCTACGCGGTGGTCAACCTCGACATGCGCGGCGCTGGCCGTTCCGACGGCGTGGGTTCCTTGATGACCGACGCCGAGGCGGAAGACGTCTACGACGCGATCGAGTGGATCGCCGCACAGGACTGGTGCGACGGCGGGGTCGCCATGCTCGGCGTGTCGTACCTCGCGATCTCGCAGTACAAGGCCGCTGCCCTGAGCCCGCCGCATCTGCGTGCGATCGTTCCATGGGAGGGCTTCACCGACGCGTACCGCGACTTCTTCTACCCCGGCGGGGTGCGAGAGATCGGATTCTCACGACTGTGGACCACCCTCGTCCGTCGCGCCACGCGCATGTCGCCGGATCTGGGGCGAGAGGCGGCGGCGCGTCCTGACGACGACGCGTGGTGGCGCTCGCTGGCGCCAGACCTCGGCCGGATCCAGACGCCGATGCTCGTCTGCGGCAGCTTCTCCGACCATGACCTGCACTCCCGCGGCAGCTTCCGCGCCTTCGCCGAGGCAGGGTCCCCCGAGCGTCACCTGTTCACCCATCGCACCGGCAAGTGGGCGGCGTTCTACGGTGAGGACGCCAAGGCCGTGCAGCGCGCCTTTCTCGACACGCACCTGAAGGATGCCGCGTCCGCACTGCCGCGCGTGCGGTTGGAGGTGCGCGAGCGGGGCGATCTCGTCCATGCCGTCCGCGAGGAGGAGCGCTGGCCGCCTGAGACCCGGCCGCTGCTGCTCCAGCTCGCCGACGGAGGTCGCCTGTCGTCGTCGCCGGCGGCGGGCGGCTCTGTCGCGGCAGCCGGCCGACGACGTGCCGCGCGGTTCTCATGGGTGTTCCCCGACGATGCCGAGATCACCGGCGAGGCGAGAATTCGGTTGTGGGTGAGCGCCACTGCCGCCGGCGGGGTCTCGATCTTCGCAGGGCTCTCGAAGTGGAGCGGCGGGCGATTCGTTCCGTTCGAAGGCTCGTACGGCTTCGGACGGGATCTCGTCACGACGGGCCTTCGCCGGGTCGAGGTGCGCACCACGCCCACGGAGGTCGAGATCGACTTCGCTCCGTCAGCCACGTTCTTCCGCGCCGGCGATGAGCTGCGACTGCATGTCGCGGGTCGCCAGCTCTCCCCCCGAAACCCGCTGACGGGCGCGTTCCCCGCGCTCTACCGCGCCGGCGGGCAGGCCGGCTTCTCGCTGCATTCCGATCCCGTCCGTCCGCAGGTGCTCGAACTGCCCCTCGTGGAGAGCCGCTGACCCCCTCGCGTCAGAGGTCGGCAAGGAGCGCCGCGAGCGCGACGAAGGCACGCGAGCGATGGGATGCTGCGTTCTTCTCGTCGGCCGTCCACTCGCCGACCGTCCGCTCGGCGCCGGGCTCCTGCCCGTCGGGAAAGAAGATCGGGTCGTAGCCGAAGCCGCTCTCCCCCGACGGCGCGGTCGCCAGGCGTCCGGGCCACACGCCTTCGACGACGCTCTCGCGCGAGGCGTCGCCCGGCACCACGAGCGCGATCGTCGAGACGAATTGCGCCGTGCGGTGCGGGTCGCCGATGTCGGAGAGCTGGTCGAGCAGCAGATTCAGGTTGGCCGAGGCATCCTTCGCGTGACCGGCCCAGTACGCCGAGAACACGCCCGGGGCGCCGCCGAGCACGTCGACGCAGATGCCCGAGTCATCGGCGAGCGCCGGCAGGCCCGTATGCTGCGCCGCCGCTCGCGCCTTGATGAGCGCGTTCTCGGCGAACGTGATCCCGTCCTCGACCGGCTCGGGTCCGTCGTAGGCGATCACGATCAGATCCGGCCGCGTCGCGGCCACGATCGCCTGGAACTCCTCGACCTTGTGGCGGTTGTGCGTCGCGAGCACGATCTGCTCCAGCGTCCCGCCCGCAGCCGCAGACTCGGCCTCGACTGCGGCGACGACATCAGCCATGTCCTCGGGGTGCGCGGTCACGCGGCATCCTCCGCGGCGAGCGCCGCGAGCTGGTGCGTGCGCAGGTCGGCGCAGCCGTTCACGCCGAGCTCGAGGAGCGCGTCGAGCTCGCGCTTGTCGAAGGGCGCTCCTTCGGCGGTGCCCTGCACCTCGACGAACAGGCCGCGTCCGGTGACGACGACGTTCATGTCGGTCTCGGCGCGCACGTCCTCGACATACGCGAGGTCGAGCATGGGCTCGCCGTCGATGATGCCGACCGAGACCGCCGCCACCGAGTCGAACAGCACCTGTGATTTCTGGCCGATGAACTTCTTGCCGCGGCCCCACTCGATCGCGTCGGCGAGCGCGACGTAGGCGCCGGTGATCGCCGCGGTGCGCGTGCCGCCGTCGGCCTGCAGCACGTCGCAGTCGATGACGATGGTGTTCTCGCCCAGGGCTTTGGTGTCGACGACGGCACGCAGCGCCCGGCCGATGAGGCGCGAGATCTCATGCGTCCGGCCGCCGATCTTGCCCTTGACGCTCTCGCGGTCGTTGCGCTCGTTGGTGGCGCGCGGCAGCATCGCGTACTCGGCGGTGATCCACCCCTTGCCCTTGCCGGTCAGCCAGCGCGGCACGCCGTTCGTGAACGACGCCGTGCACAGCACCTTCGTGTTCCCGAAGGAGATGAGGGCGGACCCCTCGGCCTGGCTCGACCAGCCCCGCTCGATCGTGATGGGTCGCAGCTGGTCGACGGAACGGCCGTCGGCACGGGTGATGTCGGTCATTCGGTTCTCCTCCGGAGCGGGACGGACGCCTCAGCCGAGGCGCCGGGCAGGGTTCGAGGCAGTGGGCAGGTCGATGGCGCCGGTCTGCACGAGGCGCACGGAGGTGACCTCGCGTCCCATGAGCCGGTGCGCGAGGCGCAGGAACTCGTCGGCGGACGCGCCGGTGGCCTCGTAGACGTGGCGGGGCTCGGCATCCGGCCCCGCGAGCAGATCGCGGGAGACCAGCTGACGGTAGACGTCCTTCGCGGTCTCGGTATCGCTGGAGACCAGACTGACGTCGGGCCCCATGACATAGCTGATCGCGCCCTCGAGGAACGGGTAGTGGGTGCAGCCCAGCACGAGGGTGTCGACTTCGGCCGCCCGCAGTGGCGCGAGATACTCCTCGGCGACCGCGAGCACCTCAGGAGAGCCGGTGACGCCCGCCTCGACGAACTCGACGAAGCGCGGGCAGGCCTGCGCGAAGACGGTGAGACGCTCGTTCACCCCGAGCATGTCCTGGTACGCACCGGAGCTGATGGTCCCGGCAGTGCCGATCACGCCGACGCGTCCGTTGCGCGTCGTCGACATCGCCGTGCGCACGGCGGGGTTGATGACCTCGACCACCGGGACGTCGTAGCGCTCGCGCGCGTCGCGCAGCATCGCCGCGGAGGCGGTGTTGCACGCGATCACCAGCATCTTCACGCCCTGGGCGACCAGATCGTCGAGCACCTCGAGCGCGTAGCGCCGGACGTCGGCGATCGGCTTCGGCCCGTACGGCGAGCGCGCGGTGTCGCCGATGTAGAGGATCGACTCCTGCGGCAGCAGCGACGAGACGGCCCGCGCGACGGTGAGCCCGCCGACCCCGGAGTCGAAGATTCCGATCGGCGCGTCGTTCACGAGAGTCCACCCTACGCCAGCGGGTCGCCGCGGGGCACGGCGAAGCCGCGGCGAGCAGAGCGAGCCCTCGGGGGGACCCCCGCGTCATGAAAAGCTAGGCTGACCCGCATGGCCGCCTCGACCGCCCTGCTGACGGACCGCTACGAGCTCACGATGGTCGACGCGGCACTCCGCGACGGCACCGCCCACCGCCGATGCGTGTTCGAGCTGTTCGGCCGCCGCCTCCCCGGCGCCAGACGGTTCGGGGTCGTCGCGGGCACGGGCCGGCTGCTGTCGCTCATCCGGGACTTCCGCTTCGGTGACGACGAGCTGCGGTTCCTCCGCGACGAGAAGGTGGTGGATGCTGCGACCCTCGACTTCCTCGAGGGCTACCGGTTCACCGGCTCGGTGACCGGCTACCGCGAGGGCGAGCTGTACTTCCCCGGTTCCCCCATCCTCACCGTCGAGGGGACCTTCGCCGAGGCCGTCGTGCTCGAGACCCTCGCGCTGAGCGTGCTCAACCACGACTCCGCGGTCGCGACCGCCGCCGCCCGCATGAGCATCGCCGCCGGAGATCGCCCGCTGGCCGAGATGGGCTCGCGACGGGCCGGCGAGGCGTCCGCCGTCGCGGCCGCGCGCGCCGCGTACATCACGGGATTCAGCGCCACCTCGAACCTCGAAGCCGGCCGTTGCTGGGGAATCCCGACGATGGGCACCGCCGCGCACGCGTGGACCCTGCTGCACGACACCGAGGAAGACGCCTTCCAGGCGCAGATCGACGCTCTGGGCGTCGGGACGACCCTCCTCATCGACACCTATGACATCCGTCAGGGCGTCGAGACGGCCGTCCGCGTGGCGGGGACCGGGCTCGGCGGAGTCCGCATCGACTCCGGCGATCTCCCGACGGTGGCTGCGGAGGTGCGTGCCCAACTCGACGAGCTGGGAGCCACCGGCACGCGCATCACCGTGACGAGCGACCTCGACGAGTACGCGATCGCCGCGCTCGCAGCATCCCCCGTCGACTCCTACGGTGTGGGCACGTCCGTGGTCACGGGGTCCGGCACACCGACTGCCGGCATGGTCTACAAGCTCGTCGCCCGACAGGATTCCCACGGCGGCTGGGTCGGGGTGGCGAAGGCCTCGACGGACAAGGCATCGAAGGGCGGCCGCAAGGCGGCCTTCCGCACGCTGGACGCGGGCACCGCGACGAGCGAACTCATCGTCGTGTCAGACGGCTTCGAGGCGCTGGAGACCGCCTCGGCGCATCCCGGCTCGCGCGCACTGCAGGTCTCCCTGGTCGTCGACGGCGAACCGGATGCCGCGTACGAGGGATCCGACGGAGTAGAGGCAGCGCGAGCACATCACGCGCGCGTGCGCGAAGAGCTTCCGGTGCGCGCACTCGCGCTCAGCCGATCCGACCCGGCGATCCCGACGGTCTACGCCGACGCCGAGTGATCAGCCCTGAAGCGACTCGTAGATCTCTTTGCAGGTCGGGCACACGGGGAACTTCTCCGGGTCGCGGCCGGGCGTCCACTTCTTGCCGCACAGCGCGCGAACCGGCTTGCCGGTGATGGCGGACTCGAGGATCTTGTCCTTCTTCACGTAATGGGAGAAGCGCTCGTGGTCACCCGGCTCGATGTTCTCTTCTTTGAGGAGCTCTTCGAGCTCGCGATCGAGGGTCGCGATGCCGCCCTGGTCGGGGCTGTCCAGCGGGGTGCTCATGGTCTGCCAGTGTAGTCGGGGCGAGCCCGCATGGGGTCGGGCGGCCGGAGTCAGGTGGACTCGGCGAACTCCATGAGACGACCGCCGCGACGCTCGAAGGCGATGGCTCCGATGCCGATGCCGACGACGAGCACGCCGAGTCCGATCGCGAGGCCGCCCCACAGCGCCGTGTTCGCAGCATCCGTGTCGCCCCGCAGGGCGAGCCAGCCGCACCACAGCACCGGCGCCGAGACCACGAGCGCGCCGGCCATGACGCTGCCCTGCGCGATCGCGCCGCTCGCGCTGGTGCGCTGCGGCTGCTGGAACGGGCTCTCGCCCGGGCGCGAGACCGCGTAGGGCGCGAGGACCGACGAGATGCTGGAGAGCCCGAGGCCCGACAGGAACAGCGCCGCGCACACGCCGGTGAGCGCGGGCAGCACCGCCCACCGCCCGTGCAGCAGGGTCGCCACCGGGATCGCGACGGCGAGCAGCGGCACGCCGACCAGCAGCACGGGCACGAGCCGGCCGAGCCGGTCGGAGACGCCACGCACGCCGCTGGCGATGTGCATCCAGACGGCCGTGGAGTCGTAGGCGAGGTCGTCGTGCGGCAGCCAGCCGAGGAAGAGCGCCGCGAACGGCACGGGCACGAGCGCGACGAGCTCCGGCGGAACTCCCGCGATGAGGAGCGGCACCACGGTGATCGCGGCGGCGAACGGGATCACGAGGCCGTTCACCACGTAGCGTCGGTCGCCGAACCAGTAGACGAGGCTGCGCGCAGCGATCGCCCCACCGGGCGTGCCCGGCGCGACGCCGAACCAGCCCAGGCCGCCGCGTTCGCGACCGGTTCCGGGGCGCTCGGTCGTCGTGAGCAGTCGCCTCACCGTCCACGCCCAGAGCATGCCCAGCAGCACGACCGTGCCCACCGCGACCAGCGCCGAGAGCCCCGCGTCGCCGCCCGTGACCACCATGCCGGGCAGCGCCCAGGCGGCGCCGAACGGGGTGAGGGCGAGCCAGTCCACCGCCTCGAGCAGCTGAGGAGGCACACTCCCCTGCCACTCGAGCGAGGCGAGGAAGACGCCGACCGGGACCACGACCACGAGCACCACGAGCACGAACACGCCCGAGAGCTCGCGCGAGCGCCGGTCGCGCAGGAACAGCGAGGCCAGCGCCATGCACACCCGAGCCAGCAGGACGCATGTCAGGACCCCGAGCAGCACGCTGACGACCCCCACCATGACCGGCACGCCGTGCGCCGCCCACACGATCGCCGAGCACACCGCGATCGCGAGCAGCACGAGGATCGGCACGCTGAGGAAGCCGGCGACCGCGAGCACGAGCGCGAGGCGCCCGCGCGGGAGGCCGAACAACGCGAAGCGCCGCGGATCCAGGGGGTCTACGACCGAGCCGAACAGCGGAGCGAGCGCGAACCCGAGGGTGACGGCGGAACCGCCGAGCACCGTGACCGCGAGCACCTCCTCCGTGGCGGCGTCCTGCAGCGTCAGCAGCGCCCAGCAGGCGGCCACCGTCGCGGCCACGAGGATCAGCAGCGCGCCGACGACGCGCACGACATGCCCCGCGTGACCGCGGAACGTGCCGAACAGCAGCGCGAGCCTCAGTCGGAGAATGTGTGCAGCCACTCGAGGCCCTCCACGTCGCTGAGCCCTCCGGCCAGTTCGACGAAGCGCTGCTCGAGCGTCAGCTCGCCGCGCACCTCGTCGACGGTGCCCTCCGCGAGCACCTGGCCGGCCACGATGACCGCGACGCGCGTGCAGACGCGCTCGACGAGGTCCATGCCGTGGCTGGAGAGGATCACCGTGCCGCCGTGGGCGACGTAGGTCGAGAGGATGTCGAGGATGATCGCGCTCGAGACGGGATCGACAGCTTCGAACGGCTCGTCGAGCACGAGCAGGCGCGGCGAGTGGATGAGCGCTCCCGCGAGCATGACCTTCTTGAGCATGCCCGCCGAGTAGTCCGAGACGCTGCGGCCCAGTGCGTCCTCGAGATCGAACGCGCGAGCGAGGTCCGCGGTGCGGCTCTCGACGACGGCGGGCGGGAGCTTCCGCAGCACCCCGTAGTAGTAGAGGAGCTGACGGCCCGTCAGACGGTCGAAGGTACGGAGCCGATCGGGCAGGACGCCCATGAGCTTCTTGGCCGCGAGCGGCTTGGCCGCAGCATCCACTCCTCCGACATGGATGGTGCCGCGATCCGGCTCGAGCAGACCCGCGATCATCGAGAGCGTGGTCGTCTTGCCTGCGCCGTTCGGGCCGACGAGACCGTAGAACGTGCCGGCCGGGATCGTGAGGTCGATGCCGTCGACGGCGTGCGTGCTGCCGAAGCGCTTGGTGACTCCGCGCAGCACGAGGGCGTTCCCGGATGCGGCGACCGCCGAAGCGGCGGCATCCAGGGAGACGGCCGCGGCCAGCGCCGCGGGATCGAGGGTCGTGGCGGGCTCCCGTGCGGGGGAAGGCACGGGCACGGGCTCGACGGGCGCAGCGGAGGGCTCGACCACGGGCGTGGGCTCGACCACCCCCGCGGGCTCGGCCACGGGCGCGGACTCGACCACGGGCTCAGCATCGACCACCGCCGCGGTTTCGGCAAGAGTCGCGTCCTCGGCGAACTCGGGCGCGGTGAGCGGCTCAGGCTCGGCAGCGGGTTCCGGCTCGATCTCCGCATCCGGCTCGATCTCTGCCTCCGGCTCGGCAGTGGGTTCGGACTCGACTTCCGCCTCCGGCTCGACTTCCGCCTCCGGCTCGACCATCGGCTCAGGTGCGACGGCGGCTTCGGAATCGGCCGCGGCTTCGGCTTCGGCGGTCGCTGCCTCGACGTCGACGAGCGCCGAGTCCTCGCTCGGAGTCGGCTCCGCAGCATCCGTCGGCGCGGCACTTTCGGAGCCGGGTAGCGGCGGGCGCGGCGGCACGACGATGCCCGCAGCGGCGCTGGCCGCGAGTTCGAGATCGCTCGGGAGCGGAGGTGGAGGCCCCGGATCCGGAACGGGCGCCGGCGCCGCCTTCCCCTTGGATGCGGCCGGTGTGCGTTTCTTGCGCGGCGGGCGGCGGGGCTTCTCGGGAGCCGGTGAGACCGTGTCTGCGAGGCGTACGACGCGCGCGCTGGAGTGACGGTCCGGCTCTTCCGGATCGATGTCATTCGGCACCGGGAGGGAGGCTGTCACTGAACCAACGTATCAAGCGGTCCTGATCGCGAGGCAGTTCGTCTCGCCGCGTCGCGGCATTCACGTTATGTCACAACTCTGCAACGGGAGCCGCTCATTATGCGGCTTCCCAGGCCTCATCGCTACCATGGTCGAGGCACGAAGGGGTGTCCCGCCGGTGAACCGGCAGTGAATCACGCACTTCAGGAGCAGATTTTGACCCTTCAGACCGTCATCCTCGCAGCCGGAATGGGCTCGCGTCTCGGCCGCAGCCTGCCCAAGCCCCTCACGGAGCTCGGCGACGGCCGCAGCATCATGCAGCAGCAGCACGACAACATCCGTGCCGCCTTCGGCCGCGAAGCCAAGATCACCACTGTCGTCGGCTACCGTGCCGAGACCATCGTCGAGGCCTTCCCCGACGTCGACTACGTCTACAACGACCGTTACGACCAGACCAACACCTCCAAGAGCCTGCTGCGCGCCCTGTCGAAGACGGGCAGGGGCGGCGTCCTCTGGATGAACGGCGACGTCGTCTTCGACCCGCGCGTGCTCGGCCGCGCCATCGAGCTCATCGAGCGCGACCAGTCGTTCGTCACGGTCAACACGTCCAAGGTGAGCGACGAAGAGGTCAAGTACACGGTGACCTCGGAGGGCTTCATCGACGAGCTCTCGAAGACCGTCAAGGGCGGCATCGGCGAGGCCGTGGGCATCAACTACATCTCGAGCCGCGACAAGAAGGCGTTCATGCGCCACCTGACGCGCGTCGACGACCAGGACTACTTCGAGCGCGGCCTCGAACTCGCGATCGCCGAGGACGGCGTGCTGCTCGAGCCGCTCGACATCTCGGACCTGTACGCCGTCGAGGTCGACTTCGCCGAGGACCTCGAGCGCGCCAACCTCTTCGTCTGACCGATCGCGCCGGGGCTGTCAACCCCGAGCCTGTGCTCAGACTCGGGCGCATAGACTCGGCGCGATGACCGACAAGGTTCACCAGATCCATTCCCTGCCCGGCGACGCGCCGTGGCAGGGAGGGCTGCCGCCCACAGGGTCCGACGAGCATCCCTTCACGATCCGTGCGCTCGACCGCGTGCTTGCGATCCAGCGGCCCGTCGTGCTCGCGCATCTGCGCAGCATCCGTCTGCGCCACCCGGACTCCTCACCCGCCGACATCGTCCGCATCCTCGAGCGGCGCTATCTCGCAGCGGTGACCACCGGCGGCGCCGCGGTCGGCGCGACCGCCGTCGTTCCCGGGATCGGAACGGGAGTGACCCTTGCGCTCAGCGGCGTGGAGACCGTGGCGTTCCTCGAGGCGACCACGCTGTTCGCGCAGTCGGTCGCCGAGGTGCACGGCATCCCGGTGTCGGATCCCGACCGGGCACGGGCGCTCGTGCTCACCCTCATGCTCGGCAAGGAGGGCGTCGACCTCGTCGCGCAGCTCGCCGGACAGGCCGCCGGGCGCGGTCCGTCCCGCTCCGGCTACTGGGGCGAGCTGATCACGAAGTCGCTCCCCCGGGCCGCCGTCGGGCCGCTCGTGGACCGACTCAAGACGACGTTCATCCGCCAGTTCGCCGCGCGGGGCGGCGCGTCCTGGATCGGCAAGGCGCTGCCGTTCGGCATCGGCGCCGCGATCGGCGGCGCCGGCAACAACATCCTGGGGCGCCGCGTGCTCACAGGCTCCCGCCGCGCCTTCGGTGTACCTCCGCAGATGCTGCCCTCCGAGCTCGAACCGCGCCCGGGCGCCGACCGGATCGAACGGCTCGCCGGACGAAGCATCCGTCGCGCCGGAGAGGCCGTCGTCGGCGGGGTGACGCGCGGGGCGTCGGGTGCGCGCCGCATCACCGCGCGCGTGATCCGGCGGACGCCGGACGCCATCGAGGCTCCGACCGAGCAGAGCGAGCACTCCTGATGTAGGCCCGCCGGCGCGCGGCGGGGTGACAATGGCGGTATGGGTCTGTTCAGCAAGCTTCCCGAAGAACCCGTCGAATGGGCGGGGCTCCCCTCCGAGCCGGCACGTGCCGAGACGCAGGCGGAGCGGTTGACGGATGCCGCGACCGTCGACCTCGGCGGGCTCGGCCTGGGCGACCTCGCCGTCGGAGGCGGAGGGGCGGTCGAATCGATCGTCATTCCGGTCGCCCCGGTCATCGAGATCGTGCAGTCGCAGGAGTCCGGCGAGGACGAGTAACCCCGGCAGGGCCCGCGGGCTTCCTTGCCGGCCCCTGGCAGAGCGAGAGATCGTCGGAGTTTTGTTTTGATTCACCCAGCGACTGCGACTCTGATATCGCTCAGAGATTCGATGGATGGGTGGCCCTCGCAGCGCGCTGCTCCGCGGCCTCCGCGGTGCCCGCCCTGATACGGAGCGGGTTCGTTCCGCCATCGCGCTGCTCGCCCACGTCGCGGCACATGCACCGCTGGACTATCGGCCGACCACCCTCTGCATTCTCGCGTGGCTGCACTGGTCGTTGGGCCTCGGCACGTACACCGGACGATTTCTCAGCGAATCGGCGCGAATCGCGCCTCACCACGAGCTGACAGCGATCGTCAACGCCATTGCTCTGTCGGTCTCATTGCCGTCCTGGGTATTCGATCGCGACCTGCGAGCGGCAACGGGGCGAGTCGGCACCGAGTCCGGCTGACGCGGTGGACAGCGCCCGTCGCCGCGGATTGCAAGCGCTTGCAGTGCGTCCTCGACACACGACCGACCGCGGGCATACGCTCAGGGTATGGACAGCACGTTGGCGTGCCTTGCGGCGTGGATGCCGCGGCAGCGGTGGTACGCCGCGAAAGGGCGCCCGCCCAGCCTGAGACTGCTCTCGTGGTGGGATCTGAATGCTGCGTCCGGCGAGCACGACGACGCAGACGCGGGGGCGCGAATCCGCACGTTCCTCGTCGCGGACGAGGGCGCATTGCCCGCCGTGCTGTACCAGATCCCGGTCGTCGAACGCGCGACCGAGACCGTGGATGCCGACCCCGACCACGTCATCGGCAGTCCGGTGCCGGGGACGACCTTCATCGATGGGCCGTTCGATCCCGCCTATGCGCAGGCGCTGCTGCGCCTCATCTCACTCGGCGGCACCGCGCACGGCCCGCAGGCGACCGCGGTCGGGCGGGCTGCGCCGACCGGCGGCGCTCCCGCACGCGCGACGTCGCGCGTGATCAGCGGAGAGCAGTCGAACACGTCCCTCATCTACGAAGGCGACGGCGCCCCGGTGATCTGCAAGGTCTTTCGCCAGCTGCACGCGGGCCTGAACCCCGACATCGAACTGCAGGAGGCGCTGGCCGGAGCCGGATCGCCGCATGTGCCGCGCCCGGTCGGTTCGATCGAAGGGACCTGGCCCGACCTCGCCACCGCTCACGGCACCGTGCACGGATCCCTCGCCTCCGCGCAGGAGTTCCTGCCGGGCGTCGAGGACGCCTGGCGCGTCGCGCTCCAGGCCGCTGCCAAGGGCGACGACTTCCGCGATGCGGCGCGCGCCCTCGGCACCGCGACGGCAGAGGTTCATCTCGCCCTCGCCGAGTGCTTCCCGACCCGCATCGCCAGCGCGGCCGATCGCGAGGCGACGGCCGCGACGTGGGAGCGGCGGTTCGCGATCGCGATGGCGGAGGTTCCCGACATCGCCGGCCAACGGGATGCCGCGGCCGAGGTGTACCGCCGCGCCCTCGAGGTGCCGTGGCCGCCGCTGCAGCGGATCCACGGCGACTTCCACCTCGGGCAGGTGCTGCACTCCCCCGACCGGGGCTGGATCATGGTCGACTTCGAGGGCGAGCCGCTGCGCCCGATGGCGGAGCGCACGCAGCCGGATCTGGCGCTCAGGGATGTGGCGGGAATGCTCCGTTCGTTCGACTACGTCGCGGGCTCGCTCCGCCTCGACGATCCCGATCGCTCCGCCGACGCGGTGCGCTCCTGGGCGCGCGACGCCCGCGGGGCCTTCGTGGAGGGATACGCGGTGTCTGCCGGCGGGCTCGACCCTCGGCATCCGCTCCTCGCCGCCCTCGAGCTCGACAAGGCGGTGTACGAGGCGATCTACGAGGCCCGCAACCGGCCGACGTGGGTGGCGATTCCCCTGCGCGCGATCGCACGACTCGTCGAGCGTCCGGCTCCGGTGGCGTGAGCCCCGCCCCTGCTCCGGCAGCGCGACGGCTCAGCCCTCGTCGTCGAGTTCCGCTTCGTCTTCCGGTTCGTCGTCCTCGGTGTCGGCGACCGACCGGGCGAACCAGGTGTCCCAGTCGTCCATGAGGCGCTGCACCGCCCCCTGGAAGCGCGCCGTCGCCGCACCCGGGGCGGTGTCGCCGAAGTAGTGCGCGACCCACTCCTCGAGCCGAGCAACCGCGTCGGGGTCGCCGAGCACCCGCTCGGTGTGGGCGACGATGTCGGGGGCGTCCGCCGCGGCGAGCCACTCGCACGCCGACAGGTAACCGTGGGTGTCGATCGCGGCGGCGGGGTCGGCCGGGCGCGTGATCATGAGCGGCTTGTCGGCCGCGAGCCGGTCGTAGACCATCGCCGAGATGTCGACGATGGCGACGTCGGCGGCAGCGAGCTGCCAGCCCAGCTCGGGCCCGTCGTCGAAGACGTGCTGGGCTGCGGGATCCGACGCGTTCGCGGCGGCGAGCGCCGAGATGATGCGCTTGTTCGCGGCGCCGTAATCGTGGTTCACGACGCCCGATCGCGGGTGAGGGCGATAGATCACGCGGTGACGGCCCGTGGACAGCAGCGCGGTGACGAGCGCCTCGCCGTGGGTCGCGATCGAGCCGTAGTGGGCGGACGGGCGGTCGCCCTCCCACGTGGGCGCGTAGAGCACCACCGTGCGCTCGTCGGGCGTGTACGGCAGGGTGCCCGAGTAGTGGTCGGCCTGAGGGCGGCCGATCTCGATCGTGCGCCGCTCGATGTCGTAGTCCCACAGCACTCGCGAGAGCCGCTCGCGCGCGGCGTCGCCCGCGATCATCGCGTAGTCGTACGCCTTGTACTGGTTCGTGGTCATGTACATCTTGTCGGACTCGCCGTGGTTGATGAACACATGCCAGCGGCGGCCGTACCGGAACATCTGGAAATTCCGCGTGTTCTGATTCACGTACAGCACGACGCGGATGTCCTGCTTGGCGATGAAGCGCTCGAGATCGCGCACCGTCGGCACGAACGCCACCGGAAGCGCTCCGTCGGACAGCAGCGCTTCGGCGCCCGTCGCCGCTCGGCTCAGCACCACGACGGGCCAGGTCTTGGCGAGGTCGGCGAGCGGTTTGTACCACTGCCGCATCTGGTACATGTTCACCGCGCCGTCGGCGAAGTAGACGGCCACCCGGTACTGGAACGGCGGGTGCGGAGGACGGGCGGCGAGCCTGCGCCGCACGTCGATCACGGCCGAACGATTGCGCACCGCCTTGCGGACGAGCGCGACCGCCTTCTTTCCATCCGAGACCAGACCCACGCATCCAGCCTACCCAGGGCACCCATGACATGATCGACGCGTGCATGTCGAGCAACACGGGCGCAGGGACGCTCCGGTCCCTTCTCCCGACGCCGGCGTGAGCTTCGTGATGCCGGTGCTCAATGAGCACGACTACCTCGGCCGCGCGGTGGAGACCGTGCTCGCACAGGACGTCCCGGGCCCGACCGAGCTGATACTCGCGCTCGGGCCGTCGACGGACGGCACGAACGCGCTGGCCGCCGAGCTGGCCGCCCGCGACCACCGCATCGTGCTGGTCGACAACCCCGGCGCCGACATCCCCATCGGCCTGAATCTCGCGATCCGCGCCGCCCGCCACCCCACCGTCGTGCGCGTGGACGCGCACTCCGAGCTCGACCCGACGTACGCACGACGCGCGCTGGCGACGCTCGACCGCGTGCGCGCGGCGAACGTCGGCGGCGTCATGCGCGCCGACGGCCGCACCCCGTTCCAGCGGGCCGTCGCCCGCGCCTACAACTCGCCGATCGGCCTCGGTGGCGGCGCCTACCACGGCGGCACGCAGGAGGGTGAAGCGGAGTCGGCGTACCTCGGCGTCATGCGGCGGGAGGTGCTCGAAGAGGTGGGACTGTTCGATGAGAGCATCCGCCGCGGCGAGGACTGGGAGCTGAACCTGCGCATCCGCCGCGCCGGGTATCGCGTCTGGTTCGACCCGACGCTCGCCGTGACGTACTGGCCGCGGGAGAGCTGGACGCGCCTCGTGCGCCAGTTCTCCGCGACGGGGCGGTGGCGCGGTGAACTCGTCCGCCGGTTCGGGCGCGGCAACTCGCTCCGCTTCTTCGCCCCACCCGCACTCGTGCTGACGATCCTCCTCGGGATCGTGGTCGGCGTGCTGCAGCTCACCGGTGTGCTGCAGGGGTGGTGGTCCGTGGCGGCATCCGTCGTCTACCTCCCCGTGATCGCGTACGCGCTCCTCATCGTCGTCGTGACCCTCGGCCCGGGCGGAGGGCGGGGCTGGCGCGACAAGCTCTGGACCGCGGCCGTGCTGCCGTCGATGCACCTCGCCTGGGGCTGGGGGTTCCTCCTCGGCGTGGTCGGTGGCGCCCACGACACTGTCGACACGTCGCGTCTCGGGAGCCGCAACACGCCCCTGCCGTGACGGCCGGAGCCGTCAGCGCGTCACGCGTCGATGAAGCCCTGGTCCAGGATCCGGGCGACGACCCGCTCGGCGGCGTGTCCGTCGTCGCGGGCGTTGAACTTGTCACGCCACTGCGCGTAGCGGCCGGCGTAGGTCGCGGTGTCATCGGCGGCGAGCGCTGCCACCAGCTCGTCCTGCGTGCGAACCATGGGCCCCGGCGCGTGCGCGGCGAGATCGAAGTAGAACCCGCGCAGCTCGCCGCGGTAGTGCTCCATGTCGGGCACGAGGAAGTACATCGGCTTGCCGGTCACGGAGTAGTCGAACATCACGGACGAGTAGTCGGTGATGAGCGCGTCGGCGACGAGCAGCAGCAGCGACGTGTCGGGAAAGCCCGTGACGTCGATCACTCGCGGTCCCTCGGCATCGCGCCCCGGCAGCAGCGTGCGCGAGTGGCCGCGGACCAGCACGACCGCATCGGTGGCCGCTGCCAGCGAGACCGGATCGACGAAGTCGACGATCTGGTCGCGGTCGTCGCGCCACGTCGGCGCGTACAGCAGCACCCGTTCCCCGGGACGGATCCCGAGGGCCTCGCGCGTGGCGGCGCCGTCGCCTGTGGCCAACACGTCGTTGCGCGGATACCCCTCGACCCAGATCGGGCGCGTGAGGAAGGCGTACGCCTTGCCCAGGATGCGTGCGGCGTAGGGATTCTGCGCCAGCAGGATGTTCCACCGCAGCGACTCGCGCACGACCGCCGCCGTGCGGCGCGGGTCGAACCCGGGCCGGTGCAGTGCGAGGCGCTTGAGGGGTGTGCCGTGCCAGGTCTGCAGAACGACCTGGCCCTTGCGGCGCGAGAAACGGCGGCGCAGCCAGTCGTTGACGACGAGCAGCCGTGCGGCGCCGCGGGCGCGCCACCACTCGGGACTCCCCTCGACCACCGGGATCGCGCCGTCCGGCACGGCCACTGACAGGTCGACGACGCTCCAGTAGCGCGTCACCCCGGGCGCGCGGCGCGCGAGCTCCCGGTCGATCGCGAGCGGGTTGCAGCTGGCGTTACGGCCGTAGAAGCTTTCGAAGAACACCGCGTTCTCGAACCCCGCCGCCGGGCGGGTCGCGTAGCGGCGCTCGAGGGCGTCCTGCCCTTCGCCCGAGTCGTAGGCGGGGTCGATCGGCGGTCCGACGCGCAGCGTCCACCCCTCGAGGCTTGCGCGGAGCGTGCCCAGCTGCGTGAGCGGAACGGCTTCGGGGGGACGGATGCCTCGGCCCGCGGCATCCGTGATCCGCACCTCGTACGACCCCGCGGGCAGGGGAAGCTCGGGACCTCCCCAGCGCGCGGCACGCAGCGGCAGCGTCGCCGTCCACGTCTTGCCCCGACCGGTGAGGCGGGCAGCCACCCGGGCGCGGGCGCCGACGATCTCGACGGAATCGGGCCGCTCCCCCTCGCCCGAGAGCACGAGAGCCGGGCTCCCCTCCGTCGTGAAGCGCGCGTCGGTCATCCGGTTCCTTCCCTCGGGCCGTCGTGGACCGTTCCGGCCAGAATCGCACGGTACACCCTCTCGGCGTTGCGTCCGTCCCGGTACGCGTGCACCCGCGCGTCGAGCGCGATCGCCCGTTCCACGCGGCGCTCGCGCTCGCTGTCGGAGCCGAGCACCGCGTCCAGTTGCGCCGCCGCCTGGGTCCAGTCGACCGCCCAGTCATCGCCCGCCACGTCGGCGTACGTACCGTAGAAGCCGCGCGTGCGCGCATACTCCTCGACGTCGGGCGCGAGGAACAACGTGGGCAGCGGCACGAGCGAAGCATCGAACGCGAGCGACGAGTAGTCGGTGACCAGGGCGTCGAGACCGGGCAGGAGGGGCGTCACATCCGCGACGAGGTCGCTGCCGAGCGAGTGCACGCGGTCGGTCGGGAACGGCGGGGCGTAGTCGCCGGCGCCGAGCGGGTGCGACCGGACCAGGAACGTCGCGTCATGACGCCTCAGCACCTCGACGATCTGCGACCACTCCTCGGCGGTCGGCACCGCGGGATCCACCGCGCCATCGCGCCACGTGGGCGCGTAGAGCACGAAGCGGCTCGACGGCGCCACGCGCGGCACCGCGCGCCCGATCGCGGCACGCGCGCCGACACGGCGATCGTCGGCGGTGCCCCGGGAGAGCACGTCGACGCGAGGCTCGCCGGTCACCGGCACGCTCGCATCGGGAAGCGCGAACGCGGACTCGAGACGGCCGCGCACGAGGTGCGAAGCGGCCGGCAGCACCCGGATGCGGCGCGCGGCGCCACGGTACATCGTGCGCAGCAGCGTCCTCACGGCGCCGGCGGCGGGTGTGGCGGCGACGGCGCCGGGAACCCGCAGCGTCTCGGGCGAGTCCACCCCGATCCGCTTGAGCGGGATGCCGTGCCACAGCTGCACGACGAATGCACCCGACACGGTGTAGCGGTTGACGTCGCCGAACCCGTGCGTGACGACGACCACGCGGGCACGCGCGGTCCGCCACAGCCCGTGCAGGGAGCGCTTCGAAACGGCACGGATGCCGCGGGCCGCAGCATCCGTCGCCTCCCGCTTCGACCCGACCAGCCATACGGGACTGCGCCCGTCGGCGGCCGCCACTTCCCAGAGCGCCAGCGCCCCGTCGCCGATGCCGACCGCGCAGCCGATCACCCACTCGTCGCGGGAGCGCGGCACCAGGAGCGTCAGGAGGCGTCCGGCGGCGTAGAGCGGGATCGTCGCGATCTTCCGGGCGTTCCCCGCGCCGAACGAGAAGGACGCCATTCCGCGAGCCTACCTGCGAGCCCGCGCCGCAGGCTTGCAAACTCGCGCAATGGCGTCCTTGGACGGTGTGGATTACTGGAGCGACCCCAGCGTGACCTCGACGGTCTGCGTCTTGCCGTCGCGGACGAACGTGACCTCGGCGTCGCTGCCGGCCGCCGCGGCGCGCACCTGCGCCGTGAGGTCGGTCGCGTCGGTGACGGGCACGCCGTTGAAAGCGGTGACGATGTCGCCCTCCTGCAGACCCGCGGCGGCCGCCGCGCCGCCGTCGGTCACACCGGCGATGTAGGCGCCCGTGATGGTGGAGCCCTCGACGGATGCCGCGGCCTGGACGTTGGCGCCGAGCAGACCGTGCGTCGCCTCGCCGTTCTCGATGATCTCGTCGGTGATGCGCTGGACGATGTCGGATGGGATGGAGAAGCCGACGCCGATCGAGCCCGAGCCGTCGGACGACGAGCCGCCGGCGGTCGCGATGGCCACGTTGATGCCGATCAGCTTGCCGTCGGAGTCGACCAGCGCGCCGCCCGAGTTGCCCGGGTTGATGGCCGCGTCGGTCTGGATCACCGAGATCGAGATGCTCTCGGTGGCCGTCGACTGCTGCTCGCCCTGACCGAAGTCGAAGCGGAACGGGCCCTCCTGGCTGTTCTGGTCCTCCTGGTCCTCCTGGTCCTCGCTGTCGCCGCTGTCCGGCGCTGCCGACGATGCGATCGAGATGGAGCGGTTGAGTGCGCTCACGATGCCTTCGGTGACGGAGTTCGCGAGGCCGAGCGGCGCGCCGACGGCGACCGTCGTGTCGCCGACGTTGAGCTTGCTCGAGTCGGCGATCTCGATCGGAGTGAGGTCCTCGGCGTCCTTCAGCTTGATGACGGCGAGGTCGTACGTCGGGTCGGTGCCGACGACCTCGGCGTCGTACACGCGGCCGTCGGAGGTGGTCACGCGGATCGCCGCGTCGCCGGTCGCGCCGTCGAGGGTCACCACGTGCGTGTTGGTGACGACGTAGCCGTCTTCTGTGAGCACGACGCCCGAACCGGTGCCGGCACCCGACGATCCGGTCGCCTCGATCGTGACGACGCTCGGCACGACCTTCGCGGCGATCGCGGTGGTCTGGTTGACCGAATCGGTGTCGTTGACCGTGACCGTCGACGGGCCGGCGGCAGGCGAAGCGCTGACGGGGGCGAACCACGTGACCCCGGCGTAGGCACCGCCGAGACCTGCCGCCCCGCCGACGATGGCGGCGGCGACGATGAGGCCGACGACCTTGCCCGCACCCGAGGACTTCTTGGGGGCCTTGGTCGCGGTCGGCACCGCACCGGTCGAGCCGGCGATCGGCAGCGTCGGCTGAGCGTCCGCGGGGTTCACGCCGAACGCGGCACCGGGGGCACCCGGTGCGGGCTGACCCGCGTAGGAGTGGGGATAGGGCGCGGGCTGACCGGCGTAGCCCTGCGGACGTGCGTAGGCGTGCGCGCCGACCGGGTAGCCCGCGGGGGGCACGGGCTGGGTCGGCGCCGTGGGCTGCACATCGGCCGCAGGCTGTGCCGCCGGGGCGGCGGGCGGAACCGGAGGCGCCGCGGGAGCGGGCTGAGCGGGCGCAGCCGGGGTGGCGGCGGGCGCAGCCGGCTGGGCGGGCTGCGCGGGCTCGACGGCCTCCGACGCGGCCGCGGCGGGGACCGGGGTCTCGGGCTGGGCGGGCGTCTGCGCGGCGGCCTCCGCGGCCGACTGCGAGGGGACGGCGGGGGTCTGGTCTTCCGGGCGGTCGCCCTGGATGTCGCTCATGGTTGCTCCTTCTGCCAAGCACTCACCACTGTGCCCACCGATGCTGTGCGTTTCTTATGTCGCGAATGGGACTCGCCTATGCAACAGGGATGAGCCCGCCCGGTATTACGGTGAAGCGATGCGACAGATCCCCGGAGCATGGCGCCGCACAGCCGCGGGCGCCGGACTCGTCGGTTCCGACGGGTCGATCCACCCCACCATCTTCGCCGAGATGTCGGCTCTCGCGGCGAGAACCGGCGCCATCAATCTCGGGCAGGGCTTCCCCGACGAGGACGGGCCCGCCGAGGTGCTCGAGGTGGCACGCTCCGCCATCGCGAACGGCGTGAACCAGTACCCGCCGGGTCGCGGCATCCCTGATCTCCTCTCGGCGGTGGCCGAGCATCAGGAGCGGTTCTACGGCCTGCACCTGGATCCCGCACACGAGGTCCTCGTGACCGCGGGGGCGACCGAGGCCCTTGCCGCGGCGCTCCTCGCGCTGCTGGACGACCCCGACGACGAAGTCGTCGTCCTCGAGCCGTACTACGACTCGTATGCGGCGGTCGTCGCGCTCGCCGGCGCACGGCTCGTCACGGTGCCGCTGCGGTGGCCGGACTTCCAGCCCGACCTCGACGAACTGCGTGCCGCTGTGAGCGACCGCACACGCGTCATCCTCGTGAACGACCCGCACAACCCGACGGGTGCGGTCTTCGCCGCCGAGGTCGGCGAGGAGATCGTCCGCCTCGCCGAGCACCACGACGCCGTGATCGTGACCGACGAGGTGTACGAGCATCTCGTGTTCGACGCGCCGCATGTGCCGATCGCGACCCTTCCCGGCGCCTGGGACCGAACGCTCACGATCTCGTCGGGCGGGAAGACCTTCTCGACGACCGGCTGGAAGATCGGCTGGATCTCGGGACCCGCCACGCTCGTGGACGCGGTGCTCGCGGTCAAGCAGTTCCTCACGTACGTCAACGGCAGTCCGTTCCAGCCCGCGATGGCCACCGGGCTGCGGCTCGGCGACGACTTCTTCCGCGGCATCGCCGACACCCTGCGCGCCAAGCGCGACCTGCTGGGAGCCGGGCTGCGCGCCGCCGGCTTCGATGTGTCGACCCCCGCGGGCTCGTATTTCACCGTCGTCGACGCCGCCCCGTTGGGGGCGACGGATGCCGCGGCGTTCTGCCGCGCCCTCCCGGAGCGCGCCGGGGTCGTGGCCATCCCGCTCACGGCCTTCGCGACGCCGGCCAGGCGCGCGGAGTACGCCACGCTCGTGCGCTTCGCGGCATGCAAGCGCGTCGAGGTGCTCGAGGACGCGGCAGCCCGCCTCGCCCGCCTCGGGTGAGAGTGCGGGTCACCGGGGCCCGACGCCGAAGCGTCTGAGCCTCAGCGCCGGGTTGACACGGCGCACCCGCTCGATCGCGCCGACGTCGAGGTGGGCGACCGCGACATCGGTCGACGTTCCCACGGCGGCGAGTTCGACGCCCTGCGGATCGACGACGAGCGAGTTGCCCACGCCGAGGGGCGGCGGGTGATCGGCCGCGGCCACGAAAACCGTGTTCTCGATCGCGCGAGCGTGCAGCAGCGTGCGCCAGTGGTGCTCCTTGAGCGGACCGCGCACCCATTCCGCCGGAACGACGAAGACATCGGCACCGGCGTCGACGAGCAGGCGCCCGACCTCGGGGAAGCGCAGGTCGTAGCAGGTCATCAAGCCGAACCGGAGTCCGCCGAGCTCGAAGGTCTTCGGCTCCTCCGGCTCGCCCGGCTCGACCCAGTCCGACTCCCGCTGCCCGAACGCGTCGTACAGATGCAGCTTGCGGTAGTGCGCGACCAGACCCGTCGCGTCGACCGCGACCGCCGTGTTGCGCACGCGCTCGCGGTCGCTCGCGCGCTCCAGCAACCCGGCGACGATGGTCACGCCGTGCTGTGCGGCGAGACGTGTCAGCGCCTCGACGAACGGGCCGTCCAGCTCCTGCGCGTTCTCGGCGAGCGACTCGTCGAACGGGTCGACGAAGTAGCTCGAGTACTCGGGGAACACCACGATGCGCGCGCCGCGGACGGATGCCGTGGCCACGAGCTGCGCGATGGACTCGAGGTTCACGGCGGTGTCGGCTGTCGGTGCGAACTGCGCCACCGCGATGGGAAGCGTGTCGGTCATCGTCGTCCTCCATTCGTCCGGCGGCGCGCGCGGAGGATCGCCGGCACGACCAGCCACAGCGCGAACAGAAGCAGCCCGAGCGGGATGAGCGCCCACCAGAACGCCGACCCGCCGAGCACCACATCGAACACGAACGCCACGACGCCGACGAGGAGCACCGCCACGGTCGCGAGCGCGGTGACGAGCGCGAAGTGGCCATAGTGCACCACTTCGGCCTTGGCTCGCTGCTGGAACAGTGCGCGGTGCAGCGCGACGGGAGCGAGCGCGATGATCGAGCTCAGCGCGGACAGCACCACGAGACCCAGATAGAACGCCTTCTGCGATTCCGTGAGGTCGCCGAAGGCCGGCTGGAACGCCAGGGCGAGCAGGAAGCCGGTCAGGATCTGCGTGCCGGTCTGCAGGACGCGCACCTCCTGCAGCACCTCGCTCCAGTTGCGGTCGGCGCGCTCCTCCGGCGTCTCGTCGCGACCGTCGACACGATCGTCCTGGGGGTCGGCGTCGCGCTCGGTGGACATGCGTTCATCCTTGCCCGCGGCGCGCGATCGGGGCAAGCCGGCCGCCCTGTGTCACGACCACCCCAAACCCCGTGCTAGGCTATTCCTTGTGCCGCGGGGTGGAGCAGCTCGGTAGCTCGCTGGGCTCATAACCCAGAGGTCGCAGGTTCAAATCCTGTCCCCGCAACAGAAAACACAGAAGAGGGCGTCCCGAAAGGGACGCCCTCTTCTGTGTTTCCCGCTCTGTCGTGGGTTCAGTCTTCGGGATCCATGGCGCCGCACAGGTCGTCGAGGAAATGCGCGATCACCGCGAGCTCGGATTCTTCGTACTCCATGGCGACGGACCTCATCGCCCGCAGGCGATCGCCGAAGACGCGGAAGAACGCGTTGCGCGCCCCCTCCGTGAGCACGACCACACGTCCCCGCCTGTCGCTGGGGTGCGGCAGCCTCTCGACGTGCCCGGATTCGACGAGCCGGTCGAGCAGCTTCGTGGTCGACGCGGTCGAGATGCGCAGATGGCGCGCGATGTCGCGCGGACTGACCGAGCGCCCCTGCCGCTCGCGAATGATGAGCAGACGAAGCGCCGCGACATCCGAGGCGTTCATGTCCATGTCGCCCTTCATGCCGCTGTGCATGCGCTCCATGGCGTCGCTGACGGCACGGATGGACTGCAGCACGCGCATCACCGCGTGCTCATGATCCGTCTGTGGCAACCAGCGTTCTGACATCGTGGACGTTTCCCTCCGACCCGTTGTAGCATCGCACAAGACGTATTGCTAGTTTAGCTAGCAATCTGAGAGGAGCGATCGGATGCCCGACATCGACCACGTCGTCCTGCTCGACGATGACGGCCGCGCCATCGGCACGGCACCGAAATCCAGCGTGCACGGTCCCGACACCGCCCTGCATCTCGCATTCTCCTGCCACGTGCTCAACAGCGATGGCCAGGTGCTCATCACCCGCCGCGCCCTCACGAAGCGCACGTGGCCCGGGGTCTGGACCAACTCGTTCTGCGGGCACCCCCGTCCCGCTGAGCCCGTGCTCGCGGCGGTCCGCCGTCACGCGGACTTCGAACTCGGGCTCACGCTGAGCGAGCTGAGCATAGCCCTCCCCCTGTTCCGGTACCGCGCCACCGACGCCAACGGCATCGTCGAGCACGAGGTGTGCCCGGTGTACACCGCCTACACCGACGACGAGCCCGTGCTCAACCCGCTCGAGGTCGTCGATGCGCGGTGGGTCGAGCCCGAGGCGCTCGCTGTCTCGCTCGAAGCGACGCCGTGGGCGTTCAGCCCGTGGCTCGTGCTCCAGGCCCAGCAGCTGCACCTCTTCGAGACGCCGTCGCGCGAGAGACGCGCGTCATGATCCCCGCGGCGGCCGACCCCGATCTGCGGATCGCGATCGACGGCGCGCTCGCGCGGATCCGTGAGCGCGCCGCCGAACTGGGGCCGGCGTTCGGCGCACTGGGCGACGCGATCACCCGGGCGGCGCAGGGCGGCAAGCGCCTGCGCCCCGCGCTGGTCACGGCGGCCTTCGATGCGTTCCGCACCGACGACTCCAACGCGTCGGCCGTCCTCTCGGTCGCGGCGGCCTTCGAGCTGCTGCACACGGCCTTCGTCGTGCACGACGACGTGATCGACCACGACACGATGCGGCGCGGGGTGCCGAACATCGGCGGCGAATTCCGGCGACGGGCACAGGACGACGGCGCCGACACCGACGGGGCGGCCTTGGTGGGCGACGCCGCGGCGATCCTCGCAGGCGACATCCTGCTCCACGAGGCCTTCCGCCTTGTCGCCATGGCCCACACCGACGACGCGACCCGGGATCGACTCCTGACCCTCCTGGACGACGCCGTCCTGATCTCCGCGGCCGGCGAACTCGCCGACGTCGAGAACAGCGTCGCGGCGCGGCATCCATCCCGCATCTCCACGCTCGACACGGCGTTCAACAAGACCGCGGTCTACACGTTCCGCGCGCCGCTGCAGGCGGGCGCGCTGCTCGGCGGCGCCGACGGCGACGCCCTGCGTGTGCTCGGCGAGGCGGGCGGGCGCCTCGGACTCGCGTTCCAGCTGGTCGATGACCTCATCGGGGCGTTCGGGACCACGTCGCAGACGGGCCGCGACACCGGACCGGACCTTCGCGAGAACAAGCGCACCCCGCTCGTCGCGCTCGCCCGCGAGACCGGCGCCGCGCCCCGCGTCGACGAGGCTCTCGCCCTCGCGCGCACCGGGCCCGTCGCCGTGCGTGAGGCGCAGCTCGTCCTGGAGCAGACCGGCGCCCGGGAGCGCCTGGTGCGGCTCGTCGAGGACACGCTGGCGGCGGTGCGGGAGGCCTCGTACGACCCGGTACTCCCCGATCAAGCCGGGGCTCTTCTGCGCACCCTCGCCGACGGCATCGAAGGGCGGATCCCATGAGCACGGTGCGCGCCGCGTCCCCCACGGGTCTCGCCCTCTACGACCAGGCGGCAGCGGATGCCGCGGCCACCGTGATCGCGCGGTACTCGACCTCGTTCGGGCTCGCGTGCCGACTGCTCGGCCCGCGACCGCGCCCGCACGTGCGGAACGTGTACGCCCTGGTGCGGATCGCGGATGAGATCGTCGACGGCCCCGCCGAGGAGGCCGGACTGTCGTCGGAGGTCGCCGGCGAGATCCTCGACCAGCTCGAGCTCGAGACCCTGTCGGCGATCGAGCGCGGGTTCAGCTCCAACCTCGTGGTGCACGCGTTCGCGGGCACGGCGCGCGAGTGCGGCATCGGCGAGGATCTCGTGAGCCCGTTCTTCGCGTCGATGCGGACCGACCTCGACACGTTCCACCACGACGCCGCTTCGCACGACGCATACGTCTACGGCTCGGCGGAGGTCGTCGGCCTGATGTGCCTGCAGGTGTTCGTCAACGCGGGGGCGCAGCATCCCGTCTCCCCCTCTCCCGAGCTCGTCGACGGGGCTCGCCGTCTCGGGGCCGCGTTCCAGGACGTGAACTTCCTGCGCGACCTCCGTCACGATGAGACCGTGCTCGGTCGCGACTACCTGGCCCTGTCGACGGCCGACGGCGAGCGCGCGGCGGTGCTGGATCGCATAGACCGGGATCTCGCGGTCGCGGCGAGCGCCATCCCCGCGCTTCCAGCCGACTGCCGGCGCGCGGTGACCGCCGCGCACGATCTCTTCGCGGAACTGGCCGTGCGTCTGCGCGCATGCGACGGGGGCGACGAGCGGGTGCGGGTGCCCGACACCGTGAAGGCGCGTCTCGCGGCGCGCGCGCTGCTCGGCTTCGCCCCGCGGGAGGTGCGCGCATGACGCTCGACGACGGACCGCGGCGCGCGGTCGTGATCGGCGGCGGTGTCGGCGGACTCGCCGCCTCAGCGCTGCTCGCGTCCGAGGGCTGGGACACGACCCTGTTCGAGGCGCGCGACGAACTCGGCGGGCGCGCGGGGTCATGGGAGCAGGGCGGCTTCCGCTTCGATACCGGCCCGAGCTGGTACCTCATGCCCGAGGTGTTCGATCACTTCTTCCGGCTCCTCGGAACGACCGCGGAGAGCGAGCTCGACCTCGTGCCCCTCGACCCGGCGTACCGCGTCTACTCGGATCCTTCGACCGGGCTGTCCCCCCTCGACGTGCGGTCCGGACGCGCCGAGGCCGCCGCCTTGTTCGAGAGCGTCGAACCCGGCGCCGGCGCTCGCCTCGACACCTACCTCGACTCCGCCGCCGACGCGTACGACCTCGCCGTCACGCGCTTCCTCTACGACACGTACGAGACCACGGCCGGCCTCAGGGACCCGGCATTGCTGCGACGGATGCCGCGCCTCGCCCCCCTCCTGACCCGCAGCCTCGCCCGCCACGTCGAGCGGCGGTTCACCGACCCGAGGCTGCGGCAGATCCTCGAGTACCCCGCGGTCTTCCTGGGTGGATCGCCGTACGGTGTGCCGAGCCTCTACCACCTCATGAGCCACCTCGACCTGGGCGATCGCGTGCTCTACCCGCGCGGCGGGTTCACCGAGCTCGTGCAGGCGATCGTGCGCCTGGCCGAGGCATCCGGAGTCGCGATCGAGACAGGGGCTCGCGTCACCGCGATCACGACCGACGCGGGGGTCGCGACCGGCGTGGAGCTCGCCGGTGGCCACCGCGTGCCCGCCGACCTCGTGGTGTCGGGCGCGGACCTGCACCACACCGAGACCCGGCTGCTCCCGCGCGCCGAGCAGACCTACCCAGAGGAGTGGTGGAGCTCGCGCACGCCCAGCCCAGGGGCGCTGCTGGTGATGCTCGGCGTCGAGGGGCGGCTGCCGCAGCTCGCCCACCACACGCTGCTGTTCGCCAAGGAGTGGCGCGAGAACTTCACCGACATCTTCGGCACCCGCCCGCGGATCCCCGACCCCGCGTCGCTCTACATCTGCCGTCCCAGCGCCACGGACCCGAGTGTCGCGCCGCCGGAACACGAGAATCTCTTCGTGCTCGTCCCCGTGCCCGCAGATCCCCGGCTGGGGCACGGGGGCATCGACGGCGACGGCGACCCGGCGATCGAGACCGCGGCCGACCGGGTGATCGCCCAGGTCGCCCAGTGGTGCGGCATCCCGGATCTGGAGCGGAGAATCGTGGTTCGACGCACCGTCGCCCCCGGCGACTTCGCCGACGACCTCGGCGCGTGGCGCGGGAACGCGCTCGGCCTCGCCCACACGCTCGGGCAGAGCGCGGTCTTCCGCCCGCGGAACACCTCGCGCGAAGTCGAGGGCCTGTCGTACGTCGGGGCCTCCACGCTGCCGGGCATCGGCCTGCCGATGTGCCTCATCTCGGCGGAGCTCGTCGTCAAGCGTCTGCGAGGGGATCGCTCCCCCGGTCCGCTCGCAGAGCCGGCGAGGGTGTGACGGTGCCAGGGCTCTACCTCGCCGCCATCCTCGCCTCCGCCGCAGGCATGCTGCTGATCGACCGGCGCTGGCGCCTCGCCGCGTGGCGGTCGCCCGGGCGCACGGCGCTCGCGGTCGGCATCGGCACGGCGTTCTTCCTCGCGTGGGACGCCGTCGGCATCGCGACCGGCGTCTTCGTGAAAGGTGACAGTCCCCTGCTGCTCGGTGTCGATCTAGCCCCGCACCTCCCCCTCGAGGAGCCGGTGTTCCTGGCGTTCCTGAGCTACCTGGCGCTCGTCGCGTGGTCCGCAGCGATGCGCCTGATGGCACGACGGACGACGGATGCTGCGCCTCCCCGTTCGGAGGCGGCGCGATGACGTACGCCCTCATCGTCGTGCCGTTCGTCGTGATCACGGCGGTCGTCGTGCTGCTGACGGTGCGTCGACCCGGGTTCGGACGCAGGATGACAGCATCCGTCATCGCCGCCGGCATCCTGATCGCGCTGACCGCCGTCTTCGACAACGTGATGATCGCCGCCGGCCTGTTCACCTACCCGGAGACGCTGATCTCAGGAGTGCGGATCGGGCTCGCGCCGATCGAGGACTTCGCCTACCCCGTATGCGCGGCGTTCCTCGTCCCCGCCGTCTTCACGCTGCTCACGCCGTCAGGGGCTCGACACGAGGAGGCGAAGGCGTGACCTCCGCCCCGCCCCTGCGGGCCGGCGCCGTCGCCCGGCAGCTGCTGATCGCCTCGCGACCGGTCAGCTGGATCAACACCGCCTACCCGTTCGCAGCCGCGTACGTCATGACCGTTCGCGAAGTGGACTTGACGTTCGTGATCGGCACGCTGTTCTTCCTCGTGCCGTACAACCTCGCGATGTACGGCATCAACGACGTGTTCGACTACGAGTCCGATCTGCGCAACCCGCGCAAGGGAGGCGCCCACGGGGCGGTGCTCGATCGGCGCATGCATCGGGCGACTCTGTGGGCCTCCGCGCTGCTGTGCCTGCCGTTCGTGGCCTACCTCGCCGTGGTCGGTGCCCCCTCGTCGTGGCTCGTGCTCGCCGCGAGCCTGTTCTTCGTCGTCTTCTACAGCGCGCCGCCGCTGCGGCTGAAAGAGCGGCCGTTCCTCGACTCCGTGACCAGCAGCATCCATTTCTTCTCCCCTGCCGTCTACGGTCTCGTTCTGGCGGGCGCGACCTGGACGCTGCCGCTCGTGGCACTCATCGGCTCCTTCGCGCTGTGGGGCGTGGCCTCGCACGCGTTCGGAGCGGTGCAGGACGTGGTCGCCGACCGCGACGCGGGCATCGCGTCGATCGCCACCGCGCGCGGCGCGAGATGGACGGTCCGCTTCGCCCTCGCCTGCTACACGGCTGCCGGCGTCGCGATGCTCGCGACCGCGTGGCCGGGGCCGATCGCGGCCCTGCTCGTGCTGCCGTACCTCGTGACCGTGTGGCCCTACCGCTCGATCACCGACGACGATGCGGCCGCCGCGACGACCGGCTGGCGTCGGTTCCTCTGGCTCAACCAGTTCACGGGCTTCGCGGTCACGCTGCTGCTCATCTGGTACGCGATCCTCACAGCCTGACCTGGGAACGCCGAAGGCCGGTCCCGAGCGGGACCGGCCTTCGTTCGTACGTGCCTACTGGCCGCCGCCGAGCTGGATGAGCGTCTCGACCGCCGCGGTCAACCGCTCATCGGCCTCGCCGTACGCGGCCCAGTCTCCGGCTTCGAGCGCCGTCTGCCGGTCGATCATGGCCTGCTGGGCATCCTGCAGCGCCGCCTGGTACGCGTCGGCGGGCGGGGCGGGCTCCGTCGGCTCGGTGGGCTCGGTCGGCTCGGGCGTCGGCTGAGGCGTCGCCCCAGGCGTCGGCTCGACATCCGTGTCGCCCGCGTCGGCGCCGGAGTCGCCGCCGAAGATCACGTCGAGCGCCTCGCTCAGGGTGTCTTCGAACGCCACCTCGTCGCCGAAGGACACGAGGACCTTCTGGAGCTTGGGAAGCTTGGTGGCACCCGAGGACTGCACGAACACCGGCTGCACGTACAGCAGGCCGCCGCCGACGGGAAGCGTCAGCAGGTTGCCGTTGAGCACCTCGGACTGACCCTGCTGGAGGATGTTGACGAACGACGACACGCTCGGCTCGGAGTCGAAGGTGTTCTGCACCTGACCGGGACCGGGAACCGGCGTCTCGGCATCGATCACCAGCATCCGGAGTTTGCCGTAGTCCTCGCTCTTGACGCCCGCTTCGGCTCCGGCGTTGGAGTCGACAGCGAGGTACCCCATCAGCACGTTGCGCGCGTTCCCGCCCGTGGATGACGGGATGAACGACGTGAACATCGAGTACGTCGGGTTCTCCTGACCCGGCATCTGCATCGTCAGGTAGTACGGCGGCTGCAGCTGCGTGTCTTCCTGCGGGTCGTTCGGCGTCTGCCAGCGGTTGTCGCTCTGGTAGAACGACCGTGCATCGTCGACGTGGTACACGCCGAGGATCGTGCGCTGCACCTTGAACAGGTCGGTGGGGTAGCGGACGTGACTGACGAGTTCGGCGGACATGTCGCTGATCGGCTTGATCGTGGACGGGTACACGTTCTGCCAGGACTGCAGCACCGGGTCCTCTTCGTCCCACGCGTAGAGCGTCACCGAGCCGTCGTACGCGTCGACCGTCGCCTTCACCGAGTTGCGGATGTAGTTGATGTCGTCGAGCGCGAACCGCGGCGCCGGGTTCGACGAGTCCGAGATCGCCGAGGTGAGGCTCACCGTCGAGGAGTAGGGGTAGTTGGCGCTCAGCGTGTAGCCGTCGACGATCCAGACGATGCGGCCGTCGACGACGCTCGGGTACGCGTCGTTGTCGAGGGTGAGGTACGGAGCGACCTTCTGCACACGCTCACGTGGGTTGCGGTCGTAGAGGATTTGCGAGTCCTCGTTGACGTAGTCCGAGAAGAGGATCTGCTCGGCCTGGAACTTCAGCGCGTAGATCAGGCGGTTGAACACGTTTCCGAGGCTCGGGCCGCCCTCACCGTTGAACGTGGTCTTCGTCTCGTTGCCGCCGTCCTCGGCCGACGGGTAGTCGAGCTCGACCGGCTCCGCGGTCTCGGGTGCACCGACGATCGAGTAGGTCGGGGAGTACTCGCCGAAATACACACGCGGCTGGAAGTCGTCCTGGTCGGTCAGGAACCCGGTGGTGGGGATGCCGCGCTCGAGGAAGACCGGATCCCCCTCGCCGGTGCGGTCGTTGCCCTTGGCCGCGACGATGCCGTATCCGTGCGTGTAGACGACGGCGGAGTTCTGCCAGTCGGCGGCATTGCCCAGCTGGGCGAGATTCAGTTCGCGCACCGAGACGACGGTGTCCTGCGACACGCCGTCGATCTCGTATCGATCGACATCGAGCGGGTCGGCGAACTGGTAGTACGAGCGGTACTGCTCGAGCTGGCGCACGTTCGGCGAGATGATCGCGGGGTCCATGATGCGCACCTGGGCCGTCGTGGCGGCGTCCTCGCGCAGCTGGCCGGCCTCCACGTCGGTGACGGCCGTGAAGTCCTCCTGCTCGAGGCCGTCGACCCCGTACGCCTCGTGCGTCATGTCGACGTTGCGCTGGTAGTACTCCTCTTCCAGCGTGAAGCGGTTCGGCTGCACCTGGAAAGTGTTGACCACCCACGGGTAGCCGACGCCGACCACGATCGCCGACACCACGAGCAGGGCGGTCGCGATGAGCGGGTAGCGCCAGCGGCCGATGATCGCGGTCACGAAGAAGAGGATCGCGACGATGACGGCCGCGAACGCGAGGATCGTCTGGCCGGGGATGATCGCGTTCACGCCGGTGTACCCGGGGCCGGTGATGCGATCGCCGGGCTCGACGAGCGTCTTGTACCGGTCGAGCCACAGGCTCGCGCCCTGCACCAGCAGGTAGAGGCCCGCGATCACCGCGAGCTGGATGCGCGCCGACTTCGAGATGCGCAGCTCACGCTGGCCGATGCGCACCGAGCCGTAGAGGTACGACACCAGCGCCGTGACGAGCAGGCAGATCAGCAGCACTGCCGACGCGAAGCCGACGAGCGAGCTCCAGAACGGCATCGCGAACATGTAGAAGCCGGTGTCGAGCCCGAACTCGGGGTCGGTCGTGTCGGTGGCGACGCCGTTGAACCACAGCCACGTGGTCTCCCACTGGGCCGAGGCGGCGAAGCCGGCGAAGAAGCCGAAGAAGATCGGGATGCCCCACATCGCCAGGCGGCGCAGCGGCTCGACGACCTCCTGGTACCGGTCGAGCTGGGAGCTCAGCCGCGCGTAGACGGGGCGAAGCCGGTAGGCGAGCTGGATGGAGAGCCACACCGGCACCGCCATTCCCAGGAAGCCGACCACGAACATCACGATGCGCGCGATCCACTGGGTCAGCAGCACCTCCGAGAACCCGAGCTGGTCGTACCAGAGCCAGTCCGCGTAGAGGCTGGCGAAGATGAAGAACGCCACGACGAGCGCGGCGATGACCGCGAGGGTGATGGCGATGACGCGTCGGGTGCGAGAGGGTGTGGCCGGAGTCGGCGCGGAGGTCGTGGTCACGTTCCCATCCTAGGCGCGCGATTCTCGGCGCCCGCCTTGTCCTCCCTGGGCGAACTCTAAGAAACTCGCAACGTTTCGGGCACGATCCGCATCACTTCAGCGCGCAGGTCGGGAGGGAATCGAGGTCGCCGCCCTCGCTCACCGCGTCGAGCACGGCCAGCGCGTCGTCGAGATCCTCGACCGAGAACACGCGCAGATCGCCCGGGATGTGGCCCACGACCTCATCGCAGTTCGCTTCGGGGGCGAGGAACCACTGGGCCCCGGCATCCAGCGCGCCCCACATCTTCTGACGGATGCCGCCGATCGGCCCGACCTCGCCGTCCGCGGTGATCGTGCCCGTGCCCGCGACCTGCTGGCCGCCGTTGAGCTCACCCGGAGTCAGCGTGTCGATGATCCCGAGCGCGAACATCATGCCCGCGCTCGGGCCGCCGACGTTGTTGAGCTGGATGGTGACGTCGATCGGGAAGTCGTAGTCCGTCGTGAGATTGACCCCGAGGATCCAGCTCGTCTCACCGTCGTCGTCCGTGCTCTCCTTCGGGATGACCTCGACGGTCTGCTGCTCGCCGTCGCGCTCGATGAGCAGTTCGACGGGGGCTCCCTCCCCCTCGTTGATGACCGAGCGCAGGGTGGCGACATCCGTGAGTTCCTCGCCGTTCGCCTCGAGGATCAGGTCGCCCTGCTCGAGAATCCCCGCAGCGGCGGCATCATCCATGACCGAGAACACCGCCAGGGTGGCTCCGACGTCGTAGCCGAGCTCCGTGAGCGCTGCGGCGGTCGCCTCGTGCTGCGAGTCCACCATCATCTGGGCGCTCTCCTCGTTGCGCTCCTCCGTGGTCTGATCCTCGGGGAAGATCGCGTCGATCGGCATGACGGCCCGGCTCGGGTCGAACCACGCCATCGCGAGCTCGAACCACGACGGGGTGTGCTCGCGGTTGCCCTGCACCTGCACGGTGAGCAGGTCGAGGGATCCGTCGGTCGGGTACGTCTCCGCGCCCTCGACCGAGATCAGCGGCACTTCCTCGCCGTCGGCGTTCTGAGCGCTGCCGAGGGTGTTGTAGACAGGCCCGGGACGCTGGATGACGTACGACGTCGGCAGGAACGTGATGACGAGCAGCACCACCATCGCGACGGCGAGCGCCCACACACCCACCAGCGTGCGGCGGGACATCCGCGGCCGCGGTGCGGGCTCGATCGTCGTGTTCTCGTCGAACAGGGCCACGCGGGACCTCTCTTCCGTGCCTTGTCGTTGATGCGCCTGGTCGTTCGCGACCGGCGTAAGGCGTAAGGGGTCCCTGCCGGGGAGTGCGACGGATGCTGCGACTAGCGTAGAACGCAACCTCATCGACCGGCTGAAAGGCGGCTGAAGTGGCAGACGACGTCACTCCCGGGGGCGACCCGAGCCCCGAGGACGACTTCCAGGAGCTCATCCGCCAGCTGTTCGGCGGCGCGGCGGGCGACTTCGACCCCGAGCAGCTCTCGCGGCTGTCGGGGATGAACATCGACCCCGCCATGATGCAGGCGGTCATGCGCCAGCTGCAGGGCGCGTTCGAAGGCGCCGACGAGACCGGCATCTCGTGGGACATGGCCCAGCGCCAGGCGCTGCACATCGCGAATCAGGAGGGCCTCGGGGTCACCGCCGGCCAGCGCACCGACCTCGACCAGGCGTTCGCGCTCGCGACCCTGTGGCTGAGCGAGGCGACCACCATCTCGGAGCTGCCCACTCCCCCGGCGACGCTCACGCGCGGCGCGTGGGTCGAGGCGACGCTGCCGGTGTGGCAGGAGCTCGCGGCACCGGTCGCGACGAGCATCGCCGACGCCCTGACGACGGCGCTGAGCGAGCAGGCGCCCGAAGACATGCAGGGACTGGTGCAGGGCGCAGGGCGCCTCATGCGCACGGTCGGCGGGTCGCTGTTCGCGTCGCAGCTCGGCCAGGTGGTCGGCAATCTGTCGAAAGAGGTGGTGAGCGGCGGCGACGTCGGCATCCCGCTGATGCCCGACGGGCAGGCCGCGATCCTCCCGCAGAACTTCGCGGACTTCGGCCGCGATCTCGAGGTGCCCGAGGATCAGCTCGCCCTCTACGTCGCGACGCGCGAGCTCGCGCACGCGCGCCTGTTCCGGCACGCCCGCTGGCTGCGCCTGCACGTCATCTCGCAGGTCACCGACTTCGCCCGCGGCGTGCACGTCGACACCGATGCCCTCGAAGACCTCGCCACCCGCTTCGACCCGTCCGAGCCCGAGGAGCTCCGCCGGGCGATCGAGAGCGGCGCGCTTCTGCCCGCCCGCTCGGAGGCGCAGGACGCGGCTCTCGCGCGCCTCGAGAACCTCCTCGCCACCGTCGAGGGCTGGGTCGAGGTCGTCACGGAGGACGCCACGTCGCGGCTCCCCTCGGCGCAGCGCATCTCGGAGGCCGTGCGCCGCCGCCGCGCCGTCGGTGGTCCGGCCGAGCGCGCGCTCGGCTCCCTCGTCGGCCTCGAGATCCGCCCGCGCCGCATGCGCGAAGCCGCCGCGATGTGGCGCGCCGTGACGGAAGCCGTGGGCCCGGCCGCGCGCGACGCGCTGTGGGACTACCCCGACCTCATGCCGAGCGCGTCCGACATCGACGATCCCGCGTCACTCGTCGCCCGTCTTGAGGCCCGCGCGCGCGGCGAGGAGCCGGTGCGCGACGAGATGGACGACGCTCTGGCGCGCCTGCTCGCAGGCGAGGAGCCCGGCGGACCGGCCGCGGGCGAGGCATCCGATCGCCCGTCCGAGTCCGACGGCGCGGGCGACGAGGGTGAGAGCGGCGCGCCCGACGACCACCGGCCCGTGTAGGCGGCCGGCCGGGCCGGATCGTCGGTTCCTCCCCAGGTTCGCGGGATCCGGCGATTCGCGATCTCGGCCTGTGGATACCGGCTGTGCGCCCCGCGGGTGCGACAGGATCGGCGCATGCTGCGACTCGACCCCTCGTATCCCCCGGTGTGGCGGACCGACTCGACGATCCAGTTCGGCGCCGAGCCCGTCGCCGTGCTCGACGACCCCCAGCCGTGGCAGCAGCGGCTGTTGCGCGAGCTCGAGCGCGGCATCCCCGACGGCGCGGCGGTGCCGTTCGCGCAGGCGCTCGGAGCACCCGACGCCAGGGCGGCGGCGGGGTTCCTCTCGCGCATCCGCCGGGCTCTGATGACGGATGCCGCGACCCGCCGCCGCATCCTGGTCCAGTGCGCCGAGGACGTGCCTGACGAGCATCGCGACACGGTCGCCGCGGGCCTGTCCGCCGAGGGATTCGACGTCGACACCGCCCACCGCTTCGATGCCGTGGGAAGGGTCGGAACGGATGCTGCCGCCGTCGTCTTCATCGTGCATCGTGTGGTGGCTCCCGGCTCGGCCGCGGCTCTGATGAGCGCCGACGTCGACCATGTGCCTGTGGTGCTCACCGGTTCGGGGGCAGAAGTCGGTCCGTTCGTCGGGCCGGGCCGGAGCGCGTGCCTCGCCTGCGTCGCGGCTCACCGCCGCGACAGAGACCCGTCGTGGCCTGCGGTCGCCGCTCAGCTGCTGGGGCGCGCCGTGGCGAGCGAGCCCTCTGTGCTGTGGGAGGCGGGGATCGTGGCAGGGCGGCTCATCGCGGAGCGCGCGCGGCACCCCTCGGCCGGCCGGACCCGCTCGGTGACCCTCCGCGCCGGCTCGCTGCACCGGCACGTGCGGTCGCACCGCCCGCACGCAGAGTGCCGTTGCCGATCTCTCGCAGAAACCGCGACGGCTGTCGCTCCCGTACGCCTCGCGCCCACGACAGCGACAGCGTTCGCCCGGCTCGCGTGATGCCGACGTACGCGAGCCGCCGTTCCTCGTCGACCTGCTCGAACGTCGTGGCGTATGAGATGGGCAGCAGACCCTCCGCGACGCCGACGAGGTGCACGTGCTCCCACTCCAGGCCTTTGGCCGCGTGCAGCGTCGCAAGGGTGACCGTGCGCATCGCGGGCTCGTCGTGCGCCTTGGCCCGCGCGGTGAGCTCGTCCGCGAAGGCGCGGAGCGTCGTGCCGGCGGGAGCCTCCTGCGCGAGGCGCAGCAGAGCGGCGCGAGCCTCCCACGCGTCGCGGAGGGCGCCGCCCGCCTCCGGCGGCTCGTCGGTGAGACCCCGCGAGCGGAGGATGTCGCGCACGGTGTCGACGAAGCCGCTCTCGATCGGGGCCACCGAGGCCGCCCGCAGCTCCATCACCGCCTGCCGCACCTCGGGCATGTCGAAGAAGCGGCGGCCACCGAGCACCGTCGTCGCGATCCCCGCGTCGGAGAGCGCGGCGACGAGCTCGGCCGACTGCGCATGCGCGCGGTAGAGCACCGCGATGTGGCGCGGGTCGGCGCCGTCGGCGATCTGCGCGGCGATCCGCGCCGCGACCGCGCGCGCCTCGTCCCGGTCGTCCTCGAAGGCGGTCACCGTCGGAACCGGTGCGGCGTCGGTCTGTGCGTCGCGGTCAGCGGCGGCCGCGAGGTGCAGGGCGCCGGGGCGTCCGCGCATCAGCTCGTTCGCGACCGCCAGGATCGGGGCATCCGATCGATAGTTCGTCTCGAGGCGCACGACCCGCGTGCCCTCGTACCTCGACGGGAAGTCGAGGAGGTACGCCGCGTCGGCACCGGCGAACGAGTAGATGGTCTGGCTCGCGTCGCCCACGACGCAGAGGTCGCGGCGGTCGCCCAGCCACAGCTCGAGCAGGCGGTTCTGCAGCGGCGACACGTCCTGGAACTCGTCGACGGTGAAATGGCGGTACTGCTCGCGCACAGCCTTGGCGACCTGGGGCTCGGCCTCGAGCATGCCCGCGCAGGCGAGCAGCACGTCTTCGAAGTCGAGTTGGCGGCGCTCGTCCTTGAGCTTCTCGTACGCGTGCTGCAGCGCGACGACGCGGTCGACCCCGAGGCGGCCGACCCCGTTCGGGCGGGCCGTGGCGTAGGCGTCGACGCTCAGCATCGAGACCTTCCGCCACTCGATCTCAGATGCGACGTCGCGCAGGGTCGCCACGTCGGGCGCGAGCCCGATGCCGTCGGCGGCGTGGGCGAGCATGCGCACTTTGTTGTCGATGATGCCCGGCGCCGTGTCGCCCGCGAGGGTCGGCCAGAAGAAGTTGAGCTGCGCGAGGGCGGCCGCGTGGAAGGTGCGGGCCGATACTCCGCCCACGCCCATCGCGCGCAGGCGACCGCGCATCTCGCCGGCGGCCTTGGTCGTGAAGGTGACCGCCATGACGCGTCCGGGCGAGTACGCCCCGGTATCGACGCCGTGCGCGATGCGATGCGTGATGACGCGGGTCTTGCCCGTTCCGGCGCCGGCCAGCACTGCCACGGGTCCGCGCAACGCGGTCGCCGCCTCGAGCTGATGCTCGTCCAGCCCGGCCAGGGCGCCGGCGCTCACGCGCGCTCCGCGTACCAGTCGGCAATGAGCCGGTGCGCGATGGACGCCCGCCCCGGCAGCACGACATCACCCTCGCCGGCGAGAGCCCGGCCGATCTCGTCACGTGTGAACCAGCGGATCGCCGCGATCTCCTCGCCGTCGGCGCGCGCCGCCGCGTCGTCGCGGGACTCGGCGAGATAGCCGACCATGAGCGAGCGGGGGTACGGCCATGCCTGAGACCCGCGATACGTCACCGTGCCGACATCGACGCCGGACTCCTCGGCGACCTCCCGGCGCACGGCCGCCTCGAGCGACTCGCCGGCTTCGACGAACCCGGCGAAGCACGAGAACCGGTCGGCGCCCCATAGCGCGTTCGAGCCGAGGAGCAGCAGGTCGGGGTCGTTGGCGCTCGTGATGGCGACGATGACCGCCGGGTCGGTGCGCGGAAAGTGCTGCCGCCCGCAGTTCGGGCAGCGGCGCGACCAGCCGGCATCGCCCAGGACTGTCAGCGTGCCGCACGCCGGGCAGAACGGCGCGTCGATCAACCAGCGCCCGAGACTGAGCGCCTCCACGAACGCGCCGGCATCATGGGCCGACAGCAGCGCTCCGACGGTGCGCAGACCCGCCCAGCCCGCCGGTGCGACGAACAGCTCCTCGTCCTGGGATGCGAATACAGCGGCGAGCAGCGCGGCCCCGTCGTCGTCACGTCCGAGAAACGCCCATTCGGCTCCGTGAGGGACGTCAGCGGGTGGGAGCCAGAGCAGCGACTCCCCCGCGACGAGTGGCGCGGAATCGCCGACGATGACGAGGACGCGGGAGGCAGCATCCGTCTTCGCCGTCTCGAGCAGGTCGGGGATCAGCCGCTCATCGGCCGCGCGATCGAGCCCGGGATGCGCCAGCGGATTCAGGCTCGTGCTGTCGGGCGCCGTCATCGAACATGCTCCGCTTCGTCGTTCAGGGCCGGGCGTGGCGCGGGGACGGACGAGCGCGACCGACCTACCCTGGGCACATGGCACGCTCACCCCTCACTCTAGCCGCGTCGGTCACGTCGGCTCTCCCGCGGGTCGGCGTCGTCGGAGTCGGCGCCCTCACCGAGGGAGCGACCGGCCGCTACGACGCAGCGGTCGCCGACCTCGACGATGGGCGCCGTGTGGTCGTGCGGGTGCCTGCCGACCCGTCGTCCGCCCCCGAGCTCGCCGCGGAGGTGCGCGCGCTGCGCGCACTGACACCGGGTGTGCGAGGTCTCCTCCCCTTCCGCGCCCCCGAGCTGCTCGGCGAGGCCGGCCTCGGCGACACGCGCGTGGTCGTCGTGGACTTCCTTCCCGGGTATCGCGTCGACGCGGCCCACCTTCCGCCCGGACGCGGTGCAGCGACTTCGCTGGGCGCGGCGCTGGCCGCGCTGCACGCGCTGCCGCACTCGATCGTCAAAGCCGAGGGTCTGCCCGCGCGCACCCCGCAGCAGGTTCGCGCCGACGTCACACGCCTGATCGAACGTGCCGTCGCGACGCGGCGGCTGCCGGTGAGTCTGGCGGAGCGCTGGCACCGCGCCGTCGACGCCGACGAACTGTGGCGCTTCGAATCGGCCGTCGTGCTCGGCGGCGCCGGAGCCGCCTCGTTCCTGTTCGAAGACCTCGACGGCATCCCGACCGTGACCGGACTGCTCGAGTGGCACGGACTGTCGATCGGCGATCCGGCGACCGACCTGCAATGGCTCGCGTCCGCTCCCGACGCCGCCGAAGACGTCTACGCCGCCTACGTCGCCGGCAGCGGCCGCGCCCCCGACGCGCGAGCGCGCGAGCGTTCCCGCCTGTACGCCGAGCTCGAGTTCGCGAAGTGGCTCGTGCACGGCCACGACGCCGACCGCGACGACATCGTCGCCGACGCCGTGGAGCTGCTCGAATCCCTCGCCGCGGGCGTGGCGGGCGACGACATCCTGGCGGCGGCTGCGCTCGACGTCGACGACGCGATCGCCCTCCTCGAGCGCACGCCCGGAGCGGGCGCACCGACGATCGACACCTCGATGCAGACCGACGCGTACGATCCCGAGGAGCTGGCGCAGTGGGTCGCGGACGAGGATGACGCCCGGCGGGATACCGGTCCGGTCTCCGCCGCACCGGAGTCCTTCGACACGCAGGAGATCTCCGCCGAAGACCTCGCCGCGTTCCGGCCCGTCGACCTCGACCCGTCGGCGGTCGAACTGCCCGCGCGGCACCCGGACGACGACCTCTCCACCGCACCCATCACGCTGCCGGGCGCGATGACGACGCAGGGCGCCGCACCCTCACGCGAGGACGAGGGCGGGATGGATGCCGCAGCCGAGGCGGAGCGAGCGTCCGAGGCGGCCCTGCGCCGCTGGCTCGCCGACTGAGGCGGCACCGCGACGGCTGACCTTTCGGCGGCCGGGCGATCTCAGCTGCGCAGGATGACATCCTCAGCCACGTAGTAGAGCGCGACGTCGATCTCGTCGAGCGGTACCCCGTGCTTGGAGTGATAAGCCCGGCGGTAGAGCTCGAGCTGCAGCATCCGCTCGTCCTTCTCGGCGGGATTGCGCGGCGCGACGCCGGTCTTCCAGTCGACGATCTCGATGCGGCCGCCGCGGTCCTCGCGCCGGTACACCGCGTCGAGCTTGCAGATGACGATATGCGGCAGGCCGTCGGGGCCGATGGTGGTGAAATCGATCTCGGTCTCGACCTCGATCGGCTGCAGCGGCGCCCACTCCGACGCGAGGAAGCGCTCGCGCAGCGCCGCGAGTGCGGCGGCATCTTCGACGGATGCGTCAGTGCCAGGCACGTCTTCATCGGTCTCCCACAGCGCGTCGTCAAGCGAGCCGCCCAGCCCCGAGCGCCCGGAACGCTGCTCGACCCAGGCGTGGAAGAGCGTGCCGAGGCGCGTCTGGCGGAAGGGTCGTTCCGGCATCGGCCGTGCGATGCCGGCGAGCGTTCCCTCGAGGTCGGCGACGTACTCCTTGTAGCGGGACGCCGCGATGCGGGTCGGCGCCGTGTGCACCGGGCGCGCGCGACGCGCATCGCGCTCGGCGAGCAGAAGCGCCGCCTGGGGATCGACCTCGGCCCTTGGCGCGTCGAGCGCTGCCTCGACAGTCGCCGCCGCGCCGCCGACGGCCGCTCGGCGAGCGCCGAGCGGATCGATCGGCCACTGCAGTACGCGCCGCTCGCCCTGGTAAGGGTCGTCGCCGGGCTCATCGTCTGGCAGCGCCAGGTCCTGCGCCTCGGCGATCTCGGTGAAGAACGTGCTGCGCGTGCGGGGGCGCTTGGTGCCCGACCACGTCGCACCCGTGAGCAGCAGGTGGTCGCGGGCGCGGGTGACCGCGACATACGCCAGGCGACGGTCCTCTTCGAGCTGCCGCGCCCGGTTGGCCTCGACGAAGGTCTCGATCGCCACCTTGAGCTCCTGCTGGGTGGTTGCGGACTGCCACCCGAGCGCGGGCAGCCAGGCGGAGTCGCCGCGGAACGCGTACGGCAGAACGCCGAACCCGAGCCAGGCCTTCGTGTCGCGGGGTGCGCTCGGCAGCTCGTCTTTGACGAGGCGCACGACCGCGACAGCGTCCCACTCGAGCCCCTTGGACCCGTGGATCGTCAGGAGCTGCACGACGTCGTCCTCGGGCGGCTCGGTGCGGGGCGCGAACTCGTCCAGCTGCTCGGCGTGGTCGAGCCAGGCGAGCAGGCTCGACAGCGAACCCGTCTCGTCGGCGGCGAGGAAGGCGTGCACCTCGTCGACGAAGGCCCGCAGCTGCGCCGACGCGATGCGGGCGGGGCCTCGTGACTCGTTCGCGGCGAGCTCGATGTCGAGGCGCAGCTCCAGCTCGATCAGCCGCACCAGTTCCGGGATCGGCATGGCGCTCGCCTGACGGAGACCCGCGAAGACGGATGCCGCGTCCCGCAGCCGCTCGCGCGCCCGGGGCGTGAAACCTTCCAGCCAGCCGTGGTCGGACTTCTGCCGCAGCACGAAGTCGAGCGCGTCGACCAGCGAGCCGTCGTCGTCGCCGGCGCTTCCCCGGATGCGCTCGACGACCTCGGGGGCGAGGGGCTGCAGTGCGGTGTCGTGACGAGCGAGGCGGCGGGACAGCGCCGCGAGCTCGCGCAGGTCGGGCAGACCGATCGCCCACCGTGGCCCCGACAGCAGCCGGATGAGCGCGGAGCCGGCCGACGGATCGCTGATGACACGCAGCGCGCACACCACGTCTACGACCTCAGGCGTCGAGAGCAGGCCGCCGAGTCCGAGGATGCGATGCGGGATGCCGCGGCGCCCGAGCGCGTCGCCGAACCGCACCATGTGCTTCTTGCTGCGGAAGAGGATGGCCCCAGTGGTGGATCGACCCACGTCGGCGCGTTCGGCACGAACGCGCGCGAACCACTCTGCGACACGGTCGGCCTCGGTGTCGAGGTCGGCGTCGAAGCCGAGCTCGACCACGCCGGCGGGCGCCGCCGGCCGCGGCTGCAGCTCGCCGACCGCGACGGAGGCAGACGCCGCGAGCGGTGCGAGCACGGCGTTCGCCGCCGTCAGCACCGAGGCGCTGTTGCGCCAGCTCGTGAGGAGAGCATATTGCGCGCATGCAGCACCCGGGGCGAAGGCTGCCGCGAAGCCGCCGAGGTTGCCTGCGCTGGCGCCGCGCCAGCCATAGATCGCCTGGTGCGGATCGCCGACGGCCATCACGCCGGAGCCGGCGAAGAGCGCGGCCAGCAGGTCGGTCTGCGCAACGGACGTGTCCTGGTATTCGTCGAGGAGGACGACCCGGTAGCGACCCTGCAGTTCGTCGGCGACCGCGCGGTGGCTCGCGACCACCTCCAGCGCGCCGGCGACCTGGTCGGAGAAGTCGATGACGCCGAGCCGAAGCTTCTCGGCGGCGTACTCGCGCGCGAGGTCGGCCAGCAGCGCGAGCGCGTCGACCCGGTCTGCCGCATCGGCGACATCGGCGTAGACCGTGGTCCGCCGATTGGTCGACGGCAGTTCGCGCACGGTGCCGAAGCGCTCGGGGAACGCGGCGAGCGCATCGAAGTCGACGAGATTGTCGACGCCGTCACGAGCGATCCGCAGAGCGGCGTCGACGATCGTGCGCACGGCCTCCCCCCGCTGCTCCAGCCGCGGGTCGTCGGAGGCGAACACGACGCGACGCATGAGGAGCCACGCCGCGGACTCCGACAGGACGGCGGCGTCGGCATCCCGTCCGATCCGCAAGGCGTGCTCGCGCACGATCTGGTCGGCGAAGCTGTTGTAGGTCGCCACGCTCGGCCGGTGCAGGAGCGCGTCGTCGACGGAGTCCTGCGCGACGGAGTCGACGCCCCGCGCGAGCGCATCGAGCAGGCGGTGACGTTCGGCGGTCGCCCGCGCCCCGTCGACGCCGGAACGCTCCAGCTCGCCGAACACGTCGAGCCGCCCCGCCTCCGCGAGCGCCGTCAGCGACGGCAGCAGGCCTCGCCGCTCGAACTCGGCGAGGCGCGCGAGGCGCTTCTGGATGCGCTCCGCGAGCTCGCCGGCGGCCTTGCGTGTGAACGTGAGGCCGAGCACCTCGTCGCGGCGGACGATCCCGTTCGCGACCAGCCATACGACGCGGGCCGCCATCGTCTCGGTCTTGCCGCTGCCGGCGCCGGCGACGACGAGGGCGGGCGCCAACGGCGCCTCGATGACGGCGACCTGCTCGTCGGTCGGGGGGAACTGCCCGAGCGCGGACGCGATCACGCGCGCCGACAGGACGGGAGTCGGGGACACCGCCTGCGTGTCCACGGGCTGCACGATGGTCACGAGGCGCTCACCGCGCCCACGGTGTGGATCCGGCAGAGCCCGTAGGAGTGCTCGTCGCGGCAGTGCTCCTCGTACGGTGCGGTGAAGCTCACACCCCGCATCACCGCGACCGCTGTGCGGATGCGGCCGACGAACGCGTCGCGCCGCTCGTCGTCGAACGGCGGCTGCCACGGCGTGACGTAGTCGGACTTCGTCGCCGTCGGCCGCAGTACGAGGAGCTTCGCACCGCCGGGCGCATGGCCGTTCGCCTCAGGGATCGCGCCCGACTCGAAAGCGAGCTGGTACGCGCCCAGCTGCGGGTTGTCGAGCACCTTGGCATCGGTCTGCGGCTCGCGCTTGCCGGTCTTCAGATCCATGATGACGACGGTTCCCTCCGGGGTCAGCTCCACTCGGTCGATGTACCCCGACAGGATCACGCGGTGCGTCGTCGCCTCGGCATCGACGTCGAGCTCGGGGCCGGCCGCCTGCGCTCCAGCAGTCGCGCTGTCGTCCTCCAGCGGGATCACGACCTCGAAGTGCGGTTCGGCGCCGATCAGGGTGCCTCCGGCGTCGTCGAAGCGGCGCAAGTACAGGTGCAGGCGCCGCACCAGATCGCGTGCCCGGGTCTGCTCGGCGCGATCGCGCCAGTCCGCCTCGAACGTCAGCTCGCCCCAGCGCGACTCGACCTCCGCCCAGAGCGCCGCCTCGTCGTGACCCGCCGCGTGCTCGAGGGCCGCGTGGATGATCGTGCCGAGGCCGGCGGTGGTGCCGCCCGGATCGCCGCCGAGATCGGCGATCACCCAGTTGAGCTCGCATTCCTCCAAGGCGTGCAGCCGCGAGGGCGAGACCCGCACGTCCTCCCGGGAGAGATCGCGCAGCGGCCCGGTCGATGTCGGCCCCGCGACGCCGTACCACTCGCGCGGCGAGGCGCCGGGGACACCGGCGTCCGCCAGCAGCGCGAGCTGCTCCGCGGCGCGCACCGCCGGCGCGGCGATGGAGCCCGCCGCGGAAGCCGAACGTGTGGCGGCGGCGGTGAGTGTGCGCCGATGCCGCGCGACGAGTCCGCGCAGCGACACCGGGTGATCGAGTTCGAAGGGCTCAGGATCGGGCAGCAGTTCGAAGAAGACGCTCGGACCGGTGTCGTCGTCGTCGACGGCCGTGACGATCACCTGGGCCGTCGCGCGCGACAGTGCCCGCGCGAGCAGGCGCAGCTCGTCGTGCATCGCTGCGCGGCGGCGGTCGAACGCGCCGAGCGTCTCGCCGTCGGCGCGGGTCGCGGCATCCGTCAGACGCCACGTGTCGAGGAGGCTGCCGCGCAACCGGGTGTTGGGCCAGACGGCGTCCTGCAGGCCGGCGATGACGACAGTGTCGAACTCGAGTCCGAGGGCGCCGGCCGGGGTCATGATGCGCACGCTGTCGTCGCGCGTCGGCGCTTCGAGGCGGTCCTCGGCCACACCGCTGTCGAGGATCGAACGCGCGAACACGCGCGGATCGGCGTCGAGAGACCGTTCGACGAAACGCTTGGCCGCCTGGAACAGCGCCACCAGGGCGTCGAGATCGCGGTTGGCCTGCTCGGCAAGCGGGCCGTTGGTGCGCGCGAGCTCGCCCCACGCGCGCTCGAGACCGCTGCGGTCCCACGCGGTCCAGAGCAGTTCGTGCGCCGTCGCCCCGCGGTCGAGGTCGTCGCGCAGCACGGCGAGCGTGCGCGCCAGTGACGCCGCACGCCGGGCCTCGCGCGTGTCGAGCAGGTCGAACTCCAGAGGCCGGCGCATCGCCGAGAGCACGAGGTCGCGACCGGAGCGTTCGGCGACCTCGTCGCTCTCGGCACTCGCGACGCTGTCGGCGTCCTGCGGCCCGCTCTCGAGGACCCGCCGCACCTCGGCGTGGCGCAGCGCCGACCTCAGCCGGCGGAGCTCGATGACGTCGAGGCGTCCGTAGGTGCCGATGAGCGCCGCAGAGACCTCGTCGAACGTCCACTCGTCGCGCGAGGCGAGCTCGATGAGCCGCAGCAGGTCGGCGACCGGCCGCACCGCGCCCAGCGCGCGCCCTGGCCCGCTCGAGCGCGCCGGCACTTCGCGCGCCGATAGCTCGGCCTCGAGCGCGGCGACCTGCCGCGTGTCGTGCGCGATCACGGCGCAGGCGCGCCACGGAACGCCGTCGCGGACGTGCCGCTCGCGGAGCACGCGCGCGATCGCATCGTATTCCTCGGCCGCCGAGCGCAGCGTCAGCACCCGCACCGAGTCGTCGGTCTCGGCACCCGAGGCCGCCCCGCGATGTGCCACCACACCGACCGCGCCGATGCGCTGCGTGACACGGCCGACGAGCTCGCGCTGCCACGCGGTGCCGCGATGCCCGACGGTGAGCACGTGCACGGCGCCGAGCGACGCCGCCAGCCGGGCGAAGTTCTCCGGCGTCGCGCCGCGGAACGACCCCGACCCGACGTCGGGGTCGCCGAAGGCGAGCACGGCGGCGCCCCGGGCCCGCACGGCCTCGAGCAGCTCGACCCCGCCGAGCGTCAGCTCCTGTGCGTCGTCGACCAGGACGACGCGCACGCGATCGACGGCCGGGCTTCCCGCCGGGGCCGTGCGCAGCAGGCCGACGGCCTCGCGGACCAGCCCCGCGGCGTCCCGGTGGGCGCCGCGCATGCCGTCACGCACCTGCAGGTACTCGCCGAAGAAGGACGACAGCGCGACCCATGCCGGCAGCTCGTGACGCTCACCCAGCTCGCGGAGGCGCCGCGGCTCGATGCCGAGGGTCGTGCACTCCGCGAGGAACGTACGAACCTCGGTGCGGAATCCGGCGGTGCCGCGGATCGTCGGGCCGAGCCAGTCCGGCCAGCGCACCGCACCGGACGCTTCGTCTTCGTCGTCGCCCTCGAGGAGGTCGCGGATGATCTGATCCTCGTCACCGCCCGTGAGAAGCTGCGGCGGATCGGCCTCCGCCGCGACCGCGTGCGCCCGCACGATCTGGAATGCGTAGGAGGCGACCGACCGGGCGAGCGGCCCCGTCGTCGCCACGCGCACGGCGAGGCCGAGCCTGTCGCGCAGAGCCGTCGCGGTCTGCCGCGACGGCGTGAGCACGAGGATCGAATCGGGATCGACGCCGCCTTCGGTCAGGGCGGCGACGCGCGCGATCAGCGTCTCGGTCTTTCCCGTACCCGCTGCGCCCACCACGACGCCCGATGCGCCCGACGGCAGCTCCAGCACGACCCGCTGCGGCGCGTCGAGGCGGTCGGCCGCGTGGTCTGCCCTGCCCGAAGTCACCCTTCGACGCTAGCGCGAAGGGGCGACATCGCCCGTTCGCCCAGAGCGTTCCGGAGACGGGCGGATGCCCCCGCGCGGTGTCGTAGAGTTGCCATGCGTCCGGGGAGCCCTCAGGCATTCAGCCAGCAGGAGCCCTCAGCCATCCGGCAGGAAACTATCGCCCCGCGCAGGAGGACAGTCACGTGGAGATCCGCATCGGCATCGCGAACACCGGCCGCGAGCTCAACTTCGAGACGAACGAGCCCGCTGCCGACGTGAAGAAGTCCATTGCCGCCGCCCTCGACGCCGGCGCCACGCACGTGACGTTCGCCGACGCGAAGGGCAACTCGTACATCGTCCCGACCGCGGGCCTGGCCTACGTCGAGCTCGGCTCGGAGGAGTCGCGCCGCGTCGGCTTCGTCGCCTGAGCGGAACCGGACCCATGCAGATCCTCATCGCGTTCATCGTCGGCGCGGTCGTCGGCATCGGCATCCACTTCCAGCTCCACCAGCGCCTGACGCGCGGCGTCGTCCTGGCGCCGATGATCGGTGCCGTGTCGGCCGGTGCGGCGTGGTCGATCCTGACGTGGCTCGGCGTGGGCATCGACACCCCGTGGCCGTGGCTCGCGGCGCTGATCGTCCCGATCGTCGTCACCTACCCGGCGATCACCCTCATCTCACGTGCCCGCGTCTCGCACGACGCGCGCGAGAAGGCCCGCCTCGGCATCGGCTGATCCGGCTCGGCTGCGCGCACCGCGAGGACCCGCGGCCGCAGCATCCGTCCCGCGTCAGGCGGCCAGCCCCATGGCGTCCATGCGTCGCGAGTGCGCGGCCATGAGCTCGGTGAAGACAGGCTCGACCTTCTCCTCGGCCGCCGGTCCGAGATCGGTCGGCCGCAGCGCGGCGCGCGCGATGAGCAGGGTGTCGCCGACCAGGCGGCGCCCCCAGAGGGCCAGCAGCGACTTCCACTCGGGGTCGCTCGCGATGGCCTGGGAGATCAGCTCGACGATGGCCTGCCGATCGTCGTCGGCCTGCAGGATGCGCGCGACGCGGTCGCCGGTCTCGCCGTAGCTCGCCGACAGGGCGAGGTAGAAGTCATCGAGCATGCCGGCCGTGATGTGCACCGACAGCATCGTCTCCTGCGGCCGCACGCCGTGCGTGGCCGCTCTGAAGGCGTCCAGCGGCTCGCGGAACGGCCGCATGACCTCGGTGGGATCGTCGCCGCGCTCGCGGATCAGCGCGACGAGTGCCTCGTGCTTGGTGAGTGCCGCCCCGGCCGCGCGCGAGACGGCCTCCTTCTCACCGAGTTCCGGGATCGACTGGATCAGCTCGGTGAGCGTCTCGAAGAAGCCGAGCTGCAGATACGCGGCCTGACCGAGGAACGTGTCGATATCGGGAGCGAGCTCCTCGAAGTCGACGCGATTGCCGCCGCTCAGCTCGTCACGCGAGCGCAGCTGCAGCTTGCGTCCCGTGTCGCGACGCTGCCAGAACCACTTCACCATGCACGAAAGCCTACGAGGGGACACCGCCTCCATGCTCGCGCCGGGGTCCTCGGGTATCGTGGGTGTCGGCCCCGGCGTCGGATCGGGGCGCCCGCGCCTGTGGGAAAGAAGGGCGTGGATCGCTTTTCCGCCCGCGCGGCGACCTCAGAAGAGGCCGGATCCCGCGCCAGGGCATGAACCCAGGCAGCATCCCACTGCCGGACAGGCACATATCGTGACGACCTTCGCCGAACTCGGCGTTGATCAGGACATCGTCGACGCTCTCACAGCGAAGGGCATCGTCGACGCGTTCCCCATCCAGGAGCAGACCATCCCCCTCGGCCTTCCGGGCCAGGACATCATCGGCCAGGCCAAGACCGGCACCGGCAAGACGTTCGGCTTCGGCATCCCCGTGGTCCAGCGTCTCGGGAAGGATCCCGCTCCCGGCGTCAAGGCACTCATCGTGGTCCCCACGCGCGAGCTCGCGGTGCAGGTCTACGAAGACATGGACATGCTGACCTCGAACCGCTCGACGAGCGTCGTCGCCATCTACGGCGGCAAGGCGTACGAGGGTCAGATCGACCAGCTCAAGGCCGGCGCGCAGATCGTCGTCGGCACGCCCGGCCGCCTCATCGACCTCAACAACCAGCGCCTGCTCGACCTGTCGAACGCGACCGAGGTCGTGCTCGACGAGGCCGACAAGATGCTCGACCTCGGGTTCCTCCCCGATATCGAGAAGATCTTCTCGAAGGTCCCCGCGATCCGGCACACGCAGCTGTTCTCGGCGACCATGCCCGGCCCGATCGTCGCGCTCGCGCGCCGGTTCATGTCGAACCCGATCCACATCCGGGCGACCGACCCCGACGAGGGCCTCACGCAGGCGAACATCCGTCATCTCGTGTACCGCGCGCACTCGCTCGACAAGGACGAGGTGATCGCCCGTATCCTGCAGGCCGAGGCTCGCGGCAAGACCGTGATCTTCACGCGGACCAAGCGCGCCGCGCAGAAGCTGGTCGACGAACTGAACGACCGCGGCTTCAACGCCGGCGCCGTCCACGGAGACATGAGCCAGGAGTCGCGCGAGCGTTCGATGGCGGGCTTCAAGGCCGGGAAGAAGGACGTCCTCATCGCGACCGACGTCGCCGCGCGCGGCATCGATGTCGACGACGTCACCCACGTCATCAACCACACGATCCCCGACGACGAGAAGACGTACCTGCACCGCGCCGGCCGCACCGGCCGCGCCGGCAAGACCGGCATCGCGGTCACGTTCGTCGACTGGGAGGACCTGCACAAGTGGGCCCTCATCAACCGCGCCCTCGAGTTCGGCCAGCCCGAGCCCGTCGAGACATACTCGTCGAGCCCGCACCTGTTCTCCGACCTCGACATCCCCGCGGGCACGAAGGGCCGCATCGTGACGGCTCCGAAGACGCAGGCCATCCGTGTCCAGCCTGAGAGGGCCGCGGATGCTGCGGCCGAGGCCGAGACGAACGGCCAGGCTCCGCGAAGCCGGCGTCGCCGTCGCCGGTCGGGCTCGTCCGAGCGCGTGGGCTCCACCTTCGAGACCGCGGACGGCGGCACCGCCGCCGTCCAGGGGCACGGCGCCCCGGCGAGCACCGACGGCGATCGCTCCACCGACGGCGGCGGCACCCACGACGGCGGGGGCAAGGAGCACCACGACGGCAAGCCCGCTCCGCGGCGCCGGCGCCGGCGCCGCGGCGGCAGCGGCGGGTCGGCTCCCGCGGGCGGCGCCACCGTGGGCGCCTGAATCCGTTCTCTCCTGTCGCGGCGCCGTCATCCGGCGCCGCGACAGCGCTATGGTGAGCGCAGGCGGCGCACAGGGCGCCGGTACCTCGCATTCACGAAAGGCACACGATGCGCATCATCGAGGCCGTCACCACCGGTTATGAGTACCAGGGCTTCTGGGGCTCCTTCTGGGACATCATCTGGTGGTTCCTCTGGATCTTCTTCTTCATGGCGTACCTGTTCGCGCTGTTCGCCGTGATCGCCGACCTGTTCCGCGACCACAAGCTGAACGGCTGGTGGAAGGCCGTCTGGATCATCTTCCTGATCTTCGTGCCCTTCCTGACGCTGCTCGTCTACCTCATCGCGCGCGGAACCGGCATGGCCAAGCGCAGCGCGAAGGAGGCCTCCGAGCTGCAGAGCGCACAGGACGCGTACATCAAGTCCGTCGCGGGCTCAGGCGCCAGCCCCGCCGAAGAGATCGCGAAGGCGAAGGGCCTGCTCGACGCCGGCACGATCACGCAGGCCGAGTACGACGCGCTGAAGGCCAAGGCCCTGAGCTGATCGGCAACCCGCCGATCGTCATGATCTGACCCGCGGAGTCCGCGGTCACGGAGCGCCCTCGTCCACCCTCACGGGTAGACGGGGGCGCTTCCGCTCGCCAGGGCGATGATGCGCGACACCATCTCGTCGGTCGTGGTGTTCTCACCCGGCTGGTTCGGCTTGCCCAGGCCGTGGTAGTCGCTCGAGCCAGTCACGACGAGGTCGCGTTCACGGCACAGATCGCGCAGGGTCGTGAGCGCCGGGTCGCGGTTCTCGCGATGACCCAGTTCGAAGCCGGCGAGGCCGGCGTCCAGCATCCGTTCCATCAGTCGCATCGGAAGCAGGCCCGCTCGCCCGGCGGGATGCGCGATGACCGGCACTCCCCCGGCGCCCGCGACGAGTCGCACCGCGGTGACCGGGTCCGGCGCGTAGAGCGCGACGTAGTAGTCGCCGCGGGGGCTCAGGATGCCCGCGAACGCCTCGGCTCGATCGCGGACGAGCCCCCGCGCCACCAGCGCGTCGGCGATGTGCGGGCGGCCGACGGTCGCCCCGTCGGAGGTCTGCTCGAGGATGTCGTCCCACACCAGGTCGTAGTCGCGTGCGATGCGGTCGGCCATCAGCCGCGCGCGATCCAGCCGCGATGAGCGGATGCGCGCGGTCTCGGCGCGCAGCGCCGGCTCGTCGGGGTCGGGCAGGTACGCCAGCACGTGGACGCTGCGCCACTCGTGCCGCGCCGACAGCTCCATCCCCGGCACGAACGTCATGCCGAGGGAGGTCGCCGCCTCGGCCGCCTCGGCCCAGCCCGAGGTGGTGTCGTGGTCGGTGAGGGCGGCTGTGCGCACACCATGCCGGTGCGCGGATGCCATCACCTCGGCGGGAGGCTGCGTGCCGTCGGAGTTCGCCGAGTGCAGATGCAGGTCGCTCGGTCCTTCGAACCGCTGCAGTCTGGGCATCCTCCCAGCGTAGCGCGGCGGTACCACGCGGCACGCCCGGTGCGCTGACGGATCTCACAGCCTGCTCGCATAGAGTCGCCGACGTGCTTCGCCTGCTCGGGATCCTCATCACCGTGCTGTGCGCGATCGCTGCAGCGGTGCTCACGTTCCCGGGCTTCTTCCGCGTCGAGCGCATCTATCCCATCGCCCAGATCGTCTCGTTCCGGGGCATCCTCGCGCTCGCGTTCGCCGCCGCGGCGCTGCTGGCGCTCCTCCTGGCGATCGCCCGCCCGATCCGCGCGTTCGCGTTGTCGCTCGCAGTGGTGGCGGGGCTTGCGACCGTCGCGAACATCGCGGTGCTGTCGTCCCGCGGGGGCCTGGGCAGCGACCCGCTGCCCGCCAAGACCGACGCGTCCATCCGCGTCATGACGTGGAACACCGCCGGCCCGGCGACGCCGCCCGAGACGATCGCCAAGATCGCCGTCGCGATGGATGCCGACATCGTGGCACTCCCCGAGACGACCATCGAGACCGGCGAGAGCGTCGCCATCGCGATGCGCGACCTCGGCCACCGCATGTGGGCGCACCATGCCTCAGACCCGTCGACGGAATGGGATGCCGGCTCCACGACGCTCCTGATCTCGCCCGAGCTCGGCGACTACGCCGTGATCGAGTCGTCGCTCGACGGCAGCAGCAACACCTCGACCGTGCCGAGCGCCGTCGCGATGCCCGTCTCCGGCGAGGGTCCGATCGTGGTGGCCGTGCACGCGGTCGCGCCCCGCCCGAGCTACATGCAGAATTGGCGGGACGACCTCCAGTGGCTGGCCGATCAATGCGGCGATGGCAACGTGATCATGGCCGGTGACTTCAACGCGACGGTCGACCACATGTCGGGAATGGGGCTCGACGGCGCCACCCTCGGTCACTGCAGCGACGCAGCCTCCGAGACGGGCAACGCCGCGCTGGGCACCTGGTCGGCCGACATGCCGGCAATCCTCGGCGCCCCGATCGACCACGTGATGGCGACCCAGCAATGGCGGGCGACGGGCTCCCTCGTGCTGCGCTCGCTCGACGGTTCCGGCTCCGATCATCGGCCGCTCATCGTCCAGTACGACCCCGCCGGCTGAACTGTCCGCGCTCCATCGCCCGTGCGAGACTGGGAGGCATGAGCAGCGCAGCCAGCGAGCAGTCCCCCGGCGCCACGAGCACCACCGAGACCTCGACCCCGACCTCGACCTCGACGAACCGCCGGCAGCCGTACGGCCAGGGCTTCCTCGACACGATCTCGACCGGCTGGGCGGAGCGCCCTGAGTCGACTCCGCCGGCACGCGCGCAGGCTGCGTACACCGCCGCGCGCCGCGACGCCGTGTCGGCGGCCTTCCCGGGCAAGCGCCTCGTGCTCCCCGCCGGCGAGCTCAAACAGCGCAGCAACGACACCGACTATCCGTTCCGCGCGCACTCCGCTTTCTCGCACCTGACCGGCTGGGCCTCCGACGCCGAGCCCGGTGCGGTGCTCGTGTTCGAGCCTCGCTCCGCCGGCGGTCACGATGTCACGCTCTACTTCCGCGAGCGCGCCGACCGCACGACGAGCGAGTTCTACTCGGATGCCTCGATCGGCGAGTTCTGGATCGGCCCGCGGCCCGCGCTGGCGGGCGTCGCCTCCGACCTCGGCCTCGCGACGGCGCACATCGACGACTTCGAAGCAGGTGACGGGGATGTCGTGCTCGACGAGGACGACGACCTCACTCGATTCGTGTCGGAGCTGCGCCTCGTGAAGGACGCGTACGAGATCGGCCAGATGGAACTCGCCGTACAGGTCACCGCCGCCGGCTTCGACGACATCGTCGCGAATCTGCCCGGGATCGTCGAGCACCCCCGCGGCGAGCGCGTCGTGGAGGGCGTGTTCCACCAGCGTGCCCGCAGCGACGGCAACGCGGTCGGCTACGACACGATCGCAGCATCCGGTCCTCACGCCTGCTATCTGCACTGGACGCGCAACGACGGCGCGGTCGTGCCGGGCGACCTGATCCTCATCGACGCCGGCGTCGAGGTCGACAGCCTCTACACCGCCGACATCACCCGTACCCTGCCGGTCAGCGGCCGTTTCAGCGACGTGCAGCGCAAGGTCTACGAGACCGTGCGTGAGGCGGCGGACGCCGCGTTCGCGGTGGCGAAGCCGGGGGTGAAGTTCCGCTCGATCCATGAGGCGGCGATGCAGGTCATCGCCACGCGCGTCGCCGAGTGGGGGCTGCTGCCGGTCACCGCCGAGGAGGCCCTCGACCCCGACGCGGGTGGCCATCACCGCCGCTACATGGTCCACGGCACGAGCCACCACCTCGGCATCGACGTGCACGACTGCGCGCAGGCGCGTCGGGACATGTACTACGACGGTGTCCTGGAACCGGGCATGGTCTTCACGATCGAGCCGGGCCTGTACTTCCAGATCGACGACATCACCGTGCCCGAGGAGTATCGCGGCATCGGCGTGCGCATCGAGGACGACATCCTCATGACCGCCGACGGACCCGTCAACCTGTCGGCCGCGATCCCGCGCACCGCCGACGAGGTCGAGGCCTGGATCGCCCGCGGCGGCCGCTGACCCCGTGGCATACACCGCACCGGCGTCGTTCACGACGCGCCCGACCCTGACGGGCACGTTCGGCATGGCCGCGTCTACGCACTGGATCGCCACCGCGACGGCTCAGGCCGTGCTCGAGCGCGGCGGCAACGCCTTCGACGCCTCGGTCGCCGCGGCCTTCGTGCTGCACGTGGTCGAACCCCACCTCAACGGTCCCGGCGGCGACCTCGTCGCCGTCTTCCAGGAGACGGATGCCGCGACCCCGACCGTGCTGATGGGCCAGGGGCCTGCACCGGCGGGCGCCACGATCGAGCACTACCAGGGTCAGGGTCTCGAGCTCACCCCGGGCGCCGGCGGCCTCGCGGCCGCGGTGCCCGGCGCGGTCGACGCGTGGCTCCTTCTGCTGCGCGACCACGGCACGTGGGAGCTCACCGACGTCCTCGCGTACGCGATCGGCTACGCGCGCGACGGGCACCCGCTCGTGGCCGGCGCCGCCGCCACGATCGCGCGCGTCGCCGAGCTCTTCCGCGACGACTGGGCGACATCGGCCGACCTCTGGCTGCCCGACGGCGACGTTCCGGTCGCCGGGCAGATCATGCGCAACCCGGCGTACGCGGCGGTGCTCGATTCGCTCGTGCATGCGGCGTGCACCGTCCGCGACGACGGGCCGGTCGGCCGCGCCGCCCGCATCGACGCCGCGCGGCGCGAATGGAAGACGGGAATCGTCGCGCACGAAGCATCCGCGTTCCTGTCGCAGCCGCACCGGCACTCCGGCGGCGGCGTGCACGCGGCGGTGATCACGACGGACGACTTCGCCGGCTTCGACGCTGAGTATGAGCCCGCGGTCACCCGGGCGTTCCGCGGCCGAACGATCGCGAAGGCGGGTGCGTGGACGCAGGGGCCCGCGATGCTGCAGACGCTGGGCATGCTCGAACCCCTCGCCGACGACCTGCTCGATCCGTCGCAGGAGGCGGGCGCGCACACGATCCTCGAGGCGCAGAAGCTGGCGTACGCCGACCGCGATGCATGGTTCGGCGACGACGATGTCGACCTCGACGCCCTGCTGTCCGCCGCATACCTCGATGAGCGGCGGTCGCTCATCACGTCGGAGGCCTCGGCCGAGTTCCGCCCAGGATCTCCGGACGGGCGCACGCCCTTCCGCCCGCCGCTGCGCACGACGTACGGCGCGCCCGCCCTGGGCACCGGCGAACCAACCGTCGCCAAGACCGGCGAGACGAAGGGCGACACCTGCCACCTCGACGTCATCGACCGGTGGGGCAACATCGTCTCGGCGACCCCGTCGGGCGGCTGGCTGCAGTCCTCGCCGACCATCCCCGCTCTCGGGTTCTGCCTCGGCACGCGCCTGCAGATGACGTGGCTCGAGCCGGGGCATCCGTCCTCCCTCGTGCCGGGCAGGCGCCCGCGCACCACGCTCACGCCCACGCTGGTGCTGCGTGACGGCGCGCCCGAGTTCGCGATCGGCTCCCCCGGCGGCGACCAGCAGGACCAGTGGCAGCTGCTGGCGCTGCTGCGCATGATCGTCGGCGGCTACGCGCCGCAGCAGGCGATCGACGCGCCCGCGCTGCACACGACGTCGATGCCCGAGTCGTTCTGGCCGCGCACCTGGACACCGGCGGGCGCCGTGGTCGAGAACCGCCTCGGCGACGCGGTGATCGAGGGTCTCGAGCGCCGTGGCCACCGCGTCACGCGAGCGGGCGATTGGGCGCTCGGCCGCGTGTCGGCCGTCGGACGCGATGCCGCCACTGGCGTGCTGTGGGGCGCGGCGAACCCGCGCGGGATGCAGGGGTACGCCGCCGGGCGGTGACGCCGTTCACGCTGCCACCCCGCGGACCGGCGGCCCCACGTAATGCGCCGATGGGCGGATGATCTTCGGGTCGCGCGCCTGCTCGAGGATGTGAGCGGTCCAGCCGATCGTGCGAGCGACGGCGAACGTCGGCGTGAACATCGACCGCGGGATCCCGCACTGCTCCATGACGAGCGCCGCCCAGAACTCGACGTTCGCGTGCAGCTCGCGGCCTGGCTTCGCCACCCCGAGCAGCCGCTCGGCGCTCTCCTGAAAGCGCAGCGCGAGCTCGACGCGCGGCCCGCCCGTGCGCTGTGCGACCCGCTTCATCAGCTCGGCGCGCGGATCGGCGGTGCGGTACACGGCATGGCCGAACCCCATCAGTCGCCGTCCGGATGCGAGCTCGCTGCGGATCCACGGCTCGATGCGCTCCGACGTGCCGACGGCGTCGAGCCCGTCGAGAGCTCGCGACGGCGCGCCGCCGTGCAGGGGTCCCGTCAGGGCGCCGAGGGCGCCGACGAGGCAGGCCGCAGCATCCGCCCCCGTCGAGGCGATGACCCGGGACGTGAAGGTCGAGGCGTTGAAGCCGTGGTCCATGACGGCGATGAGATACGCGGTCAGCGCGCTCTCGGTCGCCTCGTCGGGCACGATGCCGGTGACCTGGTGCAGGTAGTTCGCGACCACGCCGCGATCCTTCAGCACCGGAAGCTCACCGTCGCCGCGGGCGCGACGCCACAGCGCGCCGACGAGCACCGGCGTCGCCGCAGCCAGCGCGATCGCGTCGGCGAGGCGCTCGTCCTCGTCGAGATCGTAGAGCGGACGGATGCTGCGCCTCGCGCCCAGCAGGGGCCAGGCTGCCGCGAGCCCGGCCAGCACGTCCGGCGTCGCCGACGACACCGCGTCGACGACGACGTCGAGGTCTGCCTTCCGCGCGACGGTGGACTCGGCGATGCGCGCGGCGAACGCCGGGCGCGAGGCAGCCGTCGCGGTCTCACCCGTCACGAGCAGCTGCCAGGCGTCCTCGAAGCTCACGGTCTCAGCCAGCTCGATCGCCGACCGATCACGGTACTGATAGAAGCCTTCCGCTCCGCGGACGTCACTCACGGTGGTATCGGCGACGATCACGCCGGCAAGGCCCCGCGGCGCGTCGATCGGGGTGGGCCGTGTCGTCGTGGTCATGTCGGCTCCTTGCTCGCGATTCCGGGACGGCGACCGCCCTGGCCGGTCGTTCCCGCTACAGTCAGTGTCGGAACTTGATCACGCTTTCGTCAATCTTGATCGGATCAATGTCGTGGACGACCTCCCCCGACTGACCGCGGCCGAGGCGGCCGCTCGCCTCGGCGTCAAGCCGGAGTCGCTGTACGCCTACGTGTCACGGGGACTCCTGTCGCGCGAACGCGATGCCGCGGGCTCGTCGTTCGATCCGCTGGAGGTCGAGGCGTTCGCACGCCGGCGCCGGCGTTCCCCCGGTACGGTCCCCGGTTCGCCGACTCCGGGCACCCCGCTCATGGTGCTCGACACGAGGCTCGCCCACATCGAGGACGACGAGCTGCACTATCGCGAGCGGTCGGCGGCACGGCTCGCGCGCGAGTCGTCGTTCGAGGAGGTCGTGACCTGGCTGTGGGGCGTGCCGTCGCTGCGCACCCCGGCTCACTCCGACCTGTCGGTCGCCCGGCGCACCAGCGACGCACTGGGTGAGACTGCGGCTCCCCTGGACCGTCTGCTCGTGGCCGTGACAGCCCTCGCCGCCACGGATCCCCTGCGCGACGACCCGGATCCGTCACAGCTCGTGCGGGTCGGAGCTCGGCTCGTGACGGGTCTGCCCGCCGTGCTCGCCGGCGCTCTTGTGCCCGCCGGCGTCGCGCAGACGCTGTGGCGCGCACTCGCCGTGCGGGATCGTCCGGGCGGATCCCGCCTTCTCGACGCGGCACTGGTGCTCGTCATCGACCACGATCTCGCCGTCTCGACTCTCGCCGCGCGCGTGGCCGCCTCGGCCCGCGCGTCAGGGTACGCCGTCGTCACCGCCGCGCTCGGCGCCTTCGACGCGCCGCTGCACGGCACCGCGAGCCGTGCGGCGGCACACCTGCTCCGCGCCGTCCGTGACGGCGAAGCACCGACGACCGCGATCGCGCGCGCCGTGCGCGACGGCGGCCGCGGCATCCCCGGCTTCGGTCAGCCGCTGTATGCCGGCGGCGACATGAGGGCGGCGGTGCTCTTCGACATGCTTCGGGACGCCCCGGACAGCGCGGACGTGGTCGCCGCGGTCGATGCGATCGCCGGAGAAGTGGGGCGCCGCGCCGACGTCCGGCCGAACCTCGATCTCGCGCTGGCGGCACTCACCCTCTGGGCGGACATGTCCGACGATGCCGGGGCGGTGATCTTCGCGATCGGCCGTATCGCCGGCTGGATCTCGCACGCGGTCGACGAGTTCGACGAACGGCCGATGCGCCTGCGACCGCGCGGGCGCTACGTCGGTCCTGTCCCGGAGTGAGTACGACGCAGCCACTCGGCGATCGGGGGCGCGAGGTCGGCCGCGATCTCGGCCGCCGGGCGCTTGTGTCCTTTGACCTCGAACGAGTGCCCACCGCCGTCGATCCAGGCGATTTCGGCGACCCGGCACGACGTGACGGCCTCCTCGAGCTGCGCGTGAGGGTCGATGAAGGGGTCGTTGGTGCCTTCGACGAAGAGCTGGGGCTGCGGCACGTCCGGCAGGTGCGCGGTGCGGGCCTTGTCGGGGCTGCCCGGCGGGTGAAGCGGATACCCGAGATACACCAGGCCGACCGGGTCGATCGCCCCTTCCGCGGCGGCCATCGACGCCATGCGTCCGCCGTACGACTTGCCCATCGCGAACACCGGTGCGCCCGCCGCGCGCTCGACCAGCTCGGCATGGACCGCCGCCCACGTCGCGATCGCGTGCGCCGCAGGTCCCGGCATCCGTCGTCCCGCCTCGATGTAGGGGAAGTTGAAGCGGAGCGTGGCGATCCCCTGCTGCGTGAGCGCGTCGGCGAAGCCGGTGAGGAATGGATGCCGATACCCCGCGCCCGCGCCGTGCGCCACCGCGGCGAAGGCCCATGCCGATGGCGGCATGGCGAAGTCGGCCGACACCTCGGCGCTCCCGTTCGGGAGCGCGACGGCGATCCGCGAGGAATCGCCGTCTGCGGTCATGCGCGCTCGCTGTCGTCGGCGCGCGCGGCGTTCGATGCTCCGTCGCCCACGTCGGCCGCCGACTCGGCGTTCGCGGGGACGGCGCCGTGCTCGGCCGCGGACCCGGCGTCTGAGGGCTGCATGGGCGACGTCGGAGTGTCGGGCTCGGCAGGGGTCTCGCTGTCGGCCGGGACCTCGGCGTCGGTCCTCGGTGCGACTCGCTCGCCGTACTTGGGCGGCTCAGCGGGCCGAGGCGCCGGGCCGGAGCTCACTCCCGCCGCCGGGGGGACCGGAACCACCGGTGCAACCGTGGCCTGCGGGCCCAGCACCTGACGCGCGCGGACGACGCTGCTGTCGGTGACGGTGACCTCGTAGTGGTCGGCCACGACCTGCATCACCGAGGCGTAGTCGCGGCGGCGACGCACGAACGAGTACGCCACGATGCTGAGCAGCATGCCGATCGCGATGCCGACGAAGAGGACGCCGACGAATGCCTGGATGGGCACGGACGGCGAGCCGATCACGAGGATCGCTGAGAAGAGGAGGCCGAGGAGGAGTCCGTTCACCGCGCCGGACCGCGCGGCCGACGCGTAACCCAGGCGGCCGGTGATGCGCTCGATCGAGCGGAGTCCCTGCCCCACGATCGCGATGTCGCGCGCCGGGATGTCGGCCGCGATGAGAGAGGACACCGCCTTCTGCGCCGCCTCATATGTCGGGAAGCTCGCCACAGTCTGTCCGACCGCATCGGAACTCTGCGGAGAGCGCCCTCCCATCATGGTCATCTCCCCATCCTCCCACGGCACGCGGACTACGCTGGGACGTGTGAGCACGCAGAGGGTTTTCGTCGCGCGCCTGTCCGGGTGCTCGGTCTTCGACCCCGCCGGCGACCGTCTCGGCAAGGTCCGCGACGTCGTCGTCATCTACCGCAAAGACGATCCGCCGCGCGTGATCGGGCTCATGGTCGAGATCCCCGGCCGACGCAACGTCTTCGTGTCGATCGGCCGCGTCACCTCCATCGCCACCGGCCAGGTCATCACGACCGGCCTCATCAACGTGCGCCGCTTCCAGCAGCGCGGCGGCGAGGTGCGCGTGATGGCGGAGCTGCTCGGTCGCAAGGTGTTCTTCGCCGACGGCTCCGGCACCGCGGTCATCGAGGACGTCGCCATCGAGCGCAACCGCCTCGGCGAGTGGGACGTCGGGCAGCTCTTCCTGCGCAAGCCGAAGACGAGCGCCTCCCCTTTCGCCAAAGGCCCGACGACGTTCGCCAACTGGGACGCCGTGCGCGAGAGCCAGGTGCCCGGCGAGGCGCAGTCCGCCGAGCAGCTGGTGGCGACCTACTCGGAGCTGCGTCCCGCCGACCTCGCGAACACACTGCTCGATCTCCCCGAGGAGCGACTCCTCGAGGTCGTGGAGGAGCTCCCCGACGACCGGCTCGCCGACGCCCTCGAAGAGATGCCGGAGGAGGAGCAGGTCCACATCCTCGAGGCACTGGACGACGAGCGCGCCGCCGACATCCTCGACGCCATGGAGCCCGACGACGCGGCCGACGTGCTCGGGCAGCTCCCGGAGGACCAGCGCGAGGAGCTCCTCGAGCTCATGGAGCCCGAAGAGGCCGAGGACGTCCGCGCCCTCCTCAAGTACGGCCCCGACACCGCCGGCGGCCTCATGACCAGCGAGCCCATCGTGCTCTCCGCCGACGCGACGATCGCCGAGGCCCTCGCACTCATCCGCCGTCACGAACTGCACCCCGCACTCGCCGCCGCGGTCTTCGTGACCCTTCCCCCGTACGAGACGCCCACCGGCCGTCTTCTCGGAACCGTGCACTTCCAGCGGATGCTGCGGTACCCGCCGCACGAGCGCCTGGGTGCGATCATCGACGACACGCTCGACCCGGTGCCGGCGACCGCCTCGGCTGCCGAGGTCGCGCGGCTGCTCGCCTCGTACAACCTCGTCTCGCTCCCCGTCGTCGACCCCGCCCATCGGCTGGTCGGCGCGGTCAGCGTCGACGACGTGCTCGACTATCTCCTCCCCGAGGACTGGAGATCGCACGATGCCGAGGAGGATGAACGCCCGGCATCCGAGTCCGTCCCGACCACGACCGCCAGCATTCCAAGGAGGCGCTGATGGCACGCAACACCCGTCAGCCGTCGCTCGACGCGCCCCGTGGCCGCTCGGGCATGCTCCAGCGTTCCCCGCAGCCCTCGAGCGACCGCTTCGGCCGGTTCTCCGAGGCATTCGCCCGTGCGATGGGCACGTCGGGCTTCCTGATCGGGATGACGATCTTCGTCGCCGTATGGCTGGCATGGAACATCTTCATGCCGCCGCAGCTCCAGTTCGACCCGGCGGCGACCAACTTCACGCTGCTGACGCTGATCCTGTCGCTGCAGGCGTCGTATGCCGCGCCCCTCATCCTGTTGGCGCAGAACCGGCAGGACGACCGCGACCGCGTGCAGATCGAGCAGGACCGGCAGCGGGCCGAGCGCAACCTCGCCGACACCGAGTACCTCGCCCGCGAGGTCGTCGCACTGCGGATGGCCGTCAACGACTTCGCCGACCAGGTCCTCACGCGGGACGTCCTGCGCAGCGAGCTGCGCGCCATGCTCGAGAAGCTCGAGAGCTCCCCTGAGGCCGAGGACGGCGCCACCCGATGACCTCGGCCTCCGCGGACGACGTCCGCACCGCCGTGGGCGCTGTCTCCGACCCCGAGCTGCGCCGACCCATCGGCGAGCTCGACATGGTCCGTGACATCTCGGTGGACGACGGGGTCGCCCACGTCGGGATCGCGCTCACGATCGTGGGGTGTCCCGCTGCGGACCGCATCGCGTCCGACGTGCGCGCGGCCGCAGCATCCGTTCCGGGGATCACGGAGGTCGCGCTCGAGGTGGGCGTCATGACCCCGGCCGAGCGGCACGCGCTCACCGAGCGGCTGCGCGGCGGCCGCGCCCGCGAGATGCCCTTCGGTCCCGGCACGCTCACGCGCGTCATCGCCGTCACGAGCGGCAAGGGCGGCGTCGGCAAGTCGACGGTCACCGCGAACCTCGCCGCCGCTCTCGCCGCGCGCGGGCTCGCCGTCGGGCTGATCGACGCCGACGTGCACGGGTTCTCGATCCCCGGCCAGCTAGGGCTCGTCGCGGCCGACGGCACCGTGCCCCAGCCGACGCGCGTCGACGATCTCATGCTGCCGCCGGTCGCGCACGGCGTGAAGGTGATCTCGATCGGCATGTTCCTGCGCCGCGCCGAGGGCGACGCCCCGGTCGGCGCCGTGGCATGGCGCGGGCCCATGCTGCACCGCACGGTGCAGCAGTTCCTCACGGACGTGTACTTCGGCGACCTCGACGTGCTCCTGCTCGACATGCCGCCCGGTACCGGCGACGTCGCGATCTCGGTGGGGCAGCTCCTGCCCAACGCCGAAGTGCTCGTCGTGACGACCCCGCAGGCCGCGGCCGCCGACGTCGCGGTGCGCAGCGGCGTCGTCGCGCGTCAGACCGGGCAGCGCGTCATCGGCGTGGTCGAGAACATGGCCGCCATGACGCTTCCCGACGGCACGACGATCGACGTGTTCGGCGCCGGGGGCGGCGCCGCGGTCGCCGAGTCGCTGTCGCGGCCCGACGCCGAGGTCCCCCTGCTGGCTTCGGTGCCGCTCAGCCCGACATTGCGGACCGACGCGGATGCCGGCACGCCGGCCGTCATCGCACACCCCGACGATCCCGCGGCTCGCACCATCGCGGGCCTGGCCGAGACGCTGGCCCAGACCCCGCGCGGGCTGTCGGGGCGTTCGCTTCCGTTCCGTCCGCGCTGACCGCGGCGAGGGTCAGGTCGCTTCGCTGTCGTAGGGCGTCGGGCCGTCGATCGGGACCCGGTACGGCGTCCGCACCGGCGTCGTCGGGGGCACGAGGGCGGACGGCGCCTGGGTCGCGGCGATGCTCGCGACCGGAGCGTCGTCGAGCAGAGCCTCGCGGATGATGCGCCGCGGGTCGTACTGGCGCGGGTCGAGCGTGCGCCAGTCGACATCGTCGAAATCCTCGCCCATCTCGTCGCGCACGCGCGTCCGCGCAGTCGTCACCCACGCCCGTGCCCGCTTGGTCAGCCCCGCGAGGGCCTCCGCGTAGCGGGGCAGCCGCTCGGGTCCGAGGATGAGTGCCGCGACGAGTCCGATCAGCAGGAGCTTCTCGATCGTGAGGCCGAAGATCATGCCTTCAGATTACCGCCGTGCCTGTGCGGCCAGCGCCGCGCGGCCGCGTAGGCTGGCGGGCGGAGGATTCCGATGGGAGAGCAGAACGCGAACCAGCGGTTCGTCGACGAGGCGACGAGCGAGCCGGAGCACATCGCGCGAGCCCGCGCGCACGCGCTCGAGCTCGGCGCCGCGCCGATCAGCCCGGCGATCGGGGCCCAGTGCGCGGTCATCGCCGCGGTGTCGCAGGCGCTCAACATCGTCGAGATCGGCACCGGGGCGGGGGTCTCGGGACTGTGGCTGCTGCATGGCTCCCCCCGCGCGACCCTCACCACCATCGACAAGGAGCCCGAGCACCTCGGCGCCGCCCGTCAGGCCTTCGCCGAGGCCCGGATCCCTCCGGCGCGCGCCCGCTTCATCACCGGCCGCGCCTCCGAGGTGCTGCCACGCATGAACGAGGCCTCCTATGACATCGTCCTCGTCGACGCCGACCCCGAGGGCGTCATCGAGTACGTCGAGCACGGCCTCCGCCTCGTCCGTGCCGGCGGGACGGTGCTCGTCCCCCGCGTACTCTCCGGAGGGGCGGTCGCCGATCCGGTGCGCCGCGACCCGGTCACGACGGCTTACCGCTCGCTCATCCAGGAGACGCAGGCCTCCCCCGCGGTGATCGGCGCACTGTCGATCACGGGCGAGGGTCTGCTGCAGCTCACCACCGTCGCCACGTCCTGAGTCTCGAACGCGAAAACGCGAACGGCCGGTCCGATCGGACCGGCCGTTCGCGCAACGAGCGATTACGCGGCGTTGACGACGCCCCCCAGGACGTCGTAGAGCTCCTTGGCCTCAGCGTCGTTCACCGAGACGACCAGACGACCGCCTCCCTCGAGCGGCACGCGCACGATGATGAGTCGACCCTCCTTCACGGCCTCCATCGGCCCGTCTCCGGTTCTCGGCTTCATGGCTGCCATTGCGGCTCCTTTTCATCGATGGTCTGCACGTCAAGTTTATCGTGAGGGCCGACGCCACGGACACGCCTGGGGAAAGCGGCATCCGTCATCCGGCGTCATGGCACGTGCCAGTTCGTGCTGCCGAGCGCATACATGTTGTAGATCCACCACCACTGACCGATGAGGCACGCGACGAGCACGCCGACACGCCACGCGCGCGAGCGCGGAACAGCGAACGCGCCCCACAGCGGCGACAACGGCACCAGCAGCCGGAAGATGCTCGACTGCGGGAAGAACACCAGCAGGAGGTAGACGAGATAGCTGGCACTCCACAGGCGGATCTCGATGCCGAGACGGCGGACCTGCGGCAGCGCGATCAAGGCGACCGCGATGAGAAGCAGCCCCCCGGCCACGATCACATAGCCGAGCACCAGCGGGAGGTGCCACATCGTCTCGAACCAGTATGAGATTCCCGCGAGGAACGGCTCGAAGGGCGTGAACGTCGCGTCACCGAGAATCCAATTGCGACGCCAGGCCATCTCGGTGACGAGATAGGCATCCGGGTTCCCCGTGACCCATCCGGCGATGAACTGCCACGCGAAGCCCGCGACCGCAGCCAACAGACCGGCTGCGATGATGTGCGCGATCTCGGGGCCGTGCAGCGGCTCGCGCGCCCGCGTGAACCAGCGCCACACACCGAAGAGCGCCAGGAACAGCGCGAACGCGAGCACACCGGGGCGCGTGAACGCCATCAGCGGGATCAGTGCGTACAGCCACACATACCGCCGGCGCGCGACGGCCAGGACCGCGCAGAACAGCCAGAACAGGTTGAGCGCCTCGGCGTAACCGACATGGAAGAGCGCCGCGAGGGGCCCGCTGGCGAAGAACGCCACCGCCCAGAGCGTCGCGGACTCGTCCAGCCGCATCCGCAGCAGATAGTAGAGGGCGACGGATGCCCCGTACCCCGCGACGAGCGAGACGATGAGGGCGCCGACCTGCCAGAGGCCGAACGGCGTCGACACCGCCTGCGCGAGCCATGGATAGAGCGGGAGGAACGCCCACGCGTTCTCCGCGACCTGCCCGGAGTCGGTGAGGGGCAGTCGGCTCGGGTATCCGGACGCGGCGACCGTCCAGTACCACATGCCGTCCCACGCGACGACGGTGTCGCCGAGGCGGGCATCTGCGCCCATCCGCGACGTGAACCCCGACAACTCGGTCGCGGCGAAGAGGAACAGCGTGGTCACGATCCGCGCGGCGACGTAGATCGCTGCCACGCGCAAGGCGGTCCGCGCGGCGGACGGGCGCGACACCGGCGGCAGGGTCAGCTGCTCGCCAGCCACGCGCGCAGACCCCGCTCGACCGCCTCGATCTGGGAGACGGGCACGCGCTCCTCGTCGTGGTGGGCCAGGTGCGGGTCGCCCGGGCCGTAGTTGACGGCGGGCACGCCCAGCGCGCTGAAGCGTGCGACGTCGGTCCAGCCGTACTTCGGCCGGGGCTCGGCGCCGACGGCCGCCAGGAACTCCTGCGCGAGCGGCGCGTCCAGCCCGGGTCGCGCGCCGGCAGCGGCGTCGACGACATCCACCTCGAAGCCGGCGAACACGTCGCGGACATGAGTCTCGGCCTCGGCGACATCGCGGCTCGGGGCGAAGCGATAGTTGACTTCCACCTCGCACAGGTCGGGGATCACGTTGCCGGCCACGCCGCCGTTGATGCGCACGGCATTGAGGCCCTCACGGTACACGAGGCCCTCGACCGCGACGTCGCGCGGGACGTAGGCCGCGAGACGTTCGAGGATCGGAGCGGACTTGTGGATCGCATTCTCGCCGATCCACGCTCGGGCGCTGTGCGCGCGCACCCCGTGCGTGCGCACGATCGCACGCAGGTTGCCGTTGCAGCCACCTTCGACCTCGCCATTGGACGGCTCACCGAGGATCGCGAAGTCGCCGGCGAACAGATCCGGGCGCGTACGTGCGAGGCGGGTGAGACCGTTGAGATCCGCGTCGACCTCCTCGTGGTCGTACCACATCCACGTGATGTCGACCCGGGGGGCGGCGAGCTCGGCGGCGAGCTTGAGCTGCACCGCGACGCCCGCCTTCATGTCAACGGTCCCACGGCCCCAGATATGGGGCGCCCCGTCGACTTCGATGTCCTTCGTCGGCACGTTGCCGTTGATGGGAACCGTGTCGATGTGGCCGGCGATGACGACGCGCTGCGCTCGACCCAAGTGGGTGCGGGCGACGATCGTGTCGCCGTCGCGATACACCTCGAGGTGATCGAGTGCGGAGATCTCGTCGAAGACCGCGTCGGCGAGGGTCTTCTCGTCACCGGAGACGCTCGGAATGTCGCAGATGAGGCGAGTGAGTTCGTCAGAGGGAAGAGTCAGGTCGAGCGCCGGCATCCCTCGAGTCTACCGAGCGCGATTTCGGGGGGTTAACGCGAAATGGCCACCCTGCTTTGGGTGGCCATTTCGTGAATGGGTGTCCGGCGGTGTCCTACTCTCCCACAGGGTCCCCCCTGCAGTACCATCGGCGCTGAGAGGCTTAGCTTCCGGGTTCGGAATGGGACCGGGCGTTTCCCTCTCGCTATGGCCGCCGAAACTCTTTCGATGTTTCAGGTGTTCACAACGTGAAAGTCTTCTGTTCAGTTGCGGTGTCCCGACCGTACATCGGGAACCACTCAGTGGACGCGAGCTATCTCACCCCACCCGCAGGGGTGGGGGGAAGTGTTTTCAAGTCATCGGCTTATTAGTACCAGTCAGCTGCACACGTTGCCGTGCTTCCACATCTGGCCTATCAACCCAGTAGTCTGGCTGGGAGCCTCTCACCCCGAAGGGTATGGAAGTCTCATCTTGAGGCCGGCTTCCCGCTTAGATGCTTTCAGCGGTTATCCATCCCGAACGTAGCTAACCAGCGGTGCACTTGGCAGTACAACTGGCACACCAGAGGTTCGTCCAACCCGGTCCTCTCGTACTAGGGTCAGATCCTCTCAAACTTCCTACGCGCGCAGCGGATAGGGACCGAACTGTCTCACGACGTTCTAAACCCAGCTCGCGTACCGCTTTAATGGGCGAACAGCCCAACCCTTGGGACCTACTCCAGCCCCAGGATGCGACGAGCCGACATCGAGGTGCCAAACCATGCCGTCGATATGGACTCTTGGGCAAGATCAGCCTGTTATCCCCGAGGTACCTTTTATCCGTTGAGCGACAGCGCTTCCACAAGCCACTGCCGGATCACTAGTCCCGACTTTCGTCCCTGCTCGACCTGTCAGTCTCACAGTCAAGCTCCCTTGTGCACTTACACTCGCCACCTGATTGCCAACCAGGTTGAGGGAACCTTTGGGCGCCTCCGTTACTTTTTGGGAGGCAACCGCCCCAGTTAAACTACCCACCAGGCACTGTCCCTGAACCGGATTACGGTTCGAAGTTAGATATCCAGAGTGACCAGAGTGGTATTTCAACAACGACTCCACCATGACTGGCGTCATAGCTTCACAGTCTCCCACCTATCCTACACAAGCCACACCGAACACCAATACCAAGCTGTAGTAAAGGTCACGGGGTCTTTCCGTCCTGCTGCGCGTAACGAGCATCTTTACTCGTATTGCAATTTCGCCGAGTTCGCGGTTGAGACAGTTGGGAAGTCGTTACGCCATTCGTGCAGGTCGGAACTTACCCGACAAGGAATTTCGCTACCTTAGGATGGTTATAGTTACCACCGCCGTTTACTGGGGCTTAAATTCTGAGCTTCGCCTTGCGGCTAACCCGTCCTCTTAACCTTCCAGCACCGGGCAGGCGTCAGTCCGTATACATCGTCTTGCGACTTGGCACGGACCTGTGTTTTTAGTAAACAGTCGCTACCCACTAGTCTCTGCGGCCACCACACCCTTTTCCAGGCAAGCTGGTATAAGTGGATGGCCCCCCTTCTCCCGAAGTTACGGGGGCATTTTGCCGAGTTCCTTAACCACGATTCTCTCGATCTCCTCGGTATTCTCTACCTGACCACCTGAGTCGGTTTGGGGTACGGGCGGCTAGAACCTCGCGTCGATGCTTTTCTCGGCAGCATAGGATCACCCACTTTTCATCCGCATCGTGTCTCAGCCACACGAGTCACGGATTTGCCTATGACTCGGCCTACGCACTTGCCCCGGGACAACCATCGCCCGGGATGGGCTACCTTCCTGCGTCACACCTGTTAATACGCTAACCGCACCAGCATGGGGTCGTACGCTAGGCCCCACGCCATCACCCGAAGGATCCGGTCATGGGGATTCAGATACTTAGCACTACTGGATTGATTGGGGCGGTTCTTCGCCGGTACGGGAATATCAACCCGTTGTCCATCGACTACGCCTGTCGGCCTCGCCTTAGGTCCCGACTTACCCAGGGAAGATTAGCTTGACCCTGGAACCCTTGGTCTTTCGGAGGACGTGTTTCTCACACGTCTTTCGCTACTCATGCCTGCATTCTCACTCGTGTAGCGTCCACGGCTGGGTCACCCCGCCGCTTCACTCGCCACACGACGCTCTCCTACCCATCAACACGGCTGGACCACGAAGGCCTACCAATAATGTCAATGCCACAACTTCGGTGGCGTGCTTGAGCCCCGTTACATTGTCGGCGCGGAATCACTTGACCAGTGAGCTATTACGCACTCTTTCAAGGGTGGCTGCTTCTAAGCCAACCTCCTGGTTGTCTAAGCAACTCCACATCCTTTCCCACTTAGCACGCGCTTAGGGACCTTAGATGGTGGTCTGGGTTGTTTCCCTCTCGACTATGAAGCTTATCCCCCACAGTCTCACTGCTGCGCTCTCACTTACCGGCATTCGGAGTTTGGCTGACGTCAGTAACCTTGTAGGGCCCATCGGCCATCCAGTAGCTCTACCTCCGGCAAGAAACACGCAACGCTGCACCTAAATGCATTTCGGAGAGAACCAGCTATCACGAAGTTTGATTGGCCTTTCACCCCTATCCACAGCTCATCCCCTCAGTTTTCAACCTAAGTGGGTTCGGCCCTCCACGACGTCTTACCGTCGCTTCAGCCTGGCCATGGATAGATCACTTCGCTTCGGGTCTAGGACATGCGACTAAAATCGCCCTATTCAGACTCGCTTTCGCTACGGCTACCCCACCCGGGTTAACCTCGCCACATATCGCTAACTCGCAGGCTCATTCTTCAAAAGGCACGCTGTCACACCTACCAGGGGTGCTCCAACGGTTTGTAAGCAAACGGTTTCAGGTACTATTTCACTCCCCTCCCGGGGTACTTTTCACCTTTCCCTCACGGTACTTGTCCGCTATCGGTCATCTGGGAGTATTTAGGCTTATCAGGTGGTCCTGACAGATTCACACGGGATTTCTCGGGCCCCGTGCTACTTGGGATACTCTCCACGCTGCGTCCGACATTTCGATTACGGGGCTGGCACCCACTCTGGCCGGCCTTTCAAGACCGTTCATCTATATCGACGCATCACGTTCACCACTCGGCAGAATGATACGGAAAGTCCCACGACCCCTCACATGCAACTCCTGCCGGATATCACACACATAAGGTTTAGCCTCATCCGATTTCGCTCGCCACTACTCACGGAATCACGGTTGTTTTCTCTTCCTGTGGGTACTGAGATGTTTCACTTCCCCACGTTCCCTCTACCCGCCCTATATATTCAGGCGGGAGTCACTAGGTCGGCACGCCGCCCAGCGGGGTTTCCCCATTCGGACACCCTCGGATCAAAACTTGCTTATCAGTTCCCCGAGGCTTATCGCAGATTGCTACGTCCTTCTTCGGCTCCAGATGCCAAGGCATCCACCGTTTGCTCTTAAAGACTTGAAAACATGAGAATCAAAAACTCAACCACACTCCCCCAAAGGAAGAGTGCGAAAGAAATTGACTAATGATCTTTAAGATCATCAACACAAAACAACCCCCAAAAGAGGTCATCTTGCAAAGATGCTCGCGTCCACTGTGTAGTTCTCAAAGTACGGGCGGCACTTCCCCCACCCACCAGCCAAGCCGGCAGCAAGGAAAGCCCAGAAGTCACGTCCCCCGCACCCCACCCAAACGGTGAGCATGCGGCGTCCGGTCCCTCAGGACCCAACAGCGTGCAGGCACCCCGCTCACCCACCCCCACCCTCCAACCCGGTCCGAGAACCGGGCGTACTAGTAGGAATCAGTCGCGCTGATGCCATGTCAAATGTTCCACCCACGAGCCCCCACCAGGAACATTCGTCCCGGCTGAGGTTCCTGCAACCCCGAAGAGTTGAGGTGCTCCTTAGAAAGGAGGTGATCCAGCCGCACCTTCCGGTACGGCTACCTTGTTACGACTTAGTCCTAATTACCGATCCCACCTTCGACGGCTCCCTCCACAAGGGTTGGGCCACCGGCTTCAGGTGTTACCGACTTTCATGACTTGACGGGCGGTGTGTACAAGACCCGGGAACGTATTCACCGCAGCGTTGCTGATCTGCGATTACTAGCGACTCCGACTTCATGAGGTCGAGTTGCAGACCTCAATCCGAACTGGGACCGGCTTTTTGGGATTCGCTCCACCTCACGGTATTGCAGCCCTTTGTACCGGCCATTGTAGCATGCGTGAAGCCCAAGACATAAGGGGCATGATGATTTGACGTCATCCCCACCTTCCTCCGAGTTGACCCCGGCAGTATCCCATGAGTTCCCACCATAACGTGCTGGCAACATAGAACGAGGGTTGCGCTCGTTGCGGGACTTAACCCAACATCTCACGACACGAGCTGACGACAACCATGCACCACCTGTTCACCAGTGTCCAAAGAGTTGACCATTTCTGGCCCGTTCTGGTGTATGTCAAGCCTTGGTAAGGTTCTTCGCGTTGCATCGAATTAATCCGCATGCTCCGCCGCTTGTGCGGGTCCCCGTCAATTCCTTTGAGTTTTAGCCTTGCGGCCGTACTCCCCAGGCGGGGAACTTAATGCGTTAGCTGCGTCACGGAATCCGTGGAAAGGACCCCACAACTAGTTCCCAACGTTTACGGGGTGGACTACCAGGGTATCTAAGCCTGTTTGCTCCCCACCCTTTCGCTCCTCAGCGTCAGTTACGGCCCAGAGATCTGCCTTCGCCATCGGTGTTCCTCCTGATATCTGCGCATTCCACCGCTACACCAGGAATTCCAATCTCCCCTACCGCACTCTAGTCTGCCCGTACCCACTGCAGGCCCGAGGTTGAGCCTCGGGATTTCACAGCAGACGCGACAAACCGCCTACGAGCTCTTTACGCCCAATAATTCCGGATAACGCTTGCGCCCTACGTATTACCGCGGCTGCTGGCACGTAGTTAGCCGGCGCTTTTTCTGCAAGTACCGTCACAAAAGCTTCTTCCTTGCTAAAAGAGGTTTACAACCCGAAGGCCGTCATCCCTCACGCGGCGTTGCTGCATCAGGCTTCCGCCCATTGTGCAATATTCCCCACTGCTGCCTCCCGTAGGAGTCTGGGCCGTGTCTCAGTCCCAGTGTGGCCGGTCACCCTCTCAGGCCGGCTACCCGTCGACGCCTTGGTGAGCCATTACCTCACCAACAAGCTGATAGGCCGCGAGCCCATCCCAGACCAAAAAATCTTTCCAACCCCCACCATGCGATAGAGGCTCATATCCAGTATTAGACGCCGTTTCCAGCGCTTATCCCAGAGTCCAGGGCAGGTTGCTCACGTGTTACTCACCCGTTCGCCACTGATCCACCAAGCAAGCTTGGCTTCACCGTTCGACTTGCATGTGTTAAGCACGCCGCCAGCGTTCATCCTGAGCCAGGATCAAACTCTCCATAAAAAAATGATGCCCACCAGAACCGGGAAAACAGCTCACAGCAGACGAGTTCAACCATGACCAAAAACGAATATCAAACTGACATCCATGAATTGATCCAAAAAAGACCCCCACCAACCAGCAAAAAACTGATCGACAGAGAAAAAAATTGGCATTTGACAAGTGCACGCTGTTGAGTTCTCAAAGATCGGACGCACCAACCAGCAACGAATCCCACGGACCCGCAACCCAGCTGGGCAACTTCACTATCCTACCTCGCCGAAGCGATCCGGTCAAACTGACCAAAACCCTCCGAACAAGGCTTCCACCACTCTCGCAAGCGAGTGATCCGACCAGCGGATCCTGTGTGGTGGAGGTCGTTCGCTGCTTGAGGGGAGCGAGACCTTCCGGCCTTCTGCTCTACCCTTTGGGGCGAACAACAAGAACTCTACGCCGATCCCACCCCACCGTCGAATCCGCACCGCCGCCCGGGCGTGTCGCAGGCTCCGAGCCGCGGAAACACGCGGAACTCCGGCCGAGCCCGCGCGCTAGCGTGGAAGGCATGACCGAAGAACGATGGGTGTGGGGCGTCGGCCTCGCCACGACCGCCGAAGACGGGACCGTGCTCGACACGTGGTTCCCCTCCCCCGCTGCCGGACGCATTCCGCTGGGCTACGACCCTCAGATGCCGCCGGACGAACTCGACCGCCTCGCGGTCGCCGACGCACGCCGGGCCGTCACCGTGGAGGTCGTGGCAATCGAGGCCGACCTCGATGCCGCTCCGACTTCGACGCCAGACGCCTACCTGCGCCTGCACGCGCTGTCGCACCTGCTCGTGCGTCCCAACGAGGTGAACCTCGACGGCATCTTCGCGCACCTGCCCAACGTGGCCTGGACCAACGCGGGCCCCATTCATCCGGACGCTCTGACCCGCCTGCGCCCCTTCCTTGCGCGCGAGGGCATCCAGGTACAGGGCCTCGACAAGTTCCCGCGCCTTCTCGACTACGTCACCCCCGCCGGCGTCCGCATCGCCGACGCATCCCGCGTGCGGCTCGGGGCGTACCTGTCGCCCGGTACCACCGTCATGCACGAGGGCTTCGTGAACTTCAACGCCGGCACCCTCGGCCAGAGCATGGTCGAAGGCCGCATCTCGCAGGGCGTGGTCGTGGGCGACGGCAGCGACATCGGCGGCGGCGCCTCGATCATGGGCACGCTCTCGGGTGGCGGCACGCACAAGGTGTCCGTCGGCGCCCGCACACTGCTCGGGGCGAACGCCGGTATCGGCATCTCGCTCGGCGACGACTGCATCGTCGAGGCCGGACTGTACGTCACCGCCGGCACCAAGGTCGTCCTCGCGGACGAGCCGCGTCGCGCCGACGGTTCGCTTCCGACCGCCAAGGGCGCGGATCTGTCCGGCAGCGCCGGGCTGCTCTTCCGCCGGAACTCCCTCACCGGCGCGGTCGAGGCCGTGCGCCGCGCGGGTGTGGGTGTCACGCTCAACGAGGCGCTCCACGCCTGAATCCTGCTCAGCGAGACCGCTCCGTCACGACGACGGGGCGGTCTCGTCGCTTCAACCGCGCGCCCTCTCGTCCCGGCCCGCGGATCAGCGGCGAATGGCGTTTATGGCCAGGTTGAGCACCCGCTCGCGCTGCGCTTCGTCGTCGAACGAGGCGACTGCCGCCACTCCCGACACCAGCTTCACCACGTCCCCGATCGAGATGTCGGGGTCGACGTCGCCCGAGGCCTGGGCGCGCTCGAGCAGCGGCTCCCCTGCGGAGAGCATGATCGTGCGGCACTCCGCCAGTACCGGCGAGCGGCGGTTCAGGCCGTCGAGCAGGGCGTGCTTGGTCCCCACGTAGGCGACGAACCGGTCGAGCCATGCGCGGAGCGCCTCCCAGGGCTCGAGATCGGCGACCTCATCCGCGGCGCGCACGAGCGCGTCGACCTCCCCGAGGTAGAGCGTCTCGATGAGGTCGTCGCGAGTGGGGAAGTTGCGGTACAGCGTCCCGATCCCGACACCCGCGCGGCGCGCGATGTCTTCGAGGGAGGCCGCGGATCCTTCCTCCGCGAACGCCTCGCGGCCGGCCGCGACGAGCGCGTCGAAGTTCCGCGCGGCATCGGCCCGCTGCGGCCGACGTGCATCCAGTGCAGACACCCGCTCGACGACCGCCATGACCGAACCCTCCTGATATAGCCGAGCCGCGCCCTGCGGCGACGGCGAATTCCGTGGTTGCGAAACGGAGGGTCCCTCCGCTAATCTTGCAAAGCGGAGGCGTCCTCCGTTCGGAGACCTCCCTCCACTTTATCCCGCATTCATCGGATCCGCACCCATCGGAAGGCCCGTCGATGCCCACTGTCCCCTTCACACCCCGCGCTGCGTTCGCGGCGATCGCACTGAGCGTCGCCTCACTCGCGCTGCTCCAGAATCTGGTCATCCCCGTCATCCCCCTCATCGCCGCGGACTTCGGCGTGACGGCGGATGCAGCATCCTGGACCAACACGTCCTGGCTCATCGCCGCGGCTGTCGCCACTCCGCTCCTCGGCCGCATCGGCGACCTCCGCGGCCGACGCAACACGTTCCTCGCGGTGCTCGCCGTCGTCGCGATCGGCGACGTGGTCGCATCGTTCGCGCCGAACCTCGAGGTGCTCATCCTCGCCCGCGTGCTGCAGGGCGTCGGCGGGGCGCTCTTCCCGCTGGCGTTCGGCTTGCTCCGCGATGTCATGCCTCGCCACCAGCTCACCGGCGCCATCGGCGCCACCAGCGCGATCATCGGCATCGGTGGTGCGGCGGGAAGCGTGCTCGCGGGTCCCCTCGCGGAGCTCCTCGGCTGGCACGGGATCTTCGCGGTCCCGTTCGTCGCCGCTGTTGCGGGCATCGTGCTCACGATGATGCTCGTGCCGCCCGCGGGTCTGCGTGCGGTCGGCCGTGTGAACGTGATCTCGGCCGTGCTCCTGTCGGGATGGCTCATCGCACTGCTCGTTCCGCTCAGCTCCGGGGCGCGCTGGGGCTGGACCTCGCCGCTCACGCTCGCGCTGTTCGCCGCCGCCGTGCTCCTCATGGTGGCGTGGGTGGTGTCCGAGCTCCGCTCGTCGGAGCCGCTCGTCGACCTCCGCCTGATGGCCTCGCGGGCGATCTGGCCCGTCAACGCCGCCGCACTCCTCATCGGAGCCGCCGCTTTCGGCTTCTGGGGCTACCTCCCCCAGTTCCTCGAGACGCCCGCGAGCTCGGGATGGGGCCTGGGGCTCGGCGTGCAGGCCGCCGGCCTGGCGCTGCTCCCCCTTCTCATCGGCATGTCGAGCGTCGGTTTCGCGACAGGTGCGATCGCCCGCGTCATCCCGCTGCGGCTCATGATGGCGCTCGGCGCGCTGCTGATGGCGGGCGGCGTCGTGTTCGCGGTGTTCGACCACGAGACGCTCGTCACCCTCGCCCTCGCGGGCGGCGTGTTCGGGCTGGGCATCGGCCTGGCCTACGCGTCGACGGCGAGCATCATCGTCGAGAGCGTGCCCGCCGACCGCACCGGCATCGCGACCGGCGTCAACGCCAACCTGCGCACGATCGGGTCGGCGGTCGGCTCCGCCTTCACGACGGCGGTCGTATTCGGCGCGGTCGAGCCGGGCGCCACCCCCGCGCTCGACGGCTACGCGGTCGCCTGGCTGACACTCGCCGCCGGGGCGGTCGTGGCTGCGATCCTCGTGCTGACGGTGCGCCCGCGGGGACGGACGGATGCTGCAGCCCCGGGGTCACTGGAGGACGCCGACGAAGCGGCTCTGGCCGAGGTCGGCTGACTCACCACGAGGCACAGACCCCGCAGCACGACGATGCCGCGCTCCCACTCGGGGGCGCGGCATCCGTCATTCCGGCAGAGTCAGGACAGACCGGGGTAGTTGCGCTCTTCGGCGCCGATGTACAGCTGCTGCGGTCGACCGATCTTGGTCTGCGGGTCGCTCGCGGCCTCACGCCACTGCGCGAGCCAGCCGGGCAGGCGCCCGATCGCGAAGAGCACCGTGAACATGCGGGTCGGGAAGCCCATCGCCTTGTAGATCACGCCGGTGTAGAAATCGACGTTCGGGTACAGGCGACGGTCCTGGAAGTACGCGTCGTTGAGCGCGATCTCTTCGAGCTCCTTCGCGAGGTCGAGCAGCGGGTCGCTCACGCCGAGCGCCGACAGCACCTCGTCGGCCGACTCCTTGACAAGCTTCGCGCGCGGGTCGTAGTTCTTGTAGACGCGGTGACCGAAGCCCATGAGCTTCACGCCGTCTTCCTTGTTCTTGACCCGTTCGACGAAGCGCTGCACGCTCTCGCCGGAATCGCGGATGCGCGCCAGCATGTCGAGCACGGCCTCGTTCGCGCCGCCGTGCAGCGGACCGTAGAGCGCATTGATGCCGGCGGAGATCGACGAGAACTGGTTCGCCCCGGTCGAGCCGACGAGACGGACGGTCGAGGTCGACGCGTTCTGCTCGTGGTCCTCGTGGAGGATGAGCAGGCGCTCGAGAGCCCGCGACATGACGGGGTCGACCTGGTAGACCTCCGACAGGACGCCGAAATTGAGCTTGAGGAAGTTGTCGACGAACCCGAGCGAGTTGTCGGGATACAGGAACGCCTGGCCGATGCTCTTCTTGTGCGCGTACGCCGCGATCACGGGCAGCTTCGCGAGCATGCGGATCGTGTTCAGCTCGACGTGCTCAGGATTGTTCGGGTCGGACTGGTGCTCGTAGTACGTCGAGAGCGCCGAGACGGCCGACGACAGCACCGACATGGGATGCGCGGTGTGCGGCAGCGCCGAGAAGAAGCGCTTGAGATCCTCGTGCAGCAGCGTGTGCCGGCGGATCTTCTCGTCGAACTCGGCCAGCTGGTCGGCGCTCGGCAGCTCGCCGTAGATGAGCAGCCATGCGACCTCGAGGTAGGTGCTGTTCTTCGCGAGCTGCTCGATCGGGTAGCCGCGGTAGCGCAGCACGCCCTGGTCGCCGTCGATGTACGTGATCGCGGACTTGGTCGCCGCGGTGTTCACGAAGCCGTAGTCGAGAGCCGTGTAGCCGGTCTGGCGGGTGAGAGTGGAGAGGTCCACGCTCGGTGTGCCGTCCGTGCCCCGCAGGAGCGGGAACTCGGCGGTGCTGCCACCGATCGTGAGAGTGGCCTTCTCCTGCTGGGTGCCCGCGTCGCTCACGGCGCCTCCTCGCGATTTCTGGTCGTACCGGGGGTGTCGTCCAGTCCTGTGCGGCGCCGGGGAGAGGGCAGCAGCAGAACGGAGGGGCGGGACGGGGGATGCCGCGTCGCCGCGTTCCTACAGCCTAGTGCGCCGTTGCGCCTACTGTTGACACAGCCAAAGGGCCGCGGCATCCGATAGAGGAATCCTCAGATCGCGATATCTGATGCCGCGCGCAGGCGTTCGGCCGCCGACGCGATGCGCTCGTCCGTCGCCGTGAGCGACAGCCGGATGTGCTGAGGGAAGTGCGTGCCGTAGAAATGGCCGGGGCCCGCGAGGATGCCGAGGTCGGCGAGACGGCCCAGGCTCTCCCACGCGTCGCGCCCCTCGGTCGCCCACAGGTACAGTCCGGCTTCGCTGGCGTCGATGCGGAAGCCTGCGGCCTCGATAGCGGGTCGCAGCACTTCGCGCCGGCGACGATAGAGCTCCTTCTGGGCGGCGACGTGGACGTCATCCTCGAGCGCTGCGGTCATCGCCGCCTGGACCGGAAGCGGGAGCATGAGGCCGAGGTGCTTGCGTGCGGTCAGCAGGCGCGCGATGACGGCGGGATCGCCGGCGAGGAACGCGGCCCGGTAGCCCGCGAGGTTCGACTGCTTGCTCAGCGAGTAGACCGAGAGGATCCCGCCGAGGTCGCCTCCGGTCACGCGGGGATCGAGCGCCGAGGGCACCGGCGCGGTGTCCCACGGTGCGTCCCAGCCCAGCTCGGCGTAGCACTCGTCGGATGCGAGGACGGCGCCGAGCTCTCGAGCTCGGGCGACCGCGGCGCGAAGGGCGGGGATGTCGAGCACGCGGCCGTCGGGATTACCCGGGGAGTTGACCCAGACGAGGCGCGTACCCTCGGGCCACTCTGCGGGATCGTCAGCCGCGACGGGCATGGCGCCCACCAGCCGAGCCCCGACCTCGTACGTCGGATAGGCGGCACGGGGATGCACGACCACATCGCCGGGCCCGAGGCCCAGCAGCAGCGGGAGGAGTGCGACGAGCTCCTTCGACCCCACGGTCGGGAGCACGTTGTCGGCAGTCAGCCCGGGAACACCACGGCGCCGGTCGTACCAGCTCGCGATGGCCGCGCGCAGACTCGGGGTGCCGACGGTCTGCGGGTACGCGTGCGCGTCGGTCGCGGCACGGAGCGCCTCGGCGACGACCGCGGGCGTGGCGTCGACGGGCGAGCCGATCGAGAGGTCGACGAGCCCGTCGGGGTGCGAGCGTGCGCGCGCGGCATACGGCGCGACGGCATCCCAGGGGTAGTCGGCGAGGTCCGCGACCCCCACGTCAGTGTTCCTGCGGCGGGAGCGCCTCGATGATCGGGTGGTCCTTGTGGATGACGCCGACCTTGGCGGCACCGCCCGGGGAGCCGATGTCGTCGAAGAACTCGACGTTGGCCTTGTAGTAGTCCTGCCACTCGTCAGGCAGGTCGTCTTCGTAGTAGATCGCCTCGACGGGGCAGACCGGCTCGCAGGCGCCGCAGTCCACGCACTCGTCCGGGTGGATGTACAGCGACCGGTCGCCCTCGTAGATGCAGTCCACGGGACACTCGTCGATGCAGGCGCGGTCCTTGACGTCCACGCAGGGAAGGGCGATCACGTACGTCACGCCCTCAGTCTAGCCGCGACCTCCGATGGCCGACCGCCGTGCGACGCTCACTGCATCCGGGGGATGCGATCTGGCCAGGCCACCGCGAGCGCCACGAGGATCGGCACGGCGATGGTCCATACGACGCCGAGCTCCGACTGGGGCACGACGACCGAGCCGCCGGGGCCGCTGCCCGAGAACACGAGGGTCGACACCATCATCCCGACGCCTGTCGCGAGGGTCGCCCAGCGGTCGGAGGTGAGCAGCCTCACGGCGACGAGCAGCGCGCCCGAGCCGATCAGAGCGAGGATCAGGCCCAGCGGGAACCGGCCGATCGCGTACGCGTGGGCGACTGTACCAGCGACCCCGTAGACGAGTCCCACCAGCAGGGCGATGATCCAGCTGCCGATGCGGGCGGGAACGGAAGGGCGCATGCGTCGATGGTACCGAGCGCGCCTGGACGCTCCTCCCCGCCCGCTTACCGAGATCTTGAGCGTTACGCCGCCCAGCCCCACAGCCGCAGGAGCGCCGCCACGATCGCCGCGGCGATCACCACGACGAGGAACGGCGCGCGCAGCATCAGCAGGCCCGCGGCGACGAGCACGGCCGGCACCCGCGCATCGACCACCACCGCCTGCCCGACGCCGAGGGTCTGCACGGCGACGAGCGCAGCCAGCAGCGCGACGGTGAGGAGGTCCGCGATGCGCATCGGCGTAGGCGCCTCCACCCACTTGGCGGGGATGAGATACCCCACGGTCTTGAGCGCGACGCAGATGATCGAGGCCACGAGGATGGCGGTCCACATCGTCACGGCAGCCCCTCTCTCTCGGCGACGTCGTCGGGCTCGGCATCCACCCGTTCGTCCTTGCCGAGCCAGTTCGTCCAGCCGACCACGATCGCGACGAGCGCGGCGATGATGACCGGCAGCCCCGGCATGAGGACGGGCGTCAGCACCGTCGCGACGACCGCGGCAGCCACGCCCACGACGATGGGCTGCCGTGCCCGCAGACGCGGCCACAGCAGCGCGAGGAACGCCGCGGCGGCCGCGGCGTCGAGCCCGTACGCCCGGACGTCGCCGAGTACGTCTCCGAGCAGGGCGCCCGCAAGGGTCGACAGGTTCCACCCGACGTAGATGCCGATGCCCGTCACCCAGAAGCCCAGCGAGCGCGCATGCGGTGACCGCTGCGCGAGCGCGACGGCCGTCGATTCGTCGATCGTGAACTGCGCCGCGGCCGCGCGACGCCAGAAGCCCGCACCGATCACCGGCGACATGCGGATGCCGTAGGCGACGTTGCGCACCCCGAGCAGCGCTGCCGACGCGATCGCGGCGGGGACAGCGGCCAGTCCCCCGGCGCCTACGATGCCGACGAACGCGAACTGCGACCCGCCGGTGAACATCACGAGGCTCAGCACGCAGGTCTGCCAGACGTCGAGCCCGGCGGCGACCGCGAGAGCGCCGAACGAGATGCCGTAGGCGCTGGTCGCCACTGCGACCCCGAGTCCTTCGCGCACGGCCCTCTGGCCTTCGCCCGCGCTGTGCGCATCGTCGAAGTGCGGGTCGAGGGTCACCTCGTCATGCTACCGACGGCCCCGACACCGGGCGCCGGGCCGCGAGCCGATCGGTGGCCTCTCTTCTGATACGACGGATGCCGCGACCCTGCGCCCTTCGAGGGCGCGGGGTCGCGGCATCCGTTCCAGAATTACGCGTTGGCGTCCTGGCGCTTCAGGCGCGAGGCCGCGCGGCCGCGCTCGGTGGCGTCGAGGATCACCTTGCGGATGCGCACCTTCTCGGGCGTGACCTCGACGCATTCGTCGTCGCGGGCGAACTCGAGGCTCTCCTCGAGGGAGAGGAGGCGCGGCGGAGTCATCGACTCGAACGCGTCCGCGGTCGAGGACCGCATGTTCGTGAGCTTCTTCTCCTTGGTGATGTTCACGTCCATGTCGTCGGCGCGCGAGTTCTCGCCGACGACCATGCCCTCGTAGACCTCTTCGGTGGGCTGCACGAAGAAGCTCATGCGCTCCTGCAGCGCGATCATGGCGAACGGGGTGACGACGCCCGAGCGGTCGGCGACGATCGAGCCGTTCTGGCGGGCGACGATGTGGCCCGCCCAGTCGTCGTAGCCGTGCGAGATCGCGTTGGCGATGCCCGTGCCGCGCGTCATCGAGAGGAACTCGGTGCGGAAGCCGATCAGACCGCGCGAGGGCACGATGAACTCCATGCGGACCCAGCCGGTGCCGTGGTTGACCATCGTCTCCATCCGGCCCTTGCGGGAAGCCATCAGCTGGGTGATGGCGCCGAGGTACTCCTCGGGGGCGTCGATCGTCAAGTGCTCGAAAGGCTCCTTGACCTTGCCGTCCTCGCCCTTGCGCGTGACGACCTGCGGCTTGCCGACCGTGAGCTCGAAGCCCTCGCGGCGCATGTTCTCGACGAGGATTGCCAGCGCGAGCTCGCCGCGACCCTGCACCTCCCACGCGTCGGGGCGTCCGATGTCGACGACCTTGAGCGACACGTTGCCGATGAGCTCTCGGTCGAGGCGGTCCTTCACCATGCGGGCGGTGACCTTGTGGCCCTTGACCTTGCCGACCAGCGGCGACGTGTTCGTGCCGATCGTCATCGAGATCGCGGGATCGTCGACCGTGATCGCGGGGAGCGGCCGGACGTCCTCAGGGTCGGCGATCGTCTCGCCGATCGTGATCTCCTCGATGCCGGCGATGGCGACGATGTCGCCGGGACCGGCCTCTTCGGCCGGGTAGCGCTCGAGAGCGCGGGTCTTCAGCAGCTCGGTGATGCGGGCGTTCGAGTGCGAGCCGTCGTGACGGACCCACGCGACGGTCTGACCCTTCTTGAGGGTGCCGTTGAAGACGCGCAGCAGCGCGAGGCGGCCGAGGAACGGGCTCGAGTCGAGGTTGGTGACCCAGGCCTGAAGGGGCGCCTCGTCGTCGTATGCCGGTGCAGGCACGTGCTCGAGGATCGCCTCGAACAGCGGCTCGAGGTCGGCGTTGTCGGGGAGCTCGCCGTTGGCGGGACGGGTACGGGATGCTGCGCCCGCGCGCCCGCTCGCATACACGACGGGGACGTCGAGCAGGGCGTCGATGTCGAGGTCGGGCACGTCCTCGTGGAGGTCGGACGCGAGGCCCAGCAGCAGGTCGTGCGCCTCCTCCTCGACCTCGGCGATGCGCGCGTCGGGACGGTCGGTCTTGTTGACCAGCAGGATGACAGGCAGCTTCGCCTCGAGCGCCTTGCGGAGCACGAAGCGGGTCTGCGGGAGCGGGCCCTCGCTCGCGTCGACGAGCAGCACGACGCCGTCGACCATCGACAGTCCGCGCTCGACCTCGCCGCCGAAGTCGGCGTGGCCGGGGGTGTCGATGACGTTGATGGTGACGGGAACGTCGGTGTGGGCGCCGTTGTACGTGATCGCGGTGTTCTTCGCGAGGATCGTGATGCCCTTTTCGCGCTCGAGGTCGTTCGAGTCCATCGCGCGCTCTTCGACGTGAGCGTGCTCGCCGAACGAGCCGGTCTGGCGGAGCATCGCGTCGACGAGGGTGGTCTTGCCGTGGTCGACGTGAGCGACGATAGCCACGTTGCGGAGGTCCGGACGGAGGGCGCGCGCCATGAGGGAATCCTTGAAAGAGAATGGGGATGCCGGAATGCCGGCATCCCCATTCTATTGGGCGCTGCTGTGTATCGCCTTTCGGCGGCGGATCAGCCCTCCAGGCCCGCTTCGAGCAGGGCGGCGCGCGCCTCGCGGCGCACGCGCTGCTCTTCGGGATCGGGCACCGGGATGGCGGCGATGAGGCGGCGCGTGTAGTCCTCCTTGGGCGCGCGCAGGATCTGACCCGTCGCACCCTGCTCGACGATCTTGCCGTGGTGCATCACGATGATGCGGTCGGCCAGCGAGTCGACGACCGCGAGGTCGTGGCTGATGAAGAGGCATGCGAAGCCCATGTCGGCCTGCAGCTGGCGCAGCAGCTGCAGGACGGTGGCCTGCACCGACACGTCCAGCGCCGAGGTCGGCTCGTCCGCGATGAGCAGCTTGGGCTGCAGCGACAGGGCGCGCGCGATGCCGACACGCTGCTTCTGACCGCCCGACAGCTCGTGCGGGTAGCGGTTGCGGTACGAGCGGGGCAGCTCGACGGCGTCAAGCAGCCCCTGCACCTTCACGTCGAGCTCGCGACCCTTCGCGATCCCCGCCAGGAGCATCGGCTCGCCGATCGACTGGCCGATCGGAAGGCGCGGATTCAGCGACGACGACGGGTCCTGGAAGACGATGCCCACGTCCTTGTGCACCTTGTGCAGCAGGCGCCGGTCGGCCTTGGAGATGTCGTAGCCGACGACCTCGGCCTTGCCGTCCGCGATCGGCAGCAGGCCGATCGCGGCGCGGCCGACCGTGGTCTTGCCCGAGCCGGACTCGCCCACGAGGCCCGTGACCTCACCCGGATAGATGGTGAAGTTCGCGTGCTCAACCGCTCGGAACGCGGGCACGCGCCCCTTCTTCGGGTAGTCGATCGCAACGTCCGTGAAGTCGAGCACCGGTGCGCCGAGGCCCTTGCGGCGCTCCTCGTCCTCACGGGCGGCGACGTCGGCCAAGCGGATCACCGAGGTGTCGCCGGCGAGGGCTGCCGTCGTGTCGATCGACTCGCCCTGCGCATCGCCGATGCGCGGCACCGCTGCGAGCAGCTGCTGCGTGTACGCGTGGGTGGGGCGGTTGAAGACCGCGTCGACCGTGCCGCGCTCGACGATCTCGCCCTTGCGCATCACGACGATGTCGTCGGCGATGTCGGCCACCACGCCCATGTCGTGCGTGATGATCAGGATCGCCGAGTCGAGGCGGTGGCGGAGGTCGCGCATGAGGTCGAGGATCTCGGCCTGGACCGTCACGTCGAGAGCCGTGGTCGGCTCGTCGGCGATGAGCAGCTGCGGGTCGCACGAGATCGACTGCGCGATCATGGCGCGCTGACGCTGGCCGCCCGACAGCTGGTGCGGGTACGAGTTGAACGCCTTGAGCGGGTCGGGAAGCTCCACCATGTCGAGCAGCTCGAGTGCACGCGCGCGCGCCGCGCTCGGAGTCATGCCCTGGTGGATGCGCAGCGTCTCGATGATCTGGAACCCGACCGTGAACACGGGGTTCAGCGCCGTCATCGGCTCCTGGAAGATCACGGCGATCTCACGGCCGCGCACGCGACGCAGGTCGTCAGGACGCAGACCGAGGATCTCGCGGCCGCCGAGCTTGACACTGCCGGTCACGCGGGCGTTCGACGGCAGGAGTCCCAGCATCGCCATGGAGCTCGCGCTCTTGCCCGAGCCGGACTCGCCGACGATCGCGAGGGCCTTGCCCGATTCGACGGAGTAGTTCAGCTTCTTCGCTGCCGGCACCCAGTAGTTGTCGACGGCGAAGTCCACGGACAGACCGCTCACTTCCAGCAGCGGACTGCCGGTGGAGACGGGAGTGGGGGACGCGTTCATTTGATGGTCCTTGTGGGATCGATTGAGAGAATGAGGGGGTGACCGACCATGCGCTCCGCATCGACTCCCGCTTCAACCGCATTGCTGCCGTCATCGTCTGGAGTCTCGCGGCGCTCGCAGTGATCACCGCCGTATGGAGCACGGACCCGCGGCTGGCGTGGGTCTACGCCGCCGCCCCACTGGCTGCCCTCCTGGGCTGGATGGCACTGTGGCGCCCCAGCGTGGTCGTATCGGATCACGGTGTGCGCATCGAGAACGTGAGCCACGATGTCGAGGTGCCCTGGGAGGCCCTCGTGCACGTCGACACGGCGCGCGCCCTGACGCTGCACACGCCGTCCGGCAGCTTCACCGCCTGGTCGGCGCCGGCGCCCGGCTTCTTCACCACGATGATGGGCAACGCGAAGGCCCGCCGCGAGGCGAACGCCGCCGGTGGCGACGCCCGCCCGAGCGACCGTATGGGCACCGACTCGGGCAACGCGGCTCTCGTCGTGCGAGAGACCTGGCGCCGCCGTCTCGATGCCGGTCAGGTGGAGCTCGGCGTTGCGGACGAGACGCCGGTCAAGCGCCACTGGCACGTGCCGTTCCTCGTCGCGTCGATCGTGCTCGCCGCGACGTCGGTCGCGCTGATCGTCGCCACCGGCTGAGGGCCTGCGGCGCATCATCCGCGCCGATCCGGGTCGGGCGCGATCTCGTCGTCGAGCACATCGTCGGGGCGATCGCTCGTGACGCCCTCGACGATCGCCGCACCACCGGCCGTGACCAACGCACCCTCGGGCACGTCGGCGGTCGTGCCGGCCACGATGACCGCGTCCTCGGGGAGTTCCTTGACCTTGCGGAAGACGACGCGCTTCTGGCGCGGGTCGAACGCGTCGCGGAGTCCGTCGCCGACGAAGTTGACAAGCAGGGACAGGATGACGATGAACGCCGCCGGCCACCAGAACAGCCACGGGCGGGTCTGGAACGCCGACTCGTTCTGCGAGATCAGCAGGCCGAGCGAGACGTCAGGCGACTTCACGCCGTAGCCGAGGAACGACAGCGACGTCTCGAGGATGATCGCGGCCGCAATCAGCAGGGTCGTCGCGACGATGACCACGCCGATCGCATTCGGGAGGATGTGCTTGAAGATGATGCGCGCGTCCGACGCGCCCGCGACACGAGCCGCCTCGACGAATTCGCGCTCGCGCAGCGTGAGGAACTCGGCCCGCACCAGTCGGGCGATGCCCGTCCAGACGAAGAACCCGAGGAAGAGAGCCAGCAGCAGCGGCCCGAGTCCACCGACGGCCGAACCGACGACCGCGCCGATCACGATGACCGGGATCACGATCACGATGTCGGTCAGGCGCATCAGCAGCGAATCGACCCACCCGCGGTAGTAGCCCGCAAGGGCGCCCACGATGACGCCGAGGAAGGCGCCGATCAAGCCGATGATGAACATCATGTAGGACGAGTTCACGAGGCCGCGCATGGTCATCGCGAAGTAGTCCTTGCCGACCGTGTTCTGGCCGAACGGGTGCTCGCCGAGCGAGAAGGGCCACAGCGTCAGCGTCGGCCTTCCGCCGTTGGTGATGGGCAGGAGCTGCTCGTAATTCCACTTCCACCAGCCCGGAATGGGGCCGATGCCGGTCGCGGAGATGGCGAATCCCACAATGAGGATGAACAGGATGGCGCTGACGACCGCAGGCTTGTGCGCGATGAACCGGCGGAACGTGAGTCGCCCCTGGCTGACGCCGCGTTCTTCTGCGGTCTGGACGTGCACACCGCCGTCGGACGGCGCGGTGGGAGGCTCGAGGGCCGGATCGATCGGGATGGACATTACTTGACCCTCACTCTCGGGTCGATCGCCGAGTATGCGAGGTCGGCGAGGAAGTTGAACGTGATGGCGACCACGGCGATGACGACGAAGTACGCCATGACCGGGTTCGGATCGGCGCGCTGGAGACCGGCGTTGAAGAGGGCGCCCATGCCGCTGAACGCGAAGATGCGCTCGGTGATGATCGCGCCTCCGATGAGCGCGCCCACATCGGCCGCGACGATCGTGGTGATGGGGATGAGCGAGTTGCGGAACGCGTGGCGCACGACGACCGTCCGCTCGGGGAGGCCCTTCGCGCGCGCGGTGCGGATGTAGTCCTGGTTCAGCGTCTCGAGCATGCCGCCGCGCGCATAGCGGGTGTACGCGGCGAACGAGATCAGCATGAGGCTGATGGTCGGCAGCAGCAGGTGGGTGAACGTGTCGATGCTCTGGATCCACCAGTCGCCCTGCAGGTTCGGCGTCTGCGACCCGATCGTGGCGATCGGCCGCCCGTTCACCTTCGGGTTGTTGACGTACGAGTTCCAGTTCTGCATGAACTGATCGAGGATGATCACGCCCATGCCGAGAACGCCCGTGAGCACGCCGATCCGGATCGCCTGCCCCTTGTCGTACTCGCCGAGGAACCACCCTGCCGCGGCGCCGACCAGTGCGGCGGCGACGAAGAGCGCGAACACGCCCCACCCATTGAAGGACTTCAGGAACGGCTGCAGCACGAAGTAGGCGGCGATGAGCGCGATCACGGTCACGCCCGCGGTTCGCCACGCGTAGCGTGCGCGCGCGCCCGCGATGATGAGCACCATGCCGGCGCCGAACGCGGCGATGAGCAGCGGGGTGAGGATCGGGCCGAGCGACGGGTTGAGGAACCACGCCGTCACGCTCATGCCGTAGAGCATCGCTCCGGTGGTGATGACCGAGGCCGCGAACACGACCAGGCGACGCTGCCTGTTCCCGCCGATGATGGCCTGCCAGAAGACTCCGGAGATGAGACTGAGTGCGATGATCCACGGCCACGTGAACACCGGACTGTCGAGCCAGTTGTTGAAGCCGAGCGCCACGAAGACCTTGAGAAGGACGCCCATCACGAACGAGGGCAGCGAGTAGAAGAGGAAGCTGGCGAACGTGAACGAGTAGTCGATCGCGCTGTACTGGCGCAGCGCCGAGACGATGCCGACGAGGACGCCGAGGACGATGGCGAGAATCGTCGAAGCGGTGACGAGCTGGAGCGTCGCACCCATCGCACGGGCGAGGACGATCGTGACCGGCTGGTTCTGGATGGTGACGCCGAGGTCGCAGCCACCGAACGGGATGACACAGCGTGCGGCGCCGAGGAGCCAGTTGAACCAGCGGACGGGGATGGGCTGGTCGAGGTTCAGCCACGCGATGCGCTGCGCGATCAGCGCGTCGCGGTTCGGGCTGTTGGAGGCGTACAGGTCCTCGAGCGGATCTTTTGCCAGAGCCACGAGGGTGTACATCAGGAAGGATGCGGCGATGAGGATCAGGATCGAGACCCCGATGCGCCGCAGAACGAAGCTAAGCACTGGGCTGGCCCTTCATGCAGAAAAGGTAGCAGGCACGCGACGACGGCAGCAGAGGCCGGGCGTCGGGTTCGCCGGCTGTGGACGGGAAGACACACGCACGGGGCGCCGGGCTGTCAGCACCCGACGCCCCATGGCGTGGTGTTTCAGTGGATCACCGAATTACTCGGCGACCGTCCACTCCCAGAAGTTCCAGAACACACCGGTCTGGTTGCCCATGAAGGTGATGCCCTCGATGGTGTCGACGTGCGCCTCGAGGCCGGGGCCCTGGAAGAGGGGCAGACCGTAGGCGTCCGCGAACAGCTGGCCGTCGGCCTCGACCGTGAGCTCGTCGATCGCGTCGATGTCGAGCGTGGTCGGGATCTCGGTCGCGATCTCGTCGACGCGGTCGTTGGCGTACTTGTTGAAGTTGCTGCCACCGAAGCTCGCGAAGATCTGCGGGATGGTGCCGTTGCCGACACCGGGCGAGATCCACCCGAAGATGACTGCGTCGTAGATGTCGGAACCGAGCTGAGCGCTCCAGTCCTCGCGGCCCACATCTTCGATCACGAAGCCGGCCTCAGCAGCCGAGGCCTGGATGGCCTCGAACGCGGCGACGCGGTTCGGGTTGTTGATGTTGTACATCAGGCGGATCGTCGGGGTCGCACCGGCGAGGAGCTCCTTGGCGCCCTCGATGTCGACCTCGGCGTACTCGTCGGAGCCGTTGCTGGCGACGGCGTCCTCGTACGGAGCCTGCGCCGGGATGAACAGCTGCGAGTTGAGGACCTCGGCCTCGGGGTTGACCGGCTTGATCAGCGTGTCGACGAGCTGCTGACGCGGGATCGTCTTGAGGAACGCCTCACGGACGTTCTGCTCGGCGAACGGGCCGGCGAACGTCAGGTCGAGGTGGTCGTAGTTCAGCGCGTCGCCCTGGAGGACCTCCACGCCGTCGATGCCCTGGAGCGCGGTGAGCGTGTCGCCGCTCGCCTGCGGGGCGATGATGTCGACCTCGCCGTTCTGGAGGGCCGTGACCTGCGCCTGAGCGTCACCGATGAAGCGGATGACCATCTCGGAGAACTGCGGCTTGAGGTCACCGGTGTACTTGTCGTTGAGCTTCAGCGTCATCGACTGCGTGGGCTCGTAGGAGTCGATGACCCACGGGCCGCTCGACAGGTACAGCGACGGGTCGTCCGGCAGCGACGTCATGTCGAAGCCCGAGTTCCAGAAGTCGGCCGCAGCCTTGAGCGTCTCGTTGACCGGAGCCGGGGCCGCGGCGTCGCCGCGCGGGCTGGTCAGGATCGTGTCGACGAGCTCGGCCTGGTCGACGCCGGACTTCTCAGCGACGACGTGGACAGGCTGGTCCATGAGGTCCTGGATGTTCCAGTCGACGAAGGGCTCGTCGTATTCGAGGACGAGCGAGAGCTTGTCGTCCGCGACCTCGGTGATCGTCGAGGTCTTGAGGCCCTCGGTGCTGCCCGCGTACGCGAAGTACTTGGTGCCGCTGGTGGGCTCGCCCGTCTCGGGGTCGAGGGTCGCGTCGTCGAAGACGCCCGAGGTGGCGGCCCAGCCGAACACCAGGTCGTCGGTCGTGATGGGCTCGCCGTCCGACCACACCAGGCCGTCGTTGAGCGTGTACTTGACCTGGAGGGGGTCCTCGCTGACGACCTCCATCGTGCCGAACGACTCGTCCGGAACGACCTCGTAGCTGTCGCTGACGTAGTAGAACGTCGACTTCGTCAGGTAGTCGATCTTGCCGTTGATGTCGAGGTTGCCGTTGTCGCTGTTCGAGTTCGTGCCGGTGAACTCGTTCGTTTCGGCAACCGTCACCGCGGTGTCGGTGGCCGTCGGCTCCTCCGCCTCCGGCGGGGTCGTCGAGCAACCGGCGAGGACCAGTGCGGTCACGCCGACGCCCGCCGCGACTCCGAGTGCGCGCATGCGCCACGTCGTCTTGTCAGACACTTGTGTCTCCTCTGTGCAGGGTAATGCGCGCGAATCCGGCCGGAAGCCGGACCTGCGCGCGGATGGGAAAACGATAAGCACCGGTAGTGAGATGGTCAAAACGATCGGCGAAAACGTTACAGAGCCTTAACTCAATCGACGTGGAGTGTGACAATCTGACAAGATGACGCCGCCGAACCGGCCCACAGACCAGAGGAATTCCACTAGTCTCTCGCCCCTCACGTCGTACGATCGCCGACGCCTCACGTGGGAGGTCTGGATCGTCCTCGCGATCACGGTCGGGCAGTCCGCTCTGTACTCGGTGCTGTCGCTCGTGCGCAAGCTCCTCGCACCCGTTCCGCTCGGCCAGCAGCAGACCCAGGTGAACCCTCCGCGGGACGCGCAGGCGGTCTGGGATGTCGTCTACCAGGTGCTCGCCGTCTTCTTCGCGCTCGCCCTGGTGGCGCTCGTCGTCTACCTTCTCTGGGAGCCCGGGAGCAACGCGCTGCGCCGCCTCGGACTGGACTTCTCGAGGTTCGGCGGAGACCTCGGCCGCGGCATCCTGCTCGCCGCCGTCATCGGTGTGCCGGGTCTGGCCCTCTATGCCGCGGGCCGCGCGCTGGGGGTCACCGTCGCGGTGGTCGCGTCTCCGCTCGATGCGGCGTGGTGGACCGTGCCGCTGCTGGTGCTGTCGGCGCTGCGTGCCGGGCTGACCGAGGAGGTCATCTTCATCGGCTACCTGTTCGACCGGCTGCGCCGGTTCGGATGGAACGACTGGGCCATCATCCTGACCTCCGCCGGCCTGCGCGGCGCCTACCACGCCTACCAGGGCATCGGCGCGATCGTCGGCAACGTCGTGATGGGCGTGGTCTTCGGCTGGTGCTACCGCCGGTGGGGTCGCGTCATGCCGCTCGTCATCGCGCACACGCTGCTCGACATCGTCGCGTTCGTCGGCTACCCCTTAGCGGCCGCGCTGTGGCCCGGCGTATTCGCCCCGATCCCCACGCCGACCCCGACCCCGACCCCGACGCCGACCCCGACGCCCGCGGCCTGATCGGTCGCAGCTGCCCGGCCACGCAGCATCCGTCCCTCATCTCTGCGAGAGAACAGCTGGCGGCCGAGGGGTAGTGACGTTGCCTACCTCTCGGCCGCCCGGTGTTCTCTCGCGGCTCCTCCACCGGATGGGGGCATGCGCAGAGTTTCCACAACGCCGACACGACGGGCCGTCGCGCGACCGGACCAACGACATCTTTGACGGATGCTGACCCTCGCGCCCGCGCCGCTCCCTTTGCTGCAGCGCGCCGACACGCCGCACCCGGAGCGGGCTGTGCAGCGCGGCGAGCTCGTCAAGGTGCGACACGGCGTCTACGCGGCGACTCGATTGTGGCGTGATCTCGCGCCGTGGGATCGCTACTTGTGTCGGGTCCATGCGGTCGCGCTGGTCCATCCCGACGCCGTCTTCTGCATGGAGTCCGCCGCAGCGCTGCTCGGGATGCCGATCTTCGGTGATCCTGTGACGATGCACGTCCTGGTGCCGCCGAGCGGAGCGGCGCGACAGGTCGCCGGCGTGCGAACACATCGTGCGACGACGGAGCGAACCATCATCGACCTCTCGGGTGTGCTCGTCACCTCACCGAGCGACACTGCTGTCGACCTCGCCCGGGCTCGCCACCATGCGATAGGACTGGCCGCGGCCGACGCTGCGCTACGACTCGATCCGGCCACCACCGCTGAGGTGCTCCTCGGGATCAACGAGGCTCGATCGAGCAGCCGGGGACGCGATATCGCCCGCTGGCCGCTCAGCCGCGCGACGGCTCTCGCGGAGACGGCGATCGAGTCGATCAGCCGAGCGGTGCTGGAGTGGCTCGGGTTCCCTCGGCCGGAGCTGCAGGTTGTCTTCCGCGCCCGTGATGGCGCGGAGCATCGGCCCGATTTCCTCTGGCGTGACCCCCCCGCATCGGCTCGACGCTCAGCGATGGCCGGCGACAGCGACGGTGACCTGAAGTACGACGGACGTTTCGGTGATGCGCGGACCGTGCTCAAGAAGCAGTCCGAGCGCGACGTCCGGCTGCTCGAGAACGTGCGCAGCGTGACCCACTGGGGCTGGGACGACGCGGTGAACGTCGAACCCCTGCGCAAGCGGCTGCTCGGGGTCGGCCTGAAGGCGACCGATCCGGAGCATACGGCCGACCTTCACTCACTCCGGCGCGCACTCGCTTCGCGCCCGCCCCACGCGACCGGCCCGTCGTCCGGCGATCGCTGACGCGATGCGGCCCATCGGCCGCCGCACCGTCCTCGGCGCCGCATGTTGCCGCACCCATCGGCGAGGGAACACCTGGCGGCCGAAAGGTAGGCAACTTCGCTACCTCTCGGCCGCCAGGTGTTCCTTCGCGGAATCCCGAGGGGCGGCGGGCGGAGACGAGAGGGCGACGGGATGCCGCGGGGCGCGGCATCCCGTCGACTCAGGGGTGCGTCAGGCGAAGGCCTCGATGGGCGGGCAGGCGCACACGAGGTTGCGGTCGCCGTAGGCCTGGTCGATGCGGCGGACCGGGGGCCAGTACTTCGTGCGGACCAGGGTGTGCACCGGGTACACGGCGGTCTCGCGCGAGTAGGGGTGCTCCCACGAACCCGCGACCACGGACTCGGCGGTGTGCGGGGCGTTCGCGAGCGGGTTGTCGGCCGCGGGCCACTCCCCCGCGGCGACGCGGTCTGCCTCGGCCTTGATCGCGATCATGGCCTCGATGAAGCGCTCGATCTCGGCGAGGTCCTCCGACTCCGTCGGCTCGACCATGAGCGTGCCCGCGACGGGGAACGACATCGTCGGGGCGTGGAAGCCGTAGTCGATGAGGCGCTTGGCGACATCGTCGACCGACACGCCGGTCGCCTCCTTCAGCGGACGCAGGTCGAGGATGCACTCGTGCGCGACGAGGCCGTCCTCACCGGTGTACAGCACCGGGTAGTGGTCGCGCAGGCGGACCGCGATGTAGTTCGCGGCGAGCACCGCGGCGGCCGTGGCCGATCGCAGCCCCTCGGCGCCCATCATGCGCACGTATGCCCACGAGATCGGCAGGATTCCGGCCGAGCCGTGCGGTGCGGCCGAGATGGGTCCGCCGTCGAAGACGCCGCCGGCATGGTCCTTGCGCTGCGACAGCGGGTGCGACGGGAGGTAGGCCGCGAGGTGCGCCTTCGCCGCCACGGGGCCGACGCCCGGGCCGCCGCCGCCGTGCGGGATCGCGAACGTCTTGTGCAGGTTCAGGTGCGAGACGTCGCCGCCGAGGTCGCCGAAGCGCGCGTAGCCGAGGAGGGCGTTGAGATTCGCGCCGTCGACGTACACCTGGCCGCCGGCGTCGTGCACGGCCTGCGTGATGTCGAGCACGTCGTGCTCGTACACGCCGTGGGTCGACGGATACGTGATCATGAGCGCCGCGAGCTCGTCGGCGTGCGTCGCGATCTTGGCGCGCAGGTCGTCGAGGTCGACGTTGCCGGCCTCGTCGCACGCGACCACGACGACGCGCATGCCCGCGAGCACGGCGGATGCCGCGTTCGTCCCGTGCGCCGACGACGGGATGAGGCACACCGTGCGCGCGAGGTCGCCGTTCGCCCGGTGGTAGCCACGGATCGCCATGAGGCCCGCGAGCTCGCCCTGCGACCCCGCGTTGGGCTGCAGCGACACCGCGTCGTACCCGGTGACCTCGGCGAGCCACACCTCGAGCTGCTCGATCATCGCGAGGTAGCCGTGCACGTCGTCCTCGGGCGCGAACGGGTGCACGCGCGAGAACTCCGGCCACGACACGGCGGCCATCTCGGTCGCCGCGTTGAGCTTCATCGTGCACGAGCCCAGCGGGATCATGCCGCGGTCCAGCGCGTAGTCGCGGTCGGAGAGCTGCTTGAGGTATCGCATCATCGCCGTCTCGGACCGGTGCGAGTTGAACACCGGGTGCGTGAGGAACTCCGAGGCTCGGTGCAGCCCGGACGGCACGCCAGCCAGGGGCGCAGCATCCGTGAACGGAAGTACGCGCTCGCCCTGCTCCCCCGCACCCAGGAACTCGTTCTCGGGCAGGCCGAAGGCCCACGCGACAGCAGCGAGGTCGTCGGCCGTGGTGGTCTCGTCGACCGAGACTCCGACGGTGGCGTCGTCGACCCAGAACAGCTGGTAGCCGCGCTCGCGCGCGCGCTCGATCACGCGGCGCGAGGCGCCGGGCGTCGCGACGCGGACGGTGTCGAAGAACGCATCGGAGCGCAGCGAGAGACCGTACGAGCGCAGGCGGGCGGCGAGCGCCTCGGCCTTCTTCGCGACGTCGGTGGCGATCGCCCGGAGGCCGTCCGGCCCGTGATAGACCGCGTACATCGACGCCATGACCGCCAGCAGCACCTGCGACGTGCAGATGTTCGACGTGGCCTTCTCGCGGCGGATGTGCTGCTCGCGGGTCTGGAGCGCGAGACGGTAAGCGGGGTGGCCGGCGGCGTCCTGAGAGACGCCCACGAGTCGTCCGGGCAGCTGCCGCTCGAGGCCCTGGCGGACCGCCATGTAGCCGGCATGCGGGCCGCCGAAGCCGAGCGGCACGCCGAAGCGCTGGGTCGTGCCCACGGCGACGTCGGCGCCGAGCGAGCCCGGCGAGCGCAGCAGCGTGAGCGCGAGGATGTCGGCGGCCACCACGACGAGCGCACCCGCGACGTGCGCGGCGTCGACGACGCCGGACGGATCCCAGACGTTTCCCGATGCGCCCGGGTACTGCACGAGCACCCCGAACAGGTCGTCGGGAAGCACCGCGCCTCGCGCGAGGTCGAGTTCGACGAGCGAGATTCCGACGGCGGCCGCGCGGTGCGCGAGCAGCGCCTTCGTCTGCGGCAGCGCGTCGGCGTCGACCACGAACACGTTCGACGCCGACTTCGAGGCGCGCCGAGCCACCAGCATGCCCTCGACGACGGCCGTCGACTCGTCGAGCATCGACGCGTTCGCCGTCGCGAGCCCGGTGAGGTCGGTCACCATCGTCTGGAAGTTGATGAGCGCCTCCAGGCGCCCCTGCGAGATCTCGGGCTGGTACGGCGTGTACGCCGTGTACCAGGACGGGTTCTCGAGCACGTTGCGGGCGATCACCGACGGCGTGAGCGTGTCGTAGTAGCCCAGACCGATCATCGGCCGCGCCGTACGATTCTGCGACGCCAGCACGCGCAGCTCGGCGAGCGCCTCGGCCTCGGTCGCTGCGGGCGGGATGTCGCTCGTGGAACGAGGCTTGGCATGGATGGATGCCGGGACCGCCGCCTCGACGAGCGCATCGACGCTGTCGTAGCCCAGCGCGTCGAGCATCGTGCGCTGGGCCGCGGCATCCGTCCCGATGTGACGGTCGGCGAACAGACCCGTCATTCGGCGCCACCCGTGAGGGAGATGTACGCGTCGCGGTCGAGGAGGTCGGCCACGGCGGCCGGGTCGACCGTGATCTTGACGAGCCAGCCGGCGCCGAACGGGTCGGCGTTCACCAGGCCCGGATCGTCGACAACGGCCTCGTTGACCTCGACGACCTCGCCGGTGAGCGGCGCGTAGAGCTCACCGACCGACTTCGTGGACTCGATCTCGCCGACGACGGTCGCCGCGCTCACCGAGCTGCCGACGGCGGGCAGCTCGACGAACACGACGTCACCGAGCTTGTCGGCAGCGTACGAGGTGATGCCGACGGTGGCGACGTCGCCGTCGAGGGCGACCCACTCGTGCTCGGCGGTGTACTTGAGGGCGGTGAGATCGGTCATTTGTTCCTCCGGTAGAAGGGTAGGTCGGTCACGGTCGCGGGGATGCGGGTACCCCGCACGTCGATGAAGAGCTCGGTTCCGGCGGCGCTCGCCGTGGGCGAGATGAACGCCATGGCGATGGGATGCCCCAGGGTCGGGCTGAGCGCACCGCTCGTGATCTCGCCGACCGGCGCCGCGGCGTCGGCGCTGTCGAACACGGCGTAGCCGGCGCGGCCGGCGCGGCGGCCCTCACTGGAGAGGCCCACGAGCACGGAAGCGTCAGCGGCGACGACGGCGGACAGGCCCGCCTTGCCGACGAAGTCGTCCTTGTCGGCCGCGACGACGCGACCGAGGCCCGCCTGGGCGGGGACGATGTCGAGCGACAGCTCGTGGCCGTACAGCGGCATCCCGGCCTCGAGGCGCAGCGTGTCTCGTGCGGCGAGGCCCGCGGGCACGAGGCCGAGCGGTTCCCCCGCGGCGAGGAGGGCGTCCCAGAGGGCGCCTGCGGCTCGGTTCGGCACCAGGAGCTCGAAGCCGTCCTCGCCCGTGTAGCCGGTGCGGGCGATGAACAGGGGCTCGCCGTCGAAGGTTCCGGACGACCACGCGTAGTATCCGAGGTCGGCGAACGCGGGCGCGACGTCCGCGATGCTCGCGGTCGCCTCGACGATCTCCCGCGCCGCGGGACCCTGGACGGCGATGAGCGACGTGTCGTCGGTCTGGTCCTCGAGCTCGGCCTCGAAGCCGCCGATGCGCTCGGCGAACGCCGTGGCCACAGCATCCCGGTTCCCGGCGTTGGCGATCACGAGGAAGCGGTCGTCGGCGAGGCGATAGACGATGACGTCGTCGATGATGCCGCCCGACTCGGCGAGCACCAGCGAGTACTTCGCCTTGCCGACGCGCATCGGCGAGATCGCGCCGGCGAGCGCGTAGTCGAGGAACGCGGCCGCATCGGCCCCGGTGACCAGGAACTCGGCCATGTGCGAGATGTCGAAGAGCCCGGCGCCGGTGCGCACGGCGTGGTGCTCGGCGAGATCCGAGCTGTAGCGCACCGGCATGAGCCAGCCGCCGAAGTCGGTGAAGGAGGCGCCGAGCGCCTCGTGGCGGTCGTGCAGGGCAGTCGTACGGAGTTCTGTCATGAGTTCCCCCGGTCGCGGACGGGCAGACGCCGGAAGACGCCTGTGAACTCCCCCTCTGTCATGGGCCTGAGAGCTTCGCCGGACGGGCATCCGGCTTTCTCCTTCGGCGGACGCGAACGTCACTCTCCAGAGTCGGCCTGCCCGAACGGTACGCGTACCTGAGAGATTGGCGGGGAGGCTTGCTCCTTCGGTGCTCGGCGATGGTGCTGCCGAGGCTCTCCCGCCCGGGTGATGGGCCGTTATTGACTTGCGCAGCAAGCATACCGGTCGGTGCCGTCAGCCGACGCAGTCACCCGACGACACGCGATCGGTCGCGGCTCCGGCAAGCTGCGCGACAGGCTCGAGCTCCGCCATCGTCATCGCGTAGCCCAGGTTCTCGTCATTCTCGGCGCGCGCGAAGACGACACCCACGACCTCACCGTCGCCCGTCAGGACCGGGCCCCCGGAGTTGCCGGGGCGCACGAGAGACGCGAGCGAGTAGATCTCGCGCGGGTTCGACGTCCGATCGTAGATGTCGGGGATCATGGCCGTTCCGGTGGAGAACACCGACGCGCTGGTCATCGTGAACGGGCCGCCGAGAGGATAGCCCTGCACCGCGGCCGAGCTGCCCGCCGGCAGGGTGTCGCCACGAGGAAGAGGCGTCGCGCCGAGGTCGTCGACCGCGATCACGGCGAGGTCGACGACCGCGTCGAAGTAGACGATCCGCCCCTCGCGCGCGGGACGGCCCGGCAGCTCGACCAGCGGCAGATCCACACCTGCGACGACGTGCGCATTGGTCACGACCCGGTCGGGCGCGATGACGAAGCCCGACCCGGTGGCCCCTCGCCCGCACGCGTAGGCGGTCCCCGAGACGCGGGCGACGGATGCTGCAGCCGTCGCGAGCTCCGGATCATCCAGGGCGACCGGGGGCTCAGTCGGCGCCGCTCTCGCGGGTCCGAGGAGCTCACCCAGACGAGGGATGCCGTCGGGGAGGTACGTCGACCTCAGTTCCGCCAGTGCCGCTTCGACCGGGGGCGGGACGACGGTCTTGATCGCGTTGACCACGTACGACGAGCCCACCGCGGCCGACACGCCGGGGATGCCCGAGGTCACCAGCGGCGGCGCGACGAGCGCGAGCGCGAGTACCGCCGCGACCACCGACGCGATGCCCCCGAGGAATCGTTCGGCCCACCGCAGCTTCAGGCGATCGGCGCCGGATCGCAGCAGGGATCCGAGCCACGCGCCCAAGGCGCCGCCGCCGAAGAGCAGCCCGAGGATGGTCGCGATCACCGCCACGGTGCGCCACGCCGGGGACGGCACCAGGTTGCTCACCAGCGGAGCCAGCCACGATGCCGCGAACGCGCCGGCCGCGAGGCCGGCGAGCGTGCCGATGCTCGCGAAGAACCCGCGACGGAACCCCGTGACGAGAGCCAGGACGAGGACGAGGACGATGATGACGTCGAAGACGATCATTCCGTGCCCCTCCGGTCTGGCCCTTTCGTCCGGCCAGACTACGCACCGCGCCTGTGAGCGAGCCCCGGCGACGCGCCGCCGCGCGTCAGCGGCGCTCGGCGGCGAGCTCCCTCCGGACCTCGTCGCGCAGCATCCCCTGGTTCTCAGGATCCGGAGCCGCACCCAGGAGGGTCCGCGTGTACTCGTGCTGAGGGTCGAGGATGACGGTGTCGGCAGGCCCGCGCTCGACGATGTCGCCGCGGTACATCACCAGGATTTCGTCGGAGAAGTGCCGCGCCGTGGCGAGGTCGTGGGTGATGTACAGCACCCCGAGGTGGTCCTCGCGCTGCAGCTGCGCCAGCAGGTTCAGCACGCCGAGACGGATCGACACGTCGAGCATCGAGACCGGCTCGTCGGCGACGATGAACTGCGCGCCCGGCGCGAGCGCACGCGCGATCGCGACGCGCTGGCGCTGACCTCCGGACAGCTCGTGCGGGCGCCTCTCCGCCATCTTGTCGGTCGGCGTGAGCCGCACCCGGTCGAGCAGCTCCAGTACGCGCCTGCGCACCTCGGCCTTGCCCATCCCCGGATTGTGGATGCGCAGCGGACGCTCGAGGTGGTGCTCGATCGATTGGAAAGGGTTCAGCGACGCGAAGGGGTCCTGGAACACCATCTGCACGTCGCCGCGATAGGCGGCGATATCGCGGCTCCGGCCGCCGACGGCCTTGCCGTCGAGCAGGATCTCGCCGCTCGTCGGGGTCTCGAGCCGCGCGAGCATCCTCGCGATGGTCGACTTGCCCGACCCGGACTCTCCCACCAGCGCGATCGTGCGCCCCGCTTCGAGCGTGAACGACACGTCCTTCACCGCGTGCAGCGTCGAGAACTTCAGGCCGTTGCGCAGCCGGAAGTCCTTGACCAGGTTCCGGGCCTCAAGTGTGCGGGATCCGCCCGCGGCGGGCCACTGGGCACTCATGCGGCCCCTCCTTCGACGGAAGCGGATGCTGCGCCCGGCGTCGCCGAGATCGGCTGGTGGCCGGTGCGCACGAAGTCGCCGCGGTCGCCGCGCAGGCTTGGGAAGCTCGACAGCAGCTTCTTCGTGTACTCATGCTGCGGGCTGCGATAGATGTCGGTCGCGGTGCCGAGCTCGACGATCTCGCCCTGCAGCATCACCGCGATGCGGTCGGAGATCTCGATGAGCATCGGCAGGTCGTGGGTGATGAAGATGACGGCGAACCCGAGCTTCTCGCGCAGGCGCATGATCTCGCGGATGATGCCGCGCTGCACCACGACGTCGAGCGCGGTGGTCGGCTCGTCCATGATCATGACCTGCGGATCGAGCGCGAGCGCCATCGCGATCATCACGCGCTGACGCATGCCGCCCGACAGCTCGTGCGGGAAGCTCGAGAGGCGCTTCGGATCGACGCCGACCAGCTCGAGGAGCTCCTCGCTGCGCCGCTGCTTGTCGCGCTTGGACATCTCGGGGCGGTGCGTCGTGAAGACGTCGAACAGCTGCGCCCGGACGTTGATGACCGGGTTCAGCGAGTTCATCGCGCCCTGGAACACCATCGACACCTTGTCCCACCGGAAGCGGCGGAGCTCCTCGTCGGCGAGGCCGACGACGTCGATGTCCTCCCCGGAGCGATCGTGGAACACGATGTCGCCCGCCGTCATCAGCGCCGGCGGCTTGAGCAGCCGGTTGATGCCGTACGCGAGGGTCGACTTGCCGCACCCGGACTCGCCGGCGAGTCCGAGGATCTCGCCGCGGTGGAGGGTGAGCGACACGTCGCGCACCGCCTTCACGGGTGGGTCGACCTCGTACTCGATCGAGACGTTCCTCGCGGTGAGGACGGCGTCGCCGTTCATGCCTCGGCTCCGTTCGTGACGTGGACCGACTCCACACCCCGGCCGGCGCGCTTGGCCTGCCGCACGCGCCGCGCATTCTCCGGCGCGAGCCGAAGCTTCGGGTTGATGATCTCGTCGATCGAGAAGTTAATGAGCGACAGGCCCGCGCCGAGCAGCGCGATCATGAGGCCGGGCGGCACGAACCACCACCACGCGCCGGTGCCCAGCGCCTGACCGGTCTGCGCGTCGTTGAGCATCGTGCCCCACGTGATCGAGCCCGTCGGCCCGAGTCCCAGATAAGACAGGCCCGCCTCGCCGAGGATCGCGAAGATGATCGCGAAGAGGAACTGCGCTGCGAGCAGAGGGAGGAGATTCGGGAGGATCTCGACACGGATGATGCGCGCCGTCTTCTCCCCCGCGACGCGGCTGGCCGCGACGTAGTCGCGCGACCGCAGCGAGCGCGCCTGCGCCCGCAGCACCACCGCGGATCCCGCCCACCCGGTGATTCCGAGGACCAGGGCCACCAGCATCCAACTGCGTCCGGGGATGTAGGTGGCGATCACCATCACCAGGGGCAGACCGGGGATGACGAGCATGATGTTCGTGAAGAGCGACAGGATCTCGTCCCACCAGCCGCCCTTGTAACCGGCGAGGATGCCGAACACGATCGACAGGATCAGGGCGATGAGGCCGGCCACGAGGCCCACCATGAGAGACCCGCGCGTGCCCCACGCGAGCTGAGCGAGCACGTCGTAGCCGAGCTTGGTCGTGCCGAGCCAGTGGTCCGCGCTCGGCGGCGACAGCGCAGGGTTGTCGGAGTCGGTCGGGTCCTGGCAGAACAGCGGCCCGAGGATGCCGAAGAGCGTGATGCCGATGACGATCGTCAGGCCGAGCGCGAGCTTCAGCGACATCCTCGGCAGCAGCTGGCGGAAGCCGCGGCGTGCGGCGGCCGCCTCGTCTCGGGCCGCTTCGACGTCGGCGTCCACGGGCGGCGACATCATCGCTCCCGGCGCGATGAGGGCGGGGTCGATCGTGCGATCGGAGAGCGTCTCGGGGGCGTTCTCGTAATCGGTCGACGTGTCGGTCACTTCGAGCCTCTCAGACATTGTGGCGCGCCCTCGGGTCGATGAATCCGTAGACGATGTCCATGATGAAGTTCGCCGCGAGCACCGCGATCGTGATCACCAGGAAGACGCCCTGCATCAGCGCGTAGTCGCTGTTCTGCACGGACTGGATCATGAGCTTGCCGATGCCGGGATAGGTGAACACCTGCTCCATGACGATGGAGCCGGCCACGACGAAGCCGAGCGAGATGCCGAACCCGGCGATCGACGGGATCGCGGCGTTGCGGGTCGCGTAGGTGCGGAGGATGCGGGCGGGCTTGAGGCCCTTGGCCTCGGCGGTGACGATGTAGTCCTCCGAGACTGTCGACACCATCATGTTGCGCATGCCGAGCAGCCACCCGCCGACCGAGCTCAGCACGATCGTGAGCGCCGGAAGGAACCCGTGGTAGACGGCGCTGCCGATGAACGCCCAGCTCCACTCCGGCCCCTCCGGGAACTCCCACACGTCGTAGCCGCCGAAGATCGGGAACCAGCCCAGAGCGACGGAGAAGATCGCGACGAGCACGAGCGCCAGCCAGAAGTAGGGAATGGACTGCAGCACGGTCGTGAACGGCACGAGGTGGTCGACCCAGGTGCCCCGTCGCCATCCCACCCAGGCACCGATTCCGACGCCGAGGACGAAGGAGATGACGGTGGCCAGGCCCACCAGGATCACCGTCCACGGCAGGGCCGCGGCGATGAGGTCGGTCACCGGAGCCGGGTACTTCGTGATGGAGATGCCCAGATCTCCCTGCAGCATCCGCCCCCAGTACGCGACGTACTGGTCCCACATCGACGACGAGTCGCCGCCGAGCAGGGTCTTGATGTTGCGGACCGTCGTCTCGTTGATCTCCCCGCCGGCACGCTGCATCTTCGCGAGGAGGATGTCGGCGGGGTCGCCGGGCAGAAGCCTCGGCAGGAGGAAATTGAGGGAGATCGTCGCCCAGAGTGTCACCACATAGAACGCGATCCGCCGCGCATAGAACTTCATCGCAGCCTGCTCCTCCGTGCCGCGGCTTCTGCCCGGGTCTGCATTACTTCACCGGCTCCAGGTGCTGGAGGACGTAGCCGGACGCCACCGAGCCCCACGCGGGCGGGAAGGCGTACAGGTCGTCCTCGGTCGGCCAGCCCGTGAAGTCCTTCGTGTTGAAGAACGTCTGGGTGGCGTTGATCACCAGCGGGATGTACGGAAGGTCGCGCACGATCTCGGTCTGCAGGGCGGCGTACGCCTCCTGCTTGACGGCCTCGTCGTTCGTGGCGGCGGCCGCAGCGACGGCCTCGTTCACGATCGGGTTGTCGTAGCGGCTGAAGTTCCAGCGGCCCGACGGGACCTCCTCGCCGACCTGCGACGTCGACTCGCCCGCGAACCAGTCCTTGTAGATCTGGAACGGGTCGGCGACCGAGGTGCCGATGACACCGCCCATGATCAGCTGGTACTGACCGGTCTGGCGCGCGTCGGAGAACTCCTGCCACTGCACGGTCGAGGCGTTGACCTTGATGCCGGCTTCGGCCGCCTCTGCTCGCTGATGAGCTTGGCGGCGTCGTTGTAGTCCGTCCAGCCGTCGACCGAGATGAGGCTCAGCTCGATCGGGGCGCCGTCCTTGCCGTAGAAGCCGTCGCCGCCCTTCGTGTAGCCGGCGGCCTCGAGGATCTCACCGGCCGCCGCCGCGTCGGGCGACTGCGGGCTGACCTCGTCAGCCGGGTCGGCGACCCACTTCTGGTCGCGCGGAAGCAGCGCGAAGGTCGGCGAGATGTCGCCGGTGAGGCCGACGAACGCCTTCTCCTTGATGGTCCCGCGGTCGATCGCGACGTTGAGGGCATGGCGGACGGCGACGTCGGTCTGCGGACCCGCGCAGCCGAGCTCCGCGTTCGAGCAGGTGTAGAGAACGGTGGGGTCCTGCGGCGTGTTCAGCATGCTGATGACGCCGTTGGAGGTCACGGAGTCGGGGTTCGGCACGAACATGCCGGTCCAGTCCAGCTCACCCGCGGTGAGCAGGTCCTGTGCCGACTGGTTCGCGTCGATGCCGATGTACTGCACCTTCTTGATGGCGGGGACGCCCTCGTCGCGGAAGTTCTCGTTCGCGACGACCGTGTACGAGGCATCCGTCACCTTGTCGACGACGTAGGGACCGGTGCCGACCGGCTCCTCGTCGGTGAACGTGGTGTAGTCGTCGACCTCCGACCAGACGTGCTCGGGCAGCATCCAGGTGGTGCCGAGGATCTGGAACTCGTTCGTGAACTGCGGCGTCTCGTAGGTCAGGACGAGCGTGGTGTCGTCGGGCGCCTCCGCCGAGATGAGGCCGTCGCGGTGGTTCGGCTCGTAGTTGAACGTGAACGCGGCGTCCTCGGCGGTGAAGTCCTCACCATCGCTCCACTTCACGCCGTCCTTGAGCGTCACCGTGATGACGGTGCCGTCCTCGTTGTACTCGAAGCTCTCGCCGAGCATCGGAGCGGGCGCGTCGTCGGCGGTCTTGTTGTAGAAGAACAGCGGCTCGTAGATGGGGCCGAGCGCGGCGTGCAGGACGCTCGGCGAGAAGGGGTTGAAGTTCGCCTCGATGGGGGTCTGGCTGCCTGCCCAGACCCGCAGGGTGCGGCCCTCGGAATCGCCACTGTCATCGCCGCCGCCAGTGGCGCAGCCCGACAGGCCGAGACCGAGGATCGCTGCCCCGGCGACGGCGATGAGCGCCGCTCGGCGCTTCGCGTTTCGAAGCATCGTTGGTTCTTTCTCTCTCGTGCGGCATTGCAGGGAGGAGTGCGCGGGCACCCGGTCCATCTATTAAGTACTGAGTCTTAACAAATGTGTGTTAGTAAACCTAACAAACATTCCTCGGTTCGCGCATCCTGGGAGCGCGCTGTGTACGTCACGTCTTGGCAACGGTTGGGTGTTACGGCGGGGGTTTGGCTTCTGGTCAGAGTGACACTATGATCGAACCGACAGTTAGAGTCACTATGACCAGAACAGCACCTGAACCCCGCTCCCCCGGCACGCCCGTCGACACCGACGCGATCCGCGTGGCGGTGTCGACGGTGATCTTCACGCTCCGGCGCCTCCCCGGCAGCGACGCCGTCCAGGTCGTGCTCCCGCTCGTGCGCCGCACGCGCGATCCGCACGAGGGCCAGTGGGCGCTTCCCGGCGGATGGCTCGACGTGACGGAAGGACTGGATGCCGCGGCATCCCGCACCCTCGCAGAGACGACCGGGCTGGCACCGAGCTATCTCGAGCAGCTGTACGCGTTCGGGGCCGTCGACCGTTCCCCGACCCGCGTCGTCTCGATCGTGTACTGGGCGCTCCTGCGCGCCGACGAGATCACCGACGCCACCGTCGAGAACGTGCAGTGGTTCGACGCGGCGGCCCTCCCCGCGCTCGCCTTCGACCACAACGAGATCGTCGATTACGCGCTCTGGCGTCTGCGCAACAAGGTCGGCTACAGCCGCATCGCCCACGGGCTCCTCGCCGACGAGTTCACCCTCGCCGACCTGCGCGAGGTGTACGAGGCGATCCTCGCCCGGCGCCTCGACCCGGCGAACTTCCGCAGGCAGGTCGAGAACTCCGGCACCCTCATCCCCACCGACCGCTTCCGCACCGGAAGCCACCGTCCCGCGCGGCTCTACCGCTACAACCAGGACGTCGAGCTCGCCGACCGCGGCCCGCTCGACGCCCGCCACTGACCCACCGAACGGAGCACCCGACATGCCTGCCGTGAACATCACCCTCCAGCCCCGGCCCGAACTCGACCCCTCGGTCGACCACGAGATCCAGGCGATCGTCGCGGGTGTGCTGCAAGGCGAGACCTGCAACACCGACCTCGCCGCCGGCCCGTGGGACTTCGACACGCGCCCCGGCTACGGTCCCGGCTCGTCGATGGGGGACGTCATCCCCACGGGCTCACCGCGCCAGGGCGAGCTGCCCCGCGAGTATCGCGAGGCATCCGAGGCCGAGCTCGACGAGCGCATCCGCGCCGCGAAGGCGATCCTGGGCGACCGTGTCGTCGTGCTCGGGCACTTCTACCAGCGCGAGGAGGTCGTGGTCCACGCCGACTACGTGGGCGACTCGTTCCAGCTCGCGAACGCGGCTCTCGAGCACCCGGACGCCGAGGCCATCGTGTTCTGCGGTGTGCACTTCATGGCCGAGACCGCCGACCTGCTGTCGCGTCCCGAGCAGGCCGTGATCCTCCCGAACCTCGCCGCCGGCTGTTCGATGGCCGACATGGCCGACATCGACCAGGTCGAGGAGTGCTGGGAGCAGCTCGCCGAGATCTACGGCGATATGGACGAGACGGATGCTGACGACCTGGTGCCCGTCATCCCCGTGACGTACATGAACTCCTCTGCCGCGATCAAGGGGTTCGTCGGACGCCACGGCGGCATCGTGTGCACGTCGTCCAACGCGCGGACGGTGCTGGAATGGGCGTTCCAGCGCGGACGCCGCGTGCTGTTCTTCCCCGACCAGCACCTCGGACGCAACACCGCGAAGGCGATGGGCGTGCCGCTCGAGCAGATGCCGATGTGGAATCCGCGCAAGCCCCTCGGGGGCTCCGACGCCGGCACGCTCGACGACGCCCGCGTCATCCTGTGGCACGGCTTCTGCTCGGTGCACCGCCGCTTCTCGGTCGACCAGATCGACAAGGCGCGCGCCGAGCACCCGGGCGTGCGGGTGATCGTGCACCCCGAGTGCCCGATGGAGGTCGTCGACGCCGCCGACGAGGCGGGCTCGACGGACTACATCCGAAAGGCGATCGAAGCCGCGACCGAGCCCACGACGTTCGCGATCGGCACCGAGGTGAACCTGGTGCAGCGCCTCGCCGCCGACCACCCGCAGCACACGATCTTCTGCCTCGACCCGGTCGTCTGCCCCTGCTCGACGATGTACCGGATCCACCCCGGATACCTCGCATGGGTGCTCGAGGGACTCGTCGACCGCGACGTGCGCAACCGCATCACCGTTCCGGACTCGGTCGCGGCTCCGGCCCGTGTGGCACTGGAGCGGATGCTGGCTGCCAAGCCCCCGGCGGCGCCCGCGGCCGCGTGGGAGAACGCCTCATGACGGTGCACGAGACCGAAGGCGGGCTGGGTGCCGTCGTCGTCGGCTCGGGCATCGCGGGGCTTCTCACCGCGCTGCACGCCGTCGAGCATGGTTCCCGCGTGACGCTCGTGACCAAGGACGTGCTCGAGCACGCCAACACCCGCTTCGCGCAGGGCGGCATCGCCGGCGTCATGTTCGACGACGACCGTGCCGACGACCACGTGCGCGACACGCTGGTGGCCGGCGCGGGACTCGGCGATCCGAAGGCGGTCCAGGTGCTCGTCGACGAAGGACCTGCACGGATCCGCGAGCTCATCGCGCTCGGCGTCGCGTTCGACCGCGACGACACCGGCGGGTTCGTGAAGGGCCTCGAGGCCGCGCACTCGTACCCTCGCATCCTCCACGCGGGCGGCGACGCGACCGGCACCGCGATCGAGAAGGCGCTGGTCGCCCGCCTCCGCGCGAGCGACGTCGCGGTGATCGAGCACGCATTCCTCGTCGACCTCGTCGTCACGGACGGCCGCGTCACCGGGGTGGAGCTGCTGGTCGGAGAGACGGATGCTGCGGCCGGCCGCCGCGAGATCATCGAGACCGACGCGGTCGTACTCGCGACCGGGGGCGCGGGTGAACTCTATGCACACTCGACCAACCCCGAGGTGGCGACGGGCGATGGGATCGCCGCGGCCATCCGGGCCGGAGCAGACGTGCGCGACCTCGAGTTCTTCCAGTTCCACCCGACGATCATCGGCATCGGTGACTCCTTCCTCGTGTCGGAGGCGGTACGGGGAGAGGGTGCGACGCTGATCGACGAGCACGGCCGCCGGTTCGCGTTCGACGCGCACCCCGACGGAGAATTGGCTCCTCGCGACGTTGTCGCCCGCGCGATCGCGCGGCAGATGGAGCGCCAGGACGGGCGGCCTGTGTTCCTCGACGCAACGCACATCCACTCGGAAGACGCCGCCGAGCGCGCGGCCTTCCTCGCCCACCGCTTCCCCACGATCGACCGCGCGGTGCGCGAGCGCGGTCTCGACTGGGCGCGCGAGCCGATCCCGGTGACGCCGGCCGCTCACTACCTGATGGGTGGCGTCACCACGGACCTCTTCGGCCGCACCACCCTGCCCGGCCTGTACGCGGTCGGCGAGGTCGCGCGCACCGGCGTGCACGGCGCGAACCGCCTCGCGTCGAACTCGCTGCTCGAGGGCGCCGTGTTCGGCGCACGAGCGGGTGACGTGATCGTCGAGGACGCAGCATCCGGATCCTGGCCCGTCACCCTCGTTCGTTCGTCACATATGCACGCGGAATCCGCCGTCTTGCGTACACAGGTGACGAACGCACACAGAACCACCCCGATGAAAAAGGCGCCGGTGTTCTCGCGGCCGGCGCTGCAGGAGCTGCTCTGGGATGACGCCGGACTCGTGCGGGATGAAGCGGGCCTCGAGCATGCAGCATCCGTCATCGCGATCTGGCGCGCGCAGCCGCGCACTCCCGTGACCGAGCACGACTTCGAGGACGAGAACCTGCTGCTCGTGGCCGCGCACCTCGTCGCCGCAGCGCTCGTCCGGCGGGAGTCGGTAGGCGCCCACTTCCGCTCGGACGGCACGCCCGCCGAGGCAGCCGTTCCGCCCGCCGAACCGCGCAACGTCGACACCACCGCCCCGCGCACCCACGCCGCCGACCTCTCGAAGGAGCCCGTCGCATGCTGACCCGCGCCGTGATCGACCGCGCCGTCGCCGCCGCCCTCGAAGAGGACGCGCCGTGGGGCGACCTCACCAGCGAGGCGCTGATCCCCGAGAACGCGGTGGCCCGCGCTGACCTCGTCGCGCGCGAGCGCGGCGTGTTCTCGGGCGGCGAGGTCTTCGAGGCGGCATTCCGGCTCACCGATCCCTCGATCGACGTCGAACTCGTCGTGGAGGACGGCGAGTGGTTCGAGCCCGGTGCGGTGCTCGCGGTCGTGACCGGACCGGCGCGCGGAGTGCTCACAGCCGAGCGGATCGGCCTCAACTTCGTGCAGCGGATGTCGGGCATCGCGACCCTCACCGGCACGTATGTCGCCGAGGTCGCGCACACCGGCACGCGCATCGCCGACACACGCAAGACGACACCCGGCCTCCGTGCCTTCGAGCGCAAGGCCGTGCGCGACGGCGGCGGCCGCAATCACCGCCACTCGCTGTCGGACGCCGTCATGGCGAAGGACAACCACCTCGCGGTGCTCGCGCAGAAGGGCGTCTCGCCCACGGCGGCTCTTCTCGTCGCGAAAGATCTCCTCCCCCACACCACGCACATCGAGGTCGAGGTCGACCGGCTCGACCAGATCGAACCGGTGCTCGCCGCCGGAATCGGCACGATCATGCTCGACAACTTCTCGCTCGACGACCTCCGCGCAGGGGTCGCCCAGGTGGCGGGCCGCGCGACGGTGGAGGCGTCCGGCGGTGTCAACCTCGACACCGCGCGCGCGATCGCCGAGACCGGCGTCGACGTGATCTCGGTGGGCGCTCTCACGCACTCGGCACGTGCCCTCGACCTCGGGCTCGACGTGCGGATCGACACCGCCTGACTCGCCAGGGAGCACCCGATGAGCATGCTGTACCTCGACAACGCCGCGACCACACCGGTGCGACCCGAGGTGCTCGAGGCGATGATGCCGTACCTCACCCGCTGGTACGGCAACGCCTCGAGCCACCACACCGTGGGCGAGGCGGCGGCGGATGCCCTCGCCGACGCCCGTGCGCGCGTGGCGCGCGTGCTCGGCCTCCGCGCCGGCGACATCGTCTTCACCTCCGGGGGCACCGAGGCGAACAACCTCGCGATCAAGGGCATCGCGATCGCCGCGGCGCTGCGCCGCGACGACCGGCGCGCGCACGTCGTGACGACGCCGATCGAGCACGAGTCGGTGCTCGAGTCGGTCGACTACCTCGAACGCGTACACGGGTTCGCCGCAACGCGCGTGCCCGTGGACGAGCACGCACGTGTGTCGACGGATGCCGTCGCCGAAAGTCTTCGCGACGACACGGTGCTCGTGAGCATCGGGTACGCGAACAACGAGGTCGGGACGGTTCAGGATGCCGCGGCCTCGGCCGCCGTCGCCCGCGAACGGCGGATCCCGCTCCACCTCGACGGCGTGCAGGCCGCGGGCTGGCTGTCGCTGTCTGCCGCCGAGCTGGGGTACGACGCGATCTCGCTCGCCGGACACAAGCTGGGCGCGCCGAAAGGCACGGGCGTGCTCGGCGTCCGCGGTCGCATCCCGCTCGAGCCCCTGCTGCACGGCGGCGGGCAGGAGCGCGGCCGCCGCAGCGGCACCGAGGACGTGGCCGGCGCCGTCGGGTTCGCCACGGCCCTGGAGCTGGCCGAGGCGGAGCGGGTCGAGGCATCCGCTCGCGTGTCGGCCATCCGCGACGGTTTCATCGCCCGCGTGCTCGAGCGGGTCCCGTCCGCGCGTCTCACGGGCGACCCCGTGCACCGCCTCCCGGGGACCGCGAGCTTCACGTTCGCCGGGACGAGCGGGGAGGCCGTGCTCCTGGAGCTCGAGCGTCGCGGCGTCGTGTCGTCCAGCGGTTCGGCGTGCGCCGCGGGCAGCGACGAGCCCTCCCACGTGCTGCTCGCGATGGGCATCGCCCCAGCCTTCGCGCAGACCGCGGTGCGCTTCACCCTTCCTCGCTGGCTGAACGCGCCGCTGGATGCCGTCGCCGACGCGGTCGAGGCATCCGTCTCCGCGGTGTCCGAGGCGGGTCGCTGAGTCGCGGGCGAGACGCGACGTCACACCTGCCGCGCGCGGATCCCGGACCTTCGCAGCGACCGTAGGATCGGGACGTGCCCCCCGCCGTGACCGTCATCGTCCCTGGCTACGACGTGGCCCTCTACGCCGCCGAGGCGATCGACTCCCTGCGCGCGCAGACGCGCGACGACTGGGTCGCGATCCTCGTGGACGACGCCTCGACCGACGCGACCGGTGCGCTCTTCGACGCCGCGGCCGCCGCCGACGAGCGGTTCCAGGTCGTGCATCACCGCGAGCAGAGCGGGCTCGGGGCGGCGCGCAACTCCGCGCTCGACCTCGTCCGCACCCCGTTCGTCGGGTTCCTCGACGCCGACGACCGCCTCACGCCGACCGCGCTCGAACGCCTCGTGGGCACGGTGGCCGCCAGCGGCAGCGACTTCTCGCTCGGTGCCTACGTGCGGCTGCGCCCCGACAGCGCCGGCGGATACGAAGCCGGCAGCGTGCAGCCGTGGGTCGCGGCCGCAACCGACCCGGCGCGCGTCGGCACCACGCTCGAAGAGCATCCCGAGGCATCCGGCAACATCGTCGCGTGGTCGAAGGTGAGCCGCACAGACCTGTGGCGGCGCACCGGCCTGCGGTTTCCGGTCGGCAAGGCGTACGAGGACCAGATCGTCGCGCAGCAGATGTACACGCGCGCCCGCGCGTTCGACGTCATCCCCGACGTCGTCGTGGAATGGCGCGAACGCGCCGACGGCTCCTCCATCACGCAGCACAAGGGCGAGCTCCCCGTGCTGCGCGACTACCTCGAGGCCCTCACCGGGGGCATCGCGGTGCTGGATGCTGCGGGCCAGCCGCGGGCCGCAGCATCCCGTGTCCGTCTCATCCTCGCGATGGACCTGCCGCCGCTCGTGGACCTCGCCCGCGACCACGTCGACGACGCCTACCGGCGCGAGCTCGGCGCGTTCGCGCGCACGCTGTGGTCGCGCAGTGACGGGGCCGTGCTGTCGGACCCCGCCGCCACGGCGCTCGCTGCCGCACGCCTCTGGTGAGCACCTCGCGCCGTCGGGCGAGAGAACTCAGTCCTCGCGCCACTCCGGGTCGCCGACGCTGCCGCGACCAGCCGCGAGCACCTCTTCCGAGGTGACGACGGGCGCGTCGGGCGCGGTGTCGGCCCGGCGATCGGGGTGGTCGGCGGGCGGCTCGGAGTCCTCGGCCTCGAGGATCCGGGTGGTCGCGAGCTGCTGCGCCGCGAGCTCGGCGTACAGCCCGCCCTCCGCCAGCAGCGAGGCGTGGGTGCCCGACTCGACGATCTGCCCCGCCTCGACGACATGGATGACGTCGGCCGCGATCACCGTCGACAGGCGGTGCGCGATCGACAGCGTCGTGCGGCCGCGGGCCGCGGCATCCAGCGCCTCCTGCACGACCCGCTCAGACACGGTGTCGAGGGCCGACGTCGCCTCGTCGAGGAGCAGGACGGGAGGGTCCTTGAGGAGCACGCGCGCGATCGCGATGCGCTGCTTCTCACCGCCCGACAGCCGGTAGCCGCGCTCACCGACGACGGTGTCGTAGCCCTTCTCGAAGCGCTCGATCACGTGATGGATGTTCGCCGCGCGGCAGGCGGCTTCGACCTCGGCGTCCGTCGCCTCCGGCTTCGCGTACCGCAGATTCTCGCGGATCGTGGCATGGAAGAGGTACGTCTCCTGCGAGACGATGCCCACGTTGTCGATGATCGACTCCTGCGTGAGGCGCCGTACGTCTTCACCGGCGAAGAGGACGGAGCCGCCGGATGCCTCGTACAGGCGCGGCGTCAGGTACAGCACTGTCGTCTTGCCCGCGCCGGAGGGCCCGACGAACGCGACGTGCTGGCCGGGCTCGGCCGTGAACGAGACGCTCTCGAGCGTCGCGCGGGCGTCGGCTGCGGCATCCGGATATCGGAACTCCACATCGCGGAACTCGATGCGCCCGAGCGGTCCGGGGGCGTCGGCGACGTCGATCGCGTCGGGGGCGTCGCGGATGGCCGGCACGAGATCGAGGTACTCGAAGATGCGGGCGAACAGCGCCGACGACGTCTGGAGGTCGAGCGAGACGCGCATGAGCCCCATGAGAGGCATGAGGAGTCGCGCCTGCACCGTGGTGAACGCGACGATCGTGCCCGCGGTGATGGCATCGGTGCCGCCTCCGATGAGGTAGCCCGACACGAGGTAGATGATCGCGGGGACGCTCGCCATGATCACCTGCACCACGGCGAAGAAGCCCTGGCCGCTCATGGCGCGCCGCACCTGGAGGCGCACCTGGTTGACGTTCTCGTCGGCGTAGCGCGTCGACTCCGTGCGCTGGCGGTTGAACGACTTCGACAGCAGGATGCCCGAGACGCTCAGGGTCTCCTGGGTGATGGCGGTCAGCTCCGACAGCGACTCCTGCGTCTCGCCGGCGATCCGCGCCCGGACCTGACCGACCCGGCGCTGCACCAGGATGAGGAACGGCATGAGCACGACGGCGATGATCGTGAGCCGCCAGTCGATGAGGATCATCGCGACGAGCGATGCCACGACGGTGACGGTGTTGCCGAGGATGCTGGTCACGGTGTTCGTGAGTACGCCCGAGACGCCGCCCACGTCGTTCTGGAGGCGCGATTGGATGACGCCGGTCTTGGTGCGCGTGAAGAAGCCGAGCTCCATCGCCTGCAGGTGGTCGAAGAGCTTCACCCGCAGGTCACCCGTGACGCGATTGCCGACGGTGGAGGTGAGCCACGTCTGCACCACCCCGACCGCCGCCGACAGCAGGAAGAGCGCGATCATCGCGAGCACGAGCTTCCAGAGCAGCGAGAGGTCGGGCGGGGAGCCGTCGACGGGGAACAGTGCGTCGTCGAACACGCGCTGCACCAAGAGCGGCGGGACGACGGCGATGCCCGCGCCGACGACGACGAGCACGCCGGTGATGAGGATCGACCACTTGTAGGGCCGGAAGAGAGCGACCACCCGACGCCCGAGGTTCGGGATCTCGGGCGCCTCGGCGTTGGCGCGCCGCTGCGCCTCGGTGTCGACCGGCCGGAAGCCGGGGTGTCCTCCCCCGCCACCACCGCCGCGCATGCTCACGTGGCCAGCCTAATGAGCGCCGCCGACGCTAGGCTCGGGGCATGACCTCGACGCCCGACCTCCCCGAACACGACGGCAGCGACCTCGCGGAGCTCCGCGAGGAGATCGACGCCCTCCAGGCGATCCCGCACGAGGAGATCGTGAACCCGCTCCCGAAGACCCTCGAGGAGCGCGAGCCCGAGGCCGAGCCGACCGACGCGATCGGCTCCGAGACGTGGGACGACGCGGATTCCGGGGGCTCCGACAGCTGACCCGGCGGATCGCCTGATCGCCGGCATCCCTTCCCTCGAAGTGGGAATGGGATGTCGGAACCTGTGGTTATCTTGAGGGCTTGCCATCCTCGGGTGGCACATCGCTGTCCATCCGAGCCTCGAGGAGACCCATGGCCGCCATCGAAACGACACCCGGAACCGGCAGCATTCCCGCTGTTGCGCGCAGCGCCGCCGGTGCGGCGCCCAAGCTGCGCCCCGAAGAAAGCCGCGTCATCTGGCTGCTCCTCGCAGCCGCCTTCGTCGCGATCCTCAACGAGACGACGATGGGCGTGGCGATCCCGCACCTCATCACCGATCTCGGCATCACCGCGCTCGCCGCGCAGTGGCTGACCACCGCGTTCATGCTGACGATGGCCGTGATCATCCCGATCACGGGCTTCCTGCTGCGCCGCTTCACGACCCGCACGATGTTCGTCGCCGCGATGAGCCTCTTCTCCGCGGGAACGCTCATCGCGTTCCTGTCGCCCGGGTTCCCCATGCTGCTGGTCGCACGCGTCGTGCAGGCGTCCGGCACCGCCATCATGATGCCGCTGCTCATGACGACCCTCATGACGGTGGTCCCGGCGGCCATCCGTGGCCGCATGATGGGCCGCGTCAGCATCGTGATCTCACTCGCCCCGGCGATCGGCCCGACCCTCGCGGGCGCCATCCTCAACAATTTCGAGTGGCGCTGGATCTTCGGCATCGTCCTGCCGATCGCGATCGTGGCGCTCGTCGTCGGCGCGCGCTGGATCCACAACCTCGGTGAGACGACCCACGCCCCGATCGACGTGCTCTCCGTCATCCTGTCGGCCCTCGGCTTCGGTGGTCTGGTCTTCGGTCTGAGCCAGCTGGGTGCCGGCGGGCACGGCGGCGGGGCGGAGGCCGCGGCAGCCGCCGCCGCGTCGACCACGACGCTCATCGTGTCGCTGGCGGTCGGCATCGTGGCACTCGGCCTGTTCGGCTGGCGCCAGATCGTGCTGCAGCGCAAGGACGACGCGCTGCTCGACCTGCGGGTGTTCCGCAGCGCCAACTTCTCGCTGTCGATGGGGCAGATGGTGATCATGTCGATGGCGTTCTTCGGCGCGATCACGGTCGTCCCGCTCTACCTGCAAGACGTCCTCGGTGTTGATCCGCTCACGACGGGTCTCGTCGTGCTGCCCGGCGCCCTCGCCATGGGTGTCGCCGGTCCGATCATCGGCCGCATCTACGACCGCTGGGGCACGACAGTGCTGCTGGTCCCTGGCGCCGTGATCACGAGCGCGATGCTGTGGTTCTACACGACTTTCGGCACCGAGACGCCGGTGTGGCTGGTCGCCGTGACGCAGACGATCCTCTCCCTCGGCCTGGCTCTGTCGTTCACGCCCCTCTTCACCGCATCCCTCGCGTCGCTCGAGCCGAAGTTCTACTCGTACGGCTCGGCGGTCGTCGGCACCGCACAGCAGGTCGCGGGCGCCGCCGGTATCGCGCTCATGTTCGGCGTGATGGCTTCGGCGAGTGCCGGCGCGACGGCGTCGGGTGCCGACGAGGTCGCGGCAGGCGCCGCCGGGACCCACGCCGCGTTCCTCACCGCCGCGATCCTCTCGTTGCCGCTGCTGGTCGGCGCATTCCTCATCCGCAAGCCGGCTGACGCCCCGATGGGCGCGCCCGCCGGTCACTGACCGAGGTATCACACGGAAGCCCCACCCCTCGACAAGGGGTGGGGCTTCCGCGATTCTGGATGCGCCCGACGCCCGATGGGAAGGCAGCACCATGATCGTGAGCACTCCGGACCCCGACGTCGCGACCGGCCACATCGCCGAGATGTACGACAGCGACCTCCGCGGAGACGGCTTCGTCTTCGGGCACACGCGCGCGATGGCGATCAACCCCGAGGCCCACCAGGCCTTCGAGGCGCTGATCCGGACCATCGTTCCGTCGATCGGCCTGCGAACCTACGAGCTCGCGACCCTCGGCGCCGCGCGCGCGATCGGGTCGGACCACTGCCTCCTCGCCCACGGCCGAAGGAGCCTGCGGGCGGGACTCCTCGATGAGGACCAGCTCGCCCGGCTCGCGCGCGACGGGGCGGACGCCGACCTCGACGAGACGGATCTCGCGGTGGTCGCCTACTCCGAGAAGCTCTCGACGGATGCCGCGGCTATGACCGATGCCGACAGCCAGCGGCTGCGTGACGTCGGGTTCACCGATCGGCAGATCGTGGACATCACCCTCGCCGCAGCCGTGCGCAACTACTTCAGCCGCGCACTGCTGGCCCTCGCGGTACCGGTGGACGACGTGCCCGGGCTCAGCCCCGCACTGGTCGCGGCGCTGCTCGCGCCGGCGCAGGCCGCCCGCGGCGACATCAGTGGTGGATGAGGGCTTTCAGGAGGATGAGCACTCCCCCGAAAGCGGCGGTGATGAGAGCGCTCAGTATGCGCGGAAGCCAGTGTGTGCTCCAGCGCGCGACGGCGATCCAGCCCAATGCGCCGAGCATCACGGTGTTGGCGATGAGCGCCACCCAGAGCGCAGTGGAATCTTCCATGACTCGCGTCGCGCCGAGCAGCAGGATGATGAGCGGCGGCACAGAGGCCAGGAGCATGCCGCCCGATTGACGCGCCGCTGCGCGAAGGCTGGCACGGAGCCCGGCATGACCGTCGGTGGCGGCCAGGCGACCGAGAGTGCCGGCGAACACGTGGGCCGCGAAGAAGACGATCACCGTGACGGCGACAGTGACGAACGCCTCCCACGAGGTGCCTCGCGCGGAGACCACGATCATGCCGGACACGAGGATCAGCCCGTAGATCGCCTCCTCCGACATGAGGATGCGGCCCACCCGCGGCGTGATGTGAAGCTGTTCGTCGGTCATCGCCGGCGCGTCGTGGTGCGAACGGAAGGGCGGTTCAGTCGATGCTGCAGCTGCCGCCGCCGCAGCACGACCCGGCGGATTCGACCACCGTGAGGAGGTTCTTCTCGTCGGAGACGGGAGCGAGGGTGATCGGGGCGGGCTGCGGCGAAGTCGTCATAGCGACCATGCTACCCACGGAAACGGCGACCTCGGCCGCCTGAGCCTGCGGACGGGCCGCCGCTCACAGCGGCACGCCCCCGTTCTGACAGGTGGGGCAGTACTGCGCGGACGTCCCCGAGAACGTCAGGTCGCGGATGGTGTCCCCGCACACCGGGCAGGCCTCGCCCGTGCGTCCGTGCACGCGCATCGCGGCCACCTTGCGGGCCTTCAGCTGGTCGATGGGCACTCCGAGCCGGGCATCGATCGCCTCCCGCACGGTCAGAACCGTGGCGTCGAACACCCGATCCACCTCGCCCTCGTCGAGCGCGGACGCGTGGGTCACCGGCGACACCTTGGCGAGGTGCAGGATCTCATCGGAGTAGGCGTTGCCGATGCCCGCAAGCGAGTCCTGCTCCTGCAGGATGGCCTTGATCTGCTTGCGTCGCCGGCCGAGCGCGGCATCGAACTGGTCGCGCGTGAATGCGGGGTCGGCGGGATCGGGCCCGAGCTTCGAGATCGCCGGTACCTCGTTCGCGTCGCCGACGACGAACAGCCCGAGCGACACCCAGCTTCCGGCATCCGTCACCTCCAGGCCGCGGTCGCCCGACAGCTCGAAGGTCGCGAGAGCGGGCGGTGCCTCGTCGGCGAGGACCACGGACTCAGCATCCGGTGCGGCGTCGAGCCACCGCATCCATCCGTGACGACCGAGCGACACCACGAGGCTCGACTCGTCGAGTACGAGCTCCACGTGCTTGCCATGGCGCCTCGCGCCGGTGATCGTGCGCCCGGAGATGCTCGCCGGAGGTGCGGCACGCGTCTTGACGGTGCGGAATTCGAGCACATCGACTCCGCGGATCTCTCGGCCGGATGCCTCTTCAGCGAGGAACCGCGCGAGAGCCTCGACCTCCGGCGACTCAGGCATGGCCCCATACTGCCACCAGGCCCCGACACGCGGTCGAGATCACGCGTGCGCGGGCGTCGTTCGATAGCGCACTCAGATGGTCCGGCTTCCGTCGAACCCGAGGCGCAGAGCGATCTCGTCGAGTGCGTCGCGGCTCGACCCGATCCTCGCCGGAGGACGCCGCGCAGAGGGGGTTGACGCCGGGCGCGTGATCTGCCTGCGCAACCCGCAGCCCAGGCGTCCTAGGGTGATCGGGTGCGGGAGTTCATCGGAGGGGTCGGTCTGCTCGGCCGCGGCTTCGCGCAATGGCGGCATCGACCCGGACTCATGGCGCTCGGCCTCGTTCCCGCCGCGATCGTCGGTCTGCTGTTCCTCGGCGGGCTCGTCGCACTGAGCGTCTCGCTCCCGGCGCTCACCGAGGCGATGACGCCGTTCGCCGACGGCTGGCCGGGCGTGTGGGCCGCGGTGTTCCGGATCGCTGTGGGCACGGCGCTCCTCGGCGCCGCCCTGGTGCTCGTGGCCGTCTCGTTCACGGCGCTCACACTGCTCGTGGGCGAGCCGTTCTACGAGCGGATCTGGAGGGCGGTGGAGACGGATGCCGGTTCCCCGGCGTTCGACGACGACTACGGGTTCTGGCGCTCCGTCGCGGACGGTCTTTCGCTCATCGCCCGCGGTGTCGGCGTCGCCGTGGTGGCCGCGCTGATCGGCCTGGTCCCGGTCGTCGGCGGGGTGATGAGCACCGTCTTCGCGGTGCTCTTCACCGGGTGGCTGATCGCCGACGAGCTGAGCTCACGCGCGCTGACCGCGCGCGGTCTGACGAGGCACGCGCGCAAAGAGCTCCTGCGCCACCGTCGCGCCCGCGTCCTGGGATTCGGCGTCGCGACGCAACTCTGCTTCCTGGTGCCGCTCGGTGCGGTCGCGACGATGCCGGCGGCCGTGGCGGGAGCCACGCTGCTCGCTCGATCGCTGATCGATCCTGCCCCGCCGAACGCAGAGGCTCGGGCGTGAGGTGAGGGCCTGCGTCGCAGCATCCGTCACTCGGTCTTGTCGCCTTCCGCCGCGACCTCGATGAGGTGCGGGATCGCCCGGTCGATCATGGACATGGTCGCCGTCAGCGAGATCCGGAAGTGATGCGGCTGCTCGAACAGGGAGCCCGGCATGACGTACACGCCCCGCTCCTCAAGGGCGTCGCAGAACACCTGGGCGTCGCCACCCGGCGCCTTGCCCCACAGGTAGAAGGTGCCCTCCGGCCGGGTGAGCTCGTAGCCGGCATCCGTGAGCGCGCCGTACATGCGGTCGCGCTTGCGCGCCAATTCAGCCATGTCGATCGAGAGATTCTCGAGCTCGGGCACCGAATACTGCATGACCGCGTCGGGGAATCCCCAGCCGATCGCCAGCCCGAGGGGGAAGAGCGCGGCACGAAGCTCCTCCCGTTCCGTCGCCGGGATGAGCGGCGACAGCGCGAGATAGCCGAGACGCGCGCCAGGCGCGAGCAGGACCTTGCCGTAGCTGTAGTCGATCACCGTCCACGGGTAGAACCCGGCGGGGCTCGTGAACTCGACCCCATCGAAGCGGATGCGGCGGTACGGCTCGTCCGACAGCAGCCAGATGCGGCGGCCCTGCGCGCGCGACGCCTCGTCGAGCACGGCAGCGAGCGCCTCCCATGTCGACCGCGGATAGACGCGACCGGTCGGGTTGGCAGGCGAGTTGACGACGACGATCCTCGTGCGAGGCGTGATCGCGCGGGCGATCGCGTCGATGTCGAGGTCGAACGTCCCCGGGGCGAGCTCCACGCCGACCGGGACGAGATCCGCGGCGCGCAGCATCGGCGGATAGCAGAACCACCCTGGCACCGGGATCACGACCTCGTCGCCCGCGTCGGCCAGCAGTGCGAACGCGAGCGACATCGCACCGAAGGCGCCCTGCGTCATGGCGATGTCGTCAGGATCGAAATCGAGTCCCAGCTCTCCGGACAGCGCAGCGGCCACGACCTCCTGCGCCGATCGCTCGCTGCTCTTGTACGCGTACCAGTCGACGGACTGCGGCTCCGCGTGCAGCCGGATCGCGGCCGGCAGTCCGGGCAGGGCCATCTCGTGCGGGTTGCCGAACGCGAAGACCAGCGCATCCGGGTCGGACGCGACGACCTGCATGCGCGAGAAGTACGACGCGACGACATCCACCGCCGCCTTCGCCGCCTGCGCCCGTGTCGACATCGCCATGGCAGTCACCTCTCGCCCCAGTGCCGATCCGTGATCCCGCCCAGGATCCCAACTGGCGCGTGACGCGTCAATCACCCCTCGCGTCACGCCCATGCACAGTTGTTCCCCAACTGCCGGATGCTACCGTCGCCCGGGCGGGACGAGCGGAGGACCAATGATCGACGACCCTGAGCTGGGGCTCGTACTCGGAGGCGGTGGCGCATTCGGCGCCGCCCACGTCGGCGTCCTGCAGGTGCTGGCCGAGCGAGGCATCCGTCCCGGCATCGCAACCGGCACGAGTTCGGGTGCCCTCGTCGCCGCCGCCTACGCCGCGGGCCTGGAGCCGCACGCCATCGAGCGCGCCGCACGCACGTTCCGCTGGAGCGCGATCGCGCGCTGGTCGCTGACTCCGCGCTGGGGTCTGCTCGACACCACCGCGATCGTCGATGCCGTTCCGCGCGCCCTCGGCGAGGACCCGCACATCGAGCACCTGCCCCGCCGCTTCGCGGCGTACGCCACCGACCTGCGCACGCGGCGCGGGATCATCCTCGACGAGGGTCCGCTGAGCGCCGCGCTCCGCGCGACGGTCGCGGTGCCGGGACTGCTCCCCCCGATCCGCCGCGGCGATGCGCTGCTCGCCGACGGAGGCATGATCGACAACGTCCCGGTCGCCGCCGCGCGCGCCCTCGGAGCCACGCGCGTGATCGTGGTGCGATTGCACGCGAAGTGGGAGAACGTGCGCATGATGCGCACCGTCACCCGCACCGCGGATCTCGTCGCCGACCCATCGGTCGTGCTGATCCAGCCCGAGATGGAGGGCATGGCTCAGTGGCGGATGACCGACGTGCCGCGTCTCATCGAGGAGGGGCGCCGCGCGGCGACGACGGCATTGGATGCTGCGGCCCCGCAGGATCTGTCTTCACGCTCTGCTGCGGAGCTCGTGGTCGAGTGACCGCCCGGGCGGGCTCTCACATCCGCGCGTAGCGGGCGCGGGCGAAGCAGAACACGCCGTAGATCATCAGCCCGGCGGCCACCACCCACAGGACGACGGATCCGAGCGGCAGTCCGGCCAGGGTGTGGAGCGCGGCATCCAGTCCGCCCGCCGCTTCGGGATCGTGTGTGAAGGCGGCGACCACGAACAGCGCACCAGCCACCGCCACAGCGATTCCCTTCGCGACGTAGCCGACGACGCCGAACGTCACGATGCCCTTGCGAGCGACGCCCGCCGGGAGGTCGAGGCGCTTCTCGAAGGCGCGGGTGAAGCCGCGCACGATGAAGGCGACGCCGATGGCGAGCACGATGAGCCCGATCAGGACCAGCACGAGCAGTCCCCCGGGGCTGTCGATCAGCCGGGCGCTCAGAGACTGCGAGGACTGCGAGGAATCGGAGCTTCCGCCGAGCGCGTACACGAGGGCGGTGAACGCGATCGCGAGGTAGGCGACGGCGGTGCCCGCGTACTTGACGCGATACCCCCACTTCTTCTTGGTGTCGGGGTCCTGCTCCACAAGGGCTTCGGCGACCTGCCAGACGGCCAGCGCCGCGAGGCCGAGCACGATCGCCCAGAGGAGGAAGACTCCGGCGGGGGTCTCGCGGATCCTCTCCATGGCACCGCCTTGGTCCGCCTCGCCCGCCCCGCCGGTCGCGACCGAAATCGCGATGGCTCCGATCACGATGTGCACGATGCCGAGGACGACATAGCCGATGCGGGCGATCGTCCGGAAGACGGGTGAGTCGGTCGCGGCCCGCGCGGCACTCTTGGCACTGGTCATCCGCGAAGCGTATCCCCCGGGATTCCCGCAGGAGTGGGGCTTGATATCCGCACGGGAACCGTGCTCAGGTGTCCGGCTCCGACGAAGACGCCCGCAAAGACATCGCCCTCCGGATGCGGTAGGCCTGCATCGCGCTCCACACCAGGCAGGCCACCGCGATGCCCTCCAGCACCCCCGCGAGCACATCGCTCGCCCAGTGGGCGTGGAGGTACGTGCGGCTCCACATCATGTAGACGACCCAGACCACGCCGAGCGTCCAGACGTACCAGCGGCGCAGCAGCAGTCCCAGCGTGACGGCGATTGTCGTCGCGACGGCAGTGTGACCCGACGGGAAAGAGGTGGCCACGCTCTCGGCGAGCGACTCCGACGGCCGCACCCGCGCGATGACCGCGGCCATCGGGGCGCCGATCGCCGTCACAGTGACGATGGCGACCGCGAGGGTCGCAGCATCCCATCGTCGTCGCCGCCAGAGGAAGATCACGATGATGAGGATCCCGACCACCGGCGCGCCGACCACGCCGCCGACGACGGCGGGCACCCAGGCGATCACAAGACCCAGGTCGTTCAGGCCGGCGAGCATGACATCGTCCCACCAGACGTCGACCGCAAGGGGATCGTGTCCGCCCAGCGCGACTGCGAAGCGCAGCACCACGAACAGGACCGTGGCCACCACGCCGATCAGCAGCACGGTCGCGCGGTGGGGATCGGGGTGGGGATCGGGGTGCGGAGGCGGCCCGTCGGGCGTCGCAGCGAGCGGCCCGCGACTGCCCTGGCGTTCTTCGTTCTCACCCACGCGACCATTGTGGACAGGGGCGAGCCCGGCGCGCGGCCCCTTGCCGTCGACGGTCTCCGTGTCGTAGGGGCATTGACGGGCGGCACGTGCACTGCTCTGATGAGCGCATGGAGGCGATCGTCGACGTCGACTATGTCGTCGTCGGGGCGGGGGCGATGGGGATGGCGTTCGTGGACGCCCTCACCACGGCCGCCGAAGACGTGTCGGTCGCGATCGTCGAACGCCGGCATGGGGCCGGCGGTCACTGGCTCGACGCCTACGGATTCGTGCGACTGCACCAGGCGTCGGCCTTCTACGGCGTCGCCTCGACGCTGCTCGGCGGCGGGCGGCTGCAGGACGACGGCCCGGAGCGCGGGCTTCACGAGCGGGCGAGTGCCGCGGAGGTGGCGGAGTACTACGCCCGTGTGCTCGCTCGGCTCGTCCGGTCGGGTCGCGTCGCGTTCCACGGCCGCAGCGAGTACCTGGGCGACCGCCGGTTCGTATCGCTGCTGAGCGGCGCCCGGTTCCACGCGCCGCGTGCCCGCGTCGTGGACGCGCGATACCTGTCACCCGATATCCCGCTCCTCACTCCCCCGCCGTTCGCGATCGAGGACGGCGCCCACGTCGTCGCGGTGAACGAGCTCGTCCGCATCACGGAGGCGCCCGGTCATTACGTCATCGTGGGCGCGGGCAAGACCGCGACCGACACGTGCGTCTGGCTGCTGCAGAACGGCGTCGCACCGACTGCGATCACGTGGGTGCGCCCTCGCGATCCGTGGCTGCTCAACCGCGCCGTCGTGCAGCCCGATCCGGCCATCTTCCTCGGAATGGCCGCCGACACGATGGCCGCTGCTGCCGCAGCATCCGATGCCGACGATGCCTTCCTCCGCATGGAAGACGCCGGGATCATGCTGCGCTTCGATTCCGCGGTCACCCCGACGATGGCGAAGACACCGACGCTCGCCACGTGGGAGCTCGACCTCGTCCGCACGATCGACGACGTCATCCGCCGCGGGCACGTGCAGTCCGTCGGCCGGGGACGCCTGTCGTTCGCGGACGGCGACGTGCACGTACCCGCCGACTCGCTCGTCGTGCACTGCGCGGCCGAGGGGCTGAAGTACCCGGGGCTCACGCCGATCTGGACGCCGGAGGCGATCGTCCCGCAGCCGGTCCGGGTCGGCTTCCCTTGCTACGGCGCGGCGCTCACCGGCTATGTCGAGGCGACGCGGGACGACGACGCGGAGAAGAACCGCGTCTGCCGCCCGTCGCCGTACTCCGACACCCCCGCGGACTGGGCGACGATGCAGACGATCGGCGGTGACGCGTCGCTCGCGATGTCGAGGGAGACCGACCTGCGCGCGTGGTCGAACACCACCTCGCTGAATCCGGCGCGCGTTGCTCCGGAGCGGGTGGACGACCCGGCCGTGCTCGCGGCCGCGGCGCGGTTCAAGGAGAACATCGGCCCGGGACGCGCACGTCTGGCGGAGTTCGCCGGGATCGCGTAGCCGGTGCGCCGGGAGCTCAGTCCCAGTCGAGGTACTCCTCGACGATGACCGCCGTCTCGACGGGGTGCGTGAGCGGGAAGAGATGACCGGCCTCGTCGAGGGTCTTGACGCTCGCCCGCTCGGGCGCCGTCGACTGCAGGCGTTCGCCGTTGGCGGGCGGGGTCACCTCGTCGTCGGCGCCCTGCACGATGAGGACCGGGATCACCGGGGCGAGCGCGATGTCCTCGTCCTCCACGCCCAGCAGCAGCAGTCCGTTGACGCGCTCCGGGTGGGCGGCGACCAGCGCCCGAGCGACAGTGCCGCCGCGGCCGTGCCCGCCGACCCAGGTGCGCGCGAGGCCCAGCTCATCGATGACAGCGACGACGTCATCAGCCTGGTCGGCGGTCGTCGCGGCGTCGACGTTCGTACGGTACCCGACGCGGATGATGTGGAACCCCGCCTCCTCGGCGAGGTAGTGTCCCACGACGCCGAGGGCGTCCTGACCGGGTTCGGCGATCAGCACCAGGCCGATGGGCCCGTCGCCCTCGACGATGTAGGGGATCGCGCGGCCGTCGGGCTCGAAGATCTGCGTGGTGTCGGTCATGGCAAGCCTTTCCAGGGAGCAGTCGTCAGACGTTGAAGCGGAACTCGACGACGTCGCCGTCCTGCATGACGTAGTCCTTGCCCTCGAGGCGGGCCTTGCCCTTCGAGCGGGCCTCCACCACGGAGCCGGTCTCGACGAGATCGTCGAACGAGATGACCTCGGCCTTGATGAAGCCCTTCTCGAAGTCGGTGTGGATCACGCCGGCGGCCTGCGGGGCCTTCCAGCCCTTGCCGATCGTCCAGGCGCGGGCCTCCTTGGGGCCGGCCGTGAGGTACGTCTGGAGGCCCAGAGTGTCGAACCCGATGCGTGCGAGCTGGTCGAGACCCGACTCGTCCTGCCCCGTCGACGCGAGCAGCTCCGCCGCGTCCTCGGGGTCGAGGTCGATGAGCTCGGACTCGATCTTCGCGTCGAGGAAGACCGCCTTGGCGGGGGCGACCAGAGCCTCGAGCGAGGCCTTCTTCGCAGCATCCGTCAAGACCGCCTCGTCGACGTTGAAGACGAAGATGAACGGCTTCGCAGTCAGCAGGCCCAGCTCCTTGATCGGCGTGAGGTCGATGCCCGAGGCCGACAGCAGCACGCCGCGCTCGAGGGCGTCCTTCGCCTCGACCGCGGCGGCGAGCACGGAGGGGTCGAGCTTCTTGCCCTTGACCTCCTTCTCGTACCGCGTGATCGCCTTCTCGAGGGTCTCGAGATCGGCGAGCTGCAGCTCGGCGTTGATGGTCTCCATGTCGCCCTGCGGGTTGACCGCACCGTCGACATGCACCACGTCGTCGTCGTCGAAGCCGCGCACGACCTGGGCGATGGCGTCAGCCTCGCGGATGTTCGCGAGGAACTTGTTGCCGAGGCCCTCGCCCTCGCTCGCGCCGCGCACGATGCCGGCGATGTCGACGAACGACACCGCGGCGGGCAGGATCCGCTCGGAATGGAAGATCTCGGCCAGCCTGTCGAGCCGCGGATCGGGCAGGTTGACCACGCCGATGTTGGGCTCGATCGTCGCGAACGGGTAGTTCGCCGCGAGAACCTGGTTCTTGGTCAGGGCATTGAAGAGGGTCGACTTGCCGACGTTCGGGAGACCGACGATTCCGATGGTGAGAGCCACGGGCATCCAGTCTAGATGGCGGCGTTGCCCGGCCCTTCCCCGGGCGCGATACTGAGCGCGTGGACGAGTGCTGTGCACCGCACGCGCCGGAGGGCTACGACCGGGAGTTCAACGCCCGGTTCGCCCGGCGGCTCGCGCACCAGTACCGACGCGACGGTCTGACGCCGAGCGCGGCGCTCGTGCTCGACTTCGCGAGCTCGATCGGCCTGGCAGGAGCCTCGCTGCTCGAGATCGGCGGCGGGATCGGCGACATCCAGCTCGAGGCGCTCAAGCGGGGCGCGTCCCACACCACGAACGTCGAGCTGTCGGCCGCCTACGAACCCGAGGCCGCGCGGCTGCTCGACGAGGCGGGCTTGCGCGATCGGGTGACACGGATGCTGGGGGTCGATCTCGCGGGCACGCCCGATGCCGTCGAGCGCGCCGACATCGTCGTGCTGCACCGGGTGGTGTGCTGCTATCCCGATTACGAACGCCTCCTGGGCGCTGCTGCCGGCCGCGCCAAGCACGCTGTCGTGTTCAGCCACCCGCCGCGCACGCTGTTCGCCCGGTTCTCGGCGCGCGCGATCAACGCGTGGTACACCCTGACCGGCAACCCGTACCGTGCGTACGCCCACATGCCCGACGCGATGATCGCCGTACTCACCGGGCGCGGGTTGGAGCCGCGCTACCGCGAAGTCAGCGGGCCGTGGCACGTCGTGGGTGCCGTCCGCGCGTAGCCCGCCGGGCGGGCGTTCAGGAGCGGATGGCGCGATATGCGTGCGTCACGTACGGGAGGTCGACGACCTCGACGCCGGTGGCCTCGGTGATGCGGCGGTCGTCGAACAGCGCACTCACGGCCGCGAGGATCGCCGTCCTGTCCACCTCGGAGGCGGTGATGACGTAGCTGCGCGAGGCGACCATGTCGAGCAGCGCGGCCCGCGTGAGGGAGCGGGTCCACGTCCACGCCCGGTGTTCGAGCCCGTCGAACGGATCCGCCGCGCGGGGCCCGTCGCCGGCGAGCATCTCCTCGGCGTGGCTGCCGTGCATCGCAGAGGTGAGCCGCGCGACCCAGGGATCGGATTCGTCGCGGATGTTCCAGACCAGCCCGAGCACGCCGCCCTGGCGGAGCGCGCGCCCGACCTCGGCGGAGGCGGCGACCGGGTCGACCCAGTGCCACGCCTGGCCGAGCAGCACCGCGTCGACGGAGGCGTCGGGAAGCGGCATCCGTTCCGCCGTCCCCACGAAGGTCGGGACGCCGTGGACGTGCTCGCGGAGAGCTGCCAGCATGTCGGCGTCCGGGTCGATCGCGACGACCTCGGCACCCGCCTCGACGATCGTGCGGGTCAGCTTGCCCGTTCCCGCCCCGACGTCGGCGACGCGGACCGCGCGTCCGGGCTCGCGAACCGGCGCGAGCATCCAGTCCACGGCCTCGCGCGGATAGTCTGGCCTGCCCGACTCGTACGCGCCCGCGGCGGCCCCGAACGACAGCGACATCTCTTCGCGACTGGCCATGCTCCGACCCTATGACGACCGGGCGCGCTCGGCGCGCCTTCCGTCCGCGCAGGCGGCGCGGGGTGAATCTGGGGACGTGCCTCTGGATTTCACCGCGATCGACTTCGAAACGGCGAACTCCAGCAACGCCTCGGCCTGCGCGGTCGGGCTCGTGCGGGTGCGCGGCGGCCGGATCGTCGACAGGACGGGCTGGCTGATCCGCCCGCCGGCCGGGCACGACGTGTTCTTCGAGCTCAACGTGCGCATCCACGGCATCCGTCCCGAGGACGTCGTCGACGCGGCTCCGTGGAGTCGCCAGCTCGCCGACATCGTCGCGTTCGCGGGCTCCGATGTCCTCGTCGCCCACAACGCCGGCTTCGACATGGCCGTACTCAAGCGCGCGTGCGACGCGACCGGCGACGAGTGCCCGCCCTACCGCTACGCCTGCAGCCTGCAGGTCGCCCGCAGGGTCTACAGGCTCGAGTCGTACCGGCTGCCGTTCGTCGCCGCAGAGGCCGGCTTCGCCGACTTCCCGCACCACAACGCCACGGCCGACGCGATGGCGTGCGCCCACGTCATGATCGATGCGGCACGGCGCGTCGGCGCCGACGACATCGAGGGCCTCACCGCGGCGGTCGGCGTCCGTGTGTCGCAGATCGCGGTCGCCGACGTACCCGCGGTCTCTTTCGCCGTCGCGTGACGCGGAAGCGGATGCTGCGGCCCGCCGCCGCGGCGATGTCCGAGGCATCGGGCACCCTTTAGGCATGGACGCAGTCGTGATCAGTGTGGTGGTGATCGCCTCCCTCCTCGTCGGCGCGATGGCGGGCTGGGCGGCGGGGTTGGCCCGTGGCGCAGCGCGCGCCGCGCGTGAGCAGGCCGATCTCACCGCCCGGCTCGCGGGGTCGGAGGCCGCGCGGCAGGGCGTGCAGGCGCAGCTCGAACACCAGCAGGTGCTCTACCGCGAGCTCGCCAGCCAGGCGCGCCACGACCAGGCCGCGCGCGAGGAGCGCGAGCGGCGCGAGCAGTCGGTGCTGCGCGCGCTCGCCCCGGTGCAGGAGACGCTGGCGGCGATGCACACCAAGGTCGACGATCTCGAACGCGACCGCCATCTGCAGTTCGGCACGCTGGCCGAGCAGCTGCGACGCGCACACGAGTCCGACGAGGCGCTGCGCGCGACCACGGAGTCGCTGGCGAGCGCGCTGCGCTCGGGCAGCACCCGAGGCGTGTGGGGCGAAACCCAGCTGCGCCGTGTCGTCGAGGCCGCGGGGCTCACGCGTCACGTTGATTTCGACCTGCAGGCTTCGATCACATCCGATGCGGGCGCCGGGCGCCCCGACATGGTCATCCGCCTCCCCGGCGACAAGGCGATCGCCGTCGACGCAAAGGTGCCGCTCGACGCGTTCCTCGAGGCGAGCGCGATCCCGCTGACGGCGCAGGGCGCCGAGGCGGCCCGGCGGCGGAGCCTGCTCGACAAGCACGTCAAGGCGGTGCGGGCGCACGTCGACGCACTCGCCCGCAAGACGTACTGGGCGGGGCTCTCGTCCAGCCCCGAGTTCGTGGTCTGCTTCGTGCCGAGCGAGTCGCTGCTCGCGGCGGCCCTCGAAGAAGACCCCTCACTTCTCGACTACGCCTTCGGCAAGCGCGTCGCGCTGGCGTCGCCGGTGAACCTCTGGGCGGTGCTCAAGACCGTCGCGTACACCTGGACCCAGCAGGACGTCTCACAAGAGGCCCGCGCCCTCTTCGACCTCGGCAACCAGCTCTACGAGCGGCTCGGGTCGCTGGCGTCCCACGCCGACGACCTGCGCCGGGCGATCGAGCGCACGGTCGACAGCTACAACCGGTTCGCAGGCTCGCTGGAGACGCGCGTGCTGGTCAGCGCGCGCAAGTTCCCCGGCATCGACGCCACCAAACTCGACGCGGTGAACGAGCCTGCGGCGATCGAGAAGAGCCCGCGTCGCCTCACTGCGCCCGAGCTCCTCGATGAGACGCTTCCCGGCCTCGAGGTGGCCACCGCTGCGGGTGCCGGGAACGACGCCGAGGTGACGCCGCTCACCGCCACCGCGGAGCTCGGCGAGGTGCGCGCACGCATCGCGTCGCCGAACGAGTGAGGCTCAGGCGCCGCCGGGGACGAAGCTCAGCAGGACGATGACCGCGGCGGAGACGCCGACGAACGCGCCGATCATCCACCACGCGCTGATCTCGTGACCTTCGTCACGGCGGACGCGCAGCAGAACGTCAGGCCGGCGGGCCGGATCGATCGCGTTGGCGACCACGGCTTGTGCGCCCGTCTGGGGCGACGACGGATCGGCTGAGTGCGCAGACATCGTCAACTCCTCGAGTAGGAAACACGAACGTGTCTCCATCGACACCACACAAGATTCTGCCAGAGTTCCCCGCGGCGACGGTCACGAAAGGGTCACGGCAGCGTCACGTGTCGCGTGCGCGACGCGCACCGCGTCAGGCGGTCAGAGCCACTTCGAGACGAGATGCTCCGACGAGATCCGGCGCAGCGTCCCCGACGCCCCGCGCAGCACGACGCTCTCGGTGTAGACGTACCCGCCCTCACGTCGGACGCCGGCGACGAGCGCGCCGTCGGTGACGCCGGTGGCGACGAAGATCGTGTTGTTGCCCTTCACGAGGTCGTCGGCCTCGTACACGAATCCGTCGAGATTGAGGCCCGCGTCGATGCCGCGCTGCTTCTCGTCGTCATCGCGCGGCCAGAGGCGACCCTGGATGTGGCCGCCGAGCGCCTTGATCGCACACGCGGTGACGATGCCCTCGGGGCTGCCGCCGACGCCGACGCACATGTCGGTGCGGGCGTTGTGGCGCGCGGCGTTGATGCCGCCGGCGACGTCGCCGTCGCTCATCAGGCGCGTGCCGGCGCCGGCCTCGCGGATCTCTTCGATGAGACGCTCGTGCCGCGGACGGTGCAGCACCGAGACGACGAGCTCGTCGACGGGCTTGTCCAGCGCCTTGGCGAGCCGGCGGATGTTCTCACCGATCGGAAGGCGGATGTCGACGACACCCACGCCGGCGGGGCCGGTGACGAGCTTGTCCATGTAGAAGACGCTGGAGGCGTCGAGCATCGTGCCGTGGTCGGAGACGGCGATCACCGACAGCGCATTGTTGCGGCCGGCTGCGGTCAGCGACGTGCCGTCGATCGGGTCGACCGCGACGTCGGCCTGCGGGCCACGGCCGTTGCCGACCCGTTCGCCGTTGTAGAGCATGGGCGCTTCGTCCTTCTCACCCTCGCCGATGACGATGGTCCCGTCGAAGTTGACGGTGGTGAAGAACGCTCGCATCGCGTCGACGGCGGCCCCGTCGGCCGCTTCCTTGGCGCCACGGCCGATGAACGGCACCGCTCGGATCGCCGCCGCTTCAGTCGCGCGCACGAGTTCGAGTGCGAGGTTGCGGTCGGGGTGGAGGGGACTCATGTCCGCGGTCAGGCTCACCATGCGGTCAGCCTATGCCAGCATCGCGCCCGATTCACGGGAATTTCACGCAACGGCAAGCGAAGGAATCGCGTTTCTTTCCGATAGTGCAGGGACGTGGATTTCCCGCACGAGGCCGAGTCGCGGCATCCGGTCCGTCACCCGGCGCTTGGGTAGAGTTTGCGGTGAACCCCACTCGATCAAAGGGAGCACTCATGCCCGTCGCCACCCCGGAGCAGTACGCCGACATGCTGGACCGCGCGAAGGCCGGTGGCTTCGCGTATCCCGCCATCAACGCCGCCAGTTCGCAGTCGATCAACGCCGTGCTGCAGGGCCTCACCGAGGCCGGTTCCGACGGCATCATCCAGGTGACGACGGGTGGCGCCGACTACTTCGCCGGCCACACCGTCAAGGCTCGCGCGGCCGGCGCTCTCGCCTTCGCGAAGTTCGCCACCGAGGTCGCCAAGAGCTACCCGATCACGGTCGCGCTCCACACCGACCACTGCCCCAAGCCCGCGCTCGCCGACTTCGTGCTGCCGCTCCTCGAGGCCTCGGAGGAAGAGGTCAAGGCCGGCCGCAACCCGATCTTCCAGTCCCACATGTGGGACGGCTCGGCCGTGCCGCTCGACGAGAACATCGAGATCGCGAAGGACCTCCTGCCCCGCCTCAAGAACATCAACGCGATCCTCGAGGTCGAGATCGGCGTCGTCGGCGGCGAAGAGGACGGCGTGCAGCACGAGGGCTCCAACGAGGCGCTCTACACGACGGTCGCCGACGTGACCAAGGCCGTCGAGGCCCTGGGCCTCGGCGAGAACGGCCGCTACATCTCGGCCCTCACCTTCGGCAACGTCCACGGCGTCTACAAGCCGGGCAACGTCAAGCTCCGCCCCGAGCTCCTCGGCGAGATCCAGGAGGGCATCGCGTCGAAGTTCGGCACCGGCCCGAAGCCCCTCGACCTCGTCTTCCACGGCGGCAGCGGCTCCACCGACGAGGAGATCGCGCTCGCGGTCGCCAACGGCGTCGTGAAGATGAACATCGACACCGACACGCAGTACGCGTTCACGCGCTCCGTCGCCGGCTTCATGTTCCAGAACTACGACGGGGTCCTGAAGGTCGACGGCGAGGTGGGCAACAAGAAGGCCTACGACCCGCGCGCGTGGGGCAAGATCGCGGAGTCGGCGATGGCCGCCCGCGTGGTGGAGGCCACGCAGCAGCTCGGTTCGGCCGGCAAGAGCCTCGCCGCGTAAGCAGCGGATTCGACGGATGCCTCGGCACCGGCCTCGCGGCCGGCGCCGGGGCTTTCGTCTACTCGGGATCGGTATAGCGATCGAGGAGACCTGGTGCGCCCTCGGGGCGATGGACGACGACGATCTCGTCGCCGGCCTGCACGCGACCGCCCTGCACGACCCGCAGGTAAGGGCCGAGGCGGCGCTCGTTCGCGAACCGCTTGACCCAGCCGCGCGCGTCGTCGCCGCCGACCCAGCGCGCGAACGTCTGGCAGGGGGTGCGCGGCATCGTCACCTCGACCTCGACACGGTCGCCGATCCGCCACCGCTCGCCGATGAGCGCGGCGTTGACGTCGATCCCCTCGACCCGCAGGTTCTCGCCGAACCAGCCGGGCGGAAGCTCGCGACCGAGCTCGGACTCCCAGAACGCGGCGTCTTCTGCGGCGTACGCGTAGAGCGCCTTGTCGAAGCCGCCGTGATGCTTGCGGTCGGCCTGCACGTCGGCGTACACGCCGTACGGCCCGACCCTCACCGGTCCGTCGACCGGGCCCTTGTCGATCGCGGTCACGCCGACCGAGCCGGCATCGGGACGCAGTTGTCGGACGGCGCAGACGGCGACCAGGCGAGGCATCCGCTCATCCTAGCCACGGGCCCCGCGCCCAGCGCTCACTCCCCCGGCGGCGCCGCCGGCTCGCCGCGCAGCAGCACGCGGCCGTCCGAGACGGCGCGCACCTCGATCGAGGCGATGTCGTCGCGGTCGAGAGCCGTGCCGGCGTCGAGGTGAGCCGTCGTCCCCGGTCCGGCGCGCCAGGACGACAACTCGCTGGTCGTGCCGTCGGTGGAGGTCACCACCAGCACATAGGGCCACTCCTTGTCGGCCGCGTATGGGTCGCGGCTGGGAGGGTAGTGGCAGGTCATGGCGATGCGGGTGCCCCACGCGACGTCGGTGAGCTCGACCTTCGCGGTCAGCGGCACATCGGTCACGGCCTGCAGCGCCACGACCTCCTCGGGACCGCTCGCGGGGGTGACCGCCGTCGTCACGGCGAAGGCGACCACGACGGCGACCGCTGCCGCGGCCGCGAGGCCACTCCCCCAGGCGATCACGCGGCGCCGGCGGGAGTCGCGCGTGCCGCGGACGACCAGGCGCTCCCGCGCCGCAGGGTCGGGGCTGCCCTGGTCGGACGGAGCGAGAAGCGCCTCGGCGCGCTCGGGCGCGACGCGGGCGAGCAGGCCCATCGTCGGCGCGAGGTCGGCGATGGCGTCGCGGCACACCGGACAGCCGTCGAGGTGCGCCTCGTACCGGCGGCGGTCGTCCACGCTCAGCGCGCGCACGACGTACGCGGCGTCCCAGTCGGCGAAGCGGGCGTGATCCGTGGTCATCGCGTCACCCCCCTCTCCTGCAGGGTGAGCCGGAGGGCGCGCAGGCCGTAGTGGAGGCGCGACTTGACGGTGCCCTCCGGGATGTCGAGTTCGTCGGCCATCTGGGCGACCGAGAGCCCGCGATAGTATGCGCGCACGACGACGGCGCGATGGTCCGTCGTGAGCGTCGCCAGCGCCTCCTCGACGAGGATCGCCTCGAACAGCGCATCGGTGGCATCCGGCGCGCTGCGCTCGGGGACCTCCGCGACGTCGATCTCGCGTCGGCGCCGTGCGCTGCGCGCCTCGTCGATCACGAGGTGGCGCGCCACCGTGAACATCCACGAGCGCGTGGTCGAGGGATCCTGCTCGAGGATCTTGGGCGTTCGCCACGCCCGCAGCAGTGTCTCCTGCACGATGTCGTCGGCACCGGCGCGGTCGCCGGTGAGATGCACGACATAGCGCCACACCGGCGCCGCATGTGCGTCGAACAGCGCGGCCAGCCGCGCGGCATCGCGTCCGGCTGCGCTGTCTCGACGCTCCACGCTGTCGTGCGGCATCCATCACCTCCCGCAGGAGACACGAGACACACCACCCGCGGGTTCACGTGAATCCGCAGCGCGTCCGCGCCGTCACCTGTGAGTATGGACCCGGCGCGTCGGGACCGCACGGGACGGACGCCGCGAGCCGCTCGAGCTCAGAGCCGCGTGCTGTCGAGGAGCGCCTGCCAGACGGCGGGGTCGTTCATCAGCGGAGCGACCATCAGCGCGCCGGCCGTCAGCGAGAAGACGACGCCGCCCGCCAGCGGGATCCACCACGACACCCGCGAGCGGCGCATGTTCCAGACCGACAGGGCGGTCGTCACGCACCAGCCGACCGCGAGGACGATGACGGCTGAGATCGCCCACGGCTTCCCGGCGGCAGGGTCCGAGAGCTGCGCGTCGACCCCCATCACCCCGAGCATCGTCTCGGCGTAGCTGCCGTAGTCCAGGAAGGCCGGAATCGACGCGATCACGTTCACCAGGCCGTACGCGAGCAGCGCGAACGTGATGATGCGGTCGACCGGGTGCTGCCGCTTCTCGGCGACGACGGGAGCGGATGGGATGCCGGCAGCCGGCGCATCCGTCATGATCGGCGCGGCCGGCTCCAGCTGCCACGGCGCCGGCTCCTGGATGCGCGCGCGCTGCTCCTCGGGGGTCGCGTACTCGCCGTACTGCGGGCGCGGACGCGAGCGCAGTTCGGGTTCGGTGTTCCCGGGGTCGCTCACGAGCGGCTCCGCCCGCCCAGGGCGCGGTCGTCGCGCTTGCCCGCGAGGTCCTGTCGCAGCTCCTTCGGGAGCGAGAACATCAGGTCCTCCTCCGCGGTGCGCACCTCTTCCACCTCGCCGTAGCCGGCCGCGGCGAGGTCCTCGAGCACCTGCTGGACGAGCACCTCCGGCACCGATGCTCCGCTGGTGACGCCGACGGTCTCAACCCCGTCGAGCCACGCCTGCTCGATCTCGTCCGCGTAGTCCACGCGGTACGCCGCCTTCGCGCCGTACTCGAGGGCGACCTCGACGAGCCGCACGCTGTTCGAGGAGTTCGCCGAGCCGACGACGATCACGAGGTCGGCGTCCTTCGCGACCTTCTTGATGGCGACCTGACGGTTCTGCGTGGCGTAGCAGATGTCGTCCGACGGCGGATCCTGCAGCTCCGGGAAGCGCACGCGCAGACGGCGCACCGTCTCCATGGTCTCGTCGACCGACAGCGTCGTCTGCGACAGCCAGACGACCTTCGACGGATCGCGCACCTCGATGGTGTCGGCTTCTTCGGGCGAGTTGACGATGGTGACGTGGTCGGGCGCCTCGCCCGCCGTCCCCTCGACTTCTTCGTGTCCCTCGTGGCCGATCAGCAGGATCTCGAAGTCGTCGCGCGCGAAGCGCACGGCCTCGCGGTGCACCTTCGTGACGAGAGGGCAGGTCGCGTCGATGGCAAGAAGGCCCCGATCGGATGCCTCGTTCACGACCGCGGGCGACACCCCGTGCGCGCTGAACACGACGTGGGCGCCGGCCGGAACCTCGTCGACCTCTTCGACGAAGATCGCACCCTGCTTCTCGAGCTCGGTCACGACGTGGATGTTGTGCACGATCTGCTTGCGGACGTACACGGGCGCGCCGAAGCGCTCGAGCGCCTTCTCGACGGCGATGACGGCGCGGTCCACGCCCGCGCAATAGCCGCGCGGCGATGCCAGGAGCACCCGCTTGTGTCCGGCCCCGGCGATATCCTTGAGCGGTTCGCGCCGCCGCGGGACCCTAGGTACGGGCATGCTCACAGGGGCCTGACTCGGTCGGGTCTGTCCCGCGGTGCTGATGCTCACCACACGATTCTACGGGCGGGCTCCTGGGCGAGGCCTCCGACAGGGACCCCGCGCGCGGGCACGAGAGGACCGAATGACGAGTTTCCAGCCGGCCGCCGTTCCCGGCGAGCCGCCGCCGCCCGACTCGGTTTCGCCACGCGATTCGACGGCGCAGGCACCGACGTCCGTGGCCCGCCTCAACGACACGATCCGCGGGTTCGTGCAGACGTGGGGCTCGGTGTGGGTCGAGGGCGAGATCACCGGGTGGAACCAGCGGGGCGGCAACGTGTTCGGCCGCCTGAAGGACCTGGTGACCGATGCCACGATCTCTTTCCGCATCTGGTCGTCGACGCGCGATCGGCTGCCCGGCGACCTCAAGGTGGGCGACCACGTCATCGCGTGCGTCAAGGCCGATTACTTCGTGAAGAACGGCGACTTCAGCTTCGGGGTCTCCGCGATGCGTCACGTCGGACTCGGAGACCAGCTGGAGAAGCTGGAACGCCTGCGCGTGCAGCTGCGATCCGAGGGGCTCTTCGATCCGTCCCGCAAGAAGCCCCTTCCCTTCCTGCCGCACCTCATCGGCCTCATCACCGGGGAGAAGTCCGACGCCGAGAAGGACGTCCACCGCAATGCCGAACTGCGGTGGCCGCAGGTGCGCTTCCAGACGAAGTACGCCGCGGTGCAGGGCGACCGGTGCGTCCCCGAGACGATCGCTGCGTTGAAGGCGCTGGATGCTGCACCCGACGTCGACGTCATCATCATCGCCCGTGGCGGCGGCGACCCTCAGACCCTGCTCGGCTTCAGCGATGAGCGACTCGTCCGCGCTGTGGCCGCAGCATCCACTCCCGTCGTCAGCGCCATCGGCCACGAGAACGACCATCCGCTCCTCGACGACGTCGCCGACCTTCGGGCATCGACCCCGACCGACGCGGCGAAGCGCGTCGTGCCGGACGTCGCCGAGCAGCGCGCGCTCGTCGGGCAGCTGCGCGCCCGCATGAGCACGCGGCTCACGCAGCGCATCTCGCACGACATCGCCCAGCTCGAGCAGCTGCGCTCGCGCCCGGTGCTGCGGGCCCCCGAGACGCTCCTCACCACGCGCGCTCACGAGGTGGAGCTGCTCGCCGCGCGCGGGCGCGACCGGATCGACCGGTCGCTGCGGGTCCAGGAGCAGCGTACGGCCGAGCTCCGGGCGACGCTGCGCGCCCTGTCCCCCGCGTCGACGCTCGCCCGCGGCTACGCGATCACCCACCTCGCCGACGGCGTGATCGTGCGCGACGCGGCGCAGGCTCCGGCCGCCACCCCGATCGTCGTCACCGTGGGGCGCGGATCGTTCGCCGCCCGCTCCGACGGGGAGATCGCGGAGGGCGACGGTCGAGGCGCCACCGCGGCGGGCGACGTCGCCGAGCCGAATCGGGACGGGGCACGGGGACGCCCCCGGACCGAATTAGGATAGGGGTATGACTGAGACGAGCGGCGCCCTCGCGGACGTCGCGACCCTCTCGTTCGAGCAGGCGCGCGATGAACTCGTCCGCGTCGTCGCCGAACTCGAGCAGGGCGCCCCGACCCTCGAGCACTCCCTCGCCCTGTGGGAGCGCGGCGAAGCCCTCGCTGCCCGCTGCGAGGAGTGGCTGCTCGGCGCCAAGCGCCGGCTCGAGGCCGCTCGTGCATCCGCCGATCGCGCACAGGGCGAGGCTCTCTGATGTCACGCGAACCGCGCATCGTCGCCGAACTCGGACGACCCGAGACCCCGCAGGAGGCCGCCGACCGCAAGGCCGAGTCCTCGCGGGTCTACCGCTCGAGCCAGAACGTCCGCAATCTGATCGCGGCGCTGCTCGCGACGCTCGCGGTCGTCATCGTGATCATCGCCGCCGTGCCCCGGGGCACGCCGCCGCCGCGCGACGCGATAGACGTCGCCAGCGCCGCAGAGGGCGTCGCCGCCTCCGAGGGACGCACCGTCATCGCCCCGGAGATGTCCGACGCCTGGATCGTCAACCGCGCCGGCATCGAGGGCAACGGAGGGGTGCGCGCGTTCACCGTCGTCTACGCCCCCGCTGAGGAGAACGAGCGCGGATTCCTGCGCGTCGCGCAGGGTTTCGACACCGACGAGGCGTGGGAGGCCCGCGTCCTGTCGGGCTCCGCCCCGCAGGACACCGTCACGATCGACGGCATCACGTGGGACCGCTACGAGCTCGACCCCGACCGCACCGGGAACATCTCGGTCGCGCTCGCCACGGACGCCGGCACCGACACGGTGCTCATCTACGGCGCCGCGGACGAGGACGCCCTCGAAGAGACCGCCCGCTGCGTCACGGATCAGATCACCGCACTACGCCAGGAGGCCGAGTGACCGACCAGCCCACGCCCGCGAAGGCCTGGCAGGAGATGCAGCGCGGCAACGCGCGCTTCGTCGCCGGCGAACCCCGCCACCCGCGGCAGGACGTCGACACCCGGCATGAGCTCGCGGGAGGGCAGCGACCCCGTGCGGCGCTCTTCGGCTGCGCGGACTCGCGTCTGGCGGCCGAGATCATCTTCGACAAGGGCCTCGGCGACCTCTTCGTCGTGCGCAACGCCGGGCAGGTCGTCTCCGACTCGGTCGTCGGCAGCCTCGAGTACGCCGTCGCGGTGCTCGAAGTGCCCCTCATCGTCGTGCTGGGTCACGACGCGTGCGGCGCCGTCCGCGCGGCGATCGACAGCACCAGTCCCGACGCCGATCCGCTGCCGCCGCACATCTGGCGCCTGATCTCGCCGATCGTCCCCGCCGTGCGCCGCGTCCAGCGGGCTTCCGCTGTGGACGGCGTCTACCCCGACGCCATCGACGCCGAAGAGGTGGGCCGCGAGCACCTTCGCGACACCGTCGGCGAGCTGCTGAACTCGTCCGAGCTCATCAGCTCCGCCGTCGCGGAAGGCCGCCTCGCGATCGTCGGCGCCAACTACCGCCTCGGCGAAGGCACCGCGGTGCCCGACGTCATGGTCGGCATCACCGACGCCGCCTGAACAACAGAGCTCTGCCAAGACACCCCCTGTACCGACACGTGAGGAACAACGACGTGACCGACATCGAGTACCGCATCGAGCACGACACCATGGGCGAGGTGCGCGTGCCCAAGAACGCGCTCTACGCCGCGCAGACGCAGCGCGCGGTGGAGAACTTCCCGATCTCGGGCGACCGGCTGGAGCCCGCCCAGATCGTGGCGCTCGCACGCATCAAGAAGGCGGCGGCCCTCGCGAACAAGGAGCTCGGCACGCTCGACGGCGCCATCGCCGACGCCATCGCCGGCGCGGCGGACCGCATCATCGCCGGCGAGTTCGCCGACCAGTTCCCCATCGACGTCTACCAGACCGGCAGCGGCACGTCGTCGAACATGAACATGAACGAGGTGCTCGCGACCCTCGCGACGCAGGCGCTCGGCGCGACCGTGCACCCGAACGACCACGTCAACGCGTCGCAGTCGTCGAACGACGTGTTCCCCACCTCGGTGCACATCGCGGTGACACAGGAGCTCATCGACGACCTGATCCCGGCGCTCGACCACCTCGCGGTCGCGCTCGAGGCGAAGGCCGAACTCTGGAAGAGCGTCGTGAAGTCAGGACGCACCCACCTCATGGACGCGACGCCCGTCACGCTCGGCCAGGAGTTCGGCGGCTACGCCCGCCAGATCCGCCTCGGCATCGAGCGCGTGCAGGCCGTGCTCCCCCGCGTCGCCGAAGTGCCCCTCGGCGGCACGGCGGTCGGCACCGGCATCAACACCCCGCTCGGCTTCCCGCAGCGCGTGATCGAGCTCATCGTCGCCGACACGGAACTGCCGGTCACCGAGGCCAAGGACCACTTCGAGGCCCAGGCGAACCGCGACGCGCTCGTCGAGGCCTCCGGCGCCCTCCGCACCGTGGCAGTCTCGCTGACGAAGATCAACAACGATCTCCGCTGGATGGGGTCGGGACCGAACACCGGCCTCGGCGAGCTCCACATCCCCGACCTGCAGCCCGGGTCCTCGATCATGCCCGGCAAGGTCAACCCGGTGATCCCCGAGGCGACCCTCATGGTGTGCGCCCGCGTCATCGGCAACGACGCGACGGTCGCGTGGGCCGGCGCCTCCGGCGCGTTCGAGCTCAACGTCGCCATCCCCATCATGGGCAGTGCCGTGCTCGAGTCGATCGAGCTGCTGGCGAACACGTCGCGCGTGCTCGCCGACAAGACCATCGACGGCCTCGAGGCGAACGTCGAGCGCGCCGCCGCGTACGCCGGGATGTCGCCGTCGATCGTCACGCCGCTCAACAAGCTCATCGGCTACGAGGCCGCCGCCAAGATCGCCAAGCACTCCGTCGCGAAGGGCATCACGGTGCGCGAGGCCGTGATCGACCTCGGCTACGTGGAGCGCGGCGAGCTCACGCTCGAGCAGCTCGACGAGAAGCTCGATCTTCTCTCGATGACGCACCCGGGCTGATCCGCCCGACCCATGCCGCCAGCCGTGCGTCGGCGGGATAATCGGGACATGGCCCGAACGCCCCGCCCCGTTCCCGCGCGCGTCAGGATCCTCGCCGCGATCCTGGCGGTCGCGTGCGTCGGTTTGGCGATCGTGGGGAGCGTCACATTCCTGGTCCAGCGCGAGCAGGCACTGGGAGGCATCGACGCGCGCCTCAAGGCGCAGGTGGAATCGCTGCAGGCGGTCGCCGACGACAGCGTCGCCGACTCACCCGGCGGCGCCCCCGCCGCGACCGACGAGCTCGACCGCAGCGACTTCGATTCCGTCGACCAGTACCTCAACGCGGTCGTCGCGAGGCTGGTCCCCGCACGCAACGAGGCCTCGCTCGCGCTGATCGACGGCGTGCCGCGGTGGGTGCCCGCGACGCTGTCGGGCTTCGACATCTCCGAGAACGAGCAGCTGATCGACCGGGTCCTCACCGAGACCGCGGACGGCTCCCAGAAGCTGGGCACCGCGGTCACCGACGAAGGCTCGCTCCGCTACATCGCGATCCCGGTCACGATGGACGGCGACTCCCGCGAGGGGTTGTACGTGCGCGCGGTCGACCTGGGTGCCGAGCTCCAGCCGGTGACCTTCGCGATGACGACGTATGTGATCGCGGCCGTCGCGGTGCTGATCGCGATCGGGATCGTGGGGTGGTTCGTGACCGGCCGCCTGCTGTCGCCCATCCGTCGCCTCCGAGAGACCGCTGACGCGATCTCGATCTCCGATCTCTCCCACCGGCTCGAGCCCCAAGGCAACGACGACATCGCCGACCTCTCCCGCACGGTCAACTCGATGCTGGACCGCCTCGAGGACTCCGTCGACGTGCAGCGACAGCTGCTGGACGACGTGCGTCACGAGCTGAAGACACCCATCACGATCGTGCGGGGCCACCTCGAGCTCATGAACCCGCAGGATGCCGCGGATGTGGCGTCGGCGCGCGACATCGGCATCGCCGAGCTCGACCGGCTCACCCGGCTCGTGGAGGACATCGACCTTCTCGCCACGGCCGAGGCGGATTCGTACAGCCTCGAGACCGTGGACCTCGCCGCACTCACCGAGCGCGTCGCCGAGCTCGTCGCGGTGATCCCCGGGCACACGTGGACCATCGGGGCTCGTGCCGAGGGGACCACGGTAGGCGACCAGGATCGGCTGCTGCAGGCATGGCTGCAACTCGCCGACAACGCCGCCAAGTACACGCCCGAGGGCAGCCCCATCGAGATCGGCAGCGCCCACACCGACGACGGCGCGCGCCTCTGGGTGCGCGACCACGGCCCCGGTATCCCTCCAGGCGCGCGCGCCCGGATCTTCCGTCGCTTCGACCGCGCGCACGTGAAGCGCTCGGTCGGCGGCTCCGGCCTCGGCCTCGCGATCGTCGACGCGATCGCGAAGGGGCACGGCGGCCACTGCGTCGTCACCGACACTCCGCGCGGCGGCGCCACGTTCACGATCCACCTGCCTCCGACGGAGGCCGAACTGCCGGCGCCGGTTCGTGCCGGAGACGTGCTGCAACGGGAGGCTGCGGGATGACCAGGATCCTCATCGTCGAGGACGAACCTCGGATCGCGGCATTCGTCAGCCGCGGCCTCGAGGCGGCCGGTTACGAGACACTGGTGTTCGAGGACGGCCCCGAAGGACTCGAGGCCGCGTTGCGCGGCGACGGCGACCTCGTGCTCCTCGACGTCGGACTGCCCACCATGGACGGGTTCGAGGTGCTGCGCGAACTGCGCGCCCGGGGTTCCGCCGTGCCGGTGATCATGCTCACCGCGCGATCCAGCACGCGCGACACCGTCACCGGACTGGATGCCGGAGCCAACGACTACGTGCCCAAGCCGTTCACGTTCGAGGAGCTTCTGGCCCGTGTACGTTCGCGCCTGCGCGAGAGCGTGCCGCAGGCGGGCGTCTCGATCTCGCACGGCGATGTGGTCCTCGACATCCTCGCGCGCCGCGCGACAGTGGGCGGTCGCGAGATCGATCTGTCGGCACGCGAGTTCTCCCTTGCCGAGCAGTTCCTGCGCAACCCCGGCCGCGTGCTCAGCCGCGAGCAACTCCTGAGTCGCGTGTGGGGGCTGGACTTCGACCCGGGCTCGAACGTGGTCGACGTGTACGTGCGGTATCTGCGCGGCAAACTCGGTGCCGATCACATCGTCACGGTTCGCGGCGCCGGTTACCGCTGGGAGTGAACCCTTCGGGCACCCCGTCGCCGGGTGCCCACCGCACCGCCCACGGCACGAAGAAGCCCCCGGTGCTGGGGGACACCGGGGGCTGTGAAAGGCCGGACTGGGGGATCCGACCGTTGTCAGTCGCGCTTGTCTGGGGAATTGCGCGACTGGTCTTTCTTCTCGCCGTGTCCGGCGCCGTTGCCGTTTCCGACGTTCGAGCCCGCGTGAGCGGGACGCTGGGGGCCGGTCGACTGCTGACCGGACTGCTTCTGCTCCTCCACTGGAGCCTGGACGTTCACCCGACGCTGTGCAGGTGCCGGCGCGGGCGCCTGAACGATGCCCTGACGCTGGGTGTCCGCACCGCTCGACTCGAGGGAGCTGTTTGAGTCGGATTGCTTGTTCTGGTCGGCGACCTCGCGCTCGAGCCGGGCGATCAAGGCGTCGAGACGGCCGCTCGACCAGCCCTGCGCAGCCGCCCAGCTGCGCAGCGAGTCCCAGCTTCCGGCCGCCTGGGCGGCAGCGATGGCGGCGTCGACGTCGGCGGGCGCAGCAGGGGCGGCGGGCGCGACTCCCTCGGGGGCGGCGGGTGCCGCGTACCCGCGCGCGCCGGTCGACTCGGACGGCGCGACCTCGACAGGTGCGGGCGCCGGGACGACTTGCGGCCCGGCCGTGGGGATGAGGGCGTCGGAGGTCGCCGCAGGCATCGGCTGGGGGGTTGCTGACGGGGATGCCGCGGCAGGGACGACGACGCGCTCGGAGGCGACAGTCGCGCCCTTCGACTCCGCCAGGGCCGCGGTGTTCGCAAGGGCGACGGCGGTGACGACAGCGACGCTCGCCGCGACAGCGGTCATGCCGCCGATCACGAGCCCCGTGCGTGCGTCCACGTCTCGCCTGCCTTCCGTGTGCGCGGAATCGTTTCCCCTCATCCATGGTGACAGACCGATCGAGCCGTATGCGCCGCCGGCGATGAGACTTTCCTCATGGTCACGCGGCACAGCGGGCCGGGATGCAGCATCCCGGCCCGCCGCGTCGTCAGCGGATTGCGGTGGCGCTCACGCGAGCTCTCCGGCCTCCAGGAGGTCGGTGACGAGGGCGGCGATGGCCGACCGTTCCGACCGCACGAGCGTCACGTGACCGAACAGCGAGTGACCCTTGAGCGTCTCGATGACCGACGCGACGCCGTCGTGACGACCGACCCGCAGGTTGTCGCGCTGGCCGACGTCGTGGGTCAGCACGACCCGCGAGTTCTGCCCGATGCGACTCAGCACCGTCAGCAGCACGTTGCGCTCCAGCGACTGCGCCTCGTCGACGATCACGAACGCGTCGTGCAGCGACCGGCCGCGGATGTGCGTGAGCGGCAGCACCTCGAGAAGTCCCCGTTCGACCACCTCGTCGAGGACGTTGGTCGAGACCACCGACCCGAGGGTGTCGAACACCGCCTGGCCCCAGGGGTTCATCTTCTCCTGCGCGTCACCCGGGAGGTAGCCGAGCTCCTGCCCGCCGACGGCGAACAGCGGCCGGAACACGATGATCTTGCGCTGCTGCTGCCGTTCGAGCACCGCCTCCAGTGCGGCGCACAGGGCGAGCGCCGACTTTCCGGTGCCGGCGCGGCCGCCGAGCGACACGATGCCCACCTCGGGATCGAGGAGCAGGTCGATCGCGATGCGCTGCTCGGCCGAGCGGCCGTGGAGGCCGAACACCTCGCGGTCCCCGCGGACCAGCCGGTATTCACCGTCGCCCACGACGCGACCCAGCGCCGATCCCCGCTCGGAGTGGATGATCAGCCCGGTGTTCACGGGCAGCCCCTGCACGTCCTCGCTCGAGGCGACCTCGCTCTCGTACAGGTCGCTGATGTCGTCGCCCGAGACGTCGATCTCGGAGATGCCGGTCCAGCCGGAGTCGACCGCCTGCTCGGCGAGGTACTCCTCGGCGGTGATGCCCAGCGACGCCGCCTTGACCCGCATCGGCAGGTCCTTCGAGACGACGGTGACCTCCTGCCCGTCCTGGGCGAGGTTCATCGCGATGGCGAGGATGCGGCTGTCGTTGTCGCCCAGCCGCATGCCCGACGGCAGCACCGTCGCGTCGGTGTTGTTCAGCTCGACGCGGAGCGTGCCGCCCTCGCCGACCGGAACGGGGAAGTCGAGGCGTCCGTGCTCGACGCGCAACTCGTCGAGATGGCGCAGCGCCTGCCGGGCGAAGTAACCGATCTCGGGATCGTGCCGCTTGCCTTCGAGCTCCGTGATCACCACGACGGGGATCACGACGCTGTGCTCGGCGAAGCGGAAGAACGCCCGCGGATCGCTGAGCAGCACCGAAGTATCGAGCACATAGGTGCGCAGATCCTGATCGGATGCTGCGACCTGCTCGAGGTCCTGACTGCGCTGCTCGTGTGGTGCTCGTGTGGTCACAACCCACTCCCGCCCCGGGTGGTTCACCCGGCAGTCACGAGTCGACCGGAGTCACGAGTCGCGATCCTGAGGCCGACTCGACCGGGCTCCTTGCCCGATGCGCTCACGCTACGACCGCACACAGACATCGGACGCGCCCGACACGCAAGAATCTCGTTACATGTTGATGAACGGATGCCGCATCCGCAGCATCCCGATCACCAGACCCTTGCCGACGAGAAGGCGGCGAGCGCGTCGCCGAACAGACGCAGCGTGTCGGCGCCGGTGCCGACGTGGGGTGCGACCCGGATGCGGCCGGCGCGCGTCGTCACCGTCAGGCCGTGGTTCGCGAGCGAGGCGGCGAGCGGAGCGGCGTCCTGCGCGGCGGGCTCGAGCGTCACGATGCCCGCGCGGCGCTCGGGTTCGCGGGGTGTGACCACCGGCACCTCATAGCGGTCCGCGTAGAACATGACGTCGGCCGCCCGCGCGGCCAGCACGGACGCGATGTCGGCGACGCCCACGTCCACGACCTCGCGCAGCGCCGTCGCGAGGCGCGCCGCGGCGAGGGTGTCGATCCCGGAGACCGAGAACGCCTGCGCCGACGCGGCCGGCGCCGGCACCGCGTCGACCGGGAGGTCGCCGTCGACGCCGGCGAAGCCCGAGAGTACGGGCGCGATGCGCTCGAGCGCACGCTCGCCGAACCAGGCGAACCCGGTGCCCCGACCTGCACGAAGCCACTTGTACCCGTGCCCGCACACGACGTCGGCGGCGAGGTAATCGGCGTCGACCATCCCGAAGCCCTGGATGGCGTCGACGATGAGCAGGCGATCGCCGATCACCTCGCGGATCGCCGACAGGTCGGCACGGTAGCCGGTGCGGAAGTCGACGAGGCTGACCGCGACGGCGCGGGTGTCGTCGGAGAGCGCTGAGCGGATCGCGTCGGGGGTCATGAAGCCGTCGGCAGGCTCCACCCACTGCAGCTGCACCGAGCCGAATGCCTCCGACGCGCGCGTCGCCGCGACGGTGAGACTCGGGAACTCTCCGCGGCCGAGCATGAGCCCGCCCGCCAGCCCGTAGATCGCGTGCATCAGTCCGTACGTGGTGGACGGCTGCAGCGCCACGTGCGACGCATCCGTGCCGATCAGCTCCGCGACGAGCTCGCGGGCCTCACGCACGTGGTCGGCGACGAGCTCGATGCTCGTGGGGCGGCCCGAGCCCAGCAGCTCGGTGTCGGCCTGCGCCTCGCCGCGGACCGCAGGCGAGAGCGGCCCGAATGCCGCCCAGTCCAGATACCCCGGTTCCCCATCGAACGACGCCAGATATGAATCCAGATCCGTCACGCGGATCATTCTGGCAGAGGTGAGAACAACGTTGTGGAAGCCCTGCTATCCGCCATATCGGCGGTCACGCGAGGCGAAGTCGCGGATGGCGCGGAGGAAGTCCACCTCGCGCAGGTCCGGGCCGAGCGCCTCGACGAAGTAGAACTCCGAGTGGGCGGACTGCCACAGCAGGAAATCGCTCAGCCGCTGCTCCCCCGACGTGCGGATGACGAGGTCCGGGTCGGGCTGCCCGCCCGTGTACAGATGCTCGCCGATCTGCTCGGGTGTGAGACTGGCGGCGAGCTCCTCGAGCGAGCCGCCGCGATCGTCGTGCTGGGCGATGATGCTGCGGACGGCGTCCACGATCTCGCCCCGGCCGCCGTAGCCGACGGCGAGGTTGACGTGCATCCCCGCGTTGCCCTTCGTGCGGGTCTCGACGTCCGCGAGCACACGCCGGAGGTCCTCCGGCAGCGCGTCGGCGCGGCCCACGTGCTTCACGCGCCAGTCGCGCTCATGGGAGAGCTCGTCGGCGAGCTCGGCGATGATCTCGATGAGGTCGGACAGCTCGCGCGAATCGCGCTTGCGCAGATTGTCGTTCGACAGCAGGTACAGCGACACGACGCGGATGCCCACGTCGTCGCACCAGCGGAGGAACTCCTTCATCTTGGCCGCGCCCGCGCGGTGGCCGTGCGCGGCGGAGTCGTAGCCGAGCTGCTTCGCCCACCGGCGGTTGCCGTCGATCATCATCGCGAGGTGTCGCGGGACGGATGCCGGATCCAGGCGACGGCGCAGGCGATTGATGTAGAGCCGATAGAGGGGACCCCTGCCCTCGTTCGTCTCGCCGCGCGCCACACGCCTACGCTACCTCGCGCGCGACCACGCCCCTAGCGCGAGACTCGGTGCCACCTTCCGTGGGACTGAGCATGTTCCCTTACCGGCATGCGCCCCCCTCTACGCTTAGGACATGAGCCGCCGTCGCAGTCTCCCCCGGGCCCCCGAGGTCCCCGTGCTGCCGCTGATGGACGCCGCGGCGGTCGACGCCGCGACGCCCGACCTCAAGCCGAGCTGGCGCGGCTGGATCCACGCGGCGACCTTCCCCATCGCGATCGCGGCCGGCATCGTGCTCATCGTGCTCGCGCAGGGTGCGCCGGCGAAGTGGGCGTCGGCGGTGTTCATGGCCACGTCACTCCTCTTGTTCGGCAATTCCGCGCTGTACCACCGATTCAACTGGAAGCCGAAGACCAAGGCGATCCTCAAGCGCATCGACCACGCGAACATCCTGCTGCTCATCGCGGGCACGTACACGCCGATCGCGACGCTCGCTCTCCCCCCGCAGCAGGGCGCACTGCTGCTGATCCTGGTCTGGAGCGGGGCACTCCTCGGCATCCTCTTCCGCGTCTTCTGGATCAACGCGCCGCGCTGGCTCTATGTCGCCCTCTATCTCCTGCTGGGCTGGGCGGCCGTCATGTACATCGTCCCGCTGTTCCAGGCGAGCGCGGCGATGATGATCCTCGTCGCCATCGGCGGCCTGCTCTACACGGGCGGCGCGGTCGTGTACGCGCTCAAACGGCCGAATCCCTGGCCGGGGCACTTCGGCTTCCACGAGATCTTCCACGTGTGCACCGTGCTGGCGTTCCTCTGCCACTGGACGGCGTGCCTCATCATCGCGCTGGAACCGTACTCCCCGTCACTGGGACTCCCGGGCTGACGATGATGACGGATGCTGCGGGCCGCAGCATCCGTCATCATCATCGCTCGAGGACCTCATGCCTTGGGCGTCTCACCGCGATCGTCGTCGTCAGCCGGGTCGATGCGCTGGTCGTCGACGTCAGTCGCCTCGGTCGCTCGTGCCGCCTGCTCCTCGGCGTCCAGCTGCTCCTGGATGTCGGCCCGCACGCGGCCGCGGCGGATGCGGCGCATCATGTCCCACACCAGGAAGATCACGGCGATCGCGATGAGCGCGGTGAAGAGGAATCCGACGACTCCGGGACTCACGAGGTTCGGGTCGACCGCGGGCGTGGGAGTCGGCGTCGGAGTCGTCGCGGTGGGAAGGATCCCGGCGATCGCGTGCTGCATGGGGTCCTCGCTCTGCCCGCGGGGCGGGCGGTGTCGTCGGGGCTGCGCGCGAGCGCATAGCCTGGAGTTCCAGCCTAATCTTCCGATCCGACCCGACGAGCCCGAAGGAGCGGCGTGACCACGCAGGACATGCTCGACGAGCGCTACGGCCGTCGCCGCTCCCCCGCGCGCGGCTGGATCATCGGTGTCGGCATCGTGGTCGCCGTCGGCCTCGTGGCGCTGTTCGGCTGGTTCACGGTGCAGGGTTCCCTCAACTCCGTCGACTCCGACACGACGTCGTTCGAGGTCGTCGACGAGCACTCCGTGATGCTGGGATTCCAGATCAGCAGTCCGCCCGGCGCCGCTGTCGCGTGCGCGATCGAAGCACAGGACGAGGAGCACGGCGTGGTGGGCTGGCGGGTGGTCGAGCTCCCGGCATCCGAGCTCCACGCGCGCGCCTTCCGCGAGGCCATTCCGACGACCGCACTCGCCACGACCGGCTTCGTGAACTCGTGCTGGGTGCTGCCCGGATGAGTTTGTCCGAACCGGCGCCGTGACGTAGTCTGGCGGGACATCAGCACAATCGCGCCCTGGCCGTGAGCCGGGGCGTTCGGTTTATGCCCGCACCGCTCCGGAGGCAGCGGGCCCAATGAAGGAGTCAGCCGTGTCCACCGACGCCCCCGTGACCTTCCTCACCCAGGACGCCTACGATCGCCTGGCCGCCGAGCTCGAGCACCTCTCGACCACCGGCCGCGAGGAGATCGCCAAGCGCATCGAGGCCGCGCGCGAAGAAGGCGACCTCAAGGAGAACGGCGGCTACCACGCCGCCAAGGACGAGCAGGGCAAGCAGGAGGCGCGCATCCGCACGCTTCAGCACCTGCTCAAGACCGCGACCGTCAGCGAGGCGCCCGAGAGCAGCGGTGTCGTCGAACCCGGCACCGTCATCACCGCGATCGTCGCCGGCGGCGAAGAGGTCTTCCTGCTCGGCAACCGCGAGATCGCCGTCGGCTCCGAGCTCGACGTGTACAGCGAGGCCTCGCCCCTGGGCGTGGCGATCCTCGGCCGCAAGGAGGGTGAGAAGACCTCGTACACCGCCCCCAACGGCCGCGAGATCGCCGTCGAGATCGTCAAGGTCGAGACCTACAACGGTCAGTGACCCGAGGCGGCCTCAGGGACTCCCCTGAGGCCACCGGGCGCAGCTTGGCTAGTCCGGAACGACCGTGGGTGCGTAGCCCGCATCCTCGAGCACCGAGATGACGTGAGCGCGGTGCTCCTCGCCGCGCGTCTCGACACTCAGCTGCAGGATCACCTCGCTGATCTGGATCCCCTGCCCGTGGCGGGTGTGCAGCACCTCGATCACGTTCGCGCCGGCGATGGCCAGCAGCTCCGACACACGCGCGAGCTGGCCGGGACGATCCGGCAGCGGGATGCGCAGCGTCATGTACCGGCCGGAAGCCGCGAGCCCGTGCGCGACGACGCGCTGCAGCAGCAGCGGGTCGATGTTGCCGCCCGAGAGGACCGTCACGGTCGGGCCGGCCGCGACGACCTTCCCCGCCAGGATCGCCGCCACGCCGACGGCACCCGCCGGCTCCACGACCTGCTTGGCGCGCTCGAGCAGCACGAGCAGGGCGCGGGCGATGTCGTCCTCCGTCACCGTCACGACCTCGTCGACGAGGTCGCGGATGATCTCGAAGGGCAGGTCTCCCGGCCGGGCGACCGCGATGCCGTCCGCGATCGTCGGCGAGGTGCGGATCTCGAGCGGATGCCCCGCCTCGAGTGAGGGCGGATACGCCGCCGAGTTCGCCGCCTGCACGCCGATGACGCGCACCGTGCGACCCTCTGCCGCGGCACGCGCCTTGACAGCCGCGGCGACGCCGGCGACGAGTCCGCCCCCGCCGATGCCGAGGACGACAGTGTCGAGGTCGGGCAGCTCGTCCATGAGCTCGAGGCCCAGGGTGCCCTGACCGGCGATGACGTCATGGTGGTCGAACGGGTGGATGAAGACGGCGCCCGTGCGCTCGGCGAACTCGGCCGCGAGGCGCAGCGGCGTCTCGACGGTGGCGCCCTCCAGCACGACGTCTGCGCCGTACCCGCGTGTGGCGAGGAGCTTCGGCACCGGCACGCCGAGGGGCATGAAGATCGTCGCGTGGATGCCGAGCGCCTTCGCTGCGAGCGCCACGCCCTGAGCGTGGTTGCCGGCGGAGGCGGCCACCACGCCGCGCGCGCGTTCCTCCGCGGTCAGTCGCGAAAGGCGGTAGGTCGCCCCGCGGATCTTGAACGACCCGGTGCGCTGCAGATTCTCCAGCTTGAGATGCACCGGCACGCCGAGGACGTCCGACAGGTGCTGCGAGACATCGAGCGGCGTGTGCGCGATGACGCCCTGAAGCGTGGCCGCGGCGTCCTCGAAGTCGGCGAGCGTCGGCACGGCCGACGCGAGCGACGCCGGGGCGGGCGCGGTCTCGGAAACCTGGTCGGCGGATGACATGGCGGTGGTCACGAACGGACTCTCCTCGGCCGGGGAACGGTACTCCAGATGAGGTCCCCGGTGGGTCTGGCGCCGGTCTCCCACGCGCGTTCGGCAAGGTACACCGCGACGACGTTCACGAACGCGGCGAGTGGCACGGCGAAGAGGGCGCCCGGGATGCCGGCGATCATGGCACCGCCGGCGACCACGAGCACCACCGCGAGCGGGTGGACCTTGACGGCCGAGCCCATGAGGAGCGGCTGGAGCACGTGTCCTTCGAGCTGCTGCACGCCGAGGACGACGACGAGCATCCACAGTGCGATCCACGGACCGTTGTAGACGAGCGCCAGGAAGACCGCGACGGTCCCGGTGACGACGGCACCGACGATCGGGACGAACGCACCCAGGAAGACGAGCACGGCGACGGGGATCGCGAGGGGCACCCCGAGCAGCGCGGCGCCGAGACCGATGCCGATGGCGTCGATGGTCGCGACCAGCAGCTGCGTGCGCGCATAGTTGACGACGGTGACCCACCCGGCGCGGCCGGCGCCGTCGGCGGCGGGACGGGCCTTCTTGGGGAACAGCCGCAGGGTCCAGCGCCAGATGCCCGCGCCGTCGGCGAGCAGGCACAGCAGGATGAAGAACGCGAGGACGGCGCCGGTGACGACGTGCCCGATCGTGGAGCCGATGGCCAGCGCCCCTGACCAGAGCAGCTCCGCCTGCTGCTGCAGGAAGGCCCATCCCTGGTCGAGCAGGTCGTCGATCTGGTCCTCGCTCAGGTGCAGCGGGCCGTCGATGAGGTACTGCCGGAACTGCTCGACCGCGGCGACCGTGCTCGCCTGCACCGAGTCCCACTGCTGCATGATCTGCCACACCACGAGCCAGAGCAGCCCCGTGACGATCGCGATGGTCCCCACGACGGAGATGACGATGGCCAGCCAACGGGGCACGCGGCGCCGCAGCATCCAGGTGAATGCGGGCCAGAGCAGAGCTGTGATGAGGATCGCGATCAGGAGCGGGATGACCAGCAGCTTCAGCTGGATCACGAGCCACACGCCGATCCCGATCGCCGCAGCGACGACGATCAGTCGCCACGAATAGGCGGTCGCGACGCGGAGGCCACGCGGCACCGCGGCGGAGGTCTCGGTGGAGACGATCCGGCTGCGGTCGCGGACGGCGTCGAAGATGGAGCCGCGGGGCTTTTCATCTGAGCCGCTCATTGGCCCAGTCTAGGCGCGTCGCATTCCGTGCCGGTCATGAACGGCGGGCACGCGATGTCGGAGCCTCGGGCTACGCTGGCGCGCGTGAAGTCCTCCCTCAGCGCCGAAGAGGCGCGTCGCGTGGCCCTCGCCGCCCAGGGTTTCGGGCGGCCCCGCCCCGCAGCCGCCGGCACCCGGCAGCTGAACGGCGCGCTGGCCCGCATGGCGACGCTGCAGATCGACTCGGTCAACGTCTTCGCCCGGTCCCACTACATGCCGCTGTTCTCGCGCGTCGGCGCCTATGACACCGCTGCGCTCGACCGTCTGCTGTTCGCCCGCCGCTCCCCGTACGTCGAGTACTGGGCGCACGTCGCCGCGTTCATCCCCGCCGACGACTGGGGTCTGTTCGACTTCCGCATGCGGGCGATGCGCGCGAAGTACGGGAGCAAGCCCGGCGGCTGGTTCGATGCGAACCACGACATCGTCGACTGGGTGCGCGCCGAGCTCGCCGACCGCGGTCCGCTCCGCCCGGCGCAGATCGAGCACGACGCGAAAGAGAGCGCCCGCGGCCCCTGGTGGGATTGGAACGTCGTCAAGCAGGCTCTCGAGTACCTGTGGATGTTCGGAGAGGTGGCGATCGCGGGCCGCCGCGGTTTCGAGCGACGGTACGGGCTCGCCGAGCAGGTGATCCCGCGCCACGTGCTGGACGCGCCGGTCCCCCGTGACGAGGCCGTGCACGAGCTCGTGCGGCGCGCGGCGCGTGCCTACGGCGTCGCGACCGCAGCCGACATCGCCGACTACTGGCGCATCGCCGACCGCAAGGCGGTGACGTCCGCGCTCGGCGACCTCGTCGACGCCGGCGAGCTGCAGCCGGTGACCGTCGAAGGATGGACGACCGCCGGGCGCCCGGCCAAGGCGTGGCTGCACTCCGACGCCGTCGTGCCCCGCAAGGTCGATGCCGCCGCGATCCTGACGCCGTTCGATCCGGTCGTGTGGTTCCGTGACCGTGCCGAGCGGCTCTTCGACTTCGAGTACCGCATCGAGATCTACACGCCGGCGCCGCGACGGCGCTACGGCTACTATTCGCTGCCGGTGCTCATCGGCGACGACATCGTCGGCCGCGTCGATCTCAAGGCCGACCGCGCCGCGTCCCGGCTGCTCGTCCAATCGGCGTGGTGGGAGCACGGCAGACCCGCTGACGCCGCGCCCCGGCTCACCGACGAACTCCGGCTCGCCGCCGCCTGGCAGAGCCTCGAATCGATCTCGATCTCCCGCTGGGGCGATGCCACCGACGACCTCGCAAGGGTCATGCCCGAGGCGGCGCGTCACGACGCGGGTCCGGCGGAGCCCGTATCCCTGGCCGACGACGAGCCGGGGGCCGATGCGCGCGACCTCCACGTCGCGGAGCTGGCGGGCTGACCCGACCGCCCGGCGAGGTCAGGCGCCCGGGCCGGCCACCTCGAGCCCGAGCCAGCGGGCGAGGTCCTGGATCTCGGCATCCACCGATTCCCTGACCTCGTCCGTGAACGGCTCGTCCTCGTGGACGGCGTGCACGCGGAGCAGGCCGGCCTTGCGATCGGCCTTGGCGTCGAGCTTGCCGACGAAGCGGTCGCCGTGCAGGATCGGCAGCGCGAAGTACCCCCACCGGCGCTTCGCCGCGGGCTTGTACATCTCGAGCAGGTACTCGTAGGCGAACAGCTCTTCGAGCCGGCGCCGATCGAAAACGAGGCGGTCGAAGGGCGACAGCAGTGCCGTGCGCCCGACGAAGCCGTCGGCAGCGGCCGGCGCGCCGGGATCGACGCGCCATACGCCGTCGACGCCGTCGACGACCGCCTCCTCCCCGATCTCGCCGACGTCGATCGGCTCGAAGGGCTGTGCGACGCTCTTGACTCGCGCGATCCCCAGCGACGCGAGCCGGCGCTCGGCGCGTTCGCGCCCGGCATCCTCGTCCGTCAACGGCGGCACGTCGGCGGGGTACACGCGTTCGGCGACGTCGAACAGGCGGCCCGCAGCGTCCCGCGACGAGACGGCCACATCGCCGCACAGCACGAGCATCTCGAGCAGCTGGATGGAGTTGCGGTTGTTCGTCCATCCCGACGACCGCCACGACACCTGCGCCGCATCGGGGATCTCTGCGGCCCGCAGCGGACCCTCGGCGCGCAACCGCGCCACCACCTCACGGCGGAACACGTCGTTGGCGGCCAGCCACTCCCGCGCCTGCGCCGACTCGGGCCGGCGCCGCATCTCGGGGATGAGCAGGGCGAGGTCGGTCATGGCGCGGTAGAAGCCGCCCCACTCGAACACCGCACGATCCGCCTCGAAGAGGCGTATGAGGTCGGCCGGTTGGTACGGCCACCCGAGCCGGCTCCACAGGATGAGATCGGCGCTCGGAGCGACGGCCGCGGTCGGCTCGATGTTGACGACCGTGAGCGCGTCGATCGTCTCGACGATGCCCGCGGGCCGCTCCGCCGTCAACAGCTGCCCGCGCACCGCGATGCGGCGCGCCTGTTCGCGGGTCAGCCGATGGACCATTCCCCGACGCTACCCGTTGGGTACGACGTCCGGATGGGGGAGGTTTCGACTCGCTTCGCTCGCCCGACCTCGACCCGACTCGCCTCAACGCCTGCTGGCGCCCGCGTTGATCCGAGTCGCGTCAGAACTGCACGCGCGGTGGCTCCGAGATCGCCGCGCCGTCGATGACCTCGAAGAACTCGCGCTCGTGGAAGCCGAGGTTGCGCGCGAACAGGTTGTTCGGGAAGACCTTGATCTTCGTGTTGAGCTCGCGCACGCCGCCGTTGTAGAACCGGCGCGACGCCTGGATCTTGTCTTCGGTGTCGACGATCGACTGCTGCAACTGCAGGAAGTTCTGGCTCGCCTGCAGCTGTGGGTAGGCCTCAGCGACCGCGAAAAGCGACTTCAGCGCCTGCTGCAGGTGCCCCTCGGCGACACCGGCCTCAGCCGGCCCCGACGCCGACAGCGTCTCGGCCCGGGCCCTCGTCACGTTCTCGAACACGGCCTTCTCGTGCGCGGCGTAGCCCTTCACTGCCTCGATGAGGTTCGGGAGCAGATCGGCCCGACGCTTGAGCTGCACCGTGATGTCGCTCCACGCCTCATCCACCCGCACATTCAGCTGGACGAGGGAGTTGTAGGTCGCCCAGAGATAGATGCCGACGATGACGACGAGCGCCACCACGATGAGGACTGGGATCAGCCATTCCATTGCCGAGGCTCCGTTCGATAGTGCCCTCATCCTACCGACGCGAAACCCCCTCGCATGTGGGGTATTCCCCGACTCTCAGCCGTTACCCACCGAGCACGCGATCGAGGTACGGGTTGCGGAAGAGCCGCTCCGGGTCGAGGCGGTCGCGCAGGGCGACGAAGTCGTCGAAGCGGGGATAGCGCGACCTCAGGGCGTCGGCGCCGAGCGTGTGCATCTTGCCCCAGTGCGGACGACCGTCGAAGCCGAGCATGATCTCCTCGACCGCCTCGAAGTACTCCGTCGGGTCCTCGCGCCAATAGCGGTGCACCGCGATGTACCCCGAGTCGCGGCGGTACGCCGTCGACAGCCACCGGTCGTCAGCTGCCGCGACCCGCACCTCGACCGGGAACCCGATCCGCCAGCCGCGGTCGTCGATGAGTGCGCGCATCGCCTCGAAGGCGGGCCGCAGGTTCTCGACCGGCACCGCGTACTCCATCTCGCGGAACCGCACCGACCGGTCCGTCGCGAAGACGCGGGCCGAGGCATCCGTGAACTCCCGATTGCCCCAGATCTTCGCCGACAGGCGGTTGATCGGCGGCACGAGCGCCGGGATCGCCACGCCCGCCGCGCACGCGACCTGGTGGACCCCGTTCCCGACGAGCGTGTCGTCGATCCACTTGCCCACTCTGGGAAGCGGATGCCGCGGCGCGCTCTCGGGAAGCCGCGTGTTGGTCTTCGTCATCCCCCGGTCGGTGTGCGGGAACCAGTAGAACTCGAAGTGGTCGGCCGCCGCCGCGCGTTCGTCCAGCGCGCCGAGGACCACCTCGAGATCCTCGGACTGCTCGACCGCGTGCAGCACGAACGCCGGCACGCACTGCAGCGTGACCTCGACGAGGATGCCGAGCGCCCCGAGCCCGAGCGCGACCGCCGGCACCAGCTCGGGGTGCTCATCTTCGCTCACGGTGAAGAGGTCGCCGGACGCGGTCACCAGCGTCGCGCCGACGACCTGGCCGGCGATGCCCGTGAACCGCTCCCCCGTGCCGTGGGTGCCCGTGGAGATCGCGCCTGCGATGGACTGGCGGTCGATGTCGCCGAGGTTCTCCATCGCGAGCCCGTACGGGGCGAGGAGGGCCGGGATCTCGTGCAGGCGGGTTCCCGCGAGGAGCGTCACCCGGGCGCGGTCGACATCGACGGAGACGAGCCCGCTGAGGTCACGCAGCTCCAGGAGTGCGCCGGGCGCGACCGCGATGCCGGTGAAGCTGTGCCCGGCGCCGACCGCCTTGATCGGCATATGCTGCGCCGCCGCCGCGACGACGGCGCGCTGCACCGCCGCGACGGTGCGGGGGAACTCGATGCGCTGCGGGCGCACCGACTCCGTGCGCGCCCAGTTGCGCCATACGCCTCCGGGGCGGGTCACAGGAACGCCTTGCCTTCGCCGCGGTAGGTCGCCACCTCCCCCACGCGGGCGTCGCCGTCCACCAGGTGATAGCGATCGACGCGCTCGGCGAGTTCGCCGCTCTTCGAGTGGCGGAACCAGACACGGTCGCCCACCCGGAGGTCGCGGGCCGCGTCGCCGCGCAGCGGCGTCTGCACCTCGCCGGCTCCCTCGCGGGGCGCCATGCGCAGCCCGGCAGGCCACACGGCACGGGGCTGACGCGACTCGAGCGCAGGCCCGGAGGCGATCCATCCGCCGCCCAGCACCGTCGCCACGTCGGGGGCGGGCTTGCGCACCACCTCCAGCGCGAACGCAGCGGCGGGCGCGGGGGCGAATGCGCGGTAGCCGTCGAACAGGTGGCCGGCGAGCAGACCGCTGCCGGCGGTGACCTCGGTGACGGCCTGATCGGATGCCGTGAGCTCGAGGGATCCGGTCCCACCCCCGTTGACGAACTCGAGCGGGGCGATGTCGCGGAGGGACGCGACGATTGCGCCGCGCCGATCGAGGAGTTCGGCTGCCGAACGGCGCTGCATCCAGCGGATGACCGCGTCCCCGGATCCGGTCGCGTCACCCTGGCCCGCGATCTGGGCCTCGTACATCATGAGGCCCACCAGGCGGAAGCCGGGACGGGCGGCGATCGAGCGCGCGAGCGCGGCCACCTCGGCTGCCTCGTGCACCGGAGAGCGGAGCACGCCGATGTGGCCCAAGCCCGGCGCCCTCCACGACGCGTCGGCGTCGATGGCCACGCGGATCTCGGGTCGCGCGCCGGGTGCGGCGACGGCGTCGACGAGGTCGAGCTGCGCCAGGTCGTCGACCATCAGGGTGATGCGCGACGCCGCGGTCCCGTCGGCGGCCAGTGCCGCGATCGCGGCGCGGTCGGCCGTCGGGTAGCCGAGCACGATGTCGTCCATCGTCTCGGCCAGCCACAGCGCCTCGGGCAGGGTGAACGCGAGGATGCCCTGGTAGCCGGGCAGCGCCAGGACGGCGTCGAGCACCTCGCGCACGCGGACCGATTTGCTGGCGACGCGGATCGGAACGCCGCCGGCGCGGACGACGAGGTCGAGGGCGTTGTACCGCAGCGCTTCGGCGTTGATCGCGGCGACCGGGCCGCTCGCGTCGGCCAGGGCATGACCCATGGCGTCCCAGTAGGACGCGGGGTGGTCCCACGGCTTCGTCGCCGCGGACGTGGACAGCAGATCGAGACTCATACGGCTCGCTTCGGGTGCGTGCGCATCGCCCCAGCCTAGAGCGCTGGGAGCGGTACCGATGACCGGCTGTGGACGGCGTTTCGCACCCTTCTGCGCCGAGACGATCCCGTGCGCAGTCCTGGGCTGGCGCGAGTACCCCCGGTGGGATTCGAACCCACACTTGAGCGAGTTTAAGTCGCCTGCCTCTGCCGTTGGGCTACGGGGGCGGGTCGCGTTCCGCCGGGAACGCGAATGCCGCAGGCTCATCTTCTCAGACGAGCCTGCGGCATCCGGCGTACGACGTCAGTTCGCGGCGACCTTCTCGGCGTCGGCCGCGGGCTTGGCCGGAGCCTTGCGCGCCGGAGCCTTCTTGGCGGGCGCGACCGCCGGAGCAGCCTTCTCAGCGGGCGCCTCGACCGGCTGCGGCGGCCGCGGGCGCGCGGCGAACTCTTCGAACACGTAGCGCGGGTTCTGCACGGTCGACAGGTTCACCATGTCGCGGCCGAGCCAGAAGTTGTTCCACCAGCCCCACAGCACACGCCACTTGCGCTCCCACGACGGCATCGCCAGGCCGTGGTAGCCGCGGTGGGCGAGCCACGCGATCCAGCCCTTGAGGGCGATGTTGCCCGACTGGAACACGCCGACCCAGAGGCCGAGGCCCGCGACGGCACCCAGGTTCTTGTGGATGTACTCGCGGGGCACCTCACCGCGGAGCACCGCGACCAGGTTCTTCGCGAGCAGCTTCGCCTGACGCACGGCGTGCTGGGCGTTGGGCACGCAGTAGCCGCCCACGCCGCCACCGGTGAGGTCGGGCACGGCCGACACGTCGCCGGCCGCCCAGGCGCCCTCGACGACCTCGTCCTCGGTGCCGACACGAAGGTCGGCGCGGGTGCGGATGCGGCCGCGCTCCTCGACGGGGAGGTCACCGCCGCGCACGACGGTCGGGTTCGCCATGACACCGGCGGTCCAGATGATGAGGTCGCTCGGGATCGTCTCGCCGGTCGACAGCTCGATGTTGCCGCCGACGGCACCGGTGACCTGCGTGTCGAGGTGCACCGAGGCGCCGCGCTTCGCGAGGTTCTTCAGCACCCACTCGCTCGTCTTCAGCGACACCTCGGGCATGATGCGGCCCATCGCCTCGATGAGGTGGAAGTGCGTGTCGTCGAACGTGAGCTGCGGGTAGCTCTTGACCAGCGAGGAGGCGAGCGAGCGCAGCTCGGCGAACACCTCGATGCCGGCGAAGCCGCCGCCGACGACGACGACGGTGAGCAGGCGGTCGCGCTCGGGACCCGCGGGCAGCGTCGACGCCTTGTCGAAGTTCGACATCAGCTTGTCGCGGATCGCGACGGCCTCTTCGATCGTCTTCAGGCCGATCGCGTTGTCGGCGATGCCGGGGATCGGGAAGGTGCGCGAGACGGCGCCCGCGGTCACCACGATCTGGTCGTAAGCGAGCTCGTACGGCTCGCCCGCGATCGGCGTGATCGTGGCGACCTTGTTCGCGTGGTTGATGCCGGTCACCTTGGCGGCCACGACGTTCGTCTTCTTGAGGTGACGACGCAGCGCCACCACCGAGTGGCGGGCCTCGATCGAGCCGGCGGCGACCTCGGGGAGGAACGGCTGGTAGGTCATGTAGGGCAGCGGGTCGACGATGGTCACGTCCGCCTCGCCCTTGCGCAGATGCTTCTCGAGCTTCCAGGCCGTGTAGAAGCCTGCGTATCCGCCACCGACGATGAGGATCTTGGGCACGGTGTTGGTCACGGTTTGGAGTACTCCTCCTGTGTCAGCGGCTCGGCGCGCGGGACGCCAATCGGATGCGTCGGACAGCAGCGGTGACGCCGAGCGCCACCAGTATAGCCGTCGCCGTGACCAGCAGGAGCGGGAGGGTGCCGTAGATGACCGTGTCCCGATCGGGAAGGAGGGGCGATGCCGCGCGGGTCATGGGTTCCGCGTCCGGCAGCGGTGGAACCTCCACGGGCGCAGCCGGCTCCTCGGGCATCGGCGCGACCGCCGCCCGGCGGTACAGGCGAACCCAGTCCGCGAGGCTGCCCATCGGGTTCGCGGTGACGCTCGGGATGCTCGCCGAGACGGCGGCCGCAGCATCCACCAATCCATAGCCGTAGAGGAGATCCGGCACGTCCGTCGCACCCGCCGCGGGGCGGGCGGTCTTGATGATGCGGTTGATGACGTTGTTCGCGTCGAGTTCGGGGTGCGCCGCCCTGACGAGGGCCGCGATGCCGGCGACGATGGGCGCCGCGCCGCTCGTGCCGTCCCACGAGACCAGGGTCGAGTCAGCCGACACGCCGACGAGTTCCTCGCTCGGCGCCGAGACGCCGATGGTGATGCCCTGCGTCGACGCGTCGACGCTGGCCTTGCCGGAGCGGTCGACGCCGCCCACCGTCAGCACGCCCGGGATCGTCGCGGGAGCGCCGACGCGGGTCGTCCCGCTCCCCCGGTTGCCCGCGGCCACCACGATGACCACATCGTGCTCGAAGGCGTAAAGGAAGGCGTCGTCCCAGCTCTCGGGCCAGTCCGGCACGTTCGTCGCGAGCGACATGTTGATGACGTCCGCGCCGTTGTCGACCGACCAGCGGATCGCGTCGGCGATCTGATCCGAGAACGGGCGCTGGGCCGACGACCCGAACGCGACCGACACCGACAGAAGCTGCGCCTCGGGCGCGACGCCGATCATGCCGCTGTCGGGGCCGGTGCCCCGGCCCGCCGCGAGGGAGGCGACCCAGCTGCCGTGGTCCTTGTCGACGGCGCCGACGGGCGTGCGCCCGTCGGACGAGCCGGCCCCGGAGACATCCGTCCCCCCGGCGACCGCGCCGTCGAACGCGACGGGACCGCGACCGATCCCGGTGTCGATGACCGCGATCTTCACCCCGGCGCCGCGCGTGGTCTCCCACGCCTTCTCGACGCCGTAGTCGGTCAGCCAGTACTCGGCCTCGCGCACCGGGTCGCCCGCGGGGGCGGCCTGCGCCGCCGCGGGGGCGGCGGCGACGAGGGTCATCGCGACGGCGGCCGCGGCGACCCCGGCAACGAGGCGCCGGATCATCCGTCCGATCCCGGCTGCGAGCACACGCAGCGCTCCGGCGACCACGACGACATGGCCAGCGCGCGGTCGCCGATCGGGTTGACGCCAGGCCCTGCTGCCAACGCGTGACCGGCGAGCGCGTGCAGGCACTTCACCCGCGTCGGCATGCCGCCGGCGGAGATGCCCGCGATCTCGTCGACCTCGCCGAACTCGGCGCGGTCGCGCAGGTAGGCCTCGTGCGCGCGCCGGTATGCGGCGGCGACCTCCTCGTCGGCGGCGAGCTCGCCCTGGAGCTCGCGCATCACGTGATCGGCTTCGAGCACCGACATCGCCGCGGTCGCGGCGGGGTGCGTGAGGTAGTAGAACGTCGGGAACGGGGAGCCGTCGGGGAGCCTCGGCGACGTCGCGACGACGGTGGGGTTGCCGCACACGCAGCGGGCGGCGATGCCGACGACGCCGCGCGCAGGACGACCGAGCTGTTCGCGGAGCACGGCCAGGTCGGCGTCGCTGACAGGGGGGTACGGCGGGGTCGTCACAGAGATGCTCCTTGGTCGGGCTCAGATTAGCGGCGCCACCTGGGACGGTCCTGGACCGCAGGGCGCGCGGACGCGCCGCCGTCGACTCGGCGGCCGGCTTCGCTCACGGCGTGGGAGTGGGCGAGGGTTCGGGGTCGGGCACGCCTACCGTCACGGGCGTCACGGTCTGCGCGAGCCCGGCCTCGGTGACCGAGCGCACGAGCTTCGACATCCAGTCCGCGTCGGCGGCCCGGAGTTCGTCGCTCACCGGGTCCTGCTCCTGCGGCGCGAGCTCGGGGGGCAGATCGTCGTCGACGAGGTACACGACCTCGCCGGGCTTCACGTAGTACAGCCGCTCACGCGCCTGCGTGGTGATGTAGGCGGGGTCCTGCCAGCGGTCGCGCTGCGACTCGAGCTCGGCGACCTCGTCGCGGCTGAGCTGCACCGCCGCCTCCAGCGCGGCCACCTGCTGGCGCTGGTCGACGTAGGTGCCGATCGTGGGGACGAGCACGAAGGCCGCGAGCACGACCAGGCCCATCATGATGACCATGAAGCCGGACAGACGGATGCCGCCGAGCCATGCCCGCACGTCGACAGGGCGTCGCGCGCTCACGGGGCGGCGACGGGGCGCGGCGGCACCGGCGCCGGTCCCCAGGGTACGAGAAGGGGAAGCCGTCGTCTTGGCCACGGCTCCCCCTCTCGCTACGACGTCTTCAGTGCATCAGCCCTTGAATCGGGGGAATGCTCCGCGGCCCGCGAACACCGCGGCCTCGCCGAGCTCCTCTTCGATGCGCAGAAGCTGATTGTATTTCGCGACGCGCTCGCTGCGGGCGGGCGCGCCGGTCTTGATCTGACCCGCGTTGACGGCCACCGCGAGGTCGGCGATGGTGGTGTCCTCGGTCTCGCCCGAACGGTGCGACAGCATCGAGCGGTAGCCGTTCTGAGTGGCGAGGGCGATCGCGTCGAGCGTCTCGGACAGCGTGCCGATCTGATTCACCTTGACCAGCAGCGCGTTGCCGACGCCGAGGTCGATGCCGCGCTGCAGGCGCTCGGGGTTCGTGACGAACAGGTCGTCGCCGACGAGCTGGACCTTCTTGCCGATCTTGTCGGTGAGGTCCTTCCAGGCGTCCCAGTCGTCCTCGGCGAGGGCGTCTTCGATCGTGACGACGGGGTAGTTCGCGACGAGGTCGGCGTAGTAGTCGGTCAGCTGCTCGGCCGACCAGGCCTTGCCCTCGACGGTGTACACGCCGTCCTTGAAGAACTCGGTCGCCGCGACGTCGAGGCCGACGCCGATGTCCGCGCCCGGGGTGAACCCGGCCTTCTCGATCGCCTTGATGAGGAAGTCGAGCCCCTCGCGGTTGCTGGGGAGGTCGGGCGCGAAGCCGCCCTCGTCGCCGAGCCCGGTCGAGAAGCCGGCGGCCTTCAGCTCGCCCTTGAGGACGTGGTAGACCTCGGTGCCCCAGCGCAGCGACTCGGCGTAGGTGTCCGCGCCGATCGGGGCGAGGAAGTACTCCTGGAAGTCGATGCCGTTGTCGGCGTGCTCGCCGCCGTTGATGACGTTGAACAGCGGCACGGGCAGGACGTGCGCGTTGGGGCCGCCCAGGTAGCGGAACAGCGGCAGGTCGGCCGAGTCGGCGGCCGCCTTGGCGACCGCGAGCGAGACGCCGAGGATGGCGTTCGCACCGGTGCGCGACTTGTTCTCGGTGCCGTCGGTGGCGATGAGGATCTCGTCGACGAGACGCTGCTCGCTCGCCTCGACACCCTCGATCGCGGGGCCGAGCTCGTCGATGACGGCCGCGACCGCCTTCAGCACGCCCTTGCCGCCGTAGCGGCTCTTGTCGCCGTCGCGCAGCTCGTACGCCTCGAAAGCGCCGGTCGACGCGCCCGAGGGGACGGCCGCGCGCTGGACGATCCCGTCGTCGAGCAGCACCTCCACCTCGACGGTCGGGTTTCCGCGCGAGTCGAGGATCTCACGGGCGCCTACAGCCTCGATCTGTGCCACAGGGGGTCTCCTTGCTTGGTGGAGGGTGGTTCGTCGGAGCGTCGTCGGTCCGCCCACGAGTCTAGTGATGACGGATGCCGCGGCCAGAGGTTTGCGTCATACGACGAGCGCGATCGCGATCCCGTCGTAGCCTTTGGCATCGAGCGTCTGGATGGCGGTCGCGTCGAACCGCGGGTCGCGGCCGAGCATCTCGAGGCCGCGCTGCACGCCGATGATCTGGGGATTCTCGGTCGCGGGGTTCGCGACCTCGCCACCGCGGACGGTGTTGTCGACCATCACCACCGTCCCCGGGCGGCCGAGCCGGGCGGCCCAGTCGATGTAGATCGTGTTGGACTCCTTGTCGGCGTCGATGAAGACCAAGTCGAACGGCGCGCCGCCGTCCAGGGTGGGCAGCACGTCGGCGGCGCGCCCGACCTTGATCTCGACCTTGTCGCCCACGCCGGCGCGATCGAGGTTCGTGCGCGCGAGGTCGGCGTTGCGCGGCTCGGCCTCGATCGTCACGACCTGGCCGTCATCGGGCACGCCACGGGCGAGCCAGATCGTGGAATAGGCGCCGAGGGTGCCGATCTCGAGGACGCGGCGCGCTCCCGACATCCGCGTGAGCAGGTGGAGGAACTTGCCGTTGACCGGTGCGACCTCGATGGCCGGCAGCCCCGCGTCGTTCTGGTCGGCGACCGCCTGATCGAGGCCCGGATCGTGTCCGACCAGCAGCTCGGTGAGGTACGCGTCGACTCGCTGCCACTTCTGCGGAGTGAGCCAGGTGTCAGGGGTGGGATCGGCCATGCCCACAGCCAATCCTCGACGGCCGCCGGGCGTCAAGACCTGACAGCGGTCCGCTCGACGAGCGCTTCGAGAAGCGCAGCGCCGGTGCCGGCGTCGTCGACGGTCACCACGAACCGCTTGCCGCTGCGGCGGAACACCTCGATGGCCTCACCGGTGCGGAGCACGACCCCGAACCGGCGCCCGGTGCTGAGGCGAATCCCCCAGCCGCCGAACTCCCCCATCGGGTTCACCTCGACGCGCGCTGCCGAGACCACGTCGGCGAGCGGGAGGTGGAACCGCGGGACGCCGAGCACGGAGTCGACGTGCAGGCCGCTGTCGTCCACGCGCACGTGGAAGGCGAGCGTCGTCGCCGCGAACACGAGGAGCAGCAGCGCGATGCCGGTGAGGAGCCAGGCCAGGACCGGCTCGGCGCCGGTCAGCCAGGCGACTGCGGCCGCGACGGCGACGGCGAGCACGGCGGCGACGATGGCGATCGCTCCACCGAGGGTCATCGCGGTCGCTCGCACCCACACCGCGCGCTCGCCGGCGGCGAGTGCGAGCGGCCTCGCCGGCGCCGGGGTATCGTGTGCTGCCTGCTGGTGGGGCTGCAGGTACCACGCGCCCACCCCCGCCAGCGCGGCGGCCGCGAGCGCCGCCACGAGCGCGACCCAGACGGTGGGCGCGTCGCCCGCGCCGTCGAGTGCGGCCTGCATCGCGAACGTCACGGTGAACGCAACCGTCGTCAGCGCCGACGTCGCCGCCGCCGTGGCGCCCATGAGGCGGTACGTGGCTCCCCGCTCTCCGCGACGCAGCCCCGGAAGGCTGGTCAGCGCGATGAGGAACGGGATGCCGAGCCCGAACACCGCGGTCATCAGCGGCTGCGTCCACGCCGGGGCGAATCGGTCGGCCTCCCCCGCCGCGTTCCAGTGCACCGCGACGGTCGACGGCACCTGGGGAAGCAACGCGAGCTGGACGGCGACGCCGACGGCGACGAGCAGGACGGGCAGCCACACCGCGACGAGCACGAAGCGGCGGACGACCAGGTCGGAGCGGTCAGTGGTGGTGGCGTTCGTCATGGGCGGCGATCTCCTTCACGAGAGCGGCGAGTGCGTCGGACGGGAGCCCCGCGGCGCGCGCCCGCGCGACGAGGTCGTGGATGTCGTGGTGGAGGGCCTCGAGGGTCGACGCCTGCGCCGTGATGACCGCGCCGCGCCCTCGGCGGAGCTCGACGAGCCCTTCGTCGCGGAGGTCCTGGTAGGCGTGCAGCACCGTGTGGACGTTGACGCCGAGCGCGGCAGCGATCTCGCGGGCGGCGGGAAGCCTGTCACCCGGCTGCACACGGCCGGCCGCGGCATCCGCTCGCACCGACGCTGCGATCTGCGCGAACAGCGGCGCGTCGCTCTCGGGATCTATTCTCACCAACACGCAGTTATTCTATGATAACTAGAACAACATGATGACCAGATTGTGGAGATCGACCAAGCGAATGCGGCCCGCGTGGCGATTCGGCCATGCTGAGGCGCATGCGCGTGACCCCTCGACGCCTCGCCGTCGGCATGAGCCTGTGGATCCCCAACCTCTTCAGCGGCATCCGCGTACGGAGGTTCGCCGACGACTGGACGAGCGCCACTGTCGAGCTGCACGTCAACGTCTTCACGCGGAACTATGTGAAGACGGCGTTCGGCGGCTCGATGTCGGCGATGACGGACCCGTACTACTTCATGCTGGTCATGCACCAGCTCGGCCGCGACTACGTCGTGTGGGACACCCGCGGTGAGATCGAATTCCTGAAGCCCGGTCGCGGCGTGCTCACGGCACACTTCGCGGTCCCGCGGGAGAAGGCGGAGGCCCTCCGCGAGCGCGCACGCGGCGGCGCGAAGGTGCTCGAGTGGTTCGAGACCGACATCACGGATGCCTCGGGAGACGTCGTCGCGCGCGTGCGCCGCGAGGTGTACGTCCGCGAGAAGAAACGGGTGACCGCGGCGTCGACGGCCGGCGCGTAGCGGCGCTCCTCACAGGTCCGCGCGGTAGTCCGTGGCCGTGAACCCGAGCACCGCGCGGAAGTCGTTCGCCAGGTGCGCCTGATCCGCGTAGCCGAGCTCGGCCGCGATGTCGGCGAGCGGCGCATCCGGGTCCTCCCGCACGCGCTGCGCCGCCTCCTGCAGCCGCCGGCGCCGGATCATCGCGGCCGGCGACAGCCCGACCGTGCGGTGGGCGAGCCGCTGGAGGGTGCGCACCGAGACCCGCAGTCGCCCGGCGGCGTCGTCGAGGCGGAGGATCGTCGGGTCGCTCATCAGCAGGTCCGCCATCGCGTTCGCGAGGCGCGCGTCGGACGTCGGCGGCCCGACGCGCGCCGCGAGCCACGCCGAGATGATCGCAACCGCCGCATCCAGGTCGGGCATCGCCGCCGACACGGAGAGATGCAGCTCCGGCTCGTCGAGCACGATGTGCGCATCGACGAGGTCGCTCGGCGCGTCGTGCAGGCAGGCGTAGGCAGCAGGCTTCAGCAGCACCCCCACCGCCCAGCCGCTCCCCCGCAGCTCGCGCTCCGACGCCCGCGTCGTGGCGCCCCACAGCGTGACGGCGTCCGGCTCTACCGCGAGGTTCGCGGCCGGGTAGCCGAGGATCGGCTGTCGCGAGACGACGCCGTCGGGAAGATCCCACTGCGGGATCCAGAACCACTCGAGGAGAGCGGATGCTGCGCCCACGGGCGCGAGCCGGGTGAAGCGCGGCAGGCGCTCCGGGTAGAGCACGCCGCGCGTCGGATCGGTCACCCCGTCACGGTAGTGCGCGGCTCCGACACCCGGAACCGAGGGTGTCGCGAATCTTCAAGACCGCGGCATCCGTCCCTCGCGAGCATGGAGGCATGAGCACTCAGAACACGACCGGCGTGACCGGTGCGCACACGACCGACGGACGCCCGAACGGCGCGACCAGCCTCACCCCCTTCCTCGCGATCCGTGGAGCGAAAGAGGCGCTCGACTTCTACCGCGACGTGTTCGGCGCACGCGTGACCGACGTCACCGAGTTCGACGGGCTCGTCGTGCACGCGGGGCTGGACTTCGGCCTCGGCATCCTGCAGATCGGTGAGCCGTCCCCCGCGTACGGTCTCGTCCCCGCGCCGGAGGGCGACGACGACTGCTACTCGATCGGCCTCTACGTGCCCGACGCCGACGCGGTGACCGCCCGAGCGGTGGCCGCGGGAGCGACCGTGCGCGAAGCGCCTTCGACCTTCGTGTCGGGCGACCGCTACGCCAGCGTGCGCGACCCGTTCGGTGTGCGGTGGTCGATCATGACGCGGGTTGAGGACCTGTCGGACGAAGAGAGCGCCGCGCGCGTCGCGGAATGGGCCGCCTCGGTCAGCGCAGGCTGACGGCGTCCTCCCGGGCGGCGGCGAGCTCGGCGACGAGCGCGGGCAGCAGCGCCTCGGCGGTGCGGCGGTAACCCAGCGCGCTGGGGTGGAAGCGGTCGAGGCTGAACATCTCGTCGGGCTGGGTCACGAAGAACGGCCCGACGGCTCGGCCGAGCGACACGGCGCGCGCACCGGTGCGGGCGGCGGCGACGGCCTGCGCGTCGGCGAGCTGGCGCGACAGGCGGGAGCCGAGCGCGCGCAGCGGCTGCGGCACCGGACGGAGCGCCCCGAGATCGGGGCAGGTGCCCACCACGACGACGGCGCCGCGCGCCCGCAGCCGCACGATCGCCGCCTCGAGATGGTCGATCGATGTCGACACCGGCACGCGGTGCGTGATGTCGTTGCCGCCCACCACGATGACGGCGGCGTCGGGGCGATAGTCCGCGGGCAGCGCATCGACCTGCGCGGCGAGCACCGATGACTCCGAACCGACGATGGCCGCCGTGCGCAGCCGCACCGGCCGGCGCTCGGCGCGCGCGAGGCCCTTCGCCAGGCGGCCGCCGAGGGTGTCCTTGCGCCGCTCTGCGCCGAGCCCGGCCGCGATCGAGTCGCCCAACACGACGAACTCGAGCGGCGGACCCTCGAAGCGGCGGGCCCACACGCGGTCGGCGTCGAGCGCCTCCTCGCCGAGCGGCTTGCCGATCCTGCGCCGCGCGACCGCCGCCTGGCGCTTCAGCACGGCGCGGCCGCCGAGCAGTACGAGCCCCGCGCCCAGCACGATCCCGGCGGTGCCGATGACGACCGAACGCGGCGGGATCTCACGCGAACGAGCCATGCCTACATGCGACAACAGCCGGGTGAACGGATGCTGACGCCCCACTGACGCGGCGGTGCGGCGCCACGCCCCCACGTGAGCGGTCGCCGGACCGTCGCGCCTCCGCGCACAGGTTCCCTGCGAAGTCCGGACTTCGCCGCAGACGAGGCCCGGTATCCCTGCGATTCCGGGACCGCACCCCTCCACCAAGCGAACGCACACAGGGCGGCGTCGACCATCCTGCGAAGTCCGGACTTCGCAGCGTGTTGTCGCAGGCGAGCCGCGAAACCCGGACCGCAGCCGGGCCATGGTCTACGAGGCGGTCACCTCTTCGACCGCGGCGGCGACGCGGCGCTCGCGGGTCTCGGGGCGCTTGGCCTCGGTCACGCCGCGAGCCAGCTCCTTGCGGCGCGAGAACGCCAGCGCGTCGAATGCCGCCCGCACGCCGGCGGCCTCGAGCGCCGCGGCGAGGTCGTCCGGCACCTCGACTTCGCGCTCGGCGGTGTCGAGCTCGATCGTGGCGTCGACCTCGTCGCCGATCTCGACGCCGAGCTCGGCGCGGACGGCCTTCGAGAAACCGATGAGGTTGCGCCCGCCCATCACGCCGAGACGCACCCGTGCGGTGCGTCCGCCGATCCCGACGACGATGGCGGCCCGCTTGCCGCCGCCGAGCTCGGCGACCTGCTCATCGGTCAGTTCGATGGCGGTGGCCGGGCCCATCGGCGCGAGCACGGTGTGGATCTGCAGCGTCATGGCCCCATCCTCGTGGGCGCGGGGGCAGCCCGGAAACCCCGAACCGCCGATTCTCCCTCGCGGGCTAGAGTTCGCCCGTGACCTCCCCCGCGCTCCAGCGCCGCCTCGGGCTCGGCGACGCCGTCTTCATCGGCCTCGGCTCGATGATCGGCGCCGGCGTCTTCGCCGTGTGGGCGCCGGCGGCGGATGCTGCGGGCACGGGCCTTCTCATCGGCCTCGCGATCGCCGCCATCGTGGCGTTCGGCAATGCGACCTCGTCGGCGCAGCTGGCCGCCGCCTATCCGACGTCGGGCGGAACGTACGCCTACGGACGCGCGGAGCTCGGCCCCTGGTGGGGGTTCGTTGCGGGCTGGGGCTTCGTCATCGGCAAGATCGCGAGCTGCGCGGCGATGGCGCTCACGTTCGCCGCGTACGCCGCCCCCGCGGGATGGGAACGACCCGTCGCGATCGCGGCCGTCGTCCTGCTGACCGCTGTCAACTGGTTCGGCGTCACCCGCACCGCCGGCGCGGCGCGGGTGGTCGTCGTGATCTCGCTCGGCGCGCTCGCCGCAGCGGTCACGGCCGCCTTCTCGGCGGGCTCGGCCCCGGACTGGTTCACGTCCGAGACCCTGTGGGCGGGCGGCGGCTATCGCATCCTGCAGTCCGCCGGGCTGTTGTTCTTCGCGTTCGCCGGGTACGCGCGCATCGCCACGATGGGCGAGGAGGTGCGCGATCCGCGTCGCGTGATCCCGCGGGCGATCGTGATCGCGTTCGCCATCGCCCTCGCGGTATACGCGGTCGTCGCGGTCGCTGTGCTGAGCGCGCTCGGCCCCGATGCCGTCGCCTCGTCGACCGAGCCCGTCGCCGAGGCGGGCGCGCAGTCGGGCTGGGCGTGGATCGAGGTGGTCGTGCGAATCGGCGCCGCAGCCGCGTCGCTCGGCGCACTGCTCGCACTCATCGCGGGAGTCAGCCGCACCGCGTTCGCGATGTCGCGCGAGCGGGATCTCCCCGGCTTCCTCGACGCCGTGCACCCCCGCTGGCATGTGCCGCACCGCGCAGAGCTCGCCGCAGCCGCAGTCGTGGTGCTGCTCGTGGCGCTCGTCGACCTCCGCGGCGCGATCGGCTTCTCATCGTTCGGCGTGCTGCTGTACTACTTCGTCGCGAACGTCGCCGCTTTCCGCCAGCGCGGCGACGCGCGACGCTACCCGGTCACTCTCCAGGTCGTCGGCGGGATCGGATGCCTCGTCCTCGCCGTGACGCTCCCGTGGCAGTCCGTCGTGGCCGGCGTGATCGTCGTCGCGGTCGGGGTGACGTACCGCGCGCTTCGCCTGCGTCGGATCAGGCGAGGGGCTTGACCTCGAGGGCGTCCGCCGTCGAGCCGGCGGCGACGGTGGCGAAGGCGGTGTAGCCGTCGGATGCCGCGCGCTCGAGCAGCGCCTTGAGGTTCTTGGTCCGCTGCTCCAGGCGCACGCGCGAGCCCTGGCGCACGAGCGCGGCCTTGAGCGCGAGGAGCTCGCCCTCGGACACGTCGCGGTCGTGGACGAGGACGACCGCCGGGGCCGCAGCATCCGTCCGCTCCGCCACCAGGTCGACGATGCGCTCGAAGCCGATCGAGAACCCGACGGCGGGAGCGTCCTGGCCGAGGAAGCGGCCGATCATGCCGTCGTAGCGGCCGCCGCCGCCGAGCGAATAGTCGACAGAAGGGTGCGCGAGCTCGAAGATCGTGCCGGTGTAGTAGCCCATGCCGCGCACCAGGAAGGGGTCGAACACGAGCGGGATGTCGCCCTCGAGTCCGGTCAGCGAACCGCGGGCCGCAGCGACCGCGGCGCCGATGCCGACGAGGTGCGCGACGACCTCGTCGGGGGCGCCCTCGGGGAGCGCCTTGCGGATCTGCCGCTCGCCGTACGGGTGGTACTCGAGGGTCATCGGGCGGCGGAGGAACGCCGCGAACGCGTCGACGGCGGCTGGGGTCGCCCCCCGCTCGCTCAGCTCGGCGACGATGCCGTCGGGGCCGATCTTGTCGAGCTTGTCGATCGTGATGAGGACGCCCGGGCGCTCGTCGGTGGTGAAGCCGAAGCTGTCGAGCATCCAGTCGAGGGCTCGCCGATCGTTGATGCGCACGCTCGCGCCCTCGAGTCCGAGCGCGTCGGCGGTGTCGAGGGTCGCGACGACGAGCTCCGCCTCGGCGCGGGCCGACGCATCGCCGATGATGTCGATGTCGCACTGCATGAACTGGCGATACCGGCCCTTCTGCGGACGCTCGGCTCGCCAGACCGGCGCGATCTGGATCGCGCGGAACACCGACGGCAGCTGGCCGCGGTTGGTCGCGTAGAAGCGCGCGAGGGGCACGGTGAGGTCGTACCGCAGGCCGAGGTCGGTGAGCGCGGCCGGGTCGTCGGCCGCGGCCCGGATCGCGTCGGCGTCGAGACCGCGCTTGAGCACGTTGTAGGCGAGCTTCTCGTTGTCGCCGCCGATGCCCGCATGCAGCCGCGAGTACTCCTCCATGACAGGCGTCTCGATCTCGTCGAACCCGTGTGCGCGGTAGCGCTCACGGATGACGGCGAGCACGCTCTCGCGACGGGCCTTTTCAGCGGGGAGGAAATCGCGCATGCCGCGCGGCGGATTGACGGATGCCACGCCCCTATCCTTCCAGGTCGAATCGAGGTCACTCCTCCCGAGGGGCCGCAGGCGCTCTTTCCAGGTCCTCCGTGGTCCCTTCGGCGGCACGGATGTCGCGCTCGAGCCGGCGCAGGCGCTCGCGCAGCGCGCGCTCCGCGTCCCACCCCTTCGTCCGGGCGGTCGCGACCAGGCCCAGGAGCGCGTCCCCGAGCGCCTCCTCCGTCGTCGGTCCGTCGGCGTCAGTCCGGCGAGAGTACAGCTGGTCACCGAGAGGTAGGGAACCAACCACACCCTCGTCCGCCAGCTGTACTCTCGCGGATTCTGGAAGGGCGGCTTGCGGGGGCACCGTCGGGGGCACGGAGGGGGCTACGCCCACCTGGGCCGCCTTCGACAGGAGCTTCTGGGCGAGGGCGAGGCTCGGCATCCGCTCGCTCACGCCGTCGAGGACCGAGCGGCGCTGGTGCTTCTCGGCCGCCTTCGCGGCGTTCCAGTGGATGAGCACCTCCTCGGGCGTCGTCGCCACCGCGTCGCCGAAGACATGAGGATGCCGCCGCACCATCTTGTCGGTGAGCCCGCGGGCGACGTCGTCGATGTCGAAGGGGTCGTCCTCGTCGCGCGACGCGATCTCGGAGTGGAACAGCACCTGCCACAGCAGGTCGCCGAGCTCTTCGCGGAGCTCCTCGCGCGTGCCGGTCTCGACCGCGTCGATCAGCTCGGCGCTCTCCTCCACGAGGTAGGGCACGAGGGCGCGGTGATCGATCTGCTGTGTCCAGACGCACCGGTCGCGCACGGCGCGCATGACGTCGGCCGCCTCGCGGAGCGGGTCGGGGGCGCCGGGTGGATTCGCCCCGTTCACGTCGTCACGGATGCTGCCGCCGTCCGGCGTCGATAGTGCCATGCCCGCCACGATACGAGCCCCGCGGCCAGGAGGAGCGAAATCACGGAACCTGCCAGCACACCGAGCGTCGCCTGGTCGCGCAGCGCCGCCGCGTCGGAGAACGCGAGCTCGGACAGCAGCAGCGACACGGTGAACCCGATACCGCCGAGGGCGCCGGCGGCGAGCAGGTCTGCGAAGGCGAGCGGCGGTGCGCTCCCCTTGTGCCCGACGCGCAGGGAGATCCACCCGAACAGCGAGATGCCGATGACCTTGCCGACAGGCAGCGCGACGAGTACGCCCCAGAAGGCCGGCGACAGCTCCGACAGCGGCACCGACGGGATCGGCACGAGCGCCGCGGAGAAGGCGAAGACCGGGAGCACGATGACGTTGACCCACGGCTCGAGCTCATGGCGCACCCGCAGCGCGGGCCGCTGTGCCATGGCGAGCCCGAGCACGACGCCCGCGATCGTGGCGTGGACGCCCGACAGGTAGACGAGCACCCACGTCGTGATCGCGAGCAGCACGAGCACGACGGCGATCGGCACGCGCGCGCGCGTGTCGAGCTGCCGGCTCAGGATGCCGAAGGCGACCACCGCGACGGCGGCACCGGCGAGCGCCGCGACGTTCACCCCTGTCGTGAAGAGCACTGCGATGAACACGATGCCGACGATGTCGTCGAGGATCGCGAGCGCGAGGAGGAACACCCGAAGCGCGGACGGCAGCCCGCGGCCGAAGACCGCGAGCACGCCGAGCGCGAAGGCGATGTCGGTCGCGGTCGGGATCGGCCAGCCCGCGGTGGCGTCGGACCCCCACGCCATGGCGGCGTAGATCGCGATCGGGATGAGAACCCCGCCGGCCGCGGCGATCGCGGGCTGCATCGCCTTGCGCGCCGAGTTCAGCTGGCCGGACGTGAGCTCGTACTGCAGCTCGACGGCCACGACGAAGAAGAAGACGGCGAGGAGTCCGTCCTTGATCCAGTGCGACACACTGAGCTCGAACACGCCCGGGATACCGAGGTACGCGTGCATCGCGTGGTCGACGGCAGGACCCCACGCCGAGTTGGCGACGAACAGACCGAGGGCTGCCGCGACGAGCAGGATGATCGCGGGAAAGCGGGCGGAGCGGAGAAGCGACATCTGGCCTCCGGGAGGGAATCGCGGGTCGACGAGGACGTGCCGACCAGACTTCCCGGCGCTCCACGGGCCAGTGTACCGAGCGGGTTCGCCACGCCGCGGCGCGATTGCCCGGCCGATCGTCACACAGCGTCCACCGTCACTTCGGGGAAACACCGCGACGTTAGCCTGGAGAGATGCGTGAACTCACCCACACCGAAGCGATCGACCTCGTCGGGCGGTACGAGGCGGAGCAGGCGATCCCCGAGCAGATGCGCGGCGACGTCCGCATGCTGGGGACGCTCCTCGGTCAGGTGCTCAGGGAGAGCGGATCGCCGGGACTGTACGAGGATGTCGAGCGCCTGCGCACCGCGACGATCCAGGCGTACACCGACGAGACGCCCGAGGCCTTCGCCCGCGCCGCCGCCATCGCCGACTCCTTCACGATCGCCCGCGCCGACGAGGTCGCCCGGGCGTTCACCGCCTACTTCCATCTCGTGAACCTCGCCGAGGAGCACCAGCGCGTGCGCGTGCTGCGCGAGCGCGACGGCCGCCCCGACCGCGAGCAGGCGACCGACTCGGTCGCCGCCGCGTTCGTGCGCCTGGCTGCCGAGGTCGGCGACGACACCGCGCTGAAGCGCCTGCAGGGCATGCGGTTCCACCCCGTCTTCACCGCACACCCGACCGAGGCGCGCCGCCGCGCAATCTCGACGAGCATCCGCCGCCTCGCCACCCTCCTCGAGGAGCACGACGCCTCGCTGCGGGGCGGCGCCGACGAGCGTCGCGCCGAGCGTCGCATGCTCGAGGAGATCGACACCCTGTGGCGCACGGCGCCGCTGCGGCCGGAGAAGCCGGCCCCGACCGACGAGGTGCGCGCCGTGATGGCCGTGTTCGACGACACGCTCTACACCGCGGTCCCCCACGTCTACCGCCGCGTCGACGACGCCCTGCAGGGCCCCGCCGCCGGTGGTCGCGCGCCCGTCGTACGCCCGTTCGTGCGCGTCGGCTCGTGGGTCGGCGGCGACCGTGACGGAAACCCGTTCGTCACAGCATCCGTCACCCGCAAGGCCTCCGCGATCGCGAGCGAGCACGTGCTGATCGGCCTGGCGCGCACCACCAGCCGCATCGGCCGCACGATGACGCTGGACGCGTCGACCACGCCGCCGAGCGATGCCCTGCTCACGCTGTGGCGGCGCCTCAAGGCCGCCGACGAGGATGCCGCGAAGGACATCGCGAAGCGCTCCCCCGACGAGCCGCACCGGCGCATCCTGCTGCTGATCGCCCGCAAGATCGAGGCGACCCGCGCGCGTGACGCCGACCTCGCATACCGCGATCCCGAGCACCTGATCGCCGACCTCCGCGTCGTGCAGGACTCGCTCGTGCAGGCCGGCGCGCCGCGCCAGGCCTACGGCCACCTGCAGCAGCTGCTGTGGCAGGTCGAGACCTACGGCTTCCACCTCACCGAGCTCGAGGTGCGCCAGCACTCCGCCGTGCACGCCAAGGTGCTCGCCGAGCTCGAGTCGGGCGCGCCGCGCAGCGAGCTCGCCGAAGAGGTGCTCGACGTCGTGCGCACGGTCGGGTTCCTGCAGGAGCGCTACGGCCCTCGCGCCGCCGGACGCTACATCGTGTCGTTCACGCAGTCCGCCCAGGATCTGGCGAACGTCCACAAGCTGGCCGCGTACGCGGTCGGCCCCGACGGCACGCCCCCGGTGCTCGACGTCATCCCGCTGTTCGAGACGTTCGCCGACCTGCAGGCCGCACCCCGCATCCTCGCCGAGATCGTCGAGCACCCCGAGTTCGCCGCGCGCCTGGAGGCCACCGGTCGACGCCTCGAGGTCATGCTCGGCTACTCGGACTCCTCGAAGGACGTCGGCCCCGTCGCCGCCAACCTCGCGCTCTACGAGGCGCAGGCGAAGATCGCCGCCTGGGCAGACGAGAACGGCATCGAGCTCACCCTCTTCCACGGCCGCGGCGGCGCCCTCGGCCGCGGCGGCGGACCCGCGAACTCGGCGATCATGGCGCAGCCGCCGCACTCCGTCGACGGCCGCTTCAAGCTCACCGAGCAGGGCGAGGTCATCTTCGCCCGCTACGGCGACCCCGCGATCGCGATGCGGCACATCGACCAGGTCGCCGCGGCGATCCTGCTCGCCTCGTCCCCCTCGAACGAGGAGCGCAACCGCGCGGCGGCCGATCGGTACGCCGGCGTCGCCGCGACGATGGACGCGGCATCCCGCGAACGCTTCTTCTCGCTCGTGAAGGCACCCGGCTTCGCGCCGTGGTTCGCGCGCGTGACGCCGATGGAGGAGATCGGCCTTCTGGCCCTCGGCTCGCGTCCGGCGCGCCGCGGCCTGTCGGTCGAGTCCCTGGAAGACCTCCGCGCGATCCCGTGGGTGTTCGCGTGGACGCAGGCGCGCATCAACCTCGCCGGCTGGTTCGGCCTGGGCACGGCGCTCGAAGCCGTCGGCGACGAGCCGCTGCTGCAGCAGGCGTACCAGGAGTGGCCTCTCTTCCGGACGCTGATCGACAACGTCGCCATGAGCCTCGCCAAGACCGACGACCGCATCGCCCTGCACTATCTCGAGCTCGGCGACCGCGACGACCTCGCGAGCCTCGTGCGGGACGAGATGCATCTCACGCGCGACTGGGTGATCCGCATCACCGGCGGCACCGAGCTGCTCGGCAACAAGCCGGTGCTGCAGCGGGCCGTCAAGATGCGCAGCCCCTATGTCGACGCCCTGTCGCTCCTTCAGCTGCGCGCGCTGCGGGCGCTGCGCGAAGCCCCCGAGGGCGCCCCCGTCGACCCCGAACTTCAGCGCCTGCTGCTGCTGTCGGTGTCGGGCGTCGCCGCGGGTCTGCAGAACACCGGCTGACCCCGACGCCGCCGCGCGTCGCAACCGGGATCGCTCCGGAGCCGGCGTACCGTGGCGCCCATGGCACGGATCGTCGCCGAAGTCTGCCCCTGGTGCGGGTCGCTCGATGTGCGAGCGACCGAACCGCGGTGGTTCCGGATCGAGTGGGAGCGTCGAGGCCACCTCGACGACGGCTCGGTCGACCACCTCGAGTTCCGCTGCCGCGATTGCGGCCTCGCCTGGGACTGACGTCGGAGATCCACGGATGCTGCGGCCCGCGGCATCCGTCGCCCTCGTCTGTCGACTACCGGGCGCGGCGAGGCTTCTTCGTGCCGACCATGTACGGAAGCCCTCGCCCCACCGCCGAGAACGTGCTGCCCAGCCGCGAGCGCAGTGTCGGCTTGAGCGTCTCAGAGCCGACGCCGTCCAGGTCGGCGACGTCGACGAAGTAGGCGTGGACGCTGCCGATCCCCTCGAGATCCGGAGTGATCTCGCCGACGGTGCCGGGGAGCGACGGCGTGTCGGCGCTGTAAAGGTCTTCGGTGAGCAGGACGTACTCGGGGATCCCGACGGAGTTCTTGAGCAGTCGATGCACCAGGATCACGTCGATACCGACGAGCTTCGACCTGCCACTGATGCTCTGCGTCGCGACGTCTCCTACGTGCGCGACGAACTTCAGCTTGAGGTCGCGCGCCTGGCGGCAGCCGCCGCACGGGCAGAGGTTCTGCACGACGTACTCGCGTTCCCGGTGAAAGGCGCGATGCATCGCGACGGCGACCTGCAGGATGTCCGCCAGCGTCGCGTCGCGGTCACCCGAGCCGGCACGCCGCGAGAGGAAGGCCCCGTCTCCTTCGATCTCGACGAGTTCGAAGCCACGGGCTGCCCGGACGATGCTCTGGAGCATCCGCGCGGTGTTCACCTCGGCGTGCGCGAGCGTCAGACGGTGGGAGCCCATGTACTCGGTGTAGCCGCCGATGTCGGCGATCAGCAGGGCCGTTCGCGAAGTCGTCATGTGTCACATCCCCTTGGATTGGTCCCGGTCATCCGCGCTCCTCGCGATGCGGGAGTCGTCGAGCGGTGCGTCCGGTGCGAACCGATCGAGTTGCTCGTCGACGCTCGTGGCGGCCGCCTGCGCGCTCGGCGCGTAGCCGAGCACCACCGCGGTGAATCTGTCGGACGCCAGTGCTTTCAGGTGAAGGGCGGTGTGCGCGGCCACGGTTGCCGTTCGGCGCGTTCTGCGCAGCAGCGCGATCTCGCCGAAGCCCTCCCCTTCGCCGAGCGTCGCGACGACCCGGCCGTCCCCGATGACGTCCGCCGTGCCACGTTCGATCACGTAGTAGCGATCGCCCACGTCACCCTGGGTGAAGACGGACGTGCCTGCCGCCACATCCACCGGCTCGAGACCACGGGCGAGCTGCTCGATCGAGGGCAGCGGCAGCGGCTTGAACATCGGCACGTTCTGCAGAAGCGACACCTCGACGTCGAGCGCGTCGACGGATCGATCGAGGCGCCGCAGCCGCCACCACGATGCGACCGCCAGCACGGGGCAGACCAGGCCGATCACCACCAGCGCCGGCTCGACGCCGATCCATGCGATGACCGCCGACGCCAGAATCGAGCCGATCCCGATCGAGATCGCCACCAGGCTCTCCAGCACGCCGAACACACGTGCCATCACTTCGTCGGGCGCGAGCCTTCCGATCAGCGTGAACCCGGCGAGGTCGATCAGCGCGTTGCCGACGCCGACGAACGAGAGCAGGAGGAGCGCGGCCGCCTGCTGCGGGAAGACGCCGACGAGGGCGATGGGCAGACCCCATAGGGCGACGCCGACCGCGAACCACGCCCCCAGACGCCCGGTGCCCACCAGCAACGAGGCGGCGAGCGATCCGACGACGGCACCGACGCCGACGGCCGCCATGAGCGCACCGGCACCGGACTCGCCCATGCCGAGCAACTCGATCGCGACGACGACCGAGAAGACGGTCAGCGCACCGCGCGTGAGCGATTGCGCGGCCGCCAGCCCGAGGATGAGCAGGAGATCCCTGCTGCGGCCGACGGCGCGCAGTCCCTCAGCCGCCTCCTTCAGCAGGTCGGGGCGCGGCGCCGGCGGCCGTGGCGGGGCGTCGTAGCGCACGCGGAACAGCAGCGCCGCCGCCCAGAGGGACGCCGCCGCCGCGACCGCGAACACGATCGACACGTCGGCGAACGCGAGGACGATCGCCGCGAGCAGCGGACCGACGAGCGTCGCGACCGAATCGAGCAGCCCTCGCACGACGTTCGCGCTGGCAAGCTCGTGGCCGGTGCGGCACAGCGTGGGCAGCAGCGCCGAGTGCGCCGGGCGGAACAGGGTCGCGGCGATCGTGGACAGCACCGCGAGGGCGTAGATCACGGCGATCGGGCCCGAGATCGCCACCACGACCGCGGCGACGGCTGTCGCCAAGGCTCGCAGGACCGAGACGACCACCAGCACACGCTCGCGCCGGCCGCGATCGGCGAAGGGCGACAGCACCGGGGCCAGGATCGCGGAGGGCAGCATGCGCAGCAGCCCGACCAGACCCAGGGCGAGCGCCCCGCCGTCGTTGTACGCGACGATGCCGAGGGCGACCGTGAACGCCCATTCCGCCGTCCATGCCCCGAGGAAGCTCAGCTGGGCGCGGCGCAGATTGGCGTTGCGCCAATTGCTCGAGAAGGCGCCCACGGCCTGACCGAACTTCGAACGGGTCCCCAGACGGCCCATGCGGAGACTTTATGGCCTGGGATACTGCGATGGCCAGCATCCGTGCGCCGACGAGCACCGCGATCGGGACGCAGCATCCATCCCGTCTCGTTCAGTCCACCGGGCGGTCGTCGGCGTGGCGCGCGAGGCTGCGGCCGTAGCGTTCGGTGAGCTGCACCATCAGGTCGGGCGTCTCTCTGTCGAGGCCGAAGACGTAGCCGGGGAAGTCGAGCTCGCGCTGCGCGGCCCAGACCTCCTCGTGGCGATCGGGCGGCAGGATCTGCACCGGGTCTCCCACCGCGACCCAGCCGATCGGCACGGTCGACTCGGGTGGGAGCGTGGTGCGCAGGTGCACGACGGCGTTGATGCGCACCTCGCTGCGTGCGCCGATGTGCGCGCCGTTGAAGATGCGCGTGCCGGTCGCGAGGAAGACCTCCTCCTCGACGACGGCGCCCGAGATGCTCGCCATCGGGCCGACGAGCACGTGGTCGGCGATGTGCACCGGATTCGTCGCGGTCGCGCGGATGAGCGCGTTCTCCATCACGATGACGTTCGCGCCGAGGGTGATGGCGCCGCCTTCCGCCGTGATGACCGCGCCGTGGAGGATCTGGCAGTCGGCGCCGATCTCGACGTCGCCGCTGATCACCGCGGTCGCCGCCACGACCGCGTCGGGGTGGATGCGGGGCTGTGCCCCGAGGTGCTCGAACCGCATCGTTGTGCCTCCCGCCGTCGTGGATGGGGCCAGCGTAGCGCCGTCACACGCGCGGGCGACGCCGCCGGCCGTGGATAGGGTGAAGGAGCGCCACCCCCGCGCATCGCTCCACCTCGAAAGCTCCACCATGCCCTCAGCGCCCTCGACCACGTCCGCCACCGCGTCGCTCACCTCGGCCGATTCGATCCGGCTCGTCCTCGACACCGTCGAGGCCCGCAACCCGAACGAACCCGAGTTCCTGCAGGCCGTGCACGAGGTGCTCGAGTCGATCTCGCCGGTGCTCGAGGCGCACCCCGAGTTCGTCGACGGCGGCATCCTCGAGCGTCTCGTCGAGCCCGAGCGGCAGATCCTCTTCCGCGTGCCGTGGGTCGACGACTCCGGCCGCCTGCAGGTCAACCGCGGCTTCCGGGTGCAGTTCTCATCGGTGCTCGGGCCGTACAAGGGCGGCCTCCGCTTCCACCCCTCGGTGAACCTGTCGATCATCAAGTTCCTGGGCTTCGAGCAGATCTTCAAGAACGCGCTCACCGGCCAAGGCATCGGCGGCGCCAAGGGCGGCAGCGACTTCGATCCGCACGGCCGCTCGAACGCCGAGATCATGCGCTTCTGCCAGTCGTTCATGAACGAGCTCTACCGCCACCTCGGCGAGCACACCGACGTGCCCGCCGGCGACATCGGCGTGGGCGCCCGCGAGATCGGCTACCTCTTCGGCCAGTACCGCAAGGTCACGAACCGTCACGAGTCCGGCATGTTCACCGGCAAGGGCGTGCAGTGGGGCGGGGCCGAGGTGCGCACCGAGGCGACCGGCTACGGCGCCGTCTTCTTCGTCGAGGAGATGCTCGGCGTGCACGGCGAGACCCTCCACGGCAAGCGCGTAGGTGTCTCCGGCTCGGGCAACGTCGCCATCTACGCCATCGACAAGGCCCGCCAGCTGGGCGCGACCGCGGTCACGGCATCCGATTCCTCCGGCTACGTCGTCGACGACGCCGGGATCGACGTCGACCTCCTCCGCCAGATCAAGGAGGTCGAGCGCGCCCGCATCTCGGAGTACGCCGCGCGGCGCCCGGGCGCCCGCTACGTCGAGGGCGCACGTCCGTGGGAGGTGCCGGTCGACGTCGCCGTCCCCTCGGCCACGCAGAACGAACTCGACAGCGGCGACGCCCGCGCCCTCATCGCGAACGGCGTGCGGGCGGTGGCCGAGGGTGCGAACATGCCCTCGACGCCCGAGGCGATCGAGCTGTTCCAGTCCGCGGGCGTGCTGTTCGGCCCGGGCAAGGCCGCGAACGCCGGGGGCGTCGCGACCTCGGCGCTCGAGATGAGCCAGAACGCCGCGCGCCAGCGCTGGAGCTTCGACGACAGCGAGTCGAAGCTCCGCGCGATCATGGCCGACGTCCACGACGCCGCGTTCCAGGCCGCCGAGCGCTACGGCCGCCCCGGCGACTACGTCGTCGGCGCCAACTCCGCGGGCTTCGAGCGCGTCGCGCACGCGATGCTCGCTCAGGGCGTCATCTGACCGTCCTTCCGACCCGCTGACCGGCGGGGCGCTCTCGCGAGTCCCCGACCCGCCACCGGCTCAGGCGTTGGCCGCGCCCCTTGGTTGGCCCATGCGGTCGCCACCACGGCGGGAAGCGGCCGCTCGGGCCGACTCCGCGCACCGGGTCGAGGCGGGAGCGGCTCCGGCGAGCCCGAAGGCGGGGTCCGGGTCGGCCCGCGTCGTCACCACCGGCGCAGGAAGCGACCGTCGGGGCCGACTGCGGGGCGACAGCGAGCAATGACGGATGCCGCGGGCCGCGGCATCCGTCATCGGTGAAGGCTCCGCGGATCCGGAGGGGGCGCGTCAGGCGCTCGCCGCGGCGTTGGCCGCGGCATCCGTCTCCGGCTTCTTCTCGGGCCAGAGCTGCTCGATGAGCTGTGCGACCCAGGCGATGAGCCCGTCGTCGCCGAGCGGCTCGCCGCCGGCCGACGGCAGCGGCACGACCATCGCCTCTCCTCCGGCGACGAGCTTCGCCTTGGGGTGCAGGCGCTGCAGGCGCACGCGCATCGAGTCCGGCAGGTTCGCGGGCGCGACGCGCAGGTTCGGCCCCATCGCGACGACGTCCGCCAGGCCCGCCTGCCCTGCGCGACGGCGCAGGCGGGCGACGGCGAGCAGGCCCTCGACCTCGGCCGGCGGCTCGCCGTAGCGGTCGGTGAGCTCCTCGACGACGAGGTCGATCGCGCCGGGCTGCGCGGTGACGGATGCTGCCGCCGAGAGCTTCTGGTACGCCTCGAGGCGCAGCCGCTCGCTGTCGATGTACGACTCGGGGATGCGCGCCTGCACCGGCAGCTCGAGCCGGAGCTCGGTCGGCCCTTCCGTCTCCTCGCCGCGGAACGTGGCGACCGCCTCGCCGATCATGCGGAGGTAGAGGTCGAAGCCGACGCCGGCGATGTGGCCCGCCTGCTCCGCGCCGAGGAGGTTGCCCGCGCCGCGGATCTCGAGGTCCTTGAGCGCCACCTGCATGCCCGAGCCGAGGTCGTTGTTGACGGCGATCGTCTCGAGGCGGTCGGCGGCCGTCTCGCTGAGCGGCTTCATGTCGTCGTAGAGGAAGTACGCGTAGGCGCGCTCGCGCGCACGCCCGACGCGGCCGCGCAGCTGGTGGAGCTGGCTCAGGCCGTACTTGTCGGCGCGATCGATGATGATCGTGTTCGCGTTCGAGATGTCGAGTCCGGTCTCGACGATCGTCGTGCAGACGAGGACATCGGATCGCCGCTCCCAGAACGCGTCGACGACCTCCTCGAGCGCATGCTCGCCCATCTGGCCGTGGGCGACTGCGATGCGCGCCTCGGGCACGAGTTCGGCGAGCTCCGCCGCGACGCGCTGGATCGACTGCACGCGGTTGTGCACGTAGAACACCTGGCCCTCGCGCAGCAGCTCGCGGCGGATCGCCGCGGCGATCTGCTTGTCGTTGCGTGCCCCGACGTACGACAGGATCGGATGCCGGTCTTCCGGCGGCGTCTGCAGCGTCGACATCTCGCGGATGCCGGTCACCGCCATCTCGAGGGTGCGCGGGATAGGCGTCGCGCTCATGGCCAGGATGTCGACGTTGGTCTTGAGCTTCTTCAGGGTGTCCTTGTGCTCGACCCCGAACCGCTGCTCCTCGTCGATGATCATCAGGCCGAGGTCTTTGAAGATCACCTTCTCGGTGAGGATGCGGTGCGTGCCGATGACCATGTCGACGGTTCCGTCGGTGAGCCCCGCCAGCACCTCGCGCGCCTGCTTGTCGGTCTGGAACCGCGAGAGCGCCTTGACCTTGACGGGGAAGCCGGCGAAGCGCTCGGTGAACGTCTCGAGATGCTGCTTGACCAGGAGCGTCGTGGGCACGAGCATCGCGACCTGCTTGCCGTCCTGGATCGCCTTGAACGCCGCGCGGACGGCGACCTCGGTCTTGCCGAAGCCGACGTCGCCCGACAAGAGCCGGTCCATCGGGATCGGCTTCTCCATGTCGGCTTTGATCTCGTCGATCGTCTGCAGCTGGTCGGGCGTCTCGGCGAACGGGAACGCCTCTTCGAGCTCGCGCTGCCACGGGGTGTCGGGGCCGAAGGCGTGCCCTCTCGAGGCCATGCGCGCCGAGTACAGCTTGACCAGCTCGACCGCGATGTCGCGAACGGCGCGGCGCGCCTTGCTCTTGGCCTGCGCCCAGTCGCTGCCGCCCATCTTCGACAGGCTCGGCGCCTCGCCGCCGACGTAGCGCGACAGCAGGTCGAGCTGGTCCGTGGGCACGAAGAGCTTGTCGCCCGGGTAACCGCGCTTGGAGGGCGCGTACTCGAGCACGAGGTACTCGCGCATGCTCTTCACGGCGTTGCGGCCGCCGCTGGACACCTCGCGCTGCGTGAGCTCGACGAACTTGCCGATGCCGTGCGTCGCGTGGACGACGTAGTCGCCGGCCTTCAGCTGCAGCGGGTCGACGACGGCCTTTCGCCGCGACGCGAGCTTCTTGACGACGCGCGTGTCGCCGCCGATCGTGCGGCCGTAGAACTCCGACTCTGTGAGCACCGCGAGCTTGGCGTCGGGCGCCTCGAACCCGCGCTCGAGCACGCTCACGACCACGTGTGCGACGCCCGGCTCGGGTGCGTGCAGCACCTCGTCGACCTTGCGCGCCGCGATGCCGCGCTCGGCGAGCACGTCGCGGGCGCGCTCCACGAGTCCGGCTCCGGATGCGGCGACCACGACGCGCCAGCCATCTGCGAGCAGCGCACCCACGTGGTCGGTGGCGCCCTCGACGTTGCCCTGGAACGACGGCACCGCAGAACCCGGCACGCGGATCGCGGCAGCGGCCTCGAGCGCGACGTCGATGTCGTCGTCGATGAGACCCTCGGCCGCGGCATCCGCGTGTCCGGAGTCGAAGGCGCTCAGCGTCCACCAGACGCCGCTGCGATCGCGGGCCGCCTCACGCAGCTCGGGCAGGGTGAGGAAGTCGCCCGCGCCCAGATCGATCGGCGTGCTCGCCCCGGCAGTCGCGGCGCTCCACGCGGCATCGAGGAACTCGCGGTTGGTCTCGCCGAGCGTGATCGCGCGAGTCACCGCGCGCTCCGGGTCGATCAGGGCGACCGCGGCGGCCTCAGGCAGGTAGTCGACGAGCGTGACGAGCCGGTCGACCACGGCGGGCAGCAGCGACTCCATGCCCTCCACCGGAATGCCCTCGGACATCTTCTCGAGCATGCCCGCGAGGCCGGGGAACTCGTCCTTGAGCTGGCGGGCGCGGCCGCGCACCGCATCCGTCAGCAGCAGCTCGCGGCTCGGCAGGAGGGTGACCTCGCGCACCTCTCCCGGCAGCGAGCGCTGGTCGGCGACCGAGAATGCGCGCATCTCGTCGACCTCGTCGCCGAAGAACTCGACACGGTACGGGTGCGCCGCGGTGGGCGGGAATACGTCGAGGATGCCGCCGCGCACAGCGAACTCGCCACGCCGCGACACCATGTCGACGCGGTGGTACGCGAGCTGGACGAGGCGCGTCGACACGTCACCGAGGTCGTGGCCCCGGCCGCCGACGACGAGCTCGATCGGATCGACCTCGGTGAGACCCGCGGCCAGGGGCTGGATCGCACCGCGGACCGACGCCGTGATGACGAGCGGGGTGGCGGCGTCCCAGCGGGCGATGCGCGTGAGGATGTCGAGTCGCGCGCCGACCGTCTCGGCGCTCGGGCTCAGGCGCTCGTGCGGCAGCGTCTCCCACGCCGGGAAGTGCAGCACCTCGGCGCCCGGCAAGAGGGCGCCCAGCGCGGGACCGAGCGACTCGGCCCGGCGCCCGGTCGGCGCGACCAAGAGCACGATGGGCGGCTTGCCGGCAGCGCGGCGTCGCTCGATCAGAGCAGCGAGGAGCGGAGCGTCGAGTCCTTCGACGAGCGAGAAGTCGGCATCGATGGATGCCGCGGCCAACGCGTCCCGGAAAGGCTCAGCCTGTTCGAGGGCGCGCACGATCCCGGGAACTGTCACCGCACGAGTCTACGACCCAGCCGGGCATGGGATCCGCCAGCGAATCGATCCCGCGCTCGGCAATCGCGAAAGGGTAGATGTCCGCACACCCATGGCGTGCCGAAATCTACCCTTTCGCGATTCCAGCGGGCGCGGATCCGGACGGCGGCGGACAGGCGGCTCCTAGGATGAGGCTGTGAGCCAGCCCGACGCGCCTCAGAACCCGCCCGCTCAGCCCGGCGGCTGGGCGCCGCCCGGAGCGGCGCCGTTCGGGACGCCGGCGAGCGAAGCCCCCGCGCCGGGATATCCGGCGGGTGTCCCGCAGGGGTGGTCGGCTCCCCCGGCCGGCGCGTACGCGCCCCCAGCCGGATACGCGGCACCCGCGGGCTTTGGGGCGCCCACGACAGCGGCGTACGGCGCGCCCGTCCCCGTGAAGCGCAGCAGCGCACTCGGGATCGTCGCACTCGCGCTCGCGCTCGTCGCCACGATCGGCGCGAGCCTGGTGGCCGCGATCGCAAGCTTCAACGTCGGGCTCGGCGCCGGCCGCGAGATCTCGTCACGGCCGTTCACCGGCGACTTCGACTGGTCGGTCCTGACGCCCGTGCGCGACTGGGTGCTGATGGGCGAGGTCTCGTTCTGGGTCGGCACCGCGATCGGCGTCTGGGCTCTCGTTCAGGGGATCATCGCGGTGGTCAAGGGACGCGGCCGCGGCGCCGGCATCGCGGCGATCGTCATCGCCGCCCTCGGCCCGATCGCCTTCGGCGCCGTGGTGCAGGGCTTCCTCACCGCGGGTCTCGCCGCCGGGACCGGCATCGGCGGCTGACATCCGCGGCGGCCGGGTCGAAGCATCCGTCCCCTTCGCTCCTCATTCGAGGACGTAAGCCGGGGTGCGGAGCAAACCGGCACGATCGTTCCGCATCTCGGCTGACGTCCTCAGATGAGGATGCGGGAAGGCCCGGCTGCCCTCGCCTCCCGCAGACGCGGGGCGCGTGGTGCTTCTGCTGGGTGGCGAGCAGACCCTCGGCGACGAGCTGCTCGACCGCGTCGGCGGCGTCGCCGAGGAGAATCGGGAGGTTCTTGCGCTCCGTGGAGCCGAACGGGTCGAGCACCCAGTCCGCCGCGTCCTGGCGTCCGGGAGGACGCCCGATGCCGACACGGACGCGCGGGAACTCCGGGGTGTCAAGTGCCTTCGCGACGTCGCGCACGCCGTTGTGGCCCCCGTGGCCGCCGCCGATCTTGAGCTTGATCGTGTCGAACGGGATGTCGAGCTCGTCGTGCACGACCACGACGTGGTCGGCGTCGATGCTGTAGAACTTCGCCAGTCCGGCGACCGGCCCGCCCGAGACGTTCATGAAGGTGTTGGGCTTGGCGAGGATGAGCTTCGGTCCGCCGGGACGCAGCCACGTCTCGACGACACGGGCGTTCGCCTTGTGCGCCTTGAACGATTCGCTGCGGCGGCCGGCGAGCTCGTCGACGACGAGCTGCCCCACGTTGTGCCGCGTGAGCTCGTAGCGCGGGCCGGGATTGCCGAGCCCCACGATCAGCCACGTGTCTGCCATGTCATCCATCCTGCCCGAGCACGCCGCGAGGACGGCGTGACTCCTCGTGAAGACGCAGCGAGGGGGCGCGGCATCCGCACCCCCTCGCTGGAAAGCGATCCGATCGCTCGGCGTCCGATTACTCGGCGGCGGCCTCCGCGGCCTCCTCCGACTGCTCGGCGGCGACCTCGGCGTCGGCCTCGGCGATCTCCTCCTCGGCGGCGATCGCCGCAGCGGGGACGGCGATGGCGACGACGAGCAGCTCGGGCTCGGCGGCCAGCGTCGCGCCCTTCGGGAGCTTCAGCTCGGCGGCGGTGATGTGGGTGCCCTCTTCGAGGCCCTCGACGTCGACCTCGATGTGCTCGGGGATGTGGGTGGCCTCGACCTCGAGCGCAACCGACGTGGCATCGAGGTTGACGATGGTGCCGGCGACGGGCTCGCCCAGGACGACGACGGGGACGTCGACCTGGATCTTCTCGCCCTTCTTCACCACGAGGAGGTCGATGTGCTCGACGATCTGGTGCACGGGGTCCTTCTGGACGTCCTTGACGAGCGTGAGCTGCGAGGTACCGTCGAGGTCGAGCTCGAGCACCGCGTTGGCGCGGCGGATGAGCAGCGAGACCTGGTGGCCCGGGAGGGCGACGTGCACGGGGTCGGTGCCGTGGCCGTAGATGACGGCGGGGATCTTGCCGGCGGCGCGGAGGCGGCGGGCGAAGCCCTTGCCGAAGCTCTCGCGGAACTCGGCGTGGACCTTGGTGTCGGGCTCGGTCGACATGGTGTTCTCCTTGCGGGCGCGGGGCCCTTGTCTGCGGCGGCGCGGGGCCGTTCCGAATCGGCCTGCGCGGTGGCGGGCCCGGGTATTGGGGATGTCTTCGACTCGAACGCGCGCGCGTGAGGAAAGCCCGTGGGGCCGGCATCACCGCGTCGATCACGGATGCCGCAGCCCGCCGCGATCGACGGGCGCGAGGCATCCCTCGCCGAAGTTCGGACAAGAGTCTACCAGCGCCCCCGCTACGATGAGGAACGCACCTGCTTCCCGCTCCCACGGAGGACCCCATGGACTACGGCTTCGCTAGCCACGCTCTTCTCTGGCTCATCGGCGCCATGGCCGCCGTCGGCGCCTTGGGCACGGTGCTCGCGTTCTGGAGCCTCGGCCGCCAGGGCTACCGCAAGGACTGAGAGCCGCCGTCCGGGTCTTGAGCGCTACCGCTCCCCGGGCGCCTCGGCGAGGTCCTCTCCGACGGCCTCATCCATCGCTGCCTCGGATTCGCCGACGATCCGCGTCATCGCCTGGAACGCAGCATCCGCCTCCCCGCTCGCGACCGCGAACGCGACGTCGCGATGCCAGCGCACCGCGTGCGGGTTCGCCTCGTGCGGCATGAGCGCGTGGCGCGTACGACCCTCGAGCACCGCCTGGACGACTCCGCCCAGCACCCCGAGCATCGGGTTTCCGGATGCGCTGAGCAGCGTGCGGTGGAACCGCACGTCGGCGTCGAGGTACTCGGCCTCCGCCGCCTGCTGGTCGTGACGCGCCATGCCCAGCGCGGCGGTCACGAGCGCCTGGCGCTGGGCGTCGGTCGCGTTGGCCGCCGCCAGACGGGCAGCGAGCGGCTCGACCGCGCCGCGCAGCTCGCTCAACTCATGCAGCTGCCGAGCGCGCCCGGGTCCGTCGAGCCGCCAGGCGATGATCTCGGGGGCGTAGACGTTCCAGTGCTCCACCGGCAGCACCTCGATACCCGCCTTGCGGCGTACCTGCACCAGCCCGAGCGACTCGAGAACCCTCACCGCTTCGCGCGCCGCGGAGCGGGAGGCACCCGAGGACTCGGCCAGCTCGGTGGTCAGCAGGCGCGATCCGGCGGGGTGTTCGCCGTGCACGATCGCGGCGCCGACCCGCTCGACGAGGGCGTCGTGAACGGGGCTGCCGTATGGTGTGTCGGCCATGGTCCGATTGTGCCGCATGTCTCCCGTTTCATCCGACATCATCGACACTTACTGTTTTTATGTCGTACTTATCGATCGGGGACGCGCTAAGATCGGGACAGAACACGAGCCTACGAAGGAGATGATTCCGGATGCTGCCGACCCCGCCGATCCTGGTGCTGATGGGCCCGTCCGGCACCGGCAAGTCCACCGTCGGCGCCATGCTCTCCGGCCGGCTCGGGTGGCCGTTCCAGGAGGGCGACGACCTCCACCCGGCCGCCAACGTCGAGAAGATGCGGCGAGGTCACGCGCTGAACGACGAGGACCGGGTTCCGTGGCTCGAGCTCGTCGCCGCGTGGATCGACGCCCGCCGCGCGGCCGGCGAACCCGGGATCGTCACCTGCTCGGCGCTCAAGCGCAACTACCGCGACATCCTCCGCCGCGACAACGTCACGTTCGTGAACTTCACGGGAGACGCCGCGGTCGTGCGCGACCGCATGATGCGGCGACAGGGGCACTTCATGCCTCCGGCACTGCTCGACTCGCAGTTCGCGACCCTCGAGGCGCCCGGGCCCGACGAGCGGGCGATCGACGTCGACATCGCGCTGGCTCCCGAGGACCAGACGGAGCTCGTCGCGTCGGCACTCCGCCTCGAAGGTTCGTGACGCTCGGACCGGACCCGTCATGACTCCCGGGCTAGGCTCGTTGCATCAGCCGCGAGCCCGCCATGCCCGGAAATCCCACGCTCACAATCGACCGCCGTGCGGCGTGAGCAGCCGGCCATGTCGTGTAACACGAACAGGCCAGACTTTAGGCTGAATAGCAACGAAGACAGGAGCTTCAGAGTGTCGGAGAACGCAGCGAACATCGGTGTGGTGGGTCTTGCGGTGATGGGGTCGAACCTCGCCCGCAACCTGGCCAGCCGCGAGGGAAACACCGTCGCGGTGTACAACCGGTCTCGGTCCAAGACCGACGAGCTGACCGCCGCGCACCCGGAGGCCGAGTTCGTCCCGGCGTTCTCGTACGAGGAGTTCGCCGCGTCACTGCAGAAGCCGCGGGCCGCGATCATCATGGTCAAGGCCGGCCGCCCCACCGACGCGGTCATCGACGCGCTGGTCGAGGTGTTCGAGCCCGGCGACATCATCGTCGACGGCGGCAACGCCCTGTTCACCGACACCATCCGCCGTGAGAAGGCGGTCCGCGAGACAGGCATCAACTTCGTCGGCGCCGGCATCTCCGGCGGCGAGGAGGGCGCACTGCTGGGCCCGTCGATCATGCCCGGCGGCTCCGACGAGTCCTGGGTCACCCTCGGCCCGATCCTCAAGTCCATCGCCGCGGTCGCCGAGGGCGAGCCCTGCGTCACGCACGTCGGCCACGACGGCGCCGGCCACTTCGTGAAGATGGTGCACAACGGCATCGAGTACGCCGACATGCAGCTCATCGCCGAGGCGTACGACCTGATCCGCCGCGGCACCGGCAAGACGCCCGCCGAGATCGCCGAGGTGTTCGCCGAGTGGAACACCGGGGAGCTGGAGTCGTACCTCATCGAGATCACCGCCGAGGTGCTCCGCCAGACCGACGCCGCCACCGGCCAGCCGCTGGTGGACGTCATCCTCGACCAGGCCGGCGCCAAGGGCACCGGCGCCTGGACCGTGCAGACCGCGCTGTCGCTCGGCGTCCCGGTCTCCGGCATCGCCGAGGCCACCTTCGCCCGCTCGCTGTCCAGCCACCCCGAGCAGCGCGAGGTGTCCCGCGGCCTGCCCGGCCCCGCCGAGGGCCTGACGGTCGACGACCCGGACGCGTTCATCGAGGACGTCCGCCTCGCCCTGTACGCGTCGAAGATCGTCGCCTACAGCCAGGGCTTCGACGAGATCCGCGCCGGCGCGGCCGAGTACGACTGGACCATCGACCTCGGCGCGGTGTCGAAGATCTGGCGCGCCGGCTGCATCATCCGCGCCCAGTTCCTCAACCGCATCGCCGACGCCTACGCCGCCGAGCCCGAACTGCCGGTGCTGCTGACCGCGCCGTACTTCGTCGAGGCCCTCGGCCGCGCCCAGGGCGCCTGGCGCCGCATCGTGTCCGCCGCCGCCGGCGCCGGCATCCCCGCCCCCGCGTTCTCGTCGTCGCTGTCGTACTACGACGGCCTCCGCGCCGAGCGCCTGCCCGCCGCCCTCATCCAGGGGCAGCGCGACTTCTTCGGCGCCCACACCTACAAGCGCATCGACAAGGACGGCACCTTCCACACCCTGTGGTCCGGCGACCGCACCGAGATCGAAGCCGAAGACACCCACTGACGCATCGAGCGAACGTCCGAGGGCGGATCCCCATCATGGGGATCCGCCCTCGGTGTCTCAGCCCACGTCGGCGCCCAGGCGCGGGATCGGCTCGGGTCAGCCTGCGTGGCCGTTCGGACCGGGCTTGACGTTGTGGTTGCGGCAGAACACGTTTGCGGGGTCCCACTCGCGCTTGACCGCCACGAGACGGGCCATGGTCGCCGGCGGATACATCCGCTCGGCGAACGACGCCTCGGTCGAGACGGTGAAATTGCCGTACACGCCCGAGCCCTTCGCCTCGATGGCATCCCATTCTTCGATGACCTGCGCCCGCGTCGGGTCGTCGAGCATGCCCGGCACATCGAACGCGCCCGCCATCGCGAACCACGTCGCGTCGCGCGCGGGGAACGCCGAGTCGTCCTGCGAGACGTCGCCGTACGCCCCGCCCAGTGAGCGCAGGAAGGCGACGGATGCCGGATGCCGCTCGCGGAACGACACGAGCCGCTCGATCGCGTCGTCGTCGAGCACCGGCAGCAGCGTGTTGCCGCCGACGAACCCGGGCATCGGCTGCTCGGGGTCGAACTCAGGGGCTTCGAGCAGCACGTCGGGGTATTCCTGCACTCCGAACTCACGTTCGGTGACCCCGGGCGCGTCCGCCAGCGGTGCCAGCGCCCGCCGCGCGGCCTCTTCGTCGGTGCCGATCCAGACGGCGGTGATCGAGGCGCCCGCCGGGGCGCTCGGGTCCATCGCGGGCACGTCCATGTACGTGACGGTGAGGTCACGCGGAGCGTCGGCCATCAGGTCGCGCAGCACGCGGATGATCGGGCGGGCGTCGCCGTCGATGCCATACACCGCGTGCACGACGCCGTCGAGCGGATGCGCCTCGAAGTCGAACCGGGTCACGACGCCGAAGTTGCCGCCGCCGCCGCGCAAGGCCCACAGCAGCTCGGGGTGCGAGGCATCCGTCGCCTCCACCACATCGCCGCGCGCGGTGACGAGCTGCGCGCCGACGAGCTGGTCGGACGCCAGACCCCATGCGCGCACCATCCAGCCGATGCCGCCGCCGAGGGTGAGGCCGCCGACGCCCACCGATGCCGTGTCGCCCGAACTGATGCCCAGCCCGCGCTCGGCGAGCGCGTGTGCGACCGCGCCCCACTGCGCTCCCCCGCCGACGCGCACGCGGGTGCCCTCGACCTCGATGTCGTCGAGCGCGGAGATGTCGAGGGTGAGGCCACCGGGCACCCCGCCCCAGGCGCTGTGACCGCCGCCGCGGATCATGATGTCGAGCCTCTCGGCCGAGGCGTAGCGGAGGGCGCCGCGCACGTCGTCGACCGTGGCGGAGCGGATGACGGCGGCGGGCGTGCCGATGCCGGAGTGGAAGCGGCGGGCGGATTCCCATTCGGAATCGCCCGGACGGATGACGGTGCCGACGGAGCCGGCGCTGAGGTCGTCGTTGCTCATGACGGCCAGGCTAGGGGTACGCGCCGACATCGACCAGAGTCCCGCGTCGATCGCTCCGCTCGCCGCCCGGACGTGTCGTCGGGCGGGCGTAGGCTCGCCAAGGTGACGAGCATCCTCTACATCGGCGGTACCGGAACCATCAGCACGGCGTGCGTACGCCGCTCCGTCGCCCTCGGGCACGACGTCGCGGTCCTCAACCGCGGCAGCGCCCGGCGCCCCCTTCCGCCGGAGGTCGAGCTCATCGAGGCCGACATCCGCGACGCTGCGACCGTGCGTGCCGCAATCGGCGACCGGCGCTTCGACGTCGTCGCCGAGTTCCTGGCGTTCTCGCCCGAGCACATCGCCACCGACCTCGACCTGTTCGAGGGCCGCATCGGGCAGTATGTGTTCATCAGCTCGGCCTCCGCATACGAGAAGCCGCCGCGTCGGCTGCCGGTGACCGAGTCCACGCCGCTGCGCAACCCGTTCTGGCAGTACTCGCGCGACAAGATCGCCTGCGAGGACGTGCTGGTCGGCGCCTACCGCGAGCGGGGTCTGCCGGTGACGATCATCCGTCCATCGCACACGTACGACGAACGGATGCTGCCCACCCTGGGCAAGTGGAACGACATCGCCCGCATGCGCTCGGGTCGCCCGGTCATCGTGCACGGCGACGGCACGAGCCTCTGGACGATCACGCACGCCGACGACTTCGCGGTCGCGTTCACCGGCCTGCTCGGCAACCCCGCCGCGATCGGAGAGGCCTTCACGATCACCGGCACGCACGCGCCGACGTGGAACCAGATCCACGGTTGGCTGGCCGACGCCGCGGGCGTGGCCTCCCCCGACCTGCTGCATGTCGCGTCCGAGACGATCGCCGCCTTCGCGCCCGAGCTCGGCCCCACTCTCATCGGCGACAAGGCCAACTCGGTGGTGTTCGACGTGTCGAAGGTGACGCAGCTCGTGCCGGAGTTCCGCACGACCGTGACGTTCGACGAGGGCGCGCGCCGCATCCTCGCGTACTACGACGCGCACCCCGAGGCCCAGGAGATCGACGAGGGCCGCGATGCGCTCTTCGATCGCATCGCGGCCCATGCCCGCTCGGCGGGCTGATCGGTGTGAGACCGGTCAGCGCGTGATGTCGCGCACCGTTCCCTTGTCGAGGCGCAGGCGGCGGCGGGCCCGTCGCGCGACGGCCGAGTCGTGCGTCACGACGATGAGCGTGAGCCCTTCGTCGTTGAGCGCCTGGAGCACGGCGAGGATCTCGTCCCGCATGCTCTCGTCGAGGTTGCCGGTGGGCTCGTCGGCGAGGAGCACGCGCGGGCGCTTGACGATCGCGCGTGCGATCGCGACGCGCTGCTGCTGACCGCCCGACAGCTCGCCGGGACGGTGGTCGGCGCGCTCGGCGAGCCCGACGTGCGTGAGCGCCTCGGTGACGCGCGCGGTGCGTTCCTCCTTCGACAGCCCCAGCGGCTCGAGCGCCATGTCGACGTTCTCGTGCGCGGTGAGCGTCGGGATGAGGTTGAAGCCCTGGAACACGAAGCCGATCTCGTGCGCGCGGATGCGGCCGAGCTCACGGTTGTTCGCGGTCGCGATGTCGATCTCGCCGAGGTGCACCGATCCGGTCGTCGGTCGGTCGAGGGCGCCCAGCAGCTGCAGGAGCGTCGATTTGCCGCCGCCGGTCGGTCCCTGGATGGTGACGAAGTCGCCGGCGTCGATCGTGAGGTCGACGCCCGCGAGCGCCTTCACGATCCGGCCCTTCTGCGTGTAGGTCCGGGTGACGCCCTCGAGGCGGTACTGCGGCGGCGGCGCAGCATCCCCCGTCGATTGCGGCTCGGTGTCGATCATGGTCATGACGTGCTCTCCCGTCGGTGAGGTGTCTTCGGGTTCAGTGGGGATGGTGTCGGACATGAGAGGCCTCAGCCGACCGATCGGAGCGCCTCGGCGGGGCTCAGTCGAGCCGCGCGCCAGCCGCCGAACGCGCCGGCGACCAGGCCGCCCAGCACCGCGATGCCGACCGCAGCGACCACGACCCACAGGGTGATCGGGGCCGAGAGCACGATGTCCGTGCCCGCGGACTGCATGGCGTCGGCGAACGCACCGCCGCCACCGCCCATCGACCCGCCCTCGCCGCCGGGGCCGAAGGTCTGCGCCGTCGGCGCGGTCGAGATCGTCGGCGAGATGAGGTTGATCGCGAGGATGCCGGCGAGGCCGATGACCAGACCCACCACACCGCCGATCGCGCCCTGCACGACCGACTCCCCCGCGACCTGGCCGACCACGCGGCCGTTCGACCAGCCGATGGCCTTGAGCGTGCCGAACTCACGCGTACGTCGCGAAACGCCGGAGATCGTGAACAGCACAGCGAGCACCAGCGCGACGGCCAGCACGATGATCGAGAGCCACGTGCCCAGGTTGGTGATGAGCGACGAGGCGCTCGAGAGCGAGCCCGACACGGTCGAGGCGAGGTCCGCCTGCGAGCTCACCGTGGCGTCGGGCAGCTCTTCCTGGAGCGCCGACTGCACGGAGGCGATGGCGTCGGAGGACTCGGCCTGCACGTACACAGTGGAGACGACCTCGCCGGCGCCCGAGAGCTCCTGCGCGACGCCCAGCGGGATGTACACGTTGGAGGCCGTGTCGGCCTCGTCCGACGTCGATGCGACGATTCCGACGACCTCGAAGTCCTGGCCGCCGACATCGAGCGTGTCGCCCACCGCGAGCTCCGCCGTCGAGGCGTAGGTCGCGTCGAGCACGGCGACGTACTCGCCCTCGTCGGACGTCTCGAGACCTCGGCCGTCGGAGACCTCCACGGCCGACAGCGGACCGACGGCGTCCGCCGACGGGTCGATACCGAGAACCGTGAACGAGTCGACGTCGAACGAGCCGCCGCCGAATCCGCCGCCTCCGCCGCCCTCGCCCTGCTGGGGGGGCTGGCCCTGGGTCGTGCCGGAGTCGGTCGAGTCGTCCGGACGCTGCGGCAGCTCGCCCGAGAACGTGGAGTTCGTCAGGCTCAGCGCGCCGGACGCAGCCGAGACGCCCTCCACTCCCGCGACCGTGTCGACGGTCGCGGCGTCGAGCGTGCCACGCATGAAGTCGGTCATGAGCCGCGACTGGCTCAGCTCGGTCGTACCGTCGTCGGTCGTCGATCCGCCGTCCTCGCCGAAGTCGAAGCGTGCACCGCCGCCGCCCTCGCCGGGTTCCGCCTGGGCTCCGCTGACTGTGAGGTCGGTGCCGACGCCGTACACGGACTCGAGCGCCTTCGCCTGCGCGGCGCTCACCCCCGCGGCGAGCGAGTTCACGATCATCACGAGCGCGATCGCGATCGCGAGGCCGGCGGCCACGATGATCGTCTGCTTCTTGCGGCCGGCCAGCTCCCGCCGCAGATAGGTCATGTACATGGGTCTCCTCTTGGGCGGGCGGAGTGCCGGCCGTCGACGCGACGCTACGGATCGGCGTGATGCGCTCCACAGGCGGGAGCTATGAAGAACTGATGGAAAGCGGCATCCGCATCGTTCCCGACCGTCGTGGATTTCACAGCCGGCGCATAGCGCGCTCCATAGGAATCGCATAGGAAGGGCTCCACAATGGACGCATGACCAACCCCGCACCGGCCCTCCTGCGTCCCGATGGCTCGAACCTCCGCGTCCTCGTGGTCGACGACGAGCAGATGCTCACCGACCTGCTGTCGATGGCGCTGCGCATGGAGGGATGGGAGGTTCGCACCGCGGGCTCGGGCTTCGAGGCGCTCCAGTCGGCGCGCGAGTTCGAGCCCGACGCCATGGTGCTCGACATCATGATGCCCGACCTGGACGGCATGGCCGTGCTGCAGCGGCTGCGGCAGGCCGGCGACGATGTGCCGGTGCTGTTCCTGACCGCGAAGGACGCCGTGACCGACCGGGTCGCCGGGCTCACCGCTGGCGGCGACGACTACGTCACGAAGCCCTTCAGCCTCGAAGAGGTCGTGGCGCGCCTTCGCGGCCTCATGCGACGCGCCGGTACCGCGCACGCCGCCGGTGCCGAGCCGATCCTCCGCGTCGGCGACCTCACGCTCAACGAGGACAGCCACGAGGTCGAGCGCGCGGGCGCCGAGATCGAGCTCACCGCCACCGAGTTCGAGCTGCTCCGCTACCTCATGCGCAACCAGCGCCGCGTCGTGTCGAAGGCGCAGATCCTCGACCGCGTCTGGAACTACGACTTCGGCGGCCGATCCAGCGTCGTCGAGCTCTACATCTCGTACCTCCGCAAGAAGATCGACGCCGGCCAGGAGCCCCTCATCCACACCGTGCGCGGCGTCGGCTACATGATCAAGGCGCCGCAGTGACAGACGAGAAGACTCCGGACCCCTTCATCACGGAGGGGACGGATGCCTCGGCCGGCGCGACCGCGCAGGCCGAGGCATCCGCGGCTTCCGTCGAGAGCGAAAAGCACGCCACGCTCCCCCGCCGTGCCCCGTGGACGTTGCAGCGCCGCCTCATCGTCACGGTCGTCGGCATCACGTCGTTCATCATGGTTCTCGTCGGCGTCGCCACGAGCGCGATCCTCGGAGGCGTATTGGAGGAGGGGCTCAGCAACGAGCTGCGCTCCACCGCGGAGCGCACATCCGCCATGCTGCGCCAGCCCATCGCTGCCGGGCTCACCGCAGCGGAGATCCTCGAGCAACAGCCGCAGCAGGCCGGGTTCCTCCTGGCCATCGAGACGCCCCCGTCGCCTCCCACCGCGGCGGTGATGGAAGCGGATGGCACCGTGACGGAGCTGTCGGAGGATCAGATCGAACAGCTCGCCGCCGGGCTGCGGGGCGAGGGACCGCTTGTCGTCACCATCGACGACGTGGGGACGTTCCGGGTCGAGGGGCACCCGGTCAACGGGCAGTCGATCGTCGTCGTCGGGCTCTCGCGGGACGAGGTCGCCGCGACGATCACCCGCATGCTCACGACGATCGCCCTGCTCACCGCCGGCGGTCTCCTGCTGCTCGCGGTGGCGACCGCGTGGACGATCCGCCGTGGCCTCGCGCCGCTGCGGGCCGTCGCCGACACCGCCGCGCGCGTGTCGTCGCAGCAGCTCGACCAGGGCGAGGTGTCGATCTCCGAGCGCGTCCCCGCGCGCGAGGCCGATCCGCGCACCGAGGTCGGCCGCGTGGGCGCCGCCCTCAACACCCTGCTCGACCACGTCGACGAGTCGCTCACCGCGCGCCAGCGCAACGAGGAGCGCATGCGCAGCTTCGTCGCCGACGCCAGCCACGAGCTGCGAACGCCGCTCGCGTCGATCCGCGGGTACTCCGAGCTGTCGCTCACGGCGCTGGGCCGCGGGCAGGGCACGGCGCTCGAGACGACCGAGGCGTCGCTCGAGCGCATCCAGGCGCAGTCGCTGCGGATGACCTCCCTCGTCGAGGACCTCCTGCTGCTCGCGCGCCTCGACGAGGGGCAGGAACTCGTCTACGGCACCGTCGACCTGACCCGCCTCGCGATCGACGCGGTGGCCGATGTCACACCGACCGGACCCGACCACGAGTGGGTGCTCGAGGTGGGCGACGAGCCCGTCCTCATCGCCGGCGACACCGGACGCCTGCACCAGGTCGCGGCCAACCTGCTCGCCAACGCCCGCACGCATACGCCGGCCGGCACGACGGTGACCGTGAGTGTTGCGCGCAACGGCCGCGACGCTATCCTCCGCGTGCACGACGACGGCCCCGGGATCGATCCGTCCATCAAGGACGAGCTGTTCGAACGGTTCTCACGGGCCGATCGCTCCCGGGCGCGTCAGACCGGCGGGACCGGCCTCGGCCTCTCGATCGCCCGTGCCATCGTCGACGCGCACGGCGGCAGCATCCGTGTCTCCAGCGAGCCCGGTGACACGACCTTCGAGGTCCGCCTGCCTGCCCGGCCCGCCGACCCCAAGGCCGGCTGAGCCCACACCCGTTCTGTCGGTGAGAGTACAGCTGGTGGACGAGAGGTAGGGAACGAACCACCCTCTCGTCCGCCAGCTGTACTCTCAGCGAGTCGCCTTCGTCGGGCGCCTCCCCGAGGACAGAGCAGCGGCCGATCAGTAGCCGCTGAAGGCGTCGGTCGTGATCGAGCGGGCCTTCTCGAGCGCGGGGGCGAGCTCGGCGATCAGATTCGCCGGGCCGGAGATGTACGCGTGTCGCGAGGCGATGTCGGGGACCATGCGCACGAGTCCCTCGGCGTCGAGGCGCACGCCCTGCGCCCACACCCAGTGCGCGGGCAGGTCGGCGGGTCGGTCGCGGGTGAACACGACGACGCGGGCACCGGATGCCTCGATCTCGTCGCGGTACGCCAGCTCCGAGGAATCCGACGCGACGTAGACCAGGACCACGTCGCGGTCGAGACCCTTCGCCGTCGCCTGGCCGAGCTGCGACACGAACGGCGTCACGCCGATGCCGGCCGCGACCATCAGGATCGGCGCCGCGTCGCGCTTGGGCAGGAGGAAGTCGCCCCACACGCCGGTGATGGCGAGCTCGTCGCCCGGCTCGACCAGCGCGAGCGCCTTCTTGTACGAGCTCAGGGCCTGCGGAGTCTTGCCCTCCTTGAAGGCGACCTTCACGAACGGCAGGTCGGCCGGCGCCGATGCGATGCTGAACTCGCGGCGCGTGCCGCGAGCGTCGGGGTGGCGGTGCGGCACCTCGAGCTCGAGGTACTGGCCGGGAAGGAACGCGAGCCGGTCGTGCACGCGGAAGGTGAGCTCCTGCACGGTCGGGGTCGGCTCGGAGCGCGCCACGAGCGTCAGCCGCACCGCCGTGCGGACGGCGAACGCGAAGGCGACCAGGTTGCCGATGAGGAGCGCGCGCTCCTGCCCGAGGGTGATGTCGCCCATCGCGATCGGCCACCCCGCGAGCACGCCCACGACACCGGCGACCACGAACTGCTGCCAGCGGCGCGGCGGGAGCGTCAGCGGCTCGGAGAGCATGAACGCGCCGAGGAAGAGGAACGGCGACGACCACAGCACCGGCCACAAGAGGTCGAGCGCCTCGATCTCGAGCCCCGCGGCCTGGTACTGCACCGAGGTGCGAACGACGGCGACCGCCACGGCGACCACGAGGAACACCAGGATCACCCGCACCTTCTCGGTGCGCACGAGCACGGCGAGACCCAGCAGGATCACCGGCGCGGCGAGCGCAGGCGTGCCCACCCACCACGACGACGCGCCGAGGTCGGGCCACGCGAGGCTGAGCAGGGTCAGGACCGTCGCGCCGACCGCCGCGGGGTTGAAGATGTGACGCCCGCGCCACGCCAGCACGTACTTCGACAGCGAGGCGACGGCGGCCGCGATCGCGATCCCGACGAGAGGAACCAGCTCGTACGTCGGACGGAGCACGAACAGCAGGATGTGCGCCGTGATGAGCGAGGATTCGAGGCGCCATGGAAGGTTCAGCACGCGCTGGGCGGCAGCATCCACCCCCACGCAGACGGCCGAGAGCACGAGGAGCGTCGCGATCAGCTGCAGCGGGTCGGGTCCGACCAGGTCGAAGAACGACAGCAGCAGGGCCACCACGGCGAGGGCGGCGAGCGCGAAGTAGGCGAGGCGGTACATCGACATGCGGCCGAGCACCGCGAAGACGCGGTTCCAGAGGGCGGTGAGCGATCCCATGCGCGTCACACCGGCTGGAGGGGCTCGAAACGACCCGCACGCGGGAGGACACGGATGCTGTCGCCCGGGCGGACGACGCCGCCTTCGAGCACGACCGACATGACGCCCGCCAGACGCACCGTGGCGCCGGCGTCGTCGACGTGGACCAGTTCTTTCATGAGCCCTTCCGAGAGTCCGTTGATCTGCGCGCAGGGGTTGCGGAGCCCGGTGATCTCGATCACCGCGTCATCCCCGAGCTCGAGCCGCGTGCCGCGCGCCAGGCCGAGCAGGTCGATGCCGGCCGTGGTGATGTTCTCGCCCAGGGTGCCCGGTGTCACCACGTGCCCGCGCGCCGCCACCTCGTCGAACAGCTCCGCGTGGATGAGGTGCACCTGCCGGAGATTCGGCGTCGCCGGGTCCCGCTTGATGCGGGAGAGGTGCTGCACGGTGGCGCCGGCGTGGGCGTCGCCCTCGACGCCGATCCCGGCGATCAGGGTGATGCTCTCGCGCGCCGGCTTGCTGAAGCGATGCGCGTCGTCGCGGGAGACCGCGACGACGTGTCCGGAGGGAGACTCGATCACCCCTAAACGCTATCTGCTCGCACGAACAGGTCGGCGCGGCAGCCGGGCGACCACTCGACGCGGCCGTCGGTCGTCATGCGCACCCACTCCACGCCCCAATCGTGCGCGAGGCGCGGGCCGCCGTCGAAGAACAGCGCGGTCGCGACCGCGTCGGCCGTCATCGCGTCCGGCGCCACCGCCCACGTCGCGGCGATCGTCCGCACGGGCTGCCCGGTGCGCGCGTCGAGCACGTGATGCAGCGTCGCGCCCGTCGACGACGGCCACGAACGCCGGTTGATCGCGGACGCGCAGAGCGCAGCATCCGTCACCTCCCAGACGCCGATCGCGCGACGCGGATCGAACGGATGCTCCAGCCCGATGCGCTGCGGACGCCCCCGCAGGGCGAGGTCGCCGCCGGCGTCGACGGTGAGATCGCCCGCCTCGGTGCGCGACAGAATGCCCAGGACGAGGTCGACGAGGCGCCCCTTGCCCAGCGCGCCGACGTCGACCGTGGCGGGTTCGGTGAGCGCGAGGCGTCCCTCCTGCCAGGTGAGCCGCTCCCGCCAATCGACGGGCGCGGCGACCGGCTCGGCGTCATGGAACGAGTACCGCGCGTCATAGCCGAGCGCGTCGAGCGAGGCGCCGACGAGCGGGTTCACCGCTCCTCCGGTCGCCTCCGACACCCCTGCGAGGGCGTCGAGCATGGGGGCGGCGTCCTCAGGCGCCGGGATCGATCCGCCGCCGCGTGCCAGGGCGCTCACAACGGAATCCGGCCGGAACCGCGACCACTCGCGGTCGAACGCGTCGATCCGCGCCGCGACCTCGTCGCGCACCACCGTCGGCACTTCACGTGCCGTGACGATCTCCCACGACGTGCCGATGGCGTCGAAGCGCCATGTCGCCGGCGCCGCGGACATGCCTAGCTCGCTGCTTCGGTCTTGATGGTCTCGATGGCGTCGTTGAAGCCGCCGCTCGTCAGCGATGATCCGGCCACCCGGCTGACCTGGATGTCGTCGATGTCCTCGCCGACCACGACATCGGCGATGCCGCCGATGAACTGGCTCTGGTACTGCTCAGACTCGCGCTTCTGCGGATCGCCGGTCACCTCGACGGCGGTGATGACGTCGTCCTCGAGGGTCACCGTGACGCTGATCGTCTCGACGGATTCGGGCGTGGCGTACGAGCCGTCAGCGGTGTAGGTGCCGTCGGCGTATGAGCCCGAGCCACCGTCGGAGCCGGTCGATCCCGTGTCGGTCGACGACGATCCGGTGTCGGCCGTGGTCGGCTCTTCGGCCTCGGAGGCGGTCGCCGCGCAGCCCGAGAGGAGGGCGATGCCGGCGACGGCGGTCAGGGCCGCACCGGCGCGGACGGGGCGGGAAGCGAGTGCGGTGCGGATCATCATGGTCCTCCTGGCTCGGGTCGGGCTCGTGGCGTCGACGCGATTGCGTCAGGACTCATCTTGACGACCGGTCCTATGAGCCGCCTTTGAGCTCCTCAGCAGACGGCGATGAGGGGCGCCCGCGGCGCAGCACCGCCTTCAGCGCCTCGACGGCCAGGAAGATGCCGATCGACGCCAGGATCGGGATGATCCAGGATGCCGCGGGCAGCGGCCGCGACTCGAACAGCACGTTCATGAACGGCACGTAGGTGTAGACGAGCTGCAGCACGACGAGCGCGAGCGCCGACCACCACACCGCGCGGTTGCCGCGCAGGACGTCGATGGTGAGGCTCGAGCGGGTGAGGAACCGGCAGTTGAACAGGAACGCGAGCTGCCCCAGCGCGAGCATGAGCACGGCCTCGGTGCGCGCCACCTCGAGATCGACGCCGGCGGCGGTGACGCCGTGAAAGACCCCCATCGCCGCACCGCCGATCAGGAGCGACACGATCAGGATGAACCCGAGTTCGCCCCGATTGATGATCGGTCCTCCGGTCGCACGCGGGGGTCGGCGCATGATGCCGCGTTCGGCCGGCTCATACGCGAGGGCGAGCGAGAGGGTGACGGCGGTGACCATGTTGACCCACAGCACCTGCACGCTCGTGATCGGCAGCGCCAGGCCGAACACGACCGCGACCAGGATCACGAGCGACTGCGCGCCGTTCGTCGGCAGCAGGAACACGATCGACTTGCGCAGGTTGTCGTAGATGCGACGGCCCTCGGCGATGGCGCTGCGGATCGTCGCGAAGTTGTCGTCCGCAAGCACGAACTCGGCGGCTTCCTTCGTCGCCTCGGTGCCCTTGATGCCCATCGCGATGCCGACGTCCGCGCGAGTGAGGGCAGGCGCGTCGTTGACGCCGTCGCCGGTCATCGCCACGACCTCGCCGTGCGACTGCAGCGCCCGCACGATGCGGATCTTGTGCTCGGGGCTCGTGCGCGCATACACGTCGACATCGCGCACGACCTCCCGCAGCTGCTCCTGTGTGAGCGCCTCGAGCTCCGCGCCGGTGAGCACTTCGGCGACGGCGCCGGCAAGGCCCATCTCGTGCGCGATCGCCAGGGCGGTGCCGGCGTGATCGCCGGTGATCATCTTCACGCGGATGCCGGCGGTGTGGCAGTCGGCGATGGCCTCGATCGCCTCGGGCCGGGGCGGATCCACGATCCCCCACACGCCGATGAACTCGAGGTCGACCACGTCGTCGAGCGCGAATTCCTCCATCGTCGGCCGCACCGGCTTGCGCGCCGCAGCCAGGACCCGCAGGCCCCGCGCGCTGAGCGCGGCGACGGCCGCGTCCCAGTGAGCGAGATCGAGCGGCTCCGACCCGTCGGCGCCGCGCTGCGTCAGCGAGCGCTCGAGCAGGCGGTCGGGTGCGCCCTTCACGAGGATCGCCCGCGATACCTCACCGGCCTCTCCTCCGGAGCGGGCGCCCTCGTTGAGCGTCGCCATGAGCTTGTTGGCGGAGTCGAACGGGATGACCGCGACCCGGCGTCCCCCGGCGCTGCCGACGCCGCCCTTGATCGCAACGGCCTTGAGCGCGCCCTCGGTGGGCTCGCCCACGAGGCTCCAGGTGCCGTCGTCGGCGCGCACGATGTGCGCATCGTTGCACAGGGTCGCGATGGCGAGGATCGCGGCGAGATCGCCTCGGGGCGCAGCATCCGCTCCCTCCCCGCCCACCGGCAGGATCTCGCCCTCCGGCGCGTAGCCGAGCCCCGTGACGTCGTACTCGGCGAGCGGCGTGACGATGTGGCGCACCGTCATCTCGTTGCGGGTGAGCGTGCCCGTCTTGTCGGAGCAGACCGTGGTGACCGAGCCCAGCGCCTCGACCGCGGGGAGCTTGCGCGTGATCGCGTTGTGGCGCGCCATCTGCTGCACGCCGATGGCGAGCGTGATCGTCACGAGGGCCGGGAGCCCTTCGGGGATCGCCGCGACGGCGAAGCCGATGGCCGCCGAGATCAGCTCGTCGAACGGCATCCCATGGAGGAACCGGCCGATCATCAGCATGACCGCCGCCATGCCGAGGATCACGACGGTGAGCACGCGGCCGAAGCTGTCGAGCTGACGCGTGAGCGGCGTGGCCAGTGCGTCGGCCTCGTCGGCGAGGCCCTGGATGCGGCCGAGCTCGGTTGTCGGCCCGGTCGCGGTGACGACGCCCCGGCCCTGCCCGGCGCTCACGATCGTGCCCGAGAACGCCATCGATCCGCGGTCGCCCACGCCCGCTTCCGCGGCGACCGGGTCGGTCGTCTTGGAGGACGGCACCGATTCCCCGGTGAGCGCGGCCTCGTCGATGCGCAACTGGTGCGCCTGCAGCAGTCGCAGGTCGGCCGGGACCTTGTCGCCGGGCATCAGCCGCACCACATCGCCCGGTACGAGATCGGCGGCCGGCACCGTGATCCAGCCGCCGTCGCGCCGCGCGCTGGCGTCGGCCGACAGCATCCCCCGGATCCCCGCGAGCGCCTTCTCGGCCCGCCCCTCCTGGATGTAGCCGATGACCGCGTTGATGATCGCGACCACCATGATCACCCAGAAGTCGAGCCAGTCGCCCATGAGCGCCTTGATGACGGCGGCGCCCAGCAGGATGTAGATCAGGGTGTCGTTGAAATGCGCGAGGAATCGCAGCCAGCCCGGCTTGCGCGCGGGTTCGGGCAGTCGGTTCGGGCCGGCGAGCTCGAGCCGCTCCACCGCCTCAACGGTGCGCAGGCCACCTGCCTCCGCCTCCAGGTGCGCGAGCACGTCGTCGGCGGGGGCCGCCCACGGGCGCGGAACGGTGAGACGGGCCTCCGTCAGCGGCTGCGACATGCTTGCTTCGTCCTTCCGTCGCCGCCGGGGATTCGACCGGCTGCCGGCGTCAGGCGGCTCCGTCGAACATGCTGGTGACGGAGCCGTCCTCGAACACTTCGTGGATCGCACGTGCGAGCAGGGGTGCGATAGGCAGAATCGTAAGGCTTGGGAATCGCTTCTCGGCGGGGAGCGGGACCGTGTCGGTCACGACGACCTCGTCGATCGCCGGGCTCTGAAGGCGCTCGGCCGCGGGGTCGCTGAAGATCGCGTGCGTCGCCGCGACGATGACCTTGACCGCGCCGTTCGCCTTGAGCGCCTCGGCGGCCTTGACGATCGTGCCGCCGGTGTCGATCATGTCGTCGACGAGGAGGCAGACGCGCCCGTCGACGGCGCCGACGATCTCGTTGACCGTGACCTGGTTGGCGACGTTCGGGTCGCGGCGCTTGTGGATGATCGCGAGCGGCGCACCGAGGCTGTCGGACCACTGGTCGGCGACGCGCACCCGGCCGGTGTCGGGCGAGACGACGGTGAGACGCTCGCGGTCCTCGGCGCTCAGCGTGTTCTCGAAGTACTCGAGCAGCACGGGCTTGGCGAACAGGTGGTCGACGGGACCGTCGAAGAAGCCCTGGATCTGCGCGGCGTGCAGGTCGACGCTCATCACGCGGTCGGCGCCCGCGGTCTTGAAGAGGTCGGCGACCAGGCGGGCGCTGATCGGCTCGCGGCCGCGGCCCTTCTTGTCCTGCCGGGAGTACGGGAAGTAGGGAGCCACGACCGTGATCCGCTTGGCCGACGCGCGCTTGGCGGCATCGAGCATGATGAGGGTCTCCATCATCCACTCGTTGACCGGCGGGCCGAAGCTCTGGATGAGGAACAGGTCGCAGCCGCGGATCGAGACCTCGAAGCGGGTCAGGATCTCGCCCGACGCGAACGTGCGGTACTCGGTCGGCACCAGCTCCGTGCTCAGCTGCGCAGCGACCTCGGCCGCGAGCTCGGGGTGAGAGCTGCCCCGTGCGATGACGAGGCGCTTCTTCGTCTTGGCGACGAGTCCCGGGGCGATGTCGTTCGCCCGGTCGAGCTCAACGGTCTTCTTCTTGCGCGCCATCGTCCGCCTTCTGTGCGCTGCGGGCCTTGGCGGCGACATCCGCCGCTCCGGTACCCGGTCTGTTCTTCTCGACCCACCCCTCGACGTTGCGCTGAGGGGCGACGCTGAGAGCGAGGGCACCGGCGGGCACATCCTTGCGGATGACCGCCCCGGCCCCGGTCTTCGCGCCGTCTCCGATCCTAACGGGCGCCACGAAGACGTTGTGCGAGCCCGAGTGGACCTCGTCGCCGATCTCGGTGCGGTGCTTGTGCAGGTCGTCGTAGTTCGCGGTGATCGCGCCGGCGCCGAGATTGACGTGCTTGCCGATGGTCGTGTCGCCGATGTACGACAGGTGCGGCACCTTGCTGGCCTCGCCGATCGTCGAGTTCTTGGTCTCGACGAAGGTGCCGATCTTGCCCTTGTCGCCGAGGTACGTGCCCGGACGCAGGTACGCGAAAGGGCCCACGGTGGCCTTCGCGCCGATGACGGCGAGCGTCGCGTCGGTGCGGGTGACGGTGGCGTCCTCACCCACCTCGCAGTCGACGAGGCTCGTGTCGGGGCCGACGATCGCACCCGACGCGATCGTCGTGGTGCGCAGGATGTGCGTGTTCGGCAGCACCGTGACATCGGGCGCCAGCTTCGCGTCGACGTCGATCCACGTCGTCGCCGGGTCGATGACCGTGACACCCTCGAGCTGCCAGCGCCGCACCGTGCGCGCGTTCAGCACGCGAGCGGCCTCTGCCAGCTGCACGCGGTCGTTGACGCCGAGGGCGGCCGCGGCATCCGGAGCCGTCTGCGCCGCCACGAGGAGACCGTCGCCGCGCAGCAGCGCGACGACATCCGTGAGGTACTTCTCGCCCTGCGCGTTCGCGGTGCCGACGAGCGCCAGCTCGGTGCGCAGCGCCTGGATCTGGAAGACGTACACCCCCGCGTTGATCTCGGTGACGGATGCCTCGTCCGCGGTGGCGTCCTTCTGCTCGACGATGCGCGACACGGCGCCGTCGGCGTCGCGGATCACGCGGCCATAGCCGGTGGCGTCGTCGAGCGCCGCGCTGAGCACTGTCGCGGCCACGGCGCGGTCGCGGTGGGTGCGCACGAGCGCCGCAAGGGTGTCGGCCTCGAGGAGCGGCACGTCGCCGCTCAGCACCAGCACGTCGCCCGCGAAGTCGCCGAGGGCGTCGAGCGCCACCTCGACCGCCCGGCCGGTGCCGGGGGTCTCGTCCTGGTCGACGACGACCACGCCCGGCACGGCCTCCACCACGGCGGCGGCGACGAGGTCGCGCTCGTGGCGCACGACCACGACGACGCGCTCGGGCTCGAGGGCGATCGCGGTGTCGAGCACGTGCCCGACGAGCGGACGCCCTCCGATGCGGTGCAGCACCTTGGGCACCGAGGACTTCATGCGGGTTCCCTGGCCGGCGGCCAGGACGATGACGGCGAGTGCGCTGTCGCGGGTCGTGTCGGTCATGCTCCGCCGCCAGGACTCGAACCTAGACCTCACAGCTCCAAAGGCTGTCGTGCTGCCATTACACCACGGCGGACCGCGGCGCTCCCGGGTGCCGGACGCCGCCCGTCAAGTCTGCCAGATGCCCCGCGCGCGCCCGTCCGCGCGCTGGTCTCCGGCGCTCACTTCACGTGCTCTCACCGAGAACACGCGCTGTGCGCGTTCGCATCGGGTCGCCTCGGCGAGATCACGCGATGTGAACGCGCGGAGTCGGGCGCGCAGCATCCGTGTCGGGATAATGGGGGCATGACGGCGCAGAGCGACGAGGTGGACCGCATCGTCGAGGCGTGGACCACGCAGCGCCCCGACCTCGACTTCTCGCCCCTCGGCGTGCTGTCGCGCGTCGACCGGCTGTCGCGGCACCTCGACCGCGCGCGCCGCGACGCGTTCAAGCGCAGCGAGCTCGAGCCGTGGGAGTGGGACGTGCTGTCGGCGCTGCGGCGCGCGGGCGAGCCGTTCCAGCTCAGCCCGAAGCAGCTGCTGCAGCAGACTCTCGTCTCGAGCGGCACCATGACGAACCGCATCGACCGCCTCGTCGGGCGGCGGCTGGTCCGCCGGGAATCCGATCCGGACGACGGCCGCAGCATCCTGGTCACCCTCACCGACGAGGGCAAGATCCGGGTGGATGCCGCGATCACGCGTCTCGTCGATGCCGAGGCGCTCCTGCTCGAGGGGCTGTCGCGCGGCGACCGCGACCGGCTCGCCGCCCTGCTGCGCAAGCTCAGCCTCGGCTTCGACGCCGCCGATTGACGCTCCGCGCGCGGAGAGCGTCAGCCGATCTGCTCGGTGAGCTCGAACCAGCGCTCCTCGACGCCGTCGCGCTCCTTCTCGAGCTCGCCGATGCGCGCCATCTCGGCGCCGAGGCCGACGTAGTCCGACTGGTCGTGGTCGGCGAGCGCCGTCTTCGCGGCGCCGATCTGCGTCTCGAGCTTCTCGAGGCGGCGCTCGAGCGACGCGACCTCCTTCTGTGCGGCGCGCAGCTCCGGCCCCGAGAGGGACGGCGTGGTGGAGGGGACGGATGCTGCGGCCGCAGCATCCGTCGCCTTCGACGTCGTCGTGGGCCCCGCCGACTTCTCGCGCTCGCGCAGGCGCAGGTACTCGTCGACGCCGCCGGGGAGGTGCCGGAGGTGGCCGCCGAGGATCGCGTACTGCTGGTCGGTGACGCGCTCGATGAAGTACCGGTCGTGCGAGACGACGAGGAGGGTGCCCGGCCAGGAGTCGAGGAGGTCCTCGATGGCGGCGAGCATGTCGGTGTCGAGGTCGTTCGTGGGCTCGTCGAGGATGAGCACGTTGGGCTGCTCGAGGAGGATCAGCAGCAGCTGGAGACGGCGCTTCTGACCACCCGAGAGGTCCTTGACGGGGGTCGACAGCTGGGCGCTCTGGAAGCCCATGCTCTCGAGCAGCTGGCCCGGCGTGAGCTCCTGCGCCTTCGAGCCGCTGCCGAACGTGTACGTCGTGCGCAGGCGCGAGATGACGACGCGCACCGGGTCGTCGAGATGCTCCTCGAGCTCGTCGAGGCGCTGCGTGAGCGTGGCGACCTTCACGGTCTTGCCGCGCTTCACGCGGCCCGCCGTCGGCTCGACGTCGCCCGCGACCAGGCCGAGCAGCGTCGATTTGCCGGCGCCGTTGACGCCGAGGATGCCGGTGCGCTCGCCCGGCGCGATGCGCCACTCCACCGGGTGCAGCACTTCGCGGCCGTTGTAAGCGACCGCAGCGTCGAGGAGGTCCACGACGTCCTTGCCGAGACGCGAGACGGCGAGGGAGCGCAGCTCGGTGGCATCGCGGATCTCGGGCACGTCGGCGATGAGCACGTTGGCGGCGTCGATGCGGAACTTCGGCTTCGACGTGCGCGCGGGCGCACCGCGGCGCAGCCATGCGAGCTCCTTTCGGGCGAGGTTCTGACGGCGCTGCTCGATGACGGCCGCCTGCCGGTCGCGTTCGACGCGCTGCAGGATGTAGGCCGCGTAGCCGCCTTCGAACGGCTCGACGATGCGGTCGTGCACCTCCCACGTGGTGTTGCACACCTCGTCGAGGAACCAGCGGTCGTGCGTCACGACCAGGAGTCCGCCCTGGTTCGCCGGCCACCGGCGCTTGATGTGCTCGGCGAGCCACGCGATCGCCTCGACGTCGAGGTGGTTCGTGGGCTCGTCGAGGAACAGCACGTCGTGGTCGCCCACCAGCAGCGCAGCGAGCGACACACGGCGGCGCTGGCCGCCTGACAGGCCAGCGACGGGTCCGTCCCATGCGAGGTCGCCGAGAAGGCCGGCGATCACGTCGCGGGTGCGGGCGTCGCCGGCCCACTCGTGATCGGGGCGGTCGCCGACCACGGCCTCGCGGATCGTGAGCGTATCGTCGAGCGTGTCGGCCTGGTCGAGCACACCGACGCGGACGCCGCCACGCACTGTGACGCGACCGCCGTCTGGCTCGAGGCGGCCGGCGAGCATCGCCAGCAGGCTCGACTTGCCATCGCCGTTGCGGCCGACGACGCCGATGCGGTCGCCCTCGTCGATGCCCAGCGACACGCGGTCGAAGACGACCTTGGTCGGGAACTCCAGGTGCAGGGCCTCGGCCCCCAGAAGATGTGCCATGTCCCCTCAAGGCTAGGCGAGCCGGCGTGCCCGCGCCGACGTGCCCGGGCTCAGTACCAGATGCTCAGGCGGGGCGCCGTGTGCCACGACAGCACACTCGAGGCAGTGGCGAGCGCATCGGATGCTGCCTCCCCGCCTCCTGCGACGGTCACGCGTCCCGCGGCGGCCAGCGCCGCGAGCGAGACACCGCCGAGGTACGTGGCCGACAGCTCCGCCACGCCGAGCGCGACCGTCACGGCATCGACCGTCTCGCCGTCGAGGCGGCGCACACGCCCGGCACCGGACTCGTCGACCTCGAGGAGGTAGCGGCCGGACGCGATGCCCAGCGGGTCGGACACGTCGAGCACGAGCGTGCCCGAGCCGCCGTAGCGGCGCGTCTCGAGCGCGGCGACGACGTCGAGGATCCGCACGTACTGGTGATCGCGCACGCTGATCTTGGCCGCGCGCTGGTCGGCGATCATCCACAGCAGCGGCTCGTCGACCGACAGCTCGCCCACGTGCACCTCGGCGACGAGGTCGAGCTCGAGCAGGAATCGCCACAGCGCCGCGTACGCGTCATCCGTCTCGGTCAGCAGGTAGTGGACGTCGACGGTCGCCTTGGTGAAGTCGTCGTGGTTCTCGCGCACCGCGTACACCGCTGCGCCGCGCACCTCGCCGTCCGCGTCGGTGTACTGCACCGCCCGCTTCTCGGCGGTCTTCTCGGCCGCCGGATTGGTCCCGGCGTACCCGTCCCAGTGACTGCCCGGGACGTCGATCTCGCCGGCATGGCGGTGCCGCACCCGCTCGTGCAGGGCCGGCATGAGCTCGCGCACGCGCTCACGGCCGATGAAGTCGATGCGCCCGGCGGGCTGTGGGCCGATCCATCCGGCGCGCTTCGTCTCGATCCGCCACGACGCGCCGGCTGCAGCGGGCGCGAACCCGTAGCGCCCGTAGAGCGGCGATTCGCTCACGGTGAGCATCGCCATCGGGATGCCGGCCGCATGGGCCGCGCGCAACTCTCCCTCGAGCATCGCCCGCGCGACGCCCTTGCGGCGATGCGTCGGTGCGACGGTGACCGCCGAGATGGCGCACGACGGGATCATCGCCTCGCCGGGCACCGTGAGCTCGCCGAGCCACGACGCGATGGTGGCCACCGGCGCGTCCATCGGCGCCTGCGGGTCGAAGACGCCGGTGAGCCGCCGGTAGCCGCTGCGCTCGCGCGACGCCGCGATCTGCTCCGCGGTGCGCTCGCCGTCCTGGAATCCGCGCGCGACGGACTGCAGCCAGCCGACGTACTCGTCGCTGTCGACGGCGAGGCGCCGGTACTCCAGTCCGTTCGCGGCCAGACGCGTCGCGGATTCGCCGTCGACGGGTCCGGCGCGGAAAGCGGCGCGCTCGGTCTCGCCGACGCGGCCGTGGGTCGTTTCGCGCGTGCTCATTGATCTTCCTCTCCGCGCCCCCGAGGGGCTCAGGTGATGTGCGGCCGGCCGATGAGCCGCGTCAGGTGACCACGCGCGCGCCGGCGACCGGTCCGTGCACGTGGAGCGCCTCGTACCCGGCTGCCGACAGCGTGATCTGCAGTTCGAGCGCCGACTCGGGGTCGACGGTCAGGAACGCCAGCGTAGGCCCTGACCCCGACACCATCCCCGCCAGCGCGCCGGACTCCTCGCCGAGCTCGAGCACATCACGCAGCTCGGGGCGCAGTGAGAGCGCCGCGATCTGCAGGTCGTTGCGCGTGTGCTCGGCGAGCGCGATCGGGTCGGCGGCCCGCAGCGCGTGGAGCACGCCGGGCGCGACCGCGGGCACGCGGGCGCCCGAGACGATGTCGGGCCGGGCGCGCAGCTCGTCGAGGTGCGTGTACACCTCGGGGGTCGACAGGCCCGCATCCGAGGGCACCACGACCCAGTCGAAGCGACCCTTCGCGAGCGCCGGGCTCAGCTGGTCGCCCCGCCCGGTGCCGACCGCCGTCCCGCCCATCAGCGCGAAGGGCACGTCGGCGCCGAGCCGGGATGCGAGCTTGTGCAGCTCGGCCGTGCCGAGCTCTGCCCCCCACAGCGCGTCGCAGGCCACCAGGGCGGCCGCAGCATCCGCCGATCCACCGCCCATGCCGCCCGCGACCGGCACGTGCTTGACGATGTCGAGGTGCACGCCGCCCGTGTGGCCGATGCGCTGCGCGACGAGCCGGGCCGCGCGCACCGCGAGATTGCGGTCGTCGGCCGGAACTCCGGACACATCGACGGTCCCCGAGACGGCGACCGTGAACTCATCGGAGGGCGTGGCCCACACGTCCTCGTACAGCGACACCGCCTGGTACGCCGACGCGACGTCGTGGTAGCCGTCGTCGTGCACGCCGCCGACCTCGAAGAAGAGGTTGAGCTTGCCCGGCGCCCGCACCCGGACGCCCTCGGCGGCGAGGGCCTGACTCACCGGTTCGCCGATTCCGCCCAGAGGTCCACGTCGATGCCGTCCGACAGGGCGTCGATCCGCTCCTCCTCCTCCACGGTGAATGCCGGGCCCTCGAGCGCCTTGAGGTTCTCATCGAGCTGCGCCGGACGCGACGCGCCGATGAGCGCGGAGGCCACCACGGGGCCTCGCAGCACCCACTGGATCGACATCTGCGCGAGGGTCTGCCCGCGCTCCTTCGCGATGACGTCGAGCGACCGCAGCGTCGACAGGCCCTTCTCGCTCAGCGAGCCGTTCGGCAGCGACCCGCGCTGCTGCGCACGCTCTGCCGAGCCGTCGCCCAGGTACTTGTCGGTGAGCAGCCCCTGCGCCAGCGGCGTGAACGCGATCGCGCCCATCCCCTCCTGCTTGAGCACTCCGGTCAGGCCGTCTTCGACCCAGCGGTTCAGGATCGAGTACGCCGGCTGGTGGATCACGAGCGGCGTGCCGAGCGAGCGGGCGACGGATGCTGCCACCGCCGTGCGCTCGGCGCTGTAGGACGAGATGCCGACGTAGAGGGCCTTGCCCTGGCGCACCAGGGTGTCGAGCGCGCCCACGGTCTCCTCGATCGGGACGTCGGGGTCGACGCGGTGCGAGTAGAAGATGTCGACGTAGTCGACGTTCATGCGCTTCAGCGACTGCTCGGCGCTCGAGATCAGGTACTTGCGTGAGCCACCGTTGCCGTAAGGGCCGTGCCACATGTCGTAGCCCGCCTTCGACGAGACGATGAGCTCGTCGCGGTACGGCGCGAAGTCCTCGCGCATCATGCGGCCGAAGTTCGTCTCGGCGGTGCCGTACGGCGGTCCGTAGTTGTTCGCCAGGTCGAAGTGGGTGATGCCGCGGTCGAACGCGTGGCGCAACAGCGCCCGCTGGTTGTCGAACGGGATGTTGTCGCCGAAGTTCCACCAGAGTCCGAGCGACACGGGCGGAAGCGTCAGCCCGGACGTGCCGACGCGGCGGTACTCGGCGAGGTCGTAGCGGTCGGCGGCGGCGGTGTAGGGGCGGTGGAGGTCTCCTCCACGGGAGAGGTAGCGCGCGTCTTCGGTCACCGGTCCAGGCTAGCGAGGTCGGCCCACGCGCGCAGGAGGCGTCGCACGGCACATCGGCGCACCCCGTGTCAAGGGTCTACGTCCGAAACGTCGTCGTAACGGACGCTCCCTATCGTGGCGACACCGGGGAACGCTCACATCCGAGCGCCACCCGACGGACGAAAGGAGGACCGCATGACCCTGCTGTCCGCACTGCCGCGCGCGACCGACCCGTGGAGCGTGCTGATCGAGCGAGGCGACGTGGTCGTCGACCGCGGCATCCTTCACCTCGTCCACGACGACGTCGCCCCGCACGAAGCCCGCGAGGCCGACCTGCTTCTCGTCGCGGACGCCCTGTCCGAGGCCGGAGTCGGGACCCTCCTGGTGCGCCACGACCGCGCTGTGCCCGCGCTCGTCGTCGACGTCCGCGATCGCGAGGCGGCGCAGGCCGCCCTGGCCGCCGTCTGCACGCGCGAGCCGCTGTATCTGAAGGCCAAGGGCCGCGCACCGATCCTCGCGTGCGACGCGCCTCACGTCGCCGACGCTCCCTCGGCCGTGCGCGTCTACCGTCCGCGCGTCACCCGCTCGGGCGCCCTCCGCTACGGTGCGGCGCTCGGTGTGCACGTGGAGTTCTGGAGCTTCGGCGCCGAGACGGTCGAGGCACCGCGCGACAACGCGGTCCTGCGCCGTCTGACGCCAGCGGAGGATGTCGCCTACACGACCGTCGAGCGCCACGGACGCATCTGGCGCACCATCGCGGGCATGTTCGACCCCCAGCCCCTCGAGGTCACCGACGACATCGACATCGTCTTCTCATGGGTCGACGGGTCGTCGAGCGACTTCCAGCGCCAGCGCGCCGCGCAGCTCGCCGAGTATGTCGTCGGCGACGGCGACGACGGACCGGCGCGCTACCGCCACGTCGACGAGCTGCGCTATGCCCTGCGCAGCGTCCACATGTACGCGCCGTGGGTGCGTCGCATCTTCATCGCCACCGACTCCCCCGCGCCCGCGTGGCTGCTCGATCACCCGAAGGTGACGATCGTGCGCAGCGAGGAGTTCTTCGCCGATCCTTCGGTGCTGCCGACGCACAACTCGCACGCGATCGAGGCGCAGCTGCACCGGATCCCCGGCATCGCCGAGCACTTCCTCTACTCGAACGACGACATGTTCTTCGGGCGGCCGCTGGAACCCGAGATGTTCTTCACGCCGGCGGGTGTCTCGAAGTTCGTCGAGTGCGAGGTGCGCATCGGCGCCGGCGACCCCGCCCTGCATCGCAGCGGCCACGACAACGGGCTGCGCGTCAACCGCGCCCTCTTGAAGCAAAGGTTCGGCCGCACGATCGTCCGCGACCTCGAGCACTGCGCGGCGCCGCTGCGCCGCAGCGTCATGGCCGAGCTCGAGGAGGCCTTCGCCGACGACTTCGCCCGGACCGCGGCATCCCGTTTCCGCTCCGCGACCGACATCTCGGTGACGAACAGCCTCTACCACTACTACGCGGTGATGACCGGCCGCGCCGTCGCCACCCGGGCCCCGCGCGTCGGCTACGCGCAGACGACGCTCGCGGCGGGTCTCAAGCGCATGGAGCGGTTCGCCGAGCGCGGGAACCTCGACATGTTCTGCCTCAACGACGGCGGAGACTCCGAGGTGCCGGAGGAGCTCCGGGTGCGTGCGATCCGCAGCGCTCTGGAGCGCATGTTCCCGGTCCGGGCGCCGTGGGAGCGCGACGAGCTCAGCGCAGCACGGCGATCGGCTCGGTCGGCGCATCCTTCCGCACGCCGCTGAGGGGCGCGACGCCGGCCGACAGGAGCCGGCGCTGCGCCTCTTCGGCGTCGATGTGCTCGAGTGTGCGGGGCGCGTCGACGGGAACGACCGAGTGCACGACGGTGTCGTCGTACACGTGCACAAGATTGAACGCCTGCGCCCCGTCCTGTGGACGCGTGCCGCCGACGGGCACGGTGAGGTCCTGGGCGTAGCAGGTCGACGAGGCGACCGACACGGGGATCCCGGCGAACGTCGCGAACGTCGAGTAGTGCAGGTGGCCGGCGATGATCGCCCGCACGTCGGAGCCGCGCAGGACCGTGGCCAGCCGACGCTGGTCGCGCAGCTCGACGCTCGCCGCGAGCGGCAGCACGCTCGGCACGGGCGGGTGGTGCATCGCGAGGATCGTGCCGAGGGGTGCCGGCGTCGCGAGCTCGGCGGCGAGCCACGAGAGCTGCTCGTCGCGCACCTCTCCGTGGTGGTGGCCGGGCACACTCGTGTCGAGCGTGATCACGCGGAGTCCGTCGAGCTCGTCGACCCGGTCGACGGGACGAGCGTCGGAGACCTCGTCGTACAGGCCCGCGCGGAACGCGCCGCGCTCGTCGTGGTTGCCCATCACCCACAGCACGCGCGTGCCGATGCGCTCGGCGAACGGCTCGACGAGCGCGCGCAGCGCGGCGTACGCGCCGGGCTCGCCGAGGTCGGCGAGGTCGCCGGTGACGACGATCGCGTCGGGACGGATGCCGCTCGACTCGATCACGCCGATGGTCGCAGCGAGGTGGGCGGCACCGTCGACGGAATCGAACAGGTGCGGCGTCGCCGGCGCGCGCAGGTGCGTGTCGCTCAGGTGCAGCAGGATGCGTTCAGGGGCCGGGTACTCGGCGGTGCGCATGTCGGGTCACTCCGGTCCGCCGCGAGGCGAGGTGCCGTGTAACCGGGACGGCGGACGCTCGAATGTTACCGGCATGTTTCGTGCATCAGCCGACGACGCGGTGAAGATCCGCTGAATTTCAGCTTTCGTGCACGCGTCCCGCGGCCTCCGCGATGCGCACGTAGTCGTCGATCGACAGGTCCTCGCCGCGCGCGGTGGGTGCGACCCCCGCGCTCTCCAGGATCACGGATGCTGCGGCCGCCGTGCCGCCCAGCACCCCGGCTGTCGCCTGCCGGAGCATCTTGCGCCGCTGCTGGAACGCGGCATCCACGATCGAGAACGTCCGCTTGCGCAGCTCTTCGTCGCCCCGCGGATCGGCGGCGCGATGGAAGCCGACGAGGACGCTGTCGACGTTCGGGACCGGCCAGAAGACCTGGCGCGACACGGTGCCGGCGAGGCGCCAAGGCCCGTACCACGCGGCCTTGACGCTCGGCGCGCCGTACACCTTGGACCTGGGCGGGGCGGCGAGCCGCTCCCCCACCTCGGCCTGGACCATCACGACGCCGCGGTCGAGCGCCGGGAAGTGCTCGAGGAAGTGCAGCAGCACCGGCACGCTGACGTTGTAGGGCAGGTTCGCGACCAGCACCGTCGGGTCGCCGGGCAGCTCGGTGACACGCAGCGCGTCGGCGTCGACCACCGTGAGCGCGCCGTCCGGAACGCCGTGGGCGGCCGCGGTGGCGGGCAGGCGCTCCGCCAGGCGGTGGTCGATCTCAACGGCGGTGACCGATGCCCCGGCCTCGAGGATCGCGAGGGTCAGCGACCCGAGACCCGGCCCCACCTCGACGACGCGATCGCCCGGCTCCACCTCGGCGATGTGCACGATCTTGCGGACGGTGTTGGCGTCGACAACGAAGTTCTGCCCGAGCTTCTTGGTCGGCGTCACGTCGAGTTCGGCGGCCAGCGCGCGGATCTCGGCCGCACCGAGGAGTGTCACGGGCATGCGTTCACTGTACCGACGGTGACGGCGCCTGCCGGCCCGTGGCACGGGTGCACAGCGTCGGAGGCTCTGTGCGGCATGCCGGTGTGGGGATGCTGCAGACCGGCGTGTCGGCCGAAAACCTCCGATCTTGTGCACCGCGCGCCCCCTGCCGCGGCGGCGGCCCGAACGCTAGCGTGACCAGCATGAACTCGACCGGATCGATCCCCGCAGACGCGTTCTCCCTCCGCAGTCCCTACGGGCGACGAGCGATCGGCCTGTCGGTCGCGGCGGCGGTCGGCGGGTTCCTCTTCGGCTTCGACTCCTCGGTCATCAACGGCGCCGTCGACTCGATCTCGAAGGACTTCGCGCTCAACGACGTCATCACGGGATTCGTCGTCGCGATCGCCCTCCTCGGCTGCGCGGTCGGCGCGATCATCGCCGGCAACCTGTCGGACCGGTGGGGGCGCCTGCGGGTGATGTTCCTCGGCGCCATCATGTTCTTCGTCAGCTCGATCGGCGCCGGCCTCGCCTTCTCCGCGTGGGACCTCGCCCTCTGGCGCGTGGTCGGCGGCCTGGGCATCGGCATCGCCTCCGTCGTCGCGCCGGCCTACATCGCCGAGATCGCGCCGCGCCAGATCCGCGGCGGACTCGCGTCGCTGCAGCAGCTCGCGATCACGATCGGCATCTTCGCGGCGCTCCTCTCGGACGCGCTGCTGGCGAACGCCGCGGGCAGCGCCGACAGCGTGCTGTGGTTCGGGCTCGAGGCGTGGCGGTGGATGTTCCTGGTGGGTGTGATCCCGTCGGCGGTCTACGGCATCCTGGCGTTCACAGTGCCCGAGTCGCCGCGCTACCTGCTGTCCAAGGGCCGCGTCGACGAGGCCCGTGCGATCTTCGCGCGCCTGATGCCGCCCGCCGACCTCGACCAGACGATCCGCGAACTGCAGACCGCGATCGAGACCGACCGCAAGAACTCCGGCGTCTCGATCCGCGGACCGGTGCTCGGGCTTCAGCGCATCGTGTGGGTCGGCATCATCCTGTCGGTGTTCCAGCAGTTCGTCGGCATCAACGTGATCTTCTATTACTCGACGAGCCTCTGGCAGTCCGTCGGGTTCGACGAGAGCGACTCCTTCACGATCAGCGTCGTGACCTCGATCACCAACGTGCTCGTCACGCTGATCGCGATCTTCCTGGTGGACCGCGTCGGCCGCAAGCCCATCCTCCTCACCGGATCCGTCATGATGACGCTGTCGCTGGGGCTCATGGCCATCTCGTTCCTGTTCTCCACGACGGATGCCGAAGGAGCCGTCGTGCTGCCGGCACCGTGGGGTCCGGTCGCGCTCGTCGCGGCGAACGTGTTCGTCGTCGGGTTCGGCGCGTCGTGGGGACCGCTGGTGTGGGTGCTCCTGGGCGAGATCTTCCCGAGCCGCATCCGCGGCAAGGCGCTCGGCGTCGCCGCGGGTGCGCAGTGGGTCGCGAACTTCCTCATCACGATCTCCTTCCCGGCGATGTCGTCGTGGTCGCTCCCCCTCACGTACGGCATGTACGCCCTGTTCGCGGCCCTGTCGTTCGTCTACGTCGCGTGGCGCGTGCCCGAGACCAAGGGCATGGACATCGAGCAGACCGAGACGCTGTTCATCCATCCGAAGGACGCGCCCGCCGCGCGGTGACACGACAGCGCACGGACGAGACACCGCAACGCCGGGGTCTCGTCCCTCAGGTGTCGCCTCACCGCCGTCGCTCGTAGGATGGCGGGATGCCTTCGCTCGGGGAACTGATCGCACCACGTCGCCTCGGGACCGACTTCCGGTGGCTGCTCGCGTCGTCGTGGACGAGCAATCTCGGCGACGGCATCGCACTCGCCGCCGCGCCGCTGCTGATCGCCTCACTCACGTCGTCGCCCGTGCTCGTCGCGGCCGGCGCCATGATGCAGTTCCTGCCGTGGCTCCTCTTCGGCCTCCTCGCGGGCGCCGTCGCCGACCACCACGACCGGCGCCGCCTGGTGATGCTCGCCAACGGCCTGCGGGCGGTGATCGTGGCGGTGCTCGTCGCGTTCCTCGTCACCGGGCAGGCCACCGTGTGGCTGGTGCTGGCCGTGGCGTTCCTCTACGGCACGGCGGAGGTCTTCGCCGATTCGGCCGGCAGCACGCTGCTGCCGATGCTGGTGAAGCCGGCCGATCTCGGCATCGGCAACGCCCGCATGCAGGCGGGCTACCTCGTCGCCAACCAGCTCGCCGGGCCGCCGCTCGGCGCCTTCCTCTTCGCGGTGGGCTCCTTCTGGCCGTTCGTGCTGCAGGTGCTGTGCGTGGCGCTGGCGGTGCTGCTCATCTCCCGGATCGCGCGCACGCCGGTGCCCGAACACCCGGACTCCGGCCGCGGCACGAAGGCCCACGCCATCCGCGAAGGACTTCAGTGGCTGCGTCACAACGCGCCGGTGCGCACGCTCGTCATCATCATCCTGGTCTTCAACGTCACGTGGGCGGCCCCCTGGGGTGTGCTCGTGCTCTACGCCACCGAGCACCTGGGCATGGGACCCGTCGGCTACGGCGCCCTCACGACCGCGGCCGCGCTCGGCGGGATCATCGCGATCTTCAGCTTCGGCTGGCTCGAGAAGCACGTGTCGTTCTCGACCCTCATGCGGGTATGCCTGTCGCTCGAGGTCCTCATGCACCTCGCGTTCGCGCTCACCACCTCACCCGCGGTGGCTTTCGTCATCATGTTCGGCTTCGGCCTCTACGCGTTCGTGTGGGGCACGATCTCGACGACCGTGCGCCAGCGCCTCGTCCCCATGGAGCTGCAGGGGCGGATCGCCTCGGTGAACATGGTCGGCGTCTTCGGCGGCCTCGTGATCGGGCAGTTCATCGGCGGCATCCTCGCCCAGCTCTTCGGCCTGACCGCACCCTGGTGGTTCGCCTTCGCCGGGTCGCTCATCACGCTGCTGCTGGTGTGGCGCTCGATCTCGCACATCGCGGCCGCGAAGCCGGTGCTCGACGCGGATGAGGCCGAGGACGTCGCCGGCGAGGACGAGCCCGGTGCCGGCGGGCTGCCGCTGATCGACTGACACCGCTGTGGCTCCGCCGAGCCAGGGGATTCCCGTCGAGACGCGGGACGTCACCCTGGGTTTCGGCGCGAATCCCCTGCGTCGACGAGCGCCGCGAGCCTCGAGCCGAGCTGCTCCAGCCGGGGAGTCCACGGACCCGCCATCTCGCCGGCCGCACCGCGGCGCATCGCCTCCGCGAAGGGGACCCAGGCGCTGTCGCACACCTCGTCGGGATCGAGTGCGAGGATCGGGTCGCCGGCCACCCGCGTGACGTAGACATCGAACAGCGCGGTCCGCTCGGCGAGGCGGCCGACGATCCGCAGGTCCGAGGTGAGGACGCGTACGCCGGTCTCCTCCTGCAGCTCGCGCACCGCCGCCTGCGCACTCGTCTCTCCGGTCAGGGCGCTGCCGGCCGGGAACTCCCACGTGAGGCCCCAGTCCTTGGCCTCCGCCCGCCGGGTGAGCAGCACGAGCCCGTCGCCGCGCACCACGCACACCGACGCCACGACGTGGAACAGCCCCTCGGGGAACGCCGGATCGCCACGGCGGTGGGTCCGGCCGATGCGTGCGCCTGCAGCATCCGTGAGGTCCCACAGCTCGTCGTCCACCGCAGACTCCCGTGCCGGCTCAGTCCTCGAACGCCCCGTAGACCTCGAGCGTGTTCGCCGCGATCTGAGCGCACAGCTCGTCGACATCGAGGCCCAGCTCCGCCGCCATGTACCGCACCGTCACGGGGATCAGGTACGGCGCGTTGGGGCGACCGCGGTGCGGCGTCGGCGTGAGGAACGGGGCATCCGTCTCGACCAGGATCCGCTCGCGCGGGATCACCGCGAGCGCGTCGCGGAGGTTCTGCGCGTTGTTGAAGGTGACGTTTCCGGCGAACGAGAGGTAATACCCGCGCTCGCCCGCGATGCGCGCCATGTCGGCGTCGCCCGAGAAGCAGTGGAACACCGTGCGCTCCGGGGCGCCGACGCGGTCGAGGGTCTCGAGCACCGCTTCGTGCGCGTCGCGGTCGTGGATCTGCATCGCGACGCCGTGCTTCTTCGCGAGCGCGATGTGCGCCTCGAAGCTCTCGAACTGGGCGGGCCTGCCGTCCTCGTCGGTGCGGAAGAAGTCGAGGCCCGTCTCGCCGATCGCGCGCACGCGCGGCTGCGCGGCGAGCTCGTCGATCACGGCGATGGCCTCGTCGAGCCGCCCCGCGGCCTGGTAAGCGGGTGCCTCGTTGGGGTGGATGGCGACCGCCGCAAGGACGCGGGGATGGGATGCTGCCGCCCACGCCGACCAGCGGCTCGAGTCGATGTCGCCCCCTGCCTGCACGACGCCGACCACGCCGACCTGCCCGGCTCGCGCGAGCTGCTCGTCGAGCGACAGGCCGACGCCGTCCTCGATCTCGAGGTGGGCGTGGTTGTCGTACACCGGCACCGCGAGCGGCTCGGGGGCCGCCGGATACGTGACGTCGCGCGACCCCTTGTCGCGGGTGCGCACGTACTGCGACGGGTCTGACCCCGCCGCGGGGTACGGGACCGGCGGTGTCGCCATCAGACCGACTGCTCGACGCGCGGGAACAGCGGCGCGAGGCCGTTCACCGAGGACCCCGGCTTCAGCACGCCCCATGCGCCTGCCTCGCGGATCGGCTGGTCCTGCAGGCGACCGATCGACTCGGCAGCGCCCAGCGCGATCCAGAGCTTCTCGGTCGAGACCGGCATCACCGGCGACAGCAGCACCGCAAGGGCGCGCAGGCCCTCGGCGGCCGTGTAGAGCACCGTGCCGAGGCGTCCGCGCTGGGCGTCGTCCTTGGCGAGCGCCCACGGCTCGTTCTCCGTGATGTACAGGTTCAGCGCGTCGACGATCGTCCAGATGGCGTGGATCGCCTCGTCGATGCGGAACCGCTCGATCGCGGCGTCGGCGTGGGAGGCAGCATCCGCCACCGTCTTCTGGATGTGCAGATCGGCCTCGGTGTAGGTGCCGGCCGGGGGCACGATCCCCTCGAAATAGCGCTCGATCATCGCGGTCGTGCGCGAGGCGAGGTTGCCGAATCCGTTCGCGAGCTCGGCCTGGTAGCGGGCCGAGAGGTCCTCCCAGGAGAACGAGCCGTCCTGACCGAACGCGATCGCCGACAGGAAGTAGAAGCGGTAGGCGTCCGAGCCGAAGACGTCCGTGATCTCGGTCGGTGCGATGCCGGTGAGCTTCGACTTCGACATCTTCTCGCCGCCGACGAGCAGCCAGCCGTGCGCGAAGACGCCGCGGGGCACCTCGAGCCCCGCGGCCATCAGCATCGCGGGCCAGATGACGGCGTGGAAGCGCAGGATGTCCTTGCCGACGATGTGGTACGCCGGCCAGCGGCGGGCGAACTCGGCGGGGTCCTCGCCGTAGCCGATCGCGGTGGCGTAGTTGAGCAGCGCGTCGACCCACACGTAGATCACGTGCGACTCGTCCCACGGGAGCGGGATGCCCCAGTCGAACGCGGAGCGCGAGATCGACAGGTCCTTGAGCCCGTTCTTCACGAACGACACGACCTCGTTGCGCGCCGACTCGGGGCGCACGAAGTCGGGGACGCTCGAGTAGAGCTCGAGGAGCTTGTCCTGGAACTCGCTCAGCTTGAAGAAGTAGTTCTTCTCCTGCAGCAGCTCCAGCGGCTTCGAGTGGATGGCGCAGACCTTGAGGCCCTCGAAGGCGCCGGTGCCGTCGACGATCTCGGACTCGGGCTTGAACTCCTCGCAGCCCACGCAGTACAGCGCCTCGTACTCGCCGGCGTAGATGTAGCCGCGGTCGTAGATGGCCTGCACGAACTGCTGCACGCGCTCCTCATGGCGCTGCTGCGTGGTGCGGATGAAGTCGTCGTTGGCGACGTCGAGCGTCTCGAGCAGCGGGAACCACGCCTCGGTGACGAGCTTGTCGACCCACTCCTGCGGCGTCACGCCGTTCGCCGACGCGGCGCGCATCATCTTCTGGCCGTGCTCGTCGGTGCCCGTCAGCATCCAGGTGTCGTCGCCCGCCTGGCGGTGCCAGCGCGCCAGGGTGTCGACCGCCACGGTGGTGTAGCCGTGGCCGATGTGGGGCACGTCGCTCGGATAGTAGATCGGCGTCGTGATGTAGAAGGACGAGGGGCCGGAAGTCACCCGACGAGTCTAGCCAGCACGGATGCCTCGCCCGCCGCTGTGACCGGACGCCGTCGTCCGGACCTTCCCAGGCACCCGAACGTAACACTCGGGCGTGTCGGGTCAGGCGCTCTCGCGGACCACCAGCGTCGTCGGGAGCGTGATCGGCGCGGGGTGTGCGCCGCCGATCGCCTCGAGGAGCGTCGACACCATCTCGTTGCTCAGGCGCTCCCAGGGCTGACGCATCGTGGTGAGTGCGGGCTCGTGCGTGGCGGCGAGACCGGAGTCGTCGAATCCGGCCACCGCGATGTCGTCGGGGACGCGCAGCCCTGCCTTGCGCAGGGTCGCGATCGCTCCGGCGGCCATCATGTCGCTGGCGGCGAAGACGGCGTCGATGTCGCGGGTGCGCTCGAGGAGGCGCGCCATCGCGACAGCGCCGGACTCCTGGCTGTAGTCCCCCTCCTCGACGAGGGCCGGGTCGAAGTCGTCGGCCATCTCCTCCTGGAAGCCGACGAGCCGGAACTTGCCGCCCGGTGTGTCGTGGGGTCCGGCGATCATCGCGATGCGCCGGTGCCCGCGCCCACGGAGGTAGCGGGTCATCTCGCGCGCCGAGCCGATCTCGTCGACCGAGACCGTCGGCACCTGGGCTTCATGACCGAGCGGGATGCCGCAGCAGACGGTGGGCACGCCGGCCTCGAGCAGTTCGTCGACCAGCGGATCGGATTCGTGGGACGAGATGAGCAGGACGCCGTCGACATGGCCTGCGCTCACGAAGTGGGCGACGTTGGCGCGCTCCGCCGGCGTGCCCGCGACGAGCAGCACCAGCGTCATCGACCGCTGCGCGAGGGCCTCCGCGGCACCGCGCAGGAGCAGCGCGAACGTCGGGTCCTGGAAGAGCAGGTGCTGCGGCTCGGTCAGCAGGAACGCCAGCGAGCCCGCACGCCCGGTGGCAAGGCTGCGCGCCGCGTGGTTCGCGGTGTAGCCGGTGCGCCGGATCGCCTCTTCGACGGCCACCCGGGCGTCGGGCGACACCCAGTGCCCGCCGTTGATGACGCGCGAGACGGTTCCCCGCGACACGCCCGCGACCGCCGCGACATCGCGGATCGTCGGCTTGCGCCGCACGGACGTCGTCTCCTCCACGACGAGCGACTCTACCCCCGTCGCCGCCCGGAACGCGCGACGACACGATTCGGACTGTGACCGGTCACAGTTGCGTAACGGTTGCCGAGCAGAGCCTGCGCCCAGCATCCGTCCGGGTAAGACTGTGACCGGTCACAGCCACCGTTGTGACCGACCCGCACCGCAGCACGACCCCTGCACCGACCCGATGGAGCGTCCATGACCTCGCCCGACCGCTGGCCCGAGATCCGGGGCATCGCCTACGGAGGCGACTACACCCCCGAGCAGTGGCCGCGAGAGGTGCGGCGCGAGGACGTCGCCCTCATGCGCGAGGCCGGCGTCAACCTGGTCAGCGTCGGAATCTTCGCCTGGGCCCTCATCGAGACGAGCGAAGGCGTGTTCGACTTCGCGTGGCTCGACGAGCTGCTGGACCTGCTGCACGAGAACGGCATCTCGGCCGACCTCGGCACACCCACCGCGTCTCCCCCGGCGTGGTTCTTCGCGAACCACCCCGACGCCCGCGTCGTCTCGCGCGACGGCGTCACGATGGGCTTCGGTGCCCGAGGCATGGCCTCGCACGCGTCGACCGCCTACCGCGAGGCGATCGTGCGCATCGCCTCGGCGCTCGCCGAGCGCTACGGCTCGCACCCCGCGGTCGTGATGTGGCACGTGCACAACGAATACGGCGTGCCCGTCGGCGAGGACTACTCCGCGCAGTCGGTGCGCGCCTTCCGCGGGTGGCTGCGTGAGAAGTACGGCACGCTCGAGGCCCTCAACACCGCGTGGGGCACGACGTTCTGGGGGCAGCGCTACGGCGAGTGGGATCACATCGGCGCCCCGGCCGCGGCGCCCTCGGTCGTCAACCCGGCGCAGCGCCTCGACTTCGCGCGCTTCACCGACCACCAGCTGCGCGCCTGCTTCATCGCCGAACGCGATGCGATCCGCGCCCACGCGTCGCAGCCGGTCACCACGAACTTCATGGCGAACCAGAGCTGGACCACCGATCTCTGGGCATGGGCTCGAGAGGTCGACATCGTGTCGGACGACCACTACCTGTGGGCGGCCGACTGCGAGGGCGAGATCGGACTGGCGATCGCCGCAGACCTCTCCCGCTCGGTCGGCGGCGGCACGCCGTGGATCCTCATGGAGCACTCCACGTCGGCCGTCAACTGGCAGCCGCGCAACGTGGCGAAGCGTCCGGGCGAGATGGCTCGCAACTCGCTGACCCACCTCGCGCGCGGCGCCGACGCCATCCTCTTCTTCCAGTGGCGCGCCTCACGCTCGGGCGCCGAGAAGTTCCACTCGGCGATGATCCCGCACGCCGGCACCGCCTCCCGCGTGTGGCGGGAGGTCGTCGAGCTGGGCGACGCGCTCGGACGCCTCGACGAGGTGCGCGGTTCGCGCGTCGCCGCCGACGTCGCGATCCTGTGGGACTTCGAGTCGTTCTGGGCGCAGGACCTCGAGTGGCGACCGTCGGTCGACGTGTCGCACGCCGAGCAGATCCGCGCGTTCTACGAGCGGCTGTGGCGTGACGGCATCACGGTCGACTTCGCCCTCCCCGGCCAGGACCTCTCCGGGTACAAGCTCGTGCTCGCCCCCGCGCAGTACCTGCTCAGCGCCGCGGACGCCGCGAATCTCACCCGCTACGTCGAGGGCGGCGGCACGCTCGTGGTCTCGTTCTTCTCGGCCATCGTCGACGAGAACGACGCCGTGCACCCGGGCGGCTTCGGCGCGCCGCTGCGCGATGCGCTCGGCGTCACCGTCGAGGAGTTCCTGCCGCTGCGCGAAGGCGCCCGTCACGCGGTGCAGTGGTCGGGCTCGGCATCGGCCACTCTCCACGCCGACGCGTGGCAGGAGGACCTCGTCCTGCACGGCGCGGACGTGAAGGCGACGTACGTCGACGGCCCCGGCGCCGGCAACGCGGCGGTCACGCGTCACGCGCACGGCACCGGGCACGGCTGGTACATCAGCACCCGATTGGATGCTGCGGGCCTCAGCACCGTCATGACTGACGTGTACGCCGACGCCGGCGTGGCCCCGTCGGGTCACCCCGCAGGCCTCGAGGTCGTCGTGCGCCGCGGCGACGGTGCGGACTACACGATCGCGGTCAACCACCGCGACGACGACACCGCCTTCGCGGCCTCCGGCGTCGAACTCCTCACCGGCGCGGACGTCGACGGCGAGCTCCTCGTGCCCGCGGGCGGCGTCGCCGTCGTCCGCACCGCGCGAACCCACTGACCCACCGAACCCTGCAACACCACATCACCGAAAGGGAAACCATGCGAAAGCAGATCGCACTCGGAGCGCTGGCGCTCACGGCAGCGGTCGTCCTCGCCGGCTGCGCCGGCGGAGGCTCGTCCGACAGCGGCGACGAGGCGGCGGACAGCGGCGCCGAGCTCGTCATCTGGACCGACGAGGAGCGTCAGACCGCCGTCAAGGACGCCGCGAAGGCCTTCGAAGAGGAGACCGGCGCCACCGTCAAGATCGTCAAGAAGAACTTCGAGGACCTCCGCAACGACTTCATCGCGCAGGTGCCGACCGGCGAGGGCCCCGACATCACCGTCGGCGCGCACGACTGGCTCGGCGCGCTGGTCGCCGCCGGCGTCGTCGACACGATCGACCTCGGCGACAAGGCGTCGGAGTTCGAGCCCGTCGCTCTCGAGGCGATGACCTACGACGGCCAGCTGTACGCCCTCCCGTACTCGCTGGAGACCATCGCGCTCGTGCAGAACGCCGACCTCGTCGGCGCCGAGGCCCCCGCGACGTGGGATGAGATGATCCAGAAGGGTCTGGCGTCCGGCGCCGAGCGCCCGTTCGTCATCAACACCGCCGGCGAGACCGGCGACGGCTACACCATGTACGGCTTCCAGACGTCGTTCGGCGCTCCCGTCTTCGTGCAGGACGCATCGGGTTCGTACACGACCGAGGTCGGCATGGGCGGCGCGGCGGGCGAGGCCTTCGCGACGTGGCTCGGCGCCAACGGCACCGCCGGCACCGGCTACATCTCGACGACCGTCGACTACGACATCAACAACGAGCTGTTCAACAGCGGCAAGGCGCCGTACACGATCCAGGGCCCGTGGGCGATCAGCGCCTACACCGACGTGGAGAACATCGCGGTGAACCCGATCCCGTCGGCCGGCGGCGAGACCGCCGCTCCGTTCGTCGGCGTGCAGGGCTTCTACCTCAGCTCGCAGTCGAAGAACGCGCTGCTCGCGCAGGAGTTCCTCGTGAACTACCTCGGCACCGAGGAGGCGCAGCGCGCCCTCTACGAGGCCGACCCCCGCATCCCGGCGTGGTCGACGCTCGCCACCGAGGTCTCGAGCGACCCGATCATCGCGGGCTTCCTCGCGTCGGCCCAGAACGGCGTCCCGATGCCGAGCATCCCCGAGATGGGCTCGGTCTGGGACCTGTGGAACGCGGCGCAGTCGCAGATCATCAGCGGCGCCGACCCGGTGTCGACCTGGAACACGATGGTCGCCGACGTCCAGGCCGCGGTCGAGGGCTGATCCCGGCCGTCTGAAACCCGGTCACCGACATGGTGGCCGACCTGCTCCGGGAGGCGGGTGAGTGCCTCTCCCCGTCTCCCGGATCCCATCCTCTTTCCCGGATCGACCCCGTCGATCCCCCTCACGCCCGGCGATGAGGCCCCGTGACAGGAGCAGACGCATGACGGTGGACGCCCCCACCCTCCCCCAGGCGCCGGCAGAGACGCCGCCCCGCGAATCGCATGCCCGCCGCTGGCGCGGCCCCGGCTGGGGCTTCCTCGCGAAGCTCGGCCTGATGGCCCTCGTCAACGCCTTCGGCGTGATGACCCTGCTGAGCGCGTTCCGCGTCGAGTCGTGGGTCGTCTTCTCGGCGACGCTCGTGCTGCTCCTCGCCGCCGACATCGTCTACTTCACCAAGCGTGCGCTGCCGCTCAAGTACCTGCTGCCGGGCCTGGTGTTCCTGCTCGTCTTCCAGGTCTTCATCTTCGGCTACACGGCGTACATCGCCTTCACCAACTACGGCACCGGCCACGCCGGCACGCAGGAGCAAGCCGTCGAGGCGGCCCTCATCCAGGGCGAGCGCCGCATCGAGGACTCCCCCACCTACCCGCTCTCGGTGGTCGAGCGCGCCGGCGGGCTCGGCTTCGCGATCGTCGACGAGAACGGCGACGTGCTCGTCGGCTCTGCCGAGCAGCCCCTCGAAGAGGCTCGCGACGCCGAGGTCGGCAGCACCGGCGCTCCGTCGGAGGTCGCCGGCTGGGACGTCGTGCCCCGCGCCACCGTCATCACCGACGCCGCCCTCCAGGAGCAGATCGCGAGCCTGCGCGTGCCCGTGTCCGAGGACCCCAACGACGGCTCGATCCGCACGCGCGACGGCTCGTCGGGCGCCGTCTACGAGTCGACTCTGGTGTGGGATGCTGCGTCCCAGACGATCACCGACACCACGACGGGCACCGTCTACACCGCGAACGACAAGGGCTCGTTCGTCGCCGAGGACGGCTCGGCCCTCCCCACCGGCTGGTACGTCAACGTCGGCTTCGAGAACTTCTTCCGCCTGTTCACCGACCCGGCGCTCGCGCAGACGCTGCTGTCGGTCACGGTCTGGACATTCGTGTTCGCGACGCTGTCGGTCGTACTGCCGTTCGCACTCGGCCTCCTGCTCGCACTCATCTACAACGACGCGCGTCTCAAGGGCCGGCGGTTCCTCAGGACGCTGTACATCCTCCCGTACGCGTTCCCCGCTTTCATGTCGGCGCTGCTGTTCCGCGGCATGTTCAACGCCGAGTTCGGGGTGATCAACGACCTGTTCTTCTTCGGCGCGAACATCAACTGGCTGGGCGATCCGTGGCTCGCCCGCGCGGCGGTCGTGTGGGTGAACCTGTGGCTCACCTACCCGTACTACTTCCTCGTGTGCACCGGCGCGCTGCAGGCGCTCCCGCAGGACACGCTCGAGGCGGCATCGCTCGACGGCGCCGGCCGTTCGCGCCAGCTGCGCTCGATCATCCTGCCGCTGGTGCTCGTGGCCACCGCACCGCTGCTGATCTCATCGTTCGCGTTCAGCTTCAACAACTTCACCGTCATCTACATGTTCAACAACGGCGGGCCGGCGATCCCCGGCGCCCCGTACGCGCTCGGCGCCACCGACATCCTGATCTCCGCCATCTACGACATCTCCGGGGTGTCGGGCGGCGCGGCGGACTACGGCCTCGCCAGCGCCCTCTCGATCCTCGTGTTCGCCGTCGTCGGGGGCATCTCGGCGATCGCGTTCCGTCAGACCCGCAAGCTCGAGGAGTTCCAGTGATGTCCACCGCCACCGATGTCGCCGCTGGACCGACCACCCGCGCCCCGCGCGACCGCCGCTCGGCACGCCGGCGCCGCTGGCTGCTCGACGTCGGCTGGAAGTACCTGCTCGCCGTCGTCGTGATCTTCTACGCGATCTTCCCGCTGGTCTACGTGCTGTCGGCGTCGCTGAATCCGAACGGCACGCTCGCCGCGAGCAACGCGCTGTTCAGCGTCATCGACCTGTCGAACTACGCCGCCCTCGGCGAGACGAGCTTCTGGACCTGGGCCGGCAACACCCTCCTCATCGGCGGCATCGCCTCGGTCGGCGCCGTGCTGATGGGCGCCGCGGCCGCGTACGCGTTCTCGCGCTTCCGGTTCTCCGGCCGCCGTGCGGGGCTCACCGGACTCCTCATCATCCAGATGTTCCCGCAGGCGCTCGCGTTCGTCGCGATCTTCCTGATGCTGCTGGGCCTCGGGGAGGTCGTGCCCGCCTTGGGTCTCAACTCCAAGATCGCGCTCATCTGCGTGTACCTCGGCGGCGCGCTCGGCGTGAACACGTTCCTCATGTACGGCTTCTTCAACACCGTGCCGATCGAGATCGACGAATCCGCCAAGATCGACGGCGCCTCCCACGCGCAGATCTTCTGGCGCCTCATCTTCCCGCTCGTGACGCCGATCCTCGCGGTCGTCGCACTGCTGGCCTTCATCGCGGCATTCGGCGACTACATCATCGCCAAGATCGTCCTCGTCTCGGAGGAGAACTGGACCCTCGCGGTCGGCATGTACCAGTGGGTCTCGAACCAGCTCGCGTCCAACTGGGGTCTGTTCGCGGCCGGCGCCGTGATCGCCGCGATACCCGTGCTCGTCCTGTTCCTGTCGCTGCAGCGCTACATCGTCGGCGGCCTCACCGCGGGGTCCGTCAAGGGCTGACCTGCAGCCCGCCCCAGATCAACGTCGATCGGAGAACACCGTGTCCCACCACCCCCGACCCCCGCACCTCGCGGCGGTCGCAGCATCCATCGCCCTGGTCATCACCGGGCTCGCGGCGGCACCTGCCGCTGCGGACGACGGCCCAGTGAAGGCCGGCATCACCGTGCCGAAGGTCGAGAACCTTCCCGCGGACTTCATCAGCGGGGTCGACGTGTCGTCGGCGATCGCGCTCGAGGAGTCGGGCGTCGTGTTCCGCGACGCTGCCGGGCAGCCCGCCGACCTGTTCGACGTGCTCGCCGACGCCGGCGTCACCGACGTCCGCGTGCGCGTGTGGAACGACCCGTTCGATGCGGCCGGCAGCGGCTACGGCGGCGGCGACAACGACGTGGCGCACGCCGTCGAGATCGGCAAGCGGGCGACGGATGCCGGACTCGGCGTCCTCGTCGACTTCCACTACTCCGACTTCTGGGCCGACCCCGCGAAGCAGCAGGCGCCGAAGGCGTGGGCGTCGATGACGGTGGCGCAGAAAGCCGTCGCGGTGACCGACTTCACGACGGACGCGCTCGAGGAGCTCAGGGCCGCGGGCGTCGACGTGCAGATGGTGCAGGTCGGCAACGAGACCAACAACGCGGTGGCGGGCGTCACCGGCTGGGACGGCATGGCGCAGATCTTCTCCGCCGGCGCGTCCGCGGTGCGGGCGGTCTTCCCCGGCGCCCTCATCGCGGTGCACTTCACCAACCCCGAGTCCAGCGGTCGCTACGCCGGATACGCTGCGAACCTCGCCGCGCGCGGCGTCGACTACGACGTGTTCGCCTCCAGCTACTACCCGTACTGGCACGGGACGCTCGGGAACCTCACGGCGGTGCTGAAGAACGTCGCCGATGCGTATGGCAAGAAGGTCATGGTCGCCGAGACCTCGTGGGCATACACGCTCGAGGACGGCGACGGCCACGGCAACGTCATCGACCTCCCCTCTGAGGCCACGCAATACCCGGTGAGTGTGCAGGGGCAGGCGACGGCGGTGCGCGACGTCATCCAGGCGGTCGCGAACGTCGGTTCCGCGGGCATCGGCGTCTTCTACTGGGAGCCCGCGTGGCTGCCGGTCGGCCCGCCGTCGGCGCTGGAGGCCAACAAGGCTCTGTGGGAGGAACACGGCTCGGGCTGGGCCTCGAGCTTCGCCGGCGAGTACGACCCGGACGACGCCGGCCAGTGGTACGGCGGCTCCGCGTGGGACAACCAGGCGCTCTTCGCTCACGACGGCACGCCGCTGGAGTCGCTCAACGTGTTCGCGTACGCCCGCACCGGCGCCGTCGCGCCGCGCGAGGTCACCGCGGTCGGGCCGGTGAACCTCGCCGTCACCGAGGGCGATGCGGTCGTCCTTCCCGCCACCGTGACCGTGTCGTACAACGACGGTTCGTCCGAGACGCAGCCGGTCACGTGGTCCGACGCCGCGACCTGGATCGACGGCCCCGGCATCTACTCGATCGCGGGAGTCACGTCGTCGGGTCTCGCGGCGACCGCCACGGTCGTCGTCGCGCAGAAGAACCTGCTGCTCAGCCCCGGGTTCGAGGGCGACAACAGCCCCTGGACGAAGACCGGTGCGGGCCTCACCGTCGGCGCGTGGGACGACCCTCGCACGGGGGTGCGCTCCGCGCACTTCTGGGCCGCGAACGCGTACTCCTTCACCCTGTCGCAGCGCGTGGACGCCGTCCCCGCCGGATCGTACGTCGTGCGTGGCGCACTGCAGGGCGACGGAGAGGATGCCGTGAGCAGCGTGCGCCTGAGCGTCTCGAGCGGATCGGCCGAGGCATCCGTCCCCTTCTCGATGGACGGCTGGCGCACCTGGTCGATGCCGACGACGGCGCCGATCGATGTGCCTGCGGGTGGCAGCGTGACGGTCGCCGTCACCGCGACGCTCAACGGCGGGGCGTGGGGCACCATCGACGACCTCGAGCTGGTGCGGGCCGCACCGACCGGCGTCGACACCTCCGCCCTGGCCGCGGACCTCGCCGCCGCGGAGGGGATCGACCGCTCGGGCCACACGGCGACGACTGCGGCGGCACTGCAGGCGGCGATCGAGCGGGCGCACATCGTGCTGTCGGCGGATGCTCCGTCCCGCTCCGCCGTCGACGGCGCGGCGACCGCGCTCGCCGACGCCGTCGACGGGCTCGTCGTTCTCGACACCGCCGCGAAGGCACCGGGCCGCGGCATCCTGTCGCACGACAACGGCTGGGACACGGGCCTGAAGGACGGCGCGTACACCGTGCGCATGAACCTGTGGTGGGGCGAGAACGGCACGAAGCTGCGCGTGTTCGAGAACGGCGAGCGCATCGCCACCGTGGCGCTCGCGTATGGCGGCGTCGGCGAGCAGTCCGCCGAGATCCCGGTGGCGGGCAGGAAGAACGGGGTCTACGTCTACACCGGCGAGCTCGTGAACTCGCAGGGCACGACCGCGCTGCAGCCGGTGACCGTCACGGTCACCGACGCGTCTCCCGCAAAGCCCGTGCTGAGCCACGACAACAAGGACGGCGACGGCACCTACGCCGTGACCGCCGACCTGTGGTGGGGCACGAACGCGACGAGCTACCGCTTCTACGAGGGCGACACCCTCGTCGGCGAGGGTGCGCTCGCCGCAGCGACCCCCGGCTCCCAGCGCGCGACGCTCTCGATCACCGGCGCCACGCGGGGCACGCACACCTACCGCGTCGTGTTCGCGAACGACGCGGGCGCGACCACGAGCAAGGACCTCGCGGTCACCGTTCGGAGGTGACAGTGATCCGCCGTCAGCGCTACCCGCGGACGGAGAGCGCGGCCTGATAGAGCTCGCGGCTGGAGTGTCCGGTGAGCCCGGACACTTCGGCCGCGGCCTCCTTCAGACGCAGTCCGCCGCGGACCAGCTCGAGCACCTGCGTGACCGCGTCGGGGAAAGGCACGCCGCGCGCGGGCGCCCCCTCGACGACGATGACGAGCTCGCCGCGGACGCCGGCCTCGGCCCAGGCGGCGAGTTCGGCGAGGGTGCCCCGGGCGACCTCTTCGTGGAGCTTCGTGAGCTCGCGGCACACGGCGCCACGACGATCGGCGCCGAAACCGGCGGCCATGTCGGTGAGCGTCGCCGCGACGCGCGACGGCGCCTCGAAGAACACCATGGTGCGCGGCTCGGAGCCGAGCGCGCGGAACGTCGCTGCTCGCTCCCCCGCCTTGCGTGGCACGAAGCCCTCGAAGGTGAAGCGGTCGGTCGGCAGTCCCGACACGGCGAGCGCGGTCACGACGGCGCTCGGACCGGGGATGGCCGTCACGTCCACGCCGGCCGCGGCGGCCGCCGCGACGAGTCCGTAGCCGGGGTCGCTCACGGTGGGCATGCCCGCGTCGCTCAGCACCAGCACGTCCTGCTCGCGCGCGAGCTCCACGAGCTCGGGCGCCCGCTCCTTCTCGTTGTGGTCGTGCAGTGCGATGAGGCGCGGGCGGTTCGCGATGCCGAGGGCGGCCAGCAGCCGCTGCGTCGTGCGGGTGTCTTCGGCTGCGACGATGGTCGCCTCCTCGAGCGCCTCGACGAGTCGGCGGGACGCGTCCCCCAGGTTTCCGATCGGGGTCGCCGCGAGGATGATCACCCCCTCAGCCTAAACTTGACCGGGTGACGGATGCCCCGCGGCTCGAGGCCGACCAGCCTGCCGCGCCGCTGAACCCCCCGGCACGACCGAGCCTGTACGACCGCTTCGCCCGCCGGCTGAGCACGGACGCGCGCGCACGGCGACTTTATCGGTGGCTCGGTCCTGCCGTCGTCCTGGTCATCGCGGCGGTCCTGCGTCTGTGGAACCTCGCCACCGCGCACGACCTGATGAACCAGTTCGACGAGACGTACTACGTCAAGGACGCCTGGACGCTGCTCAACCTCGGGTACGAGGCATCCTGGCCCTCCGGCGCCAACGAGAGCTTCCTCTCGGGTGACGTGGACGTCTTCACGACCAACCCGTCGTTCGTCGTCCACCCACCTCTCGGCAAGTGGATCATCGCGCTGGGCATGGCGGTGCTCGGCCCGGAGTCCGGCTGGGGCTGGCGCATCACGACGGCCCTGCTCGGCATCGCCTCCGTGCTCGTGCTCATGCTCATCGCGAAGCGCCTCACCCGCTCGACCACGTTCGCCGTCGTCGCGGGCCTGCTCATGGCCGTCGACGGGCTCGCGATATCGATGAGCCGCATCGCGCTCCTCGACACGTCGCTGACGTTCTTCGTGCTGCTCGCCTTCCTCTTCGTGTTGCGCGACCGCGAGCGCACCATGACGCGCATCGCCGAGACCGTCGCCGCCCGCTACGACCGCGACGCGCCGCCGGGCGTGAAACAGGTGCAGTGGGGCCCGGTGCTGTGGAACCGGCCGTGGATCATCGCCGCCGGCGCCGCCCTCGGCGCCGCGAGCGCCGTGAAGTGGTCGGGTGCGTGGGTGCTCGCCGGCCTCGGGGTCTACCTCGTCGTGACGGACGCGCTCGCCCGGCGCCGGGCGGGTGTCCTCTTCTGGCCGACGGATGCCGTGCGCCAAGGCCTCGCGACCTTCACGCTGTTCGTCCCGATCGCACTGGCGGTGTACCTCGCGTCCTGGACCGGCTGGCTCGTCACCGACCGCGGGTACGACCGCCATGCGGGCGGCAATGCCCTCGAGAGCCTGTGGCTGTACCACGTCGCCATGTACACCTCGACGGCGGGGATCATGTCCGGGCACTCCTACGCGAGCCCGGCTTGGCAGTGGCCGCTGCTGTGGCGGCCCACAGGCGTCTACTACCACCACGACGCGCTGGGTGTGAACGGGTGCACCGCCCCGAGCGGCTGCGTCGACGTCATCTCGACGATGCCGAATCCGCTGATCTGGTACGCCGGCGTCGCCGCCGTGCTCTACCTCGCGTACCGCTTCGTCGTCGTCCGCGACTGGCGCTACGCGCTCGTGCTCACCGGGATCGCGGTCACCTACGTGCCGTGGCTGTTCCTCCCCCAGCGCACGATCTTCCAGTTCTACACAGTGCTCGTCCTGCCGTTCATGCTGCTCGCGCTGACGTTCGCCCTGAAAGACATCGCGGGTCCGCCATCGGCGGACTCCTACCGCCGGCTCACAGGCCAGCGGCTCGTGCTCGTGTTCCTCGCTGTCGCGCTCGCACTGTCGGCGTTCTGGTACCCGATCATCTCGGCGATCACGGTGCCCTACGACTTCTGGCACCTGCACATGTGGCTGAACAGCTGGGTGTGACCGCGTCTCACGCCGTCAGGTCGGCCGCGTCGGTGACCGGCAGCCGGCACGCGAAGTCCCGGCAGTCGTAGGCGGTCGGGCGCCCATCGCGCTGCCCCTTTTCGGCGAACAGCTCGAATCCCGCCTCGGCCCACGAGAGCGCCTGTTCCGGCGACACGATGCTCACGACATCGGCACGGATGCTGCGCGCCGCCGTCGCAAGCGCGCCTCGGGGGTCGTCCGTGACGACGACGACCTGCCGCGGCGGTTCGGCGACGCCCGCGGCGACCCGCAGGAGCGCGCCGTACGCGAGCGGCTGCGCGAGGGCGACGGGAGCATGGGCGGAGATCAAGCGCTCCGCGATCACCCGGTAGGGGTCGCCGGCGCCCAGCACCCAGAGTGCCGCCGCGGCCTCCGCGACCGACGCGGCGCCGGACGGCTCGTCGGCGTCGGACGCGGAATCCGGCGCTCCGATCCCCTGCTGCGACAGCACCGGATCTCCCCCACCCGGAACGGCGACCCGGCCGTCGGCGCCGACGCAGGCGTCGACGAGCTCTCTGGCCCGCACGGCGTAGGCGACCTCGCCGGTGGCGACGGAGAGTGCGAGGAGGCCCGCGGCGAGCTGCCCGTGGTCCGCGAGCGTCGCGTGGGCCCGCGACGGCACCTCGTCGAGCGAGGCGCGCAGCAGGCGTCCGTGCGCGGTGACGTTGACCTCGAGCACGGCGTCGGCCGCCCATCGGGCCGCCTCGATCCAGGATGCCTCTGCCAGCCGCGCGCCCGCGCGCGCGAGTGCGCCGATCGCAAGGCCGTTCCAGCCGCTCACCACCTTGCCATCGACGGCCGGGGGTTCAAGACCGGCCCGGTCCGCGGCATCCCGTGCGTAGTAGCCGCCCTCGCTGCGAGCGCCGTCGATCCACGACTCCGAGTCCTGTGCGGCGCCGAAGCCGCCCCCGGGCTGCTGCAGCACGTCGCGCAGGAAACCCGCGATGCCGCGAGCCACGTCTTCGCGGGACGGCACGGCGTCCATCGCGACGTCGAGCAGCTGCGCGTTGTCGGTCAGCATGCGCTCGTAGTGCGGCACCGTCCAGTCGGGTCGGGTCGCGTACCGGAAGAATCCGCCCTCCACGGCGTCGCGAAGCGGCGACGCGGCCATCGCGGTGAGCGCACGGTCGGCGACGACGGAGGCCCTGGATGCCCGCTCGCGGACGACCCGCGTCTGCAGGAAGCGCAGAGCCGTCGCTACGGGGAACTTCGGGGCGCCGGCGCCGGGGTCGCCGAACCCGCCGTGACGCGGATCCTCCCGGGCCGCGAGCGCGTGGGCTGCATCGACCAGGTCTGCGGCGGACGGCATCGTCGTCTCTGGGGCGGGCGAGGAGTCGCGGACCTCCGCCAGGGCGCCGGCGACGGCATCCGCCGTCTCGTCGATCTGGTCGCGCCGCTCGGTCCAGGCCTCGTGGACGGCAGCGAGAACTTGCCGGAACGCGGGCATGCCCGCACGCGGCTGCGGCGGAAAGTAGGTCCCGGCGTAGAACGGTCGCCCCTCCGGCGTCGCGAACACGGTGAGCGGCCAGCCGAGGCTCGGCGAGAACGCGGAAGCCGCCGCCATGTAGGCCGCGTCGACTTCGGGATGCTCCTCGCGGTCGACTTTGATCGACACGAACCCGGCATCGAGTTCGGCCGCCGTCGTCTCGTCTTCGAACGACTCCCGGGCCATCACGTGACACCAGTGGCACGTCGAGTAGCCGATCGACACCATGACGGGAACGTCTCGGCGTCGCGCCTCGGCGAATGCCTCCTCGCCCCACGGAAACCACGCGACCGGATTGCCCGCGTGGGCTCTCAGGTACGGGCTCGTCGCTTCCGCGAGGCGAGGGTTCACGGCATCCGCTCCTGCCGCTCTTCGGCGGTCAGTTGACCTCGTCGGGGTGCGCGCTGACGCGACCCGTGCCGTCGCCGGGCTCCATCGCGTCGATGGCGGCGATCTCGTCGGCGGTGAGCTCGAAGTCGAAGACGTCGAGGTTCTCCTCGAGGCGCTCGCGGCGCACCGACTTCGGGAAGACGATGAACCCCTTCTGCAGGTGCCAGCGCAGCACCGCCTGGGCCGGGGTCTTGCCGTGCGCCTCAGCCGCCGCGGCGACCGGTGCGGCGCCGAACAGGTCGTACTTTCCCTGCCCGAGCGGACCCCACGACTCGATCTTCACGTCGTGGGCGGCGGCCCAGTCCGTGATGTCGCGCTGCTGGTGGGCCGGGTGCAGCTCGATCTGGTTCACGGTCGGGACCACTCCGGTGGCCGACACGATCTTCTCGAGGTGCGGAACCAGGTGGTTCGAGACGCCGATGCTGCGCGTGAGGCCCGCGGCGCGCAGCTCGATGAGCTTCTCCCACGCGTGCAGGTAGTTGTCGTGGGCGGGCGTCGGCCAGTGCACCAGGTACAGGTCGACCTGCTCGAGTCCGAGCTTGGCGAGGCTCTCGGCGATCGCAGCGTTGGGCTCGTCGCTGTCGTGGCGGTCGTTCCAGAGCTTCGTGGTGATGAACAGCTCGTCGCGCGCGATGCCGCTCGCCGCGATGGCCGCACCGACGCCTTCTTCGTTGCCGTAGATCGCGGCGGTGTCGATGTGGCGGTAGCCGACCTCGAGCGCCTCGGCGACGGCCCGCTCGGTGTCGGCCGGCGGCACCTTGAAGACGCCGTAACCGAGCTGAGGGATCGTGTTGCCGTCGTTGAGGGTCACGCTGGGGACTGTCATGGTTCTCAGCCTAGAAGTCGAAGTCGGCGTCGGGGTCGTCCTCGGCGTCAGGCAGCTGCGTTGCCGGGTCCGCTGTCGGCGACCTCGAGCCGACCCACTCGTGTGAGCCGGAAGTTCATCGTCGTTTTCGGCAAGTTGCTGCCGGCGAACCTCGCGACGACGTACAGCCACGGCGGGGACCGCCGAGCGACCGGCCGGACGGGATACGATCGAAGGCTATGTCCGCGCCCGAACCCGTCATCTCGTATCCGCCGGAGCTCCCCGTCAGCGCCGCGCGCGAAGAGATCGCGCGCGCCATCCGAGACCACCAGGTGGTGATCGTCGCGGGCGCGACCGGGTCGGGCAAGACCACGCAGCTGCCGAAGATCGCGCTCGAGCTCGGGCGCACGCGCATCGCGCACACCCAGCCGCGCCGCATCGCGGCACGCACGATCGCCGAGCGCATCGCCGAGGAGCTGCAGGTGCCGTTGGGCTCGACGGTCGGCTACAAGGTCCGCTTCACCGACAAGGTGTCGGAAGACACGCGCATCGCGCTGCTCACCGACGGCATCCTGCTCAACGAGATCCACCGCGACCGCCTGCTGCGCCGCTACGACATGATCATCGTCGACGAGGCCCACGAGCGTTCGCTCAACGTCGACTTCCTCCTCGGGTATCTGCGACGGATCCTGCCCAAGCGCCCCGACCTCAAGGTCGTCATCACGAGCGCGACGATCGACCCGGAGAGCTTCGCGAAGCACTTCGCGAAGCCCGACGGCACACCGGCGCCGATCATCGAGGTGTCGGGACGCACGTACCCGGTCGAGATCCGGTACCGCCCGCCCGCGCGTGCGGCGAAGGGCGAGGACGAGTCCGACGACGTCGACGGCATCACCGCCGCCCTCCGCGAGCTCGACCGCGAACCTGCCGGCGACGTGCTCGTGTTCCTCCCCGGCGAGGCCGAGATCCGCGACGCCGCGGACGCCGTCCGCGGCATATACGCGAAGGATTCCGCGCCCACCGAGGTTCTCCCCCTCTACGGGCGCCTCTCCGCGGCCGAGCAGCACCGGGTGTTCGAGCGGTCGCAGGTGCCCGGCATCCGTCGTCGTGTCATCCTCGCGACGAACGTCGCCGAGACCAGCCTCACGGTGCCGGGCATCCGGTACGTCGTCGACACCGGCACGGCGCGCATCTCGCGCTACAGCAACCGCAGCAAGGTGCAGCGCCTGCCGATCGAGGCGGTGTCGCAGGCCTCTGCGCAGCAGCGGTCGGGCCGCGCCGGCCGCACGAGCGACGGCATCGCGATCCGGCTGTACGCCGAGGAGGACTTCGACACCCGGCCCGAGTTCACCGAGCCCGAGATCCTGCGCACGAGCCTGGCATCGGTCATCCTGCAGATGCTCTCGCTCGGCTTCGGCGACATCTCGTCGTTCCCGTTCCTCACCCCGCCGGATTCGCGCGGCGTCAAGGCCGCGCTCGACCTGCTCGTCGAGCTCGGGGCGGTTCGCCCTTCGACGGGCTCGGGGACCGGCGGGGGTCATCCGACGCTCACCGACCTCGGCCGCGAGATCTCGCGGCTGCCGATCGACCCGCGGTTCGCCCGCATGCTCGTCGAGGCCCGTCGCACCGGCGTGCTGCGCGACGTCCTCGCGATCGTCGCGGGGATGTCGATCCAGGATGTGCGCGAGCGCCCCGAAGAGCGGCGCGAGGAGGCCGACCGCCTGCACGCGCGGTTCACCGACCCGTCGAGCGACTTCCTCAGCCTTCTGAACCTCTGGAATCACCTGCAGGAGAAGCAGGCCGAACTGGGCTCGAGCGCGTTCCGGCGCCTCTGCCGTGCCGAGCACCTCAACTACGTGCGGGTGCGCGAGTGGGCCGACGTTCATCGCCAGCTCAGCATGCTCGTGAACGCCCCGCGTAAAGCGGCACCGGGCACCGCCGACCCCGACGAGCTGCACAAGGCGATCCTGTCGGGGCTGCTCTCGCACCTCGGCATCATCGATGACCGCACGACGAGCACCGCCACGCGAGGCCGCGCCGGCTCCGACCGCGCCGACCAGCGTCGCGGCGCCGAGTATCTCGGCTCGCGCGGCACCCGCTTCGCGATCTTCCCTGGCTCCGGACTCAAGAAGAATCGGCCGACCGCCGTCATGGCAGCGGAGGTCGTCGAGACCAGCCGCCTGTTCGCGCGCACCGTCGCGGCGATCGACCCGGCCTGGGCTGAACCGCTCGCGGGCGACCTCGCCAAGCGTTCGCTGAGCGAGCCGCACTGGTCGAAGGCGTCGGGCGCAGCATCCGCCTATGAGAAGGTCACACTGTTCGGGCTCGAGATCGTGCCGAAGCGCCGGGTGCAGCTCGCCCGGTTCGACCGGCCGTTCGCGCGCGAGCTCTTCATGCGCCACGCGCTGGTGGAGGGCGAGTGGGACTCGTCGCACCTCGACAAGAAGCTCACGGCGTTCGAGCGCCGCAACCTCGAGCTGCGGCGACGCCTCGAGAAGATCGAGGAGCGCGAGCGCCGCCGCGACATCCTCGTCGGCGACGAAGCGGTCTTCCGCTTCTACGACGCCCGCATCCCGCGGGACGTCTTCGACGCGCGCTCCTTCGAGGCCTGGTGGAAGGATGCCTCGTCCCGCACGCCCCGCCTCCTCGACATGACCGAGGCCGACCTCGTCGACGAGGCGTCGCGCGGCGACGAGCGCGACTTCCCCGCGCGCTGGACGCAGGGCGACCAGGTGCTCTCGCTCGCCTACCGGTTCGAACCGGGCGCGGCCGACGACGGTGTGACGGCCGTCGTGCCGCTGGCCCTCCTCGCCCAGCTCCGGCCCGACGGGTTCGACTGGCAGGTGCCGGGGATGCGCGACGAGCTCATCACGGCGCTGCTCCGGTCGCTCCCGAAAGCGATCCGCCGGCACGTGGTGCCCGCCGCGGACTGGGCCGCGACCTTCGCCGGCGAGCTCGCGGGGCACGGCCCGGAAGCCCACGACGGCCTGCCGCCGACGCCGCTCCGCGATGCCCTGGCGACGCGTATCCAGCGCGTCGCGAGTCAGCCGGTCAGTGCCGCCGACTTCGAGATGGAGCGCGTGCCCGGCCACCTGCAGGTCTCGTTCCGCGCCGTCGACGAGCGCGGGCGCGCCGTCGGCTCCGACCGCGATCTCGCCGCCCTGCAGGCGCGGCTCGCCGACCGCGCCCGGGCATCCGTGTCCCGTTCGCTCACGGCTCCCGCGCCCGCGAACGGACGCGGCCCCCGCCCGGCGAAGAGTCCCGCACCCCGCCCCGGCGGCATGCCCGGCACCGCACAGCAGCCCGAGTCGACGTTCACCGAGCGCTCCGGCCTCACCGACTGGACGTTCGGCGACCTGCCGGACGTCGTCGACACGAAGGTCGCGGGCGGTGTCGTGCGCGGCTACCCCGCGATCGTCGACGAAGGCGCCTCGGTCGCCCTGCGCATCGAGACCACGCCCGAGACCGCGGCCCGCGCGACGAAGGCCGGCGTACGGCGCCTCGTCCTGCTGTCGGTCGCATCACCCTCGGCCTATGTGCTCGAACACCTCACGTCCGCCGAGAAGCTCGCGCTCGCAGCATCCCCGTATCCGTCCGCGAAGGCGCTCATCGAAGACGGCCGCGTGGCGGTGGCGGATGCGGTCATCGCGCGCACCACTCCCGACGCGGCGGTGCGCACGCGCGCCGGCTTCGAGGCGGTGCGCGACGCGTTCTCGGCCGTGGTGGTCGACGAGCTGTTCCAGACGGTGTCGCTGACCGCCCGCATCCTCACCGCCGCGCGTGACGTGGAGCGCGCGATGCGCGACGCGAACTCGCTGACGCTGCTCGGCGCCCTGAACGACGTGAAGGGCCAGCTCGCCGGCCTCGTATTCCCCGGCTTCGTGTCACGCACCGGCACCGCGCGGCTCGCCCAGCTGCCGCGGTACCTGCGCGGCGCGCTCGACCGCGTGCGCACGCTCACCGACAACCCCGGCCGCGATCGTCAGCGGATGACCGAGTTCGAACGCGCGACGACCGTGTTCACCGAGGCCGGCGGCGTCATCCCGCCCGCCGATGACGCCCCGAGTCCGCTCGCCCACACCCGGTGGCTGCTCGAGGAGTACCGTGTGAGCCTGTTCGCGCAGTCCCTCGGCACGGCCGAGCCCGTGTCGCTGCAGCGGATCCAGAAAGCCCTGAGGGAATAACCCCTCGACGACAGGAGTCGCCTCGTCATGACCACTGCCATCGCGTACACCGAGTTCGGGAGCCCTGAGGTCCTGCACGAGATCCCCGTTCCCGAGCCGGTGGCGGGGGCCGGCCGACTCGCGATCCGCGTCACGGCGGCCGGCGTCAATCCGATCGACGCCAAGCTCCGCTCGGGCCGGCGGCCGTCGGCCGAGATCACCGAGCCACGACGCATCGGCGCAGATGGCGCCGGGGTCGTGACCGCCGTCGGCGAAGGAGTCGACGGCTTTCGCGTCGGCGATCCGGTCGTCTTCGCGAGCGCCTCCGGCGCATACGCGACCGACCTCGCGGTGCCCGCCTCGCACGTGTTCCCCCGTCCGCCCGAGGTGAGCGCGGCCGAAGGCGCCGCCCTCGGCATCCCGGTGGGCACGGCGTACCAGGCGCTCCGCTCGCTCGCGGTGGGCCGCGGCGACACCGTGCTCGTGCACGCCGGGTCGGGCGCGGTCGGCCAGGCTCTCATCCAGTTCGCCGTGCTGTGGGGCGCGACCGTCGTCGCAACCTCGTCCGAGCGCCGCTTCGACCGAGTCCGCGAGCTCGGAGCGATCCCGGTCGCCTACGGTGAGGGGCTCGCCGACCGCGTGCGTGCGGCGGCTCCCCAGGGCGTGACCGTCGCCATCGACGCCGCCGGCACCGACGAAGCGCTCGACACCTCGCTCGAGCTGGTCGACGACCGTGAGCGCATCGCGACGCTGGTGCGGGGGCGGGATGCTGCGGCCCTCGGCATCCGCGCATTCTCTGGCGGCTCGCCCGAACCTCTCACCGCGCAGCAGCAGGTGTGGCGCACCGAGGCCGTGCCGGTCGTGCTCGCGCTCATCGCCGCGGGGCGCTTCTCAGTCGAGCTCGGCCCGTCGTTCGCCCTCGCCGACGCCGCCGACGCGCATCGCGCGCTCGAGTCGGGCGTGGCGGGCAAGATCACGCTCGTCCCGTGACCCTTTCTCGCGTGCCCGCGCGCTATCGGCTCCTGGGCGCCTGAGGGCCGCCGGCGCAACAGTTCGACACACGAAACACCGCCGCGGGCGCCTCGGCTCGACAATGGTGGGCATGCCTGAACAGACTCGTCCTGCCGCCCCTCGCTCGTTCGCGACGGCGCAGGTGCAGGCCGGGTTCGACTCCGGCATCGCGGAGAACACCGCCATCCCGTCCATCCACCAGTCGAACGGGTTCGAGTTCCGCTCGCTCGCTGAGGCACGCGACCTCTTCGCGCTGCGCAAGGACGGCAACATCTACAGCCGTGCGGCGAACCCGACGGTGCTCGTGTTCGAGAAGCGCGTCGCCGAGCTCGAGGGCGGCATCGCCGCAGCGGGTGTCGCGTCGGGCCAGGCGGCCGTCGCGGTCGCGTTGCTGGCTCTCGCGAAGCAGGGCGAGCACATCGTCGCCGCGCGGCAGCTCTACGGCGGCACCGTCGACCTGCTGCAGGACACCTTCGCCGACTGGGGCATCGAGGTGACGTTCGTCGATCAGGACGACCTCGACGCGTGGCGCGCGGCCGTGCGACCCACGACCCGCGCCCTCTTCGCCGAGTCGATCTCCAACCCGATCGCACAGGTGCTCGACCTCGGCGCCGTCGCCGCCGTCGCCAAGGAGGCCGGCGTGCCCCTCGTGATCGACAACACCGTCGCGACGCCGTACCTGCAGCGCGCGAAGGACTTCGGCGCCGACATCGTGGTGCACTCCGCCACGAAGTTCCTCGGCGGCCACGGCACGTCGCTGGGCGGCGTCGTCGTCGACCTCGGCACGTTCGACTTCACGGCCGAGCCGGCGCGCTGGCCGCAGCTGACCCAGACGTACGCGCGCGTGCCCGACGGCAGCCTGGTCGAGCGCTTCGGCGAGACCGGATCCCCGTACATCGCACTGGTCAAGACCAAGTACGTGCACGACCTCGGTCCCTCGCTGTCGGCCTTCAACGCCTTCCAGCTGCTGCAGGGACTCGAGACGCTCGACCTGCGCATGGAGCGCCACACCGCGAGCGCGCTCACGGTCGCCCGGTTCCTCGAGTCCCACCCGGCCGTCTCGCGCGTGCACCACCCGGGCCTCGAGTCGAGCCCGTGGCACGCGCAGGCCGAGACGTACCTCCCCGACGGGGTGAGCTCGGTGTTCGCGTTCGACCTCCCCGCGACGGGCGACGCCGAGGCGGACTTCCGCCTGGTCGAGGGGTTCATCTCCCGCTTGCAGGTGATCCGGCTGGTGGCGAACATCGGCGACGCGCGCAGCCTCGTCGCGCACCCGTCGTCGATGACGCACAGTCACATGTCGCCGACGCAGCTCGCTGAGGCGCACATCGGCCCGACCACCGTGCGCCTGTCGATCGGCCTCGAGGACGCCCGCGACATCGTCGACGACCTGGCCCGTGCGCTGGACCAGATCACCCTCACGGCCGACCGCGCAGAGCTCGCGGAGAGCGTCGCCCGCTAGTTGTACTCGGCTGTCAGGTTGGTGACACCCGGCTGAGTGGGGTGCCGCCGATGGCTGAGTGGTATCGCTGAGTGTTGTAGTGCTCGAGCCAGGGTGCAAGGGCGGCGGCGCGTTGGTCGTTCGAGGTGAACACTTGCCGGTATGCCCATTCGGTTTGCAGGGTGCGGTTCAGTCGTTCCACCTTGCCGTTCTGCCAGGGACAGTGGGGGCGGATCAGCACGTGTTTGGCGCCGAGCGCGGCAAGCACGTCCTGGACGTCGTTGGAGAGCCGGTAGCTGAAATGGTTGTCGGTCATGACCCGCTCGATGCGGGTGATGCCGTGGTCGCGGAAGTAGGCGGCAGCCCGGGTGAGGAACCCGGCGCAGGTGGCGCCCTTCTCGTCCGGGTGGATCTCGGAGTACGCCAGTCGGGAGTGATCGTCGACGAGTGAGTGCACGTAGTCGAACCCGATCCGGGCTCTCCTGTGGGCGGCGGTGTCGCCGGCCGATCTGCCGTGCGCACGCCACCCGCCGCCGTCGGGGATGCGGCCCAGCTTTTTCACGTCCATGTGCACCAGCTCGCCGGGTCGGGCGCGTTCGTAGCGGACAGTGGTGGTCTTCGACGCCCGGATGACCGCCCCGGTGAGCGGGTCGCACTCGACCAGACGCGGCACGTGATGCCGCCGCAGGATGGCGGTGATGGTGCGCGCGGGAACACCCACCACCGCGGCGAGGCGATCGGGGCCTTGTCGCAGCTGACGGCGCAACGCGACCACCCGCAACTCCACCTCAAGTGGTGTTCGTTGCGGCATGGAGTGCGGACGCGAGGACCGGTCACGCAGTCCGGCGACGCCCTCGGCCCGGAACCTGTTGACCCAGCGGTGCGCGCATTGGCGCGACACCCCGAGCTCCTTCGCGACGTGTGCGACTGGACGATGCTGCACCAGCACCCGTTCGACAAGCAGAACCCTGCCCCGGACATTCAGCCGGGCATTAGCGTGAGACACGAGACCTCCTGGCGGGTGAAGAAACTAGACAGCTCCACTAAGCCAGGAGGTCTCCTCACCTCACAAGAACGTCACCAACGTCTCTGCTGAGTACAGCTAGTCGTCCGGGCACGAGCGGCATCGCGCCGATAGCCTCGTGTTCATGACTTCGCCCTCCTCCCCCCGCTGGGGGATCCTCGGACCGGGCGGCATCGCCCGAGCCTTCACCAGCGACCTGCGCACCGCCGGGCTCGACGTCGCCGCCGTGGGTTCGCGGCGCAGAGAGACCGCCGAGGCGTTCGCCGCCGACTTCGGAATCCCGCACGCCCACGGCTCGTACGAGGAGCTCTTCGCCGATCCCGGCGTCGACATCGTGTACATCGCGACGCCGCACCCGATGCACGCGGCGAACGCTCTTCTCGCCCTCGAGGCGGGCAAGCACGTGCTGGTCGAGAAGGCGTTCACCCTCAACGCCGCCGAGGCCGCGGCGGTGCGCGACGCGGCGGCGGAGCGCGGTCTCCTCGCGATGGAGGCGATGTGGACGCGGTACCTTCCTCACATGGTGCGCATCCGCGAACTCGTGGAGTCGGGCGCCCTCGGAGAGGTCCGCGCCGTCACCGCCGACCACACGCAGCTGCTGCCCTCCGACCCTGCGCACCGCATCAACGCGCTGGAACTCGGCGGTGGCGCCCTCCTCGACCTCGGGATCTACCCCGTGTCCTTCGCATGGGACATCCTCGGTGAGCCCCTCTCCATCGCCGCGGCGGCCCGCATCGGCGCCGCGGGATCCGACACCGAGGTCGCGACGATCATGACGCACGCCTCGGGCGCGCTGTCGACCTCCCTCTCGGCATCCCGCGGCGCCGGCCCCAACACCGCGACGATCATCGGCACCGAGGCCCGCATCGACATCGACAGCGTCTGGTACCAGGCGACCTCGTTCCGCCTCGTCAGCCCCGACGGTGCGGTGCGCGAGGAGTTCCGCTCCGACATCGAGGGCCGTGGCATGCAGTACCAGGCGCTCGCCGCCGAGCGGTACCTCGCCGAGGGCCGCACCGACTCCGACGTGCTGCCCATCGACGAGTCTGTCGCGATCATGGCCACCCTCGACGAGATCCGCGACCTCGTCGGCGTCCGCTACCCCGGTGAGGAGTGACATGCCCGACCTGCTGAGCCCGCGCGTCGCGGTGTACCTGGACTTCGACAACATCGTGATGTCGTGGTACGACCGCGTCCACGGCAAGAACTCCTACTCCCGCGACCGCCAGAAGATCGCGACGGATGCTGCGAACCCCGAGATCGCCGAGCGCCTCGCCGCCGCGACGATCGACGTCGGCGCCATCATCGACTACGCGACGTCGTTCGGCACTCTGGTGCTCACCCGCGCGTACGCGGACTGGTCGGCGCCCGTCAACGCCGAGTACCGGTCGCAGCTGGTGGCCCGCGCCGTCGACCTCGTGCAGCTCTTCCCTGCCGCGGCGTACGCGAAGAACGGCGCCGACATCCGCCTCGCCGTGGACGCGGTCGAAGACATGTTCCGCCTCCCCGACCTCACGCACGTCGTGATCGTCGCCGGGGACTCGGACTACGTGCCGCTCGCGCAGCGCTGCCGCCGTCTCGGGCGTTTCGTCGTCGGCGTCGGCGTCGCGGGCTCGACCGCCAAGTCCCTCGCCGCGGCGTGCGACCAGTTCGACTCGTACGACGCGCTCCCGGGTGTCGCGGCTCCGCCGTCGGGGAAGAAGGATGCTGCGCCCCAGCGCGCGTCCGCCAGTCGGCGCTCGAGGAAGGCCGCCGTCGACCCGACCGAGTCGCTCCTCGAGCGCGCGCTGCGCCTGGAGAGCGACAAGGAAGGCGTGGAGTGGCAGCACGCCTCGGCCGTGAAGAGCCTCATCAAGCGGCTCGACCCGTCGTTCAGCGAGAAGGCGCTCGGGCACAAGAGCTTCTCGGAGTTCGTGAAGGCCCACCCGGGCGTCGCCGAGGTCGACGAGTCGGGCAACATCGTGCTGATCCGCCTCGCCGCCGACCGGCGCTGAATCAGGCGGGCGCGGCGCGGGCGAGGAATTCGAGCAATCCGGCGTTGAAGGCCTTCGGCTGCTCGATGTTCGCGGCATGCCCGTCGCGCGCGATCACCGCCGATTCGCCGCGGGGCGCGAGCGCGGCGGACGCAGCGGCGTGGGAGCTGGGCCAGAACTCGCTCTCGGCGCCGGCGACGAACAGCACGGGCACCTCGCTCGCCGCGATCGCCGAGCGCCAGTCGGCTTTCGCGTGGTCGTCGAGCAGGGCGAGCTCACCGGGGGTGAACGATCGCTCAGCGCCCTTCATCGCCCGGAGCAGTCGCGCCAGGCGCATGCCCCGTCGCCACAGCGGCGTTCCGACGCCGGTATCGGGGATGCCCTCGGCGAAGTACGTGTCGATGTTGTCCGCGGTGTAGCCGTAGAAGCCGTGCGACCAGTCGGCCGTGTTGAGCATCTTCGGCGTCTGGTCCACGCTCACGACTGCCGCGACGCGATCAGCGCCTTCCTGCCCGAGGTACGACCAGATCGTGTTCGCCCCCATCGACCCGCCGACGAGCGCCGCGCCGCGAAGGTCGAGCGCGTCGACCACGTCACGCACGTCGCCTGCCCGCCGGGCCATGTCGACACCGGATGCCGGTCGCTCGGCGTTTCCGTGCCCTCGCAGGTCGACCGCCAGCACGCGGTATCCGGCGCGCTCCAGCGCCGGCACCTGATAGCACCAGCTCGACGCCGCGGCCTTGAATCCGGCGAGCAGCACCACCGGCCGGCCGGCCGGATCACCGGACTCTTCGTACTCCAACCGGACGTCGTCGTCGGCGCGGATCGAGGGCATGTCACTCTCCGTTCGGGAAGGCCTTGCCGGGGTTGAGGATCCCCGCAGGGTCGAGGGCGTCTTTGATCGCGCGATGAAGGCGCAGCACCGCAGGGCCGAGCTCCGCTGCCGCACCCGGGAGTTTCAGCAGCCCGACGCCGTGCTCCCCCGTGACGGTACCGCCGAGGGCGCGGCAGTCGTCGACGATGCGGTCGAACGCGACCTTCGCGCGCACCTTGGCGTCGTCGTCGCCCTCCGGCGCGATGATCAGCGGATGCAGGTTGCCGTCGCCCGCGTGGGCGATGTTGGCGATCACGACGCCGGCGTCAGCGGCCGCCGCCTCGATGCGTGAGAGCATCTCGGGCACCGCGCCGCGGGGGACGCAGACGTCCTCGGTCAGCACGGGACCGAGTCGTTCGAGCGCCGGATATGCGAGACGACGGGCCGTGAACAGCCGGTCGACCTCGTCGGGATCGGCGGCGCGCTCGACGCGGCTGCCGCCGGCGGCGCGGAAGTGATCCTCGATCGCCGCCGCCAACTCCTCGCCGCGCGCGCCGGCCTCGTCGACCTTCGCGAGCAGCAGGGCGGACGCCTCCTCCGGGAGATCCCAGCCCTGCCACTCGGCGACCGCATGCAGGCAGATGCTGTCGATGAGCTCCAGGGCCGACGGCACGATCCCCGCCTCTGTGACGGCCGCGACGGCCCGGCCGGCATCCGTCAGACTGCGGAAGTACCCGACCACGGCGCGCTCCTCGCGGCCGCCGAGCGGCCGCAGCTTCAGCGTCACGTCGACGACGATACCGAGCGTGCCTTCGGACCCGACGAAGAGGCCGGCCAGGTCGTAGCCCGTGACGCCCTTCGCCGTGGTGCGGCCGAGCGTCGCCACGCTCCCGTCGGCGAGCACGACGGTCATGCCGAGGACGTAGTCGCGCGTCACGCCGTACTTGACGCAGCAGATGCCGCCGGCGTTCGTCGCGACGTTGCCGCCGATCGTCGAGATCGCCCGGCTCGCGGGATCCGGCGGATACCAGAGCCCCACTCCCGCGACGTGGCGGCGCAGATCGTCGTTGAGCACACCGGCCTCGACCACGGCGTACCGCTCTCGGGCGTTCACCTCGACGATCCTCGTCATGCGCTCGAGCGAGAGGACGAGGCATCCATCCGTCGCATTCGCGCCCCCGGAAAGACCCGTGCCGGCGCCGCGCGGCACGATCGGCACGCCGTGCGCGGCGGCGACGCGGACTGTCGCGACGACGTCGTCGAGGGACGACGCGAAGACGACGGCGGCGGGCAGCCCGTAGTCGGCCCATTCCGCGTCGTCGTGGCTCAGTCGCTCGCGGGTCTCGTCGTCCGTGACGACGGCGTGCGGGGGCAGGGCGGCGCGAAGGGCCTCGACGACGGTGTGCATGGCGTACCGATGCTAGTGCGTGCCGCGCGCCGGGCCCGTGCGCGACTCCGCGGGAACCCAAAGCCGACCTGGGAAATCGGCCGTGGGATACAGTGTGACCTGTGGCACGCCGTCAAGCCCCGCCGGGCTCGCAGACCTCGCTCCGCGAGGCCAATCGCGCGCGCGTCATCGAGTCGCTGAAGCGCCACGGCCGGCTCACCCAGATCGAGCTCGCCGGCAGCACGGGCCTCTCGCCCGCCACGGTCTCGAACATCGTCAAGGAGCTGACGGCGTCCGGTCTCCTGCACACGTCGTTCACGACGAGCAGCGGCCGCCGCGCGACCCTCGTGTCGCTCGCCCGCCGGCTCGGCCTCGTCGCGGGGGTGCACTACAGCTCGCGTCACCTGCACATCGCGATCGCCGACACCGCGCGCACCATCGTGACGCAGTCCTCGCTGCCCCTCCCCCTCGACCACCGCCACGACTCCGAGCTCGACCGCCTCGCGCTGCTGCTCGGCGACATGATGGAGTCCCTCGGCGGGTCCATCACCGACCTGCTCGGCGTCGGGCTCGCACTTCCCGCGCCCATCGATCCCCGCACCGGCATGGTCTCGACCCCGGGGCTGCTGCGCGGCTGGGAGAACGTCGACGTCGCCGAGAGCCTCGCGATCCGCATCGGCCGCCCCGTGCACGTCGACAGCGAGGCCAATCTCGGCGGGCTGGCCGAGGCCCGCGAGGGCAACGGACGCTCCGCTGCGTCGTCGGTCTTCATCCGCGTCGGGCACACTATCAGCGCAGGGCTCATCGTGAACGGCGACCTGTTCCGCGGCGTCAACGGCAAGGCCGGGCAGATCGGCCACGTGACGCTCGACGAGAACGGCCCGATCTGCCGCTGCAGCAATCGCGGATGCCTCGAGACCTACGCCGGCGGACCGGCTCTGCTGTCGCTCTTCCCTCCGAGCGAGGGCATGCACCGCCTCGGCGACCTGCTGCACGCTGCCGAAGCCGGTGACGGTGCGGCACGCCGCGTGATCGCCGATGCCGGCCGCCACATCGGAATCGCCGCCGCGAGCCTGTGCAACCTCTTCGACCCCGAGCTCATCGTCGTGGGCGGCGAGCTCGGCCAGGCCGGAGAGATCCTCATGGCACCCATGCGCCACTCGCTCGAGCGCACCGCGCTCCCGTCCGCCGACGGCCTGCCCGAGATCGTGGGCGCCTCTTTCGGCGAGTGGGCCGAGACACGCGGCGCCATCGCGATCGCCCTCGACCACGTCACGGTCGACGCCCAGCTTCCGACTGCACCGTCGCTGCCCATCACCGCATAGGCTCGTCCGATGCCCCGTACGCGACTGGATCGGCCGCGACGGCGCCCGAGCGGGCGTCGCGCGCCGGCGGCAGCATCCGGTGTCCTGCTCGCGGCAGCGATGCTGTCTGCCTGCTCCGGCGCACCCGCCCCGGGCGGGACCCCGTCCGACGACACGATCGCACTGCTGCTGCCCGACGCGAAGACCGCACGATACGAGACGTTCGACCGGCCGATGTTCGAGGCCCGCGTCGCGGAGCTCGGCGACTACGACGTCCTCTATGCCAACGCCGATCAGGACGCCGCGAAGCAACAGCAGCAGGCGGAGTCCGCACTGACGGCCGGTGCCGGCGTGCTCGTGCTCGACCCCGTCGATGCGAACGCCGCGGTCAGCATCGTGAGCTCCGCGAACGCGAAAGGCGTGCCCGTCATCTCGTACGACCGCCTCATCGCCGGCGGCGACCTGGCCTACTACATCTCGTTCGACAACGAGAAGGTCGGCGTGCTGCAGGCCACCGCGTTCGTGGAGGGCGTGCAGGCGGAGGACGAGGGCAGCGGCATCCTGATGGTCAACGGCTCCCCCACCGACAGCAACGCCGCACTGTTCAAGCAGGGCGCGCACAGCATCATCGACGACAGCGGACTGCGGGTGCTCGCCGAGTACGACACCCCCGGCTGGAACCCCGAGAAGGCGCAGGAATGGGTGTCGGGCCAGATCGCGCAGCACGGCGGCGCCATCGCGGGCGTGTATGCGGCGAACGACGCGACGGCGGGCGGCGCGATCGCGGCGCTGCGGGTCGCGAACGTCGATCCCCTGCCCATCGTCACGGGTCAGGACGCCGAGCTCTCGGCGATCCAGCGCATCCTGACGGGCGACCAGTACATGACCGTCTACAAGGCGATCAAGCCGCAGGCCGAGCTCGCGGCCGAAGTCGCGGTCAAGCTGCTGCACGGCGAGGAGGTCACGGCCCCGCTCGAGATCCAGGGCACGCCGGCCACGCTCCTCGATCCGGTCGCCGTGACGATCGACGACATCATGGACACCGTCGTCGCGGACGGGTTCTGGACCGTCGACGACATCTGCACCCCGGCGTACGCGGATGCGTGCGAAGCGGCGGGCATCGGGTAGGGTCCTGACTCTGACAGGGGTCGGCAGGGGATCGATGAGGACGAGGCGAGGATGTCGATGACGCACCCGCGGGCGGGACGCCCGCGCGAACGCGTGCTGACGATGCGCGGCATCGGCAAGCGCTTCGGCGCGGTCAAAGCCCTCACCGACGTCGACTTCTGGGTCAACGAGGGCGAGGTCGTCGCCCTCGTCGGCGACAACGGCGCCGGCAAGTCCACGCTCGTGAAGGTGCTCGCGGGCGTGCATCCGCCCGACAGCGGATCGATCGAGTTCGACGGCGAGCCCGTCGGCATCGACACCCCGGCCGACGCGCAGGAGCTCGGGATCGAGACGATCTTCCAGGACCTCGCCCTGTGCGACAACCTCGACGTCGTCGCCAACCTGTGGCTGGGTCGGGAGCTCCGCGACGGTGCGACGCTCGACGAGGTCGACATGGAGCAGCGCACCTGGACGCTGCTGCGCGAGCTGTCGGCGAAGATCCCGTCGGTGCGCGTACCGGTGGCCTCGCTCTCGGGAGGACAGCGCCAGACCGTCGCGATCGCGAGATCGCTCATCGGCGAGCCCCGCGTGGTGATCCTCGACGAGCCGACCGCGGCGCTCGGCGTGGCGCAGACCGCCGAGGTGCTGAACCTCATCGAGCGGCTGCGCGAACGCGGGCACGGCGTGATCCTCATCAGCCACAACATGGCCGACGTCATGGCGGTCGCCGACCGCGTCGTCGTGCTGCGCCTCGGCCGCAACAACGGCGTGTACAACGTCGCCGACGTCACGAGCGAGACGCTCATCGCCGCCATCACGGGCGCGGTCGATCACTCTGCTGCGCGCCGCGCACCGGATGCTGCGCCCCCGCCGTCGCCGGTCGGCCCGCCGCGCGACGAGCCGCCGCTCGACGAGCACACCGCGGGCGGAACGGTCATCCGCATGCCGCGCGCCGGGTCGCGCCGCACCTCTCGTCCCCGCGGGGACGGGACCCGATGAGCCTCCACGGCGACGAGCGCCTCGCGGAGACCGCCCCGGAGGAACGGCTGCTGAGCGGCAGCGGCATCCGACACGCCCTCGAGGCGTTCGTGGCGCGCGTGCGCGGCGGAGATCTGGGGGCTCTCCCCGTCGTGCTCGGGATCGCCGTCATCTGGACCGTCTTCCAGCTGCTGAACCCGGTGTTCCTCTCGAGCGAGAACCTCGTCAACCTCACGATGCAGTGCGCCGCGATCGGCACGATCGCCTTGGGCGTGGTGGTCGTGCTGCTCGTCGGCGAAATCGACCTCTCGGTCGGATCGGTGTCGGGCCTGGCCGCCGCGGTGCTGGCCGTGACCTTCGTGCAGCTGCAGTGGAACCTCGTCCTCGCCCTCATCGCGGGGGTCGCGATCGGCTGCCTGGTCGGGCTGCTATACGGGTACCTCTACACGCGGTTCGGTCTTCCGAGCTTCGTCATCACACTCGCGGGCCTGCTCGGATTCCTCGGGCTGCAACTGTGGGTGCTGGGCGAGACCGGATCGATCGCGATCCCGTTCGACTCGTGGCTGGTGCAGTTCGCCCAGCAGATGTTCCTGCCGGCGTGGGCGTCCTACGTCGTGGCCGTGCTCGCGGTGGCCGCCTTCGCGTGGTCGCTCGTCCGGCGGGCGCGGCGACGCGCGGCGGCGAACCTGGTGAGTCAGAGCTACGCCGAGATCGCGGTCCGCAGCGGTGTCATGCTCGTGTTCCTGCTGGTCGCCACGTGGTACCTGAACCTGTATCGGGGCGTCGGCGTGATGTTCCTGTTCTTCCTCGGGCTGGTCGTCGCGATGAACTTCGCCCTCACCCGCACCCGCTGGGGGCGCGCGGTCTACGCGGTCGGCGGATCCGTCGAGGCCGCGAGACGCGCGGGGATCCGGGTGGACCGGATCTACCTGTCGGTCTTCGCGCTGTGCTCCACCCTCGCCGCCGTGGGCGGCATCCTCGCCGCGGCGCGACTCGCTTCGGCGAACCAGAGCTCGGGCACCGGCGACGTCAACCTCAACGCGATCGCGGCGGCCGTCATCGGCGGCACGAGCCTGTTCGGCGGGCGCGGGTCCGCCTTCTCGGCGCTCATCGGCATCGTGGTGATCCAGTCGATCTCGTCGGGCCTGACGCTTCTCAACCTCGACTCCTCGGTGCAGTTCATGGTGACCGGCGTCGTGCTCGTGCTCGCGGTGATCGTCGATTCCCTCTCGCGCCGCACCCGCGCAGCTACCGGGCGCGCCTGAACGTACGTCGGCCCTCGCCTGGGTTCACTTGGCGAACGCTCCCAGCAGGTGATCAGGATCGCACCGGGTGCTTGTTTGGCGAATTGTCGCATTTCACCCGTGTACGCGGGCACTCTGCACGGTAAGCGTTCTCTCGGGCGCCGGAGCAGCAGCATCCTTCGCCCACGTCGCTCGGCGTTGCCAAAGCGTTATGTTCAAGACTTGACGATAAGAATCGGTGTCGTCGATGATCGCATCAGCGCGATGAACACCAGGGATGATCCTGGGACTCGCTCGCTTCAACGACGAAAGGCGAAAGATGAAGAAGTCTTCGATCCTCGCCGTGGCCGCCCTCACGGGCGCCGCCGCGGTGATGCTGGCCGGCTGTGCCGGCGGCGGTGGCACCGGCGACGGGGGTTCCACCGAGGGTGGCGGCGACGCGGCCAGCCGTGCCTGCGTGATCCTGCCGGATGCGGCCTCGTCGCCGCGCTGGGAGAACTTCGACCGCAAGTACCTCCAGGAGGGCCTGGAGGAGGCTGGGTTCGAGGCGGACATCCAGAACGCGCAGGGTGACGTCAACAAGTACTCGACGATCGCGGACCAGCAGCTCACTCAGGGCTGCGGCGTGATGCTCCTGGTCGACTACCAGGGCGCAGCCGAGGCTGTCGCGACGAAGGCCAAGGCCGAAGGCATCCCGGTGATCGCCTACGACCGTCCCTTCACCGGTGCCGACTACTACGTGTCGTTCGACAACACCGAGGTCGGACGCCTCGAGGGCCAGACGGTCCTTGACGGCCTCGAGACCGCCGGCAAGGACCCGGCGACCGCTGTCGTCGTCTACATGGGCGGCGACCCGACCGACGGCAACGCGGCGATGTTCCACGACGGCGCCGTCGAGGTGATGGAGGCCGCGGGCATCACTGCAGCCGCCGAGCCTCCCGGGGTGTGGGACCAGGCCAAGTCGCAGACCAACTTCGAGCAGGCTCTGACCTCGCTCGGTGGCAAGGTCGACGGCGTGTGGGTCGCCAACGACACCAACGCGGCCGGCGTCATCAAGGTCCTCCAGGACAACAACCTGACCGGCGTCGCCGTGTCGGGCCAGGATGCGAACGTCGCTGGCCTGCAGAACATCCTGCTCGGCTGGCAGACCGCCACGGTCTACAAGCCGGTCAAGGACGAGGCCACGGCCGCTGTCGACACCGCGGTCTCGCTGCTCAAGGGTGAGGACGTGACGGCTCAGGCCGAGCTCGAGGACGGCACGCCCTACATCCAGGTCACGCCGATCCTGGTCGGACCGGACAAGGTCAAGGACGTCGTCGCCGCGGGTGACGCCGACTATGACGACGTCTGCACGCCCGACGTGATGGCTGCCTGCGAGCAGTACGGAGTCACCGCCCAGTAATGGAGCGGTCTGCGGACTGAGCCGCAAGGGGCGTCGCGCCGCACGGCGTGACGCCCCTTCGCGCCGGACCATGACATTCCCAAGGAAGCGAGCATGTCAGACACAATCACCACCCCTCCGGCCACCGCGGTCGGTGCTGAGCCGATCATCCAGCTGGTCGGCGTCAAGAAGTCCTTCGGGCCGGTCAGCGTCCTGAAGGGCGTCGACCTGAAGGTCCACCCCGGCAAGGTCACCGCCCTGGTGGGCGACAACGGCGCCGGCAAGTCCACGCTCATCAAGGGCCTCGCCGGCGTTCAGCCCTACGACGAGGGCGAAGTCCTCATCGACGGTCAGCACCGCGACCTTCACGCGCCCCGCGATGCCTCCGGTCTCGGTATCGAAGTCGTCTACCAGGACCTCGCGCTGTGCGACAACCTCGACATCGTGCAGAACATGTTCCTCGGCCGCGAGGAGTTGTCCTTCGGCACCTTCGACGAGGGCCGCATGGAGAAGGAGGCGTCCGACACGCTGCGCTCGCTGTCGGTGCGCACGGTGAAGTCCGTGCGTCAGAAGGTGTCCAGCCTCTCCGGCGGACAGCGCCAGACCGTCGCGATCGCCCGCGCCGTGCTCAAGAAGGCGCGCGTCGTGATCCTCGACGAGCCGACCGCGGCACTCGGCGTCGCACAGACGGAGCAGGTGCTCAATCTGGTGAAGCGCCTCTCCGAACAAGGCGTCGCCGTGATCCTCATCAGCCACAACCTCGCCGACGTGTTCGAGGTTGCCGATGACATCGCGGTGCTGTACCTCGGCCAGATGGTCGCGCAGATCCCGACGTCCTCGACCACCCGCGACGACGTGGTCGGCTACATCACCGGCACCAAGACACCCGCCGGCGTCTCGATCCTCGACACGTCGACCGTTCGCACCGAAGGAGGCGCGGAATGAGCAGCAACGTCACCCGCACCGAGGCCGCTCCCGACCCACTCGCCAGCGACCTGATCGGCAGCGGGGTCGAAGGCGGTGTCGGCGATCAGATCCGCGCCTGGTGGCAGCGCGTGCGCGGCGGCGACATGGGCGCCCTCCCCGCGATCGGCGGGCTCGTCGTCCTCGGGGCACTGTTCTCGATCCTCAGCCCGTTCTTCCTCACCGAACGCAACTTCGCCAACCTGCTGAACCAGGCCGCGACCCTCGTCGTGCTCGGCATGGCGCTCGTGTTCGTGCTGCTGCTGGGCGAGATCGACCTGTCGGCCGGCGTCACGGGCGGCGTCGGCATGGCACTGTTCGTCGTGCTCAACGCGCAATTCGGCATCCCGTGGCCGCTCGCCTTGCTCATCGGGTTCGGGTTCGGGTTCCTCACCGGCGCCCTGATAGGTTTCTTCGTCGCGAGAGTCGGCATCCCGTCGTTCGTCGTGACGTTGGGCTTGTTCCTCGGCTTCCAAGGCCTCGCGCTGGTCATCATCGGCCCCGGCGGCCTGTTCCGTCTCGAGGTGCCCGAGCTCATCGCTCTGCAGAACGGCAACCTGCCGGTGTGGGGCGGCTGGGTCATGCTCGTGATCATGCTCGCCATCTCCGCCGGCACCTCGTTCTGGGACCGCGCCCGCCGCACCCGTGCGGGCGTCCCCAACCGCGCGCTGTCGATGGTGTGGATCAAGCTCGCCGCAATCGCGGTCATCGGCGGCATCGTCGTGTACGTGCTCAACCAGAACCGCGGGCAGTCCGTGGTCGAGGTCGCCGGCGTGCCGATCGTCGTTCCCGTCGTGCTCGTCATCCTCTGGATCGGCACGTTCCTGCTGGACCGCACCAAGTTCGGGCGCTACATCTACGCGATCGGAGGCAATGCCGAGGCCGCACGCCGCTCCGGCGTGAAGGTGCGCTGGATCAAGTGGTGGGCGTTCGTGATCTGCTCCAGCCTCGCCGTGTTCTCGGCGCTGCTGAGCGTCGCGCGCGTCGGCTCGGTCGACGCCACCGTCGGCCGCGACATCGTTCTGTCGGGCGTCGCCGCAGCCGTCGTCGGCGGCGTCAGCCTGTTCGGCGGCAAGGGCCGTCTCATGCACGCCGCGATCGGTGCGCTCGTCATCGCGACGATCACCAACGGCCTCGGTCTGCTGAACCTGCCCGCCGGCATCAACCTGCTCGTCACCGGCGGCGTGCTGATCCTCGCCGCGACCGTCGACGCCCTCTCGAGGGTCCGGTCGGGCGGGGTGCGGATGTAGCGCCTCGCGCATACGGACGATGAGCGCCGGATGGATGCGTCCATCCGGCGCTCCTCGTCCGTCTAGCGTCGGGCGCTCCTGGCGTCGATGACTTCCTCGACCCACGCCGGCACGAGCTCGCTCGCGAGACCTGCCCGTGCGTCGTCGAAGGGGACGCCCGGGTCGCTCGGCTCGAGGTTCAGCTCCACCGTGCGCGCCCCGAAGGCGGACGCGAGCGCGACGTAGCCCGCCGCCGGGTACACCTCCCCCGACGTGCCGATCGAGACGAACACGTCGCACGCGACGACCGCCTGCTCGATGCGGTCGAGCTCGTACGGCATCTCACCGAACCAGACCACGTCGGGGCGCAGCATCCGTTGTCCGCATTCCGGGCACGCGGGGCGGTCGAAGAGGTCGGCGTCCCAATCGGGCCGGGATCCGCACGCGAGGCACAGCGCGCGTCGCAGCTCGCCGTGCATGTGCACGAGGTTGCGGCTGCCGGCGCGCTCGTGCAGGTCGTCGACGTTCTGCGTGACGATGAGCAGGTCGTCGCCGATCGCGCCTTCGAGACGGGCGAGCGCGCGATGCGCGGCATTCGGGACGACGGATGCTACCGCCCTGCGCCGCGCGTCATAGAACGCCTGGACGAGGTCGGGGTCGCGGTCGAACCCCTCCGGCGTCGCGACGTCGTCGATGTCGTGCCCCTCCCAGAGGCCGTCGGCGCCGCGGAACGTGGGCACCCCGCTCTCGGCCGAGATGCCGGCCCCGGTGAGCACGACGATGCGGATCATCGCACGGTGCCGGGCGCGACGTGCGACAGCACGCGCTCCCAGACGTCGGCGAGGATGAGCCGCGCCTCGAGGTCGTCCGTCTTCGGCACCATCTCGACCCGCGCCGACACCAGGTGATCCTTGAACCACCGCGCCGCGCCGGACGGCGCCGTCGGATCCGCCTGGCCGTTCATGAGGAGCGTCTTGGCCGCGATGCGGTCGAGGAGCTCGGCGACTTCGCTCGCTCCGAGCTCGGACTCCGGTCGGGGAACCGCGACGAGCGCCAGCCTGTCGACGCCCTCACCAAGATGCGCCGCGATCATGATCGCGAGCTCACCGGCCTCGCCCACTCCCACGAGGCCGACCGGACGCCCGTGCGCCTCCTCCGCGATGAACCGTGCGATGACGCTGGCCGTCGCCTCCGCCGGGGTCGCCCCGCGGTAGGCCGCCGGATCGTCGATGTCGTCCACGGTGAGCCCCACCGCGACGATCCTCGCGTCGCGCCGGGCGGTGACATCCGGGCGAGGATCCGTCAGGGTCGAGACCCCCGAGCGGAGCAGGACGACCGTCCGGTCCGCACCGGGCGCCCCGAAGCTGCGGTTCTCGTACGAGGCGTCGGGGGCGGGTCCCTTGGTCATGGCGAAATCCTACGTTCCAGCTCCCCGCAGGACCGCGAGACTCCAGTGGAGCGCCGAGACTGCGGGGGTCTCCCGCAGTCTCGGCGCTCGGGTGGAGTCTCGCGCGGACGAGCCTGGCGTCGCGGCTCAGGCCATGAGGGGGATCGCACCCACCAGCACGCCGACGGCCAGCATCGCGAGCGACACGATCGTGGCGCGCCACAGCACCTTCTTGTGGTGGTCGCCGAGGTTGACGCTCGCGAGCGACACCAGCAGCAGGATCGCCGGCACGAGCGGGCTCTGCAGGTGCACCGGCTGGCCGGTGATCGAGGCACGCGCCATCTCGACCGGGGCGATCCCGAAGTGCTCGGCGCTCTGCGCGAGCACCGGGAGGATGCCGTAGTAGAACGCGTCGTTCGACATGAAGAACGTGAACGGGATCGACAGGATCCCGGTGATCACGGCGAGGAACGGGCCGAGCGAAGCCGGGATCACAGTGGTGATCCATGTCGCCATGGCGTCGACCATGCCGGTGCCGTTCAGCACGCCGACCAGCACACCGGCCGCAAGGACCATCGACACGACGCCGACGATGCTCGGGGCGTGCGCGACGATCTCGTCGGCCTGGCCCTTGAGCTTCGGGAAGTTGACCACCAGCGCGATTGCGGCGCCGACCATGAAGACGTACGCGAGCGGGAAGATGTCGAGCACCAGCAGCACCATCACGGCAAGCGTCAGCGCCAGGTTGAACCAGATGAGCTTCGGCCGCAGCGTCGCACGGTTCGGGTCGAGCATGGTGTCGGCCATCGCCGTGTCTTCCCGGTCGACGACCGCCGTCGCGGCAGGCACTCCTCCGCGGCCGCCGGCGAGCGTCACGATGTTGCCGGTGCGCAGCGTTGCACGGGCGCCGGGCTTCGAGTCGGAGCCGCGGAAGATCCGGGGGCCGGCCAGCGAGCCGCCGTCGCCGAGACGCGAGGTGTCGACGCTGCCGATGCGCTTGCGCTCCGAGAGGCCCAGGAACCAGGCGAAGGTCAGTGCGATCACGATGCCGGCCGCGAGGGACGGGAGCATCGGCACGAAGATGTCGGTGGGCTGCAGGCCGAGCGCCGTCGCCGCGCGCACCGTCGGCCCGCCCCACGGCACGATGTTGAGCGTGCCGTTCATGAGGCCCGCGACGCACGTGAGCACGACCGGGCTCATGCCCAGGCGCAGGTAGATCGGCAGCATCGCCGATGTCGTGATGATGAAGGTCGTCGACCCGTCGCCGTCGAGCGACACCGCACCGGCGAGGATCGCCGTGCCGAGCACGACGTTCGCGGGGTCGTCGCCGAGCAGTCGGGTGATCGCCCGGATCAGCGGGTCGAACAGCCCGACGTCGATCATGATGCCGAAGTACATGATCGCGAACATGAGCAGCGCGGCCGTCGGGGCCATGCTGCCGATGGCGTCGATGATCATGTCGCCGAGGCCGAGTCCCGCGCCGGCGAACAGGCCGAACACGGTGGGCACGATGATGAGCGCGACCATGGGGGTGAGCCGTCGCGTCATGATGAGCGCCATGAAGACGAGCACCATCGTGAATCCCAGGGCGACCAGCACCCACTCGGGCGGGACGAAGGCCGTCGCGTAGGTTTCCTCGGCCGCGGCGGCCTGGAGGAGGAACGGTGCTGCCGCGTTCATGTCGACTCCTTCGTCGTAAGGTGCGTCAGGTCTCGCACCGGTCGCGGTGCGCTCGACAGAGGTTAGGCGGCAGCGTCGCGCCGCCGCGCGGTAAGTCGCATTCCCTCACGTTGTGCGCGTAGCGTGTGTTCTGCGCATTCTGCTCATGTGCGCCGCTCACACGCCCGGGAGGTGCAATGCGGTTCGCGACACGGCTGCTGCTGGTGCAGCTCGCGACGGTCACCGCCGTCGTCGCCGTGTGCGCGCTCGTCTTCGGTTGGCTCGGCGTACGCCAATTGCGCGCCGAGTCCGAGGCCGCCGCCCTCAACATCGCCCGCACGGTCGCCGAGGATCCCGACGTGAAGTCCGTGGTCGCCGAGTTCTCGGCGGATCCGGGGACTCCGGATGCCGCGGACCTCCGCGACGGTCCCCTGCAGCAGATCGCCACCGACGTGGCCGGCCGCACGGACGCGCTGTTCGTCGTGATCACCGATGATCACGGCATCCGTCTCGCCCACCCGAATCAGGACCTGCTCGGACAGGTGGTCTCGACGCCCTTCGCCGAGGTGCTCGAGGGCAACGAGGTGGTCGACTGGGAGGTCGGCACGCTGGGTGAGTCCGCACGCGCGAAGGTGCCGATCTACGCCGAGGACGGCGGTGAGCCGGTCGGCGAGGTCAGCGTCGGCTTCGAGCGCGCGAGCGTGTTCGACGACCTCCCCGCGCTGCTCGCGACGATCGCCGTCGCCGCACTGGGCGGCGTGGCCCTGGCGACGCTCGCGACCTTGCTGCTGCGACGGCGCTTCGAACGCCTGACCCTCGGGCTCCAGCCCGAGGAACTCGTGGCGCTCGTGCAGAACCAGGCGGCGGTGCTCGAGGGCGTCGGCGACGGCGTCGTCGCCCTGGACCCCGACGGTGTCGTGCGCGTCTGCAACGAGGCGGCGGAACGGATGCTGCGCCTCGACGATCCCGTCGGCCGCCGGTTCGACGAGCTGGCGTTGCCGGACGACGTGGTCCGCGCCGTGCGCGAGGGCGCGACTGCGGTGGAGGCCGTCGTCGGCGACCGCGTGCTCTACCTCGACACCCGCCCGGTACGCCGCGACGACCGCGCACTGGGCGAGATCGTCGTGGTGCGCGATCGCACCGACGTCGAGGCCCTCGCCGGGCGGCTCGAGACCGTGCGCGCCATGACCGAGGGGCTGCGCGTGCAGCGGCACGAGTTCGCGAACCGGCTGCACGTCGCCTCGGGGCTGATCGACGCCGACCGCGTCGACGAAGCGCGCGCGTTCCTCGGCGATCTCACCGAGCGCGGCGCGGTCGACTACGCGGTCGCCGGCCTCGAGCGTGTGCCCGACGCGTTCCTCCAGTCGCTCCTCGGCGCGACCGGCGCGGCCGCCCGCGAACGCGGGGTGACGGTGCGCATCTCCGACGACACCCTGCTGCTGAGCGAGACCGCACTCCCGGAGGACGTCGCAGCGATCCTCGGCAACCTCGTCGGCAACGCGGTCACCGCCGCCGTCGCCGGCGACGAGCCGCGATGGGTGGAGATCGCGCTGCTCGGCGACGCCGACGAGCTCGTGGTCACGGTCGCCGACTCGGGCGGCGGCATCCGTCCGATCGGGAGCGACCCGTTCGGTCGCACCGGCTCTCGCGAGACCGACCCGCACGGCCGTGACGAGGTGCACGGACACGGCTTCGGTCTGCCGCTTTCGCGCGATCTCGCGCGCCGGCACGGCGGCGATGTCTGGCTGATCGACGCGGGCGGCGACGGCGCCGGCGCGATGTTCGGGGCTCGACTTCCCGGCGCGCTGCGCCGCGACACCGAGAGCCCTCGAGAGGAGAACCCATGACGCAGCCCATCCGCGTGCTCGTCGTGGACGACGACTTCCGCGTGGCGGGACTGCACCGCGACATCGTCGCGTCCCGCGCCGGGTTCGCCGCGCTGGACCCCGTGCATTCGCTCGGCGCCGCGCGGCCGGCCGTGCGCACTCACGCACCCGACCTGCTGCTCGTCGACGCGTTCCTCCCCGACGGCGACGGCGTCGAGTTCGTCGCCGCGGTCGACGTCGACGCGTTCGTGCTGTCGGCGGCGACGGATGCTGCGACCGTGCGTCGCGCGCTGCGCGCCGGCGCCCTCGCGTACCTGACGAAGCCGTTCGACGCCCGCGTGCTCGCCGAGCGTCTCGACCGCTATGCCCGCATGCGCAACCTCCTCAGGACCGACCGCCCGCTCGAGCAGGAGCAGATCGACCGCGCCCTCACGATCCTGCACGGCTCTGCGGAGCCGGCCACGGTCGCGCGCTCGGCGACCGAGCAGCTGATACTCGAGGGCCTCGGCGACGACGAAGCTTCCGCGGCGGAGGTCGCCGACCGGGTGGGCATCTCGCGAGCGACGGCCCAGCGCCATCTGGCCGCGCTCGCCACCCGCGGCCAGGTCGAGGTGCGGCTGCGCTACGGCACCACGGGCCGACCCGAACACCGATACGTCGCCGCCCGGCGCTGAGGACCGCGCCCCGCACTCACACTTCCCACCGCTTCGCCCGCATCGCAGCTGCGGGTGAAGACATCCATCAGCCGCGCAGCAGAGCGCGCAGCGACTCGATCGTGTCGGCCTCGTCGGGACGCTTGTCGGGGCGATACCCCTTCACACGTGCGAAGCGCAGCGCAACCCCGCCGGGATACCGCGACGAGCGCTGCACGCCGTCGATCGCGATCTCGACGACCGTCTCGGGACGCACGTGCACGGCGTAAGCCGAGCGGTGCGTCTCGATGGTCGGGAAGTGCTCGGTCTGCCACCTGAGCGTCGCGTCGGTGAGTCCCTTGAACGTCTTGCCCACCATCACGAAGCCGCCCGGCTCGCCGAAGGCGCCCTCCGGGTCGCGTGCGCCCAGGTGCAGGTTGGACAGTTGCCCCGTGCGGCGACCCGATCCCCACTCGACGGCGAGCACGACGAGGTCGTAGGTGAGCACGGGCTTGACCTTGAGCCAGCTCTTCCCGCGCCGCCCCGCGGCGTAGGGCGCGCCCAGCGCCTTCACCATCACTCCCTCGTGACCAGCCGCGAGCGCCTGACGCGAGAACTCCTCGGCCTCGGCGGGGTTGTCGGTGATGACGCCCGGCATGCGCGCATCGCCGACGGCGCGGTCGAGCAGCTCGAGGCGGGTGGAGAGCGGCTCGTCGATCAGGTCGCGGCCGTCGAGATGCAGGATGTCGAAGAACCATGGCCGCAGCACGGTGGCCGCGGCATCGTCGCCCATCGATCCGAATCGCGACATGGTGTCTTGAAACGGCCGCGGACCGCCGTCCTCGTCGAGCGACAACGTCTCGCCGTCGAGGATCACCCGCTCGGCCGGAAGCTCACGCACCGCCTCGACCAGCTCCGGCACACGGTGCGTGATGTCGGCGAGGCTGCGGGTGAAGACGCGCACGTCGTCGCCGTCGCGATGCACCTGGATGCGCGCACCGTCGAGCTTGTATTCGACGGATGCCGCGGCCCCGAGCGTCTCGAGCGCCTCAGCCGTCGAGCCCGCTGTCGCGGCGAGCATCGGCAGCACTCCGCGGCCCACCTCGAGCCCGACCGCGGCGAGGTCGTCGGGCGTGCCGTCGAGCGCGATCCGCGCGGTCGCGCCGAGGTCGCCGGAGAGCATCGCGGCCCGCCGAACGACTGGCGCCTCCCGCTCGGAGCCCTTCGCGATGGCGTCGAGAAGCACGCCTTCCAGCGCGCCGGTTCTCAGCTCGCCGATCATGACCCTCGCGAGGAAGTCCCACTCATCCGCGGTCGCGGCACCGGCGAGCGCGTCGAGCTCGGAGCGCCGCGCGAGCACCGAGCCGGCCCCGTCGGCCGCGGCCAGCCGGCTGAGCGATGCGTCGACGTCGAGCACGGAGAGTGTCGGTTCGTCCGCGTGCGTGACATCGAGGCCCGTGAGGCTCCGCCAGCCGACCCCGAGTCGCCCCTGCCGCGGGTTGGCGGTGAGGAATCCGATCGCGGGAGCGACCTCGTCGGGCTCGAGCCCGCGCAGCAGCGCCGCGAGGACGGCGATCTTCGCCAATCGCGACGACGTCGCCGCGACCTCGCACGTCGCAGTCACCAGCTCGTTCAGCAGCACATCGGCATTCTGGCACCGGCCCCCGACACCTGTCCCGGACCGGACCACGTTCCCGCCGTCAGCGCACGACGGTCCGCAGTGCGGATTCCAGGTCGCGGTGCGTGAACTCGTAGCCGGCCGACAGCAGCACCTGCGGCGAGACCCACCGGCTCTTGAGCACGAGCTCCGGCTCGGTGCGCAGCACCGCCATCGCAGGCTCGAGCATGAAGCGGTAGGCGGGCAGGCCGATCGGCTGCCCGACGATGCGGCGCAGCGTCGCCATCAGCGTGCGGTTGTCGCCGGCATCCGGGGCCGCGAGGTTCACCGGCCCCTCGACATCGGGCCGGTCGCGGACGAAACGCACCGCTCCGACGACATCGTCGATATGGATCCAGCTGAATCGCTGCCGACCGCCTGACCGGTGCCAGGCCGGGCGCCCGGTGCCCGTGGGGTGCGGCCCGATCCCCCGGTACCGGCGGTGCGCCCACCACCAGCCGTCGTACTGCGGACCCCCGAGGCCGAGCCGTGCGAGCCGCACGAGCGTCCGCGTCGCCGGGCCGTCGCCGACGACGATGGCCATGCGCAGGGCGACTCGGCGCGTCGTCGGCAGATCCCCCGCGAAGAACTCGTCCTCCCAGTTCCGCGCCACGTCGACCGAGAATCCGGCCCCGAGCTCCCCGCCAGCTTCGGTCTGCGGCCGGTCCATCGCGTATCGGTAGATCGTGGCCGTACTGGCATTGAGCCACACGCGAGGCGGGGTCGCAGCATCCGTCACCGCCTCCCGCAGGGCCGCCGTCGTCTCGACCCGCGATCGCAGGATCTCGTCGCGATTGGCGTCGGTGTACCGGCAGTTCACGGACTTGCCCGCGAGGTTCACGAGTACGGCGGCGCCGTCGACGAGGGCACGGATGCTGCCGCCGTCGTCCCACGTCGCGTCGGCGTGCGACCGCCCGATGGTTCGCACGTCATACCCGTCCTCGGTGAACGCGCCCGCCAGCGCCCGGCCGACGAAGCCCGAAGCGCCCGCGACGACGGCCACCGGTCGGCTCATCGGCCGCTCCCCGCGATGCCGCTCGTGCTCCACAGCGCCCACAGCACCAGCACCGGCTGCAGCAGCAGCCGAACGAACCGCGCCCGATCGGTGCGCAGCAGGGGCGCCGCTCGGCCCGTCCGCCACTGATGGACGTTGCCGGGGAAGACTGCCACGAAGAACGCTGCCACCGCCCAGCCGACGCGGCGACGCTCGGCGGGCAGCGCCACGAGCGCGCTGCCGAGCATCAGTTCGACGACCCCCGACGCGACCACGATCGTGTCTTTGTCGATGTGGAGCAGTCGCGTCGCCCAATCGGGTACGACGATGCGGTAGCCGCGGCGCCCCCACGTGAGGTGTGAGGCGCCCGCGGCCGCCAGCAGCGCCGCGAGCGCCCAGCGGGCGACGACCCGCATCACGCGACAGCCTCGGCGACGGCGTCGATGAAGCGCAGGTGTTCGTCGAGGCTGCCCGAGGCGGTGATGGCCCGCAGGACCACCTCGTCGGCGGCGGCACGGTAGGCGGCGATCCGGTCACGCAGCACAGCGGGCCGAATGACCGTGTCAGCGGCGCGGACCCCCAAGCGCGCGAAGTTCGCCGCATAGGCGGGGTACCCGGCGTAGCGCTGCGCCTCCTCATCGAGCACCGAGGTACCAGCGGGGTCGACCGCCGTCCGCACGTACAGCGCAACGTGCGTCGTGCCGGCGAGTTCGTGAGCGTGCCGCAACTGGTCGGCCGCGATCTCCGGCGTGAGCCAGCTGAGCAGGAGTCCGTCGGACGTCGCAGCCCCGGCGCGCCTCATCCTCGGGCCGAGCGCCCCGACCACGACGCGGGCCTCGGTGCGCGAGCGGAGGGCGGTGGCAGCATCCGTCACGCTCGCGACCGCACCGGAACGAAGCTGCCCAGAGCCGATGCCGAGGACGAGCCGGTCGGCGGGAAGCCCCGCGACAGCGGCGAGGATGTCGTCGGGCGTGCGACGGTCGATCGGCAGCACCCCACTGGCGAGCACGAGGCGCTCGGTCACGCCCGCGGCGGAGCGGAGAATCTCCAGCGCGTCGTGCCCTGGCGTGTCGTTGACCCACAGAGCGTGCAGCCCCGCGGCTTCGGCGGCCGCTGCGACGCGCGCCGCGACCTCCGTGCCGGCAGCGGCCGCGATGCCGATTGAGAGAAGCCCGCTCATGCGGCGCTCGCGCCGACGAGCCTGGACACCTCGGCGGCCGCCCGGTAGAACTCGGCGATGTCGCCGCGCGACGAGGGCAGGAGCACCACGTCGTCGACGCCCGCGTCGAAGAAGCGCTGCGCACCCGCGGCGACCTCCGCCGCATCGCCCCACAGCGCGCGCTCCTCAGGTTCGGGCTTGTCGCCGACATCCGCGATCGCGCGGGCCTCCGCTTCCGGACCGAACGCGGTGACGACATAGGCGACGACGTCGTGGCCGTCGCCACGGCCGGCCGCGGCGCGGGCCTCGCGGATGGCCGCCGTCGCGATCGCGTACTCGGCGGCGGTGTGCCCGCTGTCGAGCACGGTGCCGTCGGCGACCTCGCCGCTCAACCGCAGCGTCTTCGGTCCCTCGGCCGCCGCGTACACGAGCGGCGGCGTCGTCGGCGGGTAGTTCACGCGCACGTCGCGAAGCGTGACGTACCGACCGTCGACACTCACCTCGTCGCCGGCGAGCAGACTGCGCAGGGCAGGGACGTACTCGCGCATCAGGGTCAGCGGCGAGGCGACGCGGGCGCCGACCTGCCCCATCCAGTCGAGCACGCCGTGGCCGACGCCCGGCAGCAGCCGGCCGGGGAAGAGTCCCTCGACGGTGGCGATCTCCATCGCCGTGGCGGCGACGTTCCGCAGCGGCATGGGTGCGATCCCGATGCCGATGCGCAGGGCCTCGGTCCACGCGAGAGCGGCGCCCACGGTGGCGAAGGCGGACTGCCGGAAGCAGTCCTCCCAGATCCACAGCTCGGGCAGTCCGGCCGCCTCGGCGGCCAGAACGGCGTCTCGGAATTCGTCGGGGCTGTGCGTGTAGGGGTTGAAGATCGCGCCGATGCGGGTCATGCACCCACTCTGTCAGGCCACGCCGACACCCACACAGCGCGGCCGCGGTGGCCGCCGGCATCCGTGCGCCCGCATCTTCGACAGGTCAACCGCGGTTCTGCAGGAGGATTCGGGCCGAATCGGTCCGGCGCAGCTCCGGTTGACCTGTCGAAGGCGCGGGAACGCCTGCCCGCATCCACGGCGAGAGGCGCCGAGCCGATGGCCCGGCGCCCCTCAGAGGATCGTCGCGGTTCAGGCGGCCACGGCGAAGGGCGAACCCGCCACCACCGAGAGCACGTCGGCCGCAGCATCCACCGTCACCGTCCCGCCGTCGACGAGCGCACCCGTCACGAACAGGTCGGCGATGCGGTCGTCGACCTCGCGCTGGATCAGGCGGCGCAGCGGCCGAGCGCCGTACTCGGGCTCGTAGCCGTTGTCGGCGAGCCACGCGACTGCGGAGTCGGTCACGACCAGCGACACCTCACGCTTGGCGAGCCGCGCATCGGACGCCCCCAGCAGCAGGCGCACGATGCTCTGCAGCTGCGGCTTCTCGAGCTTGCGGAACAGCACGATCTCGTCGATGCGGTTGAGGAACTCGGGACGCATCGCCTCGCGGAGCTTGCCGAAGACGCGGTCGCGGAGGTCCTTCTCGGAGCCGAAGCCGGTCGATCCTCCCCCGTCGGCGAGGAACCCGATGGCACCGCCGCGCGAGGCGAGGAACTCCGAGCCGAGGTTCGAGGTCATGACGACGACCGTGTTGCGGAAGTCGACAGTGCGGCCCTGGCCGTCGGTGAGACGGCCGTCGTCGAGCACCTGGAGCAGCAGGTTGAACACGTCGGGGTGCGCCTTCTCGATCTCGTCGAACAGCACGATCGAGTACGGGTTGCGCCGCACGCGCTCGGTGAGCTGGCCGGCCTCGTCGTAGCCGACGTATCCGGGAGGGGCGCCGACGAGGCGCGACACGGTGTGGCGCTCGCCGAACTCGCTCATGTCGAAGCGGATCACCGCCGTGTCGTCGTCGAAGAGCGACCCCGCGAGGGCCTTCGCCAGCTCTGTCTTGCCCACGCCGGTCGGGCCGAGGAAGAGGAACGACCCCACCGGCCGACGCGCGTCACCCATGCCCGTGCGATTGCGGCGCACGGCCTTGGCGACCGCGGTCACCGCGTCGTCCTGCCCGATCACGCGGTCGTGCAGTTCGTCCTCGAGGGCGGCCAGGCGCTCCCGCTCGGTCTCGGTGAGGCGGTTCACCGGGATGCCGGTCGCCCGGCTGATCACCGCGGCGATCTCGGGCTCGTCGACGATGGCCTCGGTGCGCACGGCAGCGCCGGCGGCGGTGGCCCGCTCGAGGCGGTCCTGCACCTCGGCGATCTGATCGCGGATCTGCGACGCCTCCTCGTAGTGCTCCGCCGACACCGCGGCGTTCTTGTCGGCCTCGAGCGTCGCGAGCCGCTCGATGAGCCCACTCACGTCGACCTTCGAGCCGAGCTTCAGTCGCAGCCGCGCGCCCGCCTGGTCGATGAGGTCGATCGCCTTGTCGGGCAGCACGCGCTCGGTCAGGTACCGGTCGCTGAGCTCGACCGCCGCGCGCAGGGCCTCGTCGGTGTAGACGATGCCATGGTGCTCCTCGTACGCGGGCTTCAGGCCTCGGAGGATCAGCACGGCGTCCTCGATCGAGGGCTCGCCGACGCGCACCGGCTGGAATCGGCGCTCGAGCGCCGGGTCCTTCTCGATGACGCGGTACTCCTTGAGCGTCGTCGCGCCCACGAGGTGCAGCTCGCCGCGGGCGAGGCGCGGCTTGAGGATGTTGCCCGCGTCCATGCCGCCGTCGCCGGCGCCACCTGCTCCGACCACCGTGTGCACCTCGTCGATGAACACGATGAGCTCGCCCTTGTGCGCGGCGATCTCATCCATCGTCTTGGTGAGGCGCTCCTCGAAATCGCCGCGGTAGCGGGTGCCCGCGAGCATCGCGGGCAGGTCGAGGGCGATCACGCGCTTGCCGAGCAGCTGCTCGGGCACGGAGCCGTCGACGATCGCCGTGGCGAGGCCCTCCACGATCGCGGTCTTGCCGACGCCCGCCTCGCCGACCAGCACCGGGTTGTTCTTGGTGCGGCGGCTGAGGATCTCGATCGTCTGCTCGATCTCGTCGGCCCTCCCGATCACCGGGTCGAGTCCGCCGGCCGCGGCGCGCGCCGTCAGGTCGGTGCCGTACGTGTCGAGCATGGGGGTGTCGGATGCTGCGCCCTCAGGTCGCACGTCGGCCTGGGTGGTCTCGCCCGGCGTCACCGTCTCCCTCGCACCCTGCATGAGCGCCTCGGCGGTCACGCCGGCGCGGGCCAGCACCTGGCCGGCCGGCGTGTCCTGCGCGAGCACGAGGGCGAAGAACAAATGCTCGGGGTCGACGTACGTCGAGCCCGACGATCGGGCGACCTGGAAGGCGTGGAACAGCGCCCGCTGCACGGACGAGGTCACCACCGCCCCGTCGACGTCGGCGGCCGCCGTAGCGGCGGGAAGGCGCTCCTCGGTCGCACGCGCGATCGCGTCGGCGTCGGCGCCGATGCGCTGGACGGCGTCGCGCGCCGGGGCCTCGGTCACGAGGATCCGCAGCACGTGCAGGGCGTCGAGCTCTCGCTGGCCGCGCTCCAAGGCGTACCTGCCGGCGCGCTGCAGCAGCTCCTGCGTGCGGGCGCCGAGGTAGCGGCTCAGGTCGATCGAGCGCTCGGCGCGGGCGCGCTCGCCCGCGAGGTAGCGCGACAGGAACTCGTCGAACGAGCTCGCGTCGTCGCCGGCGGCGGGAGTGAAGTCTTCGGGCATTCCATCTCTCCTGAAACTTGAGTGGAGGAGTGTCAAGTTTCGAACTTGACACAGGCGTTGTCAAGTTCAACCCGAGCAATCCGCAGGTATTCCCCAGCGGCGGATGTCCCACCCCGGGCGTAACGTCTTCGACGAGGGGAACCCCGTTTCACAGACGAGAGGGAACACGATGGACTGGAAGATCGAGCTCATCCATGTGCCGGTGTCAGACGTCGACCGTTCGAAGGAGTTCTACGAGAGGATCGGCTTCCATGCCGATCACGACCAGACGCCCGTCGAAGGGCTCCGCTTCGTACAGATGACCCCGCCTGGTTCGGCGTGCTCCATCGCCTTCGGCACCGGACTCGGCAACACCCTCGAACCCGGGCAGCAGAACACCATCCAGGTCGTGGTGCCCGATGCCGACGAGGCGCTCGCCCATCTGCGCGCGCTCGATGTCGATGCCCAGGGCGTCGACGAGCAGGACTGGGGTCGGTTCGTGACATTCGACGACCCCGACGGCAACACCTGGACGCTTCAGCAGCTGCCGGCGTGGCGCTGAGCCGCGGCATCCGTCACCGGCAACACCGGCCGACAGACGACTCGGCCGGCTCGTTCACGCAGGAGCGAGGCGGCCGAGAACGGATGCCGTCAGTCGCGCCCGCCGGGCGGGCCGAGGATGAGGAGCACGACGAACAGCAGCACGACAGCGAGGGCGATCAGCGCACCGAGCACCCAGGGACGCCGCAGGAACCAGCGCATGAGCCGGTCATACCAGGCGGTGTCGCGCGGGTCGTCGGTGGCCTCGAGCCGCCACGTGCCGGCGAGGCGACCGCTGCGCTGGAGCCACAGCTCGGCGGGGATCGTGGCGTACGGGATGACGGCGCTCACGAGTGCGAGCACGGTGGGCCCGACGCGCCAGCGGTTGTTGAGGGCGACGAGGATCACGGTCGCGCCGTACGACAGGAAGATGAAGCCGTGGATGCCGCCGCCGATCGTGACGCCGAGCGCCCAGTCGGTGGTGGCGCGGAGGATGAGACCGGTGATGAGGAGCGTCCACGAGATCGCCTCGAGGATCGCGAGCGCGCGGAACAGGGTATGGGGATTGCGGAACACACCTTCAGCCTAACTGAAAGCGCTTCAGCCTTTCTGAAGGTTTGCTGGCCGCAGCGGTCCGGGCCTACTCGGGTGCCAGCCCGAACGGCCGCTCGTGCAGCCCTTCCAGCGCGGTGGCCAGCGCCGGAGCCCCTGCGGCGAGTCCGGCATCGAGCGCCGCGAGACGCTGCTCGGCCGCCTGCAGCACCTCGCTCCCCCGCTCCGTCACCCGGAGGTCGGAGGCCGCGCCGGCATGCTTCGTCGCATCCGCGACGAGCCCGTCCGCGACGAGCGTCTGAACGGCGGTGTGCGCCGACTGCACGGTGATCTGCGAGCGCCGCGCGAGCTCGCTGAACGAGATGCCCGGCGTCGCCTCGATGTGGGCGAGCAGTCCGTACTTGCGGGTCGTGAGCCCGAGGTCGCGCAGCTGCGCGCCGAGGTGCGCATCCCACACGGCGGCCACGGTCAGCAGCGAGATGACGGGACTGAACGCACGGTCTGGCACCGTTGAATGCTAGTCCCGCCGCCGCGGGAGGGCACGCATTCGCCGCCGTTCCGAGAACCGGACGCCGCCCGCCCGGCTACCGTGGGACGGTGACCTTCTCGCTCGACGGCCTGCGCCGGTGGCCCGACGTCGAGGCCCCTGACCTCGTGGCGACGGATGCTGCGGACCGGCTGCTCCTCGACGAATCCGCGGCCGCGCGGTCGACGGCGGGAGACGGCGGACTGGTCGTGATCGGCGACGACTACGGCGCGCTGACTCTGAGCGCGGCCGCGGACGGCGGCCGGGGCATCCGTGTCCATCAGGACCCGCTCACCGGTGAGCGCGCTCTCGCGGCGAACGCCGAGCGCTTCGGACTCGGCGACGCGTTCGCGGCGCTGCCGCTCGCGTCCGAGCTGGTGCACGGTGCGCGCGTCGTGCTGCTGCGGCTGCCCCGCTCACTCGACGCGCTCCGCGACATCGTGGGGCTGATCGCGGCGCACGCGGCGCCCGACGTCGTCGTGTTCGCGGGCGGTCGTGTGAAGCACATGACGCTCGCGATGAACGACGTGCTGCGTGAGGGCTTCACCCGGCTCGACGTCACGCATGCCCGCCAGAAGTCCCGCGTGCTCGTGGCCCGCGGACCCCATGACGGCGGCGATCCCGTGCCGCGCCGGGCGACCCACGACGGGATGGTGGTCTGCGCCTACGGCGGCGCGTTCGCGGGGGCGTCGATCGACATCGGCACGAGGTTCCTGCTGGAGCATCTGCCCCCGCGCGACGACGGCACGGCGATCGACTTCGCATGCGGGACCGGTGTGGTCGCGACGGCGCTGGCCCTGCGGCATCCGTCTCTGCGCGTGCTCGCGTGCGACCAGTCGGCGGCCGCCGTCGCATCGGCGCGCGCGACCGCGGAGGCGAACGGTGTCGCCGACCGCGTCGAGGTGATCCGCGACGACATGCTGGGCGCACAGCCCGACGCCGGCGCGGGCTTCATCGCGCTGAACCCGCCGTTCCACTCGGGCTCCGCGGTGCACGAGGGGATCGCGCCGCGGATGTTCGCCGAGGCCGCCCGCGTGCTGCGACCCGGCGGCGAACTCTGGGCGGTGTGGAACTCCGGGCTGCGCTACCGACCGGGGCTGGAGCGTGTGGTCGGCCCGACGCGGAAGATCGCGCGCAACGCCAAGTTCACCGTGACGGTGTCCACCCGCGGGTGACGGGCGCTCGCGTCTACTCGCCCGCGTCCGTGGTCGGCTCCGGTTCGGGCTCGGTCGTCGGTCCGAACAGCACCCACGCGCCATCGCTGCACTCGTAGAACTGGACCGCCGCCGTATCGATGAACACGTCTCCGTCGACGGTGCACGTGTCGTCGTCGGGCGCAGCCGTGCCGAGCACCACCTGGGTCCCCGGCGCACCGGGCGCACCGCCCGGGCCCTGAGCACCTTGCTCACCTTGCTCGCCCTGGGCGCCCTGCTCGCCTTGGGCGCCCGCCGGCCCCTGCTCCCCCGTCAGGTTCTCCGCGGCCGCCTCGCGGATGTTGCCCGCGACCGTCCACGCGCCGTCCTGGAAGAGGTACACGTCGGCGGTGAGGATGTCGATGTAGACGTCGCCTTCGTAGCCCTTGCCCTCCTCGGGCGCTCCGGAGCCCGCGCGCACCGCCGACCCGGCGGGCAGGATCTCGGCGAGGACGTCCTCGTACTCCGGCGACACCGTGGCCGATGCCGACGGCGCCGGAGTCGGCGCGGGCGTCGCCGTGTCGACCGAGCGCGCGAGCCAGGATCCGAGGAACGCGGAGAAGAACGACAGCACCACGAAGCCGAGGCCGAACCACACGAGCGTCCCGCGGGTCACCGGCGGTGCGGCATGCGCTGTGGCGGCCGCAGGCGCAGGATCCCCGGTCGACGGCACGTCCTGGGCCACGGCATCTCCCCTTCCACCGCACGCGTCTTCGACGCCGGACTCCCACAGCCTCGGCGTCGTGACTCAACTGTAGGAACGCGGGCGCCCCGTGTCACCTGTTCGACGGGAATTCGTCGCCGCACGCCGGGCTCTTGACAGCCCTCACCGCGAGGGATTGACTCTCGAATCGAGGTCCTTGCATTTCGCACCGTGGCCGTCGAGGCCACGCCGACGACACCACCTGGGTGGGGTCGCCTCCCTCCCGTCGGCTTCGGGTACCGCCGTCGGGGCCCCAGATCGATGCATCCTCCCTGGAGACAGCCATGCCGTCCCAACTGACCTATCCCGGCGTGTACATCGAGGAGGTGGCCAGCGGGGTCCGGACAATCGTCGGTGTCTCCACGTCGGTCACCGCCTTCGTCGGGCGGGCGCCCCGCGGACCGGTCGACAGACCCATCGTGGTGACCAATTTCGGCGAGTTCGAGCGTGTGTTCGGCGGACTCTGGAAGCTCAGCAGGCTCGGGTTCTCGGTCCGCGACTTCTTCCTCAACGGCGGCGGCGCGGCCGTCATCGTCCGCGTCGTGAACGACGCGGCCTCCGACGCCGACGATCCTGCGTCGTCCTCGGTCGACCTCGCCCTCGACACCGGTGCGGACCTCCTCACGCTCGAGGCGGCGAACGTCGGCCTGTGGGGTGACGGCCTGCGCGTGCGCGTCGACCACGACACGCGTCCCGAGGACCCCGCCTTCGGCGACGAACCCGACACGCTGTTCAACCTCACCGTGCGCGACGGCGCGACGGGCGTCATCGAGGCGCACCGCAACGTCGTCCTCACGCCTGCCGACCATCCGCGGCTGCTGTCGCGGGTGCTCGAGAATGAGTCCGTCTTCGTGCGCACGGCCGGGACCGTACCCGACAGCAGCCGCCCCAAGGTGCACACCGGCACCCCCGCGGCTGGCAAGACGATCTGGGACGACATCACCCCGACGCCGGGCGATCCCTCACAGGAGGCGAGCCAGCGGCTCGCCGGCGGGGACGACGGCGACGACCTCGTCGCGGCCGATGTGAAGGGGTCGCTCGGCGCCAAGTCGGGAATGTATGCGCTCGAGGATGCGGACATCTTCAACCTCCTCGTCATCCCTCCGTATCAGGGGGTGTCGCCCGACGGTCCGGGCGGGGAGGTCGAGGCCGATGTCGTCACCGAGGCGGCGATGTACGCAGAGGCCCGGCGCGCGTTCTACGTGATCGACGCGCCGCCGACGTGGGACACGGTCGGTGACGCGAAGTCCGGTCTCGCGGCGCTGGGAACGGTGAGCGCCAACGCGGCGGTGTACTTCCCGCGGCTGCGCCAGACCAACCCGCTGCGCGATAACCAGCTCGAGACGTTCGGCGCGTCGGGCGCGGTGGCCGGGGTGCTCGCGCGCACCGATGCGACCCGCGGTGTGTGGAAAGCCCCTGCAGGTCTCGAGGCCACCCTCAACGGCGTGCCCGAACTCTCCGTGCCGCTGAGCGACGGGGAGATCGGGCAGCTGAACCCGCTCGGCATCAACAGCCTGCGCGCGTTCGCCGGTGCCGGCCGCGTGGTCTGGGGAGCGCGCACGCTGAAGGGCGCGGACTCGCTCGCCAACGAGTGGAAGTACATCCCGGTGCGGCGCACGGCGCTCTTCATCGAGGAGTCGCTCTTCCGTGGCACCCAGTGGGTCGTGTTCGAGCCCAACGACGAGCCGCTGTGGGCGCAGATCCGCCTCAACGTCGGCACGTTCATGAACGACCTCTTCCGGCAGGGCGCCTTCCAAGGCAGCACCCCGCGCGACGCGTACTTCGTCAAGTGCGACAAGGAGACGACAACGCAGTCCGACATCGATCGGGGCATCGTCAACATCCACGTCGGGTTCGCGCCGCTCAAGCCCGCGGAGTTCGTCGTCATCCGACTGCAGCAGATCGCCGGCGCGAGCGCCGTCTGAGCCGAGGGAATCGGGACATGGCACAGTTCAGCGTCAACGCCAGCAGGTTCGACCCGTACAAGAACTTCAAGTTCCGCGTGAAGTGGGACGGCAAGTACGTCGCGGGCGTCAGCAAGGTGAGCGGCCTCAAGCGCACCACGGAGGTCGTCGAGCACCGCGAGGGCGGCGACCCGTCCACCTCGCGCAAGTCGCCCGGCCGGCTGAAGTTCGAGGCGATCACCCTGGAGCGGGGCGTCACGCACGACGTCGAGTTCGAGCAGTGGGCGAACAAGGTCTGGAACTTCGGGTCGGGGCTCGGCGCGGAGGTGTCGCTCAAGGATTTCCGCAAGGACCTCATCGTCGAGCTCTACAACGAGGCGGGCCAGCTCGTGATCGCGTACAAGGTGTTCCGGGCGTGGGTCTCGGAGTACCAGGCGCTCCCTGATCTCGATGCCAATGCCAACGCCGTCGCCATCCAGACGCTCAAGCTCGAGAACGAGGGCTGGGAGCGCGACTACGCGGTCGTCGAGCCGTCCGAACCCGTCTTCACCGAACCGTAGGAGCCGACGGTGGCCGCCGCCGCAGCCTCTCCGGTGCGGGCACAGACGATCCTCGACCTCGCCGACGCGGCGCAGGGCGAGGCGCCGATCATGCGTGCGCTCCGGCTCGCCGCGGCGGCCGGCGAAGACCCCGCAGCCCTGCGGGATGCGCCCCTCGGACGCCTGCACGCCGCTACCCTCGGCTTCCACACGGCGCTGGCGAGTCCGAGTCTCGAAGCGGTGGTGACGTGCCCGTCGTGCGCATCGATCGTCGAGTTCGCCCTCGATGCCGACTCCCTGCGCGGTGTGAGCGGCGAGGCGACCTCGGGAGAACTGACGGTGCCCACCGATGAAGGCGTCTGGCGGGTGCGCTGGCGGGTGCCGACGGCGGGCGACCTCGCGGACGTCGCCGGACGGACGGATGCTGCAGCCGCCCTCTTCGCGCGGTGCTGCGCGGTGACGGGCCCGGGTGGCGAAGGCGCGGCCGTCGCGCCGGCCGACGTGGTCGAGCACATCGAGGCCGCGCTCGCCGACGCGGACCCGCTCGCCGAGGTCACGGTTCGCATCGCATGCCCGGAGTGCGGTGCCGGCTTCGACGCCGACGTCGACCCGATCGCCTTCGTCTGGCGCGAGGTCGAGTCGCGCGCCCAGCGCGTGCTGCGCGAGGTCGACGCCCTCGCGCGGGCCTACGGCTGGACCGAGGCCGAGGTGCTCGCGCTCTCGGAGCAGCGCCGCACCGCCTACCTCGACATCGTGCGGGAGGGAGCATGAGATTCCCTAGGTCAACCTCAGGCGGCGATCTGCTGCATGGCGCCTCCGTGGAGTTGGGGGTTGTAGGCGGTGTGGTCTTGCCAGCAGCGCCAGATCACGCGGACCCAGGCGCGGGCGAGGATGCGGACGGCATGGGGGTGGCGTTTGCCGCGGGCGATGGCATCTTGGTAGATCTTCGCGGCCCAGGGGCTGGCGTGTCGGGAGTCGTCGGCGAAGTCGATGAGCGCGTTGCGGAGCTTCTTGTCCGCGGCCCAGCGGAACGCGACGGAGTGGATCTTTCCGCTGGCTCTGGTGACGGGTGCGACGCCGGCGAGGGCGGCGAGGGATTCCTCGTCGGGGAACCGGGCGCGGACGTCGCCGATCTCGGCGAGCAGCGTTGCGGCGCGGACGCCGTGGCCCGCTTTGGGGAGGCTGGTGAAGATGTGCGCGTCGGCGTGGGCGTCGAGGCGTTCGATGATCTCGGCTTCCAGTTCGCGTTCCTGGTTGCGGATGGTCTCCATGGCTTTGAGCAGGGCGTGGACGCAGACGGCGTGCCCGTCGGCTTCCTCGGCGGACAGTCCCGCCGGGGGCGCTTGGGTGACGCGAGCGTAGAGGTCGTCGACGCTCTTGCGGCCGCAGTAGGCGATGCGCCGCAGGAACGCCGCGAGCCGGGCCGGGGTGAGTCGGGCGGCGGCGCGCTGGGTGGGGTAGCGGCGCAGGAACGCGATGGTGACGTCGCTGTCCAGTCGGGCGAACAGGCCGATCGCGCCGGGGAAGCAGCGCTCCAGTTCGGCGCGCAGCTGGTTCATCAACCCGACCCGGGCCTCGACGAGCTGCTTGCGGGTGCGCGACAGCGACCGCAGTACCTGGGTGGCGCCGCTGTCCTGGGTCAGCGGGCTCAGCCGGTGGCCATCGGTGCGCAGCACGTCGGCGAGCAGGTAGGCGTCGCCGGCGTCGGACTTCGCGCCCGAGCCGGAGTAGCGGCTGCGCAGTCCCTTGACCTGTCGTGGCGTGATCACCACGACGTGCAGGTTCGCGTCCAGCAGCGCTTCGACCAGCGGCCCGTCACACCGTTCGATCGCGACGCCTTCGACGGCGAGCTTGGCCAACCGTTTCACGAGCCCCGCGAAGGTCTTGCCGGTGTTAGCGATCTCGAAACGCACCCGGATCTCTCCGTGAGCGTCGACCACGCAGACGGCATGGGTGTTGCTGGCCCAGTCGATGCCGGCGAACAACCGCGGGTCGTTCTCTGTGGACATCTGTCCGGTCCTTCCTGTGATGATGGATCTGGCACCGTCGGTGACGGGGAGCCAGTCCGGATGCTCATTGCGTGGCGGTCCAACCCGCATATCCCTAGCGCCGGTATCGGCTTCCCGGCCCGGCGGCTGCCGCAGATCTCATGCTGGTCCTCGAGGGACAAGCGGCTCAGGCGGTCAGCCACCGGCCGGCGGTTCAACAGGAAGCCTCATCCAACGCGACCCGCTCGCGCTACAGAAGCGATGGTGCACCAATGAGCGGCTATTTCGCACGTCTCGCCGCTCGCGCCGGCGGAGCTCCCGCCGCGGCCGGGCCGCGCCTGCCGTCACGTTTCGAACCGGTGGACGGATCGACGGATGCTGCGTCCCCCGCGCCGATGGCGACGTCTCCGGGAGCACCTCCACCGACGGCGCTGCCCGACGTGGAGCGGCCGGCCGATCCCCCGGCATCGGTCGGGCGCATCGACCGCGCTCGTGCCGACGGCGACCGGACGACGGCTGCGCCTGCGGGCCGACGCGATCACGGCCCGGACACGACACGCGCCGATTCCGCGGCGGGCGCGGCTGCTCCGACTTCCCCGGTGATCGAGGCTCCTGCCGCCGGGCAACCGGGCGATCCCGCCGTCGCGCATCCGCCCACGGCGCCCCTCTCCCCTGCCGCCCCGCGCGTCGAGGCGACGCCGCCGCGGCGCGCGCAACCGCCGGCCGTCACGGCGCCGGCGGTGAGTGCGAGCGGGCGGGACGAGGCATCCGTCCCCTCATCGGAGCCGGATGTCGTGCACGTCACGATCGGCCGCGTCGAGGTGCGCGCCACCGTTGCGCCGCCTCCCCCCGCCCGCGGCGCGCGCCCGGCACGAGACCCGGAGCGGTCGCTGCACGACTACCTCGCGGGGAGGCCACGATGAGCGGCCCCCTCGCGATCGGCGGCGTGAGCGCGGTGCTGCGCAACCTGCTCGACAACGGCATCGTGCAGGCGGGCCCCGCCGTGGGAACCGTGAAGGTGACTGCGCTGGCCCCCGACGCGATCAAGCTCAACGAGCCCGACACCGAGCCGAGTCTCAACCTCTTCCTGTACCGCGTGAGCCCCAACGCCGGCTGGCGCAATGCGGGCCTGCCCGGCTTCGACGCCGCGGGCACCCGCACCGCGAACCCGCCGCTGGCGCTCGACCTGCACTACCTCCTCACCGCCTACGGGACGGCGGACTTCGAGGCCGAGATCCTGCTCGGGTACGCGATGTCGATCCTGCACGCTCAGCCTGTCCTCGATCGCCCGTCGATCCGGACGGCGCTGCAAGCCGGAGTCGTGAGCGGAAGCATCCTGCCGCCCGCGTACCAGGCGCTCGCGGCCGCGGACCTCGCCGATCAGGCGGCGGAGATCACGGTGACCACCGAGCCGATCGACTCCGAGGAGATGTCGCGGCTGTGGTCGGCCATCCAGGCGAACTACCGGCCGAGCGTGGGCTACCTCGTGACGGTGGTGCTGATCGAAGCGACCAAGCCCGTGCGCAGCGCACCGCCGGTGCTCACCCGCGGCGACCCGGCCGCGAACGGCGGCAGAGAGCCCGGCGTCTTCGTGCACCCCGACCTGCTGCCACCCGTGCCGACGGTGTTCCGCGTCGTCCCGCCGTCACCACAGCCGGCCGCAGCCCTCGGCGAGAGCGTGCGCGTCGAGGGCGCCCACCTGGACGGGACGGGGCTCGAGGTGTTCTTCTCGCATCCGACGCTCACCGACCCGATCGTCGTGCCGATCGGAGCCAACACGCGTCGCGATGTCGTCGAGGTTCCGCTCCCTCCGAGTCCCGAGGCCGATGCCGCGTGGCCCGCCGGCGTCTGGATGGTGCGGGTCTCGCTCACGCCGCCGACCGCGACGACACCCCGCGAGACCAACACCGCGGCGATGATCCTCGCCCCCGTCATCCGCTTCGGCGGCGCGACCGGCGCTGTTCGCGACGGCGCGACCGGCCACGTCTCCGCGACGATCGAGGTGTCGCCCGAGGTCCAGCCCGGGCAGCGCGCGACGCTCGCCCTCGGCGGCGATCTGGCGCTCGCCGAACCGCACGGAACCGCCACCGACACGCTCGTGTTCGAGTACGGCGACGTCCCCGGCGGACCGCAGTGGGTGCGCCTCGCCGTCGACGGCGCAGAGAGCCGGCTCATCCTGCTGAGCCCGAAGATCCCGCCCGACCCTCCCGCGTTCGATCCGGTGCAGAGGATCACTGTCCCATGAGCACCACCGCTGCGTTCGACGAACCGAGCCCGCTGCCGGGCGCACCGCGCGACCGGCTGGTGTCAGAGCTCGCGCGGATCGCGGCGCTGCTGCGGGGCGAGGACGCGCCGCGCACGAGGACCGACGACTCGCCCGTCGCCGACCTCGGCCACCGGCTCGGTCTCTCGGCGTTCGAGTGCGACGTCCTCATGCTCGCGGCGGCCGTGGAACTCGACGCGCAGGTCGCGGCGGCCGTCGCGGCCGCGCAGGGCGGGACGCCGTCGCCGACCTTCGGACTCGCGCTCGCGGTTCTGCCGGCCGCGCACTGGGACGCGCTCTCGCCGGATCGGCCGCTGCGCCGTCGGCGGCTCGTCAGGCTCGGTCCCGGCGAGATCCTGGCGCTGCGCCCCCTCCGCATCGACGAAGCCGTGCTCCATCGGCTCACCGGCCTCGGGCCCGGTCACCTCGACGGGCTCGTCGCCGATTCCCTGCCGGGCGGGCTCACCGCGGCGCAGACAGCGCTGGCCGACGAGCTCGCCGCCGCGGTGCGTGCGGTCGACGGTCGCGTGCTCGTGCGCCTGGACGGTGCGGATGCGGACACCCGCGCGGGCGTCGTCGCCCGGCTGGCGACGGCGCTCGGGGGCGGCGTGCTCGCCGTGCGGGATGCCGCGGCGGCGGAGCGCGACGCAGCCGACACCGCTGCGGTGCTCGACCGCGAGGCGGTCCTCGACGGGCGGCTCATCGCCACCGACGATCCGAGACTCCTCGCGCTGCTGGAGGCCGAGGTCGTCGTCACCGACGGCGCCGGCGGCGTCGCCGGCCGCGTCACGCTCGCACGCACCGTGCCCCTGCCCACGGCGGTCGAGGAGGCGGCACTGTGGCGTGCGGCTCTGGAGCCGACCGGTCGCGCCGACGCGGTCGTCGTCGCGGAGCGGGAGCTCTCGCAGCACTTCCGGCCGCCCGCCGGGGTCGTCGCCGCGATCTCTGCGGAGTGGCTCGCCCTCCCCGACGGCGATGTCGCGAACCTGCGCCGTCTTGTGCGAGAGCGCTCGCGTACGGGCTTCGGGGCGCTCGCCCAGCGGATCGAACCGCGGGCGACGTGGGACGATCTCGTGCTCCCCGAGGGGCAGCGCGACCTGCTGCGCGAGATCGAGCGGCACGTGCGCCACCGTGCGACCGTGCTCGACGACTGGGGGTTCGCGAGCCGCTCCGACCGAGGGCTCGGCGTGACCGCGCTCTTCGCCGGTGAGAGCGGCACGGGCAAGACGATGGCGGCCGAGGTGCTCGCCGGGTCGCTCGGACTCGACCTCTACCGCATCGACCTCTCGGCGCTCGTGAGCAAGTACATCGGCGAGACCGAGAAGCACCTCTCGACGGTGTTCGACGCGGCCGAAGCATCCGGCGCCGTGCTGCTCTTCGACGAGGCCGATGCGCTGTTCGGCAAGCGCAGCGACGTCAAGGACAGCCACGACCGCTACGCGAACCTCGAGGTCGCCTACCTGCTGCAGCGCATGGAGTCCTATCGCGGCCTCGCGATCCTGACGACGAACCTGCGCGGCAACGTCGACCGCGCGTTCCTGCGCCGCATCCGGTTCGTCGTGCAGTTCCCCTTCCCCGACGAAGCCTCGCGCGGCGAGATCTGGCGGCGGGTGTTCCCGGAGGCGACGCCGCTCGAGGGCGTCGATCCGGCGGCGCTCGCCCGCATCCAGCTCAGCGGCGGCGCCATCCGGCAGATCGCGCTGTCCGCCGCCTTCGCGGCCGCCGACGAGGGCGTGGCCGTCCGCCCCGATCACCTGCTGCGCGCCGCGACGCGCGAGGCGGCGAAGTCCGAGCGCGCCCTGACCGCCTCCGAGACCGCGGCGCTCCGAGGGGGTGCGAGATGACCAGGATCGACATCGACATCGAGCGCCTCGTGCTCCGAGGCGTCCCGGTGGAGTTCGCCGAGGGCATCGGGCCGCTCGTCGCGGCGCGGCTGAGCGAACTGGCGACCGCCGAGCGGCGCGGCGACGACCCGCCCCGCTGGGCCGTCGCGCCCAGCCGCGTACGGCCGGTGGCCGATCGCGAGACCCTCGCCGCGCAGGTGGCGCGCGACACGTGGGCGTCGGCCCGCGCGCAGATCCGCGAGGGGGTGTCGCGATGAACAGGACTCCGGCTCCCCCGGCGAAGGGCACCGAGGCCGCACCGCCGCGGCGCGTGTCGCGCCGCCATGACGCGACCGAGCGCCAGGCCGACCGGGCCGCGGATGTCGTCGCCCGCGGCGGCAGCGTGACCGGCTGGTCGTTCGCGAACGTGGCGGCCGAGGCATCCGTCCATCGAGACGAGGACCAGCCGAAGAAGCTCGAGGACAAGCCGCGACCCCAGGGAGAGGCCTACAAGGAGGGCGTCGGCAAGGCTGTCGAAGCGGCCACCGAGACCGAGCTGCCCAGCGGCAAGAAGGTCCGCGAGGTCATCGAGGAGAGCCCGGTCCTGTCCGCTGCCGCCGCGAGCGGCCTCGCGCTCGCGGGCAAGGACGTTCCGCTGCCGCTCGGCTCGATCCCGGGGGTGAAGGACGTCGTGCCGCCGGGTCTGAGCGTCGGTGTCAGAGCGGAGGGTGTCCCCGGGCTGCTCGCGGGCGACCGCCCCGGGGGCGGTGGTGTGGGCTTCAGCGATGTCGGGCTGGGACTCACGCTCGGCTATACGGAACAGCTTCCGAAGGGTGGCAGGAAGCGACAGAGCGCGGCCGACAAGAAGAAGGCGGCGATCGCCGCCGACATCGCTCGGCTGAAGAACGACCCGGTCATGAAGAGCGTCCAGGCCCAGCAGGACAAAGAACTCAGCGACGCCGCGATCGCGTCGGTCGTCGCTCGTTCGAGGTTCGCGCCGACCGGTCAGGTGCCGGGGCTCCCCGTCCCGCTCGCCCCGCCGCTCGGCACCACCGCGTCCGAGCGGCAGAAGAAGCCCGAGGACGCCGTCAAAGCGGAGGAGCAGAAGAAGCGCGAAGAGGTGCAGCGCGCACCGGCGTCGACGAGCGAGGCACCGCCTGCGGAGGACTTCGACACCACGGGGGTGGATGCTGCGACCCGAGGCGGCGGCCGGGCTCTGGATCCGGGCCTCCGGCACTCGATGGAGGCGCGCTTCGGCTACGACTTCTCGTCGGTGCGGCTGCACGACGACCCGCAGGCGGCGAGCGCCGCCGCCGGCGTGGATGCGACGGCCTTCACCGTCGGCGAGCACATCGTGTTCGGATCGGGTCGCTTCGACCCGTCGAGCCCAGCGGGGCGCCACCTCATCGCCCACGAGCTCGCCCACGTCGTGCAGCAGCGCGGAGGCGCCGCTCCGCGGTCGACCGGCACTCCGGCTCGCGTGCAGCGGCGCAGCTTCTGGGAGAACCTCGCGGTGTTCTTCGGCGCCGAGGGCACGTGGAGCGACGCCGAGCTCCTGGCGTACGTGAAGGCGATCACGAAGGCCGGTTCCCACGACGGCTCGTACGACGCCGACAACAAGGCCCGCGCCGTCGTGCGCAAATGGAAGGCCGGCAGCCCGGGGTGGGAGCTCACGGGGAAGCAGATGGGTCTGCTCATCGACGAGATGATCGACGGCCCCACCCTCGACGACGACGAGGACGCCATCCTCGACCTCGTGGAACGCGCATCACCCGACGAGCTTCTGGTGGTGTTCCGCGAACCGGCGAAGCGCTACGCGTCTGTCAACGACAACCTCCACGGCGCGCAACAGGATCGCTGGGACGACTTCGTCGCCCGGCGCTTCGCCGGAGGAGGCAAGGCCCTCTCCCGGGGAACCCTCGAGGTCGTCGGCCCAGAGATCCCTGCGGGGTCGCCGTCGTTCGCCTTCGACGGCGCCCGGTTCGACGCGCGCTTCGAGGAGGACTACTACGGTGAGGATCCCGCATCCCTCATCGCGCGGCTCTCCCCCTCGGACCGCAGGAAGGCGCGCGACCACGTGCTGCGCACGACGCGTCCGCGGTGGCAGCGCGAGCTCGAAGGCGTCACCCGCGAACGCGTCGCCGCGACCGACGACGCCGAGCGTCGTCGGCTCGCGAAGAAGGAGCTAAAGCTCCATCACCGCGTGCGCGCACTCGACCTGTTCATCGCCGACACGCTGCACCGCGATCTGCCGGCCTCGGCCGACGATGCGCTCGCCGGCACGTCGCCCGTGACCGGCGACCAGGCGAAGGCGGCACGCGAAGCGCTCACCCCGCCTCGACCGGTGAAGCCGAAGCCGCCCGCCACCACTGAACCGGACCCCGCGACGCCGCCGACCCCTGCGCCGACCACGGGGTCTGCCAAGCCGAAGAAGTCGGCCGCCGAGCGCCGCAAGGAAGAGGCCGCACGTCGCAAGGAGGAGGCTGCGCGCAAGAAGGCCGAAGCCGAGGCGAAGGCGAAGGAGGAGGCCGCCCGCAAGGCGATGTTCGCGCCCGGCGGCAAGTACCGCACGCTCGTCGCCGCGGCACTCGCCGTGAAGATCGAGAAGGCCTACGAGAGCGCCCGCGCCGCGGGCACGGCGGCGAAGCCGTCCGAGATCGAGCGCATGGCGAAGCCGGCGAAGGACGCGACCGACGACGTCTTCGGCGACTTCTACAACCCGGGTGCGCGGCCCGAACTGACCTTCGGCGGCGACGGCAAGCCGCAGACCCTCTTCTCCTGGAACCACCGTCAGACGACCGCGGTCAAGGCGGCCGACCCCGCCGACCGCGTCGAGTGGGCGCTGCAGCAGATCCGCTACTACTTCCGGTCGAACGCCGCGTTCGACGCCATCAACGCCGAGTGCGACGCACGGCCCGAGACGATCGGCGACAAGCGCAACGACGAGGCGCAGGCGCTCGAGGACGTCGCCCAGGCCGCGGTGGTCGACGGGGTGAGCGAGAAGTGGGAAGACGATCCGCAGACCACCGCCGACAAGCTCATCTACATCGATCGCAACTGGGGCGGCGCGCAGGTCGGAGGGCAGATCTACGTCGACATGTTCCAGACCGGCGACGTCGACGAAGACCGCACCGCGCGGTGGGACATGTTCCAGACCCTCATCCACGAGTACGGCCACACCCTCGCACACGCGGACTACCGGCGCTACGCCGGGAAGCTGAAGGAGAAGTCGGAGCGCGAGTGGAACACCCTCATGGAGGGCGTCGACAGCCTGCTCACGGATGTCGTGTGGTCGAAGAGCGGTCGCCGGCTGCTCGCGCACCGGCCGACGCGCGAGCTGGTCGAGGGCAAGTCCTGGGCGGCGCTGCCCCCGATCACCGTGAGCCCGCCCGGCGCCTACACCTCGATCACCGAGGCGCAGCGCCTCGTCGACGTCGTCGGCGCCGACAACGTGTGGACGGCCTACTTCCTGGGCAAGGTCGACCGCATCGGAGCCGCACCCGGGGGGAGGCGGCCATGACGGATCCGCTCGCGCGCTTCCTCGACGCGGCCGACGTGTCGGAGTGGACGGGCCTGCCCGCCGATACGGCGCAGACCCTCGGCATCGATGTCCACGCCGCGCCGACGTTCGACGGGCTGCTGGGTGAGCCGCCGGCTGTGACGTCGTGGATCCCACTGGCGACGCGGCGGTTCACGGACGGCCTGCGGGCATGGGTCCGTGACGGACGTGTCGCCCTGGTCGAGGGCGTCATGCCCCTCAGCGATGACGGCGGGTTCCTCGGCATCCCCGAGCTCGGCGAACCCGACGCCGCGTTCGACGTCGAGTTCGGCCCACTGACGATCCCCGGCGGCGAGCGCGTCTACGCCACGCGCGGACTCACGATCTGCGTCAACCCTCGCAGCGGCGTGCTGCTCGCGGTGCGCGGGTACGCGCCGACGACTCTCGACGACTATCGCCGGCACCTGCGCACCGTGCCCGTGCCGGAGCTGCGTCTCGCGGGAGGGGGTGCCCCATGAGTCTCGCGCGCGCCCACTCCCCTGCGCCCGCACCCGCCCGCCCGAACGGGGTGCACGCGGTCGGGCATGAGGACGCGCCCGCCGAGCGCACGGCGGAACGTTTCGCCGAGGCATCCATGGCTCCCGCCCTCTCTGGCTGGTCGTTCGCCGCGGTGCCCGCGCACGCGTCGCCCGCCCCGGCCGCGCTCGACGTGCGGCTGAACGGCGAGGGGCGCTCGCTCGACGCCGCGGAGCGCACCGCGGCACCGGCCGGAGTCGACGCGAGTGACGTGCGGGTGCACACGGATGCTGCCGCCGCCGACACCGCCGAGCGCGCGGGTGCGGAGGCTCTCACGGTGGGCCGGCACATCGCCTTCGCGCCCGGCCGCGAGGAGCGCGGGACGCAGGCGGGCCGCAGGAGGCTCTCGCACGAGCTCGCCCACGTTGCTCAGCACCGAGCCGGCGCCCCGGTGATCGTGCGCCGCCAGCCGAAGGCTCCTGTCACGCCGGCGACGACGCTGAACGGCCTTCCGGAGGCGGATCGCAAGCGCATCAAGGTCGTGACGGCGTTCGTGACAGTTCCGGGGCCGGCCGACAAGTTCGGCAAGAGCGTCGCGAAGACCACGGTGCCGATGCCGCCCAACACCGGCCTCGACGTCGACCCCTCGGCCGCGGGCGTCGATCAGCCTGGCCTGCGCAATGTCGCGGCGACGCTCACCACGACGCAGGGCGGCCTCGCCGACGTCGTGCTCGGGGAGAACGCAACGATCACCCTCGCCCTCGACCTCTCGCCGTACGGCGGCATCGACGGCCTGTATCGGTTCACGCGGCACGCGCCGCAGGGCGCCGGGGCGGGCGCGCGCGTCATCGTCGAGCAACTGGGGAAGGACAAGCCCCCCGTCGGGACCCAGGCCCCAGCGGCCACGGCGCCCGCCCAGCCACCGCCGCCCGACCCCGTCGCACAGGCGATGACCGCCGCGAAGCTGCGCCACTCCTTCAGCGGAGCGCAGCTCGCGGCGCTGCGCGGTGCCGTCGCGCAGATCCCCGCGGCGCACCTCGCGAAGGTCTCGGGGCTCGCCTTCGTCGTCGGGACGGTCAATGCGTCGAATCCGAACGAACGCGGGAAGTACGACCGCCTGAGCCACACCATCACGATGGACGCGAGCACCTTCGGCGCCGACCAGGGCCGCTTCACCGAGGGCGCCGCCGCGAGCACCGACGCGGTCCGGGCCATCGTGCACGAGATCGGCCACGGCGGAAGCGCCCCGGGTGAGGCCTTCGCCGAGGCCTACTCGCTGTACATCACGAGTCCGTCCGTGCTGAAATCGCTCCGCCCCGCGACCTCCGACTTCCTCGAGCAGAACCTGCCGAAGTGAGGACGCGGCCATGACTTCACCCCGGCTCATCAAGGGCGGCCTCGTGCAGGTCGATGTCAAGAGCGGGCGGACGCTGCGCACCATCGCGCTCCAGTACAACCCCGAGTCGCTCAGCCGCACGATGCAGGTGCAGGCGGCCGGAGAGTCCGGCGGCGATAAGTCCCAAGCTCTGCGCATCAAGGGCGCCGCGACCGAGACCATCAAGGTCGAGGCCGAGATCGACGCGACGGACCGGCTCGAGCACCCCGACCAGAACCGGACGGCGGCCGAGGTCGGCATCCATCCGGAACTCGCGGCTCTCGAGCTGCTCGTGCAGCCCACGAGCGACGCCCTGCAGGGCAACGACTCGATCGCCCGCGGCGGCGCGCTCGAGGTGCTCGCCATCGAGACGCCCCTGCTGCTGTTCGTCTGGGGACCGAACCGCGTCGTGCCGGTGCGCATCACCGACCTCTCCATCACGGAGGACGCGTTCGACGCCCAGCTCAATCCGATCCGGGCGACGGTGTCGCTCGGGATGAGGGTGCTCACCGTCGATGACCTCGGGTTCGAGCACCGCGGTGGGCAGCTCTTCATGGCGCACCTGCGCTCCCGCGAAGCGCTCGCCAAGAAGGCCGCCTCCGCGCCGCTGTCCACGCTGGGTGTGGAAGAGCTCTGACATGGTCGACCCGCTGCAGCAGCTGCTCTCCGCCGGCGTCGTGCCGCAGCACACCCTGCCGCCCACGAGCCGATACGCCGACGTCGGCATCGCCCACCACGTGCCGGAGGCGGAGCCCGGCGTCGAGCCCGTGCCCGTCGCGTTCCTGCGCCGCCGGCTGGTGCCGAAGCCCGAGCGCTTCGACACCCTGTACGAGGTGCGCTGCGTCGAGGGCGACCGGCGCGACCTCCTCGCGGCCCGGCACTACGGCGACCCCGAGCTGTGGTGGCGCCTCGCCGACGCCAACGGCGTCATCGACCCCACCGGCATGGCCGGCCCGCCCGGGCATGTGGTGCGCGTGACCCTGCCCGTCGACATGAGGGGGGCCGATGGCTGAGCTTCCGCCGCAGCCGGTGCGGCTGCACCTGTACGCGGGGCCCGCGATCGCCGTGCCGGCTCCCCAGGCGCTCGTGGAGGCGCTGCGCGAGGTGACGATCGAGAACGGCTCGGGCGACACCCAGAGCGGGTTCGAGCTCGTCTTCGATGTGCCCAAGAAATCGCCCCTGTCGACGCTGTTCCTCCTCACGGGGGGCGTCTCGATCCCGCTCTTCCGCATCGTCCTCGCCGTGACCATCGGCGGGACGACGGAGGTGCTCGCCGACGGCGTGATGACCGACCACGAGTTCAAGACCGACGGAACGACCGCGACCCTGCACGTCAAGGGCAAGGACCTCACGGCCGTCATGGACATCTTCGAGCTCGACGGCATCCCCTACCCCGCGATGCCGGTCGCGGTGCGCGCGCTCGCCGTCCTCGCGAAGTACGCGGCGCTCGGTGTCGCACCTCTGGTCATCCCGGCGCTCGTCGAAGACCCGCCGATCCCCACCGAGAAGATCCCCCGCCACCAGGGCAGCGACTACGCATACCTCAAGAACCTCGCGCACGAGGCGGGCTACGTGTTCTACATCGATCCCGGTCGGGTGCCGGGGATGAGCAAGGCCTACTGGGGGCCGGAGGTGCGTCTCGGCATCCCGCAGCGCGCGCTCGACGGCGGCCTCGACGGCCCGCACGACAACGTCACCGGGCTGAACTTCACGCTCAACAAGGAGAAGAAGGAGCTGCCGGTCGTGACGGTGCACGAGCCGTGGAGCAAGGCGCCGATCCCGATCCCGATCCCCGACATCAACCCGCTGCGGCCGATGCTGGGCGTCGTGCCTCCGCTGCCGCCGAAGCTCACGTTCCTCGCGGGCACCGCCAAGCTCAGCGTTCCCGCCGCGATCATGAAGGGCATCGCGTACGCGGGGCAGCACGACGACATGGTCACCGGCACCGGACAACTCGACGTCGCCCGCTACGGCGGAGTGCTCAGGTCACGGGGGCTCGTGGGGGTGCGCGGTGCTGGCGAGGCCTTCAACGGTCTCTACTACGTCAGCAGCGTGACCCACAAGATCGCCCGCGGCAGCTACACCCAGTCGTTCACCCTTGCCCGCAACGCCCTTCTGTCCACCGTCCCGGAGGTGCCCGTATGAGCGACACAGAGACCGCCGTCGCCACAAAGAAGCTGTTCGGCAAGTACCGGGGCACGTGCGTCAACAACATCGATCCGATGCAGATGGGGCGCATCCAGGTGCTCGTCCCGTCGATCGGCATACCGCCGAGCTCGTGGGCGATGCCGTGCCTGCCGGTCACGGGCACGCAGACCGGCGTCTTCACCGTCCCCGCCATCGGGGCGGGCGTGTGGGTCGAGTTCGAGGGCGGCGATCCCGACTACCCGGTGTGGGTCGGCGGGTTCTACTCCCCCGCCGATGTGCCGGCTGCGGCACGCATCGTGCCGCCCGGGGTGTCGGGACTCACCTTCCAGACGCTGCTGAGCAACTCGATCACCATCAGCGATACGCCCGGACCGAGCGGCGGCATCCTCATCAAGACCACGACCGGCGCGATGATCTCGGTCAGCGACGTCGGCATCACGATCAGCAACGGCAAGGGCGCCGTGATCTCGATGGTCGGTCCGACCGTCAGCATCAACGCGGGCGCCCTCACGGTGACGTAGGAGGAAGGATGCCGGGACCCGTGCTCACTCAGGCCTCGTCCGTGCTGTGCGCGCACGGCGGGGTGGCGACGGCCGTGTCGCCCTTCCCGCGGGTGCTCGTCGCGGGCGCGCCCGTTGTCACACTGGCGACGCAGTACGCGATCGCGGGATGCTCCCTCTCGACGTCGTCAGGCCCCTTCGACGTCAGCGGGCGGTGGGTCGCCGGAGCCGTACGCGTGCTGGCGGGCGGCATGCCGGTCGCCGTCGCGACCGGGTCGTCGATCACCGTCGCGACCGGTGCGCCGCTGATTCCGGGCGCCGTGCAGCCGAGGGTGGTGGCGTCGTGAGCGGCACGCTCGACTTCCCGTGGGCCGTCGACGGCACCGGGCGCACGGCGACGACCGGGCGTGACGAGCACGTGCGCGACCTCATCGAGCAGGTGCTGCTCACGTCTCCCGGCGAGCGCGTCATGCGGCCGGAGTTCGGCGCGGGCCTGCTCGCGCAGGTCTTCGCACCCGGCGGACCGGAAGCGGCCGCAGCATCCCAGTTCCTCATCCAGGCGTCTCTCGAGCGCGAGCTGGCCGACGTCATCGCGATCGAGTCGGTCGAGGTGCAAGCCCAGGACGCCGCCCTCGTCGCGACGATCACGTACGTCGTCCGCGCAACGGGATCGCACGAGGTCCAGACGTTCCGCACGCCGCCGGGGGTGTCGGCATGACCTGCTACACGTGCGGGGACCAGCGCCGGCTCACGGCGGTGAAGCTCGCGGGCCTGCTGAACGGCATCGAGTTCCTCGAGGTGCGCGACCACGACGAACCCGTCCACGCGCTGCGCCAGCGGACGCTCGTCGTGCGCCTGCTGCTGCCGGTGCCGGCGGGCCTCGACCGCACCTGGATCGCGATCGAGGGCGGCGAGCGCATCCGCCCCGTCGGCGTCGAGTGGGCGAGGGCCGGCGCCGATCTCACCGGCACCGAGCTCGACCTCATCGGCGGCTACGACGACCCGGCGACGCTGCTCGTCGTGCGCACGGCGCGGTGGGGCGACTTCTCGCTCTACACACTGCGTATGCGCACGCCCGGCACCGTCGGGCCGCCCACCGGCTTCGACCCGCTGCTGGCCGCCGTGCCCTTCTCCTTCAAGGTCGAGTGCCCGAGCGACCTCGACTGCCTCCAGCCGTGCACGTGCCCGGCGGGCGTGCACCACCCGCCGCCGATCGACTACCTCGCGAAGGACTACCAGGGCTTCCGGCGCGTGATGCTCGAACGGATGGCGCTGCTCGCACCGGGATGGACGGAGCGGTCGTCGGCCGACGTCGGCGTCATGCTCGTCGAGCTGCTCGCCTACGCCGCCGACGAGCTGTCGTATCGGCAGGACGCGGTGGCGACCGAGGCCTACCTCGGCACCGCCCGCAGCCGCATCTCACTGCGACGCCACGCGCGCCTCGTCGATTACCGCGTGCACGACGGCGCGAGCGCCCGGGTGTGGGCGCGGATCCTTGTGGGCGAGGGCGCGGTCGACGTCCCGCTCCCGGCGGGCACGCGGCTGCTGACGCGCGTGCCGGGGGTCGACGACCAGCGCCTCGAGGAGGCCACGCGCGACTACGAGCGGGTCACCGACGCCCAGCCCGTCGAGTTCCAGACCGTGCACGGCGCACTGCTCGACGACGACCTCGCCGAACTGCGCTTCTGGACGTGGGGGCGCCTCGATGCCACCCTGCAGCCGGGCACGACGTCGGCCACCCTGCGCGGCGCCCATCCGAAGCTGCGCGCGGGCGAGGTGCTCGTGCTCGCCGAGACCGTCTCCCCCTCGACGCGGATCGCCGCGGATGCCGACCCCGGGCGCCGCTTCGCCGTCCGACTCCTCGAGGTGCGGGCCTCGAAGGATCCCTCCGGCACCCTCTTCGACGGCGGCGAAGAGGACGTCACCGAGATCCGCTGGCACGAGGAGGACGCTCTTCCCGCCGCCCTGTGCATCGCTGTCGACGGGATCGAGACCGCGGCCGCGTGGGGCAACATCGTGCTCGCCGACCACGGGGCGACCGTCGCCGGCGACGGCGGAGACGGCGAGCCTCTCGGGACCGTGCCGGTGTCGCGACTCGTGCGCGCGACCGCCGACTGCGACGACGACGGCGAGCGCGTTCCCGCCCGGTACCGCCCGTCGTTGAAGCAGCTGCCGCTCACGCGCACCGTCGTCCGTGATCGCGAGGTGCTCGCGACGGCGCCGCTCACCCCGGCGCTGGAGGCGGAACTGCAGGGCGGCGCCTCCAAGGACGAGCTGCAGGCGCTCTTCGCCGCCGCCGGCATCGCCCAGATCGGCGACGAGGCCATCGTGCGAGGATCCGGGATGCTGCACTCCCTGAGCTTCGGCGTGCGCGCGTGGCTGCTGCGCACGAATGTCGCCGACAACACGCTCGAGGTGCTGGAGGAATGGGGCTCGGCCCTCGCGATCCGCGCCGGCGACCCCCGATCCGCGACGCCGGCCGTCACCCTCACGGGCGAGGAGCCCAGTGGCGCCGAGCACGACTGGCACCCGAGCCCCGATCTCATCGCGAGCGACGGCGAGCACCACGCGTTCGTCGTCGAGCAGGAGCACGACGGCACGGTGCTGCTGCGCTTCGGCGACGATGAGCACGGCGCCCGGCCGCCGGAGGGCACCGCCTTCCGTGCGACGTATCGCGTCGGCAACGGCGTCGCCGGCAACATCGGGCGCGAGAGCCTCGCGTACCTCGTGGGCGCCGAGACCGATCTCGTCGGCGTGGTGAACCCGCTGGCGGCGTTCGGGGGCGTCGACGCCGAGACCGGGGACGAGATCCGCCGCGACGCCCCGGCGACCCTGTCGATCCAGGAGCGGGCGGTGACGACCTCGGACTACGCGGGCAAGGCGCAGCTGCACCCCGGTGTCGAGAGGGCCGAGGCGACGTTCCGCTGGACCGGATCGTGGCACACCGTGTTCGTCACCGCGGATCGCCGCGGCGGGCGCCCGGTCGACGCCGGTTTCGAGGGCGCCCTGCGCGCGCAGCTCGAGCGCTACCGGTTGGCCGGCTATGACCTCGAGGTGGACGGCCCGACTTTCGTGCCGCTCGATGTCTCGCTGTTCGTGTGCGTCGAGCGCGGCCACCGTCGTTCGGCGGTCGCGCGCGAGCTGCGGGCGGAGCTGTCCGATGCCGTCCTGCCCGACGGCCGCGTGGGGTTGTTCCACCCCGACCGCTTCACGTTCGGCAGACCGGTCTACCTCTCGGCGATCCTCGCCGCGGCACACGCGGTGCCCGGGGTGGACTCCGTCGAGGTCCTGAGCTTCCAGCGGCAGCACGAGCCCTGGTCGAGCGGCATCGAGTCGGGCGTCCTCCCGATGGGGCGCCTCGAGATCGCGCGGCTTGACGACGACCCCGACTTCCCGGAGCGCGGGGTCATCGCGCTGAGCTACGGAGGCGGATCATGAGCGCCCACCACTCCGCGTGCGGCTGCGCCGCATGCCGCGCGGCCGCCGCACCGCCGCTGCCGGTCGCCAATCGTCCGGGCCTCCGGTCCATCCGGTACCGGTCGGGCACGCACGGCGACTTCCTCTCGGCCATGATCGCGGGGCTCTCGCGCGACACCAGCCCGCCGACGCAGCCGATCCCGCCGGCCACCGACGCGCCGCAGCCGCACGAGGCGCGGCCGGCGCTGCGGGGTCTGCGCACGCGGGACGCCGACGACGTCACGATCGCGCTGCTCGACGCGTTCGCGGTGACCGCCGACATCCTCACCTTCTACACGGAGCGCCTGGCGAACGAGGCGTATCTCGGCACCGCGACCGAGCGCACGTCGCTGCAGGAGCTCGGCGGTCTCGTCGCCTATCGCCTGGGGCGCGGTGCAGCCGCGGAGGCGACCCTCGCGTTCTCGCTCGAGAAGCCTCCGGCGCCGCTGCCCGAGTCGATGAGGGACCCCGGGATCGCGCCGCCCGCCGTGCCCACCGCGCTGACGCTGCCGATCGGGCTGCGGGTGCAGAGCGTGCCCGGACCCGACGAGCAGCCGCAGACGTTCGAGACCGTCGAGCAGATCGAGGCGCGACCCGAGTGGAATGCACTCCCCCTCGTGCCGACCCTCCCCTTCCCCCAGGTGGCCGCGCCGACCGAGGCGTGGTTCGACGGCACGGCGCTCGGGCTCGCGCGCGGAGACGCCCTCCTGTTCACGGGGCCGGAGCTGGGCAGCGAATGGGACCTTCGCACCCTCGATTCCGTCGACGTCGTCGAGCAGGCGGGGGTGACGCACGTCACGTGGACGGGCGGGGTCGCGTCCACCATGCCGCCCTCGCTCCCGATCGGCGACCTGCGGGTGTTCGTCTTCCGCCGCCGGTTCGCGGTGTTCGCCCACAACGCGCCGGTGTGGGTGCTCGCCGACCCCGAGGCCGACCCGCCGTCGTACCTGAACCCCGATAGCGACGGCGACTTCCTCGCGGCGACGTCGTCGGGCACCACGACCTCGACCTTCCTCGACGGCGCCCACCCCGGGATCCCGATCGGGTCGTGGCTCGTGCTCGACGCCGCGGCGACGAACGGCCGCTTCCGCGTCGCGTCCGTGCGGGAGGCGTCTCGCGCGGTCTGGGGCGTCTCGGGACGCACGACCGAACTCACGCTGACGGGTCCGGCGCTGGGCGTCGATCTCTCGCCGCGGGAGGTGACGGTGCTCGCCGTCCCGGAGCGGCTGACGCTTGCCGGGGTTCCGGTCACCTCCGCGATCTCGGGCACGACGCTCCTCGTCGACGGGGACGCGAGCGAGATGGTCGCGGGACGCACCGTGATCCTGTCGGGGACGGATGCTGCGGGCACGGCGATCAGCGAGCCGGTCCTGGTCGCATCCGCCGACCCCGTCGCGGGCGGCCGCACGCTCCTGACCCTGGCCGCCGCGCCGACGATCTCCCCCACCCGCGCCTCCGCCGTCGTCTTCGGCAACGCCGCCCGCGCGACGCACGGCGAGACCGTGACGCAGCTCCTCGGCTCGGGCGACGCACGCGTGCCGTTCGCCGCCTACCGCGTGCAGCAGGCGCCGCTCACCTTCGTCCGTGCCGAGACGCCGCGAGGCACAGCGTCGACCCTCGAGGTGCGCGTCGACGACGTGCGCTGGACCGAGGTGCCCACCACGGCCACGGCCCGTGCGACCGATCACGTGTACGAGACCCGGGACGACCCGGACGGCGGCCTCAGCGTGGTGTTCGGCGACGGGACCCACGGCGCCCGACCGTCGACGGGATCGACCAACGTGCGCGCCCGCCACCGCAAGGGCGTCGGCGCCGCGGGCAACGTGCGCAAGGACCAGCTGGGCATCGCCCTGGACCGGCCCCTCGGGCTCAAGGGCGTGACGAACCCCGCGCCCGCCGTCGGCGGTGTCGATCCCGAGTCCGAAGGCGACGCGCGGCGCGCCATCCCCATCCCCGTGCGCACGCTCGGCCGTACGGTGTCGCTCCTCGACTACGCCGACTTCTCGCTGGCGTTCTCGGGCATCGGCAAGGCCCGCGCCGACGTGCTGCCGGTGCACGGCGGACCACTCATCGTGGTGACGGTGACGGATGCTGCGGGCGCCGCGCCGCCCGCCCAGATCGTCGAGCGACTCGAGCGCGAACTCGTGCGCTGGGGCGATCCGCTCGTGAAGGTGGCCGTCGTGCCCGTCCGGCCGGTGGACTTCCGGATCGCCTTCAAAGTGGACACCGATCCTGCTCGCGAGCGCGGGAAAGTGCTCGCGTCGCTCGAGCGAACGCTGCGCGACACGTTCGGCGCGCCCGCCCGCGAGCTGGGCGATCCCGTTCACGCCTCCGAGATCGTCGCGGTCGCAGCATCCGTCGTCGGCGTCGTCGGGATCGACCTCGACCAGTTCCACCGCGGCACCGCGCCGGGTCTCGCCCAGCGCCTGGTCGCGGCGTCCGCTGCACTCGCGGTGCCCGATCCGCTCGGCGCCGAGCTGCTCGCGCTCTCGCCCGTCCCGTTCCCGCCCCTCCAGGAGATGCCATGACCGAGCCCGAGGCCGGAACGGCCGCCGCGCACCTCTGGCAGCTGCTGCCGGCGGTGTACCGCCTTCGCGACGGCGAAGCGGGCGGCGTGCTCGCCGAGCTCCTCGACGTCTTCGGCGACCAGCTGGAGGTGCTCGCGGAGGAGCTGGCGCAGCTGTACGACGACCAGTTCGTCGAGACGGCCGCACCGTGGGCGACGCCCTACGTCGGCGGCGTGGTCGGCTACCGGCCGATCCACGGCGTGGTGCCCGAGGTGGTCTCGCCGCGTGCGGAGGTCGCCAACACTGTCGCCTACCGCCGCCGCAAAGGCACCGCGGCGGTGATCGAGCAGCTCGCGCGCGACGTCACCGGCTGGCCGGCCCGCGTATACGAGTCGTTCGAACGCGTCACGACGACGCAGTACATGAACCACGTGCGTCCGCACGCGGCGGCGAGCGCGGGTCTGCGCGACCACGAAGCCCTCCACCATGTGGTGCAGCAGGGCGCCGCGTTCGACGACCTCGCCCACACCGCGCACACGCGTACGCTCGACTCCACCTGGCGCGAGCGAGGGGGTCGCTACGGCATCGTGAAGGTGCCGATCTTCCTGTGGCGGACGCAGCCGGTGCTCATCGGGCGTTCGCCGCTCACCCCCGACCCCGCTGCCGATGGGCGCCGGTTCCGGTTCGATCCGCTCGGTGCCGACACCCGGCTGTTCAGCCAGCCCCGGATCGAGACCGACATCGCGCACCTCGCGCAGCCGCCCGACGTGCCGCAGCCGCTCACGGTCCGGTGGGCCGCCGACCACGCGCCCTCCGTCTACGGGCCGACGCTGTCCCGCGCGCGCCGGTCCATCCTGCTCGAACGGCAGACGGGTGGGGGCGAACCTGCGGCCATCCCGCTCGCGGTGGTCCGATTCGCCGACCTCTCCGACGTTCCGGGCGGCGGCGGGGCCTGGGCGCACGAGCCCGCGGCGGGCGATGTGCACATCGACCCCGCGCTCGGCCGCGTCTGGTTCGGCGACGCTCTCGCCGCCGACGAGCGGGTGCTCGCGACCTTCTCGATCGGCATGGCGGTGCCCGTCGGCGCGGGCAACCGCCGCCGCGGCGACGATCCGCTCCCCCTCCCCCGTCGCACGGTCTCGGCGGGCGGATCCCTGCAGGCCCAACTCGACCTCACGCAAGAGGCCGGCACCGTCCTCGTCGTCGACTCCGACCGCTACGCGCAGGGCGTCACGATCACGTCGCTCACGCCCGACCCGACGGCCGGCGATGACACGGCGGTGTGTCTCGCCGCCGATGCCGGCGCACGCCCCTCGCTCGAACTCTCGTCGCCGCTGAGGCTCGACATGGCCGCGAAGAGCACTGTCGTGCTGGACGGTCTGCTCGTCTCGGGTGCCCCCGTCGTGCTGGACGAGGTCGACCCGCCCGACCGCGAGCGCCGCACCATCGTCATCCGCGACACGACGCTGGTGCCGGGAATCACTCGCACGACCGCCGGACAGCCCACCTCGCCGGCGCGGGCGAGCCTCATCGTGCTCGACCCGTTCGCCTGCGTCAGGATCGAACGCAGCGTCGTCGGCCCGATCGTCGCGGTCGAAGGCGTCTCGATCGAGATCGTCGACTCGGTCGTCGACGCGTCATCACGCACCGGTGCGGCCATCACCGGCCGCGACGGCGCGTCGCCGCGTACGGTGTCGTCCGTCGCCGACTGGGAGACGGGCGACGGCACCGCGGCCGCCGGCGACCTCGACATCGTCGCCTCCACGGTGGTGGGCAGCATCCGTTGCATCCGATTGGATGCCTCGAACTCGCTGCTGCTCGCAGCTCTGGTGAACGGCGATCCTCGGCCGCACCCCGTGCACGCCGAGCGGAAGCAGCAGGGGTGTGTGCGGTACTCGTTCCTGCCGGACGGGTCTCGCACCGGTCGCCGTTTCCACTGCGCGCCCCGACCCGATGACCTCCTCGCCGTGCAGCGCGCGTCGCGCGCGCGATTCGGTTCGATGCGGTACGGCGACCACGACTACCTGAGGCTGCACGAAGGCACGCACGATCGCATCCGCCTCGGCGCCGACGATGAGGGCGAGATGGGTGTGACGCACCGCCTCTACGCGCCGCAGCGCGAGGCGAACCTGCGCATCCGCCTCGACGAGTACCTGCGGTTCGGCCTCGCGGCCGACCGCATCTTCGCGACATGAAATCCGGGAAGGGGACGAACTGATGGGTGCTGATCTCAGCGGCGTGCGGTTCGACGCACGCAAGGATCACTCCGGCGTCGTGCTGCAGCAGGGTCGTCTGCTGCTCGACGGCGACTGGAACGAGCTCGTCGCCATCCTTGAGCGGAGGCTGCGCGCCAACGTCGCCGACCTCGACGGCCCTGGGCCGCAGGCGGGCATCCAGGGCACGGCCGCGGTGTCGAAGGTGACGCCCGACGCCTTCAGGCTCACGCTCGCGGGCGGAAGTCTCGCGATCGGGAGAGGGCGGCTCTACGTCGACGGCCAGCTCGCCGAGAACCACGGCGCCGCACCCGACGACAGCTTCGACCCGATCCTCGCCGAGCAGGTGGGGCCTGACACCGTGACCTATGCGACGCAGCCGTACCTGCCCGATCCACCGGACCTCCCCGCCGACGGCACCCACCTCATGTACCTCGACGTGTGGCCGCGCGAGGTCACGCACCTCGAGGATCCGGGCCTGATCGAGCCCGCGATCGGCGTCGACACGACGGCGCGCACGCAGACCGTGTGGCAGGTCAAGCACTTCGCGGTGCCGGCGGGCACGACCTGCGGGACCCCCGACGACGACATCGAGGGGTGGACCGCGTCCACCGCGCCGTCTGGCGCCCGGCTCACCGTCGAGACCATCTCGGTCGTCGACGACGACCCGTGCGAACTGCCGCCGACCGGCGGCTACCGCGGGCTCGAGCACCAGACGTACCGGATCGAGATCCACGATCCCGGCGAGCCGGGGACGGCGTCGTTCAAGTGGTCTCGCGACAACGGATCCGTGGCGAGCGCCGTCGTCGAGGTCCTGGACGCGGGCGCCGTGGTCCGCCCGGCGTCGTTGGGCCGGGACGACGTGCTCGGCTTCCACGACGGCGACTGGGTCGAGGTCGTCGACGACCATCGCGAGCTGCGCGGCGAGCCCGGCGAGCTGCGCCGCATCGAGGTCGACGACGCCGAGGGGACCATCGCCTTCGCCGGGGCGGCGCTGCCCGCCGACCTGCAGCTGACGATCGACGAAGCCTCCGAGCGCCACCTCCGCGTGCGCCGCTGGGACCAGGTGGGCGTCGTCAAGAACACCGCGGGCGGCACGGTCGTCGACCTCGACCAGGCGGCGGCCACCGGCGCGATCCCCGTCCCGGCCGCCGCGGCGGATCGGATCGTGCTCGAGCACGGGCTCATCGTCGGGTTCGCCTCCGCCGGCGGGGCGTTCCGCACCGGCGACCACTGGATCGTGCCCGCACGCACGGCCGACGCCTCGGGCGACCCCTCGGGCGCAGACCCGCTGCTCGACGCGGCGCCGCCGCTCGGCATCCATCACCATTACGTGCGACTCGGCATCCTCACCCCGGGGAACGTCACCGACTGCCGCCCGAAGTGGCCGACGCCCGGCGAAGGCGGCTGCGACGACTGCGGCTGCGAATGCACCGTGTGCGTGACGCCGGTGTCGCACGTCAGCGGCGAGCTCACCATCCAGGACGCGGTAAACAAGGTCATCGCCGCCGGCGGTGGTACCGTGTGCCTCGCGATCGGGCTGTACCCGCTGCGTGAATCGGTGCGGATCGACGGCGCGGTGTCGCTGCGCATCCGCGGCCAAGGCGTGGGATCGATCGTCGTCGCGTCGGCCTCGGACGGCTTCGTCGTCACCAAGAGCCGGTTCGTCACCATCGAGGATCTCGCCGTACTCGCCGCGAACGACTCCGCGGTGGTGCTCGACACCACGGTCGCCGCGACCGTGCAGCGCGTCACCGCCCTGGTCCTCGCACAGGAAGGCCCATCGCGGGCCGCGATCGCACTGGCTGGGACCGCGCTGCTCACCAGGCTGCGCGACAACATCGTGGCCGCGCCGACCGGGATCGGCCACGCGGGCGCCGGCGCAGAGGACCGGCGCCGCGTCCTCCTGGTCGCGGAGTTCGAGGCGGCCGACAACATCGTCGTCGGCCGCGACTTCGGGATGCGGCTCGACGGCACCACCGCGTTCCTGCTCGCCAACCGCGTCGCCGACAACACCGTGATCCGGGCGCGCGAGGGCGGGATCGTGGCCACAGGCTTCGTCTACCCGAGCACCGTCATCCCCGGCAGTTCCGTCGCGATCGCCGACAACACCGTGATGGTCGGCGGCACGGGCATCTCGGTCTCGGAGGGCGGCTTCGCCATCACCGGCAACCAGGTCGGTGCGCCGCGCTCCGAGCAGCCGGCCCGCACCGACGGCATCGCGATCGTGCCGACGCCCCCGGGCGAGCTCGTGCGCGACGTCGTGCGCATCGACGGCAACCGCGTCCGCGGCGTGGGCGGTCACGGCATCGTCGACTACGCCTCCGTGCAGACGCTCGAGGTGACTCGCAACCGCGTCGAGCTCGCCCAGCACGGCATCGTGGTCGACGAGAAGGCGGCGGTCGAGCTCGCCACCGTCTCGGGGAACACCGTCATCGACGTCGGCTCCCGCGACACCGACGAGGCGGTGGGGGTCTTCGCGATCCGCGTCGTCAACGCCGCGCGCGCCACCGTCGAGTCGAACACCGTACGCGGGGTCGGCACGGCGCGCAGCATGGGCGGCGAGTCGGTCGGCATCGACGTCGTGGCCGCCGCGGAGTCGCGCGTCGCAGGCAACACCGTGGAGCGCGTGGGGCCGGCCGACGGCGGCCGGGGCGAGATCGGCATCGCCGTGCGCGGCTTCGCCCGATCCCAGATCGAGGGCAACGCGTCGCGCCGGTACCCGATGGATCCGGACTTCGATCCCAACGGCGGCCGCTTCATCGGGTTGCTCGTCGGCAGCGCCGACGAGCGCGACCTCGACTTCGGCCTCACGAAGGCGGGCGGCATCGTGACCGGGCTCGGCTCGTTGGTCTTCGGCGTCGCCGCCGCGGCGGCCGTCGGATCGGCCCGCATCGTCGCCCCGCTCGTGACCGTCGACGCGAACATCGTGGCCGGTGGGGCCGGCGACGCCCCGCCCGCGGTGATCATCGGGCTGCGCGGCGATGCGATCGTCACTTCGAACCACGTGCGCGGCAACCGGGAGTTCGGCACGACCGCCCTCCGCCTGCGCGCCGAGACGGGCACTGTCGCGCAGAACCGGTTCTGGGGCGGCAGGGAGCCCACGGCAGACCTCTTCCTCTCGGGGGCCTCCGTTCTCGGCAACATCTCGACCGGCGTCGTGTTCCTCAACGGCGCGCCCGTTCCCCCGCCGTGGGACGCCCTCAACGTCATCGGCATCTGAAAGAGGCGGCATCATGACCCCCACGCCCAAGCCCAAGCCCCAGCCCAAGCCTCGACGCCGACCGAAGGCGGACGAGACGGCGCGCGAGGATCGCGTCGCCGACGATGCGGCCGTCACCGCGCTGCTCGACGTGCTGACCGACGGCGTCGCCGCGCTGCCCGAAGCGCTCGAGCGAGGTGAGGAGGCCCGCCGCGCTCGCGCCGAGTCCGCCCGCGAACTGCTCGGCTCCCGTGAGCTGAGAGCGGCGGCGCGACGCGTCCCCGAACTCGGCAGGAGCATCGAGTCCGCTCGTGCCGAACTGGATCGCCAGGACACGGCCGCCGAGCAAGCGCGGTCCGAGCTGCACGATGCGAGTAAGGAGTGGCTCACGGCGCTCAAGGCGCTGCGGAACCCGGGCGCATGACGCGGGGATTGACCGGGGGGCCGACGCGAGAATGCCGGCGCCCCCGGTAGCCGCGAGCTCGGGACCCACGGCCGGGGTGCCGGACCGGGGCTCCGGCGCTATCCCCCACTGAAGAGACACAGCCCTAGGGAATCTATTACGCGAGTTCGGACGGGATTCCCCAGCGGGTACACCGGCGTGCCGACGTCCGGTCGAGCGAAGGGCTGGTCCGGGTCGGCTTCGGAAAGGAAGGGGAAGACGGATGCCGCGGCCCGCAGCATCCGTCCTCCCCTCGTCCGTTCGAATCTGCTCAGACCGACCGCAGCTCGGCGTGAGCCGCGGCGGGGATCTCGTTCCGCTGTGCCAGGCCGCCCAGCCAGCCGAGACTCGGCTTCGGGGTGCGCGCGAACGTCTCGTGGTCGACGGCGATCAGCCCGAAGGTGGGCCGGAACGACCCCCACTCGTAGTTGTCGAGCAGTGACCAGTGCAGGTACCCGCGCACGTCGCAGCCGTCGGCCATCGCCTCGGCCATGCCCGCCAGCGCACCCGTCGTGTAGTCGATGCGCCGTTCATCGTCCGACGTCGCCATCCCGTTCTCGGTGACGATCATCGGGATGCCGCCGGTGACCTCGCGGGTGTGGCGGAGGGCGTGGCCGAGCGCCTCGGGATAGTACTCCCAGCCGGTGAGCGTGCGCTCGGTGCCCTCGGGCCACGGCTGCGGGCCGTAGCCCAGCTCGTCTTCCGTCGGACCGATGATCGTCCGCAAGTACGACTGCACGCCGATGAAGTCGTCGTTCCGCGACTGCTCGAGGAAGAAGTCTTCGCGCCAGTACTGCCACTCGTCGCGCTGCTTCTCCCATCGCGGCACCGCCTGGAACACCTGGTTCGCGACAGTCCACCCCGAGCGGATGCCGCCGACCCCGCGCAGCACCTCGGTCGAGGCGTGGTGGGCGTCGGCGATGGCCTGGGCGACGAACGGCGACGGGCCCGGGAAGTTGACACCGTTCTCGGTGTCGATGCGCGCCTCGGTCTGGTTGACCATCATGTTGGGCTCGTTGATCGTCACGACGAGGTCGACGTCGTCGAGGATCGTGGCCGCGATCTCGGTGAAGCGGCGGAACCGGTCGGTGCTCTCTTCGGCATACCAACCGCCGGAGTGGTCCCACCACCGCGGGAAGGTGAAGTGGTGGAGCGTCACGATGGGCTGCACGCCGTGGTCGCGGCACGTGTCGATCATGCGCCGGTAGTGCGCGAGCTGCGCCCGCGAAACCACGCCTTCCTCGGGTTCGATGCGCGACCACTCCAGCGAGAACCGATACGCGGTGAGCCCCGCGTCAGCCAGCAGCGCGATGTCCTCGGGATAGCGGTGGTACGAGTCGCAGGCGTCACCCGAAGGCTCCGGGATCTGAGTGCCCGGGGCGTACTCGTTCTCCCAGTGTCCTGTGTTGACGTTGCCGCCCTCGATCTGGTGACCGGCGGTGGCCGCTCCCCAGATGAACCCCTCGGGTGCGGCGATGACACTGCTCATGAATGCTGATTCCTTTCTTGTGGAGGTGTCGGGATCGGGGTCACTTGATCCCCGTCAGGGCGATCCCCTGGATGAAGTGCCGCTGCATGGCGATGAACAGGATGAGCACCGGGATGATGATGAGGAACGATCCCGCCATCTGCAGCCCGTAGTCGGACCCATGCCCGCCGGCCTCGGCCGAGAAGAGCGCCAGCGACACCGGGAGGGTGTACATCGAGTCGTCCTGCGAGATGATCAGCGGCCACAGGAAGCTGTTCCACGACCCCATGAACGTGAAGATCGCGAGGGTCGCCAGCGGCGCCTTGCATAGCGGCAGCACGATCTGGAAGAACGTGCGGAACTCCCCCGCGCCGTCGATCCGTGCCGCATCCAGCAGCGAGTCGGGGATCTCGAGCATGAACTGCCGCATCAGGAAGACGCCGAAGGCGCCGACCATCCCCGGCAGGATCAGGCCCCAGTAGGTGTTGACCATGCCGAGGTTCGCCACCAGGACGAACTGCGGGATCAGCGTGACGATGCCGGGCACGAACAGCGTGGCCAGCACGACGACGATGATCACGTTCTTGCCGCGGAAGTTCATCTTCGCCAGCGCCCAGCCCACCATCGACGAGAACAGCAGCGTCGTGGCGACGGTCACGGCCGCGAGGAACACAGAGTTGAAGAACGGCCGGAGGATGTCGAACTCGAACAGCCACGCCCGGAAGTTGTCGAGCGTCGGATGCTGCGGCCACCACGTGACCGGTCGCGCCATGATCTCGGCCTTCGTCTTGAAGGCGCCGAGCACCATCCAGACGAACGGCAGGACCGTGGCGGCGAGGCCGACGGAGAGGGCGACCAGCACGGCGAGGTTGCCCCACCGGATGGGCTTGCGCGGTGTCCGCGTCGGCGTGGTCCCGGCCGCGGTCTCGGCGGGTCTTTCCAGGGTTGTGGTCATGTCAGGTCCTCTGACGGAAGAAGCGGAACTGGATGAGCGCGAGGATGCCGACGAGCGCGAACAGCACGTACGCGCCGGCGGCGCCGACCGAGTAGTTGCCGTACTTGAACTGGTTGTAGACCTGGAGCGCGATCGAGGTGGTCGACTCCAGCGGACCGCCGTTCGTCATGACGAACGGCTCGTCGAAGAACTGCATGTAGCCGGTGGTCACGAGGATCGTGTTCAGCAGGATCGTCGGCATCATCATCGGAATGGTGATGCGGAAGAACTTCTGCACCGCATTGGCACCGTCGATCGACGCGGCCTCGTTGACGTCGGCGGGGATGCCCTGCAGACCCGCGAGGAAGATCACCATCGAAGCGCCGATGTTGCGCCAGATCGCCATGATGGTGATCGCCAGCAGCGCGGTGTTCGGATCGCTCAGCCAGTTGGGCCCGGTGATCCCGAACCAGCCGAGGATCGCGTTGATGGCGCCGGTGTTCTGGTACATGATGCGCCACACGACGGCCACGGCGACGATCGTCGTGATGACCGGCGTGTAGTAGCCCACGCGGAAGAACGTGGCGACCTTGCGGCTCACCGAGTTGAGCATCACCGCCAGCACGAGGGCTATGAACAGCGTGGCCGGCACGCCGACCACGACGAACATCAGCGTGTTGAACAGCGCGCGCTGGAACGACGGGTCGGTCAGCACCGCGACGAAGTTCTCGAATCCGACGAAGTCGACGTTGAACGGGTTGCGGATGTCCCGCGCCCGCAGGTCGGTGAACGCCATCGCCAGCGAGCTGACGAGCGGGATCAGCCCGAACACCCCGAACGTCAGGACGAACGGCGCAACGAAGATCCAGGCGATCGCGGCGGAGCGCCGCCGCTGCGCGGCCAGGGAAGAGACCTTCCCCGGCCGCGCCGGCCCGGTTGTCACCACCCGAAGCCGATCTCGTCGGCCTTCGTCTGGATCTCCTTCGCCGCATCGGCGCTCGTGATCTCGCCGCGGGCGACCTGCTCGGAGTACTTGCTGATGAGGTCCGAGATCTGCGACCAGGCCGGGTAGTTCGGCGTGGCGACGGTGTTCTCCAGCTGCTCGGTCAGCGTCTTGGTGACCGGGTTCTCCTGGATCGGCGCGTACTGGCCGGCCGCCACGTTGGCGGGAAGCTCACCCTGCAGGTCGTACCAAGCCTCCTGCTGCTCCTGCTCGCTCATCCACGACAGCAGCGACCATGCCGCCGACTTGTTGTCGGACGCCGAGAACACGCCGAGGTTGCCGCCGCCGATGTACTGGTCGTTGTTGCCGCCGGGGCCGGTCGGCGAGACGGTGTAGCCGACGGAGTCCATCGTGAAGCCTTCGGGCGCGGTGCCCTTCTCGATCTCCTCCTCGTAGATGTCGAGCATCCACGGGCCCGAGATGAACATCGGCGTCCCGCCGTTCTCGAACGTCGCGTCGGTATCGCCCATCGGCGCCTCGCCGCGCTGGAAGTAGCCGCCGTAGTAGTCGAGGGCCTCGACGAACTCGGGGGTGTCGATCGTCCACGCGTCGCCGTCGGTCATCGAACCACCGGCCTGCGTGTCGAACGGCACGATGACCTGCGCCGGCTGCTCCGTGGGCTTGGGCAGGCTGAAGCCGAAGGTTCCTCCAGGACGCGATGCGAAGGCCGCCGACATCGCCTGCGTCTCCTCCCACGTTGTGGGCGCCGACAGGCCGAGCTCGGCCGCGATGTCCGCGCGGTAGAAGAGGAAGCGGGTCTCGACGTACCACGGCATCGCGTACAGGTCCGTCTCGCCGGTCACCGAGTCGACGGCGGCCGGGTAGAAGTCGTCGGTGTCGTAGACGCTGTCCGGCACGGCGTCGAACGCGCCCATTCCGATCACGGTCGCCGTCTGGTCGGAGCCGGTCATGATGATGTCCGGGCCCTTGCCGGCGGCCGTGGCCGTCTGCGCCTTCGTGATCACCTGGTCCCACGGCACGTCCGTGATCTTGATGCTGGCGTCCGGGTTGGCCTTCACCCACTCCGCGGTGAGCTTCTCCAGGTTGTCGGCGTGCCCGCCGGCCGTCCAGATCTCGACGGCGCCCGAGGCCTCGCCTTCTTCCGCAGGGGCGACCGACGAACCCTCGGCGGCGCCCTCCGCGCTGCGGCCGCATCCGGACAGGACCAGGACCGCACCCAGCGCCATCGCCGTGATCGCTGTGACTCGCATCCCTTGCATGCTCACTCCTTCGTGTGTTTTCGATACGATAGCTCGAAATTTCGTGCCTCGGAGTGAGACTATAGGGTGCCAGGACGGCGCAAGTCCAGCGAGAGCCGCGAGAATGGGCCAGCGATCACTCGCGTTTGGCGCTAGCATTTTCGGAAAGTTGATCCGGAGGAACAATGGCAGTCCAGCTCGCCCAGATCGCGGCCGAGGCGAAAGTGTCCATCCCGACGGTGTCGAAGGTGCTCAATTCCCGGCCCGACGTGTCGCGCGCCACGCGAGACCGCGTCGCTGCAGTCCTCAAGCGCCACGGCTACGAGATCCGGATGCGCCCGAGGATGGCGACCGGGTTCCTCGACATGCGGGTCGTCAACCTCGACCAAGCGTGGTCGGAGGCCGTCGTCCGCGGCGCCGCCGAGGCGGCGAAGGCGCACGGCAAAGACCTCGTCCTCGCCGTCGAACCCGACCCCGAGGACTGCGACGAGTGGGTGATGCACGCGCTGGAACGGGGCTCCGACGGACTGCTGAGCGTGGTCGCGGTGCCGAGCCCCGAGGCCCGGCAGCAACTGGCGGAGGCCGGCATCCCCCTGGTCGTCGTCGACCCCCTGCACCGGATGCCCGAGGGGACGTTCTCGATCGCGGCGACGAACTTCCAAGGCGCGTTCGACGCCGCACAGCATCTCCTCGAGCTGGGCCACCGCCGCATCGCGACCATCACCGGTCCGCTGGACCAGGACAACGGCATCGCCCGGCTCGCCGGATTCCAGGCGGCGCTGCAGCAGGCGGGCGTTCCCGTGGACGACGACCTGATCATCCGCACCCACTACGGGATCGACCAGGGCTACGACGCCACGCGCATCCTCCTCACCCGCCACTCACGACCGACGGCGATCTTCGCCGCGAGCGACGACAGCGCGCTCGGCGCCATCCGCGCCCTCCGCGAGGCCGACCTGCGCATTCCCGACGACATGTCGGTGATCGGCTTCGACGATCTCCCGCACTCATCCTGGATCGACCCGCCACTCACGACCATCCGCCAGCCGCTCGCGCAGATGGGAAGCGCCGCCGTCGACGTGATCGTCCGCGTGCGCGCCGGCCGCCACCCCCACCCCGCGGCCCGCACCGAGCTGTCCACGACGCTGGTGGTCCGCTCGTCGACCGCACCGCTGCGCGGCTGACGCCGGTTCGGCTGACGACGGAGAGGACGGAGGTGGCGAGAGGTCCGTCAGCGCTCGAACACCACCTCGCCCCCGACGATCGTCATGGCGGTCTGAAGCGAGACCAGCATCTCGGGCGGCAGGCTGAAGGGGTCGCCGGTCGCCACGGCGATGTCGGCCCGCTCGCCGACGCGAATGCGACCGGGCCGGCCGAGGACGAGCTCGGCCGATCCGTTCGTATAGGCGCTCAGCGCGTGCGTCACCGTAAGGGATTGCCCTTCTGCGTCGAGCGTCGGCGGCGTCGTTCCCTCAGGGAGCGTCGGAACGCCCACGCCGGGAGACGGCGGCGCCCAGCGGTTCACGACGACGTGGATCGCGAGCCATGGGTCGGCAGGCGATACCGGCCAGTCCGAGCCCATTGCCAGGTCGGCGCCGCCCTCGGCGATCGTTCGGAAAGGGTATCCATCCAGCATCCGCTCCTCGCCGATGAGGTCGACGACGAACGGGTCGGGTGCGGCCCACAGGCCCTGGATGTTCGCGGTGACGCCGAGGGGGCCGAACCGCAGGGCGTCTTCGGGCTGCACCATCGACAGATGTGCGATGTGGTGACGACGGCCGGGTCCGTTCGCAGCGCGCGCCGCTTCGATCGCATCGAGTGCGACGCGGATGCCGCGATCGCCCATCACATGCAGGTGCAGCGCGAAGCCTGCCGAGTCGAGTCGGGACACGAACTCGCGAATCGCGTCCTCGTCGAAGTGGAGTTCGCCGCTGAATCCGTCATGGGAGTGATTGAAGTACGGTTCGAGGAGCGCGGCTGTCTCTCCGTGCGGGACGCCGTCGATCATCGCCTTCGCGGTGCTCGTGTCGAATCCGGCCGCGGCGTTTCGCTCCCGCACCTCGATGAACCGGGCCACGAGGGCCGGCACCTCGTCGCGACGCAGGCCCGGCGCGATCCACAGGGCTCCGGATGTCTGGTCCTTCAGCGTTGCGTCGGCGATCGCTCTGAGGAAGGCGGGCGTGCAGTCCGCCTTGCCGTTGTACTCGCCCAGGATCGCCTCGTGCCACCCGGTGATGCCGAGTGACCACAGGTGCTCCTGCGCGTTGAGGAGACCGTGGTACATCTCCTCGTCGGTTGCGGGCGGCACCATCCTGCCCACGAGTTCGGCTGCCGTCTCGTTGAGATAGCCGATCGGATCGCCGTCCCCGTCGAGGTAGATGAAGCCGTTGTGCGGCTGAGGGGTGGCACGGTCCACGCCGGCCAGCTCCAGCGCCTTCGAATTGACCCACAGCGTGTGGTGGCCCGCGTCGCTCAGCGCGACGGGGCGGTCGGGGACGATCTCGTCCAGCTGATGGCGCGTGGGCATCGGCAACAGATCGTGGCTCCACCCCCCGCCCGTGAGCCACTCGGCGTCGCTGCGCTCGGCGCCCTCACGGATGAGTTCCAGCGTCTCTTCGATCGTCGTCGCGGGGGTCAGGTCGATGCTGAGCCGCTCGACCCCGGCGAACACCGCATGGGCGTGGGCGTCGACGAACCCGGGATGGATGAGCCCGCCACGTGCGTCGATCACGCGGGTCGAGGCATCCGCAAGCTCACGCACGGTCGCGTCTGCCCCGACCCGGACGATCCGGCCGTCGCCGATGGCCACGGCGGTGCTCTGCGTGAGCGTCTTCCCGTCGAAGACGCGGCCGTTCACGATGATGGTGTCGGCGATCATGTCTGCCTTTCAGGTGAGCCGGAAGACCCGGATCAGGACGAATCCCGGCTGCGGCCGGGCGTAGCCGATGAACTGCGACTCGGTGAGCCATTGCAGGTCGGGGTGCTCCGTGCGGAACACGAACGCTGTGCGGTAGTAGAGCTCCGCCTCCGCCACATCCTCGCCGGCGAGCATCCGCTCGAACGTGGCGGCATCCGTACGCCAGACGCCTCGGTTGACGACCTCGACCCCGGCCGTTCCCCCCTGCACTTCGGCTTCGATGACGTACCGGGCGTCGAGCGTCACGGTCAGTCCGCGACCGAACCACCAGTCACCGCCGCTGTCGACTACCCGGCCACGCAGGCGCGGTCCGTCGAAGTCGCCGCCCGACACCCCGGCGAAGTGGAGACCCTCGCCCGGTGTCGAACCGCCGAGCGGCAGCTCTTCGTCGACGGCGCAGCGCAGCTCGAAGCAGTACTCGAATCCGGGCGTCAGGAGGTCGGCGGTCATGGGAACTCGATTCACTCGGGGACGATCGCGCTGCCGCGGGTGACGGTGGGCAGGGACCGAGTCCGCCCGAGACGGCGACGCTTCGGGACCCATCCTTCCCGCGGGATGGAGTCGAGCAACAGCCGCGTGTAGTCGGCCTGCGGCCGGTCGAGGATGTCCTCCGCGGTCCCCTGCTCCTCGATGGCGCCGGCGCGCATGACGACGACGTGCTCGCACAGGCGCCGGATGACCGTGAGGTCGTGCGTGATCATGAGGAGCGCGACCCCGGTGTCGCGTCGGATCGAATCGAGCAGCGTGAGGATCTCGACCTGCGTGGTCACGTCCAAAGCCGACACCGCTTCATCGAGCACCAGCAGCGACGGATCGGCGGCGAGCGCACGGGCGATCGCGACGCGCTGGCGCTGCCCTCCCGAGAGCGCCCGCGGACGGGTGTCGAGCAGGGCCTCGTCGAGCCGTACCTGGCGCATGAGGTCCTGCACGCGGGCTGCCACGGCATCCTTCGGCGCGCCGCGACGATGGACGCGGACCGCCTCGGTGAGACACTGTCGCACGGTCTGTCGGCGGTCCAGCGACTGGTAGGGGTCCTGGAAGACCATCTGCGCGATCTTCGCGCGGTGGCGGCGATCGCGACCGGTGCGCGCGGGGACGCTCCAGTCCTCCCCTCCCACCGTGATCGTGCCGGTGTCGGCGCGCTCCAGGCCGAGGAGCACGCGCGCCGTCGTGGACTTGCCTGAACCCGACTCGCCGACGATGCCGAGCGAACCGCCCTCGGCGAGCGCCATCGACACCCCGTCGACGGCGACGAGGGTCTCACGGCCGCTGTCGCCGCGCACCTGGTAGGTCTTGCTCAGAGCCTCGATCTCCATGATGGATGCCTCGGCCGCGGCATCCGACTCTCTCGGCGCACCCTCGTCGAGGGTGGCGGACATGAGAAGGCGCGTGTAGTCGGCTTTCGCGTCGCGGCGCATCGTGGCCGCCTCGAGGGTCTCGACGATCCGCCCACGCTGCATCACTGCCACCCGGTCGCATACGGCGCCGGCGAGGGCGAGGTCGTGGGTGATGAACAGCAGTGACAGCTCGCGGTGCGTGCGGAGGTCGGCGATGACCGCCATGACCTCTTCCTGCGTGGTCACGTCGAGTGCCGTGGTGATCTCGTCGGCGAGCAGGATGTCGGGGTCCATGGCGAGCGTGGCCGCGATCATCACGCGCTGCAGCAGGCCGCCCGAAAGTTCGGCGGGATGCTGTCGCATGCGGCGCGCGGGGTCGGTGATCCCCACTTCGTCGAGAAGCTCCTTCGCCCGCCGATCGGCAGTCGAGGCCTTGGCACCGGCGACGTGGACGAGCGCCTCGGTGAGGAAGTCGCCGATGGTCCGGAGGGGGTTGAGGTGCGCACGAGGGGTCTGGAAGACCATCCCGAGGCGGCGAGCGCGGACGTCGCGGAGTTCGGGGACGCTCATCGACCCGAGGTCTCGGCCGTCGATCCGGATGACGCCGTGGGTCGTGAACCCGTCGGGCAGCAGCCCGGCGACCGCGCGCACCGTGAGAGTCTTGCCCGAGCCCGACTCGCCGACGAGCCCCACGGCCTCGCCACGGCCGACAGCCAGGCTGCTGCCGAAGACGAGCTGCCGGGATCCGGGGGCGAAGATGTCGAGATCCTCGATCTTCAGCACGGTGTCGGTCATCGTTCGCGCTCCTCTACCCAGACGGTGACCCGCGCGCCGATCACACCGACCGCGAGGACGGTCGCCACGACGAAGATCGCGGGGAACACGGACTGCTCCGGCGCCCCGGCGAGGATGCCCGCCTGTCCCGCTGCGATCATCGAGCCCCAGTCGGGTGCGGGTGGCTGCTGCCCGAGACCGAGGAACGAGATGGCGGCGAGGTCGAGCATCGCGTAGCCGAACCCGACCGCCATCTGCGCCGCGACGAGCGGGATGAGGGCGGGAAGCAGGTGGCGAAGCAGCATCGCGCCGCTCGACACACCCTGAACCCGGAGAGCCGCGAAGTACGGCTTCCCGAGTTCGCGCGATGCCGCGGTCTGGGTGAGTCGCGCGACGACGGGGATGTAAGCGATCGACAAGGCGACGATGGGAGCAACGAGGCCCTTCCCGAACATCGCGACCGCGAGCACGGCCAGCACCAGTCCGGGGATCGCGAAGATCACGTCGATGATGCGGGCAAGTCCGCCCGACACCCAGCCGCCGAACCAGGCGGCGGTGACGGCGAGCGTGAGGCCCAGGGCGGTGGACATGACGACGACCACGATCGGCGCGAAGACGCTCGGTTGCGCGCCGACGAGCACGCGGGACAGGATGTCGCGTCCGACGTCGTCGGTGCCGAACGGGTGCGCAAGACTGGGGGCACCGTTGACGGGGCCGACGTACAACTCGTCAGCGGGGTAGGGCGCGATCCAGGGGCCGATGATCGCGATGAGCACCACGATCCCGAAGACGATGAGCGCGACGACGAACGTCCAGTCCTTCTTCGCGACGCGACGGGCGACGGCGGGCACGCGACCCTGGGCGATCTGGCCGACGCTCATGCGTTCATCCCTTCGGACAGGCTGGTCGGATCGATCGCGAAGCTGATCAGGTCGGCGACGGCGTTGAGCACGACGAAGATGACGACGAGCAGCAGCGACACGATCTGCACCACCGGCAGGTCGGCGCGAGCGGCTGCCTGCACGAGCAGGGAGCCGATCCCGCCGAGACCGAACGCGACCTCGGCGATGGCCGATGCCGCGAACAGCCCCGCGATGGTCGTGCCCGAGATGGCGAGGATCTGCGGCGACGCGTTGCGGAACACGTGAACCCCGAAGATCCGCCGGGCAGGAATGCCGCGCACTCGCGCGGTGTCGACGTGCTCCGCGTGAAGCTGCGCGACCAGTGCGCTGCGGGTCACCCGGCTGATGTAGGCGATGAAGAGGACGGCGAGCGAGACGGCGGGAAGCACGAGGTGCCACAGGCGATCCCAGAATCCTTCTCCCGCGCCGTAGACCGGGAACCATCCGAGGGTCTTCGCGAAGATCCAGATCAGGAGGATCGCGACGACGAAGGTGGGCAGCGCCATCCCGAGCGAGGTCAGAACAGCGACCGCTCGGTCGGTGCGGGCACCGCGAGTGGCGGCGAGGATGCCGGATCCGACGCCGAAGATCAGGATCAGCACGATGGTCAGCAGTACGAGTTGGAGGGTGACCCCGAAGCGAGGGGCGACCAGCGAGACGACGTCGGTCTTGTAGACGAAAGACCGCCCGAAGTCGCCCTGGACGGCTCCGCTGAGCCACATCCAGTACCGCGCCCACACGGGATCGTCGAGGTGGTACTCGGCGCGGATCTGCGCGATGAGCTCCGGTGTCGGCTTGGCGCCGCCGGCGAGCGCCGCGATCGGATCGCCGGTGAGGAGCACCGCGGAGAAGATGACGACGCTCGCGAGGAAGAGCGTGAGCACCAATCCGCCGAGTCGTCCCAGCAATGTGCGGGTGAGGGGGTTCATCGCGTCCGTCCTCCTTTCTCCAGGTGAGAGTGATCCTGCCGGGCCCCGACTCGCTGCGCGAGGTGTCCGGCCCCGGCAGGTCGCGTCATTTGCCGCCGAGGTGCAGCGCCCACGGGCTGCTGTAAGCCGCGATGGAGGTGACCACTCCGGTCAGGTCGTCGTTGACATAGGTGAGTTGGTAGGCGCCGGCGAGGGTGACCTGCAGGTAGTCCGGACCGAAGATCTCCTGCGCGGCGACGAACTCGTTCGAGGCCGTCTCGGCATCCACCGCGTTGCGGGCGGCCGTCATGTGCGCCGTCACGTCGGGGTTGTCGTAGCCGCTCCAGTTGAAGAAGCCGCCGAGCTCCTCGGGGAGCACGAAGAGCGACGGGTAGCCGAGCACACCCGGAGTCTCGAGGTAGCCCTGCGTCGCCACGAAATCAACGCCGTCGCGCTTGCTGGGGTCGTAGAACAGCGCACCGAAATCGGATGCCTGCATCTCGTTGATCTGGATGTCGAGGCCGATCTCCTTGCCGGCGCTCTGGATGATCGCCGCGGTCTGCTGGAACTGCGGGGCTCCGGCCACCACCGCGAGCACCAGCGGGACGCTGACGTCCTCGCCGCTCTCCTCGACGAGCTTCCTCGCCGCCTCGATGTCGACCTCGGGCGCGGCGAGTGCGTCGTATCCGGCCTGGTAGATGTCCGCTTCTTCCATCGCCTGGAACGAGAACGGGGGCACCAGCGTCTTCTGGACATATCCGAGCCCGTTCACGACGGTCTCGAGGTACTTCTCGCGGTCGATCGCGAGGTTGAGTGCCTGCCGGATCTTGGGATTCGCCGCCGCACTGGTGGAGGACGTCGGTCCGAAGCTGTACGACGAGGTCGAGGGGCCGACGACCAGGGTTCCTGCGCCGTCGCCCTCGAACGCCGCGCGCGAGGTCGGCGGCACGTTGATGGCACCGTCGATCTCACCCTCGGTGAGCGCGGTGGTGAGCGTGGACCCGTCGGCGACGAAGGTGTAGGTCAGCTTCTTCACGAGCGGAGCGCCGTTCCAGTAGTCCTCGTTCGCCGTCGTGACGATCTGGCTCCCCGGTGTCCAACCGCCCTCTTCGAGCTTGTAGGGTCCGGTGCACATGAGCCCGCCATCCGAGGTGCCGACGGCGTCTTCGACCGCCTCGCCGAACGCCTTCTGCATGACCGCGCCGCCCTGGCCCGCGAGCGCCTCGCGGAAGGTCGAGTCCGGGGCGACGAAGCGCACGGTGACCTCGTTCGGCCCCGTGGCGACGATGCCCACGGCCGGGTCGGGCACAACGAGCGCGAACGCGCCGTACCACTGCGAGGCGGGGTTCGTGCTCTGCTGCAGGCTGTAGACCACGTCGTCGGCGGTCACCGGGCTGCCGTCCCAGAAGGTGACGTCGTCGCGAAGGGTGATCACGAACGTCGTCGGATCGACGAACTCGGCGGTCTCGGCGATGCCGGGCTCGATGGAGAAGTCGGGCTGGAGCGACAGCAGGTTGTCGCACAGGTTCGGGATGATCAGGTTGGCAGAGCTCGCCGGGTTCAGCGTGGCAGGTTCACCCTCGGCGATGGCCCAGGTCACCTCGTCGACGGGCTGTGTGCCGGCGGGCTGGGCGTCGACGAGGGTGATGTCGCCGCCGTTCCCGTCGTCGGTGCCGCCCCCGTCTCTGGGCGCACAGGCGGTGAGCACGAGCAGCGATGCGCAGGCGACGGCGCCGGCCGCGATTCCGATTCTCTTCATGCTGTTGTTCCGTTCGGGTCGGTGGTGCTTCGGGTGTGGTGGGTCAGCGGAGGAGGAAGACGCGGATGGCGACGTGGCCGTCGTCGTCGCGGGCCATGCCGATGAACTGGTTCTCAGCGAGCCAGCGATGGGCCGGGGCATCCGTCTGGAACACCGGCGCGGTGCGGAAGTAGAGCCCGGACTCGTCCTCCGGGATGTCCTCGCCCTTCTCCATGCAAGCGAGCTGTCCGGGCGTGGCGCGGAAGTAGCCGCGGTTGAGGATGTCGATCACGGCGCCGTCATCGGCGCGGAGCAGGTACCGCGCCTCGAGCTGGGACGTGCCGAACCGCTCGACGGCCCAATCGCCGCCGCCACTCAGCACTTCGCCGTTGAGCCGAGGTCCGGCGACCGTGCCGCCGGACACGGGGGTGAACGAGAGCTTCTCGTCGGGGCCTCGCCCGATGTCGAAGTGGGGGTCGATCCGGGCGCGGATCTCGAAGACGAACTCCAGGGCGGGCTCGAGCATCAGGGCAGCTCTCCTTCCAGCACGGTGAGGGTGAGGCTCAAGCCGTCGGCACCTCCGATGTCGACGGACTGCGTGTTCGTGCGCGTCTCCCCCCACATCCACGGGTCGACGCCGGTGCCGGCCTGCGGGAGGAACTCGGGGTAATCGCTGCTGCTGACGTGCACACGCAGGCGATGACCCGCCCCCAGGCGATAGCCGATCTGGCCGAGATCGAGGTCGAGAGTCTCCGCTCGCTCCGCGCCGAGAAGCTGGAGCTGGCCGCGCGCGATCCGCAGGGCCGTTCCGTCGGGAGCGACATCGAGCACTCGGATGAAGAGGTCCATGATCGGCCCGTCCGAAGAGACGCGGGCTCGAGCAGTCACCGGGCCGGCCAGGTCGACGGCGGACTCGAGGGGTTGCGACTCGAAGCGCAGCACGTCGGGGCGGTCGCCGATCGCGGACTCGTCGGGCTTGTGCAGCAGGAACGAGAACGCGTCGGGCACGCTCGACGGCACGAGGTCGTCGGGGTCGTGGACCCAGTGGGCTGTCGACGTCTGCTCGGGTCGTTCGCGCACCAGCTCACCGGCCGCGCCGGTGTACAGCTCGATCGGGCGTGTTCCCGCCGGGGGCCAGGTCGCGCTCTCGCGCATGCCGACCGTGCCCCCGAGATTCCAGGCGACCCGGGGGACGTCGGCGGGAGAGCCGTTGCCGCGCACGAACACCTCGAAGAAGGCGATGGTGGGGTCCAGCGTGCGCGGCAGGAGGGCGCGGATCTGATCGTCGCTGCGGTCCTCGACCCGGTCCTCGTCGGCATCGAGGAGCTCGAAGCTCTCGTGGTCCATCGGCTCGATGCGCAGATAGTGGTGCGCGTCCCAGTTCGGGTGCGCCTTGATACGGCCGACGTCCGCCCACGAGAGCGGGGCGCAGTTGTCCCACCAGCCGATGGTGTGGAGCACCGGCACCGAGCGGCCGGCGAACGGATCGCCTGCGGGGAATCGCGGGAGGTGGACAGCACGCGGATACCACTGGTCGTATGACAGACCGCGGTAGCCCACCTGGGCGATGAACTCCTCGGCCTGTGCGGCGAAATCGCGGCGGGACCAGTCCGGCTCCCAGAGCACCATGTCGTTGTCGAAGAACTGTGTGAGCGGGTACATGTACGTGACCCCCCACTCGACCGGTCGGACGCGGTCCGCGCCGTCGCGACGAACGGGCTCCCCGAGCATCGTCCCGGTCACCCTGGGCGAGATCGCCTTCAACGCCGGATGACCGCTCGCGGCGGCCGCCCACTGCGTGTAGCCGTAGTAGCTGTCGCCCCACATCGCGACGCGGCCGTTCGACCAGGGCTGCTGGACGATCCACTCGATCGTCGCGTGGCCGTCGTCCACTTCGTTGACGAAGAGCAGGGCGTCCCCTTCGGATCGGAACTTGCCCCGGACATCCTGAGCGACGACACGGTATCCGTGCTGCATGAAGTACTCCGCCACGAGCGGGATGAAGCAGTAGACGCCCGACTTGTCGTACGGCAGCCGGATCAGGACGGTGTCGCCGGGCGTCGCGTCCGCCTCGGCAGGTGCGCCGGGAAGGTAGACGTCGGTTGCGAGCAGGACGCCGTCGGTCGTGCGAACCCGCGCCGGAAAGGAGAGCGGGCTCTCCGGCATCGGTGGGATCCGGTGGACGTCAGGCATGTCGTTCCTCTCACTCGCGGCGTCATCGTCCGCTGTTGGGACGAAACGCTATGCACCCTTCGGAAGTTAGTCAAGTCCGACTAGACTAGAATTTACCCCGTCGTTACACTTGCCGATGAGGTGGGGCTTCTGCCGTCACTCTCATCCGAGAGGAGAATCGCCGATGGCACGCCCATCCGTCGCGACCGAGCGTCGCGAGCAGATCCTGGACGCGACGATGACCACGATCGCCGAACACGGCATCCGCGGGGCGACGCTCGATCGCATCGCCGACACGGCCGGGATGTCGCGGGGCCACGTGCGCCATTTCGTCGGGAACCGCGACCGGCTGCTCCTCGACGTCGCCGTCGCTGTGTTCGCCGATTCCACGGGCGAAGCGGGCTCCATCCTTCCGGCCGACGTGAGCGGCATCCAGGGCGCACTGGACTATCTGTTCGGCGTCCCTTTCCTCACCTCGGACCGCGAGAACGCCGTGGTCCTGGGCCTCGTCGAGCTCTCCCGCACGACGCCCGAGATCGCCGACGTGCTCACGACCTCGTATACCGCCACGCGCGCGCAACTCGCACAGCTCGTGGCGCAGGCGCATCCGGATGCCGCTGCCGACGCCTGCGTCACCGTGGCCTACGGGGTTCTCACGTGCGCCCTCGGGTCGGTCTTCCTCGGCGACTTCGACGCCGACCCTGCACGGATGGTGCACTCGCGCGCCGCCGCAGAAGCGCTCCTCGGCACTCTCTGACCCTCTGTCCGGGTCTGGGATCGCGGCAGACGGCGTCACCCATCCCACTCCGTGAGCAACGCCGCACCAACCCCGCACGGGGTGCCGCGCGGTGTCCGCGCACGGATCCGCCGATGCACTCGGGGTCGAGGTTGGCGCGGCTCATGCCGCACGACTCGCCGTCGGCGCGTATACGGCTGCCCGTGGACCGAGGGAGCCCGCCCGCACGAGCGACGCGCCCGCCAGGGTGTCAACGCGTTGTCAATCCCTGGTGGGACACCCCGGAGCCCTGACAGCGTGGACTCGGCGAGGCACTCGACTCCACGCTGTGGCCGACTCCTCGAACACCGTGCGCGGCGAAGAATGTGGGGCCCCCGAATGATGGATGCAGAACCCAAGGTCGTCATCGAGATGTCCATGTCGCTGGACGGCTACGTCGCGCGGACGGATCACTCCACCGACGAGGTGCACGCGTGGTACGAGGGCGGCGACGTCGCCGTCACGATGCCCAACATGGACCTCACGTTTCATGTCGACGAGGCCAGCGCGCCCGTCGTCCGCGATGCGTTCGACCTCGGGGCCAACGTCACCGGCCGAGTCACATTCGACGACGCGCAGGCGTGGGGCGGCGACGACCCGATGGGCATCCCCAGTTTCATCGTGACGCACGAGGTTCCCGAGGAGTGGCGCGGCCGCGACAGTCCGTTCACTTTCGTGACCGACGGGGTCGAGAGCGCGATCCGCCAGGCGAAGGCGGCCGCAGGTGGCAAGACCGTCGGCGTCGCCGGCGGGGACATCGCGATGCAGTGTCTGCGCCTCGGTCTGCTCGACGAACTCTGGATCCACCTGGTGCCGGTGCTCCTCGGCGACGGTCTCGCTCTGTTCGACGAGCTCGACGGCTCACCCGTCCAGCTCGAGCAGGTGCGTGTCGTCGAAGGCCGCGGAGTCGTGCACCTCTTCTACCGGGTGATCGATCGCCTCCCCCGCTGAATGATCTCGCGAACGGGAGCTCGAAGCCCCGCACCGCGAACTGTAGGGCTCGCATGAGGATCGCCAGCGAGGCAGCGGCCGCGCGAGTCTCCGCTTCGTATTCGAGTGACGTGTGGCCTACGCCGTGGAGTCGGATCCCGGCTCAGCGATCGCCTCGGATTTGCTCGGCGGGAGCTTTCTCGATGCGCGTCCAGCCGCGCCATCCGCGTTGTTCGAGGATCGTCAGCAGCTCTCGCGCGACGGGTGCTGACTCCGTCATCGCCGAGTCCAGGAGAGCCGTCAGGGGGTCTGCTTGCTCCGCGCCGCCGATCTCGATCTCGCCGTTCTGGATGGCGCGGAGGCGGAGGTGCTCGACGAGGTCGGCGAGTTCCACGACTCGGGGATCGTCCGCCGCCCAGTCCGGCGCGGAGCCGAGGAGGCGGTAGAGCCGCGTCATGTCGGGGTCCTCGTCCAGATGGCGGTGCTTCTCGGCGATCACGGCGTCGATGCTGCGCGGATCCTGCGCGGCGAGCATGATCCAGGCGTCCCGCTCGAGCTCGATGTAGGCCTCGCCGACGCCGAGCCCGCGCAGCCGATCCAGGTAGTCCAGGACGATCTGGGGAAGGGCCAGATGATCGCCGGCGGCGAGCTGGGCGATCCGCCTGCGGCTGTCCTGCAGGCGACGGATGTCGGCGCTCAGGACCTCGTCGATCTCCCTCACGGCGCGGACGAACTCGTCAGGCCCGGCGATGAGGAGTTGCTGCACGCGGGCGAGGGGGACGCCGGCATCGGCAAGCACGCGAATTCGGATCAGCCGCACGACGGCGGCGGCGTCGTAGCTGCGGTAGCCGGAGTGGTCGCGTTGAGGCTCGGCGAGCAGGCCGATCTGGTGATAGTGCCGGACTGTTCGCACCGTCACCCCGGCGTGGGACGCCAGTTGGCCGATCGTGAGCATGGCTTCAGACTGCCTCAACCAGCGACGCCGCGGACCGCCTCGGCCACCATGCGGAAGTCCTTGCGGAGGATCGAGTCGTGAGTGCTCCTCACCTTCGCGTGGATCGTGATGTGCGGGTTGCGGTCGGCCACTGCGGGCACGCTCGCGCGGATCGTCTCCTGCCCCTCACCCTTGCTGCCGAACGACCGTCCGGACGCGAGAACGTATCGGGTCGGGACGGCGATCCGGTCAATGACCGGACCGAGTTCCCGCTCCCGTGCGAGCTTGCCGACCTCGATGTTGCTTGCCGCCATCTCGATCGCGGTCATCCGGGGCGTCAGCCCGGTCACCCGCAGCGGCACCATCACCCATTGCAGCCGCCGGAAGACCTTCGGGAGCCCCTGCTCCATCTCATCGGTGAGCCAGTCGTTCGGCTGCGCGCCATCGACCAGCACTGCGCCGATCGCCCGGCCCGGATTGCGACTTGCCCAGTGTGCGGCGACGAACGCGCCGTACGACCACCCGACCACGATCGCTCGATCGACGCCCCGCGCGTCGAGCACAGCATCGACGTCGCGGACGGCGGCCTCGAACGAATAGTCCGCGGAACGTCCCGACTTCCGCCCCCGGGCGCGCTCGTCGTAGGTGATGTGCCGCCACCGCGACCCCAGCTCGGCGATGACCCGCCGCCAGTAGCCCTGGGTGGCGAAGTGCCCGTTGAGGTAAGTCACCGGCAGCCCGGAGCCACCGGTATCGGTCACGACAAGAGCCGTGTCGTCTACCGGCACCATGCCGGTCCAGGCTGGGGTCTTGCTGATCATGGCTTCTCCGATCTGCACCGCAATATGGGTCCAGCGTGCCGGGTTGACGCAACGTCAGGGTCAAGCAGGGGATGGGCCCCTCCTCTGCCAACCAGGCGCATACCGAGATGCCCTCGCGACTTGGACGAACTGCCGACACGCTGCCCGAAGCTCTGGGGTTCTGACAGTGACGCTCAACACGCCGATTCGGCCGCCCGGCTGCCCCCTCATTCGTTCTCTGAGTTGGATCTGGAATCCACTCTCGTAGATGACCCGCGACCGGTCGACCCGCAGAACCGCGATCCCGAAGAGGTGGAGAGGGATTCCGAGCGTACCGGTCTACTGCTGGGTGACCTCAGTAACGACTAAGGGCCACCCTGAACCCTGGTCACACGCTCGCGTCGGACGGCTTGCCTGCCGACCTTGGCAACCTACCTAAGCGAGCCCCCGCCCGACCTTGTCGCGCGGGGGCTTCGTAGTTCTGTGAGCCATCCCTGCGGCGATCTTCATCGTGCGCTTGGCCCGCAGGTGACCAGCCACCGGGCAACGTCCGCAAAGCGGTCCAGAGGCGCTGCCGCGCCGTGCGCGTCGGGAGTGTCGTGCGTGGCTGGCTCTTGTCGGCTCGGTCGTCGAGGTGGATGCTGGCGGTGTCGGTCACGGCGACGTCGAGATCCCTTGGTGCTTCGAGCCCGGCGTAAAGCGTGACGCGGAAGGGCACCCACGGGAACCGTGGATTGTTGCCGTCGAGCATGAATGTTAGATTCCTGAATTTCTCCCACCGAGCGCCGGTGCGAGTCGGTTCGCGTCGACGTGATTCAGGAGGCCACGATGTCGAAAGCGGGTGCTGCGTAGTCGCCGTTCTGGATGGCCTCGCTGGGTCCATAGAGGCGGAGGATGAGGTACGAGTCCTTCTCCGGGATGGGAAGGAAGTTAGCGTCGTCGGCGTGCGCGGTGACGTCCGCGCTGAGCAGGATCGAGTAGTAGCCGTCCGGGTCGGGGGTGAGGGTGCGGTCGCCGCGGCTATGCCGGTTGATGGCGTTGTGGGCCATGAGTCTGTTGTCATCGCCGTAGACGGTGAAAGACCAGAACTCGGACACGTCTGGGGCACGGAATCGCGCCCGGTACTCCTTGCCGTTCGAACCGTTGATGGGTTGCCCGTCGGATCCGGTCTCGATCTTGAGGTAGACGGATTCCACGGGCGGCAGTCCCCATTGGCCGAGCATGGTGCCGATGTCGAAGATGTCTCGGCGGGCGTTTTGCAGTTCCGCGCGGGTGCCGAGGACACCTTTCGAGCTGGTCAGGGTCGGCGCGAGCTGTGAGAGATGCGCCATCCCGAGCTGCTCGCCACGCGCGGCAGCATTGAGCTGTTCGTCGGTGAAGGTGGTGCGGCCGGCCTCGATGCCGGTGCCGGCGAGCGGCGCGAGCCAACCGGCATCCGCGGTCGGCATCGATCCGTCGGCGAGGAGGAAGTTGACTCGGTGCAGCCACGTCGTCTCGGCGGGATCCGGGAACACACGCTCCACTGGGGCGGGCACGGCTTCTCCGAGGTACTCCGAGAGCGTCTCCAGCTTCCACTGGTCCTGCAGCCCTCGCGCGGTCTCAAGATCATCGCCACCGATCGTCATGATCCGACCCATCACCTTGATCAGGTTCGACTCGGACCGAACGACCTCGTCGACACGCTCCGGGATCTCTCCCGACCAATCGCGGGCGGAGAACAGGAATGTCCCGCCTTTCGCACCGCGCGTGCGCGAACCGATCATTGCGGTCGTGTAGTGCCCCATGTCCATGGTGTGCAGGATCCAGTACCGGTCCCGGTCAACGTCCGGGACGGTCACCACGACCGGTTCCACAGCGACGTCGAACCAACCCTGTAGGTGGAGCGTGTCGTTGTTGATCGTGGGGTGCGCGGTGTACGTGTCATCCGCGAGATCCCGCAGCTTCTGAAACGCGTTCAACCGCACACCCGGTTGAATCGTCGTCTCGTACAGAAACCCGTACGCCTTGTCCATCGAATACCCATACAGGTACGCGTCCCGCGCTCGTTCATCCGAGATCGACACCACACGCTCCTCACGCTCTGAACCGCTCGTATGACGCTCGGCGCGTCGGCAGGCGGGCGACAGCCTAGCCGTCAATCTCTCCCACCGCGCCGACCCGGATTCTCAGTAGGTTCGACGGGCAACCCGCACGCGCGCGCAAAGGACCCTCCAGCGATCATCGCTCGCATGGGGACCGTGGGGGCGGCTGGCACATGCGCTCCGCGCCGCAACCGGGTGCGCCGACGATCGTTGCGGACCCGGTGCCGGAGCGATGGGTGGGAAGGTCAGGGGGCGTTGCCGCCGGGGCCGCCTCCCATGCCACCGCTCGCTGCCTGCTGGCTGACGCTGTTCGCGTAGTCGTTGGTGGGGTCGCGGTAGATGGTGTGGACGTGTCCCCATCCGGAGGTGACCACGCCGTCGACGTCGGCACCGGCGGAGCCCTGCTGCGCCTGGAACGCGATGTAGACGTTCGGACCGGAGATCGAGAACGAGATGCCCTCGCCGGTGCTCATGTCATAGGTGGTCTCACCCGACCAGGCAATGACCGTGTCGTCCAGCGTCGCTTCGATCGCGGGGAGGGCCTCGTCGGTGGTCTGCTCATCGGCCATCCCGACCCAGTTGGCGATCAGGGCGAGCAGCAGCTGCTTCTGCTCGTCGGTGAGGTCCGCGCCGGTGAGGCCGGAGCCGGTCGCGTAGTCGCAGGTGTCGCCCGGTGCGCACATGCTGACCTCTCCCGATGTGAGGGTGGCCTGCTGCTCGGAGGTCAGGCTGTCGAAGAACGCGAACGCGTCGGTGTAGATCCCGTCGAACGGCTGCACCTCGTTGCCTTCGGTGTCGGTGTAGACGGCCGGTTGCACGCCGAGGTGGGTCGGCGCGAAGGTGATCGCGTCGGCGGTCCCGTCGAGGCTTGCGTTGATGCCGAGGTGGTGGCCGCCGAACTGTACCTCCCACGCGCTGCTGTCGGACGGGTCACCGAAGAACGCGATGTAGTACTGCCCGAGCGAGTCCTCGGTGCTCGAGCTGTTCTGAAGCAGGTACTGGTCGCCGCCCATGATGCCGGTGACGGTCGCGTACGCCTCGTCGCTGAGCAGCGCCTCGAGCACCGCCATCGCGGCAGCCTGCTGCTCCTCGGTCAAGTCGGCGAGGTTCAGGCCGGCACGCTGCACGAACGTCACCGGGAAGTTCGACCACGAGGTCGTCTTCGTCTCGTCGTCGAAGGCATACAGCACGGTGTTGCGCTGCTCCTCGGTCAGCGTCGCGAGGAAGGCCTCCGCGGCCGCGGCAGTGTCGGTGATGGTCTGCGCCGTCGTTGTCGCGTCTGTCGTTCCCGTGGTGCCGGTCTCGATCGCCGACGTGGACGTCGAGCTGGCGGAGGTGCTGGACCCTGCCGTCGAGACGGTGCTCGCGCAACCGGCCAGCGTGACGCCCAGTACGACGACGGATGCCGCGATCCACGTGGACGCGCGCCGCTTCAGCCGGCCGGGCCGTTGGGAAGTGGTATCAGTGGTCTGGTTGCTCATGACCTCGACGGTACGAAGCCCGCTTAGCCCGATCCTCGGTGCCTCCTATGCGGTTCCTATGACGGCGAGGCCGGCGCCGCGCGCTCAAGGCCCCCCGCGGACCACCCCGCTTCACCAAGAGAGGCGTCTGTGCCACCCGCGTGCCACACCGAATTGCCATTCACGTCCATCTGAGTCCTCCTCTGTCTGTTGAGAGAAGGCACGAAAGAGGCCCGGACCCGCAGAATCCTGCGGGTCCGGGCCTCTCAGCCGCCCTATACGGGCCTACTCTGATCTGGAACTCCTAGAAGTCCCAGTCCTCGTCACGACCCGCGGAATCATGCGGAAAATCTGCGTCGGCGCGCTCTTCGTGCCATCTGCGTGCCACTCGGGCCGAAATCGCGGCGTCGAGCGGGTTTATCCAAGCAGCATCAGCGTAATTGACCGGGCGCCGGCGCGACATCCCTGCTCTGGAGCGTGTACCCCCTGCGTACCTGATAGGTGCAGAAGGGAGCCCACGATGAGCATTCGCACCACCGGAGCAGTAGCCTCCACTCACGACTCCAGCGCCCCTGTCGAGCGTCGCTGGATGAGTGTCGTCTTCATGCAGGGTGAGGATGCCGACGGCGTGCTCGACATGATCGACAAGAACGGACCCGAGGCCGCAATCCGCCATCTGTCAGAGTGGGACTACGGCGCCGAGACGCGGGATGCCGCGTTGGTCAATGGATACGTCTACGACGAGATCCCCCAGAGCCCGACTGACCGCGTAGTCCGCGACGACTCCGCAGGGTACGCGCTCACCTACAACCATCACTTCGGGTACGCGTCGCTCCTGCGCCACTTCGATCCGGTCGTCGAGGACGCCCGGGAGTCCGTGGCACCGCCAGCTCGGTTCGGATTCGATAGACAGCGGACCGCACGCCGCTCTGCCAGACTCCGACTCTAGGACTCTCCGACGGGCAGCACGCAAGCGTCCGCCAGCGTGCGGGCGCCGGTCCGCCTGCGAGCGTCAGGCGCCCGGTCGTTGACGACCCGCGCCTGTGTCGGTCTGGATTATCTGCTGAATCGCACCGTCGTTGGTCACCAACCGCACCAACTCGTCGCTTGCCGCGGGCTCGGACACGAAGACGCGTTCGCTGTTGCGATTGCCTCTCTCGCTGTAGAACACATGCCAACCGTCGGGTTCCTCGACGAGGCAGTAGGTCTCGTTCCTCTCCCGGGCGACGCTATAGACCGACTCGGGCACTCCTAGCTCCTGAAATCGCGACTCAACATCCATCACCGCAACATACACACATGGAGATCGGGACTGCTGCGCGCGGCTGGCGGCCGGCCGCACCATTGCGGGTCGGCTACCGCACCCGAAATGTTGGCTCTAGATCGCGTGGCGCAGAGCTTCACTTAACCGAGTGATCGCGGAGGCCATCGCCGGCGTCCCCGCGTCTTGAAACCCACCCATTCCGCCGCCGTACAAGCGGAGGGCATCTCTGGCTGCAGCATGCAGCTCCTGCGAATTGACGATGCCCGCGAACAATTGCTCGAGCTATTCCGCCGCTTGACGCCGCCACAAGTCATCGTCCTGAACGGCAGCGGAGTGAAGCTGCACGATGGCGCTCCTGATCTCATCGACACTGTCAACGACGGACGGCATGGCCTGACCCTAGTCGATGCCCTCGCCCACGATCGCCGACGTCCGTAAGCCGATCGTCAAACGTGCGCCGCACTTCAGGCAGACCGCTGTGGGCGGGCGAGTAAGGTTCCGAGTTGCCGAGTTGCCGAGTTGCCGAGTTGCCGAGTTGCCGAGTTGCCGAGTTACCGCGTTGCGGAGGGTTGCCTGTTGGTTGCGCCGTAGATTCGATGAGTGACGGAGATTCCTGCTGAGGTCGCCTCAACACTTGCGCCGATCATGGTTTTGTTGACGATCCCCGCTGGGATTGCAGCGCTCACAGCATTTCGAGTTCAGCAGTACTTTGAGTTGAAGGTTCTCGTCGGCGTAAGCGTCGTTGCTGGCGTCGTGGTCATTGGCGGCGACCTCGTGCATACCATTGCACTCGCGAGCCCTAGGTACCCGGATCGTGCTTTCGGTCGTCTCGGGCTTGAAGGCTGGATTGCAGTCCGACTTCTGCTTCCCCTCTTTGCGCTAGCCATCAACCTTGCGCTGCAGTACGTCGGGCGCAACGTGACGCCTCGGCCGAACAGTTCCAATCGGTGGATCCTGCGTGAACTCAACATGTCCGGCGAGCACAGGCAAAGGACGAGCGGGGATTGATACGAGTACCGACCATCCTCGTGCGGGCGATGGCGCGATCAGGGACGCGTAGCGTTCACTGGGTCTTCGCGCGTCAATCTGGCACTCACCTCTTGAGAGTGCCAGCGGAGCTTCATATCCTTGAAGGACGACATTCCGGCGGGAGTGCTCGTGGCCGTACGTCGGGGACCTCCAAGAATCCCTTCTGCGGGGCAGTTGCACGGTGACGTGCGCGGCCGATATGGCGAGTGGCGCTTTCCGCTGGTTGATTCAGAAACGGAGGCGAACAATGTCAACCGACCCGAACACTCGATTCCGGATGCGCAGGGTCACCTCTATCAAGTGGTTGATCGAGGACCTCTCCCTGACGAAAACTCACCCTGAGCGCGTCGTGGCGCACGTCTACGAGGTCGACGATCTCGAGTACGACGTCGTCTGGCTTCGCGACCTGGGGCTTGCAGAGCATTTCATGGCACCGTCTGAGGCGCTGAGGGCGATCATCGACAAGGTGAGCAATCCGCCACGGTCAGCCGCGCAGCGTCCGGTCCCCATCCCTCATGTCCCGCCCATTCAGGAGCGGATCCCCGCCTGAGACGGAGCTGTCCGCGCTTCAAGAACCTGCAGCGGTCCAAGAGGGTCGGGTTCACGGGTGCGGCGGACGGTCGGAGGCGGCATCCGGGGCCCAGTCGGCGATGGTGGGCACGACGTCGTCGAACACCGGCTCAAGGGGAGGTTCGTTGGGGAAGTTCAGAGCGCGGTAGTCCCGCGGAAGCTCGTCGACCAGTTGCCCGTCGCGTGGTCCGTCTCGCAGTCGGAACACCATGTCTCAACGATAGGCACCGCTCGCGTGCCCCTGCGAGGCGGTTGCGTTCGGCGAGATGATCGTCTACCCGGTCGGCTCGACTGGCGTCGACATGTCGCGACACACCGAGGAAAGTATTCTGGTTACGAGGGGTACGCCGAATCCGGGGTGCATGGCCGGCTAGGCGGAGGGTGACATGGGAACCATCTTCTATGGCGGATCAGAGACGCAGATCCATATCGAGGACCGCGCGCTGGCCCATCTCAAAGTCGTCATCTCGACCAAGCTCCGACGCCGCGAGAGCTTCACGCTGTCGTGGCGCCACCCCGACGACCAGCCGCGCGGTCGCAGCACGATCTGGCTGAATCCGTCGATCCCGCTGCGGTTCGTGTTCGACGACCCCGAGCCCGCCGCCTTGAACCCTGCCTGGATCCAGGAGCTCGCGAACTCGGCCAGCTCCACCGGGGGAATCATGCTCGTAGCTGAGCAGATCGAGAGCGAACCGGTTCAGAGTGTCGGTGGCGAGGGGACGGATGTGTCACTCGGCAACGTGGCAGTGGAACATCTCAACGTCGATCGCGCGACCATCGCCGGAACGGACCTGGCCGGCGACCTAGCCAGCGCAGTGAGCTAGAACAGCTGCGGTTCGCGCCGAGGCAACAGCGACCGACGAGCGGGCACGCGCCGTGCATTGAGACGAATACCCGTTGCTGACCTCGCAGCTGAACGCTCAGATCCTTCTGGCCGGCGACCCGTTCGATGAGGCAACGGTCGCGCTGAGATGGTTACGCGGCGCCGAGCGAACCGGCCGACCCTTCGATCGACGCCCGATAGCCGGTCGGTGAGCGGGCGACTCGAAGTCTGAGAGCGCGGATGTACCCGATCAGGTGACGGGAAAGCCCGCGAGTAGACCGATCAGCGGCCAGGCCGTCAAGAGAATGAGGGCAAGGACGACGATGCCGATCGTCACGGTGGTGGGACGGCGGCGACCGACCGTGAAGGCGAGCAGCGCGGTCGCGGTATAGACCACCAGGGTCACGGCGGAGATGACGACAGCAGTGCCCTCGCGATAGGACGACATGCAGTTGGTCGGCGGCGGCATGATCGCGGGGCACACTAAAGGTCCCATTGGGACAGCGATGAACCAGACCACGGCGAGGGTGGCAGCCGCGAGCACGGTCGCGATCACGAACTGCCCCACCAGCACCTGCGAGCGTTGGTGCCGCGCGGCGCCGACCCTGGTCGTCCCAGACATCGCCTCAGGCTAGAACCGACTCGGCCCAAAGCAGGCGACGGTCGCCAGATCGTTATCGTTGGCCGGCTTAGCCTGCCCGCGGCGGGGTGGCTCATCGGAGGCTAGAGCATTCTGCGCGGTGGGGGCGCAAGTCAGGTGTCACCGAACATCAGGCGGTAGCGGCGAACGAACGCGATTGCTTGCTTGGCCTTCGCTATGTAGTCCTGGGTGAGCTGCTCGACTTCCTCGTCGTAGTCGAGATCCTCTTCAGCGCAGATGTCTGGAAGATCCTCGAGCTCGACGCGAAACTCCTCTAGCAGAGTCGTCTGGGCCTCGGCTTCGGAGTAGCCGCGCCAGTCCCAAACATCGGCAGCGATCTGTCGATCTCGAATGCGGTGGCAGAGGATGCATAGCGCGTCGTAGTCGCCTGGGTCTGCCGAGTAGCGGAGCGTTCCCGATCGGCCCCGAAGTCTGCCTTCGAGTTCGGCGGCAGAAGCATTCCGGTACGACCAGTGCGCGGCGGGGTCACCGCAGTTCAGGGTGCGTCTCATAGCGTGGTGTCACTTCCCACGGGGTCCTCGTCGTCGTTGACGTAGGAGGGCCATCGTGGGAGACCAGTTGTTTCCGCCAAGAAGCAAAGAAGTGATCCCACGATGACCCAGAACCAGTCTGCCTTGACGACCCTGATTGCCGAAGTCCTCGCCGAGCCGGAGCTCGCTCATTCGGACGTGTTCCGCCGGATGCTGCAGGCCGGCTTGCAGGACCTGATCGACGCGGAAGCGACGGTGAAGATCGGCGCGGCGCCGCACGAACGCACCCCGGAGCGCACCACTCGGCGGAACGGCACCCGCCCCAAGACGCTCGCGACCCCGGCCGGGGAGGTGGACTTGGCGATCCCGAAGCTGCGGGAGGGATCGTTCTTCCCGTCGTTGCTGCACCCGCGCCGCCGGGTCGACAAGGCGCTCTACGCCGTGATCTGCCAGGCCTGGATCGACGGGGTGAGCACTCGCAAGGTCGACCAGCTGATCCGGGCGCTGGGCAACGACACCGGTATCAGCCGGTCGACGGTGTCGCGGATCTGCAGTGAGATCGACGAGGCCGTGCAGGAGTTCCTGCACCGCCGGATCGACCACACGTGGTTCCCCTACCTCTTCCTGGACGCCACCTACCTCGACGTCCGCCACCGCGGCCGGGTCGTCTCCCAAGCCCTCGTCGTCGCCACCGGCGTCAGCGGCGAGGGCCGCCGGGAGATCCTCGGGATGGCGCTGGGAGACGCGGAGACCACCGACTTCTGGACCGAGTTCCTCCGCAGCCTCCGCGACCGGGGACTGAAGGTCGCCACCGACGCCGACCCGCTCGGGGTCGCCCTGGTCACCAGCGACGCGCACGCCGGCCTGAAAGCAGCGGTGAAGGCGATCCTGCCCGGAGCTGGCTGGCAGAGATGCCGAGTCCATTTCGCCCGCAACGTCACCCAGAAGATCGGATCCGCGCGCTCCAAGCCGGTCAACGCGCTGATCACCACGATCTTCGCGCAGACCACGCCGGAGGCCGTGCTCGCCCAGTACCAGGCCGTCACCGACAGCCTCCGCGGGTCGTTCCCCGAGATCGCCGCCATGCTCGAAACCGCCGAGCCAGACCTCACCGGTTTCGCCTCGACCCCTCGAGAGCACTGGCAGAAGGTCTGGTCCAACAATCCGATCGAACGGCTCAACCGCGAGATCAAACGCCGCGCCGACGTCGTCCAGATCTTCCCCGACCGCGACTCCGTGACCCGCCTCATCGGCGCTGTTCTGCAGGAGCAGCACGAGGAGTGGCAATACGGCGAACGCCGCTACTTCTCCGACATCTCAATGCGCAAGCTCATCCACTCCCTGCACGAACACACCGAGCCCGCCCGCACCGAGCTGTACCTCACCGCCTGACCATCACCCACCATCGGCAACAACAGAAGTGACACCACGCCACGGGACTTGACCGCAGTTCAGGCATTCGTGGGACGAAGTCGCACCGCGCATGCGCCGGATTCGCTCGTGCGCCTGTTCGTACGTGACCACAAGGCCGATTATGCATGCCGAGCGAACGGCCGATGGCGCGCGAGGGGTCGCTCAGCGTGCGGGTTCGGCGGTTGCGTCGCCGGGTTTCCAGGTGCCGTCGAACGCGGCCTCGCTCGGCCCGTATATCCGGAAGTACGCGAACCAGCCCCGCCCGGGAAGGGTCTGCACCCACGGCGCCGCGTCAGCCGGGGCGTCGGACCCGAAGTGGAGGTCGACGTGGTCGCCCCCGAGCTTCCCATCGAGTTCGAACAGCGACCGCAGTGCCGCGTTGCCCTGCGGCGTGTCGATCTGGCTCCGGGTCTCGGCGTCGTAGACGGTGAACGACCAGAACAGTCCGGCGGGAACCGGAAGCGGCACGCGCACGCGGTAGGACGTTCCGCCCTCTAGGTATGCGCCGTCGCCGTCGCGCGCGATGAACCAGTACAACGACCCTGATCCGGCCTGGCGTCGAAACATCACCGGCGACGTCGCGATCGCTTGGTAGAACCAGGTCTCGCGCGCATCAACGTCGGTGCGCTTGCCGATCTCGAAATCCGCGTTCTCGGGACGCAGCGTCACCCACTCCCACTGCCGATCCGGCCACACCACCCGGTCGCGCCGCCGGTCCGCGAGGGACTGCACGCGCAGCTGGGCGTCGGCGTCCGCGGCCGCCTGAGCGAGGATGCCGCGCATTCGGTCGTCGGGCGCGAACGGTTCGCCGGCCCGGATGCCGACAGCGGCGAGCTCACCGAGGTAGGCAACATCACCAGGGTGGGCGGGTTCGGTGTCGATGTACTGCTGGAGGAGCTCCCAGTAACCCAGCGTGCCCTGCACCGCGAGGGGCGTGGTGTCCTGCGGCACACCCGTCAGGTCCGTCCACGAAGGCTCCGCCCATTCGGCGCTCTCATCCAGGGGCGCGACCTGCACCGACCGAAGCAGCGTGATCGCCCCGTCCACGTCGCCGTGCTGTGGGATGGCGCGCAGCCCGACCACGACGCGATCGCCGACCGGCCGGTGCACGAACCCGTCCGAGGGTTCGTCGCCAGCCCATCCCGGCGGGAGGAAGATGTGACGGCCGCCGTGGCCCTGGTCCGGACCGGGGATGCCGATGTCGGAGATCCAGCTCTGGTCCATGTTCAGCGCCGCACCGATGATCGGTCCCGCCGGCACCGTGACCACGAGCGGACCTACCGCGAGATCCAGCAGGACCGGGCCGTACGGGGTGTCGGAGTTCAGCGTGAAGCCGACCTGGCCCGGCCGGGTGTCCATCGTCCCGAAGACTCGGTTGGGAACCACGCCTGCCGCCTGGGTCCCCGCCCAGATCGCCATGCCGGACACCGCAGGAAAGAAGTGCTTGTAGCAGACAACCGCTCGGGCATGATCGGCCGCGTCGTACGCCGCCTGCACGGTCGCCGCCGTCGGAAAACCACCCTCGAACCGATATTCCACCGCCGCGCTCCTCACCCGAAGTTCCCCTCGGAGACTTCCACACCGGTCGCTCCGCCGCCAGCAGCCACTCCCATCGGGAACCGAACAGTTCAACGATCGCCGGGTGCAACGCCTGCACTAGATCCTTGAGCGTTCAGGCGGGGTGGATAGCTCCGCGTGCTTTTCGTGCGCGGCGGTCTTCGAAGATCACGCTGATGAGTACGGCGACCGAGAGGACGGTCATGATGATCTGGGTGACGCCTGCCGGGGTGGCGGTGCTGTCGTCGTTTCCGGCGGTGAGCCAGCGTCCCCAGTCGCCGAGCCCGTGCAGCACGATCGGGACCCAGAGTGTCCCCGCCGCTCGTAGCGCCGCGTAGAACAGCACACCCTCCATCGCGGTCACGCCGACCTGGAACGCGATGGCGCCGACCGGGACACCTGCCAGTGAACTTCCGAAGGCGTGCGCGACGCCGAAGGCGATCGCGGTGACCAGGAGGGTGAGGTTTCGCCGTGGTGGGCGCGGACGGACTCAAGCAGGATGCCGCGGAAGAACAGTTCCTCGCCCAGTCCGACGAGCAGGTAACACAACAAGCCGACGAAAATGTAGGCCGCTGACAGCTGGGCCCACGGCGTGGCGATAAGGAGGACCACAATCTGTGCGGCGATCGCCAGCGGGACCAGCAGCATCCACCATCGCCGCGTTTTGGTGCGGTGGATCGGCGGGTCGGTCCAGATGTCATGCCACCACCCCGACCGCCACGCGAACAGGAGCCCTGCACCGATCGCAATCGGCAGGGGGATCAGGTGGCTCGCTGCGAGTTCTATCACCGGATCTGGGTCGGCGCCGAGTACCGCGTCAACGAGCAACCCACCGCCGGCGGCGATCAGCACGTACGCGATGGCGGCGACCAGCCCCACCCACAGGACGCGGGGAACCCGATCACGGGTGGGGGTCTCCCGGCCGGTCGGCGGCTTCATCCAGCTCCTCCTACAGCCAGAACCGGCCGCGTCCTCATCTCTCTGATCTCAGCGTGGCACACGGAGCCAGCACCGGAAGGATCCGCGCGGACATCGGTCGGTCACCGCGCCCCTAGGCCCCCGACTGTGACCCGGTCGCCCGTCAGCGGGCGTTGTCGCTTATCCCCCGACGATGGCGCCAGCGATGAGGGTTGCGAGTAGCGATGCTGCGACGTTTACCAGTCCGTCCGCGGCCTTGTCCTTCCAGTCGATCGGGGCGGACTGCCGGGGTGCGCGGCGCGACGGCACCGAGACGTTGATCGGCGCGCTGGTGACAGGTGAAGGTATTGAAGTCGGGGTGGCCGGCTGATGTGCGGCACCACGGTGCGAGTTTTCCGCAACGCGGGGCCGGGCGCCGATCGCGATCGCAACATCGTTGATGAACTCGGGATGTTCGGTGCGGATCTCGACTGCGATCGACCCTCTGTGAAACCTGCTGCGAGGAGCTCGGATGGCAACCTGCAAGTATCCGTAGTCGTCCGTGACATAGCGGACCTGATCCCGGGGTGTCGCATAGCTGCGCTCAGTTAGGTAGAGGTCCACCTTGATCTGGTCCGCTTCAACAATCTGGCGCAACGCTTCGGCATTACTTGCGGTGACGGAGACGGGACGGCGCCGACCACGCCTGTCTGGGTCGGGTGCCGTGCCTTGGGCCCGGGAAACGCCGACCCGAACGCGGCCTTGGTCCCGCGCGGTGCTATCAAGCAGTTCTACGACTCGTTCGGCAAACACATCGATGTCGAGTCCACGCGGGAGTTGCTTGCCACTACGGCTAACGAGAGTGCTCATAAGAACCTCCGGAATGTCTGTGACGCCCACTCTCGCAGAGGCTGGGACACATCGCGCAAAGTGCCGGCGCCGACGGACTCGCACGTTTCAGTGCTCGGTCTGCGAACGCCCGCATGCCGGTCTGTGGCCGAGCGCAGCGGAGGTCTGGGGCTGCGGCCACCCGTCAGATCTGACTCCCGGCGGCGGCGTTGGCTGCCGCCGCGGGACGCGCGCCATCTGGCCACGCGGCCAGGCACACTTTGTTGCCAGACTGATCCGCCAGGATCCACGCGCTCGGTGCCTCCGAGTCGTCGACGATGCGTCCCCCCGCCGCGACCGCCTGCGCCAGACGTGTATCGATCTGGTCCCGTCCGAGCGAGACATCGATGTGCATGGCGTGACCCAGCGACTTAGACGGGTCCAGATCCTGCATCCACACCGTCGAACCTTGACCGAGCGGATCAATGCAGTTGTCCTCATGTAACGGCGCGTAGCCGAGCACGGCCCGCCAGAACGGCAGGTCGATCGCTGCCGGCTTCGCGGCGATCGCGACCTGAACCTCCTGCACCGCGTGGCGGTCGGCGACGGCGCCCTGCTCGCGCGCAACTGCGGAGATCGCCCGGGCCACTTCGAGGTGGTCGCGCTCGGTACCCCACATCTCGCGAGTCAGCTTCACAGTGAGCCGATCCGACGTCGCGGTGAGCAGCGTTCGCGGCCCGAGCCCGGGCACCTCCGACACCGCTGCCGCCAAACGCGCAGCGTCCCCGAGCGATGCCACTTTGAACACCGCGGTCGGACCGCCGTGCAGAACCACCCAGTCGTCGACACCATCGCCCGATAGGAAAGCGCGCCACCCGTCTTCGCTCATGGCGATCACCCTACGCACACCACCCGCTCGCTGCGTAGGTGCGCCGGCTTAGAGATCAACCATTCAGCGGTCCTCGTGCGTGCGAAGGCGACGCTTCTAGCGCTTCGAGTCATGAGCGCGCGATCTGCGCACGTATGACCGGTGCAGTCTGATGAACGCTGAGCGGACGGCTAACGAAGCTGCACTGCCCGCTGAAGCCGTCGCGTGGGGGTTCGGGTCTCAGCCCACCGACATCGATTCGTTTGACGCCACACCCGCGTCGCGGTAGCGCCGCTCGATCGCCCGGACGCGCACCAGTCGCACGAGCGTGACGGGCCCGTTCACCACGAACTTGAGCGCGTTCCACAGGCACACCAGTACGAGCAGATTGATCCAACCGGGCGCTCCGCCGGCAACCCACTGTGCGAGCGCGGCCCCGATCACGACGTAAACGACAGCGACAAGCATCGCCGGCACGCCCCACTTCAGGCCGCGGCGAGTGTGCGTGGCGCGGATGATCATGTTCGTCGGCATGGTCCGCTGGAAGAACGTGTAGATGCGACTGACGAAGGCGATGAGCAGTTGGAACATGGGCCAGGCCTCTCCTTCAGGCGTGGATCCTGCGGTTGCGCACAGGCTACGCCCGCCCTTCCGACGTTGATTGGACCACCCACTACAGGCTGTGGACAGCGCGCGTGCGCGATGGCGCCCGGTGCGGCTGTGCAGGAGCATCTGCCCGCGAGAGCCAGATCGCGCGATCCCGCGCTACGGCTGCGGCCGCGGCATCCATTCGCTGGTTTGGCGACGTCGCGGGAGCGCCAGGCGCGTCATCCTCGAAAACGCCGTACCGGTCACGGTATGCGGCAACGATGCGCGCCTGGTGCCGCCAGGCGCCAACTCGCGCCGTATCGACGGGGATGGGTCCGAGGGAAGTGATCCACCTCTCCCCCGATGCCACCGCCGAATCGACGAGAGCCGAGGCGCGCTCCTCGATGAGGTGCGCCCGTTCGTCGAGGGAACGCCGCATCTCGGCATCCATCTCCCCTATCGCCGACGGGATGAGACCGGCGATCAGGCCACGGCCACTCCCCCGCGAGCTGCCACTCGAGGCTTGAGCGAGGAAGCGCTCAAGCCTCTCGTGGAGGACGGCGGCGGCATCCTGAGCATCTTCGAATCCCCGCGCGGCGACGATCCGCGGCAGAAGCTTCTCAACGTTGTGACCGAACGATTCGGCGCGTCGAAAACCAGCCGTCAGAGCGCCGAAGGCGTCCGATGCGATCGTCGATTCGGCCAGTTCGGGCGGCAGCCCGCACGCGTGAATGAGGTTCGCCCAACGCGGTCGTTGTGCGGATGCCGCGATCGTGTCGTACTCGGCGGCAAGCTGCGCGATCGATCCCCACACCTCCTGCTCCGCGGCGATCGTCTCGTGTGCCGACAGCTCGGCGCCGACGTGACCGAGTACGCCTGCGAGTATGTCGCGGGCCGTGGCATCCGGACGCTCACCCGGATGCCGAGCGGAGTGATTGTCGTCGGGGCGCGACACGACCACATACGCGGTGTTCGAGGCTCTCCCCCGCGTCATCGCGACGTACAGGTTCTCGCGCGTCGTTCCGGGCTCGACGACGGCATGCGCGGTGTCGGTCGTGATCCCCTGCGCGCGGTAGGCGGTCACCGCGTAGCCGAGGTCGACGTTCTCAGTAACGTAATCGGCCGGCAGGGTGATCGGTCGAGCGCCGGCGCGGTCGGTGTTCTGCACGCGCAGCGAGCCGTCGCGGCGAACGGCGACGACCTTCCATCGCGCGCCGTTCCGCACCCAGTCGCGTCCCGAGCGCAGGCGGCGGTCATTCTTGCGGGTGATGATCACGTCACCGATGGATGCTGCGGACTCATCGCGCAGGGATTCTTCGGCCGAGGCATCCACAACGCCAGACAGGATCAGCTCGGCGCGCGCCCGCCGGTTCAGCGTGGCGACCGCCTCGCCGGTCTCGGCGACGAGCACCGACGACATGCCCGAGGCGATGTCTCGGAGCCAGGCGCTGTACGCGGCATCCGCCATCGCGTCGGCGTCGCCACCGACGATCCGGTCGTGGGCGCCGTACGTATCGAGGGCTTGCAGCCGCCCGTTGCGGAGGTCGAGGGATGCCTCCTTCTCCCACGCGTTGCGGAAGCGGCGCACGTCGGCGAGTTCAGGAGCATCGGTGCGTGCTTCGACGAGCATTCGGAATGCGCCGCCGGCGTCGACCGACTGCAACTGCGCCCAGTCCCCCACCAGCAGCACCTTCGCGCCTGCTTGCGTCGCCAGCGTGCTAATGCGATCGAGTGTGAGGGTGCCGGCGAGGGATGCCTCATCGATGATGACGAGCTGACCCGCGCGGACCGTTGCGCGACCATGGCCATGCTCGTGCAACCACTTGGCGGTGTTCTCGGTCGCGATGCCGAGGTCATCGGCGAGTTCGCGCGCGGCCGCCGCCGACGGTGCGAGCCCGATGACGGAGCCGCGGCCGTGCCCGTGCTCCCACGCAAGGCGCAACGCGTGCATCGCGGTGGTCTTGCCCGCACCCGCCGGTCCGATCAGCACGTCGAGCGAGCGCGCGGAGGTTGCGATCGAGTGGAGCGCCGCACGCTGATCCTCCCCGAGCACGATCCCGTGATTGCGGCGCGCCCGCTCGGCGCCCTCGAGGGTTGCGGCACTGACCACCGGCGCATTGGTCGCGTGCGACGCGGAGAGCAGTCGCTCCTCCGCATCCAACAGAGCAATCGATGAGTAGCGAGCGGAGTTGCGCGGGCGGAAGACGCTCGTCTCATCGGCGCGTCGGAACTCGACCGGCGAGAACCCGAGCTCAGGTGGCGTGAGGCGCATGGAGCGCTGTTCCGCAGCATCCGTGATCATGCCCACGATCGCCTCGCGCTCCTCGGTCGCGGCGAAGCGCCACTCCATCGCCTGTCGCGCGGCTTCGGCGTAGAGGTTCCAACGGGTCCATGTCGAGCGGCGCTCGCCGGTCGCCTCGACGACGCGATTCGCGAGTTGGTTCAGGATGTCGCGCTGGACGTCTTCGGCACGGAGCGGCTGCGGGTCGTCCTGGTGGTTCACCGCTATGCGCGACCAGGCGGTCGCGTCGGCGCCGAGCAGTCGACTGGCGCGGGTACGCCACTCGTGCGTGAGATCGGCGAGCGAGCGGAGACGCTTCTCTGGACGCGTCGCAAGCGTCGCCTGCTGACGTAGACGGATGATCGTCACCTTCGACGGTGCGCGGCCGTGGGTGGCGACGTACTCGTCGATGAGCCGGTCCTTCTCGATGTCGATGTGACGCGACCGGGACGAGAACTCGGTGACCAGCTGCTCGGGAACGGTGGTGATCGCCCAGACGGGATTGCGATCGGCGTCGCGTTCGCGTCGCTCCCATTGGACGCCGAGTGCACGCGACAGGTGGTCGGCGAACACCGCGGTGTGCAGTTCGGACAGCGCAACGGTCGCCGCGTGCAACGGACGTCCGTCGAGCGAGCGCCACTTGCCGTCGAACAGGGTGCGGACCTTGTTACTCACCACGACGTGCGTGTGCAGCTGCGGATCGCCCGCCCGGGAATCGAAGTGGTCGAATGCCGCGGCGATGAGTCCGGTTACCTCGACCTGCGCGACTGCGCCATCACTGCCCGCTTCGCCGGCTCGTGTCGCGGCGAGTTCGCGCTCCATGAAGCCCAGAACGTCATCGATCGCCTCGTGATGCGCGGCAGCGATCGTCGCCTGGGTGTCGGCGTCCGCCACCGCCCAGAGAACCGACCCCGACTTCGGCAGCGAGAACGTGAAGTCGTAGCCGGCGACCGCACGGCGGTGGGTCGGCGCTGTGGTGCCTGGCCTCGGGAGATCAGGACTCGCATCGGATGCCGCGTACACGGGGTAAGCCCGACCGAGCGCTGTGCCCGTCCCGGGGTCGCAACCCATCCCAAGCAGTAACTCGAGCTGGGCCTCGGACACTCGCGATCCCGCGTCGATTCGGCCGTCGGCCAGCGCTGGCAGACCGCTCCCAAGCCAGCGACCCGGCGGCGTGCCAGCCTCCGCGTAGTAGCGGGTCAGCGGGGTGGAGAGCGGCCGCTCGCCGTCGGCCGCGGCTACGGTACGGATGAGGTACTTGTACCCCTCCCCCGCGCTCATCACCCGCATCGACACCGACACCCGGCACCGCCTCTCCGCTGTCAGAGAGGTGGTCGAGCGGGGCCCGCTCGGCGGGCCCCGCCCTGGATCTGCAAGACGTGTGGGCCCGGCACATCGTCCGGAACTCGCGGACGATCCCCGCACCGAACGGAGAATCCTGTGAACCGTTGGATACATGCTCAGATTGCACGCACTGTTCCGCCGCGGGCTGGGCCGCAACGGTCTGCGCAGTCTTGGTGGCTTGCGCGGCCGCGGGAGCGGTCGCGGCAACGAGCGCGGCGGTAACGACGGCGACACCGACGGTCCCGGCCGCAGGGCTGACTCGGAGGCTCAGCGGTTGATGATGCCGGGGAGGACGAGCTCGATCCAGCGCTCACGCACCGCGGCGCTCTGATCGATCGGAGCGGTCGTCATCAGCAGGAACAGGTCGTCCACGGTCACGCCGGGGCGGATCTCCCCCGCGGCCTGCCCCAGGGCGATCAGCTCACCGAGCGCGGCGCCGACGCGCACCGCTGCCGAGGTGTCGCCGTGCGTGTCGACACCCAGGCTCCGCGCGGTCGCCTTCACTGCGACGTGCTCGGCCGACGAATTCCCGACACGCCGCATGTAACCGACCACTTCATCGACCGGCCGGGTCTCGCCGCGCTGCGCGCGCGCCGCGGAAGCTTCGGCGTCGTCGGCCGCGGCATCCACGTAGTGCGCCACGACGGCCGCGACGAGGTCGATCTTCGTGGGGAAGTGCCGGTACAGCGTGCCGACGGCGACACCCGCGGCTCGGGCGATCTCGTCCATGCCGACATCGACGCCGTGAGCGCCGATCTGCTCACGCGCCGCGTCGATGATCTTCACGCGGTTGCGCACGGCATCCGCGCGCATCGGACGTGGGCTCGCCTGCATGGTCACACTCCCTGCATTTGCAATAAAATGAACTATAGTTCACAATAATTATGAACGCCAGTTCACTTTACGAGTCTTTCGCTTAGGAGCAACCTTGAATCAGCGAACCATCGTCATCACCGGCGCCTCCGACGGCATCGGCGCAGCCGCCGCACGCAAGCTCGCGCAGGGCGGGGACCGCCTTCTGCTCGTCGGTCGCTCCCCCGAGAAGCTGAAGTCCGTCGCCGAGCCGCTCGGCGCCGAGTCATTCGTCGCCGACTTCGAGAAGCTCGACGATGTCCGCGCGCTGGCCGCGTGGGTGCGTGACCGCACGGATCGCATCGACGTGCTCGCCAACAACGCCGGAGGCGTTTTCGCGGAGCGCGTCGTGACGGTCGACGGCAACGAGCGGACCATGCAGGTCAATCACTACGCCGGGCTCCTTCTCACCAACCTGCTCATCGACGTCCTGACGCAGAGCAATGCGACCGTCGTGAACACCTCGAGCGTCGGCGCACACGCCTTCGGCAAGATCGACATGGCCGACCTCGACTACACCCACAAGTACAAGACGATGAAGGCCTACGGCGACTCAAAGCTCGCGAACATCCTCTTCGCCAAGGGTCTCCACGCCCGCTACCACGCCCAGGGACTGAGCGCGGTCGCACTCCACCCGGGCAACATCGCGTCGAACTTCGGCAAGGAGACCGGTAACGGGATGATGAAGCTCATCTACAAGAGCCCGCTGGCCCGCCTCCTCAGCTCCCCCGAGGACGGCGCCGCGAACCTCGTCTGGGCCGCCGACGGCACCCCAGGTGTGACCTGGCAGTCCGGTGAGTACTACGACGACAAGCGCAAGCTGCCCAAGCGACCCAACCCGCAGCAGAACGACCGCGCGCTGACGGACGCTCTGTGGGAGGAGAGCGCTCGCCGCGTCGGACTCGCGGTCAAGAGCTGAGCCGCGAGAAGACCCGAGAACCCAACACCTTCGACAGGAGAAGAACATGAGCAAGACCTGGTTCATCACCGGCGCCGGACGCGGCTTCGGCAAGGAATTCGCCAAGGCCGCCCTCGGCCGCGGCGACAAGGTGGCCGCCACCGCACGGAACACCGCGGCTCTCGATGACCTCGTCGAGGCGTACGGCAATGCCGTGCTGCCCCTGCAGCTGGATGTCACCGACCGCGACGCCGTGTTCGCCGCCGTCGCCACCGCGCACGAGCAGCTCGGACGCCTCGACGTGGTCGTGAACAACGCCGGATACGGACTGTTCGGAACGGTGGAGGAAATCACCGAGCAGCAACTGCGCGACCAGTTCGAGGTCAACCTCTTCGGCGTCTTCCACGTCACGCAGGCCGTCCTGCCGATCCTGCGCGAGCAGGGCAGCGGACACATCATCCAGATCTCCACGGTCGGCGGGGTCGCCGCCTTCCCGAACCTCGGCGGCTACCACGCCTCCAAGTGGGCGCTGGAGGGTCTCAGTGACGCACTCGCGCAGGAAGTCGCCGGCTTCGGCATCAAGGTCACACTGGTCGAACCGGGCGGATTCGCCACCGACTGGGGCGGCAGCAGCGCTGTGCACGGCGATCCCCAGCCGCAGTATGACGCACTTCGGGAGAGCCTCGCCGTCCAGCTCGCGCAGATCGGCGCGACCGTCGGCGATCCCGCCGCCGCAGGACCTGCGATTCTTCAGGTGGCGGATGCCGCGGAGCCGCCGCTGCGTGTCTTCTTCGGCATCACACCCACCCAAGTCGTCCCCTACGTCTACCAGCAGCGTCTCGACACGTGGAAGGAATGGGAGCAGCTGTCCATTCAGGCCGAAGGACACTGACCCACGACCCCGATCGCAGGGCGGACCGTCATCCGCCCTGCGATCGTCTGCGTGACTCACACGAGGCGAAAAGGCTGCCGCTGCGACGTCGCATAGCGATGCAATCGCAGGTCGAGCGCGAACCGAACAGCTCCGAACGGCGACGATGTGTCGTATCCCAGCTGGGAGTTCGCTCGCTCGCGGAGCTTGCTGACTGTCGAGTGGTGGATGCCCAGGCTCGACGCGATCTCGCGCGCCGATGCGCGTACGTCCAGGGCTTCGAGTCGCTCGACCGTGCAGTTCAGGGTCTCCACGAGCTGGTCAATGCGACGAACGGCACCATCGTCGCGAAGCGCTCCGGTCAAGGCGACGGCGTCGGCAAGGGGCCCGAGTTCGGTGAATTCGATCCGCTCGCCGGGTCGCGCGAACCGCAACGCGATGAGCGCCTCATCGGCGGCGCGCGGAAGCGCATCGATCGGATGCGCCGCGCTGGTCCCGATGCGGACCGTGCGCTCCGCATCGTGAGGGTGCGAGCCGCGGGTGATCTCGAAAGTGACGTCGTCAACGGTAGCGCTCAGTTGCGGTGAGCCGGGGGAACGAGAGCCGGGGACCGACGGCGTGGCGATGATGCGGAGCGGCTCGTGCGGACTCAGACCGAGCCTGCCGGCCAGCCGTGCCCGCGTCAGTCCGACGGTGTCCGCGCTGAGCAGGAGCGAGACCGCCTCGTCGTATTCATCTCCCCAGCCGAGGGTGCGATCGATGGTGACTTGCACGGCCTGAGCAAGGCGCTCCAGAACCATCTGGTCGTTCACATGCTGACCCGCCTCGCGTTCGAGCCACGCCCGGCCATTGCTCGACGGGCCGAGCGGCACAGACTGCCAGCGGCCAGGAATGAGCGCGGGTGGTTCTGCGTTCTCATCACGCAGCGCCGCCGCGTCCACACGTATCGTGATCTGACGATCCGGGTCGCTGATCCCCGCAGCGGCTCCAGTCAGCATCGTCGCAGCACGGACCAGCGTCGTCAGGCCGACGCGGCGCGCCATCAGGGCGTCGAAGTGCTCGACGATCCGCAGAGACTCCGCGATGTGCGGATCAAGCGTCTCTGCGATGCCTCGAAGTTCGCGCATGACGTCTCCTCGTCCGTACGGTTGTCGACCGATAGCCATTTGGACAGCCGTCTCGCGAAGAAGCGTACATCTGGCGCTCGTCAGACGAACTGCGCCGACCTAACGTGAACCTGCACCGACAACAAAGGAGTTCTCGACGATGAGCACCCACCTTCCCCTCGACCCCGAAGTCCAGGTCGCTCTCGACCGGATGCCCGACCAGTTCCGGCCGCGCGCGCTGTTCGATTTCGACGACATGCCGGCGACCCGGCAGCGACTGGCGCAGATGCTGGAAGCCGCCGTGCCCCGCGAGCCTGACCCAGGCGTGGAGACGCGCGTCGCATCCATTCCCACCGCGGACGGCGCGGCGATCGACCTGCGCATTCATCAGCGCGCGGGCAGTAGCGGAGAGACCGGCCGGGCCGTCATCTATTGGGTGCACGGCGGCGGCATGGTCATCGGCAGCGCCGCCGACGACGACGAGAATCTCGCCCGATACGTCCTGGACACCGGATGCGTCGCAGTGGCGGTCGATTACCGCCTTGCCCCCGAGCACCCGTATCCGACCCCGCAGGAGGACAACTACACGGGACTGGTCTGGGTCATCGACCACGCTGACGAGCTCGGAATCGACCCGGCGCGATTGATCATCGGCGGCGCGAGCGCCGGAGGCGGATTGGCGGCGGCGCTCGCGATCATGGCACGCGATCGGAAGGGTCCCGCGATCGGCCTGCAGATGCTGTTCTGCCCGATGCTGGATCACCGCAACGACACCCCGTCGAGCGCTGAGATCACCGACATCGGCATCTGGGACCAGGTGATGAACGGTCGCGGCTGGGTCGCACTTCTCGGCGACCTTGACGGCGACGACGTCCCGGGCGCCGCTTCCCCGGCACGCGAGGAAGACCTCGCCGGCCTCCCGGCTGCCTTCATCGACGTCGGCACCGTCGAGGTGTTCCGCGACGAAGCCATCGCCTATGCGAGCCGCCTGCTCACCAGCGGCGTGCAGACCGAGCTCCACGTGTGGCCGGGCGGCTTCCACGGTTACGACGCGTTCGCGGCCACCGCCTCGATCTCCGTCGGAACGCAGGACGCCCGCCTCGCCGCCGTCCGCCGCTTCGTGCAGCAGTCCGAATCCGCCTGACCCACCGAAGGATCACACGCAATGTCCCATCTCGTTCATGAGCACGACGTCCGCGACCGCGTCATCATCCTGGCGGGTGCCGGCGGTCTCGCGACCGCCACCGCCGCCCGGCTCGGCGCCGGCGGGGCGAAGCTCGTCATCGGCGATCTCCACCTCGCCGCGGCGGAGTCTGCCGCAGAGGCAGCGCGCTCGCAGGGCGGAGAGGCGCGCGCGGTGCAACTCGACATCTCGGACGAAGCATCCGTGAATGCCCTCGTCGCTCACGCGATGTCGGAGTTCGGGCGCATCGACGGCCTGCTCAACATCGCAGCCGACATCAGCCCGGAGAACCTGGGTCGCGACACGGACGCGGTCGAGATTTCGCTGGAGGTGTGGCAGCACACCCTCGACGTCAACCTCACTGGCTATCTGTTGACCACTCGCGCCGCGATCCCTCACATGCTCAAGACGGGGGGCGGAGCTATCGTCAACATCATCTCCGGTGCGGTCTACATCGGGGAGCCCGTGCGCCTGGCGTATGCGGTGACGAAGGCGGGGATCACCGCTTTGACCCGTCACATCGCCAACCGCTGGGGAAGCGAGGGCATCCGGGTCAACTCGCTCGCGCCGGGCGGAGTGCTCACCGACGCGATGATGGCGAACATCCCCCAAGAGCAGCGGGATGCCTCGCTCGCGGCCATCCCGAACACGCGACTGGGCAAGCCGGACGACATCGCGGCCATGGCTGTTCACCTGCTGTCAGACGACGGTGCATGGATCCAGGGACAGTCGATCTCGGTCGACGGCGGACTGACGATGAGGCCCTGACCATTCGTCGACCGCGCGATGCCCGCACCGATCACGGTGCGGGCATCGTCTCGTCTCGGCGCGCCACAGCAGGCCGTGCCGGGAGCCAAGGCTTTCAATCCTTCGTCGGCACGCTCAGCAGTGCCGGAAAGCCGGTGGCCGCTTCTCGCGGAAGGCGGCCATCCCCTCCTTCTGGTCGACCGTATCGAAGAGCGAGCCGAACACCCGCGACTCGAAACGCAGCCCCTCCGCGAGGGAGGACTCCAGCGCGGCATCCAAGGCGGCCTTGGCGGCGTAGAGCGCGGGCAGGGACTTCGAAGCCACCGCGTTCGCGGTCCGCTCCGCGTCGGCCAGCAGGTCCCCGGGTGCGACGACCCTTGATACCAGGCCGATGCGCTCGGCCTCCTGCGCATCGATGATCCGGCCGGAGAGCACGAGTTCGGCGGCCTTGTAATAGCCGACGGCACGCGCGAGTCTCTGCGTGCCGCCCATCCCCGGGATCACCGCGAGGGTGATCTCGGGCTGGCCGAACTTCGCGGCAGGGTCTGCGAGCACGATGTCGCACATCATGGCCAGTTCGCATCCGCCGCCGAGGGCGTAGCCCGCGACAGCGGCGATCACCGGGGTGCGGACCGCTGCGAACCGCGTCCAGCCGGCGAACGGCTCCTGCAGCACCATGTCGACACCCGACGCGTGCTCCATCTCCTTGATGTCCGCTCCGGCGGCGAACGCACGCTCGGATCCGGTCACGACGATGGCGCCGATGGCGGGGTCGGCATCGAAGACGGACGCCGCGGCCACGACATCACGCATGACCTCGGAGTTGAGTGCGTTGAGTGCCGCCGGCCGATCGAGCGTGATCCAGCCGACCCGGTCACGCGTCTCGACGAGGATCGTGCCGTACTGCCGCGTCACAGCCTGCTCTCCGTCAGCTTCAGTCCGGTGAGCTCGGCGAGCAGCTGGAGAGTGTTGTCGCCGAACGCCTCGCGCACCGCGAACCCGTCGGGCGAGACGTCGAACACGGCGTGGTCGGTGTACACGCGCGTGACGCACCCGACGCCGGTGAGTGGGTACGTGCACGCCTCGACGAGCTTCGATTCGCCGGTCTTGGTGAGCAGGTCGGTCATCACATACACGTTCCTCGCGCCGATGGCGAGGTCCATGGCACCCCCGACGGCGGGGATGGCACCGGGCGCTCCGGTCGACCAGTTGGCGAGGTCGCCGCGTTCCGACACCTGGAACGCGCCGAGCACGCACACGTCGAGATGTCCGCCGCGCATCATGCCGAACGAGTCGGCGTGGTGGAAGTACGCCGCACCCGGAAGGGCAGTGACCGGCTGCTTGCCCGCGTCGATGAGGTCGGGGTCGATCCGCTCCGCCTCGGGCGCGGGCCCCATTCCCAGCAGCCCGTTCTCGGTGTGCAGGATGATCTCGAGGTCGTCGGGCAGGAAGTTCGCCACGAGCGTGGGCGCCCCGATGCCGAGGTTCACGTAGGAGCCCTCGGGGATGTCCTGCGCGATGCGCGCCGCGAGTTGCTCGCGCGAGATGCGGGCGCTCACGGGGCCACCTCGATGCTGGGCCGACCCTCGACGTCCACACCGCCGGCGAATACCACGTCGCGCAGCCAGGGGCGCTCCCCCACGGCCACGACGCGGTCGACGAAGATGCCGGGCGTCACCACCGTCTCGGGATCCAAGCCGCCCACCAACAGGATCTCATCGACCTGCACGATGGTGGTCGTTGCCGCTGTCGCCATGACAGGTCCGAAGTTGCGCGCGGTCTTGCGGTAGACGACATTGCCCCAGCGGTCGGCGCGCCATCCGTTCACCAGCGCGAAGTCGGCTCGGATCGGGTACTCGAGCACGTAAGGGCGTCCATCGATGGTTCGCTGTTCCTTGCCCTCGGCGAGTTGCGTGCCCACCCCGGTGGGCGTGAAGAAGGCGCCGATTCCCGCGCCGGCCGCACGGATCCGCTCGGCGAGGTTGCCCTGCGGCACCAGCTCGAGCTCGATCTCGCCGGCGCGATACAAGCTGTCGAAGACCCAGGAGTCGTGCTGCCGCGGAAACGAGCAGATCACCTTGCGCACGCGACCGTGCGACAGCAGCGCCGCCAGGCCAGAGTCGCCGCTACCCGCGTTGTTGTTCACGATCGTCAGGTCCTGGGCACCGTGCGCGATGAGCGCGTCGATGAGTTCGACGGGCTCTCCCGCGCGGCCGAAGCCGCCGATCATGATGGTGGCTCCGTTCGGGATGCCGGCGACGGCGGCTGCGGCATCCGGAACCGTCTTGTCGATCATCGACGCACCACGGTCTGATCGAGCCGGCCGAACACGACGTCTCCGTCGAGGTCGACCTGCATGGTCACGCGATCGCCCTCACGGAGGTACGGCGTCGACGCAGCGCCTTCCTCGATGATCTCGATGCCACGCCGTTCGGCGATGCACGCGGAACCGGTCTCGGCGTACCGCGTGCTCGACACCGTCCCGCTGCCGATCACGGTGCCCGCTGCCAGGTTGCGCGTGCGGGCGGCGTACGCGATCAGCTCGCCGAAGGTGTAGTCCATCTCGCCGGCCGGGACCGCGCCGAATCGTTCGTCGTTCAGTCCGACGGTCAGGCTCGCGGTGATCCGGCCGTCCTGCCACGCGTCGCCCAGCTCAGCGGGTGTGGCCGCGATGGGCGCCATGCCTGTCGCCGGCTTCCCTTCGATGAAGCCGAACCGGCGTCCCATCTCCTCGACCACGATCGCGCGCTGCGACCAGTCGTTGACGAACGTGACGAGGGCGACGTGCTCGAGCGCCGTGTCGGCGTCGATGCCGGCGGGGGTGTCGCGGAGGATCACCGCGAACTCGCCCTCGAAGTCCAGGTCGCCGCTGGGGTTCCACAGCGTCCCAAGGTGAGCCGGCGCGCGCCCGGACCGCGAGCGACCTAGCGAAGGTCAGAGGTGCAGCGATGATCACCGACGACCTCAGCGACAGGACGGCCTTCGTCGCCGACGCCGGCCCGTGCATGAGCGTCGCGACAGCCAGGTGATAGTCCGCGCCGTAATCACTGACGGCGGCAAGTCTGCTTGCTGGGTCAAGAGCGGGCCTTCCGCGCGATTTCGTCCATTCTCACGCGGGTCGGGCGCTCGATCTGGCGGCCGACGATCTGGCTCAGCGATTCAGCCCACCCGTTGATGAAGAGTTGCCATCCATCGTGAGCGCTGAGCCTACGACCTGGTGATGCGCGGCGCACGTCATCGAGCAGCAACAGGTCACCGCGGTAGTTCAAGTCCCACACGTGCGCGCGTTCCGGCCACGGTGCAGGAAGTGACAACGGGGCACCTGGCCGGTCTTTGCCCATCCCGGTGGCATTGACGATCAGCGTGTTCGGGGTGAGCGAGCCGAGGAATCTGAGTTGAATGGCGCCTGGCGAGTGGAGCACGTCGACGGTCACCGGGTGCCTTCCTGTGGTGGCGATCTGGTGCGCATGTTGCAGCCGCTCTATCGAAGTGTCGACGAGGTGCAGGCGTCGAGGTCGGTGTTGGATCGGCCAGTCAGCCGCGGTGAGGCAGACGATGAGCGAGACGGCCGTGCCGCCGGCCCCGAACACGACGAGATCGCTATTGAGGTTGGTGACCGGTACTCCGCCGCCCATTTCGTGCAGCGTGGTGAAGATGCTGCGGTGCTCGATGACGGTCCCGTCGAGTCCCGAAGGGTGCTTGCGAATGACGCTGACCTCCTGGACCCGTTCACAGATCGACTCACGGTGCGTGAACAGGTCGGCAGCATGGCGGTAGAGGCCGGTCTTGTGCGCGGTGATCACAGCACCTGCAGCGGACGGATCCTCCTGAAGATGAGTGACGAACTGCCGGTAGCTCTCCCCGGGCGCGGCGAATGGCAGGTCAACGGTCTGCAAAGCCGCGTCGATACCGAGCAGGTCCATCCAGGCGGGAAAGACCTTGCGGACGACAGATCCGCTTGTGGTGATGCCGAGGAAGTAGATGGTCTGTCGGGTCACGAGGATCGCCTCCTGCGTTGATCGTCCGGGGTCGGAGAGGGGCACTGCTCAATCCCCAGCGGTGAGTGAGTCCTCTAACTGGCCTTCTCAGTGGGAACCAGTGTCCGCGTCCCAGGCTGCTCGGGTGCGGCTCCCGTCGACCGTCCGGCCTCGAGGAGGGCCGCGTCGGCGCACATCAATGCCAGGCCGATATTGCCGGCGTGCGGGTCGAGCCGGCTGGCGCTGATCTGGATCGATCGGGTGGCCAGCGGTGTGCATCGCGAGTAGACGGCCTGCCGAATGCCGGAGAGAAGAATCTCTTCAGCGTGCGCGAGGGTTCCGCCGATGATGACGTGCGACGGGTTGAGGAGATTGACTGCGCCGGCGATCAGGTCGCCGAGGATGTGGCTGGCACGAATGGCAAGGCGCACGGCCAGCGCATCCCCGTGCCGTACGAGCTCGACGAAGTCGGAGAGATGGTCGACCTGAACGCCCTGCGCGTTGATGTCTCGAAGCAGTGCCCACCCGCCGGCGTGCGCTTCGGCGCAGCCGATGCGACCGCACCGGCACTGCGGCTGCTCGCCCGGCTCGGTCGCGACGGTGATGTGGCCGATGTCACCTGCGCCGCCTTCGGCCCCGTGGATCACTTCGCCACGGAAGACGATTCCGGAACCGACACCGGTTGAGGCTTTGATCATGAGCAGGTTTCGGGCGTCGGGATACAGCATGCGCTGCTCCCCCAGAGCCATGGCGTTGGCGTCGTTGTCGACCAGGACGGGCACCTCGAACCGGGCCAGGTGGTTGGCGACGTCGTAACCATCCCAGCCGGGCATGATTGGCGGGCTGACGATCTTCTTCGTCTCCGCATCGACAGGTCCGGGGACGCCGATGCCGATGCCTGCCAGGGGCACATCCGCATTGGGTCGCGATGACAGCAGGTCGTCGAAGAACTCCTCGATCTGGCCCATCACCGCCGCCGGACCGGAATCGACGGCGATCTCGGCGAACCGCTCCGCAAGCACAGTTCCGGCCAGGTCGTTCATGGTTGCGCGCAGCCCGGAGGCGCCGATGTGGGCGGCCAGCACGTGCCGGCCACCCGCGTTGAAAGCGAACCGCGACGGCCGCCTGCCGCCGGTTGACCGCGCGGACCCGACTGGTGTGAGCAGCCCGGCAGCGATCAGCGCGTCCATGCGCAGATTGACGGTGGTTCGGCTGAGTCCGGTGATCTCCATGACCTCGGCACGGGTGAGGTCATCTCGGCGTCGGAAAAGCGAAATCAGCTCATCCAGACCCGGGATGCTTCCATTCGAGTCGCCGGTCTTTCCATCGCTCACGAGGCCAGTATGACACCTTCTCCAGACTTTTGCTTGACTTGGTTGCCAAAAGTCGTTTACTGTCTACCCAGAAGTGAAGATTCGAGGTTGAGTCTTCGAGCCCCCCCGATGCTGGGGCGGCTGAAGCTCCAGCTCACGACATGAGTTCACCGTCCGCGATGCGTGTTGTTCACGCATGCGATTCGCGGCGTCTCACCCCGACGAAAAGGAACCCGAATGAGTTCGGTAAGTCTCCAGGAGCGCGCGCAGTCGCTTCGCCAGAAGGTGTTCACGCAGGTCAGCACGCTGGGTAACGGCTATCTCTCCCAAGGACTGCAGTGCGCTGACGCGTTCGCGGTTCTCTTCTTCAAGGATCTGGACGTGGACGATCGATTCCTCCTGTCCAACGGTCACAGCGCGGTCGTGCTGTACGCGGCTCTCGCAGAGCAGGGTCTGATCCCGGAGGTGGAGCTCGTCGAGTACGGGCAGGAAGGATCGCGGCTGACCCTTGGCAACGAGCCCGGACGGGTGCCTGGTGTGCTGCTCGCCGGCGGCTCGCTGGGCCAGGGCCTTGGCGTCGCCGCCGGCTGGGCTCTGGGGAAGCGCGTGCAGGGCGAGCCCGGTCGCGTCCTGAACTACATGTCCGACGGTGAGCTGCAGGAAGGCGCCAGTTGGGAAGCCGCGATGTTCGCCGGCTCGCAGAAGCTGGCCAACCTCACCAACCTCGTCGACCTGAACAGCCAGCAGTCCGACGGGCCGCTGGTGCTGGACATGACCTCCATCGTCGCGAAGTTCGAAGCGTTCGGCTGGTGGGCGATCGAGGTCGACGGCAACGACATCGCCGCGGTGTCGAAAGCGCTGGAAGCGTCGCGCGAGATCGACGACCTGCCGAAGGCGATCGTCCTGCGTACACAGCCGGGCAAGGGATCCCCCACCATCGAGAACTTGTGGAACCCGCACTACATCCGGGCAACGCCCGAAGAGTTCGCCGCGATCGGCGAAGAGATCACCGCGTATGGGAAGGCAGAACGATGACGGTCACCAACGGTACGGCAGACATCTCCGTGCAGGATGGTCCGGTCGCTGAGTACACCGAGCGAATCGGTCCGCTGAAGGACCCCGGCGCCTTCTCCGAGGTCCTCGTCGAAGCCGCAGCCACCCGCCCCGAGGTCGTCGCCTTGTCGGCGGATCTTGCCGAGGCGATCGACCTGGCCGTGTTCGCGAAGACGTACCCGGACCGGTTCTTCAACACCGGCGTCGCCGAGCAGAACCTCATCGCCGTCGCCAGCGGCATGGCCCGCGCTGGGCTCGTCCCGTTCGCGGCGACGTTCACCGGCTTCATGGTGCGCCGCGCACACGACTTCACTGTCATGCAGGTCGCACTCAGTCGCGCGAACGTGAAGCTGATCGGCGGGGTCCCCGGGATCCAGCAGAAGTGGGGAACCTCGCACGCCGGATACGAAGACCTTGCCGTTATGCGCACCGTGCCCGGCATGCTGGTCATCGAACCGGCCGATCGTGCAGAGGTCGCCGAAGCAACCCGGTACCTCCTGGACTACGAGGGGCCGGCCTACATGCGGCTGCCCCGCACCGAAACAACGCTCCCAGAGCGGCCGATCGACTCCTTCGAAGCCGGGAAGATCGGCGTCCTCCGGGATGGCAGCGACGCGGTCATCTTCGCCTCCGGACTCATGGTGGAAGCGGCGCTCAACGCGGCCAGTCAGCTCGAGACCGAAGGCATCAGTGCGGCTGTGGCGAACATCTCCACCATCAAGCCGCTGGACGTGTCGACCATCCTCGACCTCGCCGGCCGGGCTCGCGCGGTGGTCACCGCGGAGAACCACTCCATGATCGGCGGGATTGGTGACGCGGTGGCGTCCGCCCTTGCAACCAACGGTGTGCTGCGGCCGCTGCAGACCATCGGCCTCAGGGACGAGTTCCCCGACTTCGGGCCGCCGGCCTACCTCGCTCGGCTGAACAGCATGGAGCCGGCGGATATCGTCCGCGCGGTCCACAGCTCGCTCAACCTCGCGTCGACACCGGCACGATGAACGTGCGCCGGCGGTTCAGCCAAGCGGTCTCCGCCGGCACAGACACACCCGCGACCGCGCCCAACAAACAAAGGCACTCTCTGCCAGTGATGCCGGAGGACTGATCAACGATGACCACTGAATATCTGCTGGAGGCACGCAACCTCCAGAAATCGTTCGGACATGTACATGTGCTGCGCGGCGTCGACTTCGACGTACGCCCGAACGAGATCACCGCACTGGTCGGCGACAACGGTGCCGGCAAGAGCACGACCGTGAAGATCCTCTCCGGCACCCTGAAGCCCGACAGCGGCAGCATCAAGATCAACGGCGAAGAAGTCGACTTCACCAACCCGAACCGCGCACGCTCCTACGGCATTGAGACCGTCTATCAAGACCTCGCACTCGCGCCGGAACTGCCGGCGTTCGCGAACATGTACCTCGGGCGAGAGATCGTCAAACCCGGCCTGGGCAAGATCTTCGGCATCCTGGACCGCAAGACCATGCGCCAGACCACCGACGAGGCCTTCGTCCGACTCGGCAGCTCCGTGAAGGACGCCAGCGTCCCGGTGTCATCACTGTCCGGCGGGCAGCGGCAGGCCGTCGCGGTCGCCCGCGCTGCCACATGGGCGACCTCGCTGATCTTCATGGACGAACCCACCGCCGCTCTCGGCGTCGTCCAGACCGAGCAGGTACTGCGACTGATCGAGTCCACCCGCGCGGATGGGAAGTCCGTCGTCCTCATCAGCCACAGCATGCCCGAGGTGTTCGAGGTCGCCGACCGCATCCAGGTACTCCGCCTGGGACGCCGGGTGGCGAACTTCAAGACCTCCGAAGTCACCATGCCCGACGTCGTCGCCGCGATGACCGGTGCGAAGAACTTTGAGATTGAGAAGGAATCGAAGTGAACCAGCCCCAGATGACCGATTCCACAACGCTCATCCAGCCGGAGCGACCAAGAACACGCCTCCAGCGATTCGGCACCTACTTCGCCCGCACCCCAGCCCTCTGGACATACCTCGTCCTCGCCATCCTCGTGGCGGTGTTCTCCCTGCTCAGCAACGGAAACTTCGCCACCGTACCGAACTTCCGCAACATGCTGCTGGACGGATCCCTGCTGCTGATCATCGCCGTCGGAATGACGATGGTCATCATCACCAGCGGCATCGACCTCTCCGTCGGCGCCGTGGCAATCTTCTCGAGCGTCATCGCCGCGCAGGTGATGGGCGGCATCGGTGGTGACCATCCGGGAACCATCTTCGGCGGCCTGATCGCTGCGGTCGTGGTCGGCATCCTCTGGGGCGCCGTCAACGGATACATGGTCGGCTACGCCCGCATCGTCGCGCTGATCGCCACCCTCGGAACCCTTGGCATGGCCACCGGCCTCGCCCTCGTGATCACCGGCGGAGTCAACGTCCGCAGCGTCCCCACCTCATTGCTGGTCGGCGTCGGCAACGGTTCCCTCTTCGGTGTCCCGTGGCTGGTGCTCATCGCGATAGTGGTGGCGATCCTCGGCTGGCTGTACCTCAGCAAGACGAAGGCAGGGCTGTACCTGTACGCGATCGGCTCAAACGAGGACGCCGCGGTGCGCTCCGGCGTGAAGGTCCGCTTCAACACCGCCAGCGTCTATGTCATCACCGGCGGCCTCGCAGGGCTGGTCGGATTTCTTTCCCTCGCCCGCTTCGGCACCACCGCATTGGCCGGCCACACCACCGACAACCTGCAAGCCATCGCCGCCGTCGTCCTCGGTGGAACCAGCCTCTTCGGCGGCCGCGGCGGCATCGGAGGCACCGTCGCAGGTGTGTTCATCCCCGTCGTCCTCGCCAACGGTTTCGTGATCCTCGGTCTGCAGCCCTTCTGGCAGCAGTTCGCCATCGGTCTCGTCCTCGTCCTCGCCGTCTACGCCGACCAGCTTCGCCGCAAGCGATTCGACAACGACTAAGCGAGACCCCGCTCTACGACCCGTGGAGCAACCCCACCCAACGAATGTGTCCCTCCACATTCACTAGCTCAAGGAAGCGCTACACATGAAGAACAGCAGCACCACACGACGCATGGTCCTCCCAGCCCTCGCCGTCACCGCCACAGTGGTCGCCCTCGCCGGCTGTGCCGGCACGTCCTCCACCTCCGGCGGAGAAGACGACGGGTACAACGTCACCATGATCCTCGGCGTCTCCGGCGACGAGGGATACCTCACCGACGTCTGTGGCGCCCAGGGCGTCGCAGACGAGAACAACGTCACCCTCGACGTCCAGGCTCCTGCGGAGTTCGATCCCGCACTGCAGGTTCCCGTTCTGCAGGCCGCGATCGCAAAGAACCCCGACGCGATCATGATCGCCCCGACCGACTCGACCGCCCTGATCGCACCGATCCAGCAGGCCGTCCAGGCCGGCATCAAGGTGATCCTGTTCGACACCACCCTCGATGACCTCACCGGCATCGAGACCGTCGTCGGCGTCGACAACGCCGCGGGCGGCGAGCTCGGCGCGCAGACGCTGGCTGATCTCATCGGCGAAGAAGGTTCCGTATTCGTCAACAACGTCAACCCGGGCATCTCCACAACCGACGCCCGACAGGCCGGATTCGAGGAGGGCATCGCCGAATTCGATGGCGTCAACTACCTGGGCCCGCAGTACAACGACAACGACCCGCAGAAGGCTGCGTCGATCACCACCTCGATCCTCGCCGCCAACCCCGACTTGGCCGGCATCTTCGGAACCAACATGTTCTCGGTCGAGGGATCTGTCACCGGACTGCGTAACGCGGACAAGCTGGGCGACGTAAAGATCGTCGGATTCGACGCTGGTCCGTCGCAGGTCGAGGCCCTCGAGAGCGGCGAGGTCCAGGCGCTCATCGCGCAGAACCTGAACGAGCTGGGCGCCACCGCAATGCAAGCGACCATCGATGTCCTCGATGGCAAGAAGGTCGACGACACCTACCAGGTCGGCTTCACCGCGATCACCCAGGACACTCTCAACACCCCCGAGGGCCAGGCGGCCATCTACAAGGCGGATTGCAACTGACATGACGGTAACCCCGGACCACGTTGCGGGCCCACCACGCGATTACCGCAACGTGGCCCGGGTTACGGACGATAGCAACCCCATCCGGCATCTCGTCCGAAGGGACACGAAAGAGGACCTGTCCGTCAAGTCCGAATCAGCAGCACCCGCGGTCGCGGTCGGAGTCGACGTAGGCGGGTCAAAGCTCGTCCTCGGAATCGTGCACGCCGACGGCAGCATCTCCGACCAACAACGTGTCCGCACAGAGCGCCGAGACCCCGAGTGGGTCGCAGAACGCATCGTCGCTTACGCGCGAGAGTTCGGCGCCGGCCTCCCCGTCGGAGTAGCGGCCGCCGGCGCCGCGGACAAGGAAGGTGTTCTCACTTTCGGCGCTTTCATCAACTGGGACGGGTACCCCCTCCGAGCAAAGCTCACACAACAGCTCGGAGTGAACGTCTTCGTCCAGAACGACGTCACCGTCGCCGCCTGGGGCGAGTACATCCTCGACACGGACCGACGATCGCTCGTCGTGATCGCAGCCGGAACAGGCGTCGGCGGCGGCGCCGTCAGCGACGGCACACTCATCATCGGCCGCGGCGCCGCGATGGAGATCGGTCACCTGCATGTCACGAACGGCACAGCCCAATGCGCGTGCGGCAAGATCGGCTGCCTCGAAACGGTCGCCAGCGGGAGCGCCGTATCGACCCGATACCACGATGCGAAGATCAGGTTCGATTCACTACACGGGGAAACGATCCTCTCCGCCCCGCAGGTCGTCGCCGCAGCGGTGCGCGGAGATCAGATCGCCATCCAAGTTCTGCGCGAAGCCGGAGAGGCGCTCGGCGAGGCGGCGGCGGTCATCGCCGCGGTCCTGGATCCCGAACGAATCGTCTTGACCGGGGGGCTCGTCCACGGCGCCGCTGACCTCATCCTCGGTGCGGCGCGTTCTACGTTCGGGGCCTACCTCAGCAAGTCGCAGCTTCGAGATCTGGACGTATTACAGCATTCCACTGCGCAGACCGACCCGATCGTCCTTGGCGCCGGTGCTCTCGCAGCTCGAGACGCTGACATCCAGTGCGGGTAGTCACGCACCCGCCGCGCTGAGCTTGTCCACGGGCAAAGACTGCAACGTCGACGACGTTCCACCGGATCAGTCAACTCACCGCCGCCCCGGTGCCGAGGTCAGCATTCTCCACAACCGCCCTTGATGCGTGGGTGCTCCGACAATCGGCCACAACCCGCCACCTGCACTCAGCCACCACGCGCGACCAGTCGGACAATCACGTCATCGGGTTAGGAATTTGGCCGCTGCGCGGCGGACGACAACGCGCGGCGATCGCGGTGCGCCTGACGTCCGTGTCCCTTCGAACTCCGCCAACGCCAGCGCCTTCGGCGCACCCCACGACGGGATGCTTCGCACGGGCATCAGCTAGACGGTCGACCAGCCGCCGTCGCTGGGCAGGATCGCGCCGTTGACGTTTGAGGCGTCGTCGCTCAGGAGCCAGGTGATCGCCGCGGCGAGCTGCTCGGGCTGCGCCTGTATCGGGAGGTTGGTCTGGAGGATGGGTCCGACGCGACCAGCGGCATACTCGCTGCGCATGGGCGCTTCGATGTTGGTCGCCACCGGCCCCGGCGCGACGGCGTTCGCTCGGATTCCCTGCGGCCCGTGGAAGAACGCAACGCTCTTGGTCAGTCCGGCGATCGCGTGCTTAGACGCCGTGTACGCGGCGCCCGACGCGGAGGCGCGGAGGGCCGCCTCCGAGGTGACATTCACGATCGAGCCGGCACCGGCCTCGATCATGATTGGGAGCACCGCCCGGGTAAGCCGCATGGGTCCCGTCACGTTCACGCTGAATACTCGGTCCCAGGTCGCGTCGTCGACCTCGCTCGGGGGGAGGAAGGCGTCCATGATGCCGGCGACGTTTGCGAGCCCGTGAACGGTTCCGCCCGTGGCTGCGAGGATGGCGTCGATGGTTTCGGATTGGGTGACGTCTCCCGAGATGGTGACGACATCCGCGCCTTCGAGATCGCTCTGGAGGGTGTTCAGCCGTTCCGCGACGACATCCGTCGCGACCACGCGGCCGCCTTCACGGGCTATCCGTACCGCGGTTGCCCGTCCGATGCCCGATCCGGCACCTGTGACGACGATGGTCTTCCCTGCGAACCGATCAGTGATGTGCTCGCTCATTGTTCTCCTTCGTTCGGCTGAGCTCGTGTGAATCTTCGTCGTTCGCGCGGTCCTTCGCGGCGGCCTCGGTCAAACAGCCGACGGCTCGTCTAGGTTGTGGCGATACCTGCGGCCCGCAGGGCATCTGCCTGCTGGCGCCAGAAGTCCTGTGCGACGTCGGTCTTGGCGAACAGGGCGTCGAAGCCGTGGAACGCGCCGGGAACTATTGAGAGGTCGCAGGGGGCGCCGGCGTCCTTCAGGCGCTCGGCGTAGCGCACATCCTCGTCGAGGAAGAGGTCGTTGTCGCCTACGCCGATCCACGCTGGCGGCAACCCTGTGAGATCCTCTCGTCGGGCGGGCGACGCATATGCGGCGATCCCGTCGCTTCCGGGCGCCGCGTCGAGGTAGGTCGCCCACCCCAGGCGGTTGCTCTTGGTCGTCCACACCCGGAAGCGACGAGCGTTCAGGTCCTCGCGCGTTACCGTTCGGTCGTCGAGCATCGGATACACCAGAAGCTGGAAACGGATCGGAATCTCGCCTCGGTCGTGAGCCAGCAGGACGAGAGCCGCTGCGACGCCGCCTCCTGCGCTGGCCCCTCCGATCGCGAGACGAGTCGGATCTACGCCGAACTCCTCTGCGCGCGAGACGAGCGCTTCCAGCGCGTCGTAGCAGTCGTCGACGGATGCCGGTGCGGGAGCATCGAGTCCGACGCGGTACCGCGCAGCGGCAACCACGATTCCCAGGTCGCGCGCAAACGCGATGTTGTCGCTGTCGTCCTGCTCAGGGCTTCCCCCGAGGTGACCACCGCCGTGCATCCAGAGCATGACCGGTAGGGGGCTGCTCGCCTCCGCGGGGCGGAAGAACTTGAGCGACACCGTCGGCGAGACGGCGACTTCTTCGACGCGCACACCGGGGCCAGGATCGGCCGATCTCATCGTGAAGCGTCGCATTAGCTTCACCGAAGTTCGCGTGTACGGAATCTCCGGCATGAACCGGACGCGGCGAAGCTCAGGGTGAAGCGGGGATGGCATCTCATCTCCTTCGATGTGACGGATAGCAGAATCCTGCGTCTGCAATCTCCAAATGTCAACACTGTTGAGGTAATAATGATCGGATGGGCGGACCGCACGGGCAGAGCAAGCAGGCGGTCTTCGTCGCGGCCCGAGAGCTGTTCGCCGAGCGCGGCTATGCGAAGACCTCGGTCAGAGACATCGCCCGATTGGCCGGTGTCGATCCGGCGACGGTGATCAGGCACTTCGGGTCGAAGGATCAACTCTTCCAGACAAGCATGTCGACGCCGAGGGAGACCATCCTTCCCGCGGGGGGCGCGCGTGACGACCTCGGCCGTCAAATCGTTCGTGCCGTTCTCGAGCCGGAAGGCCCCTTCCGTGGGACCTTCCTCGGTCTTGTACGCGCAAGCGAGTCGCGCGGAGTCGCTGCAGTTCTCTCACGCATGCACGAAGAGGGTTTCGTCGAACCCCTCGCCCGCATGCTCACCGGAGATGACGCCCCCGTGCGCTCGAGACTGATCGCGGCGATGGTCGCCGGGCTGATGTACTCCCTGTGGATCGCACAGGACGAAGGACTCAGAGAGGCCGATCCGGCGGTCATCATCGAGACTTATGGGCGGCGGCTGCAGTCACTCATCGACGGATGAAGGCGCCACAGCCGCGGGGTCCGACGAGACCTCACGCCGCTGGTCAGACCGGCGCGAGGTCTCGCTAGGGTCAGACGGTGACGAGGGCCTTCAGGGTCGACCGCGCGTCCATGTCTGCGTACGCGGTGGCCACGTCGTCGAGCGTGTAGGTACGGTCGAACACCTTACCCGGGTCGATGGTGCCATCGAGCACGAGCGGGATCGTCTGCTCGATGTAGGCGCGCACCGGCGCCGGGCCTCCGGTGAGCGTGAGGTTGCGGCCGAACAACGACATGAAGCCGACACCCGCCTCCTCGTACTGCGGCACGCCGACCCTCGAGATGACACCGCCGGTGCGGGCGACGCGGTGCGACTGCTCGTACGCGGGCATGAGGCCGACGGCCTCGAGCACGACGTGCGAGCCGAACCCACCCGTGAGGTCGAGGACCTTCTGGATGCCCTCCTCGCCACGCTCGGCGACGACATCGGTGGCGCCCCACTCGACACCCAGGTCGGTACGGTCCTTATGGCGGCCCATGAGGATGATCCGCTCCGCGCCCAGCTGCTTCGCAGCGAGCACGGCGGACAGACCGACGGCGCCGTCCCCGACAACCGTGACGGTCTGGCCGGGCTGGATGCGGGCCATGTGCGCGGCGTGATAACCCGTCAGGTAGACGTCCGACAATGTCAGGAGAGATGGGAGGACCGCCTCCTCCTTCTCGGTCACGCCGGGCACGACGACGAGGCTGCCGTCGGCCAGCGGGATCCGAGAGAGCTCCGCCTGCAGACCCGCAGTATCAGGGGTGGCGTAGAAGCCGCCGTGCGGGCACGCGGTCTGGAACCCGTCCTTGCAGATCGGGCAGGTGTTGTCGGCCCATGCAAACGGCGCGATGACGAGATCGCCTTTCTTCACGGTGCTGACGGCTGAGCCGATCTCCTCCACGACGCCGAGCAGCTCGTGTCCCATGCTCTGGCCGTGTCCGCCGGCGGCCATCGAGTGGTACGGGTGCAGGTCGGAACCGCATACGCATGTGCGGACCGTGCGCACGATGGCGTCGGTGGGCTGCTGGATGACGGGATCGGCGACGGTCTCAACGCGGACGTCTCCCGCGCCGTACATGATGGTGGCCTTCATAGTGGTCCTTCTCTGGTTCGGTTGGTGTTCTTGGTCAGTTCTGGGCGAAGGCGGTGCGCACGGCGCCTATCGCCGCCATCGCGCGGGGCCAGCCGACGTAAAACGCAAGGTGGGTGATCGCCTCGACGAGTTCGGTCTCGGTGACCCCGTTGTCGCGCGCGAAGCGTGCATGGAAGGTCAGCTGCTCGGTGGCACCGAGAGTGACCAGAGCGGTCACCGTGACAAGGCTGCGGTCACGCTTGGACAGCTCGCTCCGCTCCCAGACCTCGTCGAAGAGGATCTTGTCGGTGTAATGCGCGAGCGCGGGGGCGATGTCACCGACGGCATCCGTCCCGCCCGTCCAGCCGCTCATTTGGCCTTCCCCTCGTACTCGGCATCTGTGATGTGCTCTTTCCACACGGTCGTCACCGCGGGGTCGTCGCCGCTCTCGAGCATCGCGATGTGCTCCATGAACGTTCCACCGGCCGAGGCATGCCAGTGGTCCTGGCCGGGCGGCGTGTACAGCGTCTCGCCGGGGTGGACCTCGATGATCTCGCCGTCCCTGGTGCCGAAACGGGCGACGCCCTGCGTGACGCGGAGGTACTGGCCGCGGGCATGTGAGTGCCATGCCGTTCGCGCGCCCGGCGCGAACTTCACAACCGCAACGCTCATCCGCTGATCGGGCTCGTTCGGCACAGCGATCATGTCGACCCACACGTCACCGGCGAATTGCTCCGGCGGATTCTTGACGGTGGGGCGAGTCGGTTCGATATTCATAACCGATTCCTTCTCTCTTCTCGGAAATCGGGGTCTCGAATAGCCGGGTTCGCGCGCCCAGGCGCGAACCGCACGAGCGGCGTCAGGCTTTCGGACGGATCTCGACGGTGGCGGCCCTCGGCCGAGCTGCCACCATCGGCGGCAGGTACGGCGACCCAGAGTACTTCGCACGGTAGGCGGCATCGATGTCGTCGCCGAGGCCACCGGCCACCGGGAGGAACTCGACGTCGCGGGTCGAGCCGGCCGCGGTGATCTGCCCGGCTCGCTGCGTCATCGCTGCCCGATACCAGCGCGAGTCGGCACCGTTCCAGGCCCTGACGAACAGGCGCCCGTCGACGACGACAGACCAGATCCACGTGGGCGTTCCGATAGTGATCCCGTCGTCACGGAAGGGCGCGACATGCAGATCGTCTGTGATTTCAATGGCCATGAGATCGTCCGCACTCCACGCCGTCATCGCCCTGCCGCCGATCCGCTGCCACCCGTCTCCACGGCTTCGGAGGGGTGCTCGGCCGCCCACGACGCCAGCAGATGCAGGCGTTCGGCAGACGGTGAGCCGGGCTCGGCCGTGTAGATCAGCAGCACGTTGCCGGGCTCAGCGGTCAGTGCGAGCTCCTCGTACGCCAGGGTGAGTTCGCCGACGACGGGATGCTGGAAGCGCTTGGTGCCGGCGCCGTGCGTGCGTACGTCGTGCGCCGCCCACAGCCGCCGGAATGTCTCACTCCGGGTCGACAGCTCCCCCACCAGCTCCTGCAGCGCACGGTCGTGCGGGTCTCGGCCAGCCTCTGCGCGCATGACCGCGACGCACATCCCGGCAAAGACCTCCCAGTCGGGATAGAAGTCGTGCGCCGCGCGGTCGAGGAACTGGAATCTCGCCAGGTTCGGCGTCCGCCCGCCGTCGCCGATCACGGGCGAGTAGAACGCCCGTCCGAGCTCGTTCACCGCGAGAAGATTCTGGCGAGGGTCTCGGACGAACGCGACGGCGTCCGTGATCGCCTCGAGCGCCCAGGACAGGCTCGGTCGGGGCGCCCACGCCCGCGGGGCACGTCGACGTGACCGACCACTGGTCGGGATGCCGTCCGCTGCGCGGGCCAGATCGAGCAGGTGGCCGCGCTCGGCGTCATCGAGCTGCAGGGCGTCGGACACCGCATCCAGCACCGCCGCGGACGCGCCCGCGATGGCGCCGCGCTCCAGCTTGGCGTAATACTCGACGCTCACGCCTGCGAGAGCTGCGACCTCGCTGCGGCGCAGTCCGTCGACACGTCGGTTCGACCCCGCGGTCAGCCCCGCATCCTCCGGGGTGACGCGGGCACGACGCGACATGAGGAACTCGCGCACCTCATCCTTGTTGTCCATGCCATCGAGGCTAGGCCGCACAAGAGCGCCGAGGGAGTCTCTCCGAGTACACCCCACCACAGGGCACCCGTGCGGGGGAGCCCATCTCAGCGGCGCACGTGGAACGACTTTGCATCGGCTGCCTGCGCGCGCGTCGCGACAAGGCTGGCGAGCAGGTCGAGCCCGTCGGCACTGGTACTGCCCGGCTCCGCCGTGTACGTCGTGATCGAGTGATGCGGATCGCCTGGCAGCGCGAAGTCGTCGAACGTGAGGTCGAGGATGCCGACCTCGGGGTGGTCGATGATCTTGCGGCCGCGCAGGTGCCGACGCACGTCGTGCTTCGCCCAGCGCCTGCCGAAGTCGGAGCTGCGCGTGGACAGCTCTCCCACGAGATCGGACACGCTCCGATCGAGCGGGTCGCGCCCTGCCGTGCCGCGCAGCACTGCGACGACGAGATTGCGTGCGTCATCGATGTCGACGTAAAAGGACTCCGCGCGGGGATCGAGGAAGGCGAACCGGCCGAAGTTCGGAGCATCATTGCCGTCCTCGAGCAGGGGTGCGTACAGGGCTCGGCCGAGATCGTTGGCGATGAGGATGTCTAAGCGATCGTTCTGCACCAGTGCAGGCACCGCCATCGCCCGCAGCACCTGACGCGCCGAATCGGTGACCGCCCCGCTGACAGCCACCGCCGGCCGACGCGGGGGCATGACGTTGCGTGCCAGGTCGCGGAGGTGGGCGCGCTCATCGTCGTCGAGCTGAAGAGCTCGCGCGATCGAGTCGATGACGGCATCCGACGCTCCGCCGAGTTTTCCGCGCTCGATCTTCGTGTAGTACTCGACGCTCAGCCCCGCCAACATGGCGACCTCTTCGCGGCGCAGACCAGGCACCCGCCGATCGCCGCCGACGAGATGGGGCAACCCGGCTTGCGCCGGGGTGAGGCGGCCGCGGCGACTCATCAGGAAGTCCCGGATCTCGTGCTCGATCGTCATGCCATCCACGGTACGACCCCTATTCCCCGACTGGGGTCCCCTGTCAGGGTCTGGAAGTCGCCCTCAACCACGCCGATGGTGGATGGAGAACATCACAGAAAGTGAGCACCAACATGAAGATCGCCGTTCTCGGAACGGGAAACGTGGGCCGCATCCTCGCCGGGCGTCTCGCGGGTCTCGGCCACGACGTCGTCATCGGCACCCGGGATGTCGCAGACACTCTCGCTCGCACGGAACCGGACGCGATGGGCACTCCCCCGTATGCGCAATGGCAGCAGGAACACCCGGAGGTGCGACTCGTGCCACTCCCGGATGCCGGCGCGCACGGAGAACTCGTCCTCAACGCCATCAACGGGCAGAACGCCCTCGCCGCTCTCGAGGCGGTGGGTGCCCCCGCGCTCGCCGGCAAGATCCTGCTCGACCTCGCGCTGCCGCTCGATCTGTCCCAGGGGATCCCCCCCACCCTCACGATCGCGAACGACGATTCGCTCGGCGAGATCATCCAGCGCACCTACCCCGACACCCGCGTCGTCAAGTCGCTGAACTCGGTGTACTGCGAGGTCATGGTCGAGCCGTCACGTGTGCCCGGCGAGCACACCATCTTCGTCGCAGGGAACGACGCGGAAGCCAAGGCCACCGTCGCCGGCATCCTCGAGCAGTTCGGATGGACCCTGGCATCCGTCTTCGACCTCGGCGACATCACCGGCGCCCGCGGCGCCGAGATGTACGCACGGCTCTACTTCACCCTCTACAACGCCATCGGCTCGTTCGACTTCAACATCAACGTCGTCCGCGCCCACTGATCACGGAAGAACACACCACATGGACAGCAACGCAACCCTCCCCAGCGTCGGAGAGACCTGGCTCGCCGACCTCGGCCCCGACACCCCGCTCGGCCACTTCACCGTCGAGATCACCTTCGAGACGGCGAACCGCGTCTCCTTCCTCGTCACGGGCGGCGCCATCAAGGGCCGCGCCGAGACGATGGACTACACCGCCACGCAGGTGCGCGACGGCCTCTACGTCGTGCGCTGGACCGAGCCGGACTCGCTCGATCACGTCACCCACATCGAGGACTACACGAACGGCACCTGCATGGCCAGCTCCGTCATCGGCGGCGAATTCGTGCAGCTGCACGGCACCTGGACGAGGGTCCGCTGACCCCGTGACCGCGCAGGGCTCAGTCCAGACGGATGCCGGAGTGCGCGTCCAGCGCACCCAGGAGCTCCGCCTGGAAGGGCGGGTCCTGCGCGGCCGCCGCCGCCCGCTGGGTGCGGCGGTGATACCAGTACCCTCCCGTCGACGGCTCGATCGCGTCGCCGGTAGCCAGCCATACCTGCGTCTGGTGGCCGGCGGCGAGATCGTCCGGCGCACCGGCACCGCCCATGCGGGTCGGAACCCAGCCCGGGTCGACCGCGTGGACGGCGGTGCCGTCCCACTCCCGAGCCAGCGCCATCGCCATCGCAGTGACCCAGAGCTTGCTGTCGGAGTATGACGCCTTCCCCGACCGCAGACCGCGCAGGTCGGTAGTACCCCCGCGGTGCATCGAGCTGCTGAGGTAGATCAAGCGCTGCGGTCTGTCGATCAATGCGGTGAGCGTGTACGCGGCGACGACATTCACCCGCACGGCCTCCGGCGGGTGCAGCGCACCTGCGTTATGGATCACGGCGTCGAAGCGGCCGGTCTCGTTGGCCTGGCTCGCGACCTGCCGCACCTGCGCGAGATCGGCCAGATCACCGATGACCTCGCCGGCCCACCCAGCGCCCGACGGCGGAGACGGCAGGCGGGCGGCGGTCCGAGCGTGCACCACCACATCGTGCCCGGCCTTCACTAGGGCATCGGCCGCGTTGCGGCCTAGTCCTCCGGCCGATCCCGTGATCAGAATGCGCGACATGGTGTCCCACGGTAGTCCCCGCGCGCAGTCTCAGGGGTGCCCTGCGGGTACACCCCTTATCAGTGACTCCCCGCGACGAGCGATTCCAGCAAAACTGGCGCCATGACCGATTCCAGGCCCGTACTCGCCCTGCGTAGACGGATGCTGCCGGCCCTGCTGCTCCTGCTCACGGTGTTCGGCCCGATCTCGATGGACCTCTATCTGCCCGCGTTGCCTGCTCTGACCCAGGAGCTCGGTGCAGCGACGTCGGTCGCACAGCTCACCGTGACCGCATGCCTGATCGGCCTCGCGGCCGGCCAGCTCATCGCCGGCCCCCTCTCGGACCGCTACGGCCGCCAAGGGATCCTCGTGATCGGCATCGTCGCGTACATCGCCACCTCCGCTTTGTGCGCGACGAGCCCGACCATCGAGCTGCTCATCGCGGCGCGCGCCGTGCAAGGCCTCGCCGGAGGCGTCGGCATCGTCATCGCGAACGCCGCCGGACGCGACGTCTACTCCGGCGGCGAGCTGATCCGCTTCTACGGTCGCCTCACCGTGGTCGGCGGCTTCGCGGCGATCGTCGGACCGCTGCTCGGCGGGCTCCTCAACACGTTCGTCGACTGGCGCGGACTGTTCGTCTTCCTCGCCGCAGCGGGAGCGGGCATCCTCATCGCGACCCTGCTCGTGTTCACCGAGACGCTTCCCGCCTCACGACGCACCAGCGGCGGATTCGCGCACACGCTCCGCGACTTCCGCACTCTGCTGGCCGACCGCGTGTTCCTCGGCGCGGTCCTCAACCAGGGTTTCCTCTACGCGGCACTCTTCGCGTATCTCGCCGGAGCGACGTTCGTCCTGCAGGACATCTACGGACTCACCCCCCAGTGGTACGCCGCCGCGTTCGGACTGAACTCCGCCGGCTTCATGGTCTTCGGCTACCTCGCCGGCCGCACCGCCGAGAGATGGAGCATCCCCGGAACCCTCACCATCGGCCTCGTGATCGCAGGACTCGGCGCACTGGGACTGCTGCTAGCGGGAATCACCCCCGTGCCGCTGTGGGTGATCATCATCTCCCTGCTCGCCCTCGCCAGCGGAGTCGCGATCACCTCCCCGCCCGCGACCACCCTCGCCCTCGCCGAATACCCCGACATCGCCGGAACCGCATCCTCCCTGCTCGGCATGGTGCGCTTCGGATTCGGGGGCATCGCCGCACCGCTCGTCGGCATCGCCGGAGCCCTCAGCATCCTTCCGCTCGGCATCGTCACCACCGTCGCCGTCATCCTCGGCACGCTGAGCTTCACGCTCGCACGCGCGCCGAGAGCCGGCACCGTTGCGCCGGCAGCTGCGAAGGCCACCCAAGGAATCAAAGCGTGAACCCGCGACTCACCCGGGGAATCGCCTCCACCGCAGCCATCGCGCTGAGCGCCGGGCTCGTAGCCTGTTCACCGCAAAGCGGGGCCCCGGCATCACCGTCATCTGCCTCCCCTCCCTCCGGGACGGCCGCACCGGACCCAACCACCTCGTCCGAGGACACAGGAGCACCCATGGCATCGACGCCGATCCGCATCACCATCGACGGCACAACACTGGACGCGACGCTGAACGACAGTCCTGCGGCCCGCGCGCTCGCCGCCCGACTCCCCCTCAGCCTCGAGTTCTCGGACTACGGCGGCCAAGAAGTCCTTGCCGCGCTCTCCCCCGCTCTGCCGATGGAGGGCATGCCTGCGGGAGAAAGCGCACCTGCAGGGACGATCGGCTACTACGCCCCGGACAACGTCCTCGTGCTCTACTACACGGATGTCGGTCGGTTCAACGGGATCGTGCGCCTTGGCGAGATCGACAGCGACATCGCAAGCCTCCGCGGCTGGGACGCACCTAGAAAGGTGACCCTCGAACTCCAGGGGTGAACTCGGGCATCCGTCATGCCTGCCCCAGCGCCCAGGAACGGGACGGTGCAGCTCGCCGCACGCCCGGGCGCCGGTGTCAGACCGCGAAGCCGCCTACTTCGATGCGCTGCGCGGTGACCCGGCTCGTACCGGTGAGGACCGCGGCGACCGCGCCGCCGACGTAGTCGGGGTTGCCCATCTCGCCGAAGACGCTCAGCTGAGCGATGCCTGCGGACACATTCGGGTCCTTCATGAGACCGCCGCCGAAGTCGGTGGCGGTCGGGCCGGGGGCGATCACGTTGACCGTGATCCCGCGCGAGCCGACCTCGGCGGCCAGGTGACGACTGAACACCTCGATCGCGCCCTTCATCATCGCGTATCCCCCGGCAGCTGGAGCGGTCACCCGAGTAAGGCCGGAGGAGATGTTCACGATGCCACCGCCCTCGACGAGAAGTGGAAGCAGCTTGATGGTGAGGAAGACCGCGCCCTTGACGTGCACATTCATCATCGCGTCGAAGTCACCCTCGGTCAGGAGTGCGAGCGGCTTGGTGATGCCATTGCCCGCATTGTTGACGAGGTACTCGAAGCTCTCGCGCCCCCACGTGTCGCGCAAGGCGGTCCGGATCCCCTCGACCGAGGCATCCAACGAGCCGAGGTCGCCGATGTCCTGTCGCAGGGCGACGGCAGTGCGGCCGAGCGCTTCGATGGCCTGGACCGTGTTCGCGGCTTCATCCGCGTCGGCTCGGTAGGTGATGATGACGTCCACGCCGTCGGCGGCGAGGGCGGTCGCGGTGGCGCGGCCGATCCCGCGGCTGCCGCCGGTGACGATAGCGATCTTGGTGTTCTCAGTCATGGGGTTCCTCCTCTTCGACCTGCACTCGCTCTTCGACGTGTGCATGCTCGTCCACATCAAACCAAACGGTTCGGTATTGACGCTAGACGTCGATCGAGGCAATGTCAAACCAAACGGTTTGGTATGCTACTGTGGTCATCGTGACCCGCGCGAAGAACGACCTGACGATCGATCGGATCGTGTCGGCGGCGACCGAGGAGTTCGCCCGGTACGGGATCGCAGGCGCCCGAGTTGAGCGAATTGCCAAGGCGGCACAGACGAGCAAGGAACGCGTCTATGCGCACTTCCGCGGAAAAGAGGCCCTGTACCGTTTCGTTGCCGGGCGCGAGCTCGCCGCGATGGCTGAAGCGGTGGAGTTGGACCCGGCCGACCTTCCGGGCTACGCGGGCCGCCTGTTCGACCACACTCGACAGCACCCCGAGAGACACCGGCTCATGATCTGGGGGCAGCTCGAGGAGACCACCGACGACGTAGTCGAGGATGATCCGGTGCGCGACTCCCTGCAGACGAAGATCGCTACGCTCCGTGACGCCCAACAGTCGGGCACCCTGGATCCGACATGGGCACCCGAGGATGTCCTGGTGTTCGTCACCCAGCTCGCGACGTCCTGGGCGACGCAATCCCGGCTGGTGCCGGATGACAATGACGAGGATGCGTACCTGGACGACCGGCGGGAGGCGATCGTCGCCGCAGTCCAGCGCCTGTTTCCGGCATCCGCGCGACGGGACTGACACCGACCCACGACAAGCACCGAGGGGTGAGGACATGCGCCCTCACCCCTCGTCTGACGATGGCCCGGGTCAGCCGCGCCCATTCCCCTGGTTGCCGCTACCGCGCCCGTTGGCGTTGGCGTTTCCGCGCTCGATCATGCTGCTGAGGTCGAACCTCTGGTTGCCGACAGTGTTGTACCGTCCGCGCACCGTCTCGGGGTCATCCGAGAATGTCAGCCCCAGGGCCAGGAGCAGTCGCGCCTTTACCGGGAGCACGTCGCCGGCGCCGGTGACGTCGGCTCGTCCGGAGTCGTACGTCCCCTCACCACCGGTGCGGGTTGCTGACACGAACAGAACGCCGCTGTCGATGGCAGCCTGCTGCGCGGCGACTGCTTCTGGTCGAGTCCGCCCGGGGCCATGTCCCGCCGTGACGACACGCTTCGCGCCGCCTGCGACGACACCGGAGATGGTCTCCCCCACTGCCTCGACACAGCCCGAGACGATGTCGACCTTGGCGATGTCTGCTGGCGCGATCTTCGAAAGGTCGAACGGCGTCCCCTCGCGGGTTGCCGTGACGAAGCGCTGCGCCCGGCCCCGGCGGGTTGACCTGTGCAGCGGCCCGACGGGCGCGCCGAAAGGCACTGCGGCAGAGTTCACCGAGGTACACGTTTGCGACCGCTGACGTACGGGAGCTCGCACGAGCGATCGGTGAGGCGATGGAAGACGGCCTTACCTTGCGCGCGCTGGCGCGGCGATCAGGCGTGAGCCGGACCACGATTGGCCGAATCCTCAGCAACGGCCAGGCTGAGTTCGTCAGCGAGCGAGTGCTGGCCCAGGTCACCGCGTCGGTGCGCGACCTGCACGAAATCATGCTTGGCTGAACTCTCCTCACGCGGCAATGATGCGTAGTCAGATGCATGGTCTCGCCAGCTAGCTACGGTCGCTCCAGATTGATGTTGATCTAGGTTCCCGGCGCAAGCGCCGACGTCAGTGCGGAACTGAATGCGTCTGGATCGACGTTGGCCTCCCACCCGTGGGGCGCTTCAGCCGTCTCAACAAGTGCGACGTTCGAGTGCGCACCTACGAAGTCGCGTGTGAGGTGGAGAGGAATCTCGTCGTCCCCTCTCGAATGGACCGCTAGCGTTGGGACTACAAGAGCCGGGCCTCGGCACCAGTCGAGCCGCTGAAAGTCGAGGGGCTCCGGTATCCCGAGCACGCAACTGGCTGTGCGTGAGCCGAGCATCCAAGTGACACTGGTGGCGACGAAGGCAGGTAGCCGGGCGGCGCGAACTCCGTGTCGGATGATGCGTTGCCAGTTCGTGGCAGGGGCGATAAGTACGAGCCGATCGAACGCCGCTGCGTCGTGGCGGAGAAGCTCCAGCGCGAGCCCTGCACCCATTGACCACGCCACCACGAAGACTGAGCTCGCCCCCAACGATCGTGCGTAGGCGACTGCGTCGGCCAGGTCTGTCCACTCGCGCTGACCCAGCGTCGAGGCGGACGCCTGCGGTCCATCCCCGGAACCGCGATAGGTGATAACCAGAGATGTCAGTCCGGCACCCTGCGCCACCTCGACGGAGCGCAGCGTAACGACTCTCGACGTGCGAATGCCCTGCACGTGAATGACCCAAGGTGCCTCGAGGGAAGAACTCCGGAAGAGCCAGGCCGGTGCTGACGCGCCGTCACGCAGAGGTACCGTCACGTCCTCCCAGTCGGGATCAATCTCGGCGGGCCCGCTCATGGTGTGCCCGGTCCACTGAGCTTTGAATGGCTCCGCACTGATCGGCGCTGTCGTCTTGAGAACGCGACGAGTAACGCGATCCCCGGCGGTGGACGCGACAGGCCCGATCAGCGCGTGGTGCTCGAATCGTTCCCCAAACCAGAGGCCGTAGTTCCCATCGACAACGGTGAGCTCGCTGCGCGGCAGCTCGATTGCGTCGCCAACGCCACGAACGACGAGCGTCTTGCGGCGCGGCTCCGTACCGACAACGCGGCGTGCCAGCGCCCAGATCAATCCGGCGGCAGCCGCGAGTAGCACGCCAATCGCCGTGGCAACAGCGCCGATCAACTTCAAGGCGCGCTCACCGCCCCCGCGGCACTCGACATCCGCACCACCGCCGGCGCACGCATCTGTCGATCGAGCATCTCTGTCGCGGCGCGCAGCAGCACTCGCTCGCGCTTCGTCAGCTCCTGGCTGTTGGCGATGTCAGTCAGGCGGACGGCCAACCGATACGTCTCATGCACGGGGTCCTCGTCAGGAATGGGTTTCACGATCATCCCGCGATCAAGGCTCGCCTTCGCGAGGAGCCGCCCGAGCGTCGCGTTCATCGATCTGCGGCCGGCGCGCGCGACGGCGAACACGATGATCCCGGCGCACACCAATACGACACCGCCGTAGAACGGAATCGTGAACAGCGCTCCGACGGCTTCGACGGACGGCGTCCGCCCGAGTCCGGCGACGCGGAGCGTGAGGTAGATTATCTCGATGGCGCTCGCCAAGAGGATCGCCCAGGCGCCGATCCGGATCAGGATGTACGGCCGCGGCGTGCGACCGCGGATACCGCGAAGCATCCGGATCATGATCAGGATGACGCACCACATGTACAGCGATGCGTACGCCCACAAGCCGAACTGATCCGCCGTCTCTTTGATGAACTCGTCGGTCGTCGATCCGCGATCGGCGATCAGCAGGAACGGGACCGTGAAGGAGAGGCACATTGCGGGCAGCTCCCAGAGGCTACGCGGATTGAACCTGCTGCCGTCGAGCGTGAGCGCCGCTTCCATGACGAACCAGAACGCGGTCGTCGCGAGGATGTTCTGAATGAGGTTCGCGACGTTCGCTCCGCCGAGCCAGCCGTCGACGATCGGCAGGGGAATGAGGACTCCGACCATGAAGACAGCCGCGAGCCCGGTGATCGTGGCGAGCCAGGTCAGTCGGCTCGACGGCTCGCGGATCGCGGACGGCAAACGGATCAGGGTGAGCACCAGCAGCGCGAGGAACGCGACCGCTTCGATGCTGAGCGTCATCAGCCGAACACCGCCTCGTCGTGTCCGTGGCGGGGTTGAAGGAGCAGCCTCGACAACAGCTGCGACAGCTTCTCCGCCTCTGCTTCGATCACGAGTTCGGTGTCGGCGAAGTCCAGGTCGAGTTCGAAGTCCGGGGTGACGATGCCTCGCGCGAGCACGGTCTGACCAGCGCGCACGTGCCGAGATCCGGGATGTTTGACGGGCAGTGTCGCGCATCCAGCGTGCTCGAAGACGACGTGCGAGAGCTCGTGCAGCACCGTGTGAAACTGGTACCAGCGAGGGTCGGACTTGCGCACGAGGATCTTGGCCGAGTCGGCGGTCAAGAGGACCAGGCCAGTGATGTTCTCCCAATCGCGATCGCCGACCGGCTCGATGTCGATCCGCTTACCGGTAGCCCTGGCGACTTGTCGGACGATGTCTTCCAGTTCGACGTCACCGGGGAGGTCGAGACGCTCGAGCTGCACCTCGGCGCGGGCGCGCAACTCATCGTGATTTCGAGAAGCGCGGTAGCTCATGATGCCCGACCTCCGATCACGATCTCGGCACAGCGATCGCTCGAATGCTCCCCACTGTACGCCGATGCGCAGTCGAGGTCAGGTGAATGCGCTAGTGCGCAGAGATCGATCTAAGGGTCTGTGCGATCGCGCGCAGCGCGGCAGGCGAGATCTCACCGACGGCGCGCGCCGACACCGAGTCCGCACCGGACGCCTTCAGCGCCTCACGGAACTCGAAGTTCGCCTCCGCGGCTTCCACGGCGGCAGCATCATCCAGGTCGAGCAGGTACGCCGGCGGGACGCCGGCATAAGCCCCGACACCTTCAAGCACCCTCACACGAATAGGTGCGCTCGAGTCCCCCGCGAGCAGAGCTGCCCACTCGTCGCGGTCCAGTGCGACCCCACGTTCGGCGAGTTCGCTGACGAGACCGTCGATATCGAACCCGGATCCGTCCAGGCGTGGCGCACGCGATACCGCGGACAACCTACGCGCCAGTTCCGTCGCGTCCGCGTCGAGGACGGGCTCGATCTCTCGAGCGTCGCCGATGGATGCTGCGACCCGCGAGATCTCGTGCGGATGGGTCCCGAGTGCTTGAGCGAGCTTTTCGATGTCGTTCGCGTCGAAGGGTGCGGCGCCTCGCAGCCGCCCATAGAAGTAGCTCGCCGACATGCCGGAGCGTTCGATGAGTTCCTGATTCGTCATCTGCTCCGCGTCACGCAGAGTCGAAATGGCGCGCACCAGGTCCATGGACCACGCGCCGGCCTCACCCTGTGAACGTCTACCCACGCCCAAAGGCTATCGCTACGCACAGAGTCGCACGTTTGGTATCTATTTCAGCACAATCGGCGTATCGTGCACCTATGTACGCACAGTCCTCTTGCGCACTCCCCCGGTTGCCGCCGAGGTGCTGACGACCTCGACGGTGAGTCGAGACGCACCTCTGCTGTTGAAGCCGCCACACGCGGCGTCCATAGGAGGGGACGTGCCATGGCTCACCAGAGACCCGGTGACGATGTCACCGCGGCGAAGCTCGACCGGCTGCATGCTCAGCTCGCTGATGCGGTAGCCGCTCTTGTGACGGGCGACGACTGGAACCGCGCTCTCGCGTTTGCAGCCCGGTTTCGCTCTCGGTCGTTCAACAACACGCTGCTCATCTGGATGCAGCACGCAGCGGCGTTCGAACAGGGCAGGGTTTCCGCACCCACGCCGACATACGTCGGTGGCTTTCGGCAGTGGCTGACGCTGGGACGGTCCGTCGATCACGGCCAGCCCGGCTACATGATCTACGCGCCCGTCATCGGCCGATTCGCCTCGCGCACTCCGCAGATCGCAGAGTCGTGGCGCAGGCTCGCTCCACGCGAGGCTCCCCAGCGAGGCGAGGCGGTGCAGTCGCGCCTGGTGGGCGTGCGCCCGGCATACGTCTGGGATGCCTCGCAGACCAGCGGCGCGCCGATCCCGGAGGAACCCCGGCCGCAGTTGCTGGAGGGTGAGGCGCCACCAGGGATGTGGGACGGCCTCGCGACGCTCGTGCGCGCAAAGGGCTACTCGTTGCGCCTTGTCGACAGTGATCGGGACCTGGGAGGAGCGAACGGCATGACCGATTACCTCACGCGGAGCGTCGCCATCCGAGGCGACGTCGATCCTGCAGCGCGCGCGAAGACGCTCGCGCACGAACTCGCTCATGTGGAGCTCCACGGCCCGGATCATCCCGAGGCATCCCTCCATCGGGGAATCGGCGAGGTGGAGGCCGAATCTGTCGCGCTGATGATCGGCGCAGCGCACGGGCTCGACACGTCGAGCTACACCATCCCCTACGTTTCGACGTGGGCGACCTCCGTCGACGGGAAGACGCCGGTCGAGGTCGTCCAGGCAACGGGTGAACGCGTGCGTTCGACCGCGGTCGCGATTCTTGCGGAGTTGCACACGGCTCAGGTGGGAGCGGGCGATCCGCCGGGACTGTCGAGAGAGGCGGCGACAGCGCGTCCGTGGGATCGACCCCACGACGCCACCCCCACGGGCTCCGACCGGCGACACGTCTCCCGCGCTGCGACTACTGGGCGGGTGCTCTGATGGACACCGCAGCGCTGCTCACATCCGTGCTGGGGCTGCCGCCGAGGGTGGGAGCGGCACGTTTCGCTGCCGCCGGCGTGCCGATCTTTCCGTGCAAGGCGGCCGAGAAGCGCCCGCTGACGCAACACGGCTTCCGCGACGCGACCTCCGACATCGAGCAGATCAGTCGGTGGTGGGCGCGATGGCCCGACGCGAACATCGGGATGCCGACCGGCTCCCCCTCGGGACTCGAGGTCGTCGACGTAGATGTGCACGGCCGTGTGCGAGGATTCGGTCCCTTCGAGCTCGCCCGCCGGGAAGGTCTCGCGGACCGCTGGCAGGTTCTGGTGAAGACAGCATCCGGCGGCATGCACGCCTACTACCCCGCAGACCCGCAAAGACCCCAGCCGTCGTGGCAGGCGGCGAGGTGTGGCATCGATTTCCGGGGCGAGGGCGGCTACGTGATCGTTCCACCGTCGCGGGTGATGTTCGAAGGCAACAGGGCGAGCTACGAGATCATCGGCGTCGGCCGCCCGGGCGCCGTGCCGCTCGACGCGGCGGCTCTTCGGCAGTTCCTCGACCCGAGGCCAGTTCGTTCGACGATCGCCACCACCACGACCCACCGAGATGTGGACGCGGATCGGATCGCAGGGTGGCTTGCCACACGGATGGAGGGCGAACGCAACCGCGCTCTTTACTGGGCCGCCTGCCGCCTGGCGGAGAACGGCGTGCCTGATGACAACGCCCGAGCCGTTCTCGGCCCGGCCGCAGAACGGGTCGGCCTGCACGAGGCGGAGATCCTCACCACCATCCGCTCCGCGTACCGAACGGTGGTGGGGGCGACACCGCCCTTTCGAACCCGCGCAACCAGCCCGTCGATGAAGGGACGCGTGATCTCATGATCTCCGAGTCTGCGCAGCTGCGATCGGGTCGCCTCGCCGTGTGGACGGCGGTGGCGGGCACGGTCTTCATCGCGATCGGCGCCTTCTGGCTGTCGTTCACCGCCCTCGCCGATCTGGCACATCGGTCAGGCATCGCCGCCAACCAAGCCTGGGCGTGGCCGCTGATCGTCGACGGGATCATCGTCGTGGGCACGGTCTCGGTCGTCGCGCTCGCAGGTGGGCGGGAGGCGTGGTACCCGTGGATGCTCCTGATCGCGGGCGCGGCGGTCTCCGTCGCCGCTAACGCGATCCACGCCGTTGTCGCCGCCGACGCAGATGTTCCACCGGTGCTCGCAGCATCGGTCGCGGCGGTACCGCCGCTGGTCTTGCTCTCCATCACGCACCTCACCGTCGTGCTCACCCAGCGGTTCCGAGTTCCTCACTCCTCCACAGCATCCGCCGTACAAGCGCCATCCACAGAAGTCGTGCAACTCCACCCGCATCCGGACGTTCCGGAGAAGGGTGCCCGTAGACACATCGCGGCGCTGATGCGTCAGCGCGGGATGTCGAACAAGGAGATTGCGAGCGCCACGGGAGTCCACCCGTCGACAGTCGGCCGATGGTTGGCGGGGACCCTCGGTACACCTGACCTTCAGAAAGGGGCCACGCCATGATCGAGTACGACCGGGACAATCGGCCCGACGTGCCATTCCGCACGTCGGGCGACGATCCTGCCCGCTCCGCCCGGTCGGCCGGCTCGGCCGGCGACGAGGTGTCCGAGTTCGCGCGGCATGGAGATCCTTCGCTCGAGCGGCAGCCGTTGAACCTGTCGGGTTCGGAGCGCGTCCGGAGCGAGGTTGTCTGGATGCGGCCAACCGAGCTCATGCCGGTGGTTACCGGTCGAGTCGCCGGGCAGGGCATCGACCTCGAGGCATCCATCGCACGCCGTGCCCGCGCGGTGCCCACCCAAGGTGTCGCGGCGACGCGACGCGCCATTCGTGACCGGGCGCTTCATCTGCCTCCCGTGACTGCGTTCGGCAGTGGTCGCCATGTGCATGGTTCAGTCCGGCGTTCCGGGATCGGTCGGTAGCGGGTTGCCATGGCCAGCCAACGTTCATGGTCACCTGCAGGCGCATCGTCTTTCCCCCTGGGCGATGACGATGAGCCGATGCGCGAGCGCCACGAGTTCGAGAGCTCGGAGGGGCTTCGCGCGCTCCTGGACAGCCTCGCCGCCCGGGATCACGGCGCGTGGCGCCACGACCGGGAAGCTGCGGCGCTCATGGCGCACGTCGTCAAGCGGTACGCGAAGCTGGCCCGCAAGCATGGACTCGACCCCTGGGATGCCGGGGCCGCCGCTTTCGATGCCATGCGGTCGGCCGCGGTCCGGAATGCGGATGATCCGTGGGCGGTGGTGACGCGTGCCGTCCAGGTGACGATGATCGCTGAGGAGCGGGCGAACGGTCTGCTTTGCTGGGTCTATCAGGCGCGTCGCCCCGAGTTCTCCACGTTCCACGACCCCGAGCGGTTCAGCGATCGGGAGAACCCGCTGAGCGACTACCACCCGGCGCTGCGCGTGGAGTCCTTCGGCGACGATGACGAAGCGGAGAATCCGCAGGAAGGAACCGGCATCGTCGAGGCCGTTGAGAATGCGATCGCGTTCCTCACCCTCCTCGGCTGGCCACGCACACCCGCCCGCACGGCGATGGAGTACATCTGCGCGCGTCTCAGCGAGGTGTCCTCCCGCGCAACCGCGTGGGAGTCTCTCCGGCGCGACATCCACGGCAGAACCCTCCTCGACCTGTCGTCGACGTCGTGGAATGGTTTGCTGCGCGCTGTGCTCGGGAACCCCGAGCCGGAAGTCGCCCGTACGACCGCGGGTCGCGGCATCCTGCTGCGGCTGCTCATCGGCGAGCCACTCCGGTCCCTGCTGACGGATGACGACCTTGTCCTTGCCGTCAGTCTCTCCGCGCCTGCCGAGAAGGTGAGGCAGTGACCGTGAGCGCGAGAGTCGGCCACATCGAGCTCGAGCGATCGATCGCGTCGATCACCGTCGGGAATCGGCACCGCCAGGAGTACGGCGACATTGACGAGCTCGCTGCATCCATCACCCGCGACGGCCTCCTGCAGCCTGTCACAGTGACGCCCGAGGGCATCCTGGTCTGCGGCGCCCGCCGACTCGAAGCCCTGAAGCAGCTCGGAGAGAAGACCATTAAGGTCTGGGTGAGATCCGGAGTCTCGGATCGGTTGGCGGAGCTGCTCGCCGAGCAGGCGGAGAACGTGCTCCACAAGCCGCTCACCCCCACCGAGGCGACGACGCTGTACACCGAGTTGAAGGAGTACATCAGCGAGGACGCGCAGCGCCGCCAGGCGGTGACACAGTTCAGCCGGCTGGGCGAACCGGGCGGAAACCACGGTGGTGCCACGGTGGCACCACCGCAATTCAAGGCGGGGAAGAGCCGGCTGCAGGCAGCAGTGATGGTGACCGGAAGGGCGTCCTACACGACGCTCGATCGCATCGCAGAGCTTCAGCGGCTCGTTGCCAGCCCGGTCACCGACCCCGAGGTGCGGGAGATGGCGATCGAAGAGCTGCGGATGATCGACGAGGGTGGCAGCGTCACGGCCGCCCACGCGCGGATCCGGGAAGTCATTCGTCCGACGCCGCGAACAATCGAGGATTTCGAAGCGCCCGAGGACTTCGATCCGCCGGACGAACTCGAGCGGCTGGCGAACGCGGCGCTCGCGCGAGTCAAGGAGGCAAAGCGTGGACGCAACTCCCGCAGGGCGCGCACAGCGTCCACGCATGTCTTTCCGGTCCGCGCCTTTGTGCGCGTGTGGGAGGACCTCGACCAGTGGTGGACCCACTTCGACGTCGCTGCTGTCGCCACGGAGCTGACAGGCGAGCAGCTCGCGCAGTTCGAGGAGACCCTGGCATCCACGGTTGAGTTCTTCGCTCAGTTGCGCAGCGCACGCGCTCAGTTCGGACGGGAGATCGCGTGATGACAATCACACAGTGTCCCCATCGTCGACGCCTCTTGGTCCTGCTCGCGGTGACCCTCGGCGTGGTTGCTGCGCTGGTCGGAGTCGGACTCTACGGACTCGTCCTCGCCCCTTCGCCTGACGCCGCGACGCCGACGATCGAGCCGACAGATTCGGCGGCTGCACCTGACCTGCCGACACCCGCAGCCTCGGGCAGCACACTCCCCGCGCTTGCTTCCACGACAGATCCTGAAGCGTTTGCTCGGGACGCCGCTGAGTCGCTGATCACGTGGGAGACCACCGCGTTCGAGCTGACCGAGCACGCACAGGTCATCGTCGACGCGGGCGATCCGTCCGGCTTCGAGACGGCCGCGCTCGCATCCGACGTGCGCTCGTACCTCCCGACGGCGGATGCCTGGGCGCAACTGCGCACCTATGGAACGCGCCAATGGCTGACGATCGACGATATCTTCATCCCCGCATCCTGGGACGAGGCGCTCGACCAGGCCGCGGAGGGCGACCTTCTGCCTGGCACGATCGCGTACACGGTCTCTGGGACGCGTCATCGGGCCGGTACCGTCGGCACCGAGGCGCAGGAGACGTCCCGGCCGATCGCGTTCACCCTGTTCATCGCGTGCGAGCCGAGTTTCGACGAGTGTCATCTGCTCCGGCTGTCCGAGGTTGACAACCCGCTGCGATGACCGGCGCAGAACATGAAGAAGCTCATCATCTGCGTGGCGCTGGCGCTGCTCGTGCTCCCGTTCGCGGGGATCGTTGCCGTTCCGGTTTTCCTCTCCCCCGCGCTCGCGGCGTGCCAGACCTCGGGCCAACTGGTCGTCTCCGAGGTGCCGGACAAGCTCACCGCCGTCACGAGCGACGGCGTGTCCGTCACTCTTCGCCGGGCACAGCTCACGCACGCGGCAACGATCATCACCGTCGGCAGCGGAATCGAGGGCGTCGGGCGGCAGGGCGTGCTCATCGGATTGATGGCGGCGCTGACGGAGTCGACATTGAGGATGCTGGCGAACGCCGCGCATCCCGCGTCTCTCGAGATGCCCAACGACGGCGTCGGGAGCGACCATGACTCGCTGGGACTGTTCCAGATGCGGCCCAGTTCGGGGTGGGGCACCGTTGTGGAGCTCATGGATCCGACCTACCAGGTGCGTGCGTTCTTCGGTGGCGCGGAGGGTCCCAACTACCCGTCGCCGGCGGGACTCCTCGATATCGCGGGTTGGCAGACCGCAGATCCCGGGTCCTCGGCACAGGCCGTCGAACGCTCCGCCTTTCCCGACCGGTATCAGGATTATCAGCCGGTCGCGGAAGCAATCATCGCGGCGCTGACCAAGCCTGCGATGCCCGGCAACCACAACGCTGCGCCGCTCGACGACGTCCCCGAAACGACCCGGGTTGTGTTTCCTCTCCCGACCAGTTCTTGGGTGCGCTCGAGCGGCTACGGCTGGCGCTACGACACCATGCTCAAGCGCCAGGGGCTTCACGCGGGCACCGATTACGCGGGTGCCGACGGGACGCCCATCCTCGCGATCGCGGACGGTGTCGTCACATGGGTGGGCCCGTTCGGTGGGTACGGGCAGCTGATCGTCATCGAGCACACGGTGGACGGCGCCCGCGTGGCGTCCGCTTACGCGCACATGTGGGAGTCCGGCGTGCACGTGTCCGTCGGCGAGCGTGTGACCGCGGGCCAGCACATCGGCGACGTGGGCGCTTCGGGGAAGTCGCAGGGCGCTCATCTGCATTTCGAGATCCGACCGGGTAGGTCGTTCGAGCCGTCGGTGGACGCTGAGGCGTGGCTCGCCGAGCACGGCGCCGCGGGGGTGGATGCTGCAACCTCCGGCACGTCCGCGTGCCTCTCGGGCGCGGCTGGGTGACCGGATGGACATCTTTCCCGACTTCGGCGCCGTTGAAGGCGCGGAGGACCTCCGCGCGATCGTCGGCGCGCTGCTCACGTACGTGCTGATCTTCGCGGTGCTCACGACCCTGATCTGCGCGGTGACGTGGGCGATCTCGTCATCGAGCGGCAACTACCAGTCGGCGATCCGTTCGCGCGCCGGCCTGTTCGTCGCTGTCGGAGCGGCGATCCTCGCCGGCGCAGGTGTGGCGTGGATGAACTTCCTCATCGGGGTCGGTCAACAGCTGTAGCCGCTCGCTCGCGCAGGGCCGCGTTTCGTGGGCCCACTTTGCGGGGACGCCGCACGCACCTTGTACGCAGGTTCGTTTCTGCCCAGACAAGGAGCAAGACCGTGATTGACATCGCACCCAACGGGTCGGGACTTCCCGGCATCGAGCAGCTCCGCGTCATCGTCGGCGCCGTGATGACTGTCGGACTCATCCTCGCCGTGCTCGCCCTCATCATCGCCGCCGTCGCGTGGGGGTACGGCGCCAACTCGTCGAATCCCCATCTCGCCTCTCGTGGCAAGCTCGGCGTGCTCGTCGCATGCGGTGCGGCCGTCATCTGCGGCGCGTCGGTCACGCTCGTGAACTTCTTCTGGGGCGTCGGCCAGTCGGTGTGAGCTGGCTGGTGCATCGAGAGGCGCGCGTGTGGGCGGCGTATGTGATACACCGGCCATCGCCGAGGTCTGCCAGACCGTCGGCTCGGGTGTCGTGTCGCTCGTCGCCGCACCGTTCGATTGGCTCGCTCACACGCTGGGCGCAGCGGCCGCATGGTTCTTCCAAGCGGTGTGGGCGGTCTTCGACACGACGACGCTCGTCGACGTCACGGGTGGCCAGTACGTCCAGGTGTACAACCTGCTCTTCGGCGTCGCACTGTTCGTGATGCTCGTGTTCTTCTGCCTCCAGCTGATCACCGGCCTGGCGCACCGCGATCCGACCGCTCTCTCACGCGCCGCGATCGGTCTGGGAAAATCCGTCCTCGGCTCATTCGTCGCGATCACGCTGACTGCCACCCTGCTCGAGATCACCGATCGGCTGGCGATCGGCATCGTTCAGGCCACCGGGAACACGATGGAAGGGATGGGCGACAGGATCGCCCTGATGGCGACGGGCCTGGTCGCGATCAATATCACCAGCCCCGGCGTGGGCGCGATCACGACGATCTTCCTCGCCGGACTCGCGATCGCGGCAGCCGCCATCGTCTGGTTCTCGCTCCTCATCCGAAAGGCGCTCCTCCTCGTCGCGATCGTGTTCGCCCCGATCGCGCTGGCGGGTTTCTCGTGGGATGCCGCACGAGGCTGGTTCGGCAAATGGGTCGCGTTCGTCGTCGCCCTCGTGTTCTCGAAACTCGTTCTCGTCGTCCTGTTCCTCGTCGCCGTCAACCAGACTGCAGCACCGATCGATCTCGACCTCGCCTCCATCAGCGACCCGATCGCCGGAGTCGTCCTCATGCTCGTCGCCGCCTTCGCCCCCTACATGACCTACAAGTTCATCTCGTTCGTTGGCGTCGACATGTACCACGCGATGTCCACGGAACAGGAGGCGAAGGGCGCGATGAACCGTCCCGTTCCGGTGCCGGTGACGCCGGCGACGGGGAGGGCGGCAAGGTCGGTCCTGGACGGTGCGGGCGCATCGAAGGGCGCGGGAGCGGGCGCCACGGCCACCGCACCCGGCGCTGCCAGTGCCAGCGCCGGCACATCGGGCGCCGTCGGTGCGGGGGCTTCTGGGGCCGGAGCTGCGGGCGCCGGCGGAGCTGGCGCGGCCGCGGCCGCCGGCCCCGCCGCAGCCGTTGTCATCGGTGGTCAGGTGATCAGCAAAGCGGCGACCGCCGGCCCGAAGCTGGGCGCTGCCGCCAGCCACGCCGCATCCGGACATGCCGAGGGCGCCGTCCCGACTGAGCTGCCGACAACGGCGGGCGCGCCGGAGGGAGCTGTTCCGGCCCCGCAGCCGAAGCCCACAACTGCTCCGCCGCGTCCGATTCCCACTCCGCGCGAGAGGACTCCCGCATGACCGCCACGAACACGCGCACGAATCAGCTCCGCCCGGTTCAGTTCTCCCGGCTGCCCAAGCGCGGCGTACTGCTCGGGCTGTCGCTCGCTCAGCTCGTGACACTCGCCATCGGACTCATCGCGTTCACGACCGCGGTGTACATGGGTGGCGGCATCCTGTTCGGCCTCACCTCACCGATCTGGGCGACCAGCCTGGTGCTCTCGTTCGTCCCCGTCGGCGGACGCAAGATCATCGAATGGGTGCCGATCACGCTCCGCTGGGTGTGGCGAAGCATCGGCGGCCAGCTCCGGTTCCGAGCGGACGTCGTCCGGCCGCGCCCCGCCGGGACGCTCGCCCTCCCCGGAGACGCCGCGGCGCTGCGCGAATGGGTGGATCCGGAGACCGGCGCCGCCATGATCCAGGATCCACATGCCCAGACGCTGACCGCCGTCGTCGGCATCACCCATCCCGCGTTCGTCCTCCTCGATAGCGGCGAGCAGGAACGGCGAGTCGCCGGCTGGGGTCGCGTGCTCGCGACCGTGTGCCGATCCGGCCGCATCGCCCGCGTACAGGTCTCCGAACGCACCGTCCCCAGCTCGGGAAGCGGCCTCGCCGAATGGTGGGCCAGGCACGGCATCGACGACAACACTTGGCCGGCGATGACCTACAAGGAACTCATCGAACGCGCCGGCCCCGCCGGTGAACGGCACGCGACCACGATCTCCCTCGCACTCGACCTGCGCGCCGCCGCCCGACAGATCCGCGCCGCCGGCGGCGGGATGAAAGGCGCTGCGAGCGTCCTCCGGCAGGAGATGACCACTTTCGCGACGGCCCTGCGGGCCGCCGACCTGACACCCACCGAGTGGCTCACCCCGGGCGACGTCGCCGTTGCACTCCGCTCCGCGTACGACCCGGCAGCCGCCCCCGCGCTCGAGCGCCACGGCGACATCGGCAGGTCCCTTGCGACAGCCGGACCGGTCGCCGTCACCGAGTCCTGGGATCGGCTTCACACCGACTCCGCGCATCATGCGGTCCTCTGGATCTCGGAATGGCCGCGATCGCAGGTCTTCCCGGGCTTTCTCTCTCCGTTGCTGTTGACCTCCGGCATCCAGCGCACCTTCACGCTCATCTGCACCCCGGTGCGCGCCGATGTCGCCGCGCGAGACATCCGCAGGAAGAAGGTGGGGCTACTGTCGGATGCTGCGCAGCGGGCGAAGATCGGTCAGATCGAGGATGCCGCGCGCACAGCCGAATACAACGACGTCATCCAACAAGAGTCAGACCTGACCGCAGGGCACGGCGTACTGCGCTACACCGGCCTTCTGGCTGTGTCCTCCCCATCAGCCGATGAACTCGACGCTGCGGTCGCTGCCATCGAGCAAGCCGCGGTGCAGGCTGCCTGCGAGACACGCCGACTGGTCGGGCAGCAGGCGCAAGCGTTCGCCGCCGCTGCGCTGCCCCTCTGCCGAACGATCTGAACCAACTGACAGACCGCTGACGCCGCATCCACCCGGGGACGACACGCGCACCTCCTCAGAGACTCCGTTGCAAGGGAAGCGAAATGCCTACATTCCAAGATCCCGTCGTGGATGGCGAGGAAGCGTGCCAGGCGCTCCGTGCACTCGCGCATGCAACCCGATCCTTCGACCAGCCGGCCGCAACATACGTCGTGGTCGGCGACGTGCTGGGCGGCCTCAGATCGCTGGGGCAGGTGCTCGATCAGCTCGCCTCCGCGCACACGAGCGAGAACGCGTTCCCCAACGCGGAGGACGGCAATCACGGAGCGGGCATCGAGGAAGCATATGCGGCGGCGACCGCGCTGCGCCGGGCCTCGGCCCTCGTTGCCAGAGCGGAGCTCGCCGTGGACCGGGCGTCGCAACACTCCGGCCGGATCGTCTGGGGCCCCACAATGCCGAACGCGCTCCTCCCTCTCACCGAGTCGATCGCACCGCGCATCAATGCGGACGACTCCTTCCTGCGCACCTCGCCCTGTTCCTCCCCCGGCTCGAGATCGACGAGTCACCGACACAGCGGGATGTCGCTATGAGCGGCCGCGATGATCAGCGACTTCACACGGCTGTCCTCGTGGATCCCGCCGGCGAACGGCGAAAGGATCGTCGCGCCAGGCGGACAGAATCCCAGAAGCTCATTGCTGACTCCCGAGCGGCCGCTACCGCAGCTCAGCGCGCCGGGTTCGAGGCGCTGCGCGCCGATCAGAGAGCAACCACCTATCTGCCGGCATCGGGCGAATCACGGTCCGCGGCGCTGCGCACCCCAGGGCGTCTCCGCCTCCCCCACCATCAGGACACCAGTGCAACGCTCGCGGGCGCTTACCCGTTCCTCGCCGAGGGCGGACTCGGCTCGCAAGGAGTGTTCGTCGGGCAGGACCTGTACTCGGGTGCCTCGTTCGTGTACGACCCGTGGGTGCTGTACTCCCGCGGGATGATCACCGCCCCGAACATCGTGCTCGCGGGAATCGTCGGCTCCGGCAAGTCCTCGCTCGTCAAAAGTCTCTACACGAGATCGATCCCCTTCGGCCGCCGCGTGTACGTCCCGGGCGACCCGAAAGGCGAGCACACCGCCGTCGCCGAAGCGGTCGGCGGGCAAGCGATCGTGCTCGGACACGGGATGGCGAATCGCCTCAACCCTCTGGACGAGGGGCACCGGCCGTCCGGCCTTACTGACGAGAGCTGGGCCGGCCAAGTCGCCTCTCGGCGCCGCGACCTCATCGGAGCACTCACCGAGACCGTGCTCGAACGGCCATTGAGCCCGCTGGAGCACACCGCGATCGACCTGGCGCTCGCTGACGCGGTCCGCTCGTGCGAGACGCCGATCCTGCCGATGGTCGTCGACCGGATCCTCTCCCCCGACGAGTCCCACCGAGCCGACAATCGCCTCGTCGAGGACGGCAGGGTCGTCGGCCACGCGCTCCGCAGACTCGTCGCCGGCGACCTCGCGGGACTGTTCGACGGGCCGAGCACGGTCACGTTCGACCCGAGCCTCCCGATGATCTCCCTCGACCTGTCGAGAGTCGCTGAGAACGCGACGCTCGTCTCCGTCCTCATGACGTGCTCGTCGGCGTGGATGGAGTCGGCGCTCCTCGACCCGCAGGGCGGGCAACGATGGGTCATCTACGACGAAGCCTGGCGCCTCATGTCCCACCCGGCTCTGCTGAGACGAATGGATGCCCAGTGGCGCCTCGCGCGCCACTATGGAATCGCCAACCTGCTGGTGTTCCACAAGCTCTCCGACCTCGACAACGTCGGCGACCAAGGCTCCGCGATGCGCGCGATCGCCTCATCGCTCCTCGCGAACGCCGAGACGCGCATCATCTACCGACAGGAAGCAGATCAGCTCGGCGCGACCGCGAGTGCGCTGGGCCTCACCGGCACGGAGCAGAGTCTGTTGCCTGGCCTCGGGACGGGACAGGGTCTCTGGCGGATCAAGGACCGCAGCTTCGTCGTTCAGCACCAGCTGCACCCAGCCGAGCTCGCAGCGTTCGACACCACCACACGGATGACGGAGGGCGTGAAATGACCACGATCCATGCGGCAAGACCCGCGACCGATGCGATCACCGTACCGCCAGTCCTTCCCGTGATCGCGATGACGATCGCCGCCGACGGCACGATGACCGTCGCGGTCGACGGGACTCCTTACGAGCCACCTCGATTCGGGCCGCCCTGGGTGCGGTCATCCTTCGCAACAGTCATCGACTCGGTACTGGAGGAACGCGGTTCGCCGGTGCGGGTCCTCGTCTACGAAGCGGACGGCACCGTCTTCACCGACCTCGTCACCAGGCCGCTGCAGAGGACGCTTGACCCGTCCGCGGAGCCGCCGCGGCGGGATGAGGTGGTCGAGCCGCCCGTCGCCGAAGGTCTCATCGATGTCGCACCCTTCGTTGCGCCGCCGCGTGTCGTGTTCGGCGAGGACGGGTTCATCCCCGGGGAAGAGGTCGCCGTCGCGATCATCGTGCGACACACCAAGGCATCCGCGGACGGCTCCGCGCGAGCACTGCTGGAACCGGGCATCTGCCGGGTCAGCGCCGACGGCGAAGTCGCCCTCGTCGGGCGGATCTCCGGCACCTGCGTGATCGCGGGACTGACATGACCGCCAACAACGGCCTCGATGTCTCCGGGCACGACGCACTGACCAACCTCGCCCTGCTCGCGCTCGGTGGAATCGTCGCGATCGCAGGCGTCCTCCGCGTGGCCGGCAACGTCGCCGCGTTCGTCACGGGAGCGGAACCGCCGATAGGTGGTCTCGCCGCCGGAATCGGCGTCTTCGGCTCACCCGGCGACCCTGGTGCTGCCCTCGGCTCCGGGGGACTCAACCCCATCGCCTATTGGGCCGCCGTCACCGTGCTCGTCGCTCTGATCGCGACAGCCGCATGGTGTGTCTGGCGACTCATCCGCAACCTCAAGCACCACACTCGTTCCGATCCCAACCGCATCGCCGGAATCGCGACATCCGCAGACGTCCGCCGCGCGGCATCGGACCGCGCACTGCTGTCGAGGGCGACGCATCTGCGGGCATCCGTCGCCAAGCCCCAGCCCAGCGACGTCGGATATCTCGTGGGGATGGCACGCGGCACGAAAGTGTGGACCTCGGTCGAGGACTCCATCCTCGTGATCGGCCCGCCCCGGTCGGGCAAAGGCGCACACATCGTCATCAACTCGATCCTCGACGCCCCCGGCGCGGTCGTCACCACCTCCACCCGGCCCGACAACCTCACCGCGACCATTCGCGCACGAATGCGACGCGGCCCCGTCGCGGTGTTCGACCCGCAGCAACTTGCTCCGGGCGTCCCCGCCGGCTTGCGGTGGTCACCGGTGCGCGGGTGCGAGATCCCCCTCACCGCAATGATTCGCGCCGCGGGACTCGCGGCCGGCACCGGACTGTCGAGCGTCGGTGTCGAGAACGGCGGCTTCTGGGAAGGGAAGACACGGACCGCACTCCAGTCGCTGCTCCATGCGGCTGCACTGGACGGCCGCTCGCCGGCCGAGCTGTACCGGTGGACGCTCGACCCGGCGGCGGCGCAGGACGCGGTGGCGATCCTCACCACGACCCCCGGCGCAGCCATCGGCTGGGCCGAGTCACTCGAGGCGATGATCGACGCCGACCCTCGAACGCGGGACTCGATCTGGCAAGGCGTATCGCTCGCACTCTCAGCCCTGGCCGACCCACGCGTCCTGGATGCCGTCAGCCCCGGCGAAGACGAGCACTTCGACCCAGAAACCTTCCTCCGCCATAACGGCACCCTCTACCTCCTGGCCACCGGCGCCGGCGCCGGCGCCTCGTCATCCCTGGTCGCTGCGCTCGTCGAGGACCTCGTCGAAACAGCCCGGCGCGTCGCCGCGCGCGCCCCCGGCGCACGCCTCGACCCACCCCTCCTCCTCGCGCTCGATGAGATCGGCAACCTCGCCCCGCTACCGTCACTCCCTGTCCTCATGGCGGAAGGCGGCGGCACTGGGATCACTACCATGCCGGTGCTTCAGTCGCTCGCGCAGGCCCGCCAGAGATGGGGCGACAACGCAGCGACGGCGATCTGGGACGCGAGCATCGTGAAGATCGTGCTCGGCGGAGCATCCGGATCTCGCGACCTCCAAGACATCTCGACACTGATCGGTGATCGCGACGAGGTCACCGACTCGATCACCGTCGGCGAGCGCGGACTGCGCTCCAACCAGCGCTCGACACGGCGAGTCCCGGTCATGCCACCCGACGTGATCCGGACGCTGCCGTACGGCACCGCGCTCCTCATGTTGCGGGCTGCGCCGCCGATCGTTACGCAGCTGCGTGAGTGGACGGCTCGGCCCGACAGCGCTCAGCTGCGCGCAGACCGCACGCAGGTTGAGGAGCAGTTGCGCCGGGGATAGCGCACGCACCTACTTGTTGATGCCCGAACCGCGGCCGACTCCCTAGGAGCATCCGATGACGATCCAGACCCAGCAGTCCCTTTCCGGCTTCATCGCATCCGAACCCCAGCTCGCCTTCAATGCCAAGGGCGAGGCCCGATTCTGGGTGCGCATCGGGCAGGAGCACTTCGACCGCAACGACGACGGCACCTTCACCCAGATGGAGACGACGTACCACGACCTGGTCATGTTCCGCCGAAACGCCGAACGCGCCTACGCCATGTTCAACAAGGGCGACGCCTTCATCGCCGAGGGCTACACCCACACCTCGTCACGGCAGCGCGAGGGCGAGACAGTCGAGGTTGAAGAGTTCGTCGCCAAGCGCCTCGGGCACGACTCTGCGCGGACGAACTACACCCTGCAACGCCGGCGCACCGTCCCGCCGCTGGCGCCGGCGACGCCGTCGGGTACGAAGCCCGCCGTCCGCCCCGTCTCCCTCTGAAGGTCCGTCTAATGCCCGCCGATGAGCCGTTGCACATCCCTGGCTACCAGTTCGACCCGCCGCCGGCGGACGGACCGGATGTCGAGCCTGAAGGCCTGCCGTCGGTCCCGCGCCCGGTGAACTGGAATATCCTTACGTCGGACCAGGCCGCTTTCGAGTGGGTCGAACTCGACCGATGGGTCAACTGGCTGCGCCGCACCTACGGACTCGGGCCATCGATCATCCCGCCGCTCTGGCACCGACACCCTGAGCTCGTCTGGGAACTCTCCGCCCTCCACCTCCACTGGCTCTGCGCCTACGACGAGCAGCAGAACGGCTCCGCCCCACTCGGCTGGCACCAGGACTTCGCCGAGGCCCGCGAGCGACTGCACGACTGGGTCGCCGCCTGCGGAGCCCGCCTCGACCGCGACCGAGCCACCCGACAGACCGCGTGACCCGGAGAAGACGCCGCGCCCGCGATTGCCGAAGCACCGATACACGACCGTGCCGCCGACTTCCGCACCTTCGTCGTCGAGGACGTCGCCCGCCGCAGGGCTGTGGAGGACGCATATATCGCCGCTGCAGGCAGCCAGTCCAACTGAGCTCCGGTCGCATCGATTTCGCCATCGCGGGGCCGCAGCGGCTCGCTGCCGCTGCACGTTAGCCCACCGGTGACTGCGACACCGCGCGCTCAATGCGGCCATGCGACGGAGTCTCTCGGATAACGGACCGCGATCGTATGGAGTACCGCGCGGCCGTGCCCGCAAGCCGACGATGTTGGGGCAATTGACGGGGATGGTCACAGCAGAGGGGGCCGACGGCAACGCCGTCGACCCCCTCGATGCTCAGCCCTTGCCGAGCGTCGAGCCCGCCTTCGACTTCGCCGGCTTATTCGACGAGTTGGACGCGAGCGTCCGCCCCGCCTTGCTCAGCGCGGCCCTCGAGGGCTTGGACGACCGTGACGACGACTTCGCCATGATGTACTCCTTCCCTATTGCCGAGAAGCAGATCACCCGACCGGACTTGAGCCCACTCGTGCAGAGACCACGGAGCCTCTAGAGTCAAGGAGTCGACCAGACACCTCAGCCCCGACCTGCTGCGTCCAGAGCCCGTCTCTGAACTGCCGGTCGGGGCTCCTTCATGCAATCCACACACTACAGCGCGCCTACGACGAAAAAGTAGACACGCGGGTGATTCCACGAACACGAATACTGGCTGTGGGTGTACTCTGATCCCGTGATCACCCGCCAACGCGCCCTCGATGTCTTCCAGGCTAGCGATGCCGCACGCGGCATCGCGTGGGCCTTCAACTCCGCCTGTGAGCAGGCGCTCGACGACCTCACGCGCGGCAACGGGTACGGAGCGCTCACCGCCGGGGTCGGTAGGTATGAACTCATCGCCGACCGCCTCGACCGTGTCTTCTCCTGTGGAGAGTATGAAGTCGCCGAAGGCATGGAGTCGGTTGGCCTCGATGTCCTCTACGAGGGACTGAGCGAGCGGGCGCGTCTCTCGATGCCCGTGATCCCCGCCAGAACGGTGACCCGTTCGAACTTTCGCGGGAGCAACGGCTGGACGGTGGGCGGGTTCCGATTCATCACTCACTCGTTTTCGCGCGGTCAGATCGCACGGATCGACTGGACGAAGGCTAGCCCGACGCTTCAGGCGGTTGCCCGCCAGAGGCCCGACGAGACGGAACTTCTGACGCTGCTCGATGTGATGCTCGACATCGAGCAGCGCAACGATCTCGCTTCTCAGGATGCCCTTCCGACGGTTCCCATGCCCACGCTCGTCCTGGTGCATGCCTTGGACCGCGAGACAGCCGAACGCGAACTCGCCATCGGTCACGCCCGCTACAACGACGACCTCGGGGGACCGTGGCACTGGCATGAGGATCTGTTGGGCGGACCGGAGCCCGACCAGGCCGGCCGTGTGGTCCCCGACGCTCCCGCGCCGACGCAGCAGGAACCGGACGTCACTGTGCGCCTGCGCAAGAAGGATGCCGCGGAGGACGCAGGTTGAGCACGCCACAGGTGCCCACCCTCTTCGCCGGCGACCGGCTCACGCTCGCACGTCAGCTCGAGGGTCTGCGCAAGAGCGACCTAGCCGCTCGCATCGAGAAGAGCGCGACGACCGTCGCTGCGTGGGAGGCAGGAACAAAGCGTCCCACCGCTGCCAACGTGGCCCAGTTGGCGTTGGGTCTGGGAGTGACACCGGCGTTCTTCGCACCCCGAGGCACTGAAGCGACAAGCGAGGACGCAGTCCCTCACTTCCGCTCGCTGCGGTCAACGAGCCAGCGTGCTCGTGACCAGGCGTTCGCGTATGGACTGCTTGCCGTCGACATCGCGGACGCCATCGAGAAGCATGTCGAGTTCCCCGAGGTCGACGTTCCTTCGTTCGAGGTGTCAGCCGACGACGTGGGAGTCGGCCCAGAGGAGGCAGCCCGCGAGCTCCGGGATGCATGGGGCATCGACACGGGACCGATGAAGCACATGGTGCGCCTGCTCGAGAGCCACGGTGTGCTCGTCGTGTTCAGCCCGACGCAAACATCCTCGGTGGACGCGTACTCCTTCGAGTCCGCGAGCCGACCGGTGGTCATTCTCAACCCCGTCAAGAGCGACTATTACCGACAGCGGTTCGACGTCGCCCACGAACTCGGCCACCTCGTGATGCATCGTGACGCCGAGCCCGGCGGTCGCGTCGTCGAGGAGCAGGCCAACCGATTCGCGTCGGAGCTGCTGATGCCGGCGGCGGAGATTCGGGACGTGTTGCCGACCGCCATGAACGCTCGCGCGTGGGACGCCCTCGGGACACTCAAGGAGCAGTGGGGCGTCAGCATCCAGGCGCTCCTCTTCCGCGCGCGCCGGTTGGGCACCATCAGCGACGTGACCTACCGCAACGCCATCATCACCCTGAGCCAGCGCGGTTGGCGCAGGAACGAGCCCGGCCTGGTGACAGCGGTCGAGCAACCGTCCATGTTGCCACGGTCGACGGAGCTGCTGGAGGCGTCGGGCATCCCGCGCGAGTCACTCGTGGATCAGGCGCGCGCGCCCCGCGACCTCTTCGACATCGCCATTGCACGGGTCCCGCGCTTCGATGGCCGTGACGATGACGTAGAGGTCCAGAGCAGAACGTCCAACGTCATTCCACTTCTCACGGGCCGCGCAGTCAGCAGCGACTAGAGGTGAGCCTCAGGAGGGGTGCTCACCCTCGTTGTGATCTGGGCTCGGTCGCGAGCGTCCGGGTGACCGCAACGTCCACCGAGCGGACGGGGATCGATCAGAGCGTGACGTCAGGTCCGCGCTTGGCCCGATCGGTCGTCAGCCAGCGGAAGACGGTCAACGACGACGTCGGAGACGCGACGTGTGCGCGGAAGTAACCTCGGCTCGCGAACTCCAGCGCGTGGCGGCGCGGCTCCGTGTACACGTCAAGGGGCAGCATCCCGCCCCGGAAGCGTGCGCGGGATACCTCCGCGACTCGCGCGCGCAACTCGACCTCGTGCTCGGCGAAGTACGCCTCGGCGATCGCCAGAATCTCACGCACCACACGGCGGTTCTCCGAACGCTCCTGCAGCGCGCGCACCAAGTCGGAAGGAGTCGCCTCGTCCTGTGCTCGGATTCTGCCGATGTCACCGGTGCGTTTCCGTGCGAAGAAGGCATCGGCCGCAGCATCGTTGTGGCGTCGCTCGGGCGCGAGGATGCGGTGCAGCTGACATTCCGGCAGCCCGGCACGCGCGCGACGACGCGCCAGACGCCGTGCCTCGTTCTCGCGCTCACGGTAGGTCGCCCGCTGATCGGGAGTGGGCGACCACGCCGAATCGCGGCCGGCCTCCCTGGCACGATCCACCGCCCGGCGCCGCGTCTCGTTCGCCCTCTCCGGGTCGGCAGCCTCACGTGCGCGCCGACGCTCGGCAATGGCGTCCCGATTCCGGTGGTAGTAATCGCGCTGAGCCTGCTTGTACGCCTCCGGATGCTTCTGCTTGTAACGTTCGCGAGCTTGCTGGCGCTCTTCGGGGTGCTCCTTCGCCCACGCCTTCGCGCGATCGATCCCCTTTTGGCGCCGCGCCTTCTCGTCGCGCTCGCGTTGCGCCTGATCGCGCATGCGCTCACGGTTCTTGCGGCGGATCTCCTCACGGTTCCGGTCACGGTACTCGGCGTAGTAGTCCGGATGCGCGTCGTTCCAGGCCTTTCGCTGCGCGGCGAGACGCGTAGCACGCTCCTCGTCGCTCGGCTGCGCGTCACCCATGATGTTCCACGGTGAGTAGGTCGTCGAGCTCCGCGAGCGCCGTGAACAACTCCTCGCGCGCCGCCGTAGGGTCCGTGATCGCGCGCGCGAAGAGCGCACGCACGCGCTCCCGATCGACGTCCGACACGGCACCGAGCCGCACGAGACACCATTCGATGTCCTCGGCGAGGCTGTAGCCCGGATCGTCCGCCTCGACGCCGGGGTAGTAGAGGAATGCGAGCACAGCCACGTGCTCGAGGACAGCGTCAACGCGCTCACGATCGCTCATGCCAGGAAGGTGCGCACCAGCTGCCCAGACGACCAACCGCGCTCGGACCGCGAACGGATCCGAGCGGGGTTGAGGGCCTGCTAGGTCAGCGCGCGGTCGGAATCTCGACGACGAGGTGTTCGCTGAGCTCGTCGAGGTCGACCCGAATCAGCCGACCCACACGATACCCATGCACGGTTCCGTCGGAGATGCGACGACGAAGGGTCTTGATAGAGATGCCGAACCGCTCGGCAGCGACCGCGAGAGAGACGAGCGATCGCGCACTGCGATCAACCGAGTTGTAGGTAGTCATCCGAATTGCCCCTCTCGCAGGTCGCGCTCATCTCATAGGTGAGCGTGAACGTCCCGCGACTCGGAACCAGGCGGCGCGAGCGCGGACGCAACGCGATCGCTCATCCGGTCGGCGAGCTCGCGATCGCGCTCCAGCGTGGCGTGCTGGTAGCGCAGCACGCCCGAATATCGGCGTGCCCACCTCGGCGCATCAGCTCCGCCAGCGTTGCCCCCTCACGAGCGAAGATGGTGAGCCCAGTGTGACGCAGGTCATGAAAGCGGAATCGGTGCGGCAGTCCCTCGACGGCCTCTCGAACGTCAGCCCAAAGGAAGCCCCATCGTGTGTTCGACAAGGGCACGCTGCTGCGGACACCACCCGGAATCAATGGCGCCTTCGCCTCGGGCGCGACATTGTCGCGAAGGTGTGCGTCGAGGCGACCAAGCATGAGCTTCGGAACGCTGAGGGATCGTCGCCCCGCTGCGCTCTTCAGATCATTCGAGTAGTCACCAGTGTTTGCATTCAGTTGCCGCCGCACGTGCAGAGTGGCGCTGCCGTCGGAGTGCCATTCGACATCGCGACGCTGCAACCCCAAGCACTCACCGCGCCGCAGTTGGCACCACGCAGCGAGCAGCACCATCATCGCCCATGGTCTCGGTGTCTGTGCGAACAGCGCCTCGACCTGTTGCGGCGTCGCGATGTACTCACCTTCGTCGTTGTCTTCATCGCGCCGCACCGATTCCTGTTTCGGAACAGTGACTGCCGGCGCCGCAGCGATGATCCCGTCGCGGGCGGCCTGCCGAAGGATCATCATGAGCACGATCAACACGGGCCGAGTGATGCCGTTGAACTTTGACCGAGGGTTCAACGGCGACGGGATCCTGTCGAGCCGATCCGTCATCTCCCGGATTCTGGCCTTGTCGATCTCACGGACGGGCGTGTCACCGAACTCGGGGATCAGGTAACCATCGACCTTGCTCTTGTACGAGCGGATCGTCCCTACCGCACGGCGCTTTCCGCTGCGGTTGGGCTCGACACGAATGAGCGCGATCCAGCGTTCGGCGTATTCAGTGAAGCCGATTGAGCGTGCACGCTCCGCCTCGGCTTCCGCACGCCGCCTCTCAGCTAGGGCAGCCGGCTGCTCCCACTCTTGGCGCGAGATCTTCGTGTGAACGCTGGCGAGCCACGCGCGCGCGTCCGTCTTCGTGAGGAACGTGAGCGGCTGGTCGTCCTCGGTACGGGCAGTGTATGTCTCACCGTCCGGGGCCGGATAGCGCGCTTGCCAGCGACCGGATGGAAGCTTGCGAAGACTCCCCCAGGCCTCTCTCCGACCCGACAACGTCTCGCTACGTGCGGTCCCCATCATGGCCTCCCGTGGTCACGAGCGGACTCACGTGGACACCCGCGCCACTCCGTGCCACTGTGCGCGCAGGCACCCGTCGAACACCTTCTGATCAGGGATTTCTCCCGACCTTCGGCGCCAACAGTGGCACGATATGGCACGAGCCCGATGGCACGTCGAAGCCGAATTCCGGATGCCGAGCCACCCCGCTCTCCCCACGAAGGTGGGCGCGTGCCACCCCCGTGCCACACCGAACGGCCATTCCTGTTCATTACTGTCCTCCTCTGTCTCTCGAGAGAAGGCACAAGAGAGGCCCGAATCGGCAGAATCCTGCGAATCCGGGCCTCTCACCAGCCGTTTCGGGCCGGAGTCAGAATCGGGAGATCAGAAGTCCCAGTCCTCGTCTTCCGTGGCCTCGGCCTTGCCGATGACGTACGACGAGCCCGACCCGCTGAAGAAGTCGTGGTTCTCATCCGCGTTCGGCGACAGGGCCGACAGGATCGCCGGGTTCACGTCCGTGACGGTCGAGGGGAACATCGCCTCGTAGCCCAGGTTCATGAGGGCCTTGTTGGCGTTGTAGTGGAGGAACTTCTTGACGTCCTCGGTGAGGCCGACGCCGTCGTAGAGGTCCTGCGTGTACTGCACCTCGTTGTCGTAGAGCTCGTAGAGCAGCGAGAAGGTGTAGTCCTTGATCTCGTCGCGCTTGGCCTGGTCGACCGTCTCGAGTCCGCGCTGGAACTTGTAGCCGATGTAGTACCCGTGCACGGCCTCGTCGCGGATGATGAGGCGGATGAGGTCGGCCGTGTTCGTCAGCTTCGCCCGCGACGACCAGTGCATCGGCAGGTAGAAGCCCGAGTAGAACAGGAACGACTCCAGGAGCGTCGAGGCGACCTTGCGCTTGAGGGGCTCGTCGCCGCGGTAGTACTCCATGACGATCTGAGCCTTCTTCTGAAGGTTCGGGTTCTCGACCGACCAGCGGAACGCCTCGTCGATCTCCTTCGTCGAGCACAGGGTCGAGAAGATCGACGAGTACGACTTCGCGTGCACCGACTCCATGAACGCGATGTTCGTGTAGACGGCCTCTTCGTGCGGAGTGATCGCGTCGGGGATGAGCGACACCGCGCCCACCGTTCCCTGGATCGTGTCGAGGAGCGTGAGCCCCGTGAACACGCGCATCGTGAGGGTCTGCTCCTCGGGGGTGAGCGTGTTCCACGACTGGATGTCGTTCGACAGCGGCACCTTCTCGGGCAGCCAGAAGTTGTTCACGAGGCGGTTCCACACCTCGAGATCCTTGTCATCCTGGATGCGGTTCCAGTTGATGGCCTGGACGTGGTCCAGGAGCTGAAGCTTCTCGCTCATTGTTCCTTCTTGAAAATCCCAGATCAGACTGTCAAAGCGTGCAGGAAACGCACTCGCTCATGTCCGTGCCCTCGAGCGCCATCTGGCGGAGGCGGATGTAGTAGATCGTCTTGATGCCCTTGCGCCACGCATAGATCTGGGCCTTGTTGATGTCGCGCGTGGTCGCGGTGTCCTTGAAGAACAGCGTGAGCGACAGACCCTGGTCGACGTGCTGGGTGGCGGCGGCGTACGTGTCGATGACCTTCTCGTAGCCGATCTCGTACGCGTCCTGGTAGTACTCCAGGTTGTCGTTCGTCATGAACGCCGCCGGGTAGTAGACGCGGCCGAGCTTGCCTTCCTTGCGGATCTCGATCTTCGCCGCGATCGGGTGGATCGACGACGTCGAGTTGTTGATGTACGAGATCGAGCCGGTCGGCGGCACCGCCTGCAGGTTCTGGTTGTAGATGCCGTGCTGCTGGATCGAGGCCTTCAGCGCGCGCCAATCGTCCTGCGTGGGGATGTGGTGGCCCTCGAACATCTCGGCGACCTTGGCCGTCGCCGGCACCCACTCCTGGTCGATGTACTTGTCGAAGAACTCGCCCGACGCGTACGTCGAGTCCGCGAACCCGTCGAAGGTCTCACCGCGCTCGATCGCGATCTTGTTCGACGCGGTCAGCGCGTGGAAAAGCACCGAGTAGAAGTAGATGTTCGTGAAGTCGACGCCCTCTTCCGACCCGTAGTAGACGTGCTCGCGGGCGAGGTAGCCGTGCAGGTTCATCTGACCGAGGCCGATCGCGTGCGAGCGGTCATTGCCGTCCTCGATCGAGCGGACCGAGCGGATGTGGCTCTGGTCGCTCACCGCGGTGAGGGCGCGGATGCTGGTGTCCACCGTCTTCGCGAGGTCGCCGCCGTCCATCGCCAGGGCGATGTTGAGCGAGCCCAGGTTGCACGAGATGTCCTTGCCGATCTGGTCATACGACAGGTCCTCGTTGAACGTGGTGGGCGTGTTGACCTGCAGGATCTCGGAGCACAGGTTGGACATGTTGATCCGACCCTTGATCGGGTTGGCCTTGTTCACCGTGTCCTCGAACATGATGTACGGGTAGCCCGACTCGAACTGGATCTCGGCGAGGGTCTGGAAGAACTCGCGCGCGTTGATCTTCGTCTTCTTGATGCGCGGGTCGTCGACCATCTCGCGGTACTTCTCGGTGACCGAGATGTCACCGAACGGCACGCCGTAGACGCGCTCGACGTCGTACGGCGAGAAGAGGTACATATCCTCACCGTTCTTGGCGAGCTCGAACGTGATGTCGGGGACGACGACGCCGAGCGACAGCGTCTTGATGCGGATCTTCTCGTCGGCGTTCTCGCGCTTGGTGTCGAGGAACCGCATGATGTCGGGGTGATGGGCGTTGAGGTACACCGCACCGGCGCCCTGACGCGCGCCGAGCTGGTTGGCGTACGAGAAGGAGTCCTCGAGGAGCTTCATCACGGGGATGATGCCCGACGACTGGTTCTCGATCTGCTTGATCGGCGCGCCCGACTCACGGATGTTCGACAGCAGCAGGGCAACGCCGCCGCCGCGCTTGGACAGCTGCAGGGCGGAGTTGATGCCGCGTGCGATCGACTCCATGTTGTCTTCGATGCGCAGCAGGAAGCACGAGACGAGCTCGCCGCGCTGCGCCTTGCCGGCGTTGAGGAACGTGGGGGTCGCGGGCTGGAACCGGCCGGAGATGATCTCTTCCACCAGCGCGGTGGCGAGCTTCTCGTCGCCGTCGGCCAGCGCGAGCGCGGTCATGACGACGCGGTCCTCGAAGCGCTCGAGGTAGCGCTTGCCGTCGAAGGTCTTCAGCGTGTAGCTCGTGTAGTACTTGAACGCCCCGAGGAACGTCTCGAAGCGGAACTTCTTCGAGTAGGCGAGGTCGTTGAGCTTCTGGATGTACTCGAACGAGTACTTCTCGAGCACGGCGCCCTCGTAGTACTCCTTCTCGACCAGGTAGTCGAGACGCTCCTTGAGGGAGTGGAAGAACACCGTGTTCTGGTTCACGTGCTGCAGGAAGTACTCCCGCGCCGCACGCTTGTCGGCGTCGAACTGGATCTTGCCGTCGGCGTCGTAAAGGTTGAGCATCGCGTTCAGGGCGTGGTAGTCCATGCCCTCGAAGCGTGCCTGTGTCTTGAAGTCGGTCTGCGTCAGAGTTCCCACCATCGTTCCATTCCCGCGTTCACGCGTTCCACATCTTCAGGCGTGCCGAATACCTCTAGCCGGTACAAGTGCGGCACGTGACACTTACGGCTGATGATGTCGCCGGCGATGCAGAAGTGCTCGCCGAAGTTCGTGTTCCCCGCGGAGATGACCCCGCGGATGAGGCTGCGGTTGCGCTCGTCGTTGAGGAACCGGATGACCTGCTTCGGAACGGCGCCCTTCTCGACACCCCTCCCCTGGCCTCCGCCATAGGTGGGTGTCACGAGGACGTAGGGCTCGTCGACCACGAGCTCCGGATCCGTCGAATGCAATGGAATCCGGACCGCTCGTGCTCCGAGCTTCTCGATGAAACGTGCGGTGTTGCCCGACACGCTCGAGAAGTAGACCAGCAGTGGCGCGTCCGTCGCGACGCGCTGCGTCACGACCGCCGACATGTCAGGCCAGACGCGACGCGAGCTCGTCGATCTTGTCGGGACGGAAGCCCGACCAGTGGTCCTCATCGGTGATGACGACCGGCGCCTGGAGGTAGCCCAGCGCCTTGACCTGCTCGAGGGCCGCAGGGTCCTCGGAGAGGTCGTGGATTTCGTACTCGATCCCCTTGGAGTCGAGTGCTCGATACGTCGCCGTGCACTGCACGCAAGCGGGCTTCGTGTAAACCGTGATCGCCATGTCGATTCCGTCTCCTCAGTGCTTCCCCCGGTGGCATCCGGTGCTCTTTCCCGGTAGTCCCCCCACCGGGAGTCCAATACTACATATGGGTACCGACATTCGATAGCACCACAAGGGCTAGTAGTTACATCGGTGTGATTTTCCACCGTTCTCCCCATGTACAACACAGGTTGTCCACGGATCCATCCACAACCGCAAGGGTCTGGAAAAGGCCAGGATCACGGGGCTTTCGAACGCCGCGGCCGCATCCGTCCACAGGCGAGAAGCTAGTCAGGGCCTCTGACATCGGATTCGCCTGTGGAGAACCCGCCCGGCGTGTCGCAGCGTGTCGCACCCGGCCGTGCGCCGGGGACCGAGGCGCGGCCGTGCCAGGACATCCCCGGGCGTACCGTAACGTTGTCTGGTGGCCGGCTACCGGGAACTTCTGCGCACTCCCGGGGTGGCCCGTATCATCGCGGCGCAGCTGACCGCACGCTTCCCCAACGGGATGATCAGCCTCGTGATCCTCCTGCACATCGAGGGGATCACCGGCTCGTACGGCGCCGCGGGCGTCGTCCTCGCCGCGGTGTCGATCGGCCAGGCGCTCGCCGGCCCCGTCACCAGCCGCTGGATGGGCCGCTGGGGCATGCGCAGGGTGCTGACCCTCACCACCGTCGTGGCCGCAGCATCCCTCACGGCCATCGCGTTCCTCGTCGCCCCCGTCTCGGTCTACATCGTCCTCGGCTTCATCGCGGGCGCCGCGACGCCGCCCATCGTCGCCGCGGTGCGCACCATCTACGCCAAGATGGTCAACTCGACGCAGCTGACCGCGCTCTACTCGCTGGACGCCTCGCTGCAGGAGTTCATCTGGATCCTCGCCCCGGTGCTCATCACCTTCGTCGCGACGCAGGCGGGCACCGTCGTCGGCCTGATGCTGGTCGTGGTGATCCTGGTGGCAGGCGGCGCCTGGTTCATCCTCTCCCCCGAGGTCGGCCGGGTGCGCATCCCGCGCAGCAAGCGCTCCTTCGGCAAGGTGCTCACCCGCCCGCCGATCCTGCTGGCGACGGTCATCGGCTTCCTCCTCATAGGCTCGTTCGCGGCCGTCGAGGCGAGCGTGGTCGCGACCTTCGACCATGGCGGACTCGAGGCCGGACTCGTGCTGGCGGTCTTCTCGATCGGCAGCCTCGCCGGCGGCCTCACTTTCGGGCACCTGCCGATGGGCCGCTGGGCCATGGCGCGACGCCTGACGGTCGTCGCCATCGGACTCGCCCTCACCGCGCTGTGGGTCAACGTGTGGTGGATCGGCGCCACGCTGTTCCTGGCCGGCATCGGCATCGCGCCGGCCCTCGCCGTGCTCTCGGCGGTCACGACCGCGAGCGTCAAATTCAGCGACACCGCGGAGGCTTTCGGGTGGGTCGGCACGGGCCAGCTCATCGGCGCCGCAGCCGGCTCCGCTGTCGCCGGCATCCTCATCGACGGCCCGGGCGGAGTGACGGCTGCTTACGCGTCCGCGGCGGCCTTCTGCGCCCTGGGCCTCCTCGTCGCCATCGTGTTCGCGCGGGGCCTGCCCGATCTGCGCGTGCGCGGCGCGAGCCCGATCCCCGACACCGAGCCGGTGACGACGATCGGCTGAGCCGATCCGCCACGCATAGCCGGGTCATAGACGTCGCATAGCCGCGCGCGCTCTACTCGAAGGCATGAACACCGACGACACCGCCCGGCGCGATCGCGAGTGGCTCGACGCCGACGGCAACCCGATCGACGAGGACCACCGCGGCCTCGTCTACGACATCCGCACGCTTGTGAACCGGCGCCGCGCGCTCGGCATCTTCGGCGGTGTCGCGCTGACGAGCCTGCTCGCCGCCTGCGGCGTGACGGACGACACGGATGCTGCCGCCACGCCGTCGTCGACGGGCTCCGCGACACCGAGCGCGACGCCGTCGGCCTCCGCGACCACCGAGGCCGCAGCATCCGGTCCCCTCGACGAGGTCCCGGACGAGACCGCCGGACCGTACCCGGCCGACGGGTCGAACGACATCGACGTTCTCGACGACTCCGGCATCGTGCGGGCCGACATCCGCTCGAGCTTCGGGTCGTCGACCACGGTGGCCGAGGGCGTGCCGCTGACGATCGCGCTGACCGTGAGGGATGCGGCGACCGGGGCTGCGCTCGCGGGCCGCGGCGTGTACCTCTGGCACTGCGATCGCGAGGGCGCCTACTCGCTGTACAGCCAGGGCATCGAGGACGAGAACTACCTGCGCGGCGTGCAGGAGACCGATGCCAGCGGAACTGTCACCTTCACGTCGATCTACCCGGCCTGCTACTCCGGGCGCTGGCCGCACATCCACTTCGAGGTGTACGACGACATCGCCACGGCCGTCGCGAGCGGCCCGATCGTGAAGACGAGCCAGATCGCCCTGCCACCCGAGACCAACGACGCGGTGTACGCGACGAGCGGGTACGAGCAGAGCGTGCGGAACGTGTCGCAGGTGTCGCTGCAGAGCGACAACGTGTTCCGCGACGACGGCGCCGTCCACCAGCTCGCCACCATGTCGGGGTCGGTGGCGGCGGGTTACACCGCCGCCCTCACGATCGGCGTGTAGGGGCCGTCACGCGAGACGCCGAAGCAGCTCCAGCAGCGCGAGGGCGTAGGCGTCGGCGGGCTCGGGGTGTTCGAACAGCCGTCGCTCGCCGCCCACGACGATCTCGACCTCGTGATTGTCGGGCAGGCGCCGAAGCGTCCGGAAAGCGCCGCGGAGGAGCTCGCGCAGCTGATGCTCGTAGGGCAGCCAGAGCGCGTCCTCGAGCGCGACGGAATCCAGCGCCCACTCCGTCGTGCCGTTGAAGGCGAGGATGCGGCCGGTCGGGTACTCCCGCGGCTCGATGGTCATCTCGCTCACCGTGAAGACGTCCGCCTCGAACTCCGGCTCGTCGAGCTGGAAGCGGTCGCCTGAGCGCGGGTGCCACACCAGGCCCGCCTCGCGCAGCGCCAGCGCCAGTTCCGTCGAGATCATGCCAACCTCCTCTCCTATCCTGCCCCGCGCACGGCCGAACGCGGCGGACCTCCTAGGCTGAATCGCATGCCCGCGCCCGTCATGCTTCCCCGCCTGTCGTGGGGCTCGGCCTCGGCCGAGCGTCGCGCTCTGCTCATCCACGGTCTCGGCTCGAACGGAGCCCTGATGTGGCGTTACGGCACCGCTCTCGCGGAGGCCGGATGGCGGACGGATGCTGTGGACCTCCGCGGGCACGGCACGGCACCGCGCACGCTCGACTACACGCTGGCCGCCTACGCGGCCGACGTCTCCGCGACCCGGCCCGAGAGCGGTCGACCGTGGGACCTCGTGGTCGGCCACTCGCTCGGGGGCGCAGCATCCGTCCTCGCGGCCGCAGGCGACCCGTCGTGGACCCGCCGTCTCGTCCTCATCGACCCCGCGATCTCGCTCACCGATCACGATCGCGACATCGTGCGCGACAGCCAGACCCGGTCGTTCGACGATCCGTCGCAGGCGGCCGTGCGGGCCGAGCACCCGCACTGGCATCCGCAGGACATCGAACTGAAGGCGCTGTCGGCGCAGCAGGCCAGCCGCTGGGCGGTCGAGCAGACGAGCGCACAGAACCCGGATTGGGACGTGACGGATGCTGCGCTCCGCATCGCCGTGCCGACCCACGTCGTCGCGTCCGACCCGGCGGTGTACTCGATCTTCCGCGGCAAGCCCGCCGAGGCCGCCGTCGCGCCGAACCCGCGCTTCTCGGTGGCGGTGGTCGCCGGGGCCGGTCACTCCCCGCACCGCGACCGGCCGGAGGCCACGATCGAGGCGCTGTTCGCCGCACTCGCCTGACCGGGAGTGCGGGGCCCTACTGCACCGTGATCTCGACGCCCTGACCGACGTCGATGACCACCCCGACGAACGTCGGCACGGTCTCGGCCAGCGACTCGCGCAGATCGTCCACCGCGGGGGTGTCGCCGTCGTCGGTCGTGATCTCGACCGTCGCGGTCGCGCCCGACCACTGCACCCCGTACACGCGGGCCCCGTCGTCGGCGGCGAGCCACTCGGTCGCAGCATCCTGGATCGCCACCGACCACCGCGCCAGCGCGACCGAGACGATGGAGTTGGCCGCGAGCGGGAGCGCGATGACGACCAGGAGCAGCGTCACGATGGTGTAAGCCCGTCGCCGGTTGGCGACGCGTGACGACCCGGGATCGCGCGCGTATCCGGCGAGCGTGAAGACGATGCTCCCGGCGATCACGAGCGCGACGACGTTGGAGAGGAACAGCCACAGCGCGCCGAGGGCGTCCTCCCACAGGCCCTGCCCGGCGCAGACGCCCACCACGCCCAGCGGCGGGACGAGCGAGATCGCGATCGCGACGCCCGGGAGGACGGCGCTCAGGTCCCGGCGGCACATCGCGAATCCGCCGGCGAACCCGGTGGCCAGCGCCGCGATGAGGTCCATGAAGCTCGGCGAGGTGCGCCCCACCACCTGCGAGTTGCTCTCGAGGCTCTCGGGCGTCGCCACGAACACCGAGAACGCGAGGCCCAGCACGATCACGATCGCGAGCCCCAGCAGCACCCACAGGATCGAGCGCACCACGAGGCTGAGGTGTCCGGTGACGATGCCGAGCCCGATCGCGAGGATGGGGGTGCCGAGCGGCGCGATGATCATCGCGCCGATCACGGTCGCGGTGGAGTCGGTGAGCACACCGGCGATCGCGACGATGCCTGCCAGCGTCAGCATGATGAGGAACCCGCTGCGTTTGCCCGCACGGTCTCCGGAGCCGAGGTCGAGCGCCTCGGTCACCTCCGCCGCGGTCTGCCGCTGCGTCGGTGGAATGAGGCCGTGCAGCACGTCGGAGAGCGTCGCCATGCGCACATCATCGCGTAAGAATGGCCGGGTGGCTTCCTTCGATCCGAGCGAGATCCTGACCGACGAACTGCTGGAGCGATTCCGCGCGAGGGCAGCGGTGCACGACCGCGAGAACACGTTCCCCGACGACGACCTCACCGACCTGAAGGATGCCGGCTACCTCGCGATCCTCGTGCCGGAGGAGCTCGGCGGATCGGGTCTCGGCCTGGCCGAGGCATCCGTCCTCCAGCAGCGACTGGCGGGAGCCGCCCCGGCGACGGCTCTCGCGATCAACATGCACCTGGTGTGGACCGGGGTCGCGAAGGTGCTCGCCGACCGCGGCATCGACGCGCTGCGGTTCGTCCAGGAGGGTGCGGCGGCCGGCGAGGTGTTCGCGTTCGGGATCAGCGAGGCGGGAAACGACCTGGTTCTCTTCGGGAGCGGGACGGATGCTGCGCCCCTGCCCGACGGCGGATACTCGTTCACCGGCACCAAGATCTTCACCTCGCTCGCGTCGGTGTGGACGCAGCTGGGCCTGCACGGACTCGACACCTCGTCGGAGGATGCGCCGCGGATGGTGTACGCGTTCGTGCCGCGCTCCGAGGTGCAGGCCGGTCGCGTCGTCGTGCGCGACGACTGGGACACGCTCGGCATGCGGGGCACGCAGTCCCGCACGACGGAGTTGCGCGACGCCGTCGCTCCCGCCGACCGGATCGTGCGGCGGCTCGCGCCGGGCCCGAACCCCGACCCGCTGGTGTTCGGCATCTTCAGCGTCTTCGAGATCCTCCTGGCGTCGGTCTACACCGGCATCGCACGGCGCGCGCTCGAGGTCGCGGTCGGCGCCGCCGGCAGGCGCACGTCGAAGCGCACCGGCAAGGCGTACAGCCAGGATCCCGACATCCGCTGGCGGATCGCCGACATGGCGCTCGCGTACGACGCCCTTCCGCCGCAGATCGACGCGCTCGCCCGGGACGTCGATTCCCTCGCCGACCACGGACCGCAGTGGTTCTCGCTGCTCGCGGGCCACAAGCACCGGGCGGTGACGGCCGCGAAACAGATCGTCGACGAGGCCGTGCTCGTCGCCGGCGGGTCCTCCTACTTCTCGGCGAACGAGCTGAGCCGCCTCTACCGCGATGTGCTGGCGGGCCTCTTCCATCCCTCCGATCCGGAGTCCGCCCACTCGACGGTCGCGACCGCGTGGCTCGGGCCGCTCGAGGACTGAGCCATGGCGACGCAGACACACCTCCTCAGCCCCGCCGACCAAGAGCGTCGCCGCGGTCTGCGCATGATGAAGGGGGTCGCGCTCGGTGCGCTCGTCTTCATGGCGGTGCTGTTCGCCTTCTCGTTCGCGTTCCAGCAGGACGTGCCGGCCCTCGCCTACGTCCGCGCCGCCGCTGAGGGCGGCATGGTCGGCGCCCTCGCGGACTGGTTCGCGGTCACCGCGCTTTTCCGGCACCCGCTCGGCATCCCGATCCCGCACACCGCGATCATCCCGAGCCGCAAGGACGAGATCGGCCGCACCCTCGGCGAGTTCGTCGAGACCGAGTTCCTCCGCGCCGACGTCGTGCGCACGAAGCTCGACCAGACCGCGATCGCCGCGCGCCTCGGCGAGTGGCTGAGCGCGCCCGCGCATGCCGAGCGCGTCGCGGCCGAGGCATCCGTGATGGCAGGAAGCGTGCTGCGCGCGCTCAGCGACGACGACGTCCGCGACGTCATCGAGGAGCTCGCCCGCGAGCACCTCATCGCGCCGGAGTGGGGTCCGCCGCTCGGCGAGTGGCTCGAGCGCATCATCGCCGCCGGCGCGCATCACGGCGCGGTCGACCTCGCCGCCGACACCATCGCGGCATGGCTCGCCGCCAACAAAGTCGCGTTCACCGGCGTGGTGTCGCGCCGGCTGCCCGCGTGGGTGCCGTCGGTCGCGCATCGCTTCGTCGACGACACGGTCTACAACGAGGCCGTCAAGTTCGTCGCGGCGGTGCAGGCCGACCCGCGGCATCCCGCCCGCGTCGCGATCGACGGCTACCTCGGCCGCCTCGCCGGCAACCTGCAGCACGACCCCGCAACGATCGGGCGCTTCGAGGACGCGAAGCTCGCCGTGTTCGACAGCCCCCGCGTGCGCGAGCTCGCCGGCGAAGCCTGGACGACGGCGAAGACGGGGCTGCTGCGCTCCCTCGCCGATCCCGAGAGCGGGCTGCGGCGACGGGGTGTCGAAGCGCTGGTCGAGATCGGCGAGCGGTTGACGACGGATGCTGCGCTCCAGCGCCGCGTGGACACCTGGGTCACCGATGCCGCCGTCTTCCTCGTCGACCGCTACCGCCACGACATCGCCTCGATCATCACCGACACGGTCGAGCGGTGGGACCCCGCCGAGACGACCGAGAAGATCGAGCTCATGGTCGGCCGCGACCTGCAGTACATCCGCCTCAACGGCACGATCGTCGGTGCCCTGGCGGGCCTCGCGATCTTCTCCGTCGCCCACGCGTTCCTTGGGTGATGCGCCGCGGCGAGCAGTGTTAAGAGTGCGTGAAGTCCCCGCCGATCGACGGCGGCGAGGGCTAGCCTGATGCCGTGTCGACGGACGAGCCCACCCAGTACCTCTTCAGCTACGGCACGCTGCAGAACGCCGACGTGCAGCTCGACACGTTCGGGCGCCTGCTCGAGAGCGAGCCCGACGCGCTACCCGGGTACACGGTCGACTACGCCGAGATCGAGGACACCCGCGTCGTCGACCTGTCGGGCCTGACGGTGCACCCGATCGTGCGCGAGACCGGGAACCCGCTCGACAAGGTCGTGGGCAGGGCGCTGCTGGTGACCGAGGACGAGCTCGACGCGGCCGACGAGTACGAAGTGGCGCTCTACCGGCGCTGCGCGGTGGTGCTCGCGAGCGGTCGCTCCGCGTGGGTCTACGTCGCGGCCTGAGCGCCCGGTAGCGTCGACACGTGACGCTTTCCCACGATCCCTCGTGGCCACGCGCCGGTGCGTGGCCCCCGCTCGAAGACGGGAGATGGGATGCCGCGATCCTCGGTGTTCCCGCATTCCGCACATCCCTGTCTCCCACCGGCGCCCACGCCACGCCCGCGGCGATCCGCGAAGCCCTGCGACGCTACAGCCCGACGCTCCTCGGACCCCCGCCGATCGATCTGAACGAGGTGCTGCGCATCGCCGATGCGGGCGACGTCGACGAGCCCGACGGGCCGGCGGGCGAGGCATCCGTCCGCTCCACGGTCGCGGAGCTGCGCGAGCGCGCCGATCTCGTCATCGCGCTCGGCGGCGACAACTCGCTCACGTACTCCGTGGCGCAGGGCGCCGGTGCGACCGGGCTCATCACGATCGACGCGCACTTCGACCTGCGCGACGGCGTCTCGAACGGATCCCCGGTGCGCCGGCTGGTCGAGGACGGCCTCGACGGGCGGAGGATCGTGCAGCTCGGCATCGCCGACTTCGCCAACTCGGTCGCGTACGCGCAGCGCGCGGCCGAGCACGGCATCACCGTCGTGACGATGGACGACCTGCGGCGCCGCGGCGCCGCCGACGTCGCGGCCGAGGCGCTCGAGATCAGCGGGGCCGGCGGCGGCCCGGTGCATCTCGACGTCGATGTGGACGTGTGCGACCGTTCCGTGGCGCCCGGGTGCCCGGCATCCGTCCCGGGCGGACTGGCCGCGTGGGAGCTGCGGGCGCTCGTCCGCGCCCTCGCCGCCGACACCCGCGTGCACAGCGCCGACATCGCCGAGGTGGATGCCACGGCGGATGCCCCCGACGGGCGCACCGTGCGCCTCGCGGCGCTGTGCGTGCTCGAACTCCTCGCCGCCAAGGCCTCTGGAAAGGTGACCTCATGATCCGTCTCGCACTGGTGCGGCACGCCAAGTCCGACTGGGGAGACCCCAGCCTCGACGACCACGACCGACCGCTGAACGACCGCGGCATGCGCGACGCGCCCCGCATGGCGGCGCGCGTCGCGGCCACCGGATTCCGCCCCGACGTGATCCTGTCGAGCACGGCGGTGCGGGCGCGGACGACCGCCGAGGCTTTCGCGTCCGAGCTCGGCGTGGCGGTCTCGCTCGACCCCGAGCTGTACGGCGCTCCGGCGAAGACGCTGCTGGCCGCGGCAGCGGCCACGCGCGCGGCGACGGTCCTGGTCGTCGCGCACGACCCCGGCATGAGCTCGCTCGCGGCGAGCCTGTCGGACGATGACATCGGCCACATGCCGACGTGCTCGGTCGCGACGTTCATCTGGGCGCAGGACGACTGGGACGTCGCCAGCGCCATCGACCCCGACAACTGGACGTTCGACGCACCTCGCTGACCCGTCGCGCGAATTCCTGACTACGGCTCGACGCCGTCTTTCGTGAAATCTGATTCTACATCGTTGTACTGTATGTCTACATCGTTGTAGATTGCGAGCGGCGGTCCTGCGACTCGGCGCCGAGTCGCCGCATCCGTCCGTCCCGTCCACTGTCGAACTGGAGTCTCCATGACGCGCCGCGCACGACCTCGCACCGCGCTCGCCCTGACCACTGCCGGATTGCTCGTCGCGGGCGCGCTCAGCGCGAGTCCCGCCTGGGCGAAGCCCGACCCCGTCCCGCCCGCCCCCGTGTTCGACGACGTCACGGTGCACGATCCGTCGATCGTCACCTCCGGCGAGGACATCTGGGTGTTCGGATCGCACGGCGCCTCGGCGCACACGACCGACCTCATGTCGTGGCAGCAGAACACGATCGACCTGTCGCAGAGCCCCGGCAACGCGCTGTTCGACGACATCTACACCGAGCTCGCCGAGACCTTCGAATGGGCGCAGACCTCGACACTGTGGGCGGCAGACGTCATCCAGCTGCCCGACGGCCGCTACGCGATGTACTACAACGCGTGCGAGGGCTCGTCGCCGCGGTCGGCGCTCGGGCTCGCGACCTCCGACGCCGTCGACGGTCCGTACGAGAACCAGGGCATCCTGCTCAAGAGCGGCATGGAGGGCGAGTCCGAGAACCCCGGCGAGACGTACGACGCGCGCCGGCACCCCAACACGGTCGACCCGGACGCGTTCTACGACGCCGACGGCAAGCTGTGGATGGTCTACGGGTCGTACTCGGGCGGCATCTTCCTGCTCGAGATGGATGCTGCGACCGGCGAGCCGCTGCCCGGTCAGGGTTACGGCACGCACCTCGTCGGCGGCAACCACAGCCGCATCGAGGCGCCGACGATCCAGTACGACGCCGAGACCGGCTACTACTACCTCTATCTGTCGTTCGGCGGCCTGGGCGTGACCGGCGGGTACGACGTGCGTGTCGCCCGCTCGAAGACCGTGGCCGGTCCGTACCTCGATGCGCATGGCAACGACATGCGCGAGGTGAAGGCCGACCCGTCGCTGCCGCTGTTCGACGACGTCACGATCCAGCCCTACGGCGTCAAGCTCATGGGCGGCCACCTCTTCGGCCGCGAGCTCGGCGACCCGGGCACCGGCGTCGGCACCGGCTACGTGTCACCCGGTCACACGTCCTGGTACCAGGACCCCGACACGGGACGCATGTTCATGGTCTTCCACGCGCGCTTCCCGGGCACTGGCGAGCTGCACGAGGTGCGCGTGCACCAGATGTGGATGAACGCCGAGGGCTGGCCCGTGGTCTCGCCGATGCGGTACGCCGGCGAGACGGCCGGCAAGGTGAAGCGCGCCGACGTGGTCGGCACGTGGCAGCTGGTCGACATGGGCAAGGGCATCACGGCGACGGCGGCCGAGGCGTCCGCCGTGACCTTCGGCAAGACCGGCAGCGTCACCGGCGCCGTCGACGGCACGTGGAAGCTCACCGGGCAGCACACCGCAACCCTCACGATCGACGACGTGGTCTACCAGGGCGTGTTCGCGCCCGTCTGGGATCCCGACCTCGAGGCGTGGTCGACGGGCTTCACCGCGGTGTCGCAGGCCGGCGTCACGCTGTGGGGACGCAAGTCCGTGGAGCTGACCGGTGCCGCAGCGGTCGACGCCGTGGCAGCCGACCTGTCGCTCGGCGACACCTCGGCCGTGACGGTCGACCTCGACCTGCCGACGTCGGGCACGGGCGGCACGACGATCACGTGGGCGAGCTCAGACCCCGGAATCGTCGACGCAGACGGGACCGTGACGCGTCCCGGCATCGGCGAGCCCGACGCGCAGGCGACGCTCACCGCGACCGTCGCGAACGGGGGAGCCGAGGCATCCGTCGCCTTCGAGGTCGTCGTCCTCGCCCGCACGCCCGGCGTCCTCGCGGGCGCGTGGGCGTTCGACGGCTCGCTCGCCGACGCGGCGGGGACCTTCGCCGACGCCGCGCCGACCGGCGCGCGCATCGACGCGCCCGCGGCCGGCCCGGCGTCGTTCGTCGCCGACGGCGTCGACGGCAGCGCGCTGCGCCTCGACGGCACGGCGGGTGTGCGACTGCCCGATGGCCTCGTGCAGGGCTCGTCGTATTCGGTGAGCACGTGGCTGCGGCCCGCGGCGCTCACGCCGTACACGACGGCGTTCTTCGGTGCCGCGAGCCCCTCCTCGTGGGTGAGCCTCGTCCCACGCGGACACGACGGCGTCGGCGGCTCGACGATGCTCTGGTCGGGCGCGCAGTGGTACGACGCCGGCACCGGGCGGAGCCTCCCCCTCGGGGAGTGGTCGCATGTCGCCTTCGTCGTGGACGGCGGCGCAGCGTCCGTGTACATCGACGGCGAGCTGCGGTTCCAGGGCACCGGCTTCCCCGACGTGCTCTCGGGACCGGGCAACGTCTTCGCCCTCGGCGTCAACTGGTGGGACACCCCGTTCCGCGGCGACGTCGACGAGCTGAGCGTGTGGAGCTCGGCGCTCGCGCCGGACGACATCGCGGAGCTCGCCGCACCCTGACGCGGCCGTCGACAAGGAGCCGCCCGGCGTGTGCCGGGCGGCTCCCGTCATGCGGCGGCGGCTCCCGTCATGCGGCGGCGGCTCCGCCGACCCACACCGTGTGCACGAGAGGCACACCGGGCCGGTAGGCGAGGTGCACGCGGGTCGGAGCGTCGAGCATCACGAGGTCGGCGCGCATCCCCGGCGCGAGCGCCCCCACGTCGTCACGGCGCAGCGCCTGCGCTCCGCCGGCGGTCGCCGCCCACACCGCCTCGGCCGGCGTCATGCCCATCTCGCGCACCGCGAGCGCGATCATGAGCGGCATCGAGCTCGTGAAGCTCGACCCCGGGTTGCAGTCGCTCGCGAGCGCGACGGTCGCGCCCGCGTCGATGAGCCGCCGCGCGTCGGGGTACGGCTGGCGGGTCGAGAACTCGACGCCCGGCAGCAGCGTCGCGACGGTCGACGAACCGACGAGTGCGGCGACATCCGCGTCGTTCAGATACGTGCAGTGATCGACGGATGCTGCGCCCAGCTCCACCGCGAGACGCACACCCTCGCCGGGTCCGAGCTGGTTGCCGTGCACGCGCGGCGCGAGTCCGTGCGCGACGCCGGCGGCGAGGATGCGCCGCGACTCCTCGGGGGTGAAGGCACCGCGCTCGCAGAACACGTCGATCCACCGGCTGTGCGGGGCGCAGGCGTGGAGCATCGCGTCGCAGACGAGGTCGACGTACTCCTCGCGCCGCTCGCTGTACTCGGCGGGCACGACGTGGGCGCCGAGGAACGTGACCTCGGGTGTCACCTCGGCAGCCAGGCGGGCGAGCCGCTCCTCGTCGGCGACCGTGAGCCCGTAGCCCGTCTTGATCTCGAAGGTCGTGGTGCCCTGGGCGGAGAGCTCGGCGACGAAGCCCTGAAGGCGCGCGCGAAGCTCGTCGTCGCTCGCGGCGCGGGTCGCCGCGACGGTACGCCGTATGCCCCCTGCGGCATACGGCGTACCGGTCATGCGCGCCTCGAACTCGTCGGCGCGGTCGCCCCCGAACACGAGGTGCGTGTGGCTGTCGACGAACCCCGGCAGAACCGCCCTCCCCCCGGCATCCACGATCCGGACCCCCTCGCCCCCGGCCCCGGCCCCCTCCCGCGAGAGAACATCGGCGGACCGAGAGGTAGTGGCGTTCCCTACCTCTCGGCCGCCAGGTGTTCTCTCGCTGGGATGCGCGGAGGGCGCGACGGCGGACGGCGCGACGGAGACGGGGGCCGAGGCGGCGGGCCCGACCCAGGCGATCCGGTCGCCCACGATCAGGACGGCCGCGTCATGCAGCGTGCCGAGGGGGTCGCCGTCGGCGGCGACGTTGGTCGTCAGCTCGCCGATGTTCGTGATGAGCGTCGAGGTCACAGCATCCGTCCGTCACTCACCGAGCATCGGCACGTTGAGGCCCCGCTCGACCGCCACCTCGCGAGCTCGGTCGTAGCCGGCGTCGACGTGGCGCATGACGCCGGTGCCGGGGTCGTTCGTCAGCACGCGCTCGAGCTTCTCGGCCGCAAGCTTCGTGCCGTCGGCGACGGTCACCTGACCGGCATGGATGCTGCGGCCGATGCCGACGCCGCCGCCGTGGTGGATCGACACCCACGCCGCACCCGACGCCGTGTTGAGCAGGGCGTTGAGCAGCGGCCAGTCGGCGATCGCGTCCGAGCCGTCGGCCATGGACTCGGTCTCGCGGTACGGCGAGGCGACCGAGCCGGCGTCGAGGTGATCGCGGCCGATCACGATCGGACCCGACAGTTCGCCCGAGGCGACCATCTCGTTGAACTTGAGTCCGGCGAGGTGGCGCTCCTTGTAGCCGAGCCAGCAGATGCGGGCGGGGAGGCCCTCGAAGTGCACGGCGTCGCCGGCCTTGTCGAGCCAGCGCACGAGCCCGGCGTTGTCGGGGAACAGCGCCTTGACGGCCTCGTCGGTCTTGCGGATGTCTTCGGGGTCTCCCGAGAGCGCGACCCAGCGGAACGGTCCGCGGCCCTCGGCGAACTGCGGGCGGATGTACGCGGGCACGAAGCCGGGGAAGGCGAACGCCCGGTCGAATCCGCCCAGCTGCGCCTCGGCACGGATCGAGTTGCCGTAGTCGAAGACCTCGGCCCCGGCGTCCTGGAAGCCCACCATCGCCGCGACGTGCTTCGCCATCGAGCCGCGCGCACGGGCGGTGAACCCTTCGGGATCGCGGGCCGCCTCGGCCTTCCAGTCCTCGAACGCGATACCCAGCGGCAGATACGCCAACGGGTCGTGGGCGCTGGTCTGGTCGGTGACGATGTCGACAGTGACCTCGCCGGCGCGGTGACGCAGGAGCACGTCGCCGAACACCTCGGCGGCGTTGCCGACGACGCCCACCGAGAGCGCCTCGCCGGCCGCCTTCGCCGCGACGACCCGCGCGAGAGCGGCGTCGAGATCGGTCGTGTACTCGTCGAGGTAGCCGTGCTCGACGCGGCGAGCCAGCCGCGACTCGTCGACGTCGACGATGAGCACCGCTCCCCCGTTGAGGGTCACGGCGAGCGGCTGCGCGCCCCCCATGCCACCGGCGCCCCCGGTGAGCGTGAGGGTTCCGGCGAGGCTCGCGGTCGCAGCATCCGTCCCGCTCTTCTCAGCGAGGGAGCGCGCGACCGCGGCGAACGTCTCGTACGTGCCCTGCAGGATGCCCTGCGTGCCGATGTAGATCCACGAGCCCGCGGTCATCTGGCCGTACATGGTGAGGCCGAGCTCTTCGAGGCGGCGGAACTCGGGCCACGTCGCCCAGTCCCCGACGAGGTTCGAGTTGGCGATGAGCACACGCGGTGCCCATTCGTGGGTGCGGAAGACGCCGACGGGCTTGCCCGACTGGACGAGCAGCGTCTCGTCGGGCTCGAGCTCGTCGAGCGTGCGGACGATCGCGTCGAACGCCTCCCAGCTGCGGGCAGCGCGCCCGGTGCCGCCGTAGACGACGAGGTCTTCGGGGTGCTCGGCGACCTCGGGGTCGAGGTTGTTCATGAGCATGCGCTTGGCGGCTTCGGCGCCCCAGCTCTTGGCGGTGCGCTCCGGGCCGCGCGGGGCGCGCACGGCGCCTTCGCCGACCCCGCGGGCGGTGGTATCGGTCATCGACATCGTCACTCCTTCGTGGTGGTCTGGTAGGCGGCCGCCGCGACGGCACCCGACTGCACGAGCGCGGTCACGGCCTCCATCTCGGGCGACAGGTAGCGGTCGGGCCCGGGTCCGCCGGCGACGGTGCGCACGAGGTCGCGCACGGCGCCCGTGGCGGCCGCGGGTTCGAGCGGCGCCCGCAGGTCGATGGCGCGCGAGGCGGTGAGCACCTCGATCGCGAGCACGCGCGAGAGCCCGTCGATCGCCCGGCGGAGCTTGCGGGCCGCGGCCCAGCCCATCGAGACGTGGTCCTCTTGCATCGCCGACGAGGGGATCGAGTCGACGGATGCCGGCACCGCGAGTCGCTTGAGCTCCGAGACGATCCCCGCGGCGGCGTACTGGGCGATCATGAAGCCCGAGTCGACGCCGACCTCGTCGGCGAGGAACGGCGGCAGGCCGTTGCTGCGCGCGCGGTCGAGGGCGCGGTCGGTGCGGCGCTCCGAGATCGAGGCCACATCGGCCACCGCGATCGCGAGGAAGTCGAGCACGTACGCGACCGGCGCGCCGTGGAAGTTGCCGTTGGACTCGACGCGCCCGTCATCGGTGATGACGGGGTTGTCGACAGCCGCCGCGAGCTCGCGAGAGGCGATGAGCAGCGCGTGGTCGGCGGTGTCGCGCGCGGCGCCGTGCACCTGCGGCGAGCAGCGCAGCGAGTACGCGTCCTGCACGCGGGTGCAGACGGCGGGGTCGCGGTGCGACGCCATGATCCCCGATCCCGCGAGCACGGCGCGCAGGTTCCCGGCCGATACCGCCTGGCCCACCTGGGGCCGCAGCGCCTGCAGGTCGGCGGAGAACACCGCATCGGTGCCGAGCTGCGACTCGACCGACATGCCCGCGGCGACATCGGCCGTGTCGAGCAGCACCGAGAGGTCGTGCAGCGCGAGCAGCAGCATCCCGAGCATGCCGTCGGTGCCGTTGATGAGCGCGAGGCCCTCCTTCTCGCGCAGCACGAGCGGGGACACGGATGCTGCGGCCAGCGCCTCGGCCGCGTCGACCTCTTCGCCGCTCGCGGTGTGCACGCGCCCCTCGCCCATCGCGGCGAGCGCGACGTGCGACAGCGGCGCGAGGTCGCCGGAGCAGCCGAGCGAGCCGTACTCCCGCACGATCGGCGTGATGCCGGCGTTGAGCATCGCGGCGTACGTCTCGACCACGACGGGGCGCACGCCGGTGTGCCCGGTCGCCAGCGTCTGCAACCGGAGCAGCATGAGGGCGCGCACGACTTCGCGCTCGACCTCGGGACCGGTGCCGGCGGCGTGGGAACGAATGAGGCTGGCCTGCAGCTGCAGGCGGCGCTCTGGGGCGATGAAGGTGGTGGCGAGGGCGCCGAAGCCGGTCGAGATGCCGTAGTGCGGCTCGGGATCGTCGGCGAGGCCCTCGACCAGGGCGCGGGTCGCCGCGACACGGGCGATCGCCTCGGGGGCGAGTTCGACGAGCGCGCCGTGCCGAGCGACCGCGACGACCTCGTCGGGACGCAGCGGCGCCGCGCCGACGGTGACGACGGCGGCGTCGGTGGCAGAGGTGGGCGTGACGATGGTCATGCTCCGATTCCACACCCGGGCCGTGGCGCGCGACAGCGGCTCGTGGCATCCTCTGTCTGTGATTCCAGACAGCTCGAGGCCTCAGGTCCCCGCCGCCGACCAGACGCTGCGGATCCTTTCGCATCTCGCGCACCAGCGCGGCCCGGTGCCCGCGCGCACGATCGCGACCGCCCTGGGCATTCCGCGCTCGACGGTGTACCACCTGCTCGCCGCGCTGCAGGAGCACCAGTTCGTCGTGCACCTGCCCGAGGATCGCCGCTGGGGCCTCGGCATCGCCGCGTTCGAACTGGCGGGCGGGTACTCACGCCAGGAGCCGCTTGCCCGGCTCGGACGCCCGGTGCTCGCCGACCTGGTCGACCGCACCGGCGAGAGCGCGCACCTGGCCGTCATGCACGGCCGCGACGTGCTCTACATCGTCGAGGAGCGGGCGCAGCGTCGGCCGACGCTCGTGACGGACGTCGGGGTGCGCCTGCCGTCGCACCTCACGGCCACGGGCCGCGCGATGCTCGCGGCGCTGCCCCGCGAGCAGGTGCGGGCACTGTTCCCGGATGCGGCATCCTTCGCCGACCGCACCGGCCGGGGCCCCCGACGCCCGGGCGAGCTGCGCGAGACGCTCCGCGGTGTGCGGGAACGCGGATGGGCCTTCGAGGACGGCGAAGTCACGCTCGGGCTCGGGTCGGTGGGTGTCGCGGTGCTCGACCACGTCGGCTGGCCGATCGCCGCGATCGCGGTGACCTTCCCGGCCGAGGGTGCACGGGAGGCCGCGGAGTTCGCCGGGCTCGTCGCACCCGTGGCTGCCGAACTCGGACGCCGTATCGGCGGAGCGCGGCCGACGTCGTCGAATCTCTGAACCCGCCGCCCGTCGAGGTCAGTCGACCTTCATGACCGTGCCGCCGGTGAGCCGCACCAGCTCGTCGTAGGTCATCGGGAAGACCGTGTGAGGCGTGCCGCCCGCGGCCCAGATCTCGGGGTAGCCGGCGAGATCCTCGTCGACGATGGTGCGGAGGGGCTGCGGATGCCCCGTGGGGGCGACCCCGCCGATGGCTTGGCCGGTCGCCTCCCGCACCTGCTCGGGCGTCGCGCGCTGGATCTTGCCGTGCCCCAGACGCTCGGCGAGCGCCGCGGTGTCGACGCGGTGCGCACCGCTCGTCATCACGAGGAGGGGTGCGCCGTCGCTGTAGAACACAAGGCTGTTGGCGATCGCGCCGACCTCGACCCCCAGCGCCTCGGCGGCCAGCACCGCGGTGGAGGCGGCATCCGGAAGCACCACGATGTCACCGGGGATGCCGGCGGCGCGGATCGCGTCGTGGACGAGGCGGCTGCGGGCGGGAAGCGAGGCGGGGATGGTCACCGGCTCAGCCTGACCACGCGGTCCGCGCGCCAGGATCTCACCGTGCGGCATGAGAAGCCAGCCATCATCGGACGCCGCCCACTCGCGCCAGCCGTCGGAGATGCGCTGCAGCTGCGCGTCATCGGCGCCCGTGGCGCGCGCCGAATCGGCGAACGCAGACTGCAGCACCCGATCCGCCCACATGCCGCCCCACCACGCGCGGTCGGCCTCGTCTTCGAAGAGCCACAGCGACGCCGTGGCGTGGATGTCGGTGAGCCCCGCCTCCTGCGCCCACGCCTTGAGCCGGCGTCCGGCGGCGGGCTCGCCCGCGACGCTGCGGTGCGTCGCAAGGTACAGCGCGAGCCACTCGTCGAGCGCCGGGATGAGCGGGTACCAGATCACGCCCTCGTAGTCGACGTCGCGCGCCGCGACGAGCCCGTCCGCGCCGGCGACGCGGCCGAGCTCGCGCAGCATGTCGACCGGCCGATCCACGTGCTGCAGCACCTGGTGCGCATGCACGACGTCGAAGGCGCCGTCCTCATACGGCAGCGCGTAGGCGTCGCCCGCCTCGAACGAGAGGTTCGGCGCCGCGTGGTCGGCCGCGGCCTGCGCGACGACGTCGGCCGAGGCATCCGTCCCGATGACGCGAGCGGGTGCGACGCGGGCCGCAAGGTCTGCGGTGATCGTGCCGGGGCCGCTGCCCACATCGAGGATGGAGACGCCAGGCCCGAGATGCGGCAGCAGGTAGGCCGCGGAGTTCTCGGCGGTGCGCCAGCGGTGCGACCGCAGAACGCTCTCGTGGTGGCCGTGGGTGTAGGCGTCTGGCATTCGTCGATGCTACCGATGGCGCACACACTGCTGAGGCGTGCGAAGAACTCACCCCGGTGACCACGCAATGTGCCCACTCGCCGCCGACACGGTTGAACAATTCGCCGAACCGGTGTGCAATGAGAACGGATGCCGCAACGCCGCGGCGTCCGCAGCGCACTGCCCACGAGGCCCGCCGAAGGAAGAACCGCGATGACGCATACCCTGCCCCTGCCCGATTTCGCACACGAGCGGGTGGAGGTGATCACCGGCCGCCGGAGCGGCCTGTTCATCGCCGTCGCGCTGCACTCGTCCGTGCTCGGCTCCGCCCTCGGCGGCGCGCGCCTGTGGACGTACCCGCACTGGAGCGATGCCCTCGGCGACGCGCTGCGACTGTCGGCGGCCATGACCCTCAAGAACGCCGCGGCCGGCCTCGACGCCGGCGGTGGCAAGTCAGTCATCGCCCTTCCTCCCGGCACCACGCTCGACCCCGAGCGTCGCCGCGCGGCGTTCCTCGACCTCGGCGACGCCGTCGAGTCGCTGCACGGCCTGTACCGCACCGCCGAAGACGTCGGATCGACCACCGAGGACATGCTCGTCGTCAGCGAGCGCACCGAGCACGTCGTGGGCCTCCCCGACGCCGTCGGCGGCTCCGGCGAGCCCGCCGGCCCCACGAGCCTCGGCGTCTACGAGTCGCTGCGCGCGACGCTCGAGCGCGTCGCGGGCACCGCCGACGTCGAGGGTCGCCGCATCACGATCTCGGGCCTGGGCCAGGTCGGCAGCCGCCTCGCGGTGCGGCTGTCGGCCGAGGGTGCGCGCCTCACCGTGACCGACGTCAACCCCGCCAAGCGCGACCTGGCCACCGAGCTCGGCGCCGAGTGGATCGCCCCGGGCGAGGAGCACCTCATCCCCGCGGACGTGTTCGTGCCGGCCGGCATCGGCGGGCTCCTCACCGACGAGGTGATCGACGCCCTCGACGCGAAGGCCGTGTGCGGTCCGGCGAACAACCCGCTCGCCGACCACAGCGGCGCCGCACGCCTCGCCGGTCGCGGCATCCTCTACGCCCCGGACTTCGTCGTCAACGCGGGCGGGGTCATCTACCTCGACCTCGAGGCGAAGCACCTCGGCACGCGCACCGAGATCATGGAGCGCGTCGGCCAGATCGGCGACACCGTGCGCCGCATCTTCGACGAGGCCTCATCGCGCGGCGTCACGCCGCTCGAGGCGGCTGAGGGACTCGCCGCCGAGCGCCTGGCCGCCGGGGGCCGCCAGCCCGCGCTCACGCACTGAACCGGCACGCGCCCGGCCACCGGGGGGATGGCCGGGCGCGTTGCGTTGCTGACACTGCGTTCCACAGTTCACGGAATCGCGTTCCACATTCTTCGATCGGAATGGCATGATGGTCGCACGGCCGGGCCGGTGGCCCGCCGACGACGACCGTCATGCCGCCCGATCGAAGGAGATCCGGTGTTCACCAGTCCCGAAGCAGACATCGAGATTCCCGAACTCGACGTCTACGACTATCTGTTCGCGAGCCTGAGCGACGAGGATCTGGGGCGCATCGCGCTCATCGATCCCGCGACCGGGGCCGAGACCACGTACGGCGCGCTGCGCGCGCAGATCGACCTATTGGCGGGTGCGCTGGCTGCCCGCGGCGCCGGGGTCGAGACGGTGGTCGGGCTGCTGTGCCCCAACGTCCCCGCGTTCGCGACGGTGTTCCACGGCATCCTGCGCGCCGGGGCCACGGTCACCACGGTCAACTCCCTGTACACCGCCGGCGAGATCGAGAAGCAGCTGCGCGATGCCGGAGCCACGTGGCTCGTCACCGTGAGCCCGCTGCTCCCCCAGGCGTCGACGGCGGCCGAGGCCGTCGGCATCCCGCACGACCGCGTCATCGTCCTCGACGGCGCATCGGGCCACCCCAACCTCCGGGCGCTGCTCGGCGAGGGCGCGCCCGCACCCGAGGTCTCGTTCGATCCCGCGACGCACATCGCGGTGCTCCCCTACTCGTCGGGCACGACCGGCATCCCCAAGGGCGTCATGCTCACGCACCGCAACCTCGTGGCGAACGTCGCGCAGTGCCGCGTCGCGCTCGACCTCGCCGAGACCGATCGCGTGCTGGCCGTGCTGCCGTTCTTCCACATCTACGGCATGACGGTGCTGCTCAACCTCGCGCTGCGTCAGCGCGCGAGCCTCGTGACCATGCCGAAGTTCGACCTGGTCGAGTTCCTCACGAACATCCAGAAGTACCAGTGCACCTACCTGTACATCGCGCCGCCCATCGCCGTGGCACTGGCGAAGCACCCGATCGTCGACCAGTTCGACATCTCGAGCGTGCGCACGGTGTTCTCGGGGGCCGCTCCGCTCGACGGTGAGACCGCCGAGACCGCCGGCCGCCGCATCAACGCCCGCATGATGCAGGGGTACGGCATGAGCGAGCTGAGCCCCGTCTCGCACGCCATGCCGACAGGCCGATACGACATCCCGGTGAGCTCCGTCGGCGTCATGCTGCCCAACACGCTCAACAAGCTCATCGACACCGAGACGGGGGAAGAGATCACCGAGCTCGGCCCCGACGGCGTCACGAAGGCGGGCGAGCTGTGGGTCAAGGGCCCGAACGTCATGCTCGGCTACCTGAACCAGCCGCAGGCGACCGCCGACACCCTCGACTCCGACGGCTTCCTGCACACCGGCGACATCGCGGTGTACCACGAGGGCGGCTACTTCTCGATCGTCGACCGGGTCAAGGAGCTCATCAAGTACAAGGGCTACCAGATCGCTCCCGCAGAGCTCGAGGCGCTGCTCCTCGGCCATCCGAAGGTGATGGATGCTGCGGTCATCGGCGTGCTCGACGACGACAAGCAGGAGATCCCCAAGGCCTTCATCGTCGCCGCCCCCGACTCCGGGCTCACCGAGGACGAGGTCATGGCCTTCGTCGCCGGGCACGTCGCGCCGCACAAGAAGGTGCGCCGCGTCGAGTTCATCGAGGCGATCCCGAAGTCCAGCGCCGGCAAGATCCTCCGCAAGGACCTGCGCGCCCGCGAGGCCGCCACGGTCTGAACTTCTCCACGCGAGAACGGATGCCTCGGCGAACGCGTTTCGCCGAGGCATCCATCCTCTCCGCCATTAGGTTGGCGCCATGGAAGGACTCTGGCTCGCAGCGCTGAGCGGCCTCATCGGCGGCGGCACGCTGCTCGTCGGGGCCGCGGTCGCGTGGTTCGTCGAGATCCCGCAGCGCATCGTCGCCGGGATCATGGCCGTCGGTGCGGGGGTGCTGATCTCGACGCTGGCGTTCGAACTCGTCGAGGAGGCTGCCGAGGACGGCGGATTGGTGCCGACGACCGTCGGGTTCCTGGGCGGCGCAATCCTCTACATCGTCGCGGACCAGCTGATCTCGCGACGCAGCAAGCAGCCCGCGACTGTCTCCTCCCAGGTCGACACCGCCTCGGTCACCGAGTTCTCCGGCGGCGACGAGGCTTCGGCGAGCATCGTCGCCCGCCGCGCCGGGGCGGGGGCGGTGAGCGGAGCAGGACTCGTGATCGCGGTCGGTGCGCTGATCGACGGCATCCCGGAGTCGATCGTCATGGGCCTGTCGGTGCTGCAGGGCGGCATCAGCATCCCCATCGTCGCGGCCATCGCGATCAGCAACTTCCCGGAGGGGCTCGGCTCGACCGCCGCCCTCAAGCGCGGTGGCTCGAGCGGACGCTACGTCGCTCTGCTGTGGATCGGGATCGCACTGATCACGGTCATCGCATCGGTGCTGGGCTACGTCGCCTTCCAGTCGGCGTCACCGAGCCTGATCGCCCTCATCACCACGATCGCAGCCGGTGGCCTGCTCGCGATGGTTTGCAACACGATGATCCCCGAGGCGTTCGACGAGCAGAAGGCGCTCACCGGCCTGTGGGCGACGATCGGCTTCCTCGCCGCGTTCCTGCTGCACGAGCTCGCCTGAACTCTCCCCCGCTCGTTGAGCGAGCTTGCGAGTCGAAACGCCCCGAACCGACGAGCAACGCCGGTGGAGTGGACTTCTTACGCGGTGGCCCAGAGGTCGTCGTCCGCGGCGCCGGGCGCCTCGACCGACAGGCCGTGCAGCAGCTCGAGCGCGGCGCGGGCCTCGTCGATGCGGCCCTCGACGGCCAGCTCGCGGATGCGCACCGACGGACGGTGCAGCAGCACGCCCGCGAGGTGGCGCAGGGCGGCCTCGACGTCGTCGCCGGCGCCGCGCGCACGGGCTCGGGCGATCTCGTCATCGACGATCCGCAGCACGTCACCCCGCAGAGCCGTGATCGCGGGGCCGGCCTCGCGGTCGGCGTGGAACTCGGTGGCCGCGTCGCCCACGATCGCGCGCGCGTCGGCGTGGGCGCTGAACTCGGCGAGCGGGGCGTGCAGCCGGATGGTCTCGAGGTCGAGCAGCTCGACCGCCTCGACCGCGCCGACGGCGGGATCGACGTTGCGAGGGAGCCCGAGGTCGATCACGAGCACGCGGTGCCCGGGCGTGAACGCGTCGGCATGCACGACGGCGGCTGCGGTGCACGTGATGACGACGTCGGCCTCGGCGACGGCGGCGGCGAAGTCCGACACGGGGATCAGCCCGTGCTGCGCGGCGAACGCCTCGGCCCGACCGGACGGCGAGAAGACGTGGATGTCGCCGGCTCCGCGGGCGCGCAGCGCCTCCACCGTGCGGACGGCGTACTTGCCGGTGCCCACGAGAACGATCTTCGCGGCTGCCCACTCGGCGACGCGGCTCGACGCCAGTTCGAGGGCGAGGCGCACGAGCGAGCGGTGCGCTCCGCGCAGCTGGGTGCGGTTGCGGACGCCCCGGCTGGTGTGGGTCGCCTTCTGGAACAGACGCTCCAGCTCGCTCGAGGTCATGCCGTCGGCGCGAGCCGCGTCGAGTGCGCGACGCACCTGACCCGAGATCTCGTCTTCGCCGACCGACATCGACTCGAGGCCGCTGGTGACGGCGAAGAGGTGGGCGGCAGCATCCGCCCCCTGATGGACCGCGACCGACGCGCGCAGCAGATCGACGGAGACGCCGGATGCCTCGGCCATCGCCTCGATGACCGACTCGGCGGCGACCGCCTCGCCGCCCGTGAGCGGCTCGTCGATGTCGAGATAGGCCTCGAACCGGTTGCAGGTGGCGAGCACGACGGCACCGGAGACGAAGATCTCGTCATCCACGAGGGCACGCGTCGCCGTGGGCGCCCCCACAGAGAGACGCTCCAGGATGTCGAGGCTCGCGTTCCGGTGGTTCGCGGTCAGACAGAGGAGCACAGACCTAATCTTAACGTGTGTCGTTGCATGACTCTCACCCTTCCGTCCTTCAGAGAAACGATCCCCCCGCGCTGATACGTGCGTATCGCGGCGAACGGCCGGCCCGCACGCCGGTCTGGTTCATGCGTCAGGCGGGTCGGTCGCTGCCCGAATACCGCGAACTGCGGGTCGGCACCGACATGCTCGATGCCTGCTTGAACCCGGAGCTCGCGAGCGAGATCACGCTGCAGCCGGTGCGCCGGCACGGCGTCGACGCCGGTATCTTCTTCAGCGACATCGTGATCCCGGTGCGTCTGTCGGGCGTCGACGTGCGCATCGTCGCGGGCCGCGGCCCGGTGATCGAGAGCCCCGTGCGGACGGCGGCGGATGTCGCGTCCCTGCCTCCGCTCGACCCTGCGGCGCTCGCTCCCATCCGGGATGCGGTCGCGCTCACGGTCGCCGCACTCGGCACGACGCCGCTCATCGGCTTCGCCGGCGCCCCTTACACGCTGGCGTCGTACCTCGTCGAGGGCGGCCCGTCGAAGGAGCAGCTCAAGACGCGCGCGCTCATGCACTCCGACCCCGAGACGTGGGCCGCGCTGCTGACGTGGTGCGCCGAGATCACGGGCGCGTTCCTCGCGGCGCAGATCGAGGCCGGCGCATCGGCCGGACAGCTGTTCGACTCGTGGGCGGGCTCGCTCAGCCTCGCCGACTACACGCAGCACGTTGCTCCGTTCTCCACCCTGGCCCTCGACGCCGTACGCCACCTCGACGTGCCGCTCGTGCACTTCGGTGTGGGCACCGGCGAGCTGCTCGCCGCGATGCGCGACGTCGGCGTCGACACCGTGGGCGTCGACTGGCGTCTGCCGCTCGACGAGGCCGTGCGCCGGCTCGGCCCAGACGTCTCGGTGCAGGGCAACATCGACCCGGCGCTCCTGCGCGCGCCGTGGCCGGTACTCGAGGCGCACATCCTCGACGTGCTCGAGCGCGGCCGCGCCGCCCGCGGCCACGTCGTGAACCTCGGGCACGGCGTGCCGCCCGACACCGACCCGACCGTGCTCACGCGCATCGTGGAGTTCGTGCACGCGAATGACTGATTTCTCCGTCGTCGGCGGCGGGGTGGCCGGGCTCGTCGTCGCTCGCCGGCTGGCCGCTTCGGGCGCGTCGGTCACGGTGTTCGAGGCCTCCGATCGCCTGGGCGGCACCGTCGCGCGGCACGAGGTCGGCGGGCTCGCGCTCGATGCCGGAGCCGAGAGCTTCGCCGTGCGCGGCGGTGCGGTCGAGGCGCTGCTCGCCGAGCTCGGCCTGGCCGGCGACGTCGTCGGCCCCGCCCCCGGACCGGCGTGGCTGCAGCCCGTGACCGGCGACGCCGTGCCGCTGCCGGCTACCGCACTGCTCGGCATCCCGGCGGATCCGCTCGCCGCCGACGTCGTGCGCGTCATCGGTCTCGCCGCCGCCGCACGCGCGGCCGAGCTCGACGCCTGGCCGGTCGGCGAGGTGCCGGCGACACTCGGCGCCCTCGTACGCGAGCGCCACGGCGCCGAGATGCTCGACCTGCTCGTCGCGCCCGTTGTGCACGGCGTGCATTCGCAGCACCCCGACGAGCTCCCGGTTGCGCGCGCCCATCCCGCGCTCGCGGACGCTGTCGTGAGCGCCGGCTCGCTCAGCGGCGCCGTCGCGCGCCTGCGCGCGGCCGCGCCCCCGGGCGCGGCGGTCGCGGGGATCCGCGGCGGCATCAACCGCATCGTCCCCGCCCTCGCCGACGACCTCGGGCGGTGCGGGGGCGAGATCCGCCTCGGCACGCGGGTCGACGACCTCGGCGCGCTCGACGGCACCGTGATCGTCGCTGCCCCGGGCGTGGCATCACCCGCCGCTCCTGGCCGTCGCATCGACCTCGTGACCCTGGTCGTGGAGCAGGAGGAATTGGATGCTGCGCCCCGCGGCACCGGATTGCTCGTCGCCGCCGGGGCCCCGGTGAAGGCCCGTGCGCTCACGCATGCGACCGCGAAGTGGGCGTGGCTCCGCGAAGCCGCCGCGGGCCGCCACGTCGTCCGCCTCTCCTACGACGGGACCCCCGCCGACCCGGTCACCGCAGCGGTCGCCGACGCGGAGACGCTGCTCGGGGTGCGGCTGCCGGTCGTGGTCGACGCGGCTCATGTGTTCTGGGTGCGGCCGGCCGCAGCATCCACTGTCCCTTCCGACGTCACGGTCGTCGGCGAGACCGTTGCGGGTTCCGGCCTCGCCGGGATCGTCGCCCACGCCGAGCGCATCGCCGCCGAGCTCCTCGCCCGCTGACCCGCGGATTGAAACGGCCTTCCGGGAAACCTTGGACGGACGGGGTGAAAAGATAGACCTATGACCGACGTCGCGGCGAACTCCCCCACTGAAACCCTCGGCTACACCCTGTGGGCCGTCTTCCGTCGCGACGCCTCCGCGCCCGCCCCCGCCGGCGACCTGGCCGCTGCGGTCGCCGAGGTCGAGGCATCCGGAGTCACCGTCCGCGGGTTCTACGACGTGTCGGGCCTGCGCGCCGACGCCGACATCATGATCTGGCTCACCGGTGTCGGCATCGCCCCCGAGGTGCTGCAGTCGGCTCTGCGCACGCTGCGCCGCGCCGAGCCGCTCGCGTCGCTCGCACCGGTCTGGAACGCGATGGGCGTGCACCGCGACGCCGAGTTCACCGCCAGCCACCTGCCCGCGTTCATGCGCGACAAGGATCCCGAGGCGTGGCTCACGGTCTACCCGTTCGTGCGCTCGTACGACTGGTACATCCTCCCCGACGACGAGCGCCGCCAGATGCTCGCCGACCACGGCCGCAAGGGAGCCGCGCACCGCTCCGTGCTGAGCAACACCGTCGCCAGCTTCGCCCTCGGCGACTACGAGTGGATCCTCGCGCTCGAGGCTCCGGAGCTCGTCGAGCTCGTCGACCTCATGCGCGACCTCCGCCAGACCGAGGCCCGTCGGCACGTGCGCGAAGAGGTGCCGTTCTACACCGGCCGCCGCATCGGCCTCGACGAGATCGCCGAGGTGCTGGCGTGACCACCCTGCGGATCGGCACGCGCGGCAGCACGCTCGCGCTGACGCAGACCGGCATGGTCGCCGACGACCTGGCGGACGCGTACGGCGTCACGACCGAGCTCGTCACGATCACCACCGATGGCGACCGCTCGAACGAGCCGCTCTCACGCGCCGGCGGCACCGGACTCTTCACCGGAGCGCTCCGCGACGCGCTGCTCGCGGGCGAGTGCGACGTCATCGTCCACTCGCTCAAGGACCTCCCCACGGCCCCGCACGACCAGCTCGTCGTCGCGGCCATCCCCGCCCGCGAAGATCCGCGCGACGCCCTCATCGCCCGCGACGGACTGAAGCTCGACGACCTCCCTGCCGGCGCCCGCGTCGGCACCGGCTCCCCCCGCCGCATGGCGCAGCTGCGCGCGCGCCGCCCCGATCTCGAGGTCGTCGACATCCGCGGCAACGTCGACACGCGCCTCGGCAAGGTGACGAGCGGGGAGTTGGATGCTGTCATCCTCGCCGCCGCCGGACTCACCCGCATCGGCCGCACCGACGTCGTGACCGAGTTCCTCGACCCCGACCGGTGGCCGACCGCCCCCGGCCAGGGCGCGCTCGCGGTCGAGGTGCGCCGTGGTGAGGAGCACCTTGTCGATCGGCTCGACCACGCCGAGACCCGCGCCGCGGTCGAAGCGGAGCGCGAGGTGCTCGCCCTCCTCGAGGCCGGCTGCTCGGCCCCCGTCGGCGCGCGCGCCGTCGTCGACGCCGGGCTCCTCCTGCTCTCGGCGAGCGTCTACAGCCTCGACGGCACGACGATCCTCACGTCGTCGCACGCCACCGTGTGGCCCGAAGACGAGGGCGACCCGTCGCGCGAGGTCGCAGCATCCGTCGCCCGTGAACTGCTCGATGCCGGCGCCGCCGGCCTGACGGGAGAACGCCCGTGAACAGTGCTTATCCCGCGGGGGCCGGCCCCCGCGACCCCCGCGACTATCCCGAGGGGGCCAGCCCCCGCGACCCCCGGGTACCCACAGACCGCCCGCGCCGCCTGCGTCAGACCCCCGCGATGCGACGCCTCGTCGCCGAGACCCGCCTGCACCCTGCCGAGCTGATCCTTCCGGTGTTCGTGCGCGAGGGCTCGAGCGAGCCGGTGCCCATCTCGTCCATGCCGGGTGTCGTGCAGCATTCGACCGAGAGCCTGAAGAAGGCGGTGACGGATGCGGCGGCCGCCGGCATCGGCGGCATCATGCTGTTCGGCGTGCCCGAGCACAAGGACGCGGTCGGCTCCGGCGCGACCGATCCGGACGGCATCCTCAACGTCGCGACCCGCATCGCGGTCGCGGAGGCCGGCGACGCGCTCGTCGTGCAGACGGACCTCTGCCTCGACGAATTCACCGACCACGGCCACTGCGGCGTGCTCGACGCGAACGGCTACGTCGACAACGACGCGACCCTGGAGCGCTACCGCGACATGGGTGTGGCGCAGGCCGAGGCCGGCTCGCAGCTGCTCGGACTCAGCGGCATGATGGACGGCCAGGTCGCCGCCGTGCGCGATGCGCTCGACGACTCGGGGTTCGGCAACACGCCGATCCTCGCCTACGCGGCGAAGTACGCCTCGGCGTTCTACGGCCCGTTCCGCGAGGCCGTGCAGTCGTCGCTGGAGGGCGACCGCCGCACCTACCAGCAGGACCCGGCCAACCGTCGCGAGGGAGCCCGCGAGCTCGACCTCGACATCGCCGAGGGCGCCGACATCGTGATGGTCAAGCCCGCGATGAGCTACCTCGACGTGCTGGCGGATGCCGCGGCGACCAGCCCCGTCCCCGTCTGGGCGTACCAGGTGTCGGGCGAGTACGCCATGATCGAGGCGGCTGCCGCCCACGGCTGGATCGACCGCCGCCGCGCGATCGAGGAGTCGGTGGTGAGCATCCGCCGCGCCGGCGCCGACGCCGTGCTGACCTATTGGGCTCTCGAGCTTGCGGAGTGGATCCGATGACGACGAACGCACAGGAATTCGCCCGCGCACGGGTGGCCATGCCGGGTGGCGTCAACTCGCCGGTGCGCGCGTTCGGCTCGGTGCACGAGACGCCGCGCTTCTTCGTCGCGGCCTCGGGACCGTACGTCACCGACGTCGAGGGCCGCGAGTATGTGGACCTGGTCGGCTCGTGGGGTCCCGCCATCCTCGGGCACGCCCACCCTGCCGTCGTGAAGGCGGTTCAGGATGCTGCCGCCCACGGTCTCGGCTTCGGCGCGAGCACGCCGGGCGAGACGGAGCTCGCCGAGCTCATCGCCGCGCGTGTTGCCCGCGACGGCGTCGACCACCCCGTCGAGCGCGTGCGCCTCGTCTCGACGGGCACCGAGGCCACGATGACCGCGATCCGCCTCGCCCGCGGCGCGACCGGGCGCGACCTCATCGTGAAGTTCGCCGGCCACTACCACGGGCACTCCGACGGCCTCCTGGCCGAGGCGGGCTCGGGCGTGGCCACGCTCGCGATGCCGGGCTCGGCTGGCGTACCCGCCCCCATCGCTGCGCAGACCCTCGTCATCGGCTACAACGACCTCGACGCGGTGCGCGAGGTGTTCGAGGCTCGCGGCGACGACATCGCCGCGGTCATCGTCGAGGCCGCGCCGGCCAACATGGGCATCGTGCCTCCGGCGCACGGCTTCAACGCGGCGCTGGCCGACATCGCCCACGAGCACGGTGCGCTGCTCATCCTCGACGAGGTGCTCACCGGTTTCCGCGTCGGACCTGCCGGCTGGTACGGCATCGATCCGGTGCCGTTCTCGCCCGACCTCATCACGTTCGGAAAGGTCGTCGGCGGCGGGCTCCCTCTCGCCGCGATCGGCGGGCCTGCCGCGCTCATGGAGCTGCTCGCACCGCTCGGCCCGGTGTACCAGGCCGGCACGCTGAGCGGGAACCCGCTCGCGGTCGCCGCCGGGCGCGCGACGCTCGACCACCTCGACGCCGCCGCCTATGCCCGCATCGACGCCGCCGCGGCGACGATCGCGGAGGCCGCAGCATCCGCCCTCTCGGAAGCCGGCGTGACGCACGTCGTGCAGCGCTCGGGCAACCTGTTCTCGATCCAGTTCGCGGCCGAGCCTCCGACGGACTACGACACGGTGAAGGCGCAGGAGGCGTTCCGCTACCCGCCGTTCTTCCGCGCGATGCTCGCCGAGGGCGTCTCGCTGCCGCCGTCGGTGTTCGAGGCGTGGTTCGTCTCGGCCGCGCACGACGACGCGGCGGTGGCGCGCATCGTCGACGCGCTTCCCGCCGCCGCACGCGCCGCCGCGGGGGCGGTCCCGGACTGACGCTGAGCGTGGCGCCCGGCGCATGATGGACGCATGACCACGCTCGTCGCCGTCCACGGCGACATCACCGCCCAGACCACCGATGCGATCGTCAACGCCGCGAACAACGCCATGCGGGGCGGGGGCGGCGTCGACGGCGCGATCCACCGGGCCGGTGGTCCGGAGATCCTGCGCGCGTGCATCGAACGGTTCCCGGACGGCCTCGCCACCGGTGACGCTGGGTGGACGACCGGGGGCAGACTCCCGGCGAAGTGGGTCGTCCATACCGTCGGCCCGAACCATGGCGCCGGCCAGCGCGACCGCGCCCTCCTCGAGTCGAGCTATCGGCGGTCGCTCCAGGTCGCCGACGAGCTCGGCGCGCGCAGCGTCGCGTTCCCGCTCATCAGCGCCGGCGTCTACGCCTGGCCGCGCCGGGAGGCGATCTCGGCCGCCATCGACACGATCGCGGCGACCCCCACCTCGGTCGAGGAGGTCCGGCTCGTCGCCTACGACGCGACGGCGCACCAGGAGATCTCGTCGGCGCTGCTGATGGCCACCTCGGTGCGGATCCTCCAGGGCGCCCGCGAGCTGCACCGTCGCGGCTACCACCGGCTGCACGTGAAGCCGGCGATCGCGCCCTCCGGCCTGTTCTGGCGGGTCGTGCTGTGGGACCCCGCCGAACCGGAGTCGGCGATCCACTACACGTCGGGAGACGAGACGACCTTCGCCGGCGGCACCGTCGACGCGATGTCGTCCCCCGCCGAGGTCGCCGGTCTCATCCTCCGCGCCCTGCCAGGCCTTCGAGCGACGAACGACGCTCCCGCCTACGCCGCGTGGTTCGCGGGGCTCGTGGCGGCCGTCGAGCCGCAGCATGCGCTGCCGGTGTCGTCGGCCGACTACTTCGACGACACCGACGGCTGGGAGATCGGGTGGGGCAGCGGCCTGCGCTACCCCCACCCGCCCGAGTGAGACCCTGGAAAAGCCGAAGGCCCCCACAGTGTGGGGGCCTTCTCTCGGTGGACCTGAGGGGAATCGAACCCCTGACCTCCTCGATGCGAACGAGGCGCGCTACCAACTGCGCTACAGGCCCTTGAACCTCGAAAACACTATCACGGTTCGACACCCGCTCCGAATCGACGGAGGGCCTGCAAGAGGCCTACTCGCCGGCCGCGCGGCGGGTCAGCAGCTGCCGCACGTGCGCCTCGATCTCGGCGTCGTCGACGTACCCCATGCGGGCGTATTCCGACTCCGCAGCGGCCGCGCGCGCGGTCCGCGCGATGTCGATCGAGGGCGGCTGCTGCGCTGCCGCACGGGCCGCCATGGCCTCCTCCAGGGCGGCCTGCCGGAGAGCCGCACGAGCGGCTTCGCCATCCAGCACCGCGGCCGCACGCGAACCCGCCGAAGCCGTGAGCGGGCGAGGAAGATCGCGCGGCGCCCATTCGCGCTGCTCGCGGTCGAGGGCGACGTCCTGCACCTGCGCGATGCGGCGGGGCACAGCATCCGTCGCCCGCGACACGGCACGCGCGGCGACGCGGGACAGACGGTGAAGGATGAGACCGGATGCTGCCACCAGGCCGACACCCGCCCACATCACGGTCTGCGCACCGGCGGTGATCGTCTCGTACACTCCCCACGCCGCGAGGCCGAGCCCGATGATGCCCATGAACGTCGCGGCGAGCCGGAACCGGCGCCGGGCGCGCGCACGGCGCGCCGCCGGAAGCGAACGGACGGCGGCGAGGTCGGAGCGGGCAGCGGCGGCTGCCTCCTCACGCTCGGCACGAACGCGCTCGAGGTCCACGCGCGCGGCGGCCTCGGCGGCGACACGGTCGATGCGGGCGCGCTCCACGCCGATGCGTGCGGCGGCCTCGGCAGCCTCGCGCTCGCCCTTGGCGATCTCGAGGTCGACGCGAGCGCCCTCGAGCGCCGCGTGCTCGCGCTCGGCCAGGGCGCGCTTCGCGAGCTTCTGCTGCGCGGCCGCGGTGCGGGCGTTGAGTTCGAGCCGCACCTCTTCGGGGGTCTCGCTCGTCTCGGCGAGCACACGGAGCGCCTGGTTCAGGCGGACGGCGTTGCGTTCGGCCGCATCGAACTGGCGACGGCTGTGCCATGACGGGAGCAGGTAGACCAGCCACAGCGCCACGGCGACGAGAACGACGACTCCCCCACCCCACACCTGCCCGCCCATGGTCACCACGGTAGGCGACCGGACGGCCGTGTCCCTCGCATCCGTCCGCGTGTCACGCAACACGGATTTGGGGCGTGGTCAGGCACGGCGATGCGCGGACACCCGCCGCCGGGGGTCGGACTCAACAACCGGACGACCTATGCGTGCAGCCGGTCCGCGGGCGGGACGGTGGCCGCATCCTGCGGCGCCCGGCCCGAGATCCAGCGTTGCAGAACACCCTCGGGCACGTCTTCGCGCACGAGCGCGAACGCGTAGTGATCGCGCCAATCGCCGTCGATGTGGATGAAACGGCGACGCAGCCCCTCGTAGCGGAAGCCGAGCTTCTCGACCACGCGCAGGCTCGCGCGGTTCTCGGGGCGGATGCAGATCTCCATGCGGTGCAGGCGCAGCTCCGAGAAGCAGATGTCGGTCGCGAGCGCCACAGCCGTCGGCGTGATGCCGCGCCCGGCGAACCGCTCGCTCACCCAGTACCCGATCGTCGCCGACGCCAGCGAGCCCCGCGCGATCCCCCACACGTTCAGCTGGCCGGCGACCTCACCGTCGGACTCCATGACGAAGGGCACGCCGACACCGTCGCGGTACTGCTGGAGAAGCCGGCGGACGCCGACGCGCATGTCGAACGACACCGGCCCGTCGGGACTCGTCGCCTCCCACGGGCGCAGCCAGCCGCGATTGGACAGCAGCTCGTTCTGCAGCACGCGCGCATCGCGCTGACGGACGAGCCGGATCGCCACCGAGCCGTGCCTGCGGGGAGCCGACAGATCCACGAGACTCCCTCGATCGGGCGGCGTCAGAGGTTCGCCGCGAAATCCTTGAACCAGGGACGCAGCGCAGGACCGAGATCTTCGCGATCGGCCGCCAGCTGCACGATGGCCTTGATGTAGTCCACCCTATCGCCGGTGTCATAGCGACGGCCACGGAAAACGACGCCGTAGACGCCGGGGCCCTCCGGGTCCGTCGCGAGTTCCTGGAGCGCGTCGGTGAGCTGGATCTCGCCGCCCTTGCCGGGCTCGGTGCGCTCGAGGATCTCGAACACGTTCGGGGAGAGCACATAGCGCCCGATCACGGCCAGGTTCGACGGTGCGTCCTCGGCCTTGGGCTTCTCGACGAGCCCGTTGACCTTCACGATGCCGTTGCCGTCGGTGGACTCCACCGACGCGACGCCATAGAGGTTGATGTGCTCGGGGTCGACCTCCATGAGAGCGATGATCGCCGCTCCGGTGCGCTCGTGCTCCGCGATCATGGTGGTCAGCAGCTCGTCGCGCTCGTCGATGAGGTCGTCACCGAGCATGACGGCGAACGACGAGTCGCCGACGTGGGCCTTCGCCCGCAGCACCGCGTGGCCGAGCCCCTTGGGCTCGCCCTGACGCACGAAGTGGATGTCGGCGAGGTCGCTCGACTCGAGCACGCGGTGCAGCCGGTCGGTGTCGCCCTTGTCCTTCAGCTTCTCCTCCAGCTCGGGGACCGAGTCGAAGTGGTTCGAGATCGCGTTCTTGTTGCGACCGATGATGACGAGGATGTCATCGATGCCGGCCTGGGCGGCCTCCTCGACCACGTACTGGATCGCCGGCTTGTCGACGACGGGAAGCATCTCCTTCGGCATCGCCTTCGTTGCGGGGAGGAAGCGGGTGCCGAGGCCCGCCGCGGGGATGACTGCCTTGATGGAGGTATGCGCCATGCTCAGAGTCTAGGTGCGGCGACCAGGCCTTCTCGTCCGAGCGGACGGTGTGCGATACTCCGCGCCGTACAATCGACACCATGTCCGACGCCATCGCCGATGCGAAGCGCGCCCTGCGCGCCGAGCTCCGCGAGCGACGCCAGCTCATCTCGCCGCACGCACGCGAGACCGCCGAAGCGGGCGTCCACGCCCAGCTCGACGCCCTCGTGGCCGAGCACGGCGCCCGCTCGATCTCGTGCTTCCTGTCGACCACGTCCGAGCCGGGCACCCGCTCCTTCGTGGCGGATGCCGTGGCCCGCGGCATCCGTGTCCTCCTTCCCGTGACGCGGGCCGACGGCCTGCTCGACTGGGCGGTCGCCACCCCCGAGGGCGACATCGCCGAAGGAATGTACGGACTGCCCGAACCGGTCGGCGAGGTGCTCGGCCCGATCGCGGTCAACGACGTCGACCTCCTCGTGATCCCCGCCGCCTCCGTCGACCGCACCGGGATGCGGCTCGGCTGGGGACGCGGCTTCTACGACAAGACCCTCGGGTCGATGGAGCGGTGCCCTCCCGTCTACGCCGTCGTCTTCGACTCGGAGTTCGTGGACGAGCTGCCGAGCGACGAACTCGACGAGCGCGTCACCGGCGTCGTCACGCCCACGCGCACCATCACCCTCGCGCCCACGCGGCGCTGACAGCCGGAAACCGAGAGAACATGCCCACCTACGCCTACGCCTGCAAGCAGTGCGGCCACCGCTTCGACGCCGTGCAGTCCTTCGCCGACCCGACCCTGACCGAGTGCCCGGAGTGCGGCGGACCACTCCGCAAGGAGTACGGCTCGATCGGAGTGACCTTCAACGGCTCCGGTTTCTACCGCACCGATTCCCGCGCGGGCGCGAAGTCCTCCGACTCGGGATCGAGCGGTGGATCGGATGCCTCGGGTGGCGCGTCCTCGTCGACTTCGACATCATCGAAGACCGAGGCGAAAGCCTCGCCCGCGTCGTCCGGAGCCTGATCCTCCGGCGCCCCAGACGCGGACCGACACCCAGGGGGTACACGTGATCAAGGGCTTCAAGGAATTCATTCTCCGCGGCAACGTCATCGACCTGGCGGTCGCGGTCGTCATCGGCGCCGCGTTCACGGCGATCGTCAACGCCATCGTCGCCGGACTCATCAATCCCCTCATCGCGCTGGTGTTCAACGCCAGCAGCCTGGATCAGGTCGGTTGGACCGTCACGAACATCAACGGCGACGAGGTGTTCTTCGGATTCGGCATGATCCTCGGCGCGATCATCAACTTCCTCGCCGTCGCGGTCGTCGTGTATTTCGTGTTCGTCTATCCGATGAACCACATCAAGGAGCGCGCGGCGGCGCGCGCCGGAGTCAGCCCCGCCGACGAGGAGCCGAAGCTTCCCACCGAGCAGGAACTGCTCGTGCAGATCCGCGACCTGCTCGACACGCAGGGGAACCAGCCTCAGACGACCGCTCGTTCCTGAGCCGCGTCAGTAGTGCGGCGGAACGTCGCGCCGCAGGCGCTCATCGTTCGGACCGGCTGAATCGGATGCCGCGTTCGGCTGGCCTTCGGGGCCGGTCGGGGACGCGGCATCCGTCGCCTTCTCATCAGCCGGGATCGGCTCGGCCGTGGTCCCGGGCGCGGGCGTCAGCTTCGCACGACGGGAGCCCTTGACGCGCTCGATCCGCTGCCGGTCACTCGATGACATCGATGGGCTGGGTCTCGTTGTCGACCCGGGGAGCATCGGGCGGAACGCCCAGCATCGCGGCGATGCGCTGCGCGACGTCGGCCGGGTCTCGGTACAGGTCGAACGAGTGCACGCGCACGTAGTGCCAGCCGAGGCGCCGCAGGATCTGCGGGCGCAACCGCAGCGACTCGCGCAGCGACTCCCCGATCGTCTCGGGGTCGCTCTCGACCACGACCGCCTTGCCGTCGTACTGCGCGACGAGGGGCAGCAGGCCCCGGTAGTGCACGTCCACCGAGAGCCCCGCGCGGCGGAGCTCCCGCGCCAGGGCCCGAGTGAGCGGGTCGGCGAGGTCTTCGAGCCGCGCCTCACGCGAGCGGGCGGCGATGCCGCCCAGGATCGACATGAGGGTCGCGGCGCCGTACTCGAGGCGCCCGTCGTCGAATGCCGAGGGCCGGATCGACGACACGATGACCATCGACCGCCTCGCGCGCGTCATGCCGACGGTGAGCAGTCGCTCGCCATCGGGCGACGACAGGTCGCCGAAGTCACTCAGCACGCGACCGTGCTTGGTGAGGCCGAAGCCGAGCGAGAAGATCACGCGGTCGCGGCTCTCGGCCACCGACTCCTCGAGGGTGAGCACCGCGAACGGCTCGGCGGTGTCGCGCGAGACGAAGTCGGCGACGTCGGAGCGGCCGGCGAACGCGGCCTCGACGGCGGCGCGGATGCGCTCAGCGTGCCGCACGCTCGCCGTGACCACCATGAGCGACTCGGTGCCCCGGTTGACGGCGTGCTCGACGACGAGCGTCACGACGCGGGCGACCTCGGAGTCGGGGCTCTCGACCGCCCCTGTGATGGGGTCCGGCGTGCCGTGCCCGCCTTCGACGTAGTCGACCGCCAGGCTGCCGCGGCCGAGGTACGAGCCCGCCCAGGGCAGGGACACGAGCTCGCCGCCGTAGAACGCGTCGTTCACGAGCGCGGCGAGATCCTCGCCGCCGGCCCGGTAGCTGCGGGTGAGCGTCTCGACGGGCAGCAGTTCGGCGAGGCGCTCGAACACGCTCGTGCTGTCGAACGGCGCTTCATCGTCGTCCTCGGTGTCGGCGGGCGCGCCGTTCCCGCCTGCCTGCGGCGGCGGCACGGCGGCCGACATCGCGGAGCCCGCGGAGACGCGGAACGGCGTCGGCTTCTGCGTCACCGGGTCGCCGAACGCCACGACCTGCCCCGCCCGGCGGAGCGCCGGCGAGGCCTCGGCGAGACACAGGGCGGCAGCATCCGCCATGACGACGACGTCGAACGTGACCGCCTCGGGGATGCGGGGCACCTCGTAGGGCGAGGCCAGCCACACGGGTGCCACGGTGCGCGAGAGGGTGGGCGCCACCGACGCCAGCTCGGCCGGGGTGATCGCGCCGCGTTTCAGCGCCTGCTTGAGCCCGTCGGCCTCGGAGCGGTGGTCGACGATCCCGATCCGCCATTGCGTGGCGAGATGGGCGGCGAGGAGGGGACCGGATGCTGCGGCATGGGCTTCGTCGACGAGCCGGAAGTCGCGCTCCAGCCGGTCGACGACGGCGGTGTTCGCACCGAGCACCGCGCGGTCGGTGCGCAGCAGCAGCTCGAGGGCGGACTGCCACCATGCGTACTCGAGCTCGGCGGCCACCTCGTCTTCGGGCACGTGCCGCACCGACAGCTCGAGGAGGAGGGGCTCGAGGCCCATGGCGGCGAGCTCGGAGCGCAGCGTCGCCCGCTCTTTGAGGTTGTCGAACACGTCGGAATCGGCGGCGAGGCCGGCGAGCGTGCGCACGAGCTGCTTCACCGGGAGCGTCGCGAGCCGGTCGGCGCCCGTGCGGCCGAGTACCGCGTCCACCTCGCCGAGTTCGGCGTCGACGCGCTGCCAGGCGACCTGGACGTCGCCGAGACCGAGGGGCACCTCGGGAGTGACCCCCGCGTCGACGTAGCGCTGCCACTCCGTGCGCTGCTGCTGGATGCGCACCAGTGCCTCGTACATGTCGGGTACATGCACGCCGGGGCGCAGGTACTCGCGCGACAGGCGGCGCAGGCGCCGCCGGTTCGCGCCGTTCATCTCCGGCGCGTCGCGACGCGGCGCGTGCGCCTGGATGAGCTCGGCCAGCGGTCGCTCGAAGACCGTCAGGCTGAACTTGTCGAGCGAGTCGCGGATGCCGCGGAGCAGACGCAGGTACACGCCGAGCTCGGCGACGGTCTGGAACGGCCGCATGCGCGTCTGCGCGATGAGCTCGTAGCCGCGCTCCAGCAGGGTCGGCACATCGCTGCGGTGCAGCTTGCCGGCGAGCGCGTGCGCGCCGCGGGCCTCCTCCACGGTCGCGAACGTGACGCCGTACCAGGGCGAGTCGTCGGGGCCGAAGCGGAACTCGCCCAGGCGCGCGGCGGCCGAGAGCTTGGCGGCGGCGTCTTCCCGCGTCGTCGCGAGGCTCGCGAGCGCGTCCGCGTCGAAACGCGCCTCGGTCGTGGGGGCGACGCCCCGCTCGGCGAGTTCGGCGAGCTCGCGGAGGATGTCGAGCACCGACACCCCGAAATCGGGATGCTGCGTGGTCACGGCGGAGCGGTAGTCCCTGAGGACGCCCCGCAGCCGCACCAGTGCGTCGTCGATGTCGGAGACCTTGGGCGCCTCGGCCTTCTCGTTGCGGCCGATCGCACGGATGAGGTCACGCTGCAGGCGGTCGGGCGAGACCGCGAGGCCAGGGAGTCCGATGCCCGCGAGGCGATGCCGCACGCCGTCGAGCGTCGAGCGGCGCGCGCTCACCACCAGCACGCGCTTGCCGTCGCGCACGAGCGCGCCCACCGCGTTGATGACGGTCTGCGTGCCGCCGGTGCCGGGCAGGGTGTGGATGATGAGGGACTGACCGTCGGCGATCCGCGCGAGCACCCGCTCCTGCTCGGAGTCGGCGTCCAGCAGCAGCATGTCGGCCGCAGGGGCACGGTCGTCGGGGCTGGTCGGCACCGGCCCGTCGCGGCGGATCGTGAGCGATTCGCGGTCGGCGACGTGACCGGCGAGCGCGTTGAGGACGCGGTGGTCGAGATCGGCCGCATCGAGCGCCATGTCGCCGCCGACGTCGGCGAAGGTCGACACCAGCAGGCGCGGCTTCACGGCGTAGCTGTCGATCGATGCGGTCAGCGCCCGGATGTGGTCGATCACGGGCTGCGGCTTGAAGACGCCGCCCTCGTAGGCCAGAGCAGCGAGGCCGCCGGCGTCGATCATGATGCCGAAGTGCGTGCGCATCGCTCGGATCAACTCGGGGTTGACCACGAACGTCCCGTGCAGCTTGAGCTCGAAGTCGCCGTGATGGCGTCGGATCGCGAGGGGCCGGAGCAGCACGGGCGCGCTCCAGGTGATCCCCGCGACGCGCCAGTTGGCGAGGCCGACAGCGAGCCGCACCGTGTCGAGGCCGCGGGTCGTGCGCAGCTCCTGATCCTTCGCGGTGATGCTCTGCGCGGCGAGGCGGGCGTTGCGCAGCGCCACCTCGTCGCGGAACAGGTTCGACAGCAGCGTCGAGCGCCCGGTGATGAACTGCGGCAGGCTCCCGGGGTGTGCCTTCGTGATCTCGATCGCGGCGTCCTGCCCGTCCACGAAGTGCAGGAGAGTCGACCTGCCGCCCAGGGCGGCGGACTGCAGCCGGAGCCGGTCGCGCTCGCTCTCGGCGACATGGACGACCGTGACATCGGGCTCGGCGAGGCCGAGATCACCCGGGGTCACGTCGTACCCGCGCTCGGCGTCTCCTGTGCCCAACACGGCGCTGCGTTCTGCTCGCCACACACGTGCCACCCTAAAGGCGACGTGTGTCCGGCTCTTGCAATGGACCTGAGTTTCGCGGTATTGGACGGCGCGGGAAAGCGCGTTCGGGATGCCCCCTCCTCCCCCGCCGGCATCCTGAGTGCGCTCTTCACAGATCGCGTCGGTGACCGCCGCCGCGTCCGCAGCCCGCGCCAGGATGGTCGCATGACCCCCGAGGATCCGCCCCGCTACCGCGTCCATCCGTCGCCCATCGGCGACATCCTGATCGTCACGACCGCCGACGGCATCGTGACCCTGCATCCTTTCGACGGACCACTGCACGCCGAGATCGAGCGCGTGGCCTTGCAGCTGCGCGCACTCCCGGTCCCTGACGACGACACGGATGCTGCCACCCGCGACTCCGGCACGGCCGACGCCTTCACGAGCGCGATGACGCAGCTCGAGGAGTACTTCGACGGCGACCGGGAGGAGTTCGACCTGCCGCTGGACTGGCGGCTTGTTCGCGGCTTCACACGCGCAGCGCTCGAGGCCGTGTGCGAGATCCCCTACGGCGAGACGGCCAGTTATGGGGAGGTGGCGATCGCCGCGGGCATCCCGCGCGCGGCGCGCGCCGTGGGCACCGCGTGCGCGACGACGCCCTTCTCCGTGGTGGTTCCGGTGCACCGCGTCGTCCGCGCCGACGGCTCGCTCGGCGAATACGGCGGGCGGCCCGAGGTGAAGCGATTCCTCGTCGAGCTCGAACAGGGTCCGAGCATCCCGGCGGCGCCGCCGGCGGCCTCGGGTGGCGCGGCGACGGCGGGCTGAGGCGCGGTCGATCGAGGCTGCGTGCGTGTAGGCCGCCCGCAGTCCGCGAGGCCCGCGCGGCTCGCCGGCGGGCCTCGCAATCCTTCCCGCGGGGAGCGGGGCCGACCGCCGGGGCGATACCCCCGAGTGGTAAGGTCGACGCTACGAAAGAGGCGGCGAGGACGCCGTCAGCCGGAAGCAGGTAGCCGTGGGCGCGTCCCTCCCACATCGCGCACCGGCCCCCGATCGCATGGGCGCGGGGGTCCGCGTCGTCGTGGACGGCCTCGGCGGAGATCCCGGTGACGCACAGGCGCTCGACCATGCCGTGGCCGAGCTCGTGCGCCGCACCCGCTTCCCGGTCGCCTTCGGCGGCCTCGCGCTCGGCGAGGCGATCCACGTCACGTCCATCCACGGCGCCCGCACCCGCAATCTCGAGGGTCTCGTGGTGGAGGCATCCCGCGGCCTCGGCGGGCGCGCTCTCGTCGAGAAGCGCCCGCGGCTCGCGCTCGACTACGGCTCTTCACGCAGCATCACGCACGACTACGACCGAGCCGTCCTCGGCGAGGGCATCGCGACCCTGTTCGCCGTCCCCGTGATGGTCGGCGGGCGCGCTCGCGGCGTCATCTACTGCGGGTCATGGGCGGAATCGCCGGTCGGCGACGTCGTCGCCCGCCCCGCATTCGCCGTCGCGGAGGAGCTCTCCAGCGAACTGCGCATCCGCGACGAGGTGCAGCGGCGGCTGACCCTCTCCCCTCCGCGCACCGCCCCGGCCGCGATGCCGGCGACGACACGCGAAGAACTGCGCGAGACGTACGCCGAGTTGCGCAGCATCGCGGCGATCATCGACGATCCCGCACTGCGCGCTCGGCTCGATCGGCTCGAACAGCGGCTGGCTGCGCTCTCGCACGACGCGTCCGAGCCACCGGTCGAACTCGACGTGCGGCTGTCGCCGCGCGAGATCGACGTGCTCGCGTGCGCAGCACTGGGCTCGACCAACGCCGAGATCGCAGCGACCCTCGACCTCAAGGAGGGCACGGTCAAGTCGTACCTGCAGGCGGCGATGGCGAAACTGGATGCCTCGACCCGCCACGCCGCGGTCGTCACCGCGCGTCGCGCCGGCATCCTCCCCTGATCCGCGGGGTCGCACACGCAGCCGGATTTCCTGGCTCTTCGCGGCGAAGTCCGGACAGTAGCGTCCGAATTCCCGGCGCTGCCCGAATTCTTTCCCTGCGGTTATCCACCGATCCGGAATTCACCAATAGGCTGCGGCGACAATTCGGCGTATTGTTCCCTCATGGCCCGCAGAATCGTTCACCAGCTCGTCGACGACATCGACGGCACCCTCTTGGAATCCGGCGAAGGCGAGACAGTCCTGTTCTCGCTCGACGGCGTCGCGTACGAGATCGACCTCACCGATGAGAATGCCGCCGCGCTGCGCGGCGCTCTCGAGCGTTACACCAACGCGGCGCGCGCCGTGTCGTCCGCCCGGGCGGCGTCCAGCGCCACCTCTGCCGGACGCAAGCGCCGCCGCAGCGGACAGCAGGATTACAGCGGCGTCCGCGAATGGGCCAAGCAGAACGGCTATCAGGTGTCCGAGCGGGGCCGGGTCCCGGCATCCGTCATGGAAGCCTACGAGGCGGCGCACTGACGCACGCCGCTTCGCGCCCTTTCATCGACGATTCATCGTCGAGGTCACGAGCGTGAGAGCTGGAAGAGAATCTCGTCGACTTTCTCTTTCGCGTCGCCGAAGAGCATCTGCGCGTTGTCGCGGTAGAACAGCGGATTCTGCACGCCCGCATATCCGGATGCCATGGAGCGCTTGAAGACGATCACGTTATCGGCCTCCCAGACGCGCAGGACCGGCATACCGGCGATCGGGCTGGAGGGGTCCTCCGCGGCGGCCGGGTTGACGGTGTCGTTCGCGCCGATGACGAGCACGACGTCGACGCTCGAGAGGTCGTCGTTGATCTCGTCCATCTCGAGCACGATGTCGTAGGGCACCTTCGCCTCGGCGAGGAGCACGTTCATGTGACCGGGAAGGCGTCCCGCGACGGGGTGGATGCCGAATCTCACGTCCACGCCACGCTCGCGCAGCTTCTGCACGAGGTCGGCGACACCGTGTTGCGCCTGTGCGACGGCCATCCCGTACCCGGGCGTGATGACGACGGTCGAGGCGCCGGCGAGCAGATCCGCGGCGGCCTCGGCGTCGATCTCGCGGTGCTCGCCGTGCTCCTCGTCGCCGTCCTTGCGCGGTGCCTCGATGCCGAAGCCGCCGGCGATCACCGACAGGAACGAGCGGTTCATCGCCTTGCACATGATGTAGCTCAGGTACGCACCGGAAGAGCCGACGAGCGCGCCGGTGACGATGAGCAGGTCGTTGTTCAGCAGGAAGCCGGCCGCCGCGGCCGCCCACCCCGAGTAGCTGTTGAGCATCGACACCACGACGGGCATGTCGCCGCCGCCGATCGAGGCGACCAGGTGCCAGCCGAGCGCGAGCGCCAGCAGGGTCACGGCGACGAGGAGCCAGAGCTCGGGGGTGATCACGTACCAGACCGTCAGCGCGACGAACGCGACGAGCGCACCGATGTTGAGGGCGTTCTTGCCGGGGAGCATCAGCGGCTTGGACGAGATCCGCGCCGAGAGCTTGAGGAACGCGACGATCGATCCGGTGAAGGTCACGCCGCCGATGAAGACGCCGATGAACACCTCGGCGTGATGGATGTCGGCCAGCGCGCCTTCCAGTCCGGTGTCGTAGAGGGCGCCGTTCCAGCCGACCAGCACCGCGGCGAGACCCACGAAGGAGTGCAGCAGAGCGATGAGCTCCGGCATCCCGGTCATCTGCACGATGCGCGCCCGCCACAGCCCGATCGCCGCGCCGACCAGCACAGCGACAACGAGCAGCGTCAGCCCGAGCGCACCCGACGGCTGCCCCCACGCGCCGGCCGCCACCAGGACGACCGTCGCGACCAGCGCGATCGCCATGCCGACGATGCCGAACACCACGCCGCGACGGCTGGTCTCGTGCTTGCTCAGCCCCGCGAGGCTGAGGATGAACAGCAGCGCCGCGACGATGTATGCGGCACCCGCGACCTGACCGGCGACCGCGATCATCGGGTCTCACCCTTCTGGAACATCGCGAGCATGCGCCGCGTCACGGCGAAGCCGCCGAAGATGTTGATGGACGCGAGCAGCACCGCGACCGCGGCGAGGATCTGCACCGTCAGGTCGGGAACTGTGATCTGCACCATCGCGCCGACCACGATGATGCCCGAGATCGCGTTGGTGACGCTCATGAGCGGTGTGTGCAGCGCGTGCGCGACGTGCCCGATGACGTAGAACCCGACGACGATCGCGAGCGTCAGCACCAGGAAGTGCTGCGGCAGCGGCGGTGGCGCGAACGCGCAGATCGCGAACAGCGCCGCGATACCGGCGACGATGAGCCCGGTCCGTGCCGCGGTCGACATCGGTTTCTTCGGCGGCACCGGGGGCGCAGCATCCGTCCCCTTCACCGGCGCGGGAGCCGCAGAGACCTGCACCGGCGGCGGGGGCCAGGTGACCGCACCGTCCTGCACCACGGTCACCGTGCGCTGCACGACGTCGTCGAAGTCCAGGGTGAGCTCGCCGTCCTTGCCGGGGGTGAGCAGCTTCAGCAGATTGACGAGGTTCGTGGCGAACAGCTGCGACGCCTGCTGCGGCAAGCGACCCGGAAGGTCGGTGTAGCCCAGGATCACGACGCCGTTGCCGGTCACGACCTTCTCGCCCGCGACCGAGCCCTCGACGTTGCCGCCCTGCCCCGCCGCCATGTCGACGATAACGCTGCCCGCGCGCATCGAGGCCACATCCGCCGCCGTGATCAGCCGCGGCGCCGGACGCCCCGGGATGAGCGCGGTCGTGATGATGATGTCGACGTCGGCGGCCTGCTCCGAGTAGATCTCCGCCGCACGCCGGTCGTACGCCTCGCTCGTCGCCTTCGCGTATCCGTCGGACGAGACCTGCCTCGCCTCCTCGGGGACGACGACCTCGAGATACTCCCCGCCGATGGACGCCACCTGGTCGGCGACCTCGGGCCGCGGGTCGGTGGCCCGCACGATCGCACCGAGGCTCGACGCCGCGCCGACCGCCGCCAGCCCCGCAACACCGGCGCCCGCGACCAGCACCTTCGCCGGCGGCACCTTGCCCGCCGCCGTGACCTGGCCGGTGAAGAAGCGCCCGAACTCGTGCGCCGTCTCCACCACCGCCCGGTAGCCGGCGATGTTCGCCATCGAGCTCAGCACATCCATCGACTGCGCCCGCGAGATGCGCGGCACCGCGTCCAGCGCGATCGCCGTGATCCCCCGCGTCGCGAGCGACTCGACCAGATCCGGTCGCAGCCCGGGACTCAGCGTCGCCACGATCGTCGCGCCGTCGGCGAGCCGGTCGATCTCCGCCGGCGTCGGCGCGTTCACCTTCAGCACCACCGGCGCGGCCCACGCCGTCGCGCCGTCGACGACGGCCGCGCCCGCCTGTGCGAAGGCGGCGTCGGAGAACGACGAGCCGGCACCTGCTCCGGCTTCGACGACGACGTCGTAGCCGAGGGCGATGAGTTTCGGGACGGTGGTCGGAGTCGCGGCCACCCGGGTCTCTCCGGGCGCCTCGGCGACGATGCCAATGCGGGTCATGCGTTCCTCTGGGTCGGTGTCGCAGCATCGCGCTGCGACGCGTCCGCGAGCCCCTGCTCGGCGCTCGCGACGACGCCTCCACCATGTCAGACGCCCACGCAGATTCGCCGCGCATTGCGCCCGACACGATGACAAGAATCACAGAATTTGCTCCCCGCGCACCACAATCCCCGTTCTTCCGTGCTCGCGCTGCGGTCTGGTGAAACGCACATGCTCGCGCCAGGCGGTTCATAGCGCGCAGCGAAGGTCGTCGTAAGTGCGACGCATATCCATGGAGGCATGAACAAGAAGAGCAGCGCGAACAAGGGCACCCGCAAGCGCCGGGCACGCAACGCCGTCATCGCCTCCGGTCTCGTCGTCGCGCTCTCGGGCGGCGCCGGCGCGGTGTGGGCGACCGATCGCTTCCTCGTCGAGCACGTCGAGATCGCCGACGTGTCGGAGTACGAGGCGCAGAATTCCACGGTCGACTCCACGACCGAGTCGACGTCGGATGCCGCCACCGACGCCACGGTGACGGAAACGTCCTACTCGGACGGCGCCACGTCGATCACCATCTCCACGGTCACCGAGGGCTCGGGCTCCGACACCGTGACCTATTACGTCGCGGATGTGACGCTGTCGGACGCGACAACGCTCGCGAGCGCCTTCGCGAAGGACCAGTTCGGAGAGAACATCACCGAGCTGACGAGCCAGATCGCCGCCGACAACGGTGCGATCTTCGCGATCAACGGCGATTACTACGGGTTCCGCGACACCGGCATCGTGATCCGCAACGGCGTGGTGTTCCGCGACGAACCGGCCCGCCAGGGCCTCGTGTTCTACACCGACGGGCGGGTCGAGGTGTACGACGAGACGACCACGTCCGCCGACGAGCTGCTCGCCGACGGCGCGTGGAACACCCTGAGCTTCGGCCCGGCGATCGTCGAGGACGGCGTCGTGGTCGACGGCATCGAAGAGGTCGAGATCGACACGAACTTCGGCAACCACTCCATCCAGGGCGACCAGCCGCGCACCGCCGTGGGCGTCATCGACGAGAACCACCTCGTGTTCGTCGTCGTCGACGGCCGCCAGTCCGGCTACAGCGAGGGCGTCACCCTCACCGAGCTCGCCGACATCATGCTCGACCTCGGCGCGACCACCGCGTACAACCTCGACGGCGGCGGCTCGTCGACGATGTACTTCGACGGCGAGGTGGTCAACTCGCCCTCCAACGGCGGCGAGCGCGGCACGAGCGACATCCTCTACATCGCCGACGCCTCCGCCTCGGAGTGACGCCGTGCTCGTCCTCATCCCCGCCTACGAACCGGGGTCGCGCCTCGAATCGGTCGTCGCCGGCCTGTTCGCCGCGGACCCCGACGTCGAGGTGATCGTCGTCGACGACGGGAGCGGCGCAGCCTTCGCCGCCACGTTCGATCAGGTCGAGGCGCTCGGCGCCACTGTGCTGCACCACAACACGAATCTCGGCAAGGCGGCCGCTCTTCGCACCGGGTTCGCCCACGCGATGACCGCCCACCCCGGCGACGACGTCGTCACCGCCGATGCCGACGGGCAGCACACCGTGCACGACATCCTCCGCGTCGCCGACGCGCTCCGCGAGGACGCGGCCGACGGTGTCCCGACGCTCATCCTGGGCTGCCGGGCGTTCACCGGGAGGGTTCCGCTGCGCTCGCGCGCCGGCAACGCCGTGGCACGCGGGGTTTTCCGACTCGCGGCCGGATTGGCGCTGAGCGATACGCAGACCGGCCTGCGCGGCATCCCCTCACGGCTCGTCGAATGGGTGCGCGACCAGCCGGGCGAGCGATTCGCCTACGAGCAGAACGTGCTGCTGCGGTGCCGCCGCGACGGCGTCGCGACCCGCGAGGTGCCGATCGAGACCGTCTACCTCGACGACAACGCGTCCAGCCACTTCCGTCCCGTCGTCGACTCGCTGCGCGTGATGCTGCCGCTGGTGCTGTTCGCGGGTTCGTCGCTGCTGGCGTTCGCCGTCGACACCGTCATGCTCCTCGCGCTCAACGCGCTCACGGGGCTGCTCGTGCCGTCGATCGTGGCGGCGCGCGTCGTGAGCGCCTCGGTGAACTTCGCCGTCAATCGTCGTGTCGTCTTCCGTGCGGAACAGCGGGGACGGATGCTGCGCCAAGCCGCCCGCTATGCCCTGCTGGCCGTCGCGCTCCTGGCGTCGAACATCGTGTGGCTCGACGCGCTCACGCGCTACGGCGTGCCGCTCGTCGTGGCCAAGATCGCGACCGAGGCGGTGCTGTTCGTGACGAGCTACGGCGTGCAGCGGTCCTTCGTCTTCGGCACTCAGCAGGCCCGTGCCGAACTCGTAAGCCGCCCTGACGCCCGTCATAGGAACCCCATAGCGGCCGCGGCTCGAATGGATCAGACCGAACACCCCATCGGGAGGAACCCATGACCACCAGCGCGCTGATCCTGATCGGCATCGACCTGGCTGCCGCCCTCGTGCTGAGCCTCGGCCTCTACTATCGCCGGCACCACCGCCGCGACCTCGTCGTCGCGTTCCTGGGAGTCAACGTGGGGGTGATGTCGGTCGCCGCCGTTCTGGGCACCGCAGAGGTCGCGCTGGGACTCGGCCTCGGCCTGTTCGGCGTGCTGTCGATCATCCGGCTGCGCTCGTCCGAGATCTCGCAGCGCGAGGTCGCGTACTACTTCGCGGCGCTCGCGATCGGGCTCGTGACCGGCCTCCCCCAGGCCGACCCGTGGCCCGTCGCCGCGCATGTCGCGCTCATCCTCGCGGTGCTGTGGGCCGCCGATCACCCGGCGCTGCTCTCGCGGGCGCGCCACCAGGTCGTGCGTCTCGACCGTGCGGTGGCCGATGAGCACGAGCTGCGGGCCGAGCTCGAGCAGCGACTCGGGGGCACAGTCGCCTCGACCACCGTGCAGGAGCTCGACCTCGTAAACGACACGACGCTGGTCGACGTCCGCTACCGAGTGGCGCGGGGAGCAGCGCGTTCCGCCGCGACCCCGGGCACCGCCGCGAGCGCGCCCGCGATGCAAGGAGCGGCGCGATGACGACCTTCGACCGCTTCGATCCGGTGACCCTCGACGCGCTCGTGGCCGAGGCATCCCTCCTCACCCGCGTCGACAGGAAGTACGTCGTGCCTCGCGAAGGCCTCGAGCCCGTGCTCGCCGCGCTCGACCCCGGCACCCGCGTGCTCGAGATGGACGGCGCCCGCGACTTCGCCTATGAGTCGGTGTACTTCGACACGCCCGACCTGCTGAGCTTCCGGATGGCGGCCCAGCCCCGTCGTCGGCGTTTCAAGCTGCGTACCCGCAGCTACCTCGACACCGGCACGTCGTACCTCGAGATCAAGACGCGCGGCGCACGAGGCACGACCGTCAAAGACCGCGACGTGTACGACCCGCGCGACCGCGACCGGCTCACCGACGACGCCCGCGACGACGTCGCCGACGCGTTCGCGACGATCGGGGTCGCCTCGACGCGCGCCGAAGAGCTCGACGCCACGCTGCTGACGCGATACCGCCGTGCGACCCTGCTCGCCGCTGACGGCGCCGGACGCGCCACCGTCGACACCGCGCTCGAATGGATCGAGCCCGACGGCCGCGGCTTCGCCCTTCCCGACCTCGCGATCGTCGAGACGAAGTCGGGCGCCAGCCCGTCGAACGTGGACCGCGCGCTGTGGCGCGCAGGGCACCGGCCCGCGACGGTCAGCAAGTACGCCACCGGCCTCGCGGCGCTCCACCCGGCACTGCCCCGCAACCGCTGGGCGCGGCTGCTGCGCGGCCCGTTCGACCCGTCGCACCGCGCCGCGCCCGCGACCCACCCGACCATCGCCACCCACAAGGAGGACGCATCATGCCCCGCACGCCCCACCACCGCCCTTTCGAGCGCCGCCGCCTGATCCTCGCTGCCACGCCGCTGGCGCTCGCCGCGGTCGTGCTCGCCGGCTGCGCGACGCAGACCGCCGCCTCGACGACCACGTCGACCACCGACACCTCGACCACCGAGACCGCGGCCGTCGTCGACTCCGACCTCAGCGCGGCTGCCGTGCTCGCCGCCAACGCCGACGTCACCACCGTGAACGACGACGAGTGGAGCGAGACGGATGCTGCGGACATCACGCTGTCGGGCAGCACGGCGTCGAGCGACTCCGACGCAGTGACAATCGACGGCTCCACTGTGACGATCACAGACGGCGGCGTGTTCCGGCTCTCCGGCTCGCTCGACGGTCAGGTGGTGGTCGCTGCGCCCGAGGACGCGCAGGTCGTGCTGATCCTCGACGACGCCGAGATCGCAGCATCCGACTCCCCTGGCATCACCGTGACGAGCGCGGACGACGTCGCCATCTCGCTCGCGGCCGGCAGCGAAAACAGCGTCTCGGACGCGTCGTCGTACGCCGACGACGCCGACGCGAACGCCGCCGTCTACGCCGACGCCGACCTCACGATCTCGGGCACCGGCACCCTCTCGGTGTCGGGCAACGGAAATGACGGCATCGCGAGCACCGACGACCTCGTCATCCTGTCGGGTGAGATCACGGTCGACGCGGTCGACGATGCGCTGCGCGGCAAGGACTCGCTCACGGTCGAGGGCGGAACGCTCGACCTCACCGCCGGCGGCGATGCGCTCAAGAGCGACCAGACCGACGACGCCACGCAGGGCTTCGTCGTCATCGCCGGGGGCACCGTGGCAGCCGAAAGCGACGACGACGCGATCGCGGCGGCGACCGATGCGGTCATCACGGGCGGAACGGTGTCGCTGACGGCGGGGACGGATGCCGCGACCTCGGACGACTCGCCCAAGGGCGTCACCGCGGGCGTCGTCGTCGCGATCGACGGGGGCGACCTCACGGTCGAGGCCACCGACGACGCCGTGCACTCCGATGGGTCGATCGGCATCGGAGGCGGCACGGTGACCGTCTCGGCCGGCGACGACGGCATCCACGCCGAGCAGCGCCTCGAGATCCGCGACGGCACCGTGACCGTCGCCGAGTCGTACGAGGGCCTGGAGGCGACGGATGTCGCGGTCTCGGGCGGCATCGTCGACATCACGTCGAGCGACGACGGCGTCAACGCCGCGAGCGGAACCGCGTCCGACGCCCAGGGCGGCGGCATGGGCGGTGGCGGTGGCGAGCAGGACACCGGTGAGACGCTCACGATCTCGGGCGGCAGCGTGCGGGTCGCGGCGGTCGGCGACGGCCTCGACTCGAACGGCACGATCTCGATCACCGGCGGCACGACCGTCGTCAGCGGGCCGAGCTCGGCGGGCGGGCAGGGAGCGCTCGACGCCAACGGCGAGATCGCGATCGACGGCGGCGAGCTGTTCGTCGCCGGCTCGGTGCTGGTCACCCCCACCGGCTCGCAGCCGTGGGTCGCCGCGACCGCGAGCGGTGCGGCGGGTGACACCGTGGAGGTGACAGATGCTTCGGGCGCGGTGATCGCGAGCTTCGCGGCCGACCAGAGCTTCAGCGCCGTGTTCTACAGCGGCCCGGCGGTCGCCGACGGCGGATCGTACACGATCACCGTGAACGGCGTCACGGCGGCCACGGTGTCGGAGGGCGTGAATGTCTCCGGCGGCGGGATGGGCGGCGGTATGGGCGGTGGCGGCGGCCGTCGGCCGTGATCCCGGTGTTCCTGTCGCCGCTCGTGCGCCTTCGCGGGCGGCGGCCGAACGTGGGAACTCCCTCCGAATGCGTGCGATCCGGCGCGTAGGGGTTGCATCCGCAGGCTGATCTCGGAATCGTGGCCGGTCCGGAACCGCAAACGGAAAGGAAAAGCATGCTCACGCTGACCCAGACCGCCGCCGAGGCCGTCAAAGAGATCGTCGCCCGAGTGCCTCTCGCCGAAGACGGGGGTGTACGCATCCGAGACGCGGAAGGCTCGTCCGGATTCGAGTTGAGCGTCGCGCCCGATCCCGGGCCGCACGACACCGTCGTGATCGAAAGCGGCGCCCGTGTCTTCCTCGACGAGACCGCGGCGATCGCACTCGAGGACCGTGTCCTCGACGCCGAGCTCGCAGACGACGGCTCTGTCCGCTTCGCCCTCGCAAACCAGGGCTGACCGCAGTGCCTCGGGCCCCGGCATCCGTTATCGGATGTCGGGGCCTTCGCATTGCTGGGCGACCGTCATGCGGTCGCCAGCTGGACATTGGGCAGTTCGCTGCCGTAGTGCTCGCGCATACCCGTCTTGCGCTCGAGATCGTCGATGACCGCCGAGGCGAAGTCCACCCCGTACAGCGCGGCGCACGAGCCGAGGCCGCCGGGCGAGAACACGTTGACCTCCATCAGCTTGTCGCCCGCGATGTCGAGCCCGACGAGGAACATGCCGTCGGTGAGGAGCTTGGGGCGTACGGCGTCGACGAGGTGCAGCATCTCGTCGGTGACCTTCGCCGCCTCGGCCTTCCCACCCGCCGACATGTTGGACCGCACCTCGGCCGCCTCCGGCCGCCGGCGGAACGCCGCGTAGGCCCCGTCGATCTCGAGGGCGCGGCCGTTCATGACGAACATCCGCACGTCGCCCTCCTTGGCCGCGGGGAGGTACTCCTGGGCCACCACGTAGCCGTCGCGGGCGATCGCCTCGACGATCTGCGCGATGTTGCGCTCCCGCTTCAGGTCGACGAGGAACACGCCGGATCCGCCCGACCCTTGCAGCGGCTTGAGCACGGCACGCCCACCGAGCTCATCGATGAACTCACGCACCCGCTCCTCGTCGCGCGTGATCAGCGTGCGCGGGCGCACCACCTCGGGAAACTGCTGGAAGTACGCCTTCGACATGGCGTCTGCCAGGGAGCGAGGATCGTTGACGACGAGGACGCCGGCCTCCGCGGCCATCCGCCCGAACGCCAGCCCGGCCGTGCTCGCCCACGCACTGTCGCCGGCCTCGCCCGCGGGGTCGGCGCGGAGCATGAGCACGTCGAAGTCGTCGAGCTCCGTCCGCTCCCGGGTCGCGGCCTGCACGTCTTCGAGGTATCGGTCGAGCGACCGGTAGCGCTTGCCGGCGGTCGCGGTCGCGGTGATCGCCGAGAGCGATCCGTCGGGTTCGTAGCCGAAGTCCCGGAGCCCCATCAGGCACACGTCGTGCCCGCGCGCGGCGGCGCTCATCGCAAGGCGCGTCGTCGAGTAGATGGGCTGTTCCGTGGCGATGTCGTTGACGACGAAACCGATTCTCATCTGAGCTCCTCGAGGGTGGGGGGACGCGGGCCGGCAAGATTCTGTGCTCGTTTCGCGCTGGTGCGCTTCATGCTCCTACGCATTGGCCAGCGAGACCAGATCGTCGGCATGGGCGGCGTCACGGAGCCTGTCAGCGGACTCCGCGTCAGACAGGTACCGCGGCATGATGCGTGCCGGCGCGAGGAGGTCGCGGTCTGCGAGCTCCTGGACGAGGGGCAGATCCTCCAGGGAGAACTTCCCGAGGAACAGAAGGTCGAGCGCACCGCCGTGCGCCACGTGCTCCAAGAGGGCCAGCAGGCCGCGCAGATAGATGGCGTCCTTGGTGAAGCCGCCGGCGCGGTACACCCGCATGGCGACGCTGTAGGCGCTCCCGGCGGGCAGACCGTGACCGGTGAGCAGACGGTGGGTGTCGACGAAGCTCGCCCCGCCCACGAGGGCGTGAACGGCGACGACCCGGGCCGCGAGCTGACGCAGCCGGGACGCGGTGAGACCACCGCACGCGATCTCGGCGAGCACCGCGAGACCCTCCTGGGTCTCGTCGTAGTGAGCGAGCCCGGCGCCGAGCATGCGGATGGGCTGCGCGAGCCCGTTCACATGCGTCACGAGGTGCGTGCCCACCTCATGCTGGAGCAGGGCATTGACGCGGGCACCGGCCACCGCCGCATTGTGCGAGATGAGGAGCGTGTCGCCCTCGACGAGCACGCCCGAGACGTCGTCGCGGATCTCGGCGTGCAGCTGTGCATCCGGATCGACCGACCGATAGTGGGCGATCTCCGCCTTCGCCGCGGCGAGGATCTCCTCCGCGCCGACCGAGTCGCGCTCCAGTCGCCCATGCGGAAGCCGGCGCAGCAGATCGTCGGCGGTCTCCACGAGCGCCGGCAGCACCGGCCCGTACTGTGCGACCGACAGCTGCAGGAACTCCGACGTGTTCCGGGCGCGCAGCATCTCCACCCGCAGTGTCATCTCGCGCTGCCGGTTGCGCAGCAGCGCCGCAAGCGTGGTGTCGGTGACGGCGTCGAGCGGCAAGGCGGCCACCTGGGCGTCGAGCACATCGGGGTCGACGTCCAGAGTCCGGTACTCGAAGACCGGCTCGGTCTCGGGGTCGGCGAGGAACCGCGCGCGGATGTCGTCCGCGTTCACCGGGGTCATCTCGAGGAGGAACCGCACCGAACCCGCGAGCGATGCCATGGCATGGTCCGCCGCCAGGTCGGCAGCCGAGAACGCACCCTTTTCGATGACGTCGGTCTCGGGTCCCCCGGCGTCGGGGGCATGCGTCGGGTCTGCGGTCACGGTGTCGCCACCTCCACAAGCGCCGCTTCGAGAAACGGGATGGTGGATGCTACGGCCCGGGCGAGCTCGTCGATCCGAGCCTGATCCGCGTCCCCGGTCCACTCGTCCATGAAGGTCTTCTTGAACTCCAGCGCGAGCACGATCGCCCGCTCCGGGTAGCGGCGGTGCGTCCATGCGGCGAGCTGCTGCCCGCGGAAGCGGACGTTCTCGCGCACATCGAGCGACCCCGCGGAGGTCCCGGCCTGCGCGAGCGAATCGATGAAGACGTCCGCCACGGATCCGAACCGGTCTCGGTCGAGCGAACCCGTGCCGACGTTCACTTCGGGATTCTCCTCCCAGGGAGCCGGAGCGCGGTCGGCGCCGTCGCGTCGGTGATTGTACGAGTGGATGTCGAACATCACGAACGGTCCGCGCTCGGCGACCTCGTCGAGCCGCCGGCCGAGCTCCGCGTAGAACGCGTCGTACACCTCGAGCGATCCTGCGACGACGGCCGGATCGAGGGGTGGATCGCGGACGACTTCCAGCCCCCATGCCTCCTCCGCCGAGCGGTAGACCGCCTTCTCGCGCGATCGGTTCAGGTCGACCTCGAAGCGGGAGCGGTGCACCACGACGCGAGCGGGGACGAGCGCGCCGATCTCATCGGTGTGCGGGTCTTCCTCCCGGAGCCGGTCCTCGTCGGGCAGGATCAGCTCGTCCGCCACGTCCGCGCGGACGTCGTGCCCGTTGTGGATCGCGGTGGCGATGAACTGCCCGCTCCAGTCGCCGAGGAATTCGAACGCTGGGCGCTCTGTCGTGACCATCAGCCCATTGTTTTCCGGGGCGGAACGGGGCCTCAAGGGGTTGACAGGGCTCGAGAGCCCCCGTATCCCGCGCCGCATCCCTCTCGCGACAGGTACACGGCATAGTCGTCGCCGCTGGGTAGACTCGTCAGGCCAGCCTCTGTAGCTCAATGGAAGAGCAGTTCCGTCCTAAGGAAACGGTTGGGGGTTCGAGTCCCTCCAGGGGCACAGTCTCTTTTCGCCTCTGACCAGGTATTTCTTCTATGGTCAGACCACTCAGAATGCGTTTTTGCCCGCTTTTTGCCCGCATTCTGAAAATTCGGTGAGCCGAAAATAGCCGTCTTCAACGGCCTGCGCGCGGCGTCTGAGAGCGCCAAAATCGAGCGTTTCGGGCGAAATCTGCCTCGCCGGAAAACTCAGCAATCTGCTCTCCGCGGTTACTGCGGTCGGGCGCAGCGGGTCTGCGATCCTTGCGGCAGAGCGACGAGCGGCATCGCGTCGTTCAGGCGCGTCGCGATGGCATCCAGATCATCGTCGAAGAGATCAGCGCAGGTGTCCCTACGCTCAGACTAGAGATGCTCGTCGAAACCCTCTCCGAGCTATGCACTCGCGGCATGAGAGGCGGTCGTGTGGGTGACGGCCCCCTTCGTAGACTCGGAGCCAGTAGAGCTTCAGGAGGGCACGTGGCAGAAGCACAGTTGCGTCGAGCCGCCCGGGCGCGTGCAGCGCTCGAGTATCTCGCGTCAAATGCGGCGCCGGGCGAGTACGTCCCCATCAGCGACATTTGGTTGGACGCGGAACACTCTGTACCCCTTTCCGAATACGAGTCCGAGATCAACACCCGCGGTCTGCGTCGAGGCGAGACCGACTGGCGTTTCGCGAGTTCTGATCTCGTCAACGCGGGCTGGCTGCGTAAGCACCCCGATGGTTCGGGGCGATGGGCCATCACTGAGTCGGGAATGCGAGCACTCGAGGAGTTTGGCGGTGACGAGCTGTTCGCAGAGGCGCAACAGCGAACGGCTGCCTCAAGACTTGAGTTGCGCGCCAGCATCGGCGACGCTCTGGCGACCGCGTGGGTCTCTGAAGATAGCGCGCAGCGGAAGATTCTTGCTGCTTCGCGGGCGTGGGTCGAGGAAGGTCTTCAGAGCGGCGGGTCGGTGTTCAGCCCGGGTCTTTCCGTGTGGGACACCGCCACGGTATCGGCGCTCCACTCGAAGTGGATCGGCGCGCCGCGGGTGGAGGGCGCCAACTTCGTCCAGAACCTCGCCGTTCAGCTCGAAGACGAGACCGATGCGGTCAAACTCCTCATGGCCGAGATCGTTGCGCTGCAGATTCTGCCCATCTCTACCGTCATGGGTCACGCCAAGAAGACGGAGAAGGTCGAGGCGGTTCTTCAGCTGATGAAGCATGGAGTCTCAATCCCGACCCTGTTCGACGAAGCGTTCGGAGGTGGCGCCTTCAATCCCGGAACCGGGATGATGTCGCGCATCAATCACGCGGTCACGATCATCGTCAATCTCGCCAAAGCGTGGGTGGATCTCGACGCTGACGAGCAAGAGCGGGTGCTCCACGACCCACGAGCATGGCGCTCGTTCGTACTGTCCGTCGACGGCGATTCCTTCCCGACTCAGCGATACTCGCTCATGTATCTAGTGCATCCCGGATTCTTTGGGCCCATCGTGTCCGAGGACCACCGGCATCGCATCCGCGAGGCGTTCATTGGCGAGATCGGTGGACAATTTGGCGACGACGCGGACGACGACCTGCGGCGGATCGTGCTTGCCCTGCAAGCGAAGACTGGCAAGCCTGTCAGCTTCTACAAAAGCCCGCTGCGCGATCGATGGCACCCGGATGCTCATCCCGAGCCGCCGATCGATCTCCCTGTCGACCTCGTGGAGGCGGATGAGGATGACGCCGTCGCCGATTCGCGAGGGTTCCGGCCAGCGGACATCGATGTCGCCCTGCTGAGCGACGAGCTCAACCTGGACGCCGGTTGGATCACACGCGTGCTCGATGCTTTGCATCGGCGCGGCCAGGTGATCCTCTACGGCCCCCCGGGAACCGGTAAGACGTTCGTCGCGAAGGCGCTGACGCAGGCGATCACCGACGGTCGCCAGGAGGCGCAGCGTCGCATCCAGTTCCACCCTTCCTACACCTACGAGGACTTCTTCGCGGGCTACCGTCCGCGCGAGAAGAACGGACAACTCGTTTTCGAACTCGCCAGGGGCCCGCTGAGCCGCATCGCCGAGGATGCACGCAGGGATCCGGATGTCGCACACGTACTCCTCATCGACGAGATCAATCGGGCGAACCTGTCCAAAGTCTTCGGCGAGCTCTACTACCTCCTCGAATACCGCGGTGACGCTATCGATCTCCTCTACGCCGGGTCCGGGACCGACGGCGGCGACACGTTCGAGTTGCCCCCTAACGTGCTGATCATCGGGACGATGAATACGGCCGACCGCTCCATCGCCCTGCTCGACTCGGCGATGCGGAGGCGCTTCTCGTTCTTCGAGCTTCACCCCGAGGTGCCACCGGTGGAGGGGATCCTTGATCGCTGGGTGCGAGAGCATCCGCAGACTTACCCGCTGCCCGCGCTGTTCGCCGAACTGAACTCGCGCATCCGGGATCGGGAGGACCGGATCGGCCCGAGCTACCTGCTTCGCTCGGACGATCTCTCCGTGCAGGATCTCCACGCGATCTGGACCGAGAACCTTCTGCCGCTTCTCGAAGAGCGTCATCTGGGCACGGACGTCGACGTCGCATCGCGCTTCTCACTCTCCTCGCTGCTCTCGGCACTTCAGCCGACAGCGTCGACGGCGGACACCGTCGAATCGGGCGGATCGACTACCTCCGAGACGTCCTGATCTCGCCATGCCCGAACGGGTCTACATCAGGGAGAAGGGTGAGAGCTTCGTTGACCTGACGCTTGCGCAGGCGATGGAGCTGCAGGACCTTAGATTCTGCCGCGTCACCCCGACTTCGACCGCGGGACGCTGGCGGATAACTGACGTCCTGAAGGTCGGAGTGGCAATCGTGAGTGGCTGTGAGCTCCACGTGGTGCCGAAGACTCCGCTGGAGAACATCGTCCTCATGGCGTCGCTGGGAGGAGTCCAGCTGCGCCTTGGTGCCGATAACGTCGGACACGGCAGCGACAACTCGATCCCGACGGCCATTGCCCGTGCGCTGCTTATCGCGGTCGAACAGGCGACGCGACGGGGGTTGCTGAAGGGCTACCGCGGCGTGCAGGAGTCCGCCTCGGTCGTGCGCGGTCGGTGGGACATCCCGCGCCAGCTCGCGAAGCGACCCGGCATCCCGCTCCCCGTCGAGATCGAGTTCGACGATTTCACCGAGGACATCGATGAAAACCGGATCCTGCTGACGGCGCTGCGCGTGCTCGCCCGGCTGGAGGGAATGGCAGACGTGCTCGGCTCTGTCTTCGCCGCGGTGCAGATCCTCTTCGCAGATGTGGAGTCGTTGCCCCGCGGAATGCCACTGCCCGATGTCCGCCCCAACCGGCTGAACCAGCACTACACCGTGCCCCTTCGCCTGGCACGCGTGATTCTGGAGGCCGTGTCATGGACCCATCGGGATGGAGCCACGGTTGGAGGCACGTTCCTCGTCGACATGGCGCTGGTGTTCGAGGGATACATAGCCAATCGCCTTCGCGCGAATCTTGCGGAGATCGGGCTCGACGTGACGGCGCAAGATCGAGGCCGGTGGTTCGATGTCGACAGATCGGTGGCACTTCGGCCAGACATCGTTATCTCGCGTGACGGCGCTCCAGTGACGGTTGCAGACACCAAGTACAAGGTGCTTGGCAGTGGGAACGGCGCGACGCCCAATGGGGATGTCTATCAGGCCGTCGCATACGCGCTCGCGCTCCACGTGCCCACCGCGCATCTCATCTACGTGTCGGGCGATGTTGTCGCCCGCGTTCTCCAGATCCCGTCGGCGGGCATCGATGTCCACGTCCATGCCCTGCCGCTCGAGGGGAATGCCCGGGCACTCGAGCACGGTGTGGCCGCGCTCGGCGCGAAGCTCGTGCACAGCGGGCGATGAGCGATCGGCTCGCCGAGAGCGTGGATGAGTCGACGCACCGAGCGCAGGTGCCGCAGCCATCGATCCGTCATCCTCTCGCCGAAGGGGCCTGCCGAGAATGAAGCGCGGGCGTCGTTTCCCACTCCGCGGACGTACCGCGGATTCGCAGCCGAGCTCGACTCCATCCACGTCGAAAGCCGGAGCTGAGTCGGAAGGAGGCCCAGCCCTCGGGCGTCCGGTGCCTCGTCAGAGCATTCATCAATCCGCTCGCTGGACTACTGGGGCCGGGCATACCGCGTCTGCGGACCCGACGGCAGGGCGACGAGCGGCATCGCGTCGTTGAGTCGCGTCGCGACGGCATCCAGATCATCGTCGAAGAGGTCCGCGTACGTGTCCAGCGTCATCGCCGCCGACGCGTGCCCGAGCATCCGCTGCACGGCCTTCACGTTCGCGCCCGAGCTGATCGCGAGCGACGCGGCGGTGTGACGCAGGTCGTGCGGAGTGAGCCGCGGGATCGATGGATCGATCTCCTGCGCACGTCGGACCGCGTTCGCGAACCATCCCTTGTTCCCCGAGTTGCGCATGTGATTGACCCCATCGCCGAACAGCAGTCCCTCGGGGCCCTTGCCGGCGCACGCCTGCTCGATCATCGGAGCGAGACGCTCGGGATACGGGACCGAGCGCTTCTCGTGCGTCTTGGGCGTGCCGACGTGGATCTCGTACGCGATCATCACCGCGTTCTCCTCTATGACGAAGCGGCGGCGCAGCCGGTTCACGCTGCGCACGCGCAGTCCCGTCGCCTCGCCCCAGCGCAGGCCGGTGTACGCCAGCGTCAGGACGAGCGTCGGATACGCCGCGCACGCCGCCAGCGTCGCGACCTGGTCATGCGAGAGGTAGACGCGACGCTTGCCCGGCCCGTGCCGAGGAAGGTTGCGTACGTTGCGGGCCGGGTTGCTCGCGAGTCGCCGATCATCGATGGCGACGTCGAGGATGCCGGCAAGGACTCCCAGTGCTCGAAGAACGACTGTGCGCGACTTCTGCGTCGCGAGGTCGGACACCCAGTCCTGGACTTCCGAGCGCCGGATCGACGAGATCTCTCTGTCGGCCCAGACCGGCGCGACGTGGTTCTTCCACGCCCGCTCGAGCGTCATGTAGTACGAGGGCTTCGACATCGGCGGCTGCTTGGATCGCAGCCAGCTGTCCGCGAACATCCGGACAGGAACCCGCGACGAAGACGGGTCGATGTACTCCCCCTTCGACTTCGACACCGTGACCATGGAGAGGTACAGCTTCGCCTCGCGCATCGTCGTGAAGCCGCGCTTCTCCGCCTCAGTGCGATCCGGCTTGCGATACCGCACCCGGTAGCGGCGGCCCTTCGCCGATTCGTACGGGGTGATGCTGCCCATCTCGACCTCCGCTCCCGCCTGATTCAGGGTCAGTATCGGGCCAGTGTCGGACACCGGTCGCGCCTCGTCAACGCGGCCGATCACAGATGTGGATAGATGTCGAAAGACCCCCTCAACTGGCGTTGGGTTGGAGGAGCGACTCCCTCGACGCCGAGAGTGTAGCGATCGTTCGCGTCTCCGTTCTCGCCGCTCACTCCTTGCAGACTCCGCGCTGGCGCGCGTCGCTTAGCAGCCGTTCGACGACGCGCACTGCGCCGCGCCCGATCGCTGGGGTTGCTGATTGTCGAAGAAGGCTCATCATGGTCGCACGCCCCTTTTGGCTGCCGCCGGCTCGAGCGCGCGGTCGGACAAGGCACTGGTACTTGGGCGCCGAACTTCGGACCGGTGCGTTTCCGGCGAGGCGCCTTTCAGGCTTACCTGGGTGGCGGCGACGCGATTCGTTCGTGTGACGGCGATCAAGCGGAGTGCCCCGTTATCGCCGCAAGGCCCTCCGCTGCTGTAACACGCCTATTGCGGTCGGACGGTAGCGTTGATGCCCGCGGATTTCAGCGTCCTTTCCAGGGACTCGGCAACGTCCTGGCCCGCGACTAGAGTGAGCGATCCCTGGACCCAAGAGACTGAGCCTTCATCAATCGCCTCATACAGCGCAAGGAAGACATCGCTGATCACATCAGACGTCCCCGCTGAACTTCCGCTGGCAGCAACCGAGAATGTGATCGACTTTTCGAGCGCGGTATCAGGTTCACGGTCACTACCCGTGCCCCTCTTGTCCTCGCGGTCCGCCGATCCGCCAGGTGTGAGTACGGCGCGCTCCCCACTGCTGTCAGCAAGCGCCGCTGGAACCTTCTTGTGAAGTCGTAAGCCGGACTGGCTGAGGTTGATCTCGGACGGACTCAGTACCGCAACGTCGAGCTCGGACGCATCAGTGAGTCTCAGCGAGCCTGATGTTACGGATTCGAAGATCGCCCGCCGGATGTCTTCCTCCCCATCGGGAAGCAACGGCAGCCTAGGCGCGCTCCAGAAGGAGTCGCGGATTTCGTTGAGGGGGCGCCCGAGATCGTCCTCACGCAAATTGTGTTCGAATGTTGTCCCACTGAGTTCGCCTACGGCAAAGGCGCGGTCCCGAGCGACCAGCAACTTCCAAACGGCCGTGCCGTCGAGTGCGGATTGGAGGTCGCTCTCAAAGGTCTCCACAGCAACACTGCGCGGCAGCGATGGGTCCGGCTGGCTGAGATACACCACATGCTGGTAGGCGCTGCGCAGTTTGTCCTTCAGCGCCGACAGAGCATCGTCGCGCGCTCGCATCGCGGCCATGCGCATCTCAGGGTTGTGCTCCATTTCGGGTGCCCCCAGCGCTGAGTCATGAGCGAGGAAGTTGGTGGCCAGCGCACGCGCTTGCTGCCGGCGCTGCGTGTTGACCACAGCGAAGACCGCTGACGCAGCCCACTCAACTGGGAGTCTGTTATCACCCAGGCCAAGGACCGCTTCGATCGCGGAGAGGGTGTCGCGCTCCATTCCATTGCGAAGGGAGAATTGTGCCGGATCGAGGATTACGAGGCGCGTCGTCCTCGCATCATCGATCCCCGCTGCGGCGAGGACATCGATGGGACCAAGATCGGGGCGGGCTCCAACGAACTTCATCTTGCGGAACGGCCCCGTGTTCGACAGCTCCTCGGCGAGCCGGGCGATGGCTGCGTCGCGATCGCTGTCCGATACTACGTTTCTCGCAGCGCGAACCAGGATCGCCAGTGTCTGAGTCGTCGACAGGAAGTACCTCGGCGGCTGGCCGCCTCGGCCTGCCAGAACCTCGACCGTTCCGAGTCCAGCGTCCCCGTCCACCAACTCCCGGATTACGACATCAGCCTCCGCTAAGCCGAATCCCACCTGCGGAGCCAAGATCGCGGCCTTGACCTCGGGTTCGGCGGCGCCACGGCGTCCAGACGATCTGCTGCCGACCACTGAAGCAAGGAAGAGAAATGTAGCGGCTCGTTCGGCGGCGCGGGGGTTCGCTTCCGCGACGCCGTCCTCGGCTCGAGCACGGTCTATAAGGCGCGCCGCTCCGCTGGTGTCGTCCAACCCAACGATGTCATTCTGTGCGATAGATCGATAGTTGGCTTGAGTCCTGGTATCGCTAATGAGCCCGCTTCCGAGAATACTCTCGCGTACGTTTGCGACGGAAAGAGGCAAGTCCCCCGGCCCGATTAGCTCCGGGACCCATTCGCCGGAACGAGCTCGTTCGACGAGCGCAAAAACTGTCGAAGCGAAGACGCGAATCGTTGAACGCACCTTCTGAAATCCAGCCATGTTTGCCCACTCGTTCTCGGCCAGATGCATAAGCTGAGGGTGAAACGGATACGTCCTGGCAACCTCGGTTGGGAAAGAGACCACCCAATTGGCCGCGAGAGTGTCGAAAACCTTCGACTTCCATGCCGCATCCCGCATTGTCTCCGCGTACCTCTCTGCTACGCGGTTGACAGTTAGCGGTGCGGGGGTGCCCGAGAAGAGTCGGCGACGAAGTATCGCTGCAAAATCTGCATTCTCATTGACGGTCGCTGGTTGACCGTTCCGTTCCAACAAGCCACTGAGGTCCTCGCGGCGACGTTCCCCGTCGCGCGAGAGCGCAATCGAGTCCTTTTCCGATGCGATCATCACAACCAGCATCGCGACGCGTGGGACGTCATTCACGGAATCGAGCAGAGCACGCAGAAAGGCCATGTCCTGCGCGGTTAGCTCTGGGTTGCCTGCTCCATCGAGTCCATTCCCGATGTAGTCCAGGACCTCATCCACAATTATCAGGACCGGGTGACCGGTCGCCTGCAGAGCCTCAGCGATCTTGGACTTGTCGCTGAAGAATGGGCGATATGCCTCGTACTTTTGGTAGTCGCGGTCGAAAAGGCGCCAAAGGAATCGCTCATAGAGCGTTTCCGCCGGGCCATCGAGTAACTTATCGGGCGCCCCCGGAGTGAGATTGTCGCAGGCAAGCACCACGACGTGAGGCTTGCCCAAGTCTCGCTTGATTGGTCGCCCAGCGATCTGCTCTGCCGCCTCAAAGACTGCGCGGCCGATCTCCGTTCTAGCGAATGCCTCCGGGTGAGCAGCGAGGTGCCAGCACCCGATGCACGCGTGAGACTTTCCTCCGCCCATGCCTTGGTCGAGCCGGCGCAAAGCTGGCGCCGTTGTGTAAACCTCGCTTCCAAGACGCACCGCCACCTTTGCGAGCAGGTCTACGAGCTGCCCTGTCGGGTAAGTGATGTCTCCAAAGTAGCCAGCATCGGCGTAAGAGGGCGCGGCGGGACCCTTCGTGTGAACGGCTTGAAACAGTGACATCTGCACATCGTCGATAGCGCCTGATGCGTCAACAATCTCGGGCCGAAGTGGTAGCGCGGCCCACCACGCGTCAGCACTGTCGTTCACTTGAGGGTCTCCATATCGAATAGTGGAACCATTCCGTCGGCGTTCTGATCCTGCCGGTCGCGGCTGGCGTACGCCGCGGACACGCCGCGTGCCGCCGACGAGAGGCCCTTTCGGGCCCGCAGCATGCCGCTCCATGCCAGCGCATCAACATCTCCGTCGGGCAGACGGTCGGCTAGGAAGGCGATAGCCGCCCAGAGGAACCCGTCATCTTCGTCCCGCTCTGAAGCGGCAAGCACCTCGGCAACCGCGTCTAGACCATGTCGCCACGCCCCCGCCATCCCGAGTGCAACATCTACCACGCCGGATCCAGCTGTGACCCGGACTCGATAGTTTCGGGAGGCTACGAACTGGCAACCCTTATCAACGTCTGGAACCAGGTCTCGAACTTCACTCAGCTCCATGTCTGAAGCGAGTGCTTGCCATCGGAGCTCAGGCTTCGGCGCCACACTTCGGCCAAACAAGCGGACCCACCACAGAGCGAATCGCGTCCGCGCATCGAAGGTGTCAAGGGGGTGGTGATCCACTTCAACGGCTTCAGCTTCCTGGACTGCCTTGCGGGCGACAACCAAGAAGTGCTCGTGTGGAACGATCGTTCCTTTGTTGTTGGTGACATCGGAGTAGCGACCCACTATCTCCATTGCAGGGCCGGCTGAGGCCATGAGCATGTCCGTGGGTGCTAGTCCTGCTCGGCTCCAGTAGTCGATGCGCTGCTTGACCTCTCGGCGAACCTCCGCCTCGACCGCGGCGGCGCGGCCTGGCGGGCGCCCCGCAGGAGCCGGTCGGCAGGCCATAGTCAGGGTGGAGACGATGTTGGCCTTTCCCTGTTGCCCGCCCGACTCAGTTCTGGCGGGCCATGATCCGGTGAGGACGAGCTCCGCGCGTGTGATTGCACCCAGAAGCCTGCGCCATACTTCCGGTTCGCCATGACCGAAGACGATGGTGACAACACCGCGGTCGTCCACCACTCGACGCATCTCTGCGAAGGCGCTCGCTATCAATCGGTCGTAGTGCTCGCGCGTGCGGTGCTCGACATAGTCGGATCGCTTGGCAATCCCGCGAGACCGCTTTACGATGATTTCCTCTGCTTTGTCCTGAGCGCCGAACGGATCTGCGGTTACGGCAATTGACGGGTCGGCGACGAACATGCATCTTTTTATCCAGGCGTAGAAAAGATCGCTGGAATCTCCATACGCGATCATTTCGTCATACGGAGGATCGGTCACCACTGCCGCAATTGATCCGCTGCGCTGCGAAAGACGCACGGCGCTGCCTCGCTCCACAAGGGTTGGATAACCCGTGCGCTCCGGCATCAACGACTCCAGGCTCCGGACGGTTTGCTGCGCCGACGATCGCCACGAGGCCGCCCCGCCGTTAATCCCCGCCTCGAAACTGTCGTACGAGTACGTGAGAGATCCCTCGTTTACGAAAATTCCGGCGACACCCACCGTGCCACTCGACTGAGCCCGGAGCCAGGCTCCGCGCGTGCTGTAGCGGAGTTGCCGAACCAGCGTGGATGTTGCGTACCCTGCTAGCGCGTATACGTACCGAGCGGTGCAACCGGCGCTCAAGAGTTCGCGGCTGACATCGTTCACGATTCGGCTCAACTTAACGAACGCGAGCGTTTGTCTTTCGACGCACATGTCACCATACGTGCGTGCGCCGTAGATTGAGGACCCCACGATGTTGTTATTGCCCGGCGCAATTCCCTCGTCCGGCACTGCCGGCATCAGAGGGCTGAAGCGCGGCTCAACCCTCAGTTGCTCGCGAGCGCGCTCTACTGCCGCTCGCTCTAGGTCGGTCGGCAGCCGGAAGGACTTGCCAACTTCCGGATCGAAGTCCGCGACAGCAAGAAAGTAGTCTTCACCCAAGCCGTCGTTCGTCAACCGCCGGTGAACCTCCACCGGGTGGACGTGACTACAAAAGATGCACACCGCGGACTTGCCGGCGATCTTCCTTCCATCTGGACCCACAGCGCTCGCCAGCGTGGCGCCCTTTATCGGGGGGCCGGAATGAATGACCGTATCGAAACCGGTACCTGCCGCATTGGGTTCAACATAGAACGACTGGCCATCGTCTTTCGCCGCAGCTCGCGTTCGCGTCGCCTTCTTGATAGACGGCGCACGCAGCATTGCGTTTCCAAACAGTGGGAAGCGACGTCCACACTCCTGGCACGGCAACGACACCGCCCACAGGTATCCCCAAGGCCGACGGCCGCCAACAGCGGGGTAGAAGGACGCCATCTCTTGCTCGTGTCGGCGAGTGATCTCGCGAAGCACGGCTTCCGTGTCCTGAACCAGCCGCGGTCTAACGACCAGGCCGTCCGATGCAAACGGGATGGCAGGCTCCTGGTCCCAGTTGACGAACGGAAACTCGGTCAAGAGCCGCGAGGCTAGGACCGCAACTGGGGCGTACTCCACCGCCTCAGACTCGACTGCGAGTCGAGCTGCTTCAAGCGGGATCATCCCTCGGCCTGAGAACGGGTCGAGCACGGAGGCTCCGTCGGGCCAAGCCGCGCCGATCTCCCTCCGGATGGCGTCCCATGCCTCGTAGCGCCCCTGCATGGCGGATCTCACGAGGTCCTGGAGCCTCCTCTGCTCCTTCTCGTCATCGGGCCAAGGAAGCAGACTCGTTATGACGGCGGCTTTCGCTTGAGCAGTCGGGCGGGCAGCGAACCACGTGAATAGGCCCCGCTCCGCGTTACCGCTCCCCCACCCAGCGCCCGTTGCATCGCTGACCTCCGCAGTTGGAAACCATCGCTCGATCATTCGGGTCACGTGAGGTCCTCCTGCCTTGCAGCGCTCAACGCACTCCCGGGAACTCGAAATATTGAGTCCGCGCCAATCGAGGGACCGAATAGCTGCACGGGATCAGGAAAGGCACCAAACAGGCGGCCGCTGCCGTCAGCGCATGAGTCGACGACATACATCCAGTACTGGTCGCGCTGTTGAAGCGCAATCAGTACCTCGTTCGCCGTCAATCGAACCCCCCGACTACTGGCGTTGTCCCAGATGCCCTTGACTTCGACGCAGCGTTGTTGACGTCCGCGGGTTGCGAGCAGGTCAAATCCTCGGCCTTCGGCCGACACGTCGCTGACGGCCCATCCCTCGCTCCGCAATATCTCGCGAACACGAATCATCGCGATGAGCTCCGAGTCCTTCTCTTGAGGGGTCGGAGGAACCCCGGTTGCTTGTACGCTGACATGAGTCCTCAACACAAGATCGCTCATCTGAACGTCAGTCATCGCCTCAATTGTGCTGATACGTCGTTGCACTCGGTCTGAAAGTTGATTGCGTAGTCGGAGCCGTTCGTCGCGATTAGGTATCCGCTTTGTCAAGCTGACCGGCATCGATTGCAGATCCCTCCGAGCTGCTGCGAACCATTCTTTCCGGGCCTTCGCCAGATGGCTCTGAAGCGACAACGCCTCGTGCTCTGCTGCACCTCGCGCTTCGTGTTCCCTCGCCGGATGAATGGCCTGCGCAATAGTGTTTGCTTCCGTCAAGTTCGCGAGAGTTTCCCATCGCACCGGCCGCGCACTGCCGGATGCGTCGACCCGAATGAGGGTTAGCCATCGTTTGCTCGACTCACTAACCCCCTCGGTTAGTTTGCCTTCGAACACGTAAAGCGAATAGTCACCCGCGCTGGTGGGGTCGAGCGCCCGGCCCCCGCGGTACATGTCGACGGCGAGATCTCGAACGGTCTGATCGATCAGTTCTTGGAAGACTGGCTCGCCGGGGCCGAGCGCTAGGACCCGCGATGCGTCTGCCTCAAGTGATGCTCGCCAGAGAGCCTCCCCCGATGTGGCAACTAGACCGCCGTTAGCTTGGAGCTCATGTGGCAGATCATGGGCGCCTGAAAGCCGGAAGATGCCTTCCCCGGTGGCAGTCTTTTCGACAGCGAGTAGACCGGCGTCGGCCGCTCGGTAGAGGAACGCTTCTACGATGGCCGGGTTAATGCGCTCCAACAGATCTCGCTGCAATTGCTGGAGCGCCGCCAACGAGTCGACCTTCGTCGCGAGGGCAACTTCCTCGGCTCTGGCACTCTCGGCAGCACGCTTGAGGTCCTCCGCCCTCACCTTATCCACGGCCGCAATCGCTTCGGCACGGCGAGCTGGATCGTCGGCAAAGAACGCTGCGAGCCATTCGTTGTATGTGACACCCACCATGTCGGCAACGAGGCTCAAGCTGTCGAACATCTGGCCATCAAGATCATTAGCAGCAGCCACGAACCGCTCTAGGAGCTTGTGAAGAGTTTCACCCTCGCGCGTCCCGATTGCCACGAGGTTATAGAGGAAGACTGACCGCTGCTGGCCGATCCGATGGATGCGGCCCATGCGTTGCTCAAGACGGACCAGCGACCATGGGATGTCGTAATTGATCAGGACGTGTGCCGACTGCAGATCGATCCCCTCGTTGCCGGCGTCAGTCGACACAATAATTTGGAAGGCTCCCCGCATGAACGCCGCCCGCACCGCGTCTCGCTCGGCATGTGCCTGGCGCCCGGAGTACATCTCGGCGGAGAAGCCGGATCGGCGCAGCTCCCGCACCACCCAGTCTGCGGAGTCGGCATACTCGGTGAAGATGACAGCCTGCTGGCTAGTACCGGGTTGGATTTCGTTTGGCAGGAGGCAGCGATCGACCAGTGCAGTCCATTTCGAGGCGGAGTATCCGCTACTGAGCACCGATTCGATTTCGCCGATAAGGTTCGCGAGCGCCGAACGTTCCTTCCGAGCGGAGAGCGACTCCACGTACACGACCTGCGCTTCTTGTCGAACTGATTCGTCCTCGCCCTGCGGATCGGCATTGAACTCCGCCTCAGCGACCGACAAGTCGCCCATGTGCGCTTTTCTGCGCTTCAACGTCTCGACAAGTGCATAGAGCGACGAGGCGGCCCGTTTCCCGTAGACCATGCGGGCCAGCGGCCGCGCGCTAAGTGGGAGAAACTCATCGACGATGTCAATCGATCGGCGATAGACCGCGTCCTCGACGCTGGACAACTCAGCCCGAACGTTAGTTGCCGTGCGCCCGCGAAAGAGGGGGGTGACGCCATCGCGGTCGAACAGGTCCTCCTTCATGCGACGCAAGAAGTGGATCGAACCAGGTTTGAGCGGCGCAAAATCGGCACGTTCGTCGTCGCCCGGGTCGGGGTATATCTCAGGGTCAACCAGATGAAGTAGATGCCGAAACAACCACTCCGACCCTCGGTGTGGCGTCGCAGTCATGAGCAATGCCCGGGGTGTATTCAACGCAAGAAGACGGCCGAGCGAGTAGAACGTAGTCGCAAGCGGCGAAAGCCTGTGTGCCTCGTCAAAGATCACCAGGTCCCAGCCGGCGCGATCCGGCCGGATAGCGTGCTGGACATTCGCGTTGGACGCCGCGAGTTCAAGCGACACAACCCACGCGTCGTGATTCACGTCGAGCGCGTGCTGCTGGACGGATTCAGAAGTGACTCTCCGTAGCTCGCCCCCGAAGAAGCGCTCGAAGTCGTACTGCCATTTAGAAACCAGCCCGGCAGGAGCGACAACCAGTGCACGGCGGACCAGGCCGAGCTTCTGTGCCTCGCGGAGATATAGGCCCGCCATGATCGTCTTTCCGGTGCCCGGTTCGTCGGCCAAGAGAAAGCGAAGCTGCGGCTGCGGCAGCATCGCGCCGTAAACGGCGTTGGATTGATGAGCATAGGGAGTGAGGGGAGTAGAAGCGAGCAACGTGGAAGATGAGTCGGCGCTACCTGCGGCGGACATCCACAAAGCCCAAAGACCGGCAATGACCCTGGCCGAGGTGCCGCCGCCATCCCGTTCGATGACCTCTACGTCTTCCCCACCTTCGTCGACGAAAACTGCGCGAGGCAACAGCGCCCCAGACGCATCCGCGAGGAACAGTCGCCATCCACCACTTGTGGCAATCGCCCCGACGACATCGACCCACTCGTCGATTCCCATCGAAGAGATCCGGACCCGCTCACCGCCAACGAACTGCACCGCACAAGCCTAGTGGGGGGCCCATCTCTCGGCTCGTAGGGCAGGGCGGTCAGGTCTACCAGCGGTCGATCGGTGTCCTCCGCCTTCGGCGCGCGACCCGATGACTGACATTGTTCCTCGGTGTCGGCCGCCGAGCGGATGTCGAACACCCGTCGATCTAGCTCCGGGTCAGTTGGCCATGCGGCGATCGCGGCGCACACCACATCAACGCGCCAGCAACTCGGCCGGCCGCACTCTCGCCCGGTCAAAGCGACCGAACGCGACGCTAAGTGATGCCTGCCACGAGTACAGCGCTCAACCCGGAAGACAGTTGACCTACAGCAATGCACGCAGGCACCGTCGGTGAGCGAGACCGTTTAGAAGCACGCACCTACACGCACCTGCAAGCCAGAAAAATCCCTGGATAGTCAGCAAAATGCACCCTATTCTGACGGCATGCGTGGAGGCCTCGAGCGATGGAAGCGAGGTGTCGAATCCCGAGGGGTTCGACAGGCGATCGCCTACGCGCTCGAGGGCACCTGCGACGCGCACGTCCGCCACTCCCCCGGCGTTGATGCGCTCGAAGCGTACAGTGCCGCCTCCGACTCGACCGTCTCGCGATTCATCGTCAAGAACGGCGCCATCACCTCCGACGAACTCACCGCCGGCGGCCTTCGCGTCTGGCTCACCGGACACGACCCAGTCACCGGGGAAGAGCGCGGCCATCAGCGGCTGAGCCCTGACGCCGACCTGCTGCTCGACGGGACCCTCAACCACCCCAAGTCGTACAGCATCGCCGCGCTGCTGCATCCCGAACTCGCCACCGAGTTCGAAGCACTCCAGGACCGGCTACGCGAACGCATCTTGCTCACGTGGCAGACGGAGCTCAACGCGCGGCGCGGGCACGGAGGGCTCATTCGCGAAGAGATCACCCGCATCGAGGTCGTCGAGCTGCAGCATCGGCGCTCGCGCGCGCTCGACCCGCACATCCACCGTCACCTCTGGCTGAACATCAAGGTGCTCGGCGCGGACGGCAAGTGGTCGAACCTCGACTCGCGCGTTGCAATGAAACTCCACACCGTCGTCAACGCCGAGGGCGAGCTCGCCGCCCGCACCGATCCCGCCTGGATCGCCGCGCTCGCCCGGCACGGATACACGCTCGATAACACTGGCGAGATCGCCGAACTCGCCGGCGCCGTCCGACCCGTCTCGCGTCGGTCGGCGCAAATCGAAGGCAACCGCGCGCGTCTGATCGCGGAGTGGTCGGCGGCGCATGGAGGATCTGCGCCGAGCGTTGAGGTGCTGCAGCAGATAGATCGCCGCGCGTGGGCGGTGTCGCGTCCGAACAAGCCGGCCGATCTCGATGAGGCTTCTTGGGAGGCGCGCGTCCGCGACGAGATCGCAGCGATCGATCCGAGTCTGACCACCCTGCGCACACCCGTGCCCGTCGCTGCAACAGACCTCAATGCCGTCGACCTGGATTTGCTCGCGGCACAGGCGGTCGTCGACGCGGACGAACGGTCCACCTCATGCGGCGGGAGGTTCAGCAGCTTCGACATCCGCGCAGGAGCAATACGCGCGCTCTCGCGCACGGGCGTCGTTGCGGAGCGCGACCGGCTCGATGGCGTGATCGCCGAGATCACCGAGCGCGCCACGCGGTCCGTCTATCGGCTCGTTGCAGAGCCGCCAGCACACGCGAAGGCGTTCATGGCCACCGAGACCGTACGTGCCAAGGTGCGTCTCGCCGGCCGCTTGGACGTGCTCGCCCGACCCGGGCGCTCCCTGCTGCCGGGCGAGTTGCACCGCTTCGCACCGAACGAGGATCTGGCGGCGCTGGATGCGTCGCAAGGCGTTGCTGCGTGCGCCATCGCCGGCACGGACGGGCTCGTGACGGTGACCGGCCCCGCCGGGGCGGGCAAGACGACGATGCTGCGCGCAGCGTTCGCGGCGCTCACGTCACAACGGCGGCGGATGCTCGTCGTTGCCCCCACGCGGAAGGCGGCGTCGGTGGCGTCTCGCGAGGTCGGGGCCGCGGCATCCAGTATTCATGCCCTGCTTTCGGATCACGGCTACCGATGGTGCACCGACGAGGCCGGCGCGAAGGTGTGGACCAGGCTTCGAGTAGGAGAAGTCGAGCCCAGCACGGGCGCCGCATACGGCGGACCAACACAGTACGTATTGCGTTCTCGCGATCGGATCGTCGTCGACGAAGCTGGCATGGTCGACCTGCAGACGGCGAACGTCCTCGTCGAGCTCGCGATCGAGCAGCGTGTCGCACTGGCGTTCGTGGGCGACACGCATCAGGCGTTGCCGGTCGGACATGCGGGTGCGATGGGCTCCGCGATACGTCACGCGAACGCCGCGATCGAGCTCGACACAGTGCACCGGTTTCGCGATCCCGACTACGCGGCGCTCACACTGCGGCTCCGGGATGCGGGTGATCGCGAGGGTGCGCTGGTGGTCGCGGGCGAGCTTGCCGAACGCGGTCACGTCGACCGGGTCGAACATCACGACGCGGCGCGTGAGCGAATGATCGACGCCTACTTCGACTGGCACGCACGCGGCAAGCGGGTGGCGCTGGTATCCGGCACGAATGCCGAGGCGGATGCGATCAACGACGCCATCCAGCAGCGGCGAGTCGATCAGGGCGAGCTCGACGTCCGCGTCGCCGCGTGGGGAATGGGGCAGCAGCGCCTCCTCGTCGGCGACACCGTCCAGACCCGTCGCAACGACCGGCTCACCGGCGTCGAGAATCGCGCGCAGTGGATCGTGCGCGGCATCCGCGACGAGTACCTGTCTCTCGTCTCCGTGAGCGACAGCGGCGAGGTGGCGCGTGTGTCCACCGAGTACGCGCGCGACCACCTGCAGCTCGCCTACGCGTCCACCGTGCACGGCGTGCAGGGCGACACCGCCGATGCGTCGGTCGTCGGGCCCGATGTCGATGCCGCGGGGCTCTACGTGGGTCTCACGCGCGGGCGGTTGCACAACCTCGCGATCGTCGTCGCGCGGACGGATGCCGCGGCTCGCGAGTGCCTCGCCGAGTCTATGCAGCGCGGCACTCCGGAGTTGACGATGCAGGATGCTGTGCGCGCGGCCCAGGCTGAGGTGCGACGTGCGGCGAGGAGTCGGGAGACGGCGATGGCTACGGGGCCGGTGGTTGACTCGCCGAGTGCGGGACGCGGGATCGGTATGTAAAGCCACCTACCGCGACGAAGGGTCCCCCGTCGCTGGGCGGCAGGCTGCTTCTCTGGCTCTCGCTCCACTACGTCAGGGACCGAATCGACGGCGCGGCCGGCGGCGACCCCTAACCGCTAATCACCCTCGTCACGGTCTCTGCAAGCGAGCTCGCCATCATTTTGCTCCTACGTTTCGCGCTGGCGCGGTACGGAGGTAGACTCGGCCGAAGTACTGATGCGCGATGACATGGAGTACCTCTCTGGGGGTCCCGTTAGGGCCATCGTACCGGTGCAGATAAGTACACCAACAGGGTCGAGTATTCCCTCTTTAGGTCGATTGTAGCCCATCTGCTACGCTCTCAGCAGGCGGCATGTCCGTGTCGTTCCCGGGTCTTTCAGCTCGGCCTCCACCCCCGGGTGGACGAAAGGCCTGGTGACCAAGCCCGTTGCAACTCATTTGATGCGCATCCTCGGGCTCACCGAGTGGGAACGGCGGTCAGGCGCTCGGGGATTCCAAGCCTCGGGCGCCTGGCCCTTTCCTTGTTCCTGGTGGACATTCGTAATCTTCCCGCGTCGTTCCGGCGCCACACCGATTCAGTGGTTGGACCGGAGTCGACGGTCGCCAGCCCGATTTCACTCGCCCCGTGGCCTACCCTCGCGCCAGCGTCTGGAAACGAGATGACGAGAGCCGGCGTACAGCTCGAGCTGTCCGCGACGTCCATGGCAGTTCTCGTCAACGTCTCCTCCGCCGTTGGTGTCGCATGCTTGGCCACGACAACTCGAGGCGGGTCGGAAGTTGGGCGGCGCAGCGGGCCGCCCGCTCGTCTGGCCGGGTCGTAGTCTGATGCTGCAAAGACGGCACGGCTCCCGCTTTCCCGTGCACCTTGCGGTGCACCAATCGGAGGTGCCGCTAGCGCCTACTTTTTCGCTGCTGACTTCTTCATGATCGCGTCGAGCAACACGATCGCCGATGCTTTGTTCTCTTCCGCGGGCGCAGTCCAAGCAGTGGGCTGGCGGTAGGCCTTTGATAGTCGGTAAACGTTCCGTCGAACTTTTCGGAATGTGTTTTCGTCAAGCGCCTCTTCCACGCGCGTCGTCAGCACACCGTGTTCAGTTAGTTCGGCGAGGCCTCTCTTACGGCTCGATCGGGAGATTCCGTAGCGGTCATCGAAGAAGCTCGTTGAGATGAAGAATTCTGGATCATCGCTGCGGGTCATCGCCAATGCGCAGAGGTACATGGCGACGCCCGCTCCCGACAACTTGCCAGCGAGCCCCCCCGTCCAGAACGACCGTGGTACCGGCAGGTATGGCTCAAGTCCATATGGCGGAACGTAAGGAGCGGGTCGGCCATTGGGCGCAACCGGCGTGGATTCGTTTCGGAGAATTATCTCCGTCCGTGATCCACTGCTGTGCAGCTGCACGAGTCCACGATCAGCCAGTTCGTGTAAGGCGTCCCTGATCGCCCTTGCACCTTCACCTCGCGGATCGTCCCGACCCAGTAGCTCTGCCCAATAGGCAGCTACTCGGCTGGTCGAGTAGGGGGGTCGAGCATTCACCCAAATCAACGTCATCAGAAGGGAGATCCTGAGCCCGCCGCCCTTTCCTCCTACGGAATCGCGGGTACGCAGCAGCGCGGCCAGCGGGGTGGGTACCGCGACGCCTTCATCCCGTTCCACAAACGACCGCCTGAGCGGACATGCATCCCTCGTCACGGTCTCTGCAAGCGAGCTCGCCATCATTTTGCTCCTACGTTTCGCGCTGGCGCGGTACGGAGGTAGACTCGGCCGAAGTACTGATGCGCGATGACATGGAGTACCTCTCTGGGGGTCCCGTTAGGGCCATCGTACCGGTGCAGATAAGTACACCAACAGGGTCGAGTATTCCCTCTTTAGGTCGATTGTAGCCCATCTGCTACGCTCTCAGCAGGCGGCATGTCCGTGTCGTTCCCGGGTCTTTCAGCTCGGCCTCCACCCCCGGGTGGACGAAAGGCCTGGTGACCAAGCCCGTTGCAACTCATTTGATGCGCATCCTCGGGCTCACCGAGTGGGAACGGCGGTCAGGCGCTCGGGGATTCCAAGCCTCGGGCGCCTGGCCCTTTCCTTGTTCCTGGTGGACATTCGTAATCTTCCCGCGTCGTTCCGGCGCCACACCGATTCAGTGGTTGGACCGGAGTCGACGGTCGCCAGCCCGATTTCACTCGCCCCGTTCGCCCCTTGGCCACATGGCTCCTAACCCGGGTTGCGATGAGCGCGTGCGTCGCTGCGGTGAGGTCAACTCGTGCAAGGCAACACCACCGATGCGTTCGCGGAGCCAATCGGGCGCGCGGCAGTCAGTTGCCCTCAGACGACGGCGTGGCTTTGCGTCGTCGTGACCAGTCTCGGACCTTGAACACTAGTCCGACAACGAAGAGCGCGACTCCGATCAGACCGAAGACGATGCCACCCCAAACTAGCCCGACAAGGATGTTCTGGAGAAATGATTGCCAGGCGGCAGCGTTCCCTCCCAGTACGAGCAAGGCGACGACGACGATGAGGTAGCCGCCCAAGACGTACATGTAGGCGACTGTAAAGACGCCTACGGGCTCCCGTTGAGATCCGTACGCCACCGCCACCCATGTCCGCCTTCCGTCGAGCGCATCACGAGCCTCGCCCGCGGGAAGCTTCTCGATGATTGCGTTGAGGGCAGCGAGTTCCCTCGCTGGGCGAGGTTCGTTTCGCGCCGCGAGGACGCCGACCAGGCCGACGATAGCTGCCGCCACAGCCGATAGCCCGGCGATCAGAGCAACGGCGATGTCGTTGTCCATGACCGCCAGCATATGTTTACAGAACGGTGAGTAGCTGTTGGCCGGCCCCCTTACGGGGATTTGGTGCTTGGCTCCCAAACACCGTTCGATTCGGGCGGAGGCTGAGCCGGCTCCCCCGGACGGGTCTTGCGTGTTGATCATGCTGCGCGTCCGCGGCGGTGCGAAGTACTTCGCAGTCGGCGGGGCTGGGGCTGTCGAGACTGATGTGCCTCGGAGCGTGCTGCGCGGCAGGGCGTCGGCTGGCGTGATCCGCAGAGTAACCGACCCCTCCGCGCCTGCTCGCCTGGACATACGTTCGCCACGACCGCGAGTGGGAAGCGGCTTCCCTCAGTCGAAGTGACACCGGGTGTCTCCACGGAGCTGCGGTGGCGCTATGCCAGTATTGAGCCCGGATATGCACGTGGGGGTATGCGTGCCCTTCGAGCGACTGAGCATCGCGAGCAGGGACCGTGGGCCGAGGTCTGGGAGAGCCAAAGTGGTGAGTGACGTCGACGTTGTCGCGGCGTTCCCAGAGTTCTCGGTCACCATCCCGCACGTTGGCACCGGCCGTGACAAGGTGGCGTTTCGCGCCCATGACGGTGCGAGCGAGTTCGCACTCAAGGTGATGAGCAATCATCTACAGCTGGACGACGATGAAGACCGCGAACAGGCTGAGGCAGTGATAGAGCGCTTCGAACGAGAGATGCGTGCCATGCAAACTGTCGATTGTCCCCACGTGGCGACAGTCACACACGGGCCATCTACACGTCGAATCGCCGATTCAGACCACCTGTGGTTCGGAGAGCCATTTCTGAATCAAGGAACCCTGCACGAAGTTCTTCGCCAAGGCCGTCTCACCTCGGATGCGGCCGACGAACTGGCTCGGGCACTGCTCACTGCCGTTATTGCGATGTGGAACGCTGAACGAATCGTCCACCGTGACATCAAGCCGCAGAACATTGGCTACATCGACGGTCGCGTCGTTCTAATGGATCTCGGCACTGTCCTGTTCACAGAATTGAATCCGCTCACCGCGCCATCCCTAGCCGGCCCCGGCAGCCAGTACTATGCGTCCCCGGAGCAATTCGAGGCGAGAAGATTCTCGACGCCCGACTTCCGCTCTGATCTGTTCCAGATCGGGATTGTTCTATTTGAGGCGATCTCCGGGAGACATCCGTTCCGCGGCGCCGCTGGGAGTTATCTCGACGCGCTGAAGTCATTCGATCCGACCCGCGTGGACTCTCTGTCTTGTTCAGACGCGATGAAGGCACTTATCGGAAGGCTGCTCCAGGGGCGCCCGGCAGGACGGTTTAGGACGCCAGAGAGCGCGCTCGCGATGTTCGAGGAAGGTGCCTGATGTTCTACATCCAACACGGATATGGCAAGTCGAACAAGATCGACGAGGTCTTGACGAGGGGCGCAGTACATGGCGTCATCCTCAGCCCCGGCCATGAAGATGCTCCCACGCTCGCTGCGACGGCCAGCAATAGCGCTGCCGCGGGGATGGACGTTCTCGTAGATCCTCAGTCGTACATCTACTCGACCCGCCCGCAAGGGTCGCTGCGATTTCACGCACGGAATAACGTGGATCTGTCATCGATGAGCTGGGCGGGATCTGCAACCTCAGTTCTGGCTGACATCTCAAAGATAGAGGAGCTCGGACTCCGACTTCAGCTGGGCGACCGCATGATCGCGCCGGCTCCTTTCAATGCGTCGCTCGGGGATTACTGGATGCCGACCGCGCTCCAGTACGCGCGGACCGCCGCTTCGCAGTGGAACTCTCGAGATGTGCTCGCGACAATCGCGATCTCCCAGGAGGCGCTCGCGGACTGGGCGGTCGTAGAAGAGTGGCTTGATGCTGCAACAACACTCGACGTTCGCGGTTTCTACCTTGTCGTCGGTAGATCCGATACAACTTACCCACCGGTTCCATGGAACCCACGCCTATTGGCGAACCTGCTACGTGTGATTTACACGCTCAGCGTCGTCAACGGCTTCGAGGTGATCTGGGGCTATTCCGACGTTGATGGATTGCTCGGCTTGGCGGTCGGCGCGAAAGGGCTGGCGGCGGGTTGGTCATACTCACTGCGACAGTTCTCAATTGATCGCTACAACACTGAACGAGGAGGTGGAGCACAACCAATCCCGAGGGTATTCGTTAGGGAGTTCCTCTCGGATCTGAGAACTACCGAGGTCGCGGACATCTTGGAGATCGCCTCCGCCACGCCATTAACGAGCCTTGCCAGTTCGGATGCGCAGGATGTACTCGGCCTCAGCAACCCGGAGGCTCAGGTCCATCACATGGTCGAGCTCTCGCTCGTCGCAGCAGAAGTCGCCGACCTACCCCTTACGGAGCGATTCGATCACGTGCAGTCCCTCGTGCAGAGTGCGCTGGAACGGTTCGTTGCAGTTGCCGGGTTCAACGTGTCTGTGGAAGGCCGTTACGTCGGGAGGCTTCGCAGCTACGCAGAGGCGCTCGCACTATTCGATCGCGAAGTGACGCGATAGGCGGATCCGCCCTCCAGGCCGCGCGCAACAAGCTCCAGCGTCCAGAGGTTTGCCCAAGCAGGCGGCAAGACTTCTTGAGCTTCGCGGTCCCACCGAACACGGCCGTGGTCCTCGAGAAGCAGTCCGCAACCATAGGCACCAAGTGCGTCGTCGAATTGCGGGTTCTGAGGTCGCGTCGGAAGTAGCAGGGCAGACTGAGCGAACATCCGACGGAACCGTGAGATCTGGCGAAGACCACCTCTCCAGTCCCTCACTTTTGCTTCGACCGCTAGCGTCGTGTGAATCGCCGATGCAAGATCTCTAGCTCGGGCTGTCGTCCACCCGGAGCGTTCAAGCTCTCTCAGCACACGACTCCCGTTCGATGACACCGGAGTCGAGCTTTGGTGTCCAACCAATGGGCTCAGGAGCAGCTTGGCAGCGGTCACGTGGGGCAACCTGATCCCCGACTTCAAGTAGCCAGTGACCACGCTCGGCGCCACGACCACTGCAGCAAGGTCGGGGCGCCCAATCGGAGCGTCCACCTCCGCAATCACATAAAGCGAGCGGCCCACGCCAGGACGAAGAAGACCCCTGATCGAGGCATCGAGCGAACGAGTCAGCCTCGTCTCGTGGATCGGCTCGCCGACGCGGCGCACTGACGCGCTGTCGTCCACTGAAGTCATCGAAGTAATCCTACGCGTGAGTAGTTGCAGGTCGGGCAGGGGCCGCTCATCGCTATCCCCTGCAAGCCGTCAGTGGGCCGTGATGCACGCTCGCACTACCCGGCGCCGTCGGCGCATCACGGAGACTGCTGCCAGCGCAATGATTACGTGTCGACGCCGAAGGCGCGTAGCAGTGGCACGCGGGGGATCATCCGACGCGGGCCGAGCTGGACCGTGGGGATGGTCCCGGCTTCGATGCCGAGCTTGATCGTGCGGTAGTCGACGCCGACGAGCTTCGCGGCATCTTTCATCGTCAGAGCCAGGCAATCCTGTGACCGGTTCATCGCCCTTCCTTCCTGTGAGCCAGCAGTGTCAATCTCCCTTCGTGGCAAAGTACCACAGGCGTGAGCCAAGATCGACAGTCTTCTTCGCGATTCTTCGGTGACCTGGAATAGTGGGCTCTATGGCAGACGTCGAGACGTACGACTTCAGCGACGAACGAATAGATCTCGGCAGCGGGGTGACGCTTCCGAAGTCCTGGCGCGCACGCGTGTCGGGTGAGCAGGACGTGCCCGGCACGATCACCGTCCGCGTGGAGTGGGATGACGTGCTCAGACGCACCGCCGTCACCTTCGCTGCACTCGAGCGCGAAGCGGAGGGCGTCGACATCACCAGCCAGGTGCTCCGCGAGGTGCGAACACACTGGATCATGACGAGGTCCGCTCTCGATGTCGTCACCGTCGACGTCGGCACTGATGATGGCGGCGAACGCGACCACATACCGGTGCGCGAGTTTCTCAGTCGCCTGCGGGCGCAGGAGGAGCGCGAGCCCTTGGAGTCCCTCCACGCCGCGATCTCCGTCTATCGCGTCGCGACAGCAATCAGCTATCCGCCCCTCAAACTCGTCGCCGACACTCTCCAAATCAGCCAAAGCACCGCGACGCGCCTCATGAGTCGCGCGCGCGACTCGGGCCTGGCGCCGGAGGTCCGGATCCAGGAGCCACGGCGGGCGCCGGCGGTCGACCCATACAACCCGGGCCAGGCATTCGACCCTGCGGCGCCACACCGAGGGTCAGCTCAGCCCGGCGGACCCTCGATCGGACGATGAGCAGCCGGTCGGCGTTACCGCAGGGAGACCCGATCCGGGTTTATGGCGCGGTTTGAGCAGATTGCTCAGTATTGCAGTCCCTGGCGCTCATGCGTTTAGCAATGTGCTCTTTCGACTCTTCTTGCCGTTGAGCGAGTTCCGGGGCCGGGACACCTTGCGTCACGGGGCGTTGAGCAGTCGTGATTTTCCGGGGTTTTCTGCCCGTGTTTTGCCCGCAAACCGTTTCCCACAACGTGTCTTGGGCGGTCGCGCGATGTCGCTGACGATCACGAAGATCCGCGTGATTCCGCGGTTCTTGCCGGTTTGGGTCTGATTGAGCATTATGCTCAGTCGTGTTCGAGTCCCTCCAGGGGAACCCTGCTCTTTTTTAGCTTCTGACCTGGTGTTTAGCTCGGTACCCTGAGTCCCCGAACGGGCCATTTATCTAATGTTTGCCTGTTTAGGTTGTTGATGCCTTTTCGTGCGAGCGGCCTGAGGGGTAGTGGCCTGCCGCGTCCGGCATGACGTATTTGCCCCGTCGGCCTCGAGGAGCTCGAAGAGCGGTTGGCCAACTTCCGCAGCCGGCAACTCGGACGATTGAACCCGCCCGGCTCGCGCGGGTCCCTTCACGAGCGTTGGCTGCTGACCTGACTATTGGTGCTGGTGCCCGCCAGTGTGGTTGGCGTCGTCTTCGATGAGCATTCCGATTGAGGTGGCGCAGGCATCGCCGCGCCAAGCTTCTATGCCCTCTCGGATGGCGAAGACAGCTATCACGAGCCCGGCGATGGGGTCTGCCCACCACCAGCCGAGAAGGCTGTTGAGGACGAGCCCGACGAGGACCGCGGCCGAGAGGTAGGTGCAGATCAAAGTCTGCTTGGAGTCGGCGACCGCGGTTGCGGAGCCGAGTTCACGGCCTGCGCGTCGTTCCGCGTACGACAGGAACGGCATGATCAGAACACTCAGCGCCGTGATGGCGATCCCGAGCGGGCTGTGCTCCACGTCGGACGATGTCAGCAGGGTCATGATCGACGTGACGGTGACGTATGCAGCGAGGGCGAAGAACGCGACGGCGATGACCCGGAGAGTGGGCTGCTCCCAGCGGTCGGGGTCGCGGCGGGTGAACTGCCACGCGACCGCCGCTGCCGACAGCACCTCGATGGTCGAATCCAGACCGAACGCGATGAGCGCTCCGGAGGACGCGATCGTTCCGGCGGTGATCGCAACGATCGCTTCGACGATGTTGTAGGCGATCGTCGCGGTGACGATCCATCGGATGCGGCGCCGCAGCGTCTCGGCCCGCTCGCTGCCGAGTGTCCCGGCGCTCACGCGCACCTGCAGGTGTCACTGTCGCAGCAGGTCGGGTCGACGAGCAGGACGACCTGCAGGAGCTCGTTGAGCGCGGCCACCAGGTGGGGGTCGGTGAGCTGATATGACGACCGTCGCCCCTCGGGGATGGCCTCGACGAGCCCGCAGCCGCGTAAGCATGCGAGCTGGTTCGACATCACCTGGCGGGAGACCCCAAGGTTGTCGGCAAGGTCGGACGGGTACGCCGACCCGTCACGAAGGGCGAGAAGGATGCCGACCCTGGTCGGATCCGACACCGCATGCCCGAACCTGGCCAGCGCGGTGGAGTGAGTCAAGGTCGCGGTCACGCAGATGACACTACAGGTAGTGCTGAATTAACAAAACCATGTATCGAGCGACCTATCGCATGGTCGCGTTCGCGCAGGCGGTGCCGCTCTCGCCCACGATGATCTGGCAGAAGACGGCCCGGGGTTCAGCTGAACCGGGTCCAAGAACATGTCGTCGCGTGACGCTGTGCGACGAGCCGTGACCCACTCGGACGCCGGGTGACACGGGGCAGCGCGTGAGGGCGGGCACTTTCCCTACCGTCTGGGGAAGCCGCGGAGGGGTACCTGCTCCGCTCCAAGACCCTGCGAAAGGCGCCCCATGGCTGCTCCTGCTCCCGTCAGCGAACCCACCACGCGCATCAGCGCGCTCGCCGACGTGCTCGACGATCTCGGGACGAGGTTCCCGCACATCCAGGTGCTCGCCCCTTCTGCCGAGACGATCGCCTACCTGGACGACGCTGCGACTCGGCGGGCACGCGGGGAGGCAGCATCCGGTCCCGCCGTCGCTCTGCCGGCCACCGCCGAGGAGGTGCAGGAGGTGGTCCGCGCCGCTACCCGCCATGGCGTGACGATCGTGCCGCGCGGCGCGGGAACGGGTCTTTCCGGGGGCGCCTCGGCCACCGCCGCACAGCTGGTGGTCTCGACGGAGCGGCTCGATCGCATCCTGGAGGTCGCCCCGCTCGACGAGGTCGCGGTCGTCGAACCGGGCGTGCTCAACGCCGCACTCAACGAGCATCTCGCTGCGTGGGGCCTGTTCTATGCGCCGGACCCCGCGAGCTACGAGATCTCGACGATCGGCGGCAACATCGCCACCAACGCCGGAGGGCTGCGCTGCGCGAAGTACGGCGTGACGCGCGAGTCGGTGCTCGCCCTCGACGTGGTGCTCGCCGACGGCGAGCTCATCACGGTCGGCCACCGGTCGATCAAGGGCGTCACCGGACTCGACCTGGTCTCGCTGTTCGTCGGCTCGGAGGGGGTGCTCGGAATCGTCGTGCGCGCGACAGTCCGGCTGCGCCCCCTCCCGGTCGCCCGCCGAACGGTGTCGGCGTTCTTCGACACGACCGCGGCCGGGGCATCCGCCCTGTCCGCCATCACGCGCAGTCCGGTGCGTCCCGCAGTCGTCGAGTTCCTCGACGGCCGCACGCTGGCGAACATCGATACACACCGGGGCACAGACCTCAGCACCCGTGGCGGATCGCTCCTGCTCATCGAACTCGACGGGTATGGGATCGAAGAGCAGTTTGCCGACCTCCGTGACGCCCTCGAGGCCGTCGGTGGTCGTGTCACGCAGGAGACGGATGCTGCGGGCCAGGCGCTGTGGGCACTCCGCCGGGGTGGGCGCGGCTTCGACGAGCGCTCGTGGTTCGCCGGCGGCGACATCGCGGTGCCGAAGTCGCGGATCCCCGACGTCTACGCAGCGCTGCCGGAGCTCGAGGAGCGCTTCGGGGTCGAGATCGGGGCGGTCGCGCACGCGGGCGACGGCAACCTCCATCCCGTCATCACCAAGCCCATTCCCGAAGGTGCCGACCCGCTCGTCCCGCCGGCCGAGCTCCACGACGCGTCCGACGAGCTCGCCCGCCTCGCGCTGTCGCTCGGCGGCACGGTCAGCGGCGAGCACGGCATCGGGACCGTCAAGCGGGACCTCGCGGCGCTCGAGCTCTCGCCTCGCAGCCGCGAAGCCCAGCTCGCCGTCAAGGCCGCCTTCGACCCGTTCGAGCTGCTCAACCCCGGCAAGGCCCTCTGAACCTCGGGGCCACCGGCCCCGGATACGTCGGCAACCGCACTCCCGCCGACCCGCACCCCTCACAGCAAGGAAACACCATGACCACCCGCACCCGACACCCATTGCGACGAATCGCCCTCGTCGCCACCACGGCGCTCGCCACCGTCGCCCTCCTCGCCGGCTGCGCCGGCGGCACCGCCCCGCAGGCGAGCGCCGGCTCGGACGAGCCGAAGGAGGGCGGCGACCTCACCTTCCTCATCGACTCGCTCGGCGCCACGTGGATCCCCAACTCCAGCTCGATCTCGAGCTACCAGGGTCACGTCTGGGGACACCTGACCGACAAGCTCATCTACGTCGACGGCGACGGCGAACTCAGCCCCTGGGTCGCCGAGAGCTGGGAGCAGAACGACGCGGCGACGGAGTTCACGATCCACCTGAAGGACGGTGTCACCTTCTCCGACGGGGCGCCCGTCGACGCCGAGGCGGTCGTCGCGAACATCGACATCTGGGCGAAGGGCGCCCCCGATAAGGGGATCGCCCGCGTCGGGCTGTTCCCGTCCGCGAACTACGTGGGCGCCGAGGCGGTCGACGACGCGACGGTGAAGGTGACGTTCTCGAAGGCGACGCTGAGCTTCATCCCGACGCTCGCGTACCACGGCTCGATCCTCATCTCGCCGGCGACACTGGCGCTCCCGGCGGAAGAGCAGGCGGACCTGTCGAATGACATCGGCAGCGGCCCATTCGTCGTCGAGTCGTGGAAGGAGGGCGACAGCGTCGTCCTGAAGAAGCGCGAGGACTACGACTGGGGTCCCGAGGCGCTCGGGCACGACGGCCCGGCCTACCTCGACACGATCACGTACAAGATCGTGGCCGAGCCGACGCTGCGCACGGGGTCGGTCCAGTCCGGACAGGCGGATGTCGCGTACAACGCGTCGCCGCAGGAGCTCGACGCACTGAAGGACGAGGGCTTCGAGGTCGCTGTGCCGCGCTACCTCGGCTTCGTCAACGGCTACGCCCTCAACACCACCGCGGCGCCGTTCGGCGAGGAGGCGGTGCGCCAGGCGTTCACGCACGGCATCGACCGCGACGAGATCCTCTCCACCGTCTACACCGAGGACTGGTTCGCCGCCGAGTCCTTCGTGCAGAGCAACGTGCCCGAGGCCACCGACCACACCGACGCGTTCGCGTACGACCCCGACGCCGCCGAGCAGCTGCTGGAGGACGCCGGCTGGGTGGAAGGCACCGACGGCGTCCGTGAGAAGGACGGGCAGCAGCTCGCACTGACGCTCTACCCGAACCCGTACCTCGCCACCTCGAAGGCGATCGACGAGCTCGTCGCGCAGCAGCTCGCCGAGATCGGCTTCGCGGTCGACATCGAGGCGTATGACGTCGTCACCTATGGCGAGAAGGTCATCGGCAACAAGACGCTGCAGGCCACCGAGATCACCCGCAGCTTCGTCGACATCGGCACCATCCCCGGTGTGCTGACGGCGAGCAACCCGGGCGACGAGGACTGGTTCAAGGTCGGCACGAGCGACGAGACCCTGAACGACCTCGCCGCGCAGCTCGCCTCCGCGACCGATCGCGAGTCCCGTGAGCCGGTGTTCGACGAGCTGCAGCAGTACGTCCTCGAGAAGGGCTACTTCGCGCCGATCACCCAGATCGTGCAGCGCGTCTACGTGCAGTCGCCCGAGGTGAAGGACGTCACCTACAACGGCCTCGCCTACGCGAACTACTTCACCGCCTGGCTCGACCGCTGACCCGTCGGGGCGCCGCCTCCTCCGCGGGCGCGGCGCCCCGGCATCCGTTCCGATCCCGAGGATGCAGAGATGAAATCCCCCTACGCGCGGTTCGCGCTTTCGCGCACAGCGCAGGCGATCGTCGTGGTGCTGCTCGCCTATGTCTTCACGTTCTTCGTGATCAGCGTGCTGCCCGGCGACCCCGTGTCGAGCACGCTGAAGAATCCCGACAACGGGTTCACGCAAGAGGACATCGACCGCATCATCGCCTACTACGGGCTCGACGAGCCGCTGCTGACACAGCTGTGGACCTCGCTCACGCGGTTCCTCACCGGCGACTTCGGCATCTCGCTGCGCTCCAATCTCCCGGTGGGCCAGCTCATCGCCGAGGCGCTGCCGTCCACTCTCATCCTCGCGTCGACGGCACTGGTCGTCGCGATCATCCTGGCGGCGCTCATTGCGTGGGGCACCCAGGTGCTGCCCGCGAAGTACGGACAGGGCCTGCTCCGGGCGCTCCCGTCGCTGTTCCTGTCGGTGCCGAACTTCGTCATCGGCCTCCTGCTGATCCAGGTGTTCGCGTTCGGCCTCGGCCTGTTCCGCATCATCGACGCCGAGAGTCCCTGGTCCACCTTCTTCGCGGCGATCGCCCTCGGCATTCCCGTGTCGGCCCAGCTGGCCGAGGTGCTCATCGCCAACCTCGACCACGAGTCGCGCCAGGAGTATGTCGCCGTCGCCCGTTCGCAGGGGCTGCGCCGCACGCGCCTGTTCACGCGGCACCTGGTGAAGCCGTCGGCGCTGCCGACGATCACCGTGCTGGCGCTCATCGTCGGCGAGCTGCTCGGCGGCTCGCTCATCACCGAGACCATCTTCGGCCGCACCGGCATCGGCACCCTCGTGCAGCGCGCCGTCGCCAGCCAGGATCTGCCGGTGCTGCAGGCCGTCGTCTCGCTCGCTGCCGTCGTCTTCGTGGTCGTGAACCTCATCGCCGACCTCGCCTACCCCCTGCTCGACCCGCGCGTGAGCCTCGAGCGGACACTCCGCTCGCGTGACGCCTCCCCCGTCGCCGAGCAGCCGATCCGGACCCCGCTCCAGGAGGAGGTGAGCGTCATATGACCGGCGCCACCCTCGCGATCCGCCGTCCCGTCACCGCCGGCCGTGCCCTCGCGGCGGTCGTGCCGCCGACCGTCGTCGCATCGTTCATCGCATTGGCCGTCGTGCTCGCCTGGGCGAGCATCCCCACCCTGTTCACTTCGTACGACCCGGCCGTCGGTGTCCCCGCCGACAAGTTCCTGCCCCCGAGCCTCGAGCACCTGTTCGGCACCGACCAGCTGGGCCGCGACCAGTTCGCACGCGTGGTGTTCGGCACCCAGTCCTCCGTGCTGAGCGCCCTCGTCGCCGTCGGGATCGGGGTGGTCGTCGGCGGCGCGATCGGCCTGGTCGCCGGCTTCTTCGCGGGGTGGACGGACGTCGCGCTCGCGCGCGTCGTGGACGTGCTGCTCGCCATCCCGAGCTTCCTCCTCGCCGTCGTCATCGTGAGCTCGCTCGGCTTCCAGACGATCAACGCCGCGATCGCGACCGGCGTCTCGGCCGTCGCCGTGTTCGCCCGCGTGATGAGGTCGGAAGTCATCAAGACCAGACGCGCGGTCTTCGTCGAGGCATCCGCCCTCCAAGGCGGCTCGCGCGGCCACATCCTGTTCCGGCACGTGCTGCCGAACGCGTCCCGCTCGGTGCTGACCCTCGCTGTGCTGCAGTTCGGGATGTCGATCCTCGTCATCGCGGGGCTCGCCTTCCTCGGCTACGGCGACCCGCCCCCGGCGTCGGACTGGGGACTGCTCATCTCGTCGGGCAAGGACTACCCACGCGCTCCGTGGCTCGTGCTCTATCCCGCGCTCGTCACCGTCGCGACCGTCCTCTCCATCAACCGCATCAGCCGCTGGCTGCGCAAGACCTCCTGACCGGCAGACAGAAGGATCGCTCATGACCTCCCCCGACCTCCTCCGCGTCGACCGCCTGTCGGTCTCGTACGGACCGACCCCTGTCGTCTTCGACGCGGAGTTCAGCCTCGCCCGCGGCGAAAGCCTCGCGCTCATCGGCGAGTCTGGATCGGGCAAGTCCACGATCGCCCGCTCGATCCTGCGCCTGCTGCCCGATGGCGCTCGCGCGCAGGGCACCGTGGAGTTCCAGGGCACCGAGACACTGTCGCTGCCGGAGCGACGGTTCCGCCCGCTGCGCGGCCGGCAGATCGGCTTCGTCCCGCAGGACCCCGCGAACGCGCTCAACCCCGTCCGTCGCATCGGCACGCAGGCCCACGAAGCCGCAGCGCTCGTCGAGCCACGCGACGCGAAAGCCCGCCGGCTGCTCATCCTCGACACGTTCGAGAAGGTCGGGCTTCCCGATCCGCAGCGGGTCTACGACTCGTACCCCCATCAACTGTCGGGTGGCATGCTCCAGCGGGTGCTCATCGGGCTGGCGCTGATTCCGGCGCCCGCGCTCATCGTGGCCGACGAGCCGACGAGCGCGCTCGACGTCACGATCCAGAAGCGCATCCTCGATCTGCTGACCCAGCTGCAGACCGAGCGCGGGATCGGCCTGCTGCTCATCACGCACGACCTCGCGATCGCCGGGGAGCGCACCGACCGCATCGTGGTCCTGAAGGACGGACGGGTGCAGGATGCCGGGACCACCGGTGACGTGTTCGCTCAACCGGGATCGGACTACACGGTTCGACTGCAGGCGGACGCGCCGGCCCTCAACCCCGAGCGATACGCCGCGCTGCGCGCGGACCGGCTCCCCGTCGTCGGCGCACCGCTGCGGATCGAGGTGTCAGGCCTGACAAAGACGTTCTCCGCCGACGGGAGCGCGGTGAAGGCGCTCGACGACGTCTCGTTCTCGGTGCCGGCCGGCACGACCCATGCCCTCGTCGGCGAGTCGGGCTCGGGCAAGACGACGGCGCTGCGGACGCTTCTCGGCCTCGAGCATCCGGATGCCGGCACACTCCTCGTCGACGGCGAGTCGGTCGTCGGCCGTAGCGCGGACGCGGTACGCGGCATCCGTCGTCATCTCCAGCTCGTGTACCAGAACCCGTTCACCTCGCTCGACCCGTCGTGGCGCGTCGGCGCCATCGTGCGCGAGCCGCTCGAACGGTACGGCGTCGGCGCGCGCCGCGAGCGTGCGGCCCGCGTGGCCGAGACCCTGGCGGCTGTCGGCCTCACGCCCGCCCATGCCCGCCGCCGGCCCGCGGAGCTGTCGGGAGGTCAGCGGCAGCGCGTCGCGATCGCTCGGGCCCTCGTGCTCGAGCCCGATGTCATCGTGCTCGATGAACCCACCAGCGCCCTCGACGTCAGCGTGCAGGCCGACATCATCGAGGTGCTCCTGAAGCTCCAGGCCGAGCGTGGTCTCACTTACCTGTTCGTCTCGCACGATCTCGCGCTCGTCCGCCAGGTCGCCGATACGGTCTCGGTGCTGCAGAACGGCAGGGTCGTCGAGAGCGGGCCGGTCGTGCGCGTGTTCTCCGACCCGCAGCACGACTACACGACGTCGCTCCTGTCGGCGATCCCGTGCCCCGGATCACGCATCCCCACCGAACTCGCCCGCACCGCCTGAGAACTGGAGTCCCCCGATGACCCTCGACACCCTCCCCGCCCTCGCCCGACGCACCGCCCTGGTATCGGCGTTCACCGTTCCGAAGGGCTTCGGCGACCAGACGCTGCGCGAACGCCGGGCCGACGCGATCGAGCTGCTCGGCGGCATCCCCGATCCCTCCGTGCTTCCCGCGCGCGAACTGGCCGAGGCTGCAGCCCGGGTACTCGCGCAGCCGGGCCTGCCGGCGTTGCAGTATTCGCGCACCGAAGGCATTCCCGCGCTGCGGGAGTGGATCGCGGCGCGCGAGGGTGTACCGGTCTCGCGCATCGTGGTGACCAACGGCGGCTTCCACGGGCTCGCGCTCGCCATTCACACGACCGTCGAACGAGGCGATCTCGTCGCCGTCGACAACCCGATCTTCCCGCTCTTCCTGCGGGGCCTCGAGCTCTCGGCGGCACACACCCTGCCCGTGCGGGTGGGCGCGCACGGTCTCGACGTCGACGAGCTCGGCGCGCTCCTGCGGGACGGAGCGCGTCCGGCGGCGCTCTACACCGTCCCGGACTTCCACAACCCGACGCAGGGATCCCTGCCGCTCGAAGGCCGGCGCGAGCTGGTGCGGCTCGCCGAGCACTACGGGTTCGTCGTGTTCGCCGACAACCCCTACCGCGAGCTGCGATTCGCCGGTCCCGCGGCCGAGGAGGAGCCGTTCAACCACTCCGAGCACGTCATCCACGTCAACACCTTCACGAAGACGCTCGGACCCGGACTGCGCCTGGGCTGGCTCGTGCTGCCCGAGCGGCTGGCGCCCGACGTCATCGCGCTGCGCAGCCGCCAGGACTCCCATTCGTCGACCTTCGTGCAAGCCGTCGTCGCCGACCTGCTGACCCAGGACCCCGGCTTGTTCGACGCGACCCTCGACCGGGCGCGAGCGCTCTACGCGTCGCGCGCGCGGACGCTGGCCGAGGCGATCGAGCGCGAAGCGCCCGGTGCGTTCGAGGTCGCGGTTCCGGAAGGCGGCCTGTTCCTCTGGCCGCGTCTGCGCGATGCCGACGTCGACCCCGATCGGCTGGCCGACGACGCGAGCGCCGAGGGCGTGGAGTACCAGCGCGGCTCGTTCTTCCCCTCCGGACCAGGAACGGACGCCGCACGCCACCTGCGGCTCGCCTTCGGCGACACCCACGAGGACCGCCTCGCCGAAGCCGCCGCACGACTCGGTCGCGCGCTCCGGAGGCAGCGCGGCTGACGCTTGGCTCACAGAATCCGCGTCCCCCGGTCTAACTGGACCATCGGGCGATCCTCATCCGGGCGTTTGACGCGTGAGGGAGTCGGTGTGCATCCCTGCGAGTTAGATGGGGTGCATGCATCCGTATGCCCGATCCCGTGAGCTGGTCAGTCGCAGCTCTCCTGGCGGATTGCGCGTGCGCCGCTGATGGCGAAGGCCGCGGAGCGCGCGGCTATGGCGGTGACGTCGTGGGTGGTGGAAGTCATGTCCTCCATCTGATGCCTCGCCGTTCGTGCGAGCCAGTTACGGCTTATCCGTGTAACGGCAGTCACTCCCTCAGGTCGGCGTGCCGTTCTAGCGTCGATGTCATGACGAACCACCTGACCCTGAACAACGGTGTCGAGATGCCCGCGCTGGGCTTCGGCGTCTTCCAGACTCCGCCCGCCGAGACCGCCGCGGCTGTGGCCTCTGCGCTCGAGACCGGGTACCGGCTCATCGACACCGCCGCTGCCTACGCGAACGAGCGCGGCGTCGGCGACGCCCTCCGCGCCTCCGGAATCGACCGCGACGACGTCTTCCTCGAGTCGAAGGTGTGGATCTCGGACTACGGGTACGACGAGACCCTCCACGCGTACGAGAAGAGCGCGCGCAAGCTGCGGGTCGACGTCATCGACCTGTTCATCCTGCACCAGGCGCTTCCCGGCGAGTTCGACAAGACGATCGCCGCGTACAAGGCGCTGGAGCAGCTGCTCGCCGACGGCACGGTGCGCGCCATCGGCGTCAGCAACTTCATGGTCGACCACCTCGAACGGCTGCTCACAGAGACGACCGTCGTTCCGGCGGTGAACCAGATCGAGGTCCACCCGTACTTCCAGCAGAATGACGTGCAGGCCTTCGGCGCCGAGCATGGCATCCTCACGCAGGCCTGGTCCCCCATCGGCGGCATCACCTCCTATCGCGGCGACGACGCCACGAGCACCTTCAACGACCCGGTCATCCTCGACATCGCGGGAGCACACGGTAAGACCGCGGCTCAGGTGATGCTGCGCTGGCACATCCAGAACGGCGTCCAGGCCATCCCGAAGTCCGTCAAGCCGGCACGAATCGCCGAGAACTTCGACGTCTTCGACTTCGAACTCACCGCCGACGAGATCGCCCGCATCGATGCCCTCGACACCGGCGTGCGCGGTGGCCCCGAGCCCGAAGCGATCACCCTCGAAGCCTTCGGACGCGACATCCCCGAGGACTGAGCCACGCGGCGAGGGGCCGGTGGCCCCTCGCCACGTCACAGACGGAGAGCACCAGGAGGAATAGCGTGCCTACACGTTGATGTGTACGAGTCCGCGATCATCGCGAGGGTTGCCCCTGGTTCTCCGAGCTGGATGATGCCGATCTCTCGGCGCTGGCACGGCTGCTGGGCAAGCTCCGTATCAACGACGAGTAGCCGACGGGCCGCATCGTGTCGACTGCCTGTTCGTCTCCGCGCAACTTCCTGGGCCGATCCGCCTGTCGCCGGTTGCTTTGCGTCAGTTGTCGACTTTCTCGTCTTCCTCCGGCTCGAACGTCGAGTGCACGCCGGTGTGTCCGGCGGCGACGCCGTTCGGATCGTTCGGGATCGTGCCGTCCTGACCGAGCCCGCCGGGCTTGGGTTCTCCGTCGACGTCGTCAGCGTGCGTGCTGTTCGCGGGCGGCCCGGTGCCGTCGTCCGGCGTGTCGTGCCCGGTCTCGGCGTCGGCACCCAGCGGCATTTCGATATCCGGGCCTTCGTAACCGTCGTCGTCGCCACTCTCATCCGAGACGGACGGTTTGTGACTCGCCATGCCGTGCTCCTCTCGATTCAGACAGCATCCTTCCTGGCATCGAGAGTCCGCAGGGGCTTGACACAATCGCCCGACTGCACCACGGGCCGTTAGAGCCGCTTGCGCAGGAAGACTTGCGCCGTGCCGTCCCCTTGGTCCACCCGGTCGCTTTGCCGGTATCCCACGTCCTCGTAGAGGCGGCGGTTCGCGTCGCTCCATGAGTCGGTGAACAGTTCGGCATCACGGCATCCCCGAGATCTCGCGCGGTCTTCAACTGCAGCCAGCAGCGCCCGGCCGATACCCTCGCCCTGCAGGTCCGGGGCGATCGCAATGCGCCCGACCAACAGCAGGTCTCCATCGGCCGCCGCTCGCACCGCGCCGACGACGCGCTGCCCGAGGACCGCAACGAGACCGAGGTTGTCGACCAACTCCGCTTCGAGCTCCGCGAGCGTCTGTGTGAGGGCGGGCATCCGGGGATCCCCGTAGATCAGCGCCTCCTGCACGAACGCGGCGCGTTGAATCGTGAGCACCTCCCCCGCGTCCGCGACGCGGATGGGCCGGATGGAAACCTCGACGTCACCTGGTCTCACAGCGCACCGCGCTCGGTCGTGGAGTCGCTGCGTTGCCGCGTGCTCGTGGCAGTCCGTCCAAAGTGGAGGGGACACCCCATCGGTGATTCTGCAGGCTGGATGCGCCCGCCGGAGCGCGGCTTGGTGGGCAATCGTCGGGGATTCACCCCCAGTCCGCTGCTCGAGATCGAGATCCGGGGGTCGCTGAGCACGGCTACCGCGGTGGCGAGTCCGACGATCGCGAGCTTTTCTCCCGGGCAGCGGTGCCCGGTACGGACGTCGGCACCACCGTGCGGGATGAACGCGGTGAGCGCTTCGTAGTCGTCCACAGCCCGGAACCGCTCCGGATCGAATTGCGCCGCGTGGTCCCAGGACTGCTCGTCGAGGTTCGTACCGAGGATGTCGAGGACGACCCGCCCGCCTTTCGGCAGCGTCCTGCCCTCCATCTCGACATCTCGCAGTGCCCACCCGGGCAGCATCGGCACGAACGGGGCTGTGCGGCGGATCTCCTGCGCGAACATCGTCGCGATCGATCCGCCGGCCAGTGAACCGCGTTCGGAGACCTCGGCCGCGATGAGCGCCCGCCACACGGGGCGATCGTGGAGTTCCTTCGCCGCGAACGCGACGAACCGCGCGACCGCGATCATCGGTCGCATACTGTTCTGCAGCTCCACCCCGGCCACTCGCGACGGCAGGAGATCCCCGTTCGCATCGCGATGCCACGCCCACGCGAACAGCGCCGTCTCCTCCGAGGGCGACAGCCTGCCTGAACGGGTGGCGTCGATGAGTCGCACGGCGTGCCGATCCGACCACCCGCGGTTCACCATCGCCAGCGGGAAGGCAGGCGAGTAGGGCGCACCGAATCCGTCAACGATCTGAGCGAGTCGCCGCGCCCACCGCGTCTGCGCGTCACTCGTACCGGGCACGCCCGCCCACCGCATGATCGCTCGGCCGAATGCACCCACCGCTGCGTCGTACGCACTGTGGCGCCCGCCCCGCACCCAGTAGTCCAGCTCGCGTTGCCATTCCCGTTCGAGCAACGGCACCAGACGTTCCACCTGCGCGTCGTCGTATGCCACATCGACGAATGTGGCCTTGCGGTGTCGGTGCTCGTCGCCGTCGAGGCTGTGCACAGAGTGGTGGCCGAACAGCGTCTCCTGCACGATCGCCGGCATCGCCCCATGCCGTGCGATCCGGGTCTGGTCGTAGAACAGCGCCACACCCTCCACCCCGCGAACCAGCATCGCCTCGTCTCCGAGCAGTCGCATCGGTGCTGCGCGACCTCCGGGCGCGACGCGACGCCAGATGTGGGCGCCGAAGCCGTAACCGCGGGTCAGAAGCCCGATCGAGTCCTCGACCGGCCGCCGCCGGCGCGGCCGCCGAGTGCGCCGCGGCTCCGCAGGAAGCGACGCGTCGAGCCGCCGTGGTTCGGATTCCCGTGTGACCATGCCTCACGATCGCATCCGACCGAGGCTGTGTGCAGGGGGAAGCGGTTCACTTCGAACTGTGCTATCCGTCACCAGAGCTCTGCTCCCTGCTGGGCGCGGGCGGCCACGCGGTGAAGAAGGATCTGAAGAACTTCAAGGAGTTCATCGAAGCCCAAGGGAACGAGACCGGTGCCTGGCGAGGCGACGTCGACGCATAGTCGAGGCTTCCGATCACTCGGTCGCGTCGGCGGCGAGCTCCGCCACTTGTCGTCGCAGGAATCCCGCATACCCGCCCGGCGTGCGACCAGTGAGGCGGCCAGACGTGATGACCTCGCCGTCGTCGCTGGCCACGACGACAGCGCCCATGCTGCGGCAACGGGCGACCAGGTCGACGTCCTCGTGCTCACCGATCGGCGCGAATCCGCCCCCGGCGAGGTACGTGCTCGCTCTGATGCCGAGGTTGGCGCCATGCGTGTTGCCGTTCGGCTTTCCGCGGGTGTGCGTGCGTAACCACAGCGCCTGCTGCGCCGGCGACAGATCGAAGAAGTCAGGCCGGACTGTACCGAGGCAGACGTCGGCGATGCGGGAGATCGCTCGGAAATCGGTCAGCCACCATGCCGGGACCCGGGAGTCCGCATCGGTGTTCGCGATCCAGATGCGATCCACCGAGGCACGAGTGAGGGCGTCGAGGGCGTCGGAGACGCCGAGCGCACGGGCCGCTCCGACGCGTCCTGCCGTCGAGGTGAGCGTCGGGAAGTCGAAGGCCGCGGCGACCTCAGCGGATGCGTCGGTGCACGCGTCGAGCACGATGCGCACCTCCGACCGGATGCCCGCGCGGGTCGCCGTGTCCACGGCATCGACCAACGCTGACAGCGAGGCGGCGAGAAGGACTTCCTCGTCACGGACGGGGATGACGACCACCATGATGTCCGTCTGCGCGCGCCTCATGCGAGCCCTTCGCTCTCGGCGACGGACCGTGCAGGACGCCGGGCGAACACCTCGAGCACGAAGTCCTTCTCGACGTGCAGGCTGACGGTCTCCCAGCCGGGGACGGAACGGAGAGTCTCGTGGACCGCGTCGCCCGTCTGCGGGTACTCGGCAACCGCGTGACGCCAGTGGCAGGCGACGACACGGCCCTGCTCGGCGAGCGAGGCTTCGATGAGAAGGAGCGTGCGCTGAAGGTCGGGCGGCGAGAGGTAGTAGCCGACCTCCGAGAAGATGATGGTGTCGAAGCGGCCCTGAGGCCAGTCTCCGGGAATGCGGCCATGGCGCACCGACACCCGCTCGTCTGTGCCCAGGCGATCCCGGGCGGTCTCGACAGCGGCGGTTGCGGCATCCATCGCGATCACTTCGTCTGCGCGGGGCGCGAGTTGCGCGGTGAGCAGTCCTGTCGCGCAGCCGATCTCGAACACGGTTCCCAGAGCGTGCGTCGGCAGTGTCGCCAGCAGCAGCGCCCGTTTGCGCTGCTCGTACCACCGGGACTCGAATCCCCACGGGTCGACGCCGTTGCGGCGGTAGAACTCGTCGAACCAATGAGCGTCGAGGCTCTCCGCTTCTGCCTCCTCCGGTTGCGCGGCGAAGAAAACCTCGATGTCGCGGTGGAAGTGGTCCTGCATTCCAGGATGCAGCAGCACTTCGTCGCCGGGCTGGTCGGACAACGGCGCGATCTGGGTGACGTGGCACGCGAGGGCGTCCCGTTTGGTCTGCAGCTCGTCGTCAGTCAGCGGGAGCGCCACCACGCGATCCCACGGCAGGTCCTCGGGCGCCCCCCAGTGCCACGCCCACACCGGGTACTCCAGGAACGTGAACCGGCGATGGGAGGCGATCGCGCCCGTGACCTCAGCGACGATGCGGTGGTCGCGATGCCGGTCCCGTGACCACGGCGCCGCGACGAGCACGCGTCGCGGGTCGGCCGCGCGCAGGATGTCGAAGATCGCTCCGAGCCGCTCGCGGAGCTGACCCATGAAGTCATCGAGCCTTCCGTCGAGGAGACCGAGAAAGCGGACGTCCGCATCCGGCGCGAGGATGGCGATCGCTGCGCTGACTTCGTCTCGGCGCAGCCGAGCGAGCGTCGCCCGGTCGTGCGACGGTGAGTCGGGATGGGATGCTTCACCGTCGGTCGCGATCACGACCACCACACGGGCGCCGACGCGCGCCGCCCGCTGCAGCAGTCCGCCGGCGCCCAGAGTCTCGTCATCTGGGTGCGCCGCGACGACGACGAGCACCTCGAAAGTCGCCTCCAGCGGCCTCAGTGAGCGCCGGGCGAACTCGTCGCGCCACACCGTTTCGGGTGTCCCCGCGTCCAGATGGCTGAACGGGGTGCTCATCGCGACGCCTCGCTGTCGATCGCGAGCCGGCCCAGCCTCGCCGCGTCTCGCAACCCGTGGTGTTGCCGCAGGTACAGGTGCAGGTCGGCGACCCGGCGTGCATATGCGAGGTCGGTGACCAGCGGGCCGGGGCCGAGCGCCGCGTCCGCCTCGGTCAGGGTCGTGGTGGCGGCGAAGACGGCGGCGCCGCGAACACGCTCCGCCAAGAGCCTCGGCTCCAGCTCCGCATCGGCGTCGACGAGCTCGGCCGCCTCGCGCAGCACAGCGCGTGCCGACCAGAGCGCGGCGTCTGCGCGGCCGAGGTGCACCAGCGCGACCTGGTCGGCGCGCTCCGAAGACGCTGAGCTCGCGAGTGCGTCCCGGACGCCGAGCGCACCACCCCACCAGCACGCGGCGACCGACATGCCGCCCCACGCGAATCCGGGGCGCGAAAGGTACCACCCTGTCTCACCGACCGGCACGGCCGGCGCGCCGTCGAAATCGACAGGCGCGCTGACGACGTCGGGCAGACCTCGCGCCACCCACGGACCGTCGTGCGGACGAACCCCGGAACCCCGCAAGGCGACGGCGAACAGCCGCCGCTCGTCGCCGACGAACGCCGTCACCAGGGCATGAGAGAGCTGGGATGCGAGGGAGCACCAGGGTTTGGTTCCGGTCAGGGTCCAGCCGGCGGAGGTCACTTCGGCCGCCACCCTCAGCCCGGCGCCTTCCGCGGCGTAGACGCCCCACGACGAGGCCTCGTCCGCCCCGAGAACCGACAGATCCCAGGGGTCGACCCCCGAGGCGAGCTGGGTGCCGGACTGCTCGAGGATGCCGAGTGCGTCGAGATGCGGCTCGAGCACACGGGCGGCGGCGACATCATGCCGGGCGGTCGCAGCGAGAAGGTCCCACAGCGCCAAGGTGTCTCCCGTGCCGACGCGGGGCGCCGATCCTCCTGCGGCGACACACCACTCGATGGTGGCAGGGATGTCGTAGCCGAATCCATCGAGGGCCTCGGCATCGGCCAGCGGCGCCGCACACGCGACCTCGCGTGACCTCGTAGGAGAGAGGAGTGAGCGGGGCACGTGGCGGGTGGTGGTGGTCATCGCCGGCTCTGTTACGCGGGACGCCGAGGACCGCTCCTTCATCCGACTCACGATCGTCTCATCCTCCTCGCCCTCGATGACTCCGCCACGGGCGAGCGTAGATCGACGCCGACATCGCGTCGCGGGCCTTGACATCGCCCGAGATCGCATGCCAATGCGACAGGATCAGCCGGTGGACTCCTGTTACTCCGAGTTCCCCTTCTCTTCGATCCAATCGACGGCGTCGTCGGACAGATAGAACCCGTCGGGCCCTGACTCGCCGACCCACCAGACGCCGCTCGTGACGTCGCCGCCGGCCGCGATGATCTGGGCGAGCACGTCGGCTCGCACGGATTCTCCGTTGTGCGCGATGAGCCATTCCTTCGCACCCTCGTCGAGAGACTCCCACCATTCGATGCTGTCCATGCGAGAAGAGTCCCACTCCGCGATCGCCCGCGAAAGTGCGATCGCGAGGTGGTGTGCTGTCGCTGGTTCATGAGAGGTTCGGTGGCATGCTGCACGACGATGACCGCGACCTGATGCGGGCCGTTTCCGACTACCTTCACCGTGTCAATGAGCTGGCCGCCCGCGAGACGGTGGTGGCGCGCACCCCGCTCGGCGACCTCATCACCGAGCATCTCGAGACGGATGCCGAACGCGTCTCCGTCGTGCAGGAGCAGATCGCCGATCACCGCCTGGTCGACGCCGACATCGCGTTGGACGCCTTGTCGGCTGAAGGCGACGGTCGGCTCATCGGTGTGACCGGCGGCGACCAGAGGCACCATCAAGGCTTGTCGGAGTTCATCAGCAACGGTCATGCCCGGTATGACGTCGGCCCTGTCGACTACACCGAGCGAGCCACCGGTCCGGACTCGAGCACACGGGTTGTGTCCCTGGGAATCCGCCTCCTGCACTTCGAAGGCTCTCCTCTCGCGCTGGCTCAGCGCGCGGCGGCGCCGCAGTACGGCCGTCAGACCGCCCTCGTCGAGGTCATGGCCGCCGACCCCGCCCTGGTGACGCGGTTCCTCGAGGTGCTGCGGCGCACGATGGTGGAGCGCAGCGTGCTCCGAGGTCAGGTGCTCTCGTTCCAGCACACCGAGTTCGGGCGCGAGGCGGGTGCCACCTTCGTGCCGCGCCCCGCCGTCACGGCCGACGACATCGTGCTTCCTGACGGCGTGCTCGACGAGATCGTTCAGCACGTCGTGATCATCGGCACCCACCGCGAGGCGCTGCGGGGTGCAGGCCAGCATCTGAAGCGCGGCGTCCTCCTGTACGGACCACCGGGAACAGGCAAGACGCTCACGGTCCGGCATCTGCTCAGCGCGACGCCTGAGACGACGGCCGTCGTCCTCACCGGGTCGAGCATCCGATTCGTGAGCGCGGCCGCCGAGATCGCCCGCACCTTCCAGCCGGCGATCGTCATCCTCGAAGACATCGATCTGGTCGCGATGGAAAGGCACGCCTCGCCCCAACCCCTGCTGTTCGAGGTGCTCGACGCGCTCGATGGCCTCGACGGCGATGCCGACGTGGCGTTCGTCATGACCACCAACCGTGTCGAAGTGCTCGAGCGGGCGCTCGCCGAGCGTCCGGGTCGCGTCGATCTCGCCGTCGAGGTGCCGCTTCCCGCACTCACGGAGCGGCGGCGGCTGTTCCGCCGCTACGCCCACAACCTGCGGTACAGCGACGCTGCGCTGGAGGGCGCCGCCGCACAAGCCGAGGGCACCACGGGATCCTTCGCGAAGGAACTCATGCGGCGGACGGTCCTTCGAGCGGCCCGTGACGAGCGCGAGCCCGAGGACGCCGACCTCGCGGCCGAGCTCGACCGTCTGATGGATTCGCGCGAGCAGCTGACCCGGTCGATGCTCGGCTCCGCGCCGGACGCCTCGTCGTCCGCGCCGCCCAACGGGCACCACGCGGCGAGCTTCGGCTGGTTCGCCGGCCAGTAGTCGACACCCGGCGGACGCGGAGCGACCCCATGGCGGCGCCACGTGCTGTGATGGAGAGGTGACCACGCCGGAGAACGCGCTCTCGCTCACCATCATCGGCACCCCTGACTTCAGCAGCGAGGTGCTGAAAGCCCTGTACCGCATCACGGGGCGCTCCACCGTCGAGCTGCGCCGCGCGATCCGCGCCGGCGAGCCCGTCTACACCGCGGCGCTGTTCGGCAACGACCACATCCAGGTCGTGCCCCGGCTCGAGAAGACCGTCGAACTCCTCGAGCGTCTCGGCGTCCCATTCATCGTCCACGAGTGGGTCGACGGCGAGCGCGAGCAGATCTCGATCGAGGTCATGAGGCAGATCATCGAGTCTGCCGAGGGCGAATACCGCTGACGCTCACCACCGATCGCCCGGCTTCCTGCGCGAGGGACAGTATCCCGCGACACCCGATCGCAAGGCGCGTTCAGCCCACGGTCTGCCGCCGTTTGGCACGGATGCACTACTCTGCACGTCACACGGATCGACGCCGGAGAGGACCGGGATGACAGCGACACCCGCGCCCGACGCCGCCAGGAAGGCGCGTTCGCGATATCGCGGCATCGGCATCGTGCTCATCGGCATGAGCGGCGCGATCTGGTGGCCGGCGTTCACGCTCGGCGCGTGGCACACCTTATTCTTCGACCAACTCCTGACGGTGTGGGTGATCGCGACGGCGGGGTTCGTCGTGGTCCTGATCCAGCCCGCGCGGCCACGGGTCAAGGTCGGTCGCTCCCTCGCGCTCGTCATCCCCTCGCTGTGGCTGGCGCTGTCGTTCACGAGCGCTCCCGCCGCGGACGACCTCTGGGGCAACCTGTTCGATGTGCTCGCGGTCATCGTCGGCGTCGCGGGCATCCCCTTCACTCTGTGGGTGGTCGTGCGCACCGTGTGGCCCGACGTGATCGCCGACTACTCCCCCGTCGCCAGACTCGGCATCTTCGCGATCGTCGCCGCGATCGCCGCCGCGTCGTTCGTGCTGGGGCTCAACCAGAACCGGTTCCTCACGTGCGAGGACTTCACGCTCAGCGGCAATTCCGAGCCGCCGGGCTGCGTCCACGTCGACGACTCCCCGAACCCCTGACGCGTCTGCGGTCGGGCCATTCGATCACGGATGCCGCGGCCCGCAGCATCCGTCACGATCCAGGTCTCGCGATCAGGCGAGCCGCATGGTCGCCTGCAGCCCTGTGGCGAGCGCGGCGGCGGTGCGCACGATCGTCTGCTGCATCACCTCGACCGCGGACGTCGGAGCCATGTCGGTGACGCGCGCGATGCTGATGGTGCGCGTCAGGGTCGGGTGCGAGAGGCGCACGGACCGCAGCCCCGAGCGCTCGATGAGCACCATCGCGGGCACGATCGCGACTCCGATCCCCCGCTCCACGAAGCGGAGCACCGCATCCATCTCCGCCCCTTCGATGACCGTGTGCGGCGTCAGGCCCGCCGCCGCGAACGCGGCATCGGTCGTGGCGCGCAGGTCGTAGGTCGAGCTGAAGACGACCTGCGGCAGCGCGGCCACATCATCGAGGCCGATGCTGCGTCGTGTGGTGAGCGGCGGTGCGCTGCTCGAGGAGATGACGACGAGCTCCTCGACGAGCAGCGGAGTGACGGTGAATCTCTCGGCGGATGCCGCGTCCGACGTCGTGATCAGCGCGAGGTCGAGCTCGCCTCCGCCCAGATCGTCGAGCAGGCCACGCGACCCGCTCTCGGTGATGTGCAGCTCGATTCCGGGATGCGCGGCGTGGAACACGCTCAGCACTTCGGCGACGAGGCTGATGCAGAGCGTGGGCGTGGCACCGAGCCGGACGCGCCCGCGCCGGAGACCGGCCAGCTCGTCCAGTTCGCGGCGAACGGATGCTGCGTCGGCGAGCATCCGCCGGGCAAGGGGCAGCAGCGACTCGCCGGCGACGGTCAGCGTGCTGCCTGCGCGAGCGCGGTGGAACAGCTCTGCGCCGAGGCTGTGCTCGAGGGTCGAGATCTGGCGGCTCAGCGACGGCTGGGCGAGGTGGAGGTGCTCGGCGGCGCGGGTGAAATTGCCCAACTGAGCCACGGTGACGAACGCGCGCAGCTGTTCGAGATTCATTCGAATAGCCTATTGCTATCGATTTAACAATGATTATGCATTGGAGTAATCGACGTGAAGTGCCTAGCGTGTCTGACGTGATCCCCTCAGAACGCCAGCTCTCCACCACCGTCCTCGTGATCGGCACCGGCGGTTCCGGTCTTCGCGCGGCCATCGAACTCGCCGAAGCCGGCGTCGACGTCGTCGCCCTGGGCAAGCGCCCGAAGTCGGACGCCCACACCTCGCTCGCCGCCGGCGGCATCAACGCCGCCCTCGGCACCATGGATGCCGACGACAGCTGGCAGCAGCACGCCGCCGACACGCTGAAGGAGAGCTACCTGCTCGCCAACCCGCACACCGTCCAGATCGTCACGTCGGGCGCCGCGCGCGGGATCGAAGACCTCGAGCGATACGGCATGCCCTTCGCGCGGGAGGACGACGGCCGCATCTCGCAGCGCTTCTTCGGCGCTCACACGTACCGCCGTACCGCCTTCGCGGGCGACTACACGGGACTCGAGATCCAGCGCACGCTGATCAACCGCGCCGCACAGCTGCAGGTGCCCATCCTCGACACCGTCTACGTGACGCGCATCCTCGTGAACGACGATGGCGCAGTGTTCGGCGCCTACGGCTTCGACCTCGAGGACGGCACGCGCTACCTCATCCACGCCGACGCGGTGATCCTCGCCGCCGGCGGACACAACCGCATCTGGCGGCGCACATCGTCGCGGCGCGACGAGAACACCGGCGACTCGTTCCGCCTCGCGGTGGAGGCGGGCGGCCGGTTGCGCGATCCGGAACTCGTGCAGTTCCACCCGAGCGGCATCATCGAGCCCGAGAACGCGGCCGGCACGCTCATCTCCGAGGCGGCACGCGGCGAGGGCGGCATCCTGCGCAATGGCCTCGGCGAGCGCTTCATGCACAAGTACGATCCCGAGCGCCTCGAGCTGTCGACCCGTGACCGCGTCGCCCTGGCGTGCTACACCGAGATCAAGGAAGGCCGCGGCACCCCGAACGGCGGCGTCTGGCTGGACGTCTCGCATCTCCCGCGCGAGACGATCATGACGCGCCTCCCCCGCGTCTACCAGACGATGCTCGAGTTGCAGATGCTCGACATCACGAAGGAGCCGATCGAGATCGCTCCGACCGCGCACTACTCGATGGGCGGCGTCTGGGTGCGTTCGTCGGACCACTCCACCGACGTGCCAGGGCTCTACGCCATCGGTGAGGCATCTTCCGGGCTGCACGGCGCCAACCGCCTCGGCGGCAACTCGCTCATCGAGCTGCTGGTGTTCGGTCGCATCGTCGGACAGGCCGCTGCCGCGTACTCTGCGGCTCTGCCCGCGCAGACGCGCTCGGCGTCGGCCGTCGCGACCGCGCGCGCGGAGATCGACGACCTGCTCGCAGCATCCGGCACCGAGAACGTCCGGGCGCTGCAGCGGGCCATCCGTGACACGATGACCGAACACGCCGGCGTCGTGCGCGACGAGCAGGGGCTTCTCGCCGGCCTCGCCGAGCTCGACGTGATCGAGGCGCGGATGGCCGATATCGGCGTGCACCCCGACATCGCGGGCTTCCACGATCTCGCGCACGCGTTCGATCTGAAGTCGGCGGCACTCGCTGCGCGCGCGACCCTCGAAGCGGCGCTCGAGCGGCGAGAGACCCGCGGCTGCCACAACCGCAGCGACTACCCCGACACCGACGCCGACCTGCAGGTGAACCTGGTGTGGTCGCCCTCGACCGGTGTCGTCCGGGAGCAGATTCCACCGATCCCCGCCGACATCGCCGCGCTCATGCGCGAGGTGTCGGTCGTCGGGAAACTGGTCGAGTAGCGTGACACACCTCCAAAAGCCCAGACCACATCGGTGTCGGGTTGTAGCCCCTTCGTCGCCGGGCTGCAACCCCCGAGACCGACGGCGAGTCCTCCAGTAGAAAGGAGTCGTGAAGCGGGTGATCTACGCGGGAAGCGAGTTCGTGACGGGGGACGACATCGCCGCCGCGCTGCTCGGCTGCGGCCAGGCGCTCGCCGAGGCGGGTGAGGCCGAGGCGGTGACGGTCCCGACGAGGGAGCCGGACGGCTCCGTGAGTGAGGTGACGGTGCTCATCGGTCCTGCCAGCCAGATGGTCGCGCGTGACGCCCACGACGACAATGGGGAGATCGTGGATGAGGCTGCGATCGAGCGGATGAGTGCGATCCAGCGACGTCTGCACCCGATCGCCACCGTCGACCCCGCCCCATCGACCGAGGTCGACTGGGAAGACGAGATCTGACGGCATCGTCAGCGGAAGTCCCTCGCACGGTGCTGCACGCCGACGCGGAGATCTTCGAACGCGTCGGCGATGAGGTTCGTCACCCCCTCGGCCGAGCGCTCGAGCATGCCGCGCGCGATGAGCGCCGGGGAGTCGCGCACGATGCGGCGGTAGCGGTTCCAGACGCCGAGCGAGCACACGATGTTGACGAGACCATGTTCGTCTTCGAGGTTGAGGAACGTGATTCCGGATGCTGTCGCCGGGCGCTGCCGGTGGGTCACGAGGCCCGCGACCTCGACGCGGCGGCCGACCTCGTGGCTGCGCAGCTCGCGGGACGTCAGGACGCCGCGCGCGTCGAGCCCGGAGCGGTAGTGGCTGATCGGGTGGTCGTCGGTCGAGATGCCCGTCGCCCACAGGTCGGCGGCGAGGCGCTCGTAGCTGGTGGGGTCGGTGAACAGCGGCGGCTGCACCGCGATGAGGGAGTCCGGCAGGAACTCGGGGCGGTCCTGCGCCGCCGACCCGGCGAGCCAGATCGCCTCGCGCCTGCTGAGCCCGAGACACTCGAACGCCCCCGCGGTGGCGAGCGCCTCGACCTGGACCGCGGTGATGCTGGTTCGCCGCACGAGATCGCGGAGGTCGCGGAACAGCCCGCCAGCCTCGCGTGCGGCGACGATGCGCTGCGCGACCGTCGCGCCGATTCCCTTCACCCCGGCGAGCCCCAGCCGCACAGCGAACCTTCCGTCGCGGCGGTGCGCGGCGGATTCGTCGGGCGCATCGATGTCGAAGAGCCCGACGGGCGGCTGACGCCGCTCGAGGCAGGTATCCAGACCGGTCGGCGGGGAAGAGGTCGAAGCGCCGACGACGGCCTCGAGCACGGCCTCGACACCCGAGAGGTGCAGGTCGGGGCGGCGCACCTCCACGCCGTGGTGGCGCGCATCGCCCACGAGCGTCGCGGGCGAGTAGAAGCCCATCGGCTGCGCCCGCAGCAGCCCCGCGAGGAACGCCGCCGGATAGTGCAGCTTGATCCACGAGCTGGCGTACACGAGCAGCGCGAACGACAGCGAGTGCGACTCGGCGAAGCCGAAGTTCGCGAAGGCCTGGATCTTGGCGTAGATCGCGTCGGCCTCTTCGCCCACCAGGTCGTTCTCGGCCATGCCGGCGTACAGCTTCTTCTTCAACGAGTCGATGCGCTCGATCCCCCGCTTGGACCCCATGGCCCGTCGCAACAGGTCGGCGTCCTCACCGGTGAGCCCGCCGACGGCCATGCCCATCTGCATAAGCTGCTCCTGGAATACCGGGATGCCGAGCGTGCGCTCCAGCACCGAAACCAGCTTGGGGTGCGGGTAGGTCACCTTCTCCTTGCCGAGCTTGCGCTTGACGAACGGGTGCACCGCGCCGCCCTGGATGGGACCAGGGCGGATGAGCGCGATCTCGATCACGAGGTCGTAGAACCGACGCGGCTGCAGGCGCGGGAGCAGGCCCATCTGCGCGCGCGACTCGACCTGGAACACCCCGATCGAATCGGCCCGGCACAGCATGTCGTAGACCGCCTTCTCCTCCTTTGGGAGGGTCGACAGCTCCCAGTCCTCCCCGGTCGAAGCGCGGATCATGTCGAAGCAGTACTGCAGGGCGGCGAGCATTCCGAGGCCCAGCAGGTCGAACTTCACGAGGCCCATCCAGGCTGAGTCGTCCTTGTCCCATTGGATCACCGTGCGGTTCTCCATACGTGCGTGCTCGATCGGCACGACCTCGCCCACCGGGCGGTCGGTGAGCACCATGCCCCCGGAGTGGATGCCGAGATGCCGCGGCGCCTTGAGCAGTTCGGAGGCGAACTCCAGCACCTGATCGGGGATGTCGTGGCCGGCGCCGGTCTCGAGGAGGGCTCCCCAGCCCTCGATCTGCTTCGACCAGGCGTCCTGCTGGCCGGGCGAATGCCCCAGTGCCTTCGCCATATCGCGCACGGCGTTCTTGGGCCGGTACTGGATGACGTTCGCGACCTGTGCCGCGCGGTCGCGCCCGTACTCCCGGTACACCCATTGGATGACCTCTTCACGGCGGTCGGAGTCGAAGTCGACGTCGATGTCGGGCTCCTCCTCGCGCAGGCTCGACAGGAACCGCTCGAACGGCAGGTCGTACGCGATCGCGTCGACGGCGGTGATGTCGAGCAGGTAGCAGATGGCGCTGTTGGCGGCGGACCCGCGCCCCTGACAGAGGATGCCCTGACTCCGTGCGAACTGCACGATGCCGTGGACGATCAGGAAGTACCCCGGGAAGTCCTTCATCTCGATGACCCCCAGCTCCTTCTCGATGCGCGCCCGGTCGTCCTCCGTGAGGTCGGGGTACTTGCGCGGCACCGCCTCCCACACCAGGTGCCGCAGCCACGACATCGGCGTATGCCCGTCGGGAACCTTCTGCTTCGGGAGCGCCGGCTTCGCCTTGCGCAGCGGGAAGGCGAGCTCGTCGGCGAGCGTCACGGTGCGGGCGACGGCATCCGGGAACCGCACGAACCGCTCCGCCATCTCGGCCCCCGACCGCAGGTGCGCACCGGCGTGCGCGGGCAGCCAGCCGTCGAGCTCGTCGAGACCGCGGTTCGCGCGCACGGCGGCGACCGCCGCGGCCAGCAGCTGCCGCTTCGGCACGGCGTAGTGGACGTTGTTGGTCGCGAGCAGCGGCAGGCCCCGCTCCCGCGCGAGCCCGACGAGCACGTCGTTATCGCGGGTGTCGAGCGGATTGCCGTGGTCGATGAGCTCGACGTGCACGTTGTCTTTCCCGAACAGCGTCACAAGGCTGTCGAGTTCGCCGGCCGCCGCGTCGGGGCTCTCGGCGAGCGCGCGGCGCACGGCGCCCTTGCGGCATCCGGTGAGCACCGCCCACTCCCCTGCCGCCTGCGCGGCGAGCTCCTCGAGGTCGTAGACCGGCCGGCCCTTCTCGGCGCCCTGCAGCTGGGCGTGGGTGATCGCGCCCGCCAGCCGGTGATACCCCTCCTCGCCGCGGGCGAGCACCAGCAGGTGCGCCCCGACCGGATCGGCCTCGCCGTTCTGCGGCTTCGGCAGCTCGAGCGACAGCTCGGCGCCGAACACGGTCTTGAGCTGAAGCGACTCGGCGGCCTCGGCGAACCGGACGATTCCGTAGAACCCGTCGTGGTCTGTGACAGCGAGGGCGTGCAGCCCCAGCCGCTCCGCCTCTTCGGCGAGCTCTTCCGGCGAGGAGGCTCCGTCGAGGAACGAGTACGACGAGTGCGCGTGCAGCTCGGCGTACGGAATCGCATCGGCCGGGCGCTCGATCTCGGGCGCGACGTACGGCCCCCGCTTGTGCGACCACGCAGGGCTGTCGCCGCCGTCCGCGCCGACCGGCGGTGCGTCGGGCCTGCGACGGCCACTCAGCACGCGCTCCATCTCGGACCACGGCACACCCGGGTTGTTGAAGCCCATCAGCCCGACTTCTCAGTCATAGGTCGCCTCCGCCGTCCAGGCGTCGCCGTCGCACACCAGCAGCCACGCGGACCCGTCAGCGTCGACGACCTGGAACCGGTGCGCACGGCGCGAGCGCGCAGCATCCCATCCGCGTTCCACCACCGGCCACGGCCCCGCCCACGCCTCGATCGCGCGCCGACGGCCGCTCTCGATGAAGAGCGCAGGCACGGCCGACACGTTGCCCCGCTCATCGACGTCGACCAGCTCGCCGCCGAGCGCCCGCACGTCGACCGGCACCGGATCGGCGAACACCGTCGTGGGCAACGGGTCGGGGAGGCTCCCCGGCCACGGGCGCCCGCGCTGCGCCGCGAGGCCGCCGGTGCCGGTCGCCTTTCGATCGCGTTCGTCCTTGTCGCCCCAGGGCACGAGCACCTGTCGCTCCGCCAGCCACCTGCCGCCGCCGATGGCGGGCGTCAGCACGCCGCGGTGCCCGAGCATCGCCTGCACGCGCGACAGCGCGTGGTGCACCCGCTCTTCGGGTCCGCCGCCGAACAGCGCCGGAGCGTGATGGGATGCCGCGTCCACCGCCTCCGGCGAGATCCGCACGAGCGTCACCCCGCTACGCAGCCCGCCCCCGGCCGCATCGGCGGCGCCGACGTCTTCTGCGAGCTGCCACCGCACCCGGTCGACGACGGCCGCGGGGTCGAACGAGCCGGGGTGCAGCCACACCCTCTCGCTGCGCTCCCCGCGGTCGCCGACGAGCTCGACCCGCAGCTCGGTGCAGACGAGGTCGACCGCGCCGAGCCCCGCGACGAAGTCGTCGGCGGTGACGCGCATGGCGAACGCCACCTGGTCGGCGATCTCGAGGGGCGGCTCGAACGCGACCTCGCGCTGCAGCTCGGGTGGAGGCGTACGCGGCTGCACCGGTCGCGAGTCGCGCCCCGCCGCCAGCGCGTGGAGCCGGACGCCCCGCTCGCCGAACCGCTCGCGCACGCGATCGGTCGGCATCTCGGCGAAGCCGCCGAGGGTCTGCACGCCCAGCCGGGCGAGCAGGCCCACGAGGTCCGTCGCCTCTTTCGCACCCGCCGCGCCGGTGCCGAGCATCGCGGACGCGTCGAGCACCGAGACCGGCAGCGGTGCGAGGAAGCCTGCCGCACCGCCGGCGGGCACGGCGAAGACCGGATCGGCGGCGCTCGTGCCGCCCCGCGCCGCCTGCTCCGCGGTGAACGGGCCGTCGGCGATGCCGATCCGCACTGCGTCGAGCCCGGCGTCGCGCAGGGTGCCGATCAGCATGCGGGCGGCCTCGATCTCGCCGCCGTAGTACCGCGCCGGACCGCGGGCGCGCAGCGCGCACAGCCCCGGCCGCACCAGCTGCACGCCGGGCGCCTTCTCTTCGATCAGCGACACGATCGGAGCGAACGCACGATGATCGCGGGCGGCGTCGGCGTTCACCAGCGTCAGCCCGGGGCACCGCGCCTGGGCATCGCGCCGGCGCTGCCCGCGGCGAACCCCCTCCGCGCGCGCGGACGATGAGCACGCGACCACGAGGTTGCGCTCCACGACGGCGATCGGGGGCTTGGCCTCGTTCTTCCCTTGCGCCGCAGGCGTCCGGGCGCCCGGCCGCTCCCCGACCGCTTCTTCCGACTCCGCCGCGGCCGCGCCCGCCTCCCGCTCGAGGGCCGTGACCGGCCAGTCGGGGAACCACAGCACGAGGCTCCGCACCGGCGTGTCCGTCGGCATGTCACCCCACCGCCCTGATCAGCTGCGGGAAGGACTCCGCAGATTCCGCAGGCAGCGCCTCGACGGGGCGCATGCGCTCGGGCGCGGCGGAGACGTGCCCCGCAGCATCCGGAAGCATCACGCGAGCGCGGCGCGACCGCGGCCAGCGCCGACTGGACGACGTGAGCGTCACCTCCCGCCCGGAGAGGTAGCCGTGTCCGCGACCGACGCCCTCCCACGTCGGATCGCCCACCTCGATCACAGCCTCGGCCTGCGGCCAGGGCCCTTGCACGAGCAGCACCGCGCCGCGATCGCGCAGCCGTGCCGCCAGGCGGGAGATCTCGCCGTCGGCCGCTCGCCCCGACGGGCGCACCGCGACCACCGGCAGCACCTCGGCGACGGTCGAGGTCACTGCGAGCCAGCGTGCGCCCGGATCGGGGATGAGCACGAGCCGCGACAGATCGACCCCCAGGCCCTCGGCCGCCTCGGCGCCGAGCCGCGGCATGCCGATCACACCGCACCACGCCCCCGCCTGCGACGGCTGGGCCAAGAGCGCCAGCAGCACCGACGTCGACCGCGGCAGGGAGTAGGCGGAACCCGGACGCAGACCGCCCCCGGGAAGCAGTGAGGCGAGTGCGGGATGCACCGGAAGCACCGGCGCATCGAGACGCCGGCCCTGCACCCGCTCGACCTGAGCCCGCAGCTGCGCAACGGTGCCTTGTGACGACGTGCCCATCGACGACGCACCCAGAGAAGACGTGCCCGTCGGCGCCTGGCCGACGGCCTCGTGCACGTGGTGTGCCGTGAGCTGCACGATCGCCCTCATTCCCACATTCTAGAACTAATGTTCTAGTCCTTCAACCGCTGGGAACGAGCGTAGTACCGGGTTCCGACAATTATGTTCGAGACTGCAAGACCAACGGCGTCGCACCCAGGCCCGGAGCCCGTCGCGCCGGAGCCGCACCCAGCATGATTCCGACGAGCACGAGGCCGACCCCGACGACCTGCGGCACCCCGAACGCCTCCCCCGCGACGGCCACGCCGAGCACGACGCCGGTGACCGGATTGAGCAGTCCGACCACCCCGACCACCCCGGGCGACAGGCGCCTGAGCCCCGCGAACCACGCGACATACGCGAGCGCGGTGGCGATGAGCGTGAGGTACGCGAAGCCGAGCGCCGACGGCGCGGTGAGCACCGGCGGCGCCCCTTCGACGAGCAGCGCCGCCGGCAGCAGCACGATCGATCCGGCGACGAGCTGCCACGCCGTCATCGACACCGCGGGGACGCCCGAGCCCCACCTCGCCGTGAGCACGAACCCGATCGACGACGCCACCATCGCGCCGAGCGATGCGGCGATGCCCCACGGATCGGCACCCTCCGCATCGAAGCCCAGCATCACCGCCACACCGACGAGACCCACCGTCGCCCCCACGACGGCGGCCAGTCGCGGCCGGCGATGCAGCAGCAGCCACGCGAACAGCAGCATGCACGCGGCGGAGGCCGACATCAGCGTCGCAGCGAGGCTCGACGGCAGCCGCTGCCCGGCGACATACACCAGCACGAAGAAGCCGCCGACATTCAGTGTGCCGAGCACGAGAGAGCGCCACCACCACGACCCGCGCGGAAGACAGCGGGCGAGGAGCAGCACGATGAGCCCGGCCGGCAGCGCCCGCAGCACACCGCCCCACAGCGGGGACTCCGCAGGCAGCAGGCTGCGCGTGACGACATAGCCGCTCCCCCAGGCAATCGGGGCGATCGCCGTCACCACGATCCACATCCATCGCTTATCTTCCATGGAAGATACTTTATCTTACCGGGAAGATAAGATGGGTCGCATGGCCGCCGACGACCGCTCCCCGCACGACGAACCGCTCGACCGCGTCGCCGAGATCCAAGAGGAGTGGCGCCGCGAGCGCCCCGACCTCGACCCCTCACCGCAGGGAGTGATCGGGCGCCTGCACCTCGTCGCGCTCGAACTCACCGAGCGACTCGTCGCGGTCTACGGCGAGTTCGACCTCAGCGAGGGAGAGTTCGACGTGCTCGCCACTCTCCGCCGCGCGGGATCGCCCTTCGAGCGCGCCGCCGGCGAACTCGCCGACCACACCCTCGTCACCACCGGCGGACTCACCAAGCGCGTCGACCGCCTCGCAGCCCGAGGACTCGTCGAGCGGCGGGTCGAGGCATCCGACGCCCGAAAGCGCCTGGTGCGACTAACCCCGGAGGGTCGTAACCTCATCGACCGCGCCATCGCCGCGCATCTCACGAACGAGCGCCGCATTCTGGACGAGCTCGGGACGATGGATGCTGCGGCCCTCGAGCCGATCCTCACGCGCTGGCTCCGCGTGCTCGACGAGCGCTGACGCTCACTCAGCACACGATCGCGGTGTCACGCCGCCAGGGCGAGATACGGCTCCCACCGCGGGTCGGTGCGCTCGGTGCCGCGGACCGTCCACTGCGCGCCGCGCGGCGGGTGCGGCGTGAACCGCAGCTCCCAGTGCATCTCCTGCGGCGTGCGATCGCTTTTGATGTTGTTGCAGCGCAGGCAGCACGCGACGAGGTTCTCCCACGAGTCGGCGCCGCCGCGCGAACGGGGAAGCACGTGGTCGATCGTCGACGCAGCCTTGCCGCAGTAGGCGCAGTGGTGGTTGTCGCGACGCAGCACGCCCCGCCGGGTCACCGGCACATGGCGACCGCCCGGTACCCGCACGTAGCGGGTCAGGATGATCACGGCCGGCCGTTCGTACGATCGTCGGGTCCCCCACACCGGATCGGTTTCGGTGTGTTCCACCACGGTGGCCTTCTCGTTCATCACGAGCACGAGCGCCCGCTTGAACGACACGATCGCGAGGGGCTCGTAGCCCGCGTTCAGCACCAGAGTGCGCATTGATCATCCTCTCGAATGGCCGGGACGGCTTCTCGGTTATTCGACTTGCGCGACGATCAAGGGCGCAGGGGCATGAAAAAGGCGCTGTCTACAGACAGCGCCTTGGCGCCACGGCAGTGCCGCGGCATCCGCTCGTGCAATGCCGAAGGACGAGGCGTCCAAGCGCATCCATGGTTCGGATGCGTGGTGTGCAGCCCATCGGCTCCCTCCGCTCTCTCAGCGTCGAGTCCCAGGGTAACCCACTGCGACACGCCCGGGGCGCGCGACGATTGAACGATCGATGGCGTGTCGGGTAACGAAAAAGCGAACGGATGCCTCGACCCGAGGCATCCGTTCGCTTCTGTGATTGCAGAGGGGGGCGTATCAGCCCGCGTTGGCCTGCAGCCATGCCCACGGGTCGACCACCGAGCCGTTGATGTGGACTTCGAAGTGCAGGTGGCACGCGGTCGAGCTGCCGGTGCTGCCGACGAGGCCGATCAACTGGCCCGCCGAGACCGACTGACCGACCGACACCTGGCGGCTGCCATACGTCATGTGGCCGTACAGCGTGTTGACCTGCTGGCCGCCGATCACATGGTCGATCGAGATGCCGACGCCGTAGCCGCCGTAGCTCTCCTGCGAGACCTTGACCACGCCGGCCGCCGCCGCGTAGATGGGCGTGCCGCACGACGTCAGGAGGTCGACGCCCTGGTGGTAGCCCGAGTCCCAGAGCCCGCGGCCCTTGGTGAAGTTGAGGAGAGGCCAGCGCACCTCGCCGGTTCCGGGCGACGTGAGGGCGATGTTCGTGGGGACCGTGGACCGCGACTTCGCGGCCGATGCGGCAGCCGCCGCGATCTGGCGTGCGCGCTCGGCAGCGGCCTCCTCGGCCTTCTTCTTCTCGATCTCTTCCGCGGTGGTGGCCGCGTAGCTCTCGCGCGACAGCTCGCTGGCGTTCGCGTCGGATGCCGCGACGAACGTCTGCGCATCGTCGACGGCCATCTGCTGGATCGTCTTGGAATCCTCCGCCACGGCGGTGGCACCGGCAGCGAACGCCGGGATCGCGACCGTGGCGACCAGACCGCCCACCATCGTCAGCACCACGAGGCTGCGCAGCGGCTTCAGCACGCGGCCCTTCTTCGACGAGCTCGGCGATGCGGCGGGACGGGTTTCCGCCCGGGCCGCGGTCGGCTTCGAGGGCGCGACGGCGCGGGATCGTCGCACGGGGTTCTTCCGGATGCGCGCACGACGGTTCTGGTCCGCCGCGGCGTGCTCGGGCACGTTCGCGTGCGACTCGATCTCTTCAGCCAAACTTGTCCTCCGGCGCCTCTGCGCCGGGGCGCCTGGCTCGTCAGCACTCGATGTCGGGGCACGACGTGCGGGCTTCACCACATGTGGACGACGAGCCGGTGAGGCAATCCACGCGGGGTCCGGACGGCGGGCTTCTCGCCTGTTGGACTTTTCGAGGCTACCCGAAGGTCACGGTTATGTCACGCTCCGCGCCTGGCAATCTCCGCACAGTGCGTCATCGACGCTCGCGGAATGCGGCATCCGGCGTCGCCGAAAGGCTCTCGACGCCCGGAAACAGCGTCGAGCCCGTCCCATTCGGCGGAACGCGCCGAACTCAGCGGACCTCGTCGACGAGGAAGATGTGCGACGCGATCTCGACCGGGAGCTCCAGGCCCTCGTCGCTGCCCTGCATCTGCACGAGTACGTAGCCCTCGTTGTAGCGGTAGTCGCCGACGGCACCCGGGACGACGCCCGCGCCCTTCAGCTGCTGCAGCAGCTCGGGGTCGACCTGCGCGGGCTCGGCGAGGCGGCGCACGGTACCGGTGATGGGCTCGCCCGCGTCGTTGAGCCGCCGCACCAGACCCACCACGCCCTGCTCGAAGCCCGTGGTCGGCAGGTCGCCGAGCTGGTCGAGACCGGGGATCGGGTTGCCGTAGGGCGACTCGGTGGGGTGGCCGAGCAGCTCGACGAGGCGGCGCTCGACCTGCTCGCTCATCACGTGCTCCCAGCGGCACGCCTCTTCGTGGACGTAGGCCCAGTCCAGGCCGATGACGTCGGACAGCAGTCGCTCGGCGAGCCGGTGCTTGCGCATGACGTCGACGGCCTTCTGCCGGCCGGCGTCGGTGAGCTCGAGGGTGCGGTCCTCCGAGACGACGACGAGCCCGTCGCGCTCCATACGACCGATCGTCTGCGACACCGTCGGGCCCGAGTGACCCAGACGCTCCGAGATGCGCGCCCGCAGCGGCACGATGTTCTCCTCCTCGAGCTCGAGGATCGTGCGCAGGTACATCTCAGTGGTGTCGATCAGATCGGTCATCGCGGTGTCCTCAGCGGTCTCAAGGGGCTGAGGACAGCCTATCCTCTGCTCCCGACGCCGAGGCCGGGCCTGCGACCCATGGGTCTCAGCCGCGGCATCTCGCCGATTCGCGATCGCGGCAGCATCTGGCTGCGCAGGGCCGCAGCATCCGTCCGCTCCCACTTCCCACTCCCCCACTCCCTGAACGGCGCAGCTCAACAGGTCAACCGGGGCGCTGCCTGAGCCGATCTCCGGATCGCATCCTGCGCAAGCCCGGTTGACCTGTCGATGAGGGGACGGATGCTGCCACACCCGGCATCCACGCAGGCTCAGGAGGCCCGATCCAGGCCCTGCGCCACAGCGCGCATCACCAGGTCCTGCACTTCGTGCCAGCGCTCGATCACCTGCGCGTAGGTCACTCGGATAACGTGGTAGCCGAGAAGCATCAGCGCCGCGTCATGGGCCACGTCCTCGGCGCGCTGCGCGCCGACGTGATGGCCTCCGTCGATCTGCACGACCAGACGGTCCCCGATGAGGAAGTCGGCTCGATGCCCCTGAATCCAGATCTGATAGTAGATCGGGAGCGAAAGCCACCGCAGACGCGTGCGGAAGATCGACTCGAGCCCCGAGTCCGCGAACGGAGTCGCCTCCTCCAGCAACCCGCGGACGGACTGGACCAGGGGCAGGCGCGCAAGCTCTGCCTTCTCGACGAGTCGAAGGTTGAGGGCGGACTCCCACACCGCGAGCGCGCTTTCATACGGCTGGCATCGCGCGATGATGAGGAGCGTGTTCAGGATGCTGTCCTCCAGCGTTCCCGGAGCTCGCGGCTCGACCGGCCGAGCCCAGTGCACGGTCGCTTTCTTGTTCGTCAGCTTCAGCCGCGACGCGCTCTGCGGCGCGCCGACATGCGGACCGTCCTCGGCGAGTACCCACAGCCCCAAGCGCTTCGCCCGCGTGATGCAGGTGAGCACCACGCCTGCCCTCGCGGCCGCCATGAGGTAGGGATCGGCGTCCGGAATCGCCACCCATCCCCGCCGCGGCCTGATGACAAGGCCCGCGGCCATCGCGCACTCGATCGCGTAGCCGCTGATCCCCGCCTTCATGAGCGCCGTCCTGAGCGCGACGCCGCCATGTGCCTCCAGCTCCGTCATGAGATCCGCCATCCCCGAATGGTCTCGGCTCCGTCGCGCGAGACACCGCGATACTCGGCACGATCACGACAACTCGCGTGCGCAGCATCCGTCCGTCCCCCTGTGGAGGAGACTCGACAGGTCAACCGGGGTTCAACACGAGCCGATCTCCGATCGCATCCTGCGCAAGCCCGGTTGACCTGTGGAAGAGGACGGATGCCGCGCACCCGACGCTCCTCCTCAGCAACGGTGGCAGCGGCAGCAGCGGCACACCCTTGCCTCCTGACTACCCGCTGCTCACCGTGCTCGACAGGTCAACCGGGGTTCTGCATGAGCCGACCCCCGGATCGCATCCTGCGCAAGCCCGGTTGACCTGTCGAAGAGGGCGGAAACTGCGCCACTCACAAGCCCGGGTGTCACGACGTGTCACGCGGGCGGGGCGGCGGCGCGCGCGTCTCTAGAATCGACGCATGGCACACGTCCTCCTGCCCCGTGAGATCCTGCCCACCGACGGACGCTTCGGCTGCGGCCCGTCGAAGATCGCGCCCGCGCACATCGAAGCGCTCGCGGGCCCCGGATCGGCGCTGCTCGGGACCTCGCACCGCCAGGCGCCGGTCAAGGACCTCGTCGGCCAGGTGCGCGCAGAGCTCGGCCAGCTGTTCCGCCTGCCGCACGGGTACGAGGTCATCCTCGGCAACGGCGGGTCGACGGCGTTCTGGGATGCGGCTGCCTTCGGCCTGATCGAGAAGCGCAGCCAGAACCTCGTGTTCGGCGAGTTCGGCGGCAAGTTCGCCGCCGCGGCGAAGACGCCGTGGCTCGAGGCGCCCGACGTCCGCAAGGCCGAGCCGGGCACCCGCACCGTCGCCGAGGCGGTCGAGGGCGTCGACGTGTACGCCTGGACCCACAACGAGACCTCGACCGGTGTCGCGACCCCCATCGCACGTGTGCACGGCGACGACGGCGCCCTGACCGTCATCGACGCGACGAGCGCGGCGGGCGGCATCGACTTCTCGGTGCATGAGGCCGACGTCTACTACTTCGCACCGCAGAAGAACCTCGGCTCTGACGGCGGACTGTGGTTCGCCCTCGTGTCGCCGGCCGCGATCGAGCGCATCGAGCGCGTCGCAGCGTCGGGTCGCTACATCCCCGAGTTCCTGAGTCTCAAGAACGCGCTCGACAACTCACGCCTCAACCAGACCCTCAACACCCCGGCGCTGGCGACGCTGTTCCTCCTCGACAAGCAGCTCGACTGGATCCTGTCCTCGGGGGGTCTGCAGTGGGCCGACGCCCGCACGCGCGAGTCGTCGCAGGCGCTGTACGACTGGGCCGAGGCATCCACCTTCGCGACTCCGTTCGTCGCCGACCCCGCCGACCGGTCCCCCGTCGTCGTCACGATCGACTTCGACGAGACGGTGGATGCTGCGGCCGTGGCGAAGAGCCTCCGCGCCAACGGCATCGTCGACACCGAGCCGTACCGCAAGCTCGGCCGCAACCAGCTGCGCATCGCGACGTTCGTATCGATCGACCCGGACGACGTGCGTCAGCTCATCCGCTGCATCGACTACACGGTCGAGGGACTGGGCTGAGCCCCTTCGTCGGCCCCGTCCGCAAGCGGTGACGGCGTCGGCGACAGCACCGCCGACACGAGCGCCTCGATGGCGAACTCCGACGCGCGTGCGAGGTGGACGGCGGTGGGATCGAGCAGCCACTGCACCTGCAGTCCGTCCATCACCGCGAGGATGCTCGTCGACGCGTTGGCGATCGTCTCGGGTGCCGTGATGCCGCGCTCGGCGCACACCACCTCGAAGGCGTGGGCGACCTCCGACCGCAGCGTCCGGTAGCGCTTCTCGAAGAAGTCGCGGCCCGGGTGGTCGTCGGTGACCGACTCGGCCGAGAGCACCGCGTACGCCTGCACGATCCCCGCCCGACGCTCGTTGACGAAGGCCGTGCGAACGAGGTGTCGGAAGAGCGGCATGCCGTCGGGGATGTGCTGTTCCTCCAAATCGGCGACGTCGGTCTCGTCGCGGTGCTGGAGGACTTCGATGAGCAGCTGGTCCTTCGAGCCGAAATGATGCAGGATCCCGGCGTGGGTCATGCCCACCTGGTCGGCGATCTCCTGCAGCGTGCCCCCCGCGAACCCTTTGCTGCCGAAGATCTCGACCGCGGCGTCGAGGATGTCGCGCCTACGGGCGAGCGTCTCGGGCCGCGAACGCGGCTGCCGGCGTTGTGCGGTCATCGATACGCGCCCCCTTCTTCGTCGGCGTCTCGGATGCGTCGTCGCCGGCGCGTGTGAGTCTACGCACGGCCTGCCCGTACGTTCCGGAACACCATACTTGCAGAAGTTACTTACTTGATTGTAAGTTGATGCGGCAATCACCCTGACGCCGTCGTCATCCCCCCGGGAGACACGATGTCGTGCTCACATCAAGGAGAAGCAATGAGGCTCAGAACATCCCTCGCCGCCGTCGGAGTCGCCGCGGCGCTGGTGCTCACCGGCTGCGCCGGCGGCAGCGGCGAAGACGCCGGCGGAGCGGCGCTCACCATCGCCAAGCCCGACGGCGCGATCACCACCGAGTCGAACAACCCGTACCTCGGCGACTCGTCGGCTTCGAAGTACGGCTACGGCAAGGTCATCTTCGAGTCCCTCGCCCTCGTCAACCCGACCGGCGACCTCGGCACCACCCCCTGGCTCGCCGAGTCCGTCGAATGGAACGACGACTACACGCAGCTCACCGCCGTCGCACGCAGCGGCGTGAAGTGGAGCGACGGCGAGGACTTCACGGCCGACGACATCGCCTTCTCGTACAACCAGGTCCTCGACGGCAAGCTCAACGACACCAACGCGCTCGATCTGAAGAGCGTCGGCGTCGACGGCGACACCGTCACGATCGACTTCAACAGCTCGAAGTACACCCAGCAGGCGCGTGTGCTCCATTTCCAGATCGTGCCCGAGCACATCTGGAAGGACATCGAGGACCCGAACACCGACCCGGTCACCGGTGAGGGACAGGCCGTCGGCACCGGTCCGTACACGCTCGACTCGTGGACGACCGAGTCGGTCACCCTCGCCGCGAACCTCGACTACTGGGGCGGCGAACTGTCGGTGCCCGAGCTGCACTACGTCTCGTATGGCGACAACGCGGCTCTGACCACCGCCCTCGCAACCGGCGAGGCCGACTGGGCGCAGGCGTTCATCCCGCAGATCGAGGACAGCTACCTGTCGGCCGATCCCGACAACACCTTCCTCGCGTCGCCCACGGCCGGCGCGGGCACGCTGTTCATGAACCTGCAGACCAAGCCGTTCAACGACCCCGCACTCCGTCAGGCGCTGGCCTGGACGATCGACCGTCAGGCCTACGTCGACATCGCGCGTGAAGGTGCGAGCGAGGCGATCTGGAGCGTGACCGGTCTCGGTTCGCTCCTCGAGGACGAGATCATCCCCGAGTACGCCGGCCAGAACTACGAGGTCGACATCGACAAGGCGCGTCAGATCCTGACGGACGCCGGCTACACCTGGGAGCGCGAGAACCTCGTCGACCCCGACGGCGAGGCCGTCACGTTCTCGATCTCGGTCCCCGCGGGCTGGAGCGATTGGAACACCGAGCAGGCGCTCATCGCCGAGGAGCTCAAGGAGGGCCTCGGCATCGAGGTCAAGGTCGACCAGCCGGACTGGGGCGGCTGGGATGCCGCACGCCAGGAGGGCACGTTCCAGGCGATCATCCACTGGCTCGAGGACACGGGCAACGCGTACGGCCTGTACACGTCGGCGATGGACCCGAAGTGGATCGTCGACGGCAAGGCGGCCTTCAACTTCGGACGCTTCGACGACCCCGCCGTCACCGACGCGCTGAACACCTACGCGAACGCGTCGTCCGACGCCGACCGTGACGCCGCCATCGCGGTGATCGAGAAGGCGTTCGTCGAGAACGTCCCCGTCATCCCGCTGGGTGCGCACCCGCTCCTGGGCGAGTTCAACACCCGCAACTACGTCGGCTGGCCGTCGGAGGACGACCAGTACGCTTCGGCGGACCCGACGCAGCCGGCGATCGTGCAGATCCTGACCAAGCTGCAGCCCGCCGAATGACACACCGCGGGCGGGGCGGATGCGCACGCATCCGCCCCGCCCGCACGTCACCCCTCACGAAAGCGAACCAGCACCGATGAGAGAATCGCTGCTCTCCGTCCACGACTTCTCGATCGTCTACGACGTCGATCCCCCCGTGAAGGCGGTCAAGAACGTCACCCTCGAACTCCGGCGCGGTGAGATCCTCGGACTCGCCGGCGAGAGCGGGTGCGGCAAGACCACCCTCGCCTACGGCGTTCAGCGCCTTCTCAAGCCCCCGGCCGTGATCACGAGCGGCTCGGTCGTCTTCCACGACGCGAACGGCGAGGACGTCGACATCAACGTCCTCGAGGCCGAGGAGATGCGCCGGTTCCGCTGGGACAAGATCTCGATGGTCTTCCAGGGCGCGATGAACTCGCTGAACCCGGTCGCGACCATCGGGTCCCAACTGGAGGACGTCTTCGAGGTCCACCGCCCCGACATGTCCAGCCGCGAGCGTCGCGCAGCCGTCGTCGAGCTCCTCGAGATCGTCAAAGTCGGCGCGCAGCGCTACCGCTCGTACCCGCACGAACTGTCGGGCGGCATGCGCCAGCGCGTCATGATCGCCATGGCGCTCGCGCTGCGGCCACAGCTCATGGTGATGGACGAGCCGACGACAGCCCTCGACGTGCTCGTGCAGCGCGAGATCCTGCGTCAGATCTCCCACCTGCGCCACGAGTTCGGCTTCTCGGTCATCTTCATCACCCACGACCTGCCGCTTCTCCTCGAGATCAGCGACCGCATCGCGATCATGCGCGAAGGCGAGATCGTCGAGCTCGACACCGCCGAGCGGGTCTGGACCGATCCGCAGGACGAGTACACGCGGACGCTCTTGGCATCCTTCCCCAGACTCACGGGAGAGAGGGGGGTGGTCCACCGATGACCGTCCTCGAATTCGACGCCGTCACCAAGGTGTACTCCGTGCGCGGCGCCGGCCAGATGAAGGCGCTCGACGACGTGAGCTTCACGCTCCGCTCGGGCCAGACGATCGGGCTCGTCGGCCAGTCCGGCAGTGGCAAGTCGACCATCGCCAAGATCCTGACGCAGCTCGAGTCGCCGACGAGCGGCGAGGTCCGCCTCGACGGTCAGCCGATCCCCCGTCGCGGCAAGGGACTGCGCGCCTACCGCCAGCAATTGCGCATGGTCTTCCAGGACCCGTTCGCGTCGCTGAACCCGTACCACACCATCCGCTACGCCATCCAGCGGCCGCTCGAGCTCGACAAGGTCGTGCCCAAGAACCAGCTGGACGAGGAAGTGCGCCGCCTGCTCGGCCGCGTCCGCCTCGATGCCGACGCCGTGATCGACCGCCGGCCGCACGAGCTGTCGGGAGGCCAGCGCCAGCGCGTGGCGATCGCCCGCGCCCTGGCATCCCGCCCGAAGCTGCTCGTGGCCGACGAGCCCGTCTCGATGCTCGACGTGTCGATCCGTCTCGGGGTGCTGAACCTGCTGGCCGACCTGCAGCGCGAACACGGTCTGGGCGTGCTCTACATCACGCACGACCTCGCCACGGCGCGCCACTTCAGCGATGAGGTCCTCGTGCTCAACCAGGGGCGCGTCGTCGAGCGCGGTCCCGCGGACGACGTGATCCTGCGCCCCCAGAACCCGTACACCCAAGAGCTGCGCGCGGCGTCCCCCGATCCGGACTCCTACTTCGCGCACGCAGCCGGCATCCTCGGAGGTGAGAAGTGAGCGCCGTCGCACCCCAGCTTCCGGCCCCGGACTTCGACGCGATCGAGGCGGGCACGACCGCGACGGGCGCCGTCAAGGGCCGCGCGCGCATCCCGTGGCGGTTCCTCGGCAACCGCGCCCTGTTCTATCTGTTCACGCTGTGGGCGGCCATCACGATCAACTTCTTCCTCCCGCGGCTGATGAAGGGCGACGCGGTTGACGCGTACCTCGCGCGCAACCGGAACGTCAGCCCCGAGGCGGCCGAGGCGCTGCGCGCCCTGCTCGGAATGGACACCGACACCTCGCTCTGGCAGCAGTACATCGACTACTGGGGTCTTCTCCTCCGCGGCGACCTCGGCATCTCGCTGCTGCACGGCATGCGGCCGGTGACCGAGGTCGTCGGCCAATCCCTGATCTGGACCGTCGGCCTCGTCGGCTTCGCGACGCTCATCGCGTTCGCGATCGGCACCATCGGGGGCGCGATCGTCGGATGGCGCCGCGGCAGCCGGCTCGACGTCCTCATCCCGATCACCACGTTCTTCAGCACCATCCCCTACTTCTGGCTGGGCCTCTTGGCGATCTCGGTGTTCTCGGTCGCGCTGGGGTGGTTCCCGATCGGCAAGGCCTACGGCGTCGGAGTCTCGCCCGAGTGGTCGTGGGAGTTCGTCGGCGACGTGATCCATCACGGCTTCCTCCCCGCCGCGACGATCGTCATCGCCTCGCTCGGCGGCTGGATGCTGGGCATGCGCAACATGATGCTCACGGTGCTCGACGAGGACTACGTCACCGTCGCGCAGGCCAAGGGCATGCCGAACGACCGCGTGCTCTGGCGCTATGCCGCGCGCAACGCGGTGCTCCCCCAGATCCAGAGCTTCGCGCTCGCGCTCGGCTTCATCGTCGGCGGCACGATCGTGATGGAGGTGGTGTTCAGCTACCCCGGCGTCGGCAAGCTCCTGCTCGACGCCACCAACGCGAAGGACTACGCCCTCATGCAGGGGGTGTTCCTCGTGATCACGATCTCGGTGCTCCTGGCGAACCTCCTCGCGGACGTCGCCTACGCGTTCCTCGACCCGCGCACGCGCCAGACGGAGGCCTGAGCATGAACACGATCGCAAACGACACGACGGCGCAGCGTCCGGCGAGCACGCCGGCGACCGCCCCCGTCCACACACCCGCCGCCACCGCCAAGGCTCCCAAGAAGCCAGGCTTCTGGTCGAAGCTGGGCGCCGCATTCGCGATGTTCCGCAACAAGAAGTCGATCACCGGCCTGTCGATCCTCGGGTTCTTCGTGCTCGTCGCGATCTTCGCCGACGTGCTGGCCCCCTACTCCCCCACGAAGGTCGACAACACCGCGCGCTTCCAGCCGCCGTCGGCGGAGCACTGGCTGGGCACGACGCACATCGGCGAGGATGTGCTGAGCCAGGTCATCCACGGCACGCGCGGCGTCATCGTGGTGGGGTTCCTCGCGGCGATCATCGCCACGGTCATCGCGATCGTCGTCGGCGTGCTGTCGGGCTACCTGCGCGGGTGGCGCAGCGAGGGCCTTTCGGCTCTCACGAACGTCTTCCTCGTGATCCCCGGCATCCCGCTGATCATCATCGTGGCGTCGATGTTCGAGGACCCGCCCCTCATCCTCGTCGCGGGAGTGCTGGGCCTCATCGGCTGGGCATGGGGCGCGCGCGTGCTGCGCGCGCAGACGATGTCGCTGCGCAGCCGCGACTTCGTGCTGGCCGCCAAGGCCAACGGCGAACCCCTGCGGCGGATCATCACGGTCGAGATGCTCCCGAACCTCATGGCGCTCATCGCCGCGAGCTTCGTGGGCACCGTGACGGCGGCGATCATCGGCCTCACGACCCTGTCGTACATCGGGATCATCCCGGTGACGACGTACAACTGGGGCACGATCCTCAACTGGGCGAGCGCGCAGGGTGCGTTCCGCCAGGGCCAGTGGTGGTGGTTCCTGCCTCCGGGTCTGTGCATCGCCGCGATCGGGGTGGCCCTGTCGCTCATCAACTTCGGCATCGACGAGTACGTCAACCCGCGCCTGCGGTCCGCCGGCGAGCGCGCCCGCGCCATGAAGAAGAAGGGCATGAACGTGAACGACACCGTCACGGTCGTGCGCACGAACACGAACACCCAGGAGACCCCGTGACCGACGCCCCACATCACGACGTAGGGCGCCCGGCCTACCTCGACGTCTCGCTTCCGGTCGCCGACCGCATCGCCGACCTTCTCGGCCGCATGACGGTCGAGGAGAAGATCGGCCAGATGCTGCAGCTCGACGCGCGCGACGACCTCGAGGACCAGGTGGTGCGCATGCACGCCGGCTCGATCCTGCATGCGTCGCCCGACAAGGTGCTGCGCGCCCGGGAGCTGACGCTGGGCACGCGACTGCAGATCCCGCTGCTCGTCGGCGAGGACTGCATCCACGGCCACTCCTTCTGGGAGGGCGCCACGATCTACCCGACCCAGCTCGGGATGGCCGCGACCTGGGATGCCGGGCTCGCCGAGCGCGTCGCCCGTGCGACCGCCGTCGAAGTCTCGGCGACCGGCATCCACTGGACCTTCTCGCCCGTGCTCTGCATCACGCGAGACCTCCGCTGGGGCCGCGTCGACGAGACGTTCGGCGAGGACCCCTTCCTCATCGGCGAGCTGGCCTCGGCGATGGTGCGCGGCTACCAGGGCGGCGGCCTCGACGACCCCACCGCGATCCTCGCGACGGCCAAGCACTTCGCCGGGTACTCCGAAACGCAGGGCGGACGCGATGCGAGCGAGGCCGACATCTCGCGCCGCAAGCTCCGTTCGTGGTTCCTGCCCCCGTTCGAGCGGGTGGCGAAGGAGGGATGCCGCACCTTCATGCTCGGCTACCAGACCACCGATGGCGTGCCCATCACGGTCAACGACTGGCTGCTGAACGACGTGCTGCGCGGCGAATGGGGCTACACCGGCACCCTCATCACCGACTGGGACAACGTCGGACGCATGGTGTGGGAGCAGAAGGTGCAGCCCGACTACGCCCACGCCGCCGCGGCCGCGGTGCTCGCGGGCAACGACATGATCATGACGACGCCCGGGTTCTTCCAGGGCGCCCAGGACGCGCTCGCCAAGGGCCTCATGACCGAGGATGCGCTCGATCGCGCCGTCACGCGCATCCTGCTGCTGAAGTTCGAGTTCGGCCTCTTCGAGGATCCGCGCCTCCCCGACCGCGAGCGCATCGCCACGGCGGTCGGCTCCGCCGAGCACACGGCGCTCAACCTCGAGGTCGCGCGCCGCTCGCTGGTGCTGCTGGCCAACGACGGCACGCTGCCGCTCGCGGGCGGGCTCACCGCGGATGAAACCGGACGGGCGGTGGCGGCAGCATCCATGTCCCGTCGTATCGCCGTTGTCGGCCCGCTCGCCGACGACGCGCAGACGCAGCTGGGCGACTGGGCCGGCTCGTCCGGCCAGGTCGACTGGATCCCCGACGGCCACCCGCGCGGGATGATCACGACAGTGCTGGACGGTCTGCGCGCCCACGCCCCCGCGGACTGGGAGATCACGCACGCGCGCGGCGCCGACATCCTCACCCTCGAAGAGGACCCGGAGGGCGCGTTCTTCCCCGACGGGCAGCCCCGCCCGCAGGTGGTCGTGCCGAGCGCACCCGACGCGGACCTCATCGCCGAGGCTGTGGCCGCCGCCGAGGGCGCGGACTACGTCGTCGCCGTGGTGGGCGACCGCATCGAGCTCGTCGGTGAGGGCCGCTCGACGGCGACGCTCGAACTCGTGGGCGGGCAGCTCGCACTCCTCGAGGCGCTGGCGGCGACCGGCACTCCCCTCGTGGTGGTGCTGCTCGCGTCGAAGCCGCACGTGCTCCCGAAGAGCGTGACGGATGCCGCGGCCCTGGTGTGGGCGGCGAACCCCGGCATGCGCGGGGGCCAGGCCGTCGCCGAGCTGCTCCTCGGCCTGATCGAGCCGAGCGGCCGCCTGCCGCTCTCGTTCGCCCGTCACGCCGGCCAGCTGCCGATCTACTACAACCAGATCCGCGGCCAGCACGGCGACCGCTACGCCGACCTCACGCAGAGCCCCGCCTTCGCGTTCGGCGAGGGCCTGTCGTACACGACGGTCGAGTACTCCCACCTGCGCATCGTCGAACCCGAGGTGGGCCGGAGCGACACCGTGCGCGCTCTCGTCGAGCTGCGCAACACGGGCGGTCGGCCCGCGCACGAGATCGTCCAGGTGTACGTCCGCGACAGCGTGACCTCGGTCAGCTGGGCCGACAAGGAGCTCAAGGCATACCGCCACGTCGATCTGCAGCCGGGCGAGACGGCGACGGTCGAGCTGTCGCTTCCCGTCGCGGAGTGCACGATCGTGGATGCTGCGGGCCGCCGCCTCGTCGAAGCAGGCGAGTTCGAGCTGCTCGTGGGGCCGTCGTCCCGCGACGACGTGCTGCGGAGTGCTCGGTTCCACGTCGCCGACGCGGCGGCGCGACCGGCGGCACCCGCCGAGCACGCGGTCGAGCGCCGTTGAGAACCCGAAAGGGTGGATCCCACCGCGCTGCGGGCGGCGGGATCCACCCTTTCGTCATGTCCGGAGGAGGTCAGGCCCCTTCGGTGTCGAAGTCGTCGTCCTCGTCGTCGGAGTCGTCCTCGTCGTCGTCGGAGTCGTCCTCGTCCTCGTCGTCGAAGTCGTCTTCCTCGGAGTCCTCGAAGTCGTCCTCGTCGGAGTCGTCCTCCTCGTCGAGCTCGTCCTCGTCGTCGAAGTCGTCCTCGTCGGAGTCATCGTGCTCATCCGACTCGTCATCGTCCTCGTCCGAGTCGTCGTGCTCGTCCTCATCCTCGTCGAGGTCGTCCTCGTCGTCGGAGTCGTCCTCGACAGCGGCGTCGGCGAGCTCGTCGATGTCGACGCCGTCGACGTCCCCCGCGTGGAGGATGGGCGAGCCGTCCTCGTCGAAGTCGGACGCGTCCAGGTCGTCGACGTCCTCGAGCTCCTCGTGGTCGTCGTCTTCGTCGGCGTGCGCCGCCTCCGCCAGGGCGGCCTGCGCGGCGTGATAATCGGCGAGGCGCACCGCCCACGGCACCCAGTCGGGCGCGAGCAGCGCGCCGTCGCCGGGAAGGAGCTCGACCTCGAGCACGGTCGGCTCGGCATCCTCGACGCGCGCGAGGCTGACGGTCCAGAACCAGCCGGGGTAGCCCGCGAGGCGATTCGCGAAGCGCAGCGAGACGACGCCGTCGGCCTCGACGCGATAGCCCGCGGGGTCGCCGATCGTGGCCTCGGGCGTGATCTCACGGAGTGCGGCGAGCGCCAGGTCGTGTGCTGCCAGCAGCTGCGGATCGGGGTCGACGGGCACGACCACCTCCACGACTTCCTCGACCTCGACGGCCTCGGCCGTCTCCGCGCTCTCCGAAGCCTCGTCGACGCCCTCGACGGGCGCGCCGTCGGTCCCGTCAACGGCTTCGACCTCGACCTCGACGGCCTGCGCCTCGTCCGAAGCGAGGGTGGAGGCATCCGTCACGGATTCGTCCGAAGGAGCGCCGGCGTCGATCACGACGTCGACGACAGGGTCGGTCGGCTCAGGCGTCGAGCTCATCGGCGACCTTGCGCAGGACCGCGGCGACCTTCTTGGCGTGCGCGCCGCTCGGGTAGCGGCCGTGACGGAGGTCTCCGCCGATGCCGTCCAGGAGCTTCACGAGGTCCTCGATGATGATCGCCATGTCGTCGGCGGGCTTGCGTGAGCGCTTGGCGAGGCTCACCGGAGCCTCGAGCACGCGCACCGAGAGGGCCTGCGGACCGCGCTTGCCATCGGCGATGCCGTACTCCAGGCGCGTCCCCGCCTTGGGCGCGGGCGTGCCGGGCGGAAGGGCAGTGGCGTGCAGGAAGACGTCCTGACCGTCTTCGGAGGAGATGAAGCCGAACCCCTTCTCCTCGTCGTAGAACCTGACCTTGCCGGTGGGCATCGAAACCTCGCTGGATCGGCGCCCGCGAGGTGTCGCGGGCGAAACAATGCATGACAAAAGCGGGGTCTTCCAACCCCGCCTCCCAGCCTAACGGTTCGGTGTCCGCCGGGACCCCACGGCGCAGCATCCGTCATCCGCGATCCCGAACGCGCGCCGGGGGACCGCGGCGAGGACGCCAGCGAGTAGGCTGGTGCGGATGAGCACGAACCCCTCCGGCGACGTTCCCGTCCGCCGCATCGACCGCATCCTGGCCTTCATGTCGCTGGGCCTGCTCGTGCTCTCGATCGTGAGCTTCTTCGCGATCATGATCGCCTCGGCCTCCGGCGCCGACATGAGCACCGGCATCTGGCCGATCGTCGGCGTGCTGGTGTACATCGCCCCCATCGTCGCGTTCGCGCTGCTTCTCGCGGTCCTCATCATGAGCTTCGTGCGGAGGGCCCGGGCGAACCGAGGGGGCTGACCCGGTTGGTCTCCGACGCGCGCGCCCTGGCGACGCGGCTCGCCGAACTCGGTGACGCCGCGCTCGCCTCGACGCTCGCCGCTCGCGGCGTCTCACCCCAGGCCGGCTGGCACGACTTCTTCGACGCCGCCGAGGGGCTGCTCGAGACCGCGTCCGTCGACCGGGCGTTGACGCGCCTCGACCGGGACGACCTCCTCGCCCTCGCCTCCCGCGACGCCGGCGTCGACGGCGAACCCGCACGCCTCGCCCTCACCGACGCCGAGGGCACGGCGTACACCGCGGTCGCTGAGCGAGTGACCGCTGCGGCCGCCGCCGCGCCGGAGGCCTTCGCCGCCGCACCCACGCCCGTCGAGCCGGCTCCCGCCGACGCCCGCGCCGCCGCCGCGGCCGCGGAGCGCGCGTTCACCACGGCCGGCTCGCTCGCCGACGTGCTGCTCGCCTGTTCGCACACGCCGCTCGCGCGCACCGGCGCAGGCCCGGTGAGCGCCGTGGACCGTCGGCGGCTGATGGATGCCGGCGCCCTCGAGTTCGCCGATGACCTCGAGGATCTGCTCGCCTCGGCGGCAGGGGCCGGCCTTGCGACCGCGCATGAACGCGAGTGGACCGTCACCGACGCCGGCGAGCAGTGGCTGAAGGCTCCGACCGCGGCTCGGTGGGAGGCGATCGCCGAGGGCTTCCGGGCGAGCCTTCCCCGCGGGCTGCGCACGTCGTCGCACGGCTTCCTGACACCGGACTCCTGGCCCGGCATGTACCCGCTCGACCCCGAGTGGCCCGCTCGAGCGGAGCGGCTCCACCGCATCGGCGTGCACTGGGGGCTGTTCGCCTCCGACCGCTCCCCCGCCGAGTTCCCCTGGACGGCGGCCCTTCGGGCGGGAGGCCCGGCGGATGCCACGAGCATGGCGCCGTACCTCCCGCACGAGATCGACCGCGTCTACCTGCAGGCCGATCTCACCGCGATCGCGCCGGGCCCGCTCGCGCCCGCCCTCGACCTGCGTCTGCGCTCCATAGCCCTGCGGGAGTCGCGCGCTCAGGCGTCGACGTACCGCTTCACGGCGGAATCGATCGGTGCCGGCATGACCGAGGGTGAGACTGCCGAGTCGATGCGCGACTTCCTCGCGGGTCTGTCGCTCACCGGCATCCCGCAGCCACTGGCGTACCTCATCGAGAGCACGGCCTCCCGGCACGGCCTGGTGCGCGTGCGGGCCGACGACGCCACGGGTCGCACCCGCGTCGAGAGTCCCGACGCGGGCCTTCTCGACGCGATCACCGTCGACCAGGCGCTGCGGCCTCTGGGGCTGCTCGTACTCGAAGGCGACGACGCGCTCTCGTCGCGCGTGGCTCGTGACGCGGTCTACTGGACCCTCGCCGACGCGCGCTACCCGGTCATCGCCCTCGACGCGCGGGGGGTGCCCGAGTCGATCCACCGCCGGACGACGGCGACGGCGTCCGAGCCGACGGGCACCCCACAGCAGGCGTACGCGCGCCTCATCGGCACCCTGCGCGGCGGGCACGGCACCGATGGCGAGTCCGGCTGGCTCGAGCGCGAGTTGGAGCAGGCGGTGCGCGCCCGCGCCGAGATCGTGGTGGTCGTGCGCATGCCGGACGGCTCCGAGCGCTCGTTCACCCTCGAGGCCGCCGGCCTCGGCGGCGGCCGCCTGCGCGGCCGCGACCGCGCCGCCGACATCGAGCGCACGCTGCCCGTGTCGAGCATCGTGAGCGTCCGCGCAGCCTGAGGCCGCAGCATCCACCCTCGCTCTCCACGCCGGTAGACTGGTCCGTTATGGCTGACGGCCCCCTCATCGTCCAGAGCGACCGCACCGTGCTGCTCGAAGTCGCGCACCCCGATGCCGAGAGCGCGCGGCACGAACTCGCGATCTTCGCCGAGCTCGAGCGCGCGCCCGAGCACATCCACACGTACCGCATCACGCGGCTCGGACTGTGGAACGCGCGCGCCGCGGGGCACGACGCCGAAGACATGCTCGCGACCCTCGACCGCTGGTCGCGCTTCCCCGTGCCGCCGTCGGTGTCGATCGACATCGCCGAGACGGTGGGCCGCTACGGCCGCCTCGTCATCGAGCGCAACAGCGTCGAGAAGGGCGGTGACGGCGAGTTGGTCCTGCGATCGACGGATGCTGCGGTCCTCGCCGAGGTGTCGAAGAACAAGCGCATCCAGCCGCTGCTGATCGGGCACCCCGCCCCCGACGCGTACGTGATCGACGCGTGGGCTCGGGGTCAGATCAAGCAGGAGCTGCTGAAGATCGGCTGGCCCGCCGAGGACCTCGCAGGCTACACGCCGGGCACCCCGCACCCCATCGACCTCGCGGAGGACGGCTGGCACCTGCGGCCGTACCAGCGTCAGGCCGTCGACATCTTCACGCAGGGCGGTTCCGGCGTCGTCGTGCTGCCCTGCGGCGCGGGCAAGACGCTCGTGGGCGCGGCCGCGATGGCCGACACCAAGACCACGACGCTGATCCTCGTGACCAACACCGTCAGCGCCCGCCAGTGGCGCGACGAGCTCCTCAAGCGCACGTCGCTCACGCCCGAGGAGATCGGCGAGTACTCGGGCCAGACCAAGGAGATCAAGCCGGTCACGATCGCGACGTACCAGATCCTCACCGCGAAGCGAAAGGGGGAGTACGCGCACCTGGCGCTGCTGGACGCGCTCGATTGGGGTCTCATCGTGTACGACGAGGTCCACCTGCTCCCGGCGCCCGTCTTCAAGCTGACGGCCGACCTGCAGGCCCGGCGCCGTCTCGGCCTCACCGCCACCCTGGTGCGCGAGGACGGCCGCGAGGGCGACGTGTTCAGCCTCATCGGCCCCAAGCGGTTCGACGCCCCGTGGAAGGAGATCGAGGCCCAGGGCTTCATCTCCCCCGCCGTCTGCTACGAGGTGCGCGTCGACCTGCCCGCCGGCGACCGCCTCGAGTACGCCGCCGCGGCCGACGACGAGCGCTATCGCCTCGCCGCGACGGCGCCCGCGAAGATCGGCGTGGTGCGCGACCTGGTGGCGCGGCACGAGGGCGAACGCATCCTGATCATCGGCCAGTACCTCGACCAGATCGACGTGCTCGCCGAAGCGCTCGACGCGCCCAAGATCACCGGCCAGACCCCGGTCGACGAGCGCGAGGAGCTGTACCAGGCGTTCCGCGTGGGCGAGATCTCGGTGCTCGTGGTGTCGAAGGTCGCGAACTTCTCGATCGATCTGCCCGAGGCATCCGTCGCGATCCAGGTGTCGGGGTCGTTCGGCTCGCGTCAGGAGGAGGCGCAGCGCCTCGGACGCCTGCTGCGCCCGAAGCAGTCGAACCACACGGCCAGTTTCTACACCCTGATAGCGCGCGACACCGTCGATCAGGACTTCGCGCAGAACCGCCAGCGCTTCCTCGCCGAGCAGGGCTACGCGTACACGATCCTCGACGCGCACTCGCTCGCGGCCTGAAGCAGGCACGGACGAGGCCCGGCGCTGATCCCAGCGCCGGGCCTCGTGGCTGTCGGAGTTACGGCGCCCCGATGATGCGCTCGAGCGGACCCGGCGTGTACGGGCTGTTCGCCGACAGGTACGCCGCGAAGGCGTCGATGTCGAGCCCGCCGTAGTACACGTTCTGCGCCTGCAGGAACGTCGGGAAGCCATCCCCGCCGCCGGCGAGGAAGTTGTTCGTCACGATGCGATACACCGTCGTGTCGACCAGCGGCTGCCCGTTGAGCGTGACCGCCCCGAGCGTCGTTCCCGTGTAGCTGTACGCGAAGCCCGCGCTGACCTGCAAGATCTTTCTCGCGCTGGCGTTCGGTCCGCTCCACTGTTCGTTCAGCAGCTGCTTGATCTGGGCGCCCGTGAGATCGAGAGAGACCAGGTAGTTGTTGAACGGCTGGACGGTGAACGCCTCCTCGAACGTGACCGCTCCGGGCGCCTCACCCCAGGATGACGCGTTGTACGTCAGATCCGCCCGGATGCCGCCGGGGTTCATCAGGGCGATGACCGGGGGCGCGTACGGCCCGACGACGCTCGGATCGGCGAGCTGGGCGTCCGCGATCAGATCACCGAGCGGTGTCTCGCCACCCGGATTCGCCGTCCGGTTGATGTCGGTCGAGATCTGGCCGATCACCTTGCTCGCGATCGGGGCCACCAGCGTCTTGTACTTGGCGATGAGCTGGGACTCGGCCTTGTCCTTCGGCACGTCACGGGTCACGAGGACGTTCGCGCTCTGCACGGACGTGCGCACAATGTCATCGGCCTTCTTGTCGTACGTCAGAGTCGTGTCGGTGTAGAGCCGCCCGAACGATGACGCCGAGGTCACCATGCGGTCGTTGCCCGCCGGGTCCTTGATGCTGCACACGTACGGCTGGTGCGTGTGACCCGAGATGATCATGTCGATCGCCGGATCGAGACCCTGCGCGATCGGGATGATCGGGCTCGTGGGGTCCAGTTGCGCGCCGTTGCCGCACGCCGCGTCGTAGGACGGGTTCACCTGGTAGGGGTTGTTGTTCTGGTCGTACCAGGTCTCCTGCCCGGGGACACCGCCCTGGTGGATCAGCACGACGATGGCGTTGACGCCCTTCGCCTTGAGTTCCGGCACCAGTGCGTTCGCCGTGGCGACCTCATCCTTGAACTCGAGCCCCGCGACGCCGGCCGCAGTGACGATGTCGGGAGTGTCCTTGAGCGTCATGCCGATGAACGCGATCTTGGCGCTCTTCATCTTCTCGATCGAGTAGGCGGGGAGGATCGTCTCGTTCGTACCCTCCTTGACGACGTTGGCGGCCAGATAATCGAAGTCCGCGCCGCGGAACTTGCGGTCGGGACACGAGTTCTGATTGTTCTCGCCGTCGCCGTCGTCGAGGCACCCTCCATCGGCCATGCGCTGCAGCTCCACATAGCCCTCGTCGAACTCGTGGTTGCCGACAGCGGACACGTCGAGCTTCAGGGCGTTGAGCGCCTCGATGGACGGCTCGTCGTGGAACGCGCCCGACAGCAGCGGCGATGCGCCGATGAGGTCGCCGGCCGCGACCGTGAGCGACCAGTGGTTCTTCGTGCGAGCCTGCGCCAAATGGGTGGCGAGATACTCGACGCCGCCGACTCCGGCCGGCGTGAGAGTGTCGGTGGTGATGTCCGTCGGCCTGGTCGCCCCGGCCGGAAGCGTGTGGTCGAGCACGAGCCGGCCACTCGAACCCGCGGGCGGCTCGAGGTTGCCGTGGAAGTCGTTGAACGACAGCAGCTGGATGTCGAACGTCTGACCTGGCGGGGTCTTCTTCTCGCCGGGTGCGGCGGTGGCCGCTGATCCCGGTCCGACCAGGGCGAGTGCGACCGCGGTGGCGGCGATGACCGCTCCTCCCGCCAGCCGGGCCGTCGATGTCTTGCGCGTGTGCACAGAACCCTCCCGATTCTTCTGGCGGGCGGCTCTGCCCACCGAGATGCACGCGTCCTCGTGGGCGCGATCACGAGAAACCTAATACAGGCCCTGCGGAAGCGACAGGGGCGGTCGGCGAACTTCACGAAACCGGAACGATCCGAAGGCACGGCCGCAGAGGGATGCTGCAGAACCGGGTGCGCCGCTCAGGTCAGCACGAATTCGGCCACCCGCCGTGCGACCTCCTCGGGGTTGTCGTCGACGAGGTAGTGCGCACCGCCGGGTACGAACTCGACGCGCGTGTGCGGTGCGTCTTCGGGCCTCACCGCCATGGCGCCCTTGGGCAGCAGCGCGTCGTCAGCGCCGAACAGCACCAGCGTCGGGGTATGCAGGATCCGCCCGCGATAGCCGCCCCGCATGATCTTCACGAAGGCGGGAAGGATCAGTCCGCGATAGAGCTTCGAGGCCGCGCGCGCCCGGGCAGGGTCCCGCAGCGTCGTGACGTATGCCTCGACATCCGCGGCGTCCATCGGTCGTCGCTCGAACCCGCGGAGCAGCCAGCGGGCGAGCCGCTGGCGTCCGCCCGAGAGAAGCCGTGGTCCGAGTCCCGGGGTGGCGATCACCCACTGGAACCACAGGTGGGGCATCGCCTTGGCCATCCCCGCGACGAGCGCGGGAGTCATGTCGAAGTACGGGGCCGGTACGGCGATGGCGACGTATCGGCGCACCCGATCGGGGTGGGCGAGGCACAGGTCGAATCCGACGAGCGCACCCCAGTCATGCGCCACGAGGTTCACCCGCTCGATCCCCAATTCGTCGAGGAGGGCGATCACGTCCCGCATGACCGTGGGCGTGTCATATCCCGAAGGCGGTGCCTCTGAGGTGCCCGCGCCGCGAAGGTCCGGCGCGATGACATGCGCTCTGTCCGCCAAGCCCGCCATCACCCTCGCCCATTCGCGGGAGCTCTCCGGGAAGCCGTGCAGGAAGAGCACCGGCTCGCCCACGCCGGCCTCGATCACGTGCATCCGCAATCCGTTCGCAGTGACCGCCCGCGAGCGGAGCTCGGTGACATCGGTCATGGCCCTGAGAATACTACTTTCGTAGTACCCTGTCACTACTTTCGTAGTGCGGAATGTTCGCCTACTGTCGTCGCATGGCATCCACTCGCGATCGAGCACTGGACGCCGCGCTCGCGCTCGTGGGTGAACAAGGCATCAGGGCGTTGACGCACGCCCGGGTCGACGAGCGCGCGGGCCTGCCGAAGGGATCGACATCGAACTGGTTCCGCACCCGCGACGCGCTCGTCGCCGGCGTCGCCGCCTGGCTCGCGGAGGCTGAGCGCGCTGAGCTGTCCGGATCCGAGGCACCACCGATCGAGACCCCCGAACAGCTCATCGAGGCGCTCAGCGCGGTGATCGCGTTTCAGACCGGACCCCTCGCCTCGCGCACACGCGCACGCTACGCACTGTTCCTTGAAGGCGCAGGCGACCCCGAACTGCTTGCTCCGCTGCTGGCGCAGCGCCGGATCTTCGTCGAGTGGACGACCGCGATCCTCGCTCGCATCGGCGCACGGGCTCCCGAAGACGCTGCCCGCACGCTGATGGCGGCCGGCGAGGGGCTCTTGCTGCACCGTGTCACCGTGGACCCTAATGCCGAGATCCGACCCGTCATCGAGCGCGCCGTCCGCGCATGCCTCGACTGACCGAATGCACCGGCCGGCGTCACGGCGCGACGTAGCGGAGGAACGCGAAGCCTTCGTCGTCGGTCACGACACCCGCGAGTTCGAACCGGCGGTCCACCTCGGCGGCCCCTTGCACGATCCGACCGGCGTCTCCCCCGACGAACCGGGGCGCCAGCGTGACGCAGACCTCGTCGACCAGGTCCGCCTCCAGCAGCGCGCCGAAGAGGTGCGGACCGCCCTCGCACAGCACCTGCGTCCAGCCCCGCCTCGCGAACGCGTCCAGCATCGCGGCGAGATCGACCTCGTCCTGGCCGCACGCCATCACCGTGGCCACCGATTCGAAGCGCCCGCCGTCGGCGGCGGCCGCAGCATCCGTCGTCACGATCACGGGCCTGCGCACGGCCTCGGCGAAGACCGCGTCGGCCGGATCGAGGTGCAGGCCGCCGCTGACCACGGCGAGCGCGGGCTGGTCGTCCAGGCCGCGCGCGCGGCGCCACTCGATGTCGCCCGGATCGACCTTCAGCCCGCCGTAGCCCTCGGCACGCACGGTTCCGGCCCCGACGAGCACGACGTCGGCCATCGCACGCAGCACCTGCATGAGCTCGCGATCGGTGTCGCCGCCGAGCGCGCCGCTGCGGCCCCCGAGCGTGACCGCGCCGTCGGCGCTCGAGACGAAGTTCATGCGCACGCGCGTGCCGTCGCGGCCGTGAAGCGCGTAGGCGTCGAAGAGCTCGGAACGCGTGGGCATCAGCCGTTCCCCTCCGGTCGGGTGTTGTGCAGTTCGTAGGCGGGATCACGCCAGCCCAGGATCGCCTCCACCATGCGCATCGCGTCGACGGTCTCGCGCACGTTGTGCGCACGCACGATGCGCGCGCCGTTCAGAGCGCAGAACACCGCCGCGGCGAGCGAGCCGGGCAGGCGGTCGCCCTTCTCCCTGTCGAGCGTCTCGCCCACGAAGTCCTTGTTCGACAGAGCCACCAGCAGCGGCGCACCGAGCCCGGCGAGCTCGCCGAGCCGCCTGGTGAGCTCGAGGGTCTGCCGCGTGTTCTTGTTCAGGTCGTGCCCGGGGTCGAGCACGATGCGCGAGTCGGGGACGCCGTGCTCCCGCGCCCGCTCGCGCCGCGCGACCAGGAACTCGGCGATGTCGCCGATCACGTCGTCGTAAGACGGGAGTGGATGCTGCGTCCGCGGCGCCGCGAGACTGTGGGCGATGACCACCCCGGCGCCACCCTGCGCCACCATGTCGGCCATCGCCGGATCGTGCAGGCCCGTCGTGTCGTTGATGATCGCGGCGCCCGCCTCGATCGCCGCCCGGGCGACCTCGGGGTGGAACGTGTCGACGCTCACACGTGCGATCGGCGCCAGCTCGCGCACGACGGGCACGACGCGCGCGATCTCGTCGGCGACCGGCACCGCCGGCCCCGGCGCGAACTTCACGCCACCGACGTCCACGATCTCGGCGCCGGCCTCGACGGCGGCGAACCCCGCGGCGACCGCCGCGTCGAGCGCGAACGTCGCACCCCGGTCGTAGAACGAGTCGGGCGTGCGGTTCACGATCGCCATGACCGCGATGTGCCGCGACAGGTCGAGCGCACCGCCCGGCAGGTCGAGCACCGGGGCGGCGAGGGCCGAGGCGGTGTCGGGAGCGAGCGTCACGGCAGCAAGTCCTCCAGGGGTATGTCGGAGTCACGGAGCCGGTCCGGGGCGATCCGGGCTCCTGCGCGGATGAGGTCCTGCACCTTGTCGTTCACGTCCCACACGTTGACGTTCATGCCCGCGACGATACGGCTGTCGTCGGTCCAGAAGGCGATGAACTCGCGCGCGTCGAGATCGCCGCGCACCACGATCTCGGCATCCGCCATCAGCGGCGCGTATCCCGACAGCTCCATGCCGAGGTCGTACTGGTCGGTGTAGAAGTACGGGATGTCGTCGAAGGATGCCGGCTTCCCGAGCATCGACCGCGCCACGACCTTCCCGGCGTTCAGGGCGTTCGCCCAGTGCTCACTGCGCAGATGCTGCTGCAGCACCGGGTGGTAGGCGTTCGCGACGTCACCTGCCGCGTACACGTCGGCCGCGCTCGTGCGCAGCCCCTCGTCGGTGAGCACGCCGTTCAAGAGGTCGAGCCCCGCCTCTTCGGCGAGTGCGGTGTTCGGCGACGCCCCGACGCCGACGAGCACGAGATCGGCGGGAATCGTCTCGCCGTCGACCACGACGCCCTCGGCGCGGTCGTCGCCCACGATCCGGTCCACGCCGACGGACGTGCGGAGGTCGACGCCGTGCTCGAGGTGGAGCCCCCGGAACACCTCCCCCATCTCGGTGCCGAGCGCCATCGCGAGCGGCACCGCATCGCGCTCGACGATCGTGACGTCGTTGCCGAAGCCTCGTGCCGTGGCGGCGACCTCCATGCCGATCCAGCCCGCGCCGATCACCACGAGCTTCTTGCCGACTTCGCGCAGCTGCGCCGCGAGCTCGTCGGAGTCGTCGAGACGCCGCAGCGTCATGACCCCGGCCAATTCGTGTCCGGCCAGCGGGATCATGCGCGGCGTGGCGCCCGTTGCGAGCAGCACCGCGTCGTACGCCAGCCGCTCGCCGTCGTCCAGCTCCACCGCGTGCGCGGCGGGCTCGAGCGAGGTGACCGCGACTCCGGTGACGAGGCGGATACCGTGCTCGTCGTACCACTCGGCGGGATGCAGGATGACAGCGTCCAGCCCCTCATCGCCCGCGAGATACCCCTTCGACAGCGGGGGCCGCTGATAGGGCGGATGCGCCTCGGCGGCGACGATGGTGATGTCGCCCTCGAACCCCTCGTCCCGCAGTGCCTCGGCGGCTGTTCCGCCAGCGAGGCCTCCCCCGATGATCAGCATGTGGCTCATGACGACTCCTCTCGTCTCTGTCAGGGCGTCACACGGGGCGCGCTCCGATGAATCGTGCTTGCAGCGCGAGGTCGGTGGCGAGCGCTCCGCGGAACGCCGTGGTCGTGGTGAGGGCGTTCTCGGTGCGCACGCCTCGCGCCGACATGCACAGGTGCTCGGCCTCGACCACGACGCCGACGCCGCGCGGTTCCAGTGCCGTCTCGAGCGTGCGTGCGATCTGCACGGTCAGCGCCTCCTGCACCTGGAGCCCGCGCGCGTGGTGCGCCACGACGCGGGCGAGCTTCGAGAGGCCCACGAGCCGCCCGCCCGGCACGTACCCGACGGTGGCGGTGCCGCGGAAGGTCAGGAGGTGATGGCGGCAGAGCGACACGAACGGGATGCCGCGCACCACGACCGGCTCGTCGTAGGCGTCCTCGTTCGCGAACGTCGTCATCTCGAACGGCTCGGGCGTGATCATCTCGATGAAGGCGTCCGCGACGCGCCGCGGCGTCTCGATGAGATCACCCCCGTCGGGATCGAACCCGAGCGCCGCAAGCAGGTCGGCGACCGCGACCATCGCCGCGTCGCGATCGATCGGGGCTTCGTCGGGCAGGGCGTGCAACGCCGTCGCGTGCGCCGGGGTCGACATCATCGCCGCTCCTTCCGTTGAGCGCGATCGGCTCGCCTGGCCCCGACGCTAGATCGCTCGGATTCTTTTGTCAAGGTTTCTGCTTTTAGAGGTAGACTCGCGCCGTGAGCACTCTCACCCCCAACCGCGCCGACGCGGTCGCGGCGCTCGCCGACCCGCAGCGCCGCGAGCTGTACCGCCTCGCGACCGAGCGGCCGATCGGCCGCGACGAGGCCGCAGCCGCGCTCGGAATGCCGCGGAGCACGGCAGCTGTGAACCTCGATCGATTGGCGGATGCCGGACTCCTGACGGTCTCGTACGAGCGGCGTTCGGGTCGCACCGGGCCCGGCGCCGGGCGCCCGGCGAAGCTCTACCGGGCAGCCGACGCCGAGCTCGCCGCCACCATCCCGGAGCGGCACTACGAGCTCGCGGGCTCGCTGCTCGCCGCCGCCGCCGACGCGGCCGATCAGCGCGGGGTGCCGGTGCGCGACGCGCTCGACGCGGAAGCCTTCGCCGCCGGGGCCGCGATCGGCGCCGGGTGCGCCGACCTGGAGGAGGCGCTCGTGCTGTGCGGCTACGCGCCGCGCGCGAAGGACACGGATGCTGCGGACGAGGCCGAGCACGCAGCATCCACTGATCTCGTGCTCGAGAACTGCCCCTTCCACGCCCTCGCCATCCGGCACACGGCCCTCATCTGCGGGGCGAACCTCGAGCTCGTGAAGGGGCTCGCGACCGCGACGGACGACGCGCGGACGCCCGTCCTGGCGCCTGCGGCCGGCCGCTGCTGCGTCGAGATCCGCCAAGACGTCGACTGACGGATTCTCGGCCGCGTCGCCCGATATCCAGACGCCGCATCAGTTCCGCCGACATAATGAGGGCATGACCGCACCGCGCATCCTCGTCGTGGACGACGAACCGAACATTCGCGACCTGCTGATCACGAGCCTGCGATTCGCCGGATTCCAGGTACGGGCCGTGTCCAATGGCGCCCAGACGATCTCGGCGGTGCTCGAGGAGGAGCCGGACCTCATCATCCTCGACGTGATGCTGCCCGACATGAACGGGTTCAGCGTCACCAAGCGCCTCCGCGGCGCCGGCTACACCGCGCCGATCCTCTTCCTCACCGCGAAGGACGAGACCGAAGACAAGATCACCGGCCTCAATGCCGGCGGCGACGACTACGTCACCAAGCCCTTCAGCCTCGACGAGATCGTCGCCCGCATCCAGGCGATCCTGCGCCGCACCATGCAGGCCGACGAGGAGTCGATGATCCGCGCCGGCGAGATCACGATGGACCAGGACACCCACGATGTGCAGGTGGGCGACGCCTCGATCGATCTCAGCCCCACCGAGTTCAAGCTCCTGCGCTACCTGATGCTCAACCCCAACCGCGTGCTGTCGAAGGCGCAGATCCTCGACCACGTGTGGGAGTACGACTTCAACGGCGACGCCGGCATCGTCGAGAGCTACATCTCCTACCTGCGCCGCAAGATCGACCCGCACTCGTCCGAGCCGCTCATCCAGACCAAGCGCGGCTTCGGCTACATGCTGAAGGCCGGCAAGACCGCATAGCGCGGGAGCGAGCGAGGGGGACGATCTGGCGCACAAGCCCGACGCGATCACCCGGTGGTGGCGCGGCACGAGTCTGCGCGCGAAGGTCACCGGGGTCACCGTCGCGCTCCTCGGAATCGGGCTCATCGCCGCCGGCGTCGGCACGGCGCTGTTCCTGCGCAACTCTCTGATCGACGGGGTCGAGACGCAGCTCATCGCCCTCGCCCGCACCGAGGCGGGCGCTCCGCTGCTCGAGTTCTCCTCCGTCGACGGACGCCTCGAAGTGGAGGAGAAGGAGGGCACCGCCGACGTCGACTACTTCGTGGCGGTCTACGAGCCGACGACGACGGAGGAGAACCTCCTCGCGCTGGTCGGCGGACGCGGCGGCCCCTCCCCCGATGTGCCCACCACGCTGACCCCCGAGCGCGCGGTCACGGAGGAGCTGCAGATCCAGCAGCTCATGTCGGAGGACGGGGAGGCGGAGTTCCTCGCCACCGTCTCGACCCAGCCCTCCGAAGACACCGGCATCCTCTACCCGCAGCTGGTGGCCCTCCCCCTGGCGAGCGTCAATCGCACCATCGCGCAGTACATCGGCATCTACTCGATCCTCGCCCTGGTGGTCCTGATCGCGGGCGCCGTGGCCACTCGTTTCCTCGTCACCCTGACGTTCCGCAGCCTCGGCCAGGTGGAGTCCACCGCCGACGCCATCGCGGGCGGCGACTTCAGCCTCCGCATGACCGACATCGAGCCGACGACGACCGAGGTCGGCCGCCTCAAGACGGCGATCAACGCGATGCTCGACCGCGTCGACGCGGCGCTCTCGCAGCGCGACTCGACGGTCCGCCAGATGCGCCGGTTCGTCGGCGACGCGAGTCACGAACTGCGGACGCCGCTCGTCACTGTCCGCGGGTACGCCGAGCTGTACCGCATGGGCGCGATCCGCGGCGACGAGGACGTGGCGCAGTCCATGGAGCGCATCGAGAAGGAGGCGATCCGCATGGGTGTCCTCGTGGAGGACCTCCTCGCGCTCGCCCGCCTCGACGAGCGTCGCGACGTCGTGATCGGTCCCGTCGACCTGCGGCCCATCGCGCGCGACGCCGCCCTCGACGTGCGCGCCGCCTCGCCGATGCGCCCGGTCACCGTCATCGACACCACGGTCGACGAGCCTGCGCTGCCGCCCGAGGACGAGGCATCGGTCCCGCCTGAGACCAAGCGCCGCGCCGGCGGGCCGTCGGCGAGGGCGCGTGCCGGCGCGACGCTGTCGCTGCTGCGCCGCCGGCCGAAGCCCGTGCCCGCGGCGGGGGCCGCCGCCAGCACAGCGCTCCCGACGATCCTTCCCGACGCGGAGCCGCAGCCGCCCGCCGACGGCCTCCCGCCGGTGGTGCTCGGCGACGAGAACCGCATCCGCCAGGTCGTCACGAACCTGCTCGGCAACGCGCGGCGATATTCGTCGGAGGACTCCCCCGTCGAACTGCGCGTCGGCGTCGATGTGCGCGACCGCATGGGGTGGATCGAGGTGATCGACCACGGCGAGGGCGTGCCCGACCAGATCAAGGACAAGATCTTCCAGCGCTTCTGGCGGGCCGACACCTCGCGCACGCGCGAGACCGGCGGATCCGGACTCGGCCTCTCGATCGTCGCCTCGATCGTGGAGGCGCTGCACGGATCCGTCGACGTCGTCGACACGCCCGGCGGCGGTGCGACCTTCCGCGTGGCGTTCCCACTCGCCGACGCCCGCGACGCCGCCGAGCACCTCGACCTCGCGACGCAGCCGATGGCGAGGCTCACCGACGCTCCCGAGTGAGCGCCTCCTCCCCAGCCGCCGCTCCCGCCGCATCGTGCACAACTGATGACGGATGCTGCGACGCCACGTCGTCGGACGCTTAGCGTGGCTTCACCGCGGGTTCGGCATCCGGCCGCCGCACGTTGATCAGGAGCCCCGAATGGCCGTCTTCACCGTCGACAGCGACACCATCCTCACCTCGACCGCCACGGTGCGCGGCACGATCGACCGGCTGCAGGCCGAGTCGAACGCGATGCTCGCGCAGCTCACCCAGCTGCAGTCCTCGTGGACCGGCTCGGCCTCGGCCGCGTTCGCGGGCGTCGTCGAGCAGTGGCGCGCGACGCAGCGTCAGGTCGAGGATTCCCTGGCGAGCATCAACGCCTCGCTCGCGGCGGCCGGCCGCCAGTACGCCGACACCGAGCTGGCGACGACGAGCCTGTTCCGCTGACCCCTGGAACGCAGAACGGCCCCTCCGCGAGGAGGGGCCGTTCTGCGAACGCGTTACGCGGTCGTGGAGTTCTGGATCAGAAGTCCATGCCACCGGTCGGGTCGCCGACGGGAGCGGCGGCCTTCTCGGGCTTGTCGGCGACGACGGCCTCGGTCGTGAGGAACAGGCCGGCGATCGACGCGGCGTTCTGCAGCGCCGAACGGGTCACCTTGGCGGGGTCGATGATGCCCTGCTGGAACAGGTCACCGTACTCGCCCGTGGCCGCGTTGAGGCCGTGGCCCAGCGGGAGCTCCGAGACCTTGTTGGCCACGACGCCCGGCTCGAGACCGGCGTTGAGGGCGATCTGCTTCAGCGGAGCCTCGATCGCGACGCGCACGATGTTGGCACCGGTCGCCTCGTCACCCGAGAGCTCAAGGGAGTCGAGAGCCTTGCGGCCCGACTGGATGAGCGCGACGCCACCACCGGCGACGATGCCCTCCTCGACGGCAGCCTTCGCGTTGCGGACGGCGTCCTCGATGCGGTGCTTGCGCTCCTTGAGCTCGACCTCGGTGGCCGCGCCCGCCTTGATGACGGCGACGCCGCCGGCGAGCTTCGCGAGGCGCTCCTGGAGCTTCTCGCGGTCGTAGTCGCTGTCGGTGTTGTCGATCTCGCGGCGGATCTGGGTCACGCGACCCTCGATCTGGCCCGCCTCGCCGGCGCCCTCGACGATCGTGGTCTCGTCCTTGGTGACGATGACCTTGCGCGCACGGCCGAGCAGGTCGAGGGTGGCGTTCTCCAGCTTGAGACCGACCTCCTCGGTGATGACCTGGCCGCCGGTGAGGATCGCGATGTCCTGCAGCTGCGCCTTGCGACGGTCGCCGAAGCCGGGAGCCTTGACGGCGACCGACTTGAAGATGCCGCGGATCTTGTTCAGCACGAGCGTCGCGAGAGCCTCGCCCTCGACGTCCTCGGCGATGATGACGAGCTCCTTGCCGTCCTGGATCACCTTGTCGACGACGGGCAGAAGGTCCTTGATGTTCGAGATCTTCTGGTTCGCGATGAGGATGTACGGGTCCTCGAAGACGGCCTCCTGGCGCTCCGGGTCCGTGACGAAGTAGGGGTTGATGTAACCCTTGTCGAAGCGCATGCCCTCGGTGAGCTCGAGCTCGGTGCCGAAGGTCTGCGACTCCTCGACGGTGACGACGCCCTCCTTGCCCACCTTGTCGATGGCCTCGGCGATGAGCTGGCCGATCTCGGGGTCGGCGGCCGAGATCGACGCGGTCGCGGCGATCTGGTCCTTGGACTCGACCTCCTTGGCCGACTCGAGCAGCTCGGCGGTGATGGCCGCGACAGCCTTCTCGATGCCCTTCTTGAGCGAGATGGGGTCGGCGCCGGCGGCGACGTTGCGCAGGCCCTCGCGCACGAGCGCCTGGGCGAGAACCGTGGCGGTGGTGGTGCCGTCACCGGCGACGTCGTCGGTCTTCTTGGCGACCTCCTTGACGAGCTCCGCACCGATCTTCTCGTACGGGTCGTCCAGCTCGATCTCCTTGGCGATGGAGACACCGTCGTTCGTGATCGTGGGGGCGCCCCACTTCTTCTCGAGCACGACGTTGCGACCGCGCGGGCCGAGCGTCACCTTGACGGCGTCGGCGAGGATGTTCAGGCCGCGCTCGAGGCCGCGACGGGCCTCCTCGTCGAAAGCGATGATCTTTGCCATGTGTGTGTCGTCCCTCCGGAACGTTGGCTTTGGGTATTAGCACTCAATGAAGACGAGTGCTAAATCATTCTGGCACTCGACCCTATCGAGTGCAAGCCGCAGAGACGGATGCTGAAACGCAAGGAGACGGGACGCCTTTCGGCATCCCGTCTCCGATGTCGGTTCAGCGTCGGGCGCTGAGCCGGGTGTTCAGACGACGCGCACGGACTCGGCCTGCGGCCCCTTCTGGCCGGAGCCGACCGTGAACTCCACGGTCTGCCCCTCCTCCAGCACGCGGAAGCCCGACATGTCGATGTTCGAGTAGTGGACGAAGACGTCCTGGCCGTCGGCGACGGTGATGAAGCCGAATCCCTTCTCGGCGTTGAACCATTTCACGGTGCCCTGGGTCATGCGTATCTCCTGTAGCCGGCGGTGCAGGGCTTCATCGTATGCAGGCGAAAACGCCGGTCCCGGCCGTTTCGTCACTTGTTGACACGCAGGCACTCAAGTGTTTACCCGCACGAAACACGCGATCTGCGGGTCAGGGCGTAGGGGCCGGCGTCTGCCCCGCGGCGGTGCGGTCGAGGCCGATCACCACCGTGAGCTGCGGCACGCCCTCGGTGGTCGCGGGGTACGCCTCGCTCTGCTCGATCTCGGCACCGCCGATGACTCCGGCGAGACCCGCGGCAGCCGCCTCGTCGGCGGGATCGACGTAGTACACGGTGGTCGTCGGGAAGTCCTGCGAGCCCGCCTCGCCCGCGGTCACCTTGTCGTCGGCCCAGCCCGCGCCGACGACGACGTCCTTCATCTGCGTCGCGAGGCCCTGCTCGGGGGTGGCGTTGAGGATCATTACGTCGTAGTTCACGTCGACCACGGGCGTCACTTCGGGGACCGGCTCGACGGTCGGGGTGGGCGTGGGGACCAGCTCGATGCGGCCCGACGCCAGCAGGGTGCCGAAGATGCCGACGACGATGAGCACGACAGTGGCGAGCGCCGCCCACAGCAGCACGACCCAGCCGCGCATGCGCGGGTTCTCGGCACGGTGGGCGCCGACGCGGTCCGTCTCCGGCACATCGTCGAAACGATCCCGGGGGTAGCTGGTGGTCGGCACCCGTCGATGTTACCCGCCGGTGACTGGGCGACCCGTCTGCGACCGCCCGCGTGGCGCGGAGCGAGTGCTCAGCGCGCGTCGGCCGCGCGGCCCGCGCGCTCGTGCAGCCGCGCCTCGCGCAGCCGGCGCAGCCGCTTCACGAGCATGGGGTCGTGCTCCTGCGCGTCGGTCGTGTCGATGAGGCGGCCGAGCAACTGGTAGTACCGCGCCGGCGACAGCCCCAGATCCGAGCGGATCGCCTCCTCCTTGGCCCCCGCGTGCCGGCGCCACTCGCCCTCGAAGTCGAGGATGGCGCGGTCGCGGTCGGTCAGGGGCACGCGTCCACGCTAGCCCGCGGCATCCGTTCCTGGACTGCGCCACGCGCGCCAGTGCACGAACGAGCCGAGCGGGTCCACCGCGGCGAGCGCCTCGCCGTCGCGGCCCAGCACGAAGCCGTCCCACGACGCGGCGTCGACGGGAGGACGCCACCGGTCGTGCAGGGCCGGCGGGTCGATGGTGACCCACACCGCATCGAGTGTGCGCACGGCGTCGAGAAGGCGCTCGCGACCCGCCCACGGGATGTGCGGCAGCACGCCCGGCGTCGTGACGACGAGCGTCGCGGCGGAGGGCGCGAGCGCTGCGGCGGTGCGCAGCACCTCCGGGTCGGAGGCATCGCCGGCGAACAGCGCCGGCGGGTCGGCCGCGACGATGTCGAGAGCGGCCGAGATGCGGTCGGCGCGCCCGCTCTCCCCCGGCCACACGAGGCTCGTGAGGAACCGCCGGTCACCCGGGTCCGCGGCATCCAGCGGCTCGAGGTCGATCCCGGCCCGCCACACGACCTCCGGCAGCCGCAGTGGCGGTTCGCCGGTGACGTCGCACTCCAGCACGACGGTCGAGGTGCCGCCTTCGGGGTCCAGTGTCACGACGCCGTCACTCCCCCGGTAGCGGTACGAATAGCGGTCGGGGTACAGGCACAGCCCGCCGCTGGCCCCGAGTTCGAGCAGCGCGATCGGCCCGTCGATCGTGCTGAGTGCCGGGAGGAGGGCCGCGCATCGCTGCGGCTCGTTGGTCTGCAGACGGCGGGCGGATGCCTCGGCCACGACCTCGTCGGCATGCGCGAGGAGCCATGCGGCCCAGGCCGCGAACGCACCCTCGGGCGCGCCGAGCATGCGGGTGACCGCGAACACGAGCGGCGGCTGCCGGCGCGTGGCCGGGATGCGCGCAAGGATCTCGGCGAGTTCGCCATCGGCGGCGACCCCCTCTGCCCACGCGGCGTAGAGCGCGGAGCGGCCGGGCGCCTCGTCGCGTGCGAAGCGCGCGTACCGTTCGACGACCGCGTCGGTCTCATCGCCCCCGGTCTGGTCCGCCACGCCCCTCATCCTCCCCCACCCGACCCGCTGCCCAGTCCCGTGAGACGAGTCCGCACCGCCCACCGCGCCCGCTGCTGGGGTTGAATGGAGGGTGGCCGTCGTCAGCGGCCGAGGAGGAACCATGACCTACGCCGTCGACAAGAGCGACGCCCAGTGGCGCGAAGACCTGACCGCCGACCAGTACGCCGTCCTGCGCCAGGCGGGCACCGAGCGCCCGTGGACCGGCGAGCTGCTCGACGAGAGCCGCGCCGGCCTCTACACGTGCGCGGCGTGCGGTGCCGAGCTGTTCCAGAGCGGCACGAAGTTCGACTCCCACTGCGGCTGGCCGAGCTTCTACGAGTCGATCCGCCCGGAGGCGGTCGAGCTCATCGAGGACAACAGCCACGGCATGGTGCGCACCGAGGTGCGCTGCGCGAACTGCGGCTCGCACCTGGGCCACGTGTTCCCCGACGGCTTCGGCACGCCGACCGGCGACCGCTACTGCATGAACTCGGTCTCGCTGCAGTTCACGCCCGGCGACCAGGCGGGAGCGGAGTGATGTCCGGCGCACTCGACGCCGCGCTGGCACGGCGGTCGTGGTCGAAGGTCACCGATGAGGCGCCGACGCACGACGAGCTCCTCGACTTCGTCGCCGCCGCCGGTCGCGTCGCCGACCACAAGTCGCTGCACCCGTGGCGCCTCATCGAACTGCGCGGCGGCGACCGCCAGCGTCTGGGCAAGGCGCTCAACAAGGCCGAGGGCCACAAGGGCTCGTCGTCCAAGCCGATGCGCGCGCCACTGATCATCGCGGTGGTGGCGAGCTACAGCAAGACGCACAAGGTGCCGCGGTGGGAGCAGGAGGCCGTCGCCTCCGGCGTCGCGCACCTGTTGAGCCTGGTGCTCGACGAGGCCGGCTGGGGCGTCTTCTGGCGCACCGCCGGCGAGAACACCCGGTCGAAGGTCGTCGCGAAGGCCCACGGCCTCAAGAAGAACGAAGAGCTCCTCGGCTGGCTGTACGTCGGCGGCAAGCCGAAGCGGTCGCGGCCGACGCGCCGGAAGGGCGTCGACGCCACTCGCTTCGTGAGCCGCATGCCCAAGGGCTGACGCCGGCGGCGCGCCGGCGTCAGCAGAAGCCGGCGATCCCGTTCCACGCCGGGTGGTTCCCGGTGACGCCGTCGCGCAGCACCGCCGCCTCGATCAGTCCGTAGGGGCGATCGGCGGCGTAGAACACCTCGTCGGCGTTGTCGAGTCCGAACGGTGCGAGGTCCACCGCGAAGTGGTGCAGGTTCGGCATCGAGAACCGGATCTCCTCGATCTCGGCGCGCGCCTCGAGCACACGCCGGCCCATCTCGTAGAGGGTCTGCTGCAGGGCGAGCGAGTGGGTCTCGGCGAACGCTTCGAGGAGCAGTCGCCGCACGTCGGCGAATGCCTCATCGAAGCCGACATCGAGGTTGCGGTAGCGCCACCTCGCCGTCACCGAGGTCGCCAGGAGGCGGTCATCCGTCTCAGCCAGCGTCGTGTACCGGTCGCGCACGAATCCGCGGAACTCCGAGCCCGTGGACTTCAGCACCGCGAGGTCGCGCAGCCCCGAGATGACGGTCGCCTCGGCTCCGACGAACGTGACGACGGCCGTGCGGATCTCGGTGCCGCCGCGCACGAACGAGTGATCGTGCCCCTCGCCGTCGACCGGGATGCGGTTCCAGGTGTACTGCTCGGCCTCCCAGCGGCCGCCGGTGACCCACGCGAACTCGCCGGTGAAGTGGCGGCCCAGCCGCAGCAGGAACTCTTCAGGCGCGCCGACGCCGTCGCGGGCGAAGGCGAACACCGTGTTCTTCTGCGTGTCGGTGGCGACGATGCGGGCGTTGTCGCCTTCGGTGTGGGCCGCCGTGAAGTCACCGCGCAGCTGCGAGGTCACGTCGAGGTCGGTGATCGAGTGCCGCGGGCCGTCGCGGTCGACCCGGACGAGCCGCACCTCGGCCTTGCCGTACTGGTTCGCGCCGAGCACGATGCCGGGCTCGGTCATGTCAGTTCCCCCGGTAGGTGGAGTACGCGAACGGGCTGAGCAGCAGTGGCACGTGGTAGTGCTCGCCGTCGCCGCTCACGGCGAAGTCGATCGAGACGACGGGGTAGAACGTGGCGCGCCCCGCCGCGGCGAAGTACTCCCCGGTCGCGAAAGTGAGCCCGTAGGTCCCGGCCTCGAGGCGCTCCGGTCCGAGATCCGAGATCCGGCCCGCCTCATCGGTGACGCCGGACGCGATCTCGGCACCGTCTGCCCCGGTGAGCACCACGCCGACGCCCTGGGCGGGGCCTCCGAGCGCAGCATCCAACACGTGCGTCGTGATCTGGCTCATGAACCGATGATTCCTTCCAGCCGGAGGAGGGCGATCTGCCGCAGCTGCTCTGCCACGACCGGGATCTCCTGCTCCTCAGTGTGGGCCAGTCGTGCGCTCAGCGCATCGAGGATCTCGTCGGCGCTGCGCCCGGCCGCCCGAATGAGGAAGACGCGCGAGAACTTCTCCTCGTAGGCGCGGTTGCCGGCGACGAGCGCGGCAGCGACGTCGGCGGACGGCATCCCGAGTCCCGCCTGCTCGGAACGGGAATGGGATGCCTCGGCACCGCCTCCGCTCGGTCGCTCGCCGATGCGGGGGTGATGCACGAGCGCTGCGCCGATCTCGGCGGTCGTCCACGGCACGGCGCTCGTGCGCGCTGTCTCGAGGAGCTCTGCCGTCGTCGCATACGGACGATGCGCGACGACGGCGTCGACCCAGCGGTCGATGTCGACGCAGGGGCGGATGACCGCGCGAGCGGCCTCGGCACCGAGCTGGTTGAACGCGTCCAGCTTCATCGCTGCGGCGTTTCTGTGGTGCCGGCGGACTCAGGCGGCGAGCTGGGCGCGGAGGCGGCCGACGTGACCGTTGGGGTCGACCCGGTACTCGGCGGACTGCACCGTGCCGTCGGCATCCAGCACGAACGTCGAGCGGATGAGGCCCACCCGCTCCTCACCATTGACGATCTTCGTCCCCCACGCACCCCACGCCTCGGCGACGGCGTGGTCCTCGTCCGAGAGGAGCGGGAACTGCAGCTGCTCGGCCTCGGCCCATTCGGCGAGCCGCTCGACCGAGTCGGGCGAGACGCCGACGACCGCGACCCCCGCCGCCTGCAGCGACGCGAGGTTGTCGCGGAAGTCGCAGGCCTCGGTCGTGCAACCGGGAGTGAAGGCGGCCGGGTAGAAGTAGACGACGAGGCGGCGTCCCGCGAAGTCCTCGGGCCGCACCACCGTGCCGGTGGAGTCGGGCAGGGCGAACCCGGGGTTCGCGTCTCCGGTCTGAAGCTGCGTGCTCGTCTGCGGGGTGTGGTCGGCCATGTCGTGCGTCCCTTCGATGGTTCGTCGCTCTGCGGCGCCGGTCACGAGGTGGGGTGCACCCCGAACGCGAGAGCCAGCTTCTCGATCTTCTGCGCCCGGCCGAGCCGGGGCAAGTCGCTGCCGTCACGGACCACGCGGCCGCGGCCCTCGAAGTCGGCGAGGAAGTCCAGGGCCCACAGCACCTCGCTCGGAGTGGGGCAGATGACCTCGTTGATGACGGGCGCCTGCTCGGCGGCCAGGCACAGCTTGCCGGTCATGCCCATCGACACCGTGATCGCGGAGTGCTCGCGCAGCGTCGGCATGCTGTTGCCCACGGTCGGGCCGTCGATCGGGCCGGGCAGGTTGCCCACGCGGCTCGCGACCACCAGGCGCGCACGCGGGTAGGCCATCGCCTCGGCGTCCGCGCTCATGCCGGTGTCGCGGCGGAAGTCGCCGCTGCCGAACGCGAGGCGGAAGGCGCCACGCGCGCGTGCGATGTGGGCGGCGTCCTCCATGCCCAGCGCCGACTCCACGAGCGCGACCACGGGGACGTTGCCGCCGAGGCGGTCGAACGAGCTCGTCACCTGGTCGGCCGACTCGGTCTTGGCGAGCATGATGCCGAGCAGCGACGGGATGCCCGCGAGCGCCGCGAGGTCGTCGGCCCAGAACGGGCTGAGCGCGTCGTTGACGCGCACCCAGGCGCGGCCGCCGCCGCGGAGCCAGTCGACGACGTCCTGCCGGGCCTGAGGCTTGTTGCTCGGGTCGACGGCGTCCTCGATGTCGAGCACGACCGCGTCGGCGCGCGACGACGCCATGTCGTCGAACGACTCGGGGCGTGTCCCCGGCACGAGCAGCCACGAGCGCGCGATCGACGGGTCCACCGCGCGGTGACGCGCGGGACGCGTGGTGATCAGCGACCGCAGGTCGTCCTCCGCCTCGAGGACTTCCGCACCGCTGCCATAGGGATCTGCCGACATCTCACTCTTCTTCCGTATCGTCACGTCTCACCCGGCCGGAGGGGGCCGGTGTCGGCGCTCAGGCCGCGTCGTGGCGCAGCAGGCGACCGCGGGGCTCGGCGAAGTCGACCCGTTCGCCCCGCAGGAAGGTCTCGCGCACGACGCCCGACAGGGCGCGGCCGTCGTACGGCGAGACGGGGTTCTTGTGGTGCAGACGGGCGACGTCGACGACGAACCCGTCGTCGGGTGCGAACACCGACAGGTCGGCGTCGAAGCCGAGCGCGATCCTGCCCTTGCGGGCGAGGCCCGCCAGGGCCGCCGGACGCGCCGACATCCATTCCACCACCTTCTCCAGGGAGATGCCTCTTCGTCGCGCCTCGGACCACACCACCGGCAGCCCGAGCTGCAATGAGGCGACGCCGCCCCACGCGACACCGAAGTCACCGTGGTCGAGGTCTTTCAGGTCGAGGGTGGCGGGCGAATGGTCGCTGACGACGCAGTCGATCGTGCCGTCGAGGAGCCCTTCCCACAGCCGATCCCGGTTCGCCGCCTCGCGGATCGGCGGACAGCACTTGAACGCGGTCCCGCCGTCGGGGACGTCTTCCGCGGTCAGCGTCAGATAGTGCGGGCACGTCTCGACGCTGAGGCGCACCCCCTCGGCCTTCGCGGCCGCGATCAGCGGCAGCGCGTCGGACGACGACAGGTGCAGGATGTGCGCGCGGGCTCCGGTGCGACGGGCGCAGTCGACGACCTCGGCGATCGCGGCGTCCTCGGCCGCGTGCGGACGGGAGGCGAGGAACCTGTCGTAGCGGACGCCGACGGCAGGCGGCGCGTGCTCGATCGTCGCGGCGTCCTCCGCGTGCACGATGAGCAGCCCGCCGAATCCGGCGAGCTCGGCCATGTCGCGCTCCATCTCGCCCCCGTCGAGCGGAGGGAACTCGTCGACGCCCGAAGGCAGCAGGAAGCACTTGAAGCCGAACACGCCGGCGTCGTGCAGCGGCCGGAGATCCCGCGTGTTGCCGGGGACCGCGCCGCCCCAGAACCCGACGTCGACGAACACCTGGTCTCGTGCCGCCCGCCGCTTGACCTCGAGCGCCTTCACCGACACCGTCGGGGGGATGCTGTTGAGCGGCATGTCGATGATCGTCGTGACGCCTCCCGCCGCCGCCGCCTTCGTGGCCGAGGCGAACCCCTCCCACTCGGTGCGCCCCGGCTCGTCGACGTGCACGTGCGTGTCGACGAGGCCGGGCAGGAGCGTCTCGTCGTCCTCGAGCATGACGACTTCGCGGCCCGGGAGCTCCGCGCCGAGCGGTTCGATCGCGGCGACGACCCCGCCCGCGACCCCGACCTCGCACGGCCGGAAGCCGCGCTCGGTGAGCACGCGCCGGCCGCGCAGCACGAGGTCGTGCCGCAGCATCCGTTCGCTCATGAAGCCCCTCCCCCTCGCGGTGTCAGGTGAGCCGGATCTGGCGGTTGACGTCCTTGTACAGCAGGTAGCGGAACGGCTCGGGGCCGCCGGCGTAGCAGGCCTGCGGGCAGAACGCTCTGAGCAGCATGTAATCGCCGGCCTCGCATTCGACCCAGTCGTCGTTGAGCCGGTACACCGCCTTGCCCTGCAGCACGTAGAGGCCGTGCTCCATGACGTGGGTCTCGGCGAACGGGATCGACCCGCCGGGCTGGAACGTCACGATGTTGACGTGCATGTCGTGCGAGAGGTCGTCGGGATCGACGAAGCGGGTCGTCGCCCACGCGCCGTCGGTGTCGGGCATGGCGCGCGGTTCGACGTCCTGATCCCGCGTGACGAACGACGCCGGCACAGGCACGCCGTCGACCCGCTCGTAGGCCTTGCGGATCCAGTGGAAGCTCGTCGGCTCGCCCCCCTCGTTGCCGAGCGACCAGTCCGCACCCGGCGCGAGGAACGCGTACCCGCCCGGCTCGAGCACGTGCCGCTGCGCGTCGAGCGTGAGCGTGAGCGCGCCGGCCGTGACGAAGACCACTCCCTCGACGCCGCTCTCGGGCTCGGGGGTCACGGCTCCGCCGCCGGGCGCCATCTCGACGATCAGCTGCGCGAACGTCGTCGCCGACCCCGCGATCGGACGCGCGAGGATCCAGGACCGCGTGTTCGTGAAGCCGGGCAGGCTGCTCGTGACGATGTCGCGCAGCACGCCCTTCGGGATGAACGTGTACGCCTGCTTCACGACGGCCCGGTCGGTGAGGAGAGCGGTCTGCGGCGGCAGTCCACCCCGCGGCGTGTCGTAGCTCATGCGTGTTCCTCGGTGGTGGTGGGCGTCGGATGCGCGAGCGCGGCGAGCCCCGGGAGGTCGAGGCCCGCGGCCTCCGTCAGCTCGTGCTCGGTGATCGCCCCGCAGGCGACCCCGCGGGTCAGGAACGCCGCGAGCGCGCGGGCGGTCGCGGGCTCGTCGAGGACCCCGCCCGGGACGCGACCGACATAGGCGCGCAGCCGCGCGGCAGCCGGCGCGAACCCCTCGCGGTAGAACCGGACGTTGGCGACGAAGCGCGGGACGAGCTGCGCGGGGTGCAGATCCCACCCCTGGAAGAAGCCGCGCTCCAGCGAGCGACGCGTGAGCCTCGCGCTGAGGCGCCAGGCCGCGCGCACGGCGTCCGCGTCGCCCACCGGCAGGATGTTCGTCGAGCCGTCCGACAGCCGCACGCCGGTGTGCGCCGCCGCGACCTGCATCACGTTCTTGGCATGGTCGGCCGCCGGGTGGTCCAGCGACTGGTGCCCCGGGGCGATGCCGAGCGCGGCGCTGTAGTCGTACGTGCCGTAGTGCAGGCCGCTCACCCGACCCTCCGCGGCGTGGATCGCCCGGGGCAGCGGGGAGGTCCCGTCGGCGCCGAGCACGATCTGCGGCGTCTCGACCTGCACCTCGAACCGCAGCCGGCCCGCGGCGAGCCCGTGGTGCTGCTCGAGGCGATCGCACAGCCGCGCCATCGCCTCGACCTGCAGGGCCGTGGTCACCTTCGGCAGCGTGAGCACGAGGCCGTCGGGCAGGTCGCCTGCCCCGAGCAGCGTCGCGAGGAAGAGATCGAGAGAACGGATGCTGCGCCCCCGCGTCACCCGCTCCAATCCCTTGATGCGGATCCCGAAGAAGGGAGGCGCCTCGCCGCCGGCGACGGCCTCGACCAACTGCTCCGCTGCGCGGCGGACGTCCGCGTCCTCGGCCTGATCGCCGCGATCGCCGTAGCCGTCCTCGAGGTCGAGGCGGAGGTCTTCGATCGGCTCCGACGCGAGCTTCGCCGTGACGACGGCCGCGACGTCGTCGGCGAACTCCTCGGGCACGCCGAGGTCTCGCGCGACGGCGTCCATGCCACCGTGGGCGGCGACCGCGGCGAGCGCGGCGGCGCCCCATTCGCGCGGGAGCGCCGGGGCGTACCGGTCCGCGGGCACGTAGACCGTGTGCACGGGCTGCCGGGTGCCGTCATCGCCCGGGTAGCCGTCGGCGAGGAGCCGGTCGGTGGGCGCGAGCAGGCGGTCGATGCCGGCGAGGTCGGCAGGGCGCAGCGCCGGCCCCGTCGTCCCGGCGCGATCGGGGCGTCGCGCGCCCTCTTCGGCGCGCGACGGAACGTGGCGGTGCGGCGGCGACCCCTTCGGCACGGTCTCAGCATGCCACCCCGCGGTGCGACGCGGGGTGCGCAGGCGGCGGGTCTGTCGTCAGTGGCCGCGGCGCGGCATCCTTCTCCACGGCACGGCCGCCACGACCACCGACAGGATCGCGAGCGTCGACATGAGGAGGGAGGCGCCGAGCGTCGGCGCCGCCTCGGTCGGCCAGATGGCGTCGATCAGCACCGAGGTGACGACCTGGCCGACGACGGTGCCGAGACCGAGCAGCAGCACTCCCGTGTAGGGCACGAGCGCCGCCGCGAGGAAGATGTACGTCACACCGATCACGCCGCCGAGGTACAGCCACGGGTCGGACGGGAAGGAGGTCGGCGGGCCCGTCACCGCGGTGTGGATGAGCTCGGCGACGCCGAGCACCGCCGTGCCGCCGATGAAGTTCACGAGCGTCGCCGTCAACGGCGTGCCGACGCGCTGGCGCAGCCGGCCGTTGACCGCGGACTGCCACGCGATCCCGGCGCCGACGAGGAACGGGAGCACGAGCAGCACCGGCGGGGCGTGCACGCCGCCCGCGAGCGACACGCCCGCGGCCAGCACCGCGAGCGCTCCGCCGACGAGGCGCGCGGGAGTCACCGCGACGACGCCTGCCGGGCCGATCCCGGCGCGGTCCAGCAGCAGGCCGCTCACCGTCTGGCCGGCGACGACGCCCACCGTGAACAGCGCCACGCCGATGATGCCGACAGCGAGCGACTGCGTGGCGACCGAGAGCGCACCGGCGACTCCGCCGCACAGCATCCAGAGGGGGATGCTGCGCGTCTTGAGCCCCGTGACCAGCGCGCCGAATCCCCGCCGGCCCTGCGGGATCGCCGCCGACAGCAGGACGAGCACGATGAGTCCCGAGCCGAACGAGATCACCGCGGCGGCGAACCCGTCGCCGATCCGGACGCCGAGCTGGCCGTTGATCCGCGCCTGCACGGCGGTGAGGACGCCGATGAGCGCGGCGCCGCCGAGGCCGATCCAGACGGGCAGGCGGCGTGCGGTCACCCGATCCATCCTCTCCTGCCCATGGGGCTGGAGAGGGGCCCCACCGGTGCGGTCCCCGCAGAGAGTCCCGGGAAGCTGGAGCCGACTACGGGACTTGAACCCGTAACCCCCGTATTACAAGTACGGTGCGCTACCAATTGCGCCAAGTCGGCAGAGCGCCCAGTCTAGCGGCGCTCGGGCGAGGCACCTGTCAGGGGGTCGCCGTGGGCGTCGGGGTCGGCGTCGGCGTCCCCTTGAAATACGCGTCGCTCGCCACGGTCAGCACGAACTGCGCGAATTCCTTGGGATCGTCGAGCTTGCCGACGTACTGCGTGCCGTTGACCAGCACCATCGGGGTGCCGGTGAGGGCCACGCCGTCCGTGCCGGGAAGCTCCTTCAGCGCCTGCTCGGTCGCCGTCTTCGCCCACGATGCGTAGGACTGGTCCTCGATGCACGCGCGCACGACCTTGGGGCCATCGAGACCGGTCGCCTGCGCGAGCGTCGCGAGCTCGGCGTCGCTCAGGCCGTCGGAGTCGACCTCCGGCTGCTGGCGCAGCAGGGCATCGTTGAACGCGAAGAAGTAGTCCGGCGCGTTCTGGGCCACGCAGGCGGCGGCGCCTGCGGCGCGCAGCGAGTACTTCGTGCCGTTCGACTTCGCGGTCAGCATGGCGACCGGGTAGTAGGTGAGCGTCGCGGCGCCGTTGTCGACCCACTCCGACAGCTGCTTCATGTTCGCGAGCTGGAACTCGCGCGAGCCCGTGGAGAGGTAGTCCACGTACACGCGGATGTCGACCGCCGGCGCCTCCGTCGGCGTGGCGGTGGGTGTCGGCTCGGTCTCGGGAGTCGTGCTCGCCTCGCCCTCGACGAGGCCGCCGGCAGCGGAGTCGTCGGGAACGCCGGCACCGGTCACGTCGGTGACGACGAATCCGCCGTCGACGCCCTTTGCGGGGCTCATCGTCGGCTTCGACGCGCTCGACGAGACGGTCCAGGTGACCACGACGGCGATGACCGCCACGAACGCGACCGCGACGGCGACGAGCGACGTCCGTCGGATCAGGCGCGCGCGGGACTGGCGCGCCTTCACCTGCTGCGCCTTCTCACGCACCGCATCGCGGCGCTCGCTGGGCGCGGCGTTCTGTGACTCGTCGCTCGACATGGAACCTCTCGGGGCGGAAAGTGGGCCGGTCATCCGGCGGGGCCAGGCGGGAAAGCGGCCGTCCACGATGCTAGTCAGCCACCCTGGGAAATGCCCAGACGCAAGCTCCGCGCGCGCCGTGTCATACTGTTCCTTGCGCCCGATGGCGGGCGTGCGGGTAAAGCCCCCGCTCATTCCATCACTACGGATCGTCCGGCACGTACCTGCCGGTGAAGGAGAAGAGAACATGGCGTCCGTCACGTTTGACAACGCAACTCGTCTGTACCCCGGGGGCACTCGCCCCGCTGTGGACAAGCTCAACCTCGAGGTCGGTGACGGGGAGTTCCTCGTTCTCGTCGGCCCGTCGGGTTGCGGAAAGTCCACGTCGCTGCGCATGCTGGCCGGCCTCGAAGAGGTCAACTCGGGCCGCATCCTGATCGGCGACCGCGACGTCACCGACGTCCCCCCGAAGGACCGCGACATCGCGATGGTCTTCCAGAACTACGCGCTGTACCCGCACATGACGGTCGCCGAGAACATGGGCTTCGCGCTCAAGATCGCCGGCGTCGGCAAGGAGGAGCGCGCCGCGCGCGTCCTCGAGGCCGCCAAGCTCCTCGACCTCGAGCAGTACCTCACCCGCAAGCCGAAGGCCCTCTCGGGTGGTCAGCGTCAGCGCGTCGCGATGGGCCGCGCGATCGTCCGCCAGCCTCAGGTCTTCCTCATGGACGAGCCGCTGTCGAACCTCGACGCGAAGCTCCGCGTCCAGACCCGTACGCAGATCGCGTCGCTGCAGCGCCGCCTCGGCGTCACCACGGTCTACGTCACGCACGACCAGACCGAGGCCCTCACCATGGGCGACCGCATCGCGGTCCTCAAGGACGGCCTCCTCCAGCAGGTCGGCACCCCGCGCGACCTGTACGAGAAGCCGAACAACGTGTTCGTCGCCGGCTTCATCGGCTCGCCCGCCATGAACCTGTTCCCGGCCCACCTGGCCGAGGGAGGCATCCAGTTCGGCGACAAGGTCGTCGGCATCGAGGCCGAGACGCTCGGCAAGGCGCACGGCAGCGAGGTCACGGTCGGCGTCCGCCCCGAGGACATCGTGGTCGCCCCCGAGGACGGCAAGGGCCTCTCGGTCAAGGTCGACCTCGTCGAGGAGCTCGGCGCCGACGGCTACCTCTACGGTCACACCGAGGTCGCCGGAAAGCGCACCGACATCGTCGCCCGCGTCGATGGCCGCCGCCACCCGATGGCCGGCGACACCGTCACCCTCGCGCCGGTCCCCGGTCACGTGCACGTCTTCGACGTCGAGTCGGGCGAGCGCCTCACCGACAAGGCGATCGCCGCGGCGTAACCGCTGATTCGTTCGCGACGGCGCGGGTGGGAGACTCTCCCCCCGCGCCGTCGCTCGTTTTCCAGGAGGGTATGTGCCTGACGCCCTGAGCATCACCGCCTCGAGCGTCGATCCGGGACTGCTGACGCTCCCGTGGTCGACGCCGCTGGGCGAGTGGCCGTCGAGCCACATCGTCTTCCTGCCGAAGGGCATCTCGCGCCACCTGGTACGGTTCGCCAACCTCTCGGGCCGCGTGGTCGCCATCAAGGAGACCACGCAGGCCATGGCGCAGCGCGAGTACGACATGCTCGGCAACCTCGCCCGCCTGGATGTGCCGTGCGTCGAGCGCGTCGCCGTGATCGCCGGGAGGACGGATGCTGCGGGCGAGGCGCTTCCCGCGGCTCTGGTGACCGCGCACCTGAAGTTCTCACTCCCCTACCGCGCCCTGTTCACGCAGGTGCTGCGCCCGGACACGGCCACCCGGCTCGTGGATGCGCTCGCGCTGCTGCTGGTGCGCCTGCACAACGTGGGCTTCTTCTGGGGCGACGTCTCGCTGTCGAATACGCTGTTCCGCCGCGATGCGGGCGCCTTCGCCGCCTACCTCGTCGACGCCGAGACTGGAGAGCTGCACGAGAGCGGCCTGACGCCGGGTCAGCGTGCCCACGACCTCGACGTCGCCCGCACCAACATCGCCGGCGAGATCATGGATCTCGAAGCCGGCGGGCGCCTCGAGGGCGGCGTCGACGCGATCGCGATCGCGGACGGCATCGTGTCGGCGTATCACTCGCTGTGGGCGGCGCTCACCGACGAGGAGACCTTCCGCGCCGATGAGGCGTACCGCCTCACCGAACGCGTGCAGCGGCTCAACAGCCTCGGATTCGACATCGGCGAGATGTCGATCCAGACGACGGCCGACGGCACCCGGGTGTCGATCCAGCCGAAGGTCGTCGACTCCGGCCACCACCAGCGGCGCCTGCTGCGGCTCACGGGACTCGACGTGGAGGAGAACCAGGCGCGGCGCCTGCTCAACGACCTCGACGAGTTCCGCGCGCGCATCTCCCGCCTCGGCGACGACGAGGAGATGGTCGCGCACGAGTGGCTGACCCGTGTCTTCGAGCCGGTCGTCAAGGCGATCCCCTGGGACCTGCGCTCGAAGCTCGAGCCCGCCGAGGTGTTCCACCAGCTGCTCGAGCACCGCTGGTACCTGTCGCAGGCCAAGGGCAAATCGGTGCCCCTCGCCGAGTCGCTGACGAGCTACATCGACAACGTGCTCCGACACCGCCGCGACGAAGCGACGCTGATGGGCCCGCCCACCGAGACCGTGTCGCTGTCCGTCATCACGTCACCGAACCCCGTGATCGACGACGACGAGGACGACATCGACTGGCGCGACCTGGTCTGACCCGGCCGGTGTCAGTACCCGACGGTGAACCGCTTGCGGGGGTGCTGCGGGTTCTCGATCTCGTCGACGATCGCCACGGCGAGGTCCTCGCCCGAGATGTACGACTCCCCCTCGGCGTCGGTGACGATGACATCGCCACCGGTCCGGTACTCGCCGGTGCGTTCCCCCGGGTTGTAGGCGCCGAAGCCGCCCGCGGGGTGCACGTAGAACCAGTCCACCGACTCCGGCCCCGCCTTGAGGTCAGCCAGGATGCCGATCGCCTCGAGCGCCTCCGCCTTGTAGTCCTCGGAGAAGGAGGGCAGGTCGACGACCCGCTCGCCGCCCTCCGTCACGAGACTGCCGCCGGCTCCGCCGATCACGCCGAGGCGAACACCGTCGGGAAGAAGGTTCGCGAGCGCGGCGATGTTCGGACGCACGAGGCCCTGCATCTCGCCGCGCGGAGCGACCGCCGAGACGACGACGTCGACGCCCTCGATCTGCGCGAGCAGATCGGGGACATCGGTGAGCGACCCCTCGATGTACATCGCCCCGGTGTGGCGCTCGGCGGGGATGCGGCGCGCGATCGACAGGACGCTGTGCCCCCGGCTCACCGCCTCGGCGACGACGTGACGGCCGGCGTATCCCGAGCCTCCGATGACGGCGATGCGTGCCATGTGCTGCCTTTCGACGTAGGGTGTCGCCGGCGTGCGCCGGCTCTGCAGAAGGGAACGGACTCAGGCGGGACGGGCGCCCCGGATCGTCGAGACCTGGTACAGGGCGACGGATGCCGCGATCCCGGCGTTGAGCGACTCGGTGGCCGACGAGATCGGGATCGACACGATCTGGTCGCAGGTCTCGGTCACCAGGCGCGAGAGGCCCTTGCCTTCGGAGCCCACCACGATCACGACGGGACGGTCGGCGAGCTCCAGCTCCGGAAGCGAGACGTCTCCGCCGCCGTCGAGGCCGAGCACGAACACGCCCTGCTTCTTGAAGTCCTTGAGCATCGCGGTGAGGTTCGAGGCGAGGGCCACCGGCACGCGCGCGGCCGCGCCCGCACTCGTCTTCCACGCGGCCGAGTTGACGCTGGCGGAGCGGCGCTGCGGCACGATGACCGCCTGTCCGCCGAAGGCGGCGGTGGACCGGAGGATCGCGCCCAGGTTGCGCGGATCGGTGATGCCGTCGAGCGCGACGAACAGCGGGGTCTGCCCCGAATCGATGACCTGCTCGAGCAGGTCCTGCGGGTGGCCGTACTCGTACGGCGGCACCTTGAGTGCGACGCCCTGGTGCACGCCGTCGAAGCCGGCCATGCGGTCGAGCTCGGGACGCGTCACCTCGAGCACGGGGATGTCGCGGTGCGTGGCGATGGCCAGCATCTCCTTGACGCGGTCGTCCATCTCGACGCGCTGCGCGATGTAGAACGCGGTCGCGGGGATCTTGGCGCGCAGCGCCTCGAGAACCGAGTTGCGGCCGGTGACCGTCTCGGTGTCGTCGTCCTTCTTCGCGGGGCGCGACGCGCGCGGAGCCGGCTGCCCCGGTTTGCCCTTGCCGCCGGCGGCGGCGTACCGCTCAGCCGCGGCCTTGCGCTTGCCGGCCGGGTGCCACGCGCGGTCCTCGGCCTTCGGCGTCGGCCCGCGACCCTCGAGGGACCGCTTGTTCTTGCCGCCCGAGCCCTTGGTGGGACCCTTGCCGCCCTTGCTGGCGCCGGGGCGCCCTGGCTTTGCCATCAGTTCTCCTTCATGCGGGCCGCAGCCCGTCCGTTGCTCTCCGCCGGGCGAGGAGTGTCGGCGACACTCCAGTGCGTCCCGTCGGGACCGTCTTCGAGGGCGATGCCGGCCGCCGCGATCGCGTCGCGGATGCGGTCGGCGGCCGCCCAGTCCTTCGCCGCGCGCGCATCGGCGCGCTGGGCGATCATCGTCTTGACCAGTGCATCGAGAGCGGATGCCTCGGCCGAGGCGTCCGTCGACCGCCAGTGCGGGTCGAGGGGGTCGATGCCGAGCACGCCCGCCATCACGGCGACGTCGGCGAACGCCCGGAGCGCCGCGTCGCGGTCGCCGGCGTCGAGTGCGGAGTTGCCGTCACGCACGGTCTCGTGCAGCACGGCGAGCGCCTGGGGCACGCCGAGGTCGTCGTCCAGTGCTGCGGCGAACGCGGCCGGGACCGCAGCATCCACTCGCACGTCCTCCGTCGTGCGGAGCGTACGGATCGCGCGCTCGAGGAAGGTGCGGATGCGTTCGAGCGCCGCCTCGGCCTCGTCGAACGTCGACGCGGTGATGTCGAGGCTCGACCTGTAGTGAGCAGCGGCGAGCGCGTAGCGCACGACGAGGGGGTCGCGCTCGCGCAGCAGGTCGTCTGCGAGGACGAAGTTGAAGAGCGACTTCGACATCTTCTGCGCGCCGACGGTCACGAGGCCGTTGTGCACCCAGTACCGCGCGAAGCCGTCGCCGGCCGCCGTGGACTGCGCCAGCTCGTTCTCGTGGTGGGGGAAGCGCAGGTCGAGCCCCCCGCCGTGGATGTCGAACTCGGCACCGAGGTAGCGGCGCGCCATCGCCGAGCACTCGATGTGCCAGCCCGGGCGCCCGGCGCCCCACGGCGAAGCCCAGCTCGCCGAAGCCGGCTCGTCGGCCTTCGCGCCCTTCCAGAGCGCGAAGTCGCGGGGGTCGCGCTTGCCGCGCGGATCGGCGTCGGCTGCCGGCTCCATCGCGTCGATCGACTGGTTCGTGAGCGACCCGTAGTCGGACCACGACCGGACGTCGAAGTACACGTCGCCCGCAGCATCCGTGTCCTGGCCCGCGGCGTAGGCGTGGCCCGCCTCGACGAGCCGCTGGATGAGCTCCTGCATCTGCGGGATCGACGCCGTCGCGCGCGGCTCGTACGTCGGAGGGAGGATGCCGATCGCGGTGTACGCGCGGGTGAACTCGAGCTCCATGCGGTACGCGAGCGCCCACCAGGGCTCGCCGTCGGTGGCGTTCACGAGCACCTTGTCGTCGATGTCGGTGACGTTGCGCACGAACGTGACGCGGCCGTACCGATGGGTGAGCCAGCGGCGCAGGATGTCGAAGCTCAGCGCACCGCGCAGGTGACCGATGTGAGGACCCGACTGCACCGTCGGACCGCACACGTAGATGGTGACGTTTCCGGGGTCGAGGGGCACGAAATCGCGCAGGGTCTGCGCCTTGGTGTCGTACAGCTGAACCGTCACCGCACCAGCCTACCGGCGGGCACCGCACCGACCCTGAGTGTGTGAGCCTGTGGAGCATGCCGGCGGAGGGCGCCGAATCGGATATAAACAGGTGGTGCATGTGCTCGCCGTCCTCGCCGCCGCGCTGCTGTTCGGCACGACAGGCACCTCGCAGGCGCTCGGCCCCGACGGCACCACTCCCCTGTCGATCGGCGTGATGCGCATGGTGATCGGCGGCACGGGACTTGCGATCATCGCTTTCTCGCTCGCCGCCCGCCATGCCCGGCGCCGCCCGACAGGCACGGCCCACCCGCGGTGGGGCCTGCGTCCTGTCCTGCTCATGGTCCTCACGGGCGCGTGCCTCGCGCTGTACCAGCCCCTGTTCTTCCTCGGCACGGAACGCAATGGCGTCGCGGTCGGGACTGTCGTCGCCCTCGGCTCCGCGCCGATCCTCGCGGGTCTTCTGGAATGGGCGTTGACGAGACGAATGCCGACACTCACGTGGATGGGTGCGACCGCCCTCGCGACGATCGGCGTCGTGCTGCTCGGCTTCGGTGGCGAGGCGGGCGCGAGCGGCGGAACGGATCCCGTGGGGCTGCTCGGCTCCATCGGCGCGGGAGCCTCGTTCGCGGTGATCGCCAACGCGCAGCGGCGCCTGCTCGACGACGGCTGGGATCCCTTCACCGTCGTCGGCGCCATGGGTGCGAGCTCCGCGGTCATCTGCGCCTTCGCGCTCCCCTTCGTCGACGTGGCCTGGCTCGGCACGACCTCGGGAGTGGTGATGGCGCTCTGGCTGGGACTTGCGACCATCTCGATCGCGTACGTGCTGTTCACCTGGGGACTCAGCGGGCTCACCGCGGCCACCGCCGCGACCCTCACCCTCGGCGAACCGCTGACGGCGAGCGTGCTCGGCATCGTCGTGCTCGGTGAGCGGCTGTCGACGCTGGCGATCGTCGGACTCGTCGTGCTCGCCGCGGGGCTCGCCCTCCTCGCGTGGGGGTCTCGCGCCCCGCGCGACCCCGTTCCCTACGCCGTCGAGGCGTGAAGCACCCGCCGGCGGCGGGAAACACGGTCGAAACCGGCGCGTGGCACACTGGGCGCGACATGCAGCGCACCATCGAGATCCGCACCGACGACCTGACCGGCGACGCCACCCGGCGCCTCATCGCCCTCCATCTCGCGGGGATGCACGACACGTCTCCCCCGGAGAGCGTGCATGCCCTCGACATCGATGCGCTGCGGCATCCGTCCCTCTCGGTCTGGACGGCGTGGATCGACGGCGAACTGGCGGGCGTGGGCGCACTGAAGGCACTCGACGCCGACCGGGGCGAGATCAAGTCGATGCGCGCGGACGACCGGTTCCGCGGCGCCGGCGTCGGCCGCGCGCTGCTGCGCCACATCGTCGAGCACGCCCGGCGACGGGGCATGTCGAGTCTGTGGCTCGAGACCGGAACCACGGCGGACTTCGTCCCCGCCCAGCGCCTCTACGAGAGCGAGGGTTTCGTGTACTGCGGCCCCTTCGGGGATTACGCGCTCGACCCGTTCTCCGTCTTCATGACGCGCACGCTCTGAGGTTGCGCGGGCCGTCCGACGTCAGGCAGGCACGACGAGCGCGACCGCGAAGGCTGAGACCCCTTCGCCCTGCCCGGTGAACCCGAGGCCGTCCGTCGTCGTCGCCGACACCGATACCGGCGCACCGCCGAGTGCTGTCGACAGCGCACGCTCGGCCTCGGCGCGGCGTGAGGAGAACCGCGGGCGGTTCGCCTGCACCTGCACGGACACGTTGCCGACGCGCCAGCCCGCTTCTCCGAGGAGCGCGACCGTGCGTGTGAGGAATACGTCGGCGTGCGCGCCGGCGTACTCGGGGTGATCGGTGCCGAAGTGCGTGCCGATGTCGCCGAGACCGGCAGCGGCGAGCAGCGCGTCGACGATCGCGTGGGCGACGGCGTCCCCGTCGGAGTGTCCCGACAGCGGCGCCTCGCCGGGCCACTCGAGTCCCGCGAGCCACAGCGTGCCCTCGCGGCCGAATGCGTGGACGTCGGTGCCGACGCCGACGCGCGGGAGCACCGGCCCGCGGCCGAGGTGAGCGGCGGTGTGCGGCGCGGGCTCGGCGATCAGGTGGCGGGCCCGGTCGAGGTCTGCGGCGGTGGTGATCTTGAAGGCGAGCGGATGCCCCGGCACGGCCGCGACCGCATGCCCGGCCTCCGCGACCAGGGCGGCGTCGTCGGTGAAGTCTTCGGCGGCGGCGGCATATGCCGCATCGAGCACGTCCCGCCGGAAGCCCTGCGGCGTCTGCGCGGCGGCGAGCTCGGCGCGGTCGACCGCGGCGACGATCTCGTCGCCCGCCACGCGCTTGATGGTGTCGATGACCGGGAGCACGGGGATCGCCCCTGCCGCGCCGCCGTCGATCGCCGCGATGACGCGCTCGAAGACCTCGGCGGGGGTGAGGGCGCGTGCCGCGTCGTGGACCAGCACGACCTCGACATCAGCCCACAGGGCCGCGAGACCGGCGGCCACAGAGGCCTGCCGGGTGTCACCGCCCGCGACCACCGACACCAGGTCGCGACGCTCCCCCGCGGTGGCCAGCGCCTCGCTCAGAGCGTCGCCCTCGCGCCCGGCGGGGGCGACGATCACGACCTGCGCGAGGGGGGCGGCGAACACGCCCTCGAGGGCGTGACGCAGGATGCTGCTCCCGTCGATGCCGACGAACGCCTTCGGTTCTCCGGCCCCCAGGCGGGTGCCGGATCCGGCGGCCACGACGATGACGCCGACGCGCGGCACGGGAGTGATGCTCACCCGTTCACGCTATCGCGATCGCCGGGCGGCGCCGCGCACGGCCGCCCGTGCGGGACCGGGCGCAGGCAGCAGAACGGCGCCCCGCAGGGCGCCGTTCCAGGAGTCTCAGCTCGCGAGGACCTCGTCGAGAAGGACGCTCGCCTTCTCCTCGTCTGTCTTCTCAGCCAGGGCGAGCTCGGAGATCAGAATCTGCTTCGCCTTGGCGAGCATGCGCTTCTCTCCGGCCGACAGGCCGCGGTCCTGATCGCGGCGCCAGAGGTCGCGCACGACCTCGCTGACCTTGATGACGTCACCGGAGGCGAGCTTCTCGAGGTTCGCCTTGTAGCGGCGCGACCAGTTGGTCGGCTCCTCCGTGAAGGGAGCACGCAGCACCTCGAAGACCTTGTCGAGGCCCTCCTTGCCGATGACGTCTCGGACGCCGACCAGGTCGACGTTCTCTGCGGGGACTTCGATGATGAGATCACCCTGCGTGACGTTGAGCTTCAGGTACTTCTTCGTCTCGCCCTTGATGATCCGGTCTTTGACCTCGATGATCGTAGCCGCCCCGTGGTGGGGGTAGACGACCGTCTCGCCAACCTCAAAAAGCATGGAGTTATGTCCTTTCGGCAACCTCCAGGATACCACAGGCGAAATACGCTAAGGTTCTCCGCCCTCCGGCCGAGGCGGTGCTCCGCGCGGTCCATCGCGAGCCCCTAGAATGCTGGAGAACCGTCATCCGTCTTATGGAGGATCCGTGAATCGCCGCCTCATCGCGTCGCTGGCCATCGGGGGCGCACTCGTCCTCACGACGACCGGGTGCAGCATGATCTCGCCGCAGGCGACCACGATCCCTTATTCGGCCGCCGAGGGGACCAACGTCCACGAGGCCGGCCCCATCGAGGTGCGCAACGCCCAGATCGTTGCGAACGAAGACGGCTCCGAGGGCAACTTCGTCGCCGCCCTCATCAACCAGACCGAGGACTCGCACACCCTGAGCATCGAGTTCGGCGAGAGCGGCCCCACGCTGACCGTACGGGTGCCCGCGAACACGACCGTGAGCCTCGGCTCCGACGAGGACGAGCCTCTGCTCGTCGAGGACCTCGACGCCCTCCCCGGCACCGACGTCACCACGTTCTTCCAATCCGGTGACTCCGAGGGCGCACTGGCCTCCGTGCCCGTGCTGGACGGCACTCTGGACTACCTCGCGCCGCTCGCTCCCTGAGCAGGCTCGCACAGCCGCGAAAGAGGGCGCTCCGCGAAGGGGCGCCCTCTTTGGTGTCTGCGATGCGTCAGCCTTCGAAGCGATACCCGAGTCCGCGCACGGTCACCAGCATCTCGGGCGAGCCCGGGTTCTTCTCGATGCGGGAGCGGATGCGCTTGATGTGGACGTCGAGCGTCTTCGTATCGCCGAAGTAGTCGCTCCCCCACACCCGGTCGATGAGCTGACCGCGCGTCAGCACGCGGCCGGCGTTGCGCATGAGCACCTCGAGCAGCTCGAATTCCTTGAGCGGCATGTTGATCTCGCCGCCCTCGACCGCGACAGTGTGACGGTCGATGTCGAGTACGACCCGTCCCCCCTCCAGCACGCGATCCTCGAGGTCGGCGTCGATCTGCGAGAACCGGCGCAGCACCGCCCGCATGCGCGCGAGCAGCTCGCGGGCGGAGTACGGCTTGGTGACGTAGTCGTCAGCGCCGAGCTCGAGGCCCACCACGATGTCGACCTCGGAGTCCTTCGCGGTGAGCATGATGATCGGCACTGCGGAGTTGATCCGGATCTGGCGGCACACCTCGGTGCCCGGCATCCCGGGCAGCATCAGGTCGAGCAGCACGATGTCAGCGCCGCGCTCGCGGAAGGCGGTCAGGGCGGTCGGGCCGTCCTCGGCGATCTCGACTTCGTAGCCCTCGCGGCGAAGGAGATAGGCGAGCGGGTCGGCGAGGTCTGGCTCGTCCTCGACGATCAGGACGCGGGTCATGCGGGGTCTCCATTCGCGACGGATGCGGGGTTCGTGCCACCGGCGGGGCCGGCGGAAGTCTTGGCTGCTGCGGCGGCCTTCGCCGGGCGAGCGGATGCCGCGGGAGCACGCTTCGGCGCGGGGGCGGCGTCGGGCGCGGCAGGAGGGGCCGGAGCGGTGGGACGCTTCGCCGGAGCGGCCGGCGGCTTGGCCGGAGCTGCGGACGCCTTCGCCGGGCCCGCAGGCGCCGTGACGGAGGCGGCGCGCGCCTTGACCGGGGCGACGGGTGCCTTCACCGGCCCGGCGGGCGACTCCAGCGGGACGGCAGCCGCCTCGACAGCTGCGCCATCGACCGCTGCGGGCCGCTTCTTCTTGCGCCCGCGCTTGGGGGCCGGTTCGAGGGCGGGTGCGTCGATCTGCGGCAGGCGGATCGTGAAGGTCGATCCGCGGCCGGGCCGCGACCACAGGCGAACCTCGCCACCGTGCCGCTGCACCGCGTGCTTCACGATCGACAGGCCCAGGCCGCTGCCGCCGGTGCGGCGGGCTCGTGCCGGGTCGGACCGGTAGAAGCGCTCGAAGACCCGGTCCTGCTCCCCCTCGGCGATGCCGATTCCGCGGTCGGTCACGGCGATCTCGACGATGCGGTCGACCGCCTTGATGCCGACGCCGACGCTCGAGCCTCGCGGCGAGTACGCGATGGCGTTCGCGATGAGGTTGCCGACCGCTTCACTCAGCACCTGCGCGTCGCCGTGCACGTAGAGACCGCGTGCGCCGCCGCGCATCACCTCGACGCCGGCGGAGTCCGCCTGGATCGCGTGGGCATCGAGGGCCGACGCCACCACCTCGTCGATGGAGACGTCCTGCTGCGGGAGCTCGTCGGCGGCCTGCAGCCGCGACAGGTTCATGATGCGCGAGGTCAGCAGCGCGAGCCGGTTGGCCTCGGCCTGCAGCCGCGTCGCGAAGATCCGCACCTGCGGTGGATCGTCGGCCGCCGACTCGATCGCCTCTGCGAGCAGGCTCACCGCGCCGACGGGCGTCTTGAGCTCGTGGCTCGTGTTCGCCACGAAGTCGCGCCGCATCTCCTCGACGCGCTCGCGCTCGGAGACGTCGCGCAGCACGAGCAGGGTGAGCCGGGGCGAGATGCGCGAAGCGCGCACGGCCACGAGGCGGGGCTCGGCCGGCGGCGCTCCGCGGCGCAGCCGCATCGTCTCGGTCGCGCTCGACTCCGTGACCTCCGCGTCGCTGGTGCGCACGCGGCGCGCGAGCGTGCGCAGCTCGTCGGTGGGCAGGGTGCCGCCCTCGACCAGCTCGAAGGCGCCCGCCGCCGAGGATGCCGCCAGCACCGTGAACGATGCGTCGACCACGACCGCGGGGTCGTCCATACCGTGGAGAACGCCGCGCACGCCGTCGGGGATCTCGACGGACATCTCCGCGTGCGCACGGTCGCGCGCCCGCATCGACGCGACGACGACGGCGGAGATCGAACCGCCGATGATGATCCCCGCGAGGAGGGCGAGCAGCGCGAGCTGCGTCGTGTCCATGCCTCAAGCGTAGGGGCACCCCCATCGTGAAAACGGACGACGACGGCGACGGGGGCACCCATGCCGGGTACTGTTCACCACGGGAGCACCATCTGTTAACCTTCGCTGGCGACAATCGGCGGGGCGCGGGCGCAAGCTCCCGCAAACCATGAAAGGTGCGTCGGAATGCGCGAAGTCTTCCACCAGTCCCTCGAGGACGTGCAGGGGCGTCTCGTCGAGATCTCCGAGCTCGTCACGATCGCCATCGACAAGGCGACGCGCGCGTTCGGCACGAGCGACGTGGCGCTGGCGGAGGAGGTCATCGAGGCCGACGCTGTCATCGACGAGAAGGCCGTCGAGCTCGACGAGCTCGCCATCGAGATCCTCGCCCGTCAGCAGCCGGTCGCGCGCGACCTGCGCATCGTCGTCAGCGCGCTGCGCATGAGCGCGTCCCTCGAGCGCATGGGCGACATCGCAGAGCACATCGCCCAGCTCACCCGCATGCGCTTCCCCGAGCGGGCCATCCCCAAGGGGCTCAAGTCCACCTTCCTCAAGATGGGCGAGCTCGACGTCGAGGCTTCCCGCCAGCTCACCGAGCTGCTGCGCACGCAGGACGGCGACCTCATCGACGAGATCCGCAACGCCGACGACAAGCTCGACGAGCTGCACGTCTCGGTGTTCGAGAAGGTGCTCAGCGACAGCTGGCAGGGCGATCCGTCCGCCACCGTCGATGCCACGCTCGCCAGCCGCTACCACGAGCGCTTCGGCGACCACGCGGTGTCGGTCGCCAAGAAGGTCGCCTACCTCTCCACCGGAGACTGGACGTCCAGCACCGACACGATCGACGTCGTAGCCCCGGCTCTGTAAGCCCGTCACGCGGCCCGCAGCTGGGGAGCTGCCGCTGCGAAGGCGAAGAAAAGGAAGAGCGGATGCCTCGTGGGGAGGCATCCGCTCTTCCGTCGTCTGTGGGATCAGGCCTTGCCCTGGTTCGCGACCGCGGCGGCGCCGGCAGCGGCGGCCTCGGGGTCGAGGTATTCGCCGGGGCCGAGGGGCTCGAGGTTCTCGTCGAGGCGGTACACCAGCGGGATGCCCGTGGGGATGTTGAGCTCGGAGATGTCGGCGTCGCTGATGCCGTCGAGGTGCTTCACGAGACCGCGCAGCGAGTTGCCGTGCGCCGTCACGAGCACCGTCTTGCCGGCCTTCAGGTCGGGGACGATGTCGCTGTGCCAGTACGGCAGCATGCGGTCGATGACGATCTTGAGCGACTCGGTGTCGGGAACCTCGCCGTCGATGCCCGCGTAGCGCGGGTCGCCGACCTGGCTGTACTGGTCGTCGGCGGGAAGCGGGGGCGGCGGCACGTCGAACGAACGGCGCCACAGCATGAACTGCTCGTCGCCGAATTCTGCGAGCGTCTGCGCCTTGTCCTTGCCCTGCAGGGCGCCGTAGTGGCGCTCGTTCAGGCGCCACGAGCGCTTGACGGGGATCCAGAGGCGGTCCGCCGCGTCGAGCGCGATGTCGGCGGTCTGGATGGCGCGGCTGAGCACCGAGGTGTGCAGCACGTCGGGGAGGATGCCGGACTCGGCGAGCAGCTCGCCGCCGCGCTGGGCTTCGGCCTTGCCCTGGTCGGTGAGGCGGACGTCGACCCAGCCCGTGAACTGGTTGGTCTTGTTCCACTCGCTCTGGCCGTGTCGGAGGAGGATCAGCGTGTAGGGCGCGGTCATGCGCCCCATGATATCCGCGCCGGGTGTCGCGCCCGGATGCTGTGACAGGCGCGGCTGGCATCATGGAGGCATGGCGCGGGGACCGGTCGGGCAGATCACGCGCGGCACCACCGGCACCAACCGGCTGCGGCGCGTGGATCGCTGGATCACGCGGCATCCCGCGCTCCGCCGCGCGGCGGACCCGCTCGTGGTCGACCTCGGCTACGGCGCGAGCGGCGTGACGGCGCTGGAGCTGTACGCGCGCCTGGTCCGCGCGCGGCCGGACGTCGAGGTGCTGGGCCTCGAGATCGATCCCGCCCGCGTCGCGCGGGCGCGCGCTCAGCTCGAGCAGGTGCGCGCCGGCGGCACGTCGTTCGCATCCGACGCCCGCGTGTCGTTCGCGCGCGGCGGGTTCGAAGTGCCCGTCCCGGGCGCGCGCCGGCCCGCGGTCGTCCGGGCGTTCAACGTGCTGCGGCAGTACGACGAGTCGGAGGTGACGGCGGCGTGGACGACGATGTGCGCGCGCCTCGCACCGGACGGACTTCTCGTCGAGGGCACGTGCGACGAGATCGGCCGCATCGCGACGTGGGCGGCGATCGGCCCCGACGCCGCGCCGCGCACCCTCACGGTGTCGCTGCGGCTGGCGGGACTGCAGCATCCGTCCATCGCCGCGGAGCGGCTCCCGAAGGCCCTCATCCATCGCAACGTCCCCGGGGAGCGCGTGCATGCGTTCCTGGCGGCCCTCGATGCGGAGTGGGAGCGGGCGGCGAGCGTGTCGCCGTTCGGTCCGGTGCACCGGTGGCGCACGGCGCTGTCGGCGCTGGCCGACGCGGGCTGGCCGATCCTCGAACGGTCGCGGTGGCGCCTCGGCGAGGTCACCGTCCCGTGGGATGCTGTGGCTCCGAGCTGAGTCGGCCCGCTGGGTTCGTCACACGCGAGGAAGCACGGCACGCGCTTCGGCCGAAGGCATGCCGGTTGCGGTCAGGAGGTCGACCGCGAACGGCCGCATCGCGATGATGAGGTTCTGCTCGCTCTGCGAACCGTCGGGAAGGATCTGCGCCGGATCCAGGCGAACGGCGACCGCGCGCACCGCTTCGCGGGCGGCGGGCTGCAGCGAGATGTCGTCGAGGCTCTCGCCCACCAGTTCGGCTGCGCGCATGAGCTCGGCCAGCACCTCGGCCGGAACCGGACGGCGCTGGCCGTCGTCGCACAGGTAGACCGCGCGACGAGCGACCACGCGGAGATTCCGGGTGGCGAAATCCATCGCCTGCAGCACCGCGTGGTGGCGGCGCAGCTCGGCGCGCTGGGGTCGTAGCCACGGCGAGAACCCGGCGACGGCGAGGCCGGAGTCCAGAGAGGCGCGCCACTCGTCGATACGCGGCGCGATCGCGCGCGCCTTCTCAAGGCCCCGGGCGGCCCGCAGCGCATCGCCCCGGCGCAGCGCCTGCACGATCGTGCGCGCCGCGGCGTCCGCCGCCGCGAACACGGCGTGGCCGTCGCGTGCCTCCTCCCGGCGGGGATTGCGCGGGATCAGTGCGGTCACCGCCAGGGCTGCGACGCCGCCCACTGCGCCGTCGATCAGCCGGGAGAACGGCTCGGTCGCCGGCAGCGACATCACGATGCACGCCTGGACGCCCGCCATGATCGCGAACGGCGGGTACGGGGAGAGGAAGCGGGCGACCAGCAGCGTCACGCCGAGGGCGAGCGCCAACTGCCACCATCCCGGGCCGACGACCACCACGAAGCCCTCGGCGACGAGGATGCCGACCAGCATCCCGACGACCGTCTCGAGCACGCGCCGCGGGCGCGCGTCGCGCACGAGACCGAGGCTCGTGATCGTCACGGTGGCCGCCAGCAGTGGCGCCTGGTGTCCGATGACGTAGTGCGCGAACGCCCACGCGGCGGCCGCCGCGACCGTGATCTGCACGATCGCGAGCGCCGAACCGCGCACGCGCGAGAACTGCGGGCGCAGATCCAGCCGGGCGCGCCAGCCCGTGGGCACCACTTGGGTGATCGCGGCGGAGTCGCCGTCGCCGCTCACCGCCGGGTCCTCTACTGGGCCGCCGTGCGGCGCGACAGGCGCGTGATGCGCGGCACGTTCGCCGTGGCGCCGGCATCCGGCGGCACGACGACCTCCTGCGCCGCCGCAACGGGGCCGTCGGCGGTGTCGACCGTGAGCGCCGCCTCGACCGGCGTCGTGCGACGGACGACCGCCAGGGCGATCGGGCCTTCTTCGTGATGCAGCGCCGCCGAGGTCACGATGCCGACCTCGGTGTCGCCGAGGCGCACGGCCGCACCGTGTTCGGGGAGCACGCTGCCGGAACCGTCCAGCTGGAGCGCGACGAGGCGCCGCGGCGGGTGCCCGAGGTTGTGGACCTTGGCGATCGTCTCCTGCCCGCGGTAGCAGCCCTTGTCGAGGTGCACCGCGGTGCGCAGCCAGTCCAGCTCGTGCGGCAGCGCGCGCTCGTCGACGTCCGTGGTCCATCGCGGACGCCAGGCGGCGACGCGCAGCGCGTCGGCCGCCACGAGACCGGCGAGTTCGAGCTCGCCCCGGGCCGCAGCATCCGCGATCCGCTGTTCCTCGTCGCGCGTGACGATCGCCTCGGCCCAGTCGCGATCCGCACCCGGGTGCGGGTAGACCGGCGCGTAGGCGTGACCGCCGGGCGTGACCGACGGCCACGGGTCACGCCACACCAGGGGCACCCCGGCGGGCGTCGCGGGCGAGATGCGCTCGAGCGCCGCGGCGGTTCCGCCGATCACCGCGTACTCGTCGTCGGCGATGCGCGGGTCGACACGCAGGCGGAACCGCATCTTGCGCAGCCAGTCGTACAGCCCCTCGACGTCGGCGCGGTCGGCGATGAGCCAGGTGGTCTCACCGTCATCGAGGACGGATGCCGCGTGCTCGACGTGTCCTTGCGGGTCGAGGATCAGGAACTCGGTGCCGACGCCGGCGGCAAGACGCGTCAGCGCCTGCGACGAGAGCGAGTCGAGCCAGGTCAGGCGGTCCTCGCCCGGGACCGCGATGACGGCGCGGTCGGCGCGAGGCGCGAGAGCTGCGCCCGCGGCGAGCCGCCGCTGCTCGACGAGGGGGTTGCCGACGTGCAGCAGTCCGGTGTCGTCGACGACGGCACCAGGGACTGCGGCGAACGGGATTGCCATCACTGCACTTCCGTTCATTCCGCTCGGGCGAGGCGGGCGGACGCGTGCGCGCCGAGCTCGAAGCCGAGGGCGGCGATGTCCCATGCCCACAGCAGGTGGTTGTCGACGAGCCCGTACATGCGCGTCGCCGCCGCGTACGACTTCGCACCGGCAGGGCGCACGACGGCGTCCGTCGCGATGTCGATGCGGGGGCCCTTGATCTGGCCGAGGTACAGCTCGCTGACGCCGTCGGCGTGCACGAGGGCCGCCTCGAGGTCGAAGCCGCCGTCGGCGTTGCGCAGCTGTTCGATGTCGTCGGCCGTGCGGGCGACCGGAGCGGCGAGCGCGGGAAGCAGGCCCGGGCCCGCATCGGCGTCGGTGGCCGTGAGCGCGAGGCGCCAGTAGCCGAGCTCGGCCACCAGACGGGTGCGCTTCTCGGGATCCTCGGTGTCGTGCAGCCAGGCGTCGGCCGAGTAGTTCAGGTAGTCACCGCCGTCATGACTGAAGCTGACGCGGTGCGTGAATTCGCCCGTGTAGGTGTGGTCGCCGTAGTCGATGACTCCGGTGCCCTCCCACACTCCGATGAGCCACGACAGCGGGACGAGCTCCGCGGGAAGGCCGGTCGGGATGTCGAGCACGACCGGGCCCGTCAGCGCTGGCCGCGGTAGAGGTTCTTGACGACGACGGCGGAGACGAAGACGATCGCCAGAGACGCCAGACCGAGCAGGCCCACGAAGAACAGTTCGAGCGCGACGGTATCCATACGAGGGAGTCTAGCCGGGAACGAGAGCGGCCAGACCGAACCCCAGGCTGATGACGCCCATCACGACCGCAGCGCCCAGGACACTCGCCGCCACGCGCTCGGTGAATCCCTGGGACCGACCCGACCAGAGCTGGATCGCGAACCCCGCGATGAGGCATCCGCCCAATCCGACGCCCAGCCATGCGGCGCGCCACTCCGGCGTCGCGAACACTCCGACGACGATCGCGATCAGCGCCGCGAGCACCCAGACGGCGACGATGCCGCCGATGGTGCGGCGAGGGGCGAGTTCAGGCACGGCCACGCGTCCCATCATCGCGCATGGACCCGCGCGCCGCACCCGGCGCGATGCAAGCGGTCCGCGTGTCGGCGGAGGACATGCGCGCCGATCGCCCCCTCCCCACGCCCTACACTGGGGTTCGCGGCGCACCCCCCTGCGCCGGGAAGGCGATCCATTGGCACAGCTCCTGGTTCTCAGTTCCACACACGGAGGCGGCCCCGTGCTGCCCTCGCTCGAACTGCTGAGCCACCGCGTGCGCCTGATCCCCGCCGAGCCCGCTCAGCTCGTCAACGCCCCCAGCGCCGACATCATCTTCGTCGACGCCCGCGTCGACCTCGTCGGCGCGAAGTCGCTGTGCAAGATCCTCAACACCACAGGCCTCGACGCCCCCCTGCTGCTCATCGTGACCGAGGGCGGTCTGACCGCCGTGTCACCGGACTGGGGCGTCGACGACGTCATCCTCTTCACCGCCGGTCCCGCCGAGGTGGACGCCCGCATCCGCCTCGCCGTCGGCCGCCAGTCGGCCGAGCAGGTCTCGACGCGCATCCAGACCTCGGGCATCACGATCGACGAGTCGTCGTACTCGGCCAAGGTGCATGGGCGTCCGCTCGACCTCACCTACAAGGAGTTCCAGCTCCTCCACTTCTTCGCGACGCACCCGTCGCGCGTCTTCACCCGCGAGCAGCTGCTGAGCGAGGTGTGGGGGTACGACTACTTCGGCGGCACCCGAACGGTCGACGTGCACGTGCGGCGCTTGCGCGCGAAGCTCGGCGACATGGAGCAGCTCATCGGCACGGTGCGCAACGTCGGCTACCGCTTCAACGTCTACGAGGACGAGCCCGAGCCCGCCTCCCGCGAGCGCACCGACGCCTGATCGGCGCGGTCCGTCGGGCGCACTCCGCCCGTTCATCTGCGCGACACTTCGTTCACACTCTCGTCACGTCACCCTGCAATGATGAAGGGATGATCGAACCCGAGGTGCTCGACGCCGGCCTGGGCGATGCGGACGACGACGACTTCGACCTTTCGGAGGTCTTCGACTCGCAGCTTCCCGACCACCGCTACCTGGATCGCGAGCTGAGCTGGCTCGCCTTCAATCAGCGCGTGCTGGAGCTCGCCGAGGATCCGAACCTCCCCACCCTCGAACGGGCCAACTTCCTCGCGATCTTCGCGAGCAACCTCGACGAGTTCTTCATGGTGCGCGTCGCCGGCCTCAAGCGGCGCATCGTCACGGGCCTCGCCCTTCCGACGAACGTGGGCCGCTCCCCCGCCGACGTGCTCGCCGACATCTCGGCCGAGGCGCACAAGCTGCAGCTGCGTCACGCCGAGGCGTGGACCTCGCTCGTGAAGCCCGCGATGGCCGACGCCGGCATCCAGGTCGTCTCGTACGATTCGCTCGACGGGGCCGAGCGCGAGGCGCTGTACGACTACTTCCAGGCGCAGGTCTTCCCGGTGCTCATGCCGCTCGCGGTCGACCCGGCCCACCCGTTCCCGTACATCTCGGGCCTCTCGCTCAACCTGGCGATCCGCATTCGCAGTGCACGCACCGGGCGCCAGGAGTTCGCGCGTCTCAAGGTTCCGCCGATGCTCCCGCGCTTCGTCGAGCTGTCGCCCGTCGACGGTGCGGTGCGCTACCTGCCGCTCGAAGACCTCATCTCCAACCACCTCGACGACCTCTTCCCGGGCATGGAGGTGCTCGACCACCACGCCTTCCGCCTCACCCGCAACGAGGACGTCGTGATCGAGGAGGACGAGACCGAGAACCTCATCCAGGCGCTCGAGGCCGAGCTGCTGCGGCGCCGCTTCGGCCCGCCGATCCGCCTCGAGATCACCGACGACATGGACGACGTGACGCTCGACCTCCTCATCAAGGAGCTCGACATCACCCAGCAGGAGGTCTACCGCCTCCCCGGCCCGCTCGACCTGCGCGGCCTCTTCGACCTGCGCGTCGACCGGCCCGACCTGCGCTACAAGCCGCACCTGCCCACGACCGCGCTGGCCTTCCAACCGGGCGACAACAACGAGCGGCCCGACGTCTTCGCCTCGATCCGCAAGGGCGACGTGCTCGTGCACCACCCCTACGAGTCGTTCGCGACGAGCGTGCAGGCGTTCCTCGAGCAGGCGGCGAAGGATCCGCACGTGCTCGCCATCAAGCAGACGCTGTACCGCACGTCGGGCGACAGCCCCATCGTCGAGGCGCTGATCGACGCCGCCGAGGCCGGCAAGCAGGTGCTCGCCCTGGTCGAGATCAAGGCGCGCTTCGACGAGGCGAACAACATCGTGTGGGCGCGCAAGCTCGAGAAGGCCGGCGTCCATGTCGTCTACGGCCTGGTGGGCCTCAAGACACACTGCAAGCTCGCCCTCGTCATCCGCGAGGAGAACGGGGTGCTGCGCAGCTACAGCCACGTCGGCACGGGCAACTACAACCCCAAGACGAGTCGCATCTACGAGGACTTCGGCCTCTTCACCGCCGACGATCAGGTGGGCCGCGACCTCACCCGTCTGTTCAACGAGTTGAGCGGCTACGCGATCGAGAAGAAGTTCAAGCGCCTCCTCGTCGCGCCGCTGCACCTGCGCAAGGGCCTCCTCCGGCTCATCGACAAGGAGCGCCGCAATGCGCTGGCCGGTAAGCCCGCCAGCATCCGCATCAAGGTCAACTCGATGGTCGACGAGCAGATCATCGACTCGCTCTACCGGGCCAGCCAGGCCGGCGTGAAGGTGGAGGTCTGCGTCCGCGGCATCTGCTCGCTGAAGCCGGGCGTCGAGGGAATGAGCGAGAACATCACGGTGCGCTCGATCCTGGGCCGCTACCTCGAGCACTCGCGCATCTTCGTCTTCCACAACGACGGCGATCCCATCGTGTACATCGGCAGCGCCGACATGATGCACCGCAACCTCGACCGCCGCGTCGAGGCGCTCGTCCGTGTGTCCACGCCGGCGCACGTCAAGGAGATCAACGACCTCTTCACGCTGTCGATGAGCGACTCGACGAGCTCGTGGCACCTCGGCCCCGACGGGGAATGGGTGAGGCACAACGCGGACGAGGGAAGCAAGCCGCTCCTCGATCTGCAGGACCGCACGATGGTCAATGTGCAGCGCCGCCGACGGGCGCGGGCGGTGCGATGACCGAGACGGCCGTCTACGCGGCCGGGGGCGTCGTCTGGCGTGTCGTCGACGACAAGCTGCGCGTGCTCCTGATCCACCGCACGAAGTACCGCGACGTCACGCTTCCCAAGGGCAAGGTCGACCCTGGCGAGATGCTCGCCGAGACGGCGGTGCGCGAGATCCACGAAGAGACCGGCATCCGCGTCGCGCTCGGCGTGCCCGTCGGGGTGTCGCGCTACCACCTTCCGAGCAAGCGCATCAAGATCGTCCATTACTGGGCTGCCGAGGCGACGGATGCTGCCATCCGCGGTTCTGCGTTCGTGCCGAACAAAGAGATCGCGGCGATCGAATGGGTGTCGCCCAAGAAGGCGCTGAAGCGGCTCAGCTACCCCGTCGACACCGAGATCATGGAGAACTTCCTGCGGCTGGTCGACGAGGGCGTGCTGCGGACGTTCCCCATCGTCGCGCTGCGGCACGCCAAGGCTGTCGCCCGTGAGGAATGGGAGGGGAAGGATGCTGCGCGCCCGCTCGCCGCGCGTGGCCGCCGGCAGGCTGCCTCCATCGTCGGACCCCTCCTCGCCTTCGGCGTCCGGCGGATCGTGTCGAGTCCGGCCGCCCGGTGCGTCAAGACCGTCGCGCCGCTGTCGGCCGCGATCGACCGCGAGATCGACACGACCAAGCTCATCAGCCAGGATGCGTGGGAGGACGGCAAGTCCGATGCGCGCACGGTGATCGGCGAGCGGGTGCGTTCACGCAAGCCCGCCGTACTGTGCAGCCACGGGCCCGTTCTCCCCGACATCCTGAGCGAGCTCGCCCTGGCGACCGGCACGCTGCGGGGCTCATATCTCGGCAGCGCCTCGGCGTTGGAGCCCGCCGCGTTCTCGGTGGTGCACCTGTCGGTCGAGAACCCGGGATCGGGCATCGTCACGATCGAGACCCACGAGCCGAAGGTGTGATGGCGCCTGCCGCGTCGATCGTCGACATCGCGTGGGCCGAGGTGCCGCCCGGCTCACCCCGGCGAGAGCATGCCTGGAGACTGCTGTCGGGGATGCTGCCCGCCGGCGCCGAGCTGAGCAATCCGTGTCCCCGCTGCGGCGGACCGCACGGCCCGGTGTCGGTCTCCCGCGCCCCGTTCGTCGCGAGCGTCACTTACGCGGGAGGGTACGCGATCGCGGCCGTGGCGGCGACCCGGGACGCTGCCGCCCTCGGCATCGACGCCGAGCCCGAACGCGACGCGCGCCGCGACGCGGCCGGCATGACGGGGCTGCTCGGCGACGGCGAAGCCACCGTCAGGGACTGGGTGCGCGTCGAGGCGGCGCTCAAGGCCGACGGCCGGGGCCTGCGCGTCGAGCCCTCGACGGTTAACGTCGTGCCGGCGGCGGATGGATGGACGGCGGCCGTTCCCGACGGCGACGTCTACACCGGGTGGGACGTGCCCGGCCCGCCCGGCGTCCTCGTGAGCGTCGCGGCGCTCAGTCGCGAGAGCCCGGGAGCCTGAGCCAGCGCCTGATCGCGGGCGCCGGGAGCCGGTCCGGCAGCGGCGGGAGCGCCGCGGTGTCGAGCCAGTCGCCGAGCAGGTCCGCCGCCGCCGCGCCCGCGACCCGCGCGACGCAGTCGCGGAAGGCCTCCGTGGTCGCCAGCGCGTGCCGATGCTCACGCACCCACGTGTGGAGCAGGTCAGCGAACACGTCCGCGCCGACCGTGCGGCGCAGCGCCTCGAGCGTGAGAGCACCGCGCTTGTAGACCCGGTCGTCGAACATGAGCGCGGGGCCCGGGTCCGAGATGACGAGGTCCTGCGGCAGCGCCCGGAGGCGCGCGTGGTGCTCGTCGGCGAGTGTCGCGATGTCGGCCCCGCCGGAGGCCTCCGACCACAGCCATTCGGCGTAGCAGGCGAAGCCCTCGTTCAGCCAGATATCGCGCCACCGCTCGACACCGACGCTGTTGCCGAACCACTGGTGAGCGATCTCGTGCGGCACCAGGCGCGCGACCTCTGGGTCGAAATGGTTCGCGCCGAACACCACGAGCCCCTGCGCCTCGAGGGGGATCTCGAGGGGATCCGGGGTGACGACGACCGTGCACCCCTCCTGCGGGTATGGCCCGAACGCCTCCTCGAAGCAGTCAAGGATGCGCGGCACGTCGGCGAACCACCGCCGGGCCGCGGTCACGAGTGGCGCGGGAGCCATCAGCCGCACCGGTCCGATGGCGCTCTCGCGGTAGGGGCCGATGTGGACGGCGGCGAGATACGTCGCCGTCGGCACCTCCGACACGAACTCCCAGCGCGTGAGCCCGCCGATGCGGACGGGCGGATGGGGCACGCCGGTCGCGGCGACCGTGTACTCGGGATCGGTCGTGATCGCGATGCGGAACCTGGCCCGGTCGTCGGGGCGGTCGTTGCAGGGGAACCACGTCGGCGCGCCGACCGGCTGCGAGGCCACCAGCACGCCGTCCTCCAGCTCCTCCCACCCGATCGTTCCCCACCGGGAGCGCCGTGGCCGGGGCGCCCCCGCGTAGCGCACCTCGATGGAGAACTCCTCGCCCACCTCCAGCGCCTGCGGCGGCGTGACGCGCAGGCCCGCAGCATCCTGTGCGAACTTCGTCCGTGCGTCGCCGTCCACCCGCACCCGCGACGCACGCAGGCCGACCAGATCGAGCCGCACCGAGCGGGTCCGCTGGGTCGCGACCGCGTTGACGAGTGCGGTGCCCTCGAGCCGGTTCGTGTGGACGCGGTAGCGCAGATCGAGGTCGTACGAGACGACGTCGAAAGAGGCGTCGCCGCTGCGCGGCGTGTACGGATCGGGCCCGATCACGACGTCGACTGGTACGCGCGCACCTTGACTGCGCGCCACGGTCCGATCGGGTTGCCGCTCCAGCGGGAGCCCACAGGCACGCTCTCACCGCGCATCACCAGAGAGGCGGGGCCGACGGTCGCGTGGGCGCCGATCGACGCGGCCGGAAGGATCACGCTGTGCGGTCCGAGCGTCGCACCGGGTTCGAGTTCGACGGTGTCCATGCTCATGATTCGATCATGGAACAGGTGCGTCTGCACGACGCACCCCCGGTTCACCGTGGATGCCTCACCGAGCGTCACAAGATCCGGCTCGGGCAGCCAATAGCTCTCGCACCACACGCCACGGCCGATGCGGGCACCCAGGCTCCTGAGCCACACCGCGAGCGCCGGCGTACCGGCGGCCGCCCGCGCGAACCAGGGCGCCGCCAGCATCTCGGTGAAGGTGTCGGACACCTCGGTGCGCCACACGAAGCTCGACCACAGCGGCTGCTCCCCCGCGCGGATCGCGCCGACGAACAGCCACTTCGCGACTGTCGAGATGCCGGCGGCGAGCGCGCCGGCGGCGAGCAGCACGAAGCCCGACAGCAGGAGCGTGAACCACGGCCCCACCGTGTCGACGAGCGCGGCGAGCGCGAACAGGACGAGCAGGCCGACGCCGCATGTGACGACGACGGGGATGAACCGGCAGATCTCCCACAACGACCGTGCGACGCGCAGCGACGTCGGCGGGTTGTAAGTGCGGCTCGCATCGCTCTCGTTCGGCTGCCGCCGCAGGCGCGTGGCCGGCGAGCCGAGCCACGACGAGCCCGCCTTCGCCTTGACGGGCGCGGCCGAGAGCACCGCCACGAGGCCGTCCTTCGGCACGGTGTGCCCGGGCGACGCCATGCCGGAGTTGCCGAGGAATGCGCGCTTGCCGATGCGCACCTCGCCGAGCCGCAGCCATCCGCCCCGCATTTCGTAGGACGCGACCATCGTGTCGTCCGCGAGGAACGCGCCGTCTTCGATGCGCGTCATCGCGGGGATGAGAAGGACGGTGGATGCCTCGACATCGTGTCCGACTCTCGCTCCGAGCAGTCGCAGCCAGACCGGGGTGAACAGGCTCGAGTAGAGCGGGAACAGGACGGTGCGGGCCGAGTCGAGCAGGCGCTCGGTGGACCACGCCTGCCACCCGATGCGACTGCGCACGGCGTGGGTGCCCTCGTGGAGCCCGATGGCGGCGAGGCGGACGCCCAGCACGACGGCGCCGGCGTAGACGAGGCCGGTCACGAGCACCGCGGGCACGAGCCAGACGAGCGCCGCGCCGAGGGCGCTCGCGAGGTCGGGGGCGCCGCGCATGCCGATCGCGAGCAGCACTCCTCCTGCCGCGAAGCTCACGATCGGGAGGAGTCCCAGGGCCACGGCCGAGGCGGCGTACGCCCACAGCCACCGGCGCGCGGCGTGCGGGCGCTCGGTGGGCCACCCCTCGGTCGTGCCGCCCACGCGCACGGCGGGCGAGCCCGCCCACGACTGGTTCGCCCGCACACGGCCGAAGACGGCGGATCCCGGCGCGATCTCGGCGCGCTGGCCGATCCGCGTGCCGGGCGCGAGGGTGCTGCGCGTGCCGACGGTGGCGTCGGCGCCGATGCGCACCTCGCCGATGCGCACGAGGTCGCCGTCGATCCAGTAGCCACTCAGGTCGACCTCCGGCTCGATCGACGCGCGATCGCCGACCTTCAGCATCCCGGTGATCGGCGGGAGCGTGTGCATGTCGACATCCGTGCCGATGCGGGCGCCGAGGGCGCGCGCGTAGTACGACACCCACGGTGCGCCGGCGAGACCCACCGCGTCGACCTGGTCGGAGATCTGCTCGGCGAGCCAGAGCCTGAGGTGCACCGACCCGCCGCGCGGGTAGTCGCCGGGACGCAGTCCCGCGAGGAGCAGTCGAGCGGATGCCGCGGCGATCGCCATGCGGCCGAACGGCGTCGCGAAGAGCACCAGGCCGACGATGAGCAGCCACCACGGCGCCGAGGGCAGCGCCTCGAAGCCGGGGAACAGCTGCAGGATCGCCCCTGCGGTCAGGAGATAGAGAAGCCACCGGACGCCCGAGAGGATGAACAGCGGTGCGCCCAGAAGCGACTGCACCCACTGCGTGGTGCGGGGCGTGGGCTCCGGCATCCGGAAGTCCCCCACCTCTTCGCGAGAGAGGAACGGCTGCAGCGCCTTCGCCATCGCCCCGAGGCGTGGCACGTCGTAGATGTCGGCGACCGAGAAGTCGGGGACGCGCGCGCGGATGCGCGAGACGAGCTGCGCCGCGGCGAGCGAGCCGCCGCCGAGGTCGAAGAAGTCGGCCTTGCGGTCCGGCACCGCAAGTCCGAGCACCGCCTGCCACTGGTCGGCGAGCCATGCCTCGTCGGGGCTCAGATCCGCCCGCGGGATGTCGAGGTCGGGCAGCGGCCACGGCAGCGCGGCGCGGTCGACCTTGCCGGAGGTGCGCACCGGGAGGTCGGGCACGACCGCGAGCAGCGGCATCACGCCGGCGGCGAGGCGCTCGGCCAGGTGCGCGCGGGCGGCGGCGCGGTCGAGTTCGCCGTCGACCACGAGATACCCCACGAGGACGGGTACGCCGGCGTCGCTCGTGCGCACGGCGGCGCTCGCGGCGGTCACCCCGGGAAGCTCCTGCAGCGCGTTCTCGACCTCGCCGAGCTCGATGCGGCGGCCGCCGACCTTCACCTGGTCGTCGGCGCGCCCCTGGAAGAGGAGTCCCTCCGGCTCGTAGCGCACGAGGTCGCCGGAGCGGTAGGCGCGCTCCCAGCCGAGGGTCGGCATCGGGGCGTACTTCTCCAGGTCCTTGACCGGATCGAGATAGCGGGCGAGGCCCACACCGCCGATGATGAGTTCGCCCAGACCGCCGGGCTCGACCTGCCGGTCGTCGCCGTCGACGACGGCCAGCACCCAGCCGTCGAGCGGGAGGCCGATGCGCACCGGCCCTTCGCCGTCGAGGAGCGCCGCGCAGGCGACGACGGTGGCCTCGGTCGGGCCGTACGTGTTCCAGACCTCGCGACCGTCGGCGACGAGTCGCGCGACGAGCTCGGGCGGGCAGGCTTCGCCGCCGAAGATGAGCAGGCGCACGTTCTCGATCGCGTCGGCCGGCCACATGGCGGCGAGCGTCGGCACGGTCGAGACGACGGTGATGGCCTGGCGGATGAGCCACGGCGCCAGGTCCTCACCCGAGCGCACCAGCGAGCGCGGCGCCGGCACGAGGCACGCCCCGTGCCGCCACGCGAGCCACATCTCCTCGCAGGAGGCGTCGAACGCGACGGAGAGACCTGCCAGGACGCGGTCGCCCGGGCCGAGCGGTGCGCCCTGCAGGAAGAGGCGCGCTTCGGCGTCGACGAACGCGGCGGCGGAGCGATGCGAGACAGCCACTCCCTTGGGCACGCCCGTCGAGCCCGACGTGAAGATGATCCAGGCGTCGTCGTCGACCGTGGGCGGCGGCACCGTGACGATCGCGTGCGTGCTCGGATGCGGCGCCGCGCCGCCGAACAGCGCGGCGGGCTCCTGCCCGTCCGCGGCCGCCGCGGGGACGTACGCGCCGCCCTCGCCGATCACGCCGTGGACGTGCGCCTCCCCGAACACGAGCCGCGCCCGCTCGTCGGAGTCGTCGGCGTCGACCGGGACGTACGCCGCACCTGCGGCGATGATCCCGAGGATCGAGATGTAGAGCTCCTTCGAGCCCGAGGGCATCCGCACCCCGACGCGGTCGCCGCGGCGAACTCCCGCCTCGTGCAGCAGGGCGGCGGTGCGTGACACACGAGCCATGAGCTCGCGGTAGCTGAGCGCTCCCGAACCGTCGTCGAGCGCCGATGCCTCGGGCGTCCGCTGCACGGTGGCGCGGAGGATGTCGAGCAGCGTGCGCGGCTCCGGTGCCGCGTCGATGCGATCCAGCGGTGCCGGCACGGCCGGCGGCGAATCGATCGAGATCACGTCAGGACAGCAGGGTGATCAGCTCGGCCTTGGTGAGCCGCGAGTAGCCGGTTCGGCCACCGGCGCGTGCGCGCTCGCGCAGCTGCGTCACGGTCAGCGTGTTCAGATCGGAGGAGACGGATGCTGCGGCAGCAGCCGTCGGCTTGCTCGCGGGCTTCTTCGCACGCGGCGCGCGGGTGGGCGTCGTGGTCCGCGGTGGGCGGGTCTTCGGCGCCGCCGGGGCGGGGGCTTCTTCTGCGGCCGGCGCCTCTTCTCCGGCCGGCGCCTCCTCCACGGCCGCAGTCTCTTCTGCGACGGGTGCCTCAGCTGCCGGAGCCTCGTCGACGACGGTGGCGGCAGCATCCTTCTCCGCCTTCCCAGAGGTGAGCTCGGCCTCGAGCACGCGATCGGCCTCGAGTGCCTCCTGCTCAGCCTTGGCGGCGGCGCGCTCGGCCTTGGCGGCCGCCTTCTTCAGCGCCTTGGCCTCGGCGGCACGCGCCTGGGCCTCCGCCGCGGCCTTCGCGGCCTCGGCGGCGGCGCGCTCGGCCTGTGCGCGCAGACGTGCCTTCTTCTCTGCCTTCGCGACGGCGGCGCGGGTGGCCTTTCGCACGCGCTCTTCGGCTCGGTGCGCCTTCTTCGTGACCTTGCCCGGGTTCTTGCGGATGGCCTTCTTCGACACGTCCACGTCGTCGACGGTCTCGGCCGCGACCTCGCGCAGCTTCTTCGCGCTCTTGCCGGGAAGGGTCTTCGCAACGCGGCGGGCCTTCTTCGCCGCCGACTCCGCGTCTTCGATCGCGCCGAGCGCCTTGCGCTGTGCTTTGGTGGTCTTGCTCATGGCAGGCACTTTAGCGGGCCGAAGTGAACGGCCGGCGGTGCGTGACGCGGATTTCCGGGGGTGGCGCGGGTCCGCGTGTCAATGCCGATGCATGGATGTCGGCATCCCGTTCACCTTCCGTTCACCCGCACAGCGCAGTCTCTTAAGAGTCCGAGCCTACGTTTCAGAGCGAACCCCGCACCGGGTTCGACCCGAAGGCCGTTTCGGCCTGTTTCCCTGACACGTGAAGGATTCACACAGTGAAGATCTCTCGCATCGCCCAGGTGGGCGCTGTCGCCGCAGTCGCGGCTCTCGCTCTCGCCGGCTGCGCCTCGAACGAGACCCCCGGCGGCACGACCGACGAGACCACGGCCGCGTCGGACCTCTCCGGCGAGATCTCGGGCGGCGGCGCGTCGTCGCAGGAGGTCGCGGTTCAGGCCTGGACCGCCGGCTTCCAGACGGCCAACCCCGACGTCACGATCAACTACGACCCGTCCGGCTCGGGCGCGGGCCGCGAGTCCTTCCAGGCGGGCGCCTTCCCGTTCGCGGGCTCCGACCGTGCGTTCAAGATCGAGGAGATCGAGGCCGGCCCGTTCGACGCGTGCGTCGACGGCTCGGGCATCATCGAGCTCCCGACCTACATCTCGCCGATCGCGATCATCTTCAACGTCGAGGGCGTGGACTCGCTCAACCTCGACGCCGCCACCGCCGCGGGCCTGTTCGCCGGCACCATCACGAACTGGAACGACCCGGCGATCGCCGCGCTCAACCCCGACGCGACGCTCCCCGACCTGGCCGTGACGCCGGTGCACCGCGCCGACGACTCGGGCACCACCGAGAACTTCACCGACTACCTCTTCCAGGCCGCCGGTGACGTCTGGTCGTACGAGCCCGACGGCGTGTGGCCGCTCTCCAGCGGTGAGGCCGCGCAGGGCACCTCGGGTGTCGTCTCGGCCGTCGCGGGTGGCAACGGCACCGTCGGCTACGCCGACGCGTCGCGCGCCGCCGAGGAGGGCCTGTCGACCGCCGCCATCCAGGTGGGCGAGGAGTTCGTGGAGTACTCGCCGGAGGCCGCTGCCGCGATCGTCGACGAGTCGCCGTTCGAGGAGGGCCGCGGCGAGGGCGACCTCGCGATCGAACTGCACCGCACCTCGGAGGCCGAGGGCGTGTACCCGATCGTCCTCGTCAGCTACATGATCGCGTGCCAGGAGTACGCCGACGCGGCCGTCGCGCCGATCGTCAAGGGCTACCTCCAGTACGTGGCCAGCGCCGAGGGCCAGGACACGGCTGCTGCGGCCGCCGGCAACGCGCCGATCTCTGACACGCTGCGCGAGCAGGTCAACGCCGCGATCGACCTGATCGTCGTCGAGTAAGACCCCGGTGCCCGGCCCGGTCGTTCGCGACCGGGCCGGGTATCACCCTGAGAGACCCGAATCCAGAAGGACACCATGACCACGACGACCGCCCCCGCGACGGGCAAGGTCAAGCAGCGGCCAGGCGACCGCTGGTTCTCGGGAACCGCGCTCGGCGCCGGCGTGATGATCCTCGTCACGCTCGCCGCCGTCGCGATCTTCCTCATCATCCAGTCGATCCCCGGCCTCACCGCGACCAGCGAGACCGCCAGCATCCTCTCGGGGAGCTTCTGGGAGTACGTCTGGCCGCTCGCGTTCGGCACCGTGTGGGCGTCGTTCCTGGCGCTCCTGATGGCCGTGCCGCTCGCGGTGTCGGTCGCCCTCTTCATCTCGCACTACGCACCGCGCCGCCTCGCGCAGAGCCTCGGCTACGTCGTCGACCTGCTGGCCGCGGTGCCTTCGGTCGTGTTCGGCCTCTGGGGCATCCTCGTGCTCGCCCCCGCCGTACAGCCGGTGTACGCCTGGCTCAACGCCAATATGGGCTGGTTCCCGCTCTTCAGCGGCACGGTCTCGAGCACCGGCCGCACGATCTTCACCGCGGCGATCGTCCTCGCCGTCATGGTGGTTCCGATCATCACGGCGATCTGCCGCGAGATCTTCCTGCAGACGCCCGTCCTCCACGAGGAGGCGGCTCTCGCCCTCGGCGCGACGCGCTGGGAGATGGTCCGCATGGCGGTCTTCCCCTTCGGCCGCAGCGGCATCGTGTCGGCCTCCATGCTGGGCCTCGGCCGCGCGCTCGGCGAGACGATGGCGGTCGCCATGGTGCTCTCGGTGGCCAACGTCGTCACCTTCCAGCTCTTCACTTCGGAGAACCCGGGCACGATCCCCGCCAACATCGCCCTCACCTTCCCCGAGGCCTACGGCCTCAATGTCAACGTCCTCATCGCGACGGGCCTCATCCTCTTCATCGTCACCTTCGTCGTCAACGCCATCGCCCGATGGATCGTCAGCCGGCGCAAGGAATTCTCGGGAGCGAACTGACATGACCGTGACGACCGCTCCTCCTCAGCCTCCCCTGGCGACCGCGCCGGAGCGCGACACCCCCCGCCTGACCAGCGGCCGCCTGCCCGTGTGGGCGCCCTGGGGCATCCTCATCGGCAGCCTCGTGGCCAGCGGCATGCTGTTCGCGATCGTCGCGATGGGATCCGGCGACGGCTTCAACCTGGCCGGCTGGGCCGTCGTGGCCGGCTTGCTGTACCTGGTGCTCATCACGGTCACCTCGTCGCTCGTCGAGGGTCGCCGCAAGGGCGTCGACCGCCTCGTGACCGGTGTCGTGACGATCGCGTTCCTCGTCGCGATGGTCCCGCTCGTGTCGGTGGCGATCACCGTCGTCGTCAACGGCATCGCCGGCTTGTCGGCCGAGTTCTTCACCTCGTCGATGCGCAACGTGGTCGGCGAGGGCGGCGGCGCGCTGCACGCGATCGTCGGCACGGTGCTGATCACGCTCGCGGCGGCCGTCATCTCGATCCCGATCGGCATCTTCACCGCCATCTATCTCGTCGAGTACGGGCGTGGCGGCCGGCTCAGCCGCGGCATCACGTTCCTGGTCGACGTCATGACCGGCATCCCGTCGATCGTCGCCGGTCTGTTCGCGTACGCGGTCTTCGCCTTGATCTTCGGACCGGGCATCCGTATGGGCATCATGGGCTCCATCGCCCTTTCGGTGCTGATGATCCCCGTCGTCGTCCGCTCGACCGAGGAGATGCTGCGTCTCGTCCCGAACGAGCTGCGCGAGGCGTCGTATGCGCTCGGCGTCCCGAAATGGCGCACGATCTCGAAGGTGGTGCTGCCGACCTCCGTCGCCGGCATCACCACGGGCGTCATGCTCTCGATCTCGCGCGTCATCGGCGAGACCGCGCCGCTGCTGCTCACCGCGGGCGTGGCGACCTCGATGAACTACAACCTCTTCGAGGGCCGCATGATGACGCTCCCGGTGTTCGCGTACTCGCAGTACATGAACCAGGGCATCCCCGCGCAGGCCTACATCGACCGCGCGTGGGCCGCCGCGTTCGTCCTCATCGTCCTCGTGATGCTCCTCAACCTGATCGCGCGCATCGTCGCGAAGGTCTTCTCGCCGAAGCTCGGCCGCTGAGCATCCTCACCCGAAAGAACTGACAGGAATCATGTCCAAGAGCATCGAAGTCAACGACCTCAACGTCTACTACAGCGACTTCCTGGCCGTCGAGGGCGTCTCGCTCGACATCGAGCCGCGCAGCGTCACGGCCTTCATCGGCCCCTCGGGCTGCGGCAAGTCGACGTTCCTGCGCACCCTCAACCGCATGCACGAAGTCATCCCCGGCGCCCGCGTCGAGGGCGAGGTGCTGCTCGACGGCGACAACCTCTACGGCGCCAACGTCGACCCGGTGCTTGTGCGCCGTCAGGTCGGCATGGTCTTCCAGCGCCCCAACCCGTTCCCGACGATGTCGATCAAGGAGAACGTGCTGGCGGGCGTGAAGCTCAACAACAAGAAGATGTCGAAGTCCGACTCCGACGCGCTCGTCGAGAAGTCGCTGAAGGGCGCCAACCTCTGGAACGAGGTCAAGGACCGCCTCGACAAGCCCGGCTCGGGCCTGTCGGGCGGCCAGCAGCAGCGTCTGTGCATCGCGCGCGCGATCGCCGTCTCCCCCGAGGTCATCCTGATGGACGAGCCGTGCTCGGCCCTCGACCCGATCTCGACGTACGCGATCGAGGAGCTGATCGGCGAGCTGAAGAACGACTACACGGTCGTCATCGTCACGCACAACATGCAGCAGGCCTCGCGCGTGTCCGACAAGACGGCCTTCTTCAACATCGCCGGGACCGGCAAACCCGGGAAGCTCATCGAGTACAACGAGACGAAGACGATCTTCACGACGCCGTCCGTCCAGGCCACGGAGGACTACGTCTCGGGCCGCTTCGGTTGATCACGCAGACGCGGTGATCGGAGCCCCTCGCCCTGTGGCGAGGGGCTTCGTCGTCATACCTGGGCCGTCGCCAGGGCGAAGAGCGTCTCGACCAGCGGACGCGGGTCAGCCGCCGCATCCCATCCGCTCGAGACCAGTTGCTGATAGCCGATGACGGCCGAGACGACGATGATCGCGCGTCGCCGCGCCTCCCGATCCGGAACGCCGGATGCCTCGAGCAGACCGCTCAGGTAGGACACGCGTCGCTCGGTGACGGCCTCGACGATGTCGCGCACGTCGGCCGCGGCGGCGTCGGCGTACAGCGTGCGTTCACCCGAGCGATCCCCCGTGCGGTGCGCGATGATCTCGAGCAAGGTGGACAGCCGGGCCTGCGGGTCGGGGATGGCCTCGACCTCGGCGATCAGCGCCTCGGTCTCGCGGTCGCGCCACGTCTCGAGCACGGCGTCGACGAGCGCTCGCCGGTCGGCGAAGTGCCAGTAGAACGACCCCTTCGTGGTGCCGAGCTCGCGGGCGGTGGGCTCGACGGCGACGGCACGGATGCCCTCTTCGCTGAACCGGCGGTACGCGGCATCCACCCAGTCCGCTCGAGTGAATCTTGCCATGTCCGTACGCTACCGTATAGTTTCTCCACAGGACCATACGACAGCGTATGGTCGCCGAGGAGCTCAGCATGAGAGAACCCGCCTTCTGGTCGCTCGCCCTGGTCGACATCGCCGATCCGGACTACACGCAGGTGTGGGTCGACGTGCTGCCGGCGCACGCGTCGGCTGATCCGTCGGCGTGGGCGCGCAACCTCCTGTCGACGTCCGCACTCCCCCGATGGATCGCGCTCGTGCTGGCCGGTCTCGCCGCCTTCCGTCATCGACCGGCGCGCTGCGATCGTTTGACCGTCACCCGCGTCGAGGGCGACGAGGCGCTCGTCGCCGTGGATGCACGCCGCCTCGACGTGCGCGTCGGGGTGGGGGTCGACGAGCAGAACTCGCTCGTGCGGGTGGTCGCCGCCATGCGCTTCAAGGGAGCGAGCGGTCGCCTGGCGTCACTGCCTGTCCGCGCGGGCCTCGCCCTGCTCGCGCGAGGCATGATCGCGCGCGCCCGGCGCGACATGTCGGGAGTGACGCGGTGACGACCGGCTCGGGTGGCGACAGACTCAGTCGCGCGGGCTCAGCAGATACCGATTGAAGGATGCGGTGAGCCCGGCGTCCACCGGCACCGCGACGCCGTCGATCGCCGTGATCGGAGCGGCGAGCCGAACGCTCGACACCAGCCACGCGGCATCCGCCTCGCCCAATGCGCTCGTCGGAACGACCTCGTAGCGCGTCTCGTGCCCGTGCTCTTCGAGGTGGGAGAACAGGCTCAGCTGCGTCGTGCCGTGGAGGATGCCGCCGTTGGGCGCCGGCGTGACGAAGCGCCCGTCGATGCGGAGGATGAGCGATGCCGTAGGCGCCTCGAGCACGAAGCCGTCGGACGTCACGAAGACCGCGTCGTCGGCGCCGCGGCCCTTCGCCTCGCGGATCGCGGCCATGTTTACGGCGTACGAGAGGGTCTTGGCCCCGAGGAGCAGCCACGGCGCGCGCGCCGGGGTGTCGATGCCGTACCCGCGATCGAGCGTGACGACCCGGATGCCCTTCTCGCGCGCGGTCGAGTTGTCGGCGGCGGCCGTGGCGGTCACCCACGCGGTCGGCGCTGGACCGTGCTCGACGCCGCGACTCAGGATGAGCTTGATGACGCCCTCCCCCTCGCTCGGCGCGTGCTGGGCCGCGATGGCGACGGCCTGACGCCACTGCTCGAGATTCGGGGCCGGGAGGTCGCAGATCCGCGCCGAGTGCGCGAGTCGCTCGAGATGCGCTTCGGTCTCCTGCGCGTGGCCGTCGACGACGCCGATCGACTCGAAGATGCCGTCGCCGCGCTGCGTGCTCAGCTCGCCCACGCTCAGCGCCGGGGCGGACGGATCGATGACGCGGAACGAATCGGTGAAATCGGAGCGAGGATCAGCGGATGCCGCGGGCTCGATCACGAGCGCGAAACGCAAGGCCATGTCCCGAGCTTAGGCGTTCGGGAATGCCGCGCCGTCGGACTCGGTTACACTGGATCGGCCGGGCCGCAGTAACCCCGGGCTCCAAAATTTGCCGCTTCGAGCGGCGCCGCGCCGAGAGGCGTTCTGCGGCCCGGCACTCTCATGCCCGGCGAATCCGCACGCTCCAGCCGAGACAGAACGCCTCTCCCGCGAAGCGCATCAGCACTGTGGCGTTCTGCGGCCCGGCACTCTCATGCCCGGAGGGTTCCGTTGCCGCGGCGCGATCGACGCACAGAATCGGAGAACGTGCCCGACTCGCCGGTGGACGGATGCCGTGTTCCGGCATGTCGCCCGAAACGTCCGATTCTGTGCGACCTCAGCTGAGGGAGTCGCGGCGCCACAGGGCCGCGCAGGCTGTGAGGTCGGCGGCGTAGTCCGAGAGACGCAGCGCCCGAGTCGTGAAGGCCGACGCACGGTCGGGCTCGGTCGCCTCGTAGTCGTCGGCGACGTGTGTCGCGCCCGACGCCTGCACCCGGCAGAAGGCCGCCGCGCGATCGAGGGCGACGGCGAAGTCTCCCTCGAAGAGTCCGCGCAGGATCGTGTCGACCAGCGCGACGAGCTCCTCAGGCCCCGCCGGCGACGGAGCGCCGGCCACCACGTCGTCGGCCGACGGGAGCTCGGCACGGCCGCGCTCGTAGAGGAGCGCGGCCGTGCGCGGGTCGTCGTGGATCATGAGCTGCACCAGGTAGAGGCGCCACAGGGCGCCCGGAAGCGTCTTCGCCGGCGACCGCGACCACAGCTCGGCGAGGTCGTCGATGCCGTGCTCGTCGGTGAAGGCGACGAGCCGGTCAACGACGGAGCCGTCGGGGTCGGCCCTCACGCGGGCGAGCAGGGCGTGCGCGGTCGTGTGCGCGACACGAGAGACCTCGGCCGGGTCGTCAGCGGCGAACACCCGGTCGAAGAGTTCGGCCGGTCGGCGGACGGGCTTGTGGAACTCCCTCGACGAATCGCTCATTCCGTCCAGGCTACTCGCCGCCACGAGCACGGGCTCGCGCTCCGGCTCGCGCTGCATGGCGGCGACCCAGGGCAGGCACACGATCGCGCCTGTCTCAAACCTGGTTGATGCGGATGTGGTTGCCCGCCGGGTCGCGGAACGCCGCGTCGCGCGGACCCCAGCCCTGCTCCTTGGGCTCCTGCAACACCTCGGCACCGAACTCGCGCAGCTTCTCGAACGTGGCGTCGAGGTCGGAGGTGGTGAAGACGTAGGGTCCGGGGCCGGAGCCCTTCACCACGAGACGCTGCAGCGCGTCGCCGTCCTCGGGCGAGCGGCCCGCGGTCGGGTCCGACACGACGAGGGACAGTCCGGGCTGACCGGGGAAGCCGAAGCTCACCCAGCGGTGCCCGTCGTACGCGACGTCGTTGACGACCTCGAGGCCGAGTCCGTCGCGGTAGAAGGGGATGGCGGCGTCGACGTCGTCGACGGTGATGGGGCTGTATGCCAGGGCGATGTTCGTCATGGCTGCCACGCTACGGCCGCACCGCGCCGCGCGCTTCTCCGATCCTGCTCGGTTGTGGGTCAGGCGTAGCGGGTCGGGCGCGTGAGGATCTTCGCGACGCACAGCGGCATCGCCTCGGCGGCGTCGTGCGGCCGCGAACGGTACGAGCTCGGCGTCTCGCCGACGATCTCGGTGAACGTCGAGCTGAACGAGCCCAGCGAGGTCGCACCGACGGCGGTACAGGCATCCGTCACCGACATGCCTTCGCGAAGCAGCGCCATGGCCCGTTCGATGCGCCGTGTCATCAGGTACGCGTACGGGGTCTCGCCGTACGCGGCCTTGAACTCGCGCGAGAAATGCGCGGGCGACATGAGGGCCTTGGTCGCCATCGTGGGCACGTCGAGGGGCTGCGCGTAGTCGCGGTCCATGAGGTCGCGCGCGCGGCGAAGGTGCGCGAGGGTCTGCGTCGTCTGGGGGACGGATGCCACGGCCTCACGCTACCGGGATCGGCGGTGTCGCAGGGCGTCAGGCGGTCGGGATCGTCACGATCGGGTCGGTCGACGGCTCCCCCGTCGGCGATCCGCCCTGGGGCTCCACCGTGACGGCGATCACGTCGCCGGGCTCCACCGCGCCCTCGAGCAGCTGGGTGCTCGTCCCGTCGGTCGACTCGAACACGCCGGCGGGAACAGCTGCCCCGTCGCGCACGAACCAGAGCTCGAAGCTCTCGTCGTCGGCGATCTGCGGCAGCCCCTGAGAGACCAGCACGACTTTGCCGACGGACTCCGACCAGTGCGCCGTCGCCGAGCCCCCGTCGGTGATCTCGACCGTCGCCGACTGCGCGTCGGGGGCATCCTCGATCTGCTGGAGTGCGACGACCTCCGCCGGCCGGTTCATGTACTCGTTGATCTGCACCGCCCCGATGCCGAGGGCGACGAGCAGCACCATGGATGCGGCGAGCGTCAGGATGCCGCGGGTCCAGCGGCGTCGTGACACCGCCTGGATCACCGCCGTCGGCGGGGGCGGCTCGGCCGCGGGCCGGTCGCCGGATCGGTCCGGGGCGGGCGCCGGGGCGGGCGTCCAGCGGTCTACGGGCTCGGCGGTGGCGGCCACCGCCGCATCCATCGCCGGCAGCTGCGGGGTCGTCGCGACGCGCGACAGCAGCGTCGAGCGGAGCGTCAGCGGAGGCAGGGCATCGGAGACGGTGTCGGCGAGTGCCGCGGCGGTGGCAGCATCCGTCTCGATCCAGTGCTCCCATTCGGGGTGCTCGCGGCGTGCGGCGTCGAAGGCTGCGCGGTCGGCCGGCGACAGCGCGTTCAGGGCAGCGCCGGCGGCGAGCTCGGCGAACTCCTTCTCGTCCATCACGCGGTCACCCCCATCTCGGCCCTCAGGCGGGACAGTCCATCCCGCATCCTCGTCTTGATCGTCCCCAGCGGCGCCCCCACCAGGGCCGCGATCTCGCTCTGACTGTAACCCCCGTAATACGCGAGGGTCAGCGCCTCCCGCTGGGCATCGGGAAGCCCGGACAGCGCCGCCGTCACCTTCTCCCCCTCGATGCGCAGCTCGACCTGCTCGGAGACCCCGTCGTGGGCGACGTCGAGGTCCCTGAACCCCGCGCGCACGTCACGATCGCTCGACGCCTGCGACGACCTCACCCGGTCGACGGCCCGGCGGTGCGCGATCGTGAGCACCCACGATCTTCCCTGACCTCTGTTCGGAGCGAAGCGCGAAGCGGATTGCCAGACCTCGAGGAAGACCTCCTGCAGCACCTCCTCGCTCTGCGCGCGGTCGACGAGCACCCGCAGGATCAGCCCGAAGACGCGCGGCGACAGCATGTCGTAGACGCGGGCGAACGCTGTCTGGTCGCCACCGGCGACACGCTGCAGCAGCTCCCCGATGTGGTCGACGGGTTCGGTGCCGTCTTCGGGCACGTCGAGTCCGTCGATCACCATGTCCACCAGCATGCCTTACGTACCTCCCTCCGACCCGCCGTCGCCTCAGCCGAACGTGAACGAGTACACTTCGACCCCCGCCGACACCCGGACGTCGAGCACGTGGGACTCTCCGTCGCCCGTGTTCTCCGCAACGGCGTATGAGCGGGGCGTGCCCGAGACGCTCACGGTCTTCTCGGTCCCATCGTCGAGGCGCACGCGCACCTCCCCCTCGCCGGCGAGCACCATCCGCACCTCGTCGGCGTGGAAGCGGAGACGGATGCTGCCACCGCCGTCGCCCGAGGGCGTGGCGTACTGCGACTCGATGCGCCACGAGCCGTCCAGCGCGAACGAGTCGTCGGGCTGCGCCGCGGGGAGCGCGTAGTCGCCGTCGCCCGCGCGATATGAGCCGTCGCCGCCGTAGTTCACGTCCTTGGAGGAGCCCAGAAAGGTCTCTCGCGTGCGCGTGCCGGCGTCGGGGGTCTGGTCGGCGACCTCCGTCGGCGCCGGCAGGGTGACACCAGGCTCGGCGTCCTCGAGGAGCTCGCGGATGAGCTTCTCGGTCGCGGCGTAGTTCCCCTCGCCGAATGCGATGTGGCGCACGGTGCCCTTCGCGTCGATCAGGTAATGCGCCGGCCAGTACCGGTTGCGGTAGTTCGTCCACGTCGAGAGGCTGTTGTCGAGCGCGACCGGGTAGCTGATCCCGAAGTCACGGGCACCCGCTGCGACGTTTCCCGCATCCTTCTCGAAGGCGTATTCCGGCGAGTGGACGCCGATCACCCGCAGGCCCGTATCGCGGTAGGCGGTGTCCCACGCGACCACATGCGGGATGCTGCGCTGGCAGTTGATGCACGAGTACGCCCAGAAGTCGATGAGCACGACCTCGCCCCGCAGGTCTTCCAGATCCATCGCTTCGCCGCCGGGCGTGTTGAGCCAGGCCTCGATGCCGCGGATGCTCGGGGCGGTCCCGCACGATTCGAGCTCGGGCGCGCCGTTGGTGCACCGGTCGAGGTCCCGGTTCTCGTCGGTGACGAGGCCGCCGAGGTCGAGCGCGCGCCGCGCGTCGGGGTTGTCGGTCAGCTCGCGCTGGATCCCCGCGGTGTAGTCGGGCACGAGCCGCTGCAGCAGCTGCGGAACGTTGAACACGAGACCGACGGCGAGCGCGAGCATCGCGACCCCGGCAGCGATACGCAGTCCGCGCTCACGCGTGCGGAACGCGCGGATGCGCTCGACGAGGCCGCGGCCCGCGAGCGCGAAGAAGAGCAGCGGCACGGCGACGCCGACTGCGAACGACACCGTGAGCACGACGGTGCCGGCGTCGATCCGCCCCGTCGAACCCGCGACGATGATCGCGGCGAGCACCGGTCCGGCGCACGGCACGAACACTGTGCCGAGGGCGAGCCCGACGCCGTAGCCGCTCCCCCGGTTCTGCACCTCGGTGCGACGCGCGAGCTTCTGGAACGGCTTCTCGAGCACCTGCTCGAACCTCGGGATGAGAAGTCCGACGCCGATCAGCACGAGCACCGCGATGCCCGCCCACCGGAGCACGTCCTGCGGCAGGCCGAGCGCCCCCAGCAGCAGCGAGCCGAGCAGCGTCACGAGCGTGAAGCTCGTGATCAGCCCCGCGATCACGAGGTACGGGCGCCAGCGCGACGCGGGCCTCACGTCGCCGTCGATGCGCGCCGACTGAGCGCCGCCGGTGAGGAAGATGACCGGCAGCACCGGCAGGATGCACGGCGAGATCCCCGTGATGAGTCCGCCCAGCAGACCGATGATGACGAGCTCCATGCGTCCCCCTCGTGCGTCATTGATTATTCGCACCAGTCACCCGTTCGGATTGCGCGCACCGGAAACGGATGCTGCGGGCCGCAGCATCCGTTGCGTCCGATCTGCAATCCGATAAGGCGACCCCTCCGAACAGTCCGTGTAGCCGCTCCCGCGGCACGCACCCCGCACCGGGGACACGCAGACCGTGGTCCGAGGACCGCGGAGAGGAGGAAGACATGTCTCGCATCACCAGGAAGCGCGTCTCAGCCGGACTGGCGCTGGCTGTGGCCGCGACCTTCGCACTGTCCGCCTGTTCGATGGGCGGAACGACCGCCGAACCCACGACCGAACCCTCGACGCCGTCCATGGAGTCCAGCGAGGAGCCGATGACGGCCGACCCCGCCGCGAACCTGGTCGGCCCCGGTTGCGCCGCGTACGCCGAAGCGGTGCCGGACGGCGACGGCTCGATCGAGGGCATGTCGGCGGACCCGGTCGCGGTCGCAGCATCCAACAATCCGATGCTCACGACGCTGACCGCCGCGGTGAGCGGACAGCTCAACCCCGAGGTCGACCTCGTCGACACCCTGAACGGCGACGAGTTCACCGTGTTCGCTCCGACGGACGACGCGTTCGCCAAGATCGACCCCGCCACGATCGAGTCGCTGAAGACCGATACCGCGACGCTGACGTCGATCCTCACGTACCACGTGGTGCCGGGCCGGATCGAGCCGGCAGACATCGCGGGCACCCACACCACGGTGCAGGGTGCCGACCTCGAGGTCACCGGCGAGGGCGACATGTGGATGGTCAACGAGGCCAACGTCATCTGCGGCGGCGTGCAGACCGCGAACGCGACCGTGTACCTCATCGACTCGGTCCTGATGCCTCCGGCTCAGTGACCGACGCCGGCGTCACGCCGGCCATCCGGGGGGCGGCGCGGCCGCCGGCGCCTGCGAGGTGCGCCGGCGGCCTCGTCGTTGCAGGCGCTTGCACGTGGGCAAGACCTCGTCAACCCCTCGGTTCGCGAGGGGCACCCTCCCGTACCGTGGATGGAGACCCGGTGCGGCGCCGGAGGGGTGCGAGCATCGGGCGGGAGGACATGTGACGGACCTGCTCGCGTCGGGGGAGCTCTCCACCGGAGAACTCCTGGACGATCGGTACCTGCTCCGTGAGCGCATCGGCGAGGGCGGCATGGCCCGCGTCTACCGTGCCGACGACATGCATCTCCAGCGTCCGGTGGCGGTGAAAGTCTTTCGTGAGCCGACCGACGCCATCGGCTCGGTCGAGCGCGCGCTGTCGGAGACGACGCTGCTCGCCTCCCTCAGTCATCACTCCCTCGTCACTGTCTTCGATGCCCGCGTCGGCACGGAAGAGACCAGCTACCTGGTCATGGAGCTCGTCGACGGAATCACGCTGCGCGACCTGATCGCGCGAGGACCAATCGATCCTCGGGTGGTCGCCTCGATTGCGATCGACATCGCGGAAGGGCTGCACGTCGCGCACGATCACGGGGTCGTGCACCGTGACATCAAGCCCTCGAACGTGCTCCTGTGGTCTTCGCCGCGGCCCGGGTGGGAGTGGCGGGCGAAACTGGCGGATTTCGGCATCGCGTACCTGATGGACTCGGCCCGTGTGACGACACCGGGAGTGATCGTGGGCACGATGGCGTACGTCGCCCCGGAGCAGGCGCGGGGCGTGGCACCGGCACCTTCCGCCGACATCTATGCGTTCGGCCTGCTGTTGATCGAGGCGCTGACCGGCGAACGCCCGTTCGGCGAGGCCGAGGGTATCGGCACGGTGATGGCGCGGCTTTCGGCGGCGCCCAAGATCCCCGAGTCGCTCCATCCGTCGTGGCAGGGGCTGCTTCGCGGGATGACCGCGATCCGCCCCGACGACCGGCCCACGGCGCTCGAGGTGGTTACGGCCGCGTCGCGCCTGGCCGCGATGGAGAACACCATCGCCCGCGAGAACGTCGACCCTTCGACCGCGCCGCTCACGACGCCGGTCGCAGCCCCTGTCACCGCTCCTACCCAGGTCTTCTCCGCGGCGCTGCCGACGTCGGCGCCACAACGCCCAGGCGGGAGCGGAGCCCTTCGCCGCGACGCCCGCCTGGCCCCCGCCGGTGCATCTCTTGCGCCGTCAGACCCGGACGAGCGGGGTCGCCCGACCCGTCGTGGGCTGGCGATCGGGATCGTCCTCGCGGCGTTCCTCGCCGTCTTGCTCGCTCTCGGGACCCTGTGGCTGTCGAACATCTGGTCGGCTGAACCGGAGCCGGCACCGACCTCACCGGTGGTGGAGGAGCAGGAGTCTCCTGCGCCGGCGGACGAGGCGCCGGCCGAGGAAGAACCCGTGAACGTGCCCGCCGAGCAGGCTCCGTCGGACGACGCGCCGCCGGCTGATACCGGCACGGGCGGGAGCGACAACAGCGGTCCCGGCAACAACAACGGCAACGGCAACGGCAACGGCCCCGGGAGCAACAGCGGCAAAGGCAACGGAGGCGGCAACGGGTGACGTGAGCAACCGCTTTGCGTTGCTAGGGTTGGACACGCCCCTATAGCTCAGTTGGTTAGAGCAACGGACTTCAAGACAATTAAATGGAGCGCCGGCGCAGAAATGCGTCGGATGACCGCCGCTATATGCTGGGACGCCCTGAGAGCCCGAGGTACTCGCCGGAGACGGCAGTGACAATCCGAGGGATTGGGTAATCAGCAGGTAACCGCAAGGGAACCTCAGAGACTACACGCGGCGCACCTGACCGGCTCGGCCGAAGGTGAAGATATAGTCCAGACTGCAAGCCGGAGACGGTGGCTGGGGAAACTCAGTGCAGCAGGTTAATCCGTGGGTCCAGGGTTCGAGTCCCTGTGGGGGCACCACAGTTCCATCGCTCGGATGCGTCGGCGATGACGCGCGGGAAAAGGCATCCCACCCCTCTGGTGCACCCGCCGGTCCTTTCGCTAGGGTCCGAGGCATGACGCCCCGTGTCGGTGTGGACGGTCCGGCTTCCGATGCTCTGCTGGCCGCAGGGCGGTTCTTCACGAGGTGGGACGAGACCCCCGATCATCGGGCGGCGTTCCTCGAGGGCGGCCGTGAGGGCGACGCCTTCTATCGCGACCGGTGGAGTCACGACAAGGTCGTGCGGTCGACGCACGGCGTGAACTGTACGGGCTCCTGTTCGTGGAAGGTGTACGTCAAGGACGGCATCATCACGTGGGAGGCGCAGGAGACCGACTATCCGAGCGTCGGTCCCGATCGCCCCGAATACGAGCCCCGCGGGTGCCCCCGCGGGGCTGCGTTTTCGTGGTACACCTACTCGCCGACGCGCGTGCGCTACCCGTACGTCCGCGGGGTGCTGCTCGAGGAGTACCGGGCGGCGAAGGCGCGCACCGGCGGTGACCCGGTGCTCGCGTTCGGCGAGATCACGAAGAACCCCGAGACGCGGCGCCGCTACCAGCAGGCCCGCGGCAAGGGCGGGCTCGTACGCGCGTCCTGGCGTGAGGCGGTCGAGCTGGTCGCGGCGGGTTACGTGCACACCATCAAGGAGTACGGCCCCGACCGGGTCGCGGGCTTCTCGCCGATCCCTGCGATGTCGATGGTGTCGCACTGCATCGGCACCCGGTTCACGCAGCTCGTCGGCGGCGTGATGACGTCGTTCTACGACTGGTACGCCGACCTCCCGGTCGCCAGCCCGCAGGTGTTCGGCGACCAGACCGACGTGCCCGAGTCGGGCGACTGGTGGGATGCCACCTACCTCATGATGTGGGGCTCGAACGTTCCCGTCACCCGGACGCCCGACGCGCACTGGATGGCCGAGGTGCGCTACCGCGGCACGAAGGTCGTGACGGTCAGCCCCGACTACGCCGACAACACCAAGTTCGCCGACGAGTGGCTCCCCTGCCAGGCCGGCACCGACGCCGCGCTCGCGATGGCGATGGGTCATGTGGTGCTGAAAGAGAACTACGTCGACCGCCGCGTGCCGTTCTTCGCCGACTTCGCGCGGCAGTACACCGACCTGCCCCACCTCGTGCGCCTCACCGAGCGCGACGGCGCGTTCGTGCCGGGCACCTTCCTCACCGCGAAGGACCTCGGCGGAGACACTCCCGAGGACGAGTGGAAGACGGTGGTGCTGGATGCTGCGACCGCCGCCCCGCGCGTGCCCAACGGCTCGATGGGGTTCCGGTACGCCGCGTCGGGCGAGGGCCGCTGGAACCTCGATCTCGAGGGCGTTGAGCCGGCACTGTCCATCGCGGACCTCCCCGCCGCGGCCGCCGCTCCGGAGGCGGTCGAGGTGCTCCTCCCCCGCTTCGACTCCGCCGACGGGTCGGGCGATGTGCTGCGCCGTGGAGTCCCCGCGATGCGGGTGAACGGCATCCTCGTCACCACCGTCCTGGACCTGATGCTCGCCCAGTACGGCGTCGCCCGCGACGGGCTGCCGGGCGACTGGCCGACCGGCCTCGGCGACGCCGAGTCGCCGTACACGCCGGCGTGGCAGGAGGAGATCACCGGCGTGCCCGCGCAGGCGTGCGCGCGCATCGCGCGCGAGTTCGCCGCGAACGCGGTCGAGTCGAACGGCCGGTCGATGATCATCATGGGCGCCGGCATCTGCCAGTGGTTCCACGGCGACGCGACCTACCGCGCAATCCTCGCGCTGCTGATCCTCACCGGGTCGATGGGTCGCAACGGCGGCGGCTGGGCGCACTACGTCGGGCAGGAGAAGTGCCGCCCGATCACGGGGTGGCTCTCGCTCGCCAACGCGCTCGACTGGAGCCGCCCACCCCGCACGATGATCGGCACGGCCTACTGGTACATGCACACCGACCAGTGGCGCTTCGACGGGTACTCGGCCGACGCCCTCGCGTCCCCGCTCGCCGAGGGCAACCTGGCGGGCATGCACACCGCCGACACGATCGCCCAGTCGGCACGGCTCGGCTGGATGCCGTTCTACCCGCAGTTCGACGTCAACCCGCTCGACCTGGCCGACGAGGCCGACGCGGCGGTGGCGAACGGGGCGGCGGCGGATGCAGCATCCTTCGTCGCCTCCAAGCTCTCCTCCGGCGACCTGCAGCCCGCGATCGCCGACGTCGATGCGCCCGAGAACTGGCCGCGTCTGCTCACGCTGTGGCGATCGAACCTCATGGGATCGAGCGCGAAGGGCAATGAGTACTTCCTCAAGTACCTGCTCGGCACGCACAACAACGTCATGGCGACCGACGAGGCGAGTGTGCGGCCCAACGACGTCAAGTGGCACGACGAGATCCCCGAGGGCAAGCTCGACCTGCTGGTGTCGGCCGACTTCCGCATGACCTCGACCACGCTCCTGTCGGACGTGGTCTTCCCGGCGGCGACGTGGTACGAGAAGCACGACCTGTCGTCGACCGACATGCACCCGTTCGTGCACGCGTTCACCCCGGCGATCGACCCGCCGTGGGAGGCGAAGAGCGACTTCGACCTGTTCCACGCGATCGCGGTCGAGTTCTCGGCGCAGGCGCGCACGCACCTCGGCACGCGTCGCGACCTGGTCTCGGTTCCGATGCAGCACGATACCCCGGGCGAGACGTCGCAGCCGGGCGGCGAGGTGCGCGACTGGGCGCGCGGCGACACCGCCGGCATCCCCGGCAAGACGATGCCGCAGTTCACGGTCGTCGAGCGGGATTACACGGCGATCGCCGACAAGCTCGCCGCCGTCGGGCCGCTCGCCGACAAGCTCGGCTTCACGATCAAGAACGTGACGTACGACGTGTCGCACGAGGTCGAGCGGCTGGCCCAGAACAACGGCGTGATGCTCGGCGGCGCGGCCGACGGCCGCCCGGCGATGGACACCGACGTCAAGATGGCCGAGGCGATCCTGGCGTTCTCGGGCACGACGAACGGCGAACTCGCCTCGCAGGGCTTCCGCACGCTGGAGAAGCGCGTCGGCAAGCCGCTGGCCGATCTCGCCGAGGGCTCCGAGGAGAAGCGCATCACCTTCGCGATGACCCAGGCGGCGCCGGTGCCGGTGATCACGTCGCCGGAGTGGTCGGGCTCCGAGACTGGCGGGCGGCGATACGCACCGTTCACGGTGAACATCGAGCGGCTGAAGCCCTTCCACACGCTCACCGGCCGCATGCACTTCTACCTCGACCACGCCTGGATGCGCGACCTCGGCGAGGCCCTCCCGATCTACCGTCCACCTCTCGACATGCACCGGCTGTTCGGCGAGCCCAAGCTCGGGCCCGACGGTTCGCAGCAGGTGGTCGTGCGCTACCTCACGCCGCACTCGAAGTGGTCGATCCACTCGGAGTACCAGGACAACCTCTTCATGCTGTCGCTCTCGCGCGGCGGCCCCACAGTGTGGATGAGTCCGGCGGATGCCGCAGCCATCGGCGCCGCCGACAACGACTGGGTCGAGTGCGTCAACTCCAACGGCGTGCTCGTCGCCCGGGCGATCGTGTCGCACCGCATGCCGACCGGCGTCGTCTACGTGCACCACGCGCAGGAGCGCACGATCGACGTGCCCAAGTCCGAGGCGACCGGCCGGCGCGGCGGCATCCACAACTCCGTCACGAGGCTGCTGGTCAAACCCACGCACCTCATCGGCGGGTACGCGCAGCTGTCGTACACGTTCAACTACCTGGGTCCGACCGGCAACCAGCGCGACATGGTGGCGACGGTGCGCCGCCGCTCGCAGGAGGTGGTGTTCTGATGCGCGTGATGGCCCAGATGGGCATGGTCATGAACCTCGACAAGTGCATCGGATGCCACACGTGCTCGGTCACCTGCAAGCAGGCGTGGACGAACCGGGCCGGCACCGAGTACGTGTGGTTCAACAACGTCGAGACGCGGCCCGGCCAGGGCTACCCTCGCCGCTACGAGGACCAGGACCAGTGGCGCGGCGGCTGGACGCTCAACAAGCGCGGGCGACTGTCGCTGCGTACCGGCAGCCGGCTGAAGCGCCTGCTCACGATCTTCTCCTCTCCCGTGCAGCCGAAGCTCGAGGACTATTACGAGCCCTGGACCTACGACTACGAGACGCTCATCGACGCGCCGCTCGGCGACGACTTCCCGGTCGCACGGCCGAAGTCGCTCATCACCGGCGAGGACACGAAGATCACCTGGTCGGCGAACTGGGACGACGACCTCGGCGGGGCTTCGGAGATGGGACATCTGGACCCCATCGTCGAACGCGTGCGGCGCGAGTCGGAAGACGCCATCAAGCTGCAGTTCGAGAAGACCTTCATGTTCTACCTGCCGCGGATCTGCGAGCACTGCCTGAACCCGTCGTGCATGGCGTCGTGCCCGTCGGGCGCGATCTACAAGCGCGCCGAGGACGGCATCGTGCTCGTCGACCAGGACCGATGCCGCGGCTGGCGCCAGTGCATCACCGGCTGCCCGTACAAGAAGATCTACTTCAACCACAAGACCGGCAAGGCCGAGAAGTGCACGCTCTGCTACCCGCGGCTCGAGGTGGGCATCCCGACCGTCTGCTCCGAGACCTGTGTCGGGCGCCTCCGCTACCTCGGTCTCTTCCTCTACGACGCCGACCGCGTCACCGAGGCGGCGTCGACGCCCGATCCGAAGGACCTCTACGAGGCGCAGCTCGACCTCATGCTCGACCCGAACGATCCCGAGGTGATCGCGGCGGTCCGCGCGCAGGGCGACATCCCCGAGGACTGGATGGATGCTGCGCGCCGCTCCCCCGTCTACGCTCTGGCGAAGACCTACCGGGTGGCCCTGCCGCTTCACCCCGAGTACCGCACGATGCCGATGGTCTGGTACATCCCGCCGCTGTCGCCGATCGTCGACCTCCTGCGCGACCAGGGCCACGACTCCGAGGCCGCCGGCACGCTGTTCGGAGCGATCGAGGCCCTGCGGATCCCCGTCGAGTACCTCGCCGAGCTCTTCACCGCGGGCGACACCGACATCATCACGGGCGTACTGTGGCGCCTCGCCGCGATGCGCTCGTACCTCCGCGACATCACGCTCGAGCGCGAGCGCGACGAGTCGATCCCCGCTGCGGTCGGCATGACCGGCGAGTCGATCTACGCGATGTACCGCCTCCTCGCGATCGCGAAGTACGAGGACCGCTACGTCATCCCGACCGCCCACTACGAGCGCGCGCACGAGCTCGAGGAGCTCGGCTGCTCGCTCGACTTCGACGGCGGCCCGTACGGCAACGAGTCCGGCATGTTCGGCGAGGCGAGCGGCCGCCCGACGCCGGTCGCTGTCGAGACGTTCCACGCCCTCAAGGAGCGCCAGACCTCCGACGCGGCCGCGAGCGGCGAGTCGCTGCGCGGCCGCGTGAACCTCCTCAACTGGGACGGCAACGGCGCTCCGCCGGGCCTGTTCCCCCCGAAGGATTCGACACCGGATGCTGCGCCCGGAGGCCCGTCGTGAACGTCCGGGTGGTCTACCAGGCGGCGTCCCTCTGCCTGAGCTATCCCGACGACGACGTGCTCGGCTCTTCGGCGTTGATCGGCCAGGCGCTGTCAGAGGCGGCGCCGCGGGCCGCAGCATCCTTCGCCCCTCTGCTCGAATGGTGGGCGAGTACCCCGGCCGCCGAGGTGCAGACCGTGTACGTCGACACGTTCGACATGTCGCGGCGGCACGCGCTGTACCTCAGCTACTGGACCGACGGCGACACCCGGCGGCGCGGTGCGGTGCTCGCCGACCTCAAGCGCCGCTACCGCGGGGCGGGACTCGCGATCGACGGCACGGGTGAGCTGCCCGACTTCCTGCCGCTCGTGCTCGAGTTCGCGCGGCATGCGCCAGGCGAGGGCGCGGCGCTGCTGCAGGAGTACCGCGCGAGCCTCGAGCTCATCCGCATCGCCCTCGGCGAGCGCGGGTCGCCGTACGCTGCAGTTGTGGGCGCCGTGTGCGACACGCTGCCGGGCCGCTCCCCCGCCGACCGTCAGCAGGCGATGGCGATGGCCGCCGCCGGCCCCCCGCGCGAATCGGTGGGACTCGACGCGCACGACCCGCGGCTGCTGCCGCTCGAGCCGGTCGGGAGGCGCTGATGGAGCTGTTCCTGTGGGGCATCCTCCCCTACCTCATGGTCGCGGTGCTCGTCGGCGGCACGATCTGGCGCTACCGCTACGACCAGTTCGGCTGGACCACGCGCTCCTCGCAGCTCTACGAATCCCGGCTGCTGAGGATCGGGTCGCCGCTGTTCCACTTCGGCATCCTCGTCGTGATCATCGGGCACGTCGTGGGCCTCGTGATCCCGAAGGCTTGGACCGACGCGCTGGGCGTCTCGGAGGAGATGTACCACCTCGCCGCCCTCGGGCTCGGCACTGTCGCGGGCTTCGCGACCCTCGCGGGGGTCGGCATCCTGATCTATCGGCGCCGCACGACCGGCCCGGTGTTCATGGCGACCACGAAGAACGACAAGACCATGTACGTCGTGCTCGTGGCGGCGATCGTCGCGGGTCTCGCCACCACCGTGCTGAGCGTCATCGGTCCGCCGCACGAGACGACCTATCGCGAGACGGTGGCGCCGTGGTTCCGGTCGCTGTTCGTCTTCCAGCCGAACATCGCGGCGATGAGCGAGGCGTCGCTGGACTTCCAGATCCACACCGTCATCGGGATGGTGCTGTTCATGATCTGGCCGTTCACCCGGCTGGTCCACGCGTTCACGGCACCCGTGCACTACCTGTTCCGCCCGTACATCGTCTACCGCTCGCGCGACGGGCGGCCGACGACGGCGCGCGGGATCCGCCGCGGCTGGGCGCCCGTGGGCACCACCGACCGCACCCCCGACCGCAAGGCGACCACCACGCGCAAGACCGGAGGGCGACGATGACCACGGATGCTGCGGCCACCGCCGCGACCGGCACTCAAGAGCTCCCGGGTCGCACCAAGAACCTGCTGCTCGCGCTCTTGGCCTTCACCATCACGTTCTGGGCCTGGAACTTGGTCGCGCCGCTGGCGGTGCAGTACACGGCCGAGATGGGGCTGACCTCCACCGAGGCCTCCCTCCTCATCGCGACGCCGGTGCTGGTCGGGTCGCTCGGCCGCATCCTCACCGGTGCCTTCACCGACCGCTTCGGCGGCCGCCTGATGTTCACGGTCCTGACGGCGGCGTCTGCCGTGCCCGTGGTGCTGGTGGCCCTCGCCGGAGTGTGGGGCTCCTACGCGCTCATGATCGCGTTCGGGTTCCTGCTCGGCATCGCGGGCACCACCTTCGCGATCGGCATCCCGTTCGGCAACGCGTGGTACGAGCCCGCCAAGCGCGGCTTCGCCACGGGCCTGTTCGGCGCGGGTATGGGCGGCACGGCGCTGTCGTCGTTCTTCACCCCCCGGATGGTGGCGTGGTTCGGCTACGTCGCGACCCACCTCATCATCGCGGTCGCGCTGCTCGTGGTCGCGGTCATCGTGTGGCTGTTCATGAGGGACTCGCCTCTGTGGAAGCCGAATACCGCACCCGTCATGCCGAAGCTCAAGGCGGCGTCGAAGCTCGCCGTCACGTGGCAGATGGCTTTCCTCTACGCCGTCACCTTCGGCGGCTTCGTCGCGTTCTCGACGTACCTGCCGACCTACCTCAAGGAGGTCTACGGGTACGACCTCGCCGACGCCGGCGCCCGCACCGCGGGCTTCGCCATCGCGGCGGTCATCGCCCGGCCCGTCGGCGGCTGGCTGTCGGACCGCATCGGGCCGGCGACCGTGCTCAGCATCTCGCTCGGCGGTGCTGCGGTGATGGCGGTCGTGATCGCGCTGCAGCCGCCGCCCGAGCTCGCCGCGGGAGCGTCGTTCGTGCTGATGGCGCTCTTCCTGGGTCTCGGCACCGGTGCGGTCTTCACCTGGGTCGCTCAGCGGGCACCCTCCGAGCGCGTCGGCACGGTCACCGGCATCGTCGGCGCGGCCGGCGGACTCGGCGGCTACTTCCCGCCGCTGGTCATGGGCGCGACGTACAACGCCGAGGCGCACAGCTACACGATCGGGCTCAGCCTGCTGTGCCTGACGGCACTCGTGGCGCTGGGCTTCGTGATCTTCCTGGCGCGGAGGGATCGCAAGCGGGTCTGAATCGGTCAGCGCGCAGTCGAGGCCGCGATGAGCCACGCGGCGATGCTGAGCGCGAGCGCGATCAGCGGGTACCAGAACGCGCGGTGCTTCCGCGACAGTGCGACGATGCCGGCGACGGCGCCGATCACCGCCAAGGCGAGCGGCATGTACCCGCCCAGCACGATCGCGACCGTGTTGTCGTGGTTGCCGATCGCCCACACCAGCGAGACGAAGAAGAGCACCACCGCCGCGCCGACCGAGAAGCCGATCAGCAGCAGGGTGGCGACGAGATCGCCGATGCTCCGCTCAGCCGGCGCCGCAGCGGTCACGAGCCGAGGCCGATCTCGTAATGCACGAACCCGGTGTGCGTCGCGACGCGGTCGTAGAGCGCCCGGGCGGTGGCGTTGGTCTCCTGCGTGAGCCAGTACACCTTCGCAGCGCCGTGGTCCCGTGCCCAGTCGGTCACGTCGGCGATGAGCGCGCGCCCCGCGCCGGTGCCCCGGGTGTCGGGGGCGACGAAGAGATCCTCGAGGTAGACGTAGGGAGCCGCCGACCACGTCGCCGCGTGGGTCAGCCAGTGCACGAAGCCGATGACGCGGCCGTCGTCGGTCGCCACGGCCCCGTGCATCGGGAACTGCGGGTCGAGGAGGCGGTTCCACGTCAGCGCGGTCTGCTCGTCCGACACCTCGGACTCGTAGAACTCGATGTAGCCGTGCCAGAGCGGGAGCCAGGCGTCGCGGTCGGCAAGGGCGAGGGGTCGGATCTCGGTCACGAGCCCGAGAGTAGCGGGTTGCCCGCCTCAGACGAGGGCGGTCCGGGCGGTGCGTCGCGCGTGCGCGCTGAGGTCGTCGCCGCGACGCGCCAGGAACTCCTCCAGCCGGACGCGGTCGACGCGTCCGATCTCGCGGAGCGCCACGCCCACATTCGTCTGCACGAGGTGCTCGGGATCGTCCGCGAGGATCTCGCACAACGCGAGCGGGTCATCGAGGTCGCGCGCCCTGATGATCGAGAACGCCGCGGTGATCGCCGTGCGGCGATGCCAGCGGTCGGCGGACCGGGCGAGCTCGAACAGCACGTCGCGCCGGCGGTCCAGCAGGTAGTGGCCGACGACGCGCGGCGCGGACCGGTCGATGTAATCCCAGGTGTCGATGCGGTCGAGCCGCCGCATCCACAGCTCGTACAGCGCCGCGCGGTCGACGCCCTTCGTCCGCGCCTGGAAGTCGAGGATCGACACGGCGACCATGCGCATCTCGTAGGCGTCCGAGTCGAGCAGCCGGTCGACCTCGGCCAGCGGCATCCGTGAATTCGTCTTCGCGATGTCGAACACGGTGCCCATGCGCACGCCGATCACCTCGGTGCGCGGGTCGGTCATGCGCCGCTCGATCTTGGCCCGTTCGTCGACGGATGCTGCGCCCTCGAGCGCCGCGCGGACACCCTCGGCGGTCAGCGCCCCGGGCTCAGTCACCGCCCTCGAGCCCGGATGGTCGCAGTTCGGCGCCCGCGTGCGCGAGCTCGGCGAGCGCCGCATCGCTGGACTCGGCCGCGACCCCGGCGATGAGGTCGGTGAGGATGCGGACGTGGCGGCCGTGCTCGATGGCGTCGAGCGCCGAGGCGCGCACGCAGTAGTCGGTGGCGATGCCGGTGATGTCGACGTCGACCACGCCGTGCTCCTCGAGGAGGTGCGCGACCGTCACGCCGTCGTCGGTGGTGCCCTCGAACAGCGAGTAGGCGGGCTTTCCCTGCCCCTTCTTGACGTGATGGGTCACCGACGACGTGTCGAGGCCGGGGTCGTACTCGGCGCCCTCGGTGCCGCTCACGCAGTGGACCGGCCAAGTGTCGACGAAGTCGGGCTCCGGGTGGAAGTGCCCGCCGTTGTCGCCCTCGCCGTGGTGCCAGTCCCGCGAGGCGACGATCACGGCGTACTCCTCGGCGTGCGTGACGAGGAACTCCGAGATGCGCTGCGCGACGGCATCTCCGCCCTCGACCGCGAGCGCACCGCCCTCGGTGAAGTCGTTCTGGACGTCGACGATGAACAGCGCCTTGCTCATGGTTCGAGCGTACGCCTGTACTCCTCCCGGGTGAGCGGATGCCCGTCGCCGGCCACGAGCTCGGGGGCGATGTCGGCCGGGAGCGGCTCGTCGTGGGCCGCAACTCCGCCCGATTCTGCCGCGGGTGCCGCCGTCGCGGGTGTGCCGGGCTGGGCCGGCGCGTTCGAGGCGGAGTTGCTGCCCGGCGCAGCGCCGGCATCACGCCGCCACAGCCCCGAGGGCCACCAGATCGCCTTGCCGATGTCGTACGAGAGCGCCGGCACCAGCAGCGACCGCACGATGAACGTGTCGAGCAGCACGCCGAAAGCCACGATGAACGCGATCTGCACGAGGAACAGGATCGGGATGACACCGAGCGCAGCGAAGGTGGCGGCGAGTACGAGTCCGGCCGACGTGATCACCCCGCCCGTGGCGACGAGGCCGCGGAGGATGCCGGGTCTTGTGCCGTGGACGAGAGACTCCTCGCGCACGCGCGACATCAAGAAGATGTTGTAGTCGACGCCGAGCGCGACGAGGAACACGAACCCGTAGAGCGGCACCGCGGGGTCGGCCCCCGGGAAGCCGAACACCTCGTTGAAGACCAGCGCGCTGACGCCGAGCGCCGTTGCGAACGACAGGATCACGGTGCCGATCAGGAGAACCGGGGCGAGGATCGAGCGCAGCAGCAGCATGAGGATCACGAGGATCACCGCGAGGATCACCGGGATGATCACGGTGCGGTCGCGCGTCGACGTGTCGTTGGTGTCGATGTCGGTCGCCGTCTCGCCGCCGACGATCGTGGTCCCCTCGCCGAGCGTCTCGTCGAGGTCGGCGCGCAGGTCGCGGACGGTGTCCTCCGCGGCGACGGAGTCGGCAGCATCGGTCAACGTCCCGATGACCAGCACGTCGCCCTCGGAGATGGTCGGCTCGGGTGCGGGCGTGCCGGGCGGACCCACGGCGGTGAACACCGGCTCGCCGTCTTCGACCGCGACTTGCGCCTGACCCGTCGGTGAGTCGTCCGAAGCGACCGATACCGACTCGATGCCGTTCGACTCATCGAGCACGGCGACGGTGTCGGCGACGTCCTCCTCCGGAACGATGACGTACACCGGCGAGCCGGAGCCCGCCGGGAAGTGCTCGGCGAGCACCTCCTGGCCGTCGCGCGCCTCGGATGAGCCGAGCACGAGGTCGCTGGTCGGCACGCCGTCGGCTTTGAGCTGCGTGATGCCCACGGCGCCGGCGAGCAGCACGATCGTGCATGCGATCCACACGATGCGGGCGTGGCGGGCGACGAATCGCGCCTGCCGCGGCCACAGGCCCTTGACCGGCTGCGTGAGGTCGTCGGGGATCATCGCGATCGGCTCCTTCGGGATGAAGGGCCAGAACGCCGCGCGTCCGCACAGCGCGAGGAGCGCCGGCAGGAAGGTCAGCGCCGACAGCATCGAGAACACGATCCCGATCGACGCGATCGGGCCCAGGGCGCGGTTGGTCGCGAGGTCCGACAGCAGCAGGCACAGCAGGCCCGCGATGACCGTGCCGCCCGAGGCCAGGATCGGCTCGAAGGCTCCGCGCCACGCCGAGAGCGCAGCATCCCATTTCGATATCCCGGTCGCGATGGATTCGCGGAACCGGGCGACGTACAGCAGCGCGTAGTCGGTCGCCGCGCCGATCACGAGGATGAAGAGGATGCCCTGCACCTGGCCGTTCAGCACGACGATGCCGGCGTACGCGAGCCACCACACGGTGAGGAGGGCCGCGCACAGCGCGAACATCGACGTCAGCAGCACGAGGACCGGCAGCAGCGGCGAGCGGTAGACGATCACGAGGATCAGGAACACCGCGAGCAGGGCGACGCCGAGGAGGAGCCCGTCGATCCCGAGGAAGCCCTCGACGAGGTCGGCGGTGAAACCGGCCGGGCCGGTGACCCAGCCCTCGAGTCCGGACGGAAGGTCTTCGACGACGAGAGTCCGGATCTCTTCGACGGTCGGCCCCACCTCGCCCGAGGCGTCGATGGGCACGAAGACCTGCACGGCCTCGCCGTCGTCGGACGGGATGGGCGGCGACACGTCCTCCTGCACTCCCTCGACCTCGGCGATGTCGTCGGCCAGGGCCTGCACGTCGGCGATGTCGTCCTCGGTGAGCTCGCCGTCCCCCGTGACGACGACGACCGCCGGGATGCTGTCACCGCCGAGGAAGTCCGCGAGCCGCTCGTTGACCTGTGTCGCGTCGGCGCTCTCGGGCAGGAACGACGAGCGGTCGTTGCTCGACACCTCATCGACCTTGCCGAAGTACGGTCCGCCGATGGATCCCGCGGCCAGCCAGATGAGGACGAGGAGGGCCGGGATTCCGATCCGCAGCCATCCCGAGGGGCGACGGTTCGCGTGGTGAGGCGAGGTCATATCGCTAGCTTATCTAGCGAACTGAGTTCACCTCGACACTTGACATCAGGTCCTCGATTCGGCTCTCTTCGCCGCGCTCCTATGCTGGGTCGCGATGCTCTCCGCTGCCATCGCCCTCATCGGCGCCATCGTTTACGGCTCCGCGGACTTCCTGGGCGGACTCGCCGCCCGGCGGCTGCGATCGATCGTCGTGACGGCCGTCGCCGCGCTCTCGGGACTCGCCGCACTGCTCGCGGCCCAGCCGCTGTTCGGCGGAGTGTGGTCCGTGTCCGACGTGGCCTGGGGCGTGGTCGGAGGCGTGTGCAGCGTGGTCGCGATCGCGCTCTTGTACGCCTGCCTCGCGATCGGCCCGATGAGCATCCTGTCGCCGCTGACCGCGGTGGTGTCGGCCGTCGCGCCGATGCTGTGGGGGCTGCTTCTGAACGGCGATGCCCTCGCGCCGATCGGCTACGCCGGACTCGGCGTGGCGCTGGTCGCGGTGGTGCTCGTGGGCTTCATCCCGGGTGAGAAGATCGTGCGCCCCAGCACCCGCGGGCTGGCGATGGCCGTCGGCGCGGGCCTCGCGATCGGCGCGTTCCTCATCGTGCTCGATCAGACCTCCGACGACAGCGGGCTGGTGCCGCTGGTGACGAGCCGCGCGACGAGCGCGGTCGTCACGTGCCTCATCGTCGGGGTGCTGGCCCTCGCAGCCCACCGCCGCGGCGAGCGCGCCCGGTCGGTGCTGGCGGTCAACGGGCTGCCGCTCGGGGCGACGCCCAGCGGGCACGCCGATCTCGAGCACGCGGCCACGGGTGTCGGGCGCGTCCTCACGACGACGGGTCAGGCCTGGTGGCTGGCCATCGCATGCGGGATCGCGGATGCCGCAGCCAATGCTCTGGCGCTGTTCGCGCTGCGCACCGGCGACCTGGCCGTGGTGTCGGCGCTCACCGCCCTCTACCCCGCCGGCACGATCCTGCTTGCGGCGATCGTGCTGCGCGAGCGGGTCGCCGCCGTGCAGTGGGTGGGACTGGGCCTCGCGCTCGCGGCCGGCGGGATGCTGGCCGTCGCGTAGCGGTCGGGCGCGACCGCCGAGCGGCGTGTCAGCCGCGGACGAACAGCATCACGAGCGACGTGGCGAGCGCGACCACGCCGAGCGCCAGCATCCCGATCGCGAGGCGGGCGACCGCCCGCACGGCCGGCGAGCCTTGGGTCAGCCGCATCCGGTTGAGCGAGCCGCGGCGGACGAAGACGTCAGCCATGTCAGCGTCTCCGATGTGGTGCTCCTGCTCGTGCGTGAGGTGCGCCTCCCCGACCCCGCCGTCCTCGTCGAACCAGCGGACGAGCCGGCCGTCGGGACCGTTCTCGACGACAGCGCGCACGGGCAGCCACGTGCCGTCGAAGAGGTACATGATGAGAGCGACGCCTGCGAGAAGAGCACCCACGCCGAACCCGATCCACGAGAAGATCTCGGCGAGGGCGTCGATCGCCTGAGGCACCGCATCACCGTCCTTCGGATACGGAAAACGGCCGCTGTCCGCGGCCGTTCCGGTTCTGAGCCACCTAAGGGAATCGAACCCTTGACCTAATCATTACGAGTGATTCGCTCTGCCGACTGAGCTAAGGTGGCGGGCCTCGCTTGCGCGACGCACAAGCAACGATCTTACAGGGTCCCGAGGGTGCTCGCGAACCACGCGGAACGAGGCATCCATCCCGGACTCGATCCCACTCTCCGGCGGACTCGGTGTCGACGTGTTACGGCCAGGTTTCAGGATGCCCGGAGAGCCCACGTAGGTTCGAACCCGGTCCGCGACGAAGCGTGCGCGGTCCGTGGATCGTGCGCGCGGTCACAAGCCCGAGACGGGCCTCGATCCACAGGAGCACTCACATGTCCACGTCCAAGAAGCTCACCGCCGCAGCAGCACTCGCGCTTCCTCTCGCCCTCCTCCTCGCCGGCTGCGCCGGGACCGGAACGGATGCTGCCGCCGGCGCCTCCGACGAGAACGAGGTCGTCCGCATCGGCGTCGTCGACTCCGGCGACCCGTACTGGGAGACCTACAAGGAGGCCGCGGCGGACGAGGGCATCGAGGTCGAGCTCGTCAACTTCAGCGAGTACACACAGCCGAACCCCGCCCTCTCGGCGGGCGAACTGGACCTCAACCAGTTCCAGCACATCATCTACCTCGCGACCTACAACGTGCAGAGCGACGACGACCTGCAGCCGATCGGCGCCACGGCGATCTACCCGCTCGGCCTGTACTCGTCGCAGTACGAGTCGGCCGACGACATCCCCGAGGGTTCCACGGTCGCCGTCCCCAATGACGAGTCGAACCAGGCCCGTGGCCTTCTGGTGCTGCAATCGGCGGGTCTCATCGAGTTGAAGGACGGCGGCTCGGTCTTCTCGACCGTCGCCGACGTGCTGCCGGACTCCAAGGTGAAGGTCGAGGCGCTGGACGCCGCGTTCACTGCGACCTCGCTTCCCGATGTCGCCGCGGCAATCGTGAACAACGACTTCCTCGCGGACGCGAACCTCACCCCCGAGGACGCCATCGCCACGGACGACCCGACCGATCCGACCGCGTTCCCGTACATCAACATCTTCGCGGCCAAGGCCGAGGACGCCGACAACCCGACGTACCTCAAGCTCGTGGAGATCTACCAGAACACGCAGGACGTCCTGGACGGCGTCGTCGAGGCCTCGGGCGGCACCGCCGTGCTCGTGAAGACCCCGGTGGACGAGCTCGTCACGTCGCTCACCGACGTCGAGGACGACATCCGCGCCAACTCGTAACACCCGCCACACCGCGGCACTCGTCTGTGCGGCCCGTCAGCGCTTCGTGCGCGCGGGCCGCACATGCGCGTTCCGCCGAGGAGCACCCATGACCCTCATCCGCCTGACCGGCGTGACCAAGACCTTCCCGCCGCCCGCCAAGGACGCCGCACCCGTCGCCGCGGTCGACGATGTGTCGCTCGAAGTAGCCGCCGGCGAGGTGTGCGGCATCATCGGCTACTCCGGCGCCGGCAAGAGCACCGTGCTGCGGCTGGTGAACGCCCTCGAGACGCCGACCTCCGGCATCGTCGAGATCGACGACCGCGACATCACGCGCCTGCGGGAGCGCGAACTGCGCGAACTGCGCGGCGACATCGGCATGATCTTCCAGCAGTTCAACCTCTTCGACTCCCGCACGGTCGCGAAGAACGTCGCGTACCCGCTGGAGGTCGCCCGACGCCCGCGTGCCGAGATCGTCGCGCGCGTCGACGAGCTGCTGCGCTTCGTCGGCCTCGCCGACAAGGCGAAGAGCTATCCCGAGCAACTGTCGGGCGGCCAGAAGCAGCGTGTCGGCATCGCGCGCGCCCTCGCGACCAGCCCGCGCATCCTCCTCGCCGACGAGGCGACCAGCGCCCTCGATCCCGACACGACGCAGGAGGTGCTCGCACTCCTCAAGCGCATCAACGAGGAGCTCGGCGTCACCATCCTCGTGATCACGCACGAGATGGACGTGATCCGCACCCTCGCCGACCGCGTCGTCGTGATGGAGAACGGCCGCATCATCGAGAGCGGCGCCGTGTTCGACGTCCTGTCGGCGCCGCAGCATGCCGCCACGCGCCGGTTCGTCGCGAGCATCATCGAGGACGTCCCGGTCGGCGACCAGCTGCGCACTCTGCGCGATCGCCACCCGGGACGCATCGTGACGTTCACGATTCGCGACGGCGACATCACGCAGGCCGACGTCTTCGCCGCCCTCTCGTCGCACGGCGTGCGTTTCGAGCTCGTGCACGGCGGCATCAACGACATCGGAGGGCGCGTCTTCGGGCACCTCACGCTGGCCTTGACCGGAGAGGCGGATGCTGTGCAGCAGGCGATCGAGGCGGCATCGGCGTTCGCGCCGCTCATCGAGGAGGACGCCCGTGGATAGGCTCCTCGATCTGCTCCCCGAGCTCTGGGCGGCGACGGCGGAGACTCTCTACGTCGTGTCGCTGAGCCTCGTCTTCGGCGGCATCGCCGGGCTCTTCGTCGGCCTCGCGCTGTACGCCACCCGCCCCGGGAGCCTGTTTCCCAACCGGTTCCTCTTCGGCACGATCAACGTCATCGTGAACTTCTTCCGGCCGATCCCGTTCGTCATCCTCCTCGCTGCCGTGCAGCCCATTGCGCGCAGCCTCGGCATCCCCGGCATCGGGCCCGAGTTCGGCATCTTCGCGATCACCATCGCGTCGCTCTTCGCGATCAGCCGCATCGTCGAGCAGAACCTGCTGACGGTCCGCCCCGGCGTGATCGAAGCGGCCCGCGCCACGGGCGCGAGCCGCTCACGGATCCTCCTGCGCCTCCTCCCCCGAGAGGCGCTCGGACCGCTGATCCTCGGCTACACGTTCATCGTCGTCGCGCTGGTCGACATGACCGCGATCGCCGGCGCCGTCGCGGCCGGCGGCCTCGGCGAGTTCGCGATCGTGTACGGCTTCAAGCAGTTCAACCCGGCGGTGACCTGGGCGGCGGTGCTCGTGATCATTGTGATCGTGCAGCTGGTGCAGTTCCTCGGCAACGCGCTCGCCCGCCGCGTGCTGCGCCGCTGACACCCGCGCCCCGGATGACGGAAGGCGGATGCCGCGACACGAGGTCGCCGCATCCGCCTTCTGCTGTCATCGGCGGCTCACTCGCAGCGCAGGCCGTCCTCCGGAGGCGTGCCGTCGAGCAGGTAGGTCTCGATCGCAGAGTCGACGCACGAGTTGCCCTTGTTGTAGCCGGTGTGGCCCTCGCCGACGCGCGTCACCAGGACGCCGGAAGAGAGCTGATCGGCCAGCGACACCGACCACTCGTAGGGGGTCGCGGGGTCGTTCGTCGTGCCGACCACGACGATCGGTGCTGCGCCGTCGGCGGTGATGGGCTCGCGCACGCCGGTGGGCGGGGACGGCCACACCTCGCAGGGGTCGGGACCCTGCCAGTACGGCGCCACGGTCGGCGCCTCGGCCTCGAGGAGCGCTGTGGCGTCGGCCTGCTCCTGCTCGGTGGCGTCGACCGGGTAGTCCATGCAGTTGTAGGCGCGGAACGCCTCGGTCTGGTTGTCGAGGTACGTGCCGTCCTGGCGGTTGTTGTAGAAGTCGGCGAGCTGGAACGCGACATCGGCGTTGCCCTGCAGGACGTCGGTGAGGGCCATCGTGAGGTAGCTCCAGCTGTCCTGCGAGTACAGGGCGGCCACGATCGCGGTCATCAGGGAGTCCGCGCCGAGCATGCGGCCGTCGGCGTTCGCGATGGGGTCCCGGTCGACGCTCGCGAGGAGCGCGCCCAGGTCGGCCATGGCCTCGTCGACCGTGCCGCGGAAGGGGCATTCGTCGTCGGTCAGGCAATCAGCCATATACGCGCGCAGGGCATTCTCGAAGCCGACGCCCTGGGTGATGCCGACATCCAGCCCGGAGATCGACGGGTCGATCGCACCGTCGAGCACGAGACGTCCCACCTTCTCGGGGAACAGCTTGGCGTAGGTCGCCCCGAGGAAGGTGCCGTAGGAGTAGCCGAGGTAGTTCAGCTGCGTGTCGCCGAGCACCGCTCGGATGAGATCCATGTCACGGGCGGCGTTCTCCGTCGTGATGTACGGCAGGATGCCGTCGCTGTTCTCGTCGCAGGCCGCGCCGAACGCCTCGTGCCGTTCGAGGAGCTCGTCGGTCCAGGCATCCGTTCCCCGAGGGTTCTCCGGGATGTCGTAGAGGTAGGCGTCCATGTCGGCTGCGTCGTAGCAGGTCACCGATGTCGACTCACCCACGCCGCGCGGATCGAAGCCGATGACATCGAACTGCTGCCGCACGGGGTCGCTGACCGCGAACGACACCGAGTCCCGGATGAGGGCCACGCCGCTCGCGCCCGGCCCGCCCGGGTTGGTCAGCAGGGATCCGATGGGCTCGGTGGTGCCCTCGGAGCGGCTGCGGATGACCGACAGCTCGATGTCGCCCTTCGACGGATCGGTCCAGTCCAGGGGCGCCGTCACCGTGGTGCAGTCGAACGTCTCGTTGCAGCCGGACCAGTCGAGCGTCTGCTCGTAGTAGGGCAGCAGGTTCTCGGCGACGCCGTCGGTGTCGGCCGCCTTGCTCGACGTCGGCCGGGGCGACGCATCGGGGATCATCGCCGACAGACAGCCGCTCAGGACGACGGATGCTGCGACCAGGCCGGCGATGACGGCGAAGGCGCGACGAAGTCGGCGGGGACGGGTCGGGTTCACGGGATCCTTCCGCTCGCGACGGTGACGAGCATGCTTTCGAGCGCCAGAGCGGGCGCGGCGTTCAGTTCGAGATTCTCGCGGGTGACGCCGATGCGGTCGACGACCGTCAGCGTGCGCTCGGGCGCCCACGCGGTGGCGAGGGCGCGCAGGTCGGGCTCGAGCTCGCGGTTGATGAGGTCGGTGGCGCGCCCGAACTGCAGCAGCAGCACGTCGCGGAACATCGACTCGAGGTCGGTGAGGACGCGGTCGATGCCGTCGCGCAGGCTGCGCGTGGCGCGGCGCTTCTGCTCGTCCTCGAGCGCCGAGAGCTGCGACCGCACGGCGGGCGGGACCGCGGCGCCTTCGGCGATGCCGAGGGTGCGCAGCAGACCGGAGCGCTCCGCCTCGTCGCGCTCCGCAGTGAGCGCCTTGGCGTCGTCGGTGGCGGCGGCGACGATCGCGCCAGCGACCTCCACCGCGTCGCCCACGCCGCGCACCGCGAGCACGCCGCGCAGCGTGGCGTCGCGGCGGGCGCGGGCGGCAGCATCCGTCGCGAGCCTCTGGGCCATGCCGATGTGACGCTGCGCGTGCCGCGCGGACTGCTCGGCGATCGCCGGGTCGACGCCGCTGCGCCGCACGATGAGGTCGGCGACATCGGCGACGTCGGGCTCTCGCAGTCGCAGCGTGCGCACGCGCGAGCGGATCGTCGGCAGCAGGTCGGCGTCGCTGGGCGCGCACAGCACCCAGACGGTGCGCTCGGGCGGCTCTTCGAGGGCCTTCAGCAGCACGTTCGAAGTGCGCTCGACCATGCGGTCGGCGTCTTCCATGACGATGACGCGGTACCGCCCGAGCGAGGGCGCGAAGTACGACCGCTCGACGAGCGCCCGGGCGTCCTTGATGGAGATGATGACGCCCTCGGTGCGCAGCGCCGTGAGGTCGGGGTGGGTTCCGGCGAGCACCTGGTGCATCGTGCGCTCGTCACCGGGCTCGGCGATGAGGGCCGCCGCGAAGGCGTGGGCGAGCGTCGAGCGGCCCGAGCCGGGAGGGCCGGTGATGAGCCAGGCATGGGTCATGGACGCGGGATCGGATGCTGCCTCCCTGAGCGCCGCGACGGCGTCGGGCTGCCCCCACACGTCGCCCCAGGGGAACGCCTGGTCATCCGCTGCGGGAGACGCCCCAGCGACAGCGGCGACCGGCTCCATGCCGACCAGCCTAGCCACCGAGTCGGACACCGGCTGTGCGTAGGCCGAGCGTTCGCCTCATGCGAGCAGCGGCTCCACGCGCGCCCGCACCACGGCGGCGAGCTCGTCGGGCGGCAGCGACGCGTCGAGCACGAGGAAGCGCCCGGGCTCGGCGGCGGCGAGCGCCAGGAACTCCTCCCGCACGCGGGCGTGGAAGTGCTCCTTCTCGGCCTCGAGGCGGTCGAACGGCTTGTCGTCGGCGTCGAGGCGCGCACGGGCCGATGCGGGATCGAGGTCGAGGAGCACCGTGACGTCGGGGAGCAGTGCTCCGGTCGCCCACAGCGACAGCTCGCGCACCTCGTCGCGCCCGAGGACGCGCCCGGCACCCTGGTACGCGACCGACGAGTCGAGGTAGCGGTCCTGGATCACGACCTCGCCACGAGCGAGCGCGGGGCGGACGAGCGTCTCGATGTGGTGCGCCCGGTCGGCGGCGTACAGGAGCGCCTCCGCCCGGGGTGCGACCTCGCCCCGGTGGTGGAGGACGATGTCGCGGATGAGCACGCCCACCTCGGTGCCGCCGGGCTCGCGCGTGCGCACGACGGTGCGTCCGGCATCCGTCAGCCATGCGTCGAGCAGCGCCGCCTGCGTCGTCTTGCCGACGCCGTCGCCGCCCTCGAACGTGACGAAGAGTCCGCGCGCGGTGTCGCCGGCCGCCGTCACTTCTTCGCCGCGGGCTTGCGCGTCGTCGTCGTGCGGCGCGCCGGGCGCTTGGCCGGGCCCTTCGCACGCTTGTCGGCGAGCAGCTGCACCGCGCGCTCGAACGTGACCTCCATCGCGTCCTCGCCACGCGGGATCGTCGCATTCGTCTCGCCGTCGGTGACGTACGGGCCGAAGCGGCCGTCCTTCAGCTTGATCGGCTTGCCGCTCGTGGGGTCGGCCTCGAACTCCTTGAGGGCCGACGACGCGCCGCGCGCGCCGTACTTCGGCTGGGCGTAGACCGCCAGCGCCTCTTCGAGCGTGATGTCGAAGATCTGCTGCTCGCTCTGCAGTGTGCGCGAGTCGGTGCCCTTCTTCAGGTAGGGGCCGTATCGACCGTTCTGCGCGGTGATCGGGGCTTCCGTCTCGGGGTCGACGCCGACGGTGCGCGGGAGGTCGAGGAGCTTCAGCGCCGTGTCGAGATCGATCGTGTCGACCGACATCGACTTGAAGAGCGAGGCCGTGCGCGGCTTCGGCGCGGCCTCCTTCTTCGCGCCGCGCTTCTTCGGCGCTGGCTCAGGCTCGACGGCGACGACCTCGCCGGTCTCCTCATCGACCTCTTCCTCGGCAGGCGGGTCGGTCTCCTGCACATACGGGCCGAAGCGGCCGTCCTTCACGACGACGAGCTTGCCGTTGGCGGGGTTCTCCCCCAGCACCCGGTCGCCGGCAACCGGGGCGTCGATGAGCTCCTGCGCGCGAGCGGGCGTCAGCTCATCCGGCGCGAGGTCCTCGGGAATGTTGACGCGCCTGGGCTCGGCGTCCGGCTTCTCGGCGTCGGGCACCTCCAGGTACGGGCCGTACTTGCCGAACCGCAGCGTCGCGACGTCGCCGATCGGCGTCGAGTTGAGCGCGCGCGCGTCGATCTCGCCGAGGTTGTCGACGATGTTGCGGAGGCCGACGTGGTCGGTTCCCCCGAAGTAGAAGTCCTGCAGCCAGTCCTGGCGCTTCTGCTCGCCGCGGGCGATCGCGTCGAGGTCGTCCTCGAGCGCCGCCGTGAAGTCGTAGTCGACCAGGTCGGCGAAGTGCTGCTCGAGCAGTCGCACCACGCTGAACGCGAGCCAGCTCGGGATCAGCGCCTGACCGCGCTTGGTGACGTAGCCGCGGTTCAGGATCACGTCGATGATGCTCGCGAACGTCGACGGGCGTCCGATGCCCTTCTCCTCGAGCGCCTTCACGAGGCTCGCCTCGGTGTAGCGGGGCTTCGGGCTCGTCGCGTGGCCCTTCGGCTCGACGTCGCGCAGGCGCAGCACGTCGCCCACCGCCATCGCGGGCAGCGACTGATCGTCGGACTTGTCGCTGTCGCCGCGTTTCTCGTCGCGGCCCTCTTCGTAGGCCTCGAGGAAGCCCTTGAAGGTGTAGACGGTTCCGGAGGCCGTGAACTCGGCGCGACGGCCGGCCGCCGAGACCTCGAGGGTCACGGTGGTGGTCTCGTACTTCGCGTCCGACATCTGGCTGGCCATCGTGCGCTTCCAGATGAGGTCGTACAGGCGCAGCTCGTCGCGATCGAGCTGCCCGGACACCTCGGACGGCGTGCGGAAAGTCTCGCCCGACGGACGGATCGCCTCGTGCGCCTCCTGCGCGTTCTTGCTGTTGTTGCGGTAGCTGCGAGGGTTCGGCGGCACCGACTTGTCGCCGTACATCGCGACGGCCTGCTCGCGCGCGGCCTGCACGGCCTGCGTCGACAGCGCCGTCGAGTCGGTGCGCATATAAGTGATGTACCCCTTCTCGTAGAGGCGCTGCGCGACGCCCATGGCGTGCTTGGCGCTCATCGAGAGCTTGCGACCGGCCTCCTGCTGGAGGGTCGAGGTCGTGAACGGGGGCTTGGGGCTGCGGGTTCCGGGCTTGGACTCGAGGGCGGTGACGGATGCCTCGGCCGCCGCCTCGATCGCGGCAGCGAGTTCGCGCACCTGAGCCTCGTCGAGGACCAGCACCGCCTTCTTCAGCTCACCGCGGTCGTCGAAATCGGTGCCGCGGGCGAGCACCGCGCCGTCGACGCGGGCGAGGCGGGTCGAGAACGATTCGTCGATGCCCTGCGGCCGGTTCGGCGCGGCGAGCGCCTCGATGTCCCAGTAGGACGCCGAGACGAAGGCCATGCGCTCGCGCTCGCGGTCGACGACCAGTCGCGTCGCCGCGGACTGCACACGACCGGCCGACGTGCCCTGCTGCACCTTGTACCAGAGCACGGGGCTGACGTCCCAGCCGTAGAGGCGGTCGAGAATGCGGCGGGTCTCCTGCGCGTCGACGAGCGCGAGGTCGAGTTCACGCGTGTTGCCGACGGCGGCCTGGATCGCGTCCTTGGTGATCTCGTGGAACACCATGCGCTTGACGGGGACCTTCGGCTTGAGCGTCTGCAGCAGGTGCCACGCGATGGCTTCGCCCTCGCGGTCTTCATCGGTGGCGAGCAGGAGCTCGTCCGCCCCCTTCAGCGCGCGCTTGAGCTCGGCGACCGTCTTCTTGCCGCGCTCGCTCTCGACGTAATAGGGGTCGAAGCCGTTGTCGATGTCGATCGAGTACTTCCCATAGGCCTGCTTCTTATCGGCCGGGATGTCGCGCTTGTCTGCCAGGTCGCGGATGTGCCCGACCGAGCTGAGCACCTCGTAGCCATCGCCGAGGTACCCCTGGATCGACTTCATCTTCGTCGGTGACTCGACGATGACGAGCTTCTTGCCTTCTGCCAACGGGGGCGTCCTTTCTTCGACGCAAACCATACACGCCAGTTCCCGGTGCGGGCGCTGTGAGACCGGATCAGGCCGGCGGGCCGGCCCGGGCGGACGCCCGCGCGGAGACCGGTCCGAGGCGCATCGAGACGGTGATCGTCGCGATCAGCTCGTCGAGCTCGCACGACTCGACGACGGCTCCGAATGCGCCCGCGACCTCGGCCGCACGATCGCACGGGACACCGGGAATCGCGCCCGATGCCGCGTCCGCCGCGGCGAGCGCCCCGGCGTCGGCCGCCGAGGCCAATCGCTGGCTCGCGACCGCCGCAGCGCCGGCGCCGGCGAGCCCCGCCGCGAGCACGGCGGCGGCGGAGAGGATCCCGACCGCCGCCATCGTCCCCGCCATCAGCCCGACCCTCTGGCCGGCGGCGCCACGGTGTGACTCGATACGCTCACAGCCCACCCGCCAACGCGCAGCCGTCGGCGGTCACACGCACCCCGAACAGCGCGGGCGCGGATGCCGACACGCACACGAGATCTCCTCGGGAGGTGATCTCGACGGATGCTTCCGCCACCGTCGTCGCGACGGCATTCTTCACGCGCTCGTCAGACTCGCCGCGAGCGCTCAGGCGCGCAGCATCCGCCACCGCATCCTGCAGCCGCACCTGCCGGGACGCCCCGGCGAGCACTCCCACACCGAGGACCAGCACGAGGACCACGGCCGGGAGCGCGACCGCGAACTCGGCGACGACCGCACCGCGGTCGTCGCCCAGCCGCGGGCGCATCACGCCACCGTGAGCGCGCGTCGTACGAGATCGGTCAGGATCGTGCGCACCTCGTCGGACCGCATGATGACGACGAGGAGGCCGGCGAAGGCCACGGCGGCCATCGTCGCGATGGCGTACTCGGCGGTCGCGGCTCCGGTGTCGTCAGCCCACGTGCGGTCCTCGCGCGGCGCGAACAGGCGTTCGGCCCGGCGGCGCGTGAGAAGGGGCACGACTCGGTCGGTTCGGGACAGGGACATGGGGTTCTCCGTTCGATGGGTGTCGGGCACGATCTGGGGCGCGGACAGGGATGGCTGATTCCGGTCGCGGGCGTGGATGTCGCGCCTGTCGCGTGCCGGGGGCATCACAGCGAGACCGACATCGTCGACATGACGCTGAGCAGCATGGGCGCGACGCCGAGGAGAAGGAAGGCCGGCAGCGTGCACACCCCCAGCGGAAGGAGCAGCCGCGACGAGAGGCGCGCGGCGCGCAGGCGGGCGTCGACGCGGGCGCGATGGCGGGCGTGAGCCGCAGTGGCCCGCAGAAGCTCGACGGCGGGCACGCCCGCTGTCCGCGACAGCGCGAGCACGTCGTCCACGTCGTCCGATCCGCCGGTTCCTTTTCGTTCTGCGTCCGGTGCGGCGCCGCCAGCGGCGACCGGGGTGGAGGCGGCGTCGGCACTCTTGCCCGCGCTGTCCCTCGGCGCCCCCACTCGCCGCGCCTCCCGCACGACCGTCCGGGCTCGATCGATGGAGACCCCGCCGCTCAGTGCGATGGCGATCAGCTCCGCATCGAGACCTGGCGCATCCTCCGACGTGGCGGCGGCGCGCACGAGTCGCTTCGTCCACCGGTGGGCGGCGAGGATGAGCACCGCACCGCCCGCGAGGCAGGCCAGACCGAGCGGGTTCGCGAACAGGGTGCCGAACGTGTCGAACCCGAGCGCTGCGCCCAGCCCCACCGCGACGAGCGGAAGCCAGCTCATGAGCCGGGCCGTTCCGGCGGGCTCGGCGAGGGCCACCCGCACGTCGTCGGCCGCTTCCTGCGCGTCACGCAGCGCGGCGGCGAGTCCGCGCAGGCACTCGGCGAGCGGCGCGCCGACGATCAGCGCGACCTGGCACGCGACACCGACCTCGCGCCAGGCGCCCGCCCCGGCGGTCGCGACCGCCTCGTGCATCGGCATCCCCCGTCCGATCGCCGAGGCGACGTGCTGAGCCGCAGGGTCCCCGGCGCGGGCGAGATGCTCCCAGGCGCGGGCCGGCGCGACCCCGGCCTGCAGCAGCACCGCGAGCCGCAGCACGGTCTCGGCGACGTCGGCCGCCGAGGCGGGGGTCCGCGCCGACACCCCGAACCGGGACGCCCGGAACAGGGACGCCCGCAACCGGGACGCCCGCAACCGGGACGATCCCGGCGCGCGGGAGGACGACGAAGCTCCGACCGGCCGCTGGATGCTCCCCGCGCTCGCGCCCCGCGTCAGCGAGAGTCCCATCGCTCCTCCTCGATAGCGAGACGCCCGTCGCCATCGACGACCGGGCGACCGGCCCCGGCGATGCGTCGCGAGCCGTCCGCGCCCCGCTCCACGTGCACGACGAGCCCGATCGCGCTGGCCGCCTGGCGAGCGAGCGCGCGGTCGTCGAGTCCGGCGGGTGCACCGAGCGCCTCGAGCCGGGCCGGCACGTCGTGCAGTCCGTTCGCATGGACGGTGCCGGCGCCGCCGTCGTGGCCGGTGTTCAGGGCCGACAGCAGTTCGCGCACCTCGTCGCCGCGGCACTCGCCGACGACCAGCCGGTCGGGCCGCATCCGCAACGCCTCCCGAACCAGCCGTGCGAGCCCCACGCCGCCGGTGCCTTCGATGTTGGGCTGACGCGCCTCGAGGCGGACATGGTGCGGGTGCGCGATGCGCAGCTCCGCGACGTCCTCGATCGTGACGATCCGCTCGTGTGCGGGCGCCGCCGCGAGGAGCGCCGCGAGCAGCGTCGTCTTGCCGGCGCCGGCGGCGCCGGAGACGAGCAGGTTCGTTCGACCCGCGATCGCCTCGTCCAGCCGGCGGCGCGCGGCCTGGTCGAACATGCCGGTCTGCTGAAGATCGTCGAGCGTCGCAGCGCCGAGGCGCGGCACACGGATCGACAGGACCGTGCCCTCCGGTGCGATCGGCGGAAGGACGGCGTGCACGCGGATGCCGCCCTCCAGACGCACGTCGACGCACGGTGAGGCGTCATCGATGTGTCTCCCGCCGAGCCCGATGAGCGCGACGGCCAGATCGCGCACCTCTTCGTCAGTGGCGCGCCACTCACGGGCCGGTCGTACTCCGGCGCCGCGATCCACGAACAGGCCCGCCGCACCGTTGACGAACAGGTCCGTGACCTGCGGATCGTCGAGGTAGGCCGAGAACGGCGCGAGGGCCGGATGCCGCTCCACCGGCACTCGCGCGGGCACGCGCCCCGTCACCGGTCCTGGCGACGCGACCTCGGCAGCGTCGACCCGACGCGGCACCCATGCTCCGACGGATTCCGCCGGCGCGGCGGGCGCACTGGCGGGCCGAACGGCCGCCGACTGCGGGACGGGCACAGTCGCGGCCACAGATGCGGGCCGGCCCGCAGCATCCCATCGCCCCCTCCCACCAGGCGCGCCCGCAGCCCCGTGGCGGGGACGGACGACGAAGGGTGCGGACATGCTCCGACGCTACGAAGATGCTGTCGCCGCCAACCGCCAACCGAGGTCATCGGTGGAGAGCTCGGCGGAGACTGCCGCTGGGGAGGAGCCGCCGCACGCGCACGGCCGCGAAACCGCTCCCAACAAATAGAGGCGGCATCCCATGGGGGGAATGGGATGCCGCCAAGCGCGGCCCCGAATTCGGGGGGTGACGTCGGGTGCCGCAATGCCAGAATCGATGTTCGGCCAACGGTCAGCATATGCGAGGCAAGGGTCCTCACAAAACGAAAAGGAGAGGATTCTCACTGATATATCGGTCCGGATCGATGTATGCGGCGCCACCTACTATCGGGGGTAGTCGGTTCCGGCGGCGGTGGGTACATTTCCTGGCAGACTCGCCGACACCCTTCGGCCTCGACCCAGCCCGCAAAGGAGCGCGCTCCCATGAGCGAACAGACCCCTGTCACGCAAGCCAGCAGCCAGATCGACCACCTGCTGAACGAGGATCGGCGCTTCGCGCCCACCGCCGAGTTCGCCGACAACGCGATCGCGACGGCAGAACTGTATGAAGAGGCCAAGGCCGACCGGCTCGGCTTCTGGGCCGACCAGGCCCGCGACCTCCACTGGCACAAGCCGTTCACCGAGGTGCTCGACTGGTCGAACCCGCCGTTCGCGCAGTGGTTCGCCGACGGCGAGCTGAACGTCGCATACAACTGCCTCGACCGTCACGTCGAGGCCGGCAACGGCGACCGCGTCGCGCTGCTGTGGGAGGGCGAGCCCGGCGACGAGCGCCGCGTCACCTACGCCGAGCTCACCGAGGAGGTCAAGCGCCTCGCCAACGTGCTCGAGGGCCTGGGCATCGGCCAGGGTGACCGCGTCGCGATCTACCTGCCGATGATCCCCGAGGCCGTCGCCTCGATGCTCGCCGTCGCGCGCATCGGTGCCATCCACTCCGTCGTGTTCGGCGGCTTCTCGGCCGACAGCCTGCGCGCCCGCATCGACGACGCCGGCGCCAAGCTCGTCATCACCGCCGACGGCGGCTACCGCAAGGGCAAGGTCTCTCCGCTCAAGCCGGCCGTCGACATGGCGCTCGGCGACCGCGGCACCGGGGTGCAGGAGACCGTCGAGCACGTGCTCGTCGTCAAGCGCGGCGAGAACGAGGTCGACTGGGCCGAGGGTCGCGATCTGTGGTGGCACGACGTCGTTCCCGCGGCGTCCGCCGAGCACGAGGCGCAGGCGTTCCCCGCCGAGAACCCGCTCTTCATCCTCTACACGTCGGGCACCACCGGGAAGCCCAAGGGCATCCTGCACACCTCGGGCGGCTACCTCACCCAGGCGACGTTCACGAACAAGGTCGTCCACGACATCCACCCCGAGACTGACGTGTTCTGGTGCACCGCCGACATCGGTTGGATCACCGGCCACAGCTACGTCACGTACGGCCCGCTCGCGAACGGCGCGACCCAGGTGATGTATGAGGGGACCCCGGATGCCCCGCACCCCGGCCGCTGGTGGGAGATCGTGCAGAAGTACGGCGTCACCGTGCTCTACACGGCGCCCACGGCGATCCGCTCCTTCATGAAGCTCGGCCGCGCGATCCCGAAGCAGTTCGACCTGTCGACCCTGCGCCTGCTCGGTTCGGTGGGCGAGCCCATCAACCCCGAGGCGTGGATGTGGTACCGCAAGATCATCGGCGGCAAGACCGCGCCGATCGTCGACACGTGGTGGCAGACCGAGACCGGCGCGATCATGGTGTCGGCACTTCCGGGCGTCACTGAGACCAAGCCCGGTTCGGCGCAGGTGCCGCTCCCCGGCATCTCGATCGACGTCGTCGACGAGGACGGCACCCACGTCGGCAACGGCAACGGCGGCCTCCTCGTCATCACCGAGCCCTGGCCGTCGATGCTCCGCGGCATCTGGGGCGACCCCGAGCGCTTCGTCGAGACCTACTGGGAGAAGTTCCAGAAGCAGGGCTTCTACTTCGCCGGCGACGGCGCCCGCCTCGACGACGACGGCGACGTGTGGTTCCTCGGCCGTGTCGACGACGTCATGAACGTCTCCGGGCACCGCCTGTCGACCACCGAGATCGAGTCGGCGCTGGTCGGCAACGAGGCTGTCGCCGAGGCGGCCGTCGTCGGCGCCTCGGACGAGACCACGGGCCAAGCCGTCGTGGCGTTCGTCATCATCAAGCAGTCGTACCTGTCGGCCCACTCCCCCGACGGACTCGCGCAGAACCTGCGCCTGTGGGTCGGCGAGCAGATCGGCCCGATCGCGCGCCCCCGCGACGTCTACATCGTGGGCGAGCTGCCCAAGACCCGCTCCGGCAAGATCATGCGCCGACTGCTGCGCGACGTCGCCGAGGGCCGCGAGGTCGGCGACACGACGACCCTCGCCGACACCGCCGTCATGTCGGTGATCTCCGCGCAGGTCAAGTAACGAACGAGAAGAGCGGATGCTGCAGCCCAGGGCTGCAGCATCCGCTCTCTGTCGTTCGTGACTCGCGTCGCGCAGTTATGCGTACGAGAAGACGACCTCGACCTCGACCGGGGCGTCCAGCGGCAGCACCGGGACGCCGACGGCCGAGCGGGCGTGCTTGCCGGCGTCGCCGAAGACCTCGCCGAGCAGTTCGCTCGCGCCGTTGATGACACCGGGCTGGCCGGTGAACTCGGGAACGGATGCGACGAACCCGGTGACCTTGAGGACGCCGGTGAGGCGGTCCACCCCGCCGACGGCAGCCGCAGCGGCCGCGATGGCGTTGAGGGCGCTCTGGCGCGCGTAGGACTTCGCGTCGGACGCGGGCACGAGTCCGTGGCCCTCGCCGACCTTGCCGGTCGCGGGCAGAGCACCCGAGATCATCGGCAGCTGGCCGGCGGTGTAGACGAGGTCGCCGTGCGCCTTCGCGGGCACATACGCCGCGACGGGCGGGACGACGTCAGGAAGATCGATGCCGAGCTCGGCGAGACGGGCGCTCACGCTCATGGTCACGCCTCCTCGAACTGCTTGGCGGCCTGGGCCGCGGCATCCAGTCCCGCGTTCTGCTGGCCGCCGCCGGACGGTCGCTTGAAGTAGGCGACGAGGCCGCCCTCGGGACCCTGCACGATCTGCACGAGCTCCCAGCCCTGCTTGCCCCAATTGTTGAGGATCGCTGCGGTGTTGTGGATCAGAAGGGGCGTGGTGAGGTACTCCCACGTCGTCATCGCGACTCCTCGAGTGTGCGGAAAGGACGGCTGGTGAAGGCTGGGAAACACCCCGGTTAGCTGAGCGTCCTTGATGGATCGCCCAGGTATCTCCCTTACGATCAACCCTATGCCTGATACCAAACGCACGGCCACCGGTGTGCTCGGCGGACTCGCCGGGCTCGTCGGCCTCAGTGCCGCAGCCGGTGTCCTCATTGCGGCGACCGTCACCCCCGCGGTCGCACTCACGAGCACCGCGGCCGAGCGCGCGATCACGATGTTCGACAATCTCCCGAGCGTCCTCGAGATCGACAAGCTCATGCTTCCGAGCAACTTCTACGCCACGGATCCCGAAACCCAGCAGCCCGTGCTGCTGACACAGTTCCTCGAGCAGGACCGCACGCCGGTCAACTTCGATCAGATCAACCCGGTGATGTACGACGCCCTCCTCTCCAGTGAGGACCCGCGCTATTACCAGCACGGCGGCGTCGACCTCATCGGCACGACCCGCGCTCTTCTGTCGAACGCGCAAGGCGGCGGCGAGACCCAGGGTGGGTCGTCGATCAGCCAGCAGTACGTCAAGAACGTGCTGATCCAGAAATGCGAGCAGGAAGCGACCGACACCCCGGAGCTCGACGACAAGGGCGAGGCCGTCCTCGACGAGAACGGCAACCCGAAGATCATCTCGCGCTCGCAGGTGCTGCTGAACTGCTGGACGGACGCCACGACTGCCAAGGGCTCGGAGGGCTACACCCGCAAGCTGCAGGAGATGCGGTACGCGATCGCACTCGAGCAGAAGTACTCGAAGAACGACATCCTGCTCGGGTACATGAACATCGCCAACTTCGGTGGCATCACGTACGGCATCGAGGCCGCGGCACGCCACTACTTCCGCACCACCGCCGCGAACCTCACGGTCGCGCAGGCGGCGACTCTCGCCGGCATGGTGCAGAACCCGAACAACTACCGCATCGACCGGCCGGGCGGCTCCATCTTCGGCGCCGACGGCGCGACCTTCAACAAGGCACCCGACGGGGTCATCGATGAAGGCGCCAAGCTCGGCGCACTCGACGCGCTGGTGGCGTCGGGCGAGATCACTGAGGAGCAGAAGCTCGCCGCGGCCGACGGGTACACCTCGACGAAGGTGCGCCAGCTCTACGTTCTCAGCCGCATGCTCGATGACGGCAAGATCACGCGCGAGCAGTACGTGGAAGCGGCCGTCTGGCCCATCACGCCGGACGTCGTCGAACCGACCACGGGCTGCCAGGCGGCCGGCGGCGCTGCGTACTTCTGCCAGTACGTGAAGGACGTCATCCTCAAGGACGAGGCGTTCGGGGAGACTTTCGAGGAGCGCCAGGCGCTGCTGCAGCGAGGCGGGCTCAACGTCTACACCACGCTCGACACCCGCGTTCAGGCGGCGGCGCAGGACGCGATGACCAAGTACGCGCCGACCTCGGCCGACATGCCGATCGGGCGCACCACGCCGTCGCCCGGGCGATTCGGCGCCAGCTCTGTCAGCATCGAAGCGACGACGGGCCGCGTCCTCGCGATCGCCCAGAACACGAAGTTCAGCGAGGACGCCTCGCTCGCGCCTGACCCGAACTTCTCGTCGCTCGTGTTCGCAGGGGACAGCAAGTTCGGCAACTCCTCAGGGTTCCCTGCCGGCTCGACCTTCAAGCTGTTCACCTTGATCGATTGGCTCGAGAAGGGGAACTCGGTCAATCAGACGCTGAACGGCACGCTGCACGTCTTCCCGCGGCTGAAGAACAGCTGCAACAGCGAGACAGGTGGCCCTGCCGATTGGGTCAACACCTCGAAGACGCTCATCAAGAACTTCGGTGGCAATGGAGGCTACATGGGCACACCCATGCGCTTCACGAAGGACTCGCTGAACACCGGCTTCTTCGCGATGGCTGAGAAGCTCGACCTCTGCGACATCAAGAACGTCGCCACGCGTATGGGCGTGACACAGGGGAACGGCGCCGAGGTCGCGATGGACAACCTGAACTCCATCATCGGCACGAACTTCGTCTCCCCCATGGCGATGGCCGAGGCCTACGCGACAGTCGCGAACAACGGCATCTACTGCCAGCCGCAGGCGATCGACCGCGTGACGGACTCCGACGGCAATGAGATGGCGAAGCCCGCGCGCACGTGCACCCAGGTCATCGCGCCGAACGTCGCGGCGACCGCGGCCTTCGCGCTGCAGGGCGTCATGAACAGCGGCGGAACCGGCACCGGCGGCAACCCCGGCGACGGGATCCCGCTCATCGGCAAGACCGGTACGCACGAAGAGATCACGACGTGGATGGTCGAGTCGAGCACGAAGGTGGCCACGGCGACGTGGGTCGGCAACGTGCAGGGTGGTGGTGACATCACGAAGACGTCCTACAACGGCAACCGCCTGAACCAGATCCGTTTCCCGATCACGCGGGCAATCCAGGGCGTGGCGAACGACATCTACGGCGGTGACAGGTTCGCCGCTCCCGACAACGAGCTGACGAAGGTCCAGCTCACCGACCTCCCGAATGTCGTCGGCAAGTCGGTCGACGAGGCCACCAAGATCCTGACCGATGCGGGCTTCACCGTCGAGGTCGGCGGGCCGGTCGACTCCGACCAACCTGCGGGCCTCATCGCGGCGCAGAACCCCGGCCCGGGCAAGGTCGCGGGCGGGAGCACAGTCACGATCAGCCCGAGCAACGGCGAGGGCATCGCTGTGCCCAACGTCGCGGGAAGCACACTCGACGACGCGAAGAGGGCGCTGCGCAGCGCCGGCTTCGGCAACGTCGGAGACGGCACCTGCACCGCCGATGCCAGCCTGGGCGCGCAGACCAAGGCCGGCGCGACGAACCCGGCCGCCGGCTCGGTCGTGAACCGCAACACGTCGATCGCGGTCGACTACGCGGCAGCGATCTGCGCCGGCGGAGGCGGCCGCGGTCCCGGCAGCGGCGGCGGCAACGGCTAGTGCCCTCGAAACCGACTCGCACCGCCCTCACCGTGCTCGGCACGGTGGGGGCGGTCGGCGCGGGCGCCGCGATCTGGGGCGTCGGCATCGAGCGCTATCTCTTCACGGTCCGCTTCCATGAGGTCCCGGTGCTCCCGGTGGGCGCCCCGGCGATCCGTGTGCTCCACCTCTCGGACGCGCACATGGCCCCGTGGCAGCACCGCAAGCAGGAGTGGATCGCCGCACTCGCCGAGCTCCAGCCCGACCTGGTCATCAACACCGGCGACAACATGGGCCACTTCAACGGCCTCCAGGGACTGCGCCGCGCGTTCGATCCGCTGCGCGGCGTGCCCGGCGTGTTCGTCCACGGCTCGAACGACCACGCGGCGCCCTCGCCTCGCAACCCGTTCCGCTACTTCACCGGTCCGTCGAAGGTGAAGCACACCGCGGAACCGCTCGACACCGAGGCGCTCGACGACTATCTCACCCGCGAACTCGGCTGGCTCGACCTCAACAACAAGGTCGGATCGCTGGATGCTGCGGGCCTGCGCATCGCCGCCTTCGGGGTGAGCGACGCTCATCGCCACTGGGACCGCCCCGAGGCGCTCCCGGAGCCGCTCGCCGCGCTCCGTGCCGAGCAGCCCGCCGACCTCTCCCTCGGCGTCACCCACGCACCTTATCGCCGAGTGCTCGACGACTTCGTCGACCTGGGCGCCGACGCGATCTTCGGCGGCCACACGCACGGCGGACAGGTCCGCGTCCCCGGCTTCGGCGCGCTCGTCGCGAACTGCGACATCCCGCTGCGCCAGGCCCGCGGCCTGAGCGCGTGGAAGCACGACGGGCGGTCGGTGCCACTCAACGTCAGCGCCGGTCTCGGCCATTCGATCTACGCCCCGGTGCGCTTCGCCTGCCGTCCCGAGGCATCGCTCCTCACCCTCGTTCCGAGGGCGTAGCGGCAGCGGGCCCCTTAGGCTCCTCCCCAACCGCTCTCGGCGATCGGTCGTCCACAGTTCCTGCTGCACGCCCCCACCGGACGGCGCGTGGCACCGATCCTCGATGCATGGCTGCTTCCCGTTCCCATCGACCCGCCGACGACCTGTTCCAGAACACGCTCGTCACCACGACGGCAGTTCACGGCACCGGGTTGCCCGTGCGCCTGCGCCTGCTCGCGCTTCTGATCGCCCTCGTGATCGCGGTCGCCTGCGCACCATTCGCCCCGGCGGCCACCGACGACGCCGATCGCGGCGACGCGCCCCCGTCTCGCGGTTTCGGCCGCCACGCTCCGTTCATGCCTCTCCTCGAGGACGCGGAGTGAGAATGCCCCGCGTCGACTCCCCCGCAACTCGGATCCGTCACGTCTACCACGGGCGCGCTCGGCGCCTGCCCGCGTACCTGTTCCTCATCCCGCTCTTCGTGGTCATCGTCGTGATGAACATCGCCCACCCGTTCCGCGCCGACGCCGCCGAGCGCGGCACAGGGTTCGGCACCTGGGCGCCGATCTCCGCGTACGGCTGGCACGGCTCGATGCTCGTCGGCAGCGTGCACACCTACTGCATCACCCCAGGAGCGCCCGCCCCGACCGGGCAGACCACCGACCACGGAATCAGCGGCTCGGCGGCCGGCCTCTCACCCCAGCAGCTCGCCGGGATCAACCTTCTGGTGACGACGTACGGCCAGACGGACGACCCTGTCCAGGCCGCCGCGGTCGCGTGGGCCGTGAAGGCGATCGCGAACCGCGAGGAGACCCTGCACGCCTTCGGCTACCGCGGCGATTCACTCGCCGGGGCGATCCACTGGACCATGTCGGCGCTCTCGCCACAGCATGACCGCGCCGTCCAGGAACGGGCCGTCGCGTACTACGACGAAGCCACACGCGCTGTTCCCGGCGTCGCGACCGCGAGCGGAAGTCTGGTCTTCACCACGGATGCTGCTGACCATCGCTCCGGGTCGGTCCGGGTCGACACGACGACCCCGGCGACAGGCACCGTCACCCTGACGAACGCGGTCTTCGCAGAGTCGGGCTTGCCGACGCTCGAGAACGCTGCAGGCGGCTCGACGTACGCCATCCGCGCCGCACCGCCCACCGAGGGACGCCCGTACTCCGTGAGCGGAACCGGCCGTTTCGACGCCGGCCTCGCCTCCGCCGTGCGGCACTTCACGACCCCTGGCGGCCAGGAGACCGCCGGCCCTGCGGGGCGTGTGCAGTTCGACGTGGCGGGCGCGGACGCCACCCCGCGCATCCCTCCGTTCGCACCGGCCATCTCTACGCAGGTCGCAGCGAGCGAGGCGCATGGCGGTCCGTACGTCGATGCGGTCACTTTCACCGCCGCCGACGGTTCGTGGCCGCGCGCCGACGACGGTTCGTACCTGCCGGTCACCGCGAGCGCCGTCGTGTACCGGACCGACACCGCGCCTGTCCCAGGTTCCCCCGCTCCGGGCGAGGATGCCATCGTCGGCTCGCTGCAGCTGACGACCGACCCTGCGACGGGTCCGACAGCGCCGTATACCGTCACGTCCGCGTGGGAGATGGCCGCGCCGGGCCACTACACCGCCGTCTGGAGCGTCCGGGCCGGTGACCAGCTCCCCTCCGTCACCGCCCACACCGGCGCCGACTACGCGTGGACCGAGCGATTCGGCGAGCCCTCGCAGGTCGCGGTGATCGCGCCGCCTCCGCCGGCGCCGACGCCCGCGCCCACCCCGGCTGCCGAAGCACCGCCGGCTCCGCCCGCGCCACGCACCGCAGAGCTGGCCGCGACCGGAACGGATGCTGCCGCCCTCCGCGCGCCGGCCGCCATCGCGATCGCGCTGATCAGCCTCGGCGCCACGATCGTCGCCTCGCGTCGGCCGTGGTCAGCAGCACCCCTGACGATCGGTTAGACTCGGAGGGTTGCAAAACGGGGTGTGGCGCAGCTTGGTAGCGCGCTTCGTTCGGGACGAAGAGGCCGCAGGTTCAAATCCTGTCACCCCGACAGCAGAGAGGCTCCGCCGCAAGGCGGAGCCTTTCGCATGAAAGGACGGACACCATGCTCGACAGCACCACCCCGCCCCTTCTCGTCGCGTTCGATCTCGACGACACACTCGCTCCCTCCAAGAGCCAGATCGACCCGCGCATCGGCGAACTGCTGATCGCGCTGGCCGAGCGCGTAGAGGTCGCGATCATCTCCGGCGGCCAGCTCCAGCAGTTCACGACACAGGTCGTCGACCGTCTTCCCGAGGCTTCCGCAGCCGCCCTGGCACGTCTGCACCTGCTCCCCACCTGCGGCACGCAGTACTACCGACTCACCGAAGACGAGGTCGTCACGGTCTACAAGCGCTCGCTCACGGACGATCAGAAGTCCCGCGCGCTCTCGGCCGTCGAAGGCGAGGCTCGCCGCCTCGGACTCTGGGAATCCGAGACCTGGGGCGACATCCTCGAGGACCGCGGATCCCAGATCACCTTCTCGGCGCTGGGCCAGCAGGCCCCGGTTCCGGCGAAGATGGCGTGGGACCCCACGGGCGAGAAGAAGAACAGCCTGCGCGCCGCCGTCGCGGCGCTGCTGCCCGATCTCGAGGTGCGCTCGGGCGGCTCGACCTCGGTCGACATCACCGAGCGGGGCATCGACAAGGCCTACGGCATGCGCCGGCTCGCCGAGCAGACCGGCATCTCCCTCGACGACATGCTGTTCGTCGGCGACCGCCTCGACGCCGACGGCAACGACTACCCCGTCCTCGCGATGGGTGTGCGCTGCCAGGCCGTCGACGGCTGGGAAGACACGGTCGTCTACCTCGAGCAGCTCATCCCCACTCTTCCCGTCCGCGTCTGACGCGTCCGGACACACGAAGAGGGCGGATTCCCACGGAATCCGCCCTCTTCGCCTTCCGTACCGAAGGATCAGGCCTTCGCGCGCGGGCCGGTGCTCTTCGCGGCCGGGGCCTTCGCGGGACGAGATGCTGCAGCATCCGTCTTCGCGGCGCTCGACGCCGTCGTGGCACGAGCAGCGCGCGGGCGCGGGGCCGACACTGCCGCCTCGGCAGCGGGTGCGGACACCGCCACCGGAACCAGCCGCTGCAGCTGCGTGACGTGGCGCGGCTCGAGTTCGGCGATGGACGAGACGCCGAGGAGCTTCATGGTGCGCTCGATCTCGCTGCGCAGGATCGCGATCGTGCGGTCGACGCCCTGGCGTCCGCCGGCCATCAGGCCGTACAGGTACGCGCGGCCGATGAGCGTGAACTTGGCACCGAGTGCGATCGAGGCGACGATGTCGGCGCCGTTCATGATGCCGGTGTCGACCATGACCGTGGCGTCCTTGCCGACCTCGCGGACGACCTCGGGCAGGAGGCGGAACGGGATGGGGGCGCGGTCGAGCTGACGGCCGCCGTGGTTCGACAGGATGATCCCGTCGACGCCCGCGTCGATGAGGCGCTTGGAGTCGGCGACGTTCTGCACACCCTTGATCACGATCTTGCCCGGCCAGATCTCGCGGATGATCGCGAGATCGTCGTAGCTGATGGTCGGGTCCATGGCCGAGTTGAGCAGCTCGCCCACCGTGCCGCCGGTCGTCGACAGCGACGCGAACTCGAGCTTCGGCGTGGTGAGGAAGTCGTACCACCACCACGGGCGCGGGATGGCGTTGACGATGGTGCCGAGCGTGAGCTGCGGTGGGATCGAGAACCCGTTGCGCTTGTCGCGCAGTCGCGCGCCCGCGACCGGAGTGTCGACAGTGAACTGGAGCGTGTCGAAGCCGGCCTCGGCGGCGCGACGGGCCAGGGCGTACGAGATCTCGCGGTCGCGCATGACGTACAGCTGGAACCAGTTGCGCCCGTTCGGGTTGGCGGCCTTGACCCCCTCGATCGACGTCGTGCCGAGCGTCGAGAGCGTGAAGGGGATGCCGGCGGCACCGGCCGCGCCGGCACCGGCGACCTCGCCCTCGGTCTGCATGAGGCGCGTGAAGCCGGTGGGCGCGATGCCGAAGGGCATCGCCGACGGGCCACCGAGGATCTCGGTCGACATGTCGACGTTCTCGGCGGGCCGCAACACGTCGGGGTGGAACTCGATGTCCTCGAACGCCTGACGGGCGCGGGAGAGCGACAGCTCGCCCTCGGCGGCGCCGTCGGTGTAGTCGAAGGCCGCCTTTGGCGTCCGGCGCTTCGCGATGTCACGGAGGTCGTAGATCGTCAGCGCCGACTCGAGGCGGCGCTTCTTGCCGTCGAGCTCGGGCTTCTTGAACTGCATGAGCTCGAGGAGCTCTTTGGGGTTGGGGAACTGGCGGGTGACCATGAATACCTCTCCGATGGGTCAGATCTGGGTGCGGGCGGCGGTCGAGCGGGCGAGACCCGCCGCTGCGTAGTAGCCGACGATGTGGTCGTGGACGAGGGTGCGGGCAAGCGCGGGGTCTCCCGCGTCGACGGCCGCGAGGATCGCGTGGTGCTCATCGCGCAGGCGGTCGGCGGCAGCATCCCATTCCGCGATGCCCGCCGCGCCCGCCTGCACGTACGACTCGATGGCGGTGCGCAGGCCCGCCATCATCGCGGCGATGACGACGTTGCCGGAGGCCTCGGCGAGGGCGAGGTGCAGCTGGGCGTCGAGGGCGAGGAACTCGGGGGCGGTGAGGTCGTCGGCGTCCATCGCGTCGAGCACCTCGCGCGCCTGGGCGGTCGAGCGCGCCGGGTCGGCCGCGAGGGCGTCGACGACTGCCGACTCGAGCACGAGCCGCGTGGCGACGACGTCATCGAACGGGAACCCCTGTGCGGCGACCTGCAGCCGCAGCAGCGCCGACATGCCGCCCTGCGGCGTCGCGATGATGATGGCCCCGGAGGTCGGCCCTGACCCGGTGCCGGTGCGGATGAGTCCCATCACCTCGAGGACGCGCAGCGCCTCGCGGACGCTGGAGCGCCCGACTCCGAGGGTGGCCGCGAGCTCACGCTCGGGGGCGAGACGGTCGCCGGGCCGGAGGGCGCCGTCGAGCAAGTCGGTCTCGATCTTCTCGAGCACGACGCGCCACGCGCGTGCGGGCGCGAGCGCGGGCGGAGTCGGGGTGCCTGCCACGGATCTCCTCGTCGATGTCGGATCCGGCGCCCTCCCTCTTTGAAGGGCACGGTGTGGTCTGACCACGATAGCGTGTGGTCGGACCACAGACAACCCGCATGACTCCGCGTGTCCGCGCGGACCACTACGCTGACCCCATGGACCCCCTCCTGCTCGTCCTCATCGTCGCAGGCGTCGCTGCCGCGTTCTGCTGGATCACCTCGCTCATCACGAACGAGACGTCGTGGATCGACCGGCTGTGGTCGATCATGCCCGTGATCTACGTGTGGATCTTCGCCGTCGCCGCGCTCATCGCAGGCGTCGACGCGACGCGGCTGGTCGTGATGGCGATCCTCGTCACGGCGTGGGGAGCGCGACTGACGTTCAACTTCGCGCGCAAGGGCGGCTACACCGGCATGGAGGATTACCGCTGGGCGATCCTGCGCGGGCGCATGACGCGCTGGCAGTTCCAGCTGTTCAACTTCTTCTTCATCGTGCTCTTCCAGAGCGCACTGCTCGTGCTCATCTCGCTTCCGGCGTACATCGCGTGGCAGCATCCCGTGCCGTTCACCGGATGGGATGCCGCGTTCGCGGCGCTGTTCGCCGCGTTCCTGGTCGGCGAGACCGTGGCAGACCAGCAGCAGTGGGCGTTCCACCAGGCCAAGAAGTCCGCCGGCGGCACGCTCGAACCGGGCTTCGTCACGACCGGGCTCTTCGCCTACAGCCGGCACCCGAACTTCTTCTTCGAGCAGGCGCAGTGGTGGGCGTTCTACGCACTCGGCGCGGCGGCGCTCGTCGCCGACGGCGGCAGCTGGCTGAACTGGACGATCGCCGGCGCAGCGCTGCTGACGGTGCTGTTCATCGGTTCCACGGTGTTCACCGAATCGATCTCGGGCTCGAAGTACCCGGCCTACCGCGAGTACCAGCGCACGACGTCGATGCTGGTCCCACTCCCCCGCCGGCGCGGGCGGGCAGCCGAGACGGCCTGAGCGCCGCCGTCACTCGAGGCGGCCGCCGGAAGCGCGCAGGTAGTCCTCGGCGCACAACGACTCGTACGTGACGCGATCAGCGGTGAGCTCGTCGATCGCGACCTGGTCGCCATCGAAGACGAAGCGGCCCTCGACGAGGCGGGCGTTGAACAGTGCCTTGCGCCCGCAGCGGCAGATCGTCTTGAGCTCTTCGAGGCTGTGGGCGAGCTCGAGCAGGCGCGCCGATCCGGGGAACGCCTGCGTCTGGAAGTCCGTGCGGATGCCGTAGGCGAGCACCGGCACGCCGTCGAAGACGACGATGCGGAGCAGATCGTCGACCTGCGCGCGGGTGAGGAACTGCGCCTCGTCGATGAGGAGGCACGCGACGTCGACCTCGTGCTCGTCGGACTCGGGGACGAGCGTGTCGGCCGCCTCCGCCTTGACCCGCGCGCGGTGCTCGGCGAACACCGCGCGGATGTCGTCGTCGGGACGCACCAGGAAGTCGACGGTGCGCTTGACGCCGAGTCGGCTGTCGATCTGGTCTGCGCCCTTGGTGTCGATGGCAGGCTTCGCGAGAAGCACGTGCTGCCCGCGCTCTTCGTAGTTGTACGCGGCCTGAAGGAGCGACGTCGACTTGCCGGAGTTCATCGCCCCGTAGCGGAAGTAGAGCTTGGCCACGGATCGAGCGTAGCCGGTGGGCGCGTCAGCGCCCGCCGAAGCCTCCCCCGCCGCCTCCCCCGCCCGAGAACCCGCCGCCCGATGATCCGCCCGAGGACGACCAGCTCGAGCTCGAGGACGAGCTCGACGAGGATCCCGGTCGCGACACCGGGGTCGCGGCGAGGCGCCCGATCGACGACGACGCGTCGGACAGCGAGCGCGAGGTCACGGCGTCGAACAGCGCGACCTGCGAGGCGACCTCGGCGGCTCCCGCCGCGCGGATGACGTTCACCCACTCGCGCTCCATGCCGAACAGCACCGCGTAGGGCAGCAGCCGCTCGTAGAGGTTCACGACCGACGCACCCGCGGCGCCCGGCGTGTCGCCGTACGGACGGCGCCCCGCCGACACGAGGTCGGCCGTCTGCGGCGACTGCGCGGCGCGCAGGCGATCCTCCTCGGCCAGCCGCAGATACTCGCGGATGCCCTCCAGATACGTCTTGTGCATCCCGCCGGCGACCGTCAGCACCGACTTCGGGAGCGAGAAGAACGGCAGCCCGATGAACGCGAAGAAGGCGCTGCCCAGCGCCACGAAGTAGATCAGGTTCCCGAGGGATCCGAGCGGGTCGAGCACGACGAACGCGCCGTCGGCGAAGAAGATCAGCAGCATCGCCAGCGGCAGTCCCGCGAACTGCAGGAAGCCGCGCACGAGCGTGATCCCGTCCGGGAGCTTGCTGCGATACCCGCGCTGCACCGTGAACTCGTCGATCCGACGCACGTAGGTGACGGCTCGTGACGGCGGCTTGCGGGCGAACGCGCCGAGGTCGACGTCGGCGCCGGCTTCGGCCTTGCGTCCGAACAGCGTGTCGACGATGCGGCGCTCGTCGCTGTCGAGCCCGGCGGTGTCCCGCAGCACGACCTCGAAGTCGTCGGCATCCTGCCGGTCCCCCGCCGCACGGATCTCCACGGCATCCTTCACCGCGAGATCGACGACGTGCGCCGCCAGCGCCCGCTCGGGAACGTCGAGCACACCGGCCGACAGCGTCAGCGACTCGTCGTCGGGCGGCGTGTACTGCACGATCACCGGCGAGCGGTCGGGGTTCCGGCGCGCAGCGGCCTTCACCACGAGCACGAAGATCAGCCCGCCGATGCCCGACAGCAGCGCGAGCGCCGGGAGGATCCAGAGCCACCACGGGTACGGGGGCGGCGGGGGCGGGCTCGGTGCCGCGAAGGTACCCCGCTCGAAGCCGAGCGCCACGGTCACGTTCTCGTCCGGGCCGATCCCCTCATCCTCCGCCGTGAACACCACTGCGCTCGTCGCGGTCGAGCCGGCAGCCTGCGCCCACGCCTGAACGCCGTCGGGCAGCGACTCCGGTTCCGGCGCGCGCTCGATCCCGCACTGCGCGGTCGACCCGTTCGGCCCGGTGTAGCAGAACGCGCGCCCGTCGATGAGGCCGGCCGCAGCATCCGTCGCCACATGCACGTCGGCGGTCACGACGTCGAACGGCTGCGCGTGGTCGGTGCCGACGGTGTCCCAGTAGAACTCGTCGGCCGCGGTGTCTTCGTAGCGCAGCACCACGTCACTCATCTCGTACGTGATGACGTAGGCCTGCGCGCCGTGCACATAGGAATCGTCGCCGGTAAGCACGTAGATCCAGTCGCCGTCGCGCTCGGTCCACCACGGGATCGCCGCGCCGTCCGCGCCGGTCACCGTGTAGACGACGGTTCCGAGGTCGATGCCGCTGTCGACGACAGGCAGCGCCCGCACCATGCCCTTGTTCTGGTCGAAGTCCGGGAAGCGCGCCACGATCGTCTCGGTCGTGAGCAGGCGGCTGCGCTCGCCTGTCCCCCGCACGAGCCAGTAGTCGGCCTGGAACGAATCGAACGTGAAATCGTCGACGGATGCTGCGGCCACCGCATTCACGACCGCCGGGCGTTCGCTCCCCCGCGCCGCGATCGCCGCAGGCGCAGCGGAGGCACCCGCGACGCCGAACGTGACCGCACCCGCGACGACGAGCGCGACGAGCACCCCGGCGGTGATCCCCCAGCGACGCCATCCGCGTCGTGACACCGACATGCACCCACCCTAGGGGTGGGCGGCTCGCGCGCCCAGGATCGAGCGCGCGCGGCGGATCAGGCGGTGAGCGCCAGCGTCTCGGCGGTCTCGCCGAGCGACTCGCGCGCGACCGCAGGACGCGCGTTGAGCGTGTCGCCGTAGCTCGGGATGAGCTCGCGCAGGCGCGGCTCCCATGCCTCGATACGGTCGGGGAAGCAGGTCTTCAGAAGGCCCAGCATGATCGAGACCGCGGTCGACGCCCCGGGCGAGGCGCCGAGCAGGCCGGCGATGGTGCCGTCGGCGCCGGTGACGACCTCGGTGCCGAACTGCAGCACGCCGCCCTTCTCGGGGTCCTTCTTCATGACCTGCGCGCGCTGGCCGGCCTGGATGATCTCCCAGTCCTCGTCCTTCGCGGTGGGCATGAAGGTGCGGAGGCTGTCGACCTTCTTCTTGTGGTTCTTCAGCAGCTCGCCGACGAGGTATGTGATGAGGCTCGGGTTGTCCCACGCGACCTTGAGCATCGGGCCGAGGTTGCCGGGGCGCACCTGGCCGACGATGTCGAACCACGAGCCGGTCTTGAGGAACTTCGGGCTGAACGTCGCGAACGGGCCGAAGAGGAGCGACGCCTCGCCGTCGACGACGCGCGTGTCGAGGTGCGGCACCGACATCGGCGGTGCGCCGACAGAGGCCTGCGAGTACACCTTGGCCTTGTGCTGCGCCACGACGGCGGGGTTCGTCGTCTTGAGGAACTGACCGCCGATCGGGAACACGCCGTAACCCGAGATCTCGGGGATGCCCGAGCGCTGCAGCAACTTGAGCGCCCAGCCACCCGCGCCCACGAAGACGAACTTCGCACGGATCTCGCCCGGCGTACGGCCGATCGTGCGGCGGTACTTCACGCTCCACGTGCCGTCCGAGAGGCGCTTCAGCTTGCGAACCTCGGTGTTCGTCCGGACGTCGGCGCCGTTCTCGGCGAGCCGGTCGACCAGCTGGCGGGTCAGGGCACCGAAGTCGACATCCGTGCCGGCGGGCACACGCGTCGCCGCGAACGGCTCGCCCTTGCGTCGCTTCTGCATGAGCAGCGGTGCCCACGTGTTGATGACGCGGGAGTCCTCGCTGTACTCGATGCCGGCGAACAGCGGCTCGTCCTTGAGGGCCTCGTAGCGCTTCTTGAGGTACGCGACATCCTTGTCGCCGCGCACGAACGTCATGTGCGGAGCGGAGTTGATGAACGTCGACGGAGCGTCGAGCACGCCGGCCTCGACGAGCGACGACCACAGCTGCCGGCTCTGCTGGAACTGCTCGTTGATCGAGATCGCCTTGGCGGGATCGACCGAGCCGTCCTTGCCCTCGGGCATGTAGTTCAGCTCGCACAGGGCGGCGTGGCCGGTGCCCGCGTTGTTCCACGCGTTCGAGCTCTCCAGCGCAACGTCGCTCAGCCGCTCGAAAACGGCGATCTGGAGATCGGGCTGCAACTCCTGCAGCAGCGTGCCCAGCGTCGCGCTCATGATCCCGCCGCCGATCAGCAGCACGTCGACGGTCTCGACGTGGGAGGTGTGTTCGGTGTGGTTCTCAGCGGGCGTTGCGGTCACCAGACGATTCTAGTTCCGCTCGAAAGCACCCCTGACCCTGACCGGGTTCTCCCGCCGAAAGTCCTGCGGTTCTTGCCGAAACGACAAGCCCGCGCGTCGCTCCTCGCCGGCAGCCTCTCGTTGTTCGCTCGTCACGTATGTACGCGAAGGGCCGCGATCTGCGTACATACGTGACGAACGAACGAAGAAGCGGACGGATGCTGCGGGTCGCAGCATCCGTCCGCTTGGAAGTGGTGCGGGTCAGGCGGTGACGCCGAGGTTCGCGGCGACGACCTCTGCGATCTGCACGGCGTTGAGTGCGGCACCCTTGCGAAGGTTGTCGTTGGAGATGAAGAGCACCAGACCCTTGCCCTCGGGCGCCGACTGGTCGGCGCGGATGCGGCCTACGTAGCTCGGGTCGTTGCCGGCCGCCTGCAGCGGCGTCGGGACCTCTTCGACGACGACGCCGGGCGCCGACGAGAGGATCTCGTAGGCGCGCTGGGGGGTGATGTCGCGCGAGAACTCCGCGTGGATCGAGAGCGAGTGCCCGGTGAAGACGGGCACGCGGACGCACGTGCCGGCGACGCGGAGGTCAGGCAGCTCGAGGATCTTGCGGCTCTCGTTGCGGAGCTTCTTCTCCTCGTCGGTCTCGTTGAGGCCGTCGTCGACGAGGTTGCCGGCGAGCGGGATGACGTCGAAGGCGATCGGGGCGACGTACTTCTCGGGCTGCGGGAAGTCCACTGCCGCGCCGTCGTGCACGAGGTCGAGCGTGTTGCCCTGCGCGAGGACGCCCTCGACCTGGCCGAGCAGCTCCTGCGCGCCCGCGAGCCCCGAGCCCGAGACGGCCTGGTAGGTCGAGACGATGAGACGCTCGAGGCCGGCCTCGGTGTCGAGCACCTTCAGCACCGGCATCGCGGCCATGGTGGTGCAGTTCGGGTTCGCGATGATGCCTTTCGGCGGGTTCGCGATGACGTGCGGGTTGACCTCGCTGACGACGAGCGGCACCTCGGGGTCCATGCGCCACGCGCTGGAGTTGTCGATGACGATCGCACCGGCCTCGGCGAAGCGAGGAGCGTGCGCGCGGCTGCCTGTGGCGCCGGCCGAGAACAGCGCGACGTCGATGCCTGAGGGGTCGGCGGTGGCGACATCCTCGATGATCACGGTCTCGCCGCCGAACTCGACGGCGGTGCCGGCCGAGCGCGCGGTGGCGAACAGGCGCAGCTCGCGGATCGGGAAGTTCCGCTCTGCGAGAATCTCGCGCATGACCGTCCCGACCTGGCCGGTGGCGCCGACGACGGCGACGGAGAGTCCTGAATCGGAGATGCGGGTCATGGTGGTTCCTCAGCGTGGGGCACAAGCGTGGAGCGGACGCGCGGGCGCCGTCGATCGCGCGGGGTTCGGGCGATTCTACCGCCGGACCGACACGAGCCAGGCCGCATTACGGGCGATCGGTACGCGGCAGAGGTGCCGCGGCCGAGAGCGAACGCCGGAGATGAGTGGGGGCTGCGGGCCGCAGCATCCATCCCTTGCGAAGTCCGTCAGCGGCCGGCGCCGGCGTCGAGGGGCGCTTTGCTGATAGACCGGCTCGTCACCCGAGCGCGGCGGCGCCGAACGAGACGGAGAAGCGCTCGCACCACAGATCGACGGCGCGATAGACGGACAGATCGACGTCCGCGGGGATGTCGTACAGCTGATCGCCCTGATTGCCCTTGATGAGGCCGAGATCGACGTGCGGGTGACTCGCCGCCGTGAACCATCCGTCGAATCCTTCGACGACCGGTCCGGCGCTCAACCACACGTGCACGTCCGGCCCGTTCGAGGTGTCGAGATCCTCCAGGGCGAGCTGACGGGTGCCGTCAGGGAACTCGATGACGCGGGCGGAGCCGGTCGTCGTGTGCTCGTGGCTCACGAACGTCCCGGACAGCAGATCAACAGGAGTGGCAGGCGCGGCGGTCTCCGGCGGCGCGGCGGTCGGCCGCGGGGTGGACTCGGGCTCAGTGGCCGGTGACGACGAGGTAGTGGCGCGCGGCTGCGGAATCGCGTCGTCCACGCGGACGTCGACGAACAGCAGCCACGGCTGGAACAGGAGCGCAGCGACGACGAGGCCGGCCGCGACGAGCGCGCCGATCCCCCACAACAGTCGACGACGACGTGCTGTGCTGCCGGTGCGCTGCGGTGCCGTCATCGCACCTCCTCGGTTCCGCGAAGACGCGGAGCGAGACTAGCGGTGGACGCTGGAACCGGGCTGTGACGCGGTCGAGGACGACGTCAGCGACCGGGGACGACGTCAGCGACCGGGGACGACCTCAGCGGCCGGTACCGGCGTAGACGGTCGCCTCGATGTCGCCGTCCAGCCCGTAGGCGGTGTGGACGACGCGGGCGGCCTCGGCGAGGTCGTCGCCGCGCACCACGACCGAGATGCGGATCTCGGAGGTCGAGATCATCTCGATGTTGATGCCCGCCACGCTCAGCGCCTCGAAGAGGGTGGCCGAGACGCCCGAGTGCGTGCGCATGCCCGCGCCGACGACCGAGAGCTTGCCGATCTGGTCGTCGTGGACGAGATTCTCGAATCCGATCTCGGACTGGTCGGCGGCGAGCGCCTTGAGCGCGATCGCGGCATCGGTCTTGGGGAGCGTGAACGAGATGTCGGTACGGCCCGTGGTCGCGGCCGACACGTTCTGCACGATCATGTCGACGTTGGCGCCGGACTTCGCAACGACCTTGAAGATCTCGGCGGCCTTGCCGGGCACGTCGGGAACGCCGATGATCGTGATCTTGGCCTGGCCGAGGTCGGTGGCGACGCCGGCGACGATGGGCTCTTCCATCTCTTCTCCCTTTTCACCCGCGGGAACGTTCATCCCGGGGCCGAGCACATAGGTCCCCACGCCCGAGCTGAACGTGGAGCGGGCGTGGATGAGCACGCGGTGACGGCGTGCGTATTCGACGGCGCGGATGTACAGCACCTTCGCGCCGTTGGCGGCGAGCTCGAGCATCTCCTCCGCCGAGACGACGTTCAGCTTCTTCGCCTTGGGCACGACGCGCGGGTCGGCCGTGAAGATTCCGTCGACGTCGCTGTAGATCTCGCAGACGTCGGCCTCGAGCGCCGCCGCGAGAGCGACGGCGGTGGTGTCGGAGCCGCCGCGGCCGAGCGTCGTGATGTCGCGGGTGTCGCGGTTGAAGCCCTGGAAGCCGGCGACGATGACGATCGCGCCCTCGTCGAGCGCCTCGCGCAGGCGGATCGGCGTCACGTCGACGATCCGCGCCGAGCCGTGGTCGGCGGTGGTGATCATGCCGGCCTGGCTGCCGGTGAACGAGCGCGCCTCGAAGCCCATCGAGTGGATCGCCATCGCGAGGAGCGCCATCGAGATGCGCTCGCCGCTCGACAGCAGCATGTCGAGTTCGCGCGGTGCCGGGATCGGGGCGACCTGACCCGCGAGGTCGAGCAGCTCGTCGGTCGTGTCGCCCATCGCACTGACCGCCACGACGACGTCGTGACCGGCACGACGCGTGTCGACGATGCGCTTTGCGACGCGCTTGATGCTCTCGGCATCAGCGACCGACGATCCGCCGTACTTCTGGACGATCAGCGCCACATCGAACTCCACGCGTTTGTCTGAGGACGGGCGAGAACGGATGCCGCGTCCCGCGGTCTCCTGTCACCCAAGGGTCCATCTTACGGACGCGCTCATGCGCGCCCAGTCATGTGTCGGACGGCCCGAGCGGCGGTGAGCGCTGCACAGGATCGGAGCTTCTGCCCGACACGCCGCGCAGGGCGCCCTCCGACCGGCGCTTCGTCGAGAGGTTCCGATTCTGTGCGGCGCCAGTAGCATCCGAACATGGAGCAGATCGAGACGTGGTCGGAGTTCAACGTCGCCATGGTCGGGGCGACGGCGGCGCTCGCGGGTCTCGTGATCGTCGCCGCGAGCGTCAACATCGGCGACATCATCAAGGAGGCGTCGCTCACCGCCCGCCTCGCCGCGGGGATCTCGGGGCTCGTGCTGGCCCTCGTCGGCTCGGCGATCGGACTCATCCCGGCTGTGGGGAACGTCGCGTACGGAGTTGCGATGATCGTCTTCGCGCTCGGCGCGGGTGTGTTCCAGGTGCAGGCGACGCGCAGGATCTTCGAGAATCAGCATCCCGCCAACCGCATGCGCTGGCTCAAGTCGGCAGTGGGCTTCTTCGCGCCTCTCGCCTACCTGATCGGCGGCGCACTCTTGGCGGCCGGCCAGCCCGTCGGCCTCGTGTGGTTCGCGGTCGGGTCGATCATCGCGATCGTGGCCGCGCTGCTGGTGTCGTGGATCGTGCTGGTCGAAGTGCTCCGCTGACGCTCACCCGGTAGAGATCGGCGGCAGCTCGGCGTTGTCGGGTTTGCGGGTGCGGAGCGCGCCGCCGGTCGCGGCGAGCCAGCATCCGACGATCACCAGCGGGAAGCCGATCAGCAGGCCCGGCGTCAGCGGCTCGCCCAGGATGATCGTGCCCAGGACGATCGCGACGACCGGATTGACGTAGGTGAAGAGCGGCGCGCGGACCGGACCGACGCGGGCGATCAGTGCGAAGAAGACGATGAACGCGAGTGCGGTGCAGAGCACCGCAAGAGCGATGAGCGAGACCGTGCTCTCGACGGTCGGCACCTGGTGCTGCGTCAGGAAGGCGATCGGCGTGTAGAAGATGCCGACCGCGAAGAGGGCGAGCGTGATCGACCCGAGGGCGGGCACATCGCGCAGCTTGGTCGCGATGACGAACGGCGCGATCGCGTAGAGGAGCGCGACGAGCAGCACTTCGCCGACGGCCAGCAGACCGCCGCCGCCCTCGACGGCGAGCCCAGGACCGGCGACGATCACGAAGACCCCCGCGAAGCCGATGAAGAGTCCGATCGCCCGCGCCGGGCTGAGCACGGACCGGTCGCCCCCGCCGAACGCGATCAGCGCGGCGAACAGCGGCACCGTGGCGACGAGCAGGCCGGTGAGCCCGGAGGGCAGAGTCTGCTCCGCGTGCCCGAGCAGCAGGAAGGGCCCGGCCATCTCGATGCCGCCGAACAGGAGCACCCAGCCGATCTTCGCGAACGCGGGGCGCAGCGCTTTCTGGTGCAGCGCGAACGGCAGCAGCAGCAGGGCGCCGAGGAGTGTGCGGCCGGCCACCACCGCAGCCGGTGAGTAGGACTCCACGGCCACGCTGATGAACAGGTAGGGGACGCCCCACAGCAGCGCCATCGCGCCGAACAGCAGCCACGCGCGCGTGTCGAATCGCTGCGAGGGGTTCATGGGGCATCTCCCAACGGTGGTGTGGTGGGGTCAGCGGCGGCGCTGCCCGGCGGTCGTCATCGACTCAGGTTCCGCGATCGCCGGCGCCGAGCGCGAGACGGCCGACCGCCAATCTACGACGGACTTCCGACATCCTGGGCGGATCACGGCGTCGCGACACCCGGCGACGGGGTCAGACGGAGCGCCGGCCCTCGAACGCGCGGCCGAGGGTGACCTCGTCGGCATACTCCAGGTCGCCGCCGACGGGCAGGCCCGACGCGAGGCGGGTGACGGTGATCTCGAGGGTGTGCAGCAGGCGGCTGAGGTAGGTCGCCGTCGCCTCGCCCTCGAGGTTGGGGTTGGTGGCCAGGATCACTTCCTGCACCGTACCGTCGGCGAGTCGCTGCATGAGCTGCGTGATGCGGAGGTCGTCGGGGCCAATGCCGGCGATCGGGCTGATCGCACCGCCGAGCACGTGGTACAGCCCGCGGAATTCGCGGGTGCGCTCGATGGCCGCCACGTCCTTCGCGTCTTCCACGACGCAGATGAGCGTCTGGTTGCGACGGGGGTCGCGGCAGATGGAGCAGCGATCCTGCTCGGAGACGTTGCCGCACACCTCGCAGAAGCGCACCCGCTCGCGCACCTCGCTGAGGAGCTCGGCGAGGTGTGACACGTCGAAGTTCGGCGTCTGCAGGATGTGGAACGCGATGCGCTGGGCCGACTTCGGCCCGATCCCGGGGAGGCGGCCGAATTCGTCGATGAGGTCTTGGACGATGCCGTCGTACATGGGCTAGCTGAACCTCGTCGGCGGCTCGTAGGGCTCCTCGCGGACGAACGTGGCGCCGAGCACCTGGCGCACCACCGCCTCGCCGTAGCGCTGGACGCCGCCGTTGCGCGTCGTGACCACGGGGGTCAGGGGCGGGGCGACCGTAGGCGGCACCGGGAGGTCGGCGACAGCATCCGTGTTGTCCGTCTCGTCATCGTCGTCGTCGCGCTCGAGCGGTGGAGCGATCTCGGTGCGCGGCAGGACCTGGCCCTCGCGCGGTGGTGCGAGGGTCGCGACCCGCGCGGTCGCGGCCTCGGCATCTTCGGGCTCGTCGTCGACCGCGAACTGCGCCGGCGTCTCGACGGGGAACGCGGCGGGTCCTGGGTCGGGCGGCGGGGCGTCGTCGTCGGACGGAATGGGCGCGACGGCCCAGTCGGTCACGGGGGCAGCGGATGCCGGTGCCGAGGCCGGGGCACTCGCTCGGGGTGCGGCCGGGGCCGACGCACGCGGTGCGGCCGGGGCCGACGCACGCGGCGCCGCAGCCCGCGAAGGACCAGCCGCGCTCGGTGCCGCTGCGGTGGCGCGTGCCGCCGCCGGAGCCTCGGGAGCGGCGGCCTGGCGCGGAGTCTCGCGCCCGGGACCGGCGGGAGAACTCGCGGGCGTGTCCGCTCCTCCCACTCCGCCCGGGCCCGCGGGCCCGCCGACGCCGCCGGAACCGCCCGACGGGTCGTGGCGGGCGATGTACTTCACACGGATGCCGAGCACGGCGAGGATCGCCTGGCGCAGATCTTCGCTGGGGCCCTTGCCGGCGGCGAGCTGCTTGAACTTCGCGACGTCGCTCTGGCTCGCGAACGCCAGCGTGAGCACGTCGTCGTCGAGTGCCACGGTGCGGGCGCCGGAGGCGAGCATCCAGGACGAGCGGCTCACGTTCTCGAGCTGCGAGAGCACCTGCGGCCATGCCTGCTGCAGGCGATCGAGCGTGACGGGGCCGGCGGGAACAGGAGGCGCCGCCACCGGCGCGGGCTCGGCGGGTTGCGCGACCGGAGCCGGCGCAGCACCAGGCGTGGGCGCCACGGTCGCACTCCCGGCCGGCGGAGCGGCGGTGGGCGACACCGCCGGCGCCGCCGCGGGTGTCGCGGCCGGCACAGCGGCAGCGACCGGTGCCGCTGCCGGCACGGCCCCTGCCCCGCGGGCCAGCACGCGGGCGACCATCAGCTCGAGCTGCAGGCGCGGCGAAGTGGCGCCGGTCATGTCGTCGAGGGTCGCGATGACGAGGTCGGCGATGTGCGACAGCCGCGACGGACCGAACGCGTCGGCCTGACGCTGCATGCGCGCGAGGTCGTCGGCCGAGACTCCGCGCAGCACCGCCGCCGCGCCCTGGCCGGTCGCCGACACCACGATGAGGTCGCGCAGACGCTCGAGCAGGTCGTCGACGAAGCGGCGCGGGTCTTGCCCGGTCTGCACCACGCGGTCGACGGCGGCGAACGCGGCCGACGCGTCGGAGGCGGCGAAGGCGTCGATCACCTCGTCGAGCAGCTCGGCGTGCGTGTAGCCGAGCAGCGCGACCGCGCGGGCGTAGGTGACCTTCGCGTCTTCCGAGCCGGCGATCAGCTGGTCGAGCAACGACAGCGTGTCTCGCGGCGACCCGCCGCCCGCGCGCACGACGAGCGGTAGCACGCCCTGCTCGACGTCGACGCCCTCCTGCGCGCACAGCTGCTCGACGTACTCGAGCATGGCCGCCGGGGGCACGAGACGGAACGGGTAGTGGTGCGTGCGCGAGCGGATGGTGCCGATGACCTTCTCGGGCTCGGTCGTCGCGAAGATGAACTTGACGTGGTCGGGCGGCTCTTCCACGAGCTTGAGCAGGGCGTTGAATCCCTGCGGGGTGACCATGTGCGCCTCGTCGAGGATGAAGATCTTGAAGCGGTCGCGGGCCGGTGCGAACACCGCGCGCTCGCGCAGATCACGGGCGTCGTCGACGCCGTTGTGGCTCGCCGCGTCGATCTCGACGACGTCGAGCGACCCGCCGCCGCCGCGACCGAGCTCGACGCAGCTGTCGCAGGTGCCGCATGGGGTGTCGGTCGGGCCCTGCGCGCAGTTGAGGCAGCGCGCGAGAATGCGGGCGGACGTGGTCTTTCCGCACCCGCGGGGGCCCGAGAACAGGTACGCATGACCGACCCGGTCGCCGCGCAGCGCGGTCATGAGCGGCTCGGTGACCTGCGACTGCCCGATCATCTCGCCGAACGACTCGGGCCGGTAACGGCGGTACAGGGCGGTGGTCACTCCCCCAGCCTACGGCGTGGGGCCGACATCGCGACCGTGCTTCGGGCAGGCTCCCGGCCGGGACGGCAGTCGCACCGGGCCGACGCCGACACAGGGCGTCGGCACGTCGAGATCGCCTGCTAGATTGCTCCGCAGTGACACGGGGTGCCCGCACAGCGGGCTGAGAACACACCCGTCGAACCTGATCTCGATCATGCGAGCGAAGGGATGTCGCGATGAACGCGCGCACCGAAGCACACCTGTCCGCCCTCTCCCCCGCCGCCGCGCTGACGGCGCTGCGGGAGGCCTCACCGCTGGTGCAGTGCATCACGAACGCGGTGGTGACGAACTACACCGCGAATGCGCTCCTGGCGGTGGGCGCCGCCCCCGCGATGTGCGACATCCCGGGCGAAGCCGGCCTCTTCGCCGGGGTCGCCGACGGGGTGCTCGTCAACCTCGGCACGCCCGCCGCCGAGCAGCGCGATGCCGCCCGCGAGGCGGTGCGTGCCGGCACACCGTGGGTGCTCGACCCCGTCGCCGTCGGTGTCCTCCCCGTGCGCACGGCCCTCGCCGCCGAACTGCTCGAGCACCGTCCCGCCATCGTCCGCGGCAACGCCTCCGAGATCCTCGCCGTCGCCGGTGAGGGCGGCGGCGGGCGCGGAGTCGACGCGACGGACGGAACGGATGCTGCGGCCGGCGCCGCGCGATCGCTGGCGCTGCGCACCCGCGGCGTGGTGGCCGTGTCGGGCCCGGTCGATCTCGTCACCGACGGCGAGCGTGTCGTTCGGATCGCGGGCGGGGACGCGCTCCTCACCCGCATCACCGGCGGCGGCTGCTCGCTCGGCGCGGTGATGGCCGCGCTCGTCGGTGTCTGCGCTCCGTTCGAGGCGGCGGTCGCGGCATCCGTCCTCTATGCGGTCGCATCGGAACGGGCCGCCGCCCGCGCAGATGGACCGGGCTCGTTCGCCGTCGCGTTCCTGGATGCGCTCGACGCCGTGGCCGCTCAGCCGGCCGAGCTCGACGCGCGCCTCGCCGACGTGCTGGCGATCCGATGACCCGGCCCGGAGCACGCCTCGCGCTGCACCTCGTGACCGACGACCGGCTGCCGTTCGACCGGCTGCTCGCGGTGGTCGACGCCGCGGCGGGCGCGAGCGTCGACGTCGTGCAGCTACGGGCCAAGTCGGTGACCGCTCGTGAGCTCATCCGGCAGGCGACCGCGCTGTCGGAGGTCATCGACCGCCGCTGCCTGCTGCTCATCAACGACCGCGTCGACGTCGCGGTGGCGGCACGGGAGGCCGGAGCCCGCGTCGACGGCGTCCACCTCGGCCAGGGCGACCTGCCGCCCGAGACCGCGCGCCGCCTCCTCGGGGCGCACGCCGTGATCGGATGGACCGCGAACTCCGCGGAGCACCGGGCTGCGGCATCCTCGCCCCGCAACTGCACGATCGACTACCTCGGCGTGGGCGTGATCCGCCCGACGTCGACGAAGCCCGACCATCCGCCGGCGCTCGGCGTGGACGGCTTCGCGGCGTTCGCGGCCGGTACGGACCTGCCGTGCGTCGCGATCGGCGGCGTGGTCGAGCCGGACGTCGCGGCGCTCCGCGACGCCGGGGCGGCCGGCATCGCCGTGGTGTCGGCGATCTGCGGGGCGAACGATCCCGCCGCTGCGGCGCGCGCGCTGCGCAGCGCCGCCGATGCCCCCTCCCTCGAGGGGGTCGCGTGATGACCGACACCACGCTGGCTGTGCCCGCCCCGATCACGGCTCGAGCGACAGCGATCCCGCGCGTGCTCAGCATCGCGGGCACCGACCCGACCGGCGGCGCGGGGGTGCAGGCCGACCTCAAATCGATCGGCGCGCTCGGCGGCTACGGCATGGCCGTGGTCACCGCGCTCGTGGCGCAGAACACCCGCGGCGTGCGCGAGGTGCATGTTCCGCCGACCGCGTTCCTCGCCGCGCAGCTCGACGCCGTATCGGACGACGTCGAGATCGACGCGGTGAAGATCGGGATGCTGCAATCCGACGAGATCATCGGCACCGTGCGCGCGTGGCTCGGCCGGGTGCGCCCGCCGATCGTCGTGCTCGACCCCGTCATGGTCGCGACGAGCGGCGATCGGCTGCTGGACCCCGCGGCAGAGGAGGCGCTGCGCGAGCTCGCCGGCGAGGTCGACCTCATCACGCCGAACCTCGCGGAACTCGCGGTTCTCACTCGGCGCGCTCGTGCGACCACGTGGGCGCAGGCCCTCGACGACGCGCGGACCCTCGCACGCGAGACCGGCACGACGGTGCTGCTCAAGGGCGGACACCTCGACGGCGCCGACTGCCCCGACGCCGTCGTTGCGGCGGACGGCGCGGTGCGCGAGGTGTCCGGTGAGCGCGTCGAGACCCGCAACACCCACGGCACCGGCTGCTCGCTGTCGTCGGCGATGGCGACGCTGCGCGCGGGAGGCGCGTCCTGGCCGGACGCGCTGGAGCGCGCCAAGACCTGGCTCACCGGGGCGCTCGCGCACGCGCACGGCCTGCGGGTCGGCGAGGGGAACGGTCCGATCGACCACTTCCACGAGCACCGGGACGCAGCATCCATCCCCGCAGTGTCATGGTCGACGTTGGCGTGGGATGCCGCGGCCGGTGTGCGCGCCGACGTCGACGACCTCGAGTTCGTGCGCGGGCTCGGCGACGGCACGCTGTCGCGCGAGACGTTCCTGCGCTACCTGGCTCAGGACGCGATCTACCTCGGCGAGTACTCCCGCGTGCTCGCGAAGGCGAGCGCGATCGCGCCCACGCCGGAGGAGCAGGCGTTCTGGGCGCGGGCGGCCGAATCCTCGATCGTCGAGGAGCGCCGGCTGCACGAGTCGCACCTCGGCGCGGCGACGGTGGCCCCTGCGCCGCAGAACCTCGCGTACACGAACCACCTGCACGCGTCGGCCCGCTCGTACGGCGAGCTGGTGGCGGCGCTCCTGCCGTGCTTCTGGCTGTACACCGACCTCGGCATCCGTCTCGCCGCCCGGCGCCACGACGCGCACCCGTACGACGACTGGCTCGCGATGTACGCCGACCCCGCGTTCACCGCGGCCACCGCCCGCGCGACCGAGATCGCCGACGCTGCGGCGCGCGAGGCCGGACCGCTCGAGCGCGCGCGGATGGACGCGGCCTTCGCCCGGTCGATGGAGCACGAGCGGGAGTTCTTCGCGCGGGCGTGATCCCCGGAACGCGCCGTCGACGAGATCAGGAGATCTGGCTGCGACAGGACGACTCCGCCCGGATCGTCCTGTGCTCGCCAGATCTCCGATCTCGGAAAGACCCCTAGGTGTACTCGGCTGTCAGGTTGGTGACACCCGGCTGAGTGGGGTGCCGCCGATGGCTGAGTGGTATCGCTGAGTGTTGTAGTGCTCGAGCCAGGGTGCAAGGGCGGCGGCGCGTTGGTCGTTCGAGGTGAACACTTGCCGGTATGCCCATTCGGTTTGCAGGGTGCGGTTCAGTCGTTCCACCTTGCCGTTCTGCCAGGGACAGTGGGGGCGGATCAGCACGTGTTTGGCGCCGAGCGCGGCAAGCACGTCCTGGACGTCGTTGGAGAGCCGGTAGCTGAAATGGTTGTCGGTCATGACCCGCTCGATGCGGGTGATGCCGTGGTCGCGGAAGTAGGCGGCAGCCCGGGTGAGGAACCCGGCGCAGGTGGCGCCCTTCTCGTCCGGGTGGATCTCGGAGTACGCCAGTCGGGAGTGATCGTCGACGAGTGAGTGCACGTAGTCGAACCCGATCCGGGCTCTCCTGTGGGCGGCGGTGTCGCCGGCCGATCTGCCGTGCGCACGCCACCCGCCGCCGTCGGGGATGCGGCCCAGCTTTTTCACGTCCATGTGCACCAGCTCGCCGGGTCGGGCGCGTTCGTAGCGGACAGTGGTGGTCTTCGACGCCCGGATGACCGCCCCGGTGAGCGGGTCGCACTCGACCAGACGCGGCACGTGATGCCGCCGCAGGATGGCGGTGATGGTGCGCGCGGGAACACCCACCACCGCGGCGAGGCGATCGGGGCCTTGTCGCAGCTGACGGCGCAACGCGACCACCCGCAACTCCACCTCAAGTGGTGTTCGTTGCGGCATGGAGTGCGGACGCGAGGACCGGTCACGCAGTCCGGCGACGCCCTCGGCCCGGAACCTGTTGACCCAGCGGTGCGCGCATTGGCGCGACACCCCGAGCTCCTTCGCGACGTGTGCGACTGGACGATGCTGCACCAGCACCCGTTCGACAAGCAGAACCCTGCCCCGGACATTCAGCCGGGCATTAGCGTGAGACACGAGACCTCCTGGCGGGTGAAGAAACTAGACAGCTCCACTAAGCCAGGAGGTCTCCTCACCTCACAAGAACGTCACCAACGTCTCTGCTGAGTACACCTAGGCGTCGGCGCCGTGCTCGACGTCGGCGGCACCCACGATGATCGGGATCGTCGAGGTGACGGTGGGCACAGACGCCGACAGCAGTGAGCCGTCCTCGCGGCGCGCGTCGCCGAGCTCGCGCAGCGACGGCCGCCCCGGGATGACCGGCCCCTGCCCGTCGAGCGGTGCCACGACCTCCTCGCCCGCACCGACCACGTAGCCCACGCCCCGCACGCTGAAGCCGACCGGATCGCCCGCCGTGGCGCGCACCCGCAGCTCGTCGCGGGTGACCGTGACGACGAGCCGGGTGCCGTGCCAGTGCAGCACGAACTCGAGCGACGGCCACGAGGCGGGCAGCCGCGGGTTGAACGACAGCTCGCCGAAGTGGTCGCGCATGCCGCCGAAGCCGGCCACCAGCGCGGTCCACACGCCGCCGGCCGACGCCACGTGCACGCCGTCCGCAGCGTTGTGGTGCAGATCGCCGAGATCGACGAAGATCGACTGCCGGAAGTACTCCAGCGCGAGGTCCTGGTAGCCGACCTCCGCAGCGAGGATCGCCTGCACGACAGCCGACAGCGTCGAGTCGCCCGTGGTCAGCGGGTCGTAGTACTCGAAGTCGGCGAGCTTGTCCTCGTCGGAGAAGTGGTTGCCCTGGAGGAACAGCGCGAGCACGACGTCGGCCTGCTTGAGCACCTGGTACCGGTAGATCACCAGCGGGTGGAAATGCAGCAGCAGCGGCCGCTTGTCGGGCGGGGTGTTCTCGAGATCCCAGATCTCGCGCTCGAGGAACACGTGATCCTGCGGATGGATGCCGAGGCTCGGGCTGAACGGGATGTGCATGGCCTCGGCGGCCCGCTCCCACGCCTCGGGCTCGCCCGGCTCGAGGGCGAGGCGGTCCACCATCTGGCGGTAGACCTCGCCGTCGGCCTCCGCCATCTCGCGGATGGTGCGGGCGGCGAAGCGGAGGTTGAACCGCGCCATGACGTTCGTGAACAGGTTGTCGTTGACGACGGTGGTGTACTCGTCGGGGCCGGTCACACCGTGGATGTGGAACGTGTCGCCCTCACCGTCCAGGATGCCGTCGCTGGAGCGCCAGAACCCGAGCGTCGCCCACAGGCGTGCCGTCTCGACGGCGATGTCGACGCCCTCGCGGAAGAGGAAATCGTCGTCACCCGTCGCGCGCACGTACTTCGCCAGCGCGAAGCTGACGTCGGCGTTGATGTGGTACTGCGCGGTGCCGGCGGCGTAGTAGGCGGATGCCTCTTCGCCGTTGATCGTGCGCCATGGGAAGAGCGCACCGGCCTCGTTGAGCTGGAACGCCCGGCGACGTGCGGCGGGCAGCATCAGATACCGCATGCGCAGCGCGTTGCGCGCCCACAGCGGCGTCGTGTACGCGAGGAACGGGAGCACGTAGATCTCGGTGTCCCAGAAGTAGTGCCCGGAGTACCCCGAGCCCGTCATGCCCTTCGCGGGCACGCCCTGACCGTCGGCGCGCGCCGATGCCTGCGCGAGCTGGAAGAGGCACCAGCGGGTGGCCTGCTGGAGATCGTCGTGACCGCCGATGCGCACGTCCGAGCGCTCCCAGAACGCGTCGAGCCACTCGCGCTGCTGGGCGCGGATCGCATCGACGCTCTCACCGAGCGCGCGGTCGAGGGTCCGGCGGCACCGGTCGACGAGCTCGCGCGCGGGGACGCCGCGAGAGGTGTGATAGCTCACGAGCTTCGTGACGCGGATCGGCACGCCGGCCTTCGCGTTCACGCGGAACACGTTCTTCGCGATGTCGGGCTCGATGAGCGTGCGCGAGGTGTACTCGTTCGCCGTCTCGACCAGGTGGTCTGCGACCACGGCGATCGTCATGCCCGAATCGGTGACGCGGTACGACAGGGCCGAGCGCAGCTTGTCCTGCCAGTACTCCTGCGGCTGCAGCACACGCTCGTGGAACTTCTCGGTCTTGCGCGGGTCGAAACCGGCCCTCCGCGGCGCCGCGGGCGTGCCGCCGTAGACGTCCTCGCCGTCCTGGCGGTTGAGGATCTGGCAGCTCACGGTCACCGGCGCGTCGGCGTTGAGGACCGTGACGTCCACCGTCATGACCGCGAGATGCTTCTCCTCGAACGAAACCAGCCGCTCGTAGTCGATCCGCACCTCCTTGCCCGACGGCGTCACCCAGAGGATGCGCCGGCGCTGCACGCCGTCGCGCATGTCGAGGGTGCGCTCGTACTCGCGGACGTCCGCGACATCGAGCGACAACGGCTCGTCGTCGACGTAGACGCGCATCACCTTCGCGTCGGGGGCGTTGACGATCGTCTGTCCGACCTCGGCGAATCCGTAGGCCTGCTCGGCGTGACGGATCGGGAACGTCTCGTGGAACCCGTTGATGAACGTGCCGTGCTCGTGCGCGTGACGTCCCTCGGGCTGGTTGCCGCGCAGGCCCAGGTAGCCGTTGCCCACGGCGAACAGCGTCTCGGTGACGCCGGCGTCGTCGAGGTCGAACGACGTCTCGACAAGGCGCCACGGGTCTACGGGGAACCGGTCGCGATCGATCATCGTGCGAACTCCTCGAGATCCTTGACCACGACGTGCGCGCCGGCGTCGATGAGATCCTGCACGCCGACACCCCGGTCGACACCCACCACGAGCGCGAAGTCACCGGCGGCTGCGGAGCGCACGCCACTGATGGCGTCTTCGACCGCGGCGCTCCGGGCAGGCTCGACGCCCAGCATCCGTGCCGCCTCGACGAACACGTCCGGAGCGGGCTTCGAGGCGAGGTGGTCGCGCTCGGCGATGATGCCGTCCATCACGACGGCGAAGCGATCACGGATGCCGGCTGCCGCCAGCACCTCCTCCGCGTTCTTGGAGCTCGACACCACCGCGACGGGCGTGCCGGCTGCGGCGAGGACATCGAGCAGACGCAGCGATCCCGGGTAGGGGGCGATCCCCTCGGCGCGAAGCACGCGCTCGAAGACCGCGTTCTTGCGGTTGCCGATACCGCATACCGTGTCGGCGGTCACCGGGTCGGAGGGGTGACCCCACGGCACCTCGACGTCGCGCGAGCGCAGCAGGCTCGCCACGCCGTCGTAGCGCTTCTTGCCGTCCAGGTAGTCGAAGTAGTCGCGCTCGGTGTACGGCGGGGTGATGTCCCACGCCGTGAAGAGCTCCTCGAACATCGTCTGCCACGCGTGCATGTGCACTTCGGCGGTGGGCGTGAGCACGCCGTCCAGATCGAACAGCACAGCGTCGTAAGCGGTCAGATCGGGCAGGGCGTCGTCAGCCACAGAACCTCCGGGAACGAGAGCGGTACGGATGCTCGGCACGGCGTCGGGCCGTCCAGCAAGCGTAATGCGGGCGGGCGTCCGGTCGACACCCCGTGACGGTTAAGCGCGGGCAACACCCAGGGTCTGGCGCGCGATCTCGAGCTCCTCGTCGGTGGGGACGACGAGCACGGTCACGGTCGAAGCATCCGTCGAGATGATCCGGATGCCGCGCTCGGGACTCTCGTTGCGCGCGGGGTCGATCTCGACGCCCGCGAAGCCGAGCGTCTCGAGCGCTCCGGCGCGCACCTGGGGGGCGTTCTCGCCCACCCCGGCCGTGAAGGAGATGACGTCGGCGCCACCCAGCTGCGCGAGGTAGGCGCCCGCGTAGGCGCGCAGCCGGTGCACGTACACCTCGAACGCCAGGATCGCCCGCTCCTCGCCGCGCTCGATGGCGGCGCGGATGTCGCGCAGATCGTTCGAGCCCGCGAGCCCCAGCAGGCCGCTGCGCTTGTTGAGCAGCTCGTCGAGGTCGTCGACGGTCATCCCCGCGCGCCGTTCGAGCTGGAACAGCACGGCCGGGTCGATGTCGCCCGAGCGCGTACCCATCACGAGCCCCTCGAGCGGGGTGAACCCCATCGACGTGTCGACCGAGCGGCCCCCGTCGATCGCGGTGACCGACGCCCCGTTGCCGAGGTGGAACACGATCTGCTTCAGCTCGGCGAGCGGGCGGTCGAGGAAGGCGGCGGCCGCTTCGCTCACGAACTTGTGCGACGTGCCGTGGAAGCCGTACCGGCGGATGCGATGGGATGCCGCGACCTCTGCGTCGATCGCGTACGTATAGGCCGCGGGCGCCAGGGTCTGGTGGAACGCGGTGTCGAAGACGGCCACGTGCGGGACGTCGGGGAACGCCGACCGGGCCGCGACGATGCCGGCGAGGTTCGCCGGGTTGTGCAGCGGCGCCAGCACGGACAGCTCGTCGATGTTGATCTCGACGAGGGGCGTGATGAGCGTCGGCTCGAAGAACCGCGCGCCGCCGTGCACGACGCGGTGCCCCACGGCCACCGGGGGCGTCTCGGCGAGCGACGGGCCGTCCGACGCGAACGCCTCGAGCATGACCGCGAAGCCCGCCGTGTGGTCGGCGATCGGCAGTTCACGCGTGCGCGTCGCGTCGAGGAAGGTCGGTGTGGGGCCGTCGGTCGGCGTCGCGTACACGGTGTGACGGGCGATGCCGATCGGGTCTCCGATGCGCTCGACGAGGCCCGATGCGAGCGTGCGCTCGGTGTCCATGTCGAGGAGCTGGTATTTGAACGACGAGGAGCCGCTGTTGATCACGAGCACCGGGGTCATCGCGCGTTCCCTTCTTCTTGCGGTCGCCGTCTCAGCGACCGGCCTCCTGCGCCTGGATCGCAGTGATCGCGATGGTGTTCACGATGTCGTCGACGAGCGCCCCGCGCGACAGGTCGTTGATCGGCTTGTTGAGGCCCTGCAGCACCGGTCCGATCGCCACGGCACCCGCGGAACGCTGCACCGCTTTATAGGTGTTGTTGCCGGTGTTGAGATCGGGGAAGACGAACACCGTCGCACGTCCCGCGACCGCGGACCCGGGCATCTTCGCCGCGGCCACCGCTGCGTCGGCCGCCGCGTCGTACTGGATCGGCCCTTCCACGAGCAGTTCCGGAGCACGCGAGCGGACGAGGGCGGTAGCATCCCTCACCTTCTCGACCTCGGCACCCGATCCCGACTCCCCCGTCGAATACGAGAGCATCGCCACGCGGGGGTCGATGCCGAACTGCGTCGCGGTCGCCGCCGACGAGATCGCGATGTCGGCGAGCTGCTCGCTCGTCGGGTCGGGGATGACGGCGCAGTCGCCGTAGACCAGGACGCGGTCGGCGAGAGCCATGAGGAACACGCTCGAGACGACCGAGACGCCCGGTCTGGTCTTGATGATCTCGAACGCCGGGCGGATCGTGTGCGCCGTGGTGTGCGCGGCGCCCGACACCATGCCGTCGGCGAGGCCCAGGTGCACCATCATCGTGCCGAAGTACGAGACGTCGGTGACCGTGTCGGCCGCCTGCCCCACGGTGACGCCCTTGTGGGCGCGCAGGCGCGCGTACTCCTCGGCGAACTTGTGCACGTGGACCGCGTCCAGGGGCGAGAGCACCTCGGCGCCCTGGATGTCGATGCCGAGCTCGATCGCCCGCGCACGCACCTCGAACGGCTCGCCCAGGATCACGAGGTCGGCGATGCCGCGCTTGAGCACCGTCGCCGCCGCGCGGAGCACCCGGTCGTCGTCGCCCTCGGGCAGCACGATGCGCTTGCGCTCGGCACGCGCCCGCTCGATGAGCTGGAACTCGAACATGAGCGGCGTGACGACAGTCGCGCGCGCGAGGCCGAACGCGACGAGCAGCTCGTCGGTGTCGACGCTCTGCTCGAACAGCGCGAGCGCCGTGTCGTAGCGGCGCTGCGAGTCGGCGGCGAGGCGACCGCGGGTGCCCATGACGCGCACGGCGGTCTCGTAGGTGCCGAGCTCGGTCGTGATGATCGGAACGCTCGAGCCCAGTCCGTCGAGCAGGCGGGTCACCGGCTCCGGGATCTCGAAGCCACCGTTGAGGACGATGCCCGAGATCGAGGGGAACGTCCCGGACGCGTTGGCGAGCAGCGTCGCCAGGAGGACCTCGGAGCGGTCGGCGGGAATGACGACGACGGCTCCCTCGAGCAGGCGCGGCAGCACGTTCACCATCGACATGCCCGCGACCACCACCGCGAGCGCTTCGCGCGTGAGGCGGTCGGGATCGCCGGCGATCATCTCGCCGTCGACGGAGCGCATGATGCCGCGGATCGACGGCGCGACGAGGTAGCGGTCCTCGGAGATCGCCCACACCGGAACCGAGGCCTGCGGCCCGGAGGCCGGCACGGGTGCGGCCGGAGCGGCCCCGTCGAGGTGCGTGTGGATCGATCGCCGGATGGCGTCGAGGGTCTCGCCGGTGCGCACCGGGTCGGTGCGATTCGCGACCACCGCGAACAGCTTCGCGCGGCCGTGGGCGAGTTCGGCGAGCGCGAGGTCGGCGATCTGTCCCATCTCGGCGGGCGTGCGCGCAAGCGACGAGCCGAGCTGCTCGGGTTGCGTCTGGTTCTGCGCCGAGCGACCGCCGAGCACCAGGAGCACGGGAGCGCCGAGGTTCGCGGCGATGCGCGCGTTGTAGGCGAGCTCCGCGGGACTGCCGACGTCGGTGTAGTCGCTGCCGACGATGACGACGGCGTCGCACTGTGCCTCGACGGCCTTGTAGCGCTCGACGATCGTCGCGAGCGCAGCATCCGGATCCTGACGGACGTCGTCATAGGTGACGCCGATGCAGTCGTCGTACGGAAGGTCGACGCCGTCGTGGTCGAGGAGCATCTCGAGTACGTAGTCGCGCTCCACGGTCGACCGTGCGATCGCCCGGAACACGCCCACCCGCGGGGTCGCGTGACTCAGCGCATCGAGCACTCCGAGCGCGACCGTGGACTTCCCCGAATGACCCTCTGCCGACGTGATGTAGATGCTCTGCGCCACGCGTCCAGCCTATGGGCGGCACGGATGCTGCGGCCAGGCGTGCCACCGGATCAAAAGCAGCACGCCGCTCCGAGGCGGGGCCGGCGGCCGTCCGTGGATACCCTCGACGGCATGCACGAGTCCCGCCCTGGAATCGATGTCCCCGATCACCGCGGGCGCACCGGCCTCGACCTCACGGGACGAGGTCTGGATCGCAACCCCGATGTGCGGGTGACCGACGTCGCGGTGCTCGCGTCGGCCTGGCACGTGTTGCGGCGCACCACGCTCGAGTACCGCGGGCCGTCCGGCACGTGGGAGACGCAGCAGCGCGAGACCTACGACCGCGGCAACGGCGCGACGGTGCTGCTCTACGACCCTGCGCGGCGCACGGTGCTGCTCACGCGGCAGTTCCGCTATCCCGTCTATGTCAACGACCACCCCGACGGGATGCTGATCGAGACCGCCGCGGGCCTCCTCGACGAGGACGACCCCGCGACGGCGATCCGGCGAGAGGCGGTGGAGGAGACCGGCGTCGCCATCGGTGAACTCGATCACGTGTGGGACGTCTACATGAGCCCCGGCTCGGTCACCGAGCGGCTTCACTTCTTCGCCGCGGTCTACGACGGCGCGGCGGGGATCGGCGAGCGCGGCGGCCTTGCGGAGGAGGGCGAGCACATCGAACTGGTGGAGCTCGTCATCGACGACGCGCTCACCATGGTCCGCGACGGGCGGATCCAGGATGCGAAGACCATCATGCTGCTGCAGTGGTCGGCGCTGGAGGGCCCTTCGCCCGGAAAGATTAAGACTCTCCGCGAACCCGGCAGAGCCTGGTTACCCTTGCTACGTTTCCGTCCTGGGGGAGTTGGCCTGGATGCCGCCTCGCGGAGAGCTGGGTCAAGTCTAACCCGTCGCGCGGAGGCTCGACGTCACACCACCAGACGGCGCGACCGGCGGCTACGGTCCGACGCCCGGCGCGCACGGGAACGAGCCGAGCGCTGGCGGGCACGACTCCGGCGCCCACGGTCACGCGCACGGCGCGCACCACCACCACGGTTGATCCGTGACCGAACTGCTCCACGCCTGGGCCATCGCCCCGGCCGCGATCGGCGCCTGCTGTGTGGCAGCCGACCGCGGCCGGGCGCGGTGGCCCGACGCCGTCGCGTCAGCCCTCATGCTGATGGCGATGCTCGACGCGGCGCTCACCGGCCTGGTGGCGCCGGTGTACTGGGCGGCGCTGCTCCTCGGGTCTGCGATGGCGCTGGCCGCCTGGCAGCGCCCGCGCCGGGTGGGCGGCGGCTCGTCGGCCAGAGGACCGATGGCGGTCCACACCGGGCTCGGGCTCGTCGCGATGGCCGCACTGCAACTCGGCATGGCCCCTCACACGGCGGCTGCCACCGCTGCCTCGACGCACGCGCACGGCGGGGCCGGGGGCGAGTCGCTCCTCGCCGTGCTCCTGCTCGTCGGCGCGGTCGCGTACGCCGCTTTGTCGGTGGTCCTCGCCTTCCGGGCTCACCGTCCCCTGGACCGCGCGCAGCTGATCTGCATGGGCATCTCGGTGCTGCTCATGGCGGCCGGGACGTCCATCTAGTCGCGGACGCCGCGCTGCGGCATCCAGCGTTCTCCCAGCACCATCGATACCGAACCGATATCTGCGCGATTAGGATCGGGCCTGTGGGCGAGGGAGCCCGCGCCCACCCCCGACCCGCTCGTTCGAGGGCGGAACAGGAGCCCGCGATGGTCGATACCGCGATGACGGATGCTGTGTCAGGAGGCCATGGTGCGCTCGGCGCCCCGAGCGCGGAGGGTTTCGCCCGCGTCACCGATGCGATCCTGGACGCGGTCGGCAGCGTCATCGACGGCAAGCCGGACGCGGTGCGCAGCGCCCTGGTGTGCTTCCTGGCGGAAGGGCACCTCCTCATCGAGGACGTCCCCGGCGTCGGCAAGACCATGCTGGCGCGGGCACTCGCGACCTCCGTGGATGCCACGGTCCGCCGCATCCAGTTCACGCCCGATCTGCTTCCCGGCGACGTGACCGGCGTGAGCGTGTTCAACCCGGTCGAGCGCGAGTTCGAGTTCAAGCCGGGCGCGATCTTCGCCAACATCGTCATCGCCGACGAGATCAACCGCTCCTCCCCCAAGACGCAGTCGGCCCTGCTCGAGGCGATGGAGGAGCGTCAGGTCACCGTCGACGGGCGCACGCACTTCGTGCCCGAGCCGTTCCTGGTCGTCGCGACGCAGAACCCGCTCGAGATGGAGGGCACCTACGCCCTCCCCGAGGCGCAGCGCGACCGGTTCATGATGCGCATCTCGATGGGCTACCCCGATGCGCGGTCGGAGGCCCTCATGCTGCGCCAGCGCGACACGGTGAACCCGCTCGACCAGCTCGAGCCGGTCGTCTCGGCGGACGAGGTCGCCGGTCTCGTCGCCTGGGCGAGGGCGGTGCATGTCGCCCCGGCCATCGAGGACTACGCCGTCGCCTTCGCGCAGGCGACCCGCACGCACAGCGATCTGCGCCTGGGCGCCAGCCCCCGCGCGACGCTCCAGTTGGTGCGCGCGGCCAAGGTGTGGGCCGCGCTCGACGGGCGCGCCTTCGTCATCCCCGACGACATCACGGCGCTTCTCGCCCCGGTGTTCGCGCACCGGCTCATCCCGACCCGCGCCGCGGGCGGCGCTCGCGCGTCGAGCGCCGCCGATGCGATCGCCACCATCCTCGAGCGCATCGCCGCGAGTGTGCGGGTGCCGATCGCCGCACGTCAGTGACAGAACGATGAGAAGCGTGTGGCCGCTGACAGTCCGGGGCACCGGAGCGCTGGTCCTCGCGATCGCCTGCTTCATCGTCGCGAACGAGGCGGGCATCGTCGAGCTGATGTACTTCGGAATCCTGCTGCTGGCGGTCGTGGTGGCGAGCATCGCATCGCTGTATGTCGGGCGCCGCTCCGACGCGGTCAGCCGAGCGCTCGTTCCCGACGTCGTCCCGGTCGGACGCGAAGCGCGCGTGTCGGTGCGCGTCGAAGTGCGCACGGCGCTGCCCACCGCCCCGGGGACGTGGCGCGACGCGCTGCCGAAGGGGCTGCGAGGCAAGGCGGAGGGCGCGTTCCCCGCCCTCGGCTCGGGATTGCGCGGCGGCGAGCGCGGTGGCGCGCGCAGCATCGACCTCGTCTACGCGGTCACCGGCGCGCGGCGCGGCGTCCACTCCCTCGGACCGCTCACCGTGCGCTCATCCGACCCGTTCGGGCTCGCGAGACGCACCGTCGTGTTCAGCCAGCGCACGGCCGTCACCGTGGCACCAGCGGTCATCGATCTGCCGCCGCTCGTCGACTACGCGGGCGCCACCGGCGGGATGCTGCACACCACGACCGACCAGCTCGGTCAGGGCGCCGACAACCTCGTCGCCCGGCCGTACGCCCCGGGCGACTCGATGCGCCGCATCCACTGGCGTGCGACCGCCCACCGCGATGAGCTCATGGTGCGCCAGGAGGAGCAGGAATCCACGCCCGAAGCCGTGGTCGTGATCGACCGCGCCGCGCTGCGCTGGTCACCCGAGGCGCTGCGTGCGCCCGGCGCCGACCCCGGGTTCGAGGCCGGTATCTCAGCGTGCGTCTCGGCTGTCGCGCGGCTCGTCCACGACGGGTACGCCGTCGAGGTGCTCGACACCGAGGGGACCGTGCTCGTCGACCGCATCGAGGGCGGCGACATGACCGAGGTCGACGCGATGCTGGTGCAGTTCGCGACCGTGACCGCGCACCGCGACGACGCGCTTCCGCGCCTGTCGCGGCTCTTCGCGGGGGCGTCGACGGGTCCGATCGTGCTCATCGTCGGGCGGCTCGACCCGGCGGACGCGGTGGCCATCGGCCCGGTCTCGCACCACAGCACGCTCCCCCTCCTGCTCTCCGCGGTCCCGATCGGCGACGCGCTCGACATCGCCGCCGATCACGGCTGGCACGTCGCGGCCGTCGGCCCCGACCGCGACCTGGGTCTCGCGTGGGCGAACGCGATCGGCCGGGGGGTGCATCATGTCTTCGGCTGAATCGGGCCGACCGGTCCGCGCCCGCGGCGGCGAGCGGCTGCTGACGTTCGCGATCCTCGCGGCCCTGCTGGCGGCACTGCTGCCGGTCGTCCGGGTCGTCGAGCCCGGGTGGTGGCTCGTCGCCGCCCTGGTGCTGTCGGCGATGGTGCTCGCCGCGGGATACGCCGCCCGCCTGTACCGCCTCCCCGCCGTCGCGGTGACCCTCATCGAGGTCGCGGTGTGGGTCGTGTTCATGACCCTGATGTTCTTGCGCGACACCGCCCTGCTGTGGGTGATCCCCACGCTCGACAGCTTCCGGGCGGTGCCGATGCTGGTCGAGACCGCGATGGAGGAGATCACCGTCGGCGCGGCCCCGCTCGAGCCGACGCTGTCACTGGCATTCGTCGTGGTGGGGTCGATGGGACTCCTCACGATCATCGTCGACCACGTCGTGGTGACCGCACGGATGCCGCTGCTCGCCTCGGTCGGCATCGTCGCGGTCTCGCTCATCCCGGCGATCGCCGCGCCGAGCGAGGTGGACGTCATCGGGTTCGTGTTCCTCGCGGTGACGATCCTGTTCCTGCTGCGCTCCGAGACCCGCTCGCGGGAGAAGCCTGTTGAGCGGGAGGCGGAGCGCACCGCCGGAGTGCCGGCGACCGCGCTCGGCATCGGCGCGATCGCGATCGTCGTGGCCGTCGTCGCGACCCCCGTACTGCCGCAGCCCGGTGCGCGAGCGGGGGCGGGCCTCGGCCCCGGCCCTGGGATCGACGCGACGCTGCGGCTGGGCGAGGACCTTCGGCGCCCGCAGGAGACCGAGGTGCTCCGGCTTCGCACCAACGCCCCGTCGGTGCCGTACCTGCGCGTGACGACCGTGACCCGTCTGGACGGCGAAGCCTGGGAATCCGATCGTGCGCAGACGGTGTCGCTCGACAGCGTGCGTGCGTTCGGGGTCGTCGAATCCGACGCGGACGTCCGCATCAGCGAGTACACGGCGAAGGTCGACGTCGTGCGTTTGGACTCCCAATGGGCGCCGGTGCCCTACCCCGCCGTCGGGATCACAGGCCTCGGCGCAGGCGCGTGGGGTGCGGTTCCTTACAACCACACCGTCGCCACGACCGCCGGATCGACCCAGGGCCAGTCCTACGAGGTGGCATTCAACGTCCCGCGCCCGTCGCTCGAACAGGTCCGCGCGGCAGTGTCGGTGGGTTCGCAGGTGCGGGAGGAGACGACTGAGCTGCCGGCCGATATCCCGCCCATCATCGGAGAGCTCGCCCTCCAGGTCACGGCTGACGCCACCTCCGATTACGACAAGCTCGCCGCGCTGCAGCGCTGGTTCCGAGGCACCGATTTCCGGTACTCGCTCGAGGCGCCCGTCGAGGACGGGTTCGACGGCACCGGCGCGGAGGCGGTCGCGCGATTCCTCGAGGTGCGCGAGGGGTACTGCATCCACTTCGCGGGAGCGTTCTCGCTCATGGCGCGAACGCTCAATATGCCGACGCGCGTCGTGATCGGGTATCTGCCCGGCACCCCGACGACCGACAGCATCGACGACCAGCCGGTCTTCTCGGTGTCCAGCTCCCAGCTTCACGCCTGGCCCGAGGTGTTCTTCGACGGCATCGGCTGGATCGCGTTCGAGCCCACCTCCGGGCTGGGCGTTCCGACCACCTTCTCGTCTGAACTGACGCTGCCCGGCCAGAGCACCGACCCCGATGCGACGACTCCTCAGTCGACCCCCACTCCGACGGCGCGCGGCGACCAGGCCCAGATCGACCTCGAGGAGCAGCGGCAGAACGCGTCGGGCGGCTCCGCCGAGGACGCCCTCGACCCGCTTCCGATCCTCGGTGTGGTGGCGGCAGTGATGGTGCTGCTCGCACTCCCGTTCCTCATCCGCGAGCTGCGCCGCCGGCAGCAGGACGCCGCCGCACGAGGCGGAGATGCCGCCGCCGCGTGGCAGTCCGTCCAGGAGGCCGCGATCGACGTGGGCATCCCGGTGCCCGCCAGCGAGACGCCTCGCGCGTTCGCCGGCCGGCTCGTCGCCGAACACGGAGTCGGCGCATCCGAGATGAACACCGTCCTGCTCGCGATCGAGCGCGCCAGCTATTCGCGCGCCGGCACCCGCTCGTACTGGATGGGAGACGCGGCGGCCGATGCCGCAGCATCCGTCCGCACGTCTCTGCTGGCCTCCGTGCCGCCCTCGCGGCGGATTCTCGCGCTGCTCGCGCCGCGTTCGCTCGTGATCCGGCCCGGCAGCGTGTACGCGGGCACCGCCCCGGTTCGGGCAGGGTAGCCGAGCAGGGTAGGATGGTCGGCGGCCCTCCGGGGCCGCCTGGAGGATTCGCCTAGTGGCCTATGGCGCACGCTTGGAAAGCGTGTTGGGTGCAAGCCCTCGGGGGTTCGAATCCCCCATCCTCCGCACCTGTGGTCCCAGTGTTTTCAAGGGATCGCGACTCGTTCGAAATCTCGTGGCACAGTTCGTGGCACAGTTATCGTTCACTTTTGGTCTCCGAGAGGCCCGGAATTCCGCGGATCTCGACCAGGCTGATGCGCCGGTTGCGACATGACTGCCTCATGTCGCAACCGGCGCTAGCGGTTTTCGGACACTTCGGGTGAACCACCCGGGCACCTCATGGCCCTCGCCTGGTGCCGCCGTAGCCTCTCGTTTGGCCCGGCGCGATCACTTCACTGTTCAGCATTCGATGTATAGTCAGCGTGTGCTGACTATTGCTTCGCGGCTCGATGTGATGAATCGACTCGGTCGTGCGATGGCGGATCCGACCCGTTCCCGGATCCTGCTGACGCTCTTGGAGGGTCCCGGTTACCCGGCCGAGCTCGCCCGGGACCTGGGACTGTCTCGCACGAACGTGTCGAATCACCTCGCGTGTCTGCGCGGTTGTGGGCTGATCGTGGCCGAGGTCGAAGGCCGGCGCACCCGCTACGAGATCGCCGATCCGCATCTCACGCTGGGCCTCACGCACCTGCTCGATGCGGTCGTCGCGGTCGACGAGGGTGCGCCGTGCATGGACGAGACCTGCGAGTGCTGCGAATGAGCGAGGAGTGCTGCGGGCCGGACGAACCCCGCAAGCCATCCGCGGTGCGACGCATCGAGCTCACCCGGATCGAGCCCAGCACGGACGCCTGTTGCGGGCCTGAGTCGGCTTCCCCGCCATCGGTGGCACACACCGACGGCGATGCCTGCTGCGGTCCGGCGGAAACCTCTCGCCATGCTGCAGAGATCGCGGGCGATCGCGCGGAGCACGAGGTCCGCCCGCCGTGGTGGCGCGACACCGCACTGCTGCCGTCCGCGATCGCGGGCGTCTTTCTGCTCGCCGGCTACACGCTCGAGTGGGCCGGCCTGCACATTCCAGCGGTGGTGCTGCAGACCGTGGCGCTGCTCGCCGGCGCATACACCTTCGTCCCCGGCGCGATCCGACGTCTGCTCCGCGGCCGCCTCGGCGTCGGACTGCTGATGACGATCGCCGCACTCGGCGCCGTGCTTCTCGGCCACGTCGGCGAGGCGGCGGCCCTCGCGTTCCTGTTCTCGCTGGCCGAGGCGCTCGAAGACCGTGCGATGGATCGCGCGAAGGAGGGCCTGCGGGCGCTGCTGTCACTCATCCCCGACACCGTCCGCGTCTCGCGGTTCTCCGGCGAGGTGACCGTTCCCGCCGCCGACGTCCGCGAACTGGACATCCTCGTCGTCGGAGCCGGCGAACGAGTCGCCACCGATGGCGTCGTCGTCGACGGCCGCTCGAGCCTCGACACCTCCGCGATCACCGGCGAATCGATCCCGGTCGAGGTCGGACCCGGCGACGCCGTGGCCGCGGGCTCGGTGAACGGCTCCGCGACGCTGCGCATCGAGGCGACGGCCGACGGACGCGACAACTCTCTCACCCAGATCGTCACCCTCGTCGAGCAGGCCCACTCACGCAAGGGCGATCGTGCGCGCCTCGCCGACCGGATCGCCCGTCCGCTCGTCCCCGTCGTGCTGATCGCGGCCGCGCTCGTCGCGCTCTTCGGCATCCTCATCGGCGATCCGTCGACGTGGCTGGAGAGGGCGCTCGTCGTGCTCGTGGCGGCATCACCGTGCGCCCTGGCGATCGCGGTCCCTGTCACCGTCATCAGCGCGATCGGCTCCGCATCGAAGTTCGGCGTCGTGATCAAATCCGGTGAGGCCTTCGAGCAGTTCGGAACGATCCGCACCGTCGCGTTGGACAAGACCGGCACGCTCACGCGGAACGAGCCGACGGTCGTAGACGTCCGCACCGTCGCGGGCGTGAGCCGCGACGACGTGCTGTCGTGGGCGGCGGCGCTCGAAGCGTCGAGTTCGCACCCGCTCGCCGGCGCCATCGTGGCCGCAGCGCCGACCGTTCGCCGGGCGGAGGACGTCGTCGAACAGGCCGGTCATGGCATCACCGGCCGCGTAGACGCCCGCCCGATCCGGGTCGGCAACGACCGCACCGTCGACCCCGCGGATCTCCGCATTGCGACGGACGCGATGGCCGCCCAGGGCATGACGATCGTCGTCGTCGAAGCAGACGGGGTCGTCGCCGGCGTCATCGGCGTGCGTGACGAACTGCGACCCGAGGCGCCCGAGACCGTGCGGATGCTCGCGGCACAGGGCATCGACACCGTCATGCTCACCGGCGACAACGCACGCACCGCCCAGGCCATCGCTCACGAAGCCGGGATCGCCGACGTGCGCGCGGAACAGCTGCCCGCAGACAAGGCGACGGCCGTCGAGAGCCTCATCGCGCGCCGACCGACCGCGATGGTCGGCGACGGCATCAACGACGCCCCCGCGCTCGCGACGGCGACCGTCGGCATCGCAATGGGCGTGAAGGGATCCGCTGCCGCCGTCGAATCCGCCGACATCACGTTCACCGGACACGATCTGCGCCTGCTCCCGGGCGCGATCGCCCATGCGCGGCGTGGGCGCCGAATCATGACGGTGAACATCGGCCTCGCGCTCGCGATCATCGTCGTGCTGTTCCCGCTCGCGTTGTTCGGCGTGCTCGGACTCGCGGGTGTGGTCCTCGTCCACGAGGTGGCCGAGGTCGTCGTCATCCTCAACGGTGTCCGCGCCGCGCGCCGCCCGGCGTCCGTCGTCGGCGCGAAGCCCCCGATCCCCGCACCCGCGGCGATTGCCGCGTAACCCTCCCGCACTGCGCCCAGCCCGCAGCATCCGACCCGAAGGAACCGATGAAGACCCCTGTCAAGGTGACTCTGATCACCGGTGCCGTCGTCGTCCTGCTCATCATCGCCACGATCGTGCTCGTGCTGGTCAACCGGCCGGTCACACCCGACGCTTCGATACCCTCGGGCGAACTGCCCGTCACCCGCATCGATACCCACGTCCTGGACGAAGCCGGACCCGCCGCGCCGACCCTGGTCGAATTCCTCGACTTCGAGTGCGAGGTCTGCGGCGCGTTCTACCCCTACGTCGAGGACCTGCGCGCGCAGCACGCCGGCGAGATCAACTACGCGTTCCGCTACTTTCCCCTGCCGGGGCATGCCAACTCCATGAACGCGGCCCTCGCCGTGGAAGCGGCTGCCCAGCAAGGGGGCGTCGAGGAGATGTTCCACAAGATGTTCGAGACGCAGTCCGAGTGGGGCGAGCAACGCGAATCGAAGGCAGCCCTGTTCCGCACCTACGCGGAGGAACTCGGCCTCGACATGGCGGCCTACGACGAAGTGGTCGCGGATCCGGCGACCCGAGCCCGTATCGAGAGCGACTTCAACGCGGGCCGGGCGATGGGAGTCGGCGGCACCCCGACCTTCTACCTCGATGGTCAGCGGCTCGAACTGAACAGCCTCGACGACCTCACCATGGCCATCGAGGACGCCTTGGGACGATGACACCACGAGGTGCGTGCTGTGACCGTCGTCGATCGGCGTCACGCTCCCTGCGACACCGACTTCGGAGGATGATGACCTTGTGAGCGTCGACCTGCTCTATCTCGGGGGTTGCCCGAGCTGGGTTACCGCAGCGCGCAACCTGCGCGACGCGCTCGACGCTGTGGGTCTGTCGCACATCGCTATCAACTACCGCTTGCTGGGATCTGCCGAAGCCGCGGAGCAGGTTACGTTCGCCGGTTCGGCCACGATTCTCCTCGACGGTGCAGAATTGTTCTCCGCCGAGGGACGGACCTCGGCACCGGCCTGCCGCATCTATTCGACCCCCCACGGACCAGCCGGGTCCCCGACGACCCAGCAACTCATCGAGGCGATCACCGCACATGGACGATGACGCGCCCGTCCAGTGCTCCTGCTGTGGCAGAACACTGCCGCGCCGCAAGGTCCACGCGTTGGGCGATGGCGCGACGTTCGTCTGCCGGCGTTGCGGCCTGTGGATCGCGTTACGCCTTCGATCAGACGAGGTTGGGTGATGATGAGAGTTGCGCGGGAGTGTAACTGTCGTTACATTCGCTTTTGTGACTGACCCTTCACATGAGTGGCTGCTGATCGTTGCGAACGTCCCGACCGAGCCCTCGCGGCATCGTGTCGCGGTGTGGCGGGAACTGCGTCGACTGGGCGCGGTGCCGGTGTCGCCCGGGACGTGGACGGTGCCGGATCTGCCGGCGTTCACGGATGGCCTGGCGGCGGCGAAGAGCGCAGCCGAGCGCGGCAGCGGGTCTCTCTCTGTGTTCACCGCGGTACCCAAGGGAGACACCGACGTGGTTGCGCTCGTCGAGGCGTTCGTGGCGGTGCGGCGCGACGAGTGGCGGGAGCTGATCGCGGATGCAGCCAAGTTCGACGCCGAGATCGATCGTGAGATCGCCAAGGAGAAGTTCACCTTCGGGGAGCTCGAGGAGGAGGAGCAGAGCCTGGACCGGTTGCGGCGTTGGCACCGCGACCTGCGCAAGCGCAACGCGGTGCCCCTGCCGGACGCGGACGACGCGCAGAAGGCCTTGGACGCCAGCACCGCCGCGCTCGACCGGTTCGCACAACTCGTCTACGCCGCCAACCTCGCCGCGGGACCCGAGTGAGGCGGACTCCGTGCCGGGCGTTCCGTCGCGGCCATCGGGAGCACCATGCCTGAGTGGCTGATCGTCGCGCTCGGAATCGTCGCCGGCTTCCTTCTGCTGTGGGCCGCCCTGATCGTCCTGCTGTGGATCCAGCAGCGCCGGACCGGATCGACCGTCGACTGGCGCGCGATCATGCGGTTGGTACCCGATGTCGTCCGACTCGTGAAGCGGCTCACCGCCGATCCGACCGTGCCGCGGGCAACGCGATGGTGGCTGCTCGCGCTGCTGGGCTACCTGGTGATGCCGTTCGACCTCGTACCAGACTTCATCCCGGTGCTCGGAATCGCAGACGATGCCGTGGTTGTCGCAATCGTGCTGCGGTTCGCGATTCGTCACGCCGGAACCGACGCCATCCGGCGCCACTGGCCGGGCACGCCGGATGGCCTCGCCAGCGTCCTCGCCCTCACCGGCCTTCCTCTTACACCGCCGTCGCAGAACCGACCGTGAGGGCGAGCACCCTCCGTCCGACAGCGAGAGGCTGGCAGACGCCGCCGGCTCCGTTCCGTCCGCTCGCTCTTTGCAGACTGCGCCGTCCCACGCCTGCGCGATCGCTGATTGTCGGCGCGAAGGTCTGGACCGAGCCCCCAGAACTACCTAGACCGGTCGCTCTACAGCCACGGGCGCGAGGAGCGCGCCAACGAGATCTGCGGCGCCGCGCTGCAGTGTCTTCACCGCGTGCGAGTAGGTGTTGAGGGTCGTCTGAATGTCCGCGTGCCCGAGGCGCTCCGACACGATCTTGGGATGCACGCCTGCGCGCAGCAGCAGCGTCGCGTGGGTATGTCTCAGCTCGTGCAGGTGCAGAGCATCGAGATCCGGGTGCGCCTCGACCGCCTTGGCGACCCGCTCCCGCCACTGACGCGAGAACTGCGTCGGGTTGTGCGGCTCCCCGTAGCGATTGCAGAAGATCAGGTGTTCTCCGCGGGCATGTTCCGGCGACACGGCACGGAGCATCTCGTGCTTCGCGCGGAACGCATCCGCGAGTCGGGCGTCGATGTCGACGTTGCGGACGCGACCGCTCTTGGTGGCTCGGAAGTCGATCACCGGTCTGCTGCCCGCCTCCTTCACGTACGACATGGCGCGGGCGATCGTGATCACGTTGTTGTCGAGATCGAGGTCCTTCCATCGGAGGCCGAGGATCTCGCCACGCCGCATCCCGGTGCCGAGAAGGGTCAGCCATGCCAGCCACAGGTAGTCCCCCGATGACTCGGACCAATCGAGGAAGAGCCGTGCGTCCTCCGCCGACCACGTCGTCATCTCCGGTGGCGCGGCCTCGAGCTTCGTCGGCGGCGAGGCGCGTTTCGCCGGGTTGAAGCGGATCAGCCCATCTTCCAGTGCGTGCTGCAGCACTTGCGAGATCAGTACATGAACATGCCTGACTGTCGCGGCACCCAGAGGCTCCCCGACGTGCCCGCGATCCTTCCGGCCCGCCTGCTCCAGCTGTCGATAGAAGCGGTTGAGCTGGTCCTTGGTGATGTCGGCGATGGGCGTCCGGCCGATCGACGACGGGAGCACGTGGACACGGAAGTGCTTGCGGTAGCCGGCGAGGGTCGTCGGGCGCACGCGCAGGGAGTCGAAGTACTTGTCGGCAAAGGCGTTGAAGGTCTCGCGCGTCTCGTCGATATGGACGCCGCGGCGGATGTCGACCTGTACCTCGACGAGTGCATTGAGCGCGTCTCGCTCGGTGGCGAAACCCCGCCGGAACCTGCGGACAGAGTCCCCATCGGGACGCTCGACCCAGTAGGCGACTCGGTATCTCGTCTCCCCCGACTGCGTCGTGTACGACGAGACTGTGCCGTCCTGATTCGATCGCCGCGGCATCCGTCTTCCTCTCAGCCGATCGTCGGACCGCCGGGGGTCGGCGCGTTGATCACCGGCCCCGTCGCCGACGGGTCAGGGAGATCCACTCCCGGTGCGAGACCCGCAAGACGGGCTCGGTTCATCAGCCGTGTCGCGGTGCTCTGACTGACCCCGAGGCAGTCGGCGACGGCCCTCAACGGCGGCAGATTGATGGCGGCCGCGAGGCGGTACGTCGTAGACGCATCCACCACGCTCGCCGTGAGGTCGCGCCCCTCTCGTGTGCGCATGCGCCGAATGTAGTCCCCGCCCGAGCAGATCGCATGGTCGGGCTCTTTCACTGTGGAAACTCTCAAGCCACTGATCTGAAGGGCAGTCTGCACGCGAACCTCCCGCAAGGTGAGGCTCGTCACCTCGTCGCCCTCCCCGCTCCGACTCACACTGACCTCCGTCGCCACGACCCGATTGAGGCGTGGGTCGTACGCGGCGCGGACGCGGATCTCGCCGGGGACGTCGGGCTCACCCTTCAAGACCGCCGTCCAGCTCGCCGGGACGCTGACGCCGTTGCCCACCGCGACGCGTTTGTCGCTCACGTCGACGTTCTCAAGGTCCACCATGCACGCCAGTATCGCAGGCAGGAATTTGCTGAACAAGGTACGACATGACGCATTCATGACTTAACTGGCTCAGGTTCGTGCTAGCGTGTGCGCATGCGATGACATTGGTGGCTCACGAAGGAGAAGCAGATGAACCGCTCGCCGAACTCACTCGCTCTCACGTATAAGGACGCGGCCGAATTGGTCGGCGTCGAGTACCGCACCATCAAGCTCGGCGTCGAGCGAGGCACGATCCCCACCGTGCAGCTCGGGCCGCGCAGGATGATCCCTCGCGCTGCGCTGCTCAGGGTATTCGGCGTCGAGCCCTAACCACGGGCGAAGCCGATCGTCATGGTCGACGCCCGCCTTCCCACCGAATGGCTGGGGAGCATCCGCATCGACAATCTGAGCGACCGCGCCTTCCGCGTGCTCGCCGGCGCTCTGATGTGGTGCAACGGGCAGGGCACTGATGGGGCGGTGCCGGCTCGCTACACCAAGTACCTTCACCCGGACGGCGACGACCCGGCCGCATTCGACGAGCTCGAGCGCGCCGGCCTCTGGGAGCACACGGACGATGGCTACCACCTCGTCGGTTGGGCGAGCACGCTCCGACAGTCAACGGCCGAGGAGGTCGAACGGTACCGCGATGGCGCGAGACGCCGGCAGAAGGAGTATCGCGATCGGCAGCGAGCCAAGACGGCCGCTCCCCCGCCTCGAGCGATCGATGGGCGAGCGACACGTGATGTGACGCATGACGCGACGCGTGAGGTGATGGCGAACGTAGGCTCAGGCTCCTTAGCCGAACCCATCAAGAAAGAGAGCGCCTACGAGATGCGTGACACGACCGGCCACGTCACGCATAACGCGGACTCGCCGTTCTGCACGAAGCACCCGGGCGGCACCTCCGAGCCATGCGGCGCCTGCGCCCGCGCCAGGACCGCGCAGGAGGCGCGGCAGAACCGACTCACGATCCGCGGATGGGACTGCACCGTCGACGGCCACAAACTCGTCGCCGACGGCACGTGCGCGGTATGCACCTTCCGTCCCCACGCTGCCGCGTCATAGCGGCACCCCTCGGACTGAATTCGACTCCGCCTCGTGAACCCCGCCGCGCGAATCTACACTCCAGAGCGTTTCGCCCCGTATGGTCGAGGCGGCGCTCGGTCCGTGAGCGGATCGTAAGCAACGCCCAACAAGAGCGCACGGAAACCGTGCAGATCGCGGCCGCTGGACTCGCAGAGGCGCGATCGTGAGTCCATGCTCCACAACCGCCACACTGTTGCCGTCGCGTCGCCGCGCGGCGCCTGGGGACTGTACGAAACCTCAGTCGGCCGCTACGGCCTGATCACGGAGCGCCTCCGCGTGCTCCCGCCGGACACCACCCGGCACGAGCGTCAGCTCTGGGCTGCGCTGCGGATCTGGCCCAGCGTGGGCTTCCTCGTGGCAGTCATCGTCGCCATCGCCGCCGATCCGGTGCTGGGAACTCCCGCGGCACTGCTCGCCGCCACGGTTCTGTGGCTCGGCCCGGTCCTGTGGCTGTGGCGGACTACTCGGCCCTTCGTCGCGCGCATCCACGACGCCTGGGCCGGTCACTCCGTGGTCGACGAGGACGCCATGGACCGGGCACAACTGCGGCGCCTCGCCGCCAGACTTGCGGGCGCCGAGGCGAGATTCCTCGCCGGCCGGGCCGACGAGCACGAGTTCCGCGCGACCTGGACGGCCGCATATCTCGAGATCGACAGCACCGCTCCGCACGCCGCCTGACAGCCTCGCGCGCCGCGTGGCGCGATCGAGACCATCCGTCATTTCGCTGTTGTGCCGCGTGCGCGACCTCTCCACGCCGCTCGGCGTGACCGCGGCCCGCGTGACCTGTCGTGGGCCGGTACTGCGTGACACGATATAGTGGTACTCTGTGTCACGAGGTACCGCATGAGAGGGACGATCACGGACGGTCTGACGGAACTGTTGAAGGGCGCGCTCGAAGGCTGCGTGCTGAGGATCATCGAGATCGAGGAGACCTACGGCTACGCGATCACACGTCGACTCGCCGAGCTGGGGTTCGCCGACGTCACGGAGGGAACCGTCTACACGATCCTGTTGCGGCTGGAACGGCGGGGGCTCGTCGAGGTTTCGAAGCGTTCGTCTGAGTTGGGGCCGCCGCGCAAGTTCTACGCACTCAATGACGCAGGGCGCCGCGAGCTGTCGGCGTTCTGGTCGAGATGGGACTACGTCTCGTCACGGATCTCGGAACTGAAGGAGAGTTGAGCATGAACTTCTGGGAGACGATCACCGGCAGCGACCTGACGAGGGACTGGTCGCAGTTCGAAGCCCGCGTGGCAGTCCTGCCCGACGACTACCGGGCGGCGTGGCGACAGATCACGATCGAACTGATGCCTCACGGAGGTTTCACCGGTCGGCGGTTGACCCCGATCGCCGATGGGGTGCTCGGTCTGCTCGAGACCACGGCGGCCGACGGGTTGTCGGTCGAGGAGGCGCTGGGAGACGACATCCCCGGGTTCTGCGCCGCCGTCGTCGGCGACGACGGGGCGAAGGACTTCAGAGACAAATGGCGTGAGCAGCTGAACAAGAACGTCGCACGCAGGCTGAGCCGGCTGGAGGGCTGACATGAGCATCCACGACATCATCGAAGGCAAGCGGCAGTGGCGCGCGCACATGGCTCGCGTCAAGGCGCTGCCTGCCGACTACCGGATCGTCTACGACGAGATCCAGAAGTACCTGTTCAAAGTCGGGCCGACATCGCTGACCGACGGCGACCTGCTCACCGACATCGTGGACTTCTTCGAGAACGGAGTCGCTTCCGGCGAAAGCGCGATCGGACTCATCGGACCGGATGTCGCGGCCTTCTGCGACGGATTGATCGGCGACGCGCCAACCAACGCCGACCTCTTGCAGAAGTCCATCCGCGATCAGTCCTGACAACCCCGCAGCGCATCACCGCGCGCGTCACAGCGACTGCAGGCTGATCGCGGCGCGCACACCCCAGGTCGCAACCTCCCGCCAGGTGACGGCCGCAGCACCGTCGGGGATGCAAGCGACGCCCTCTGCGATGCGGCGACGCACGTCCTCGGGCGGAGCCGAGCGCGGCACCACGATCGCCAGCACCGCGAACGGGAATCCTCGGAGCATCTCCACCCTGCGGTGGATGCCCGCCGTCGCCGCCTCAAGTCCCGCACACGCGCGGTTCTGATCGCACGCGTCGTCGACGAGCACCACGACGAGTGCCCGGCGGATGAGCGGCGAACGCACGAGGTCGACCTGCAGCTGTGTCATCCGCTGGTGCACCATCGCCCGCACCGCACGAGGTCGCGTCACCATCGTGAGGTCCATCCCCTGGACCAGGATGGTCGGCACGACGCCTTCGCCGGTCTCCAGCCCTGCCAATATCGGCTTGAGCATGTCGCCGCCGGTGCGGACACCGCCCGTGAACCTCTCCGCGAGCCGCGACGTCGTCATCGTGCCTCCCTGCTCTGCTCGTCGTCCCGATCGTCAGCGGACGGTGAGGACCAGGCCTCGAACTCGGCCTCCACGCGGGCGCATCGACATGCTCCGACAGTCACCACCCAAGACATCAAGCCACCGCCTCCACCAGCGCGGCCTGCGCGCGGACATCGCCGACGGACAGCCCCCCGCGGCAGGGGACTGCGAGCATGTCTCCTGATGTGAGATCGCTCGGCAGGAGGAGCGTGACGTCGGCTACAGGAACTCCGGCGGCATCACGCACCCCGAACCGGCGGTCATGCGCGCCGGACACGCGACCGATCAGTCGCGTCTCCTGCCACCGGGGCGCAGCGATGCCGAGGGCAGCATCGAGCACCAGGACGGGCTCGGCGCCGCGGTCGTCCACCGCCACCAGCGAGGTTGTCAGGATCGTCGTCGTCTCGGAGGGCGACGCGACGCCGCCGGACAGCGGGATGACTGCGGCGCCCGTAATCACACAGGGCGTCCCGCACAGGTCCACGTAGCGCAGCACCGAGACGCCGGCCAGCACCACATCGTCCAGCGTGGGTACCGTGCCCACCGGCCAGACATCACGCGTGAACGGAGAAGGGATGCTGCGGCGCAGGGTCGGTAACACTGAGGTGAGGGTCATGTCCTCCGGTCTACGCCCGCCCGCAGGTTCCCCGGTCGCTCACTCACGAGACGCATACGCCACCGCGCCGAACCCTTACGACCGATACCCACTCCCGGCCGGACACCGACCGGATCCGCCGTGACACGCGGAACGCGGCTACGCGCACGCGCCGGGTGCATACTGGCTCGATGATCGATACGCCCCGGCGCCGATTCGCGAAGACCGCGCTCGTCGTGGGTGCGTTGGGGGTGGTGTTCGGCGACATCGGTACGAGCCCGATCTACACGATCCAGACCGTGTTCAATCCGGAGGACCTTCATCCGGTGCCGGTGTCCCCCGGCAATGTGTACGGCATCGTGTCGCTGATCTTCTGGTCGGTGACGATCATCGTCACCGTCGCCTACGTCGGGTTGATCCTGCGCGCCGACAACGGCGGCGAGGGCGGCATCATGGCGCTTCTCACGCTCGTGGGTGAGAAGACCGTCCGGGGGCGGCGCCGCACGAAGGCGGCACTGGTCGCGCTGGGCATCCTGGGCGCCTCGCTGTTCTTCGGCGACAGCATGATCACCCCCGCGATCTCTGTGCTCTCCGCGGTGGAGGGACTGAAGGTCGCAGCGCCGCCGCTGGCGGACTGGGTCATTCCCATCACCGTCGTCATCATCGTCGCGCTGTTCCTGGTGCAGAAGTTCGGGACGGCGGCGGTGGGCCGCTTCTTCGGCCCGGTGATGGTCCTGTGGTTCGTGGCGATCGGCGCGCTGGGCATCACGGGCATCACCCGCGAACCCGAGATCCTGCTGGCGCTCTCGCCGACCTATGCGATCGGGTTCGCGGTGCAGAACCCGTCGATCGCGTTCTTCGCCCTGGCCGCCGTCGTGCTGGCGATCACGGGTGCGGAGGCGCTGTACGCAGACCTCGGCCACTTCGGTCGGGTGCCGATCGCGCGAGCGTGGCTGATGCTGGTCTTCCCCGCCTGCGTACTCAGCTACTTCGGCCAGGGCGCGCTGATCCTCGACGATCCCGCGGCGTTGGCCAGCCCCTTCTTCCTCCTCATCCCCGGCCCGCTGCAGCTGCCGATGGTGCTGCTGGCCACCGCGGCCACCGTGATCGCTTCGCAGGCCGTCATCACCGGCGCCTTCTCCGTCGCGCGGCAGGCCGTGCAACTCGGGTACCTGCCGCGGCTGCGCATCGAACACACCTCCGCGCGAACGATCGGGCAGATCTACGTGCCGCTGGTCAACTGGATCCTGCTGGTCGCCGTCATCCTGCTCGTCCTCACCTTCCAGGAATCCGCCGCGCTCGCCTACGCGTTCGGGATGGCGGTGACCGGAACCATCACCATCACCACGATCCTCTTCCTCTACTACGCCCGTGAGTCCTGGCGTGCGCCGCTGTGGCTGATCATCGTCGGCGGCGGTCTCCTCCTCGGCTTCGAAGCCCTCTTCTTCGCCGCGAACCTCACCAAGCTCACCAGCGGCGCCTGGCTGCCGCTGGCGATCGGCATCGCCGTCTACGCGATCCTGATGACCTGGCACCGCGGGCGCCAACTGGTCACCGCTCAACGCGAACACGAGGAAGGCCCCCTCCGCGACTTCCTCGCCGGTCTCCACGACCGTCCCGCTCCGGTGATCCGCGTCCCCGGAACAGCGATCTACCTCAACCGGGGCGGCGAGACCACGCCACTGGCGATGCGCTCCACAGTCGAACACGTCGGGTCGCTGCACCAGCACGTCGTCATCCTGTCGGTGGAGACCGCGCAGACTCCGACGGTGCCGGCCGACGCGCGACTGTCAACCGACGATCTGGGGTTCGCAGCCGACGGGATCACCCTGGTGCGCGCGCGATTCGGATACATGGAAACGCCCGACGTGCCAGGGGCCCTGCAGATGCTGGACGAGCAGGAGTTCGCGTTCGCGTCCCAGCTGCCCCACGCTTCGTACTTCCTGTCGACCATCGAACTGCACCGCGGCAACGTGCCCGGCCTCGCGCGCTGGCGGAAGGCCCTCTTCCTCGCCACCGCTCGCGGCGCGGCCGACGCCGCTCAGTACTTCAACCTGCCGCCGGACCGCACCATCCTGATGGGATCGCGCGTCGAGGTCTGACCCTCAATCGGTCTCGTCGTTTGCGGCGGCTTCGATCCAGTCGATTGCCTCATCCGACAGCCGCACGGCATCCGCAGAGTCCTCACCCTCGGCCCAGTCGCCGGCGTCGCTTGTGCCGCCGACGGCGACGATCCTTTCAAGGACGTCGGGTGTCAGCGGCTCGCCATTGTGATTCACGAGCCAGTCCCTCGTGTCCGCATCCAACTGCGCCCACCAGCGATTGATGTCCATACCGAAACTCTCGCACCGCGACCGTTCCTGTGGAAGATCACTCCGGTGCCGGCGAGCTCTAGCCGGGCGCGGACGCGCTTCAAATCGGGCGATTCGGCGCGGCGGATCGCGATCACGAAGTTATCGCCCACGAACACATGCACCTCGCCGAACTCGACGGTCTCGTCGGCGTCGATGCAGCGGGCGGGGCATCTCCCACCCGACGATCGACGCTGGGGCTGGGGTAAAGGAGCGGACTCGCAGCAAACCGTAAGCATCGGCGTATCGCCCGTATGCGTTCCGTAAGTACGGCCGATCAGCCCGCTGCGGACGCGTTGAATTCGAAGTCGTGCCGCGGGATGCGGCACCCGCGCCACAGCAGTCGCGCGGCACACCCGTCTACAAGGAGCTCCTGTGCTCGATGTCGTCTACCTCGTCGCGACGCTCGCCCTGTTCGCGCTCGTCGGGCTGATCGCCAAGGGGGTCGAGAAGCTGTGATCGTCTTCTCCCTCATCGGCGCCGTGCTCGGCCTCGCCGCCATCGTCTATCTCGTCGTCGCCCTCGTGAAGCCGGAGAAGTTCTGATGGATGCCGCCACCGTCTGGACCGGCGTCCTCCAGATCGCCACCGTCATCCTGATCCTGGCGCTCCTCTACCGGCCGCTGGGCGACTGGATCGCCCGCGTCTATACCGCCGAGAAGGACTGGCGCGTCGAGCGCGTCACCTACCGCCTCGTCGGCGTCGACCCGAAGTCCGAGCAGACCTGGCAGGCGTACCTGCGGGGGGTGCTCGCGTTCTCGCTCATCGGCGTGCTGTTCGTGTACGCCCTGCAGCGCTTCCAGGCCGTCCTCCCCTACTCGCTGGGTCTGCCCGCCGTGCCGGAGGGTCTCGCGTTCAACACCGCGGTGTCGTTCGTGACCAACACGAACTGGCAGTCCTACTCCCCCGAACTAACGATGGGCTACACCGTGCAACTGGCGGGTCTGGCGGTGCAGAACTTCGTCTCGGCCGCCGTCGGCATCGCCGTCGCGATCGCGCTCGTGCGCGGCTTCTCGCGGCGCGGCTCCGCCACGATCGGCAACTTCTGGGTCGACCTCACCCGCGGCATCACCCGACTGCTGCTGCCGCTCGCCGTCGTCAGCGCGATCGCGCTCGTCATCGCCGGCGTGGTGCAGAACTTCACCGGCTTCATCGACGTCGGCACGGTCGCGGGAGGCACGCAGTCCATCCCCGGCGGGCCGGTCGCCTCGCAGGAAGCCATCAAGCTCCTCGGCACCAATGGCGGCGGCTTCGCCAACGCCAACTCGGCGCACCCGTTCGAGAACCCGACCCCGTGGTCGAACGTGCTCGAGATCCTGCTGCTGCTCGCGATCCCCGTGGCGATGCCGCGCGCCTTCGGCAAGATGGTCGGCGACAACCGCCAGGGCTACGCGATCCTCGCGGTGATGGCATCCATCGCCGTCGTGTCGATCGCGGCCGTCACCTGGCTCGAGTCGCTCGGTCTCGGCACCGCGCCCCAGCTCGCCGGCGCCGCCATGGAGGGCAAGGAGGTCCGCTACGGCATCTGGGGTTCGACCCTCTTCGCGGGCGCGACGACACTCACGTCCACCGGCGCAGTCAACTCGATGCACGACTCGTACACGGCCCTCGGCGGCATGATCCCGATGATCAACATGATGCTCGGCGAGGTCGCCCCGGGCGGCGTCGGCTCGGGCCTGTACGGCATGCTCGTGCTGGCGGTGATCGCGGTGTTCGTCGGCGGGCTCCTCGTCGGGCGCACGCCCGAGTACCTGGGCAAGAAGATCGGGCCGACCCAGATCAAGCTCGCGAGCCTGTACATCCTGGTGACCCCCGCCCTTGTGCTGGCGGGCACCGCGCTGAGCTTCGCGATACCGGCGATCCGCGCCGACGTCGAATCCACGTCGATCTGGAACCCCGGTGTGCACGGCCTCGGCGAGGTGCTTTATGCCTTCACGTCGGCGGCCAACAACAACGGCTCGGCATTCGCCGGATTGACCGCGAACACACCGTGGTTCAACACCGCGCTCGGTGTGGCGATGCTGCTCGGCAGGTTCATCCCGATCGTGCTCGTGCTGGCCCTTGCCGGCTCGCTCGCGCGGCAGGAGGCGGTGCCCTCCACCGTGGGCACCCTCCCGACCCACCGCCCGCAGTTCGTCGGCCTCCTCGCCGTCGTCGCGGTCGTCATCACCGCACTCACCTACTTCCCCGTTCTCACGCTGGGTCCCCTGGCGGAAGGGCTCGTCTGACAATGTCCACTACTCTCACCCCCACGACCGGCCCGATCGCCGGCACCATTCCTCCGAAGGCCCCGAAGTCGACCCGCGCGTTCAGTTGGGCTCAGATGTGGGCGGCGCTCCCCGGCGCGCTGCGCAAGCTGAACCCGGCCGAGCTCTGGCGCAACCCCGTCATGTTCCTGGTATGGGTCGGCGCCGCGCTCACGACCGTGATCGCCGTGGCGGAGCCGTTCCTGGGTGGCGCCGAGGAGTCCAGCGGCACCCCGGTGCCGTTCGGCTTCACGTGGGGCATCGCGGTCTGGCTGTGGCTGACCGTACTCTTCGCCAACATCGCCGAGTCGGTCGCCGAGGGGCGCGGAAAGGCTCAGGCGGCGACGCTGCGCAAGACCCGCACCTCGACGATGGCGCGCCGCGTGCTGGCCTACGACGGGAACACGGATGCTGCCGCCACCCGCTCCGACACGGTCGAGGTCGCATCGTCCGACCTCACGCTCGGCGACATCGTCGTCGTGTCGGCCGGCGAGCTCATCCCCGGAGACGGCGACATCGTCCACGGCATCGCGACCGTCGACGAGTCCGCGATCACGGGCGAGTCCGCGCCGGTCGTACGCGAGTCGGGCGGCGACCGCTCCGCCGTCACCGGCGGCACCCGCGTGCTCTCTGACCGCATCGTCGTGCGCATCACCTCGAAGCCGGGCGAGACGTTCGTCGACCGCATGATCGCCCTCGTCGAGGGCGCCGCGCGCCAGAAGACGCCCAACGAGATCGCGCTCAACATCCTGCTCGCGAGCCTCTCGATCGTCTTCGTCATCGTCGTGCTGACGCTCAACCCGATCGCCTCGTACGCCGCGTCGCCCGTCAGCATCCCGGTGCTGATCGCGCTGCTGGTCTGCCTCATCCCCACCACGATCGGGGCGCTGCTCTCCGCCATCGGCATCGCCGGCATGGACCGCCTCGTGCAGCGCAACGTGCTCGCGATGTCGGGCCGCGCCGTCGAGGCGGCCGGCGACGTCACGACGCTGCTCCTCGACAAGACCGGCACGATCACCTACGGCAACCGCCGCGCCTCGGACTTCGTCACGATGCCCGATGCGACCGACGACGAGCTCGCGCGCGCCGCCGCGCTGTCGTCGCTGGCCGACCCGACGCCCGAGGGCGTGTCCGTGGTCGAGCTGGCCGCGATCCGCGGCATCCACGTCACCGCCCCCGACAGCGCGACCAGCGTGCCGTTCACCGCGCAGACCCGCATGAGCGGTGTCGATCTCGTCGACGGCACCCAGGTGCGCAAGGGCGCCGGATCCGCCGTGATGGCCTGGCTCGAGGCATCCGGAACCCCCGTCCCCGCGTCCGAGCGGGCGCTGCTGACGAGCGAGACCGATGCCATCGCGCAGTCAGGCGGCACGCCGCTCGTCGTCGCGACGCTCACCGCCGACGGCGACGGCCGCGTGCTCGGGGTCGTGCACCTGAAGGACATCGTCAAGGACGGGTTGCGGGCCCGTTTCGCGGAGCTGCGCGAGATGGGCATCCGGACGGTCATGATCACCGGCGACAACCCGCTGACCGCGCGGGCGATCGCGAAGGAGGCGGGCGTCGACGACTACCTCGCCGAGGCGACCCCCGAGGACAAGCTCGCGCTGATCCGCAAGGAGCAGGCCGGCGGCAACCTCGTCGCGATGACCGGCGACGGCACCAACGACGCTCCCGCGCTCGCGCAGGCCGACGTCGGCGTCGCGATGAACACCGGCACGTCGGCCGCGAAGGAGGCCGGCAACATGGTCGACCTGGATTCCGATCCGACGAAGCTCATCGACATCGTGCGCATCGGCAAGCAGCTGCTGATCACGCGCGGTGCGCTCACGACGTTCTCGCTCGCGAACGACATCGCGAAGTACTTCGCGATCATCCCCGCGATGTTCATGGGCATCTTCCCGGGCCTGGCCGCACTGAACATCATGCAGCTGAGCTCCCCGGCATCCGCGGTGACGAGCGCGATCATCTTCAACGCGATCATCATCGTCATCCTGATCCCGCTCTCGCTGCGGGGCGTCAAGTACCGCCCGGCGAGCGCGTCGAAGATCCTCAGCCGCAACCTCCTGGTCTACGGCCTCGGTGGGATCATCGCCCCCTTCATCGGCATCAAGCTCATCGACATCGTCGTGAGCCTCATCCCGGGCTTCTGAGCCCCGTCTGGAGACCACAATGTCCACCGTCACCCGCACCACTGTGCGCACCACAGGTGTCGCGCTGCGCGCCATGATCGTGTTCACCCTCGTCCTCGGCGTCGGCTACACCCTGGCCGTCACCGGCATCGGTCAGCTCGCGCTGCCGTGGCAGGCGAACGGGTCCACCGTGCAGAACGCGGCCGGAGACACCGTGGGATCAGCCCTCATCGGGCAGTCCTTCACGGATGCCGACGGCAACGCGCTGCCCGGGTACTTCCAGTCGCGCCCCTCGGCTGCCGGCGACGGCTATGACGCCGGCGCATCGAGCGGCTCGAACCTGGGCCCCGAGAACCCCGACCTCATCGGCGCGATCGAGGAACGCAAGGCGGCGATCGCCGAGCGGGAGGGCGTCGACCCGTCGGAGATCCCCGCAGACGCGGTGACGGCGTCGGGGTCGGGCCTCGACCCCCACATCAGCCCCGCGTACGCGCTGCTGCAGGTCCCCCGGGTCGCGGCCGAGCGCGGCCTCGACGAAGCCGAGGTGCGCTCCCTCGTCGACGCCCACATCCAGCAGCGCGACCTCGGCTACCTGGGAGAGCCGCGCGTGAACGTGGTCGAGCTCAACCTCGCCCTCGACGCTGCCGGCAGGTGAGACGGATGCCGACGTCGGGCTGCCGGGAGACACGAGGAGCGTCGCTGTGAAGCGCGGCAGGCTGCGCGTGCTGCTCGGTGCCGCGCCCGGCGTCGGCAAGACGTACGAGATGCTCGAAGAGGGGCGGCGGCTGCAGGAGGATGGCCGCGACGTGGTCATCGGCATCGTCGAGACCCACGGCCGCGCGGCCACCGCCGCGCAGGCCGTGGGGCTCCCGGAGATCCCCCGTCGACGACTCGCCCACCGCGGTGTGGAACTCGACGAGATGGACCTGGATGCCCTTCTGCAGCGGCACCCCTCTCTCGCCCTGGTCGACGAACTCGCACACACGAACGTTCCCGGTTCGCGCAACGCGAAGCGCTGGCAGGACGTCGAGGAGCTGCTCGCCGCAGGGATCGACGTGATCACCACCGTGAACGTGCAGCACATCGAGTCTCTCAACGACGTCGTGGAACAGATCACAGGGGTGGGGCAGCGCGAGACCGTCCCCGACTCCATCGTCCGCGGCGCCGACCAGATCGAAGTCGTCGACCTCGCCCCGCAATCCCTCCGTGACCGCCTCTCCGCCGGTGTGGTGTACCCCGCCGAGCGGATCGACGCCGCGCTGTCCAACTACTTCCGGCTGGGAAACCTCACGGCTCTGCGGGAATTGGCTCTGCTGTGGCTCGCGGACGAAGTGGATTCAGCGCTCAACGCGTATCGCGCCGAACAGGGCATCGAAGGCACGTGGCAGGCGAGAGAACGTGTCGTCGTCGCCCTCACCGGCGGCCCCGAGGGCGAGACGCTGCTGCGGCGGGGTGCCCGCATCGCGGCCCGCTCCGCCGGCGGAGAACTGCTCGCGGTGCACGTGTCGAGCCAGGACGGACTCCGAAGCACCCCGCCTGGCGCGCTGGCCGCGCACCGGGCGCTGGCCGAGTCGCTCGGCGGCACGTATCACCAGGTTGTCGGCGACGACGTCCCCCGTGCGCTGGTCGAGTTCGCACGATCCGCCAACGCGACGCAGCTCGTCCTCGGCGTGAGTCGTCGAGGGCGCTTCGCGGCCGCACTCACGGGTCCCGGCATCGGCGCGACCGTGATCCGCGAGTCCGGCGACATCGACGTGCACATCGTCACCCATGCCGCCGCGGGCGGACGTTTCCACCTCCCGAGCCTGGCCGGGCCGGCCCTCAGCGCGCGGCGCCGATTCCTCGGGTTCGCCCTGGCACTCACCGGCGGGCCGCTGCTGTCGTGGCTGCTCTTCATGTCCAGCAGCGACGACTCGATCACCGCCGACGTCCTCGCGTACCAGCTGCTGGTTGTCGTGGTCGCCCTGGTGGGCGGGATATGGCCAGCTGTCTTCGCCGCCGTGCTCTCGGGCATCACCCTGGACTTCCTCTTCGTGGATCCGATCTTCACGATCACGATCGCGGATCCCGAACATGCGCTGGCGCTCGTGCTGTACGTCGTGATCGCGATCCTGGTCAGCCTGGTGGTCGACCAGGCCGCGCGACGCGATCGAGCCGCACGGCGGGCGGTCGCCGAATCTGAGCTGATCGCGACGGTCGCCGGCAGCGTCCTGCGCGGCGAGAGCGCGGTCCCCGCATTGATCAGCCGCGCTCGAGAGGCATTCCGCCTCGCCGGGGCGCGCCTCATCGACGCTGACGGCACCGTCCTCGCCACCGACGGAGAACCAGTGGCCGACGGCAGAGCGGTCACAATGCCCGTCGGCACCGGCGGGCGCGCACGGGCGAGTCTCGAGCTGCATGGCGGGGCGGACCTGGATGCCTCGGAGCAACGCCTCCTCGACGTGATCGTCGCGCAACTCGCCGCCGCCCTCGAGCACGGCGATCTCACCGAGACCGCCCGCGAGGCCGATGCGCTGGCCGAGACCGACCAAGTCCGCAGCGCACTGCTCTCCGCCGTCAGTCACGACCTGCGCCGCCCGCTGGCCGCCGCGGTCGCCGCCGTCGGCGGTATGCGGGCGATCGACGATCAGCTGTCGGACGAAGACCGGCGGGAGCTCCTCGCGACCGCGGATGAGAGCCTCGCCACCCTCTCGCGACTCGTCACGGACCTGCTCGATGTGAGCCGCGTCGAAGCAGGCGTGCTCGCCGTCGCCCTCGAACCTGTCGACGCCGACAGCCTCGTACTCGCTGCGATCGACGAGCTGCAGCTGGGCCCCGAGACCGTGGAGCTCGCGCTCGATGAGGAAGCGGCGGCGGTCCTCGCCGACCCGGTACTGCTGCAGCGCGTGCTGGTGAACGTCCTCGGCAACGCGCACCGGCACGCCCCCGCCGGGTCGCGGGTAAGGGTGGCCACGAGCCGGCTGGGAGGGACCGCGGAGATCCGTGTCATCGATCACGGCGTCGGCATCGCCGCCAACCGGCGCGAGGATGTGTTCGCGCCGTTCCAGCGTCTCGGCGACACCGACAACCAGACCGGGCTGGGACTCGGGCTGGCGCTGTCCAAGGGCTTCACCGAAGGCATGGGCGGCACCCTCACCCCCGAAGACACCCCCGGCGGCGGACTGACCATGGTGATCGCTCTGCCCCTCGCGGCAGCGGATCGCCTGCCGAATCGCCCTGCCTATGACGGAGGCATCCTTCCATGAAGATCCTGGTCGCAGACGACGACCCGCAACTGATCCGGGCCCTGAAGATCACGCTGGCCGCACACGGATACGACGTGGTCGCCGCCCAGGACGGCGCCGCGGCCGTCACCCTCGCCGCCGAGACCCACCCCGACGTCGTCCTTCTCGACCTCGGCATGCCCCGCCTCGACGGGGTTCAGGTGATCGAGGCGCTGCGCGGCTGGTACACCGGGCCGATCATCGTCGTGTCGGGAAGAACCGGCTGGGGCGACAAGGTCGAAGCCCTGGATGCGGGCGCCGACGACTACGTCACGAAGCCGTTTCAGATCAACGAGCTGCTCGCGCGCCTTCGGGCGCTCGTGCGGCGCGCATCGACGGTGACCGGCCGCCCGATCGCCCGGTTCGGCGACGTAGAGGTCAACCTCGCGACAAAGACCGTCACCCGCGCCGGCGAGAGCGTGCATCTCACACCCACCGAGTGGCGCATGCTCGAGTTCCTCGCGCGGAACCCCGGGTCGCTGGTCACTCGCCAGACGCTCCTCAAGGACATCTGGCAGAGCGAACACGTGGCCGACTCCGGATACCTGCGCCTCTACATGTCGCAGCTGCGCAAGAAGCTCGAAGCTGACCCATCTCAACCCCAGCACCTCATCACCGAACAAGGCATGGGGTACCGACTCATCACGAACGACGCGGTGCCCTCCCCCAGCGGGCCGTGACCGCGGGGCTGCTCACTCCGGAGCGCTGTCACGGTCTGGCGGACCTGCCGACGAGGCGAGGCATGAGCGCCACCATGGCCACCATCGCGATCAGCTCGACAAGAGTCTGGGTGACGACGACCAGCGGGGAGAGTGCGAACGCCGCCGGCAGTGCAAGAGCGAGGGGAAGGACGACCAGCGAGTTGCGGGTCACGCCACTGAAGACGACTGCCCGCCGCCCCGGAACGTCCAGCCCCGCAATCGACCCGACGAGCGCACCCAGCAGTGCAGCCAGCAGCGCGAACGCCACGTAGATCGGTACGACAACGATCAATTGACTGAGAGCGCCGGCGACCGCGTACAGCTGGGAGCCGACGACGACGGCGAGAGTCAGCATCATGAGCGGGACCATCGCCGCCAGAACACCTTGCTCGAAGGTACGAGCGGCTCGGAATCGCTTGGAGAGCAGTTGCGTGATCACTGCGAGCGTGAGCGGCAGCACGATCAGAAGCAGGAACGCCTCGACGAACGGGCGAACGTCGATTTCCGACACGACGCCCGGCCCCGCCATGAGCCACAGGTAGAGAGGGAGCAGCAATATCTGCAGGAACATCAGCAAGGGCGTCGCCGCGAGCAAGCGCTCCCTCGCACCGCCAGCCAGTCCGGCGAACACAATCACATAATCGACACACGGCGTCAGCAGGACCAGCAGCACGCCCACGAGCAGCGCCTGATCGGAGACCACGAAACGGCTGAGCGCCCAGACGATGGCCGGTACCAACACAAAGTTCAGCGCGAGCACGGCTCCAAGGAATCGCACATCCCGGAACGCTGCGCCGACGGTCGTGAACGGCACCCCGAGGAAGGTCGCGTACAGCAGGAGCCCGAGCGTCGGTGTGATCGCAAGTTCCAACGGATCGGCAAGCGTAGGGACGGCCAGGCCCACGACGGCCCCGACAAGAATCGCGCCGAGGTAGAGCGCGACCTGGTGGCGCTCCCACCAGGCGACCGCGCTACGCATCTCCCCACACTGCCTGGACCCCAGCGCGCACTCAAATCCGTGCGAACGGACCAGCGAATTCGGAGATGTGCAGCGGCCGTCCAGCGGTCGGCAGCGTGCATACGTCGGGCGACTCCGCCACAAGGTTCTCGAACTCGGTCATGACCCAACGCTAAGACTCCGTTTGGAAGCTGGGGGCAGCCCGCGTCGACGGCATCCTCCCCGGCGCGGGCTCCGACGGCGAACCACACGCGTCTGAGCCGCACCGGTCACTGCGCCGCCCTGGTCGACGATGGGCACTCCCCCGACGCCTCACTCACTCGCGTCCCCACGATACGAAATGACCCGCTCGCGGCGAGACGGAACTGCTACCGCTACGGAGGCAGTAAAGAATGCGGCAATGCACGCAGGCACTTATCAGTGACACGCCCGGATACCTTGAGAACACTGGGCACGCGTGACAACCTGGTTACATGGTCCGCGGACGCCGAAATTCCAAGCGTGAAGCCGCGCAGGGGCGCGAAGCTGAGGCCCACGAACGAGCCGAGCGCGCCCGTCGCGACGCGGACGCACGATCAGCGGAAGCGCGCCGGTTGGCGCGCAAATGGGGCGACACTCGTGCAGGTCTCGATCGTCTGAGCACACTCAGCCGCGACCTGGAGAAGCTTCACCGCGAAGAGGCGAAGCTCCTGCACGAACGCGACGAACTCGTGTCATGGCTCCGGGGTCGAGGGCAGACCTGGGTTGCGTTGAGCTCGCGGACGAAGCTCAGCCGGCAGGCCCTGATGAAGAGGGGCGTGATCCCTCAGTGAGTCGTGCTCATAGGTCGATAGGACCCGGTGACGGCACATGGTCAGGCAGACCGCCATCAAGGATGCGTTGCACCATCTCAACGGCACGGTCGCTGAGCGCATCGCCCGCGTAGTAGTCCTCGTAGAGGTCCTCCGCCGCCTCGAGCGTCGCGACATCACACAGGCGGAGCAACTGGCGGATGTCGTTGGTGTCCCGGCCGGGCCTATTGGCGCGGAGCTTCATCGCGAGCAGTGTCTCTTTGGACGCCACCTGGATCATGATGCTGTCCTGGTCGTAGATCGTCTCCCACTCGACGGCGCGGCGGCCGAACGTTGGCAACGCGTCGGCCCGCTCGACCGCGAAGTTAAGCCAAGACGGATCCCATCCACGGTGAGCCGCGACGCGTGCCGCGGCCTCAGCCACCGCTTCATCGCTGCCGGGCTGGATGTGCAGCGAATCGAGGTCCTGTGTGGTGCCGCGGTCGAAGTAGCGAAGGGCGAGTGCGGCACCACCGACCAGTCGGATGCCGGCGACCTTGCCCGCATCACGCAGCTCTGCGATGAGTTCGCGCAGCCCGCCGATGATGTCGTCACGGTTGAGCGAGGTCGCCACGATCAGACGCTCGCGAAGGTGTCACCCCATACGTGCACGCCTCGTTCCGCGAACTCCTTCGGCACCTCCGACTCTGGTGGAGCGGGGTCGGCTGGATCGACGTCGAGGGTTCGAGGGGTGCTGAGGTGCCGACTGGGCGCGTTCACCCAGTCGGGCGCGGGAAGTCCCTCCTCGCGCAAACGCCATGCCACGAGGCCGGCGATCGCCGCATCCCACACGGGATCCTTGGTGGACTCCGGCTCTGCCAGCCCGAGCACGCCGCGGACAAGCCCTCGCTCGGCGACCAGGTTGTCGTTGAGCTGCAGGAGCGCCCGCAGCGCGCGGTCCTTGTCTTTGACGCCGAGCTGCTCGCGGATCTCGACGGCGACTGTCGCGGCGTCGTCGCGCTGGGTGGGTGCCGAGTACAAGCGGTGCCCTGCGCCGGCGAGCAGGCGTTGGATAGTGCTGAACTCTGCATCGCGGCCACCTTCAGAGCGAGAAACGCTGCTCTGATCGAGGTGGGTACGTTCAGCGAGTTGCTGCTGAGTGAGCCTGCGGCTCTTTCGGGCAGCGCGCACGAGTGTCGAAGCGGCGGTCATGAGCACCTCCCCGGATTATGTCGTTGACAACATATTCTACGCGACAGCGTCAAGGGCCGGCCGCCAGGACCCGAAATTCGACCGCGCGGCCCATCGGTCGCCGACGCCGCCTGGGCCTGATGTGCACGCATGGCTCAGTCGATCGACCCTCGTGGCACAGTTGAGGCACACTAACCGGCGACACGCCGCGCAGATCGATGCAGGAGAACGTCGGAGACCCTAAGCAGGGGCATCCCGAAAACCGCGGAATTACGCGGCAAAACGGCCCATTCGCGCCTCAGAAAATGAGAGTTCGAATCCCCCATCCTCCGCCACTGTGATCCCGATGTTTCCAAGGGGTTGAGCGCTGTTCATGGTTGCGCCACCCGCTCGGGAAGAAGATCTTCGATCAGCGACTCGATCCGGCGGCGGATCTCATCGCGAATCGGACGCACCGCCTCGATCCCTTGGCCTGCCGGGTCGTCGAGCTCCCAATCCTCGTAGCGCTTGCCGGGGAAGATCGGGCACGCGTCGCCGCAGCCCATCGTGATGACGACATCCGATTCCTTCACGGCGTCCACTGTCAGCACCTTCGGCGTGTTGCCGGCGATGTCGATGCCTTCCTCCGCCATGGCCTCGACAGCCACCGGGTTGATGACGTCCTTCGGCGCGGAGCCCGCGGAGAGCACCTCGACGTCGTCGCCACCGAGGGCGCGCAGGTAGCCGGCGGCCATCTGCGACCGCCCGGCGTTGTGCACGCAGACGAACAGAACGGTGGGCTTGTCACTCATGACGGTCTCGCTTTCTCTCAGAAGAAAGAATAGATGGTCATCTATCTATTCACCGAACCAGCCCGGATAACTCTCGGGAACGGCCACGTTCAACCGGCGTGCACGGTCGTGCTGCGTCGCTCGATGAGGAGCGTGTCGCGCCAGGCGCCTGCGCGCGGGCCGGTGTGTGACCGCGCGATGCGCTCGCGTCGACCCACCACGCGGAAGCCGGCCGCCTCGTGGAGTCTGAGGCTCGCAGCGTTCTCCGGGAAGATGCTCGACTGAATCGTCCAGATCCCTGCGTCCTCGGCGGCGTCGACGAACACGTCCAGGAGGCGGCGACCGAGGCCCAGTCCGCGAGCACTCCGATCGATGTAGACCGAATGCTCGACGACGCCGCGGTACGCCGGGCGGGAGGACACCGGCGACGCGGCGATCCACCCGAGGAGTGCGCCGGTCTCGTCCTCGGCGACGAACCGCAGTGCGGGCAGCTTCCCCGCATCGAACGCCTCCCAGGTCGGGGTTGCGACCTCGAAAGTCGCTTCCCCGTCCTCGATCCCCTGTTGGTAGATCCGCTCGACCGCTGGCCAGTCGGCGGGCGTCATCTCACGAACCTGAGTCATGAACAGCATCCACCGCCGTTGCCTGCGTCGGTGGAGCAGACCCCTGTCGCGGGGAGGACGAGTTCCACGTTCGACGCGGACGCGGTGTCGCCTGCGAGCCATGCCGTCACCGAGCGCACCTGCTCGTATCCGGTGGCGAGCAGGAATGTCGGCGCGCGTCCGTAGGACTTCATACCGACGATGAAGAACCCCTGCTCCGGGTGCGTCAACTCGCGGAACCCATGTGGCTCGACCGTGCCGCAGGAGTGCACGTTCGGGTCGATGAGGGGAGCCAGCCGTCTGGGCGCTTCGACGATGTCGTCCAACTCGAGGCGGATCTCCCGGAGGATGTCGAGGTTCGGCCGGAACCCGGTGGCGTTCACGACGATGTCGGTTTCGTGACTGACCACGTCGTCATCGTGATGGCCGACCAGTTCGACCGCGCCACCCGCGCGACGGGCACGGATGATCTCGAAGCCGTCGATGAGCGCGACGTCGCCGCGTTCCACCGCGCGGTCGACGCGGTTGCCGAGGTTCGCGCGACCGATCAACTCGTCGTCGGGCGAGGAGGAGACCCGCACCGCCATCGCAGTGCGGATCAGCCAAGTCACCGTGGTGCCGGCCTCCTCGCGAGCGAGCTGCACCAGGGCCAGCAGCGTGTTCGCGGCTGAGTGGCCTGCTCCCACGACTGTCACGCGCCGACCCGCGAACGTCGATCGGTCCCTGCCGAGGACGTCGGGCAGGGCAGGAGTTACGTGGTCGGCGATCTCGGTCATGCCGAGCAACTCGAGCCCGCTCGACGAGAGCGAGTTCGGCGAGAGGTAGGTCCCCGACGCATCGATCACGGCGCGCGCCGAGAAGTCTTCCACGTCGCCTCCGACGGTGCGGATGCGCACTGCGAAAGGAGTGGCGGCACGACTCGCCGTCCGCGTGCGATCCATGCCCTCGCGGCTGACGCCGATCACCTCGACACCGGTGCGGATCCGTGGGGCGATCTGCTCGAGGGCGGCGAGCGGTGCGACGTAGTTCTCGACGAGTTCGGTCCCCGTCGGCGCACGCTCCGGGTCGGGCACCTCCCACCCGCGTCCTTCGAGGAGGCGACGCGAGGCCGGGTCGACGAGGTGCTTCCAGGGCGAGAACAGTCTGGTGTGCCCCCACGAGCGGACACTGGCCGCCACGTCGGCGCCCGCTTCGAAGACGATGAAGTCGATGCCTCGCTCGACCAGGTTCGCGGCGGCGGCCAGCCCGACCGGGCCGGCGCCGATGATCGCAACGGGCAGAGTCGACAGCGGGCTGGCATCGGCGGCGCGAGGCGTCAAGTCAAGCAGGGTCACAACGTCCTCCAGCGGATATCGATGAACTTCGATACAGATTCTGGGCCCATCTATCGACATGTGTCAATATCGACTAATCTCGATGCATGACCACGATGCTCGACGTGACGGACGTCACCGCCGGCGTGTGCTGCACACCCCTGGTTCGCGAGCCGCTGACAGCCGACGAAGCCGAGCAGCTCGCCGTGACCATGAAGGCTCTCGCCGACCCGACCCGGCTCCGACTGCTGTCCATCGTCGCTGCGTCAGAGGACTCCGAAGCGTGCGTCTGCGACCTGATCGAGCCAGTCGGACTCAGCCAGCCCACGGTGTCCCACCACCTGAAGATTCTCACGACCGCGGGGTTTCTGACCCGCAGCAAGCGCGGCACCTGGGCCTACTTCAAGCTCGTCCCTGGCGCACTCGACCGCGTCTCGCAGCTCCTCGTCGCCTCGTGAGCCACACCATTCGCGCCGCCGCCGGTGAGTTCCTCGGCAGCGCGGGACTCGCCGCTGTCGTCCTCGGGTCGGGCATCGCCGCACAACGCCTCTCCCCCGACGACGTCGGCCTGCAGCTCTTCGAGAACGCGTTCGCCACCGCCCTCGGCCTGGCCGTTCTGATCCTCGTCTTCGCGACCGTGTCGGGATCCCATTTCAACCCGGTTGTCACCCTCGTCGACATCACTCTCCACCGACGGACCTGGCCCACCGCGGCCGTCTATGTGCCCGCCCAAGTGCTCGGTTGCATCGCCGGCGCCGTGCTCGCCAATCTGATGTTCGACGTGCCGGCTTTCGCGTGGAGCACGACCGACCGCTCGGCCTGGCCGTTGCTGCTGTCGGAGGTGGTCGCGACCGCCGGGCTGATCATGCTGATCTTCGCGCTGGTGCGCACCGGACGCTCGCATCTCGCCGCCCCCGCGGTCGGCGCGTACATCGGGGCGGCGTACTTCTTCACCTCGTCGACGAGCTTCGCGAATCCCGCCATCACGATCGGCCGCATGTTCAGCGACACCTTCGCCGGAATCGCCCCCGCCTCCGTGCTTCCGTTCATCGGAGCACAGCTGCTCGGCGCGGCGCTGGGATATGCAGCTGTCCGGGTGTTCTTCCCTGGAGCTGTTCTCGAGCCCGCGGTCGCCCGAGGCTGATGTTGTGACGCCCCCGCGACACTGATGCGTCATTCCGCCGCGGACGTGCACTGTCGGCAACCGACGTCCCTCGGATGACCCTTGCGCCTCACGGATGTCCGCGTAGCGTGTGGAGGAAGAAGCGACGGCGCAGTCGAATGGAGGTGTCCTCGGTGGGAAAGCTGATCTACGAGAACGCCGTCAAGGTCGACTTCGAAGACCGTGCACTGGCTCACCTGCAGCTCGTCATCACGACCAAGCTGCGGCGAAGGGAAGGGTTCCACTTCACCTGGAAGGACGATGCCCGCTTCGGCAACGGGCGAACCTCGGTGTGGATACACCCCGAGGCCAGCCTGGTCTTCAAGTACTACGGGTCCCGTCCGCCCCGTCTCAACCACGCCTGGCTCGAGGCCCTCGTCGCCGCGGCCAACTCGCCGGCAGGTCTCTACCTCGTCGCTGAACCGGTTGAACCCACCGAGTCGCACGACATCAGCGAACTCCTGACCGCCGACGTATAGCCCGCCCGGTCGGCGCCGCGCGAGAAGTCGTGCGCTTCCCGCATGCCAGGGCACGCGGACGGCGCTCGTCGCCGTCACTCGTGCTCCGGCAGAAGCGGAGTCGACCAGCCGGGGTCGCGGCCGAGCTGCGCCGCGCGGGAGACGGATGCTGCGCCGAAGCGATCGCGCACGGCATCGAGCACCGTGTCCAGGCGCACGCCGTCGTCCCAATCGATCGGGAGCTCTGACGGGACACTGTCGACGCGGCCGAGCTGCGACAGCGAGACGCCGATGAGGGTGATGCCGCGTGCTGCGATCTCGGGCTGCGCGACAGCCAGCAACCCCTGCGCGACAGCGAGGATCAGCGCGGTGCGATCGGTGGGCGAGCGGAACGAGCGGGAGCGCGTGGCCTTCGTGTAGTCGCCGTACCGGAGGCGCAGCACGACCGTTCGACAGACGCGATCGCCGTCGCGCAGGCGACGCGCGAGCCGATCGACGATCTGTGTGAGGATGACCTCCAGCTCGTCGGCCGTGCGTGGGCGGGTGCCGAGCGCACGCTGTGAACCGATGGACCCGCGGCGCCGCGTGGTGTCGACCGGGCGCGGATCGCGCAGCCGGGCCAGCGCATGCAGGTGCGCTCCGGCCGCTCTGCCGAGCAGCCTCTCGGCTGTCGCAGCCTCGAGCTCGGCCAGCTGCCCGACAGTGTGGATGCCGAGGCGGTGGAGCTTCTCGGCAGTGACGGCACCCACGCCCCACAGCCGTTCCACCGGCAGCGGGAGCAGGAACTCCTCTTCCCGTCCGGGATCGACCAGGAGCAGCCCGTCGGGCTTGCTGACGGCGCTGGCGACCTTGGCGAGGAACTTGGTGCGGGCGATCCCGACCGAGATGGGCAGCCCGACCTCCGCACGAACCCGCTCCCGCAGACGCACGGCGACCTGCTCGGGCGTACCCGCGATGCGCCGCAGGCCGCCCACCTCGAGGAACGCCTCATCGATGGAGAGCCCCTCGACGAGCGGCGTCGTATCGCGGAAGATCGCGAAGACGGCTTTGCTCGCCGCGGAGTACGCCTCCATACGTGGCGGCACGATCACGGCATCGGGGCACAGATCGCGAGCCTGACGGCCTCCCATGGCCGTGCGCACGCCTCGAGCCTTCGCCTCGTAGCTTGCCGCCAGCACCACGCCCCCGCCGACGATGACCGGCCGACCGCGCAACGCGGGCGCATCGCGTTGCTCGACCGATGCATAGAAGGCATCGAGATCCGCATGGAGCACTGTCGCCTCGCCCCGCATGCCGCCTCCCATCGAACATTTGTTCTGAGAATCGTCGCACCGACCGACGACATCGGCGACACCCTCCGTGCCCCTTACGCCTCTTCCGTCGGATTGGCTAGGGGGTCACTGATCTGCGGACCGCTTCCTAGCGTGGGTGTCGGAGCGACCACCCCGGTCGATCTCCGCATCCATCCCTCGCATGAAGACAAGGAGCACTCATGTCCTCGAGTTGGGACGCCTGGGACTACCGCCAGTCGGTCGATCGCGGGGCCGGTTCCCGCGACCCGGTGGGATACCACGTGGAGGCCACGGATGGCAGCATCGGAAAGATCGACGAGGCGAGCAACGATGCCGGCAGCAGCCGGCTCGTCGTCGACACCGGGCCGTGGATCTTCGGCCGGAAGGTGATTCTTCCGGCCGGGACAGTCGAACGTGTCGACGACGAAGAGGAGAAGGTCTACGTCGATCTCACGAAGGACCAGATCAAGAACTCTCCGGAGTGGGACCAGTCCACGACGGGTCAGGATGACGCGTACCGCGGCCAGCTGGACACCTACTACGGCGACTTCTACCGCTGACCGGATCGGACGGCCTGATGGTCGTCATTCTCACCTGCTGAAGGAAACGGGGCGCAGCCTTGCGGCTGCACCCCGTTTCGTCTGCCCGGGACTAACCCCTGCTCGGGACCCGGTTCTCGGAGCTGACCATCCATGCGTACTGTTCGAGCTTCTCGAGGATCTGGTGCAGCAGATCCGCGCTGGTGGGATCCTCTTCGTCGACCGCATCGTGTACGTCCCGACAGGTGCCGACCGTGTTCTCGAGCCGTTCCGTGATGAGGTCGATCACGTCGGTCGTGTCGATCTCGCCCTGCGGGAATTCGGGGAGGCTGGTGGTTTCGGCGACGGTGTCGCTGCGACCGTCGGGAAGGGCATGCAGCGCCCGCATGCGCTCGGCGACGGCGTCGCTGAATTCACGCGCCGACTCGATGATCTCGTCCAGCTGGCGGTGCGTGTCGCGGAAGTTCTTGCCGACGACGTTCCAGTGGGCCTGCTTGCCCTGCGACGCGAGTTCGATGAGATCGACGAGCACCTTCTGGAGGTTGTCGCTGAGTGTGGCGGAAGCGGTGAACCCGCTCTCGGCGTTCTGCTCCTTTGTGAGCTGGGCGCCACGAGCGGGCCGCCGCTTGTTACGCGTGGCGGATGTGTTCGAGTTCTTCGTCGTCGAGTTCTTCGTCGTGGTTGCCATGACGCCGACCGTACGGACCGAACCCGTCACACGAGCAGGGATTGTGCGTGCTCGACGGTCGTGCTAGTCGATCTCAAGATCGGCACGGCGGTGCTCACATGGACGCCTCGGACGCGATGCGCTCGCCGATCGGAGTCGGAGCGCTCCCCTGCGGCTGGCGGAACATCTCGGTCCACCGGATACCGTCCCAATAGCGCTCCGTCCCCTGCACGCGCGTGGGGTACCAGCCGGCCTTCGCCGTAGCCGGGGCCGAGTCGGACATGGGTCGATCCTTTCGTCGCGCGGAGCCCGACCCGCCCCTGGACGTGATGCGCCCAGGGGCGAGCCGCCGCAGTGCTGTGGACCGGGTACCCCCGCGTAACGAGTACGCCCCCAACCCGCACCGGCTCGAGGACGACGGGCCGCGCCGCCGGCTCGTCAGCCCCACACACTGACGAGGAACGTGGCCGTTCGGGTTCAACCGCGACACGACGAGCGCATTCGTCCTCTATGGAGACTCTATGATGTGCTTATCTGTTTGGTATAGCCTCTTTAAGGCGTCTCTCAGGGGTTTCCCTGGCCGTGCTAAGGTGCCCCCATGGCGCGCCCCTACGGAGATCCCGTCGAGATCATCACCGCTCCCGTTCCCGCTCAGTCGCCGTTCATCCCGGCTGACGCCAAGATCGTGGTCGGAGCCGTGGCTCCGGCATCCCCCGATCCCATCCCGATCGTGCTGCTCCCGGGTTTCGAGTACCGGATGCACGAATGGCGGCACCCCGACACGCACGAGATCCACTGGCGGCTCGAACGCCGCAGGGCGTCACGACTGTCCGACGACCAGTAGACCGTGAGTGAGCGTTCAGTACGCGAGGATCTCATCCAGCAGGTGCCGCACACGACTTTCGATGTCGTCACGGATGCCGCGCACCGCATCCATCGGCTTGCCGACGGGGTCTTCGAGCGGCCAGTCCACATACCGCCGGCCGGGGAAGACGGGGCAGGCGTCGCCGCATCCCATCGTGACCACCACGTCCGCGGCACGGACGACGTCATCGGTGAGTGGCTTCGGGAACTCCCCGCCGACCGACACGCCGATCTCGTCGAGCGCCTGGACGATCGACGACCGCACCTCCGACCCCGGCGCCGAGCCCGCACTGCGCACCCCGACCCGGTCGCCCGCGAGGTGCCGCAGGATCCCCGAGGCCAGCTGCGATCGCCCCGAGTTCTGCACGCACACGAAGAGCACTTCGGGCCGGGCGGGCAGATCGCCTTGCGCTCGGCTGAGCGCTTCCAGCCGGGTCGCCGCGAACGAGGCCGTGCGCGATGCGAGGAGCGGCGAACTCGACCCGCTCGCGAGCAGGTCGTAGCTGGTCTGGACGCTCTCCCGCACGGTCTCGGGACTGAAGGTTCCGCGGAATCGCAGCGCGAGATCGTCGATGATCCGCTCGAGGTCGGTCGCTCCCGGCACGGTGCCGGCGTCGCCGATGAGGGCGTTCACGCGATCGACCTGCTCCGGCGCGATCGAATACCAGACTCTCCGGCCGTCGCGCTCCCGCACGACGACGCCTTCCGACAGCAGCGCCTTCATATGGTGGCTCACGGTGGGCTGCCGGAGATCGAGCGCGTCAGCGAGCTTTCCGACCAGGGCGTGCCCGCCGTCCGCGTCACGGATCAAGCGAAGGATGCGGGCACGGGTCGGGTCGGCGAGAACTGTAAGTCCGCGCTGGGCCGCGCCTTTCATAGACCGAAGTCTATCGACGCCTGCCGGATCACGACGCTCAGCGCCGTGACCGCGAGGCCCGCCAGGCCGTGACTCACCATCCACCACATCGCCGCCACGCCCGCTGATCGGGTCAGGCCCCGAGTCCCCGGCGCAGCGCCGCCAGTCCGTACTCGAACGCGCCGTCGACGTCGCCGCCGAGTCGGAAGGCTCCGGCGAGCTCCATGTGGATGAACCCGGTCGCCCACGCCGTCACAAGACGCGCCGCATCGAGGGCGTGCTCCTCGCCGGCGATCGCGGCGGCACTGTCGACGATGGTCATCCCCGCGCGATCGAGCAGCTGCTGTGGGGCGGCGGCCGCGAACATCAGGCGAAACCCCTCGGGGCGCTCGTGCGCGAGCGCCCGGTAGGCGCGGGCGAGCCCTTCCAGAGAGCGATCGGATGCCTCGAGCCGGCCGGTCAGGTCGTCCACGGTCGCGGCGGCGACGGCCTCGATCAGGGCGTCGCGGTCGCGCACGCGCTTGTAGAGGGACGGCGCGCGCACCCCCACACGCTGCGCGACGCTCTGCATCGTGAGGCCGGCAGGGCCGGAGGCCTCCAGGATGTCGCGCCCGGCGGCGACGATCTCGGCGTACGACGTGCGTTCCGGTGTCGGCATGTGGCGCTCCTCAATGGCTATTGACAGTAGCCATCATAGCTACTTATCGTAGCCATGCCAAGTTCGGAGACACCGACGGCTCTTGCGAAGGATCCCCCATGAAGCTCGCACCGCACCTGTACCGCATCGGCAACGACATCGTCGCCGCCTACCTCGTCGTCACGGACGACGGCGTCACCGTCGTCGACGCGGGGCTCCCCGGTCACTGGAAGGACCTCGTGCGCGAGCTCGAGGCGCTGGGCCTCACCCCCGCCGATGTCAAGGGCGTCGTGCTCACGCACGGCGACAGCGACCACATCGGCTTCGCCGAGCGCCTGCGGCGCGACCACGGCGTGCCCGTCTACATCCACGAGGCCGATGCCGAGCGCGCCCGCACCGGCGACAAGCCGAAGGCGTCCATGGGGCCGATGAAGCTCGGGCCGACGCTCGGGTTCTTCGCGTACGCCCTGCGCAAGCGCGCGATGCCCACGACCTACGTGGCGGAGGTCGTCGAGGTGCACGACGGCGACGTGCTGGACCTGCCCGGCTCACCTGTGATCGTGGGCATGCCCGGCCACTCGCCGGGGAGCATCGCGGTGCACATCTCGGTCGCCGACGCCGTGTTCGTGGGCGACGCCCTCACGACGCGCCATGTGCTCACCGGCCGTGCGGGCATGCAGCCCGCGCCCTTCACCGACGACCCTGCCGAAGCGCTGGCGTCGCTCGACCGCCTCGCCGCCGTGCAGGCCTCGTGGGTGCTCCCCGGTCACGGCGCGCCCTGGAAGGGGTCGCCCGCCGAGGTCGCTGCCGCGGTCCGGGCGAGAGCGGCCTGACCCACCTCGGCACCCACGGCCGATCGCCGAGACCGGGTGTTTTCGCCGAGACCGGAGACGTCACCCCAGGGCTCGGCGTAGATCCCCGGTTTCGACGGGACGCCCGGACTCAGACCGGCCGCGCGGCGGCGAAGAGGTTGGCCGGGTCGTACGCGAGCTTCAGCTGACGCAGCCGCGCCCACGCCGACCCGAACGCCACCGAGCGATCGGCACCGGGCGCGTCGACGAACGTCAGCGCGAGCGCGTCGACGCGCCACGCCATCAGGGCCGCCACCCCGGCACGCACCGAAGCCGTCGCGGCCGGCGCGGCCTCGGGCGTCGCCACCATCGCGATCGAGTGCATGAGGTACTCGCCGTCCAGCGACGCGATCGCACCGGCGCCTTCCGGCCGCCGGTTCACGGCACCGCCGAGGTGACGAAGCTCCTGCGCGAAGATCCCGGGCGTCTGCGCCGCCTCGACGAAGGCGTCGACCGCCCGCGCCGGGAGCTCCCCCACCACCGCGTGCCACGTCACCGACGGCGAAGGCTCGGGCGGGTCCATGTGCACGGCGACGAGGGCGGGCGCCGGAATCCGGGCGAACGTGTCGACCTCGGGCTCGAGCGCACGCAGCGGTTCGAGCAGGGCGGATGCCGCGGCATCCGTGTCTTCGATCGCCCCGTCGATCACGACCACCGAGCGGCCTGACAGGAACGGCGGCAATTCGGGCATCGGCGGGATGTGGAGGATGCGCAGCGTCGTGGTGGCGGTCTCGGGGGCGGACCGCGTCCATCGCGCCCACGCGTGCGAGACCTCGGAGGCGCGCGATGCATCCCACAGCAGCATGCCCGCGAAGACGTCGGCGAACGGGAGCAGGTCGATCTCGATCGCGACGACGACGCCGAACGAGCCCGAGCCGCCGCGGAGCGCCCAGAACAGATCGGCGTGCTCGTCGGCGGTCGCGCGCACGAGCGAGCCGTCGGCCGTCACGACCTCGACCGCGCGCACCGCGTTGACGGCGAGACCATGCCGTCGGGCGTAGAACGACAGCCCGCCGCTGAGCGAATACCCGACGACCGACACGTCGCCGGCACTGCCGTGGAGAGCGGTGAGCCCGTGCGGGGCCGCCGCCTCGAGCACGTCGTTCCAGAGCGACCCGCCGAGCACGCGCGCGGTGCGCGCCTCGGGGTCGACGGTCACGCCGCGGAGCGTCCGCAAGGAGACCAGCACGGTGTGCGCGAGGTCGGTGTCGCTGAGTGCGCCCGCACCATGACCGGTCGACTGCGGCGCGATGCGCAGCCCCGAGAGCGTGGCGGCGCGTACGACATCGACGACGTCCTGCTCCGACTCCGGTATCACGACGGCGAATGGATGCTGCGCCACGGCGAGGTTCCACGGCGTCCGGGCGTCGTCGTACCCCGCGTCGCCACGCAGCAGCGCACGGTCGCCCAGCGCCGCGCGCAGTTCTGCCGCAGCGGCGGCCACGGCGGCGTGGGGCACGTCGATGGCAAGGTCGTTGAGGGACATGGGGCGCCTTTCGGTGAGCGGATGCGACGGAACGTCGCGACCGACTCCGTCCGCGCGGCCGCGCCACACGCGGCGGCCACCCCACGAACGAGCGGGCTCCGCCCTCCCAGATACACGGCGGCGCGAATTCGCGCTCAGCTCTCGAAGTCCTCCGGCTCGACGTCGTCGAGGAACCGCTTGAACTCGTCGAGCCGCTCGGCGGCATCCGTCTCGGTGAGCACGTCGGGAACGCCCGCTTCGGTGAGCACCGCGTCGGCGACCCAGATCGGCGCGCCGACGCGCGACGCGAGCGCGACGGCATCGGACGGACGGGCATCGACGACGCGGTCGCCGAGCGCGGTCGACAGCGTGATCTCGGCGTAGAAAGTGCCGTCCTCGATGCGCGTGACCTCGACCTTCGTCGCCACCGCGTCGAGTGCTGTCAGGATGAGCCCCATGAGATCGTGCGCGAGCGGACGCGGCACCTCGGCGTTCTCGACGGCCACCAGGATCGACGTCGCCTCGAGCTGGCCGATCCAGATCGGGAGCACGAGCCCGTCGCCGGGGATCTGATCGACGGGCTTCAGCAGCAGCACGTGCTGCCCCGACGCGTCGAGGGCCACACCGGCCACGCGGACCTGGACCACTGCGCACCCCCTCGACTCACGGCATCCGTCGGCGCCGTCTTCTCTCGGGCCATCGTAGGCACCGCGCGCACACCCAGGACAGGGGGTGCGCGCGCGGCCGCTCACACGCGTCGGATGAAGTCCCGCAGGAGGAGGTTCACCTTCACCGGGTCACGCGCCTGAGGCAGGTGCCCTGACCCCTCGATGAGGACCAGTTCTCCGCCGGTGAGGTCGGCGACGACCGGGCCCCGGAGCGGATTCTGGCAGTTGTCGAGGGAACCGGTGATGACGAGCACAGGGCAGCGCACCGCCTCGCACACGGCCGTCGCCGTATCGACGGTGTTGCCGAGATACGGCGGCGAGTCGTACTCGAGCAGCATCGTGTCGGGCCCCGCCCCCAGCGACCACTCGACGCAGTCTTCGCGCTGCTTGGTGGAGTGCGGCTCCGGGAACATCTCGCCGAAGAAGAACCTCGAGAAGGCGGGCCAGTCCTCCCGCCAGAAATGGCGGTTCTGCTGCTGCCAGCCCTCGTAGCTCTCGCGCGGCGTGTCGAAGTCGAAGGCGATGCGGTGGGGAAGCGGCTCGGTGAGGAGCAGTCCGGGGTTGATCGCGCACACCCCGAGCACCCGCTCCGGCGCCTCGGCGGCCATCATGAGCGCGTGCCCTGCGCCGGTGCACACGCCGACCAGGACCGCCCGCTCGGCGCCGACGGCGTCCAGCACCGCCCACTGATCGTCCAGGAGAAGCCGGTCACCGAGTTGCTCGGGCGAGTGCGGGCGGCCGCTGAGACCGTTGCCACGCGGGTCGCTCACCACGACGCGGAAGAAGCGGGACAGGAAAGGGATCTGCGCCTTCCATGCGCGACTGTGCACGATCACGTCGGGCATCAGCAGGTAGACCGTCGGCGAGCCGGCGCCATAGACCTCGTAGTGCACGCGGACGCCATCGCGGTCCAGGTCGCCCGTCGTCGTCGGCTCGAGCGCGCGCATCAGATCAGCTCCGCGAGCATGGCGGCGGCGCGGGCCGCGCCGTCGGTCTCGACGGGACGATATGCGACTTTGCTCGACGCTTCCGTCACCAGCGCCTCGGCCAGCACCGCGGGGTCGGCGAGCGCCGCGTAGCGGATGCACCGGCCGGCACCGTAGCGCTGCAGCCGGTGGCGCACGTGGAAGTTCTGCTCGAAGTGGTTCTCGAGGGGGACGTAGAGGAAGGGGCGACGGGCAGCGGTCAGCTCCATGCACGTCGTCAGGCCGCCCTGCACGACTGCCACATCGCACGCGGCCAGGGCGCGGTACAGATCCGGGACGAACCCTCGCACCTCCGCGCCCTCGTGCAGCGGAAGCGACGCCGGGTCGATGCGCGGGCCGGTGACCACGAGGAACCGCAGCGACGGGAGCATGCGGCGCGCGACGGGCACGGCATCCATCACCCGCCGCAGCAGCGCCTCCCCCACGCCGGATCCGCCGACCGTGACGAGGCACAGCACGTCGTCGGGCCCGTAGCCGAGCCGGTCTCGCACTCGCGCGCGCTCCCCGTCGTCGGGGGGCACGAAGCCGGTGACGTACCCCGCGAAGTCGTAATGCTCCTCGGTCCACTCGCGGATGCTTGGAAGACCCGGCCCGAAGCTCTCGTCCACGATGTCGTCCGCATTGCCGACGAAGATCGAGCGGTCGCGCAGTCGCCGGTAGCGTGCCCGCTGCTCGAGCATCTCGGCGTTGTAGTCGGCGGTGAGTGCGGCCTCGGCATCCCCGCCGCTCGGCATCGGAAGCCAGCCCACGAAGTCGGTGAGCCACGCGAAGGCGAACCGCTTCAGCTCGGGATTCTCGTGCAGGAAGTAGTCCACGTCCCACGCTTCGTCACCGATCACGAGGTCGTAGTAGGACTCCTCGACGACGTCGTTGAAGACCATGAAGTTGCTGACGAGGATCTCGTCCATCCGGCGGATGGCCTGGAACGCGTGCAGATCGTGGTCGGCCGACTCGTCCTCGATGTGCGCGGACTCGTTCGCGAGCAGCGCAGATGCCGGGTGCACAGCTTCGCCGGCATCCGCCAGCACGCGGGTGACCGGATGCTGCGCCAGCCAGTCGATCTCGAGGTCGGGGTGCAGCCGGCGCAGCTCCTGCGCGATCGCGACATCGCGCCGCGCATGGCCGAGCCCGATCGGGGACGAGAGGAAGAGGGCCCTGCGCGGGCGGCGCTGCGCCCGGACCCAGGTGTGGCGGTTGCCCATCGCGGCCATCTCCCTCGTCTCACCCGACAGTGTGCACCTCGCTCCCCTCCGCCGTCAGGGCCTCGCCTCGATGACGCGGTTGAACGGCGTCTCCGCGACGCTGCGGAAGCGTGTGAATCCCGCCGCAGCCGTGACGTCGCGGATCCGTGCCGGCCCGGCTTGCGTGCCGAGCGCGAGGCCCACGTCCTGTGAGAGCGACGACGGTGTGCACAGCAGCGTCGAGAAGCCGTAGTAGACCCGGCCGACCGGGTTGAGGTTGTCCTCGACCCGATCGCCGGCCATCGGCTCGACGATCATCCACGTGCCGTCGTCGGCGATCGCCTCGCGCACGTGGCGCGCCGCGCCCACGGGGTCGCCCATGTCGTGGAGGCAGTCGAACATCGCGACGAGGTCGTATCCGCGGCCGCCGAACTCTTGTGCGGGAGCCACCTCGAAGCGCACGTTCTCGGCGCCCGCTTCCGCCGCGCGCGCACGCGCCGTCTCGATCGACTCGGCGTGGTAGTCCGAGCCCACGAACGTGGAGTTCGGGAACGCCTGCGCGAGGAGGATCGTCGAGGCGCCGTGCCCGCATCCGACGTCGGCGACGAGCGCACCGCCCTCCAGCTTCTCGCGGACGCCGTCGAGCGCGGGGATCCACGACTCGACGAGGTTGGCGTGGTAGCTCGGGCGGAAGAACCGCTCGCAGCCGACGTGCACGTCCGCACCATGCTGGTGCCAGCCGTAGCCGGCGCCGCTGCGCGCCGCATCCACGATGTGCTGCGTGTCGTGCACGGTCCCGAGCGCGATCTGGAAGAAGCCGGGAAGGAACGCGGCGCTCTCGGGATCGGTCATCGCCAGCGCGTGCTCGGCGGGAAGCGTGTAGCGCCGCGTCGCGGGATCGTACGAGACGTAGCCCCCCGCCGCCTGCGCGTTGAGCCACTCCCGGGCGTAGGGCTCCGCGGTCTGCGTGCGCTCGGCCAGCTGCGCCGGTGTGCTCGGTCCGTGTTCGGCGAGATCGCGGTAGTACCCGAGCTTGTCGCCCATGACGACCAGCGCGGCGTTGAGGGTCGCGCCGACTTCGTCGACGGCGCGGAAGACGAAGCTCATCAGCTTGTCGGTGTCGATGGGGGCAGGTTCGGCGGCCCGGGCGGGTTCGGTGGTGAGAGACATCTGCGGCTCCTTCGCGTCGGTGACCCGCTGTGTACAGCGGATGACTCGACGCTAGGAATGCGCCGGTCAGCGTCGCATCCGGGGACCCCCCTAGTCTCCGGGCCGGTCGTAGACTCGGGCCATGCTGGCAGGTCGGCAGGCCGAGCAGCAGGAGATCGACAGGCTCGGGGCGGCTGCGCGTCTGGGGACGAGCGGCGTGCTCGCCGTGCGCGGCGAGGCGGGCGTCGGCAAGACCGCTCTCCTGGACGACGCGGTCGCACGCCTGGACGGCATGCGGGTGCTGCGTGCGACCGGACTGGAGTCCGAGCGCGAGATCCCGTTCGCCGCCTTGCTGCAGCTGGTCCGCCCGGCGCTCGGTTCGCTCGAGGACATCCCACCGGCGCAAGCGGCCGCCATCGCGGCCGCACTGTCGTTGCCTGGCGCCTCGCGGCCGGCGGTCGGGAGCGACAGGTTCACCATCGGCGCGGCCGTCCTGAGCATCATCTGCCGATTCGCCGAGGACGAGCCGGTCGCCGTCGTGGTGGACGATCTGCACCTGGTCGACGCGCCCTCGTCGCAGGCGCTCGTCTTCGCGGCGCGTCGGCTCGCGGCCGACCCCGTGATCGCGCTGTTCGGCGTCCGCAGCCCGGACGGCGATGATCTCGTGGCGGCTCTGCCCTCGCTCGCGCTCAGCGGCGTGGACCTCGACGCGGCACGGACGATCCTGGGTCACGCGTCGGGGGAGCCGATCCCAGACGAGCGCGTGCGGGTGCTGCACCAGGCCACCGACGGCAATCCGCTTGCGATGCTCGAGTTGCGCGGCGCAGACCTCGACGTCGTCGAGAGCATCGAGACGGGGCTGCCCCTCCGCGTCCCCCGTGCCGTGATCGACGCGTTCGGAAAGCGTCTCTCCGGATTGGATGACGACTGCCGCGACGCCCTGCTCGTGGCAGCGGTCTGCGGGGCCGACCTCCGGTTCGTCACCGCGGCCTGCGCCGCGTACGGGGTCGATGTCGCAGGCCTGGACGAAGCCGAGGATCTGGGGCTGGTCACTGTTCGCCACGGGCATGTCGCGTTCCGCCACCCGCTGCTGCGCGCGGCGGTGTACTCGGGCGCGTCGGCCGCCGCCCGCCGTGCGGCTCACGCCGCCGCAGCCGGCGCGGCGTCGCCCGGCGATGTCGACCGCAGGGCATGGCACCTGGCGGAAGCGACCTCGCACCCCGATGCCGCTGTCGCCGGACTTCTCGCCGCAGCGGGCGATCACGCCGGGTCACGTGCCGCCTACTCGGTGGCCTCGGGTGCGTTCGAGCGCTCCGCACGCCTGACCCCCGACCCGGGCGTCCGGGCATCACGGCTGCTGCAGGCGGCCGACGCCGCGTGGGCGGCGGGCGACGGCGAGCGCACGCTCGCGCTGCTCGACCGGCGCACACGGGAGGCGGGGGCAGGCCGCGCCGGAGAGAGGGCAGACGACGACGTCAGGGAGATCGAGCTGCGCTCCTCGGTCGCTGCTCGCACCGGCTCGCTGCGCGAGGCTCTGGAGCTTCTCCTGCGCGCCGCGGATCGCGCGTCCTCGGCGGATGCCGCGACCGTCGCACTCGCGGACGCCGTGCATGCGACCTATTACCTGGGTGATGCCCGCACCGCCTCGCGCCTCGCGGACCGGATCACCGGACTGCGCCCCGAGGTGGTGACGACGCGCGCGCACGCCCTCGGGCTGATGGCCTGCGGCATGGCCAGGACGCTGTCCGGGCACGGCGGCGCCGAGGAGATCCGTGCGGCTGTCCCCTTCCTCGAGACGGATCCGGACCTCAGCCGGGACCCCCGGCGCCTGTCGTGGCTGATGTTGGCTCCGCTGTACCTGCGGGATGCCACGAGCGGCGCGCGGCTGCGCGAACTCGTCGAGGAGGTTCGGGGGGCGACGGGGATCGGCGCGCTGCCGGCGCTCCTCTTCCACGTCGCCGTCGATCAGGCGACGACGACGGCGTCGTGGGTGCGCGCTGAGGCCAACTTCGCCGAGGCGATCCGGCTGGCCGCCGATACCGGGCAGAGGACGGAGCTGGCGATGTCGCTCGCAGGACTCGCGCGGCTGGATTCGCGGGCCGGCAGAGCGGGCGAGTGCCGCGCGCACGGCGAGGAGGCCCGCTCGCAGTGCGCCGCGCGGGACATCCACGTCGGCGAGGCGTGGGTGGGTCATGCCCTGGGCGATCTCGAACTCTCGCTCGGGCACCCCGACGCCGCCACACAGCTCTTCGCGGACCTCACGAAGCTGCTGGCGCGACTCGGCCTCGACGACGTCGACCTCTCACCCGGACCCGAGTACGCGGACGCGCTCGTCCGCGTGGGACGCCGTGAGGAGGCGATCACGGTCGCGAACTCCTCCCGTTCGCGCGCGGCTGCGAAGGGCCAGCCCTGGGCGCTCGCGCGAGGCGATCGCGCCATGGGCATCGCCTCACCCGGCGACGACTGGGACGGCTGGTTCGATTCAGCACTCACCTGGCACGAGCAGACGCTCGACCGCTTCGAGCAGGCGCGCACGCGCCTCGCGTACGGGGAGCGACTGCGCCGGGCCGGACGGCGCGTCGACGCGCGCGCGCAGCTTCGCCGGGCGCTCGACGACTTCTCCGAACTCGGCGCATCCCTGTGGCAGGAGCACACCGCGACGGAGCTGTCGGCAACCGGGGAGCGCGTGCGGGCGCCGTCGGGGCGCGCGGTCGACGACCTGACCCCGCAGGAGCTGCAGGTGAGCGTGCTGCTCGCGGACGGCCGCACGACGCGCGAGGCCGCCGCCGCCCTGTTCCTCAGCCCGAAGACCGTCGAGTACCACCTGCGAAAGGTCTACACGAAGCTCGGCATAGGCTCGCGCGCGGAACTCGCCGACGCGCTCGCCGGGGCGTCCATGCCGCGCGACTGAGGTGTGCGCTCAGACGCCGGCCGGCATCGACATCCGCTGCGAGTATATTCACCGGAATGGATGCCGCGCGCGTACGGTTGCAGACGACATGCAGCGATTCGGCACCCTCTCTTTCGGACACTACGGACCGCTCGGCGGCGGGCGGCAGCTCAGCGCGGCCGACTCGATGCTGCAGGCGATCGACCTCGCCCAGGGCATGGACGAACTCGGCGTCAACGGCGCGTACTTCCGCGTACACCACTTCGCGCGCCAGCAGTCCTCCCCGATGCCGCTGCTCGCCGCGATCGCCGCGCGCACCGAGAACATCGAGGTCGGCACCGGCGTCATCGACATGCGCTACGAGAACCCTCTCTACCTCGCCGAGGAAGCAGCATCCGTCGATCTGATCTCGGGCGGCAGGCTTGCGCTCGGTGTCAGCCGCGGCTCACCCGAGACCGTCGTGCGCGGCTTCGAGGCGTTCGGCTACACCGGCTCGGATGACCCTCGCGGCGCCGACATCGCGCGTGAGCACTTCGACCTCTTCCTGCGGGCTATCGACGGTGAGGGACTGGCAGAACGGGATGCCTCGTCCCCGTTCGGCACCGGCGCCACCGGCCTGCAGCGCATCGAGCCGCACTCCCCCGGCCTGCGCTCGCGGGTGTGGTGGGGCGCCGGCAACCGCGACTCCGCCGAATGGGCAGGACGCATGGGCGTGAACCTGATGTCGTCGACCCTGCTGACCGAGGCGGACGGGACGCCCTTCGATCTGCTGCAGGCTCAGCAGATCGACGCGTTCCGTGCCGCGTGGCGCGAGGCGGGGCACCCCGGCGAGCCGCGGGTGTCGGTGAGTCGCTCGATCTTCCCGATCACGACCGCCGAGGAGCGGATGTACTTCGGCGGACGCCAGGACGGTGACCAGATCGGCGTGATCGACGGCATCCGCTCGACGTTCGGGAAGACCTACGCGGCGGAGCCCGACGAACTCGTCGAGCAGCTCAAGGAGGACGCGGCGATCGCGTCGGCCGACACGCTGATGCTCACGATCCCGAGCCAGCTCGGCGTCGAGTTCAACCTGCGGGTGGTCGAGTCGTTCGCGAAGCACGTCGCGCCGGAGCTCGGCTGGCAGTCCACGCGCGACTGAGCCTCGTCCCTCGCTTCGGGAGGGTTGCCGGCGGGCCTCCGCGGTCGCGCGACCAGGTTCTTGACCGGTCGGTCAGTCAGGCGTACCGTTCGAATCGACCCCCGATCGGGAGCCATCAGATCTCGGAAGGAGGAGATCCGAATGAAGAAGTGGACTCGCTGGGAGGACTGGGTCGCTGTCGGTGTCGGCCTCGTCGCCGCGGTGTGCGCGTTCGCCTTGCCGCAGATGGGCGCCTCGATGACCTGGATGGTGATCGTCGGTGTCCTGCTGATCGCCGCGGGCGTCGCGAACCTCGCGATGCCGGGGATGGTGGCGATGGAGTACGTCCAGCTGGCGCTGGGCGCGCTGCTGTTCGTCGCCCCATGGCTCGGCGGCTACGCAGACATGCAGTCTGGTGCCGCCTGGGTCAGCTGGATCGGCGGAGCGGTCGCGGTGATCGTCGCTGCGCTCGCCGTGAGACCTGCCATGCACATGCACGATCAGACCCTCCCGCACTGAAGTGCGAGCCGAGACGGGGGCGCCGGATCAGACCGACGCCCCCGCCGCTTTCTCCAGGACCCGACATGACCCGCAATCGCGAGAGCCGCACGCTCATCCTCGATGCCGCCGAACGCCTCTTCGCGGAGCGCGGCTTCGACGCGACGCCGACGATGGCGATCGCCGACCTCGCCGGGGTGCCGAAAGGCCTGCTCTTCTACTACTTCCCCACCAAGACCGACCTGCTGCGCGCCCTGGTGGGTGAGCGCCTGGACCTCGATCCCATCGACACATCCGGGCTGATCGCACGCGGCGATCCTGCGCAGACGCTGCTGAACGTGACCGGCCGGCTGCGGGCGCTGCAGGCGGAGTCGGCGGTGCGGCGTGTCATCGTGTGGCGCGAGCAGCGCACGCACCCGGAGGTGCGCGAGAAGCTGCACGACTACCGCGCACAACTGCAGGCGACGGTCGAACGCGTGCTCGGTGCGAGCATCCTCCACCCGATCGCGGCGCGCCGGGTGCGCATCGCGGCCGCGGCCTGGGTCGCGATCATCACCACGCCGGCGCTCCTCGACCACGTCGGTGGCGACGAGCCCGCGCCCGCGGGCACCGAAGACGTGCTGGCGGATGCCGCTGAGCCGGCCGACCTGCCCGCCCTCGCGGACCTGATCTCGGCCGGCCTGCGCGAACCGGCTGCCTGACCGGACCTGAACGCCGGCCTGCCGTGGATCGCACTCGACGGGCCGACGTCGGCCCGCTGGCAGCAGCAGGCCGACGTGCGCGCCCTCGTGTTCGACCGCGCGGAAGCCGAGGACGAGGCCCGGCGGATGACCGGCGACGAGTGGTTCTCCCTGCGGTCGGCCTGTCTCCCCGTCGACCTGCGCGGGTAGACTCCGGCCTGTCAAGGCGATGGAGGCGACGCGGATGGACAGCACGGATCTGGCCGACCTGATCGATGACCTGACGGCGAAGGCGCGTGATGCGTCGAGCGGCCGCGCTGCGCGCACCATCCGCGGCGGGCATGAGCACGCCCTGCGCGAGACGGTCATCGCGCTGCGCGCCGGGCACGAGCTCGCCGAACATGAGAGCCCGCACGAGGCGACGCTGCAGGTGCTGCGTGGGCGCGTGCGACTCATCGCCGGCGACGAGGCGTGGGATGGGGCATCCGGAGATCACCTCACGGTCCCGCCGCAGCGCCACAGCCTCGCGGCGCTCGAGGACTCGGTCGTGCTGCTGACGGTCTCGAACCGCGTGCCCTGACCCGGCCGCGATCGCGCACGTTGCGCGGCTCCGGACCGCTCAGGGCAGTCCCGTGACCGAGACACCCAGCCACTCGGCGAGTTCGGCGATCTCGGCGCGCACCATCTCGGACTCCTCCGGCTCGAACGGCAGGAACTCGTGCAGTGCGTTGACCCTGAGCACCTCGCGGTCGCGGTCGACCTCGGCGTCGAGCATCCCGACAAAACTGTCGCCCATCAGGATCGGGTGCGCGAAGAAGCCGTACCGCCGCTGGGCCTTCGGCTTGAACTGCTCCAGCACGTAGGTGAACTCGAACAGCTCCTCGAGGCGCTTTCGGTCGAAGAGCAGGCTGTCGTACGGGTTGAGGAAGGCGACGCGACCGCCGGTGTCCTCCTCGTCGAGGGCGGCGAGCGCCTCGGGATCGACGCGGTACTTCGTGGTGCTCCCCTCGACGACCGCGGCTTCGCCGGTGTCTTTCGCGACACCGCTCCAGTACCAGTGCGGCTTCACGATGCCGGCGGATTGCAGCCGACGTGCGGCGAGCAGGGCAGCCGCCTCGTCGTCCGCGTACTCGGGCAGGTCCTGTGGGTACACGCGCTCGGCGAGATCCCACACGCGATGCCGGCCCTCGCGGCGGGTGACCGCGACCTCGCCCTGGCGCAGCAGGAAGTCCAGCATGTGGGGCACCTGGTTCGACCCCGACCAGCCGTCGGGGGCGCGGCTCACCTGCGCCGTGTCGGGGATGTCGCTCGCGAGGAGCGGCCCCTCGGCGCGCAGCCGGGCGAGCACGTCGGTGCGGAAGCCGGCATTCGCCTCGAGCCACTGCCGCGTGCTCTCGCGATTCGGCCACCGCCGCATGGCCGGCAGCATCAACGGGAGCAGGCTCATCGGCCGGAACGTGCCGTCGAACTCGAAGAGCAGCCGGTCGTCCTCGACGACCTTGCGCAACTGGCCGGGCTCGTAGGACCAGCCGATCCGCGACCACAGCACGGTGTGCTCGCACGGCGCGATCGTGGCTGTCGGGTCGATCTTGATGTAGCCGAGCTGCTCGGCGACCTCGACGACGTCGCCCGGCCGCTGCGCGTCGAGGAGTTGCGCGCGCACCACGATGCGCCGCGCCTCGTCGCGCGTGAGCCGATGCGCCGTCACGCCGGGTCCGCGGATCCCGTGGACCCGGCGGATTCCGATGGGAGCACGCGGTATCGCACATGCGTGACGAGCGACGTCGCCCTGCCCGAGATCTGCTCGAGCCGGACCGGACCGATCCCGTCGAACAGGCGCAGCCCCGTGCCGACGATGCTGGGCGAGATCTGCAGCATCAGCTCGTCGACGAGCTCGGCGGCGAGATAGGCGTTCGTGGTCGACACCCCACCGGCGACGTGGACGTTGCGGTCGCCCGCCGCGTCGCGCGCGCGATCCAGGGCCGCGTGGATGCCGTCGGTCACGAAGTGGAACGTCGTGCCGCCCTCCATCTCGATCGACTCCCTCGGGTAGTGGGTCAGCACGAACACCGGGCGGTGGTACGGCGGGTTCGGCCCCCACCACCCGCGCCAGTCGCGGTCCCACTCGCCGCGGACCGGACCGAACATGTGGCGTCCCATGATGAACGCACCGGCGTCGACGATCGCGTCGATCTCGGCGCGGTTGTCGTCGGGCGCCTCGAACATCCAGCGGTGGAGCGCGTTCTCGGGCACCTCCCCGAACGGGCGCTCCTCGGTCTGGTGGACTCCCGCGCCGATCCCGTCGAGCGAGAGTGACATCGTGGCGACGACGGACATGCGAACCTCCCGGGGAACGTGCGGTCGCGCCCCACGCTAGCCCGAGGCGCCGACCGGCTGACACCCCCTTCCCCGCGCGACGCGTCGGTCAGCCTCGCGCCGCGATGCTCGCCTCGATGACGCGGGCGGATGCTGCGGCCCCGTCCTCGTCCGCGTACGCGACGCGCACGCGCTCAGCCGCGGCGCGCATGCCCTCGTCCGCCAGCAGCCGCCGAACGGCGTCCGACCACGGTCGCCATGCCGTCATCCTGGCAGGCGGTCGCACCGACCGCGTCTCAGCGTTCGACGATGTCGCCCGCGTGGACGCCGATCCACGCCATCAGCGGCATCATGCGCTCCATCAGCTCGTCGCCGAGCGGCGTCAGGGAGTACTCGACCCGCGGGGGCACCTCGGGGTACGCGGTGCGGGCGACGAAGCCGTCCTTCTCGAGGGTGCGGAGCGTCGACGCGAGCATCTTCTCGCTGATGCCCTCGACAGTGCGGCGCAGTTCGCCCCACCGGCTCGTGCCGTCGGTGAGCGCGATGAGCACCAGCACGCCCCACTTGCTCATGACGTGGTCGAGAACCACCCGCGTCGGGCAGGCCTCGTCGAAGACGCCGGGAACCTCTGCCCGGATTTCCGCAAAACTCACCACCATGTGGGTACCTTACCTCAAAGTGGGTACCCTCCGGTTGGAATGTAGCCGCGCGAAGAGCGCGTTGGCGTCCGGTGAGCGCGCCCCGAGCGCGTCCCCACCGAAAGGACCAACATGACCATCCTCGTGACCGCCGCCGGCGGACAGCTCGGCCACCTCGTCATCGACGCCCTCCTCGATCGCGGCGTCGCACCGGGCGACATCGTCGCAGGTGCGCGCACGACCTCGAAGGTCGCAGATCTGGCGGACCGCGGCATCCGCGTCGTCCCGCTCGACTACAACGCGCCCGCGTCCGTCGCCGCCGCGCTCGAGGGCGTCGACGCCGTGCTGCTCATCTCAGGCTCGGAGCCCGGCAAGCGGTACGAGGGCCACGTGAACGTCATCGAGGCGGCGAAGGCGGCCGGTATCGCGAAGGTGGTCTACACGAGCCTCGCGCACGCCGACACCGTCGACTTCGTGCTCGCACCCGAGCACAAGGCGACCGAGGAGTACCTCGCGGCGAGCGGCGTGCCCGCCGTCGTGCTGCGCAACAACTGGTACACCGAGAACTACACGCCCGACGTGCTGCGTGCCGCTGAGACCGGCGTGATCGCCGCATCCGTGGGCGATGCGACCGTCGCCGCCGCGAGCCGCGCCGACTACGCCGAGGCCGCGGCCGTCGTGCTCACCGAGGACGGCCACCTGGGCCGCACCTACGAGCTCTCGGGCGACACCGCCATCTCCTACGCCGGTCTCGCCGCGGCCGCGGCCGAGGTGCTCGGCCGCGACGTCGCCTACGTGCCGGTCTCGCGCAAGCAGCTCGAGGGCGCGCTCACCGGGGCGGGTTTCGACGCCGGCACCGTCGGCTTCGTCGCCGAGATGGAGGCAGGCATCGCCCGCGGCGTGCTGGCCGACGCCGACCCGACGCTCGCGCGCCTGCTCGGACGCCCGACCACGCCCGTCATCGATGGCGTGCGTGCGGCCGTCGAAGCGTCACGCGTCAACGCCTGACCGCACGAACGACGGATGGGGACGGATGCTGCGAGCCGCAGCATCCGTCCCGCTCTCGCCTCTGAGCCCTACTGCCGGGTCGCGCGGTCGATCGACATGACGAGGATCACGCGGTCCTCCTTGTCGCGCGGCGGCGTGGAACTCGGGTTGCCGTAGCGGTTCTGCAGCTGCACGTAGAAGTCACCCTCGGGATCCGGGACGACGTCGACGAGCTTGCCTGCGACCTCGAGGTAGCGGAACGGCGAATCGGGGTCGAGGATCGACAGCGACATCGACGGGTTGTGCTGCAGGTTGCGGTACTTCTGCCGGTAGTTCGTGTGGGTGAACCGGACGTGCTCGCCGTCGAACTCGAACCACATCGGGTTGACCTGCACGGTGTCGTTCGGCCGGATGGTCCCGAGGTGCGCGTACACCGGGAGATCGAGCAGGTGGCGGCGGTCAGCGGGGACGATGTCGTCGACGTGAGGCATGGCTCCAGTCTGCCGTGGCGCAGGCGGGTGAGGGTCGATCCCCGAAACCTGCGTCACGAACTACCCTCGGATCATGGCGACGCAGCCCGCACCCGGGTGGTACGACGACGGCTCCGGCAAACAGCGCTGGTGGGACGGCACGCACTGGACCGACCAGTACATCGACCTGCGCGAGCGCGATACCGCGCTGCGGACGGATGCCGGCCCCGCCGCCTCCGGTCCGGCACAGGCCGGCTGGTACGACGACCAGCGCGGCCGCACGCGCTGGTGGGACGGGCGACGCTGGACGAGCGAGGTGCGATACAGCGGCCAGGAGCAGGACTTCGCCGGGGTCGTGATCGACGGCCGTTGGATCCACTTCGGCGACCTGAGCCAGCCGGTGAGCGAGGTCGCGGCATCCGCGGACTCGGGCGATGCGCTGCTGCGTCGGCCGGAGTTCACGAAAGCGGCTTCCGAGCGTCGGATGTTCGGGCAGGCCGGCGCCATCACTCCGCGCAACCTCAATCGGGCGATCAACCGCGCCGCACCCCACCTCGTCATCGCGGGGTCGCAGGTGTGGGTCGTCCCGTTCGCTGCGCCGCGCGACGCCGAGGCACACCGCTTCATCACTTGGGTCAACAGCAGCGCGGACCACTACCGCTACCGCTGACGCCTGCTTCGTCAGTCGGGCAGCGCGAGCGGGAGCTCATGCTCCTCGTCCCACGGCTCGGTCCAGCCCAGCCGGTCGAAGAGCGCATCGAGCACCATGCCGGTGAAACCCCACACCAGGTGCTCGCCGTTCGCATGCCGCACGAGGAATCCGGGCCCGCGCCACTCCTGCCCGCCGCGGCGGATCACCGTGACCCCGCGATTCGCCGGGTTCAGCAGGTCGGCGACGGGAGCCCGGAACACATCGGCCGACTCCGCCTCGTCGACCACGCGGACGGGAGATGGATGCTGCCACCACGCCAGCACGGGAGTCACCACGTGCTGCGAGAAGGCGAGCGGGATGTGCACGAGCTCACCCAGCACCTCGACCCCGGCAGGATCGAGCCCGGTCTCTTCGCGCGCCTCGCGCAGCGCCGCGGCCACAGGACCGTCGTCGCCCGGATCGATCCGGCCGCCCGGGAACGCCACCTGGCCCGGATGCGCGCGCAGCGTCGTGGCGCGGGCGAGGAGCAGCACGTCGAGGTCGCGCGACACCGCCCGGGCCTGCGCGTCGTGGTCAGCCGGAAGCGTGTCGAGCACGCCGAACAGCATGAGCACCGCGGCCGGACGCGGATCTGCCGGAGACGGCAGATCCAGCAGCGGACCCGTTCCGGCGGTGGAGGCGTCGGCCAGCGCCGCGAGCTGGGCGCGCGCCCCCAGCGCCTCGCGGCGACGCGCCTCACCCGTCGGCGGAGTCGAGGGCTGCGGCATCCGTTCAGGCTACGCCGCATCGGCGACACGCGGTCGCGGCGGCGCAGAACGGCGGTTGACCGCCGCTCGGCCGTGCCGCTACGTTCAGCCCGTGGCGCACCGCGCCGCCGGGCGTTCCGCGCCCCGTGTGCCTGCGCTGCTGGGGAGCCGCATGATCACCGTCGATGGCCTTCGCGCCCTGCACGTCTTCGCCGCGGTGCCCGAGGAGGCGCTGGTGTACCTGGCGGGCGCCGTCGAAGACATCCGCCTGGTCACCGGCGAGTACTTCGCGCACGAGGGCGACGATCGGGCGCTGTTCGTCGTCGTGGAGGGGCTGGCCGAGATCACGAAGGTCGTGAACGGCGAGGAGCGCGTCATCGGCACGCGCCGCCCCGGCCAGTTCTTCGGCGAGGTGCCGATGACGCTCAGCACGCCGTTCCCTGCCAGCGGCCGTGCGGGCGAGCCGACCCGCGTGCTCAAGCTCGAGCCCGCCGTCTATTACTCCCTCGCCGCCGCCGCGCCGTCGGTGCCCGACCGGGTCGCAGGGCTCGCGCGGCGATACCTGGACTCCCTGCAGACCATGGCCGCCGAGCAGCACGAGTACGAGGTGCGCCTCATCCACCCGCGGCGCAGCGCCCGCGCGCACCGCGTGATCGGGTTCCTCACCCGCAACCAGGTCGACTTCGAGCGCGTGGACGTGGACGCCCCGGCTGACGCGGCGCAGTATCCGATGCTCGAGCTCGCGGGCGGTGCGCGGTTCGAGAACCCGACGATGCGGCAGATCGCCGAGGCTGTCGGGCTCGAGGTGACGCCCGCCGCGGACCACTACGACGTGGTGATCCTCGGCGCGGGGCCGGCCGGGCTCACCGCCGCCGTCAACGCCGCAGCGGAGGGGCTGCGGACGCTGGTCGTGGAGAGCTTCGCGCCGGGCGGCCAGGCGGGCACCTCGACGCGGATCGAGAACTACACCGGCTTCCCGTTCGGCATCTCCGGCGACGACCTCGCGCGGCGGGCATTCACGCAGGCCAAACGGCTGGGCGCCGAGATCGTGGTGACACGCACGGTCGAGGCGTTCGACCCGGCGACGCACGAGCTGACGCTCGACGGCGGCGACATCGTGCGCGCCGAGGTCGTCATCCTCGCCACCGGGGTGGTGTGGCGCACGCTCCCCGTCGACGGCGTCGACCGGCTCCGTGGCAGCGGCGTCTACTACGGCGCGGCGCGCAGCGACTCGGCGGTCGCGCAGGGTGCGGACGTCTGCATCATCGGCGCCGGGAACTCGGCCGGGCAGGCGGCGCTGTTCTTCAGCCGGCACGCACGGTCCGTCACGATGCTCGTGCGGGGTGAATCGCTCGAGGCGAGCATGTCGCGCTATCTCATCGATCAGATCGCGGCGATCCCGGCCATCCGCGTCGAGACCCGCAGCGAGGTCGTCGGCGTGCACGGCGGCGACAGTCTTCAGGCCGTCGACGTCGTCGATCGGCGCACGGGGATCGTCGGCACGCGCGAGGCCGACGTGCTCTTCGTCATGATCGGGGCCGACGCCGAGACCGCCTGGCTGCCATCCGAGATCGCCCGGGACGTGCGGGGGTTCGTGCTCACCGGGACGGATGCCGCGGAGTCGGGGTCGTGGCCGGAGGCACGGCGCCCGTTCGCCCTCGAGACGACGGTGCACGGTGTCTTCGCGATCGGCGATGTGCGGTCCGGCTCGGTGAAGCGCGTGGTCGCCGGCGTCGGCGAGGGCGGCGCGGCCATCGCGTTCACGCACCAGTACCTGGCACTCGAGCCGACCGCACCGCGCACCTGACCTCGCGCACAGAATCGGAGGTCTCGCGCAACGCGCCGGGTCACCCCAGCATCCGTTCCCGGCGTGTCGGCGGAAGGCTCCGATTCTGTGCGCCGCGTCAGCCGCGGAAGTACGTCTCCGCCACCCGGGCGAGGTCCCACAGGTCGCTCACGCCGGCGAGCTCGCGCGCGGAGTGCATGGAGAGGATCGGGATGCCGACGTCCACGGTGCGGATACCGAGGCGGGTCGCCGTGATCGGGCCGATCGTCGAGCCGCACGGCACGGAGTTGTTCGAGACGAACTCCTGGCTGGTGACGCCGGCCGCGGCGCACCAGCCGTTCCAGGCCGCGGCGCCCGCGGCGTCCGTGGCGTAGCGCTGGTTGGCGTTGATCTTGAGGATCGGGCCCGAGCCGAGCACCGGCTGCACGACGGGGTCGTGCTTGTCGGCGTAGTTGGGGTGCACCGAGTGGCCCACGTCGCTCGAGACGCACCATGACGCCGCGAGCGCACGCAGCTGCTGCTCGCGGTCGGCGCCGAGCGACAGCCACAGCCGCTCGAGCACGTCGGAGAGGAAGGGACCGGCCGCACCCGACCGAGTGCCCGAGCCCACTTCCTCGTGGTCGAAGACGGCGAGCATCGCGATGTGGTCGGCATCGTGGCCGTCGGCCGCGCGCTCCAGTGCGACCACGCCCGCGTGCACCGATGCGAGGTCGTCGAGGCGGCCGGAGGCGAAGAACACGTCGTCGCGCCCGAAAGTCGTGCCCGGCGCGGCGTCGGCGGTCATGATGTCGTAGCCGCGGATGTGCGCCGCGTCGACGCCCGCCTCGCGCGCGAGCTCGCCGAGGATGTCGGCGGACTCCGCCTCGCCGAGGCCCCACACCGGCTGCGTCTGCGACTGCTTGTCGAGGGCGAGGTGGTCGTTGACCTCGCGGTCGAGGTGGATCGCGAGCTGCGGCAGCCGCAGCAGCGGGGCGGTCGCGGCCAGCACGCTGGTGCCGTCATCGAGCACGAGGCGACCCGCCAGCCGCAGTTCACGGTCGAGCCACGAGTTGAGGAGGGGGCCGCCGTAGATCTCGACCCCAGCCTGCAGCCATCCGAGCTTGCCGGTGGTCGGCTTCGGCTTGAGCTTGAACCCCGGCGAGTCGCTGTGCGCGCCGAAGATGCGCACGCCCGTCGACGCTGTCGCGTTCGACGGCACGACCCACGCGATCGCCGCACCGTCGCGCACCACCACGTACTTCCCGCCGGCCGGGGCCGGCCATCCGGCCGCCTCGTCGAGCCGGACGAACCCCGCACTCTCGAGGCGACTCGCAACCTCGGCGGCCGCGTGGAAGCTCGACGGCGACGCCGCCACGAACGCGGCGAGATCGTCGGCGTGAGCGAGGGCTGCGGGGCGGGTGGGAGCGATGGGCGAGGGCACGGGTGAGCCTCCTGAAGAACGGCCGGTGGGTGGTTAGATCGTAGTTCGGAGGACCTTCCCAGCAGGCCCCAAGCGGTGGGATCCGAGCTCTTGATCTGGCCTTTTCGAGCTTTCCGCTCACATGTAACGTTCAGGTAACGCACCGGAACCGTCCAGAAACGACCGGGAGACTCGGGGACTTGTGCCCGCCCGAACGGTCACGACGCGCCGCCCGACGGCGCATTTCGCTGATACGGAACCCGGTCTTACATGCGCTCCCACACGTCGACTTCGCCCGCCCGCCGCACGCTCCGCCGCGCCGAACGCCGCCTCCGCCGTCGCCCGGTGCTGGTCGCCGCGACGCTCGCCGTCGGCGTGCTGGCCACCGCCGCGTTCAGCACGGCGACCCCCGCATCCCAGGCCGAGGCATCCGGTTCGCTGACCAATTTCTCGCTCGCGTCGTACTCCACCGCGTCCGCCACGGCGGAGGCCGCCGCGGCCCCGAGCGCCTTCGCGAAGACCGTGGCCGACGCGGACGCCGCGATGACCGCGGCGACCACCGTGTCGTCCGACATCGCGGCATCTGGTCTCGACGTCGGCACGCCTGAGACGATCGTCGACACCACCGAGCTCGAGGACGCCGTCGCACAGCTGCAGCGCGCCCAGTCGCTCCCGGCGGAGTACACGACGGAGTTCTCGGATGCCGTGACCACCCTCACCGCGTCGGTCAACGAGCAGGCGCAGGGCCTGCGCGGCAAGCTCGACGCCGCGATCGCGCTCAAGGCGCAGCGCGAGGCGGAGGAGAAGGCGCGCAAGGAGGCCGAGGCCGCTGCGGCGGCGAAGGCCGCCGAAGAGGCCGCCGCCGCTGCGGCGGCGAAGAAGTCGTCGACGCCGCGTTCGTCCGGCGGAGGCGCGCCCGTGTACGCCACCGGCGGCGCCGTGGGGGGCACCAGCCCGGCCGATGCGCAGGCGACCGCCCGCTCGATGATCGGCGGCTACGGCTGGGGCGACGACCAGTTCGGCTGCCTGGTGTCGCTGTGGAACAAGGAGTCGGGCTGGAACTACCAGGCCTACAACCGCTCGAGCGGCGCCTACGGCATCCCGCAGGCCCTGCCCGGCAGCAAGATGAGCAGCGCCGGCGCCGACTGGCAGACCAACCCCGCGACGCAGATCGCCTGGGGCCTCGGTTACATCTCGGGTCGCTACGGCACCCCGTGCGGCGCGTGGGGCCACTCGCAGTCCACCGGCTGGTACTGAGCACCTCAGACTTTTCATCGGCTCCGGCCGGTCGACCGCGTGCGGTCGGCCGGCTGGAGCCGTTTCAGCGGAGGAACTCGGCCGGGTCGAACTGCTCGATCGGGATGACGCGCACACGGGGCAGCTGCGCGTCGAAGGCCTCGACGTCGTATTCGAGGTCGAAGAACTCGACACCGGGGATCCCCGAGAAGTCGGCGCTGCGGAATTCGTGGAACGCGACCACGCCGACCCTGCGCCCGTTCCCGGCGAGCCGGGCGAGATCGCCGGCGAAGTCGCGGTCGTGGCTGACCAGCGCGACGTCGTCTTCTCGATCCGCGAGGGCGCGCAGCGTCCGCTGGATCGCGATGTCGACGATCTTCTCGTCGGCCGGCCCCGACAGCGGAACCGGCTGGTAGCCCAGAGCGAGGAGCGCCTGGACGAACGGCATGGGCAGGTGTGCGCTGGCGTTGAGGAAGAAGAGTCCCTTGGCCGGCCGGCCCCACCGTTCCGACACGAACGCCAGAAGGCGGTCCCACCGCGGTCGCTCCTCCGGTTGAGGCCGGCGCCCCAGGATCGATCCTCCGAGTGTCGCGTCGATGTTCTCGCCGTCGACCAGCACCCAGCTGCTGCGTTCCACGTGTGCTCCCCTCCGTCAGGCCCGCTCCGAAGGTAGCAGTCGCACTCCCCGGCGCCTGAGCCGGACTTCACGCGGTGCGAAGGATCTTCTCCATCGACTTGCCGCGGGCGAGCTCGTCCACGAGCTTGTCGAGGTACCGGATCTTCTGCATGAGCGGGTCCTCGATCTCCTCGACCCGCATGCCGCAGATGACGCCGGTGATGAGCGAGGCGTTCGGGTTGAGGTCGGCGTCTGCGAAGAAGTCCTCGAAGGTCGTGTGCTCGTCGAGATGCTGCCTCAGCTCGGCGTCGTCGAATCCCGTGAGCCACTCGATGACCACGTCGAGCTCCTCGGTCGTGCGGCCCTTCTTCTCGACCTTCGTCACGTAGAGCGGGTAGACCGAGGCGAAGCTGATCGAAAAGATCCGGTGCATGCCGACAGGTTAATACCGGACGGATGCTGCGGACTCGGCATCCGTCGTCACCACGACGAAGATGGTCCCGGTGGGTTGCCCTCCCACCGGGACCATCGCGCGTTGCAGGAGACGGTACGGCGACCCGAACGCCGAAGCTCGACCGCTCCGCGCTGAACTGCTGATGTTGCTCCCCCAGGTTAGGCAGGGACGACCGGATCCGTCTGCCTGTTGACAGGTCGCGCGGCGAACTGGTACCGGCATTCACTCCGCGCCGACGGCGACGACGACCTTGCCGAGCGCACGGCCCTCGCCGTGCAACGCGAGGGCCTCGGGCACCTGGTCGAGCGGGAACACACGGTCGATGTGCACCTGCACCTCCCCTGCCGCGCAGCGCTCCGCGACCGGCACGAACGCCGAGGGGCCCTGCCGTACGAACAGCACGCCGAGCCGCTTGCCGGTGAGGGCTCCGAGCAGTGCGCCGGCGGTCAGCATCCGTATCAGTGCCCGTCCTGTGCCGCCCACCATCACGCACCGGCCCCCCTTCGCGAGCGCACGCGCGTAGGCGAACACCGAACGGCGGGCGACCAGATCCACGATGAGGTCGTACGGACCGCGACGGGTGAAGTCCTCGAGCCGGTAGTCGATGACGTCGTCGGCCCCCAGGCCGCGGAGGAATTCGAGCTTGCCGGCGTTGTCGACCGCCGTCACGTGCACGCCCTTCTGCGCCGCGAGCTGGACCGTGAGGCTGCCGGAGCCTCCGCCGGCGCCGTTGAGCAGCATCCGTGTTCCCGGGTCCGCGAGCGCGACGGCGTGCGTCGCGATCGCGGCCGCCTGCGGGAGAGCGGATGCCTCGGCGAACGACAGCTGCGCGGGCTTCGGGGCGAGCGCCGACTCCGGCGCGGCGACGAACTCGGCGAAGCCGCCGTAGCGGGGCATGACGTCACCGAACACCTCGTCGCCGGCCGCGAACCGCGTCACGCCTTCGCCGACGGCCGCGACCCGGCCGGCGATGTCGGAGCCGAGGATCCGGCGCCGCGGCCGGAACAGCCCGCCCAGCCGGGCGTAGGCGGGACTGCCGTGCAGCCCCTCCCAGTCCGAGAGGTTGACCGACGTCGCGACGACCTCGACGAGCACCTCGCCGGCGCGGGGCACGGGCCGCGGGACGTCGCGCATCTCCAGCCGCTCGGGCGACCCGTACCGCTCGTACACGACCGCGCGCATGCCTCCATCGTCCCGGGCGCGCGGCGTCGCGCGCAACGACCTCCCGGCACGCTCACCCGGCGGCCGGTGGCAGCAGGGGCAGCAGGGCCCGGCCGAGCACGTCGGCCAGGTCGGCGCTGATCTCGGCGGTGAGGTGGTGCGAGTCGCGGTACACGAGCGTGTTGCCGAGGATCGGCGGGCACGTGTCGGCGCCGCAGAGGTACTCGTTGAGGTCGACGAGCGGGACGCCGCGCTCGGCTGTGGCCGCCGCCTCGGCGTCGCGGGCAGGCCCTTCGAGCGCGACCGTTCGGGGCTGAGCACACGCCTCGGCGTCGGAGAGGTGCGCCGACAGGCACGGCGCGGGGTCCTCCCGCATGTCGGGGGTGTCGGCCATCATCGCGACGGGCACCTCGATCGCGTCGAGGGTCCGGCCGAACGCCGCCGCCCACGTCTTCTCGTCGTCCTCGACGCCCGCGGCGAGCTCCGGGTCGGTGAAGGTCGCCAGGAGCACCAGGGCGGGCGGCGAGTCGTTGATGCGGTCGATCACGGCATCGCGCCATTCGGGGCACTGCTGGAAGGGTGCTCCCCGGCGCAGCGCGTCGATGTCGGCTGCCGGGCAGGAGCTCTTCGTGTGCACCTCGACCGAATACCCGGCCGACGTGGCGAAGCCCTCGAGCGCAGGGAACCACTGCGCCGCGTGCGAATCGCCCAGGAGGACGATGCGAGGGGCCGCGGGATCCCCGTAGACGCAGCCCTCGGCGTCGGTGGCCGCGCTGCCGCGCATGCAGCCGTCCTCGTAGACCTCGGGGAGGCTGTCGCGCGCGTCGCGCAGCGCGGGCGCCAGGTTGTCGGGCACGAAGTCGGTGCCGCGCGGCGCGTCGACGATCACGGTGCTCGACGCCGCGCGCTCCGCGTGCAGCGAGCGCGTGTCGACCACCGCGTAGGCCGCGCTCGCGAGTCCGAGGCACGCGAGCGATCCAGCGAGCGCTCCGGTGAGCGTGACGCGCGCGCGCCGCTTCGTGAGCAGCGGCGCCTTGCGCACCGGATCCTCGACGAACCGGTACAGCAGCCATGCGACGGGCACGCACGCGACGGCGATGCCGAGGGTCGTCCACAGGGGCAGCTCCCCCGGCAGCGCAGTGCCGGGCAGCACGATCGCCGGCCAGTGCACGAGATACAGCGAGTACGAGATCGTGCCGATGAACACCATGCCCCGGGCCGACAGCATCCGTGTCGGTCCGCGCCGCGTTTCGCCCGCCGCGATCACCGCGGCCGTGCCGAGCACGGGGACCGCCGCCGCCGCGCCCGGAAAGAGCGTCTCGGACGAGAAGAAGACGACGGATGCTGCGACCGCGGCGATCCCCGCCCACCCGAGGGGCGCCGCCCATCGCTCCCCCACGATCGCGGGTCTCCGCTGCAGCAGCACGGCCACGAGCCCGCCCACGCCGAGCTCCCATGCGCGCGACGGCAGCGAGAAGAACGCCCACGGCTGCGCGGCGAACGTGAGCCACACGCACAGTGCGAACGAGGCGGCGACCACCGCGATGAGCACGGCGACCAGCGCCCGTCGCGAGCGGACCAGCACCCACACCAGCGCGAGGAGCGCCGGCCACAGGAGGTAGAACTGCTCCTCGACCCCCAGCGACCAGTAATGCTGGAACAGCGACGGATTCGACGACTCGGCCAGGTAGTTCGAGTTCGCGGACGCGAAGAAGTAGTTCGGCACGTACAGCGCCGTGGCGACGGCCGCCGCCCAGAGGTCCTTCATGAGCAGCGGTGGATACCAGATGAGCGCCGCGACGACGGAGAGGACGAGCACGACGAATGACGCCGGCAGGATGCGGCGCGCGCGCCGCGCGTAGAACTCCCCGAACTTCAGCCGGCCATGCCTCTCGAGCTGCCCCAGCAGGTGGGACGTGATGAGGAAGCCCGAGATGACGAAGAAGACGTCGACACCGACGTAGCCGCCCGGCAGGAACGGAAGGCCGGCGTGGTAGAGCAGGACCGCACCGACTGCGATCGCACGCAGTCCTTGGATATCGGCACGAAAACCCGAGTGGTCGGGCTGGGCGCTCGCTCGGTCCACCACCTGAGCGACTCTAGGACGGCCGGGTGAACTGTCGACACCCCTTGACGCGACGCCGGGGACACTCCACCATTCGGTCGCGGATCCCGCGGCTCGCAGCATCCGCTCGTCCGTCAACGGGTGCGAGCCGCCGGCCGCAGCCATGCGACAGCCAGGAGCACGGCCGTCGCGATGAGAGCGAGCACCGCGAAAGCGACGCCGTCCCACCCCGCCGAGGCGAACACGAGGCCCAGCGCCCAGCCGAACAGGCTGGAGCCGCCGTAGTAGCCGAGGTAGTACAGCGACGAGGCCTGCGCCCGCCCATCAGGCGTGCTGGCGACGGGCGCCCAGCCCGATGCGACCGCGTGCGCGGCGAAGAAGCCCGCCGTGAAGGTGAGGAGGCCCGCAAGGACCACGGGCACCGTCGGCACGAGCGTGAGAGCCGCGCCTGCCGCCATCACGGTGCTCGAGACCAACAGCACCGGGAGCCGGCCGAAGCGCGACGCCAGCGTGCCCGCGACCGGCGAGGCGACGGTGCCGGCGAGGTAGGCGAGGAACAGAAGGCTGACCGCCCAGTGCGGCAGGGAGTACGGCGGTTCGGCGAGCGCGAAGCCGAGGTAGTTGTAGAGCGCGACGAACCCGCCCATCAGCAGGAAGCCCTGCGCGTAGAGAGCGAGTTGGCGCCGCGATCGCAGGTTCGCGGCGAGCCGGTGCAGCAGCGACGGCCCCGCCTCCGGCCGATGCCGCATCGCCACGAACCCGCGGGCCTTCGGCACCAGCATCAGGAACGCGACAGCCGAGATCGCGCACACGACCGCGACGACGAGGACTCCGATCTCCCACCCGGCGAAGTCTCCGACCGGCCCCGCGACGATGCGGCCCGCGAGGCCCCCGATCGTCGTGCCGGCGATGTAGCTGCCCGCGGCGGCCGCCGTGTGCGCGGCATCCACCTCCTCGCTGAGGTACGCGAGGGCGATCGCCGGAACCGCGCCGAGACCCACGCCTTCGAGCAGCCGCAGCACGAGCAGCGTGCCGAGGTCGGGGCTGAACGGCGCGAGCAGACCGAACACGGTGGCGGCGATGATGCCGACCGTCATCGCCGGGATCCTCCCGACACGGTCGGCGACGGCCGACCACGGGATGACGGTGACGGCGAGCGCGAGCGTCGTCACCGACACGGTGAGTGCGGCGGTCGCCGGCGGCACGCTGAACTCGGCGGCGATCAGGGGCAGCACCGCCTGCGGCGAGTACAGCTGCGCGAACGTGGCGACGCCGGCGAAGAACAGCCCCGCGATGAGCCGGCGGTACGCCCGATCACCCGGCAGATGCCCTGTGAACACCGATCCCGACATCGGCGTCCACGTTACTCCGGCGCTTCGCGAGATCGGCCTCGTCGTGGGGTACGCGCGGCTAGAGTCGAAGGGCCGCGCGGGTCGCAGCATCCACCCCTTCCCATCCCTGACGGGCGCAACGGTGCGCGCGAAACCCGAGGAGAACCCGTGGCCACCGTCGCCGAATCCGCCGATCGCCATCGCGGCGAGCCGACCGTGCTGCAGGCGCTGCGGCGGCCGCGCCTGCTCACGCGCGAGGTCATCGCCGGGCTCGTCACGGCGCTCGCCCTCATTCCCGAGGCGATCGCGTTCTCGGTCGTTGCGGGCGTCGACCCGCGGGTCGGGCTGTTCTCGTCGTTCGTGCTTGCGGTCGTCATCGCGTTCACCGGCGGGCGCCCAGCGATGATCACCGCCGCTGCGGGCGCGGTCGCGCTCGTCATCGCGCCCGTCGCGCGCGAGTACGGCTCGGATTACCTCATCGTCACGATCGCGCTCGCGGGCGTCATCCAGGTGCTCTTCGCGGTGCTGGGCGTGGCGAAGCTCATGAGGTTCATCCCGCGCAGCGTCATGGTCGGCTTCGTGAACGCGCTGGCGATCCTGATCTTCCTGTCGCAGATGCCGCAGCTCGTCGACGTGCCGTGGGCGGTGTACGTGCTGGTGGCGGTGGGGCTCGGCATCCTGTTCGTCTGGCCGCGGATCACGCGCGCCGTCCCTGCGCCGCTGATCGCGATCGTGGTCCTCACGGTGGTCGTCGTGGTGTTCGGGCTCTCTGCGGTGCCGAACGTCGCCGACCAGGGCGAGCTGCCCCGGAGCCTCCCCGAGCTCCTCATTCCGAACGTGCCCCTCACGTGGGAGACGCTCCAGATCGTCGCGCCGTACGCCTTCGCCGCCGCGCTCGTGGGCCTCCTCGAGTCGCTGATGACCGCGAAGCTCGTCGACGACATCACCGACACCCGCTCGCGCAAGACCCGCGAGGCGTGGGGCCTCGGCGTCGCGAACGTCGCCTCGGCGTTCTTCGGCGGCACCGGCGGCTGCGCGATGATCGGCCAGACGATGATCAACGTCAAGACCTCGGGCGGCCGCACCCGCATCTCGACGTTCCTCGCCGGAGTGTGGGTTCTCGTGCTGGTGGTCGCCCTCGGCGACATCGTCGGGCTCATCCCGATGGCGGCACTCGTCGCCGTGATGATCGTCGTGTCTGTCATGACGTTCGACTGGCACAGCATCCGTCCGTCGACCCTGAAGCGCATGCCGCTCAGCGAGACCCTCGTGATGCTCGTCACCGTCGTGGCGACCGTGTGGACCCACAACCTGGCCGTCGGAGTGATCCTCGGCGTGCTCGCCGCGATGGTGCTGTTCGCACGCCGCGTCGCCCACTTCACGACCGTCACCCGCGAGGTCGACGGCGACACCGCCCGCTATCGCGTCGACGGCGAGCTCTTCTTCGCCTCGAGCAACGACCTCACGACGCAGTTCGAGTACGCCGCCGACCCGCCGCACGTCGTCATCGACCTCTCGCGCACCCATGTGTGGGACGCCTCGACCGTGGCCGCCCTCGATGCGATCGTCACGAAGTACGAGGCGCGCGGCACGACGGTCGAGCTGTACGGGATGACGGATGCCGCGGCCCGCTTCCACGGCCGACTCAGCGGCGAGCTCGGCTCGGCCTGAGTTCCGGGTTCAGATGCCGACGACCTCGATGGGGCACCCAGCGACGCCGGCCGAGGCGATGCGCCTGTCATCTGTGAGCGCCCATCTCATCGCCGCACAGTCGATCGCGTAACGCCGGTTCCTCCCCAGGAGCGGTGGAAGGCCGAAGTCTCCACCGAACAACGCCGCGGGCGGTGACGGCGCGCGACCGGGACCTAGCTTCGGCTTATGCGTTCATCCGCCTTGCGCCACCTCGTCCCGCTGCGCCTCACACTGGCCGGCACGCACCCCGAGATCTGGCGGGAGGTCGTCGTCGACCACGACCTCTCACTCGATGATCTGAGGCGAATCGTGCAGTCGGTCTTCCCGGTCTTCGACTGCCGGCATCACATCTTCACCGACTCCCTCGAAAGCCCCGGATGGTCGAGAACGCGCCGGCGATGGGGAGACCGGTGGACGATGATCGACTTCCGCGACCCCACGATCATCGACGAGACGACCGCGCGCGTCGGCACGGTGACGGGAAGCGAGCCGATCTACTTCACGCATACTTGCGACGCCGACTGGCTCGTCGAGATCGAACGGGGCGTCGATGACATCGCCCCTGCTTCCGTTCCCCGCTCGCGCATCGTCAACGGTGAACGTCACTCTCCGTTCGGATGCGCGCGCGGGCCATACGAGTTCGAGGTCCTCGTCGCCGTCCTCGATGATCGCGACCATCCCGACCATGAGCTGCTGCGGGCGTGTGTCGACGCCGCCCTAGGGCCGTGGGGGTCCTTCGATCCGATGGCACTCGACATCGACACCGCGCAGCAGACGTGTATCGACTCGCCGGATGATTCCGCGTCCCGCGCGTCCGGCGTCCTGCAGTCGCTGGTGGATCGGCTTCCTCGTCTGGCAGCGCCCGGGCTTCATCGCCATCTCGCCGCGGCAGGGATCGATCTCCCCATTGTCGTCACCACCGATGATGCTGCCGCAGTCACGCACGACTTCCGATGGCTCCTCCACCGCGCGGCTCGCGAAGGCGTGCCCCTCCGAGACGGAAGGGTGGATGACGTCTTCGTGGCGGGGGCCTGCGAGGCGCTGCATCGCGACGAGCGGCACGTGCTCGCACTCGTGGTGGCCGCCCGCCGCATGCGCTTGCTCTACTCGCGCAACGGCCGGCTGGTTCCCAAGAAGGCGGTCGTCGCGGCGGCGGCGTCCCCGACGACCCTGTGGACGACGCTCGCGGAAGCCGTCGCGGCTCTGCCGGTCGTGCCGTCCGTGATCCGCGACCTGCTCCTGCTGGCGATCGCCGATGGAAGCCTTGCGCACGACGGAGGGGTGGCGACCGCAGCGGCTGCCACTCTCACCGAGAGTGGACGTCGGCGCCGGGTATCGCCGTCTGACTGGAGGTACGACGACGTCGTCGACCGACGCTCGTACATGTACGCCGATCAGGACTGCCGGCAGGGCTGCGACTGCCCGACGGTCGAAGGCCGCACCTGGCACGATGTCGTCGCGAGAGCGATCCGGACTGCCGCGGCCGACGCAGGAGGTGACGCCGGCGTCGCCGTCGCAGCCACCATGGATATCGACGAACTCTCGAATGCGGGTGTGAGGCCGGAGTGGGTCTCGCGCGCCACGACCTACGACGCCCCTTACCCGGATCCATGGCCGGATGCTTCGCCGATATTGCCGGGCCATCACGAGTCGGACCAAGTGGGCGCCTTCATCCGCGAGGCGGCGGACCTCATCGAGGTCCTGTCCTTGTTCGGGCTCGAGGGCGGATCCGCTGGATGGGTCGTGCCCGCGACGCTGCAGGAGTTCGCACGTGCTGCCCTGCAGTCGGCGAGCGCGCGGCGCTACACGGGCGCGTTCTGATCGGTCACCAGAAATCGCCGACGGTCGGCGGCATGCAGCGGCATGCGGAAGAACTCGAAGCTCGCTCCCAGGTTCGCGGGACCAAAACCCGCGACGCATCCGTTCTTCCTCTATGACGCCGCAGCCAGCCGCGTCGAACTGGAGGAATCGTGAGCAACGAGTACCGCAAGACCCCGGAGGCGCTGAGCCGCCTCACCGACACCCAGTACCGCGTCACGCAGGAGGAGGGCACGGAGCCCGCCTTCCGCAACGCGTACTGGAACAACCACGAGCCCGGCATCTACGTCGACGTCGTCTCCGGCCAGCCGCTCTTCTCGTCGACCGACAAATACGACAGCGGAACCGGATGGCCGAGCTTCACCAAGCCGATCGAACCCGACGCCGTGTCCACCAAGAAGGACTGGAAGCTGCTGCTGCCGCGCACCGAGGTGCGCTCGTCGGGCGCCGACAGCCATCTGGGTCACGTCTTCCCCGACGGCCCCCGGCAGGCCGGAGGCCTGAGATACTGCATGAATTCGGCCGCACTGCGCTTCGTGCCCGTCTCGTCGCTCGAGGACGAGGGCTACGGCGCCTACCGACACCTCTTCACCACCGAGAACCAGGAGCACGCATCATGACCAGCGGTCCCTTCGACACCGGCGAGATCACCCGCACCCCCGGCACCGAGACGGCGGTCCTCGCCGGCGGCTGTTTCTGGGGCATGGAGGACCTGATCCGCCGCCAGCCGGGCGTGCTCGACACCCGGGTCGGCTACACCGGCGGCGAGAACGCGCACGCGACGTACCGCAAGCACCCTGGTCACGCGGAGGCGGTGGAGATCGTCTTCGACCCCACCGAGACCACGTACCGCGACATCCTGGCGTTCTTCTTCCAGATCCACGACCCGTCGACCCTGAACCGTCAGGGCAACGACATCGGGTCGAGCTACCGCTCCGCGATCTTCCCGCTCTCCCCGGAGCAGGCCGAGGTCGCCCGCGACACGATCGCCGACGTCGACGCGTCGGGTCTCTGGCCGGCCAAGGCCGTCACCACGATCGAGGCCGAGGGCCCGTTCTGGGAGGCCGAGCCCGAGCACCAGGACTACCTGATCCGCATCCCCAACGGCTACACCTGCCACTTCCCGCGGGCCGGCTGGGTGCTCCCCAAGCGCGCCGACGCGACGGCGTAGGAACAGATGAGGAACGGATGCCGCGACCCGGCCGGGTCGCGGCATCCGTCGTCCTTATCGCGTGGGGTATCAGAAGCACCGCACCCCACCTCTTCGCATATGTCCGGCGTGACGCATCCCCAGTGCAGACGCGGGACGGGCAGGAGGAACGGTCGTGACCGGATCGATGGCAACCGCCCCACGGGTTGCCTTCACCGACAGGTTCGCCGCGGCGACATGGGTCGCCCATCGGCGAGCGCACCAGAAAGCCGTCGCCCCGCACGCGATCGGCCTCCTTCACACGGAGGACGCAGCGCTGCATGCCGCCGCGCAGGCCGTCGCGATCGAGGCGCCTCGGCAATTCGGCCGCCTCGACGAGATCTACCTGCGCGGCCGCCTCGTGCTGCGCGACCACCCGCTCGACGCCGGCACGCTCGACGAGCTCGCCTACGAGGCCGTCCGGATCGCTGCCGCCGGCTTCTCAGACCCGAAGCGCAGATCGGCCGAGATCGCGGCGTTCGATGCCCGCCTGCGCTACGCCGAAGACTTCCTGCGGCGCCGCGAAGGCGAGATCGCCCGACGCATGTACGCACGCGATCTGCTGCGCGGCGTCATGATGACGTTCGTCGCACTGATCGGCATCGGCGTGGGAACCGCGGGAGTCCGGCTGTGGTTCGGCGGACCACTCCCGGCGGATCAGAGCGAAGCACTCCGCGACGTGCTCATCGCGGTCGGCGCCGGTGCCGCCGGTGCCTGTGTGAGCGTGCTGCTGCGCCTGCATCGCGTGCGCGAGCTCACGATCGAGGTCGCCGACAGCGGGGCCGCCCAGTACCGCATCTACCTCGGCTGGTTCTTCGCCGCGGCTGTCGTCTTCTTCCTCAAGAGCGGCCTGCTGTCTGCGGTGTTCACCGTGCCGGCGGAGAACGTCGAGAGCTGGTTCTTCTGGGGATCAGTCGGATTCCTGGCAGGCTTCAACGAGCGGTGGGCGACCAGCCTCATCTCCCGCGGCCCCGGCGATGCCGCCGGCGAGGGCGGACCCTACGCCGCCGCATCGGCGATGCCACGCAAGAAGTGAAGGTCTATGCCGCGGTCTCGACGGGCTGACGCAGCACCGTGCGGAGCTTGTCGGGGGCGGTGCGGCGGGGGTCGGCGAGGTAGATCTCGTGGTGCCGGCCACGCATGCGCAGACCGGCCTCGGGAATGAAGCGCTCGTGCATCTCTGCGAGCACCGGCGCCTCGTCGTCGTACGACCCGATGTGCAGGGTCTGCACGCACCGTCCCTCCGAAAGCTCGGCCAGGCGCAACCGGTCGAGCGCGGGTGACCCGCCTTTCGCCGCCGCCGCGTCCCGCGCGCGCTCGAAGTGGCTGCCGTCGAGCCATTCGGGGACGAGACTCATCATCGTCCAGCTCCACCGCGACTTGTCGCGCTCCGTCGTGAAGGTCGCCATGTCGTCAGACCACCAGAGGCCCTCTAGTGGCATCACGACGTAGTCGCGCCCGAGCTCGCCCTTGCTCAGGAACTTGAGCTTGTAAGCGACGCCGAACACCGCCGCCACCGCGTCGCCGTACTCCTCGGCCGTGTTCGGGTCGCCACGGCCGTCGACCATGAGGTACTGCAAGGGCGGAACGTCGACGATCTCGAACGACCCCCGCGGTGCGGTGTACGACGCGATCGACTTCTTGAGGTCGAGCTTGGTCACGACGCGCCTTCCGCCGTCTCCGACTGGCCGCTGCTCGCCGATTCCGACTTGCGCGAGCCCGCCTCCAGCACGTCGCCGGCGGGCAGCTCCTGGTGACCGCCGAACTGCAGCCGCATCGCCGAGAGCACCTGGTTGGCGTAGTGGTCCTCGTCGCGCGAGGCGAACCGTTCGAACAGGGATGCCGCGAGCACCGGGGCCGGAACACCCGTGTCGACGGCTGCCTTCACCGTCCAACGTCCTTCACCCGAATCCGACACGCGGCCCGCGAGCCCGTCGAGAGTCGGGTTGCCCTGAAGCGCCGCGGCCGTCAGGTCGAGCAGCCACGACGAGATCACCGAGCCGCGGCGCCACAACTCTGCGACCTTCGGGGTGTCGATCGTGAACTGGTAGAACTCGGGCTCCTCGAGCGGCGCGACCTCTGCTGAGTGCTCGGCGGCCTTCACACCGGCATCCGCGTGCTCGAGGATGTTGAGACCCTCGGCGAGCGCTGCCATCACGCCGTACTCGATGCCGTTGTGCACCATCTTCACGAAATGGCCGGCACCGGACGGCCCGCAGTGCAGATACCCGAGCTCCTCAGGAGCGAAGTCCCCGCCGCGGCCCGTCGTGCGCTCGACCTCGCCGCTCCCGGGAGCGATCGTGCGCAGGATCGGCTCGAGCCTCGCGAACGCCTCGTCGGGGCCGCCGACCATGAGGCAGTATCCCCGCTCGAGGCCGAACACGCCGCCGCTCGTTCCGACGTCGACGTAGTGGATGCCGCCGTTTCGCAGCGCTGCCGCGCGCCGCACATCGTCACGGTAATTCGAGTTGCCGCCGTCGATGATGATGTCGCCCGGCTCGAGGAGAGCGGCGACCTCGTCGACGACCTTGCCGGTGAGCCCCGCGGGGATCATGAGCCAGACGGCACGGGGAGCCTCGAGCCGGGATACGAGGTCGGCAAGACTGCCGGACCCGACGGCGCCTTCGCCCGCGAGCGTGGACACGGCATCGGGGCTGACGTCGTAGACGACGCAATCGTGCCCGTCCCGCATGAGGCGTCGGACGATGTTGCCGCCCATCCGGCCCAGGCCCACCATTCCCAGCTGCATCGCCACTCCTCTGCTCGCCTGCGAAGGGCGCCGTGCGCGGCGCCGTGGTCGAAAGTCTAGGGAGCCGTCAGATCCGCGTTGATGATCGTGCTGAACGCGAGGACGATGATGAGCGCGTTGAGGAAGAAGCTCGTCGTGGTGTGCCAGACAACGGTCCATCGCATCCGTGTCGTCATCACCTGAACGTCCGACACCGAGAACGTGGTCGCGTTCGTGAACGAGAAGTACACGAAATCGGCCAGTCGCGGGTGCTCCGTGCCCGGGAACTTGAGCGGCGGAACGTCCGAGGCCCGATAGCGGCGGTCGTAGATGCGCGAGAAGCCCCAGTGGTAGAGCGCCCACGACAGAAGCATCGCGACAACACCGATCGGCTCGACCCAGCCCTGCCAGCCAGGTTCGTTGCGGAGCACGAGGAGCTCCGTGGCGGCGACGATCCCGACGATGCTCGCGAGGAAGGTCGCTGTCACGGTGATCGCGGCGACCAGCGGATTGGCGTCGAACCGCCCCATCCACCGAGGGGCATCGGTCCGAGATCGCCGGACGCTCACCCCGACGGCGATCACCGACGCGAGCCAGTACAGTCCGCCGAGCGCGCACCACGCGGCGAGGGCGTCGACAGTATCCTCGTCCTTCTCGGACAGGAAGACGACGAGGCCGAGCCAGATCAGGGCAAGCTGCACCAGCAGATCCGCGACCCGCACGATCACCGCCCAGACCACACGCACCCCCGGGGACGAGTTCCTGCGTGCCACCGTACCGGCTGGGGTGCCCGTCGAGCCGGATGCACGGCGCGCCTCTATGCTCCGATCATGCGGATCGTGGTCTCCGGCACCCATGCCAGCGGGAAGAGCACCCTCATCGGCGACTTCTCGGCGGCGCACCCCGAGTACGAGGTCCTGCGCGACCCCTATGAGCTCATCGACGAGGCGGGCGACGAGCCCGACTCCGGGCTCTTCCTGGCGCAGCTCGGGATCTCTGGCCGCCGGCTGCTCGAGTTCGAGCACGGCGCGCGAGTCATCGCCGAGCGCGGTCCCCTCGACTTCCTCGCGTACCTCTCCGCACTCGACGAGCTGGGCCGCCCGTCCCGCCCCCGAGGCCGCAGCGCCCGTGCCGTCGAGCTCACCATCGCCGCGATGTCGCACGTCGACCTGCTGGTGGTGCTGCCGCTCACCCGAGGCATCCGTGTGCCCGAAGACGAGGACCCGGAGCTGCGCGAGGCCATGGACGACGCGCTGCTCGAGCTCTCGGACGATCCCGACCTGCGCGGTCGAGCCCGGATGATCGAGGTCACGGGCGACCCTGCGGACCGGCTGACTCAGCTCGAGGCCGCGATCGCAGACCTCGACCTGCCCTGAAACGCGAGGGCGCAGCATCCGTCACCCGAATTCCCGGGGGTGGACGAGACCTCAGTCGTGCGGCCCGCGCCGGCCGGAGAAGCCGGCGAACAGCGCGTAGAGCAGCGGCACGAGCGAGCCGATCATCAGCGCGGTGCCGATCGTGAGGTCTTCCGCTCGCAGCACGGCCCCGCTGATGAGGAGTCCGGCGAACAGCACGGCGGCCACGACGCGCCGGATCAGCCGCTCGAGGCGGCGCAGCCAGCGGTCGAGCTTCGGCACATCGGCGACGAGGCGCCCGTCCTCGATGCGCGTCACCATGTCGTCGAGGCGGCGCGGCAACCGGGCCATGACGCCGGCGGTGGACACCGCCTCCTGCGCGATCGCCTTCGCCGCGTTGCCCCGCTCGTCGCGCAGCAGGCGGGCGGCGTAGGGCTCGACAGCGTCCCACACGTTGAACGCGGGGTCGAGCGAACTGCACATGCCGCTGGTGAGCGAGACCGCGCGGATGATCAGCAGGAAGTTCTCGGGCAGCTGGAACGGCAGCGACCGCATCACGTCGCCGAACTCCTTGGCGAACTGGCGGAACTCGCGCGGATCGACCTCCTGAAGCTCCGCGAACCCCATGCCGCCGAAGCGGGCGAACAGCGCCGTCATGGCGCGCTCGAGCTCGACCGTGTCGGCCGACGGGAGGAGCACGCCGACGGCCCGGATGCTGTCGATCATCTGCGCGCTGTTGCGGGAGGCGACCGCGATCATGAGCTGCTGCAGATTGTGCCGCAGCTTGTCGGGGACCTCACCCATCATCCCGAAATCGATGAAGGTCAGGGTCCACGGGTGCCGGGTGTCGCCGGCAGCCCGCGTCACCGGCGTCACGAAGATGTTCCCGGGGTGGGGATCGGCGTGGAAGAAGCCGCGCAGGAAGAGCTGGTCGAACATCACGTTCGCGAACTCGACCGCCACCTCCGCCGGGTCGATCCCCGCCGCTCGCAGCCCGTCGACGTCGTTGATCTTGATCGCGGTGACGTCGGCGAGCGTCAGCACCCTGCGCGTCGTGCGCTCCCACGCGATCTCGGGAACCGTCACGCCCGGGTCGCCCGCGAAGTCCGTCGCGAAGCGCTCCGCGTTCTGCGCCTCGTGCAGGTAGTCGATCTCCTGACGGCTGGTGTGCGCGAACTCCTCGACCAGCGCGGGCAGGTCGACATGATCGCGCACGATCCGCACGCGGGTGAGCCAGCCGGCCACGCGGCGCAGCGCCGCCAGGTCGACGTCGACGATCTCCTCGATCCCAGGCCGCTGCACCTTGACGACGACGTCGGCGAACCCGGTCTCAGCGGCGTCGGCCGGCGTCAGTCGCGCGCGATGCGCTTGGCCGAGGGATGCTGCGGCCACGGGTGTCTCGTCGACCCATTCGAACGCGCGGCCGAGGGGGACGCCGAGCTCGGCCTCGGCGAGCGTGCGGATAGCGGGAAAGGCGACGGGCGGGACCTCGTCCTGGAGGCCCTCCAGTTCCTTGGTGATCTCGGGCGGCAGCACGTCGAGCCGCGACGAGAGGAACTGACCCACCTTGATCATGAGCCCGCCGTACTGGACGGCGAGCACGTGGAACCGCCGGGCGATCGTCTGAAGGCGCTTGGTGCGGCCGCGCGCGGCGAGCGCGCCGAAGCCGAACCGCGGCAGCACGAGCTCATACCACCACGCCTGCACGATGTACCGGCCGGCGAAGCGCAGGATCCGGCGGTAGCGGGCGCGCGGGTTCCCGACGTCGGCCATCGAAGCTCCTCGGACGGTGCTGTTCAGCGGTTAGGGGTGCCTGCGATCCCGGTCGCCCGGGATTGGATGCCCCGCCGAACCCGCGGACTCGAGCCGACGCCGTGTGCCGGCACGCCGGCCGTCAGTCCTGAGCCAGGATCGAGTAGAGCTTACGCCGCGCGTCGTCGAGCACTTCGACGGCCTTGGCCACCTGCTCGGGCGTGCCGCTGCGACCGACTGTCGCGGCCGCCTGCGCGAGCTTCGCGCCGGCCTTCGGAAGCGCTGTGGCGCGGCCCGAGTCGCGCGACCCGGCCGACTCCCACGGCGCCGACTGCCCCTCGGCCGCCGCCGCCGCGGCACGACCCGCCTCGGTGAGCGAGTAGGTCTTCTTGCCGTTCGCCTCCTCGGCGGCGACGAGGCCCTCGTCGGCGAGCATCTGCAGCGTCGGGTACACCGAGCCGGGGCTCGGCTTCCACGCGCCGTCGCTGCGCTCCTCGATCTCCTGGATGATCTGGTAGCCGTGCATGGGCTTCTCGGCGAGGATCGCCAGCACCGCTGCGCGCACGTCTCCCTTCGTCGCCCGCGGCGAGAAGCTCTTCTCGAACGTCTCTTTCAACTGGTCCATCGCGTCCCAGAAGCTGCCCGGAAGCCCCGAGCCCTGCCCTCCTGGACGCGGACCGAATCCCTGGAACGAACCGCTCATGACGACCTCCTGAACGAGCGTGTGCCGATACCCCGACGATACTTACCGATATATCGGTGAGCAAGAGGCCGGGCTGGGTCTTCGCTGTGCGGTTCGCAGGACGGATGCTGCGGCATCCCGTCGCTCACCACCCGAGCGAACCGGGCTCTCCCTTGAACGGACCGACGACATCCGGAGTGATCCACCCGCCGTAGAAGCGACCAGGCTGCGGCACGACCTCGACGCCGTCGAGCGTGCACGCGTCCATCTCGCGGGCGTACACCGCGACCCGCCCCGCGAGCTGCTCGAAGCCCGCGGACGGATGAGGGTACGTCCACGCCGCGCGCGGACGCATCTCTCCGCCTCCGCGCACGTCGAAGTAGGCGGCACCGCCCTTGAACTCGCAGTGCGTCGAGCCCTCGCCGGGTGTGAGCGTCCCCTCGACGAATGCCTGGATCGGCAGGTAGTAGACCGGCGGATGGCTCGTCTCGAGGACGCGGACGACGTCATCGGTGTCGACGATGACCTCGCCGCCCAGGCGGATTCGCGCCCTGCGCACGACCCGCTCGAGACGTGGTGGGCGGGGGTAGTCCCACACCGACTCCTGTCCGGGACCGACCGGCATCGGCTCAGGTCGCATGGCGGTCCTCCTCACGGCGCCGGTCAGCGGCCGTACTCCTCGAGCCACCGCAGCCACACCTCGCTGATCGTCGGGTACGACGGCACCGCGTGCCACAGACGCTCGATGGGCACCTCGCCGACGATCGCGATCGTGGCGGCGTGCAGCATCTCGCCCACGTCCTGACCGACGAACGTCGCGCCGACGAGCACCCGGCGATCCTCGTCGACGATCGCCCGGGCTCGGCCCTGGTAGTCGTCGGCCACCTCGCTCGCGCCCGCGATCCAGTACAGGTCGTAATCGATGACACGGATGCTGAGGCCCGCCTCGCGGGCCGACTTCTCGGTGTGCCCGACCGCCGCGACCTCGGGATCGGTGAAGACCACCTGCGGCACCGCCGAGTGATCCGCCGTGGCGACGTGCCTGCCCCAGGGGGCGTCGTCGACCTCGGCGGACTTCGCCCGTGCGGCGATGACGTCGCCCGCGGCGCGGCCCTGGTACTTGCCCTGATGGGTGAGCAGCGCACGGTGGTTCACGTCGCCGACGGCGTACAGCCAGTCCACACCGCGAACGCGGAGCGTGTCGTCGACGTCGAGCCACGAGCCGGGCTCGAGCCCGATCGCCTCGAGACCGAGATCCTCGGTCCGCGGCACCCGGCCCGTCGCGACCAGCACTTCGGCGGCCCGCGCTTCGGAGCCGTCCGACAGCGTCAGCACGACCTCGCCGTCGTCGTCGCGCGATACCCGCTCGACATCGACGCCGGTGCGGACGGTGGCTCCGGCGTCGGTCAGTGCCTTCTCGACGGCCTCGCCGGCGAAGGCCTCGACGCCTCGCAGCAGACCGGAGCGGGCGACGAGGGTGACGCGGGAACCGAACGACGTGTACAGCGTCGCCATCTCGGTGCCGACGGTGCCGCCGCCGAGCACCACCAGCGACGATGGCACGTCCCGCACACCGGTCGCCTCGCGGCTCGTCCACGGCTCAACCTCGTGCAGCCCCGGGATGTCGGGCAGGAGCGCCGCGGAACCGGTGGACACCACGACCGCGTGGCGGGCGACGAGATCGGTCTTGCTGCCGTCGGCACCGGTGACGGTGACTGCGCGCTCGTCGGTCAGACGCCCATGGCCACGCACGAGGTCGATGCCCGCGCCGTGAAGCCACTCGACCTGCGACGTGTCGTCCCAGTTGTGCACGAGCTCGTCGCGGCGCACCAGGGTTCGGGCCACGTCGACCGTCCCGGTCACCGCCTCGGCCGCTCCCTTCACGCGGCGCGCGGCCTGCACTGCGGCGCCCGCGCGCAGCATGGCCTTCGAGGGGATGCACGCCCAGTACGAGCACTCGCCCCCGACGAGCTCGCTCTCGACCACGACGACCGACAGGCCGCCCTGGGTCGCCCGGTCGGCGACGTTCTCGCCGACAGGTCCGCCGCCGATGACGATGAGGTCGTACTCCCGCGCAGTCATGCGCCCCACCGTAGCGGCGTGCGGTGACACCGGTGTAGCGGTTGCCCGCGACGCTCGCAGACGGAAGGATGGCGCAGGTTACGGCATCTGTCCAGCCTCGGCCGCCATGTCTGCGGCCTGTGGTTATCTGAGAGCCCCGGCCGAAAGGGCAGTATGGCGATCGAATTCCGTGGGGTCTCGAAGCGTTATCCCGACGGCACGGCCGCCGTCGAGGACTTCAACGTGCTCATCCCGGCGCGCAAGACGACGGTGCTCGTCGGCTCGTCGGGAAGCGGGAAGACGACGCTGCTGCGCATGATCAACCGGCTGGTCGATCCGACGGGCGGGGTCATCACGATCGACGACGAGCCGATCTCGGCACGCGACCCTGTGACGCTGCGCCGGGGCATCGGCTACGTGCTGCAGAACGCCGGCCTGCTCCCCCACTTCTCCGTGGTCGACAACATCGCCACGGTCCCGGTGCTGAACGGCGTCGCGAAGGCGAAGGCGCGGGAGCGGGCGCTCGAACTCATGGACGTCGTGGGCCTCGAACGCGGACTCGCCAAGCGCTACCCGAGTCAGCTGTCCGGCGGCCAGCAGCAGCGTGTCGGGGTCGCGCGCGCCCTCGCGGTCGACCCCAACATCCTGCTGATGGACGAGCCGTTCGGCGCGGTCGACCCCATCGTGCGCCGCGAACTGCAGACCGAGACGCTGCGGCTGCAGAAAGAGCTCGACAAGACGATCGTCTTCGTCACGCACGACATCGACGAGGCGTTCCTGCTCGGCGACCAGGTGGTGATCCTCGAGAAGGGCGCACGCATCGCGCAGATCGGCAGTCCGAGCGAGATCATCGAGAACCCGGCAAGCGACTTCGTGGCGGACTTCATCGGGGTCGAGCGCGGCTCGCGCGCGCTGCGCGCCAAGCGCACCGCGCACGGCACCGTGCTCGTCGATGCCGCGGGCCGCACGCAGGGGGTACTCGTGGAAGGGGACGAGCCGTGAACTGGGTCGCCGACAACCTCGACCTCATCTGGGCGCTCACGCTCGATCATCTGCGCCAGAGCGCCCTCGCGATCGTCGCGGGCTTCGTGCTGTCGGTGCCGCTCGGCTGGCTGGCCTTCCGGTACACCCCGCTGCGCGGCACCGTGCTCACCGTGATCGGGCTGCTGTACACGATCCCGTCGTTCGCGCTCTTCGCCGTGCTCACGACGCTGTTCGGCATCCCCTACCTGTCCGAACTGAACCTCGTCGTCGCGCTCACGATCTACGCCGTCGCGATCATGACCCGATCCGTCACCGACGGGCTGGCATCCGTCGATCCCGTCACGCGCTCCGCCGCCATCGCGGTCGGCTTCGGCACCTGGCGACGGTTCTGGACGGTGGACTTCCCGCTCGCTGGACCGGTGACCCTGGCAGGGTTGCGGGTGACCGCGATGTCGACGATCTCGCTCGCCACGGTCGGCACGCTGATCGGCGTGCAGAACCTCGGCTATCTCTTCACGAACGGCTCTCAGCGACGCATCATCGCGGAAGTGCTCGCGGGCGTCGTCGCCGTCGTGATCATCGCCGTGATCGTCGATGCGCTGCTGACGCTGGCGGGCCGCGCCCTCATGCCGTGGACCCGGCGCGTGAGCGCGCCGCGGGCCTCTCGACTTCGGGCGGTGACGGCATGAACCTCCTGGCCGAGGCCTTCGCGTGGATCTTCTCCCCCGCGCGGCTGACAGGCACGCTGCCGCTGCCGACCGCGATCGCGCAGCACCTCGCCTTCACCTTCGGCTCCGTGGCGATCGCCGCGGTGATCGCGATCCCGATCGGCTGGCTGATCGGCCACACCGGGCGTGGTCGAGAGGTCGCGGTGTTCCTGTCGGGCGCGGCGCGCGCGCTGCCCGCTCTCGGCCTCGTGGTGCTCCTCGTCATGCTCTTCGGCGTGAACCTCAAGACCGAGGCGGCGGTGACGGTCTTCGTCGTCCTCGCCATCCCGTCGATCCTGGCCGGCGCGTACGCCGGCGTCGAGGCGATCGACCGGGCCGTGATCGACGCGGGCCGTGCGATGGGAATGACCGAATGGCAGATCCTGTTCCGGATCGAGATGCCCCTCGGCCTGTCGCTCCTCATCGGCGGACTCCGCTCCGCCACGCTGCAGGTGGTCGCGACCGTGACCATCGCGGCGTACGTCGGTCTGGGCGGTCTCGGCTTCTACATCATCCAAGGACTCGGCACCCGCGATTTCGTCCAGATCCTCGGGGCCTCCATCGTCATCGTCGCGCTGGCCCTCGTGCTCGACGCACTCTTCGCCCTGCTCGCCCGCTTCGCCGTGCCCCGCACGGCCGCTCGTCGCCCTCGCTCCCGTGGCGGCATCCCCGCGCTCGTCCGCGCCCCACAGTTCTCCCGCTGATCCCCACCACCACATCGGAGGTATGACAATGTCCACAGCACGAACCCGGCTCGCCGTAGCCCTCGCCGGCACCGCCGTCGCGGCGCTGGCCCTCGCGGGCTGCGCCTCGAGCGACCCGCTCACCGGCGACAGCACCGACACCGGCGACACCGCCGACTCGTCGACCATCGTCATCGGGTCGCAGGCCTACTACTCGAACGAGATCATCGCCGAGATCTACGCGCAGGCGCTCGAGGGCGCCGGCTTCACCGTCGAGCGCAATTTCAACATCGGACAACGCGACGCGTACATCCCGTCACTCGAGGACGGCTCGGTCGACCTGTTCCCCGAGTACACCGGCAACCTGCTGCAGTACTTCGAGCCCGACACGACCGCGACCACACCCGAGGACGTCTATGCGGCCCTCGGGGACGCCCTGCCCGACGGGCTGACGGTCCTCGACCAGTCGCCCGCCACCGATCAGGACTCCTACAACGTCACGGCCACCTTCGCCGAGGAGAACGGGCTCACCTCGATCGCCGACCTCGCAGGCATCGACGGCCTCGTCCTCGGCGGCCCGCCCGAGCTCGAGGAGCGACCCTACGGGCCGACGGGCCTCGAAGAGGTCTACGGCGTATCGGTCACGTTCAATCCGACCGCCGACACGACGGTCGACGAACTGGTGGCCGGCAACATCCAGGTCGCGAACGTCTACAGCGCCGATCCGCGCATCGAGACCGACGACCTGGTGACGCTCGAAGACCCCGAGGGCCTCTTCCTGGCGTCGAACGTCGTCCCCCTCGTGAACGCCGACCTCGCGGACGAGATCGCCGACGTGATCAACGCGGTCAGCGCCGCGCTGACCCCGGAGGGCCTCGTCGCGCTGAACGTCGAATCGACCGTGGACCAGCGCTCGTCGGAGGACATCGCCAAGGACTGGCTCGCGGCCAACGACCTGAGCTGATCCGACATCCGGCACGCCTCACAGCGCCTCCTCCATCACCCGCTCGGGCGGCGGAGGAGGCGCTGCCACGTTGACGCGCCCGCTAGGTTGGGCACCGAGGAGACCGAGAACAGGAGCCTCATGTCCGATCCCCTGACTCCCGGCGCGCAGAGCGAGCCGGCCGCCACGGAAGCATCCGATCCGGCGGTGCATGACGACGCTCCCGCCGCACGGCGCTACAGCGCGCCCGATCTCGACGCACCGCAGTACGCCGTCCCCGCCTACGCGGCTCCCGAGACCGGCGAGCCGGCATCCCCGGCGGGCACCCCCGTCCGTTACGCCGCCCCGCAGGGCTACGCGCTGCCCGGCGGCGACCCCGGAGCAGGCGACACCGGCTCCGCGTTCCCGCCGTATGCGCGCCCCACCGCCGCGCCGGCGCCGGGCTCCGCCGTCCCGCCAGGCCATGGTGGCACGCCCGGGTACCCCGGCGGATTCGGCTGGTCGGCGAATCAGGCCGGTGCTTCCTTCCCACCGTCCGGTGGACGCGACGGGCGACCCAAGGCGCTCGCCATCATCGCGCTGATCCTCGCAGCCGCCGGCGTCCTCCTGGCGTTCGTCCCCTACATGGCGGGCTCGTTCAGCTCCGGCTGGCTCTCTTTCCTGCTCCTGTTCGCGGCCTTCGTGCTCTCGATCGTGGCGCTGGCCAGCCGCAACCAGGGCGGGAAGGGCATCGGCGTCGGCGCTCTGATCACGTCGCTCCTCGGCGGGATCCTGACCGTCGTGCTCACCATCGCGTGGGTCTTCGGATCGTTCGCCTCCTCGTTCGACGGCGACGCCGAGCCGGGCGACCAGGACGGCTACTCCTACGACGACTACTCCGTGCCCGGGATCGCTGCCCCGGGAACGGACGGGCAGCCCGATCCCGGGGTCGAGTTCGCTCCGCCGTTGCAGCCGACGACGACGGAGACCGCGTTCGGGCACGATTACGACGACGTGTGGTGGTACGTCGTGGTCGTCGACAACCCCAATGCGGACTACGTCTTCGACGCCTACATGGAGGTTCGCGCCGTGACCGAAGACGGGTCGACGGTAGCCCCGTCGACCGCGTTCGCGACCCTCCTCGCCGGCCAGACCGCGGTCGTCGGCTACTTCTTCGGCGTGGGCGATACCCAGATCACGAGCATCGACGTCGATCTTCCGCGGGCCACAGACGCGACGCTGTCCCCTGCCGACGAGACGGGGTCGTTCACCGTGGACGGCGTCACCGCATCGTCGAGCGCGGGCGGTGCGACGACGGCGACGGGGACGCTGAGCGGCCGGTTCGCGGAGGACCAGCAGTATGTGAGCATCACGGCGCTCGCCCGCTCCGCCGACGGCGCGATCGTCGCGGCCGCCACCAGCTTGGTGGAGAGCGTTCCCGGCGACGGCACGCCCGTGCCGTTCGAGGTGTGGTTCAGCGCGCTCCCGGCGGACGCGACGCTGCAGGCGTTCGCGCACCGTTGACACCGGTATGGATGCTGCGGCCGCCGCCGCTTTCGATTCAGCGCCGCCGCATGCGTCGCACGACGATGACGATGACGCGCCACCCCACCAGCGCGACCAGCAGTGTCAGCGACGCGACGATGATGAACGCAATCGCGGTGCCCTGACCCGCTGCCCAGCGCAGCAGCATCCCACCACCGACCGTGATCGCCCAGACACCCAGGCCGGTGCGCACCGGTGCCGCAGGCGCGCGCCACGCTCGCATCACGAGCCAGCCGATGCCCAGCCCGGCCAGGAACGGCCAGGCGGTCTGCCACAGGCCGGTCCAGACGTCGGAGTCGTGGCTCGCGCGACCGATCGCGGCGAACGCGATCACCAGCACGACATCGGCCGCGAGCGCGAGCAGCACCGCCGCGCGACCGGCGGTACGAGCGTCGGAGTCCGGCGCGAAGGCGGGGCCGGAAATGCTCACGCAGGCACTCCCGCGCGCGGTGCCAGGCCCGGGGTCAGCGCCTCCCGCTCGTCGAACACGAAGCAGTCGCCCTTCCAGTGGTCGCCGCCGACCTGCTCGAAGTAGCCGAGGATGCCGCCGTCCAGCTGGTACGCGTCGACGCCGACCTCGCGCAGGTAGATCGCGGCCTTCTCGCAGCGGATGCCGCCGGTGCAATAGCTCACCACCGTCTTGCCCTCGAGATCGGGCGCTGCGGCGGCCGCAGCATCCGGGAACTGCGTGAATCGGTCGAGGCGCCAGTCGAGGGCCCCGTCGAACGCGCCATAGTCGACCTCGAACGCGTTGCGGGTGTCGAGCAGCACGACCTCGCGTCCGTCGTCGTCGTGGCCGCGGTCGAGCCAGCGACGCAGCGTCGCGGGCGCGACCGCGGGTGCACGGTTGCCCTCGGGACGGATTGTGGGGTGATCCATGCGGATGATCTCGCGCTTCACCTTGACGAGCATCTTGCCGAACGGCTGCCCCGCCGACCAGCTCTCCTTGGTCGTCAGCGCGGCGAAGCGCTCATCGCGCCGCAGCTCGTCGACGAACCCTCGCACCGCGCCGGCGTCGCCTGCGAGGAAGAGGTTGATCCCCTCCTCAGCGAGCAGGATCGTGCCCTTCAGCCGCGCGGCGACCGCGCGCTCGCGGAGCACCGGTCGAAGCTCGCCGGTGTCGTCGATGCGCGTGAACAGGTACGCCGAGATGTTGAGAACGGATGCCACACCTCCAGCCTACGGAGCCGGCCTGAGTCCCTTCGCCCGCCGTGTCAAGGGTCTCGCCGCGTCATCGGGTACTGCCGCAGGCTGGGTTCACGTGCAGGGGCGCGCAACGCACCCCTCGAACCTCCGCAGGAGACGTCATGACCGACCCCACCGTCCCCGAGCCGCTGCCGGATCAGACCCCGCCGGGTGAGATGCCGCCCGGCTCGCCCCGGCCGGGCAGCCCTGACCCCGGTCCCGGCCCCAGCATCCCGCAGCCGCCGGACGAGCCGACCGCGCCGTGGCCAGAAGAGCCGCTGGCACCGCACCCCGAGGAGCCGTCGTTCCCACAGCCGCCGGAGACCCCGGTCCCGTAGGCGGGGGGCATCTGGTCAGGCGCGCACGGCGTCGGAGCGGTCCTGCAGCAGCTGTTCGGCCACGGCCCACATGCGCGCGCCGTCCGCGGGATCGGCGAGCCGCCGGTACGAGCGCACGGGGCCGGCTGCCCCGCCGAAGTGCAAGGCGCCCGTGGGGCCGAAGAAGGCCGGGGGCGCAGCATCCGTGACAGCCGCACGAAGTGCCGTCTGCGCGGCCTGCGCCGGAGTGCTGCCGAGGCGTTCGGCGAGCCCGCGCCCGAGACCGCCGCGATCGCGGGAGCGCATGGCCGGCGCGATCCCGGTGTCGGGCACCACGCCGGGGTGGCTGAGGTGCACCGTGACGCCCCACTCGCCCGCCGCCGATCGCCGCGCGAGTTCGTAGCCGAACAGGCCCAGCGCGACCTTCGACGCTCCGTACGCACGCAGCGGCGCGTAGTGCCGCTCGCTCTGCAGGTCGTCCCAGGCGAGGCGCGAGACGCCGGCGGCCAGGCTCAGCTGCACGACGACGCGCGCGCCCCGCTCCCGCAGCAGCGGCAGCAACGCCGTCGTGAGCGCGAAGTGCCCCAGGAAGTTCGTCTGGAAATGCAGCTCGAAGCCGTCGGCGCTCACGTGCCGCTCGCGGTCGCCGAGCAGGACGATGCCGGCGTTCAGCACGACGAGGTCGAGCGGCGTCCGCTCCGCGATGATCGCCGCGGCGAGCGCCTGCACCGAGTCCAGGCGTGCGAGGTCGAGGTCGACCAGGTCGGCGCGGGCGTCCGGCACTGTCTCCCGAATGCGCTCGATCGCCCGCGCGCCCTTGGCGCGATTGCGCACCGGCAGCACCAGGTCGGCACCCGCATCGGCGAGGCCCCGGGCGATCTCGACGCCGACACCGTCGCTCGCGCCCGTGATCAGAGCGGTGCGGCGCCGAAGATCGGGCAGCCTGACCTGCGAAGTCCGACTGCGCGACATGGCGTCCTCCATCCGGCTCCGTCTCGGAAGAGCAGGAACGGATGCCGCTGATACCGGCCCGCGCCCGCCGCCGGCCTGCCTCAGCCTGGCGCAGCGATGCGTGCGTGCACCAGGGGTTCCTCAACCGAGCGACGGAATCGGGGGGAGAGCCGGAACCCCCGCCTCGACGATCCGGCCCGCCTCGAACAGCACCTCTTCGCCGAACGCCCGCCCGATGAGCTGGACGCCGGTGGGCATGCCGTCGGCGCCGAGACCGGTGGGCAGCGCGAGCGCCGGCAGCCCGAGGAAGTTGACGACGACCGTCAGCCACAGGTCGCGCCACGCACGGTCGGCGGCCTCCTGCCCGCCGAGGTCGTAGTCCACCTCCCGCATGCGCGAGGTGGACACCGGGCCGAGGATCACGGGCACGTCCACCAGCAGCCGCCGCCACTCCGCCGCGATGGCGGCCCGGCGCGCCCACGCCTGGGCGTATTCGCGCGCCGACTCGTACGGGCGCGCCGCCGCGGTGCTGTCGCGCAGGAACGCCGTGGCCGAGCGCCCGAGCGGCTGACCCAGGGCCGCCGGGTCGAGGGAGATGAGCATGTCGGTGCACGACAGCCGCCGCCACAGCACTGCGGCTTCCTCGAGCAGCGGAGCTTCGACGTCGACGACCTCCCACCCGGCACGGATGAGGGATGCCGCGGCCCCGTCGATTCCGCGGGCCACCTCCGCATCCACCGCCGGGCCCGCAACGTCGCGCACGACGCCGACGCGCCGCGGCACCTCGTCGGGGTGTGCCCCGGGCGCGGCGACGGACACCGGGTCGTCAGCATCCCATCCCTGCATCACCCGGAGGGCGAGCGCGACATCGTCGACCCGTCGTGCCATGGGGCCGTTCACCGAGAACTGCTGCAGCGTGAGCGCGACGGGCTGCCCCTGCACCGCCGCACGCGGCACGCGGCCGAGCGACGGGCGGAGGCCGACGACGCCCGCGGCATACGCGGGGACGCGGAGCGAGCCGCCGAAGTCGTTGCCGAGACCGATGGCACTCATCCCGGTCGCCACCGCGACCGCGTCGCCGCCGCTGGATCCGCCGGCGCTGCGCTCGCGGTTCCACGGGTTCAGGGTGCGGCCGAACACGTCGTTGTCGGTGTCCCACCGCATGCCGAAGTCGGGCATGTTGCCGCGTGCGACGGGCACGGCCCCGGCATCGCGCAGGCGGCGGACGATCGCGGCGTCTCGGACGGGCACGGCGTCGGCGAGGCCCCGCCAGCCGTTCGTCGTCGCCGACCAGGTGAGGTCGATGTTCTCCTTCACCGAGATCGGCACGCCCGCGAGGGGTCCGGGGTCGCGGCCGGCGGCAAGCGCGGCATCCACCTGCGCGGCGGCCGTGCGTGCACGGTCGGCGAACACGACAGTGAGCGCGTTGACACCGGGATCCACACGCCTGATTCGGGCGAGATGCTCCTCGACCACCGCGTGTGCGCTCACCTGCCCCTCCCGTACGGCAGCGGCGATCTCGACGGCGGAATCGGGGGGAAGCAGCGGCTGGCTCATGTCCGTCCCATCCCACCACGAGCGTCCGCGGACTTCGGCGATCGGCGCGACCGCGTAGCACTCAGGGAACGCACAGGCAATACCCCTTGCACTGAGCGCGGGCGGGCGTACCTTTCATCTCAGACCCCGCGACCGCGCGCCCCGAAGCTCCACCCCCCTGACGGACGGCGATCGTGGATGGTGAGCGCGGAGACCGCTCCCCCAGTGGCGGCTCTCCCTGGCGCCCCGACGCTGTCCGCCCGTCCCCGCCGGCGGACAGCGCCCTGTCCGGGACGAATCGTGCGAATCGTGCGATGCCGCACCACCGGGCGCCACTAGAGTCATGCCCATGGCATCAGGCAAGCAGCAGCAGAAGCCCGAACCCGAGCTTCACGGCGGCGTCCTCTCGGGCGGCGGAAGCTCCACCCTCTGGGGCTGGCTCATCGGACTCATCGTCTTCGTGTTCGTGGCGGTCCCCATCTCCATCGCCGTCCGGTTCGCGACCCACCCCGCGACGCAGTCGCTCTTCGGCGGGCGTCTGGAGGAGGCGACGAGCGGTGCCTACTCGGCGTTCTGGTGGATCGTGGCGCTGTTCCTGTTCGCCATCCCCGTGCTGGTGGGCTGGGGCGTCGCGAAGCTGTCCGGCCGCACGCTCGCGATCATCGTCGGCATCGTCGCGGTCTTCTTCATCGCGATCCTCATCTTCGGCCAGCTGTTCTGATCCGACACGGCTGATCCTGCGCGCACCCGGTCGTGGTGGCGTCCCGCGATAATGGGACCATGACGACCGGGTACAGCGCGATCTCGAGCTATTCCCGCGTCGAGATCATGCACCTCCTGCAGGAGCGCCCGCTGCGGGCGATCGCCGAGCTCGTCGAGGCGACCGGCCTGCACGCCAACACCGTGCGCGAGCACGTGCAGCGCCTCATCGACGCCGGGTACGTGATCGCCGAGACCGAGCGTCGCACCACACGCGGCCGCCCGCGCGTGCTCTACTCCGCGGCCACCGGCTCCGACGAGGGCTCGAGCCCTGTCGCTGTCCGGCGGGCGGAGGAGGCAGCCCGTCGCGGGGATCTGCTGCGTCGCGTGTACGGATCCGACACGGATGCCGAACTCGGCGCGGACGCGCTGCATCAGCTCGACGCGCTCGTCGAGGACCTGGGCGACGCCGGGTTCGATCCCCTCGTCGACGAACGCGACCTCACGGTCGACCTGACTCCGTGCCCGCACGTGCCCGCCGCCGAGCACCGCGGCGTGCTGTGCAGCGTGCACGTCGCGCTCATGGACAGCGTGCTCGCCCAGGCCGGCGGCCCGCTGCGCGTCGAGGGCATCGCGCCGTCGTGCGACCCGACGCACTGCGTCGTGCAGCTCGCGACCACACGCGGCTGAAACCGGTCGGCTCAGCGCACCGCGGCGGCCACCCGCACCCGCTCGGGGCGTGAGTAGACGTTCATCGACGACCCGCGTACGAATCCGAGGAGGGTGAGTCCGGAGGCCGTCGCCAGTTCGACGGCGAGCGACGACGGCGCCGAGACGGCGGACAGGATGGGAATGCCGGCCATCACGGCCTTCTGCACGAGCTCGAAGCTCGCCCGGCCCGACACCTGCAGCACGGTTCCGCTGAGCGGCAGCCGGTCTTCGAGCACGGCCCAGCCGATCACCTTGTCGACCGCGTTGTGCCGGCCGACGTCTTCGCGCAGCACGAGAAGCTCCCCCGACGCGGCGTCGAACAGCGCCGCGGCATGGAGGCCGCCCGTCTTGTCGAACACCGTCTGCCCCGCCCGCAGTGCGTCGGGAAGGCCGGTGAGCAGGGTCGCGTCGACGGGAACCGCATCCGCGCCCACGTCGTAGCGCGACTGCTTCTCGATCGCCTCGATCGACGCGGTGCCGCACACGCCGCACGAACTCGTCGTGTAGAAGTTGCGCGCGATGTCGGTCACGAGCGGCGCGAGCTCGGGAGCGAGCGCGATGTCGAGCACGTTATAGGTGTTCTCCGTCGACGCCTCCGGCGGGGCGCCGACGCCGATCGTGAGCAGCGGGGTCGGCGCGACCGAGCCCGTGCCCGGGCCACCGCAGTGGATCGCGGAGCGGAGGTCGCGGGAGGCTGCGATCACGCCCTCCGACACGAGGAATCCGGCCGCGAGCTCGATGTCGTTCCCGGGGGTGCGCATGGTGACGGTGAGCGGCTCCCCCGCGATGCGGATCTCGAGCGGCTCCTCGACGACGAGCGTGTCGGCGCGGCGGCGCACGGCGACAGCGCCGTCGTTCAGCGCGATGCGGGTGACGGGGGTGCGGGTGGTGATGCGGCCCATGTCAGCCGCCGATCGCGTTCATGCCGCGCGCGGGCTGCAGGAAGGCGGGGTCGTTGATCGCATGCCCCGGCAGCTTGCCGTGCACGCAGGAACGCAGCATCCCATCGATCTTCCCGTCGTCACCGCCGGCGCGGAGGATCGGCAGCAGGTCGTACTCGGTGGTCGAGAACAGGCAATTGCGCAGCTGCCCGTCCGCGGTCAGCCGCAACCGGTCGCAGTCGCCGCAGAACGGCGCCGTCACCGACGCGATCACCCCCACCGCATGCGGGCCACCGTCCAGCGTCCACCGTGCCGCGGGAGCCCCGCCCCGGCCGGGCACCGGCGTCAGCGTCCACCGCGCCGCGAGCGCGGTCAGGATCTCGTCCTGCGTCACCATCCGCGACCGATCCCAGGTGTGCCCCGCGTCCAACGGCATCTGCTCGATGAACCGCATCTGCGCGTCATGCGCGATCGCGAACTCCACCAGGTCGACCAGCTCGTCGTCGTTGACGTCCCGCATCGCCACCGCATTCAGCTTCAACGGCCGCAACCCGGATGCCGCGGCCGCCGCGATCCCCTCCCGCACATCGTCCAGCCGGTCCCGGCGGGTCAGCGCATGGAACCGGTCACGCCGCAGCGTGTCGATCGAGATGTTCAGCCGGTTCAGTCCCGCCTCGACCAGGCCGGGCAGCAGCTCCGGCAGCCGGATCCCGTTCGTCGTCATCGCGATCTCCACCGGCCGCCCGTCCGGGCCGGTGATCGCCGCGAGCCGGCGCACCACCTCGACGATGTCGGCGCGCAGCAGCGGCTCCCCGCCGGTGAGACGGAACGTCGTGATGCCGTCCGCCGCGGCCACCCGCGCGATGCGGACGATCTCGTCCAGCGTCAGGATGCTCGTCTTCGCGAGCCACTCGTTGCCCTGCTCGGGCATGCAGTACGTGCACCGCAACGAACACCGGTCCGTCAACGAGATCCGCAGATCCCGATGCACCCGCCCATGCGTGTCCACCAACGGGGCGCCCATCGACGCGACCGCAGCGAAGGGCGCGGACGCGCCGTGATCAGCGGATGCCGCGGAACGAGGCATCCGTCGCCCGATCGTGACCGGGATCGCACTCACGCGCCCGGCTCCGATCGCTGTGCACGGCTCGCCATGTTTCCGAGGGTAGTCGCGCCGCGGACGGCGGGCGCCGCTGCAACCTCATTATTCACGGCGAGGAGGCTGGCCTCGACCCCGGATTCCTGGGAATCTGGGTCCACTGGGCGCCCGCTGGGGCTTGTCGCCCGTGTGGTCTGACCACATGCTACGGTGATCAGACCCAGTCCGGAACGATCGGAGAATCGCATCGTGGATCTGCTGGACCCTCTGCTGCTGGCGCGCTGGCAGTTCGGCCTCACGACGCTGTACCACTTCCTCTTCGTCCCCCTCACGCTCGGCATGGCGTTGACGGTGGCGATCTTCCAGACCGCCTGGTTCCGCACCGGCAACGTGAAGTGGCTGCACCTCACGAGGTTCTTCGGCAAGATCTTCCTGATCAACTTCGCGATGGGCGTGGTGACGGGCATCGTGCAGGAGTTCCAGTTCGGCATGAACTGGTCGTCCTACTCGCGGTTCGTCGGCGACGTCTTCGGCGCCCCGCTCGCCTTCGAGGGCCTCATGGCCTTCTTCTTCGAGGCGACGTTCATCGGCCTCTGGATCTTCGGCTGGGACAAGCTGCCGAAGGCGCTGCACCTCGCGAGCATCTGGATCGCGACGATCGGCGCATGGTTCTCGGCGTACTTCATCCTGGCCGCCAACGCGTTCATGCAGAACCCGGTCGGATTCACCATGGCAGATGATGGCTCCCGCGCCGAGATGACCGACTTCTTCGCGGTGCTGACGAATCCCGTGGCGCTGGCGGCACTGCCCCACACGCTCTTCGCGGCGTTCATGATGACGGCCGGCGTGATCGTCTCGATCTCGGCCTGGCACCTGCTGCGCAAGCAGAACGTCGAGATGATGCGCTCGTCGCTGAAGTTCGGCCTGTGGGGCCTGATCGCCGCCTTCGCCGGCGTCGCGATCTCGGGCGACCAGCTCAGCCTCGTGATGGTGGCGACGCAGCCGATGAAGATGGCGGCCGCCGAGGCGACGTTCGACACCGTGTGCGGTGCGGACGCGTCGTTCTCGATCTTCACGCTCGGCACGCCCGACGGCACGAGCGAGCTGTTCTCGATTCGCGTGCCGTACCTGCTGTCGCTGCTGTCGACGCACTCGTTCGACGGCTGCGTCGAGGGCATCAACGACCTCAACACCCTCTACACGACCGAGTTGTTCCCGCAGTTCGCCGACCAGGTCGACGGCAACTTCGCTCCGATCCTGTGGGTCACCTACTGGTCGTTCCGCTGGATGATCGGCCTGGGCAGCGTCGCGGCGCTCGTCGGGGTCGTCGGCCTCTGGCTCACGCGCAAGAAGGCCAAGCGCGAGGTCCCCGCGTGGGCGTGGCGCCTGGCGATCTGGGCCTGGCCTGCCTCGCTGCTCGCGATCCTCGTGGGCTGGGTCTTCACCGAGATGGGCCGCCAGCCCTGGATCGTGTTCAGCCTCATGCTGACCGAGGACGGCGTCTCGCCCTCGGTGCCGGGGTGGACGGTGCTCATCTCGCTCACCGCGTTCACGCTGATCTACGCGGCGCTCGCGGTGGTCGAGTTCGGCCTCATCCTGAAGACCACCAAGAAGGGTCCCGAGCCCCTTCCCGAGCCGGGGACGCCGGATGCGCGCACCCAGGCGGTCGAAGACACCCCGACGACGGTCTACTAAGGGCTGCAGGAGCACATCATGGATCTCGCCTACCTCTGGTTCTGGATCGTCGGCTTCCTCTTCGTCGGCTACTTCGTGCTCGACGGGTTCGACTTCGGCGTCGGCATGTCGCTGCCGTTCCTCGGCAAGAACGACATCAGCCGCCGCCAGGTCATCAACACCATCGGCCCCGTGTGGGACCTCAACGAGACGTGGGTCATCGTCGCGGGCGCCTGCCTGTTCGCCGCGTTCCCGGAGTGGTACGCGACGCTCTTCAGCGGCTTCTACCTCGCGCTGCTGCTGATCCTGCTCGCGCTCATTCTCCGCGGCGTCTCGTTCGAGTACCGCCACCAGCGCGATTCGCTGCGCTGGAAGAAGGGCTTCGACACGATGATCGTGGTCGGCTCCGCGGTCCCGGCCCTCCTGTGGGGCGTCGCGGTCGCCAACATCGTGCAGGGCGTGCCGCTCGACGCCGACCACGAGTTCACCGGTTCGCTGCTGACCCTCCTCAACCCGTACGGGCTCCTGGGCGGTCTGACCACGCTGCTGCTGTTCTTCACCCACGGCGTGTACTTCGTCGCGCTGAAGACCGACGGGCAGGTCGCGGCGGATGCGCGCCGGCTCGCCGGCCGCGCGGGGCTCCTCACGATCGTGGTCGCCGCGGCGTTCCTCGCGTGGACCGTCGTCATGGCGTTCTCCGAAGGCCGCGACTTCGCGATGGTCACGGCGATCCTGTCGGCCGTCGCGGCGGTGCTCCTCATCGCCTCGTGGATCTCGAACGCCCGCGGACGCGAGGGCTGGGCCTTCGGCTTCGGCGCCTTCACGATCGTCACGGCCGTGCTGGCGGTGTGGTTCGCGCTGTTCCCCTACGTGATGCCGTCGACCATCGATATGGCGACCAACAGCCTCACGATCGAGAACGCGTCGAGCACCGACTACACGCTGACCATCATGTCGTGGGCGGCGCTCATCTTCCTGCCGCTGGTGCTCGCCTACCAGGGCTGGACGTATTGGATCTTCCGCAAGCGCGTCACCCGGTCCCGTATCGAGAAGGCGGCCGCGGCTCCCGCGCACTGACGTGTCAGGGATGACGGATGCTGCGGGCCGCGGCATCCGTCATCCCTGACGTCATTTCGCCGACAGGCCCAGAACCGGATACATCACTGTGAACCCCTCTTGCAGGCCGCCGGTCAGCGCGTCGCCGACATGACCGGCGCCGGGCACCTCGTAGTACGTGATCGTCACGCCCACGGCCTGCGCCTCGGCCGATACGTCCTTGGCGGCCTGGATGTAGGTCGGGTCCTGCGAGCCCGCGGTGAACACCGCGGTCATGCCGTCGTAGGTCCCGGATGGGGCCGCTTTCATGATGTTGATCGGCTTCGCAGCCTCGAACGCCGCGCTGTCGCCGCCGTAGATCGTCGTGGTGACGCTGCCGGGGTCCTCCGAACCGGGGAAGGGCTCCCCCGAGATGTCGATGAGGTTCTTCCACTGGTCGGGGTACTTCGCGAGGTACTTCACGGCGCAGCCGCCGCCGTTGGAGTAGCCGGCGATGACCCAGTACTTCGGGTCCTGGATGATGTGGAGGTTCTGCTTCGCCCAGGCGACGACGTCCTTGGTGATGTAGGTCTCGGCGTTGCCGTAGGCCGGCGAATCGGCGCAGGCGGGGTCGTTGCCGCTCGGGCCGATCTGGTCGGCGACGATGACGATCGGCGCGAGCCCCTTGTTCTTCGCCGCGAAGTCGTCGAGCACCCCGCCGATGTAACTCGGGTCGGGGTTGCCGGGAAAGCCCATCATCATGATGACCAGCGGCAGCGCCGGTGCGTCCGCAACCAGCGCCGCCGGCGGCAGATAGATCCCGGCGGGCCGGGCATCGAACCCCGACGCGGTCGCGGGGATCACCTGGGTCCCCTGCTGCCCTTTGGCGGGCATGTCGGCGGGCGGCGTGAACGTCTCGTACAGCGGACCCGCGTCGGGATCGGTGGTCGCGGTGTTGGTCGGCACGACGATCGGGTTGTCGTCTGCGACACCGAACAGGCTCCCGAGCGTCGGGTTGAGTCCGTAGACGGCGTTGATGCCGATCGTGCCCGCGATCACGAAGACCACGATGCCGACGACGCCGAGGATCTTGCGCCACAGCGGCGAGCTCCACAGGTTCGCCACCGCGACGCCGATCGCGGCGAACGTACCCGCCGCCCACCAGAGCACGGGCGTGGGCAGTGGGTCGCTGCCGAACGCGTCGGTCGCGTCGATGAGGAGCCCGATGCCCAGTCCGACCAGCGCCCCCGCGAGGAGGGCCAGCGACGCGGTGAGCACCCACCGTGTCGTCGGCCGGCGGATGAGCAGCACCAGGAAGAGCGCGACGGCGACGCCGTACACGATCCACGGCACCGGACCGTCGATGATCGGGATGCTCCACATTGCGCCTCAGCCCCCTTCGCGCGGTGCGGTGCGACACACAGTAGCGGTCGACGCGTGGACTGCGACAGTGCGAGGGATAGGTAGGGTCGAAGTGGAATGAGTGAGACGGACGCCCCGCCTCGCGTGAACGGCAAGCCCGTCGACCCGCGGCTGCTGAGGTACGCGAGCGCCTCTCGCGGTTTCTTCGTCGCCATCGCCGCGATCGCGGCGGGGCAGACCGCGGTGATCGTCGCGTTCGCGTGGCTGCTGACGCGGGCGATCACCGGAGCGATCGACGGGATGCCGTGGGCCGACCTCGCGCCGACTCTCGGCGCCCTCGCGATCGTGGTCGCTCTCCGCGCCGTGCTGCTCTGGGCGCGTGAAGCCGTCGCCGCTCGTGCGGCCGCGCGCGTGCAGGGGCAGCTGCGTACGGGACTCGTCGAGGCGATCGGCGTGCTCGGGCCGGAGTGGCTCGGAGCACGCAACTCGGCGGCCCTCGCGGTGACCGCCGGACGCGGCCTCGACGCCCTCGAGGCCTACTTCGGCCGGTACCTGCCGCAGCTCGTGCAGACCGTCGTCGCGACGCCGCTGATCCTCGCGGTGATGTGGTGGCAAGACTGGATCTCCGGGCTGACTGTGCTGCTCGCCCTCCCCCTCATCCCCATCTTCATGGTGCTCATCGGCCTGGCCACGCGCTCGGTGCAGCACCGGCAGTGGCGCACCCTCCAGCGCCTCGCTTCGCGGTTCGCCGACACCGTACAGGGTCTGTCGACGCTCAAGGTGTTCGGCCGGCAGCACCGGGCCGCCGCATCCATCGAACGGGTCACCGCCGAGTACCGCCGCGAGACGATGCGGGTGCTGCGGGTCTCGTTCCTGTCGGGGTTCGCGCTCGAGTTCCTCGCGTCGATCGCCGTCGCCATCGTCGCGGTGTCGATCGGGTTCCGGCTCATCGACGGTGCGCTGACGTTGGCCGTCGGGCTCTTCGTGCTGCTGCTCGCGCCCGAGGCGTATCTGCCGCTGCGCCAGGTCGGCGTGCAGTTCCACGCCGCGGCAGAGGGCGTCGCGGCGACCGACGACGTCTTCGACGTGCTCGACGCCGCGCGGGCCGTTCCAGCGGCATCTCTCCCCCCGGTCGTTGAGCGAGCTGGCGAGTCGAAACGCAGAGTCGAAACGCCTGAGCGCGGCGCTCACCTCGTGCTCGACGGCATGCGCGTGAAACGCGGAGAACGGATGCTGCCGCCCGCCGACCTGACGGCCGCACCGCGCACCGTCACCCTCATCGAAGGGCCGAGCGGGGTCGGCAAGTCCAGCCTCTTCGCCGCGCTGCGGGGAGCTGCCGCGTTCGACGGGGACGCGTCGTGGGGCGGCAGTGACCTGCGCACCCTCACGCCGTCGGAGTGGCTCGCGTGGGCCGGCCAGCGGCCGGGGCTCCTCACCGGCAGCATCGCCGACAATGTCACGCTCGGCGATGCGGCACCCGATCCCGAGACCGTGCGGCGGGCGCTCGACCTCGCCTGCGCGACTGCTCTCGATCCGGCGCAGGAGCTCGGCGTGCAGGGGGCCGGCCTCTCGGGCGGCCAGGCACAGCGCGTCGCGGTCGCCCGCGCGTTCTACCGGCACCTGCGCGGGAACGCCCCGGTGATCGCGCTCGACGAACCCAGCTCGGCACTCGACCCCGAGACGGAAGGCCGGCTGTGGCGCGGCATCCGTCTCCTCGCCGACGAGGGCGCCACGGTCCTGCTGATCTCGCACCGCACCTCTGCGCGCACCATCGCCGACCACGTCGTGCGACTCGAGCCGAGCGAGGTGCTCGCATGACCGCCCCGGCGACATCTCGAGGGGCGGTGCTGCGCGGGGCGATGCCACCCGTCCGGCGGTTCTGGTGGGCTCTGGCCTCCGGGTTCGCGTCGGAAGCCTCGGCAGTCGCGCTCCTCGCCGTCAGCGCGTGGCTCATCGTGCGCGCGAGCGAGCAGCCGCCCGTGCTGTACCTGTCGGCCGCGGTCGTCGGCGTGCGGTTCTTCGCGATCTCGCGGGCCTCGTTCCGCTACCTCGAACGCCTCACCGGCCACGATGCCGCCCTTCGGCAGCTCGCCTCGACGCGCGCCGACCTCGTGCGCCGGCTCGTTCCGCTGGCTCCGGACGGGCTTGCGCGAACGCGCCGAGGCTCGGTGCTCGGGGCTCTCGTCGACGACGTCGACGAGCTGCAGAACCTCCCGCTGCGGGTCGTGCAGCCGCTCGTCTCGTCGGCTCTGGTCGCTCTCGGCGCGGTCGTGCTGGTCGCATTCGTGTGGTGGCCCGCCGCCCTGACTCTGCTCGCATGCCTGGTGATCGCCGCCGCGATCGCGACGCTGTGGGGATGGATGTCGGGCGCCCGCGCCGAACGCGCCATCGCGCCGCTGCGCGCCCGCCTCGCCGACGCGGTGCTCGACCACATCAGCAGCCTCGACGTGCTCACGGCGTTCGGCGCCGAGGCGCAGAGCCGGGAGCGCATCGCCCGCGCCGACGCCGACCTGCGCCGCGCCGTCATCCGTCGCTCCGGAGCCCAGGCGGGCACCGCCGCGCTCGTCTCGCTCCTCGCCGGCGCCGCCTCGATCGCCGCGATTCTCGTCGCGGCGCCCGGTGCCGCATCCGGCTCCCTGACCGGCCCGTCCGTCGCGGTCGCCGTGCTCGTGCCGATGGCAGTGTTCGAGGTGTTCGCTTCCGTGCCGATGGCCGCGTCGGCGTGGCGTCAGGTACGGGCGTCGGCCGAGCGCATCGCCGACTCGCTCCCGGCCACCGCGCCCGCCGAGCTCGCCCCCGAGACCGTCGAGGCCACCGGCCATGCGCCCGCGCTCGGCGACGGCATCCGCCTGCACGCGGCGAGCGTGCGGTGGCCCGGCGCGGCCGAGTCCGCGCTCCATGACGTCGACCTCGCGATCCGTCCGGGCGAGCGCGTGCTCGTCATGGGCTCGAGCGGCGCGGGCAAGAGCACCCTCGCGCACGCCCTGGTGCGGTTTCTCGAGACCGAGGGCGGCTACGACGTCGGACCCCGCTCGGTGCATGACCTCTCCCCCGACGACGTCCGGCTGACGGTCGGCCTGTGCGAGCAGCATCCGATGCTCTTCGACGAGGACATCCGCCAGAACCTCCTCTTCGCGCGCGACACCGCGACGGACGCCGAACTCCAGGCCGCCCTCGAGCGCGTCGGTCTCGGCCCCTGGCTGCGCGAGCGCGGCGGACTCGGCGCGCGCGTCGGCGAGCGCGGCGCACTCGTCTCGGGCGGGCAGGCGCAGCGCATCGCTCTCGCGCGGGCGCTGCTGCGAGGCTTCCCGGTGCTCGTGCTCGACGAGCCGACCGCGGGCGTCGACCCGGAAGGCTCCGATCGCCTCCTCGCCGATCTTCTCGGCGCCGTGCGCGAGGATCAGGCCGTGGTGCTGATCTCGCATGTCGCTGTGCCCGACGGGCTCGTCGACCGTGTCGTGCGCATCGAGGACGGACGCCTCGCGGGCTGATCACGGGTTCGGTCAGGACGCCGCCGCCGGATCCTCCACCACGGCCTCCGCCGTCGCAGTGATCCGCCGCGCCATGCCGGCGAAGATGAACCCGTGGAACGGGACCACCGCGAGCCAGTACAGGCGCCCCGCGAGCCCGCGCGGGAAGAACACGGCGCGCTGGTCGTAGCGTGAGCCGCCGCGGTCGCCGTCCGGCGACGCCTGCAGCTCGAGCCACGCGAGACCCGGCACCTTCATCTCGGCGCGGAGGCGCAGCATCCGTCCCGGTTCGAGAGCTTCGACGCGCCAGAAGTCGAGCGCGTCGCCGACCGCGAGCCTGTCGCGGCTGCGTCGACCGCGGGCCAGCCCGATGCCCCCGACGAGGCGGTCCATCCACCCGCGCACGGCCCACAGCAGGGGCGACGAGTACCAGCCGTTCTCGCCGCCGATCCCCACGATCACGCCCCACAGCGCCGTCGGCGACGCCGGCGTGTGCGCGCTGCGAACATCGGTGAACACCACCCGTCCGGCCCAGTCGGGATCGTTCGGCAGCGGGTCGCTCGGTGCGCCCAGCACCTCGGCATCCTGCCAGCTCGTCTCGATCGCGTCCGCCTCGACGCGACCGAGCGCGAGCCGCACCGCCGTCCGGTAGGGCGTGAGGCCTCCGTCGGGCGGCGGGATCAGGTCGTCGACCGCGTGGTCGTTGACGATGCACTCGTTCTGCAGCGACTCGACCAGCGGGCGCGCGATCGAGCGCGGGATCGGCGTCACCAGGTTCACCCAGTGCGAGGCGAGCCGCGGCGTCAGCACCGGCAGCGCGGCGATGGGTCGCTGGCGCAAGCCCGCCTCGACCGCGTAGCCGTTCATCATCTGCCCGTAACGCAGCACGTCGGGCCCGCCGATGTCGACGGCCCGGTTCACGTCGGTGGGCAGCCGCGCGGCGCCCAGCAGGTAGTGCAGCACGTCGCGCACGGCGATCGGCTGGATGCGGTTGCGCACCCATTTCGGCGCCGGCATGTACGGCAGCACCTCGGTGAGGTGGCGCACCATCTCGAACGACGCCGACCCCGACCCGATCACGACGCCCGCCTGCAGCACGATGGTCGGCACGCCACTGCCGATCAAGGTCTCCCCCACTTCGACGCGCGACTCGAGGTGCGGCGACAGCGTCACCCCGTCGGGGTGCAGGCCGCCGAGATACACGATCCGTCCGACGGATGCGGCCGCCGCCGCCTCCGCCACCGTCTGTGCGGCGCGACGATCCGCGTCGGCGAATTTCGCGCCACCCGACATCGAGTGGACGAGATAGTAGAGCACGTCGACATCACGCGCCGCTTGGCTGACGGATGCTGCGTCCGTGGCGTCTCCGCCGACGACCTCGACACGGTCGCCCCAGGGCAGCGCTGCCGCCCGGGCCGGATCGCGCGCCAGCACACGCACCTCGTACCCGGCGTTGAGCAGTCGCGGCACCAGGCGCCCGCCGATGTACCCCGTGGCACCCAGCACGAGGGCGCGCGGCGCGGAGCCGTCCGCACGCGGGATGGCGGTGAGGGCCGGCTCGCGGCCGGTCGGCGCCGAGACGTCGTCCACGTCCGCAGACTACGGGAGCCCTCCCGCGACCCCAACGGCTTGACGTCGGCTGCCCGAGGGCGTAGGTCAGAGGCGCGTCGCGAAGACGTGTGCCCCCTCCGGCGACGGCAGCGGCTCGAACCCGACGCGCGGGTAGAACGCGATCGCCCCCGTGTTGTCGGATGACGCGACGAGGTGGAGGCCGGGCACGCCCGCGTCGCGCAGGGCGTCCTCGAGCGTCTCGATGAGGCGGCGGCCGAGCCCCTGTCCCTGGGTCTCGGGCAGCAGGTCGATGTGCAGGTGCGCGGGGTACTCATCGCCGAAGGGCTGCGCGCCGCCGTGTCGCGCATACGCGTAGCGGACGATGCCGTCCTGGCGCGAGACACTCACCGGCAGCGGGTCGCCCTGCGGCTTCGGCCAGCGGTCGGCGAACCGCGGCCACCACTCGGCATGGAACCAGTCCTCGAACGCGGCCGAGTCCGGCGCGCCGACGACGTAGCCCACGACGCGGTCGTCGTCGGTCTCGACGACGAAGGCGAACTCGGGGTGACGTGCTGCATACGGGAGCACGAAGATCTCGGCCCAGAGATCGTCGTCGTCGAGGAGGCCCGTGGCGTCGGCGCCGGCATCCGCCGTCTTGAGGCAGATCTCGGCGAGGGCGGGCTCGTCACCCGGCCGGAAGGGGCGGATTCGCATCACCGGCCGAGTCTACGGCCGCCCACCACCGGTCTCGACGAAACGGACGTCGGCCGGGTCGACGCGCAGCGTGATCGGATCACCGGGCGCCAGCCCCGCCGCCCGGTCCGCGGCGACGTCCACGGCGACGTCCGGGTGGGCGGTGCGCACCCGCACACCCGCGGGCGTCTGCTCGAGTCGCACGATTCGCGCGGTCCACTGCCCCGCACCGCTCGGCGGTCCGTCGACGACCCGGACATCGCTCGGCCGGAAGACGGCCGCGAGAGACGGATGCTGCGCCCCCGCCGGCACCGGAAGCACGAGGTTCCCGGCACGCCAGGCGGCGGCATCCGTCCTCCCTTCCACCCGGTTGAGACCCGCGACCGCCGCGGCGAACCGAGTGGCCGGAGACGCGAGGACGTCACGGACCGGACCCGACTGCGTGACCTGGCCTCCTTCGAGCACCACGAGACGGCTCGCCAGCGCCACCGCGTCGACCGCGTCGTGGGTCGCCACGACCGCTGTCGTGGCGGTGGCAGCCAGCTGCTGGTGCAGAAGCGCCCGCACATCGGCGGCGGTCTCGGTGTCGAGCGACGTCAGCGGCTCGTCGAGGAGGATGGCCGCGGGCGCCGTCGCGAGCGCACGCGCGAGCGCGACGCGCTGCTGCTGGCCCCCCGACAGCTGCGCGGGACGGCGCCCGCCGAGACCCTCCAGGCCGACGCGCCGGAGCCAGTCGACGGCTCCGTCTGCGGCGGCGGCTTTGGTCGCACCATGCACGCGCAGTCCGAACGCGACGTTGTCGCGCGCGCTGAGGTGCGGGAACAGGCGCGGATCCTGACCGAGCAGCACCACTCCGCGCGACGCGGGCGGCGTTCGACGGGCCGGAGACGCGTCCAGCGTGCGCCCGTTCAACCGCATGTGCCCCTCGTCGAAGCCCGTCAGCCCCGCGAGCACCCCGAGCAGCGTCGACTTGCCGGCGCCGCTCGGTCCCATGAGGGCGACGACGGCTCCCGCCGGCACCTGCAGCGCGGCGTCGAGCGCGAAACCGCCGCGACGCACCACGACCCGCGCGTCGAGCCCCGCTGCGGCGCCCGGCTCGGCATCCGTCTGCCCCTCCGCCAGCACCGCGCTCATCGCGGAGCCTCCGCCCGCCACGCGCGCACGAGCAGCAGCACCCCGACGGCGGTCACGAGCAGCAGCAGCGACAGCGCGACCGCCGTCCCCTGCGAGACGCCGGCACCGTTGAACGCCGTGTAGATCGCGAGCGGCATCGTCTGCGTCACGCCCGGCGCGTTGCCCGCGAACAGGGCCGTCGCCCCGAACTCGCCGATCGCGCGCGCGAAGCACAGCACGATGCCCGCGACGAGTCCCGGGGCGGCGAGCGGCAGCGTCACGCGGGCGAGGATCGTCCAGCGCCCCGCGCCGAGGCCCGCAGCCGCCTGCTCGAACCCGACGCCGGTCGACCGCAGCGCTCCCTCGAGGGCGAGCACGAGGAACGGCAACGCGACGAAAGTCTGCGCCATCACCACCGCCGTGGTCGTGAACGGGATGCGGATACCCCACTCCGCGAGGACTCCGCCGAGCCAGCTGGTGCGGCCGAAGAGGAACAGCATGGCGACGCCGCCGACCATCGGCGGCAGCACCAGCGGCACCGTCACCAGGGCACGCAGCACGGCGGCCCTCCGCACGGTGCTGCGGGCGATGAGGAGCGCCAGCGGCACTCCGAGCACGACGCACACCGCCGTGGCCGCCGCGCCCGTCGCGAGCGAGAGCCCCAGGGCGGACAGCGCCTCGGGTGAGGTGACGTCGCTCCACAGCGTCGCCCATTCGACCCGCAGCACGAGCGCGCCCAGCGGCAGCACGAGAAGAGCGAGCCCGATCACCGCCGGCACGGCGAGCACACGCGGCACGAATCCCGCGCGCTCCTCGCGCACGGGCGCGTGCGTCGCCTCGATGATCATGGCGCCCCGAAGCCGAGGGCCGCGAGCACCTGCTGGCCCTCGTCGCCGACGACGAACGCGACGAACGCGTCGGCGACCGCAGGACTCGCGGCGGCCGACAGCGCAACGATCGGGTAGCGATTGACGACATCCTCGGCCCCATCTACCTCGATCGCCTGGACGTCGTCGGTGGTCGCAGCATCCGTCACGTAGACCAGTCCCGCGTCCGCCTCGCCGGCGGCGACCTTCGTGAGCACCGCCGTCACGTTCTGCTCGTAGCTGTCGACGCTCGGCGTGACGCCCGCGTTCGACAGCAGCGTCGTCGACGCCGCGCCGCACGGCACTTCGGCGGCGCAGAGCACGACCGTGAGGTCGGCGTTCGCGAGATCGTCGAGGCTCTCGACTCCGCCGGGGTTGCCCGCGGGCACGACCAGCACGAGCGTGTTGGTGGCGAACAGCTGCGCGTCCGACGCGAGCCCTTCGTCGACGACCTTCTGCATGTTCTTCTCGTCGGCCGACGCGAACACGTCGACTGGCGCGCCCTCGATGATCTGCGTCGCGAGCGTCGATGAGCCGTCGTATGTGATCGGCTGGACATCGACGGACGGATGCTGCGACTCGAACTGCGTCGCCAGTTCATCGAACGCCGCCTTCAGCGACGCCGCCGCGTACACCGTGAGGTCACCGGCGAGCTCGGGCTCGGCCGACGTCGTCGGCGCCGACGTCGCGGCCGGATCCTGGTCGGCGCCCGTCGCGCAGCCGGTGAGGAGCAGCGCGAGGGCGGCGAAGACGACGGAGGTACGCAGAAGCGCGAAGCGCGGCATGTCAGCCTTTCGGGGTTTCGACGATGACGTTCGTCGCCTTGACCACGGCGACGGCGAGGGATCCGGCCTCGAGCCCCAGCTCGCGCACCGCCTCGGAGGACATGAGCGAGACCACGCGATGCGGACCGGACTGGATGTCGACCTGCGCCATGATGCCGTCGACCTGCACGCGGGTGACGAGTCCGACGAATCGGTTGCGGGCGCTCGACAGCACGTCGGCAGGATCCTTGGGCGTCGCGGCCAGCTCGACCGCGTGGGCGGCGAGCGCGTCGCCGGGGATCTCGATCGGCGACGCCCCGGTCGTCGGCAGAGTGCCGGCGTCGACCCACCGTCGGACGGTGTCGTCGCTCACGCCGAGCAGGCGCGCCGCTTCGGCGATCTTGTAGCTGGCCATGCCCTCACGCTAGCACCGCAGATGCGGATGGAATCGTGGTTTGTTACCGCTGGTGCGGTACTTTCCATGACCCTCCGGCACATCGACACGAAGAGCCCGGGACGCCGATGTGGCGATCCCGGGCTCAGTGCTGGTGTACCCGTTGGGGTCAGGGCAGACGGATGGAGGCCGTGACGGCGTCCCTCTCGTTCTGGCTCTGCTGCAGCTCGTCGACCTGGTCGAGCGTGTACCGGCGAGTCTCGCGCGCGGTGAGGGCGGAGATCACAGCGATGAGCATGAGTCCGAGGCCGAGGCATGCAGGACCGATCCAGTTCTGCAGATCCTCGCCCGCCAGCGCGGTCGAGGCGACCGGCCCGATCGCGCCGGCGATCGCGAAGCCGATCTGCGTGCCCACGGCGAGGCCTGAGACGCGCACACGGTTCGGGAACATCTCCGCGAAGAACGCAGGCCACGCGGCGTTGGCCGTCGAGTAGAAGAAGCCGTTGCAGAGGATGCCGAGCACGAAGATCAGCGGCCAGTTGCCCTGTGTGATCGCCCAGAGGTACGGCACGGTCGTCACACCAGCCCCGACGGCGCCGATGATGAACACGGTCTTGCGTCCGATGATGTCGGCGACGTAGCCGGCGGCCGGGGTGTACAGCAGTGCGAGCAGGCTCGCGAGGACCGGGACCCAGAGCATCGTGGCCTTGTCCAGACCGTAGCCGGTCGTCGCAAAGGCGACCGAGAACGTGGCGAACAGATAGCTGACGCCCGCAATGATGGCGCAGGCGGCGACGCGGATGATCGTGAGCCAGTGGAAGCGCAGAACCTGCTTCATCGGCGGGAGTTCTGCCTTGAGCGCCTGCGCCTCGAGGAACGCGGGCGGCTCCTCCAGATTCCGGCGGATGAGGTAGGCCACGACGACGACGACGGCCGAAAGCCAGAACGGCACGCGCCATCCCCAGGACAGGAGGGCTTCCTCCGGCAACGCCGCGAACGGGATGAAGACGGCGGTCGCGAGCAGTCCGCCCGAGGCGGATCCGCTCGTCACGAAGCTCGCGGTGAACGCCCGGCGGTGATCGTGAGCGTGCTCGAGGCTCATGGAGATCGCGCTCGCCTGCTCGCCCGACACCGACAGGCCCTGGATGAGCCGGATCAGCACGAGGAGGACAGGTGCCAGGACGCCGATCTGCTCGTACGTCGGCAGGCAGCCGATGATGAACGTGCATACGCCGATCCCGAAGAGGGTCAGCATCATCACGAACTTGCGGCCGAAGCGGTCGCCGAGCGGGCCGAGGATGAAGGCGCCCAGCGGCCGCACGACATATCCGACTGCGAGCGTCGCCATGCTGAGGAGCACGCGGACGCCTTCGGGCAGCTCGGGCGGGAAGAAGAGGTCGTTGAGCACGAGCGCCGCCGCGGTGCCGTAGACGGCGAAGTCGTAGTACTCGAGCGTTGTTCCGACCCAGGAGGCGATCGCCGCCTTGACGGGAGTCTTGTTCGGTTTCGTGGTGGTGGTGGTCATCTCGCCTCCGTTGGCGGGTTCAGGGGCACGGTCGGGTGCTGCGTGCGATTCGGTGGGGGTGGGGGCAAGTTTTGCTTGTCGTCGAAGGGTATGGAAGCGTCGCGCAGGAAGACAAGCTTTGTGCCAAGCCTGTGCCATCCAGACCGACGACCTCAGTGGTTTGGCGCACAGAATCGCCGAACCGGGCACCTGACTGTGCCAAAACCGTTGCCACCTGGTGGAGTCGATGCCGCACCGGGATCAGTCGCAACGGATGCGCGGCGCTGCAGCTCTGCATGCGCGCCGCGCGGGCTCACGCGCAACCGGCTCACGCGTACGCCTTGCGCGCCTTGATCCCCCGTGCGGCCGCGGCCACGATGCGGTCCACGCGCTGATCGGCGCGCACCGTGACGCCGCTCTCGGTCACGCGCAGCGGCTCCAGCGTGCGCAGCTGGTCGTCGAGGAGCGCGACCGGCATGAAGTGGTCGGGGCGCATGACCAGACGCTTCGAGAGCACGTCGGCGGGGGCGTCCAGATGCACGAAGAAGGCGGACGGGGCGACCGAACGGATGATGTCGCGGTACACCACCCGCAGCGCCGAGCACGCCATCACCATGCCGCCCGCCTCGTGACGGCGCAGCGTCGACCCGACTGCCTGCAGCCACGGGCGCCTGTCGTCACCCGACAGGGGTAGGCCCGCTGTCATCTTCGCGATGTTCTCGGCGGGATGCAGGTCGTCGGCGTCGGCGAACGGCACCCCGAGCCGTTCACCGAGCATCTCGCCGATCGTGGACTTGCCGCACCCCGAGGCGCCCATGACGACGATGAGGGGTGCGGTCACCCAGTAAGAGGGAGCCATGTCAGAACCTCAGGAGCACCTTGCTGGACGCGCCGCTGTCGGCGGCCACTGCGAGCGCATCGAGGGCATCCTCGAGCGGGTACTCGTGGGAGACGACGGCGTCGATCTGGAGCGATCCGTCGGCCAGGGCCGTGATCACGCTGTCGATCTCGTCGTGGAACCGGAACGAACCGACGACGTCGAGCTCCCTCGTGATGGCGGTCGCGAGCGGAACCGAGACGTCGCCGTCCGGCAGCAGGCCGACCAGAACCACTCTGCCGCCGCGAGTAGCAGCCGACAGAGCTGACGCGACACCGCGCGGGTTGCCGGACGACTCGAAGACGACGTCGGCGTCGGCCGCCGCGATCTCGTCCGCTGCGGATGCCAGCAGCGTGCGTGTCGCACCGACCCGCTCGGCCACCTGGAGGGCGTACGGCTGGACATCCACCGCGATGATCTCGGACGCGCCCTGCGCCGCCGCGACCGCGACGATCAGCGCCCCGATGGGGCCGGAGCCCACCACCAGCACGCGCTTGCCCGCCACGTCTCCTGCACGACGGACGGCGTGCCAGGCGACGCTCGCCGGCTCGATCAGGGCGGCGGTCCGCAGCGGGAGCGAGTCGGGCAGCGGACGCAGCATCGCCACCGGCAGGGCGACGCGGTCGGCGAAGCCGCCGTCCTGGTGCGGGAACCGCGCGGCGGATCCGAGGTAGCTGACGCCGGCCGAGATGTTCGGTCGAGCCTCGGGGAAGCGCTGCGCGGACGCGCCGTAGGTGGCCGGATGCACGGCCACCGCGGTTCCCCGCGCCGGGCCGGTGCCGTCGGCGGCGGGGGTCTCGACAACGCCGACGACCTCGTGGCCCAGGACCATCGGCGCGCGCAGGATGCTCTGGCCGGCGGCGCCGTGCTTCCAGTAGTGCAGGTCTGAGCCGCAGATGCCGCCGTACGCGATGCGCAGCACGGCCTCATCGGGCGCGGGGGCGGGTGCGGCGACCTCGTCGATGCGGACATCGTTCGCCGCGTGCACGACGAGCGCGCGAACGCGGTGCGCCGGTGCGCCGGTGTGGGAGTGCTCAGACGACAACGCTCATACCTCCGTCGATGAAGATGACCTGGCCGTTGACATAGCGCGACGCGTCGGACGCGAGCCACACCGCCGGCCCGACGAGGTCCTCGACCTCGCCCCAGCGGCCCGACGGGGTGCGTCCGACGACCCATGAGTTGAAGGCCGTGTCGTCGATGAGCGCCTGCGTCATCTCGGTGCGGATGTACCCCGGCGCGATGCCGTTGATCTGCAGTCCGCCGCTCGCCCACTCGGCGGTCATCGCCCGGGTGAGGTTTCGCAAGCCGCCCTTCGCGGCGGTGTAGGGCGCGATCGTCGGCCGCGCCAGATCGGTCTGGATGGAGCAGATGTTGATGATCTTGCCGGCGCCGCGTGCCAGCATCCCGCGCGCGACAGTCCGGCCCACCAGGAAAGGCGCGGTCAGATCGAGCTCGATCACGCGTCGCCAGTCAGCAGCCGCGAGCTCCGTCATGGGCTCGCGGTGCTGCACCGCCGCGTTGTTCACGAGGATGTCGATGTCGCCGGTGTCGGACACGATGCCGGCGACGGCCTCCTCCACGGCGTCCTCGTCGGTGATGTCGAAAGCCCGGCCTGTGAAGCGCCGCTCCGGGTGGCGTTCGGCGAGCGCCGCGACGGCGCGCTCGACGCCCTCGGCGGTCGTGCCGTTGACGATGATGTCGGCGCCGGCCGCGGCGAGGCCGTCCGCGAGCGCGGACCCGATGCCACGGGTGGAGCCGGTGATGAGGGCGGTTCTTCCCCGCAGGTCGAAGAGAGACGTGGTCATCGCGCGGCCTTTCAGTAGAACTCGACGGTGTCGACGACGTTGCGCAACGGCCTGCCATCGAGGAGGCGCGTGGCGTTGTCGGCGAAGAGCTCGGCGATGCGGCGCTCCTCGCGGGGGTCGAGTGCTGCGGTGTGCGGGCTCACGAGCACGTTCGGGTGGTCCCACAGCGGGCTGGTGCCGGCGAGCGGTTCCACGGCGAACACGTCGAGCGCGGCGAAGCCCACGCGGCCGTCGGCCAGGGCGCGCACCAGCGCGTCCTCGTCGATGACGGTGCCCCGGCCCACGTTCACCACGATGACGCCGGGCTTGACGGCGTCGAACACCGCGTCGCCGACCAGTCCCTCCGTCGCGGCGGTGCCAGGCAGCGTGACGACGATCGCGTCGGCCTGCGGCAGGTGTTCGGCGAGCCGGTCGATGCGCTCCCCCACGGTGCCCTCGGGCGCTCCCTCGCCCGAACGGCTGAACCCGACGACGTTCGCGCCGAGGAGGCCCAGGGTGCGCGCGGTCTCGCGGCCGATGCCGCCGAGGCCCAGCACGAGGATGGTCATGTCGGACACCTGCTTCATGGCCCACCGGCCGGTCCACCGGCGCCAGCGCTGCTGCGCAGCGAGCCGGGGAAGGTCCTTGGCTCCGGCCAGCACACCGAATACCGCGAACTCCGCGAGCGGTCGCCCGTGAACGCCGGCGCTCGTGGTGAAGGTCACGCGCTCGAGCTCCCGCGACTCCAGCTCGGCCGCGCGCACCTGTGCGCCGCCGCCGGCAGCCATGGTCTGCACCCAGCGCAGGCCCGGGTTGGCTCGCACCGTGCGCGCGAGCGCTGCGGAATCGACATCGGGGATGCCGTACAGCACGTCGGCGGAGTCCACGAGCGCATCGAACTCGCGCTGCTGCTCGGCGGTGCGCCGGAACGACGGGTCGCCGGAGAAGTCGGCGGCGTGCCGCATCGGCGGAAGGAGGTCGTGGTCGACGATGAGGTCGATGCGCGGCTCGTTGTCGGTGATGACGGGGGCGAGCGCAGGATCGAAGGGCGCGGCGACGACAACGCGGAGACGGTCGGACATATTCACTTTCAGGCCAGTCGTGCGACGGCGTCGGCGATCGCGTCCGCGGCGGCCTCGATCGTGCCGAGGTCGGTGGCGATCGAGATGCGGAAGAACGGCGACTGCCCGTAGGCCGAGCCCTGGATCACCGCGACGCCGGCGTCCTCCAACAGGTGGAGGGTGACGTCCTGGTCGTCGGCCAGCACTGTACCCGCGGCGGTGCGGCGGCCGATGAGTCCGCTGCAGTCCACGTACACGTAGAACGCGCCATCCGGCGAGAGAGGGCTGAGGCCGTCGATCGCGGCGAGCCGCGCGACGGCGACATCACGCCGAAGCCGATACTCGGCGACCGTCTCGGCGACGAAGTCCTGCGGGCCTGACAGCGCCGCCGCCGCGGCGGCCTGGCTGATGGACGACGGGCATGACGACGTCTGCGACTGCAGGGTGTTGATGGCTGCCACGAGCGCCGGATCGCCCAGGGCGTAGCCGAGCCGCCAGCCTGTCATCGCGTAGGACTTCGACACGCCGTTGACCACGAGCACCTGGTTCTTCAGCTGCGGGGCCACTTGTACGAGGCTGGCCGCACGCGCGGACGTGTATGAGATCTCGCTGTAGATCTCGTCCGACATGACGAGCAGCCCCGGGTTCTCGGCGACGACCTCGGCCAGCGCCTCGAGCTCGGCCTCGGTGTACACCACACCGGTCGGGTTGCCCGGCGTGTTGAGGATGAGCCAGCGGGTGCGCGGCGTGATGGCCGCGCGCAGTGCGTCGGGGGTGATCTTGTAGCCGGCGTCGGCTGCGGTCTCGACGATCACCGGGACTCCGCCGTTGGCGCGCACCATATCGGGGTACGACACCCAGTACGGGGCCGGCACGATGACCTCGTCGCCCTCGTCGACGCTCGCCATGAGCGCGAGGAAGATGACCTGCTTGCCACCGCCGCCGACCGTGATCTCGGCATCCGGGTATTCCACACCCAGCGTCCGCAGCGCATGCTCGCGGATGGCCTGTCGCAGGACAGGGGTGCCGTTGACGGGCGTGTACTTCGTCTCCCCGGCCGCGATGGCGGCCACCGCGGCCGCCTTGACGTGCTCGGGCGTGTCGAAATCGGGCTCCCCGACCGTGAGGTCGAGGATGCGGCGACCGGCGGCCTTCAGCTCGCGCACGCGCTGCGCGGCGAGCGTGCTGGGCGACGGCTTGATCCGCTGCAGCCGGGCTGCGGGGCGGAACGCCGACGCGCTCGCGGTGACGCTCATGCCACGCTCACATCGAGGTCGGTGGTGAGCCCCTTCACCCGGAGCACCTCTTCGAGGTTGCAGAGCTCGAGCGTCGTGCCGCCCGCGCGGTAGCGACGGATCAGGTCGGCCTCGTTGGCGTCGCGCGCGGCCGACAGGCGTGCGACCTCGGCGACCTCCTCGCGACGGACCACGACGACGCCGTCGGCGTCACCCTTGACGACGTCGCCCGGGTAGATCACCTCGTCGCCGAACACCAGCGGCTGGTTGATGTGCCCGAGGGTCTCCTTCACGGTGCCCTTGATCGACACGCTGCCGGAGAAGACGGGAAGGCCGAGCTCGCGGAGCTCCTGCGTGTCGCGGACGCCGGAGTCGGTGACCACCGCGGCGATCCCCTTCGCCTGCGCGGCGTTGCCGAGCACGTCGCCGAACATACCCGCCTCGGCGAAGCCGCCCGCCGACACGAGGAGGACGTCGCCCGGCTGGGCGAAGTGGATGGCGATCTGCAGCATCAGGTTGTCGCGCGGCGCGCAGACCACCGTGAACGCCGAGCCGACGAAGGATGTGTTGCGGTCGATGGGCTTGATGGTGGAGCTGAGCGCACCGCGGCGGCCCTGCGCCTCGTGGATGGTCGCGGCGGTGAACTGGCCGAGCCGCGCGATGTCCTCGTCGGTCGCGCGCGGGATCTGAGTAGTGACGTGCACCATGGGGTTTGTGTTCCTTAACTGTCTTCGCGGCGGTCGAAAGTGAGCCCGCCGGGCACCTGGAAAGTGGGCATGAGTTCGACGAGCCCGATGTTGACGTGCTGCGGCGCATCGACGGCGAAGTCGATCGCGTTCACGATGTCCTCGACGGTCAGCGACTCGTACCCCTCGTAGTAGGTCGCCCACGCCGCCTTGTCGGACTCGGGCGTGCCGCCGAGGTTGCGGGAGAAGATCTCGGTCTCGATGCGACCGGGGCTCAGCTCCGTCACGCGGATGCGACGGCCCATCGTGTCGTTGCGGAGCTGGCGCGACAGCTGGTGGATGGCCGCCTTGGTCGCGTGGTACGCGGTGTGGCCGAAGAAGTTGTAGTGACCGGCGATCGAGCTGATGTTGAGGATGTGCCCGCGGTCGCGCTCGACCATTCCTGGCAGCAGGCACCGCACGATGTGCAGGACCGCGGTGAGGTTGACGTCGACGAGGTCGTCGAGGTCGTCGCGGGACGAGCTGAGGATGTTGCCCATCCGGCTCACGCCGGCGCTGTTGAGGACGATGTCGGCCTCGACGCCGGCGAGCGCCTCTTCGAGGGCGGCGGTATCGCGCAGGTTCAGGGGGTGGACGATGGCGCCCTGCTTCTCGAGCTCGCCCAGCCGGGCAGCGTCGCGGGCGATGGCGTGGACGGTGAGCCCGCGCGCGAGGAAGGCATCGACGGCTCCGCGACCGATGCCGCTCGTCGCGCCGGTGACGACGGCGGTCTTGTAGTCGGCGTATGTCATGCTGCTCCTTTTCGATGGAAGTCCGCGGTGTCGAGCCCGAGGGACTCGAAGACGGCGGTGATGCGCCGGCGGAGGTCTGCGAGGTGGTCGTGCTCGGCGCGCGCGGTCTCGACGGCGCGCTCGATGCTGACGTGGCGGAACGCGACGGCATCGCCCGGCCGCACCTGTGCGAGCCGGTTGAGACCCGTCGCCGTGACGACCGCGAGCACCGGGTAGCCGGCTGTCACGCCGCGTCCGCGGTGCAGAATCAGCAGCTCGTCGCCGGGAGGGACCTCCACCGCGCCGACCGGGACCCCTCGCGAGGTCAATTCGCCGGTGGTCTGACGCTGCGGCAGCGCGCCCGAGAGGCGGAGGCCGATGTGGTTGCTCTTGGCGCCCACCGTGAACGGACGATCCCACAGCCGGGCGGCCGTCGTGCCGAAGTCGGCGAGGTCGGGCCCGTCGGTGACGTCGACGCGCGCCACGTCGCGCAGGTACGGCGGCGTGGTGAGCCCCAGGTTGTAGAGGGCGGCGTCGTAGAAAGGATTGGACACCGGCGCCGTGGCACGCGAGACCGCCACGGCGTCGCCGGCGGCGAGAGGGCTGCCGAAGCCGATGACGGTGTCAGGGGCGCAGCTGCCCAAGAGCAGCGGCGTCTCGAACGATCCCCGCACCGCGACATAGCTGCGCAGGCCGCCGGTCATCCCTCGGAGCGACACCGTCTGACCGGCACTGACCGAGACCGGCTGCCACTGCGGCCGCTCCACGCCGTCGATCTCGACGCCCACGGGGGCTCCGGTGACGGAGATGAGCACGTCGACGCCGGCCGTGAACGAGAAGTCGATCGCGGTGACCTCGATCAGCGGGGCGCCGTCGGCATTGCCGACCAGGATGTTCGCCGCCCGCGCCGAGAAGTGGTCGAGCGCACCGTTCACCGGGACGCCGAAGCGCGGGCCCGACGTGCGGCCCAAGTCCGTGAGCACCGAGATGCCCGGCTCACGGATGAGGAGGTGCCCGGCGGTCATGCTGCGGCCATCCGTTCTCCGAGGCGCGCATCGAACTCGGCGCGGTCGATCGGCCGGAACCGGATCGTGTCGCCGGGCGCGTAGGGCACGAACGGCTCGGTCGTCAGGTCCAGCACCGTGAGCGGTGTGCGGCCGATCAGCGCCCAGCCACCGGGAGCGACGGCCGGCGTGATGGTGGCCTGCCGACCGGCGACCGAGACGACGCCCTGCGGGACGGACGCGCGCGGGCTCGACAGCCGCGGGACCGGCGCCGGGAAGGCGGGGCCGTCGAGCATCGGCGAGCCGCCCGGCGATCCGAGGCAGCGCACGACGTACTCCGGCTCGGAGTGGATGCGGATGAGCTCTTCGACAGAGAGCCCCTGTGCCTCCGCGACGTCGGCGAGGTCGGGGGCGAACTCGTGGTCGTAGAGCACCGGAACGACGAAGTGCCGGGGGTTCTCGGTGAGCGGGGCATCGACGTCGAGCGAATCGATGATGTGCTCGAGGAAGGGGACGAGCCGGTCGCGCGCGGCACCGACCGGGTCGAGCTCGATCAGCAGGGCGTCGTATGTCGGGATGGAGCCGACCACGCCCGGGATCTCCCCCGCGTCCAGATGGCGTGCCAGATGGTGCGCGAGCCGCCAGTTCGCCTCTCGATCGCCTAGCGTCGAGACCACCCGCAGCGCGGAGTCGCCGCTCGACGAGATCGTCGCCCGTTCGGTCGTCATCTCTGCTTGCCTTCCAGCACGCTCTCGAGGCCGGTGATCGTCACGCCGGCATCGACGAGCCCCTGACGGATCTCGCGCGCCAGCGCGACGGCGCCCGCGGTGTCACCGTGGACGAGAACGGTGTCACAGTCGACGGGGATGTCGCGCCCACCGCGGCTGCGGATGACGCCCTCCGTGACCATGCGCACCGTGCGGTCGCGGATCTCGGCGGGATCGTGGATCACCGCACCCTCCTCGCTGCGCGGAACCAGCGTGCCGTCGTCCTGATATGCGCGGTCCGCGACTCCCACGATGCCGACGCGGATGCCGGCGGCCCGGGCGGCGCGGGCCAGACAGCCGTCCTGCGCGAGGACGATGAGGTCGCGGTCGACGTGGGTGACAGCATCCACCACCGCATCTGCGTAGTCCTGCCGGACCGCGACGAGATTGCCGAGCCGACCATGCGGGGCGATGTGCGCAACCCGCGTGCCGTGGTAGGCGGCGAACGCCTGGAGCGCGCCGAGCTGGTACACGACGTCGGTCCGCACCTCGTGGGCGGTCAGCGCCATCTCGCGGCGTCCGAAGCCGACGAGATCGGGAAAGCTCGGGTGGGCGCCGACGCCGACGCCGCGCTCGACGCACGCGCGGACTGTCGCATCCATGATCCGAGGATCGCCCGCGTGGAATCCGCACGCGATGTTCGCAGAGGTGAGGACGTCGAGGAGCGCCTCGTCGTCGCCCATCCGCCAGTCCCCGAAACCCTCGCCGAGATCGGCGACCAGGTCGACTTCATTGCCCACGAGCACCTCCGGATGACATCTCTCTCGGCTCGCGGAATACGATACCGATGGCCATGCGAACTTTGCGGCTTTGTGCCAAGCTCGTGCACAAAGCTGTGCTACGACGGCGGTATGAGGCGGTATTCTCGGTTCCAAAGCCCCGCACATTGGCACAAACTGTGCCACGATCTTGCGATAAGGAGAGCGAATGGCCATTCCCGACCGCCGCTTCCGTCGGCGCGTGACGCTGACCGACATCGCCCATGCCTGTGGGGTCGCCCCCTCCACCGTCTCCCGGGCGCTGAGCAATCCCAATCGCGTCAGTCCCGAGATGTACGAGCGGATCCGCGGCAAGGCCGTCGAGATGGGCTACGCCTCCGCCACGCTGCCCTCCGCCGGCCAATCCCGGGCGCGCGGCACGATCGGCCTCGTGCTGCCCAACATCAGCAACCCGTTCGTGTTCGACCTGATCCGCGGAAGCCAGGCGCAGTGCCAGGCCGCGGGCTTCCTCAGCCTGATCATCAACACCGAGGAGTCCGCGCACGTCGAGCAGGAGTGGCTGCGCGATCTGTCGCGAACCGTGGACGGCGTGGTCATCGCATCCCCGCGCGCCGACGACGACACCCTGAAAGCCATCGCGGACGCGGTGCCGCTCGTTGCCATCAACCGCGAGGTGCCAGGCATCTCGAGCGTGGTGATCGCCACGCCCGCGGCATCCGTCAACGCGCTCGACTATCTGCACTCGCTCGGCCACCGCCGCATCGCGTACGTCCGCGGACCCGAGACGTCGTGGACCGACCGCACGCGCCTCGAAGCGCTCCTGCCCGCCGCTGAGCGCAACGGCACCGAGCTGGTTCCGCTCGGCGCATTCCACCCGTCCCTCGAGGCGGGCGCCGCGGCGGCCGACGCGGTCGCGCTGTCGGGCGCAACTGCGTCGCTCTTCTTCAACGACACCCTCGCGATCGGCGCCATGGCGCGCCTGCGCCACCGCGGCGTGCGGGTGCCCGAAGACATCAGTGTCATCGGCTGCGACGACATCTTCGGCGCCGCCACCGCCAATCCGCCGCTGACCACGATCACGTCACCGGGCGAGCGCGCGGGCCGCGCGGCGACCGAGCTTCTCATCAGCCAGTTGACGTCGAAGCCCAGGCCCCGTGTCGACTACCTGTCCGCGCATCTGACCGTCCGCGAGTCCACAGGGCCGGTCCGCGCCTCGTGATCGCGGGGTTGCCGCAGATGTGGGTTCAGCCACCCGTCAGCTCACGTGCCGCAGAAGGTACGGTGCCGCGGCGTGCCGACGGGCGCCGGCCGGGCGAAGCGGCGGTACTCGCTCCCGGATCGCTCGGTGTACGGGTCGCGCAGCAGGTCGACCAGCCGCTCGAACGGCGCGAGGTCCCCGTCGGTCGCAGCCTGCAGCGCCTCCTCGACGATGTGGTTACGGGCGATGTACAGCGGGTTGGTCGCCCGGATGAGGGCGGCATCCGGTCGGAGTGCTGACCACCGGGCGAGCCACGCGTCGATATCCGGCACCGGACCGAGGAAGCGGTCGCGCAGCGGCCGCTGATCGCCCTCCGCGGCGGCGGCGAGATCTCGCCAGAACCCGGTGAAGTCGACCTCGTGGTCGACGAGCTGATCCAGGGCGGTCTGCGCGAGCTCGGCGGCGAGCTGCGTGTCGACCCGATCGTCGAAACCGAGCTTCTGCCGGAACGCAGCTGCCCAGTGCGACCGATAGCGCGCGTCGAACGTGTCCACGATCTCCGCGGCGACGGGCTCGCGGGCAGCGGGATCTTCGCCCAGGAGTGGCGCGAGTGCCTCGCCGAGGCGTTCCAGGTTCCATCGCATGATCGACGGCTGCCTGTCGTAGGCGTAGCGTCCGGTCTTGTCGATGGAGCTGAAGAACGCACCGGGTTCGTAGGCGTCGAGGAAGGCGCAGGGTCCGTAGTCGATGGTCTCCCCGGACACGAGGACGTTGTCGGTGCTGACCACGCCATGCACGAATCCGATGCGCATCCAGTCGGCGGTGAGGGCCGCGACGGCGTCTACGATCGCGTCGAGCAGCGCACGATAGGGATGATCGGCGACGGCCGCCGCGGGGTAGTGGCGCACGATGACGTGATCCGCGAGCCGGCGCATCAGCGCGGCGTCGCCCTGGGCGCGCACGTACTCGAACGAGCCGAACCGCACATGGCTGGCCGCGGTGCGCGCGAGCACGGCGCCGGGCAGCACGCGACCGTCATGGTCGCGCGGAGCACCGGTGGCGACCACAGCGAGCGCCCGCGTCGTGGGAACGCGCAGCGCGTGCATCGCCTCGGTCATGAGGAACTCGCGAAGCATGGGCCCGACGACGGCGAACCCGTCGACCCGTGACATCGATGTGGGACCGATCCCCTTCACGTGCACATCACGCAGGCGGCCGGCGCGGTCACGTCGCTCACCGAGGAGAGCCGCGCGACCGTCGCCGAGGATCGGTTGGAAGACGCCCCACTGATGTCCCGCGTACACCTGGGCCACGGGAGTGGAACCCGACCCGAGCGACTCACCGGTCAGGAAGCGGACGCCTCCGGAGGAGCGCAGATCGTCGGGATCGAGGTCGAGCTCGGCGGCGACCTCGTCATTGAGGACGAGAATCCGCGGCTGGGGAGTCCGCACGGGAGCAACCGGGCGGGAGAGCTCCGGAAGGGCCTCGGCCCATACCCGCTCGAGCACCGGGGGTTCTCGCACCTCGACCCGTGTGAACGCGCCGCCTGTCCGTGCCACGACACCCGCCACGTCACCCATGAACGCAGGCTAGGCCGCACCCCGATCCCTCGGGCCGGACGTGACGTCCTGCGACCTCCCGCGTCGTCCTGTGACGCTCTTGCTCTCTTGTCCCGCTCGTCCAACGTCGCGAGGTGGTCCAGGGGCTGCGTGATGCCGTCTGGATGACTCATGGACCGAGCCTCCGCCTGGCGATGCAGCATCCGCGAGGGTTGCCGGCAACCATGATCCCGCGACACCGCGAGGCCTTTCGGCATCTCCGCACGAATGACCTGCGCGCGGACGTGCGCGGATAGCCTGAAGACATGGCTTTTCCACCGCTCGTCGAGCCGGTCGCCGAGCTGACCGACGCCGAACGCACCCGCACCGCCCGCCACCGGGTGCTCGCGGGGTTCGGCGAGATCGCCCAGCGCCGGCTCGCCGCCGCGCACGTCGCCGTCGTCGGTGCCGGCGGCCTCGGCTCCCCGGTCGTGCTGGCCCTCGCGGCCGCGGGCGTCGGCACCATCACCGTGATCGACGACGACCGGGTCGAGGCATCCAATCTCCAGCGCCAGGTCATGCATCGCGTGAGCGATGTGGGCGCGGCCAAGGTCGACTCGGCGGTGCGCATCGCCGCCGACCTCTCTCCCACGACCGTGGTGCGGCCGGTGCAGGCGCAGCTCACGCCTGACAACGCGGCGCAGCTCCTCGCCGGCGCCCATGTCGTGGTCGACGGCACCGACACGTTCGAGACTCGCGAGGCCGTCGCAGGGGCGTGCGAGCAGCTCGGCGTGCCGCTGGTGTGGGGCGTCGTGCAGGAGTTCCATGCGCAGGCGACCGTCTTCTGGTCGTCGCCGCCGGTGGGCGTGACGGCCGTGCGGCTCGCGGACCTGTACCCGCCGGATGCCGGGCGCGAGGTTCCCTCGTGCTCGCAGGTGGGCGTGCTCGGCGCGCTGTGCCTGCAGGTCGGCTCGCTTCTCGCGACCGAGACCGTGAAGCTCATCACCGGTGTGGGCGAGCCTCTGCTCGGGCGGGTGCTCGTGATCGACGCGCTCCGCGGACGCACCGACGAGGTGCCGTTGCGGCCGGCAACGGATGGGGCGGATGCTGCGCCCCCCGCGCCCGCACGGCAGTCCGCGGCGCCCCGCCCCCAGGCACCCGCGATCCCGCAGCTCTCCCCCACCGAGGCGCTGGCCGCCCAGCGCGGCGGTATCGTGCTGCTCGACGTGCGGGAGCCGTTCGAGACCGAGCGGGGCGTCATCCCCGGATCGGTGCTGCTTCCCCTCGGCGATGTGCTCGCCGACCCGACGCGGGTGGGGGCCCCTGCCGTCATCGTGGTCTGCCAGGTGGGCATGCGCGCGCAGCGCGCGGCGGTCGCCCTGCGCGGCGCCGGGGTCGAGGCATCCGTCCTCGCCGGAGGCATCGACGCGTGGAACCGCGACATCAGGGCGGTCCACGCATGACCGGGCTCCGCGCCGTCGAGGAGCAGCTCGCCGGCGTGCTGGCCGCGGCCCCCACGCTTCCCGGCGAGCGGGTGCCCCTCGCCGAGGCCCACGGTCGCACGCTCAGCGAACCGGTGAGGGCGGCGGTCGACATCCCCGTCTTCGACAACTCCGCGATGGACGGCTTCGCCGTGCGCTTCGCGGACGTGATGGATGCTGCCGCCGACGCCGCGGTGACCCTCCGGGTCGTCGCGGACCTGCCTGCGGGCACCTCCGCCGACCCGAACCTCGCACCCGGCGAGGCCGCACGCATCATGACGGGCTCGCCGGTGCCCTCCGACGCGGACGCCATCGTGCCGTTCGAGGACACGGCCGGCGGACTCGCGGACTCGCTCGGATCCATCTCGGTGCTGCGCGCCCCGCGCGCGCTCGGCGCGCACATCCGCCGTGCCGGAGAGGACGCCCGTGCGGGCGCCGAGGTGCTGCCCGCCGGCGTCGTGCTCGGCGCCCTGCAGGTCGCGGCGGTCGCGGCGTCCGGAGTCGCGGACGTCGTGGTCTCGCGGCGACCGCGCGTGGCCGTGATCTCGACCGGGAGCGAACTTGTCGAGCCCGGGGCGACGCTGCAGCGCGGCCAGATCCCCGAGTCGAACAGCGTGCTGCTGGCAGCCCTCGCCGCCGACGCGGGCGCCGAGATCGTGCGTCGCACGAGCGTTCCCGACGAGCCCGGCGACCTCGACGCCGTGCTCACCGAGGTGACCGATCCGCGGTCGGCACGTCCGGCCGACGTCGTGGTCTTCTCCGGCGGTGTGAGCGCGGGCGCCTACGAGGTCGTGAAGACGACGCTCTCGAGCACGATGACCTTCTCGAAGGTCGCGATGCAGCCGGGCAAGCCGCAGGGCTTCGGTCGCCTGCCCTCGGGCGCGCTGCTGTTCGGCCTCCCCGGCAATCCCGTCAGCGCCGCGGTGTCGTTCGAGGTGTTCGTACGCCCCGCGCTGCTGCGCATGCAAGGTCGGCGCGTGCTGGATCGCCCGGTGCTCGCGCTCCCCGCGGCCACGGGCTGGCGCACGCCGCCGGGACGGCGACAGTACCTCCCCGTCACGATCGATCGCACAGACCCGCGGGGGTGGCGGGTGATCCCCGCGACGTCCGGCGGTTCTCACCTCGCGGGCGGCCTCGGTCGCGCCGAAGCGTACGCCGTCGTCGCGGCGGAGGTCGACGCCGTCGCGGCCGGCGATCTCGTCGATGTCATGCTGATCTCATGAGCACCGACCAGCCGACGTTCACGCACCTCGACGCGGCGGGCAACGCCCGCATGGTCGACGTGACCCTCAAGCAGCCGACGGTGCGCTCGGCCACCGCGCGCGGCTTCGTCCGCTGCGCCGCCGAGGTCGTCGCCGCGCTCCGCGACGGCTCGGTGCCGAAGGGCGACGTGCTCGCCGTCGCCCGCATCTCGGGCATCCAGGCCGCCAAGCGCACGCCCGAGCTGCTGCCCCTCGCTCACGTCATCGGCGTGCACGGCGCGACCGTCGACCTCGCGATCGTCGACGACGGCGTGAGCATCGAGGCGACGGTCCGCACTGCCGACCGCACCGGCGTCGAGATGGAGGCGCTCACCGCGGTCTCGGTCGCCGCCCTCGCGGTCGTCGACATGGTGAAGGGCCTCGACAAGGGCACCTCGATCGAGAGCGTGCGCATCGTCACGAAGACCGGCGGCAAGAGCGGCGACTGGCACCGCCCGGGCGAGGCATGACGCCTCCCCCGCCTCCGGGCGGTCTGGGCGCGATCCTGCTGGCCGGCGGCCGCGCCTCCCGCGTCGACGGCGCGGCGAAGCCCCTCTTCGACGTCGGCGGCCACACCCTGCTGGCTGCGGCGGTGACGGCGGCGACGGATGCTGCCGCCCGGCCGATCACGGTGGTGGCGCCTGTGCTCGACGAGACGCTGCCGGTCGCGTGGGTGCGCGAGGACCCTCCGTTCACGGGTCCGGCGGCGGCCGTGGTCGCGGCACTGGTTTCCTGGGCGGAGGAGGACGACCCGATGTGGACGCTCCTGCTCGCATGCGACCTCCCCGGCGCCGGCGCCGCGGTGCGGCGCCTGGTCGACGACATCCTGCTCCTCCCCTCCGACACCGACGGCGTCTGCCTCGCCGACGCCTCGAGCCGGCCGCAGTGGCTGATCGGCGTCTATCGCACGCGCGCGCTGCGGGCCGCAGCATCCGTTCTTCCCGATGCCGGTCGTGACGCACCCGTTCGCGCTCTGCTCGACGATCTGGCGGTCACGGTCGTCGCCGCGGGTGACGACCTGACCCGCGACGTCGACACGTGGGAGGATCTGGAGGAGGCCCGACGAAGGGCCGAGCACGCATCGGAGGAGCCGTCATGAGCGAGCAGTCCCGCACCCTTCCGCCCGAGGCCCTCGACGCGTGGGCCGACGCGCTGCGCGAGCGGTTCGGTCTCGCGCCCGAGGAGCTTCCCGTGGCACTCATCCTCGACCTCGCTCGCGATGTCGCGCTGGGTGTCGCACGCCCGGCGGCGCCGTTCAGCGCGTTCGCCGCCGGCCTCGTGGCGGGTCGCGCCGGCGGTTCGCCGGAAGACACCGCCGCCGCCGTTGCCGCCATCACCGCGATGGCGAACGAGTGGGAGGTCTGATGGCCGTCGTCCGCTACTTCGCCGCCGCGCAGGAGGCCACCGGCCTCGACACCGAGCGTCGTTCCGAGGCCACGCTCGGCGCCTTGCGCGACGCGGTCTCTGCGGCCCACCCGGGCCTCGGCGGCATCCTCCCCCGTTGTGCCGTGCTCGTCGGCGGCTCGCGCGTCGCCGACGACACCCCTCTCGGGGCCGACGAACTCGTCGACGTGCTGCCGCCCTTCGCCGGGGGCTGATTCCGAGCACAGCATCGGAGTTCTCAGGCGACGCGCCGGGGACGGATGCCGCGACCCGGCGTGTCGCGCAGAACCTGCGATTCTGTGCTCGGCGCCGGCGTGCGCGCTCAGCCGCCGAGGCCGAGCCAGGTGGCGGTGCCGTCGGATTCGACCTGGCGCTTCCACACCGGCAGATCGGTCTTGATCGTCTCGATGAGGGTGCGGCAGACCTCGAAGGCCGCCGCCCGATGCGCGGAGGCGACCGCGATCACGACGGCGGCGTCGCCCACGTGCAGGGTTCCGACCCGGTGCGACACCGCGACGAGCGCCCCGGTCGACCCGATCGCGGCCGCCGCGAGCCGGGACAGCGTCGCCTCGGCGTCGGGATGGGCGGAGTATTCGAGGGCGACGACGGCGGTGGCAGCATCCGGATCGTGATCGCGCACGCGCCCCACGAACGTGGTGACCGCGCCCATGTGGGAGTCGTCGACGGCACGCAGGTGCGCGTCGAGGTCCAGCGGCTCGGCGCTGATCGCCGCGACCCGCACGGCGTCGGTCGAGACGGCCATCAGTGGTCGCTCCCGCCGAGCTGGTCGAGCACGTGGCGGGCGACCGACACCACCACCGGCATTCCGGATGCGACGCCCCCGGGCGATCCCGGAAGGTTCACGACGAGCACCCCGTGCGGGTCGACGACGCCCGCCAGGCCGCGCGTGAGCATGCCCACGGGCTTCTCGGCGGCGCCGCGGCGACGCAGCTCCTCGGAGATGCCCGGGATCTGGCGGGTCACAACGCGTGCGGTGCCCTCGGGGGTCTGATCGCGCGGCGAGACGCCCGTGCCGCCGGTCGTGACGATGAGCTTCACCCCCGCGACCACCTCGGCGGTGAGGGCGCGCTCGACGCTGTCGGCACCGTCGGGGACGACCACCGCGTCCGCGCAGTCGAAGCCGGCCTCGCGGAGCGCCGCGACCGCGATCGGCCCGCTCTCATCCGTCCGGGAGCCTCCGGCCGACCGGTCCGACACGGTGACGACAGCGGCTCGGGTCATGCCCCCAGCCTAAGCGCGGACGCGCCGCTCATGCGCGGCGCTCGAGCCGCACGATCACCGACTTCGACGTCGGCGTACCCGAGACGTCGGCGACCGAGTCGAGCGGCACGAGCACATTCGTCTCGGGATAGTAGGCGGCGGCGTTGCCCCGCGGCGTGCGGTACGCGAAGATGCGGAACTCCTCGGCGCGGCGCTCCTCGATCGTGCCGTCAGGACGCGTCCACTCCGACACGAGGTCGACCATGTCGTTCTCCGCGAACCCGAGCGACACGATGTCCTTCGCGTTCACGAGCACCACGCGGCGGCCGCCGTGGATGCCCCGGTAACGGTCGTCCTTGCCGTAGATCGTGGTGTTGTACTGGTCGTGCGAGCGCAGGGTCTGCAGCAGCAGCCGACCCCGCGGTATCACCGGATACTCGAGCGCGTTCACCGTGAACCGCGCCTTGCCGTCGACGGTCGCGAACCGGCGCGCGTCGCGCGGGCCGTTCGGCAGGTGCAGCGTGCGCCCCTTGTCGATGCGCTCCTCGTAGTCGTCGAAGCCCGGCACCACCCGCTCGATGTGCGAGCGGATGAGCGCGTAGTCGGCCTCGAGCGCCGCCCAGTCGGCCTGAGGGACGTTGGACGGATGCTGCAGCCTCGCCGGATCGGGTCGCTCGGGCTCTGCGGCACCGTGCTCGGGGAGGCCGTGGTCTGACCGCGGGCCGCCACTTCCCCGCTCGGTGGTGACGAGCGGAGGGGATGTGGGGATCGGAGGAGCGGATGCGGCGAAGCCGTCCTCCGCTCGCGACATCTCCTCCGCTCGTGACGGCGTTGCCGCGGCACCCGCGGCCCCGAAGACCAGGCCGCTCAGCCGTGCCACGATCGCGACCTCGCTGAGCAGCCCCTCCGAGGGCGGCACGAGGCGGCCGCGCGACGAGTGGACGGCGCCCATCGAGTCCTCGACCGTGACGCGCTGCTCGCGGCCGCCGCGGCGGTCGCGGTCGGTGCGGCCGAGCGTCGGCAGGATGAGCGCGCGGCGGCCGGTCACGACGTGCGATCGATTGAGCTTGGTCGACACATGGACGGTGAGCCCCACCCGCGCCATGCCGGCCTCGACGACCGCGGTGTCGGGGGTGGCCGACACGAAGTTTCCGCCCATGCTCATGAAGAAACGCACCTTGCCGTCGCGCATCGCGCGGATCGCCTGGACCGTGTCATACCCGTGCTCGCGCGGCGCGGCGAAGGAGAACTCGGCATCGAGCGCGTCGAGGAACGCCGTCGACGGCTTCTCGTAGATGCCCACAGTGCGGTCGCCCTGCACGTTCGAATGCCCGCGCACCGGGCAGACGCCGGCGCCGGCCCGCCCGATGTTGCCCTGCAGCAGCAGCACGTTCACGACCTCCCGCAGCGTGGGCACGGAGTGCTTGTGCTGGGTCAGCCCCATCGCCCAGCAGACGATGGTGGCCTTCGACGTGCGCACGGCCTCGCCGACGCGGCGCAGCGCCTTTTCGGGCAACCCGGTGGCGGAGACGAGGTCGCGCCACGCAGCATCCGTCCTCGCCTGACGGTAGGCGTCGAAACCGCTCGTGTGCTCCGCGATGAAGTCGTGGTCGAGCACACCACCTTCGGCCGCTTCGATCTCGAGGAGATGCTTGCCGATCGCCTGGAACAGCGCCTGGTCGCCGCCGAGGCGGATCTGCACGAACTCGTCGGCGAGCTTCGTGCCCCCGAAGGCGACGCCGCGCACGGTCTGCGGATTCTCGAACCGCATCAGCCCCGCCTCGGGGAGCGGGTTCACCGCGATGATCGTCGCGCCGCGCTGCTTGGCCTTCTCGAGCGCCGACAGCATGCGGGGGTGGTTGGTGCCGGGGTTCTGCCCGGCCACGATGAGCAGGTCGGCCTCGTGCACATCCTCGATCGAGACGGTGCCCTTGCCGATCCCGATCGTCTCGGTGAGCGCCGACCCCGACGACTCGTGGCACATGTTCGAGCAGTCCGGCAGGTTGTTCGTGCCGATGCCCCGCACCAGCAGCTGATACAGGAACGCCGCCTCGTTCGACGTGCGACCCGACGTGTAGAACACGGCCTCATCGGGGTCATCCAGCGAGCGCAGCTCGTCGGCGACGAGGGCGAGTGCGTCGTCCCACGTGATGGGCAGGTAGTGCGTCGCGCCCTCGTCGAGCACCATCGGATGCGTCAGGCGGCCCTGCTGCCCCAACCACCAGTCGTCGTGCGCGCGCAGCTCGTCGATCGAGTGCGCCGCGAAGAAGTCCGGACCGACACGGCGCAGCGTCGCCTCTTCGGCGACGGCCTTCGCGCCGTTCTCGCAGAACTCCGCGATGTGGCGCTTGTCCTCTTCGGGCCATGCACAGCCGGGGCAGTCGAAGCCGTCCTTCTGGTTGACGCGCATCAGCGTCTGCACCGAGCGCGCGACCCCCATCTGCTCGTTGGCGATCTCGAGCGCGTGCAGCACCGCGGGCACGCCCACCGCGACCTTCTTGGGTCGCGACGCGTGCACCCGGGTCTCGTCGATATCGGCTGTCGGGGGCTTCGTCGCCATGCCTCCAGGCTATGCCTCGCAGGGGGCCGGGGGCCGCACGTGGCCCGCTTGGGGTTCGGCTTTGCATGACGGATGCTGCGGGGTCGAGGCCCGCCCGAGTTCCACAGGATGCATCCATAGGAGCATCCTGTCGAGCGGAGGGGCGGGAGGGCTCAGCCGCCCCACCAGAGGCGCGCCGTCCCGCGCAGGTCGTCGAGCGGCACGGCGCCGTGACCCGGCCCGGAGACGGAGAGGCGCGAGTCGGCGGACGCGGCGCGGTTGTCGCCCATCACCCACACCGCCTCCTCGGGAACGGTGATGCGGAACGGGATCTCGCCGCCCGGGCGCACCTCGCCGGCGTACGGCTCGTCGCGCGGCTCGCCGTTCACGATGAGCCGGCCGGTGCCGGCCTCGCAACAGGCCACGATGTCTCCGGCGACGCCGACGACACGCTTCACGAGCAGTGCGTCGCGCGTGCCCGACCAGCCCTCGCGGTCGACGAGCAGCACGACGTCGCCGCGAGCCGGCGCGCTCCAGCGGTCGAACACGACGGTGTCGCCGCCGTGAAGGGTCGGGCTCATCGAGTCGTTGCGCACGGTCGCGACGCCGAACGCCGCAGCGATCAGCAGTGCACCGGCGACAGGGGCGAGGACGGCCGCCACCGACACGAGCCTGCGGCGGCCGGCGGAGGGCCGGATGGTCGTCGCCGCGGCGAGGGTCACGGCACCTCCGACAGAAGGCCGGTCATCGCGGCGATCTCACGCGCCTGTTCGACCAGCACATGCTTGCCTGAGGTGCGGACGAAGGCGTTCGAGCCCTCGCGGACGGCGCTCTCGGCCATCTCGAGCGCACCGTCGTGGTGCGCGATCATCAGCTCGAGGAACATCCGGTCTGCCGCGGCGCCGTCTGCCGCGTCCAGCGCGGCGAGCTGTTCGGCGGTCGCCATGCCCTTCATCTGCGTGTGCGGGTGCTCGCCGCAGCCGGTCGGGATCGCACCGGCGACAGCCGAGGCGCCACCGTGACCCTGGTGGCCGCCGGCAGCGCCTTCGGCAGGGATCGCGCCGCGCCACGCGGTCTGCCACGCGCGCATCGTGTCGATCTCAGCGCTCTGGTCGGCGACGATGAACTCGGCGAGCGCCCGCGTCCGCTCGCGCACGCCGCCGGCCTCGAGCACGAGGGTGCTCAGCTCGAGCGCCTGCTCGTGGTGCGGGATCATGCCCTCGATGTAGCAGTGGTCTTCGAGTGTCGGGTAGGCGGCGGTGGCAGCATCCGTCATCGCTCCTGACGCTGCCGCCTGCGGAGCCGAGTCCTTCGAGTCCGTCAGCCCGAGAACGACCGCGGCGCCGCCGGCGGCCACGGTCGACACGGCCAGCACCACGCCGAGCGCGGCGATGCGATTGCGCATCGGTTGTCCTTTCGGGTCGGATGCCGCGTCCCCGACGCGTGCGCCGAGGAAGGGGTCCCGCGGGACGGCGACAGGCGCCGCCCCGCGGGAGTGGGTCAGGCGTGAGCCCTGAGGCTCTGCTGACGCCGCAGATACCACGAGGTGCCGGCGAGGCCCGCACCGGCCACCAGGAGCACCAGTCCCGACAGCGCCCAGCGGTTCGCATCGGTGCCGGTGGTGGCGAGTGCCCCGAACACCGCCGCGGGCGACGCGGACGCCACCGTGAAGGTGCCTTCGGCCACCGTCGACGAGGTCTGGCCGGTCAGCACGAGCGTGTGCTCGCCGGCCGGCGTGCCCGACGGGACGATGAACTGCGCGCTCACGGCGCCCTCGCTGTCGGCCACGAACGTGCCGACGTCGACGGGGTCGGAGTGCATGACGGCGCTCACCGTCTCACCCGGCGCGAAACCGCTCGCGGTCGCCGTCTGCGCAGCTCCCGGGGCGACTTCGCTCGACCCGAACGTCACCGCGGCGGCAGCCGGCGTGGCTGCGTTGCCGTTCCCGTTCCCGTTCCCGTTCCCGTTCCCGTTCCCGTTGCCGTTGCCGTTGCCGTTGCCCGGCGTGGTCGGCGTCGCGGTCGGGGTGGGCTCACCCGTCGGCTCGGTCGTCGGAGTGGGCGTCGGCGACGCGGTCGGCGTCGGCGTGATGTTGGGGTTCGGAACGCCCCGCATGTCGCCGTTGACCCACTTGCGGCCCTCGGGGATGTTGGGGTTCTGCGCGGCGAAGTCGCGCGGGTAGAGCGTGAAGCCCTGCCAGTGGATCGGCATGGGACTCTGGTCCTCGTCGCGGTTGATGTGGTGGAAGCCGACGTTCACCCACGCCACCGGGTCCTCGAGCGACTCGCCGTCGGCGATGTAGTCGGTGACCATCTGGCCCGCCTTCGACGGGATCAGGTTGTGGCTCGCGTGCACCTCGTCGGACTTGGCCGACGTGAACGCGATGTCGAAGTCGGTCTCGGGGTTGAGGTTGTACGCCTGGTCGCGCGGCACGATGATCTCGTACGAGCGGGCGTGGCCGTCCGCGTTGAGGCTCTCGGGGTTCACGACCCGGTAGGCCTCGCGGTTCGAGCCCATCGTCTTGGTCTCGTTCGTGATCTGGCTGAGCTGAGTCTCGAGGATCGCGGTGTGGCCGGTGTCGCCGGTCGTGCCGTACTCGCCCGTCGGCGTGGTGGCGAACTTCTCGACGACCTGGTTCGCGCCCGAGTCGATGCCGAAGTCCACGCGCCAGAAGGCCGAGTGGTAGTGGTTGACCGCGAAGTCCTCCTGGCCCGGCGCGATCGGCCAGCCCTGGTTGACGACGTTCACGTAGTCGTTGGGCGACAGGTCGCCGGTGGCGCCGAGGCGCACCGAGATCTCGCCGTCGTCGTGGAAGCGGTACTCGGTCTGGTACTCGTACCAGCCGATGCGCGAGACCGTGTGCAGCACGAGATCGGTGCCTTGGGCCGCGTAGAGCGCGTCGTTGTTGATGTTCGAGCGGTACGCGAGACCCGAGTCCTCCTCGCCGATGCAGAGCGCGGGGATCGCGCCGCGGGTCGCGTCGACCCAGGCGTTGAAGACCTCGCCGACCGGGCAGTCGACGGCCTCGATAGCCTGCAGGCGGCGGCCGCCGACCTGGTACGTGGTGACGTCGTTGTACTCGGTGGCGCCGGTGTCGTAGGGCACGTTCAGCTGAGCGAGCGCGATCGAGTCGAGCACCAGTGTCGGCGCGGCGTCGTCACGCGGCTGGTACGCGACCTTGTCGAGCACGAGCCCACGGTAGGTGTCGAGGCGCCAGCACATCTGCCAGCTCGAGCCGGACTCCAGGGTCTCCGAGACAAGGGAGTCGCCGGAGCAGGATGCCTCGGTCACGGTCTGTGCGGATGCTGCGGCCGGCGCCGACAGCACGAGGCCGCCCGTGAGGAGGGCCATCGCGGTGCCCGCGCCGAGCAGCCGGCGGAGGGAGCGTCGTTCCATCGGGGGTGTCTCCATGGTCATGAGATGGTCAGGACGGCACGCGTCGACAGGTTGACGACGTACGTGCTGGTGGTGAGGAAGGCGCCGCCGTCGACTTGGGCGAGCACCTGCACGCAGCGATCGACGCCGCACGATTCGGCGCCGAAGGATCCGGCATCCGTCACGAACGAGTGGGCGGTGAGGAGCACCTCGGCCGAGGCCGGGGTCAGGACCGAGCCGCCGGTGAGGGCGGCGAACTCGTCGACGACGGGCTGTGCCGCATCGTCGTCGAGCAGCAGCTCCCACGCGAACGAGGTCTCCGCGTCGGTCGGCGCAGGCTGCGTCCCCGACGCACGGTCGACCGACTCGACGGCGCCGTTGGTGACGTTGACGATCATGCTGACCGTCTCGTTGGTGGCGTAGTCGTAGTAGAGCGACAGCAGCCGACGGTGCCCGTCCGAGTACGCCTGCGGGTCGGCGACGTCGGTCGAGAGGAACTGCAGCCCGGGCTCGCCGAACAGGTCCTTGCCCGCGGCGAACGCGGGGTCCTGGGCGCCGACGAAGCGCACGTACTCGACCTCGGCGCCGGTGAGTCCGTCGTACGCGGCGGCGACGGTGGTCGGCTTCGGGACCTCCGTCGCCTTCTCGGGCGCGTCTTCGTCGGTGCTGTCGGCGGCGATGGGGGTGGACACCGGCGACTCCGGAGAAGAGGTCGCCTGCACGGCGGTCTGCGTCGCGAAGACGAGGGCGACGGCCGCAGCGGTCGCGGCGAGCGCCGAGCCGATGCCGAGCGTGCGGGGCGTGAGGAAGCGGCCCCGCCTCGAGGGCCGCGGGTCCGAGGGCGGCGAGTCCCCCTCGGTGGAGAGCTGTTGTTCGGTCACAGGAGTCCTTTCGACGGCGAAGACGCGGCTCGCACCCGCATCGAGGCCGATTCTTCGACGCCGCCGTTTCCCGATGATTCGGGGTAGCGAACGCCGCTCGAAAACCTCGTGAGACGACGGCGCTCGCTCGAGGCCTTCGGTTCTCAGGGCACGTCACGCCCCCGAAACACGCCCCGTCGTTGCCCGCAACGCGCGCCCGGTAGCGTCACGCGCAGCCGCACGACCGCGAGCGCCGGGAGCGAGGAGGACGCGTGAGCAGTGCACTCGCGAACGCGATCGAGCGGGCCCGCCCGCGCAACGACCTCGGCGCCAGCTCGCCGTTCGCGGGACTCCGCCGTCGTCATGCGCACACGATCGACGTGGTCGCGCAGTCCGTCGCCGCCACCGCGCCCGCGGGCGTGCTGCTGATCCATCCCGCCGCCGCCTTCGCGCGGAGCGGCTCCTTCGCATTCCTCGACATCGCGATCACGATCACCCTCGTCGTCGGCGTGGGTCTCGTGATCGGCATGTTCGCACGACGCATCGCCAGCACCGGCTCCCTCTACACGTTCGCGGTGCGCGGCCTCGGCTCGCACGTCGGGCTCATCACCGGCGCGGCACTCGGCCTCGGTTACCTCGCGGTGGCGATGAACACGCTCGCCTCGGGATCGACGCGGCTCGCGAACATCATGAGCGGCGGCGAGGCTCCCCCGTGGCTCGTGATCGCCCTCATCGCGGGCTTCGGGGCGGTGATCGCCTTCGTCGTGGCCCGCGGGCTGCGCATGTCGACGCGCGTGCTGCTCGTGCTCGAATCGATCGCCGTCGTGACGGTGCTCGGCCTCTCCATCGCCGCGCTGAGCCTCACCCGGTGGGACGTGGGCCTCCTGATCCCCCGTGCCGCCGACGTGTCGCTCGAGGCGATCATCACCGGTGTCGCCTTCGCCCTGATCGGATTCGTGGGATTCGAGAGCGGAGCGGCGCTCGGCCCCGAGACCCGTCGCCCGTTCGCCGCCGTCCCGCGCGCGATCATGGCGAGCGTGGGGGCGACCGGGCTGGTGATGCTGGTCGGCACCGCGGCGCAGCTGTCGATCGTCGCGGAGCGGCCGGGTGCGGCATCCCTCGCCTCCGTCACCGGTCTCGCGACGCTCATCGACGTGATCGTCGCGATCTCGTTCCTGGCGTGCGCCCTGGCCATGACCAACGCCGCGACGCGACTGGTCTTCGCGATGAGCCGCGAGGGGCTGATGCCTTCCGTGTTCGGACGCGCGTCGCGTCGAGGTGTTCCGGCGATCGGCGGCATGCTGCTCGCCGCGGCGGTCACCCTGGTGCCGGTGGCGATCCTCGCGCTCGGCGGCAGCCGTCAGGACATGCGCATCGTCACGTCGCCTGCCTCCATCCTCGGCTTCGTGCTCGCGTACGCACTGGTGTGCGCGGCGGCTCCGGTGTTCCTCGCAAGGATCGGCGAGCTCACCGCGCGAGCGGTCGCGCTCAGCGTCGTCCCGCTCGCCGGGCTGCTGTGTGTGCTGGGCTTCTACCTCGCCGCGACGCTGCGCGACAATCCGACGGGCCTGCTGTGGTCCGTGGCCGTCCTCGCCGCGGTCGTGGCGGCCGGCTCGCTCCGCCTGGCGCGTCATCCGCGGGTGGCGGCGCGCGTCGGCGTGCACGACTGGCCGACCGATGCCGACTGCATCGAGGGACCGGCGCGGACGTGAGCGGAGCGCGTCTCGCGGGCGACACCCGCCTGCCGGAGAAGGGTCTGGGGCTGGCTCTCGAGATCCTCGAGCAGGTCGCGCGCGACGACCGCGGCGCCTCGGCAGCCGAGATCGCCCGGGCCGTCGGCGCGCCCCGCGCGACGGTGTACCGCGTGGTCAACTCGCTCGTGCGTGACGAGTACCTCGTGCGTCGCGGCGACTTCTCGGGGTTCCTCCTCGGCACGCGTGTGCTCGAGCTCGCCGCGATCGTGGGCGCACGCGCCCGGCCCGAGCACGCAGCGGTCGTCGACCGCCTCCGCGACGACACCGGCGAGGCCGTGCACCTGTTCGCCTTCCACCGATCGGGCTTGATGGTCCTCGACGAGGACGAGTCCCAGCCGCTGTCGGACCGCGACGCCCTCCTCGCCGACCCCACACGCTCGGCGATCGGCCATCTCTGGCTCGTCGCGCACCCGGACCGGCGGCTGCCGCAGGCACCGAACTGGCGCGTCGCCCCGCCCGCGGACGAGGTGCGTGCGATCCACGAGGCGTACGCCGTCCGCGGCTACACCGAGCAGGTCGCCCTGCTCACCTCCGATCGCGGGTGTCTCGCCGTGCCGATCCACGACGACGCGTCCCGCCCCGTCGGCGCGGTGACCCTGTCGACCTCGATCTCGCGCCTCTCCGTCGCGGCGCGTCACGTCAGCGCCCTGCGGGATGCGGCGCGCACCCTCGCTCCGCTCGGCTCGCTCAGCGGCTGGTGACTCCCCTGCCTGACCCCTTCGACAGGTCAACCGCGCTTGCACAGGGCCGGAACGCGCTCTCCGGCAATGCAGAGGCCCGGTTGACCTGTCGAAGGAGGGGGAACACGGATGCTGCGGGCCGCGGCATCCCTCCGCGTCCGAGCGATCAGGGCACGGCGTCGAAAATGCCCTGGAGCATCTCCTGGTCGGCCTCTGCCTGCTTCAGCACCTCTTCGCCCGATTCCGCGACCGCCGGATGCGGGTCGCCCTCGAGGATGAGAGTGACCAGCGCGATCATCCCCGCATTCTGTGCCTGGAGGATCTCGACGAAACGGCGCTCCGCGTCGGGGTGCTGCGCGTCCACGAGTCCCTGCAGCGCGCTCCACGACGGCATGCCCGGCATCTGGGCGTGGTCGGAACCATGCCCGCCGCACGGGCCGTCCGTCGGCGGCTCCGCCGGACGCGCATCGGCCCAAGAGAGGTACCACGCCCGCAGGTCTTCGAGTTGGTCCTCGTTCCGCGCCGCGATACCCGTGGCGAACCCGCTCGCACCGGAGTCGATCCCCTGCGTGCGCAGCAGTGTCTCCGCGAGTTCCTGCTCCTTGACCCGGTAGTAGATCATCGCCTCGACGTAGCAGTAGTCGTCGGCCGTCACCGGGGCCGAGGGCGACGCCGAAGGCGAGGCGGACGCCGCGGGCGCAGCATCCGTGTTCCCCGCCGTGGCGGCGATCGCGAGCCCCACGCCCGCCGCGGCCGTCAGCAGGGCGAGCGTCAGCAGGGCGACGACGACTGCTCTGCGGCGCACGCGGGACCTTCCGGATCGGGAGCGATCCGCCGGGGTGGGGATGCGTCAGCGCTTGCCGGTGCCGAAGATCCCGCGGATCACCCCACCCAGTATCGCCTCAGTCGACTTGGAGTTGAGAATCTGCTCGATCGGCGACTTCTGGGCCGACCGCGACGTGCGGGTCGTGCCCGCCGTCTTCTTGAGCAGCCGCTCGTACTCCTGCTGCGCCTTCTTCTCGGCGGCCGCACTGGCCTTGTCGGCGGCGGCCTGCTGCTTGTCGATCGCGGCCTTCTGCTTCGCGTACTCGGCGTCGGCCTTCGCCTTCGCGAGGGCGGCGTCCTCCGCCGCGGCCGCGTCGTCGGCTGCCTGCATCTTCTTCGCGAGGATCTCGCGCGCCGACTCTCGGTCGATCGCGGTGCCGTACTTGGCCAGGAGGGGCGATGCGTTCACGGCCGCGACGATCGCCGGCTCCGGCGTCGGCGACATGAGCCCCTGCGGCGCGCGCAGCCGCGTCCACGCCACCGGCGTCGGCGCGCCCTTCTCGCTCATCACCGTGACGATCGCCTCGCCGGTGCCGAGCTCCTGCAGCACGCGCTCGAGGTCGTAGCCCGACTTCGGGTACGTGCCGACGGTCGCCCGCAGCGCCTTGGCGTCGTCGGGCGTGAAAGCACGCAGCGCGTGCTGCACGCGAGAGCCGAGCTGGGCGAGCACGTCGGACGGCACGTCCTTGGGGGTCTGCGTGACGAAGAAGACGCCGACGCCCTTCGAGCGGATGAGGCGCACCGTCTGCACGATCGCCGCGAGGAAGTCCTTCGACGCGTCCTTGAAGAGCAGGTGCGCCTCGTCGAAGAAGAAGACGAGCTTCGGCTTGTCGGCATCCCCCACCTCGGGGAGGATCTCGAACAGCTCGGCCAGCAGGTACATCAGGAACGTCGAGAACAGCGCCGGCTTGTCGATCACGCCGGGCATTTCGAGCAGGCTGATGACTCCGCGGCCGTCGGGCGACGTGCGGATGAAGTCGGCGACGTCGAACTCGGGCTCGCCGAAGAACACGTCGGCGCCGGCATCCGCGAAGGTGATGAGCTCGCGCAGGATCACGCCCGCCGTCGCCGCCGACAGCCCGCCGAGCTCCTTGAGCTCGGCCTTGCCCTCATCGCTGGTGAGGTGGGTGAGCACGGCGCGGAGGTCCGACAGGTCGACGAGTGCCAGGCCGTTCGCGTCGGCGTAGTGGAAGACGAGCCCGAGGCTCGACTCCTGCGTGTCGTTGAGACCCAGCACCTTGCTCAGGAGCAGCGGGCCGAAGCCCGACACGGTCGCGCGCACCGGCACGCCCTTGCCGACGCCGCCGAGCGCGAAATACTCCGTGACGGATGCCTCGGGCTTCCAGTCCTGCCCGATCGCCTGGGTGCGCGCGAGCAGCTTGTCGCTCGGCTCTCCCGGTGTCGCGACGCCCGACAGGTCGCCCTTGATGTCGGCGGCGAACACGGGCACGCCCTTCGCGGCCAGCTGCTCGGCGAGGCCCTGCAGGGTACGCGTCTTGCCGGTGCCGGTCGCGCCCGCGACGAGCCCGTGGCGGTTCATCATCGGCAGCGGAATGCGGATCTGCGCCGACGCCACCGGGTCGCCGTTGAGGAGGGCGCCGAGATCGAGGGTGGCTCCTTCGAACGAGTAGCCTGACGTGACCTTCACGACCTCCTGCGGGGTGAGCGGGCCGTCCTGCGACTCGGGGGTGGTCGGCTGGGGGCTCGGTTCCTGCGTCGCCGAGCTCGAGGTGGGCGCTCCTGCGGGCCCTGAGGTCTCCGAGCCCGGTGCCGGGGTCGTCCTCGATTGAGGATCTGCGCCGAGCTGAGGAGCCGTATCGCCGGAAGCCCCCGCGTCTCGGCTCGGGTCCTCAGTTGAGGAAGCAGCGCCGGGGGCGGCGCCGGAGGCCTTCGCCTTCGCGGCGGCCGCCTCGGCCGCGGCGAGCGCGGCCTTGGCCTGGGCGGCCTTCAGCTGGGCCTCGGCGGCCTCGGCTTCGGCGCGCAGTCGCGCGAGCTCCGCCTCGGCGGCGGCGACCGCCGGATCGGTCTGTGCGGACTCTTCGGGCGCGGAGGCAGTCATGCGCTCAGCCTAACGACGGGCGTTTCGCCGCGGCATCCGTTCCCTCCCGCGCCATCGGCACGGCGAACGCCGCTGCCACCAGCAGCGCCGCGCCGGCACCGAGGAGCGCTCCGCCGACGGTGTCGCTCAGCCAGTGCGCGTGCAGATACGTGCGGCTGAAGGCCATGAGCAGGACCCACGCGGCGCCCACGATCGCCACCCACACCCGCGGGAAGATCACCACCGCGGCGACCGCGATCGTGGCCGCGTTGGCCACATGCCCCGACGGGTATGAGCCGTAGTCCGAGATGACGATGATGTCTTCGGGGCGCACGCGGCCGAAGAGATGCTTGAGCACCTGCACGCCCGCCGCCGACGCCGCCTCGGCGGCGAGGAAGTACGCGGCCGCCCACGGCCGCCGCAGCAGGATGAGCGCGATCGCGCCGCCGATCGGCACCGCGAGCACACTGAACCACCCGCCGCCCACGAAGTTCATGAACTGAGAGAAGCCGGTGAGCACGGGGTGCCACAGCTCGGCGACGAGCAGGTTCCACGCCGTGTCGATCGCGAACGGCTCGTCGCCGCGCGCGAAGATCCACCAGCCGAGGAGGCACGACAGGACCACGAGCCCGGATCCGACCGCGAGATAAGCGATGACCGGCACAGCGACCCGACGCTGGACTGTCGTCATCGCCCCATTCTGCCCGGCAGCCTCCTCGGCGCCACCCCCTTGCGGTCCGGCGCGTCGGATGCCGTCCGCGCCGGAGACACTTCACCGCGAGACTTCATGACAGCACCGCACTCGGGCCGGTGCCGGTGCTATCGTGCGGTCTCATCGCGAATGCGAGGAGGTCCGGATGGCATCGGGAGTCGTCGACGCGGTGCGCAGGATCGTCGCGCCGCTCACCCGCACGAGGGTGTTCCGGCGCGTGATCGGCCCCGCGCTCCTGCCACCGGTCGAACGGTTCGTCGCGTGGGTGTCGCACGGCCGCGTGCAGGTCAGCGCACTCCTCGTCCCGTCGCTCGTGCTGCACACGATCGGTGCGAAGTCCGGCGAGCCGCGCGATGTGCCCCTCATGTACACGCCCGACGGCCACGGGCGCGCGATCGTCGCCGGCACGAACTTCGCCGGTGCCCGCCACCCCGCGTGGACGGCGAACCTGCTCGCCCACCCGGACGCCGCGATCACGGTGCGCGGCCGGCGCATGCCCGTCCACGCCACGCCGGTTCCCGCGTCCGAGCGCGACGCGGTGTGGGCGCGCATCGAGGCCCAGTGGCCCGGCTACCGCAACTACGAGCGGGAGTCCGGGCGCACCGTGCGGCTCTTCCGGCTGCAGCCGGTGCGGCCGCAGGGCTGACGCAGAGTCAGGGCGCGAGGCGCTCCACCGTGCGCGGGCGCACGATGAACCACAGCGCCAGCACGCCGATGACGGCGCACCCGACCATGACCGCGGCCATCGTCGTGGCGGTGATGCCGGCGTCCTTCGCGATCCATCCCACCAGCGGCGAGATGAGGCCGGCGACGCCGAAGTTGGTCGCGCCGATGATGGACTGCGCCGTGCCCGCGGCCTTGCCGTGGCGGTCGAGTGCGAGCACCTGCACGCACGGGAACGTGAACCCGCACGCGGTCATGAAGACGAACAGCGGCACGATGGTGCCCCAGAGGCCCAGGCCGAGCTGATCGGTGACGATGATGGCGGATGCTGCGACCACGAGCACCGCGGTCGACCAGGCCATGACCCACTGCGGGCCGAACCGGGCGGCGAGACGCGAGGCGGTCTGGACGCCGACGACCACGCCGAGCGAGTTGACCGCGAACATCAGGCCGTACTGCTGCGGAGTGAGGCCGTAGCTGAGCTGGAACAGGAACGACGAGCTCGAGAGGTAGGAGAAGAGCCCCGAGAACGTCATGCCGCCGATGATGAGCACGCCGATGAAGACGCGGTCACTGAAGACGCTCCGATAGCGCTGCCACACCGTGGTGGCTCCCTTGTCGTGGCGACGCGCCGGGGGCAGCGTCTCGGGGAGGAACACGATCGACGCGATGAGCATGACCGCTCCGTACACCGCGAGGACGACGAAGATCCCGCGCCACGGCATGACGGCCAGGAGCGCCGAGCCGACGAGCGGCGCGAGCACCGGCGCGACGCCCGACACGAGTGCGAGCCGCGAGAGCATGACCACGAGGCGGCGCCCGCCGAACAGGTCGCGGACGATCGCGGCGGCGACGACGCCGCCCGCCGCGGCGCCGGCGCCCTGCAGCACCCGCGCGACGGACAACAGCTCGAGCGTGGGGGCGAGAGCCGCGGCGACGCTCGCCACGACATGCAACGCGGTCACCGACAGCAGCGGGATGCGGCGTCCGACCTTGTCGCTCAGCGGACCGACGATGAGCTGCCCCAGCGCGAAGCCGATCATCGTACCCGTGAGGGTCAGCTGGATCATCGCGGCCGTGGTCTGGAAGTCGGCCTCGAGCACCGGGAACGCCGGCAGGTACAGGTCGATCGTGAACGGGCCGAGCGCCGTGAGCGCGCCGAGCAGCACGATGTAGAGGACACGGCGGCGGTGCGAGATCGAGTCGCCCGGGTGGAGCACGATCGGCGCGGTGGCCGGGTTGCTGCCGAGCGTGCGGATCGCGCCCGTCGACGTGGGGTGCGGCTTGGGCGCGGCCGGGGCTTCGGGCGCGCGCGTGTCGGGCTTCTGGGTGGGGATGGAGGCGGTGTCGAGCAACAGTGGACTTCGTTTCGTGGCGGGGTTCGACGGGGCGGCGGGCGTGGCGGAACGGCGTCGACACCGGCAGAGCCGGTCTGGGCGCGTGCAGAGAGGAACGGACCGAGTGACGCGGGTCGTCCGGCGCTGCCGATCGGCACCGGGGCCCGCGCGATCGACCACGAGGTCGAATCGATTCGAGTACCCATGATAACGGATGCCTCCGCCCTGCCCGCAAGCGGTATCCCGGGAGGCGGCGCCGCCCCCGGACCCACGGCGTCGCTGTCGGCTCCTTCCCAGGGGGCGGACTCATGCGCTCGCATAGGATGAGGGCAACCCCGCCACCCGCTTTCCCCGCGGTCCGCGCCGGGCGCCCAGACCCCTGTTCCAGCGATTGGCAGAGATCACGAGCATGACCCCGACCCCCGACCAGCAGCGCAAGAGCGGCAACCCCGCCACCCAGGCGAAGATCGACCTCACCGTCAAGCAGCAGCGCGAGCAGAAGCGCCAGGACAAGCTCGCCGAGTACCAGAAGCAGCTCGCCAAGCGCAAGCGCAGCAAACTCGTGTGGTGGATCGTCGGCTCGACCGCCGCGGTGCTGGTCGTTGCCGCGATCGTCGCGTCGATAGTCTTCGCGCCGGCCCCGGCCCCCACGTACGCGCGCGGCGACAGCGACGGCAGCGGCATCGAGGGCGTCGAGACCTTCTCGAACACAGCCAACCACGTCGAGGGCGCGGTCGAGTATCCGCAGACTCCCCCGGCCGGTGGCGACCACAACGCCATGTGGCTCAACTGCGGCGTCTACACGGAGCCGGTTCCGAACGAGAACGCTGTGCACGCGCTCGAGCACGGCGCGGTCTGGATCACATACGACCCCGCGCAGGTCTCGGACGACGACATCGCCAAGCTGGAGGACGAACTGCCCTCGACCTACACGGTGCTCTCGCCCTACAACGACATGGACACCCCCATCGCGGTCAGCGCGTGGAACGCGCAGCTCAAGGTCGACTCGGCCGACGACGAGCGCATCGAGGAGTTCGTGAAGGCGTACTGGAAGAGCACCAACGCACCTGAGCCGAACGCCGCCTGCACCGGCGCGTACGACGCTCCCGGCAAGAAGTAGGCCGCGGCGTGTCGGACGAACCCGCGGCGGGGAGCTCCCGGCGATGGTTCGTCATCGCCGTCGCGCTCATCCTCATCGCGGGCCTCGCGTTCGCCGTGGGGCGCTTCTCGACCTTCGGGTCGCAGGCCACCGCGTCGGCGCCGGGCACGAACTCGCCTGAGGCCGGGTTCTCCCGCGACATGCAGGTGCACCACGCGCAGGCGATCGAGATGGCGATGGAGATCTACCGCAAGACCGACGACGAAGAGCTCCGCGTGCTCTCGTACGACATCGCCACCGGTCAGGCCGGCCAACGGGGCGAGATGTACGACTGGCTTGTGCAGTGGGGTCTCCCCCAGTCCGGCGGCCCGATGATGCAGTGGATGGATGCTGCGGACTCGGACTCGGAGCACGCGCATGGCGGCTCGTCCGCCGATGCGATGACCGACGAAGAGGCTCACGCGGCGATGGGCATGGCGTCCGCCGCCGAGCTCGCCGCGCTGAAGGCGGCGACGGGCGTGGCGGCGGACTGCCGGTTCCTGACCCTGATGATCCGTCACCATGAGGGCGCCGTCCCGATGGCGGAGGCTCTCCTCGAGCTGGGCACCGACACCCGCGCCCTCGAGGTTGCGACGGCGATCAAGAACGGGCAGACCGCCGAGATCGACGCGATGGCGTCCATCCAGACCCGCCTCGGCTGCACGAGCTGACAGCCTCCCGAGTCGTTACAGTGGTCGCGTGACCGCTGACGCGCCCGCCGAGCCACCCGCCGACGCGCCCGCCGGCGAACCGGCGGCACGCCGCCCTGTCGTGGTGACGATCTCCGTCGTCCTGATCTACGTCAGCGCCGTCGCCGCCGTCCTGCTGGGGATCCTGGTGCTCCTCAGTCGCTACGAGGTCGCGCGGGCGGACGTCCTCCCCGTCTCCCTGCTCGGGGCGGGGATCATCCTCACCGGGCTCCTGCTGGTGGCCGTCGCGTCCGGGATCGCGCGCGGCAGCCGCCTGTCCCGGGGCCTCGCGACCGTCTACCTCGCGATCCTGATCATCCTGAACGCCGTGACGATCGCGACGACCGACGGGTGGGACTGGAGCGCAGCGGTCCAGTTCGCCGTCGAAGGGCTGATCGTCCTCGCACTGTGGCTTCCCCCGGGCGCGCGCCACTTCCGTCGCACCGAGGCGGCGGTCGTCGACTGATCAGGCGGCGGCCAGTGACCGCGCGACGTAGCGACGGTGGAAGAACCGCACGATCTCGATCGCACCGATCGTCAGCACGGTCACGACCGTCACGAGCCACGCCGCGTCCTCGCCGGGATCCACGAGCTGGAAGAACTCGCTGAGCAACGGCACGGTGAACACCGCGACGAGGGCGATGAACATCCCGCCGATCACGAGCGCCTTGAATCGCGTGATCGGGCGCGAGAGCACCGTCAGCACCCAGATTCCGACGATCGCGAGGATGATCGTCGACCCCGTCCTCAGCTGAGGCTCGCTTACCCCGAGCTCCATCGCGCCGAGCGTGTAGAGCGTCAGCGCGACGGCGATGATCGCGCCGGCCGGGATGGCGAACGCCAGCGAGCGTCGCAGGAACCCCGGCACGTAGCGCTGCGTGTTGGGCAGCAGCGCGAGGAAGAACGCCGGGATGCCGATCGTGAGACCGTCGGTGATCGACAGCTGCCGCGGCAGGAAGGGGAACTCGAGGACGAGCACGCCGAACAGCACCGCGAGCACCGTTGCGTAGACGGTCTTGTTGAGGAAGAGCATCGACACCCGCTCGATGTTCGCGATGACCTGACGACCCTCTGCCACGACATCCGGCAGGTGGGAGAACCGGCCGTCGAGGAGGACGATCCGTGCCACGGCCTTTGTGGCCGCGGCCCCGGAGTTCATCGCGATCCCGAGGTCGGCGGTCTTGATCGCCAGGGCGTCGTTGACGCCGTCGCCGGTCATCGCGACGGTGTGTCCGCGCGCCTGGAGCGCGACCACCATCCGCTTCTTCTGTTCGGGGGTCACGCGCCCGAACACGACGGTCCGCTCGAGCACGTCGCCCAGCTCCGCCTCATCCTCCGGGAGTCCCCGGGCATCGAAGCCTTCGACGACGTCGAGACCGACCTCGCGGGCGATCGCCGCGACCGTGCGCGGGTTGTCGCCGGAGATGACGCGGATGCCGACGCCCTGTCGCGCGAAGTACTCCAGCGTCTGTGCGGCATCCGGGCGAACCTGCTCCCGGAAGGTGACGACAGCGGCAGGCGTGAGCGCTTCCGGCAGCCGCTCGGCCTCGACAACCTCGTCGCCGATCCTCGACGGCGCGTGCGCGAGCACGAGCGTACGGCGCCCCGACGATGCGAGCGCGGTGACGGTCCGCCCCAGGTCGGTCGCGGCATCCGTCGCCGCGTCTCCGAACACCATCTCTGGGGCGCCGAGGACCCACACGCCGTCGGGCCCGGACGCGAACGACACCGCGCTCCACTTGCGGGCGGACGAGAACGGGATGTACGCCGACGCCTCCAGCGAGGCGTCCGCGGGGAACGGGTCCCGCAGGCAGCGGGCTGTGGCGTTCGCATCCGGCGCCGCACCGAACCAGGCGAGCGCCTCGTCGACGCCTTCAACGCCCTCCGACACGCGGTCGATCGCGTCGAAGGCGATGTCGCCGGCGGTCAGCGTCCCCGTCTTGTCGAGGCAGATGATGTCGACGCGCGCCAGTCCCTCCACAGCCGGCAGCTCGTTGACGAGCACCTGCCGCGAAGCGAGCTTGGCCGCGCCGACCGCGAAGGTGATCGAGGTGATGAGCACCAGTCCGAGGGGGATCATCGCCGTGAGCGCCGCGATCGTGTTCACGACCGCCTGCACCCAGCCGCCGTTCTCCCACGCCTGCACCCAGCCGCCCGCGACCATCATCTGCGCGTTGAGCACGAGGAGGCCGACGGGGCCGATGATCCAGCTCATCCACTTCAGGACGCGATTCACCGAGGTGCGCACCTCGGAGGCCACGAGCGAGAATCGCTTCGCCTCCCCGGCGAACCGGTTCGCGTAGGAGTCGGCACCCACGCGGGCGACCCGGGCTGCTCCTTCCCCCGAGACGACGATCGATCCGGAGAGGACGTCATCGCCCGGCTTCTTGTCGACGGCGTCGGACTCGCCCGTGAGCATCGACTCATCGATCTGCAGCCCGCGGGTCTCCACCACGACCGCGTCTGCGGCGACCTGGTCACCGGCGCGAAGCACGAGGATGTCGTCGAGCACGACGTCGGGCGGCGCGATCTCCGACTCCGCCCCCTCGCGGCGCACCCGTGCGCGCGGCGCGTTCAGCAGGGCGAGCCGGTCCAGCGCGGCCTTCGCCCGGAACTCCTGCACGCAGCCGATGATCGAGTTCGCGAACGCCGCGAGCCCGAACAGCGCGTCCTGCCACCGCCCGAGCACGAAGAGCACGAAGAAGCATGCGAACACGATGCCGTTGAAGAGTGTGAACACGTTGGCGCGGACGATCGTCCAGACGCTCCGGCTCGTGTCCGCGACGTACGCGTTGGTGCGGCCCGCCCGGACCCGTTCCGCGACCTCGCCCGCGCCGAGCCCGCGCTCGACTGCGACCGTGCTGGAGACGTCGGCGGAGGCATCCATGCGATCAGATTAGCGAGCGGGATGCGGACGAACGGATGCCGCGTGCCACCACGAGACGCGGGGCACGCGGCATCCGTTTCTCAATGCGATCAGCCCTTCGTCGCGCCGGCCATGAGTCCGCGCACGAAGAACCGCTGCAGTGCGAGGAACACGATGATCGGCACGAACAGCACGAGGAACGCACCGGCCGACACAAGGAACCACTGGTTGCCCCAGGTGCCGGACAACGAGTTCAGCGTCTGCGTCATCGGCAGCGACGTCGTCGGGGCGAAGATCGTCGCGACGAGCAGGTCGTTCCACACCCAGATGAACTCGAGGATGGCGAATGACGCAAGCGCCGGCGTCGCGAGGGGCAGAATGATGCGGAAGAAGATCTGCCCGTGCCCGGCGCCGTCGACGCGAGCAGCCTCGATCACGTCGGAGGGGATCTCGGCGATGAAGTTGTGCAGCAGGAAGATTGCCAGCGGCATCGCGAAGATGACGTGGGCGATCCACACCGTCGCGAAGCTGTGATCGACTTCTCTCATCTCCAGGCCCGGGAAGATCTGCACGTCGCCGATCTCGAGACCCCTCGAGAACAGGCTCAGCAGAGGAACGAGGGCCATCTGGATCGGGACGATCTGGAGCGCGAACACCGCGACGAACAGGAATCCGCGGCCCTTGAAATCCATCCACGCGAACGCGTACGCGGCGAGCGACGCGACCGCCAGGGCGAAGATTGTGACCGGAATCGTGATCGCCAGCGAGTTGAGGAACGATTCGCCCAGCGTCAGGGCGGTCCCACCGGATGTGAGGGCCGCCTGATAGTTGCCGAGCGTGAAGTCAGGGTTGGTGAAGACCGTCCACCAGCCCGTCGACGCCGAGTCCGCGCCCGGCCGGAACGACGTGATGAGCAGGCCGAGCGTCGGGATCGTCCACAGGAACGCGATGGCGACGGCGAAGATGGTGGCAAGTGGCGATGTCAGCCGCTTGTGTGCCAGCGCCTCGTTGCGACGCGTCTCACGTGCGACCCTGCGCGCCTCCGCCTTGGTGTTCTTCGGCGTGGTCTCGGAGTCGACGGCGGTCATCACCGCACCTCCCTCTGCTTGCGCAGCTGCAACACGTTGTAGATGATCAGCGGCGTCACGAACACGAAGATCAGCACGGCGAGCGCCGCGGAGTGACCGTAACTCTGGAACCGCTGCTGCTGGTTCACCATCTCGAAGCCCAGCACCGTCGAGTTCGCTCGCCCGCCCGTCATCACGGCCACGATGTCGTACAACTTCAGGGCGGCGATCGTGACCGTCGTCAACACGACGATGATCGACGTGCGGATGCCCGGCACCGTCACATTGATGAATCGCTGCCAGGCCGAGGTACCGTCGAGCTGAGCCGCTTCGAGCTGCTCCACCGGCACGGCCTTCATCGCGGCCGAGAGCACGACCATGGCGAACCCGGTCTGCGCCCAGACGAACGCGAACAGCAGGCAGAACGTGTTGACAAGCGGCCAGATATCGAGCCAAGGCACAGGCTGACCACCGAAAGCCACGACGATCGCATTGAGGGTGCCGATCTGCTCACCCTGCCGATAGTCGTAGACGAACTTCCAGATGAGGCTGATGCTCACCGGCGCGATCGCGAACGGCATGAACACGAGCAGCTTCAGCAGCCGCTCACCGCGCGCCCGCTCCATGAAGGCCGCGTAAGCGAGGCCGACGACGGTCGCGAAGACCGGCGCGAAGATCGCCCAGATCAATGTGTTGATGATCGACCAGAATCCCTGCGGGTTGGTGAAGGCCCACACGTAGTTCTCCAGCCCGACGAAGTTCTCACCGGTCTTGTCGAAGAACGACTGAATGATGGTCGCGATGCTCGGATAGACGAGGCCGACGAGGATTGCGATCGCAGCCGGCGCCATGAACAGCGTCAGCTGGTACATGTAGCCGGCGCCCTGGCTCGCCCGGTAGTCCGCCCAGAACAGCAGGCCGCCGGCGACGAGGGCGATGGCGATGACGTAGATCACGGCGCCCTGGTAGGGCCGCAGCAGCATGAACGCGAGGAATGGGATGGCGAAACACGAAATGAGCCGCAGCCAGAAGTAACCCTTGCCGGCGCGCGGAGCGAACTCGATGAGGACGAGGAGGATGCCGACCACCACGGCGAAGACGACCAGGACGATCGGGATCTGGACGATCGGCCCCAGGTTGCCCAGCCACTGGAAGAACGAGTTGTACGACACGCCCAGTGAGACCGGTCGTGCGTCCGGGTTGGGAGGGCTGAGCAGGAGGAAGACCACCAGCGCTGCGATCAGAATGAGCCCGATCGCGACACCGATTCTTGTCGTCCTCCGTGACGGCGGCTTCCGTCCTCCGCGCTCCGGGGGCGAACCCTGCGCTTCTTCGGCCGCCGATGTTGTGGTCTGAGACATGATCTGCCTTCCCCCGTCGACGTCGACGGATGAGTCACCGGGGTGCCGGGTCCGCGCCGCGCGCGCGGACCCGGCTCTCGGAATGCGTCAGTCCTGGTATCCGGCCTGGATGTCGCTCAGGACCTGCGGCGTCGGCTTGCCGTCGATCCAGTCGACCATGCCACGCCAGAACGAGCCCGAACCGACGGTCGCCGGCATCAGGTCGGAGGCGTCGAAGCGGAATACCGTGTTCGGGTCCTGGACGATCTCCATCGCCTCGGTGAGGAACGCGCTCGACGCCAGGGTCGGATCGGCGCCGGTGTTGGCCGAGATGGCACCGCCGAGCGACACGCGCGCGTCGGCGAACTCGGGCGTCGACATGTACTCGAGCACGGCCTGAGTGGCGGCGTCGTCCGAGAACGGGGTGACGAACTCACCGCCGCCCTCGACCGCGAGCTCTCCCGCCTCCGGTCCGGGGAGGATGAACGCGTAGATGTCGCCGTCCGGCTCGATCGTCGGCGTCTGACCGTCCGCGGTCTGCGTGGTGAGGAAGTTCGCAGTGAGGAACGAGCCCTGGTGGGTGAGCGCGCAGGTTCCGTTGGCCACCGCTGCGGCGATCGGGTCGCCGAACGCCGTCGGGTTGATGCTCTTGACGTCGCCGAACCCGGCGTTGACGTAGTCGGGGTTCAGCAGGATCTCACCGACCGAGTCGAACGCCGCCTCGATGTCGGGGTCCGTGAAGGGGGTGTCGCCGGCCGCCCAGCTGTCGTACACCTCGGGGCCGGACTGACGCAGGACGAGGTCTTCCACCCAGTCCGTGCCCGGCCACCCGGATGCCGCCTCGGAGAAGAACCCTGCGCACCACGGGGGCTGCCCGGTCTTCTCGCGGATGGTGTCGGTGAGCGTGATGAGTTCGTCCCAGGTCGTCGGCACTTCGACGCCCCATTCCGCGAAGCTCTGGGGCGAGTAGTACACGTAGCCCTTCAGGTTCGCGAGCATCGGCGCCGCGTAGAAGGTCCCGTCGAGCGAGCCATACTCCTTCCAGGCCGGGGCCCAATACTCGTCGACATTGGCCTCCACCTCAGCGGTGCCCTCCAAGACCTCTCCGGTCTCGATGAGCGATCGCAGAAGGCCGGGCTGCGGCACGATCGCGATGTCCGGCGCGGAGCCACCGGCCACCTTCGTGACGATGTTGCCTTCGAAGCCCTTGTCACCCGTGTACTCGACGATGATGCCGGTGTCTTCGGTGAACTGGTCGAACGACTTCTGGAGGTTCTCCGCCTCCGAGCCGGTGATACCGCCGGCGATCTGAACGGTCTCTCCTTCGACCGAGCCGCTGTCGCCGCCGTCGTCGCCGCCCTCGGCGCAACCGGCGAGTGTGAGTGCCGCGACGGCCGTCAGTCCCAGCGCGATGTAGCCGTGTCGACGACGTGATCGCAGTGCAGTCATGTGTCTGCCTCCTCTTCGAGTTCGCGAAGCCACGCCTCTCGGGCTCCGCACATATGAGATCGGGAACCGATTCCATGCTCAAACTAGGGGATGCCGCCAGGGCACACAATGACCACACATCACAAGTCGGTAAATACCGACAGCCAGGGTGGTGCGACGCAGACGACCGCGGCACAATGACCCCTGGAACCGGTTCCAGAATCCGGGTGACGGTGGCGTCCCCGGGGGCGCGAGGAGGACCCGATGGCGGGCATCGCCGATGTTGCGCGGGCGGCAGGCGTCTCGAAGTCGACGGCCTCGCGGGCACTCACCGGTTCGGGATATGTGTCCGCCGCCACCCGTCAACGGGTGAGGGATGCGGCGGCCGCCCTGGGCTACGTCGCCACCACGAGCGCGGTGAGCCTGGTGACCGGACGCACGCAGACCGTCGGCGTCGTCATGCCGTCGCTGGACCGGTGGTTCTTCGCCCAGGTACTCGAGGGCATCCAGGATGCGCTGCTCGAGCGCCGGTACGATCTCGCCCTCTACGGGGCGCCGCCCGAGTCGTCCGCGCGCCGTGAGATGTTCGAGCACTTCCTCGCGCGCAAGAGATTCGACGGGCTGATCGCCGTCGGCATCGAGCCCAGCGCGAGGGAGCTCGAGCGCCTCGTCGCGTTCGGAAAGCCGGTGGTGGCGGTCGGCGGCTACGACGTCGGCACGAACGCGGTCTCGATCGACGACGCGGCGGCCGCCCGTATCGCCACCGAGCACCTCCTGGGGCTGGGCCATCGCGAGGTCGTCTTCCTCGGCGGCGACCCCGACGGCCGGCACACCAGCTTCGGCGACGGCCGGCGCCTGGACGGATACGTCTCGGCGATGCGCGAGGCCGGGCTCGAGGCATCCACTCGCCATGTCCAGTCCGAGGTGACGATGCCGGGAGGCTACGGCGCCGCCGTCGACCTGCTCGGCGATCGCCGCACCCGACCGACGGCGATCGTCGGAGTGTGCGACGAGGTCGCCGTCGGCGCGATCATCGCCGCCCGCCGGCTGGGCATCCGCGTGCCCGAACGCCTCAGCGTGGTGGGCATCGACGACCACGCCTACGCCGAGATGTTCTCGCTCACGACCCTGCAGCAGCGACCGCACCAGCAGGGACGCGCCGCGGTGCAGCTGCTCATGTGGCAGCTCGACGACCCCGACGCCCCCACCCACCGCCTGTACGAGTCCTCGCCGCTCGTCGTGCGCAACTCCACCGCCCCGGTCGACGACGACGCATCCGCGATCATCGGCGTCGGCCCGCTCGGCACCGCCTGACCCTTCCCCGCCGCGTGCGTCAGAGCAGGCCGAGGTCGCAGAAGGTGCGCGCCCCCCACGCCACGCGCTCGACAGCGTCCTCCACGCCGACCACCGTGCGGAACGTCTCGTCGACGGATGCTGCGACCCGCACCAGCTCCGGGGCGATCGGCGTGGGCGACGGACCGGTGACGATCTCCTCCAGCACGCGGGTGAAGGCGCCGGTGCGCGCGAGCGGTGCGAGCAGCTCGTCCCCGTCTCGGATGTGCCGGGAGAGATTGTCGAGGAGCCCTGTGCGCTCGAAGGCGTACGTCCGCGGGAGCGCCGCTCCGTCGCGATGGATGTACAGGGTGTCGAGCGTGTAGACGTACACGAGGAACCCTCGCGAGCCCCGCACGAGCACATACGGCTCGTGGCGCTTCGGGGCGGTCACAGCGAGGCCCGCGGCCACCCGGGCTCCCCCGCGCAGGTCGATGACGAGCGACGACGTGTCGTCGGTGGCGATGTCGTTCGCACGGCGGAGATCCAGATCGACCTCGACGACGTCCTCGGGGGTCGCAGCGCCGGAGATCGCGAGCGCCGTCGCGAGGGCATGCGCCAGCGGGTTCGTGACCACGCCATCGGCGACGGGTCCTCCGTCGATGACGCGGTGTCCCGCCCACGGCGCCCGTCGCCAATACTCTTCCGACCGGGCCCAGAGCCCGACCGCGCCGTAGTGCAGCACCTCGCCGATGACGCCGGATGCCGCGGCATCGGCGGTCGCCGACACGCCGGCGCTGCCGAGCGACTGGAAACCGACCTGCACGGCGCGGGACGCAGCATCCGTCGCACTGACGAGGGCGTGGTGATCGGCGACCGATGCCACCGGCGGCTTCTCGAGCAGCACGTGCGCGCCGCGCGCGAGCGCGAGGCGCGCCAGCCCGGCATGGGTGGGGATCGGGGTGCTGAGCACGACCACGTCGAGTTCGACGGCGTCGATCATGGCGACGGCGTCGGCGAACACCCGCGTCGAGGAGGGGACGTCGCCGCCGCCCCGGGGGTCGGCGACGGCGACGAGTTCGAGGTCGGGCGCGGCGAGCACGGCGTCGACGTGGCCTCGGCCGTGGCCGTGGACGCCCGCCACGCCCACCCGGAGGTGTGCGGTCACAGCCCCGCCTCGGCGCGCAGCGCGGGAAGAGCCGCCTCGACGGCCGCGGCGTCGGGGAGCTCTTCATCGAGCACGTAGGCCGTGAGCTCGAGGTCGAGCTCGCCCCCCTCGGGGATCGTCCGGGGCTCGTCCCACGCCACCGAGGGACCCGCGCCGAGGTACTCGGCGAACCGCACGAACCACGGCAGGCGTTCCTCGCCCTGCGTCAGCACGACGGTCGTGCCGCGCTCGGGGAAGGTGAAGGCGATCCACGGCGTGGCCGCCCCGTGCACGTCGCGCTCGGTATCGCCGGCGGGGCTGAAGACCCGGGCGATCTCGGGGGCGAACCGCCAGAAGATGCCGCCGTACCCGGCGCCGTCTCGCCCGTTCGTCGCCGGCGAACCGAACGTGATCGCGTCGAGCGTCGCCTTGAGGTGGCTGCGCCACCGAAGCGCCCAGCCGTTCGCAAGCTCCGCCGAGCGCAGTTCGCGCACCTCGACGAGCTGGGTCGTCCCGTACTCGTCGACCCAGCTGAGCCGCTCGTCGAGCGCGTGCCCCTCGATGTGCAGGCGGTCCCGGCGCTGCCGGCCGTGGTTGGGCACCATGACCGAGCCCTCACCTCGCACGTAGGTGCGCCCGCCCCAGTACGAGGTGCCGTTGACGTCGGCGATCGCGAGGCTCACGCCGAGATGATGCGGGTGATCGGTCGGCTCGGTCACCGTGAGCGGCGTGCCGGTGCGGGAGATCACGGCGTCCAGGTACGGCCGCGGCGACAGCACCGAGTCGACGTTCACGCCCTCCTCGTACTGCGCGACGACGGTCGACCCGAGACGCAGGACGGGGCGGGCGGGGCCCACCCAGCCGCTGGCGTGCGAGGCCGGGCCGGAGCTGCGACGCGCCACCAGGACGGGCCGGTAGAACAGGGGGTGGTCGGCGTTCTCGCCGTCCAGCGCTTGACGCATGCGATTCCAAGCCTGCCGCCCGATCTCGATCCGCGGGACCGACATGGTCGTGAGCGGAGGGGCGGCGAAACGAGACTGCGGGATGTCGTCGATCCCGACGATGGAGAGTTGATCGGGCACCTCCACACCGACCTCGCGCAGGCGCGACATGAGCCCGAGCGCGACGAGGTCGTTGAAGGCGATGGCAGCGGTCGCGCCGGTCTCGAGCACTGCGTCGGCGGCGTCGTAGCCCGCCTCCATGCTCGATCCCGCCGGAATGGTGAGGAACTCGAGGTCGGGGTGCTCGCGCGCGAGCTCCCCCAGCCCCAGGGCCCGCTGCTCGTTCGCGTAGCTGAGCGCGGGACCCGCGACGTACGCGATGCGGCGATGACCGAAGCCCCGCAGGTGCATCCCCAGCTCCTTGACGGCCGTGGCGTAGTCGACGGACAGCTGGGCCGCGGCGGTGTCGTCGACGCGGCGGTTCACCACCACGACCGGCGTCGTGCGCTGGATGAGGTCGCGGAGCTCGGCGTCCGGCATCCGTGGTGACACCAGCACCAGGGCATCGCACTTGCTACGCGCCTCGCTCGCGATCTCGGCCTCGACGCCGACCGCCTCCGCGCTGTCGGCGACCAGGACCCGGTAGCCGTCGCGGGCGGCCGCCACGGTGAGTCCCTTCAGCACGCCCTGGAACATCGGGTTCTCGAGGTCGGGCACGAGCAGGGCGATCGTGTGACTGCTCCCGCGCACCAGGCTGCGGGCCGCCTCGCTCGGCGAGTAGTTCAGTGCGGCCACCGCACGGTTGACCTTCGCGACGATGGCGGGGTCGACGGTGGCGACGCCGTTGAGGACGCGCGACACGGATGCCTGCGACACACCGGCGTACCGGGCGACCTGCGCCATCGTGATCGGGCGCGACGTGACCTCGCTCAAGGAATCCCCCTCCTCTCTCAATCTTGGGCGCCGACGGGCGCGGTGGGGCGCATTCGACCGGACGACTTCCGGGCGGCGCGGCGCGCCCGCCCGGGACCGGACCCCTCATCACTTCGGTCCGGCCCCGGACAGTCCTGGGGACGACGGGGTCGCGGCCTTGGGACGCGACCCCGTTCGTCGGCTAGATGGCCGCGTCGTCGAGCGCCTGCTGGAGCTCCGCGATGAAGCTCGCGGCGGCGTCCTCGGGCGTCACCTCGCCGAACAGCACGCGCTGCGTGTGCTGGTCGATGATCGTCTCGATCGCTCCGCCGCCCGGCGGGGTGGCCGGCGGCGCATCGCCGACGCGCGGTGCGATCTTGTCGAGGAAGTCGACGACCTCCTGGTTGACCTCGTCGAGCTTGGGAGTGATGTAGGCCCGGATCTTGTCGTTGGCCGGCACGCCGCGCTCGGCGAGCAGCAGGTCGGCCGCCTCCTCGCTGTTGGCGAGGAAGTCGAGGAACAGCGCGACCTCGGCCGGGTGCTCGGTCTTGGCCGCGGCCGACCAGAACATCGACGGCTTGTAGTACGCGGCGGCGTCTTCGCCCTCGTCGGGGGTGGGCACCATGAGCGGCACGAGGTTCTGACCGCTCGCGTCTCGCAGCGCCGCGAGCTGGTTCGACCACCACGGGCCGAACGCGGACTGGTTCGTCGCCGTGAACGACTCGGCGAGACCGGCCGACTCGCGCTCGATCGTCGCGGACGGGACCGGTGTGCCGCCGGCCTCGGTGACGTCGAGCAGGTTCTGCCACCAGGCGGCCAGGGTCTTCTCGCTCGCGGTCACCTCGGGCGAGCCGTCCTCGGCGTACAGCGACTCGCCGTGCTGCCGCAGCCAGTTGTTGAGGCCGCCGTCCTCGAAGCCCCACGACTGCGAGCCGACGACGGCGCCGCCGCTGGCGGCCGTGACCTCCTCGGCGACCTCGTTGAGGTCGTCCCACGACCACGTCTCGTCGTCGGGCAGCTCGATGCCGAGGCTCTCGAGCACGTCCGCGTTCGCCATGTAGGTGTAGGTGTTGATGCCCACCGGGACCCCGTACTGGGTGCCGTCGAGCGTTCCGGTGCCGAGCACGGAGTCGGGGAAATCGCCCGTCGGCAGCTGATCGCCCAGCGTTCCCAGGTCGAGCAGCACACCGTTGGCGGCGTACGTCGAGAGCTGTTTCTCGTCCATCTGGATGATGTCGGGGGCGTCGCCGGCGGCCACCGTGGTCGCGAGCTTGTCCCAGTAGCCCGCCCAGTCGGTGTACTGCGGCTCGATGGTGATGTTGTCGTGCTCGGCCTCGAAGGCCGCGATGAGCTCCTCCGTGATCCCGTGGCGGACGTCGTTGCCCCACCAGGTGAAGCTGAGCGTCACGGGCTCGTCGGACAGGGTCGGTCCGGTGACAGGGGTCTCCGCCTGACCCCCGCACGCCGTCAGCGCCAGCATCGTCGCTGCGCCGACGGACGTCAGCAGCAACCAGCGCGGTGCGGTTGTGGTGCGTCGCATGTCTTGCATCCTTTCGACCGAAGTCGGTGTGTGGTGTTGGTGCGTGTGATGAGGGTGGGCCTGGCGGCCCGCGAAGCGGTGCGTGACGCGTGCGTCACTTGATCCCGGTGGTCGCGATCCCCTTGATGAGGAACTTCTGGCCGAACAGGAAGATCAGGAAGATCGGGATGAGCGACACGACGCTCATCGCGAACATCTGGGCGTAGTTGGTGGAGCTCTGCGCGTCCTCGAAGGACCGCAGCGCGAGGGGCACGGTGTACAGCTCGGGCTTGGTCAGGAAGATCAGCTGAGAGAAGAAGTCGTTCCAGGTCCAGATGAAGGTGAAGATCGCGGTCGTCGCGAGCGCGGGCAGCATGAGCGGCAGGATGATCTGCAGGAAGATCCGCGGGTGGCCCGCGCCATCGATCCGCGCCGCCTCATCGAGCTCCTTCGGAATGCCGCGGATGAACTGCACCATCAGGAAGATGAAGAACGCGTCGGTCGCGAGCAGCTTCGGGACGATGAGCGGCAGGAACGTGTTCACCCAGCCCAGCTGGGAGAACAGCACGTACTGGGGGACGATGATCACGTGGATGGGGAGCATGATGCTCAGGAGCATCACCGCGAACCAGAAGCGCTTCCCGCTGAACGACAGACGCGCGAACGCGTAGGCCGCCATCGAGCACGACACCAGATTGCCGACGATGCAGCCGATCACGATCAGCGCCGAGTTCCACATGTACACGTTGAACGGATACGCCAGTGCGTTCCACCCGTCCGTGTAGTTCGAGACCTCGAAGCTGTCGGGAATGATGCTCGGATCGCGGAAGATCTCGTCGTTCGGCCGCAGCGAACTGACGACCATCCAGATGACCGGGTAGAGCATTGCAAGCGCGAGCGCGATGAGCAGCGTGTGGCGCACGATGCTCGCCATGGGCTTGCGGAAGGGGCTTCGCCGGCGGGCGAGCGGTGGGCGGCCGGTGACGATCGTCTCGGTCGGGAGCTGTGCCGCAGTGGCGGCGTCGTCAATCTTGGTCATCGTAGAAAACCCAGAATCTCGAGGTCCAGAACATCAGGACGGTCAGAATGCCGATGATGACCAGCAGCAGCCACGCCATGGCCGACGCGTAGCCCATGTTGTAGTTCGTGAAGCCCTGCTGGTACAGGTAGAGCGTGTAGAAGAGCGTCGAGTCGACCGGACCGCCGGTCCCGCCCGAGACGATGTACGCCTGCGTGAACGACTGGAACGTGCCGATGAGCTGCAGCACCGCGTTGAAGAAGATGATCGGGGTGAGCAGCGGGATCGTGATGCGGAACAGCTGCTGCCGCCGGCTCGCGCCGTCGACGTCCGCCGCTTCGTAGTACATCGTCGGAATCTGCCGGAGGCCGGCGAGGAAGATCACCATCGGCGAGCCGAACGTCCACACGTTCAGGATCATGAGCGTGCCGAGCGCGGTGTCGGGATTCGAGATCCAGCCCTGGCCCTGGATGCCGAACACCGCGAGCACCTGGTTGACGAGCCCGTCGACGCCGAAGATCTGCCGCCACAGGATCGCGATCGCGACGCTCGCTCCCAGGAGCGACGGCAGGTAGAACGCCGAGCGATAGAACGCCAGTCCGCGCAGGCCCCGGTCGAGCACGATCGCCAGGAACAGCGCGACCGCCAGCTGCAGCGGCAGCGAGACGAAGACGTACGTGAAGGTGACCTGGAGAGCGGAGTGGAGTCGCTCGTCCTCCCACATGCGGGCGTAGTTCTGGAACCCGATCCACTTCGGCGCGCTGAGCAGGTTGTAGCGCGTGAACGACAGGCCGAACGAGGCGACCATCGGGCCCATGGTGATGAGGATCAGCCCGACGAACCACGGGGCGAGGAACAGGTACGCCGCCTTGTTCTGCTTCTTGCCGTCGCTCTTCGCCGATTTGAGCTTGCCGAGTTCGCCGATCGCGCTCATGCGGAGCCTCCGCGTGCGCGCCCCGTGGGCAGCGTTCTGGGGCGGTGCGTCGTCGTCACCGTATCCTCCGGTCTCGTCTTCGAGGGTGAGAATGCGCTTTCTGGAATGCGCTTTCTCATTCTTGCCAGAGTGGATGCTGAAGCGCAAGAGCTTCCGCGAAATCAACGAGAATCTGCGTCCGTGACTCGAGAAAGGGATTTCGGAGAATGCGCAGTCTCCGCCTGGAGGACCAGCTCCCGGGCACGACGAAGGCCCCGGATGCCGAGCATCCGGGGCCTTCGCCTGATCGCTGCAGAAGCAGCGCGGGATTACTTGAGGGTAACCGTCGCGCCGGCCTCTTCGAGAGCGGCCTTCGCCTTGTCGGCGGTCTCCTTGTTGGCGCCCTCGAGGACGGCCTTCGGAGCACCGTCGACGACGGCCTTCGCCTCACCCAGGCCGAGCGAGGTGAGCTCGCGGACGACCTTGATGACCTGGATCTTCTTGTCGCCGGCGGCCTCGAGGACGACGTCGAACGAGTCCTTCTCCTCGACCTCTTCCGGAGCGGCACCGGCGGGCGCGCCCGCAGCGGCAACCGCGACCGGGGCGGCGGCGGTGACGTCGAAGGTCTCCTCGAACGCCTTGACGAACTCGCTGAGCTCGATGAGCGTGAGCTCCTTGAACGCGTCGAGCAGCTCCTCAGTGCTGAGCTTTGCCATGATGTTTCTCCTTGATTGTGGTTTCTACGCCGGGGCCCGATGTCAGGCCGCGGACTCCTGCTTCTCGCGCAGCGCGTCGACCGTGCGGACGGCCTTCGACGGAAGCGCATTGAAGACGTATGCCGCCTTGGTCATCGAGGCCTTCATCGCACCGGCGAGCTTCGCCAGCAGGACTTCACGGCTCTCGAGGTCGGCGAGCTTGTTGACCTCGTCAGCGCTCAGGGGGTTTCCGTCGAAGAAACCACCCTTGATCACGAGAAGAGGGTGTGCCTTGGCGAAGGCACGGAGACCCTTCGCGACGGAGACGGGGTCACCGTGCACGAATGCGATGGCCGACGGACCCTTGAGGTCGTCGTCCAGCGACGTGATCCCCGCGTTGTTCGCGGCGATCTTGGTCAGCGTGTTCTTCACCACGGCGTATTCCGCGTCCTGACGGATGCTGTTGCGCAGCTCCTTGAGCTGGGCAACCGTCAGACCGCGGTACTCGGTCAGCAGAACGGCGGTCGAGTCCTCGAAGTGCTTCGTGAGCTCGGCGACCGATGCTTCCTTCTGCGCCATGGCCACTCCTTGTGTGAATGAGACGCTCCGCGGTGGCGGGGCGCCGGCCGAAGGCATCCGCTCATCTGCTCGTCGCGGCAACAAAAAAGCTCCGGCGCAAGCGCACGGAGCGGGATTCCTGAATCAGGAGAATCGTTCGTGACACCTGCGCGGGCCCCTGCGTTGCAGAGCTTCGATCTCCATGCGTTCACACGCACGTCGATGACCGGCGGTCTTCGGCTTCATCAAGGGTAAGGGATGCTGCGCCCACCGCCAAATCGGGACCGGAACAGGCCCTGCGGGCGATGTGCACAGACCCGCAGCTCAAATTCTCACATTTTCTTCACTTTGCCCTGCGCACGCCTTTGCATATGCTCCCTCGCGACGGGTGTCGACGATGATGCCCGCATTGGAGGGGAAGACGATGTACCCATCTAGAACACTTTCCAAGCGCGCCAAGGTGGCGGTGATCGCGACGACGGCGGTCGCCGCCCTGGCACTGGTTCCGGCGGGCGGCGCTGCCGCGGCTCCCACCCAGGCATGCGAGACGCGCACGAACAACACCTACGAGAAACTCCTCTCGTGCGTGACCGTCGACGGGGTCCTCGAGCACGAGAGGGCGCTGCAGGCCATCGCGGATGCCAACGGCGCCACGCGTGCGGCCGGCACGGCGGGCTACACCGAGAGCGTCGAGTACGTGGTCGACACGCTCGAGGCCGCGGGCTGGAACGTCGAGCTCGACGAGTTCCCGTTCACCTTCGTTCCGCCGCCCCTGCTCGAGCAGCTGACCCCGGTCGCCGCGGAGTACGCGTCGGGCAACTTCACCGGAACGGGCTACGGCGAGATCACGGGCAACGTCATCCCGGTCGACATCGTCCTCGACCTGCCCCGGGACCCGGTCACGAGCGGCTGCGACGCATCGGACTTCGTCGGTCTCGACTTCTCGGGGCCGAGCGACATCGCACTGATCCAGCGTGGCACGTGCGAGTTCGGCGTCAAGGCGATCAACGCGCAGACGGCGGGCGCCGAGGCGGTGATCATCTTCAACCAGGGCAACACCGAGCTCCGCTCGGGCCTCGTCACCGGCACGCTGTTCGGCATCAACCAGACGCCGCTCGACATCCCCGTCGTGGGTGCGAGCTTCGCTGACGGCGCCGCGCTCGCCCAGGCGGGTTCGACGGCGCACATCGTGGTCGACCAGCCCGAGTCGCGTCCGCAGGTCAACGTGATCGCGGAGCTGCCCGGCGTGAACGACTCCAATGTCGTCATGGCGGGTGCGCACCTCGACTCGGTGCTGGCCGGTCCCGGCATCAACGACAACGGCAGCGGATCGTCGGCTCTCCTCGAGATCGCCCAGCAGATCTCGAAGCTCAAGCCCCAGAACACGGTCCGTTTCGCATGGTGGGGTGCCGAGGAGAGCGGACTGCTCGGCTCGCACGCGTGGGTCGACGAGCAGGTGGCGGAGGGCACCCTCGACGAGGTCGCGCTCTACCTCAACTTCGACATGGTGGCCTCACCGAACTACATCTTCATGGTGTACGACGGTGACGAGTCGGGTTGGGACGCTCCTGCCGGTGTGCCGATCCCCGATGGATCCATCGCGATCGAGGACCTCTTCGAGAGCTACTACACGTGGGCGGGTGTGCCGTACGACGACGCGCAGTTCAGCGGCCGCAGCGACTACCAGGGCTTCATCCAGGAAGGCATCCCGGCGGGTGGTCTGTTCACCGGCGCCGAAGTGGTGAAGACGGCCGAGCAGGCGGAGATCTGGGGCGGTACGGCGGGCCAGCAGTACGACCCGTGCTACCACCTCGCGTGCGACGACATCGACAACCTCGCGCTCGACGCGCTGGACGTCAACTCCGATGCGATCGCGGCGGCCGTGATGACCTACGCGTACTCCACCGAGACGGTGAACGGCGTGCCCGGCGCGAAGGTGCCCGGCAACTTCATGTTCCCGGCCCCCGCGGGCCCGCAGGGCACCGTCAACCTTCCCAGTGGCGGCGGCCTCGCCCCCGACCACGACCACGCGCACGGCGACGTCGACTGAGCCGATGAGCTGAGCGAGGCGGGGGTGCCGGCGTCGGCACCCCCGCCTTCCTCTGCGCCCGCTCATCGCACCCCATTGCGCCGACCCCTCGGGAGGACGAAGCTCGGACCCGAGCCCCAGCACGACGAAGTCGCACGGCCACGTCTGTCGCAGGGCGGAGAGGACGACGATGTCTGCAAACAGGGCGGTGGCCTACAAGGGCCCCGGCGAGGTCGAGGTCATCGACACCGACTACCCCGAGTTCGAGCTGAAAGACGGGCCGGGAGTGAATCCCGCGAACGTCGGCAGGAAGGTGCCGCACGGCGCGATCCTCAAGACCGTGTCGACGAACATCTGCGGCTCGGATCAGCACATGGTGCGCGGCCGCACCACCGCACCCGCGGGGCTCGTGCTCGGTCACGAGATCACCGGCGAGGTGGTCGAGGTCGGACCCGACGTCGAGTTCGTCAAGGTCGGCGACATCGTCTCCGTCCCCTTCAACATCGCCTGCGGCCGCTGCCGCAACTGCAAAGAAGGCAAGACCGGCATCTGCCTCAAAGTCAACCCCGACCGGCCAGGATCCGCCTACGGCTACGTCGACATGGGCGGCTGGGTCGGCGGCCAGGCCGAGTACGTCCTCGTCCCCTACGCCGACTGGAACCTGCTGGTCTTCCCCGACCGCGACCAGGCGCTCGAGAAGATCCTCGACCTCACGATGCTCTCCGACATCTTCCCCACCGGCTTCCACGGCGCCTACACCGCCGGCGTCCGGCCGGGTTCGACCGTCTACATCGCCGGCGCCGGTCCCGTGGGGCTCGCCGCCGCGGTCGGCGCGCAGCTGCTCGGAGCGGCCGTCGTCATCGTGGGCGACCTCAACGCCGACCGCTTGGCCCGCGCACGTTCGTTCGGCTGCGAGACCGTCGACGTCTCGAAGGGCGACCCCAAAGACCAGATCGAGCAGATCCTCGGCGTGCCCGAGGTCGACAGCGGCGTCGACGCCGTCGGCTTCGAGGCGAGAGGACACGGGACGGATGCCTCGCACGAGGCGCCCGCGACAGTGCTCAACTCGCTGATGGACCTGACCGCGGCCGGCGGCGCCCTCGGCATCCCCGGCCTCTACGTCACCGGCGACCCCGGCGGCATCGATGAGGCCGCGAAGGTCGGCTCGCTCTCGCTGCGCCTCGGCCTCGGCTGGGCGAAGTCGCTGTCGTTCACCACCGGCCAGTGCCCGGTGATGAAGTACAACCGGCAGCTGATGATGGCGATCCTGCACGACAAGGTGCACATCGCCGACGCGGTCGGTGCGACCCCGATCGGCCTCGAAGACGCCCCGCAGGGCTATGCCGACTTCGACCAGGGTGCCGCGAAGAAGTACGTGCTCAACCCCAACGGATACATCCAGACCGCATAACGCGGAGATTCCGGATGCCGCGGCCCGCGGCATCCGTCATCACGAAAGGAAGGAACTCCCATGTCCGTGACCCTCGCAGACGCCCGCCGCGTGATCGAGGCCGCTGAGAAGCGCGCCGACGAGATCGGCCAACCCATGAACATCGCCGTCGTCGACGCGGGCGGCAACCTCGTGGCGCACGTGCGCCAGGACGGGGCATGGATCGGCAGCATCGAGATCTCGATCAGCAAAGCCTGGACCTCGAAGGCGTTCGACATCTCGACGAAGGACCTCGGCGACAACTCGCAGCCGACGCAGCAGTTCTTCGGCATCCACACCACCAACGCGCACGGCCGCGGCGTCGCGATCTTCGCCGGCGGCGTGCCGCTGAGCCGCGACGGCAAGGTCGTCGGTGCGGTCGGCGTCAGCGGCGGCTCCGGCGAGCAGGATCAGACCGTGGCGGAGGCGGGCGCTGCCGCGTTCTGACACGCCTGGCGGAGGGCGAAGGCTGTCGGGCGTCACGACCGCCAGGGGCAGAGGTCGACCTTGTGGCCGTCGGCGTCCGCCAGCGTCCACCACTCCGGCGCGTGCGAGTCGTCGACGATGACCCCGCCCGCAGCGAGCGCGGCCTCGAGCCGCTTCTCGATGATGTCGCGCGGGCCGTTGACGTCGAGGTGCGACCGGCCGCGCAGCGGCTTGTCGACCGGCTGGAACCAGATGAGCGGACCGCGGCCGTCCTTGTCGAAGAGGACGCCGTCGCGCACCTCGGAGAATCCCGTCGCCGCCTTCCAGAACGGCACGACCGCTCCGGGGTCCGGGGTGGCGACGGCGAGCATCACGTCGAGCATGCGCCCCGTTTCCGCCGGGATGTCGAGCTCGCGCGCGGCCTGTGAGATCTGCGCCGCGAGCGCCGCATCCTTCTCCGTCAGCCCGCCGGCCGAGTGCGTCATCAGCCGCACGCGCACGGTGGTGTACCTCACGTCGACATCGGGATGATGGTCGGCGGTCTCGGCCAGCTCGGCGATCGCGGCGAACAGCTGCGCTCCGGCCGCGAACGTCCCGGCGCGGAAGAGCGCGAACGCCCCGGTCACCCGCGGATGCCAGTCCTCGACACCGGGGAACGCGCGGAATTCGGCGGAAGTGATGGTGTCCATGCCCCGAGGATGCCACCCTCCCGGCTCGCCGCAACCCCCCTTGCGCCGCGCCGCACGACGATCCGGCCGTCGTCAGGGTCGGCTCGCCGCCTCGTCGAACAGGCCGTCGGGGTCGTACGCCCGGCGAATCCTCTCGACGCGCTCGGCGTTGCGGCCGAGGGCGCGATCGCGTACGCCCTCCTCGCCGAAGCCGGCGAAGTTCATGTAGACACCGCGTGAGACGGGCTCCAGGGCGCTCCACAGGCCACGGACCCACCCGATGCACGCTTCGTCCAGGGCGGGATCGGTCCAGATGCCGTCGATGCTCACGTTGAAGCGGGCACCCCGGTGCGCGTAGGCCGTCTCGTCGGGGCCGATGCGATCGACCGCTCCGCCGAGCGTGCGGACGATGACGGCGCACCTCGGGTCGGGACGACGGCTCGCATGCTCGATCATCGTCGCGATCGTCGCTGAGTCGACGTCGTCGACGAAATGCGACTTCCAGTAGTAGCGGTCACCCTCCGGCAGGGTGGGGTCGTACTCGCTCTGGGTCTCGACCCATGTGCTCGTGCCGCTGAGGTCGAGCAGGGGGTCGCCAAGTCCTAAGAAGGGCTCGAGCACGGGCGACGCGTCAGCGGGATCGCCGATGAACGTTCCGAACGCGAGGGCCACCGACCGCCCGACGAACTCCTCCGGCAGGCCGGGGAACGGCGGCAGCGACCACAAGGCGAACTCGGGCGCGATCGATTCGGGAGCCGTGAGCGCCAGTTCGCGCCAGTTCGCGAAGACGGATGCTGCGTCCGCGACCTCGAAGGCGAACCCGGCGCTCGCCACCTCGGGGCCGAGCGGATGCAGGGCGAAAGTGAACTCGGTCACCACGCCCAGGCCGCGCCCGGCACCGCGCAGCGCCCAGTACAAGTCGGGGTTCTCCGCCGCACTCGCGGTCCGGATCGCCCCGTCCGCGGTGACCACGCGCATCGACATGACGTTGTCGCACGCGAGACCGTGGGCGCGCTGCATGAGGCCGAGCCCGCCGCCGAGCGTGAGCCCCGCGACGCCCGTCTCCGACACCTCGCCGCCCGGGGTCGCAAGACCGTACACCTGGGCGGCGGCATCCACGTCCTTCCAGAGGGCCCCGCCCTGCACCCGCGCCAGCCGTGGCTCCGGGTCGACCGACACCGCGCGCATCGGCGACAGGTCGATCACCAGACCGTCCTCGCACACGGCACTGCCGGCGACCTGATGGCCGCCGCCGCGGATCGAGACCGGCGGTCGGTGGCGCGCCGCGGCTTCGACGCCCCGGCAGCATCGGCGGGGTCCATGGGGCGATTCTCCCACCGGAGGCACGCGTGGATCACGACCGCGGTGCGTCGCAGGCGGCGGATGTCGGGTCGGCGGCGTAGCCTCGAAGGGTGAATCCCGAGCACTCCGTCGCGCGCCCGTCCGGGCTCGCGACGCAGGCACCGGAGGTCGCCGCCCGCATCGTCGCGGATTCGCGCGACCGGGTGGCCTGGGTGCGCGCTCGATCGAGGGGCATCACGGCGACGGACGTCGCCACCCTCACCTCCGACCGGGCGATCGCCCGCGCGGCGGACGCGAAGCTTCTGGGCTCGGGCTTCTCCGGCAACGCGTACACCGCGCACGGTCGCGCACGCGAGCCCGAGATCGCCGGGTGGGTCGCCGCGACCCACGGGATCCAGCCCTCCTCGGCCCTTTTCCACGCGGTGGTAGAGAAGCGGCACCTCGCGACCCCCGACGGCATCGCGGTCGACGCGGCGGGCCGCATCACCCTCGCCGAGATCAAGACGACGAACAAGGCGTGGCGCAGCATCCCGCGGGGCTACCTCCGCCAGGTGTGGTGGCAGCAGCACGTGCTGGGCGCCGAGCGCACCCTGGTCGCGTGGGAGCAGCACGACGGCTTCGTGCCCGTCGGCGACGAGCCGCGATGCGCATGGGTCGACCGCGACGACGCCGAGATCGCGAAGCTCGTGCGCCTCGCGACCGCCCTCATCGACGAGCTCTACCTCCGTACGATGCGCGCCAGGCAGCAGCCGCAGCGGATGCCGCAGCCGCCCGCCGCGCCGCGTGAGCCGTTCCGCGCGCTCGCCCTCGCGGACTGACCGCTCCCGCGGCAGGCTCCCGCACTCACCGGATGGTGGTGACGCGGCGGGCCTCGGCATCCCACACCCGCGCACCCGTCGCCTGCCCGCTGACGTGCGGTGCCTTGATCAGGCGCATCGCGGTCGCCAGTCGCACCGCGGTGAGCCCCCGCGCCAGCGTGATGTGGGGAGTCCAGTGGTCGATGCCCGTGTTCGAGTAGCGCGGCTCAGGCCTGCCGGCGATCTCGGCGACGGCGCGGTGCACCGCCAGCAGCGCCAAGCTCACGATGACCTGGCGCGTGAGGACATACCGGTCCTTGTGACCGAGGAGCAGCACTCCCCCGAGGTCGAGCGGGACGGGCAGCAGGTCGGCGAGGCCGGCGAACGCGGACGGCTCGAGCCGCTCGCGCACCGCGAGCGTCACGTGCGGGCGGTTGCTGGGCGCGGGATTTCGCCCCGAGCTCGGCAGGTCTGCTCCGAGCAGCCGGTCCCAGTCCTCCCGGACGGCGCGATCGAGCGCATCGTCCGGGATCAGTTCGACGCTGAACACGCCTCCATCCTGCCGCGCGCGGGCTCCGGCCGCCGGATGCGGATCACCGCGCCTGTCCCACTGCCTCGATCTTCGCGGCCTCGACCGCCGCGCCCTCGGCATCCCGCTCGGCGACCGGCGCATCCGGCGCATCGCTGTCGACACCGGCGGCCTCCACCTCGGCGCCCGCCGCCTCCGCGTCCCACCCGGGCTTCGGCACCGAGTCGATGAGCAGCCGCGTGTACTCGTGCTGCGGAGAGGCGAGGAGTTCCGCCGTGCGACCACGCTCGACGATCTCGCCGCGACGCATCACGACGGTCTCGTCGCACACGCGGCGAACGACCGCGAGGTCGTGGCTGATGAACAGCACCGTGAGCCCGCGCTCGCGCCGGATGCGGTCGACGAGGTCGAGCACCTGCGCCTGCACCGAGACGTCGAGCGCGCTCGTCGCCTCGTCCATCACGAGCACGTCCGGCTCGATGGCGAGGGCGCGGGCGATCGCGACGCGCTGCCGCTGACCGCCCGAGAGCGTTCGCGGCCGCGCCGCGGCGTGCTTCTCCCCCAGCCCCACCTGGGCGAGCAGGTCGAGGACGCGCGATCGAGCCTCGGCCGTGCTCAGTCGCGTGTGCAGGCGCAGGGCGTCTTCGATCGCCCGCCCCGCCGTGATGCGCGGGTCGAGCGACAGGTAGGGGTCCTGGAACACCATCTGCACGCTGCGCGCGTGGGCGAGCCGCTCGCGCCGGTTGCGAGGAACCGCCGTGCGCTCGCGACCATCGATGCGGATGTCGCCGGTGTCGGCGGCCTCGAGCCCCACGATCATGCGCGCGAGCGTCGACTTGCCCGAGCCCGACTCCCCCACCACGCCGAGCGCGCCGCCGCGGGGAACCGCGACCGACGCATCGATCACCGCGCGCACCGGCTCCTTGCCCCGGCGCAGGTAGGTCTTCGACACCCCGGCCGCCTCGAGCATCGGCGATGCGGGTGCGCGCAGGGGGGCAGCATCCGTCCTCCGCCCCTCGCGCACAGAATCGGAGGTCGTCGACGACGCGCCGGCGGACGGATGCTGCGCCCCGACGTGTCCGGCAGAGTCTCCGATTCTGTGACCCGGGGTCGAGCCGGGGGCGGCGCCGACGAGCGTCGGGGTCGCGGCGACCAGTCGCCTCGTGTACTCCGCCCGCGGATCGCGCAGGACATCGCGCGCGCGACCCTGCTCGACGACCTGTCCGCCGCTCATGACGTAGACGCGGTCGCAGAGCGAAGCGGCGAGGTTGAGGTCGTGCGTGATGAAGAGCATGCCCATGCCGCGGCTCGCGCGCTGCTCGGTGAGTACCCCGATGATCTCCGCTTGGGTGGTCACGTCGAGGGCCGTCGTGGGCTCGTCGCACACCAGCAGCTTCGGCGACGTCGTCAGGGCTCCGGCGATCATCACGCGCTGCAGCATCCCGCCCGAGAACTCGTGCGGGTACTGGCGCAGGTGATCTTCCGGGCGCGGGAGACGCACCGCCTCGAGCAGCTCGACGGCGCGTGCGCGCGCAGCATCCGTCGACCATCCCTCCGCGAGGCGCAGCGCCTCGGTGAGGTGATCGCCGATCGTGCGCATGGGGTTGATGCCCGCGCGCGGATCCTGGAAGATCATCGCCGCGCCGCGGCGGCGCAGCTTCCTCAGCTCCGGCGCGGGAGCGGACAGCACCCCGGCCCCGTCGAGCACGACGTCGCCGGTGGTCGCCGCGCGGTCCGGGACGAGACCCAGCACCGTGCGAGCGGTGAGCGACTTGCCCGACCCCGACTCGCCGACCAGGCCCACGGTCTCGCCCGCGGCGACCGACAGCGAGATGCCGTGCAGCAGCCGCGTGCCGTCGGGCAGGTCGAGCGTCAGATCGCGGATGTCGAGCAGGACCGGGTTCGGTGCGGCCGGCGCGGCCGCCGGGTCCACGACGGTCTCGGTTGCGGTCATGCCGGGATCTCCCCACCGATGCGGTCGGAGAGCTCTTCCCCGATGATGTTGACGGCCACGACGACCACGACGACGGCGATCGCCGGCACGATCGCGGGCAGGAAATGCCCGCCGATGAGCCCGGCCTGCGCCTCGTTGATCATCGCGCCCCAGTCGGCCGTCGGCGGCTGCACGCCGAGGCCGAGGAACGACAGCGCGGCGAGCTCGGCGAGCACGTACCCGAAGTTGAGCGTGGACTGCGCCCCCACGATGGGCGTGACGTTCGGCAGCACACGACGCAGCGCGATCCACGCGCCGCCGAAGCCCTGCACGCGATACGCCGCGACGTAGGGCCTCGTGCGCTCGGCCGCGATCAGAGAGCGGGTGAGGCGCGCGACGAACGGCGCGTACGCGATGCTCATCGCGATGACGGGAGCGACCAGCCCCTTGCCGAACAACGCGACCGCCATGATCGCGATGAGCAGCGATGGGAACGCGAACAGCACGTCGAACACGCGGCCGAGCACGGAGTCGATCCAGCCGCCGCGCCAGCCGGCGAGGAGTCCGAGGAGGATGCCGAGCACTGTCGACGCGATCACCACGAGGAGCGGGCCCAGCAACGCCGTGCGCGCGCCGTAGATGAGGCGGCTGAGCGTGTCACGGCCGAGCCCGTCGGTGCCCAGCCAGTGTGCCGCGCTCGGCGGCGCGTTCACCGCGGCGAAGTCGACGGCATCCGGGTTGTAGGGCGCGAGGAGCGGCGCGAAGATCGCGGCCAGCGTCATCGCGGCGAGGACCCCGAGTGCGATCGCGAACGTCAGGCTGGTGCGAGGCAGCCGCGGTGCGCGCAGCACCTTGACGGCGAGGGTGGGTGTGGTCGTCATCGGGCACCGGCTCCGGCAGCGGATCGGGGGTCGATCCAGGGTTCGAGGACGTCGATCACGGCGTTCACGAGCACGAACGCGGTCACGACGAGGAGGACGATCGCCTGAACGACCGGGAAGTCGAGACGGTCGACCGATTGCACGAGCAGCGAGCCCATGCCGGCGAGACCGAAGGCGGCCTCGACGATGGAGCTCGCGACGAGGAGCCCGGCCACCAGCATCCCGCTCACCGTCAGGATCGGCCCGACGGCGTTGCGGAACACATGCCGGCGGATCACCGTGCCGCGCGTGATGCCGCGGCTGATCGCGACCTCGACGTGCTCGCGGTCGAGCTGGTCGATCATCGACGACCGCGTCACCTTGGCCACCAGCACGACGAAGACGATCGCGAGGGCGATAGACGGCAGCACCAGGTGGTAGACCGTGTCCCAGAAGCCTTCGCCCGACCCGAACGACGGGAACCAGCCGAGCTGCACCGCGAACACTGCGATGAGCACGATCGATCCGACGAACGACGGGATCGCGCCGAGCACGGTGAGCCCGATGAGGATCGAGCGGTCCGCGAGGCGGCCGCGGTGCAGGGCGGCGATCGCGCCGGCGATGAGGCCGACGACCGCGATCATCGTGCCCGCCATCACGACCAGGCCGAGGGTGACCGGCAGCCGCTCGCCGAGCACGACCGTGACGTCCTGCCGGTACTGCAGCGAGCGCCCGAGATCGCCGTGCAGCATGCCCGAGACCCAGTTGAGGTACTGCTGCCACGGTGGGAGGTCGAGGCCGTACTGCGCGGTGATCTGCGCCACCGCTTCGGGGCTGGGCTTGCGGCCACGTAACAGGAACGCCACAGGGTCGCCGGGCACCAGGAAGCGCGAGAAGAACACGAGCACGGAGGCCAGGAAGAGGGTGAGCAGCAGCCCGCCGAGCTTGCCGGCGATGCGGCGGACGGCGATCATCGGGCGACCGCCTCAGCTGCGGACAGGGCGCCGGGCCGACCCGGCCCGAGACGGGGCCCGGCGTCGACCGCCCGACCCGCGCTCAGCTCACCGGGAGCCAATGGTCGCCGCCCACGGGTAGTAGAGGAACGCGACGGACGGCGCGACGCCGGTCACCCGCTCGCCGAGGAACAGCGTCATCGGAGCCTCGTACAGCGGCAGCCACGGCAGCTGCTCGTTCGCGATCCGCTGCGCCTGGGCGGTGACGTCGCTGCGCGCGGCGGGGTCGTCGATCGCGACGGCCTCGTTCACGAGCGCGTCGAAGTCCGGGTCGCTCCAGTTCCCGTAGTTGCTGAACTCGCCGGTGCGCAGCACCGCGTACATCTCGAGCGGGTCGGGGCTGGACAGGTACCACGAGGTGAAGAAGAGGTCGATGCCCTCGCGTGCGCTCGGGTCGGAGAACAGAGCGGTGTAGGCGCTGGGGCTGATCGTCTCGATGGTCGCCTTGAGCCCGATCGACTGCGCGGCGGCGGCAGCGGCCTGCGAGGTCACGGTGAACTCGTTGGTGATCGGCGCCGTGGCGATCACGATCTCCTCGCCGGCCACGCCCGCCTCGTCGATGAGCTTCTTCGCCGCCTCGAGGTCGTAGGGATACTCCTCGAGCCCGTCGAACGCCTCTTTCAGCGCCGTGTCGCTCGCGCCCACCCACACCGATTCGGTGGTGAGGACGTCGGTGACTTCGCCGTAGCCCTGGACCGCAGCATCCAGGATCCCCTGCCGGTCCATCGCCATCAGCAGCGCCTGGCGGACGCGCTCGTCCCCGAGCGGGCCTTCCAGGTTGCTCACGATGAGGCTGTTGACCGACGTGTTGAGACCGAAGTAGACGTCGCCTCTGCCCGACGACTGCAGCTGGGAGATCGCGTCGGTCGGGATCATCCAGCCGCCGTCGACCTCGCCCGACTTCAGCGCATTGACCCGCGCGTTGGGGTCGGTCATGAAGAGGATGTCGACCTCGCCTGCCTGGGCCCGCAGCGACGTGTCCCAGTAGTCGTCGTAGCGGGTCAGCGTCACGGACTCGCCTGACTTCCACTCGGTGAGCTCGAACGGACCCGTGCAGTTCACGAGACCGGACGAGTTGCCGTAGTCGGCTCCCCTCTCGATCAGCGTCGCCGCCGACTCGACGACGCCCGCCGACCCTCCCATCGCGAGGTTGAACTGCGAGTCCGCCTGGTTCATGGTGACGGTGACCTGACGGTCGCCGGTCTGCTCGATCGAGGCGACGTTCTGGTAGACGGAGTACCACGACGACCCGACCTCGGGATCGAGGTGTCGGCTCATCGACGCGACCACGTCGGCCGCGGTGAGCGGGGTGCCGTCGTGGAACGTGACACCGTCGCGGATCGCGTAGACCCAGGTCTCGGGCGTCGGGTGCTCGAACGCCTCCGCCAACCCCGGAGTCAGCGTGTAGTCGGGGTTCAGGCGCAGCAGCGACTCGCACACGTTCGACAGCACCTGGTTGTCGGCGTAATCGAACGCGTACGCGTAGTCGAGCGAGTAAGGCTCGGAGTAGCTCACCCACGAGAACGAGTCGATATCGCCCGACGGCGCGGCCGTCTGGGCGGTGTACTCCCACTCGGGGGCGGCGGTGGCGTCGGGGCTCGACGTGTCGGCGCTGCACGCGGACAGGACGAGCGCGCCCGCGACGCCGGCGCCCGCGAGGGCGAGCAGGCGACGGGCGGTGCGTCGGGTGCGGATCATGGTGCTCCTCGGGTTCTGACTGCGGTGTCGGGTGATGGAGAAGGAACTCAGGACAGGACGGATGCTGCGGCCTCGGCGTCTGCGTCGGCGTCGGCGTCGGCGCGCGAGTAGACGCGCTCACCGTCGATCCAGGTCGAGGCGACGCGGCAGAGGTAGAGGTCTTCGACCGGAACGGTGAACGGGTTCGGCTCGACGACCACGAGGTTCGCGAGGTAGCCCGCGCGGACGTAGCCGGTGTCATGGTCGCGGTGGTTCACGTAGGCAGTGCCCGATGTGTAAGCGGCCAGCGCGGTGGCGAGGTCGAGTCGCTGGTGAGCGCCGCCGAGCGGCTCTTTGTCACTCAGCGGCGCGACGCGGTTCACCGCGATGTGCACCCCCGCGAGCGGGTCGGCGCTCGACACCGGCCAGTCGCTGCCGCCGGCGAGGCGCACTCCCGCCCGCTGCAGATCGCCGAACGGGTACTGACGCGATGCCGCGGACTCGGCGAGGAACGGCAACGTGAGCTCGTCCATCTGGTCCTCGTGGCACGCCCACAGCGGCTGCATGTTCGCCACCGCACCGGTCGCGGCGAAGCGCGGCACGTCGGCCGCGTCGACGACCTGGATGTGGGCGAGGTGGTGCCGGCCGTCGGTGGCGTCGTTGACCTCGGCCGCCGCCTCGACCGCGTCGAGCGCCTCACGCACGGCGCGGTCGCCGAGGGCGTGGAAGTGCAGCTGGAAGCCTGCGGCGTCGGCGGCGATCACGTACTCGCGCAGCCGCTCGGCCGGGATGAACGACAGGCCGCGGTTGTCGGTCGAGTGGCCGTGTACGTCGCGGTACGGCTCGAGCATCGCAGCGGTGTGGTTCTCGGCGACGCCGTCGACCATGAACTTGATGGAGCCGAGTGAGAAGCGGTCCTCGTGGCCGAGCGCGGCCACCTCGTCGCGCGTGCGGATCATGCCCTCGAGCTGCTCGATCCCCTCGCCGCGCTCCCACCACTGTGCTCCGACGACGTGGGCCTTGAGCGTCCCTTCGGCAAGCGCCCGACGGTACGAGGCGAGCGCACCGGGGATCCCGGGGAAGTTCCCGACCAGTGCGTCCTGCCAGCCCGTGATGCCCTGCGCGATCAGGTCGTCCTGGGCGCGCAGCAGGCCCGCGTAGGCGAGGTCCTCGGAGACCGTCGGGCGCACCTCGGCGAAGAGGTCGGCCGCGCCCTCGTGGAACGTGCCCGCCGGGAAGCCGTCGGCTTCGCGCTCGATCCGCCCGTCGGCGGGGTCGGCAGTCGTCGCGTCCACACCGGCAGCGCGCATCGCCGCGGTGTTCGCCCACGCGGAGTGGTGGTCGCGGCTCGCGAGCAGCACCGGCCGGTCGGGCACGATGGCGTCGAGGGCGCCGCGCAGCGGAGCGCCGCCCGCGAAGTGGTCCATCGACCAGCCGCCGCCGACGATCCACTCGACATCGGGGTTCTCGGCGGCGTAGCGCGCGATCGTCGCCAGCGCGTCGGCGGCGTCCTCCGAGCCGGTGAGGTTGCACTGCAGCAGCTCGACGCCGCCCGACATGGGGTGCACGTGCGCGTCCTGGAACCCCGGAGCGAGCAGCGCACCCGCGAGGTCGACGACCTCCGTATCAGGACCGATGAACACGGATGCCTCGTCCTCGGCGCACACCGCTGCGATGCGCCCGCCGCGCACGGCGACGGCGACGCCGCTCAGGGCTTCGGCGCTTCCCGCGCGGACGAGGTCGGAGCTGAACAGCGCGCCCCGGATGAACACGGTGTCTGCGAACGGGGTTTCAGCGTCTGCAGGTGCGGCAGCGGCCACGGGACCTCTCCTTCGTCGTCGAACGGATCGCTTGACGATAGGCCGATGTCATCGCTCCTGTCAACACTGTTGACAGATACGATGACCTGAGAAGTACACTCGCATCACCGCGTCGGCACGATGTCGCAGCGCGGGATGACGGCGAAAGCGGGGATCATGGCGGCACGCACGGCAGCGACGCCCGAGAAAACGGGCGCGAAGCGTCTGGATCGGGCGACGATCATCGCGGCCGGCCTCGAGCTCGCCGAGACGACCGGATCCGCCTCCCTCTCGATCCGCGACCTCGGCGCGAAGCTCGGCACCGACCCGACCGCGGTGTACCGCCACTTCCGCAGCAAGGACGACCTCATGCGGGCACTGCTCGACGAACTCGCCGCGCGCAGCCTCCACGAGGTGACCGCCCCACCCGCGAACTGGCGGGAACGACTGCGTCAGCTCGCGAACGCGACGCTCACGCAGTTCGCGCGGTATCCGGCCGTCGGCCAGGAGGGAATCGTCCTCACGACGCGCGGACCCGGCGAGCTCGACGTGATCGAGCTCATGCTCGACGCGTTCTCACGCGCCGGCCTGACCGGCGACGCCCTCGTGCAGCACTATGCGCTGATGGCGACCCACGTGCTGTCGACCGCCGCGGGCGTGGCTCGCACGCGGACGGAGCGCGCGACCACCGACACCCCGGGGTCGACGCCGTGGTTCGAGGGCCCCCTTCTCGTCGACCCCATCAAGCACCCGCACGTCGCCGCGACCTCCGCACAGCTGCTCGCCCTCGAGGACGGCGAACTCTTCATCCTCGGCGTGGAGTCGGTGATCCGCTCCGCCGAGCACGCCGCCCGCGCCTCCTGACACGGATACCGCGGGCCGCAGCATCCGTCCCCCATCGCTCGTTCACATCACGTGCTCTCACCGAGCGCACGCGTCATGAGCGCACACAACGGGTGATCTCGGCGAGAGCACCCGATGTGAACATGAGGGTCACCGGCGCGGCGGGGTGATCCCGAAGGCGGCGAGGCGGCGACCGAGCGCTTCGGGCGTGAGGATGTGCGAAGCCTCGGCGCGGACAAGCCGACGCTGGGTGGTACCGCGGATCCAGTCCTCGCGGCGCTTCTCTTCGAGAAGCACCTCCTTGACGGTCTTCCCCGACGCGACAGCGAGCTCTTCGTATTTGCCCATGCCGTCGAACTCGTAGAAGCTCCGGACCTCCTCGAGGCCGATGTCGACGCGATAGGCCCGCCCGTCGGGGCCGGGCACCGGCACCTGGAGCCGCAGCTCGCGGAAGCCGAGACGGCTCAGCTGCAGCCGGCTGACCCCCTCACCGGGAGACTCCGAGCGGCCGTCGGCGAAGCGGATCACCGCCTCGGCCTGTCGAACTCCCCGCGCGCCGCGCGCGGCCTCGCATCGCTGCAGCATCCGCTCGCGCCAGACCTCCGCCGCCCGCTCGTCGTACTCGGATCCGCGCATCGCCTCGCGCCGCAACGCGGCATCCGCCACGGCGACGGCAGCCTCCATGCTGAGGGTGCGCACCAGGTCGAAGACCGTACGATCCAGCGTCGTGCATCGGATGCCGTCGACCGCGGTGATGTCGCCGGCCGGAAGCAGATCGGCATGGTGTTGCAGTCCGACGCGGCTGGATCCCCGTCGCGCTCCGGGCGTGAGGAGGTGGACCGCCGACGGCGTGTGCCGATACAGGGGCAGCTCCGCCAGAACCCCGGCGGACTCATGGGAGGCGACGCCATCGCCGTCGCGCATCTCGGCGACCGCGGCGCACACCTCGATGAGGTGACGCGACTCGGGCCAGAGATCGTTCCAGAGCTTCACCCTTACATATCGGTTGCGCCGCAGCCGCCGCAGCTCCCCGCGCACCACCGCGTCACCGATCACCCGCGCGGTCATGCCGCTCGCCCGCAACTGCTCGCGACTGCGGACGGCGGCCATCGCCTCGTCGAGAGTCAGGTGGCGCGGCACGCGACCCACCCTGCCCGCCCCGGCCCCCGGCCTCTCGACCGATCCCGCAGCCTGTGCGCTACCTGTCCCCGCACCCACCTGTGGAGGAACGGATGCCGCGGGCCGCAGCATCCGTCCCCCATCACTCGTTCACATCGCCTGTTCTCACCGAGCGCACGCGTTATGAACGCACACAACGGGTGATCTCGGCGAGAGCACCAGATGTGAACATCCCGCGCTCGCGCCCGACCCCGGCCGATAGTTGACACACGTCAACCATTAGGCGTATCGTTGACGTAAATCAACTGTTGACTTGCGTCAACCTTCTTGCGCGCCCACGTCGCCGCGAACCACCTCACTCCTCGTTTCTAAGGACTCCTATGGCCACGTCCACCTCTGCGACCGGGTCGGTCGCAACCGCCCCGGCCGCTGGCAGCAAAATCAGCACCGACGAGAAGCGCCGGCACAGCCAGGTGCTGCAGGCGCTCACCGGCCTGCTGCTCGGCATGTTCGTGTCGATGCTTGCGTCGACCGTCGTCTCGACCTCACTCCCCGTCATCGTCCACGACCTGGGCGGCAACCAGGCGGCGTTCACGTGGGTCGTCACCGCGACGCTGCTGACCACCGCGATCTCGACCCCCATCTGGGGCAAGCTCGCCGACCTCTTCAACCGCAAGCTGCTCATCCAGATCGCGATCGTCATCTTCGTGCTGGCCACCGCGGCCGCCGGGTTCTCGCAGGACCCGGGCACGCTCATCGCGTTCCGTGCGGTGCAGGGCATCGGCGCCGGCGGCCTTGCCGCGCTCAGCCAGGTCATCATGGCCGACATCATCAGCCCGCGCGAGCGCGGCCGGTACATGGGTCTCTTCGGCGCCGTCATGGCGGTCGCGACCGTCGGCGGCCCGCTCCTCGGCGGCTTCATCACCGACACGATCGACTGGCGCTGGAACTTCTTCATCGCCCTGCCGTTCGCCGTGGCCGCGCTCATCATGATGCAGCGCACGCTCCACCTGCCGCCGCGCCCCAAGACCAAGGCGCGCATCGACTACTTCGGCATCGTGCTGCTCTCGACCGCCGTGTCGCTCCTGCTCATCTGGGTCACCAACGCCGGCAAGGACTACGACTGGTGGAGCACCGAGACCATCCTCATGGTCGGCGGCGCGCTGCTCGCAGCCGTGCTCTTCGTCATCGTCGAGCTGCGCTCGAAGGAGCCGCTGATCCCGCTCACGATGTTCCGCAACCGCACCTTCACCCTCGCGGTCATCGCGTCGATCTCGATCGGCATCGCGATGTTCGGCACGTCGGTGTTCCTCAGCCAGTACATGCAGCTGGCGCGCGGCGCGACCCCGACCGAGGCGGGCCTCATGACCATTCCGATGATCGCGGGCCTTCTCCTCGCGTCGATCGTGATCGGCGGCCTCGTCACCCGGACCGGCCACTGGAAGCCCTACCTGATCGTGGGCGGCGTGCTGCTGATCGCCGGCTCGTACCTGCTGTCGACCATCCACTACGACACGAACTTCGTGCTCGTCTCGCTCTACATGTTCCTGCTCGGCGCGGGCGTCGGCATGACCATGCAGAACCTCGTGCTCATCGTCCAGAACACGGCGAACCCGAGCGAGATCGGCGTCGCGAGCTCGGGAGTCACGTTCTTCCGCAGCCTCGGCGGCACGATCGGCGTCTCTGTGATGGGTGCGGCCCTCGCAACCTCGGCGACGGACCTGTTCGCCGACCGCAAGGACGACATCGGCGCAGCCCTCATGGCGCTCGGCGAGAAGGGTGCCGCGATCGGCCAGCAGCTCGCGTCGGGCACGATCCCCCAGGTCTCGGCGCTGCCCGAGTCGATCCGCGTGATCGTCGAGGACATCTACGCCCAGGCCATCGCCCACTCGTTCCTGATCGCCGTGCCCCTGGCCGTGATCAGCCTCATCGCGATCATCTTCCTGCCGAACAAGCCGCTCACCCGCATGACCACGAGCGAGCGCGTCCAGGCGAGCGAGGCCGATCTCGCGACCGTCTCGGTCGCCGAGGGCATGGAGACGCTGACGGCCACTGCGACGGTGGACACGGATGCTGCGGCCCGCGGCGCTGCGGCCGGCACCGCCGAGTCCGCTGCCGACGCCGCGGACGAGGCATCCGTCACCCGACGCTAATGTCGAAGCTGATGACCTCCGGCGACACTCGAGCGGCGCGCACCGAGGCGGTGCGCGCCCTCGAGGCGGAGTTCGGGGAGCTGATCAACCGCTTCCGGCGGATCATCACGGAGAACGCCAACCGCCTGAGCCCCGGCATGCTGCCGGGTGCCTACAAGGTGTTCACGACGATCGTGCGCCGCGAAGGCATCACCCTCTCCGGGCTCGCCGAGTCGCTGATGGCCGACAAGGGGCAGATCAGCCGCACCGTGCGGGAGCTGGAGCAGCTGGGTCTCGTGCAGCGCACGCCCGACCCGGACGACGGCCGATCGAGCCTGCTCTCCCCCACCCCGTTCGGACTGGAGCGCCTGGAAGTGGCGCGCGCCCCGCAGGAGCACAGCCTCGTCGACGCCCTCGAGGAGTGGCCGCTCGACGACATCACGAACCTGACGCGTCTGCTCCACGCGCTGACGGCCGGCGAGCGCCCGACAGTCTGACCGCCACCCCGCGGGTCAGGCCTCGACGAAGTCGTACTCCTGGAACTGCGCCACCTCGGGAACCCAGCGGTCGGCGACGAACCCGACGTGCGCGGGGTGTTCGTTGTAGGCCTGGTACGCGGCGTCGTCCGCGAACACCATGGAGAACTGGTGGGCGAGGTCGCTCTTCGCGCTCACCTGCCGATTGACGCGGAAGTCCTCGACGCCCGGGATCGACGTGAGCGCGACGCGGGCATCGGCGAGGAACGCCTCCTCCTCGGGGGAACCGGCCGGGTGGGTCAGGCGGAAGACGACGGTGTGCTGAATCGGCATGCTCCGAGTCTCCCGCATCGCCGGAGGCCGAGGGTCGCGCGGGCCAGTCTCTCCGCCCGCACGCGACCCGCTCAGCGCTCCGCCTGGAGCGCCGTCAGGTATCGCAGCGAGCGCTCGGCCAGATCGTCCTGACTCGCCGCCAGCGGCCGCCATACGGAGGCGGCCACGGCGATCGTGGCGTTCTCGCCCGTGAAGCTCTCCAGTCCCAGGATGCCGTCGTACCCGGCGTCGTCGAGGGCGGCGAAGGTGCCGGGCCAGTCGGTGTGGTCGTCACCGACGGCGCCGCGATCGCTGCCGCAGACCTGGACGTGCGCGATGTTCCCTGCGGCGGCGCGGATCGCGGCATCCGGTCGCTTCTCCTCGATGTTGAGGTGGTAGGTGTCGAGCGCGAGGCCGAGCCCCGGGCCGAACAGCGGCGCCAGCGCCTCGAGGCCCTGCTCGACCGTGTTGATGACGCTCGTCTCGTACCGGTTCAGCGGCTCGACGGCGAGCGCGAGGCCGTCCGCAGCAGCCTCGTCGACGAGCGGCTGAAGGTGGCGGCGGAGCTGCGCCACCACCTCGGTGCGCTCACCCGCCGTCATGCGCCAGGTGACACCCGTGGGCGCATAGAAGGGTCCGGCGACGACGGATGCCCCGACCCCGCGCGCGGCGGTCAGGCACGTGCGCAGATACGCCTGGGTGGCGGGAACGTTGCCCGCGCGGTCGATCAGCGAACGGCCGGGCCCCATCGCGCCGATCACCACGGGCGCGAGACCCAGCGAGCCGAGCAGATCACCCGCGCGGGCGGCATCCCAGTCCCCCGCGTTCTCGAGCGGCAGCTCGATCGCGCCGAAGCCCATCCGCGCGATCTTCGGCGCGAGGTCGGCGAGGGACTCGTCGGTCAGTGGGGAGGTCCACACCCAGGTGTTGACGCCGATCGTGCGCTGCATCGGGCTCCTCTTCGTCGTCGGTCAGGCGCGTTTCGACTCGCTTCGCTCGCTCGACGACCGATCTTCCGGCCGTTGAGCGAGCGAAGACGGATCGCGTTGCGTTACGGGATCTGGCGTTCCTGCCAGACCTGCGGGTAGCCCGGCAGGTTCTCGCCGCCGAACTTCGCGTAGTGGCCGTCGGGCATGCCGTCGTTGGCTTCGAGCCACTCGTCGAGCTCACCCGCCTCGATCGGCACCTGCGGCAGCACCCACTCCTTCGGGACCTCCTCGCCGGCGAAGATCTTCTGCGCCGCCAGCAGCGGAGTGCGCCACTGGAAGTTCGAGTAGACGGGGGCGAGACCGGTGAGCTCCGTCTCCTTCCACTTGCGCAGGAAGCTCATCTCGTCCTCGCCCGTCATGACGGGGTAGTCGACGCCCGCGTCCTCGAAGGCCTCGATGGCGGCGACGGCGCCGTCGCCGGCGTCCATCCACACACCTGCGACATCTCCCTTGGCGAGTTCGTCCGAGATGATGCTCTTGATCTCGGCCGGGTCGGCGCCGGTGAAGTAGTCCACCGCCTCGATGCCGGCATCCGCGAACATCTTCTCGGCCGCCGCCCAGCGCTGCTCGAGCACGTCGACGCCCGGGAGGATGCGCAGGCCCACGACCTTGTCGCCCTCTTCGAGGTTGTCGATCAGGAACTGCGCCGTGTCGATGCCCCACGCGAAGCCGCCGATGGGGTGGATGAAGGTGACCGGGCAGTCGGTCTCGACACCGCGGTCGAACACGATCACCGGCTTGCCGGTGTCGCACGCGCGCTCGACCGCCGGGGTCATGGCCGCGGTGCTGTTCGGCGAGATGATGAAGACGTCGCAGTTGCCGTCGGAGATGAAGTAGTCGATGTCGGCGATCTGCGTGTCATCGGAGTCCTGTGCGTCGCGCGTCTCCATCTCGCTGATGGCACCCGCCTCCTGCAGCACCTTCAACTGCTCGTTCATGGTGATCCAGCCTGTCTGGCGCCACGGGTTAGAGATCGACGCGTTCGCGAAGCAGGCCTTCTTCGGCCCCGTGCTCGCGAACTCGGAGGTGTCGACCATCTCCGCGTCGATGTACTGCAGGTACGGCTCGTCCTCGGGGCCCTCGGGCACGACCTCGCGCTGGGCCATCTGGGTGTCGAACAGCGCCTGGTCGAACCACTCGTTGGCGCCGTCTTCCGTCGGCTCCGCGGTCGAGTCCGGTGGGGCCACGTTCGGGTCGGTCGTACACCCTGCCAGGGCGAAGAGGCCGACGAGCGCCACCGCGGTGGTGGCGATCTTCACTGATCGTCGCATTGCTAGCTCCTGTTGTTGTGTGCTGCGCCCTCGCCTGCGAGGGCCGGTGTTGCGGACGACTCCTCGGCGCCGTCGGGCGCGTCGGGTTCCTTCCCTGGTGAGGGAGGGGTCTGTGGGCCGCTGCGCCGTCGGGACCGGAACACCAGCCCCGAGTAGGCGACGGCGGCGATGATGATGACGCCCTGGACCGCGTCGCGCAGCGACGACGGCACCCCGGCGATGTTGAGCAGCAGGAAGAGCGCTTCGAGCACGAAGGCGCCGGCGACAGCAGCGACGATCCACCCGCGGCCGCCGCCGAGCACGACGCCGCCGAGCACGACCGCCGTGATCGCGACGAACTCGTAGCCGCGTCCGACCGACGGGTGCACGCCGGCGTAGCCGACGAGCAGCACCGCCGACACGGTCGCCGACAGCGACGAGATCATGAAGGCGCGCGTCGTGACCCACCAGTCGCGCGCACCCGAGTAGCGCGTCGCACGTGCGTTGTCGCCGATAGCGATCAGGAGCTTGCCCAGCGGGCGCTTGGTGATCCAGATGCCGAGGGCCAGCCACACCGCGAGGATCAGCACCGACCACGGCAGGAAGTCGATCACCGGAAGATCGCGGATGCCGCCGCGGCCGATCTGGCGGAAGCTGTCGGCGGGATTGCCCGTCGCCGCTCCGCCTGTCCACCACAGCACCAGGCCGAGGAGCGCGAGCATCATGCCGAGCGTCACGATGAACGACGGCACCTTGAGGAGCGTCGTGAGCAGTCCGTTCACGAGCCCCACGAACAGGCCGAGCACGATCATGAGGGCGAGCACCGGCACGGTGCGTGCGTCGTCCTGGCCGACGAGATTGCCCGCGATGATCACCTGCGCGGTGATGAGCGAGCCCTGCGAGAGGTCGAACTCCCCGGCGATGATGACGAAGTACTGGCCGATCGCGACGATCGCGACGGGCGCCACACGCTGGATGTAGCGCATGATCTGACCGGGCTCGGCGAAGTTCGGGTTCAGCACCATCACGGCGACCAGCAGGATCACCAGCAGCAGGAACACCGCGCCGCGCGGGCTGACGAGCGCCTTCAGGAACCTCATCGCGCACCTCCCTGGGTCGCGCCGCCGCCTTCGGCCGCCTCGGCCTCCGCTTCGAGGGCATGGGATGCTGCGGCCATCGCCGGTGCCGCGGCTTCGGCCTCCGCGTCGCCCCCGGTTCTGGTGCCGCCCGGCCCGAACCGCGTGCGGCGGCGGACGATCGCGCGACGGCTGTACACCGCGACCGCGGCCACGATGACGACACCGCGCACGACGTCCTTGAGGAACGGGTTCACCTGCATGACGCTCATGACGTTGTCGACGACCGCGAAGATCGCCACGCCGCCGATCGTGCCCCAGACCGAGCCCCGGCCGCCGAGGAGCAGCGTTCCGCCCAGCACGACCGCGGCGATCGACAGGAGCGCGTACCCGCCTTGCTGCCCCACGGTGGGGCTGCCGACGCCGAGCCGGCTCGCGAGCAGGAGTCCGGCGAGCCCGGCGAAGACCGAGCAGAGTACGTGCGCCGCGATGAGCGGCGGGCGGGTCCGCACGCCTGACAGGCGTGCGACCTCGGGGTCGCCGCCCACGGCGAACAGGTGGGCGCCGGTGCGGGTGCGGTCGAGCAGGAACCAGACCAGTGCGGCGAGCGCGATCATGATGATCGTCGAGACCGGCACCGGCCCGACGCCCGAGGCGCCGATGAGCTGGAACGCCCAGGGCACCGATCCGGCACTGCCCTGGAAGTTCGTGTTCAGCACGCCCTGCAGGATCAGTCCGACACCGAGGGTCGCGATGAACCCGTTGACCTTGAGCACCGTCACGATCAGGCCGTTCGCGAGGCCGATGACGGCGCACACCAGCAGAGTCAGCGTCACGGCCCACGGGATGTTCGCCGGGTTGCCGTTCATCGTCGTGGCACCGATGAGGCTCGCGAGGCTGACGACGTAGGTGACCGAGAGGTCGAGGGACGCACCGAGGATGACGAGGGTCTGCCCGATCGCGACGAGACCCAGCACGCTCATGCCGGTGAGGATGTCGCGGATGTTGCCGGGGCTGAAGAAGCTGCGACCGACCGTCGCCACGAGGATCGCGCCGATCGCGATGACGAGGATCAGGATGCCGAGCACGATCACGGTGGAATCGACACGCACGCGCTTCACGGGCGGCCCCCCTCGTCGTCGAGGCGAGGATCGTCGGGCACCGCGTCGGCCGCGGAGCCGGTGGCGGCCGCGAGCACCTCGTGCTCGGCGGATCCTGCCGGCAGCTCGGCGGCGAGCTCGCCGTCGCGCATGACCAGGATGCGGTCGCTCATGCCGATGACCTCGGGCAGTTCGCTCGACACCATGAGCACCGCCTTACCCTCGGCGGCGAGCTGGCGCATCAGCTGGTAGACGGCGACCTTCGCGCCGACGTCGATGCCGCGCGTCGGCTCATCGAACAGCACGATCTGCGGGTCGGTGACCAGCCACTTCGCCAGCACGACCTTCTGCTGGTTCCCGCCGGAGAGGAACCGCGCCTCCTGGTCGACGCCGCGCGACGACACCTCGAGCGAGCTCAGGATGCCGGGCACCCGCTTGCGCGCGGCGCCGGTGCGCCCGGCGAAGACGCTGCGCACCACGAGCAGGGAGTTGTCGAGCACGGATTGGCCGAGCGCCAGCCCCTGGGCCTTGCGGTCCTCCGTCACGAGCGCCAGCCCTGCCCGCACTGCCGCACGCGGACTGGTGAACCGCACTGATCGCCCGTCGAGGATCAAGCCGCCGCGGGTGAAGCCGTGCACGCCGAAGATCCCTTCGACGAGTTCGGTGCGTCCCGACCCCTGCAACCCGGCGAGCCCCACGATCTCTCCGGCGCGCAGCGTCAGCGAGACGCCGTCCACGTATTCGTTGCCGCAGTCCGTCAGCTCCAGCCGCGGCCCGCCGAGGGCCGTGCCGTCGACCGGGCCGGGGAAGTACGACTGCAGCGGGCGGCCCACCATGCGACGGACGAGTTCCGCGTCGGTGAGGTCGGCCGCGGCATCCGTCGACACCAGGGCTCCGTCCTTGAGGATCGTGATGCGGTCGCACAGGTCGAAGATCTCCTTCAGCCGGTGCGAGACGTAGATGACGGCGACGCCGCGCGCGGTGAGCCGGCGGATGATGGCGTAGAGGAGCTCGACCTCATGGTCGCTCAGCGCGGCCGTCGGCTCGTCCATCGAGATCACCCGCGCATCGAACGAGAGCGCCTTGACGATCTCGACGATCTGCTGCTCCGCGACGGTCAGCGACGAGATGCGGGCACCCGGATCGATGAACGAGACGCCGAGGCCGTCGAGCAGCTCGCGCGTGCGGCGCTGCATGCCCTTCTTGTCGATGAAGCCGCCGCGCCGCGGCTCGCGGCCGAGGAACACGTTCTGCGCGACGGTGCGCTCGGGCAGCAGGTTGAACTCCTGGAAGACCGTGACGAGGCCCGCGTCCATCGCCTGGCGCGGGTGACCCCACGCGACCGGCTGCCCCTCGAACTCGACAGTTCCGGCGTCGGCGTGATGAACGCCGGCCAGCACCTTCATGAGCGTGGACTTGCCCGCGCCGTTCTCGCCGACGAGGCCGTGCACCTCGCCGCGCCGGACGTCGAGGTCGATGTCCGACAGGACGCGCACCCCGAAGAACGACTTCGAGATGCCGCGGGCGCGCAGCACCACGTCCGAGCCGCCCGGGGGCACGGGCGTGTCGGCGAGCATCGTGTCGGTCATGCCGGCACCTCGATCCAGGTTCGGGTCTGGGCGGATTCGAGCACGGCCGCGGTGAGGACGGCGGCGCGCAGGCCGTCGGCGAACGTCGGCAGACCGTCCGGCTCATCGCCGCCGATGGCCGCATACACGTCCGCGACGAAGCCGTCGAAGGCGTCCTGATATCCCATCGGATGCCCCGCCGGCACCGTCTGCAGCCGCGCGGAGTCGGGGTGGTCGGTGCTGGGGTCCCGCAGCACCAGCCGCGAGCCCTTGCGCGCCCCGACCCAGAGCTCCTCGGGGCGCTCCTGGTCGAAGCGCAGGCTCCGGCGGGTGCCGTGCAGCTCGAGGACGAGAGCGTTCTTGCGGCCGGGGGCCATCTGCGACACGAGCAGCGTGCCGAGCGCACCCGACTCCGTCTCGACCAGCAGCGCGGCGACATCCTCGTTCGCGACCGACCGGCCCGCGCGCTCGTCGAACACCCGGCGGGTGCGGGCGGCCACGCGAGCGATCCGCTCCCCCGTCACGAACTCGACCAGGTCGCACAGGTGCGAGCCGATGTCGGCGAACGCGCGCGACGGGCCACCGGCCGCAGCATCCGCTCGCCAGTCGTCGTCGTTCTGCCGCAGCATCCAGTCCTGCAGGTACGAGCCGTCGAGCGAGATCAGCGTCCCGATCCGGCCGGCGGCGACGCGCGCCCGGGCCTCGCGGACCACCGGGTGGTACCGGTACACGAAAGGCACTGCGGCGACGGCGCCCGTCGCGGCGGCGTGCCGGGCGAGCGCCCTCGCGTCCGAGACAGACGTCGCGAGCGGCTTCTCGCACACGACGTGCTTGCCGGCGGCCAGGGCCGCCTCGGCGAGCGCCGCGTGGGTGGCGTTGGGGGTGCAGATGTGCACGACATCGACATCGGATGCTGCGATCACACCGGCTGCGTCGTCCTCGACCCGTGCGACCCCGAGCTCGCGGGCCACCGATTCCGCGCGCCCGCGGCTGGAGGAGGCCACCGCCGCCAGCCGGGCACCCGCCCGCCGCGCGGCGGCCGCATGGACGCGCCCCATGAACCCGCCGCCGACGAGTCCGGTACGGACCGTTCCGACGACAGTGTCGATGACTTCCGTAGTCATGCGGCGATCATGGCACGCACCGTCGGACTTTTGCTAGTGGTTCGTCAAAAGTGATCGGGTTGTGATCTCAAGTCGTGCTGACTTCGCTCAGAAGCCCGTGCTTTACTGTCGCCATGGTCGATGCAGTGCGCGGCAGCGGAGCCGCAGGAAGCACCGGCGCGGGTGAGATCTTCCAGATCCTCCGCGACGGCCATGCGCGCACGAAAGCCGAGCTCGCGATGCTGACGGGCCTCGCCCGGTCGACGGTCTCGAGCCGCGTCGACACCCTGCTGGCCTCGGGACTCCTGCGCCCGGCGGGAGAGGCAGCCTCCACCGGCGGCCGCCCCCCGGCCCGCGTGGCGTTCAACCCGCTGGCGGGCGTGGTGATCGCCGTCGACCTCGGGGCGACCCACGCGACGGTTGCCGTCGCCGACCTCGCGGCGAGCATCCTCACGTCGAACACGCACCCGCTCGACATCGCCGACGGCCCCGAGGCCGTCCTCGACGCGGTGATCTCGGAGGGGTCGGCACTGCTCGATCAGCAGGGCATCGCCGCGTCGCAGGTCGTCGGGGTGGGCATCGGCGTGCCCGGACCCGTCGAGCACTCGACCGGCCGTCCGACGAACCCGCCCATCATGCCGGGGTGGGACCGCTTCGACGTGCCGCACTACGTGCAGCGCGCGTTCGACGTGCCCGTGCTCGTCGACAACGACGTCAACATCCTCGCGCTCGGCGAGCAGGCGCTCAGCTGGCCCGGCGTCGCCGACCTCATCTTCGTCAAGGTGTCCACCGGCATCGGCGCCGGCATCATCTCGGGTGGCGCGCTGCAGCGGGGCGCCCAGGGGTCGGCGGGCGACATGGGGCACGTCCAGGTGCCCTACAGCCATGACTCGCCGCGACCGCCCGGCGACCAGCGCGACCTCGAGGCGGTGGCGAGCGGCACCGCGATCGCCGCCGACCTGCGTGCGCAGGGCATCGAGGCCGCGGGAAGCGCCGACGTCGTCACCCTCGTCCGCGCGGGACATCGGGCCGCGATCACGGCGACCCGGCAGGCCGGCCGCGAGGTCGGGGAGGTGCTCGCGACCGTCGTCAACATGCTGAACCCGTCGGTCATCGTCATCGGGGGCAGTGTCGCCCGCGCCGGAGAGCACCTGCTCGCCGGCGTGCGCGAAGTCGTGTACCGCCGGTCGATCCCGCTCGCCACGCAGCACCTGGGCATCGTGCAGTCGCAGGCCGACGAGACCGCCGGTGTGCTGGGGGCGGCGATCATGGTCACCCAGCAGGTGCTCTCCCCCGCGGCCGTCGAGATCCGCGCCGCGCGCGCGTGACAGCGGAGATCGACGTAATGCGACACCGGTAGCACCCGCGTAACACGGGCGAGACGAAGGCAGGGTTGACTGTAGCCACGGGGTTCAGTTCTGGTGCCGAAGGCGGCACCCCCGCGGAAGGAGCGCACGATGAGGATCCGACCGCTGCGATCGGCACCCGAGACCCCGCTCGCGCCCGTCGAGGCGCCGCCCGCCGACATGACGGCGATGGTCGTGGACGCCCCCGGTGACGCGGACGCGTTGCGCGCAGCATCCGTCCCCGTCCCCTCGCCCGTGCTGAGCGAGCTCCTGGTGCGGGTCGTCGCCGCGGGCGTCAACCCGATCGACGCCAAGACCCGAGGCGGCAGGGGCGTCTCGGGCGCCATTGCGGCCTACCCCGCGACCCTGGGCTACGACTTCAGCGGCATCGTGGTGAAGAGCCCCTACGAGGCGCACCCGCTCGCGCCCGGTACCGAGGTGTTCGGCATGACGTCGTTCCCCCGCACCGGGGGGTCGTACGCCGAGTACGTCGTTGCACCGTCGCAGTCGGTCGCACGCAAGCCCGCCGCCCTGTCGCACGTGGAGGCGGCCGGCGTGCCGTTGGCCGCGCTCACCGCCTGGGGCCTCGTCGTCGAGACCGCACACGCGCACGAGGGGCAGCGCGTGCTGATTCACGCCGGAAGCGGCGGAGTCGGCCACTTCGCGGTGCAGTTCGCCGCGTACTTCGGGGCGCATGTCACGGTCACAGCGTCGGGGCGCAATGCGTCGTGGCTTCGTGAACTCGGTGCGGCCGTCGTGATCGACTACACGACCACACGGTTCGAAGAGGTCGTCGGGGAGGTGGACGTCGTCATCGACCTCGTCGGCAACGTCTACGCCGACACCGGCACACGCTCGCTCGAGGTGCTCCGACCGGGCGGGCTCTACGTGCTCGTTCCGACCGGATCGTGGCCCGGCTACGCCGAGGCGGCGGCCGAGGCGGGCGTGCGCGCCACCTCGTACAAGGTGATCCCCGACGGCGGCGCGCTGGCGACCATCGGCCGCCTCCTCGACTCCGGCTCCGTGCAGGTCTACATCGAGCAGGTCTTCGACCTCGCCGAGGCGTCCGCCGCGCATCACGCGATCGAGACAGGCCACACGCGCGGCAAGGTCGTGCTCCGCGTCAGCGACGGCTGACCCGCTCCCGCTCCGGCTCGCCGCGCCCGCCCCGCGTCACCGCGAGGGGGCGAGCACGCGGCGCCCCTCGGCGACGACCGCGTCGGCGATGGCGTCCAGCAGCGGCGAGCGCAGATTCCACTGCTGCCAGTGCAGGCCGACGTCGACGGGCGGACCGCCGAGCAGCACGAGGTCGCCGCGCTCGAGGGCGTCGTGCGACTGGAAACGCGGCAGCATCGCCCACCCGAGCCCCAGGCGCACCGCCGACGCGAAATCGTTCGATGCGGGCACGTAGTGCCGCGGCGGCTCTGCGGGGTCGACGCCCTGCTGTGCGAGCCACTCGTTCTGCAGGTCGTCGCGCCGGTCGAAGTCCACGAGCGGCGCGTTCGCCAGCGCCGCCGCACGGTCGCCGGCGAGCCACCGCGCCGCGTACGCGGGCGTGGCGACCGCCTCGTAGCGCATCGCCCCGAGCGCCGACGAGCGGCATCCGGCCACCGGCGCCGCGCGCGAGGTGACCGCGCCCATCACGGTTCCCGATTCGAGCAGCCCCGCGGTGAAGTCCTGGTCGTCGCGGTGCAGATCGAAGACGACGGGATGCTGCTCCGCCAGCCGCGCGAGAGGCTCGAGGAACCACGTGGCCAGCGAGTCGGCGTTGACGGCGAGCGGCACGACCGTGAGTGCCGCCGCGTCGTCGCCGGCGCCGAGCTCGGCGAGGGCGTCGTGCTCGAGCAGCGCCGTCTGCCGCGCGAGCCGGATCACCGACATGCCCGCCTCCGTGGGCCGCACGGGCTTGGAGCGCACGAGCACCAACCGCCCGAGCTGCTCCTCGAGCGCCTTGATGCGCTGGCTGACCGCTGACGGCGTGACGTGCAGCCGCCGCGCGGCCGCGTCGAGCGTGCCCTCGTCGACGACGACGGCCAACGTCTCTGCCAGCTCGAACGGAATTCGCATCTTCAGTTCTGCTAATGGTACTGAAGATCCATGAGCTGGACTACGGATGCTGACGCTCATACCGTCGAAGCGTGCTCTCCCCCGTCCTCGCCGGCCTCGGCCTCGGCTTCTCGCTCATCATCGCCATCGGCGCCCAGAACCTGTTCGTCCTGCGCCAGGGCCTTCGCCGCGAGCACGTCCTCGCCGTCGCGGCGATCTGCGCGATCTCGGACGCCGTCCTCATCGCGCTCGGCATCTCGGGCATCGGGTTCGTGCTGCAAGCCGTGCCGTGGCTCGTCGATGTCGTGCGCTGGGCTGGTGCACTCTTCCTGGTGACCTACGGCGTGCTGGCCGCGCGGCGGGCATGGCGCCCGTCGGGCCAGGCGCTCGGCGTGGGTGACACCGCGGGCCCCGCCTCCCCCGCGGCGCACCAGGGCGCACCGCCCGCGCACACGCACACCGGCGACGCGCTCGAACCCGATGCCTCCGCGTCCGCCATACGCAGCGACATCCGCACCGCCCCCGCTCCCGCCGCGCGCGCCCGCCTGATCCCGGTGCTGCTGACCTGCCTCGCCCTCACGTGGCTCAACCCGCACGTGTACCTCGACACCGTCTTCCTGCTCGGCACCGTCGCGAACACCCACGGCGACCAGCGCTGGCTCTTCGCGGCCGGCGCCATGGCCGCGAGCGTCATCTGGTTCTTCGGCCTCGCCTTCGGCGCGCGTCTGCTCGGCCGCTGGCTGTCGACGCCACGCGCCTGGCGCATCCTCGACGCGGTGATCGCGGTCGTGATGATCGCCCTCGGCGTCTCGCTCGTGCTCCCCCACTGAGCGGGCCGCGGCCGTCAGCCGTCGATCTGCTCCTTGCGGGCGAGCACGAGAGCACGAACGACCTCGTCCGGCAGCGGATGCTCGGGCTGGTAGCGGATCGTCCCCTTGTCCAACCCGATGCCGGGGTGCCCGGCGAGCGCGTCAGCGACGGCCGACACCGCGGCCGGACTGAACGGATACACGCCGATGTGCTTCTTCGCCCGCATGACCGACACCAGCGGCTTGCCGCGGTACACGAGTGCCGGCATCCCGTATCCGAGCCCCTGCTCCGCTTCGGGCGCCTCTTCCCGCGCGAGCGCGTAGATCCGCTCGACCGACGGCCGGTCGGCCGCGTCGAGTCCTGCCAGGAGTTCGTCGACGGTTGCCATGTCGGCATCCTGGCCGACGGCCCCCGGTCGCGGCAAGCCGCGTGCGGCGGCAAGATGGGCGGCATGAGACGCGTGCACGTGACGGTCCGCGGCGATGTGCAGGGCGTCGGCTACCGCTACACGATGCGCATCGTCGCGCGCGAGGTCGGCGCTGCCGGTTGGGTGCGCAACCGTCGCGACGGGTCGGTCGAGGCCGAGGTCGAGGGCACGCCGGGTCAAGTCGACGAGGTGCTCGCGTGGATGGCCGAAGGCCCACCCGGTTCGCGCGTCGAGCAGGCGACGGTGACGGATGCTGCCACCACCGGTGAGCGCGGCTTCGAGGTGCGTCCCACCGGCTGAGCCGGGTCATCCGTCGAACGGTCGCAGGATCCTGTCGATGAAGCGGCGCGTGCGCTCGTGCTGAGGTCGGCTGAACAGCTCCTTCGGTGCACCGCGCTCGAGGACGGAGCCGCTGTCGAAGAACAGCACCTCGTCGGCGACCTCTCGGGCGAAGGCGAGCTCGTGCGTGACGATGACCATCGTCCACCCCTCCTCGGCGAGCTCCTTGAGCACGAGCAGCACCTCGCCGACGAGCTCGGAGTCCAGGGCGCTCGTGGGCTCGTCGAAGAGCAGCAGCGACGGCTGCAGGGCGAGCGCGCGCACGATCCCCACCCGCTGCTGCTGTCCGCCCGAGAGTTCGAACGGGTACGCGTCGCGCTTCTCGCTCAGCCCCACGCGATCGAGGAGTGCCTCGGCGCGCGCGATCGCCTCGGCCCTCGGCACGCGGTGCGCGTGGATCGGCCCTTCCGTGACGTTCTGCAGCACGGTGCGGTGCGGGAAGAGGTTGTGGTGCTGGAACACCATCGCGGAGCGGTCGCGCAGCGCGATCTTGTCGGCCTTGGAGACGGATGCCGCGAAGTCGACCCGGGGCCCGTCGGCGAAGGCGACAGTTCCGGCCTCGGGCGTCTCGAGCCCGTTGAGAGAGCGGAGCACCGTCGTCTTGCCCGAGCCGCTCGGGCCGATGAGTGCGACGACCTCGCCCCGGCGCACCTCGAAGTCGACGCCGTCGAGCACGCGGTTCGCGCCGAACGTCTTGGTGAGGCCCGACACCTCGAGCAGCGGGCGATCGTCGGCGGGAGCCGGCGGGGCGAGCGCGTCGTCGGTCGGATCAATGGGCGACATAGCGGTCGAGCCTCCTCTCGAGCGCGCTCTGCCCGGTGGAGAGCACGAGGCAGATCAGCCAGTAGATGAGGGCGGCCTCGAGGTAGATCGCAAGGACTTCGAACGAGAACGCGGCGATCTGCTGGGCCTTGCGGAACATCTCGGTCACGAGGATGGTCGACGCCAGCGACGTGTCCTTGACGAGCGAGATGAACGTGTTCGACAGCGGCGGCACCGACACCCGCGCCGCCTGCGGCAGCACGATCCGAGCCAGGGTCTGCGTCTGCGAGTACCCGACGGTGTGCGCGGCCTCCCACTGGCCCTTGGGAACCGACAGGATCGCTGCGCGCACGATCTCGGCGGCGTATCCGCCGACGTTGAGCGAGAACGCGATGATCGCGGCCGGCCAGGGGTCGATCACGATGCCCACCGACGGCAGCCCGTAGAAGATGACGAACAGCTGAACCAGCAGCGGCGTGCCCCGGATCACCGAGACGTAGAACCGGGCGACGCCCGACAGCACGGGATTGCCCGACAGGCGCAGGAGCGCCACGGCGATCGCGATGACGAGCCCCAGAGCGAACGAGGAGAGGGCGAGCGGGATCGTTCCGGTGATCGCGGCGAGCAGCAGCGGCCAGAACGAGTCCACCAGCAGCGCCCAGGTGGTGCCGTCCATGCGGGTCCTCCCTTTGCGGCAGACGACGCCACCGCCCGCCCACGGTAGGACGAGCGGCGGCTCGAGGGCTACTACTGGGTGACGTCGGCGCCGAAGTACTTCTCGCTGATCTCGGCGAGCACGCCCTCTTCGCGGAGCTCCGCGAGGGCTCCGTCGATCGCCTCGGCCAGCGCGTCCTTGTCCTTCGTGAACGTGAACGCGCTGAGGCTCGGCTCATCGGTCTCGGCCGCGATCTTGAGGCCGGTGGCGCCCTCGGTCTTCTCGTAGTCGAGGTAGGTCAGGCTGTCGTTGATCGTGGCATCGACCCGGCCCTGCTCGAGGAGGGCGACGGCCTGGGCCCAGCCCTCGACGGCCTCGACGGTGGCGCCGCTCTCCTGGGCGAGCTCGTACCAGTTGCTCGTGAGCGACTGCGCGGTGGTCTTGCCGGCGAGGTCGTCGAAGCTCGTGATCGAGTCGTCGTCCTCGGGCACGACGATCACACCCGGCGAGACGGTGTACGGCTCGCTGAAGAGGTACTTCTCCTCGCGCTCCGGGTTGATCGACACCTGGTTGGCGATGACGTCGAAGCGGCCCGCGTCGAGGCCGGCGAAGATCGCGTCCCACTGCGTCTCCTGGAACTCGACCTCGAGGCCGAGCTTCTCGGCGACCGCCTCCGCGATCTCGACGTCGAAACCGACGAGCTCGCCGGACTCGTCGTGGAACGAGAACGGGCGGTACGTGCCCTCCGTGGCGACCGTCAGTGTGCCGGCCGTCCCCAGGCCGTAGTCGTCGCCCTCTGCGGTGGTGGCGGGGTCGGCGGAGCCGCTGCTGCACGCGGTGAGGGCGAGGGCTGCGGCGGCGGTGAGGACGAGTGCGGTGATGCGGCGTGACATGTGAGGATTCCCGGGTGGTGCGGCGTGCTGTGTGCGATCCGCCGTGAACGACGGACTTTCCAGTACAACACGGTCACGGCGATCGGGGGCCGTCGTTGCGCTTTGTTGCCGGGACCTTTCAGGTGGGCAGCCCCGCGACGAGCTCTCCGAACACCTCGGCCGCGTCGTCGCTGGGCGCGAGCCCCGCGGCCTGGCCGGCCCACAGCGACACGAGGTCGCCGTCTCCGCGGCGCCCGGCCTCGGCCCGGAACTGCCCGGTGAGCCAGTTCTGCGCGGGGAACGGCGCGATGATCCCGGTCGTCTCGATCTCACGCATGGCGCGATTCGGGATGCCGCGTGCCAGGCGCCCGCTCATGGCTCGGGTGAGCACGGTCGCGGTGTCGGCGGCCTCCGCGATCGCGTGACGGTGCGCCTCGGTGGCGGCCGACTGGCGCGTCCGCAGGAAGGCCGAGCCCACCTGCACGCCCGACGCGCCGAGGGCGAACGCCGCAGCGACCCCGCGTCGGTCGGCGATGCCCCCTGCCGCGATCACGGGAACGTCCACGGCGTCCACGACCTGCGGGACGAGCGCGAAGGTGCCGACGAGCGACTGCTCCGCAGGTCGCAGGAACGACACCCGATGCCCGCCCGCCTCGGCGCCTGTGGCGACGACCGCGTCCACCCCGGCCGCCTCGAGGGCGACGGCCTCCGCGACGGTGGTGGCAGTGCCGATGACACGGATGCCGCGGCTGCGCGCCGCGGCGACCACGTGCTCCGACGGCACGCCGAAGACCACGCTCAACGCCGCGGGCGCAGCATCCATCACCGCCGTCAACTGCGAGTCGAGATCGGGCAGGAACTCGATCGGAGGCGTCGGATGCGCGAGCCCCAGCTCGTCGTAGAGCGGTGCGACGGCTTCGATCGCCGGCTTCAGGTCGACCTCCCCCGGGGTGACCTCATCGCCCGTCGGCAGCCACAGGTTGACCGCGAACGGGCGCCGCGTCGCAGAGTGCAACGCGGCGATCGTGTCGCTGATGCGGTCGGCCGAGTAGCCGTAGAGCCCATACGAGCCGAGCCCGCCGAGCTCGCTCACCGCGGCCGTCAGCTCGATCGACGACAGTCCGCCGAAGGGGCCGAGCACGATCGGCGCGTCGATTCCGAACAGGTCCTGCAGGGTCTTCGACATGTCTCCGACGCTACTCCCGCGGTCGCGGAAGCGGCGCGATGGCGCGTACACGGAATCGGAGGTTCTGCGTGACACGCCGGGTCACCCCACATCCGTCTGCCGGCGTGTCGTGCGCATCCTCCGATTCTGTGCGCGTGCGACCGCACCCGGAAACGACGAAGGGGCCCCACCCGAAGGTGGAGCCCCTTGCGTCGCGACCCGCAGGTCGCTGAGCTTGTCGAAGCGTCAGACGATCGCGTTGACGTCCAGCGGGATGCCGGGGCCGAACGTGGTCGACACGGCGCCCTTCTGGATGTAGCGGCCCTTCGAGCTCGACGGCTTCAGGCGCACGATCTCCTCGAGCGCGGCCTTCAGGTTCTCGTCCAGCTGCTCGGCCGAGAACGACGCCTTGCCGACGACGAAGTGCACGTTGGCGTGCTTGTCGACGCGGAACTCGATCTTTCCGCCCTTGATCTCCTCGACGGCCTTGGCCGGGTTGGGGGTCACGGTGCCGGTCTTCGGGTTGGGCATGAGGCCGCGGGGGCCGAGCACCTTGCCGAGACGGCCGACCTGGCCCATGAGCTCGGGCGTCGAGACGGCCGCGTCGAACGCGGTCCAGCCGCCGGCGACCTTCTCGATGAGCTCGGCGCCGCCGACCTCGTCCGCACCCGCGGCGATCGCGGCCTCAGCGGCCGGACCCGTAGCGAACACGATGACGCGGGCGGTCTTGCCGGTGCCGTGCGGGAGGATGACGGTGCCGCGCACCATCTGGTCGGCCTTGCGGGGGTCGACCGAAAGCTTGAGCGCGACCTCGACGGTCGAGTCGAACTTCGCCGAACCGGTCTGCTTCGCGAGCGCGACGGCCTCGGACGGGGTGTAGAACTTGTCCGCCTCGATCTTGGCGGCAGCGGCCTGGAAGGCCTTGGACTTGGTAGCCATGTTTCCTATCCCCTCAGTCCTCGACCGTGATGCCCATGGAACGGGCGGTGCCGGCGATGATCTTCGAGGCGGCCTCGATGTCGTTCGCGTTCAGGTCGGGCTGCTTCTGCTCGGCGATCTGACGGACCTGGTCCTTGGTGAGCTTGCCCACCTTGGCCGTGTGCGGCGTCTTCGAGCCCTTCTGCACACCGGCAGCCTTCTTGATGAGCTCAGCGGCCGGCGGGGTCTTCAGGATGAACGTGAAGCTGCGGTCCTCGTAGACGGTGATCTCCACGGGGATGACGTTGCCGCGCTGCGACTCGGTCGCGGCGTTGTACGCCTTGCAGAACTCCATGATGTTGACGCCATGCTGACCGAGCGCGGGGCCGATCGGCGGCGCCGGGTTGGCGGCACCGGCGTTGATCTGAAGCTTGATCAGGCCGGTCACCTTCTTCTTCGGTGCCATTCTTCTTCCTTTCAACGAACGGATTCAGATCTCTTTACAAGCGGTAAAGGGATCTTTCACCCGGTTCTCCCGCGAATCCGGCGGATCCGGAACGCGGTGTCGCACGCGCGCGCTCAAGGCGCGCGCAAACCTGCATAGTCTACCAGCAGCAGGCTTAAAGCTTCGTGACCTGGTCGAACGACAGCTCGACCGGGGTCTCGCGCTCGAAGAGCGAGACGAGGACCGTGAGCTTGCCGCTCTCGGGCTTGATCTCGCTGATCGTGCCGGGCAGGCCCGCGAACGAGCCCTCCTTGATCGTGATGGTCTCGCCGACCTCGAAGTCGACCTCGGCGGGGACGACGCGGGCCGCGGCGGCGGCGCCCTTCTTGGCCGCACCGCCCTTGGCGCCCGCGACCTCCTTGACCTCGACGAGGCTCTTCAGCATGTTGAAGGCCTCTTCGAAGCGCAGCGGCGTCGGGTTGTGGGCGTTGCCGACGAAGCCGGTCACGCCGGGCGTGTGACGCACGACCGACCACGTGTCTTCGTTGAGTTCCATGCGCACGAGCACGTAGCCGGGGATCCGGACGCGCGTGACCATCTTGCGCTGACCGTTCTTGATCTCGACGACGTCCTCCATCGGGACCTCGATCTGGTAGATCTCCTCCTCGACCTCGAGCGTCGACTTGCGCTGCTCGATGTTGGCCTTCACCTTGCGCTCGAAGCCGGCGTAGGAGTGGATGACGTACCACTTGCCCGGGAGGGTGCGCAGGTCTGCGCGGAAGGCCTCGTAGGGGTCCTCATCCGCGTCCTCGTCCTCGACGTCGTCGATGACGGCGGCTGCGGCGTCCACGTCGGCGACGAAGTCCTCGTCGAGCACGGGTTCGTCGTCGTCGCCGTTCACGTCGGGACCGTCGTACGGGGTCACCTCGTCGGCGGCTTCGGCCTCGCGCTCGGCGACCTCCTCCGCGATGGAGTCGTTGATGACCTCGGCTGCCGCCTCGGTCTCGGCCGTCTCGTCGAGGTTGAGAGCGTCGTTCACGATGGCGTCGGCCTCCGGGTCGTCGATGTCGATGTCGTCCAGGTCGGCGTCGTCCTCATCGGAGTCGTCGACGATGTGGATGGCGACGTGCTCGGCGGCCTCGACCGACCGCTCCTCCGCCGCGAGGACGTTGCCCTCCTGAGCTTCGTCGTCCTCCGACGACTGCTCGGCGGCCGTCGCCCAATCGGCGTCGTCGACATATCTTTCAGTCACGTGAGTTCTCTTCCGTTCCGTCCGCTGCCGGACCTTCCGGTCCGCCCGTGTCATGCTCCCGCTGCGAGCCGGGAGCGCTCGGGATCAGGCGCCGGGGACCCCGAAGACGTACGACGTGATCCACACGAACAGCACGTCCAGGCCGTAGACGAGCGCCATCATCACGACGACGAAGCCCAGCACCACCGCCGTGTACTTCAGCAGCTCCTGGCGCGTCGGCGTGACGACCTTGCGGAGCTCGGCGAAGACCTGGCGCACGAACAGGGCGATGCGAGCGAAGACGTTGGGCTTCTTCTCGCGGGGCGCGGTCGTTCCCTCAGCGGAGACGACTTCGCCCTTCGGCTCGTCCTGAACCATCGATGCCACCTGATTACCTTCCGTGGGCCGACACGGGTCGGCACACTGTGTTGTCAACCACCGGTATGTGACCGGTGTTGCGCTGACGCGCAGGGCGGACAGGAATCGAACCTGCAACCTGCGGTTTTGGAGACCGCTGCTCTGCCAATTGAGCTACCGCCCTAGAGACCCGGAGGTCTCGTGAAGCCCGCACTCTTCCCCTCTCACCGCGGCTTGAGGATCCGTACCCGAGCACCGGGCACGGCGAAAGAATGCAGATTTCGACTGCACGATCCAGTGTACGGCATGCCCAGGGACCCCGCGAACCGAGGGGGCCCTGCACGCGTCCGGACACGGGGTCAGTATTGCTGAACGCCGTATCGGTCGGGCTCGGGTGCGCGCTCGAAGGCGCGACCCGAGAGCGACGTCGCCTCGACGCGGACGTACGTGTACTTGAGCGTCGGGATCCAGGGTTTGAGCCCGAGGCCGTCGGCCCGCTCGACGTCGGCGGAGCGCTCGAGCGGGTGCGCCCGGCCCCGCACGATGACGCTCCACGCGTCGGTCTCGGTGTGGTCGTCGACCTCGAAGAGCACCTCGTCGTTGATCGTCAGCTCGAACAGCTTGCTCCCCTGTGCCGTGCGGAAGAGCACGCTCTGGCCGTCGACGACGTAATTCACGGGGAAGATGTCGAGCACGTCGCCGACCTGCGTGACGAGGCGGCCGAGCTCTTGCGTGCGAAGGCGCTCCCAGCACTCTTCATCGGAGAGGAAGGCGACGGGGTCCGGTGTGTCTGCCATGTCTCCATCCTGGCGCTCACGCCCCGCCGGCGACACCCCCCGATGACGGCATTACCATTCCGGCATGACTCTCGCGCAGACCCGGCTCGATGACCTCTGGGACTTCTCCGACGCGGCCGGCTCCGAGGCGCGGCTGCGCGCGGCGGTGGAGGAGGAGACGGATGCTGCGACCCGCGCCGAGCTCGAGACCCAGGTCGCGCGGGCCCTGGGCCTGCAGGAGCGGTTCGACGAGGCCGATGCCGTCCTCGACGCGGTCTCCATCGAGGACTCCGCCGTCGCCGCGCGCGCGGCCCTGGAGCGCGGTCGCGTTCGCAATTCGGCAGGCGACGCCGAGGCGGCGGTGCCGTACTTCCTGGCGGCCGCGGACGCAGCATCCGGCGACGGACTGACGTTCCTGCAGATCGACGCGCTGCACATGCTCGCGATCGCGGAGCCCGATCAGGCCGACGAGTGGACGTCCGCCGCGCTCGAAGCGCTCGATGGCGTCTCGGATCCGCGCACGCTCCGCTGGAACGTGTCGCTGCACAACAACGCCGGCTGGCGTCTCCTCGACGCCGGGCGCGTCGACGAGGCGATCGCGCAGTTCGAAGCGGCACGGGATGCTGCGACCCGCTGGGGCACGCCGCAGCAGGTCCAGTGGGCCGACGAGGCCCTCGCCGAGGCGCGCGAGGCCGCGTCCGGATCCGTGAAAGGGTAGACCTCCGCCGCCTCGGCGTGCGGAAACCTACCCTTTCGCGATTCCGCGTCAGGCGCCGACGCGGATCAGCTTCTTGTTGACGAACTCGTCGGCGGCCAGGAGGCCCATCTCGCGCGAGGTGCCGGAGCGCTTCACACCACCGAAGGGGAGGCCGGGCTCGTCGGCGAGGACCACGTTGACGTAGACCATGCCGGCGTCGATCTTGTCGGCGACGCGCTTGGCCTGCTCCTCGTCGGTCGTGAAGACGTACGAGCCGAGGCCGTAGCTGGTGTCGTTGGCGAGGGCGACCGCGGCGTCCTCGTCGGCGACCTTGTACACGACGCCCACAGGGCCGAAGAACTCCTCGCGGTACGCGTCCATGTCGCTCGTGACGTCGGTGAGCACGGTGCCCGGGTAGAAGGCGCCGTCGCGCTTTCCGCCGGCGACCAGCGTCGCGCCCTGCGCCACGGCCTTGTCGACCTGCTCGGCCAGACGCTCGGCCGCCGTGAGCGACGACAGCGGGCCGAGCACGGTGTCGTCCGCGAACGGGTCGCCCACCTTCGCGCCCGACATCGCGGCCGTGAACTTCTCGAGGAACGCGTCGTACAGGCCGTCGACCACGATGAAGCGCTTGGCGGCGTTGCACGACTGCCCGGTGTTGTCGAGACGCGCGTCCACGGCCGCCTGGACGGCACCGTCGAGGTCGTCGGTCGAGAGCAGGATGAACGGGTCGGACCCGCCGAGCTCGAGCGCCACCTTCTTGAGGTTGCGGCCTGCGATCTCCGCGACGGCTGCGCCCGCGCGCTCGGAACCCGTCACCGACACGCCCTGCACGCGGCGGTCGGCGATGACGGTCGCCGCCTGGTCGTTCGTCGCGTAGATGTTCGTGTAGACGCCCTCGAGCCCGGCGTCGGCGTAGATCGCCGCGATGGCGGCGGCCGACTCGGGGCACTGCGGAGCGTGCTTCAGGAGGATGGTGTTGCCCACCACGATGTTCGGCGCCGCGAAACGGGCGACCTGGTAGTACGGGAAGTTCCACGGCATGATGCCCAGCAGCACGCCGAGCGGCGAGCGGCGGATGACCGCGGTGCCGTCGCCGTCGATGTCGATCGGCTGGTCGCCGGTGATCTTCTCGGCGTGGTCGGCGTAGTACTCCGTGATGTCGGCGGCGAAGTCGACCTCGCCCAGCGCGGCCTCGAGCGGCTTGCCCATCTCGCGCACGATGATCGCGGCGAGGTCGTCGCGACGCTCGCGGTGCAGCTCTGCGACCTTGCGGATGCCCGCGGCGCGCTCGGCGACGGGCTTGTCGCGCCACGTGCGGTACGCAGCATCCGCTCCCGCGATCGCGGTCTCGAGAGCCTCGTCGGTGATGGTCGGATACGTGGCCAGGGTCTCTCCCGTGGCCGGGTTCACGACGGCGTAGTCGGTCATTGCGTTCTCTCCGATCGGGTGGAAGTGGGTCGCTAGTCTGCCTGTTGGCGGCGGGCGCGTCGAAGGCTTTCGGGGGCGTCGATACTGAGTGTCTCACCGCGGAAGAACGCCGGACGCTTGATCGCCTGCCAGATCATGATCACGACGCCCGCGAGGATGACGACCACGCCCAGCACGAACACGAGGCCGAGGCCGCCGATGCTCGATCCGCTGCCGTACGCCGGGTCCATCGAGTCGATGAGCGTGGTGACGAACAGCACCGCGAGGATCGCGCCGCCGACGAGCGGGAACAGGAACGTGAAGAAGAAGCTGCGCACCGAGTCGAACCACTGCTTGCGGAAGTACCAGACGCACGCGAACGCGGTCAGGCCGTAGTAGAAGCAGATCATCATGCCGAGCGACAGGATCGTGTCGGTGAGGACGTTCTCGCTGATCACGCGCATCACCGCGTAGAAGACCGAGGCGACGATCGCCGACACCACGGTGGCGTAGCCGGGAGTGAAGAAGCGCGGGCTCACACGGGCGAACTTCGGTGGCAGCGCGCCGTAGTGTCCCATCGCGAGGAGCGTCCGCGCCGGGCCGACGGCCGTCGACTGCAGCGAGGCGGCCGAGCTCGACAACACGGCGAGCGACACCAGGAACGCGAGCGGACCGAGGATCGGGTCGGACAGCGCGAAGAAGACGTTCGCCGAGATGTCCTCGTTGGCGAGTCCCAGCGGACCGTCGCCGACGCCCGCGAACATGATCAGGCCGATCGAGAGAAGGAGGTACAGCGTCACGACGATCACCACCGTGAGCATCGCCGCGCGGCCCGGAGTCTTCGCGGGGTTCTTCGTCTCCTCGTTCATGGTGAGGACGACGTCCCAGCCCCAGAAGATGAAGATCGACAGCGACAGCCCGGCGGCGAACGCGCTGAACGTCGGCACCTCGAACGGATTGAACCACGACCACGAGAACGCGGTCGGGTCGGGGGCGTCGCCCGACACCGCCTTGACGATAGCCACGACGGCGAACAGCAGCAGCACCGCGACCTGGAAGGTCACCAGGATGTACTGGAACTTCTGCGTGGTCTGCATGTCGCGGTACGAGATGAGCGTCGCGCCCAGCATGAACAGCAGGCACACCACGACATTGATGAAGGGGTTGAAGGCGAGCTCGGCGATGTCGGGGTTGCCGCTCAGCTGCGAGATCAGCAAGAACAGGAACTCCACGGCGATGCCCGCGAGGTTCGACAGCACGATGACGGTGGCGGCCACGAGGCCCCAGCCGGTCATCCAGCCGATCCACGGGCCGAAAGCCCGCACGCCCCACGTGAACGAGGTGCCGGAGTCGGGCATCGCGCGGTTGAGCTCGCGATAGCCGAACGCGGTCAGCAGCATCGGGATGAAGCCGACCAGGATGATCGCGGGCACCTGTGTGCCCACGACCGAGACGGTCGGGCCGAGCGATGCGGTGAGCGTGTAGGCCGGGGCGATCGTGGAGACGCCGATGACGACGGCGCCGAGGACGCCGACCGCTCCCGCGCTCAGGCCCTTCTTCGACAGCTCGCCGGCGTGCGCGCCGGAGGTCGGGGCCAGCGGCTGGGTGCCGCCGCTCTGGGAAGCGCTCATCATCGTGCGCCTTTCTTGCCGCGGGTGCGGGGCACCACGACCATGGGTACAGGAAGCTCGTGCAGCATCTTCGCCGCCGTCGAGCCGAGGAACAGGCGCCGGCGCCGGGCCAGCCGGCTGGAGCCGACCACGGCGAGTTCGCCGGGCTCCCAGCCGAGGTGGGCGACGGCGTCTTCGATGCTGTCGCCGCGCGCGACGACGACGTCGGCCTCGACGCCGTCGGGCAGCGCCTCGAGGGCCTTGCCGAGCACGTCGTCGGCGTGGGCGGCCCCGGCGATGCGGATGACGCCGGTGTCGACCCCGGCAGGAAGGTCGACGGAGACCAGCGACAGCAGCCGCAGTTCGGCGCCGGTCGCGGTGGCGAGGGCCACGCTCTCGTCGAGCAGCGCGCTCGCACCCGGACGGGTGCCGATGGCCGCCGTGATGCGGGTGACAGTGGTCGCCTCGAGGCGCCGCGACCCCTCCGGGGCCAGCACGACCGGCACGTCCGACGAGTGCAGCAGCTCGTTCGCGACGGTGCCCAGGCGGTGGCGTCCGCGAAGTCCGCCGTTCGCGGCTCCGACGACGATGTGCGACGCCGCGAGCTCGTGCGCGGCAGCGATCAGGCCCTCGGCGAAGGAGTCGCCGAACCGCACGTGCGACGCGTGGGACACAGCATCCGGAATCGACGCCGCCGCCTCGGCGAGCCAGGCCTCGGCCTGCGTCACGAGGTAGCGGTCGTAGCCGGCATCGGGCGGCGTGATGACGCTGCGGTCCTCGGCCGGGAGCACCAGCACGAGGTCGAGCGGCACGTCCATGGCCGCGGCCAGGCGCGAGCCGAGCGCGACGGCGTCGGCTCCGGCGTCCGTCGCGGTGTACCCGACGACGATGCGGTCGCTCACCGCCGTGCCGCTTCGACGATGTTCGCCGCGACGAGGCGACCCATGCGGATCGCGCCGTCGACGTGCTGGTAGCCGGCACCGGCCATGTCGCTGCAGGCGAAGTGAATCGGGCCGACGGGGGTGCGCAGGTCCGCGCCGTAGCGGGCGAGGCCGCCGAGGTCGAAGCTCGCGGCGTACGCGCCGCGGGTCCACTCCTCGGCGCCCCAGTCGCTCTCGAAGTAGACGAGCGGGGTCTTGGCCTCGGGGCCGTAGTAGTGCGACAGCGACTCGAGGATGCGCTCCTTGCGCTCCTCGGCGGAGACGCGGAACAGGTCGTCGGCGTTGCGGTCCGACACGAAGCCGACCAGAGTGCCGCGCTCGTCGCCGTGGTTGGTGTTGTCGTAGGCCTCGTGCGAGATCTCGTACGGGCTGAATGCGGTGCCCGACAGGCCCTGCTCGCGCCAGAACGGGCGGTCGTAGACCGCGTGCACCTTGATGACGAAGCCCATCGAGATGTGCTGGTGCATCTGCTGCTTGAGGCGCGGCAGCGGCGGCGCGAACTCGATCCACGGGTACAGGATCGGCGCGTGCGCGAGGATCACGAACCGCGCCCGCACCTCGAGGCCGTTGTCGGTGACGACGCGCACGCCGTCCTCCGACCGGTGCACCTCGGTCACCGGCTGACCGAGGATGACGTCGTCGCCCAGGCGCTCGGCGAGCAGGAGCGGCACCTGCTGCAGGCCGCCGACGACGCGCTCGTCGAGGATGAAGTCCGCGTCGACGAGGTGCGAGAAACTGCCGGCGCTGGCCGCCATGAGGAGTGCCTGGAGCGCCGAGAACGCGTACGCGGGCTTGGTGAGCATGGCGCCGGCGATGAAGAGGGCGATGTTGTCGCGCGCCTCCTGATCGGAGGTCTCTGCCTCGAGCCACGCCTCGAACGAGATGCGGTCGAGCTCCTCGGCGTCGGGGTGCTCCCAGGGCTTGTCGGGATCGATCTGCGCGACGAGCTCGTCGAGCACCTCGATGAGGCGGACGATCTCCTTCTCGGTCTCGGGCGCGACGGGGAAGATCTCGCCCGTGAAGCGGGTGAGCTCGCCGTCCTGGCCGATGTAGACCGAGTCGCCCTCGCGGTAGCGGCTGTAGGTCTCGAGCCCCAGCTCGGCGAGGGTCTCCTTGAGCGCGTCCTGGTCGGGCGACACCCACTGGCCGCCGATCTCGAGCATCGCGCCGTCGACGACGTCGGTCCACAGGCGCCCGCCGACGCGGTCGCGCGCCTCGAGCACGACGACCGAGAGGCCTGCCTTCTTCAGTTCGTTGGCGGCGGTCGTGCCGGCGGCGCCGGCGCCGACGATGACGACGTCACGGGTCAGCTCGGTCATTCGGACTCCTTCGTCAGGCGAGGTTGCGTTGGTCTTCTGTGAAGTGCGGGAGACGGATGCTGCGACCGCCGTGCGTGCGGCGGTCGCAGCATCCGTGATCAAGAAGCAGCGAGAGCTTCCGCGACGACGTCCAGGCCCTCGTGGAGCAGGTCGTCGGTGATCGAGAGCGGCGGCAGGAAACGGATCACGTTGCCGTAGGTGCCGCAGGTGAGCACGATGACGCCCTGTGCGATGGACGCCTTCGCGACCGCGGCGGTGAGCGCGGCGTCCGGCTCTCCCGTCGCGGGGTCCACGAACTCGGCGGCGATCATGGCGCCGTGGCCGCGCACGTCGCCGATGCGCGGGTCGGAAGCCTGCAGCTGCTGCAGGCGGCCCTTCAGGACGGTCTCGATCTCGCGGGCGCGCTCGAGCATCCCGTCGTTCTCGAACACATCGATCGCGGCGAGCGCGGCGGCGCACGCGATGGGGTTGCCGCCATAGGTGCCGCCGAGGCCGCCCGCGTGCGAGGCGTCCATGATCTCGGCCCGGCCCGTCACGGCCGCCAGGGGAAGGCCCCCCGCGATGCCCTTGGCGGTCGTGATGAGGTCGGGGACGATGCCGAAGACCTCGCTGGCGAACATGCAGCCGGTGCGGGCGAAGCCGGTCTGGATCTCGTCGGCGATGAAGACGACGTTGTTCGCCCGGCACCACTCGACGAGCGCGGGGAGGTAGCCGTCCGCCGGGACGATGAAGCCGCCCTCGCCCTGGATGGGCTCGATGATGATCGCGGCGAGGTTGTCGGCGCCGACCTGCTTCTCGATCATCGAGATGGCCTTCTTGGCGGCGAGGCCCCCGTCGAGACCGTCGCGGTAGGGATACGACAGCGGGGCGCGGTAGATCTCCGACGCGAACGGGCCGAAGCCGCTCTTGTAGGGCATCGACTTGGCGGTGAGCGCCATCGTGAGGTTGGTGCGGCCGTGGTAGCCGTGGTCGAACGCGACGACGGCCTGCTTGCCGGTGTACTTGCGGGCGATCTTGACGGCGTTCTCCACCGCCTCGGCGCCCGAGTTGAACAGGGCGCTCTTCTTGGCGTGGTCGCCGGGCGTGATGCGGTTGAGCGCCTCGGCGACCGAGACGTACGAGTCGTACGGGGCGATCATGAAGCAGGTGTGGGTGAACTGCGCGACCTGCTCCTGCACGGCCTTGACGACCTTCGGGTGCGCGTTGCCGATCGTCGTGACCGCGATGCCCGAGCCCAGGTCGATGAGCGAGTTGCCGTCGGCGTCGACGATGACGCCGCCGCCGGCCGCCACGGCCTGCACGGGTGCGGTGTGACCCACGCCCGCGGCGACGGCGTCGGCCTTGCGGTCGAGGAGCTCCTGCGAGCGGGGACCGGGGATGCTGGTGACCAGGCGGCGCTCCTGCGGAAGCGTCGGACCGCCGAGGGGCGTTTCAGTGAGGGTGTCGGCTGCGCTGCTCATGCTGGGGAGCGTATGTCCTGGCCACTGGGCCCCGCACCCGCCCGGGTGTACATTCTGCCCGGCCGGCTGTACGGGTCGTACACTCGGAGCATATGGACGCCGACGCTCCCACTCTTCGCGCCCTCCTCGCCCGGCGGGATCTGAAGCTCTCGCTCGCGGGCGACGATCTCGATCTGCAGGCTCTGGACCGCGGCATCCGCTGGGTGCACAGCTCCGACCTCGCAGACCCGACGCCGTTCCTCTCCGAGGGGCTCGTCCTGCTCACCACCGGTACGCAGTTCCCGCCGGGCGACGACGCCGACGCGGCGGCGGTCTACCGCTCCTACGTCCATCGCCTGGCGACCCGGGGCGTGGTCGGCCTCGGATTCGGCACCGAGGTCGTGCGCGCCGGCATCCCTCCCGCCCTCGTCGACGCATGCCGGGACGAACGGATGCCGCTGTTCGAAGTGCCGTACCGCACCCCCTTCATCGCGGTGGCCCGGGCGAACGCCGAGGCCATCGCCGCCGAGGCGTACGCGCGCCGCAGCTGGGCGCTGGCCGCGCAGCGGGCGATCGCCCTGGCGGCGCTCCGGCCCGACGGACTCGGCGCGACCGTCGCCGAGCTCGCGAAGCAGCTCGACACCTGGGTGGGCATGTACGACGCGGCGGGCGAGCTCGCGCGCGAGCATCCCGTCGGCGGCCTCGACGCCGAGACGGCCGCCGCCCTCCAGCGCGAGGTGACGGGCGTGCTGCACCGCGGAGCGCGGGCGGGCTCGTCGCTGCACATCGGCGAGACGCCGTTCTCGCTGCAGACCCTCGGCCGCGGCGGGCACCTGCGCGGCGTCATCGCGATCGCCGCCGGAGACCTCGACCAGGAGGGCCGCGTCGTCGTCACCGCCGTCATCGCGATGGCCGGCCTCGCGCTCGAGCAGCAGCAGGGCCTCGGTCGCGCGCGCAACGCACTGCGCGCCGGCCTCGTGCAGTCGCTCCTCACGGGCGACCCGACCCTCGCGCGTCGCACCTCGCGGGAGCTCTGGGGACCACTCCCGTCCGCCCCGGTGGTCGTGGGGGTGACGGATGCTGCGGCCGCACGCGTCGACGGCATCGCCGAACTGCTCGAGCTGTGGGCCGACGAGCGGCGCGGCGCACTGTTCTTCGGCCGTGGCGAGGACGGGCTCGTGCTGGTCGTGCCGCAGGACGACCGCTCGAGCGTTTCCGACCTCGTGGAGCGGTTCGACGTCCGCGTCGGACTTTCCGACCCGACCGGCTACGACGGCTTCGCGGCCGCGCTCGGGCAGGCGCGCGTCGCCCGGGATCGCGGCATCCGTCCGGTGACGGAGTTCGCCGAGGTCGCCCGCGCCGGCGTCCTGTCGGCGCTCACCGACGAGGCCCGCGCGCTCGCTCGGGCCGAACTCGCCCCACTGTTCGACCACGACGCCGCGCAGGGCACCCGCCTCGTCGAGACGCTGAAGGTGTGGCTCGACGAGGACTGCTCGCACGAGGCCTCTGCCCAGGCGCTCGGCGTGCATCGCCACACCGTGCGCACCCGGCTCGCCCTGATCGAGCGCGTGCTCGGCCGCGACCTCTCGTCGTTCGCGACCCGCGCCGAGCTGTGGGCGGCGCTGCGCGCCCTCGACTCGTCGGTCTGATCCCCGTCGGAGCTCGGCGTCCACGCAGTTTCCAGGCGCTCGAACACTCTCACAACCTCGATGAGCTTCCGGCTCACACGGGTGACCCGTGTGAGTCGGAAGTTCATTGACCGAAAAGACATGTGGCGCACGATCGGTCCGAGGGCGCCCGCGTTCGCAACATTCCGTTTCGGCGCACCGGCGGTGCGACCGGCAAGGATGGGGCTATGACGGAACCCGGTGGCCGCTCGCAACTCGATCACGCCCCGGTGCCCAACGGCGAGGTGTCGTGGTGGTGGCGGAGCCTCGGAGGCACGCCCGCGCCGCGCGCACCCCTGCCGGGCGACATCGACGCGGACGTCGCCATCGTGGGTGGCGGCTACACCGGTCTCTGGACCGCGTACTACCTGAAGCGCGCTCAGGCCGATCTGCGAGTCGTCGTGCTCGAGCAGCGCTTCGCCGGGTTCGGGGCGTCGGGCCGCAACGGCGGGTGGCTCACCAACACGGTCACGGGGGGTCGTGAGCGCTACGTCGAGTCGCACGGCCGTGACGCCGCGATCGCGCAGCAGCGCGCGCTCAACGAGACCGTCGACGAGGTCATCGCGGTCGCTGCGCGCGAGGGCATCGACGCCGACATCGTCAAGGGCGGTGAGTACGGCGTCGCTCGCACGCCTGCGCAGCTCGCACGCCTGCGCGCGGCGGTCGCGGCCGAGCAGGCCTGGCCGCACACCGATATCGAATGGATGGATGCCGCGGCCGCAGCATCCCGTATCCGCATCGCCGGAACGCTCGGCGCCGCGTGGCATCCGCACTGCGCGCGGGTGCACCCGGTGAAGCTCGTGCGGGGCCTCGCCGAGGCGGTCGAGCGACTCGGCGTGCCGATCTACGAGCAGACCCACGTGCGGGAGATCGCGCCCGGCCGGGCGAACACCGACCGCGGCACGGTGCGCGCGACGCACGTGCTGCGGGCGACCGAGGGCTTCACCGCCGACCTCCGGGGCGAGCACCGCACGTGGCTGCCGATGAACTCGTCGATGATCGTGACCGAGCCGCTGCCCGTGACCTTCTGGGACGCCGTCGGCTGGAACGGGCACGAGACGCTCGGCGACTTCGCCCACGTGTACATGTACGCCCAGCGCACCGCCGACGACCGCATCGCCTTCGGCGGGCGCGGCGTGCCGTACCGTTACGGCTCGCGCGTCGACACCGACGGCACGACGCAGGAACGCACGATCGCGTCACTCGCGCGGCTGCTGCGGGAGTTCTTCCCGGATGCCGCGGGCGTGCCCATCGCACACGCCTGGGCCGGCGTGCTCGGGGTGTCACGCGACTGGGCGGCGAGCGTCGTGCATGACCGGGCGACGGGGATCGGCTGGGCCGGCGGCTACGTCGGCACCGGCGTCACCGCGACCAACCTCGCCGGCCGCACGCTCGCCGATCTCGTGCTGGAGCGCGACACCGAGCGCACGCGACTGCCGTGGGTGGGGCATCGCGCCAGACGCTGGGAGGTCGAGCCGCTGCGGTGGACCGCCGTGAACGCGATCTACACCGCGTATCGGATGGCGGACAGGGTCGAGGCATCCGGTTCCTCCGGCCGCACCGCGTGGCCCGCGCACGTCGCCGACGTCGTCGCCGGCCGCCACTGACCCCGCTTCGCAGCGGTGCCGAGGGCTCAGCGCGGCGCGTGGGCCTCGAGGAACTCGTACACGTCGGTGGTGTCGACGCCCGGGAACGAGCCGGTCGGCAGGGTCGCCAGCAGGGTGCGCGGGGTGCGCACGTTCGGCCAGGACTGCTCGCGCCACGACGCCTCGAGCTCGGCCGGCGCGCGACGGCAGCACACCTCGACGGAATGCTTCGAGACGCCGCGGTTCGGGGTGTCACGGCCGAGGAACCACCGGGTGTCGTCGAAGCGCACCCCGACGCTGATCGAGTGCGCGCCTTCGCTCGAGAGCTCCACCCGAGCGGTGCACCAGTAGGTGCCGTTCCCGGTGTCCGTGTACTGGTAGTACGGGTTGAAGTGGTCGTCGACGTCGAAGACGACGCGTGAGGTCCACTTGCGGCAGCACATCTGCCCCTCGATCGCGCCGAGGCGGTCGGTCGGGAAGTTCACGTCGTCGTTCTCGTAGACCTTCGTGATGACGCCGGACTCATGCACCTTGAGGAAGTGGACGGGCAGCCCGAGGTGCACCGTCGCGAGGTTGGTGAAGCGGTGCGCGGCAGTCTCGTATGACACCGAATAGGCGTCGCGGAGGTCCTCGATCGAGAGCGAGCGGTCCGCCTTGGCCTCCTGCAGGAACGGCACCGCGTGCGCCTCGGGGATGAGCAGCGCGCCGGTGAGGTAGTTCGTCTCCACGCGCTGACGCAGGAAGTCCGCGTACGAGGTCGGCTCGCGGTGCCCGAGGATGCGGCTCGACAGCGCCTGGAGCACCGCGGTGCGCGGGTCGCCCTTCGTCGTGAGCCGGCTCGACAGGTACAGCCGGCCGTTCTTGATGTCGGCGACCGACCGGGTCGTCTGCGGCAGATCGGGCACGTAGTGCAGCGTGAAGCCGAGGTGCGCGGCGATGTCGGACGCCGTGCGCTGAGTCAGAGGACCGCCGGGATGATCCACCGCGTCGAGAATCCGCCGCGCCTCGAGCTCGAGCTCGGCGAAGTAGTTGTTCTGCGTGCGCATGAGCTTGCGCAGCGCCACATTCGCGCGGCGGGCCTCCTCTGGCGTCGCGGCGCGCTCGTCGCGCAGCCGCTCGATCTCGCCCTGCAGCGCCAGCATCGCCTTGAGCGCCTCGGTCGGCACCGTCTTGCCGATGCGGAACGGCGGGATGCCGAGCGCCTGGAACGTCTGACCGCGCATCGCCCGCTCGAGCGAGATCTCGAGGGTCGCGCGCTCGTCGAGCGGCTCCGACTCGAGGATCGCGTCGATCGACGAGCCGAGCGCACGCGCGATCGCTTGCAGCAGCGTGAGCTTCGGCTCGCGGCGGCCGTTCTCGATCATCGACAGTTGGCTCGGCGCGCGGTCCACCGCGGCGGCGAGCTCTTCGAGCGTCATGCCGCGGTCGGTGCGCAGCTGCCGGATGCGCCGGCCGATGGTGAGGGGATCCACCTCATCATCGTCGGGGACTTCACCGCGCACATCGGAGGTCAACGTCGTCGTCATGCCGTGATTCTGTCACGAAAGCAGAAATACCGGAAAACTTCACACCTGGATTCGTCGGGTCAAGCCCCGAACTTCACCCCAGAGTGGTCTCACGACCTAAGCCGATCCACTCAGAACGCGGATCAACGGATGCCGCGGCCCAGCGCACACGCCGGGTCGCAGCATCCTTCCCCCACAACTCAACGCACTCGCTCACAGGAAGGCAGGACCATGACACCTGCAACCGCCACCCCGATGCGTACCCGCACCGGCCCCATCCCCACCCAGACCCACGAGCCGTCGATCGAGATCGCCGGCCGCCTCGCGCCCCGTTACGACGAGATCCTCACGCCGGAGGCGCTCGCGTTCCTCACCGAGCTGCACCACCGCTTCGGCGCCCGCCGGCACGACCGGCTCGCCGACCGCATGCGCCGCCGCTTCGAGATCGGCAACGGGCACGACCCGCAGTTCCGCGACGACACTCGCCACATCCGCGAGGACGCGGAGTGGAAGGTCGCCGGCGCCGGTCCCGGCCTCGAGGACCGCCGGGTCGAGATCACCGGCCCGACCGACCCGAAGATGACGATCAACGCGCTGAACTCCGGCGCGAAGGTATGGCTCGCCGACCAGGAGGACGCCACCAGCCCGACCTGGAAGAACGTCGTCGAGGGCCAGCTGAGCCTGCGCGACGCGATCCGCGGCGAGCTCTCGTTCACGAGCCCCGAGGGCAAGCGGTACGAGGTCACGGCGACCGAGACGCCCACGATCGTGATGCGTCCGCGTGGGTGGCACCTGCCCGAGCAGCACATCCGCTTCACCGACCGCACGGGCCGCACGATGGCCGCGTCGGGCTCGCTCGTGGACTTCGGCCTGTACTTCTTCCACAACGCGAAGCAGCTGATCGCAGGCGGCCGCGGCCCCTACTTCTACATCGCCAAGCTCGAGTCGAGCGAAGAAGCGAAGCTGTGGGACGACGTGTTCACGTTCAGCGAGCAGTACGTCGGCATCCCGCACGGCACCATCCGCGCGACCGTGCTGATCGAGACGCTGCCGGCCGCGTTCGAGATGGAGGAGATCCTGTTCGAGCTGCGCGACCACATCGCGGGCCTGAACGCGGGTCGCTGGGACTACATCTTCTCGATCATCAAGAACTACCGCGGCCGCGGCGCCCGCTTCGTGCTGCCCGACCGCAGCGAGGTCACGATGACCGTCCCGTTCATGCGGGCCTACACCGAGCTGCTCGTGAAGACGTGCCACAAGCGCGGCGCCTTCGCGATCGGCGGCATGAGCGCCTTCATCCCGAACCGCCGCGACCCCGAGGTGACCGAGCGCGCATTCGAGAAGGTCGCCGCCGACAAGAAGCGCGAGGCCGGCGACGGGTTCGACGGCACGTGGGTCGCGCACCCCGACCTGATCCCGGTTGCCCGCGCCGAGTTCGACGCGGTGCTGGGCGACCGCCCGAACCAGCTCGACCGCCAGCGGCCCGAGGTCGAGGTCGCGGCGTCCGATCTGATCGACGTCCACATCGGGCGCCCGATCACGGCCGCGGGCGTGCACGGCAACGTGTCGGTCGCGATCCGCTACATCGAGGCGTGGCTGCGGGGCCTCGGCGCCGTCGCCATCGACAACCTCATGGAGGATGCCGCGACCGCCGAGATCAGCCGCAGCCAGGTGTGGCAGTGGATCCACCAGGACCGCACCACCGAGGACGGCACGCCGATCACGCGAGAGTCGATCGAGGCACTCGTCACGCAGGTGCTGGGCGAAGCCGACCGCCGCGAGGGCGACCGGTTCGACGACGCCGCGGACATCTTCCGCGAGGTCGCGCTCGGCCAGGACTTCCCGGCGTTCCTGACGCTGCCCGCCTACGCGAAGTACCTCGTCGAGACCGACTGATCCCCCCGAGACGAACGACAAGGAAGACGAAATGACTGCTTACCAGGACGACATCGAAGCCATCCGGGCGCTCAAAGAGCAGCACGGCTCGAGCTGGGATGCCATCGACCCCGAGTCCGCCGCCCGCATGCGGGCGCAGAACCGGTTCCGCACGGGACTCGAGATCGCCCAGTACACCGCCGACATCATGCGCCGAGACATGGCCGAATACGACGCGGACTCGTCGGTCTACACCCAGTCGCTCGGTGTCTGGCACGGCTTCATCGGGCAGCAGAAGCTCATCTCGATCAAGAAGCACCTGAAGTCCACGAACAAGCGCTACCTCTACCTCTCGGGGTGGATGGTCGCCGCCCTCCGCTCGGAGTTCGGGCCGCTTCCCGACCAGTCGATGCACGAGAAGACGGCGGTGCCCGCCCTCATCGAGGAGCTCTACACGTTCCTCCGCCAGGCGGACGCCCGCGAACTCGACCTGCTGTTCACGCAGCTCGACGACGCCCGCGCCGCCGGCGACGAGACCGCGGTCGAGTTCATCCAGTCGCAGATCGACAACTACGAGACCCATGTGGTGCCGATCATCGCGGACATCGACGCCGGCTTCGGAAACCCCGAGGCCACGTACCTCCTCGCCAAGAAGATGATCGAGGCGGGCGCGTGCGCCATCCAGATCGAGAACCAGGTGTCGGACGAGAAGCAGTGCGGCCACCAGGACGGCAAGGTCACGGTTCCGCACGAGGACTTCATCGCGAAGCTCAACGCGGTGCGCTACGCGTTCCTCGAGCTCGGGATCGAGAACGGCATCATCGTCGCCCGCACCGACTCGCTCGGCGCAGGCCTGACACAGAAGCTCGCCGTCACACACGAGCCCGGCGATCTCGGCGACCAGTACAACTCGTTCCTCGACGTCGAGGAGATCTCGGACGCCGACCTCGGCAACGGCGATGTCGTCATCAAGCGCGACGGCACGCTGCTGCGCCCGAAGCGCCTCGCCAGCAACCTCTACCAGTTCCGCTCGGGGACCGGCGAGGAGCGCGTCGTGCTCGACTGCATCACGTCGCTGCAGAACGGCGCCGACCTGCTGTGGATCGAGACCGAGAAGCCCCATGTGGAGCAGATCGCCGGCATGGTCGACGCGATCCGCGAGGTGATCCCGAACGCGAAGCTCGTCTACAACAACAGCCCGTCGTTCAACTGGACGCTCAGCTTCCGCCAGCAGGCCTACGACCTGCTCGCGGAGCGGGGCGAGGACGTCTCGGCGTACGACCGCGGCGACCTGATGAGCGTCGAGTACGACAACACGGAGCTCGCGCGACTGGCCGACGACAGGATCCGCACATTCCAGCGCGACGGGTCCGCCCGCGCGGGGATCTTCCACCACCTCATCACGCTCCCGACCTACCACACGGCCGCACTGTCGACTGACAACCTGGCCAAGGGTTACTTCGGCGACGAGGGCATGCTCGCCTACGTCAAGGGTGTGCAGCGCCGCGAGATCCGCGAGGGCATCGCTACGGTCAAGCACCAGAACATGGCCGGCAGCGACATCGGCGACAACCACAAGGAGTACTTCGCCGGCGACGCCGCCCTCAAGGCAGGCGGCCAGCACAACACGATGAACCAGTTCAGCTGAGTTCGAGGGACGACGGATGCTGCAGCCCGGCCGGGCTGCAGCATCCGTCGTCTCCCCTCACCGGGGTGGCCGGCTCAGCCGAACCGATCGCGCAGTCGTGTGCGAGCCCAGTCCCAGTCGATGCGCTCCTGCTCCAGGCGCACGGCGGGTCCGAACCGGTCGGTCACCAGGTCGTCGTACAGCGCCTGCTCGGCGGTGTGCAGTCGCGGCAGGGCGGCGTTGGTCGGGGCGTCCTCGCTCCCCCATCGGTCCCGGTGTGCGAGCAGCGTCTCGCGGTCCATGAGGACGGACTCGGCGTGAGGCAACCACGCGCGCACTCTGTTGAGGATGCCGAAGCCGTGCGTGTCGAGATCGCCCCAGTACAGCACCGGCACGTCGGCGAGCCACGCCAGGGAAGCGGGCTGATCGGCGTCGTACCCCTTGCCCCACAGCACCACGCCGCCCTCGGGCACCGGCACGCTGAGGTAAGTGATCTCGTTCTCGACGATCAGCGCACGGTCGGGACGCGCCCGCAGCTCGCGCAGCTCTTCGACGCGGAAGGATGCCTCGGTCAGGACCGCGGGCATCGCCATCGCCGCCGGGTCGAACCGCAGGCGCACCGTCTGCGGCCTCGAGGCCAGCCCGAGTCCCCGCGTGAAACCGGAAGCGGATGCCGGCACCCCGAGCATCTGGCCGAGCGCCGCACGGTGGCGCTCGATGAACTTCGTGTCGACGCCCGGGGCATGCACCTGCCGTGCATGGAGGCCGGAGCCGCGATGCGTGTCCAGCCACCGATACGCTGCCCGCAGCGGCGTCCACTCGACGGCGAGCGCGATCGCCGCGTGCGGGTGCGCCAGCGCCCACTCGCGCGGCACCGCGTCGTCGCGGGATGCCTCGATCATGTGGCGGAACGCGTCCGCCGCCTCCGCCACGCCGAGCAGTTGCCATGCCTGATCGAAGGTCGACAGGATCGCCCGCACCGGAACCTCGGTGGTGCCGCTGACCCGCCCACCGATCCTCCCCCGCTGCACCGAGAAGGCCCGGCCGTCGCGCGAGCCTCGGCTGACGGCTTCCACCCACTGTCGGGCTTCGTCGAAATGCTCGGCGAGATCGGTCGACGATGGATGCCGCAACGTCACCTCGATGGCCGGGAAGGCCTCGCCGAGGGCGAACGCCCGCAGCAGGGTGCCGTCGACCCACCGCCGGCGAACGGTGTCACGGACGCCGTCGACCCGCGTCCAGCGGGCCGGATCCGTCACGATCGCGCCGCCGCGGCCTCAATGGCTGCGGCATGCTGCTGTGCGCGGAAGTCCTCGATCGTGAGCGTCCGCACGCGAGAGGCCGCACCGGTCGGATTGTCGACGAAGCCGATCGCGCTCACGTATGGCTCGATGACGTGGACCTTCTGCAGCGGCGTGACGATGAGAAGCTGGAGGCCGAGCTTCGCGAAGAGCTCCAGCGCGTACCGCGTCGAGGCATCCGATCCTCGTCCGAACGCCTCATCGATCACGACGAACCGGAAGTCGCGCGACGAGGCCGCACCCCACTGGAGTTTGAACTGGTACGCGAGAGATGCCGCGAGGATCGTGTAGGCGAGCTTCTCCTTCTGTCCGCCGGACTTTCCGTCCGAGTCCGTGTAGTGCTCGAACTCCTCGCCGCTCCCGCGGTCCTGCTCGCTCGCCGCGAAGGTGAACCACGTCCGGACGTCGGTGACGCGGCGCGTCCAGACGCGATCGCTGTCGGCATGCCCCTCTCGACCCTTGAACCGGCCAATGAGCGCGCGGATCCGCTCGAACTGCTGCTCGGGGTCGGCGCCGTCGGCCGCCAGCACGTCGGTGGTCGCCTCGCGGAGGTCGGCGCGGAACTGACGCACCTCCTGGTTGACCGTGGGCTCGGCGTTCAGCACGATGATGCGCCCGGGGTTGTAGTCGATCGCCCGAAGCGCCTCATTGATCGTGTCGATGCGAAGGCGGATCTCATCGGCGTGCTTGCGCAACCACGCGTGGAAGCCGACGAGCTCGCGCACCGCGTTGGTGTTCAGCTGGTGACGGAACTCGCTCTCGAACCGCGGCAGGTCGTCACGCTGCACGCGGTCGTGCAGCGCACGGAAGTCGCCGATCGCGCGCACGTCGGCGTCCATCTCATCCCGCATCGCCGGCCACTGCCGCAGGAAGTCCGCCATCTTCTGCTGGATGCTCGTGGTGTAGCCGAGTATCTCGCGCTGCGCCGCGTCGATCCCGCTGGAGAGGCCCGTGATCAGGGTCTGCGCGAGGCGGTCGCAGCCGTCGATCGTGCGCAGGTCGCGGCGGCCGGCCCGCTCGGCCAGGCTCGGGTAGTGCGCGCGGGCGCGGGTCAGCATGTGCTCGTCGAGCGTGGCGAGGGTCGCAACCTCGCGCTGCCGGCGCGCATCGAGCGCGTCGCGCGTGGTGCGCAGCGCGCTGATGCGCCCGATCGCATCTTCGTATTCGACGCGCACCCGCTCGTCCTCCGCGTCGAGGCCGGCGAGCTGCTCGTCGATCGCGGCAAGCCTGCTCGATCCGGCGACGAGGGTGTGGCGTTCCCCTTCGAGCGCTGCCAGCTGCGCCGCCGCCGCCGTGACGTCCAGCGTCTGCCAGCTCGGATACTGCTCGAGCGCGGCGAGCGCCTGTCCACGGACGGCGAGCGCTGCGGCATCCGCGTCGATCGCCTCCAGCGCCCGTTCGATGTCGGCGAGCGCCTCGTCGTGACCGGCCAGCTCCGCCTCCAGCGCCGCCACCTTGTCGACGCTCCCCCGGCCGAGGACCCAGGAGCGCGGGTCGGTGACGGCGCGGCGGTCGTCCTTCTCGTGCCGGTCGCGATCGCGGATCAAGCCCTGCACCGTGACGGCGCGCTCCTCCTGCTGCAGCTGAGCGACGGATGCAGCCAGCACGTGGTCTGCGCGGCGCTCCAGCTCGGAGCGCAGGAACTCCTCGAATCCTCCGCGCTCCACGGTGAGAGCATCGACCAGCCGCGTCTCGGGGTGGGAGGCGGGAATCGTCCGCACGCGGCGTTCGGGAACACGCAGATAGACGAGGTGCGCATTCAGCCGGTTGTCGTTGACCCACTCCGACACCCTCGGGTACTGCTGCTGAGGCACGAGCAGCGACAGCGCGAAGCCGCGCAGGACGCGCTCGGCGGCGCCACGCCAGGGTGCGAACTGGTCGCGGACGTCGAGCAGTTCACCGGCGAACGGCAGATCGGCCTCGTCGAGGTCGAGAGCCGCGCACAGTGCGCGCCGCACCCGGTCGAGGTCAGCGGGCAGACTGTTGCGGCGGTTCGCGAGCGACTCCAGCTCGACGTCGACGGCACGGCGGGCGTGGCGAATCTCGGCACGACGGTCGAACAGCGGGTCCTGCCGGCCACGCAGCGCGGCACGTTCCCTGTCGATCCCCGCTCGCATCGTGACCGCGGCCTCGACGCGCGCGAGGAAGTCGACCTCGGTCTCGACCGGCGGCAGTTCGAGCGCGGCCAGTTGCCCACTGTAGGCGCGGAAGCGCTCGACGCGATCGTCGCGCACCGCCCGAGCCTGCGGGATCTCATGTTCGAGCGCGGTCAAGCGGTCGCCACCCACGCCGGCGCGCTCGAGCACGAGCCGGTCACGCTCGGGAACCAACGCCTGCCGAGCGACCGCCAGTTCGTCCTTGCGACTCTCCGCCGACGCCAGGTCGGTCTCGGCGTCGGCGACAGCAGCCGCCGCGAGCTCGCTCACCCGCTCGGCGATGAAAGGCACGACCGCGGAACGCTCATCGGTGAGCTCGGCATGTCGTATCACGGCGAGCGCGTACTTGTCTGCGGCGGCGACCAGTGGTCCGAGCGTGGCGAGCTGCTCTGTCGCGGTGCGCACGGCCTCATGCGCCGTGACGAGGTTGTCGTAGTGGTCGACGATCGCCCGCACCCGCCCTGATGCGTCGACGGGTTCGAGCATGTGGTCGCGCACGAAGTCGTTGAGGTTCCCGACCGACTTCATCGACACCGTCTGATGGAACAGCTCCATCGCCTGCTCGGACGGGATGCCCAGCAGCCGTCGCAGCCTCCGGTGATACTCCGTGAAGGTGTTGTCGATGTCGGCGCCCCTGGCACGCAGTTGCGCGCGCAGCGCTTTGAGATCGGAGCCGAACCGACTGAAGTCGGGGTCTATCGACAGCGGTACCGCCGCGGTGATGAAGAAGCGCTCCGGCTGCCCGGTGCGGTCCTTCTGGTGGAACACCTGCGCGATCGTCACTGTCTCGCCGTAACCGGCGTTGGTGAACCGGCCGAGGATCACCGAGTACGAGGTGTGGTCGCGAAGGCCGACGGGGCGCGAGGCTCCGGTCGCCTCGTTGCGTTCGGACTTGTAGTGCCCCTCGACGTAGCTGCGGAGCGTCCGCTCCTTGGCGTCGGCGCCGGCCGCCTTGTTGTATGCGATGCGGTGGGCGGGGAGCAGAAGCGTCGTGATCGCGTCGACGAGCGTCGACTTGCCGCTTCCGATGTCACCGGTGAGGAGGGCCGTCTGACCGTCGGGCTGCAGAGACCACACGCTGCGGTCGAACGTACCCCAGTTGTAGACCTCGACGCGGGTCAGGCGGTAACCCGCCCCCGCGCTCGCGGGATCGTCGACGTCCCACGCGGAGAACAGCGCGTCGCTCATTCCTCCCCTCCCGAGACCGCCGCCGACATCGCGGGGTCGGCTTCGTCGACGGAGACGGCCCCGACGACCGCGGTCGTCTCCGTCGCATCACCGCCCGCATAGGCGGCCAGTCGCGCCGAGAAGTCGGCGAGAGTCTGTGCGTCGACGTAGGCCTTGAGGATGCGGCGCACCTCCCACGCGCCGCGCTGCCCGCGCAGTTCGCGGATGAATCCGAGGTCGGCGACCTGGGCGATGGTGCGGTCGGCCTGCTCGACGATGCGCGCCTCGTTGGTGGACGTGGCCTGGAAAACGCGGAGCAGTTCGACGATCTGGTCCCGGGTGAGCACGAGCTTGCCCGCTTCTCCGGAGGCCTCGAACTCGACCATGCGGCGGCGCAGCAGCACGAGCAGCAGGCTGACGTTGTAGGTGAGGCTCCGGCGGCGTACGAGTCGCGGCAGAACCTCCTCGCCCTCTTCGGGTTCGCGGGTTCGCAGGTAGGCGTACCCCTCGGCTTCGTCGACGACGACGTCGACGCCGATCGCGGAGAAATGGTCGGCGACGGCCGCCCGGTATTTCGCGAGCGCCTCCCACACCGGCTCGTGGGCGGGCAGGTCGCGGTAGACGACCTCCCGCATGAGGGAGATGATCGCTGTCGCGACCGCGTGCTCGTCGGTGCTTCTCATCGGCGTGTCACCCTCACCTGCGGCATCCTCACCCGGCGGGCCGCTCCCACCGCGTCGATGTAGTCGATGGTCATCTCTCCGGCGGACTCTTCGACGGTCACGGCCATATCGTCGTCGTCGAGCGCGAGGTAGCCGAGAATCTCGGCGGCGCCGTCCTGGATCGGATAGAGCGAGACGATGTCGTCGAGCGCCACGCTCGATCTCGGGGGCACGACGGCCTGGATGTTGCCGACCAGCCGGGCCGTGTCGACGAAGCGCTGCGCGAACAGCCCGTCCAGCTCGACCTCGTCGATGGTCTGCGGCGCCGGCAGGCTGTCGACAACGACGTCGGGCTGCGGGTCGTACAGCGGCCTCTCGAACACGAGGGCGATCGGCAGGCCCGGCTCGTCGACGTGCACGCCGACATCGGCAGGCGGACGGTCGCGAACGGCCAGCGCGGACGCCTCGACCGCCCGCACGAGGTCGAGCACCCGCCGGTTCTCGACCCACACCTGGTCGTCGAGGAAGCGGCGCAGCTGCTCCGAGAGGCCGCGGACGGTCTGCTGCGCGCGTTCGGCGGCATCGGCCCAGTCGTGGTGCACACGCCGCACCCTGTGGTCGGCGGTGAGCTGGGGCATCCCCTGCACCGCGTCGAGCAGGTCGGTCAGCTCGTCGTGCCGACCCTCGGAGAGCAGGAAGTCGTAGAACGCCTGGAAGCTGCGACCCTGATCCGACGACGCGATGTCGGTCCGACTCGTCACGAGTTCTTCGAGCAGTGCGCCCTTGCCGGCGTCCCAGCCCGCGATCTTCTCACGTGCCGATCGATCCAACGCGCGGAAGTTGTCCTCGACCTCGCGGAAGTCGCCCAGCAGTTCGCGCGCGGTCGCGGCGAACTGCTGGGACCGCTCGCGCAGCGCGGTGTCGTCGAGCACGGGGACCTTGCCATCGCGCGCGTCCGCGAGTTCTCTGTCGATCGCCTCGCGGCGCCGTTCGAGTTCGGCGATGCGCTCTGCCGGGTCCGCCTGCGAACCGTGCACGATCTGCCGCAGCAGGTCGACGAGCGTCTGGAGCCGCGACTCGGTGCCCACGAACGGGCGGGCGCGCAGACCCTCAACCCAGCGATAGGCCTTCTCCAGCGCCGGCGTGGCCTCGACGTGCACCTCTTCCGAACCCGCGGGGTAGAAGCGTCGCAGCAAGCCCGCCTGCGGGTCGGACCAGTTGTCGACATACGCCGCGGCATCCTGCGGATAGCGCTCCGGCGTGGCGCGATGGAGTGCGAACAGCTCGTCGTCGAGCGCCGAGACGAGATCACCCAGCGGTATCGCCCCGCGGTTCTCGTCGATGAAACGACGGCCGAGGAACGACAGGATCAGCGGCGCGTTGTGGGCGCGCAGAACACGCCATGCGGCGTGCCGCTCCCACAGCCGGTCGAGTTCTTCGAGATCCATGCTGCGTCCAGGGTAGGAGGCGCCGGCGACAGCGGCGAATCGTCAACTCAGCAGGCCGCGCTCCATCGCGAGCGTCACAGCTCGGGTGCGGTCGGCGACGCCGAGCTTCTCGAACACCTTGAGCAGGTGCGTCTTGACGGTCGACTCGCCGATGCCGAGGGCGACCGCGATCTGCTTGTTGCTGTGCCCGGTGGCGACCAGGCGCAGCACGTCGAGCTCCCGCGCGGTCAGCACGGTCTCGGGCTCGGGGCGCCGCATGCGCTCGACCAGGCGCACCGCCACCTGGGGCGACAGCGCCGACTGCCCCGCCGCGACGGAGCGGATGCCGGCGACGATCTCGGCCTGCGGAGCGGCCTTCAGGAGGTAGCCCGTCGCACCGGCCTCGATGGCCGCGAGGATCTGATCGTCGGATTCGTACGTCGTGAGGATCAGCACGCGCGGCGGCGGGTCTCCCGCCTCTCCCCCGGCGATCCGCGCGGTGGCCGCGACACCGTCGACGTGCGGCATACGCAGGTCCATCAGCACGACATCCGGACGCGTCGCGGCCGCGAGACGCACGGCTTCGTCGCCATCGGATGCCTCGGCCACGACCTCGAAGCCGGGTTCGTCCGAGAGCAGCCCGGCGAGCCCGGCCCGCACCACGGGATGGTCGTCGGCGATGAGCAGCCGGATCATGGGCGATCCCCCTTCGCCCGCATCGCGTCGGCGGCGACATCGTCCGACGTGGTCGGCATCACGGCGACCGCCTCGCCCTGCGCGTCGTGCGACGCCTCCGGAAGCCTGACCGTCAGCGTCGTGCCCTCGCCCGGCGTCGATGCGACGCCGAACGCGCCGCCGGCGAGCGCCACGCGCTCACGCATGCCCTCCAGCCCGAATCCGCTCCCCGGCCGCGACGTCTCGAACCCGCGTCCGTCGTCGCGCACCTCGAGCACCGCGGCACCGTCGGCCGCGACCTCCACGCGCACGGCCACCTCCGCGGCGCCCGCGTGCTTCGTCACGTTCGACAGCGCTTCCTGCAGGCACCGCAGCAGCACCACCTGAGCCTCGCGATCGAGCTGGCCCTGCACGCGGACGGTGTCGAGCGTGATGCGCGCCGTGCCGTGTTCGCGGAACCGCTCGATGAGACGCTCGACCGCGGCGCCGAACGCCGGCTCGCGCGGAACGGCCGCCGTGCGGGCCACGAGCGCGCGGGACTCGGCGAGCGCGTCGCGCGCGACCTGCTCGACGGTGGCGATCGTGGTGGCCGCAGCATCCGTCTGCCCTTCCCGAGATTGCCGACCCGCCCGCTCGGCGAAGATCACCAGGCCTGCGAGCGTCTGCGCCAAGGTATCGTGGATGTCGCGGGCCAGGCGCTCGCGCTCCGCCGACGCACCGCGCTCGCGACTGAGCGCCTCGACCTCGGTCTGCGCCGCCGTCAGCTCGGCGAGCAGTCGCTCGCGCTCCTCGCCGTACTCGGCGATGCGGGCGATCCAGAGGCCGATGGCGATCGCGAAAGAGAGCGAGAAGACCGCGGTCGTGGCGCCGGCGAGGAGGGAGTCCACGTTCGGTCCGTACCCGAAGCTCGCCCCGACGAACACGCTTCCTGCGATCACCGCCGAGCCACCGACCCCGCGCTTGCGCGAGTCGCCGATCACCCAGACCAGCGGGTAGGCCAGCGTCTGGAGCATCGCCATGAAGGGAGCCGCGCCCGCGCCGATCCCGGCGGCGACGGCGGCCACCGAGAGGAAGGCGGGGTACCGCCACGCCGCGCGCGGCGGCTCGATCGCGTCGCGGCCGATCAGGGCGTAGCCCAGCGCGAAGAGGCCGATCGCCGCGAGCGCGATCGCCGTGCGGGCGGCGGTCGCGGGCGGGAAGAGGAAGACGAGCGCGATGGCGATGACGGCCGACACGATCGACACGATCGCGTCCCACCCCCGCTTCGTCAGCATCTTCCCTCGTCCGTTCGTCGATCGGTGCCCGGCGCCGCGCGATCCGCGGACGCCGGGCACCGTCAGGCTATGCGTCGCGCCGGATCCAGCGGAAGGTGACGCGCGACAGCACCAGACCCACGATCAACCAGATTCCGAGAGCGATCGCGACGCCCGCGAGGTTCCACTCCCCGTTCTGCTCGAGCGTGGCATACGCGTCGGGCAGGAACACCGCACGCATGCCCTGTGCCATCCACTTGAGCGGGAAGAGTCCTGCGACGTTCTGAAGCCACTCCGGCAGCTGCGAGAACGTGAGGTAGACGCCGGAGATGAACTGCAGCGCGAGCGCGATCGGCACGACCACGGCGGTCGCGCTCTTCGCGGTGCGCGGCACGGACGACAGCGCGACACCGAGGAGGGCCGACGTCGTGATCCCGAGGACGAACACCCACGCGAAGGTCATCCAGCGTTCGGGCTCCGTGGGCAGCTCGACCCCGAGCACCGTGGACGCGAACACCAGCAGCAGCGCGGACTGCAGCACCCCGGTGACGAGCACCTGCCCGATCTTGCCGATGAAGTAGCTCACCGGCGACAGCGGCGTGCCGCCGAGTCGCTTGAGCATGCCGTCGGACCGCTCGATCGCGATGTCCATCGCGAGGTTCTGGAAGCCCGACAGCAGCAGGCCCGCGGCGATCATGCCGGGCAGGTACAGCTCGGCCATCGAGATCGGCGGCACGCCGGGCGCGATCTGCACGTCACCGTCCGATCCGAACGCGACGCTGAACAGGCCCAGCATGAAGACGGGGAACAGGAACGTGAAGAACAGCGTGTCGCCCGAGCGGAAGTACTGCATCAGCTCGAACCGCGTGCGCCAGATGCCCACGCTGAGGACGTTGCGGCGCGCGCGGCGCGGACGGATGCTCACGCTCCGCGACTTCTCGACGGTGACGCTCATCGCACCGCTCCCTTCGTCTCGGGGGCCGCACCCGCAGTCGCCTCCGCCGTGGTCTCGCCGACCAACTCGAGGTAGACGTCCTCGAGGCTCGGCCGCACGATCTCGAGCTCGGCAGGTGCCTCACCCAGCCGCGCGGCCAGAGCGGTCGCGAACGCGAAGGGGTCCTCGGTGCGCTCCTGCCGCAGCATCCCGTTCTCCACCCATCGCACGATCGGCACGCGTGCCGCCTCGCCGCCGAACCCCGCGACGGGGCCGATCGCCTGCAGCCGGCCGGCGGCGATCACCGCGACGCGGTCGGCGAGTTGCGCCGCCTCGTCGAGATAGTGCGTGGTCAGCACGATCGTCGTGCCCTCGGCCTGGAGGCGCCGGATGAGCTCCCAGAACTCGCGACGCGCGTGCGGGTCGAAGCCCGTCGTCGGCTCGTCGAGGAACAGCAGCTCGGGGCGCCCGATGATGCCGAGGGCCACATCGACGCGGCGCTGCTGGCCGCCGGAGAGCTTCGAGATGCGGGTCTTCGCCTGCGCCTCGAGGCCGACCGCAGCGATCACCTCGTCGACGTCGCGCGGATCCGGGTAGAAGCCCGCGAACTGCCGCAGCTGCTCGCGGACGGTGACGAGGCCGGACTGGCCGGTCGACTGGAGCACGATCCCGAGTCGGGCCTTGAGGTCGAGGCCGCCCGTGGCGGGATCGACGCCGAGCACCTCGACGTCGCCGCCTGTGCGCCGCCGGTACCCCTCGAGGATCTCGACGGTGGTCGACTTGCCGGCGCCGTTCGGTCCGAGGAGGGCGAACGTCTCGCCGCGCTCGATCTCGAACGACACCCCGTCGACGACCGTGCGATCGCCGTACGCCTTGCGCAGGTTCCGCACCCGCACCGCTTGTGTCTGCATGCTTCCAGCGTCGCGGAGGACGGATGCCGCCCCCAGCCGTCATCCGCAGGAGAAGGCATCCCCCATTCGGTGGATGCCGTCATCCAGCGTGCGCTCCGCGCGCGGCCCGGAGGGCGATCCTGTCAGTGACCGTGTGCGGCCGTCACCGGGACGGGGACGGGAGCTGCCGCACCGGCTGCCTCCTCCTCGGCGCGCAGCAGGCGCTGGCCGCGGACTCCGCCGGCGAGCGCCCAGGCGAGCAGCCACACCCCCGAGACGACCGTGACGATGAAGGAGACCCGCAGCCCGACGTCGGGGTCGAGCAGCAGCACGAGGCTGATGAGGGCGACGAGGCCGCCGAGGACCGCGCCCGTGGCGCCGATGATGGTCAGCACGCACCCGCGCGCGAGCCACCAGGCGATCCCACCGGCGATGACGAGCACGATCGCGAGCACGACGGCTCCCCAGATCCAGGCGTCCACGACGCACAGGCTACCGCGCCCGCGGGCCGATCCGGAAGAGCGCTTACCCTCGGACGTTCCGTCGTGTCGCGCCCGGATCGCGCACGCGCACGGTCCACGCGTGCGCAACCGGCGGCTGTAACGTCGCGAGGCGCCGACTACGCTCGAAGCGTGACCGAACGCGCACCGCTCTCCCGCAAGCCCACGCTTTCCAACAAGCTCAGTGCCATCGCCGAGTCGGCGACCCTCAAGGTCGATGCCAAGGCGAAGGCGCTTCAGGCCGCCGGCCGGCCCGTCATCTCGTATGCGGCGGGCGAGCCCGATTTCGCGACCCCGCAGTTCATCGTGGATGCCGCCGCCGAGGCGCTGCACAACCCCGCGAACTTCCGCTACACGCCCGCCGCCGGCCTTCCGGTGCTGCGCGAGGCGATCGCCGCGAAGACGCTCCGCGACTCGGGCCTCGACGTCGACCCGTCGCAGATCATCGTCACCAACGGCGGCAAGCAGGCCGTCTACCAGGCCTTCCAGACCGTCGTGAACCCCGGCGACGAGGTGCTGCTGCCGGCCCCGTACTGGACGACGTACCCCGAGGCGATCGCGCTGGCCGACGGCATCCCCGTCGAGGTGTTCGCCGGTGCCGACCAGGACTACAAGGTGACCGTCGAGCAGCTCGAGGCCGCCCGCACCGACAAGACGACGGCCCTCGTGTTCGTGTCGCCCTCGAACCCGACCGGCTCGGTGTACACCCTCGAAGAGACCGAGGCCATCGGCCGCTGGGCCGTCGAGCACGGCATCTGGATCATCTCGGACGAGATCTACCAGAACCTCGTCTACGAAGGCACGCGCGCCGTGTCGATCGTGGAGGCGGTTCCGGATGCTGCGGCCCAGACGATCCTGGTCAACGGCGTCGCGAAGACCTACGCGATGACCGGCTGGCGCCTGGGCTGGATGGTCGGCCCCAAGGACGCGATCAAGATCGCCGGCAACCTGCAGTCGCACCTGTGCTCGAACGTGAACAACATCGCGCAGCGCGCGGCGTTGGCAGCCCTCAGCGGTCCGCAGGACGAGGTCGAGCAGATGCGCCAGGCCTTCGACCGCCGCCGCCGCCTCATCGTGGCGGAGCTGTCGAAGATCGACGGCGTCGACGTTCCCACGCCGCTCGGCGCCTTCTACGCCTACCCCGACGTACGCGGCCTCCTCGGCCGCGAGTGGGCGGGGGTCACGCCCACGACGTCGCTCGAACTCGCCGACCTCATCCTCGAGAAGGCCGAGGTCGCCGTCGTTCCGGGTGAGGCCTTCGGCCCGTCCGGCTACCTGCGCCTGTCGTACGCGCTCGGCGACGACGCCCTCCTCGAGGGTGTGCAGCGCCTGCAGCGTCTCTTCGCGTCGTAACGCATCACCCTTCGGAACGCGGATGCCTCGGCCCAGAGGCATCCGCGTTCCTCCGTCTGCGCGCGACCCGTCGCGCCGTCTTGGTGAGTCGCCACGAATCGGTGCTGGGACCGTTCCATCTTGGCGACTCGCCAAACGAAGCGACGTGTCCACACCTGCCGTTCAGTGCATTTTGGCGACTCGCCAGCATCCGCCGCCCAATCGCCGTGCTTCAGGCGAATCGACTGAGGTTCTCGCCGACGTCGTGCCCGTTCCTCCCCAGCGACCCCGGCTGGGCAAGATTCCTCGGAACGGTTGGGTTGGTTGCGGGCACCGTATCCCGGGCGACGACGATCGACAGATGCGCGATTGGCACCTCCCACCTCACCTGCTTCCAGGCTTCACCGTGCGCGAGGCCCGCGAAGCAGGAGTCGCCCCCTCGCAGCTTTCGGCGAGGACGCTGCTGCATCCGTTCCATGGCGCTCGAACGACGAGGGAACTGAGCCCGATGGCCCGCCTTGAGCTCCTGATGCGCGCGCTGCCCTCACATGCCTTCGCCTGCGGCCCTACCGCGGGTGCGGTGATCGGCGTGCCGCTCCCCGTCGCGCTGAAGCACGACGCGTTCGGACGGCCGACGATCGGGGTGCCCTATCCGAGCAACAGAATCCGAGGGCGGCGGGTCCGCGGACGATCCCTGCAGATCGCCGACGATGAGGTGATGACGAGGCGTCGCATCCGTGTGACTCGTCCATCGCGGACCTGGCGCGACCTCTCCGCCGAACTGGACCTTCCTTCGGGTCAAGTCCCGTGGCGTGGTGTCACTTCTGTTGTTGCCGATGGTGGGTGATGGTCAGGCGGTGAGGTACAGCTCGGTGCGGGCGGGCTCGGTGTGTTCGTGCAGGGAGTGGATGAGCTTGCGCATTGAGATGTCGGAGAAGTAGCGGCGTTCGCCGTATTGCCACTCCTCGTGCTGCTCCTGCAGAACAGCGCCGATGAGGCGGGTCACGGAGTCGCGGTCGGGGAAGATCTGGACGACGTCGGCGCGGCGTTTGATCTCGCGGTTGAGCCGTTCGATCGGATTGTTGGACCAGACCTTCTGCCAGTGCTCTCGAGGGGTCGAGGCGAAACCGGTGAGGTCTGGCTCGGCGGTTTCGAGCATGGCGGCGATCTCGGGGAACGACCCGCGGAGGCTGTCGGTGACGGCCTGGTACTGGGCGAGCACGGCCTCCGGCGTGGTCTGCGCGAAGATCGTGGTGATCAGCGCGTTGACCGGCTTGGAGCGCGCGGATCCGATCTTCTGGGTGACGTTGCGGGCGAAATGGACTCGGCATCTCTGCCAGCCAGCTCCGGGCAGGATCGCCTTCACCGCTGCTTTCAGGCCGGCGTGCGCGTCGCTGGTGACCAGGGCGACCCCGAGCGGGTCGGCGTCGGTGGCGACCTTCAGTCCCCGGTCGCGGAGGCTGCGGAGGAACTCGGTCCAGAAGTCGGTGGTCTCCGCGTCTCCCAGCGCCATCCCGAGGATCTCCCGGCGGCCCTCGCCGCTGACGCCGGTGGCGACGACGAGGGCTTGGGAGACGACCCGGCCGCGGTGGCGGACGTCGAGGTAGGTGGCGTCCAGGAAGAGGTAGGGGAACCACGTGTGGTCGATCCGGCGGTGCAGGAACTCCTGCACGGCCTCGTCGATCTCACTGCAGATCCGCGACACCGTCGACCGGCTGATACCGGTGTCGTTGCCCAGCGCCCGGATCAGCTGGTCGACCTTGCGAGTGCTCACCCCGTCGATCCAGGCCTGGCAGATCACGGCGTAGAGCGCCTTGTCGACCCGGCGGCGCGGGTGCAGCAACGACGGGAAGAACGATCCCTCCCGCAGCTTCGGGATCGCCAAGTCCACCTCCCCGGCCGGGGTCGCGAGCGTCTTGGGGCGGGTGCCGTTCCGCCGAGTGGTGCGCTCCGGGGTGCGTTCGTGCGGCGCCGCGCCGATCTTCACCGTCGCTTCCGCGTCGATCAGGTCCTGCAAGCCGGCCTGCAGCATCCGGCGGAACACGTCCGAATGAGCGAGCTCCGGCTCGGCGAGGACTTCGGCAATCAGGGTCGTCAAGGCAGACTGGTTCTGGGTCATCGTGGGATCACTTCTTTGCTTCTTGGCGGAAACAACTGGTCTCCCACGATGGCCCTCCTACGTCAACGACGACGAGGACCCCGTGGGAAGTGACACCACGCTATGAGACGCACCCTTCCTTCGTTCGTCGCCGTGACGGACTTCCTCATCGCGCGCAATCGACGCCGTTGCACGATCGATCAACTGGCTGCGGAGCACACCCGAGCACCGCACTCGCCCGGTGCTGGAATTCGTCGCCGCGCCCTCGAGCTCTGTTCGGAGCGTTCGGAGTCACCGCGTGAGTCGGAGCTCCGCTGTGTCCTCGAACTGGCCGGTCTCCCAAGGCCTGAGTGCAACGTCGAGATCTATGACGGCACACGATTCGTGGCCCGAGTCGACATGCTCTACCGCGGGCAGAAACTGATCATCGAGTATTACGGCGATCACCATCGCGACCCGGATCAGTGGAGTCGGGATGAAATGCGGCGCGCCGAACTGGAATCTCTCGGCTACCGATTCACGGTCGTCACCCGGCGCGACTTCGACGACCTGCCCGCCCTCGCGGGCCGTATCCGCCGGCTGCTCTCCGCATCGACCGCGGGCTGATCTGCAGCAGCGCCCCGCGGCCGGGAGTCCGGCGACCGGCCGACGCGTCGTCCCCCCTGCTCTGGCGACTCGCCAAGAGCTTGGGCGAATGCCGCCGATTCTGGCGACTCGCCAGAATCGGGGCTAGGCGCTCAAAGCGCGATCCGCCAAGAATCATTGCGATTGTGCGCGGATGCTGGCGACTCGCCAAAAGGCAGGGGCCCGCGAGCCCGGCTGATACAGCGGGGTGGGACGGGCTAGAGCTCGACGTTCACGAGGACGGGCTCGGGCTGCAGGACGAGGCCGAACTCGGACTGCACGCGGCCCTGAATGAAGCGCGCGAGCTCTGCGAGCTCGGCGGCGGTCGCGTGGCCGCGGTTCGTGAGCGCGAGGGCGTGCTTGGTCGACAGCCCTGCGCGCGAGCGCGGCAGCTTGAAGCCCTTCCGCACCCCGGCGTGCTCGATGAGCCAGCCGGCACTCACCTTGACGTCGGACTCGACGGTGGTGGGCGCGGGCACGTAGCCGTCGAAGTTCGCCAGCGGGATGACGAGCACCGGGTCGAGGTCGGGGTGCACCGGCCAGCGCGGGCACGCCTCGGGGAGCGTGCGGGCGAAGGATGCCGACACCACGGCGTTCTGGAAGAACGAGCCGGCGCTGTACGTGTCGGGGTCGTCGGCGTCGAGCACCATGCCCTTGGTGCGGCGGGTCTCGAGGATGCGGTCACGCACCCACGCGAGGGTCACCGCGTCGTCGGGGCCGAGCCGCAGCGCGGTGCGCAGCTGGTCGCCGGCGATGGCGCGCGCGCCCTGGCCGATCTCCGGCAGGTCCAGTGTCACCGAGAGGATCACCGCGCGCCGCGCGGGCACCGAGCCGTAGTGGTGCTTGAGCACCGACGTGCGGAAGCCCAGCCCGAGCTCGGCGGCGGGAACGGTCGACACCTCGCCGGTGGACTCGTCGAGAAGCTCCACCTCGCTCAGGGTCTGCACGATCTCCTGGCCGTAGGCGCCGATGTTCTGCACCGGCGCGGCGCCGACGGTTCCGGGGATCCCCGACATCGCCTCGATGCCGCCGAGCCCCTCCGCGACCGCGAAGGCGACGAGGTCGTCCCAGTCGTGGCCCGCTTGCACCTTCAGGCGCACGCGTCCGGGCAGGGGCGACGGCATCCGTTCGACGCCCTTCGTGAGCACGCGCACCACGGTGCCGTCGAAGTCCTCGTCGCCGACGAACAGGTTGGATCCGCCGCCGAGCACGAGCCATTCGTCGCCGGAGGCCCACACGTCGCGCAGGGCGTCGACGAGCTCACCGGTGGTGGCGGCATCGATCATGCGTTCCGGCGTGCCGCCGGTGCGCAGCGTCGTGAGCCGCGACAGTGGGATGGGAGTCACGTCGGGCATGCGTCAGACGGTCCGGACGCGCACCTGCGCCTTGACGAGCACCGTGTTGCCGTCGAACGACACGGTGAGGTCGATGCGCGCCGACTCGTCGTCGACCGCGCCGACCTTCGCGACGACGGTCACGTCGGCGCCGGTCTCGGGGTCGACCACGACGGGCTTGGTGAAGCGCACCCCGTACTCGAGGATGCGTCCGGTGTCTCCGACCCACGATTCGATCGTTCCGACGGCCAGGCCCATCGTGAGCATGCCGTGGGCGAGGACGCCGGGCAGACCCACCGCGGCGGCGACGTCGTCGCGGTAGTGGATCGGGTTGAAGTCCCCGGAGGCCCCGGCATAGCGCACGAGGGAGTCGCGGGTGAGATGCACGGTGCGCTCCGCGACGATGTCGCCGACGGCGAGCGCCCCGGTCGCTGAGCCTGTCGAAGCGCCGCTCATTCGTCGCCCTCCCCCACGAGGAGCACCGACGTCGCGGTCACGACGTGGTCACCCGCAGCATCCGTGATCTCGGACTCGCTCGTCACCATCGCGGCCGCGCCCATGGCCCGCAGGCCCGTCACCGACAGCTTCGCAGTGAGCGCGTCTCCCGCCACGATCGGCCGCGAGTAGCGGAACCTCTGCTCGGCGTGCAGCACGTTCTTGAGGACGATGCCCGAGTCGGGCTCGCCGAGCAGCTGCTGGAGCGTGGCATCGGTCACGACGATCGCGAAGGTCGGCGGCGCGACGACGTCGGCATAGCCGAGCGCCTGCGCGGCGGCGGGGTCGGTGTGCTGCGGGTCATCGGCGAAGACGGCGCGCGCGAACTCGCGCACCTTCTCGCGACCCACGAGGTAGGGGGTCGTCGGCGGGAAGTCGCGGCCGACGAGCTCGGGGTTCACTGGCACCAGGCCATCCTACCGAGCGGGCTCCCCCGCCCCGGCCGGGCCGGTGGCCGGGCGAGGGCGTCCGCGCCACGCGCGCAGACCCATCTGCACCGCGATGATCACGAGGTACGCCGCGAAGAGCATGTTGCCGACGAACGGATCGATGAGGGTCGCCGCCCATGCGCCGAGCGCGGTCGTGGTGCACGCCGCGACGCCGACGATCGCCGCAGCGACGAGGTCGACGTTGCGGCGGCGGAGGTTGCCCATCGTGCCCGAGACCGCCGTCGGGATCATCATGAGCAGCGACGTGCCCTTGGCGACGAGGTCGCTCGTGCCGAACAGCACCATGAGCGCCGGGACCACGATGATGCCCCCGCCGACGCCGATGAGGCCCGACAGGATGCCGGTGATCACGCCCAGCACCACGAGCAGGGTGCCGCTCAGCCACGTGAGGGAGAGCTCTGCGTCGCGCGACGGGATGACGATGAACAGACTCACGATGACGGCGGCGAGGAAGCCGACGAAAGCCCACCTCAGCACCGTCAGGGAGAGCCGCGGCAGCAGCCATGTGCCGATCTGGGCACCGACCACCGCACCGGCGGCGAGCAGCAGCGCGGGGATCCACGCGACGGACCCGTGCACGGCGTACGAGATGACGCCGACCGTCGCGGTCGGCACGATCGCGGCGAGCGACGTCCCTGCGGCGAGGCGCTGGTCGAAGCGGAGGAACAGCACGAGGAAGGGCACGATGACCGTCCCGCCGCCCACGCCGAACAGGCCTGACAGCAATCCGGCGAGCAGACCGATGCCGACGCAGGTGAGAACGAACCGTGCGTCGCGGGGAGGGCGTGCCGTCTCGGGCGCGGTCATTCGGAGTACAGGTAGTCGATCAGCCATTCGCCGTCGGCCTCGACCAGGGTGTACTCGTAGACCTGAGCACCCTCGGACGGGTCCGTGGGCTCGCCGTTCTCGTCGACCAGCTGCGTGTAGGTCTCGTTGGTCGTCACGATGATCTCGCTGCCGGAGCTCTCCACGTCGGTGACGTTCACCGTGTAGTCCTCGATGCCGGTGCTGAAGGCCGCCGCCTGATCAGCGAACGCAGCGCAATCGTTCAGCGCGGAGTCCGTGCGGAACTGCTCGGTCGTCGCGGCGGTGAGTTTTTCGCAATCGGCCTCCTGCCAGGCCTCGTCGTAGAGCCCGACGGTTGCGACCGCGGCGCGCTCGTCGTCGGTCTGACCGCCGGAGGTCACCGCCGACGCCGACATGAGCAGCAGCGGGATCACGACGGCAGCGGCGATCACGATGCCCAGCAGTACGACACCCAACACCACCCACACGATCCACAGCTTCGACTTCGCGCGCGGCTCGGTCGCGGCCGCGAAGCCGCCCCCGGCCGCAGGAGTGCCGGTGGCGCCCGGCTGATCGAAGCCCAGGTCGCCGGCCAGGATCTCAGCCTCGGTCGGCGCCGGCGAGGTCTCGGGATCGGGCTGCGCGCTGTGTTCCGTCCACTGCGCGCCGTCCCACCAGCGCATTGCGCCGTGACCGTCGTCGTACCAGCCGGGAGGAGTCGTCGCCATCCTCAAACCCTATCTCCGCTGACTCTGGAGGAACGGACGCGGATGCTGCGCCCCGGCGCTGCGGGTCGCAGCATCCGTGTCCCAGATCAGCGCTCGAGGACGGCTCGGGCGCTCGGCTCGGGACGGATGTCGAGACGGCGCAGCAGTTGCGCGTTGAGCGCCACCACGACCGTCGACAGCGACATCAGGATCGCACCGACCGACATCGGCAGCACGAAGCCGATCGGGGCGAGGACTCCGGCCGCGAGCGGCACCGAGATGAGGTTGTAACCCGCCGCCCACCACAGGTTCTGCGTCATCTTGCGGTAGCTCGCGCGGGACAGCTCGATCACCGACAGCACCGAGCGCGGATCGCTCGACGCGAGGATGACCCCCGCCGACCCGATCGCGACGTCGGTTCCGGCGCCGATCGCGATGCCGACATCGGCACGCGCGAGCGCGGGCGCGTCGTTGACGCCGTCGCCCACCATTGCGACCTTGAGGCCCTCGCCCTGCAGCTCGGCGACCTTGCGCTCCTTGTCTTCGGGACGGACGCCGGCGAAGACGCGACGGATGCCGAGCGCCTGGGCCACCGACCGGGCGACGGGTTCGGCATCGCCCGTGATCATGACCACCTCGACGCCCAGCTTCTGCAGTGCGTCGACGGCCTCGCGCGACTCGGGACGGATCTCGTCGGCGAGCGCGATCCCGCCCACGACAGCGCCGTCACGCACGACGTGGAGCACGATCGACCCCTGGTCGCGCCAGGTGCGGGCGGCGGGGACGTCCGCGGCGCCGATCTCCTCGAGCAGACGCGGTCCGCCGACCCGGACGACATGCCCGTCGACGGCCGCGGTCACGCCGACCGCCGGTGACGACTGGAAGCCTGACGCGGGGGCGAGCGCGAGGCCGCGCTCGTGGGCGGCGCGCACGATCGCCTTCGCGAGCGGGTGCTCGCTGTCGGCCTCGGCGGCCGCGGCGAGCGCCAGCACGCCGTCGGCATCCAGGTCGGTCACGGCGGCGATATCGCCCACGGTCGGCTCGCCCTTCGTGAGCGTGCCCGTCTTGTCGAACAGCACCGCGCCGATCGTGCGCATGCTCTCGAGCGCGAGGCGGTCCTTGATGAGCACACCGCCGCGCGCTGCGCGCTCGGTCGCGATCGACACGACGAGGGGGATCGCGAGGCCGAGAGCGTGGGGGCAGGCGATCACGAGCACGGTGATGGTGCGCACGACCGCCTCGTCGGGACGTCCGAACGCGGTCCACACGATCGCGGTGAGCGCGGCGGCGGCCAGGGCGAACCAGAACAGCCAGCCCGCGGCCCGGTCGGCCAGTCGCTGCGCACGCGAGGTCGAGTTCTGCGCCTCGGCGACCAGCCGCTGTATGCCGGCCAGAGTGGTGTCATCGCCGGTCGCGGTGACCTCGATCCGAATGCCCGAGTCCGTGGCGACGGTGCCGGCCGTCACGTGGTCGCCGACGCTGCGGGCGACCGGGCGGGACTCGCCCGTGACCATCGACTCGTCCATGTCGGCGGCGCCGTCGACGATCCGCCCGTCGGCGGGAACGCTGCCGCCGGGACGCACCACGACGACATCGCCCAGGCGGAGGTCGGACGGCGCCACCGTCACGACGCGGTCGCCCTCCACGCGCTCGGCCTCGTCGGGAAGGAGCGCCGCGAGCGAGTCGAGCGCAGACGTCGCCTGGGCGAGCGATCGCATCTCGATCCAGTGACCGAGCAGCATGATCACGATGAGGAGGGCCAGCTCCCACCAGAATTCGAGCTCGTGGTGCAGCAGTCCGAGGCTCGCTCCCCACGACGCGAAGAAGGCGACCGTGATCGCGAGCCCGATGAGCAGCATCATGCCGGGCTTGCGGGCACGCAGCTCCGACACGGCGCCCGAGAGGAACGGCCAGCCGCCCCAGAAGTACATGACGGTGCCGCCGAGCGGCGAGATCCAGCGGACCCACGGCGCGTCAGGCAGCGTATAGCCGAGCACCATCGCGAACATGCCCGAGAACGCGACGACCGGCACCGCGAGGGCGAGGTTGATCCAGAACAGCCGGCGGAAGCGGGCGACGTGGTCCGCGCCGTGACCGGCGTGGCTCATGTGCGCGCCGTGGTCGGCGTGATCGGCGTGGGCGCCGTGATCGGCGTCCGTGGTGGCCGTGGCACTCATGGCGTGGTGCGGTGCGTGGTCATGTCCAGCATGGTCGTGGGTCGCGTGGTCAGTGTGGCGATGCGGATCGGTCACGATGCCCTCCTCGTCCAAGTACGGTTCCGTTATACCCCCCAGGGGTATCAACTTCAATCGCCCTTCCGCGTGGCGTATTCCCGATTCCCCGCGCAACGTGGCGGATGTCGGCAGGTCGCGCGACACTGACATCACCCCGGAGTCGCGAGGAGCACGAATGGACATCATCCTGGTCGCCGGCCTGTGGATGGGCGGATGGGCGTGGTACGAGGTGGCACCGGCGCTCGAACGGGAAGGGCATCGGCCGGTGCCGCTCACCCTTCCCGGCATGGGGTCTGCCGACGCCGACCGGTCGGCGATCACCCTGGCCGACCACGTGGCGGCGGTCGTCGCCGCGATCGACGAAGCACCCGGCGAGCAGGTCGTGCTGGTCGGGCACTCCGCCGGCGCGGGCATCGTCTACGCGGCGGCCGACGCGCGTCCGCACCGTATCGCGCGGCTGATCCTCATCGGAGGCTTCCCGACCGCCGACGGCTACCCGCTGCTCGACGGGTTCGCGACGGAGGGTGGCGAGCTCCCGCTCCCGCCGTGGAGCGAGTTCGAAGAGGCTGATCTGCGCGATCTCGGCGACGGCGGGATGACGGCCTTCCGCGCGTACGCGATCCCGTCTCCCGCCGGTGTCGTCACCGGCATCCAGCGCCTCGGCGACGACCGCCGGCTCGACATCCCCGTCACCGCCGTGGCGACCGAGTACACGGTCGCCGACCTGCGGAGCTGGATCGACGCGGGCGCACCGCCGGTGCAGGAGTTCGCGCGTCTGCGCGATGTGACCTACGTCGACCTGCCGACGGGGCACTGGCCGCAGCTGACCCGTCCGCAGCAGCTGGCCCGCCTCATCCTCGCGCAGCCGCCACTGGGCGACGGCACGATCGCCCCGGAGGTCGAGACGATCAGCCCGGTCGCCTTCCACGCGTCGGAGGGCGTGGAGGACTGGCGGGTCCTGTACTGGGGCGCGCACGCCTTCTTCCGCGCCGAATCGCTCTCCCACGGCGCGCGTCTGGTGGCAGAGGTCGCCGCGATCGCCGAGGGCCTCGACCACTACCCCGACATCGACCTGCGCCCCGAGGGCGTCTTCGTCAAGACCTTCAGCCGTCGCGACGGCGCGCTGAGCCGGACGGATGCCGAGCTCGCGGCATCGGTGTCACGCGCCGCCCGCGAACTCGGCCTCGAGGCCGACCCGTCCGCCCTCACCGTCGTCGGCATCGCGGTCGCGCAGGGCCCGGACGCGCACGTGCGGCCGTTCTGGAGCGCCGCGCTCGGCTACGACCCGCTCGGCGCCGAAGACGCGATCGACCCGCTGCGCCGCAACCCGCACGTGTGGTTCCACCCGCTCGCGCCGCCGAAGGCCGGCCGCGGGCGCACGCACATCGACATCTCGGTGCCGCGCGACCAGGTCGACGCTCGGGTGGCGGCCGCGCTGGCGGCGGGTGGCCGAATGGCCGACGACTCCCACGCGCCCGAGTGGTGGACCCTGACGTCGCCCGACAACCACGGGGTCGACATCGCCGCCTGGACGGATGACTCGGACTTCTCCGGCTGAGACCTCCCGAGACCGGCCGGTCACCTCAGCATGCGGACGTCGATGATCGTCGGCACCATCGGGTCGGTCTGCTCGGCGCCGTCGAACTCGAAGCCGTTGCGCCGGTAGAAGGCGATGGCGCGCGGGTTCTCCTTCGCCACCCACAGCACCGCCGGCCCCTCCTCCAGCACCGCATCGAGGAGCGCCTGTCCGGCCCCGCCGCCGTGGTCGGCGGCGGCGACGTAGAGCATGTAGAGCTGGCGCTCGCGCGGCGCCGCCCCGCCGAACTCGAGGCCCGGTCCGGAGGTCGCGAAGCCGATGATGCGGCCCTCGCTCTCGGCGATCCAGATGCGCCACTCGTCGCGGGGGTTGTCCAGGATGCGGGTCCACATGCTCCGTCGTCCCTGCACGAACTCGTCGTCGAAGAATCCAGCGGGCAGCAGGTGGGTGTACGTCTCCCGCCACGTCGCCACGTGCAGCGCGGCGATCTCGGCCGCGTCGCGCGGCTCGGGCACGCGCAGGGTGAACGTCATGCCGTCATCCTGCCAGCGGGCGCGGCGGCTCGACAGGTGCACGATCACGGCGTCCGGCGCGGACGGCGTCACCGCCCGGAACCGAATGCCGTGAAGAGGCGGTCGCGGAAGGCGTCCATGCGCCACACCGGGGACGTGTCCGACGGGCTCAGTCCAGGAGTCCACTTCCAGTCGGCGATCGCGTCGAACACCGCCGGGTCCTTTGCGATGACGCTGATCGGCACGTCGCGGCCGGCGTCGTCGCCGCTCACGATCGCCGCCGGCTGGTGGTCGCCGAGCAGGACGACGACCAGGTTCGGATCGTCGACGTTCTCGAAGAAAGACAGCATCGATCCCAGCGTGTACTCGACGGATTTCCCGTACGAACGCTGGATCGCCTCCGGGTCCTTCCAGACCTCGCTCGCCTGCGGACCGCGGGTCGGCTGCGCGTCGTAGATCGAGCCGTCGCCGACGTCATCCCACGGCACCAGCTCGGGAAGAGGCGCCCACGGCGTGTGCGACGACACCAGGTCGATCTCCGCCATCACCGGCCGGCCGGAAGCCGCGAGCACCTGATCGGCGAAGTGCTTGAGCGTGAACTGATCCGGAATGCGCGCGTACCCGAACGAGGGGCCGCGGTAACCGACGTTCGTCGCGTCGAGGAGGGTGTCGTAGCGGTAGAACGTCGAGCCGACCTCCCAGGGGTGCCGGTTCGACGGGACGTCGCTCACCGTGCGCCAGCCGGCGCGGCCGAATGCCGCGCTGAGCGTGAGGCGGTCCGTGTGCACCACCAGGTCGTATACCGCCTGCGAGTCGACCCACACGCCGGTCTGCAGGGTCGCGTGCGCGAGCCAGCTCACCCCGCCGAACGTCGGCGACGTCAGCCATGCGCTCCGCGTCGTATAGCCGTCGGCCTCGAGCATCTCGTCGCCACGGCGCAGCACGTCGTTCACTCCGTCCGAGATGCCGTCGCCCTCGAGCGCGACCCGCCCATAGCTCTCGACGAACACGAACAGCACGTCCTTGCCCTCGAGCGCGGCCAGCAGGTCTGCCGCCGGCACCCCGGTGAACGGGTCGTCGGCGACCTCCCGGGCGACCCGGGCCCGCGTCTCGAGCGCCGAGACCGCGCGCAACACCGCCGAGCCGACGGATCCGGTGGATGCTGCGGCCGCGACCGGATCCGGAAGGCGCAGCGGCGGCGCCACCGCCGCCATCACGATCCACGCCACGGTGACGGCGGCGAGCGCGGCGCGTCCGCGATCGCCCCGGCGGCGGAGTGCCGTGTCGACCCGCAGCACGGCCCACCCGGCCGCGACGCCGACGGCGACGATCAGTGCGACGGCCGCGGCGAACAAGGCAGTGGCCGGCGCCGGTCCGATCGCCGAGGCGACGACCCCGTACGCGTCGCCCAGCTGGAGCCAATCCAGCGGTACGAAATGGATGCCGATCGCCGCCTGATAGCCGAGATCGATGCTCGCGAGGAGCACGGCGACGGCGATGAACACGCCGAACGCGGTCGCGACGGCGCTGCGAAGCATCCGCCACGGGATCAGCGCGAGCACCAGCAGCGCCACGATCGACTCCACGGGGATGCGGACGAGATCGGCGATCGACCCCGACGCCAGAGCCCCGGGGATGAGCGGCAGCACGACGAGGGCGGAGATCGCCCCGCCGAGGGCGAGCCGCCGGCGCCAGACCGGGACGAAGCGCACGCCGGGCATCGTGCTCACAGACGCTCGGCGGCGGACCGTGCGGCTCCCGTCGGTTCGGCGTCGAGCATGCCGAAGCGGTCCGACAGGGCGTAGCGCAGGAGCACGACGTCGCCGATCTGGCGCGTGTCGGCGAGGTGCGCGCGGCGGGATGCCGTCCACGGGAAGGAACCCGGTCCGACGACGCGCGGAGCACCGGTCTCTCCGACGAAGAACGGAGCGACCACGAGGTGGAGCTCGTCGACGAGGTCGGCGCCGAGGAACTGGGTCAGCACCGTGCCGCCCCCCTCGACCATGAGACTCTGCACCCCGTGGTGCGCGCCGAGATCGTCGAGGAGGGCGTCCATCGTGACGCACTCGTCGCCGATCCCGACGACGACCGCGCGATGGCCCAGCCGTGCGCCGAGATCCGCCGCGCGGGCCCGCGGGCAATAGACGATGCGGGGCCCCTCCCCCGTTGTGAAGAACGCGGCATCCGGTGAAAGGTCTCCGCTCGCGGTCACCGTCACCTTCGCCGGGGATTCCTGGCGCCCCGAGGCCAGTCGCCGCGCGCGACGCGCGCCATCGCGCACCAGCAGGCGCGGGTTGTCGCGGCGCACCGTCGACGCTCCGACCATGATCGCGTCGTGCAGCGCGCGCACGTCGTCGACGCGGTCGAGGTCGGCGGCGTTGGACATCGCGAGCCGGGCGGGCTCGAGGCTGTCGAGGTAGCCGTCGATCGACATCGCGCAGCTGAGGGTGACATAGGGTCGCTCGCTCATGCGGATCTCCTCTTCCCGATGATGCCCCTTGCAGGGAGCGATCGGAAGCGGCCCGCGAGCAGTGCGAGGGAGCCGGGGAGGACGGCGACCACGGTGACCACGCCGAACGCGGTGGACACGGTGACGCCCGCGCCCGCACCGAGCCCCGCGAGTGCGAACGCCGAGGCGGCGACCGCCTCGCGCGGCCCCCAGCCGCCGACATTCACGGGGATGGCGGCCGCGCCGAGCACGATCAGCGCCACCACGGCGAGCTCGTCCGCACCGGCCTGCACTCCGGCGGCCAGCCCCACGACCACGAAGGTGGCGGCGTGCGCCGCGACAACGACGAGCGACGCGGCCACGATCGCGCACAGCGCGGCCGGCCGCACGAGGACGGGGCGCAGCATCCGATACTCCCGATGCAGCGCGGCGCGCCCGCGCCGGGTGGCGGCGACGACGCCGACGACAGCGATCGCCAGCGCGGCGATCGCGCCGCTGATCCCGGCCAGCGGCGCGAGCGGCGACGCCAGCCCCAGCGGGAGCAGGATCGCGAGCGTGAGCACGACCTGCACGAGTTGCCCGGCGACGCGCTCCGCCGCGACCGCCCGACCGGCGAGATCGATGCGCTCGTGATGCTGCCCGTGGACGTACGCACGATGGACATCGCCCACGACCCCGCCGGGAAGCACGGTGTTGAGGAACTGCGAGCGGTAGTACGCGGCGAACGCCTCGCTCCATGGCAGCGGCAGCCCGAACCCTGCGGAGACGATGCGCCAGCGCCACGCGGCGGCCGCCGTGGCGACCGCGGCGAGCGCCGCGGCGGCGAGGATCGTCGCCGGTGAGATCGTAGCCAGGCCGTGCAGGAACGGCTCGACGCCCACGACGGCGACAGTCCCCGCCACGACGGCGAGCCCCGCCGCGATCCGCAGCCCGGACCGCAGGCGCGGCGGGATCCTGCTCAGCCCGGCCATGCCAGCAGGTCCTCGTGGGAGACGGTCACGTGCAGTCGCCCGGCCGCGAGCTGCACGAGGCGACGCCGGCGGTACCCGGCGGCGGCGCGCGCCAGTTCGGGGCGCTGCTCCACCGCAGCGCCGATCCAGCCGTCCAGCCACTCGCCGACGAGCGCGCTGTCGCCGCGCGCGAGCCGCCACGGGGTCGCCGCGGTGCGGACGCTCCAGCCGGCGTCGGCGAAGCGCGCCCCGACCATGGCGACCGCGTCGGGGCCCAGCATCCGTCGTCCTGACGCGTCGCGGCGCTGATGGTCGTTGAAGGCGGACTCGAGGGCGCGCTCGAGATCGTCGGGCCGCTCGGCGGGACGAACCCGCGCCGAGCCCGTGACCGAGAGGCTGAACAGCGCCGGCGTGCCCGCGGCGACGCAGGCCGCGACGACGTGGGCGGCCTCCGCCTCGGTGATCACGTCGAGGAGAGCGGATGCCGTCACCGCCGCCGCGCCGGCGAAGGCGTCGAGCGGCAACGAGGCGAGGTGCTCCACGACGACGTCCGACTCGATCGCCCGGCCCGCTGCGTCGACCACCGTCTGCAGGTCGAGGTGCTCGACGATGTCGGCATCGCCGTCGCGCAGCACCCACCGCTGCGGACCCGGGAGCCGCGGAGCAAGCCAGCGGGTCATCGAGCCGGTGCCCGCGCCGAGGTCGTGCAGCACGAGGGGCGCCGCCTCCGAGCCGGGAGCGAGCAGGCGTGCGAGTTCGTGGGCGAGGTCGGCCGATCGCGCGTCGTCGTCGGCGGGCGCGCGGAGCGCGAGCCACCCGGCGGTCGCTGTCGAGATCGTGGTCATGCCGCCTCCAAGGCGTCGGCCACGCGGGCCACGGTGTCGCGCCACGTCGGCAGCGTCGCTCGCGCGGCGAGCGCCTCGCGGCGCAGACGCGCCCGCAGCGCGGGGTCGGTCAGCCAGGCGTCCAGGGCCGCGGCGAGCGCAGCGGGGTCGCCGGGTCGCACGAGCAGTCCCCCGCCCCCGGCGAGCGCGTCGGGGATGCCCCCGGTCTCGGCGCCGAGCACCGGGATCCCCCGCGCCCGCGCATCGGCGATCGCCATCCCCGAACTCTCGACACGGGACGGCGCGATCAGGAGCGCGCAATGGCGGTAGGCGTCGTCGACGGCCCGGTCGTCCAGCACGCCGACGAGCCGGACCCTCCCGTCGAGCGCGGCCGCCTGCCGGGCGATCCCCGCGGCGAACTCCGGGAACGCGTCCCTCGACCCGACGATCGTGCAGCTCCAGTCCTCGGGGCTCAATCGGGTCAGCGCGGCGAGAAGCGTGTCCTGCCCCTTGTGCGGCGCGATCACGCCGATGCACAGCAGTTGCCCTTCGTCCGCCGGCTCCGGGCTGGGCTCCGCGGGAAAGGCGCCGGGAACGGCGACGACAGTGCGACCGGGTTCCGCGAGCTCCCGCCGGGCGAGCTCGGCGGCCGTCCAGGCGCTCGTGACGATCACGCCGCGCGCCGACCCGAGGGCACGGCGCTCGGCGTCGATCGCGGCATCCGTCGCATCCGGGAAGGCCGCCGTCACCATGTGGGCCAGCACCGTGAGGCGCAGCCGCCCCGCCGCCTCCTCCACCGCGGCCGGCGCCCACCCCGCCACGAGTCCGTCGACCAGCACCCGCGATCGATCTGGCGCGTCACGGAGGACGGATGCTGCGCCCCCCGCGTCCGCCGCCTCGCACACGTCCACGTCCCAGCCGCAGCGGCGGAGTCCGTCGCGGATGTGCCGGTCGTAGACGTTGCCGCCGCTGACGCGTCGCGGATCGTCGACCCCTGCCGGGACGACGAAGCGAAGGGACGGAGCATCCGTCACAACGCCACCTCGTAGGAGGCCCACGCGACATGCGATTCGTGCAACGTCACGACGATCCCGCTCAGGTGCGCCTCGCCGACATCGCCGCCCTGCACGCGCGCGGCGAGGCGGTCGCCGATGATCTGACACAGCCGCTCGGTCGTGGTGTTCACGCCCTGCAGGTCGGGCTCGTCGTCGAGGTTGCGGTAGGTGAGCGCACCCACGATCTCGCGGAGCACCTCGCCCGCCAGGCCGATGTCGACGACGACGCCGTGCTCGTCGAGGTCGTCGGCACGGAACGTCGCGTCGACGAGGAACGTCGCGCCGTGCAGCTGCTGCGCGGGTCCGAAGACGTCGCCGCGCAGGCTGTGGGCGATCATGAGGTGGTCGCGGACGGTGACGCTGAAGCTCATTCGGCGCTCCAATCGATCGTTAGGCACAGTTCGCCGGCGGTGCCGTCGGCGAGCGCGGCGGTCGCCTCGGGCAACTGCCGCCAGGACGAGGTGCCGCCGAGCAGCGCGTCGTATGCGGGATCCTCGAGCAGTCGCAGGGCGAGCGCAAGGCGGTTGCGCGTCGTGCGGGAGCCTCTCCGGCGTGCGGCGACCACGCCGACCTGACTCGGCCGGAGCGCGATGCGGCGGGAGTGGAAGTCCGCGCCGAGCTCGAGCGGGATCGGGCGGCTGCCGTACCAGCTGGCGACGATCACCTCGCCCTCGGTCGGCGCGAGGCCGAGCGCCAGCTGCAGCCCGGCGCCGGCGCCGCTGGCCTCGATCACGACGTCGGCCTGCGGCACGTCCTCCGACGCGAGGGCGAAGCCGACGCCGAGCGCCTCCGCGGTCGCCGCGCGCGCCGGGTCGACGTCGATGAGGGTGACCTCGGAACCCGGGATGCCGCGCGCCACGCGTGCGATCGCGCACCCGATCATGCCCGCGCCGACGACGACCACGCGGTCACCCACGAGCGGGGCGGCATCCCACAGCACATTGACCGCGGTCTCGAGCGCCCCGGCGAGCACCGCCCGGCGCGCCGGGACGGCGTCCGGGACCGGATGAAGGGCGTCCGCGGGCACGACGAAGCGCGACTGGTGCGGGAACAGGGAGAACACGGTGCGACCGCGGAGCACGGCGGGTCCGAGTTCGACCGTTCCGACGTTGAGATACCCGTACTTCACCGGGAACGGGAACTCGCCCGCCTGGAAAGGCGCGCGCATGCGTTCGCGCTCCGACGTCGGCACCTCGCCCCGGGCGACCAGCGACTCGGTGCCGCGGCTGACCCCCGTGTAGAGCGTGCGCACCGACGCCTCACCGTCGGAGACGTCCGGCACCGGCTCGCGGCGGAACTCGCCCCGCCCCGGGCCGACCGACCACCAGGCGGTCGCAGCATCCGGAATCTCGTGGTGAACCTCAGCGGGTCCCTGCGTCGTGTTCCCCGTGACCGCCATGACGAGTACACGGAGCGCGCATGGGAAAAGTTCAGTGGGTGCCCGGGTGGTGGGTCGCGGCCGGAATCGCCGGTCTGGCCGCGATCGGCATGGCGACGCCGCTGACCCCTGCGGCCTGGGCGACGGGCATCGGGTACCTCGCGGTGTCGACCGCGCTGCTCGTGAGGGGCATCCGTCGGGGTCTGGTCGAACGCTTCGGACCGGCGAACGCGGTCACCGCGACGCGGTCGATGCTCGTGGGGCTGGTGACCGCCCTGGTGGTGACCTCATTCGCCCACGAGGTGCCGACCGCGCTCCTTGTCGCGATCGTGGCTGTGGCACTCGCGCTCGACGGCGTCGACGGGTACGTCGCCCGCCGGACCCGCAGCGAGAGCGAGCTGGGCGGACGCTTCGACATGGAGGTCGACGCGTTCCTGCTGCTCGTCCTGTGCGTGTACGACGCGCGGTATGTCGGCTGGTGGGTGCTCACCATCGGCCTGCTCAGGTACGCGTTCGTCGTCGCGGGTTTGCTGCTGCCGTGGATGAGGCGGACGCTGCCGCCGCGCTACTGGCGCAAGGTCGTGACGGCCGCGTGCGGTGTCGCCCTCGCCATCGTCGCGTCCCAGCTTCTGACGCCCGCGATGAACGCGCTCATCGTCGTGGCGGCGCTTCTGCTGGTGCTCGAGTCGTTCGGACGCGACGTGATCTGGCTCGTGCGTGTGAACCTCGCGAGCACCCCGCTCGTTTCCCTCGAGAAGGCGTCGACCATCTCACCTCCGGAAGAGAGCAGGTAGGACCATGACCGAATCCAGCGTGCGCACGCTCTGGATCATGCGCATCCTCAGCGCGATCGCCCTCCTCGCCGCGGGCGGCATCCACTTCTATCTCGCCCTGAACGGCGTCGGCGGCTTCCTGGGGGTGATGTTCATCCTCAACGGCGTGGCCGGACTCGTCCTGGCGGTGGGGATGCTGCTCCTCCGCGGTCGCCTCCTGCAGCTCGTGACCGTGCTGGGCCTGCTGTTCCTCATCGCGACGCTGGGCGCCCTCGTCCTCGCGCTCACCGTGGGGCTGTTCGGCATCCACCAGACGTGGGACTTCACGCTCGTGCCGCAGACCGTGATCATCGAGTCGATCGGCATCGTGATCCTCGGGATCACGACCGCGATGGTGATGCGACCGCAGCCCGTGCCGGGGATGCGCCGGCACGCCACCGGCGTCTAGGCGACGGCCCGACGCGGACGCGCGAACGCCGGACCGCCCCGCCACGTGGGGTGGCGAGGCGGTCCGGGTGAAGCTCAGGCGCCGGCGGGCACCCTCTCGGCCGCGAGCTTCTCCTCGTCGAGGCGGTCGAGCTCGTGCAGCGAAGAACCCTTCGTCTCGCGCATGGAGATGACCGCGATGAGCGTGACCGCTGCCGCGATCGCGAGGTAGACCGCGACCGGGATGTACGAGCCGGTGCTGGCCAGAAGCGCGGTCGCGATGATCGGCGCGAGCGAGCCGGCGACGATCGACGTCACCTGGTAGCCCAGCGAGACGCCCGAGTAGCGCATGCGCGTGGGGAACATCTCGGACATGATCGCCGGCTGCGGCGCGTACATGAACGCGTGGATGAACAGCCCGAGGCAGATGGCCGCGACGATGATCACGGGGTTGCGCGTATCGAACATCGGGAAGGCGATGAAGCCCCACGCCGCCGCGCCGAGCGTGCCGATCAGGTACACCGGCTTGCGCCCGATCCTGTCGGTCAGCCCGCCGATGAGCGGGATGACGATCATGTGCACGATGTGCGCAATGACGAGCAGACCGAGGATCTCGGCCGTGTCCACCTCGAGCGCCACCGCCAGGTACGTGATCGAGAACGTCACGACGAGGTAGTACATGATGTTCTCCGCGAAGCGAAGGCCCATCGCCGTCAGCACGCCGCGCGGGTAGCGCTTCAGCACCTCGAGCACGCCGAAGCGCAGCGCCTTGGACTGCTCGACCTCCTTCTGCACCTCGAGGAAGATCGGGGCGTCCGTCACGCGGGTGCGGACGTAGTAGCCGATCGCGACGATCACGACCGACAGCCAGAACCCGATGCGCCAGCCCCACGCGAGGAACTGCTCCTCGGTGAGCGTGCGGCTGAGCACGAGCAGGACGACCGTCGCCACGAGGTTGCCGATCGGCACGGCGGCCTGCGGCCACGACGCCCAGAAGCCGCGCGTCTTGTTCGGCGAGTGCTCCGCGACGAGCAGCACTGCGCCGCCCCACTCGCCGCCGACGGCGAAGCCCTGTGCGAAGCGCAGCGCCACCAGGAGCGCCGGAGCCCAGTAGCCGATCATGTCGAAGGTGGGGAGGCATCCCATCAGGAACGTCGCCACGCCCACGAGGATGATCGCGAACTGCAGCAGTTTCTTGCGTCCGTACTTGTCGCCGAAGTGGCCGAACACGATGCCGCCGAGCGGCCGGGCGATGAAGCCGACCGCGTACGTGACGAACGCCGCGATGATGGGGGCGTACGGGTCGTCCGACGGCGGGAACATGATCTTGTTGAAGACGAGCGTCGCAGCTGTGGCGTAGAGGAAGAACTCGTACCACTCGACGACGGTGCCCGCCATCGAGGCCGTGACGACGCGCCGCAGGCTCGACTGCTTCATCGAGGCTGGGGCTGTCTGGGGTGATGCCATGCGCTGGTACCTCCTTGTAGAGCGCGGTGGCGGCTCGGGGGGAACCGCCCTGCGGGACGTTACCTGACGCACGATTCAGGTTTCAAGGGGTTGACACCGGCCCACCGAGTGAAGTTCGCCGGATCTTCTCGCTTTCGACAGAAAGCCGCCCATCGGGCGGCTTTCTTCTCATTCCCACGCGGCGACGAGCATCCAATGACCATCGACCTCTTCGACGTCCATGACGCGGGTGCGATGGTCGACGTCGCTGCGCGCCGTGAACCGCCAGCTCTGGAACAGCCGGCCGCCGTCGCTGCGGGTCGGGGTGTCGATGATGCGCCATCGCTCGTGATCGATGACGAGGCGCACCGGCCGCCCCTGCTCGCACCAGACTTGAACATCCTCACGTGCCACCATCCGCATGATGTCCTCCTTCATCGAATCTATGTTCGATAGTAGGCTGCAAAAAGCCCGGGCGCAACAGTGGATGCGTTCGGACTAAGCGGAGCGGTTGTCGGCGTCGGCGCCGGCATCCACCGCGGCGAGATGGATCGCGGCGACACCGTCGCGAAGCGCCCCGACCGGCACCTCGACGGTCTCGTACTGGGACGTGAATCCGTTCTCGTCGACCACCGACACGGTCACCAGAACGTGGCCCCGTCGCGGCAGGCGCGACGCGGTGCGGGCGAGTCTCTTCGTTTTCATGTCCCCTCCGCCCACCACCGTAACGACGACCTCCGACGTTGAGACTGGTAGCGCCCCGCCGAGCGTCTGACTCAGCCTCCGACTGGCCCTGGTGCCTTCAAAGTGATCCGTCGACACGGGCGGGGCTTCTGAGGTCGCCGACCAGGCGGACATGACTTCATAGGAGCCTGGGCGAACAGGCCCCCATCAACGTCCTGTCTGCCCGCCCGGTCGGTTGCCGATCCGACTAGAGAAGGGCAGAACCATCATGACAACACCTGCGGTGGAAGTCATCGCCGGAGTCGACACGCACGCCGATACGCATCATGCCGCCGTCGTCGACAGCGCCGGGCGGAGACTGGGCGATCGTCAGTTCCCGGCGACTGAGGCCGGCTATCTCGCGCTGATCGCGTTCATCGTGTCGTTCGGTGTGCTGCTGCGGGTTGGTGTCGAAGGCACCGGTTCGTACGGGGCCGGCCTGGCCCGTGTTCTGCGTGATCACGGCATCCTGGTCAGTGAGGTGATCCGCCCGAACCGGCAGACCCGGCGGATGCGGGGCAAGTCCGACCCGATCGACGCGTACGCCGCTGCCGCGACCGCGCTGGCCGAGACCGATCTGCCCGTGCCGAAGACCGCGGATGGTCAGGTCGAAGCGATCCGACACGTCCTGGTCGCCCGCCGCAGCGCTGTCAAGGCCCGCACCGCCGCGCAAGTGCAGATCAAGACCCTGTTGGTGACCGCTCCCGAGAAGATCCGCCAGAAGTATCGGGGCCGGACCGATAAATCCCTGATCAGCACCCTCGCCGCCACCGGCCCGGCCGATGCCGTCGATGTGACGACGATCGTCGCCCGCACGCTCCGGTCCCTCGCCCGCAGACACCAGCAGCTCACCGACGAGATCACCGACCTCGAGTCCCTCCTCGAACACCTCACCAGGCAGCAGAACCCGGCCCTCGCTGCCGCGAAGGGCGTCGGCCCGGTCACCGCCGCGCAACTGCTCGTGACGGCCGGAGACAACCCGGAACGGCTCCACGGGGAAGCCGCGTTCGCCGCGCTCTGCGGAGTCAGCCCGATCCCCGCGTCCAGCGGGAAGACCACCCGCCACCGCCTGAACCGGGGCGGTGACCGGCAAGCGAATGCTGCCCTGCACCGGATCGTGCTGGTCAGGATGAGCTACGAACAACGCACCCGAGACTACGTCGCCAAGAAACGCGCCGAGGGCCGCTCAACGCGGGAGATCATCCGCTGTCTGAAACGCACCGTCGCTCGGGAGATCTTCACCCTGCTCACCCAAGACGTCGAGATCCCAGCCTTCGACGATCTCCGCCCTCTCCGCCAGCAACGCGGCATCAGCCTCGAGACCGCCGCCCAACACTTCAGCGTCTGGCCCATGAAGATCTCCACCATCGAACGCGGAAAACGACGCGACGACGACTTCGCCACCACCTACCGCAAATGGCTCCTCACGGCTTGACAACCAATAGGAGCATCACGCGCTCGCCGCACGCGCGGACTCACCTCAGGTACGCATCCACGAGGAGCGCCCCACGGATGCTGCGCAGCGTGTCGACGAGCAGCGCGCTCCCGCGCGTGGTCCACGCCGACATCACGATGTCGTGCGGACCGATCGGCTCCAGCTTCCCGGTGCGCACGCGGACCACTTCCCACCCCGCCGCGCGAACGGCCCGATCCTTGCGCCGGTCCGCGTCCTCGCGCTTGCCGACGTGCTCCAGCCCGTGCCTGCCGACGGTGTCGTACTCGAGCGCGATCCGCAGCTCCGGGAGCAGGATGTCGGGCCACACCTCGAGGTGGTCGAAGAAGGGCCGCGTCGTCCGGATCGCGGTGAACCCCGGGGTGACGGCCAGCGTCGCGAAGACATCGGCACGCATCCGCGCCTCGACGGCCGACGCCGGCTTCGGCGCGCACACGCTCACGAACGGCTCGCCCACCGCAAGATCCGGGGTCTTCGCACACAGCGTGCGCGGCGGCTTGCGGCGCGGCGCGCGCTCGGCCGCCGGCATCCGTGTCGAGATGCGCGGCGGGTTCGCCAGCGCCGAACACTCCGGACACCAGGCCGAGCGGCGCCGTTCGCGGCCGGGACGCTCGCGCTGCTCCGACGGGGTGGCGACGAACGTGTGCCCGGCCTCGCACTGCCACAGCAGCAGCACATCAGCCGCGGGCGGAACCTGGGTGAGAGTGATGCCCGCGTTCAGATCCGGGTGGTACTGCCGGATCAGCGCGGGATACGCCGCCCACTCCGACCGGTAGGTGCCCACGGGGTAGGGCACGTCGACGCCCTTGGAGAACTGGCGCCTCGCCCACCACAGTTCCACGCGCTCCGGCATGGCCGCACTCTAGGCGGCACCGCCGACATGGCCGGTCCGGCTACCGCCCATCGCGCGCCGCAGCCGCCGCGGCGACCTGGCTGTGCAGCTCCGCGTGGTCATCGGTGGTCAGTTCCTCATCGCCACCGAACACGTATGGCGCACCCTCGCCCGTTTCGATGCGCGCCTTGAGGCTGCCGTTCACGAACATCCCCCACGCGTTCGTGCAGATGTCGTAGCAGTCATCGTCGGCAGTGAGCCCGTCGTGCGTGAACACCACGCGCGTGCGGCCGTCTTCCTCGACGATGTCGAACCGGACAGTCGTGCCGTTCCACTCCTGCTTGTCGTCGACGAAGTCGAGATGACTGCCGGTGACCAGCCACGTCACGCGGCGGCCGGGCTCCAACTCGGTGACACGGAATCCGCTGTAGTGCAGGCCCGGGACGACGTAGACGAACTCTCCGCCCACCTCGGTGGTCGAACCGGTGGTCCGTCCCCACCATCCTGCGACGTCGTTGATCGCATCGAATGCGTCCTGCGCCGAGGCGTCGACGGCGATCGTCGTGGTGAAGCTCGCGGTCATGCTCCTGCTCCTTCGCTCGCGACCCGTTCGGGTCGATGACTTGCGTGATGCAAGCGACCCTAGCTCCACGACTTGCATCACGCAAGTGATAGATTCGACCCATGCTCGGCAAGACGTATGACACGCAGGTGTGCTCGATCGCACGCTCCCTCGAGATGGTCGGGGAGCGTTGGAGCCTGCTCATCATCCGCGACGCCCTGTTCGCGCGCGTGACGCGGTTCGGCGACTTCCAGCACAACCTCGGCATCGCGACGAACGTCCTCACCTCGCGCCTGGACTCCTTCGTCTCGGCCGGCATCATGGAGCGGGACGCCGCAGCCGACTACGTTCTCACGCCGAAGGGCCGGGCGCTGGCTGTTTCGCTGATCGCACTGACGGAGTGGGGCGACGAGTGGGCGTCACCGATCGATCCCCCGATCCTCTACCGCCACGCGGTCTGCGACAACGCCGTCCACTCCACGGCCACCTGCGACGCCTGCGGCGCCGTGCCGGCGGAAGAGGTCGCGATCAAGATCGGACCCGGCATGCCCGCCGAGTACCTGGCGGCACGACGCGGTGGCTCGCGCGCGCAGTCATAGGCGCAGCATCCGTCCTCGATCCGTCGCGGAGTTCCGGCCTGATCGAGGCCGGCGCCGCGCGCGACGGAGCGTTTGTGATGGGCTCTCCGCCCCAATATGATGCGGACCGTGCCGGACACGCTCCGAGACGCGGTCCTGGGGGGACGCGATCTGCAGGCGGTGCTGCTCGAGAGCAAGACCCAGGTTCCACCCTGGCGGACCAATGCTGTCAGCAGACGTCGTCAGATCGAGCGCGCCCGAACGAGCGACGCACGTATCGTCTCGGTCGCCGCTCCTGCCGGATACGGCAAGTCCACCATGCTCGCGGAGTGGGCGGCGTCGGAATCCCGCGCGGTGGCCTGGGTGTCGCTGGAGCGCACCGACGACGATCCCGCGAGCCTGCTGCCGGTCGTCGCATCCGCGTGCTCGAGCTTCTCACCGATCGCCGAGGACGTCGTCGATGAGATGCGGGGCGTAGGCTCCGGGGCCCTCGGACGATCGGCGCCCCTCCTCGCCGCGGTGCTCGCCTCCGCGCCGAACGATTTCGTCCTCTTCCTCGACGACCTGCATCTGATCGGCTCACCGGCCTGCCAGGACGCGCTGGAAGTCCTCCTCGCGAGGGTGCCGGCCGGCTCGCAGGTCGTCCTCGCGGGCCGCCAGGAGCCGCCCGTTCTCGCGCGACTCCGCGCGCAAGGAGTCGTCTGGGAGGTGTCCTCCGAAGATCTGAGCCTGGACGCCGCCGGCGCCCGTACGGTTTTCGACGCGGCAGGAGTCGCCGACATCGCCGAGACGGACCTCGCCGGCATCGTCGCGAAGTGCGAAGGCTGGCCGACCGGCCTGTACCTGTGCGCGCTCGTCGCACGAACGGGCGGCGACGCCACGAGCATCACCGGCGATGAACGGTACGTCGCGGACTACCTCTACCGCGAATGCATCGAGCGCCTTCCCGAGGCGACGCAGCTCTTCCTTCGTCGCAGTGCCGTCCTCGATCAGATCTCACCGGAAGCGTGCAACGCCGTGCTGCAGATCGGGGATGCACGACGCCGACTCGGCGATCTCGAGGCGGCGAACCTGTTCCTCGTCCCGATGGACAGGACCCGGAGCTGGTTCCGGTTCCACGCCCTGTTCCGCGAGTACCTCCTCGGGGAGCTCGAGCGCTGCGAAGGCGCCGATGCGGCTTCCGCGCTGCACCTGCGGGCGGCGCAATGGCACGAGGAGCAGGGGGCTCCGGCAACGGCCGTCGAACACCTGCTCCGGGCCGGGAAATCCGCACGCGCGGCCGCGCTTGTCACCGAGATCGCACTCGCGATGTACGAGCAGGGCCAGATCACGACGGTGCGGCGCTGGTTCGAAGAGCTGGGTTCCGCCGTACTCCTGGCCAACCCCACCCTCGTGGTCCTCAGGACGTGGGCCGCCGTACTCCTCGGCGAGGTGGCGGAGGGCGAGAAGTGGTCGGCGGAACTCGACCGAATCGACACGGGTCCGTTTCCCGACGACGATCGGGTGCTGTTCGAATCGGCGCGGTCCATGGTGCGCGCGGCGATGTGCAGGCACGGGCATGAGCAGCTCGTCACCGACGCCGCGTACGCCATCGAGCACGAGCCCCTGACGAGCCCGTGGCGGGCTCAGGCGCTGCACCTCTGGGGGTCGGCGATGGTTCTGCGCGGAGACTCGGATGCTGCGGCGGATGCGTTCGCGGAAGCGATCGAGGTGGCGCTGATCGTGACCGCGCCGGACACCGTGATCCTGAGTGAACCCGAGCTGGCGCTGATCGCGATCGAGAACGGACACTGGGCCACCGCGGCCGCCCATTCACAGCGCGGTGTCGACGCGATCGATGCGAACCACTTGGAGGGATACCCGACGACAGCATTCGCACTGGCGGTCGCCGCTCGGGTGGCGGTGCACGGCGGCGAGCGCGAGCGAGGCGAGCGGCTCCTCACCCGGGCCATGCGGGCGCGAGTGGGATGCACGCATCTGCTCCCCTTCCTCTCGCTGCGTGTGCGCCTGCAGCTGGCGAAGGCTCACGTCGCGCTCGGCGACCGCTCGGCGGCGTTCCATCTCCTGGCGGAGTGTGACCTGCTGCTGCGCCGAAGGCCCAACGTCGGGGTCGTCTCGACGCAGATCGAGGAGTTCCGGGCGGCGCTGTCCGCTGAACCGGACACCCGGGGGACGATCCCGCTGACGCCGGCGGAACTCCGCCTGCTGCCCTACCTGCAGACGCACCTGACGATCGCCGAGATCGGCCAGCGCCTCTACGTCTCGCGCAACACCGTGAGTTCCCAGCTCAGCTCGATCTACCGCAAGCTCGGAGTGACGACGAGAGGCGGCGCGGTCGAGCGCGCTGTCACGGTCGGGCTCCTCGGTGGATAGGCGGCCGACCGCTGCCCGCCGCCTCAGCGGTCGTCCTGCAGGTCGTCGGTGTAGCCGAGCGCGGAGGCGATGCGCGGGGCCGCAGCCACCGCCCTCGGCAGGCCGACGACGGAGACCAGCCCATCCACCACGGCGATGATCTCCTCGGCCGCAACCCCCGCGGAGAGCGCATCGTCGACCGCGGTCCGCACCGACACATCCGGTGCGGACATCGCGATCAGAGCGGTGATCGAGACATCGCGACCACAGTTCGCCGGAATCGTCGGCAAGGGCGGGGTCGCCGATGCAGAACCGCCGGAGAAGCTCAGGTCCATCCAACGCCGGTCTCCCCTTCGCGAACGAGCTGCAGATTGGTTCCCCAGTCCACACGGAAGCGCTCACCCGCGCACCATGCAGATAGCGTGATCCGCTTCACGCGAAGTCCGACAGACCTAAGCTCGATCGCGATGACCTCCTCCTCGCGTTACCCCGCGACGATAGGCGCGCCCGCGGAACATGAGTTTGTGATCAGCAAATCGCGCTTCATCGCCCACGCGCAGCCCGTGCGCGAGCCGAGCGAGGCGGATTCCCTGATCGCCGCCATCCGCAAGCACACTGGGACGCCGGTCACATACGATCAGGTGGGGTCGGAGTTCATCTCCCACTTCTTCGGCGAGCGCCACAGGGCGCTGGTGGTGAGGGAGCGGATCATCTCCATCTCCTTGGGCAGCCGGGTGTAGAGCTTCATGAACAGCTCCTCCTGGTCGAGCAGCTCGGACGTCCAGTCTCGGCGGTTGATCGCCATGCACTCGAAGAACTGCTCTTCGGAGAAGTCCAGGCCGTCCCACGTGAGGTCCTCGTACCCCGGCACCCAGCCGAGCGGGCTCTCGATGGCGAGCGCCCGGCCGCGGGAGCGCGCGACGATCCACTGCAGGATCCGCATGTTCTCGCCGAAGCCCGGCCAGAGGAACTTCCCGTCCTCGCCGCGGCGGAACCAGTTCACCTGGAAGATGCGTGGAGGATTGCGGATGCTGCGCCCCAGCGCCAGCCAATGGTTGATGTAGTCGCCCATGTGGTAGCCGGCGAACGGGAGCATCGCGAAGGGGTCTCGGCGCACGACGCCCTGCTGACCGAATGCGGCGGCGGTGGTCTCGGAGCCCATCGTCGCGGCCATGTACACCCCGAACGCCCAGTTGAAGCTCTGCGCCACCAGCGGGATCGTGCCGGCGCGGCGGCCGCCGAACACGAACGCACGGATCGGCACCCCGGCAGGGTCATCCCACGACTCGTCCAGCGCCGGATTCAGCGTCGCGGGCGACGTGAACCGGGAGTTCGGGTGCGCCGCCTTCGTCCCCGACTCGGGCGTCCAGTCGTTCCCCTCCCAGTCGATCGCGTGCGCAGGCGGGGGCCCGTCCATGCCCTCCCACCACACGTCGCCGTCGTCGGTCAGTGCCACGTTGGTGAAGATGGTGTCCGAACGGATCGACTCCATCGCGTTCGGGTTGGTCGCGTACGACGTCCCCGGGGCGACCCCGAAATATCCCGCCTCGGGGTTGATCGCCATCAGCTGGCCATTCTCCCCCGGCTTGATCCAGGCGATGTCGTCGCCGACCGTCGTCACCTTCCACCCCTTGTCCGCGAACGCCGACGGCGGCACCAGCATCGCGAAGTTCGTCTTGCCGCACGCGCTCGGGAACGCTGCCGCAACGTACGTCTTCTCGCCCTCCGGGTCGGTGACACCGAGGATCAGCATGTGCTCGGCGAGCCACCCGTCGTCGCGCGCCACCGTCGACGCGATCCGCAGCGCGAGACACTTCTTCCCCAGCAGAGCGTTGCCGCCGTACCCGGATCCGTACGACCAGATCTCCCGGGTCTCCGTGAAGTGCACGATGTACTTCTCGGTCGGATTGCATGGCCACGCGACATCCTGCTCACCGTCTGCCAGCGGCGCGCCAACGCTGTGCATGCACGGAACGAACTCCCCATCCGCCCCGAGCACGTCAGCCGCCGCGCGCCCCATGCGCGTCATGATCCGCATGCTCACGACGGCGTACGGGGAGTCCGTGATCTGCACACCCAGCTGCGCGATCGGCGAGCCCAGAGGCCCCATGCTGAACGGCACTACATACATCGTGCGGCCCGCCATCGACCCCGCGAACAGGCCGCGGAGGGTCCTCATCATCTCCCGCGGATCCATCCAATTGTTCGTCGGACCGGCATCCTCCTCGCTGCGCGCGCAGATGAAGGTCCGCTCCTCCACACGTGCGACGTCGCTCGCATCGCTGCGGGCGAGAAAGCTGCGCGGCCGCTTCTCGGGGTTCAGCCGGATGAAGGCGCCGCTCTCCACCAGTTGACCGCACAGTGCGTCATACTCGGCGTCCGAGCCATCGCACCAGTAGATGTCCTTCGGCGTGCACAGGTCGGCCATTTGCTGCACCCAGGCCACCAGCCCGCGGTGCTGGATCCAATCAGGGGCGCCCACCTCTGGAGCACTGTCCGGGTCATGCAACTTCGCCATGGAAGGTCCATCCCTTCGAAACGGTCATCGCAACAAGGATGACGGCGCGGAGGGTGCACGTCGAGATCTCGGGCGCACACGCGATCGATTCGCCGCCGTTGAGGAAGGACCGTTCGTCGACGTGCATCGCGGGCGACGGGGTTCACACCGAAGAACGCGGTGCCGTCGTCGACGTTCTCGAGGATGTGCGCATGCCGACCCCGGCGCGCAACCCACCGACCAATGACAAAACCCCCGGCGATCCGGGGGTTTTCATCTGTAGCAGGAGCGGGGCTTGAACCCGCGACCTCACGATTATGAGGACTGACCAGGGGTTTACTGTCGATCCACCTCGGCCCGCCAGCCGCGGGATTCCGCGGATTTGTCGCACCATCGCCCCTACTCGACCGGTGGTGTTCTGAATCGACCGTGGGCAAAATGTGGGCACACCCACCCACCCATCCTGTGATGTCTCAGGACATCGGTGACAGTTCTGTATCCGGACATCTCAGACACTTCATGACTGCTCGGCGGCGTCGGCGCGCGGAGGCAGCGTCGAGGACCGTCGTCGCCACCGGCTGTCTCCTGGGCGTGAGCACCGGTCAGATCGGTGATCTGGCGCAGTCCCTCAGGATCAGGAGGCTGCCACGGCACGCTGCGCACGGCCGGTGGAGGCGCGCGGAATCAGCGTGGGCAGGGCGCGTCGGATCGGGGCGCCGGCCGGTTGCTGTGCGAAGAGCAGGTCCAGGGCGGTCGTGGCGATCTGATCGAACGGCGTTGCCACTGAGGTGAGGGGAGTCGGGAGACGGGACGCGAGCGGGATGTCGTTGTAGCCGACGATCGACAGGTCGATGCCAGGTTCGAGCCCGAGGTTGAGCGCGGCGCCGATGATGCCGACGGCGAGATTGTCGTTCGCAGCGAACACGGCTGTGGGGCGGGTGTCGGCACGGAGCAGGGTGTAGCCGGCCTGGCTGCCGTGATCGATGCCGTAGCCGGTGATGACGACGCGGTCGTCCGGCAGCTCGAGACCGGCCTCGGTGAGGGCGTTCTTGGCGCCGCGCAGGCGGTCCTGACCGCTCGAGGTGAATGATGGGCCGGTGACGACGGCGATGTCGCGGTGGCCGAGATCGAGGAGGTGGCGCACGGCGAGGTAGCCGCCGGTCTCGTCGTCGCCGAGCGACGAGGGGCTCACGCCGTCGGTGCGCAGCACGAGCACGTGCGGAACTCCGCGTTCGCGCAGTGAGGCGGGAAGGGAGTCGTCGAGTCGGGCTGTTGCCAGGACGAGACCGTCGACGCCGCGATCGAGGAGGGTCTCGGTCGCTCGACGCTCTTCATCGGCGTCGTCGCCGCAGGTGGCGACGACGGCGAAGTATCCCTGCCGGCGCGCGCCGCGCTCGATCGCCTCGAACATCAGCGCCATGACCGCGTCCGTCAACCGCGGCACGAGAACGCCGATGGTCGCGGTCGCGCCCCGCCTCAGGTTGGCGGCGAAGACGTTGCGGCGGTACCCCAGCCGCTCTGCCACCGTCCGCACCCGTTCGGCTGTCGCCGATCGAGAGGGCGTCGCGCGCTCATCCAGGATGCGGCTCACGGTCGAGATGCTCACCCCGGCCTCGTCGGCCACTTCGCGAAGCGTTACTGCGGGACGGCGTTCGGCGGGTCCGTCTGTCGTCATCAGCGCAGCGTCCTCTCTCATCAGGGTGTTGACATTCTCTCGCGTCATCCGCATACTTGCAAACGTTCTTGCAAACGTTCCCGGGAACGATCCCGCGACACTGGAACCCTCAATGAGGAGATAAAGGAGAGAAAAATGGTTCTCGATCTTCGTGGACTGAACCCCGCCCCCGTCACGCCGTTCACCGAAGACGGTGCGGTCGACTACGCGGCCATCCAGCGGCTCGGCTCGTGGCTGGGGTCGATCGAGGGCGTCAAGAGCCTCGTGGTTCTCGGCCACGCCGGCGAAGGCACCTTCCTCACCGAGCAGGAGCAGCTCGATGTGATCCGCGCCTTCCGCGACTCCGTCGAGGACCGGCTGCCGATCATCGCGGGCATCACCAAGGAGGGCAACCTCACGGCGGCGCTCGAAGCAAAGGATGCGGCGAACGCCGGCGCGAACGGCGCGCTGGTCTACCCTTCCCACGGGTGGCTGCGGTTCGGCTTCCAGCCCGGTGCGCCGCAGACCCGTTACCGCGCGATCTGGGAGGAGTCGGGGCTCGAAGAGATCCTCTTCCAATACCCCGACAACACCAAGGCCTCGTACGACCTCGACACCCAGCTCGAGATCGCAGGTCAGGAGGGCGTCAACCACACCAAGAACGGTGTCCGCAACATGCGCCGCTGGTACACCGAGATCCCGGCGCTGCGCGCCGCGTACCCGGACCTGCAGGTCTTGTCGTGCCACGACGAGTACCTGCTGCCCACGATGTTCGACGTGGACGGGCTCCTCGTCGGCTACGGCAACATCGCCCCGGAGCTGCTGGTCGACCTCATCGCGGCGGGCAAGGCGAAGGACTACGAGGCTGCGCACGCCATCCACGAGCGTCTGCTCCCCGTCACGAAGGCCGTGTACCACCGCGGCTCGCACATGGAGGGCACCGTCGCGCTCAAGTGGGGCCTGGTCAACCGCGGCATCCTCGAGCACGCCACCGTTCGCGAGCCGCTGCTCCCGCTGCCGGCCGGCGCCGACGCCGAGATCGCGGCCGCGTTCGCCTCGGCCGAGCTCAGCAACGTCGCCGTCCCGGTCTAACACGATCGCTTGGGGCGGTGCCCGGTCTGCTGAAGCACCGCCCCAAGCCCACCGCCGGCCACGCCGGCGGACACGAAGTCAACGAAGACTCACCGGCCACGCCGGCTCCAACGAGGGAGAAGCCATGAGCAGCAACCGCACACCCACGACCCGTCCGCCGGCGACGCCCGGCACTGGACACGGGCGCATCTCTACCGAGACAGTGAGAACCATCGTCCAGTCCACACCCCGCCGCACGTTCTGGAGGCGGCTCGCGCTGATCGGGCCGGCCTTCGTCGCCGGCGCATGGCAGTTCGGCCCCGGCAACCTCACCACGGCGATGAACGCCGGCGCGAACTACGGCTATGCCCTCATCTGGGTCATCATCGTCTCCACGATCCTGATGATCTTCCTCACCGACATGAGCGTGCGGCTCGGCATCCGCACCCCCGTCTCGCTCGTCTCATCGATCAAGCAGACTCTCGGCGGATGGGTCGGCGTGGTCGCGGGCATCGGAGTATTCCTGATCACACTGTGCTTCTCCGTCGGCAACGCCGTCGGCTCAGGTGTGGGCCTCGCCATGCTCATCCCCGGCACATCCCCGGTGATGTGGACCGTCATCTGCACCGTCGCCGTCGCCGCCATCCTGCTGCTCAAGGGCATCTACGGCGTCGTCGAGAAGATCCTCATCGCCATCGTCGCCCCCATGGCGTTCTGCTTCATCGTCTCGGCATTCGCCGCCAACCCCGACTGGGCCGCCGCCGGCGCGGGCCTCATCCCGGTCGTTCCCGACGGCGCCTGGCTCCTCATCATCGGCCTCGTCGGCACGAACTTCTCCATCAACGCCGCCTTCTACACCTCCTACGGCACCAAAGCCCGCAAGCGCACCGAGGCCGAGTACCGCGACATCACGATCGTCGACACGGTGCCCGGCATCATCGCCCCGGGCATCATGACCGCGCTCGTCATCATCGTCGCGGCCGCCGTCCTGAACGCCACCCGCACCGACGCCCCCGGCGCGTTCGGCGGACTCGCAGCGATCTTCGCACCCGTCGCCGGACCCGTCGGCGCATGGATCTTCGCGCTCGGATTCTTCGGCGCCGCGTTCTCGTCGATGATCCCGAACTGCATCGCCGGCGGCACCATGCTCTCCGACGCGCTGGGTCGCGGCGCGACCGCGGAAACGATCACGGCACGCCTGGGCAGCGCGTTCATCCTGGCCTTCGGGATCGTCGTGACGATGATCTTCTCCGGCTCATCGCCGGTGCAACTCATCATCATCGCCCAGGCTCTCACGGTGCTGTTCGCGCCCATCCTCGCGGTGCTGATCATCATCATGGCCAACAACAAGAAGCTCATGGGCGCCCTGCGCAACAAGTGGTGGCAGAACGTCCTCGGCCTGGTCGGGCTGGCCTCGGTTCTCGCCCTCTCCGTCCGATTGGTCATCAGCCTCGTCGGCGGCTAGCTTTCGCGCGGGCAGTCAAGAGTGACGGTGGGCGTGCGGTATCGGCCGAGCGCGCGGACTGGCCTCGGCTGAGGTTCGCGACGGGTGGGGTTCGGAGGGGTCCGGCTCGGGCCGCCGATGGTCGGCAGGCTGATCAGGCGCCGTGGTCGGCAGGCTTTCGTGTGCGCCGTTGAAGGCGGCCCAGCGCGGACGGGCGGCAAGCTAGGTTGCGCCGTCGAGCGGCATAGCTACCGTGGCCGTCACCGTCCGCGACTGAGCCTTCCCCGACGATACGCTTCCTCGTCGAAGGGTTGCTGGGTTACGAGCATCCGGTAGATCAGGCGGCAGGCGTTACGTGCGAGGGCGACGCGGGCCTGGATCGGCGCCATGCCACGGGCGCGCAGCTCGGCGTTCCGCTCGGTGAAGGCTGGCGAGGACTGCGACAGGCCCCAGGCGATGCCCATCAGCGCGTCACGATGTTCGGCGAGGCCCTGTCGTGAGATCCGGCCGCGGCGCCGGATGGTCGCCGACTCGTACATCGCGGGCGCGAGCCCGGTAGCGGAGTAGAGGTGCTCAGCGTCAGGGAAGCGATCGATCGGCAGACTATGCGCGGCGAACGCCGCAGCCCTGTTCTCGGCAACGCCGGGCAGAGTGCACAGGATCTGCCCGGCGGTGCGAGCCAGCAGGACGGTGATCTCACCCTCGACCGCCGCAATGTCGACGAGCAGGTGGCGGTAGCGGTCTACGTCTCGTCCCAGCCGTTCAGCCCGCGCAGCCGCGTCTGGCGGTGGAGGGAGGCAGTCCCGCCACCGGTCCGCCCAGTACTGCGCGGTGGCCTTCGTCAACCGGCCCGGCGATCTGGCGGTCAGCGAGCGTGCGGACGGCGCCCGTCCGGAGAAAGCGACCGCGCAGGCCAGCACCGCTTGACCGGTCGGTGTCTCGACAGGCAACGACCGGCCGTGGTCGGCCGGCGCTGACAGACCCGGGCAGAGCGCGTTGAGCTGGTCGTGGAGCCGCTGCTGGGCCTTCTTCCGGTCGGCTACAAGCCCTCGGCGATGTCGCACCGCGGCACGCAGTTCCTCGACAACTGCTTCCTCGGCCTCGCGCCGTCCTGCGCCCTGGCGAGCCAGATAGGTGAGCGCCGCGCAGTCGCGATCGTCAGTCTTGAACCGCCCCGAGCCCAGCTGAGTGCGCGCCGCCTTCGTCTCTGACGGCGCGAACAAGCGCAGCGAGCCGGGATGACTGCGCTCAAGCTCCGCGACCCAGGCGCGATGCAGACTGCCCGTCGCCTCGATCGCGATCACCTGCTCGCCACCATGCGCCGCAAGCATCTTCTCCAACGCCGCGATCCCGGACCGCGCAACCGGCAACGAGACCGGCGGCTCCAAGAGCCCGGAGCCATCGCTGACCCACACACGGTTCATCACTTTCCCCGGATCCACGGCCACGACCACCGTCGCCGGATCCAGGGCAACCTCCAACATGCCCATGAGCTGCCCTCCTTCTGAACGGACTCCTCCAGAGTCCTCTCAGTCACAGCTCACGGCCTATCAGCTGTACTTCCCCGACACGTTGTGAACGGCTGAGGTAGGCGAAGACCTCCGGGACGATGTGGGTAGCACCCTCACATCCACTCCACGGAGGTCTTCGTGACTCACACCAATACCACTTGTTCGCTTCAGCAGGCGGTGGGGATCGGAGCGGATCGGCTGCCTCCCGGGTTTCCTGGGCTGTTGCCTTTAGGCCTCCATTGAGTCCAACTCATCCCCTGCGGCCGAAATCATCGATGGCAGCGAGTTCGTCCGCAGTGATGTGCGCCGCTTCGAGCACTGCGAGGTTCTGGTCGAGTTGGTCGATGCTGGATGCGCCGATCAGCGCGCTCGTTACCTCGGGTCGCCGGAGCACCCACGTAAGGGCAAGCTGCGAAAGCGTCTGACCGCGCTTGTGGGCGAGTTCGGTGAGGCCCCGTGCGGTGGCGAGGTACTCCTCCCCGATGTCCGAGGATTTCATCCACCGCCCCTCGGCCGCGCGAGAGTCGGCGGGGACCCCTTCGAGATAGCGCTCAGTAAGCAGACCCCCTGCGAGGGGCGAGAATACGATGCATCCAAGACCGGACTCAGCGAGCTCGTCGAAGAGTCCATCCTCGGGGGCGCGGTCGAACATGTTGTATCGCGGTTGGTGGATGGTCAGGGGGATGTTCTCGGCACTTAACGCAGAGATGGCAGCCCTCGTCTGCTCGGGACGGTAGTTGGAGACGCCTACGTACAACGCCTTGCCCTGTCGCACCGCGGTCGCCAGGGCTCCTACGGTTTCCTCGATGGGCGTCTCGGGATCAGGTCGATGCGAGTAGAAGATGTCGACGTAGTCCAACCCCGTCCGCCGCAGCGATTGGTCGAGCGAAGCGATCAGCGACTTCCGCGATCCCCAGTCGCCGTAGGGGCCCTCCCACATCTGATAGCCGGCCTTCGTCGACACGACGATCTCGTCTCGATAAGGCTTCAGGTCGCTCTCGACGATCCGACCGAACGCGCTCTCCGCTGCGCCCGGCGGCGGCCCGTAGTTGTTCGCGAGATCGAAGTGCGTGACGCCACGATCGAACGCGTGAGTGACAAGTGCGCGTTGCGTCTCCCACGCTCGCGTCGTCCCGAAGTTGTTCCAGAGACCCAGCGAGACCCGCGGAAGTCGAAGTCCGCTTCGCCCGGAGCGCACATAGGCCATCGAGTCGTAGCGATCGGCGGCGGCGGTGTATGGCATTGGTTCCTCGCGGCCGAGCGCCTGCTGCTTGCGATCGCAGCGCGGCCCCAGCCTTGTCAGTAGTCGCCCGTGCGAGCGTCGCGCTCTATCGTGTCTTCACAGAGCAGCGATTCGCCATGCATTTTGGGGTCCCGAACCTGGACGATTCGATGGGATCGACGGCACCGCAACTTTCGATCATGCTTGCGGCTCCTGCAGCATGGCGGGCGCGGGCGACGGAGCCACTCGATGGGGATAACGCTTCCAGCGACTACAAGAGCGTTTGCCTTCGCATGGCTTGGCGCTTCGCAGGCTCGCCCGTCAAACACCCTCGAATGATCCACACCGGCTCGCTCTGAGGCGAAGAAATCAAGAGGCTCTCGTCGACCACGTGCTGACTAGGTGGGTTGAATGCGCGTTAGGACAATGCTTGCACCTAGGATAGATTGGCCCGACGCGACGCGACGCGGTCGGCGAGCGCGCCGTCCGGCGACTTTCTGCTACATGAATCTCGAGAGCTCCCCTTCGCCAATGACGCACCCCAGCTCCACCGACCCGTTCACTGGCCGCCTCTACGTCGGCGCCAACTACCATCCGCATGACTCGTCACGCGACGAGTGGGTGAGAGATCTCGATCTGATGGCCGCAGCCGGTTTCCGGGTGCTCCGTGGGGGCCATCTCGCCTGGGACAGCTACGAGCCCTGCGATGGAGAGTTCCACTTCGAGTGGTTCGACGAGTTCATGGATCTCGCCGCGGACAGGGGCATTGGCGTGATTCTGGATATCGCCGTCCGGCCGGCACCGCTGTGGCTGCACCGCAAGCACCCGAGCATCGACATCGTCAACATCCATGGCAAGCGGGAGTACGCGAATAGCCGCTACCTCGAGGACGCCGGCGATCCGGCGTTCGTCGAGCACGCGGTGCGGTTCGCGGGTGCGATGTCGGCGCGCTACGCGGATCACCGTGCTCTGCTGGCCTTCGGGATCGACAATGAGCCCGGGTCTGGCCCCTATTCGTACTCTCCCAGCGTGCGTGATCGATTCGTTTTGTGGCTGCGGGCGAAGTACAACACGACCGACGACCTCAACCGCGCATGGGCAGGGCAGCGGTGGTCACGACGCATCAGCGACTTCGAGGAGATCGATCTCCCGCGTTCGGGATTTCACGAGGCACCGAACGAACGGATGATCGACTTCAGGACCTTCGTCTCCGACGAGATCCTCGCCACCCACAACGCGATCATCGACACGGTTGCACACAACGCGCCCACCAAACTGCTCACCGGCAACCAGTGGTACTTCGTCGAAGGAGACGACGGGCGGTACTTCGACTACGCCCAGATCGCCTATCCGGGTCGGATCACTCGTGGAGGCGGCGGCCTATACCCCCACAACTCGCAGCGAAACAAAGCCACCCTCTATCACTCGCTCTCCGTGATCGCCCGAATCCAGTTCGAAAGCCTGACCCCTTACTGGGCGACGGAGACGACGACAGAGACGGCAGTGACAGGCGCCGTCCGCAAGGCCGCCTATGCGTCGCTGCTGTTCGGGAATCAGATGATGTGCGGCTGGACGTGGCAATCGCACCACGCCGGGGAGGAGCGGTTCCTCCAAGGGCAGATCGACTGGGACGGTCAGCCCAATCGCAAGTACGACGAGTACAAGCAGATCGCACGCGAGTTCCAGCAGATCGAGGAGTTCGGTTTCCCCTATCTCCCCAGAGCCGAGGTTGCGATCGGGTTCTCTTTCGCCAGCCACCTCGCCAGCGCGGCCTTCCCCGAAACTCACGACCAGCAGCTGGACAGCATCTTCAGAACGCTCCTGGAGCTCAATATCGATGTGCGGATCATCGATGTTTCACGGAGCGAGCTGGACTACCGGATGCTGGTGCTTCCAGGCGTCGCGATCATCGACCCTGCAACGGCCGAGCGTGTCCGCGACTTCGTCGCCAACGGCGGCACGGTCATCATGACGTCGTACTCGGGGTGGTTCGACGCGCATGGTCAGATCGTCGCGTCCACTCGTCCTGATCGCCTCGACGACGTCTTCGGGATTCGGCTCGGCCCCTTCCAAGAGCCCGCGATCCTCAACGAGGCCACCGACGGTGCGCGCACCGGCGACGAGGTTCATGTGTCGTTCCCCGAGCAGACGATCGTGGTCTCCGCGCCCCGCTTCGACGAGGTGCAGTTGCGGGGCGCAGACGTGCTCGGGACGGTTTCGGGTCTCGATCTGGACTACCCGGCGGTGACGTCGAACTCATTCGGCGGCGGACGTGCGATCTACGTCGCGCTGCCGGCCCGCGACGAACTCCTGGACCGTGTGATCGCCGATGAACTGGACCGCCTCGGGATCCATCCGTCAGTCGCCGTGCCGCGAGGCGTGATCGCCCGACGGACGGATGACACGCACGCCCTCTACGTGAATGTGGCGCGCGAGCCCCGAGTCGTCGTGCTGACCGACGGCGCATCGAGCGTGCTGTCCGGCGAAGCATTGGGCACAACCATCACGCTCCCCCCCTCGGGCGTGGAGTTTGTCGAGTTCACGACCCCCTGAGAGGAACCCGCAGTCCGTCAGCCCCGTCGCATGTCGACGACGGGGCTGGCGAACCCGCGCCGGTGCGTGGGATGCTCGGCCAGCATGGCCGGTGTCACGGGCGCACCTTCTGCGGCAGCGGACGCATAGATCGCGGCGACGATCTCGAAGGAACGCGCCGGATCGGAGGCGGTGGGAGGAAGATCGCGGTCATCCAGGAGCGCGTCGAAGACATCTCGCAGGAGCGGGGCGTGGTCGCTCCGCTCCTCGTGATCGGGGAACGCCCACCTTGCAGCCTCTGCTTCGTCGACGCCGGGCGCGGGTGTGATCGACCAGTTGTCGTGACCGTGGCCGGAGAGGTGCTCGACGGTAATCGTTGCCTTCTCCGTGTCGATCCGGATGGAACTGACCTCCCGCGGAGAGACAGCGCTGCTGATCACGGACGCAACTGCTCCATTTGCGAATGTCACCGTCGCGGTCGACGCATCTTCGGTCTCGGTCTCCCGCGCGAGCCTCCACAATCTTCCCTGCACGCTGGTCCAGTCGCCGAGAAGGAAGGCGAGAAGGTCCAGTTGGTGGATGCCGTGACCGAGGGTTGTGCCCCCGCCTTCGGTCTCCCACCGGCCGCGCCATGGCACGTCGAAGTAGGCCTGTTCCCGATACCAGAGGGTCTGGCAGGTGGCGACGAGAGGGCGTCCGAGTGCGCCCGACTGCAGGAGCTCGCGAAGGTGGGCGGCTGCCGTGCCGGTGCGCTGTTGGAACACTACAGCGAGTGCCCGGTCAGCATCGGTCGCTGCCGCGAGCATGCCGTCGAGTTCGTCGAGCGACGATGCCGGCGGCTTTTCGACAACGACGTGGACGCCCGCCGAGAGCGCGGCAACGGTCTGCGCGTGGTGAGCTGAGGGTGGGGTGCAGATCAGCACCACGTCGAGCTTCGCCGCGCCCAGCAGATCATCGATGGTGTCGTAGACCGGCGGATCACCCCACGCCGATGCGAACTCCTCTGCTCGTTCCCTGCTGAGGTCGGTGACTCCCACCAGTATTGCGGCAGGGTGAGCGGCGACGGCCTTCGCGTGGAGGTGCGCCACACCCCCCGTTCCGATGATTCCGCACCGGAGAACGCGTGTGCCGTCATAGTTCATGTGGGTGCTCCTTGGTTGGTAGAGGCCACGAGCGGGGTGCTCTCCCGAATCAAAACTTCCAGTGCCAGCGCGATGCTGCTCGCATCCCACGAATCGGCGACGGCGGCGTGCAATGCAAGGTAGCCGACGTCCTCGAGCGGAACGCTCACCGTGGTGAGGCGCGGCGTGACGTCCATGCCGGCGGGAATGTCGTCGAATCCGCACAGGGCAATGTCTGCGCCGATGTGGCGTCCCGCATCGCGAATCGCGGACATCGCCCCGATGGCGAGAACATCGCTGACGGCGAAGACGAGGGTTCCAGGGTCTACTCCGTCGCCGAGCGCCTCGGTCATCGAGCGAGCACCAGACTCCCTTGTGAAGCCGTCGTGGTACACACGCTCGATTCGACCCCCCGCCCCGACGAAACCCTCGCGGAAGCCCGCCACGCGATCCTCGGACGTGAGGACACCTGACTCGGCGGCGAGCACGATGGCTCGCCGATATCCGCGGCTGGCGAGTTCTGATCCGAGCGCTGCGGCGCCGCCGACATTGTCGATGAGGACCGATCGTGCTTCTCCGGCACTTGGACCGAGTATGACGACCCGCCCTCCGGACTGAGCAAAGACGTCGAGGTCGTTCTGGACGGCGGGTCGGGGGGTTGCCGTCACCGCGCGTGAGGCGGCGAAGATCAGTGCCCGAGGCCGCTGGCCCCGCAGTGCGCGAACAAGTTGCTCTTCCCGCTCGACGTCTCGGTCGGTGACCGCAATCGTGACGACGAATCCCGCTTCGTCCGCTCCGCGCGCCACACCGGCCGCAATGAGTCCGAAGTACGGATCCGCGATGTCCGCGACGAGGAGGGCGACGATCGCGGAGCTCCCTCGCGCGGTCGCCTGGGCCAACAGATTCGCTGTGTACCCCAGCCGTGCAGCCGCCTCCTCGACACGCTCGCGGTATGTGCCCGCCACCTTTCGCGCCGAGCCGTTCAGCACCCGCGATGCCGTCGACATCGACACCCCCGCCTCGCGGGCCACGTCGTGCAGCGTGGGTGCGGCAGAGCGCCCCCGAAGCACGGCGTCATCTGTTGAGGGGAGCGTGTCCGCCGCGGCGACCGGTTCGCGGGAGGTCGGTGAAGCGGTCGCCGGCCAGGTCACGGCAGGAGTTCGGCGATGCTCCACTGATCCCGCCATTCCAGGTCGACGCGGTCACCGGTGATGCGCAGCGGAAGGAAGACGGGAGGCGACGACTTGAGGTCGTCCGGGGTCCAGCGATCGCCGATGTAGACATAGCCGTCGCCCACCGGCGCAACGACGCTCACCTGCGATTCCCAGGTGTTGGTGCCGGCCGGCGCGATGTTGCGCCAGCGAGACCAGGGCCCCTTCAGTTCGGGCGCGACCGCGTACTTGTTGTCATTCATGTTCCAGTACGTGAGGTCGGAGCCGAAGAAGAAGTAGGTGCCATCGTGCTTGACGAGTGTCGGCGACTCATATCCCCATTCGGGCCGATCTTCTTGACGCAGAGTCGCCACGATCTCGGCCGCGGCGAGATAGTCCTCGCGCAGCCGGTAGATGTGGAGTCCGTTCTGCCGATCCTCAGACAGGAGGTATGCGGTGGATCCCTCCTGGTAGACGCCGATGTCACGCGATTCGTTGCCGAGAGGACGCTCGCTGCCGCGGAACTCGTAGGGACCTACGGGGTTGTCGGCGACGGCGTAGCCGACTCGCGCGGTTTCGTACTCGGCGGTGTCGAGGTGCACCAGCATGACCCAGTAGCCGTCCGGATGAGGGAGGACTTTGGGGCGTTCAACGATGCGGTCAGGAGCGAGTTCGCCGGCACTGGCCACGAGCGAGTCGCCCTCATAGCGCCATGATGCGAGATCGTGCGAGGAATAGCACGCGATGGCCGTGAAGCGATCTCCTGCCGCTTTGTCCTCGCCCCATGCGAACCATCGGTCTCCGACTCGCTGCAGACCGATACCGTGCAGCTGCGCGACGTGACCGCGGTCATCGACGAACAGCTGTCCGGGGATGATCTGCGTCGGCTCTGACAATTCTGTTCCTTTCGAAAGGGTGGCTGTGGTGGGAGTGGAAGGTGCGGTCACGATCAGCCCTTGAGTCCCTGGGTGGCGACGCCGTCGACGAGGAAGCGCTGGAACACGAGGAAGAAGAGCAGGACGGGGATCAGGGCGATGAACGACGCGGTGACGGTGGCGCCGTAGTCGCTGACGCTGGTCTGGTCGTTGTAGAGGCGCAGCGCGATGGGCAGCGGGTAGTTCTCGGGGCTCGTCAGGTACAGCAGGGGTCCGAGGAAGTCGTTCCAGGCCCAGATGAACGCGAAGATCGAGCAGGTGATCAGGGCGGGCTTGATCAGCGGCAGGATGATCGACCAGAAGATCCGGAAGTGCCCGGCGCCGTCGATGCGGGCGGCCTCGTCCATGTCGCGCGGCATCTGGCGGATGAACTGCACCAGCAGGAACACGAAGAACGCCTCGGTGGCGAGGAACTTCGGCAGCAGGATGGGCCAGAACGTATCCACTAGCCCCAGATTGTTGAACAGGATGTACTGCGGAATGATCACGACGTGGAACGGCAGCAGCAGCGTCCCGATCATCGCGGCGAACAGGATGCTGAGGCCCTTGAACTGGATGCGGGAGAACGCGTACGCGGCCAGCGACGACGACAGCAGGATGCCGATCACGGAGCCCGCGGCGATGATGAAGCTGTTCAGGAAGAACCGCCACATCGGCACGCCGGCGATGCCTTCCATGACCTTCGTGTAGTTGGCGATGGTGGGGTTCTCGGGCAGCAGGCCCATGTTGGAGCCGAACTCGCTGTTGGGCTTGAACGTGGACAGGAACAGCCAGACCAGCGGGTAGAGCACGACCGCGGTGACCGCGATCAGCACGACGAACCAGATCACGGTCTGCCACGTCTTGCGCTTCACGCGGCGACGGGCGACGGCGGGGGCGTTCTTCTGGTCGGGGTCGACCTGGTTCTCGGTGAGGACGAGGGCGTTCTCGCCGAACGAGGATGTGGTGCTCATCGGTTGTCTCCGGCGTAGTGGACCCAGCTGCGCTGGGTGCGGAAGAGGATGAAGGCGATGACGGCGACGACGATCAGCAGCACCCACGCGATGGCGGCCGCGTAGCCCATCTGCCCGTCACTGAAGCCGCGCTTGTAGAGGTAGAGGGTGATGAAGTTCGTCATGCCGGCGGGACCGCCGGTACCGCCACTGATGATGTAGGCCGACGCGAACACCTGGAACGCGCCGATCAGGCCGAGCAGCAGGTTGAAGAAGATCACCGGCGACAGCATCGGCAGAGTGACCGCACGGAACCGGTACCAGGGGCCGGCGCCGTCCATCTCGGCCGCCTCGTACAGCTCCTTGGGGATCTGCTTCAGGCCGGCGAGGAAGATCACCATGGTGGCGCCGAACATCCACACCGCGAGCAGGATCATCATCGGCAGCACCAGCGCAGGGTTGCCGACCCAGCCGCCCAGGTCGATCCCGATCGACGACAGCGCGGTGTCGACCGGACCGTCGGAGGCGAACATCGCCCGCCACACGATCGCCACCGAGACCGAGCCGCCGATGAGCGAGGGGGCGTAGAACGCGGAGCGGAAGAACCCCGCGCCCTTGTCGCGGTAGTTCAGCAGCATCGCGACCCCCAGCGCGGCGGCCAGCATGATCGGGGTGCCCACCAGCACGTAGATCAGGGTGATCTGCGCGGACTGGATGAACGCCGGGTCGTTCGTGAACATCCGGATGTAGTTGTCGAGCCCGATCCACTTCGGCGGGCTGAAGATGTTGTAGCTGGTGAACGACAGGTACAGCGAGTACGCCATCGGGATCAGCGTGAGACCGAAGAACCCAACCAGCCACGGGATGAGGAAGCCGTAGCCGGTCAGCGTCTCCCGCACTGCGCGCCCTCGGGCGCCGGGACGAGTTGCCTGTTCCGAGCGGCGCTTGCGGAACAGGGACCGACGTGAGGACTTCTCACCGGTCACGATGACTCTGGTCGCTGTGGTACTCACGTCGACACTCCTGCGATAGGGCCGAGACCGAGGGCCTCGACATGGGATGAAGAAGGGCGTGGGGGCTACGGACAACCCCCACGCCCCGTTCCGAACGGTCCACTTCGGGGCACCACACCCGCACACACACGGGCCGTTCGGCGGCGAGGGAGGCCCGGGACAAAGGGCGGGCCTCCCCCTTCGGGTGCCGTCTATTACTGGTTGAGGACGACGTCCATCTCGGAGAAGAACTGCGAGACCGCGTCATCCACCGTGATCGTTCCGAATCCGAGCTCGACGCCCAGCTGACGGAACTTCTCTTCCAGACTTCCGGCGCCGACGATCGGCACCGGCGGGGCGTCGCCGAGGCGGTCGGCGATCGAGGCCTCGTAGTCCTTGATCTGCGTGCTGATCGGATCCAGCGCGGCAGCCTCGAGTGCGGTCTCCGAGGCCGGCAGGCCCCGGTTGGTGCCGAAGATCTCACCCGACTGCGGCGAGTTGATCAGGAAGTTGACGAGCGTCGCCGCCGCCTCCGGGTGCTCGGAGTTAGCCGAGATCGCGTGCAGCATGGACGGCTTCAGGTACAGGTCCTTCGCGCCCTCCTCGGTCACAGGCGGAGCGATGAGATTCAGCTCGGTGTAGCCCTCGCCCAGGCCGGCGAGGTAGCCCGCGCCGAAGTTGTCCCAGGACAGTTCGCTCGCCGTCTTGCCGGTCTCGAAGCCGCCCTTCGGGAAGACCTCCTCGAGCTGCTGCTGCGGAACCGTGATGCCATCACGCAGCGGTGCTCCGGACTCCCAGAACTCGGCGAGGCGCTTCTCGTCGAAGCCGGGCTCGCCATCCTCGCTGAACAGGTACGAACCCTCCGCGCGGAGCTGGATCTCGAAGTTCTGGATGCGGCCGGTGTAGTCCGTACCGCCGTAGAACTCGCCGCCGGCACCGTCGGTGACCTCGCCCATCCAGTCGGCGTAGTCCTCCCAGCTGCCACCGGCGAAGTCGTCGACGCCCGCCTTCTCGAGGAAGACCGGGTTGGTGAACAGCCCCCACGCGTTCGTGGAGGTCGGGATCGCGGTGGTCACGCCACCGACGACGCCGATGTCCAGAATGTTCTGCGGCAGCGGGTCGGTCTCGATGATGTTGCCGAGGTACGGGTCGAGGTCGAGCAGCAGGTTGTTCTCGGAGTACTGGCGCAGGTACGAGTAGTCGAACTGCATCACGTCGGGGAGGTTCCCGCCGGCGGCCTCGGTCTGACGCTTCTCCCAGAAGCTGGGGAAGTCCAGGAACGAGGAGTTGACCGTGATGTTCGGGTACTCCTCCTCGAACGCGGCGATGGCCTCGTCGTACAGGCCCGCGCGCACGTCGTTGCCCCAGAACGCGAGGGTCAGCGTGACCTTCTCGTCGGGATCGAGCGTCGGGGCCGTCGCCGGGGCGTCATCGTTTCCTCCGCCGGCGCAGCCGGCGAGCACCAGGGCAGTGCCGGCCGCGATTGCGGCGACGGCCAGTGCCCGCTTCTTGCTGAACATCCTTGTCCTCTCTTGGAACGTCTGCGTTCGCTATGCCCGCTGCACGTTCGTCTTGCTGTGTTTGCGGTCTTGACGCTTCCCCGGATGGAAAGCGCTTGCCTGGTTACGGTACACCACGACCTCGCAAGTTGGCAACCAGATTCTGAAATCGTTGTCCGAGCCGTTGCGTCATCGTGATCTTGGCAGCCTTTCTGGCTGAATCACGTGGGTGACCCAAAAGGATGACCACGTCTGCACTCTCTTGCGAGACGCTCAGTCTCACATATACTGACTTCAGAAAACGTTTCCTGAGAACGCTGTCCCCAAATCGTTAGGATGTCACGTGAGTATTCGCCGCTACGCCATCGTGGGTGCTGGCAGCCGATCGCAGCTGTACGCAGACGCGATCGGCAACACGTACGCGCATGTCGCTGAGCTCGTCGCGATCTGCGAACCGAACCCCGTGCGAGCCGAGCATGCTGTGTCTCGCGTGGTCGGCGCGGGTGCGCCCGCGCCGACCGTGTGGCATCCCGACGACCTCGAGAAGATGATCCGGGCCGATCGGATCGACCGGGTCATCATCACGGCGCGCGACGATCTCCATGCACCGCTGATCATCCGTTCACTCGAGGCGGGTGTCGATGTGATCGTCGAGAAGCCCCTCACCATCGATGCTGAGAGCGCTGCAGCGATCGAAGCGGCAGTCGGGCGTACCGGCCGCGAGGTCCTGCTCACCTTCAACTACCGCTACTCGCCGCGCAACAGCGCGCTGCGGCAGGTGATCCAGGACGGCTTGATCGGGAAGGTCACCTCGATCGACTTCCAGTGGATGCTGGACACCAAGCACGGGGCGGACTACTTCCGGCGGTGGCATCGGCAGAAGGCGAACTCCGGCGGCCTGCTGGTGCACAAGTCGAGCCATCACTTCGACCTGGTGAACTGGTGGATCCGGTCTACCCCGCGTCGCGTCTTCGCGTCGGGTGGGCTCCGCTTCTACGGCGACCGCAACGCGGCAGCTCGTGGGCTGGCTCCCAGCCCCGCTCGGGGGACCCACGATGGCGCTCGTGGCGCGTTCGAGCTCGACCTTCGCGAGCACCCCCTTCTGCAGAGCCTGTACCTCGACGCCGAGGCACACGACGGATACATTCGCGACCTCGACGTGTTCGGTGAGGGAATCACGATCGAGGACAACCTCGCACTCATCGTCGACTACACCTCCGGGGCAACGCTCAGCTACTCCCTGAATGCACATGCACCGTGGGAGGGCTATCGGGTCGCTGTGAACGGCACAGCCGGGCGCGTGGAGTTGGATGTCGTCGAGCGAGGTGTGGTCTTCGAGGGCGAGGGTCTTCTGGACCCGAGCGCGACGGCAGCGGATGCCTCTGGTTCCTTGAGGCCCGAGGGCGAACGCCTGCTTCTGCAGCGCCATTGGGAGGCGGCCGTAGAGGTGCCCATCGTGTCGGAGGCAGGAGGACATGGCGGCGGCGATGCGATCCTGCTCGCAGACGTATTCATCGGCGCGGGCGATGACCCTCTCGCGAGGCCGGCGAGCTGGCGCGACGGTATTCAGTCGATCGCCGTCGGGATTGCGGGCAACCGCTCCCTGGACACCGGGTGGCCGGTTCTCGTCTCTGACCTCGGCATCCAGCTCCTGAGGTAGCCGGGCCGGCACCACATCAGACGACTGGTGCGGGTCCGGTGCTCTTTCCGACGAGAAGCGCGGCGCTGACCGACCGAGCTTCTCCCGGCTCAGCGCCGTCGTCGAGCATGCGCCACGCTGCACGGGCGATGGCCCCACTATCAACCTTGACGGTGGTCAGCTGGGGATCGCTCAGTTCCGCAGCCCATCCACCGCCGAACCCGGCCACGCTGAGATCTCGAGGCACGTGCAGTCCGCGCTCCGAGAGGCTCCGCACGAGCCGGGCAGCCATCACATCGCTGTGCGCGACGACAACGGTCTCACGCTCCTCGAGGACGTTGCTCACCGTGATTGCAGCGACCTCCCCGCTGTGGCTGAGCGTTCGCACTGCTACGTCGCCGTGGGTTGCGGTGAAGAGGTCGATGCCCCATCGGCGCTGCGTCTCCAGCGGATCCAGGTCCGCTCCTGGGACGTAGGCGATCCGACGGTGACCGAGCGCATAGATATGCTCCAGGAGTCGCTGGAAGCCCTCGGTTGCTTCCACGGAGAGCTGGACAGCGTCGATCGTGCTCGGCTGATCGACGGCGACGCATGGAATACCGGCGGCGCGCGCACGCCCTGCGAGCTCACCGCTCAGCGGCCCCCAGACCAGCACGGCGTCGATCACGTTCGGATCTACCGCACCATCTGTTGCCAGGAGCATCTGCTGGCTTGCGATCACGCATTCGTACCCGTTGTCGCCGGCCATCGCGGACAGTACCCGGATGATCTCCCCCGTTTCCGCGTCGGGAAGCGGCGGTACCGCGATGGCGACGATACCCCGGCGGTGCGAGTTCGGCCGCGGGTGAGGACCAGCACCAGCAGGTGGAGCAATGACTCCCACTCGCTGCGGGGAACTGGCCCGGATCCGGAGGTTGCAGGGCAGTGACAGGTGTTCGCCCCGCGTGTCGGTGAGCGCGTGCTCGAGTGCAAGCTCGCCGGCTCGCCGCAGCGGCAGCATCACCGTGGTCAGGTGCGGCCGAAGGGCGCTGGCGAAGCCGTACTGACCGAACGCCGTGACCGCGACGTCCGCGCCGACCCGAAGTCCTCTCGACCGGATGTGCCGATACACCGCCGGGATGATCGTCCCCTCGACGCAGAGCACGACGTCCGCGTCGCCGAGCTCGAGCAGCTCGCTGTCTGCGGAGAGCGTCGACTGATCGCTGGTGAGCTCGGACAAACGGACTGCTGCTTCTTCCAGTCCGGCAAGAACGAATCCCTCGATGATTGCGTGAGTTCGTCCGGCGAGGTCGGACCGCTCGGACGACGCATTGAAGACAAGCGGCCGGCGGTAGCCCAGGCGGACAAGCTCACGCCCGAGAGCGTGCGCCGCAGTCACTTCATCGAACGCGCAGCTCGCGAACGGAAGGTCGAGCCCATCCACGATCGCCACCGATCCGCCGGATGCCTGATACGACTCCAACGACTTGATCAGGTCTGCGCGGATCGACGGATCCTGCACCCGCCCGGTGGCGAGCACCAGGGACCGTGGGCGCAGCGCGCGTGCGCTCGCGATCATCTCCAGCAGGTCGCCCGGATGGGTTTCACCGCCTGTCACGTTGACGACCAGACCGTGCCGGGATGCGGCGTCCACGACTCCGCGAGTGATTTCGACGCCGAACGGGCTTCGGAGGTAGTCGACGATCAGCGAGACTGTCTTCGTCGCCCCACGTGCCACGGCCTGGGCCGCGAGGTCTGGTTGGTATCCGAGACGCCGCGCCGCGATCTGGACGCGCTCTTGCAGGCTCGCTCGGACGGGACCGCCGCTGAGGGCCCGTGATGCACTCGCGACCGAGACGCCGGCCTCGATTGCGACCTCTTCCAGGCTCACCCGCGCTGCCCGTCCCGACGGGCTCAGCGGTAGGTCAGCGGAGGTCACTCCGGTATCCTGACACACGCCTACTCGCCCCGTTCAGGAGGGCACTCTGAAAGCTCGCACACCGAGATCGACTGTGACGCTGAGCGATGTCGCAGCGGCCGCCGACGTCTCACCTTCGACCGCCTCGCGCGTCCTCAACGGGGGCAAGCCCGTCAGCGAGGACCTGGATGCTCGCGTGCGGGAAGCGGCGTTGCGCGTGGGATATGTCTCGAATGCGGCCGCGAGCGCGATGCGCGGCCGGAAGACTCTGCTTGCGATCCTCACCGATGAACTCGGGGTGGAAGCTCTCGCTGAACTTGCCATCGCCGCGGGAGAGGCTGCGACGGTAGCCGAATTGACCACGACCGTCTCCTCTGCGGGAGTCGAGCCAGAACAGCAGCTCTTGGCACTGCGAGTACTGCGCTCGCTCAGGCCGCGCGCCCTCGTCCTCACGGGCGGATGGATCTCGGAACCGACGATTAGAAGTGCGGTCGAGAGCGAACTCCGGGACTTCGTTCGCGAAGACGCCGGTGATGTCGTCGTCATGGGTCCCGCGGTGTTCCCGTACCCCACGGTGAGCTTCGATGACTTCGAGGACGGACTGACGGTAGCCCGTCACATGACTACGAATGGTGGCACAACGGCGCTTGTGCTCGCAGGGCCAGAATCCAACGAGAGTTTCCGGTTGCGGGCAGCAGGGATCGTCGCCGGGCTCGAGGAGGCCGGAGTAGCCGACATCCGAGTGATCCACTCGCTCAATGAGAGCGACGACGCGGAGGCAGCCGTCGCGGCGAGCGTCACCGGTGCGGCGCCGCAGATGATCCTCTGCGTCAACGACAGGCTGGCACTGGGCGCATACGCTGCCATCGATGGGCTCGGTTTGCGGATCCCCCACGACATCGCGTTGAGCGGGATGGACGATCTGCCCATCGCACACGATCTGGATCCCGCGTTGACCACGATCGCCCACCCGCTCAGCGCCGCGGGTCGGCTCGTCGTCGAACTGGCGTTGCGCGGCGCTTCCGGCGCGGACCACCATGTCCTCCCGGGGACTTTGGTCGTGCGGGGCAGCAGTCGCCGAGCGGCTGTCGCTGTTGACGCTCTGGCTCCGTGAAATTGCGCGGGCCCCTGGCGCCGATTCCGACCGCGAATCGGGTGAGTGGGCGCCGAGCATACTCGGCGCCCACTCACCTCGGCTCATCAGCGGGCGGCACTCCAATCCAGCTGCACGAAGTCATACATGACGTTCGCATACACGGACGTCCAGCCCTCGGCGTTCGGCACGACCGCTGGTGTCAGCGCTATCACGTTCGTGCCCTTCTTCAGGAGGTTCGCGGGGATCTGCACCTGCAGTTCTCGCGCTTGACCTCGATCCGACTGGCGATAGAGCGCGTTGTCGCCTGACGGACCGGGGATCGTCTCCCACGTCGCAACGCGCGTGCCGTTCACTTCGACTGCCAGGCTTGCGAACACGGCGCTGGCGAGGCCGAGCGTGAGTGTCGCGTCCTTCTTGGGGTTGCCGTTCTGTTCCCAGGTGATCTTGCGCGTGGTCGGCGAGGAGTCGTACGGCACCTTGAGTTCCTCTGGATTGCCCGGCGTCTTCATCATCGGCTGGAAGTACGGCCAGTCCGTCGCGGGGTCATCGGCACCCACGTGGAAGTCGACGTCGTTCGGGAAGTCGAGGGGATACTGAAGCCACGTGCCGTACTCACGCCACGGCTCGAGTCCGGCAACCGGCGACGCGACACCCTCCGGCACGGCAAACTCGCCCGCAGAGCGATCCGGAACGCCGATTCGCCAGACCGTCTGGCCGGGGGCTCCAAGCTTCCATTGAACGTTGCCCAAGGCCAGTGTGGTCGATGCGCCGACGACGACGCCTTCCTTGGTGAGTTCACCGGGCACGCCGTCCACGAAAGCGTGCAGGGTGTAGTTGCCGGGACGGACGGCGGGGATGCGGAACGTTCCGGACGCATCCGCCTGAGCCGTGTACAGATACGACCCGTTGGAGCTCTGCCAATCGACGCCCGGGTCGGCCAGGATCACCCATGCACCGCTAGCGCTGGCTCCAGCCGTGGGGTTGAGGCGACCAGTCACGTCGGACCGGGTTTCGGCGGCATAGAGAGGCTCCGAGATCCAGCGATATGGCCACTTACCCACCTCTTCAGCGAGCTTCGCCTGGGCATCCGCCCACATGCTGGCGGTCGAGTCCCCCTCCTGCACGTGCAGGAAGAACGGACCGAACACCTTCTCCCACCCGCGCTGCGGCACGATGTCGGTTGCGCCATAGTGGCGAGAGTTCTCGTGCCAGTTCAGGATCTGACCGCTGGCGACGGTGTGCGTCGTCAATTCCTGCCGCGTCGGCCCGCCCGGCATCCAGTCCTTGTTCGGCTGCACCAGCGAAAGTCCGACCCCGTCGCCATAGATGCCGAACACACTGTTCGAGCCCTCGTCGTCGCTGATCTGCTGGTACTTCGAGTACACCGATCCATCGGGAAGACGGTATGTGGCGTCCTGTACCTCCTCGGGTGCGAAGTCTGCCTGCAGCGGCGCCACACCCTGGCGCTGGTCGTCGATCGCGTAGGAGTCGAAGAGCTTCGCGTCCGTCTTGAACGCGTAGCGCAGCTGCTGGATGGTGAGACCGGCAGGCATGTCGTCGGTGTACCTGTACACCGTGTAGTAGTAGAGCCCCTGAGAGTCCTTGTCGAGTGCGATGTGGATCTCGAGCGCGAACGGCAAGATCGCTGGATCATCCTGCGTGAGTACGATTTCGATCCGCTCGGCGTTCTGCTGAACCACCCCGAGGGTGGCGGATTTCACCGTCTGCTGCTTGGTGACACCATCGATGCTCCAGTTTGCGAGGTACTCGCCGCCCCCGCCTCGAAGGTAGTTGAGCGTGGGGTTCTCACCGTTGTGGTAGAGCGCGGTGATCGCAGCTGTCTTGGTCGCGATGCGGAGGGAGACACTCGAGTTCTTCAGCACGACGGAGCCACTTCCATCGTCGGTGAGGCTCAGTCCCGGCTCCCAGACGAACGGAGTGATGATCAGCGCGTTTATGCGCGCAGGAGTCGATCCCAAGTGCAGCGAGAGCTGCCCATCCTCCAGGTGAGTGTTGAAAGTCCGATCGACATAGGTGCCGGTTGCGGCACCGACACCCGAAACAACCGTCTCGCCTTCGGCTGTCGCGGTGATTCGACCCTGCGTGGCCGTTGGGTCGCCAGCGATCAGGCGAACCGTATAGTTGCCATTCGGCAGATCGACAGCGAAGTCGATCGAGTTGCCGAAGCAGAAGTCTGTGAGCAAAGGATCCGAGGTGTTGCGGTTCTTGCCGTCGATTCCCACCAACGACGTGAATCCGAAGCCGTTGGTCTGGTCATAGGCCGCTGTGCACGCGACTCCCGTGTAGCCGGTGGCCACGGGCCCAGGACCGAAGTCGAACGAGTAGCTCGACGTCGCAGCCGAGGCAGGTGAGTGCCCGGTGACGGCGCCGAGCAGGCCGATCACGAGCGCAACAACTACGAGGATCGCCGTCCTCAGACGCCCATACCCTTCGTGATTCCCGTCTCGAACGCGGGGTGATGCGGGGTGGATGGCGGTCATCGTGCCTCCCTTGGCGCGATCGGGATCGAAGGGGCTCCTGATATTCAGGCCCCCTCGAGCCGCACTGCTCGAAATGTGACGTATCCCACACTAAGGAAAGCGTTTCCCCCATGCGGGATAGCCCGAGTGTAGATGCTCAGGCAGGATTCCTGCAAGCCTTGTCCCACACAGCTATCCACAGTTTCAACTGTGCGTCAACGGTCGACGGCTTCCCGACCGCCATCAGGGAAAGCTCTGTCCCGTGTGGCCCAGGGCGTTACTGATGACGCACGCGCACTCTCAGGTCACGCCGAGAGCTGTCCGCGCAGGTGCGCATTCTGCCGACGGTTCACCGCGCACACCACCTCGCCGACGCGATGTCCGCTGGCCTCGACGGCCCGACGCGCGCTGGTGCGCCGCCAGCCCGGCTGACGTGCGCTCCCCCTCAGTCTCGGAGGTTGGCGGCGTGTCCGCGGACCTTGAGCAGTCGCGCGGGAGTTCCCCCGATGATGGACATCGCTGCATGAGTGCCCCGCACCACGCTGCCGGCAGCGACTACGCAGCCTCGACCGATGTGCGATCCGTCCAGGATGGTCACGTTTGCACCGATCCACACGTCGTCCTCGATAGTGATCCCCTCTCGCGTCACACCCTGCTCATGAATCGGGCGGTCGGGATCCTCGAAGACGTGATTGGCCGGGACGATAACGGTGTGGGTCGCGATACGCACGTTGTCGCCGATCGTCACTCCGCCATGGCCATATACGACGGTGTAGGGATTCACCGTGCAATTGTTGCCGAACTTGATCGAGCCTCCATACGGGAGGAGTAGGGCCCCCTCATGGATCTCGCAGTTCTCACCTAGCTCGATCGGGCCAGAGGCTCCGTCCAGTCGCGCCCCGGGTGCGATCCGCGTCCCGGTGCCCACTCGAACGGACTCTATTCCGGTTCGGGCGTTGCTCCACCACTCGTATGCGTTCGTCACTTGTGACCTCCCACTGGGACCGCGTGAACTCTGCTGAACGCCCAGGGCGCCTCGAGTTCCGGCCATCCGATCTCGACCATCATCTTGATGGCTCCCAGGTACATGAGCGTGCCCCACGTGTCGGCCTCGGCCCGTCCTGAGCTCATGCGGATACCGGCGTGCTCCCGCATTGCGGTCTGATGGTGGAACGAGAATCCTCCACCGGGCTTCTCCACCGGGAGAATGCGCGGCAGTGCCTGTCGCGCCCAGTCGCCGAGCTCCTCGCGCCGGTGACCGGTCCACGCCGCGGCCGAGTATGCCACGTGGGCAAGGTCGAGGTCATTGCACGCGAAGCCGGTGTCCCAGCCGTAGTAGTCCTCGTCACCCGCTGCCGACAAGCAGGCGTCGACGAGGGCGTCCGCATGCTCGATCGGCTGTCCCGACAGATTCCACGTCGAGCGCAGGACGTGGAAGGCGCGGTTGATGTGCGGAGTGAGGGGGCCGCCGACGTGCCCCCTCGGCCAGAAGCCAGAGGAGTCCTGCGCCGGCACCAGCATCCGATTGATCCACTCCCACTGCACGTCGGCCCCCGCGACATCGATGTGAGCGTTGTGGCGCACCAAGGGCGCGAAGTCTCCGACGCCGTCGGGTGTGTGAGCGATCCACTCCCAGTCGAGTCGCTGCTCGAGGTCGGCGATCGACGATCTCGCGAGATAGCGCACGGGATACGACAGCTGGGCGCCGAGCGCCTCGAGCGCGGCAGCGGTCGTCATCGTGAAGAAGCTGTCGCCTCGGGTGAGCTGATCCAGGTTCTCGGTCAACTGCCGGCCTCGCCAGGACGGATCGACCACGAGGCCCGTTTCCTCGACCTGATGAGCGGCGAGGTGGGCGATCCACTCGTCGCGCTCACTGGCACCGAGTGGCATACCGAGCATGACCCAGAGTTCGACTCCGCCCGTGGTGGCGTTGAGTTCGACCGGCACGGAAGCGCCGCTACACAGGCCGAACCCCGGCCCGTCCGGGTTGCGGCGGGACCTCAGCCAGGACGCTGCCCGTTCGGCGATGCGGCTCAGTAATGACTGCACCGACGCCGCGTCGGAGTCAAAATCTGGACGCCACGTAGTCGCCAGTCGCGCCTCGTCTGACACCCGAGCTATCCGTTCCTGTCATGTTGACCTTGATTGGCCTGAAGCTCGCCAACGCGACGGCTTCTTCTGTCGCCCCGCCTCCGAGAGCGGTTCGACCAGTCTCTCCCCTGATTCCCGCTAGCGCCATGGGGGAATCCGGGTCCTTCATGGACGATCCGTCGGGACGCGGACGATCCCCCCTCTTACTGCGCGATCGTCTCACCCCAGCGCGCGAAAGCTCAGCGTGTAGTCGAATGGACGAGGAAGGAGCAGGTGCTCGGGCAGTGACCCCGGTCCGCACGATCCCGATCCGAGGCCGGTCTGGGCGTGGTCGAGATTCAACCAGACCCGATCGGACGGCGTGAGGTCGGACGTGTGACTCGCCCGATCCAGGTCTTCGGTGGTCCACCGTCGAGCTGTGAAATCGAAGACCGGATGTCCCAGGATCTCCAGCCCGGTCCCGTCGGAACGTCGGATCACCAGCGAACGTGCATCGATCCGATTGCCGTTCTCCTGGGGCATCACGTACGGAGTCTGCAGCTCGTCCACCGTCCTCGTCCACCTGCCGAGGCGGGCGGCGGCGCGACTGTCCGCGTAGGCTTCGCCCGGGCCCGGGCCGTACCAATCCACGTGCGCGAAGTCGGCGGGAATCGACAGCCGCAGGCCGAATCGCGGCAATGGAACATCCCACCTCCCTGTGGGGCGGGCGCGGAGTTGAAGGGATACGGTTTCGCCGTCAGACGTCCAGCGCAGCGAGGTGATGAACGCGGCATCGGTGCCCGCGAATCCCAATCGACCGGACACCTCGACGAAGTCGTCGCCGAGGGATATTTCGGCGACGGACTGAACGGGCGCGTCGATACCGATCTCACGCCATTTCGGCTCGTTCGGCACCCAAGAGAACGCACGGTCGTTGTCGATGACGGCGCGCCAGGTGTCGAGGCGTGGCGCCCCCACTTCAACATGGCCGATCATCGTCGCGTCGCCGGTCACCGCGTCGAGCTGCAGCGGGCCGAGTTCAAGCACCTTCCGGCCGCAGCGCTCCGCCCGTACGGGACGCGCACCGGTCGCCGGCTTGCACAGGGAGCGCGGTGCGAGCACGACTTCCGCCCACCCGATCTCATGCCCACCGGCTGCCCAGGGCTCGTCCCTGGCCAGCAGCGCGCGGACCTGGAGAACCGCTTCCCCGTCCGTGGCCTCGATCCGGGGAACGCCTCCGATTCGCACCCGCTGTCCTGGGCGAACCTCCGGCAGATCGAACGTCCCGGACGCGATCTCCCGACCGTCGTCGTTCACCGCCCACTCGACCGCAAGATGGTCGAGACCGCGGTGGTCGTGCTTGTTGATCACCCAGACCTGGCCGGACTCGATATTGAAATCCAGGGGCTGGTAAACCTTCTTCATCTCGACGAGAGCCGGGCTGGGAGTCCGGTCCGGAAAGATGGCGCCGTCGGCGATGAAGTTGCCGTCATGACGGGTTTCGCCGAAGTCTCCGCCGTATGCGAAATACTCCTGCCCACCTTCGGTTCGCTGGCGCAGCCCCTGATCGATCCATTCCCAGGCGAACCCTCCGGCCAGGCGTGGATACCGTTCGAAGAGCTCTTGATACTCACTGAGGCCGCCCGGCCCGTTCCCCATGGAGTGGGCGTATTCGCAGACGATGAACGGCAGGCCCCGACGTCGCGCGTCGAGCCGGTCGTCGGGGAAGGGCGGCTCCTGGCCGCGTCCGATCTGGTCCAGGTCGCGGTGTGTTGTGTACATGCGGCTGTACACATCGACGTACTGACACGACCAGTCTCGCTCGTAATGGATCAGGCGCGAACTGTCGCGTTCCTTGGCCCACCGCGCCATAGCTCCGAGGTTAGGGCCAGTACCGCTCTCGTTGCCGAGCGACCACATGATGATGCTCGGATGATTCTTGTCCCGCTCAACCATCCTGGCCATCCGATCGACGAGCGCAGACTGCCACCGCGGGTCCTCGGTCGGGTTCCCCTCCAGCCGATCGAACCAGTCGATCGGGAAGAACCCGTGCGTCTCGAAATCACATTCGTCGATGACCCACAGGCCGAGTTCATCACACAGATCGAGGAACTCAGCAGGCGGCGGGTAGTGGCTCGTACGCACGGCGTTCAGGTTGTGCTGCTTCATCAAGATGACGTCCGCTCGCAGGACGTCGGATGCCACGGTCCGACCGTGATCAGGATCGAAGTCATGCCGATTCGTGCCCCTGAAGAGGATGGGGGAACCGTTCGCCAGAATGACCGAATCGATGACCTCGATCCGCCGGAAGCCGATCCGCAGGCGGATCGACTCACCGTCCGCCTCGAGCGTTCCTGTGTACAGTCGCGGGATCTCGGCCGACCAGGGCTCCACACGCACGCACGCGGTCTCGCCGGCTCGCATGTCGATGCCGAGCTCCGGAATGGAAACGCGCGCGACCGTCGATGCGTCAACCCGGAGTGTTCCGAGACCGGTCGAATGGTCGAAGTCGGCATGGACGAAGTGGTCGTCGATGGACCCGGCCGGACGACCGAGGAGCGTCACGCTGCGGAAGATTCCGGATAGCCACCACGTGTCCTGATCCTCGAGATAGCTCCCCGATGACCATTGATGCACACGGACGGCGAGGATGTTCGGCACGCCTGAGCGCACGCTCTCGGTCACATCGAACTCGTTGCGAAGTCGACTGCCGGCGAGCACGCCGATCTCGTCGCCATTGAGCCAAATGCGTGCGATCGAGTCGACGCCGTCGAATCTCAGCAGGAAGCGCTCGACATCCCAGTCAGCTGGCACCTCGAACGAGCGGCGATAGTCACCCGTCGGGTTCTCCGTCGGAACGTACGGCGGCTCGACCGGGAAAGGATAGAGGCGGTTCGTGTAGATCGGAGCGCCGAAACCCTGAAGCTGCCAATGACCGGGAACGACGATGGGCCGCCACCCCGGGGCGTCCACCACCGATCCGAGGAAGTCGACTGCCGCGTCGACGCGCGACGAAGGCCTGAAGCTCCACTCGCCGTCGAGCGAGAGTGCAGGGGCATCGGAGCGCGCATCAGCGCGGGGAGGCAGGACGCCCCGCAGCGGGAAGAACTCCTCGAAGTAGCGCAGGGGCCGGCTCAGCGGAGGCGGAGCACTCGGCGCGCGCTGGAGGTCACCCGCCGCGAGGTCGCAGGTCGGACGATCGAGTGATGCACCGAGATCCTTCATGAGGATACGTTATCAAGTTCGATCTCAAATACGTATGCTTTTACTTGCTCGCATATTCTTCATCGCTTGCCAGAGCATCGATCTCATCGAGAGCCGAAGCGAGCAGGGAACGCATGACGGCATATGCCATGTCGCCGTCGCGGCGCTGCAGGGCGGACGCGACGTCCACATGGAGCTGCAATGCGACATGCGCCGGCCTGTCGGGCACCAGCCCGTGTTCGGTCCGACTGACGAGCATCTGCCCGATCATCGCCGATAGCCGCGAGAACATCGGGTTGCCGGAGAGGTCCAAGACCATGGCGTGGAACTGCACGTCGAGTTCGAGGAAACGCGCGTCATCGCCCTGCTCGCCCGCAGCCCAGAGCCGACCTGCGAGCGCGATCAGCTCGCTGACATCGCCGGGACTCGCCCGCGCGGCCGCCATCCGCGCCGCTTCCGGCTCGATCGCGGCCCGAAGTTCGACGAGTGCGGCGAGCTGGGCGGCGCGCCCAGCTGATGCAAGACGCCACCGGATCACGTTCGGATCGAAGAGGTTCCACTCACCCTCCCCGCGCACGACGACTCCGACGCGCCGCTTGGATGCGACGAGCCCGAACGCCTCGAGCACGCGCACCGACTCTCGTGCGACAGACCGCGAGACCCCACAACGCTCCTCGATCTCCTCGAGGGTAAGGCTCTCTCCCTCGCGAAGCGCGCCGCCGCATATCGCGGCACCCAGTTCGTCGAGCGCGCGCGAGTGCTGGCCGAGCGGCGAGTCGGAGCCTTGGGACTGTTCGGGGTAGATCACGAGATCACCATATCAGCGCCCATAGTCGATATAATCATACGAATTACCTTGTCAAGTTAGAAAGAGCGACAGGGTCGGGCCTCAGGTGGGTGGGCGAGAAGGAGCGATCATCATTCGGATCTCGAGGATCGAGACGTTCATGGTTCCCCCGCGTTGGCTCTTCGTCCGGGTCGAGACCGACGACGGCGTGGTCGGATGGGGAGAGCCGGTCGTTGAGGGCCGTGCGGAGACAGTGCGCACGGCGGTCGATCAGCTGGCGGAGCTCCTGATCGGTCGCGACCCGCTCCGTATCCAGGACCACTGGCAGGTCATGACGAAAGGCTCGTTCTATCGCGGCGGGCCCGTCCTGTCCTCAGCGGTTGCGGGCCTCGATCAGGCGCTCTGGGACATCGCAGGCAAATGTGCCGGCCTCCCCGTGCACGCCATGCTCGGCGGCCCGGTCCGGGATCGCGTTCGGGTCTACGCCTGGGTCGGCGGCGATGAGCCAGCGGAGCTCGCCGATGCCATCGCCGCGCGCCGCGCACAGGGACTGACCGCGGTGAAGATGAACGCATCGGGGAGGATGAGACCGCTCGCGGGCCTGGCCGACCTGGATGCAGTCGTCCAGCGGGTCGACGCGGCGCGCAATGCGCTCGGGCCGACGGACGACGTCGGCCTCGACTTCCACGGGCGTATCAGCTACCCCGACGTGCGCCGCCTTCTCCCCGAGCTCGAGCCATTCCGTCCGATGTTCGTCGAGGAGCCGGTGACCCCGGAGAACAGCGGTCTCTTGAAGCGCATCGTGGAGAGGACCACCATCCCCATCGCAACCGGCGAGCGCCTATACGGCCGCCGCGAGTTCCTGCCGGTGCTCGAAGCGGGTATCGCGATCGCACAGCCCGACCTGTCGCACGCCGGCGGCATCTCAGAAGTTCACCGGATCGCGAGCCTGGCCGAACTCTTCGACGTGCAGCTCGCCCCACACTGTCCTCTCGGTCCGATCGCCCTGGCCGCCTGCCTCCAGATCGGATTCGCGGTACCGAATTACGCGATTCAGGAGCACTCCATCGGCATCCACTACAACGAGGGAGCAGACGTTCTCGACTACGTCCTCGATCCCAGCCCGTTCGACTTCTCCACCGGCTACATCGAGCGACTCACCGCCCCGGGGCTGGGGGTCGCGGTCGACGAAGAGGAGGTACGTCGGGCATCTGTGAAAGGCCACGCGTGGCGCAGCCCGGTATGGCGACACGACGACGGGAGCTTCGCGGAGTGGTGACCCCCTCCGAAGCGGTGTCAGCTCACCTGTGACGCGAAGATCGCGTTGCATTCTCGCTGGAAGTCGGCCTCCGCCCACATCGGATGCTGCGGCGCCGCATTCGAGCTGACGACCGATCCCCACGCTCCCACGTCGCGCGCCTTGCGGGCGGCGGCACGATGCAAGTCGGTTCCGATCGGACCCTCCTCGTACCAGGTATTGAGCGGCGTGTAACCGATCCATCCTTCGCCGAACACCAGTGGGATACCCCGCGATTCCGCGAAATCGCGCGCGACATCGAGCCAGATCTCAAGCTTCGCCCGCATCATGTGATGGAACTGCTGGTGATTCTCGTAGAGGAATCGATCCCAGGCGTCGGCGTCGCACCAGTCGTGGACGTAGATCTCGGGTTTACCCACGATCGTCGCGTCCTTGCGCCAGAGGTCCTCCGCCGGGGGTTGCCACTCCTCGTAACTCGGTGCGCCCGATCGAAGGAACGGCCGAGCACGCTCAGTGCTGAAGGCGATCTCGTCGCGCAGCGCGAGTCGCTCGGCGAGATCGCCGAGGACGCCGTACACGTACGGGTGGAAGACGGCAACGTCGATGTTGTCGGGGATGCCGCGCATGCCGTCGACGGGAACACGCGCGTAGTTCACCGTGACGGGAACGGCTGGCTGACGGGTGTGAAAGCGATCGAGGCCTGCCGTCAGACGCTCCTTCAGGGGCACGACGAAATTCACGTCGAGCGGCGACAGACCCTCCGTGAGCATGCCGTACTGCACCTCGTTGTGAAGTTCGACGAAGGCGACCCGGTCCGCGAGGCCCTTTTCCGCGACGAACTCGTACAGGTCAGCATGGGCGTCGGCCAGCATGATCGCTCGCTCCTCCGGCGCAACGGCGAGTAACCGATCGAACCAGGAGCGATCGCCGTAGAACGAGGAGCTCTGCTGGTACTCCCAGCTCGACACGATGATTCGGACATCGTGTCGAGCAGCCGCCTCGAAGAGGCGGACAAGATGCTCACGGGCATCCATCACGACCCGATGCTTGACGTCGTACCAGCGGGTGCCCTGGCCGTACTGGCCACCGAGCGGCCCGAAGGACGCTGCCGACGTGTCCAGACCGGACCGGAAGAGAAGGAACGGCATGGCGCAGATGCGGACGGTGTTGTACCCGCGCTCGACCGCTTGTGTGAACGCGGAATCCAGGTCTTCGAACGGCTCGCCGGGACCTGTGCGGGTGTACCACGAGAAGTCCCACAGCGAGATCTTGAGCTTGCTCGGGAAGTGACTCGGGATGGGCACGGGGGAATACGTCACGTCATCTCCATTGTGAGTGTCCTGCAACTGGGCGGTTCAAGGAGCGAATGGTCGGTTCAGTGGCCGCGGCGCGCGACGATCGCAGCGAGTCGGGGAAGCTGATCGGATATCTCGAGCGCGGAGCCCACCGCGACGACGCGTACTCCGGCATCGAGGAAGCGGTGTGCGTTGTCGGCGCCGATCCCGCCCGTAGCCACGAAGCGGACGTCAGGGAAGGGGCCCTTCATGAGCGAGAACCAGCTAGCGCCGAGCCAGCTCGCAGGGAAAGCCTTCAACCAGCGCAGGCCCTCCCCCACAGCCGCCTGCACTTCGCTCGGGGTCGCCACGCCGGGAAGCAGCGGCACACCGGCCGCCTGCGCCGCACCGATGAGGCGCGAGTCGAAGCCCGGCGATACGAGGTACCGGGCGCCGAGGTCCTTGGCTTGGACCACTTGTGGTGCGGAGATGATCGTCCCCGCCCCGACGAGCTTTCCGCGGACCGATGCTCGCTCTGCGACAGCCTCGAGTGCTCGCGCGTCGTCCGCAGTCTGCAGCGGTATCTCGACCGCTTCGATCCCCAGATCCCACGCGGTCTCGGCCAGCGTGATGGAGCGCTCGACGCCCATGCCTCGGAGAATCGCCATGAGCGGTGCACCGGCGAAGATCGCGTCGAACTCGTCGACGAACATAGCCATGTTCAATGTCCTATCTCGGAAAGTCCGAAGTCGTTGAGAGCGTCACGGCTGCCCGTGCATGTCCCGCGCGAAGGCGGGCTGAGAGGCCTTTGCCGCTCATCCGTGCCGAGAGGTAGCCGCCCGCGAAGGCGTCGCCGGCGCCGACCGGATCGATCACGTCCACTCGGAGCGCCGGTTCGAACTCGGTGCCGAGATTGGTGAACACGGTCGCACCGACGTCGGCGTCTTTGACGACGAGCTCAGGTGTCGCGCTCAGCAACGCTCTGATCGCGGCAGGCGAGTCTGCTCCCCACAGGCTCTCGGCCTCGTCCCGGCCGACGAAGACAAGATCGGCGGCGCGTGAAAGTCCGAGCAGTGCCATGTCGGCACCGCGCTCCCAGAGAGCTGGACGGTGATTGACATCGAAGCTCACGAGGACACGCGCCGCACGCGCAGAGTCCATGAGCTTGTCAAGAAAGCCGGCGGCATCGGCGGACAGGGCGGCGGTGATGCCGGTGACATGCAGGATGTCGACATCGTCGAGAGAGAGGGTTTCGGCATCCGACCGGGATAGGGCGGACGCCGCCGATCCCCGCCGGTAGTAGTTGACGCCGAACCCTGGCGACTTGACGTACAGTCCGGTAGGACGCGCCGGGTCGAGGATTACGCCGTCAACGTCGACCCCGACCGACTCGATCCGCGTCAGCACCCGGCGACCGAGCTCATCGTCGCCGAGCCTACTGAACCACCGCGCACGGTGTCCGAGCGCCGCCACGTGCATCGCGACGTTGGACTCGGCGCCGCCGACGTCGACGCGGAAGTCCACCGCCGTCTCCACAGGCTCGCGCGTCGCAGGAACAACGAGTGCCATCGTCTCGCCGACCGCTAGCAGCGTGGTCACGCGGGACCCCTATTCCTTCAGCGCGCCTGCCGAGAGAGACGCGATGAGCGACTTCTGGGTCAGCAGGAAGAAGATCATGAACGGGATGGCCACGATAATCGCGCCCGCGGCGAACGCCGTGAAGTTGATGTTGCGTTCCGACATGAAACTGATGAGGCCGAGCGCGATGGTCTGCTTCTCGGGGCTTCGAAGAATGAGCTTCGGGAAGATGAAGTCCATCCACGGCCCAGCGAACGTGGTCACGGCGAGGAAGATCAGGATGGGCTTCGCAATCGGCAGAACGATTGTCGCGTAGATCCGGAAGTGCGATGCGCCGTCAATGCGTGCCGCCTCGTCCAGGGCGATCGGAATCGTGTCGAGGTAGCTCTTGATCAGCCAGATGCTGTACGGAAGGTTGCCGGCAAGGTACACCAGCACCAGTCCCCACAGGCTGTCCAGCGCACCGATGCGTGCGAGCAGAACATATATCGCGATCATTCCCACGAAGGAAGGGAAGATCTGCAGCACGATCATGCTCGTCAGGAGAGACCCCTTGAACGTGAACCGGAATCGCGAGAAGACGTACGCCGCGATCGTGGAGATGAGCAGCGTGAGCACCGTCGTGGCGGCCGCGATGATGAACGAGTTCAGGAACCAGACCGGGTAGAGCGTCTGAGTGAACAGGTATTCGAAGTTGTCCAGCGTGAATCCGCTTGCGAACGGCACGGCGGACAGTCCCGCCGGTGACCGGCCTGGGGCGAACGCGCTGCTGAGGACGAATGTGATCGGCCAAAGGACGACGATCGACAGCAGGATGCAGCCCATGAAGACCATGAACCGCCAGACGATGGTGGCTAGATTGTCGAGGCGCATCACATCTCTCCTCGGAAGGCCTTGGTGCGGCGGAACTGGAGGATCGCGAAGGGCGCGAGGACCAGGAAGATGATCACGGCGATCACGGAGCCGATGTTGTACTCCGCCAGTCCGACGGTGATCTGGTACAGCCAGCTGACGAGAATGTCGGTTGCCCCTGCACCCGTCTGCGTTGTATCCGGCAGGTTCGGCCCCCCGTTGGTGAGGAAGAAGATTGCGCCGAAGTTGTTGAAGTTCGCAGCGAACGACATCACCAGGAGCGGCCCGACCTGATAGTTGACCAGCGGGAATGTGATGTATCGGAGGCGCTGGAATCCGGTAGCACCGTCGAGCGCGGCGGCCTCGTTGACATCCGATGAGATCGCGGTCATCGCGCTCATCGTGAGCAGCATGAAGTAGGGAAACGAAACCCAGAGATTGATCATGACGACGCTGAATCGCGCGAGCGTCGGTTCCGTCAGCCACGGTATTGCCTGATCGATGAGGCCCAGATCCATCAGCGCCTTGTTCACCGTCCCGAAAGCCCCGTTGAGCATGCTGCGCCAGACCAAGAGCGAAACAACGGCTGGAACGGCGTACGGGAGGATGAAGATCGCCTGGAAGACGGGCTTTATCACGATCTTCGTCTCGCGGAGCAAGACGGCGAGGATGAAGCCTCCGAAGTACGAGGTTGCGACGGCCAGGAACGCCCAGATCACCGTCCATGTGAACACGCGGAACAGCGCTTCGGTGTAGTTCTGGTTGCCGCCGAACACCTCGGCGAAGTTGTCCAACCCGACCCAGTCCACGGTGTTGCCCGGGGGAAGATGCAAGGGCGCCGAGAAGTTCGTGAAGGCTACCGCGGCCGAGAAGACGAGCGGAACGAAGACGAAGAAGAGGATGAGGATCAGGGTGGGGGCGAGTCCGACGACGGGGAATGCACGTCCGCCGATCTGATTCAGCTGCTTCCGCGCGCTCGTGGGCTCGTTCTGGACCCCTGCGCGGTAGTCGGTCACTGCCCCGCGAACGGAAATGCCGTAGATGGCAGCGAAGACGGCGACGATCGCGAGGGCGATGACGCCATCGATGAGCATGAAGACCGAGTTGTCCCGCTCGGTCACCGGCAGCTCGGGCTGCGGACTGCCGAGCGTGATCAGACCGATGATCTGGCCGATGAGGAACGGCAACGCGATGAGGAACGCGACCTCCACCGCGGCGAACGCTGCACCCTTGTACCGCTGTTTGAGCACCGTCAGATGTGCCAGCCCCATGAACAACATGGCGCGGCGCCGGACGGAGCGTTCCTCGGGATTCCGGTCGCGACGGCTGCCGTTGGGAGATTGCGTCGCCACCGCTCGTGTGGAGATCGTTGCAGTCATGATTTGTTACCTTTGCTCGCTGTGACGTCGCGGCACGCTTCGCCGCGACGTCACAGCGGTGGGCGATCTAGTCGATCACTGGTCCAGTACGACTTGCTCGGCAGTCGCGAGCTCGGTGGCGATGTCCGCGCCGTTCCAGATGTTGGCGACCGCTGCATCGACCGTGGTCCAGTACAGGTTCGCCTCGGCGATCGAGGGTGAGACGAACGAGAACTCGCCCTGCGCGATGAGACCGGCGGTCGCTTCGTCGTCGACAGGAATGTCGGCCGAGGGAATCGAGTGCGTCACTTCCATCGCGAGTTCCAGCATCTCCGGGCTGGCGAGGAAGGCCGCGAAGTCCTGGGCCTCGTCCGGGTGCTTCGAGTAGGCCGAGACGTACATCGTTCGCGAGTTCGCGAAGGCTCCGGCGGGGGTGTCACTGCCGCGCACGGCGGGAATCGTCGTCACGCCCAGATCGATGCCGGCATCCTGGAAGGGAGCGATGTTCCACGAGCCAGTCAGCGACATCGCCGACTGTCCGCTCTCGAACAGGGTGTCGCTCACCGCACTGTCGATGTCGTCGGACGGGACGTCGAGATACTGGCGAAGCTCTCGGTATTCGGCCAGTCCTTCGGCCGCCACGTCGGTGTCGATGTTGGGCGTGCTGGGATCGGTGCCGTCCGGTCCGAACAGGAGGCTGTCCGGCGATTCGAAGATGAACGGTGCCGCGTAGTAGGCCGTGGGGGCGAAGGCGATGCCGTACTTGCCGGGGTTCGATGCCGCGAACTCCTTGGAGAAGTCCAGCACCTCATCCCAGGTCTTGGGTGGATCCGTCACGTAGGCCTTGTTGTAGAAAAGCGCGATCGTGTCCATCGTGATCGGGACGCCCCAGATCTTGTCCTCGTACGTCACGTTGTTGATGGCGCCCGGCAGCAGTGCTTCGGTGAGCGCTTCAGGATCGGCGACAGGAAGGATGTGCCCACCCGCCACGAGACCACTGACAACGTTGCTGCCACCGGCGAACACGTCGGCTCCCACTCCGGCCGGCCCATCGAGGGCGATCTGCGCCGGCGCATCCCCGAGTTCGACGTTCTTGTACTCGATGGTGATGTTCGGGTGCAGTTCGGTGTAGGCGGCGCCGGCCTGCTCGATGAAGTCTTTGCGGCCTTCCAGCGATTCCCAGACAGTGAGGGTGATCTGCTCGCCGTCACCCCCGGCGTCTCCCCCACCGTTTGCGCCGTTGGTGCAGCCGGCCAGTGCCATGGTCGCGACGCCAAGCACCGCGAATGCTGCGAGTGCGGATCTCTTCACGATTTTCTCCTTTGGTCTCGTGCTGTGTCCGAGCCTTCTTCGGCTCGTCTCGGCCCGACACACGGCGGTGCGCGGTGTGTGTCGGGGTCATGCGGGGTGGTTCAGGCTCGTCGTCGTGGTCGAAACGTCGAGCGGAGCCGTCTGAGGCGATTGGCTTCCGAGTCATCGACTCTGCCTTGAGCCTCGATTCACGCTAACTCCCGCAGCAGGCGAGGCACGATGGGCGATCCGATGCGAGATATGGACAAATCGATGACCTGTAAGACAGGCATGGGTACACTTGATGCCGCCTCCTGGGGAGGCGGTCACTGTAGGTATCCCGGGGATTCAGTCACTCATGCGGGGGCGGGCACCGTCACCGCGCCAGCCACCCACCGTCGACTGGCAGGACGATGCCATTGATGTAGTCGGATGCGGGCGACGCAAGGAGGGTGGCCGCTCCGGCGAGATCCTCTGGGCGCCCCCAGCGCCCGGCGGGGATGCGTTCCAGGATCTGCGTCGATCGATCGGGATCCGAACGCAGCGCTGCCGTAGCATCCGTGTCGATGTAGCCGGGGGCGATGGCGTTGACATTGATGCGGCGCGGTGCCCATTCGTTGCAGAGCAGGTGCGTGAGCCCGACGAGTCCGCTTTTGCTCGCGGTGTAGCTCGCGGTGTTGATGCCACCTTGAAAGCTCAGCAACGAAGCGACGTTGATGATCTTGGCGTTCGACGCACGACCCTGATCCTCGACGATGGTGCGCGCGAACGCCTGCGCGAGGAGGAACGGCACCGTCAGATTCAGGCCAAGCACGTGATTCCAAGTGGTGAAGTCCGCGTCGATGGCGGGGGCTCGATGGATCTGCCCGGCGTTATTCACCAGAACGTCGACGCGACCGACTTCGTCACGTGCCCGGCTCATGAGTCCCGCTGCGCCCGCATCGTCGAGCCCCGCAAGGTCGACCGCCAGGTCGACGAAACGGCGCCCCGCAGAGCGCACCGCTTCGGCCGTCTCCGGACTCGGATTGCGGCCGACGCCGACGATGTCCGCGCCCGCTCCGGCCAGGGCGATCGCGAGCGCTTGACCGATGCCGGAGCGCGCACCGGTGACCAGTGCAACGCGACCCTGGAGGGAGAAGGAATCCAGACTCACGCGACACCCGCTGCTGAGCCGCCGGATCGGCGCACCATTGCCGTCACCGCATCATCGAAGTGGCTCTGCATCGAACGCATCGCCGCGTCGGAGTCACCGAGAACGAGGTCCCGCGCGATGTCCTCGTGCAACCGCTGCACTTGTTCGGTCTCGGCCCGTGATTGGCGTACCTTGAGGCCCTCGACGATGCTGTCCCTCAGAACGCTGCGGATGGATTCGACGAGGAACTGAATCGTCTGATTGCGGCTCGCCCGAGCCACGACCAGATGGAACTGCAGGTCGAGCTCGGCGTAAGCGTCGGGATCGTCGACGTGCTGGGCCATCTCCTCGACGATCCGCTGGAGATCCCCAGCCTCGTCATCGGTTCGACGGGTAGCGGCAAGGAACGCGGCCTGCATCTCGATACCGCGTCGGACCTCCATGAGCTCGATGAGACCGTCACTGGGCCGCAGTCGCGAGCCCCAGGCGAAGTAGAACTCGAGCCCCGCCGCGTCCGGCTGCCGAACGACGGCGCTCTTCCCGTTGACCGTTTCGGTCACGCCTTTCGCCTGGAGCGAGCGCATGGCTTCCCGCACGACGGGCCTACTCACGCCGTACTGATCGGCGAGACGCCCCTCGGCCGGCAGACGGTCGCCCGGGCCGAGGCCAGCCGTCTCGATGTGGTTCAGGATCTGATCTGCTACCTGATCAGACAGGCTGCGACGGATGATCGCACTCATCTTGCCTCCGCTCGACGGCTCCCATTCTACATCCAGATAGCCATCCTGCCTGATAGGCAGATAGGTTCTCGCCAAACGAACCTGTCATATAGTAAGTTAGGCTTCAAGAATTCGGAAGCTGTGGCCATGCCCGGCATCAACGATCACAGCGGCGCAGCCGCGAGGAGAGGAACGAGAGTCTCGTGAGCTTCACGAACAAGAGGTACGAAAGCGCGGTGAGCGCCTTCCGCGACGACGTCGTCGCGCGCGATGTGGCGACGGTGAATTCCGGCTGGGAGGACGTGCTTCTGCCGCTGGGCGCGCTGCTTGCGGGCGGTGCACTGGAAGACCAGCGCCTTCTCGATTGGGCCCATACGTGGGTCGATTACCACGTCGCTGTCCCAGTCTCGTTCGACAATCCCGACCCCGACGGCTCGAAGATCCAGCTCAGCGGAGTTCCGCACCGCGGTATCGTCCTCACGTCGTACTGCGGCGAGTGGGGCGTCCTGTCCGTGCTCACAGAAGCGCAGCGCCTGGGGTTCGATCAGCCGGAGCTTTCAGCGCTCATCACGCAGATCGCGGATCACATCATCGACGGCAGCGTGCGCATCGGCAACGGTGTGATCGCGCACAGCGAGTACGTGCGCAGCCCCTGGGTGGACACTCTCTATTACGCGGCGTCACCGCTCGCTCGCGCGTACGCAGCAACGGGGAACCAGCGCTACGCGGACGAAGCCGTGAAGCAGTGCCTCCTGCATGCCGAGTACCTGCGCGACGAGCGTACGGGGCTGTTCTTCCACGACGCAAACGTCGAGACGCTCCGGCGCACCGACTGGTTCTGGTCGCGCGGCAACGGCTGGGTCATCATGGCGTTCATCGATGTGCTGCGGGACTGCCCGCCCTCGACGCCGGGATGGTCCGAGCTCCTCGAGATCTACCGCTCGCTCGCGACCGGGCTGCTGCGGCTTCAGCACCCGTCCGGCCTCTGGCGCATCGTGCCCGAGAATCCCGAGTCGCACCTCGAGACGAGCGGACCCACCATGATCGCGACAGGCGTCGCCGGCGGAGTGGCCGCTGGCTTCCTCGAGGAGTCGGCCGCTTCGTCTGTCGGGCGCTCGTGGAACGAGATCATCACGTGGATCGATGCGGGTGGTCACCTCCTGGGTTCTCAGAAGCCGGCCGGTCCGGGCGGCTGGGAGAGCCACAAGCGCTCGGTCCTCGGCGAGACCACCTACGGCACGGGTAGCCTGCTGCGCCTCATGGCCGCCGTCAGTGAGATCGACGTCATCTGACCGCCCGACTGCAGCAGACACTGCCCCCGCGCTTCACGAGCGCGGGGGCAGTGTCTTTTTGCCTCCCCGTCAGAGGATGCCGTGCACGCGGAACACGTCCTGCGCGCTCACGCCCTTGAGCAGGTCCTCGCGCACGCGAGTCTCGCCGTGCACCTTGGCGAGGGCCGCGTCGACGATCTCCCGCTCGCAGTGCCGGGGGATCGCGACGACGCCGTCGACGTCTCCGAACAGGATGTCACCCGGCTCGACACGCGCGCCGTTGGCGAACTCGATGGGGCATCGGAAGGCGACGACGTGTCCCCGCACGCCCTGATCCTGTGCGTAGCGACCCGCGCTGAAGAGAGGGAAGTCGAGTTCCTGCAGCTCGCTCGAGTCGCGGCTGTAGCCGTCGAGCACCGCGCCCGCAGCACCCAGATGCATGGCCCGTCGGGCCATGAGTCCGCCGAAGAGCGCGTAGTCACCCCGTGATCCGGTGCAGACGTAGATTTCGCCGGGCTTCAAGTCGTCGAGTGCCTCCATCATCAGACCGAAGGGACGATGGTCTGCGGCATCCGCCTGGCCCGGTTCGATGTCTTCCTCGAGGACGGTCATCGCGCGTCCGACCACCTTCATCGTCGCATCGAATGGTCGGATCGTCGGGGGTAGGAATTGATTGCGGTAGCCGGCGACATCGAGCACATCACCGATGACGGCGCTGAACAGCTCGCGCCGGATCGTCTCGATGAACGCGGCCTCCTCGAGGTGCGCCGTGCCACTCACTCGTCGTCCTCAGTCGGTGCGGGCGCCGGTGCACCGGGCGCGAGCCAGCGGTGAGCGGGATCCATGAACGGCTGCGCGCTCTTGGCGCGCCCGGCATACGCCGCGAGGTACCACACCGTGTAGCCCGGAGCCGCCGTCAGCGTGTGGTATCCGAACGGGATCTTGTGCAGGGTGTTGTTGCGGATCACGAATGCGTTCTCCGCTTCGACCTGCCCACCGTAGAGTCCGGCGAACCCGAAGCCCTGCGCGGGATCGACACGGTAGAAGTAGAACTCCTCCTGGAAGATCTCCTGTGCCGGGTCCGGGCTTTCCTCGTGCTTGTGGGGCGGATAGGTCGCCCAGTTCCCGTCCCGTACGGTGACTTCCGCGAGAAAGAGGCTCCGACTCGGCCGCGTTCCGTCGATCACGAAGTCATACGTCCTGGTCGTGTTTCCCGCGCCCCACGCGCCCTGCGCGACCTCGGTCGGCGATACCCGATAGGGCTCGAACGATGCGTCGACCTTGGCATCGACGCGCGCAGAGCAGACGGCCACTTCCGCGCCGTCGATGCTGGTGATCGTTGTGGTGGATCCCGCTGGCGCATAGACGCTGTCGGGGGGGCCGTCGAACACGCTCGATCGGCCTCCGACAGCATCGAAGCGCTGCGTGTCGACCACGATGTCGGTCGAGCCCGTGAGGACGACGAACGCGACTTCGCGTCCGACGGCTTCGACGTCGTGGCGCTCGCCGGCTCCCAGGACGAGAAGCTCGAACTCGAGGATCTCGAACGGATTGACAGCGGGGCGGTGTGAGCCGGGCGAGACGTCGATGGGTTCGAAGTACTGCAAGGGGGCGTCGGTCGTCATTTCTCTCCTCGTGATCCGCGCGTGCCGACGCGGGAGCGTCGCCCTTCTAGTCTCGACTCATCCGCGCCACCTGTCAAATAGGTGGATAGCTTTACACGTGCGCATCACGCCTCGAGCTGCAGGAGGTACACGTCCGAACGCCCATCGACGTCGCCGCGGTTGTAACTGAGGTACTTCCCGTCCCGCGACATGATCGGATGCGGGTCGAAGTGCTGACCGTCGTGCCAGTAGGTCCCATGGCGCCCGAGGATCTCGATCCGTGGCGTCCCGAGCGAATCCAGCTCCTGCCAGCGGACAGCAATGAGAAGGTCAGGCGTGAGCAGACCGTCGATGACGATCGCCTGTTGCGTAGCGTGCGAGCCCACGTGACCGTAGTGGAAGAAGGAGTAGTCCGACTCCCACACCACATTGCCTCGGAGATCCGAGACGCCGATGTAGTGATCGATACCACGCATACCCAGCAACCAGTCGCGATCGGTGAAGTCATAGAGCAGTCCGCGCTTCTGATCGGGGGGCAGCTGATCAGAATTGCCGGACGTGCCGTGGTAGTACACGAACTGCCCGTCGGCGCTCCAGTTCGTGTGGATCTGGAAGTTGTTCGAGTTCCGAGGCCGGAACTCCGTCACGGCGCCGCTGCGTGCGTCGAGCAGCCACGCGCGGGTCATCACGCCGTCACCGCCTCCGTGCCATCGCGGCGAGCGATTCCGGTCGAAAAGGATCAGATCGGGGTTCGTCGGGTGGGCGAGGATATGCACGTTGGCCGATCCCTCATCGCGGAAGATCTCCTCCACCTCGCCCGTGGCCATGTCGATACGCAGGTAGACCGTGTGGGTGGACTCGTCCTTGGGCAGGTGGTGCTTCGCGATGTAGAGATGCCGACCATCTGCTGATCCTGCCGGGTGCCCGTAGAAGTAGTCGTCCTCGAACCTCTCGATGACCACACGCTTGTCGAGCGTCTCGACGTCGTAAGCAAGGAGCGAGGTCTCTTCCTTCTTCGTCACGATCAGCCCCGCCTGCTGCCACAATGTCATGTCGTTGCCTTCGACGAAGTGGTGCTCATCATTCGGCTCAGTGCGGTCGACGACCGTGATGTCGCCGGTCGAAGTGTCGGCACGGAGGATCGCGGAGCCGCCGTCGTAGTTGCGCGTCATCAGGGCGAAATATCGTCCGTCGGCGGAGAATCCGTTGTTTAGGTGGTAGGTCGGAGTCTGATTGCGGTCGCGGTACTGGGTCAGTCTCCGCGTGGGCCGGCCGGTGACTTCGTCCGGGAACACGGTCGATTCATTGAATGTGGTTCCGATCGGAGGGATCGGGGTATCACTGCGCACGGGTGTCTTCTTCCATCGTCGGCGTCTGGTTGCGGTCGCGTGAGGTCGTGAGCCGCCGGGTGGGCCGCATGGTCACCTCGTCCAGGAACACCGAGGATTCGTTGAACGTGGTCCCGATCGGCGGGATGGGGCCGTCAGCTGTCATCGGTGGCGTCCCGTCCGTCGGACGGTGCGACGAGCCACTCGGCAGCGTTCAGCACCAGCGTCCGATGCTCTGCTGACTGGTACGACTGCGCGTCGTGCCCGAGGCCGTCGTAGACGACGCGCGCCGCGGCCCATTCGTGTGTCCAGATGACTGGGTGCACCAGCGAATCGTGCTCGTGTGTGGCGAGAATGACGCTGTCGTCCGCGACGCGAAGGTAGCTGTACCGCTCGTCGTGGAGCGTGAAGTCGGCGATGCCTCGAAGCACAGGGTGCTCGGCCGCGAGGATCGCGATCCGAGCGTCGCTTTTCGGCGGGTGCATGGTTGTGCCGCGGACCCACCGGCCGCCGAGGATGTCCTCCCACCGAGGGTCCGCGGGGAAAGCAGTCGCGACGACGTGCGATGCGAGCAGCGCTCCGCCGGCCGCGAGATAGCCACTCACCCCGTCGACACAGGCCGCGTCCGTCGGGACCTCCTTCGCCGCGCTGCCAAAGTTCAGCACCACGAGGTCCCACTCCCCCGCATCCAGAGTGGTCAGCGCGTCCGCGACATCGGTGGTCACCGTCACCTCGTAGCGCGCCGAGAGGATGCCGAGCAACGCTTCAGTCGTGTCGGGGAACGGATGCCAAGGGTCGCTGTACGCGCCTGCGCCGGACACGATAAGAACCTTCGTCATGCTCACGGCTACTCTCGGTTCGGCTCACGCGGACGCGGCCAGCTGTTCGATAGTCAGGGGATGGAGCGGGGGCTTGCCCGAGGCGAAAGCCTCGACTTCCCGCACGACGGATTCGCCCAGGCGGCGCAACTCGTTGCCGCGCGCGCCGGCCAGGTGCGGCGTGAGCAGCACGTTGGGAAGCGAGTAGAGCACGTGGCCGGCCGGCAATGGTTCGGGATCGGTCACATCGAGGACCGCCCTGATCCGCCCGTCCTGAAGCGCCCGCACCAGTGCGCTCTGGTCGACGAGGCCACCGCGGGCGGTGTTGATGAACGTTGCTCCGGCAGGCATCGACTCCAGCAGGGAGGTCGAGATCATGCCGGTCGTACTCGGCAGAAGAGGGGCGTGCACGGTCACGATGTCACTCGTCCGAAACAGCACCGAGAGATCAACGGGAGTCACACCGAGCCGCTGCGCATCGTCGTCGGCGAGGAACGGATCGTAGACCTGGATGGAGAAATCGAACGGCTGGAGCAGCTCGATCACCCGTCGACCGATCTGAGACGCGCCGACGATCCCCACTGTGCGACCGTAGTTCCCGATCTCGGCGAATCGAGCCCCCTCGCGATCGATCCCAGGGTTGAGCGCATACTCGGCGGCGATCTGCAGGACGTCCTTGCCGGCGAACAGGATGGCCCCGAGCGTGTACTCGGCAACCGGCAGGGCGTTCAATGCGCCGGCCGTCGTCACCAGGATGCCGCGATCCCACGTCTGCGGGGTGAGGAAGTCCTTGACAGTCCCGCCCGAGTGGAACACCGCGCGCAGCGACGACATCCGGTCGAGGTCCCCCTCCGTGATCGCCGCGGCACCCCACCCTGTGATGAGCACATCGACCTCGGCCGCGTCCCACCCTGACACCCCGAAGTCGAGGTGGCTCTCAAGTCGATCGCGCTGCGGGACGCTGAAGATCCGCGTCTCAAGACCAGAATCCATGGACAGCGCAGCGCGAAGCCGCGTGCCACTGCTCGACATGTCATCCTCTCGTGCGGTCGCCCATGACCGCTTCCGCCACCGTACCCAGCGAACGGTCGTCACAGAATGGAGCATTCGGCGACGTTCCTGGACATACCCGCGATCGAGCGGATCGTCCATGTATTCCGAGGTGCCTTCCATTCCTCTGAAAGAGAACGCTGGCTAGCGTTGGGGCGTGGAACAGTCCGAAGATGCATCTGTCCGCCGTGTCGACTTCCTCCCCTGGGAGTATGAGACCGACTCTGAGGAGGCTGGTCGTCAGCGAGAACGGCAAAGCCGGCTCTCCCGGGACGGCGCCACCATCGGCACCGACGTCTTCATCGCCCCCAATGCGGCCGTCTACTGCGATCAACTGGCAGTGGGAGACCGGACCTACGTTGCGGCGCTGGCCTACCTGACAGGGGACCTGACGTTCGGGTCGGACTGCTCGGTGAATCCGTTCGCCGTGATCCGCGGCGAGATCCGGATGGGCGACGGCGTGCGCATCGGAGCGCACACGTCGATCCTCGGCTTCAACCATCGCATGTCGATCGATGCCCCGGTCTTCACCCAGGGCATCTTCAGCAAGGGCATCACGATCGGCGACGACGTCTGGATCGGCTCCAACGCGACGATTCTCGACGGCGTGAGCATCGGAAGTCATGTCGTGATCGCGGCAGGAGCGATCGTGACGAAAGATGTCGCCGACTGGGCGGTCGTCGCAGGCAACCCCGCACGCCAGATCCGTGATCGCCGGGCCGAGACCACTTCCGCGCCTGTGCGTGCGCTCGAGCCTCGACTCTCCGCCTTCGCGACCGCACTTCACCCGCAGACCGAAGAGCTCCTCGCACGCTGCTTCGACGAGGGACGCTTCGTTGACCGCCCACTTGCTGCCGGCGGCCGCCTCGCCCCCGCGATCCGGCCGTGGTGCGACGCCATCGAACTGTCCCAGATGCTGCTCGGCGAGGTCCCCCCGGGGTTCGACGCCGACGACCTTGCGCGACGCCTCACCGCCCTGCAGGATCCTGGCACAGGACTGATCCCCGACGGCGACATCTCCGATCGCGGGCTGGAGAATCCCCCTCAGTACGTGCTCGAGGACGCGCCGTTCGACGGGAGCGCGAGCTATCACATCCTCAGCGTCGGCTACGCCTTGAAGCAGCTCGGCAGAAGCTTCCCGCACCCGATCTCAATCGTGCATTCGCTGTCCGATCGCCAGCTGACGGGACTGCTCGAGTCACGAGACTGGGGCACGCAGGCTTGGGCTTCCGGCGCGGCAGTCGATGCGATCGGCACCGCCTGCGCCTTCAACATGCTCGACTTCGCGGATCGATTCGACGACGGCGGAGTCGGCCCGCTGTACAGCCTCACTGGCTGGCTCACCGCGAGGGCGGACCGCGACAGCGGACTGTGGGGGTCCCGCCAGGTCGAGCAACCCTGGCTCCAGGCGGTCAACGGGTTCTATCGGCTCACACGCGGCACATACGCGCAGTTCGGTCTGCCGCTTCCGTACCCGACGCAGACGATCGACACCGTCCTCGAGCACACGAAGGACCCGTTCCTCGCCACGGGGCCCGGGTACACGGCGTGCAACATCCTTGACATCGTTCATCCTCTTTGGCTCTCGGCGAAGCAGACGTCGCATCGTCGCGCGGAAGGGGAAGGATGGGCACGTGGGCAGCTCGACAACGCACTGGACAACTGGGTCCCGGGGCAGGGCTTCGCTTTCGCGCCTCGCTCCGGAGGGACAGACGCGGTGCCGGGTCTTCAGGGGACCGAGATGTGGCTCAGTATCGTGTGGCTGCTTGCCGACTACCTCGGTTTGGCCGGCGAGTTGTCCTTCCGGCCGAACGGCGTCCACAACCCCGCCCCGCTGATCACGATCCCGTCGATCACCCGGCGCTGACGCGGGTGAACGCGATGAGGGCGCCGGTCGAACCCGACCGGCGCCCTCATCTCCTGTGCGCGGACTCAGCGCGGAGTCTCGACCCACCGCGTCGACACGACGTGCTCGACATTGTCAACCGCACACAACCGGCCGGTAGCATCGACGCGCGCGCGGGCGGCCGCGTCGAGGTCGATGATGCTCTCGGACGTGATCGGCGCGATGTGCAGAGTCAACTCGACCGAGGGGTTGAGATTCGTGACGTCGACGCGCCACTGCAGACCATCCCAGAACTTGTCCCGGATCGGGACGCCGTCGACGCGAAGCTGAGCGACATCCCCCTCCCAGTCGATAACGAGTTCGACGAGGTCGCCGGCGTTGAGCGCCCCCGGGGCGGGCAGAACGACTTTCCAGACCGCTGCGACCTGGTCGATCTGAGCATCCGTGGGCGCCGAAGATCGACCCATGAACTCGCCGTAGCGGTGCGGCGCTTCGCCCGCTGCGCGGAGGCTCACGAGATCGACCCTCCGGGTTCTGGGGAGGGACGCCGTTTCGACCTCGAGCGGTGCGAAGCGATCGCCGGTCCATCGGGTAGCGGTGGGGCGGTGCTCGGCGCGGAGAACGAGCCCGCTAGGCTCGCGCCAGACGGCGTCCGGGGATTCGATGAGGTCTTCACCCAGGTACCAGAGTCGTTCCGCCTGCTTCTCGTCGACCACAAGGACGCGCAAGGCATCGTCGACGAGAACCGACTCCCCCGGAACGAGGTCGAACGGTTCGTCCGCGATGGTCTCCGTGTGCGCCGTGACAACCCGCGACCCGGCCGCGAATCGGATACGGGCGGGAACAGCATCGTGCGCGCGCAGCACGAGGGTGGGGATGGCACCGTCGACGACCCCTGCGACAGATGCCGTCGCCCACTCGATTCGCGCGCCGGCGATCTCGAGACGAAGCGGCCAGCGCGCGATGAGGCCGCTGGGGATGTCGGTCGGCCGATCGGGCACGATGACGTCGCCACCGCCGAGGGGGATCCGGAATTGGACCCCGGGGCTGCCGGCGAGCGGCTCGTGCGGCTGATGGGTGTTGATGAAGAGGAACCCGCTGTCGCCGTCCGTGCGGACCGCCCAGCGCAGCGATTCCAGGTCGTGGATGTCGACCGGCGCATCGTCGGGCAGCGAGCTGTACATGTCGGCGAGACGACCACCGAAAGCGGAGAGGAACGCGTTGTGGTCGCGGAGGAGTCCGAGGCTTGCCCCTGGACGACCCGTCGCGCCGATTGCGGCCTGGAAGTCGTAGTCGAACCGAGGCAGGTCGTTGGGGTACTCGGTGGCGTGCGTCTCCTGCAGATTGTCGGCGGGATTGATCCCGCCGGCGTACATGTAGAAGCCCTGCCACGCAGATCCGTTGCCGATTTTCACGTTCGCAAGTGCGGCGATATCACGGCCCCGCGCGATCGGCCGGCGGTGATACGCGGTGGCCATGCCGCCGCCGAGCTCGCACGTGGCCGGCGGGAACTCCGGATCAACGGCGCGCACGACGATCTCGATTCCTTCCTCACGGAAGTCGCCACCCACGCCAGGGTCGTCCCACTCGTGCGTGAAACGGAAGTGGTCGCGGAAGCTGTCATCCCACGTCGAGCCCTGTCCGGCCCAGAATCCGTCCGCGTAACCGCTGTACAGCGGGAACACCTCGTGAGGGGGAAGGATCGCGCCGCCCCAGCCGGTGGCCGTCCACAGCGGGGCCGAGAGACCCGCGTCACGCGCGAGCTGTTTGAGTGTCGCGATGTGGTCGGGCTGGTCGTAGAGCTCGTTCTCGATCTGGATGCCGATGACTCGGCCGTCGGGACGACAGAACCGCGCGACCTGGTCGGCGACGGCGGCGTACCAGCCGGCGGCGAGCGCCAGGTAGTCCGGGTCGTTCGTGCGCGCGCCGGGCGCGGCATCGACCACCCAGTCCGGCAGTCCGCCGTTGCGCACCTCGCCGTGGCACCACGGCCCGATGCGGATGATCACGTCGACGCCGACACGTTCGGCGGTCTCGAGGAATCGCGCGATGTCGAGGTCGCCATCGAACGAGAGGGCGCCGCGTTCGGGTTCGTGGTGGATCCAGAACAGGTAGGTCGACACCGACGTCAGGCCCGACGACACCATCAGGCGCAGCGTCTCCTCCCACCGCTCGTGCGGGATTCGGCTGAAGTGCAGCTCGCCGGTCACCGGGATCGCGGGCGAGCCCTCGACCTCGATCCAGCGACTGTTCAGCCGGATCCGGGGGTGCCGGTCGATCTGATTGCTCATGGCGGGCACGGTCTGCGGAGGTCGCGAGTCGTCCAGGCGAACGGTGCGAGGGGTGAAGGTCGTAGTTGACATGACGCTTTCTCGTGAACGGGGTCGGCCGGCGGGTCAGCCCTTGACGGATGAGCCCAGACCGGAACCCATGAAGTACTTCTGTGTGAAGAGGAAGACGACGACGACGGGAAGCAGGTAAAGGATCGCCCCCGCCGCCTGCACGGTCACGATGCCCTCACCCCGAGGATCCAGATATCCCGCGGCCGTCGCGACCGCGAGCGTCGTGTTCTTCAGATTGAGCAGCAACGCAGGAGCCAGGTAGTCGCCCCATGTCCATGTGAACGACAGCAGCAGCGACGTGAGGATGGCCGGACGGGCGAGCGGGAGGAAGATGAAGATGTAGCTGCGTATCCATCCGGCCCCGTCGATGATCGCTGCGTCCTCGAGTTCGATCGGGATCGCGCTGAAGAACTGCCGGAAGAGGAAGATCAGGTACGGAGTGCCGGCGATCCCCCACAGCACCCATGGCCAGTAGGTGTTCACCAGACCGACGCGGGCGAAGAGGATGTAGGTCGGAATCAGGGTCGCGATCGATGGGATCAGCATCGTGGCCAGGATGATCGTGAACAGCAGATTCTTCCCGGGAGCGCGCAGTCGGGCGAACGCGAAGCCGACGGTGGCGCTGCTCAGTGTCGTGAGAACCGCGGTGATGGTCGACAGGAAGATCGTGTTGACTGTGTAGGCACCGAAGTCGATGCGGGTCACCGCCTCGACGAAGTTGGACCACGCGGGTGCGCTGAGGTCGAGGAGCGCCAGCGCGCCTTCCGCGAACTGCTGCGGGGTGGCCAACGCAGTCAGCAGGATCCAGATGAAAGGAATGCCGAACAGCGCTAGCGCGATGACCACGGCGATGTACACCCACACGGAGGCCTTCTGGCCTTCCTGGGGGGTGCGGGTCCGCCGGGGGCGGCGCGGTGCGCGCACGGCTGCGGGCGCCTCCACGGGGGCGATCGGATTGAGTGTGTCTTGCTGGCTCATGGTTTTCAGCGCTCGCTCGAGTTGTCGGAGTCGACGTTGTAGTAGACGAATCGCTTGCTCATCTTCTGGATGACGAGCGTGAGGACGAGGATGAGGATGAAGAACACCCACAGCATCGCGGAACCGAAGCCGAAGCGATGGTTGGTGAAGAACTCGTTGTAGACGTGGACCATGTAGAGGGTCGAACTCTGCGGCACGAGCGCCGATTGGGCCATCTTGTTCGTCTCGACGAGCAGCAGCGGCTGCACGAGCACCTGCAGGGCACCGATGATGCCGGTGATCACGAGGAAGTACAGCACCGGTGAGATCATCGGGATCGTGACGTTCCAGATCACGCGCCATGTTCCGGCGCCGTCGATCCTGGCGGCTTCCTCGAGCTCGGCCGGTACATCCTGCAGAGCCGCCAAGCAGATGATCATGCCGCCGCCGAGGCCCCAGAGCGACATGATGATCAGGGCGTAGAAGGAGAGCGGATCGGCAAGCCACGCCTGCTTCTGACCGCCGAGGAGCACGATCACGCCGTTGATGAATCCGGCGTCGCGGTTGAACATCAGGCGCCACATGATGGCCGTGGCAACGATCGGGACCACGGATGGCAGGAAGAAGATGGCTCGGATCGCTCCGCGCGCGCGGATGCGACGATTCACCAGGACGGCCAGATACAGTCCGCCCGCGACGCTCAGCGGAACGACGATGAGCGCGTAGACGAACGTCCGCAGGAGGCTCTCCCATACCGCGGGACTCGAGGTGAACAGCTCGACGTAGTTGCGGAAGCCGACCCAGCGCCACAGGGGTGATGCCCCGTCGTAGTTGGTGAAGCTGACCGCCAGCGCATAGAGGATCGGCGCGAGTGTGAGGAAGACGAAGCCGAGGATCCATGGCGACGCGAAGAGGTAGAAGGTGCGCGCACGATAGCGGCGCCAGCCGCGGCCGCGGGTAGAAGTACCCGCGGCCGCGGCCGCCGCTGACGACGACACGGTGGTCATCGCTTCGGTAGTCATCCGAGCTGGTCCTTGCCCTGCGCGAGCAGGGGGTTCACTTCGGCTTCGACGGTCTTGGCGATCTCCTCGGCGGTCTTGGTCCCCTGGATGCCCGCCTGGATCTCACGATCGAGGATGCCGTTCCACTGCGAAGCAGTGATGTACGGCGAGTCCTGCAGGGGCGCGATGTGCTGGACCTCTTCCCGCGCGACCTCGATGGACTGCTGCTGGTAGGGCTCGTCAGCAGGGATGTACTCCCACAGCGAATCCAGAGCCGGGAGACCCCAGCCGCTCGAGGCACGATCGATCGCGGGCTGGCCGGCCATGAAGTACTCCATCACCTTCCACGCCTGGTCCTTGGCGTCAGAGCCGACCGGAATCCATGCGCCGACGGCGCCCAGGGCAGGGCTGAGCCGCTCGCCGAACGTGGGAGCGGGTACGAGCGAGGAGGTCTCGGCAACGGTCGCCCCGTCTTCCGATGCCAGGTTGCCGCCGAACCAGAAGCCGTCCTTGGTGGTGGCCATCTTGCCGGCGAGGTAGGACGGCGCGTCCTGGTTGTCGGGGAGCGGGTTGAGCGACGTGGGGCCGACCTCAGCCTGGCCGTAGTCGATGAACCACTGGATGGCACGCAGCGCTGCCGGCGACTGCAGGTCGATCGTCGTCAAGTCGTCGGAGAACACCTGCCCACCCTGCTGCTGCACCATGGTGTTGAGGATTCCTGCAATGCCCCACTGCCACTCGATGCCGAGCGGCATCTCGACGCCGCCTGCCTTCAACTCCTTTGCGGTCGCCAGCACGTCGTCCCAGTCAGCGGGCTCTGTGGTGCTGAGTGGCTCCACACCGGCGGCTTGGTAAAGGGCCTCGTTCTGCCAGAGGGTGTTGTCCGGGCTGAAGTCCTTGACGACGCCATACCGGGCGCCCTCACCCTGCTTCTTCCCGTCCCAGCGCCACAGGTCGTTGACGGGGAGGAGGTCGTCTTCCTTGATCACGTCGCTGTCGGCGATGTAGTCGTCGAGCGGCGCGGCAAGACCGCGAGCAAACAGGTTGGCGCTCGGGCTACCACGCACGAAGTCCGGCGGGTCGCCGGCGGTGAGCATGGCGTTCAGACGGTTCTCGTCGTACTCGAGGAACTCGATCTTGATGTCGGGGTTCTCCTCCTCGAACGCGGCGATGTACTCGGGCGTGAACTCGTTGGTCGCATACATCACGGTGACGGTGGTGGCACCGTCGGCGTCTCCGGCTGCACCGCCGCCGGCGGTGCAGCCGGCGAGGACGATCGCCGTCGTCAGGGCGAGAGCGCCACCAGCAAGGCGAGCGCGAGGGTGTGCGGACATCGGTGTCCTCTTTCCAGTAGTGGTTGTGACGGGCACTTCGGGTCGATGCTCAGGTGTGAATTGACGTGCGCGTGGGAGGTGGAACCACTGCGGTGCACGAACTTCTTCGCTGCTGCGCACCCTCTGTTCCGCTTCGAACACACTGTGACGATACGGCGGCCGCGAGGGCGTCCGGCAGAACGATTCTGCGCCCGCGTATGGATGAATCGCTTTTCACACGACTCAGCCTCTCGAGAACAGAAGCAGGTCAGGGAGGCTGGTCGCGAAGTAGTCGATCTCGCCGTCCGCCCGACGCGCGACAGGCGCCTCGTAGAGCGGGCGCGCCTCGCCGAGGCTCAGCGGCGGGTCCGCGATCGGGAGCCGGAGCGCGGCGCGGGCACGGTCCCATGCTCCCAGCACTCTGCCCTCACCGCCTTCCCACGGTTGGAAGCTTCGTCCTTCGATGAGCGCAAGGGCCTCAACAGCCCGGTCCGTGCGGATCAGGAGTTCCGCGTACTCGACGACCAGGTCGTCCCTCTGAGCGACGACGTGGAAGCGTTCTCCGAGTCGGGCAACGCGTTCGCCGTCAGTCTCGCCGACTCGTGCTGCGAGCTGATCGCGTTCGAACAGGAGGCGGGCATCGTCAGGGTCGATCTCGAGCGCGCGTTCGTAGTGTGCGACCGCTCTGGCATCGTCGTGCGCGACGTTGTAGCTGGCGAGACCGGCATTTCGATGCAGCAACGCGTCTTCGACACCTGCACGAATCGCGTTTTCCCATAGCGACAGGGCGTCCCGCCGACGACTGACGTCGTAGAGCAGCATTCCCAGAAGCGACGCCGCGACCGGATCATCCTCTGCCCGGACCGCAGCGACCAGCGCGTCGTGGTCGTCGAGTCCAGCCGGAAAGCACCAGCGCCGGTCGGCCGAGCGGGCGGCCGCGCGCTCCGACGCGGCATCCGCAGTGCGACCCAGCCGATCGAGGATCGCCGCACGGTGGTAGCGCGCCATAGGGCCCACGTTGCCTGCCCCGCTCGCACCGAGGTCGACTGCGGCGGCCAGCACATCAAGGGCGCTCTCCAACTCGCCGGCCTGCGCGAGCTCGAGCGCCACATCGAGCACGAGATGACCATCGGTCGGGAGCACGCCTGTGGACAGATAGCGCAGGGTCGGATTCAGCGGCTCCTGCGCGAGAAGCCCGGCGAGGGCCGCATCCGCTTCGACATGACGGCCGAGCCGTCGAAGGATCACCACGCGAAGTGGCCCGCGGCGGCGGTCGTCGGCGGCGACGGCGTCGAGGTCGTCGAGGTCGTGGAGGGCTTCCGCGAGATGTCCGTTGCGCGTCGACTGGCGCACCATTTCGAGGCCCGCCGGAGCGACGAAGGCGGCGTCCCACGAGGCCTTCGCGAAGGCCGCGCGCGCGGCGTGCTCGTTCCCCCGTCGAGATTCGATCAACCCGAGCAGGTAGAGCGTCTCGGCGTGACGGGGGTTCGCATTGCGGCCGGTGATGCGCGCGAGCGCTCGCTCGGCGTAGGCGTGAGCGGTCTCGTACTCGCCTGCGCGCAGCTCCAGCTCGGCGAGCGCGGTGAGGACGCGTGAATCGGAGGGATCGCGTCGGAGAGCTTCCTTCCAGTACGGCAATGGCGACCGGCTCGGGTGCCGGTATTGGACGAGATGGAGACCGATGAAGAACAGCTCGTCCACGCTCGATACGTCGGAGGGCCGAGGCGGCGCGGTCGCGGTCCACGGCTCGGAGGGCTCGTCGACGACCATGGGAGCTCGCCATTCGACGAGGGTGGTCCCATCGACGCTGACGAGCTTCACGGCCGTCCCTGCCTCGTAGGAGACAGGGATCGGGACCTGCCACGGCACACCGGGGGTGAGATCCGCGGATGCCTCGAAGACCTGACCGGATGTTGGGCTCACTACGACGAGTCGGGCGGCGGGCTGCGGGGAAGTGACCGCCACGGCCGCCGCGAAGGTCGCGCCCCGCTCCACGTGGATTGCTGCATCGGGCGAGGCTTCGTGTGCCACGCCGATCGCGGGAATCGGATACCAGTACTGGCTGAACCGCTTGGACTCCCCCGGCGCAAGCCAGGAGAAGTCGGGCTGGTTGTCGGTGTAGACGCCGGCCATCAGTTCGACGTATGGCCCATCCGCGTCGGTGAGCAGCCGATCCCACGCGTGACCGAAGGGCGCATTGCCCCATGTCCATTGCTTCTTGCCCGGGGCGACACGTCGATCTGCCCAGTGGACGAACCCGGCGGCTGCCTGGTGATCGTAGCCACCGAAGAACTCGTGGTCGGTGTCGACAACCATGTACGAGGTGGGCACAGGGATGTTGCGGTAGAAGTCGATGCGATCGGCCCCCGGCTCATCGAGGGCGCGTGCCTGATAGTCGACGCCGTAGTAGGGCCGGTCGGCACGCGGGAACGCTGTGATCGCCCGCCGGGCGTGGTCTGCGACGAACCGTACGTCTTCAGGGAAGAAGGACTGGTAGTCGTCGTGCACGCGGACGGCGACATTCGCCCACCAGAGGAACGTCTGGGAGAGGCTGGTGCGGTTGTGCAGTCGGACGTCCAGCCGAATCGTCGAGCTGTCGGGTCCGAGATGCACGCCGTGGGTGCCGCGCATCCGCGCGAACGGATCGTTGTCGCTGCACCAGACCGTGACGCTTCCGTCGTCGTGAGGCTCGATCGTCGACTCGACGGGGAGGAAGGTCGCAGGGCGGTGGTGCTGGGGCCAGTTGAACTCCACTCCCCCGCTCATCCACGCTCCGGCGAGACCGACCAGCGCGGGTTTGATCACGTTGTTGCGGTAGAAGAAGTCGTAGCCTGTCGACTTGTCGTAGGCGACATGGATGCGACCGCCGAGTTCGGGGAGGATCATCACCCGGATGTAGCGGTTCTCGATGTGGATCGCGTTCCATCGCCGCATCGTCGGAGCAGAGGCGATGCGCTCCGTGAACGGCAGCGGGTAGACCCGGCCGCTGGAGCCCTGATAGACGCGCTGATCCAGGTACATCGGGAACGTCGACGGATCGTGCGGCTCGTACGTCGCGATCTCGACTGGCTCATACCAGGCGACGGCGTTTCCGGCCTCGAGCGAAGCACGCAGCTCCTCGGGCGTCTCCGGCAGGACGAACGGCGAAGTCTCGGTCTCGGTCGCCGGACGAGTGGTGGTATCGATGGTCATCGGTTCCCTCAGATTGACACGACGTCGTCGACGCGAATGCGCGACGACGAGCACATATGTCCGACGCTACGACGAGAGAACCCGCTCCCAGTAGGACGATCTGCGCGCATCAGATAGACGAAACGATGACGGAGAGTTCGGCTATTCTGTGGCTGTGTACGTCCACGAAGGATTTCTCGGCCAGCGTCTGCGCGTCCTACCCCGACCTGTCGTGAAAGCGGTGCGGAACGAGCTGGTCGTTCGCCGCTTCCTCGTGACGGATGCGGGCTACTTCCCTCACGCCGCGATGCACGGTCGCGCGCGGGCACACGGCGCGCGAGAGGCGGTCGTGATGATCTGCACGGACGGGGTGGGGTGGGTTCAGGTCGATGGCCAGAGTCCCGAGCGGGTGGAGCGCGGAGATGCCGTCGTGCTCGCTCCGGGAATCCGCCACCGTTACCAGGCCGATCGCCAAGACCCATGGACGATCTGGTGGGTGCACGTCGCCGGCGACGACGCGGACGACTTCGTTGCCGCGATCCTCAGAGATGACGATGGGCACGTTATCCGTTTGCGCGACGTGTACTCCGCCGTCCAGTCGCTCGAGGAGGTGGTCACCGCCTTGGAGGAGGACGAGACGATGCCGATGCTGGTCATCGCTGCCGGCGCCGCGTGGCGTGTTCTCGCGATGATCACCGCGAGCCGCCTGGGAGGCGCGGGTGCCACACACGACCGGATCCGCCAGGTGCAGGAGTACCTCCGCAACAACCTCGACACGACGTTCTCGGTCCCCGAACTCGCGGCGATGGCCGGCTTGAGCACCTCGCACTTCTCGGCGCTCTTCCGCGCGTCGGCGAAGACGTCAGTGGTGGACTACCTGAAGCGACTCCGCAGCGCGCGCGCGCGCGAATTGCTCCTCACCACCGACATGAAGGTTACGCAGATCGCTGCAGCGGTGGGCTACGACGACGCGCTCTATTTCTCCCGGCAGTTTCGGGCGGTCAACGGCGTCAGCCCGTCAGAATTCCGGCAGCAGGCAGACTTCGAGTCTCTCGCGCCCGCCTGACCGGTGCGGGCGTGGTTCGCGAAGCCGCCCCGCTCCCCGGCGGGTCGACGATCTGCCGTCAGTCATGGCGCATGCGCCGTAAGGCGGCGGATGCCCCACTCCGCCTCAAAGCTGGCCCCCGGCTCGACCACCATCAGATCGAGCTTCGAGTTGAGCGCGTCGGGCGGGCAGGTCATGGGTTCGACAGCGACAGCGTGGCGGCGGTCGGCCGATGGCGCGGCGTCCGCGGTGTAGACCTGGATCCATCGGCACGATCGACCTACTGACACCTCGACTCCGAATCCGCTGGGGTCCGTCAGGCGGACGCGCGCCGCACCGTCGGAGTCACGCCGGAGGCCTCCGAAGGCGTGGTTGAGCTCGGCCTGTCCAATGATCCGTCCCGCGCGGAAGTCGAGCGCTCCGTCGCGCTCCGTGACCGACTCGACCCCGATCGGCACGAGCCGATCAGCGGAAACGAGCATCACATCATCAGCCGGGAGCTCGAGATACCACTCATCGGCCGCACCCGCCGCGACGGCCCCGGCTGCAAGGTAAGGGTGTCCGGCCAGTCCGACTGGAGCCGCATCGAGTGCTTCGTTGACGGCTGTCACTCGTTGCGTGAGACCGTCAGAGTCGAGCACGAAGGAGACCTCCAGTCGTACCCGCCAGGGGTAGCCGGCCTGCGCCTGAATCGTGCCGACCAGAGTCAGTCTGCTCTCGCGGTGCTCCACCGCGGTGAAGTCCAGCCATGCGGCAAACCCGTGAGCGGCGTTGCCGAGCTCGGGCTCGTTGATCGGCAGCTGATGAACAACGCCGGCGAATTCGTAGCGGCCGCCATCCGTGCGGTTGGGCCAAGGCGCGAGAAGGGCACCACGCATGGCCGGCCGCATCTCACCGGCCTCGTAAGGAACCACCAGATCACCGTGGGCGTCGCGGAGGACACGGATGGATGCCCCGACGGAGGCGATGACGGCCTCCGCATCGCCGGCCCTGAGCTGATACTGAGCGCCGGACACGGGCGTCGTAGCGCTCTCTTCCGCACGCGGCGATGGGTCGGCAGCGGCGGCATCGAACCTCGCAGTCACCCTGATGAACCTAGTCGGTCGCATCGGCGGGCCGAAGCACGATCGGACGAGATGTGAGGACGATCCGCTGACGCCACGATCGCGCCGGACGACGCCGCCGCAGTGGCCGCCACATCGAGCGGAACGTCCATGCATTTCGACTGTTTCGCCATGTCGGGCGCGCATTGACAGGCATAGCGTGGATCGCCGGAGCCGCGCGTTGGCTCGGAACCCCCAGCATGCAGCATCCCGCCCCTCCCAAGCCGCGTCGCCTCCGCGGTACGCCACACACTCGTGACGGGTGCGTCTCATAGCGTGGTGTCACTTCCCACGGGGTCCTCGTCGTCGTTGACGTAGGAGGGCCATCGTGGGAGACCAGTTGTTTCCGCCAAGAAGCAAAGAAGTGATCCCACGATGACCCAGAACCAGTCTGCCTTGACGACCCTGATTGCCGAAGTCCTCGCCGAGCCGGAGCTCGCTCATTCGGACGTGTTCCGCCGGATGCTGCAGGCCGGCTTGCAGGACCTGATCGACGCGGAAGCGACGGTGAAGATCGGCGCGGCGCCGCACGAACGCACCCCGGAGCGCACCACTCGGCGGAACGGCACCCGCCCCAAGACGCTCGCGACCCCGGCCGGGGAGGTGGACTTGGCGATCCCGAAGCTGCGGGAGGGATCGTTCTTCCCGTCGTTGCTGCACCCGCGCCGCCGGGTCGACAAGGCGCTCTACGCCGTGATCTGCCAGGCCTGGATCGACGGGGTGAGCACTCGCAAGGTCGACCAGCTGATCCGGGCGCTGGGCAACGACACCGGTATCAGCCGGTCGACGGTGTCGCGGATCTGCAGTGAGATCGACGAGGCCGTGCAGGAGTTCCTGCACCGCCGGATCGACCACACGTGGTTCCCCTACCTCTTCCTGGACGCCACCTACCTCGACGTCCGCCACCGCGGCCGGGTCGTCTCCCAAGCCCTCGTCGTCGCCACCGGCGTCAGCGGCGAGGGCCGCCGGGAGATCCTCGGGATGGCGCTGGGAGACGCGGAGACCACCGACTTCTGGACCGAGTTCCTCCGCAGCCTCCGCGACCGGGGACTGAAGGTCGCCACCGACGCCGACCCGCTCGGGGTCGCCCTGGTCACCAGCGACGCGCACGCCGGCCTGAAAGCAGCGGTGAAGGCGATCCTGCCCGGAGCTGGCTGGCAGAGATGCCGAGTCCATTTCGCCCGCAACGTCACCCAGAAGATCGGATCCGCGCGCTCCAAGCCGGTCAACGCGCTGATCACCACGATCTTCGCGCAGACCACGCCGGAGGCCGTGCTCGCCCAGTACCAGGCCGTCACCGACAGCCTCCGCGGGTCGTTCCCCGAGATCGCCGCCATGCTCGAAACCGCCGAGCCAGACCTCACCGGTTTCGCCTCGACCCCTCGAGAGCACTGGCAGAAGGTCTGGTCCAACAATCCGATCGAACGGCTCAACCGCGAGATCAAACGCCGCGCCGACGTCGTCCAGATCTTCCCCGACCGCGACTCCGTGACCCGCCTCATCGGCGCTGTTCTGCAGGAGCAGCACGAGGAGTGGCAATACGGCGAACGCCGCTACTTCTCCGACATCTCAATGCGCAAGCTCATCCACTCCCTGCACGAACACACCGAGCCCGCCCGCACCGAGCTGTACCTCACCGCCTGACCATCACCCACCATCGGCAACAACAGAAGTGACACCACGCCACGGGACTTGACCCTCGTGACGGTGAGTCACGCCGACCGGGAGCCCCAAGATGACCACGTCATCCCTCGCCGCGGAGGTCCAGCTCGACCCCACCCGTCCGGGCTCGGCCCTGCTCGGCCTGCTTCGCCCGTTCCGTTGGCGACTCCTCGGCATCTCGACGATCTTCCTCGTCAAGGACAGCCCCATCTGGCTGCTTCCGGTCATCACCGCCCAGGCGATCGACATCGTCGTCGCGGGAGGCCCCTTGGCATCGATCGGTGTGCTCGCCCTCGTGAGTGCGGCACTGCTTGTGCAGGTTTATCCGATGCACATCCTTTTCACCCGCCTCTACATGGGCATCGTGCGCCGAATCGCCGTCACGCTGCGCAATGCTGTCACTGCCAGGTTGCAGACGCTGTCGATCGGCTACTACGGCCGCACGAGCGCGGCGGTCATGCAGAGCAAGGTGGTGCGTGACGTCGAGAACATCGAGCTCATGTATGGGCAGATCGGCAACCCGCTCGGATCGGCTGTCGTCGTCTTCTGCGGCGCGATCGCGATGACGGCGCTCACGGTCCCACAGTTTCTGCCCGTATACGTCCTGACGATCCCGTGCGGCATCGGGGTGTGGTGGATCATGCGACGCCGCTCCCACCGCACGAACGAGGCGTTCCGGCTGCAAATGGAGCAGTACTCGAAGCGCGTCGGCGAGATGGCGACCTTGATGCCGATCACCCGCGCGCATGGCCTTGAGAATGTCGCGTACGAGCGCGTCGCCGACGACGCCGAAGGGGTTCGTGCGCGCGGACTGAGCCTCGATCTGGTCAACGGCCAATTCGGCGCGCTCAGCTGGGTCACCATGCAACTACTCGCGATCGGCTGCCTGCTCGGCGCCGGCGCTCTCTCCGTCGCACAGGTGCTCCCCATCAGCGCGGGGGACGTCGTGCTCCTCGGAACGTACTTCACCACGCTCACCGGCACCGTCCTGACGGTGCTGAGCTTCATGCCGATCGTCGCGCGTGGACGCGAGTCAGTGCGATCGATCGCCGAGGTGCTCCACGAACCCGATCTAGAGCAGAACGCGGGAAAGAAGCAGGTTTCTGACGTCAGCGGCAGCTATCGGCTCGAGGACCTTCGCGTCCGCTTCGCAGGTGAGCCGAGAGCGGCCGTGGACGGCGTCACTCTCGAGGTCGATCCTGGGCAGACCATCGCATTCGTGGGCGCCTCCGGGTCCGGCAAGTCGACTCTGGTCAACGCGATGCTCGGGTTCGTCCGGCCGTCGTCAGGTCGCATCCTGCTGGACGGCCAGGACATGAATGACCTCGACCTCCGCACGGTGCGTCGGCGGGTATCCGTCGTGCCGCAGGAGTCGGTCCTCTTCGAGGGCTCGATCCGCGACAACATCGTGTATGGCTTGGGCGATGTGTCCGACGAGCGGGTCCGCGACGCGCTGGTGCAGGCGAACGCACTCGAGATCGTCGACGAACTGCCCGCGGGGTGGCACACGGTCGTCGGCGAGCGCGGCGCGCGCCTGTCGGGCGGGCAGCGCCAGCGAATCTCGATCGCCCGGGCTCTCATCCGCGATCCTCGGATCCTGATCCTCGACGAGGCGACGAGCGCGCTGGACTCGGAGTCCGAGCGCAAGGTCCAAGAAGCGCTCGATCGTCTGATGCTCGGCCGGACAACCTTTGTCGTCGCACATCGCCTATCCACGATCCGCAACGCCGACCACATCGTCGTGCTCGACCGGGGTCGGGTCGTGGAGGCCGGATCACACGACGAGCTTCTCGCCCGGGCCGGGCGATATCAGCAGCTTTGGGAGATGCAGTACCGATGAGCGGCGCCTACCTTCTCGCCTACTTCACCCCCGAGACCACGGACGACGGCGAGCAGATCCGGTTCGCCGTGAGCGGTGTCGACGACCCCACGACGTGGACCGAACTAAACGCAGGACGACCGATCCTCGTCAACGATGTCGGCGAACGAGGTGCACGCGATCCGTTCCTCATCCGAGACACACGAAACGGACGCTTCGTCGTCCTCGCCACAGACCTGCGGGTGTTCCCCGATCAGGACTGGGCGCGCGCTACGCAATCGGGAAGCCTGTCAGTCGTGATCTGGGAGTCATCCGACCTGGTCTCCTGGTCCCGGCCGGACCTCATAGAGGTTGCTCCCGCGGATGCCGGCAACACGTGGGCTCCGAAAGCCTTCTGGTCCGAGCCGCGCGGGGCGTGGCTGATGATCTGGGCTTCGCGGTCCGCTGACTCGACCGATCCGCAAGGGAAACGCGCCCATCAGCGGCTTCTCGCGGCGACGACGACGGACTTTCGCACGTTCGGCCCGACAGAGACCTACTTCGACCCGGGTCATTCGGTGATTGACGCTACGTTCCTTCAGGATCAGGGCGTCTGGTACCGGTTCTCGGCCAATTCCCTCACGGCGGACTCCGATGTCCACCGCGGGAAGCACATCTATATGGAGCGTGGTGGTGCACTCGAGGATCCGACCTTCGTCCCCGTCGTCGAGGACATCGGCAAGCCCGAGCTGCGGCACGCGGAGGGCCCTGCGGCGTTTCCCGACCACACGGGCGAGCGTTGGTACCTCTTGATCGACGAGAACGGGTACAGCGGCTATCAGCTCTACGTCACCGATGACCTTGCTTCCGGTCAGTGGGTGCACGACACCACCGCGTCGTTGCCTCGCGACGCGCGACACGGATCGGTCCTCCTGATCGACAACGATGAGCGCGAGCGACTCCTCACCGTCTTCGGCGGGGGCGCTTGACGCGAGCGGCGGCGATCCCTTCCTGCGGAAGCGAGCGCGGCCCGGACAGTCGTGTGTCCGGGCCGCCCTCCTTCCAGGTGGTTACCTCAGCCGCACCGTCCCAGAAGATGCGAAGCTGCCTGCGTAGACCGAGCCGATGAGGTCATCGCCGTTCTGCAAGCTGACGCGCCCCGGAGCCACGAGATCGACGGTCACATTCGGGTCGGCAGTGGTCGCGCTCGAGAGTGAGATTCCCCCCGCTCCCGCGCGCGGCGCACCGGGTACCAGGATCCGCACGCGGTGCGCCTTGCCGTCAGCGCTCACGAAACGCGCGCCGTTGACCGTCGTGATTCCGTCCGCAACGATCGTCAGGTCGCCGGACAGGGCGATCGTCACTGCCTGGAGAGTGACCACGCTGCAGTTCGAGCCAGTCGCGGCCTTGCGCGCGTCGATCACGGAGTCGCCGCTGACGGAGATGCTCGATGTGTTGACGCTGTACGTGGACAGCGTGCAACCCGGCGCCGGCGTCCGCCCTGACATCCATGACGGCGCGTTCGCCGCCGCTGCGGTGCCGTTCAGCCACTGCACCCATGTCGCGGTGGCCGACGGCAGTTCAGGGGCCGTGTATTCCGCGATGGCCACCGGTGTGACAATCTGCCCGTCGGTGATGTCGCCGCCGATGCTGCCCCGCGACTTCAGCACCGCGCGCGTCACACCGTCCGTCACCTTGAACATGCCCCCGGTCGTCACGTCGCCGCCGACACGCGCCGTCGATTGGAAAGCGATGTCACCGACTGCCGTGAGGTCGCCGAGGACCACGGGGGTCGAATCCAGGGTTACCTTTCCGCCCACGAGCAAGTCACCGTCGATGCGGCAGTTGTTGGTGAGGTGAGCGTTGCCCGTCACTCGAACTGTCCCGGTGATATGCACCTGCGAGTTGCACTCGAGGTCACCTCGGATCTCCTGATCACCGCGCTCGTGGCTGAAGGCATTGGTCAGCGCTGTGTTCGAGAACGTGGCGACCGTCACCGGCGGGACGACCGTGACCGTGAAGGTCGTCTTCTTGGAGTCATCCGCCTTGAGAGCGACCTGCACTTCGACGGTGCCGGCGGTCTCGGACGTGAACCCGGTGAGCTCGTAGGCGTCGGGGGCGAGAACCGTCGTCGTCCCGTCCGTCCACGAAGCCGTGATCTCCAGTCCGTCCGCTGAGAACTCATCCCCGACGACATACTCCACCTTCGTCGGCGCATTGGTCACCGCGAGCGAGGCGATGGTGGGCTCGGGTCCGACCCGGAACCGGATCGCCGCCTTCTTAGGCTCGCCGGAGTAGAGGCCTACGGTGACATCCACCGTTGCGAGGCCATTCGCCACCGCGGTCAGCTCGCCCGTCTCAGGGTCGATCTCCAGTACGTCGGGGTTGCTCGACGTCCACTCGATGTTGGCAACGTCAGTATCTCCGTCGCCACCGGTGAGATGCGCGACGAGCGCATCTTCGTCACCCACCTCGAGTGGTACGGTCCCGCCGGACTCGCCTTCCTCGAAGACGTGGTCACCTGCGGCATTCTCGACCCAGAAGAATTCCGAGGCGCGGATCTCGTTAGTCACTGTCACGGGGACGTCGACATAGACCGTCGGGTCGGCTTTGGAGGCGACCCGCACCGTGGTCGTGCCAGCGACGACATCGTTCAGCGATTCGTACAGGTGGGCGGGAGCGACCAGTCCGTCGCTATTGACCGTCACGAGGTTCGGATCGCTCGATGTGTACGTGACCCCTTGATCGATGGAGGCGGGCTCCACGGATGCCGTGAGCTGGAACTGCGTCATCAGGGTGTCGGTGATCGGGATGAAGCGGATGCCGGCCGAGTTCACGTCGACCTTCTTGGCGACCGGGGCCCCCTTGTACACGTTGATGTCGTCGAACATCGTGGTCCACGACATCGACACGCCCTGAGTGCGGGTCGTCCACCATTGCAGGGACGCGACGTTGCCGGTGAAGGTCGATTCGGCTGCAAACGGCACCGTGTGCGTTGCGGTGATGGAGGGGTCGTCCTTGCGCGTGATGGTGAAAGTGGACTCCTTCGCCTTCATGTCGAGTTCGACGTGAACCGTGTACCAGACGTTGTTCACGTTGAAGCCGGTGCCGACCGGCGTCGTGCCGGTGAGGGGCACGTTCGTGGTCGTTGTGGTCGACTTTCCTCCACTCGCATAGGCGAGCTCGGTTGTCCAGTCGTACTGGAGGGCGAGGTAGCGATTCTCTGAACTGTCGTTGATGGTGATGAACGAGCCGTTGGATCCAGCGGGCTCTCCGACGTGCCAGTCGAAGTCGAAGATGACGAGGTCGTTCTTCAGCGAGGGGTTGAAGTACCTGGCACCCCCTCGGCCGCCCGTCTGTCCGCTCACCCCGGCACGGAGCACCTGGTCTCCACCGTTGTCGGCGACAGCGGTACCCATGACGCCGCTGTAGTTGACGGCCCGCCCGGTGTTCCAGGTGTCGCCGATCGCCCGGTTGTCGAACGAGTCGCTGATCGTCGGGACGTAGACGGTGATCGAGTCCGTGAACGCGCCGTCCTCGGAGGATGCGGTGATCGTGGCCACACCGGGCGAGACCGCGGTGATGATTCCGAACGAGTTCACGGTCGCCACAGACGGAGTGTCAGAGCTCCACATGACCGTGTCCTTCGTCGCTTCGACCGGTGCGATGGTCGCCGAGACTGCCAAGGTGGGCGGGACGGACGACGGATTGACCGACGAGAAGTAGTCGGAGCGGAAGTAGTGCTCGTGTCGATCCAGTGTGATCCCGGTCACCGCCACTTCCTCCGTCTGGACGGTCACGGTGGCACTCGCGGTGAATCCGCCCTGCGCCGTCGTCGCCGTGATCGTCGCACTGCCTGCCTGGATGCCGGTAACGGCGCCTGCCGAACTGACGGTGGCGATCGAGTCGTCCGAGCTCGTCCAGGTCACCGACTTGTTGTCGGCGTCCTCCGGCAGCACCAGCGCGGACAGGGGTTTCGTCGATCCGGTCTGAACCGTGAGGGAGGTCTTGTTGAGCACGATGCCTTCCACCTGCACGGGCACCACGGTGATGGCCGCTGTCGCTGCCATCGCGGGGTCGTCGTCGGACTCGGCCCGGATGGTCGCCGTGCCGACGCCGACGGCCGTGACGAGGCCGGTCTTGTCGACCTTCGCGACCGAAGTGTCGGATGACGACCAAGCCACCTTGTACAGGGTCGCATTGGCGGGAGCGACGGTCGCGGTCAGCTGCAGTGTGCGGCTGTTGCTCACGGTCGCGGACGTCTTGTTGAGCGTGACCGAAGTCATCCCCACCTTGGTGGCGTTGAGTGTGAACGACTTCCTCGCGCTGCCGTCGGCGGACTCCACAGTGATGGTGGTCGTCCCCGCACGCTTCACGTTGACCTGGACCTTGGACGAGTCGTCTGTGCGCTGCCGCATCGTCCCGACGGGGGTCTGCCACGTCTCGCCGAAGAACGACGCGACCGTCGGATTCGAGGAGGTGTAGACCACGGACTTGTCCGAGGCGCCCGTCAGCGTCGCGGTGAGGTCGACGCGGGAGAGCACTGCTGCCGTGACCGTTCCGGTATCGGCAACAGCGGTGCCCCCCGCGGTGACGGCGAGGTCGGTGGCCTGCGAGGGAGCGGTGACGATGACGGTCACGGTCGCAGCGTGGCCCGCGGAATCCTTCGCCGTGACTGTCGTGGTCCCGGGTCCTTGAGCCTTGACATATCCGTTGTGGGTCACCGTCGCCACGTCGCGGTCAGCGGACGACCAGCGGATGGTGCTGTCGGTGAGAACCTGGTCGACCGGTGTGATGGTCGGCTTGAGGCGCTGGCTCCGCCCCGTGGTCAGAGATACGGTGTCCTCCGCGAGCGAGATCCCCGTGGGCGCAGTCGGCGTCACCTCGTATGCACCGCCTGAGATCCCGTTGTCGGAGTTGAGGGCCGTGTAGGCGCTCGCCGGCTTGGCCTTGGGAAGTCCGCGCCAGAGGTGCGCGTACATCGAGTCCATCATGTCGCCGGCTTTTCCGGCGCGCGTGCTTCCCATTTCTTTGATGCTGGTGTCGCCGTTGTTGAACATGATCCGACCCGCCACGGTCGCGTTGCTGGTCTGACTGCTCCCTGCCCCGGGGGTCGGGATCCAGTCCGTCTCCCAGTAGTAGAAGCCTCGGGTCTGCCCGTACGGATTCGGGGTGTCCAGCGCTGCCTGCTGGTAGTCGAGGAGCCAGTTGTACTGTCCGTTGGGGCTGTTGCGGTAATAGGCCGACTGTCCCATCGACGCCGTCTGCTGACTCCAGCTCGCCAGGTACTTGGTGAACGCGAACCCGGTCTCAACGTTGAGGTAGTCGTGATAGCGGCGCTCGGGATGTGCGTTGAGGACGTTCGCCATCTTGATGATGTTGCCGCTGGAGCGACCACCGTAGAGCGAGTGCGACTCTCCGTCGAACTTTGCGCCGTTCGCGGCGAGCCCGTTGAAGATGTTGTCCACGTAGGCGGTGTCGTAGCCGTTGTTGGTGTGGACCGAACGCGCCGTTCCGGGCGCGGCTGCCTCGACGGCATCCCAGGTCGCTGCGATGATCGACGCGTGGCCGACCGAGGTGGCGCCGCGCCCGATCGGCCAGATGAGTCCGCCGTCCTGCTCGTTGCCCTGCTTGACGCCGGCGATCTCGACGCCCGCGTCGACGAGCCCCGAGATGAAGTCGTAGACGTAGTTGTAGACGATGGACTTGATGTGGGCGAGATCGGTGTTGGTGCGCTTGCCCGCGTAATCGACGTTGATCCACGACGCCGGCGCATAGGCCTTCCCGGCACTGATCCACGCGTCGGAGTAGTGGAAGCTCGGCATGTAGCTCATCCCGAGTTGGGTCGCACGCTCGGCGAGCTTCGTGGTGTGGACCTTGTCGAAATAGCCGTCGATCATCCGGTACTCGATCGGATTGCCGGCGTCGTCGAGTTCCGCGCTGTAGATCGGCTCAAGGGTGTTGTTGTCGTAGACCGTGTTGCCGGCCTGCACAAAGATCATCGAGATGATCGAGTTGACGCCGTGATTGGACAGGATCCTCAGGCCGTCCTGCTGCACACCGTTGGCGAAGTATTTCCCGCCTTTGTCCTCGATCGCCGGCATGAACGATACGTCAGCGCCGCGGATGTTCTCGTCGTCGTGGATCTTGAAGAGGTCGACGGTGTCGACATACGCGAAGTGGTCGTCATTTCCGCTCCAAGGATCTTCGATATAGGTGCCGTTCGAGTTCCAGAGCGTGACGGATGCGTCATACGCGGCGTCCTTGGTCGTGTTGGCGTAGAGCACGACCGAGTGATCGTTCGGTCCCGTCTCGAAGGTGAGCGAGACGAGCGAGTAACCCTCCGTTCCGGACGGCGCCTGGCGGATCACGGTGCCGTCGACGGACCGTACGCCGATGTTCACCCGGTCGCCTGTCGACTCGCGGTGCACGAGTTCGCCGCGGATGCGATCCTTCGAGTCTTTGACCTTCTCGGTGGAGAATGTGTCCTGTTCGTCGACCTTTGCGCGCACAGTGAATCCGTACCGAGTGTTCGGCTCGACGGCGACCTCCTGGGAGATCTGCGATCCTGCCGCCAGCTTGACGGCGTTCCGGCCGGTGTCTGCGCCTGCTGACACGATGCTCGCCCCGGCGCTGGCATCCCACTCGTCAAGGCCCGACTCGAATCCCCAGTTAGGCACCGAGTCGTCTGCGGAATCGAGTGTGAATGTGATGCTGTCCACGCTCAGAGCAGAACTGCCCGCCGTGATGGTGAGCGTGATCTGACCGGAATACACCAGCACATTCCGGTGAGCGGTCTGCTTCCACGCACCGCTGCTGAGATTCGCGTCGAGGAGCATGACGGAGTCGGGTCCGCCGGTGGCCGAGACCGTGACGTTTGCGGCGTTGTTGCTCGCCGCTCCGCGGAACCATCCCGCGAGGCTGTAGCTGCCCTGCTTCAGGCCTGTGATGGTCAGTTTCGCCGTCGCGCCGGCTGAGAGAGCAGCGGAGCGAGTGCCATTCTGAGCGCCACCAGTCGGAGCCGAGACAGTGCCGGTCGTTTCCCACGAAGTGAGGCCGCTCTCGAATCCGAGGTTCGCATCGCCGACTGCAACAGTGGGCACAGTCAAGGCCGCGGGCACTGGAGTGCTGTCTGCGACGGCAACGGATGTGAAGACCAAGGTAGATGCGAGCGCGAGTCCGACCGCGGTCACACCCGCCCTGAGAGCACTTTTGACTGACATCTCACTCCTTTGTGGTGATGGCCGATCGGGGGGGGTCGCTCCGAGGTCGTTACGGCTGGGGTGCACGCCGCAGGGACGCGACATCAGCAGGTGACACTGCCGCGGTCGGCCGGCCGCACTTCAGTGCGACGCTTGCCCGACGCTATTGCCGCTGTCCTCGCCTGCCACAGGACAAAAGAATGGAGGTACCGGCACAAAACGCTGATGAAACGCTCACTAGGGCGAGTGACCGCGGCGGAGAGAACCGGGGCCGATACCTCGACCTCAGTCCCTGGAATCGTGAGGTCGGATTCCGTGGGCAGATGTGGGCAGAAGGCGCTTTCCAACAGCATCCGCCCGCACCGATGCAACGCAAAAAGCCCGAATTACCGGGCCTTTTGTCTGTAGCAGGAGCGGGGCTTGAACCCGCGACCTCACGATTATGAGTCGTGCGCTCTCACCAACTGAGCTACCCTGCCGAACACATCCAACGGTCACGAAATGGATGCTGCGAGCCCCGAGTCAGGATTGAACTGACGACCCCTTCCTTACCATGGAAGTGCTCTGCCACTGAGCTATCGGGGCGTGCTGCCTGCAAGCAGGCAACTAGAAGAGGATACCAGAGGCGCGGCATCCTTCCGAACCACTCAACCCACCGCGTGGGTCCCGTCGGTGTACTTCTGCAGCCACGGCCACGGGTCGATGGCGGTGGTGCCGTTGGCGAGGATCTCGAAGTGCGTGTGGGCGCCGTAGGAGCGCCCCGTGTTGCCGGTGCGGCCGAGCATGGTGCCGACGGTCACGTGCTGGCCGGGGCTGACCTGCAGCGAGCCGTACTGCATGTGCGCGTAGTGGCTCGAGACCATCTGCCCGTCGACGATGTGGTCGATGATGACGTGCACGCCGTACGCGCCGCCCGCCTCGGACGCGACGCGGACGGTGCCGTCGGCGATCGCCTGAATCGGGGCACCGTTGCCGGGTGTGAAGTCGATGCCCTCGTGCATGCGACCGGAGCGCATGCCGAACCCGTACGACATCGTCACGCCGACCGCGAACGGCCACTGGATGTTCGAGTTCGGGTTGTTGCGGAACAGGTTCGAGAAGTTGCGGATGCCGGCCTCGGACGCGAGCTGCGCCGTCGTCGTCGTCGAGTAGTTCTCGGTGCGCTGCAGCTGATCGCTCTGCGCGTCGCCGGGCGCGACGTACGCCTGGATCTCGGCCTCGTCGATGAGCGGGACGGAATCGTCGCCCGCCGCGAGCACCGAGAGCGAGGCATCCGTTCCGTTGACGGCCGCAACCGCTTCGGCCGGAGTCGTCATGCCGACCGCCATGAGACCGACGATGCCGAAGACGCCCACCGAGAATGACGCGGTGGCGACGCGCTTGAACGCCGAGCCGCGGCGTGTCTGGGCCCGGCGGGGCGCCGCGTGCGGGGCGGCCTCGGGCTCGGCCTCCGCCTCCGCCTCGGGCGCGGGCTGCTGGACGGGGGTCTCGCCGGTGAACGCGAACAGGCGGGATGCGGCTTCGAACTCGTCGACTCCGGATGCTGCGGGCGCGGGAATCGGGCCGGTGAGGGGCTCGATCCGCTCGGTGCGGGGGCGCTCCGCGCGCGGGCGCGACGCCTTCGGCTCGGCAGTCGGCGAGTCACCGGAGTCGGCGACGGGCTGCGCGGGCTGCGCCGTGGTGGCGGTCTGCGACGGCGCTGCGACCCGGGGCGCGGCCGTCGTCTGCGGCTCGGCCTGCTTCGGGGCGGGCGCCGGCGATTCCGCCGGCGCCTTTGTCGGCTGCGGTGCGGCGGCCTCGACGACGGGCACCGTGGCGGACGCGGTCTCGGCGGCGAGGAGTCTCGCGAAGGTGTCGGCCATCCACGTCGAGGCGGCCTCGGCGGGCGTCGCGCTCGAGGCGGGCGCCGGGACCGCGGTGGTGGAGGCGGGCGACTCGGCGATCGCGACAGGCTCCAGCAGCTCGAACGGCTCGGCGGGAGCGAGCACGGCGTCGAGCAGCGGCGCCGGCTCCTCGCGGGTCGGCAGCTCGGCTTCGAACGCCGCGGCCGGACGCTCGGGCTCGGCGGGAGCGACGGGGGCGATCGGCGGCACGACCGCGACAGGCTGCTCGCCGGTGTGCGAGCGACGTGCGCGTCGGCTCACCTGCTCGACGGGCGCGGCCGAGGACGAGCCGGCCGCGGACGAACGGGCGCGGGCTCGAGGTGCGACGGGCGCGATGACCTGGCCGGGCGCGACCGGGAGCTCGACCGACGACGGCGCCGGGGCGACTGGCTCGACGGGCGTGACCGCCGGCGCGGGGGCCACGGGAGCCGCGGCCGGAGCCGGAGCAGCCGCCTGCGGCGCAGGAGCCTCAGGAGCCGAGCCCCGGTACGTCGTCGCCTCGGGCTTCACCGCGACAGCGCCGGCTGCAGCATCCGTCCGCTTCGCGTCCACGGGACGACCCCATACGACCGCGGGACGCTCGGGAGCTGTGCTCGCAGCCTGCCGCCGTGCTGTCGCACGGCCTGCCCCCGAAGCCTCCGAGGTCGCCTGAGCAGGCGCTGCGGAGGGTCGGCTGGAGCGGCGCGTGGGCGCAGAACCGGCCTGGGGGGCGTCAAAAGGCAAAGCGGAGTCGGGCTCTCAGGTCGTGCCGCGAGGGGGGTGTTCGCGGCAAGGCGGTCTTCGGGCAAAAGGACCCCTCCGCCGTTCGGGAGGCGAAGGTAACGATCGGGTAAACCCTACCCCGGGGGTCCTGGGAATGCCATGTGCGGCTCGGATTTCATGACGCGCGTCGCATGAGGATTCGATGAGAACGCCGTCATCACGAGAGTCCGGCGGCCTCCGCAAGCCTTTCGAAGATCGCCGGCGTCGCGGCCACGACGAGGGGCGCACGCGGTCCGCCGTCGGGTTGCGCGCGGCCGAATCGGCCGCCCGCCTCGGTGACGAGCAGCGACCCGGCCGCGAGGTCCCACGGGGCGAGCCCGCGCTCGAAGTAGCCGTCGAGGCGCCCGGCGGCGACGTACGCCAGGTCGCTCGCCGCCGACCCGCCGCGGCGCAGGTCGCGCGCGGGCACCGCGGGCATGACGCGGCCGATGAGCTCGATGTCGCCGGGCCGCGTCGCCGGGTCGTAGCCGAACCCGGTCGCGAGGAGTGCGCCGGCGCCGCCGACCTCGGGGTTGACGGCGAGCCGGTTCACGCCCAGCCACGCGCCCTCGCCCCGTGCGGCGTGGAACATCTCGCCGAGCACCGGGGTGTAGACGACGCCGGCCAGCGCTTCCCACTGGTCCGGCGTCGGCTCGCCCTGCACCGCGGCGATGCTGACGGCGTACGACGGGACCCCGTAGGCGTAGTTGACGGTGCCGTCGATCGGATCGACGACCCACGTCACACCGCTCGCCCCGCGGTCGCCGCCAGTCTCCTCGCCGAGGAACCCGTCGTCGGGCCGGGCCGCCATCAGCCGGGCGCGGATCAGCGCCTCGACCTCGCGGTCGGCCTCGGTCACGATGTCGGCGAGTGCCGTCTTCGTCGCGGCGATCGCGACGCCGGCCTCGCGGCGCGTCCGCGCGAGCTCCCCGGCTTCGCGGGCGATGTCGATGGCAAGGGATTCGAGGTCGTGCTCGAGGCTCATGCCCTCCACGGTAACGAACCGGCGGCGACGTCCGACCTCCGGGCGGGGGCGGACGACACACGACATCGCGTGGACGGGCGACCGGCTGGGTAGCGTGGTGCGCATGGTCGCTGCCGCCCGCCCCTCCCGCTACGACGTCGCCATCGTCGGCGGCGGTCACAACGCGCTCGTCGCCGCCTCATACCTTGCCCGCGCGGGACGCTCGGTCGTCGTCCTCGAACGACTCGACCACGTCGGCGGCGCCGCGGTGTCGGAGCGGCCGTGGGCGGGCGTCGACGCACGGCTCTCGCGCTACTCCTATCTCGTCAGCCTGCTGCCGCAGGGCATCATCGACGACCTCGGACTCGACATCCGCCTCCTCCGACGCCGCTACTCCTCCTACACGCCCGATCCGGCGAGCCCGTCGCGCGGGATCCTGATCGATACGGCGGATGCTGCGGCCACCGCCGACTCGTTCGCCCGCGTCACCGGCAGCACCGGCGAAGCGAGGCGGTTCGCCGACTTCTCCGACCGGGTCGCCCCCGTCGCGCGGCTCCTCTTCCCCACGATGACGCAGCCCCTTCATCGCGAAAGCGAGGTGCGGGCGGAGCTCGGCGATGACCGGCTCTGGTCCGACCTCTTCGAGCGCCCCCTGGGCGACGTGCTCCGGTCTTCCTTCGACACCGACATCGCCCGCGGCATCGCTCTCACGGACGGCCTCATCGGCACGTTCGCCGCGGCCGACGACGAGAGCCTGCGGCAGAACCGCTGTTTCCTCTACCACGTCATCGGCGGCGGGACCGGGCACTGGGACGTGCCCGTGGGCGGCATGGGCCGTGTGACCGCCGAACTGTCGCGCGCCGCGACCGAGGCGGGCGCCGAGCTGCGCACCGCGACCGAGGTGACCGCCGTGACGCCGGACGGCGAGATCACGCTCGCCGAGGGGGGACCCGTGCACGCGCGACTGGTGCTGAGCGGCGTCGGCCCCGCCGTGCTCGCGCGCCTGCTCGAGGCCGGCGGCGCGGGCGCCCCGCTCGCCCACTCCTCCACACCCGAGGGCGCGCAGCTGAAGGTCAACATGCTCCTGAAGCGGCTCCCGCGCCTCCACGACGACCGCGTCGCACCCGAGGCCGCGTTCGCCGGCACCTTCCATGTCAACGAGACGATGACCCAGCTCGACGACGCGTACCGGGCAGCGGCGGGCGGCAGCATCCCTGATCCCCTCCCCGCCGAGATCTACTGCCACTCCCTCACCGACGCCACCATCCTCGGGCCCGCGCTGCGCGGCTCGGGTGCGCAGACACTGACGCTCTTCGGCCTGCAGGTACCGCACCGCCTCCTCGACGGATGGGACACGGATGCTGCGCGCGCAGCGCTCCTCGAAGCGGCCCAGCGCTCGCTCGACGCGGTGCTGGGCGAGCCCCTCGCCGACTGTGTCTACGAGGCGCCGGACGGCGCGCCCTGCGTCGAAGCGCGGACCACCGCCGACCTCGAGCAGTCGCTCGGAATGGTCGGTGGCGACATCTTCCACGGCCCGCTCTCGTGGCCGTGGGCTTCCGGCGACGAGCCGCTCGACACTCCCGCCGAGCGCTGGGGCGTCGCGACGGAGCACCCGGACGTGCTGCTGTGCGGCTCGGGTGCGCGCCGCGGCGGCGCGGTCAGCGGCCTCGGCGGGCACAACGCGGCGATGGCCGCGCTCGAGCTGCTCGCGCGCTGACCCGGCGCGATCAGGGGCGCGGCGGCAGCGGCGGGGGCGGCGGGTACCCCTCGTACCCGGGCTGCATCCTCGGCTGCTCAGGAGCCGGCGGCGCGGGCGTGGGCGCCGGCGCCGGTTCCGGCGCCGCGGCGGGCAGCTCCGCGGCCGCTGCCGGTTCGACCCGCGTGAACACGTGCGCGCCCGGCGACGGGTAGCCCGTGTAGTAGGCGTTCCAGTCCGGCGAGCCGTCCGGAAGCATCGGCAGCGGCGTCATCGCGTCGACGTACGTCGGCCAGGGCAGAAGCTCCTGAGTGCCCGGCGCCGCGAGGGCGGCAGCCGCGGCCGGGGCGGCGAGGGCGGGGTACGCGGCGTACGGACGCGGCTTCTTCGGCGCGAGGAGGACGTTGATGAGCGGCACGAGCGCCGTGCCGACCGCCGCCAGGATCGCGACGGCGACCACGATGCGCCAGTAGATGTCGGCGAAGTACAGCCACTCCCAGAACGCCAGCGGGACGATCAGGAGGGCCGCGAGTCCGACGACGAGCGCGATCGTGATGACGACGACCGTACGGGTGAAGGGCGTGTCGTGGCGCTGGAACGCCTTGATGTACAGCCGCACGTGCAGCAGCACGAGCTGGAGGATGAGCACGATCAGCAGGAACTGGATGACCCGCGAGAACCCGAGCCACGGGAAGCGGTCGGGCATCCAGATCATGATCGCGCCGATCAGCAGCGCGATGATCCACGAGGCCAGGCTCGCGAGTGCGAACCACGCGGGGCGCCGCGGCGCGAGGTGCGCGTCGAGGATCGCGACGCCGGCGAAGCCGGCGAGAAGGAGGATCGTCAGGAAAGCCCGCCCGATGAGGCCGTTCTGCCCGCCGATGAGCACCCAGACGACGCAGACCAGCGCGGCGGCGACGAGGGCGCCGATCGCGACCCAGATGGCGATCCGCAGCAACGGCGAGGGCGAGGCATCCGTCCGCCCGGCTTCCGCGCTCGGAACGGGCGTCGCATACGGATCGGGCGCGGTCATGGCGTTCCTCTCGTGACGCGGGCGGAGTGCCTGCACCGCCCATCCTGACACGCCGACCGGCGGCGCTGCAGGCCATCGTGGGCCGGTGTCGAGCCTCGAAAGAACCGGATGCCTCAGCCCACGGCGCGTCCGAGACCCTCGACCAGTTCGGCGCCGGGGAGGGCGAGCAGCGCGCTGCCCGGAAGGAACAGCTTGCTCCCGCGCACTCCCCCGCCGATGACGACCTCGGGCGCCGCCGCGACGGCGGCGTCGACGAGGATCGGCCAGTCCGCCGGAAGCCCGATCGGAGTGATGCCGCCGTACTCCATGCCGGTGAGCGCGACGGCTTCGTCCATCGGCGCGAACGAGGCGCTGCGCACGTCGAGGCGTCGCCTCACGACGCCGTTGACGTCGGCGCGGGTCGTCGCGAGCACCAGGCACGCGGCGAACCGCACGTCACCGCCGCGCTTGCCCTTCACGACGACGCAGTTGGCCGAGGCCTCGGGCGCGACGCCGTACCGCTCGCAGAACGCGGCAGTGTCGGCGAGCGCCGCGTCGATCTCGGCGACCCCCACGCTTGCCGCAACGGCCGGATCGAGCAGCGCGAGGCCGCTCGCGACGACGGGACTGACGAGCTCGGGATGCCGCGTGGCGGCCTCCGCGGTGAGGGTGCCGGTGGCGGTCCAGGTCATCGCCTCAGGGTAGCCGCCCGGAAACCACGAAGCGCCCCGCGGTGCGGGGCGCTTCGTGTGGTGGTGGTGGTGGCGAGTGAGGGATTCGAACCCCCGAAGTCGATGACAGCTGAGTTACAATCAGATCCCTTTGGCCGCTTGGGTAACTCGCCAGGTGCGCACCCGTCCGACTTTTCCAGACGACCGGAGGCGCGATCCACCATATTACGCGTAGATGCCCGAGGTCTGAAATCGGCCCGCTCTAGGTGCCGACGCGGTCCAGATCGAGGCCCTCGAGTGCGCTCGGAGTGCGCAGCAGCGCCCCCTCGAAACGGCACGTCGCCGCGGCGGCGTCCATCGCCGAGACCAGCACGGCGTCCCACTCCTCGGCGCTGTCCGGCGTGCGGTCGACGAGTGCGGCGACCGTCGCTGCGAAGGCCGCGTCGCCCGCGCCCATCGTGTCGACGATGCGGCCCGGCAGGTTCGAGATCGGCCGTGTCACGACGACATCGCCGGCCTCGATCGTGGCTCCGGCGGAGCCCTCGGTCGCCAGCACCGCGCGGGCACCGATGTCGATCAAGCGAGCGCGCAAGGCGTCGAGCCGATCGCCGTACAGCAGCGCGGCGTCGTCCTCGCCGACCTTGACGAGCGCGGAGCCGGCCGCGAGCGCCTCGAAGCCGCGCACGAACTCGTCCTTGTCGTGCATCATGCCGGTGCGAGGGTTGGGATCGATCGCGACGGATGCCTCGGCTCCGGCGATCGCGTCGGCCAGCTCCGCCGCCTGCTCGGCGTCGTCGAAGGCGAAGCAGCTCACGACCACGAGGTCGGCGTCGGCGAACGCCTGCCGCTCGGCCTCGCCGAAGCGGATGCGCCGGCGCTGTGACGCCTCGTTGAACTCGTACACGGGCTCCCCCGCTCCGGACCGCGTGCTCACGGCGCGCGCGGTGCCGAGGAGCGACGGCGTCGCGAGGAGGTCGACGCCGAAGTCGGCGAGGTAACGCCTCACGCGCGATGCGGGCTCGTCGTCGCCCAGCATCGAGACGAGGGTGGCCGGCACGCCGAGCCGCGCGAGGCCGACCGCGACGTTGAGCGCGGCCCCGCCCACGAACTCCCGCACGCCGTGGTCGTCTCGCAGCTCGTCGATGAGCGCGTCGCCCACCACGACGACGGTCATCGCGGCACCCCCGCGGTCTCGAGCACGCGGCCGACGAAGGCCTCCGTGCGCCGGCGCGTGCCGTCGATCTTCATGTCGACGCTCGCGCGCACCTCGTTCGGCGCCAGCGGCGGCGCGAGGCGCACGTTCTCGTGACACGACAGGTCGGCGCAGATGTACGTGCCCACGCTGTCGCCGTGCACGCCGGCCTCGCCGGCCTTGCGGGCCGTGTACATGGTGACCTGATCGGCGGGCTGCATCGTGTGGCACAGGTTGCAGAGCGCCGCGCGCGCGTGGGACGAGCCCTCGGCTCCACGCAGCACGATGCCCGCGGGTTCCCCGTCGATCTCGGCGATCAGGTAGCCGCGGCCACGAGTGCGCGGGTCGCGCCACGCCAGGAAATCGAGGTGATCCCAGTCGGTGAGCACGAAGTCGTGCGGCAGGGTGACGAGACGCAGCTCGTCGGCGGAGGCGTTCACGAACGCGGAACGCAACTCATCCTCGGTCAGTGGGCGCATGGCACCTCCTCGCCCGCCCAGTCTACGAAGGACGACGGATGCCGCCACCCCGCGTATTCGTTCACGCCGGGGCGGCAGCATCCGTCGCCCTCGTCGTCAGGCTGACGCCGCCGGCGTGGCCGCGTCGTCCGCGGAGTCGGATGCCGGCTCCTCGGCAGCTCCCGAGCGGTCGCGGATCAGGAAGCCGAACCCGAACGCGATGAAGAACATCAGCACGCCGTACACGGCCGCCGGCAGCGACAGCTCGACCGAGCCGAGCACGGTCTGCGCGATGACGATCGCGAGCGTCGCGTTGTGGATGCCGATCTCGAACGACGACGCGATCGACTGGCGCTTGCCGACCTTCACCAGGCGCGGCGCGAAATACCCGATCGTGAGGCTGATGAGGCAGAACACGATCGTGATGAGCGAGAGCCTGCCGAAGTTCTCGACGAGGAGCGCCCAGTTCTGCACGACGGCGCCGGCGATCACGACGACCAGGATGATGACGGATGCGATGCGCACCGGCTTGTCCATCGCCTCCGCGAACCGCGGCCAGAAGCGCCGCACGATCATGCCGAGCGCCACCGGCAGCAGCACGATCGCGAAGACCTCCATCGTCTTCGCCCACTGCATCCCCAGCTGGTCGTCGAACGGGTTGAAGTAGAGGATCGCGAGGTTGGTGATGAGCGGGAGGGTGAACACGGCGATCACCGAGTTCACCGCGGTGAGCGAGATGTTCAGGGCCACGTCGCCCCGGAACAGGTGGCTGTAGAGGTTGGCGGTGGTGCCGCCCGGCGACGCCGCGAGCATCATCATGCCGACCGCGAGGATCGGCGGCAGCTGGAACGCGAGCACGAGCCCGAAGCAGATGAGCGGCAGCAGGATCAGCTGGCACACCAGCGCGACGATCACCGCCTTCGGCTGCTTGAGGACGCGGGCGAAGTCGCCGGGGGTGAGGCTCAGGCCGAGCCCGAACATGATGATTCCGAGGGCCACGGGCAGGCCGATGGTGGTCAACGCTGACATGGGACTCAGTGTGCAGGATGCTGCGACCCCGTGTCACGGGTTGTCCACAGGTGGCCGCCTTCCGGTCAGGCGGACTCGACCAGCTCCGCGGGGGTGGTCTCGTCGGCCGAGACGACGCCCCGCGACACCTCGTCCGCGGTCGCGGAGACGGGCTCGGGCGCCGGCACGTCGACTCCCGCGAGCCGCCAGACGGCGAACGCCGGCCCGTCGGCCGACAGCAGCACCGAACCGTCGCCGGCGACCGCGAGGGTCGCGTCGCCGCAGACGGCCTCCGCGGCGGCCGCTCGGGGCAGCGCGCTGGGCGCGATCTCGGCATCGGCGTCGCCCCTGGCGGCGAGGACGAGCAGCGTCTCGTCGGCCGACTCGCGCACGAACACCACGGACTCGTCGTCGACGTGGACCCAGCGCAGACCGCCGGTCGACAGCGTCGGGTGCGCGTGACGCAGAGCGACGAGCTCACGGTAGAGGGCGAGCCGTTCGGCCACCTCGGGCTCGCCCTCGCTCCCCCACGGGATCGGCGTGCGGCTCGCTTCGCCGTCGACCCCGACGAGGCCGAACTCGTCGCCCGCGAAGATCACGGGCAGGCCGGGCAGCGTCATCATGAGCCCCGCCGCGACCGGGACCGTCCCCGGCGCCGCGTTGGTCGCGAAGCGGCCGGTGTCGTGGGTGTCGAGCGGCTGCATGTTGCCCAGGCGCACGCGCCACGGGATGCCGGCCGTGAAGCGCACCACGGCGTCGACGAACTGCCGCGCGGTGTACCGCGGGATGCCGCCGACCGGCTGCGTGAAGAACCACGGCTCGGTCGCCTCCCGGCCGTCGTGGGTGAGGTACGGCGCGTGGGTCGGCTCGGAGAGCCAGCCCCACACCGGCCGAGTGAACGACGGGTACGTCATCGCGCCGTGCCAGCCGTCGCCCTGCAGGTCGCTCGCGGCGTCGTTCGTCGACTCACCGAGCAGGATGGTGTCGGGATTGATCTCGATCATCGTGCGACGCAGCAGCTGGCGCACCTCGGCATTGAGATCGACGGAGCCGAGGCGTCCCGTCATGTTGGCGACGTCGATGCGCCAGCCGTCGGCCGCGTACGGCGGCTTCAGCCACTTCGCGACCACCGAGTCCGGGCCCTCGATGAACCGGTCGCGCAGCTCCTGCGACGCCCAGTTGAACTTGGGCAGCGTCGGCACGCCGAGCCACGAGGCGTACCTGGTGTTCGCGGCATCCGTGAAGTAGTAGAACTCCTCCTCCGGCGCGCCGGGACGGCCGAGTGCCGCCTGGAACCACTCGTGCCGATCGCCCGAGTGGTTGCTCGTCAGATCGCCGATGACACGGATGCCGCGGGCGTGCGCCGCCTCGATCAGCCGGACGTAGGCCTCATCGCCGCCGAGCAGCGGGTCGACCAGGTCGAAGCTCGACGCGTCGTACCGGTGGTTCGACGCGGCCGGGAAGATCGGCGTGAGGTACAGGAGGTTGACGCCGAGCGACACGAGATGGTCGAGCTTCTCGATGACGCCGTCGAGGTCGCCGCCGTAGAACTGCTGCGAGCGCGCCGGCACCACGGGATCGACGGGGTCGTCCCAGGTCGCCGGGATCGCCCAGTCCGGGGTCGGATGCGTGTCGGCCCGCGCCGACCGCGCGAAGCGGTCGGGGAACACCTGGTACATCACCGAGTCGGTGAGCCACGCCGGCGGCTCCGGGTACGCGACGAGCGCGAAGTCCTCGGCGTCGAGGGTCTCGATCGCGTGGAGGCCGGTCTGATTCAGCCACTCGACGCGCCCGTTCTCATGCACGAGCACCCAGCGGTACCCGTGACGCGGATTGCGCACCGTGACGGGGGCCTCCCACCACTCCCAGCCGTCCGCCGCGCCGAGGGGCGCAGCATCCGTCCATTCCGGCTCGTGATCGGGATTCGAGCGCGTGCGCACCGCGGCGAGGGGTCCGTAGCCCGCCGGCACGCGGAGCCGCACGGTGACCACGTCCCCGAGCTGCGGCGCGAGGTCGGACACGTACAGCGGCGAGCCGTCGTGGTGAGGAAGGAGGGTCGTCAAGGCGAGGTCTTTCGTCAGGCGTGCGGTGGCGGGGGTCGCCCCGATCATGGCAGAGCGATCAGCCTCGCGGGATCAGCCCTTCGTGGCGCCGGCGGTGAGACCGCCGACGATGTACTTCTGCAGCAGCAGGAACACGATCACGACGGGGATCGCCGCCATCACCGCGCCTGCGGCGAAGCCCGACCAGTCCGCGTAGCGCGGGTTCGACACGAGCTTCGTCAGGCCGACGACGAGCGTCTGCTTGTCGGGATCGATGAGCAGGACGCTCGCGATCATGTACTCGTTCACGATGCCGATGAACGACAGCAGTCCGACGACCGCGAGGATGGGCGCGACCAGGCGGAGGATGATCGTGAAGAAGATGCGGGCATGGCCGGCGCCGTCGATCTTCGCCGCCTCGTCGAGTTCCTTCGGGATGGTGTTGAAGAAGCCGTACATCAGGTAGGTGTTCACGCCCAGCGCGCCGCCGAGGTAGATCAGGATCAGACCGCTCAGCGTGTTGAGTCCGATGGCCGGGAACCAGTCGCTGATCGCGCTGAACATGAGGAAGATCGCCACCACCGCCAGCATCTGCGGGAACATCTGCACGACCACGATCGTGATGAGGCCCACGCGCCGGCCCATGAAGCGCATGCGTGAGAACGCGTACGCCGCGAGGGCGCCGATGAACACCATCGTGAATCCCGTGATCAGCGCCACGATCATGGTGTTGAGGAACCACTGGGGGTACGGGATCTGCGGGTCGGTCAGGATGCGCACGTAACTGTCGATCCCGACGGCAGAGAACAGCTGGTTGGTGCCGGTGAGGGTGCCGCTCGGGTTCAGCGACGCCGACAGCACGTACAGCAGCGGGAAGATCGCGAACGCCGACACGACGATCGCGACGAGGTGACGCCAGCCGGTGTCGGCGAACCACCTGCCGAACGGGCGACGGCGAGCCGGCCGCTCGGCACGCGGCGAGGGCGCCATGCCGGGCGCCGCGGTCTGGAACTGCTCGGCGGTGCTGCCGCCGGCGACGGCGAGGGTCGCGTTCTGCGTCACGGTCTTGTCGGGGTGGGCGAGACGGTCCTGGGATTCCGACATGTCAGTTCAGCTCCTCGAGGGCCTTGGTCTTGCGGAAGCTGATCACCGCGATGACGGCGACCACGATGAAGATCAGGATCGTGAACGCGGATGCGAGCCCGTAGTCGCGGTTCTGCCCGGTGAAGGCGACCTTGTAGACCATCGAGATCAGCAGGTCGGTGTGCCCCGCCGGTATCGCCGTGTCCTCGAATCGCGGCCCGCCGCCGGTGAGCATGTAGATCAGGTTGAAGTTGTTGAAGTTGAAGGCGAACGACGCGATCAGCAGCGGCGCGACCGTCACGAGCAGGAGCGGAAGCTTGATGCGGCGGAAGATCTGCCACGGGCTCGCGCCGTCCATGACGCCGGCTTCGTTGACCTCTTCGGGGATGCCCTGCAGAGCCCCCATGCAGACGAGGAACATGTAGGGGAAGCCGAGCCAGAGGTTGACCAGCAGCACCGAGAACTTCGAGATCCACGGGTCGGTCAGCCAGCCGATCTCGGCCCCGCCCAGGAGCACCTGGTTGATGAAGCCGAAGCTCTTGTTCATCATGCCGGCCCAGATGAGGGCCGACAGGAACGCCGGGAACGCATACGGCAGGATCAGCATGATCCGGTACCCGTTCTTGAACCGCATCCGCTTGCTCTGGAAGAGCATCGCCAAGAGCAGCCCGAGGAAGAACGTCGTGGCCACCGAGACGATCGCGAACACGAACGTCCACGCCGTCACCGCCAGCAGCGGGCCGCGGATGGTCGTGTCGGTCAGTGCGCGCACGAAGTTGTCGAAGCCGACGAAGACCTGCCAACCGGGCAGCAGCTGCTCACCGGATTCCGAGGTGAAGGCGCCCTCGCCGGAGTCGGTGTAGACGGTGCCGGTGGAGGTGTCGGTCATCGTGTCGGCGGCGGGGTCGTACACGAGCGTGGAGGTGTAGAGGTACCCCTTCTGACCGTCCTGCGTACGGATCGCGCCTTCGTTGGGGTCGTCGGTGTACGGCACCGCGAGCTCTTCGACCTCGTTGCTGCGCGCGAGCACGTCCGCGAACGTGAGCGTGGTCCAGCCGTCGACGGCGACGGCCTTGCCGCCCTCCATGGTGGCCTCGACCGACTCGAGCGGCTTCTGGTTGGTGCCGAGCGACGCTTCGCCGTCGGTGGGGTCGGTCACCAGCAGGCCGAGTTCGCCGACGCGCTCGACCACGGTCACATCGAACGTCGGGGAGTCCTCGACGCGGACGAGCGAGGACCGCATGAGGGACGCGATCGCCTGGTCTTTGGAGCCGTTGTGGCCGGTGCCGTAGTTGGTCAGGCCGATGTAGGCGGTGTAGCTCAGGGTGAAGATCTGGAAGACGACCAGCAGGATGATGCCGGGGGTCAGGTACTTGCCGGGGATCTGCTTGCGGGAGAAGTAGATCCAGTTGACGAGGATCGTCACGGCCGTCACCAGCGTGAGAACCAGCCACTCGTTGTGCAGGAAGAGGACGAAGACGGCGTAGAGCGCGACAGCGTCCACGATCGCCAGCATCACGATCTTGAGCACGATCCAGCGCAGCCGGCCGCCGGCCGCATCGGCCATGCGGGCGGCACTGCGCTGCTTCGGCGTCTGCGGCGGGGCCTTCTCGTCAGTCGCGGAGAGAGTATCGGTCATCGATCATCCTCATCATCGGGACCGGGACGGATGCCTCGGCATCCGCCCCGGTCGCCTGTCACGGTCGTGAGACCGCAGGGTGTTACTTGATGGCGGCGCTCACGTCGTCGGTGAGCTTCTGCCACGTCGCCGTCGGGTCGGCGCCGTTGATGATCGCAGCCTCGGCGATGCCCCAGAACTGCCACACGGCGCCCATCGCGGGGATGGCCGGCATCGGGACGGCGTCGGCACCGACGGTCTGGAAACCGGCGATGATCGGGTCGGCGGCCGCCGTGTCGGCAGCAGCCGTGAGGGCGGGCAGCACGTTGCCGGCCTTGAAGAGCTCGAGCTGAACGTCCTCGGTGCCGATGTAGTTGACGAGGAAGTCGTTCGCGGCGACCTTGTTGTCGGACTCGGAGCTCACGAAGAAGCCCTTGACGCCGGCGAACGGCTGAGCGGGAGCCCCGGTCGGGCTCGCGATCGGGTCGATCGCGACGTTGATGCCCGCGTCGGTCGCGGCACCGACGTTCCAGGGGCCGGTCAGCCAGAAGGCCGCCTCACCCTCGAGGAACTTCGTCTTGGCGATGTCGCCGTCGACGTCGGTGTTGAAGTTGCCCGCCGCGCCCTGCGCGCCGAGCCAGCTCGCGAACTGGAAGCCGCCCTCGTTGCCGATCTGCAGGTCGGCCGGGTCGTAGTTGCCCTCGGCGTCGGTGCCGAAAACGGGGGCGCCGAACGCGGTCTGGAACGGGTACAGGTGGTACGGGTCGCCCTCGACGCCCTGCTGGACGACGAACGGGGTGGTGAGGCCGGCGGCCTGGCCCTTGGCGATCATGTCGTCGAAGCTCGTGGCCGGCTCGGGGATGATGTCGGCGTTGCGGAGGATGGCGATGTTCTCGACCGCGTACGGGAGCATGTAGGTCGTGCCCTCGTACGTCGAGGCCTGCAGCGCGACCGGGAGGTAGTCGCCGGCGGTGTCGCCGAGCTCGATCGGAGCCACGACACCGTTGGTCGACAGCTCGCCGAGCCAGTCGTGGGCCCCCATGACCACGTCCGGGCCCTTGCCGGTCGGAGCCTGCTGGATGAAGTCGTCCTTGATCTTGCCGGTGTCCTTGCCCACCAGGTCGACCTTGACGCCGGTCTTCTCGCTGTACGCGTCGGCCGCGCCCTTCAGCGCGTCGACGCGCTCGGAGTCGACCCAGACGGTCAGCGTCGACGTCGCGTCGCCCTCGTCGGTCGAACCGGTGTCGTTCCCGCTGCCTGCGCAGCCTGCGAGGACGATCGACGCGACGGCGAGACCGCCGAGCGCGAGCCAGCTCTTCTTGTTCACCTTCATCGGTGCAGTGCCTCTCTGGAGTGCTGAGTGAGTCCGGCCGCACTGTCGGTCGCGACGGTGCGTGGTCGACTCTCGCTCGCGATTGCAAGCGCTTACATTTGTAACTCAGCAGAAGCCATATGGCAACACGGGGTTCGGATCGATATCTCGCCGTGACTTTCACCGCTCATGTGGAATCGCTTGCACGCCGCGCTCCGACGGGAACCGCGTGCAGCAGCATCCGTTCTCCCGCGCCGTACGGCACCCGCCGATAGACTGCCCGGCATGGCAGATTCTTCGTTCGACATCGTCAGCAAGGTCGACCACCAGGAGGCGGAGAACGCCCTCAACCAGGCCCGCAAAGAGATCGAGCAGCGCTACGACTTCAAGGGCACCGGGGCCTCCGTCGAGTGGAGCGGCGAGTCCGTGCTCATCAAGGCCAGCACCGAGGACCGCGCGAAGGCCGTCCTCGACGTCTTCCAGTCGAAGCTCATCAAGCGGGGCATCTCACTCAAGAGCCTCGAGTCGGGCGAGCCCTTCGCGAGCGGCAAGGAGTACCGGATCGTCTCGACCATCAAGGACGGCATCTCGTCCGAGAACGCGAAGAAGATCTCGAAGATCATCCGCGACGAGGGTCCCAAGTCGGTGAAGTCGCAGATCCAGGGCGACGAGCTGCGCGTGCAGTCGAAGTCGCGCGACGACCTGCAGGAGGTGCAGCGCCTGCTCAAGGCCGCCGACCTCGAGGTCGACCTCCAGTTCGTCAACTACCGCTGACACTGGCTCGACGCGGGGGCGTTCGGTTCAGACGGTCACGCTCGCGAGCCGCCTCACCGCCTCGGTGATGGTCTCCGGCGCGCAGGCGAGGTTCATGCGCGCATAGCCCGCGCCCTGCCGTCCGAATGCGGGGCCGTTCGACAATGCGACGCGCGCCCGCTGTTCGCCGATGACGGCGGGGTCGTCTCCCCACCCCAGACCGGACATGTCCAGCCACGCGAGGTAGCTCGCCGACGGGCGACGAAGCCGCACCGCGGGCAGATGCGCTGCGAGTTCGGCGTGCAGATGGTCGACATTGGCCTCCACGGCGGCGACCGTGCCGGCGAGCCAGTCCCGGCTGTGAGCGAATCCCTCCCGGGTTGCGATCAGCCCGAACTGGCCTGCTCGGAAGGTGACCTCCTCGGGCAGCGAGCGGATGAGGTCGGTCATGCGGTCGGACGCTGACACGAACAGTGCGGTCTTCAGCCCCGCGAGGTTGAACGCCTTGCTCCCCGACTCGGCGGCGATGCCGTGCGCCCGCGCCTCGTCCGAGACGGTGAGGTAAGGGGTGAACGCCACGCCGTGATGGGTGAGCGGTGCGTGGATCTCGTCCGCGACGACGAACCCATCGTGCCTGGCCACGATGCGGGAGAGCTCTTCGAGCGTCGACCGGTCGTGGACCAGTCCGACGGGGTTGTGCGGGCTGCACAGCAGCACACCCTTCGCGCCCGCTGCCAGCGCGCGGTCGATGCCGTCGAGGTCGAGCGCGTACGCGGATCCGTCGTCATGCAGCGGCACCTCGACCACCGCCCCGCCTGCCTCGGGGATCAGGTCGTAGAACGGCGGGTAGATCGGGGGCGTGATCACTACGCCGTCGCCGGGTTCGATCAGCCGGCGCAGCGACTCCACGATCACGACGCTCACATCGGTCGTGATGCCCATTCGCTCCGGATCCGGCTCCCAACCCCAGGCGGCAGCGGCGTAGTCGCGGAATGCCGCCCGAGCGCCCGGATCGACAGGATTGACGTACCCGGTGTCGCCCAGATCGATCGCCTCGTGCAATGCCCGCCGGATCGCCGGCGCGAGCGGGAAATCCATCTCGGCGACGAACATCGGCAGCACGTCGTCGGCGTAGACGCCCCACTTCTCACTCGTGCGTCGGCGGAGAATCGCCATGGCGTCGGCCGACGTGGGGGTGATGGGCATCGTCGTTGCTCCTCGGTCGCGGTGGAATCCGACCCTACACTCGGGCCATGCGCTTCCTCCGGGCCGTGTTGTCGGCCGTCGTCGCGACGCTGCCGGTGCTGGTCGTCCTCCTCATCCCGTCGCTCGTCCGCAGCGATGTCGACGGGGGCTCGGCCGTCGGGGTCGGCACCGCGATCCTCAACGCGGCGTTCATCGCCGCGGTCATCCTGATCCCGAGGGTGAACGGCTGGCTCGACCCCGAGGTGCCGGACTGGACATCGTCGACCGCGATGGCCGCGGCCGGCCGGGTGTGGCGCACTCGCATCTGGCTCGCCCTTCTCGCCGTGCTGGCGCTCCTGGCGATCCTCGCGGCGGGGCAGACCGCGGCGTTCTTGCTGGGCCAGAGCTCGCCGGCGGTCACGGACGGAACGCTCGACTACAGTCGCTTCCTCGCGCAGGAGCTCGTGGTGTACCTGCTGGGGTACGTGCTCTCGCTCACGACCTACGTCCTCCTCGTGCGCGTGATCGCCCGCCGCGCGGAGTGACCGACCGCGGCCGGGAACGATAAAGGCCCCGGGTGCTGGGGACACCCGGGGCCTGTCGTCGTCTGCTCTCGCATCACCAACCCCCCGGTTAGCGGCGCGTGACGACGGATGGGAAGGATTCTTGGGGAGGGCCTTCCCTGAGATGCTGGGGACATCTCCCCTACAGCTTAACCCGAGTGTCTACAAGAGCGCTGTCCCCTCTTCGGGGGACATTTTCGTACGGTGCGACGTACGCGCGAGCCCATCGGTCCAGAGCATCGTACGCGATCGCCCGAGGGGCAGGGCGCGAGAGGAAGACATCGTGGATGGCGCCGTCGACGCGGGCGATCGTGACGAGCCCGCCGATGCGGGTCGCGGCCCGGGCGATGTCGTCGACCACCAGAACGGAGTCCGTCGAGGTCATGGACTCCTTCCACGACAGCGGTGTCGTCGATCCGGCCGACAGCAGCACCATCGCCGGGCAGCCGACGTCGACGCCGGCTGCCACGCGGCGGTGCCCCTCCATCACGGCCGACAGCCATGCCGGAGCGGTCGGAAAGCCGCGGTCGGGCCGCCAGAGCGCGCGGTGGTCGTCCGGTGGCAGAGCGCCGATCTCATCCTGCGCCCGCGTGTAGAACCCGAAGTCGACGGCGGGCTGCGTGCCGCGCGGATCCAGCCGCGCCCGCATGTCCACCAGCGGGGCCAGGGCCTGACGCCCGAGGGTGCCGAGCTGCAGCTCGAGCCACGGGCTGTTGAGCACGACCGCGTGCGCGAGGCCGGGGTGTCGAGCGGCCCAGAGGGTGAGCGTGAGGCCGCCGGTCGAATGGCCCATCAGCACGAGCTTGCGGCGGCTCGCGCGTCTGTCCGGTTCGGCCGACGGGTCATGTCCGGCTGACCCCGCGGTGTGTCCCATCGCGTGCAGCGCCGCCGAGATGTCGAGGTCGTAGTCCTCGAGGGAGTCGATGTACCCGGGCATCTGCCCGTCGCGCAGGCTCCGGCCGTACCGGCGCAGGTCGAGCGCGTAGAACCTCGCGCCGCGCCCCGTCCAGAAGCGCGCGAGGTCGCGCTGGAAGAAGTAGTCCGACCAGCCGTGCACGTAGAGCACGTCGACGTCGCGCAGCGGCGCGAACAGCGTCAGGAACGGATTCGGGATGCTGCGCACGAGCGTGGCGACGAGCGGCCCATGCTCGCCGTCCACGCCGAGCGACAGCGTCAGCTGCTCGAACGGCTTCCCCAGGATGTCGGGGACCCACGTGAGGGATGGCCCGGCCATGCCCCTCAGCCTAGGGGCGTGGGGTCACTCGCCCCGGGAGATCGTCACCATCTCGTCGCGGGGCACGACCTTGATGCGCGCCCGCTCGTGGGGTGCGCCGAGCGCCATCTCGTGCTCGTCGAGGCGGTGCCAGCCGTCGAGGTCGGTCCAGGCCACGCCTCGCTCGGCGAGCAGTGCCGGGATTGCAGCCTCCGACGGGTCGGCCGGCTGCCACCAGGTGCCCTGGTCGTTGATGAGGTGACGGACCGTCTCCATGGCGTCGGACTTGGTGTGGCCGATGAGGCCCACCGGCCCGCGCTTGATCCAGCCGGTGGCGTACACGCCGTTGACGCGCTGGTTCGAGTCCTTGCTCAGCACCTGGCCTTCGCGATTCGGGATGACACCGTGCCGGTCGTCGAACGGCACGCCGTCCAGGGGCGATCCGAAATAGCCGACGGCGCGGTACAGCGCCTGGATCGGCACCTCGCGCAGTTCGCCGGTGCCGACGACCCCGCCCTCGCCGTCGGGGCGTGTGCGCTCGTAGACGAGAGCGGACACGCGGCCCTCGGCATCCGCCTTCACCTCGACCGGCTTGGCGTAGAAGTGCAGGTGCAGGCGGCGCGACGCCGCGCCGCCGTTGTTGTTGACCGAGTCGCGCTTACGCCAGGACTGCAGCACGCGGTCGATCACCATGACCTGCTTGTTGCTCGCGATGGCGGCGCGCGCCGCGTCGTCGTAGTCGAAGTCCTCGTCGTAGACGACCATGTCGACGTCGCGCAGCTCGCCGAGCTCGCGGAGCTCGAGCGGCGTGAACTTGACGTTCGCGGGGCCGCGGCGGCCGAAGACGTGCACGTCGGTCACGTTCGAGGCGACGAGGCCCTGGTGCACGTTGTCGGGGATCTCGGTCGGCAGCAGGTCTTCCGCATGCTTGGCGAGCATGCGCGACACATCGAGTGCGACGTTGCCGTTGCCGATGACGGCGACGGATGCTGCGTCCAGCGGCCATTCGCGCGGCACATCGGGGTGCCCGTCGAACCAGCTCACGAAGTCGGCGGCACCGTAGGAACCGATGGCGTCGATGCCGGGGATCTCGAGGTCGGTGTCGCGGATGGCGCCGGTGGCGAAGATGACCGCGTTGTAGTGGTGCTTGAGGTCTTCGAGGGTGATGTCCTCGCCGAAGTGCACGTTGCCGAAGATGCGGATGTCGCCGCGGTCGAGCACCTCGCGCAGGGCCGTGATGATGCCCTTGATGCGGGGGTGGTCGGGAGCGACGCCGTAGCGGACCAGCCCGTAGGGCGCGGGCAGCTGCTCGAACAGGTCGATCGACACGTCGAACTTGCGCTCGGCCTTGAGCAGGATGTCGGCGGCGTAGATGCCCGCCGGTCCTGCGCCGACGATCGCCAGCCGGAGCTTGGTCATGGTGGTCCTTTCGGGAGGTCGGCTCGTCGCGTCCCCCGGTCGTTGAGCGAGATGTCGACTCGCTTCGCTCGCTCGACCCGGGTCTTCGCGAGACGAAACGCGGGTACGTCTAACTGGAGCGGTCGGCGACGGCCTGGGCGAACCGGGTGAGGGCCTCCCGCACCGCGCCGTCGGGCAGCGGCGCGAGCGCCTCGATCGCCTCGGTCGACCACGCGTTGGCGAGGTCGAGGGTCGCCTGGGTGGCCTCGTGGTCGCGCAGCTGCGCGAGCGGCTCGTCGAGGATCGCGGGGTCGGCGCCGTCGGCGATGCGCGCCACGCCCTCGTCGATGCGGTCCCGCAGGTCGACGGAGGCGGCATCGGTCCGCTGCCCGAGCACGAGGTAGGGCATGGTCGGCACGCCGGCCCGCAGGTCGGTGCCGGGCACCTTGCCGGTCTCGTCGGGGTCGGCCGAGAGGTCGATGACGTCGTCGAGCAGCTGGAACGCGACGCCGGCCTTCTCGCCGAACGTCACCATCGGCTGCTCGAACTGCTTGGGCCCGTTGGAGAACACGATGCCCGACTGCGCGGCCGCCGCGATGAGCGAACCCGTCTTGTCGGAAAGCACCTGGAGGTAGAACGCGACGCGGTCGTCCTCGTCGGACGGCCCGACCGTCTCGTGCATCTGCCCGAGCACGAGCCGCTCGAACGTGTCGGCCTGCAGCCGGATGGCGTCCTCGCCGTGGCGCGCCATGATCTGGCTCGCGCGGGAGAACAGCAGGTCTCCGGTGAGGATCGCGATGTTGTTGCCCCACACGGCGTGCGCACTGGGGACGCCGCGACGCTTGTCGGCGGCATCCATCACGTCGTCGTGGTAGAGGGATCCGAGATGCGTCATCTCCAGAGCGGTCGCGGCGTCGATCACCTCGTCGGTGGCGCCGTCGCCGAGCTGAGCGGTCAACAGCGACAGCATGGGACGGATGCGCTTGCCGCCGGCGTCGTAGAGGTACCGGCTGGTCGCGTCGGCGAGGGTGTCGGCCACGCGCAGCTCGCGCTCGAGGGCGCTGTCGACGCGCTTGAGCCCCGCCTCGACGGTCTTGAGCAGGCCGCGCGATCGCGCGCCCGCGAAGATGCGGTCGGTGAGGCCCAGCTTGCCCGCGATATGCGAGCCCGGCGCTGTCGGTGTCACACGCCCAGCCTACCGGGGGCGCGTTTCGTCGCGGTCCGCCGAGCGGCGACCGCTGCTAGGCCTGGGGTTTCGTGGCGCGGTGCAGCGCGACGATGCCCATCGAGAGGTTGCGGTGCGCCACGTCGGTCCAGCCGGCCTGGCGGATCCACGCCGACAGCGTGCGCTGGTCGGGCCAGTCGCGGATCGACTCGTTCAGGTAGTCGTAGGCCTCGGCGTTCGAGCTGACGGACTTCGCGACGACCGGCAGCACACGGTCGTTGTAGAAGCGATACAAGCCGTTGAACGCCTTCGACGGCGGGTGCGAGAACTCGCAGACGACGAGGCGCCCGCCGGGCTTCGTGACACGCAGCAGCTCGCTCAGCGCCTTCTTCGGCTCGTTCACGTTGCGCAGCCCGAACGACATCGTGACCGCGTCGAACTCGTCGTCGCCGAAGGGCAGGTCGGTCGCGTCGGCCTGCACGAAGGAGAGATTCCGGATGCCGCTGTGCCGGCGTCGCCCCTCGGCGATCATGCCGGGCGAGAAGTCCGCCGCGACCACCGTGGCGCCCCGGCCTGCGAGGGCGACGCTCGAGGCGCCCGTGCCCGCAGCGAGGTCGAGGATGCGCTGCCCGGCGCGCGGGTTCACCGCCCGCGTCGTCGCGGCGCGCCAGAACCGGTCATTGCCCATGCTCAGCACGGTGTTGGTGCGGTCGTAACCGGCCGCGACCTGGTCGAACATGCCGCTCACGCGCGACGGGTCCTTGTGGAGGTCGGCGCGGTTCGGCTCGGGATCGGAGGGGTGGGATGCCACGGCTTCGAGTCTAGGCGGCGGTGCCGTCTGTGCCGGGGCCGCCGTCGCCCGCGGCCGCGAAGGAGACGGGTGGGGGCGGCGCGACGGCGTCGTAGGACGCGAGCCGGGCGAGCCACGCATCGGGCGTCGCGTCATCGAACGGCGCCTCCGCCGCCGCGACGCGGCGCTCGAGGTCCACGGCGAGCGCCTCGAGCCTGTCGACGAGGTCGAGCGGATAGCCGTACGCGACGCGGTGCTCATCCCACTCGTCACGGTCGTCGATGAACAGCCCGCGCCCGTCGATCGCCTTCACGACGTCGAGGTCCATGTCGATGCCGCGGGGTTCGTGGCCCTCCCAGCGGATGTCCCACGCGACGTCGATGTAGATGCGCACGCGCCGCGGCGCCCCGTGGACCGTCATCGCGTAGTCGCCGCTCGGCGGGATGAGGGTGACGTTGGGTCCGTCGGCGACGAACTCGAGCCCCGGACGGACGTTGCGCCAGCCGGAGGGCTGACCGACCCAGTCGCCCCACCGGTCCCTGCCGAGGTAGATGCAGTCGTTGACCCAGTGCGGGCCGCCGTCCCACTTGCGCCAGCGGAACTGGAGCGGGGCTCCGGGCTCGGGGCGGTCGGAATCCGGGTGACCTGAGAGGTGCATCGGGGTCGGCACCCGCCTCAGTGTAGGGCTGTATCAGTCTCTTCCCGCCATCCCTCCTCCACGGTGGCCGCAACCTCGCGGCCCTTGAGGAGAGAAGTCCGAAAATGGCTGCAACATCCGGCGGCTCGTCGCGAAAGCGCACGTCCGCTCCTCGGGCGGAACTGGGTGCCTCCGCTCCGCTCTACATCGACGGCGACGACGTCATTCCCGGCGAGGTCATCGTCACGCTCAAAGCCGACGCCGCCGATGCGATGACGGCATCCGTGCCCATCCACCCCGGCGGCCGCGGCGTCTCGATGGCCGATTCGCTGGGGGTGTCGGGCGTCGACGCCGTGCTCGCGCGCCTCGGTGCCTACGACATCACCCGGCTCGCGCCGCCCTCGCAGGGCATCGCGCGTTCCGTGATGGCCCTGGACGGCGTGCCCGAGCCCGAGGAATCGATCCTCGGTCGCTCGTTCCGTGTCCGCATCGACGCGAAGGTCGCCCCCGACAAGGCGGCGGCTGAGCTCGACGCCCTCGATGAGGTCGAGGTCGCCGAGCCGAACCGGTGGCGGGAGGCCAGCGTCATCCCTGACGACCCGCAGTTCGGGGCGCAGTGGGGGCTGACCAAGATCAACGCCCCGGACGCGTGGGACGTCACGAAGGGATCCGCGAGCGTCGTCGTGGCGGTCATCGACTCGGGCGTCGACCTCGACCACCCCGAGCTGGCGCCGCTGCTGGTCCCGGGGTTCGACATGGTCGATCTGGGTCCGAACCCGACGCCGAACCCGGGGTGGCGCTTCGAGGGCGATTTCGCGGGGCGCGACGCGATCCCCGAGGACGAGGTCGGCCATGGCACGCACGTCGCGGGCACCATCGCCGCCGTGTCCAACAACGCCGTCGGCGTCGCGGGCGTCGGGTGGCAGACACGGATCATGCCGATCAAGGCGCTCACCCGCGTGGTGCGCATCAGCGACGGTCGCGTGAGCGGCACGGGCTCGTCGGCCGACGTCGCCGCGGCCATCCGGTACGCGGCCGACAACGGCGCCCACGTCATCAACATGAGCCTCGGCAGCCCGTCCTCGACCTCGGTCGAGGCGAGCGCGGTGGCGTACGCGGTGAGCAAGGGCGTGGTCGTCGTGGCCGCGATGGGCAACGACGGCAGCTCTTCGCCGAGCTTCCCCGCGGCCTACCCGGACGTGATCGCGGTCGCCGCGATCCAGTCGAACGAGTCGCGCGCGGCGTTCTCGCAGACCGGACCGCACATCGACATCTCGGCGCCGGGCGTCGGCATCCTGTCGACGTACCTCGCCGGCGGCCTCGCCACGATGGCCGGCACGTCGATGGCCTCGCCGCACGTGGCGGGTGTCGCGGCACTCGTGAAGGCGGTCAAGCCGAGCCTGACGGCAACCGAGATCGGCGACATCCTCCGCTCGACGGCGAAGCCGCTGCGCGACGTCGCGAGCGATCCCGTGCCGAACGACCGGTACGGCTGGGGACTCGTCGACGCCAGCGCGGCGGTGCTGAAGGCGCGGGGACCCATCGTCCTCAAGCCGACGATCACGGTCAAGCTGCGGACTCCCGTGGTGGCATGCCTGCCCAGGACGATCAGCCTGCCGGAGTGCGGGACGATCAAGACGGTCCTTCCGCTGCAGTGCCAGAAGATCAGGTCAATCCACATCGCGTGCCCCGTGACGACGACGGTCACCAAGGTCCCGACGACCGTGACGGGCCCCAGGCCAGGACCGCAGCCCGGCGGCGCCGATCCGTTCGGCGTCGAGCAGGGCGGCTACGAGGCCGGCTTCGCCGCCGGCCATGCCGCAGCGATCGAGGAGCTCCAGTCCGGCGGCGGCGACGCCTACGGCGAGGGGCTGTTCGACGAGTGATCGCCGACGCGACCATGGTGCGGACGGGTGCGGGCACCACCCCGCATCCGTCCGTCACCGCGCTGCGCGCGGTGGGGCTGCTCGGCCCCACCGAGCTGCTGCGCGCCGAGCCGACCGACCTGTCCCGCGCCCACGGCGTGTGGGCCGTGCACCTGCCCGACGACCGCCGCGTGGTCGTGAAGTCCGGCGCGTTCACCGCACCCGCCACGGGATCGACGGACTCTGCGCAGGAAGGCCTCGGCGCAGAGCTGTTCGTGCAGCGCATGGCACGGTGGTGCCTCCCCCTGCAGAAGGCGATCCCGTCGCCCGCGATCGTCGACGAGGAGCGCGGCATCCTCGTCGTGGAAGACCTCGGAGCGGGACATCCGGCGTCCCTCGCCCTCGTCTCCGACACGATCGGCGACGCGGACGCCTTCTTCCGCCTTCTCGGCGCCTGCGTGGGCGCCGTGCATCGCGCGACCGCCGGCCTCCCGGTGCCGCCGGCGCGTCCGCCCCTCGTGCTCCACGTGCTGCGCCCGGACGAGCGCACGGACGCCGCCTCGGCCGGCCTCGGCCTCGCCGAGGCGACGCGCGACCTCATCGCGCTTTTTCGCGCGGAGCCGGCCCTGATGGCCGCCGCCGCGCGCCTGCGCACGCCGGCGGGGCGTGCGCTCGTGCACCACGACCTCAAGTGGGACAACATCGCCGTCGCACCGGGCCCTGCCCCCGTCATCGTCGACTGGGAGCTCGCCGGAGCGGGCGATCCGGCATGGGACCTCGGTTGCCTCGTCGCCGAGCATCTCCTGCGCGACGCGCCGACGGCGGCCGGGCTGCCGTCACCGGGTCGCGCCCTCGTGCGGGGATACGGCGAGGCCGCGCGGATCTCGTCGCGCGCCACCGCACTCTTCGCGGAGCGGGTGGCGCTGGCCTCGGTGCTGCGCCTCGCGCAGTTCGCGCTCGAGGTCGCCGAGCGGAGTGAGGGCGGCGACGAGGAGCAGGCGCAGGGGCTCGCCACGCTCGCGACCGCACGCCGGGATCACGTCGCGGTTCTCGTGCAGGAGGTGCGCTCATGTCTCGCACGATGACCTCGGAGGCCGCGGCGGAGGCGGCCACCGCCCGCGGCGAGCGCACCGCGACGGCGACGCTGAGCGAGCTGGGCCGGGCGCTCGCGCTCGTCGAGGACTCCGACGAAGCGCGCGCACTGCGCGCGGACGCACCGAGGGGAATCGAGATCGAGAGTCCGCTTGCGGAATGGCTCTATGCGAACTGGTGGACCGGAGAGACGCGCGACGCCGTCGGTCAACCTGCGCGCGCTCTCGTCGCTGCGCCGATGTTCCCCCGCGTCGGCCTGCTGGAGACGATCCGACGCCGGGCGGCGGGCACCTCGGCGGCCTGGATCGTGCTCGCCGTGGGCGACGCGACGGTCACGGTCGTCGCATCCCGGCCTCCCTCCTCCGCTCCGCCCGGCCACCTCCGCATCGCGACGGACCGCATCGTCTCGTCCTCGCGACCGGGCTGCACCCCCGCGCCCGGCGACCTCGTGACGATCGCCCGCGGTTCGTCGGGATGGGATCAGGCGTCGGGATGGTGGTGGGCGCACTCCGGCGAGGGGGTGCCCGACGGCCCACTCGACCGCTGGTACGCGCACGCCCGCTCCCCCGAGGATTCCGCGGCCCTGCTGCCCCCGCTGATGGGCGCGTTCGCGGACGCCGCGAGCGCGTTCTCCCTCAAATGCCTGCCGGCGCCCAGCGGCTACGGCCGCCCCGACGCGCTCGTCGTCTACACGCCGCGAGCTGCCCGGGCCCGCGTGGCCGCGAGCCTTCGCCGCCGGGCCCGCGACATCACGCCGCACGTGGAGGCGTCGATTCCGCCGACCACGCGCCGCATCGCTGCGGGCATCGGGATGTCGGAGGACCCCGCCGACGGCACCAGCTTCGGTCAGCAGCGAACCGCGCAGGTCGCCGCGATCGCCGCCGCCATCACGGACACGGATGCTGCGCCCCGCCGTCTGCGCTCGGCCGCGAGCGCCGTGGGGCTCGATGTGACGCGCCCCTGGAAGGCACGACCATGACCGCCGTCGAGCTGGACCCTCGTGCGCCGGCGTCCGAGACGGCGGTGCGGTCCCCCGCCGAACTGGGGGCTGCGGCCGTCACCCTGGCCCGCCGTCTCGCCGCCGACGTCATCGTCGACGGCCGCGGGGCGCCGCAGTGGATCGGCGACGAGATCGATCTGGCCGCGAGCACCGACGGCTCGGTCCTGCGAACGGGGCCCGTCGACGACGGCCTTCTGACCGGGCGCGCGGGCATCGCCCTCGCCCTTGCCGCGGCCGCGCGGCACGCGGGCGACGAATCCCTCGCGGTGCTCGCGCAGGCGACGCTCGCCGACGTACTGGACTCCCGCCGCACCGCCCGGCGCGGACAGCTGGGCTGGCAGAGCGGCGACCTGGGGATCGCGATCGCCGCCGAACGCATGGCGGACTCGCTCGGCCGACCGGACCTCGCGGGCCGAGGTCGCCGGCTCGCCGCCCGCGCGGTCGCGGCGCTCGCGACCGCGGACGACTCGTGGCTTCCGGGGTACGCGGACCTTCTCGACGGCTCGGCGGGCCACCTGCTCGCGGTGCTCGCGGCGGCACTGCCCGCGACCGCCGAGCCGCACCGGGCGGCCGCAGCCCAGCGCCTCGTGCGCGACCTGCGCGCCCGCGCCGTCGTCGACATCTGCGGCGCGCGCTGGCCGATGGCGGACGGCGACCGGGCGGTCACCGGGCTCGCACACGGCTCTTCGGGAGTCGGCCTGGCGCTGCGGGCCGCCCACGCGGCGGGTGTCGCGGGGGTGGACCGGGCGCTGGCCGATGCCGCCTGGACGTGGGACGACGCGGGCTACGCCGCCGAGGACGGCGGCTGGTACGACCTCCGCGTCGACGAGCCGGCGATCGGTCTGGCGTGGTGCCATGGCGCTCCGGGGATCGGGATCGCGGCGACGCTCCGCTCCCGCGTCGGCGACGAGGACGATGCCATCGAGAGTGAATCGACCTACCTCCGGGCCCTCCGCTCGATCGAGCGCGCACGCCGCGACTTCCCCGACGATCAGGGCGACGACGCCACCCTCTGCCACGGCCGCTCCGGTGTCGTCGAACTGCACCTCGCCGGCGCGGAGGCGGCGTGGTCCACCGATGCCGCCGCCCGCGAGGAGCGCCGGCGCGCGGCACGGTACGAGGCATCCGTCATCGCCGCCGGCATCGCTGCCGACGGGACCACGACATGGAGCCACGGCGTCCGGGGCGGCCGGTCGCCGGCGGTCCTCGACGGCACCGCCGGCGTCGTGCTGACGCTCCTGCGCTGCGTCGGCCCGATGGCGAGCGTCGCGCATCCGCCGGTGCGGCTGCGCTGACTCAGAGCCCGTCTTCGGCGGGCGAGCCCTCGGCGGGTTCTTCGACGGGCATGAGACCGATGTCCCGGGAGTCCGCGTCGGCTTCTCCCCCGAAGCCCACCCAGGCGTCGGGCTCGGCGACCCTCACCCCGTCCACCGCCTGCGCGCGGTCGGCATAGTCGGCGACTGAGTCGTCGACCGTGGCGATGAACACGCCGGGCAGCTCGGGTGCGGGCGGCGCGACCGACTCGGCCCCGGCGTCGCGGAGACCCGCCTCGACCGCGCCCTGGTCGGCATCTGGGTCGACAGTGATCAGGTAGCGCGCGCTCACGCGGCCATCCTCACCCCGCGCCGCGGCGGGCACAAGGGCGGCCGCGACCGGCGTCCACGCCGGATGGGCGAGTCTAGGCTGGAGTCGTGACATCTTCGCACCGCCCGCCTGAGCTGGTGGTCGAGACTCGCGAGATCGAGCACGTCGACGACCTCCTCGCCTACGCCTCTCCCGACGAGCCTCTCGCCTGGCTGCGCCGCGGCGACGGCATCGTCGGCATCGGCTCGGTGGGCGGCTACGAGCGCGGACCGCGCAGCGCCTCCGGGATCGACCCGGCGACGCTGCCGTCGCCGGCCGATCAGTGGCGACACCTCGCAGCGACGGCGGAGATCGACGACCCCGTGGGCCTGCCCGGCACCGGCCTCGTCGCCTTCGGCACCCTCGTGTTCGACGAGCGATCGTCGGGCACGAGCCGCCTCATCGTCCCGCAAGCGGTGATCGGACGGCACCGCGGCCGGTCGTGGGTCACGCGCATCCGACAGACCTACGTCTCACGCCCCGACGCGGCCATCGAGCCCCAGCCGTACGGCCCGTACTGGTCGGCGACGCTCGGCCCGGGCACGCTCAACCCCGCCGGGTACCAGGCCGCGGTGCGCGAGGCGGTCGACGCGATCGTGCGCGGCGAGCTGGAGAAGGTCGTGCTGGCGCGCGACCTCGTCGGCACCATCCCCGCCGGCGCCGACCTGCGCCGCCTCGTCCGCGCCCTCGCCGACGACTACCCCGACACCTGGACCTTCGCGGTCGACGGACTCATCGGCGCGAGTCCCGAGACGCTGGTCACCGCCTCGCGGGGCGTCGTGACCGCGCGGGTGCTCGCCGGGACGATCCCGCGCGGCACCGACGCACACGACGACACCGAGGCATCCACCGCCCTCGCGCACAGCACGAAGGACCTCGACGAGCACCGGTACGCCGTGCAGAGCGTGCTCGCGACGCTGGGCCCGCACGTCAGCCACCTGCGCGCCGACCCTGAGCCGTTCACGCTGAAGCTCCCGAACCTGTGGCATCTCGCGACCGACGTCGCGGGCGACCTCGCCGACCACGCGTCGGCCCTCGACCTCGTTGCGGCACTGCACCCCACGGCGGCGGTGGCAGGGACCCCCACGGAGGCTGCGCTCGACCTGATCCGCCGGCTCGAGCCGTTCGACCGCGGCCGCTACGCCGGCCCGGTGGGGTGGGTCGACGGCGACGGCAACGGCGAGTGGGCCATCGCCCTGCGCTGCGCGCAGATCGGCGGGCCACCACCGCGCAACGTCGCGACGTACAGCGCGACGATCCCGGTCGTCGCCCACGCGGGCGCCGGGATCGTCGCGCAGAGCAACCCCGACAAGGAGCTGCTCGAGACGCGGGTCAAGTTCCGCCCCATCGTCGACGCCCTCGCCTGAGGTCGTGCCCGCGGCGCCGCCGGCAGACGTTCTCCAAAGTGCCCGATGAACTTCCGGCTCACACGACCCCCCACGCACGCCGATGAAGTTCCGGCTCACACGACACCTCAAGAGGGTGTCATGTGTGAGCCGGAAGTTCATTGGGCTCTGGAGGGAGTGGCCGACGGTGCGGAGGCCGTCACACCGAGCGCTGGTAGGCGCGGATCGACCGCACCGCCCAGGCGAAAGCCAGTCCCGCCAGCACGGTGAGGCCGCCGAGCTGCCACCACCCGCTCGCGGGATAGTCGCCCGTCAGCCCGCCGCGGCCGAGCTCGACGGCCCAGGTCATCGGGTTCCAGCGCGAGACGTCCTGCACCCATTCGGGCATCAGGTCGGCCGGCATCATCGTGGTCGACAGGAATGTCGCCGGCAGCACGATGAGCTGCGACAAGCTGATCAGCGCGATCTGACTGCGCGAGATCAGGGCCACCGCCGTCGAGGCGCAGCAGAAGATCGTCGCGAGCAGCGTCGCGACGCCGAGCGCGGCGAGCATGCCGCCGACGCCGCCGGGGTACCGCGCCCCGGCGAGCCAGCCGATACCGAGCACGACGAGCGACTGGGCGACGTTGATGATCAGCTGCTGCGTCAGTTGCCCCGTGATGATCGCCGAGCGCGATATCGGAGAGGTCAGGTACTGATCCATGACGCCGGAGTGGATGTCGTCGATGCATCCGGTCCCCGCCCACGCGCCCGAGTACAGGACCGTCATCATGAGGATGCCGGGCACGAGGTAGTCGATGTAGCCGGCGCCGCCGAACTGCGGCAGGGCTCCGAGCGACTGGAAGACCTGCCCGAACAGCACGATCCAGATGACCGGCTGGATCAACGACATGACCGGTCCCCACACCTGGCGCAGGGTCGCGATCAGCCAGCGACGCAGCACCTGGCCGGCCTGCGTGAACCAGCCCGCGCGTGGTGCGGTGCCGGTGAGGGCGACAGTCGTCATGCTGCGACCCCTTCCGTGACGGCAGGCGCTGCCGCGTCGCCGAAGATGTGGCCGACGAAGTGCAGATACACGTCGTCGAGGGTGGGATGGGATGCCGCGACCTGGCCGAAGCGGATGCCCGCGGCATCCAGCGCTCCGATCACCGCGCCGACCGCGGCCGAGGCGTCATCGGTGCGGGCGGCGAGGACGCCGTCGACACCGGAGGCCTCGATCACGACGTCGCGCAGACCCGGAACGCGGCCGATCGCCGCGCGCACCGCGGCAGCGTCGGGCTCGACGAGCGACACCCGCAGCGAGTCGCCGTGCAGCGCCGCCTTGAGCTCGTCGGGCGTGCCCTGCACGACCGCGCGACCCCGGTTGACGAGGAGCAGCTCGTCGGCGAGGCGGTCGGCCTCCTCCATGTAGTGGGTCGTCAGCACCACCGTGAGCGCCTCTTCGCCCGACAGCCGCCGGATCTCGGCCCACATCGCGGCGCGCGCCTCGGGGTCGAGCCCGGTGGTGGGCTCGTCCAGGAACAGCACGCGCGGCCGGTGCACGAGCGCCGCAGCGACGTCGAGACGCCGGCGCATGCCGCCGGAGAACGTCCCGACAGGACGACGGGATGCCTCGGCCAGCCCGAAGTCGTCGAGCAGACGCGCCGTGCGGTGCCGGGCCTCGCCCGGTGCGACTCCGCGCAGTCGCGCGGCGATCTCGAGGTTCTCGCGGGCGGTGAGGAGCGGATCCGTGCTCGCCCCCTGGGACACGTAGCCGATGGCGGCGCGGACCGACGCCGGGTCGGTCGCGACATCGTGCCCCGCGACGACGGCCGTGCCGCTCGTCGGGCGCGACAGCGTCGTGAGGATCTTGGTCGTGGTGGACTTGCCGGCGCCGTTCGGGCCGAGGAGGCCGAAGACGCGGCCGGCGGGCACGGAGAACCCGAGGCCGTCGAGAGCTCGGACCGCGGGCTTCCTGCCGCGCCCCGGATAGACCTTGACGAGATCGGTGGCGACGATCGCGCGATCGCCGGCGATGGGGTTTTCAGGCATGGCGAAGCATCCCTTCCTGCGAATGGGTTGTTGAGGGGTCGGGCGGCACGGGGCGCCGCCCGACGTTTCAGGACTTCTTCTCGGGGCTGAAGAGCATCCGTGCGAGAACCAGCATCATGACCGCGAACCCGCCGACGAAGGCGACCGGCGCCCACCACCAGCCGACGGTGAAGACCAGCACCGCGATGACGGCGAACGTCACCAGCCAGATGACGGCGCTGTAGATGCCGAAGCGCGCGGCGGTCTCGGGCTCGCGCTCGAACCGGTGCGGCGGCTCACTCGTGTGGGCCTGACGTGTCCAGGCCTTGTGGCGATTCGTCTGACTCGCCCCGAGGAACGCGAACAGGATGATCGACGCGATGATCCCGAGCGCGGCGAACACCACGCCCCACACCGGCATCGAACCGAAGGCGACGAGCGCGACGAAGCCGAGCCCGAAAGCGCCGAGTATCGTGGCGAGGAAGTAACCGGCAGCGCGGTTCTGCGGCATCGGATGGTTGGTGGTCGTCTCCTGCGAGAGCGAGTCGCCCACGAGGAGACCGAGAGCGGTGGCTGCGAAGCCGAAGGCGCCGATCTGGGCGCCGAGTGGGATCGGCCACACCCCTGCCGCCCCGAGGATCCCGAGCGTGATGCCTGTCACCGCCGCGATCGACCACACCACTGCTCGCACGACGAAACCGGGCTTCGGACGCACGCGGTGGCGCTGCTGCAGGGCGGCATAGCCGTCCGCGTGCGGGCGGGGCGCAGCATCCGTCGTCTCGTCGAGAAGGGCACGTACGTCGCCGAGTTCGGCGATCGCACGCTGGGCGGCCTCGGTCGGCGCCACGCCCGCCGCCTCGAGCTCGTCGGTGCGGGCGACGAGGTTGGCGCGCACCTCCTCCTTCAGGTCCTGGGCGTCGGGCGTCATCTCGATGCCCTGGAACGCCTCGTCGAGGAGGCGATGGATGTCGGTGTTCATTGCTGGCTCTCCTTCACGTCGAGCAGTGCGTCGATGATGCGCCGGGTCGCGGTCCAGGCCGCGACGTTGCTGCGGAAGACCGCGCGGCCGGCGTCGGTGATGCGGTAGTACTTGCGGCGGCCTCCCTGGGATTCGTCGCCCCAGTACGACTCGACGAGCCCGTCCTTCTCGAGGCGGCGGTACGTGGCGTACAGCGTCGCCTCTTTGATCTCGTGATCGCCGCCGGTCGCATCGCGGATGGCCTTGTAGATCTCGAAGCCGTAGGCGTCGCCGCGCCGCAGCACACCGAGCACGATCGTGTCGGTGTGGCCGCGCAGCAGGTCGGCTGCGAACGCGTCGTCCTTTGTCATGTCGAGTACTGTATCACGTCAAGTACTCGCAAGCATCAACTACTTTGCGTGCGTGAGGACTGTCCTCCCACATCGCGACTGCTGCAGTCAGTGGCGCGGGACTACCAGCTCGCGGCGAGGCGCTTCTTCTCGGCGTCGACATCGAAGGTCGCCGCAGGCCAGTGCGGGTCGATGTCCTCCAGTGCCTCCAGCAGCAGGTGCTGCACCGCGAGGCGCGCGTACCACTTGCGATCCGCGGGGACGACGTGCCACGGCGCATGCTCGGTCGACGTCCGCTCGAACACCGTCTGGTAGGCGTCCATGTACGAGGGCCACAGCTCGCGCTCGTCGACGTCGCCGGGGTTGTACTTCCAGTGCTTGTCGGGGCGGTCGAGCCGCTCCATCAGGCGGCCCTTCTGCTCCTCTGGCGAGATGTGCAGCATGACCTTGACGATGCGCGTGCCGGACTCCGCCACACGCTTCTCGAACTCGTTGATGGCGCCGTAGCGGCGTTCGATCTCCTCGACGGGCGCCAGCTGCCGCACGCGGCCGATCAGCACGTCCTCGTAGTGCGACCGGTCGAAGACCCCGATGAGCCCGGGCGCCGGCAGGCGCTGCTCCACCCGCCACAGGAAGTCGTGCTCGAGCTCCTCGGGAGTCGGCTTCTTGAAGGCCGCCAGCACGACCCCCTGCGGGTCCACCGATCCGACCACATGGCGGATGATCCCACCCTTGCCCGCGGAGTCCATGGCCTGCAGCACCAGCAGCACCGCAGCATCCGTCGCATCCACGCGGCTCTGCGCGAACAAGCGCTCCTGATACTCGTCCAGCTGGGCGGCGCCCGTCTTCAGATCCTCCGCCGCGTGCACCTTGTCCTTCTCGTAGCCCGGAGTCGAGCGGGGGTCGACATGGGAGAGGAGGAATCCGCTGCGGACGCAGAGCAGATCGGCGACGTCGCCGATCCAGTGCTTCTGACTCGAGGCTGTCATGGAGACATCATGGCGGATGCCGCGGGCTCAGCGCTCGAGCGGAACCTCGATGAGCTGCCGCCCGCCGACCGGCGATGTGAGCGCCTGGTCGAGGGCCGCGCGCGTCGTGATGCGGCGGTACTCCCAGCCGAACGCGAGCGCGAGCTGCTCGAGGCGCACGGTGTGCGGGGTGAGGAGCACCCGGTCCATCACCTCGGCGCCAGCGACGGCGGCCACCTCGAGCCCGTCGAAGATCGTGCCGCCGCCGTCGTTGCCGACGATGAGCTGGATGCGCGGCTCGTCCTCCTGCGGCGGCAGAAGCATCGCACCCGCGTCGTGGAGCAGTGCCAGGTCGCCGAGGATCACGCGCGTGACGCCCGCACCCCCGCCCGACTGGCTCGCCAGGGCGATGCCGGTCGCTGTCGCGATGGTGCCGTCGATGCCGGCGAGTCCGCGGTTGGCATGCACCGGCACCTTCTTGCCCGGCAGCACCTGGTCGGCCACGCGCACAAGGCGCGACGACCCGAACACGAGGCGGTCGTGCGGCCACGTCGCGCGCCACACGGCGTCGACGAGCGCGGCACGGTCGACGGGCGCGCGGATCACGCCGAGCTCCGCCGCGATCGCGCCGAGCCGCTCCCCCGGCACCGCCGACGAGAGGCCGTCGGCGTCGGGAGCGGGTGGGGTGAGATCGACGGATGCTGCGCGCGACGCCTGCAGCCACTGCCCGAGCCATTCGCGATCGGGGTCGCCGGTCGCGACGGCGATGCTGTCGGCCGCGATCGTCGCGCCGTTGAGATTGAGCGGCTCGCCCGGCCCCCGCACCGCGACGACCTCGATGTCGGGGTCGGAGAGCAGCGCGGCGGTCTCCCGGCTGAGGGTCGGGTGGCCCAGCACGACGATGCGTTCGATACGGCCGCCGAGCTGCGGGTCGTGCAGCAGCTCGCGGTACCCGTGCACGAGGTGTCGCCCGAAGCGCGCGCCGCTCACGATCTCGGCGATGAGCGGCCAGTTGCCTACGTGGGCGAGCTCCTCGGCGTCGGGACCGGCGTCGGCTCCCGCGAGCACGATGGTGAGGGGACCGCGCTCCAGCACGAGCGGTGCGTCCTCCGGCTCGGTCGGGAGGTCGGCCTCGCCGATGCCGCCACCGCCCTGATAGAGCGCACCGGATGCCTCGTCCTCGGCGTCGACCACCACAGGGGGCCCGTCGGGGTCGTCGACGACCGCGGTCTCGAGCTCGGCGGCGGGAACGCCCATCCACGCGGGGAGGGTCCCCGACAGCGGCTCGCGGTACGGCAGGTTCAGGTGCACCGGTCCCGGCGACCGCGTGCCCGCGCCCAGCGCGGCGGCGACGGCGTCCTCGGCGAGCAGGCGCAGCATCGCGCTCTGCTCGTGGGTGCCGTCGGGGTCGATGCACTCGGGCACCGGCACGTCGGCCTCGAGCCGCACGGTGGGCGCGAACATCCCCGGCTGGCGCGTCGTCTGGTTCGCTCCGACGCCGCGCAGCTCCGGCGGGCGGTCGGCGGTGAGCAGCAGCAGGGGCACGCCGGCGTGGTGGGCCTCGAGCGCGGCAGGCAGCAGGTTCGCGACCGCGGTGCCCGACGTGCAGACGACGGCCGCCGGCATCCGTGTCTCCCGCCCGATCCCGAGGGCGGTGAAGCCCGCGACGCGCTCGTCGATGCGCACGTGGAGGCGGATGGTGCCGCGCCGCTCGAGTTCAGCGGCGACCAGGGCGAGCGCCTGCGAGCGCGAGCCCGGGCTCAGCACGACGTGGCGCACGCCCAGCTCGACGAGGCGGCACAGCAGCGCCGCGGCGGCGTCGGTCGCGGGCGCGGGATCGAGCGCGCCCCCGGCGCTGTCCGAGTCGGTCACGTCAGCCGATGACCCCACGCTGGCCGCGGGCGTCGTCGTCGCCGTCGGCGGGGCGGGTCGGCGGCTTCGGCTGCGGCGGGGTGCCCGGCGTCGCGGTGCCGCCCGCGGCGGCGGCGCTGCCGGGTGCGGTGGTGTCGTCGGATGCCGCGGGCCCGGCCGGCGGGTTGTACCGCGGGTCTTCGCCCTCGGCGTCGAGCTGCGCGAGCTCCTCCTCGAGGCGGCGGATGCGCTCGTCCTGGTCGCTGATCGTGCCGATGCGGCCGAGGAACTCGGGGTCGTCGTCGGGGGCACGGCGCGAGGCGACGGACGACGCACGCCCGCGGCCGACGATGAGCCAGAGAAGACCGCCGAGGACGGGCAGCAGGACGACGATGAGGATCCAGACGGGCTTGCTCACGCCGCGGTGGCGGGTCGGGGGCTGGACCGCGCAATCGACGATGGTGAAGACCCAGAACGCGGTCGCCACCAGGGCCAGAATCAGCAGCACCCGAGGCATCTTCCCATCCTAGGCGGGCGGGGCCGCAAGTGGGTGGTCGCGGGCGCTCCGTGACGCAACCGTCGCCGAAGCCGCCCTCGGCACAGAACGTAGGATGGATGGGTGAAAGCGCGCTCTGCCATCGTCTACTCGGTGCTGCGGCTGCTGGCGTTCCTCGTGCCGTTCGGCATCCTGATGCTGTTCCCGATCATGCGCGAGTACTACTGGCTCGCCGCCATCTTCGCCGCCCTCATCGGGCTCAGCCTCTCCGTGCTGTTCCTGCGCAAGCCCCTCGACGACGTCACCTCGGGCCTCGCGGAGCGCCGCGCCCAGGCTCGCGCCGCCGCGAGCGATGAGGATGCGGAGGATGCCGCGGCCGACGCCGCCGCCCCGGCGACGCCCGACGGCGACGCGCCGGACTCCCGCGCCTGACTCAGGGGCGCAGCATCCGTCAGCCGATGAAGGCCCACATCAGGAAGGCGCCGTAGGCGACCGACGTCAGTGATGTGAGGCCCAGGGCGACGACGAGTTCGCGGGGGTCGCGGTACGTCCACACGATGAGGATCGCGGGCGCGCCGGCCAGCAGCGCCAGCAGCGTCAGCCACGCGATCGGGTACCCGATCCACGCGAGGAACGCGGCGATGGCGAACGCGATCAACACGAACACCGTGAACAGCCAGCGCGTCGCGGTGCGGCCGATGAGCACGGTGAGCGTCCGCTTGTGCGCGGCGCGGTCCTGGTCGATGTCACGCAGGTTGTTGGCGAGCAGCACCGCGCACGCGATGAGGCCGACCCCGACGGCGCCGAACCAGGCCTCCTGCGGGAGGGCGAACGCCTGCACCCACGTGGTGCCGAGCGTCGCGACGAGGCCGAAGAACACGAAGACGAAGAGCTCGCCGAGACCGTAGTAGCCGTACGGGCGCTTGCCGCCGGTGTAGAACCACGCCGCGATGATGCACACGGCGCCGACGGCGATGAGCCACCACTGCTGCGTGCGGATCGTGATCGCGAGGCCCGCGAGCGCCGCGATCGCGAAGAACGCCAGCGCGACGATCAGCACGGTGCGCGGCTTCACCTTGCGGCCGGCGGTGAGGCGGGCGGGGCCGACGCGGTGATCGTCGGTGCCGCGGATGCCGTCGCTGTAGTCGTTGGCGTAGTTGACGCCGATCTGCAGCGACACCGACACGATGAGGCAGAACAGTGCGATCACCCAGTGGAAGACGTCGACCACGAGGATCGCGGCGCCCGTGCCGACGAGGATCGGCGTGATCGCCAGCGGCAGCGTGCGCAGCCGCGCGGCTCCGATCCAGTCGCGCGCCGTGGGCTTCTCGACGTGCGCGGGGTCGCGCGAGACATGCGCCTTCTGCGGGTTTCCGCGCGACTGCTGCTTCTTGCGTGCGCCGTTGGTGCGCTTCTTGCTGGGGGTTCCTGCCACGAATGCACATCATAGGGGCCGCGTCGATGAGCCACGCGCATCGGTCAACCCCCCTGACGCATGTCGGCGCCGCGGGCGAGGATGGGCGCATGCTGAGCATCGGATCCACTGTCCTCACCGTGGAAGACATCGGTCGCGCCGGCGACTTCTGGCGCGCCGCCCTCGGGTACGTGAACCGCAGCGAACCGGGCGACGACTGGGTGATCCTCGATCCGCCGGGGAAGGCCGACTGGTCCGCGCCCGGCGCGAGCCTCGCGCTGTCCGTCACGGGCTACCCGCAGCACTACCCGCCGCGCATCCACCTCGACCTGTACGCCGAAGATCAAGCGGCCGAGGTCCAGCGTCTCCTCGGCCTCGGCGCGCGCGAGGTCGACTGGCACGACTACCCCGACGACGCCGACTGGGTCGTCCTCGAAGACACCGAGGGCAACCGCTTCTGCGTCGTCGACACCGGCCCGTACCCGCCGGGCTGATCGGCCGCCGCAGTCGGCTGTCGTCGTCGCGTCGGGCGCAGGAAACGACAGCGGGGGCCGACTCGAGCGTGTCAGTGCAGCGACATCACCGCGCGGCGGATCGCCTCGCGGTCGGGTTTGCCCGACGGCAGCGTCGCGAGCTCGTCGACCAGAACGAGCCGGGCCGGGCGGGCGTGGGGGCCGATCTCGGCCTGCACGGCGGCGCGCGCCTCTTCGAGCTGGACTGCTTCGCTCCGGCGCAGCGCCTCACCCCGGGAGGCGACGACGACGGATGCCTCGCCCCACCGCTCGTGCGGAACTCCGACGACGACGGCCAGTGCGAGGCCGGGGATCCCCCTGACGATCCGCTCGACGCGGTCGAGCGAGACGTTGATGCCGCCCGACACGATGACGTTGTCGAGGCGGCCGCGCACGCGAAGAACCCCGTCCTCGAGGAGCCCCGCGTCGCCCGTGCGGTACCACCGCGAGCCGTCGCGTTCGCGGAGGAACGCAGCATCCGTCCGCTCCTCGTCACCGAGGTAGCCGTCGGCCAGGATCGGGCCGGAGACCTGCACCTCGCCGCGCTCGATGCGCAGCCGCACGTTGCCGAGGGCCACGCCGTCGTAGACGCACCCGCCGCTGGTCTCGGTGGAGCCGTAGGTGCGAACGATCCGCGCCCCCGCCGCCTCGGCGCGCTCGAGCGTCGCGGCGGGGAGCGCCTGGCCGCCGACGAGGATCGTCTCGAACGAGCGGAGCGCGGCGAGCACCGACGGGTCGTGCTCGGCCGCGTCGAGGAGCTTCGACAGTTGCGCCGGAACGAGCGACGTGTAGCTGGGCACGCGCTGCCCACCCTCGGTCGACACCATCGTGAGCGCGGCGGCCGTGAACGCCTGCGGGGTGAACGCCCCCGCCAGGATCGCGGGCTCGCGACCCTGGACGAGCGAGCGCACGAGCACCTGCAGGCCCGCGACGTAGCTCGCGGGCAGCGCCAGCAGCCACGCGCCGTCGCCGATGCGGTCGGCCGTCGACATCGCGCTCGCGGTGAGCGCGTCGCGGCTGAGCACGACGCTCTTCGGGACGCCGGTGGAGCCCGAGGTCGTCACGACGACCGCGGTGCCCGCCCGCACCTCGCCGGGCAGCCCGCTGACGAGCCCGAGCCCGAGCGCGGGTCCGGCGCCGTGGAGCGCGCCGCGGAGCCCCCGCAGGATCTCGCGGGGATCGTCGCCGACGACGGGTACGAGCTTCATGCGGGCATCAACTCCTCCAGAACCGGCCGGCCCAGGCGGTTTCGCCGCGCTCCCAGGCCCAGAGCACGGGACGTGGAGGAGTCGGTGCGCATCAGAAGTGCCAGGGGTAGGGCGACCAGTCGGGGTCGCGCTTCTCGAGGAACGAGTCGCGGCCCTCGACCGCCTCGTCGGTGCCGTAGGCCAGGCGCGTGGCCTCCCCGGCGAAGACCTGCTGCCCGACCATGCCGTCGTCGACGGCGTTGAAGGCGAACTTCAGCATGCGGATCGCGGTCGGCGACTTGGTGAGGATCGTGCGGGCCACCGCCACGGCCTCGCGCTCGAGGTCGGCGTGCGGCACGACGCGGTTGACCGCGCCCATCTCGTACGCGCGCTGGGCCGAGTACTCCTCGGCGAGGAAGAACACCTCGCGGGCGAACTTCTGCCCGATCTGCCGGGCGAAGTATGCGGAGCCGTAGCCGGCGTCGAACGAGCCCACGTCGGCGTCCGTCTGCTTGAACCGGCCGTGCTCGGCGGAAGCGATCGACAGATCGCACACCACATGGAGGGAGTGGCCGCCACCCGCGGCCCAGCCGGGGATCACGGCGATCACGACCTTCGGCATGAACCGGATGAGCCGCTGCACCTCGAGGATGTGCAGCCGGCCCGCGCGGGCCTGCGCCTCGGCCGGGACGGCGGTCTCGTCCTCGGAGTACTTGTAACCGTCACGCCCGCGGATGCGCTGATCGCCGCCTGAGCAGAACGCCCATCCGCCGTCCTTCGGGCTCGGTCCGTTGCCCGTGAGCAGCACGACGCCGACGCGCGGATCCTGGCGGGCGATGTCGAGGGCGCGGTAGAGCTCGTCGACGGTGTGCGGGCGGAAGGCGTTGCGCACCTCCGGCCGGTCGAACGCGATGCGCGCGATGCGGCCGTCCTTCGAGACGTGGGCGGTGATGTCGGTGTAGCCACCTTCGGGCCGGCCGGGGGCCTGCTGCCACTCGCTGTCGTCGAAGAGTTCCGAAACGTTCACCCGGCCAGCCTACGGTGGGCTCCGCGTGGGCGTCATGTGCAACCGGACACCCCGGACCGGGGCCTAGCCTGGATCGGTGACTTCGACTCTTCGCACCGTGGCGGCTGCCGCGGCATCCGCTGCCCTGCTGTTCGCCCTCGCCGCCTGCTCGTCCGGGGCGCCTGAGGCATCGCCCACGGCCTCCGAGACGCAGGCCGTGCAGGTTCTCGACGAGGCGTGCGCGGACGACGCCGGCATCACGGTGGCCGTCGACGCGTCGGCCCTCGAGGAGGACAGCAAGGCGTGGTGCATCGACACCGACGAAACGCTCGCCGCCGCCGATGCGCTGACGCTGGTCGGCGTCGAGACGGAGGGCACGGAGGAGTACGGCGACCAGGTCGTGTGCCGTGTCAACGGCGTCCCGGCCGAAGACCAGGCGATCACCGCGGACGACGGCTCGGAGTACTTCGAGACCTGCGAGTCGATGCCCGCCGCCTTCGCCTACTGGTCGCTGTGGATCAAGCCCGCCGGCGGCGAGTGGGGCTACGCCGAGGAAGGACTGTCGACCCTCCAGCTCGAGCCCGGCGAATCGCTCGAGCTGCTCTTCACCCTGAACGGAGAGCCGGCAGCGCCGACGACCTGACATGACCTTCCGACCCGGTCCCCTGCGAGCCGCGGCGATCCTCGCCGCAGGGTTCGTGGCGGCCCGGGTCGTCTACCGCATCCTCTTCCACGGCGCCGACGGCGACGGCTTCGTCCTGCTGGATCTTCCGGCGGTGCGACTGCCGTCACCGTTCGCGCATGTGGTGCTGCTGGGCCCCGTCACGGTCGACGGACTGTGGGATGCTGCGGCCAGCGCCCTGCCGATCGCGCTCGCGATCCTCGCCTTCGGGGTCGTCAACGCCGTCGTCGACCTGCATCGAGCGTTCGCGCGGGCGTCGCGACGGGGACCCTTGCGGGGCATCGCACGTGCGCTCGCGATCGCGGCGGCGACCCTCCCCTCCCTGGCCGACGGCGCCCGAGCGGTGCGGTTCGCGCAGCGACTCCGCGGCGAGCGCGGCGGGGCACGGATGCTGCTGCCCCTCCTGGAGCGCACGCTCGAGCGCGCCGGTGCCGTCGCCGCGGCGCTCGAGCTGCGCGGCTTCGCGGGACGCGGGCTCGACGGGGACTGCCTCGCGCCGGTAGAGGTGGAGGGCGTGGGAGTCGGGTTCGGCGACCGCGGTGCAGCAGACGGGGCTGCGGGTGACGGGGCTGCGGGACGCGGCATCCGTCTGCCGGCCTCGTTCGTGCTCGAGGCGGGCACGCTCACGCTCGTGTCGGGGCCGACAGGATCGGGCAAGTCCACACTGCTGCGTGCCGTCTCGGGGTTGCACACGCACACCGACGGCGGCTGGATCTCCGGGTCGCTGCGGGTCGTCGGGCACGACCGCGCGGCCGTGCCTCCGCGCGACCTCGCGCAGCGCGTGGGCGTGGTTCTGCAGCACCCGCGTGAGGCGTTCGCCACCGAGCGCGTGCGCGACGAGATCGGGCTGTCGCTGGAGCTGCGCGGCGTCGCGCCCGTGATCACCGCCGCGCGCGTCGCCGAGATCGCCGACCGCGTCGGGGTGACGGCGCTGCTCGATCGCCCGACGCGCGGGCTCTCGGCGGGCGAGGCGACCCTGGTGGCGATCGCGGCCGCGATCGTCGAGCATCCGATCCTGCTGCTCATCGACGAGCCGCTCGCCGACCTCGACGCCGACGCGCGCATCCGGATCGCCGGGCTGCTCGATGCCTTGGCACACGAGGCCGGGATGTGCGTCGTGGTCGCCGAGCACCGCGTCGACGCGCTCGCGGGGATCGCCGACACGGTGCTGCGGATCGACGACGGGGTGGTCGCCGCCGTGGAGTCTCTCTCGGGTTCGGGGCGCACCACGGACGCTGGGGGCGCGCCGCGTGCGCCCCGAACGTGCGGGACGCGCCCCGAACCGCGGGATGTCGTGCTGCGCGCTCGCGGAATCACGGTGCGCCACCACGACACTGTCGCCGTGGCCGGGGCGGACGTCCGGCTGCGGGCCGGCGAGATCGTCGCGCTCGGCGGACCCAACGGCGCCGGCAAGTCGAGCCTCCTCGCGGCGCTCGCTCTTCCGGCGCGCGGGATGGAGATCGAGTCGGCCGGACGTGTGGCGCTGGTGCCCGACGCCTCGGACGACCTCTTCGTCTCCGACACCGTCGCCGCCGAGTGCCGTCGGGCCGACCGCCGGGCCGCCCGCCGCGACTCGGGTGCGGCCGCGGGGACTGCCGCGATGTTCGCGGGGTTCCTGGGTCTCGACCCCGACGGTCCGGCCTTCGCGGCGCGGCTGGCACGGCACCCGCGCGACCTCTCGGCGGGCGAACGGCGCTGCCTCGCGCTGGCGATCCAGCTCGCGGGTTCCCCGGGCGTGCTCATGGTGGACGAGCCCACGCGAGGCCTCGACCCCGAGGCCCGCGACATGGTCTGGGCGGCGCTGACATCGCTCGCCGCGTCCGGCACCGCGGTGCTGGCGGCGTCGCACGAGCCCGACTTCACCGCCCGGGCGGACCGCGAGCTCGCGATGCGCGCGGGCGTCCTCACCGAGCGGGTCACAACTCCGCCTGACATGGGCGACCCCGCACGTGCGCACGGCGCCGAGCGCACGACCGGTGGCCCGACGGCCCGGAACTTCGCGGTTGCCCGCCAAGCGGATGAACCCCGTGTCGTGACGGCTGGAGGTCGCTCGCTGAGCCCGGCGGAGTCGTGGCACGCGATCCGGGCCGGGGACGCAGCATCCGTCCCCTCCGCACGCGGGCCGCGCCTCCGAGGCCGTGCCGCCCTCCTCGCGCTCGCCGCCGCGAACCTCGTCGCGCTCGGGGCGTTCTGCTGGCCGCTCGTCGCGACGGCGGTGCCGGAGCAGGCGTACGCGGCGGTGCCGATCGCGGCGCTCGCGCTCGTGCCGCTCGCCGCGCTCGTCGTGGTCGCGACACTCGACGGGAGCGTGCGGTCGGCGCACATGCTCGCCCTCCTCGGGACGCTCGCCGCGATCGGCGCCGCCGTCCGCATCGCGGGCACGGGCGTCGGCGGCGTCGAGGCGGTGTTCATCCTGCTGATCCTCGCCGGCCGCGCCTACGGCGCGCGGTTCGGGATGCTCCTCGGCATGGCGACGATCGCCCTCTCCACCCTCATCACGGGCACGTTCGGACCGTGGACGCCGTTCCAGATGTTCGCGTGCGCGTGGGTCGGCGCGATCGCCGGGCTCCTCCCCCGGCGGGTGTCCCGCCTGGGCGAGATCGCGATGCTCAGCGTGTACGGCGTCGTCGCTTCGTACGCGTTCGGCCTGCTGATGAACCTGTGGTTCTGGCCGTTCGCCGTCGGCTACGGCACCGGCATCTCGTACGACGGCAGCGCGCCGCTCGACGTGAACCTCTCGAGTTTCCTGCTGTACTCGCTCGTCACCTCGACCCTCAGCTGGGACACCCTCCGCGCGATCACCACCGTCATCGGACTGGTCGTCGTCGGCCGCCCGATCCTCGCCGCGCTGCGCCGCACCAAGCCGCTCGCAGCGTCGGCGACCCATGGTGCTTCCTTGCAGCCCCTCGACGCGGATGCGGTTCGCGCCTAGAATCTCAGAGTGCATCAAATGATGCGAGAAGTGATGCAGGCGGCATGATGCGCACGACGGTGACACTCGACGACGAGCTCCTCGCCCGTGCGTCCGAGTTGACGGGCATCCTCGACCGTACGACGCTGCTGAGGTCGGGCCTCGAGGCCCTCGTCAGACTCGAAAGCGCGCGCCGCCTCGCCGCCCTCGGCGGCACAGATCCAGCCGCAGCGGCCCCGTCACGCAACCGCGTCGCGTGAGCGGGAGCGCCACGCCTGCCGCGATGACGGTGCTCGTCGACACGTCGATCTGGATCGACCACCTCCATCGGCCCGACGCCCGCCTCGTCGCACTGCTCGAGCTGGACCTCGTCGCGTCGCACAGCCTGGTCATCGAAGAGCTCGCGCTCGGCTCACTCTCCCGACGCGACCACGTGGTCGAGTCCCTTGAGAGCCTGCGCCGATTGTCTTCCGCGACCCACGCCGAGGTCCTGCATCTGGTCGACTCGACCCCGCTCTGGGGGCGCGGGCTCAGCGCTGTCGACGTGCATCTGCTCGCATCCGTCATCATCACGGCGGGCGCGCGTCTCTGGACGCGCGACAAGCGTCTCGCCGATGCCGCCGCCGAGCACGGGGTGGGCTTCACTGCATAGATGCACGGATGCCGCGGCCCGCAGCATCCGTCAGACGGAGAAGTACTTCGCCTCGGGGTGGTGGAAGACGAACGCGTCGGTGGACTGCTCGGGGTGCAGCTGCAGCTCCTCGCTGAGCTCGACGCCCATGCGCTCGGGGCGGAGGAGCTCGACGACCTTGCGACGGTCCTCCATGTCGGGGCACGCGGGGTAGCCGAGCGAGAAGCGGGCGCCGCGGTACTCGAGCTTGAAGAGGCCGGCGGTGTCGGTCGGGTCCTCGTGCGAGAAGCCGAGCTCGGAGCGGATCCGTGCGTGCCAGTACTCGGCGAGCGCCTCGGTCAGCTGCATCACGAGACCGTTGAGCTCGTAGTAGTCGCGGTACTTGTCCTCGGCGAACAGCTTCGCCGTGACCGAGTCGATGTTCGCGCCCGCCGTCACGAGCTGCACCGGGAGCACATCGACCTGCCCCGACTCGCGCGAGCGCACGAAGTCGGCGAGGCACAGGTGCCGGTCGCGGCGCTGGCGCGGGAAGTGGAACCGCAGGCGGTCGCTGCCGAGCGTGCCGCCCGAGCCGCCGTCGGGGGCGAGCAGCCCCGCGGACCCGAGAGCGCCAGAGGGGTCGTCGCCGTGGTGCAGCACCACGACGTCGTTGCCCTCCGACACGACAGGGAAGAACCCGTAAGCGACCGAGGCGTCGAGCATGCCCTCGCCCAGGATGCGGTCGAGCCAGTAGCGCAGCCGCGGCCTGCCCTCGGCCTCGACGAGCTGCTCGTACGTGGCGCCGTCCTCGCCGCGGCCGGGTTTGAGACCCCACTGGCCCATGAAGGTCGCGCGCTCGTCGAGGAACGCCGCGTAGTCGTGCAGCGCGAGGCCGCGCACGATGCGGGTGCCCCAGAACGGCGGGGCGGGAACGGGATTGTCGGATGCGACATCCGAACGCGCGGGCATCGCCTCGGGTTCGGTGAGCGTGAGCTTGGAACCGGCCGCGTGGCGGCGCTTCTTCAGCGCGGGCAGCCCGACCGACGCCGGATCGGCGCCGCGCGCGATCTTCACGAGCGGCTCCATGAGTGCGAGTCCCTCGAACGCGTCGCGGGCGTAGCGCACCTCGCCGTCGAACAGCGAGGCGAGGTCGTCCTCGACGTAGGCGCGCGTGAGCGCCGCACCGCCGAGGATCACCGGCCACTTCTTGCCGAGGCCGCGCGAGGTGAGCTCCTCGAGGTTCTCCTTCATCACGACTGTCGACTTCACCAGCAGGCCCGACATGCCGATGACATCGGCGTCGTGCTCCTCGGCCGCCGCGATGATGTCGGCGATCGGCTGCTTGATCCCGAGGTTGATGACGTCGTACCCGTTGTTGGTCAGGATGATGTCGACGAGATTCTTGCCGATGTCGTGCACGTCGCCGCGGACGGTCGCGAGCACGATGCGGCCCTTGCCCGAGGCATCCGACTTCTCCATGTGCGGTTCGAGCAGGGCGACCGCGTTCTTCATGACCTCGGCCGACTGCAGCACGAACGGCAGCTGCATCTCGCCGGCGCCGAACCGCTCGCCGACGATCTTCATGCCCTCGAGCAGGTGGTCGTTGATGATCGCGAGCGGCGACAGGCCGCCCTCGCGAGCGAGGTCGAGGTCGGCCTCGAGGCCCTTGCCCTCGCCGTCGATGATGCGGCGCTCGAGCCGCTCGCCCACCGGCAGCGCGGCGAGCTCGGCCGCGCGCTGGTTGCGCAGGGCCGCGGTGTCGACGCCGGCGAAGAGGTCCAGCATCCGCGCCAGCGGGTCGTAGGTGACATTGCCGTCGGCGTCGTACTCGCGGCGGTCCCACACCAGGTCGAGGGCGACCTTGCGCTGCTCCTCCGAGATCGAGGCGAGCGGCACGATCTTCGCGGCGTCGATGATGCCGCTCGTGAGGCCCGCCTGCACCGCCTCATGGAGGAACGCGGAGTTCAGCACGCTGCGCGCGGCCGGGTTGAGACCGAACGACACGTTCGAGACACCCAGCGTGGTGTTGATGCCCGGGTACTTCGCGGTGATCTGCCGGATCGCCTCGATCGTCTCGATGGCGTCGCGGCGGGTCTCCTCCTGACCGGTGGCGATCGGGAAGGTGAGCGCGTCGACGATGATGTCGTTGACGCGCATGCCCCACTCGCCGACCAGCTCATCGATCAGCCGCGTGGCGATCTGCACCTTGCCCTCGGTCGTGCGCGCCTGGCCGTGCTCGTCGATCGTGAGGGCGACGACTGCGGTGCCGTGTTCCTTCACGAGGGGCATGATGCGTCCGAACCGCGAGGTCGGACCGTCGCCGTCCTCGTAGTTGACCGAGTTCACGACCGGACGGCCGCCGATCAGCTCGAGCCCCGCCGCGATGACCGCGGGCTCGGTCGAGTCGACGACGAGCGGCAGCGTCGACGCACTGGCGAGGCGCGAGACGACCTCGCGCATGTCTGCGGCGCCGTCGCGGCCCACGTAGTCGGTGCACACGTCGAGCAGGTGCGCGCCCACGCGGATCTGGTCGCGGGCGATCTCGACGCAGTCGTCCCAGCGCTCCTCGAGCATCGCCTCCCGGAACGCCTTCGAGCCGTTCGCGTTGGTGCGCTCGCCGATCGCGAGGTACGACGCGTCCTGCTGGAACGACACGTGCTGGTAGAGCGACGCGACGCCCGCGTCGAGCTCCGGACGACGCGCCGCGGCGCCGCCGACGGGACGCAGGCGCTCGACCACCGCGGCGAGGTGCTCTGGCGTGGTGCCGCAGCATCCGCCCACCAGTCCCAGCCCGAACTCGCGCACGAACTGTTCGTGCGCCGTCGCGAGCTCGACGGGGGTGAGCGGGTAATGCGCGCCGTTCGCGCCGAGCACGGGCAGCCCGGCGTTCGGCATGCAGGCGATGGGCACCGTCGCGTGCTTCGAGAGGTGCCGCAGGTGCTCGCTCATCTCGGTCGGGCCGGTGGCGCAGTTGAGGCCGATGGCGTCGACGCCGAGCGGCTCGATGGCCGTGAGCGCCGCGCCGATCTCGGAGCCCATGAGCATGGTGCCGGTGGTCTCGACGGTCACCTCGACGAAGATCGGCAGACGGATGCCGCGGCTCACGATCGCCTGACGGCAGCCGTTGATGGCAGCCTTGGTCTGGAGGAGATCCTGGCTCGTCTCGACGAGGAACGCGTCGGCCCCGCCGTCGATGAGGCCCTCGGCCTGCAGCGCGAACGTCTGCTTGAGGTTGTCGTAGGTCGTGTGCCCGAGGCTCGGGAGCTTCGTGCCCGGCCCCATCGAGCCGAGCACCCACCGCACGCGGCCGTCGGCGGCCTCCGCGGCCTCGACCCGGTCGCGCGCGATACGGGCGCCCTTCTCGGCGAGCTCGGCGATACGGTCGACGATGCCGTAGTCGTCGAGGTTCGACCAGTTCGCGCCGAACGTGTTCGTCTCGACGGCGTCGACGCCGACCGCGAGGTAGGCGTCGTGGATCTCCCCCACGACATCCGGACGCGAGACGTTGAGGATCTCGTTGCAGCCCTCGAGGCCCTGGAAGTCGCCGTCGATCGACAGGTCGTACCGCTGCAGCATCGTGCCCATCGCGCCGTCGGCGATCACGACCCGCTCGCGCACGCCGTCGAGCAGCTGCTGCGAGCGCTCGGGTCTCGCAACCCCGTCGATGTCGAGGCTGAACCGGGGTGCGGGCGGTGCTGCGGTCACCTCCGCGATTTTAGTCCCGCGTCGCCCTGCTGTTCCCGCCCGTGACGATGCGGATCTCTGCCCTGTCGCGCTTCCAAGAGACGGGATGACGGATGCTGCGGCCCGGCGCGGTGCGCCGGGCCGCAGCATCCGTCAGCAAGAGGGGTCAGGCGTTCTTGGCGTCGCGCCAGGCGAGCCACGAGCGGATGAGGTCGTAGTCCCAGTCGGGGCCCTGGAAACCGAGGGTGAACAGGCGCACGCCGGCGTCGTAGAGGCCGTCGGCGTGGGCCTCGTCGCGGCGGTGCAGCTCGTTCGAGATGACGAGGTTCGAGGTGTCGCGCTGTTCGCGCTCGGACCAGCGCTCGATGACCTCGAGCTTGTGGGGCAGGTCGGTCGCGCGCACGTAGCTGTGCCAGATGTCGGCGTGACGGGCGACCAGGCGCAGGGTCTTCTGCTCACCCGCGCCGCCGATCATGACGGGGATCTCGCGCGTGGGCGCCGGGGTGAGCTTCTGCCAGCGCGCCTCGATCCGCTCGAGGCCGGCAGCGAGGTCATCGAGGCGCGAGCCGGCGGTGCCGAAGTCGTACCCGTACTCCTCGTAGTCACGGGCGAACCAGCCCGAGCCGGTGGCGAAGATGAAGCGGCCGACGCCGTCCTTCGCCGAGATGTGGTCGATGGTGCGGGCCATGTCGGCCTGCAGATCGGGGTTGCGGTAGCTGTTGCAGTTCACCAGGGCGCCGAACTCGACGCGCTCGGTCTGCTCGGCCCACGCGGCGAGCATGGTCCACGACTCGAAGTGGAGCCCCTCGGAGTCGCCCGTCAGCGGGAAGAAGTGGTCCCAGTTGAAGAGGATGTCGACGCCCATCTCCTCGAGGCGGAGCACCGCGTCGCGGAAGGCGGAGTAGGGGGCGTGCTGGGGCTGCAGCTGCACGCCGAGGCGCACGGGAGTGTCGAGGAGGGGCATGGGGAAAGCGTACGGCCGGCCCGAGGGGGTCGGCCTCGATCGAGGGAATGCGCCGAGATGCGGATCGCACCCGGGGGGTTCGGTCCGCATCTCGGCTGAGCTCCTCAGCCGAGGACGGGTGACGAGCGCCGGCGCGCACGCGCCGCCTTGAGCGAGGCATCCACCGTGTCCCAGATCGCGACGCCCGCGATCACGAAGCCGACGATGATCGAGAGGATCTGGCCCACCTCGTCGCCGCTGTCGGGGATGATCGTCGGGAAGTACGCGGGGTTGATGAGCCGGCCCTCGAACAGCAGCCACAGCGCCGGCACGGCGATGACGAAGTTCAGGATGCCGTTGGCCGTCGCCAGACCGATGGTCCAGCGCCCGATCGCGTAGACGACGATCGCGAGCACGGCTTCGAGGGCCATCACGAGGAACAGCGCGAGGATCCACCACGGCCAGAGGCCCGGGTCGAGGAACGAGAGCCCCGGCTCGGTCGGGACGAAGCCGACGAACAGATCCCAGAGCACGACCCCGGCCATGATCCCGAGGAATGCCAGCGACGTGATCATGTCGCCGAGCCCGACGCCCTTTTGCCGCGGCTCGGGGAGCTGATCGGGCGTCCACGGCTCGCCGCGCATTGCCTCGTTGCCGGTGCGCTCGAGGATGACGAAGATGAGCGTGGTCCAGAACGCGAGGTGCACGACCACCGAGAGCAGCAGCGGCACGAGCGCGCCGATGATCTCGCCGAACGAGGCGCCGTCGATCACCATCGCGAGCGAGACGCCGAACGCGGCGCACGCGGGGACGATGTAGAGCAGGAGCTTCAGCAGCCGCCACCAGTCGAGGAAGTAGCGCGGCCCCACGAGCCACAGCGGGCGGTCCGTGTACCCCGCGGCGAGCTTGTCGGGGTCGCCGAGCTCGGTGAGCACGGCGCGTTCGGCGTCGCCCTGCTGCTCGCCCTGCTCGACGCGGGCCTCGACCTGATCATCGATGGACGCGCGCAGCTCGGCGGCAAGGTCGGCGCGCTGCGCCTCGGGCACGGTGCGCATCGCGGCGTCGACGTAGCGGTCGGTGAGGGTGGCGGTGGCGGTCATGTCAGTTCTCCTCAGTGCTGATCGTTGAATCAGGGAGGGCGTCGATCGCGACGGCGATCGCGCGGAAGTCGTCGGTGAGGGCGCCGGCCAGGCGGAGGCCGGCGTCGCTGGTGCGGTAGAACTTGCGCGGACGGGACTCGTCGGTGTTCCACTCGCTCGTGAGATGGCCCTGCTTCTCCAGGCGCCGCAGCAGCGGGTACAGCGTGTTCGCGTCGGCGGGGAAGCCGCGCTGCCCCAGCTCCTCGAGCAGCCCGTACCCGTACCCCGGCGTCTCGAGCAGCCGCAGGCACGCGAGCACGACCGTGCCACGCCGCAGCTCCTGCAGGTGCGTCTCGAGGATCTCGGATTCGCTCATGTCTCACACCATACTGTGCCTCACACACTATCGTCAATGACACATTGCTATTCCGGTGACTTGGCGTATATGCGCGCGACACGCTGGCGTGTCGCGCGCATATACGCCAAGTCAGCGAGGGAAGGACAGGATGAAGGGGTGAGCAGCGCAGCAGGTTGGCCCGACCTCGACGAGATCCTCGGGACCGCGCACGTCGTGGCCCTGCCGCTGGTGACGCGATTCCGCGGCATCGACGTGCGTGAGGCGCTGCTCTTCGAGGGCCCCGCGGGCTGGGCGGAGTTCTCGCCCTTCGCCGAGTACGACGACGCCGAATCATCGACGTGGCTGGCTGCCGCCATCGAGGATTCACGGATGCCGCGACCCGCCGCCCGCCGGGAGTTCATCGGCGTCAACGCCACCGTGCCGGCCGTGGCCGCAGCATCCGTCCCGTCCGTGCTCGCGCGGTTCGACGGCTGCCGCACCGCGAAGGTCAAGGTGGCCGAGCCCGGTCAGGTGCTCGCGGACGACGTCGCGCGCGTGCGCGCCGTGCGCGAGGCCATGGGGCCGGAGGGTCGCGTGCGCATCGACGCCAACGGCGCGTGGAACGTCGACGAGGCCGAGCACGCGGTGCACGCGCTCGCCGAATTCGACCTCGAGTACGTCGAGCAGCCGTGCGCGAGCGTCGAGGAGCTCGCGGAGCTCCGGCGACGCGTGAAGTACATGGGCATCCCGATCGCCGCCGACGAGAGCGTGCGCAAGGCGGCCGATCCGCTCGCGGTCGCCCGCGCCGGGGCCGCCGACCTGCTGGTGATCAAGGCGCAGCCGCTCGGCGGCGTGCGGCGAGCGCTCGAGATCGTCGAGGAGGCGGGGCTCCCCGCGATCGTGTCGAGCGCGCTCGACACCTCGGTGGGGCTGTCGCTGGGCGTCGCGCTGGCCGCGGCGCTTCCCGAGCTCGACTACGACTGCGGACTCGGCACGGCGTTGCTGTTCACGGCGGACGTCGTCGACCCTCCACTGGTGCCGCGCGCAGGCGTGCTCGCGGTGGGTCGGGTCACCCCCGACCCGGCGCTGCTCGCCGAGCACGCAGCATCCGTCGACCGCCGTCAGTGGTGGCTCGACCGCGTGGCGCGCTGCTACGAGGTGCTCGGTGCCTAATTGATCAGAGCGGGTCGACGAGCGCCGTCGCGAGGCGGGCGGTGCGTTCGTTCACCAGCTGGTGCATCTCGGGGGTGCTGAGGCCCGACATGATCGCGAAGGCCGACGTGTCCTCGAAGGTCTGGAGGACGAGGCCGGCGAACTCCTGCGCGGGCACGCGCAAGCGGAAGCGGTAGGTGAGCGCGAGCTCCTCGATGAACGACCCGACGCGCTCGACCATGCCCGTCTGCCATGCGAGGTAGGTCTCGGCGAGCCGCTGATCGCGCATGGCGCGCGTGCGGATCTCGCTCGTCAGCAGGATGCCCTGCTTCTTGTCGAACGCGACGTCGAGCAGCTGGCGCACGAGGGCGCCGGGATCGAGGTCCTCGCCGCGCTCCTGCAGCACCGCGACCCGCTCGGCGACCTCGTCGATCTTCTCGCCGGCGACCCGTTCGGTGAGGGCGAGCATGAGCTCGTCCTTGGTCTCGAAGTTGGAGTAGAACGCACCGCGCGTGAAACCTGCGCGCTCGCAGATCGCTTCGACGGATGCTGCGTCCAGGCCGACTTCCGCGAAGACCAAGGCGGCAGCATCCAGCAGCTTCTGCCGGGTCGCTTCGCGACGCCGCGAGGTGCCGGTCGCTTCGGCCACGGGGGTGTCGGTCATCGGTCCTCCATCTCGTCCAGTCTCACACGCAGTACTCAGGTTCGGGCGGGAAACCCGCCCTACGATACACTCATGTATCCGATACAGCGCTGTATCGACGGTTCCCGAACTCTCCACCCGTAACCGGAGGCGCTGTTGTCGACTCTTCTGTATGCCCTCGGCCGCTGGACCTACCGCCACCCCTGGCGGGTGCTGGTCTCGTGGCTGATGCTGCTCGGCATCGCCCTCGGCTTCGCGATCCCGCACCTGGGCGGCACCGACAACTCGTTCTCGATCCCCGGCACCGAGGCCCAGGAGGGCATCGAGCTGCTCGACCGCAGCTTCCCCCAGGCGAGCGGCACGAGCGCGCAGCTCGTCATCGTGACGGCCGACGGCGACCGGATCGACGAGGAACCCTACGCCGGCGCGATCGACGACACCGTCGCGCACCTCGAAGACCTCGACGGGGTCATCGCGGTGACCGATCCGTTCAACGAGATGGTCACGGGCATGGTGTCGGACGACGAGTCCGCCGCGATCATCCGCCTCCAGTTCGACGGCCAGGCCACGGATGTCTCGGACGAGACGAAGGAAGGCCTCGAGGACGTCGCCGACGACCTTCGCGAGACGCTCCCCGAGGGCTCTCAGGTCGCGATGGGCGGCGACCTCTTCTCGACGTCGGTGCCGGCGCTCTCCCTCATCGAGGCGGTGGGCGTGCTGATCGCGCTCTTCGTGCTCATCGTGACGTTCCGCTCGTTCGCGGTGGCGTGGTTCCCGCTCGTCTCGGCGCTCATCGGCGTCGGCCTCGCGATCGCCCTCATCTTCGTCGCCACCGCGTTCGTCTCGGTGTCGTCGACGACCCCGATGCTCGCGATCATGCTGGGGCTCGCGGTCGGCATCGACTACGCCCTCTTCATCGTCGCGCGACATCAGGACCAGGTGCGCACCGGGGTCGAGCCCGAGGAGTCCGCCGCGCGCGCGACCGGCACCGCGGGGTCCGCCGTCGTGTTCGCCGGCATCACGGTGCTCATCGCCCTCATCGGCCTCGGCTTCGCCGGCATCCCCTTCCTCACCACGATGGGCATCGCCGCGGCCGTCGCCGTCGCGATCGCTGTCGTCGTCGCCATCACCCTGACGCCCGCCCTCCTCGGCTTCGCGAAGCACCGCGTCGCCGGCTGGGGCCACGGCAAGAAGCGGAGAGGGATGCCGCTTCCCGGCGCCCGCCGCTCCACGACGCCCGGAACCGAGAGCGAGGCGGGGACTGCGGACGCCGACCTCGAGGCCGGTGACGGCGCCGAAGCGGCACCCGCGGACCACGCGCCGGCGAAGCGGACGAATCGCTGGGTGCAGCTGGTCACCAAGCACCCGATCGTCACCACCATCGCCGTCGTGCTCACCCTCGGCGTCATGGCGATCCCCGCCGCGAGCCTCGCGCTGGCGCTGCCGAACGCCGGCCAGCAGCCGGAGTCGAGCCAGGCGCGGCAGGCGTACGACCTCACGGCCGAGCACTTCGGGCCGGGGTCGAACGGTCCGCTCATCATGACGGGCACGATCGTGACGTCGACGGATCCGCTCGGGCTCATGGCCGACCTGAAGGCCGAGATCGAGAAGGTGCCGGGCGTCAAGGAGGTCGCGCTCGCGACGCCGAACGAGACGGCCGACACCGGGCTCATCCAGATCGTGCCCGAGACCGCGCCCGACGACCCGGCGACCGCCCAGCTCGTCCGCGACCTGCGCACGCTCGCCCCGGAGCTCGAGGACGAGTACGGCGTCGACCTCAAGGTGACCGGATTCACCGCGGTCGGCATCGACATCTCGGACCGCCTGGGCGCTGCCCTGCTGCCGTTCGGCGTGTTCGTCGTGGGCCTGTCGCTCGTGCTCCTCATGATCGTGTTCCGCTCGATCTGGGTGCCGATCAAGGCCGCCCTCGGCTACCTGCTGTCGGTGATGGCCGCGTTCGGCGTCGTCGCGGCGGTGTTCGAATGGGGCTGGGGCGCCGAGCTGCTGCACGTCGACCGCACAGGCCCGGTGATCAGCTTCATGCCGATCATCCTCATGGGTGTGCTGTTCGGCCTGGCGATGGACTACGAGGTGTTCCTCGTCAGCCGCATGCGCGAGGACTACGTGCACGCCCGTCGCGCCGCCGGCGGCCACACGACGCGTGGCGGCCGCGACATCGCGGTCGGCGCCGTGCGCTCGGGATTCACGGCCTCGGCGCGCGTGGTCACCGCGGCGGCCGTCATCATGTTCGCCGTGTTCGCGGCCTTCGTGCCCGAGGGCGACTCGTCGATCAAGCCCATCGCACTGGGCCTCGCCGTCGGCATCGCCGTCGACGCGTTCCTCGTGCGAATGACGCTCGTCCCGGCCGTGATGACCCTCCTCGGCGACAAGGCGTGGTGGATGCCGCGCTGGCTCGAGCGGGTCCTCCCCCACTTCGACATCGAGGGTGAGGCCGTCGAGCGCGAGCTGTCGCTCGCCGAGTGGCCGGAGCCGAACACGACAGCCGTGGTCGTCGGCGACGACGTCGCGGTGCGCGCGGACGCGGGCGGCTCGGCCGGCGAGGTCGTGCTGTTCGAGGATGCCGCGTTCCGGGTGGAGCCGGGCGGCACGCTCATCGCGACCGGCGACCCCCGTGCGGCGCGAGCCTTTGCGCTGACGATCGCCGCGCGAATCGCGCCCACCGACGGACGCCTCCGCGTCGCCGGTCACCTGCTCCCGGAACGCGGGGCGTGGGTGCGTGCGCACGTGGGGCTCGCGCTCCTCGCCGACGCCGACGATCGCGTGCCGGCGCTGCGCCGCGCGCTCGCCGGCAAGGCGAGCCTCGTGGTGATCGAAGGCGTCGATGCACTCGATCACGCGGAGCGCGACCAGGCCGCCGCGCTGCTGCGCGACGCCGCGGCCGCCCTCGCGGCCGGCGACGAGCGGTTGACGCTCGTCGTGACCGGTCGCACCGAGAGCGCCGCCCTCGCCCTCCTCGCGGACGCGCACCGCCCCGACGTGACATCGATCACGCTGCGCTCCGCCACCGCCCAGACCACCCCCACCGCAGAGGTGAACGCATGACCCCGAACTGGATCACCACGGCCGTCGAGCGCGCCCGCTCGACCCGGCCCGTCACGTGGCTCACGCTGATCGGCGTGCTGCTGCTGCCTGTCGTCATCGGCGGCATCCTGGTGGCGGCCCTGTACAACCCCGTTGAGCGGCTCGACAACCTGACCGCCGCCGTCGTGAACGAGGACGAGCCGGTCACCGTCGACGGGCAGCTGGTGCCGCTCGGCCGTCAGCTCACCGCCGGACTCGTCGAGGGCTCGGACGACCTCGACAGCAACCTCACCTGGACGCTGTCGAACGCGGATGACGCGGCCGCGGGTCTCGCCGACGGCACGTACGCCGCCGTCATCACGATCCCCGAGAACTTCACGGCAGCCGCCCTGTCGACCCGCCCGGGCGAGACTCCCGAGCAGGCCACGATCGAGGTGACGACGCCGCCCGACAGCCTCATCGTCGACGACGCCATCACCGCGCAGGTCGCGTCGGCCGCGGCCTCGACCATGGGCACGCAGCTGTCGACCGTCTACCTCGAGAACGTGTTCCTCGGCTTCACGACGCTGGGCGACCAGCTCGGCACCGCGGCCGACGGCGCGCAGCAGCTCGCCGACGGCGCGACCCAGGCCGCCGACGGCGCGGCGCAGCTGCCCGACGGCATCTCGCAGCTCGCCGACGGCAACGAGCAGCTTGCGGACGGCGCCTCGCAGCTCGCGGGCGGGCTGGGCCAGATCGCATCGGGCATCGGCGGCGCCGCTACCGGAGCGAACACCATCGCGTCCGGGCTCGACGCTGCGGCGGCGGGCGTGCAGAGCCAGGAGCTGAAGGATGCCGCGAGCACTTCCGCGAGCAACGCGGCTCAGGCGACGACGCAGGCCATCGCACTCGCGGGCGCGCTGTACAACGACTCGGGCCAGGGCGCACCAGGCCTCACGCAGCAGCTCGGTGCGCTCGCTGCCCAGTGCACGCCCGTGGGTTCCGACTTCTGCGGGCAGCTCGCTGCAGCGGCAGGAGCAGCGGGGGCCGCTGCACAGAGCGCCGGCCAGGTCGCAACGAGCGCCGGCACGGCCGCGGGCTACGCGAACGGCACCCTGACGGGCCTCACCAAGCTCATGGACGAGACCAGCGCCGGTCTGACGCAGGCCGCGAACGGCACGCGCGACCTCTCCGGCGGTCTCGTGCAGCTCCAGTCGGCGACCACCCAGTCCGCCACCGGTGCGAGCGGCCTCTCCGACGGCGCGTCCCAGCTGGCGTCCGGCGCGACCCAGGCCGCCGACGGCGCCACGAGCCTCGCCGACGGCGTGGCCCAGCTCGCGGACGGCACCGGCGAACTCGCGACCGGCCTGGCCACAGCATCCGAGTCCCTCCCGTCGTACACCGATGCCGAGGCGACCGACCTCGCGACCGTTGTCGCGGACCCCGTCGAGGCCGAGGGCGTGGGCACGTCCCTGTTCGGCGCCTCCGCGATCCCGCTGCTCTCGACCCTCGCGCTGTGGTTCGGCGGACTCGGCACGTTCGTCGCGCTGCAGGCGGTGTCGCGCCGCGCGCTCACGTCGCGCCAGCCCTCGGCGCTGCTCGCGCTGCGCTCGTTCGCCCCCGCGGCGGCGCTCGGCGCCGTGCAGGGCATGCTGGTGGCCGGCGTCGTGCAGCTCGCCGCGTCGTACGCGTGGGCGGACTGGTGGCTGTTCGCCCTGGTCTCGGTCGTCGCGGGCATCGCCTTCGCCGCGGTGAACCAGGCGCTCATCGCCCTGTTCGGCGGCGCCGGGCGCTGGATCGCCGCGCTCATCGGCGTGTTCGCCGTCGCGACCGGCGTCGTCTCGACGGTGCCGGGCGTGCTCTCGAGCGTCGCGGCCCTCCTGCCGACCGGCCCCGCGTACAACGGCATGCTCGCCGCGCTCACCTCTGCGTCAGGCCTCGGCGCCGCGATCGCCGGCCTCGCCGTATGGACGCTGCTCGGCCTCGGCGCAACGATCCTGGCGGTCGCACGTCGGCGCAGCACGTCGGCCCGGGCCCTGCTGAAGGCGGCCCCCGCCACCGCCTGACCTGCAGCTTCGGGTGGCGCAACCTCGGCCGGGCGCCTCGGCCGATCGGCCGGAGATCCTGGCCGATCGGCCGATTGCCCGCGGGGCGGCGGCGCGTCAGGATCGGAGCCATGAAGGCCCCCGACCCCTCACCTCGTCCGTCCGAGGCGCGGCGTAACCCGGCCCGGATCCCGCCGCGCTGGTTCATCCGCACCGCATGGGTCGTCCATCGCGGGCTCTACCGGGTGACCGGCGGGCGCGTGGGGCTGCGGCCTCCGTCCCCCACCGTCTACGGGATGATGCGCCTGCACACGGTCGGCCGCCGCTCGGGCAGTCCCCGCGTCGCGATCCTCGGCTACTTCGAAGACGGCCCCGACCTCGTCACCCTCGCGATGAACGGCTGGGGCGACCCGCCGCCGGCGTGGTGGCTGAACCTGCAGGCCCGGCCCGCGGCATCCGTCGATCTTCCCGACGGCACGCGCGACGTGCTCGCGCACGAGGCGACGGGTGCGGAGCGCGAACGCCTCTGGGCGGTGTGGCGCACCCTCGAGGGCGACGCGGACCTCGACGCGTACGCGGCGCTGCGCAACCGCGAGACGCCCGTGGTCGTCCTGAGTCCCGCCGCGGCCTGACCCGACAGCGGGAATCGCTGCGATCCATCCGTACGCGCACGCGTTGCGGACCAATGGATGCCGCGTCCCGGCGTATCTCGGACCGCCCCGCATCCCTCTCCCTTGATGAGTAGCCGTTCACCCCGGACGACGTCGAATCGGTGGGAGCCGACATGAAGGGACGTCTCGCCTCAGCTGCGCTGCTCGGCGCGGTGCTGGCCATCCTGACCGGGTGCGTCGCGCAAGGCGACGCGTCGCCCGCGGACCCGGTGCCGGTCCCGGACCCGTCGCCGGGAGAGGTCGATGGCGGCGCTGCGCCGCCCTCGACCGGAGCGCCTCCGGGCCAGCCGGACCCGGTCGATCCGCACCCCACCCCGCTCCCGCCTCCGATCGGAGGCCCCGGCGACGAAGGCGAAGACCTCGGCGACCCCGAGGAATCGGTGGTCGCATTCCAGGAGCGCTGCGCGCACGGCGTCGAGGAATGGCGCGATGCCCTCGTCGACTACCCCGATCGCATGAGCGTGACGATCGACGTCGGCGCCAACTACAACGCGGCCGTCGATGCGCGTTCCGAGCCGCTTCCCCCGGACGAAGTCATCGAGGTCGTGGACGGCGCGGCGACGAGCGAAGCCGTCCTCGTGAAGTGCACGGTGGCTGCGCGCCTGACAGCCGTCGGCCAGGCCATGGAGGTCCTCGACGAGGCGAGCGAGACGGACGCCGGATGGGTGCTGCAGGAGTTCACCCCGAGCGGCGTCATCGAGTGGTCGTGGACGGTGACGGCCCACCACCCCGTCGACGAGCAGCTGCGGCTCGAGCTGCGACCCGCCATCGTCCTCGACGAATCTGCAGGCGATCTCGAGTACGCGGGGAAGAACGTGTCGTCCTTCACGACGGATGTGCACGTGGAGGCCTCGGCGCTTCACCACGCCGCCTATTGGGTCGACGTGAACCGGCCGCTCATCTGGACGATCGGCAGCGCGCTCGGCGCGGCGACGCTCGCCGTGATCGTGTGGTGGAGGAAAGTCCGCAGCCCGCGGAAGGGAGCGTCGGAGCCGACGGCTCCGAAGCCGATCGCGCAGGAAGGCGTCAGCTGAGACCCGAGTACGCGTGCAGGCCCGTGAAGGACGGTTCGGCCGATGGTCCGCTCAGTTGAGACCCGAGTACGCGTGCAGGCCCTTGAAGAACATGTTCACGATCGTGAAGTTGAAGATCACGGCGGTGAACCCGATGATCGACAGCCACGCCGAGCGCGACCCGCGCCATCCGCGCGTCGCGCGCGCGTGGATGTATCCGGCGTAGAGCACCCAGATCACGAAGGTCCAGACTTCCTTCGTGTCGAAGCCCCAGTAGCGGCCCCACGCGTCGTTCGCCCAGATCGACCCGGCGATGAGCGTGAAGGTCCAGAAGATGAAGCCGAGGATCGCGAAGCGGTACGCCAGCGACTCGAGCGCCTCGGCGCTCGGGAGGGTCCTGAGGAAGCCCGGTCCGGTCTTGGCGGTTCCGGATGCTGCGGCCTCCGCCTTCGCGAGAGCCGCGATCTTCGTCTCGCGCCGGGCCTGCATGAGCTGCAGCACTGAGAGGCCGAACGCGAGGGCGAACAGCGCGGTCGCGAGGGACGCGACGAAGACGTGGATGACCAGCCAGACCGACTTGAGCGGGTCCATCAGGGGCACGATGTCGGTGTAGAACCAGATGGCCGTGCCGCCCAGCAGCACCACGACGAGGCCGGTGATGAACGTGCCGAGGAACCGCAGGTCGTAGCGGAACAGCACCCCGAGGTACACCGCGACGATGAGAAGCGTGCCGGTGAGGGCGAACTCGTACATGTTCGACCACGGCACGCGCCCGGCGGCGATACCGCGCGTGACGTCGCCGCCGAGATGGAACAGGAACCCGAGCACCGTCAGCGAGGTTCCGATGCGGGCCCAGACGAGCCGCGCGCGCTTGCCGACGGGCGCGTTGAGCGACTCCTCCGACGCAGCCTCCTGCGCGCGCATCTGCTCGATGATGCCGGTGCGCGACCCTGCGCCGGCACCCCCTGCCGCAACGAGCTCGCGTTCGCGCGCGGTCTTGGCCGCGGCATCCTTCGCATCGACGGCGACGGCGCCCCGACGGGCCAGGTCGACCGCGTACGCGATGAACGCGAGGGCGTAGATCGCGATGGCCGTCCAGACCAGCAGCACCGAGACGTCGTCGAGGGTGAGGGGGGAGGCGTCGGGCATGGCTCTCAGTCTACGTCGGGGGTGGATTCGGGCTTCGTGGCGCGGTCGCCCGCGGCGGCGGGGTCGGCGAGCGACGCGAGGTGGCGCTGGGCGAACTGCTCCACGGCGCCGTCGAGCGCGGGGTCCTCACCGCGCGCGAGACCCGCGTACTCGAGGTGCACGGTGTGCCCCTGCCGGGTCGCCTTGACCCACAGGCGACGGCGTGGGACGAAGAGCGCGGCGAGCAGGCCCGCCGTCGCGAGCACGGCGAACACGAGCACCCACGTCGCCGCAGCGTCGCGGTGGATCGACAGCGAGACGTACCGCTTGACCGAGTCCTGGAACCCGGCGGCGTCCGGCGCCTCGTTGTCGAAGCTGATCGTGCCGAGCCCGTCCGGAAGGTCCACGGTGTCACCGGGCTTCAGTTCGAGTGACGCGGTGCCCGAGTCGCCGCCGGCGAGCTGTGTCATCTTGCTCGGGTCGAGCGTGTACACCGACTTCGGCACGCCGCCGTCGATGCCGAGGTCGCCGGCGTAGACCCAGAACGTGAGCATCGGGTACTCGAGGTCGCCGTACACCGAGGTATAGGCGCCGTTGGTGAGCTCCTGAGCGGTGGGATAGAAGAAGCCCACGAGGCCGACCTGTTCGCGCAGGCCGTCCGGCACCTTCACGACGCCCTGCGAGGTCATGTTGTTGTCCTGCGGCAGGAACGGCACCGACTCCGAGAACACGACGTCGCCGGCGTCGTTGCGGATCGTGATGGTCGGCGCATAGCCGTTGCCCATCAGATACACCTTGTCGCCCGCGATCTGGAGCGGGTGGTTGACGCGCACCTCGCCCTCCTGCGCGTCGGCGTCCGGGAACTGCGTCGTCAGGTGCGCGATGAAGTCGCCCGCCTGACCAGCACCCTGCTGACCGGGACTGACGTACGAGAGCGAGAACTCGTCGAGCGTGAGCGCGTAGGGCTCCAGCGCGTCCTCGTCCACGAACCGGCCCGGGTTGAACGACGTGTAGTCGAGCATCGTGTTGACCCACGTGCGGCCCTCGATGATGACCGTCTGGCCGGTGTAGGTGAACCCGCCGCCGATGCCGACCGCGAGCAGCACGCCGACCAGCGACGCGTGGAACACCAGGTTGCCGGTCTCGCGCAGGTACCCGCGCTCCGCCGACACCGAGAGCGCCTTCGCGCCGTCGTAGCGGGCGACGCGGTACCCCGCCTTCTTCAGCTGCAGCTCGGCCGCCTCGATCGCGGTCGCCGCCGCGGTCGCAGCATCCGTGTCGTCCTGGAATTCGAGGATCTCGGAGCGGTGCGCGTCCAGACGAGCCAGCCGGGCCGGCGTGCGCGGGGGCTGCGCGCGCATCGCCTTGTAGTGGTGCTTGGTGCGCGGGATGACGCAGCCGACCAGCGAGACGAACAGCAGGATGTAGATCGCCGAGAACCACGGCGAGGTGTAGACGTCGAACAGGCTCAGGTTGTCGAGCACCGGCGCGAGGTCGGGGTTGTCGACGAAGTACTGGCGCACGCCGTTGGGGTCGGCGCTGCGCTGCGGAACGAGCGAGCCGGGAACGGCGGCGATCGCGAGGAGCAGCAGCAGCACGAGCGCGGTGCGCATCGACGTGAGCTGGCGCCAGCCCCAGCGCAGCCAGCCGACGACGCCGAGCGCGGGCTGCGTGATGTCGGATGCCGCGGAGTCGGCGTGGTCGGAAGGCCGGAGGGGGTCGGTCATCTCGTCGGTCGTCGAACCTTCCGGAGCGTCAGAGCGGGGCCGGGACACTGGCGAACACCCCCTGGAGCTGGGCCATGACGGCGGTCCAGATACCGGTCACCATGAGCAGGCCCAGCACGATGAGCAGCGCGCCGCCGATGAGGTTGACGACGCGGATGTGGCGCCGCACAAACGACACCGAGCGGGTCGCCCACCCGAACCCGAGGGTGAGGAGGAGGAACGGGATGCCGAGACCCAGCGAGTACGCGACGCCCAGCAGCGCCGCGCGCGCGGCAGAGCCGGAGTCGAAGGCCATCGTCAGGATCACCGCGAGCGTCGGGCCGATGCACGGCGCCCAGCCGATGCCGAGCGCGATGCCCAGCAGCGGCGCGCCGATGAGCCCGAGGTTGCCGCGCACCTGCGGGCGCGAGATGCGCTGCGCCAGGCCGAACCACCCGATGAAGACGAAGCCCATCGCGATGATGACGACGCCGAGGATGCGCGTGATGAGGTCCTGGTATTCGAGCAGGAACCGGCCCAGCGTGCCGCCGAGCATCGCCATGCTGACGAAGACCACGGTGAGGCCGGCGATGAACAGGAGCACGCCGAGCACGAGGCGCCCGCGCGCGGGCGTCTCGGTCGCAGCATCCGTCTCCTTCGTCGTCACAGACTTCGCAGAATCGTCGCCGTCTCGCAGATTCACCGCCGAATCCTGCGAGGAACGCGCGATCCTGCGAACTCTGGGAGTCGGGCGAGCGCTGACCGCCCCGCCGATGAACCCGAGATACCCCGGAACCAGCGGCAGCACGCACGGCGAAAGGAACGAGATGGCGCCCGCGAGGATCGCGATCGGGATGGCGATCAGCAGCGACCCGTCGGCGACGAGGGCGCCGAGGTTCACGACTCCTCCAGGGCGTCGCGGACGATCGTCTCGAGGATCGAGGCCTCTTCGATCTGGCCGACCAGGCGCGCCGCGACGCGGCCCTGCTTGTCGAGCACGATCGTGACGGGCACGGCGTTGAGCGGGGTCTCCCCCGCGAAGGCGAGCTTGATCGATCCGTCCTCGGTCGCCAGCGCGCTGGGGTACTCCACCCCGTACTTCTCGGCGAACGCCTGCGACGCCGCGGCGCCGTCGTACAGGTTCACCCCGAGGAACGAGACACCCTGGCCCTGGAACTGCGCGTCGACCGCGGCCAGCTCGGGAGCCTCGACGCGGCACGGGGCGCACCCGGCGTACCAGAAGTTCACCACGAGCACTTCGCCCGCGTAGTCGGCGCTCGAGGTCGAGCCGCCGGTGTCGAGGACGCCCTCGAACTCCACCGGCTCGGTGCGGTCGGCGGCCGGGATCTCGACCACGCGGAAGCCGTCGGCGGCGACGAAGCCCTTGTTGTCACCCGAGCGGTACTGCTCGGCGAGGGGGTCGCTCGTGCACGCGGCGAGTCCGGAGATCAGTCCGACGACGAGGAGAGCGGATGCTGCGGCCCGCACCTTCTGGAACCGCTGACTCATACCGCCCCCACATCCACCGCGCCGGCCGTCGACGCCGGTTCGACGTAGGCGGTCTCGGTCCACGTGCCGTCCACCATCTCGAAGCTCGTCACGCTCGACAGCGCGCAGCGCCTGGCGCGGGGGTCGTGCCGGAGCGGGAGCCCGGCGACCGCGAGGTGGGTGATCCAGATCGGGAGCTGATGCGACACGATGACGACGTCGCCCGAGTCCGCAGCATCCCATGCGTGCGTCATCGCCGAATTCATGCGGCCCACGACGTCCGCGTACGGCTCGCCCCAGCTCGGCAGCGCCGGCTTGCGCAGATGGCGCCAGTTCCACGGGTTGAGGAGGGCTTTCGCCATGCGCTTGCCCTCGAAGACGTTGGTCGGCTCGATGACCCGCTCATCGAGGACGGGACGGAGGCCGAAGAGCTCGGTGAACGGCTCGGCCGACTCCTGCGTGCGCTGCAGCGGCGAGCACACGAGCGCGGACACGGGACGGTCGAGCGACTGGATGTACTCGGCGGCCTGCCGCGCCATGTGACGGCCGTCGGCGCTCAGCCCGTACCCCGGCAGTCGCCCGTAGAGCACGCGGGCAGGGTTGTGGACCTCCCCGTGGCGCACAAGATGGAGGCGAGCTGCGGGCACCGGCCCAGTCTACGTGGGGGTCTTCTGTGGACCGGCTGAGCGTTCTCCCAGCTTCGGCGGGGGCTCGAGTCAGTCGAGCTCGGGCTCCGGCCCCCCGGAGGTGCCGCGGGACTCGAGCAGCGCGCGGACCCGCACGTAGAGGAACCAGGCCACGCCGATCACGGCGGCCGCGATGACGACGTACTGCAGGATGTCGGCGTACCGCTCGACGATGTGCCAGGACTCCCCGAGGAAGAAGCCCGAGAACACGAAGATCGAGTTCCACACCAGGCTCCCCGCCGCGGTCAGGAGCGTGAATCGCCAGACCGGCATGCGGGTGATGCCCGCGGGGATCGAGATGAGGCTGCGGAAGATCGGGATCATGCGCCCGAAGAACACGGCCTTGCCGCCGTGGCGCCCGAACCATGCGACAGTGCGGTCGATGTCTTCCGGATGCAGCAGCGGCACCTTGGTCGCGATCGCGCGCAGCCGCGCGATCCCGAGCCACGCGCCGAGCCCGTAGAGGAGGAGCGCGCCGGCGACCGATCCGACGGTGGTCCACACCAGCGCCTCGACCAGCGAGAACGATCCGCGGCTGGCCGCGAGCCCCGCCATCGGCAGGATCACCTCGCTCGGCAGCGGCGGGAAGAGGTTCTCCATCGCGATCGCGATGCCCGCTCCCGCGGGTCCGATCACGTCCATCAGCGAGACGGCCCAGTCCGCGAGGGAGCTGAGCCAGGAGCCGTCGGTCGTCGTCGCAGTCGTCATTCGTCGGATCTCCATCCGTCGGTGTGGCATTTCGTGGCGGCGGCCGCGACCCTTCGGCGCGACGTCGTCCACGCTACGGGGCGATGATGAACGAATCTTGGGTGCTGACCCCCGGAAGCCGATGAACCACCTCGGAGCGGGCCGGGATCAGAGGCTCGAGCCCGGCACGCCCGCGGCGGTGACGACGAAGGCCAGCACGAGCGACAGCACGATGAGCGCGGCTCCGGCGAGCGGTACCCAGAACGCGAGGCGGCGTTTGACCATGAGGATGATGGCGACCACCGCGGTGATCGCGAAGGCGACCCACGGCAGGATCATGCCCATCAGCCAGCCGATCGCGATGAGGCTGCCGTCGCACAGGACCGTCCCGCACGGGTCGGACGCCATCACGAGGAACATGCCCATGACCGAGGCGAGCCCCGCCAGCACGCCGTCTGCCACGAGCAGCACGATCGTGATGACGATGTCGAGGACCCTGGCGGGCCGCTTGGCGGGCGGCGCGTCCTGCGCCGAGGCACTGTATGCCGGGCTCCCGGGATAGGGAGGCGGGGCCGCCGCCGTCCCTGCCGGTGCGGGTTGCTCGGGTTCCGGCGTGGTCATGCCCGCATGGTAGCGGTGGGCACCGATTTTCGGCGAGAAGGCGAATGCGGCGCGTCACCTAGACTTGTCGCTCGTGAGTGAACGCGTCCTCGTCAAGCAGCTGCAGGGTCTCGCCGACGGCCCCGTCTCCGTCTCCGGGTGGGTCGAGACCGTCCGCGATCAGAAGAAGGTGCAGTTCGTCATCCTCCGCGATGAGTCCGGCGCCGTGCAGCTGGTCAACCCGGCTACGCGCCCGGCGGAGGACGGCACGGAACAGGATGCTGCGGCCCTGGCCCTCACGGACCTCATCTCGAACCTCGCCACGGGCACCTTCCTGACCGTGACCGGCGAGCTCAAGCACGACGAGCGCGTGAAGCTCGGCGGCGTCGAGATCAAGATCGCCGCCCTCGACATCGCCGCGGCCGCCCTCCCCGAGACGCCCATCGCGGCCGACTCGGGTCTCGACAAGCGCATGGACTGGCGCTTCCTCGACCTGCGCCAGCGCCGCAACAACCTCGTCTTCCGCGCGCAGACCACCCTCGAGCACGCCTTCCGCTCGTACTGGATCGAGCGCGACTACATCGAGGTGCACTCCCCCAAGCTCATGGCCTCGGCATCCGAGTCCAATGCCGAGCTCTTCGAGGTGCCCTACTTCGAGGAGAAGACGGCGTACCTCGCGCAGTCGCCGCAGTTCTTCAAGCAGATGGCCCAGGTCGCCGGCTTCGGCAAGATCTTCGAGATCGCCCCCGCGTTCCGCGCCGACCCCTCGTTCACGTCGCGCCACGCGACGGAGTTCACGTCGGTCGACGCCGAGATCAGCTGGATCGACTCCCACGAGGACGTCGCGGCGATGCAGGAGGAGCTCCTGCAGACCGCGTTCCAGGCCGTCAAGGACAAGCACGGCGCCGAGATCGAGGAGCTGTTCGGCCTCGAGGTGCAGGTGCCCGCGATCCCGTTCCCGCGCATCCCGCTGGCCGAGGCGCGCGAGATCGTCAAGAGCCGCGGCTACGAGATCCCCCGTACGGACGGCGACCTCGACCCCGAGGGCGAGCGCCAGATCTCCGCATACGTCGAGGAGACCTACGGCCACCAGTTCGTCTTCATCACCGACTACCACCCCGAGATCCGCGCGTTCTACCACATGCGCGACGAAGAGACCGGTCTGACCAAGTCGTACGACCTCCTCTTCAAGGGCGTCGAGATCACGACGGGCGCACAGCGCGAGCACCGCGTCGACGTGCTGATCGAGCAGGCGAAGGAGAAGGGTCTCGGAGCCGAGCACCTCGACTTCTACTTCGACTTCTTCCGCTACGGCGCCCCGCCCCACGGCGGGTTCGGCATGGGCCTCGCGCGCGTGCTCATGCTGCTGCTCGGCCAGGACTCGATCCGCGAGGTCACCTACCTCTTCCGCGGCCCCACGCGCCTCGCCCCCTGATACTCCGGCGACGTCCCACGCGGCGCTCGCTGACGCTCGAAACCCCCTATCTCGGCTTTGGGGATTCTCCCCCTTGCGGAGAATCCTCCTGACCAGGATTCTTTTCGCGGGGAGGGGACAGTCAGCGCGTCAATGAGCGACCCGTGGGAGGTCCCCGAATGAAGAATCCGAGTCATCGGAGAAGTCCGTCGAGAGCCGTGCTGGCCCTCGTCACCGCCGCAGCCGCCGTGATCACGGGCGTCGCGGCGGGTGCCCCGGCGGTCGCCGCGGGCCCGTCGTCGTGGGTGGTCGCAACCGGCCTCGACAACCCGCGCCAGGTGTCCATCGGCGCCGGCGGCACGGTCTACGTCGCGGAGGCCGGAACCGGCGGTGACGGACCCTGCGTCCCGAACCCCGAGGATCCCGAAGCGCCGGGCGTGTGCCTGGGCGCGACCGGGGCGGTCACCGAGATCCGAAACGGCTCGCAGAAGCGGGTTGTCACCGGCCTCGCGTCCCTCGCCGGGCCTGACGGCTCGGGCGCGACCGGCCCGTCGGCCGTGAGCGTGCGGGGCAGCAATGTCGCGGTGCTCATGGGACTGGGCGGCAACCTCGAGACCCGCGCCGTGCTGGGCGCGGGCGGAGCGACGCTCGGCACCGTCGTGACGGGCCGCCTGGGCGGACCGCTTCAGATCGCCGTCGACGTGACGGCGTACGAGGCCGCCAACAACCCCGACGGCGGTTTCGTCGACTCGAACCCCAGCGGGTTCGTCGATGTCAACAGCAAGCGCTGGACGATCGCCGACGCGGGTGCGAATGCCGTGGTGACGCTCGGAGGAAACCTCGCCGACACCACCGTCGCGGCGTTCCCGCCGGTCTGGGCGCCGCCGCCGTGGGGTGGCGACCCCATCCCGGCCGAGTCGGTTCCGACCAACGTCGTGACCGGGCCCGACGGCGCGTACTACGTCTCCGAGCTGCTCGGCTTCCCGTTCCCTGTGGGTGAGTCGCGCATCTGGCGCGTCGTTCCGGGACAGGCTCCCACGATCTACGCGACCGGGCTGAGCAACGTCACGAGCCTCGCGTGGCAGCACCAGACGCTGTACGCCGTGCAGTTCAGCGACGGCAGCTTCCTCGACGAGAGCCAGCCGCCGATCGGGTCCCTCCGCAAGGTGGTCCCCGGCGCCACCGAGCACCCGGTGGTCCTCGGCGGACTGTTCGCGCCCTACGGCGTGGCCGTGCACGGCAAGACGGCGTACGTGAGCGTCGGCTCGGTGCTTCCGGACGGCGGCGAAGTGCACGCGGTCGCGCTGCGCTGACCCGCCGACCTCATCACGGAGGCGCCCGGTCCGGCGACGGACCGGGCGCCTCCGTACGATCGGGGCGCCGGCGGCAAGCGTGAGGCTCTTGGCGATCGAGGGTCTGTTCGACTTCCACGACACGGGCGGCATGCCGTTGACCTCGGGCGGCGTGAGCCGTAGCGGCGTCCTCTATGGGTCGGCCGCCCTCCGGGCGCGCCTGGCGGCCTGACCGTCCTCGCGCTCCACCGCCGGATACCCGATGCTCACGGGATGTTCACCCGCCGCCGGGCGGTGTGTCACCCCGCGTCCGTAGCCTCCTTTCGTCCCGAATCCCGAGCCCCGTTCGGCGCGCTCGGGAAACTCCCGAGAGGAACACACACATGTCCCGTCCCACCACGCGTCGCCTGGGGGCGACCACGGCGGCACTCACGATCGCGACGCTCGCCCTCGCTGGCTGCGCCGGCACGGCCGACGCCTCGTCGAACGGCACGTCGGACTCCGGCGTCGACGCCTCCACCGCCACGAGCCTCGCCGACTTCGGCACGCTCGAGGACCTGGAGGAGGCCGCCAAGGCCGAGGGCCAGCTCAACGTCATCGCGCTCCCGCGCGACTGGGCGAACTACGGCGAGATCCTCGACCTGTTCGCCGAGCGCTACCCCGAGATCACGATCAACGAGCAGTCGCCCGACGTCTCGTCGGCCGAGGAGATCCAGGCCGCCGAGACGAACGAGGGCCTCGACACGGCGCCCGACGTCTTCGACCTCGGCCTCACGGTCGCCCTGCAGAACACCGACTGGTTCGCGCCCTACCAGGTGGAGAACTGGGACGACATCCCCGACGCCCTCAAGGAGCCGACCGGCCTCTTCGTCGGCGACTACGGCGGGTACATGTCGGTCGGCTACGACTCGGCGCGCTTCGACGCGCCGGAGTCGCTCGACGACCTGCTCGGCGAGGCGTACAAGGGCGCGGTCGCCATCAACGGCGACCCGACGCAGGCCGGTGCCGCCTTCGCTGCCGTCGGCCTCGCGACCGTGCAGTCGGACGGCACTCTCGACGACTTCCAGCCGGGCATCGACTGGTTCTCGGAGCTCAACGCGGCGGGCAACATGCTGAAGCTCGACGTCACCAGCGCGACGGTCGCGAGCGGCGAGACCCCGGTCGTCTTCGACTGGGACTACCTCAACGCCGCCCACACCGCTGATCTCGACACATGGGAGACCGTCGTGTTCCCCGGCGTCGGCTACGCCGGGTACTACAACCAGGCGATCAACAAGGACGCCCCGAACCCCGCCGCCGCGCGCCTCTGGCAGGAGTTCCTCTACAGCGACGAAGTGCAGAACCTGTGGCTGAAGGGCGGCGCCCGCCCCGTGCGCATGGAAGCCATGATCGAGGCCGGCACGATCGACCAGGAGCTCGCCGACGCCCTGCCGACCGCTCCGGAGGAGACGGTCGTCCCCACGGAGGAGCAGTCGGCGAACGCCGGCACGCTCCTCGGCGAAGAGTGGGCCGCTGCGGTCCAGTGACGACCGCCCACACCCTCACCGGTCAGGGCCACGACCGCGTGACCGACCTCGCCGCGTCGGAGCCATCAGCTCCGGCGCGGCGGGGCCGCCCCGCGCCCGACTGGTCGTGGCTCGGGCTCACCCCGTTCGCGGCCTACGTGCTGCTCTTCCTGGCGCTCCCGACGATCATCGCGGTCGCATCAGGACTGTTCGACGGCGACGGCGCGTTCACCTTCGACAACCTCGCGGCGCTCGGCGACCCCGTCGTCCTCGCGACGTTCTGGAACTCCGCGTGGGTGTCGCTGCTCACCGCCGTCGTCGGCGCGATCATCGGCGCGCTGGTCTGCTACGCGATGCTCGGCCTTCCCGAGACCGGATTCGTCAGGACGACGGTGGATGCCGCATCCGGCGTCCTCGCCCAGTTCGGCGGCGTCATGCTGGCGTTCACGATGATCGCCGCGATCGGCACGCAGGGCGTCGTCACGAAGTTCCTGCGCGATGTGCTCGGCATCGACATCTTCGCGGGCGGCGCGTGGATCTACGCCCTTCCCGGCCTCATCCCGGCATATCTCGTCTTCCAGGTCCCGCTCATGATCATCACCTTCATGCCGGCCCTGGCCGCCCTCCGCCCGCAGTGGTTCGAGGCGCACCTGACGCTCGGCGGCACGCGCGCCGGCTTCTGGCGGCACATCGGCTTCCCGGTGCTCGCGCCGTCGTTCCTCGCGAGTCTGCTGCTGCTCTTCGCGAACGCGTTCTCCTCTTACGCGACCGCGGCGGCCCTCGCCAGCCAGGGGTCGCAGATCGTGCCGCTGCAGATCCGCACCGCGCTCACCAGCGAGACGGTGCTCGGCCGCGAGAACCTCGCGGGGGCGCTCGCCCTCGGCATGATCATCGTCGTCGCGATCGTGATGTGGGTCTACGCCCTCATCCAGCGCCGCACCGCCAGGTGGCAGGCATGAACCGGCTCGCCCCCTCCCCCGCCGTCCGCTGGATCATCGGCGGCGTCGTCGGACTCGTCTTCGTCATCCCCTTCCTCGCGACGTTCGTGTTCACGCTGTCGTCGCCGGACGGCTCATACTCGATCGACCGCTGGCTGGCGCTGTTCGATCCCGCGAACGCGGCGCGGTACCGCCCGATCTGGACCGGACTCGCGAACTCACTGATCCTCGCCGGTGTCACGGTGCTCATCGTGCTGTTCCTGTTCACCCCGACGATGGTGCTGGTGGCTCTGAGATTCCCGAAGCTGCGTCGCGGCTTCGAGTTCCTCGCGCTCCTGCCGATCACGATCCCCGCGATCGTGCTCGTCGTCGGCCTCGCCCCGATCTATCTGCAGATCGGGCGCACGCTCGGCACCGGCGCGTGGACGCTCGCGTTCGCGTACGGCATCCTCGTGCTGCCGTTCACGTACCGCTCGATCCAGGCATCCATCGACGCGATCGATGTCAAGACGCTGTCCGAGGCCGCGCGCACGCTCGGCGCCGGATGGGTCACCGTGCTCGTGCGCGTCATCGCGCCGAACCTGCGACAGGGTCTGCTCGCAGCATCCCTCATCTCCGTCGCCGTCGTGCTCGGCGAATTCACCATCGCGTCGCTGCTCAACCGGCAGGTGCTGCAGACCGGTCTCGTCGTCATCAACCGGCAGGACGCCTACGCCGCCGCGATCTTCACCCTGCTCGCGCTCGCGTTCGCGTTCGTGCTGCTGCTCATCATCGGTCGCGCCGGCCGCGCCGGCACCGGAAGGACCCCAGAATGACCACCGCCGACACCCCGCCGCGCAGCCTCCCGGCGACCTCCGACAACCTGTTGCTCGCCGATGCCGGCGAGGGCACGCGGGTCGAGTTCCGCGGCGTCGTCAAGGAGTACGGCGCCACCCGCGTGCTCCACGGCGTCGACCTCGACATCGCTCCCGGCGAGTTCGTGTCGCTGCTCGGCCCGTCGGGCTGCGGCAAGACCACGGCGCTGCGCGTGCTCGCCGGCCTCGAGAAGGCGACCGCGGGCGAGGTGCGTCTGGGCGACGCCGACGTCTCGGGCGTCCCGACCAACAAGCGCGACATCGGCATGGTCTTCCAGTCGTACTCGCTGTTCCCGCACCTGCGCGTCGCCGAGAACACGGCGTTCGGCCTGCGACGCCGTGGGATCGGGAAGAAGGATGCTGCCGCCCGCGCCGCCGATGCACTCGAGCTCGTCGGGCTCGGGCACCTCGCCGACCGCTTCCCGCACCAGCTCTCGGGCGGTCAGCAGCAGCGCGTCGCCCTCGCCCGCGCGCTCGTCACGGAGCCGCGCGTGCTGCTCCTCGATGAGCCGCTGTCGGCGCTCGACGCCAAGGTGCGCGTGCAGCTGCGCGATGAGATCCGCCGCATCCAGTTGCGCCTGGGCATCACGACGGTGTTCGTGACGCACGACCAGGAGGAGGCGCTCGCGGTGTCCGACCGCATCGCGGTCATGAACGCGGGCCGCATCGAGCAGATCGGCACCCCCGAGGAGCTCTACCTCAACCCTGCGACGCCCGGCGTCGCCGCGTTCATCGGCGTCTCGAGCGTCGTGCCCGGTGTGGTCGAGGGCGACACCGTGACGGTGTGGGGCGTGCGGCTGCCGCTGCAGTCGCCGAGCGCGCCGGGCCCGGTCGACGTCTTCCTGCGCCCCGAGAACCTGCGCCTCGCCGACGGCGACGCTCCCGGCATGGACGCGATCGTGCAGGAGAGCACGTTCCTCGGCAGCTTCCGCCGCACCCTCGTGCGCACCGCCGACGGCTCGCTGGTGCGCGTTCAGCACGCCGCGACCGACCGCGTCGAGTACGCCGAGCGCGTGCGCATCGCTCTGTCGAACGACCCGGTCGCCGTGCGCCCGGGCGACTGATCTGGTGCCGGTCGCCGCGGCCGGCAGCATCCGTCTCCCACGCGGTTTTCTGTTCGCGCTGCCCGAATCGGCATTCGCGGCGGTTCCGAATGGGTGCGCATGCCGATTCGGACCGCGCGGGCGAAAGTCGACGCTCCTCAGCGAGCGGAGGTCAGCGCCGCGCGCAGGCGGTCGGGCGACACGCGCCAGTGCCCGTGCAGCTCGCCGTCGATGAGCACGACGGGGATCTTCTCCCACCACTGCGAGTAGAGGGAGGGGTCGTCGGCGATCGAGAGCTCCTCGACGTCGACCGAGTCCTCGGGCAGCTCTGCCACGACGGTCTCCACGACCTCACGCGCGACGTCGCACAGGTGGCAGTCGGGCTTGCCGATGAGGGTGACGGTGGTCACGCCCGGCGCCGTCGTCACGCCTCGACCGGGTAGCCGGCCGCGATCCACTCGTTGGTGCCGCCGTCGACGTTCGTCACGTCGTAGCCGCGCGCCTCGAGGGCCTCGACCACGCGGCCGGAGCGGCCGCCGATCGCGCAGATGACGTCGAACGCGCCGTCGGGCAGCTCGTCGAGGCGACCGCCGATCGCCGACATCGGGATGTTGATGGCGCCGGGCACGTGACCGCCGGCGTACTCGTCGACCTCGCGCACGTCGATGAGCGGGGTCTCGACGCGATCGCGCAGCTGCTGGACGGTGATGGACTTCATGACGGCCTCTCGGGTCGCGGGCTCTGCGGGTGGAAGCACGGATACACGAAGCGCCCGTCCGGAGACAGGCGCTTGGTGCGGATGCCGCTTACTTCTTGTTGCGGCGCTGGTGGCGAGTCTTGCGAAGCAGCTTGCGGTGCTTCTTCTTCGCCATGCGCTTGCGGCGCTTCTTGATGACAGAACCCACGGAAAACCTCACTAGATCGGGGTCTGGACGCAGCCTGGCCGCGCCCGGGAACGGGGCAAAAGGAAAAATGCCTCGGAACAGTCTAGCCGACGTCGGCGATCGGCCGTTGCAGGGCCTCGGTGACCGCGGACTCCGGCACGCGATAGCTGCGCCCGAAGCGCACCGCGGGCAGTTCACCCGAGTGCACGAGGCGGTAGACCGTCATCTTCGAGACGCGCATCAACTCGGCGACCTCGGCCACCGTGAGGAAGCGCACGTCCGGCAGTTCTGCCATGTCGATTCCCCTTCCCCAGAAGTACTGCAGTCACTTTAGAACGCGCGCGACCCGCGTGTAAACACAGAGACTGGTGTGAATCATGTGACGTGTGGTGCCGGTGAGCCGATCACGCTTCCGGCCGCTGCCGCGCGCGACGCTCGCGCGCCTCGCGCGCGGCCTGTCGCTCGAGTTTGTGCGCGTCGCGCAGCGCCTTCTCGGCGTCGCGCACCGCCTTGCGCGCCTCGCGGAACTTCTTGTCGTCGGCGATGTCGGCGTCGTCGGGCACGACCCACGACTGCGGCTTCTCCCGGTGTCCCTCCGCCGTCGCGGCGATGTAGTCGCTGACCCCCTCGAGCCCCCGCGCGAGCGCGAAGGAGAACGGATCGGAGTCATCGAGGAACGCCCCCGCCTCGATCGCGGCGCGGAGCTCCGGGTACGCGTCGGCCGTGATGAGCGTGCGGAACAGCGCGTCTTCGGTGCGGCTGATCGCGTCGCCGTCGAGGCCCCGTTCGCGCTCCACGCGCGCGTACCCGGCGAGGATCGTCCCCGCCCAGTGCGCGGTCCCGGTGACGAGGAGCATCACCGCGAGGCGCTCGGTGTAGGTGAGGTCGGTGTCGGCCAGCGCGCTCAGACCCGCATCCATCCAGGCCGCGCTGTTCGGCGTCGCAGGCACACCCGAGATGGGCACATCGAGCACCCACGGGTGAGTCAGGTAGTGCTGCAGCTGCTCGCGGTACAGCGCTTCGAGGCGCTCGCGCCATCCGCCGGCGGTCCGGGTGGCTTCGGAGGGGGCGCCGGTGGCCTCCTCCTGCATGAGCAGGATGAGATCCTCCTTCGCGTTGACGTAGCGGTAGAGCGACATCGGCGTGAATCCCAGGCGCGCCGCCACCGCGGCCATCGAGACGGCGCCGAGGCCCTGGGCATCCGCGATCTCCACCGCCGCCTCCACGATGCGCTCGACGCTCATCTCGCGCTTGGGGCCGCGCTGCGGGTTGGCCGCCACGCCCCACGCGAGGGCGATGCCCCGCGGAAGCTCGGGCTCGGCTGCATCGGTCATGGCGCCAGTCTAAGACTGTTTATTCCGTAAACAGTGTGTTAGCGTCATAAACAGTTACTGGCGTAAACAGTTTCTCCCCTACACCGTCACAGGAAGGATGTCCCATGCCCGACCGCACCGCACCGCCGGTCATCGTCGTCGAGGGCCTGCGCAAAGCCTTCGGCCGCCAGCAGGTCCTCGACGGGCTCGACCTCGAGGTCGCGCGTGGCGAGGTCTTCGCGCTGCTGGGCCCGAATGGCGCCGGCAAGACCACGACCATCAACGTGCTCACCACGCTCGTCCGCCCCGACGCCGGCATCGCCACCGTCGGCGGCCTCGACGTCGTCCGCGACCCCGAGCAGGTCAAGCGCCGGATCAGCCTCACCGGGCAGTCCGCCGCCGTCGACGACGCGCTGACGGGCACCGAGAACCTCGTCATGCTCGGCCGGCTTTCGGGCCTGTCGCGACGCACCGCCCGCGCCCGTGCCGCGGAGCTGCTCGAACGCTTCGGATTGACGGATGCCGCCACCCGCCGCGTCGGTGCCTACTCGGGCGGCATGCGCCGACGCCTCGACCTCGCCCTGAGCTTCGTGGTCGCCCCGGAGATCCTCTTCCTCGACGAGCCGACGACGGGTCTGGACACCCGCAGTCGCCGCGAGCTGTGGGAGGTCATCCGCTCGCTCGCCGACGCGGGCACCACCGTCTTCCTCACCACGCAGTACCTCGAGGAAGCCGACCAGCTCGCCGACCGCATCGCCGTGCTCGACGACGGCCGGGTCGTCGCCGCCGGAACTGCCGCGCAGCTGAAGGCGCGCATCGGCGGCGACGCCGTCGAGCTGCACGATGCGCACGGGGTGCTCCTGCGCCAGGTGCCGACGGACGGCTCCGTATCGGGAGTGCGGCGCGCACTCGACGTACTCGACGAGTCCGGAGCCGAGGGGGTCGTGACACTCCGGCGCCCGAGCCTCGACGACGTCTTCCTCACCCTCACCTCCCCCGACGGCCGCGGTGAGCGCCGCGCGGCGTCGGCCGAAACCGTCAACGAGCCCGCATGACCGCCATCGCCCCCTCGCCCGCCCTCCGCCCGCGCATCTCGGGCCTGACCGCCGAGCGCGTCTTCGTCGGCCGCAGCCTGCTGCACTCCCTGCGGGACGGAGAGTCGCTGCTGATGGCGATCATGCTGCCGGTCCTGCTCATGGTGCTCTTCACGTACGTCTTCGGCGGCGCCATCGATCCCTCGGGCGGGTACGTGAACTACGTCGTGCCGGGCATCATCCTGCTGTGCGCCGGCTTCGGCGCCGCCTCGACGGCGGTGTACGTCGCGAACGACATGAAGGCCGGCATCATCGACCGATTCCGCACGATGCCGCTGCGGGCGAGCGCCGTCCTCACCGGGCACGTGGTGGCGAGTCTGCTGCGCAACCTGCTCGCCACCACCGTGGTGATCGGCGTCGCGCTGCTGGTCGGGTTCCGTCCGACGGTCGACGTCTGGGGCTGGATCGGCGCCGCCGGACTGATCGCGCTGTACATCCTGACGATCACGTATCTCTTCGCCGCGATCGGGCTCGCCGCGGGCAGCCCCGAAGCGGCGAACGGCTACGGGTTCATCATCCTGTTCCTGCCGTACCTGTCGAGTGCGTTCGTTCCCGTCACGACGATGCCCGAATGGCTGCAGTGGGTGGCCGAGTACCAGCCCGTGACGCCGATCATCGAGGCGCTGCGCAGCCTGCTGATGGGCACGCCGATGGGCGACGCCGGGTGGTGGGCGATCGGCTGGTGCCTCGTCATCCTTGCGATCTCGTTCGCGTGGGGCGGGTGGCTGTTCCGCCGCAAGGCCGGCCGCCGGTGACGGACGCCCGCGGAGGAGACGGATGCTGCGGCCCGCAGCATCCGTCTCCTCATGTCAGCGTCCGGGGAGGCGCTTGAAGGCGTTCTCGAGGGCGTGCTTCGCGGAGGCGGCGGCGCGGCCCACGACCTCGGCCGCGTGCGCCGCAGAATCGGGCAGTGCGGCGGCGAGGCCGTCACCGTCGATGCCGCTGTCGTCGTCGAGGAAGGGCACGAGCCATTCGTCGACCTCGTCGAGGGGTGCGGCCGACAGGCTGTAGTAGCGGTGCTGGCCTTCTTCGCGCACCGAGACGAGATGCGCGTCGCGCAGCACCTTGAGGTGCTTCGAGACGGTCGGCTGGCTGGCGCCGAGCTCGGTCACGATGTGCGACACGCTGGTGCCGCGCTCTCCGGCGGAGGATCGATCGAGCAGCAGTCGCAGGATGTCGCGACGTGTTCCGTCTGCGATCACGTCGAAGATGTCCGCCATGTGCTCAGATTAGTCGGGAGCCCTGCGGAGTACCATGAGCACGACCGCCGGGCCGCCGCACGAGCACGGTTTCGCATCAGGAGGAACCCCGTATGACGGATGGCAGGCGCGCCGCCCCCGTCTCAGGCATGAGTCCGCTGCGCGCCGTAGGCCACGGCTTCATGGAGTTCTTCCGCGATCTGACCCAGCGCTCACCGGCCCGGTTCGCGATCATCATCTTCCTGTCGCTGATCCTCGTGTTCACCGGTCTGTTCTCACTTCCGGTCGCGGCGGCGAACGGTCAGGTCACCCCCTTCGCCGATGCCTTCTTCACCGCCGTGTCGACGATCTGCGTCACCGGGCTCGCAACCGTCGACATGGCGACGCACTGGTCGCCGTTCGGCCATGTGCTGGTGTTCGTCGGCGTCCAGATCGGTGCCCTCGGCGTGCTGACGCTCGCGTCGATCCTCGGCCTCGTGATCTCGCGCCGCCTCGGTCTGCGCGCGAAGCTGATCGCCGCGAGCGATTCGAATCCGCTGCGCACCCACGGCGGGCCGGTCAACGAGGGTCAGACGGTGCAGCTGGGCCAGATCGGCAGCCTGCTCGCGACGGTCGCGCTGTCGACCCTCGTGATCGAGACGATCATCGCGCTCCTGCTCTACCCGGGCCTGATCGTCGCCGGCGTCCCGTGGCACGTCGCGCTCTGGGAGGCGCCGTACTACGCCGCGATGTCTTTCACGAACACGGGGTTCACGCCGAACGCCGAAGGGCTCGCCCCGTTCCGTCACGACTACTTCTTCCTGACCGTCCTCATGGCGGGCGTGTTCCTGGGCTCCATCGGATTCCCGGTCATCTACACATTGCTGCGACAGCGGTGGCGGGTGCGGCGGTGGTCGCTGCACGCGAAGCTCACCATCATCACGACCGTGACGCTGTTCTTCCTCGGCGGCGCGGTGTTCCTCGTCCTCGAGTACGACAACCTGCTCACGCTCGGCACCAACGACGCGTGGGATACGACGTTCCAGGCGTTCTTCCTGTCGGCGATGACGAGATCCGGCGGCTTCGCGATCCTCGACATCGGCGAGCTCAACCAATCCAGTCTGCTCGTCGCGTGCATGCTGATGTTCGTCGGCGGCGGCTCCGCGTCGACCGCCGGTGGCATCAAGGTCACCACCCTCGCCGTGATCGCCCTCGCGGTCGTCTCCGAGGCGAAGGGCCGCGCGTCGAACCAGGTGTTCGGGCGACGGATCCCCAGCGACGTGCTGCGCGTCGCGCTCTCGGTCGTGGCCTGGGGATCCACCATCGTCGCGATCTCGACCATCATCATCACGCAGATCACGAAGGCCGATCTCGGCGACGTGCTCTTCGACGTGATCTCGGGCTTCGCCACCGTCGGCCTGTCGACGGGCCTCACGGCAGAGCTGCCCGATCCCGCCATCTACGTCCTGGCCATCACGATCGTCATGGGTCGCGTTGGTACAGTGACTCTCGCCGCGGCGGTGGCCGCGTCATCCCGATCGCAGCTGTACTCGCTGCCCGTGGAAAGGCCGATCGTTGGTTGAGCGGATGAGGGGCGATGCGCCCGTTCTCGTGATCGGACTCGGGCGCTTCGGCGCCGCCTGCGCGGGTGAGCTCGACCGGCTGGACCGCGAAGTGCTCGCCATCGACGACAGCCTCGACCTCGTGCAGAAGTGGTCCGAGCGGGTCACCCACACTGTGCAGGCCGACGCCCGCAACATCGACGCGCTGAAGCAGATCGGCGCCCAGGACTTCTCGGTCGCCGTGGTCGCGGTCGGCTCGTCGATCGAGGCATCCGTCCTCATCACCGCCAACCTCGTCGACCTGAAGGTGCCCCAGATCTGGGCGAAGGCGGTGTCGCAGTCGCACGGCAAGATCCTCGCCCGCGTCGGCGCGAACCACGTGATCTACCCCGAGCGCGAGGCGGGCGAGCGCGTCGCGCACCTCGTCAGCGGCCGCATGCTCGACTTCATCCGCTTCGATGACGACTTCGCGCTCGCGAAGCTCTACCCGCCGAAGTTCATCCGCGGCGTCGGCCTCAACGAGTCGGGCGTGCGCACGAAGTACAACGTCACCGTCGTGGGCGTGAAGAGCCCGGGCAAGCCGTTCCGCTATGCCGAGGCGAACACCGTGGTCACCAACCACGACCTCATCATCGTGTCGGGCACGAACTCCGACATCGAGCGCTTCGCGTCGCTCGAGCGCTGACCCGCCACCGCCCCGCGCGGATGTCGGCGGGCAGCGGCAGACTGGCGGCATGAGCGATCGAGAGAGCATCGTCGCGGGTGCCCAACGCTGGCTCGACGGCTATCGCCGGGCCTGGGCGTCCAACGACGCCGACGACATCCGCGCCATCTTCACCGACGGCGCCGAGTACCGGTACGAACCGTGGGGCGACCCGCTGCGGGGGCAGGACGCCATCGTCGCGTCGTGGCTCGAACGGCGGGATGAACCCGGCTCCTGGAGCTTCGACGGCCGTGTGATCGGCGTCGACGGCCGGCTCGCCTTCATCCAGGGCGAGACGACCTACACGTCGGGCCGCAGCTACAGCAACCTCTGGGTGGTGACGCTGGCCGACGACGGCCGCGCGGACGCGTTCACCGAGTGGTACATGGATCGGTCGAAGGCGAGCTGAGCCTCAGGCTCCCGCGGCGAGCTCCTTCGCGCGGGCGAGGGCCGCGTCCGTCGCCTCGGCGAACACGCGGTCGAGGCGCGCGCCCTGCAGCACGGCGATGGCACGCTCGGTGGTGCCCTTCGGGCTGGTCACGCGTCGACGCAGCTCCGCGGGGTCGTCATCGGATGCCTCGACCAGCGCCGCGGCGCCGATGAAGGTCTGCTCGGCCATGAGCCGCGCCTCCGACGCGGCGAACCCCTTGCCGACCGCGGCCTTGGTGAACTCCTCCACGAGCAGGAAGAAGTAGGCCGGGCCCGACCCCGAGATCGTGGACAGGGCGTCGATCTGCGACTCGGGCACCTCGACGACGGTGCCGACCGTCTCGAACAGCCGGCGGACGGTGGCGACCGCGTCCTCGTCCGCGTGCGAGCCGGCCGCGAGACCCGTGACACCGCGACCGACGAGCGCGGGGGTGTTCGGCATCGAGCGCAGCACGGCGACCCCGTCGCCCAGGATCTCCTCGAACGTCGCGATCGTGACGCCCGCGGCGAGGCTCACCACGATGGTGCCGGGCTCGAGCGCCGGTGCGATCTCGCGCAGCAGATCCGGCACCATGACCGGCTTGACGCCGACGAGCACGACGCGGGCCGCGGCCGCAGCATCCGTGTTCCCCGTCGGCTCCGTCTCGAGGGCGATGCTCGTGACGCTCGCGAGCCCGTCGAGCTCCGCCGCCTTCGCGAGGGAGCGGTTCGTCGTCGTCACTCCCCCGGCTGCGAGCCCGGAGCGGGAGAGGCCGCGGGCGATCGCGCCACCCATCGAGCCGGCGCCGAGGATCGCGATGGGCGGGAGGTCGGGGGTGTCTGCAGCCATGGTCCGATCCTACGAGCGACCCGATTGGAGACGTTTATCATCGGTATTGACTTATATAAGCTACGGCGCAATAATGAGACGGTGCACGCGCTCGACATCCTCGGAGACCCGGTGCGCCGGCGCATCCTCGAACTCCTGGCGGAGGGCGAGCGCAGCGCCGGTGAGATCGGCGACGTCGTGCAGCGCGAGTTCGGCATCTCGCAGCCCGCCGTGTCGCAGCACCTGCGCGTGCTCCGCGACGCGGGCTTCGCGACCGTGCGACCCGAGGGCACACGGCGGCTCTACGCGATCGACCCGGAACCTCTCGAGAACGCCGCCGCGTGGTTCGATCCCTTCCGGCGGTTCTGACAGCCGCACCTCGACGCCCTCGGCACCGAGCTGGCGCGCGGGCGCCGCGCCCGCCGCCTCGCAGCCGATCAGGACGCGGATGCCGACACCGAAGACTCCGACGCCGAAGAATCCGACACGACCGAACCCCAGGAGGAATGACATGGTCGACGTACAGAACCAGCTCGCCGCGGTGACCCGTGAGATCGCGAGCGAAGAGGTCGACGGCTTCCCGTCACGCGTGCAGACGCTCGCGCAGACATACCCGTCCCCCATCGACGACGTGTGGGATGCCGTAACCAGTGCCGACCGGATCGCGCGCTGGTTCCAGCCGATCTCGGGCAACCTCATGCTCGGCGGCCGCTACCAGATCGAGGGCAACGCGGGTGGCGAGATCCAGGAGTGCGCACCGCCGGCGAACGGCGCCGCGCACTACAAGGCGACGTGGGAGTACGGCGGCGGCGTGACGTGGCTCACGGTGCGGCTCACCGCGGAGGGCGAGGACGCCACTCGCTTCGAACTCGAGCACATCGCCCGCACCGACGACGTGCCGGCCGAGTTCTGGGACCTCTACGGCCCCGGCGCGACCGGTGTCGGCTGGGACGGCGGCCTGCTCGGCCTCGGCCTGCACCTCACCGGTGGCGGCGGGCCGAAGCCCGAAGACGCCGAGGCGTGGGCGTACACCGACGAGGGTCGTGCCTTCTACCGCGGTGCCGCCGACGCGTGGGGTGCCGCGCACGCCGCCGACGGCGCCGATCCTGCTGCCGCTGCGCGCGCCGCCGACAACACGTACGCCTTCTACACGGGCCAGACTCCGCCATCCACGGAAGAATGATCGGATGCCGCGGGACCGCGGCATCCGTAACCTGAAAGTCGATTCACAAGGATCGGCGGCCGGTCTATTCTCGTGAGTGGGCGGGGGCGCAGGGGCTTCCGCAGGACGTGGGAGGCACCCGAAATGACCCTCTTCGACGGCATCGCCGCACGCATCGTCGAGACGCCCGACCTGTCGGTGAACGTGCTGGAGCGCACCGGCGACGATCCGGGCACCCCGCCGGAGCGCACGGTGGTGCTCATCCACGGGAACGCCTCATCGTCGCTCTTCTGGCAGGAGCTCATGGAGGACCTCCCGCACGACCTCCGGGTGATCGCGATCGACCTGCGCGGCTACGGCGGCACCGAGCACGCGCCCATCGACGCGACACGCGGCGTGCGGGACTTCAGCGACGACGTGCACGCGACGCTCGAAGCCCTGGACATCCCGACTGCCCACCTCGTGGGCTGGTCCCTCGGCGCTGCGGTCGTCATGCAGTACGCGCTCGACCACCCGGTGCTGAGCCTCACCTTGGAAGCGCCGGTCTCGCCTTACGGGTTCGGGGGCACCCGTCGAGACGGCACGCGACTCACGGACGACGACGCCGGCACGGGTGGCGGCGCCGGCAACCTCGATTTCGTGCAGCGGCTCATCGACCACGACACGTCGACCGACGCGCCGACGTCGCCCCGCAACGTCTTCCGCGCGCATTACGTCGCGCCGGGCTACGAGACCGAGCACGAGGACGTCTGGGTCGAGTCGATGCTCACGACCTCGACGGCGACCGGCAACTACCCCGGCGACTCCGTCGCGAGCGAGAACTGGCCGGGGTTCGCCGCCGGAACGATCGGGGTGCTCAACTCGCTGACGCCCGGCAACCTCGACGTGTCGGGCATCGTCGACCTGTCCGAGAAGGCCCCGATCCTGTGGATCCACGGGGCTCTCGACCTGATCGTGTCGGACGCGTCGTTGTACGACCTCAACAACCTCGGCAAGCTCGGCATCGTCCCCGACTGGCCGGGCGAGGAGATCGCGCCGCCGCAGGAGATGGTGGCGCAGATGCGCGACGTGCTCACCCGCTACTCCGATGCCGGCGGAGAGGTGACGGAGATCGACCTCCCCGACACCGGCCATACCCCGCACCTGGAACGTCCCGCCGAGTTCCGCCACGCGCTGCTCGAAGTGATCGGGTACGTCGGGCACCCGCACAACCCCGCCCCGCCGACCGAGGCGATCATCCTGCGCTCGTCCGACTGAGACCGGGCTCCTCACGCCCGCGACGCGCGCGAAACGCGGGGTCGCAGCATCCGTAGACTCATGCGCATGAGTGCTTCCGGCGGCGGCAAGGCGATCCTCGCGGCGTTCCTGGCGAATATGGGCATCGCCCTGGCGAAGTTCATCGCGTGGTTCCTGTCGGGCTCGGCGTCGATGCTCGCCGAAGCGATCCACTCCGTCGCCGACTCGGGCAACCAGCTGCTGCTGATGCTCGGCGGACGCCAGGCGAAGAAGAAGGCCGACCGCGAGCACCCCTTCGGCTACGGCCGCGAGCGGTACGTGTACGCGTTCGTCGTCTCGATCATCCTGTTCTCGGTGGGCGGCCTGTTCTCGATCTACGAGGGCATCGACAAGCTCACCCACCCGCACGAGCTCGAGAACGCGTGGATCCCGATCGCGGTGCTCGTCGTCGCGATCGTGCTCGAGTCGTTCTCGCTGCGCACGGCTGTCAAGGAGAGCAACCACGTCCGGGCCAAGGGCCAGTCGTGGGTGTCGTTCGTGCGGCACGCGAAGGCCCCCGAGCTCCCGGTGGTGCTGCTCGAAGACATCGCGGCGCTCACCGGCCTCGTGTTCGCGCTGTTCGGTGTCGGCCTGACCGTGATCACGCACAACTCCGTGTTCGACGCGATCGGCACGCTCATGATCGGCACCCTGCTGATCCTCGTGGCGATCACGCTCGGCATCGAGACGAAGAGCCTCCTCGTCGGCGAGGGCGCGACGGACGCCGACCACGACCGCATCGTCGACGCCATCAACGACGGGCCCGAGGTCGAGAAGATCATCCACATCAAGACGCTCTACCTCGGTCCCGACGAACTGCTCGTCGCCGCCAAGCTCGGGTTCGCATCGGACGCGCCGCTCGCGCACGTCGCCTCCGACATCGACCGCATCGAGGCGCGTGTGCGAGAGGCCGTGCCGACCGCGCGCATCATCTACTTCGAGCCCGACATCTACCGGCCCGGCGACGATCCGACTCCGCCCACGTCGGAGTTCGTCATCAAGTCCGCGGACTGACCCCATGGCGATCGAGTACTGCATCTTCACCGAGCCCCAGCAGGGCGCGAGCTACGACGATCAGCTCGCCTTCGCGCAGGCGGCCGAGCGCCTCGGATTCGACGGCTTCTTCCGCTCCGACCACTATCTGCACATGGGCGACGGCGACGGGCTCCCCGGCCCCACCGACGCCTGGACCACGCTGGCGGGACTCGCCCGCGAGACCTCCCGCATCCGACTCGGCACCCTCGTCTCGTCGGTGACGTACCGCGTGCCCGGGCTCCTCGCGATCCAGGTCGCGCAGGTCGACGGGATGTCGGGCGGCCGCGCCGAGCTCGGCCTCGGCACCGGCTGGTTCGGGCGCGAGCACGAGGCCTACGGCATCCCGTTCCCGGCCAAGCGGTTCGGCCTCCTCGAGGAGCAGCTCGCGATCGTGAACGGCCTCTGGTCGACCCCCGTGAGCGAGACGTACAGCTTCGCGGGCGAGCACTACCGGCTGACGGATGCCCCGGCCCTGCCGAAGCCGGTGCAGCCCCGTGTTCCCGTCATCGTGGGCGGGGGCGGCCCGAAGCGCACGCCCGAACTCGCCGCCCGGTACGCGACGGAGTTCAACATCGGGTTCCGCTCCGAGGCGGAGTCCGCGGAGAAGTTCGCGGGCGTGCGCGCCGCGTGCGAGCGCCTCGGTCGCGACCCCGAGTCGCTGAAGCTCTCTGTCGCGCTGCCGACGCTGGCCGGGGCATCCGTGTCCGACCTCGACCGCCGTGCCGAGAACCTCGGCCGCACCGTGGACGAGCTCCGCGGCGACGTGAACATCGTCGGCACCCGCGACGAGATCGTCGCGAAGGTCGAGCGCCTGGTCGCGATCGGCGCGCAGCGCGTCTACTTCCAGCTCATGGACCTGCAGGACGTCTCGCACGTCGAGTACCTCGGCGAGGTGCTCCCCCACCTCCCCCGCTGACGGTTGCGGAGTCACCCTGAGAAATACAGCTCCCAGTGGAGCTTGCAGCCGGGGTTGAACGGCGCCGCGCACGACGGGCATGCGTTCGCCTCTGCGTACTCGCCGATGGTCAGGAGGCGTCCGCAGCAGCCGCAGAGAATGGCGTGCTCGTCGCGTGATTCCGCGGGCCACTGCTCGGCCGGGTGATCGGCGGTCTCCTGGTGGCAGAGGTGACAGGGGTAGAACTCGCCGCAGCATCGGAACTCGATCGCGATGATGTCGAGGGGCGTCGAGTAGTGGATGCAGCGGGTCTCGGCGTCGACGACGGGGCCGCGCACGTGCGGACGCTGCGGGTTCATCGCAGCCCCCGGGCGGCGAGCGCGTCGCCGAGCTGGTCGGCGTGCTTGAGCGAGACGACGAGGAACGGCACCACGAACATGCGCAGGCTCGCTCGTGCACCTCGCGCACGTTGGGCGTCGCGCACCTCGCCGGCGAGCCGGGCGAGCACCGGAACGGTGCCGAGCGTCACGGTCAGCAGGAGCGCGGCCCGCTCCGTGTCGACACCGATGCGCCGCAGCGGCCGAAGTCCCCTCTCGAACGCAGCGAGGAGGTCGCTGACGCGGGTGGTGAGGACGAGGAGGCCTGCGAGGACGAGGGACGCGGCGACCCGGGCGGTGTTGGCGGCCGCGGCCTCCGGGCCGAGGAAGAGCAGCTGCCCCGCGACCGTGATGACGAGCACCCAGCGGATCGCGAACAGCTGCCGCCCGAGTTCGCGCATCCCGCAGCGGCCATCGCCGAGCCCCGCCACCGCGTACGCGACGACGCTGATGGCGGCGGCCGCGCCCACCGTCCACCAGGCCGCGGGCATGACCAGCACCCCGAGCATCACCACGAGGAGCACCACGGTCTTGGGGCCTGCGGGCATCCGGTAGAGCCAGCTGTCGCCGGGGCGGTACAGCGTCAGCATCGCAGGATCGCCTCGTACTCGGCGACGACCGCGGCGGGCTCGCCCACCGCCGCGACCCTGCCCTCGGAGAAGAGCACCGCGTGCTCGCAGCGCTGCGCGAGGGCCAGGTCGTGGGTCACGAGGAGCAGCCGGTGGCCCTGATCCTCGAAGAGGTGGTCGGCGACCAGCCGCGCGTTCCGCGCGTCCAGGTAGGCCGTCGGCTCGTCCGCGATCACCAGGTCGGGGCGGCGCACGAACGCGCCGCAGAGCGCGAGCAGCTGCTTCTGCCCGCCCGAGAGGTCGTGCGCGGATCGCTCCGCGAGCGGCGTGAGGCCGAACCGCTCGAGGGCGGCCGCCACCCGTTCGCGGACCTCCGGCGCCGGCATCCGGTCGGCGCGGAGCGAGAACGCGACGTCCTCCGCGACCGTGGGCATGACGATCTGCGCGTCGGGGTTGCTGAACACGAGCGCCGTGCGTCGTCGCAGTTCGGCCGCATGACTGCCGGCGTCGAGCCCGAGGATGCTGATCGAGCCGCTCGTCGGCCGGATCAGGCCGCCGAGCAGCCGGGCGAACGTCGACTTGCCCGAACCGTTCTCGCCGATGACCCCGATCGTGCGCGCGGCGAGGTCGACCGACACGTCGCGAAGCACGTCGGTCTCGCCGAGGCGGAGGTCCACAGCGTCGAGGCGGATCGTCATCGCACCACCTCGACCACGGCGGCGATCCCCAACCCACCGCCGACGGAGGCGGCAGCGACACCGAGCGTGCCCCTCGGCCGACCGCCGCGCACGAGCCGGCTGAACAGCCGCACCAGCGCCACGGCACCGCTCGCACCCCACGGATGACCGAGGGCGAGCGCGCCCCCGTCCGCGCACACCCGTGGATCGTCTTCGTCGACGCCGATCCGGTCGAGCACGGCGAGGCTCTGCGCCGCGAACGCCTCCACGATCTCGAACGCCTCGACGTCGGCGACTGTCGCACCCGCAGAACGGAGGGCGGAGTGGATGCCGGGAGCCGCGCCGATACCCGGAAGCGCGGGGTCGCAGCCCACCACTGCGGCTGCGCGCACCGCGAGGCCGGGGCCTGTCCCGGAAGGAGCGACGACCACCGCTGCGGCGCCGTCGCCGATGCGCGTCGCGGTCCCGGCGGTCACGGACCCGCCGGGGAAGAGGACGGGCAGTCGCGGCAGCAGTCGCTCGGCGCCGCCGATCGCGTCGTCGTGGCCGAGCCCCGCAAGCGGGACCAGTTCGGCCCCGAAGCGTCCCGCGTCGAGGGCGGCGCGCGCCCGCGCGTGGCTCCGCGCTGCGTGAGCGTCCTGCCGGCCACGCAGGATGCGGTCGTGCACCGCGAGGTCCTCGGCCGCCCGGGTCATGTCGGGGTCGGGGAAGCCGGCGGGCGCAAACGGGGCTCGGTCGTACGCGACGCCGTCCGCGATCCGCACCGGGGCGGTGGAGGGGCTCTCGACGCCCCCGGCCACCCGCATCCGCTCGTCGCCCGCGCGGATCGCGGCCACCGCGTCCAGCACGGCGGCGAGGCCGCTGCCGCACTGCCGGTCGATGGTGGCACCGGGAACGTCGGCGCCGAGCCCTGCCGCGAGCGCGGCGATCCGCCCGGGGTTGCCCCCCGGGCCCATGCAGTTGCCGAGCAGGACGTCGGCCACCTCGACCGGCGCTCCGGTCACCGCCGCCGCGTCGGTCAGCGCCGCGCGGATCACCGCCGCGCCGAGCTCGCCGACGCCCAGTCCGGCGAGGGCTCGCCCACGCGTGCCGATGGGCGTGCGGCGGGCGGCGATGATCACGGGATCGCGGTCAGACGGCAAGGCGCGGCACCTCCCCGTCCAGAGCCCGGCGCACCGCTTCGGCGCGCGCCGGCTTGCCCGACCCGGTGCGCGGCAGCTCGCCGGCGAACCACTGGCGCGGCCGGTGCGCCGGCGCCAGACGCGTCGCGACGATCTCGCGGAGATCGGTGGCGGGGTCGGGGTCGGCGTCGTCGAGCTCGACGAACGCGGCGACGAGCGACCCGACACGATCGCGGGGCAGTCCGAACACGATCGCATCGCGGACGCCGGGGACCGCGCGCAGCACCTCCTCGACCTCTTCGGGCACGATCGTCGCGGACGCGCTCAGGATCGCGTCATCCGCGCGGCCGAGCAGACGCAAGCGGCCGTCGATGAGCTCGGCGCGGTCGCCGACCGTCGCCCACTCGCCGTCGCGGCGCAGCGGACCCTCGGCTCCCGCGTACCCGTCCGCGACGAACGGCGACCGCACCCACAGCTCGCCGCCGCGGATGTTGAGTTCTACACCGGGGAACGCGCGCAGCCCGTCGCCGTGGTCGACGGCGACGAACGACAGTTCAGCCGCGCCGTAGTAGGAGACGACACGGATGCCGGCGGCCTCCGCCCGCTCCCGGAGTCCGGCGTCCAGGTGGGAGCCGCCGACGAGTGCGGCGCGCAGCCGCGGTGGGGCGCCGGCGTCGAGCATCGCCCGCAGCGCCTGAGGAGTGCCGTGCAGGCAGGTGGCGTCCGGGTCGACAGGGGCGCCGAGCGCCGGACGCGGGCCGCCGGCGAGCGCGTGCGCGATCGAGAACATCGTGAGCGAGGAGACGGGCGGCGACGGCAGTGCGACCACGTCCTCCGGACCCGCGGCGAGCAGCTCCGACACGATGCCGAAGGAGTCGTCCCAGGACGAGGCGCTCCGCAGCACGATCCGCGGCCGGCCGGCGCTGCCCGACGTCTGCGTCGCCCACGCGATGCCGTCGGGAACGCCCGCGTCGGCCGCCGCGGCGATCACCGCGTCCCACTGGGCGCGCGGCCATCGCGGATCGCCCACGAGCGGGATGTCGCCCGCGTCGCGGATCTCCCGCACCCGCTCGAGCAGGCCGGCGGCCTCGCCGCTGAGGGGGACGATCACGACATCGGGTCGCCGTCGCCCGCGACGGCCGGCTTCGTGGTCCACGTCCGGCGGAACGCCCGCGGGTAGGCGCGGACCAGCGTGACCACGATGGCCGTGGCGAGCACGGCCTTCACCAGGTCGCCGGGTACGAACACCAGACTCGTCAGCGCCGTCTCTCCCAGCGGCAGACGCGTCACGAGGCTCTGCACGGGGATGCCGAAGGCATAGACGACGAGGATGCCGCCGGTCACGATCCCGAGCAGCGTGCGCCAGGTCGTGGGTTTGCGGCCACCGGCGTGGACGATGAGTCCGATCACGATCGCTCCGGCGATCCACCCGATGAGGTACCCGGCGGACGGTCCGAAGAACACCCCGATCCCGCCACGCCCGCCGGCCAGCAGCGGCATGCCCACCGCGACCAGACCGAGCAGCACGGTGACCGACAGCGCACCCAGCCAGGGGCCGAGAACGGCTCCCGCGAGCATCACGCCGAGAGTCTGCGCCGTGATCGGCACCGACCCCAGGATCGAGAACCCGCCGGGCAATCCGAGCACCGCGATGATCGCGGCGAACACGGCGACGCGCGCCAGAGCTGTCGCATCGAGTGCGCTCACGTGCGCCGGTCGGTCGAGCGAGGAAGCGGGGGGCGTGGCCATCGGACGAGGTCCCTTCTGCCGAGGAGGAGTGCTACCTGAACACCGTTCACTAGAACGGTGTTCAATATAGTGGGCTCATGGGGACGGCGAGAGCAAATCGGGGTCACACCCGCGACGAGGTCGCGCGGGCCGCGATGACGATCCTCGATGAGTACGGCCTCCCCGACCTGACCATGCGCCGGCTCGCGGCTGCGCTCGAGGTGCAGCCCAGCGCCCTCTACTGGCACTTCCCCAACAAGCAGAGCCTGCTTGCGGAACTGTCCGACCGGATCGTCGCGGAGGTCGACTCCGGATCGGCCGACCCGGAGTGGACCTCTCGGGTCCGTGCGGAGGCGTCCGCGCTGCGCCGAGCCCTGCTGGCACACCGCGACGGTGCTGAGCTCGTCGCGAGCACCTTCGCACTCGGGCTGGGATCGCGGGGGGCGCACGATCGCCTGGCCGCCACGATCGCCGCCGGCGGATTCGACGACGAGTCCGTCCAGCGGGCGACATCCGCCCTGCTCCACTTCGTTCTCGGTCAGGTCCAGCACGAGCAGCAACGGCAGCAGTATCGCCAGCTGGGCGTGCACGCAGACGCGTCCATGGCCCTGCGCGACGACGACGCTCCGGAGGCCGAGTTCGCGTTCGGCGTCGACCTTCTCGTGGGCGGACTGCAGTACCGCCGGGTCGGCGTCTGACGGAACCCCGAACGTTCTCAGACGGGCAGGCGGTACGAGGGCAGGCCGCGGCGACGGATGAGCCACTCGGCGAACACGAGGTTCGGGAGCCAGCACAGGAACGGCACCGCGGCGTAGGCGTTCGCGAACGCGGAGTCCAGCTCCCACGGCTGCCCGAGCACGAGCGGCGCCATGAGCAGCAGCGGCAGCCAGATGCGCAGCATGACACCGGAGTACGTCAGCGCGTAGTTGCGGATCATCCAGGCCTGGTGGCTCGGCACGTCGCGGCGGCGGATCGCGCGGTACGCGCGCCATCCCGTGATCAGCCACAGCACGGCGAGCGTGCCGAACCCGAAGAAACCGATGTAGCCGGCGGGGCTCGACGGCGCGATGATGAGGCCGCCGACGGCGCCGATCGCCACTGCGACCAAGTAGACGCGACCGATCCAGCGGTGCACGCGGGGAGCGCGCGTGCGCAGCCCGCGCCAGAACTGCAGCGGTCCGGTGACGAGCGCCACGGCGCCGCCGACGATGTGGACGTACAGCGCACCCTGCACGAACGGGTGCACCGCCGCGTAGGTCGGAGCGAGGCCCACGTCCTGCCCCGCGAGGTCGGCGAGCGACGCGGTGAAGTAGGGCACCGCGGAGTACGCGACGATCGCGAGCGCCGTCAGCAGGACGAACGTCCAGCCGATGCGGGAGCGGACGCCGCCCGGGCGCGTGACGGCAGTGGCAGTCCGAACGGGTTCGATGAGGCGGGTCATGGCCGTCACGCTAGGCCCGCGGCCGAGGCTGCCAGCAGGGTGCTGTCCCCCCGTTACCGCGCGGCTGTCCCCCGGAATCGCGAGAGGGTAGGTTTCCGCACACGCGGCGTGCGGAGATCTACCCTCTCGCGATTCTCGGGATCAGCGGCGCGCGTCGAAGAAGCTGCGCAGGAGAGCGGATGCTGCGTCCTCGCGCACGCCCGCGACGACCTCGGCCCGATAGGGCAGACGCCGATCGCGCACGACGTCGTACATCGATCCCGCGGCACCCGCCTTCTCGTCCCAGGCGCCGAAGACGAGCCGCGAGATGCGCGACTGGAGCACGGCGCCCGCGCACATCACGCAGGGCTCGAGGGTCACGACGAGGGTGCAGCCCTCGAGATTCCAGCTCCCGCGGGCCGCCGCCGCCGCGCGAAGGGCGACCACCTCGGCATGCGCGGTGGGATCGTGCTCGAGCTCGCGGAGGTTCCGGCCTTCGCCGATCACCGTGCCCGCAGCATCCGTCACCACCGCCCCGACCGGCACGTCGCCCGCCTCACCCGCCGCCGCGGCGAGCTCGAGCGCGCGATCCATCGCGGCGAGGTCGGCGGGGGCGGGAAGCACAGCACGAGCGTAGCCGCCCGGGCAGAAGTCGCCCCGGGTTCCGGCACCGCGACGCACTAACCTGTCTCTATGCGCCTGCACGTCGCCGACCACCCCCTCATCACCCACAAGCTCACGGTGCTGCGCGACCAGCGCACCCCATCGCCGGTGTTCCGCCAGCTCACCGAAGAGCTCGTGACGCTGCTCGCCTACGAGGCGACCCGCAACGTCCGCGTGGCGCCGATCGAGATCCAGACGCCCGTGACGACGACGACCGGCGTCCGCATCGACGACCCGCGCCCCCTCGTCGTGCCGATCCTCCGCGCCGGCCTCGGCATGCTCGAGGGCATGGTCAAGCTCATCCCGACCGCCGAGGTCGGCTTCCTGGGCATGGTCCGCGATCACGAGACGCTCGAGCCGTCTACCTACGCCGAGCGTCTGCCCGACGACCTCAGCGACCGCCAGTGCTTCGTGCTCGACCCGATGCTCGCCACGGGCGGCTCGCTCGGCGCGGCGATCGACTTCCTGTTCGACCGCGGCGCGCAGGACGTCACCGCGATCTGCATCCTCGGCGCGCCCGAGGGCGTCGCCGCGATCGAGAAGCAGGTCGCCGGCCGCGATGTGACGCTCGTGCTCGGTGCGATCGACGAGCGCCTCAACGAGCACGGCTACATCGTGCCCGGTCTCGGCGACGCCGGCGACCGGCTGTACGGCACGGTCTGACGCGGGCCGCCCGACTCACACGATCGGCACGCGGCGCACGTCCGACGTCACGGCGACCTCGGCTGTCGTCGCACCCCTCCCGACCACCGCGACCGGCGTGAACGGGCGTCCGTTGAACCTCGTCGCGGTGACCGTCGTGTACGCGCCCATCGTCGGGCTCACGAGCAGGTCGCCGACCTGCAGCTCCGGCAGCAGCACCTCCCGCGCGATCACGTCCGACGAGTCGCAGGTCGGGCCACCGAGGGTCGCCCAGCGGTGGTTCGCGGCATCCCGACCCGTGAGGTCGCGTTCGGCGAACACGAGCGGGTGGACATCCTCGGTGAGGACGTTCGAGTACGAACCGTAGACGCCGTCGTCGAGGTAGTACCAGCGGCCGTCGCCGCGCTCGGCGATGCCCATGACGCTCGTCACCAGCGTCATCGCGTCGGCCACCATGATCCGGCCGGGCTCGGCGATGATGTCGAGCCGTCGCGCGTGCGGCTCGAGCACGGGGCGGAGCACAGCCGCGACGTCTTCGATGGCCGCCGACTCGGAGTCGTACGACGCGGGGAACCCGCCGCCGATGTCGAGGGTGTCGAACTGCACGTTGAGGCGCCGCTCGAGGATGCCCATGAGCTCGAGCGTGTCGGCGGCCGCGGCGGCGAACCGGCCAGGGTCGTCGAGCTGGCTGCCCACGTGGTAGCTGAAGCCGGCGACGGTGACGCCGGCGGCGAGCGCCCCTTCGACGAGATGCGCCGCTTCGAACGGTCCGACGCCGAACTTGCTCGACAGGTCGCTCTTCGCGTGCGGGCTGCGGTACGCGAGCCGCACCAGCAGTCGGGTGTCGCTGGGCGCGCCGCGGAACTTCTCGATCTCGACGTCGTTGTCGACGACGAACGTGCGCACGCCCGCGGTCAGCGCCACGGCGATCTCGGCGGGCTTCTTGATCGGGTGGGTGTGGATGATGCGGGATGCTGCGACCCCGCGCCGCGTCAACATCGCCAGCTCCTCACCGGTCGCGACGTCGAAGCCGCAACCGGCGTCGTCGAGCACGTCGAGCACGGCGTCGTGGGCGAGCGCCTTCACCGCGTAGTGGAACCCGACGAACGGCAGGGCGTGGCGGAGGTGCCGGTACTGCCGCCGCACGCGCTCGGGGTCGAGCAGCAGGAGCGGCGTGCCGTGCAGCGCGATCGCCGCGCGGGCCGCCACGGACGACAGCAGGGCGGATGCCTCGGCCCGTCGCCGGTGCTCGAGCGCGCGGGTCGTGCGGGGCTCGCGGCGCAGGGCCGCGAGGTTCATGTCGCCACCTCCTGCGGGCCGACGGGGCGACGTCCGTCGCGCAGACCGGTCTTGGCGGTGACGGTGAACGCGCCGGCGGCGACCGCATAGAACACGATGTCGGCGGCGACCTTGCCGGCGAGCATGCCCAGAAGGGGATCGGGGATCAGCCAGACGCCGAGCACGAGTGCCGCGGGGCGCACCAGGAAGGTGTCGAGCAGCTCGGCTGCGCCGAACTCCGCCACGAGCAGCACGGCGGTCCGTCCGACAGCACGTCGCCGGGTCGTGGACACGGGCGCCTGCTCGATGTAGATCGTGACGGCGAGCACGGCGTAGAAGCCGATGATCTCGCCGAGGAGCGCCGCGACCGCGATGAGCGGTGGGGCGTCGGTCCACAGCGTGGCGAGGAGTCCCCCGACCACCATCGCGGCGGTTCCGGCGACCTCGGCGGGCAGGTAGCGGACGACCCAGAAGACGATCCCGCGGCGCCGCGGCGCAGCATCCGTCTGCGGCTCGTCCGCGGGCTCCGGCGTGGTCGCCATCGTCGCGAGCGGCTGGTCGATCGTGGTCATGTCGTCCTCCTCCGTGTGTCAGAGGAGGAAGCATGCGCAGTGATACCGGACAGAGTGCGGCGCGGCATCCGCCCCTCGCCGAACGGATACCGCGCCTCTGCGCTTTTTACGACGCGTGGAAAGGGTACGTGGCGAAGATTTCTCGCGGAAAGGGGTTGACTTTGCCCCTGATGCCCGTCTAGCGCTGCCCGCGCCAGAAGGCTCGCCCCGGGAACCCGTGTCAGTCGCCGAGCGGGGGCTCCTGGGGGTTGCGCCGACCCGTCTCGCGCTCCCAGAACTCGAGCTGCTGGGTCAGCGCCTTGGCGAGTTCGAACACCTGGTCCGGTGGGATGCGGATGCGGCTCACGACGCGCGCCGGCACGACAGTGTGGCGTTGACCGGTCTCGGCATCGACCTGCTCGCGCGGGGGCTGCGCAAGGGTGAGGAAGTCCATCACGAACACCGTCGGCGTGTGCCAGACGTTGGCGAAGTCGGCGTAATTGCCGCCGATGAGCTCGGGCGGGAGGTCGATCTCGAACTGCTGCGATGCGTCGTCGGCCATGCGGGCTCCTGTTCGGGCGGGCGTCTCATCCCTGACCGGTGCGAGACGCTCGGGGGCTGTCGTGTGCGACGTGTTCGACGGTGAGCGCGAGTCTACGCGGGCCTCAGCCCTGGCCGACGAGTCGGGCGAAACCGCTCAGCCGCGCCACCCCTTCCGGGGTGTACGGGAGGTCGTCGAGGAGACCCGGCGAGTACACGACGAACGCCGTGTGCATCGCGCGCGAGATCGCGACGTTGAGGCGATTGCGCAGGAGCAGGAACTCGAGCCCCCGCGGTGCGTCGCGCCCGCTCGAGGCCGCCAACGACACGATCGCGACGGCCGCCTCCTTGCCCTGGAACTTGTCGACCGTGCCGACGGGCACCTCGGGGAATCCCGCCGCGGCGAGTGCCGCCTCGACGGCGACCTGCTGTGCGTTGTACGGGGTGACGACGATGAGGTCCTGCTGCTCGAGCGGCCGTGGCGGCAGTGCGACCGAGGAGCCGTCGACGTCGTCGGCGACGGCATCCGTCCACTCCCGGCCGATGAGGTCGGTGACGAGCCGCGCGACCTCCGCGGCCTCCTCGAGGGACTGCGTGGCGTTGCCGTGATGGCGCAGGGCGATCGGGACGAGGCCCGCGGGAACACCGTCGATGCGGCGCAGCGCCGTCGAGGGGTGCGCCTCGAGCTCGCCGCGGTACGACAGGGTCGACACGGGTGCGGCGACCTCCGGCCGCATGCGCCGGGTCTCGGCGAGGAAGTAGCCGTACTCGTGCGGGATGACGTCGGCGCCGTCCATCACCCAGCCGAGCGCCGACGTGTCGACGGGCGCGGGGTGCGTGCCCTGGCTCACCTGCGGCAGCTGCTGCGGATCGCCGAGCAGCAGCAGCCGCGGCGCGGCCAGCGACACCGCGATCGTGGAGGCGAGCGAGAACTGACCGGCCTCGTCGACGACGAGGAGGTCGAGGCTGCCGCGCGGGACGCGGCCCTCATGGCTGAAGTCCCACGCCGTGCCGCCGACCACGTACCCGGATGCCTCGTGCTCGGCCGTGAACGCCGCGACGCCGTTCTTCGGCAGCACGGTGAAGGCGTGGTCGACCGCGGCGTCCTTCGGGGCCTTCCCGACTTGCGACGCGGGTACACCCGCGGCGATGACGCGATCGAGGAGGAGTTCGATCGTCGCGTGGCCCTGGGCGACGACGCCGACCTTGTAGCCGTGATCGCGAACGAGCCGGGCGATCACGTGGGAGCCGACGTAGGTCTTGCCTGTGCCGGGTGGGCCCTGCACCGCCAGGTAGCTGCGATCGAGGTCGCGCACGGCCCGGGAGATGGCGTCGACGGCGTCGTCGCCCACGGCGGGCAGCGAGCCCGTCAAGGTTCGCGGAGGACGACGGCACAGGATGTCGGTGGCCGGGTCGGCCGGGAGGGTCGGCGAGGCCGCGATGACGGCATCCGCCCAGGCGTCGATGGCCTTCTGCTGGTTGCCTGCGGCGGGCGGTGCCTGCGGCGTGAGCGCGAGGGGCAGGTCGCTCCAGGTCACGCCGTCCACCGCGGTCTCTTCGATCACCGCGCCGTCGTCGAGCACCTCGACGACGGTGACCGACCGGTAGGCGTGGATCCAGCGGGGCGAGGCCTCGAAAGGGAACGGAGCCGGGATCTCGTACAGCGCAAAGGGATTCGTGCCCTCGCTGAGCCGCGTGCCGGGCGCGAGGTCGCCGCGCAGCTCGACGATGCGCCGCTCGCCGCCCTTGCCGCTGTCGAGGAAGTGCCAGTCCTCGCGCACGCGGCTGCGTGCGGGGTCGATCGCGACGACGTCGCGCGTCTCGTCCCACAGGGAGACGGGCTCGCGCAGACGGAGGAAGTGCGTCGCCCAGTAGGACTTCGCCTCACGCGGGTAGTAGTCGATCGCGGCCGCGCCGAGGCGGAGCGACCGCGCCTCGACCGAGTCCTCGGGGTGGTCGAGCGCGAGCGCGTCGAGCACCGTGGCGCGTGCCGACGGCTCGTACGCCCGCTCGTCGGGCTCGGGGTTCGGCGACGGCACGAGCTTCGCCTCGCGCGCGCGGTCGACGAGCCAGTCACGCAGGCGCCGGGTCGAGACGCAGTCGTAGCGGTTGTAGTCGGCGAGGTCGTCGAACACGACGGATGCCTCCGCCGAGGCGCCATCGGCCTGAAGCGCGCGCGCCTCGACGTAGCGGACGATCGAGTCGTCGCCCTTCTGCACGTCGCTGGTGCGCACCTCGTCGCCCATGTACAGCGGCTCGAGCTTCTTGATCGAATACGAGCGGGATCCGATCCGCAGCGCCCGGCGCACGATCGGGTACAGGTCGACGAACACCCCGTCGCGCAGCAGCCTGTCGACGTCGGCCTCGCGCACCCCGTGGCGCGCCGCCATGGCGAGCAGGTGCGTCGGCTCGTACGGCGCGTAGTGGTAGATGTGCATGCCCGGGTGCTGCTGCCGGCGCAGGTTCACGACGTCGAGGAACGTCTCGAGCGCACGCTTCTCGTCGGCGAACGAGTGCGCCCACAGCGCGGTGTACTGCTCGCGGGTGTCGACCCAGCCGAACAGGTAGTCGATGCCCCATTGCGTGGGCTCTCCCGGTGCCGGCGGCTCGGTGTGCAGCGGGTCACCCTCGAAGTCGAAGAACAGGTCGCCGTGGTCGGGCCGCGGAAGGGCGCCGAGCGCCTTCGGCGCCACGACCTCGAACACCGGGATCGGCGGAGCGGCGACGGGAGCCTCGAGCACCGCGGCCATCGTCGCCTGCGCGACGACCGCGCCGTCGGTGGCGATCGCACTCTGGGCCACCACGACCTCGCGCGGCACGGGCTTCGGCGCGATGAGCGGCGGCGTGCCGGCTGGGCTCTCGAGCTGCAGGCGCGCCTGCGTGCGCAGCGACGAGAACACGTCGGGGTTCATGCCCGCCGGACCGCTCGGCGCCCCGGCGAGCTGCTCGATCGTCTCGATGCCGACGGTGCGCAGCCGCTCGCGCTGCACCGGACGCATGCCGGCCACGAGGAGCAGATCCCGGGATGCGACGACCTCGGCGTCGCAGGTCGCGCAGCGTCCGCACGCCACGACGCCGAGCTCACCGCGCGGGTCGCCCCACGCGATCGGCTCCCCCGCCGCGCCGAGGTCGAGACGGCGGTCGGCGATGAGGGCCGCGAGCCGCTCGCGCCGCAGCGCGAACACCGGTAGCAGGTCGTCGACCTCGTGCTCACTGACGCTGCCGTCGCCGAGCAGCAGCTGCACGCGGTCGGAGCGCGCCACCCCGAGACGGTCGAGCTGATCGACGTATGCCGCGAGCTGCATGAGAGCGGTGACGCGCGCGTGGCGTGCGAGCTTGGTGTCCTGCACGAGCCAGCGCCCGGCCCCGTCGCGCACGAGGAAGTCGGCGAAGCCGACGAACGAGGCGGTCGAGAACGCCGCCTGGTAGACGACCTCGGCGTCGGACGCGAGGGCTGCATCCGTCTGGGCGACCGCATCGGCGAGGGCCGCAGCATCCGACGATCGCGTCTCGGGGATCTCGACCACCCGATCGCCGAAGCGCTCCACGTAGTCGGCGAGCACCCGGCGCTCGTGCACCGTGCCGAGGCGCCCGGCGCGCTCGAGGGTGAGGTCTTCCGGCTCTTCGACCGCGGCCACGCGCCCCAGCCGTGCATCGATCGCGCGCAGCCACGCGTACTCGCACTCCGCCGCGGTCTTGAGATCGCTCGCGCTCCAGACGATCCGGCCTTCGTCCTCGATGTATCGCATACCCCGCCCTTCCCTCTCGACGATAGCCGCGGCCCCCGACACCTCCGCCCTCCCCCGCACACCTGCCAGACTTGACCGCATGAGCCTGCCCTTCGACAGCGCGTACCGGCACGGGTTCGCCCGCGTCGCGGCCTGCACGATCCCGGTCGCCATCGCCGACCCCGCGGCGAACGCCACCGCCGTGCTCGAGGCGGCGCGCGTGTGCGACGCCGACGCGGTCGCCGTCGCGGTCTTCCCGGAGCTGTGCCTGACCGGCTACGCGATCGACGACCTCGTCATGCAGGACCCGGTGCTCGACGCCGTCGTCGCCGCGATCGAGGGCCTGGTCGAGGCATCCGTCGATCTTCTTCCGGTGCTCGTCGTCGGCGCGCCGCTGCGTCACCGCAACCGCCTCTACAACTGCGCCGTCGTGATCCACCGCGGCGAGCTGCTCGGCGTCGCGCCCAAGTCGTACCTGCCGACCTACCGCGAGTTCTACGAGCGCCGCTGGTACGCGCCGGGCGACGACCAGGACGGGCAGGACATCCGCGTCGGCGAGCTCGAGGCGCCGTTCGGGCCCGATCTGGTGTTCGAGGCGCTCGACATCCCCGGGCTCGTCGTGCACGCCGAGGTCTGCGAAGACGTCTGGGTGCCGATCCCACCCTCGTCGCGCGCGGCGCTGGCCGGTGCGACGGTGCTCCTCAACCTCAGCGGCAGCCCCATCACGATCGCCCGCGCCGAGGACCGCAAAGACCTCGTGCAGTCGCAGTCGCTGCGCTGTCTCGCCGCGTACGCGTACGCGGCTGCGGGCTCGGGCGAGTCCACGAACGACCTCTCGTGGGACGGCCAGACCATGATCTACGAGGGCGGCAACCTCCTCGTCGAGACCGAGCGCTTCCCCGATGGTCCGCGCCGCTCGATCGCCGACGTCGACCTCGACCGCCTCCGCCAGGATCGCCTCCGCCAGGGCACCTTCGACGACAACCGCAGGTCGACGGGAGCGGATGCCGCGTTCCGCACCGTGCACTTCCGGCTCGACCCTCCGCGCACCGATGTGGGGCTGCGCCGCACGCTCGACCGGTTCCCGTTCGTGCCCGACGACCCCGCCCGCCTCGCGCAGGACTGCTACGAGGCCTTCAACATCCAGGTGTCGGGCCTCGTGCAGCGCATGCGCGCGATCGGTGGGCCGAAGCCCGTCATCGGTGTGTCGGGCGGCCTCGACTCGACCCACGCGCTGCTCGTGGTCGCCCGCGCCATGGACCTCATGGGGCGCCCGCGCAGCGACATCCTCGCGTACACGATGCCCGGCTTCGCGACGAGCGAGCACACGAGGTCGAACGCGATCGCTCTCGCCGAGTCGGTGGGCGCGTCGATCGAGACGATCGACATCCGCCCGCTCGCGACCGAGATGCTCGAGCGCATCGGACACCCGTTCGCCGACGGCGAGCCGGTGCACGACATCACGTTCGAGAATGTGCAGGCGGGCCTGCGCACCGACTACCTCTTCCGCCTCGCGAACCACCACGGCGGCATGGTGATCGGCACGTCCGACCTGTCGGAGCTCGCCCTCGGCTGGGCGACCTACGGCGTCGGCGATCACATGAGCCACTACGCCGTCAACGCCGGCGTGCCGAAGACCCTCATCCAGCATGTGATCCGCTGGGTGATCTCGCATCGCGAGGGCGTCGACGACCGCGAGGCCGAGGTGCTGCAGTCGGTGCTCGACACCGAGATCTCGCCCGAGCTCGTGCCCATGGGCCAGGACGGCAAGATGCAGTCGACCGAGGACCGCATCGGCCCGTACGCGCTTCACGACTTCGCGCTCTTCCATATCCTCCGGTACGGGTTCCGGCCGTCGAAGATCGCCTACCTCGCCGCGCACGCCTGGCGCGATGCCGAGGCCGGTGCATGGCCTCCCGGCTTCCCCCACGAGGACCGCTACGCGTATGACCTGCCCACTGTCGCGAAGTGGCTGCAGGTGTTCCTCAAGCGCTACTTCGCGTTCGCCCAGTTCAAGCGCTCGGCGATCCCGAACGGCCCGAAGGTCTCACCGGCGGGCTCGCTCTCGCCGCGCGGCGACTGGCGCGCCCCGTCCGACGGCAACGCGACGGTGTGGCTGGCGGAGCTGAAGGCCGCGCTCCCCGAGCTGGTCGAGGATTGATGGGAACGGATGCTGCGGTCCGCAGCATCCGTTCCCTCAACCGTCCCTCTCAGGCAGGCGCCTGGGTGTAGGCGAGCGTGATGATCCAGCTGTCGCGCGAGAGGTCGGCCAGCTGGTAGAACACCTTGCGATCGGGGATCCAGCCCTTGTTCAGGGGACTGTCGAGGCGCACGTGATCGGCGGCGACGAGGGCGCCGCGACCGTCGGCGTCGCGCACGGCCTGCACGCGGGTCCAGTGGGCGAGCAGCTTGCCGAGGTCGTTCTCGTCGAGCAGGTGCGAGTGCCGCTTCATGAAATGCAGCTCGGCGTCGTCGGGGTGCGCGTCGCGCAGATCGAGCCCGAGGGACGCATCGGCGTCGGCGACGGCGACGACGGTGGCCGCGCGGAAATTCACATTGCGGATCTTCAGCGGCACCTCGGCGCCGTCGACCTCGGCGATCAGCTGGGTGTGGAACCCGAAGGTGCGCGGAGCCTCGCGCTCGATGCGCACGTCCTTCGGGTCGACGCCGAGCTTCGTCGCGACGATCTCCCTGGCGAGCGCGCGCTTGCGGTCGTGGTCCGAGAGCTTGGGGTCCCAGCCGAGCCGGGCCGTGATCCCCGCCGGAGTCTCGAGAAGCACCGATTGCATGATCCACCTCTTTCTCCGCGGACCGTCCGCACCTCCATCCTGTCGCGGGCCCGTTCCGGGAGGAAGCCCGCCACGCCACACGGCGTCAACCCCCTGCCGGTGCCGCGACCCGATGGAAGGATGGGGCCATGGCGAGACGCGCGACGGTGATCGGCAGCGGTCCCAACGGGCTGTCCGCCGCGGTCGCGCTCGCGCGCGCCGGATACGAGGTCCGGGTGCTCGAAGCGGCCGCGACCATCGGCGGTGGTGTGCGCACGTCGCCGCTCACGCTCCCGGGATTCCGCCACGATGTGTGCTCCGCCGTGCATCCGGCGGCGCTGTCATCGCCGTTCTTCCGTGCGTTCGGCATCCACGAGCGGGTCGGGTGGATCCACCCGCTCGCCTCGTACGCGCAGCCGCTCGACGGCGGCAGGGCGGCGATCGCGTGGCGCGACATCGAGCGCACGGCCGATGCGCTCGGCCCCGACGGCAGCGCGTGGCGCGGGGTGCTGCGCCCGCTCAGCCGGCACCTCGGCGGATTGGTCGACTTCACCGGATCGCAGCTGCTGCGGTGGCCGCGGCATCCGATCACGACAGTCCGGTTCGGGCTGCGCGCCCTGCAGCTCGGCACGCGCCTCGGCCGCGGAACGTTCCGCACCGAGGAGGCCAACGCGCTGCTGGCAGGCGTGCTCGCCCACGCGAACACCCCGATGCCCTCACTCGGAGGGGCAGCGTCCGGCATCTTCCTCGCGGCACACGCGCATTCCGCCGATGGCTGGGCGTTCCCCCGCGGGGGATCGCAGACGATCGCGGACGCCCTCGCCGCCGACCTCGCCGCCCACGGCGGCACCGTCGAGACGGGCACCCGGGTGCAGACGCTGGCGGGTCTGGACTGGGGCGATCCGGATGCCGGAGACCTGCTGCTGCTCGACACCACACCGCGCCTGCTGCTCACGCATCCGGACCTTCCCGCGCGGTATGCGCACGCCGTCCGGCAGTACCGCTACGGTCCCGCCGCTGCGAAGGTCGACTTCGCGCTGGACGGTCCCGTGCCCTGGTCGCACCCCGACGTCGCCCTCGCTCCCACCGTGCACCTCGGCGGCACGCGGGAAGAGATCGAGGCGAGCGAGAACGCGGTCGCGCAGGGCCGCGTGCCCGACCGGCCGTACGTGCTGACGGTGCAGCCGAGTGTGCTCGACGGCACGCGCGCGCCGGGCGGCAAGCAGGTGCTGTGGGCCTATATCCATGTGCCGGCGGGTTCGACGTTCGACCCCACCGAGGCCGTCGTGCGACAGGTCGAGCGCTTCGCCCCGGGCTTTCGTCACCGCATCCTCGCCAGCCACGCGATGACCGCCGCCCAGCGCGAGGCTTACAACCCCGCCGACATCGGGGGCGACATCCTCGGCGGTGCGTTCACGTTCGCGCAGGCGATCCGTCGCCCCGTGGTGTCGACGACGCCGTGGCGCACACCGCTGCGCGGCGTCTACCTCGCGTCGGCGTCGACACCGCCCGGTCCCGGAGTCACCGGGATGCCGGGCTGGTACGCCGCGCGCCAGGCATTGCACGACGGCGCGCGTCGCGGCCACGGCGAGCGCCTCGAACTCGGGGACCTCTTCGGAGCGTGACGCCGTGGACGCCTTCGCAGCGGTCGACTTCGGGTTCGCGCGCGAAGTGCTGCAGCGAGGCGTCGCGGCCCTGTTCGTCATCGCGTTCGTCTCGTCGCTGAACCAGTTCCGCCCACTCCTGGGCGAGCGGGGCCTGCTGCCCGCTCCGGAACTCCTCGAGTGGGTGCGCACCTCGAAACGCGGGGCACGGATGCTGCGCCCCACCCTGTTCCGATACCTCCGGTACACCGATCGCAGGCTCGTCGCGCTGTGTTGGGCGGGCATCGTGATCGCCGCGGCGCTGGTCGCCGGCATCCCGCAACTCGGTCCGCCGTGGGTGCCGATGCTGTGCTTCCTCGCACTGTGGTTCGGCTACATGTCGATCACGTCGATCGGCCAGACGTTCTACAGCTTCGGGTGGGAGATGCTGCTGCTCGAGGCCGGCTTCCTCGCGGCGTTCCTCGGGTCGAACGACCAGCCCACGCCGGTCGCCGTGATCGTGCTGTTCTGGTGGCTGGTGTTCCGGCTCGAGTTCGGTGCGGGCATGATCAAGATCCGCGGCGGGCGCGAGTGGCGCGACCTCACGGCGCTCACCTACCACCACGAGACGCAGCCGATGCCGGGGCCGCTCAGCCGCCAGGCGCACCTCCTCCCCCGCTGGTTCCACAAGGGCGAGGTGCTCGGCAACCACTTCGCGCAGCTCGTGGTGCCCTGGTTCCTGTTCGCGCCGCTCCTCGGGCTTGTCGTCCCGGGCCCGGTTCCGGCGATCGTCGGCGCGGCAGCGGCTGCGATCGTCATCGCGACGCAGGCCTGGCTCGTCGTCACCGGCAACTTCGCGTGGCTCAACTGGATGACGATCGTGCTCGCCTTCTCGGCGATCGGACTGCCCGGCATCGGCGCAGAGCATGAGGGCGCAGCATCCATTCCTCCCGGCGTGATCGACGGGATCCCGGTGTACTGGCTCGTCATCACGTGCGCAGTCGGCGTGCTGTACCTGGTGCTCAGCTGGTGGCCGCTGCAGAACCTGTTCGCGCGGCGACAGCTGATGAACGCGTCGTTCAACCGGTGGCAGCTCGCCAACGCCTACGGCGCGTTCGGCACGGTGACAAAACAGCGCATCGAGATCGTCGTGGAGGGCACCATGGACGACGACCCCGACACCGCCACCTGGCACGAGTACGCCTTCAAGGGCAAGCCCGGCGAGGTGCACCGCGTCCCGCGGCAGTTCGCGCCGTACCACCTGCGCCTGGACTGGCTGATGTGGTTCCTGCCGCTCGGCCGCTCGCTGGACGACTGGTTCACCGCGTTCCTCGTGCGGCTTCTGGAAGCGGATGCTGCGACCCTCCGCCTCCTCGCCCGCGACCCGTTCGACGGCGAGAGGCCGCGATGGGTGCGGGCGGTCTCGTACCGCTACCGCTTCACGACGCGCGCGGAGTTCCGCGAGACGCATGCCCGGTGGACGCGCGACCGGCGGCGCCCCGTCATGGGACCGGCGTCCCTGCGCCGCTGACGGCGGCCTTGCGCTCGCGTGCGCTGCGGCGGGCGGTGAGATCGACGATGGCCACCAGGAACGCGAGCGCGAGGAAGACCGCGACCGACAGCATCCCGAAGGCGTACGCGTCGTGATAGACGACGAGGCTGTCGTGGGAGCCCGATTCGCGGTAGATGGCGGCGTAGAACAGCGACAGCGCGACCGCCGTGCCGACCGCGGCGCCGATGCGCTGGCCGAGCTGGCCGACGGAGCCCGCCAAGCCGCCTTGCTTGACCGGGATGTCGCCGAGCGTGAGCGCCTGATTGGGCGCGATGACGAGGCCGCCGCCCGCACCGCCGACAGTCATGACGGCGGCGGCGATGTACGGGGTCCACGCGGGCTCGCTGTAGAGCGCGGCGAGCACCAGGCCGCCGACGCACAGCAGCATGCCGGCGAGGCCCCACACCACGACGACGCGGCCATGCGTGCTCACGAGGTTGCCGCCGATCCACGAGGTGACGGCGGATGCCAGCGCGAATCCGATGGACACCATGCCCGCGTACACCGGCGCGAGTCCAAGCCCCAGTTGCAGGAACAGCGTCGTGACGAGGAACATCGCCGGCGCCGCCGTGAAGTACGCGGTCTGCAGCAGGGTGCCGTTGCGGTACGACGTGATGCGGAACAGGCCCAGCGGGATGAGCGGGTTGCGGCCGCGCTTCGCGTAGCGGCGCTCCCACGCGATGAACGCAGAGGCGAACAGCGCGAAGGCGACGAGCAGCCACCAGCGCGCCGGGTTGTCGGTGGGCGCGCCGGTCGTGAACAGGAACGGCCACATCAGCGAGACGACGCTGGCGCCGAACAGCAGTACGCCGACGGGATCCAGCTGCACCTTGCGCTGGGACCTCGTGCGGGTGTCGGGCAGCAGCCACAGCGCGAGGGCGATCGCGATGAGGCACAGCGGCACGTTCATCCAGAAGATGAGCCGCCAGCCGTTCGTCGGTCCGCCGAGGGCGATGAGCAGACCTCCGAGGGTCGGGCCGAACGCGGTCGCGATGCCGATCGTCGCGCCGAAGAGACCGAAGGCGCGGGCACGCTCCTTGCCCTGGAACAGCTCCTGCGCCATGCCGAGCACCTGCGGCATCTGGATGCCGGCGGCCACACCCTGCAGCAGCCGTCCGATCAGCAGCACCTCGGCAGTCGGCGCAAGGGCGCACAGCACGCTCGTGACCGTGTAGAGCGACAGCCCCACGACGAAGAGCGTGCGCCGCGAGCGCTGGTCGCCGAGGCGTCCCATCGGCACCAGCACCAGGCCGAAGGTGAGCACGAAACCCGACACGATCAGCTGCAGCTGGGTCGAGCTCGCGCCGAGCACCTCGCCGATCGAGGGAAGCGCGACGTTGACCTTCGTCATGTCGAGGATGGTGATCGCCGCGACCGCGACGCACACCCAGAACGCACGCCAGCGGGCGCCGTGTGAGAGCGGGATGATGGCGGTCGTGACCGGCACGGTGCGCGCCTTGTTCGAGGTCTTCTGCGGCGCCGGCTGTGACTCTGACATCTCGCCCAGGCTAGCCCGGTTGTGCGGCGCGCCGGGCGGAAACGGGGCGCGCGGGACATGATGGGAGGGTGAGACTCCTCGTCGCCGCCCTCGAATCAGAGCTCGTCGCGTTCCCCGCCGACCTCCCGGGGTTCGACAGACTCGTCACCGGCCCGGGCAAGCTCCAGGCGACCTACGCGCTCACCCGAGCGCTCGACGCCACCGCCTACGACGAGATCGTGGTGGTCGGCACTGCGGGCGCGATCGACGCGCGGCTCGAGGCATCCGTCTACGAGATCTCGGCCGCCTTGCAGCATGATGTGACCGACATCGACGGGATCGTCGGCCAGCACGTGTCGCTGCCGGCGCGCGTCGAGCTCGACGCGGAGGGCGTGACGATCGCCACCGGCGACCACTTCGTCGACGACTCCGAGGCGGTGGAGGTCATCCGCCCGCTCGGTGCGGGCCTGGTCGACATGGAGACCTACGCCTACATCTGGGTCGCGCAGCGGTTCGGCGTGCCGATCCGGGTGTTGAAGGCCGTGTCGGACCGCGCCCAGGACGGCGCGATCACCGACTGGCGCACCGCCGTGACCGCGTGCAGCCACCAGCTGCTCGACCGCATCCGCGCCGACTACGGCGTCTGACCCCGCTCCGCCCTCGCGGTGCCCGGTCGCCACCCCGCGTTCGACAGGATGCTCCGATGGAACGGGTGGCAGACGGATGCCGCGGCTCAGCCGGTCATGAGACCCACTGCGTCTTCTGCCACGTGATGTTCGCCAGGGTCGCCTGGCCCGACAGCGACGGGTGGAAGTAATCGCGCGTCGAGATGTCGGACTTCACGAAGGCGTAGTTCGCCACCGCGAAGCCGTCGAACCGGCACTTCGCCGTCGCCGTGCAGACCTCCGACAGCGCCTGGTTGTACTCGTTCACCCGCTGCTGCACCATCGCCCGGCGCGCCACGTCGGCGGGCGCGGTGCTGCTCGGGTTGGCGAGCATCGACTGACAGGTGCCGAGCAGCGACCACGCCAGCCGCGCGGAGAGGCTCGTCCGGTTGATGTCGTAGAGGCGCTGCAGGCTCGGGATGCTCGCGACGAAGATCTCGGGCGAGCCTGCGCTGGAGGCGAGGGTGGCGAGCGCCGTCTGCACGTTGGCCTTGAACGTGCTGGTCGGTGTCATCTGCGCCACCGTCCGGGTGCAGGCGTCGATGGCGCCGATCTCGATGGTGACGTACTGGGCGCCCTGGCCCGCGGCCAACTGCGCCTGCGCCGGGAGCGCCGATGAGCCCACGCCGGATTTGGCATCGTTGAAGACGTTGGTGAGGCCGGTGGCTCCGGCGGCACGCAGCCGGAGAAGGTGCGAGTTGACGCTCGTCGTCGAGCCGGTCGACCAGCTGTTCGTCGGACACGAGGTCAGGCTCGAGCACGTCATGGCGGCCTGGGTGATCGAGTCCCCGAGCGCGGCCATGCGCGTGATCGTCGCGGGCGCGGGCGCGGCGTGCGCCGCGGAGGCGGCACTGAGAGTGCCGGTGAGAAGGAGGGCGGATGCCGCGAACGCGGCGAGGACGCGGCGCGCCCGAGAGGTGGAACGCATGTGGACTCCGTACGTCGTCGTAACGAGAGGGCGCGGCGAACGGCCGCGGCCGGACGAGCGCCGGCGGTCGGGCGGGATCGCCTATCCCCCAGGATGCGATCTGACGCGAACGATACACCCGTGTATCGCCCCGGCGACAGTGGGAGGAGTACCCCGGCCGCGCGCGGCTGCGTGGACGCGGCCGAGCCGCGCGCGTCAGACGCGCACGTCGGCGTCCTGGCGGATGACGCTCGGCCCTGCCGGTGTCGCCTCGACGGCGAGCTGCGCCGGCAGCTGCTCCTTCATCGCCGCGACGTGGCTGATGACGCCCACGGTGCGCCCGCCCTGACGCAGTTCGTCGAGAGTGCGCATCGCGAGGTCGAGGGTCTCCTCGTCGAGCGAGCCGAAGCCCTCGTCGACGAACAGCGTGTCGAGCCGGACGCCGCCCGCGCGGGCGGTGACGACCTCGGCGAGCCCGAGCGCGAGGGCGAGCGACGCGAGGAAGGTCTCGCCGCCCGACAGCGACTGGGCCGGACGCGACTGGCCGGTGAAGGCATCCATGATCTCGAGGCCGAGGCCCGAAGCGGCGCCGCGCGCCGCGCGCGCGTCGGTGTGCTGGAGGCGGTAGCGGCCCGACGACATGTCGCTCAGCCGCAGGTTCGCGGCGGCCACGATCTCTTCGAGCTCGGCGGCGAGCACGAACGTCTCGAGGTCCATCTTCATCGTGTTGGGGGCGCGTCCGGCGACGGTGTCGGCGAGCCGGGCGATGGCCGCAGCATCGGCGGCTCGGGCGGCGACGCCCGCGTAGGCCTGATCGATCTGCATCGCGAGATCGCGCAGTCCCGCCATGAGCGTGCGCGCGTCGCTCTCGGCGCGCAGTGCTGCGGTGCGGGCGGCATCGGCTGCGGCGAGCGCGTCCTGCGACGCCTTCGTGTCGACGGGTTCGGTGGGGGCGCCCGCGAGGTCGAGCTCGAGCTCGAGCATGCGCGCCCGCGCCGCTGCGAGCTGGCTGTCGTGCGCCGAGATCCGCTCCGCGAGCGCGTCCGCCTGGCCGGGTGCGACCAGCGCCGCGGTGACGTCGGCGGCATCGGCGAACACGGATGCCGCGATCCGGTCGTCGACGTCCGCCCGCGCCTGGGCGGCAAGGGTCGCGGCGCGTTGCGCGTCGGCTCGAGTGTCGACCGCAGCGCGGCCGGCGTCGCGGATCGAGGTGGCGTGTGCGACGCGGTCGGCGACGCTCGCGTGCTCGCCGCGGGCCCCGGCCACCGTCTGGCGGGCTGCCGTCACGCGCTCCTGCAGCGCAGCGATCCGCGTGCGTGCGTCGGCGAGCTGCTCCGCGAGCGTCGCGCGGGAGGTCTCGGCCTCGAGGTCGAGGGCCGCGAGGCCCGTGCGCCGCGCGGCGAGCGCATCGCGGCGTTCGACAGCCCGCGCGGCGGCCTCGAGGTCGCCCGCAGCCGCCGCCAGCTGCTCCCGGAGCGGCTCCACGCCTTCGCCGCCGGCGCGCGCGGCGACGGCGGCGTGGCGTTCCCGCGCTCGGTTCGCCGCGTCCGACGCGGCCCGCTCGTGGCGAGCAGCCGCATCCCGCTGGGCTTCGGCCGCCGCGAGGATCTCGTCGGTCACCGGCTCATCTGCGTGCGCGGCGGGAGACGGGTGGGCGGTGGCACCGCACACCGCGCATGGCTCGCCGTCGACGAGGGTCGTGGCAAGCTCTCCTGCGTAGCCGTCCAGGCGCTGCTGCAGCAGCTCGGCGACCCTGGCCGCCGCGGTGGCCGCCGCGGCGGCCGCATCGCGGTGGACGACCTCGGCGGCGCGCTGCGCGGCGGCGAGGCCTTCGGCGTCGACGGCGGCCGTGAGACGCCCGGTGATCTCGTCGTGCCGGACCTGCGCCGGATCGCGCCGGGAGGCCGCCTCGCGCTGTGCCTCGAGTTCGGCGTCGATGCGTTCGAGCTCCGCCGGCACCTGCGCCCGCTGAGCGTCGAGGGCGACGATGTCGGCTTCGAGCCTCGCCGTCTCGGCGGCGGCGGCGGTCAGATGCATCTCGCCGTCGGCGAGGGCGGCCTCCTGCGCGAGGGCCGCGGTCCATACGGCGAGCTCGCCGGTGAGCCGCTCGACGACGGCCGCGAGATCGTCCGTGTGCTCGTCGTCGGTGCCGGAGATCGCGCGAGCCCAGGCGGCGTCGGCGGATGCCGCCAGCTCCCCGGCCGACGCCGCGGTGCGCTCGGCTCGGCGGGCAGCCTCGAGCGGGGCACGCAGCACCTCCGCCGAGCGCGCTCGGTCGAGTCGCCGCCGGTCGGCCGCGATCTGCGGACCGGCCTCCTCGCACGCGGCGAGGCGCTCGCGCGCCCGCCCGAGCTCGGCCTGTGCCTTCGCGAGCGCGACGAGGTCGCCGTGCGCGGCTTCGGCGGAGGCGCGGGCGTCATCCGCGGCGACGCGCTCGCGCGTGAGCGTGTCGAGGCGGTACGACGCGCGCTGTTCGCCGAGGTCGACCGCCGCGCGTCGCGCCGCGAGATCGGTCGGCGCCGCACCCTCGAGCTCGTCGGCGGGCACCAGTTCGTGCGCGGCGATCAGGCGCTCCGCCTGATCGAGCAGGGTGCGGGCGCGCTCGCCCAGCGCGTCGAGCTCGTGCTGCGCCGCCTTGCTGCGCTCACTCAGCTCCCGGGCGTACTCCTCGTACCGGCGAGTGCCGAACAGTGCGCGCAGCAGCGACTGGCGCTCGGTGCCGGAGGCGAGGAGGAACCTCGAGAACCGGTTCTGCGCGAGCAGGATCACCTGCTGGAACTGCTGCGCGTTGAGCCCGAGCACCTCGTCGAGGAACAGCCCGACATCGCGGGGCTTGGCTGCCCGGCCGATCCACGCGCCGTCGACCAGCTCTTCGAGCTCGGCGCGCGTGGGCTCGGTGGTGAGCCCGCCGCCCCGGCGAGCAGGCCGTTGGTACTCCGGCGCGCGGGTGACACGCCAGCGACGATCGCCGATGGTGAACTCGAGGCGCACCTCGGTGGGGTCCTCGGGTTCGCAGTGGTCGCTGCGGAGGCGCTTGTCGCCCGTCTCGTAGCGGGGCACGCTGCCGTACAGCGCGAAGCAGACGCCGTCGAGGATGCTCGACTTGCCCGCGCCGGTGCGCCCCGCGATGAGGAAGATGCCGTCGTGCGCGAACGCCTCGAAATCGACGCTCTGCTTCTCGCGGAACGGCCCGAACCCCGTGAGCTCGAGGTGGTGCAGCCTCACGCGGTCGCCTCCACCCGTGAGCGCTGCTCCAGCAGCTCGCCGACGAGCTCGGCTTCACGAGCCGACGCGCCCTCTCCCTCGCGCACGTGGGCGAGGAAGGCGTCGACGAGTTCGGCGTCGTTGCGGGTCGCGCGCACGCGCTCGGCGTACGTGCGCGCATCATCGGTGCGCGTGGCGACCGGCGCGTGACGCACCTCGGCGCAGGACGGGAATCGTGCGAGCAGGCGCCTCATCGGGTCGCGCTGCGGCAGCGGATCCGTGTACTCGGCGCGCACCCAGTCGTCTGCGTGCGTCGCGAAGCGCTCGTCGGTGAGCAACTCGTCGAGGGTCGCGGTCAGGGTGGTGAGGGCGCGCGGCACCGGCAGCGACAGCCACTCGACGTCACCCAGTCCGTCGGCGCCGAGTTCGACCAGCCACGACCCGCGCGGCTTGTGCCCCTCGTCGAAGCTGTAGTGCAGCGGCGCACCCGCGTAGCGCACACGAGGCGAGAGCTGCTGACGCCCGTGGATGTGCCCGAGCGCCATGTAGTCCACGCCGTCGAAGGTCGACAGCGGCACGATGTCGAGACCGCCCTGCTGGATGTCGCGCTCGAGGTGCGGCGTCGGCTCGACGCCGGCGGCGAAGCAGTGTGCGGCGGCGATCGTGCGCCCGGCCCGGGCCGCAGCATCCGTCCGCACCAGATCCATCGCGTGCGCGAGCACATCGGCCTGCGTGCGCACGCCCGGCCAGGCACCGCGCAGGAGCACCGGCTCGAGATAGGGGATGCCGTAGACGTGCACCGGGCCGTGCTCGTCGTCGACGGTGACCGGGGTGCCGATCGTGGACGGATCGGTGATCACGTGTACGCCGTCGCGGAGGAGCCCCGACTGGAAGCCGAGCCGGGCGGCCGAGTCGTGGTTGCCGCTCGTGACGACCACGGCCGCGCCGGCGTCGGCGAGGCCTCGCAGCACGTCGGTCAGGAGCGTGTACGCGCCCGCGGCGGGGGTCGCGGAGTCGAACACGTCGCCCGCGACGATCACGAGGTCGACGTCGTGCGCCGTCACCTGCGCGACGAGCGCCTCGAGCACACCGCGCAGCGCATCGAGCGTGGAATGGCCGTGGAACGACCGCCCGATGTGCCAGTCCGAGGTGTGCAGGATCCGCATGCTCAACACGGTACGTTCGGCCCCTGACATCGGCGGCGAGGCAGGCCGCCGACCCCGCGAACCACCGGGGTTTCCGCGCCGGTGCGACGGGTGCGGCGCGTACCCTCGAGCCATGTCCTTGCCCGAGGTCTGCGTGGTGTTTCTGCTGCGCCGCGGGCCGGTCGGCGTCGAGGTGCTGCTGGGGCGCAAGCACACCGGCCCCGGCCAGGGGAAAGTGGTCGGCATCTGCGGCTGGGTCGACTCGGGCGAGGGCGCCGACGAGGCCGCCGCGCGCGAGGTCCGGCGGGAGGTCGGCGTGCGGGTCGAGGCATCCGATCTCCATGTCGCCGGCATTGTCGAATACCACTTCCCCACCCGGCGGGCGTGGTCGCAGCAGGCGACGGTGTTCGTCTGCCGGCGATGGCAGGGCGAACCGGTCGAGAGCGACGGGATGACGCCGCACTGGTACGCCCTCGACGCCGTGCCCTACGCGCGCATGTGGGACGACGCCTCGCGGTGGCTGCCGGGCGTGCTCCGCGGCGGCACGGTCGACGCGCGCTTCACCTTCGGCGCGGACCTCGCGACCGTGGTGCTCACCGCGGAGTGACTTCGCGCCGGTGCCGCCCAAGCCCGGGTCCGGCCGCCCTCCGGCGGTGCGCCCTCCCTTCCGCGTCCCGACGGACGTATCGTGGAACATGGCGCACAACGCAGACACCGCTCCGCGATCGACCGTGGTGGCGCTCGTCGGAGCCGACAGCGACGAGCTCCTGACCGGCCTCGCCGACGTTCCCGCGCTCGTCGCGCTCTCGCTGCGCGAGGCCGAGCCGGCCGTCGCCGCGCACCTCGTCGCCTCCGTCTCGATGCCGTACGTGGTCCACGACGCCGACCCGCTCGAGCACGTGGCATCGGCGTGGGTCGAGCTGTTCGAGGAGCGCGCAACGCTCGGGTCGCTCGAGGCCGAGGTCGGTGCGCTCCTGACGCTGTTCGCGTCGGGTGAGGCGGTCATGCCCGACTACTACGTCGTCGCCGGCCCCGAGGCGATCGAGGGCACGTGGCGTCACTGGTGGCTCGGTGCGCTCGCGCACCACGCGCCGTCGCGCGTTCTTCCGGTCGAGGCATCGGGCACCGCGCTGCGCGCGCGGCTGCGGACGCTTCCCGCGTCCCGTCCGTGGCCCGAGCCGTCGGCCTGGCTGCCCCGGGTGCAGTTCGACATCCCCGACAGGGTGGGACTTCGCGATCAGCCGGGCGCTGCCTGATTGATGGCGGACGCCGAGAGATTCGCGCACGCCGGCGCGACGCTCGTCGCCGAGCGGCGCGGCCGCGGCGAGCGCATGTACGTGCTCATCCACGGCGTCGGCATGGGCCGAAGCGTCTTCGCGGACCTCGAACGGCATCTCGGCGACGGTGAGGTCGTCGCCTTCGACCTCCCCGGCTATGGCGAGGCTCCGGAACCGCGGCGCGTGCTGACGATCGAACGCACCGCCGACCTCGTCGCCGCATACCTCCGGGCTCGCGTGCGCACGCCCGCCGTCGTCATCGGCCACTCGATGGGCGCACAGGTCGCACTGGAGGTCGCTGCGCGCCACCCCGCCGTCGTGGACCGCATCGTGCTCATCGGACCCACCGTCGACCCCTCCGCCCGGACGGCACCGCGTCAGCTGTGGCGACTCCTCCGCGACATCGCCGTCGAGAGCCCGGCGGTGATCGCGCGCGGCGCGCGGGAGTACGTCCGTGCGGGGCCGCGGCTGCGCGCGAAGTTCCGCGCGATGCTGAGGCATCGCCCCGAGGACGTGCTGCCGCGCGTGTGCGTGCCCGCGCTGGTGCTCCGCGGCGAGGACGACCTCGTGACGCCGCAGGCGTGGTGCCGCCGCGTCGCGGATGCCCTGCCCGACGGGCGGCTGGCCGAGGTGGCCGGGCACGGTCACGAGACGATGATCCGGGATGCTGCACCCGCCGCGCGACTGATCCGCGAGTTCGCCCGACCTCAGTGAGGACTGCTCGCGACTGCCGCGTCGGGGCGGAATCCTGCCATCCCCGCCGTATCCGGCAATGTCGGAACCCCCGCGTAGGTTTCACACTGTCGGAACCAACGGAGGAAACCATGTTCGCTGTATACGCCGCCGAACAGCAGTACCGCCACGACACCTGGTCGCGAGATCGCGAGCACGCGCTCCTCGCCTCCATCCGCGAGCGCAAGGCCGCAGTCGCCTCGCCTGACCAGGCTCGCGTGACCGCGCGCCCCCAGCGCGTGTCGTGGGCTCGGCCGATCGGGCTGCACGCCTCGGAGCACGACCCCGCCGTCTGCGCCGTCGCGTAGCTACGGCGGTCAGGGCGTTCGCGGATCCTCGGGAGCGGGTCCGCGCGCCGCGCCGACGGCCTGCTGAGCCGCCCGATCCTTCGCCACCGCGTCGCCGACGATCTGGCCGCCGCTGCGGAGCAAGGCACGACGCCACGGGAGGGTGCCCTCGATCTCTATCTGGATCGAGATCGACAGGATGGTGCGGATGAGGACGATGAGCCCCAGGATGGCCGCGTCCTCGAGCGAGGGCTTCGAGGTGATCGTGCGGATGAGGTCCGCCGCCACCAGCACCTCGAGTCCGAGGAGGATCGCGCCGCCGAGCGTCGTCCGCAACGTCGTGAACGCGGCCTGACCGCCTTCGTGACGCGCGAGCGATCGGGCGCCGAGCACGATCGCGACCACGAAGCCCACGATCATGGCGGCGGCGCCGATCGCCTCGAATCCGACGGCGACGGCGGTGAACACTGCCTCCATGTGCACGCGCCCAGCCTAGGGCCGGGCGCGCGCACATCGATGACGCAATCGCGGTGTCAGCCCGCCGCGCCGCGCCGCGGGTGCGCCGGATCGTCGGTGTCGCCGACCCACACCTGTCGTGCGAGCTCCTCGATGTCGTTCTCCGGCAGTTCGATGCCCGACTGCTCGAGCCGCTGCCGCAGCACGTGCGCGACCTGCTCGAACGATTCCGCGCCGACGTCCTGACTTGTCTGCGCGACGATCCCCGCGACTTTGTCGATGTCGGAGGCGTTGTTCTGCGCCATCGCGGGCAGCCGCTGCTCCTGCTCCGTCCCGAGGGCGCCGGGTGTGCGCTGCGCCTCGCTCGCGGTCTGGGTCTCGCGAGCGCCGTCCTGACCGTGGTGGTCGGTGCCGTCGTCCACGACCCCGATGCCTACCGCTTCGTGGCTCGGTGGCGCCGCCGCCGGCACCGCCGGCTCGGCGTCGGCCTGAGCCGGATCGCCCGTCGCAGATGCGGCATCCGTCGCGTCGGGTGCCGGCTCGCCCATCGTGGGCGGGGCTGCGGGAGCCTCGTCTCGCACCGGCTCACCCGGCGCCGGCGTTCCGCTCGCGCCCGCGGCGTCCTCACGGTCGGGGTAGTTGACCCCGGGCTGGTCGTACTCGTTGCCGGTCGTGCTCATCACGGTTCTTCCCCTCTTCCGGTGTCGGTCGCAAGGTCGGGATCGGCGCCCTGCCTGGCCGCCTCCCCTTCGACGGGGTCGTCAGGCTGCAGGGCGGCATCCGTCAGCAGGCCGGCCTCGGTCACCGCGGCGGTGCGCTCCCTTGACTCGGTGTCGTCCACCTGCTCCCAGCCGCCGGGCGGGTCGGCGTTCACGACGCCGTCGGGCAGGTCCTGGCTTTTCGCGCGATCGCGATCCATGGCGTGCTCCTCTCGTCCTCCCCCAGCCTCCGCCGGTGCGACGGGTGGCGACATGGGGTTGACAAGGCACGCCGACGGTGTCGGCGCGCGCTCCTGTCACGGACGCTGGTTCAGGATGCCGCGGCGCGAGGGGTTCGCGTCGAACCAGTCCGCGACGTACCAGCACACCGGGATCACCTTGCGATCGCCGCGCTGCTCGAGCTCGTCCACAGCGCGCTCGACGAGCTCGCCGGCGTACCCGTGCCCACGGAAGGTCGGGATCGTGTAGGCACGCGTCATGGCGACGGTGCGGCCGTCGTCGCGATAGTCCAGCACGCTCACCAGGTCGTCGCCGCGATGCAGGGTGTACCGCGAGGCGTCGGTCTCTTTCGTGAAGCGGAGCTCGGTCACGCCGACAGGCTACGCCCGCAGCGGCGGGGCCGGACGCGTCTCGGGGCATGTTGCAGCGATCGCTCAGGTGGGACTCGGTGTCACAACCCGTGGGACTGAGCAATCTGTCATATTCCGAAACGATCTGGGCCCAGAACCCGTGCGATTTGACGTTTTTGGACAAAGTCGGTAATAATCGGGCTCATGACTGACAACGCGCTGTATCTGTCCGCCCGGGAGGCGAACAGGACTGCCGGCATGATGATGGCCGGCCGCATTGTCATGTGTTGTCGAATGTGCCACTAGCACGGTGACCCCCGTCGGACTCCTCCTCCGCTTCTGAAACACGGATCGTACGGAGTCCCCCGAAGCACCGGTTTCGTGCGTCGATCACGCGCACCCGGACCCGCTTCGCACACCGCCCAACGTCGGGCACAGGCCTCCACCGGCCTACGGCCTTTCTCGCCACCGACGACCAGGGCCGCAGCACATCATCCAACCCGGGCTCCGCCATCCGGGTTCCTCCCGCAAGGACCATCATCATGTCGACCACCGCCCTCCTCGACCGTCCCGCCACCGCCGCCCCCGTCCGCCACCTCCGGGCCGTGAACCACCCGGTCGCGGTCGAGGCGCCCGTCGCCCCGGCTCCCGAGCCCGCGCAGCCCGGCGGCCGCGCCCTCCCCGCCGGCACGGCGCCGCGCGGCTTCGCCCTCTACGTCGGCATCGACGAGGCCAAGGCCGCCGCCTCCGGCGTGAACCTCGGCGTGCTCGTCGACGCCCTCCGCCGCACGCTCGCCGAGCTGGCCCCGTCCGCTGAGACCTACGCCACCGTCGCCCTCGCGCCGGTCGGCTCGGGCGGGCGCGACGTCGACGTCGTGCGCCTCGCACTGCACGAGCCGTCGGCCGTCGCGCGTACCAAGCAGGAGGAGCCCGAGGAGGAAGAGCCGGCTTCGGGCGGCGTGGTCGTCGACATCTCGCGCAAGCGCGTGCTCATCGACGGCGAGTCGGCCGCCTTCACGTTCAAGGAGTTCGAGCTGCTGCAGTACCTCGTGCTTCGCGAAGGCCGCACCATCGAGCGCACCGAGCTCGTGACCTCCCTCTGGCAGGGAGCGACCGACGACGACGCGCCGGGTGAGCGCACGATCGACGTGCACGTCCGGCGCCTGCGCGCCAAGCTCGGCCGCTACGAGGACATCGTCCGCACCGTGCGCGGCGTCGGCTACCGCTTCGACCGTCACGCCGACGTCGTCATCCGCTACGGCCACGGCACCCCGTCGCCCGACCGCTTCTGATACCTGCCGCTCCGGCGGCGATGTCGGAGGGCGGGGCGTAGGGTGGGCGGCATGACCACCTCGCTCTCGCGCATGCCTCGGACGAGGGATGCCGGGCGCTTCGGTCCGCGAGCGACGACCCGCGATCCGCGGCCCGATCACGGGCGCCCGCTCGAGACGGAGTACCGGCCGCGGCATCCGCTCGACCTGCGCCGAACGGTGCTCTCCCAGCGGCGCGGAGCCGGCGACCCGACGATGGCGGTCTCGGGCACGGTGATCTGGCGCGTGAGCCGGACGCCGGCCGGCATCGCGACCCTTGCGATCCGCGAGACGCATCCGGGAGTGATCCGCGGCGCGGCCTGGGGTCCGGGCCGTGACTGGGCGCTCGCGCAGCTTCCCGCGCTGTGCGGTGCAGACGACGATGCCGGCGACTTCGATGCGTCGCAGCATCCGCTCATCGCCGACACCCATCACCGCAACCCCGGCCTGCGCCTGTCGCGCACCGATCTCGTGTTCGATGCGCTGGCGAGCGCGATCTTCGAGCAGAAGGTCACCGGCATGCAGGCGTTCGGCGCGTGGCGACGGGTCGTCACCTGGTGCGGCGAGCGTGCTCCCGGACCGACGCCGGCGCCGATGTTCGCACCGCCGACGATCGACGGCTGGCAGCACGTGCCGTCGTGGGTGTGGCACCGCGCGGGGCTCGAACCACCGCAGTCGAAGACCGTCGTTCGTGCGGCCCGCCGCGGCGATGCGATCGTGCGCACCGTGCTGGCCGCCGAAGACGGCGAGGCCGTCGACCGCGTGCTGATCAGCCAGCCCGGCATCGGCCCGTGGACCTCGGCCGAGACCCGCATCCGCGCCTTCGGCGATGCCAACGCCGTCAGCGTCGGCGACTATCACCTGGCGCACGAGGTCGGCTACGCGCTCGCGGGCCACCGCACGGACGACGATGGGATGCTGCGGCTCCTGGCAGCGTGGCCGGGTCAGCGTCAGCGTGTCATCCGGCTCATCGGGGCGAGCGGTGTGCGCGAGCCGCGCCGCGGCGCGCGCCTGCACCCCGAGGACCACCGCGACCGCTGACTCCCCGCGCGTCCGCGCCGTCGTGCGGGTGTCCGCCGACAGGATGGACGCATGATCGAGTCACTTCATGGCCTCCCGGACGGCGTCATCGGATTCCGGGCCGTCGGCGCCGTCGAGGCATCCGACTACGAGACCACGCTCGACCCGGCCATCGACGCGGCGATCGACGCAGGGCGCAAGGTCAACCTGGTCTACGTCCTCGGCGACGAGTTCGAGCGCTATTCGCTCGGCGCGCTGTGGCAGGACGCGAAGCTCGAGGGCAAGCCCGCGCATGTGTGGGGGCGGATGGCGCTCGTCACCGACCACAGCCTGATCGGCGAGGTGATCCACGGGATCGCGTTCCTCTTCCCCTGCGAGCTGCGCATCTTCGCGGTGTCCGCGCTCGACGACGCGATCGCGTGGGCGGCGGAGGGGCCGAAGGAGGCCTGACGCCGAACCTCCCTTGTGGATGTCGGAGGTCACGACGACACTGGGACGCGCCACGCGGCCGGGCGCGGCATCCACCATCCACTTCAGGAGTTCGACATGCCCAGCCTCAACCCGTATCTGTCCTTCAAGAACCAAGCCCGTGAGGCGATGACCTTCTATCAGAGCGTGTTCGGGGGCGACCTCGACATCTCGACGTTCGGTCAGTACGAGGGGATGGTGCAGGACCCCTCCGAGAGCGACCTCGTGATGCACGCGCAGCTCACCAGCCCCGATGGATTCGTGCTCATGGGCTCCGACACGCCCACCGGGATGAAGTACGAGAAGCCGGCCGGCATCTCGGTGTCGGTGAGCGGTGACGACGAGGCCTCGCTGCAGGGGTTCTGGGACAAGCTCGCCGACGGCGGCACGATCACGATGCCCTACGACACGCCGCCGTGGGGCGGCAAGTTCGGCATGCTCACCGACCGCTTCGGCATCGACTGGATGGTCGCGGTCAACGCCCAGCAGGCGTGAGCCCGGTGCGCTGACCCCGGCGAGAGGCCGGGGTCTGCGCCCTCGCGCGGGCCTCGTCGGACGCGATCAGGCGTAGTCGCTGTCGTCGACTGGCGACGGCGCCGGGCCGAGCGCATCGAGCTCGGCCCAGACGTCGTCCGGGATCGGCGTGGCGGCGAGTTCGTCCAGCTGGGTGAGACGCTGCGCCGACGAGATGCCGACGACGGTCGAGTCCACCACCGGCGAGCGGAGCGAGAAGTGCAGCGCCACCGCCGGCAGGCTGACGCCGAACGACGCGGCGACGCGCTCCAGGCGCGACACCCACTCTTGCAGCTCGGGCGTCGCCGGGCGATAGCCGTACATCGCTCCCTCGCGCGTCCCGGTGGCGAGGATCCCGGCCCCGAACGGCGCGGCGTTGAACACCGTCATGCCACGCTCGTGCGCGTCGGCGAACACCGGCGCAGCGGACTGGTCGACGACCGTGAACCGGTTGTGGATCAGCACGGCGTCGAAGACTCCGGTGCCGACATAGCGGGCCATCAGCCCGATGGGTCCCGCCGCCACGCCGATTGCGTCCACACGGCCCGATTCGCGCAGCTCGATGAGCCCCTCCACTGCCCCACCGCCACCCATCGCCTCGTCGAAGGTGACGGTGTACGGGTCGTGCAGGTGCAGCAGGGGGAGGCGGTCGACGCCCAGGCGTGCGGTCGTCTCGTCGAACGACCGCATGACGCGGTCACGGTCGAAGGCGCCGGTCTCGGGATCGGCGTCGACCTTCGAGATGACGCGGGTCGCAGCATCCGTTCCCTTCCGCGCGATTGCGATGCCCAGCACCGCCTCGGACCGCCCGCCGGCGTAGTTGTTGGAGGTGTCGATGAAGGCGTGGCTGCTGTCGAACAGCTGCTCCGCGAAGACGACGGCACTCTCCTCTTCGGGTGATCCGGGCTCGGTGCCGCGGCCGAGAGGCGAGGTGCCGAGGGTGAGCGGGCTGACGTTGAGGGTCATGGCATCCGTTCCGTGTGGGGTCGACCTCCAACCTATCGACAGCCATCGCCTGGCATCTGCGCGACGGCCCGGGCTACGCGAACGCCGGCATCACCCGGTCGTGAACGAGCCGCAGCTGCGTGTCGACGTCGGGAACTCCCCCGACTTCGCGGCCCATGAGCGCCTTGACGAGTGCGGCGTCGGTGATCGCGAGGATCATGTGGTTGATGCCGGCGGGGGCGATCTCGCGCTTGATCTTCTCGGCGCACTCCTCCGGGGTGCCGGCGATCGAGAGCCGCTCGGCGAGCTCGGGCGGGGTGAGGTCGATCGCGCCGCCGAGGTCTCCGGCGCCGAGGGCGGCGATGGCCGGGGCGAGCTCCTCGGGGTCGACCCCGTTGCGCCGCAGCTGCTCGGGCGGCATCGCCGACGCGTAGAGCCCCACCATCGAGCGCGCGGCCTCTTTCGCCGCAGCCGAGTCTTCGCCGACCGAGAACACGACCCACGCCCCCAGGTCGAGGTCTTCGACGGCCTTACCCGCCCGCTCGGCGCCGATCCGGCAGTGTTCGACCATGTACTCGTACGCCTCGCGCGTGTAGCTGAGGGCGTGGTGGCATCCGTCCGAGAACTCGGCGCTCGCTTCGAACGACTTCGGCCCGCGCATCGCGCCGACCTTGACCGGCATCCGCTCCTGCACAGGACGCGCGAAGGTGAACAGCCCCGCATAGCTGAAGAACTCGCCGTCCATCGTGATCGCGCCGTCGTCGAGGAACGTGCGGATGACCTTCGCACCCTCGAGCACCCGCGAGAGAGGCTTGGTGCCGGTCCAGTCGATCTTGTACTGGGCGAGCAGACCGAAGTTGCCGCTTCCGATCACCACCTCGGCGCGCCCGTTCGTGAGCTCGTCGAGGGTCGCTGCGGCCTGCGCGATGAGCGTCGGCTCACGCAGCACGACGCCGGAGACGCTCGGCCCGAACCGCACGTTCTTCGTCCTGTCGGCGGCCGCCGCGAACAGCAGCCAGAGGTCCTTGTGCCACGTCTCGTCGGCGGCGTACACGGCGTGGAAGCCGAGCTCGTCGGCGAGTTCGATCGAACGCAGCGACTGGTCCAGGGGATAGTCGGGCAACATGACATAGCTGAACTTCATGGTGATCTCCTTCGGGTGAGGCGGATGCCGGGAATTCAGTCCGGCGACAGCACGCTGGTCGCGGCATGCGGATCCGCGGCATCTCCGGCCGCGTCCTCTGCGTCGACCTCGGCGAGCAGCTCCGAGCCCGCCACGACGCTCGACGCGAAGTGCTTGTGCATCCACGCGAGGTGGTCGCCCCGCGCGTTCATGATGCGCAGCGAGTCCCAGTTCGGGAAGGACTGCTGCAGCACCCATCGCTCCATGAGGCGAGGGTCGACCTCGAACATGTGCTCGTGCGTCGTGATCGCGACATCGGACACCCGCCGGGGCTCGGGCGGCTGCATCTGCTCGTCGTAGCGGAACGGCATGGGTCAGCCCTCCCCCTCGTAGGCCCGGTCGAGCAGGTACTTTCCGGGGTTCATGATGTTGTGCGGGTCGAGAGTGCGCTTGATGTCGAGCATCACCTCGAACCCGCGGCCGAACTCCTCGGGGACGAGGTCGACTTCGCCCTCGCGGCACGACCCGTGGCACGCGCTGATCGACCCGCCGTGATCCAGTGCGACCCGAGCGATGGCGCGCTTCGCGTCGACCCACATGGCCCACGCCCGATCGTCGAGCTGCTGCTCCCAGATGCCCACGTCGATCTCGGTCAGATAGTCGACACCGGTGCTCCCCTGCGTGTACGCGAACATGCCCCAGTCGTCGAAGACGTCCGTGCGACGCCGCAGATCGGCGACGATCTCGTGCCAGGCCCTCGTCACCGGCGGCAGCGCGGAGTAGTTGATCGCGGCGTCTTCGCAGTGCCAGCTCATGGGCACGACCTGGCCGTCCTTGGTGCGGCCGTGCAACGGCGTCGCGTAACGATCGTGGCGCGCCGCCCAGTCGCCCTCGGAGATCTCGTCGCCGAGGTAGCGCGCACCGTGGTCCTTCGCGATGCGGAACAGGCGCTTGCCTCCCGCGCGCACCTCGTCGTCCCAGCCGTACATCACTGCGCACACGAGTGCCCGCACATCAGCGGGCTGCGGGATGTACGCCTCGTCGTCGCGGCGCAGGTAGGCGACCTTGTGCTCGTCGAACAGAACCGCTCCGGCGAACGTCGCGACGCCCGCGCGCGCGAGGGCCCCGGTGCACGCGTACGCGGCGTCGTAGTCGTCGAAGGCCCAGAACGGTGAGAGCTCGGCCTCGGGCTTCGGGAAGAGCTTGAGCGTCGCGCGCGTCGCGATCCCGAGTGTGCCCTGGTGCCCCATGAACAGGTGCTTGAGCTGGTAGCCGCTGGACGATTTCGACACCTTGTGCCCGATGCCGTCGCCGACGTGCAGGATCTCGCCCGTCGGCAGCACGTGGTCGAAGCTGAGCACGAGATCGCGGGTGTGACCGTAGCGCGACCCGATGAGCGACCACCCGCTCGTGCCGATGCGGCCGCCCACGAGCGAGCACGGGTACGACGCGGGGTTGTCGGGGTAGAACAGCCCGTACGGTGCGAGGTATTCGTTGAGCTTGAGCATGTTGATGCCCGTGCCGACGGTGACCGTGCGGTTCACGAGATCGAGCTCGTGCACCTGGTTCATGCGCTTGACGTCGACCAGGATGCCGCCCCGCAACGGCACCGCGCCGTCGGTGAGACCGGTGCCGCCGTCGCGGGGCACGACTGGTATGCGCAGGTCGTGCGCGATCTTCACGATCGCGGCCACCTGCTCGGTCGAGGTGGGGAGCACGACGAGGTCGGGAACGCGCTCCGCCCAGCGATGCACGGGAAAGGGCGCCGGCACCCGCGCGCGGTTGTAGCGGTCGGCACGTCCCGTGAGGATCTGCTTTTCGGCGAGCACCGATCGCAGAGCGCGGACGACGGTGTCGACGTCCTCGATCGTCATCGTCATCGATACGCTCCCGTCAGCCGTCGCCCAGCCCGCTGGGGTCTGACCCCGTGCCGCCCGACTGGTCGATGCCCGTGCTGCGGCGCGCGCGACCTGGGGCGCCGGTGCGCGCTCGTGCGAGCCTTCGGTCGCCGGTCGCGCCGCGCGATCCACCGACGTCGATGCCGAGCGAGGCGGCGAGCAGCTCGTGGATGTCGAGCACGTCGATGTCGACGTCGTCCCCGGCCTCGGTGAGCGGCCGCTCCGACCACGGGCACGCGCTCACGAGCGTGTCGACGTCGAGGTTGCCCGCGTGGGCCAGGCGGCGGGCGCTGATCGCCGCCGTGAGCTCCGGCTTCTCGACCGCCAGCCCACCTCCGGCGCCCGAGCAGTACGACCACTGCGTGACACGGTCGACGTCTTCGAATCGCAGCCCGGGAATCGCCCGGAGGATCTCGCGCGGCTCCTCCCAGATGCCCTTGCGCTTGTTGAGCCGGCAGGGGTCGTGGTACGTGATCGCGCGATCGACGGGAACGTCGGGCACCAGCCGGCCGTCGCGGATGAGCTCGGCGAACAGTTCCACGACCAGCACCACCTCGAGGTCGAACTCGGCCCCGAAGTACTTCGGGTAGTCCTCGGTGAACGAGATGTAGTCGTGCGGATCGAGTACGAGGATGCGGGTCGTGCCGGTCGCCCGCCACGAGGCGAGGTTGTGCTCGGCGAACGCGCGAGCCTGGTCGAGGTAGCCCATCTCGGCGGCGGGGCCGCCGCAGCACCACTGCTCGCCCATGAGCCCGAACTCGTAGCCCGCCTTCTGCAGCACCTGCGCGACCGCGCGCGGCACCGACGTGCGATAGAACGCCGCCTCGCAGTCCACGAACAGGACGGTCTCGCCCCCGATCGGGATGTCGAGACCGTCGGCCCAGTCGCGCACGGTGTCCTGGCCGACGGGCTCCTCGCCGAGCACGGGCTCGTGGCTGCGCTCCGCGGTGCGCGCGTTCCATGCTCGGTACCCCGGCTGGTGGATGCCGGACTCCACCGCGAGCGCCCGCGCCGCCTTGACGACGTCGACGGTGCGGGTGCGGAAGCGGTAGAAGTCACCGGTGAAGAGGGTGTTGGGACACCGCAGTTCGCAGGCACCGCACTGCGTGCAGTTGACGTAGTCGGCGGCGACGTCTTCAATGGTGAGCTCGCCGCGCTCCATCGCCACGACGTTCGCGTGGAACGCCGTCGGGGTCCACGACTCGTTGCGGGTCTCGGTCATGACGGGACAGACCTCGCGGCAGAACTTGTGCCCCGATGAATAGCAGTTGTACGAGGCGTTGTGCCATTCCTCGACGAACTCGCGCGTCTTCACGTCCGCGACCGGGATGACGACCTGCGGCACGATCTCATCGTTGCGGGTGAGCTCGGCGAGTTCGGGGGCGTTGCCGTGCATCCCCGGCGTGAACGGCTGCGAGAGCGGGTCGGCGGACGGCGATCCGCTCGGGGCGAGGTCGGGCACGGGAGAACCCCCCTGGAACGAGATACCCGACCCGGCGTGTCCGGCGTCGGACTGCGTTGGAAGACATGATGGCCGCCCGCGTCCACAACTTCAAGCGTGTGTGGGCGCGGTCGCCGGGGGCACGCCCGCACGGCTCAGGCCGGCGTTCCGACCGCCCCGCGGCAGCCCTAGGCTGGCGGCATGACCACGACGCGGAAGGGCTGGACGCGCGGGCACTCGGGCTGGGCGCTCGGCACGGCCCTCATGTTCACGCTGGGGATCGTCTTCGGACTCATCTGGGGCAACGTGCTGCTGGGCGTCGTGCTCGCCGCGGCCGTGTCGATCGGCTGGCTCATGGCGTACGAGTCGTGGCGCGGGCGCAACGTCGGGCTCGAGAACCGCGACGACGACGGCGCCCAGCTCTGACCGGAGCGCGTCCGCCCTCTACCCCTCGCCGTCGCCGCGTCGTATCGTGAGCGCCAGGAGGTGGTCCGCCATGCAAGCGAGCGTCGGCGATCGCGTGATCATCCACGGCCGCGTCGTCGGTGCCGTGGAGCGCGCGGGTGAGGTCATCGAGGTCCGGGGTAGCGCGGAGAACCCGCTGCTGGTGGTCCGCTACGACGACGGCCACGAGGCGATCCTGTCGCCGGGAAGCGACTGCGAAGTCCGGCACGCGACCTGAGCCGCGGGCACAGAATCGGAGGATCCGCCCGACCCGCCGGGCGGTAGCATCCGTCCCCCGGCGTGCCGCGCGAGATCTCCGATTCTGTGTGCGCGCGCTAGCCGAGCAGCTCGTAGCGCGACGGCTCGGCGCCGAGCACGTGCTCACCGAGGAACGCGAACACCGTCTCGTACCAGACGACGGCATGCTGGGGCTTCAGCACCCAGTGGTTCTCGTCGGGGAAGTACAGGAAGCGGTGCGGCATGCGGCCGTCCGCGTCGGCGTGGTGCTCGGCGAGCTCCGACCACAGTCGCAGTCCCTCGCCGATCGGCACGCGGTAATCCTTGTCGCCGTGGATCACGAGCAGCGGCGTGCGGATGTCGCGTACGAACTGGTGCGGCGAGTGCTCGACCATCGCCTCGGGGGTGAAGATCCGCTGCCAGTACTCCGAGCTGTCGGTCGTGCCCGAGAACTGGTCGAGCGCCCAGAGGCTCGCGTGCGTGACGATCGCCCGGAAGCGGTCGGTGTGGCCGGCGACCCAGTTGGCCATGTAGCCGCCGAACGACCCGCCCATCGCGGCGGTCCGGGTCTCGTCGATGTCGTCGCGCGCCAGGGCCGCGTCGGTGATCGAGAGCAGGTCGGTGTACGGCTTGCCGCCCCAGCTGTTCCAGCCGCGCGCGATGAAGTCGAGGCCGTAACCGGTCGACAGGGCGGGGTCCGGCAGCAGCACGGCGTACCCGCGAGCCACCGCGAGCAGCGGCGCCCAGCGCCAGCTCCACGCGTTCCAGCTGTTGAGCGGACCGCCGTGGATCCACAGCAGCAGCGGCGCCGGGGCGTCCGCCGACGCGCCCTCGGGCAGCAGCAGCCAGCCGCGCACCCGCGCGCCGTCCTCCGCGGTCGCCTCGACCTCGGTGATCGAGCCGGGTGCAGCCGGTGCCGGCGCCGGGGTCGTGAGCGGGGTGACGACGCCGTCGCGTGCGATGCGGACGGGGTGCGGCGGCACGACCCACGACGAACGCAGCGCGACGATCTCTCCCGTGCCGCGGTCGACCACCACGTTCGAGTAGGCGAAGTCGTCGTCGGTGAGCTTCGCCGGCGCACCTGAGTCGAGCGGCACGCGGAACACCGGCCCCCGCCCATCGTCGTCGGCGGTCGCGATGAGCGCCGCGTCGTCGGCCGCGAACATCAGCGACGAGGCCCACCGGTCCCACTCGGCGGCCACACGGCGCGCGCCGCCGCCGTCGATGTCCGCCACCCAGATCTCGTAGTCCGTGGGCGCGGCGGGGGTGCTCTTGACGGTGCGCAGGTACGCGATGCGCGTGCCGTCGTGGCTGATCGCCGGCATCTCGTAGTCCACATCGACCTCGTCGAACAGCGTCGTGCGCTCGCCCGTCTCCGTGTCGATCGCGACGATGACGCGGCGTCCGGCGCGCTGCTCGCGCTGCTCGAGCGACACGACGAGGGTCGACCCGTCGGGAGTGAGCGCGGCTTCCGCGTGGTCGAGCGAGCGCACCGGCTTCGGCGTGAGGTCGCGCGGACGCGGCAGGGTCGGCGGGTACGGCTTCTCTTCGGAGACGGATGCTGCGGCCTCGGCGTCCGTGCCGGGGGTCGCAGCATCCGCTTCCGACGCAGCCTCCACCGCAGCATCCGCCACCGCGGCCGCGATCGTGTCTTCGAGGTCGTCGATGTCGATCGCCAGCAGGTGGGGCTCGGCGGGGCCGAGGTCGTGGTCCCAGTAGCGCACCGGGTAGGTGTCGTGGAGGATCGCCGACACCTTCTTCTCCTTGCGCTTGGCGCGCAGCGCCGCCTCGCTCTCGAGGGTCTCCGCACCGGGGAGAAGGGAAGCCGCGATCACGAGCCGTGGAGAGGCGTCGGCCGTCGCCGCGATGCCTTCGACCCCGCTCGCCAGCCGCGTCACCGGGCGGGCCTCGCCGCCGGTGGCCGGCAGCAGCCACAGCTGACCCGACTCGTCGTCGGCGTCGCCCTCGGCGTCGGGGCGGGCAGAGACGAACAGGATGTCGCCGTTCGCCGTGAACGCGGCGCCTGCCTCGCCCTTCGCCGACCGCGTCAGTCGTCGCGGCGTGCCGCCGCCCGTCGCCGGAACCGCCCAGAGCGACCGGTCGAAGCCGGTGCCGTCCTTCTTGAGCGCCGCCACGGTCAGCACCGCGGTCTTGCCGTCGGGCGAGAGGGCGAGCGCCTCGACCCGGGGAAGGGCGATGTAGTCGGTCAGCGAGTCGAAGGGAGTGGGGTTCGATGGGGTCGCCATGGCTCCACGCTAACCGACGCGTCGGCGGCGCCGGAGCGAGCCCCCGTCAGCTCCACTGGGTGAGCTTGTCGGGGTTGCGCATGATGAAGACGTCGGTGATCCGGGCGCCCCGCACCTCGAGTGCGACCAGCGCATCGGGCTCGTCTCGGACCGTGACGAGGAAGCCGAGCCCGTCGGGCGTCTCGACCGGGACGAGCACCGCCTCGGGCAGCAGGCGCGGCAGGCCCAGGAGGAACCGTCCCACCCGGTCGGCGCCGCGTACCGGACGGAGCGCCGCCGAAACGCGTCCGCCACCGTCGGAGCGCAGCACGACGGCCGGATCGAGCACGCTGACGAGAGCGTCGAGGTCGCCGGTGGTCGCCGCCGCCGCGAAAGCGCGGGCGACCGCGTCGTGCTGTTCCCGCGAGGCCGAGCCCGCTCGATGCTCGCGCACGCGCCGCCGAGCCTGCGACGCGAGCTGGCGCACGGCATCCGGACTCCGCCCGACGGTCTCGGCGATCTCCGCGAACGGCACGCCGAAGACGTCGTGCAGCACGAATGCGACGCGCTCCGCCGGCGTGAGGGACTCGAGCAGCACGAGCAGGGCCATCGAGACCGAATCGTCGAGCGTGACCTGCTCGATCGGGTCGACGGGGACGGATGCTGCGAGCGGCGAGTCCTGCGGAACGGGCTCAGGCAGCCACTCCCCCACGTAGCGCTCGCGCCGGGCGCGCGCCGAGCCCAGCATGTCGAGGCACACGCGTCCGGCGACCCGCGTCAGCCACGCGGCAGGGTTGCGGATCGCCGCGCGCTCCTCGTCCGACAGCCGCAGCCATCGGACGTACGTCTCCTGCACGGCGTCCTCGGCGTCGGCCACCGTGCCGAGCATGCGGTAGCAGAGGCCGAGCAGGGCGCGGCGTTCGCTCTCGACCTCGTCGGTGGGCAGCATCCGTGATCCCTTCTCGACAGTCCGACGACGCACGCGAGGAGAATGTGAGCCGTGCGCTCACATTCTCGCGTGCTGCATCGTCGGACTGTCGAGAGATCCCCACCAGGGGACGAGAGGAGTGAGGTCATGAGGATCGCGGTCGCCGGAGGAACGGGCGTCGTCGGAAGCCGGGCTGTCGAGACGCTGCGCGCGGACGGGCACGACCCGGTCGTGCTCAGTCGCCGCACCGGCGTCGATCTCACCACGGGCGCAGGACTCGACGCCGCGCTCGACGGCGTCGACGCGGTGATCGACGCCGCGAACGTCACGACGGTGTCGGCCGACGTCGCCACCCGGTTCTTCGAGGCGGCGACGGGCAATCTCGTCGCGGGTGCCGCCCGGGCGGGGGTCGGGCACGTCGTGCTGCTGTCGATCGTGGGGATCGACCGGATCCCGCACGACTACCTGGCGGGAAAGCTCGCGCAGGAGCGCGTGGTCGAGACGGGCACGGTGCCGTGGACGATTCTGCGTGCCACGCAGTTCCACGAGTTCGCGGGCCAGGTGTTCGACCGCGCGAAGCTCGGCCCGCTTCACGTCGCGCCCCGCGGGAGGGTGCAGCCGGTCGCGGCGCGCGAGGTGGGAGCACACCTCGCGGAGCTTGCCGCGGGCGCCCCGCAGGGACGCGCCGCCGACCTCGCCGGACCGCGGGAGGAGCGCCTCGACGAGATGATCAAGGCGTACGCGAGGCGCACCGGCCACGGCGGCTGGATCCCCTCGGTGAGCCTGCCCGGCGGTCAGATGAAGGGCATGCGGCAAGGGCTCGGTCTGCCGGGTCCGGGCGCGGTGCTCGGCACGCTGACCTTCTCGGAATGGCTCGCCGAACTCGGCTGACCCGAGCCACTCGTCTCGTGCGGCGGGACCGCGCGGGTCTACGCTGAGCGGGGGTTCGGGTCACACGCACCGGGAGGACTCGTGAGACTCGCCATCGCCGGCGGCACCGGCATGACGGGCGGACACGTCGCGGCGATCGCACGCGATCGCGGCCACGATGCCGTCATCCTGTCGCGCCGCACGGGCGTGGAGCTGCTGAGCGGCGCCGGCCTCGCAGGTGCCCTCGACGGGGTCGACGCGCTCATCGACGTCACCAACGTGACGACCGCGAAGCCCGACGTGTCGGTGATGTTCTTCGCCGGCGCCACGAAGCGCCTGCTCGCAGCCGAGCGCGCGGCGGGCGTCGCGCACCACCTGGTACTGACCATCGTCGGCGCCGAGGCGGCGCCCGACGGCTACTACGCCGGGAAGCTGGTGCAGGAGCGCCTGGTCGCCGGCGGTGACGTACCGTGGACGATCCTGCGCACGACCCAGTTCCACGAGTACGCGGCGATGATGTACCACCGGGGCCACGCCGGCGCCCACGTCGCTCCGTCCGGGCGGGTGCAGCCGGTCGCGGTGCACGAGGTCGCCGCGCACCTCGTCGACCTCGCCGAACAGGGTCCGGCCGGACGCACCACCGACCTCGCCGGACCGCAGGAGGAGAGCCTCGCCGACATGGTGCACCGCTACGCCCACGCGATCGGCCACCGCGCGCCGGTCCCCGTGGTGAACACCCCCGGCGCCCTCGGCCGAGCCCTCCGGTCGGGCGCGCTGCTTCCCGGTCCCGAAGCGCTGCGCGGCACCCAGACCTTCACCGAGTGGCTCGACGCCCTCCCCGACGCCTGAACAGGTCCATCTGGAATCGCGAGAGGGTAGAGTTCCGCACGCGATGGTGCCGAAATCCACCCTTTCGCGATTCCGCGGAGGTGGATGCTGCGGCCCCGCGCAGTGCGCCGGGTCGCAGCATCCGTGTCACATCTCCTCGTGGGTGTTCGGGTCGCCGTCCCACAGGCGACCGCGCTCGAGGGCGCTGACCGCCGCGAGCTGATCGTCGGTGAGGGTGAAGCCGAAGACGTCGGCGTTCTCGCGCTGGCGGTCGGCGTCTGCCGACTTGGGGATCGGCGTGCTGCCGAGCTGCGTGTGCCAGCGCAGCACGATCTGCGTCGGCGTGACGTCGTAGACCGTCGCGAGCTCCGTGAGGATCTGCTCGGTCAGCAGCTCGCTGCGCTTCGCGAGCGGGCTCCAGCTCTCGGTGCGGATGCCGTGCGTCGCGTGGAATGCGCGCAGCTCGTCCTGCGGGAAGTACGGGTGCAGCTCCACCTGGTTGACGGCGGGCACGACGCCCGTCTCCTCGATGAGCTCGGTGAGCTGCTCTTCGGTGAAGTTCGAGACGCCGATCGAGCGCACGAGGCCCTGCTCACGCGCTTCGATCAGGCCGCGCCACGTGTCGACGTACTTCCCGACGCTGGGGTTCGGCCAGTGGATCAGCTGCAGGTCGATGCGGTCCAGGCCCAGCAGGTCGAGCGAGCCCTTGATGCTGTCGAGCGCCTCCCGGCGCCCGTGATGGCGACCCGGGATCTTCGAGGCGACGAGCAGCTTGCCGCGGTCGACGTCGGTGCGGCGCACGGCCTCGCCGACCTCGCGCTCGTTCTCGTAGTTGACCGCGGTGTCGAGCAGGCGGTAGCCGGAGTCGATCGCGGCGACGATGGCCTCGATCCCCTCCTCGCCGCGCAGGTCGTAGGTGCCGAGGCCCAGTTCGGGGAACCAGGCGCCGTCGTTCAAGGTCACGGAGGGGATCGCGCTCATGGTTCCATCCTGGCCCTGCTCCGCCGCGCGGGGCGCTCGTCTTGTGCGGGGCGTCACGGACGGTCGTCGACGTCGAGGGTGCCCTCGGTCGCGGCGCGCTCGTCGGCGGCCGCGCTGTTCTGCCGGCCGTCGTCGAGGTCCGGGTCGAGTGGTCGGTCATCCTCACCGGCGATCACGTCGTCGACCACGCCGTCCAGGACGCTGTCGCCCTCGGCCTCGTCGTCCATGGGTCCGTCATAGGGCTTGCTCATCTTCGCCCTCCTTCCTGTCCCGAAGGTAGGTCGCCCGGCGTACGGCGGGAGGGGGGTTGCACGTCCGCCCACGGCGAGGTAGTGCTACCCCAAGACGACGGCGGAGACCGAGCGGATCCGCTCACGTGAGCCCGGGATCCCGCGCTCGACACGCGTCCACGAACCGTCGTCGGCGCGCACGTCGTAGGCGGCGAATGCGCACGGAATGCCCTTGGCGCTCATCAGGTCGGGGGTGTCCATCAGCTGGAAATGCAGGTGCGGCGACGTCGAGTTGCCGGTGTGCCCGACGCGGCCGATCACGTCTCCGGCGCTCACCTGATCGCCCGCCTGCACGGCCACCGTCCCTGGCCGCAGGTGCGCGAAGCCTGCGTAGACATCGCCGGCGCGCAGGATCACGTGGTTGCCGAGGATCTCGGGCATCCTCTCGGGCCGGAACGTGATCCCGTTCCAGAGCATGCGCGCGATCTCGCGGAAGGGATTGATCCATCGCCGCTCAGGGATTCCGTCGGATGCCGCGACCACCTCGCCGTCCAACGGCGCGTAAATCTCTGCGTTCCACGCGTAGCACTCGTCGGCGCGCCCGCCCACGGTCGATGCGGTGAACGTCGAGGACGGATGCACGTGCACGCCGGGACGATCGTCCACCTTGACGAAGTCGTATGCGTAGCGTTGGCCGAGCATGTCGACGCCGTGGCTCGGGATGCGGGCGGCCGGCGTCGTGACCGCCATCCATCCCTCGCCGCGCAGCGGGAACTCCACCACCACCGGATCGTCGAGCTCGCCCACGGGTCAACCCTCCCAGCGCTCGCGCACGCCGTCCAGGGTCAGGAGCGCGCCAGCAGCGATCCCGGGCGGGCGCCGACGAGGGCCTCCGCCGCGCGGGCGGTGCGGGCGGCGAAGCGCGTCGTGTCGGTGCCGCGGGCGAGGGACTGCGCATTGAGTCCGTCGATCATGCCGATGAGCTCCCAGGCCACCTCACCGGGCTCTGTCGTCGAGAAGGCGCCGGTGTGGCAGCCGTCCTCGATGATCGACTCGACGAGCGTCTGCCAGCGCGTCATCTGTGCGCGCACGGCGTGCGCGAGGGCGTCGTTGCGGCGGGCCATCGCCCACCCCTCGACCCACACCACGGTGAGCTCCTCGCGCTCGCCGTCCATGAGGGTGTCGATGAGGGCGCCGAGCCGGGCGGCCGGATCGGCGACGGCGCCGACGACCCGCTCGACGTCGCGCACCTCCTCGTCGACGAGGTCGGCGTACACGCGCGCGACGAGGTCGTCCATCGACGGCTGGTAGTGGGCGACGAGGCCGGACGCGACCCCCGCCCGCTCCGCCACGGCGCGCAGCGTGAGGGCGCTGAGACCCTGCTCGCGGGCGATCGCGGTCGCCGCCGCGATGATCTCGGCGGCGCGTTCGGCGGGGGCCTTGCGGGTGCGGGGCCGCGACGATGTGCTTGACATGGTCTCGCCAGCATAGGTATCTTTCCTATTGATCGCTAGATCAATTACTTCGCGAGGCGCATCGACCGCCGCCGCGACAACGCCGAACGAAGGGGCGACGATGGCCTGGAGGATGCCGCACGAGGGCGATCCGCACGAGCGCACGTGGATGGCGTTCCCGAACGAGGGGCCGACGCTCGGCGACGACCCCGGCGAGCAGGAGCGCTTCTACGGCGCCTGGAGCGCGGTGGCGAACGCCGTCGCCGCGTTCGAGCCGGTGACGATGCTCGTCGACCCGTCGAAGGCGGACCGCGCGCGGCGCATGCTGGACTCCGCCATCGACATCGTCGAGACGCCGGTCGACGAGTTCTGGTTCCGCGACCACGGCCCGACGTTCGTCGTCGACGACGAGCGCCCCGGCGCGCTCGGCGCCGTGGACTGGATCTTCAACGGCTGGGGCGCGCCGCAGTGGGCCTCGTGGGAGAAGGCCGCACAGCACGCCCGCTTCACCGCGGACCTGGTCGACGCCGAGGTCGTGAGCTCGCTGCTCGTCAACGAGGGCGGCGGCATCCACGTCGACGGCGAGGGCACGGTGCTCGTCACCGAGACCGTGCAGCTCGACCCACGGCGCAACCGGTTCGCCGACCGGGCCCGCGTCGAGGCGGAACTCCACCGCACGATCGGCGCGACGAAGGTCGTGTGGCTCCCCCGCGGCCTCACCCGCGACTACGACGAGTTCGGCACGAACGGCCACGTCGACATCGTCGCCACGATCCCGACCCCCGGCCGCGTGCTGCTGCACGCGCAGCAGAACCCCGAGCACCCCGACTTCGAAGTGTCGCGGGATCTACGTGACTTCCTTTCGGCGGAGACGGATGCTGCGGGCCGACCCTTCGAGATCATCGACCTGCCCGCCCCCGAGACCCTGCGGGATCACGAGGGGTTCGTCGATTACAGCTACGTCAACCACCTCGTCGTGAACGGTGGGATCATCGCGTGCGGCTTCGGCGAGGAGCGCGCCGACGCGCAGGCCCGCGACATCCTCGAGGCCGCGTACCCGGGGCGCCGCGCGGTGACGGTCGACGCGCGCCAGATCTTCGCGGGCGGCGGCGGCATCCACTGCATCACCCAGCAGCAGCCGAAGGCGGTGGCCCGATGACCCGCGGTCGCGCACAGAATCGGAGGTTTTCGACGGCGCGCCGGGGAGCGGATGCCGCGAACCGGCGTGTCGCTGAAACCCTCCGATTCTGTGCCCGACGGGAGGAGGCCTGATGTTCCCCGTCGTCGAGAAGACGATCGCCGAGCTCCGCGAGGCCCTGGAGTCCGGCGCCGTGACCAGCGTCGAACTCGTCGACGCGTACCTGGCCCGGATCGACGCGTACGACGCACCGGGCACGGCCACCGCCCTCAACGCGGTGATCGTGCGCAATCCCGACGCGCGGGGCGAGGCGGCAGCATCCGATCTCCGTCGCGCCGAAGGCCGCGCCCTCGGGCCGCTCGACGGCATTCCGTACACGGCCAAGGACTCGTTCATGGCGAAGGGGCTCACGGTCGCGGCGGGGTCGCCCGCGTTCGCCGACCTCGTCGCGCAGCGCGACGCGTTCTCGATCGAGCGGCTGCGCGAGGCCGGCGCGGTGCTGATCGGGCTGACCAACATGCCCCCGATGGCGAACGGCGGCATGCAGCGCGGCGTCTACGGCCGCGCCGAGAGCCCCTACAACGCCGAGTATCTGACCTCGGCGTTCGGGTCGGGGTCGTCCAACGGCTCGGGCACGGCGACGGCGGCCTCGCTCGCGGCCTTCGGGCTGGGCGAAGAGACCTGGTCGAGCGGCCGCGCGCCGGCCTCGAACAACGCGCTGTGCGCGTACACGCCGTCGCGCGGCGTGATCTCGGTGCGCGGCAACTGGCCGCTCGTGCCCACGATGGACGTCGTCGTGCCGCACACCCGCACCATGGCGGACCTGCTGGAGATCCTCGACGTGATGGTCGCCGACGACCCCGAGACCCGCGGCGACTTCTGGCGCGCACAGCCCTGGATCGCGATCCCGGATGCCTCGGCCCTGCGGCCCGCGTCTTACCCGGCGCTCGCGTCGGCCGATGCCGACGCCGCCGCCGCGACCCTGGCAGGGCGCCGATTCGGCGTGCCGCGGATGTACATCAACGCCGACGCCGAGGCCGGGACGAACCCGGACGGCGGCATCGGCGGGCCGACCGGCACCCGTGTCGAGACGCGGCCTTCGGTGCTCGCGCTGTGGGAGAAGGCCCGCATGGACCTCGAGGCCGCGGGCGCGGAGGTCGTGGAGGTCGACTTTCCCGTCGTCACGAATTACGAGGGCGACCGACCGGGCGCGCCGACGATCATCACGCGCGGGCTCGTGACCGAGGCGTTCCTCCAGCGCGAGATCGTCGATCTGTCGGCGTGGGCGTGGGACGACTTCCTGCGCGCGAACGGCGACCCGACGCTGGACCGGCTCGACGACGTCGACGGCGCGACGATCTTCCCCCACCCTGACGGCGCGCTGCCCGACCGCTACACCGGCTTCGACGACGACATCGCGACGTATCCGGCCCAGGTGCACGAGCACCCGTACGCCTCGTTCGCCGACATCCCCGAGATCGCCGACGGCGTCCGCGGCCTCGAGGAGACGCGGCGCATCGACCTCGAGGACTGGATGTCGATCCTCGGACTCGACGCCGTGATCTTCCCCGCGGTCGCCGACGTCGGCCCCGCCGACATGGACGCGAACGAGGCATCCGCCGATCTCGGCTGGCGCAACGGCGTGTGGGTCGCCAACGGGAACCTCGCGATCCGGCACCTCGGGATCCCCACGGTCACGGTGCCGATGGGGACGATGGCCGACATCGGGATGCCGGTGGGCCTGACGATCGCCGGGCGCGCGTACAGCGACCCCGACCTGCTCGCCTGGGCTGCCGCTTTCGAGGCGCTGCGGCCGCGCCGCACCACTCCCCCGCGCACGCCCGAGCTCGAGTGAATCGATCCTGAACCGTCGCAGGCGGTCGCCGGCCCGGGCGACCACCTCAGGCGGTTCGGCCACCCTCCCGCTCCGGCCGGCCGATAATGGCCAGAAACCCATGGAACTCCGCACCTTCACGTCAACGACTCCTGATCCCGCCACGCGCGGCGCCGAACTCGGCGCAGCCTTCGGACCCCGGTACCGCCGCACGGCGGAGCTGTACCTCGCGCACTTCGCCGAGCTCGGGTTCCCGGCCACGCAGGTGCGCGCCATCGCCGAGCGCAGTCGCGAGGCACTCGCCGCGTGGGCGCCCGGCCTCGCTGCCGAGTCGGACGCGATCGCCGACGCGGCGGACGTCGAGCGCTGGCGGCTCGCCGCGGTCGCCGCGCGCACCGAGATCCTCGCGGCCGCGCCTTCACGGACGGGTGAGTGCTCCACCGCCGTTCACGTCGGGACGGGTGTGGCGGCCGAGTCGCTTCAGACGTGGGACTGGCACGGGTTGCTCGTCCCCGAGGCGCTGCTGCTCGAGCTCATGTCGGCGAGCGGGCTGCGCGTGAAGACGTTCACGGAGTTCGGCACACCGGGCAAGATCGGCGTGAACAGCGCCGGGGTCGGGCTGCATTTCAACATCCTGTCCCACGAGTCCGATTCGGACGCGGGCGGCGTCCCGGTGCACGCGGTCGCCCGCCGGGTGCTCGACGAAGCCCGCTCGATCGACCACGCCCGATCGATCGCGGCGAGCGCAGTCGTCAGCGCGTCGACGGTGCTCACGGTGTTCGAGACCACTCCCACGGGTTCCCGGGCCGCCGCGCTCGAACTCGCACCCGCGGGACTCGGCGTCGTCGCGCCCGCCGCCGACGGCTGGCTCTTCCACACGAACCACTTCCTGGATCCGGCGCTGTCGGCGGGCGACACGATGGAGGACGCCACGACGGTCGCCCGCCTGGCGCATCTCGACCACGTGCGCGGCGAACTCGTCGGCCTCGCGGCCACCGATCGCGCCCTGGCGGCGTGCGGCGGGCGAGGTTCGGCCGCCGAGATCTGCATCATCCCCGACCTGACCCTGTCACCGCTCGATCAGTGGACGACCCTCCTCACCGTCGCGATCGACACCGAAGGGTTCGCGCTGGAGGTCTTCCCCGGTCGTCCCGACGAGGCAGCGGCCGCGGGCCTCGCCCGCTTCTGACCGCCCGCCCTCGCGCGCGCACAGGCACGCGGCGGCGACCCCGTCCGGGATCGCCGCCGCGTTGCGTCTGAGTGGAGAGCCGTGCGCGTCGGCAGTCAGCGCCTCGCCTCGATGGTGAGGTTGAAAGGCGTCTCCGCGACCACGCGGACGCGCGAGAACCCCGCCTCGTTCAGCACCTGCGTCAGCCGCGCCGGCCCGGCCTGCGCGCCGAGCACGAGCTCACCGCCGTCGGCGATGGAGTGCGCCGTGCAGATCATGCTCGACGCCGCGTAGTACGTCTGGCCGACGATGTGGAGGTTGTCCTCCAGCCGGTCGGCGGCGTTCGGCTCGACCAGCAGCAGAGTGCCGTCCGCCGTCAGCGCGTCGGCCGCGTGCCGGAGCACGCCCACCGGGTCGCCCATGTCATGCAGCGCGTCGAAGAAGCAGATCAGGCCGAACCTGCGCTCGTCGTACTCCCTCGCACTCACCTGTTCGAACGACGTGCGCTCCTCGACACCCGCCTGCCGCGCGTTCCGCCGTGCCTCGGCGATCGACGGCGCGTGGGTGTCGTACCCGTGGAACCGCGAGTTCGGGAACGCCTCGGCCATGAGCACCGTGGTGTGCCCGTGACCCACGCCGACGTCGGCCACGGCGATGCCGCGCTCGAGTGCGGGCACGACACCCTCCAAGGCGGGCAGCCACTGCGACACCAGGCTGGCTCGGTAGCCGTTGCGGTAGAAGGCGGCCGTGCCGTGCGCGAGTCGGGGGTCGTGGTCACCCCACGCGATGCCGTCGCCGGTGCGGAACGCGTGCAGCGCTCGCGCCTCGTCGCTCCACATCGCCGCCGGGGTGTTCCACGCGGGTGGCAGGTACACCGGGCTGTCCTCGTCGGCCAGCACGAGCGCCTGCTCGGCGGTCAGCGAGAACGTGCCCGCCTCGGCGTCGTAGGCGACATACCCCGCGGCGGCCTGCGAAGACGCCCAGTCGCGCACGTAGCGCTCGGCGCAGTCGGTGCGGTCGGCCAGCTGCTGGGAGGTGAGCGGGCCGGCCTCGGCGAGCGCCTGGTAGAGGCCGAGGCGTGCGCCCAGGCTCACCATCACCCCGAGGTAGCCGGCACCGAGGTGGTCCACGGCGCGGAGCACGAAGGCGTTGAGCGCGGTTTCGTCGACGGTGTTCGTCGTCATGTCGTCGGTCCTTTCTGTTCGATCGACATCGGTGATTCCATGCTCGGGATGCCGCGTGCCTGTGTTCAGAGGCATCCACACCCTCGTTCGGTCCATTCGTGCCACGATGTGGTGCGAGGAGGGCCGGAGATGTCCGCACGCACGCTCGACGTGAGCGTCGTCGCATTGCCCGACACCGGTGTCGCGACGATGTTCGGCGTGCTCGACGTGCTCAACTCGTTCGGCGTGATGGGCATCGGCGATCCCACCGCTCCGGCGCCGTTCCGCGCGCGGATCGTGGGCGCCGAAGCCGGGCCACTGATGGGCGTGAGTGGGATCCCCGTGCCCGTGTCGGAGGCGGTCGCCGAGATCGACCGCACCGACATCGTCATCGTCCCCTCGATCGTGCTCGGCCCTGACGGCTGGGAACGCGGGCGCTACCCCGAACTCGTGGACTGGGCGACCCGCATGCATGAGCAGGGCGCCCTCCTCTGCTCGGCGTGCTCCGGCATCTTCCTCCTCGCCGAGACCGGTCGGTTCGATGACCGCGATGTGACGGTCCACTACGACTACGCCACCCAGTTGCGCGCCACACACCCCGACGTGCGCGTGCACCCCGAGCGCGCGCTGATGGTGACGGGCACGCGCGACGACCTCATCACCTCCGGCGCCGCGACCACGTGGCACGACCTCGTGCTCTACCTGACCGGCCGGTTCGCCGGCGCCACGCTCGCGCAGGAGACCGCCCGGATGTTCGCGCTCCAGTGGCACCAGGACGGACTCGCGCCGTACATGGTCTTCGAGGGCCGCAGCGATCACGGCGACGCGGTCGTCGCAGACGCGCAGGACTGGCTCCGCGCCCACTACTCCGTGGCCGCCCCCGTTGAACAGCTCGTGGTGCGATCCGGGCTGGCCGAGCGCACGTTCAAGCGCCGCTTCACCGAGGCCACCGGAGTGAGCCCGCTGACGTACGTGCAGCGGCTCCGTGTCGAAGCGGCCAAACGGCGCCTCGAGCAGACCGAGGACTCGGTCGAGGCGATCGGCTGGCACGTCGGCTACGAAGACCCGGCGTTCTTCCGTCGCCTGTTCAAGCGCGTGACCGGACTGCCGCCGGGCGCGTACCGCAAGCGGTTCCGCGTGCCTGTGATCGAGGCCCGACCCTCGTAACGCAAGTGCGTCAGCGCATCCCCGACCGCAGGTCCTCCCCGGCCTCGCCGACCGCGGTGGGCGCCGACGGAGCCGGGGTGGCAGCATCCGTTCCCTCGTCGTCGGTGTGGAGCGACGGCGGGGCCGCGGCGTACGCGTCGGACAGCTCGCGGTAGGGCTTCGACACGAAGGCGAGCAGCACGACGAGCAGCAGCACCAGGCTCGCGCCCACGAACGCGAGCGCGATCCCGCGCGCTTCGCCCTCGCCGAGCAGCCAGCCCCACGCCTGCTGCCCCTCGGGCGAGTTCATGTACGGGATGAGCCAGAACTGTGCGATGGGTCCGATGAGGAACGCCGAGACCGGGGCCGCCGCAGACTCCACGCTGGCCGCGAAGCCGAAGACGCGTCCCTGCTTCTCGAACGGCACGACGCGCTGCACGATCGTCTGCTCGGACGCCTCGGCGATCGGCATGAGCGCCATGAAGACGAGGATGCCGAGCCCATAAAGCCACCACCACTCGCGGATCGCGAAAGCCATGCCGAGGAAGGCGATGCCGATGTTGACGAGCAGCATCGTGCGCACCGGGTTCTTGCCCAGGCCGAACTTGGCGACGAGCGCACCGCCGATGATGAACCCGAAGCTCGTGACGCCGAGGACGATGCCCCACATCTCCACCGAGAAGAGCGTCAGCCCGTACGGGTCCATGAGGGCCATGAAGACCCCGCCCACGAGGTTGTTGAACGTCGAGAAGAGGATGAGGGCGAGCAGGCCCGGCACCGCCATGACCGCCGGGATCACGCCCCTGAAGCTGAAGCCCTTCGGCGCGTCCCCCTCGACGTGGGCGACGCCGCGCTCGGGAATCGGCACGAAGAACAGGTGGATCAGCGCGACGCCCGTGGCGGCGATGGCGATCGCGACGGTCCAGCCCATGCCGAGGAGCCCGATCGACAGGCCCGAGAACACGCTCGTCACCATGAACGCAATGCCCTGCACCGCGCCGACGAGGCCGTTCGCCTTGTCGCGCCGGTCCGCCGGCACGAGCAGCGTGACCGTCGTCGAGAGCGCGATGTTGCGGAGGTTCTCGACGACCCCGCCCACGAGGATCACACCGGCGAACACCCAGAACCATGGCCCGGTCCAGTCGAGCAGTGCGCTCTCGGGGAACGCCACGAACATGGCCCCGGCGACGACGTACGCCGATGCGGTCACGATGCTCGACAGCAGCATGACCGACTTCTTCTTCATGTGGTCGACGATCACGCCGAACACGACGCCGAACACCGCGACGAGCAGCATGTACGACCCGCCGATGATCGCCGTCGCGAGCACCGACTTCGTCTCGAGGTAGACCCAGAACGTCAGCGCGAACCACAGGTAGCTGGACGTCACGTTCGCGAGCGCGGTGTTGACGAGCACCTGGTAGAACGCGCGCATCGTGCGCGCGTCGGGCTTGTGCTGGATCGGATCTTCGGATGCTGCGGGCCCCGCCGGGCTCGGCTGGCTCATGACGATTCCTTCGGCGTGTTCACTGATGAGCGGGGAAGGGCGAGGGTCTAAGGTGAATGTGGACACTGTTCACATTCGGTGTTCACAACGTACACACCCGGCCGGGAGGACGCAATGACTTCACCGCTGCGTGCCTATCATCACGGCCACCTCCGACACGCGCTGATCAGCGAAGGGCTGCAGCTCGCGCGCACCGGCGGCCCGGCCGCGGTGACCCTGCGCGAGGCGACGCGCGCCGCCGGCGTCTCGCCGAACGCGGCGTACCGGCACTTCGCCGATCGCGACGCCCTCGTGCGCGCCGTGGCCCGCGAGGCACAGCTCGCGCTGGCGGCGGCGATCTCGGCACGCGTCGAGGCGATCCCGGCGGACCTCACCCCCGCGGACGCCGCCATCGAGCGGCTGCGCCGCGTGGGCCTCGCGTACATCGAGTTCGCCCGCACCGAGCGCGGGTGGTTCGAAACCGCGTTCTTCACGCAGGACACCCACGCGAACGAGGGCATCGTGACGCTCGACGACGAGATCGTCGCTCCGTTCCGCCTCCTCATGGACACCCTCGACGCGATGGTGGACGCCGGTGCCCTCTCCGTCGAGCGCCGCCCGTACGCCGAGTGGGCGTGCTGGTCGGCCGTCCACGGCTTCGCGGACATCGCCGTGCACGGCCCGGTGCGGTGGCAGCCGGCATCCGTCATCGATGCCCTCGCTGCGTCCGTCGTGGAGTCGGCCATCACCGGCGTCCGTGGCACGTCCGACGCCCCGACCGCCCCTCCCGCGTCTGCCTGACCGGCGCCCCTTGCCGTCACCCGGCGGAGCCGTCAGACTCGCAGCGACGGAGGGGATGAAGATGGCGGGTTCAGGAACCGCTGAGGACCCGTGGCGACTGACCACGGCACCGGGGACCAGCGAATACACGATGTACCGCGACGAGGCGGCGGACCCGCCCGCGCTCGTCTGCCAGGTGGGATCGACGACGCTCAAGTACCACCTGAGGGCGATCGACGACCTCGCGGCATGGCTGCGCGAGCAGGGCGACTGGGTGCCGCTGGGGGCGGCAGACGAGCAGAAGCCCGCGACCGAGGGCTCGGTCGAGGCATGGGGCCGGGACGAGGGCAACCCCGTCGGCGGCTGGTACGGACTGCGCAAGGGCTATCGCGGGCGATTCGGGATGTACCTGCCGCCGCTGCTCGAGGAGCTCGGGCTCGCCGAGGTGACGCACGAGAAGCGCAACAACAGCGTCCGTGCGGTCTGAGGGGCGATGGCGACCTCACCCGACGTCGATGCGTGGTTCGAGCGCTACGACAATCCCCAGAAGACTCTCGTCGACGCCGTCCGCCGTGCGGTGCTCGATGCGGACCCCCGCGTCACCGAGACGATCAAGTGGCAGGCGCCGACGTTCATGTACAAAGGCAACATCGCATCGTTCTTCCCGAAGGCCCGCACGCACGCGAGCCTGATGTTCCATACCGGGGCGACGCTTCCCGACCCTGATGGCATCCTCGAGGGCGAAGGCGATGTGTCGCGTGCGGCGAAGTTCGCCGACGGTGAGGATCTCGACCGGAAGCGCGCAGCACTGCAGGACCTCGTGCGCGCGTGGATCGCTGCGAAGGACGCATGACAGCCACGATCACCCCGCCGGGCGTCGCCCGTCGCGCCTCGTCGTGGGTCGCCGACTACGTCTACGCGGCACGCCGGCAGCTCGCCGTGCTGTCGTTCCCGTGGACGATCGGGCGTCCCCGGCCCGTCCCGCCGGCATGGCGCCGCGGCGATCCGGCGCTGCCCGAGGTGTACCTCATCCCCGGCGTGTACGAGCACTGGACCTTCCTGCGCCCCCTCGGCGATGCGCTCGCCGCCGCGGGCCACCGCGTGGCGGTCGTGCACGGGCTGGGCGTGAACCGCCGGACGATCGCCTCGACCGCCGATCGCCTCGGCGAGATGCTCGCCCGCACGCCGGCCCCCGATGCCGGGCGCGTGCTCGTGGCGCACAGCAAGGGCGGCCTCATCGGCAAGCACTTGCTCGTCTCGTCGGGCGCCGCGACACGCGCCGCCGCGGAGGCGGCCGCGGGCGGCGATCCGGCAGAGGCCGCCGCAGCGGCGACCGACGACGGACGACCGCTGGGTTTGGTCGGCCTCGTCGCCGTCGCGACGCCGTTCGGCGGCTCGCGCCTGGCCCGCCTGTTCATCGTGCCGAGCATCCGCGCGTTCCGCCCGAAAGACGAGACCATTCTCACCCTCGGGCGCGAGACGTCGGTCAACGGCCGCATCGTGTCGGTGTTCGGCCCGTGGGACCCCCACATCCCCGAGGGGAGCGCCCTGGACGGCGCGACGAACATCGCCGTGCCGACGTCGGGCCACTTCAGGGTGCTCGGAGCGCGCGCCACCGAGCGCGCGGTGCTCGACGGCATCGCCGTTCTCAGCCGGCCCGCCGACGCCGGCCCCTCCGGAGTCCCGGAAGGGTAGATGTCCGCGCGCCGGCGCGGCCGCGACGGCGGATACGCGGCGCAGTAGCATCCGCCTGCAGAGAACCAGCGGCCCGCGTGCACCCGAAGCACGCGGGCCGCTTCCCATTCCGCGCGATGTCTACAGCTGCGGCGGGGTCCAGACGAGAGTGTGACCGGTCGCGGTGAACATCTCGTTACCGGCGAGCTTGCCGGTCGTGGTCGACTCGAGCACGAAGCCCAGCGCCTCGTAGAAGTCACGCGCGGCGTTGCCGTCGAGCACCTCGAGCTCGACCCGCCCGCCGGAGCGTGAGACGAAGTGCTCGACGAGCGCCCGGCCGATGCCGCGGCGGTACAGGCCGGGGTCGACGTAGATCCAGGTGATCTCGCCGCCGTCGGCGCCGACGCTGCCGGCGATGAAACCGGCGACCGCGCCATCCGCTTCGGCGACCCAGACCTCGTCGTCGAAGAGACCCTCGTTCTCATACGTGGCGGCGAGGTCGAGATACGCCTCGAGAAGGCCGGCGCCGCGGAGCTCGTCGAGCCGGGCGGCGTCGTGGATGCGCTGGATGTCGTCCCAGTCGGAGCTTTCGTACGGACGGATGCTGAGACTCATGCCGTCTCCTGGGGCACCGACGCGGTTCCGCGCCACGCGGCGAGCACCTCGACGTGACGCAGCAGGAACGCCCGCTCGTCGAGCCGCTTGCGACGCAGCCACCCCGTCACCTCGTCGTTGCTCTTGCTCGCGTTGCACGACCGGCACGCGGGCACGACGTTCTCGAACGTGTAGCGGCCGCCGCGCGAGATCGGCAGCACGCAGTCCTTCTGGAACGGGCCCGCCGCCATGCCGCAGTAGGCGCACGCACCCCATGCTTCGACGAGCGCCTCCCATTCGTCGAGCGTGAGGTCGTTGTCGGCGGCGGCCACCCGGCGGGCGCGGCGTCGCGCTGCGCGCGCACGCCTGGTCTGACTCACCGCCATACCCGGAGCCTATTGCCCGCACCGGGCTTCACCCCGGCCGACACGACTGCGACGGATCAGGCGACCGGGTCGGGCACGCCGTCGAGGAGCTTCTCGATCGTCGTGATCACGCCGTGCTCCAGGTTCGACGGCGCGCAGTAGCGTGCGCGGGCCGCGACGTCCGGATGCGCGTTGGCCATCGCGAACGAGAGGGATGCGGCATCCATCATCTCGAGGTCGTTGAGGTAGTCGCCGAACACCGCGGTCTGCTCGGGCGTGATGCCGGTCGCCGCCTGCAGCCGCCGCAGTGCGACGCCCTTGTTGACGCCCTGGTTCATGACGTCGATCCAATGCTCGCCCGACACAACCACCTGGTGGGTCGCGCGGAGGTCGTCGAGCGCGGGCGCGGTGGCCGCCGCCTCCGCGAAGTCGAAGATCGCGACCTTGAGGATCTGGTCATCGACGGCGAGCAGATCAGGCACGGCCTCGAGCCGGGCGTAGTACTTCTCGGCCTCGGGGAGGAAGGCGTCGTCGGCGCGCTCGATGTACGCGGAGCGCTTGCCGCACACCACGACGCCCAGATCGCGCCCGGCGGCGGCGAGCGCGCGCAGGCGTGTGACGAGCGACACCGTGAACGCGGCATCCATCGCGTCCGAGCTGATCTCGGCGTCTCCCTCGACGACGTACGCACCGTTCTCGGCGATGAACACCATGTCGTCGAGGTGCTCGGCGAACGCCCGTTGGAGGGTCGCGAGCTGGCGTCCACTCGCCGGCGCGAAGCGGATGCCGCTCGCGTGCAGGCGGTCGAGCAGCGGCCAGAGGGCTTCGGGGATGCGGCCGTGGCCGTCGAGCAGGGTGCCGTCCATGTCGACGGCGATGAGGCGCAGGTCGTGCGAGGGGAAAGGCATGGTGCTTCAACCCTAGGTCGCGTCCCTGATCATTCGGAGGGCGCCCGCCTCACAAGCCCGACGGTTCGCCGGTGAGTAATGCGTAACCAAGCCGCGCACCGGCGCGGGTACGTTGGGGTTCGTGACAGCTCCCATCGATGCCACCACCACGTCCGCCTGGGCCGAGCTCAGCTCGATCCGCGACTCGTTCGCCCCCGATCTGCGCGACTGGTTCGCCATCGATCCGCGTCGCGCCGAGCGCCTGAGCTTCGAGCTCGCCGACCTGCACGTCGACCTGTCGAAGAACCTCGTGACCGACGAGATCCTCGCGTCGCTCGTGAAGCTCGCCGAGGAGACCGGCGTCGCCGAGCGCTACGCCGCGATGCTCGCCGGCGAGCACATCAACACCACCGAGGACCGCGCGGTGCTCCACACCGCGCTCCGCCGCCCGGCGGGCGCCGAGCCCGCTCTCGTCGTCGACGGCCAGGACATCGACGCCGACGTGCAGGCCGTACTGGAGAGCATGACCGCCTTCGCAGACCGCGTGCGCTCGGGCGAGTGGCAGGGCGTGACCGGCAAGAAGGTCACGCACATCGTCAACATCGGCATCGGCGGCTCCGACCTCGGCCCTGTCATGATCTCGGCCGCGCTCGAGCCGTACGCCACGGCCGGCATCCAGGCCCGCTTCGTGTCGAACATCGATCCGTTCGACATCGCGAACAAGACCAAGGACCTCGACCCCGAGACCACCCTCTTCATCGTCGCGTCGAAGACCTTCACGACGCTCGAGACCCTGACCAACGCGCGCCTCGCGCGCGACTGGCTCTGGGCCGGTCTGGAGAAGTCGGGCGCGATCGACGGTTCGGACGAGGCGAAGACGGATGCCGTCGCCCACCACTTCGTCGCCGTCTCGACCGCTCTCGACAAGGTCGCCGCGTTCGGCATCGACACCGACAACGCGTTCGGCTTCTGGGACTGGGTCGGGGGCCGCTACTCGGTGGACTCCGCCATCGGCCTGTCGCTCATGATCGAACTCGGCCCCGACGTGTTCCGCGAGCTTCTCGCCGGCTTCCACGCCGTCGACGAGCACGTCGCAAGCACGCCGCTCGAGCGCAACGTGCCGGTGCTGATGGGCCTTCTCAACGTCTGGTACTCGAACTTCCTCGGCGCGCAGTCGCACGCGGTGCTCCCCTACGCACAGCAGCTCTCGCGCTTCGCCGCGTACCTGCAGCAGCTGACGATGGAATCCAACGGCAAGTCCGTCCGCTGGGACGGCTCCCCCGTGACGGCCGACACCGGCGAGGTGTTCTGGGGTGAGCCCGGCACCAACGGCCAGCACGCGTTCTACCAGCTGATCCACCAGGGCACGCGACTCATCCCCGCCGACTTCATCGCGTTCGCGAACCCCGCCTACGCCCTCGAGGACGGCGGCCGCGACGTGCACGGCCTGTTCCTGTCGAACTTCCTCGCGCAGACCAAGGCACTCGCCTTCGGCAAGACCGCCGAAGAGGTCGAGGCGGAGGGCACGACCGGCGCTCTCGTCGCCGCGCGCACCTTCGCGGGCAACAAGCCGACGACGTCGATCTTCGCGCCGGCGCTGACCCCCGCCGTGCTCGGCCAGCTCGTCGCGCTGTACGAGCACGTCACCTTCACGCAGGGCGTGATCTGGGGCGTGAACTCCTTCGACCAGTGGGGCGTCGAGCTCGGCAAGCAGCTCGCCCTGCAGATCGCGCCGGCCATCGAGGGCGACGAGGCGGCGATCGCCGCTCAGGATGCCTCGACCCGCGCACTCCTCGCCTACTACAGCGCGCACCGCAAGTAACCCGCACGACGTCGAGGGGTGGATGCCGGGGCCTCCGGCATCCACCCCTTCGTCATTCGCCTCAGCCCTCGGCGGGCCTCGGGTCGACGGTGATCAGCGAGCCTCCGACGGCGATCTCGCCTTCGAGCACCGGCGACACCTCGCCGAAGTCGTCGGCGTTCAGCACGATCACCGGGGTGATGAGCGGGTAGCCGGCCTTCTCGATCACCGCGCGGTCGAAGGTGACGAGCGGGGTGCCGAGTTCGACCCGGTCGCCGTTCCTGACCTTGACGTCGAAGCCTTCGCCCTTGAGGTTGACGGTGTCGATGCCGACGTGGATCAGGAGTTCCACGCCGCCGTCGAGAACGATGCCGAACGCGTGCCCGGTGGGTTGGGCCGCCGCGATCACGCCCGCGCCGGGCGAGAACACCGTGTCGCCGACCGGTTCGATGGCCGCGCCCGGACCCATGACCCCGCCGGCGAACACCGGGTCGGGCACCTCCGACAGCGGCACGACCTTGCCCGCCAGCGGCGACAGCACCTCGATCGGGGCCTTCTCGAGCACCGCGGTCGCCACGGGGACGGCCGCCGCAGCCGGCGCCGCCTCGGACGCGTCGATCGCACGCGACTCGCTCGCCTCGACGGCGGCCGGAGCGACGTGCTCGGCGGCCGCAGCCGCCTCGGCGGCATCGCGGGTCGCCTCGAACTCGGCCTGCTGCTCGGGCGTACGGAAGTTCGACCAGATCACCAGGAACATCGACGTGAAGAACGCCAGGCCGATCGCGATCGCGTACAGGCCGATCGGGTTGAACGCCGGGATCGTCAGCAGCGACGTGAACACGAACGCCTGCGTCGTGACGCCGTCGGGCAGCCCCATGATGAGGCTGCCGATGCCGATCGTCAGACCGCCCACGAAGCAGCCGACGAGCATGCGCGGGTATATCCGCTTGAACCGCAGATGGATGCCGTACAGCGACGGCTCCGAGATGCCGCCGAGCAAGCCCGCGGCGAGCGCACCGGTGGCCGTCTGCCGCATCTGCGTGTCGCGGTGACGGAGCGAGAGCACGAGAACGCCGGCGGTCGCGCCGAAGCACGCGAAGTTCCACGCGCCCATCGGCCCTTGGATGAAGTCGTACCCGAGCGTCTGTATGTTGAGCAGCATCACGGCGTTGATCGGCCAATGCAGGCCGAGCGGCACCATGAAGGGATACGCGAGCGGGATCACGATGGCGAAGATGAACGGCGAGAAGTTGTTGATCGCCGCAAGGGCCTGCGCGAGCGCGGCACCCGCATAGACGCCGATCGGTCCGATGATGAAGGCCGTCAGCGGGATCATGACGAGCATCGCGAAGAACGGCACGAAGATGAGCTGCAGGTTCGCCGGGATGAGCTTGCGCAGCAGCTTGTACAGCGGCCCCAGCACACCCGCCATCAGCAGCGGCGGGAACACCTGCGAGCTGTAGTCGAAGATCGTGAGCGGGAAGCCGAAGATCGGCACGATGGTGACGTCGACGCCGAAGACCACGGTGGGCTCGACCCCGTCGCCGAGGGCGAGGAAGCCCGGCAGCATCAGGACGGCCATGATGCCGAAGCCCACCCACGGGTCGGCACCGACCTTCTTCGTCGCGTTGTAGGCGACCATCAGCGGCAGGAACACGAAGATGCACTGCCACATCAGGTTGACGAACGCCCACTGCGGCTCCAGCGTCACGCCCGGCGCATTCCAGTCCGGGATGGCGCCCACGGTGGCGAGGAGCGCCATGAACGTGATGAAGAACGAGGCGCCGAGGAGGGCGCCGAGGAGCGGCCGGAACGAGTCCGACAGGAACTCGAAGAAGGAGTCGATCCACGCGACCTTCCCGCGCACGCCCTTCGCGCGCTCACGCGCCTTGATCGAGTCGATGTCGTCGGAATCGGATGCTGCGGCCCCGCCGCCGCCCTTCATCTCGGGCAGCGCCATGATGTCGTTGTAGACGTTCTGCACGCCGCCGCCGATGACGACCTGGAACCGCTCGCCGGCCTGCGGCACGGCGCCCATGACTCCGGGGATCGCCTCGACGGTCTTGCTGTCGACGCCGGACGCGTCGCGGAGCTGGAATCTGAGCCTGGTCGCGCAATGGGTGAGGCTCTCGATGTTGCCGGCGCCGCCGACGGCCTTGACGATGTCTGCTGCGGACGATGTGGCCATGGATCTCTCCTTCGCGAGGTGTCGTGCGCGCACCGACGACGCACCGCACCACGCCGTGCCCCGTCGAGCGCAACGCTAGCGGTCGCTTGATGCCGCGGGAAATACCCCCGCCAGGACTTCCCGTCACGGATGCTGCGTCCCGCGGTGGTGCGGCGGGCCGCAGCATCCGGTGTCCGACGTCGACCCGCGTGAGAGATTTCTCATACTCCGATCAGGCCTTTCCCTGAAAAGCGCTCTCACGTTCCGTCCAGGAAATCACCGGGAACCGTCCAGACGCGATGAGGCAGACTCGGGGGCTTGTGCGTCCGACCCGAAGACGCACAGGCGCCGATACCCGCGGCGCGAAACCCGAAGGATCGTACGTTCGTCATGCATTCAGATACCTCACACACGCCCGCCCGCCGCTCCCGCCGCTCACGCCGCCGTTTCTTCGTGCCCGCCGTCGCCACCGGAGCCGCCCTCGGCGTGCTGCTCACGACCGGCCTCACGCTCGCCTCTCCGGCCCTCGCGGCCGCCGCACCGCTGGCCGCATCGGCCATCGCCTCGGCCGCGGCTCCTGAAGCCACCGCCGACTCGTTCCGCGACATCCGCACCGACGCGCAGGGCACCCTCCTCTCGGCCCGTGTCGCGCTGAGCGACGCCGCCTCGGTCACGACCGACATCGCCGCCGCCGGCCTCGACCTGGGCATCGGCGACACGTCTGTCGACACCGCCGTCCTCGAGCAGGCGGCCGACCGCCTCACGAAGCTCGACGTCGTTCCGATGCTCCTGGTTCCGGGACTCACCTCCGACGTCAGCGGCGCCACCGAGACGGTGAAGGCCCGCGTGACCGAGCTCCGCGAGCACCTCGTCGCCGCCAAGGAGAAGAAGGCCGCGGAAGAGGCGGCCGCTGCCGCTGCCGCCGCTGCCGCCGCTGAAGCGCAGCGCCAGGCCGAGGCTGCCGCCGCCCTCGCCGCCGCGAACACCCCCGAGGGCGCCAAGGCGACCGCACGCCAGATGGCCGCGTCGCAGTACGGCTGGGGCGCCGACCAGTTCTCGTGCCTCGAGTCGCTCTGGACCAAGGAGTCCGGCTGGAACTACCAGGCCTACAACTCCGGCAGCGGTGCGACGGGCATTCCGCAGTCGCTCCCCGGCAACAAGATGGCCAGCGCCGGCGCCGACTGGCAGACCAACGCCGCCACCCAGATCGCGTGGGGTCTCGGCTACATCGCCGGGTCGTACGGCACGCCGTGCGCCGCGTGGGGCCACTCGCAGGCCACCGACTGGTACTGATCAGCCGCCCCTGATGCGACACGGATGCCGCACCCCGCCGCAGTCGCGGGGTGCGGCATCCGTTCGCTATGCGTGCGTGTGAGCGCCTGGCCCGTACAGCTCCGCCACCTTCTGCGACGTGAACCATCCGTCGAACGTGTCGGTCTTGGGCCACCCCTCGGGCGAGTCCTGCCATTCCTCCTGGCGTCCGTACGGGAGCACGTCGATGAGCGGGAAGGTGTGGCTCAGCTGCTCGGTGCCGCGGCCGTTCGTGTGCCACGTGCGGTACACGGTGTCGCCGTCGCGGAGGAAGACGTTGACGGCGAACCCGCCGCCGGCCGGAGCGTCCACGTCGGCGCCGAACGAGCTGCCGGCGGTGGAGAACCAGTCCATGCGGTTACCCGTGCGCTCCTTGTACTCGAGCGCTTCGTCGATCGGCCCCTGCGTCACGATGACGAAGCGGGCGTCGTACGCGTCGAGGAAGTCGAGACGCGTGAACTGCGACGTGTAGCCGGTGCAGCCCGGGCAGTGCCATTCCTTGCCCTCGAACCACATGTGGTTGTAGACGATCAGCTGCGACTTGCCCTCGAAGACGTCGACGAGGCGCACCGGACCGTACTCGCCCATCAGCATGTAGTCGGGCATCTCGACCATCGGCAGCCGCCGGCGCTGCGCGGCGATGGCGTCGAGCTCGCGCGTCGCGGCCTTTTCGCGCACGCGGAGCTCAGCGAGCTCGCGGCGCCACGTCTCGGCATCGACGACGGGCGGAAGAGCGTTCTGGGTCGTGCTCTGCATCGGAACCTCCGAGTGTGCGAGTGCGTATGTTCACACTGTACACATCTGGATGCCGCGGTCAAGGGGTTGAACGGAGGACGCTTCAGCGCCTCTCAGGAAATCGATCACGGAAACATAACAGCGGACTCTTGCCAGCGTTATCTCGCCGTTATAGAGTGCTTGCACGGTAGTTGTTTTGCTGTGGCAGCTACCGGCATGTGATTGCAGGACACTCTTGGTGCAAGGGACAAGGGCCGGTCGGTAGCCTCTCCGACCGGCCCTTCACTTTTGCCGTTGACCAGGGAAACCGTCACCGGTTGCCGCCTCGCCGACAACGCCGCTCGACACGCGCGCAGCCCGCGGTGGCACGGAGCCCCAGAAGATCACGAAAAGATCACAGCACACCCTTGCCAGCGTTACCTCACCGTTATAGAGTCATCTGCACGGTAGTTGTTTTGCTGTGGCAGCTACCGGCATGTGATTGCAGGACACTCTTGGTGCAAGGGACAAGGGCCGGTCGGTAGCCTCTCCGACCGGCCCTTACTCTTGCCCTCTGCGCTAGTGGCTGACCGCCTTCTCGGCGCCGATGCCGGTGAGCGAGCGCACCTCCATCTCGGACTGCTTCTTGGGGTCTTCCGGCGTCTTGTCGAGCACGCTGACGATCCAGCCCAGGAAGAAGGCGAGCGGGATCGAGACGATGCCCGGGTTCGACAGCGGGAACCACGCGAAGTCGATCGCATCGGTCTTCAGCATCGACGTCTCGGAGCCCGAGACGACCGGCGAGAAGACGATGAGCACGATGGCCGAGGTGAGGCCGCCGTACATGCTCCACAGCGCGCCCTTGGTGGTGAACCGCTTCCAGAACAGCGAGTAGACGATCGTCGGCAGGTTCGCGGAGGCCGCGACGGCGAACGCGAGTGCCACGAGGAACGCGACGTTCTGACCGTTCGCGCCGATGCCGCCGATGATCGCGACGATGCCGATGATGACGACCGTGCGGCGCGCGACCTTGACCTCGGCGCCTGGCTCGGGCTTGCCCTTCTTGACGACCGACGCGTAGATGTCGTGCGCGAACGACGCCGCCGCCGTGATCGTGAGGCCGGCGACGACCGCGAGGATCGTCGCGAACGCGATCGCCGAGATGAGGCCGAGCAGCAGCGGCCCGCCGAGCGAGAACGCGAGCAGCGGAGCCGCCGAGTTCGGGCCGCCGGGGGCGGCGGCGATGACCGCCGGGCCGACGAGCGCGGCCGCTCCGTAGCCGAGCACGAGCGTGAAGACGTAGAAGATGCCGATGAGCCAGATTGCCCATACCACCGACTTGCGCGCCTCCTTGGCTGTGGGCACGGTGTAGAAGCGCATGAGCACGTGCGGCAGCGCCGCCGTGCCGAGCACGAGTGCGAGACCCAGCGACAGGAAGTCGATCTTCGAGGTGTCCGACACGCCGTACTTGAGGCCCGGATCGAGGATCGCCGGGTTCTCGGCGACGGCGACGGCCTTGTCGAGCAGGGCCGAGAAGTCGAAGCCGTTGAGCGCGAGCACCCACACCGTCATCACGCCGGCGCCGGCGATGAGCAGCACCGCCTTGATGATCTGCACCCACGTGGTGCCCTTCATGCCGCCGATCAGCACGTAGAGGATCATCAGCGCGCCGACCACCGTGATCACCACGGCCTGGCCGAGCTGGTCGCCGATGCCGAGCAGCAGCGACACGAGGCCGCCGGCGCCCGCCATCTGCGCGAGCAGGTAGAAGAAGCACACGACGAGGGTGGTCGTCGCGGCCGCGATGCGCACCGGGCGCTGCTTCAGGCGGAACGACAGCACGTCGGCCATCGTGAACTTGCCGGTGTTGCGCAGCAGCTCGGCGACGAGCAGGAGGGCGACGAGCCAGGCGACGAGGAAGCCGATCGAGTAGAGGAACCCGTCGTAGCCCGTCATGGCGATCGCGCCGACGATGCCGAGGAACGACGCGGCCGACAGGTAGTCGCCGGCGATCGCGGAGCCGTTCTGGCCGCCCGTGAACGAGCGCCCGGCGGCATAGTAGTCGGCTGCCGTCTTGTTGTTCCGGCTGGCGCGGAACACGATCACCATCGTCACGGCGACGAACGCGCCGAAGATGGCGATGTTGAGCCAGGGCTCGCCGGGCGACGTCGTCGCCGCTTCTCCGAAGTACCGCATCAGCGCGCCTCCTCAGCGTTCTCGAACTCGCCGATCTCGATCTCGTCGCGGATCTCCTCCGCGAGCGGGTCCAGGCGCTTGTTGGCGTAGTGGACGTACCAGGTCGTCACGGCGAAGGTCGTGACGACCTGCGCCATGCCGAGGACCATCGCGACGTTGACACTGCCGAACACCCGGATCGACATGAAGTCGTGGGCGTAGCTGGCAAGGAGGACGTACGCGAAGTACCAGGCCAGGCACGCGCCCAGCACCGGGAAGACGAAGCTCCGATGCGTGCGCCGGAGTCGTTGGAATTCGGGTGATGCTTGCACCGCGCCGTAGTCGACCTCTGCGAGGTTCGTCCCGGCGCTGGGGGCCTCGTTGCCCATGGCGTCTCTCCTTCGAGGGGGGTTCGGCGCGCCCGTCGGCCGCGCCGCTGCGTCAGCAGTGCGACCATGCTCGTCTTCGCCCGGCGGGGCCGGGGGTCGTCGCCGTTCGTCGTCGGTGAGCGGCGTCCACGGTGCGACGAACGGCGGCCGCCCGACGACGAACGACGGCTACGCTGGCCGCATGCCCGAGTCGATGCTGCTCGCCGCTGCCGCCGGCGTCGTCGCCGGGGCACTCGCGGTCGGCGTCGTGATCCTGCTCCGGCGCATCGTGGTGGCATCGAAGGAGCTCGGCACCGACGTCGAACAGGCCACGTACCAGACGCTCCACCTCGCGAGCCGGGCGGCGAAACACCTGCGCGGCGGCATCTCCGAAAGCGACGCGACCCGCGCCGGGCGCCACCTCAAGGCCCTCCTCGGGTGCGAGACGCTCGCGCTCGTCGACCCGTCCGGTCACGTGACCGTGGAAGGTGATGACGCCGTGCGCGAGGTCGCCGGCCGGCTGGCCGCCGAGGCGCGCGCGTCGGGTCGCACGCAGATGCAGCGGCGTGTCCGGATCGGCGAACGGGAGACGGATGCTGTCGCCGCGCCGATCCTCGCCAGCGGAGTGCCCGCGGGGGCCATCGTCGCGTTCGCGCCGCGCGTGCGCGCCGGCCTCGTGCGCGCCACCGGCGAGGTGGCGGACTGGGTCGCGGCCCAGGTGGAGCTCGGCGAGCTCGATGCCTCGAGGGCCGCGCTGGCCGAGGCCGAGGTGCGCGCGCTCCGCGCCCAGATCAGCCCGCACTTCATCTACAACTCCCTCAACGCCATCGCCTCCTTCATCAACACCGACCCCGCGAAGGCCCGCGACCTCGTGCTCGAGTTCGCCGACTTCACCCGGTACTCGTTCCGCCGGCACGGCGATTTCACGACGGTCGCCGAGGAGCTCCGCTCGATCGACAGCTACCTGAAGCTCGAGCGCGCGCGGTTCGGCGACCGCCTGAAGGTGACGCTGCAGATCGCGCCCGAGGTGCTGTCGACGGTGGTGCCTTTCCTGTCGATCCAGCCGCTCGTCGAGAACGCGGTGCGCCACGGGCTCGAGGGCAAGGAGGGCGGCGGACGCATCACCATCGAGGCGTCCGACCAGGGGGCGTTCGCCGAGATCAGCGTCGAGGACGACGGCGTCGGCATCGACCCGGTCGTGCTCGAGCGCGCTCTCGCCGGCGGCGCGCCGGGCGAGCACGTGGGCCTGCGCAACGTCGACGCGCGGCTCCGGCAGGTCTACGGCGACGAGCACGGCCTCGTCGTCGAGACGAACGTCGGTGCCGGCACGCTCGTGCGAATGCGGGTGCCGAAGTCGCAGCCCGGCCGGGTCGCGGCATCCACGGGCCCCGTCCGTGCGACGGCCACCCTCGAGCGCGGCGAGGGGAGGCGCGAACCGTGATCTCCGTGCTCATCGCCGACGACGAGCAGCCCGCGATCGACGAGCTCGCGTTCCTGCTCGGGCAGGACCCGCGGATCGGCATTATCCATCAGGCGTCGTCGGGTGCCGAGGCGATCCGGCTGCTCACGCGCGAGAGCGTGGATGCCGCGTTCCTCGACATCCACATGCCCGGTCTCAGCGGCTTCGACCTCGCCCGCGCTCTGCAGAGGTTCGAGCGCCGGCCCGCCCTGGTGTTCGTGACCGCGGACGAAGAGAGCGCGCTCGAGGCCTTCGACCTCGCCGCGGTCGACTACCTGTTGAAGCCGGTGCGCACGGAGCGGCTGCACCGCTCGGTCACGCGGATCATCGAGGCGATGAAGGCGCAGGCGGCGCCCGCGACGGATGCTGCGGCCGCTGCGCAGGCGGAGCTCATCGCCGTGACGCTCGGCGGGACGACGCGCATGATCCGCCGCGACGAGGTGCGCTACGTGCAGGCGCAGGGCGACTACGCGCGGCTGCACACCGAGGAGGCGAGCTACCTGGTGCGGGTGCCGATGGCGGATCTCGAGCGGCAGTGGGCCGACGCGTTCGTGCGCATCCACCGCTCGTACCTCGTCGCGATCCCGCACCTCGCCCGCCTGCGCCTGGGTGGCGACCACCCCAGCGTCACGGTCGGCGGGGCGGAGTTGCCGGTGAGCCGGCGCTGCCTGCCGGCGCTCCGGGAGCGGCTGGAGTCGACGACGATCCGGCCCCGCGCATGACCGCGAGCGACGGCGGCACCCCGCCGGACGGGCACCCGCCCGCGCCGGGCCGGGTGCGCGTGACCGCTCCGCGCGCCGGCTCGGTCGCAGCATCCGTCCGCTCCGCGTCGCCGCAGGCGGACGGAGGGCCCACGAGCGACATCGCCGGCGTGTACGTGCGCTCGCTCATCCGCTCGCAGCTGCGGCTCGGGATCGTGTTCGCGCTCGGATTCGTGGTCGCCACCGCACTGTTCGTGCTGGCCGTCGCGCTGGCACCCGAGCTCGACACGACCTTCGTCGTCGGCGTGCCGCTGTCGTGGCTGCTGCTCGGGGCCGGTGTGTACCCGCTCGCCATCACCGTCGGCGGGCTCTACGTGCGCGCCGCGTCACGCAACGAGGCGCGGTATCGCGCGCTCGCGGAGGACGAGTGAACCCTGCCATCGGCTACTTCGCCATCGCCGGCGTGGCGGTGGCGTCGGCGCTCATCGGCTTCTACGGCCTCCGTGTCTCGCGGACGACGAGCGACTTCTACGTGGCGAGCCGCACAGTGCGGCCGTGGTGGAACGCGTCGGCGATCGGCGGGGAGTACCTGTCGGCGGCGTCTTTCCTCGGCATCGCCGGACTCATCCTGCTCACGGGCTCGTCGGCGCTCTGGTTCCCGATCGGGTACACCGCCGGGTACCTCATGCTGCTGCTGTTCGTGGCCGCGCCGCTGCGTCGCTCCGGCGCGTACACGATCCCCGACTTCACCGAGGCGCGGCTCGAGTCGCTGTGGGCGCGCCGCGTCACGAGCACGCTCGTGATCGTCATCGGCTGGTTCTACATCGTGCCGCAGCTGCAGGGCGCGGCCCTCACCGTGCGGATCACGACGGGGCTCCCGTCATGGGTGGGATCCGTCGCCGTCGCCGTCATCGTGGCGGTGGTCGTGGCAGCGGGCGGCATGCGCTCGATCACGTTCGTGCAGGCGTTCCAGTTCTGGCTGAAGCTCACCGCGCTCGCGATCCCGGTGGTCGCGATCCTCCTGCTCATCGGTGACGTGCAGCCCGTGCTGCCACCGGTCGAGGCGTTCCCGCCGAGCGCGGGCCCCGGCGACCTCGAGGTCTATCGCACGGTGTCGCTCATGGTGGCGCTGCTGCTGGGCACCCTGGGACTCCCCCACGTGCTCGTGCGGTTCTACACGAACCCCGACGGCGTCGCCGCGCGCCGCACGACGGTCATCGTGCTCGTGCTGCTGTCGGTGTTCTACCTGTTCCCCACCGCGTTCGGTCTCCTCGGGCGCGCGTTCGCGCCCGACCTGGCGCAGTCGGGCGACGCCGACGCGCTCATCCTGCTCCTCCCCGGCCGGCTCATCGCCGGGCCGCTCGGCGATGTGCTGACCGCCCTCGTCATCGCCGGGGCGTTCGCGGCGTTCCTGTCGACGTCGTCGGGCCTCGTCGTGTCGCTCGCCGGCGTGATCAGCCAGGACCTGCTCGGCGGCAGCGTGCGCGGCTTCCGCATCGCCGCGGTGCTCTCGTCGTTCGTGCCGCTCGTCGTCGCGCTCGCCACCGAGCCGGCCGGGCTCGCCGGCAGCGTCGGCCTGGTCTTCGCGTTCACCGCGTCGACGCTGTGCCCCGTGCTCCTGCTCGGCATCTGGTGGCGCGGGCTCACTGCGCGCGGCGCCATCGCCGGCATGCTCACCGGCGCGGTGTTCTCCGGCGTCGCGATCCTGGGCGGCGGCCTCGTCGCGGCCGGGCTTCCCGCCCTGCGCCCGTTCCTCGAGCAGCCCGCCGCGTGGACCGTCCCGGTCGCGGTGCTCGTGACCGTGTTCGTCTCGCTCGGCGACCGCCGCGGCATCCCGCGTGGCACAGACCGGTTCCTCACCCGGCTGCACGTGCCCGAGCCGACGGCGCCGGCCGGCCGCGAGGCCTGAGCCCTCGGGCTGCGGCGGGTCGCAGCCGGGCCCACGCGCCCGGCGGCTCCGGGCGAAGCGCCAGCGGCGTCTGAAGAAGGCGTGGGGACCATGTCAGACGCCGCCGCCCCCGCCTCCGCCGCCTCCGCCGCCCGCGGAGCCGCCGCCCGACGACCCGCCGGAGGACGACGACGAGGAGGCCGACGTCGACAGATTCGAGATCCCGGCCGAGAACGCCGCGGCGTTGAAGCCGCTCGAACCCGCGTACCAGCCCGGTGAGTTGCCGGCGCCGTACAGCACGACCAGCTCCTCGGCCCACTTCTTCTCCTGGCCGAACACCACCGCGTACGGCAGCAGCGTCTCGTACAGCTTCAGCTTCACGCGCGGGTCGGACACGTCGACGTACTCCCGCTCGGCGCCCTGCGGCGACTGCAGCATGCGGATGCGATCGGCCTCGGCCCACTCGATGAACTGCTTGAGCCCGAGCAGGTGGTCTCGAGCCTCGGCGCCGGCGGCGGTCAGCGGCTTGCGCGACACCATCCCGGCGACGAGAAGGGTGACGAGCACCGCCGCGATGATCAGCAGGATGGGCACCCACGGCGTCACGTATCCCACGAGCGCGCCGATGCCGAACAGCAGTGCCAGCACCGCCGAGCCGATCGCGACGACGATCGGCCACGCCCGGGCGCTGACGGGCACCTTGCGCCGCAGGCCCCGCGACGACAGCTCCGCCGACGCCGCCTTCAGCACCTTCTGCGCGGTCGTCGAGAACCTGGTGTCGCTGCGGCCGAACTCGAATTCCTCGCCCACCATGCCCATCGGGAACAGGCCGGGCAGCAGCATCCGTCCGTCCCCGTCCGCCAGTGACGGGTTCACGAGCACGGCCTTCAGCTTCGTGCCGCCGAACCACTTCCGCGGGCCTTCTTCGATACGGATGCTGCCGACCACCGCCTGCTCGAGAACCTCGGCGGGGATCGCCTTCGTGGTGTGTCCGAGCAGCACGGCGCTCTCGAGGGCGTCGATGCCGCGCGGCGGCGTGTACTCCGCGATGATGACGGGCCGCCCGGGCTCGTCGCGGAGGTGGCGCCGGCGCGTGACAGCGGCCAGCACGACCGCGGTGCCGAGTCCGAGCACCGCCACGCCGCTCTGCAGCCAGCCCCACGGCGACGCGAGGAAGCCGGGATCGAACTGGATGAATGTGTCGGGCTCGAACCCGATCGCGATCGTCATCGTCTGGTACGGCTGGACGTTCTCCACCGAGGCCACGACCGCGCCGTCGGCGTCGCCGATCGGGCAGGTCTGGGTCGAGCCCTGGTAGCCGACGTAGCAGGCCTCTGCGCCGGTGCGCGCGTCGGTGAGGTCCTCGGGCATGGTCACGCGCGCGGTGATGCGACCGAACGGCTGGGGCCAGGCGACGCCGTTGACGTCCCAGTAGAACTCGTCGGCGCCGGTGTCGGCGAAGTACCGCGTGACGTTCTCGAGCGTGTAGGTGAAGACGTACGTCTGGCGGCCGTGCACGTAGTCGTCGGCGCGCGAGGTCATCCAGTAGAAGCCGTCCTCCGACTCCGTCTCCTCGGCGCGGGGAGCGCCGGCCTCGTCGGTGATCGAGACGAGCTCGGGGTGCAGCGGTGCACCTTGATAACTCTCGGGGATGATGCGGCGCATACCCCGGTTCTGGTCGAACTCGGGGAACAGAGCCACGAACGTCTCGACGACCGTCAGGGTGCTGGTGCCGTCCTCGGCGCGGCCCAGCTGGTACTCGACGTCGAGGCTCTCGAACGAGAAGTCGTCGACGCCCGCGTGCGCCGGGCCGCCGGGGTTCAGGCCGGCGAGCAGCGCGCCGGCGAGCACGGCGAGCACCAGCCCCACGACTCCGAGACGACGCGCGCGCGACGGCGCGACGATGGAAGACCCCATGTGGCCAGCCTAGGGTCGGCGCGAGGCTCTAATCTTGACGCTATGACCGATCGCCGTCTCGCCATCGACGCGTGGGAGAGTCTCTTCCGCGCGCAGCACGAGGTCTTCGGCGACATCAACGACGACTTCGACGACGAGACGCTGAGCCAGGCCGAGTACGACGTGCTCCTCACCGTGACCCGTGCCGACGACCTCACCGCACGCCTGCGCGACGTGACCGCGAACATGCTGATCAGTCAGCCGAGCGTCTCCCGCCTGGTCGACCGCATGGTCTCTCGCGGGCTGATCACCAAGTGCGCCGACCCCGACGACGGGCGCGGGGCGCTCGTACACGCGACGGATGCCGGAGCCTCGCTGTTCCGCCGCATCGCCAGCGCCCACGGCAAGGCCATCGCCGAGCGGATGTCGCTCCTGTCGGACGACGAGCTCTGCCAGCTGCGCGACCTCACCGCGAAACTGCGGAAGAAGCAGACGAGCTGCTGACCCCCATCTCGGTCGTTGAGCGAGCCTGCGAGTCGCATCGCACTGCGCCCGCGAGCAACGGCTACGGCGTGCGTCGGCGCAGGGTGAGCGACGCGAGGATCAGCGCGCCCACCGCGAACGCGACCACGATGAGCAGCGGCCCGAAGACCTCCCAGCCCTCGTCGCCGTCGGTGACCGCATTGATCGTGTCGATCGCGTAGCTCAGCGGCAGGATCTTCGAGATCTGGTACAGCGCCTCGGGCATGTCCTCGCGGGGCATGAACAGCCCGCCGAGGATGATCTGCGGGAACACGATCAGCGGCATGAACTGCACCGCCTGGAACTCCGTGCGCGCGAAGGCGCTCGCCAGGAGCCCCAGCGCGGTGCCGAGGATGGCGTCGACGACGGCGACGAGGCCGAGCTGCCACAGCGGGCCCTCGACCTCGAGGTTGCACACCCACACCGCGAAGGTCACCGTGACGACCGCCTGCAGCGTCGCCATGAGCCCGAACGCCAGTCCGTATCCGAGGATGAAGTCGGCCTTCGCGATCGGCGTCGTCATGAGCCGTTCGAGGGTTCCCGACCGGCGCTCGCGGAGCGTCGTGATCGACGTGATCAGGAACATCACGATGAACGGGAACAGCGCCAGAATCGGACCGCCGAACTGGTCGAACACGCCCTCCTGGTCGCTGAACAGCCACGCGAACAGGCCGACGAGCAGGCTCGGCGCGACGAGCATGAGCGCGATCGAGCGGGGGTCGTGGCTGAGCTGCCTCAGCACACGCCCGGCGGTCGCGAGGGTCAAGACGCCGTTCATGACGCGCCCCCGCGGTGCGGGTGCTCCGCATGCTCGGCCTGTTCGCGCGCTTCGCGGCGGGTGAGCGGATGCTGCGCCTCTGCCTCCGCCCGAGGCTGCGCGTCGCGCTCGATGAGCGCGAGGAACGCAGCATCCGGATCCGTCGTGCCGGTGTCGGCGAAAAGGCCGTCGGGTGTCGTGTCGGCGATGATGCGGCCCGCCCGCATGAGCACGAGGCGGTCGCAGCGGAGGGCTTCGTCCATGACGTGGCTCGACACGATGAGCGTCGCCCCGGCGTCGGCGAGGCCGCGGAAGACCTCCCACAGCTCGGCGCGCAGCAGCGGGTCGAGGCCGACGGTCGGCTCGTCGAGCACGAGCAGCTCGGGAACGCCGAGCATCGCGACCGCCAGCGAGACGCGGCTCTCCTGTCCGCCGGAGAGCGAGTCGATGGTCTGATCGCGCTGATCGGCGAGGCCCACCTGCTCGATGACGCGGTCGACATCGGTGCGGGGCGCATCGACGAGCCGCGCGAAGTAGCGCAGGTTCTGCTGAATCGTGAGGTCGCCGTAGACCGACGCGGCCTGGGTGTCGTACGCGACCCGCTTGCGCAGCGCGCTCGAGCCCGCGGGCTCACCGAGCACCGTCACGTCGCCGCCGGCCACCTTCTGCACGCCCACGATCGAGCGCATGAGCGTGGTCTTGCCGCATCCCGACGGGCCGAGGAGTCCGGTGATCTGTCCGCGCGGGATGTCGAGGTCGAGCCTGGTGAACACCTCGGTCTTCCCACGCCGGACGTGCAGACCACGCACGCTCACCGCATCCGTCCCCGCACTGTTCGTCACGTGTTGAATAGTGCTCCCGTGCCATCTCGTCGTCAACGAGACGCGCGGTGTCAGGATGGAGCATGCCCTTCGGGATGACCCGGAACGTGATGAGGCCGACGGACTCGTCGCGCGCCGATCGCGTGACGTACATCGAGCTCTTCTTCGACCTCGTGTTCGTGTTCGCCCTGACGCAGTTGTCGGCCTACCTGTACGAGAACCAGAGCCCGCTCGGCGTCTTCGAGGGCGTGATCATGGTGTGCGCGCTGTGGTGGGCGTGGGTCTCGACCACCTGGGTGACCAACTGGCTCGATCCGGTGACGCTGCCGGTGCGCGGCGCTGTCATCGCACTCGCCTTCGTCTCGCTCGTCATGAGCGTCTCGATCGCGGAGTCGTTCGGCGAACGGGCGTGGGCGTTCGCGATCGCCTATGTCGTCCTGCAGGTGGGGCGGACGGCGTTCATCGTCTGGGCGACCGCTCGCCACGATCCCACGGTGTCGAGGGACTTCACCGCGGTGCTCGCGTGGACGGTCGCGAGCGCCGTGTTCTGGCTCGTCGGTGCACTGCTGCCGCTCGCGTGGCAGCTGCCGCTGTGGACGATCGCGCTCGGGATCGAGCTCGCGGGGACGCTCCTGGCCTTCCCCACCCCTGGCATCGGCAGAGTGCGCCTGGACCGCTGGGATCTCTCGGGTCCGCACATCGCCGAGCGGACCTCGCTCTTCGTCCTCATCGCGCTCGGCGAGGGCATGCTCGTCACGGGCTTCGTCTTCGCCGAGACCGAGTCGTCCGCGGCATCCATCGTCGCGCTCGTCACCGCGTTCGCGACCGCCGCGGCGGCGTGGTGGATCTACTTCGACCACGGCGAACGCGTCGGTGCCGAAGCCATCGAGTCGTCCGACACCCCGGGGCGGCTGGCACGCACCGCGTACACCTGGATGCACCTGCCGATCGTGGCGGGCATCGTCGTGATCAGCGTGGGCGACAAAGACGCCCTCTCGCACCCGCACGCGCACGACCTCGCGGCGGCGATCGCGGTCATCGGCGGGCCAATGCTGTTCCTTGCGGGAACGGTGCTGTTCCGCCACCTCCTCGAACGCCGCTGGGCGCGCGCGCAGCTCGCGGGCCTGCTCGCGCTCGCACTGCTCGCGGTCGCCGCGACCGTGCTCGACACGCTCACGCTGTCGATAGGCACGGCGATCGTGCTCGCGGGCGTGGCTGTCGGAGAGACAGTGGGCCGCGTGAGGCGCGGCCGCCGCGCGGGCGGCTGATCCTGCGCCCGGCACCCGTCCGGACGTAGGGTGGGCGGCATGCGGGCGACCAGGCAGTCTCGGCTCCAGGTGGTGTGCGGCCCGATGTTCGCCGGGAAGTCGGAGGAGCTGCTGCGCCGCGTCCGCCGCGCGCGCATCGCGGGGCTCGAGGTCGAGGTGGTGAGCCACGCCCTCGACGACCGCCGCGGCGAGGGGCTCGTGAGCTCGCACTCCGGGTTGAGCGTGCCGTCGCGCTCGGTACCCGACGTGGCGGCACTCGTCGCCGGAGTGCAGGGCCGCGGCCTCGATCTCGTCGCGATCGACGAGGCGCAGTTCTTCGGCGCAGACCTCGTCCCCGCCGTCGACGAGCTCGTCGCCGGCGGGGTGACCGTCGTCGTGTCGGGGCTGTGCGTCACGTTCGACGGCCGGCCGTTCGAGCCGCTGCCGACGCTGATGGCGATGGCCGAGGACGTGCTCAAGCTCACCGCGGTGTGCGCGGTCTGCGGCGAGGACGCCGCGTTCCACCAGCGCATCACCGCCGACGCCGCCGGAGATCCCCGCATCCCGACCGCCGCCCAGGTCGGGGGCGTCGAGTCCTATCAGGCCCGTTGCCGCCGGCATTTCACCGGCGGGGTCCATCCGTAGGTCCTTCGCCTTCTGCCGAAACACGGGCTGGTCACGCGACCCGCCGGGCCCCAGCATCCGTCACCGGCGTGTCGCCGTTGCCGACCCGTGTTTCGGTGCGTGGAAGGGGCCGGGGAAGAGCCGGTCAGCACTCGATGACGTTGACCGCGAGGCCGCCCTCGCTCGTCTCCTTGTACTTGTGCGACATGTCGATGCCGGTCTGGCGCATGGTCTCGACCACCGCATCGAGCGAGACGTAGTGGCTTCCGTCGCCGCGAAGGGCGAGGCGCGCGGCCGTGACCGCGGTCGACGCGGCGATGGCGTTGCGCTCGATGCACGGGATCTGCACGAGCCCGCCGACCGGGTCGCACGTGAGGCCCAGGTGGTGCTCCATCGCGATCTCGGCGGCGTTCTCGATCTGGCGGTTCGTGCCGCCCATCACCGCGGTGAGACCTCCGGCGGCCATCGCGCACGCCGATCCGACCTCCGCCTGGCAGCCGCCCTCGGCGCCCGAGATCGAGGCGTTGGCCTTGAACAGCGAGCCCAGCGCGGTGGCAGTGAGGAGGAATCGACGGATGCCGCGGCGACGGTTCGCCTCTGCAACCTGCTCGTCGTCCCAGCCTGCGGCCTCCTCGGTCGTCGCCGCGTGGCCGTGATATCCGAGCAGGGCGCTGCCGACCAGCTCGCCGTAGGGCGTGACCGCGTTGCCGGCGCCGAGCCCGGAGTCTGCGAGGAAGCGCCACCAGTACATCGCGACCGCGGGGAGGATGCCGGCGGCGCCGTTCGTCGGCGCCGTGACGACACGCCCACCCGCGGCGTTCTCCTCGTTCACCGCGAGCGCGAAGGCGCCCAGCCACTCCCCCGGGAGCTCTCGCCGGCCGTCGGCCTCCGAGGCCTCGAGCTGTTCGCGGATGGAGGCGGCACGACGCTTGACGCCGAGTATCCCGGGGAGCACGCCCCCGGACTGCAGGCCCGCCTCGACGCACGCGGCCATCGCGTCCCAGATCGCGTCGAGCCCCTCGGCGATGTCCTCGTCGGGACGCAGCGCCTCCTCGTTGATGCGCGCGGCCTCGGCGATCGTGATGCCGCGCTCGTCGCACACGGCGAGCAGCTCCTCGGCGCTCGAGAAGTCGAGGGGGAACGCGTGGGCGCGCATTTCGGGCGCCTCACCCTCGCGGCGGATGAAGCCGCCCCCGACGGAGTAGTAGGTCTCGCGGGCGAGGAGTCCGGCATCCGTCCTCGAAACGGGCTCGAGAGGCGCGGCCGATCCCGTCTCGCGCACACCGGCCGCGGCGAGCGCGCGGGCGGGGCCGTCGTCGGGCGAAGCCCAGGCCTCGAGCGTCATCGCGTTCGGGTGAGCGGGCAGGCGCGTGCGGGGGGCGAACACGACGTCGCCCCGCTCGAACGACACGGCGTGCAGGCCGGCCAACTCGAGCGCGCGGCCGTCGGGCCAGGCTGTCCACGCCGAGCGCACAGCATCCGGATCCGCTGTCTCGGGTTCGAGACCCTGCAGACCTGCCACCACGGCGTCGGGCGTGCCGTGACCGATGCCCGTCGCGCCGAGCGAGCCGTACAGCGTGCACGTGACTCGGCCGACTCTCGGGAGCATGCCGCTCTCGCGGAGGCGGACGACGAAGTCGTGGGCGGCCCGCATGGGGCCGACCGTGTGGGAGCTCGAGGGTCCTACGCCGATGGAGAACAGCTCGAACGCCGAGACGTAGGCGCTCATCGCCACCAGGCTAACCCGACAGAAGTGTGCACTCTGATTCCCGTTATCGACTCGATACGAGCAGGATGCCTAAGCGAGCACCATTCCATGATGCAGCATGACGATCAGGCGGCGACGGGTCGAAACGACACGAGGCCGACGGTGTTGCCCTCGGAGTCTGTGAGGAAGGCCTGCCACTCGTCGTGCCCTGCGGGGCCGAGCGTGTCGTCCTCGTGGGTGAAGATCACGTGCGGCGGCGCGACGATCTCGACACGATCGCCCAGGCGCTCGAGCGCCGCCGCGACGTCATCGACCTGGAGGTACAGCACGGCGGTCGGAGCGTTGCGGTCGAGCAGCAGCCGGACGCCGTCGAGGTCGAAGAAGAGCAGACCGGGCGGATCGAAGACCGCCGTCGCGTCGGCGCCGAGGAGCGACGCGTAGAAGCCGGCGGCGCGCTGGAGGTCGTCGGCGTGCTGGGCCACCTGCACGAGTCTCATGGTGTCATTCTGGCCCCGCCCTTGATGCCATGCCAGGGACGTCGCTCTTCCCGCGACGCACCGCCCTGGAGTATCAATGAGGGAGGCGATCCTGGAGGTTGGCGATGCTCTTCGTTCTGTATCTGATCCTGCTCATCGGCGGAATGGTGCTCCTGGGCCTGTCGTTCTCATTGCCCCTCCCCGCCTTGATGTTCGTCCTCGGCCTCCTCTGCGTCGTCGCGGCGGTCGCCATTCCCATCACCGCGGGCGCCATCGAACAGCGCAGATAGCGCAGGCTCGAGCGGGCGCCGCCCACGCGATCGCCGGGGCGGCTCTTGTTCGTGCGGTCATCGTTCGCTGAGGCTGTGGACAGCCGGCGTCAGCTCGCGCGCGAGATCCCGCGCGAGGAAGCCGAGACCGATCCGCTCACCGAGCCTCATGCCCGCGCGGGCATGGGCCCATGAGCCCCACACTGCCGCACGCGCGGCATCCACGCCGCGCGCCGCGAATCCTGAGATGGCGCCGGCGAGCACGTCTCCGCTTCCTGAAGTGCCCAGTCCCCCGTCGCCCTCGTCGAGCCTCCAGGCGCGACCGTCGGAATGCGCCACCACGCCGTAGCAGTTCACGACGGCATCGAACTCCCGGGCGATCTCGCGGACGTCGGCGACGTCGTCGGCGAGCTCTCGGCCGAGCAGGATCTTCGCCTCGTCCTTGTTCGGATTGAGGATGAGATCGGCGGGGAGGCTGCCGCGATCGATCTCGGGCAGCACGCCGAGCGCGAAGGCGTCGAGCACGACCAGACGGGGCGTCGTCGCGGCGACCGCGAGCAGCGTCGCCCGCGTCTCGTCGGCGACACTGAAACCGGGCCCGACAAGCACGGCATCGGCCGACGCGACCCGCTCCTCCAGCTCCCCGTTCAGCGGCGCGTCGGCATCGTCGGGGAGCGCGAGAATGCCGGCCTCCGGAAGCGCGATGCCGACCTGAGCGTCGATCGACTGCGGCACCGCGAGGACGACGCGCCCCGCGCCGACCCGCAGCGCCGACTCGCCCGCGAGGAGCACGGCCCCGGGTGAGGTGCGCGACCCACCGACGACCACGACGTCGCCGCGGGACTTCTTCGAGTCGCCTGGCTCGGGCAGGCCCCATTCGCGCAGGAGGCCTTCGGTCACCGGCTCAACGGGGCTGGACATCGGGATCCCCGGGGTGCGCGGTGACGTCCGCGCCCTCGCGCTGGAGGTGGGCCACATCCGAGAACACCGCGAGCTCCCAGCCGGCATCGGCAAGGACCAGGTGAGTGATCGAGGCGTTCAGCACAGTGTGATCGTCGGCGAAGCTGAGCAGCTCGTCCTCGCGCAACGGCAGCAGGATGTAGAGCAGCAGCATCACCACCGCGTCGTGCACGACCAGCATCGCCGTCTCAGGCCCGCTCTCGAGCGCCTCACGGAGGAACGACCGGAGCCGCAGCGCGACGTCCGCCCACGACTCTCCTCCCGGCGGGCGATGGTAGAACTTGCCCAGATGGCGACGCCGAGAGAACTCTTCGGGGTGCAGACGAGCGACCCCCTGCCTCGTGAGCAGATCCAGGATCCCGAGCTCTCGGTCGCGCAGCCGCTCGTCCACGAAGACCGTCCGGCCCGCCGCTGCGTCACCGAGGGCGATCGCGAGCGTCTCCCGTGCACGTGAGTAGGGCGAGACCCAGTACAGGTCGATGTCGTCGCGGTGATCTGCGAGCCACGTTCCGAGCGCCGCCGCCTGCTCCTGCCCGGTGTCGGACAGAGGGACATCGGCATCCCGCACGTCGAGCGGGATCACATCGAGGCCCTCGATCTCGGCCCGCGTCGCCGCGATGTTCCCGATGCTCTCCCCGTGCCTGACGAGCCACAGCTCTCTCACTGCCATCGCCCCAGGCTAGGCACCTCGCCCGCGCCGCGGATCCCCATTGACAGACGGTGGCTGTCGCGCCCCGCGCAGTCGTCGGCGATCGTTCACCGCTGCGCAACCGGACAATGCTGGCGCCGACGCGGCGCGCGGCTCTAAGGTGTCGGACAGCGCGTCCGGGACAGCACACGACGCGACTTTGATCAACCGCAGCCGCCTGGGGGCGGCGCAACAGATGGGAAGTCGAATGTCCGAAAGCAAGCCGACCATCGTCCTCGTGCACGGCGCGTGGGCCGACGCCTCGAGCTGGAACGCCGTCAGCGTTCCGCTCCAGGCCGAGGGATTCACCGTCCTGGCGCCGCCCAACGAGCTGCGCGGGCTGTCGTCCGACGCGGCATACATCACGTCCTTCCTCGCGCAGCGGACCACCGGGCCCGTCGTGCTCGTCGGCCATTCCTATGGGGGCGCGGTCATCACGAACGCCGGCGCGCACGGCGGCGACGTGAAGGCGCTGGTGTACGTCGACGCGTTCATCCCCGACGAGGGCGAGACCGTCGTCGGCATCCTCGAGGGGTCGGGCTCCGCCCTCGCGGCCGCCGATCCGACCACCGTGCTCGACGTCGCCGGCTACCCGGGCGCGCCGGAAGGCGCGGCCGAGGCGTTCCTCAAGCCCGAGACGGTGCACGACGCGTTCGCTCAAGACCTTCCTGAGGCGGATCGCTGGACGATCGTCGCGACGCAGCGTCCGGCATCCTTCGTCGCGAACGTGACGCCGTCGGCCGCGCCCGCGTGGAAGACGATCCCGAGCTGGGCCGTGCTCGGCACCGAGGACCGCGTCATCCCGATCGACACGCAGCGCCGCATGGCGGAGCGAGCCGGCGCCACGATCACCGAGGTGAACGCGTCGCATGTCTCGATGGTGTCGCGGCCGGAGGCGACGCTCGAGGCGATCCGCGCGGCGGCGGCGTCCGTCAGCTGGTCCCTTCCGCTACGCGGACTGCGCCGGTATCGGGCCTCCGGCGCGTCACCGCGATCGAGCGCGTGCGATCACGCTCCGCTGGGGCTCGCCGGCTCCTGCCACACCAGGCGAGGCTCGAGTTCGAGGTAGCGGGCACAGCGGGCGGCAGCATCCTGAATCGCGTCCTCATCGCCAGGAGTGAGCCGCCGCAGCATACGTATCTCGAAGGTCACCGCCCGCGCCGTGAGCGTGCGCTTCATGCCGGCGACCACCTGCCCGTCCACGAGCGCCATGCCGATCGCGGTCTCGCGCCCACGCGACAGCAGTCGGCCGGCATCGAGCACCCAGCGGGAGTCCTGATAGCCGCGATACATCTCGTCGAGCACCTGCAGCAGGTGGCCTTTCGGCGAAACGGATGCTGCGGCCCGCCCGGGAGCGTGCCAGTAGGTGCGATCGTCATGATCGAACGACTCGAGTCGGTCGGCGGCGCCCGCGAGTCCGCGGCGCACGTCGGTGAGAGTGAGTGTCGCCCAGTATGCGAGGTCGCGTTCGGTGGCGGGTCCGTGAGAGGTGAAATAACGGAGGGCGAGCTCGGTGAGCGCTTCGTCACGGTCCAGCCGCCGCGGTGCGCCGACACGGTCGGAGAAGAGCGCGTAGGTGTGCTCTCCATCGCGCGGGACGCCGCTGCAGATCTCGGCGTGCAGCTCGAGGTGGCCGGCCAGGAGCATGAGCTGCATTCCCGTGAGTTCGTGACCGCGCTCCGCGAGGGTGTCGGCGAGCTCGGTGCGCGTGCGGTCCGGCGACTCGGCAAGGGCTGCGAGCACGAGGTCTGCGACGACGTTCAGGCGATCGCCGAGCGGGACGAGTTGCTGATCGACCGTGGGCAGCACCCTGTCGCGGGTGAGCTCGAGGAGCCACAGCGCGTCGTCGGCGTGGACGTAGTGCCACGTCGGACGCAGGACATGCGTCCTCAGCACGCGTCCGCTCGCCAGCAGACCGGCGAGATCGGCCGAGTTCGGGTGGCGCGTGCGGGTGGCGACGGCCCACGCCGACTGCGACGGATTCTCGGCCTGCACGGCGAGGAGCGACCGCACGACGTCCTCGGCACCGTCGACGGGTGCCGCGAGATGCTGCGAGTGCAGTCGCCAGCGTGCGATGTCACGATCGGTGAGCACACGACGAGCGTAGGCGGCGAGAACGGCCGGGTCGACGGCTGCCATGGTGTCCTGGCGTGGACCGGGCCGGCGCGACCGGGGCATCGGGACTGCTCGTCGCCTATACTCCACTGAAGTATCCCCCCAAATACGATGTCGTATTCCTCAGGTACGACGTGGTATCCCGAAGCGGGCCCCCGCCCGCCGTCCATCGGAGTGCATGTGGTTCGAGTGCAGCCGAACACGCCCGTCAGCAGTGACTCCCCGACGCGCGCCGCCGTCCGCGCCGCGCAGCGGCGGAAGCGCTCCCTGCTGCTTCTCGGCGTCATCCTCGTCCTGGTCGTCGCGCTGGCCGTCGTCCTGGGCATCTTCCTTACGCGCGGGAGCAACGGCGAACCCGAGCAGCAACCGGCATCGACGAGCGGATGTCTGGCGTCGGGTCTGCGCATCACCGCGGATCCCGCGATCACGGGAGCGCTCGAGGCGATCGTCGCCGACCTGCCGGAGTCCGGCTCCGACTGCCCCGACGTGACCATCCGCGCCGAGGACAGCGCGGTCACCGCTGCGGCGCTGGCCGCGGGCTCGGAACCGGAGTTCGACGTCTGGGTGCCCGACTCGGCGATGTGGCCCGCTCGGGCAACCGGCCAGGCCGAGCTCACCGGTGTGGACGCGGCAGACCTCGTCGTGAGCGACGCCGTGGCCAGCACCCCGGTCGTCTTCGCGGCGACGGAACCCACGGCGGCTGCCCTCGCATCGGCGGCTGCCGGGTTCTCGAGTATCGCCGGACGCGCGGTCGCCGCCGTCCTGCCGGATCCGTCGACGGTCGCCGCGAGCTCCGCGGCGCTGCTCGCGCTGCAGACCGCCCTCGGCGGGGATGCGCGTGCTTTCACGGCGCTCGTGCTCGGCCTCGACACCGGGGTCGTTCCCACCGCCGCCGATGCGCTCACGGCGGTATCCGCTGCCACCACGCCGACGATCGCCGTGACCACGGAACAGGCCCTGCTCGAGTACGGCGAAGGGGCCGGGACCCCGCTCGTGCCGATCTACCCCGCCGACGTGAAGCCGGCGGTGGGCGTGCCCCTCGTGACGCTCGCCGAGGCCTCGGCCGACACGCGCAAGGCCGCGGACGCGTTCGCCGCGGCCGTCGCGAGCGGAAGCGCCCATCTCTCCGAGCACGGCCTGCGCGATGCGGCCGGCAATGCGCCGGACTCGCTGTCGGACTCCGCAGACGCGGAGGTCTCGGCCGAGCCCATCGACAGCGCCAATCAGGCCGAGGCGCTGCGCACCTGGCAGATGCTCACGGCGCCGTCGCGGATGCTCTCCCTCAACGACGTCTCGGGTTCGATGCTTCAGCCGGCGACCGCCGACATGCGACGCATCGACCTGTTCGAGCAGGCCGCCGTCCGCGCCGTGAACTCACTGTCGGACGATTCGTCGCTCGCCACCTGGGTGTTCTCGAGCCGGCGGATCGGCGGACAGGACTGGCAGGAGATCGTCCCGTTCGGCCCCCTGGGCGATCCGGCGCACAAGCAGCGCACGATCGACACTGCGAACGGACTCGACAGCCTGGTCGGCGGCGGCACGGGACTGTACGACAGCGTGCTCGCGGCGGTGCAGTACATGCGCGACACGTACGTCCCCGGTCAGGTGCATCTGGTCCTGCTCAACACCGACGGGGTCAACGAGGACGACGACGGCCTCGGCCTGCCGGAGCTGCTCGCACAGCTCGAGACGCTGCGGGATCCGACGAAGCCCATCGCCGTCATCGCCATCGGCTACGGACCCGACACCGACCAGGCCGCTCTGGAGCAGATCGCAGCCGCCACTGACGGTGCGGCGTATCAGGCGCTGCAGCCGACAGACATCGGCACCGTGCTCATCGACGCAGTCACCCAGCGCGGCTGCCGCCCGAACTGCGGCTAGGGGCCGCCGGTCGGTGACGGGGCTCGATCAGTCCTGCGCGAGGCGCAGCCCCGCGGAGGTGAAGTAGGTCACCGCGCCGGTGGCATCCTCGACCCCGAACACCCACTTTCCGGAAGGCGTCGCCCGCATATCGATGATGATGCCGCGGGCGTTCGGCGTGAAGACATCGTCACCGGGCTTGAATGCGGTCGGGGTCATACCTCGGATGGTACGAGGGCCGGTCGCGCCTCGCCTCCCCCGTGAGACGGATCTTGTCCTCAGCCCTTACGGGCAGACGCGGACCGCGCGCCCCTCGAAGGTGACGACGTCGCCGAGCTGCAGCTGCCGTCCGCGGCGGCGATCGACCTCGCCGTTCACGAGCACATAGCCGTCGATGATGGCTTCCTTCACGTTCCCACCGGAGTCGAGGAGTCCGGCGAACTTGAGGAACTGCCCGAGGCGAATGGATTCGCTGCCGATCGGGACGTCTTCGATCGGAGCCGGGTTCGTCATCCCCGAATGCTAGCCGACCACGGTAGCGCCCCGATCAGGCCAGCCTTGACGGGTCTCGGCGCATGGGCAATAGTTAGGCATATGCCTAACTATTCCGGAGAGCTGGATGCTGTGCTCCGCGCTCTCGCGGACCCCACTCGCCGCGCGGTCGTCGAGCGGCTGGCGAAATCGCCGGCCGTCGTGTCCGAGCTGATGACGCCGTTCTCGATGGCGCTGCCGTCGCTGCTTCAGCACCTGCGCGTTCTCGAGGATGCCCGAGTCGTCACCTCGAGCAAGCAGGGACGCGTCCGCACGGTGAGCCTGCGGCCCGGCGCGCTCGACGTCCTGCATCTCTGGCTCGGCGAGCAACGAACCTCTGCGGAACGCCAGGCAGACCGCCTCGGCATCCACCTGGCCCGCACCACATCGAAGGAGATCTGACATGACCCGCGTTCGCATCGACGTGTTCTCGTCGCTCGACGGCTACACGTCGGCACCCGACCCCGAGGCCGACAACCCGATGGGCGACGACTGGGGTCCGCTGACCGCGGCCTACGCGGCGACGCGCACCTTCCGACAGAAGGTCTTCGGCGACACGAGCGGCGCGGGCACGACCGGGCTCGACGAGTCGTTCGCCGCCGCGTTCTTCGAGGGCGTGGGCGCCGAGATCATGGGCGCGGCGATGTTCGGTCTGCACGCGTTTCCCGATGACCCGGACTGGAAGGGCTGGTGGGGTGACCAGCCGCCGTTCGGCACCCCCGTCTACGTGCTCACCCACTCCGCGCCCCGGCCGTCGATCCCGATGGCCGGCGGGACGACGTTCGAGTTCCGCACCGGCGCGATCGAGGACGTGCTCGCCGAGGCGACGACCGCCGCCGGCGGTCTCGATGTGCGGGTCGGCGGCGGCGTGCGCACGGCGCGCGAATTCCTCCGCGCCGGACTCGTCGACGACCTCCACGTCGCGATCGCGCCGATCGTGCTCGCTCGCGGCGTCCGCGTCTGGGACGACCTCCGGGGCCTCGAATCGACCCACAGGGTGCAGACCCAGGTCGCCGAGAGCGGCACGATCCACGTCACCTTCACCCGCTAGGACACACTCCGATGACGATCGACCGCCGACTGGCCCACTCCGGATTCACGCTCACGCGCGACTACCCCGTGCCCATCGAGAGGATCTGGCAGGCGTTCGCCGACGGGGAGCAGAAGCGCCGATGGATCGGCGACGGAGACGCGTTCGAGCCTGGCGAGTGGGCGTTCGACTTCCGCGTCGGCGGACGCGACGTCGACGAGGCGCGGTTCCACGGCGGGCCGCTCTCGCGGTACGAGGCGGTCTACACCGACATCGTCGAACACGTTCGCATCGTCACGACCTATGACATGTGGCTCGACGGCACCCACATGTCCACGTCGGTGGCGTCGTTCGAGTTCGAGCAGATCCCCGACGGCACCATGCTCACGCACGTCGAACACGGCGTCTTCTTCGACAGGTTCTGGGCGGACGGCCCGAACCGCGAAGAGGGCACCCGAGGCCTGCTCGAATCCCTCGCCCGTCATCTCGAATAGCACTCGAGCGGCAGGATGCTGCGTCCCCCGCGTCTCGGAGAGACCTACCAGACGGTGCCGCCGCCGATCGAGATGCCACCCCACGTCAGCGCGATGAAGATCGCAGCGAAGACGACGGGCGCGATGCCCTTGCCGTTGCGCGCGAGCCCCTTGAGGAGGGCGATCACGGCGAGAATGGCGGCGACGATCGAGAGTGCGCCGCCCAGGATCAGCCCGATGAACAGAGGGATGGGCATGAGCACGAGGCCGGCCAGCGCGAACCAGAACGCGGCCCAGGCAGTCGGGTTGGACTGACGTTCGACGGAGGAGGACATGGCCCCATCATCTCGTGCCGCGCGGGTAGTAGATGACAGTCACGCTGTCGCTGAGCGCTGTGCGCTCTCCCTCCCCGACATCACTCTCGGGGAACGTGAATGTCCCGGCTTCGATGCGAGTGCCGCTCTCCAGCGTGCTGCCGACGCCCAGGCCCGCACCGCACCCCATCTGCTCCCACTCCCCATCCCGAATCTGAATAAGACACAGAGTGTCGTTCGCGCCGCGGGCAAGATACAAGTCAGCACCCTCGACCTCCCCGACGAAACGGGTGGTGTCAGCGTCGACCTCCTGCGAAGAAGCGTCGGAAACGACATCGCGATCAGTCTGCGGCGATTCGAATTCGGGAAGTGTCGTCGGAGCACAAGCGGCGAGCACCAGTACGAGGGAGATCATCAGAAGCGCTGCTGCTCGTGACCGCATTCCCGCACCATATCAATGGCTCAACCTCATGCACAGGAATCGGCTTGGTGTCGAGCTCTGGCCTCAGTCAGTTGGAGCGAGCTGGGCGAGGATCGCTCCGTGGGGGCGAGGCTTCGGGTAGCGGCCAGTCCTGGTGTGGGTCTCGATCTTCGGTCGCCATCGTGCTGGGGATCCGAATGCCGGCGAACTGATTCCGCTTGAGACGCCCCGATGCTGCCGCATTCGCCGTCCAGATCAAGAGGGCGCCGGCGCCGATCATCACGACGAACAAGACGATCCTCGTGATCCAGTCGTTGTCCACACCTCGACGCCATCCTGCTGCCGATCAGCCGCCACCCTGTCGTTCCACGACGACATCGCGCTGCGGTCCGTAGTTGAGCGGCGACACGACGAACGCGACCACGGCGGCGAGTGCGAGCGCGGAGATGATCACGCAGACGCGAGTCATGACAGCGGTCGCATGCTCGCCGGCGGTTCGGCGCACGGCGAGGAACATCGCCCACCCGACGAGCGCTCCCCCGGTGTTGACGACGAGGTCGGTGGTATCGAAGCTGCCCGTCGAGATGATGTGCTGAATGCTCTCGAGCAGGAGGCTCGTGCCCAGCGCGGCAAGACCTGCCTTCCACCACGTCCAGATTGGTGCGAGTGCCCCGAGGAAGAGACCGAACGGGACGAAGAGCACGAGGTTGATCAGCATCTCGGCCGGCGTGCTGGCGCCCGCATCTCCGCTCGGCAAGAACGGCACGAGTTTGATCGGCCGGGCGAGCCCCGCGGCGTCACCGATCCACGGCGTCTCGAGCTTCCACAGCACCACCCATGTCAGGAGTGCGAGGTAGACCGCGAACGCGAGGATCAGAATCACGCGGTTGCGGCCCGGCGGGTGCCTCGTGGTTGAGGAAGTCACATGGCATCTTCTCGCGAGACGCTAGGCCGTCGGATTCTGCGTGCCGCGATCGCGGCGAAGCATCCGATCAGGACCCCGCTGCCCCGTGCCCAGATCGGGCGTGTACCTCGAGTCGACCAGGCAGGAATATTCGGCGCCGTTCCTCATCACTGAAACAGCCAGCCCACTCATCGCACTCACGCCGGCGAGGACCAGCACGAACCCGAGGACGAAGGCAGAGATCACCACCGGATCGGAAGTGGTCGCCGCGCCATCGGCCCATCATCACACTGATCCCTCGTCGCGGGTGGCTCATCGAAGGAGGACCGGGCGAAGCGTCCGGCTGATTGACTGGTGCCTATGGACGCCGTCGCGATGTTCCCGTTGGGTAGCGTCCTGCTGCCGTACACACCGCTGGCGCTGCGGGTGTTCGAACCGCGCTACCTCACCATGATCGGTCACCTGCTCGACGTGGAGGATCCTGAGTTCGGAGTGGTCCTCATCGAACGGGGGCTCGAGGCGGGCGGCGGGGATCAGCGCTCCTCCATCGGCACAATGGCGCGGATCCTGCAGATCGAGGCGGGCGCCACGGACCTGTACGTGGTCGCCGTGGGCGGGGAGCGGATCACTGTCGACCGATGGGGCGAGGACGACCCGCACCCGGTGGCCGACGTGTCGAGGATGGCTCCGCTCGTGTGGGACGAGGCGCTCGCGCCGCTCCACCGCGAGGCGGAGCGGATCGTGCGCCGCCTCGCGGCTCTCGCTTTCGCTCTTGATGAGGCTCGATGGGATCCCGGGACTGACATTTCGGATGATCCGGTGGAGTCGTCCTGGCAGCTCGCCGCGATCGCTCCGTTGGGCGAGTACGACCGGTTCCGTCTGCTGAACTCGACCAGTCTCGGAGGCCTGCTCGGCGGCATCATCGACCTGTGTCTCGAGGAGGAACCAGTGCTCATCGCGCGCGCCGCCGATGCGCGCGACGCGGATGCCGGCGACTCTTGAGGCCACGGAGCGCAGGCTCGGGTAGCGCAGCAGAAGAGGTTCCAACGCAGCGCGTTCAGGATGCCGCCTGCCGTGCGTCATCCTCTGAGACGCCGAGCTTTGAGCGCCGGGTCACGGACGTTCACGCGGCGTGCGAGGCGAGCGCATCTCGGATCAGCTCGAATCGGGCGCTACGCGGTGACAGCGGTCGCCCGGATGGACACGAGGATGCCGGGCACGTCGACCCCTAGCTTCGCGACGTACCGTGCGGGCGGGGCGGACGTGAACCAGCGAGCGTACTCCTCGTTGAGCCCCGCGAAGTCCTCCGGCCTCGTGAGCAGGATGCCGATCTCGACGACGTCTTCGAGGCTCGCCCCGCCCGCCCGCAGGATCGCCTCGCAGTTCGCGAGTGCCTGGCGTGTCTGGTCCTGGATGGTATCGCCGGCGAGCGCCCCGGTGTCAATGTCGACGCCCACGGTCCCCGAGACGTAGACGTGCGTGCCCGCCCGCACGGCCTGACTGTAGAACGGCGAACTCGGAGCGTCCTGCGTGGTGATGATCTCCTTCGGCATCGCGAGCCTCCTCGTGGCGTAGGTACCGCTGATGCCGTGCATGCTCGCAGAAGATCGCGGGCAGTGCCAGAGGCTCGGGAGTACCCGACTGGCGGAATCGGAGCCGGCAACATGCCCACTACTCGCAGTGCGGGCGGCATCGACGCTCGATCGGCGGGCCGGGACTAGCCTGAGTGATGGGAGGGGGCACCACGGTGGGTGCGGACGAATCCGATCAGAGGGATCAACGCTCAGCGATGAGCATGGTCGCCGTGGGAGCTGCCCGGCTGCAGGTCCTCGATGAGGGCTCGGGTGAGCCCGTCGTGTTCATCCAGACGGCACTCACCGCGGACGAGTTGACCCCCTTGGCCGACCGGTTGTACGACCGGTTCCGGACGATCCTCTACCACCGGCGCGGGTACGGAGGCAGTACCCCAGCTGCGAGCCCAGGATCGATCTCCTTGGACGCGGTCGACTGTCGCCGCCTGCTCGATGCGATGCAGATCCCGCGGGCACACGTGGTCGGGCTTTCCTACAGCGGGGCGGTCGCGATGCAACTGGCCGCGGATGCGCCGGAGCACGTGCACACCCTGACACTGGTGGAGCCGCCACCGGTTCACGTTCCGAGCGCTGCCGAGTTCCGAGCCGCCAACGAGCGGCTCTTCGCGGCTCGCCACGCCCGCGGCCCGGAAGTGGCACTCGAGGAGTTCTTGACGCTCGTCATCGGCCCGGACTGGCGGACGGACATGGAGCGGCACGTACCCGGATCGGCCGAGCAGACGCGGCGGGATGCGCGCACGTTCTTCGACACCGACCTGCCCGCACTTCTGGCCTGGCAGTTCTCGGCGCAGGACGCGAACCGCATCAAGTGCCCGGTCCTTCACGTGGGCGGCACTGACAGCGGCCCTTGGTTCACCGAAGTCCGCCGCCTCATCTTGGCTTGGTTCCCACATGCCGAGGACGTGGTGTTGGTAGGCGCCGATCACTCGCTCGCCCTCACCCACACCGACGAGGTCGCCGCGGCCCTCATCTCGTTCTTACGACGCCACCCGATCTCATCAAGAGGCGAGCCATCCCACTAGCCGGTCCACCATCAGGCGGCAGTCCATGGAGCCCGGCATTGGCGTGCTGAAGCCGTTCAGTCTCCGACGCTCCCGGGTAGGACGTCATCCGAAGCTACCGCCACGGTCGACGAAGGGCAGATGGAGCCCCAGCATCGGGAGGTCGCGGTGGGATGCAGGGACGAGGTCGCGAGCCAGCGTGTGCCACCCCGCCGCGCCTAGCTCCACTGTCGTATCTGGCATGCATCGACCGCAGCGGCGTCGCTCCCCGGCGCGGATGTTCTGCCTTAGGCGTGACGGAGTTTCATCCGGGGGCTCGACCCCTGGACGAGGTCAGACCTCGACAGTCACTGTGGCCTGGGCGGGTCCTCCGCATTGCTCGCTTCCTCCGACCCGGACCCAGGCAGGTGCCGCGGGAAGGTCGTCGAGCACGGAGCCGTCGACTCCGATGATGCGAACCGTGACCTCATCCAGGTTGAGCATGTCGGTCGAGAAGGTCCACGTGTTGTCGTCGTGGTCAGCGAGGGCGATAAGCGCGAGCGGGTCGGCGGGATCCGTGTCTGAACGCGGCGCGCAGCCGTCAGAGGTGCACAACTGGACGTCGGCGACATTCGCGACGCCCCCATCGAGCTCCACTACGAGCGTGTTACTCCATCCGATGGCGGGACATGCAGTTCCGAGCGGCATGCACCCAGCCAGCCCCATCGAGCTGGCCGCGATAACGGCGAAGACCACCATCGATCCGCGCCGCCCCGAGGTCATGGAGTGAGCTTATTGGTGCTGCCGCCTGCACGTGACCCATGGTCTGTCGGGCATCGTCTGAGCGACGCCTACGTGCGACCGCTCGGGAGCGGCCGACCTCAGACGGCGAGCAAGGCGATCCCCGCAACGACGACCGCGGACGCCGCCAGCCGCGCACCGGGCCGCGCCTCCCGCAGCACGAACGCGCCGAAGAGGCTCACCAGCACGACGCTCACCTCGCGCATCGGCGCGACGATCGACACCGGCGCGACGGTGACGGCCGCCAGCACCAGGATGTACGACAGCGGCGACAGGATGCCGAACACGAGCAGCCGCCGCCAGTCGCGTCGCAGCATCCGCAGCCCCTCGGGGAGACGCCGCCCCAGGAGCATGGTGAAGACCGGCACCTCTAGCGCGGTGCAGCCGACCATGAAGGCGACCGGTGAGATCTGCCACGTGCGGATGGCCTGGGCGTCCCAGAGCGTGTACGCCGCGATCGCCGCGCCGGTGAGGAGCCCGAACACGATGGCCGGGTCGATGGCGCTCGCGCGGGTCGCGCCGGCGCGGTCGATGAAGCCGATGCCGATCACCCCCGCGAGGATCGCCGCCACGCCGACGAGCGCGACCGGCGACGGGCGCTCGCCGAGCACCGCGATCGCGATCACGACCGTGAGCAGCGGCCCGCTGCCGCGCGCCGTGGCGTACACGGTCGACAGATTGCCGACTGCGTAGCCGCGTTGCAGCACGAGCATGTAGACGACGTGAAGCACCGCAGACACGGCGACTCCCAGAGCGAATCCGCCCAGTTCGCCTCTGACGCCGCCGGTGAACGGCACGACCGGCAGCCACAGCGCCGTGCTGACCAGCGACCCGGCCCACAGGAACGACAGGCCGGATCGGCTGGCCCCGTGTGCGATCACATTCCAGGCAGCGTGCGCGACCGCCGCAGCGAGGACGAGGAGGATGGCGACAGCGGACACGCGGGACCCTTCCGTCCGCCGCGGGCGCGACGAACCGGGTCCTCCGGGCTTTTGTCCTGTCAGATGACGACGCTCCGCACGGGCGGTGCACCGTGGCGCCGCTCGGACCAGGCGAGCCGAGACTCCGGAACCCTAGGCGCTATCGCGCACACCGTACCAGGCGGACATGTCGCCTTGGTCACGTCCTGGCACGGCACTCGATGCGCGACATGTATTGACAAGACGTCGTCGAAGACCCAGTTGTTCACCTGGCTGCACGCAGACTTCCGCGGATTGGCGAACGGGCCCCGTGAATCCGGGGCAAACATGTCTTTACACCTCTCGATTTGGCCCCCACGGCACCTTCGATCTCCGAAGACTGGGCAGCAGCGGCACCCGATGCCGCATGTCAGCAACCACGGAAAGGCCCCCATGCCCTCGCCGAACCGCGCAGTCCGCGCCGTCTCGACCTCGTTCCTCGCCGCGGCGATCGTCGCCGCTCCCCTCTGCGTCCAGGGCGCAGCCTCACCGGCCGCCGCAGCGACAGCCGTCGCAGCCTCGGCCGACGCTCGCACCGCGAAGACCCTCGTCATCGGCGTCGACGGTGCGAGCTTCGACTTCCTCGAAGCAGCCGAAATGCCCAACCTCGATGCACTGCGCGCTGCCGGCCTGACCTCGACGAGCAACCTCTACGCTCAGCCGATGGCCGGCACGGTCTCGGGGCCGGGCTGGTCGAGCATCGCCACCGGTGTCTGGCCCGACAAGCACCGCGTCGTCGACAACAGCTTCAGCAACCCGAACTACGCCGAGTTCCCCGACTACCTGACCCGCATCGAGGCCGCCGCGCCGGATCGCTCGACCCTCGTCGTCGGAACCTGGTCGCCCGTCCCGCAGACCATCTTCGGTCCGGCCGTCGACGAGCGCATCGCCGGCGGGAACGACGCCGGCACCACGGCACGAGCTGTGACCGCGCTCTCCACCGGCGACCCCGACGACGTGTTCGTGCACCTCGACGAAGTCGACGGCGCGGGGCATTCGGTCGGCACGAACGGCGCCGCCTACGGTGCCGCGCTGAAGCGCGCGGATGCCCAGATAGGCGAGATCCTCGGCGCCGTCCGAGCCCGTGCCACCTATGCTGACGAGGACTGGACCATCGTCGTCACCGCCGACCACGGCCACACGCCCACCGGTGGCCACGGCGGCAACACCGCTGCCGAGCGCAAGACGTTCGTGATCGCCGCGGGTCCCGGCATCCCTGCCGCTTCCGTCCGCAACGACGTCAAGGTCGTCGACATCGCTCCGACCGTGATCGCCGCCGCAGGCGTCACCCCCGATGCCGCGTGGAACCTCGACGGCACCGCAGTCGGCGACCTGAAGGCCGATGACTTCGACGCGCTCCGACCCATGCTGCAGGGCAAGGTCGACGAGACACGTCCCGCGGCCGGCGTGGTGGGCTGGACGCACACGACGCCCGACGGGTGGAGCATCGACAACTCGAAGATGCCCGCCGGTGGCGTCGCCGAGTGGGCAGGCTGGTCGTTCGCGACCGACGAGTTCTGGACCGGCGTCGAACTCGGCCAGCGTCGCGAGACGAGCGTTCGCAGCCGCGACGTGTTCGCTGTCGCCGACTCCGACGAGTGGGACGACAAGTCGCACGCTGCCGGCCAGTTCGACTCCACGCTGGTGAGCCCGGCGTACCCGCTGACCGGCGCCGCGACCGCGACCCTGACCTATGCCACCAACTACTTCATCGACGGCCCGCAGTCGGCGGAGGTGTCGGTGAGCTTCGACGGCGGCACTCCGCAGCCGCTGAAGGCGTACTCGGCCAACACGAACACGAACGAGCGCCTGACCTTCGACACCCGGGCCGGCGCCCGCACGGCCCAGTTCCGTTTCCACTACACGGGCACGAACAGCGCGTTCTGGACGGTCGACCGCGTCCGGCTCGACCAGGATGCGGCTCCGGTCACTCCCGACACGACCAAGCCCGTCGCGACGCTCGTGGCGCCGACCACGGCCGGCCCGCTCCGCACCATCGAGGTACAGGTCGACGCGACCGACGACCGGGGCCTGAAGCGCATCGTCGCGAACATCTATCGCGACGGCACGCTCGTCAAGAGCACGCAGACCCCGATCGGCGGCGCCACGAGCGGCACGCACCGCGCGACGGTGACGCTTCCCGACGGCGCGTACACGGTGAAGTTCAATGCCGAGGACCTCGCCGGCAACATCGCGAAGACCGGCACCGCAGCGTTCACGATCGACGCGACACTGCCGACCGCGACGGTCAAGACCGGCGCCGGTGAGACCATCGGCGCCGACGGTACCTACGAGAAGGTCAGCTTCAAGCTCTTCGACGCCGGCAAGATCGACAAGGTCGAGCTGAACGGTGTCGTCAAGGACCTCTCGAACAACATCTGGTCCGACCTCAACTTCGTGAAGCCGGGTATGTTCGGCGCCGTCGTCGGTCAGAACACACTCGTCGTCGCCGACGTCGCCGGCAACTCTTACACGGTGGTCTTCACCCTCCTGGGCTGACGAACAGCAAGCGAATGCCCCGGGAGCGGTTCACCTGCTCCCGGGGCAACCCGCATTCGCGATGGTGCACGCGGACGCTCGCGGGGGTGTCGCAAGCTACGAGCCCGAGAGCGACGCGGACAGGCCCCACGCCACTGCTTGCACAGCAGTGCGCGGCACCGCTGGGCAGCCCGCGGTCCTGCTCTCGTTCGACGCGATGTCTCGAGCGGCGATGGCGGCACCGAGGAACCAACCACCAGGTCGGCCACATGCCGAAGATGGTCTACGGACGATGTCACGAAGGCCCGCGAGGACCTCATCGCGGCTGAGTTCGGTGCTGGTCACGCGCCCGCCAACTCGTTCTCTTCGATGAGCACTCCCCTGCGCAGGAACGGCTCGGCGACGGCGGTGATGTCTGCGGGAAACGGCAACGGCAACGCCGCCCGCTGAGGCTCCCACGGCTCGTCGGCGTCCCCACGGCGTTCGGTGACCCATCCAGGAAGCGGGGCACCAGCTTCCGCCAATCGGTACTCCACGAGCGCCGCCACAGCGTCGTCCCAGCGCCTGCCAGTGAGGTCAGGCTCCTCGGCGGACAGCAGCACCTTCGTGACAGGGTCCACAGCGGCGAGGTCATCGGCGAGCTGAATGAACTGCCGGTAGGCGAGACGGGGGTTGCCGGCATCCTCGGCCTGCGCGATGGCATCCGCGGATGCCGCGACGGTGCTCCGCCCCCGCGCGAGGACGGGAACGAAGGTGACACCGATCGCGTCAGCGATGCGCTGCGCGGTCTCGGTGGTCGGGTGTCGCCGAGCATTCTCGATGGCCGAGAGGTTCGTGATGCCCACACCCGATCGCGTTGCCGCCTCACCCAGGCTGACACGAGCGCGACGGCGGGCGCGTCGCAGAGAGTTCACGATGGTCATTTCGCACCTCCCAGTTATCGACTTAGATAAGTCTACCCTCCCACGCTTCGGGGCGCCGCTCGGACAGGGATTCACTGGTGGTCAGTTGAAGCTGGAGACGATCGCGCCGATGAGCAGTGCGGCAAGCGGCGCCGTGAGGATGGTCAGCGTGATGTGCCAAGCGCGGGGGTTGGGTCGACGCAGGGGTATCAGCCAATAGGCGGCTTCAGCGGCGCCAACGACCCAGAAGACGCTGGCGATCGCGCCGCGCGGAAGCGTCGCTCCACCCTGCATCACGGCAAGCGCCGTCCACGCGCCGAGCCAGTACCCACCTGCAGCGACCGCGAGTAGCACGAGCCCAATCACGATCCGGAGAACGGGCGAGCGGCCGATTGCGAGCACCATCCGGACAAACCCGTCCATGACCCGAGACCACAAGCCGGGTCGAACGGCGGCACCACTCGAATCGGGGGCCCAGCCGTGCAACTGGGCGAGGAACCGGTGCCGCCGACGGTACATGGACGCCGGCAAGAACGAGCCTGAGTTCAGCATGATCGGAGTCAGCGGGCTCCATCGATCCGGCGCCGCCGGTAGCGACCACTGGACCATCGGCCACTCGAGATCGGCCCGATCGACGGACAGAATCGCGGCACGCGGGATCCGTCGAGTGCGGAGAAAGCCGACGATGTGCAGCATCTCCGAATCAAAGGCGATACGCGCGATGAGGCAGCGTGCAGCCGCCCAAGCACTCACGGCGACTGCCCCCAGCGCGAGGACCGCGAGCCAGACACTCCCCAGGCCCCACGCCGCATAGACCAAGATGGCGCCGCAGCCGACGCCGATCACGCACGCCGAGAAATACATCGCGGTGATGCCACGCTCAGGGCGAAACACTCCCGAGGATGCCGCCATCGCCACATGCCTTCCCACTCAGCCCGAGACATCCTCGCATCCCGGACAACCCGCTCACCCACAAAGACGGCGGCCTGTGGACAACTCCCTACCCGGGTCGGTCGACCGACCTCAACCACCGCACCCGGCCAACTTCTCGTGCACACATGGTGCACACATACGTGCACACATCGGGACGGCCGGCTCGCCTGATTCCGAGCACGTCGAAGCGCGGCATCCAGCGGAATTTCGCTCTTGACCAGCCGTTCGGAGTCCGTCGGTCAGTCGATGGCCGCGCGCAGGAGAGCGGCGGCCTCCTCTACGTTGTCTGAGCTGTAGATGGCGCTGCCGGCCACAGCGATGCGGGCCCCTGACGCCTGCACCGACGCGATGCTCAACGCGTTCACGCCGCCGGCTACGGAGAACGGCACACCCGCGGCCTCGCCGTCGCGGAGGAGCGCGTCGAGCGAGTAGCCGGGCTGGGCCTGCTCGTCGAGGCCGGCGTGCATCTCGACGAACTCCGCGCCCAGGTCCACGACCTGCTTGGCGCGCGCGGGCTTGTCGGCGACGCCGATGAGGTCGACGACGACGCCCTTGCCGTGCTTCTTCGCCGCCTTGACGGCCCCGGCGATGGTGCTGTCGTCGGCAGTGCCGAGGACGGTGACGAGGTCGGCGCCGGCGCCGAAGGCGATCTCTGCCTCGAGCTCTCCGGCATCCATCGTCTTCAGGTCGGCGAACACCACCTTGTCCGGGTGCGCCTGCTTGATGGCGGTGATCGCCGACAGGCCCTCGCTTTTGATGAGCGGTGTGCCGAGTTCGAGGATGTCGACGTGCGGCGCGGCGGCCGCAGCGAGCGCGAGCGCGTGCTCGGTCGTGAGGGTGTCGATGGCGAACTGCAGCTTCATGGGTTTCCTTTCGTTGGCTGCGGTCATTCGAGGTTGGCGTGGCGGGGCCACAGGTCGTCGGCGGTGGCGCCAGAGGCGAGCCACAGCGTGTGGAAGACGGCATCGCCGATGACGACGACGGATTGTTCGAACAGGCTCCCCGCGTACTGCGCGGACTTCGCGCCCGAGCGGTCGAGCTTGCCCGCAGCCGGCACGATCACCGTCGCGACGGAGGCCGTCGCGAGTGGCGACGCCGGATTCGCCGTGATCGATACGACGTGCGCGCCGGCCTTGACGGCATTCTCTGCGGCGCGCACGATGCCGCCCGTGGTTCCGGAGCCGCTGGCGACGAGCAGCACATCGCCGCCTTCGATCGCAGGAGTGGTGGCGTCGCCCACGATATGAACGGTGAGGCCGACGTGCATGAGCCGCATGCCGGTCATCTGCAGGGCGAGGCCCGAGCGGCCGAGGCCGAGCACGAAGACGCGGCGAGCGTCGCGAAGGACCGCAGCGAGCTCGGCGATCTCGGCGGCGCGTTCGGTCGCGAGCGTCTCGGTGACGGCGCCGAGCTCCGAATCGATCAGCTTCAGCGCGTGCGCGGAGTGGGAGGGGGTCATCGGTTTCCTTCGGTTCAGGGGTACAGGCCGCGCAGGCGGTGGGCGTCGGCGACGCGCTCGACCGCGATCACCGTCGCCGTCTCGCGCAGCGAGCGCCCGGTGCGCTGCGCCTCGGCGTGCACGTGCGCCCAGCTGTCCGACATCCGCTCCCGCAGCCGTTCCTCGACCTCGCGGCTCGTCCAGCGGTAAGCCTGGTTCGCCTGCGCCCACTCGAAGTAGCTGACGATGACGCCGCCCGAGTTGGCGAGGATGTCGGGGACCACGACGATGCCGCGGTCGCGGAACACCTCGTCCGCCTCGGGCGTCGTCGGACCATTCGCACCTTCGACGACGATGCGCGCCTGCACGCGGTGCGCGTTGCCGGCGTGCAGCACGCCCTCGATCGCGCAGGGCGCGAGCACGTCGACGCGCAGCTCGAGCAGCTCCGCGCCGTCGATGGGCTCGCCGCCGGCGAAGCCGACGACCGACCCGGACGCCGCGACGTGCGCCTCGAGCGCATCGATGTCGAGGCCGCCGTCGGCGTGGACGGCGCCGTACTGGTCACTCACTGCGACGACACGGACACCGGATGCCGCGAGCAGGCGTGCCGCGCCGGCACCGACCTTGCCGAAGCCCTGCACCGCGGCCGTCGGCCGGTACGGCAGCATCCCGTAGGCGCTCAGCGCTTCGAGCGCGACGACCGTCACACCCACCGACGTCGCGTCGGCGCGGCCGAGCGATCCGCCGAGCGCCAGCGGCTTGCCGGTGACGGTGCCGGGGAGCGTGACCCCGCGGCCGGTCGAGACGGTGTCCATGATCCACGCCATGGTCTGCTCGTTCGTGCCGATGTCGGGCGCCGGGATGTCGCGCTCGGGGCCGATGAACTCGCCCAGCTCGCTGGCGTAGCGGCGGGTGACCCGCTCGAGCTCGGCTTGCGAGTGCGTCCGCGGGTCGATCGCGACGCCGCCCTTCGCACCGCCGTACGGGATGTCGACCAGGGCGCACTTCCACGTCATCCACATCGCCAGGGCGCGCACCTCGTCGAGGTCGACGCCCGGGCTGAAGCGGATGCCGCCCTTGGCGGGGCCGCGCGACAGGTTGTGCTGTACGCGGTGACCTGTGTACAGCGCGATCGATCCATCGTCGCGGCGCAGCGGCACGCTGACGGTCATCTCCCGGCGGGGCCGGGAGAGCATCTCGTAGAGGCCGTGGTCGAGCTCGAGGTACGCGGCGGCGTCCGAGAGCTGGCGCCGGGCCGAGGCGAGTGGCGAGCTGATGATCGGGATGGGGGCGGTGAGCGTCATTGCGGTTCCCTTCTTCGTGTCGATCTGGTCGGTCGGTCGGGCGAGGCGGCGGTCAGTCGTAGCCGAGGACGACGACCGCCTCGGTGATCGGGACCCACTGGTCCTCGATCACCGACGCATCGTGGGGCTCCATCACGCCACCGCCTCGGGCACCGGGTCGCTCTCGCGGGCGGCCGTGAAGGCGTCGAGCAGGCGCTGGGTGTCGGCCATCTGGTCGTTCCAGATCGCGCGCACGATGTCGATGCGGTGCTCGTCGTCCTGCAGCCCGCGGAGGTAGGCCCCGACGCCCGCGAAGCCGCCGTCGGCCGCCTCGTGGAGCTCGATCATGCGGATCGCGAGCTTCGCCTGCACGCCGTAGACCGGGATCTGCGGGCCGCGCGGGGCCGCCATGCCGATGTAGTAGAGCTTCTCGAGGCCCTTGGGCACGACGCCGCCGGCGTAGCGCAGCGGCGCGCCGTAGCGGCGCTCGACGAGGTCGTCGGCGAGGAACGGCAGGCTCGAGTGGAAGCCGGTCGCCCACAGGATCGTGTCGTACTCGCGGGCGGTGCCGTCGGTGAAGTGCACGGTCGTGCCGGCGATGCGCTCGATGCCGGGGCGGACCGTGACCCGGCCGTGCTGGAGCCAGTAGAGGAGCAGGCTGTTGACGACCGTGCTGCCTTCGGCGAGGGTGCGGTGCTTCGGCACGGGAAGGCCGGGGTAGTCCTTGGCCTCGCCGATCGAGATGCGGGCCAGCAGGCGCGAGATGAGGTCCTGCTCGTCGGACGAGAACTCGTTCAGCCACGCGACCTCCTGCCGCGGCACGCCGAAGTACGACTTCGGCTGGAAGTACGTGCCCTCGCGGATCACGATGTCGACCTCGTAGCGGTGCTGCGCGGCGTCGACGGCCAGGTCGCAGCCGGAGTTGCCGGCGCCCACCACGAGCACTCGCGTGCCCTCGATGTCGCCAGTGTTGCGGTACGAGCCGGAGTGCACCTGCTTCCCGGTGAAGTCGGCTGCGACCGGCGGGGTCTTCTGGTCCCACAGGTGCCCGTTGCCCACGAGCACGCCGTCGTAGTCGATGCGCTCGCCGGTGTCGAGGGTCACTGTCCAGCCTGCCGAGCCGACGGGGCCGTCGGTGGCGATCGGCTCGACCGACGTCACGGCGGTGTTGAAGCGGATCACCTCGTACAGGCCGTGGTGGCGGGCGTAGGACTCGATGTACTCGCGTACCTGGTCGCGGCGCGGGAAGTGCGGGTAGTCCGCCGGCATCGGGAAGTCCTCGAAGTGCGTCATGTCGCGCGAGGTGATGAGGTGCAGGGCGTCGTAGTCGGTGTGCCAGTGGCCGCCGACCCGGTCGGTCTTCTCGTAGCAGTCGGCGTCGTACCCGGCCTGGCGCAGCTGCTGCAGGGCCGAGATGCCGGCGGCGCCGGCACCGATAACCGCGTAGCGGGTCATGTCGTGTCCTTCGTTCGGGGTGGGTGTTGGAGGCTTGAGAACGACGTTACGAGCGTCTGAGCCAGAGGGAAAGGCTCACTATCTGATGACAGATAAAGGTTTCTCCTATGGTTCTTTCGAGGCGGGAAAGACGGATGCTGCACCCCGCCCTAACGGCGGGGTGCAGCATCCGTGGATCGATCTGTCAGGCGTGTCCGCGCGACAGTCGCCGTTCGACGCCCACCGAGAGCCACGTGGCCGGAACCGCGATCGCGGCGTAGATCAGGCCGGTGACCGAATAGACGGCGAGGTACTCGAAGGTGATGTTGCTGATCTGGTACGCCTGGCTCATCAGCTCGTTGACCGAGATCGAGTAGGCCAGCGACGTCGCCTGGAACGACATGATCGCGAGGCCCATGAGCGCCGGGATCGCCGATCTCAGCCCTTGCGGCAGCACGATGCGCGTGAACGACGTGGAGCGTGGCAGTCCGAGAGCGGAGGACGCCTCGGTCTGCCCGCGCGGAACCGATTGGATGCCCGCGCGGATCATCTCGGACGAGTACGCACCGGCCGAGAACGTCAGGCCGATCACGGCGGCCCAGAAGTTCTCGAACAGGATGCCGAGGGCCGGGAGGCCGAAGTACACGATGTACAGCACCACCAGCGCGGGGATGCCGCGGCCGATCTCGACGACGATGAGCGCCGGCCAGCGCAGCCACGGCCGCACCGAGCTCACGCCGAGTGCGAAGACCAGGCCGATCGCGTAGCCGAAGACGACCGAGAGCACCGTGAGCTGCAGGCTCACGACAAGTCCTTGCAGCAGTCGCGGGAGGTACTCGACGATGTCCATCACTGCGCCTTCCTCAGTCGCGTGTCGAGTCGTCGCGCCGCGATCGCGATCGGGATGCTGACGATCAGGTACACCGCCGCGGCGATGAAGAACGGCAGGATGCCTGCCGTCGCGGGGTTCTGCCGGGCGAACATGTTCGCCGCGAACACCATGTCGGCCACGCCGATCGTGGAGGCGATCGACGAGTCCTTGAGCAGCGACAGCAGGAACGTGGTGATCGACGGCAGCGCGGTGCGCAGCGCCTGCGGCGCGAGGATCCTGCCGAACGTGGTGCGGGTGCCGAGGCCAAGCGCCGCGGCCGCTTCGGTCTGACCTCGCGGCAGCGTCGTGAAGCCGCCGCGGTAGATCTCGGCGAGGTACGCGCTCGAGATGATCCCGAGGCCGATCACCGCGGCGGTGAGCGAGTCGAGCCGGATCGAGCCGATCTGGACCCCGAAGTAGATGAGGAACAGCCACACGATGGGCGGGATGCCGCGGATGAGGTCGACGACGAAGCGGATGGTCGCGCGCAGGGGAGCCCACTTCGAGCGCAGGCCGAGCATGATCGGGATGCCGCCGATCGCGCCGATCACGAAGGCCAGGGCCGTCACGAGCAGCGTCATCGGCAGCCCCATGAGGACGGCGACGAGTGCGTCCTGCATGTCAGCGATCCAGCACGGCGCTGAGGAACCGGCGGGTGCGCTCCTCGCGGGGGTCGGCCATGATCTGGGCGGGGTCGCCCTCCTCGATGATGTGACCGTCGGCCATCACCACGAGGTGGTCCCCCACGTCGCGGGCGAACGACATCTCGTGGGTCACCACGATCATCGTCATCCCCGCGTCGGCGAGCTCGCGCATCACCGCGAGCACCTCGATGCCGACCTCGGGGTCGAGGGCGCTGGTGGGCTCGTCGAACAGCATCGCGCGGGGGTCGAGTGCGAGCGCCCGCACGATCGCGATGCGCTGCTGCTGGCCGCCGGAGCACCGGGCGGGGTGCTGGTGCGCCTTGTCCTTGAGTCCGACGCGCTCGAGGAGCGTCAACGCGCGCGCCTCGGCCTCCTCGCGGCTGCGGCCGAGGATCTTCTCCTGCGGGAAGGCGACGTTGCGCAGCACCGAGAAGTGCGGGAACAGGTTGAAGGACTGGAAGACCATCCCCACCTGCCGGCGCAGCTGGAGCAGCTCGCGGTCCTTGACCTTGCGGCCCGCCTCGATGGTCTGAGTGCCGACGGTGACGGTGCCCTTGTCGGGGGTCTCCAGCAGGTTCACGCAGCGCAGCAGCGTGCTCTTGCCGGAGCCGGAGGGGCCGATCAGCGCGGTGACGCTGCCGGGCTTGACCGAGATGGAGATGTCGTCGAGCACCAGGTGGTCGCCGTAGCTCTTCGACAGGTGCGAGATCTCGACTCCCGCGTGGGCGATCGCGTTGCTCTGGGTGATCAGTCCGGGGTTCATGGGGACTCCTCGGGAAATGGTGCCGGGCGCCGGCGTTTCGCCGGCGCCCGGCGCCTGTCAGCGGATGGAGGTCTCGGCGACGTCGGCCGACACGAGCAGGCTGGCCGGCAGGTCGTAGTCGGCGAGCACCTCCTCGAGCGTGCCGTCCTCGCGGAACTGGTCGATGTGCTCGCTGATCGCGTCCGACAGCGTGGTGTTCTCCTTGGCGATCGGGAAGGCGATGATCGGCATCGAGGTGGTGATGGCGATCCGGTCGTCGGCCTCGGCCGGCTCGACCGTGAAGTCGGTGCCGGCGTAGGCGACCGTGGCCACGGCGTAGCCGTCGAGCGCCGCCTGGATGCGGCCGCTGACGAGGTCCTGCTTGGTCTCGACCGTGCCCGGGTAGGTCTTCAGGTGGTCGCCGAGCACGGCGCTCATGTCGCCTTCCCACGAGAACCCGGCGACGCTGCCGACATCACCGGCGGACTCCAGTTCGGTGACAGTGGTGAGGCCGTCCTTGGAGATGATGCCCATGCTGTCGTAGAAGGTCGGGGCGGTGAACCCGACCTGCTCGGCGCGCGCCTCGGTGACGTACCAGCCGCCGGTGATGAGGTCGGCCTTCTTCTGCTCGCTGATCATCGGGATGCCGTTCGCGTATGTGATCGGCACGAAGGCGATGTTGAGGCACTCGGCCGCCGCGATCTTCTTGATGAGGTCGATCTCGAGCCCTGCGGCGTCAGACCCCTTCGTCTGGGTGTAGGGCAGGTTCTCGGGCACGCCGACGGTGAGGGTGCCGGCGGTGTAGGTGGTGAGGCCCTCGTGGGCGGGCTCGCAGCTGGCATCGACGGTGGATGCTGCGGCACCGGCGCAGCCGGCGAGGGCGAGGCCGGCGAGGCTCAGGGCGGCGATGGCGGCTGACATTCGGCGCGGGAAGGTGCGGGTGTTCATCGGGTTTCTCTTCTCTGTGGGGGGTGGAGCTGTGGGTGCGGGTGGTGCGGGTTTCTGATCGAGGGGCGGACGGGTGGTTCGGGTCAGACGGCGGTGAGGCCGCCGTCGATGGTGAAGACGGAGCCGGTGACGAACGACGCCGATGGCGAGATGAGGTACTCGACCAGCGGGGAGATCTCGTCGGCGTGGGCGCGGCGGCCGAGCGGGGTGAGCGAGGACGTCCCTCCGGCGGGCTCGTCGTCGTTCATGGCGGTCGAGACGCCTCCGGGGCAGATGACGTTGACGCGGGCCCGCGGTGCGAGCTCGACGGCGGCGACGCGGGTGAGGGCGATCACGGCGGCCTTCGACGCCGCGTAGGCGCCGTACCCTGCGCTGCCGACGAGGGCGGCGGTCGACGAGACGTTGACGATGGATCCGCCGGTCACCAAGAGCGGGGCGATGGCACGGATGCCGAGGAACGCGCCGTGCACGTTCACCCGCTCATGCAGCCGCCAGGTGTCGAGGCTGGTGTCGGCGATCACGTCGTAGCGGAGGATCCCGGCGTTATTGACGAGCGCGCGCACCCGGTGCTTCGGGCCGGAAAGCTCCGCGGCGAGGGCGGCCCAGGACTCCTCGTCGGTGACGTCGAGGTGGCGATACACCGCGTCGCCCCCGGAGGCCCGCAGCACCGCGGCCGTGTTCTCGCCCTCGGTGTCGAGCACGTCGGTGAGGACGATGCGAGTCCCTCCGCGAGCGAGGTGCGCGGCATGGGCGGCACCCTGACCGCGCGCGGCGCCCGTGATGATGATCGTGTCGGGGGCGCTCATCGGATCACGTCCCCGCCGGAAAGCACGACGGTCTCGCCGGTCATGAACGCGACCGCGCCGGGCGTCGACAGCAGCAGCACCCAGTCCGCGATCTCCTCGGGCTGCGCGACCCTGCCCAGCGGTATGCCGGCGGCTGCAGCCTCCATCCGCCCCGTCGCCGCGTTTCCGGGCGTTGCAACCCAGCCGGGAGCGATGCCGTTCACGCGGATACCGGCGGGCGCGAGCTCGAGGGCCAGCGCCTTGGTGAGCATCACGACCGCGGCCTTGGAGGCGCCGTAGAGCAGCTGCCCGGGCGAGACGGTGAACGCGTCCACCGATGCGAAGTTGACCACGGCCGATCCGTCGACCATGCGCGGGCGGACCGCGGCGATCACGTTCAGGATGCCGAGCACGTTGATGTCGAAGATGCGCCGGTAGGTCGCCTCGTCGTAGGTCTCGAGGGTCGTGGGCGGGTAGACGCCGGCGATGTTGGCGACGGCGTGGATGGGCTCGCCGGTCGCCAGCAGTTCGCCGAGGACGCGGTCGAGGTCGTCGCGGGAACGCACGTCGACCACGGCCGATAAATACGCGCCGGGCGCGGCGTCGTCCACGGTGCTCTCTACGACGTCGAGGCCGACGACCCGCCATCCGGAGCGCAGGAACGTCTGGACGGTGGACAGTCCCATCCCGGATGCTGCTCCCGTGACGACGACGGTGCGCTGAGTGCCCTGCATGTGAGTTCCGGCCTTTCGATGCGTTGTTCGCTGTTGGGAACCCAGTGCACCAGCCCTTGAGAAGCAGGGCAATGCTTGTTCACAGGTGGTAGACATAGGTTGAACCTTGAGATCGGAGCCCGTCATGGCACTCCCCACCGTCCGTCAACTGGAGTACTTCGTCTCGGCCGCACGAGTCGGAACGTTCGCCGGAGCGGCCGCCGAGCATCACATCGCACAGCCGAGCCTCTCGGAGCAGATCAATGTGCTCGAAACCTCGCTCGGGGTCACCCTCTTCACGCGGACGTCCCGACGGTTGCTGCTGACGGATGCCGGCAAGCAACTGCTGCCGCTCGCGGAGCGCACATTGAGCGATGCGCGCGAGCTCGCCGACTGGAGCAAGCGGCTGCGGTCGCTCGAGGAGGGCACCGTCTCGTTCGGAACGTTCAACAGCGCCCACCTGTATCTGCTCACCGATCTGATCCGCGAGTTCCACGAGCTGTACCCGTCGGTGCGCATCCAGGTGGTGGGGCTCAACTCGTCCGAGGTGGCCGACGAGGTGCGCGAAGGGCACCTCGAGGCCGGGCTGGTGCAGCTCCCGATCGACGACCGCGAGCTCGAGCTGACGCCGTCGGTGTTCCGCGATCAGGCCGTGTACGTCTCACGCAACCCCGAGCGCACGACGGGGCCGATCGACATCGCGACCCTCGCGTCGCGGCCCCTTATCCTGTCGGAGGCGCGCTGGTCGAACGACGACCCGCTGCGGGTCTCGCTCACCGAGCGGGCGCAGCGCGAGGGTGCCGTGATCCGCCCGATCGTCGAAGTCGAGTTCCAAACGCACGCCCTCGAACTCGCGGCGCAGGGTGTCGGCGACTCCCTCGTCTCCTTCCACGTCGGGCGCCAGTTCATGCAGTCGCGCGGTCTCTCGTGGGCGCCGCTGGACCCGCCCATCGTCGAGCACTACGCGTTCGTGACACGCAAGGGCGGCGCGATCTCCCCCGCCACCGCCCAGTTCATGCGCCTCGCCCACCGGATCCTTCAGCGCATCGCACGCGAAGCCCCCGCAATCGAGCAGTCCTGATGATCTCCGAGCACTCCAGCGCCGGGCGCGGCTGCGGCTCCGCTCTGGCGGAAGGATGGTTTAGCCCCGTCTCTGCTCGAGTCACGCGGATATGCCCGCCTCGCCCTCCTCGACGAATGCGAGCGCTCCGACCGCAGAGCACGCCAGGTACCCGAAGTCGGAGACGAGCGTCGTCGCATTCACGGGCGCGCTGGCAGGCGAGGCGAGGAACACGGCCTGCTTCGCGCGCTGACCCGGTGCCGCTACGGGAAGGCGGCTCGCCGGTCTAGTGCACACATAGGTGCACACATCCCGCGGGGAAAACTCGTCTGATTCTGATCATGCGGGAGCCCAGCAACCGCGGAATTCCGCGCTCGACCAGCCGAACCTATTGATTCGCAATCAGAGGGCTCGCGGGATGAATCAGAACGGGAGCGCAGATACAGAAAAAGCCCCTGATCGGGGCTTCTTCCGGTTACTGTCTCAACACAGTGCGCGCCCGAAGGGACTCGAACCCCTAACCTTCTGATCCGTAGTCAAGCGGGAACTACGTGCGACCCACCGTGAACACTGGGATCGGAGCACCCAGTTCACACATTGGTGCACACATCCGTTTCGTCCACCCTGGCGCGCTGTCCAGCCGGGTGTGCGCGTATGTGAACTGAGGGATGCGCGGACCCTTGAGTGCCTTTCGAGGAGGACGGTACACCGTGGCGCGCTGATGCCATCGCGCGTCCGCCGAAGCACACAGCGATCGCTGGCGGAGACGGAGGGATTTGAACTCCACCGAAGGACTTCCACCTGTCACCCCTCAACGAAGGACCATCACTAGCGTTGTGTGCCCCGATCGCGAGACTGGCCGCGAGGCGGCCGCGCTCGCTGCCGAAGCTCATAGTGCCTGGAGTCGCATCGCTGAGGCGCAAGCGGCAGTCGTTTAAGCACACCGTCCGAAGGCGTGGGGAGCACAACGGGCGGCTCGGGCAATCTCTGGGGCATCCGAACACGTCCGAGCAGCCGATCACGCTCGACGTATCGAGGTCTCGCCTGTCGCGGCACACCACCGCCGCTGGAGACCGGCGGCGACCCGCCTCGCAAGTCAGGACCGGCAGCTCAGTCGAGCTAAGCCTGCCGAGCAGAACTTGCGCGGGCCACGAGCTGCACAGGGAGCGTCACAGTTTGGTGCTCGTGGGTTGGCCGATGCTCCTCCTCGAGCAGCCGAATGGCACGCCGGCCCATGTCATGGGCCGGCAGTGCAATTGAGGTCAGACCGATCCAGTCGGTGGCCGCTCCGTGGTGGTCGCCGTCCATGCCGATCACCGCAACATCGTGAGGCACGCGGAGTTGGGAGTGGTTGCGAACAGTGGCGAGGACGCCGAGCGCCAGCTGATCCGCTAGACAGAGAACGGCAATCGCGTCATTGCTGCCCGCATCGGGGAGCAAGCGGCGCGCAGCGGTGCAGCCGTCCTCGAAGGTGAGGCCCGCCGTCGTCACTTCGATGATGTGGATCCCGAGCCGCGATGCTGTATCGAGCAACCCAGCGCGACGTTCCATGATTGGCTGGACAGAGTCCGACGGAGACACGAAGTAGGCGCGCTTGATGCCGACGTCGGCGACGTGCTGCGCGACCAGGGCACCCACCTGACGGTTGTCCATGAGGACGGAACACCACGGTGCGTTCAGGGCGCGGAAGTTCACGACTACGACCGCGCTGAGGTGTTTGCGCGCTCGCGCGAGCTCCAAGGATGGGTCCCGCATTGTGGCGAGTAGCAACCCGTCGACCCGCGCTTCAGCGAAGTATTCGATGTACTCGTCCTGCTGGTCTGGCGGTGCGCCTCCCCCAATGGAGGAATGAATGTCGAAGAGCGAGTTCGCCATGAGGAGGCGCAGATCGCGCTTCTGCGCCTCAACTTGCGCACCGTTGGCCAAATCTATGAAGAGGCGATTCCGGATGTCTGGAACGACCAGGCCGACGCCTTCGGTGCGCTGCTTGACGAGGACACGGCCTGCCGAGCTACGAAGGTAACCAACCTCTTCGATCGTCGCGCGTACTCGTCTCAGCGTTTGCGGTGCAAGCACCTCAGGATTGTTGAGCGCGTTGGATACGGTTCCCACCGAAACCCCAGCGCGGCGGGCAACATCTCGGATCGTCGCGTTTCGCACGGTCTCCTCGCCCTCGTGGCCGGACACGATGGCGTCCCTCCGTTTCGGGGTGAGGGTGGACATCGACGCCGCTATGGTCGCTCGCAGAGCACAGGCGTGCAGTGCTGGCCCGACCGGATGTCCGGCCGGGCCAGCTGAGCGGCTCAGAAGTCGAAGTCGCCGATGTTGTCCGCGTCGAACACGTAAGGCTCGCCGAGCAGCACGACGCCGTCGGCGCCGACCTCGTAGGAGCCGAGCTTGCCCGCCTCGAACGTGTCGCCCTCTTCGCCCGTGATCTCACCGGTGATGAGCGCCTGCGTCGCAAACGCGGCCAGGTAGCCGAGGTCCTCCGGGTTCCACAGCGCGAACGCAGTGACGGTGCCGTCCTCGACGTACTCGCGCATCTGGTTCGGGGTGCCGAGGCCCGTCAGCGCGACCTTGCCCTTGTACTCCGACGTCGACAGGTAACGGGCGGCGGCCGAGATGCCGACCGTCGTGGGCGAGATGATGCCCTTCAGCTCCGGGTAGGTCTGCAGCAGCGCCGCGGTCTTGTCGAACGAGGTCTGGTCGTCATCGTCACCGTAGGCGACCTCGACGAGCTCGATGTCGGGGTGGTCCGAAGCCAGCAGCTCCTTCATGGTCTCGATCCACGCGTTCTGGTTGGTCGCGTTGGCCGAGGCCGACAGGATCGCGATCTGACCGGCGTCGCCGATCTGCTCGGCGATCAGGTCGACCTGCACCTTGGCGATACCCTCCGCAGTGGCCTGGTTGATGAACAGGTCACGGCAGTCCGCGTTGGTGTCGGAGTCGAACGTGACGACCTTCACCCCCGCGTCCCGAGCCTCGTTCAGTGCATCGCAGATCGCCTCCGGGTCGTTGGCCGAGACGATCAGGCCGCCTGCGCCCTGCTGTGCCGCGGTCTGGATGTACTGCACCTGCGAAGTTGGCGACGCCTCGGACGGGCCGACCTCGTCGATCGTTCCGCCGAATTCGTCGGCCGCTTCTTCGGCACCCTTGGTCGAGGTGTCGAAGTACGGGTTGCCGAGGTTCTTCGGCAGCATCGTGATCGACAGGTTGGCGTCGCCGCCGCCCTCGGTCGAGCCGCCGGTGCCGCCGTCACCGCTGTTGCCGGCGCATCCGGCTGCGACCAGGGTGACACCCACCGCGATCGCGGCGATGACACCAGCGCGTCGCGTGCGCTTGAGTCCGAACATCTTTGTTTCCTTCCTTGGTGCGATGAGTTCGCGTCTTGCTAACGGGTCGGGCCCCCAGCGGCGCTATCGGCGCCGCGTCGTCCCTTTCTTCGCCCGATGGCTGCGGCCCTGCGCTTGTGCAACCATGCGAGGAGGCTGGAAGACACCACGGAGACGATAAGCAGCACGCCCGTGATGACATTGATGATGTCGCTGGTGACGCCGGCCAGGCGGAGAGCCGAGCCCAGCACCCCTATGAGCAGGACACCTGCGATCACGCCGTGCAGAGCACCGCGTCCACCGAAGATCGATACGCCGCCGAGGAGCACCGCCGCGATCACCTGAAGCTCCATGCCCATGGCGTTGTCGCCGCGGGCGTTGGAGTAGAGCAGTGTGAAGTAGACACCTGCGAAGCCCGACACCGCGCCCGAGAGCACGAAGAGCAGGAACTTGGTGCGCCCGACATCGATGCCGGAGAAGTGCGCCGCCTCTTTGTTCAGACCGATCGCGTACAGCGAGCGGCCGAACGGCGTGAAGTGCAGCACGACGGCGAAGACGACCGCGAGCACGACGAACGGGATCATGATCATCGGGATCGGTGTACCGGGGATGTTCGCCTTCGCGAGGTCGGTCCACTCCTCGGGGAACTCGGTGATCGCCGTGGTGCCGAGCAGACCGACCGCGATACCGCGGAACAGCGCCAGGGTGCCGATCGTCACCGCGAGCGACGGTAGCCCGACCACGGTGATGAGGAAGCCGTTGAACGCGCCGGCGATGGTCCCGACCAGGATCGCGATTACTGCGGCGGCCGGGAACGGGAACCCGGCGTGTGTCAGGATGCCCGTCATCACGCTGGAGAGGCCGACGATGGATGCCACCGAGAGGTCGATCTCCTCGGTGATGACGATGAGCGTCATCGGCAGTGCGATCAGCAGGATCGGCGCGATGTCGCGGAGCAGGTAGGTGACCGTGAGGGGGCTATCGAAGTTCCGCACCGTCGCCAGCGCGATGACGATCACGAGGGCGAGGATGGCGATGATCGCGGCTTCCCGCGTGAACAGGATGCGGCGCCAGAGCGGACGTGAGTAGTCCTGGTAGACGCGGACCGTGCTGGTCTTGGCGGTTGCGGTGGTCATCGGTCCTCCTCCCGTTGTGCGATGAGTCGTCGGTGCTGGCGGATCGCGAGAACACGGTCCAGAACGATCGAGCCCAGGATCAGGGCGCCGACCACGGCGCGCTGCCAGAAGTCGTCGATGCCGAGGATCGGCAGCGCCCGGTTGATGGTGAGCAGCAGGAATGCTCCGATCGCGGCGCCCCAGACGGTGCCGACACCGCCCGAGATCGCGACACCGCCGATCACGGCCGCACCGATCGCCTGCAGCTCCCAGCCGAAGCCGGCAGCGGAGCTGACGGTCCCGTAGCGGGCGGCGTACAGCACGCCGGCGAGACCCGAGAGTGCGCCCGACACCACGAACGCGGTGATGACGCGGCGGTTGACCTTCAGGCCGTACAGGTGCGCGGCGGCGGGGTCGGAGCCGATCGCGTAGAACTCCCGACCGCCGCGGATGTTGCGCAGGTACCAGGCGGCCACGACGAGCACCACGACGGCGATGATCGTGAGGATCGGGATGCCGAGCAGCGAGTCCGTGCCGAGCCCGCGGAAGTCCTTGGGCATGTCCGACGCGTTGATGCGGTCGCTGCCGGTCCACGCGACATTGATGCCGCGATAGATGTACATCGTGCCGAGCGTGATCACGAGAGCGGGCACCCGCGCGAACGCGACGAGCGCGCCGTTGATAGCGCCGAGCAGACCGCCCATCAGCACGCCGCCGACGAAGACCCCGATGAGCGGAATGCCCGGGATGTCGATGAATAGGCGACCGGTGAGGTAAGCCGACAGGCCGACGATCGAGCCGACCGAGAGGTCCACGTTGCGTGTGATGATCACGACCGCTGAGCCGACGGCTACGAGCAGCAGCAGCGACGGGGTGAGGAGGAGGTCGCGGAACCCGTCGGCCGAGAACAGGAAGGTGGGGTTGGCGATCGTCGCGGCGACGATCACGAGGAGCAGGGCGATGAGGATGCCCGTCTCCCGCGCGGTTGCGAGGTGGCGGACCAGCTTGGCGGCGCTGCTGCTGCCCGGGGTTACCGGGCGGGTGGTCGTCGTGGTGCTCATGCTGCGGCCTCCGCGTCCGCTGTGGCCGCGAACATGACGGCTTCGGGTGTCGCGTCCGCTCGGGAGAACTCGCCAGTGAGGCGTCCTTCGCGCATCACGAGGACGCGGTCGGCCATGCCGAGCACCTCGGGCAGCTCTGACGAGATCATCAGGATGGCCTTGCCCTGCTGGGCGAGTTCGCTCAGCAGGCGGTGCACCTCGGACTTGGTGCCGACGTCGATGCCACGGGTGGGCTCGTCGACGAAGAGCACGGCCGGTTCGGTCGCGAGCCACTTGCCGAGAACGACCTTCTGCTGGTTGCCGCCCGACAGGGTGCCGGTCTCGGCGTCGAGAGCCGCGGTCTTCACCTCGAGGCGGCTCGCCCACACCTTGGCGGCGGCGTTCTCGAGGCCGTTCCAGATCAGGCCCCACTTGGCCAGCTTCGAGCGGATCGCGAGAGTCATGTTGCGGGCTAACCCGTCGTCGAGCACGAGACCCTGCTTTCGGCGGTCCTCCGGGACGAGGGCGATGCCGCGTGAGGTGGCGCGACGCGGGTCGCCCTTGGGGAGCGGCACGCCGTGCAGCGTGACTGTGCCCGCCTCGTAGCCGTCCACGCCGAAGATGGCGCGGGCGACCTCCGAGCGGCCAGCTCCGACCAGGCCTGCGAGACCGACGATCTCGCCGGCGCGCAGGTCGAAGGAGATGTCGCGGAAGACGCCGCGGCGCGTCAGACCCTTGACCGAGAGGACCACCTCGCCCACCTCGGACGGCAGCTTCGGGAACAGCTCGGTCACGTCGCGGCCGACCATCTGGCGAACCAACTCCTCCACGGTGGTCTCGGCCAGCGGAGTGGTGTCGATGTAGGAGCCGTCACGCATGACCGTGACGGTGTCGCACAGCGCGAACACCTCGTCGAAGCGGTGCGAGATGAACAGAAGCGCACGGCCTTCGTCACGCAAACTCCGCGCCACGGCGAACAGCCGCTCCACTTCGACACCCGACAGCGCCGCGGTCGGCTCGTCCATGATGAGAACGCGGGCGTCCAGCGAGATCGCCTTGGCGATCTCGATGATCTGCTGGTCGGCGATCGACAGGCCCTCGGTGACCCGGTCGGGGTCGAGGGAGACACCCAGGCGCTGGAAGATCTCCACGGCCTCGGTGCGCATCGCCCGACGATCGATCCTGCCGACCCGGTTCGTGGGCTGACGCCCCATGAAGATGTTCTCCGTCACCGACAGGTCGGGGAACAGCGTCGGCTCCTGGTAGATGACCGCGACGCCCGCGGCCTTCGACTGCGCCGTGCTTGTGAAGTCGACCGACTGGCCGTCGAGGAGGAACTCGCCCGCATCGCGGCGGTACAGCCCGGCGATGATCTTCACGAGCGTCGACTTGCCGGCGCCGTTCTCGCCGATGAGCGCGTGGATTGAGCCACGCTCGAGCCTCAGACTTCCTGAGCGCAGCGCGACCACGGCGCCGAACGACTTCACCACCCGACGCAGTTCGAGCGCGACACGGGGATCGGGCGCGGGTGGCGCGGCGGGTGCGACATCGGCTGCCACGGCATCCTCCTCGTTGAGGTGAAAGTAGTCGAATGAGATGCTTGATCCTCTGAAGCGATCTGAATCGATTCAGGTCAAGTTCAAGTTACTCTAGATTCAGTGGCGACGTCGGTCAAGTCGTTGGTCGATGGTGACCGAATCGTGATCCGACGAAGAAGTGGAGACGAAACGTGCCGGTGAGTATCCGTGATGTCGCGCAACGAGCAGGCGTATCGGTTGGGACAGTGTCGAACGTCCTGAACCGGCCGGACGAGGTATCCGCTGAGTCCGTCGATCGCGTCAGTCGCGCAATCGAGGATCTCGGCTACGTGAGAAATGACGCCGCTCGCAAGCTTCGAGCAGGTGTGAGCACCACGGTCGGCTTCGTTGTGCTCGACGGCCAGAACCCGTTCTACAACGACGTCGTCCGTGGTGCTGAGGACGAGGCTACTCGCCATGGCATCGCCATCCTCTACGGCAACACCGACGAAGATCCCCGCCGCGAGCGCCTATACCTCGACCTCTTCGAAGAGCAGCAGGTTCGAGGGCTTCTCATCGCGCCTTACGGAGATGTCACGCCACGACTGCGGCGCCTGAAGGAACGCGGTATCGCGGCCGTCCTCGTCGACCGTTTCAGCGGTGACGGCCGATTCTCGTCGGTGTCGGTCGACAGCGTCGCGGGTGGAAGCCTGGCCGTGGAGCACCTCATCGAGACGGGCCGCCGCCGAATCGCGTTCGTAGGCGGCCCGTTCGACATGCGCCAGGTCAACGACCGGTTGGCCGGTGCGCGCGTCGCTGCTGAGAACGCCGGCAACCACGTCGATCTCGAGGTGGTTGCGACCTCCGCGATGACCGTCGAGGAGGGGGTCGCCGCCGGCACCCGCATCATCTCTCGTTCTCGCCGTGATTGGCCCGATGCACTTTTCGCCGCCAATGACCTGCTCGCCCTCGGCCTGCTCCAGTCCCTCGTGGTCGACGGGCGGATGCTTGTCCCCGACGACATCGCCATCATTGGGTTCGACGACATCTCATTCGCGGCCGCGGCCGCGGTGCCCCTGTCGTCGATCCGCCAACCGAGCCGGATGATCGGGCGCACTGCGCTGCGGATCGTGCTGGAAGAAGCCGCCGACCCGGACAGCATCGCGCGCCAGACGGTGTTCCCTCCTGAGCTCGTGGTGAGGAACTCCACTGCTGCGCGATAACTGTCTTTCGCGGGGGCACTCAAGGAGCCTTGACTCCGTGCGAACGAGCGTCCCTAGGCGAGGCGTAGCGCAACTTGCCGCGACCGCAGGCGGACAACTGACTCCCGCAGTCAGGCGCATCCGCTGCGTGCAGGCCACCGACGAAGCACGCGGGTGACAGGGCGTCGACAAGAATGATGGTCCTCTGCCATCCCGCCGAGCATCCATCGCGTTCGTCCGCAACTCGCTCCCGAGCGCGCCGGAGTCTGGACCGATCGAAGGCTGTGGGACTCCGGCTTTCTCGGTGCTCGCAGTGTCTACCTGCGTTGCAACGACTTTGGCACGAGATACTCTTCGACACCGTACGCGCCGCGCTCGCGCCCGTGACCTGACGACTTCACGCCGCCGAAGGGCGCTCCCCAGTCCGTGTCGGCATCGCTCTGGATGACGCCGCCGACGCGAAGCTTTCGCGCCGTCTCTGTGAACCGCTGGTCGTCGTTCGTCCACACGCGCGCGATCAGACCGAACTGGGTACCTTCCGCGAGACGGATCGCATGATTCTCGTCGTCCGCAGGCTGGATCACGAGCACCGGGCCGAACACTTCCTCCTTGACGATCGCGGCTGACGGGTCGTCCACGACCACCACGGTAGGTGGCGCATACCAGCCGGCGCTGAGATGCGAGACATCCTTGGATGCGATCGTCCGAGCCCCCCTCGAATCGTCGACTCCGCGGAGGTAGTGCAGCACTGTCTCTTGCTGTCCACGGTTGGACAGCGGACCAACCGTGGAGTTCACGTCACGTGGGTCACCGACGACCACGTCTGCGAAGATGGCGGCGACCTCGTCTTCAACCTCAGCGATGTGACGACGAGGGACGATCAGTCGAGAAAGCGCCGCGCAGGTCTGCCCAGCATTGGCAAAGCAACTCGCGATGGTGTGCCGCACGGAAGACCGAACAAGGTCGTCATCGAGGACGATCGCGGCGCTCTTACCGCCGAGCTCGAGGGAGTTTCGCGTTCCCCAGGCGGCGGCCGCGGCCGCTACCTGGCGTCCCGCGCCAACGGAGCCTGTGAACGAGACGAAGTCCGCGTCGCGGTGGCCCGCGATGGCGCTGCCCACACTTCCTCCACTGCCGAACACGACGTTGAGAACGCCTGCCGGCAGCCCGGCCTCTGCGAACTTCTCCGCGATGACGAATGCAGTCAACGGGGCTACGCTCGGCGGCTTCAGCACGACGCTGCACCCGGCCGCTACCGCGGGACCGACCTTGAGCGCCGTCTGCATCAGAGGGTAGTTCCACGGGGTGATAGCCCCAACCACCCCCGCCGGCTCGTAGACGACCTCCGAGGTGCTGATCCGTCGCCTCTCGTTGATGATGGCCAGGGCGGAATCGAGCGTGAAGCGGAGTGCGGCAAGGCCGAGTCCTACCTGTGCCGCATAGACCTGCTTCTGAACTGTGCCGACTTCTGCCTGCATCGTTGCGGCGAGGTCGTCCTTGGCCTCGTCGAGAAGGCTCGTGGCTCGTTCGAGCACTGCGACGCGCTCCTCCGGGCTCACCGCGGCCCATTTCGTTTGCGCTCGACGCGCAGATGCGAAGGCGCGGTCGACGTCGTCGGCGTTCGCAGAACGGACCTGAGCGATCTCCTCCCCCGTCGCTGCGTCGTCGACGGCGAGATACGTGTCGGTGGAGGGTGTAAGACGCTCGTTATCGATCCAGAGTGAATCCTCAACTCGTCCTCGAGGTGATGACATTGCCAACCTTTCATCGGTGGTGATCTTCGCGGCGCGGCGGATCACTTCCACTGTCTGGTGACGAGCATCGAGGTTCGGGACGGCTTTTACAAACGGATAATTCCGTCGTGGCTCTTCAGGCGAACTGATTTGACCGACTTACATCGTCTGAGCGGAAGCGATGCGCTGTGCAGCGGCCACGACGTCGGCCGCAACGTTCTCGATGTCAGTTGCAGTCTCCTGAGCGAAGACCATCACCACGCTTTCGTGCGCGGGGCCGGTTCCGCCAAGAATGGGCGCAGCGACGCCGAGGGCGCCCGCGATCTGGCGCCCGCGGGTGACGGCATAGCCCCTCGCTCGAGCGGCTATCACTTCGGGGTCATCCGCGTCGGTTGGCGGGTAGGTGATCAGCACCGCGACCCCCGCCGCCCCCGCCATTGAAAGCCGCATGCCCTCGCGGTGACGTATCGCAATATGTGCCGGACCTGGCTCCACAGACGCCACGCATACCATCTCGTCGCCTTCCTTGACGGCGATGAAGCTCGTCGCGTGATGAGTGCGCGTGAGCGTCGCAAGTTCGGGAGCGGACGCTTCGCGAAGATCGTGGACCACTTTGCGCGACAGGCCGAGCAACCCGAGCCCCAATGCGTACTTTCCTTCCGCAGCATCGGGGTCCAAGAGGCCATGCGCTTGAAGAGTTCGAAGAAGTCGGTACACGATCGGCCGACTGGTGTCTATGGCAAGTGCCAACTCGGCCGCTGTCATCGGCTCGTCAGCGTCTGCGAGGATCTCTAGGATCTGCAGTCCGCGGCTCAGCGTCTGCGCAGTTGAACGATCCGCCACAATTGCTCCTCCTCATGGAGGACCGACGGCAAGTCCTCGCCGTCGGCCCACATGAGGAGACTATCCAACTGCCCACACGACCCCGGTACCCCGGAATCGGCTGGTCAACATCCCAACGGCGACGGCTGGCGCCACGAGCTCTCGTCTTCGGCAGTCAGCGTTCCGTATTCGGGAAGGAATCGCGCTCCGGCGAGCGGGGTTGAAGGGACGAGCTCTCCGCCCGCCGAGCCATCGCCGGACTCGACCCATCGTCCGTCACCAAACCCCCGGGTGACGGGTACAGCTCAGCGGCTCGGGCCCACCCCGAGCCGCCCGCCGCGCTCGAGTCCTCGGAGAGCGACCTATCGCAGCATCAACCGGCCGCGGCAAGGTGATGGACGACGACTTCGGCCAGTCGTTGCACTTCCACATGCGTCGTCACCAAGGGTGGGGAGAGGACCATGTTCTTTCCCGTCATCCGCACGATAACGCCGTCGTCGCGGCATTGATCCTGCACGCCGGCGATGTTCTCAGCTGTCGTCTCGATACCGAACAGAGTGCCCAGCGACCGCACCTGGGCGATGTGGGGCATCTTCTCCAGAGGAGACAGTTCCTCCCGCATCCATCGGCCCACCTCCATCCCGCGCTCGATGAGGCCTTCCCTTTCGATGATGGCGATGTTCTCCAGCGCGACCGCGGCGCCGACCGGGTGGCCGTTGTAGGTGAAGCCGTGCATGAACGCGCCCCCGTCAGCGAGGTCGAGTACCCGCTGGCCGATCAGCACCGCCCCCATCGGGACGTACCCGCTCGTGATGCCCTTGGCCGTGACCATGATGTCGGGCTGGATGTCGAAATGCTGGGCTCCGAACCAGTGCCCGGTCCGGCCGAACCCGGTGACGACCTCATCCAGGATGAGGAGGATGTCGTGGCGCCGCAGAACCTTCTGAACCCTCGGCCAGTAGTCCGGGGGAGGAATGACCATCCCGCCCACGCCGAGAATCGGCTCTCCGATGAACGCAGCGATCTTGTCGGCTCCGACCCGCGCGATCGTCGACTCGAGGTCCTCGATGAGCAGATCGGTCTTGTCCCGACCCTCGTGAAGGTCCCCCGGATGTGCTAGCCATTCGACACCGGGGATCAGCGGTCCTACACCGCTGGTGAGATTCGGCAGTCCGGTGACCGCGAGAGAGGCTCCGCCCATCCCGTGGTAACCACCGTGGCGCGCGAGAATGCCAACTTTCGAGGGGCGCCCCGCATGAATCTGCGCGAACCGAGCCAGCTTGATGGCAGTCTCGTTGCCTTCTGACCCGCCGCTGGTGAAGAACACGCGCTTCATACCGGACGGCGCGATCTGCAGCAGTCGTTCGGCGAGCTGGATCGCAGGCGCATTCGAATAGTCCCCGAATGACGAGAAGAACTCGAGCCGCTCCATCTGCTCTGCCGCGATGCGGCCGAGTTCGGCTCGACCGTGGCCGATTGGACACTGCCAGAGGCCGCACGTGCCGTCGACGTACTCCTTGCCGTCCACGTCCCACAGCTTGGCGCCTCGCCCGTGCGACATGATCACCGGAGGCCGGGGATTGTTGATCACCGACATCGGATGGACGATCGACGCCTGATCGCGTTCTCGAAGTGAGGCGGCCGTCGCGGTGGTTTTCACATCAGCGTACGTAGTGGTCATGGTGATTCCTTGTGGGTAGTCATTCTTCGTCGAAGACTGATTTCAATTTGGCCATCGCGATGTCGGCGCGAACCAGTCGCTGCAGCCGTTTGATCGCCTCCTCCGTCCGCGCAGGGTCGCGAGTAATGAGCTGCTGCAGCGCGAGACCGTCCAGCGCGGCGAAGACCACGCGTGCCAGGGGCTCTGTTCGATCAGCACCGGCGAGCTTCAGTTCCGCTTCAATCCCTTTCACGAAGTCGTCGTAGAGATCCTGGACCTCGCCGATGTACTCCGGCTTGCGGAACGCTTCGAGGATCATCTCGTACTGATAGCGCTCTTCTTCGTGTGCCTCCTCGACGATCGTGGCGAGATGGCTTCCGATGTCGTCGATGTCGCCAGTGCCCGGACTCACCCGCTCGACGGCGTCGCGGTTGCGAGCCTTCTCACGAAAGGCAGCTAGCAGCAACGCATCCCGTGTGCCGAAGTAGTGAGTGACAAGTCCGTGGGTGACTCCGGCCTCAAGTGCAACGGCCCGATAGGTGAGGCCCCGCAATCCTTCGCGAGCGACAACTCTCACGGTTGCTTCCAGAAGTGCTTCCCGGCTCTCGTCTCTAGCCACGGGGCTCCTAGCTGTAGATGGCGATGATCAGTGTTGTGTCTGCACGAGCTCGAAGAGCGTTGTGCGGTAGTCGGCAAACTCCGGCAGGTGCCGAGTCTTGACTTGGTTCCGGGGCCGAGGAAGATCGATGACCTCGACAGAGCGGACCGATGCGGGGGCGCGGGTGAGAACCACGACACGATCAGCAAGGTAGACGGCCTCATCGATGTCATGAGTGACGAAGAGGATGCTGATGCCGAACTCCGTGCGCACGCGCAGCAGGAGATCCTCAAGCTCGAATCGTGTCTGCGCGTCCACCGCTGCGAACGGCTCATCCATCACGAGACAATCCGGATTGTAAGCCAAGGCTCTGGCGATCGCGACGCGCTGCTGCATCCCACCGGAGAGCTGCCACGGGTACTTCTTTCCCGCACCATTGAGCCCCACCGCGGTGATCGCCTCGCTCACGCGGGCCGCGATCTCGGCCTTGCTGATGCCCTTGCCGCGAAGCGGGAACGACACGTTACCTTCCACGCTCATCCAGGGAAACAGCGAGCGAGCGTAGTCCTGGAATACCACAGCCAGGCCCAGCGGAGGCTCCACGATCGGCTCGCCCTCGAACAGCAACTCACCACTCGATGGGGAGAGGAGGCCCGTCAGACAGTTCAAGAGAGTCGTCTTGCCGGCCCCGCTCGGGCCGACGACGCACACGAACTCACCTCGATTGAGGGTGAGAGTCACGTCCTCGATTGCGGTGAAAGCCTTCTCGCCGGTGCCGTAGGTCTTCGCGAGATGACGAATCGAGAGGATCTCCTGCGCAGTGTCAGCCATTGGTCTCGTCTCCGCGATTGCGGTTTCTTGCATGATGTTATCCATTCACAATCTCAGGCACGGGCGTCGTGGGTCGCGTGATACCAGCGCAACACCCGGCGCTCGACGGGTTCGAAGAGGAGGTTGAGAAGGAGTCCCAGCAGGCCGAGCATGAGAATGCCCGCCCACATATCGGCGACTCGGAACTGTTGCTGTGCTTGGAGGACCAGGAACCCGACGCCGTTGGTGGACGCCAGCATCTCGCTGACGACCATCACGAGAAGCGCCGTCTGCAGCCCCACTCGCAGCCCCGTCATGATCTGAGGCATCGCACCCGGGAGAGTGACAAACCAGAATCGGCGTTGAGTCGAGATGCGGAACACGTCGTCGACGTCCTTCCACCGAGGATCACGAGCCCGGACTCCGTCGATCGAGTTGATCAGGATGGGAAAAAGCGTCGTGAAGGCGATGATCCAGACTTTCATCTCCATATCCAGCCCGAACAACAGCATGAAGAGCGGCAACAGTGCCGGCCCCGGCAGAGATCGGAAGAAGTGGACCATGGGTGCGCAGAATGACCGCACACTCGGGTTGAGCCCGAGCAATAGCCCACCGAACACCCCTACGACGGCAGCGATCGCAAAACCCAAGAAGAAGTTGATGAGGCTCGGCACGAGCGTCGACATGATCTCCGGACTGAGGAAGAGTTCGCCGAACCGCTCGAGAATCCGCGACAGCGGCGGAAAGAAGAACAGTGTGCTGTTGGCCGATCCGAGCCACCAGGCGAGGAGGAGAACCGCGGGAAGGACGACCGCCATCACGATGCGCGTGGCGCGCGCGTTCATGCTTTGACCCCCCTTGCGCTCCCGGCCCAGAACACGACGCGTTTTTCGCTGTACTCCAGAAGGAGGTTGATGATCACTCCGAACACACCGGTGATGATGACGAATGCGTACAGATCATCGAACTTCAGAGCGGACTGGGCGCGCCTGATCTCGTACCCAAGACCCGGAACTGCTCCCACGAGCTCGGTCACCACGCTCAAGAGCAGCGCCGTCACCGCGGCCACGCGCAGGCCCGTCGCCACATAGGGAGCCGCGCTCGGGAGGACGACGGAGGTGAATCGACGTACCGAGCTGATTCTGAAGGTTCGTGCGGTGTTCCACGCGACGGAGTCCACGTTTCGAATGCCATAGATCACCTGAATCAGCAGCGGCCAGATGGTTCCGAAAACGATCAGGCCGAGCTTCATCTCGACTGTCACTCCGAACACCAACAGAGCGAGCGGCAGCAGAGCCACCACGGGGATGGGCTTGAGGAACTCGATCGTGGCGTACAGCGTGCGATGAAGGAAACTGCTCAGCCCGATGATCGTGCCCAGAGGTATCGCGATCACGCAGCTGATCGCAAGCCCCACGAGGGCGCTGAGGATCGTGAGCCCGAGCGCTTGCCAGAAAGCGGCCGTTCCCATAAGGACCGGAATCGCGGCGAGCGCGTCGGTGGCCGGCGGCAGTGCCGACGAACCGACGAGTCCCGTGCGGGTCACGGCTTCCCAGATAACCAGCACCGAGAGCACTCCGGCGACTCCGAGAAGAGTGGCCCGGAGGCCCGCGGGCGGAACCTTCCGCCCGCGGCCCCGAAGCAGAACGGCCGTAGGTACCGTGCTGGTGCTGTTACTGGTCAATCTCGTGAACCAACTCTTCCAGCGAGGGAGCCTTGTCGATGAACCCGAATTCCACCAGCAGGTCCGCCTGGTCGGAGATGGATTGACCGTTCAGCTGCGACGTCAGAACCGTTCCGAAGCTCATCGTCTCGATCTGCTCGGCGGACAACCCTGTGTAGTCCGGCATCATGGCCATCAGTTCGTCCGGGTGCGCCTTCGCGTACTCGATGCTCTTGTCCATCGCGCGAGCGAACGCCGCCGCGGCTTCGGGGTTGGCGTCTAGCCATCTCTGAGTCGCCGCCCACGCGGTGACTGACGCGTTCGGAACGATGTCAGCTTCCGGCGCCGCGATCGAACGCCCACCGGCGGCGAGCGTTGCGGAGAGGAAGGGCTCGGTGGGGACGATGGCATCGACGTTGCCGGTTTCGAGTGCCTGCTGCATCTGCGGGAAGGGCACCTGCACGATCTCGACGGACGAACTGTCGCCACCGTTTCGTTCGATGTCCGCCACGGTGACCAGGTTCATCAGCGACCCGAGTGCGGGCACCGCGACCTTCTTGCCGTTGAGGTCTTCGAGGCTGTTGATGGGACTGTCATCCAGGACGACGATGCCCGACGACGGGTCCTCGGGGTCGATGACGCCGTCGACGGATGCGAACGCGCGGAGGTCTGCGCCCTCCGAGACGGCCGTGGCGAGGAATGGTGCCGTGGTGAACGCGACGTCGAGCTGACCGCTGGTCAGCTGCCCCCCGAGAGCTGCCGGGTTCTCACCTTCCGTGACGGTGATGTCGAGACCTTCGTCCTCGAAGAATCCCTGCTCGACGCCGAGCTGGAATGGGGCGGTACCGACGTAGACAAGGTTGCCGACCTTGACGGGCGTCAGTTCCCCGTCGGCGCCCTGCGTTGCTGCAGGTTCCGCCCCCGCGCAAGCAGCGAGAGAGAAGGACAGTGCCGTTGCCGCAACGGCGACGAGGGCGAGACGCGCTGTGTAGTGGTGCTTCATTGCATTCCGTTCTGCTCATCTTTGAATGTGGCGCCTGGGGCGGGTTATCCAGACGACTAATGATATCGCGCTGTGCCGCCGATTCAAAGAACTATTTCTTTGCCAAGTGGATAACAACTCTTTGGCCTAGTCGAACACGATGACGCTTCTCGCGACTCCGCCGCGCACCAGATCGCCGTATCCGTCTTGGATGTCGGCGATGCCGATCCGCCTAGAGACGAGATCATCAAGGTTGAGACGCCCCTGCTTGTACAGCTCTGCATAGAACGGGATGTCTCGTGCCGGATTCGCGGAGCCCATGTAGACACCCCTGAGCGCCTTCTGCGCACGAAACAGCTCCGCCGCGCTGAGGTGGACCTGGTTGCCCGGCTTCTGCATGCCGACGGCGTAGACGGTGCCCCCCACCCCTGCGAAGTCGATCGCTTGACGCGCTGTCTCTTGAAGGCCGATGACCTCGAAGACATGATCGGCACCCGACGACCTCAACAGGTCACGTACTCGAGAGCCGAGATCACCGGTAGCGGGGTCCAGCGTCGAGGTCGCCCCGAACCTCCGCGCAAGATCACGTTTGGTCTCGTGCAGGTCGATCGCGATCACGTGCGAGGCGCCGGCGAGGACGGCTCCCTGGACGACGTTCAACCCCACCCCGCCGCAGCCGAGAACGACAACACTCTCCCCCGCCTGGACGCGAGCTGTATTCAACACGCTTCCCACCCCGGTCAGCACGCCGCACCCGAGCAGGCAGGCCCGGTCGAGCGGGATGTCGTCGTCGATGCGGACGAGATTGTTCTCGTGCACGAGAACCATCTCGGCGAACCCACCGATGTTGCCGATCTGGGTCAGCGCCTGCTTGCCAACTGTCAAGCGCGGCGCGTCCTCGGGTGCCCGCGTGACGGCACTTGGCGAGCTGCACTGGTACGGCTTGCCCGCGCGGCACCGCTCGCAGCTGCGGCAGTAACTCACCAGCGATGCCACAACATGATCCCCGACCTGCAGATCGGTCACGCCAGCGCCCACGGCCTCTACAACACCCGCGATCTCATGACCGAGCACCGCCGGCATCGGAAACCCGAAACCGTGGTGCATGATGTGCAGATCGCTGTGGCACAGTCCGCTCGCTTTCACTGCAACCCGAACCTCTTTGGCTCTTGGGTGATCGATGTCAACATCCATCACCTGGAGCGACTCCCCGACGTCGCGGAGTACCGCGGCTTTCATTACTGTCCTTCCCTATAGACGGTGACTCCGCGCGCGATGGTTTCGCGCACGGTGATCCCGGCGATCTGCGCGGGCTCGATATCCAGCGGATTGCGGTCGAGTACGGCCAGGTCGGCCGAGAGGCCTGGAGCGACGCGCCCGGTCTCGCCCGCGAGACCCGCAGCATCCGCTGCTGCTGACGTGTACGCCTCGAGCGCCTCCTGCGGCGTGATGGCCTGCTCCAGCCAGAGAGCACCGGGATAGCTGCCGGAGGGGTCGGCTCGCGTGACCATGCTCGCCATCCCATGCCACGGTGAGGGCGTGTCGATGACCGGCCAGTCACTGCCACCTGCCACCACGACGCCCGCGTCGAGCATCGCCCGGTGAGGGCTTCGGAAATGCGCGATCTCGGTGCCCAGCTCGCGTTCGATCGACTGCGTGATGCTGGACGGGTGCCAAACCGGCGGCGAGGCGTCGATGGATATTCCCAGTTCGCGCAGTTCGTCGATCTCGCTCAGCGCGATGTTCTTGGCGTGCGCGAACTGCACGAGCTGAGTGAAACCACGGGCTCGGGCATCCCGTACCCCCGAGAGGGCCGTAGTGACAGCGAGGTCGCCGAGCGTGTGGATCTTGGCGCCGAGGCGCGATCGCTGGAGAGACACCAGGATGTCTGCGAGCTCCGACGCCGTGTAATTGAGCACGCCGTGCGGGTGCTCTGTGGCCGTCGCGTATGGGTGATGGTAAGCGGCCGTATGGGAGGACGGCACTCCGTCCAGGAAGATTTTCACGAACTGCGGCAGGATCGCGCCGGACTCTCCGGCACCAAACCGACGCGCGGCCGCGACGAGTTCCGCGCCGACTGGTTCGACACCGAAACCAGGATCGTTGTAGAGCAGAGACGCGACGACGCGCAGGCGGGCTTCGCCCCTGTCTCCGAGCGCGACGAGCGATTGGAGGACTGCGAGCGACGTCGCCGCATCCTGAACGGTCGTGACGCCGAAGCGGTTGTACCGGGCCATCGCGGCCAGGAGGGCCGCTCGCAGTTCATGCGGCCGTTGATCCTCCGCGGCCGCGCGCTCAGCGACGACGCTGGCCCCTTCCCAGAGGACTCCCGTCGGGCGACCATCCTCGGATGCCACCCGTCCCGCCCCGCTGAACTCGAGCGAACGCATGCGAGCGAAGGCCGCCGAGTTGACGACTCGATTGTGGTAGGTCTCGTCACGCATCAGGAGCGGGACCTCTCCCGTAGCCCCATCGATGAGAGCGAGACTCTCACGACTGTCGAGCGCTGAGAGGAGCGAACTGGGTACGGGACCGGCGACGAGCCACCTGCCGGGCTCGGCCGAACGACCTGCGATGCGCAGCAAATCGGCGAGCGCCGATACCGTGAGTGTCCCGCGAGGAATCTCGAGTTCCGTAAGTCCGCGCGCACCACCCTGCACGAGATGGGTGTGCCCGTCGATCAGGCCCGGCGTGATGAACGCGCCCCGAGCATCGCTCACTCGGTCGGCGGCTCCAGCGGCCGACGCGCGGCCCGTGCCGCGATCGGTGATGATCCCGCCCTCAAGTCGCACCCAGTTAGCCAAGGGAAGGTCGGGGTCGCACGTGATGATCTGCGCGTTCTCAATGCGCACGGACGCGTCACTCACGGGGACACACCCCGCCTCAGATCGCGCAGCAAAGTTGTGGTCATCCTCATCGTTGAGCACCTCCGGGAACGGGTCGAGGTCTGTCATCCACCTTCGGTTGTCAGAGGAGGCACAATCAATGGAGAACTTCCGCCCATGCAAAGTAGGTTTGCTGAACAATGCCGTCGTTCACACTTCGACAGCTGGAGTGCTTCGTCGCCGTCGTGGAAACGCAATCCGTGGCAGCGGCTGCCGCGCGGCTGTCCTCCTCCACTGGTGCGGTGTCCCTCGCGCTGACTGAACTCGAAAAGGCGCTGGGTTTGCCCCTCACCGTGCGTCAGCGGGGAAAGGGCACCACGCTCACCGCTGCAGGACGGCGCGCATACTCGCAGGCGACGGCACTTCTCGAGCGGTCCCAGGCGCTCAGCGAACTCCAGCACGAGATGGCAGGTCAGCTGTCGGGCGAACTGCGCATCGGCTGCTTCCTTACGCTCTCCCCCTGGTTGATCCCCCGCGTCATCGACCATTTCCGCGCTCACTATCCGGGCGTTCGCGTCGTCCTGGAGGAAGGGGATTCCGCAGAGTTGCTCACCCGCATGAAGGCGGGAGAGCTGGACATCGTTCTCATGTACCGGAACGGCGTCCCCGACGACGTCGACTTCGCGGAAGTCGCTCCCGTTCGCCTGCAGATCGCGATCGCCCCCGGTCATCCCCTCGCCTCGCTCCCGGCGATCCCACTTCAGAGACTGCGCGGCGAGGCTGCCATTCTCCTCGCTCTGCCGACCGCAACCGGGTATGTCGAAGAGATGCTGAGGAGCGCCGGGCTCCAGCTCGACGTGCGCTGGCGGTCGTCGAATGTTGAGACGATTCGCGCAATGGTCGCCCGCGGCCTGGGGTACACCATCATCATGGGGCGGCCGCAGGGTGATCGCACCTACGATGGATTGCCGCTCGCGTACCGCCCGATCGAGGGCGACATCCCCCGCAATTCTGTCGTGATAGCGCACGAGCGGGGCGCGCTGTCGTCCCGGAAAGTTCGCGCCGTGGTCACGTTTTGCCAGCGTGAGTTCGCGTTGGAGGGCGTCCCGGTGCAGTAGCCGTGAGGCACGGCTGTGCGCCGGTCACGGCCTCGCTGCGACGATCCTCAGTCGAACGCTGGGACGACAGCGTTGCGGTGATAGGAAAAGATCACGCTCGTTCTCGTCGAGGCGACGCTCGGCTGCGACGACAAGTGCTCGACGACGACCGTGCGGAGCGCCGACGAATCGGCTACTGCGATGTGAACCAGGAAGTCGTCGGCGCCGCCGACGAAGAAGGTCTGAATGACCTCAGGAAGCTTGTCCACTTCGGCGGCGAATGCGGCAATGCTCTCCTGCCGGAAGCCAGGTCGAAGAGTCACCCCGATCATCGCCTGCAGCCCCCGTCCAAGCGAAGCCGGGTCGACAGCAGCGTGGTAGCCGTCGATGACTCCGCGGTCTTCCAGCGACCGCAGCCGCGCATGGGTCGTCGACGCGGCGACGCCCGCTTTCGCCGCAAGCTCAGCGTTGGTCCGCCGCGCGTCCTGGGCGAGCTCTTGGACAATCAGTGCGTCGATTGAATCCAGCCCGCCTGTCCGCAGATTCTTCGCCATGCGCCAACTCTCGCATCGTCGTTTTCGAACGGATTCACAGAATTCTGCCTTTGGGGGAACGATTCTACGGTCAACCTCACGAGTTGACGAGGATTATTTCACAATTGGGGCAATGACGATGCAAGGAGGCTCGCAGTGATAATTGGTATTCCCGCCGAGATCAAGAACAACGAGAGGCGTGTCGCGATCACTCCGACAGGTGTGGACGCGTTGACGGCGAACGGTCACTCGGTACTGATCGAACGAGGGGCCGGGAACGGTTCTCGCATCAGCGATGATGCATATGTGGTCGCTGGAGCCACGATCGTCCCGCACGCGGAAGACTTGTGGTCGGAGGCGGACATGGTCGTGAAGGTGAAGGAGCCGATCGCGGCGGAGTACCACTACCTGCGGCCGGATCTCACGCTCTTCACATATCTGCACCTGGCGGCGGACCGCCCGCTCACCGAGGCGTTGATCAACTCCGGGGCGACGGGGATCGCCTACGAGACCGTGCAGTTGCCGGATCGCACACTGCCGCTCCTGTCGCCCATGAGCGAGGTGGCCGGTCGCCTGTCGATAGCCGTCGGCTCTCACGCGCTGCTGAGCGCGCAGGGCGGCCGGGGCGTATTGCTCGGCGGCGTTGCCGGCACGCGACGGGCGAAGGTCGTGGTGATCGGTGGGGGCGTCGCCGGGGAGCACGCCGCCGCGAACGCGATTGGCATGGGCGCGGATGTCACGGTCATCGATCTGTCACTCCCGAGGCTCAGAGAGTTGGAGCACCGCTACGGGACGGCGATTCAGACGCGGGTCTCGACCCGCCTCGACATCGCGGCGGAGGTCGCCGACGCGGACCTCGTCATCGGATCCGTCCTCGTCCCTGGCGCTGCCGCCCCGAAGCTCGTCACTGACGACATGGTCGCACGGATGAAAGCCGGTGCAGTGCTCGTCGACATCGCCATCGATCAGGGAGGCTGCTTCGAGGGCTCGCGGCCTACTACGCACGACGCGCCCACTTTCGAAGTCCACAGCACGCTTTACTACTGCGTGGCCAACATGCCCGGCGCAGTCCCGGAAACGTCCACGCGAGCGCTGACCAATGCCACCCTCCCCTACCTCGTTGCCCTTGCCGACAACGGGTGGGAGAAGGCCGTTGCGCAGGACGCTGCTCTCGCGGCTGGAGTGAACGTCCACGGAGGCCGGATCCAGAACGCGGCTGTAGCCTCCGCGTTCGGATGAGAGAGGACCGAGTGATCACCCCGGTCGCTGCACCATCGTGGGCCGGCACAGCCACGTGCCGGCCGACCACAGGCGAGCTCGGCGCGACACGCTAAGTCGGCGCGGAAGCCGGGTTCGGCCTCGCCATCGCTCTGGCGAGGCCGAACCCGGCGGGCAGCGGCGACCGTCGCCCGGTCAGCGAGAGATGACCTTGGCAGCCGCGACCGCCTTCAGCCCCGCAGTGCCGAACTCCTGGCCATACCCCGAGGCCTTGGTCCCGCCGAAGGGCACCACGGGGTTGAGAGGGCCGTGCTGGTTGATCCACACTGTGCCGGCCTGAAGCTGCTTGGCGATCTCCATCGCGGCATCGGCGTCGGAGCTCCAAACAGACGCACCCAGCCCCTGATCCGATGCGTTCGCGCGACGGATCGCGTCCTCCACCTCGCTGTAACGGACGACGGGAATCACCGGCCCGAACTGCTCCTCGTCGACCAGCGCTACGCCGTCGTCGATGTCGGCGACGACCGTCGTCCGGTAGAAGAGCGGCCCCAGGTCGGGCGCGGGCTCACCGCCGACCACCACGCGGGCACCATGACGACGAGCGTCCTCCACAAGCCCCTCGACGATGTCGAACTGGGACTGGTTCTGCAGCGGACCGAGCATGTTGCGTTCATCGAGCCCGCGCCCCATCGGTGTCGCCTGCGCCAGTTCTGCCAACCCATCCACGACCTGGTCGTAGAGCGAGTCGTGCACGTAGAGGCGCTTGAGCGCTGCGCATGTCTGACCAGTGTTGAGAAAGCAGCCCCAAAACAGATCGTTCGCGATCACCGCCGGATCAGCGTCGGGCAACACGATCCCGGCGTCATTTCCGCCGAGCTCGAGCGTGAGCCTCGCCAGGTTCGCGGCCGACGACTGGACGATCCGACGCCCTGTGGCGGTCGACCCAGTGAACATGATTTTGTCGATCCCAGGGTGGCTGGCGATCGCCGCCCCGACCTCGCGGTCACCCGACACGACAGTGAGGACGCCCGCAGGGAGATGACGATTGAAGATCTCCCCGAGCGCCAGTACCGAGAGCGGCGTGTACTCGCTTGGTTTCGCCACAACTGTGTTTCCCATGCGCAGGGACGGTGCGATCTGCCACACCGCGATCATCATGGGCCAATTCCACGGGCTGATCGCGCCGACGACGCCCAGAGCATCGTAATAGATCTCCGCACGCGCACCGGGCGCATCGAAGGCCACTTCGGACTCGAGCACGGTATCGGCCGCGCTCCGGGTCCAGGTCGCGCACCCGCCGACTTCGAACCGCGCATTGGGCCCGGCGAGCGGTTTTCCCTGCTCGCGCGAGAGCAACTGAGCGAGCTCCTCGGCATGCACCTCGATGTCATCGGCGATCGCATGCAGGATGCGCGAACGCTCGGCGTGACCGAGTGCGTTCCAGGCCGGCTGTGCGGTTCGGGCCGCCGCGACCGCCGCATCGAGGTCCTCAACCGTGTGCACCGGCGCGTACCCGATGATCTCGCGGGTCGCTGCGTCAGGAATCGCGCGCCCCTCCTCCTGGGACACGGTGATGGCATCGAGTATCGATGTCGTGACGGTCATGTGATCCTCCTCGATCGGTCCTGATATCGATTTTCGTCCGCGGTCGGGCGATCGGTTTGCCGGTCCGCGCACTGCGGTTGCACGTGGGCGTACCGCTGACATCGAAGACACGCCCCGAGCGCTGCGAGCAAGAGCGAACGGGCCGACGGATGCTGTGCAGCATCCGTCGGCCCGTTCTCGCCATGGTCGACGCGGGTCAGTGGCCGCAGGTGCACTCCGCGCCCATGCCGCAGCCGCCATCCGCGATCGCGCCCGCGGCCCGGGGACCCGAGGCGCCCGCAGCCCGATGACCGACCCCGTGCGCCTGGCTGGACTCGGGGACATCCATCGCGGGGTTCACGTCGAGGAAGCCGTACGGCTTGAACCAGAAGCCGGCGTAGTCGACCGGCATGATGGGCCAGTCCTCGGGACGCGGGATGTGGGTGAGGCCGAACGTGTGCCACAGCACGAGGTCCTCGCCGTCGATCGAGCGGTCGTCGGCCGTGTACGCCGGAAGTCCCGCACCGCCCCGGTGGGCGTTCGGGTAGCGGCCGGCGGGCCAGCGCTCGTCGTGGTCGTATGCGGTGCCCCACAGGTGCTTCGTCGCGAATGCGGCGCGCGCCGCCACCGACGAGGCAGGGTCCGCCATGAGCAGCGCGGTCGGCTGGGGGAGCAGGTGGTACGCCGTGGGCTTGCCGAGGTAGTTCGTCTTCGAGGCGCTGCGCACCTCCCACACCCGTGCGACCGACGCGTCGGCGACGCGCTGGGCCTCGGCCTCGGTGGGCAGCGGGGTCTCGGTCCACGTGAACGCGTTGCCGAACGGATTGGCCTCGCCCATCGGGATGCGGGCGGCGTCGATCTCGACGAGCCGGTTGTCCTCGCCGTCGATCGCGACGTCGAGCCGCGCCGAGAACAGGTGCTGGTGCACCGGCGCGAACACGCCGGGCGCGATCTCGGGGGCATGCGGGTTCGTCGATCCCGGCACACCGCCGCCCACGAACACGATGCCGGTCGCCTTCGCCTCGAGCTGGATCGAGCCGTCGAGGTAGAAGTACCAGTAGAAGCCGTAGTCGTAGTTGCCGATCGTCGAGAAGTACGACACGACCAGGCGCCGCGACCGGCGCACGTGTGAGCCGACGGGACCCTGTTCGGTGTGCTTCCAGAGGATGCCGTAGTCCTCCTCGTGCATGCACACCACGTTCGGGATCCGCACGGCATGTCCGTGGTCGTCGGCGACGTGGCCGTCGAAGTACCGGATGACGCCGAGGCAGTCGCAGCCGAGCTCCAGGTGGTTGGCGTTCTTGCCGAGCAGGTACTCACCGGCGTCGAAGTAGCTGATCCAGAAGCGCGTGTTCGACGTGTCGCCGTAGGGCACGACCATCTCGGGCACGCTCGCGCGCGTCAGCACCGGACGGTCGTCGAACCGCACGTCGTGCAGCACGAGTCCCTCGCGGGCGTTGAAGTCGACGCGCATCGACCAGTTCTCCCACTCCACGCGGGACCCGGTCACGGCGAAGCTCGGGCCCTCGGGCTGAGTGATCTCGATCGGCTTGAGGCTGGTGCGGGCAGGACCCACGGCATCCGGGGTGTACTTCCCGCTTCCCGAGGGGACGGGCACGTCCCCTTCGTCCTCGATGCCGATGACCGCGTTCGACACGAGGTCGACGTGGACGATGAGGCCCTCGACCGGGTGCGCCCAGGGGATGTCGTCCTCACTGTCGCGCAGGAATGTGAGCGAGCGGATGACGCGGCGCCCGACCTCGTTCTCACGCCCCACGAACCCGGGCGCCAGCGGCGAGCAGAACGCGAGGTCGATGCGGTCCGCGAGGCCGCGGCGCGTCATCGCGGTCCGCCACTCGGGCGAGGCCTTCACGATCTCCGCCGCGCGGTCGTACTCCTCGAACAGGTACTGCGGCTGGCCGTACGGTGCCCGCGACGGGTCGAGCTCGCGTTTCGCGACCACCGCCTCGCGCGAGATGGACACGATCGCCTCGACGAGCGCGCCTGTCGCAGCATCCATCAGCGTCACGTCCACGCGACGGTCGAAGGGCTCGCCGGGCGACCAGGCGGCGAGCTCGTCCTTGGTCGGCTCGTCGGGCAGCAGCATCGGCACCCGCACCGTGTCGCCGAGGAGCCCCGCCGCCACGAGGATCCCGCGGGCCGCCTCGATCTCGTCCGCGGTGAGCGGATCGAGCGGATGCCGCGGCTCGGCCCTCCTCACGGCAGTCACCGGAATGAGGTCCGGGTTGTCGTGGGGCTGAGTGGGCGCGTCGTGCGTGTGCGCAGGCATGGGGCCTCCTTGATATCCGCTCCCACTCTCGTCCGCGGACGCGCCTCGCGTCATGATCCGGCGCGCTTTACATCTGCCTGTGAGCGCTCAGTCGCACCACGCCGGCCGGGCGCGTGCCGGCGTGGTGCGTTCAAGAGAGCGATGCGATCTCGTCGAGCCGCTGAATCGCGTCGGGAGGAAGCGAGATCTCTGCTACGGCGAGGTTCTCACGCAGATGTGCCGTCGACCCGGTGCCGGGGATCAGCAGGACGTTGTGGGACACGTTCAGCAGCCACGCGAGAGCGGCCTGCATCGGCGTCACCCCGACGTCGGCCGCCACAGCCTCCAGCGCACGGTGCTGCGCCGAAGTGAAGTTGCTCAATGGATAGAACGGCACGAACGCGATGCCGGCGTCAGCCAAGTCAGCGATGAGCGCCTCATCTTCACGATGGACCAGGCTGAACCTGTTCTGTACGCTCGCGATCTCGGTGATCTCGCGAGCCTCGGCAATCTGCGCCCTCGTGACGTTGCTCACTCCGATGTGGCGTACCAGCCCCTCCTCCCGCAGATCCGCGAGCGCGCGCACTTGATCGGCGATCGTCCCCTCCGCAGGCGCGTTCTCGTCGCGCATCGCTCGGAAGTTGACGAGGTGCAGCGACTCGAGTCCCAGCCTCTGCAAATTACCCTGGACCGCCTGACGCAACTCGTCGGGCGAGTCAGCCGCGATCCACTCGGCTGCCGGCCCGCGGCGGACGCCGACTTTGGTGACGATGACGAGGTCATCCGGATAGGGATGAAGCGCTTCGCGGAGGATCTCGTTGGTGACGAACGGACCGTAGTAGTCGCTGGTGTCGATATGGTCGACACCGCTGGCGACAGCCTCACGAAGCACCGCAACCGCCTGTGCGCGGTCACGCGGGGACCCGAACACCCCTGGTCCAGCGAGCTGCATCGTGCCGTAGCCGATGCGTTTGATGGTGCGGTCGCCAAGTCGGTAGGTACCCGCCCGCGAGATATCCGTCACTTCACTCTCCCCTGGTAGAACCTCAGCTGAGGAGGACGCGATCATCAAGGACTGCCTTTATCTTCGCGAACTCGTTGAGGAGATCCGAGACCGTCATGCGACTCTTCTGCTCCCCGCTGACCTCGAGCGCGATGCGCCCGTCGTGCATCATGATGAGCCGGTTGCCGAGGGCGATGGCCTGCTCCATGTTGTGGGTGACCATCAGCGTGGTCAGGTTGCCTTCCTCGGCGATCTGCTTGGTGAGGGACGTCACGAGCGACGCACGCTGCGGATCGAGAGCCGCCGTATGCTCGTCGAGCAGCAGGATGTCGGGCTGGGTGAAGCTCGCCATGAGGAGGCTGAGAGCTTGTCTCTGTCCGCCGGACAGCAGACCGACTTTGGCCTTCAGTCGCTTCTCCAGCCCGAGTTCGAGTATCTCGAGTTCCTCACGGAACTGGGCGCGCCGGCGGCGGGTCAGCGCCATCCCCAGCCCACGATGCTGCCCACGCTTCAACGCCAGGGCCATATTCTCTTCCACGGTGAGGTCTGGAGCCGTACCCGCCATGGGATCCTGGAACACGCGCCCGATGTAGACGGCTCGGGCGTAGTCGGTCAGCTTGCCTACCGACCGGTCGTGGATGGTGATCGTGCCCGAGTCTGCGCGGAGCTTGCCCGCGATGAGGTTGAGCAGCGTCGATTTTCCGGCGCCGTTGCTCCCGATGACGGTGACGAAGTCGCCGCGCTCCAGGTGGAGTGAAAGTCCTCGGAGCGCCTTGCGTTCGTTGACCGTGTTTGCGAAGAAGGTCTTCGAGATGTTGTCGATGTCGAGCATGTTCTTTCCTTAGCGTGCTTCCGCCTCGGCCGGCTGCTCGATACGAGCAGCCGCCCGCCGCATGTCTCTGAGCGACGTGACGCGTTTGAGCACTCCCCACCGAGGCAGGAGGAGCGCCAGCACCACGAGCACTGCGGTGACGAGCTTCATGTCGTTGGGGTTCAGTCCGATGACGAGGGCTAGGAAGATGACCAGCCGGTACACGATTGCACCCACCAGGACCGCGAGGGTCGCGACGAAGATTCCACCGCGGTTCCCGAAGGCGGCTTGGCCGACGATGACCGAGGCCAGACCCACGAGGATCAGGCCGATGCCCATGCTGATGTCGGCGAATCCCTGATACTGCGCGATCAGCGCGCCGCAGAGTGCAACCAGCCCATTCGAGATCGCGAGCGTCAGGACGACGCGTGACCCGGTGTTCACACCAAAGCTGCGGATCATCTGCTCGTTGTTCCCGGTTGCCTGGATCGACAGTCCCAGGTCGGTGTTGAGGAACCAGTCGATCAAGAACTTGACGGCGAGCGCCAGCGCGGCGAAGACGACGATCGCGACAGGCGTGCCCAGGAGCCCGTTCTCACGCAGAGGCGTGATCAGCGTGTCCTCCCTCAAGAGTGGGAGATTCGCGCTGCCCATGATGCGCAGATTAATGGACCACAGCGCGATCATCGTCAGAATTCCGGCGAGGAGCCCGTCGATCTTGCCCTTCGTATAGAGGAGGCCCGTCACGGCTCCCGCGACGGCACCGGCTCCTACGCCGGCGAGGGTGGCGAGCGGTGCCGGAACGCCGTTGACGATCAGAGACGCTGCGACTGCCGCGCCGGTGGTGAAACTGCCGTCGACGGTGAGGTCCGGGAAGTTGAGTACACGGAAGGTGAGATAGACGCCCAGCGCCATTACTCCGTAGAGAAGGCCTAGCTCGATTGCTGCGTTCACGTGGTTGTTCGCTTCGCGGAGTTATTCGACGATGTTGTCGGCGCGGTCGAGAATCGCATCGGGAACCTCAATGCCCATGCGCTTCGCGGCCTCAGGGTTGACGTAGAGTTCGAGCTTGTCGAGGGTCTGCACCGGCATGTCAGCCGGCTCCGCTTCCCCATCCAGGATCTTCAGCGCCATCTCACCGGTCTGGTAGCCCAGGTCGTAGTAGTTGATGCCGTACGTCGCGATCGCCCCGCGCGTCACGTGGTTGCCCTCAGCACCGAATACCGGAATCTTGTTCGCCTCGCCGAACTGGATCACCGACTCGAATCCCTCGATGACTCGGTTGTCGGTGGGCAGGTAGATGGCGTCTACCCCCTTCAGCGAATCCGCCGCCTGCGCCACCTCGCTCGAGTTGGTGACCGTGGCCTCCTTCACCGTGACGCCCAGATCTGCGGCTGCCTCCTTGGCGAGATCCACCTGCACCTTCGAATTGACCTCACCTGAGCTGTAGATGATCCCGATCGTCTTGGCGTCGGGGACGAACTCGAGAATCAGCTCGAGCTGCTCGGCCACAGGGTTGAGGTCGCTGGTACCCGTGGCGTTGCCCCCCGGCGCATCCCAGCTGTCGACGAGTCCGGCTTCCACAGGCTCGGTGACGGCGGTGAAGAGGATGGGGATATCTGTGATGGCCTGCACCGCCGCCTGCGCAGTCGGCGTTGCGATGGCAAGCACAAGATCCTTGCCATCCTGGGCAAACTTACTGGCGATCGTCGTCGCGGTGGCCTGCTCTCCTTGAGCGTTCTGTTCGTCGAAGACGACCGTTTCGCCGTCGACGTAGCCTGCGTCCGTGATGGCGTCCTTGAAGCCCTCGCGAGCGAAGTCCAGTGCCTCGTGCTGGACGATCTGGCTGATGCCGATCTGCAGAACATCGTCTGGCGCTTCGGACGAAGCCGCGGGCGATGAACCGCAGCCGGCGACGGATGCTGCGATCGCAGCGGTCGCGAGGGTGAGTGCGGAGTAGCGGAACATGCGCTTCATTGGGTGCTCCTTGCGGGTTGGGTTGGGGTTCGGTTCAGTGCTTGACAGTTGGTGCATGTTGAGCTGCCGCGGCAATCAGGGCATCGTTGGCAGCGGGCTCCCCGATTGACACTCGGATGCCGTCACCTGGGAAGGCGCGCACAGCAAGTCCGCGCGCGGCGAAAGACTGTGCGACCGAATCCGTGGCGTCTCCGGTCTCGAGCCAGACGAAGTTGGCCTGCGACTCGGCGACCCTCCAGCCGTCGCCTAGGAGATGCGCCATCACCCGCCCGCGCTCCTCGACGATGACGTCGACGCGTTGATCGAGTTCCTCGGCTGCATTCAGGGAGGCGATCGCGGCGCGCTGGGCGAGGGTCGTCACGGCGAACGGTACCGCGGCCTTGCGGAGGTTCTGCGCGATCTCCGGTGGGGCGACGGCGTAGCCGATCCGCAGCCCCGCCAGCCCGTAAGCCTTGGAGAATGTGTGCAGAACGACCACGTTGGAACGCCCACGGAACACGGCGAGTCCGTCCACCGAATGCGGATCGCGATCGAAATGCACGTAGGCCTCGTCGATGACGACCAGGACGGACGGCGGCACCTGATCGAGGAACGACTCGACCTCCGTTGTCGTGACGGTCGTCCCCGTGGGATTGTTCGGGTTGCAGATGAAGATCACGCGCGTGCGTTCCGTGATCGCGGCAACCATGGCGGGGAGGTCGTGGCGGGCGTCGTCGTCGAGTGGGACCATGACGGGAATCGCACCGGCGATCCGCGCGAGGATCGGGTATGCCTCGAACGAACGCCATGCGAACAACACCTCATCGCCTGGGGCGGTGACGGCGTGGATGATCTGAGCAGCGACTTCCACCGATCCGGCCCCGAAGGCGAGCGAATCGGGGGCGACCTCTAGGTGGCGGGACAGCACCTCGGTCAGTTCGTGTGCTGCGATATCCGGGTAGCGGTGGATTCCCGCATCCGAAGCCGCCTCCACGACGGCCTCCAGCACTGAAGGCAAGGGCGGAAACGGATTCTCATTGGACGACAGCTTGTAGCCCACGATCCCCGGAGCGGTGGGTGCGGGTCGACCGGGACGGTAGGCCGCGACCAGCTCCAACCCGGGTCGGTGAGGAATCATCAACGTCGCCTCCTTGCGATTGCGGCGATCGTGTGACCGCCGGAGGGACGCTACCCAACTGTCGCTCACCAGACAATCAGTTCGTTCTTTACATAGCGGGATGTACACATAGGATGGGCAACTCGCTATTCATCTATACAATCTGTCTACACATCTCGCTGAGAGGTTCACGCCATGGACACGTTGGACGTCGCCCTCGTCAAACTGCTCACCGACAAACCAGGCACGCCGATCGTGGAGTGCGCTCGTCAGCTGCGGGTCGCCCGCGCAACGGTCCAGAACCGCCTCGACAAGTTGCACAGCAGCGGGGTCGTTCGCGCGATCGCACCACAGATCAACCCCGCCGCGATGGGGTACACCTTGACCGCGTTCTGCATGCTGCTGGTCGAGCAGCAGGAAGGCCCGGTCCGGATCGCCGAAGCGCTGGGCGCGATTCCCGAATTGGTGCAGCTGCACACCATGACCGGCGACAGCGACATGTTCGCGCAGATCGCGGCGCGTTCCACCGGCGACCTGCAGCGCGTCCTCGACAGAATCGCGCTGACGCCCGGTGTCAAGCATGTCTCTACGTTCATGGCGCTGCAGACCTTCCTGACCGATCGCTACATCCCCCTGCTCGAGCAGGCCGGCGCTTCCAGTCCCTGATCCCGCGCTGCGCTGTGAACCCGTTGAGGCGGGTCGCGGCGATTTGGGGTTATGCTGACGCTGTCCGGTGGTTGACAACGCCGGTGCTCGGAAAAGGAGCACGTCGCGCAGGGCGCGAGACATATACGGACCTCCGACCGTTCTGTCTCGTCAAGGAAGACTCATGCCAACTGTCTCTGTCCACCTCGCGCACGCCCTCTCGGCCCACACCTCCAGCGTGTTCGGAGTCATGGGTAACGGGAATGCCCGCTTCGTCGATGCCGTCGACCGCCACAATGCCTTGCGCTTCGTCCCCGTTCGCCATGAGACGGGTGCAGTCGTCGCCGCGGACGCCCACTACCGATCGTCGGGGAGGATTGCAGTCGCGACCACCACATACGGCGCCGGGTTCACCAACGCGATCACTCCGCTCGCTGAGGCCGCGCAGGCACGTATCCCACTGATCCTCGTAGTCGGAGACCAGCCGTCAACCGGCGCCCGCCCGTGGGACGTCGGCCAGCACGAGATCGCTGAGGCTGTGGGGGTGCGGACCTTCACCGTGGGCAGGAACGACATAACCGCTGTCGCGAAGCTCGCGGTCGAGCACGCGATGGCCGAACGCAGGCCTGCCGTGATCGCGATTCCGTATGACATTGCAGCGGCAGAGGCAGGCGATCTCGTCCCTGCCACTGCGCTCCACTCCATCGAGCCGGCACAGATCCGCGACCCGGCAGTTGCAGCTTCGCTCGCCGAAACGGCCGCACGACTGGCTCAGGCTGAGCGTCCGTTTCTGCTTGCCGGGCGAGGAGCCTGGCTGGCGGATGCGCAAGAGGCGTTGAACGGACTCGCCGAAGAACTCGGCGCTCTGACAGCCACATCGGCGCTCGGCCTGGGCTTCTTTCACGATCCATCCGGAGACCTCGGTGTCGCCGGCGGCTTCGGCGCAGCAGATGCCATGGAGCTGGCCGCAACCGCTGACGTGGTCGTAGTCTTCGGCGCCTCACTGAATCAATTCACGGCCCGCTTCGGCGCTCTCTTCGGACCGGATGCGCACGTCATCCAGGTAGACCTCTCTCCGACCGCCACCAACCGTCGCGTCGATGAACACATCTGCGCCGACGCCCGAGCCGCCGCCGAAACGATCTGGGAGGCCGTGCGACTCGACCGCGTCCGAGGAATCCGGTGGCGTGAGACCGTCGATGCTTCGGCCGTACGCGAGCTGCATCCGGGCGACGAGCGTGCCCCAGATGGCCGCCTTGATCCGCGGCGAGTCGCCGCGCGAATCGGCGAGCTCCTGCCTCGTGAGCGGGTCATCGTGCAAGACGGCGGCCATTTCATCAGCTGGGCTATCTCGTACTGGGGCGCTCCCTCCCCCGCGGGCATGCTGACCATCGGTACCGCGTACCAGTCAATCGGTCTCGGGTTCCCCTCCGTCGCCGGCGCTGCGGCAGCAAACCCGGACAAGCTCATCGTGCTGTCGACGGGCGACGGCGGAGGCCTGATGGCACTGTCTGATCTGGAGACTGCGATCCGCACGTCGGCGGGACGCGGCCTCGCCGTCGTGTGGAATGACGCGGCCTACGGTGCCGAAGTGACCCGGTACGCTGCGCAGGGCCTCGCCATGGGCCCGATGCTGATCCCCGAGGTGAACTTCGCGGGCGTTGCCGCCGCGATGGGCGCGGAAGGCCTGGTGGTCGACGATATCCAGGATCTCGACCGTCTGGAGGCCTGGCTCGGCACCCCGGAGGAGGAGCGCCCCTACCTCCTGTTGGACTGCCGTATCTCCCCCGATGTGATTGCGCCGTATCAGGTTGAAGTGGTGCGGGAGACGTCATGACTCTCGCCGAACTGGCGACGACGCTCGAGGGTCGGGTGCTGACCGATCCTGCCTTGGTAGCTCCATTCATGCGCGACTCGTCGCGCGCCGAGCCCGACGGCGTCCCGATCGCTGTCGTCGAGCCCGCCTCCACCGATGATGTGCGGCTGACGTTGAAATGGGCATCCGAGCGACGGATCCGCGTCTCGGTGCGCGGTGCCGGCACGGGGGTGGTCGGAGGCGCCGTCGCCTACGAGGGAGGGCTTGTGCTCTCGCTGGCCCGAATGAAACGCATCCTCCGAATCGATCCGGTGAACCTGCTCGCGGATGTGGAGCCGGGCGTCGTTACTGCCGACCTGGACGCTGCGGCCCGCCAGCACGGCCTGTTCTTTCCCCCGGATCCGGCGAGCGTCGGAACCTGCACCGTCGGCGGCAACGTCGCGACGAACGCAGGGGGCCTCCGATGCATATCGCACGGAGTGACGAGCGACTACGTTGCCGGCTTGGAAGTCGTTCTCGGCGACGGTCGCCTGCTCCACACCGGAGCGCGTACCCGCAAGAATGTCGCCGGCTACGACCTCACGCACCTCTTCGTTGGTTCGGAGGGCACGCTCGGTGTCATCACGCAGGCGACAGTGCGGCTTAAACCTTTGCCCGTCGGGCCCACGGTCAATTTCCGAGCCACCTTCGAATCCCTCGAGGCAGCGGGCAATGCCGTCAACGAGATCGTTGCAGGGCCGGCCCGCCCGGAGGTTCTCGAGTTGCTGGATGCACTGAGTGTGGAGATCATCGAGTCCTTCCACCCGACAGGCTTGCCGGTGGCACCGGCGCTGTTGGTCGGGCAGACCATCGGACGTGAAGCCCACGCGGATGCCGAGGCGATTGTCGCAACTTGCACCCGCCACGGCGCATCAAATGCTGCAGTCACCGAAGACGACAGCGTGCTGGAGGCACGCAGACTCGCCAATCCCGCCCTCTCGGCGCGAGGTCTCCGCGTCGCGAGCGATGTCGGCGTGCCAGTTTCAGCTCTGAGCAACATGTTCAAGGGAATCGCGGCAATCGCGGCTCGATCGGGCCGCAGAATCGCGACAGTCGCTCACGCCGGCGACGGGAACCTGCATGCCACAGTCGAAACCGGTGACGGCCCGGAGGAGACCGTGGCAGGCGAGCTCGTGCTCCACGAGATCGCGGCGCTGGCGATTTCATTGGACGGCACCTTAACCGGTGAACATGGCATCGGGTCTACCAAGCGCCATGAGCTTCCGCTCCAACTGGATGCCACGTCTCGTGAACTCCAGCGGCAGATTCGGCGGGTTATGGATCCTGCAGGGATCCTCAGTCCCGACCGAGGAATCTGGTAACACGCCCCCTGGCTCCGCAGCGCCCAACACGCCGATCGCGGAGCGGTCCCCAAGCAGATCGCGACGGCTCGGGACCGGGCCTCACTCGGTCCCGAGCCGTCGCATCAGCACGGCGCGGGGACTCAGGTAGTCGCCTCTACGCTCTCGGTACTCGCGGCGCCGTCACCGATGCGCGCGTACACCTCGGGACGTCGCCGCAGTGCCAGCCCCCATACGACACCGACTACGCCAGCGAACACAACCATCCCGGGCAGGATGAAGGTGGCTGCGTTGGTCTCCGTCTGGCCGAGCAGGACATCGAAGTTGGCCATGATGAGGACAAGCACTCCGGCAAGAGCGAGCGCGGCGACAACGGGGGCAATCACCGTCGACCAAGCACCAAGGCCTCTACGATCCCTGCGGAAGAAGCCGATGACCGCCACGCTGGTGAGCACCATCAGCAGTACGAGGCCAAAGGCGCCCGTGGTGGTGAGCCAGGTGAACAGCGTGAGGACCGGGTACAGGAACTCGACCGGAGCATAAGCAGCCGCGAGCCCGAAGACGTCCCCGGCGATAACGAACGCAGCAACGACAATGATCGCGAGGCCCGTCTGAACGAGCGATCCCATGTACGGGGCATGAACGTTCTTTCGCGTCGCAGCCAAGCGCGCGGGCAGCAACCCCTCACGACCGAGCGAGAAGAGGTAGCGCGCCACAGCGTTGTGGAAGGACTGGAGCGCTGCGAACAGACTGGTGAGGAAGAGCACCTGGCAGATGTCGCTGAGGACAGTCCCGCCGTACTGGGTCATGAATTGGAAGAACAGGTCGGGACCGAACTCGCGCGACTTCGGAATGATCTCGGACGGCCCCACCCCGACGGTGAAGGCCCACGCGCTGAAGGCGTAGAAGAGACCGACGATCGTCACGGCCGTATACGTAGCTCGAGCGACGGTGTGCTTGGGGTTCTTGGCTTCTTCGCCGTAGATGGCGGCGAGCTCGAAACCCATGAAGGAAGCAATGCCGAAGGCCAGCGCGGCACCGACCCCGGGGACGAAGAAGTTGCTCGGCTGCAGGGCTGCCGTTGAGACTCCCTCTGGAGCCACGATGAAGCACAGCACGTCGAACACGATGACAGCTACGAACTCCAGCGCGACGAGGGTGCCGAGCACCTTCGCCGACAGGTCGACCCGGTTCACGCCGAGGAACGCAACGACAGCGATGCAGACGGCCACCCATAACCACCACGGGGTCGCGACACCTGTCTTCGCCTCGAGGAACGCTGACGCCTGGAACCCGAACAGCCCGTAGATGCCGATCTGCATCATGTTGTAGGAGACGAGCGCGACGCCGGCGGCACCGACACCGGTGGCTTTGCCGATCCCCTTCGCGACGTACGAGTAGAACGCCCCGGCGTTCGTGACGAACCTGCTCATGGCGGCGTAGCCGACAGCGAACACGATCAGTGCCGCAGCCAGAATTACGAAACCTACCGGGAGCGCGAGCACTCCCGAGACAGCGAACGTCGTTGAGACCCCTCCTGCCATGACGGTCAGTGGCGCTGACGCGGCGATGATGAGCAGAGTGACGGACGGGACCCCGAGCGATCGCTTGCCGCCGAGCTCGACGGATTCGACCCTGGTTGGAACCTGACTGGACATATGCTTCGTGCCCTTCTTTGGGACTACGCGGGTTTACCCTTACCTTCGCTCGCGATGACCCGAGCACGCATGTCGCACAGCGTGTAGAACTAGTGATTCCGCGCACTCCCTCGCGGTGTGCAGCCGCAGTCGGCCCAGGAGAGTCAGGCGGCCGACAACGCCCCGCGAAAGTCGCGTGGTGAGGCCCCGAAGGTCTGTTTGAAGAGACGGCTGAAGTGGGACGACTCGACGAAACCGCACCGGATCGCCACATCGGCGATGCTCATGTGCGCGTTCGCTGGATCTCGGAGCGTGACGCGCGCTCGATCGAGTCGCCGCGACCTGATCCAGGCGCCGATCGTGACACCCTCATCCAGGAATAGGGAATGCAAGTACCGCACCGAGATGAAATTGGCGGCAGCAACCTGGCGCGGCGAAAGGGTCGGATCGTCCAGGTGGGCTTCGACATATCGGTACACGTTGCGCAAGACGGTGCGGCGCGAGGTGAGGTCCACCTGACGAACGTCGAGTTGCTCCATGAGCAGGGTGCTGACCATATCCACCGCGTGATGCGCGAAGCGCCGGCCAACGTCGGTGTCCAGGAGCGCGAGATCGTCCGCCAGCGCGCCCAGGAAATGAGCAGCGACGGCTCCTACACCCGTCTGCGTGCCCATCGATACCGCTGTCAGCTCGGAAACGGCGTCATGTGGAAGACAGATCGAGCTGTGTGGCACTAGCACGATGAAAGAGTCGAGGGCGTTCTCCAACGCAATGGTGTACGGCTGATTCGCATCGTAAATGACGATATCCCCGGGGCTCAGGACCGTTTCATTGCGTCCTTGCACGAGTAGCCCATGGCCGTCACGGATGAAGCTGACCTTGTAGTGCGCATCCGGGGCATCGCGCACCATGCGCTCATCGCGCGTCACGGTGTGGTTGTCGGCCCTGATAGTAGCGAAACCGACATCATCGACCGAAGCGGATGCGATTGTCCCGGTGAAGTGCGCAGGGTTACGTGTGTCCAGCCGGAACGTTGCGAAGTGGCTCGTGACCGCGCGCGCAAACTGCGGGAAGTCTGAGGCTTCAACTAACTCGAACATTGCCTACATCGTCTTTGCGCTTGCGATGCGGGCTGCCGACGCGACAACATCTGCCGCGACCCGATCGATGTTCGCGACGTTCTCCTGAGCGAAAACGATGGTGACGCTCTCATGTGCGGTCTGCCCGTCTCGGCGGATGGGTGCCGCGATCCCCAGTGCTCCTGACATGACCCTCCCGCGTGTGATGGCGTAGCCGACCGAGCGCCCTTCGAGGACCTCCGCTGCGTCGTCGGGTCGCGGAGGCTCGCTGATTCGCAATGCTACGCCCGATGCTCCCGCCATCGACAGGCGCATGCCCTCACGATGTCGGATGGCGATGTGGGCCGGGCCGGGTTCTACGGAAGCGACACAGACCACCTCGTTTCCCTCACGGACGCCGATGAAGCTGGTGGCGTGGTGCGCGCGGGTGAGGAACGTCAGTTCTGGGGTGGCCGCTTCGCGCAGGTCACGAACCACCTTGCGGGACAGGCCCAAGAGCCCGAGACCAAGCGCGAACTTGCCGTCCGGTGCTTCTGGGTCCAGTAAACCGTGAGCACCGAGGGTTCGCAGCAGGCGATAGACGATGGGACGGCTGGTATCGAGGCGGATCGCTAGTTGATTCGCAGTCAGGGGCGCATCGGATTCAGCGAGCAACTCAAGGATCTGCAGCCCCCTGCTCAGGGTCTGTGCTGTGGATCGATCCGTGCCCACTCTCAACTCCCTTGTGGTGGTGCGGGGTGGAGACAGCTTCGCCGCCCCCACCCCGAGTGACTAGCGAACCGCGTCCGCGAGCGGGCGCGAGAAGACGGTCGCACCGACGGCCTGCTCGGCCTCGTTGTCAGCGCTGAGATCGATCCCGGATCGGTCGCGCAATAGGAGCGTCGCCGCCAGCGCAATCACGGTGACGACCCCCATGTACACGGCCACCGGCCAGAGGCTGCCGAACTGCTGCACGAGCGCCGCCGAAATGAGCGGCGCGAACGCACCCCCGAGGATGGCACCGAAGGCATAGGCGAGCGAGACACCGGTGTAGCGGACCGAGGCCGGGAACATCTCCGAGTACCAGGCGGCCTGGGGCCCGTAGGTGAGTCCGTTGACGAGGTACCAGGCTGCGACAGCCACGGCCAGCAGTGCGAACGAACCGCTTCCGACCATGAGGAAGAACGGGACGGTGATCGCCAACTGCGCGACGAATCCGATGATCGTCGTCGCTCGGCGGCCGATCTTGTCCGCCAGGTACCCACCGAGAAGCGTCGCCAGGAAGTACACGACGCCCGACAGGGTGACAGCTGTGAGCACAGCGCCGCGGTCGAAACCGATGGGTCCATCCGGGTTGGTGACGTAGTTGGTGACGAATCCGCCGGTGGTGAGGTATCCGGCCGCGTTGTTGCCGACAAACAGCAGCGCGGCCAGGATGACCAGCCCCGTGTGGCGACGGAAGAGCTCCTTGATCGGGGCCTTTGCGCGCTCGCGCTTCTCGACCATTTCGGTGAAGACCGGGGACTCGGATACACGCTGGCGCACCCAGTAGCCGACGACGATCAGGACGACGCTGAAGATGAAGGGGATGCGCCAACCCCACTGCACGAAGGCATCACCAGGCGCAATGACGGTCGAGCAGAGCGTCATGAAGCCGGCGGCGAGGATCAGACCGGTGGGAACACCCAACTGCGGGAAGGCGCCCATCAGACCGCGCTTCTCTCGGGACGCGTGCTCCACAGCCATCAGGGCAGCCCCGCCCCATTCACCACCCGCGGAGATTCCCTGGATGATGCGCAGCAGACAGAGCAGCACGGGTGCTGCAATACCGATGGCGGCGTACGTGGGAAGGAACCCGATGAGGGTGGTCGCCGTTCCCATACCCAGGAGCGTGATGACGAGCATCGTCTTACGTCCGAGTCGATCACCGAAGTGTCCGGCCAGGAACGCACCGAGCGGTCGGAACAGGAAGCTGACGCCAATCGTCGCGAACGACAGAAGTGTGGCGATCTGCGCGCCTGCCGGCTCGAAGAAGAGGGGGCCGAAGACCAGACTCGCGGCCGTTGCGTAGATGAAGAAGTCGTACCACTCGATCGTCGATCCGATGAGGGTGGCAAAGGCGACGCGCTTGCTGGAACCCGCTTGGGCGTTGTGGGACATGAGTCCGTCACTCCTTTGTGAATTATCGGACTCCATGTCCGATATAGCGATGGGAGGGACGGTAGCACGCACCTCGAGCGATCCACAACCCAAAACGTCCGATTATCGTACGGGTTGTACGTTATTCAGATTTCGGTTAGTGTGATCGCACTTCGACGGAGAGGAGCCATGGTGGCTACAGACGACGGTGTCATCGCGCACACCCTGATCGACCACGAGTACGTACCGTCTCCGCTGGTCAACGTTCACAACCCGGCCGCATTCGACACGGTGGTGGGACAGGTCGCACGATCTACGGCGGCTGAGGCCGACCGGGCGGTTCGCAGCGCACATGCCGCGGCGCCGGGATGGGCAGCGCTCAGCGTGAAGGAACGCGCTGCGCTCGTGACATCGGCAGTTCCTGAGTGGACGTCGTCGCTCGGAGAGCGGTCGACGACGCTGACCCGTGAGCAGGGGAAGGTGCTCTGGGAGGCTGTCGCTGATAGCCGGGGGCCTCAGCTCGTTTCGGAGTACTTCGCCACGACTGCCCCCGCGGTGCTGCGGTCCACCCGCGTGGACGACGCGCGTGGCATCACGGTCACCCGTCATCTCCCCTTCGGCGTCACCGCTGTGATCGTGCCGTGGAATTACCCGGTCTACTTGGCGTTCCAGCACATCGCGCCTGCGCTCATCTCCGGCAATACCGTCGTGGTCAAGCCGCCCGAGTTCGCCCCGCTGAGTCTCGGCATGGTGTTGGAGACCCTCAGCCGCGTTCTGCCCGCGGGCGTGCTCAATGTCGTTCCCGGTTCGGGAGCCGAGATCGGCCCGGTGCTCACGACGCATCCACTCGTCCGCAAGATCCTCTTCACGGGAAGCACGCCGGTCGGCAAGTCGATCCTTCGTGCCGCCGCAGAGTCTGTGAAGAGCGTCGGACTCGAACTAGGTGGGAACGACCCGGCAATCGTCCTGCCCGGCACCGCTCTGTCAGACGAGAAGATGAGAGAGATCGTCCGCGGCGTGTTCACCTGCACCGGGCAGGTGTGCTTCGACATCAAGCGCGTGTACGTGCAGGCATCAGATATGGCGGAATTCGCGGACCGCTTCCGCAGTGCAGTGGATGAGATCCGTGTCGGCGACGGGCTCAATCCTGAATCAACGATGGGGCCGATCAACAACGCGCGCGAGTTCGACCGACTGCAGGGCCTCCTTCGTGACGTTCAAGCCACCGGCGCCCGGGTCGACGCACTCGGGTCTGCCGTGGATGCCTCGACCTGGCTGGACGGCTACTTCATGCGTCCCACCGTCGTTACCGGCATCGACCGGGACCATGACCTTGTGCAACAGGAGCAGTTCGGACCTATCATCCCCGTCCTTCCATACGACGACGTCGCGGAGGTCATCCGAGAAGTGAACCGCTCGGAGTTCGGCCTGTGCGCCTCGGTCTGGGGCGACGACATCGACGCCGCCCTGCAAGTCGGCGAGGGAATCGCAGCCGGCACTGTGTTCGTCAACGTGCATCGCATGGGCGTCTCCGACATGACCATGCCTTTCGGCGGCGTGAAGCAGTCAGGCCTGGGACGCACTCACGCGGATGACATCCTTCTCGAATGCACCGAACCGCAGGTGCTTGCTGTTCGCAACGACCTCACCCGCCTTCCGGGACCCGAGCTGGCCGCCCTTGCGACGGGGGTGACCGCATGAGCGCCCGCTACCTGGTCACCGGCGGCGCATCGGGTATCGGGGCCGCAGTGACCCAGCGGTTGCTGTGGGAAGGGCATGAAGTCACCGTGCTCGACCGCAATCAGCCCTCGGCAGACGTCGAGTTCGTTCCCGTCGATCTCGCCAGCCCGGCATCCATCGACAAGGCCGCGGCCGCGGTCGTGGGCACCTTCGATGGACTCGCGAACGTCGCGGGAGTCTCCGGTCTTGGGGGGGCGGATCAGACACTGCGCGTCAACTTCCTCGGACTCCGCGCGTTCACTCTCGCGGTGAGCGACCGTCTGCGAGACGGATCCGGCATCGTGAACGTCGCCTCGCGCGCGGGGCATCAGTGGCCGCTTCGCCTTGCGCCCCACCTCGAACTCGCGGACACCCCGAGTTACGACGCGGGTGTGGAATGGCTGAGCCAGCACCCTGTCTCGGACAATCACGCTTACCCATACTCGAAGGAGGTGCTTCGTGTGTGGACACAGCTCTACGCGGCCGCTGTTGCATCTCGCGGCTTGAGGGTCAACGTGGTCAACCCGGGCCCGGTCGACACACCGATCCTCGATGAGTTCACGCACCTGCTCGGCGAAGTGCGGATGAACGACGGAATCATCCGTGCCGGACGATCGGGCACACCCGAGGACATAGCGCCGGTGATCACCTGGCTTCTCTCCTCTGAGGCTCATTGGGTCAATGGCGCCGATATCGCCGTCGATGGCGGGCTTGCCGCCAGCTACATCCGCACACCGATCGATCAGCAGCCGGGGATCTCCACCGCGCTCACGTCGGCGTCCAGCAAGTAAGGAAGACCGTGAACGACAACATCGAGACCGACGTCATCATCATCGGGAGCGGGCCCGTCGGGATGGCCGCTGCCATCCTCCTCGATCAGTACGGCGTGCGAACGACCGTGATCGAGCAGCGCAGCTTCCTACAGCCCCCGAGCGTGAAGAGCAATCATGTGTCTTCACGCACCATGGAACGATTCCGTGGCCTGGGGATCGCTCAGCAAGTGCGTGAGGCCGGCCTCCCGGGAGATTACCCCAACGACATCTCCTTCCGGCTGACGCTCGCGGGTGAGGAGATCGGGCGCATACCGATTCCGTGCCGACAAGACCGCTACACCTCGCACAATGGGCCGGACACCAAGTGGGCGACTCCGGAGCCGCCGCACCGGATCAACCAGACGTTCCTCGAGCCGGTCCTGCTGCGCACGGTCGCTGAGCTGGAGAATGTCAGACTTCTCAACGAGACCGAATACCTGAGGTACGAGCAGTCGGCAGACGGGATCACCGCGTACATCGCCAGGGGCGGCGAGACGGCGAGCATCACTGCTCGCTTCCTCATCGGCGCCGACGGCGGGTCTTCACGAGTTCGCAAGCAGATCGGCGCGAAGCTCGTCGGCGACCCTGTGATCCAGGACGTGATGTCGACGTGCATCCGCGCGAAAGGGCTCTACGACCGGATGCCGGGAGACCGTGCGTGGGCGTACTACACGTTCAACAACACCCGTAACGGACACGTGTACGCCATTGATGGCGAGGAGGTCTTCCTCGTTCACAACCACCTCAGCGCCGAAGAAGCCGCGTCCGGATCGGTCGATCGCGACGCATCCATCCGCGCCATTCTGGGTGTGGACGACGCCTTTGAGTTCGAGGTCCTCAGCAATGAGGATTGGACAGCCCGCCGGCTCGTCGCAGAGCGATTCCGTGACGGCCGAGCATTCATCGCCGGGGACGCGGCGCACCTGTGGGTGCCGTACGCCGGCTACGGAATGAACGCGGGCATCGCTGACGGCCTGAACCTCGCGTGGCTGCTGGCTGCCCAGGTTGCTGGGTGGGCAGCGCCCGAGATGCTGGATGCCTACGAAGCAGAGCGTCTTCCCATCACTGCGCAAGTCTCACGGTTCGCCATGGGACATGCGGGCAAGATCCGAGCAGCCCGTCAGGCACTGTCTCCGCTCATTGAGGACCGCAGCCCTGCTGGCGACGCCGCTCGCCGCGAGACCGCACGGGAAGCGATCGAGCTGAACTCTCAGCAGTTCGCGGCCGAGGGGCTGAACTACGGCTACGTGTATGACCAGTCACCGATCATCGCCTACGACGGCTCCTCTGCGCCCGCATACACCATGGGTGGGTTCACGCCCTCGACGGTGCCGGGATGCCGGCTGCCGCACTTCTGGCTGGACGAGCAGACTTCCGCATACGACGCGCTGGCTCCGTTCTACACCCTCTTCCGGTTCGACTCGCGGACGCCGGTCGACGGGCTGCTGAGCACCGCCGCGGAGTTCGCCCTACCGCTCGAGATCGTCAACGTGTCGCCCAGCGTTTCGGCGCCTGGCATCGACCACGGCCTCATCATCGTCCGACCCGATCAGCACATCGTCTGGCGTGGTTATCAGGAGCCGCAGGATGCACGCGCACTGATGAAGGTCCTCAAGGGTGCTCGCGGCGATCATGAGCGCGGGGGCGCCATTGGGGGGACGGCCGTCACCCTCGAGCCCGACCTCATCGGCGTCGAGTAACGCCGCGTCCTCCCCGGGCACGTATCCGGGGAGGACGTTCCCGCGGCCTCCCTCTATGGGAGCCGTGTCGCGAGGAAGATATACGATTTCAGATACGAAGATGGGAAAACTCAGTCATGCCGATCGAAACACTCGACGCCCGCTTCGCGGCTCTGCCGCAACGGCCAGGCAAGATCATCGCCGTGCATCTGAGCTATGGCTCGCGCGCCAACCAGCGCGGGCGCCACCCCGCGGCGCCGTCGTACTTCTTCAAGCCGTCGAGCTCGCTCGCGCCGTCGCGCGGCCGCATCGAGCGACCGCTCGGCACCGAGCTGCTCACGTTCGAGGGCGAGATCGCGCTGGTCGTCGGCACCGACGCCCGCCGCGTATCGGTGGACGAAGCGTGGAGCCACATCGGCTGGGTGACCGCGGCCAACGACTTCGGCCTGTACGACCTGCGCGCGAACGACAAGGGCTCGAACGTGCGCTCCAAGGGCGGCGACGGCTACACACCGATCGGCTCGGCGCTGATCGACGCGAGGGAAGTTGACCCCGGCGCGCTGCGCGTGCGGTCGTGGGTCAACGGCAAGCTCGTGCAGGAGGGATCGGCCGACGACCTGATCTTCAGCTTCGCGCAGATCATCGCCGATCTGTCGCAGCACTTCACCCTCGAGACCGGCGATGTCATCCTCACCGGCACTCCCGCGGGGTCGTCGGTGGTAGAACCCGGCGATGTCGTCGAGGTCGAGGTGGATGCGCCGACCGCCGCCACGCCGGCCTCCAGCGGATTGCTCATTACTTCGGTCGTCGCGGGGAGGCGCGCCTTCGATGCCGAGCTCGGATCACTGCCGGCGGTCGACGACCTCCAGCGCACCGAGGCGTGGGGCTCGCGCGAGGCCGCCGGACTCCCCGCCGTCGAGTCCGAGGTCCCGGCCCTCTCCCTCGAGCTGCGCGCGAAGCTGGAGGCGGTGCCGGTGGCGGGGCTCTCGGCGCAGCTGCGCAAGCGCGGGCTGAACAACGTGCACGTCGATGGCGTGCGGCCGCTGCATCCCGAGGCGAAGCTCGTCGGCACGGCGCGCACCCTCCGCTTCGTGCCGGGGCGCGAGGACCTGTTCGCGTCCCACGGCGGCGGGTACAACGCACAGAAGCGCGTGTTCGACGCCGTCGGCGACGGCGAAGTAGTCGTGATCGAGGCGCGCGGCGAGACCGGCTCGGGCACGCTCGGCGACATCCTCGCGATCCGCGCGCACGCCCGCGGCGCCGCCGGCATCGTCACCGACGGCGGAGTTCGGGATGCCGGGGCCGTCGCCGCAGTCGGCATCCCGGTCTATTCCTCCGGCGCGCACCCCGCAGTGCTCGGGCACAAGCACGTGCCCTGGGATGCCGACGTGACGATCGCCTGCGGCGGCACCACCGTCCAGCCCGGCGACATCATCGTCGGCGACGCGGACGGAGTCGTCGTGATCCCGCCGGGGATCGCCGCGGAGATCGTCGACGCCACCCTCGCCCAGGAGGACGAGGACGCCTGGATCGCCGACCGCGTCACTGAGGGGCATCCGGTCGACGGACTCTTCCCGATGAACGCCGAATGGCGCGCGAAGTACGACGCCCGAGGCTGACGTGACCCTGATCGGCGCCGAGACGGCGAGCAAATCGGAGCGCGCGTACGACTGGCTGCGTTCGCGCATCGTCCGCCAGCAGTACGGGCCGGGATACCGGCTCGTGTTGGCGACGATCGCTGCCGAACTCGACATGAGCGTCGTCCCGGTGCGTGAGGCGATCCGGCGGCTGGAGGCAGAGGGCCTCGTCATCTTCGAGCGACACGTCGGCGCGCGCGTTGCGGTGGTCGATCAGGACGAGTATCTGCACACCATGCAAACCCTAAGTCTGGTGGAAGGTGCAGCGACCGCGCTTTCGGCACCGCTACTTACCGACGATGATCTGCGACGGGCTGCCGTCATCAATGAACAGATGAGGGAACTGCTCGACCGCTTTGATCCCAGAGAATTCACCCGCCTGAACCGCGAGTTCCACGCGGCGTTGTTCGGAGCCTGTCCGAACACCCACGTCGTGGACCTCGTCCACCGAGGTTGGGCGCGACTGGCAGGGCTTCGTGAGTCGATCTTCGTGTTCGTTCCGGAGCGGGCACATGAGTCCGTCGACGAGCACGCTGAGCTCATCGACCTGATCCGCCTGGGCACCGACCCGCTCGAGATAGAGCTGACGGCCCGATCACATCGATGGCGGACAGCAGAAGCCTTCACCGACCTCGGCCATCCGGACCACCAGCACTGACCATCCACAGGAGGACATCGAAATGACTGACACGACAACTGTTCTCGCGACCCGGCATGTGCCCGAGGGCCTGCCGAGCCGCATCCAGCACTACATCGACGGCGAGTTCGTCGACTCGCAGGACGGCGACACGTTCGACGTGCTCGACCCGGTGACGAACGAGACCTACGTGCAGGCCGCGGCCGGCAAGAAGGCCGACATCGACCGGGCCGTCGCCGCCGCGCGGCGCGCGTTCACCGAGGGGCCGTGGCCGCGGATGCTGCCGCGCGAGCGCTCGCGCGTGCTGCACCGCATCGCCGACATCGTCGAGTCCCGCGACGCGCGGCTCGCGGAGCTGGAGTCGTTCGACTCGGGGCTGCCGATCACGCAGGCGCTCGGCCAGGCGCGGCGGGCGGCCGAGAACTTCCGATTCTTCGCGGACCTGATCGTGGCGCAGGCCGACGACGCCTACAAGGTGCCGGGCCGGCAGATGAACTACGTCAACCGCAAGCCGATCGGCGTCGCGGGGCTCATCACCCCCTGGAACACGCCGTTCATGCTCGAGTCGTGGAAGCTCGGCCCCGCGCTCGCCACCGGCAACACGGTGGTGCTCAAGCCCGCCGAGTTCACGCCGCTGTCGGCGTCGCTGTGGGCGGGCATCTTCGAGGAGGCAGGCCTGCCGAAGGGCGTGTTCAACCTCGTCAACGGACTCGGCGAGGATGCCGGCGACGCGCTGGTGAAGCATCCCGATGTTCCGCTCATCTCGTTCACCGGCGAGAGCCGCACCGGGCAGCTCATCTTCGGAAACGCCGCGCCGTTCCTCAAGGGCCTGTCGATGGAGCTCGGCGGCAAGTCCCCCGCGGTCGTGTTCGCCGACGCCGACCTCGACGCCGCGATCGACGCCACGATCTTCGGTGTCTTCTCGCTCAACGGCGAGCGCTGCACGGCCGGTTCGCGCATCCTCGTGGAGCGCCCGATCTACGACGAGTTCGTCGCGCGCTACGCGGCGCAGGCCGACCGCGTCGTCGTCGGCTACCCGCACGACCCGAAGACCGAGGTGGGCGCGCTCGTGCATCCCGAGCACTACGACAAGGTCGTCTCCTACATCGAGATCGGCAAGTCCGAGGCGCGCCTGGTCGCCGGCGGCGGCCGCCCCGACGCGTTCGAGACCGGAAACTTCGTGCGCCCCACCGTGTTCGCCGACGTCGCGCCGGACGCCCGGATCTTCCAGGAGGAGATCTTCGGCCCGGTCGTCGCCATCACGCCGTTCGACACCGACGAGGAGGCCCTCGAGCTCGCCAACGGCGTGCGCTACGGCCTCGCCGCGTACGTGTGGACCAACGACCTCAAGCGCGCCCACAACTTCTCGCAGGCCATCGAGGCCGGCATGGTCTGGCTCAACTCGAACAACGTACGTGACCTCCGCACCCCGTTCGGCGGCGTCAAGGCCTCGGGTCTCGGCCACGAGGGCGGCTACCGCTCCATCGACTTCTACACCGACCAGCAGGCCGTGCACATCACGCTCGGCCCCGCCCACAACCCCACCTTCGGAAAGGCGGATGCCGCCGGCCACTGAGGGCCGCAGCATCCATCTCCGATATCCCACGTAAGGACGCGACATGACCCACCGTGACCAGATGACCCGCACCTCCTCCGGCTTCTACGTGAGCCAGGAGGCGCCGATCCTCTCCGACAACCCGATCCCCACCCCCTCCGTGCCGGCGCCGGACATCCTGCGCTGCGCATACATGGAGCTCGTCGTCACCGACCTGCTCGCGTCGCGCGAGTTCTACGTCGACGTGCTCGGCCTGTACGTGACCGAGGAGGACGAGAACACGATCTACCTCCGGTCCACGGAGGAGTTCATCCACCACAACCTCGTGCTGCGCCAGGGGCCGGTCGCCGCGGTCGCCGCGTTCTCGTACCGCGTCCGGTCGGCGGAGGATCTCGACAAGGCCGTCGCCTTCTACGAGGAGCTCGGCTGCCGCATCGAACGCCGCCCCGACGGCTTCACCAAGGGCATCGGCGACTCGGTGCGCGTCACCGACCCGCTCGGCTTCCCGTACGAGTTCTTCTACGCCACCGAGCACGTCGAGCGCCTCTCGTGGCGGTACGACCTGCACACCCCCGGCGAGCTGGTGCGCCTGGACCACTTCAACCAGGTCACCCCCGACGTCCCGCGTGCCGTCAACTTCATGCAGTCACTGGGCTTCCGCGTCACCGAGGACATCCAGGACGAGGAGGGCACCGTCTACGCCGCGTGGATGCGCCGCAAGCCCACCGTGCACGACACCGCGATGACCGGCGGCGACGGGCCCCGCATGCACCACGTCGCGTTCGCCACCCACGAGAAGCACAACATCCTCGCGATCTGCGACAAGCTCGGGGCGCTCCGCCGCTCCGACGCGATAGAGCGCGGACCCGGCCGCCACGGCGTCTCGAACGCGTTCTACCTCTACCTTCGCGACCCCGACGGGCACCGCGTCGAGATCTACACGCAGGACTACTACACCGGCGACCCCGACAACCCCGTCGTCACGTGGGACGTCCACGACAACCAGCGCCGCGACTGGTGGGGCAACCCCGTCGTGCCGTCCTGGTACACCGAGGCCTCGCTCGTGCTCGACCTCGACGGCAACCCGCAGCCCGTCGTCGCCCGCACCGACGACTCCGAGATGGCCGTCACCATCGGCGCCGACGGCTTCTCGTACACGCGTCCCGACGAGGACTCGATGCCCGAGTACAAGCAGGGCGAGTACAAGCTCGGCCATCAGCTGTAGCGAGCATCGGTTCCTCGCTCGCTCAGCGACCCCTGTCCCGGTCGTTGAGCGAGCGAGGAACGAGCGAGTCGAAACGCGCTTGACTATCTCGCACACTCAGGGCGTTTCGACTTCGAGCGCGAGAGCGCCCTTCGCTCAACGACCGGGACTCAGACACAAAAGGAGAGACGGATGCTGCACCCCGACGACATCGCCGCCATCGCGGCCGAACTGGCCGAGGCCGACCGCACACACGGGGTGATCCCGCGCATCACGGCGCGGTACCTCGACGCCACGGTCGAGGACTCGTACGCGATCCAGGGCGTATGGCGCGACCAGAACATCGCCGCCGGGCGCACGCTGGTGGGCCGCAAGATCGGGCTCACGTCGAAGGCGATGCAGCAGGCCACCGGGATCACCGAGCCCGACTACGGCGTGATGTTCGACGACACCGTCTACGAATCGGGCGAATCGATACCGGTCGATCTGTTCTCGAACGTGCGGATCGAGGTCGAGCTCGCGTTCGTCCTTGCCCGACCTCTGGAGGGTCCGGACTGCACGCTCGAGGACGCGCTGGCCGCGATCGACTACGCGGTGCCGGCGCTGGAGGTGCTGAACTCGCACATCGAGCTCGAGGGCCGCACCATCGTCGACACCATCAGCGACAACGCCGCGTACGGCGCGATGGTGCTCGGCGACGTGCGCAAGCGCCCCGACGAGATCGACCTGCGCTGGGTCCCCGGCGTGCTGTCGCGCAACGGCGAGATCGAGGAGACAGGGGTCGCCGCCGGTGTGCTCGGCCACCCTGCGACCGGCGTCGCGTGGCTGGCGAACAAGTTCCACCAGCACGGCGCGCGGCTCGAGGCGGGCGAGATCATCCTGGCCGGATCGTTCACCCGCCCCATGTGGGTGGAGCGGGGCGATTCCGTCAGGTGCGACTACGGACCCATGGGAGTGATCGAATGCCGCTTCGTCTGAGCCCGACCTTCCGCGACGCCCTCGCGAACGCCGACCGCCCGCTCGCGGGCATGTGGGTGTGCACGGGCTCGCCGCTCGTGGCCGAGATCTGCGCCGGCTCGGGCCTGGACTGGCTGCTGATCGACATGGAGCACTCCCCCAACGGCCTCGAGTCGGTGCTGGCCCAGCTGCAGGCCGTCGCCGCTTACCCGATCACGCCCGTGGTGCGCGTGCCGATCGGCGACGTCGTCACGATCAAGCAGGTGCTCGATCTCGGAGCCCAGAACCTGCTCGTGCCGATGGTGTCGTCGAAGACGGATGCTGAGGCCGCCGTCGCCGCCGTGCGCTATCCCCCGCGCGGCACCAGGGGTGTGGGCTCCGCGCTCGCGCGGTCGGCCCGCTGGAACCGCGTCGACGGCTATCTGCAGGACGCCGACGCCCATGTGTCGCTGTTCGTGCAGATCGAGACGGCCGCCGGTGTCGAGGCGGCCGCCGAGATCGCCGCGGTCGACGGTGTGGACGGCGTCTTCGTCGGCCCGTCCGACCTCGCCGCGTCCATGGGCGTGCTGGGGCAGCAGACCCACCCCGACGTCGTGGCCGCCGTCCGGCGCACCTTCGACGCGGTCCGCGCGGCCGGCAAGCCGGTCGGGGTCAACGCCTTCGATCCCGCCGCGGCACAGGCCTACCTCGAGGCCGGGGCATCCTTCGTCCTCGTCGGCGCCGACGTGGCGCTCCTCGCCCGCGGCTCCGAAGCCCTGGCAGCGAAGCATTCCCGCAGGCCGCTTATCCCCCCCAAGACCAGTTACTGATACTTCCGGAGGAATGTGACATGACAACCGATACCCGTGAGTCCGAGCTGCTGGCGTCCGTCCCCGACGGGCTGTTCATCGGCGGGCAGTGGCGTGAGGCATCCGGCGGCAAGACCCTGAAGGTCTACGATCCTTCGAACGGCGAGGTCGTCAAGGAGATCGCGAACGCGTCGCCCGAGGACGGCATCGCGGCGCTGGACGCGGCCTCCGCGGCGTTCCCGGCGTGGGCGGCGACGCCGGCGCGGCAGCGCGCGGAGATCCTGCGGCGTGCGTTCGATCTGCTGCAGGAGCGCAAGGAGGACTTCGCGCTGCTGATGACGATCGAGATGGGCAAGCCTCTGGCCGAGGCGCGCGGCGAGGTCGCGTACGGCGGCGAGTTCCTGCGCTGGTTCAGTGAGGAGACCTCCCGCGTGCAGGGCCGCTACGGCGCGAACCCCGAGGGCACCGGCCGGATGATCGTGTCGCAGCATCCCGTCGGTCCGTGCTTCCTCATCACGCCGTGGAACTTCCCGCTCGCGATGGCGACCCGCAAGATCGCGCCCGCGCTGGCCGCCGGCTGCACCGTGGTGATCAAGCCCGCCGAGCTCACCCCGCTGACCACGCTGTACTTCGCGCAGCTGCTCGAAGACGCCGGTCTGCCGAAGGGCGTCGTGAACGTGTTCACGACGTCGACGTCGGGTGCGGTGTCGGAGCCGGTCATCCGTGATCCGCGGCTGCGGAAGCTGTCGTTCACCGGGTCGACGCAGGTCGGTCAGCGGCTGCTGGAGCAGGCCGCGCAGGGCGTGCTGCGCACCTCGATGGAGCTCGGCGGCAACGCGCCGTTCGTGGTGTTCGACGACGCCGACCTCGACAAGGCGGTCGACGGCGCGATCGCGGCCAAGTTCCGCAACATCGGCCAGGCCTGCACCGCCGCGAACCGGTTCATCGTGCACCGCTCGGTCGCCGACGAGTTCGCCCGCCGGGTCACCGAGCGCGTCAACGGCTTCACCATCGGCCGCGGCACCGAGGAGGGCGTCACCATCGGCCCGCTCATCGACGACCGCGCGGTCGCGAAGGCATCGCAGCTGGTGCAGGATGCCGTGAACCGCGGCGCGAAGGTCACCACCGGCGGCAACGAGGTCGACGGCCCCGGCACGTTCTACGAGCCCACCGTCGTCACCGACGTGCAGCCGGGCTCTGAGATCCTTCGTGAGGAGATCTTCGGACCGGTGCTCGCGATCATCCCGTTCGACACCGAGGACGACGCCGTGCGCCTCGCCAACGACACCGAGTACGGGCTCGTCTCCTACGTGTTCACCGAGAGCCTCGCCCGCGGCCAGCGCATGATCGAGCGCCTCGAGACCGGCATGATGGGCCTGAACATGGGCGTCGTCTCCAACGCGGCAGCGCCGTTCGGCGGCTGGAAGATGTCGGGCCTGGGCCGCGAGGGCGGCGCCGAGGGCATCCACGAATACCTGCAGACCAAGTACACGCTGACGCCCAACCCGTTCTGAATCGGTGATCGAGAGACGGCGGATGCTCCGGGAAGGAGCATCCGCCCTTCGCGGTCAGGGTTCGACAGCCTTTGGGTCAACGCGCGTGATTCCGCCGGAGAAACGCTTGCAGAAACTTCACTTCCGACATTGCCTTCCACCGCCCGCGCGTGCTACCGTCCACGAATGAATTGATCTGAATCGATTCAGATCACGACGGCTCCGCCTCATTACCCACCAACGGAGATGGGAAGTATGACTCTCGCGCACGCTCCAGCTCAGCTCAGCCCGACTCGGGGCGCACGCCGGCACCGGCTCATCATCGCGGCCACGAGCACCGCGACCGCGCTGGCGATGATGCTGAGCAGCATCCCGACGGCCCCCACGGCGACCGCGGCAGCGAACCAGGCCCCGCAAGCGCCGACGGCGCTGACGACGAATGATCTTGAGCGACCGCTGAATGTCGAGGGAAACCCCCGTTTCGCATGGTGGCCCGTGGATGCGGACCGCGACGAGATGCAGTCCGCGTATCGGGTTGTCGTCACGGACGCGGTGGACGATTCCCAGGTTTGGGACTCCGGCAAGGTCGCGTCCTCCGAGCAATCGAACGTCAGTTACGATGGGCCGGCGCTCCAGCCTGGACACCCCTACTCGTGGACGGTCCGGACCTGGGACGGCGCGGACGAACAATCTCCGAAGAGCGCTCCCGCGACTTTCGCAACGGGACTCACGGATGACGATTGGGGCGCCTCGTGGATCCAGGCGCCGGGCACCGGGCCGATGGTCAACTCGACACCCGGCACGGGCGCTCGGGTCACGGGTGGCGGTCTCACGCTTCACAACGGCGGTTTCGCGATGACGGACTACACCGTGAGCGTCGAGGCTCGCCCGGTGACCGGTGCCGCCGGAATCGCGTTCCGCGCCTCCAGCGATTTCCGCAATGCCTACATCTGGTCGATCGCCGACGGCACGCTCACCCGGAGCGTGTTGCACAACGGGACGACCACGTCGCTCGGTTCGGTTCCGTTCACTCAGGCTGGGACGCGCTACCGGGTGGCGATCACCGTGTCCGGGTCGACGATCACCACCGTCATCGACGGCGTGACCGTCGACACTCTCACCGACACCACGCTGACCACCGGAACCGCCGGTTTCTACCAGGCCGAGGGCACGGTCGCCGACTTCGCGGATCTTTCCGTCGGCTCAGTCGGCACGACCACCCGCTGGGGCACGATCGCCGGTCCGTCGTCGAGCTCGAGCCTCTCGACCCTGGGCGACATCATGCTGTACGCGCCAGGGTACGCCTGGACCAACTACACGCTCGAGGCCGACGTCAAGATCGCTTCACTGGCAGCGGCTGTGGTCTTCCGTGGCACTTATTCGACATCGGGCACATCTACGGTGGGCAACGGCTACATGTGGCAGCTCGCGGCGACCGGTGGACTGAAGACCCATCGCCTTGACTCGGGCACCTACACGACGTCCGCGCGACGAAACCCGGTCACGACGAACTACGCCGTGGGCACGACCTACCACCTCAAGGTCGTCGTGCAGGGGTCGACTTTCACCACCTTCGTCGACGGTGTCCAGGTCGACTCGTGGACGGATGCCACGTACACGACGGGAACGATCGGCTTCCGCGAGTCGACCGGAGAGTCGGGGACGTTCTCGAACGTCATCGTCAAGGACACCTCCGGCACCACCCTCCTCTCCGAGAAGTGGACGTCGGGCACTGGCACGTACACCGACTATAAGTACAAGAACGGCACGAGCCCGACCGTCACGGTCTCGACGACCACATCGGGGGCGGCGGGCAGCCTCGCAGACACGAACTTCGCCGCCACCCTCGCGCCTTGGGTCTCATCGGCGGGCGGCAGCCACATTGCTACGACACCGTCAGCGGGATGGACCCAGATCACCGGCGGCGGCGTGACGCTCGCAGGCACGGGATCCACCTGGACGGACTACTCCGTGAGCTTCCGGGCGAAGATCGCCACGACCGCAGCGGGATTCATGTTCCGCGCGAGCGGCGCAGGAGGCGGAACCGGGTACATGTGGCAACTCGGGGCTACAGGTCTAAAGAAGCACACCCAGACCGGTGGCAGCTTCACGACGCTGGGCACGAACACTGCGGTGAGCTTCGCCGTGGGGCAGGTCTATCAGCTGCGGATCGCCGTGAGCGGCTCGACGATCAAGACGTACGTCGACGGTGTCCTCGTCGACACCACCACCAATGCTCTCTATGGGTCTGGGACGATCGGATTCCGCGAGGGCGCAAGCGAGGTGGGCGCGTTCAGCGACCTCGTGGTGCGCGATGCGTCCGGGGGCGTGCTCTTCTCCGACGACTTCACGGGCGGCACCGGCAAGTGGGCCGTGGCAACCTCGACCGCAGCGACGGGCAGCAATCTGTTCTGGATGACGCGCACGCAGCGCGACCTGGCGGCCGGCAAGGCGGTCAAGCAGGCTCTGGCCTACGTCGCCGCCGATGACGCCTACGAGCTGTCGATCAACGGCACCCGCATCGGACGGGGTGAGTCGTTCGACTACTCGAGCGAGCTGCGATATCAGGGCTGGGACATCACGTCGGCTATCGGCTCGGACAGCGCCATCTCGATCGGACTGCTCGCCCGCTGGTACGGTGCGGGCCAGAGCCGGGCTGCCGGCGTACAGGGGGCGATTGCCAAAGTCGTCGTGTACTTCACTGATGGCGCATCCCAGACGATCAGCTCCGACGGAACATGGAAGGCGACGACGGCCACTCCGTTCTCGGGAACGACCACACGCAACAGCGAAGGCGACTTCGTCGAGCAGTACGACGCACGGAAACTGCCCGTCGGCTGGACGTCACTGAGCTTCGACGCCAGCGGGTGGGCGTCAGTGGGCGTCGCGGGACCGCATCCCACGGCATCCTTCCCGCACCTTCAGGCGGAACTCGGGCATACCACCGAGACGGTCGTACACCCGGTCTCCAGCACGACGTTGAGCTCTGGAGTGACCGTCCTGGACTTCGGAAAGGTCATTCCAGCGCGCATCGGCGTCGCCTTCGAGAACGGACAGGCGGGCCAGTCCGTGACCCTGCAGGAGGGGTACGAACTCACGTCCACCGGCGCGATCAACACGTCCCCGGCAACCGGCACCCAGGCGACGAACTTGACTTTCGTCTACACGCAGAAGGCGGGAGCCCAGCACTACGACTCCTTCGACCACCTCGCTTTCCGTTATCTCGCCATACCGGCGTTGGCTGGCGAGACGTTCACGACGGAGGATGTGTGGGCCACCATCATCACTGCCGAGGTGCCGAAGGCCCGGGAGTCGAACTTCTCGAGCTCGAACTCCACCCTCAATGCCGTCTTCGAGTTGATGAAGCGCTCGGCGCTGTACTCGGCGCAGAACAGCTTCGTTGACACGCCGACCCGCGAGAAGGGCCAGTTCCTTCAGGACTCCATCAACATCTCCGCCGTCACGACCACGACCTGGTCCGAGCGAGCCACCAGCCGGAAGGCGATACTCCAGTTCCTTTCGTCTGCTGACCGCTTCTGGAACTCAGGAAACAACCTGGGCCGGTACAACGCGGTCTACCCCAACGGAGACGGGGCACGCGACATCCCGGACTTCACTCTCAACCTGGTCGACTGGGTATGGAACTACTACCTGCAGACCGGCGACAAGGAACTGCTGGAGAAGGCATATCCCTACCTCAAGCAGACGGCCAATTACGCCACCCGCTCGATCCCGGCCACCGGAAACCTCGCGGGACTGGTGGTGCAGCTGCCTGGCGGCACCAGTTCATATCAGTACGGCATCGTCGACTGGCCGGCGGCGGGTCGGTTCGGGTACGACATGAGCACGTATGCACGCACGACGGTGAACGCGCTCGCTGTGCGCGCCTTCGACAGCGCGGCGTCAGCGGCAGCCGCCCTGGGCAAGACAGGCGACCGGGCCGACTTCGAGGCGCGGTCCGCAGCTCTGCGCGACGTCATGAATGCGAAGCTCATCAATGCGTCGGGCTACTACTCGGACGGGCTGCTCTCCAGCGGTGCCCAGAGCGCTCATGCGGGCCAGCACGCCACATCGTACGCTCTCGCCTTCGGCATCGCGCCCTCGTCCCGAGTCGCCTCCATGGCGGCGTATGTCGCGGGCCTCGGCATGAAGCAGGGGCCCATGACGGCCGACATCCTCGTGAAGGGGCTGGATGCGGCGGGACGCGCCGACGCCGAGCTGTCGCTGCTCACCAACGGCTCAGACCTCGGCTGGGCGCAGCTCCTGAACAAGGGCGCGACGTTCACATGGGAGCAGTGGAACACGCCGACGAACGGAGAGAGCCAGTCCCATGGGTGGGGCGCAACCGCCGCGGTCGATGTCCTCGAGGACTTCCTCGGCGTCCGCGTGACAGAGGCCGGCGCGGCCAGCGTCTCGATCGACCCGGCTCATGGTGTTCTCGATTCGGCGTCGGGCACGGTGGTGACGCAGCGAGGTCCGGTCGCGGTCTCCTTCTCAGGCACCGGAGCCGGTTACACGCTCGACGTCGATGTTCCGGTCAACGTGACGGCGACCGTCGTCCTGCCGCGCATCGCGGGCGGACGTTTCGTCGACAGTGGGGGCGCATCCGGAGTGAGCACCTTCTCCGATGACGAGCAGTCGATCAAGGTGGGCAGTGGACACCGGCACTTCGTGTTCAAGACCGACGCGGTCGTCACCACGACGGAGCTGACTGCATCGTCCGACAGCCGCTCATACGGCGATCCGACTCGCACCACGCTGCGTGCCACGGTCTCGGCGTCCGCCGGATCCCCCTCCGGTGACATCGTCTTCCGCGACGCTCAGGGCGAGCTGGGCACGGTCCCGGTGACCGAAGGCGCAGCTTCGTTCTCGCTCGGTCGAGACCTCCCGGTCGGTGAGCACGCTGTGACAGCCGAGTTCGTTCCCACCGACGCGGATGACTTCACCGGCAGCGCGTCGAGCATCGTAACGGTGAACGTGACGCCAGCGACGACGTCCACGTCCCTGCAGTTGAGCGCTCCGCAGCAGCCTTTCGGCTCAAGCAGTGTCACCGCGACCGTGCACGTCACCGCCTCAGACGAGCGGACGGCTGCGGGAGCCGTGACCCTGATGGATGGGGAGCGAGCGATCACGAGTGCATCTGAGCTGGACCGCGCCGGCAGTGCCACCATCGGACTGCCCGCGGATCTGGCCGTCGGAGATCACACGCTCAGCGCCGTCTTCGCACCCGACCTTGCGGGCAGCTACCTCGGCAGCACATCGGCCACTGCCGTCCTCACGGTGGTTCCCGCGCCGGCCGGTCGGGTGCCGGGTGCACCGACGGGTGTGTCGGTGGCTTTGGGTGATGCTGTGGCGAAGCTGACGTGGGTCGCCCCTGCAGACCCGGGATCGTCCGCGGTCACGGGGTACACCGTCACGGCGATGCCGGGTGGGAAGACGTGCGCCACGACGAGTGCGCTGACGTGCCGGATCGAGGGTCTGACGAACGGGACCGCGTACTCGTTCTCGGTGACCGCTGCGAACGCCGTGGGCACATCGGCCGCGTCGGCGCCGACGTTTCCGGCCACGCCGTCGTTCGCGCCCAGTACCGCGGGGAATGTGTCGGTGTCGGTGAACGCGAAGGCGCAGTGCGTGAGCGGGAAGCCGTCGCTGGCGGTATACGTGCTGAACAAGGAGTCCGTGCCTCTCACCGCGGCGGTGACCACGGCTTACGGCACGCAGACCGCGACGCTGGCGGCGGGCAAGGCCTCCTACCTGACGTTCACCACCACGGGGGCGACGATGGGCGCGGACGCCGCGTCGATCGTGGCGACCAAGACGGTCAACGGCGCCGCGGTGCGGACGACATATCAAGCTGGTTACACCGCCATCACGTGCAACTAGCGGGCGGGTCGGCCGGGATTCGTCCCGGCCGACCGCGCCGGCTCCGCGTCCCTTCGTCGACGCCGAGAGACCGACCCCGACCATAAGGACGCGCACCATGGCTCGCTCAACCATCTCACTGGACCGCCGGCGTACGGCAGCTGCGGTCGTCGCGACCACCATCGTCACAGGGTTGCTCGTCGCCACGCCGATTCCCGCCCGGGCCGCAGATCCAGCGTCCACGGGAACCGTCGTCGTTGCATTGGAGAGCGCCGATGTCGTCCGCACCGTCGGCACATCGACGATCACGGTCGAGCCCGGCGCGACAGCCGACCAGGTCCTCGCCGACCTCGGCGCCTCTGACGGCTCGAGCCAGTCCCGGCGAGTGGATACCGCGGCGGGTCAGCCCCGTACCGGGCAGATTGCTGCGGGAGACGTTGTTGCTGTGACAGCTGCAGACCGCACCACTGCGCACCGCTACGAAATCCAGGTATTCGACGCCGCCGCAGTCGCGGGTGACGGCGACTACTGGGATCAGGAGCGCTACGACGAGATCGACGAGACCGTCAACGCGAACACGCCGGTCTTTCCGGACAGCGTCTGCAATGTGACGTCAGCAGCGTACGCGGCGAAGGTGCGCACCGCTACCGAGAGGTACGCCAATGGCAACCAGGCCAACAAGCCATCCTCGACCACGTCGCCGCTCACTTTCGCCGAACAGCAGGTCGTCTACTACGGCGACGCCATCAACGCCGCGATCGCCGATTGCAGCAACGCGGGCGGTGGCACCGTCGTGGTTCCCGCCGGTGGGTCCAGCAACGGCGACCCGAACGTCTACTACTCGGGTTCGATCCAGCTGCTCAGCAACGTCAACCTGCGTGTGGAGGCGGGCGCGACCGTCAGATTCATGCGGAACAAGACGAACGAGTACTACCCGGTCACCCTCACGAGCTTCGAGGGCACCGATCTCTACAATTTCTCGCCACTCATCCGCGCGTTGAACCAGGAGAACATCGCCATCACGGGCGGCGGCACTCTTGACGGCCAGGAGGACATGTGGAACTGGCGCCCGTGGAAGAAGGGCTATTGGGGTGAACTCAACTCGGAGGACCGTTCGCTCACCGCCACCTACGGCCAGCAGGGCATCCTCAATCAAATGAACTTCGACGGCACGCCCGTCGAGAAGCGGATCTTCACCGCCGATGGAACCCGCCCCACTACGATCCCCGTCATCCAGGGCGATCATGTCGTGGAGATTCCGACGCCCACCGATGCGACGGTACTGAAGTCCTCGTTCCGTCCCAACTTCATCGAGCCGAACCATTCGAACAACATCCTCATCGAAGGCATCAAGGTTCGTAACGCCCCGTTCTGGCAGATCCACCCGCTGAATTCCCAGAACGTGCTGGTGCGCGGCGTCGACATCTACAGCAACATGACGACCGGGTACGAGTCGACCGGCTGGAACAACGACGACGGCATCGACCCTGAGTCCACGAAGAACGTCGTGATCGAAGACGTGAACGTGACCGTGTCCGACGACGGAGTAGCGATCAAGGCGGGACGCAACCGCGACGGACGTGATCGCCGCGATGCGAGCGACGGAATCATCGTGCGCGACAGCATCTTCCGCAATGACGGAGGCAACTCCGCGGGCATCTCCGCGGGAAGTGAGATGTCGGGCGGCGTCAGGAACGTCTTCGTCCACGACATCACCTTCGGCGGAACCGGCCTCGTCATGGCCCTCAAGCTCAAGACCAACTCCAATCGCGGCGGGGCGATCGAGAACTTCTACGTACGCGACAGCGTCATCGAGAACGTCAACTGGTGCGTGGTGGAGTTCGACGCGGACTACTCCGAGACCGTTTCGTTGCCGAACGCGGATGTGTACGACCCCACCATTCGCAACATCCGGTTCGACAACATCAGAACGGGGGACGCTCTGCCCGCGACGCGGAACCCTACTGTCTTCCGCTTTTCGAGCGCTGTCTCACGGTCACCGGTGGACGACGTGCGCGTGAAGGACGTGACGTTGCATTCGACACTCAATCCGGCTGCGGCGTTCAGCTCGAACAAGTTCATCGGTGACTTCACGGTCGAGAACTTGAAGTACGTCAACCGCACCACCGCGGTCACGACGACGTACAACACCAAGCCCCTCGGACTTATCGGCCAGCCGACGGCGACGGCGACGGGGATCAACCCGATCCCGCTGCTTGCAGCCAACCGCGCAGGAGAAGGCCCGATCACGGCGATACCGACGAGCACCTTCCGGCTGGCGGGCAAAGTCGATCTGTCGAATCACCCCACGTTCGTCACCGCCGGTGCGCTCCGCCTCTACCTCGACCGCAGCACGACACCCATTTCTGCGACGCTCCAGGCGGATGGGACCTTCCTCTCCGCGCCCATCACACTCAGCGACGAGGCGTACTGGTACCGTGGCCGGCACTACGTCTCGGTCAACCTCAGCCAGGGCCTGGACATCAACACGATCGTCTATGAGATCGCCGTCAAGAAGACGCCGATCGAGGTGTCGCTGGCACCATTCACGGGCCCGCCCGTCGGCGGAAGCGTGAATGTGACTGCGTCGTTCACCAACAAGGCGGCGGTCGGTGCCGCGCCTGTCACGGCAGTTCAGCTCACGCCGCAGTTGCCTGCCGGGTGGGTGGCGCAGCCGACATCCCCCACCACGTTCGCGTCTGTAGCGGCCGGGGCTGCCATCTCCGCGTCGTGGCGCCTGACCCGGCAGGGTGGTAAGCGTGGAATCCTCGAGGTCGGCGTGTCCGCGGTCTTCGACGACCCGGATAATGCGCTGCGCACGACCGCCCTGGCGCCCCCTGTCGTCGTCGACGTCGATCTGCTCACGATCCAGCCAGGTGACGTCACTGTCACCTCTCCCACGAAGCTCCAGGCGGTGCGACGCGGGGAACTCAATGCGGTTCAATACGTGGACCGCACGAACAAACTGGTGCGGTATCCGGAGAGGCTGACCGGTGCCGTCCTAATCCCCGGCGCCAACGACGACAAGCGCTTGGCCGACACTACGAACTATCTCACGTTCACAGCCGCGAAAGACTCGACCGTCTATGTGGCGTTCGACGCGCGAGGACGCGGAACCTGGTGGCCTTCGTGGATTGCGCAGCAAGGATTCGTGGAGACTGCCCTCCGCGCCCAAGCCGATGACGGATCGCAGGCGACGTTCGTGCTCTTCGCGAAGGACGTCGCCGGAGGCACCGCGCTCACCCTGGGCGGCAACAACGGATCGTCCAACGACACCACGAGCTACTTCACCTTGGTCGCGTCCTACACGTCGGCTGCCGCCACGCCCGATACGGTGGCGCCGCTGGTGTCGGCGGTGTCGTCGCCGGCAGCGGCCGACGGGGCGAACGGCTGGTTCGTGTCACTGGTGTCAGCGAGTGTGTCCGCGTCGGATGCGGAATCGGGTGTCGCGAGCGTGGAGTACCGGCTGGGCGAGGGGGCGTGGAGTGCGTACTCCTCGGCGGTGTCGATCCCGGAGGGTGCGAGCACGTTCAGCTATCGCGCGACCGACGAGGCGGGGAATGTCTCAGAGGTGAGGCACCTGCAGGTGAAGCTGGATCTGACGGCACCGGTGGTGACTGGTTCGCTTGAGGCCAGGAAGGTTGCGGTGTCGGCGTCGGATTCCGGCTCGGGTGTCGCGTCGGTGGAGTATCAGCTGGACGCCGGAGCGTGGACGGCATACTCCGGCCCGGTAGGGGCGCCGGATGCAGCGGCGCACATGGTGTACTTCCGTGCGACGGACGTCGCCGGTCAGGTGAGCACCACGGGTGTGGTGAGTATCCCCGCGGCTCCGCCGGCGGGCCGGGTTCCCGGCGCACCCACGGGTGTGACGGTGGCACTCGGTGATGCCGCGGCGAAGCTCACCTGGGGGGCGCCGACCGATCCGGGGACGTCGGCCGTGACCGGCTACACCGTCACGGCGGTGCCGGGCGGGAAGACCTGCACGACCACGGGCGCGCTGACCTGCCGGATCGAGGGCCTCACGAACGGGACGGCTTACTCCTTCCTGGTCACGGCGACCAATGCCGTCGGCACGTCGGTGGCCTCCGCGCCCACTTCTCCGGCGACGCCGTCGTTCGCGCCGGGCACGGCCGGGAACGTGTCGGTCTCGGTCAGCGCCAAGGCGCAGTGCGTGAACGCGAAGCCGTCGCTCGCGGTGTACGTGCTGAACAAGGAGTCGGTGGCGGTGACCGCGGTGGTGACGACGGCCTACGGGACGCAGACCGCATCCCTCGCCGCGGGCAAGGCCGTGTACCTCACGTTCACCACTTCGGGCGCAGCGATGCCGGCGGCCGTCGCGTCGATCGACGCGACCAAGACGGTCGGCGGTGCCCCCGTCACAACCACCTACGAGGCCGGCTACACGGCGGTCTCCTGCAACTAGCGATCGGGCCGGCCGGGATCCGCGTCCCGGCCGGCCGGCGCTGACCGCGCCGTCTCGCCGAGGCGCGGCCGAACAGCCAGATTCTCTTCAAGGACGTGCACCATGACCGCCATCTCATCCCTTCGCCGGCGAGCCGTCGCCGTGCTCGTCGCGGTCGCGGTCGTGGTCGCAGGCAACGTCGCCCTGGCGGTCGATCCGGCCGCCGCGGCTGCGGTGCCGAGCGCTCCTGCGGGGGCGACGGTTGTGACCGGTGACAGGGCGGCCCGGGTCACCTGGCCGGCCTCGGCAGATGACGGTGGGTCGGCGATCCTGCAGTACACCGCGACTGCTACGCCCGGCGGCCGCTCCTGCACGACCGCCGGCGAGTTGACCTGCCGGATCGACGGTCTCGTGAACGGCAAGTCCTACACGTTCGCGGTGACCGCCACGAACGCGTCGGGCACCTCGTCCGCGTCGCCGCCCAGCGCGCCGATCACCCTGTCGTACCCGATCGGTGGAGCGGCCACGTCCATCGCGGTCAATGCGCGGGCGCAGTGCACGAACGCGGTTCCCGTGCTCGCCGTCTACGTCCTCAACAAGGAGTCCGTTCCGGCGGATGTGCAGGTGACCACGGCACTGGGAGACCGAACAGTCTCGCAACTAAGCGCGGGAACACCGAACTACATGACGTTCGCGGCGAGCGGGAAGAATCTGCCTGCGGGGGTCGCGACGATCGTTGCGACCAAAACGATCGATGGCGTCCCGAAGCCGACGACGTATGAGGCGGCCTACAACGCGGTGGACTGCGACTCCGCGGGGCCGATCATCACGTCCACCGTGACGCCGCAGGCGAACGCGTTCGGCTGGCACAACAGCGACGTGTCGGTGCGGTTCGCCTGTGTCGACGACAGCGGGGTCGCCGGGTGCGCGGGCGACGTGACTTTGACGAACGAGGGGCTCGGGCAGACCGTGCCCGGTGACGCCGTCGACGTGCTGGGCCACCACTCGAGCACGGTCGTCGGTCCGGTCAACATCGACAAGACCGCTCCGACACTCTCTGGAGCGCTCGTGGCCGCGCCAAACGCGGCGGGCTGGTTGAACGATGATGCGGTGGTCGAGTGGGCCGGCGACGACGGGCTGTCAGGCCTGGATCCGGCGACGCAGCCCGCCGCGACCACGGTGACGGGCGAGGGGAGCAGTCTCAGCGCGGGCCCGGTCACGATCTCGGACAAGGCCGGGAACGTGAGCGCACCCGCTACGGTGACCGGCATCAAGATCGATCGGACGGCGCCGGTCGTGACCGGGAGCCCGAGCACGCCGGCGAACAGCTTCGGGTGGTACCGCGACGCCGTCGTCGTCGACTTCACCTGTCAGGATGCGCTCTCGGGTGTAGCCGAGTGCCCGACCAGCCAGCTCGTCTCCGGGGATGGCGGCAGCCAGAGCGTCACCAGCGCACCAGCCGTCGACCTCGCGGGGAACACCGCGACCGCGACGGTGTCGGGCATCAACATCGACGGAACGGCGCCGAGCACCACCATCGATAACCAGTGCGTCCGCGCCAACGGCTACTGCACGGGCGCCACGGCCATCGTCGTCATGACGGCGACCGACCAGGCGGGCCTGTCGGGGTTGGCGCAGATCCACTACCGCATCGGCCAGGGCGACGAGCGCATCGTGGATGCCGCGACCGCGACCGTCGAGGTGCCGATCGACGCGGCGGGCGGTGCCACCATCACCTATTGGGCGGTCGACCGGGCCGGCAACAGCGAGGAGCCCAAGTCCACCGAGCTGCTCTGGGACGCCATCGCACCCACCGTCACCCACACCGTCTCACCGGCCGCGAACGCCAACGGCTGGAACAACACCGACGCCACCGTTCACTTCGACGCCCGCGACAACGACGCCGGTTCCGGCATCCATCCCGGAAGTATCACAGGTGACACCACCCTGACCAGCGAGACGAACGGCACAGAGATCACCGGGACGGCTCGCGACACCGCCGGTAACATCGGCAGCGACACGGTGACCGTCCGGATCGACAAGACGCAGCCGACGATCACCGCGGCGATCGTCGCGGGAACTCTCGGAGCCAACGGGTGGTACACGTCGCCCGTGACGGTGCGCTTCACGTGCACGGACTCCCTCTCCGGCGTCGCTGCGTGCCCCGACGACTTGGTCCTGTCCGACAACGGCGCCTCCAACACTGCGGCCGGCACGGCGACGGATCGGGCAGGGAACACCGCGTCGACGAGCATCGGCGGTATCAAGATCGACCGCGAGAAGCCGCAACTGCGCAAGGCGGACATCTCCGTCGAGGGAGGCACGTTCATGCTCGGGGCCGTCCCGACGGCGTCGTGCGCGGCGACCGATGCCTACTCGGGTATCGCGGGGTGCGTCGTGACGGTGACGGGCGGAACCGCGAACGGAGTCGGAACCTTCTCGTACACGGCCGTCGCGACCGACCGCGCAGGCAATAGGACCACGGTGACCGGCACCTACCGGGTCATCTACTTCTTCCTCGGCTTCCTCCCGCCCGTCATCGACCTGTACCCGGTGCTGCCGCTTGTCGGGATCTACAAAGCCGGCAGCACGCTCCCCGTTCACTTCCTCCTGGCCGATGCCGACGGTCGGATCGTGCAGAGCAACAGCGCGCCCAAGTGGCTCGCGCCGATCAAGGGCTCGCCGACCTCCGCACCGATCAGCGAAGTGGACTTCGCGTCCGTCACGGCCGACAGCGGCTCGACGTTCCGCTACACGCCCGGGCTGTATCAGTACAACTGGAAGGTGACCGGCGCGGGCTATTACTGGCGCATCGGCGTGCAGCTCGACGATGGGCAGACCTACTTCGCGACCGTGGGTGTGAGATAGCGCCTGGAGACGCATGCGGTTCGGTGCGCCGAGGCGCGCCGAACCGCATGCGGATAAGGGCTCAGCGCCACCCGGCTCCCGGTAGCAGATCGAGCTTCTGCAGTTCCTCGGCCACGATGTCCGCGTACACGCCTGCGCCGTACTCCGAGGTGTGCGTGCGGTCGCCGTTGATCCGGATCAGGTAGATCGGCTCCGCGTCGACAGGGCCCAGTGTCTCCACCAGGTCGCGGCTGCGCTGCGTCAAGTCGATCAGCGGCACGTCCAAGTCCGTCGCGACGGCGCGCATCTCCGCGGGGAGATCCGCCAGATCGGTCACGATGAGTCCGACCGGGTTGATCACGCCGTTCGTGAAGCGCAGGCGGACGATCGGGGTGACGAGCACAGGAGTCGCACCGCGTGCACGCACGCGATCCACCAGCTCGGTCAGGTTCGCGCGGTACTGCTGTGCCGTCGTGGTCTTGTCGTTGTGCGCGAGCTGGATGAGTGCAAGGTCTCCTTCTCCGAGCTGCGGCTCGAGGGCGTCGAACAGCTCGGACTTGGCGAGCACGGACTCGGAGCTCTCGCCCGACCCGGAGTGGTTCACGACGCTGATGCCGAGTCCGAAGTGCGCAGGGAGGCGCTGACCCCAGCCGGTGTAGGGCCAGGTCTCCTGGTCGGTGACGGTGGAGTCGCCGATCAGGGCCACCTGCCGCGTGCGCGGAAGGGCCTGTCGGATCCCGATGCCGGCGATGGCGGGGGCGTCCCCCGCGAAGGTGAGTCTGAGCCCTGGCGTGCCGGTGCCCGCGGGCTGGTTCTGCTGTCCTTCGGGGTCGCGGACGTTGACGGTGAACGACCTGCGGGTGTGCTCGCCGGCGGCGGTGTCGACCGCGGCGAGCACCAGACGGCGGCTTTCGGCGTAGATCTCGGTCTTCGCGGGGTCGACCTCGGAGCCGAGGTCGACCGTCACGTCGTAGTTGCCGGGTGCCAGGCCCTCGAAGGTGCACACGATCGGGACCTCGCCCGTGCACGACGCGAGCAGCGCGGGATCGATCCGCGGCCCGGCCTGGTCGAGTCCGGGCGGCGACGCCTGCGCTGCGGCCGGCACGGCGAGGCCGGTGGCGACGAGCGCGATCGACAACGCGGACGCCGCGAGGCGTCGGCGGGTGGGGGAGGAAGTGACCTTCATGACTTCATCGTCCTTTCGGATGCATCCGCGCCCGGCGTTGGGCGCGAAAGTAAGTCTGGTCAGGCATATTGTCTTGCGGGAGGATCCGGACAAAACCGATCGCGACAGCAGTCGGCGCTCAGGCGATGCGGGCGAGATCGGGCGATGTGACCTCGTCGGCGAGTTCGCCTGCTGTGACGAATCGTTCGACTTCGGCCACGACGTGGTGACCGAGTCGTCGAAGCTCGTTCCCGATCGAACCGGCGATGTGGGGCGTGAGGGTCGCGCCGGGCAGGGAGAAGAGCGGATGCCCCGGCGGCAGGGGCTCCGGATCGGTCACGTCGAGCACGGCCCGCAGCCGATCGGCGCGCAGCTCTTCGACGAGCGCGTCCGTGTCGATGAGCGAGCCTCGCGCCGTGTTGATGATGGTGGCGCCGTCGGACATGAGGGCGAGCTGTTCGCGCCCGATCATGTGGAAGGTCTCGGGCAGTGCGGGCGCGTGGACGGTCACGACCTGGGATCGGGTCAGCAACTCAGGCAGCGGCACGAGTTCCGCGCCGAGTTCGGCCGCCTCGAGTGCGGTGACCGACGGGTCGACCAGCAGGCAGTCGATGTCGAACGGGCGCAGCAGCTCGAGCACTCTGCGACCGATCCGGGAGGCCCCGATGACGCCGACGGTGATGCCGAATGCCCCGACGTCGCCGCGTGGGCGCGCCGCCAGCAGGTCGTGCGTGCGCTCGAAGTCGTGTGCGGACCGCAGAACATCGCTTGCGCTCAGCAGGATGGTCGCGAGTGTATATTCGGCGACGGGCACCGCGTTGGCACCCGCAGCGCTGGAGACACGGATGCCGCGTTCCCAGACTGCCGGCGTCACGAGCCGTTTGACCGACCCGGCGGCGTGGACGACGGCGCGCAGCCGGGGCCAGTTCGCGAGGGTGGCTCGGTCGAGACGAGGCGCGCCCCAACCCGTGATCAGGATCTCGATGTCGTTCGTCCGCGCGGGGATCGCCGCGAGCCCGGGCGTGAGCACCGTGTCGTGAAGTGCGACGATCCCTTCCAGATCCCGGCGGGCGCGCGGCCCGAACACATCGGAAGCGAGCTGTGTCGACTCCATGGCCAGGAGGGCGGGCGGACGGGTCATAGGAGCGCCTCACCCTCGGCAGCGACGACATCCACCGCTCCGTCCGGCCATCGCACGACGATGCACTCCGCCTGGACGGCGATCGACGGAACCGAACAGGGGTCGAGCCCGGCACCGGGGGTGCCGAGTGCTACGAGTGCGGCGACGACCGAGCCGGCTTGCGCGGCGGCGGTTCCCTCGGCCCACGGGGTGACCGATCCGGCGGCGAACGGATCGCCGCCGGATCTTTCGGCCAGGCCCGAGTCCTCGAGGCCCCGCAGTCCCACGACCGCACTCGTCAGCCCGTCCGCGCGCGAGGCGCCGGCAGCGGCCGCGCTCCACTGGCCGAAGGCGACGGGCAGCGACCAGCCGCCGATGCGGAATGTCCACGGTCCCGGGTCCGCCGGCCACACCTCGTCGGCGGCGCCGGCCGCGGTCGGTGTGGACACCGCCGGAGCATCGCTCCACCACGCCAGCCTGAGCTCCTGCACCCCGTTCACCACCGAGGCGACCGTGACGCGAGGACCGCGCCGCATCGACGTCCATCCCGCGACATCGGAGGCGTCGTCGTCGGACGGTCCGTCGAGCCAGTGCACGCGGGAGCGCGACACCGCGACGCGCCCGCCCACGTGCACCGGCTCGATCGCGTCGCGATGGGACGGCTTCCCGCGGCCATCGAGCAGCGCGACGTGTGATTCCAACGGCTCGGCGACCGCTGCCCGCGTCAGTGCGGGGGAGGTCGCCGAGGAGTAGCCGAGCCGCTGGTAGAAGGGGTTGTCCGCGCGCGGGGCGCCCGCGGGTCCGCGGAAACCGTCCGACCCGTGGTTCAGCACGCGCACCACACCGTCGCGCTCGGAACGCACCACCAGCCACCCGGGTGCCGTCAAGGTGCGGGCGCTCACCTCGGCCCGCGGGGAGACGGATGCCTCGGCCGCCCACTCCGGATGATCCGACGGAAGGAGCAGACCCAGCATTCCTTTGCTCGCCCAGTACGGCGACGACGCGCCGGTGTAGACCTGCCGGATCGGCAGGAACTCTCGATGCCAGCCGATGGGAAGGAGTCCGCGGTCATCGACGCTCCCGGCGGCGACGAAGCGGTCAAGCACCGGCGCCGCGAGAGCGCGGGTCTCGCCGGGAGCCAGAGGCGTGGCATCCGCGATCGTTCCTGCCCAGAACGGCGCGAGCATCGCGAATCGGTAGGTCAGCGACCGGCCCTGGAAGAGCGGGTCGCCGTGCGAGCCGACGAGATCGCGTGCCTGGTCGAGGAACGCGCGCAGGCGCTCCCTGTGCAGAGGTTCGAGCTCGATGCCGCGGATCCGCGCGTGCATCAGCGGGTAGACGTGCCACGCCCATCCCGCGTAGTAGTCGAAGCTGCGGCGCGCGCCATCGGGCCCGGCGCCGTCGGAGTACCAGCCGTCGCCGACGTAAAGGCTCTCCTGGATGTCGGCGTTGCGGTCGAGATCGTCCTGGCGCCATGGCCCGCCGACCGAGGCGAGGAAGCACTCGATCACATTCTGGAACCAGATCCAATTGTTCGTGTACCCGCCGGTGCCCACGACACCCGCCAGCCACCGCACGGTTCGCTCCTGGACCGAGGGATCGAGCCGGTCCCACAGCCACGGTCGCGTCTCGGCGAGGCCGATCGCGATCGATGCCGCTTCGACGACGGCCTGACGCCGCTCGGTGATGGTCGGCCACCGCTCCGGGCTCGCAGCATCCGTGCCCGAGGCGAGTCCGCGGGCGTACCGCTCGAGCGAGCCGGCGGGATCTTCGCCGCCGGCGCCGCGGACGCGGAAGGCCGCGAGCAGGAAGGTGCGGGCGAAGCCCTCGAGTCCGTCGCTCCAGCGGCCGGAGGCGCTGGAAGGCCCGGGCAGCGTGATGAGCGAGCCGCTCGGCGAGGCGAACGGGACGACGGCGCGCAGCAGGTCGTCCGCGACCTGCTGCCACCCCTGGCGTGCCGTCGTCTGCGGCGCTCGTGTCCCCTGGTACGTCATCGTCACCTGCCGATCGTGTATTACGATCCTGTAGCCATCCGCCCTTTCGGACAATTTCGATCACCGAACGGTCATGCGGATCAGACTGCGACGAACGGACTTCGCACATGGCCGGACAGAATTCCTTGCCGAGAACACGCCACGAACATCTGCTGCGTGAGCTCGAGCTGCACGGCATCGCCAGCGCGGCAGACATCGCCGAACAGCTCGGCGTCTCTCAGGTCACGGTGCGCCGCGACATCGTCGAGCTCGAGCGGGCCGGAAGGCTCGCCCGCGTGCACGGTGGCGCGATCGCGCTGGGCGCCCCGTCGGTGGCGCAGCCCGCGCGGGCGAACGTGGGGGTCGTCGTGCCGTCGTCCGTCAGTTATTTTCCCCAGATCGTACGGGGAATGGATGCCGCCTCCCGCGGTGGCCGAACGCGTGTCGTGCTCGCGACCTCGCAGTACCGGGAGGAGCTCGAGCAGCGGCAGGCCGAGCGGCTGGTGGACGTGGGTGTCGCGGGGATCATCCTGGCGCCGACGATGAGGCATCGGACCGAGGCCGAGCTCGCGGACTGGGTGCGCACGATCCCGGTGCCGGTCGTCTTCCTCGAGCGCCGGCTCGAGTCCACGGCGCTCGCCGCCTTCGACAGCGCCCGGACCGATCACGGCCGCGGTGCCCAGCTCGCCGTCGAGCACCTCGCATCGCTGGGTCACGGGCGCGTGGGGCTCGCCCTGTTCGATCGCACACCGACGGCGCCGCTCGTACGCGACGGGTACACCGCGGCCGTGGCCCGGCTCGGACTCGCCGACGCCCCGTACGCGGCGCTGCCGAAGGGCGAGGAGGGCGACGGCGAGCCGCTGGATGACGGCCTGCGAGCGTTCCTCGACGCGTGCGCGGCGACCGGTACGACGGCGGCGATCGTGCACACCGATGTGCACGCCGCCAGGCTCGTGGAGCTCGCCACGGATCGCGGCATCCGTGTCCCGCAGGATCTCGCGATCGTGGCGTACGACGACGATACGGCCGGCCTCGCGATGGTGCCGCTGACGAGCATCACCGCACCTGGCCGCGATCTCGGCCAGGAGGTGCTGCGCATCATGACGGAGCGGATCGCGTCACCGGACCGGTCCGACACCGCCGCGCGTCACATCACGATGCTGCCGCGGCTCACCGTGCGCGAATCGTGCGGAGCGCTGGTGTGATCGTTTTTGTCCACTTGTCCGGATGGGATGTGCCCGTTGCATAGATTGACCTCCGCCGACGCTTTGACGCCCGTACCCGGGGTCGGCGAGACCGATGATCAGAGAGGATCACTGCAATGAAGCACACAGCACGGATCGCAGGCATGGCCATGGCGGTCACGCTGTCGGTGGGCGCGCTCGCCGCCTGCTCCGGCGGCGCAGACGACACCGGTGCCGAGACCTCAGACGAACCCGTCACCCTCGAGCTCGTCTGGTGGGGCAACGACAGCCGTGCCGAGATGTACCAGGCGGCCATCGACGTGTTCGAGGAGAAGCACCCGAACATCACGGTCAACGGCAACTTCGCCGACTTCCCCTCGTACTGGAACGCCCGCTCGACCGAGGTCGCCGCTCGTGCACTTCCCGACGTGATGCAATTCGACCAGGCCAACCTCATCCAGTACGGCGCGAAGGGCGCTCTGCTGGATCTCGCGCCGTACGTCGGCGAGCAGGTCGACCTGACGACGATGGACGACGTGATCGTGCAGGCCGGTGAGATCGGCGGAGCCCAGGTCGGCGTTCCGCAGGGGACGGGAACCCTCGCGCTCTTCGTGAACCCGGCGCTGGCCGAGGCGGCCGGCGTCGAGCCGCTCGATGCGGACTACACCTGGGAAGACCTCAACGACTGGATCGAGGAGGTCACGGCGGCAGGCACGTCGAACGCCGCGGGAAGCCCCGTGTACGGCGGTTACGACCAGGGCATCACCTCGTGGTTCTTCCTGCAGTGGCTTCTGCAGAACGGCGTCGAGCCGTTCGACGAGGACGGCACACCTAACTTCACCCAGGACGACATCGTCGAGTGGATGGACCTGACCACGCCCCTTCGCGAGGCGGGCGCGTTCTTCCCGCCCGACCGCGCCACGCAGATCGCGCCGGCCGACGGGTTCGCCCAGCAGGAGACCGCGAGCTCCCTCACGTGGGACAGCTTCTTCTCGCGGTACACCGACATCGCCGACCTCGAGACCCTGCCGGTGCCCACCGGGCCCGAAGGCGACAAGGACGTCTTCTACACCGTGCTGCACCTCGCCGGCGCGTCGAACACCGAGCACCCGGCCGAAGTCGCGGAGCTGCTGGACTTCTTCGCGAACGATCCGGAGGCGGCGAAGATCTTCGGCACGTCCCGCGGCGTCCCGGCGTCGTCCGAGCAGCTGGATGCGCTCGACTTCGAGGAAGGCTCGCTCGAGGCGAAGTCGCTGGCCTACCGGGACTCGCTCGCCGACCAGGAGACCGTGCCGGCTCCCGTCCTTCCGGAGTCGTTCGCGACCCTCGAGGCATCGTGGACCCGCCTGAACGGCGACCTCATGTACGGAAAGATCACGGTCGACCAGTTCGCGGAGCAGTGGTGGGCTGAGGCCGAGCAGGCCGGGCTCTGATCCGACGGATCCGGAGATGACCATGACCATCGATTCCCCCGTGGCCGGCGCGACCGACGTCGCGCCGGCCACGGCCGCACCTCCGACATCCCGCACGCAGCGTCGCCGCTCCGGCACGAACGGCCACGAGAACCGCGCCGGCTACACCTTCCTCCTCCCGTGGCTGCTCGGATTCTTCCTGCTCACCGCGGGACCGATGGTCGCGTCGCTGTATCTGTCCTTCACGAGCTACAACCTCTTCCAGCCACCGCAGTGGGTCGGGCTGCAGAACTACGAGCAGCTGTTCGCCGACCCGCGGTTCCTGCAATCGGCACAGGTGACGCTCGTGTACGTCCTCATCGGAACGCCGATCAAGCTGGCGGCAGCCCTCGCCGTCGCGATGCTGTTGAACAACAGCCGACGAGGACAGGGATTCTACCGCTCCTCGTTCTACGCGCCGTCGCTGATCGGGGCCTCCGTCTCCATCGCGATCGTCTGGCGCGCCATGTTCATCGACAACGGCATCGTCGATCGGATCGGCGCGGCCCTGGGCCTCGACTGGGGCGGGTGGGTCGGCAACCCCGACTACACGATGCCGATGTTCATCCTGTTGGCCACCTGGCAGTTCGGTGCGCCCATGGTGATCTTCCTGGCAGGCCTGAAGGACATCCCCCAGGAGCTCTACGAAGCCGCCGACGTCGACGGCGCGGGCCGTTGGCGGCGCTTCTGGAGCATCACGCTGCCGATGCTGTCGCCGGTGCTCTTCTTCAACCTGCTCCTCGAGACGATCAATGCCTTCCAGGTGTTCGCCTCGGCCTACATCATCTCGGACGGCACCGGTGGTCCTGCCGGTTCGTCCCTCTTCTACACGCTGTACATGTACACGAAGGGCTTCGTGGAACTGCGCATGGGCTATGCATCGGCGATGGCGTGGATCCTGCTGGTCGTGGTCGGAATCATCACGCTCATCTTCTTCCGGAGTTCCAAGTTCTGGGTGCACTACGGAGGCGACTCGCGATGACACTCACCGACGAGCTCACAACCACCCGCGCGATCACGACAGGATCGGATCAGCGGTCCTCGGACCGCCGTCGCCGGACACCGAAAGCCATGGCGCGGTCGGTGGTCTTCCACGTCCTCTCGCTGGCGCTGCTGGTCGTGGTGCTGTACCCTGCAGCGTGGATGATCCTGTCGTCCTTCAAACCCAGCGATCAAATCGTCGGTGACGTGGGGCTGCTGCCCAAGGAGTTCACGTTCGAGAACTTCGCGAAGGCGTTCGACGGCATCGCAGGGATCTCTTTCTGGACGTTCTTCGGCAACTCCATGGCTCTCGCCGTACTCGCCGTGATCGGGGTGGTGGCCTCGTCGGCCGTCACCGCATACGCTTTCGCGCGCATCTCGTTCGCGGGCCGTGGGATCTGGTTCGCGTTGATGATCGGGACGCTGCTGCTCCCGTTCCACGTGGTGATCATCCCGCAGTACATCGTGTTCAGTCAGGCCGGTCTGGTGAACACCTACTTCCCGCTGCTGCTGGGCAAGTACCTGGCGACCGAGGCCTTCTTCGTCTTCCTCATGGTGCAGTTCATGCGCGGTGTGCCCCGCGACCTCGACGAAGCCGCGCGCCTGGATGGTGCCGGGCACGGCCGTATCTTCTTCTCGATCATGCTGCCCCTAATGCGGCCGGCCCTGGTGACCACAGCGATCTTCGCCTTCATCTGGACCTGGAACGACTTCTTCGGTCCGCTCCTCTATCTGAAGGACCCCGACCTGTACACGATGCCGATCGCCCTTCGCCTCTACGTAGATGCGACCTCCACGTCGGATTTCGGTGCACAGATGGCGATGGCCGTCCTGGCGCTCGTGCCGGTGCTGGTGTTCTTCCTGGTGTTCCAGCGGTACATCATCGGCGGCATGGCGTCGTCAGGGCTGAAGGGCTGACATGGCACGCGCGCAGTCGACGAAGAAGCGGATGCTGCACTCGCACGGGTTCGCCCTCTTCGGCGAGACGCTGCTCGTCGGGATCGTCGTGGCGGTGTGCGCGCTGCCGGCCATCACCGCCCTCGCGGGACTGGCGACGGGTGTCCGGCACCTCAAGCGCCACGTCACGGGTGAGGGCGACGGCATCCGTCCCCTTCTCGAGGACCTGGGAACCGCGCTGCGCACACTCCTGCTCCCCGGTATCGCCCTCGTCGCGGCGCTCCTCGCGATCGCGGTGGACCTCTGGCTTCTCACTTTCGTCGACGTGCCCGGCAAGGGCGCGGTGACCCTCGTCCTCCTCGGCGCGGCTGTCGGCACTGTGCTCGTAGCTGTGCGTTTCGCCGCCGGGTGGGTGCCGGGCGCTGGGTGGCGGTGGCAGGGGCGCGAGGCGCTCCGGTTGACGTGGGGCGACCCGGTGGGTTCGGTCCTGCTGGCCGCGGCGGTCGGCGGGGTTGCCGTCTTCGCATGGATGTACCCGCCGCTCGTCCTCATCGGCGGCGGACTGCTCGCGCTGGCGGGGGTCGGGGTCGAGATGCGACGCCTGAGCCGCGCAGAACCCGGCATCGGCGGGTGAGAAATGCTGCGCGACGTGCCGCTTAGCGGCGTCGAGATCCGAGGCGCCGCGCATCTCGAGCACACCGATGAGGGCATCCGGCTCACGCGGCTGACGCCAGAGGCCATCGCGATGGCTCCCGACGATTGGGTGCGCCGCGCCGCGACCCAGGGGGCGGGTGTGCGCGTCTGCTTCACCACCGACGCGCGGACCGTGGAACTGGACGTGCGTGTGCTGCGGCCCGTCGCGGTCGACGGGCTCGACGGGGGAGCGGTCGGGGTCGTCCCGCCGCCCGGAGCGTTCGACCTCTTGATCGACGGTGAACTGGCTGGCCGGTGCCACGCGGTGGAGCACGGTCTTTATCGCCTGCACTTCGCAACTAAGGTCGCCGAGGCGGATCACGCGCCGGTGACGACTCTCCCATTTCCCGATCTGCCCGGCCGGACGGCGAGCGTCGAGATCTGGCTTCCGCAGCAGGAGACGGTCACGATCGCCGCGTTGAGAGCTGATGGTGCTGTTGCCGCGCCGCCGCCTCAGCGGCGGCGGTGGGTGCACCACGGCAGTTCCATCAGCCATGGCTCCGGTGCTGCTTCGCCCAGCCGCATCTGGCCGGCCGTCGCCGCACGGGAGGTCGGCGTGGAACTCACGAATCTGGGATTCGCAGGCAACGCGCTGGTTGACCCGTTCGCCGCGAGAACGATTCGCGACACACCGGCCGATGTGATCTCGATCAAGCTCGGGATCAATGTGGTGAACCATGACGCGATGCGCCGGCGCGCCTTCGTATCCGCCATCGAGGGGTTCATCGCCACGATCCGGGACGGGCACTCCGCGACGCCGCTGCTGGTGGTCAGCCCGATCCTGTGCCCGATCGTGGAGAAGGCTCCGGGTCCCACCGTCGCAGACCCTGTCCGCGACGGAGAGTCCGCGGCGTACCGCACGCTGGGCAGAGCGGACGAGATGCGTGACGGAAAGCTCAGCCTCCAGGCCATTCGGGTCGAGCTCGAAAGGGTCGTCCAACGGCGCCGTGCCGCGGGCGACGACGCGATTCATCACATCGACGGCCGGCTTCTGTATGGCGAAGCCGATGCCGTCGTCCGGCCGCTTCCCGACAATCTGCACCCCGACGCGTCGACGCACCTCGTCATGGGGCACCGTTTCGCCGGAGTGCTCCGCGAAGCCTTCACGACTGCGGGCACTCCGGTGCAGCTGGAAGCCGGGCATGGCTGAGACCACGCTTGTCGAAGTGGCGCAGGCCGCCGGAGTCTCACAGTCGACGGCGTCTCGCGTGCTCAACGGATCGACGCGCAACGTGCGGGACGACAACGCGAAACGGGTGCGCGACGCCGCCGCGGAGCTCGGCTATGCCGTCGACGTGCGAGCGCAAGCGACTGCACGACGCAGGTCGACCACGGTCCTCATCGTCGTCGACGCGCTCACCGACCTAAGGATCATGCGCACGGCCGAGCTCGTCCATCGGCTTGCGGATGAGGCCGGCCTCCTCGCGCAGATCACCGCGTGCCCGGTCGCCTCCGACAGGGCCGCGGGCATCGTCCGGGTTCTTCGAGGACAGCGGCCGCGCTCCATCGTCGTCCTGCACTCCACCTCCGCTCCGAGCGCCGCGGTGGCCGTAGAACTTGATCATTACAAAGGGCACGGGGGCGTCCCTGTCGTTCTGAGCGTCTCCTCCCACGCGGACGTGGATTCGCCGATCCTGACCGATTTTGTCCGATTGATCACTGCGGCCGAGGCTTCGTCCTAGTTTCGGTGGCGGTCGGAGCCAGCGACGGCTCCACAGATTCATCGAGGAGTCATCACCAATGGACATCAGTCGTCGAACTCTGCTTCAGTCGTCGGTCGCTGCGGGCGTCGCTGCGGCCTTCGTGTCGTCGACCCCGTCGGCCGCCAGCGCGGCGCCACTCGCGCGCGGCGCGTTCGGTCAGGTTGCACCGCATGCCCTCACGGGACACGGGCCGATCCCTGTTCGCTGGCTCGAAGGTGGGACACCTGCGCAACTCGTCGCCGGGACGACCTGGGGCGTGCCGTGGCCGCGCGGTGCGCTGAGCCCGGAGCAGACGTTCGCTCTGGTCTCCGAGGCGGGCGAGTCCGTCCCGGTGCAGAGTTGGCCGACGGGGTGGTGGCCAGACGGCTCCGTGAAGTGGACCGCGCACGCCCTGAGCGGAGCATCCGGGCGAACTGCCGGGTACTCGCTACAACCTGGGACACCCGCGCCGCCGGCGACAGCGATCTCAGTCTCCGACAACCCGGGGCGCGTCGTCGTGGACACCGGCGTCATCCGCGTTGAGTTTCCCAAGAACGGGGCGAACCTCGTGTCATCGATCCGTCGCGGCGACACGGTCATCGCGGAGAACGGCCGGCTCGTCGCCTCCCGTCAGGATCAGCCCGACACCGACGGAGCCGAGAAGGTCGCCCGAGAGCAGTTCCAGAGCCAGGTGTCCGATGCCAAGGTCGAGCAGAGCGGACCGGTCCGCGCCGTCGTGCGCGTGACGGGGAACCACAAGAAGGGGAACCGCACATGGCTCCCGTTCGACGTGCGGTTCTACCTCTACGCCGGATCCGACGGCGTCCGCGTCGTGCACAGCTTCGTTTTCGACGGCGACGAGACCAAAGACTTCATCACGGGCATCGGCTTCAGCTTCTCCGTGCCGCTCTCGGCGCAGCTGCACGACCGGCACATCCGGTTCGCCGGCGAGGCTGCCGGCGTCCTCGGCGAAGCCGTCCGGGGCATCACCGGGCTCCGTCGCGACCCGGGCGCCGCTGCGCGCGCCGCACAGATCGCGGGGACGTGGACCCCGGATACCGCCACGTGGGATCAGCGCGTGACGTCGCGACTGCAGTGGATCCCCGCGTGGGGCGACTACAGCCTCAGCCAGCTCACAGCCCACGGGTTCGAGATCCGCAAGCGCACGAAGGCGGGGCATTCCTGGATTCGCGTCGATTCAGGCAAGCGGGCCCGCGGTCTCGCCTACGTCGGCAGCCCCGGAGGCGGCCTCGCCTTCGGCATGCGCAACTTCTGGCAGCTGCACCCCACGGAGCTCGAGATCTCGGGTGCCGCGACGGACAAGGCGACGGCCACGGCGTGGATGTGGTCGCCGAAGGCGGACGCGATGGACCTCCGGTTCTATCACGACGGCATGGGACAGGACACCTATGCGAAGCAGCTCGACGCGCTCGAGATCACCTACGAGGATTACGAGCCCGGCTTCGGCTCACCCTATGGCACTGCCCGCACCACCGAGTTGAGCTTCTGGGCTCTGGGCGCCACACCGACCGCCGCCGACTTCAGCGCCCTCGCGGACGCGAACGCCACCCCGCCGCTCTTGGTGAGCTCTCCCGAGCACAACCACTCGGCAGGGGTGTTCGGCTCCTGGGCGCCTGTCGATCGGTCGAACATGAAGAAGATCGCGGTCGAGGACAAGCTCGCCGTCATGCACCAGCACTACGTGCAGCAGGTCGACCAGCGGTCGTGGTACGGGTTCTGGGACTACGGCGACGTGATCCACGATTACGATCGCGACCGGCACGTGTGGCGGTACGACATCGGCGGCTACGCCTGGGACAACTCCGAGCTCAGCACCGACATGTGGCTCTGGTACCACTACCTGCGGACCGGCGATGCGACGGCCTTCCGTTTCGCCGAAGCCATGACACGTCACACCGGCGAGGTCGACGTCTACCACCTCGGCGAGTACCGCGACCTCGGAACCCGCCACGGCATCATGCACTGGGGCGACAGCGCGAAGCAGCAGCGGATCAGCAACGCCGGCTACCGCCGTTTCTACTACTTCCTCACCGCCGACGAGCGGGTCGGCGACCTGATGAAGGACCTCGTCGACGCCGACAAGACCTTCCTGGTGCTCGACCCCGCCCGCAAGATCCGCGACGAGGTCTACAACCCGCAACCCGATGCGCTCGGCGTCTCTACGACGACGGACTGGGGCGCGCTCGCTCTGGCCTGGCTGGCCGAGTGGGAGCGCAACGGCGACCCGGTCGCGCAGGAGAAGCTCATCAACGGCGCCAAGACGATCGCCGCGCTCCCCAACGGGTGGTCGCAGGGCGGAGAGGTGCGATACAACCTCGCCGACGGCAAATTCAGCGGGCCCAGCGAGAAGAGCGTCGATGTCGGGTCGCTGGACTCCGTGTTCGGGTTGTTCGAACTCATGACGGAGCTCATCGAACTCATCGACGACCCGACGGTGACAGAACAATGGGTCAACTACTGCCGGCTCTACAACGGCACCTCGGCGGAGCAGATCGCGATCACCGGGTCCTCGTGGGGAAGCCAGAACCTCCGACAGGCGTACTCGCGGGCGACGGCCTACGCAGCCCACAAGCTCGGCGACATCGCCCTCGCACAGCGCGCGTGGCGGGAGTTCCGCACCGGCCACGCCGGCTACCCCGAGAGCCTCGCTTTCACAGCAACACACGTCGAAGGACCCGCGGTGCTCAACCCAATCGATGAGGCGCCGTTCAGCACCAACGCCAGCGCTCAATACGGGCTCGCCGCCATCCAGAACCTCGCCCTCGTCGGCGATCAGATCTGAAGTCAGGCCAGACATGCTCGCGAACATCGGCGGATGGCATCTCATCCTTCTTCTTGCCGTCCTGCTGCTCCTCTTCGGAGCGGCCCGCTTACCCGCGCTCGCGAAGGGCGTCGGACAATCCGTTCGAATCCTCAAGAAGGAGACGAAAGAGGTCGAACCGGATCCGAAGCAGACGACCGACACGTAAACACAACGGTGGGTGGGCGAGACGCGCCGATCCACCGCGGTTGGCCAAGGTCGCGGCGCTGATGCGAAGAACATCCATCGCAAGACTTCCCGCCTATCTGCCTGACGCTCGCGGGGCGGTATGACTCCGACATGCCACACTCCGTCCGCTCCCATCGGTCGAGATGGGTGAACCCTCGTATCGCACCTAAGTGGACGGCAACATCGCCCTCGCTCGCGTGGGTCCGTGGCGCGTGACGGGAGTCGGGTCAGCGGACGCCGAGGGTGGCGTAGTGCGTTTGGCCGTCGTCGAGCTGGACACCGATTCGCCAGTAGTAGCCGGCGCCCGTGACTTTCCAGTTGTATTGGTAGAGGCCGAGGGAGTAGCGGAAGGTGGTTCCCGTGTCCTCGGTGGCGGGGGCGAAGGCCGTCTGGGTGAGTGGGGCGGTCGTCGCGGGTCCCCTTGTCGGGGAGAGCCACTTCGGAGCGGTGCTGGCTTGGACGACGCGCCCATTCGCGTCGAAGAGGACGAAGTGGACCGGGAGGGTGCTGCCCGACTTGTGGATCCCGACGACCGGCAGTGCGGGGTAGACGTCGATGACGGGCGGCAGGAAGCCGAGGAAGAAGTAGATGACCCGGTAGGTGCCGGTCACCGTGGTCCTATTGCCTGCGCGGTCGGTCGCGACGGCCGTGTACGAGAAGGTTCCGACTCCGTTCGCGGTTCCGCCCGTCACCGTCACGACGCACCCCGCGATACCCGAGTAGGCATCGGTCGCCGCGCACGACGCCGTCGGGACGGCCCCGAGCATGAACGTGCCTCCCTCGACGGAGATGTCCGCCTTGCGCAGTTGCGGCTTCTCGCGGTCGATCTTGATACCGCCGATGCTCGTCGACGCGGTGTTCCCTGCCCGATCCGTCGCCGTGCCGGCCGCAGTGTTGGAGGCGCCGTTGTCGGACAGGACCAAGTCGTCGGGGCACGCAGCGACGCCGGAGAGGGAGTCCGTGCACGTGAAGCGCACCGTCACGGGCGACGTGTACCACCCGTTGGCTCCGAGAGTTCCCGCGACGATCGCCGCGGTGATCGTCGGCTGCGTCTTGTCGATCCGGACGGTCACCGTGTCGCTGCCGATGTTACCGGCGGTGTCGCGAGCCGTCCCGGTGATCTCTGTGCCGTTCGTCTCGCTGGTCAGGGTGGTGTCACCTGTGATACTTCCGGGATGGATGCCGGAACCGGCGTCGTTGTCGCGGGCGTCGAAGTGAACGGTGGCGTCGGTGTTGTTCCAGCCGTTGGCGTTCGCGGCCGGTGAGACGGTGTGGGTGACGGTGGGTGCGATGGCGTCCCAGAGCAGCTCGGTGGACTTGGGCTCCTCGCTGTTGCCGGCCCGGTCGACCGCCCAATAGGTGATGGTGGCACCGCCCGCCGCGTCGATCGGCACCTCGACGGTCGCGGTCGCGGCATCCACGATGCGCTCGTCGCCCTGGCCGATGCGGTAGTGGATCTGCGCCAACCCCGACAGGCCCGCCTGGTCGGTCGCCGTCATGACGACGATGGCCGTGGCGCCCGTGCAGTAGCCGTTGGCGCGGACGCACTGGTTATCGATGGTGGTGCTCGGCGCCGTTCCGTCGATGTTGATGCCCGACACCGTCGCGGTCGCGGTGTTCCCCGCGAGGTCGACGGCTGGTGCGCTGGTGACGCTCTGGCTGCCGCCATCCCCGGAGACGAGCTGGCTGGTCGGGCACTCGGCTACACCCGAGAGCGCATCCTGACAGGTGAAGTCGACGACGACGGCGTCGCGGTACCACCCGAAGCTGTTCGCCGGCGTGCTCGGGCTCCCGGTCACGACCGGCGCCGTCCGATCGATCTTGATGCCGGTCACCGTAGCGGGTGCGCTCACGTTCCCGGCCTTGTCCGAGATCGTGACCGGGCCCGCGCTGAGACTGCTCCCCTCGCCCGTCACCGTGGTCGCGGCGGGCTGCGTCGCCGGATCCAGGCCTGACAGCCCGTCGTCGCCGGCCCACTCGACCACCGCATCATCGTTCAACCAGCCCGCCGCGTTTGGCGCGGCCACGAGCGCTCCAGAGAGTGTCGGAGCGGTCTTGTCGATGTTGACCGGACCGACGACCGTGCTCGAGTGGTGGCCCAGCACGTCGACGGCGTCACCGGGCACGGTCTGCCCGAGCCCCTCGTTCGTCAAAGTCACGTCGCCCGCGCACCCGGCGACCCCGCTGTCGTCGACACAGGCGAACCGCACCGACACGTCGCTGTTGTGCCAGCCGAACGCGTTCGCCTGCGGCGTCACGGTGGACGTGATGATCGGCCCCGCGGAGTCGCAGTCCACCGCGTTGTAGGCCGCCTCATACGTCGTCGGCTTCGGGACGCCATCGATCGTTTTGGTCGCAACGATCGTCGCGACCCCCGCAGGCAGATTCTTCCCGCTCGCCGCGAACGTCATGTAGTTCGGTGTTCCCGCGCTTAGTTGCGAGACTGTTCGGTCTCCCAGTGCCGTGGTCACCTGCACATCCGCCGGAACGGACTCCTTGTTGAGGACGTAGACGGCGAGCACGGGAACCGCGTTCGTGCACTGCGCCCGCGCATTGACCGCGATGGACGTGGCCGCTCCACCGATCGGGTACGACAGGGTGATCGGCGCGCTGGGCGGCGACGCGGACGAGGTGCCCGACGCGTTCGTGGCGGTCACCGCGAACGTGTAGGACTTGCCGTTCACGAGACCGTCGATCCGGCAGGTCAACTCGCCGGCGGTCGTGCAGGAGCGGCCGCCGGGCGTAGCAGTCGCGGTGTACTGCAGGATCGCCGACCCACCGTCATCTGCCGAGGCCGGCCAGGTGACCCGGGCCGCCCTGTCACCGGTCACAACCGTCGCCCCCGCAGGAGCGCTCGGCACCGCAGCCGCGGCGGCCGGATCGACCGCCAGGGCGACGTTGCCTGCGACCACGACCGCGACCGCGACGAGCACGGCGACGGCTCGCCGGCGAAGGGATGAGATGGCGGTCATGGTGCACGTCCTTGAAGAGAATCTGGCTGTTCGGCCGCGCCTCGGCGAGACGGCGCGGTCAGCGCCGGCCGGCCGGGACGCGGATCCCGGCCGGCCCGATCGCTAGTTGCAGGAGACCGCCGTGTAGCCGGCCTCGTAGGTGGTTGTGACGGGGGCACCGCCGACCGTCTTGGTCGCGTCGATCGACGCGACGGCCGCCGGCATCGCTGCGCCCGAAGTGGTGAACGTGAGGTACACGGCCTTGCCCGCGGCGAGGGATGCGGTCTGCGTCCCGTAGGCCGTCGTCACCACCGCGGTCACCGCCACCGACTCCTTGTTCAGCACGTACACCGCGAGCGACGGCTTCGCGTTCACGCACTGCGCCTTGGCGCTGACCGAGACCGACACGTTCCCGGCCGTGCCCGGCGCGAACGACGGCGTCGCCGGAGAAGTGGGCGCGGAGGCCACCGACGTGCCGACGGCATTGGTCGCCGTGACCAGGAAGGAGTAAGCCGTCCCGTTCGTGAGGCCCTCGATCCGGCAGGTCAGCGCGCCCGTGGTCGTGCAGGTCTTCCCGCCCGGCACCGCCGTGACGGTGTAGCCGGTCACGGCCGACGTCCCCGGATCGGTCGGCGCCCCCCAGGTGAGCTTCGCCGCGGCATCACCGAGTGCCACCGTCACACCCGTGGGTGCGCCGGGAACCCGGCCCGCCGGCGGAGCCGCGGGGATACTCACCACACCCGTGGTGCTCACCTGACCGGCGACGTCCGTCGCACGGAAGTACACCATGTGCGCGGCGGCGTCAGGGGCCGCGACGGGGGCGGAGTATGCGGACCACGGGCCCGCATCGACCTGATACTCGACCAGGGCGACTCCCGAGCCGCCATCGGATGCCGACACCTCGACCGACCGCTCCACGAGCGAACCCGAGACCGTGGGCGCGGTCAGATCCAGCTTCAGCGGGAGCTCCTGGACCTCCGAGGCGTTGCCCGCGACATCGGTGGCCCGATAGCTGAACGTCGTCGTGCCTGCAGGGATCGAGACCGCCGTGCCGTACGCGCTCCACGCACCGTCACCCAGCCGATACTCCACGCTCGCCACGCCCGACTGGGCATCGGTGGCGGACAGGCTGACGGACACCGGCGACACGAACCAGCCGTTCGTGCCGTCGGCGACGGCAGGTGCCGTGCTCGCCGTCACCACGGGTGCCGTGACATCCGCGGGCGCGGCGACCGTCACGCGGATCACGTAGCTCGCGAAATCGCCGGGGAACGAGTCCGACGTGACGATGATCTCGTTCTCGCCGGGCTCCAGATCGACGGTCGCCTGTGTGGCATCGGCCGCGGCGAGGTCACCGCCCACCTGGACCTGCTGACCGGTCCATCCGCGCGCCCACGTGAGTGTGATGGACCCGACCGTCGCGGGCAGCTCCTGCGCGAGTGTGTACGGGTCGTCCGTCCCCTGCCGTGCCGGATCGAACGCCGGCGAGAGCTCGTACCCGTCGACGCCCAAGGCGCGCAGCGAGTTGGACTGGTTGGGGTTGGTGCGGGAGATCGAGACGGTGTACGTCTTCTTGCTGCCGTTCTCGGCGGTCACCACGATCGGCACCGCGGTGACCCATGTGTCCGCGCTCTGCGACCCCTCGGCGAGATCGACGTCCACGGCACCGCCGGCGGTCTCATCGACCCCGTTGACGGTGACGTGCGCGAACGGGCTCGCGGTCGCGGCCTTGATCGACACGCTCTCGGTGTGCGGGTCGACGGTGCCGGCGTACTCGTCGCCGGAGGACGTGAGCTCGACCGCAGCCGCCCCGCTCGTCGCCTCGACCGAGACGAGTGACGCGTCGTCGTAGTCGTAGGGATCACCGGTGTTCACGCGGAAGTAGTCGATCAGCATGTCGCCGACGTTGGAACCATTCACGAAGAACTCGAAGTAGTCCAGATCATCGACCTTGGTGCGCAGCGGCTGATCCGCCAGCACCGGCGTCTTCATGTCGTCGATGTAGAAGTCGAACGTGCCCGAGTTCAGATCGATGACGTTGCGCACGGTGTACCAGCGACCCACCGCGTAGTCCGCGACGTTCTTGATCGTGCTCGCCCCCGTGACGTTGTGCGTGATGATCTTGCCGTTGGAGAGGCCAAACGTCCCGGCCGGGTTGGTCGACGCGGCGGGGTTCGACGCACTCCAGCTCGATTCGGTGAACGAGTACATCGCGACCTGGTTCGGCGACCCGGTGGTCGTGGTGCGCTGGATGCGGGCCTCGACCGTCACCGTGCCCGTGAGGTTGAGCTCGGTCGGGTTGTGCACGACGAGCGCCCCGGAGCTGCTGCTCGTCTTCGCGATGCGAAGGTACTTGTTTCCCGCGCGCGACGCGTCGTCACCGATCGTGATGGATCCGACGGCCGAGTTCGTCACGGCGACCAGGCTGTTGTCCGCCGTCCGCGTGAAGGCACCGGTCGACTCGTCATCGAACGTCTCATTGATCGCGTACTCGGTCTCCTTCCGCTCGGCGGCGATCGCGAGGTCCACGGTCACCGTCCGCGCCGCCCTCACCTCGACGTCGGCCTTGGAGCCCGTCACGTAACCGGTCTTGCCGGCCGTGAGCGTGTACCCGGTGCCCTTGGCCACGTCGCTCAGCGTGTACGAACCGGCTGCGTCCGAGGTGGCCGTCGCGACCGTTGCGCCGTCCTTCACGAGCGAGACGGTCGCGCCGGCGAGCTTGGTGCCCGAAGACGTGATGGTCCCGGTGAGGGTTCCGGTGGTGGCTGTCGTCTCGCCGAGCGTCAGCTTCGTGTTCACCGTCGACCCGGCTGGAAGGTTGACGGCGACGGCTGCGCCGGCGCTGTAGCCGGTCGCGCTCGGGGTGAGCGAGAAGGCACCCGGCGCTGCTTCTACCGCGTAGCGGCCGCCGGTGTCAGCGGTCACCGTGCCCGACCCGTATGCGACGGTGGCACCTCCCACCGGGCTGCCGTACGCGTCGACGACGACGCCCGTGAGCAGGCCCTTGCCCTGAGCGGGCACGTAGGAGGTCGGTCCGACGGTCGGCGGGGTCGTGAGGGGCACGCCGAACATGTCGACCCCGATCGGCAGGCTGCTCGTGTCGGCCGCACCACGGGCGGCGAAGCCCGGAGCGATCGCCGCGAGATCGACGGCGGAGCCCGACGTGATGAGCGGCGAGTCGAACGACGCGATGGCGGCGTTGGCGACGTCGTCGGCGGGGTTGCCGCCGAGCTTCGGGTCGGCCGTGATCGCCTGGGTGTCGGCGGCGGGCGCGGTCACCTTGGGGCCGTAGTACGCGTTGGCCCGGAAGGTGACGCCGGGGAACTCGGTACGGAACGCGGCGGCCGTCACGTCGGCACGGGTGTTGACGAACACGTTGTTGAGCACCCAATGCGGATTCTTCGCCAACAGGTACTCGCTCGCGCTGCCCGAGGACTCGAAGAAGCCGACGGTGTTGTTCTTCACCGGCTTCTGCGTGTTGTACATCAGATTGTTGTAGATGACGTTCACGCCGGCGTTGCCATGCGGGTTGACGTAGTTGCGGTCGACGTCCTGGATGACGTTGTAGCGCACCACTGCTGTGCTGAAGGCGAAGCCGCACAGCAGGATGCCCTCACCGGAGTTGTGGACGTAGTTGCCCTGGATGAGGATGTTCGAGGTCCCGCGGTCGGGGTCGATGCCGTTGGAGTCGGCCGCGTTGGCCCGCGTCTCGAGCTCGGCGACCTCATTGTTCTGCACGACGATGTCGTCGGAATAGTAGAGCTCGATGCCCGACACGCCGGCTCCGTCGATGAGGTTGTCGTCGACAGTGCCGCCCTTGACGCTGGTGAGGTAGACCGAGTCCCAGCCGTACTGGGTGTCGCGGTTGGTGAGGTAGTTGCCCTCGATCACCACGTCCGTGTGGGGGCGCCAGTCGGGGTCCTCGGTGATCACGCCGGTGCTGCTGGCCTTTGCGACCGCGCGGTCGCCCCAGCCGGGGTCGACGTCCTGGTATCGGTACTCGCCCATGCCCGAGAACTGCTTGAACATGATGTTCGCGAACGACGTGTTGGCGATGTAGCTGTCGCGGATGATCACGTCCTGGAACTGCGAGACGGTGTGCGCGTCGCCCTTGAGGCCCTCGAAGAGAATGCCGCCGGTGCGCTTCGAGCGGTCGAGACCGGTGTTGCCGATCGACCAGATCACACCGCTGACGTCGTGGATGAAGACGTCGTGGATCTCGAACCCGCTGAGCGTGCCCGCGTTCTCCCCCTGGACGTGAATGCCGCGCAGGTCGCCCGTCTTCGGGTTCTCCTCGCCCGCCTTGAGGCCGTCGTTGAGACCCGGCTGGAACTTCGACGGGTCGAAGCCGTCGGTGACGTTGCTGATGTCGAGATTCGAGATGTCCCAGTGCTGCTGGTTCGTCAACTGCAGCACGTCATTGACCACACCCCGGCCGTCCAGCTGGGGCGCTGCGCCGGTCCCGTAGCTGGAGAGCACGATGGGAGCCGCTGTCGAGCCGGAGCCCTTCGGCGCCAGCAGCGCCGTAGGGTCGGCCTTTGCGACGTCCGTGGGCACGCCGGCGCTCCAGTTCGTGTAGTCGTAGGCCTCCTTGGCGACCGTGGTTCCATCGGCCGCCCACGTGCTGCCCGCCTTGAGCAGGATGCGGTCACCCGGCTGGAACACCGTCGCGTTCACCTTCGCGAGCGTCTTCCACGCCGTGCCCGCCGAGGTGCCGTTGCTGCTATCTGCTCCCGCCTGCGAGTCGACGTAGTACGTCGTCCCCGTTCCGGTCGGCGCCGATCCGTCGGTGACGAGCAGCTGCTCGCTCGCCACGACGGCGCGGCCCTCGGCCTCGAGTCCGCTCTTGTCGGTGTAACCGGTGAACGCGGAAGCAGATGCCTCTGCGGCAGACGCGGCCGGCGCGGAGATCGCCGTCAGCGATGCGGCGAGTGCGACGGCGACGGCTGTACCCAGCGCCACTCCTGTCGCGGGTCGTCGGTTGAAAACGAACATCGGTGTTCCTCTCAGAGCTGCGGTGCTCGTGAAAAAAACGCTTGCAGAAAGCGTTTTTTCAGGCTAGCCGGTGCTCCTGGTCAAGTCAACAGATTCGAGCGATATGATCGGCGGCCGACCGCGGTCGAGCGAGGCGACGAGGCTGCCGGCGCGCAGCTCACCTCTCGAGGAGCCCCGCGAGCTTGGCGATCTGCTCCTCCGTGTCGAACGCCGAGCCGAGAGCGACGACCCGGCATCCCGCTTCGAGGAACGACGCGGCGGTCTCGGGGGTGACTCCACCGGTGGCGACGAATTGCGCGTGGGGGAACGGACCCCGGAGATGCCGGATCCACTGCGGTCCCAGGCGCTCCGCGGGGAACGCCTTGAGCCATGTCAGCCCGTGGCCGAGAGCAGCCTGCACTTCGCTGCCGGTCGCGACACCCGGGATGTGCGGAAGTCCGCGGTCGACGCTGGCTCGCGCCACCGCGGGATCGAACCCAGGGGCGACCGTGAAAGCGGCGCCCGCCTCCGCGGCAGCATCAACCTGATCGACGGAGACGATCGTGCCGGCGCCGACGTCGAAGCCTCGTTCACGAGCGGCCCGCACGACAGCGCGCAGCACGGGGATGTCATCGGCGCCCATCACCGGGACTTCCATGACACGAACCCCTACGCTCCATGCTGCTTCGGCGAGCTGCAGCGTCCGAGCCAGCCCCTGTCGACGGAAGATCCCCATGACGGGGACGTCGGCGAAGGTGGCTTCGAAGTACTCGGCGGTCATACGGAACTCTTTCGTTTCACGGCCGGACACGGTCCGGCTCCTCGGCGGTATCGTGTCGGCTGCGCAGCACGGCCGCCGCGGACGTGTGTCCGGCGTGAAGCCGTGCCGTCGCGTCGCCGGATTGCAGCAGGGCGGCGAGCCAGCCGGCCGCGAACGCGTCGCCGGCCCCGACCGGCTCCACGACGTCCACCGGGTTCGCGGGAACGCGGGTGACTCGATCTCCGTCGAACTCGACGGCTTCCACCGACCCGTCCTTCACGACGAGGTGCGGAACGTCCGGAAGCAGCTCACGCACGCTTTCGACAGTGGTCGTGTGCCAGAGCCGCTCGGCCTCGTCACGGCCGACGAACACGATGTCCGCACGACGCGACAGCTGGTGCAGCGCTTCCGCGGCCTGCTGCTTGGAGCTCCACAGCGCGGGCCGGAAGTTCACGTCGAAGCTGGTGATCGCCGGCGCCACTGCGCCGTCGACCACCGCTTCGACCAGTTCGCGCGAGCTCGTCGACAGCGCGGCGGTGATACCGGTCGTGTGCACGAGACGGGCGGGCGGAGCCGAGTCCAAGTCCGAGAGGGACAGAGCCGACGCCGCGGAACCGGCGCGGTAGTAGAAGACCGTCGATCCGACGGGCGAAGACTGCTTGAACATGACGCCCGTCGGACGGGAGGTGTCGACGCGGATGAATACGTCGACGCCCCGCCGGGCCACCGACGACACGATCATCTCGCCCAGCGTGTCGCTTCCCACGCGCGACACCCACGCCGTCCGCAGGCCCCGCATCACCGCCCCCACGGCGACGTTGCTCTCGGCTCCCCCTACTCCGAGGAGGAGCGGCGCCCCCTCGGTGAGGCCGGCTTCGGCCGAGGTCACCAGCGCCATCGTCTCGCCGATCGTGAGCAGATCGACACTTCGGCGCGCAGGCGCGGTGACGGCCTCCATCAGCGGTCTCCGACCGTGGCAGGGTGCAGAGTCGTCCTGACCCCTTCGTGCTCGATCTGAGCGATGTGACCGGCGACCTCGACGGCGAGTCTGCTCAGCGACGGGTGGCCCTCCGGCAGCAGACCGGTGTCGACCAGCACTCGTCTCACGCCCCGTTCGCGATCAGCCCCTTGGAGCGCCTCTCGCACGGCCGACACGATGCGCGCATCGTCGCGAGGCTCGTACTCGATGCCGGCGCGACCCGCATAGAGCGCGATCAACGTCGCAAGGATGAACGTCGTGCGCCGCGCAGGCCGGCCGGCGTGCCACGCGTCCACCACGACGGGCAGGCAACGGGCCTGCCACTTCGCGAAGGAGTTCAACGCGATGTCGGCGAGGCGATGCTCCAGCGCCGGGTTCTGTAAACGTTCGAGAATTGCCTCGGCGAATGCATCCTTCTCGCTCTGCTCGCCGTGAATCGACGGCAGGATCTCGTCGTCGAGCAAGCGGCGCAGGAAGGACTCCGAATCGGCATCGGCTGCCACCGCTCGCACGGTGGCGAGCCCGGACGCGAGGCCGATCGCCGCCATCGAAGTGTGCAGCCCGTTGAGAATCCGCACTTTCATGGTGCGGATCGGGGCGATGTCCTCCACGAATCGCACCGGCAGACCGACTCGGTCGAGGGGGAAGATCTCCCGCAACGACGGATCGCCGGCGATCGCCCAAAGCCCGTACCGCTCGCCTTTGACCAGGCATCGATCGGCGAACCCGATCTCAGCCTCCAGCTGGTCGATCTCGCCGACGGGGAATCCTGGCACGATCCTGTCGACGAGGCTGTCGTGGAAGTGGCAAGACTGCATGACCCAGTCGGTGAAATCGTCGCTGAGCCCCGCGCCCTGCGCGTGGCGGAGCACGTGTTCGAGGAGGGTGGTCGCGTTGTCTTCGATCAACTCGCAACAGATGACGTGCAGACCCCCGTCGGGCGATCCCGCGTAGTGCTCCCAGCGGTCCCGGAGCAGGGCGGCGACCTTTCCGGGGAAGGAGGCGGGGGGTTGTGCGTCGAGGTCGTCGGGTTCCCAGACGATTCCGGCCTCCGTGGTGTTGGAGACGATGATCTTCAGGTCGGGCGAGAGGTAGCTCTCCCGATATGCAGCGAAGTCATCCACCGCAGATACGAGGCGATGGACCGACGTGACGAGCGTCCAGTCCCTGGAGAGCCGGCCATCCTCCATCCCCTCGAGCAGAACGTGGTAGATCCCGTCCTGCGCCCGCAGCGCGTCGGCGGTGCTGCTCGCGCCCCCCGCGCTGCGCACGAGGGTGATGCCATGGCGAGTGAGCCCGGCGTCGTTCGCTCGTTGGATCATCTGGTCCGCGAATCCGCGCAGAAAGTTGCCGGTTCCGAATTGAAGGACCGTGGACGGTCTTTCGGGCCTGGCGATGGCCCGAGCGTTCAGCTGCTGCACCCTCATCGACCTTCGTACGAAGTCAGGGCCAGCCGGTACGACAGGTCGATGGCGGTGTCGATCGCTTCGTCCAGATCGAGTCGGTGCTCGAGCACGAGCCGGGCCAGATAGCCCGCATCGATCCGGCGTGAGAGGTCGTGTCGGGCCGGGATGGAGCAGAACGCGCGAGTGTCGTCGACGAACCCCGACATGTTCGCGAAGCCGGCTGTCTCGGTGACCGCCTCGCGGAACCGACGCATCGCATCCGGGGCATCGAGGAACCACCAGGGCGCACCCAATCGCACCGATGGGTACACGCCGGCGATCGGCGCAAGCTCGCGAGAGTAGACGTCCTCGTCGATGGCGAAGAGGACGGCCCGGAACCCGGGATGGTGGCCGAACCGCTCTAACAGGGGTCGCAGCGCCCGGGTGTACTCGGTCGCGATGGGGATGTCATAGCCTTTGTCACGCCCGAACCTCGCTGCCACCGTCCCGTCGTGGTCGCGGAGCACGCCCGGGTGGATCTGCATCACCAACTGATCCTCAGCAGCCATCGACGCCATCTCGAGCAGCATGTGGGCGTTGAACGAGGCCGCCTCGTCGGCGGTCGCCTCGCCGCGCAGCGAGGCGTCGAAGATCCGATTCGCCTCCCGGTAGCCGAGCGGCTGCGTCTCCGCGGTCAAATGCCCATGGTCCGTGGCCCGCGCACCGGCGGCCTTGAACGCGGCGCGCTGAACGCGGAGTGCGTCCAGGTACCGCTCGTACGAAGAGACGTCGACGCCGCTGGCATCAGACAGCAGCCCGACTTCTCCACGCCACTCGGCGCGATTGACTTGCAGCAGCGGATCCGGGCGGAATGTCGGAAGGATCCTTGCACCGTACCCGCGGTCCCTGAGCGCCTTGTGCTGCTCCAAAGACGACCAGGCCGGGTCCGTGGTGGCGATGACCTCGATTCGGAACCGATCCAGCAGCGGAAGCGGTCGGAACTGCGGTTCGTCGATGACAGCCTGGATCCTGTCGAACAGCGCGTCCGCGGTCTCCGCGGACGGGCGCTCCGAGGCACCGAAAATCTCGACCAGTTCTGTCTCGAGCCAGAACCTCGTCGGCGTGCCACGGAAGAGATGCCATCCCTCGCAGAATCGGCGCCAAATGGCTCGCGGATCCTGTTCGGCGGCTTTGCTGCCGTCCTCGGGGAGGACGCCCAGAGCGGCGAGGTCCTCCCCCTGCGACACCAGCATGCGCATCAGGTAGTGATCGGGGGTGACCAGCAGCTGCGCCGGGTCGCCGAACGAGCTGTTGTCGGCGAACCACTCGACCGGCACGTGCCCGTGCATCGATACGAGCGGAAGATTCTTGATTTCGGCATAGATAGACCGAGCGATCTCACGGGCGGCCGGGTCGGCAGGAAGCGCACGGTCTTCGTGCAGTTCCCACGGGCGGGTGGCGGCATCCGGAAGGACGAGTGCAGATGTCATGCGGATCCAGACAATCGAGTTCCGCCCGATCGAAGTACCGGGCGATGGCGTACACCATAGCGAAAAAAACGCTTTCAGGAAACGTTTTCTTGAGGCATACTGGATCTCGTCCCAAGTTGTGACCGGCGCTGTCGCCGACCGTCACGCGGAGAGGAAAACGATGACTCCCCATCCGGCGCCTACCAGTGCGGACCTCTTATTGCTGCATTCCGACGACGACGTCGCAGTCGCCACGCGCGAGCTGCACCCGGGCGAGCGGGTTCCGCTCGGCGACGATTCGCTGACAGTGCGCGAGACGGTGCCGCGCGGGCACAAGGTCGCCCGCCGGAGAGTGCCCGTGGGGGCGGCGGTGCACAAGTACGGACAGTCCATCGGGCTTGCCACCGCGCCGATCGAGCCGGGACAGCACGTGCACTCACGAAATCTGGGCTACTTCGAGGCAAGTTCAATACACGAGATCGCAACGGTGAGCACGGCCCTGACGGTTCCCGACGGCCCTCGGCCCACATTCCGGGGCTATCGCCGAGCAGACGGACGGGTGGGAACACGGAACTACCTGGCCATCCTCACCTCCGTGAACTGCTCGGCGTCAACGGCGCAGCTGATCGCCAGACAGTTCCCTGCCAGCGCGCTGATGGCCTTCCCCCACGTCGATGGAGTCATCGCCCTCACGCATCAGTCGGGCTGCGGGCTGGTTCCCACCAGCGAGGGCGGGCGTCTGCTGCTGCGCACTCTGCGCGGCTATGCATCCCATCCCAACATCGGCGGGGTGCTCGTGCTCGGACTAGGTTGCGAGATGATCTCGACCTCACAGCTCACCGATCGCGAGGGTGGTGGTGTCTTTCTCGGGCTACCGACTGTCGGACCCGCGCCCGCCGACACGGCGAATCCCCTGCTCGCCGACATCCCCGACGACACGCTGGTGCGCTCGCTGACGATCCAGGAGGTGGGCGGGGTGCGCGCTTCCGTCGCCGCGGGGATCTCCGCGGTCGAAGAGATGCTTCCGGTGCTCGACGGACGTCGACGCGAGAACGTCGACGTCAGCGAGCTCGTACTCGCCCTGAACTGCGGCGGCTCCGACGGTTTCAGCGGGATCACGGCTAACCCAGCGCTGGGCTGGGCTTCGGACCGCATCGTGGCGTATGGCGGAACGACGGTGCTGGCCGAGACGCCCGAGGTGTTCGGGGCCGAGCATCTGCTTACTCGGCGAGCGATCAGTCCCGCGGTCGCCGAGCGCCTGCTGGATCGCATCGAGTGGTGGAAGTCGTATATGGCGGCGGGCGAGGGCTCGCTCGACAACAATCCATCGCCTGGCAACAAGGCCGGGGGGCTCACCACCATCCTCGAAAAGTCGCTGGGCGCCGTCGCCAAGGGAGGTCAGGCCGATCTGTCCGCCGTCTACGAGTACGCGGAACCGATCGCACCGAAGGGTGGGTTCACGTTCATGGACACACCAGGGTACGACCCGGTGTCGGTGACGGGCCTGGTGGCCGGTGGATCGAACGTGGTCGTGTTCACCACGGGTCGCGGTTCGGTCTTCGGATGCCGGCCCTCCCCCTCGATCAAGGTGGCGACGAATACGCCGATGTACCGCCGCATGCACGAGGACATGGACATCAATGCCGGTCGCATCGTGGACGGCACCGCCACCATTGCGGCGGTGGGCCAGGAGATCTTCGACAAGATCCTCGCCGTCGCATCCGGCGAGCAGACGGTCAGCGAGGAACTCGAGATCGGCGGCGAGGAGTTCATTCCCTGGCACGTGGGCGCCGTTACCTGACGAGCCGCTGTCAACAGTGTGAGAGATCGGAGTCCGGATGCTTCGCACGCCTAGGTGGGCTCGGCATGCTCAGCCCAGTCGGCTGCCGAGATACTCGAGCTTTGCCTCGACGTGGTGCTCGGCGCCGCCTTCGTGTTCGTTGAAGGGGTAGACCTCGATGGCACGGTCCCCATGCCCCCACGCATTGAAGGAAGCGAAGACTGTCGACGGCGGGCAGGTCTGATCCCTCAAGCCCACCGAGAAGAGGGCCGGCGCCGTCGCCTTTGGGGCCAGATTCACTCCGTCGAAGTAGGAGAGCACATTGAGGGTCTGCTCGATGCGATCGCGATGACGGGCGAGGTAGGCGACGATCTCGTTGTAAGGGGTGGCATCCGTGATCTGGATCGCGCGCTCGAAGTGGGACAGGAATGGCACGTCCGCCGCAACGCACGTGATGTCCTCGCTGAGGGCCGCTGCGGCGATCGCCAATCCGCCACCCTGGCTGACGCCGGCGAGGGCTATCCGCGTGGCGTCGACCCACGGCAGAGTGCGCGCCGAGTCGACCAGCAGCGCCGCATCGGTGTAGAGGCGACGGTAGTAATAGGTCGACTGGTGCTCGATGCCTCGAGTGACCACTCCGGGCACCGTCGCCGTCCCGGCCCCGAGGGCCGGATCGGGCGTGGCACCGACATGCCTCCATCCTTGCGCGCGGCTGTCCATCACGATGTGCGTGTAGCCGGCTTCGGCGTAGAGGTGTCCTTGCCACGGGAGCCCGCGTCCCAGGCTGTATCCGAGAAACTGAACCACGGTCGGCTGGGGACGCGTGGTACCTGCAGGAGTGTGTACCCATGCCTTGACGGGATGTCCCCCGAACCCGGAGAAGGTGAGATCGTACGTGTCCACCAGCCGCGTCCCGGTGGAGACGCGTTCGCTGAGCGGTGCAACCGCGAGGTCTCGAGATTCTCTCAGCGTGGCATCCCAGAACTCGTCGAAGTCGTCAGGACGACGGACGGTTGGCCGGTAGGTTCGCAGCTGGTCGAGCGGCAGATCGAACTGAGGCATGACTAGCGTGCGCCGATCGTCGCCGCAGGGGCCTGGCCGCCGCGGAATCGTACGCCGATGAATGTGACGGCGATGCCAGCCGCGAGAGCGACCGCTCGCGGACCACACGATGAGGTGACAGTCATGCATCACGTCCTTTGCTGTGGAGCGAGCCGATCGTGACTTACGGAAGGGGGTTCTGCGGTGGGGGCTGGCCGGGATCGAGTGATCCCGGCCGGCCCCACGCTCAGCCGCAGGTCAAAGCGGTGTATCCCGCCTCATAGGTGGTGTTCACGGCCGCGCCGCTGACGGTCTTCGTCGCCACGATCGACGCGTTGGCTGGAGGAATGGCGGTTCCTGGGGTGGCGAAGGTGAGGTACGCCGCCTTTCCAGGCGCGAGGGACACCGACTGCGATCCGTAGGCTGTCGTGACGTCGGCTGTCACCGACACCGACTCCTTGTTCAGGACATACACGGCCAGCGAGGGCTTCCCGTTCACGCATTGCGCCTTCGCGTTCACCGACACCGAGACGTTCCCGGACGTGCCCGGTGCGAACGTCGGCGTCGAGGGGTAGGTCGCCGCCGACGGCAGCGACGTACCCACCACATTGCTGGCCGTGACTGTGAACGTATACGCGATCCCGTTGGTCAACCCGTCGATCCGGCAGGTCACCGCGCCCGTCGTGCAGGTCTTCCCGCCGGGCGTAGCGGTGACGGTGTAACCGATGACGGGCGCTGAACCCGCGGAGCTGGGCGCCACCCATGTCAATCGCGCTGCGGCATCCCCGAGGGCGACCGTCAGTCCGGACGGAGCCGCCGGAACCTGACCGACAGACGACGCCGCCGGAATGCTGACGCTGCCCACCGCACTGACGTTCCCGGCGACATCGACGGATCGGAACGACACCTCGTGAGCAGAGCCGTCCGGCGCTGCGACAGGCGCTGAGTAGGACGCCCAATCAGAATCATCCATCCGGTACTCGATCCTGGCGATGCCGGATCCCGCGTCGGATGCCGAGACCTGCACAGCCCGATCGGCGAGAACACCCGATGCCTCGGGGGCGGTCTTGTCGACCTTCACCTCGACGGTTCCGACCTCGGAGACATTCCCTGCGACGTCGGTCGCCCTATAGCTGAGCGTCGTGATGCCCCCCGGCGCGCTGACCGGCTCGCCGTACGCGGTCCAGTCACCGTCATCGAGTCTGTATTCGAGCTTCGCGACGCCCGACGAGTCGTCTGTCGCCATCAGGGTCACAGCCACCGAGGACACGAACCACCCAGCCGCTCCGTCAGCGACGGCTGGCGAGGTGGTCGCCGATACTGCCGGAGCCGTCGTGTCGGCGCCGGCCTCGCGCGTGAGCGAGAGGGTGTACTCGACGGTCTCGTCGCCGTTGGCGGAGTAGGTGAACAGCGATACCTGATTCGCGCCGACCTGCAATGGCACGGTGACCGAGTCGCCCGCGAGCTCTTCGGCGCCGTAGAACACGCTCTGCGTGCTGACCCCGCGCGTGAATCGCACGGTCGCTGAGGTGAGTGAGTTCGGAACCGTCGCGGCGTAGGCCACCGTCGCGGGCTCGAAGTCGGGGCTGAGTGTGACCGTGTCCACTGCCAGGCCCGCGAGGTTGCCGTAACTCGACGGATCCGGACGGTCCACGACCAGACGGTAGTTCGTCGTCTTTCCATCGTCGCCGGTCACGGCGATGGTGATCTCGTTGTCGCCGGCCGTCTCATCGCTCATGGTGTCGTGCGCGAGGTCCGCGACAGTGACGGCATGTCCGGCCGAGACCGCAGTGCCGTTGACCGTTACGGACGCGAATCGACTGACGGTAGTCGGAAGCACTGAGACACTGTCATTGATCGCCGCCACGGACAGGCGGTAAGTGCCGTCCGCTCCCGGCGCGATGGCCTGGCCGTCCACCGCGAGGTTCGCCAGGCGCGCGTCGCCGTAGTTGTAGGCATGCCCCTTGTTCACGCGGAAGTAGTCGATATAGAGGTCGCCCACGTTGGAGGAAGTCGCGTGGAAGAGGAAGCGATCCATCTCGGGAAGCTTCGTGCGAAGCGGTCTGTCATCGATGGTGAGCTGCCCGTCGACATAGAAGTCGAAGGTGCCCTTGTCCAGGTCGATCACCTCACGCACGACGTACCATCGGTCCTTTGCGAAGGGAGCCGCGTTGACTGCGGTCGTCGAGGAATCATGCGTGATGATGTTCGACTTGCTCACCCCGAACGTGGCCACCCGCTTGTCGGAGGCCGTCGGGTTAGTCGGCGACCAGCCGTTCCCGTCCTGGAATGAGTACATGGCGAACTGATCGGCCGTTGCTCCGGCGGTCGCGCGCTTGATCCTCGCCTCGAGCGTGACGATGCCGGTCACATTCGCGGGCGCGGTGTTGTAGAACCCTGCATTGCCCGAGGCGGGCTTGGCGAACACCAGGTACTTGTTCCCGGACTGGTTCGGATCGCTGACGACATTGAATGTCGAGCTTCCGCCGTTCAATGTCGTGATGCCGGATGCGCCGGCCAGGGCACCTGTCGGCAGGTCGTTGAACTCCCAGTCGAGAAGGTAGTCGGTACCCGCGAAGTCCTCCGCGAGGGTGAGCGCGATCGCTGTGGACAGCCCGGCGCGGATCTCGATATCGCTGGCAGAGGCGGTCACGTAGCCGGACTTGGAAACCGAGACACCATACCCGCCTCCCTTCGGCACGCCGGAGAAGGTGAAGGAGCCGTCTGCTGCCGTGGTGGTTGCCGCCACCGGGCCCGACGCGTTCTCGAGAGACACCGTTGCGTCGGCGACAGAGGTGCCAGCGCTCTTGACCGTGCCAGTGAGGGTGCCAGTTGTCACCGTTGATTCACCGAGCGCGATGTCCTTGCGGATCACCTCTCGTCCGGCCGGAGCGAGCGACACCACGGCCCCCTGCGCGTACCCGGTCGCCGACGACGAGAGCTGCACGGGTCCCGCAGCGATCGTAAGCGAGTAGAACCCTGTTGCATCTGCGGTCGCCGTCGTCGAGCCGGCGCTCACGGTTGCCCCGGCGACACGCGTGCCGTAGAGATCGACGACGTACCCGTTGACGACGGCCTGGCCAGCGGCGGGCCTGGTGGCGGCGACACCGACGAAAGGCGTCGCGGGCAGCGGATTGCCGAGGATGTCGGTCGACGGCACGAGGTCCGCAGCATCCATCTGAGCGCCGCCGGTGATCTCGAACTTGCCGGTGTGATCGACAGCCTTGCCGCCGGCGAGCAGCGGCGACTCGAGCGACAGGGCAACGTTCTCGATGTCGGCGGTGGGATCACCGACGAGTCGCGGGTTGCCGGTGATCGCCGATGTGTCGGCGCTTGGCGGCGTGACTCCCGGTCCGAAGTAGCTGTTGGTGTCGTAGTGCATCGAGTTGTTCGTAGCTCCGACTGCGAAGCGCGCCGTCACATCCGCCGCCGTGTTCAGAAAGACATTGTTGCTGAGATAGTGAGGATTGCCCGGAGCGTTGATGTAGCTCGTTCCGCCCGACGAGACCACGAAGTCCGCCGTCTTAGTGGAGTTGTTGACCTTCGTGTTGACGAAGAAGTTGTTGTAGACGTACTGGTACCCGGCGGACCCGTGTGGGTTGAGATATCGTTTCTCGGCGTCTTTGATCACGTTGTAGCGGACGATTGCGCTGCCATAACCGAAGCCGCAGAGCAGGATGCCGTCGCCGGTGTCATGGATGTAGTTGTACTGGATAAGTACGTCGTCGGCGTTGCGGTCGGGGTCGATGCCGTTGGAGTCGACGCCACCCGCCTTGACGATCGTGTGCCAGATGTGGTTGCGCTGAATGACGACGTCGAGGGAGTAGTCGATCTCGATCGCGGAGGTTCCTGAGCCGACCGATTCGTTGCCTTCAATCAGCACGCCCCTCGCTCCGATCACGATGATCGTGTTGCAGCCGTACATGGTGTCCGAGTTGTTGAGGTAGTTGTCGCGGATGACGATGTTGGTATGCGGCTGGAACGTTCCGCTGGGGCGGCTGCCGGACTGCTGGTACGGACGGGCCCAGTTCTCGGATGTGCCCGTCTTGTCGCCGTGCCACTGCTTGATCATGATCCCGCCGAAGGACGTGTTGCGGATCACGTTGTCTTCGATGACGACGTCGTTGAAGGTCGTTGGGGCGGCGCCCGGGGCGGGCTGAAGGGTCTCGACAACAATGCCGCCGGTGCGCTTGCCGCCGTCGTAGCCCTGCTTGCCGTAGACGCCGGGCACCCCACGATTGAGGTTTCCGGAGATCCAGTAGACATCGCCGGTCACATCGTGGATGTACATGTCGTGGACATCGATCCCCTCGAGTCGGCCGCCGTCCTGTGCCGCGATGCGCAGCCCCCGCAGATCACGGAGTCCCTTCGCGTTGGTCCAGTCATCGTCGTTCATCGGGTCGAAGCCCGCGATGGCGTTGCTGATCTCGATGTTCGAAACATCCCAATGCTGCTGGTTGAACAGCAGGATTCCGTCGGTGACCTTTCCGTTGCCGACGATCTTGGGAACGCTGCCCTCGCCATAGCTGCTCAGGACGATCGGGGCCGCTTCAGTTCCTGAGCCCTTGGGAGCAAGGAACGGCTTGGAGTCGAGTCCCGCGAGGCGGTCTTTGATCTCGTGGTCGCCTTCGGCGCTGACGGCGGGCTCCCCTCGCTTCGGGTCGACGATGTTCCCGTCAGCGTCAATTGCGTTCCCACTCGCGTCTCTTGCGAACAGGTCAACCCAGGGGACTTCATCGCCGTTCGCTGTCCATGCCGAGCCGGCCTTGAGCAGGATGCGGTCGCCCGGCTGGAACACCCGGGTGTTGACGTTCGCGAACGTCCGCCATGCCGTAGCTGGAGCCGTTCCGTTGCTCGCGTCGTCGCCAGCGTTGGAGTCAAGGTAGTACGTGGTCCCGGTACCCGCTGGGGTGTCCGCGGCTGTGACGGTTGGGGAACTGCCGGCATCAGCAGCCTCGCCCCTGGCGCGGATCTCGGCATTACCGGCGCCAAGCTCGACGTCGGCTTGCGTCGTGGAGGCCACCGCCGGCGTTGGGGCAAGCAGTGTCGGGAGAGCACTCCCTATGAGGGCCGCGACTACGACGGCGGTGATGGATCGTCTTCCTGCCTGCACAAGGGACATCGGTGTTCCTCCGAGTGATCGAGCTGAGCGGGGGCCTTCGCGGGGCCGCGGTGGGTGTGACGTGCGTCAGCTAGTGACGAGTTCCGGGATATCGGCGTTGATCGTTGGGTCGCTGGCGGTTGCACGGAGGCCGAGAGCGATCACGTCGACCGGGAGGCCGGTTTCGAGGGAGCGGTTGCCGGCGATGCCGACCGCGATGGAGCGGACGCCGTCGCGCCAGTCGGCGGCACGGGCGAGCGGGTCGTCGCCCGGGCCCTCGAACACATCGGCGAGCAGGAGCGCGTCGCCGCCGCCGTGGCCGTCGCTGTTGCCCTCGAGCGGCACTTCGTAGGCGGCCTCCCAGTGACGCTGCACGATGAGGCGTTCGCCCTCGGGACGGAGCGACCCGGTCGTGCCGGCGTCGCTGGCGGACGGGTCGAGCACCGGGTGCAGGCCCTCGTCAGCCAGGACGGCGCCGCGTTCGACGACCTCGAGCTCGGCCCGGCCGAGGGTGCCGTTGACCGCGACCCGATACCCCTCCCAGGGTGAGTGGGCGTTCAGCGAATAGCTCAGCGTCGCACCGGAGGCGTAGTCGACCACGAGGGCGAGGTTGTCCTCGATGGTGATCCCCTCGCCGAACACGTCGCGGTCGCGCAGGTACCCGTCGTGCTCCTCGGCGTCGAGGTACAGAGCCTTGAGACGTTCGTCGTCGCGGAGGTCGAGCTCGAAGGCATCGCCACCGTCGTGCGTCCCGCGGGCAGGACGGTCGCCGAGGCCGCGGGCGGCGGCGTTGTCGGCGCCGTAGAACCGCAGCGCACCCGACGCGTAGACGCGGCGCGGTGCGGAGCGGATCCACCAGTTCACGAGGTCGAAGTGGTGGCTGGCCTTGTGCACCAGCAGTCCGCCCGAGTGCTCCTTCTCGCGGTGCCAGCGGCGGAAGTAGTCCGCGCCGTGCTTGGTGTCGAGCACCCACGAGAAGTCGACCGAGGTGACCTCGCCGATGGTGCCGACCTGGATGACCTGACGCAGCGCGGAGTTGCGCGGCGAGTACCGGTAGTTGAACGTGATGACGACCTGCCGGCCGGTGCGGTCGATGGCGTCCTCGATCGCCGCGGCACTGGGCCCGTCGATGGTCAGCGGCTTCTCGACGACGACGTCGGCGCCCGCATCGAGCGCCCGCACGATGAGCGGGGCGTGCAGATCGTCGCGTGCACAGATGACGACGCGGTCGACCTGCTGCTCGCGGACCATCGCCTCGAGGTCGTCGGGCCCGTAGACCGCGGGAGCGGCGAAGCCGGCTTCGACGACACGATCGACGTAGTACTGCGCGCGCACCGGGTTCGGCTCGCAGATCGCGACCAGGGCGGCGTCGTCGCTGTACCGTCCGATGATCGCGTCGACGTACATCTCTGCGCGATGCCCCGCTCCGATGAGGGCATATCGACGGGTGCTCATGAACCGATCTCCGATCGTGTGAGGTGGGCAATCCGGCTGCGCCGGGCAGGAAGGGTGACGACGGCGAAGGTGGCGCAGCCGAGTCCGGCGATGATGAGCGGCGCGAGCATCCAGGTCATGACGCCGACCAGCACGGCCGCGGCCGCGAGATAGAGCGCGGCGATCGGGTCGCCGACAAGGGACGACGGGATGCTGCGCACCGCCGCCCGCCAGCCGCGCTCGGGTGTCCACGCACCTGCGGCGACGAGCAGCGCCACGGCGCCGACGACGAGGCCGGCCCAGCCGACGATCGAGATGAGCCCGCCGCCGGGGAGGGCGCCGGAGTTCGCGAGGTAGATGTCGAGCGTCAGCACGAACGTGACGAGCACCGCGGCGACGCCGACGACCAGGCCGCCGGGCAGTGCCCGCTTCCAGTCCTGCCAGAACGTCTTCACGTGCGACTGCTCGGCGTTCACGTAGCGGCGCAGATGACGGATGCCGGCGGCCAGCGCCGCGGGCAGCGTGACGACGAGGATCCCGGCCGCGGTGACCAGCAGCCCGGTCAGCAGCACCTCGCCGAACAGGGCGAAGGCTCCCTTGGCGCCCGGGTAGCGGGCCGGAGCCCGCTCCTCGAGCGTCGGTCCGGCCCCGGACGCGTCGGCGCGACGCGCGGCGCGGAGTTCTCGGCGGTCCATGGTGGGGTCCTATCCCTTGAGCCCCTGCGTGGCGACGCCGTCGACGAGGAAGCGCTGGAACACGAGGAAGAAGAGCAGGACGGGGATCAGTGCGATGAACGACGCGGTGACGGTGGCGCCGTAGTCGCTGACGCTGGTCTGGTCGTTGTAGAGGCGCAGCGCGATGGGCAGCGGGTAGTTCTCGGGGCTCGTCAGGTACAGCAGGGGTCCGAGGAAGTCGTTCCAGGCCCAGATGAACGCGAAGATCGAGCAGGTGATCAGCGCCGGCTTGATCAGCGGCAGGATGATCGACCAGAAGATCCGCATGTGCCCGGCGCCGTCGATGCGGGCGGCCTCGTCCATGTCGCGCGGCATCTGACGGATGAACTGCACCAGCAGGAACACGAAGAACGCCTCGGTGGCGAGGAACTTCGGCAGCAGGATGGGCCAGAACGTATCCACTAGCCCCAGATTGTTGAACAGGATGTACTGCGGGATGATCACGACGTGGAACGGCAGCAGCAGCGTGCCGATCATCGCGGCGAACAGGATGCCGAGGCCCTTGAACTGGATGCGGGAGAACGCGTACGCGGCCAGCGACGACGACAGCAGGATGCCGATCACGGAGCCCGCGGCGATGATGAAGCTGTTCAGGAAGAACCGCCACATCGGCACGCCCGCGATGCCCTCCATCACCTTCGCGTAGTTGGCGATGGTGGGGTTCTCGGGCAGCAGGCCCATGTTCTGGCCGAACTCGCTGTTCGGCTTGAACGTCGAGAACAGCAGCCACACCAGCGGGTAGAGCACGACCGCGGTGACCGCGATCAGCACGACGAACCAGATCACGGTCTGCCACGTGCCGCGCTTGACATTCGGGCGGCTGCTGGGCTTCGCGCTTGCGCTGAGTTGGTTCTCGAGAGTGTCGATGGCGGGTTCGCCGAATGTTGTGCTCATCGGTTGTCTCCGGCGTAGTGGACCCAGCTGCGCTGGGTGCGGAAGAGAATGAAGGCGATGATGGCGACGACGATCAGCAGCACCCACGCGATCGCGGCGGCGTAGCCCATCTGGCCATCGGCGAAGCCGCGCTTGTAGAGGTACAGGGTGATGAAGTTCGTCATGCCGGCAGGGCCGCCAGACCCGTTGCTGATGATGTAGGCGGACGCGAACACCTGGAACGCGTGGATGAGGCCGAGCAGCAGGTTGAAGAAGATCACCGGCGACAGCATCGGCAGGGTGACGGCGCGGAAGCGGTGCCAGGGTCCTGCGCCGTCCATCTCGGCGGCCTCGTACAGCTCCTTGGGGATCTGCTTCAGTCCGGCGAGGAAGATCACCATGGTGGCGCCGAACTGCCACACCGCGAGCAGGATCATCGCTGGGAGCACGAGTGCGGGGTTGCCGATCCAGCCGCCTAGGTCGATGCCGATCGCGGAGAGGGCGTTGTCGACCGGGCCGTCGGCGGCGAACATCGCCCGCCACACGATCGCGACCGACACCGAGCCGCCGATGAGGGAAGGGGCGTAGAACGCGGAGCGGAAGAACCCGGCGCCCTTGTCGCGGTAGTTCAGCAGCATCGCCACGCCCAGCGCGGCGGCCAGGGTGATCGGGGTGCCGACCAGCACGTAGACCAAGGTGATCTGCGCCGACTGCATGAACGTCGGGTCGTTGGTGAACATTCGGATGTAGTTGTCCAGCCCGATCCACTTCGGCGGCGCGAAGACGTTGTAGCTGGTGAATGACAGGTACAGCGAGTACGCCATCGGGATCAGGGTGAGGCCGAAGAACCCGACCAGCCACGGGACGAGGAATCCGTATCCCGCCAGCGACTCGCGCACTACGCGCTGCCGCTGACCCGGTCGGTTCAGAAGCTCAGGCCGAGACCGGCGGAACAGGGACCGCTGCGATGACTTCTCACCGGTCACGACGACTCGGGTGGCGGTGGTGCTCACAAGATTCTCCGGAAGTTGAGGGTGGTGGCCGGGCCCGACCGCAACGTGGGGATGCAGTCGGGCCCGGAAGTCGCACGGGCACGCGACGGGGGGGGTGGGGCGCGGGAGCGCGGAGAGTTCCCGCGCCCCGTGTCCGAGCAGTCGACGACGGGGCACCAACCCGTGCAAAGTGCCGACGCTCGGCGGCCGCGGGTGGCGTCCGGGACAAGGCGGACGCCACCCGCTTGGGGTGCCGCTTACTGGTTGAGGATGACGTCCATCTCGGTGAAGAACTGGTCGACGGCCTCATCGACGGTGATCGCACCGAAGTTCAGCTCGATGCCGATCTGTCGGAACTTCTCCTCCAGGGTGCCGTAGCCGTTGACGGGCACGGGGGGCGCGTCGCCGAGGCGGTCGGCGATCGATGCCTCGTAGTCGGCGATCTGCTGGCTGACCGGGTCGAGCTCGGCCGCCTCCAGCGCCGTCGACGACGAGGGAAGGCCGCGGTTGGTGCCGAAGATCTCGCCAGACTCCGGGGAGTTAATCAGGAAGTTGACGAGCGTGGCCGCAGCCTCAGGGTGCTCGGTGTTGGCTGCGATCGAGTGCAGCTGCGACGCCTTGAGGTAAAGGTCCTTCGCGCCTTCCTTCGTGACCGGCGGAGCGACGAGGTTGAGCTCGGTGTAGCCCTCGCCGAGATTCGCGAGGTACCCGGAGCCGAAGTTGTCCCACGTCAGCTCGCTCGCTGCGAGAGCCGTGTCGAACCCGGACTTGGGGTAGACCTCTTCGAGCTTCTGCTGCGGCACGACGACACCGTCGCGGATGTCGACGCCCGACTCCCAGTACGCGGCCAGGTCGTCCTTGGTGAAGTTGGGCTCACCGTCGTCGGTGAAGAGGTCCTCGCCCTTCGCGCGCTGCTGGATCTCGAAGCTCTGCAGGCGCCCGGTGTAGTCGGTGCCACCCCAGACCGTTCCACCGCCGGCGTCGGTGACCTCAGCCATCCAGTCCTGGTAGTCCTCCCAGCTGCCGCCCTCGAAGTCGTCCACCCCGACGCTTTCGAGCAGCTTCGGGTTGGTATACATGCTCCAGGCGTTGGTCGACGTCGGAATGCCGAAGGTGGTGTCGTTCACGACGCCGATGCCGAGGATGTTGTCGCTGAGCGGCTCGGTCTCGATGATGTTGCCGAGGTACGGGTCGAGATCGAGCAGCAGGCCGTTCTCGGAGTACTGGCGCAGGTAGTTCATGTCCATCGCCATGACGTCGGGCAGGTTCTTGCCTGCCGCCTCGGTCTGGCGCTTCTCCCAGTACTCAGGGAAGCCTAGGAAGGAGGAGTTGACCGTGATGCTCGGGTACGCCTCTTCGAACGCGGCGATGACCTCGTTGTAGAGCTCGGCACGGACGTCGTTGCCCCAGAACGCGAGATTCAGCGTCACCTCTTCGTCCGGGTCGAACGTTGGTGCGGCGTTCGGGGTGTCGCCGGGGCTGCTGGACGCGCAGCCGGCAAGAACGAGAGCCGCGCTTGCGGCGAGGGCGATCCCCGCTGCTGTACGGCGGGCATTCATAGCGAACATCTTTGTCCTTTCGGGAGCTGTGGTGCGGTGCGAAAAAACGCTTTCAGAAAACGTTTCCTCAGAACATAACCGACGTCCGGCCATCTGTCAACCAACGAGATCTACCCGGAGTGGGTGCTTGCGCGAACAATCAGTTCGCCGTGGAGAATTGCGTCCACTGGCGCCGAGTCGGCACCCGTCAAGGCGGCTTCCAGCGCGGCGACACCCGCTTCGAAGAAGGGGAACCTGACCGTGGTCAGCGCTGGCTGGGCATCCCGTGCGATGGCGATATCGTCAACCCCGCAGAGTGCGACAGCCCCGGGCACCGCCAGGTTCGCGGCCTCCAGGGCGCGCAAGGCACCGAGCGCCATGCGGTCGTTACCAGCGAGGACGACATCGGGTCGGCGCTCTCGCAGCGCCTCTTCGACCGCGTCGGCTGCATCGGTTCTCGTCACCGGCGTGTGAACAACTCGAATGTCGGACAACCCCGCACCCCGGAGCCCATCCTCATACCCGCGGGCGCGGTCACGGAATGCGTGGTGCCGCGCCCCTCCGGCGAGGATAAGCGCGGATCGCGGTGCGCTCCGGAGTACGTGATCCGTCAAGAGTCTCGCGGCGCCGTAATCGTCGAACCGCACGGAGGAGAATCGACCCGGCGGAGGTCCGACAACTACAACGCGGCCACCCTCACCCTCGAACCGTTCGAGCTCAGCGCTCAGCCCTGCGGCGATCGATTCGTCTGACACCCAGCCACCCGTAAGCACGACCGCGCGAGGACGAAGCTCGCAGAGCGAGATGAGGGCGGAAAGCTGAGAGTTGGGATCTCCGCCCGCAGATGAGACGGTACTGACTACTCGATTGGCCTGCGCTGCGGTCTCCATTCCGGCTGCCAGCTGACCCACGGCCTCCGTTCCAATGTCAGAGGCGAGCACTGCAACTACGTCCTGCCGGGTCCTCATCGCCCTGGCGGCCGGGTTCGCTGCATAGCCGAGGTCACGGGCGGCGGCGCGGATACGGTCCGACAGCTCAGCACCGACCGTGGGGTCGCCGTTCAGCGCGCGCGACACCGTTGACAGCGCGACGCCTGCCCGGGCTGCGACATCCCGAATGGTCACCGACCGGCCCCGCTCATATTCCACGGGGCTGCCTTCCAAGAGCTCGCTGCGATCCATGATGTGTCAGGATACCCACCGTGTCAGTGGATCCATCGGCGCCCCTACGCCCCCGTCGCGCCAGTCTTGAGGACGTCGCCAAGCGCGCCGGGGTATCCGTTGCGACCGCTTCGAGAGCGCTGAACGGCACGGGTACGGTGCGCGAAAGAACCGGTGCCAGAGTGCAGCTGGCGGCAGCAGAACTGGGGTATCGAGCTAACCTCGCCGCGCAAGCGATGGCTCGCGGCAACTCGCCGACAGTGGGCGTGCTGGTGGCCGACCTCACCGAAACGCTCTCCGCGTCGATCGCGCAAGGCGCGGTGCGAGCCGCTGCGAATGCAGGACTTCTCGCAACGGTCGCCTCGACCACCCGGGAAGAACCCGATTCCTCCGCACGCGCTGTCGCACGACTGTGCAGCCAGCATCCGCGAGCCATCATCGTGCAGGCGAAGGCATTGAGCGGCGACCCCGCGATTCGGGGGACAGCCATGCGAAGTCTCGTCGACTATCGCGCCGAAGGAGGGCGGGTGGTAGTCGTGGGCGAGACCATTAAGCCATTCGACGCAGCTGTCGTCGACGAGCACCCCGGCATTGCGGAGCTTGTGGACGCACTTCGTTCTCGCGACTACCACCGACCCGCCATTTTGCTCGGCACCGAGGCTGCGCGAGTGGCGGCCCTTCAGAACGCGTTCGCCGAGTGGGGGCTCGCGCCCGAGTTGCTGAAATCTCCCGGCGATGGTCGCGAGAGCGCGTTTGAATCCATAGTTTCGCTGGGCGCCAACGGAGTCCGTGCCTTCGACGTGATCTGCTGCACTACCGACACGGCCGCCATCGGGGCAAGTGCGGCACTTCGAACTCTCGGGCTAACGCCCGGCGCGGACGTCGCAATTGCAGGTTTCGGCGGGGGCGACTATGCAGAGGACGTTCGGCCCCGACTCACCACGGTTGAGCTTCACCCCACCATCCTCGGCCAAGTCGCGGTCGAAGCAGCCCTTGGCCACGAAGCTCCTCGGCCGCTGGTCGCTCACGCCCGAATAAGAGAAAGCACACCATCCCGCGTCGCCGTCGGCGGATAATGGCGCCAGGTCCCGTCGGCGGCCTTCATCACCTCACCGACCACCTCGGTCGCGCCCCGCTGGAATGGCCCCCTCACCAAGCGTCGGGTCATGAGCACCCACGGATACACCTCGAGAAGTTCTAATCTCGTTGACTCCGCAAAAAGGGGGTCGGGCTGGGTTCCTGCGCAGGCTGGTCGAGGCTCAGCGCGCTGTTAGTGGACACGCTCCGAACAATCAACTCGGCCGGCGGGCTGCCGCCTGGCGGCATACAGGCCGGATGCTGGCATGAATCCTCGCAGCATCGACATTGGGATCCTCGTGGGCGCAGCGATCTGGAACGGTATCGGGCCCATGCCAGCGATGCTCAGTTTCAGGGGTTGGATGGCTTACTCGGCGTTGAGGAGTATCGCCCCGCGGATTGCTCATCTGAACGACCGCGGGCAAGGTGTCGACGACGCGCAGGCGGAGACTAGAACTCCCCGATCGCCACCCCCAGCCGCAGGTACAGGTCGGTGACGGCTTCGTTGTTCACCCGGTACCTTACCCACACGCCGCCGCGGGACTGACCCTCGCTCATCGGAGGGTCGGCGATGACGAGTCCCGCGGTCTCCAATTCGACAAGGCGGGGATGGATCGTCGTCGGACCCAGCGCCAGAGCATCGCAGATCGGCTTCATCGTGGTGTCCGGGTTGACACGCACATAGCGCAGGATCGCAGCTTTGACGAGGTTGCCCAGGAGCGCGATGGGTTCTTCAGCGTCTTCGGAGCCGGCCGGTTGCGCGAGTCGGGGCATGACGCCATTGTGCCGCGCCCACCAGGTGTCGGTCCAGCCAGCCATCCCGTTTAGTTGTTTACTTTGAGACTATCTTGTTATACCGTATGGCTCATGCTCGGACACCAGGCATCCCCTCGATCGGCGAGACGGTCGATTGAACGCGTCGTGTCCCCCGAACGGCGGACAGACATCTGCCTGATTGCGGGTCTAAAATCTGGCGCTGGCGCTGGTCTGCGAGGTCACTCCTCCCCAAGTACATCAATGCACGGAGTTATACACAATCTCCTGATTCTGGAGTCCACCGGTAGCTGGGCCGTGCGTAGACTGCGTGCACGGCGACCGTCCCCCAGCGCGTCCCGTCCGCGCACGGTTGCCGTCCTGAATGATCAGGAGGGCTGATCGGTGACGACGAACCAGACGCCAGGACGCCGCGGACTCGTGTGGGCCATCGTCGGCGGGCTGGTCCTCATCGCCGGGGTCGTGGCGATCGTCGTGAGTTCTCTGCTTGCACAGCCCGCACCGGGTCCGACCGGGAACAACACACCCCAGCCGACTGCCTCGACGTCAACGGCGGAGCCACCGACCGGTGACATCGTCGACGCGTCAGTCGCAGATCAGGGCTGGCTTCCGGAGCCGATCACGACGGACCGCGAGGTGTACATTCGCGCCGCCCTCAAAGCCGCCGCCACCTTCGACACCACGAAGGGCACCCGAGAATCGTGGCTCGACTACCTCGACACCTGGTTCACCCCCGACACCCGCTACACGTCGGAAGCAGACCAACAGACATCTGTCGACGACGCGCAGGTCGAGTTGCGAACAGGAGTCGTGCTGCCTCAGGAGGAGTGGGACTCACTGGCCAGTGAAGACGGACGTGTGGTCGCAACGACCACGGGTGACGTCGTGTACGTGCCGGTGACGGATGACACGTCGGGTGACATGTCGATCGGCACGTCGGATGTGACGATGACGTTCACCCGGTCCGATGGCGGCGGCGGGGAGACGTCGTATGAGGAGCGGGTGCGGGTGAGCGTGCAGGTGCTGTGCGGTCCCAGGTCGGTGCCGACACCGGATTCCGCGCAGCGGGCGGGCGATTGCAAGGTGGTCCGCTACTTCACGGAGCCGTTGGAGCCCTGACATGGGAGCCCCGGTGATCACCGCCGCAGCCCTCAACTCGAGGACTGGCCGGAAGATCCTGACAGGGGCACTCCTGATCGTCACCCTCGTCGCCGCACTCGTGCTGACCCCGTTGCTGGCGATCCCGTTCGCCTTCGCGGGCAGCGCAGCCGGCTCGGTGCCGACGAAGGTTGAGGCCGTCCCGGTCGCGAGCGGCGAGTGGGCGTTCCCGCTGGCCGGCGGCTATTCGAAGGGACGTGGTTTCGGCTACAACCCGGTACAGGGCTGCGGCTACTGCTCCACCAACCACCAGGGCTACGACATGGCCCAGGGCTGCGGCGCCACAATCTACGCCGCCGGTCCCGGACGGGTGATCACCGCAGGATCGTGGCAGGGCTACGGGAACACGGTCCGCATCGATCACGGGGATGAGCTCGTCACGCTCTACGGGCACATGCAATGGGGATCACTACGCGTCTCCGTCGGCGACCAGGTCGCCGCGGGGACACCGCTGGGGGCGGAGGGCAACACCGGCAAGTCGTTCGGTTGCCATCTGCATTTCGAAGTTCAGAAGTCCGGAACTCCGGTAGATCCGGAGCCGTTCATGGCCAGCCAAGGCCTGCAACTGAAGTAGCAACCAGCAAGGAGCAGCCCATGCGCGCACTCATCGTCCCGGCGGATGTCGACGTTCCCGACATCCAACCGGACTTCTCCGCCCCGTTCTTCCAAGGCTTCCAAGTCGTCGCGTCCTACATCCTCGCCGGCGCGATGCTCGTGGTGCTGATCATGCTGATCATCGCCGGCGCCGCGCTGGCATTCCGTGGACTGGCGAACGATCGGGTGCGGACCTGGGCGGGCGAGAACATCCTGTGGATCTTCATCGCCGCCGCCGTGCTCGGCGCCGCATCCGGCCTGTTCGCGTGGTTCGTGAACTTCGACTTCGGCTTCTGATGAACCTCCGCTGGGTGCTCCGGCTCGGCCTCGCTACAGGTCTCGCGCTCGTGCTCGGATCAGGCACCGCAGCCCATGCGGCCCTGGTCGAGACTGCGGCTCCGGTGTCGCTGGCCACCGTGACGGGAGAACCGTGGTCGGCCCCCGCAGCGCCGGTCGACTGCCAGACCGCCAGCGGGCAAGTCACCTGCACGCCGACAGATCCGACCAAGGTCACCGCGCAGCAGTGCTTCATGGGCGTTGCCCTTGCGGGTCAGAAGGCCACCGTCTGCACGACGTACGAAGGGCACATCCCGGCGATTCAAGCCGACGGAGGAAAGGCTCTCACAGTGAAGTACGGGTGCAGCCTTGGCGATGCGGTGTGCCTCACGTTTGAGAACGCGGGGCGCGGGATGGCGTTGACGGCGACCGGGGTGATGTTCCTGGTCGCGGACAACATGCGGTTCGACACGTCGACGCTGTTGTGGTCGGCGGCGGTGGATCAGTGGTCGTTCTGGCAGTGGGCGATCCTGATCATCACGTTCGGGGCGATGGTGTGGGCGATCGCCGCCGCCGTCGTCTCCGGCGACCGGGACGAGCTGGTCGGCGCGCTGGTACGGACGTTCATCGCGATCCCGGCGGTGCCGATCACGCTGTGGCTGACCGGTCATCTGTTGAACGCGGTCGACGACATGACCTGGTACATCCTCAACGGCGACGGGCCGGCATCGTTGTACTCGACGTTGCAGTCGGTGATGTGGGCGGGCGGGCAGGCGAACTACTTCTTCGCGTTCCTGATCCACGGGCTGCTGATGCTGGGGATGTTCTTGCTGATGTTGGTGTTCGCGTTCCGCAACATCGCGCTCGCCGCGCTCATCATGGTGGGCCCGGTGGCGTGGATGCTGTTCCCGGTGCGCCGCATCGGCCCGCAGTGGGTCGTCGGGTACCTGTCCGCGGTGATGGTGTTGCTGCTGACCGCACCGCTCACGATCGGGTTCGTCACGCTCATCGTGCAGGGACTCGCGTCGGTGAAGACGATCTGGAATCCGCAGTCGTGGCCGTTGCTGATCGGTTTGGTGCTGGTGGCGTTCGCGCCGTTCGCGATCTTCGGGCTGTTCAGCTTCACTGGCGCGGTCGCCGCCGACAGCATCGGCTCCCGGCTCGGCTCCCACGGTGGCCGGATGGCCGCGACCGGCGCCCGCGGGGTCGCCGCCATCCCCACCCGCCTCGGCGGCCTCCCGTCTGGGATCCGCCCGTCCGGCACAAGCCCGTCGTCCAGCGGACCTGCCGCGAAGCCGGCGGCCGCGCGGTCCGGGCAGGCGAACGCGCCGCGCGGTGTGGCCGCTCCCGCGCAGAGTCGCACGCCCGCCCCGGGCGGTGGCCGGCCATCGACCTCGTCGGCCTCGGGGCCTCCGTCGGGGAGGCCGCCGTCGGCACCGTCACCGCAACCGCCTCGATCTGAGGGGAGTCCGTCATGAGCACCACACCCGAGTACCTGCGTCCGGTGCGGTTGCCGCGCCGGTCCCGGCAGGGCGTCGTCATGGGGATGGACGGGTGGCAGATCGCGTTCCTCACCGCTGCCGCCGTGGTCGTGCTGGTCTTCGTGAACCGGTTCGGGCCACTTGGGCTCCTCTACGGTGCGCCGCTGTACCTGCTGTTCGGGATCACCGCGCTCACCAGCATCCACGGCGTCTCCACGCCGCGAATGGCGGGCCTGTGGCTGATGAAGCAGGTCCGTCACACTGCCGGTGCCACGACGCAGACGTTCCGCCCCGAACAGCCCCGACTCACTGGGACATTGAACCTGCCGGGGACGCGCGCGTCGATCCAGCTGTGGGACAGCAACGGGACGGCCGCGGCGTACAACCCGCACGACCGGTCCGTGTCGGTGATCGCGGAACTGGAGGTGCAGGGGTTCCTGATGCACGACCTGCCGGAACGGTTCGACCTGGCTGAGCAGTTCGACCGCGTGCTCGGCCCGTTCACGCAACGGCCGGGGGTGAAGCGGGTGACGCTGCAGGAACGCACCCTGCCCACCACGATCCGTGCCGCCCGGGAGCATTACGAGACGGTGCGGCGCGTGCGGGACCTGAACCCGGAGTCGCCGGTGGCCCGCAACTACCAGGACGTGATGGACCACGCCGAACGGTTCGAGGTCGCGCACCGCAACTACCTCGTCCTCACCCTCGACCTGGTCACCCTCGGCTCCCAGCTGAAGGCGCTCGGCGGCGGGAAGGACGCGATCGTCGCGCTGGCGCACATCGAGGCCGGGAACCTCGCTGACGCGCTGTCGGCGGCGAAGATCAAGGTGCGGCGCTGGCTGTCCCCCCGCGAGGTCGCCGCGTTGGGGAGGTTGGCGTTCGATCCGGAGTTCGCCGCGACCGTGCAAAACCGCCCCGACACCCTCACCGGCGTGGACCCGGTCGCGATCGGGCCGATGTACCTGGACGAGCCGAAGGGCCGCAACGGGATCGTGGTCACCGACTCCGCGGTGCACACCACCATGTGGGTGCACGAATGGCCCCGCTCCGACTCCCCCGTCGGATTCCTCTCCCCGATCGTCTTCGCCCGGCACCCGCACACCGGGGAAGCGATCACCCACATCTTCTCCATCGTCCTCACCCCCGTCCCGGTCAGTAAGGCGTTGAAGCGGATCCGAGACGAGAAGAAGGTGTGGCGCGGCAACGAGAAACTGCGCGCCAAGCGCGGCGCGGACGGGTCGGCGGCGGATGCCGCGGATTGGAAGGCGCTCGAGCAGCAGGAGCAGGAGATCGCCAACGGGCACGGCGAGTTCCAATACGGCGCCTACCTCACCGTCACCGCCCCCGACGAAGAACGCCTCGACCAAGCCATCGCCGGAATGCGCAACGCACTGTCACGGGCGGGCATGGAGGCGCAGATCCTGTACTGCCAGCAGGCCGAGGCGCTGATGGTCAACGCGATCCCGATCGGGCTGGGGATGAAGTGATGACCCGCCACGCCGCCACCTTCACCCCCACCGGCCTCAGCCGGCGCGAGAAGCGCGACCTGCAGAAGCAGCTCACCCAAGCCCGCACCGAGGCAACGCCGGCCGGGTCGTCGCGGCGGGACCGATCACTGCCGGAGCCGGCCGTTCCGGGGCCGTTCGGGCCGGGGATCACGCAGGGCGGGTACTGGAATCTCGCGAAGGCGTGGATCCCCGCGCATCAGGCAACCTCGCAACACATCGCCGGGATCTACCCGTTCGTCGCCGACAGCGGCCTCGGCCACCGCGGCCCCATCCTCGGCGTCGACCTGAACGCCGACGCGCTCTGGCATTTCTCCCCGTGGGAGGCGTACGTCGACGCCACCGAACGCGGCACCTTCTCCACGAACATCCTGGTGCTCGGCGCCTACCGGGGCGGGAAGTCCGCCACGGTGAAGACCCTCGTCACCCGCTCCATCGCGTTCGGCCACCAGGTCGTGGTGCCGTCCGACCCGAAAGGCGAATGGGTGACCGTGGCCGAAGCGATCCCCGGCGGGCGGGTGATCCGACTCGGCGGCGGCACCGGCACCCGCCTCAACCCCCTCGACCGCGGCCCGCGCCGCACCGGCACGTCGGATGAGCAGCACGAGCAGATGGTCAAGCAGCGCCGCATCGGCACCCTCATCGCCCTCATCGAGATGACCCTCGGCAACCGGCTCACCGCGGTCGAGCACGCCGCCATCCTCGACGCCCTGGAACGGTGCATCACCCGCACCGGCGACCGCCCCACCCTCCGCGGCGTGTACGAGGAGCTCGGTCACCTCGCCGGCGACACCCAGGCGGCGTTCCGGGCTGCGGAGGGGGCGATCCAGCCGCGGTTCGTGCTGCGCCGATTCGTGGAGGGCGATCTGTCCGGGTTGTTCGAGGACGAGTCGACGTTGGAGTTTGACCAGGACGCCCCGATCGTGGTCACCGATACGTCCGAGTTGTTCGCCCGCGGGGATCTGGCCGCGCAGCTCACGCAGGTGTGCTCGACGGCGTGGATCCAGGCCGTGATCAGTGACAGGGCGGCGCGGCGGACGCGGTATGTGGTGCGGGAGGAGGGGTGGCGGGACATGACGTCGCTGGCGTCGCTGCAGATGTTCCAGCAGTGGCTGAAGCTGTCGCGGCATTACGGGATCAGCAACATCGTGATCCTGCACAAGATGGGCGATCTCGACGCCGTCGGCGAAGAGGGCTCGTTGGAACGGTCCCTCGCCTACTCGATCGTCGGGGACATCGAGAACAAGTTCATCTTCCGCGTCAACCACCAAGAACAAGCCGCGCTCCGCACCCGGTTGAATCTGCCGGGCCCGCATGTCGAGATGGCGCGGCAGCTGCGCAAGGGCGAGTTCCTCGCCTACGTCGGCCAGTACTCCTACCTGGTGGACTGCTTCGCCACCAGCACTCCGTGGGAGTACGAGTTGTTCGCCACTGACGACGCCGTCGGCCCCGCCGACCAGGACGATGCCACCGTGCGGGTCATCGATACCGGCGCGCTCGACGACTACTGGCCCCAACCCGCAGACCCAGCCGATGCCGGTGTGGATGGCTGGCTCACTGCTGAGACCCGCGACCTGACCGAGGAGCTGTGATCATGACCACCGTCATCCACCCCCGCACCTACGCGACCGTCACCGGCCCCACGGCGACGTTCATCACCACCGACGGGCACACCGAACCGCTCACCGCCACGGCCGACGAGGACATCCGGCACGCGGTGATCCGCCGCGCCAGCGACGAGGCCCGCCGCACCGGCACCCCGGTCGAGCTCGTCACCTCCGGCGACCGCGGGCAACACCACCTGCTCGTCGACCCTGCCGGCGACCTCACCCTCATCCCCATCACGGCAGGCGCCGCGATCGGTAACGAGGAGGGGTCAGATGAGGATGATCTTCCTCTGGGGCCGTACCAGGACATCGACGACACCATCACGACTCGACGTGGAGAGGAGGTGAGGGAAGCGACTTCGCAGCCGGACGCACTCCTCGCAGGTTCCGCGCCGGCTGCGGAGTCCCCCCGCCCCACCTTCCTCACCCCCACCACCGACACCACACCCCCGGTCACCGGGTGGCGCGGGATCCTCGCCGGCCTCGGCATCACCGTCCGCCCCTCCACAGCCGAGGTGCGGCGGGCCGAGGAGCGGGCGCTGGTGGCCAGGCAGTGGGCGGGATGCCGCACCCTCGCCGTCGTCAATGGCAAGGGCGGGGTCGGCAAAACGATGACCACGGCCATGCTCGCCGCCGTCTACGCCCGGGAGGGTGGCGGGACGGTGCTGGCGTGGGACAACAACGACACTCGCGGCACTCTGGGCTGGCGCACCGAACAAGGCCTGTACGACACCACCCTCCGCGACCTCCTCCCTGCCGCCCCCGGACTGCTCACACCGGGCGCGGGGGTGTCGGACATCAGCCGGTACGTGCACCACCAGACAGCCGACCGGTACGACGTGCTCCGCTCCAACCCCGAACTGCTCGCCACCGACCAACGCATCCACGCCACCGACTTCGACCTGCTGATGCAGGTCGCCGCCCGGTTCTACCGCCTCGTCATCTTCGATTCCGGCAACGACGAATCCGCCGAACGATGGCTGCGGATGATCGACTCCTCCTACCAACTCGTCATCCCCACCCTCGCCAACCCGGAATCCGCCGAATCCGCCGCCCTCCTCCTGGACGCGCTCCGCGGCCGCGACGAACGCTCCGCCGCCCTCGCCGACCGCGCAGTGATCCTCGTCACCCAATCCGAACCCACCGGCACCACCGCGGCCCGCCGCATCGCGGACGGATTCACCGGCCATGTCCGCGCCGTCCACACCATCCCGTTCGACCCCGCCCTCAAAGCCGGACCGCTCCGATTCGACACCCTCCGCCCCCGCACCCGCGACGCGTGGCTCAGCGCCGCCGCCTCCGCCGCCGAAGGCCTCTAAGCCAGGTGCGACCGATGAATCAGAGCATCCTCGGTAAGGCGGCGGCGATCCTCATCGCGGCGGCGATGCTCCTCGCGCTCGCGTTCGGATTCATCGCCGAAGCCACCACCACGCTGACCTGCGGCACCCGCCCCGTCCCGGTGAATCTGTTCTCCGGTCTCGTCCTCGCCGTCACGGGCAACCCCGACACCTACACCGGAGAAACCGGCTGCACCCTGCCGGTCGCGATCATCCGCATCGTGGATGTGGTCGCGGTGCTGCTGATCGGTGGGCTGGCGGTGTGGATGGTGTTGGCGGTGCGCCGGTATCGGGAGTCGGATCGGGCGTTCATCACCGACCTGCGCACCCGCCCCGGGTTCGCCACCGCCTCCGAGATCCGCGACCACCTCTCCGCCAAAGCCGTCCTCCGCCGGGCCACACAGCTCCGACCCGACATCCCCAAGCCCACCGCAACCGATGTCGGATGGCGCGTCGGGCGGTCGCGAGAGCAGGACGTGTATGTGTCGATCGAGGACTCCGTCGCCCTCGAAGGACCACCCCGGTCCGGGAAGGGGTACCGGGTGCTGATCTCCGCCATCCTCGACTGGTCCGGCCCTCTCATCACCACGTCGACCACGAACGACAACCTCACCGCGACGATGCGGATGCGGCAGACCCGCGGCCAGGTCCATGTCTTCGACCCGCAGGGCCTCTCCGGCATCCGCCACCCCCTCCGCATCTCCCCGATCACCGGCTGCGAAGACCCTCTCGTCGCCATGCAACGCGGCACCGCCATCATCACCGGCACCGCCCTCGGCACCTCCCGAACCAACGAGGAATGGGCGCAAGCCTCCGGAGTCGTCCTCGGCCGGCTGCTGCACGCCGCGGCCGTCGGTGGGAAGACGATCTCCGAGCTGTATGACTGGGGCACCTCACCCGCGCAGACCCGTGCGGCGGTCGACATCCTGAAGACCGACGGCACCCCCGGCTGGGGCGACAGCCTGGACGCCACCATCTCCGCGGACGAGAAGCTCGTCTCCTCCATCTGGTTCGGCGTGCAGGGCGCCGTCGCCCCGCTCGCGGTTCCGCAGATCCGCGACGCCCTCCTGCCCCGCCCCGGCGACCCCGTGTTCGACCCGCGCGAGTTCCTCGACGCCGCGAACACGCTCTACCTCATCGGATCATCGTCCGGGGCCTCGGCGATGGGCGGATGGCTCGGTGCCGTGCTGGATGACATCGTCGAGGTCGCCCGCACCACCGCGCTCGCCTCCCCCGGGTCCCGGCTCCCCCACCCGCTCGGACTGATCCTGGACGAGATCGCGAACATGTTCCGGTGGGGCAACCTGCCCCGCATCATGGCGGACGGCGGCGGACGCGGGATATGCACCTTCATCGTGCTGCAAGCCCTCTCCCAGGCCGAGACGTCCTGGTCCCGCGCCGAAGCCGACACCATCTGGGCCGCCGCTACCGCCAAAGTCCTGCTCGGCGGCGCCAGCCACGTCGACCACCTCCGCGACGTCGAATCTCTCCTCGGCACGAGGGACACCCGGCGGGAGCAGCGTTCCTGGTCCACCCGCGAGGCCGGGCATTCCACCAGTGAGCATCTTGAGCGCCGCGCGCTGATGTCGGTCGACGAGATCCGCCGGCTGCCACCGAGCGTCGGGCTGCTCGCCTACCGCAACCGGCGCAGCGTGCTGCTCGACCTGGCCGGCTGGGACGAACGCCGCGACGCCCGCACCATCCAGTCCGGCAAGCGGGCGACCGAGCAGGAGCAGCGGGCCGTGTTCGACACGACCACCCGTGTCTCGAACTCCCGGACTGCCGAAATTCCGGAGTCCGAGAGTCCTGAACCGGTGGAAGAGGTGAGGGAAGAATGAGCAACCGTCGCCGTCCCGCGCTCTTCAACCTGTACCGCAACGAGTTCCTCCGCTCGAACGCGTGGTTCGCGCGCCGCGACCGCTGGTTCAGCCACCACGCCACCACCGGCCTGGCGCTCACCTGTGCCGGCTGCGGGCGGGTCGCGACCCGATCCCATTTGGAGCTGCACCATCTCGACTACCGGGGGGTCAAGATGAACGACGGCGAGTTCCGCGCGCTCGAGCGTCACGAGGACCTGGTGCCGATGCACCCGTACTGCCACGACCTGCTGCACCGGCTCATCGACCGCGACGCCGTCCTCTCCCGCAACCGCACCCGCCGTGCCGCCAGCCACCTCGCTCTCGCCCGGTTGCGGCAGAAGCTGCAGCCCGACCGCGGGGACGCCGCATGACCGACCTGCCCCCGCCGCCGGACTATGACGACGCTGTCGCGAACGATGTCTCCGGGTATGACCCGAACCACCGGTATGGGTCGTCTGAGCCGCTCGGCGCGCACATCATCAACTGGCGCACCCTCCCCGACCACAGGGCCCCCGACGCGTGGACGGCGCTGCGGGATTGGGTGGAGTGGTTCACCGTCCGCTACCGGATCTCCGAATCCGTCGTCCCCGCCTGCTGGTACAAGCACGGGCAGCTCGTCGAAGAACTCTCCGCCCTGCACACCGCGCACACCGTCGCGTTCGATTCCACCGACGCCGGCTTCGGCCCCATCGGCTGGCACGAACGCCTCAGCCTCGCCCTCCCCCGCATCGCGAAGGCATACTCCGGCGGCTGCGCCCGCGGCCACGACCCCCTCAAACCCCGCTCATGGCACGGGATCACCGATGAGCAGGAATGGAACGCGTGGACCACCCAGGCCCACGCCACCGAGACCCCTATTGCGGGGCCTCCTGAAAGAAGGGAAGAAGGATGACTACCAGGATCCCCGTCACCATCGAGGGCAACCTCACCAGTGACCCGGAACACGGCAACGCCGAATCGGGTAACGAGTACGCCCGGTTCACCGTCGCCGTCAACGACCGCCGCCTGAACGAGACCACCAACCGGTGGGAAGACGTCGGCACGGTGTTCCACCGGGTCGTCGTGTTCAATCAGCAGGCCCGGCACGTCGCCGACTCGCTCCGCAAGGGCGACAGTGTGATCGTCGCCGGCGATCTCCGGTTCGGCACGTATGTCGACAGGGAGACCGGACAGTCTCGGGAGACCCGCGACATCGTCGCGGACAACGTCGGCGCGTCGCTGAAATTCGCCGACGTCAGCGTCGACCGTTCCCCAAAAGCTAACGGCCCCGCAGCAGACGCTTCGGGGCCGATAGCGACACCGGCCTCGTACGCCGGCGCCGAACTGTCACGCTGACCTGAACCAACAGACAGCGGGGCGAGAGTCACTGTACTCTCGCCCCGCCGCTCTGCCCACCCAATGAAAACGGAGTTCCGGCTGGCTGGCGTCACATTTCCCCACCATCCGGACAACCACTCCCGCTCCGGCGTAGTGTCGGCGCAATGAGCGACCCTCTCGACGACGCGGAACAGCCGCGCTGTCCGGAATGCTCGGCAGTGCTGCGCGACGCCGGCCACGGCTTCGCCTGCCGCTCCTGCCGGATCGTGGTGATAGGCAGCATCCCCTCCGCCTGACCCTGGCGATCACGTCAACGGTCGGGGCTAGATGTAGCAGTGGTGCACGTGCCAGTCGGTCTCGGCCCGGTAGACGTCGAACACCGTCGCCTCACCCGCCTCGTCCGTCGCCTGGAACCGCCACCCATACAACCCACGAGACGGCTCGCCAGGGGTCGCCCAGATCGAGTCGCGCAACCGGGTCGGGATGTCGGTGACGCGCCACCGCCTGCCCGCGTAGAACATCCGCACCGGGATGTCGTCGACCATCCATAGAGTCACTTCGTGTTCTACCGCCACCTCGACCATGACACACAAGAATAGAACATAACTTCGAGTCTTGCTAGAGTCGGAGATGCGGCCGGATGGGGGGATGTCCGGGATGGGGACCAGCAAAAGGTACGCCGTGTATTACGACCGGCAGATGGACAACCGCATCCTGCAGCGCATCGCCGACGAGAATCCGCTGCAGTCCCTTACCCCGCAAGAGCGTCAGGAAGACACCCTGCCGGTAACTCGGGACCCGAAGCCGAAGCCCTGTAAGGCGTGGGTGCGGTTCGGCCCGCACGCGATGCTCGTCGACGCGGTCGTGGTGGTCTGGAACGACCTTGCCTGCGGCATCCAGTTCACCGTGGGCGACAAGGAGCTGCGTTGTTGGGTGTGGGCGAACGCGGTCAGCGCCGTCGCATGAGGACCGCGCGGTCGAGCCATGCCACGTTCAGCGGCGCAGCGACGGCGCCGTGGGAGTGGTCGACGAGGCGAGTGATGCTGCGTGCGACTGGCGCGCGATGGACTCGACGCGGTGTTGCGCGGGGTCCAGCGCAGCCCGGATGCGGCGTTCGGTCTCGGCAACGTCGAGCTGGTGGGCCCGCTCGCGGTGTGTGCGGACGAGGTCCGCGTGGGCGCGGGTGTGGGTCTGGTACTCGTCGGCGAGGGTTTCTCGAGTGGCGTGGAGCTCACCGTCCGAACCTTTGGTGCGGCCGTGTCCGGTCGCGGCGTCGCCGGCGATCCGGGCGTCGAGGTCGACGAGGGTGCGCCACGTGGTGTGCAGCCATTGCGTGGCCGCGTCGACCTCGCTGCGAGCCGTTGCCTCTCGCCTCTGGTATTCGGCGTGCACCCGGTCGATGTCGAGTGCGTGGCCGAGGGGCCGTCGGACGTGGTCGGTCCACGGAACGGGTATAGGTGGGCGGGCGGCGCGGCTCAGCTCGGTGCGGGCGGCGCGGAGCGAGTCGTCGATGCTCACCTCGGGGATGCCGCGGAGCATGCTGTCCGCGATCCGGTCCCGCGCCGCCGCGTCGGTGCCGGCGATCGCGATCGCCTCGTTGTGGCTGCGGCCGCGGGTCATCCCAACATAGAGCCCGGACGCGTCCACGCCAGGTCCGACGACGGCAGCGTCGGTGGTCTCCCCCTGGATACCGTGCACCGTCGACGCGTAGGCAAGGTGAATGTGGCGGGCCGCATAGTCGAGGGTGACCGTGCGGGCGTCGCCACTATCTGAGGTGCTGACCAACTCCAGACCGGTTGGGGTGATGTGGCGGATGGTCCAGACGGCCCGGTTCTCGACGCCGGCGTCGCGGTCGTTGCGGCGGGTCTGCACCACGTCGCCCTCGAGCATGCGCTGCTCGCCCTGCCCGACCGCGATTCGGTGCAGCGTGAGCTCGCCGGCATCGACGCGGCGCTGCTGGATGGCCTCGTTGATCGCGTCGGCCTCATCGTTCGTGCCGGTGACGAGGGCGACGCGGTGGTGGTCGCGGGTCCACCGAAAGTACGCCTCCACCATGACATCCCGCGCCTGAACCTGATCCGCTACCCGATGGATCAGGCCCCGGGAGTCCAGCTCCACGGCGACCGCGAGCGCGGCCTCCTTGGACGCGGGTTCCCGCATCCGCAGCGTGAGCGCGGCGTAGTCCGGGTCACGGAACCGGTGCACCGCGGTGAGTTCGACGACGGCGGTGGCGCGTCGGGTGAGGGCGGCCATCGCGCCGGAGTGGCCAACCGGGCGGGCCTGCAGAGGATCGCCGACCATCGCGATCCCGGCGCCGGTATCTGACGCGACAGTGGCGAGCGCGTTCGCGGTGTGCAGGTCGATCATGCCCGCCTCATCCACCACGATCCGATCCCCCACCGCCAGCCGGAATCGCCGCGGTCCCTCATATACGTATCCGGTGGCGGGGTCGAAGTCTCCCGGAGCCAGCCGGGTCCACACCTCGGCGCCGGCGTCGTTGCGACCCCACCGGTAGCCGTGATCGGCGAGCAGAGCGTGCAGGCTCGACGCCGTGGTGCCGAGCTCGCGGCCGGCGACCGACGCCGCCTTCTTCGTCGGCGCCACCACCACCATCCCTCGTCCGCGACGGGCCAACGCGGTCTTCGCGACACGCAGCATGGTGGTCTTCCCCGCACCCGCAGGACCCGTGACCGACACCAGCCGATCGGTACCCGCGATCGCCGCCGCCGCCGCCACCTGCTGACGGTCCAGCACCACCCCCTCCCGCAGAACCTCGCCCGCGGTGGCGACCATCTCCTCCTCGGATGCCGGGGCACCGGGGTGGGTGAGGGTGTCGAGTCTAGCGGCGAGTTCGACCTTCAGCGCTGCGGTCGCGGTCGCCATGTAGCCCTTCACATGGGCGGGCCGGTCGCCCTCCTCCACCAACAGGTCGACGGTGAACTCGACGGCGCGTCGCAGGACCTCATCGATCACCGGTTGCAGCTCCTCCCGCGCGCCGACGACGCCCGACGAGGCAAGCGCGCGAGTCGCGCCGGCACGCAGATCGAACAGGCTGAACCGTCCCCCGCACGCGGTCGAGCGGGCATCCGCGTCCACCACGGCGCGCGCCGCGAGCAGACCGAGATCGAGTTCGTCCAACGCGGCCGCACTCACCGACACGGCGGCTCGAGGCTGCAGGATGGTGGGATCGAGGGTGGCGAGTTCGTCGGTGATGAGTTGTTCCCAGGCGGTCTCGTCGATGGTGTCGGGCTTGTTCGGTCGGGCCTTCGCCCACGCCAGCCGGTCGATCTGATGCAGCTGATCCGGGCTCGGCTCCTGCCCGGGATGCTCCGCCCGCCACGCTGCGAGCAGCATCGCGCGGTTCGCTTCGATCTGTGTCGACCGCCGTGACAGTGGCCGCACCACATGCACCAACTCTGCGATCTCGCCATCGGCGTTCAGGGTGTAGCCGTGGCGGGCGAGCGCGTGCAGCCAGTCCGGGTCGGTGCGGGCCGCGAGCTCCCCCTCCGCGTTGATGACGGTGTGAAGCTTCATCGCCACCCGAGAGTCCACGTTGGACCATTGCCCGTCGCAGCCGAGCACCTTCACGCTCAGCCATAGGTGGCGGTGGATGTGGGGGTCCAGCGCGCGGGAGCGGCGGTGCTGCAGTTCGACCACCTCGACCCGATGCAGGGCTTCGCGGATGCGCCCGCCGGCGCCGCGGCGAGCGTTCAGCTCTGCCTGCCAGGTGGTGATGATGCGGTCGCGCAGTCGGTCCTGCAGCGCCTCGAACGCCGCCGCCAACTCCGGGTGGATGAGCGCGGCGATGCTGTACGACTTCGGCGCGTTGATCGTCCCATCCAGGATCAGATCCGCGTCCGCGGAACGCAGGTCCCGGCCGCGTCGCTCCCCCGTCACCGGGTCGCAGCCATCCACCCACCGCCGCAACGCGGTCTCGTCCAGCGCGTCCGTGCGGACCACGCCGGCCTCTACCGTGAACCGGGTCACGCCCGCCGAGTCGCCGCCGTAGCCGGCGAGCGCGTCCACCCCGGTCGATCGCAGATGCGAGTCGCACGACCCCTTCAAGGCGTACGAGATCGCTTGCCGAACCCCCTGCGATTCGACACCTCGCTTCCACCTCTCGAGGCCACCCCGCATTCCACCAGAGTAGACCCAAACTGCTTAACTCGAAACGACTTCCACAGAAAGTGCCTGCGTGCATTCCGATTTTCTTGGTCGCGCTTCCTCGTCCTTGGCGCTCGTCGCTCGTCGCTCGTCGCTCGTCGCTCGTCGCTCGTCGCTCGTCGCTCGTTGCTCGTCGCTCGTTGCTCGTTGCTCGTTGCTCGTTGCTCGTTGCTCGTTGCTCGTTGCTCGTTGCTCGTTGCTCGTTGCTCGTTGCTCGTTGCTCGGGCGATCTTCGTCAGCGCGGGCTTCGTCCGCGGGCGGCGTCCGTGGGTATGGACCTGGCGTTCGCAAACGAAGCCCTCATCGTGCACCTCATCGACCCGGCTATCCGTAGCCGCTGGCGCCACAGATCCGATGGCGCTGCCGCCATCGTTGGCGCCTCGATCAACGACCGGCTTGCGAGCGCGCCGCCCGACCAGCGCTCGCGGCCAAGTGGGCCGGCTGTAACGTGTGGGCGTGATTATGACCGCTGACACCGCCGCCGTTTTGACCGCGGTGTTCCCGCTCGTATTGCTCGCATTCATGGCAGAGCGCCGCAACCTGACGATGAAGGCGCGACGCTCGGCCGTCTTTCGCCGAGTCGCTTCCTACTCCGCGAGCGCCTCAGTCCTGGGCCTGATCGTCGCAGTCGTTGGCGTTCAGACTGGCGGGCTGGCTAGCGGCTGGGGCATCGCTGCCTGGGCGTTGTTCGGCGTCACAATCGCCGGCCTCTTCAGCTTGACCGGACTCCACATGGCCTCGGCCGAGGTGCAGGAGGAACGCAAGGAAAAGAAGGGAAAGGATTCGAGTCGCTGACCGACCGGCATCCGAACGAATTTGCGCGAGGTGATCACCGCGGCACGTTCCACGCGGTGACGAGAGAAGCGTGCAAGGCGAACTCTGATTGATAGCTAAACGAGCCGCCCTCGGTCCGGCGGAAGACAAAATCTGTGTGCTGGTTGCCGCGACTGCCGCGACGAACTCCTACCGCTCCGATCTCGTACAGCCTCCGGAGCGCTGGCCGAAGTTCTTCAGCATCGAAGACGCCCTGAAGCTCGTGTCCGATCGACACGGCCGTGAATACTCGATTCGGCACGGACGCGAGGGCCTCTTTGAACGCCATCGTTTTTCTGCCCACGGCGTCTTCGAGCGCGCCATGGAGGTTGTTGAAGATTTCGGCGACGAAATACCGCTCACTGTAACGGCGGACCGTCTCGAAGGCTTCTTCGGATCGGACTGCACCGGAGCCCGGGTGCACCTCCTGCATCTGTCGCATGAGCGCGATGAGGTCCCGCGGCAAGAGCCGCGTGTGGGATAGGAGATATTGAGGCATCTCGAGGTACATGCCTCGGTGCATGGGCTCCTGTAGGTATGCGCTACGGAGATCCTTAAATGGGTTGGCCCCGAATCCTTGCCGAATGGAGACCAAGGCCTTCTTGTTCACCATGTCCCAGAGAAGATTACGGCTGTCGAAGCCTTCGTCCGTCCAGTCCAGTCGAACCGAGTGGTCGAGTAGCTTCGCGGAATCCGTACTCGGCAGTGATGCAAAGATCTCGGATCGAATCGCAAGCACAACCCCTGCGTTCAGCCGTTGACCTCGGAAGAACACGTTGACCGCCTGGACCGCGTGAACCAGCCCAGCGAGCGACCGCCAGTCAGCGTCTGATTCGGCGAAGAATTGATCGAGACCGTCAAGCGCGAGGCGATGATTTGAGCTGGTCCGGACTCGTGAGCACGCGTCGCGTAGGTAGGTGGTGAGGTGATACAGGGTAGCCGGATTTGTCGATGTCGTGCCCTCTGCCCCGATGCCGAGGACGGAAAATCGAACGGTGGAGGTGGACCAATCGACGAATCGAGTGCGCAGATCGTGATTGCCGAGCAATCCCTGCTTCTCAAGATCTTTTCGCAGACGCAGCACCTCGCCAGGCATACTGGCGCCCTGGTCGCTCGTCAGCGAGTCGAACAGGCGGAGCAGTAGCAAGAACTCCCACGCGCCTTGCGCGGATGCGTCACCCTGGCTTATCCCCATCTGAATCTTCGTTACGTCTCCAACGGGCCAACCGCCGAGCTGCCACAACGAGAAGAAGTGCATTGGGGAGCCCGACCAGTCGAGCCTGAGGTGCTCGAAGCAAGCCGACTTGCCCGAGCCCTTTGGCCCGATGACAAGCCACGCTGAACCCGCTGCTATTCGACGCGCGAGACTCTTGTGGTCGTAGTAGCCGTCGGTGAGGGACCGAGAATCGGGAATCGAGGCCTCGTCGCCTGCGTCCAACATTCCGAAGTCGAGTTCACGCAACGCGGGCAATTTGGGTTTCGGCACGTTTGGGAGCGTATATGAGATGTCAGACAGGGACCCGCGATGGGGGAACTAGTGGGATTGATCGCTTCCACCGAGACGGGAGGGAAGCGCAATCTATCCACAGCTATAGTGCGAAGGTGCGGGGAAAGACTCGGATAATTGTGGCGTTCGCCTTCTACGGGTTCGCGTTGACTGCCTGGCTCGGCATCGCTGCCGCGCCTCTGCTCCGGTTTCCCCTATGGGAGGCCTTGCCGCTGGGGCTGGCCGTTGTCGGTACCGGGTTCCTGGTATGGGGGCTGATTGTGCTCCGCACAGACATCAGCCGCGCGCGGCGAGCGAGTCGCGAGGACGCCTCCCTTCAGCGGCAAGAGATTGAGGCCTCTGTTGCTCGCTCGAAGGCTGACATCGCGACGCACGAGTACTGGCGTAGCGTCGCGACGATGTACGGCGATGATCACCGAACGCGCGAGATCGACGCCACGCTTCAGGCGCTGCAGAGCGAGCTGGCTCACGCCGAACGCGACCTACGTTGACTCGACGCCTTATCCGACTGCGCATCGACGCGGGTTCACAACGATTGGGCGGAGCCGGCCAGGGACACGGAATAGTCACGTCCAAGTTGTGCGGGTGTCCGAGAGGCTGCGTGATAAGCCGGGCGCCTAATGGGCGGCGAAGGTTCAGCCCCATGCGGTCGGATTTGTCGCGGGGCCGGACTCGTAGCCAGGTATCCGTCTGGGACGAACGGCATCTGTGTTCCCTGCTTCCAGAACGCGAACCGAGAAGGGTGCAGCACGCCGCATGGTGCGGACTTGGCCAAAGCGGCGCTGCTCGCCACGCCGAGATCGACTAGCTCGGTGTGGGGCGTTCATACCACTCGTAAGATCTCGAAAGCGACCAGCGACCGGGGGCGTCGCAATCCGCGCTGCGGTTCAGCGCGCGCAAGAGACAGATGGGGCTCGAATGGCACGCAAACCAGCCGCTGCGCAACTCGATGAGTCAGCTCCGACGTTGGCGAGTCTGGCGCCCGAGTACTCCTTCACAGCGCACGGCGTCTACTTCACGATCCTGAAGAAGACGATCGACACCAAGCCTGACGTGCGGAACATCGCGCTCGCTGGCACCTACGGCACAGGCAAGAGCAGCATCCTTCGTGAGGTCGCGAAAGAGTTCGATGGCCGTGTGGTCGAGTTGTCTCTTCTCACCCTCGGTGTGCAGCCCGAACCTGTCACGCCCGGTGGAGAGACGAACCCGGCAGCCACCTCGATCACAAACCGAATCCAGAAAGAGATCGTCAAGCAACTTCTCTACCAGCAGCGGCCCGCAAAAGCGCCGGAGTCGCGGTTCCGACGGATCGGCCGCTTTCGCTGGGGGCCCGAGCTGTGGATCGCGACTGCCGCAGGAGCCATAACCGTCGTGCTCGGGTTGATCCTCGGTCTCGACCTGGTGGTTTCGCCGTCGCTGTCCATCACCTTCGCGGATCGCCCGCACGCATTTGCCGTAGCCGGTCTATTCCTTGTCGTCGCCCTCATCGCCGGGGGCATCACGCTACTCACGAGGGCACTGGCCCGCGGGCGGGTCGGAATAGAGCGTGTGACGGCGGGCCCGGCAACGATCACCCTCCCGCCACGGTCAGTCAGCTACTTCGACGAGTATCTCGACGAAATCATCTACTTCTTCGAGACGAATCGAAAGCACGACATCGTCATCATTGAGGACCTTGATCGATTCAACGATCCGAACATCTTTGAAGCGTTGCGATCACTGAACGGGCTGCTGAATGCGGCGCAGCAGCTCGGGGGGAGGAAGATCCGGTTCATCTACGCCGTGCGAGACAGTGTGTTCGAAAAGCTCGGACAGGACTTGACTGCCGCGGCAACCGACGAGGCGCGTGCTGAGCTGGCACGCGCCAACCGGACGAAGTTCTTCGAGCTTGTTATCCCCGTGGTCCCATTCATCACGCATAAGAATGCGCGGGACCTGATGTCCGACCTTCTCGAGAAGCGTGGGCACGCGATCTCGAAGGACCTGATCGATCTCGCGGCCCGCCACCTCGCGGACATGCGACTCGTTCACAACGCGCTGAATGAGTACGAGGTGTTCAAACACCGGCTTCTTGACGTCGAAACTCCGGTGCCCGAGCTTGACCCGGACCGACTCTTCGCGATGATTCTTTTCAAGAACGCGCACATGGGCGACTTCGAGAAGATCCGCCACGCGGAGAGCAGCCTCGACATCCTGTGGGAGACCTGGCGCGATCTCATTCGCACGAACGCTGACCGTCTCCGCGCTGAGAATCAGTCGTTGCGCGCCAGCCTTGTGAAACGTTCGGCAGCTTCCACGTACGCCCAGGAAGTAGGCGTGCGGCTACGCGCGCAGGTTTCCGCGCTGGCTGCCGCCCGCGGAACCGGGCTCGTGACGCCAGACATCCAGCTCGCAGGTGTGACGATCGGCGATGAGAAGCTGCGTTCGCCGGCATTCTGGCGCGCGTTCGTTGAGAACGGCAGTTCGCTCACCATCCAGGTCTACGCCTCGGGCTACAACACCCAGCAGATGCAGCTTAACCAGAACGTGGTGGAGGCCCTCATCGGCCGACCGCTCGACTCGACGCAGTTCGAAGAAGATGCCGTTGCGGACGCCGCGAGCAAGCTCGAGAAGAACACCGCGGACTCCGTGCTGCTCCAGCGCTATACCTGGAAGAAGCTGGCGGCCGATGCGAGGTTCACCCACTCAAAGCTGGACGGAGCGAATTCCCTTAGCTTTCGAGGATGGGTAGAGGAGATCCTCCCCTCGCGGCTTGCGGCCGACCTAGTTATCAACGGCTACATCACGTCGTACTTTCCGCTCCACGTTTCCTCGTTCTACGGCAAGCTGATCCGTCCGGACGCGATGACTTACGTCATGCGCTTCATCGATCACGGTCAGGCCGAGCCTGACTACCCCCTCGATGCGGACGACGTGGATGCCATCCTTTGGGATCAGGGAGTTTCAGTTCTCGTCGAACCGAGCATGTTCAACATCGGGATTATGAACCATCTCCTTGCCAAGCGGCCGACGGACGCACGCACGGTCGTAACGAGCATCGCGAACAGCGCCGGCGGCAGCGACTTCATCGACCGCTACCTTGAATCTGGTTCGGAGAAGGAGAAGTTCGTCGCTCGGCTCACCCCGCTGGTGTCCGAGATCTACCTCCACCTCCAGACCACACCAGCGCTTTCTCCCGCCGAGCGTGTGGTCCTCATGGACACCGCCATCGCAAACCGTGCGCGGGACGTGCGCTATCGAGTCTCGGATAGCCTTCGCACGTTTGTTGAAGGCGTCTACATGAAGTTGCCGGGGCTCGCGCCGGGCGCGTCACCCGATGCTGCCGCCACCGTCGTGCGCTTTATTTCGTACATCGGCGCTGTCGTCCCATCAATCTCAGGACTCTCCGACGACGCCATCTCGAGCTTCCGCTCAACCCGTTCGTACGCGCTGACCCGTGAGAACCTCGAACTGATCGCCGGGTCCGATGTGTCGCTAGACCGGCTCAAAGACGCGCACGAGGAAGCCTTCGATTACGCCGCAACGTCTACCGCGAAGTATGTGCAGGCGTTCGTCGCATCAGACACGACGAAGTACACCGTTTCTTCGTCCGAGCTCCTGATCAAGTTCCTCGTGGCGGCTGGTGACTCCGACTCGACGGCGGTCGATACCGTCGTCACCAACGCCGATCCGAACTGTCGTGTCGCGCAGCTGAGCGAAGTGCCGGTCGCTTCGTGGCCAACCATCGTGCGCAACCTGCGGGCACCGATGACCTTCACGAACGTTGCGGCGTACATCGATCAGTACGGGAAGGTCGACGACGACCTCGGAGCATCCCTAGCGACAGTCTCTGAGATCGGCGACTCCGCAGCTGAGGAACCGCACGAACGGGTACAGCTCGCGTTGGCGATCCTGAACTCCCCGGCGGGTAGCCTCGACGCCGGCCACCGTGTGAAGCTTACGGGCGCGCTTGATCCCGGAGTCTTGCTGGCGGAACAGATCGAGCCTCGTTCCGGATCGCTCGTCGGAGACCTGCTCGCCGCCGAGTTGATCGAAGACGACGATGACGCGTTCGCCCCGCGACTCATGGTCGACTGGGCCACGCAGTCGCACGCGATGGCGAACTCCGAAAGCTTCGTTGAGGTCGTCTCACCCACCACGCTTGACAAGACATTCGTGGCGCCGCTCCTGCGCGATCCTGCGCACGCAGCGCTGCACCTGGCGGTCGCCAAGGCTTTCCCGAGTTACTCGAAACTGCCGCGCGAAGCCTACCAGGCCTACGCCGATCGAGCTCTCGCTGGCGGATACTCACTCCGCGCCGGCAGCATCAAGATGCTGAACGGAGAAATCGGCGTCGACACGACCATCCGCCTGCTAGCCAAGTTCATCGATCGTATGACCAGCGACGAACTACGCGAGATCCTCCGGACGCTTGGGAAGCCCTGGTCGAAGGTCGCTGATCCCGGATTTGGTGTCACGGAGATCACCGATTCGCCGCAGGCACGCACCCTCCTGAAGGCGCTCCAGGATGCCGGCGTTGTCTCCAAGTTCCCGCTACAAGGGGACCAGCTGCGGGTGAGTCTCCGCCAGAAATGACTTCCATTGAGTGCCTGATGGTCGCTCTGTCGACAGCGCTTTCTCTTCAGGCTCGCGAATTGACCCCAAGCACGTTCACCATTTCCCATCCCATCCTGCGCCCGTATGCGGATCCAAGCGGGTTGGCGATTTCTCGCGGCGGTTGCCCTGGTGAGGGTGATGTCAGGAGCCGCTGCCGGGCACTTCGTCGAGGCCTGTGTCGCGAGCGATGTCTATCCGAAGGTCAGGGTCGGGTTCTTCCACGCTCGGTTCGGGAAGGCTCGGCTCGGCGGGCAGACCCGTATCCGGGTCGACCGGTCCAGTGTCGGTGCGGTCGGACATGGGCGTCTCCTCTCTCATGCGGTGACGCGTCCATCGTGTCTCGAGCGCCCGGACGCGCACCACCGGGTTGACCCGGTCGCCTGCGGCGTCTACGGCTCTGTCCAACAAGCGGTGCGTGAGGGCCGGGCAGCGCCGTATCTTGATGGCAGATGGACGTGCCCTGAGCCGTACTCTTGGTGCCTCCACCGGGCAATGCCCGTATACGGATCGGCGGGAGCAGCCGTCTACCCCTGCGGAGCGATGGAGCTCCGATACTCGGCAGCGGTGGGGTCCAGAGTGAACTCGAGCACCTCCACGTTGTGCTCCCTGAGTGCGGTGAGAACCTGCTCCGGCGTTGCTCGGAAGTACTCGCGCCTGAGGTTCACTTTGTTGAGACGCTGGTCGGCGAACTCCTGATGCAGCATCGTCTCGATAGCGACTGCATCGTCTGCGAAGAAGAGCGCGTGCACGTCGAATCGGAACGGAACGGATGCATCGCCGAGCTCGTTCACGCGGTCCATGGGATCGAGTCGTCTCGTGAGTCCGATCTTCACGACGTCGGGGCCGAATGCACCAATGTTGCTGATCACGTACACGTAGCCGGCGCGGATGTTCGCTGCGCGGTAATCGACATTCTCGATCGCGTGCTCGACGTCGTCGAGCTTCGCGCGGAGCCGGTCGGCACCCTCGACATCGCCGTTCGCTTCGAGAGCGGCAAGGGCGTTCAAATAGTGCGTGCGTTCCTTCTGGAGGCGTTCCTTCTCCCGCGCGAGTTCCTGCTCCGCCTTCTTCTGCTCACGCAACTCATCACGCCGCGCGCGTTCCAACTCCTTCTCCACCTGCAGCGCCTGCAGATGACGGCTTGCGAGTTCCAGTTCTTTCAACCGCAGCCGGTGGTAACCCGACGTGATTCGGAGGTCGATCATCGTCCCCAGGCGCTCCACCTGCGTGGAAACGGTGGAGAGGCGCTTCTGCGCGGCATCCAGGTTGCTTGCGCGCACGGTCTTGATGCAGTTCTCCGCTTCCGCGTTGTACGCGCGAAGAAGCAGCTTAGACATGTCGTTGACGAACTTCCGGCCCTTGGCTGCACTGTTGTTGAAGGTGAAGTTGGATGTGGCGACGGTCGCGTCGCCTGCCCGCACCAGGCGCTTGATCTCGGAACGCACGGATTCGAGTTCGGTCGCGAGCGCGACCGATGACTCAGCAGGGTTCTCGAAGTCGAACAGGCCATACTCCTGCAGGTGCGCGGTATCGCGAAGATTCACGATCTCGTCCTGAACCTGTGCCCGCTCGGCCTCAGAAGCGCCCGTTTCAGCCCGAAGTCGCGCAAGCTCCTGCTCCGCGGCCGAAATCTGGTGGTGAAGCCCGCGCTTGATGTCGTCGAGCTGGCTGACGTCGTTGAGGCCGTACTGCGAGATGAGCGCTTCGAGGCGTTCGTTCTCCGTGATCAGCGACTCAGCCTGCTTCTTCGCACCGAAGAACGAGACCTTGCGCGACTTGGCGTCGCCGTCGGCGGAGACCTGCTGCGTGGGAGGTGTCGAGACACCGTTCTGAGCGGCTACGGACTCCCGGGCGCTTCGGCGCGACGTGGGTGCGTCCGCCACGGTAGCTTCCTCCGCGGTTTCGACGTCTGTTGCAGACGGCATGGGGTCGATGCTTTGCGAACCGGCCGTGAAGACGTGCTCCGTCCATGCGGCGCCGTTCCAGTAGCGTCGCTCGTGCCTGGCGGTGGGATCCGGGAACCAGCCCGCAGCGATCTCCGTGGTGCTACTCATGTTTCCCCCATTGTCGATAACCATCCCTGGTGTCGAGGTGGCGCCTCTTACCCCAGAACTGACGCCACGATCGAACTTATCAACGTGAGCCGACACGACGAGTGGTCGGACGGGGATTCAATGTGGACGGGTGTGGACGCGAGTCTGGCTTATTGAGTGGGGCAGTTGACTAAGCATCAGTCAACTGATCGAAGCCCCGCATGCGGCGCACCAGGTGGGCCATGATCTCTGGGCTCGCGGCAACCACTTTCGGCGGATCGACGGACACTCCGACCGCCTGCAGTTTGTCTCCACGATCGAGCGTCTTCGCGACCCCTGGCGTCATGCCCTTATTGAAGTACCCGACGTGCTGCCCTCGTTGCCGGATGGACACCGCGTTCCGGTCGTGCGCGTTATCGGGCTCGCGGACCAATTCGGCCACCCCCAGGCGGAGAGATCCAGGAGCGTAGCCGTCGCCTCGCACCCGGCAACTCCAGATTCCGAGTCCGCGTAGCCGCCGATTACCGACATTCACGAGTAGTCCAGTCGAGTCCTCAGCCAACCACCACGCGCCATCGCGTCGCACGAAGTGCAGAGGCGGGAGTCGATCGTGTCCCGGAACCAACAGCGACTCCGCCTGGCCGCTCGAGATGTACGGCGACACGTACCCCGGGGGAGGCCCGCTTCGCTCTGCTCGAGTCGTGACCTCGACACGGATCACCACATCTGCCTCAGCGGCTGGCTCAGCAGGTGCCGGCGAAGGATCCTTCTTCTTGAATCGGTCGAACAACCCCATGGCCCGGATAGTAGCGGCATAGGGGATACTGCACAGGCGTGCACGCCTCTTGCGTTCTCGCATAGATGTGATCGGTTGAGCATTGCCCGGAGATGGATCGTGTGCGCTCGGCCGATCCTTTAACTCGCACATAAGGCTGCGAGCGATGTCGGCACTGACCGATAGTGTGCTCTCTCCTGGACCATCGGCAGAGGACGAACTGTGGCACGCAGAAAGGCTGAACCGCACATCCACAACGACGTGGACGTCACGGCGGATCGATTGAACGACTTTGCCCTCGCTAGTCGATCCACTCAAGTCAACGTTCTCGCGAAACTGCGTGCCCAGAGTGCCGACGACAGCGTCGCGACGCAGCTCAGTATCGCGAGCTTGGTCCTGGCTATCTTCGTCGTCATTGCAGCGCCACTTATCACGGTGCAGCCTGATCCAACGCTCGCTTCGTCATGGTGGGCCAGGCTAATCATGACAGTTACTCTCGTCGGTGTACTGCTTGTGGCGCTGTCGCCGGCGGTATGGGACGCGGCGAAGGGCCATGTCAGACGTGAACGCGCCGTCGTGTGGCTGGCCGCCTACGAGGATGAACTCGCACGCCGCCATCGTCTGCGTGGCCCGGCCGCGCGCCGCTGGCAGCGCGAGCACTAAGCGAACGGAGCAGTGCCGCCTGCTCGTGTCGAGGTCGCGCTCATTGCTGCCCACGTCAGCGCCATGCCGCAGTGCCCGGTTACCGATCCCAGATGGGCGAGGCAGCTCTGGGACTGTGGTCGACGTCCGTTCAGCTCGCCTGTGGAAGCCCGTGGGATAACGCCTGTCGGATCCTCCAGACTGGAAAGCCGCTGAGCTGCGCAATCAAGTCGACGTCGAACCCGTGCGCGTAGTAAGCCACTCGGACCGCCCGGATGCGCGACGGATTGTCACCGAAAGCAAGTGTGAACTCGGTGGCGTAGCGCTCCCAGACGCTCACCTCGTACCCCGGTGCCGTCACGATGCAATCACCTCATCCCGGGTCTGACTCTCAGGAGTGGTCGCGGTGCTGATGCGATGCTATGGCACCCGTGTTAACGCCACGAGACAGGGAGATTCCGGGAGAGCTCGCTACGCGCGGTGTGGCGCCCACGGGATGGCCCGCCCGGGGCGCACGGTTCACACCGGCGCGACCCGGGGAATCGGGTCCGGGATAGACTGCGTCCTCGTCACGTCCGGTCGCCGCAGGCCTCGAGCGGTACGGAGCACATCGTCCCGCGATGCATACCAGCTGGGGCGCACGCCAAGCCCCAGCCAGATTGCCTCGTAGCCGCCGTCCACTCGTTCGACGTAGGCAACCAGACGCGCGGCGTCGTGCTCGTCAATGTTGGTGTCGCACAGCCGCCACGCTGATTCGTCGAGCGGTTCGAACACCAGATTCTGTTGATCGACAGTGATCATCTGAACCTCCGAACCAACAATGCGCCCTCGCCGCTCGCTTCACCAGCCCTTGACCGATTTTCAGGGATGCGTTCGGTTGCGTCCCGATAATCCGGCGCACCTCGGCTACGGCATCTGCCTGTGTCACCGCATCGGGGTTGTTGTGCTTAGGCTGGCGCTTCCGGGAGATTGCGATTGCAGGCCTGGAAGTACCAGAAGTCCGCGTCGGCTTCGGCGCGGAGCCAGGCTTCCTCGAGGTGGGCCAGTTGTGCCCGGAGCGCATACGCCTCGTGTGCGGCTTCAAGCCAGAGGTCGATGAGCGTGCTCATGATCGGGCGATCCGGTCGATGTGGTCGGGGCGGAAGCCGCTCCAGTGGTCGTGTTCGTCGACGACGACGACGGGAGCCTCGGTGTAGCCGAGTTCGTCGACCACGTACTCGCGTGCGGTGGGCTGTTCACGGATGTCGACCTCGACGAAGGCCACGCCTCTGCGGGTCAGGATGTCTTTGGTGAGCTTGCAGCGTTGGCAGCCAGGTCCGGTGGTGTACACGGTCACGGTGTTCATGACATTTCCTTCCTTCGGGTAGGGCTGGGAGTCGGGACGCGGGCGGGCATCCATCCGGGATGCCCACCCATTGCCGGCTATTCGGTGGTGTTGTCGGTGAGCATCGCGGCGATGCGTTCGACGGGGCACAGCGGGTAGCCCCAGCCCTGGAGGGTGCGCAGGTACCAGGCAGTGTCCGGGCCGGGTGCGCGCCAGGTGTTGCGGCTGGTGTTCTGCTCGATCCCGCCCAGCACCACCGCGAGGGTGACGTGCACGGCACGGTGCGGGTGCGCGGTCAGGTACTCGGCGATCTGGTCGCCGTAGTCGCTGCCATCGATGCCGAGGAGCATCTTCGCGGTTGTGGAGCCTCGGGTGAGGCCTTCGGCGATCTTCCATCGGGCGGTGGTGAGGGCTTCGGCGATCACGGTCTGCGCGTTCTTCGGGCCGGTCTTGCGGGCGAGGAACTGGGTCAGCCATTCACGGCGCACCGTCCCGGCGGCATCCCATTCCTTGTTGTGGGCGATCAGTTCCTTCCGTTCCGCCTTCTGTTCGTCGGTCATCGGTCCCGACGGCGCACCGCCGCTTCCGTAGCCAGACTCTTCGCGGACCGTGAATCCGAGCGCGGCGGGGTCGTCGATGTAGTACTCCGCCCGTGCCTCGCCCCCGTAGTAGGTGGCGACGTACACGGCGACGCCGGGCTTGCCTTGGATGGTGTCGGGGTCGACGGGTTCGTCGTCGGCGGTGCGGAGCATCCGCACCCGGTACGGGGCGGTGTTGTAGTCGCTGGGGCGTTCGTCGAGGATCCGGTGCCCCTTGGCGGCTTCCTCCTGCTCGACCTTCTCTTTCGCGTCCCGCGCGACCCGGTCCTGCCGTGCCCGCTCGACCGCGACCGGGAAGTACCCGGGATCCGTGGTCGCGACCTCGGTCAGTTCCGCGACGGTGTCGGTGTCGCCGTCGAACTCCAACAGGATCGCCGCCTGATCGAGTGTCAACCCTGCCTCGCTGACCGCATCGGTGGCGGTGGTGTTCTGAGCGACGGCCAGGCCGGTCTTGACCCGGTCGCGTTTGGTACCGGTGCGCTTGGCGATCGCCGTCGCGGATAGCCCTTCCAGTTCGAGGGCACGCCAGGCCTGGATGCGGTCGGCATCGGTGAGCGCTTCGCGCTGGTCATTCTCGATCAGCTGCTCCACGATCCGTCGCGCCGCGTCGTCATCGCACGCGTCGACGACGTAGACCGGGACGGTGGGGATGCCGGCTTCACGGGCGGCGAGGGTGCGGCGTTGCCCGGCACGCACGTGTACTCCCCCGCCGGTGTCTCGCCACGCCAACAACGGGGTGAGGACCCCGACTTGCCGGATGCTGTCGACGAACCCGGGTTCGAGTGGTGCGGTGGTGCGCACGTTGGTCTCGACGATGAGCGTGCCGGGGTCGATGTGCTCGACCGTCCCGGTGGGGGTGGTGTTGATGGTCATGTCTTTCTCCCTTTTCGTTGTTTGCCGGTGAAGGCACGAAGTGCCTGTCAGGGAGCGCGACGTGGAGTGCAACCCGGAGGGCGGAGGGGGAGAGAGTTTCGGCGCGAAATAAGGGAGCGCAGCGACCGCGTGCCGAAAGTCTCGGAGGAGCCGGCAGCGTCAGCTGTTTGCGCGCAGCGGCGCCGACCGTAGACTGCCGCAGGCTTCACGGCGAACAACGCCCGCGGCAGCGGGCGGACCAGTACTGCCAGCCGCCCGCGGCTGACCACTCGAATTCCGCGATCAACACCAAAAGTGGTGGCACACCCTTTTTGGGTTCTCGGTACGATGGGCCGCGAGGAGGGTCGATGCCCGGAGCGACCTCGCCATGGCGAGTCAACGATGTGGTCACAGACGACCGGATGCGCCACAACGCCACCACACTCACCGCACTGCTGATCGCTGTTGCCCGCGCCGGTGGTGACGAGGCGGAGCAGGCCCGGGTCGAGTTGGCGGAGTGGCGTCGCGAGGTGGAGACGGTGGGCGGGTTCGACCGGGCCGCGGTGACCGCGCTCGCGGACCGCATCGACCGTCGGATCCGTGAGCTTGAGGTGCCGCAGTGAGCGCCTCGATCGTGGACGACGCGGTTCGCGACGAGATCCTGCGGCGCGACATCCTGCCGCTGTGCTTCCCCGGGAACGCTTCGAGCCCGGCTCCGACGTTCACGCTGCTCGCCGGGCAGCCCGGCGCCGGACGAGGTCGCTTGGCGGGACGTGAGGGAGGGGACGGCGGCGCCGCGGTGGTGAGCGGCGATGACCTGCGTGCCTTCCACCCCGGCTTCCTTGCCCAAGGGGGCGCGGTTTCGGCGGAGGTTGCGCAGGCGGTGGCGGGGTGGGTGGCCGGGTGCATCCGGTACGCGCGTGAGCATCACCGGTCGCTTGTGCTGGAAGGCTCGTTCGGCAACCTGACCGCCGCGGCCGGCACCGCAAAACGGTTCGCGGCGGAGGGGTTCACCACCCGGCTTGTTGTGGTGGGATCGACGCGGGCGGAGAGCCTGCTGTCGGTGACCTCCGGGTATCTGCGCGATGTGCAGGCGCGGCGCCCGGCGGTGTTGACCGACCGCGCGGCGCATGATGAGGCGTTCGCCGCCACCCGCCGGCTGGTGGCGGCCGTAGCGGATTCCGGGTGGGTTGACCGGGTGACCGTGGTTGCCCGCGACGGCCGCACCGTGTTCGACGGGACCCACACCGAGACCGGGCTCGCGGGGGCGCAGGCGGCGCTGGTTGCGGCGCAGTCGGCCCGGATGGGCCGGTTCGATGCGACGCAGTGGTTGAGTGAGCTGCACCACATCACCGACTACGCCACCACGCTGCGGGCGATGCCGGACGGGGTGGGTGAGCTGCTGGTGGACCTGCATGAGACGGCGCTGCGGGACGTGATCCCGCAGCTGCATGTCCCCGCGGGCGGGAAGTTCGCGACCGCGATCGAGCAGAAGACCGTCGCCGCACTCGTCGCCCTCCGACCGACCCTCACCCCCACCGTGGGGCCGATCGACATCGCCGCGCCAGTGATCGCCTCGCCGGCGGGTCCGGAGCGTGGGGGCGTGTCACGGTGACCCGCCTCGTCGGGTACACCCGGCAGCTCGCCCCCGACCTGGACGCTGCCCCCGACGTGACGGCGTTGACCGGGGCCGGGGTGATGCGGGTGTTCGTGGACGACCAGACCACGGACCCCCGCAAACGCCCCGCGCTGACCGACTGCCTGGCATTCCTTGAGGCCGGCGATGTGCTGGTGGCGCCGAGCGCGGCGCACCTGTCGCACGCCGTCACCCACTTCATCAGCACCGTCAGCGCGCTCACCGCACGGGGGGTGGAGTTCCGGTCGTTGACCGAGCCGGCACTGTGCACCGGTGCGGACAATCCGGTGAATCCTGCCGAGGTGCTGACGGCGGAGGAGGGGCTGCGGCGCCGGCTGGTCAGTCTGCGCACCCGGGCGGGGATGGCGTCCGCGGTCGCCGCCGGGAAACGACCCGGCCGACCGACGGTGATGACACCGGAGAAGGTCGCGATGGCGGTCGAGCTGCGCAACCTAGATCGCCCGATCACCCACATCGCGAGGGTGCTCGGGGTGAGCGCAAACTCGGTGCAACGCGCGCTCGCCCCGCTCCCCCGGCACCCCGACCCGGCAGGCTAGCGACCCACGCCCGGCAGGCGCGGTTGGCGGTCGAGGTCGAGCCAGCCGCGGACGGTCTCTTCGTGGGCGTGGTCGTCGTCCCAGTCGGGTTCGGTCAGCGCCCACCGGTGCATCAGCCTTGCCGCGGTGTGGGTGTGCCTGCCCGCGTCGAGCACCTCCGCGAGCGCTTCGGCTTCGGGGAACTGCAGGCTGCAGACCAGCTGGTCATCGTGGCCGGCGAGTCGCTGATCGAGGATGTCGGCGAGCCGGTCGATGGTCGCTTCCAGCCGGTCCCACGCGACGATGCTGTCCGGGTGCGATCCCGCAGCGGCGCGGGTCGGGGACGTCGTTGTCGTGTTCATGATGGTTGCCTCGTTTCGTGACTTCGTCAGGTCAGGTCAGCGCGGCAGGGAGGGCGGATGCGGCCAGTCCGGCTGCGAGCACGGCGACGACCCCAACACAGAGCACGGCGGCGCCGGTGGCGCGCGCGGCGCGGAGCGGATGGCCGCGGATGAGTTGGGCGGCGGCGACGGGGAGCAGCAGCACGACGAGGGTGGAGCCGATCGCGGTGGCCGCGAGCAGCGGGATGAGGTGGGCGGGGATGTTCATGGCGGTTCCTTCCGAGATGCACCGGATGCCGGTGGCTAGAGGTTGTCGAAGGAGGTGTCGCCGCTGAGGGCGGCGAGGTGACGGATGAAGGCCTGCCGGTCCGCGGTCGGGGTAGTGATCAGCGTCTGGACGGTGGCACGCAGGTCGGTGAGCTGGTCGCTCGGGACCCCGGCCAGTGGGGCGAGGCACCAGTCGAGGTCCTCGGTGATGGTCCAGCCGGGTTCGTCGACCTCCTTGTCGGGGTGCCAGGTGAAGGCGCAGATCGCTACCCTGTACAGGGCGGCCTCGGCGGCGGCAGGGTCGAGCATGAGCGGTTCTCCGGTCGGGGTGAGGGTCATCGGTTCATTCCCATCGTGGTGTTCGGGTTCAGCATCGGATGTGGCGCGGCGGGGTCGGGGTCCAGGTGATGGCGACGCCGCGGGGGGTCGCGGTGCCGCAGCCGGTCGTTGACCTGTTTGCCGATCGCGTCCATGCGGGCGTCCTCGATCGCCTGCCGTTGTTGTCGGCGCGTCGGTTGTTGGGCGGCGAGCCATCGCCGGGATTCGGCGATCTGGCGGCGGCCGGCGTGGCTGCCATCGGTGGCGAGGGCGTGTTCGATCCGGGCGCGCTTGCTGTCGCGTTCGAACGCCGCAACCAGCTCCGGGGGCGTCCTCTGCAGCAGTTCGATGACAGGCCGCGGCTTGCGGCGCATCGCCGCGATCTCCTCTGGTGTCCGAGCCCGGGCGAAGAATGCGGCGGCGGCGGCGGCGTTGGCGCGGCGCTCTGCGGCAGGGGTGGTGTGGATCCGGCGGGGCGGGAGCCCGGCCTCGAGGCGGCGCTTCTCCCGTTCCTTCCAGGCCCGATTGTTTGCGAGTACTTTCTCCCGGTTGGCGGCGTAGTAGGCGCGCTTCTTCGCCTTGATCTCCTCGGCGTGGCCGGCGTAGTAGGCGCGTGCCTGGGCGCGTTTCGGTTCCGGGTTCTCCCGGTGCTGGGCCCGGAGCTTCGCGTTGTACTCGTCCTTGTGCGCCTCCCACCAGCGCCGCTGCGCCTTCGCACGCATCGCCCGATACCCCTCCGGATCCTCCGCACGCTTCCGCGCCTGCCACTGCCGGGTGTACTCGCGATGCTCCGCCTTGTGCGCCTCGTAGTACTTCTTCGACGAGACCTTTCTCGACTCCTTCCGGCGCCGCTCGGCAGCCTTCCGGGCACTGTCTCGCCTGCCGTACTCCCGCTTCTGCGCGAGCACCTCCTCGCGGTGCTCCGCGTCATACCCGGACCGGTAAGCGCGGACGTGCTCCTGATTCCGCTCCCGCCACGCCCGCTTCCCCGCACTGATCCGCTCCGCGTTGCGCTCCCGATAGACGCGACGCGCCTCCTTCTTTCGTTCCGCGGCGGAGCGATCCTCCTCACCATCGAACCCGGCGCTCATGCGGAGTCCTCCCTCCGAGCGAGGACAGCAGGCGCCGAACTGCCGAACTCACGAACGTCCGAACGCCCGAAGTCCGCAGACGCCGGTGCACCGCTCGCGAGCACTCCCGCACCGCCGCCGGTCACCGCCGTCGACTCCACAGCGGCGGCCCGTCCGGAAGGTCCGGAGTCCGGGAGTACGGGAGCCGCAGAGTTCGGAAGCGCCGAAGTCACGGAGCTGCGGAGTTCGTCCTCGGTCGAGCCACGCAGCCGGTCCGCGTGGGCGAGCAGCAGATCGATCGCGACACGAATCAGCGTGTTCTCCGTGATCCGCTCCGCCTTGAACCGGCGGCGCCGCATCACCCCATCCGCCAGGGCGGTCAACGCGGTGGCCTGATCGTCACGGATCCGGGCGTCCTTCCGCGCCAGCTGGGCGAACATCGGGACCGGACCCTCGCCGAGCGTCGTCTCCGCGGCGACCCGGGCGCGGGCGTCGCTCAGCCTGCCGGCGAGATCGACTCTGGCCATCATCCCCACGCTCCCGCCGGCGACGGCGACAGCAGCTGCTCGAGTTCCCGGGCAATGGCGGCGATGTCCGCGATCGGTCCTTCGGTGCGCCGGTTTCGCCGCAGGCTCGTGACCAGCTGACCCAGCACCGGGGCATCCGACTGCACTTTGTACTGCCGCAGATGCGCCTCCAGCCGCGGCACACCCAGCTCACAGTCCAGCAGCCGCTGCCACGTCTGCAGTTGATTCGGCACGCGCGGGTCGATCCGGTTCAGCACCACCCCGTGGCGCAGGTGGCGCGGTTCGATCAGCCGGCTGAGCGTGCGCAGGGTGGGGTCGACCGCGAGCGGCTCAGGGGTGACGGGTATGAGCGCGAAGTCAGCAGCGTCCAGCACCGTCTCCAACACGGCGGTGTCCTCGAGGCTGCCGGGGGTGTCCACCAGCACCACCTCGTAGTCCGCGCCCAGTTCCCGCAGCCGGCTCAGCTTGTTCGGGTGCTGGCTGCCCGCGAAATCGAACGGCAGCCCGTCGCTGGCGTTCTGCGCCCACCACACGGTCGACTGCTGCCGGTCCACATCCACCACCAGCACCCGATGCCGCCGCGACAGCTCCGCGCCCACCTGCATCGCAACGGTGGTCTTCCCGACCCCACCCTTCTGATTCGCTATCGCGATCACCCGCATGACGGACCTCCGAACTTCGAAACCGTGGAATTCAAAATTCCTTTGGCATTAGTAGACCGCTTAGGCGTATAGTTAGCAAGAGGCTTCGTGGAATGCCGATGCGGTTAGGCAAAATAAGGGGGTGAAGGTCGACGTGAAGACACTCGATGGCGAAGAAATGACGGGGCGCGCAGCCACGCAGCCAGTCGGGTCCGCATTGCGCATTGCCCCGGCGTTCGTGGCGACGACACGCGATGAGCAGGCCGGCGTGGAGACCACAATCGAGGCGATGTACAGCGCTGAGCGGGGTCGCTATGTGGTCACCGCGATCCTCAATCGGGCGATCAGCGGCGAGTTCAGCGACTACCGGCTACGCCACACAGCCCCGCAGGCGATCCTGCAGACCGCAATCCCGCGATGCATCATGGTTAAGCTCGAAGACGGACCGGCCGAGCGCTGGCTCACCGTCTCCGACCTGACGTCATCAGCGGACGGACGCATCATCCCGCCATGGATGGCTGCCGCCGTCGTCAAGCGGGGCGTCAAGGACGAACGGTGGGACGTCATCGAGATCCTCTACGGCACGGCGGCGCTCGCGGACGGGTCCCCCGTCAAGCTCATCTCGCTGGAATTGGACGTCCCGGAGCGCACCGCGCAGGACTGGATCCGCAGCGCCCGCGCGGCGGGTCGCATGGAGGGGCTGGAGTCGAATGTGGGTCGACCGCGCGCGTGACCACCGTCACGACGACAGGACAGACCGTCGTCGCGGTTGACCATGTCACCGCGGCCGCCGCGCTTGGATTGAGCCCGTCCCGGCTGCGCCATCACGTTCGACTCGGCGACATCACCCCACACTTCTCCGGCAGCAAGCCGCTCTACCTGGTCACCGATCTCGAGCGCTTCATCGAGCAGCTCCCTACCCACCCGGAGCATCTTCCGTCGGCGTGACCCCGGATGCCAAAGCGCAGAGACCACGGGCAGGGCGGTCTGTACTACCTGAAAAGTCGCGACCTCTGGCGCGGGGTCGTCGATGACGGATTCAAGCCCGACGGCAGCAGACGACAGCGGTACGTCCACGCCAAGACCCGCGAAGAGTGCGTCAAGAAGCTTCGCAAGCTCATGCAGCAGCTCGCCGAGCATGGTCAACCGCTCGACCACCGCACCCGCGTCAGCGACCTCGCCGACAGCTGGCTCGAGGAAGCCGGCGACCGCCTGAAGCCGAAGACGATGCAGGGCTACCGCTCCCACCTGGCCACGAGCATCATCCCCATCCTCGGAAAGCGAGTCGTCGCCGAGCTCCTTCCCACCGACGTACGGCGACTGCACAGCGCGATCTTCGCCCGCGGGGTCGGACCCGCCTCCGTCGCCGGCGCCCACCGGACACTGTCCGCGATGCTCGGCTACGCCGTCGAGAACGGGATGATCAATCGCAATGTCGCCGAGGCGGTCGATCTGCCTAAGCAGGCCCCTGCCGCGCGAGACTCGCTCACCCGGCATGAGGCAGCGGCACTCATCGCTCTCGGAGATCCGAGGTGGAATCTTCCCCTTCTTTCCGGTGCACGCGACGGCGAGATGCGCGGCCTTCGACACAACGATCTCGACCTGGACCACAACCTCGCCCACGTGTCCTGGAACCTCGTCGAGGTCACGTCACTCCACGGCTGCGGCGGAACCTGCGGCTTCAAGGTCGCAGGACGATGCCCGCAGCGGATCCTCGACATCGCCCCCAGCCTCGAGTACGAGCTACTCGAAGGCCGCTGGGCGCTCGTACGCCCGAAGTCTTACAAGCCGCGCGTAGCACCGCTCACGCCCGAGGTCTCCGCAGCACTGCGGACGCACATCGAGAAGGACAGCGACCCAAACCCTCACGACTTGGTGTGGCATCGACCTACGGGGAGGCCGCTCACGAATGAGGCCAGCAACACCGCCTTCCGAGCAGCGCTTGCCGCTGCCGGGATCAAGCGCCCCGCGACCACCCACTGGCTCCGCCACACCTACACGACGATGGCTGAGCACGCGGGCATCCCGTGGGTCGTGTACGCCGGCATCTCCGGCCACGGGTCCGAGGACATCTCCCGGAAGTACACACACCAGCTCGAACAAGAGGCTCGAGCCGGCATCGACACCCTCGCGAGATACCTCGCCCCGCCTGGTCAGCGTTAGTGCCGACGAATGGCGGTTTTCATCGAACTGCCCGGGTCACGTTGCGCGGTTGAAAGGTTCGTGCCAGGCGGTGGGGCGGTAGTCTCCGATTCCGAGAATGGTATTGGCGAGTTCGGACGGGTCCTCGATGCCATCGAAGCGCGGCGTCCACAGCAGCTCGATGTCAGTATCGCCGGTGAGCTCGGGAAGGATCTCGCGGAACTCGCCGTCCATGCCACCGTGGGGCAGTGCCTCGTATGCGTCGCGGTACCCCTCGTCCTCGATTCGGTCGAACGCCATGTCGATCCAGGTCCTACGCGTTGCCAACGCAATGAGCGCCTCTTCGGCGATGGTCTGTGGCTCTAGCCGAGCAAGGTCACCCGTGCGGGCGGCCTCCTCCAGTTCGGTCGCCGAGATGCCCATTCGTCGCCACCACTCGATTGGTTGCCCTCGGGTGATCTGAGGCATGCCCGCGCAGGTAAGGCACCGCTCTGGATCCCAGGGCGGAAGAGCCACGGCGCCATCCAGATCGGCAGCAATCTCCGACAGAGCGAGCCAAAGGACAAATCGGTTGCGAGGCGACATGACGCCGAGCTCTTCGTCATCGCTGCCCTCATCTGCAGTGACGAAGATGCGGAAGTTGCGGTCAGGCTCAAGTGGAGTGTCGAGAAACTCCACGGTCCAGGTAGCGGTGTGCATGGTTTCGTCGTCCGCCACCCACCCCCAGAAGGCGCGCGCGTGATTCGTCTCCCAGCGCGGGTCATCGAACAGCTCCGCGAAGTTCGTTGTCGCTGAAACTCGGCCGATGACCGATCGGCCATCAGGTAACGGCCACCACGTACCTTCACGGGTCGTAGATTCGCGATCCGCAGACAGGAGACGCGCGTGGAGTTCCACACCGAGGTCGTCGTCTAGCTTGTTCGTGATCAACAGTTGCAATCCAAGGGTGACTGCGGCGTCCGCAGCCTCAGTGATGTCAGGCGCACGCAAACTGGTCCAGAACTCGCGGATCACTTGCACAGGCAGCTCGTCGTCCGAAAGCGCAACGCTGGCGGAAGGCGGAACAGCTGCAATCGCGTCCCGGCAGGATTGTGCGACGTCGCCAGGCAGCGCCTTCAGCACGGTGGCCAGCTCCGCTTCGTCTCCGGTCCATGCCGTTCGGTTCAGCACCTCCACGAGGTGCTTGACGTCTACATCGGCGGGGGCGGTGGCGACCTGGACGGCAGTCGGAGCCGGGTTCAGGGGTTCCGAGACCAGGATCACCCGCCCTCGCCCAGCGCTCGGGACGGCAACGAACCGCGGCGGATCAGTGGGGAATTGGAAGTCAGACATGGATACTCCAGCAACAGTTGAGGGCAAACCGCGCGGGGTTTGCCAAGAGGCGTGGGGTCGCGAAAGGCGCCCGACATCGAAGTCTCATCTGCCGGCCCCGGTACAAGCGGAACTGCTCGATGGATGCCGCAATCGTACCGGTGTTGTACGAAGAGTCGCTAGCGGCTGATGGTGCGCCGAAGAGCTGTCAGGTGCGGACCGAGCGGAAAAAGAACGAAGCGCGATCCCAGTATTCGCGGTGCTCGACGATCAGGCCGTCGACAACACGGAAGACGCTGCACCCGATGCCCTCGCCGTGGCGCCACTCAAGGGTGGCCCATTCTCCGGATTCATGGATGGCACGCACTTCGAGGTCCCGGCCGTTGAGAGCGGTGCGCAAACCTCGCGCGATCTCGTCCTTGCCGACGAGCGGCGGGAACGCCGCGACGTGACGAACTGCCGTGTCGGCGTAGAGCGATAGGACGTCGTCCGTCGCGGCTTCGAGCCAGCACTGCACTACGTCGGTCGCTCCCACGCCACGAGGTTAGCGCGTGGGCCCCACGGATATCGACATCAGCGCCCGCTTCTGGAGGTTGAGCCGATATGGCGAGCGCATACCCGGCGCAATCGCCCGCGCCTGTCTATCTGATGACCGCTGAACGGGTCCAACAGCCTCGATCTAGTGCACACATAGGTGCACACATACGTGTGGTGTGCTGTGACGCCATGTGGCGTCCTCGCCATTCGAGCCATCACCCGCAGAAACAAGAAAAGCGCCGGTAAACCGGCGCTTTTCTCGAGGTTACTGTCTCAACACAGTGCGCGCCCGAAGGGACTCGAACCCCTAACCTTCTGATCCGTAGTCAGATGCTCTATCCATTGAGCTACGGGCGCATGTTGCTCGCTCTCGCGCACAACGTCGTCAAGAATACCTGACGGATGCGCGCCGCGCGAATCGACGGACGGATGCTGGATTCCCGGGCGTGTCCGCGCGCTCGAGGCCGACCCTACCCACCGTCGAGAGCGCGCAGCTGCCGCTGCAGTGCGACCTGTCGGTAGGACGTGTCGATGAGCTCGGCGAGCAGCTCCCAGTCCCCGGCATCCGGTCCCACCCGCAGGGCGAGCCAGCCGTATGCGCCCTCGTAGGGCGGCACGAAGACGTCGTCGCGCTCGAGCAGCACCGGGCGCTCGAGCTCGTCGGGGATGAACACGACCGCGGGCTCGGGTCCGACTCCGACGATCGCGAACTGCCGCTTCCCGGCGCGGAACGTGCACCGGCCGTGCGAGACCACCTCGACCGCCTCCGGGTACGCCATGCACAGCGCACGCACGCGCACCGGGAGCGCGTGCTCGGGCGGGAACCACATCGGGTGGCTCAGGGCCGCGTCGCCGTCCACACCGCGAGCGTAGCCGCGACCGCCGACGCTGTCAGGACTCGAGCTCGCTGACGTCGATGCCCGAGATGCGCGGCGAGTGCGCCGCGGGCTCGGCCGGGGACGCAGCATCCGTCTCGTGATGGCGCTTGTGCGCCGCCAGGCGCGGGAGATCGACGAGGCGGATCGACTGCATGCGAGCAGCGCGCATGCGGTCGTAGTCGGGGTCGAGCTCGGGGCGCATGCCCTCGACGCGCAGGCGGCGCTGGAGATTGGCCTCGACGTCTCCCCATGCGGCATCGCGGGACTGCTCGATGAGCGTCCGCACGACGTGCGGATCGTCGGCCATGCGTCGCAGCGCCGTCGCCACTCCGGCGTACTGACGGCCGCGCCGGCGGAGGTTGCGGGTGTCGCGATCGCGGTAGTCGTGCGTGCCGTCGGGGTCGGTGAACTTGCCCCACGCCTTCTTGCGCTGGCGCTTGACGAGCGCGGCAGCCTGCTCCTGCTCGTCGGCGAGGGCGAGGAGCGTCTCGCGCGCGAACGGCGTGAAGGCCACCACGTCGAACGGCTCGTCGTGCGCGATCGTCTCGACGAGGATGCGGTTGCGGATCGCCAGGCGCGCGGCGGCGGACGCGATGGACACGCCCTCGGCGATCGCCTCTGCGGTCTTGCCCATCGAACCTCCCCTCAAAGGCTAGCGTCCGTCGAGCCCTCCCGAGTCAGCGAGAATCGTATGCGCGGCTCGTCGACGGCGACGGCCGGACCGAGAGGCATCACATGGCGAAGCGGCCACCCCTGGACGTGCGCGGGCGCACGACCGTCATCACCGGCGCCGCCGCGGGCATGGGGGCCGACGTCGCCCGGCAGCTCGCCGCGCGCGGAGCCCGCATCGCCCTCCTCGACCGCAACGCCGACGGGCTCGCCGAGGTGGCCGCCACCCTGGACGGCACCGGGCACACGACACACGTCATCGACCTCACGGACGACGACGCCGTGGCCGCCGTGGTGGCGGAGGTCGAGGCATCCCATCCCCGGATCCAGGCGCTCGTGACGTGCGCCGGCTCTTCGATGCTCGGCGACATCGACCAGGTCACGATGGCCGAGATGCGCTGGCTCATGGACGTGAACCTGTGGGGAACCGTGAACGTCACGCAGGCGCTGCTGCCGGCGCTGCGGCGCGAGCCCGCCGCGCACATCACGCATTTGGTGTCGATCTACGGGCTCGCGGCGCCGGCCGGGCGTATCCCCTATGCGATGAGCAAGTTCGCGGTGCGCGGGTTCACCGAGTCGTTGCGGCACGAGCTCGAACGCTCGACGATCACCGTCGGCGCGGTCTATCCCGCCGGGGTGAAGACCGGCATCATCCTGCACGGCCGGTACGCCGCGGCGATCGACCCGGCGGTCGCGCAGCGCGCGGCCGCGGCGCAGGCCAAGATGTACCACACCGAGCCCGACGACGCGGCGGCGCGCATCGTCGAGGCGACGGTCCGCCGGCGTCCGCGCACGATGATCGGCCGCGAGGCGCGCCTGGTCGACGTCCTGGCGCGCGTCACGCCGACGAACTACTGGGCGCCGATGCGCCGCCCGCTGCGCGACGCGATCGACACCACGACGCCGGTGCGCTGAGGTCGGCACCCGCCCTGACGCGGGCCGGCCTCGGCGGTGCGGCACCCACGCCGCGGCGCAGCATCCGTCCGTGTATCAAGCGTCACGCTCCGAATCAACCCCCTGCAGTGCTCGGGGCCTCGCGCGTACCGTCGATGTCATCCCTCATGAGAGGAGAGATCGATGGGATTCATGGAAGACGCGAAGGAGACGGCCAAGGCCGTCGGCGAGAAGATCCAGGATGCGTGGGAAGACACCACCGATCGAGTCGGGGACAAGGTCGACGAGATGAAGGCTGATGCCGAAGTCAAGAAGGCCGAAGCGGAGCGCGACTCGGTGAAAACGCGCAACGACATCAAGGAAGACCTGCGCGACAGCTGATCCGCAGAAAGCGGAGCCGACCGGGGGGCCGGCTCCGCTTTCGCTGTGCCGCGTGTGCGAGAGATTCAGTCGATCGCGGCGATGCGCCAGGATGCGGAGACGGATGCCGCGGGCTCGATGACGATGAGACCCGCGTCGTAGGCGTACGACCCGGCGTTGAACGCATCGGGCGCGCACGTCATGGGCTCGACGGCGAGGCCGAGGCGGCTCTGCGCGGCGTCGGGCTTGTCGGCGGTGTGGATCTGAACCCACGGGCACGCGGCATCCCACGTCATCTCGACACCGAGGCCTGCCGCATCGGTGACGCGCACCGTGGCGTTGCCGTCTGCATCGCGGATGAGGCCCGAGTAGGCGTGGTCGATCTCGGCCGCCCCGATCGCGCGCGGCGAGCGGAAGTCGAAGCGCTGCGGGTCTTCGGCGTCGACCGCCACGAGCTCCGTCGGGATGAGGCGGTCGGGCGTGACCGCGAGCACCTGGGCGGCGGGCAGCTCGAGCGTCCAGCCGTCGACGCGGCCGTCGCCGGCGACGAGGTACGGGTGCGGGCCCGTGCCCCACGGGGCGGGCTCGTCGCTCTCATTGAACGCCGTCACGGACTGCGTGAGCCCGTCGGGCCCGAGGGAGAACGTCGTCGTGATGACGAGGCGCCACGGGAAGAACGTGTGCGGCTGGATGACGGCCGCGAGGGTCACGTGGTCGGGGCCCTTGTCGATCGCCTCGAAGTCGAGCCAGGTCGCCAGACCGTGCAGGGCGTGCGAGCGCGCGGGCTCGGTGAGCGGCAGCTGGAAATCGCGGCCACCGAACGAGTAGCGCCCGTCGACGACGCGGTTCGGCCAGGGTGCGAGGGTCGCGCCGCGGTGCGCGGGGCGCACCTCGTCGGCCTCGAAGGGCACGACGAGGTCGCGGCCGCGATAGGTGAGCGAGCGGAGCGTCGCGCCGACGCTCGCCACGACGGCTTCGTAGTCGCCGGCGCGCAGGGCGTGCTGGGTTCCGGATGCGGGGGGACGTGCCATGTGAGGCTCCTTGCGGATCGGGGATGCCGCCAACCAGAGTAGCGGCGAGGTTCGGGGCGCCTCGAACCCAGGGGTCGAGGTTCGGCGCGCCCGGAACCGGCGGTTCGCGCCCGATTCCCCGGGTTCGCGCCTCGAACCCGGGGAATCGGGCCGAGACCGAGGGCGATGCCCCCGGTCTCGCGCGGAATCCCCGGTCTCGTCGAGACCGGGGATTCCGGGTGGGATCAGAAGCCCTGGGCGAGGCGGTAGTACGCCTGGTTCCAGCGGAGCTCCCGCTGGAACCCGCGCACCGTGGTGTCTTCGTCGATCACGACGAGCTCGGTGGCGGCGATGTCGGCGAAGTCGCGGAACACCTCGATACCGACCGCGGTCGTCATGACGGTGTGGTGCGCGGCGCCGGCGGCGAGCCAGCAGGCGGCGCTCGTCGCGAAGTCGGGCGCGGGCTCCCACACCGCGCGGCCGACGGGCAGCTTCGGCAGGTCGGGGGCGTCGACGTTCTCGACGACGTTGGCGACGAGGCGGAAGCGGTCGCGCATGTCGCTCATCGCGACGACGAGCGCGGGGCCGGGGTCTGCGGTGAAGACCAGGCGCACCGGGTCCTCCTTGCCGCCGATGCCGAGCGCGTGCACTTCGAGGCGAGGCTTGGCGGTCGTCAGCGACGGCGACACCTCGAGCATGTGCGCGCCGAGGATCCGCTCGCTGCCGGGCACCAGGTCGTAGGTGTAGTCCTCCATGAGGCTCGCACCGCCGGGGAGGCCCGCACCCATCACGTTGGCCACGCGCACCAGGATCGCCGTCTTCCAGTCGCCCTCGGCGCCGAACCCGTAGCCCTCGGCCATCAGGCGCTGCACGGCGAGACCGGGCAGCTGCTTCAACGCGCCGAGGTCCTCGAACGAGGTTGTGAAGGCGCCGAACCCGCCCTCCTCGAGGAACGACCGCAGGCCGAGCTCGATCGCGGCGCCGTCGCGCAGCGACTGGTGGCGATCGGCGCCCGGCAGCAGCTCGTCGGCGACGTCGTACTCGGCGAGGTAGACCTCGACCAGCGCGTCGATGTCGTCCTCGGTGGCAGCCTCGACAGCGGCGACCAGCTCGTTCACCCCCCATGTGTTGACCTGCACGCCGAACCGCAGCTCGGCCTCGGTCTTGTCACCCTCGGTCACCGCGACGTAGCGCATGTTGTCGCCGAAGCGCGCGAGCTTGAGCGAGCGCGAGGCGGCCCAGCCGGCGGCGGCGCGCTGCCAGTCCTCGACCTGCTGCAGCACGGCGGGGTTCGACACGTGACCGACGACCGTCTTGCGCGCGACGCCGAGGCGCGTCTGGATGTACCCGAACTCGCGGTCGCCGTGCGCGGCCTGGTTGAGGTTCATGAAGTCGAAGTCGATGTCGGCCCACGGCAGCTCGACGTTCGCCTGCGTGTGCAGGTGCAGCAGCGGCTTGTGCAGCGCGTCGAGGCCGGCGATCCACATCTTCGCCGGGCTGAACGTGTGCATCCACGCGACGACGCCGATGACCTCGTCGCGGGCGTTCACGTCGAGCGCGAGGCGGCGGATCGAGTCGGAGTCCTTGAGAACGGGCTTCCACACCACCTTGACGGGAAGGCCCTCGAGCCCGGCCGCGACGGCCTGGGACTGCTCGGCGACCTGGCGGAGCGTCTCTTCGCCGTAGAGCGTCTGGCTGCCGGTGACGAACCAGATCTCGTAGGCGTCGAGCGTGGTGGACAGTGGCGTGCGGGTCATCGTGGGTCCTTCGTGGGTCAGAGGGCGGAGACGGCGGCGGCTTCGACGGCGAGGCCGGCGCGATAGCGGTCGAGGTAGGCGGCGAAGCCCGCGACGTCGGCGGGATCCGGTTCGGCGGTCGCGATGGCCGCGTCCGCGAAGACACGGTCGTCGAGATAAGAGGCGAGGGTGATCCCGGATGCTGCGGCCGCAGCATCCGTCATCGCCACGGCCCGTGCGTACGCGGCGAGCACCGCGATGCCCCACGCGCCGCCCTCCGAGGCGGTGTCGCCGACCGACACCGGAGCGCCGAGCGCCCCGGCGAGGAAGCGCTGCGCGACGCCGGCGGTGCGGAACATGCCCCCGTGCGCGAACATGCGGTCCAGCGCCACGCCCTCGTCGTCGAGCACGCGCATGCCGAGCGCGAGCGTGCCGAAGACGCCGTACAGCTGGGCGCGCATCGCGTTCGCGAGCGTGAGGCGGCTGTCGGGGGTGCGCACGAACAGCGGGCGGCCCTCGGTGAGCCCGGCGATGGGCTCGCCGGCGAGGTGGTTGTAGGCGAGCAGTCCGCCGGCGTCGGGCTCGCCGTCGAGCGCCTCGCGGAACAGGGTCTCGTACACGGCGTCGTCGGCGAGCGGGGTGCCGGCCGCCTCGGCGAAGCGTGCGAACATGCCGGCCCAGGCCGCGAGTTCGCTCGCGCCGTTGTTGCAGTGCACCATCGCGACGGTGTCGCCGACGGGGGTCGTGACGAGGTCGAGCTCGTGGTGCACCTCGGCGAGCGGGCGCTCGAGCACGACCATCGCGAAGATGCTCGTGCCGGCGCTGACGTTACCCGTGCGCGGGGCGACGGCGTTGGTCGCGACCATGCCGGTGCCGGCGTCGCCTTCGGGAGCGCAGAACGGGATGCCGGGGCGCAGGGCGCCGGATGCGTCGAGCAGCGCCGCCCCTTCGGGCGTGAGCGCACCCGCGGGCGCGCCTGCGACGAGCGATGCGGGCAGGAGCTCGGCGACGTGCGCGACGGGCAGCCGTCCGGCCGCGAGGGCGTCGTAGCGAGCGAGGAGGTCGGCGTCGTAGTCGCGGGTCGCCGAGTCGATCGGGAACATGCCCGAGGCGTCGCCGACGCCGAGCACTTTCTCGCCCGTCAGCTTCCAGTGCACGTAGCCCGCGAGCGTGGTGACGAAGCGGATGTCGGCTACGTGCGCCTCACCGTCGAGCAGGACCTGGTGCAGGTGCGCGATCGACCAGCGGAGCGGGATGTTCACCCCGAACGCGTCGGTGAGCTCGGCCGCAGCCGCACCGGTGTTCGTGTTGCGCCACGTGCGGAACGGCGCGAGAAGCTCGCCGGCGTCGTCGAACGCGAGGTAGCCGTGCATCATCGCCGAGACGCCGATCGCCCCGAATGTGTCGGGCGCGACACCGTGGCGCTGTTGCGCGTCGGCGACGAGGTCGGCGTACGCCGCCTGGAGTCCCGCCCACACGTCGTCGAGGGTGTAGGTCCAGCGGCCGTCCTCGTACCGGTTCTCCCACGCGTGCGAACCGACCGCCAGCACGGTCGCCGGGTCATCCGCGTCGACGAGGCACGCCTTGATCCGCGTCGATCCGAACTCGATGCCGAGCGCGGTACGGCCGTCGCGGATGGCCTGGGCCGCAGCATCCGTCATCGTTCGTCCTCCGCGTCACGACGCTCGTCCGAGGACTGGCCGTAGACGTTCTGGTACCGGTCGTAGAGGCTGTCGATCGCGTCCTGCGGGATGGGGATGAGCGGGCCCGCCTCACGCGCGTAGTGCACCGTGCGGGCGACGTCCTCGACCATGACGGCGGCCTTCACCGCGTCCTTGGCCGAGACGCCGATCGTGAAAGGTCCGTGGTTCTGCATCAGCACCGCGCGCGAGCGGTGGCCGGTGAGCGTCTGGACGATGCCGCGGCCGATCGAATCGTCGCCGATGATCGCGAACGGGCCGATCGGGATCGGGCCGCCGAATTCGTCGGCCATCGCCGTGATGACGCACGGGATCTCCTCGCCGCGCGCGGCCCACGCGACGGCGAACGTCGAGTGCGTGTGCACCACTCCCCCGACCTCGGGCATGTTCCGGTACACGTAGGCGTGCGCCGCGGTGTCGCTCGACGGGCTCCGCTCGCTGCCGAGGCTCCCCGGCACGACGTTGCCGTCGAGATCGCACAGGATCATGTTCTCGGGCGCGAGGTCGTCGTAGCTCACTCCGCTCGGCTTGATGACGAAGAGGTCGGCGCCGGGCACGCGCCCCGACACGTTGCCGCCGGTCCAGACGATGAGGTTGTAGCGGACGAGCTCGGCGTGGAGCTTGGCGACATCGGCGCGGACTTCGGCGATGGATGCCTCGACCTCAGGGCTGAACGTCAGGGCCGGCGTCGCCGGTTCAGGGCTGGTCACGGGGTCCTCCGTCGGGTCTCGTGTGGTGTCGGCGCACTCGGCCAGCATCGATGTTACCGGTAACATCGATGCTTGCCAACCTCGCGCCCTGCTCAGGGGACACGACACGCGGGATCGACGCGCACACCCCGCGGGTTGCGCCACCCGAAGGGCGCGTGCCCCCCGCGCGGGTCAGCGGGGCGGGGCGGTGGACGTGCGCACGACGAGACGTGGCGGAGCGGGGACGGATGCCGCCTCCCCGAGCACCTCGGCGACCGCGCGGCGCGCCTCCCCGCCGAGGTCGAGACCGACCGTGGTGAGCGCAGGACGGTAGTACGCAGCATCCGGATTGTCATCGAAGCCCACGATGCTCACGTCGCCCGGCACGTCGACACCGGCCGCGCGCAGTCCCGCGATGAGTCCGAGTGCCATCTGGTCGTTCGCGACCGCGATCGCGGTCGGGCCGCCGGGGGCGCGCAGCGCGGCGGCGATCTCGGACGCCAGCGCGGCGCCCGACCCCGCCGTCCAGTCGCCGCTCCAGCGTCGGCCCGGCTCGATCCCCGCGGCGGCGATCGCCCGCAGCATGCCCGCCTCGCGGGAGCGCGCCTCGAGCCATTCGTCGGGGCCGGCCACGCGGCCGACGCGTCGATGCCCGAGGTCGAGGAGGTGCGAGATCGCGAGCGCAGCGCCCGCCTCCTGCTGGTCGGCGCCGGGGCCGGTGTGCAGCGCCGCGATCGCGACGCCGGGGTGGGCCTCGACCAGCGCGGTGAGCGTCGCCGCGTGGGGCGCGAGCACGATGAGCCCGTCGACCCCCTGCGCGAGCAGACGGTCGGCCGCGTCGCGGACGGATGCCTCGGCCGAGGCATCCGCGTACGCCGTCGCGATCCATCGCCCGGCATCGCGCGCCGCCGCCTCGAGCGCCGCGATGCCCACGGCGGGTCCGTACAGGGTGGCGTCGGAGGCGATGACTCCGAGCGTGCGCGTCGTGCGGGTGCCGAGGGTGCGGGCGGCGTTGTTGACGCGGTAGCCGAGGTCGCCGATCGCCTGCAGAACGCGGGCGCGCGTCTCGGGGCGGATGTTGGGCTGATCGTTGATGACGCGCGACACCGTCTGCGTCGACACACCCGCGGCGCGCGCGACCTCGCGCACCCCCACCCGGGCGCCGGGCGCCGCGTCGCTCTCGTCCATCGCGGCAACCTTAGCCCTCGCGCCCCGGTCCTCTCGGCGCAGTGGCAGGCTGGAGTCATGCGCATCGCCCTCACCGGTTCTTCCGGCAAGCTCGGCACCGTCGTCGCCCGGGAACTCCGCGCGGCCGGGTACGACGTCATCGGCATCGACGTCGTCGGCACCCGCGGCCCCGACTTCGTGCAGGTCGACCTCACCGACTACGGCCAGGTCGTCGACGCCCTCTCCGCTGTGAACGACCGCCACGACGGGTTCGACGCCGTCGTGCATCTCGGCGCGATCCCGGCCCCCGGCATCCGTTCCGACGTCGCGACGTTCCACAACAACATGAACGCGACGTTCAATGTGTTCTGGGCGGCCGTGAGACTCGGCATCCATCGCATCGTCTACGCGTCGAGCGAGACGGTGCTGGGACTCCCGTTCGACGTGCCGCCGCCGTACATCCCGGTCGACGAGGAGTATCCGCCGCGCCCCGAGTCGGTGTACTCGCTCGTGAAGACGCTCGAGGAGCGCATGGCGGTCGAGCTGGTGCGCTGGCACCCCGACCTGTCGATCACCGGCCTGCGGTTCTCGAACGTGATGGTGCCGGAGGACTACGAGACCTTCCCCTCGTACGACGACGATGCACTGAAGCGCAAGTGGAACCTCTGGGGCTACATCGACGCGCGCGACGGCGCGCAGGCGGTGCAGCGCGCACTCGAGGTCGCGCCCGCGGGCTTCGAGACGTACATCATCGCGGCTGCCGACACCGTGATGTCACGCCCCAACGCCGAACTCGTCGCCGAGGTCTTCCCCGGCGTCGAGACCCGCGGGTTCGGCGAGCACGACACGCTCCTGTCGATCGACAAGGCCCGGCGCGTCCTGGGCTACCACCCGCAGCACTCCTGGCGGGATCACGTCTCGGGCTCATGACCGACGACCCGCGCCTCGCTGCCGCCCGCTACCGCGCGGCGCATCGTGGCGCGGATGCTGATGACGGAACGGATGCTGCGCCCCAGGGCTCGCAGGCGGCTCAGGCGTATTCGGCGGCCGATCGCGCGGCGGTCGTCGAGACGGCGATCCAGCAGGCGATCCGCCGCGGCGAGTTCGACGACCTGCCCGGCGCGGGCAAGCCGATCCCCGGCCTCGGCGAGACGCACGACCCGGACTGGTGGATCCGCCGCAAGATCGAGACCGAGCAGCTGACGGGCCTCGGCCCGCCGGCGCTGATGCTGCGGGTCGAGAACACCGAACTCGACGCGAAGCTCGACGAGCTCTCGCGCGAGGGCGACGTGCGCGAGGCCCTCGAGGACTTCAACCGCCGCGTGATCGAGGCGCGGCGGCAGCTGCTGGGCGGCCCGCCGGTCGTGACACCCACGCGGGATGTCGACGCCGAGGTGGTCGCGTGGCGCGCGCGCCGGCACGCTGGCGACGTCGCTGCTCTGTCGGAGACGGATGCCGCGCCCGCGCGTCGCCCGTGGTGGCGGCGTCCGCGGGGCGCGTAGCGGGCGCGGCGGTCGGCCTCACGGGTTCGGGTTCGTCGCCCTGCCGTCGAGCCAGAGCGTGTTCGACGGGTCGGAGTGAGTGGTGTCGGTGCCGACGTGCTTGTCGCTGATCTGCGGCCCCTTGGTGATGACGTGCACCACGGCCATCGCGTGGCCGCGGCCGAGACCGTAGTCGGCCGCGAGCCACTCGACGATCGGCGTCGCCTTGGTGTTCTCGTCGAAGCCCTTCTCGTGCGCCTTCTCGATGAGCTGACGCGGCGTGAGGCCGGTCTTCGTCTCGATGTTGTCGAGATATGCCTGGAACGACATGCGGTTCTCCTCAGCTGCTGGTGGACGGGATGTCGAGCACTCCAGGAGCATCCTGCCACTCCTGGATGATGCGGTCGGAGGCGTGGATGCACAGCACCCGCAGCCGCCCCTCGCCGCAGTTCTTGAAGCCGTGCCACGCTCCCGCCGGCGCGGTGGCCGTGTCGCCGGCGACCGCGTGGAGCGTCTCGCCGTCGATCGTGATGCGCGCCTCGCCCTCGAGGAGCACCCACGTCTCGGGGTATGGATGGCGGTGGATGTCGGGCCCCTGCCCGGGCTCGTTGTCGACGAAGAAGTACGACACGCCCGCGCCGTGCTCGGCGCCGATGAAACGGCGCAGCGTGCCCGTGCCGACGCGGGTGTCCGCGGCGTGGACGATGTCCGGGATCGCGATGCTCATGAGGTGCTCCGTCCTGTCGGTGTGATCTCACCCTCCTCGCCGGCATCCGTGAACCCTATAGTTTCGATGTGGATCGAAAGTTCGTCGACTTCCAGCTCGCGCCGGACGACCTCACGGCGATCCGGTTCGGGATCTCGCCCGGCCACGAGCTCTGCCACGCGGTGCGCGCGATGCTGCGGCCCGACGAGTACCCGCTGCAGTGGGGATGGATGCGGGCGACCCGCGGTGCTATCCCGCGCGACGACTTCGACGTGCTCGCGCTGCTGATCCGCGACGAGGGCTACTTCCCCGACTTCCTCACCACGACCCCGACGTGGGAGCTCACGCCGGAGGCCGAGGCCGAGCGCCTGCGCGACATCGACGACGCGCGCTTCGAGGTCGACATGACCAAGGTGCTCGTGCGCACCGACGGCGCCCGCCGTGCCGCCGTGCAGCGCATGCTGGAGCAACCCGACCGTGCCCGCGCGATGATCGCCGAGGCGTGGCTGTCGGTGTGGAACGCCGGCATCGCCCCGGTCTGGACGCAGCTCGAGCGACTGCTGCGCGCCGACATCGCGGTGCGCTCGCGCCGCATCGCCGAGAGCGGCATCGGCGCGATGATCGGGGGCCTGCACGACCGCATCGCGTGGGCCGACGGGGGCGTGCGCGTCACGATGCGCATCTGGAGCGAGGTGGTCGACTGCCGCGGCAGCGGCCTCGTGCTGGTGCCCTCGGTGATGGGCGCGACGGGATGCTTCGTCCTCACCGAACCGCCGGCGCAGCCGACGCTGTTCTACCCGGCGCAGGGAGTGACGGCGACCTGGGCACGCGATCCCGCCGACGTGGCGTCGGCGCTCGGCGCGCTGCTCGGCCCCGCACGCGCCCGCATCCTGCTCGACGCGCACGAGCCGCGCACGACCTCGCAGGTCGCGCGCGACACCGCGCTTGCCCTGTCGACGGCCTCGCACCATCTCACCGTGCTGCGCGACGCGGGTCTGGTCGCCAGCGCTCGCGACGGCGCCCGGGTGCTGCACCGCCGCACCCCCCTCGGCGAGGCGATGGTCGGCGCGGTGCTCTGATCCGCTCCGGCCAGGCCCCACTCAGGTGGGCCACGGTAGACTCGCCGTGCCCATTTCGATGTGCATCTACCTGTCTGCGGCTCCCGGCTGCGCACAAGGCGGCACCAACAGCCGCCGACCCTCGGCGCACGGCCAGGAGCAAGATGCACACGACACTCGTCGAGACCGACACCGCTGCGCGCACCGCCGTCCGGCGCCCGAGCCTCATCCGCGAGGCAGGCTACGCCTACTTCCCCATCGCGCTGATCGCGCGCCTGCCGTTCGCGATGATGGTGGTCGGCATCCTGACCCTCGTCGTCTCGGCGCGCGGTTCGCTCGCCCTCGGTGGCGCGACGAGCGCCATGACGGGCCTCGGCACCGCCCTGATCGGCCCGCTGCTCGGCGCCGCCGCCGACCGCTTCGGCCAGCGCCGCGTGCTGCTGATCGCGGGCGCGGCCAACAGCGCGATGCTCGCGACGCTGGCATGGCTGGCTTTCGCGCCGGTTCCGGATGCTGCGCTCCTCGCCGTCGCGTTCTTCATCGGCGCGACCATGCCCCAGGTCGCGCCGCTCTCGCGCAGCCGCCTGGTCGGGATCATCGGCCGGGCATACCCGAAGGAGCGACGGACTGCGGCCGTCAACGGGGCCATGGCGTACGAGTCGGCGGCCGACGAGATCGTGTTCGTCTTCGGCCCGGTGATCGTGGGTCTCCTCGCAACCACCCTCAACCCGGCAGCTCCGGTGATCGGCGCCGCCGTGCTCGGACTGGTCTTCGTGAGCGCGTTCGCGCTGCACCCCACGGCGCAGACCGTCACGGCGGCCGTCGGTGCCGCGCGTCCGGAGCAGGCGCCCGTGCGCGAACTGTTCCGCCCGCGCGTGCTCGCGCCCGTGGTCGGCGCGCTGGGCATGGGGCTGTTCTTCGGCGCGATGCTCACCTCGCTCACGGCGTTCATGGCCGAGCGCGGTGTGCCCGAGCAGGCCGGGCTCGTCTACGGCGCGATGGGCATCGGCTCAGCGGCCCTCGCCCTCGGCGTGGCGCTGTTCCCCGCGCGCTTCACGCTGCGCGCCCGCTGGCTGACCTTCGCCTCGATCCTCGTCGCGGGCACGATCGCGCTCCCGTTCGTCGGGAGCATCGGCGCGATCGCGATCTGCCTCCTCGTGATCGGCGTCGGAATCGGACCGACGTTGGTCACGCAGTACAGCCTCGCCGCCGCGTTCAGCCCGCGCGGCCGCTCGGCCACCGTGATGACGATGCTCGGCTCAGCCATCGTCGTCGGCCAGTCCGCAGCATCCGCCCTCACGGGACTCGTCGCCGACGCCGCCGGATCCGGCACCGCGCTCGTCGCGCCGCTGCTCGCCGCGTCGGTGGTGCTCGGCGCGGGTGTCTGGAACGCCCTCGCCTCGCGCGGCTGACTGCGCCTGCTACCGGGTGGCGTCGGCGAGAAGCCGGCGCATCTCGGCCATGGCCTCCTCGGACTGGGCGAGCAGCACGCGGAGGCGCTCGACGGTCTCCTCGGATTCTTCGGCCCGGGGTTCGAGCCCCGACGACTCCGACGTTGCGGCCATCGGCGCTCCGGGCCCGCTTCCCGCCGCGGCGCCCGCCTTGACGGCTCCGGCCACCGCGCCGGCGGCGACGCCCTTCGCGGCGTGATCGGCGATGGACGGCTGCGCCGCCTCGGCGGGCGCATCGGTGGTGTCGCCGGTCGGCGCCGGGGTCGCAGCATCCGTCTCCGCGTCCTCTGCGTTCTTGCGCGGACCGAGGAAGAGGTTCGCGAGGTAACCGGTGAACGTGCCGAAGATGCCGACGCCCACGATGATGATGAGCGTGCCGATGAGGCGGCCGGCGTTGGTCACGGGGAACTGGTCGCCGTAGCCGACGGTCGAGATGGTCACGATCGTGTACCAGAGAGCGTCGGACGCCGACGTGATGTTGGCGCCCTCCGCGTTCTCTTCGACGTAGAGGATCGAGATGCTGCCGAACTGCAGCACGAGGATGCCCATCAGCAGCAGCGTCATCAGGGCGCTGTTCGCGCGGTCGTGGATGAGGGTGGTCCAGACGGTCCGCGGGCCGAGTTCGCGCAGCAGACGGAACACCCGCAGCAGACGGAACAGTCGCAGGATCTTGAACTGCGGGAACGGCAGGCTGGCAAGGAGGTCCGCCCAGCCGAAGCCGCGGAAGAAGTACCGCATCGCGGACGGCGCCGTCGAGATCCGGTAGATGAAGTCACCGAGGAAGATGGCGCTGAACAGGGCGTTCATGACCGACAGCACCAGCTCGAGCGCGCTGTCGCCGCTCACCGCGTAGACCAGCACGAGGTTGAAGATCGACAGGATCGACAGCGCGCCGATGAAGATCTCGTAAGCGGTGTTCTTCAGCTCGGCCCGCGCCTCGGCGCGGGCCTTCGCACGCGCGCGGGAACGCTCGCGGATCTCGGAGAGGGAACGGGCCATGGCGAGGCTCCTCGGGTCGGGCGAGGCCGGAGGCGTCCGGCTGTGGCCCCATTGTGCTCGCACCCCCGACCGACACGCGAGCACCACGCGACATCGCGAGGCATACCTTGCAGTTCTAGGTAACTTGTACTTCTATGTACCTAGAACTTCTAGGCATGGAGGACGACGTGAAGATCGGCAAAGACCTGGTCGCCGCCGCGGCGACGCCGATGGTGCTCGGCATCCTCGCGGAGGGCGAGTCGTACGGCTACGCGATCCTGCAGCGGGTGGGCGAGCTGTCGGGCGGTGAGCTCGAGTGGAGCGACGGCATGCTGTACCCGCTGCTGCACCGGCTCGAGCGTCTCGGCCATGTGGAGTCGTCGTGGGGCGCCTCCCCGAGCGGCCGACCCCGCAAGCACTACCGCCTCAGTTCGACGGGGCGCGCTGCATTCGCCGAGCAGCGACAGCAATGGGCCGTCGTGAGCCGCGCGCTGCAGCGCGTGTGGTCCGATCGCGACGGCGGCACCGACTTCGCCGGCATCCCGGCCTTCGGAGGGGCCTGACATGACCGAAGACCTCGACCCCCGCATCGAAGACCAGATCTCGACATGGCGCGCGTACGTCTCGCGCCCCGAGTCGATCGACGGCCGCGATGTCGACGAGCTCGAAGACCACCTGCGCGGCCAGATCGACCGACTCGAGGCCTCTGGCCTCGACGGCGACGAAGCCTTCCTCGTCGCGGTGAAGCGGCTCGGCGGCCTCGACGACCTGTCGCGGGAGTTCGCACGCGAGCACTCGGAACGGCTCTGGAAGCAGCTGATGTTCCAGGACGAGCCGCGCGCACCGCGCAGCACCGGCGGACTCCTGGTCGCGGTCGGGCTCGCGATGGGCGCCGCCCTCGCGGTGAAGATCCCGGCCCTGTTCGGCATCGGGTTCGCAGAGAACGGCGACTTCTACGGCCGGTGGTACGCACTGCTCGTTCTCCCCTTCCTCGCGGCCTAGTTCCTGGTGCGCCGCAAGGCGGCGCTCGCGACGATCGCGGTCGTGACCGTGCCCTTCCTCGCCGCGGCCGTCGTGATGGCGGTCTACCCGTTCGCGCCGGGTGGCGCAACGCTGATGCTCGCGGCGACGCATCTCGTCGTGGTCCTGTGGCTGGTGAGCGGCATCGCCTATGTCAACGGGCGCGTCAGGTCGAGTCGCGCCCGCATGGACTTCATCCGCTTCACCGGCGAATGGGTCGTCTACCTCGCGCTCATCGCCCTCGGCGGTGGCGTGCTCATCGCGCTCACGATGGGCGTCTTCGCCGCGATCGACCTCGACGCCGGCTGGTTCGTCGAAGAGGTCATGGTCCCGTGCGGCCTCGCGGGCGCCATCATCGTCGCCGCGTGGCTGGTCGAGGCGAAGCAGAGCGTGATCGAGAACATCGCCCCCGTGCTCACGAAGCTCTTCACGCCACTGTTCACCCTGCTCCTGCTCGCGTTCATCGTCGCCGGCTTCATCCAGGGAAACCTGATCGATGACAGCACGACCGAGGTGTTCGGCCAGCGCGACCTGCTCATCCTCTTCGACATCGTGCTGGTCGTGGTGGTCGGCCTGCTGCTCTATGCCCTCTCGGCGCGTGATCCACTGGCGCCGCCGTCGTGGTTCGACCGGATGCAGCTGCTCATGGTCGTCGCAGCGCTCGTGGTCGACATCATGGTGCTCGTCGCGATGATCGGACGAATCGCCGAATGGGGCGCGAGCCCCAACAAGCTGGCCTCGCTCGGGCTGAACGTCATCCTGCTCGCGAACCTCGCGGGTGCCGCATGGCTGCAGCTGCGCTTCGCGATGCACGCGCGCCGTACGAGCGTCTCGAGCGCTGGCAGACCGGCTTCATGCCCGTCTACCTCGCGTGGGCGGCGATCGTCGTGGTCGTCTTCCCGCCGCTGTTCTCATACGTCTAGACAGGACACGGATGCTGCGGCCCGGCGTGACTCGCCAGGCCGCAGCATCCGTCCCGTTCCGTGTTGAGGTGGGTCAGCCCTTGACGGCGCCGGCGAGCGCGCCCTGCACGAAGTAGCGCTGGAACAGCAGGTAGACGATGAGCACGGGGATCGCCGACATGAAGATGAAGGCGTTCATCGGGCCGTAGTCGGTGCCGTGCTGGGTCGAGAAGCTCTGCACCGCGAGCGGGATGGTCCAGTTCGACTGCGTGCGCAGCAGCGTCGTCGCCATCGCGTACTCGTTCCACGTGGCGACGAAGTCGAGCACGAACAGGGCGGCGAGCGCGGGCTTCGCGAGCGGCAGGATGATCTGCCAGAAGATCCGGAAGGTCGAGGCGCCGTCGATGCGGGCGGACTCCTCGAGCTCTTCCGGAATGCCGCGGAAGAAGCCGTAGAGCACGAAGATCTGATAAGGGATGCCGAACGCGAGGTACGGCAGGATCAGGCCGTACAGCGAGTCGAGCAGGCCGAGGTTCAGCATGGTGCTGAACAGCGGACCGAGTCCGATCTGCACCGGGACCATCGAGCCGATTGCGATGACCATGAGCACCGTGCGCCCGCCGCGGAACCGGATGCGGGCCAGCGCATAGGCCGCGGCCGCGGCGATCGCGAGGCCGAGGGGCACCTTGATGATCGCGACGAGCAGGCTGTTGCCGGCGGTGGTCCAGAAGTCGCCCGTGTCGATGGCGGAGGCGTAGTTGCTCCACTCCCACGAGGTCGGCAGCGACCACATCGGCAGGGTGTTGAGGTCGGGCTTGCTCTTCACCGACGTCATGAACATCAGGTAGAGCGGCAGGAACCACAGCAGGGCGGTGACGCCCAGGGCGATCCACAGGCCGATGCCGACGTAGTCGGGGCGGCCGCGACGGCCACGGCGCAGTTTCTTCGAGTCGTAGATCTCGGGTGCGATGACCGGAGTGGCGACGGCGCTGCTCATCGGTCTTCTCCCTTCATGGACCAGGCCATGTACGGAATGACCAGGGCGAGTGTGACGATGAGGAGCACGGTGGCGACGGCGCCGCCCATGCCGAATTCGTGGTTGGTGAACGACTGCGTGTACGACCACAGCGCGAGCACCTGGGTGGACTGGGCGGGTCCGCCGCCGGTCATGCCGACAACGAGGTCGAAGACCTTCAGCGAGTTGATGATCGTGAGGATGATCACGACGATCGTGGTGGGGCGCAGCGCCGGGATGGTGACGGCGCGGAACCGCTGCCACGCGTTGGCGCCGTCGAGCTTGGACGCTTCGATCAGCTCGACCGGCACGGTCTGGAGGCCGGCGAGGAACAGCACCATGCTGAACCCGACGGCCTGCCAGATGTTGGCGACGAAGATCGAGCCGAGCGCGAACTGCGGGTCGCCGAGCCAGGACTGCGTCCAGGCGCCGAGGCCGACCGCCTCGAGGAACTGGTTCACGGCGCCGAGGGTGGGGTTGTAGATCCAGCGCCACATCGCGGCGACGGTGATCGAGGCGAACACGGCGGGGATGTAGAACACCGCGCGCATCAGGTTGCGCCCGATCATCTTGCGGTTGAGTCCCAGCGCGAGCAGCAGCGCGATGCCGGTGGGGAGGATCAGCGACAGGATCACCCACACCACGGAGTTGCGGAACGCGGTCCAGAACACGGCGTCCTGCGTGAACAGGCGCACGTAGTTCTCGAACCCGACCCAGACGGGCTCCTGGGTGCGGAAGCCCGACCATTCGAAGAACGACAGGCGGACGGCGTCGAGCATCGGGTACAGCAGGAACCACCCGTAGAGCACGACCGCCGGGATCAGGTACGGCAGCGCGAGCGTGAGTCGGTGGTGTTTCGGGGTGCGCCGCTTCGCGCGCCCCTGGGTCACGAGGGTGACGGTGGCCATGGTTCACCTCTGGGGTTCTGAGAGGCCGGGAAGGGATCGGTGGGGCGGACGGCCGCCCGCCCCACCGAGAGTGGACTACTGCGAGTCGCGGAACTTCTGGAACTCGGCGCCGGCGTCGGCCGGGTCGATGTCGCCGGTGAGCACGGAGTTCTGGATGCGCCAGTACTCCGTCGTCTCGGCCGTCGAGAAGTTCTGGTCGTTGTTGGTGTAGCCGCCGTCGGCCTGGTTGAACAGTTCGGCCCACACCGTGTTGAGCGGGTTCGAGTCGTCGACCGCGACATCCTTGTTGACCGAGAGCGCCGCCCACGCCGAGCCGACGATCTCCTGGCCTTCCTCGGAGGTGCCGAAATCGAGGAACTGCGCCGCGAGGTCGGCCTTGCCGCTGGCCGCGTTGATGTAGAAGGCCTCACCGAAGCCGTACAGGCGGCCGGTGCCGGTCGGGAACATGAAGATTCCGATGTCGTCCGGGCTCATGCCGTTGTCGACGACCTGCGCGTTGTACCAGGTGCCCTCGAGCGACATCGCGGCATCTCCGGAGAAGAACAGCTGCGCCGCGTCGTCGTTGTTGATGCCGAGGTAACCCTCGTTGAAGTAGTCGTCCCCCCACGTCTTCAGCTCGGTGAATGCGGCGGTGACGCAGTCCTCGGCGCCCCAGTCGCCGTCGCCCATGTTGAGCTCGTCGGCGACGTCGGCGCCGCACTCGGTCTCGATGAGCGAGTCGAGCAGGCGCATCACGTCCCAGTTGACGGTGCCGCCGAACTCGATCGGGGTGATGCCGGCCGCCTTGAGCTTCTCGGCGGCGTCGACGAGGCTGTCGTAGTCGGTCGGCACCTCGGTGACGCCAGCCTGCTCGAAGAGGGTCTTGTTGTAATAGATCCCCTCGCCCTGCTGGCTCCACGGCACGCCGTTGAACCCGCCGTACTGCGTGATGCCGCTCAGCGACGCCGGGGTGAACCGGTCCTCCCAGCCGTACTCGTCGTAGTACTCGCTGAGGTCGAGGCTCATGCCGGCGTCGACCAGCTCGCCGCCGAGGCCCGAGCCCTCCCAGTACCAGTAGATGTCGGGCCCGGCGTCCGTGCCGGCGACCTGTCGCAGCGCGGTCTTGTGTTCGTCGACCGAGCGCTCTTCGAGCTTGATCGTGACACCGTCGTTCTGCGCCTCGAACTCGTCGATGAGCGCATTGATGGCTGTGCCCTGGGTGTCCTCCTGGGTGGGCATCCAGATGACCAGTTCGTCGGCGTCACTCCCGCCGCCACCACCGGAGCATCCGGCGAGAACCGTCACGGCCGCCGCGGTGAGGGCGACTGCGCCCCACGTGCGCTTGGTGTGCATCATTGCTTCCTTCTGTTGGGTTGGTGGTTCTGACCCGTCACCGAGTCGTCCGGCGATCGGGCGCCGGGTCACGAGTCGGCTGGCCGCTCCTGCCAGGCGCTGAACTCGTGAAGCTTGAGATAGAAGTCCTCGAACATGAGGCGGGTGTCGACCCAGGTGTAGACGCGCATCGGCCGCGCGCCGTCCACGACGACGTACGTGCCGTCGTCCGCGAGCGCCGGCGTCGGCATCCCGACGTAACGGCTCGACGACGGGTCCGCCTCGAACAGCGAGCGCAGCGCCGTGAGCAGCACCAGCGGCGAGTCGCCGAGCGCGTAGGTCTCGGCGGGGCCGCGGCCCTCGCCGGTGGCCCGCTCCACCACGAGGGCGGTCTCGTCGTAGAGGTAGCGGCCGAGGGGCCCGGATGCTGCGACGCGGATGCGCAGCTCGGCATCCGACACCAGGCACTGACGGTAGACGTCGCGCGGCACCTGCCACACGGTGAGGTCGGAGTCGTTGAACACGACCTGGCCGGCCACGAGGTCGATGAGCAGGTTGTATTCGATCGGCATGGCGTCCGGTGGTGGCACCGCGAGACCGGAGTGCTCGAGGCCGCCGATCCAGATCACCGTCAGGCGCTCCGCGATGCGGGGCTCGACGAGAAACGCCGACGCGAGGTCGGTCAGGCCGCCGCCGGCGACGAAGAACAGCGGCGTGTCGTCGTCGCGCATCGCCTCGGCGACGATCGCGTCGACGGCGGGCGCCGGCTGCGGGGTCGCGCGGTCGGCCAGCGGACGGTTGGATCCGGTGACGATGACCTCGGTCGACTCGAGCCCCATCCGGGCGAAGACATCGCGCACCACGAGCGTCGCGTTGTCGGCGGTGTCGGGGCCGCTGTCGAAAGGGTCGCCGTCGCGCAAGTGCGACGCCACTACGAGACGGATGTCGACGTTCGGCGACAGCAGGTGGTGCACGAGCTGGTACAGGTCGTCGGGGTCGCCCGAGAAGTCGTTGTCGATGATCACGCGGGCGCGCGGAGCGCCGGCGGCGGGGATGCGCTGCCACGGGCTGGTCCCGAGGGTCCAGCTCTTCGCGGTGCGGGTGATGACGGCGGCGTCGGGGATGGAAGTCATCCTTGACCTTCTCTTCGGGGTGGTTCGTCTAACCGGTTGACCGATTAGGTGATCGAAAACCTACGCGATAGGTGAACGTAAACCTATAGGATGACGACGAGCGTTATCTCATCGTTACAAAGGCCTGTGAGAGTGAAGGACATGTCGACACCACGCGCCCGAACGCGCCCGAGCATGGCCGACGTCGCCCGCCTCGCGGGCGTGTCGACCCAGACGGTCTCGCGGTACTTCACCGGGGTCGGCTACGTCCGCGCCGAGACGCGAACCCGCATCACGAGCGCCATCGACGAATTGGGCTACGTGCCCAACCAGTCAGCGCGCAACCTGCGCTCACAGCGCACCAACACCGTCGGCGTACTCGCGATGGGCGCGCTCAACTACGGCAGCGCAGGCGTGCTCACGGGTCTCGGGCTCGCCGCCCGCGAAGCCGACGTGACCCTGATGATCGCCCAGCTCGACCTCGACTTCGAGGCGAAGAACTGGGAGGGCGAGGCCAAGCGCGCGCTCGCCCACTTCCTCTCGGTGCCCGTCGACGGAGTGGTCGTCTCGACGCCGATCCCCGGCATCCAGTCGCTCCTCGAGGGGTGGGACGAGAATCTCCCGGTCATCACGGTCGCGGAGCTCCCCTGGTCGGCGGAGGGGTCGGCGAGCACGCACTCCCACACGGCCGGACTGGAGGCGACGCGGTACCTCGCGTCGCTCGGCCATCGGCGCATCATCCACGTCGCCGGACCGGCCACGCGCAACGAGGCCGTCGAGCGCGAGCGCGGCTACCGCGACGCGATCGCCGAAGCGGGCCTGGAGCCGTTCGTCGTGACGGGCGCGACCGACTGGTCGTCGGCGAGTGGCTTTCGCGCCGGCGAGCTTGTCGACACGGCTGCCTTCACCGCGGTGTTCGCCGCCAACGACGAGATCGCACTCGGCTTCATGAGTGCCATGGAGCAGCGGGGGCTGCGCGCACCGGCCGACTTCTCGATCATCGGCGTCGACGACATGCCGACGGCGGCGTACTTCTCTCCCCCGCTGACCTCGATGCGGATCGACTTCCGCGCGGTCGGCGACGCGACGTTCCGCATGCTGCACCACCAGATCCTGACCGGGGAGCACGCCCAGCACCTCGTGCTGGAGCCCGAGATGGTGGTCCGCGAGTCGGTGGCTCCGCCCTCTCGCTGAGGTCACGCGGACGCGGAACGGAACGGATGCTGCGGCTCGCAGCATCCGTCCCGTGTCAGGCGAGCGCGATCAGGGCACGACGTCGACGGCGTCGCAGCCGAAGAAGCTCAGCCCGTCTGCGGTCGTCCCGCGCACGCACAGCTCGGTCGTCGTCGTGCGTACCGGGATGTCGCGGCCCGCGGCGTGCAGCATCGCGTCGCGGTCGCCGTCGGCGGGCGCCACGTCCTCGAGGTGCACCTTGCCGTGCCGTTCCGGCACACCCGTGCCCGGGGTGACCAGCGGCTCGCGGTCGCCGATGCGGACGCTGCCGGCATCGATCGCGGTCGCGTCGAAGGCGAGCGGCAGGCCGAACTCCCCCGCCGCCGTGGTCAGCACGGCCATCGGGATGGTCGCCTCTTTCACGTTGACGGGATTGCGTGCGGAGCCCGGCTTGACGTCGAGCTTCACCGGGACGGCGCAGTCGATGGCGAACTCCGTCGACGCGTGGTCGTTGGACGGATCCGGATCCGCGACCTTGGCGAGCACCGGCGCGACGGTGGCGGCGATCGTCGCGGTGTGCATGCCCGGCTCGGTGCAGGTGATCGTGTACGAGCCGGTGTGCTCGCGCGGTGCTCCCACCGCGAGCGCGTCGGCATCCCAGGTGGCCGCGACCGGGGTGACGATGACCCCCGGATCAGCGCTCACCACCTCTTCGACGATGGCATCCACGGGCCCGTCCGGGCCGAGGTTCGTTACCTCGGCAGTGACCTCGAAGCCGGTCGTCGCGCCGACGACGCTGAATCCGACTCCGGCCGCCGCGACCGCGGTGACGGCCAGGTCCGCCTCGACGCACTGGGCGTCGTCCGGGTGGGCCAGGCAATACTCCCTCACGGCCGGGGCCAGATCGACCTCGGCCAGAGTGGTGCCCGCCCGGACGTCGCGCACGACCATGGTCTCCGCGTCCGCGTCGAACGGCACGGTCAAGAGGCCATGCCCCGGACGGATCACGCGACGCTCTCCCCCGGTCTCGGTCTCCTCGAAGACCCAGCGGGGATCCCAGGCGTGGATGCTGTCGACCAGATCGCCCCCGTTGCCCTGGAGGCGCAGTTCGAGCAGTGCGGGATCGCCGATGTGCGTGCGCGCCCGCTGCATGCCGACGACCACCGACGTGGGGCTCGCCGTCGTCGGACCGAAGTCGGCCTCGACGACGAAGGACCGTGCCGTGTCGTCGTAGTCGTACTCCGGGATCGGCGCCGCCGCGGGGTCGGTGTCACTGAACGGCTCGGCGGAGACGCTCACGGCGCCTGCGGCGATGGTCAGCGTCGTCGCCGCGGCCACCGCGGCGACCAGCAGAGCGGCGCGTCGCTTCGTTGTGATGTTCATCGTCGTCTCCTCAGCAGTTGCCGTCGAGGCACTCGGTCAGGAACCAGTCGATCCGCCGGACGTCGCCGGCTCTGGGTGGTCGTCTGTCGCTGTTCATGAGGTCGTCGGGCGTCGGCTCCGAGACCCACCACGTTCCACCGCCGGTCTCCGCGATGGAACGGCAGTCGGCGGCGGTGCGCCCGAGGCCCGGTGCATCCGCCTGGCACTCGGCCTGCGTGTCGAACATCGTCGGGTTGGGCGTGTTCTCCCAGTACCCGCCGTCGCAGCAGTACTCGTCGGGGAGTCCGAACGGCGCGTGTCCCGTCTCGTGCAGCACGGTCCCGAGGGATGTCGGCTCGCTGGTGAACATGCCGTTCGAGGCGCAATCGCGGAACGTGTTGGCATGCAGCACCGCCCCCGTATCGGCCCATGAGTAGTCGGTCGCCCAGTTCGCGGGACCCTGCGGCTGGCACCTGGTCGCGTTCGGGTCGGCGGGCGTGGGCGCGGGCACCTCGGAATCGCCTGTGCCGGTGGCCAGCCAGAAGTTGAAGCCCTGCTGACGCGCGAGGAAGAAGCCCTCGCCGAAGTGCGCTCCCTGGATCGTGCTGCTCACCGCCGTCTGGAACGCCGCGTCCGCCGCGCCGGTGAAGTCATCGCCGTCGGCGATGAGCACGACGTCCACCCGGTTCGCGCGCCCTCCGGTGAGGAGCACGGGAACAGCGGATCCCTGCTCGGGCGGGCCGACGCGCGTGCGTCGCCAGCCGGTGAAGCTCACTTCGCCGTTCGTCGCCACCTTGCACGAGTACACGAGATCACCGGCGTTGACGTTGGGCACCGTGAAGGTGGTGGTTGATGCCGTCGTGGCGACCTGATCCGGCCCGCCCTTGTCGTTCACCCAGATCTCGAGTTGATCCACCACGACCGCGCGGTTGACCAGCGGCGGTCCCGATCCCGTGGAGGTGTCCTGGATCGTGTCACCGACGTTGAGGGCGGGATCGAGGGCCTCCGCCGTGATGGTCACGGTGTCACCCGGCTGTGGCCACAACGGCGAGTGGGTGCAGCGGACGAGCGCATCGGACGCCGTCTGCGGGGGCGCGTCGACGTCTGCCTCGACACGGAACCGAACGAACACGCTCTCGTCGCCGCCGCCGGTGGTCGTCAGCTGCGAATCGCACGCCCCGCTCACGTCGCCGGTGACCGTGCAGCCTGCGACCGTCAGATTAACGGTGAGGTGGAGGTCGTCGCCGGGACCCGCTGTGAGGTCGCACACATCGTCGTCGAAGTTCAGGAACCCGTCGGAGTCCGAGATCTTGACGACGACCGGTACGGACGCCGTCACATCGGCGTCGACCACGTGCTCGGCGATCCAGTTGGGCGAGATCTCGTCCTCATCCTCGATCTCACCGAAGTTCGTGGCGGCGCCATCGATCGTGACGCGGGAGTAGAAGTCGGAGCCGTCGAACGTGTCAGTACAGCCGCGCTCCTCGACGCGCTCGATCACGACGCGCACGTTGGTCAGGGTCTCGCCGCTCGCCGCAGAGGGTATGAGAACGGCGAAGGTCGATCCCGCGAGAATCGCGACCGCGGCGATCGCGATCCGGCTCTGACTGCGGCGGCCCGGCGACCGCGCTGACATGGGTTCCATGGAAGGCTCCTCTGATCATCGACGTGAGGGTGCTCGTCCGAAGAGGTTGCCGAGGGCGGTGGTGATACACGTCAGATCGCGACGGAGGATGCGGGTCGGGCGGCGGGGAGCGAGCGCACGTCCGCGGCCCGGCATACGCTCATCCCATGCGCACGACGCGAGGGGCGCGCCCGTGACCGGCGCCGGCATCCGCCGCTGGGTGCTCCACGTCGACCTCGACCAGTTCATCGCCGCCGTCGAGATCCTGCGCAACCCCGAACTCGCCGGCAAGCCGGTCATCGTGGGCGGTCGGGGCGATCCCACCGAGCGCGCGGTCGTCTCGACGGCGTCGTACGAAGCACGCGAGTTCGGTGTCGGATCAGGGATGCCGCTGCGCATCGCCGCGCGGAAGATCCCGGATGCCGTGATCCTGCCGGTCGACGCGCCGCTGTACCTTGCGGCGTCCGAGGAGGTCATGGCGACGCTGCGCACCCAGCCGGGAGCCGTGGTGCAGGTGCTCGGGTGGGACGAGGCGTTCGTCGGTGTCGAGACCGACGACCCCGAAGGCTACGCACGCAGGCTGCAGCAGGACGTGCTCGACCGCACACGGCTGCACTGCAGCGTCGGCATCGGCGACAACCTGGTGCGCGCCAAGAACGCCACCGACTTCGGCAAGCCGCGGGGCACTTTCCACCTCACTGCCGACAACTGGCTCGAGGTGATGGGCCACCGTCCCACGATCGCGCTCTGGGGCGTGGGCTCGAAGATCTCGAAACGGCTCGCGCTGCTCGGCATTGAGACGGTGTCCGAGCTCGCGGTCGCCGACCCGGATGCCCTGACGCAGGAGTTCGGGCCGAAGATGGGCCTCTGGTACCGCCAGCTCGGACGCGGCGACGGATCGAACGTCGTCGACGACACACCGTGGGTCGCGCGCGGCCACAGCAAGGAGACGACGTTCCAGGTCGACATCGTCGAGCCGGCCGAGATCGAGGACGCCGCTCGCCGGCTGCTGGGCGAGGTGCTCGACGAGGTCGCCGCCGACGATCGCCCCGTCGTCGGGCTCGGCCTGAAGGTGCGCTACGCGCCGTTCCTCACCAAGACGTTCACCAAGAAGATCCCGTCGACGTCCGACCGCGAGGTCGTACTGTCCCGCACGATGGAGCTCGTCGCGAAGATCGAGCCCGGCCGCCCGATCCGCCTCCTCGGCGTGCGCGCCGAGATGGCGATGCCCGACGACGCCCGCGAGGGCCACACGCCGACCCGCGGCGGCTGGTGACTCCCGCCCGGACGCGTTCACAAGCGCGGGTCGATGGCGACCCGCACGTCGGTCCTCGCGGCGGCGCGTTCGAGTGCCGTCTCCAGGTCGGACAGCGGATGCGGCCTCCCGACGAGCTGCGCGAACGGATAGCGGTCGCCGTGCTCCTCCAGGAAGGCCACCGCGCCGGCGAGGTCCTCGGCGTCGTAGTTGTGCACGCCGCGGATCGTCGTCAGGTTCCGCACGACCAGCTCGGGGTCGAGGGCGTACGACGGGCTCGGCGACACGCTCCCCACGAGTACGACGACACCGCCGACGCCGATGCCGTCGATCGCCGCCGATACCGCAGCCGGTGCTCCCGACGCCTCGATCGCGATGTCGATCTCCCGTGCGCGCAGACGTCGCAGCGCGCGATCGAGCCCCGAAGACTCGGCCGGATCGACGCTCGCGACGGCGCCGAATTCGCGCGCGAGCGTTCGGCGGGCGGGATCGGGATCGGCGACGATCACGCGAGCGGCCGCACGGGTGGCGATCGCCGTCGCCGTGAGCCCGATCAGGCCGGCGCCGGTCACGAGCATCGTCGCTCCTTCGACGTCGACGACATCGGCGGCGCGGTCGACGGCCGCCCAGGCGGTCGCGGTGGCGCATGCCGCGGGCGCGAGCACGGCGGCGGGCACCGCCTCGCCCACGCGCACGATCGCCGTCCCGGCACGAAGGTGGACGTGCGTGGCGAAGCCGCCCGACAGCTCCCAGCGCGGGACGAGCCGCTCGTGGCCGTACTTGCGCAGCTCCCGGCACTTCTGCGGCAGACCCCGCGCACAACGGTCGCACCGCGCGCACGCGGCCATGATCGACCACACCACGCGGTCGCCGACCGCGAGGCGGACGCCGTCCACGCTCCGCACGTCGTCGAGCACGGCGGCCACGCGTCCGACGTACTCGTGCCCGAGCACCAGCGGCGTCGGCGCCTGGCGGTGGCCTGCCACGGTGTGGACATCCGATCCGCACACGGTGGCGAGCTCGAGCTCCACGAGAACCTCACCCTCCGCGAGCCGCACCCCGGGCACGGCGATCGTCTCGTGGTGCCGACCCTGGCCGAGCCACACCATCGCGGAGGCGGGCGGCGTCAGGCACACGTCCCGCGTGGCCACCGGCGGCGCCGCCAGCGGCGACGCCACGTCAGGCGCCGATTCCGAGCAGCGCGGGCAGCGCCGTCACGTCGTCGATCACGGCGTCCGCTCCGGCGGCGGCGAGCGCGTCGCGACGGTGGGCGCCGCTGAGCACACCGACCACGAGGCCGGCGCCGGCGGAGCGTCCCGAGGCGACGTCGCTGGTGGTGTCGCCCACGACGACGACCGATGCGACTGCCGACGCCTGAGCCCGGATGACCGCGGCCAGCACCAGGTCGGGTGCGGGACGCCCGCGCCCGACGTCGACCGGCGAGAGCGCGGCGTCGACGAGCGGCCGCCACCCGAGGCCGTCGAGGATCGCGTCGCGCGTGGTGGGCGCGAAGCCCGTGGTGAGCACGACGGACAGTCCCGCCCGGCGCAGGCGCTCGAGCGTGTCGCGCGCGCCGTCGATCGGCTCGACGCCCTCCGTCGCGATCAGGTCCGCGTACGCCCGCTCGAACGCCGCCGTCGCCTCGGTCGCGCGTGCGACGTCGCCGCCGGAGAGGTGCGTGAACACGTCGATCTTGGACTGGCCCATCGTGCGCCGGACGTAGTCGAGGGCGTCGGGCCACAGCATCCGTTCCGCCACCCCCGTCTCGGAAGCCGCTCGCGCGAAGGCGCGCTCGACGACACCGTCGTCGCGGACGGTCGTGCCCGCCATGTCGAGCACCACGAGCTCGGGGGCGATCAGACGCGGGAGCGTGGCGGCGGCGGCGTTGACGTGAACGGCGGCGGGGACGGTCATCGGTGGATTCCTTCCGGGGTGGCGACGCCGGCGTCGGCGCCGAGGCGAGGGGCGAGCACGGTCTCGGCGAGTCCGAGACCGGTGGTCATGCCGATGCCGGTCGTCGCGGCGAGCGCGAGCACATCGGGTTCGGGTTCGGCGACGAGGAAGTCGCCGGGGCCGCTGGCGTACACGCCCTGCCAGCGTTCGAGCACGCGCGGGCGCACGCCGAACAGGGCCTCGAACTCCTCCAGCAGGAGGTCGGCGGCGGCTTCGGCCTGGAACGGCGCGATGCCGACGCCCTTGTAGTGCGTGTCGCCGACGACGATCGATCCGTCGGGCAGCTGCGTGTACATCTGGTTGAGGTCGAGCGCGGCGAGGTCGGGACGTTCCGCGTGCAGGCGCTCCCGCACGGCGTGCGCTCCCGGCAGCGCGGCGAATCTGCCGTATCGCACCAGCGACCAGCCGGTCAGAAGCGGAGCGGGAATGGATGCTGCCTCCCCGCGCACGCGCAGCATGTCGAGGCCGCAGCGCACGACGCCGGCCGACTCGGCGAGGTCGGGCAGCAGCTGGTCGAGGTCGTGGTTGACCGCGACCACGACGAGCCCGGCATCGATCGGACCCCGCGTCGTGTCGACGCGTCCGGTGTGCACCGCCCCGGCGGAAGTGCGGGTGCGGAACTCGACGCCGAGCTCCTGCAGGTGCGCGCGGATCGCCGCGGCCGCCGCACGAGGATTCGTCTGGAGGTCGGGCGCGATCCACGCGCCGCCGGCCGCCACGCCCGGCCGCACCGAGACGCGGGACTCGAGCTCGGCGCCGGTGAGGAGGTCGATGCCGCCCTCGTGCGCCGCGACTTCCAGCAGAGCGAGCTCGTCGGCGTCGCGGGCGACGACGAGCGTGCCCGACTCGCGCAGCCAGAACCCGGCGTCGCGTGCGAGCTGCAGCCAGATCGGACGCGACGCATCGGCGTACTCGCGGGCGAGGCCCGTCTGCGCCCCGATGCACAGGTGCCCGAAGTTGCGGACGGTGGCGCCGAGTGTCTCGGGCGCGCGCTCGATCACCACCACGCTCCGGCCGCGCCGGGCGGCCGCGTAGGCTGCGCCGAGTCCGACGATTCCCGCGCCGATCACGGCGACGTCATAGCCCCGGGTCAACGGAACACCTTCCTCATCCACATCGCGATCCCCTCGACGATCAGCACCGTCACGAGGATCATCAGCACGATCGCGGTGACCATGCCGTAGTTCGCGCCCTGGCTCGCGTTGAGCAGGTAGTAGCCCACTCCCCCGCCGCCGACGATGCCGAGGATCGTCGCCGCGCGGACGTTGGTGTCGAGCAGGTAGAACGAGTGCCCGATGAGCGCACGCGTGCCCTGGGGCACGGTCGCGCCGGCATACACCTGCACCCGCGTCGCACCGGTCGCGAAGAGCGCGCGCTCGGGGCCGCGGTCGACCTCCTCGAGCGAATCCGCGATGAGCTTGCCGAGCAGGCCGACGCCCCCGACGGCGAGCGCGATCGTGCCGGCCTGCATGCCGAGGCCGGTGATCACGATGAGCACGATGGCGAGGATGATCTCGGGGATGCCGCGGATGCCGACCAGCGCAAAGCGCGCCGTGGCGCGCAGCCCGCCGTTCGGGGCGACGTTGCGCGCCGCGAAGGAGCCGAGGAGCACGGAGGGGACGAGGGCGAGCAGGGTAGCCGCGAGGGCGATCGCGATCGTCTCGCGCAGCGCCTCGAACATGACCTCGGCGCCGTACACGCCGAACGTGGGCGGCCAGAACTGCGCGGCGACGGCCGGGAGCTTCGCCCAGAACGTCAGGAAGTCGGCCCAGTTGATCTGGCAGACCCAGACGCCTGCCACGACGATCGCAGCGGCGAGCCATCCGGCCGCGACGTTGCGCACGCGCGCAGCGGTCCACGGCCGGTGCAGGGCCGTCTCGGGCGACCGCGCCCACAACGTACCCGCAGGGGGCGACGCGGGCCGGGCCGCAGCATCCGTTCTCCTCGTCCGCAGTCGCCGGCCGATCAGCCGGTCGGCCCACGAGCCGCGGTCGCCGACGCGGCCCAGCATGGCGGCGCGCACGACGCTCGAGATGATCTCCATCACGACGCAGAGGACGAAGATGACCAGCGCGATGCCGAGCCCGAGGCCGTAGTTCAAGGACTTGAACGCGTAGGACATCTCGAGACCGAGACCCGCGACGCCGACGTAGCCGAGCACGACGGAGCCGCGGAGGTTGATGTCGTTGCGGTGCAGCACGGTGGCGGTCCACGACGGCAGCACCTGCGGAAGGATGCCGCTGAAGAACTCCTGCGCGCGGGTGCCGCCCGCGGCGCGGATCGCGAGGCGCGGGCCTTCGTCGATCTGCTCGATCGCGTCGGCGAACATCTTCGAGATCATGCCGATGGAGTGGATGCCGATCGCGAGGATGCCGGGCAGCGCGCCGAGCGAGAACATCAGGACGAAGACCATGGCGAGCACCACGTCGGGCAGCGCCCGGGTGAGGACGCCCACGAAACGCGCGGCGGCGCGCCAGCCATTGCCCGGCGTCGTGTTGGACGCGGCGAGGTACGCGATCGGCACGGACAGCAGCGCGGCGAGGAGGGTGCCAGTCAGCACGAGGCCGAGCGTCAGCGCGATGAGCCACGCGAGCTCGGCCGGCTCGGGGAACGACAACGCACCGACGCGGGCGAAGAACCGCTCCGCGTTGCCCCAGCTGGCGACCATGTCGGGGATCGAGATCTGCACCTCGTTCACCGCGGAGACCGCCAGCCCGAGGAGCGCGAGGAGAGTGAGGCCCGCGGCGAGTCGCTCCGGCGAGAAGGGACGCTTCGGCGCGCGGTCGAGCAGCGACGCCGAGGTGGACGCCGCGCGGGGACGCTCGACGGTCGTGGTCATCGTGTCGTCTCCGCGGAGTCGAGCAGGAGCTCATCCTGCACCGCGCGCAGTTCTGCCGTGGTCGTCGCGACGCGGCCGTAGATCTCCATGACCTGCGCCTTGGTGAGGTCGCGGGTGGGGAGGTCGAGCACGACCGCGCCGTGACGAAGACCGACGATGCGGTCGGCCCACGAGATCGCGAGGTCCACCTGGTGAAGGCTGCAGACGACGGTGAGTCCCTCCTCCGCGGCGATCTCGCGGATCAGCGCCATCACCTGGTCGCTGGACTCGGGGTCGAGCGAGGCGACAGGCTCGTCGGCGAGCAGCACGCTCGGGTTCTGCATCAAGGCCCGGGCGATCGCAACGCGCTGCTGCTGGCCGCCCGAGAGGGTGTCGGCGCGCTGGTAGGCGCGGTCGAGGAGGCCGACCCGGTCGAGGTGCCCGAGGGCTGCGAGGCGCCGGGCCTTGGAGTACGTCCACAACCCGAGGCGTGGACCGCGGACACTCGACAAGGCCCCGGTCAGGACGTTCTCGAGCACGGTCAGGGACGGCACGAGCTCGAACTGCTGGAAGATGAAGCCGACGCTCGAGCGCAGGGTGCGCAGGCGCCGGCCGGACAGGCGCGGCACGTCCTCGCCGAGCACCTCGACGGAACCGGAGGTGGGGACCTCCAGCCCGTCGAGGTGCCGCAGCAGGGTGGACTTGCCGGAGCCCGAGAGCCCGAGCAGCACGACGATCTCGCCGCGGTTCACAGTGAGCGACACATCGTCGAGGGCGGTGGTGGCGCCGAAGCGCTTGGTGACACCGTCCAGGCTGACGACCGTCTCGGGTGCGGGAGTGTTCATGACTGCTCGGGTCCTCGTCAGCGCGCCGGGCTCAGCCCTGGCACTGGGTGGCGTTGGTCTGGGCGCAGATGTCGCGGATGAGGTCGTAGTACGCGTCGTCGACCGGCTTCGTGGCGTAGAAGACGCTGCGGAAGCCGTCGGAGTCGGCGCTGTCCACGCCGCTCGCGATGATGTCGTCGATCGTGACCTCGCCGAGGATGTCGAGGAGCTGCTCCTGCAGGTCGGCGGGCAGCGTGTTCGAGGAGACGAGCGGCGCGCCGGGCACCATCGTTTCGTCGATGACGCGCACCTTGTCGGACTTCTCGACCTCGCTGTCCTCGGCGAACCCGACCTCGCACTCGACGCCCTCGCCGGTCTTCTGCACGCTCACGTCGTGCTTGCCCGCGAACACCGGCGTGACGTCCGTCTCGGGGTCGATGCCCTCCTCGAGGAGGTTGTACGACGGGAACAGGTAGCCCGAGGTCGACGACGGGTCGACGAAGCAGACCTTCTTGCCCTCGAACTCGGCGAGCGTCTGGATGTCGCTGCCCGTCGGCACGATCGCCTGCGAGTAGTAACCCGGCTCCTGGCCCTCCTCGGTGACGATCGACGAGATCGGGGTGAGCTCCGCGCCGTTGTTGGCGGCGGTCACATACGTGAAGCCCGAGAACGACGCGACGTCGATCTTGCCGGCGATCGCGGCCTCGATGAGCGCGGCGTAGTCGGTGGACTCGTGGTACTCGACAGTCTTGCCGGTCTCCTGGGCGATGTAGTCCATGAGCGGCTGGTAGTTGGTCTCGGTGTCGGCGGAGTCGGGGACGACGCCGAAGACCAGGGTGTCTGCGTCCACGGCGAAGCCGGTGGTCGCGGCGTCCTCGGTCGTGGCGCCGGCCGTGCCGGAGCAGGCGGAGAGTCCGAGGGCGAGGAGTGCGGCGCCGGCCAGTGCGATCGACGCGTTCTTTGCACGGAGGTTCATGACAGCCTTTCGGGTGAGGGGAGGGATGAAGAACCTCGAGAACTCTCGCACCCGCTCGTGCAAGATGTGTACCTACGTCGCGATTGTTCAAGGGTTGTTCACCTAACTTGTCATCAGGCGAACTCTTCGTGCCGCGACTCCGCGGACACCTCGCGGCTGAGTAGTATTCCCATGTGGCAGACACGGTGTACAAGCTGATCGCAGACGACCTGCGCGGACTGATCGTCAGCGGGCGCCTCGCCCCCGGCGACGACGTGCCCACTGAGGCCGTGCTGGCCGACCAGTGGAACACGTCGCGCGGACCCATCCGCAACGCGCTCGCGACCCTCCGCCAGGAGGGACTCATCGAGACCACGCGGGGACGACCCGCCCGCGTCACCGCCCGCAAGGCGCACCAGGCCGTCGACGTCTCCATCCCGTTCACGCGGTGGGCGCGCGAGATCGACGCCGTGCCCGGCGCCCGCACCCAGGAGGTGAGCCTGCGGCGAGCGGATGCTGAGAAAGCTGCGCTGCTCGGAATCGCCGAGGGCGACCTCGTGGTCGATGTGCTCCGCCTGCGGCTGCTCGACGACCGACCCACCATGCTCGAGCGGCTCACCTACATCGAGCCGGTCGGCCGCGTGCTGTTCGGCGTCGATCTCGACGGCGTCTCGATCACCGAGTACCTCGAGGAGCACGGGACCGGATCGGCGGACGTCGACCACGAGATCGACGCCGTCGCCGCCGACGAGACCGACAGCCGGCTCCTCGAGGTGCCGCTCGGCGCCCCCGTGCTGCGCCTGCGGCGCGTCGCCAGAGATGCCGCAGGGCGCACGTTCGAGGCATCCGATGATCGCTATCTCAGTGACATCGTGCGGTTCACGGTGTCGGCGTCCGGTCGCTCGCGGCAAGGCGACGCCTACGTGCGACCGCTCGGCAGCGCCTGACCGGCGCGGTGACGGGCACTCGCAGAGCCTGTCTGCGCCGCCCGGGCGGACGTAGCGTGGAGTCATGGCTGACATCCGCGCCGAGGTGAAGGAGTTCTTGAGCTCCCGTCGCGCCCGGCTCACCCCCGAACAGGCGGGGCTGCCCGCGTACGGCGGCAACCGCCGGGTCGCGGGCCTGCGCCGCGAGGAGGTGGCGATGCTCGCCGGCGTCTCCGTCGACTACTACGTGCGCCTCGAGCGGGGTAACCTCGCCGGTGCGTCGGAGGGCGTGCTCGACGCCGTCGCCCGCACGCTGCAGCTCGATGAGGCAGAGCGCGAGTACCTCTTCGACCTCGCGCGCGCGGCCGGTCCCGGCCGCAAGCCCGCGCGACGGCCCTCGGCGACCGTGAGGCCGGCGGTGCAGCAGGTGCTGGACGCGTTCACCGAGGCTCCGGCATGGGTGCGCAACGGCCGGCACGACATCCTCGCCGCGAACCTGCTCGCGCGGGCCCTCTACTCCCCCGTGTTCGACGACCCGCGCCGGCCCGTCAACACCACGCGGTTCGCCTACCTCAACCCGGCTGCCCGCGAGTTCTGGCGCGACTACGACCAGATCACGCACGACTCCGCCGCGATGCTGCGCATGGAGGCGGGCCGCAACCCGCACGACCCCGAGCTCATCCGGCTTGTCGGCGAGCTGTCGACGCAGAGCGAGCTGTTCCGTGAGCGCTGGGCCTCGCGCGACGTGAAGTTCCACCGCAGCGGACTCAAGCGCCTGCACCACCCCGTCGTCGGCGACCTCGAGTTGAACTACGAGTCGATGGACCTGCCGAGCGAACCCGGACTCGTGCTGAACGTGTACACGGCGCCGACGGGTTCGCCCTCGGCCGACGCCCTCACGCTCCTGGCGTCGTGGGCGGCGACGCAGGCCGCGGAGTTCGCCGCCTACGACGCCTCCGCGACCGCCGACACCGCCCGCTGAGCGCCGGCGCCCTCATCAGGCCGGCAGGACGAGCAGCGTCGTGGTCGCAGCATCCGTTCCGGTGATCGCGCCGACGGGCCCCGGACCGTAGCGGTCGTACTTGGCGTGCAGCGCGGCGTCGACGTCGGACGCCACTGCCTCGTCGGCGAGCGTGAACGTCACGTCCTTCTCGACGCCTCCCGCCGTCACGCGACCCGCACCCGACCGCACGGCGCGGCGGAACCAGCCGTTCTCTGGGCCATGCGCTGAACGGACGTACAGCGCGTCCCCGACCGCCGCGTGCCAGATCGTGACGGCGGGGCGGAGCGTCCCGTCGGGCCGCCGCGACGAGATGCGCAGCTCGGTGGCGGCGCCGATGCGGCGCAGCTCGGTCTGGTCCCAGCCGCCCATCACAGACCCACCATCGCCATGCCGGCGTCGTCGTAGCGGTTGCCCGCCACGACCGCGGCGAGCGCGTCGAGCGTCGCGATGTCGTCGGCCGACAGCGCAACGGCGGTCGCGCCGGCGTTCTCGTCGACGCGCTCGCGGCGGCGGGTTCCCGGGATCGGGACGACGGACGGATGCCGCGACAGCAGCCACGCGAGAGCGACCTGGCCGGGTGTCGCCCCGCGTGCGGCGGCGACGTCGCGCACCCCGTCGACGACGGCCTGGTTCGCGCGGAGGTTGTCGGGCTCGAAGCGGGGAACCCTGCCGCGGATCTCGCCGGCGCCGAACGTGGAGTCGGCCGACACGGTCCCGGTGAGGAAGCCCTTGCCCAGCGGGCTGAACGGCACGAACCCGATGCCCAGCTCGATGCACGTCGGCAGCACCTCCGCTTCGGGGTCGCGGGTCCACAGCGAGTACTCGCTCTGCACGGCCGTCACCGGAAACTCGGCATGCGCGCGACGGATGGTCGCGGCTCCCGCCTCGGAGTGGCCGAAATGCTTCACCTTGCCCGCCGCGACGAGTTCGCCGACCGCGCCGGCTACGTCTTCGATGGGCACGTCGGGGTCGACGCGGTGCTGGTAGAACAGGTCGATCGCGTCGACGCCGAGGCGCTGGAGCGAGGCGTCCGCCACCCGACGGATCTGCTCCGGGCGCGAGTCGGTGCCGCGCATCGTGCCGTCGACGATGTCCCAGCCGAACTTCGTCGCGACGACCACGCGGTCGAGGATCGGGGCGATCCCCTCGCCGACGAGCTTCTCGTTGTCGTACGGGCCGTACACCTCGGCGGTGTCGATGAACGTCACGCCCTGATCCACGGCGTAGCGGAGCACGCCGATCATGTCGTCGCGGTCGCCGGGAATCGGGCCGTAGCTCATCGACATCCCCATGGCGCCGATGCCGATCGCCGAGACCTCGAGGCCCTGGCCGAGCTGCCTGGTGTGCATGGTTCCTCCTCGTGCCGCAGAGCGCTCGCCCGCGGCATCCTCCATCCCACTCCTGCAAGACTGCAGGCGGGAGACCCCGCTGTGACAGGTACCGCGAGAACCCCTCGCGACCGCGTCAACGGATGTCGGCGAGCGCGCGGTGGACGGATGCCACCGCGCTGGATCCCTCGCCCACCGCGGCGGCGACGCGCTTCATCGAGCCGCGGCGCACGTCACCCGCGGCGAAGATGCGAGGCACGGAGGTCTCGAACGGCAGCGGCTCGCGGCCCAGTGTCGACCAGCGCTCGAGCGATTGCACCGACACATCGGTGCCGGTGCGGAGGAACCCGTCGGCGTCGCGATCGAGCTCGGCGAGCCAGGACGTCGCCGGCTCCGCGCCGATGAAGCAGAACAGTCCGCGCGCCGCGACGTCGCCGATCGAGTCGATGCTCACCCTCTCGAGTACCGACCCGCCACCGAGCGCCGTGACGCGGGACTGGGTGTGCACGTCGATCCGCGGGTCTTCGAGCAGCCTGTCGACGAGGTACGACGACATGCGGCTGCCGAGGTCGGAGCCGCGCACCACCAGGTGCACAGGGCATCCGTTCGCGGCGAGGTACAGCGACGCCTGCCCCGCGGAGTTGGCCCCGCCGACGACCACCACCGGCGAGTCGAACACCTGTCGCAGTTCGAGCGGAGTGGCGGCGTAGAAGATGCCCGCGCCCTCGAACTCGTTCCAGCGGTCGAGGTCGAGGGTGCGATACGCGGCTCCCGACGTGACGATCGCCGTGCGGGCGTGGATGACGCGGCCGTCGGTGAGCGTGACGTCGAGGTCGCGCCCTGCCGGACGGAGATCCGCCGCCTCGCAGGGCGCGTAGACCCGCACTCCGAACTTGAGCGCCTGCAGCGACGCCTGGCCGATGAGGTCGCCGCCGCTCACGCCGAACGGGAAGCCCAGGAAGTTCTCGATGCGCGACGTCGCCGCCGCCTGCCCACCCGGGGCCACGGCATCCAGCAGCACCGTGCTCAGCCCCTCGGACGCGCCGTAGATGGCAGCGGCGAGTCCCGCGGGCCCGCCGCCGACGACGACGAGGTCGACCACCTCGTCCGCACGGCCCTGGTAACTGAGCCCGAGCCGCTCGGCGACCATGCCCGGCGTCGCGTTCTTCATCGGCTCGCCCTGGATGAAGGCGACCGGCAGGTCGTCGAGGCCGATCCCGTGCTCGCCGAGTGTCCAGAGGTCCCCCGGCTCCAGCTCGATCGCCTTGTGCACCAGGTCGACCCGCTCGGCGAAACGTCGCAGCGCCAGGAACTCCCTGGACGAACGCGGTCCGACGAGCTTGAGGGTCAGCGCGGCGGGTCCGGTGCGGAGGATCTCCCGCCGCGCCCACAGCGCGTGCAGGATGATGTCGCACAGTTCGTCGTCTTCGGCCATCAGCAGCCTGAGGCGCGAGCGGCTGACCCGCAGCATCCGTCCCGCTTTCGACGCCCGTGCCGACAGGAAGGCGCCCTGCCCGTTGAGGAGGCCGAGTTCACCGATGAAGCTGCGCGGTCCGAACCTGCCCACGTGGGTCTCGCCCACCCAGCCGAATGCGACACGGACGATCTCGACCTCACCGGTGTCGACGAGGATCAGGTCGTAGTCGAGGTCGCCGGCCTCGAACAGATACTCGCCCTGCGTGACGTCGTGCGGCTCGCCGAACGCGCACAGGCGGCCCCACTGCGCCTCGGTGAGCGTGGGCTTCATCATGCGCTCGAACTCGCGCTGCGTCATCTTGGCGCCTGCCATCGCGGTCTCCTTCTTCAGCGGTGGATCAGCTCGCGCCAGTCGGCCGGAACCCGGCCCTCCGGCCCCGGCGACGGCTGCGTCTCCGGTCGCGACTCGGGCGGCGAGAGCCGCGGCCCGTCGACATAGTCCTCGGCGACGTAGTCCCAGAACCACTCCTCGCCCGGCTCGAAGCTGCGGACATACCGGTGTCCGGTCGCACGGAAGTGCGCGGTGGCGTGCTGCGCCGGCGAGGTGTCGCAGCACCGCACATCGCCGCACATCGCACAGCGCCGCAGGTGCACCCACCAGCCGCCGACGTCGTCGCAGTCGGCGCAGCCCTCGCCCGAGGGCGGCACGGTGGGGTCGATCTCGCTCAGGCTCATCCGCCTGCCTCTCATCGCACGCGTTCCGTCGGTGCGATGCTAACGCGCCGGGGCGGGAGCCGGGCCGTTAGAGTGAGCCGCGATGATCGAGGTTGCGGACGGCGTGCTCGTCGCCACGAGCCGCGTGATGTCGACGACGTCGACGGTGCTGTGCCGCGACGGCGAGGCGCTCCTCATCGATCCGGCGTGGATGCCCGATGAGCTCGACGCCCTCGCCGACGAACTGGACGCACGCGGCCTGCGCGTGATCGGCGGCTTCGCCACGCACGCGCATCACGACCACCTGCTGTGGCACCCGCGCTTCGGCGCCGCCCCGCGCTGGGCGTCGCCCGCGACGGCGGCGCTCGCCCGCGACGAGCGGGAGGCCCTCGTCGCCGCGCTCGGCGGGGATTTCGCGAGCGAGCTGGTCGAGCTGATGGGGCGTGTAGACGCGACGGATGCTGCGATCCCGCCCGCGTCGATCCCTCGGGGATTCGCCCCCGAGCTGGTGGTGCACGACGGTCACGCACCGGGTCACACCGCCGTGTGGCTGCCCGAGCCACGGGTGCTGATCGCCGGCGACATGCTCAGCGACCTCGAGCTGCCCCTCCCCTTCGAGCCCGACGACCTGCCCGCCTACCTCGCGGCCCTCGACGTTCTCGCGCCGTATGTCGCATCCGCGGCGCTGGTCATCCCGGGCCACGGGAGGCCAGGATCCGACGCCGCGGCGCGCCTCGACGCCGACCGACGCTACCTCGACGCCGTGATCGCCGGGCGGGTGCCGGGCGATCCGCGCCTCGCGAATCCGGGGATGCCCGAGGAGTACAAGCGCCTCAGGGCGATGGTCGCCGACGCCGGCTCCTGACCCGTCAGCCTCAGTCGAGCTCGGCCGCGGTGTCGCGAGGGTAGGCGCCGCCGGCGAGCTTAACGAGGTGCGCATGGGCGTACTCGCAGACGAGTGCGTGGCGGTAGACCATGCGCGGGACGTCGACGTTCGAGTCCATCCAGAGGCTCATGCCGGCGAGCTTCCAGTGGCGGAAGGTGTCGTCGCCGGTGACGAGCGCGAGGATCTCGAGGAACGAGTCGTCGAACCGGATCGAGTGCACCGCACGCCGGTACTCCTCCACGGTGAGCGCCATGGAGAACGGGATGTTCATGAAGCACAGCGCCGTCTGGATGTCGAGCCGCAGGTAGCGCCGGCGGCCCCGCTCAGCGTCGAGCGGCGGGATGTCGAGCTGCTGGAAGTCCAACGACTCGGGCCGCGTGAGCGGGACGCCGTCGAGCGCGATGAGCACGTCGTACACGTTGACGTCGTGCTCGACGACGGCCGAGTCGCCGAGCCCCGCGAGGGTCTCCGGCCGGAGGGTGACCGGGGCCATGTCGACCGCGGTGTTGCGGATGATGAAGTTCACGAGGTTCGTCTCGACCACGAAGTGCCGGATCAGCAGCTCGACCGCGCCGGGCGCGACGAATCGCCGCAGGAACCACACGCACAGCGCGTCCATCGTCGCAAGCGGCATCCACCGGAACGGCAGCACGCGCTTCACGATCGAGATGATCGCGACGAGCACGCGGGAGACGATCCGCGCGATCGGGTAGAGCCACCGGCGCGAAAGGCGCCGCTGATCGTTGATGATCCGACGCACGAGCGCGCGGTCCAGAGGGACGGAGGGATCGGCGTACACCGCCTCCCACATGCTCGGGTCGGAGCGCACGAACTCCGGCATGCTCGGTCGCGGCGCCGCCACGTCAGCGATCCAGTTCCTCGAGCTGCAGCGCGTACAGGCGCGCGACCACCTGCGCGCAGCGCACGATGTCGTCGGCGTCGCGGTCGCCGATGATGCCCGAGGTCAGGATCGCCTCCATGTCTCCGGTGTGCTCGGCGTCGGCATCCTGGTGGTACCGCATGAAGTGGACCTGGTTGTCGGCGAGACCGAGCACCTCCTGGAACCGCGCCGCCCAGCCCGCCGCGCGCTTCGCACCCAGCCCCTCGATGATGAACATCGCGCCCAGCAGCCCGACCGGATTGGGCTGGGCCGCGTAGTGGAACATGTAGCCCGACAGCGCCTCCGAGCCGACGTTCTTGCGGCCGCGGCGCAGCTCGTCGAGCGAGCCGCCGATCGCGACGTAGTCGCGCTCGAGCATCAGATAGTCGCGGTGCTCCTCCTCGGCGTGGCGGATCGCAGCCGCACGGAGCTCGAAGTGCTCGATGTCGAAGCTGGATGCCGCCCGCGAGATCCACGGTGATCCGTCGACCACCTGCTGGCGGAGGTTGAAGAGCAGTCGCCGGTAGTCCTCGAGCGTGACGGTGCCGTCGGCGAGGCGCTGCAGGATCGGCACCCCGTCCAGCCGTTCCTCGAGCTCGACCCAGACGTCCGCGAGTCGCTCGAACAGGGTGCCTGCGCCGTCCGAGGCGGTGTCGGCGGAGACGGTGGTGGTGCTGCTCATGTCGGTGCTCCTTGCCGGCCGCGGGGTGCGACCACGGTGAGATGGGCGAAGGCGAACGAGAACCGCCCGGACTCGGGCACGGCGAGAAGGATGGTCTCGCCCGGCGCGAAGCGCCCCGTGTGCCACGCCTCTTCGAGCGCGATGAAGATGCTCGCCGAACCCGTGTTGCCGCGCGTCTCCAGGTTCGAGAACCAGCGGTCGGTGTCGAGCGTCGGGATGCGGCGGCGCAGCGCCTCGAACGCGACGTCGCGGAACATGTTGGTGCTGTAGTGGCAGACGACGTGGTCGAGATGGCGAACGTCGACCAGCCCGATGTCGACGAGCTCCTCGAACTGGCGGATCCCGGCATCCGCGAGGTCGTCGAGCATGCTCACGTCCTGCCGAAGCAGGAACATGCCGGCCGCGTCCCCCTCGGCGATGCCGACATCCTGCCAGGTGCCCCCGACCTCCGGCTCCGCACCCACCATGCCGGCACGCATGCACACGTCGTGCTCGTGCGCGAGCGAGACGTGCCGCACCCAGTCGACCCGCAGCGACGGCTTGCTCGGGTGGGGCTGGAATTCGACGACGACCGCGCCCGCGCCGTCCGACAGCATCCAGCGGAGGAAGTGGGCGTCCATGCCGGCACGGATGCCGTCATAGCGGCGTTGGCGGAGGCTCCGGCTGGCGAGCTCCGAGCCGACCACGGCCGCGCGCGGGTGGTCGCCGAGCCGGACCTTGCTGACGACCGCATCGAGTGCGGCGAGGCTGGACGCGCACACCCCGGATGCCGAGAGCAGCTGCATCGGCCCGCCGCCCAGTCGCCCGTGCACCATCGACGCGAACCCGGGTACGAGGACGTCGCCCATCGTGGTGGCGCATGCGAGCATGCGGATGTCGCCGGCGTCGATGCCGCGGTCGTCGAACGCGGCACGGAGGGCCTTGACCGCGAGCTCCTCGTTGAGTTCCGTCGGCTCACCTCGTTCATCGAGCGCGTAGTGCCGCTTCCGGATGCCGTTCGAATCGAGGATGCGCCGCCGGATCCGCTCCGTGACGGCGTCATCGCCCCCGAGGCGCGCTGCGATGCCGTCGTTGTCGACCGGTTCTCCCGGGAGGTACCGGCCGAACCCGGTCAGATAGGCATTCGCAGTCGCGCCCATGGTGACGAGACTAGGGGGAAGGGACGGATGCTGTGCCCCGCAGCATCCGTCATCCTCTCCGTGGAAGTGATCTGGTCTGCTTTTCGTCGAGACGGAACAATGGTGTGCGCAAGGGCCGTGGTGCGGCGGACGGGATCGATGGAGATGACGTCATGGAAGACACGAACGATGCGGTCGTGACCCTCAGCGAGGAGCAGTGCTGGAATCTGCTCGCGCGCGGCGAGCTGGGGCACCTCGCCCTGGATGCAGACGGCGATCCGGACATCTTCCCGGTGAACTACGTGATCGACGGGCCTCGCGTCCTGTTCCGCACCGCGCCCGGGTCCAAGCTCGCCGAGCTCACGCAGCATCCGCGGGTCGCGTTCGAAGTGGACGAGTACGACGACACCTACGCCTCGAGCGTCATCGTCAAAGGTGTGGCGGAACGCGTCGAACTGCAACGCGAGATCGATGAGGCGGACGCGCTCCCGCTCACCCCGTGGATCCCCACCCTCAAGTACCGCTGGGTGCGCATCGTGCCGACACAGATCACCGGGCGGTGGTTCGCACGCACGCCGGAGCCCGAGCGGTATCGGGCGTCGGAGAAGGAAGGTGCGTAGGCGGCCTCGCGCTGCTCGAGATGGCGCAGTGTCATCGGCGACCGCGCTGACGTAATCGCTCGCGCGTGATGAGCAACGCTCCTCCAGCGCCGGCGGCGCTGCGGCGTTGCCAACGACGCTCCCGCGGGGCTAGCCTGACGCTGGTGCCGGTCGGAGCCGACGGTCCCCGACTCCGGGCACGGCCGTCGCCGTCAGTTCAGGGAGTCCTCATGGACGCGCCGACCGCCCTCGATCGCAGGCGCACCGCTTACGGCGAGCATCGCTGGAGTGACGCCATCGCCGACTTCGATGCGACGGATCGAGCGTCGGCGGCGACCGCCCTCGACCTCGCGCAGTTCGCGATCGCGGCAACCCTGGTCGGGCGATTCGAAGAGGGCATCGACTGGCTGACGCGGGCCCATGAGGCCTTCCTTGCGGACGGCGACGTGGACGGCGCGGTCCGCTGCGCCGCGTGGCTCGGGATGCAGTTCATGGATGTCGGAGACCGCGCACAGGCCGGTGGGTGGTTCGCGCGCGCTCAGCGACTGGTGGACGAGCACCCGGAGGGGCGCCCCGACCACGGCTTCCTCCTCATCCCCGAAGGGCTCGCCGCGTTGTACGGCGGTGACGGCGCTCGAGCCGCAGCCGTGTTCGGTCGTGCCGCGGAACTCGCCCGCGCCGCGAAGGACCCCGACCTCGTCGCGCTCGCCGAACTCGGCCTCGGGCAGTCGGAGATCATGCTCGGGCGTCCCGCGGCGGGACTCGCCCGGCTCGACGAGGTCATGGTCGCCGTCACGGCCGGCGAGGTCTCACCTGTCCCCTCCGGCATCGTCTACTGCGCCGTACTGCAGGCGTGCCGGCTGGCTTTCGACGTGCAGCGCGCCCACGAGTGGACCCGGGCGTTCGACCGCTGGTGCGCCGAACGGCCCGACATGGTCGCGTTCAGCGGCCAGTGTCACGCGCAGCGTTCCGCGCTGTTCCTGTTGCACGGCGCCTGGGCGGATGCCCTCGCTGCGGCCGAGGAGGCGCAAGAGCGCTCGGCCCGCGGAGACCGCGACGGGCTTTACAGCGCCTGGTATCAGCTTGGCGAGGTGCACCGGCTGCGCGGCGAGCCGGATGCCGCGATGGCGGCGTACGAACAGGCCTCGCGCACCGGCTGGGAGCCGCAGCCCGGCCTCGCGCTGCTGCGGCTGGCACAGGGGGAACCAGCGATCGCGCGCACGATGATCCTCGCCGCCGCAGACCGCCTGGACCCTGCTGAGCGACGCTGGCTGCTCCCGGCGACCGTGGAGATCCACCTCGGCGCGGGCGAGGTGGTGGCCGCGCGCGCGGCGGCCGATGAGATCCGGGCGCTCACCAGATCCAGCACGATGCCGCTGCTGCGGGCGGTCGTCGAGCAGGCAGACGCAACCGTGCTCCTGGCCGAGGACGATCCCCGCGCCGCCCTCACCGCCGCGCGGCACGCGTGGACGAAGTGGCGGGAACTCGACGTCCCGTACGAGGCAGCGCGCTGCCGCGTGCTCGCGGCGCGGGCGTGCCGGGCCCTCGACGACGAGGCATCCGCCGCGATGGAGCTCGATGCGGCGCGCGTCGAGTTCGCCGACCTGGGGGCCGGGCAGGCGCTCGGGGCGATGGAGACCGAATCGCCGACAACGCCCACCCCGCAGCCGGGCGGGCTCTCAACCAGGGAGGTCGAGGTGCTCAGGCTCGTTGCGGCCGGCGACACGAATCGCCAGATCGCCCGCGAGCTCTACCTCAGTGAGAAGACCGTCCAGCGGCACCTCAGCAACATCTTCGGAAAGCTCGGCGTGTCGACGCGGTCTGCAGCGACCGCGTTCGCCTTCCGGCACGGGCTGGCCGGCTGAGCTGTGCGCGAGACGTCCCACGGCGACGTCAGGTGAATGGGTGATTCTCTCGACGCGGCTGCGGGCATCACCGGCATACCGTGGCGTCCTCGTGAAACTCAAGCTCGTCGAGGATCACCGAGCTCCACGTCGGGCGATACGCGCCCTCGACTGCGAGGGAGAGCAGGAAGTCACGTTGCAGACTCGGCCACAGCACGCTGGTGTCGAGGGCCGCCGTGAACACGACCCCATCCTGTCAGGCTGCGAAGCTAGAGCCGGGCAGCCCGCCTCGCCGCGACCGCCTTCCTCGCCGCCTTAAGGTCCTCGAGCGTCTGCTCGACGTTGTCTTCGTCGACGGCGTCGCGCGTGGCGGCGAGCACGTCGTACTGACGCTCTCGCCGGCGCTCCCGATAGTGGAGGAGATCAGCGAGGAGAACGCGACGATGTGTTCCGGCCTTCTCGAACGGGATCTCCCCCTCGTCGAGGAGCTTCACAACGGTCGGCCGACTCACGTTCAGCAGATCCGCTGCCTGCTGAGTGGTCAGCCGTGTCGTCTGCGGCACGACCGAGACCGCCAGCCCGCTCCGCATCGCGTCCACGATCTTGCGAAGCGCGAGATAGACCTCTTCCGGGAGTTCGACCTGATCTCCGGGGCGCGCACCCGCAAGAAAGTACCGCGGCCCGGGGAGCGCCCGGCCGGCAGCCTCATGGGCGGTCAGGAAGTCCAGAACGGGGGCAAGCTCGTCGCCTCTGCTGGGAAGGTACGTCTCCTCAACGACTGCAGGACGAGACACAGGAATCACCTCAATACACGTGAACGCAGGGGATTGCGTTTGTTGCGATTAGAGTAGCACGCGCCCCGACAGATCGATCAGAGCATGCCGAGCAACGCATCGCCTGCCCCTGGAAGCCGTAGGCGCTTGACATCGAGGCGGAGTTGCGCGACAGGTCTATATACTGCTCTATACAAACCGGAGGAGGAATCATGACCGTCACGTCAATCGATATCGACCCGGACGAGCTGCGCCAAGCGAAAGAACTCGCCGGCACGACCTCCAATCGCGAAACAGTGGACCTCGCCCTGCGGACGCTCATCGCCGTCCGTCGCCAGCCCGCCGCCGTCGAGCGGATCATCGCCCGTACGTTCGAGCCCGACCAGATCGACGCTCCGACGATCCCGCCGCGGACGGCGATCGCCGGCCAGTGACGACCTACCTCGTCGACAACAGCATCTGGCAGAAGGCCTCGACGAGCGATGCGATTGCGGCAAGGCTCCGGGAGCTCTCACCCACTCATCTGATCATCACGTGTCCTCCCCAAGTCCTCGAGTACTGCCATTCGGCCCGGACGCCTCAGGAGTACCAAGAACTCCGCGCGGACATGGAGCAGCTATTGCCCGCGTGGGAACACCCCGACGAACAGCACGCACTGGACGTCCAGCAGGCGCTATGGGACTCAGGGCTCACCCGCGCGGCAGCGGCGTTCGATTGCCTCATCGCGGCGTACGCGGTCGTCAACGACGCCGTCATCCTGAACTCCGACCACGACTTCGGGTTCATCGAGATCGCCACACGCGGCGCGGCCCGGCAGGAGTACGTGGCGGCCTAGAGGCTTTCCGGCCAGGGCCTCGACCACGCGCGTTCAGAAGATGTGCGCTTCGCGCGTGGCGAGGTATGCCACGCGGCGGCGCCGTAATTCGCGGTAGACGGTGGCGCGGGACACATTGAGCAGCTCAGCGATCTCAGTCTGGGTGTACTCACCCTGGTCCTGGACGTCGAACAGAAGCTTTCGCTGCGTCATCGACAGCTTTGGCTGCTTGCCCTTCGGGTGACCCTTCCCCGCGCCACTGCCATCCCTTCTTTGGTACGCATGCTGATCAGGTCGCGTTCGAACTCGGCGACCATGGCGAGCACGTTGAAAAGCAGCCGCCCCACGGGGTCTGTGGGGGGGTCGTACCTGCTCCTGCCGAGACTGAGCGCGACGCCTTTCGTTGTCAGTTCGTCGGCGATGTCGCGTGCGTCTCTCACCGATCGGGCGAGCCGGTCGAGTTTGGTGACCACCAGCGTGTCCCCTTCCCGGACGGCGGCGAGAGCTTCGCGCAGTCCGGGCCTGGCCCGGTCGGTGCCGGTCAGCCCGTGATCGACGTAGATGTTCGAATCCAGGACTCCCAGTCGCAGCAGGGCATCCCGCTGCGAGGTGAGGTCTTGATCCGCTGTGGAGACCTGGCATAGCCAATCTGCCTTCACGCCGGTCATGGACACGCCACGTTGGCTCGGGCCCGGTCGTGGCACAATCTGAGGGACTTCGCATCGATGAGGATGCTCATCCGATCTTGCGAAGGAAGTTCATGATCTCGTTAGCCGCTGCTTCCGGTATCGCACTCGTGGAGTTGGGCTTGGCGCTCACACCCGGCCCGAACATGATGTACCTGGTATCGCGCAGCATCAGCCAAGGGTGGCGCGCTGGAATGACCTCGCTCGCCGGCACGGCGCTTGGCTTCGTCGTCTACATGGCAATGGCGAACCTCGGGCTGGCGGCAGTGTTCTTCGTGGTCCCGTGGCTCTTCATCGCGCTGAAGGTCGTGGGCGCCGGCTACCTTCTGTGGCTGGCGTACAAGATCCTTCGCCCGGGCGGCAAGTCACCGTTCGATACCAGTGCGCTTCCTCGCGATTCCGCAGGCAAGTTGTTCCGGATGGGGCTGATCACGAACCTTCTCAATCCCAAGGTCGCAATCCTCTACCTGGCCCTGATCCCGCAGTTCATCGATCCGGCGGCCGGGAACGTCGTCGCTCAGGGGTTCCAACTAGGTGCGATACAGATTCTGGTCGGCGTGACGGTGAACGCGGCGATCATCCTCGCGGCGGGCTCGGTCGTGGTGTTCCTTCAGAGCAAGCCCGCCTGGATGCGGTGGCAGAAATGGGTCACGGGCTCACTCCTGGGCGCCATCGGGATCAAGCTGGCGATCGACGCGCCCACGCCCGCCGGCGCCAGCTAGATCCACCGGGCGGTGGCAGACGCGGGGAACCTCACGCCCGCAGGGCGGTTCTCGTGCGAGCGGAGTAGGGCCCTCTCCCGGGGTGCGGCGGGGGTTGGGTTCGTCGGTCGTCTGTCAGGTCGGGCTCGCGGCTGGAGCGTTGTCTGCCGCTGTGGGCTGAGCTCCGTCGGGCCACGCCGCCAGGCACACTTTGTTCCCCGACTGATCGGCGAGGATCCACGCGCTCGGTGCTTCCGTGTCGTCCACGACCCGTCCGCCGGCGGCGACGGCCTGCGACAGTCTCGACTCGATCTGGTCGCGTGGAAGCGAGACGTCGAGGTGCATGGCGTGCCGTAGTGGTTTGGACGGGTCGAGGTCTTGCATCCACACGGTCGATCCTTGGCCGAGCGGGTCGATGCCGTTGTCTTCGTGTAACGGCGCGTAGCCGAGCACGGCACGCCAGAACGGCAGGTCTCTTGCCTCGGGTTTCGCGGCGATCGCGATCTGGACCTCCTGCACCGCCTGTCGATCCGCGATGGCGCCCTGCTGGCGCGCGAGTGCGGAGATCGTACGGGCCACGTCGAGGTGATCGTGTTCGGTTCCCCACATCTTGCGCGTTAGCTTCACGGTGAGGCGATCCGATGTCGCGGTGAGCAGCGTTCGCGGCCCGAGGCCGGGCACCTCAGACACCGCCGCCGCCAAGCGCGCCGCGCTCCTCAGCGATGCCACTTTGAACACGGCCGTCGGACCACCGTGCAGAACCACCCAATCCTCGACACCATCGCCGGACAGGAAAGCGCGCCACCCGTCTTCGCTCATGCCGATCACCCTACGCATGGCCTATCTGGCTGCATAGAAGAACCGACCACCCGATCGCGCACTCGCAACACGTCGAGTGAGTACCGTGACCTGAACCCGCAACTCGCCCGCCCCTGGGCGGTCCTTAACCGCCCGTCAGAGCGCCGCGAGGAGGTAACTGGGCCCGGTGAGTCGGCGCTGCGGGATCAGGGGTGCGCGCTCATCGGTGCGACGCGGGAGGGTCACTCGCGACGGTGCCGCGTATTGTCGGCGGTGACCGGTGGCACCACGAGTCGAGACCCGCGCGCGCTCTCACGGCGTGGCGCCGGCGAGGTCGGCGCCGGCCAGATCGGTGCCGGCGATGGTCGCGCGATCGACGTTCAGGTGCTCGACAGCGACGCGGCCGAGCGATACATCCGTGCTCTCGCCTTCGAGTAGGTGAAGGGGTTCGCTGTCGATGTGCTCGGCGACGAGCGTGATCCCGCCGGTGGAGCTGGCCGAGTTGGCAAGCTCCTGGATCCACGCGTGGCTGAGTTCGGCGGGCTCCGGGTCGTCGAACACGAATCGCAGCGGGATCGACGGGTTCAGCCAGATGGTGCTGCGGCCGCGCGGCTGATCATCCGGATGCCGCCACGACACGGTGAAGCTCTCCCCGCGGCGGAGCTTGGTCGCAATCACGACTTTCAGGTGAGCGAGTGCGCGATCCTCGATATGGATCTGCGTGTCGGACCCGCCATAGAAGATCGTTCCCATCATCACCGTTCGTCTCGGCCGACTAAGTACCCCGGAATCGGTGTACCCCTCCACGCTCAGGATAGATCTGTCGACGCCGCGCGAGGGATCGAAGTTCGGGGGTAGACGATGCTCACGCAGAACGCAACCGCCTCGCGGACACGTTGTGCGCGTTCCTAGCGTTGAGGCATGGTGTTCCGACTGCGAGACGGACCACGCGACGGGCAGCTCGTCGACGAGCTTCCGCGGCACTACCGCGCCCTGAACCTTCCCGACGAACCTCCCGTCGAACCGCTGTTCGACGACGTGGTGCCCACCGTTGCCCACTGGCGCCCGAACGCCACCCCAGACTCGCCGCCACAACAGTGAAGCCCCTGCCTGCCCTTCGGCAGGCACCTCAGCGCCGACGCGGCGCGCGCGGTCACTTCCGCTCATGTCGCCGCGCGGGGAGCGCGCCAGCGGGTCGCTCAGCGCGTTCCACTCTGCCAACTTTCCGAGCTCTATCCGCCACTCTTCGCACACGGGACAGTGATCATCGTCGAGCAGTCTTCTGACCGGCAAGAATCTTGAGACCGTCTGACTGCAAAGGACCCTCGATGATCACTGTTCATCTTCGCTATGAGATCGATCCTGACAAGCTCGACGACTTCACCGAGTACGGCCGTGCGTGGATCCACCTTGTCAACAAGCTCGGCGGAACCCACCACGGCTACTTCATGCCCAGCGAGGGTGACAGCGACGAAGCGTTCGCGTTGTTCACCTTTCCGTCTCTGGCCGAGTATGAGGTCTACCGGAACGCCTCGAAGACGGACCCAGGGTGTCAGGAGGCATTCGAGCTCGCACGACGGACTGGGTGTATCCGCCGCTACGAGCGTCGGTTCCTCTCGCCGGTGTTCGCGTAGCGGTCCTCCAGAGTCCCCTGCCCAGTGCAGCGAACATCGGGCGGGGTAGGCGGATCCGACCGCATGCCCCGCCCGATGAGAAGCCTTACGGCGGCGCCTCAAGTGAACGCTGCGGTCGCGGCGACGAGGGCCATGCGCACGTCGACATGCGAGACCTACGACGACGACCGAGCATGGCTGCCATAGGGCGCTCAACGGGTGAAGAGCGTCCTCTCGCCAAGAAGGGACTCCACCCCTCCGCGGTGCAAGGCCGCGCGAACCGAGTTCGCACGCAGTCCACTCCACACACACGATGCACTTGTCCGAAATGCGCTAGACTCGCACCCACGCAACGAGAAAACCCCCGGATGACCGGGGGTTTTTCTGCGGAGACGGAGGGATTTGAACCACGCCGAGCGACGTCCGCCTCGATCCCGCTCGATCTGTTGTCGGCCGATTTCCGCGTGATCATGCGGCTTGCGTAGGCGCGGAAGCCGATCTGCTTCGCTCCGGATCCACGCCGTTCCGGATCAGCCGTGGGCATCACGTGGGCACGGAGTCGTGACATACCGCCCCCAGAACAGCCACGCTGGGCAACTAGTTGCACAGCGTGTCTTGAAATCACCGTACAACACGGCGAAAGCGCTCTCCCGTCGCGTACATTTGCAGTTGTGAGCACCTCGAACCGCAGTGGCGCGACGCGCGGTCCCGAGCCTGTCGGGCGGGCGAACCTCGCTGATGTCGCGCGGTTGGCCGGCGTCTCGACCGCGACGGCCTCCCGGGTGCTCGCGGGTCGTGGGACCGGCAAGGCGGCCAGCCATGCCCGAGTGCTCGCGGCCGCGGACGAACTCGGCTACGTGGTGAACGGGCTTGCGCGGTCGATGATGGGGGTCGGACGGCGCAGCATCGCGTTCGTGTCGAGCCAGATGGTGGGCCCGACGTTTGCCGCGATGGCCTCCGGCGCTGAGAGTGTCGTCACCACCCACGGCCATCTGTTCATGATGTGCACCACCCACGGCGACCCGGCGGTCGAGGCCGAACTCATCGACTCGCTCAGCGAACAGCGGGCCGCGGCCGTGCTGATGGTGGGCTCGACGCCCACCGATGACGTCTTCACGGACCGCGCGGCCTCCTACGCCGACAAGCTCGCTCGCGTCGGCGCGCGGCTGATCGTCTGCGGCCGCCCCGCTGTCGAGGGGCTGCCGGAGATCGCGAGCATCGACTACGACCACGTCGGCGGCATCGAAGCCGCGGTGGCGCACCTCGTCAGCCTCGGCCACCGCCGCATCGCTTATGTCGGCGAGACGGACCGGATGACCACTTCGCAGCAGCGCTACCTCGGTTATCGATCCGCGCTCGAGCGGGCCGGACTCGAACTCGATGAGTCACTCGTGATGCACACCGACAACTTCACGGAGCAGGCGGAGGAGATCCTGCACCTCTTCCGTGCCGAGCATCCCGACGTGACGGCGTACGTGTGCCAGACCGACATGATCGCCGTCGGAGTTTCGGGCGCCCTCCGCGCCGAGGGAGTGCGGTTGCCCGACGACGTCTCGGTCGTCGGGTTCGACGACATGCCGCTCGCGGGGTACCTGACGCCGGCGCTGTCGACCGTGCACGCGCCGTTCCACGAGGTCGGCGTACTCGCCGGCCGGATCGCTGTCGGCGACGTGCCGTACGAGTCGCCGATCGTGCTGCCGAGCGAATTCATCGCCCGCGACTCCTCGGGGCCTCTTCGCGCGAAGTAGCCGCGGCGGGTCGGATCAGCGCGTAAACACGTCCAGCTTGTGGAAGAAGTCCTCGAACATGAGGCGCGTGTCGACGCGCGTCATCACCCTGATCCGTCGCGTGTCAGAGCGGGGCTCGGCGTAGTGGCCACGCTCGTCGATCGATGGCGCTGGTCGCCACCGCCAGCCCGACGATGACGCGTCAGGTCCGTAGAAGGACTGCAGCGCGGTCACGAGCACGAGCGGGTTGTCGCCGAGGCAGTAGGTCTCGCCGTCCAGGGTGCCGCGGCCGTGAAAGTCGCGGACGCGGTCGATCGCATCCGAGAGGTGACGCCCGAGCTCGCCGCGGTCGCGCACCCGCGTGTCGAGTTCGGCGATCGAGACCAGGCACTGCCGGTAGGCGTCGCGCGGCACCTGCCAGAACGGGATGCGGGAGGCGAAGATCTCGTGCGCAGCCACCGGGTCGATCGCGAGGTTGTACTCGACGGGCAGGGTCACGGCCGCCGGGTCGTCGTAGGCATGGCCGCCGATCCAGACGAGGGTGAGCCTGTCGGCGATGTGCGGCGCCACCCGCAGTGCCGCAGCGATGTCGGGGAGTCCCCCGCCCGCCGCGTAGTACAGCGGCAGGTCGGTGTCGTCGCGCAGCGCCTCGCTGACGATGGCGTCAACCGCCGCGTGGAGTCCGACCCCGCGGCATCCAGTGCCGCATCGCTGCCTGCCACCACCGGGGTGCCGGCATTCATCCGCCCGAGAAGGTCGCGAGCGATCGAAGCGGCGTTCTGGGCCTGGCGGTCGCTGGGGTCCATCGGGTCGCCCGGTGACAGGTGCGACGCGATGACAAGCGGGATCTGAACACTGGGCGACAGCACATGATGGACGAGCTGGAACAGGTCGTCGGGATCGCCGGAGAAGTCGTTGTCGACGATCACCCGGACACGCGGTCGTGGGCGTCGAGTCATGCCTGCGCTCGCAACGATGTGCTCAGGACGTCCGCAGTCCAGTCTCGGCCGTCGAGGTCTTCGGCGCGCACGCCGAAGAACATCCCGGTGAAGCGGAGTCGGGGGCCGTGGTCGTCCGACAGCGTCCAGGCCGGATACTCGCCGTCGACAGCGTTCCACTCCCCCGTCGTCGTCGCCCACGCGAAGGTGAGGGTGGACCCATCGAGGTCGGCGCGCAGACGCAATGGCCCGTCCGGAACCGGCACCGCGGCCGAGCGCGTCGTGCGAGCCCCATCGCGCGCCACGATCCGGATGCTGCGTCCCGCCGCTTCGTCCCAGGACTGTTGCATCCAGATCCAGCCCTGACGGTCGTACCAGGCGATGATTCCGGCCGCCTCGCGTGTGGTGCGGGGTGCGGCGTCGATCACCGCCTCAAAGGTGGTGCGGTGCTCCTGCACGCGTGTGAGGAGCATCGACTGCTCGAACACCGACGCTGTCGAGTGGCCTCCCCGCAGGCGCAGGGCGCCGGGGCGCGCGCGCAGGTCGAAGACGTCGGGGGCGGGTGCGACGCGCAGGGTCGACCAGCGGCGGCTGTCGACCCGTTCGCCGGCGAAGTCCTCGATCCACGAGCCGCCGTCGTCGGACGGTGCCGAGTCCTTCGCAGGCATCGGGGTGGTCGCGACCTCGACGTCGAGCGCCGCGTGGTGGCCTCCGTCGCGCAGGCGCAGCCAGCCGTTCTCGAAGGCCACGGCCTGGATCGAGGTCTCGCGACCCAGGGTGCAGTACCGCTCGCCGAGGTGCAGGGCGGGTCGGCTGGCGAGGTGTGCCAGCATCCATTCGCCGTCTGGTGTCTGCACGAGTTCACCGTGCCCGGCCTTCTGCAGCGGGGCGCCGGGGGCATCGCGACCGGTGAGCATCGCAGGCAGCGCGTCGCGCTCGTAAGGCCCAGTGAGGGTACGGGATCGGGCGGTGGTGATGCTGTGATTCCAGCCGGTGCCACCTGACGCGATCGTCAGCACGTACTCGTCGCCGATGCGGTACAGGTTCGGTCCTTCGACGAGGACGTCCTCCTGGTAGATCACCGTCGCCTCGCCCGAGACGCGCTGTTCGTCGGGAAGGTACTGCTCGATCACGAGCCCGCTGAACGAGGGGTGCTCCGGCCGGTGGTCCCACTGCACGCCGACGATCCAGTGGGTGCCGTCGATGTCGTGGAAGAACGAGAAGTCGAATCCGCGCGACCCGAGGTGGACCGGTGCCGACCAGGGGCCGGTGATGCTGTCCGCGGTGACGAGGTAGTTGTCGATGTCCTTGTCGTCGCCGTCCATGGTCCGCACGATCGAGTACGCGAGCCAGAACCTCCCGTCCGCGTGGCTTAGGCTCGGCGCCCAGACCCCACCGGAGTCGGGGACGCCGCGCAGGTCGAATCCCTCGGCGAGGGCGTGCCCCAGCACGGTCCAGTTCACGAGGTCGCGCGAATGATGGATCCGGACGGCAGGGTGATACTCGAACGTGCTCGTGGCGAGGTAGTAGTCCTCGCCGACGCGAACGATCGACGGGTCGGGGTTGAACCCCCGCAGTACGGGGTTGTGAATCGTCGCCATGCGGCGGGCCTCACTCAGGGTGTGATCGGATGCTGGAATTCCCGACCTGTGACGAGTCGCTCGACCTCGTCGGTGGCGGTGGCGCCGAGCCGACGCAGTTCGCTTCCCGTCGAACCTGCCAGGTGCGGCGTCAGGAACACGTTCGGCAGCGTGTACAGGGGGTGCCCGGCCGGAAGCACGTCCGGGTAGGTCACGTCGAGGATCGCCCGGAGTCGTCCTGACTGGAGCTCGTCGACGAGGGCATCCTGGTCTACCAGTCGGCCGCGCGCGGTGTTGATCACCGTCGCCGCGTCGGGAAGTGCGGCCAGCACGTCGCGCGAGATCATGCCACGCAGCTCGGGGATGTCGGGGGTGTGGATCGACAGGATGCTGCTGCGCCGCGCGAGCTCGACCAAGTCGCCCACGATCTCGACCCCGAGCGCGGCGGCGCGATCCGCGGTGAGGTACGGGTCGTAGACGAGCACGTCGACGTCATAGTTCTCGAGCATCTCGATGGTCATCGATCCGATGCTGGAGGCGCCGACGATGCCGATCGTCGAGCGGTAGAGGCCTGTGTGAGACAGCTCCGCCTCGCGGTCGATGAACCGCTGCTCGGCTCCGTACCGCCGCGAGACCCAGAACGCCTCTTTCGCGGCGAGGACGATCATCGCGACGGTGAACTGAGCGACGGGGATCGCGTTCACGGCACGCGCGGACGAGACCGCGATCCCGCGTTCGTTCGCGGATGAGTCGAGGAAGCCCACGCCTCCGCCCCAGTGCACGACCGCCCGCAGCGACGGCAGCGTGTCGAGATCGGCGGGACCGATGTCGGGGGTGCCCCAGCCAGTGACGAGCAGTTCCGTGCGCGCGCGCTCCTCTTCGGACAAAGCGTCGAGCGATGTGATGATCCGATCGGTGTCGACATCGAGCATGTCGCGCAGCTTCGCGAGGTCGTCCTCTGTGAAGACGAGGTCCCGGGCATCCGAAGCCATCACCATCACGGCCTTCATCAGATCGCCTTTCTCGTTGCGGTAGTCGTGTGCACGACCGCCGGGCTGGGTGTCGACGCGAAGCACGCGCGCCGCTGTCCCGGGCGCGGTTCGCAGCAGAAGCCCGTACCGGGTGCTGACCGCGGACCAGTCGGCCGGCGCGGCGGGGAACAGGAATGACGCCTCGCCGAACACGCCGGGAATAAGCACCTCGCCAACTTCGGCACCGCGGTCCCAGACGAAGATCAGGTCGCCGTCGGAGGTGTGCAGACCGAGGCAGATCACCTCGTCGTCCCACCCCGGAAGGCCCAGCGGCCAGAACGGGGTGGTCTCGGCCAACCCGGCGCGAAGGTCCTTGTACAGCGCGGTCGCCTCCGTCACCAGCGCCCACTGCGATGGCCGCAGCCGTCCGAGGAACCCCGAGAGGTAGAGACGCCCACTGAGCCCGGTCACGAGGGTGAACGCCGTCTCGGCATCGGTCATGTCCGCCGCCGGATACGCCCAGTTCCCGCACTGCTCAGGCAGGATCGAGGCGGGAGCCGACGCTGCGACAGGCGGGTAGCGGAGGAAGTCCTGCTGGTCGGTGGTGGACTGCAGGTGCGTCACGGCGAGGAGTCCGTAGTCGGCGCGCATCGCACCGGAGCTGCAGTTCTCCAGCAGCAGCCCCGGGTGGCGGTCCTGAACGGCGACCAGCCAGTCGCGGTAGGCCCGCACGTGCCCGAGCAGGCCTGCGCCGACACCCGCCGCATCCGATTCGGTTCCCGCGCCGGGATTGATGTTGTAGTCCAGCTTCAGGTACGAGATGCCGTACTCGGCCACCAGGTGATCGACGGTGGCATCGAGGTGTGCGCGGGCGGCAGGATGCCGGAAGTCGAGGTGGAAGCGCTCGTGCTCCTGCACGCGCACGCCGAACCGCGTGAAGAAAGCTTCATCGGGGAGCGTCGCCGCCGCGGGACTGCGCACCCCGACGACCTCGGGCTCGAGCCAGAGCCCCGACCGCAGGCCGCGTCGGTGGATCTCATCGATCACGCCCCGCAATCCGGCGGCATCGAATCGGGTGGAGGCCTCGCGCCACTCGCCGACGGTCGACCACCAGTCCCCGATCTCGGGATCGGCGAACCAGCCGGCGTCGATGCAGAACACCTCAGCGCCCGCCTCGGCGGCCGCTGCGATCAGTGGGAGCAGCTTCTCGGTCGAGGGCTGACCCATCAGGGTGTTCATGAAGTCGTTGTAGACGATCGGCACGCCCTCGGCCGCGGCATCCGGTCGCAGCGTGCGACGGTACGGCGTGAGCGCCGCGAGGGCGCCGTCGCGACCCGCGGCCGAGACCGTCAGCGCGACGGGCACCGCATCGAACCACTCACCGGGGCCGAGCGCCTGCGCGAACTGGTGCTCGAGGTCGGTCGGGCCGAGCAGGGTGAGCACGGCGCCGTCCGCGCCCTGGCTGATGTCGACGTGCCAGCCGGCGCTCGATTCGATCTGCCATGCGATCGCCGCGCCGGTGGTGGTGTCGGCGAGAGCCCCGACCGGCAGCAGCTCGCCGGTGGACCAGGCGCCGTGACTCGTCCACGAGCCGTGGCCACGGCCATCCTGACCGTGGATGGGAAGGGAGAGGTCCGGGACGCTGTCACGCAGCGGCGCGTCGACCCATCGGTTCTCGGCGAGCCATTCGCTGCGGGCGGTCGAGACGACGATGCGGTCGAGGTCGGCCTCGGAGCGTGCGATGCCGATAGTCGCGGAACCGACCGCGGTGAGGATGACCGACTTGGCGGAAGTGTTCTGGACGCGGGTCTCGAAGCGGATGCTGTCTTCCGTCGGAGCGGTCAGCCGGGTGGTCGCTACTAGACCGGTCACGGGGTCGAGCTGGGTGACGGTGAGGCCGTCGCCGTCCTGCTCGACCGCGCCGACGCGCAGCCGCTCGCCGACCGCCGAGCGGTAGTACGCCTGACTGGTCCGAGCACGCTGCTCGGCCGCGGTGAAGATCTCGACGAGCGCGACGGCGCGACGACCGACGAACACCGAACCCGAGACTCGAAGGGAGGCGGGGCGGTCGTCGTCCCACTCCAGCGTGAACCCGCCGATCACGGCTGCGCGGGATGCAGCCGCATCGACATCCGGGATCTCGACCGCATCGAGGGTGTTCGTCATCGGGTGGCCACCACCCGGTCGAAGCCCAGAGCCCGGTTGCAGATCCGCACCGCCACGGCCGCGGCGGCGGGCGCGAAGACCCACGCCACCGCGCCGACGACGGGAAGCATCGTGACGGCTCCCGCGAGGCTCACCAGCAGCAGCCAGGCGAGCGCGACGTGGGGGCGCCTCGCGATTCCGCCGACAGCAGCGGTGAGCAGCGCGATCGGCGACATCCGCTCGCGCGATGCGGCGACGGAGGAGATTGCGATCGCGAGGGTCACCACGACTGCGGACGCGCCGACGGCCATGAGGAACACGATGTCTTCGTGACCGAACAGGGCGAGGTCGTAGCCGATCAGCAGCGCGGCGACGACGACGCCGACAGCCGCCCACGTCATGATGCGGAACGCCGAAGTGAAGCCCGCCCAGAACCGACGACCAGCGCGGCCCCTCGCGCCCTCCGCCCGAAGCACCTCGGCCGCGAGCAGCAGACCGTGCACGGCGGGGAACACGGGAAGCAGCGACAGCGCGCCGAGCCCGATCGCCAGGTGCGTCGCCTGCCAGCCCACGAGGGCTTGGAACGCGAGCACCGGCGAGAGGCAGGCGATGAACGAGACCGAGACGGTGAAGTACTGGAAGGTCGCCAGCAGCATGGTCGCGACCGGCCCGTCGTAGGCGAGCAGGCGCTGCATCCGCGACGGCGGGCGCCGCGTTGCGAGACGTGCGGTGGTCATCCCTTCACCGCCCCGACCGACATGCCCTTGATGAAGTAGCGCTGGAACGCCGCGAAGATCGCGATCGACGGGACGATCGCGAGGATCGCACCGGTGTAGATGAGCTGCCACTGCGAGGTGAGCAGTCCCACCATCCGGTTGATCGCGACGTTGATCGTGCCGGCCGACGACGAGTCGAGGAACACCAGCGGGATGAAGAAGTCGTTCCACAGGCCGAGCGCCTGGATGATGACGAATGCGCTCGTCACAGGCAGCAGCATGGGGAAGACGATCGACCAGAAGGTGCGGAATCGGCCGGCGCCGTCGACGTGCGCGGCTTCCTCGACGTCGATGGGGATGCCCTTGATGAAGCTGCAGTACAGCAGGATGCCGAAGCTCGCCGCCCCGCCCAGGTGCACCAGGATGACCGCGGTGAGGGTGCTGTAGAGGCCGACCTCGTTGAAGCCCTTCACGAGCGGGATCATGCGCACCTGGAACGGGATCATGAGTCCGGCGATGAACAGGATGTAGAGGAAGCGCCCCCACGAGCCGCCGATGCGCTCGATGCCCCACGCTGCCATCGGCACGATCGCGACCAGCAGCACCACCGTGCCGACCGTGATGATGAGCGTGTTCAGCAGGGCCTCGGCGTAATCGGTCTGCTCGAACAGCGCGACGTAGTTGTCGAAGGTGAAGCTGGTCGGAAGCCCCATCGGGTCGATGGTGATCTCGGCGTAGCTGCGGAAGGACTGCAGAAGGGCATAGATCACGGGGAACGCGACGATGAGGACCAGGATCGAGAGGATGACCATGACGACGACTTCGCCGATGGTCCACTTCTTCTTCTCTTTGGGCGTCTTCTGACGGCGCGCCTTCGGGAGGACGTTGAGGCGGGTGGCGTCCGAGGTGCTCATGCCTGGATCTCCCTCTTGCGCATGTAGGCGTTCGCGCCCACGGTGCTGACGATGACGACGAGGAACAGCACGACGGCGGCTGCCGAGCCGAACCCGGCGCGGTATTCGCCGAAGCCGACCTTGTAGATGAAGAACGCCATGGTCTCGCTGACGAAACCGGGGCCACCCGAGGTGAGCACCATGACCTGGTCGAAGATGACCCAGCCCGCGATCATCGCGAGGGTCATGTTGACGGTGACGGCGCCGGCGATCATGGGCCAGGTGACGTTCCAGAAGGACTGCCAGCCGTTCGCGCCGTCGATCTTGGAGGCCTCGAGCAGTTCCTGCGGCACGGACTGCAGGTTGGCGAGGTAGATGAGGGTGGTGTTGCCGCCGAGGGTGAAGCAGGTGATGAAGAGGATCACCCAGACGACGATGCTGCTGTCGCCGAGCCAGTCGCGGGCCCACTCGGGCAGCCCGAGATCGCGCAGCACGTTGTTGACCATGCCGAAGTTGTAGTTGAGGAGGTACTTCCAGATCGTCGCCATGATGAACGCGCTGACGAGGGCCGGCAGATACACGGCAGTGCGGAAGAACCCCTGCCCGTGGTTCAGCCGGTCCAGGAGGAGGGCGACGATGAGGGCGATGACGTTGATGATGATGGCCGATCCGAGGCCCAGGATCAGGGTGTTCTTCACCGCGTTCCAGAACCGGCCGCTGGTGAGGATGTCTTGGTAATTCTGGAAGCCGATGTAGTCGTAGCCGTCGCTGATGCCGTCCCAGTTCGTGAAGCTCAGCTGCACGGACTGGATCGAGGGGACGATCACCATCAGGAGGTAGATCGCGAGCGCGGGAGCGACGAACCCGAACAGCACCAGCTTCCCGCGATGGGCTGCGGTGAACCGCCGCGCCTTCGGGGGCGCCGCGGTCTCGGGCGCGAGATCATCATCCGGAATGCCGTCGAGGGGACGCTTCCCGGTCAGCAGCGTCGTCGCGGCAACGATGCCGCCACTGCCTTCTTGTGAGCTCTGATCGCTCATGTCGTCCTCCTTCGGACCGAACTGTGGATCTGCCGGGTGGGGAGCCACACCCCCACCCGGCAGTGGTCTTACTTGGCGGCTGCGACCTGGGTCTCGAGCTCGGTCTGCGTCTTGGCGATCGTCTCGTCGATCGTGGTCTGGCCGTCCTGCATCTCGATGCGGGCCTGGCGGAAGAACGTGTTCAGAGCGCTGAAGGTCGAGAACTCGGGTGCGTTCTCGTACCAGACCAGGTTCGGGTTCTCGAGCAGACCGAAGTAGTCGGCGGCACCGGGGATCGAGTCGTTCTGCACGACCTCGTCCGACTTGACGATGTTCGGCGACAGCCAGCCGTTCTCCTGCATCAGGTTCGCGGCATCGACCGAGTAGAAGTACTCGAGGAACTCGATCGACGACGCATACTCGTCCTCGTCCTCGGCGGCCTGTGAGGAGATCGCGAGGCCACCGGCGGTGTCACCGACGGGGCTGTTCTTCAGGACGTACATGTTGCCGTCCTCGGCCGGGACGATGAACATGCCCGCGTTGAAATCGGGGTCGACCTTGCTGATGTCCATCAGCCGGCCGAGGCCGGCCGACGAGGTCGCCATGACCGCCTGGTCGTTGACGAGCAGCGTGGTCGTCTGTGCGTCCGCGGTGGACTGCCAGCCGTCGAGGACGAAGTTGTCGACGATGTACTGCAGCTTCTCCAGCGGCTCGCGCAGATCCTCGACGGACGCGTCACCGGCCGCCGCGGTGTTCCAGTAGCCACCGTCCTCGGAGTACTCCGCGAATGTCGATGCGGCCAGCGACTTCCACAGCTGGTCGGCCGGCCAGATCTCGGCGGCGGCGGTCGCGAGCGGAACGTCGCCGTTCGCCTTGATGTCCTCGAGCAGTTCCACGAACTCGTCGTACGTCTCGGGCACTTCGAGGTCGTTCTCCTCGAAGTAGTCCTTGTTGTAGACGATGTTGATGCCGAGCTCGCCGTTGAGCGCGCTGTAGGGCGTGGTGTAGACGTTGCCGTCTGCGGCAGCGGCGTACGCGTCGGATTCGAGCAGGTCGGTGACCTCGGACGGGATAGGGGCGAGCTTGCCCGCGGTGACGTAGGTCAGGGTGTCGCGCATGTCGACGATCGCCGGCCAGTTGCCGGTCGCGTCCACCGTCTTCAGCGCGGTCGGGTAGTCGGTGCCGGCGGGAAGCGGGTCGAGCTCGACCGTCGTGGTGTCGCTCTGCTCGTTGAACGCCGTCACGAGAGCGTCCACGGTGCTGTTCCAGGTCTCGTCACCTGTGGCGTAGAGGAAACGGATCTCCGTCTTCTCTGCAGCCGCGTCGCTTCCTTCGGAGGCAGTGCAGCCGGCGAGAACGAGCGCCGACACAGCCGCCCCTGCGGCCACGATTGCGATGCGGCCTGCTGCCTTACGCGTCGTTGCGATTGTCATGTCATCTCCCTTGATTTTCGGCCGGATCAGGTCCGCCGCTCGAAGCATAACTCCGGAGGAAGGCGTTTTCCAGAGATTTTTGCAACTAGTTGCATTACAGTTTGATCTCGACGGGCGGTTTCCGCAAGTCCAGTGCCGAACTTGATGTGCGCCGGAGCCGAGGTTCGCTCCATGAGAGGTGAAAGGACCACCCCATGACACAGCTCGACCCCACGGCTGCCTCGGCGGCGATCACGCCGGGGACCCCCTTCATCGACGACCGTGGCCGCGTCGCGCAGTTGCACGGCGTCGGCATCCAGCGCATCGACGACCGGTGGTGGGCCTGGGGCGAGGACAAGTCTGCGGGCTCGACCTTCACCGCCGTCGCGGTGTACTCGTCCGCCGATCTCGCTGCCTGGCGATTCGAGGGCAACGCGATCGAAGCCGGCACCGGCGACCTCGCTCGCCACCGCATCGTCGAACGACCGAAGGCGCTGCGACGCCCCGACGGACGCTGGGTGCTCTATCTCCACATCGACAGCACGGACTACGCCGATGCCCGCGTCGGCTACGCGATAGCCGACTCCCCCGCCGGACCATACAAGTACCTCGGCAGCGAACGACCGCTGTCGAATCTCAGTCGCGACATCGGTGTCTACGCCGAAGGCGACGTGGCGTATCTGCTGTCAGAGGACCGCGACAACGGCCTGCACATCTACCGCTTGAACGCGGAGTGGACCGGCGCGGAGTCGATCGTCGCGACGCCGTCGCAACAGGCGCGACCCGAGCTCGGGTACGAGTCCCCTGCGCTCGTGAAGCACGACGGCCTGTACTACCTGTTCGGCTCGGATCTCACAGGCTGGTCCATGAACGACAACAAGTACGCCACGGCGGCCGACCTCCGCGGGCCATGGTCCGGCTGGCAAGAGTTCGCCCCTCCCGGAAGCCGCACGTTCGAGTCTCAGGTGAGCGCGGTGGTTGCGCTGGACGGCGACCGGTTCCTCTACGTCGGGGACCGTTGGCTGCCCGACGATCTCGCAAACTCTCCGGCGGTCTGGCTCCCACTCCGACTATCGGCCGGATCCGCCGTACTCGAGTGGACCGAGTCCTGGCGACCGCTCGAGAGCCGATTCAACCCAGGCGATGACGCCGCCCATGGCCGCCGCTAACGACGAGATGCAAACGACGAAGAGAGGGAACCTCAGCTATGCCCCACACTTTCGACCCACGTGACTTCGGCGCCATCGGCGATGGGACAACGCTCGATACTGCAGCTCTGCAGGCGGCACTCGACGCCTGCGGGGCGGCCGGCGGCGGCCTCGTCGCCGTCGAGGACGGCACGTACCTCACCGGAACGCTCTTCCTCCGGTCGCGTGTGGAGTTGCACGTCGCGGCCTCGGCCCGGCTGCTCGCGAGCCCCGACATCGCGGACTATCCAGAAGACGTCCACCACAACAGGTACCGCAACGAACCCGAACTCGACCGGTGTCTGCTCCTGGCCCGCGACGTGGAGCACGTCACCCTCAGTGGCCCGGGCGAGATCAACGGCAACGGGCCCGCGTTCCCCCAGCGAGACACGGGCCAGCGCGCCATGATGCTGCGCACGCTCCGAGCGAGCCATGTGCGCGTGCGCGACCTGCGGCTCCTCGACGCGGCCGGCTGGACGACGGCTTTCCTCGATTCCCGATGGATCTGGGTGGAGGACGTCCGCATCCACAACGAATCGAATTTCAACGGCGACGGCCTGAACTTCGACGGCTGCGAGCATGTCTTCGTGCGCGGATGCCACATCGTCGGCACCGACGACAACATCTGCCTGCAGTCCTCCAGCGAGGCGTATCCGACGCGGAACATCCACATCAGCGACTGCGAGCTCAGCTCGGTGTGCGCCGGCATCCGCATCGGGCTGAAGTCGATCGGGACGATCAGCGACGTCACGGTCCGTGGCATCACGATGAACCGCATCCTCCGCGAGGGCGTGAAGCTCGAGTGCACCGAGGGTGGCACGATCACCCGCATCGCGATCAGCGACGTCGTCATGCACGATGTCCGCCGCCCAGTCTGGATCCTGCTCAACAACCGTTTCGAGCCCGATGACCTGGGCTCGTCGATCGAGCTCGACCACATGCCGCCGATCGGCGAGCTGTCCCACGTCCGGATCGCTGGACTGACCGCCGTCGACTCCGCAGACATGGCGCGCGAACAGTGGAGGTTCGACCACGACATCCAGGGCACGCCCGAGTTCGCGGGCATGCGCGTGGATGCCGCGAGGAGCAGGCCCATCCGGAATCTCACGCTCCGCGACATCACCTATGTCCCTTGGGGCGGGGTGCAGGACCCATCACGCCCGTTCGACGAGTACCCGGAGGTCGTCGACGCGCTCGAGCAGAGCATCGAGGGCGCTTCCTCGAACTACTACCCGTCGTGGAGCCGCACGACCTTCCTCGACGTCCGCAATGTGGAGCAACTTCGGCTCGACGCGATCGTCCTGGAGGCGCAGCATCCGGACGTGCGACCGCCTTATGTGATCGAGGGATGCACCGTGCTGAACGAGGACATCACAGTGCTTCAGCCGATCTGATGAGCGGAGGAGGGATGGTCCCGACCCTTCGCGGGTCGGGACCATCTGTGTGGACGGGGATGCCTCAGCTCACGGCCGCACCGGCTCCACCCGCACATCGTCGATCCGGAACGCACCGGTCGACCCACGCAACCCGAACTGCAGTACGAGCCGATCGACCGCCGCCGCAGACGTTGTCAGCGTCGCGTCGAACTCGCGCCACTCCCCGGCGCTCGTCGCCTCGCGCAGCCAGTAGCGCGTCTCGGTTCCGCCGGTGGAGCCGGAGAACCCGCGGACGAACAGATACGCGCCGACAGTCGGGGCGGCCGAGAGGTCGGTCAGCTGGTAGCTGAAGCGGATCCGGTAGGTCGCCGACGGCGCCGCTTTGACGAGCGAATTCGATGCCGAGTTGGTGAACCACACGTTGTGCGCCGCGTTCAGCGTCGGTTCGTTGCCGGCGAGCAGGAGCGAGCCCTCGCCGGTGTGCGCGGTCGCCGCATCCGATTCGATCGTCGCTGCGTAGGTCGTCGGCGTTCCGCTCGCACGTCCCACCGCCCACCGGCTCGAGGCGCCTGCCTCGAACCCCTCGGTGAAGACCTGGACCAGGAGTGACGCCGCGGCGCGGACACGTGCGACGAGAGCATCCTTATCGGCACCCGGCGCCGTCGCTGCGGCGGCGATCGCGTCGATCTCGGCGGTGTACGCCGCCGCACTCGCCTCGGTGTAGCCAGCGAGGTCGACGAGGCGGGCGTCCGCGATGAGTTCGGTCAGCAGGTCGACCGGTTCGATGCGGAGATCGTCGATTCGCACGGTTCCCGTGGCTCCGCGCAGGCCGAATTGCGTCACGAACCGATCGATCGGCGCTGCGCTTGTCGTGTGCAGGGTGGTGAAGGTCTTCCACTCGCTCCCGGGCGTGCTCGACTCCTGCAACCAGAACCGGGTCTCCGGCTCGGGCGCGCTCGACCCACTGTACCCGCGGAGGAAGAGGTACGCGCCGACGCCGGAGGCATACGCGTAGTCCTCAAGTCGGTACGCGAACGACACCCGGTAGGTGGTCTGCGGTGCTGCGTCGATCTGGAACGGACTCGAGATGTTCGTGAACCACGCGTTGTGCGCGGCGTTGCGGTCCGCGCCCGAGTTCGTGATCACGAGCGACCCTGAGCCGGTCCGTGCGACCGCGGGATCCTGACTGACCTCCTGTGTGTAGGCCGCTGGGGTGCTCGTCGTCCGGAGGCCCTCCCAGCGATCCGCGGTCCCCTGCTCGAACCCATCGATGTAGAGCTGCACAAGCAGGTCGGACGCCGCCGCCAGGCGCACGGCCAGCGCGCCGTGATCCGCCTCGGGGTGTGCCGCCTCGGCTTCGACCGCGTCGATCTCTGCGAGGTACAGGCTCACGCTGGTCGCCGTGAACCCGCTCAGGTCGATGCTGCGAGCGTCTTCGATCAGCGATGCGATTGGATAGCCGGATGCCCCGACCGCGGCGCTGCTCGCGATGATGTCGCCGCGCTCGTCGAGCGACGCCACGATGTACCACGCGTCGTTGCCCACCAGGCTGTCGGTGTATCCGGAATCGATGATGCCGTCGGCGATGACCGACCACGCATCGCCTCGGAGACCCTTCGCCGCGGCCTTCGCGTCGAAGGTGCGGTAGACGCGGAAGGCGGACGCCGGATCGGGCCGGTTCCACACCAGCGAGACCAGCTGGTCCGCCTGTCGGGCGGATGCGACGACTTCGTCGGCCTTGAACGCGTCGACGTCGATCTTCTCGGCGGTCACGGCCGAGGTGGCGACGACTCCGGCGTGCGAGCCGCCGACGGTGACCAGCGCGAGCTGAGCGAGCTGAGTCCACGTCTTCCCATCGGCCGACACCAGCGCGATCACGCGTTGCCCGTCGGCATCCCGATCCAGACGGAGGTAGGGATACTGCGCAAGGGTCGCGTCGGGCAGTGCAATCGTCCGCGGCGACGTCTGGTCTGAACGAGTCGTGCCCGCACCGCCTGCCGATCCGACGAGGTTCACCCGCGTGTCGAGGGTGCGCTGTCGAATCTCCAGTTGGCCGTCTGCCCGAGCGCCCAGGTAGACGTACGGCGCGGTGGCGCTCGCACCGCCGCGCACGGTGATGCCGGCGATGTCACCAGTGTGCGCGGTGAGCTTGGTGGAGATCGAATAGCTCCCCGTTTGCGCCGTGGTCACCTGCGCGAGCGAGTCTTCGGCGAATCGGTCGTAGATCATGTAGTCGTCTCCGACGCCGTATCCGGAGGCGGTGGCACCGCTGATCCGGATGCGGTCGCCGCGGACCTCGATCACGGGGTGTCCAATAGCGCCGACCGACGTGTTGTCCCAGTCCTTCTTGAGCGTGGAGCCGGCGACCTCGGTCGAACGCGGGCCGGAGGGCGAGGCTTCGGTCTTGCCGTTCACCGCGACCACTCGATACCGCTGGGTTCCGCTGCGCACATTGTCGTCGAGGTAGGTGGACCCGGTGACCTTGCGTGCGACGACCTCGAAGCGACCGTTCTTTGCTTCGCGCTCGATACGGTAGCTGCTCGCGCCGGATGCGAGGCGCCACGAGACGACGACGCCGGACGGCGAGGGCGTCAACTCCACCGCGTCGACCTTCGCCGGCGCCTCCTGCGGCTGGTCGGCGTCGGCGACACGGAGCACCACCGCGGTGTGCGAGGGTACCTGCACCGCCCCGTCGCGGACCTTCAACTCACTGCCCGAGACGAGGTCGAACACGGTTCGCGCCTGCACCCCGTGAGGGAGCTCCACGGCGATCGTCTTCGCGTTGTCATACGCGTCGCGCGTGGTGTTCACGGCGAACAGGTAGTCACCGTAGACAGCACGGATCAGGTCCGGATACCCGGAGTACGGGGTGTCGACGGTGAAGTTGTCGCGAACGACCTCCCCGACACCGGGCTGGGACGTGATCGGAACCACCTGCCCCGCGCGAGCATTGCCCGGTTTCGGGCCGTCCGCGTCCGGGTCGACGAAGATGGGATTGCTCACGCCCTCGCCGATCGTCGTCGTCTGGTTGTAGGTGAACACCCCGGATGTGGCGATCTGCGCCAGGTGCTCATTCCCGTCAGACTGAACGTGCAAGCGTCCGTTCGCGAGGTAGCCGTAGTTGCGCATCGCGAGCGATCCGAGAATCGTGGTCGACCCGTCGCGCATCCGCACGAAGAGGTTGTCGATGTCGACCCACGCGCCCGGCTCGTCCAGTGCGTCTCGGGCTACCCCGAGGTCGGCGAGTTCGGCGTCGGAGTAAAGAGCCAGGTCGGTGTTCGGCAGCACGACCGCCGCATCAGCATCCCCCAGCGCCGCTTCGCGACCACCGTTGAGGTAGGCCCACGACTCAGGAAGGCGATGATCCTTGTTGACCTGCGGCGTGGCACGGGTGGCGCTGGAGAAGTAAGGGAAGTACTGGTTGTCGGCGAGCTGCTGCTGCATGATGCCCACGCCCTCGCGTGCGTACTCCCAGTACTCGTCCCACTCGTCGCCGTCGTAGAGCGAGGCGTTCTCAACCATGTGCTGCTCGAGCGACACGTACATCAGTCCGAGGTTCGTTCCACTGTCGGTGGCGTACGCGATCTTGCCCGGATAGGCGGTGTTTCGATCGTCGACGATCTGCTCCATGAACATCGCCCGGTCTCCGGCTGCCGTCACACCCTGATAGCGGGTGAGCGCGCGGGAGTGCATGTTCTTGAGCGCCTGCTGGAGCAGCTCGGCATTGAGCTGCTCGTCGCCGGCGTGACCCCAGGTGCGCCAGAAGTACGTCGGGATCCAGTTCGCGGTCTCACCGTAGTTGCCGACGTAGTGGTTCTCACGCAGCAGCGCCTCCTCGCTGATCGAGGTGTACTTCGTGCCGTACGGCAAACGCCGCTGAACCTCGCCCTGGTCGTCCAGGGCGCTCCTGGCGAGCCCGCGCATGATCACTTGGAGGTAGTCCTCGGTGTACTCGGCGTTGGCGTCGTGGTTGAACAGCGAGTGGTAGACGTCGAGTTCCTCACCGTCAGGACCGACGAGGACCTCCTCGCCCCGGAACGGGGAGATGCCCCAGATCTCTCGCAGGATCTCGTGGCTACGCTCCTTGCCCTCATAGAAGTCGGACCCGATCACGCGCAGGCCCTCGTGTGAGCGCCATGCCCCCTCGTAGGTGTAGTGGACCTGGTTCGAAATGTACGAGAGCCGTGACCGGGCGAAGTCGAAGTTCGCCTTGAGCACCCGCTCCCAGGCTTCACCGCGGCTGAGCGAGTCCCCGCTCCAGTCCACCCCGGCGATCGTGTTGGGCCCGTCGACGGTGCCCGTCGTGAACGGCTCCTCGAGGAACGCCTCGAATGCCTCGCGGCCGAGGACCGAGTCATCCGCGATCAGGTTCTCGACGATGTACAGCGCCTCGCCGAGCTCCGCGTAGTAGCCGCCCCAGTCGGACTGGTGGCCGCCGCTGCCCAGCGAGCGCACGTCGTCGTAGTAGCGGACGGTGTATCGATCGAGCGCCGAGAAGATCCGTCCGAGCGCCGTGCGCTGCTCCGCAGGGGTGTCGTCGGGCGACCAGGAGCTCGTCAGCGATTCGGCGTAGTAGCGGAGCTCGTTCGCGTACTTCGAGATGTCGGGGATGCCCGCCGGACCCGCATCGATCTTGCCCTCGATCGTGGCGACACGGCTCAGCTGAAGGGAACGGTATCCATCGATCGCCGCCTGCTCATCAGCCTCATTCCAGGCGTCGGCGACACCGACGGCGTCGAGCGCTCCACGCGCAGACCCCGACGGCAGCGTTGCGGACGCCTCGACGTGGGTGCTGATGTCGTAGTACGAACGCGACGGGCTGGCGGCGTGCGCCGTCGCCGCGGCCGCCGCGGTGCGGACCGTCACCTGCACGTGCGTGCGTCCTTGCGTCGACTCGAGAGGCAGGAGTGTAGTCGCCGTGTACGTGCGTCCGGGGAGCCCGGCACCGAACGCGGGGTTGATCGACTCGTAGTCGCCCGCGGCGAGATAGTTGATGTACTGGCCGTCCACGAGGAGGTGGGTGCGGAGTGGCGACGCCTCGTCCCCCGAGAACGTCATGCTCACGTGGTTCTGCGCGGCCGGATCCACCGCCAGCGTCACCACCAGATCGCCCAATCGGTTCTGGGTGGGCGCGAGCGGCTGCGCGATGCGGACCGAACCCGACTCACGCGTCTCGACCGTGCTCCCGTCCGTCTGGAATCGATGCGCCTCCTCGGATGCGGCATCACCGAACGTCACGCGATCGATCACGCCGGCGACCGGTGCAGCGGCGCGCTCACCGTGCCTCGCGTTGACCTCGGCGGACGCCGCTGCGGACGCCGCGGGCGCGACCGAGAGCGTGAGCGTGAGCGTCGTTGCGCCCGCTATCAGCAGGGTCGCTGCTCGGCTGGCCCGGCGCGTCTGGTCGCTCGGGAATGTGGGGAACACAGGATCTCCTTCGATCGGCGTTTCACAACCTCTTGCGCGCTCGGTTTGGTAAGCGCTATCCATGCAACTAGTTGCAGACAGTATCGAAGGATCCTGCGGCAGTCAACAGTGAAGGGCGGGCCGCAACTTGCGCCTCACCGCCGAGCCCGTTCCGCCGGGACTCCACCCAGTTCTCCAGCGGGGCGTCACACTTCCCCGGTGCGGAGACGGAGGGCCAGTACCCCTCCGTCTCATCCGTGGGCAGGAGTTGGGCAGGCGATCGCATCTGTCGATGGCCACGCAGATCGCTCAGCAGGTGCGCCTGGTGTAGCGCAGAACGTCGGAGACGGCCGCACCCCCGATGAGGCTCGCCGCCGACCAGGCATCTTCGTCCGTCGCCGTGCCCACATCTGAGACGGAGCCACACGGATCGGGAAGGATCAAAACCCCGAAAACACGCCTCAGAACGACGTCAAATCGAGCGAAAAGTGGCGGAGACGGAGGGATTTGAACCCTCGGTCCCCTTACGAGGACTCCACCTTAGCAGGGTGGTGCACTAGGCCTGACTATGCGACGTCTCCAGGCATCCGGCCGCGAGGGCGCGGATGCACCCAGCAATCATAACCGAGACCGGGACCGCTTCTTGCACCCGGGGCGCCGGCCTCGGGTATCACCCGCGACAGCCGCCCGCTCATCCTGGTATGCCCTTCACACCGTACGGAGTGCTCAGCGGAACCCTCGTGTCGCACGAGCGGGACGACCCGGACGAGTTCGGGCGCTGGTGGCACGTCAACCTCAAGCTCCGCAGCGGAGCCCGCGACTACCGCGTCGCGGTCGATGTCGACAGCAAGAACTCCGCCGCCGGAGTGCAGTGGAAGACCATCCGCACCACGGGCGCGAAGCTCGGGTGGCCGACCCTTCCGGCTCCGGGCTTCACGCAGCTCGCCTCCACCCCCACCTCCGGCGCCATCGACGTCATCCGCCACCGCGAACTGCGAGTCGTCGGCATCCGCTGGTTCCTTCTGTGGCTGTTCCGTGCACGGGATGCTGTGCCCGCCGACCGATCGCGCTTCTGGATCCGGTTCCTCCGGCCGTGGCGCTCGGGCGATCAGCTCCAGGCGTCGCAGGCGCTGGAGGCGACGCTGCGCGTCGGCGCGCTCACCCTGGTCTGGGGCGAGCCGTTCCCCGAGGGCGCGGCGCCGGCGTCGGTGCGCGGCATCCACAACGTCCATCAGAACCAGGGCGACCCCGCTGGATCGCAATGGTTCTCCGAGAACGGGATCTGGCAGGACGGCGGCGTCGCAACCCAGCAGGCCGACGGCAGCTGGGTCGTGTTCATCTCGAAGTTCTCGACGCAGTCCGACCGCACCGACAGTCTCGGCCACCCCGTGTGAGCCGGAACTCACACGAGCGATTCAGCGCACCCGAGCGCCCGCCCGCGATCAGCCCTCGGGAACGGTGCAGGTGGTCTGCGCCGCGGTCTGCCCCGCGATCGCCGACGGCAGCTCGACACGCGTCTCCGATGCCGGGGTCTCGGTGACAGGAGCCTCGGCCGCGGGCGACTCGGCGGCGGCCTCGGTCGCCGCAGGAGTCGGAGCCGCCTCGGGCTTGACGGCCTCGCCGGTCACCTCGACGCCATAACCCTGGCTCGCGTCACCGGTCAGCGTCAGCGGCTGGTTGGCCTTGAGCGCGTCGAAGAGAACCTTCGCAGCATCCTTCACCGGCATCACCCGGCTGGCACCATCGCCGGAGGCGTAGCGCGTCGGGTACTGCACGAAGACGATGTCCTCGTACGGCACGTCCTTGACCGCCATCGCGATCTGCACCATGAGGGTGGGGTTCGTGAGGCCGGAGCTCAGCACGAGCTGCTCCTGCTGCACCTGGCTGATCGCGGTGGTCGCGAGGTTCAGCAGTGTCGCCGGGTTCGCGAGCACGGAATCGGACTGGAGCTTGCGCACCATGGACGACATGAACTGCTGCTGGTTCGAGATGCGGCCGAGGTCGGACCCGTCGCCGATGCCGTGACGGATGCGCAGGAACTGCAGCGCCTCCGCACCCTGGAGCGTGTGGGTGCCGGCCGTCAGATGCAGGCCCGTGTGCGAGTCGTCGATGTCACCGGCGACGCAGACGTCGACCCCGCCGATCGCGTCCGACATGTTGATCACACCGGTCCAGCGGATCGCCGCGGCGAAGTCGATCTCATCCTCGATGAGGGACTCGATCGTGAGCACCGTGCACGCGAGACCGCCGTACTGATACGACGCGTTGACCATCTGCGACGACATCGCCGAGTAGTTCCCGCTGCCGTCTTCTTTCGGGCACGACGGGATCGGCACGAGCATGTCACGCGGGAACGAGACCACGGTCACGCGGCGCGGCTCGTCGGAGATGTGCACGAGCATCGTGACGTCGTTGCGCTCGCCCTCGGTCGTCTTGGCCTGGCACGCCCCCGAGAGCGCGGCATTCGCACCCTCGCACGAGTCGGTGCCGACCATGAGGATGTTCACGCCACCTTCGATGGCGCCGAGCGACGGCGGGAGCGGCTTCTCATCGTCGAGCACGACGGCGTTCGCGGTGATCGCCTGGGTGGCATCCCACACGTTGTAGGCGGCGATGCCGGCCGCACTCACGCCGAAGACGGCGAGCGCGACTCCGAACATCGCGAAGAGGGTCATGAACGGATGCCGCGACTTCAGCACTCCGTGGCGCGCAAGGGGCGTCTGGCCCTCTCTCGAGGGCCGCTTCGTCGATGCCATCAGCCGTTGGACCTGACGTTGCCTGCGGAGCAGGTTTGCTGAGCGGCGTTCTGGCCCGGGATGTTGCCGGGAAGTGCTACCGCGGTCTCGCTGGGCGCGGGCGTCGCCGAAGGGTCGGCGGTCGCCGTGGGTGCGGGGTCGGCGGGCGCCTCGGTGGGCTGCGGGTCGGCCACGATCACTCCTCCGGTGAGGTCCTGGTCGTGCGTGACCTCGATCGGCTCGTTGGCCGCGAGCGCCGCCCACAGCTCCTGCGCCGAGTCGTAGTCGGGCACCACGCGGTTGGTGTCGGCGGGGTCGGTCAGCACCGGGTACTGCACGAACACGATGTCTTCGAACGGCACGTTCTTGACCGCGAGCGCGATCTGCACGAGCGTCATCGGGTTGGTCAGCGACTTGCTCGGCGTGATGTTGTCGACGGCCGTCGCCGCGAGCTTGTACAGCGTCGCCGGGTTCGACAGCACCTCGTCGCTCACGAGCTTGCGCGCGAGGCTCGACATGTACTGCTGCTGGTTGCTGATGCGGGCCAGGTCGCTGCCGTTCTGCAGGCCATGGCGAGTGCGCAGGAACTGCAGGGCCTCGACGCCCTGGATCGTGCGAGGGCCCGCCGGCCAGTTGATGGCGGTGTACCTGTCTTTGATGCCGCCGTTGCCGATGCAGACGTCGACGCCGCCGATCGCGTCGGTGATGTTGATGACGTTGCCGAAGCTGACCTTCGCGGCGAACGGGATGTTCTGGCCGCTGAGCTCCTTGACCGTCTTCGCCACGCAGGAGAGCCCGCCGTAGCTCCACGCTTCGTTGATCTGCGTCTTGCTCGTGGCGGACGTGGTCGAGCCGTCCTCGCGCGTGCACGACGGGATCGGCACCATGAGGTCACGAGGGAACGACACCACCGTCACCCGGCGTGGGTTATCGGAGATGTGCACGAGCATGTTGACGTCGTTGAGCTGCCCTTCGGCGTCCGCGCCGGTGCAGCGGTCGCCGAAGATGTAGGCGAACTCCTCTTCGCACTCGTCGGTGCCGACCAGGAGCACGTCGACGCCGCCCTCGATCGCGCCGATGTCGGGCGGGACCGAGCCCTGACCCTCGAGCTCGACGGCGTCCTCGGTGAAGCTCGTCGTGAAGTCCGTCGCGGCGTACGCGGCGACGCCCGCACCCGACACCAGCACGACGGCGGCGACGACGCCGACGAGCTTGAGGATGAAACCGAACGGGCTCGGAGACGACAGCTCACCGTGACGGGCCACCGTGTGGCGGCCGCGCCTCGTGGGCTTGTGCGTCGAACTCACTCGGATCCTTTCAAGGGGTCTGGGACACCGCCGAAGACATGACGTATCAACCCGGGAGACTCCATCGCAGACAAGAATTCCACAGTCGTTCTGTGATTCGCCCGGGACACATCAGACCGATGCCGAAGTATCGGGGTATCCTTTCACACCCCCCTGGGGGTGGGCTGAGGGCACGCCCCGGCCCGACGATCGACCCCAGCCGGAAAGACTTCCGCCACACTCACCCGGTAGCATCCCGGGCGTGACCGCCTCCGCGCCCTCGCCGGCACCGCGCCTCGCCACCAAGAGTTCCGCTGCGCGCCGGCGCCCTGCCTCGAGGCAACCGCTTGCCCGCCACGCCGCCCGGGAGACGCGAGCCCAGCTCCGTCGCCGACGCACGTATCTCGTGCTCTGCCTCGTCGTCGGGCCGGTCGCCACCGTGCTTCTGGCCGCGCTGTTCACCGTCGGGGCGTTCGTGCAGCAGGTGCTGCAGGTTCGCGACGACATGGAGGCCGCGAAGGAGCAGCTGAAGGTCCTCGCCGCCGCCGCGGTGTCCATGGATGTCAACCTGCTCGAGCAGGCGAGCGATGACGTCGTCACCCGGACGACCCGAGCGCACGCCACGTCGAACGGCATCCTGTGGGATCTCGCTGCGGAGCTTCCTCAGGTCGGGAACAACGTGCTGGCGGTGCGCACCGTGGCGGAAGCGGTGAACACGATCACCTCGCAGTCCCTCCCGCCCCTCGTCGACATGATGGCCGCCGCCGGCGCGGAGGAGCGCACCGGGGACAGCCTCGGGATCGATCTACGGCCGTTCCTCGGGGCGGGTCCTGTTCTCCCCACGATCATCTCGTCCCTCGAGGAGGCGTCGGCGATCGCGGCGGGCATGGATCGGACGGGCGTCCTCCCCGCCGTGTACGAGCCCCTCGACGGGATGGTGGAGCTCATCGCCGTCGCCATCCCCACCCTGAACATCGTCCAGGAGCACCTCCCGGCCATCCTGCACGCGGCGGGTGCGGACGGGCCCATGGTGTACCAGCTGGTGATCCAGACGCCGGCGGAGATCCGCGCGACCGGCGGCGGGCCCGCCCACTGGCTCGTCCTGAAGGTCGAGAACGGTCAGGTGGAGATGCTCGGCCAGGAGAACGGCGTGGACCTGATGTACAGCGAGCTCCCCGCACTGGGGTTCGACACCGTGAACGGGTCGCTCCTCAGGCTGCCGGCCGAGACCCGTTCGCTGTATCCCTTCGAGCTGACGAACTGGTCTTCGAACTTCACGATGACGCCGCACTTCCCCCGCGCCGTGGAGCTGTTCCAGGCGACGCGGGAGCTGACCGGGAAGACGGAGTTCGACGGGGTGATCTCGATCGATCCCGTCGTGCTTGCTCACATGCTCGAGGCGACCGGACCGCTGACTCTCGCCTCCGGCGAGGTCGTGAACGCCGAGAACACCGCTTCCCTGCTGATGAGCGAGCCCTACGAGCGGTTCGGCACGGACAACGCCGCGATGGACGCGTACTTCAGTGAGGTGACGACCGTCATGTTCGATGCCCTCACCGGCGGCGACTGGGAGATCGGCGCGATGTGGGATCAGCTCGTGCGCAGCGCCGAGGAAGGCCGCGTCTTCGCATGGTTCGAGGACGACGGCCTGCAGGCGCTCGCACATGAGTACGGGCTGGACGGGATCCTCCGGGAGGACACCACCGAGGCCACCCAGCTCGGCATCTACTTCAACGACTACACCGTCGGCAAGCTGAACTACTGGCTGGACTACTCGCAGCGTGCGAGCTGCAACGTGGAAGAGCGCACGATCACGGTCACGATGGATCTGCACAGTCGCATGACTGAGGACATCAAGAGCGAGTACACCCTGGGGCTGCGCAACCAGTTCCGCGGGATCGACCCGAGGACGATGATGCTGGACGTGCTGTTCTTCGCACCGCCGGGGGCGGAGATCCTCTCGACCGACCCCAAGCGGGGCGACTGGCAGGACTCCGCCAATTGGCAGGGCAACCGTTTCCGCGACCGCTCAGGTGTCGACCACGACAACACCGCACTCAGCCGCACGCTCCTCCTGGAGATGGGCGAAGAGCGGACGATCTCGTACGAAGTCCAGCTGCCCGACGGCGATCTCGGCCCGCTGGAGCTGCGTCACTCGCCCGGCCCCAACCACACCGAAGTCACCGTCGACGCCGACTGCGGCGCGCTTTTCGCCAGCCCGGAAGGCTCCCGCAACGTCCGCCTGTCGAAGATCGGCTGAGTCGGACAGCACACTGCGGAGGGTGTGGGATTCGAACCCACGGGACATTGCTGCCCACTGGTTTTCAAGACCAGGTCCATCGGCCGCTCGGACAACCCTCCCGACCGATCCCGCCCCGGGGGGAGGCATCCGTCGAACAGTCGTCGAGTCTAGCCGACGGAGTCAGAGGCGGCGGAGCACTGCGGCCACGCCGCCCTCGTGCACCGAGTCGGTGATCTCGCCCGCCGCGTCCCGCACTTCCTGCGGGCCCTGCGCCATCGCGACGGCGCGGCCGCCGTTGTCGAGCGCCCAGCGGAACATGCCGACGTCGTTTCGTCCGTCGCCCATCACCAGCACGTGCGCGGGGTCGATACCGAGCTCGGTGCGCACGAGCTCCAGGCCGGTGCTCTTGTCGACGCCCTTCGGGGCGATGTCGAGCCACGCCGTCCAGCCGACCGCGTACGAGACGTGGTTGAGGCCGATGCGCTTGACGAGGTCGACGAAGTCCTGCTCGCCCTTGTCGGGCGAGACGACGACCACGCGGCACACCGGCTGCGCGCCGAGTTCCTCGAACGGCACACGTCGAGCCTGCGTGAGGTTCCAGTCCTCGAGGTACTCGGTGTACAGGCGCCGCCCGTCGGCGAGCTCGACGAGGTAGCGGGCATCGGGCAGGTGCACGCGCAACTGCTCCAGCACCTCGCGCGGGTCGAAGGTCTCGACATGCCAGCGGTCGTAGCGCAGCTCGTCGGCCTCGACGCGCTTGAGCACCACAGCGCCGTTGGAACAGACCACGAACTCGGGCGCGATGCCGAGCACGCGCACGATGCCACGCGTGCCCTCCCAGCTGCGTCCGGTCGCGACCATCACCTCGTGGCCGGCGCGGTGGGCGTGCTCGACGGCGTCGACGACGCCGGGGCTCAGCGATTCGTCTTCGAGGAGGACGGTGCCGTCGATGTCGAGCGCGATGAGCAGCTGCTCGGTTGCGACGGCGGGGTTCTCGGTGTCGCGCGCCACCTGCTCGACGATCTTCGCGGCCTTCTTCGGCGCGACGACCTTGATGGAGCCGGTCTTGGGCAGGTGCGCTTCGCTCACGCGATCGGCTCCATCACCTCGAGTCCGCCGAGGAAGGGCCTGAGCACCTCGGGGACCGTGACGGATCCGTCCTCACGCTGGTGGGTCTCGAGCAGCGCGACGATCCAGCGGGTGGTCGCGAGCGTGCCGTTGAGGGTCGCGACCGGCTGCGTCTTGCCGCCCCCGGGCCGGTAGCGGATGTCGAGCCGGCGCGCCTGGTATGTCGTGCAGTTCGAGGTCGAGGTGAGCTCGCGGTACGCGTTCTGCGTGGGGACCCAGGCTTCGACGTCGTACTTGCGGGCGGCGCTCGAGCCGAGATCGCCGGCGGCGACGTCGATCACGCGGTACGAGAGGCCGAGGTCCTGCAGCATCCCCTCCTGCATCGCGACGAGGCGCAGGTGCTCGGCCTCCGCCTCCTCGGGCGTCGTGTAGACGAACATCTCGAGCTTGTTGAACTGGTGCACGCGGATGATGCCGCGGGTGTCTTTGCCGTACGAGCCGGCCTCGCTGCGGTAGCAGGTCGACCAGCCCGCGTAGCGCTTCGCGCCGCGCGTCAGGTCGAGGATCTCGTCCATGTGGTACCCGGCGAGGGGCACCTCGCTGGTGCCGACGAGGTAGAGGTCGTCGTCTTCGAGGTGATAGACCTCGGCGGCGTGCTTGCCGAGGAACCCGGTGCCGCGCATCACCTCGGGACGCACCAGCGTCGGCGGGATGATCGGCGTGAAGCCGGCCTGCAGCGCGCGGTCGAGTGCGAGGTTCATGAGCGCGATCTCGAGCCGCGCACCGATGCCCGTGAGGAAGTAGAAGCGGCTGCCCGACACCTTGGTGCCGCGCTCCATGTCGATCGCGCCGAGCTTCTCGCCGAGCTCGAGGTGGTCGCGCGGCTCGAAGCCGAACGCCGGAACGTCGCCGTGCGTGCGCAGGGTGATGAAGTCGTCCTCGCCTCCGGAGGGCACGCCGTCGATCACGATGTTCTCGAGGACGCCGAAGGCCTCGGCGGCGGCCTCCTCCGCGGCGGCGACCGCGTGCTGGGCCTGCTTCACCCGCTCGCTGAGCTCCTTGGCCTCGGCGACGAGTGCCGCCTTCTCCTCTTTCGGCGCCTGCGCGACCTTCTTGCCGTGCGCGTTCTGCGCCGCGCGGAGCTCTTCGAAGGCGGTGATGGCGGCGCGTCGCGCGCGGTCGGCCTCGACGGCGGCGTCGACGGTGTCGGGTGACTCGCCCCGCGCTTCCTGCGAGCGCTTGACCAGCTCGGGATTGTCGCGAAGCAGCACGGGATCGATCACCCTGCAAGCTTAGTCGGCGACCGCGAACCGGCACCCGACCAGGTATCTCCACGTCGTTTGCGCCCGGGGACCCCTCCGGGTCCTAATCTGTACTTCATGGCGGCGGCATCCGGATCCAGCGACGGCGATCGCCCCGACGACCTCACTCCCCACCCCGCCGACAAGATCTACGCCGACGGCCCCGACACCTCCGAGCTCGATCTCGCCGAGGTGCAGGAGGGGATGACGGATGCTGCGCCCCCGGCCTCCGTGTCATCGTCCGGTGCCGACGCGCCCGACCCCGAGAAGGCCGCCGAGCCCGACGACGTGATCCGCCAGCCCGGCGACGTCGCGCCCGACTCGGCCGAGGACGGGAGCGGCCACGCGCGTCGCGTCGGCCAGGAGGGCGCCACCCGACCGATCTCGGAGAACGGCGAGCGCCCCTCGCCGAAGGCGGCGCTGGTGTACAACCCGATCAAGGTCGACGCCGCCTCGCTCCGCGACACGGTCACCCGCCTCGCGGCGCAGGCGGGCTGGTCGGAGCCGCTCTTCTACGAGACGACAGTCGACGACCTCGGCGACGACGTGACGCGTCAGGCGCTCGAGGAGGGCGTGGACGCCGTGCTGGTCGCGGGCGGCGACGGCACGGTGCGCGCGGTGTCGGAGGCGATGAGCGGCACCGGCGTTCCCCTCGCGATCGTCCCCAGTGGCACCGGCAACCTGCTGGCCCGCAATCTGAAGCTCCCTCTCACCGAGCCCACCGCGATGGTGCAGGCGGTCTTCGACGGCGACACCCTCGCGATGGACGTCGGGTGGACCGAGCTCGCCCGCCCCGACGGCACGACGGCCGAGCACGCGTTCGTCGTGATGGGCGGCATCGGGCTCGACGCGGCGATGATCGCCAACACGAACCCGCAGCTGAAGAAGACCGTCGGCTGGGTCGCGTACGTCGACGGCGCGGCACGGTCGCTGCCGAACGCGAAGCCCTTCCGCGTCGTCTACGAGCTGCCAGGACACCGGCTGCACTCGTCCCGCGTGCAGAGCGTGCTGTTCGCGAACTGCGGCAAGCTGCCGGCCGGCCTCGACCTCATCCCGGAGGCATCGGTGGCGGACGGGTCACTCGACATCGTGATCTTCCAGCCCAAGGGCCTGTTCGGCTGGCTGTTCGTGTGGCGCCGCGTCGCCTGGGACAACAGCTTCCTGCGACGCTTCCGCGCCGGCCGCCGCGTGCTGTCGCTGCGAACCAAGGACAACTCCGTCATCTACTCGAGGGGCGCGGGGATCGAGCTCGCGACGCATGAGCCGCGTCCCGTGCAGCTCGACGGCGACGAATTCGGCGAGGCCCTCTCGGTCAAGACCCGGGTCGCGGCCTCGGCGCTTCTCGTCGTGGTTCCCAAGGGGCACACGACCGACGACCTCTGACGAGACAGACGCGCGCCCGCCTGTCAATGCCGGGCGCGCGCGACGGCCGGCGGGCGAGGATGGGGCCATGGCCAGCCCGTCGATCGTGTGGTTCCGCGATGACCTCCGCCTCGCCGACAACCCCGCGCTGCGCGCGGCGATCGACCGTGGTGAGCCGATCATCGCCCTCTACGTGCTCGACGAGGAGTCGCCCGGAATCCGCGCGCTCGGCGGCGCCGCACGCTGGTGGCTGCATCACTCCCTCGCCTCGCTCGACGAGAGATTGCGCGAGCGCGGCGCGACCCTCGTCCTGCGGCGCGGCCCGGCTGAGCGCGTCGTTCGGGAAGTGGTGACGGATGCCTCGGCCGGCGCCGTCTTCTGGAACCGGCGCTACGGCGGTCCCGAGCGCGAGATCGACGCCGCGCTCAAGGCGGGGCTGCGGGACGAGGGCGTCGAGGTCGGCTCCTTCGCGGGATCGCTGCTGTTCGAGCCGTGGACCGTGAAGACGGGCGCCGGAACGCATTTCTCCGTGTTCACGCCCTTCTGGCGCGCGTGCCTCGCGCTGCCGTCGCCTCGGGCACCTCTGCCCGAGGCGCGCGAGCTCGACGGCGTGCGCCGGGGCGCAGCATCCGACTCCCTCGATGAATGGGGACTGCTCCCCCGCAACCCGGACTGGGCGGGCGGGCTGCGCGAGACGTGGGAGCCGGGCGAACCCGCGGCACGACGGCGTCTGCGCGAGTTCCTCGACGACGACCTCGCCGTATACGACCGCGCGCGTGACGAGCCGGCGGCCGGTGCGACGTCGCTGCTGTCGCCGCGGCTGCGGTGGGGCGAGGTGAGCCCGTTCACGGTGTGGCACGAGACGGTCGAGGCAGGGCATGGCGGACGCTTCCTCTCGGAGCTCGGCTGGCGCGAGTTCGCGTGGCACACGCTGTTCCATTTCCCCGCGCTCGCGACGAAGAACCTCCGGCCGGAGTTCGACGCGTTCCCGTGGCCCCGGATCAAGCCGACGCACCTCGCGGCGTGGCAGCACGGGCAGACGGGCGTCCCGCTCGTCGACGCGGGGATGCGCGAGCTCTGGACGACCGGCTACATGCACAATCGCGTGCGGATGGTCGCGGCGTCCTTCCTCGTGAAGAACCTGCTCATCGACTGGCGGCGCGGCGAGGAGTGGTTCTGGGACACGCTCGTCGACGCCGACGAGGCCAACAACCCGTTCAACTGGCAGTGGGTTGCGGGCTCCGGTGCCGACGCGGCACCGTACTTCCGGATCTTCAACCCCGAACTGCAGGCGAAGAAGTTCGACGCCGACGCACACTACGTGCGCGAGTGGGCACCCGATGCGCTCGGCGACGACGCCCCCGAGCCGCTCGTCGATCTCGGCGAGACGCGCAAGGCCGCGCTCGAGGCCTACGAGCACGTCAAGCGGGCCGTGCGCCGCTGAGCGCGCGGCGCGGGTTACGTCCCGTGACGGAATTCCGGAATGGGATGCTGCGCCCCGCGGTTGCCGCCGTCATGACCACGATCGGAATCATCGGTGCAGGACACATCGGCAGCGCGCTCGCCCGCGCCTTCTCGGGACTCGGCTACGACGTCGTGATCTCGAACTCTCGCGGACCCGAGAGCCTCACGGGACTCGTCGACGAACTGGGACCCCAGGTCAGCGCGGCGACCGCCGTCGACGCGGCCGCGGCTGCGGACATCGCCGTCGTGACGGTGCCGCTCAAGGCGCTGAAGGACGTCCCGGTCGAGCCGCTCGCCGGCAAGATCGTGCTCGACACGAACAACTACTACTTCGAGCGCGACGGCCGCATCGACGCCCTCGACCGCGGCGAGGCCACGACGTCCGGGCTCCTCCAGGAGCACCTGCCCTCGTCGAAGGTCGTGAAGGCCTTCAACCACCTGTACGCGTCCGACATCAACGCCGGCGGGCTCGCCGCCGGCGACCCGCAGCGCCGTGCCCTCGGCACCGCGAGCGACGACGCCGATGCGATCGAGTTCGTCACCGGCGTCTACGACGCGCTGGGCTTCGACACCGTGAGCGCGGGTCCCCTGAGCGAATCGTGGCGCCTCGAGCGAGACCGCCCCGCGTACGTCGTCGCGCAGACCGCCGGCGAGCTGCGCGACAACCTCGCCAAGGCCAACCGCCTGCCGTAACCCTGCCCAGTGGGGGCGCTTCTTGGCGAGTCGCCACGAAGCCCACCCACCAGCGACCGATTCCGGCGACTCGCCAAAATCGAAGATCCGGAATGCGGATGCCGGGGCGCGGGGTTGCAGAAGACGATGAGCACTGCGACCTCCGCCCCGGCCCTGTCCGTTCTCGACCTCGTTCCGGTGCGCACCGGGCAGACGAGCGCGCAGGCGGTCGCGGCATCCCTCTCCCTCGTGGATGCGGCGGATCGACTCGGCTATCGCCGGTACTGGTTCGCCGAGCACCACAACATGCCGGCAGTCGCGTCGACGACGCCGCCGGTGCTCGCGGCGGCGGCCGCCGCGCGAACGTCGCGCATCCGGCTCGGGTCGGGTGGCGTGATGCTGCCGAACCACTCCCCGCTCGTCGTCGCCGAGCAGTTCGCGGCCCTGGAGGCTCTCGCGCCGGGTCGCATCGATCTCGGGCTCGGGCGAGCGCCCGGATCCGACCCGGTGATCACGCAGCTGCTGCGCCAGAGCGGCACGACGAGCGACGTCGAGCGGTTCCCCGACCACGTGCGCGACATCCTCTCCCTCGTCGCCCCCGACGGCGCCTCGCTGCGATTCACGTCCGGCGGCACCTACGACGTGCACGCGACGCCCGCCGCGACGACGACACCCGAGGTGTGGCTGCTCGGGTCGAGCGACTACTCGGCGCAGCTCGCCGCGTCGCTGGGTCTGCCGTACGTCTTCGCGAACCACTTCTCGGGCGAGGGCCTCGAGCGCGCGCTCGACCTCTATCGCTCGGCGTTCGTGCCGTCGGAGGCACTCCCGGCACCGCGGACCTTCCTCACCGCGAACGTGCTGGTCGCATCGACGCAGGATGAAGCCGAGGAGCGCGCCCTGCCGAACCTGCGCATGACGGCGCGGCTGCGCACCAACAAGCCGCTGGTTCCGCTCGAGACGGTGGAGCACGCCCTCGCGAACGCGGCCGACTTCGCCGGCCTGGGCGACACGTTCATCGCCTCGGCCCGCGCGAAGTGGTTCGTCGGCACGGCGTCGGCCGTAGCATCCGATCTCCGCTCCTTCGCCACGAAGCACGGCGTCGACGAGGTGATGATCTCGCCCATCGCGGGGTCGTACGAGAATGAGCCGATGGATGCCGCACCCGGCCGCCTGCAGACCCTCGAGCTGCTGGCCGCCGAGCTGGGGCTCTAGTACCGGGCGCGGCCCTGCTGCCCACCGCAGAAGTCGGCGGAATGGGATCGCCCGGCGTGCACTCCTGAGCGAAGTCCGGACAACGCGGGATCGCAGAACTCGCAGCGTGCGAAGTCCGGACTTCGCACCCACCGTTGACGCCGGCCGAACCCACGCGTTCGAACACACCCCACCGAAGTCCGGACAAGCCGGGCATGAGACGCCCCGAGAGCGCCGAAGTCCGGACTTCGCACCTGCGCTGGCCGGTGGTTGGGCAGGCTCCGAACGCCGGGTCTTAAGTCCTAGTCCTGAACTTCGGGCTCCCCGGAGATGAGACCCCGCAACCAATCGCGCGCCTCGACGAAGACGTCGTCGGCGTAGCGCTCGGGATAGCGGACGACGGTGCGGTCGGCACGCGGATACGACCCGAGGAACGTGACCCGGGGGCTGAAGCGGCGCAGCCCCATCAGGGCGTCGGCCATGCGCTCGTCCTCGAGGTGCCCGTCGGCGTCGACGACGAAGCGGTACCGGCCGAGTTCATCGCCGATCGGGCGCGATGCCAGGAGCGAGAGGTTGATGCCGCGGGTGGCGAACTGCTCCAGCATCTCGAGCAGGCCGCCGGGGTGGTCGTCGGGCAGCTCGACGATGAGCGAGGTCTTGTCGGCGCCGGTCGGCGGCGGGGGCACGACGGTGCGGCTGACCAGCACGAACCGGGTGACGGCGTTGGGATTGTCGCCGATGTTCGAGGCGAGCAGCTCGAGCTGGTGGTGCTCGAGGATCCCGGGCGGCGCGATCGCCGCGTCCGCGTCGCTCGATCCGTCGAGGAGGCTCATCGCGCTCGCGACATTGCTCGCCGCCGGCACGTGCGCGTGCGCGGGCAGTGCGGCCGAGAGCCACTGCAGGCACTGCGCGTAGGCGACCGGGTGCGCGGCGATGAGCGAGACGTCCTCGAGTCGCGCGCCCGGGCGCCCGACCAGCACGAACTCGACCGGCACGAGGTATTCGCCCACGATACGCAGCCCCGGCACGGTGGCGAGGGCGTCCTGCGCGGTCGACACACCGCCGTCGACGGAGTTCTCGATCGCGATCATCGCGGCGTCGGAGCGGCCGTCGACGACATCGGCGAGCGCCTCGCCCACGTTGCGCACGGGACGCCATTCCTGGCCGCGGGCCTCGGGCACCTGGGCGAGCGCCGCCTCGGTGAACGTGCCCGCGGGCCCCAGGTAGCTGTACGTGCGGCGGACGGGAACGGATGCCTCGGCGGAGGCGACCTCGGAAGTCACGCGTGCCAGCCTAGCCCGGGCCATGTCCGCCCGATCCCGTGCGCAATTCAGGATGAACGCGGTGCGACATCCAGCCAGCCCGCGGAAATCCGGGAGCGCCGCCGATCCCACGCCGCGCTCATCCTGAATTGCGAACCGGGCACCGGCGTCACGGATCGTGCACGGCGGGCCGAGGACGGGCAGACTGGGACGCATGACTCGCGCAGGACAGCCCGCCGAAGCATCCGACCTCATCGACATCGATGAGCTGATCGCCGCTTATTACGACGTCAAGCCAGACCCCGCCGTCCCCGAGCAGCGGGTCGCGTTCGGGACGAGCGGTCACCGCGGCTCGTCCCTGTCGGCCAGCTTCAACGAGAACCACATCCTCGCCACGACGCAGGCGATCGTCGACTACCGGCGCTCTCAGGGCATCGAGGGCCCGCTCTTCCTCGGCCGCGACACGCACGGTCTGTCGCTGCCGGCCGAGCGCAGCGCCATCGAAGTGCTCGTCGCCAACGGCGTCGACGTGCGGGTCGACTCGCGGGACTCATGGGTGCCCACCCCCGCGCTCAGCCACGCGATCCTCACCTTCAACCGCGGGAAGGATGCCGCGGATCCCACCCGCGCCGACGGCATCGTCGTGACGCCCAGCCACAACCCGCCGCGCGACGGCGGCTTCAAGTACAACCCGCCGAACGGCGGCCCCGCCGACACCGACGCGACCGGCTGGATCGCGAACCGCGCGAACGAGCTCATCGCGGCCGGCCTCGAGGGCGTCGCCCGCACGCCGTTCAAGGACATCGACGGCGACAAGCTGGGCGAGTACGACTTCCGGGACGCCTACGTGCGCGACCTCGCGAACATCATCGACGTCGACGCGATCCGCTCCGCCGGTGTGCGCATCGGCGCCGACCCGCTGGGCGGCGCGTCGGTCGAATACTGGGCGCTCATCGCCGAGGTGCACGGCCTCGATCTCACGGTCGTGAACCCCGACGTCGACCCGACGTGGAAGTTCATGACGCTCGACTGGGACGAGAAGATCCGCATGGACCCGTCGTCGCCGTCGGCGATGGCCGGGCTCATCGGCCGCCGCGAGGAGTACGACATCCTCACCGGCAACGACGCCGACGCCGACCGCCACGGCATCGTCACGCCCGACGCCGGCCTCATGAACCCCAACCACTACCTCGCCGTCGCGATCGACTACCTGTACTCGCACCGGCCGGATTGGCCGACGGATGCCGCGATCGGCAAGACCCTGGTGAGCTCGATGATCATCGACCGCGTGGCCGAATCGCTGGGCCGCGAACTGCTGGAGGTTCCGGTCGGGTTCAAGTGGTTCGTGCCTGGGCTGCTGGACGGATCGGTCGCCTTCGGCGGCGAGGAATCGGCGGGCGCGTCGTTCCTCCGCAAGGACGGCTCGGTGTGGACGACCGATAAGGACGGCATCCTGCTGTGCCTCCTCGCATCCGAGATCCTCGCCGTCACCGGCAAGACGCCCTCGCAGCGCTACGCCGAGCTCGAGGCCGAGTTCGGCGCTTCGGCGTATCAGCGCGTGGATGCTCCAGCTTCCCCTGCGCAGAAGGCGGCGCTCGGCAAGCTCGCCCCCGAAGCCGTGACCGCGACCGAGCTCGCCGGTGAGCCCATCACCGCGAAGCTCTCGCACGCGCCGGGCAACGGCGCCGCGATCGGCGGCCTCAAGGTGCAGACCGAGCACGCGTGGTTCGCCGCCCGCCCGTCGGGCACCGAAGACGTCTACAAGCTCTACGCCGAGTCGCTGCGCGGCCCCGAACACCTCGCGCAGGTGCAGGCCGAGGCCCGCGAGGTGGTGTCGGAGGCGCTCGCGGGCGCCTGACCGCCGCCACATACAGCGACGCCCGGACCCGTGCGAGGGAGCGCACAGGTCCGGGCGAGGGGTTCGAGCCCGGGGCAGCCGGTCAGGCGCGGTTGACGCCGCGGCGGCGCGTGAAGAGCACGTAGAGACCCAGCACGACGATCGAGCCGAGGATCGAGCCGATGATGCCCGACGGCTGCAGGAAGCCGCCGTTGGGGTCGCTGCCGAACAGCAGGAAGCCGAGGAAGCCGCCGACGAACGAGCCGACGATTCCGAGGACGATCGTCAGCAGGATGCCCATGCTCTGCTTGCCGGGGATGATGGCGCGAGCGATGAGACCGGCGATGAGGCCGATGAGGATCAGGCCGAGAATGGTCCAGAGCATGTTTCTCTCCTTCTGTCTCGTGGACGCCGCGGGGGGTGCGGTGTCTCGTATGAGATGACGAAGACGCTATCGCCGCGCTTCCCCACGCGGAGGCCTCTACCGCTCGAGCCTCGGGAGCGGTACATTACGCGTCCGCGCAGTGGGCAAACGCTTTCCAAGGATCTGGGCCACAATGGGGCGGTGACCGACCTCACCCTCCGCCTCGACCAGACCGACCTGACCGTCACCGCTGCCGGCGTCGACATCGCGCGCTACGCGTTCGACCCCGGCGGGGAGATCTCGGAGGGACCCAAGCCCTTCCTGCACCCGCTGCGAGCGCTCGACGGCGCGCTGCTCACCGGCTTCCGCCCGTGGGATCACCGGTGGCACAAGGGCCTGCAGATGACGTGGACCCACGTCTCGGGTCAGAACTTCTGGGGCGGCAACACCTTCCGGCCGGAGCACGGCGACTACGCACTCCTCGACAACGTCGGCAGCATCCGCCACGACGCTTTCACCACGGTCGCTGACGCCGGATCCGAGGTCGCGTTCACCGAGGAGCTCACGTGGATCACGCAGAACGGCGAGGAGTGGATCACCGAGACTCGCACCCACCGCTTCCACGGCGTCGACACCGACCGCGGCCTCTGGGTGCTCGACTTCTCGACGACGCTGCGCAACGTCTCCGGCCGCGAGCTCGAGCTCGGCAGCCCGACGACCGAGGGACGCCCCGGTGCCGGCTACACCGGCTTCATGATCCGGATGCCTCGGGCGTGGACCGGCGGCCGTGTCCTGGCGGGCGGCTTCCCTGACGACGCCGGCGACGACGGCGTCATGGGCCGCGTCGCGCCGTGGGTGGCCTTCTCGGGCCAACACGACGACGTCGACGGCGGTGCCACGATCCTCGCGTTCGCGGGCACGTCGACCGGTGCGCCGCCGATCCGCTGGTTCGTGCGGAGCGCGCCGATCCCGGTGCTGGCGCCGTCCCCGTCGTTCGACGAGTACGTGGTGCTGGCCCCGGGCGCCGACGTGTCGCTCGCGCATCGTCACGTCTTCGGCGACCGCGTGTGGACTCCGGACGAGACGCGGGCTCTCGCGGAGGAGCTCGCGCTCGGAGCCCTGCGCCGCGCTCAGGCACGGGTTACTCGGTCGGCGTGATCTCGAGCTCGGCCCGGACGGGCAGATCCCACGCCGACGGGCCTGCGGCGATCGCATACGTGCCGGGCTGCACGCGCAGCGCGCCGGCGTGCAGCCAGTCGTCGACCGTACCCGGGAGGCGCACGGCGTCGTCCCACACGGCGAGGCGCGCGGGCGAGAACGACAGCTCCACGTCGCGGGTCTCGCCGGGCGCGAGCAGCACGCGGCGATAAGCCACGAGCAGTCGCCGCGGCGTCGGCAGCGGGAGGCCCGACGACAGCGCGTACAGCTGCACGAGCTCCTCGGCGTCGCGGTCGCCGGAGTTGCGCATCCGCACCACCGCGTTCACCACGGACTCGTCGGCGCGCGGCGCGAAGCCGGCGTGCCGGTGGGTCGGCGCGGGCGCGGGGGTCGCAGCATCCGTCAGCGAAACCGACTCGTACACGACGGACGTGTACGTGAGCCCGTGGCCGAACGCGAACGTCGGCTCGTCGGGCTGGTGACGGTAGGTCGCACCCTGGCGGAGGGTGTCGTAGTCGAACAGGTCGCCCGCCTGCTCCTCGGTGGCGGGCCAGCTCTGCGAGAGGCGGCCCGACGGCTCACGGTCGCCCGAGAGCACGTCGATCACGCCGTGCCCGAGTTCCTGCCCGCCGTGGCTCGACCATACGACGGTCTCGGCCTCGACGCCCTCGAGCACGTAGGGGTAGCTCGACACGATCGTGAGCACGGCGCGCGGGTTCGCCTCGCGGGCCGCGCGCCACAGCTCGGCCCACGCGGCGGGAAGGCGCAGATGCGGACGATCCTCGGTCTCGCGGCCGTTGAGGTGCGGGTCGTTGCCGACCGCGACGACGACGGCGTCGGCACGCGCGGCAGCCTCGACCACCGCCGCGGCGCCCGATCGCACCACACGCACGCCGAAGCGCTCGGCCTTGTCGAGCGTGACGGCCTCGGCGGCGAGCAACCCCGAATCGCGGAACACCCGCAGCCACCGCCCCGACCCGAGGTGCAGCAGCGACCACGTGCCGTCGGGGTGGACATGCTTGCGGAAGCTCTCCTGCACGACCCATTCGCCGACGCGGGTGGCGTCGGCGCGCATCGGCCACTTCGCACCGGTGAGCAGCAGTCCGCTCGCGTGGGAGCGGAGGGTCAGGATGCCGTCGCCCCAGTCCGTCACGTCGAACAGCGCGTCGCCGGCCGCGGCGTCGCCGGCCGCCTCGACCACCGAACCGTCGGCGTCGGCCACGACGTACCGTCCGTTGGACGATGCCCGGAGCGCGATCGTGTCGGCGCCGGTCACGACCTCGGCTTCACCGAACCGCTCTGCGGCGGCCGCGCCGATCCCGACCGCATACGGCGGGGTGCCGGCGTACCAGTCGGTGAGCACGAGGTCGGCGAGCGGGCCCACGACCGCGACCCGTGACGCCCGGGAGAGCGGCAGCACGCCGGCGTCGTTCCGCAGCACGACGACCGAGCGCACCACCGCCTCCCGAGCGAGTTCACGGGCTCCGGGCGCGTCGATGGCGTCGACGCCGATCCCCGCGTACGGGTCGGCGTCGCCGTCGAACTCGCCGGTGCGGAGGCGCAGCTCGAGCAGCCGCAGCACCGCCTGGTCGACGTCGTCCGCGGTGAGCAGGCCCTCGGCGAGCGCCTCCGTCACGTACCCGATGGTGGGAGCGGCGTTCGCGTCGTTGTCGGTGAACGAGTCGAGCCCCGAGGTCACGAGGGCCGCCGCGGCGTGCACGTGGTCGGGCTGGGTGCGCTGCGTGGTGACGAGGAAGGTCGGGGCGCCGGCATCCGACACCACCGCGATCGACTCGTCGGACCACGTCCGGGCCTCGGCGACGAGCTCGGGCTGCGTGTGCGCCGGGACGCCGTTCACGCGGTTGTACGCGAGCATCATGCCGCCCGCGACGCCCTCCTCGATCGCCTGCCGGAAGGCGGGCAGCTCCTCCTCGTGGAGCGTGCGCAGCGACATCTCGGACGACGTCGTCGAGCGGTCGGTCTCGTTGTTGTAGGCCAGGAAGTGCTTGAGCGCGGGCACGGTGCGCCACACGCGCGGGTGGTCGCCGCGAAGCCCCCGTGAGTACGCGGTGCCGAACACCGCGGTCACGTGCGGGTCTTCGGAGTAGCCCTCCTCGTTGCGGCCCCACCCCGGGTGACGCAGCGTGTTGACGACCGGCGCCCAGACGTTGAGGCTCACCAGCGGGTTCTCGGCGCGCTTCGCGCGCACCTCGATCGCGGCGACCTCGCCGACCTTCTCGACGAGCTCGGTGTCCCACGTCGCGGCGAGGCCGACCGGCTGCGGGAACACCGTCGCACGCCCGAGCCACGCAGCACCGTGCAGCGCCTCGCATCCCGTGTGCCACGCCGCCACGCCGAGCCGCTCGACCGCGGGCGCGGCCTGGTGCAGCATCGCGATGCGCTCGTCGGGTGTCAGCCGGTCGAGCAGGTCGCGAGCGCGGGTGGCGAGCGGCTGGTCGACCTGCCGGAACACGGGCGTCTGGTCGTCGGGGAGCGTCATGGTCGCAGCATCCGTGATCGTGTCAGTCATCGTGCGGTCTCCTCGTCGAGTTGGATGCGGATCTCTCCGGATGCTGCGGCCCGGGCGATCCTCTCCCCCACCTGCAGCGCCCACGGGGCGTGCGCGTCGTCCGTCGACGCGATGACCGTGGCGCCCTCGCGACGCACGCGGAACGTCGTCGCTCCGACGCCGTCGATGGATCCCTTGGCGTCGTGGCCCGGCACCCGGGTCTCACGGTCATAGCCGTCGGGCAGCTCGAAGCACCGCAGCGTCACACCGTCCGACCAGTCGTAGTCGGGGCGGCTGTCGTCGGCGCCGAAGGGCAGCACGGTGCCCGGACGCACGCGCAACGGCACCGAGTCGTAGCCGTGGGTCTCGGAGACCCACCGGCGGCCGTCGACGATGGATCCGTCGAGGAGCGAGGTCCACTCCCCCTCGGGCACGTAGTACTCGACACTGCCGTCGGCGGTGAAGATCGGGGCGACCAGCAGCGCGTCGCCCAGCATGTACTGGGTGTCGGCGTCGAACCCGGAGCGGTCGCCGGGGAACTCGAGCGCCATCGGGCGCATCATCGGGGTCCCGCAGCGGTGTGCCTGTTCGGCGGCACCCGCGAGGTACGGCATGAGCCGCATCTTGAGCTTCGTGAACGCGCGGGCGATGTCGACGGCCTCCTCGTCGAAAGCCCACGGCACGCGCACCGACGACGAGCCGTGCAGCCGCGAGTGCGACGACAGCAGGCCGAAGGCGAGCCAGCGCTTGAACAGGCCCGGATCGGGCGTGCCCTCGAATCCGCCGATGTCGTGGCTCCAGTAGCCGAAGCCCGACATCGCGAGAGACAGCCCGCCGCGGAGGGACTCGGCCATCGACAGGAACGTCGAGTCGTTGTCGCCGCCCCAGTGCACCGGGAACTGCTGCGAGCCCGCGGTCGCCGAACGGGCGAAGACGACCGCGTCGCCGACGCCATGGTGCCGCTCGAGCGCGCGGAACACGACCTCGTTGTAGAGCTTCGCGTAGTAGTTGTGCATGCGGTGCGGGTCGGACCCGTCGTGCCACACGACGCCTTCGACCGGGATCCGCTCACCGAAGTCCGTCTTGAACGCGTCGACGCCCTGGTCGAGCAGGCCCTGCAGCTTCGCGACATACCAGTCCGCGGCATCCGGGTTCGTGAAGTCGACAAGCCCCATGCCCGCCTGCCACATGTCCCACTGCCACACGCTGCCGTCGGTGCGCTTGAGCAGGTAGCCGTTGTCGGCCGCCTCGCGGAAGAGCGCCGAGCGCTGTGCGATGTAGGGGTTGATCCACAACGACACGTGCACGTCGCGCTCGTGCATGCGGGCGATCTGCCCCACAGGATCGTGGAACGCGCGGGAGTCCCACTCGAAGTCGCTCCACTGGTACTCGCGCATCCAGAAGCAGTCGTAGTGGAATACCGACAGCGGGATGTCGCGCTCGGCCATGCCGTCGACGAACGCGCTGACCGTGTCTTCGTCGTAGCTGGCGGTGAAGGATGTCGTGAGCCACAGTCCGAACGACCACGCGGGCACGCGCGCCGGCCGGCCGGTGAGCGCGGTGTAACGGCGCAGCACGTCCTTCGGCTCGGGGCCGGCGATGACGTAGTAGTCGAGGGACTCGCCGCCGACCGAGAACTGCACGCGCGAGTTGACCTCGCTGCCGACCTCGAACGAGACGTTCTCGGGGTGGTCGACGAACACGCCGTACCCGCGAGAGGTGAGGTAGAACGGCACGTTCTTGTACGCCTGCTCGCTGGAGGTGCCGCCGTCGGCGTTCCACGTGTCGACGACCTGGCCGTTCTTGATGAAGGCGCCGAAGCGCTCGCCGAGTCCGTAGACGCGCTCGCCCGGCTCGATGCTGAGCTGCTGGTGCACCCACGTCGGCTTCGTGCCCCCGGCGGCTGTGCCCGCTGTGCCTGCCGTGCCCGCGGTGGCGGCGGTGCCGTTCTTGCCCGTCGTGTCGGTGAAGTGGCCGATCGACCGCGGCAGCGAGCTCGTGAGCACGCGTCCGTCGGCCTCGAGGAAGTCGACGCGCCACTGGCCAGCCGCGCGGCCGACGCGCACCTTCAGCGGGCCGGCGTCGAGCACGCCCTCGTCGTCACCGACGGTGATCGCGGGCCGGAACCCCTCCGCGCCGAAGATCTCGAAGTCGGGACCGCGGTGCACGGCGCCCGCGTGACGCTCGACCCGCACCTTGACGACGCCCGGCGCCGGCGCCGAGAAGGTCATCGTGAGCATCGCGCGGTTGAGGGTGTCGCCCCGATCGCGGATCGCGGCGGTCGGCGCGTACACGGTCATCGTGCCCGCCGCCTCGTCGACGCGGATGTCGTCGACCTCGACCGCGTACAGCGGGGCGAGGCCGGGCCGGGTCAGCCAGTAGCCATCGGTGAACTTCACTCTGCGTGCCTTTCGATGAGCACCATGGCGGCGCCGGGGGCGAGCGTCAGCTGCGCCTCGACGTCCGCGTCCGACAGGAGATCGTGGCGGCGGCCGGGCAGCGTGACGCTGCGGTCCCGTTCGCCGTGGTTGAGGAGGAAGAGGGCCTCGCCGCGTTGCACGGCCTCGACGTCGTCGGGCAGCACGCGGTCGGGGGTGACGCCGGCGACGCCCGCGGCGTCGAGGGCGTCATCGAGCACCGCGGCGAGCGCGTCGTCCGAGACGACGGCGCCGAGATACCACGCCGTGCCGTCGCCGACGCGGTGGCGGGTGATCGCGGGAGCGCCGGCGAGGTGACCCGCACCGAACCGCGCGAGCACGGTGGCGCCGTCTGCGCGAAGCCGTTCGCCGAGGACGGATGCCTCGGCCGCCGCGGGGGCGGTCGCCCAGGTGTGCTCCACGACGAGCGGGGTGAGCGCGTCGGGAAGACCGACCCACTCCTCGCCGCTCACGCCGAGCAGGTCGCGCAGCAGCACCGGCGAGCGCCCGGTGAGTATGCCGGCGTTGCCGTCCGACACCCCCGAGAACGGGCCCACCACGAGGCTCGCACCGCGTTCCACCGCCGCACGGAGGGTGGCGGCGGCATCCGTCTCCACGATGTACGTGTGCGGCACCAGCACCGCGGCGTATGCGGAGAGGTCGGCGCCCGGACGCACGAGGTCGACCGCGATGCCGCGGCGCCACAGCGCGCGGTGCCAGCGCTGCACCTGCTCGAGCGTGTCGAGGCGCTGCGTCGGGCGACCGGGCTCGTCGGCGGCCCACCGCGACGGCCAGTCGAAGAGCAGGGCGACGGATGCTGCGACCCGCCCGCCGACCACGGACCGCAGTCGACGCAGATCGGCGCCGAGCGCGCACGTGGTCTCGAAGACCTCGGTGTCGGCGCCGGCGTGCGGCAGCATCGCCGAGTGGAAGCGCTCGGCGCCGGTGCGGGCCTGACGCCACTGGAAGAAGCAGATCGCGTCGGCTCCGCGGGCGATCGCCTGCAGTGAGTCGAGGCGGGCGCGGTCGCGGCTCTTGGGCAGGTTGTGCGGGCGCCACGACGTCGCGCTGACGGCCTGCTCCATGAGCACCCACGGCCGGCCGCGGCCCAGCGAGCGCATGAGGTCCTGCACGAGCGCGATGTCGGATGACGACGTGGCGGTGGCGTGGTCGGGGTACTGATCGTCGGCGACGACATCGACGTCGCCGGCCCACTCCCACAGGTCGGTGAGCGGCTCGAAGCCCATGAAGTTCGTGGTGACGGGCTGGGTCGCCCCGGCCCTGCGGATCGCGTCGCGCTGCTCGGTGAAGACGCGCTGCAGCGCCCACGACGTGTATCGGCGGAAGTCGAGCGACTGCGCGGGGTTCACGAGATACGGCATGCGCCGGGGCGGCACGACCTCGTCGAAGTCGCGGTAGCGCTGCGACCAGACGAGAGTTCCCCACGCATCGTTGAGCGCGTCGATGGAGCCGTACCGCTCGCGCAGCCACAGCCGGAACTCGCGGGCCGCCTCGTCACCGAAGTCGATCTGGCCGAACTCGTTGCCGACGTGCCACATGCGAACGGCAGGGTGAGCCACGTAGCGCTCGGCCAGGGCGGTCGCGATCGCCAGGGCGTACTCGCGGTAGACCCGCGAGGCCGGCGTGAACTGGTTGCGCGACCCCGCGGCGAGGCGCACACCGTCGGGGTTCACCGGGAGCGTTTCGGGATGAAGGATGCCGAGCCACGGCGGGGGCGACGCGGTCGGGGTGGCGAGGTCCACGGCGATGCCGTGCGCGTGCAGCAGGTCGAGCACCTGGTCGAGCCACGCGAAGTCGTACTCGCCCGGCGACGGCTCGAGGCGCGCCCAGCTGAACACGCCGACGGTCACGAGGTTGACGCCGGCCCGGACCATGAGCTCGGCATCCTCCCGCCAGACCTCGCGCGGCCACTGCTCGGGGTTGTAGTCACCGCCGAAGCAGATGCCGAGGTCGCGGGTGATCTCGGAGAACGCGTCGATGCGGCGCGGGTCGGAGATGGTGGCCATGGAGCGGGGAACCTCTTCGCTGAGTTTCGATCGGGCGGTCATGGGATTGTCGGCGAGAAGGGCGTCGAACTTTCGAAGCGCTTCAACACTGAGAAGGTATACTACGAGGGTGACGATGTCCACGCGCCGCGATGATGCGGTCCCGCCAGCCCTCTCCGAGGCCCTGCACGTGCTGCGCGCCTCGGCGCCCGCGGCGCGATGGCTCGAGGCGTATCCGGTCGGCAACGGAGTGCGGGGTGCCATGTGCGCGGGGCACGTCGGCGGCGAGCGACTGTGGCTGAACGACATCACGGCGTGGTCGGGGCACGCGGACGCCGACCCGCTGGACGGGGTCACGGCCCGCGGTCCGGAGGCGCTCGAATCGGTGCGCGCCGCGATCGACGCCGACGACATCGACGCCGCCGAGGAACTGCTGCAGGGCATGCAGGCACCGTGGGTGCAGGCGTACCTGCCGCTCGGGTGGGTCGATCTGACGGTGGAGACGGATGCTGCCCCACCCGCGCCCGCGCCCGCGGTTCATGCCCGGCGCCTCGAACTCGCTACCGGCGTCGCAACGCACCAGTACACGCTGGGCGATGTGGAGGTGCGCCACCGCACCTGGGCGGATCTCGTGACCGGCGCCGTCATGCACGAGGTCGCGGCGAGCGAGCCGGTGCGGGTGCGCGTCCAGGTCGGGTCGCTGCTGCGCCCGCGCTCGGGGCCGCGGTCGGCGGGCGGCGACCTCGCCACCGAGTGGTGGCTTCCCGTCGACGTCGCCCCGGGCCATGAGGACCCCGCCGAACCCATCCGCTACGACGAGGAGCACGGCCGCCACGGCGCGATCGTGGTGCAGGCCCGCGGCGCCTCCGAGGTCGTCGACGGGGCGCTCGTCGACGCCTCCGCGACGACCCACCTGTTCGCGATCGCGACCGCCACTGCTCCCTCGCTGCCCGGCGACCCGGCCGACGGCCGCGATGCCGAGGGCCACGCCGCGGCGCTGCTGCGCGGCATCCGTGGGTCCTTCGATGTGCACGCGACCGCCGCCGACCTGCGCACCGCGCACGAAACGGCGCACGGCGAGCTCTATGCGCGTTGCGCGCTCGAACTGCCGGTGGCGGACGAGATCGCGGAACTCGACACAGTGGCCCGCATCGACCGCGCGCAGGAGCACGACGACCCGGCTCTCGCCGCCCTCATGTTCCACTACGGGCGGTACCTGCTCATCGCGTCGTCGCAGCCCGGCGGGCTGCCGGTCACACTGCAGGGCCTGTGGAACGCGGAGCTTCCGGGTCCGTGGTCGAGCGCGTACACGCTCAACATCAACACCCAGATGGCGTACTGGCCGGCCGAGACGACCGACCTCGCCGAGTGCCACGAGCCGCTGCTGCGGTTCACCCGACGGGTCTCCGAGACGACGGGCCCTGTGGTCGCCCGCGAGCTCTACGGCGCGGACGGCTGGGCCCTGCACCACAACTCGGACGCCTGGGCGTTCGCCGCGCCCGTCGGCGCCGGCCACGGCGATCCGGCCTGGGCGAACTGGTCGCTCGGCGGCGTGTGGCTCGCGCTGCACCTGTGGGAGCACTACGCGTTCGGCCGCGACCGGTCGTACCTGCGCGACGAGGCCTGGCCGGTGCTGGCGTCGGCCGCCGCGTTCGCGCTGTCGTGGATCCAGACAGACGGCGAGCGCGCGTGGACGAGCCCTTCGACGTCACCCGAGAACCACTACCTCGACGCCGAAGGCCGCGAGCGCGGCGTCGCGGTGTCGGCCACGATGGACGTCGCGCTGCTGCGAGAGCTGGCGAGTGTGTGCCGCACAGCCGCCGCGATGCTCGACCTCGACGACGCGTGGATCGCGGAGCTCACCCGGCTCACCGACGCCCTCCCCGACCCGCAGGTGTCGGCGCGCGGCGACCTCCTCGAGTGGGACCGCGAGCGCGTCGAGGCCGAACCCGAGCACCGCCACCTTTCACACCTCGTCGGCCTGTTCCCGCTGGCGCAGATCACACCGGACGCGACGCCGGGCCTTGCGCGCGCAGCATCCGCGTCCATCCGTCTGCGCGGCCCGGAATCGACCGGCTGGGCGCTCGCCTGGCGGGCGGCGATGCAGGCGCGTCTGGGCGACGGCGAGGCCGTCCACACGCAGCTGCGCCTCGCGCTGCGTCCGGCGGAGTCCGGCGCCGGCGAGGAGCACCGCGGCGGCCTCTACCCGAACCTCTTCAGCGCCCACCCGCCGTACCAGATCGACGGCAACCTCGGCGTGACCGCGGCGATCGCAGAGGCCCTCGTCCAGTCGTTCGACGGGCCCGCCGCGGCGGCCGCCGAGCCGGTCCGCGTCACGCTGCGACTGCTGCCCGCACTGCCCCCGGCGTGGCCGGACGGCCGGGTACGCGGCATCCGTTCCCGAGGGGACGTGTCGGTCGACGTGGAGTGGGCCGGCGGCGAACTCGTGGGGGCGCGGCTTCGCGCGGGCGCGCGAGCGGTGACAATGAGTGTGCACGGGCCGGACGGTTCGATCGGAACGTACGAGCTCGCACCCGGAACCACACGGGTGATCGAACAAGGAGAGCGGGGGACCTCATGGTGACGATCGCGGACGTCGCGCAGAAGGCGGGCGTGTCGATCTCGACGGTGTCGTACGTCATGAGCGGCAAGCGAGCCATCTCGCAGGAGACGCGCGACCGCGTCGAGAAGGCGATAGACAGCCTCGGCTTCAGCCCGCACGCGGGCGCGCGCTCGCTCGCTTCCCGCTCGACGAACGTCATCGGCCTGCAGGCACCGCTGCGCACCGGCGTCGACGTGCACGTCGTGATGCAGATCGTCACCGGCGTCGTCACCCAGGCGCGCAAGCACGGGTACGACATCCTGCTGCTCGCGAGCGACGACTCGAAGGCGCTGCAGCGCGCGGCGAAGGGGTCGATGGTCGACGCGCTGCTGGTGATGGACGTCGAGTCCGACGACCCGCGCATCGACACGCTGTCGGGTCTGGGGCATCCGAGCGTGCTCATCGGGCTGCCGGCGGGGCGCCGCGCCGTGCCCTGCGTGGACTTCGACTTCGAGGCTGCCGGCTGGCTCGCCGTCGACCGGCTCGTCGCACTGGGACACAAGCGCATCGCGCTCATCGGCTCGCCGCCCGAGGTCATGTCGCGCCACACGTCGTACGCCGACCGCCTGGCCCGCGGTTTCCACGCAGCGTGCGAGGCGAACGGCGTGACGGGCACCGTGCACGCGTGCCCGAGCTCCGCCGAGTCCATTGCCACCGTCGACGCCGTGATGACCGAGGACCCGGGCATCACCGGCTTCTTCGTGCACAACGAGGGCGCCCTCCCCCACGTCGCGACGACGATCGCCCAGCGCGGCCGCCAGCGCGGCGACGAGCCGGCGATCGTGGCGCTGTGCCCCGACGACGTGGCCCGCTCGGTGCCGGGGCTCGCCGACAGCATCGCGGTGCCCGCCGAGGCGATCGGCGCCGCGGCGACCGACATGATCTGCGAGATCCTCTCCAGCGGTGCGAAGCCCGCCGTGCGGCTGCTGCCGCCGGCGCTGACCGGCGCCTCTACGACACCCTGACCGCGGCATGAGGATCGACCCCGACAGCCGCGCCCTCGGCGGCTTCTCGACGTTCCTGACCTTCGTCGGGCTCAACCTGCTCTACATCCTCGTGTGCCTGCCGATCGTCACGATCGGCGCCGCGACGAGCGCACTGTACGAGGTCACGATCCGCTATTCCGACGACGAGAGCGGACGCCCCCTCAAGGACTTCTTCCCGGCGTTCCGCGCGAACTTCGGCCGCGCGACGGTGCTGATGCTGTGCCTGCTCCTGCCCGCCGTGCTGCTCGGGTTCTCGAGCGTGTTCTGGTTCTCGTACCCCGCGCTGTTCGGGGGCGTGGCGGGGGTCGTCGCGGTGATCGGCGCGGTCTACCTCTTCGCCGCGTTCCTCTACGCCATGGCGCAGGTCGCATACCTCACGGCCCCCGTGCGCCAGACGCTGAAGAACTCGCTGCTGCTCCCGGCCGCGGAGCCCGTGCGCACCCTCGGTGTGCTGGTCATCCCGGTGACGGCGGTCGCTCTGACGATCCTCTTCCCGCCCGTCGCGATCCTCGTGGCGACGATCGGCTTCTCCGTCGGCGCCTACGCCACGGCCTTCCTCTTCCGCAGCGTCTTCACCCGCCACGAGGCCTGACCCTTCGGCCTTCGCGGTGACGGATGCTGCGACCCCGCAGCATCCGTGATCCTCAACTGAGGACGAGAGCCCAGCTGCGGACGCATCCCGACGCCGGGATCCTCATCTCGGCGCATCGCCTCATCTGAGGACGCGACGCCCTCGCCTCATCTGAGGACGCGACGCGAGGAACGGAGGCCCCGGCCCGCAGCATCCGTGATCCTCAACTGAGGACGAGAGCCCAGCTGCGGACGCATCCCGACGCCGGGGTCCTCATCTCGGCAGATCTCCTCGGATGAGGACACTGGCGCGAGCGGACACGACGAAGGGCTCGGGATGCAGCATCCCGAGCCCTTCATTCGTGCCGGCGTACTAGCCTGCGAACTCCTCTGCCACGGCTTCGCGCGCGTCGTTCTGCGACTTCGCGTTGGTCATGTCGAAGTCGAGCACCTTCTCGTAGCCGAGCCCGTTCGCCGTCTCGACGAGCTCGTCGCGCAGCGACTCGAACTGGGCCTCGTTCTCGGCGAAGACCATCTGCCACGAGAACTGCTTGATGATCTCCTTGACCTGGTTGCGGAGGGTCTCGATCTCGGAGTCGTCGGCTGGAGCCGCGTAGCTCGCACCCGGGGCGACCAGCACCTGGTTGTTGGTCTGCAGGTACTCCATGGTCGAGGTCGCGCCGCCCATCTTCGCCGACCAGTCGACGGTCAGCGGGTTGGCGATCGAGGCCTGGTACGTCGGCCAGAACGTGTAGCTGTACGGCAGACCCGTCTCGGGGTCGGTGTCGTTCGGGAGCACCGCGCTGAGGTTCAGCGCCGACACGCCGTCGGCGTACTCACCGCCGCCCCACTCTTCGGGAACGGTCGCACCGCCCTGCAGGAAGACCTCGTTGCCGAACTCGGTGAGCTCGGGCTCGCCCGCGTCGTTGACGTCCCACGTGAGACCCTTCGGGCCCGCGGACGCACCGGTCTGGCTGCTGTTGGCGTACGCACCCTCGGGCGAGTAGAGCCAGTCGATGAACGCGGCGATGCGCTCGGGGTCCTCGGCCTTCGAGCCGATCGCGAACACCTGCTTGCCGCCGTACGCCTCGGCGCCGTACGAGAAGATGTTCTGGTCCTGCAGGGGCACCATCTCGAAACCCTTGCCGGCGGCCATGTTCTCCTCGGTGTTGAAGGCGGACTGGCCCAGCCACGGCCACCACGAGAACAGCACCTGGCCGTTCTGGAACTTCGAGAAGAGGGTGTCGTAGTTCTGCGTCGTCGACTCGGGGTCGACGAGGCCGAGCTGGTTGGCGTCGAAGTACAGCTTCAGGTTGCGGATGTACTCGCTGTCGGGGTCGAGGATGCTCTGGTAGTCCGAGCCGTCCGCCTTGGCCAGCACGAAGCCGATCTCGTCGTAGCCGTAGAAGCACGCGGGCTGCTTGGCCGTGACCATCATGTTGCCGTCCCAGTCCTTGAACAGCGAGAAGGCGTACGTGGGCTGGCCGTTGTCGGCGGTGGGGTGCGCGGCCTGCATGTCGGCGAGCACGGGCAGCAGGTCCTCGAGGGTGGCGAGCTCGGGGTAGCCGGCCTCCTTGTAGTAGTCCCAGCGGAGGTAGGGGCCGAAGGTGGGGTTGAGGCCCTCGGACGGCTCGGTGGGCTTGATCGACGAGACGGCCGACGGGAAGCCGTAGACGCCGTCCTTGCCCTCGTTGAGGTGCTCGACCGCGGCGTCGAACTTCGCGAGATTGTCCATCGCGCCGTAGTAGTTCGCCGAGTCCTTGACCAGTCCGCCCTCGATGAGCTCGTCGAGCTTCTCGCCCTTGTCGGTGATGATCAGGTCACCGAGGTCGCCGGCCGCGACCCGCGTGTTGTAGAGCGTGTCACCGCCGCCCGCGACGTTCGGGGCGATGATGTTCAGCTTCATGTTGAACTTGTCTTCGACGATCTTGGCGAACCAGCCCTGCTGGACGCCCATGTAGTTCGCGAGACCGTCGAACACGTCGATCGTGATCTCCTCGTCCCACTTCTCGGGGAACTTGTCGATCGCGCCCTGGTCGTCTCCGCCGCCCGCGCTGCAGGAGGCGAGCGAGCCCGCGGCGAGCAGCGCCACGAGAGCCAGGGACACCTTCTTTCGAAGCGTCATTGCTTTCCTTTCTTGGTGGTTCTGTTGGTGGTCCGTGGCCGCCGTCAACCCTTGACGGCGCCCAGCATGATGCCCTTCACGAAGAAGCGCTGGAAGAGGGGATAGATGAAGATGATGGGCAGCACGACGAGCACCGAGACGGTCATGCGTATCGAGGTGGGCGTCTGCTCGGTGGCGAGTCCGGCGATCTGGCCGATGTTGCCGCCGGCGTTCTGCGCGGCCTGAGCGAGGCTCGATGCCTGGTTGATGAACATGTAGAGCAGGTACTGCAGCGTGTACAGGCTCTGGTCGGTGATGTAGATCAGGGTGTCCTGGAAGCTGTTCCACTGCGTCACGGCGCTGAAGATCGCGATCGTCGCGAGGATCGGCGTCATGTTCGGCAGGTACACCTTGAAGAAGACCTGGAGGATGTTGGCGCCGTCGACCTCGGCCGCCTCCTGCAGCTCCTTCGGCATCGACTCGACGTAGGTCTTCGCGAGGATGACGTTGAACGGCTGCACCACGAACGGGAGCACGTAGACCCAGAAGTTGTTGGTGAGCCCCAGCGTCTTCATGATGATGAACACCGGGATCAGGCCCGCGCTGAAGTACATCGTGATGATCAGGAAGCGGTACCAGAACTTGCGTCCCCACATGCGGGTCTGCGTGAACATGAACCCGAGGAACGCGGACGCGAGCACCGTGAGCGCCGTGCCGATCACCGTGCGGCCGACGCTGACGACGGTCGCCATCGGCAGGCCCGGCAGCTGGAAGACCTGGGCGTAGTTCGACAGGTGGAACCCGACGGGCCACAGGCGCACGTCGCCGAGCGCCGAGATGTCGTTGGCGCTGACGGAGTTGATGATCAGGTAGTAGAAGGGGTACGCGCAGATCAGCGCGAAGAGGAGGAACAGCGCGTAGTTCGCGAGGCGGAACACCGCATCGCCGACGGTCCCGCGATAGCGGGCCGAGGTGTCGCCCTTCTTCGTCGTGGTGAGCGTCTTCGTCATCGTCGTGGTCATGTCCTGGCCTCTCAGACGATCGATTCGCCGCGGACGCGCTTGGAGACCGCATTGACGGTGAGCAGCAGGGCGACCGAGATGAGGCTCTTGAGCATGCCGATCGCGGTGGCCATCGACAGGCTGTTGCCGGTCATGCCGATGTTGTAGACGTACAGGTCGAGCACCTGGATCCACTGCTTGTTGAACGCGTTCTGGAACACGTAGTACTGCTCCATCCCGTTGTTGAGGATGTTCGCGATCGACAGCAGCAGGAGCACGAGGTAGGTCGGCATCAGCTGCGGGATCGTGATGTACCGCATGAGCTGGAAGCGGCCGGCGCCGTCGATGCGCGCCGATTCGTACAGCGACTGGTCGATGCCCGCGATCGCGGCGAGGTAGATGATCGCGCCCCAGCCGAGTCCCTTCCAGATGCTCCAGAGCGTCATGGTGATCCAGACGTTCTGGTCGGTGTCGAGGAACTTGATGGGCGCCGTGATGAGTCCCGCGTCGGTGAGGACGTCGTTGACGAGGCCCGAGCTCGAGAACAGCGAGAACGCGATCATGTACACGAGCACCCACGAGATGAAGTTCGGGAGGGCCGTGAGCGTCTGCACGGAGTTGCGGAACCACGGCGCCTTGATCTCGTTGAGGAGGATCGCGAAGAACAGCGGCAGGACGGATGTCGCGATCCCGAGGAAGCTGATCGCCAGCGTGTTCAGCAGCACCTGGCCGATCTGCGCCATCTGGGTGGGAGAGGAGACCAGCATCTGGAACCACTGCAGGCCGACGAACTCACTGCCCTCGAGTCCGAGCGCCGGCTTGTAGTCGTACAGCGAGTAGATCCAGCCGTACAGCGGCAGGTACGAGAACAGGAACGCCAGCACCAGGAACGGCACGATGCAGAGGAACAGCGTGAACGACGTGCGGCTGCCCGCGGGACGCAGCCGCCGTCCCCGTCCCTTCTTCGCGTTCTGGTCGAGGTTGTGGACGGCCGCCTCCTGGAAGACGACCTGCGACTGCGCCTGAGTGGTCATCGGAGCGTGCCCCGGGTCGCGGCATCCGCCGAGGGGGCCGCCGGGTGAGCATGCCGTTCCATGTCACTCCTTCGTGTACGTGGCTGCCGCTCTGTCGAGAGGCGGGATCCGAGGTTCATTCGTCGAACCGCTTCGATTTCGAACCGCTTCGATTGAAGAGTAGGCGGCAGTGCTCGATTCGTCAAATGTCTCCTCGTAACGCGGAGGTAACGATCAGGAGCGCTCGCGGTCCTCTCCCACGGGTCGGAAAGCGCCTACCATGGTCGCATCGGACGCGCGGGGGCGTCCGGCCCCGGACCCGATCCGGTGAGCAGGACAGGACGAACGACATGAAGCGAGTCGGCATCCGCGATGTCGCCGAGCGCGCGGGCGTCTCCATCAGCACCGTCTCGAACGCCCTCAACCGACCGCACATGGTCAGCGAGCGACTCGTCGACCGCGTGCGCTCCGCGGCCGACCAGCTGGGCTACGTGCCGCTCCAGGCAGCCCAGCAGCTTCGGGCGGGGCGCTCGGGCCTGCTCGGCATGACGGTCATCAACATCGCGAACCCCTTCTTCGCCGACATGGTCGCCGGCGCCGAGGATGCCGCCTCCGCCGCGGGGCTGCGGGTGCTGGTCGGCAACTCGAGCGACGACGTCGCCAAGGAGCGCGACCACCTCGAGCTGTTCGAGCGCGTGCAGGTCGAGGGGGCGCTGGTGAGCCCGTTCGGCCCCCTCGAACCCTGGCTGCAGCGATTGCGGGGCCGCGGCATCCCGGTCGTCCTCGTCGACGCGATCGACGACACCGGCGAACTGCCCTCGGTGTCGTTCGACGACGTCGCCGGCGGCCGGCTCGCCGCCGAGCATCTGCTGGCGACCGGGCGGCGGCGGCTCGCCTTCGTCGGCGCGCGCGAAGCGGTACGGCAGGTGCGGGAGCGACTGCAGGGCGCGCGCCTCGCCGTCGCCGGCTGCCCAGGAGCGACCCTCGAGCCGATCTGGACCGAGCGCACGACGTCGGACCGCGGCGTGGCGTTCGGCGAGCAGCTCGCCGCCCGCTCCCCCGCCGATCGCCCCGACGGACTGGTCGCCTCGAACGACCACCTCGCCATCGGACTCGTGCACGGCCTCATCTCGCGCGGCGTGCGAGTGCCCGAGGACGTCGCCGTCGTCGGCTACGACGACATCGAGTTCGCGGCGATCGCCGGGGTTCCGCTGACCTCCGTGCGCCAGCCGGCCCGCGAGATGGGCCGCACCGCAGCCGAGATGCTGCTCGCCCGGATCAGCGGCACCGCGGGCGCCGACCTCGGAAATGTGGTCTATCGACCCGAACTGATCGTTCGCGCCAGTACCATGTCGGCATGACGCAGAAAGCGTTTACCGGACCCATCCGCATCATCTCGATCGCCCAGAACCCCCGCCCTGGCCGCTCCGTGCTGAAGCTGCTCGCACGCCGGCCCGGCCGCATGACGCTGGCCATCCTCGCGTTCGCCTGCAAGGAGATCCCGCTGTGGTTCCTGCCGGTCGTCACGGCACGGATCATCGACATCGTCGCGACCGGCGGCGAGGTCTCCACGGTGCTCATCTGGTTCGCGGTGGCGGCAGTGCTGCTCCTCCAGAACTACCCGATGCACATCGTCTACACGCGCAACTTCATGACGGTCGTGCGCGACACCGGGGCCGACCTGCGCAACGCGCTCGCCGCGCGGCTGCAGAGCCTCTCGATCGGCTACCACACGCGGGTGAGCTCGTCGATCGTGCAGACGAAGGTCGTGCGCGACGTCGAGAACATCGAGCTCATGCTCCAGCAGGTGACCCACCCGCTGCTGTCGGCGACGATGGTCATGATCGGCGCGATCTCGATGACCGCGATCGCCGTGCCGCAGTTCCTGCCCGTCTATGCGCTCGCGATCCCGATCGCCATCGGCATCCGCTATGGACTGCGCAACCGCTCGCGCGAGCGCAACGAGGTGTTCCGCCGCGAGGTCGAGACCCTCTCCGCACGCGTCGGTGAGATGGCGTCGCTCATCCCCGTCACCCGCGCGCACGGCCTCGAGCAGACCGCCGTCACGCGAGTGGCCTCGGGCGCCGACGGCGTGCGTCGCGCGGGCCTGCACCTCGACATGCTGAACGGCCATGTCGCCTCGATCTCGTGGGTCGCGATGCAGATTCTGGGAGTGGGATGCCTCGTGCTCGCGGCGATCTTCTCGCTCACCGGATTCCTGCCCATCACCCCGGGCGAGGTCGTGCTGCTGTCGACCTACTTCACGCTCTTGACCGGCGGCCTGACACAGCTCCTCATGCTGATCCCGGTCGGCGCGCGCGGCCTGGAGTCGATGCGGTCGATCTCGGAGGTGCTGCAGGAGCCCGACCTCGAGCAGAACGAGGGCAAGCGCGCCGTCGCGGACGTCGGCGGACACCTGGAGCTGGAGCATGTGTCGCACCGCTATGACGAGGCGGAGCGGGATGCCGTGCACGACATCTCGCTGGACATCACGCCCGGCGAGACTGTGGCCTTCGTGGGCTCGTCGGGCTCGGGCAAGTCGACGATGCTCAACCTCGTGCTCGGCTTCGTGCGCCCGACCTCGGGCCGCATCCTGCTCGACGGCGTCGACATGCAGGCCCTCGACCTGCGCACTGTGCGCCAGTCGGTGTCGGTGGTGCCGCAGGAGTCGGTGCTCTTCGAGGGCACGATCCGGGAGAACATCGCGTACGGCCTCGACGACGTGACGGACGATCGCCTCCGCGCGGCCCTGCGCGATGCGAACGCCGCGGAGTTCGTCGACCGGCTCCCCGACGGCTGGGACACCGTGGTGGGCGAACGCGGTGCACGCCTCTCCGGCGGCCAGCGTCAGCGCCTCGCGATCGCGCGGGCGCTGGTGCGAGACCCCCGCATCCTGCTGCTCGACGAGGCGACCTCGGCCCTCGACCCCGAGTCGGAGGAGCTCGTCAAGGAGGCGCTCAACCGCCTGATGAAGGGCCGCACCACTCTCGTCGTCGCACACCGTCTGTCGACGATCCGCCAGGCCGACCGCATCGTGGTGCTCGAGCACGGCGAGGTCGTCGAGATCGGCGGGCACGACGCCCTCGTCGCCGCTGCCGGCCGTTACGCCCACCTGCACGCGACGCAGACCGGCCTCCCCCGCTGACCGGGACCAGATTGCGCGGCGGGATAGCGCTTTCCGTTCCCACCGCCTACCCTGGAGGAGCGGGTGCGGCGGGGCCGCAGCATCCGTTCGCGATCCACCCGAAGGAGCCACCGTGACCGATACCCTCCGCTGCGCCATCGTGGGCACCGGTGCGATCGCGCACATGCATGCCAAGGCCATCGCGGCCTACCCGCACGCCGAGCTGGTGGCCGTCAACGACCTCAGCCGCGCGTCGGCGGAGGCCTTCGCCGCCACGTACGGCTCGCCCACCGTGTACGACGGCCTCGATGCCCTGCTCGCCGCCGAGCACCCGGACGTCGTCCACGTCTGCACTCCCCCGGGCGCGCACCCCGCACAGACGCTCGCCGCATTCGCGGCCGGCGCGCACGTCGTGGTCGAGAAACCCCCGGCTCCCTCCCTCGACGAACTGCAGGAGATGACGGACGCTGCAGCCGCCGCGGGCCGCGAGCTCGCGGTCGTCTTCCAGCAGCGCACCGGCACCGCCCCCGCCCACGTGAAGCGCCTGCTCGACTCCGGCGCGCTGGGGCGGCCGCTCGTCGCGCAGTGCCAGACCCTCTGGTACCGCGACGCGTCGTACTTCGCCGTGCCGTGGCGGGGGAAGTGGGAGACCGAGGGCGGCGGCACGACACTCGGCCACGCCATCCACCAGCTCGACCTGCTGGCCTTCCTGCTCGGCGACTGGACGCGCGTCGAGGGCCGCCTCTGGCGCCTCGACCGAGAGACGAACACGGAGGACGTCTCGACCGCGACCGTGGTCTTCGAGGGCGGGGTCGTCGCGCAGGTGGTCTCGAGCACGCTGTCGCCGCGGGAGACGAGCTCGATCCGCATCGACACCGAGAAGGCCACGATCACCGTCGACCACCTCTACGGCCACGGCCACGAGAACTGGCGCATCACCCCGGCGCCCTTCGTCGAGGCCGACGAGGCTGCGGCCTGGGAGATCACCGGACCCGAGGAGCGCAGCGACCACGCGCCGCTGCTGCGCGACGTGTTCGACGCCCTCCGCTCGGGCGCGCCGCTCCCGCCCACTGCCGAGGCGCCGGCGCGTTCGATCGAGCTGGTCGCCGCGATCTACGCGTCGGCCGACGCCGACGGTGCGGTCGTCACGCCCGCCGACCTCGCGGCACACCCGACGCACCGCAAGAGCTTCGCGAGCGCCGTGATCGACCTGCGGCCCGCCCGATGACGGTCGACCCGACCCTCGACCCCGGCGCGCCGGCGCCCCGCGAGATCTACCGCGATCCCGTCTACGACGGCGCGACCGACCCCACCGTGGTGCAGGACGCGGAGGGCTGGTGGATGTTCTACACGCAGCGCCACGCCACACACCCGCACCCCGGCGACGGCGTCGCGTGGGTTCACGGCACGCGCATCGGCGTCGCGCGCAGCGACGACGGCCTGCGCTGGACCTACGTGGGGACTCTGGAACCGGATGCTGCGGGCCTGCGCCTCCGCGAAGGACCGCCGCCCGCCGCAGTCGGCGGCACGCACTGGGCGCCCGAGATCATCCACGACGGCACCCGCTGGCGCATGTACCTCACCGAGATCGACGGCGTGCCCACACGGTGGGAGGGGCACGAGCGCCGGATCGTCGAGTATCACTCGGCCGACCTGCTCACGTGGACCCGTCGCGACCCACTGCCGCTCGCGAGCGACCGGGTGATCGACGCCGCCGTCGCGCGCTGCCCGGACGGGCTCTGGCGGCTCTGGTACAAGGATGAGGCGGCGGATTCGACGACCGCGGTCGCGGTGTCGGACGACCTCGACACGTGGCGCCTGGACGGCACGGCCATCGGCGGGCGCCCGCACGAGGGCCCGTTCGTCTTCGCGCTCGAGGGCACGTGGTTCCTCCTCACCGACGAATGGCGCGGGATGGCCGTCTACCGCAGCACCGACGCCGTCACGTGGGAGCGGCAGGGCGGGACGGATGCTGTCATCCTCGGTGAGAGCGGCGCTCCGCGAGACGGCATCCAGATCGGGCGGCACGGCTCGGTCGTCGTGATCGGCGATGAGGCCCGGCTGTACTACTTCACGCATCCGTGGTGGGACGGCAGCGAGCTCGCCGACGTCGAAGAGCGCAGCCACCGGCGCAGCGCGATCCACGTCGCGCGCCTGCGCGTGGCCGACGGCGAGCTCGTCGCCGAGCGCTGATCCGCCCCCTGACTGGGACCGCGCACAGGTCGTCCGCTCGCGTCGCGACAGGGCCGTTACTGAATCGTTCAAAATTCTCATCCGCACGTCTTGCGAAACGTTTTTAGAGCGAGTACCGTAGCGGGCAAGCGCTTTCCAGCATTGCAAGATCAGCACCACGAGCGCCCTACACCGCACACACAGACGAGGAACGTCTCGCGCGGACAAGAGAACGCAGACGTTCACAAGGAGGACAAGGATGTTCAGCAAGAAGCGGGCATTCGCCGCAGCCGCGTTCGCGGCCGGCGCCGCCCTGGTGCTTGCCGGCTGCGCCGGCGGCAGCGACGAGACCCCGGATGCCGCGCCCACGTTCGACCCGAACGAAGAGGTCACGCTCGACCTCGCATTCTGGGGCAACGACGTGCGTGCCGAGCTCTACAACGAGGCCATCGCCGCGTTCAACGAGGAGTACCCGAACATCACGGTGAACGCGACGTTCCTCGCGTTCCCGGAGTTCTGGGAGAAGCGTCAGACCGAGGCTGCCGGCGGCAACCTTCCCGACGTCATGCAGTTCGACTACTCGTACCTCCGCCAGTACTCCGAGAACGGCCTGCTGCTTCCCCTCGACCCGTACCTCGGCAACATCATCGAGACCGAGCCGCTGCCCGAGAACATCCTCAGCATCGGCGTCGTCGGCGACGAGACCACCGGCATCCCGACCTCGACCAACGCATGGGGCCTGTTCACCAACCCGGTCCTGCTCGAGCAGGCCGGCGTCGAGGAGTTCGCCGGGGGCAGCTGGGACGACTACGCCGAGTGGATGGGTGAGGTCACCGACGGCGCCGGCGGCGCGTTCTGGGGTGGCGGCGACTACACCGGCCGCATCCAGAACTTCGAGCTGCAGCTGCGCTCGGAGGGCTCGTACCTGTTCAGCGAGGACGGCGAGCCCGGCTTCGACGAGGAGCGCCTCACCGAGTTCTGGGAGTCCGGCCAGGACATCCGCGACGGCATCGGCATCCCGCAGCAGCGTGTCGAGGAGGTCGCCCCGAAGGGCGCCTTCGACAGTGCGCTCACCGCGAGCGAGCTGACGTGGGACAACTTCGGCGCCGGCTACCTCGCCGGTCTCGGCGAGGGCTACACCGAGCTCGGCCTCATCGCTCCGCCGGTGACCGAGGAGGGCGCGAAGGACCTGTACCTCAAGCCGTCCATGCTGCACACGATCTCGGCCAACACCGAGCACCCGGAGGCGGCGGCCACTCTCGTCAACTTCCTCGTGAACTCGCCCGAGTCCGGTGAGATCTTCGGCACCAACCGCGGCCTGCCCGCGTCGGAGACCGCCCTCGAGGCGGCCGAGCTCGACCCGCTGAGCCAGCAGGTCAAGGACTACGAGGCGTCGATCGCCGACCGCCTCGGCGACGCCCCGCCCGTGCCGATCGTCGGCTACGGCACCCTGGAAGAGAAGTTCCGCCAGCTCGGCACCGAGCTCAACTTCGGCACCGTCACGGTGGAAGAAGCGGTCTCGCAGTTCTTCTCCGAGATGGACGTCGTCCTCAACCAGTGACAGCTTCCGGGTCCGGGCGTACGATGCGCCCGGGCCCGGAAAACCACTCCTCCACAACCCGTATCGGAGAGTCTCGTGAGCACCACAGCGACCAGAGTCATCGTGACCGGTGAGAAGTCCTCACGCCGGTCCCTGTTCCGCCGGAGCAGCCCTGAGCACGTGAATCGGCCGGGTCAGCGGCAGCGTGTCGTGAAGGAGACGCTGGCCGGGTACGGGTTCCTCGTGCCGTGGCTGATCGGGTTCTTCGGCTTGACGCTGATCCCGATGGCGTACTCGCTGTACCTGTCGTTCACGCGGTACAACATCTTCGCGCCGCCGAAGTGGATCGGCTTCGACAATTACATCCGGATGTTCACGAACGACCCCGCGTTCGTGCAGTCCGCGCAGATCACCCTGATCTACGTGCTCGTCGGCACCCCGATCACCCTCGCCGCCGCGCTGGGCGTCGCGATGCTGCTGAACTACCGCGACAAGGGCGCCGGGTTCTTCCGCTCCGCGTTCTACGCCCCCTCCCTCATCGGCGGCTCCGTCTCGGTCGCGATCGTGTGGCGGGCCATGTTCGCCAGTGACGGCCCCGTCGACACCGCCCTCTCCTCCATCGGGATCGACCTGGGTGGCTGGATCGGCAACCCCGCCCTGGTGCTGCCGGCGATGATCCTGCTGGCGATCTGGATGTTCGGCGCCACCATGGTCATCTTCCTCGCCGGCCTGAAGCAGATCCCCAAGGAGCTGTACGAGGCGGCCGAGATGGACGGCGCCGGCCCCTGGCACCGCTTCCGCGCGGTGACCCTGCCGATGCTGTCACCGGTGATCTTCTTCAACCTGCTGCTCGGCCTGATCGGCGCGTTCCAGGTGTTCGCGTCCGCCTACATCATCTCCAACGGCACCGGCGGCCCCGCCGGCATGACGAACTTCATCACCCTGTACCTGTACAAGCGTGGCTTCAGCGACGGCCAGATGGGCTACGCCGCCGCCATCGCCTGGGTCCTGCTGATCGTCGTCGCGATCATCGCCTTCATCCTCTTCCGCACCCAGCGCAGCTGGGTCCACTACGCCGGAGACAACCGATGAGCACCACAAGCTTCGGCGAACCCGCCATCGCCACCCTCGAGAACCAGCTCGACGCCACCCCGCAGCAGCCCCGCCGCAAGGTCAAGCGCTCCACCTGGCAGACCATCATCTGGTTCGTCGTGCTGCTCGTCATCACCGCGGTCGTGCTCTACCCGCTGGTCTGGCTGCTGTTCTCCACCTTCAAGCCCAACAGCGAGTTCGGCTCCAACATGGGCCTGCTGCCGAACAACCCCACCCTGGACAATTACGCGAAGGTGATGGAGGGCATCGCCGGCGTCCCGATGTGGCGATTCTTCGCCAACAGCCTCATCATCGCCGTCGGCTCCGTGATCGGCGTGCTGCTGTCCTCGTCACTGGCCGCGTACGCGTTCGCCCGCATCCAGTTCAAGGGCCTCGGCATCCTGTTCGCCGCGATGATCGGCACCCTGCTGCTGCCGTTCCACGTCGTGATCATCCCGCAGTACATCATCTTCCAGCGCCTCGACATGATCGACACGTTCATCCCGCTGCTGCTGCCGAAGTTCCTCGCCACCGAGGCGTTCTTCGTGTTCCTGCTGGTGCAGTTCATCCGCCAGATGCCCCGCGACATGGACGAGGCCGCCCGCATCGACGGCGCCGGACACCTCCGGATCTTCTGGTCGATCATCCTGCCGCTGATCAAGCCCGCGCTGATCACCTGCTCGATCTTCGCGTTCATCTGGGCCTGGAACGACTTCCTCGGACCGCTGCTGTACCTCACCAGCCCCGAGAACTACCCGCTCCCCATCGCGCTGCGCCTCTACAACGACCAGACCTCCGTCAGCGACTACGGCGCCACCGTCACCGCCTCCTTCATCGCGCTGCTGCCGGTGCTGCTGTTCTTCCTGGTGTTCCAGCGCTTCCTCGTCGACGGCGTCGCCACCCAGGGCCTCAAGGGATAGGACCCCACCATGGACCGCCGAGAACTCCGCGCCGCGCGTCGCGCCGACGCGTCCGGCGCCGGGCCGACGCTCGAGGAGCGCGCTCCGGCCCGCTACCCGGGCGCCAAGGGAGCGTTCGCCCTGTTCGGCGAGGTGCTGCTGACCGGGCTGCTGGTCACCGCGGCAGGGCTCCTGGTCGTGACGCTGCCCGCGGCGCTGGCCGCCGGCATCCGTCACCTGCGCCGCTACGTGAACGCGGAGCAGTCGCACGTGAAGACGTTCTGGCAGGACTGGCGCCGCGCCCTCCCCGGCGGACTCGTCGTCGGCGTCGCCGCCGTCGTCCTCACCTTCGTCCTCACGCTCGACATCTACCTCGCGAACTCCGGGGCCCTCCCCGGCGGCGGCCTCATCTCGATCGTCGGCTGGGCGGGCCTGGTCGCAGGCTCCGTGGCGCTGCTCGTCGCCGCGGGTGCGTGGACGCCCGAGGGCGGCTGGCGCGCGGCGGTGCGCAGCATCCCGTCGTCCCTCACCTCCGACCCGATCGCCGCCCTGTACCTGGCGGCCGCCGCGGTGCTGGTCGGCGTCATGTCGTGGATGCTCGCGCCCCTCATCATCGCGGGACTCGGCTGCGCAACGTTCGCCGTCGTCGCTCTGCCGGCGCGCCGCGGCCGCCGCTGACCGCGCACACACCCCTCTCGATAGCAAGACCAGCCAGAAGGAGCTGCTCGACGTGCTGTACGGCGCCGACTACAACCCCGACCAGTGGCCCGAGGAGGTGTGGGACGACGACGTGCGTCTCATGCAGGAGGCCGGCGTCAACATCGTGAGCCTCGGCATCTTCGCGTGGTCGCGCATCCAGCCCACCGAGGACGCGTGGGACTTCGCGTGGCTCGACACCGTCATCGAGAAGCTGCACGCGGGAGGCATCGCCGTGAACCTCGCGACGGCGACCGCCTCTCCCCCGCCGTGGGTGAGCAAGACCTACCCCGAGACGCTGCCGGCGAACGAGTCGGGCGCGTCGTACTGGCCGGGCAGCCGCCAGCACTTCGCCCCGTCGTCGCCGACCTACCGCCGCCTCGCCGCCGAGCTGGTGCGCCGGCTCGCGGAGCGCTACGCGCACCATCCCGCCGTGGTGATGTGGCACGTCGGCAACGAATTCGGCTGCCACCTCTGGATGGACTTCTCGGATGCTGCGCGCGACGCGTACCGCGATTGGCTCCACAAGCGCTACGCCACCGTCGAGGCGCTCAACGAGGCCTGGGGCACGAGCTTCTGGTCGCAGCGCTACGGCTCGTTCGACGAGATCTTCCCGCCGCGCCTCGCCCCCTACAGCCACAACCCCTCGTCGATGCTCGACTGGCGCCGGTTCACGAGCGACATGCTGCTCGAGTGCTACCTCATGGAGCGGGAGATCCTGCTCGAGGCGGGTGCCACGCAGCCGATCACCACGAACTTCATGGGCCCGTTCAAGCCGGCGGACTACCGCAGATGGGCGCCGTTCATGGACGTCATCGCCGACGACTGCTACCCCGACCCCGCGAACCCGAACCGCGTGCGCGACGCCGCGTTCCAGCGCGACCTCGTCCGCTCGCTGAAGCCCGGCGTGCCGTGGCTCCTGTGGGAGCAGGCGACGGATGCCGTCAACTGGCGTCCCGCGAATCCCGGCAAGCGCCCGGGCGCCCTGATGGCCGAGACAGCGCAGTCCATCGCGCGCGGCGCCGACGGCATCATGTTCTTCCAGTGGCGCCAGTCCCGCGCCGGCAGCGAGAAGTTCCACTCGGCGATGCTCCCCCACGCCGGCACCGAGACCCGCACGTGGGACGCGGTGACCGAACTCGGCGCGCGCCTGGCCGCGCTGCCGGAGCTCCCGGCGCCCGGGCGCGACGCGCAGGTCGCCCTGGTGTTCGACTGGGAGAACTGGTGGGCCGTCGAAGAGCGGGACCACCCCACCGAGGTCGACTACCTCGCGCTCGTGCTCGAGTGGTACGGCGCCTTCCACGCTCGGGGCATCCAGGTCGACATCGTCGGCCCCGAGGAGGTCGACCACTCGTACGACCTCGTCGTCGCCCCGGCCCTCTACCTGCTGCGCGACGAGGGCGCCTCGGCGCTCGCCCGCTTCGTCGACGACGGCGGGACGCTCCTCACCGGCCCGTTCACCGACATCGTCGACGGGCACGACCAGTTCCGCACCGGCGGCTTCCTGACGCAGCTCGGCCCGGTGCTGGGCCTGCGCTTCGAGGACTTCAACGTGCTCGCCGGCCGATCCTCGGGCGGTTCGGGCGTCGGCGCGCTGAGCGCCGACGCCGTCCAGGCCGCACGCGATGCCGCGAGTCGCGGCACCGTGACGTTCGAGCTCGACGGGGTCGAGCTGCCGGGGCGCCTGGTCGCCGAGGCGGTCCACGCCGCCGGCGCGACAGTGGTCGCAGCGTTCTCCTCGGGCCCGCAGGCCGGTGCCCCCGCACTCACGCGCCACCGCTTCGGCTCGGGCGAGGCCTGGTACACCGCCACGCAGCCGGTGACCGACGGCGGTTCGGCCGGCGGACCGGCCTCCGACGCGCTCGACGCCGTCGTCGCGGCCGTGGTCGCAGCATCCGGTGTCCGTCCCGTCGTGGCGGATCTGCCCGCCGGTGTCGAGGCCGCGCGCCGGGGCGACCTCGTCACGCTCATCAACCACGGCGACGTGCGCGTCGAGATCGCGCTCGACGGGACGGATGCCGAGACCGGTGTCGCCGTCGAGCGCGTGGTGCTCGATCCGCAGGGCGTCGCGTTCGTGTCGGCGCCGGTCGCCACCGCAGGCGCCGCCGCGCCCCGCGCCCGCGCCACCGCGACCCACTCCTGACCCTCACCACCACACACGACTGGAGCACCTCCATGCCTGCACCTCGCCCCCTGCTCGCGGCCGCCGCCCTGACCGCCGGCGCCGCGCTCGTCCTCTCGGGCTGCTCCGGCGGCGCCCAGGAGGACGCCGCCGCGTTCGACCCGGACGAGAAGGTCAGCATCGACTTCGCCTTCTGGGGAAATGACGACCGCGCGACCCGCTACAACGACCTGATCGCGGCGTTCAACGAGGAGTACCCGAACATCACGATCAACACGTCGTTCACCGACTTCCCGAGCTTCTGGGAGAAGCGCCAGACCGAGGCGGCCGGCGGGGGCCTCCCGGACGTGTTCCAGTTCTCCGACAGCTACCTCCGCCAGTACGCGGAGTCGGGGAACCTGCTCGATCTCGCCGACGTGTCGGACTACATCGACACCACGACCTTCGAGGAGTCGCTGCTCGGCACGGGCGCCCTGGAGGGCGTGCAGTACTCGCTGCCGACCGGCTACAGCCTGTGGGCGAACTTCGTCAACGACGACCTCGTCACGCAGGCGGGCGTCGAGGCGCCGGAGGGCGGCACGAGCTTCGCCGACTTCGACGAGTGGATGGCCTCGGTCACCGACGCCACCGGCGGCGCGGTGTACGGCGGCACCGACTACACGCAGCGCATCCAGGTCTTCGAGCTGCAGCTGCGGGCGAACGGCGACAACCTCTACACCGAGGACGGCGAGCTCGGGTTCACCGAGGACGACCTGCGCGAGTTCTGGGAGTCCGGCGCCGAGATCCGCGACGGGGTCACCGTGCCGCAGCAGAAGCTCGAGGAGCTCTCGCCCAAGTCCGGTTTCGGCGCCGGCATCACCGCGAGTGAGATGAGCTGGAGCAACTTCCTGGGCGGCTATCTCGCCGACTCCGGCGCCTCGTCGATCTCGCTCGTCGCGCCGCCCACCGCGAAGGAGGGCTCGAAGGACCTCTACCGCCAGGCGGGCCTCCAAGTCGCGATCGCCGCGAACACGGAGCACCCCGAGGCAGCGGCGCTCTTCCTCGACTTCGTCGTGAACAGCCCGGAGGCAGGCGAGATCTTCGGCACCACGCTCGGCTTCCCCGCGTCCTCGTCGAAGCTCGAGGGCACGACGCTCGAGGGTGCCGACAAGCAGGTCGCCGATTACATCGAGTCGGCGTCCGAGCGCATCGGCGATGCCCCGCCGGTCCCCGTGGTCGGCTACGGCTCGCTCGAGCAGGCCTTCTGGGACGCCGGCAAGTCGATCGGCCTCGGTGTGCTCTCGGTCGACGACGCCGTGACCCAGTTCTTCGCCGAGGCGGACGCCATCCTCGGCTGATCCGACCAGATTCACGTGAGCGGATGCTGCGGCACGGCCCCGTGCCGCAGCATCCGCTCCCCCGCACTCGAGAGGACCACCCCGTGACCGACGCGACCGCACGACTCGACCCGCACTACGAGATCGCCGACATCGACCGCCGCCTGTTCGGCGGCTTCGTCGAGCACCTCGGACGCCACATCTACGACGGCATCTTCGAGCCGGGGCACCCCTCCGCCGACGCCGACGGCTTCCGCACCGACGTCGTCGAGCTCGTGAAGGAGCTGGGCGTCTCGACCATCCGCTACCCGGGCGGCAATTTCGTGTCCGGCTACAAGTGGGAGGACGGCATCGGCCCGGTGTCAGAGCGCCCGCGCCGCCTCGACCTGGCGTGGCACTCGACCGAGACCAACGAGGTGGGCCTGCACGAGTTCCAGGCTTGGCTCGACCGCGTCGGCAGCGAGCTGATGCTCGCCGTCAACCTCGGCACCCGCGGCACGCAGGAGGCGCTCGACCTGCTCGAGTACGCCAACGCCGACACGCAGACGGCATGGACCGACCAGCGCGCAGCCAACGGGCGCGAGACGCCGTTCTCCGTGAAGATGTGGTGTCTCGGCAACGAGATGGACGGGCCGTGGCAGGTCGGGCACAAGAACGCCGACGACTACGGCAAGCTCGCCGCGCAGACCGCGAAGGCGATGCGCATGATCGACCCCGGTGTCGAGCTGGTCGTGTGCGGCTCGTCCGCCCGGTCTATGCCCACCTTCGGCACGTGGGAGCGCACGGTCCTCGAGCACACGTTCGACGACGTCGAGTTCATCTCGTGCCACTCCTACTACCAGGAGCAGGGCGGCGACGCGCAGGAGTTCCTGGCGTCGGGCGTCGACATGGCGCGCTTCATCGAGTCGGTGGTCGCCATCGCCGACACGGTCGCCGCGACGAAGAAGAGCGACAAGCGCATCATGATCTCGTTCGACGAATGGAACGTCTGGTACCTCCACGACGACCAGGGCGGTCAGAACGACAAGCCCGAGGAGAAGGGCTGGCCGGTCGCACCGCGCCTGCTCGAAGACACCTACAGCGCCCTCGACGCCGTCGTGTTCGGCGACCTCATGATCACGCTGCTGCAGCACGCCGACCGCGTGCGCTCGGCGTCGCTCGCGCAGCTCGTCAACGTGATCGCCCCGATCATGACCGAGCCGGGCGGACCCGCCTGGCGCCAGACGACGTTCTTCCCGTTCTCGATCACCTCGCGCCTCGCGCAGGGCCGCGCCGTGCGCGTGCCGGTGTCGGCGGGCACGTTCACCAGCGAGAAGCTCGGCGAGGTCGAGGCGGTGAACGCGGTCGCCACCGTCGACGACGAGGGCGTGTCGCTGTTCGTCGTGAACCGTTCGACGACGGATGCCGCGGACCTGCGCGTCGACCTCGCTCCGCTGGTGCGCGCCCTCGGTCGCGAGGTCGCGGTCGTCGAGTCGCACCTGCTCCACGACGACGACCTCTACGCGGCCAACACGCTCGAAGACCGTGAGCGGGTCGGCGTGCGCGAGGCCGCAGCATCCATCGACGGCGATGTACTGTCGCTGGCACTGCCGGCCGTGTCATGGACGGCGGTCCGGCTCGCGTGAGCGCTTCGCCGACTCTTCGGACGGACACACGGATGCTGCGCGCCGACGCCGCCGGCCACTCCCGCGCGGAGCTGCGTCCGGCGATGGCGAACACCGAGGACACGCGCGCAGGGCTCACGCTCACCAGTCGCGCGCTCCTGCGCGACGGTCGGCCGTGGCTGCCGGTGTCGGGCGAGCTGCACTACACGCGCGTGCCGCGCGAGCGGTGGACCGAGCGACTGCGGCTGATGCGCGCGGGCGGCATCTCGGTCGTGTCGACTTACGTGTTCTGGCTGCACCACGAGCCGGTGCGCGGCGAGACCCGCTTCGACGGGCGTTACGACGTGGCAGCGTTCGTCGACGCCGTCCGCGCTGAAGGCCTCGAGATCATCATGCGGATCGGGCCGTGGGCGCACGGCGAGATGCGCAACGGCGGGTTCCCCGACTGGGTGCAGCAGGCCCACGTGAAGCATCGCACCGACGACCCCGCCTACCTCGAACTCGTCCGGGAGTGGTTCGCGCACCTCGCGGCCGCGCTCGACGGCCGCTGCACGCCCGAGACCGTGCTCGGGATCCAGCTCGACAACGAGCTCTACGACCAGCCCGGGCACCTCGTCACGCTGAAGCGGCTGGTTCGGGAGGCAGGGTTGTCCGCGCCGCTGTGGACCGCGACGGCGTGGGGCGGCGCGCAGCTCCCCGATCCCGAGGTGCTGCCGCTGTGGGGCGGCTACGGCGACGGATTCTGGGTCGACCCCGGCGAGCCCTGGGACCCGACGTTCCGCGCGCACTACTTCTTCTCCGACGCGTGGGACGACCCCGGCATCGGCGCGGATGTGCGGGGCGAGGATGCCGCGCGGCAGTCCGAGCTGTCGCCGTGGTTCCCCGCGGCGACCTGCGAGCTGGGCGGCGGCATGGCCACGGCCTACCATCGGCGCCCGCGTCCTGACGCGCTCGACATCGCGGCCGTCGCGCACGCGAAGCTCGGAAGCGGCTCGGCGTGGCAGGGGTACTACATGTACACCGGGGGCACGAACCCCGGGCCCGGCCTCGAGGAGACGCAGTCCACGGGCTACCCCAACGACATGACGCGGCTGAGCTACGACTTCCACGCGCCCATCGGCGAGGCCGGCCGCACCGCGCCGAGTCACGCGGCGCTGCGCCTGCAGCACGCGTTCGTCGAGGCGTTCGGCGATGGGCTCGCGCCGCTGCCGTCGCATCTTCCCGATGTGCGTCCGTCGGGCGTCGAGGATTCGGAGACGCTTCGCTGGGCGGTGCGTGCCGACGACGGCGCGGGGTTCGTCTTCATCGGGTGGCATCAGCCGCACGTGCCGCTGCCGACGTATCGCGGCGCGCGCCTCCGCATCGACACGAGCCACGGCCCGGTCGAGCTGCCGAGCGCACCGGTCGACATCCCACCCGGGACGCTGGCCCGCTGGCCGCTCGGGCTCCAGGTCGCCGGCGTCACGATCGACTGGGCGACGGCCTCCGCGGTCACGGTGCTGCCCGGGTCGGGGAGCACTCCGCCGACGCTCGTGCTGATCGAGGACGCCGGCATCCCCGTCGAAGTCGCGCACGACGGCTTCGCGCACGCGGTGACGCCGGGCGCGGCGCCGGTGCGGATCGAGGAGGCCGACGGCGCGAACCTCGACGTGCTCGTGCTCCCCGCCGCGGATGCCCCCCGCGTGTGGGTCGTCGACGCTGCCGCGGGCGGGCGACGGCTCTTCGTCGGATCCGACGAGCTCACGTGGGACGCCGGCGGCGAGGTCTCGGTCCGCGCGAGCGGCGCGGAACCCGATGTGCGCGAGTACCGCGCCGGCACCTGGAAGACGCCGGAGTGGGGGCACGTGGACGGCGCTGGGATCGCAGCATCCGTTCCCTTCAGTCTCACACGCGCGTCGACGCTGCCGTCCGGGGACTACGGTTCGCGCGACGGCCGGCAGGCGGCGCCGGACGACGCCGTGCTCGACGCACACGCGGCGGTGTACCGGCTCGAGATCCCGTCGGGCCTCGATGCCGACGCCGTGCTCCGTGTGCGATGGGCGGGCGACGTCGCGCAGCTGCGCGTCGACGGCGTGACCGCGACCGACCGGTTCTGGGACGGCTCCGAACTCGTCGCGAATCTCCGCGACGTCGGCGCACGCCCCGACGCGAGCGTCGAGCTGCACGTCCTTCCGCTGCGGCGCGGCACCGGCGTGCATCTGCCGGAGGACGCCGCGGCCCGCCTCGCGGCGTCGGCCGACGGGCTCTGCGAGCTCGACGACGCCCGTGTCGACCAGCGCGCCCTCTGGCGCGAGATCCGCTGAAGAGCCACGACAGGAAGGCGAGACAGCGATGACGCTGCGCAAGGCCGCCACCCCGCCCATGGGGTGGAACAGCTGGGACTGCTATGGCACGACCGTGACCGAGGCCGAGGTGCTCGCCAACGCCGAGTTCATGGCCGAGCACCTGCTCCCCCATGGCTGGGACACGATCGTCGTCGACATCGACTGGGCAGACCCCACCGCCCGGTCGCACGGCTACAACGAGTCCGCCCCGCTGGTGATCGACGGGTTCGGACGCGTCCAACCGGATCCGGTGCGCTTCCCCTCGGCGGCCGGCGGCGCCGGGTTCGGCCCGCTCGCGGCGCGCGTGCACGAGCTGGGCCTGAAGTTCGGCATCCACATCATGCGCGGCATCCCGCGGATCGCCGTCGATCGCGACGTGCCCGTGCTCGGTGTCGAGGCCACCGCGGCGGGCATCGCCGAACCGGCGAACGCCTGCGAGTGGAACCCGCACTACGTCGGGCTCGACCACAGCACGCCAGGTGCGGCGGCCTACTACCACTCGATCGCCGACCAGTACGCGCAGTGGGGCGTCGACTTCATCAAGGCGGACGACATGCTGTGGCCGTACCAGGCCGCCGAGATCGAGGCCCTCTCGACGGCGATCGAGACCGCGCCGCGCGAGATCGCCCTGTCGCTGTCGCCCGGCCGCGACCTGTCGGCCGCGCACCTCGAGCACCTGCGCGCGCACGCCACCATGTGGCGCATCTGCGACGACCTCTGGGACCGGTGGGACGACCTCGAGGCGAACTTCGCGCGCCTCGCGCGCTGGGCGCCGTCGGCCGGACCCGAGGGCTGGCCCGACGCCGACATGCTGCCGCTCGGCCGCATCGGCATCCGCGCCGAGCGCGGCGAACCGCGCGAGGGCGCGCTCACGCTCGCCGAGCGCCGTTCGCTCGTCACGCTCTGGGTCATGGCGCGCTCCCCGCTCATGATCGGCGGCGACCTGCCGACGAGCGCGCCCGAGACGGTCGCGCTCTTCCAGAACGACGACGTGCTCGAGATCCTGCAGGACTCCACCGGCAACCGCGAGCTGCTGCGCGAGCGCGACCTGGTGGTCTGGACCGCCGAACGCGGCGCCACCCGCTGGGTCGCCGTCTTCAACACCGCCGACGAGGCGCGCGAGGTGCCGTTCGACACCCGCTCCCTCGGGTTGGGTCCCGCGCCGGTCGCCGTCGTGGACGTGTGGGGCGCAGCATCCATTCCGGTCGAAGCCGTGCACGAGCAGTCGGATGCCGCGCGCGGGGTCGCTCCCGGCAGCTCGGTCGTGCGGGTGTCGCTCGAGCCGCACGGGTGCGTGCTCTTGCGCGCCTGACGGAACGGTGATCGGATGCTGCTGGGAAAGCGCTTGCGCCGCATCCGATCCCGTGTCACACTATTGGAAAGCGTTTACCCGCCTTTCGGTCCCGTTGCCGGAGCCGGGTACCCACAGCCTTCAGAGCAGAAAGCAGGACCCCATGACTGACACGACTCTCGCCCCGGCGTCTGCCGATGCGTCCGTCCGTCCCTCCGTGCGTGAGATCGGCATCATCATGAACGGCGTCTCGGGCCGGATGGGCTACCGCCAGCACCTGGTGCGCTCGATCCTCGCGATCCGCGAGCAGGGCGGCATCGAGCTGCCCGACGGCACCAAGGTCACCGTGAAGCCGCTCCTCGTCGGCCGCAGCGAGGCCAAGCTCGCCGAGCTCGCCGCCAAGCACGGCATCGAGGACTACACGACCGACCTCGACGCCGCCCTCGCCGACCCGCGCTGGGAGATCTACGCCGACTTCCTCGTCACCAAGGCCCGCGCGTCGGCGCTGCGCAAGGCGATCGCCGCCGGCAAGACCATCTACACCGAGAAGCCCACGGCCGAGACGGTCGACGAGGCCCTCGAGCTCGCGAAGCTCGCGCAGGCAGCCGGCGTCAAGACCGGCGTCGTCCACGACAAGCTGTACCTGCCGGGCCTGCAGAAGCTGAAGCGCCTCATCGACTCCGGCTTCTTCGGCCGCATCCTGTCGGTGCGCGGCGAATTCGGCTACTGGGTCTTCGAAGGCGACTGGCAGCCCGCGCAGCGTCCGTCCTGGAACTACCGCGCGGAGGACGGCGGCGGCATCATCGTCGACATGTTCCCGCACTGGAACTACGTGCTCGAGAACCTGTTCGGCGAGGTCAAGAGCGTGTACGCGCAGGCAGCCGTGCACATCGCGGACCGCTGGGACGAGAACGGCGAGCACTACACCGCCACCGCCGAGGACGCCGCATACGGCATCTTCGAGCTCGAGGGCGACATCGTCGCGCAGATCAACTCGTCGTGGACCGTGCGCGTGAACCGCGACGAGCTCGTCGAGTTCCACGTCGACGGCACGCACGGCTCGGCAGTCGTGGGCCTGTTCGGCGCGAAGATCCAGCACCGCAACGCGACCCCGAAGCCGGTCTGGAACCCCGACCTGGCCGACGACCACGACTACGACGCCGACTGGGCCGAGGTCCCCACGAACGACGTGTTCCAGAACGGCTTCCGCCAGCAGTGGGAGGAGTTCCTCGTCTCGTACGTCCAGGGCACCGAGTACGAGTTCGACCTGCTGTCGGGCGCGCGCGGCGTGCTGCTCGCCGAGGCCGGCCTGCAGTCGAGCCGCGAAGGCCGCAAGGTCGAGCTGCCGACGCTGTCGCTGGACTGACGGGAAGCACGGATGCCGAAGCTCACCCTTCTCTCCGATGCCGGGGCGCTCTCGGCCGTCGAGCTGAACGAGTCCCCGGGCTACACCAAGCCCGAGGGCGCGCTGAAGAGCCGCGTGGCGTACGCCGCGGCGCACGTCGTGCCGAAGACCTGGGCTGACAACACCCCGGGCCAGCCCGCCGAGGTCGACTGGGACGCGACGCTCGACTTCCGGCGCGCCGTGTACTCGTGGGGTCTCGGCGTCGCCGACGCCATGGACACCGCCCAGCGCAACATGGGCCTCGACGCCGCGGCGACGCGCGACCTCATCGCACGGTCGGCCGAGGTCGCCCGTGAAGAGGGCGGCTCGGTCGTGGTCGGGGTCAACACCGACCACGTCGAGGCCGAGCGCATCTCGCTCCAGGAGGTCATCGACGCCTACAAGGAGCAGCTGCACTTCACCGAGGAGCAGGGCGCGGGCCCCGTGCTCATGGCCTCGCGCCACCTGGCGCGCGTCGCCGAGTCGGCGGACGACTACCGCCACGTGTACCGCGAGGTGCTGCAGTCGGCGACCGTACCGGTGGTGCTCCACTGGCTGGGCACGGCGTTCGACCCGGTGCTCGAGGGCTACTTCGGCTCGCCCTCGTGGCGCGAGGCGTCGGCGGTGCTGCTGGAGATCATCGAGGAGAACGTCGACAAGGTCGCGGGCGTCAAGATGAGCCTGCTCGATGCCGCCTCCGAGGTGTCGGTGCGCGAGCGCCTGCCCGAGGGCGTGCGCATGTTCACCGGCGACGACTTCAACTATGTCGGCCTCATCGGCGGGCAGGACGTGCCCGAGGCGACCCAGCCCGAGCGGAACGCAGCATCCGCCCGCCAGCACTCCGACGCGCTGCTCGGCGCCTTCGCGGCGATCACGCCGGTGGCGTCGGCGGCGATCCAGGCGCTCGACGCCGGCGACCCCGCGCGGTACCTCGAGATCCTCGGCCCGACCGAGGAGCTCAGCCGCCAGGTGTTCGCCGCGCCGACGTTCTACTACAAGACCGGTGTCGCCTTTCTGTCGTGGCTCAACGGCCACCAGCCGGCGTTCCAGATGGTCGGCGGCCTGCACTCGGCGCGGAGCCTTCCGCACCTGTCGCGCATCGTCGAGCTCGCGAACGCATCGCTCGCCTTCGAGCGTCCCGAGCTGGCGGCCGTCCGCTGGCACGGGATGCTGCGCCACAACGGCATCGATGTTCCGGGGGTGATCTCATGACGGTGGATCCGCGCCTGTCGATCAATCAGGCGACGATCAAATACGCCGACCTCGCCACCGCGCTGCGCGTGACGGCGGAGGCGGGCGTGCAGGCGATCGGCCTGTGGCGCGAGCCGGTGCAGGAGGTGGGTCTCCGGACCGCCGCCTCGATGCTGACCGACTCGGGTCGGCGCTTCACGACGCACTGCCGCTCGGGCTTCTTCACGATGCCCGAGGGTCCGGCGCGCCGCGCGTCGATCGACGACAACCGCGTCGCGATCGAGGAGGCCGCGACGCTCGCCGCCGCAGGCGCCGAGGGCTCGACCGCGATCCTCGTGCTCGTCGCCGGCGGGCTGCCCGAGGGCTCCCGCGACCTGGTGGGCGCGCGCGAGCGGGTGCGCGACGCCATCGGCGAGCTGGCACCGGATGCTGCGGCCGCGGGTGTGACGCTGGCCATCGAGCCGCTGCACCCGATGTACGCGTCCGACCGCTGTGTCGTTTCGACGCTCGGGCAGGCACTCGACATCGCGGCGGACTTCGACCCGGCCGTCGTCGGTGCGACCGTCGACACGTTCCACATCTGGTGGGACCCGGACGTGCTGGCGTCGATCGCGCGCGCGGGCCGCGAGGGCCGCATCGCGACGTACCAGGTGTGCGACTGGAAGACGCCGCTCGCCGCGGATCCGCTCCTCAGCCGCCACTACCCGGGCGACGGCGTCATCGACTTCGCGTCGCTGACCGAGGCCGTCGAGGCGACCGGCTACGACCGCGACATCGAGGTCGAGATCTTCAACGAGGAGATCTGGGCCACCGACGCGCTGATCGCCGTGCAGCGCACGGCCGCCGGGTTCGCAGCATCCGTCTCCCCGCACCTGCGGGCTCGCGTCGCGAGCTGACGGTCCGCCGCAGTCTCGAAGCGCCCGCGGGGTTCTTGGCCCCCGCGGGCGCTTCGTCGTTCCTGCGAGGTGAAGGCCGGTTCAGCGGACAGTGCTCGGCGTGGTCGGGTGCTCAGCGGTCGGAGGCCGCGGCGAGCAGGCGCAGCTCGCGCAGGCGCGGGGTCGCCGAGCGTCCCGCCTCGATGCGAACGGGCAACTCCACGGTGCCGGTCGCGGCGCCCAGGGGCACCTCACGCGTGAGCACCTCCGCACCGGCCGGCACGCGCTCATCGAGCACGACGACATCTCCCGCCGTCACCCGCACGTGCGCCGGTTCGTCGGGCGCGAGCCACGACAGACGCAGCGTCTCGGCCGTGCCGCTCCAGTCGCGCAGGGTCACCGTGATCGCGCCGCGGGTGCGGCGCCAGCGGGCGTCGCCCTCCACGCCGATCTCCTCGTCGGAGGCGGCGAGGCCATGATCGGACTCCGGCTGCTGCTCGCCGAACGTCACGACATCGCGCGTGCGGGCCTCGAGCCCGAGCGAGGCGGCGTCGATCGCCTCGAGCTCCGCACGACGTGCGGCGACCGACTCGGCGCGGCCGTCGGCGGCGACCGGCCACGCGAGGGTGTAGCGCGCGTCGTGGATGCCGGCGAACGGCTCGAGCTCGACGCTGCCGCCGTCTGCCGTGGGGACGCGCACCCGGCCGGCGCCGAGCCGCACCGCGCGCGCGAGCCCGTCGGGGGCGAGCACCGGGGTCGCCGCGAGCGGGCGGAGAGGCCCGACCGCGATGTGCCCCATGCGCGCGCCGGATCCCCGGTAGGCGACGCCGTCGTCGGGGAGCCGCAACGCCAGCACGTCGGGGCCGTCGACGACCCACGCCCACGCCGAGCCGTCGGCCGGACGCTCGAACCGCAGCCGTCGCGGCAGCGTGAGCGTCACCACGGACGCCCCGGCACCGAGTTCGATCCGCACGCGCGTGCCCACGGCGGTGGCGGCATCCGTCATCGCAGCACCGGCGGTGAAGGCGACCGCGTCGCCGTCGACCCAGTCCGGCACGAGCACGGCGAGGCGCGCGGGGACGGTCGCCTGCACCTCGAGAGTCGCACGCACCGACCCGGGGTCGGTGGTGTCGTCGACGTCGAGCGCAACCTCGACCGTGCCGAGCACGGCGCGGGATGGAACGAGTGCGTTGACGAGCACCGCGTCGCCATCGGTCGAGTACATGAGCGCGCCATGCCGCGCCTGCGCCTCGAAGCCCGAGCCCATGCAGCACCAGAAGCCTTCGGCCTCCGGCGAGTACACGCGGTAGTGCGCGGGGCGCTGCGGCGTGAAGTACACCAGTCCGCCGTGGCCGGGGTGCTGCGCCGAGCGCAGGTGGTTCGCCCGCGCGCGCTCCGCCCACAGCAGGTAGGCGTCGTCGGCGGTGAGCTGGTGCAGCTCGGCCGCGAGCTTGATCATGTTGTGCGTGTTGCAGGTCTCGGGGCCCTCGCGGGCGATGAACATGCTCGCGAAGTCCTGGGGGAAGTGCTCCCGCACGCTGTCTCCGCCGATGGCGGCGCTGCGATGCCGCGCGACGCGATCGAAGAACACGCGGGCGGCCGCCCCTTCGCGCACTTCGATGTCGGGCAGCAGCTCCGGCGCGAGCGTGCGCGCCGCGCGCTCGATGGTCGCGAAGCCGACGGCCACCGGGATCTGGGTGTTCGCGTGCAGGCCGTCGAGCTCGTCGCGGCCGGCGGCGAGCGGCTCCACGAGCCCGCGCCGCGCGAACCGGCGCGCGAGCCGCAGGTACGCAGCATCCTGCAGCACGATCGCCAGTCGCGCGAACGCCTCGGTCATGCCGCCGAACTCGCACTCGAGGATGCGCTCGAACGTCTCGTCGTCGAGGTCGCCGGTGACACGCAGCCACCAGGCGCCGAGGTGCTCGAGGGTCTCGCGCGCGGTTGAGTCGCCGGTCAGCTCGACCGCGTCGACGAGTCCGGCGAGAATCTTGTGCAGGTTGTACAGCGGCACCCACCGCCCGTTGAGGTGGAACGCGCCCGCCTGGACATCTCCGGCGCGCAGTTCGTCCCACAGCGCCTCGCCGTCGGGCACGCCACCGAGGTACCCCGTCCCGTTCGCGAGCTGACATTCACGGATGCTGCGCACGAGGGTCCGCGCGAGCGCCGCCGCCTCCGCGTCCCCGGATGCGGCGAGCATGCTCGCCGCCGACAGCACATGACCGGCCGTGTGGCCGTCGAGTCCGTCGGACTCCCACCCGCCGTAGTTCTCGGCCCGCGCGGGGAGCCCGGCCTCTCGCCGGAACGGGGCCAGGAGCCGCTCAGGATCGAGCCGCTGGAGCGTCGCGCTGACGGTGCGCTGCGCGTCGAGCTCGGCGCCGGCGAGGCGCACATCGGCGACGGAGACGAACTGCTTCTCTGCAGTGCGGGGCATGTGGTTCCTCAACTGGGGAAAAGGGAAAGGGGAAATCGCTTCCCAACCTATCGCCGGAACCGGACACAGGCTCTAGACTCTGGCCTGTGAGCGACATGATCGCGCCTACCCGAGGCGCCGCCACCCTTCACGATGTCGCGCGCGAGGCTGGGGTCTCGCTCGCGACCGCGTCGCGGGTGCTCAACGGCTCGACGCGGAAGGTGGCCGAGAGCTACCGCGAGCGCGTCGAGACCGCCGCCGAGAAGCTCGGCTACACGGCCAATCTCTCCGCCCAGGCCACCGCGCGAGGCACCGCTGCCATCGTCGCGCTCCTGGTCGCCGACATCGCCGACCCCTACTTCGGCCAGCTCGCCTCCGGTGTCGCACGCGGCGCCGACGAGGCGGGCCTCGTCGTCACGATCGCGATCACCGAGCGCGATCCGCAGCGCGAGGTCAGACTGGTGCGGGCCCTCCGCGGACAACGGCCGCGCGGCCTGATCCTGGCGGCCTCCCGCGTCGAAGGACCCGACGCCGTGGGCCTGCAGGGCGAGCTCGAGGCGTTCTCGAACATGGGCGGCCGCGTCGTCGTCGTCGGTCCCGGCGGGGGCTCCGCCCGTTCGGTCGCGGTCGACAACCGCGGCGGCGCGGCGGCGCTCGGCGCCGAGCTCGCCGGCCTCGGCTATCGCGATGCGATCGTGCTCGCGGCATCCGAGGGTATCCGCACCTCCGACGACCGCGTCGACGGGTTCACCGAGGGCTTCACCGCGGCGGGCGGCACGGTGCGCGAGGTCCGCCGCGCGGGCTTCACCCGCGACGCCGGATACGCGGCAGCGGCGGAGCTGCTCGAGGGCGACGTACCCGAGGGCACGCTGATCTTCGGCATCAGCGACGTCGTCGCGATCGGCATCATGTCGGCAGTGCGCGACGCCGGGCGCCAGGTCGGCGCCGACATCGCCGTCGCCGGTTTCGACGACATCGCCACGGGACGCGACATCCGTCCCGGTCTGACGACCGTCCGCGTCCCCCTCGAGGATCTCGGCTACCGCGCTCTGCACGCCGCGACCGACCCGGAATGGGACGCCGCCGAGCCGCAGCTCCCGCTCGAGGTGATCGTGCGCGGCAGCACCCCGCCGCGCAGCTGACACGCGCGATGGCGCCGACGACCGGGGGTATGCCCCGGTGAGGAAACGCTTCCGGGTAGGCTGAGCGCGCCGAGACCCAGGGAGACACACGGATGCCTCGACCGCCCCGCGCCGACCGCTCGACGCGCGTCACCATCGCCGATGTCGCCGCCCGGGCGGGGGTGTCGCTGTCGACGGTGTCCCGCGCGCTGAACGGCAATCCCACGGTGGACCCCGCGCTCGCGGAGCGCGTGAGGGAGGCCGCCGCAGAACTCGACTACACCGCGAGCCCCGTCGCGCGCAGCCTCGTGCTCGGCCGCACGCAGACCGTCGCGGTCGTGGTGCCGGACCTCGGCAACCCCACCTTCCAGGCGATCCTGCGCGGACTCAGCCACGCCGCCGCGGCCGACGACTACCACGTGCTGGTCGCCGACTCGGCGGAGTCCGTCGAGGAGGAGCGCGTGCTCGCGGGCACGACGCGGCGACGCACCGACGGCGTCATCCTGTGCGCGCCACGCCTGCCGCAGGACGAGCTCGACAGGCTCGTCGGCGGGCTCCGGCCGGTCGTGCTGATCAACCGCGCCGCCGGCGGCGTACCGCACGTGCGCGCGGACTACCGCACCGCCCTCGCCACCGAGCTCGCCCACCTCCACGGGCTCGGACACCGGCGGATCGTCTTCCTCGCCGGTGCTCCGGGCAGCGTCGCGAACACCGCGCGCCTCGAGGCGATCGCGTCCTTCGTCGCCGAGCACCCCGACACCGAGGTCGCCGAGATCCCCTGCGGCGTCGACTTCGAAGCGGGCGCGGCCGCAGGCCCCGCGGTGCGGGCGTCCGGCGCGACAGCCGCACTCGCCTTCAACGACCTCGTGGCGATGGGTCTGTTGAGCGCCGTGCAGGCGGACGGATGCCGCGTCCCCGACGACCTCTCGATCGTGGGGTTCGACGACATCCCGTTCGCGCGGTACACGACTCCCCCGCTGACGACCGCGGCCGTGCCCGCCACGGAGCTCGGCGTACAGGCGTGGGCGCGCATGCGCGAGCTGCTCGAAGGCGCCGAGCCGGGGCATCCGCTCACCGTCCTTCCCGAGCTGACGGTCCGCGGCACGACCGGCCCGGCGCCCGCCTGAGCCCAATGTCGGGGATCGCGAGAGGGTAGATTCCCGCACACCGCGCCGTGCGGGAATCTACCCTTTCGCGATTCCTGCAGCCGGAAGCATCGGGCGAGCGCGTTCCCGAATCACTCGTGGTACGCTGAGAAAACGTTTCCTGAAGGAGTGAGATGAGTCACCGCCGGTATGCCCTCGTCGGTGCGGGTCACCGCGCCCAGATGTACGTCGACGCGATCATCGGGCGGTATGCCGACGACGCCGCGCTGGTCGCGATCTGCGAGCCGAACCCGGTGCGCGCCCAGTACTACGTCGACCGCGTGGTCGAGGCCGGGTTCGCCGCGCCCGCGGTCTACGGTCCCGGCGACCTCGAGACGATGATCCGCGAGCTGCAAGTGGACCGCGTGCTGATCTGCGCGCGCGACGACCTGCACGCTCCGCTGATCGTGCGGGCGCTGGATGCCGGCGCCGACGTCGTCGTCGAGAAGCCGCTGACCATCGACGGACCGTCCGCGGCGGCGATCGAGGATGCGATCGACCGCACCGGCCGCGAGGTCGTCATCACGTTCAACTACCGGTACTCGCCGCGCAACTCGGCGCTGCGCCAGGTCATCCAGGACGGCACCATCGGCGAGGTCACCTCGGTGGACTTCTCGTGGGTGCTCGACACCAAGCACGGTGCGGACTACTTCCGCCGCTGGCACCGTGAGAAGGCGCACTCCGGCGGCCTGCTGGTGCACAAGGCCAGCCATCACTTCGACCTCGTGAACTGGTGGATCCGCTCCGCCCCGCGCCGCGTGTACGCGTCCGGCGCGCTGCGCTTCTACGGTGCCGAGAACGCCGCCGCCCGAGGCCTCGGCGAGCGCCCGGCGCGCGGCACCCACGACGGCGGCGATGCCTTCGAGCTCGACCTGCGCGACGACGAGCGCCTGAAGGCCCTGTATTTGGACGCCGAGCAGCACGACGGGTACCTCCGCGACCGCGACGTGTTCGGTGAAGGGATCACCATCGAGGACAACCTCGCCCTCGTCGTCGACTACGCCTCCGGCGCCACCCTGAGCTACTCGCTCAACGCCCACTCCCCGTGGGAGGGCTACCGGGTCGCCGTCAACGGCACCCTCGGCCGCGCCGAGCTCGAGGTCGTCGAACGCGGTGCCGTGCTCGCCGACGAGGGTCTGCACCCGGTGCTCGACCCGTCCGCCAGCGACGCCGGCACCACCGGATCCCTCCGCCCCGAGGGCGAGCGGCTCCTCGTGCAGCGCCACTGGGAGGCCGCCTACGAGGTCCCGCTCGAGGGCAACAGCGACGGCCACGGCGGCGGCGACGCACTCCTGCTGGCCGACGTGTTCGAGGGCCCCGGCGACGACCCGCTCGCGCGTCCCGCCGACTGGCGCGACGGCGTCCGCTCCATCGCGGTCGGCATCGCCGGCAACCGCTCCCTCGAGACCGGCCTCCCCGTCAAGGTCGCCGACCTCGGCATCCGCTTCCTCGCGAGCGACGCGGCGAGCGCCGAGGCCGTCCGGGCATGACGCGCACCGCCGTCACCGGCGGCGCCGGGCGCCTCGGTCGCAGCCTCGTCGCGGGACTCGCCGCCGCGGGGCATGAGCTCGTGTCGCTCGACCGCGCCGTCTCGGACGCCGGGGAGCTGCACGACATCGAGCAGATCGCCGTGGACCTGACCGACACGGATGCTGCGACCCGCGCGATCGCCGAGACCCGGGCCGACGCCCTGATCCACCTCGCCGCGATCGCCGTGCCCTTCAGCGCGCCCGAGGACGTCATCCTGCGCACGAACGCGGCGATGGCGCTCAACGTGATGTCGGCCGGCGTGGCAGCGGGCATCCCGAAGATCGTGACGGCGTCGAGCCCGACCGTCCTCGGGTACAACTCGCCCACGGGCTGGCTCCCCGATCGGTTCCCGCTCGACGAGGAGACGACGCCGAAGCCGTGGAACGCCTACGCGCTGTCGAAGCACCTCGCCGAGCAGACGATCGCGATGCTGGCACGCCAGACCGGCGACGCCACCCGCTTCGCCGCGTTCCGGCCGTGCTACGTCATCGCCCCCGAGGAGTGGCAGGGCGCACTCACGCAGCAGGGCCACACGGTGCGCGAGCGTCTCGCCGACCCCGCGCTGTCGGCACCCGCGCTCTTCAACTACGTCGACGCGCGCGACGTCGCGACCTTCGTGGACACTCTGCTGGTCGCACTCCCCGAGATCCCGAACGCCGAGGTGTTCTTCGTCGGAGCGGACGACGCGCTCGCGCGCCGGCCGCTCGCCGAGCTGCTGCCGCGGTTCGTGCCCGGGACCGACGACCTCGCGGCGGGGCTCACCGGCACGGCGCCGGCCTTCTCGAACGCGAAAGCCCGGCACGTGCTGGGCTGGCGCCCTGCCCACACCTGGCGCGGCGAGCTCGGCGAGCCGACGTACGACGCTGGCCCCGCGATCGCCCACGACTCCGCCCCCATCCCCGACCCCGCCCGAAAGGACGTGCTGGCGTGAACTTCGACGGCATCCTCTTCTTCCCCGTCACCCCCTTCGACACCGACGGCCGCGTCGACGAGGACGTGCTGCGGCAGCACCTCGACACCACCCTCGCGCACGCGCCCGGCGGCGTGTTCCCGGCGTGCGGCACCGGCGAGTTCCACGCCCTGTCGACCGACGAAGCGACCCGCGTCGTGCAGATCGCGACCGAGACCGTCGCGGGCCGCGTGCCCGTCGTCGCCGGCACCGGCGGTCCGCTCGGACACGCGACGACGCTCGCGCGTGCCGCGGCCGACGCCGGAGCCGACGCGCTGCTCGTGCTGCCGCCGTACCTGGTCGGCGGTCCGCAGGCCGGACTCGTCGCCTATGTCGAGGCGGTGGCGGCAGCATCCGATCTCCCCGTCGTCATCTACCACCGCGGCACCGCCCAGTACTCGGTCGACTCGGTGCGCCGCCTGGCGCAGAACCCGAAGGTGGTGGGCTTCAAGGACGGCGTCGGCGACGTCGGCCTCGCCCAGCAGATCGTGCGCGCCGTCGCTGCGGAAGGCCGCGAGGACTTCGCGTTCTTCAACGGTCTGCTCACGGCGGAGCTGACGCAGGGCGCGTACCGCGGCATCGGCATCCCGCTGTACTCGTCGGCCGCGTTCGCCATGATCCCCGAGGTCGCCAACGCGTACCACCGCGCGTACGTCGACGGCCACGAGGCGCGGCGCGCCGAGCTCCTCGACGGCTTCTATTCGCCGCTCGTCGCGCTGCGCGACGAGACCCCGGGCTTCGGTGTCTCGCTCATCAAGACCGGCCTGCGCCTGGGTGGCCTGCCCGTCGGCTCGGTGCGTGCGCCGCTCGTCGACCCGACGCCCGCGCAGGAGGCGCGTCTGGCCGAGATCCTCGAGGCGGGACGAGCGCTGCTGTGACCTCCGCTTCGGCTTCGGCGGCGTCGCCCCGCACCACGATCGCGTCGTTCGACGCGCGGCTCCTCCGCGTGCCGCTGACGCGGCCGTGGGCGGCCGACGTGACGTCGGTCGGCGTCGTGGCGACGCACGTCGTGCGCTCGGACGGCGCCGAGGGCTGGGGCTTCTCGTGGACGCCGCAGATCGGCGCCGAGGCGGTGCACGCGCTGCTCGCCCACGACATCGCGGCGTGGGCAGTCGGCCGCTCGGCCGAGCCGGGAGAGACGTGGCTCCCGCTCTGGCAGCACCTGCACGAGGCCGGCGGCGGCGGGATCACGACGATCGCGATGGCCGGGCTCGACCTCGCCCTCTGGGACGCCGCGGCGCGTGCCGACGACCGGTCGGTGGCGCAGTGGCTCGGCCCGCAGCGCGAGAGTGTCCGGGCCTACGGCTCGGGCGTGAACCTGCACTACTCGCTCGACGAGCTCGTCGCGCAGGTGCGGCGCTGGGTCGGCGCCGGCTTCGACGCGGTGAAGGTGAAGGTCGGAAAGCCCGACGTCGCCGAGGACCTCGACCGCATAGAGGCGGTGCGCGAGGTGCTCGGCCCCGACCGCGCGCTCATGATCGACGCGAACCAGCGGTGGGAGCTCGACCGCGCGACCCGGAGCCTCGAGGTGCTCGCCGAGGTCTCGCCCGCCTGGATCGAAGAGCCGTTGCGCGCCGACGACCTGTACGGCCACTATGAGCTGTCCAAGCGGCTGAGCGCGTCGAGCGGCATCCCGATCGCGGTAGGCGAGAACCTGCACAACGTGTACCGGTTCGACGACTTCCTGCGCACCGGAGCGGCACAGATCGTGCAGCCGAACATCGTGCGCGTCGGCGGGATCACCCCGTTCCTCGGCATCACGGGCATCGCGGGCGCCTATGGCGCGGCGGTGCACCCGCACCTGCTGCCCGAGCTGTCGGGCCAGCTCGCCCTGTGCCTCCGCGCCGTGCCGGGTGTGCCGGAGCCTCTGGTCGAAGACGTCGAAGACGCCGGCTTCGGCGCGCTCGGCGCGCTCCGCGATCCGTCGCCCGTGCGCATCGCGAACGGCGCCCTCACCGAGGTCCCGCACGTCGGCCTCGGCATCCGCTTCGCCTGATCCCACCTGATCGGAAGGTTCCCCCATGACCACCACCACGACCACGACGACCACGGCCGAACTCGAGGCGCTCACGCAGGCCGCCGCCGCTGCCGCACCCATCTGGCGGGCGACGGATGCTGCGACCCGCGCCTCGTGGCTGCGCGCGGCGGCCGACGCGCTCGACGCGAACATCGACGAGCTCGTCGCGATCGCCGACGAGGAGACCCGCCTGGGCGAGACGCGCCTGCGCGGCGAGGTCGGACGCACGACCGGCCAGCTGCGCCTCTTCGCGGGCGTCGTCGAGGAGGGCTCGTACCTCGAGCTCACGGTCGACGACGCGGACGCGTCGGCGACCCCGCCCCGCCCCGAGCTGCGCCGCATGCTCACCGGCGTGGGCCCGGTCGCGGTCTTCTCGGCATCGAACTTCCCGTTCGCGTTCTCGGTCGCAGGCGGCGACACCGCCTCGGCCCTCGCGGCCGGCAACCCGGTCATCGTGAAGGCCCACTCGGGCCACCCGCGCCTGTCGGAGCGCACCGCCGCCATCGTGGCCACCGCCCTCGTCGAGGCCGGCGCGCCCGAGGGTTCCCTCGCCCTGGTCGAAGGTCGCGAGGCGGGCAACGCGCTGGTGCAGCATCCGTCCATCCAGGCTGCGGGCTTCACCGGCTCGCTCGGCGGCGGCCGCGCCCTGTTCGATCTGGCGTCGGGCCGCCCCGACCCGATCCCGTTCTACGGGGAGCTCGGATCGGTGAACCCGGTCGTCATCACGCCGGCCGCCGTCGCGGCGCGCGGCGAGGCGCTCGCGCAGGGCCTCGTCGGCTCCTTCACGCTCGGCGTCGGCCAGTTCTGCACCAAGCCCGGCGTCGTGTTCGTGCCCGAGGGCGCCGGCTTCGAGGAACTCGTCGCCGGCTTCGCGGCCGGTGCCGCGGGCGGGCCGCTGCTCACCGACCGCATCACCGCGGCGTTCCCGTCGGGCATCGAGCACCTGGAGGCCGACCCGTCGGTGTCGGTGGTCGCTCAGGGCCTTCCCGCCGAGGCCGGTTCGGCGCAGCCGGTCGTGCTGTCGACGGATGCCGCGGCCGTCGCCGCGCGCCCTTCGACGCTGTTGGAGGAGTGCTTCGGGCCGGTCACGCTGCTCGTGCGCTACTCCTCGGACGACGAGTTGCAGGCCGCGCTCGAAGCGGTGCCGGGCTCTCTCACCGCGACGCTGCACTCCGAGGCCGGCGACGACGTCGCGGACGTTCTCGAAGTGCTCACCCGCAAGGCCGGGCGCGTGCTGTTCGCGGGCTGGCCGACGGGCGTCGCCGTGACCTGGTCACAGCACCACGGCGGCCCGTGGCCCGCGACGACGTCGCTGCACACGTCGGTCGGCGCGACCGCGATCCGCCGGTTCCTCCGGCCGGTCGTGTTCCAGGACGCCCCCGAAGCGCTGCTGCCGGACGCGCTACGCGACGCGGCGTTGACGCGTCTGCCGCACCGCCGCAACGGAGTGCTCCACACGGGCCGCTGACGCGACCACTCTGTTCGTTCGTCACGGATGTACGCCCCGAGGCGGGTTTCGCGTACATCTGTGACGAACGAACGTGGTGGCGGCGATCGCTGGGGGTCACCGGGATCAGCGGGGGTCGAACTCGCGCGCCAGCCGTGCCCCGGCCTCCTCGAGCCACCGCCCGGTCTCGGCCATCGCGGCCTCGCCGGAGCCCGCGAGCTCGGTGAGCGAGGCCGTCGCGGCGAAGCCGGAGGTGTCGGCATCCGCGGCGATGCGGCCCGCGACGAGCGCCACCGGCACGCCCGCGGCCGAGGCCACGGCGCCGACGTGGGCGGGCACCTTGCCCGCCGCGGACTGACCGTCGTACGACCCTTCGCCGGTGACGACGACGGATGCTGCGGCCACCGCCGCGTCGAGTCCCACGAGCTCCGCGACCGCCGCTGAGCCCGGAACGAGCCGCGCACCCCACGCCAGCAACCCGAACCCGGTGCCGCCCGCGGCGCCCGCCCCCGGGGTCTCGGGATCCGCGTCGACCAGCGCGGCGAGTCGTGCGAGATCGGCGTCGAGCACCGCGATGTCATCGGGCCCGGCACCCTTCTGCGGGCCGAAGACGGCCGCAGCGCCGCGCGCGCCGAGGAGCGGGTTCGTCACGTCACTCAGCACCGTCACTCCGCCGGACGGGAGCGGTGCGAGCCCTGACAGGTCGGCCGCCGCCACCGAGTCGAGTCCGCGCGCGCCGGCGGCGACGGGCCGGTCCGCAGCATCCGTGAATCGCGCTCCGAGCGCCGTGAGCATGCCGGTTCCCCCATCCGTCGACGAGCTCGAGCCGATCCCGAGCACGAGGCGGGACACCCCGTGCGCGAGGGCGTCGGCGATCGCCTCGCCGAAGCCGCCGGTGTGGGCGTCGAAGGCGCGCAGGCGCGGCGGGGTGCCGAGCAGCTCGATGCCGCTCGTGTTCGCGAGCTCGACGACAGCGGTGCCACCCGGCGCCTCGGCTGTCGGCGGCAGCACGACCCACGACGTCTCGATGGGCTCGCCCTCAGGGCCAGTCACGGTCACCGGCATGCGCCGGGCGCCCGGCACCGCGGCCGCGAAGGCGTCGACGGTGCCCTCGCCGCCGTCGGCCATCGGCATCAGCCGGAGCTCGCTGTCGGGGCGCTCGCGACGCCACCCGGCGGCGAGCGCCTCGGCGGCGGCCGCGGCGGCGATCGTTCCCTTGAACGAATCGGGGGCGATCACGACGGTGTGGGACATGGCGTCATTCTCCTCGGACATGCGCGGTCTTATCGCTTCCGGCGCGATCCTCGCGGGAAAGCGTTATCCTCCAGATCATGGTATCCATGGAGCGTCCGGAAGCCGAGCCCACCCCACGCCGGGCGGTGATCGCCACCGGCACCGGCCGATACGCCGACCCGTGGCATCCGTTCCCCGCCACCTCGGCCCGCATCGCCGACGCGCTGCGCGCGGACGGCTGGGAGGTCGTGGTCGACGACGACGTCGACCACGCCCTGGCGCACCTCGACGGCTTCGACCTGCTCGTGGTGAACGCCGGCGACCCGTGGCGCGAGGGCGCGACCGACCTCGGCCATCGCGCCGACCCCGCCGCCGGCCTGCGCACCGCGATCGCCCGCGGCATCGGACTGGTCGCCGTGCACGCCGCGCTCTCGAGCCTGCGCGACCACCCTGCCTGGCGGGAGGCCATCGGCGGCGAATGGCAGCCCGGGCTCTCGTGGCATCCGCCGATCGGCGAGGCACGGGTGAGAGTCGTCGACGGCGACCACCCCGTGAGCGAGCGGATGCTGCACCTCGACGTCTTCGACGAGCGCTACAGCGACCTCGTGGTCGACGACGGCGCGCGCGTGCTCGCCGTGCACGACGTCGACGGCGCCGGGCATCCCGCCGTGTGGGTGCGGGAGCAGCCGACCCGCGCCGTCGTGTGCTCCCTCGGCCACGACGAGCGTTCCTACGACTCCCCCGAACACGTGGCTCTGCTCCAGCGCGCCGCGCGCTGGGCGGCGCGCGCCTGAGGCTCGGCGCACGCCGGGAACGCAGCATCCGTCCGACCGGGCAGAATGGAGACGGCGCCGCTCGGCGTATCCGCCCCCACCTGAATCCGGAGTGACATGTCCTGGCTCGTGACCGGAGGTGCCGGCTACATCGGCGCCCACATCGTCCGTGCGCTCGCAGATGCGGGCCTGAACTCCGTCGTCATCGACGACCTCTCGAGCGGGCACGCGCCGTTCGTTCCCGAGGGCGTGCCGTTCGTGCAGGGCTCGATCCTCGACGGCGAGCTCGTCGAGCGCACCTTGCGCGAGAACAAGGTCGTGGGCGTCATCCACCTCGCCGGCTTCAAGTACGCCGGGGTCTCGGTGCAGCGTCCGCTGCACACCTACGCGCAGAACGTCGAGGGCACGCGCGTGCTCCTCGCCGCGATGCAGGCGGCGAATGTCGCCAACCTCGTGTTCTCGTCGTCGGCCGCCGTGTACGGCACCCCCGACGTGCCGCTCGTCACCGAGGACCTGCCCAAGCGCCCCGCCTCGCCGTACGGCGAGTCGAAGCTCATCGGCGAGTGGATCATCCGCGACCAGGCGATCGCAACCGCAACCTCCGAGCACGCGCTCCGGTACACCGCGTTGCGCTACTTCAACGTGGTCGGCTCAGGTGACCCGTCGGTCTACGACACCAGCCCGCACAACCTCTTCCCGCTCGTGTTCGAAGCGCTGCTCGCGGGCAAGACTCCCCGCATCAACGGCGACGACTACGACACCCCCGACGGCACCAACGTGCGCGACTACGTCCACGTGGCCGACATCGCGGCGGCACACGTGGCGGCCGCGCAGCGTCTGCTCGCGAACCGCCCGATCGAACCCGCCTACAACCTGGGCTCGCAGAACGGCCTGAGCGTCCGCGAGATCATGGACGCGATGGCCCGCGTCACGGGCATCGACTTCACGCCCGAGATCGCGCCCCGCCGCCCCGGCGACCCCGACCGCATCGTCGCGACCGGCGAGCTGGCCGCGCGCGACCTCGACTGGAAGAACCGCTACACCGTCGACGAGATGGTCCGCACCGGCTGGGAGGCCCGTCGGGCCGCGAGCTGATCGCGCACAGAATCGGACTATTCAGCCGACACGCCGGGAAGCGGATGCCGCCACCCGGCGCGTCGCGCATCACCTCCGATGCTGTGCTCGAGCTCAGCGCGCGGGCGCGGTGCTCTCGCGCACGACGAGGCGCGTGGGCACCGTCTCGAACGCCACCGGTGTGCCCGCCTCGATCCCGTCGACGAGTGCGGCGACAGCATGCGCGCCGAGGGCATCGAAGTCCTGGCGCACGGTGGTGAGCGGGGGACGGTAGTCCGCGGCATCCGCCACGTCATCGAAGCCGACGACACTCACATCACCCGGCACCTCGCGACCCGACTCTGCCACGGCGCGGAGCACCCCGAGCGCCATCTGGTCGTTGGCGGCGAAGACGGCGGTCGCACCCGCTTCGAGAAGAGTGGATGCTGCGGCGAACCCCGACGCGGACGTCCAGTCTCCGCGCACCACGGGCGGCTGCGCGGCGCGCGCCGCCGCCAGTGCCTCGCGCCAGCCCCGCTCGCGCTCGGCCGTGGCGAACGATCCTTCGGGCCCGGCGAGGTGATGCACGGTGGCGTGGCCGAGTGCGAGCAGATGCTCGACCGCCGACCGCGCGCCCGCGGCGTGATCGGTCTCGACCACCCCGAACCGGTCGTCAGGCGGCGAGTCGACGACGACGAGGCGCAGCCCGGGTGCGCCGGCATCGGCGCCACGGACCCGAGCGGTGGCCTCGTTCAGCACGATCGCCCCGTCCACGCCCTGCTCTGCCAGCCGCTCGAAGGCGGCAGCCACGTCGCCGTCGGCGCCGAGCGTCACGACCGTAAGTGCGTAACCGCGGGTGGCCGCGGCATCCGCCACCGCCTGCAGCATGCGGGAGTTGCCCACCGAGGCGAGGGTCGACACCACGAGCCCGATGGTCTGCGTGCGTCCGGTGCGCAGGGCGCGCGCGGCACGGTGCGGTCGGTAGCCGAGCGCGCTCATCGCCGCCTCGACGCGGGCCCGGGTCTCGGGGTCGACGCGGGGGCTCGCGTTGACCACCCGCGACACGGTCTGGCCCGAGACGCCCGCGCGCTCCGCGACGTCCGCCATCGACACGCGCCTGGCTGTCATGCTTCACCCCGATCCACCGGATGCCGTCGCCATCACGTCGGATGCAGCATCCATGTTGACGCTAACATAGCCGATTTGGTACCGTGTTGACGTGAACATCCCTCAGGACGACACCGTCGTGTCCGCCCGCGATCTGCCCGCTGAGTTGCTCCGCGCCGGCGTCGTCAAGCGCCCGACCCGCCTCGCCGACGGCCGCGAGCTGATCTACTACGACGATCCCGAGACGACGCTCGGCCCCGACCGCGCGATCGACGCCCGCGAGCTCGCGCCGCGTCCCGACACCGCGACCATGCGCCGCGACGTGCTGACCGGCGACTGGGTGTCGATCGCCGCGGCGCGCCAGAACCGCGCGTTCCTGCCGCCTGCCCACCTCGACCCGCTCGCGCCGCAGACGCCGACGAACCCGTCCGAGATCCCGTCGCTGTACGACGTGGCCGTGTTCGAGAACAAGTCGCCGTCGTTCGGTCCCGCGCTGGCGGTCGCCCACGGCGACGCCCCGGCCGGTGTCGATGCTCCCCGCGACCTCGACGACCTGGTCGCCCCGGGCCTCGGCCGAACGCGCACGAGTGTGGGCCGCTGCGAGGTCGTGTGCTTCAGCCCCGAGCACTCGGGTTCGTTCGGGTCGCTCTCGGCGACCCGCGCCCGCACCGTGATCGAGGCGTGGGCCGACCGCACGGCGGCGCTGTCGGCACTGCCGGGCATCGAGCAGGTCTTTCCGTTCGAGAACCGCGGCGAGGCGATCGGCGTGACGCTCCCCCACCCGCACGGGCAGATCTACGCCTACCCCTACATCACACCGCGCACGACGAGCCTGCTCACGTCGATCGATCGCGAGGGGCCCGACCTGTTCGCGCGCATCCTCGAGTTCGAGCGCGCGGGCGACCGCGTGATCCTCGAGGGCGAGCACTGGACGGCGTTCGTGCCGTTCGCCGCGCGGTGGCCGATCGAGATCCACCTGCTCCCCCACCGTCACGTCGCCGACTTCGCCGAGACGACGGATGCAGAACGCGACGAGCTCGCCCCGCTCTACCTGCGGCTGCTCCGCGGCGTCGACGCGCTCTACGACTCCCCCACGCCCTACATCGCCGCCTGGCACCAGGCGCCGGCGCATCGCGGCCGCGACGCGGCGCGCCTGCATCTGCAGCTCACGTCGCCGCGCCGCGCGGCCGACAAGCTCAAGTTCCTCGCCGGATCCGAGGCCGCCATGGGCGCCTGGATCGGCGACATCCCGCCCGAGACGGCCGCGGCGAAGTTGCGCGATGCCGTCGCATCCATCCCCGAGGAGACCCTGTGACCGCCACCGATATCCGCACCGCCGCCATCGCGCGCGCGCTCTTCGCCGCACGGTTCGGCGCAGATCCGGTCGGCACCTGGTCGGCTCCCGGACGCGTGAACCTCATCGGCGAGCACACCGACTACAACGACGGCTTCGTGCTGCCGTTCGCGATCCAGCACCGCACCCATGTCGCGCTCGCGCCGCGCGCCGACGGCGTCTTCCGCGCGCGCGTCGCCTCGACGTTCGACGACGCGACCGTCGAGGTCGCCCTCGACGAGCTCGACGCGCTCTTCCCCGCGCAGCGCGACGACGTCCCGGAGTGGGCCCGCTACCCCCTGGGTGTCGCGTGGACGCTGCTCGCAGCATCCGGAACCGATCCTTCGACCGTCACGGGCGTCGACCTCGCGTTCGCGTCGGACGTGCCGGTGGGTGCGGGTCTGTCGTCGTCGGCCGCGATCGAGGGCGCGACCGCCGTCGCCCTCGCCGACACGTGGGGCATCGACCTCGACCGGATCGCCCTGGCGAAGGTCGGACGACGCGCCGAGAACGAGGCCGTCGGCGCGCCCACGGGCATCATGGACCAGATGGCGTCGCTGCTCGGCCGGGCAGACGCGGCCATCTTCCTGGACTGCCGCTCCCTCGAGGCACAGGTCATCGACCTCGGCTTCGCAGATGCCGGCCTCGAGCTCGTCGTCATCGACACCGGCGTGAAGCACTCCCACGCCACAGGTGGATACGGCGAGCGCCGCGCCGCGTGCGAGCGGGGCGCAGCAGCGCTGGGCGTGCCGGCGCTGCGTGACGTGAGCGTCGACGATCTCCCGCGCCTCGCGGAGCTCGTCGACGACGTCACCTACCGCCGCGTGCGCCACGTCGTCACCGAGAACCAGCGGGTGCTCGACACTGTGCGCACGCTCCGCGAGCAGGGACCCACCGCCATCGGCGACCTCCTCGTCGCGTCGCACGCGTCGATGCGCGACGACTTCGAGATCTCGGTCCCCGAGCTCGACACGGCGGTCGAAGCCGCCCTCGCGGCGGGTGCCGTCGGCGCCCGCATGACGGGTGGCGGGTTCGGCGGCGCCGCGATCGCGCTCGTCGCGCACGATCTCGTCGGAGCGGTCACGGATGCCGCGACCGCCGCCTTCGCGGCCGCCGGCTTCGCCGCTCCCACGATCTTCACGGTGACGCCGTCGGCCGGAGCGGGGCGCGACTGACCCGCGCGCAAGAATGGCTGAACGCCGCGTGAACGCTCGTGACGCGCGGACGCAAGCCACTGGCGATGACGGATGCCGCGGCCTAGCGTCGAACGCAGGGCCGCGGCATCCGTTCGCGACCCGGAAGGAGCGATCGTGGCGTACATCACCGTCGGGACCGAGAACTCGGTGGACATCGACCTCTACTACACCGACCAGGGTCCGTCGGATGCCCAGCCCGTCGTGCTGATCCACGGCTTCCCGCTGAACGGCGAGTCGTGGGGCAAGCAGCAGGCGGCGCTGCTGGACGCCGGTTACCGCGTGATCGCGTACGACCGCCGCGGGTTCGGGCAGTCGAGCAAGGTCGGCTCGGGGTACGACTACGACACGTTCGCCGGCGATCTGCACGCTCTCATCGAGGATCTCGACCTCCACGACGCCGTGCTCGTGGGCTTCTCGATGGGCACCGGCGAGATCGCCCGCTACCTGTCGCGCTACGGCAGCGGCCGGGTCGCGAAGGCGGCGTTCCTCGGGTCGCTCGAGCCGTACCTCCTCAAGACCGAGGACAACCCCGAGGGCGCCGGCCCGCAGGAGTTCTTCGACGGCATCGCGCAGTCGGTGCGCGACGACCGCTACGCGTTCATCGCCGGGTTCTACAAGGACTTCTACAACCTCGACGACACGCTGGGCTCGCGCATCTCGCAGGAGGCGCTCGACGCGAGCATCCAGGTCGCGACGTACGCCGGCAACACCGCGATCGCCACAGCGCCGCTCACCTGGCCCACGGACTTCCGCGCCGACATCCCCGCGATCGACGTGCCCGCGCTCATCCTGCACGGCACCGCTGACAACATCCTGCCGATCGACGTCACGGCCCGCCGCTTCAAGGACCTCCTCCCCGACGCGACCTACGTCGAGCTCGAGGGCGCCCCGCACGGACTCCTATGGACGCACGGCGCCGAGGTCAACGAGGCGCTGCTCGCCTTCCTCAACAGCTGAGACTCCGGATGCCGCGGGTCGCGCGGCATCCCCGAGCTTCACAGACTTCGCAGAAGGACGCCGGGCTCGCAGCGGATCGCGGGAGACCTGCGAAGTCGGCGCGACCCTGCGAAGTCTGTGACGGTGCCCGACGGCACGACATCGCCCGGATGCCCCGGCGCCGGCCCGCGACGGCCGACGCCGGGCATCCGGTCGTCGGCGTCAGTCCTGCTCGGGCGCGCCGCCGGCGTTCGCCATCGCGAGGAGGCCGTCGATCATCTCGGGGCCGGCTGCGGCGCCGTCGCCGGCGAGGGCGCCCATCATGCCGATCCGGCCGATGGGGAAGGACTCCATCATCTTGGACATGTCGACGCCCTCGGGCATGATCGACGCGGCGCTGTCGCCGAGCCCGCCCATCATCTGGGCGATCGCGGCCTGCACGACCGGGCCCGCGACGGGGTGGCTCAGCACCTCGCCCATCGACGACGTGCGCGACAGCGGCAGCGTGAGCACGTCGCCTTCGACCGCCACGGCGACGGACGAGCGGATGTCGCGGCTCGACGCCGCGACATCGACCGCGTACTCGCCGCCCTCGACGACCCAGCGGTCGGCACGGATGTCCCAGTAGGCGAGGTCCTGGCGGCGCACGGTAAGCGCCACCGTCCGGGTCTCGCCCGGTTCGAGAGCGACCGACGCGAAAGCCTTCAGCTCGCGCGGCGCGCGCTGCACCGACGATGCCTTCAGCGACGTGTAGACCTGCACGACCTCGCGACCCGCGCGGTCGCCGGTGTTGGTGACGGCGACGGTCACCTCGACGTCTCCGTTCGCGTCGACCTGGGCCGCGGCATCCGTGTACGAGAAAGACGTGTACGACAGGCCGTGGCCGAACGGGAACGCGACATCGAGGCGACGCGCGTCGTACCAGCGGTAGCCGACGAACAGACCCTCGCCGTAGCGGGTGTGCGAGAACTCCCCCGGGAAGTCGAGGAACGCGGGCGTGTCTTCGAGGCGCACCGGGATCGTCTCGGTGAGCTTCGCCGACGGGTTGACGTCGCCGAACAGCACGTCGGCGGTCGCACCGCCGCCGGCCTGACCGAGCAGCCAGGCCTCGAGGATCGCCGGAACGCGGTCGGCGAACGGCAGCGCGACCACGCCGCCGTTCGACAGGACCACCACGGTGTTCGGGTTCACGGCGAGCACCGCGTCGACGAGTTCGAGCTGCGCGGCGGGCAGGTCGATGTCGTCGCGGTCGTAGCCCTCGGACTCGAGACGGGCGGGAAGGCCCAGGAACAGCACCGCGACATCGGAGACGGATGCTGCGGCCACGGCCTCGTCGCGCAGGGCCGACGCCTCGTCGGCCGAGACCTCGAGCGCGTTGCTGAAGCCCTGCGCGTACGCGACGTCGCCCGCCGCGAGCGCGCGGATCCCGTCGAGCGCGGTGTCGAGACGCGTCGGGTTGATCATGGAGGAACCGGCGCCCTGGTAGCGAGGCGTCGCGGCGAACTCGCCGATGACCGCGATCTTCGCGTCCTTCGCGAGCGGGAGAGCGCCTCCCTCGTTCTTGAGCAGCACGATCGAGCGGCCGGCGGCCTCGCGGGCGAGGGCGTGGTGGGCGTCGACGTCGAGGGGTCCTGCGACAGCGCCCGCGCCCTCGGTCGCCTTGCGCACGAGGTCCAGCACGCGTCCGGCGGCGACATCCACCGCCGACTCGTCGAGGGAGCCGTCCTGCACGGCTGCCACGATCTGTGCGTCTGTGACGCCGTTCGATGACGGCATCTCGAGGTCCATGCCCGCGGCGAGACCCGGCACGCGCTCGTTGACGGCGCCCCAGTCCGAGACGACCAGTCCCTCGAAGCCCCACTCGTCGCGCAGCACCTGGGTGAGCAGCCACGGGTCCTCCGAGGCGTACACGCCGTTGATGCGGTTGTACGAGCACATGACCGTCCACGGCTGGGCGTCCTCGACGACCCGCTGGAAGCCGCGCAGATAGATCTCACGCAGCGGGCGCGGGTCGACGTCGGACGAGGACCGCATGCGGTCGTTCTCCTGGTTGTTGGCCGCGAAGTGCTTGAGCGAGGTGCCCACGCCCTTCGACTGGATGCCCTGCACGATCGCGGCGCCGAGCACGCCCGACACGATGGGGTCCTCGGAGAGGTACTCGAAGTTGCGACCGCACAGGGGCGACCGCTTGATGTTGATGCCGGGCCCGAGCAGCACCGCGACGTTCTCGATCGAGGTCTCGGTGCCGAGCGCCTCGCCCACGCGATGGACGAGGTCGACGTCCCACGACGAGCCGAGGCCGACGGCGGGCGGGAAGCAGGTCGCGGGCACGCTGTCGCCGATGCCGAGGTGGTCGCCGCCCTCGCGCTGCTTGCGCAGGCCGTGCGGGCCGTCGGTCACCATGATCGCGGGCACGCCCACGCGCTCGACGGGCTTGGTGTACCAGAAGCTCGCGCCGCTGGTGAGCGACGCCTTCTCTTCGAGGGTGAGTTCCGTGAGATCCGGGATGCTCATGGCGTTCCTTCCACGCTGGAGTGACGAGGCTCCGCAGTGAGCGCTCGACCAAAACCTTATGTCATTTGGTTTTGAGAAATCAAGCGATATTCGGGTTTACTTTCCCTATGACAGAGAGCGGCACGGGGCGACGCGGCTCCTACGCGAAGGGCGTCGCCAAGCGCGAAGAGATCCTCGCGCGCGCACTCGACGTGATCGCCCGCGAAGGCTATCGCGGCGCGTCGGTGAGGGAGCTGGCGGATGCCGTGGGCCTCAGCCAGGCAGGACTCCTCCACTACTTCGACAGCAAGGAGGAGCTCTTCACCGAGATCCTCCGCAAGCGCGACGAGGTCGACGCGGGCGACCAGGGGATGACCGGCGACCTCGAGCATGGACTCGCGACGGCGACCGGCGAGGATCCCGACATCCGCGCCGGCTACGTCCAGCTCATCCGTCACAACGCCGACGTCCCGGGCCTCGTGCACCTGTTCGCCCGGCTGTCGGTCGACGCCGCGGATCCGGCGCATCCCGCACACCAGTTCTTCCTGACCCGCGGCGAGAACCTCCGCAGGTTCTTCTCCTCGGCGATCGCGGCGAAGCAGTCGGCCGGCGAGCTCGACGCCCGCATCGATCCCGAGACCCTCGCACGCATCTTCCAGGCCGTCGCCGACGGCATGCAGCTGCAGTGGATGCTCGAGCCCGACGTCGACATGGCCGCCACGGTGGGCGCCCTCTTCGAGCTGCTCACCCCGGAGAAGCGATGACGACCATCACGCTCTTTGCGGAGGCCGACACCGTCACCGGAAGGGTGCGCGGCTTCTGGCGGGGTGAGCCCGGCGCCGGGGGGTCGGCCGCGTTCCTCGGCATCCCGTTCGCGAAGCCGCCCGTCGGGGAGCTGCGGTTCACGGCGCCGGAGCCGGCCGAGCCGTGGGAGGGCGTGCGCGATGCCCTCGCGTTCGGCGCCACCGCGCAGCGCGGCGACCCCGGCGTGACCCTCATCCCCGAGCCGTCCGTGCCGGGCGAGTCGACGCTCAACGTCAACGTCTTCACGCCGGTGCCGGCAGTGACGGATGCTGCGCTCCCGGTGCTCGTCTGGATCCACGGCGGCGGCTACTCCGCCGGCTCGCCGGCGAGCCCTTGGTACGACGGCCGCTCGTTCAACCGCGACGGCGTGGTCACCGTGACGATCTCGTACCGGCTCGGCTTCGACGGCTTCGGCTGGATCGAGGACGCGCCGTCGAACCGCGGCGTGCGCGACTGGCTGCTGGCCCTCGAGTGGGTGCAGGACAACATCCGGGGCTTCGGCGGCGACCCGTCGCGCGTGACGATCGCGGGCCAGTCTGCCGGCGGCGGGGCGGTGCTGACGCTGCTCGGGATGCCGGCGGCCCAGCACCTGTTCCACTCGGTGTGGGCGCTGTCCGGCGCCACCGCCGACGTGGCGGCCGACCGCTGGGAGGCGATCGGACGGGATGTGGCGGCCCGGGTCGGTGTCGCACCGACCCGGGCGGCGCTGTCGACGGTGCCGGAGGAGCGCATCATCGAGGCGCAGAAGAAGGCGACGAGCGTGGCAGGCCCGGATGCCATCACCAAGCTGCTCGACGACGGGCTGCTGCTCGGCCCGTCGATCGACGGCGATCTCCTCACCCGGCCCACGATGGCATCGATCGCAGCCGGTGTCGGGGCCGACAAGCCGCTCGTGCTCGGCGCGACCGACGACGAGTTCTCGATGGTCGTGGCGGGCCAGGCGAAGACGCTCCGCTGGATCCCGCTGGGCTTTCTGCTCGGCCGGTCGGGTCTCAAGGGCGCTCAGCGCAAGGCCTACGTCGCCGCGAACCGGGACGTCGTCGCCCGCGGCCACGCCGCCGTGCTCGGCCGGTACATCACCGACCGCATGTTCCGCAGCGCCGTCGTGCGCACGGCGCGGGCGCGCGGCGCCGCCCCGACGTGGGTGTACCGCTACGCGTTCCGCTCGTCACAGCCCGGTGCGGTCAACGGGTCGGCGGTGCACTGCATCGACGTGCCGTTCTGGTTCGACTGCCTCGACTCGGTGCAGATCGAGCCCCTCACCGGCCCGAACCCGCCGCAGCAGCTCGCCGATCAGACGCACGCGGCGGCCGTCGGGCTGATCGTCGACGGCGATCCCGGCTGGCCCGCGTGGTCGGGCGCGCCGGGTACGACGCGGGTGTTCGGCGGGTCGTCCGGCTCGCCCGGCGTCGACGCACACGGTTACGCCGCGATCGCGGCGCTCGTCTGACCGCAGGCTCCCGCCGCCCCTGCAGCGGGGGAATCGCGAAAGGGTGGGTCCCCGCCGATGCAGCGGCGAGGACCCACCCTTTCGTATGCACGAAGTGCGTCAGGACAGCGCGGCGACGACCTCGCGCTCGAACAGCTCCACGCCCGAGAGGTCGTAGGCGGCCTCGGGGAAGTAGTGGATCGCGTAGGCGATGCCGTGGCGCTCGCGCTCGGCGAGGCGCTCCGCGACCTGCTCGGGCGTGCCGAAGGCGGGCGAGTTCAGATAGTCGTGCTCGATGTGGTCGGCGCGCTCCTGCCCGACGTGCGGGAGCAGGCGCGCCTTGACGGCGGCCAGGCGATCGCGCGCCTCGGCCTCGGTTGCACCGACGATGGTGTTGAAGTTCGACGTGCGCGTGATCTCGGAGAAGTCGCGGCCGAGCGCGTCGCAGTGGCCCTGCAGGACCGCGCTCTTGCGGTCGATGTCGTCGAGCGAACCGGTGTAGTTCGTGTACGACGCGTACTTCGCCGCGATCTTGAGCGTGACCTTCTCGCCGCCGCCGGCGACCCAGATGGGGATGCCGCCGTCCTGCAGCGGCAGCGGCTGCACGATCGCGCCGTCCACCTGGTAGTGCGTGCCGGCGAGCGTGGCACGCCCGGTCGTCCAGGCCTGCTGCATGATGTCGACGCCCTCGCGCAGCATCCGGAGCCGTTCGGGAACCGGCGGGAAACCGTAGCCGTAGGCCTCCCACTCGTGCTCGTACCACCCGCCGCCGATGCCCATCTCGGTGCGTCCGCCCGAGACGATGTCGACGGTCGCGGCGACCTTCGCGAGGTACGCGGGACTGCGGTACCCCATGCAGGTGCACATCTGGCCGAGGCGGATGCGGTCGGTCGACGCCGCGAAGGCCGCCATCAGCGTCCACGCCTCGTGAGTGGCCTCGTCGCTCGGCACCGGGGTGGTGTGGAAGTGGTCGTAGACCCAGAGCGACTCCCACGGCCCCGCGTCGGCGCGCTGCGCGAGCCCTTTCATCACCGCCCAGTGCTCCGAAGGATCGATGCCGACGAGATCGAATCGCCAGCCCTGGGGGATGAAGGTTCCGAAACGCATGGGCCCCAGCCTAAGGGCGCGCGACGGGCCCGGATCCGCCGTTCAGGAAACGTTCTCCACGACCCGGGCGTGCGGCATCCGTTCGCGCATCACCGCGATCGCGGCGGGGTTGTGGTCGACGAGCACGGCGTCACGGCCGAGCGCCGACGCGACAGCGCCGGTCGTGCCGCTGCCCGCGAAGAAGTCGAGCACACGGTCGCCAGGACGCGACGAGGCCTGCACGATGCGCCGCAGGATCCCCTCGGGCTTCTGCGTCGGGTAGCCGGTCTTCTCCCGCCCGGTCGTGGGCACGATCGTGTGCCACCAGACGTCGGTGGGCAGCTTGCCGCGCTCGGCCTTCTCAGGCGTGACGAGTCCCGGTGCCATGTACGGCTCGCGGTCGACAGCGTCCGAGTCGAACCAGTACGCCTTCGGGTCCTTCACGTACACCAGGATCGTGTCGTGCTTCGTGGGCCACCGTTTGCGCGTCTTGGCGCCGTAGTCGTACGCCCAGATGAGCTCGTTGAGGAACCGCTCGCGCCCGACGAGGGCGTCCAGCAGCACCTTCGCGTAATGCGCCTCGCGGTAGTCGAGGTGCAGATACAGCGTGCCGTCGTCGGCGAGCAGCCGCCACGCCTCGAGCAGCCGCGGCTCGAGGAACCCCCAGTAGTCGTCGAAGCTGTCGTCGTACGCGCGCAGGTCGCCGCGGATCCGCTCGTACTCGCGCCCGTGGAACCCTCGCCGCACGATCGCTTCGCCGGAGGGAGCGACGGATGCTGCGGTCCGCGCGATCTCGATGGACCGCTCCTGCGGGCGGCCGGTGTTGAAGGGCGGGTCGAGATAGATCAGGGTGAACGACGCGTCGGGCAGCGTTCGCGACACCACGAGGTTGTCGCCGTGGTGGATCTCGACGGAGCCGGGGGGCGCAGCATCCGTCGCCCCGATCAAGGAACCCGGCGAAGCCATGCGTCCGTCGCGAACTTCGACGCCACGAGGGCTTCCGCCTCGGCGTATTCGTCGTCGGTGATGTGTCCGGGGACGGCGCCGTAGAGGTTCGTGAAGGTCTCCTCGAGCTTGGCGATGATCGCCTCACGGGGCAGACCCGTCTGCCGCCGCAGCGGGTCGACGCGCTTGGCGGCCGACGTCGTGCCTTTGTCGCTGAGCTTCTCGCGGCCGATGCGCAGCACCTCGGTCATGACGTTGCCGTCCATGTCGTAGCTGAGGGTCGCGTGGTGCAGCACTCCGCCGTTCGCGAGGCGCTTCTGCGCGGCGCCGCCGATCTTGCCCTGCGGGGAGGCGATGTCGTTGAGCGGCTGATAGGTCGCCTCGATGCCGAGGGCGCGCAGCGCCTGCAGCACCCAGTCGTCGAGGAAGGCGTACGAGTCGGCGAAGGTGAGCCCCGCGACGAGGGACGCGGGCACGTACAGCGAGTACGTGACGATGGAGTTCGCGCCCATGAGCATGGCGCCGCCGCCCGAGATGCGGCGGACCACGTCGTAGCCGTGCGTCGCAGCACCCTCGGGATCGACCTCGTTGCGGAGGGACTGGAACGAGCCGATCACGACGGCGTTCTCGTCCCACTCCCAGATGCGCAGCGTCGGGCGCCGGCGGCCGTCGCCGACACGGCCGGTGAGCACCTCGTCGAGGGCGAGGTTCATGCGCGGCGAGACCGGCTTCTCGTGCACGATCTCCCAGTCGAAGTCGCGCCAGCCGGGGGCGGTCACGAACGCGCGGCGCACCGCCGTGCCGACCGCCTCGGGAGTGAAGCCGAGGAGCTGCGCACCTTCGGGGAGCGCCGAGCGCACGGCGGCGGCGATGGTCGCGACATCCGCCTCGATCGGCAGCCCGTTGACCGCCGCGTCGATGTCGGCGAGCGCGTCGTCGGGTTCGAGGAAGAAGTCCCCCGCGAGGTGGAAGTCCGCGATGCGCCCGTCGCGCTCCTCGAGGTCGACCACCACGAGCTTGCCGCCGGGCACCTTGTATTCGCCGTGCATGGGCTTCAGCCTATTCGCGCGGCGGGCACGGACGCCGATCGGGCATGCGCCGCCGCCCTCAGCTCCGGTCGGCGATGTGCCTGTCGAGCCAGGCGAGCAGGTCGGCGCGCACCTCGGCCTGCATGACCTCGTTGAAGATCTCGTGGCGCGCGTCGGGGTAGATGAGCGTCGTCACGTCGGTGAAGCCCGAGCGCGTGCGGTACGCGTCGGCGAGGCGGTGCACGCTGCGCGGACCGCCGACGGTGTCGTCGCGGCCGATCATGAGGAGCGTCGGGATGTCGCGGCCGAGGTTCTTGCGCGGCAGACCGCACATGCGAAGGGAGTCGACCACCCCGATGAGCTTGATCGGGTCCTCGCTGGTGGTGAGCGGGTCGTCGAGGAAGGCCTGACCCACCGACAGGTCGCTCGACAGCCACTCGGTGCCCATCGCTCCGGGACCGTCCCACGGCTTGTTGAGGCCCGTGGTGTGGATGGACCCCGGCATGCGCAGCGCGGTGCCGGTCAGCACGACCGCGTCGTACGCGTCGGGGTGGTCGTTGACGAGCATCTGCGCGAGCACCGAGCCGCCGGAGTGCCCCAGCAGCACGAGCGGCAGCCCGGGGTTCTGTCCGCGGATCTGCTGCGTGAACTGCCACATCGCGGCGAGCGCGCCGCGCAGCCCGCCCTTGCCCAGGTGCCCGAGACGAGTCGCGTCGCCGCCGTGCTGGCCCATGCCGGTGCGGCCGTGGCCGCGGTGATCAGCCGCGTAGACGATGTACCCCTCGGCGACGAGCGCGGCGATCAGCGCACCGTATCGTCCGGCGTGCTCGCCGATGCCGTGCAGCAGCTGCACGATCGCGCGCGGCGACGCCTCGGCCGGATGCACGTCGTAGTGGATCGTGATGTCATGCGCATCGATGAACTCGGGCATGCGCAGAAGTCTATGGGCGCGGAACATCGCACCCCGCGTCTGACGCGGGGACGCAGCATCCATCCCCGCCGAAGTTTCTTTAGCAAGACTAATGAGCTATGCTAACTAACCGGATGAGCAGCATCGAGACTTCAGATTCAGACACCGGCCCCGACGCCGGTACTCACGCCGACCTCTCCCCCGCCGCCTCGCAGCTGCGCATCGCGACCTTCCGTCTCGCTCGGCGCATGCGCACGCAGCGCGCCGTCGACTCGATGAGCGACGGGCAGTTCGCGGTGCTCGCGGCCCTCAAGGTGCACGGCCCCCACACGCTCGGCGACCTCGCCGAGCGTGAGCGCGTCTCGGCCCCGTCGATGAACCGCACGGTCAACTGCCTGCAGGACTCCGGCTACATCGTGCGCGGCGCCGACGAGCGCGACGGCCGCAAGGTCGTGATCTCGCTGACCCCCGAGGGGGTCGCGGTCGTCGAAGAGACCGCCCGTCGCCGCGACGCGTGGGTCGAGGCCACGCTCGCCGAGCTCACGCCGGCCGAACGCGAGACGCTCGCCGCCGCCGCCGAGATCATGGAGCGGATGGTGGCCCGATGAGCGCGATGTTCCGGTCCTTCTCCGCCTTCAACTACCGCGTGTGGTTCATCGGCGCGCTGGTGTCGAACATCGGCGCGTGGATGCAGTCGACGGCGATCAGCTGGGTGGTGCTCACCGAGCTCACCGACAACGACGCCGCCGCGATGGGCGTGACGATGGCGCTGCAGTTCGCCCCGCCGCTGCTGCTCGTCGGCGTCACCGGCCTCGTGGCCGACCGCTTCGACCGCCGCAAGCTGCTCCTCGTCACGCAGAGCCTGCTGCTCCTGCTCGGCGTCGCGATCGGCGTGCTCATCTTCGCCGGCGTGATGACGCTGCCGACCATGTACGCGTTCGCGCTGGCGCTGGGCGTCGTCGCCGCGTTCGACAACCCGGCGCGCCAGGCCTTCGTGTCCGACCTCGTCGCCCGCGAGAACGCCTCGAACGCGGTCGCGCTGAACGCCGCGTCGTTCAACGGCGCGCGCATGATCGGCCCGGCCGTCGCCGGCATCGTCATCGTCGCGGTCGGGACGGGGTGGGTGTTCGTCGCCAACGCGGTGACGTTCCTCGCGATGCTGGCGGCGCTCCTCCTGATCCGCACGCACGAGCTCGTGCCGCGGGTGAAGGTGCCGCAGTCCTCGCGCCTCGCCGACGGATTCCGCTACGTCGCCGGCCGCCCCGACCTCATCGTGACGTGCGCGATGGTGTTCCTCATCGGCGCGTTCGGCATGAACTTCCCCATCCTCGCGTCGACGATGGCGGTCGAGTTCGGCAAGGAGGCCGACGGGTTCGGCCTGCTGAGCTCGATCCTCGCGATCGGCTCGGTCGCGGGCGCGCTCATGGCAGCCCGCCGCGACCGCGCGCGACTGCGCGTCCTCATCATCGGCACCGCGATGTTCGGCATCGCGGCTGTGGTGTCGGCGTTCATGCCGACGTACTGGCTGTACGCGATCACGCTCATGTTCACCGGCTTCGCGGTCGTCACGATGATGACGACGGCGAACGGCTACGTGCAGACGACCACCGACCCAGTGCTGCGCGGCCGCGTGCTCGCGCTGTACATGGCGATCCTGATGGGCGGCACGCCCATCGGCGCGCCGATCGTCGGATGGGTCGCCGCCGAGTTCGGCCCCCGCATGGCGATCCTCGTCGGCGCCGTCGCCGCCTTCGTCGCCTTCGCGATCGGCGCCACATGGCTGCTGTGGTCGGGACGCCTCCACCGTCACGAAGAGAAGCGGTTCCGCCTCACGCTCGATGAGACGCGCCCGCTCACGATCGTCGCTCCCGAGGAGTTCAGCGACGAGGTCGCCGGCACGACGCCGATCCGCGTGCTTCCCGGCGACGAGGACGAGATCCGCACCCGCGCCCGCGCGAGCTGACGCGGAAACGCGAAAGGGTAGGTTTCCGCACACCGCGCGTGCGGAAACCTACCCTTTCGCGATTCCCTCGGTCCAGCGTCGTCAGGACACGGTGAGGGAGATGGATGCCGCGGCCAGGCCGTCGGCGCTGACCGTCACGGTCGCGCTGCCGGGGCCTGTCGGCCGCACGATCGCGAGCGCTCTCCCGTCGTGCGTCGTGACCGAAGGCCCGGCGAAGGACTCCTCGGTGCGGATGCGCCCAGTGCCGAGGCCGATGAGCTCGGCGGGGCCGTCGACCTTCACCGTCACGAGCCGGTCGGCCTGCGTCGCCACGACCCCGTCGGCGTCGGCCAGCGAAATCGCGACGAACCCGAGTCCGTCGGCCGTCATCTCGGACTGCTCGACGGATGCCGCGAGCCCCACCTCGCCGGCCGTGCGCAGCGTCGCGCGCCCCACTTCGTCACCGGCGATGCGGGCGATCGCGACGAGCTCGCCCGGGCGGTACTCGGTCTCGAAGCGCGCGCGGAACGCCTTCTCGGCTCCGACGGGGGCGACGCCCAGCGAGACGCCGTCGAGCTGGAGCTCCACCTCCTCCGCCGGCGCGTACACGTCGACCGTGACCGGAGCGCCGGGCCCGGCATCCCACGTCCACGACGACACGGAGTCGTCCCACGACCACGGGGTCGTCGCGGTGGGCCGGCCGTGGTGCCGCGGCGGATGCACCGCCAGGTACGGCTCGGCGCGCAGCCCGAACACGATCTCGCGGTAGTACGAGACCGGGCGGCGAAAGCCCGTGATGTCGATGTCGCCGCAGCCGGCGAGCAGGTGTGGGTACGGCCCGGCTGTTCCGGTCGGCTCGTAACCCGGCTCGTCGGTGTAGTCCACGCGGCCGATGCCGGCCTCGCCGAGGTAGTCCCAGCCGGTCCAGGTGAAGTCGCCGATGACGTGATCGAGCCGCTCGACGAGCTCCCACATCTTCTCGATGCGCGACGGGAACGTCTCGGACCCGACGATCACGCGGTTCGGGAACAGCTCGCGGTCGAGCTCATACCGGGACTCGGCGTAGTTGAAGCCCACGACATCGAGCACCGACGCCGACTCCTCGGTCGACGCGGTCACGAGCTCGGATGCGTTGGCCCGCGCCATCGTGTCGCCCATGGTCGCCATCATCGTGTTCGGGTCCGCCGGTCCGGTCTCGCCGGCGTCCTCGGGGCGGCCCATCTTGTCGAGGTTCGCGATGATCCCGTTGATGCCGTTCGTCACGAAGCGGGTGTCGTCGTGCGCGCGGATCTCCTCGGCGAGGCGTCGGCTCCACGCGGAGCCCGCCGGCGTCGCCAGCTCGAGGATCTCATTCCCGATCGAGTACATGATGACGCTGGGATGGTTGAGGTCCTTCGCGATGAGCGCCGCGACATCACGTCGCCAGCGCTCGGGGAAGCTCGGGGCGGCGTCGAACGCGACCTTGGAGCGGGTCCACGTGTCGGTGAGCTCGTCCATCACGAGCACGCCGTGACGGTCGCACGCGTCGAGCATCGCGCGGCTCATCGGGTTGTGGGAGCTCCGCAGCGCGTTGAAGCCGGCTTGTTTGAGCACGCGCACCCGCCGGTCCTCGGCCGCGGCGAAAGTCGCCGCTCCCAGGGGTCCGCTGTCATGGTGCACGCACGCGCCCCGCAGCTTCACGGTCTCGCCGTTGATCCGCAGCCCGCGCGCCGCATCAACCTGCAGGCGACGGATGCCGAAGTCCGCAGCATCCGTGTCGATCAGCTCTCCGCCCCCATCGGCGAGGGTCGTCAACGCGCGGTGCAGTGAGGGCGCGTCGACGCTCCAGAGCGAGGGGTCGTCGACCGCGAGGCGCACGCGCGCCACGGCGTCGGCGCCGGGGAGCACCGTCACTGGCGCCGTTGCGGACGCGACGTCCGAGCCGTCCGGCGCCGACACCGTCCAGGTGAGCCGCATGGTGCGGGTGTGGCGCGAGGTGTTGCGCACCGTCGTCGCGAGTTCCACGAGGGCACGATCCGCGTCGGTGTCGGGCGTCGTGACGCGCGTGCCGTCGAGCGGGATGTGCACGGGATCGGCCACCACAAGATGGACCGGGCGATAGATGCCCGCGCCGGAATACCACCGGGTGTCACGGTGCGCGCGAGCCTCCACGGTGACGCGATTGGGCTCGCCGTAGCGGAGGTACGGGTCCAGCACGGCTTCGAACGCGTTGTAGCCGTTGGGCTCGTGCACGACGGCATCGCCGTTGAGGAACACGACGGCGTCGCGGTAGACGCCCTCGAACTCCAGCCGCACGGTCTTCTCGCGCCACCCGTCGGGTACGTCGAAGGTCTTGGCGTACTCGAACACGCCGCCGGGGACGTAGCCGGTGTGCACGCCCTGGTCGCTGTCGGCCGAGCGGGGCAGGTCGCGCACGGCGTCGTGCGGCAGCCGCACGGCTCGGGGTGCGGACTCGGGGGTGGGCGCCTCGAAGGCGCCGAGCTTCGGGCCGACGGTCCAGCCGTCGAGGAACGGCGCGCGGATCACGCCTGCTCCTCGATCCGCTCGGCAGGCGAATCGGCGTCGGCGGCCTCGGTCTCCGCGTCGAGCACGTCGAGTGCATTCTCGATCGCAACGAGGTCGTAGCCCCGGATCAGGCTGCGGAAGCTGTCATGCAGCGCCTCCGCCATGTCGGTGGCCTCCCGAGCGAGGAGCCACTGCACCTGCAGACCGTCCATCAGGGCGATCGTGGCGACCGCTGCGCGAGCGGGATCCACGCCGTCGTTGAGGCGCCCGGCGGCGGCCGCCCGCTCGAACGAGCCCGTCACGCTCGCGCGCACCGTCTCGTAGCGATTGACGAAGTAGTCGTGCGCCGGGTGCGCCGGCGATGTGGCTTCGGCCGACAGCACGCAGTAAAGCTCGACGATGCCGGGGTTGGCGGCGTTGAAGCGCGCCAGCTCCGCGAGCGCACGCAGCGCCTCGACCCCGTCGGGGATGTCGAAGTCGACGCGCCCCCGCGCCAGCTGGTCGCGGTGATCCAGCAGCGCCAGCAGCAGCGCGCTCTTGCTGCGGAAGTGGTGGAGCAGCCCTGCTTCGCTCATGCCCACGCGTTCGGCCACTTCCCGCAGCGAGCCCGCGCGGTAACCCGACTCTGCGAACACCTCCAGGGCGGCGTCGAGGATCGCGGTCCGCGTCTCCTTCGACTTGGCGTACTCGCCGCGCGGCTTGCGCGTCCTCGTGGGAGCGGTCTCCGCCTTGCCTGGAGCGGAAGTCGTCTCGGTCATCGTCACACCGTATCCCCGCGTCATCCCGAGCACCTCCGTCGGCGCCCGTCCGGGTCCCTCTTCTCCGTTCTATAACGAATTCCAAATGCTCGCTAGTTTTTTAGCTCAAAAACCTAGCGTCCACTAGAAATTGCTGTTAGCGTCTCCCGGCAGTAGGCGATCCGCAGGGGCATCGCCACTGATGAAGGGACCAAGGATGTTCCGTTGGAAGGCCGCAGCAGCCACCATCGCGATCGCCGCTCTCGCTCTCACCGGCTGCGCCGGCGCAGGAGACGACGGGTCGGGCGCCAGCGAATCCGGTCGAGCAGACCGACTCACCCTCACCGCGATCATCGGGCCCACGAGCTACGACATCGGCCAGGGCGCCGAATACGGCAACCGCAGCCCGTTCTTCCAGGCCGTGTTCGACACGCTGCTCCAGAAGAACTCGGCCGGTGAGATCGAGCCCTGGCTCGCTACCGAGTGGGCGTACAACGAAGACAACACCGTGCTGACGCTGACGCTCCGCGACGACGTCGAGTTCACCGACGGCACGAAGCTCGATGCCGACGCCGTGGTCGCGAGCCTCGAGCGCTTCCGCGACGGCACCTCGCCGCAGGCCGCGACGCTCGCCGGCAAGGAGTTCGCGGCGGTCGACGCCACGACCGTCACCATCACGCAGACCGCCCCCGACCCCTCGCTGGTCAACATGCTGTCGATCGCACCCGGCCTCATCCAGGCGCCCTCGACGTTCGACGACCCGGATTCGGCCACCGAGCCCATCGGCTCCGGTCCCTACGTGCTCGACACGGCGGCCACCGTCACCGGCACGACCTACGTCTACACGGCCAACCCGGACTACTGGAACCCGGATGCCGTCAAGTACGACAACCTCACGATCAACGTCATCGAGGACCCGACCGCGACGCTCAACGCCCTCAAGGCGGGCGAGGCCAACGGCGCGAAGATCGTGAACAACGACACGATCCCCGAGATCGAGGCATCCGGCTGGACGATCGAGTCGAACGAGCTCGACTTCCAGGGCCTCTTGCTGTTCGACCGCGCGGGAACGATGGCGCCCGAGCTCGCCGACGTCAAGGTGCGCCAGGCCATCAACATGGCCTTCGACCGCGAGGCGCTGCTCGAGGCGCTCCAGGCCGGCTACGGCACCGTCACCGAGCAGGTCTTCCCCGCGACGTCGGTCGGCTACGACGAGGCGCTCGACAGCACCTACGAGTACGACCCCGAAGGCGCCAAGGAGCTCCTCGCCGAGGCCGGCTACCCCGACGGGTTCTCGATCGACATGATGTCGACGCCCGCGTTCCAGACCACGTTCGACCTCGTCGCGCAGCAGCTCGCCGACATCGGAGTCACGGTGAACTACACCGACCCCGGCACCGGCAACTTCATCACCGACATGCTCGCCCCGAAGTACCCGGCGACGTGGATGGCGCTCGAGCAGAACCCCGACTGGCAGCTGATCAACTTCATGATCGCTCCTGACGCCACGTTCAACCCGTTCCACTCGCAGGACCCCCAGGTCGACGAGTACATCTCGACGATCCAGATGGGCACCGAGGACGAGGCCGAGCAGGCGACGAAGGACCTCAACGCCTACCTGGTCGAGCAGGCCTGGTTCGCGCCGTTCTTCCGGGTCCAGGGCACCTACGCCACGGACGCGAACACGAACCTCGAGTTCTGGCCCACCAACGCCTACCCGTCGATCTTCGACTTCTCGCCGAAGAACTGAATCCTCTCCCCGTCCGCCCGCGCTCCGCGGGCGGACGGGGAGACACCACCCCACGGGAAAGCGACATGCTTGCATTCATCCTCCGGCGCCTGCTGTCGGGCGTCATCCTCATCGCGGTGATCTCGTTCCTCGCGTTCGTCCTCCTCTATGCGGCCGGCGGCGACATCGCCCGCCGCATCCTCGGCGAGAACGCCACCGCCGAGACCGTCGCCAAGAAGACCGAGCAGCTCGGGCTGGATCAGCCGCTGCTCCAGCAGTACTGGAACTGGGTCACCGGCGCTCTCACCGGCAACCTCGGTCGCAGCTGGTTCACCGGCGAGCTGGTGTCGACGAGCGTCAGCAACCGCCTCTCGGTCACCCTCGCGATCGTGATCGGTGCGACCCTCGTGTCGGCGATCGTCGCGGTCGTCCTCGGCATCCTCGCCGCGCGCCGCGGCGGCTGGGTCGACGGCAGCGTCCAGGTGGTCGCGCTCATCGGCTTCGCCATCCCCGGCTTCCTCATCGCGCTGGGCCTCGTGCTCGTGTTCGCGATCAACCTCGGCTGGTTCAAGGCCACCGGCTACGTGCCTCTGACCACCTCGGTGTCGGGCTGGCTGTCTTCCGTGACCCTGCCCATCGTGGCGCTGTCGATCGGCGCGATCGCGGCGGTGTCGCAGCAGGTCCGCGGCTCGGTCATCGACGCGATGTCGCGGGACTACGTCCGCACGCTCCGCTCGCGCGGCCTCAGCACGAACTCGGTCGTGTACCGCCACGTGCTCCGCAACGCCGGCGGCCCCGCGCTGGCGGTCCTCGCCGTGCAGTTCATCGGCCTCCTCGGCGGGGCAGTGATCGTCGAGCAGGTCTTCGCCATCCCCGGCATGGGCCAGCTCACCGTCCGCGCCACCACCCTCGGCGACATCCCCGTCGTCATGGGCGTCGTGATCGCCTTCGCGATCATCGTCGTCATCGTGAACCTCCTCATCGACCTCGCCCAGGCGGCGCTGAACCCGAAGGTGCGACTCTCATGACCGCCATCGACGTCCCCCTCGACGTGCCGGTCGCCCCGGTACGCGTCTCGCTCTGGCGCCGTCTGCTGCGCCGGCCGATCGGCCTCGCCTCGCTGATCTTCCTGGTCTTCCTCGGGATCATCGCGGTCGTCGGCCCGGCGATCGCTCCGCAGGATCCGAACTACGCCGACATCCGCAATGTGCTCGCGCCGCCGAGCGCCGCGCATCTCCTCGGCACCGACGGCAGCGGCCGTGACGTGTTCTCGCGACTGCTGGCGGCGACCCAGACGACGGTCGCCGCAGCGCTGCTCGCCCTCGTCGTGGCGCTCATCCTCGGTGTCATCAGCGGCCTCATCGCCGGCTACTACCAGGGCTGGTTCAACAGCACGGCGACATGGGTGACGGAGCTCAACATGGCCCTGCCCGGCATCGTGGTGCTGCTGGCGGCGCGCGCCGTGCTCGGCCCGTCGGTGTGGATCTCGATGTTCATCTTCGGCATCCTGCTCGCCCCGGCGTTCTACCGGCTGGTGTACGCCTCCGTGACCGCCGTGCGCACCGAGCTGTACGTCGACGCGGCCCGCGTGTCTGGCCTCAGCGACACGCGCATCATCGGCCGCCACGTGCTCTCGGTGGTGCGGGCTCCGATCATCATCCAGTCGGCGATCATCGCCGGCATCGCCATCGCGATCCAGTCGGGCCTCGAGTTCCTGGGCCTCGGCGACATCTCCGTTCCCACGTGGGGCCAGATGCTCAACGACGGCTTCAAGAACATCTACAAAGAGCCGCTCCTGATGCTCTGGCCGTCGCTTGCGATCGCCCTCACCTGCATCGCGCTGACGCTTCTCGCCAACGTGATGCGCGACGAGCTGGAGCGCACGGTGTCGGTGCGCCGCAAGCGCCGGCGCGCGGTCGCCACCGCCACCGGCTCGGTGGCCGCGGTGACGACCTCCGTCGGGCTCAGCGGCGGCGACGTCGTCGACCTCGACGAACCGCCGGTCTTCGAGAGCGACGGCGTCATCGTCCACAAGGGCGACGCCCGCAGCAAAGCGACTGAGAAGGTGCTCGACGTCCGCGACCTGCACGTCGGTTACGACCAGCCCGACGGCTCGCACATCGAGGTCGTGCACGGCGTCTCGCTCGACATCCGCAAGCGCGAGGTGCACGGTCTCATCGGCGAGTCCGGCTCGGGAAAGACCCAGACCGCGTTCGCCGTGCTGGGCCTGCTCCCCCGCGGCGGCCACGTCACCGGCGGTTCGATCCTCTACGAAGGCACCGAGATCGCCGACGGCGACGACCGCACCTACGCGGGCCTGCGCGGCAAGCGCATCGGGTACATCCCGCAGGAGCCGATGTCGAACCTCGACCCGTCGTTCACGATCGGCAGCCAGCTGGTCGAGCCGCTGCGCAAGAACCTCGGGCTGTCGAAGAAGGCCGCGACCGACCGCTCCCTCGAGCTGCTGGCACGAGTCGGCATCCCGCAGCCCAAGCGCACGTTCGACGCCTACCCGTTCGAGGTCTCGGGCGGCATGGCGCAGCGCGTGCTCATCGCGGGCGCCGTCTCGACCGACCCCGACCTCATCATCGCCGACGAGCCGACCACGGCCCTCGACGTCACGGTGCAGGCCGAGGTGCTCGAGCTGCTGCGCGACCTGCAAGCCGAGCGCCACATGGCGATGCTCCTGGTGACCCACAACTTCGGCGTCGTCGCCGACCTGTGCGACCGGGTCACCGTCATGCAGAGCGGCAGGTTCGTCGAGCAGGGCCCGGTGCGCGCGATCTTCAACGACGCGCAGCACCCGTACACGCGGTCGCTGCTGGACGCGATCCTCGACGAGGGTCCCGCCCGCGGTCCGCTCGTCATGAAGGGAGCAAGCGCATGAGCACCCCGCTGCTGGACATCAAGGACCTCGTCGTCGAGTACCCGGGCAAGGGCTTCCGCGCCCAGCCGTTCCGGGCCCTCAAGGGCGTCTCGCTCGACATCCTGCCGGGCGAGACGGTCGGCCTCGTCGGCGAGTCGGGCTCGGGTAAGACCACTCTCGGCCGTGCTGCCCTCGGCCTCGCCCCGGTGACCGAGGGGTCGATCGTCTACGACGGCAAGGACATCTCGCACCTGAAGCGCCAGGAGCGCCGCGCGCTCAGCTCCGAGATCCAGGTCGTGTTCCAGGACCCGTACTCGTCGCTGAACCCGTCGATGACGATCGAGCAGATCCTCACCGAGCCGCTCACCGCGGCGGGCGTGAGCTCGAGCGAGGCGAAGTCCCGGGTGCGCGACCTTCTCGACCAGGTGGGCCTGCCCGCCGACGCGCGCGGACGCCTCCCCCGCGAGTTCTCGGGTGGGCAGCGGCAGCGCGTCGCGATCGCGCGGGCGCTCGCCCTGGAGCCGCGGCTCATCGTGTGCGACGAGCCGGTGTCGGCGCTCGACCTGTCGACGCAGGCCCGCGTGCTGGACCTCTTCATCGACATCCAGAACCGCACCGGCGTCGCGTACCTCTTCGTGACCCACGACCTCGCGGTGGTGCGCCACATCAGCCACCGCGTGGCCGTGATGTACCGCGGCGAGATCGTCGAGACCGGCGACGGCGACCGGGTGACCTCCGAGCCCCAGCACCCGTACACCCAGCGTCTCTTCATGGCCGCGCCGGTCCCCGACCCCGACAAGCAGGAGGAGCGCCGCATCGCGCGCCGTGCCCTCCTCGACGCCGAAGCGTCCGCGAGCGTCGCCTGACGAAGACGGATACTCCGGCCCGGCCGGTCCGTGCACCCCGGGTCGCAGCATCCGCCCCCGAAACTCCTGCGAGAAAGAACCCTCCCCGATGACCGACACCGCCACCTCCACCCACCCGGACTCGGTGCTGCACCTCGTTCCGCTGCTCGAGCGCCTCACGCTCGAGCAGAAGGCCGCCCTCGTGCAGGGCGCCGACTTCTGGACCACCGTCCCCCTGCCCGAGATCGGGCTCCGGGCGATGACCCTGTCGGACGGCCCCGCAGGGGTCCGCGGTCCTCGCTGGGACGAGCGCGAGCCGTCGCTCAACCTGCCGTCGGGATCGGCCCTCGCCGCCTCGTGGGACGTCGACCTCGCCTACCGGTACGGCGCGGCCGCAGCATCCGAGGCCCGCCGCAAGGGTGTCGACGTCGTCCTCGGACCGACGATAAACCTGCATCGCTCGCCGCTCGGCGGCCGTCACTTCGAATGCTTCAGCGAAGACCCCGAGCTGAGCGCCGAGCTCGCCGCCGCGTACGTGCGGGGCCTGCAGGAGAACGGCGTCGCCGCGTGCCCCAAGCACTATGTCGCGAACGACGCCGAGACCGACCGCGTCACCGTGGACGTGCGCGTCGACGACCGGGCGCTGCGGGAGCTCTACCTTGCGCCGTTCGAGCGCGCGGTCGAGGCCGGAGCGTGGACCCTCATGAGCGCATACAACGCGGTCGACGGCGTGACCATGACCGAGAACGACCTGCTCGAGACGCCGCTCAACTCCGAGTGGGGCTTCGACGGCGTCGTGGTCAGCGACTGGACCGCGGTCCGTTCGCTGGGGTCGGTGCCCGCCGCGCAGGACCTCGCGATGCCCGGTCCCGCCCCGGCGTGGGCCGACCTGGTGGACGCGATCCGCGACGGCCGCGTGAATGAGGCCGACCTCGACCGCAAGGTGCTGCGCCTGCTCCTGCTCGCCGAACGCGTCGGCGCCCTCGGCGACGCGAGGCCGCTCGAACCTGCTCCGCTCGACGGTCCGGCGTTCGCGCGCGCCGCCGCCATCGAGGGCACCGTGCTGCTGCGCAACGAGGGTGTTCTGCCGATGGATGCCGCGTCCCTCGGCCGCGTCGCCGTCATCGGGCAGAACGCGCGCGAGGCCCGCACACAGGGCGGCGGCAGCGCCACCGTGATCCCCGAGTCCGTGGTCTCGCCGCTCGACGCCATCCGCGCCGCCGCGCCCGGCGCCGACGTCCGCTTCGAGATCGGCGCGGTCGTGCAGGAGGGGGTCGCCGAGATCCCGCTCGCGCAGCTCACCAACCCGGCGACCGGCGAGGCCGGCATCCGCGTCGCGTTCTTCGACGCGGACGGCACGGAGCTCTTCGCCGAGAACCGCCGCTCCACGGCGCTGGTCTGGTTCGGCGGCGACGCCCCGATCTCGGCGAGCGCCACGGTGGTGTTCGAGACGCTGTACACGCCGACCGAGTCGGGCGAGATCGAGCTCGGCTTCGCCGGCGCGAACCCGGGCAAGCTGTACGTGGACGAGCGTCTCGTCCTCGACGACGCCCCGATCATCGAGGGCACCGACCTCGGCGCGGCGTTCCTCAACCCGCCGTCGATCACGGCCACCGTCGCGGTCGAGGCCGGTCGCGAGACCGCCGTGCGCGTCGAGTTCACGCGCGAGAGCCACGGCGCGCTGTCGGGCGCGCTCAGCGCCACGCTCGGCATCGCGCCCGAGCGCACCGACTCCGACGAGCTGATCGCCCGCGCGGTCGCGGAGGCCGCGGCATCCGAGGTCGCGATCGTCGTCGTGGGCACGAACTCGAAGGTCGAGTCGGAGGGCTACGACCGGACCAGCCTCGACCTGCCCGGCCGCCAGGACGACCTCGTCCGCGCCGTCGCCGCCACCGGGACCCCGACCATCGTCGTCGTCAACGCCGGCTCGCCGGTCGTGCTGCCGTGGGCGGACGAGGTCGCGGCCGTCGTGCAGGGATACTTCGGGGGCGAGGAGTTCGGGCACGCGATCGCGGACGTGCTCACCGGCGCCGCCGAGCCCGGCGGACGCCTTCCTACGACGTGGCCGGCTGCGCTCGCCGACGTGCCGGTGACCGAGGTCGTTCCCACGGACGGCCGCCTGGAGTACCGCGAGGGCCTGCACATCGGCTACCGCGCGTGGCTGAAGGCGGACACCGAGCCGGCGTTCCCGTTCGGCCACGGCCTCGGCTACACGACGTGGTCGTGGGGTGCGGCGCAGCGCAACGGCGACTCCGTCGAGGTCACGCTCGCCAACACCGGCGATCGCGCCGGCAAGCAGGTCGTGCAGGTGTACGCCGAGCGCGCGGAGTCTGCGGTGGAGCGCCCCGAGCGCTGGCTCGTCGGCTTCGCGACCGTGCACGCCGCCCCCGGCGAGACGGTGACCGCGATCATCCCCGTCCCGCAGCGTCGCCTCGCGCACTGGGCAGGCGAGTGGGTCGTCGAGCCCGGCGCGTTCACGCTCCGCGCCGGCGCCTCGGTGGCAGACCTGCCGCTGTCGGTCGACTGGACTGTCGAGTGAAGGCGCTGGACAGCGCCCGCCTGAGCGGGAGCGCCGACGCGCGCCTCGAGGACATCGTCGAGCGCCTCGACGGGCTCCTCGCCGCCGACCCCGACCTGTCGTTCCAGGTCGCGGCGTTCCACGACGGGCACCCTGTGCTCGACGCGTGGGGCGGGCCGCACATGGCGGAGGACTCGGTCATCGTGCCCTACTCGGTCACGAAGAACACGATCGGGGTCGCGATCGGCCTGCTCGTCGAGCGGGGCGAGCTCGACCTCGACGAGCGCGTCGCGACCTACTGGCCCGAGTTCGCCGCGAAGGGCAAGCAGCCTGTCACGGTGCGGCAGCTGCTGTCGCACCAGGCCGGCCTCCCGCAGGCGGAGCCCGCGCTCACGTGGGACGAGCTGCTCGACCACCACTCGGCGGCGGAGCGGCTCGCCGCGAGCCGCCCGTTCTGGCACCCCGGGAGCGCCTTCGGCTACCACGCCATCACGATCGGCAACCTCGGCGACGAGCTCGTGTTCCGGGTGACCGGCCGGACGCTGCACGAGTTCTACGAGCAGGAGATCCGCGCCCCGCACGGCATCGACTTCTTCCTCGGCCTCCCCGCCGAGTACGAGTCGCGCCGCGTGGACGTGCTGCCGATGATCAAGCCGGTCTCCGACACCTCCGCGCCGACCTTCTCGGCGCTCGGCCCGGTCGTGTTCGGCTCGATGGGCGGCGAGGTCGACCTCGCCAACTCGCGCCGCAGCTGGGAGTACGGCCATCCCGCCGGTTCGGGCACGGGGACGGCCCGGGGCATCGCGCGCCTCTTCGCCTCGGCGGTCACCGGCGTCGACGGCGCCGATCCGTTCCTCAGCGCCGACACGGTGGCTGAGATCGGCCAGCAGCAGATCCGCGGCTATGACGAAGTGCTGCACCAGCAGGACCGCGCCCACGCGATCGTGTTCCAGAAGCCGTCGCAGCAGCTCGCGTTCGGCGGGCCGCGTGCGTTCGGCCACGACGGCGCGGCGGGGGCCCTGGCCTGCGTCGACCCCGACACCGGCCTGGCCTTCGCGTGGACCATCGCGCGCGGTCCGTGGCCGGGCGGCGCGGACCCCCGCGCCGTGGCGCTCGCCCGGGAACTCGGCATCCGTCTCTCGTCCTGAACCTCCCCTCCGAAGGAACCTCGTGACCACGCTCCACAACCCGCTCCTCAACGGCTTCCACCCCGACCCCAGCGTCGTCGCGGTCGACGGCGTGTACTACCTCGCCACCTCGACCTTCGAGTACCTGCCCGGGATCCCGATCCACCGCTCGACGGACTTCGAGACGTGGGAGCTCATCGGCCACGTCGCGACGCGACCTGGACAGCTGGGCGTCGAGGACGTGCCGACCGGGGGCGGCGCGTGGGCGCCGACGATCCGTCATCACGACGGGGTCTTCCACCTCGTCATCACCGACGCGATGGGCCGCGGCATGCTGCACTTCACCGCGCAGGATACTGCGGGTCCGTGGAGCGACGGCGACCTGCTGCTCAAGGCGGACGGCACGGGCACGATCGAGGGCATCGACCCCGACATCGCCTGGGATGCCGACGGCGCCTGCTACGTCACGTTCTCGGGGCTGCAGCTGACCGGGGCGCTGAACCCCAACCAGCCGGCGCACCTCGGCATCCAGCAGGTGCGCGTCGACCTCGCGGCGCACCGCGCGCTCGAGGAGCCGCGCTCGCTGTGGTCGGGCACGGGGCTGATGTTCCCCGAGGCACCGCACCTCTACGAGATCGACGGCGCGTGGTACCTCCTGATCGCCGAGGGCGGCACCGAGCGCGGACACTCGATCTCGATCGCGCGGGGCTCCTCGCCCGAAGGCCCGTTCGTCGGCTCTCCGGGCAACCCCCTCGTCTCGGCCCGCTCGACGCCGCGGCCCATCCAGAACACCGGCCACGGCGACCTCGTCGTCGGCCCCGACGGCGACTGGCTGTGTGTGCTGCTCGGCGTGCGGCCGCGCAGCGGCACCCGCGCGTTCTCGGCGCTCGGGCGCGAGACCTTCGTGACGCCGGTGACGTGGGACGACGGGTGGCCCGCGATCGCGCCCGTCGAGCTGAACCCGCGGCCCGGGACACGCGTCGAGGTCGCCTTCGACGGCCCGCTCGACCACGAGTGGGTCGGCATCCGCCGTCTGCCCTCCGAAATCGCCGACGTCGAGGCCCGGCCGGGCGCGCTCGTGCTCCATGCCGACGGCACGACGCTCGCCGACGCGCGTCCCGTCTTCGTGGGCCGCCGCCAGGAGCACCTGAACAATGCCGTGACCGTGCGTGTCGACGTCAGCGGCGGCGTGGGCGGCCTGGCCGTGCGCTACGACGAGGGCTTCCGACTCGAGATCGAGGCGGGTCGCGGCACCGTGACCGCCCGCGCGTCGCTCGGCGGCCTGCTGCAGGAGTGGAGCGCCCCGCTCGAGGGCGACGTCGTCGACCTGCACCTCGACTCCGCGAAGCCCGGCCCCGGCTGGCGCATGGTCTCGACGAGCGACATCTTCCACGTCGGGTTCACGACCGACGGCGGCGAGCGCGTCGAACTCGCCGAGGTCGACGGGCGGTTCCTGTCGTCGGAGGTCGCGGAGTCGTTCACCGGCCGCGTCATCGGCGTGTACGCCGTCGAGGGCGACATCGCCATGCTGCACTGGGTCGCGGAAGGACACGACGAATGACGGATGCTGCTCCTCCCGCGCTCCCGGATCGCCACCGCGTTCGCCCGCGCCGCCGCTGCGCGCCGCGCCGTGCCCCGCTGACCTCGACCCTCTGACCGGAAGGAACCCCGTGTTCGACCGCGCCTCCACCTTCGGAGACACCCTCGACAGCCCCGCCGGCCGTGCCGTGCTCGAGACCCATCTCCCCGGCATCGCCGCCTCGCCGATGGCGGCGCAGTACCGGGGCGTGCGGCTCGGCCAGCTCGTGGCGCTCGTACCGGCGCTCGAAGACCTCGCGGCGCAGGAGCTCCTGTGGGATGCGCTGGCCGCCGTCGAGGACGGCGACGACGCCCGTGCGCCCTACGCGCCGGCGATCAACCCCGACCCCGGCTACGAGGGCGACGAGGTGACGCGGGGCTCAGCATCCGTCGTCCTTCCCTCCCCGACGGCGAAGTGGGGCGTCCTCGAGGTGCGCGTCGACGGGCCGAGCCACGGCAACCCGTTCGTCGACGTCGAGTTCGACGCGGTATTCACGCGCCCGGACACCTCGACCGTGCGGGTCGGCGGCTTCTACGACGGCGACGGCCGGTACCTCGTGCGCGCGCTCGCCGACGCGGAGGGCGACTGGACGTTCGTCACGCGCTCGACGGCGCGTTCGCTCGACGGTCTCGGCGGCACGGTCACCGTGACGGCGGCGCGCGAGGGCGCGCACGGGCCGGTGCGGGTCGACGGCTTCCACTTCCGGCACGCCGACGGCACGCGCCACCGCCCCCTCGGCACGACGGCGTACGCATGGACGCACCAGAGCGATGAGCTGCAGGAGCAGACCCTGCAGACGCTCGCCGACGCGCCGTTCACGAAGATCCGCATGTGCCTGTTCCCGAAGTCCTACCTGTTCAACGCGAACGAGCCGGCCGATTTCGTGTTCCCCGGGTCGCTCGACGACGGCTTCGACCTCGAGCGGTTCGACCCCGCCCACTTCCGCCGGCTCGAGCAGCGCATCGCGCAGCTGGGCGAGCTGGGCATCGAGGCCGACCTCATCCTGTTCCACGCGTACGACCGGTGGGGCTTCGCCGACCTCGGACCCGCCGTCGACGAGCGCTACCTGCGCTACGCTGTCCGCCGCCTCGCCGCGTTCTCGAACGTGTGGTGGTCGATGGCGAACGAGTACGACCTGCTGTGGTCGAAGACCGGCGCCGACTGGGAGCGCCTGGCCGCGGTCGTCGGCGAGGAGGACCCGTTCGGGCACCTCAACTCGATCCACAACTGCCGCCCTCTCTACGACTACGCGAAGCCCTGGATCACGCACGTCAGCATCCAGCGCGTCGACGTCTACCGCACCGCCGAGAACACCGACGAGTGGCGTGAGAACTGGGGCAAGCCCGTCGTGATCGACGAGTGCGCCTACGAGGGCGACATCGATCAGGGCTGGGGCAACATCACCGGCGAGGAGATGGTGCGCCGGTTCTGGGAGGGTGCGGTGCGCGGCGGCTACGTCGGCCACGGCGAGACCTACCTCCCCTCGGCGCTCGGGCTCGACGACGAGGTGCTGTGGTGGTCGAAGGGCGGCGTCCTGCACGGCACGTCTCCTGCCCGCATCGGGTTCCTCGAGCGACTGCTCGCCGACGCGCCCGAGGGCGTGTGGGACCCGCTCCCGTCCGACTGGGACGTCCCGTGGGGCGGCGCCGACACCCACCGCGTCGGCTACTTCGGCTTCAACCGCCCGCGCTTCCGCAACGTCGTGCTCGGCGACGGCGAGTGGACGATCGACGTCATCGACACCTGGAACATGACCGTCGAGCGCCTCGAGGGCACCCACCGCACCACAGTTCGGGTGCCCCTGCCCGGCCGCCAGTTCATGGCCGTCCGCGCGATCCGCGTCGCCGACTGACGGGTGTGAACACGCCGGCCGCCGGGCGACCGACATCGATCAGACCGTTGCGCCGCCTCGCACGGCCACGGCGAGGACGACCGCGAGGCCGGCGATCCCAACCGCGAGGATGAACAGCGCGAGGATGCCGAGGACGCCGGCGCCCGGCATCCTCGCCCTGTCACCCTCGAGGCGGAGAACCTCGTTCACGCGGCGGTAGCGCCGTCGCGCGCTGAGGTAGAGCCAGGCGGTGGCCAGAAGGCCCGCGACGCCGCCGAGCGCCCACCAGGCATCGCCGAATGCCGAGGGCAGGAGACGGAACGCCACGAGCGAGCCGACGGCGAGTGCCAGCGCCGTGCGCCGCCACGCCAGTTCGGTGCGCTCGGGCTGCAGGCCGTCGTCGAAGAGCGGGGTCATCGCAGCAGGATCGCCAGGACCACGAGGATCCCGGCCAGCGTGACCGAGGAGCCGAGGATGACCCCGAGCGGCGAAGTCGGCAGGGGCCTTGTCTCGCGGAGCGCGAGCTCGGTGCGCATCCAGCCGAACCAGGCGAACGCGGGGGTGAGGACTCCGACGACGACGAGCACCAGAGACGCTGCCAGGCGAAGACCCGCGTGAAGGTCCAGCCCGAGCACTTCGAGCGCGACCCCGCCCGCGATCAGGGCGAGCGCGGTGCGGATCCACGCGAGGAAGGTGCGCTCGCTGGCGAGCGTGAACCGGGCGTCTGGTTCGGTTCCCCGCGAGAACACCGAACGGGGAAAGCGCCGATCGCTCATCCGGCGACCGTCCAGGGGATCACGGCGAGGGACATCGGGCCTCGGGTCACCGTGCCTCGCGCACGCCGAGGCGCTCGAGGTGCGCGTTCGAGAAGCGGCCCTCGGGGTCCAGCCGCTCGAACACGGCGCGCGCGTCGGCGAGGCGCGGGTGCACCCGCTCGATCGCGGCGCGGTCGAAGCCGTGAAGCTTGCCCCAGTGCGGGCGCGCCCCGAAGGGCTCGAGCGCGGCCTCCACGCGGGCCACCGCGGCGGCCACGTCGTCGGGGTGGTTGAACCAGGTGAAGTGGATGATCACGACGTCGCGCCGGTATGCGGGGCTCAGCCACAGCTCGTCGGCGGCGGCGGTGCGCAGCTCGGTCCAGATCAGATGGGGACGGATGCTGTCGCCCAGCGCCCGCACCGCGTTCAGCGCCGCGGTCGCATCGGCGCGGGCGACGAAGTACTCGCTCTGGATCTCGTCGCCGAACGAGGGCTCGGCGTCGAGGCGGAAGTGCGGGAGTCGCAGCATCCAGGGTCCTGGCTCGGAGAGTTCCGTGACGTTGTCCTCCACGCCGAGCGGCGATTCCTCCGCCTGGGCGCGCACCCCGTCGAGGATCGTGTCGGGCACGGCGTCGTCGTCGGCGTCCAGTCGCGTCTTCACCCAGATGAAGCCGATCGACGACTCCTCCCAGCGCGAGAACACCGAGACGCTGTACCCGGCCGAGGTGAGCTCGTCGTAGGAGGCGAGCGCGGCCTCCCACGAGACGCCGGAGTAGATGTCCTGCCGGGCGCGGAAGGCGGGCACGATGTCGAGGGTCAGCGACACCACGATGCCGTAGGCGCCGAGCCCGACCACGAGGGCGTCGAAGTCGGGGTCGCCGCGGCGCACGTCGTGCACCTCGGCATCGGCCCCGACGTAGCGCAGTGCGCGGACGGATGCCGACAGCACCGGGTTCGCGTCGCCCGAACCGTGGGTTCCGGTGGCCGTCGCGCCGCCGACGTTGATGTGCGGGAGCGACCCCATGTTGCGCAGAGCCCATCCGCGGTCGTCGAGCCACACCGCGAGCACGCCGTAGCGGATGCCGGCGGGCACGGTGACCGTCTGCGCTGCTTCGTCGAGCTCGAACTCGGCCGCGAACCCGGTCACGTCGACGAGCGTGCCGGTGGTGTCGGGGAGGTCGGTGAAGGAGTGCCGGGTACCGAGCGCGCGCACCCGGCCGGGTTCGCGCAGCACCCGCACGACGTCGTCGACCGAGGTCGCCTCGACGATCCGCGGTGCGGAGTACTCGTAGGTTCCAGCCCAATTGCGCGCCATCGCGCCCCCTTCTCGGATCTGCGGTTCAGTGCGCGGCTTCGGCCGCGAGCCGTTGCGAGGCGGTCGCCATGTGCAGCGCCATCGCGGAGGCCGCGGCATCCTCATCCCCCGCCTCGATCGCGCGGAAGACCGCGTCGTGCTCGTCGATGGCGGTGCGGGCCTCGTCCTCGTCGTGCACGGCGCGGTCGGCGTACACCTGAAGCAGCGATCGCACCACGTGCAGCAGGTCGATGAGCGTGTCGTTGCCCGCGGCCGCCGCCAGCGCGTTGTGGAAATCGAGGTCGGCCCGCGCGAACGCCTTGAGGTCGCCCACGCCGCCGCGCATGCGTTCGAGCGAGCCCGAGATGGCGCTCAGATCGGATGCCGCGGCCCGGCCGGCGGCGAGACGTGCGACGTAGATCTCGAGCCCGGAGCGCAGCTCGAGCAGCTCGGCGGTGTTCTTCTGCCCGATCAGCAGTCCCCAGCGCAGCGTCTGCGGCAGGAGTTCGCTCGCGGTGCCGCGGAGGTATGTGCCCGAGCCCGGACGCACGTCGACGATGCCGAGGATCTCGAGCGCGGCCAGGGCCTCCCGTACCGCGGATCGCCCGACGCCGAGCGTCGCCGCCAGCTGCCGCTCGGGGGGCAGGCGGGTGCCGGCCTCGAGGTCGCCGCTGGTGAAGAGGTCCATCAGGCGACGGGCGACCTCCGACACGGGCGTGCCCGTCGGAAGGGCGCCCAGGGCCGCCGTGATCTCGGCCGAGCGGTCGTCGGGGTAGGCGGGCATGCGAACAACTTACGGCAGGTCGAGGCGATCTTGTATTGCTTTCGGTCAACCGGTTTGTCAGACTGTGGGAAGGCGACGTCAGTCGCCTTTCTCGCGGCACTGCGAGAAAACGTTTCCTGAGCTCGACGACGAGAGGCGAATCAACGATGAAGTTCCGGAGCAGGAAGCTGATGGCGGGTGCGGCGGGCGTGACCCTGGCGACCCTCGTCGGATTGACGGGATGCGCTTCGGCCGCCCCGTCCAGCTCGCAACCGACCCTCGACCCCGACGAGGAGGTGTCGATCACCTTCACGTTCTGGGGCAACGACGTGCGCGCCGAGCTCTACAACGAGGCGATCGCGGCCTTCGAGGAGCAGCACCCCAACATCGATGTCTCCGTGCTGTTCCTCTCACCCAACGACTACTGGGAGAAGCGCCAGATCGAAGCCGGCGGCGGAGGACTCCCCGACGTGGTCACCATGGATCTCGCCTACATCCGCCAGTACTCCGAGAGCGGCTCGCTGCTCGACCTGGAGCCGTACCTCGGCAGCATCATCCAGACCGACCCGATCGAGCCGTCGGTGCTCGGCGCCGGCGTGGTCGACGGGGTCACCACGGCCGTGCCGATCTCCACCAATGCGTGGTCGATGTTCATGAACACGACGATCCTCGACGAGATCGGCGTCGAGCCGTTCGCAGGCGGCACGTGGGACGACTACTACGAGTGGGTCGCCGAGGTGACCGATGCCGCTCAGGCGGCCGGCGTGCCGGACGTCTGGGGCGGCGTCGATCCGTCCTCGCGCTTCGTGAACTTCGAGATGCAGCTCCGCGCCGAGGGCGAGGACCTCTTCGACGACGAGGGCGACCCCGGCTTCGACGAGGAGCGGTTGACGGAGTACTGGGATGAGGGTGCCGACGCGCGCGAGGGTGGAAAGTTCGTCCCGCAGCAGCGGGTCGCCGAGGTACAGCCGCTGACGGCGTTCGATGCCTGGCTCGGCGCGAGCGACACGCAGACCGACAACTTCCTCGCGGGCTATCTCGCCAACCTCGGCGAGGGCTACGAGGTCACACTGCAGGCTCCGCCGCTGTCGGTGGACGGTGCGAAGGACCTCTACCTGAAGGCGTCGCAGATGTACTCCATCGCGGCGAACTCGGAGCACCCCGCCGCGGCCGCCACGCTCATCGACTTCCTCATCAACTCGCCGGAGTCGGGCGAGATCTTCGGCACCAACCGCGGTCTGCCGGCGTCGGCGACGGCACGCGAGGCCGCGGACCTGGATCCGGTGAGCCAGGACATCGTGGACTATGAGGCGTCGATCGCCGACCGGCTGGGCGAAGCGCCGCCGGCGCCTATCGTCGGCTACGGCTCGTTGCACGAGAAGTTCCGCGAGCTGACCGAGGAGCTCAACTTCGGCACGCTCACGGTCGACCAGGCCGTCGAGCAGTTCTTCGCCGAGATGGACGTGGTGCTGAGCCAGTAACCCGTCGCGCGCGGCGGCCGGCGCCAGGGAACGTCGGCCGCCGCACCTTCCCTTTCACGCTCCGAGGAGTCTCCCCATGCCCGTCGACGAATCCACCGCCCCCTCATCCGTCCCCGCTCCGCCTCGGCCGTCGCTCGGCATCCAGGGCCCGGTCGTCGCGTTCCAGGATCCCTGGGCGGGATCCGCGTCCGACGAGATCATGCGCACCGGCACCGGCATCCCCATCCCGTCGCAGGACCCGGCGCCGACGGCGCGCGAGTTCGTCGCCGCGCTGCGCGATCTCGGCGCCGACTTCTACGTGCACCACGTCATTCCGACGTACTCCGATCACGGCGGCCTGCTGGGCGACCTCGCCGAGGCAGGCATCGACCTCGTGCTGGGCAACGAGTACGGCAACATCAACGGGCCCTTCGTCGACGGCACGAACCGGTACGACGTGCCGTCGGAGCTGATCCGGGATGCTGCGGCCGCCGGCGTTCTCACCGGCGTGCTGTACGACGAGCCCGAGCACCTCCAGATCCACGCGGATCAGTACCGCCACGACGCCCACCTGCCCCACTTCGGGCAGACCGATGGACTCGCGACAGAGGAGGCGATCGCGGTGATCGACGACACCGTGCGCGGCATCGTGCGTGACGTCGACTCCGCGACCTCCGCGGCGGGCGGCCCGCCCGTGCCCGTGCTCGCCGAACAGGTGTTCCCGGTGATGTTCCACACGCTCGCCCGCGCCGGGATGACGCCGACGCCCAAGGTGATGAAGGAGTCGTTCCAGCCCGTGCAGCTGGGCACCGCGCTGGGCGCGGCGCGGCAGTACGGCCGCGAGCTCTGGATCTGCGCGGACCTGTGGGGCCCCGACATCGGCCCCTGGCTCACCCGCGCCCCGGGCTTCCCCGGGCACTCCCCCGCCGAGTTCGCGTCGGCGCTGCGACTCGCCTACCTGTTCGCCCCGACGCGGCTGTTCGTCGAGAACATCGACGTGCTGGTGCGCCACCGCGGCGCCGGCACATTCGAGCGCACCGCCCACGGCGAGGTCTGGCGGGAGTTCGTGCGCGACTTCGTGCCGCGGCATCCGCTCCGCTGGAGCCATCGCGACGCGCGCGCCGACATCGCCCTCATCCACGCCGACGACAGCGACTTCGGACGCGGCGCCCGGCCGTTCGGCAACCGCGCGACGACAGCGCCGAGCGCCTCGCGCAGCGTCTTCGAGGCCTGGCACGCGCTCAGCCACGGGCAGCTTCCCGACCATGGGAGCTGCCTCCACATCGCCGGGTACGACTTCCCCCGTCATGAGCTCGATGGCATCCCGCGATCGCAGTTCCCGCTCCAGGCGGGAGCCGCCGAGCAGACGCACATGCACGGGCTGTTCCAGGCGACCCGCAGCGTGCTCGTGTTCGACGAGCACGTGCGCGCCGACCAGCTCGCCGACGCGGGTCTCGTCGTGGTCGCGGGCAGCCGCCTCCCGCGTGCGACGCTCGACGCGCTGCATGCCCGCGCGGCGGCCGGAGCGACAGTGCTCGTCGCCGCCTGGCTGTGCGATCCTGATCGCTCGCGCTCGGCGCGGGTCGGCGACGGGCGCTGGATCGTGTACGAGACGTTCGCCGATCCCGCCGCGCACGAGGCGATCGCCGCGCACGCGGGCGCGGCGGACGTGTGGACGCAACGCTTCGGCGAGGTCGAACTGCGCATCTCCGCGACGAATCCCAGCGGCGAGATCCTCGAGTTCGAGATCGCGGATGCTGCGGCCCGACGCGTCGACTGAACCCCGCCCGCACCCACCTGGAGTCGCGCACACCCCCGCGCCTGAGGCGGCGGGGCGGACGAGGCATCCATTCGCACTTGCAATTGGTCAACCGGTTTGTCACAATTGTCGTCGGAATCACCCTCGATCACCGTCGATGAGCCAGGAGTCACCGTGGACCAGAACCAGACAGTCGCAGACGCGCCGCCCGTCGCGCGATCCGCAATCCGCAAGGTGTCGATCCGCCTCGTGCCGTTCGTCGCGCTGATGTTCTTCATCAACTACCTCGACCGCACCGCGATCGGCTTCGCCGCCCCCAACGGCATGAACGAAGACCTCGCGCTCAGCGCCGCTCAGTTCGGCTTCGCGTCGGGGGTCTTCTTCATCGGCTACATCCTGCTCGAGGTGCCGTCGAACCTGGCTCTGCACAAGTTCGGCGCCCGCCGCTGGCTCTCCCGCATCATGGTGAGCTGGGGCATCGTCGCGCTGCTGTTCACGTGGGTGCAGAACTTCGAGCAGCTCGTCGTGCTGCGCTTCCTCCTCGGCGTCGCCGAGGCGGGCTTCTTCCCCGGCGCGATCCTCTTCCTCAGCCTCTGGGTGCCCGCGCAGTACCGCGGCCGCATCCTCATGCTGTTCTACCTGGCGCAGCCGCTCACGACGGTCATCGGCGCCCCGCTGGCCGGCTGGCTCATCCAGCAGCACGAGGTCTTCTTCGGCCTCGAGGGCTGGCGCTTCATGTTCTTCGGCGTCGCAATCCCCGCGATCATCGTGGGTGTCGTCGCGTGGTTCTACCTCAAGGACAAGCCGGCCGACGCGAAGTGGCTCACCCGTGACGAGCAGGTCTGGCTGACCGACGCGCTCGACCGCGAGAAGGCGGCGACGCAGAAGCAGGAGCACGGCCACGTGTCGGCGCGCTTCGCCTTCAAGAGCGGTCGCGTGTGGGTGCTGTCCTTCATCTACTTCGGCTTCATCTACGGCCTCTACGCGCTGGCCTTCTTCCTGCCCACGATCATCGAGGGCTTCCAGAGCCAGACCGGGCAGACCTTCGACACGCTGCAGAAGGGCCTCATCACCGCGATCCCGTACCTGCCCGCGGCGATCGTCATGTACTTCTGGTCGCGCGACGCCTCCAAGCGCGGCCTCAAGACATGGCACATCGCGGGTCCTGCGATCGCCGGGGCGATCAGCATCCCGCTCGCCCTGTTCATGGGATCACCGGCCGCCACGATCGCGGTCATCACGGTCACGGCCTGCGCGATCTTCGCCGCGCTGCCGAACTTCTGGACGCTCCCGACCCGCTTCCTGACGGGCGCCGCGGCCGCAGCGGGCGTCGCGCTCATCAACACGATCGGCAACCTGGCCGGCTTCTCGGCTCCGTTCGTCACGGGCTTCGTGCACGACTGGACCGGCGGCTACGAGGTCCCGATGTTCATCGTCGGCTTCGTCATGCTCGTCTCGGCGGTGCTCATGGTGCTGCTCGCCCGCAGCAACCGCATCAACCCGGTCGTCGTCGACGACGCGGGCGCGGAGACGGACACTTCGACTCCTCCGTCGCTCAGTGCAAGTGCTGCACCCGCCGAGGGCGCGGATGCCCTGCACACCGCGGCCGACCCCAAGGGCGACGCGCGATGACCCGTCTGTGGAACGAGCCGGCGGATTTCGCCGACGAGATGATCGACGGGTTCGTCGCGGCGAACGAGCGGTATGTGCGCCGGGTGCCCGGTGGTGTGGTGCGTTCGACGGTGTCGCCGGCGGGTCAGGTCGCGGTCGTGGTCGGCGGCGGTTCGGGCCACTACCCCGCGTTCGGCGGGCTCGTCGGCCCCGGGCTCGCGCACGGCGCGGCGATGGGCAACCTGTTCGCGTCCCCGTCGACGCAGCAGGTGTTCGCGGTCGCGAAGGCCGCCGACAACGGCGGCGGCGTGTTCTTCTCGTACGGCAACTACGCCGGCGATGTACTGAACTTCGACGCGGCGCAGGAGCGGCTGCGTGCCGAGGGCATCGCGTGCGAGACCGTCACGGTCACCGACGACATCGTGTCGGCATCGGCGGATGAGAAGCACAAGCGTCGCGGCATCGCCGGCGACCTGACGGTGTTCCGCATCGCGGCCGCCGCGGCCGAGGCCGGCGCCGACCTCGCCGAGGTCACCCGTCTCGCGCGCCTCGCGAACGAGCGCACCCGGTCGTTCGGGGTCGCGTTCACCGGCTGCACCCTGCCGGGCGCCGAGCAGCCGCTGTTCACCGTCCCCGAGGGGCGGATGGCGATCGGCCTGGGCATCCACGGCGAGCCGGGCATCGACGAGACCGACATCCCCACCGCCGACGGGCTGGCCGAGCTGCTCGTCTCGCGGCTGCTGGCCGAGGTGCCGACGGGTGTCGACGCGGTCCGGGGGGCCCGCGTCGTTCCCATCCTGAACGGCCTGGGCTCGCTGAAGTACGAGGAGATGTTCGTCGTCTACCGGCGCATCGCCCAGCTGCTCACCGACGCGGGCCTGGAGATCGTCGACCCGCACGTGGGCGAGTACTGCACGAGCTTCGACATGGCCGGCACGTCGCTGACCCTGTTCTGGCTGGACGACGAGCTCGCGCCCCTGTGGGAGACCCCCGTCGACACCCCCGCCTACCGGCGAGGTTCCGTTGCACCCCAGCAGCGGCTCGTCGCCGCCGACAGCACCGCCACCGTGGCGGAGGAGATTCAGCCCGGGGACGAGGCATCCCAGTCCGTCGCCCGCACGGTGCTCGCCGCGGTGCGCACCATCTCGGAGACCGTCGACGCGCACGTCGACGAGCTCGGCCGGATCGATGCGATCGCCGGTGACGGCGACCACGGCATCGGCATGCAGCGCGGCTCGCACGCGGCGCTCGCCGCCGCGACGGCCGCCGTCGACGCCGGTGCCGGCGCCCGCACCACGCTCGCGCACGCCGCCGACGCGTGGGCCGACAAGGCCGGCGGCACGTCGGGGGCGCTGTGGGGCGTCATCCTGAACGCGGTCGCCGCGAAACTCGCCGACGAGGGCCGCCCCGACGCCGCCGCGGTCGCCGCGGGCGTCGCGGCCGGCTCGCGCGGCGTCACGGACTACGGCAAGGCCGAGGTCGGCGACAAGACCCTCGTCGACGCGCTCGTGCCGTTCAGCACCACCCTCACCGGTGCGGTGGACGCGGGTGCGGGTCTGGTCGACGCGTGGCGGACGGCGGCGGATGCTGCGACCCGCGCCGCGATCGCGACCGCCGAGCTCCTGCCCCGCATGGGCCGCGCGCGCACGCACGGCCAGAACAGCGTGGGCACCCCCGACCCGGGCGCGATCAGTCTCGCGCTCATCGTGACCGCCGTGGGCGAGACCCTCACGGCCCAGACCCAGAAGGAGAACGCAGATGCCTGAGCCGCTGCGCATCGTGATCGGCGCCGACGACGCCGGATTCGACTACAAGGAGATTCTCAAGAAGGACCTCCTCGCCAACCCCGGTGTGGTGGAGGTCATCGACGTGGGCGTGGACGCCGACGGCCACACCCCGTACCCGAAGGTCGCCATCGAGGCCGCCCAGCAGGTCGCGAACGGCGACGCCGACCGCGCACTGCTGATCTGCGGCACCGGCCTGGGCGTCGCGATCGCGGCGAACAAGGTCCCCGGCATCCGCGCCGTCACCGCCCACGACTCGTTCTCGGTCGAGCGCGGCGTGCTCTCCAACAACGCGCAGGTGCTCACCATGGGCCAGCGCGTCGTCGGCATCGAACTCGCCCGCCGCCTGGTGCGGGAGTGGCTCACCTACCGGTTCGACACCACCTCGGCGTCGGCCGACAAGGTCGCCGTCATCGACGAGTTCGAGACCACCGGGTCCTGCTGATGACCGAGGTCACGGTCGGGGTGAGCCTGAAGACGTACTTCGGGCACGAGCGGGCGCGCGCCTGGTTCGCCGACGTGGCGCGGCGCGCGGCCGGCCACCCCGCCGTGGCCGCAGGGGACGTGCGGTTCTTCGTGATCCCCACCTACCTGCAGATCCCGGCAGCCCTCGCCGCGTTCGCCGGCACCCCGGTGCTGGTCGGCGCGCAGGACGTCTCGGCCTACCCGCCCGGCGCATACACCGGCGAGGTCACCGCCGAAGAGCTTGCCGAGGTCGGCGTGCAGGTCGCCGAGATCGGCCACGCCGAACGCCGCCGCCTGTTCGACGAGACCGACACCGTCACCGCCGGCAAGGCCACCGCCGCCCTCAGCCACGGCATCACCCCCGTGCTCTGCATCGGCGAGGCCGAACACCTCGGCGCGCCCGCCGCCGCACTCGCGAACGTCGAACAGCTCGCCGCCAACCTCGAGGACGTCCCGGCCGGTCCGGTCATCGTCGCGTACGAGCCGGTGTGGGCGATCGGCGCCGCCGAGCCCGCCCCCGACGACCACATCGCCACCGTCACCCGCGCCCTCCGCGCCGCGGTCGACGCCGACCCCGCCCGCACCGGCAGCGTCGTGATCTACGGCGGCTCCGCGGGCCCCGGCCTGCTCACCCGCCTCGCAGGCAGCGTCGACGGCCTCTTCCTCGGCCGCTTCGCCCACGACCCCGATGCCCTCGTCGCCGTCTGGGACGAAGCATCCGCCCTCGCCTCCTCCCGGTCGGAGGTCGACGCATGATCGGCCTCGGCACGTACGCCTTCTTCTGGCAGCACTCCGACCAGGTGCCCGAGCCGCTCTCGTTGATCGGAGCGTTCGAGGCGACGAGAGAGCTCGGCGTCGACCTGTTCCAGATCTGCGACTACGCGCCCCTCGAGGAGATGACCGGCGCCGAGCTCACCGATGCCGCGGCCGCCGCACGCGACCTCGGCCTCACCATCGAGCTCGGCACCAAGGGCATCGAGCCGCACCGGCTGACCCGCTTCCTCGACCTCGCGAGCGCGTTCGACACCACCCTGGTGCGCAGCATGCTCTACTCGGCCGACACCCGTCCGACCCTCGACCAGGCCGAGGAGTGGCTCGGCGCCGTGCTCCCCTCGTTCGAGGCCGCCGGCGTCGACCTCGCGCTCGAGACCTACGAGCAGGTCGCCACGGCAGACCTCGTCGACCTCGTCGCGCGCATCGGGAGCGACCGACTCGGCATCTGCCTCGACCCCGCGAACGTCGTCGCCCACCTCGAGCGCCCCCGCGACTGCGTCGAGCTGACCACCACGCACGTCAAGAACATCCACGTGAAGGACTTCGCCTTCGCCCGCCAGCCGGGCTGGGTCGGCTTCACGTACGGGGGCGCGCCGATGGGCGACGGCCTCCACGACTACCCCCACCTGCTCGAGACCGTCCGCCCGCGCGAGCGCGGGATCAACGAGGTCGTCGAGCACTGGCTCTCCTGGCAGGGAGACCCCGAGACCACTGTCCGCACCGAGCGGGAATGGACCCGCCGCACCATCGAATATCTGAGGAGCACGACATGAGCACCACTTCGACAGAGACGTACAAGATCGCCGTCGTCGGCGCCGGCGGGAAGATGGGCATGCGCGTGTCCAACAACCTCGTCAAGACCGACCACACCGTCTGGTACGTCGAGAACTCGCCCGCCGGCCAGCAGCGCACGATCGACGCGGGCCGTGAGCTGACGGATGCCGCCACCGCCGTCGCCGACGCCGACATCGTCGTGCTGGCGGTGCCTGACCTCGCCCTCGGCCCCGTCACCGCCGACCTCGTGCCGCAGCTCAAGTCCGGCGCGATCGTTCTCACGCTCGACCCGGCCGCCGCGTACGCGGGCCTGCTCACCACCCGCGAGGACGTCATCCAGGCCGTCGCGCACCCGTGCCACCCGTCGGTGTTCCTCGAGCGCACCACCAAGGAGGAGTGGGCCGACACGTTCGGCGGCATCGCCGCCCCGCAGGACGCCATCGCGGCCGTCGAATCCGACGACCCGGCGCACAAGGCCATCGTCGAGGCGACCGTCCGCGCGATCTACGCCCCCGTCATCGACGTGCACTTCGTCACCGTCAAGCAGCTCGCCCAGCTCGAGCCGACCCTCGTCGAGACCGTCGCCTGCATGATCGGCGCGCTCCTCAACGAAGCGCTCGACGAGGCGATCAACACCATGGGCGTCCCCGAGGCGGCGGCGCGCAGCATCCTGTACGGCCACACGCAGGTGGCGCTCGCCAACGGACTCCGCGGTGACAACCCGTTCTCGGACGCGTGCCTGATCGCCATGGACTACGGTCGCGAGTCGATCATCAAGGACGACTGGAAGAAGATCTTCCGCGACGACGAGCTCGACAAGAACCTCGCGCGCATGCTGCACCTCGACCACATCGAGCGCTGATCCATGGGACAGCTCGAGGGCAAGACCGCGCTCGTCACGGGCGGGGCGCTCGGTATCGGCCTCGCCGTCGCGACGCGGTTCGCTCGTGAGGGCGCGCGGGTCATCCTCGCCGACCGCAACGGCGAGGGCGCGGCCGCGGCCGCTGCCCAGATCGGCGACAACGCCCGTGCCGTCACGATGGACATCTCCGACGAGCACGCGGTCGCCGCGGCCTTCGCTGAGGTGGAAGCGGCCGGCTGGGCGCCCGACGTCGTCGTGGCCAACGCCGGCGTGCAGCTGTTCGGGCAGGACGCCCCGGCAGCCGACCTCGACCTGGATGTCTGGCGGCGCACGATCGACATCAACCTGACGGGCACTTTCCTGACGGTCAAGTACGCGGTGCGCACGATGCTGAAGCTCGGCGGCGGGTCGATCATCCTCACCGGCAGCCCCACCGCGGTCAACGGCGAGGGCAAGGACTTCACCGCGTACAGCGCGTCGAAGGCCGGCATGCACGGCCTCGGCCGCACGGTCGCGGCGGCGTACGCCGACAAGGGCATCCGCGTCAACACGGTGCAGCCGGCGTACACCGAGACGCCGCTGGTGGCGGCGATCAGCGAGGACCCCGAGTCGCGCGCCGCGATCATCAGCCGCATCCCGATCGGCCGCGCCGGCACCCCCGACGATGTCGCGGGCATCATGGTGTACCTCGCCAGCGACGACGGCGCGTTCGCGACGGGTGCCACCTTCCAGGTCGACGGCGGGATGACCTCGCTCTGACCCGGAGCCCTTCGGGTTCGGGGCGCACTTCGTCCGTTCGGGGCGCATTTCGAGCGCCCCGAACGGCGATTCGGCGCCCCGGACCCGGAACGACGACGGGCCGCGCACCTCGGGGGTGGCGCAGGACCGGACGCGGAGGACGAGGATGGGGACCATGACGGACCTGTGGAACGGCGAGCCGGCGCGCGAGTGGCAGAGCGGCCCGTGGTCGCTCGAACTCCGTGACGACGAGTTCGCCGACATCGCGTACGAAGGCCGCGTCGTGCTCCGTTCGGTGCGCGCGGTCGTCCGCGATCGCAACTGGGACACAGCGGACCTTGTCGTCGACGGCGTCGACGCGTCGGGCATCGCGCTGACGCTTCACGTGCACTCGGTCGATCTCGGCTCGGACCTCCGCGGTGTCGTCCGCGCCGAGGTGCGCGGCGGCGGGCGCCTGCGCCTGCTCGCCGACCTCGAATCGACCTCGGAGTTCCAGACGAACCGCACGGGTCTCGTCGCCCTGCACCCGCCTGCGCTCGCGGGCGCCGCGATGGACGTCCGCCACCCCGACGGCGCAGTGACGCATTCCCGGTTTCCCGCCGACATCAGCCCGCATCAGCCCGCATTCGACATCGCCGGCCTGTCGTGGTCGCACGACGGCCTCGACGTCGACGTGCGCTTCGCCGGTGACGTGTTCGAGATGGAAGACCAGCGCAACTGGACGGATGCCTCGTACAAGACGTACAGCCGCCCGCTCGCGCTGCCCTTCCCGTACCCGCTCGCGGCGGGTGAGCGGATCGTGCAGTCGATCGACATCAAGGTGTCGGGAGTCCCAACGCCGGTGGACGAGGACCCGGTCACCCGCATCCGGCTCGAGCAAGGGCCGGCGCTGCCCGCGATCGCGGTGTCGGCGTCCACCGCGCCCGATCCCGATCCCGCCTTCGCCCCCACGGGCTCCGCGGTGCTCGTCGAGCTCGACCTCGCGACCCGCAATTGGCGCGCCGCACTCGACCGGGCGGCAGCATCCGGTCTCCCACTCGATGTCAGGTTCGTGCTCGCCGACGACGACCCCGCGGCCATCGACCGCGCCGTCCCCGCGTTGCGCGATCTCGCCGTCGCCCGCGTGACCGCGTTCCCGCCCACGGGCGCGGCGAGGCACGTGTCGGACATCGATGCGATCGGAGCCCTGCGCCACGCGCTCACCGAGGCGGGCGTCGAGGCCGAGGTGGTCGGCGGCGCCCGCTCGCACTTCACCGAGCTCAACCGAGAGCACCACCGCCTCCCGCGAGGCCTCGACGGGATCGTCTTCAGCAGCACGCCCCTGTTCCACAGCCTCAGCTCCGCCCAGCTCGTCGAAGCGCTGCCGATGCAACGGCTGGTCGCCGCCCAGGGCGTCCGTCTCGCCGGCGGGCTGCCGGTCCACATCGGGCCGATCTCGCTGCGGCCGCACTTCAACGACGTGGCGACGACCCCGCCGCCGATGCCGGCGCACGACGACCTGCGCGACGGCTACGGCTCGGCCCTGACGGACGCCGTCGACGCGCGCCAGACGGCCCCCGAACTGGCCGCGTGGACCGTCGCCAGCGCCGCGGCCTTCGCCGTGCCCGGCGTCGCGACCCTCGCGTACTTCGAGGAGTGGGGCCCTCGTGGGGTGCGCACGGTCGACGGCACCACTCGGCCGGCGTTCGACGCCGTCACCGCACTCGCGGCGCTTGCGGGCGCGCCCGGCCTCCGCGGCGAGTCTCCCGACGGCCTCGTGTGGGCGCTCGGTGCCCGCACCGCCGACGGCGACGTCGTGCTCGTCGCCAACGTCGACCGCCGTTCGCGCACCGTCGAGGTCGAGCTCCCGGGCGGGGAGATCCGCACGGCGGAACTCGCCCCCGGATGCTTCGTCCGCGTCTGACTCAGGCCTCGCGCCAGACGCGCGCGTCCCAGGGGGCGAGTGTCACCTCGGTACCTGCGTCGAACACCGTGTCATCGAGGACGGATGCTGCGGCCCGGGCGACAACCACCGCGCGAGGCTCGGGCGACCAGTTGTGCACCACCCACACCCGGCCCCGGGTCCCCGTGAGGGAGTGCGCCGTGACGGAGCTCGGCCGCGCCGCCAGGATCCCCGGGCGCGCGCCCGCGACGTCGGCGATCACCTCGGCGAGCGTCGCCCGGTCGAGGAGCGAGCCCACCACGGTGATCGACCCCTCGCCGACGTCCCGCCGCGTCACGGCGGCCCACCGTCCGAACAGCTCGTGCCGGTACCCGAGCACGACCTCGGCCTCGTCGGCCTCGAGGCCGTCGACCCAGCCGTGGGTGCTCCCGACGACCTCGCCGCCGCGGACCACGTCGAACGGCGCGGCGAGCGCCGCGAACTCCCGGTAGCCGACTCCCGCCGAGGCGCCCACGATCGCGGGCGCCGACGCCGCGCGCATGCGGCCCTCGTCGTCGCCGTATCCCGTCCGCGGGCCCACGACGAGCCGGCCGCCGAGGCGCGCGTAGTCGACCAGCGTCTCGAGAGTCGGATCGGATGCCGCGACCAGGCCCGCGACCACGAGCACCGGGTACTGCCGCACGAGCTCGCCGGCCTCGGGCAGCTGGCGTTCGTTCACGTAGCCGACCTGCAGCCCGGCATCGATCGCGGCGCGGCCGAAGGCTCCGACGATCCGCGCGTACGACCCGCGGTCACCCTCGGCCCCGGCGGCGAGCGGCGGCTCGAACGACATCATCCACTCGCTGTCGTGCGCGTACACGAGCCCGACGTCGGCGTCGGACTCAGCATCCGTCAGCCATTCCGCGGCCGCGGCGAACTCGCGCCCGATTCGGGCGACCTCGCCGTAGACACGACCGGGCTCGAGGTCGTGCCCGAGGATGCCGCCCCAGTGCACCTCGGCGCCGGAGTGCAATGTGTGCCAGTGCCAGTACGAGACGAGCCGCGCGCCGCGCGCGACGAGCAGCCAGGCCGCCTGGGCGAGCTGCCCGTCGTACGGCGGGCGCGTGAGCCACGCGGGGCCGATGGACGCGGCGCCGGTCTCGGTGACGAGGAACGGTCCCTGCGTCGTCGCCCGCATGCGGTCGGCCATGAGCACGAGCTGGGGGACGTCGTCGGCGTACCACTGGCCGCCGGCGCCCGCGCGGTCGAGATCGAGCGCGTCCTGTGCGAGGTAGTAGGCGTTGCCGCTCGCGATGTCGAGCTGTGCGCCGACCGCGACGTCGTCCATCGCCGGGCGCTGGTAGGCGATGCACGTCGTCAAGAAGGTCGCGTCGTCGACGAGGTCGCGGACGACACCCGCCTGCCAGCCGATGAAGTCCGCCGTGAGCTCCGCCTGGAACCGGCGCCACGCGAGGTCGTAGGCGGGGGTGGTGTTGCCGGCCGGGTGCCACAGCTCATCGAAGGCGCCGATGCGGTGCGACCAGTACGTCAGTCCCCACTCCCGGTTGAGCGTCTCGACATCGCCGTAGCACGCCGCGACCCACTCGCGGAAGCGCTGCACGACGTCGACGTTGTGGATGAGGTGGAGGCCCGCTTCATTGCCGAGCTGCACCCCGATCACGGCCGGATGCCGGCCATGCCGGCCGACGACGGCGCGGATCACCCGCTCGGCGTAGTCGCGGAAGAGCTCCGACGTGTAGTCGACCTCCTGCCGCCCGCCCCACGGCACCGACGACCCGTCGCGGCGCACGACCGCGAGCTCGGGGTGGGCGCGCGCCAGCCACGGCGGCACCGCGTAGGTGGGCGTGCCGAGGATGACCCCGATCCCGTGCCGGTGCGCGGCGTCGAGGACCGGCGTCATCCACTCGAGGTCGAACTCGCCGTCTCGCGGCTCCCAGGTCGACCACACCGATTCGCCGACGCGGATGCACGTGATCCCCGCCTCCGTCATCAGCCGGAGGTCGGTCTCGAGCCGAGCCGGATCGGGCAGGTACTCGTTGTAGTACGCCGTGCCAAGGCGCGGGCCGCCCCGCCACGCCCGCAGGCGATCGACGGATGCCACGGCTCAGCCCCCGACGCGCGTGATGCGCAGCGCGAGCGCCTCGCCCTCGGGCAGCTCCACCGGGGCTGACGTGCGGTCGTAGGCGTCGTTGCGCTGCACGTCGTCGAGCGTGAAGACGCGGCCCACAGGGGTGACCGTCATGTTCCACGTGTCGATGACGTCGACCTCGAACCGGTCGCCGGGCTCCGGCCGTTCGCCGGGGACGCCGATCGGCAGGCGGAAGTCCCACGTCGCCGGTGCCGAGGCGCCGAGGTACTGCACGTAGAGGCGGCGCGGAATGCCGGCGACGTACGCCGGGTCGTCCCACTTGTCGATCGGGTCGAGGCCCGCTCCGTCGACCTCCTCGAGGATCGTGCGGAGGAACGCCAGTCGCGAGGGCGAGTCGCCGCGGAAGGGACCGCCCTCGACCATGTGGAGGCTCCCCGACGCGGTGACGAAGCTCTCGCCGTGCGAGGCGTACGTGCCGGCGACGGTCGAGATCCAGAATTGGTGCACGAGCTGCTCGGCGTCGAGGTGGCCCCAGCGGTCGGGGATGTCGCCCTCGTACTTGATCTCGTCGAGCACGACCGGCTTGCCGTACACGTCGCGGTACAGGTTCGCGCGGCCGAAGTCGGTGGTCACCGAGCCGTTCTGGATCGACGCGTGCGTGACCCAGGGTTGGTTGTTGTCGTAGAGCTCGATCCAGTTGTGGATGGAGCGGAGGTGATCGTACGGATCGATCTCGGCGAGGAGCGCGCCGGTGCGATCCCAGCGGTCGTCGGGGCGCTCGAGCTGGTCGAACTCGTTGCACAGCGACCACCACACGTGCGGGTACGCGGCGAGCCGCGCGACGAGGTAGCGGAGGTAGATCGCGTCCTCCTCCTCGGTGAGCTCGTTCAACCCGAACTGGCCGCGGTCGTACGCGTTGTAGATCAGCACGTCGGCCTGGATGCCGCGCTCCCCGAGCACCTCGACGGCGCGGTCGAGACGCTGGAAGAACTCCGGCACGGGCTTTGCGACGTCCCATCGTCCGTCGGTCTTCTCGAAGGGCATGAGCGTCGGGACGTGCTCGATGTACCCGCCGCCCTGCGGGAACACCATGAAGCGGAACTTGTTGAAGCCGGCCTCCGCGATCGCGTCGACCGTCGACGAGAACAGCGGCTCGTCCTGATGCAGCCAGTTGTAGGCGGTCGCGCCGACCGGCCGGAACGGCGTGCCGTCGGCGTGCGCGAAGTGGAAGCGGTGCGCCACGCGCACCGGCCCGTGGTCGGTGCCGCGCACCACCTCGAACGTGCCCGACAGGCCCGAGAGCGCAGCATCCGTGCTCTCGCTCGTCCACGACCACTGCCCCTCGAGGTCGGGCGCGAACCGCACGCGGTAGGTGGTGCCGCCGTCCCAGAAGCCGGGCACCACGCGCTCGGCTCCGGATGCCTCGTGCCGCGCGCGCACGGTCACGGGCGTGCGGTCGGCGGGGATCACGCCGGTACCGGCGAACGTCAACTCGACGGGGCGGTACAGCTCGGGCTGGGGAGCGCGATGCTCAGAGGACACGGGGATTCTCCTTCGATGTCGTGGGGGTCAGCGGACGCGGCGCGAGCTCTCGCGCACGATCAGCTCGGGTTCGTAGACGCGGTGCACCGTGGTGCCGTCGGCGGTCGAGCCCGTCCCGCGCTCGATCGCCTCGAACAGCAGGTCGACCGCGGCCGCGCCGAAGTCGTCGTGGCGCGCGCGCACGCTCGTGAGCGGGATGAGGGAGGCCTCCGCGAACTCGTTGTCGTCGTATCCGACGAGTGCGAGCTCGCCGGGAACCGAGACGCCGCCGGCGACGAGCGCCTGCAGCAGGCCGAGTGCCAGCACGTCGTTCGCCGCGAAGACACCGTCCGGCCGCTGGGCCGCGGGGCGAGCCGCCAGGGCCGCACCGACCGCGCGTCCGGCGGCGATGGACCGCTCTGCGACCTCGATGACCTCCGGAGGGTGGACGGATGCTGCGACCGCGGCGCTCCGCATGCCCTCGAGGCGATCGCCCACCTGCTGCACGGGCAGCGGGCCGCCGACGAACGCGAGGCGGCGGCATTCGTTCGCGATGAGGTGCTCGCCCGCCTGCCGGCCTCCCGAGTCGTCGTCGATCGACACCGACGGCTGCAGCTCGTCGCACGCGCGCCGGCCGACGAGGACCGAGGGCGTGCCGCGCTCGCGCATCGTCGCGAGCCGCGCCTCGATCGGCTGGAAAGAGGAGACGAGGATCCCGCGCACCTGCCGCTGCTCGAAGGCCTCGAGGTACGCGTCCTCACGCTCGCGGTCGCCGTGGGAGTGCGCGAAGAACACCGTCATGCCGAGGCGCTCGGCGCGGTACTCGACCTCCTGCGCGAGCTCGCTGAAGTGCGGGTTGCTGACGTCGGGCGACAGGTACCCGATGAGGCTCGAGACCCCGAGGCGCAGCTGGCGGCCGGCGCTCGAGGGCACGAAGCCGAGTTCGTCGATCGCCTCGGCGATGCGCCCCGCCCGCTCGGGCGAGACGCGATCGGGGTGATTGAGGTACGCCGAGACCGTGCCGACCGCGACGCCGGCGCGGGCGGCCACCTGACGGATTCCGGGGCGGGACATGTCAGCGCCAGTCGTGCTCGGCGACGAACCCGAGGCGCTCGCGGATCTTGCGGGTCGACATCAGCGACTCGAACTCGCCGAGGTCATCCGCGACCGCGGTGCCGGGGAACCAGCGCTCGGCGACCTCGCGGGAGGGCTGCGCGTTGCCGGACTCCGGTGCCGCGACGTTGTACACCTCGAATCCGGGCTCGGCGGCCTCCAGCGCGAGGGCCACCGCGAGCGCCCCGTCGCGCGCATCGACCCACGAGCCGACGAGGTCGCGGCGATAGCCCGGCTCGGAAGCCCGCTCGAACGTGGCGTACTCGTCGGACGCGACCACGTTGGTGAACCGCAGCGCCGTGATCGACGTCTCGGGGTGCCAACGCACCAGCTGTGCGGCGATCGCCTCTTCCGCCACCTTGCCGAGACCGTAGGTGTTGTTGGCGCTCGTGTACGTCTCGTCGACGGGGAGGAACGGGGGCGCCTCGTCGAAGGGGAAGCCCATCGCCGTGATGCTCGACGCGAGCACGATCGTGCGGATGCCAGCGCGATGCGCGGCGAACAGCGCGTTGAACGACACCGCGACGTTGTTGTGGAAGGTCGCCGCATCGGGCACGAGCCCGTTCACCGGGATCGCAGCGAGGTGCACGAGCGCGTCGAGCCCGTCGTGGCGCGCGGTGACGGAGAGGAAGGCGTCAAGGGTCTGTCCGAAGTCGGTGAGGTCGACCCGCGTGAAGCCGGGACCCGGCGTTCCGGCGAGATCGAACCCCATCACCTCGTGGCCGTCGGCGCGCAGTCGCTCGACCGTGGCCCGCCCGAGCTTGCCTCCGCTGCCGGTGACGCCGATGCGCATGTCGTACCTCCGTGTACTCACCCCTCGAACGCGGCTTGAAACGTTTCGAATTCGGTGCGACACTCACTGTACACGTCGAAACCGAAACGTTTCAGTTCTCTCGGAAAGGACCCCGATGTCCGTCATCGTCGACGCACCCCGCATCGAACACCATCGCGAGCCGCTCGGCATCGGGGAACGGATGCCGCGCCTCTCGTGGCGCGTCGTCTCGGCCCCGTCCGGCTGGCGCCAGACGTCGTACTCGGTCGAGGTCGACCGCGGCGACGGCGACGTCACGACCTACGTCATCGACTCCGAAGAGCAGTTGCTCGTCGCCTGGCCCGCCGAACCCCTGCGTTCGCGGGAGATCGTCTCGGTGCGGGTCTCCGTTCGCGGTGCGGACGGCGCGTGGTCCGCAGCATCCGTCCCCACCGTTGTCGAGGCCGGGCTGCTCGAGCCCTCGGACTGGGTCGCCCGGCCCGTCGGCGCGACGCGCAACGAGAACCCCATGTCGGACCAGCGGCGGCCCTCGCTCGTGCGCCGCGGCTTCGACGTGCGCGACGGGCTCGTGCGCGCGCGCCTCTACGCAACGGCTCACGGCGTGTACGAGGCCGAGCTCAACGGCGCCCGCGTCGGCGACGACACGCTCTCACCCGGCTGGACCGTGTACGGCAAGCGCCTGCGCTACTACACGTACGACGTGACCGACCTCGTGACTCCCGGCGCCAACGCGCTGGGCGCGTGGCTCGGCGACGGCTGGTATCGCGGGCGCCTCGGCTGGCGCGGCGGCTTCCGCAACCTCTACGGCGACGACCAGTCGTTCCTCGGCCAGCTCGAGCTCACGTACGCCGACGGATCCCGCGAGATCGTGGCGACCGACCACTCGTGGCGTTCGGCGCCGAGCCCCATCCTCGCCAGCGGCATCTACGACGGCGAGGACTACGACGCCCGCGAGGAGCTGCCCGGCTGGTCCGCCCCCGGCTACGACGACTCGGCGTGGGAGGGCGTGCAGGAGCGCCACCGCGACCCCGCGACGCTCGTCGCGCCGACCGCTCCCCCCGTGCGCTCCACCGAGGAGGTGCGGCCGATCGCGGTGCTGACCGGGCCCAGCGGCTCGCGCATCCTCGACTTCGGCCAGAACCTCGTCGGCCGCGTGCGGATCCGGGTCTCGGGTGAGGCCGGCGTTACGGTGAGCCTGCGCACCGCGGAGGTCATGCAGGACGGCGAGATCTACACCCGACCGCTCCGCGCCGCACGCTCGACGGACAACTACACGCTCGCCGGCCGCGAGGTCGAGGAGTGGGAGCCGCGCTTCACCTTCCACGGCTTCCGGTACGTCGAGGTCACCGGCTGGCCGGGCGACCTCGACGCCGATGCCGCCGCGGGCGCCCTCGTCGCCCGGGTGTACCACACGGACCTCGAGCGCACCGGCTGGTTCGAGTCGTCCGATCCCGCCCTCAACCGCCTCCACGAGAACGTGCGCTGGGGCATGCGCGGCAACTTCGTCGACATCCCCACCGACTGCCCGCAGCGCGACGAGCGCATCGGCTGGACCGGCGACATCCAGGTCTTCGGGCCGACGGCATCCACCCTTTACGACGTGTCGGGAATGCTCTCGGGGTGGCTGACGGACCTCGCCATCGAGCAGCTGCCCGACGGCACCGTGCCCTGGTACGTGCCGGTGATCCCCTCCGACAGGGCGTGGACGCCGATACGTCCGGGCGCCGCGTGGGGCGACGTCGCGACGCTCCTCCCCTGGACCCTGTACGAGCGGTTCGGCGACGTCGGCGTGCTCGCCGCACAATGGGACAGCGCGCACCGCTGGGTCGACCTGCTCGAGCGCCTCGCGGGGCCCTCGCGCCTGTGGGACTCGGGCTTCCAGCTCGGCGACTGGCTCGACCCGGCCGCCCCGCCGGACGACCCCGCCGACGCCCTCACGGACCGCTACCTCGTCGCGACAGCGTACTTCGCGAAGTCGGCGCGCACGGTGGCGCGCATCGCCGAGGTGCTCGGACTCGCCGACGAGCGCGCGCACTACGACGCGCTCGCCGACGAGGTGGTCGCGGCGTTCCAGACGACGTATGTGAACGACGACGGCACGATGACGAGCGACGCGCAGACGGCGTACGCGCTCGGTCTGCAGTTCGACCTCATCACCGACCCCGTCAGGCGGGATGCTGCGGCCACACGCCTCGCCGACCTTGTGCACGCCGCGGGCAACCGCATCGCGACGGGCTTCGTCGGCACGCCGCTCGTCTCCGACGCGCTGAGCTCGGGCGGCCAGATTTCGACCGCGTACGATCTGCTGCTGGAGCGGGAGTGCCCGTCCTGGCTCTATCAGGTCGAGCAGGGCGCCACCACGGTGTGGGAGCGGTGGGACTCGCTGCTGCCCGACGGCACCGTGAACCCGGGACAGATGACCTCGTTCAACCACTACGCGCTGGGCGCCGTCGCCGACTGGATGCACCGCGTCATCGGCGGACTCGCGCCGGACGCCCCCGGCTACCGCCGCATCCGCTTCGCACCGCGCCCCGGCGGAGGGCTCACGTCGGCGTCGGCGCGTCAGCTCACCGCGTACGGCGAGGCGGCGATCTCGTGGCGCCTCGAGGACGGGCGGCTGCACGTCGAGCTGACGGTCCCTGTCGGCGCCGAGGCCGTGCTCGACCTGGAGGGCGCCGACGCTGAGACGCTGAGCCATGGCACGCACACCCGTACGGTGCCCGTGTCGACGGGGGCCGCCGTCCCCGCCTGATCCGCGTTCGATCACCGCCGACCGTGTCGGATTTCGGATGCTGCGGCCCGCAGCATCCGAAATCCCCGGTCGCTGTGTGAATCCGCGCGTCATCGGCACTGGCGTTCTCCGCGGGGAGTGAATATCCTTTCGTTAGCGAATCCGAATACACACTTCGGATCGCCACGATCGGAGACGCCGTGCCCCTGACGCCCTACACCCGGCCCGCGGACGGGCAGGTGCGCCTGCTCACGAAGGTCGCGCGCATGTACCACGAGCGCGGCGTGCGCCAGGCCGACATCGCGGCCGCGCTCAATATCTCACAGGCCAAGGTCTCGCGTCTGCTCAAGCGTGCGGAATCCGTGGGCATCGTGCGCACCATCGTGACCGTCGCCCCGGGCGTCTACGCCGATCTCGAAGAGCAGCTCGAAGAGAAGTACGGCCTCGCCGAGGCCGTCATCGTCGACGTCGACCCCGAGGCCGACGGGGGCGAGCTGCTGGCCTCGCTCGGAGCGGGGGCGGCCGCGTACCTCGAGGCGACCCTCTCGGGCGCAGACCGCATCGGCGTCTCGTCGTGGAGCCAGACGATCCTCGCGATGGTCGACCGCATGCGCCCCTTCACGGTGCGCGGCGCGACAGAGGTCGTGCAGCTGCTCGGCGGCGTCGGCGCCCCCGAGGCGCAGAGCCACTCGAACCGCCTCCTCGGCGAACTCGCGCGCACGCTCGGCGCAGAGCCCGTCTACGTGCAGGCCCCGGGCGTCGTCGGCGACCCGGCGATCCGCGACAGCCTGCTGCAGGACCCCTCGATGCAGGAGGTCGCACGCCACTGGAACGAGCTCACGATGGCGATCATGGGCATCGGCAGCATCGAGCCGTCCGACGCCCTCGCCGCGAGCGGCAACGCCTTCGCCGCCGAGGAGCGCCAGGCCCTTCTCGACGAGGGCGCCGTCGGCGACATCTGCCACCGCATATTCCGCGCCGACGGGTCGCTCGTGCGCGGCGCGCTCGACGACCGGATCATCGCGATCACCGTAGAGAATCTGCGGCGCATCCCGCGCCGCGTCGGCATCGCCGGCGGCGAGCGCAAGCTCGAGGCGATCCACGGCGCCCTGGCGGGCGACTGGGTCACGACGCTGGTGACCGACCTGCGCTCGGCCGAAGCTCTCGCCGAGCGCTGACTCGGCCGCGGTGCCGCTCCTCGTCCGAAGCACGCGCACGAACGCTTCGCGTCCTCAAATGAGGACGACGGCTGCGACGATACCGCCAGGGATGCTCGAACCGTCGTCGACGCACCTCCTCAAATGAGGACGAGGGCTGAGCTGAGGGCGCAACACGGCTGTAGCGTCCTCATTCCGGCTCAGGTCCTCAATTGAGGACGCGAAGCACCCACGCACGAACACCCGGGCAGCGGGCTCGCCGCCGGGTCAGCGGTCGGCGAGCGACGCCGCGAGGCGCTCGACCCCGAGCCGCGGGCTCGTGAGCACAGGCACGTCGACCGACACGGCGTCGGCGGCGGAGGCCATGGAGGCCTGAGCCAGCACGATGACGTCGGCCTCGGCGGCGCCGCGCTGGATGGCGGCGGCGACCAGACGGTCGTGGGTCGGGCGGTCGCCGCCCGCGACGGCCGCGAACGCGCCCTCGATGACCTCGCTCGTGAACTCCGGCTCGACGCCGGCGAGGGCCGCGCGCTCCTGGAGCAGGCCCAGGGTCGGGCGGCACGTCGTCGGCAGGGTCGCGAGCACACGGATGCGGCGTCCCGTGCGGACCGCAGCATCCGCCATCGCCTCATCCACGCGGAGGACCGGCACACCTGCCGCCGCGGCGGCGGGCGCGGCGAGCTCGGAGATCGACGAGCACGTGAACATCACGGCATCCGCTCCCCCTGCCGCCGCCGCGCGTACGAGCTCGTCGATGCGCTCGGGCACCGAGTCCGCGCGCGCCTCATCGCCGAGGTCGGCGACGATGCGGTCGTCGAGATAGTTCACGACTGTCGCGCCCGGCAGGAACTCCGCAGCCAGCGCGCCGAACGGCGCGATGTTGACGGCTCCGGTGTGCAGGAACGCGATGCGCGGTGGGGTCGAGGTCACAGGACCAGCCTCTCAGCTTCTCAGCCCTTGAGGGCGCCGCCGGACATGCCGGCCATGATCTTCTTGTTGAGCGTCAGGAAGAGGATCAGCAGCACCACGATGTTGATGCTGACGGCCGCGAACAGCGGGCCGTACTGCGTCGACCCGTACTCGTCGCTGAGGCTCAACAGGCCCACCTGGATCGTCGCGAGCTCGGGGCGCGTCGTGAACGTCAGCGCGATGAGCAGGTCGTTCCACACGCTGAAGAACTGCACGAGACCGATCGTGAGGATGGCGTTCTTCATCATCGGGATCCCGATCACGAAGAACGAGCGCAGCGGCCCCGAGCCGTCGACGGTCGCGGCCTCGAAGATCTCGCGCGGCACCGACCGGAAGTACGTCGCCATGAGGAACGTCGTCAGCGGGAGCCCCATCACGGTGTACGTGATGATCAGCGGCCACAGCGTGTCGGTGATGCCGATGCGGAAGTACGTGATGAACAGCGGGACGAGGATCATCTGACCGGGCACCATGATGCCCGCGAGGATGTACAGCAGGACCCCGTTGCGGCCCTTCCAGATCATCACCTCGAGCGCGTAGCCGGCGGCGACGCCGATGAACACGATGAAGATGACCGACGGGATCGTCACGAGCACGCTGTTGAGCCAGTTGCGCGCGACGTTGCCGTTGGTGAGGGCGGTGACGTAGTTGTCGAAGTTCCACGTCTCGGGAAGCGACAGCGCGGGGTTCGAGAGGAACTCGGACTGCGTCTTGAACGAGCCGAGCACCATCCAGACCTGCGGGTACAGCACCACGACCATCAGGACTGCGACGAGGATCCATACCGGCAGGCGTCGGAGCGCCTTCACCGCGGTGCGCTTGGCGCGGCCCGGGCCGGGCCTGCGGACCGTCGGCGTCGCGACGGTGTAGGCGGGCTTCTCGGTGTGCGTCAGAGTCATGTCAGACCTCCGCCTTGCGGCGCGACGATCGGAAGATCGCCAGGGTGAACACCAGGCAGAGCGCGGTGAGGAGGACGGCGATCGTCGAGCCGTAGCCGTACTCGGCGTACTCGAATGCGGTGCGGTACATGTACAGGGTCATCGGCGCGGTCGACGTGCCGGGTCCGCCGCCGTTGAGGGCGAGCAGGCTGTCGAAGACCTTGAGCGTCGCGTTGAGGCTGAAGATGATCGACGACAGCAGGATCGGCAGCGACAGCGGCACCACGATGTGGCGGACGAGTTTCAGGCCGTTCGCACCGTCCAGGCGGGCGGATTCGATCACCTCTTCGGGGATGTCGAGGAGTCCCGCGTAGAGGAGCACGGCGTAGAAGCCCATCGAGCTCCACAGCGTCATGACGATCGCCAGGGTCATGGTGCCCACGGTGGAGGCGAGCACCTCGACGCTCTCGCCGCCGAAGAAGTTGATGATGTCGTTCACCGGGCCCTGGTTGTCGCCGACGGCGACGAAGCTGCGGAACAGCAGCGCCACGGCGACGGTCGGGAGCACGGTCGGGAAGAAGACGAACGTCCGCACGAGCGTCGAGCCCTTGCGCAGGACGAAGACGTACAGGAGCGCGAGACCATAGCCGAGAGCGACCTGGCCGATCGTGGCGACGATCGCGAAGAACACGCTGACCCACATCGACTGGAGCGCGTTCGGGTCGGTGAAGAAGGTGGCGAAGTTCTGCAGGCCCACCCAGTCGAACCCGCGCAGCGAGTTGCCCTCGAAGAACGAGAGGCCGAGGGACCAGCCGACCGGCACCACCTTCAGCAGGGTGTAGAGCACCAGCGCCGGCGCCAGCAGGATGAAGATCGTCTTCCGATCTCCGAAGATCGAGTTCATCTGCGAACTGCTTTCTTTCTCGAAGAGCCGGCTCCCCGGGCGAGCGCCCGGGGAGCCGGTACGGGGTCTCAGCCGTTGGCGTCGATGCTCGCCTGGAGCTGGGTCATGTACTCCTCGGCGGTCATCTGACCGGTCGTCAGCAGCGTCGCGTTCGTCGAGGCGAGCGAGTTGCTCTTCGAATCCATGAGGGCCTCGAACCACAGTACGGTCTCGTCGATGCCCGCGATCCGCTCCTGGATCTCGGCGGTGTTCGCCGAGACGTCGGTGACCTCGCCGTTGACCTTGAAGCCGGAGATCACGCCGGCGTCCTGCAGGGCCTGCTGGCCGTAGTTCTCGGCGATGCAGCTGATCCAGTCGACGACCTTCGGGCCGAACTGCTCGGCGTTGATGATCATCGGGGCGCCCGCGTTCGCGGCGTACTGGTCGATGGAGCCCTTGCCGCCGTCGACCTCGGGGAACGGCATGAAGCCGACGTTCTCGCCGCCGATCTGGTTGCGCTCGGGGTCGTTGATGGCGCTCAGCAGCCAGGATCCGTCGTACGTCATCGCGGCCTGGCCGGTGAGGAACATGTTCGACGAGGTGTCGCCGTCACGCGTGGAGAAGCCCTCGCCGAAATAGCCGGCCTCGGCGAAGTCGGCGAGCGCCTGCGCGCCCTCGACGTACTCCGGGTCGGTGAGCTTCGCGTCGCCGTCGCGCACCGCCGCCATCGCGTCGGGGCCGACGTTGCGGAAGATGTACATGCCCATGATGCGGGTGAGCGGCCAGCCGTTGGCGCCCGCCTCGGTCATGGGGACGACGCCCGCGTCGGCCAGTGCGTCGGCGGCGTCGACGAGGTCGTCCCAGGTCTGGGGCTCTTCGATGTCGTTGTCGGCGAGGATCTCCTTGTTGTAGAAGATGCCCTCGACGTTGTACTGGTACGGCATCGAGAACATGCCGCCGTAGACCTGCTCGACGGTGGACGCCGCAGCGGGGAGCACGTTGTCCCACGCGCCGGAACCCTCGAGGGCTGCCTTGAGGTCGCCGACCAGGCCGGCCGCGTTGAGGTCGCCGTCGGGACGGATGAGCGCCGTGCCGGCGATCGTGTGCGTGGGCAGCGCGCCCTGGCTGGCGAGCAGGGTGACCTTCTGCACGGTGTCGGCCTGCGCGACCTTCTGATGCTCGATCGGCAGGGCCTCGTTCTCGGCCTTGCAGGCGCCTTCCGACAGCGCTGTGAGCTGCTCCTCGAGCACGGGGTTCTCGTTCGCCGTCATGACGGTGAAGGCTTCGGGATCGGTGCCGCCGGCACCGGCGCCGCCCCCCTCGGAAGATCCGGTGTCGGGAGTGCCGCCACCGGCACAGGCGGCCAGCGGCAGCACCGCGGCGAGTGCGATTCCCAGCGCCGCGATGCGGCGGCGGTTGCTGCGGGTGTTCATAGCGTCCTCCTTGACGACGACCATGCGGGTGAAAGGTACGAGCACGACAGTAGGCACGATTTCGGCGTGTGTCAACAGTCAGTACTGAAATTCTATTCACTTTGAGACGATTCAGGGGCTAGACTGCATTTCCATGCAGCGTTGCGAGATTTTTCAGCGCTGCTTAGTCTGACCCGCATCTGCCCCGTCTTGCCGCGACGCCGCGACCAGCACGAGACTGAACGCCACTCGGAAGGAACAACGATGACCGCCACCACCGCGACCAGGGCCCACGCCCGGCTGCGACCGCTCGGCGCCGACAGCGCGCGCTGGGCGAGCGGCTTCTGGGGCGACGTCCACGAGCGCACGCGCGACGTGACCATCCCGCAGATCTGGTCCTCGCTCAGCGACCCCGCCGTGAGCGCCGGGCTGGCGAACTTCCGCATCGCCGCCGGCCTCGAGGAGGGCTCGCACGCCGGCCCGCCCTTCATGGACGGCGATTTCTACAAGTGGTTCGAGGCGGCCGTCGCCCGCCTCGAGACCGACCCCGACCCCGAGCTCGCCGCCCGCATCGAGGAGATCGCACGGCTCATCGCCTCGGTGCAGCGCGAGGACGGCTACCTCCACACGCCGACCCTCATCTCGACGCGCAACCACGAGGACGCGATCGCGCTCGCCGACCGCTTCAACTTCGAGACGTACAACCTCGGCCACCTCATCACCGCGGGCGTCCGCCACTACGAAGTGACCGGGTCGACGACGCTGCTGGACGCCGCACGCAAGGCTGCGGGCTTCCTCGAGGACCTCGCGACCAACAGGCCGCTCGAGCTCGCGCGCAGCGCGATCTGCCCGTCCCACTACATGGCGGTCATCGACCTCTACCGCGCGACCGGCGATGAGCAGTACCTGCGCCTGTCGGAGGCGTTCATCCGCGTCCGCGACGACTTCGAGGGCGGCGACGACAACCAGGACCGTGTCCCCGTCCGCGAGCAGACGGTCGTCGCCGGTCACGCCGTGCGGGCCAACTACCTCTATGCGGGTCTCGCCGACTTCGTCGCCGAGACCGGCGACGAAGAGCTCGAGTCGGTGCTCGAGAACCTGTGGCGCGACGTGGTCGACACGAAGCTCTACATCACCGGTGGCGCCGGTGCGCTCTACGACGGCGCCTCCCCCGACGGCTCGCCGTGGCAGCACCAGATCAGCCGCGTGCACCAGGCGTACGGCCGTGCGTTCCAGCTGCCGCACACCACTGCGCACAACGAGTCGTGCGCGAACATCGGCCTGATCCTGTGGGGCGAGCGGATGCTGGCGTTGACGGGCGACGCGGCCTACGCCGACGTCATCGAGCAGGTGGCCTTCAACAGCCTCCTGTCGAGCATCAGCCTCGCGGGCTCCGAGTACTTCTACACGAACGCGCTGCGCCAGGTGCGCGACCTCCCCTATCCGCTCCGCCGCCCAGGCGACACCGCGATCCACCCGGTGCCGACGCCGCCTCCGTCAGACGAGCGGCTGCGCGAGCCGTACCTCAGCTGCTTCTGCTGCCCGCCGAACATCGCTCGCACGCTCGCACGGTTCCACGAGCGCGCCGCGTCGCTCGGCGCGGGGCCGTCGGGAGATCAGGGCCTGTTCGTCCACCTCTACGGTGGCAGCACGCTCGACGTGACGACCGACGACAGGCGCCGTCTCGCCCTGCGCGAAGACGGCGACTACCCCTGGAGCGAGCAGATCACGTTCACCGTGACGGATGCTGCCGCCGGGGGCATCCCGCTCCACCTCCGCATTCCCGGCTGGTCGTCGGGGGCGACGCTCACCGTCAACGGGTCGCCGGCGCCGGTGACCGAACCCGGCACGTACACGCGCATAGAGCGCGAGTGGCAGGCCGGCGACGTCGTCGAGCTGACCCTGCCCATGCCTGTCCGGGTACTCCGCGCTCACCGACTCGCGGAGGAGGCGACCAACCAGGTCGCGGTGCGCCGCGGACCGATCGTGTACTGCGTCGAGAGCGCCGACCTTCCCGCGGGCGTCGTGCTCGAGCAGGTCGCGCTGCGGCGCGGCACGCCGTTGACGCCGGTCGAGGCCGAGGTCGCCGGCCACCGCGTGATCGCTCTCGACACGGAGGCGGTCGTGCTCCCGGGCTCCGACGAAGACGCACTGTACGACGACCTCGCAGACACCGCGCTCTCGACGGCGCCCGTGCGACTGATCCCCTACTTCGCGTGGGGCAATCGCGGCGCCGGTGAGATGTCGGTCTGGCTCCCACTGGCCTGGTGACGCAGATGTCCACCTCACCCTTCACGTCCCAGCACGTCGTCGCGACGTACATCATCGAGACCTCGCTGCCCCTGCGGCAGGCCGCCGAGGTGCTCGCCGGCGAGCAGTCGACCGGCACGTTCGTCCGCGTCGAGCGCGAGTCCGACGACCTGCGCGCGCGCTTCGCCGCCCAGGTCGAGTCCATCGACGAGCTGCCCCTCACCGGCGCCTCGCCCCTGCCGGGAGCGGTCGGCGATCCGGCGCTGCGGCGCCGCGCGCGGCTGCGGCTGCGGTTCCCGCTCGACAACTTCGGCCCGTCCCTCCCGAACCTCCTCGCCGCTGTCGCGGGGAACCTCTTCGAGATCAAGGAACTGGCGGCGATCCGCTTGGTCGACCTCGAGCTGCCGCCGGCGTTCGCCGAGCGCTACCCCGGTCCCGCGTTCGGGGTCGAGGGCACGCGCCAGCTGGTCGGACGCCCGGAGGGCGCGCTCATCGGCACGATCGTCAAGCCCAGCATCGGCCTGTCCCCCGCCGACCTCGCCGAGGTCGTCGGTCAGCTCGCCGAGTCGGGCATCGACTTCATCAAGGACGACGAACTGCAGGGCAACGGGCCGAGCGCCCCGCTGGCCGAGCGGGTCGCCGCCGTCATGCCGGTGCTCGAGCGCTACGCCGACCGCACCGGCCGCAAGCCCATGTACGCGTTCAACATCACGGACGACATCGGCCGGCTCGAGGCGAACCACGACCTCGTCGTGGCCGCCGGCGGCACGTGCGTGATGGCGTGCATCAACCTCATCGGCCTGCCGGGCCTCGAGTTCCTCCGCAGCCACAGCAGTGTGCCGATCCACGGGCACCGTGCGATGTTCGGCTCGTTCGGCCGCTCGGAGCAGGTGGGGATAGGGTTCCGTGCGTGGCAGAAGCTCGCGCGGCTCGCCGGCGCCGATCACCTGCACACGAACGGCATCAGCAACAAGTTCTACGAGACGGACGAACAGGTGCTCGACTCCATCGCCGCGGTGCGTGAGCCGCTGCTGGGCCTCACGCCCACGCTGCCCGTGCTGTCGTCGGGTCAGTGGGGCGGGCTCGCGCACGCGACCTACGCCGCGGTGGGCACCACCGACCTGCTCGTCCTCGCCGGCGGCGGCATCCACGGTCATCCCGACGGTGCGGCAGCCGGTGTCGCGAGCATGCGCGACGCGTGGGCGTCGGCGGCGCGCGGCGAGACCATCGACGACGCGTACGAGAGCTCCTCCGCCCTCCGCCGGGCCGCCGAGCTCTTCGGTCCGGTCCGTGCCTAGAGCCGCTCACCGCGCCGCCCTGTTCTACGGCGACGACTTCACCGGCAGCGTCGACGCGCTCCTGCAGTTCGCGCGGCGCGGCTGGACGGGGCGGCTCTTCACGGGACTCCCGGATGCTGCCGCCCTGCGCCGTGCGGCGGACGAGGTGGACGTGGTCGGCGTGGCTGGCATCTCGCGTTCGCTCTCGCCCGACGAGATGGACGCCGAGCTGCGTCCGGTCTTCACCGCGTTCGCAGAGCTCGAGCCCGCGATCGTGCAGTACAAGGCGTGCTCGACAGCCGACTCCGCTCCGCACGTGGGGAGCCTCGGTCGCGTGGTCGAGCTCGCGCGCGAGACGTTCGGCGACCGCCCCGTGCCGATGCTCTTCGCCCAGCCCGACTTCGGGCGGTACACGCTGTTCGGCCAGCACTTCGCGGCAGAGCGGGGCACGGTGTACCGGCTCGACCGGCAGCCGACGATGTCGCACCACCCGTCGACGCCGATGACCGAGGCCGACCTCGCGGTCCACATCGGCCGCCAGACGGAGCTGCCCGTCGGCTCGCTCCCCCTCGTCGTCTACGACGACCTCGAGCCGCTGCTGCGCGGCGCACCCGAGGCCGCGCTCGTGCTCGACGCCCTCACCGACGAGCACCTCGTCGCCATCGGCGAGGCCGTCGCGGCGCTGCCCGCTCCGGTGTTCGCCATCGGCTCGGGCGGCCTCTCCCACGGCATCGCTGCTGCGGACCCGCGCGGCGGCCCCGCCGTGCCCGTGTCGACGCCCTCGACGGGCCCGGTGGTCGTGGTCTCAGGCAGCCGCTCGGCCCAGACGCGCCGCCAGGCGGATGCCGCCGCCGGCGCAGGCTGGCTGGTGCGGCCGCTGCCGCTCGACGATGCCGGGGTGGAGGCCATCATGCCGGTCCTCCTCGCCGCCCTGCGCGCGGAGCGCGGCGTCGTGCTCACCTCCGACGACGCCGACGCGACCTCGGCCGGCGACCGCCCGGTGCTCGAGGCGATCGCCGAGGCTGCAGCATCCGTCATCTCCACCGTCGCCCGCGACGGCGCGACACGCCGCGTGATCGTGTGCGGAGGCGACACCTCCAGCCGCGTCGCGCGCCTGCTCGGCGTCGAGTCGCTCTCGATCGCCGCGAACCCGTGGGGCAACGTCGTGCTGCTGCAGGCGCACGCCGCCGACCCCGCCATCGACGGACTGGAGCTGCTGCTCAAGGGCGGACAGGTGGGCGCCGACACCCTGTTCACCGACGTCGCCGCGCTCGGCTGACGGTAGGTTGGGTCGCCGTGCCCCGCTTCTCCGTCGTCCCCTCGTCGTACGTCTATCTCCGCCGCGGCGGTGCAGTGATGCTGCAGCTGCGTCAGAACACCGGCTACATGGACGGATGCTGGGCCGCCGGCGCGGCAGGACACGTCGAGCTCGGCGAGACCGCGGTGGACGCCGCGCTCCGCGAGGTGCGCGAAGAGCTCGGGCTTTCGCTCGCGCCCGCCGCGCTGACGCCCGTCGCGGTCATGCAGCGCACGGACGGCACCGACAACCCGATCGAGCAGCGCGTCGACTGGTTCTTCGTGTGCGACGTGTGGGAGGGCGAGCCCGAGATCCTCGAGCCACACAAGTGCGCGGCGTTGGAGTGGTTCGACATCGACGCGCTGCCCGACCGCATGCCCGAGTACGAGCGCGAGGCGCTGGTCGCACTGCGCCAGGGCGCCGGAGCGACCCTCCTCGCGCACGGCTTCTGACGCGCCCGCGCCGCCGACGACCTCAGCGGGCCTCGAGCCGCACGCTCCACGACGTGCGCTCGCGCGGGATCCGGTACTGCTCCGGAAGGGCAGGGCCGACGGATGCCGAGCCCACACCCTGCTGCGCGTGATCGATGTTGAGCCAGACCCGGCCCGAGTCGACGAGTTCGTGCGGCTTGGTCGCGCGGTCGAGGTCGTGCGACGTCCAGCGGCGGGCGGTGAAGTCGAACTCGGGACGGCCGTCGACCCGAAGCGACGGGATGCCGGCGCCGGCGACCTCCAGCCAGCGCGTCTGCACGTGGTTGCCGTTCTCCTGCGGCACGGGGTAGGGCACCTGGAGGTCGTCGATCGACCGGGCGAAGCGCCCGACGCGCGAGGCCTCGAACGAGTCGACGTACGTCTCACCCGGGCCGCGTCCGAACCACGTGACCCGCTCGGTGGCTCCGGGCAACCCGAACAGCAGCCCGAGGCGGGGCACGAGGATGTCTCGATGCATGTACGGGGTGTCGGTCCATGGCCCGACGAAGTCCGCGTCGACCTCGAGCACGAGACCGTCACCGTCAGGCGTCCACGTCATCGTCCACGCGACGCCGTGCGGATGCGTGCGCGGGGCCGTGCGGCCCGCGACCCGCAGCCGCCCGTCGCTCGCGTCGACCTCGTCGACGCGGTGCAGCAGCCGGTGCAGCATCGTCTTGCGCCACACCCCGGCGATGTTGTTGGTCTCGCCCTGGCCGTAGTCGTTCTCGGTGGGTGCGCGGTACAGGTCGAGCACCGGGCCGTCGAGCTCCAGGCCGCCGAGCCGCACGAGCCGGCCGGTCGCTCGGTCGAACGCGGCCGATCCCACCACGATCTCGGCCTCTGCGCGTGAGAGATCGTGGACGTGTGAGGAAACCGCGCGCGGCGCGGTGTCTGGATCGGGCTGAGGTTTCTCGGCGACGCGAGCAGCGAGCACCCGCTGACCCCACGCGACGACGTGGCCGGCGGGCGCCCACAGCTCATCGACGGCGAGCGCTGCCTCGACCGTGAGCACGACGTCGTTGCCACCCGCCACGAGCACACGGGTCGCAGCATCCGGGATCGCGACCTCGACCGACTCCCCCGGCACGAGCACCGGAACGGCAAGCGGGCCACTCGCGGCGACCCCGCCGTCGGCCTCGACCGACCAGCGGAAGGCGAGGTCCGCGGTGTCGGCACTGTGTCGGTCGTTCGCGATGTGCACGGTGTCGTCGCGCACGGTGATCGCGACGGTCTCGTGCGCTTTGGCCAGTTCGGCGAGGCCCGGCGTCGGCGAACGGTCGCTGAACACCAGCCCGTGCAGGCCGAAGCGACCGCCGCGCGGCTCGTAGTCCACGTCGTCCCCGTGCATGACGAGCGGCACCCCGTCGTCGGTCAGGGTGTTCAAGCCGTGATCGATCCACTCCCACACGAACGCGCCGCACAGGCGGTCGTGGGCGCGGATGATGCGCCAGTAGTCCTGCAGGGATCCGGGCCCGTTTCCCTGCGCGTGGGCGTACTCGACGAGGAGGAAGGGGAGACCGCGGCGGCGCTCCTCGTCCGCCTCGGTCACGCCCGGAGGCAGCGGTGCGACACCATCGGATTCGTTGAACATCATGCCGTGCATGCTCAGCCGGCCGCCGCGCGGCTCTTCGTGACGGCCGATCCGCTCGAGCAGCTCGAGCGACGGGTACATGAGCGAGTAGAAATCCGAGTCGCGGTAGCTCGGGTCGCGCTCGTAGAGCACGGCGCGTGACAGATCGCGCTCGTCGAGCCAGCGGCGCATCTCGGCGAAGCCGTCGCCGGTCATGCTCTCGTTGGCGAGCGACCAGACGACGATGCTCGGGTGGTTCTTGTGCGGCTCGACCGTGCGGAGCAGGCGATCCATGACAGCGCCCCGCCACTCGGGCAGCGCCGGCGGGTTGTGCGCCCAGCCCTCGTAGATGAAGCCGTGCGTCTCGAGGTCGGCTTCGACGATCACCCACAGCCCGTACTCGTCGCACAGGCGGAGGAACTCCGGATGCGGCGGGTAGTGGCTGGTGCGCACGGCGTCGATGTTCGCCCGCTTCATCATCACGACGTCCTGGATCATCGCGCCGCGGTCGAGGGCGCGCCCCGTGTCGGGGTGGTGCTCGTGGCGATTGACGCCGCGGAACGTGACGGGCCGTCCGTTCACCGTGAACACGCCGTCGACGATCTCGACGTGGCGGAACCCGACGGCGAGTTCGATGCTCTCACCGCTCGAACGCAGGGTGCCGCGATACAGGCGGGGACGCTCCGCGCTCCACGGCTCGACGGCGACCGTCACCGTCTCGCCCGTCGGGACACGGATGCCGAGCTCGGGGATCTCGACGACGGCCTCGGTCGAGGCATCCACTCGCAGCGTGCCGAGCCCCGTTGCAGCGTCGTAGTCGGCGTGCACGAAGTGGTCATCGATCGCGCCGTCGGGTCGCCCGAGCAACTCGACGTCGCGGAAGATGCCGGGGAGCCACCACATGTCCTGGTCCTCGAGGTACGTGCCGGCCGACCAGCGGTGCACGCGCACGCACAGCACGTTGCGGCCGGACCGCATCGGCGCGTCGAACTCGAACGGCAGGCGGCTGCCCATCGACCAGCCGAGCTCCTCGCCGTTGAGCCACACCTTCGCGCACGAGTCGACGCCCTGGAAGCGCAGCGCCACCGGCCCGAACCCGTCGGGGACGTCGAAGGCGAGCCGATAGTCGCCCGTCGGGTTCTCCGTCGGGATGCGGGGCGGGTCGAGCGGGATCGGGTAGGCCGTGTTCGTGTAGAGCGGTCCCTCTTCCGTGCCGAGCATGCGGCGCGCCGGGCCACCGGCGAGCGGCGTGAACTCCTCGAGCACCCAGTGCGACGGCACCGGCATGGCGTCCCAGCCGGAGTCGTCGAAGTCGTCGGCGAGCCACGCCTTCCCCGTCCCCGAAGCGGTCGGCGAGAGCCGGAAGCGCCACACCCCGTTGAGGTTCAGCACCGGGGCGTCGCCCACGGCGCCGGCACGCGGCATCCGTCGTCCTGCTCCCGGGGCGGTGCTCTCCCAGTACCGCGCGATGTCGGCGCCGGAGAAGTCGAGCTCGGTGGAGATGGCGGTGGACGATCCGCTAGTCTGCATGTCCATAGGAGCTTGCATATCCATTCTCTCTTGAATGTGATTGCAGTCTAGCTCAGCGAGGAGTTCCCATGGCAAGAAGCGCCGCTGCCGCGACCCTGTCCGCCGCCGCCGTTCCGGACGGTGTCGCGCACGCCGTCGGCGAGGCATCGCGCCTCAAGACCCGCGCCATCGACCGCGTCGCGTACGCGAGCGACGCCTCCCACTTCCTGCTCACCCCCGAGGCCGTGCTCGTCGCCGCCGACGCGGCCGAGGTCGGCCGCGTGATGCGGGAAGCCGGCCGCAGCGGGGCGCGGCTCACGTTCCGCTCGGGCGGCACGAGCCTCTCGGGCCAGGCGTCCACCGACGGACTGCTCGTCGACGTGCGGCAGCGGTTCCGCCGCATCGACGTGCTCGACGGCGGGCGCCGCGTGCGCGTGCAGCCCGGCGCGACGGTGCGGCAGGTCAACGCGCGGCTTGCCCGCCACGGCTTCCGGCTCGGCCCCGACCCGGCGAGCGAGCTCGCCTGCACGATCGGCGGGGTCGTCAACAACAACTCCAGCGGCATGGCCTGCGGCATCACCGAGAACACGTACCAGACGCTCGAGTCGCTCGTGTTCGTGCTGCCGTCGGGCACGGTCGTCGACTCGGGCGCGCCCGATGCCGACGCGGCGCTCCGGGCAGCCGAGCCCGATCTGGTCGACGGCCTGATGAGACTGCGCGAACGCGTGGTCTCGAACCCGCGGTCCGTCGAGATCATCCGCCGGCAGTTCGCGATGAAGAACACGATGGGGTACGCCGTGAACGCGTTCCTCGACTTCGACACCCCGGCAGAGCTGCTGGCGCACCTCGTGGTGGGCAGCGAGGGGACGCTGGCGTTCGTCGCGGAGGCGACGTACCGCACGGTGCCGATCCTCCCGCGCATGGCGACGGCGCTCACGGTCTTCCCCGATCTCGCGGCCGCCACGCGTGCGCTCCCCGAGCTGGTCGCGACCGGCGCGGCGACCCTCGAGCTGATGGATGCCACCTCCCTGCGTGTCGGCCAGTCGCTCGCCGGCGCCCCGCGCGAGATCACGGGGCTCGCGGTGCGCGACCAGGCTGCGCTCCTCGTCGAGTTCCACGCGCACGATGACGACGAACTGGCCGGGCTCGTCGCGCAGGGCTCACAGACCCTCGCCACGCAGCCGCTCGAGGCCGCAGCATCCTTCTCGTCCGACCCGGTGGCGCGCGCCGCCGCGTGGAAGCTGCGCAAGGGCCTGTACGCGTCGGTCGCCGGCGCGCGCCCGAGCGGCACGACAGCACTCCTCGAAGACGTCGTCGTGCCGGTCGACCGCCTCGCACCGACCTGCGCGACGCTGCAGGCGCTGTTCGAGCGGTACGCCTACGATGACAGCGTCATCTTCGGGCACGCGAAGGACGGCAACATCCACTTCATGCTGACCGACCGCTTCGAGTCGCCCGACCAGCTCGCCCGCTACCGCGCGTTCACGGAAGACATGGTCGAGCTCGTGCTCGACGCCGGCGGCAACCTCAAGGCCGAGCACGGCACCGGCCGCGTCATGGCGCCCTACGTGCGCCGGCAGTACGGCGACGAGCTCTACGACGTCATGCGCGAGCTCAAACAACGGTGCGACCCGGCGGGGATCCTGAACCCGGGTGTCATCATCGACGACGACCACGAGGCGCACCTGCGCAACATCAAGCTCGCCGACCCGATCGAGCCGGAAGCCGACCGGTGCGTCGAGTGCGGCTACTGCGAGCCGGTGTGCCCGAGCCGGGACCTCACCCTCACGCCGCGCCAGCGCATCGTCACGCGGCGCGCGATCGCCCGGGCCGAGGCATCCGGCGATCACGCGCTCGTGCGCGAGCTGGAACACGACTACGACTACGCCGGCGTCGACACGTGCGCCGTCGACGGCATGTGCCAGACCGCGTGCCCTGTGCTCATCAACACGGGCACCCTCGTGAAGCGCCTGCGCCGCGAGAGCGCTCACCCGGTGGCGAGTGCGTCGTGGAAGGGCGCTGCCACCGCGTGGGGCGCCGCCACGCGGGTCGCGAGCATCGGCCTGACGCTCGCCGACAAGCTGCCGGCCGTGGCCGTCACGGCGGTGACCGACGTCGGGCGCGCTGCGCTCGGCGCCGACACCATGCCGCGCTACTCGGACGATCTCCCGCGCGGCGGACGCGCGCGCTCGCGTCTCGGCGCGACGGTCGGCGCGGGAACCGAGGCGCCGGTCGCTGTCTACCTCCCCGCGTGCGTGAACACCATGTTCGGCCCGGCGGGCGACGGGGTGGGCGTGACCGAGGCCCTCCGCCGGCTCGCCGAACGCGCGGGCGTGCGGCTCGCGGTGCCCGACGATGTCGACGCGCTGTGCTGCAGCACGCCCTGGACCTCCAAGGGGTATTTGGGCGGGCGCGAGGTCATGGCCCGCCGGGTGGCCGCGTCGATCGCAGACGCCTCGCGCGGCGGAGCGCTCACGATCGTGACGGATGCTGCGAGCTGCACCGAGGGCTTCATCCACCTGCTCGCCGATGCCGGCGTGAACGCCCGTGTCGAAGACGCCGTCGCCTTCGCCGAGCGCGTGCTGCTCCCCCGCCTGGGCGAAGTGTCGCCGCTCGTCGGCTCTCTGGCACTGCACCCCACGTGCTCGTCGACCCAGCTCGGCCTGGACCCCGCGCTGCGCCGCGTGGCCGAGGCCGTCGCGACCGAGGTGGTCGTGCCGGACGCGTGGTCGTGCTGCGGCTTCGCCGGGGACCGCGGGATGCTGCATCCCGAGCTGACCGCGTCCGCCACGGCCGCCGAGGCCGCCGAGGTCCAGGCCCTGGGCGCCGACGCGCACGCGTCGTGCAACCGCACGTGCGAGCTGGGCATGACGCGCGCCACCGGAGCCGACTACCGCCACGTGCTCGAGCTGCTCGAGGAGGCCACCCGGCCGGCGTCGACCCCCTGAGGTCAGCCGGCCGTGGACTCCCGCACGACGAGCTCGGGCTGGAAGCGCACGGTGCGCGCGTGGTCGCCGTCGGGCTCTTCGAGATCCTTGAGGAGCAGGTCGACGGCGGTGTACCCGATGAGGTGGGCCGGCTGACGGATCGAGCTCAGCGGCACGACAGTCGCCGACGCGAAGTCGATGTCGTCGTAGCCGATCAGCGCGATGTCGCGCGGCACCTGCACGTCGGCCATCAGCGTGAACGCCTGCAGCGCGCCGACGGCGAGCAGGTCGTTCGCCGCGAACACGGCATCGGGCCGGTCGGCGGGGGCGCGGCCGCGGAGGAGCTCACCCGCCTCCCGCCCCTGCAGCACCGACAGCGCCGACATCTCGACGACCTCGATGCTCGCCCCGCCCACCTCGGCGACCGCGCGGCGCGCCCCCTCGAGGCGGTCCGCGACCTGGCGGATGGTGCGGGGACCGCCGATGAACGCGATACGCCGGCGCCCGGTCGACAGCAGGTGCGCCGCCGCGAGGTAGCCGCCCTCGACGTCGTCCACCGACACCGACCCGAACGCCCGTTCGGCGTCCTCGTGGTCGACGAGCACCACCGGGACCCCGCCGGCGTGCAGGCGGGCGAGCCCGGCGAGGTCGCCGTCGACGGGCGTGACGAGCACGCCGTTCACCCGCTGCTCGCGGAAGAGCTCGAGGTAGGCGTCCTCGCGGTCGGAGCGCTCGTCGCTGTTGCCGAGCAGCACGCTCATCCCGGCCTCTGCGGCGCGGTCCTCCGCGCCTCGGGCGACCTCCGCGAAGAACGGGTTGCCGGCGTCCAGCACAATGAGCGCGATGCTGCGGCTGCGGCCGGCTCTGAGCTGCCGCGCGGCGTCATTGCGCACGAAGCCCAGCTCCTCGATCGCCTGCGTCACACGCTCGACGGTCGCGGGCGACACCTTCTCGGGACGATTGAGCACGTTCGAGACTGTGCCGACGGAGACGGATGCCGCAGCCGCGACATCGCGCACGCTCACCACCATTGCTCCCCCAGGGTTCAGATCCGCTTCCCGCGAGTGTAGGGCACGAGGCAAGCGGTCTCCCCCTCGCCCCGGACGGGCTTACGCATTCGCGGTCGACCCCTCACGCTCGGCCGACAGCGCGGCGAGCGCCGCGGCGATCTCCTGCTGCGTCTCGGGGCCGGCGTGCATGAACAGCGCCTCTCCGAGCTCGCGGGCGTCCGACCACTTCGTGTGCGTGCGGAAGCCGTGCGCGGCCTCGGGGCTCGACGCCTCGAGCACCTGGCCGATGGCCTCGTACGCCTCGAGGTCGTCGATGACGGCGGCGAGGGTGGAGTCCATGCCGATGCGCGACGCGGGGGCCGCGGGTGCGGGGTCGGCGACCTCCCACTCGTGGGTCCCCGAGCCGACCTCGAGCTCGCGTCCGTCGGGCAGCACGACGACGGCCGTCGTGTTCGGCGGCACGGTCGCCTCGACGCGCAGCACGCCGTCCTCGCGCGACCACCCCGCACGGGCGGTCCCGTAGGGCGTGAGGTGCTCGGCCGACGCGTGGTCGAACTCGGCGAGCGGGTGCGGCTGGATGCGGATCCGCTCATACCCGGGAGCGTCGGGCGCGAGGCCCGCGACCACGCGGTGCAGCCAGTCCCCGACCGCGCCGAGCGCGTAGTGGTTGAACGATGTCATCTCACCCGGATTGATCGACCCGTCGGGGAGCATCGAGTCCCACCGCTCCCAGATGGTGGTCGCCCCCATGGTGACCGGGTACAGCCACGACGGGTTCTCCGTCTGCACCAGCAGGCGGCGTGCGGTCTCGAGGTTGCCGGTGCGCGTCAGGGCGTCCTGGATGATCGGCGTGCCGACGAACCCGGTGCTGATGCGGTAGCCCGACAGTCGAGTGAGCTCGGCGAGCCGCGCGCCGAGCACCTCGTGCTGGTCGGCCGGCGCGATGTCGAACACGATCGCCATGGCGTACGCGGTCTGCGCGTCCGACATCATGCGCCCGGCGGGCGTCACGTACTCGGCGAGGAACGCGGCGCGCACCTCCTCTGCGATCTGCGCGTACTCCCGTGCCTCGTCGTCCTTTCCGAGGAGGGCGGCGGCGCGGGCAACGGCGTCCGCCGACCGGAAGAGGTACGCCGACGCCACGATGTCGGCATCCGTCTTCGCGTTCGCGGGCAGGTGGGGCGGCGCGTCGGGGTCGAGCCAGTCGCCGAATTGGAACATGCCCTCCCACAGCCGGCGCGGCCCGGCCAGGCGGATCAGCACGTCCGCCCAGCCCTTCATGCTCGGGTACTGGCGCTCGACGGTGGCGACGTCGGCGTAGCGCTCGTGCAGCACCCACGGCACGATCGTCGCGGCATCGCCCCACGCCGCGGCGGGGCGGGCGACGCCGAGCGCGTTCGGCACGACGAACGGCACCACGCCGTCGACCTGCTCGAGTGCGAGGTCGCGCAGCCACGAGTCCAGGAACCCGCGCACGTCGTAGAGGAACGACGCTGTCGGCGCGAACACCTGGATGTCGCCCGTCCAGCCGAGGCGCTCGTCGCGCTGCGGGCAGTCGGTCGGCAGGTACAGGAAGTTGCCGCGCAGGCCCCACACGATATTCTCGTGCAGCTGGTTGACGAGGGGGTGGGATGCCTCGAACCAGCCGGTGCGCTCCATGTCGCTGTGGATGACGACCGCGGTGACGGACGACGGGTCGAACTCCCCGGGCCACCCCTCGATCTCGGCGTAGCGGAAGCCGTGGAAGGTGAACTCCGGCTCCCACTCCTCGACGCCCTCGCCTGCCAGCGTGTAGTGGTCGGTCGCGGCGGCGGCGCGCAGCGGCCTCGTTCCGAGCTCGCCGTGCTCGAGCACCTCGGCGTGCTTCAGCGTGATCACGGTGCCCGCCGGGCCCGAGACACGGATCCGAAGCCGGCCGACCAGGTTCTGCCCGAAGTCGAGGACGGTCCTGCCGCTCGGGGTGGTGATGACCTCGCGCACCGCGATGTCTTCGATGCGACGCACGAAGGGCGACACCCGGGCCTCGGGTGTGCGGAGCGCCTCGAGTTCGGCGACCGGCGCCCAGTCGTCGGCGCTGTAGCCCGCCTCGGCGAAGCCGCGGCCGTCGCCGTCCACGAGGGCCCGCCGGGCGTCGTGGTCCTCGCCCGCGTAGAGCCCGCTGGCCGTGATCGGTCCGGTGGACGCCTGCCACGCGGCACCCGTGACGATCCACCGGCTCGACCCGTCGGCGTACTCGATGAGCAGCTGGCCCGCGAAGCGCGGCTGGTCGGCGTAGAGGGGCCGCGCGTTCTCGCGGAACCCGAAGCTCTCCGTCGCCCACGCGCCCGCGAGGCGCACCCCGATCGCGTTGCGGCCCTCCGCGAGGAGGCGGGTGACGTCGGTCGTCTCATGGATGGTGCGGTGTGCGTACGGCGTCCAGCCGGGCTTCATGACCTGGTCATCGACGTCGACGCCGCCGATCGCCACCTGATACACACCGAGCGCCGTCGCATAGAGCGTGGCGCGCGCGACCGGGCCGGTCACGTCGAACTCGGTGCGCAGGTACGCCGGCTGGGCGTTCTCGGCAGGCTCGCCGAGGCCGATCGTCACGGCCTGCCACTCGCCCTCGGCGAGGAACCCGGCGACGACACGCTGCGGCTCGCTCCAGTCGCCCGGGGCGGCGTCGACGCCGGTGACCCGCACCCGCAGCGAGGCCTCCTCGCGTGCGGCGAGCGGTGCGAACGGCCACGGGATCCGCGTGGACGCGCGGCCCTCGACGCGGTGCGACGACACCTCGCCGGCTCGCGTGACCTCGACCTCGGCACCCGCCTGCAGCCAGTCGGGGGTGTCGGTCTCGGTGCACCAGCCGATCTCAGGGACAGGCGAGGCGACGACGTCGCTGCCGTAGGGCGCGTCGATGACGATGTGGGGAACGGGGCCGCTCATGGCACTCCTTGAAGGGTCTGGTGTGTGGGGCTTCGGTGTTCTGTGGACGGATGCTGCGATCAGGCGGGCACGACCGCGCCCGGTGTCGCGACGGCCGGCGCGGTGACCGCGATGCGGTGCGTGCCGTGGCCGAGTTCGGCGGGGGCGGGAGCGCCGTCGACGGTCGAGGCCGAACCGGCGGTCACCGGCAGGTCGAGCACGGCTCGCGAGCCGAACGGCACCTCGAGGGTGGCTTCGAAGACGTCGCCGTCGACGCGCCAGTCGATCGCGAGCCGCCCCAGAGAGGTCTGGATCGACGCCGAGGCGTGCTCGATCCCCACTGCCGGGCGCGGAGCCACGTGCACGGTGCGATACCCGGGGTCGGCAGCATCCGGAGCCAGTCCCGCCACGGTGCGGTAGACCCAGTCGATCATCGCGCCGTACGCGTAGTGGTTGAACGACAGCATGCCGGTGTCATCTTCGGAGGCGTCCTCGGTGGGGAGGGCGTCCATGGCGCCGGAGTGGATGCTGCCGTCGGGCAGGATCGCGTCCCAGCGCTCCCAGACCGTGGTCGCCCCGCGGTCCACCTGGTAGAGCCATGACGGGGCCTCGCGCCGCAGCAGCATGAGATACGCCTCGTCGAGATGGCCCGAGTTCGACAGCGCGAACAGCACGAGCGGCGTGCCGAGGAAACCCGTCGCGATGCGCCCGTTCTCGCGGCGCACGTTCGCGGCGAGCGCGTCGGCGATCTCGGCGCGACGCTCGGCCGGAGCCAGGGCGAACTCGAGGGCGATCGCGGCACCGCTCTGCGTGAGGATCGCCTCCTCGCCCCAGCGCTCGAAGGTCGCTGCGCCGACGCGGTCGGCGAGGGCCTCGTAGTCGTCGGCGCTCTCGCGGTCACCGAGGATGCGCTCCGCCCGGGACAGCAGTCGGGCCGACCACGAGTAGAACGCGTTCGCGACGAACTCGCTCGAGACCTTGGCCTCCCAGGGCCGCTCGCCGGGGGCGTCCGGGTCGAGCCAGTCGCCGAACTGGAAGTCGCCGCCGGGGAGCACGACGCCGTCGCCGGCGCGGCGGCGCAGATGCTCGACCCACCGCCGCATGCTGCTGCGCTGGCGCGCGAGCACCTCCGTCGAGCCGTACGACTCGTAGACCGCGAGCGGCACGATGGTCGCAGCATCCGCCCATCCGGCCCTGCCCATGTTCTCGGTCGGCACGCCGCCCATCAGCATGTCCTGCGGGCGGATGATGTCGGGCACGACAGCGGGCACGCCGCCGGTGTCGGTCTGGTCGATCTCGAGGTCGCGCAGCCACGACATCCAGAACGACTCTGTGTCCATGAGGGTGTTCGCCGTCGCGGCGAACGCCTGCGCGTCGCCGGTCCAGCCGAGACGCTCGTCGCGCTGCGGGCAGTCGGTGGGCACCGACACGAAGTTGTCGCGCTGCGACCAGAAGACGTTCGAGTGGAACCGGTCGAGCGCCTCGTGCGACGAGGCGAAGGTGCTGCGCGGTGCAAGGCCGCTCGAGATCGCGACGGCCGTCGCCGAGACGACCTCGGCGCCCTCGACGTCGGCGTAGCGGAAGCCGTGGAACGTGAAGGCGGGCTCGAGCGTGTGCTCGCCGTCGCGGTCGAGCGTGTACACATCGGTGGCCTTCGCCGAGCGCAGTGCCTTGACGTGCAGGTCGCCGGAGGGCTCGAGCACCTCGGCGTGGCGCACCGTGACGACATCGCCCGCGCTCCCGCGCACGACCAGACGAACCCAGCCCGACACGTTCTGCCCGCCGTCCAGGCGCGTGCGGCCGCCGTGCGGCGTCGTCGCCATCGGCAGCTCCGCCACCACGCGCACCGGCGGCGCCGAGCGCGGCTCGAATCGCGTGAAGTCGATGTCGACGATGGATGCTGCGACCCACCCCTCGCCCGCGAACCCGGGCTCGTGCACGGCGGGGTCGGCGAGGCGCAGGTCGGTCGAGGTGCCGTCGTAGATGCTGGCGCTGCGGAGCGGTCCGAAGCCGGTCTTCCACGAGGCATCCGTCGAGCACACGATCTCGCCGTCGACCTCGACCTGCGCGAGCGCGCCGGTGCGATCGCCGTAGATGGCCTGGCGGCGGGCGAAGCCGAAGCTGCCGCGATACCAGCCGTCGGCGACGGCGAGCACGATGACGTTCGCGCCGGGTCGCAGGAGGGACGTGACGTCGAGCGTGTCGACGAGGATGCGCTCCTGGTACGACGTCCAGCCCGGAGTGAGGAGGGCGTCGGTCGCGCGGACGCCGTTGATCCAGGCGTCGACCAGGCCGAGGGCGCTGAGGCGCAGGCGTGCGGTCTCGGGCGCGCTCTCGAGGACGAACTCGGTGCGCAGCAGCGGAACAGGACCGCCGGCGGGGATATCGGCCCCGATCACGGCCGCCTCGAGATCCGGCCCATCGATACCGGCCTCGACGACGAGGAATTCGCTCCACGCGCTCCAGCCGCGCTGCGTGGCGACGCGGACGGAGAAGGCGCGGCGCTCGCGGGCGGCGAGCTCGCCGGCGACGGCGATGCCGACCGTGCGAGGGCTCGCGATGGGCTCAGCCACGGCCTGCTCGTCGCCCTCGGCGCCTGCGCGGAGCTGGTAGCCGACGAGGCGGGCATCGGGGTCGTCGCTCTCGGCACGCCAGCTCAGGCGGAGACCTGCGCGCGGCACGCCGAGCAGTCCGTCGCCGTGCTGGGTGCGCAGTCCGGCGACACGCACGGCGGCGTCGACTGCGGCGGGAGAGGGAAGAGCCGTCATGGCTGAGTCCTTTCGGCGGTCGGCCGCGTCGCCGACCCGCGTGACCATCGTGAAACGATTCAGGGTTATTGTCAATCAAAGTGTAGACCGTTACACAATCGTGACGGGCCAGATCGTATCGGGCTGTTGACCCCGCTCCGGAACGGACGTACCTTACGAGGGTTGAATGGTTTCAACGCCCGATGGCGGAGAATCCGATCAGCGCAGCACCAGGGAATCCGGCAGCGTGGGCGGACCATCCGCTCGGCTTTACAAGGAGGTAAAGATGAAGAGCTCCCCGACACGGAGAGTGCTCGTCGCAGGCGCAGGTGTACTTGCTCTCGCCCTGCCGCTGGCCGCGTGCAGCGGCGGAGGCGGCGGATCCGACGACGGAACGGTCGAGATCTCATTCCTGACGCAGAACACCGGAACGAACGTCCCCGTCGCGGAGGCATTCATCGAGGCGTTCGAAGAGGAGAACCCCGACATCACCGTGCGACTGGAGACCCAGCCCGCCGGCACCGAGGGCGACAACCTCATCAAGACCAAGCTCGCCACCGGCGAGATGGAGGACGTCTTCGGCTACAACTCCGGTTCGCTCTTCCAAGCGATGAACCCGGACCAGAACCTCGTCCCCCTCGACGACGAGGAATGGGTCGGCGACCTGATCGACACGATGAAGGCGGTCGTCTCCACCGATGACCACATCTACGGTGCGCCGATCGGCGCGAGCCAGGCGGGCGCGGTCGTTTACAACAAGAAGGTCTACGCCGACCTCGGCCTCGAGATCCCGACGAGCTGGGACGAGTTCGCCGCCAACAACGAGGCGATCAAGGCGGCGGGGATCACACCTGTCATCCAGACGTACGGCGACACGTGGACGAGCCAGCTGTTCGTGCTCGGAGACTTCGGCAACGTGCTCGCGGCCGATCCCGACTGGGCCGAGGCGTACACCGCCGGCGACCGCAAGTACGTCGACGAGCCGGCACTGGCGGGCTTCGCGAACCAGCAGGAGGGCTTCGACAAGGGCTGGTGGAACGAGGACTTCGCGTCGGCACTCTACGACGACGGGGCTCGCATGGTCGCGACGGGTGAGGGCGCGCACTACCCGATCCTGACCGGCATCGTCTCGACGTTCCAGCAGAACTACCCGGACGACCTCGAGAACATCGGCGTGTTCGCGCTGCCTGCAGCCGACGCTGCCGACACCAAGCTCACGGTCTGGCTGCCGAACGCCGTCTACATCCCGAAGACGACGGAGGGCGACAAGCTCGAGGCCGCGAAGAAGTTCGTCGCGTTCATCAACTCCCCGGCCGGCTGCGAGATCCAGACGACGGTCATGGTGCCCAGCGGTCCGTTCGCCACGAGCGCGTGCACGCTGCCCGACGACGTGCCCGGCCTGCTGAAGGACATGCAGCCGTACTTCGACGAGGGCAACACCAACCCCGCTCTCGAGTTCCTGTCGCCGATCAAGGGACCGAACCTCGAGAACATCACGGTCGCGGTGGGCTCCGGCATCAACACCGCCGATGACGGCGCCGCCCTGTACGACGAGGATGTCGTCAAGCAGGCGCAGCAGCTGGGCCTCGAGGGCTGGTGATCCACCGGCTCTGACAGCTGACCGTCGGGGGCCGCGTCGCAGGCGGCGCGGCCCCCGACCCACATCAATGGAGATGAGATGACAACGATCGCGGAACGCCCGCAGCAGCAGAAGACGCCACCGCCACCACGCGACAAGCGGCGCTCGATGACGAGCATGTACCCGCTCTGGTTCTACATCCCGGCCGGAGTGCTGTTCATCGCGCTCTTCGCCGTTCCGACGTTCGCGTCGTTCTACTTCAGCCTCACGCGCTGGTCGCTGTTCGACGTCGAGTTCATCGGCTTCGACAACTTCGTGACGTTCTTCACCGAGCCGATGCTCTACCAGAGCCTCATCAACACCTTCATCTACGGCTTCATCACTTCCGGCCTGAAGGTGGTCTTCGGGCTCGCCCTCGCACTGCTGCTGACCGGCAGCATCCTCGGCCGCGGCTATCTTCGCGCCACCATCTTCTTCCCGGTCCTCGTCTCGACCATCGGCATCGGAGTGACCTTCAAGGTGCTGATGGACCCGTTCGACGGCCTCATCAATGAGACCCTCGCGGTGTTCGGCATCCAGGGGCCGGCATGGCTCACCGATCCCAACCTCGCTCTGATCTCCGTCGCCCTGGTCGACGTCTGGAAGGGCGTCGGCATCGCGACGTTGATCTACATCGCCGGCATCGTGGCGATTCCCCAGGAGTTCTTCGAGGCCGCCAAGGTCGACGGCGCCAGCGCCTGGCAGACGTTCAAGAACATCACGCTTCCCCTCGTCCAGCCCGCGACCGCGACCGTCGTCCTGCTCTCGCTCATCGGAGGCCTCCGCTCGTTCGAGATCATCTGGGCGATGACCCGAGGCGGCCCGGGATTCTCGAGCGACGTGATCGCGTCCGTCATCTACAAGCAGTACCAGGCCGGGTTCTACGGCCTGTCGACGGCGGGCAACGTGGTGCTGTTCATCATCGTGACCGCCATCGTCCTGCCCCTCAACTACTTCCTCACGAAGCGGCAGGTCGAGTCATGAGCCTCACGCGCACCATCACCACCGCCGGGCCGAAGGAGGCTCGGGTCAAGCCCGATCGGCGGCCGCTGACGTTCAGACGATTCATGAAGAAGTACTTCGTCGGCATCGTCGCGATCCTGGCGTCGATCGTGATCTTCATCGTGCCGTTCGCGTTCATCTTCGTGACCGCCGCCAAGAACGAGCAAGAGGCCTCGCTGCTGCAGTTCACACTTCCGGAGCAGGGGTGGCAGCTGTGGGAGAACCTCGTGACCGTCTTCTCGGCGCGCGACTACATCCTGCTGACCGCCTTCATCAACAGCACGATCCTGACCGTCGCCTCCGTGGCACTCATGGTCGTGCTCGCCGCCATGGTCGGCTACGTGCTCCAGCGCCGCAAGTCGAAGTGGAACGCGTTGGTCAACTTCTTCGTCCTCGCGGGCCTGATCGTTCCGCCGGCGGTGGTGCCGACCATTTGGGTGATGCAGGGTCTCGGCCTGTTCAAGACGATGCCCGGGATGATCCTCATCGAGGTGACCTTCGGACTCTCGTTCTGCATCCTGCTCTTCCGGGCGTTCGTCTCGACGATCCCGAAGGAGCTCGACGAGGCGGCGGTGATCGACGGCGCCGGCCCGATCCGGCTGTTCTTCCAGGTCGTGCTGCCGCTGCTGAAGCCCGTCGTGATCACCGTCATCGTCGTGCAGGCGGTCGCCGTCTTCAACGACTTCACCGGACCGCTGTACTTCTTCCCCGGTGAGGCGAACGCGACGGTGCAGCTGACGCTCTACAACTTCTCGAGCCAGAACCTCAGCCAGTGGAACCTGCTGTTCATGGACATCCTGCTCATCACGATCCCGCCGCTGATCATGTACATCTTCTTCAACCGGCAGATCGTCGCGGGCATGACCAGCGGAGCGGTCAAGGGGTGACGCGCCGTGGGTTCACCAGTACTCCGCGGGGACGGTCCCCCGGAGCCAGGCGAGTTCGTTGTCGCGGATGAACGTCGACAGCGCCTCGTCGGGGGTGAGCCCATCGGCGAGCCAGTCCTCGAGGATGCGCAGCAGGTCGCGGCCGGAGTCGGCGTCGGGGTCGTCCACGACCCGGCTCCAGGCCTCGACGAAGCCGTCGGGCGTGGCCACCTCGTGCACCAGCCTCGAGATGTATTTGGGGCCGGGAAGCATCACCCGGTTGGCCGCCAGCGCCGCGCGGGCGGCCGCGAGTGCCAGGTGCAGACCGGCGTGGCGGCGAAGGAATCCGTCGTCGCGCTCGACCGCCTGACGCAGGAAGTAGCCGCCGTAGAGCTGGGCCTGCGCCACGTAGGAGCGCACGCGTTCACCCCAGGCCTCGTCGGGCAGCTCCGCGATGCGGGCGACGGTGTCGTCGAGTCCCGGGAGCACGCTCCATGCGACGCGAGCGTCGATGAACGATGCGCGCGTGGGGTCGTCGGCGCGCTCGACGGCCGCGGCGAGGTACGACGGGCTCACGAGCTTGATGTCGATGTACGAGCCCGGGTACTCGACGTCGCGCCGTTCAACCCACGCGTACCGGCCCCGCGCGGTCTCGGCGGCGAAGCGGTCCTCGTCGACGACGAAATACACGTCGACATCGGAGTCCTCGCGTTCTCTCCCCTGCGCCACCGAGCCGACGAGCACCACGCCGAGTGCGCCCGGCTCGTCGCGCACCGAATCCACGTAGGCCTCGAGCGCCCGCTCCTGCTGCTGCATCCGTGCTCCTTCGCGTCGAATCCGCTCTCACGCTATCGACACACCGCGGCCCTCGGCGTGCGATTCAACGGAAAGCGCTCTCCCACTTGCGAAGAACGAGTTGGACCCCTATCGTTGAAACGATTCATTACACGGCCGGTGTCGACAGGCATCCCCCACCACCCGAGGAGCACCCACTCATGACGAGCGCGACCGCGACGAAGCGCGTCTGCTTCCAGCTGATGGTGCGGCCCGAACTGCTGGACGAGTACATCGCCCGCCACAGCCCGGTGTGGCCTGAGATGCTCGCCGAGATCGCCGCCTCCGGGCGCCGCAACTACACGCTCTTCCTCGGCGACGGCGGACGCCTCATCGGCTACTACGAGACCGACGACGACGAGGCCGCACAGGCCTACCTCGCGAGTTCCGAGATCGCCGCCCGCTGGGAGGCCGAGATGGGCCGGTTCTTCGTCGGCCTCGAGGGCCGACCCGACCAGGCGGCCACCTCCCTCACCGAAGTCTTCAACCTCCACGACCAACTCGCCGCTGCCCGGGGCGCGGCGACCGACACCACCGAAGAAGGCAACGCATCATGACGACGCTGTCACCCGACATCCAGTCCGCGCTCGAAGGCCAGGGCATCGAGCTGCCCAGCTGGGCGTTCGGCAACTCCGGCACCCGGTTCCGCGTGTTCACCACGCCCGGCACCCCGCGCGACCCGTACGAGAAGATCGCGGATGCCGCGCAGGTCAACGCCTACACGAAGCTCGCGCCGAGCGTCGCCCTGCACATCCCGTGGGACAAGGTCGACGACTACTCCGACCTCCGCCGTCACGCGGAGGACCTCGGGGTGAGCCTGGGCACCATCAACTCGAACACGTTCCAGGACGAGGACTACAAGTTCGGGGCGCTCACGCACCACGACGACCGCATCCGCAACAAGGCGATCGACCACCACCTCGAGTGCATCGACATCATGGATGCGACGGGCTCGCGCGACCTCAAGATCTGGCTCGCCGAGGGCTCGAACTACCCGGGCCAGGGCGACATGCGCGCCCGCCAGGACCGCCTGCAGGATTCGCTGCAGAAGATCTACGACCGCCTGTCCGATGAGCAGCGCCTCGTCCTCGAGTACAAGTTCTTCGAGCCGGCGTTCTACCACACCGACGTTCCGGACTGGGGCACCTCGTACGCCCAGGTCGCGAGCCTCGGCGACAAGGCGATGGTGTGCCTCGACACCGGCCACCACGCGCCGGGCACGAACATCGAGTTCATCGTGATGCAGCTGCTGCGCCTCGGGAAGCTCGGCTCGTTCGACTTCAACTCGCGCTTCTACGCCGACGACGACCTCATCGTCGGCGCGGCCGACCCGTTCCAGCTGTTCCGCATCATCTTCGAGGTGGTGCGCGGCGGTGGCCTGAACAACCCCGACGTGGCCTTCATGCTCGACCAGTGCCACAACGTCGAGGACAAGATCCCCGGCCAGATCCGCTCCGTGCTCAACGTCCAGGAGATGACCGCCCGCGCCCTGCTCGTCGACCGCGACGCCCTCGCCGCCGCGCAGCAGCAGAACGACGTGCTCGCCGCGAACGCCGTCTTCATGGACGCGTTCTACACCGACGTGCGTCCGGCCCTCGCCGAGTGGCGCGAGTCGCGCGGACTCGCCGCCGACCCGATGGCCGCGTACGCGGCATCCGGCTATCAGCAGCAGATCGCGGCCGACCGCGTCGGCGGCACCCAGGCCGGCTGGGGCGCGTAAGCCCCAGACGCAGACCCACCGGAGGCTCGGGATGCCGATCCTCGAGCCTCCGGTGCACCACTTCGAACCCGGCACCGACGCCGGCCCGAACCGAAGGATCCGAATGAGCGAGCCCTACTCCGCCGCCGACGGTCTCGTCCGCGTCTACCCCGCGCGCGAGCCGAACGGCACCGGACTCGTCTGGGCGCACGGAGGCGCGTTCGCGTTCGGCGACCTCGACATGCCCGAGTCCGACTGGGTCGCCTCCCAGCTCGCCGCGCGGGGCACGACTGTCGTGTCGGTCGACTACCGCCTCGCTCCGGTTCCGAATGGATGGGATGCTGCGGGCCGCCGCCCGGGCGGACACCGCTACCCCGCCGCCTCCGACGATGTGCTCGCCGCCTGGTCGTGGGTCGCCGAGAACGCCGGCCGCCTGCGCATCGACCGCGACCGCATCGCCATCGGCGGGACGAGCGCCGGGGGCAACCTCGCCGCGGGTGCGACGCTGCGCTTGATCGAGCGCCGCGCGGCGCTGCCCGCCCTCGTGCTGCTCGCCTACCCGACGCTGCTCGCGGTGCAGCCGGCGCCCGACGCCGCGCTGCGCGCCGCGCTCGACGCGCAGCCCGAGGCCGACCGCTTCGGCGCCGACCTGGTGCGGGCGATGTACGAGAACTACCTCGGCGGCCCGGTCGACCGCGCCCCGCTCGGCGCGATTCCGGGGCTCGCGCGCCCCGTCGACCTCGCGCAGTTCCCGCCCACCCTCATCGTCAACGGCGACGTCGACGAGCTCCGCGTCTCGGGAGAGGCGTTCGCCGCGTCGCTGCGCGCCGCCGGCCGCCCCATCGAGATGGTCACCGAGCTCGGCACCGAGCACGGCCATCTGAACCGTCCGCAAGAGGCCGCAGCATCCGTCACCATCGCACGCTTCGCGACCCGCCTCGCCGCCCTCCCCGTCAGTCACCCCCAGCCCGCCACCACTTCGCTCGTCTGAGCGCCCTCAGCCACATCAGAAGGAACGCAATCATGACCAACCCGGCCGTCTCCGACCTCATCTCCCGGTCGAACCGCCTCGGCGCCGACCCGAAGAACACGAACTATGCCGGCGGCAACACGTCGGCGAAGGGCACCGAGACCGATCCGGTCACCGGTGAGCCCGTCGAGTTGCTGTGGGTCAAGGGCTCGGGCGGCGACCTCGGCACGCTCAAGGAGTCCGGCCTCGCGGTGCTGCGCCTGGACCGCATGCGCGCCCTCGTCGACGTCTACCCCGGCGTCGACCGCGAGGACGAGATGGTCGCCGCGTTCGATTACTGCCTGCACGGCAAGGGGGGCGCCGCCCCCTCGATCGACACCGCCATGCACGGTCTCGTCGACGCGGCGCACGTGGACCACCTGCACCCCGACTCGGGCATCGCGATCGCGACCGCCGCGGACGGCGAGGAGCTGACCGCGAAGATCTTCGGCGACAAGGTGGTGTGGGTGCCGTGGCGTCGTCCCGGCTTCCAGCTGGGTCTGGACATCGCGGCGATCAAGGAGCAGAACCCGCAGGCGATCGGCACGATCCTCGGCGGCCACGGCATCACGGCCTGGGGCGACACGTCGGACGAGGCCGAGCAGAACTCGCTCTGGATCATCGAGACCGCGCAGGCGTACATCGACGCCAACGGCAAGTCCGACCCGTTCGGCGGCGTGCGCGCCGGCTTCGAGGCTCTCCCCGAGACGGAGCGTCGCGCCAAGGCCGCCGCTCTCGCCGCGACGATCCGCGGTCTCGCGTCGACCGACAAGCCGATGGTGGGCCACTTCACCGACGCCGCGGTCGTCACCGACTTCCTCGCCTCGGAGCGCGCTCCCGAGCTCGCCGCGCTCGGCACCAGCTGCCCCGACCACTTCCTGCGCACCAAGGTCAAGCCGCTCATCCTCGACCTGCCCGCCGACGCGTCGGTCGAGGACTCCCTCGCACGCCTGAAGGAGCTGCACGAGGCGTACCGCGCCGACTACCAGGCGTACTACGACGCGTACGCGACGACCGAGTCCCCCGCGATCCGCGGCGCCGACCCGCTCATCGTCCTGATCCCCGGTGTGGGCATGTTCTCGTACGGTGCGAACAAGCAGACCGCCCGGGTCGCGGGCGAGTTCTACGTCAACGCGATCAACGTGATGCGCGGCGCCGAGGCGCTGTCGACGTACTCGCCCATCTCCGACGCCGAGAAGTTCCGCATCGAGTATTGGGCCCTCGAAGAGGCGAAGCTGCAGCGCATGCCGAAGCCCAAGACCCACCAGGGCCGTATCGCGCTCGTCACGGGCGCAGCATCCGGCATCGGCAAGGCCATCGCCGTCCGCCTCGCCGCCGAGGGCGCGTGCGTGGTCGTCGCCGACCTCGACCTCGAGAAGGCGCGGGCCGCCGCAGCCGAGCTCGGAGGCACGGACGTCGCCATCGGCGTGGCCGCGAACGTCGCCGACGCCGACGCGATCCAGGCCGCGTTCGACGCCGCTGTGCTCGCGTTCGGCGGGGTCGACCTCGTCGTGAACAACGCCGGGCTGTCGCTGTCGAAGCCGCTGCTGGAGACCACCGAGAAGGACTGGGACCTGCAGCACGACGTGATGGCGAAGGGCTCGTTCCTGGTGTCGAAGGCGGCCGCGAAGATCCTCATCGAGCAGAAGCTCGGCGGCGACGTCATCTACATCTCGTCGAAGAACTCCGTCTTCGCCGGCCCGAACAACATCGCGTACTCGGCCACCAAGGCCGACCAGGCCCACCAGGTGCGCCTGCTCGCGGTCGAGCTCGGCGAGCACGGCGTGCGCGTGAACGGCATCAACCCCGACGGCGTCGTGCGCGGCTCGGGCATCTTCGCCGCCGGCTGGGGCGCCAACCGCGCCGCGACCTACGGCGTCAAGGAAGAGGACCTCGGCCAGTTCTACGCCAACCGCACCATCCTCAAGCGCGAGGTCGTGCCCGAGAACGTCGCCGACGCGGTGTACGTGCTCACCGGCCCCGAGCTGAGCCGCACCACGGGCCTCCACATCCCCGTCGACTCCGGCGTCGCCGCCGCGTTCCTGCGATGACAGAGCGACACGGAACCGCGAGAGGGTATATCACGGCACGGTGTGACGCTCACGGCGTGCGGAGCTCTTCCCTTTCGCGATTCCTGAGTGGAGGTGCGGCATGACCGGGGGCGTGGTCGCGGCGGTCGACCTCGGCGCGACCAGCGGGCGCGTCATGCTCGGCTACGTGAGCGACAGGATGCTGCGCCTCGAGCAGGTCTCGCGATTCCCGAACGGACCCGTGCCCGGCGCCGACGGCACGCTGCACTGGGACTTCACGGCGCTGTACCGGCACATCGTCGAGGGCCTCACCGAGGCGCTGCGCCGCGAGCCGGGCATCGCGAGCATCGGCATCGACTCGTGGGCCGTCGACTACGGCCTGGTGAACGGTGAGGAGCTGCTCGGCGAGCCGTTCCACTATCGCGACGCGCGCACCGCGCGCGGCGTCGAGATGGTGCACGCGCGCGTGCCGTTCGACGAGCTCTACCGCCGCAACGGGCTGCAGTTCCTGCCGTTCAACACGCTCTACCAGTACGTCGTGGAGTCGGCGCTGCCCGACGCGAGCTCCGCGCTGCTCGTCCCCGACCTCGTCGCGTTCCTGCTGACCGGCGCACGGGTCGCTGAGCGCACCAACGCCTCGACGACCGGCCTGGTGGATGTGTCCACCGGTGAGTGGGACCTCGAACTCGCGGCGAAGCTGGGGATTCCGGCATCCATCCTCCCCGCCCTCGTCGACGCGGGTGCCCACCTCGGCACGCTGCACGGCGAGGCGCGCGAGCGCGTCGGCGCTCCGCTCGAGGTGATCGCGGTCGGCTCGCACGATACGGCGTCGGCCGTCGTCGCGGTGCCGCTGAGCACCCCCGACGCGGCGTACATCTCGTGCGGCACGTGGGGCCTCGTCGGCGTCGAGCTCGACGACCCGGTCGTCAGCGACGCGGCCCGCGAGGCGAACTTCACGAACGAGGGCGGCGTCGATGGCCGCGTGCGCTTCCTCCACAACGTCACGGGCCTGTGGCTCTTGAGCGAGGCCGTGCGCACGTGGGAGGCCGAGGACGGTGCGGCGATCGATCTTCCGGGATTGCTGGATGCTGCGGCCTCCGTCGACGGCGAGATCCCGCTGTTCGACGCCAACGACGCGCGTTTGTCGGCGCCCGGCGACATGCCCGCGCGGATCGCAGCGGTGCTCGGCGAGGCCGGCGCCGCAGTGCCCGCGAGCCGCGAGGCGTTCGCGCGGACGATCGTCGAGAGCATCGCGCAGGCGTTCGCCGATGCGGTCGCGACCGCAGGCCGCCTCACCGACCGCGACATCGACGTGATCCACATCGTCGGCGGCGGCGCGCTCAACCGGCTGCTGTGCCAGGCGACCGCAGACCGCTCGGGCCTTCCCGTGCTCGCCGGCCCGGTCGAGGCGACCGCGCTCGGCAACGTGCTCGTGCAGGCGCGCGCGCACGGCTGGTTCGGCCCCGACGCGAGCCTGGAGGATCTGCGGCGCGTGGTGGCGGCATCCGTCTCTCCCGAGCGCTACGAGCCGCGGTCGTGACCGGCTACGCGGCCGCGTTCGACTGGGCCCGGCGCCACGTCGAGGCGGGGCGCCTGCCCAGCGCGGTGCTCGGCGTCGCGACCGCCGACGGTGTGGTCGCACTCGATGCCTTCGGTGCGACGAACGGACGCACGGCCCGCGTCGAAGACCCGTACTGGCTCTTCTCGATCACCAAGGTGCTCACCGGCCTCACCGCCGCGCGCGCGATCGAGCGCGGGCTGCTCACCACCGAGACGCCGCTCAGCGCCGCGCTTGCCGAGTTCGGCCGCACCCGTGACGACGTGGTGCGCCTCCGCCACCTCGTGAGCCATACGGCGGGCATCCGCGAACCCACGCTCGACCCTGCCGAAGGGCTGCGCGCCGCCCTGCTCGCGCCAGGGCGCGACTTCGCCGCCGGCACCGCCTCGCGCTACTCGACGGTGGCGTTCGACGGCATCGCCGAGCTCGTCCGGCACACCACGGGACGGGACTGGGATGCTGACGTCTCGGCGTGGGCTCCCGCGCTCGGCGCGACCGGCTTCACGCTCGATCCGGGCGTCGATCCGCACACCGTCGTCGACGCGGAGCGCCTGGGCCTCGACATGGCCGGGTTCGCGAGCCATCGCAATCCCGGCGCCGGCATGATCGGCACGGCCGGCGATCTGCTCGCGCTCGGCTCGGCGCTGCTGCGAATCGGGCAGGGCGAAGCCGGCGGCGTCGTGCAGCCGGCGACCCTGGACATGATGCGACGCCCACTCACTTGCGACATCCCGCGGCTCGAGCCATACCCGGCTGAACGCGGCCAGGACTGGGGCTTCACGTTCAACCTGCGCACCCGGGCGCCAGGCCTGATCGACCGCGACGTGTTCGGCCACGCAGGCTGGGCGGGCACCGAGTTCTGGGTGCACCCGACCGCGGGCGTCGCGTGGGTGCTGCTGACGAACCAGGCCGAGCGGCCGGGCGTCGACGCCGACGAGCTCGACAACGCGGTGGTGTCGGGCATCTGAGGCCGCCCTGAACGCCACGTCACCGCGGTGAGCCGGTCAGCCGCGCGGCGGCCGTGTGGAGGCGCGGGGCTCGAGTCGGACCTCGAAGACCTCGTGCACGGCTGCGGTGCGGCCGGCGATGCGCTCCAACAGCATCTCGACGGCCCGCGCACCCATGCGCTCACCGGGCTGATTGATGCTCGTGAGGCCGAGCGCCGGGTGCGAGGCGAGAGCGACGTCGTCATAGCCGATCACCGAGAGGTCAGCGCCGGTGTCGGCGATCGCGCGCATCGCACCGAAGGCCAGCTCGTCGTGCCCCGCGAACACGGCGGTGGCCGGGGTACCGCCCTCGATCGCACGGCGCGTGGCCTGGTAAGCCGGATCCTGGCCGTCGTCGGCGTTCCACACCTCGGCGTCGTAGCCTCGCGCGGCCATCTCCGCGAAATACTCGCGCAGGCGCCCGCTGTGCGGAAACGGGGAACTCGGGTCCTCTTCGTTGAGAGTCAGGTGGGCGATCCGCCTATGACCGAGGTCGAACAGGTGCTGCATCGCGAGGCGAGCCCCGCCCAGGTCGTCGCCCGCGACCACGTCGTATCGATCGGAGGTGTCGAGCCGGCCGAACATCACGAGCGGGACGGATGCCGCGATCCGCTCCAGCGCCGGCTCCTCGACGCGCGGCGACACGGCGATGAGCCCGTCGACCTGCCGGTCCACAAGCGCTTCAAGCGCGCGAAAACCATACCGGGTGCCGGTCTCGGCGGGCGCCAGGATGAGCTGGTACGGGGTGCCCTCGAGCGCGCCCGCCGCACCGCGGACGATGCGCGGGAAGAACTGGTTCGAGAGGTCCGGGAGTTCGATGCCGATCGTGTAGGTACGGCCTCGCATGCCGCGCGCGGCGATGCTGGGGCGATAGTTCAGCTCGGTCATTGCCGCTGTCACACGCTCACGCATCGCGTCGCTCACGCCGTACGCATCGCGCAGTACCTTCGACACTGCCGCGCGCGACACGCCTGCCCGGGTCGCGACATCCTCGATCGTCGCACGGCGCGGTGGACGAGGGTCCGTCATTCTTCTCCTCGGGAGTGGCTTCTGCAGTGCAAACGTACCTCGCCCCCGCCGACTCACGCGGCGGGGCTCGCGTCAAGTCCTTGTGCCGCCGCGCCGGCGCAGACGAACGTGGAGTCATGGACGAACGGCGAACCGAACACGAGCCTCCCGAGGGCGAGAACCCGATCGGCGGCGACGAGACCACCGAGGAGCAGCTCGAGGCCGACAACCCCGTCGAGGAGGACACCCTCGAGACGCTCGACCCCGACAATCCCCCGGCCTGAGCGGGGCCGGGGCCTACGCCTCGCGCGTGATCGTCACCTTCACGTGCAGGTTGCTCTTGAACGGGCCGGCGTACACGCCGCGCAGCGGCGGCACGTCGCCGTAGTCGCGGCCGCGGCCCACGAGCACGTGGCGGTCGCCGATCTCGATGTTGTTCGTGGGGTCGAAGCCCTGCCACTCGCCAGCGAACCACTCGATCCACGCGTGGGACTCGCCGGTCACGGCGACGCCGACCTCGGCCGAAGGGCGCGGGTGCAGGTAGCCCGACACGTATCGCGCCGGGATGCCGACCTCGCGCAGCGCGCCGAGGGCGATGTGCGCCATGTCCTGGCAGACGCCCTTGCGCGCCTCCCACGCCTCGGCCGCGGTCGAGTGGACGCCGGTGATGCCGTGCATGTACTCGACGGCGTCGCCGATCGCGACCGCGATCGCGTGGGCGGCCCGGCCGGGGTGATCGTGCTGCGCGGCGATCGACCGGGCGAGCTCGGCGACCTCCTCGTGCGGGCGGGTGCGCCGCGTCTGCGACATCTGCTCGACGGTCTCGAGCGAGCGGGCCGCCTCGCGGGCGAGCCCCTCCCACGTCACATCGATGTGCTCGAGCGGCCGGGGGCGCACCTCCACCAGCGAGCGTGCGGTGATCGTGAGCGACGAGTGCGGCGACAGCACGTCGAACGCGGCGACCCGCGTACCGAAGTAGTCGACGTACTGGTTGACGGAGGTGGACGGCTCGATGTCGAGCGACGAGTTGAGCACGAACTGGCTGTCGGTGGAGCCCGGCAGCATGCGCGCCTCGTTGTACGACGCGGTCACGTCGCCCTGATAGCTGAAGCCGGTCTGATGCTCGATCCGGAGGCGCTTCATGAGATCTCTCCGATCCAGCTGGGCTCGGCCTGCGTCGGGAAGAACCGGCCGCGGATGGCTTCGGATGCCTCGCGCGTGACGGTCTGCACGCGGTCCATGTGCGTCGGCAGCTCGCCGAGGATCTCGGAGATCGGCCGGTACTCGAGGTCGTTGCGGATCTGGCCGAGGGCCCGCAGCACCGTGTTGGAGTGGCCCACGCGGTCGGCGCGGGGGTCGATGGCGCTCATGCACTCCTCGGCGCGCTGGATCGAGTAGATGATCGAGCGCGGGAAGAGCCGGTCGAGCAGCAGGAATTCGGCGGCATTGCGCGCGCTCGGCATGCCGCGGTACGTGCGCAGGTACGCCTCGTAGGCGCCGCACGAGCGCAGGATCGTGGTCCACGACGGACCGGATGCCTCGGTCAGCGACCTCGTCGCCAGCAGGCGCGCGGTCATGTCGGTGCGCTCGATGCTGCGGCCCAGCGTGAAGAACTGCCAGGCCTCGTCGCGGCTCGTCGACGAGTCCACGATGCCGACCGCGAGCGCCGCGCGCTCGCGCACCCACTGGAAGAACTCGTGCACGCGGTCGTTCTGCAGGCGACGCGGCATGCGGGCGTTCGTCGTGTTGAGCGTCTCCCACAGTTCCGTCGAGACGATCTCGCGGGCACGGCGGGCGTTCTCGCGCGCGGCGGTGAGGGCGTACGCGATGCTCGACGGGTTCATGCGGTCGACCGCGAGACGCGACAGCACGTCCTCGCGGCGCACCTGGTCGACGCCCTCCGGCGGGAGCGAGCCCATGACGCTGAGGAGCGACCGGCACGCCGTGTCTTCATCGATCCACGGGTCCTCGAGGAGGAGCTGCAGGTGCACGTCGAGGATGCGGGCCGTGCCGTCGCTGCGCTCGATGTAGCGCCCGATCCAGAAGAGCGACTCCGCGATGCGGCTCAGCATGACGCGCCTCCGTCCTGCTCCGCAGCCTGCTGTTGCTGCTCCTGCTGCTCGACGCGGGAGCGCGGGCGGTCCTGCGGCGAGTGCGTGGGCTCGGTCTGGGCGTCGTAGATGATCGGGATCGCCGCCGTCACCGTGGCGGCCTGGTCGGCGACGAGGCCGGCCACGCTCTGACCCTGTGCGTATTCGACCTGACCCGGTGCGGCGCCGCCGACGATCCAGGTGTCCTTCGACCCGCCGCCCTGCGACGAGTTCACCACGAGCTGCCCCTCGGGCAGGGCCACGCGGGTGAGGCCGCCGGGGAGCACCCACACGTCCTCGCCGTCGTTCACCGCGAAGGGGCGGAGGTCGGCGTGCCGCGGGCGCATACCGTCCTCGACGAGCGTGGGGATCGTCGAGAGCATGACCACGGGCTGCGCGATCCAGCCGCGAGGGTCGGCGAGCAGGTTCTTGCGGAGCTTCTCGAGCTCGGCAGGTGACGCATCCGGGCCCACGACGAGGCCCTTGCCGCCCGAACCGTCGACGGGCTTCACGACGAGCTCGTCGAGCCGGTCGAGCACCTCCTCGAGGGCGTTCGGGTCTTCGAGGCGCCACGTGTCGACGTTCTTGAGGATCGGCTCCTCGGCGAGGTAGTACCGGATGAGGTCGGGCACGTAGGTGTAGAGCAGCTTGTCGTCGGCGACGCCGTTGCCGACAGCGTTGGCGATCGTGACGTTGCCGAGGCGCGCCGCGAGCATGAGCCCGGGCGCGCCGAGCATCGAGTCGGCGCGGAACTGCAGCGGGTCGAGGAAGTCGTCGTCGACGCGGCGGTAGATGACGTCGACGCGCTTCGGGCCGCGGGTCGTGCGCATGAAGACCTTGCCGCCGATGCACAGCAGGTCGCGGCCCTCGACGAGTTCGACGCCCATGAGGCGGGCCAGGAGCGTGTGCTCGAAGTACGCGGAGTTGTAGACCCCGGGCGTCAGCACGACGACGTTGGGGTCCTCGATGCCGGCCGGCGCGGAGGCGCGGAGTGCCGCGAGGAGCTTGTTGGGGTAGTCGCCGACCGGGCGCACGCGCATCGAGACGAACAGCTCGGGCAGCGTCTGCGCCATGACCCGGCGGTTCGAGATGACGTAGCTGACACCCGACGGCACGCGCACGTTGTCTTCGAGCACGCGCATCTCGCCGTGCTCGTCGCGGATCAGGTCGATGCCCGACACCTGGATGCGCACGCCGTTGGCGGAGTGGATGCCGGCGGCCTGGCGATAGAAGTACTGCGAGCTCGCGATGAGCCCGGCGGGGAGCACCTCGTCGCGGACGCAGAACTGATGCCCGTACGCGTCGTCGAGGAACGCCTCGAGCGCGCGGACGCGCTGCTTGACGCCGGCCTCGACGCGCGACCACTCGTCGTACGTGATCACGCGCGGTACGGCGTCCAGCGGGAAGGGTCGTTCCTCACCCGCGAAGTCGAACGTCACGCCCTGCGCGAGGTACGAGCTCGCGAGGGAATCGGTGCGGCCGCGCAGCTCCTCCTGGGTCATCTGCGCGAGCGCCTGGTAGAGCTCTCGATAGGCCTCGCGCGACTCGGCCGGTGCACCCGGGTGAGCCGGGCTCCCGAACATCTCGTCGAACGCGGGTACCCCCGAGGGCGTCTTGCGCGGCGCCAGCGTGGAGCCGTAGCCGTCGAACAGATCACCCATGCGAAGAGCCTAATGCGGCCTTCGTTGCGCTCGTGTTTCCGAGCCGTTCTCCTGGTCCGCTCCGGGCGGATCGGACGTATGCTCCCGCTATGACTCGTGAGGCGGGTGCCGCGACGCGCGTCGCCGCGAAGGCCTCGACGCTCTCCGGTGCGGCCGCGGGCGTGACGGCCGTCGTCCTCGGAGCGGGGGTGGGCGAGCTCGTCGCGGCACTGGTCGCACCGTCGTCGAGCCCTTTCTCCGTCGTCGGCGGCGTGCTCATCGACCTCGCACCGTCATGGGCGAAGGATGCCGCGATCTCGCTGTTCGGCACCGCGGACAAGCTCGCCCTGCTCATCGGCATCGCGCTCGTGCTGCTGGTCGCCGCGGCGGGCGTCGGCATCCTGGAGCTGCGCCGCCCGTGGTTCGGCGCCGCACTGTTCTCCGTCCTCGGCGGGGTGGTCGCGGTGCTCGCGATGACCCGCGCCGGCGCGGCCGGACTCGCGTGGCTCCCGCCGCTCGCCGCGGGCCTCGTCGCGGCGGCCGCGGTGCGGCTGCTGACGCAGCTCGCGAGACGGACGACGGATGCCTCGTCCCTCGCCTCGACGGAGGCAGCCACCGGCGACACAGCAGGCGACGACCCGTCGCGCCGTCGTTTCCTCGTGTGGGCGGGTGCGGCCGCCGCAGCCGGGGTCATCGCGGCGATCGCGGGGACGGCGATGCAGTCCGCGTCGCACACTGTCAGCGCCGTGAGGCGAGCGCTGCGCCTTCCTGCGCCAGCCGTCGCCGCGCCCGCCGTCCCGGCCGGTGCCCAGTTGGACCTCACCGGCATGACGCCGGTCGTGACCCCGAACGCGAGCTTCTATCGCATCGACACCGCTCTCGTCGTGCCGCAGGTCGACCCGGCCGACTGGAGCCTGCGCATCCACGGGCTCGTGGAGAACGAGGTCGAAATCGGGTGGGACGAGCTGCTCGCGCTTCCCCTCGAGGAGAGCTGGACCACCCTCGCGTGCGTCTCGAACCCCGTCGGCGGCGACCTCATCGGCAACGCGAAGTGGCTCGGGTATCCGATCCGCCGGCTGCTCGAACGCGCCCGGCCGACGTCCGACGCCGACATGGTGCTGTCGCGCTCGATCGACGGCTTCACCGCGAGCACGCCGCTCGAGGTGCTGCAGGAGGAGGGCCGCAACGCGATCCTCGCGGTCGGGATGAACGACGAACCGCTCCCGGCGGAGCATGGCTTCCCGGTGCGCATGGTCGTGCCGGGCCTCTATGGCTATGTGTCAGCGACCAAGTGGGTCGCCGAGCTCGAGGTGACGCGGTTCGACAAGGCCACCGCGTACTGGACGACGCGCGGGTGGTCGGCGAAGGGCCCGATCAAGCTGCAGTCCCGCATCGACCTGCCGCGCCGCGGTCAGGGGCTGAGCGCCGGCGACACCACCATCGCGGGCGTCGCGTGGCAGCAGCACGTGGGCATCGCGAAGGTCGAGGTGCAGGTCGACGGCGGGCCGTGGCGCGAGGCGAGACTCGCCTCGGCGATCTCGGATGACACGTGGGTGCAATGGTCGATCCCGTGGACCGCCGAGCGAGGCTCCCACGCGATCCGCTGCCGCGCCACCAACGCGAACGGCGAGCGTCAGACCGAGACCGACGCGTGGCCGGCGCCCGACGGCGCGACAGGGTGGCACCAGCTCAACGTCGACGTGGCGTGAACCGCCGCCCCCGCCCACCCCGAGTGTTGCGCCACCCGAAGCAGCGCCTCAGCCCGCGAGCACGAAGCGCAGCTGCTCGACCGCCCAATCCAGCTCGGTCGCGCGCACGACGAGCGGCGGCGCGATCCGGATGGTCTGGCCGTGCGTGTCCTTCACGAGCACGCCGCGCGCGATGAGGCGTTCGGCGATCTCGCGGCCGGTGCCGACCGCGGGGTCGATGTCGACGCCGGCCCAGAGGCCCGCAACGCGCACCGCCGTCACCCCGTGGCCCACGAGCTCCTCCAGCTTCGCCTCGAGGTGCTCGCCGAGGAGCTTCGCGCGGCTCTGGAACTCGCCCGTCTGCAGCATCTCGACGACCCGGAGGCCGACGGCCGCGGCGAGCGGGTTGCCGCCGAAAGTCGAGCCGTGCTCGCCCGGGCGGATCACGCCGAGCACGTCGCGGTCGGCGACGACCGCCGAGAGCGGAAGGATGCCGCCGCCCAGCGCCTTGCCGAGGAGGTAGACGTCGGGCACGACGCCCTCGCGATCGCACGCGAACGTCTCACCCACGCGGCCGAGACCGGACTGGATCTCGTCGGCGATGAACAGCACGCCGCGACGGGTGCAGATCTCGCGCACCTTCTTCAGGTAGCCGTCAGGCGGGAGGACCACGCCCGCCTCGCCCTGGATCGGCTCGATGAGCACGGCGACGGTGTCGGCCGTGATCGCGGCGTCGATGACCGCGGCGTCGCCGAACGGCACCGACACGAACCCGGGTGTGAACGGCCCGAAGCCGTCGCGCGCCTGGCGATCGTCGCTGAAGCCGACGATCGTGGTGGTGCGGCCGTGGAAGTTGCCGTGGGCCACGATGATCTTCGCGGCGTCGGGAGCCACGCCCTTCACCCGGTAACCCCACGCGCGGGCGACCTTGATGCCGGTCTCGACGGCCTCGGCGCCGGTGTTCATCGGCAGCACGAGGTCCTTGCCGCACAGCTCGGCGAGCGCGGCGGCGAAGGGGCCGAGTCGGTCGTTGTGGTACGCGCGGCTGGTCAGGGTGAGGCGATTGAGCTGCTCCTGCGCGGCGGCGAGGATGGCGGGGTGCCCGTGCCCGAAGTTGAGGGCCGAGTAGGCCGAGAGCAGGTCGAGGTAGCGCTTGCCCTCGACATCCGTCACCCACGCGCCCTCGCCGCGCGAGATCACGACAGGCAGCGGGTGGTAGTTGTGGGCGACGTGCTCTTCTTCGGCGGCGATGATCTGGCTCATCGCGGCATCGAGGGAGGTGGCGGTCATGATGTCTCCTCTTCCGCTCAGCGTCGCAGCTCGAGCGTGCAGCACTTGATGCCGCCGCCGCCGAGCAGCAGCTCCGACAGGTCGACGAGCACCGGGTTGTAGCCGCGCTCGCGCAGCTGCGCCTCAAAGCCCGTCGCGCGCGGCGAGATGATCACGTTGCGGCCGTCGCTGGCCGAGTTGAGCCCGAACACGGCGCCGTCGGCGTCGGCGACGCGGATCGCGTCGGGGTAGCGCTCGGCGAGGATCGCCTGGCTGCGCGCGTCGAACGCGTGCTCGAGGTACGCGATGTTGGCCTTCTCGACGCCGCCGGGACCCTCCACCGGGTCGAGCACCGAGATGGCGGTGTCGAGGTGGTAGAACCGCGGGTCGACGAGGTTCAGGCTCACCACCTCCTTGCCGAACACGTCGCCGAGCTCGCGGTGGCTGTCGCCGGTCGAGCGGAAGCCCGTGCCGGCCAGGATCGTGTCGCCGACGAGGAGGAAGTCCCCCTCGCCCTCGTTGACCTCGACGGGCTCGGCCACCTCGAAGCCGTTGTCGCGGAACCAGTCCATGAACGCGGGACCCTCCGGCACGCGCTCCTGGAAGCGGAACTTCGCGCCATACGCGACGTTGTCGATGACGAACCCGCCGTTGGCCGTGTAGACCATGTCGGGAAGGCCCTCGATCGGGTCGATGAGGTGCACCTCGTGGCCGAGCGCGAGGTACGTGTCGTAGAGCGCCTGCCACTGACGCACCGCGAGCGCGGTGTCGGTGGGGTTCGCCGGCTCCATCCAGGGGTTGATGGTGTAGCTCACCGTGAAGTGCTCGGGCCGGCACATCAGGTAGCGGCGGATCTGCTGGATCCGGCCGGAGGCGAGCCCGGCCTCGGGGGCGGTGGCGGGCGCGGTGTTCTGCGTGGACATCATGCTCCTGTAGAGGCGCGGCGGACGCTGTCCAGAGGCCCGGCGGAGCTGAGGAAGCCATCGATCCGGGCACGCCACGTCCATTGTCTCACGGACGCCGTCCGCGGCCTGGGAATGCGGACACCGGATGCTGCGCCCCGTCAGTCCGCGAGAACCACCACCTTGCCCGCCACGTGGCCGTCGGCGACGCGTGCGAGCGCCGCGACGGCCTCGCCGAACGGGTGGCGCGCCTCGATGACCGGGCGGAGGCGTCCGTCGGCCGCGAGCTTGACCAGCTCGGCGAGCACGTCGGTCCTGGCGACCGCGGCGAGCGGACGCACCGGCCGCTTCGATCCGATCGAGCGCACCGCAGCGCCCGCGATCCGCCCGATCGGTCCGAGGACGCGGCCGCCCTCGCCCGACACGAGCACGACGCGTCCGCCGTCCCGCACCAGCCGCTGCAGCACGCGCAGCGGCGAGGTGCCCACGATGTCGATGACGGCGTCGAACCGCCCCTCTCCGAGTTCGGGCGACCCCGGCTGCACCGCGCGGTAGTCGACCGTCCGCGTGGCGCCCAGGCCCTCGACGAGCGTGCGGTTGCGCTCCCCGCACAGCGCCCACACCTCGGCGCCCCGCCCCGCCGCGAGCTGCACGGTGAACGTGCCCACCCCGCCGGACGCCCCGATCACGAGCACCCGCTGCGGCGACGCACCCGTGCCCGCAGCATCCGCGGCGACTCCTCCGAACTCCAGTGCCTGCCACGCCGTCCCGGCCGCGACCGGCAGGCTCGCGGCGATCACGGGGTCGAGCGCAGCGGGCCGAGCCACGAGCCGCGACGCCGGGCACACGGCGTACCTCGCCAGCCCGCCGCCGCCCGGAAGCTCGCCCACGACCTCGTCGCCGACCGCGAGCCCGGTCACGCCGTCGCCCAGTCCGGCGACGGTGGCGGCAGCATCCATCCCTCTGACAGCCTGGCGCGGGCGGCGCAGGCCGAACGCGAGCCGTACGAGGAGGGGCTCGCCGCGCATCACGCGGACGTCCCCGTTGTTCAGGCCGGTCGCGCGCAGGCGCAGGAGCACCTCGCCCCTGCGTGGCGCCGGCACGTCGATGTTCTCGAGAGCGACCACGTCGCTCTCGCCGTAGCGATGCTGGGTCCACGCGGGCATCGAGTCGGTGCGCAGGCCCGCGGGCCCGTGGAGCGTCTCGGACATGTCATTCCTCCGGGTAGTCGAAGAGGTCGTCGAGCCCGACGCCGAAGGCGCGGGCGAGCTGGAAGGCGAGTTCGAGGGTCGGCGAGTACCGGCCCTGCTCGATGGCGATGAGGGTCTGCCGGGTGACGCCGATCTGACGCGCGAGCTCGGCCTGCGTGATCCCCGCCGCCTCGCGTACGGCGCGGATGGAGTTGGTGACCTTGGTGGGCTTCACCATCAGACGAGCCCTCGGCGGTAGGCGATGACGCTCGCGATGCCGCCGACGATCGACGACAGCGCGAAGCCGAAGTACATGGTGTTCGCGATCCAGAACCAGTCGACCTCGAACGCGCACAGGATGAGGACGCCGAGCCCCGCGATGACGAGGAAGGCCTGGCCGACGCGCGTCGACATGTGCGAGATGTCGCGATCGCGCTGGTCGCTCTTACCCACGCCGTCGGGGTCGAACATTCCCGCGAGGATGCCCCACACAATGCTCAGCACGATGGCGCCGACGATGCTGGCACCGATGACCCACAGCATGATCGGCACCCAGTCCACGTCGGTGAGCGGACCGCCGCCGGCCTGCTGCAGCACGATCACGACGTAGACGATCGTGCCGATCACGCTGACGATGAGGCTCGCCCAGATGTTGCGCTCTTCGTAGACCATGGCCCCTCCCCGGGTGTGTGTAAAAGATTCTTGACACCGAAGATAGGCGGGTCTACCGTGCGTGTCAAGAATCTTTTACACGCCTCGAAGGGATCCGACATGTCCGCTCTCCTCCGCACCGCCCGCTGGACCGGCGGCGCCTACCTCGCCCTCGCCGTGCTCGGCGGCCTCGGCTTCCTGCTCGTGCGCCCGCTTGCGAGCGAGTCGCCCGGCTTTGCGCAGCTCGGCATCGCGCTCGAACTCGGCGTGGTGCTCGCACAGTCGCTCGCCGCCGTCGGGTTCTTCGCCCTCTACCGCGAGGACCGGCCCGTCGCGGCCTACGCGGTCGCCACCTTCGGCATGGGCAACGCCCTCGCCGTCCTGGGAAGCGCCGCCATGCTCACCGCAGCCCTCGGGGTCTCGCTCGATCCCGCGATCGTGACGGGAACGGATGCCGCGCCCCTGTTGCTCCTCGTCGCTGATGCGTTCTGGACGGTCGGCGCCGTGTTCTTCGGCCTGTGGCTCGTGCCGATGGGCTGGTTCGCCGTTTCCACCGGGCGCATGCCCCAGGTCCTCGGCTGGATCCTCGTGGTCGGCGGCATCGGCTACGTCGTGAACGCGTTGCTCTCGGCCGCCCTCCCCGGCACGGCGGGCGTGGCGGCGGACCTGATCGTGATCCCCGCCACCGTCGGCGAACTCTGGATGGTCGGGTATCTGCTGGTCCGCGGCATCCGTCCCGCGCGTCCCTCTGTTCCCGCCCGCGCCTCGGCGGCCCTCGCCGGTACAACGTTGTAGGCTCGGAGCACGTCGAGATCTCGGCGAGGGGGGATGTGACGATGGCCGCCACGCTGCACGACGTCGCCCGCCTCGCGGGCGTGTCGATCAAGACGGTGTCGAACGTCATCAACGACTACCCCCACATCCGCCCCACGACCAAGGAACGCGTCGAGGCGGCGATCGCGGAGCTCGGCTACACGCCGAACCTCACCGCCCGCAGCCTCCGTTCCGGCCGCACCGGCTCGATCGCGCTGGCCGTGCCGGATCTCGCACTCGCCTACTTCGCAGAGCTCGCCGCCGCCGTGATCGCGGCGGCCGAGGCATCCGGTCTCGTCGTCACGATCGAGCAGACGGGCAGCGGGGGCCGCCAGCGCGAGCTCGACCTCCTCACCAGCCCGCGACGCAAGATGAGCGACGGCCTGATCTTCAGCCCGCTTGAGATGAGCCAGGACGACGTCGCCCAGCTGAACGTCGACTACCCGCTCGTGCTGCTCGGAGAGCGCATCTTCGACGGTCCCACCGACCACCTCACGATGCGCAACATCGAGGCTGCCCGCGCGGCGACCGAGTACCTCATCGACTCGGGTCGCCGGCGCATCGCGATCGTCGGCGCGCACGAGGGCGAGCTCCTCGGCTCGGCCGCACTGCGTCTGCAGGGGTATCGCGAGGCGCTCGAGGCACGCGGCATCCCGTTCGACGGCCGCCTCATCGGCCCGTCGATCGAGTGGCACCGCGCCAACGGCGCGCGTTCGATGCGCGAGATCATCGAGCGCGGCGTGGAGTTCGACGCTGTGTTCGCCCTGAACGACACGCTCGCGTTCGGCGCGATGCGCGCCCTGCAGGAGGCGGGGCTGCGCGTGCCCGACGACGTGGCGGTGCTCGGCTTCGACGACATCGACGAGGCGCAGTACTCCATCCCGTCGCTCACGACCGTCGACCCCGGCAGTGACTGGATCGCGCGCACGGCGGTCGCGACGCTCATCGAGCGCATCGGCGGCCTCGACGTGCCGCCGCGTCTGCTCCTCGCCGACTTCGAGATCGTGCAGCGCGAGTCCGCACCCGCCGTCGCCCGCTGACGCGAGCGGGCCGCGGGTCGCGGCATCCGCTCAGTCCTGAGGCCACTCCACGACCGGCCAGCCGTCGCGCCACGTGAGCGGCAGCAGTCCGAGACGGAACTGCCCGTCGAGGTCGGCGTCGTAGAAGTGGAAGGCGAGCATCCCGCCCGAGACCGACTGGCCGCCCGGGCCCACGCGGGTTCCGTCCGCGGCGAGCAGCGGGGTGCCGCCGTCCTCGAGGAGCGGGACGCCGTCGGCGTCGACGTAGGGACCGGTCACGGATTCCGACCGGCCGACCGCGATCGAATACGTGCTGTCGACGCCCTTGCAGCAGAAGTCCTTCGAGACGAACAGGTAGGAGAACCCGTCGTGGGGCAGGATGTACGGCGCCTCGATGGCGTTGGGCGGCAGCTGCCGATCGGCGATGAGGAGCGGTTCGGACTCATCGGCCCGCAGCCCGCTCGGCCACTCGAGCGGCACCATGCGGATGCCGCTCCAGAACGAGCCGAACGCCATCCACGGATCGCCGTCCTCGTCCTCGACGATGCCCGGGTCGATCGCGTTGAAGTCGGTGCCCGCCGACTCGATCACCACGCCGCGGTCGACCCACTCGTAGTCCGGGTCTTCGGGGTCCAGCGTCGTGTTGGTCGCGAGCGCGATGAGGGAGGTGTTCTTGCCGAACGTCGAGGCCGAGTAGTACAGGTACCACGTGCCGTCGTGCTCGTAGAGCTCGGGAGCCCACAGGTTGTCGACGCCGGGCACGGCCTCGACGAGCCATGCGGGCTTCTCGTCCCAGACGGTGCCGGCGTCCTCCCACCGGGCGCCGTCGGCCGACCGGCGGATCTGGATGTTCCCGTCGCCGATCTGCCCGTTGCCCGTGGAGTACAAGTACGACGGCTCGCCCTCCTCCCCCGCGACGAACGCGGGGTCGTGCACGAACGTATCGCCCGTCGGGGCGGGCACGGCGGGCGCGCCCGCGCATCCGGTCGCGATCGCGAGAATCGCGAGAAGAATGGATGCTGCGGCCGCCGCCCGCCGGCCCACCGGGGTCATGCGAGGGAGATGGCCGACCACGACACCGGCGGCAGCGTCACGGTCAGAGTGCCGTCGTCGAGCACGACGCCGTCGAGGGTCTTGAGGCCCACGCGCTCCTGGTCGGCGAGCGTGTTCTTGGCGTACACGTCGTCGTCCCAGAGCGTCAGGGCTTCGGCGACCGTGGCGACACCCAGCTCCGAGACGTCCACCGTGACCTCGATGGCCTCGGTCTGGCTGCGGTTCACGAGGAACACCGCGGCGGCGTTTCCGTCGGTCGTGACGACCGAGTCGACGAGCGGCGCGTCGCCGTACACGGCGGTCTCGTAGGTGCCGGCGTCGATGCGGGGCTTCAGCACCTCGCCGCGCGCGAGGCGCGAGGTCACCGAGAACGGGAAGAACGTCGTCTGGCGCCACGCGGCGCCACCCGGCTCGGTCATGATCGGCGCGATGACGTTGACGAGCTGCGCGAGCGACGCCGACGCGACCCGATCGTGGTTCTTCAGCAGCGTGATCATGAGATTGCCCAGGACCACAGCATCCGCCACCGAGTACACGTCCTCGAGCTGACGCGGGGCATACCGCCACTCGTGGTTGACCTCGTCGGACTCGCGGTGCTCGTCGAGGTACCAGATGTTCCACTCGTCGAACGAGAGCTTGATCTTCTTCGACGACTTCAGCTTGTTGCCGACGTGGTCGGCGGTCGAGACCACCGTCTCGATGAAGTACTGCATGTCGAGCGACGACGCGAGGTACGAGGCCAGGTCGCCGCCGCGCTCCTGGTAGTACGCGTGGCACGAGATGAAGTCGACGTGGTCGTAGGCGTGCTCGAGCACGGTGCGCTCCCAGTCGCCGAACGTCGGCATGGCCGAGCCCGACGAGCCGCACACGACGAGCTCGAGGTCGCGGTCGGCGGCCTTCATCGCCTGGGCCGTGCGCGCGGCGAGCTTGCCGTAGTCGTCGGCGGTCATGTAGCCCGTCTGCCAGGGGCCGTCCATCTCGTTGCCGAGGCACCACATGCGGATGCCGTGCGGCTGGACCGAGCCGTTCGCGATGCGCTGGTCGCTGAGCGTCGTGCCCGACGGGTGGTTGCAGTACTCGAGCAGGTCGAGGGCCGCCTCGATGCCGCGCGTGCCGAGGTTGACGGCCATCATCAGCTCGGAGCCGGTGAGCTTGAGCCAGCGCGAGAACTCGTCGACACCGACCTGGTTGGTCTCGAGCGAGTGCCACGCGAGGTCGCGGCGCACGGGGCGCTCCTCGCGCGGGCCCACGCTGTCCTCCCAGCGGAAGCCCGACACGAAGTTGCCGCCGGGGTAGCGGATCGTGGTCGAGCCGAGCTCGCGCACCAGGTCGACGACGTCGAGGCGGAATCCGTCCTCGTTGGCGGTCGGGTGGCCGGGCTCGTAGATGCCGTCGTACACGCAGCGGCCGAGGTGCTCGACGAACGAGCCGAAGATGCGGCGGTCGATCTGCGCGACGACCGCCTCGCGGTCGACCGAGACACGGGCCGTGGCGGTCGTGGTGGTCGTGGTGGTCGTGAGGGTCACGTTCTCTTCTCCAGGGACGGGCCGGCTGCGGGCAGCACGGCAGGGACATTCCGGCGCAGGGTGCGCCGCAAGGCGAGGGGTGTTCGGGTGGCCGGTCAGCGGGCGGATGCCTCGGCCATAGGTGCGGGGTCGGGCCGACGGTCGCCGGCGCGGGGGTGGTCGGGGTCGAGGGCGGCGAGGCGGTGGTCGACGAACCAGCCCGCGACGAAGAGCGGCACCGCGAAGCCGACGAGCGGGACGAGCATCGGCAGGAGCGCCAGCGCGACCCCGACGGCGCCGAGGCTGACGAGCATCACGACGCTCATCAGCGGCGAGGTGAACGGCAGCACCGCGGCGTAGCGGAGCACCGCGCCGGCGGTCTCGTCGTAGCGCACCGCGACCGTCAGGGCGCACGCGAAGATGAGGGCGGCGACAGCTCCCGCGACCCACGTGAACCCGGCGAGGGCTGCGGCGGCGATGCCGTCGAGTACGGGGAGCACGGCGGTGTCGGCGGCGAGCAGCACCACGACGACGCCGAACGGCAGGCCGATGAGGTTCGCGCGCCAGAACTCGGCGCGGTAGACGCCGGCGAACTCGCGCACGAGCCCGGTGTCGCCCTCGCCGTCGCGGAGGCGCGTGAGGCACGCGGTCGCGGCGAGCGCCGCGGGCGCCAGCCCGAGCACGACGAGACCGACGAGGGTGCCCGCGAGGAACAGCAGGTTCACGACGATGAGCCCGGCGACGACGCGCAGCCACGCCATGACGCGGCCGGTCCAGCCGTACTCGGCGATCATGACGTCACCGCCTTCGACCCGGTCCAGACGATGCCGTCGGCGTCGAGTCCCGCGAACGCGAGCACCGGCCGCGCGGCGACCGGGTCCCACGCGCCGAACACGACGGCGTCGAGCACGACGTCACCGCCCTCCGCCCGGACGATGAGCGGAGTCGTCACGGTCTGACCGTCGGTGTGCGCGGCACCGATCACGCGGAGGGGAACGGATGCCGCCACCCCGCGCCACGCGGGATCGAGACGCACGACGTTCCACTCGCCGTCGACGCCTTCGGCCTCGGGCAGCCGCTCAGCCTCGTACCCGGCGAACGGGTGCGGCGAGACCAGCGGCCAGCCGGACGCGGTGAGGTGGATCCGGCGGATCTGCGCCTCGTGCCGCGTCGGGTCGTCAGCCAGGCGCACGTGGTGTACGACGAAGAGCCGCTCGCCGTCGCGGAACACGGAGTTGTGACCCGGCGCGATCCAGGCCGTTCCGCCGGGGAACGCGTGGCCGCCGAGGATCTTCGTTCCCACGGCATCCGGGGCGTCGTCCGCGGAGTCGGTGAGGGCGCGGCCGTTCACATCCAGGTAGGGCCCGGTGACCTCGTCGGCCACGGCGACGCGCACGCTGTAGCTGTCGAACAGCGAGTCGAATGAGACGAACAGCACGTAGCGGTCCTCTTCGGGCCGGTACACGATGTACGCCCCTTCGACGGCGCCGTCGACGCTCGCCGGACGGCGGGCGATGAGCGTGCCGGTCTCCACGGGCTTCTCCGCGAAGCCCGTCGCGGGATCGAGCGGGAGGATGTGGATCCCGCCGAAGAACGAGCCGTAGGTGAACCACGGGCGCCCGGCGCGGTCGAAGACGACCGCGGCGTCGATGGCGTTGTGCCCGTCGAGGTCGTGCGTGGTCGACACGACGGGTCCGGCATCCGTCCACGGTCCGGCGAGCGAGGAGGCCGTCGCGAGTCCGATGACGGAGGTGCGCGATCCGAACGTCGAGGCCGAGTAGTACATGTGCCAGCGAGGCGACCCGTCGGCGGTCGGCCAGCGCACGACCTCGGGCGCCCAGAGGCCGGCGGCACCGGTGTGCGCGAGGGCCGGGGCGGGCACGCCGTCGAGGGCGGTGCCGACGAACGTCCACTCGACGAGGTCGGGCGACGTGCGGACGTGCACGCCGGCGGGGATGTCGTCGACGCCGACGGCGGCGTCCGTCGAGAACATGTACCACTGGCCGTCGTCGCCGCGCACGACGGTGGGGTCGTGCGCGTTGCGCGCGCCCCAGGTCGTCGGGTCGGCGTTCGCGGGTGCGATGGGAAGCGACATGTCAGCCCTTCGCCCCGGTGAGCGCGACCGACTCGATGATCTGCCGCTGGAAGATGATGAACACGGCGAGCACCGGGATCAGCGCGATGAACGACGCCGCCATGATGAGCGGGTAGTCGGTCTGGCTCGCGTAGGTCGCGTTGAAGCTCGCGATGACGAGCTGCAGCGTCTGCTTCTCAGGCGAGTTCAGGTAGATGATCGGCGCGAGGTAGTCGTTCCACACCGCCATGAACCAGAGGATGAACTGCGCCGCGATCGCCGGGCGGATCGCCGGGAAGATCAGCGTGAAGAAGATCCGCAGGTAGCCCGCGCCGTCGATCTTGGCCGCCTCGATGATCGAGTCCGGCACCGAATCGAGGTACTGGCGGATGAAGAAGATCATCACGATGTTGCCGAAGACGCCGGGGAGGATCAGCGGCCACAGCGTGTCGACCATTCCGAGGTCGGCGAAGAGCTTGAACTGCGGGATCATGATCGTCGGGAACGGGATCATGATCGCCGACAGCAGCATCAGGAACAGCAGGTTCTTCGCGGGCAGTCGCAGCTTCGCGAACGCGAAGGCGGCGAGCATCGAGGTGACCGTGCCGATGATCGTGACCGTCGCCGACACGATGATCGAGTTCACGATGCCCGACAGCAGCGGGCCGGCCGACCACACGCGCACGTAGTTCTCCCACATCACGGGATCGGGGATCCACTGCGGCGGGAGGGCGAAGACGGCCTCGCGGGTCTTGAGCGACGTCGAGAAGGTCCACAGCAGCGGCGCGATCATCACGATGCCGCCGATCGCCAGCACGGCGATGAGCACGATGTTCACGAGGCGCCGCGACGTCGACGCGCGGCGCGTGACGCCGGCGGTGTTGCCGGTGGGGCGGCCGAGGCGGCGCTTGGGGAGACGGCGCGTCGGCTTGCCGGTGACCTCCGCGTCGAGCGCGGACAGGGTGTCGGGAGTGGTGAGCGTCATGATGTGCCTCAGTCGATCGAGAACTGGAAGCGGCGGTTGAGCCGGAACTGGATCGCGGTCACGACGAAGACGAGGAGTCCGAGGACCACCGACATCGCCGTCGCGTAGCCCATCTGGAGGTAATTGAACGCCTTCTGCCAGATGTACCAGACGATCGAGGCGGAGCTGAACTCCGGGCCGCCGGTGGGGGTCATGATGTTGATCTCGATGAAGATCTGCGCGCCGCCGATGATGCTCGTGACGACGAGGAAGAACGTGACGGGGCTGAGCAGCGGCACGGTGATGTGGCGGAATTGCCCCCACGCTCCGGCGCCGTCGAGCGCGGCTGCCTCGTACAGGTGCCGCGGCACCGACTGGAGCGCCGCGAGGTACAGCAGCATCGAGTAGCCGAGGCCCTTCCAGACCGCCATGATGACGATCGCGGGCTTGACGGTGTCCGGGTTCTGCAGCCAGTTGGGGCCCTCGATGCCGAACACGGCGAGCACCTGGTTCACCAGGCCGAAGTCGCCGTTGTAGGCCCACTGCCAGAGGATCGCGACGGCGGCGAGCGACGAGATCACCGGCACGTAGTAGACCGTGCGGAAGAAGGTGGTGCCGCGCATCTTGCGGTTGAGCGCGAGCGCGAGCATGAGCGACAGGATCAGGCCGATCGGGATGCCGATCATGTAGTAGATCGTGTTGCCCATGGCCTGCCAGAAGTACGGGTCGGCCGCCATCTCGACGAAGTTGTCGAGTCCGTTGAACACGGGCTCGCTCAGGCCGTTCCACTTCGTGAACGACGCGTACACCGAGAACACCAGCGGGTAGCCGGTGAAGGCCAGGAACCCGATGACCGGGATCGCGACGAACGCGAGGGCCGCGCGGTGTTCGCGGCGGTGCAGCCGCGAGCGGCGGACGGGTGTCGTCGTCGACATGGGGAACCTCGTTTCTTCAGAAGCAGGAGGAGGGGGACGGATGCCGCGGCCCGGCGCGGCCGGAGATCACGACGCGGCGCGGGCCGCGGCATCCGTTCCGGGTCAGCCGATTCCGGCGTCGGCGTTGGCCTTGTCGAGCATCTCCTGCATGCGCGGCTGGACTTCCTCCAGGTAGTCCGCTGCGGTCTGCTCGCCGTCGAGGACGGGCTGGATGTTCTTGAACAGCTCGTCGTACCACTCGGCCGAGTACGTGGTGTTCGCCGGGAGCGCGCGGCCGTAGTCCTGGACGATGTCGAGGAACTCCTGCTTGTTCTCGGGCGGGAGCGTCGAGGAGGTGACCCACTCGTTCGCCATGTCGATGAGGTTCGGGACCTGCACGCCGGCGTCGACGAGCGACTGCTGCGCGGTGCGATCGGTCGACAGGTAGATGGCGAGCTTCGCGGCGGTGTCGGGGTCCTTCGTGCTCTCGCTCACGGCGATGCCGAGGGTGCCCGTCCAGGTCGCGGTCTCACCGGTGGCGCCGACCGGGTAAGGAATCAGGTCCCAGTCGAAGTCGAGCGTCTCGTACACCGGCACATCCCACGGGCCGACGGGGAAGAAGCCGATCTGGCCCTGCATCCAGCGCTGGTAGGTGTCGAGCGTCTGCGCGTCGGCGGTGGACGGCGTGACGCCCTCGACGGTCGACAGGTCGGCGAACCACTGCAGCGCCTCGGCGAACTCGGGGCTGTCGACGGTGACCTCGGTGCGGTCCTCGTTCAGCCAGTCGCCGCCGTTCGACCACACGAACGGCTGCAGGTTCCACTGCACGTTGAGTCCGGTGCCCCACTGGTCGAGCGTGCCGTCGCCGTTGGTGTCCAGCGTGAGCTGCTTCGCCACATCGACGAACTGATCCCACGTGTAGGGGGTGTCCTTGTCGGGGAGCGGGATGCCGGCGGCCTCGAACATCGTGCGGTTGTAGCCGAACGAGAACGGGCCGACGTCCTTGGGCATCGCGTAGATCGCGCCCTGGCCCATCAGCTTGCCGTCGAAGCGGTAGCTGTCGACGCCGTACTGCCAGACGTTGTCGAGGTCGAGGTCTTCGTCGCTCTCGACGTACTCGGTGATGTCCTTGATGATGCCGGTCTTGACGTACGCCTGCACGCTGCCCGGGTCGACGTAGAAGACGTCGGGCACCTGCTTGCCGGTGATGGCCGCCTTGAGCTTCGTGCTGTACTCGTCGGCCGTCGTCATGATGATCTTGACGTCGACGTCGTTGTCCTTCTCGAACTGCTCGATCGCCGCCGTGTAGGCCGCCTTCTCGGCGTCGCTCCCGCGGAACATGAAGGTCAGCTGCTCGGTGCCTCCGCCCGAGCCGCCGGCGCAGCCGGACAGGATCAGACCGCCGGCGGCGAGCATCGCCGCTGCGGCGACGACCGACTTGCGTGACTTCGTCATCACGTTTCCTCTCTTAGTGCTGTGGTGGTCAGCGCTCGGATCGGGAGATCGATCGTCGCTGACCGTGGGGGGGTGCCTTCGTTGATTTACAACGTTGGAATTATTCGGTGGACAACAGTGTGCGACGCGACCCAAGTCGCTGTCAAGCCGAACGACCAAGAAAGTTCTAACGTTGTAGAAACGCGCCCGAGAAATCCGGATGCCGCGGGTCGCAGCATCCGGATTCCTTCGCGTCAGATGACCGACTCGCTCCAGGGATCGGGGTTGCCGAAGCGGTGCGCGGTGATGGTCACGGACTGCTCGTGGAGGAAAGGCAGCAGCTCGAGCCGGCCGGCCGTGGTCACCTCGTTGTCGTAGACCGCGAGGTCGGGGTCGCCGCCCACGGCCTGCGCCACGAGGGTGTGGAGCGCCGCGACCGAGGCGGCCTGGCCGATGAGCCGCACGCGCGCGGGCCGGGGCTCGGGGTCGGCATCGGCGGCCGCCGCGACGATGTCGACGGCGGTGAGGCGCTCGAGCCACTGCTCGTCGGTCTCGACGAAGACGGCGACGTCCTCCTCCGCGAGCACACGGCGCACGGCGGCGGGGAGGCCCACGGGCGCGCTCAGCGTCAGTCGCGACCCGGCGCGGAGGCCCGCGATCACGACGCGCAGCACGGCCTGCCACGAGGCGTCCGCGGTGGCGCGGAGCGCAACCGACGGAATCGGGCGATAGCGGAACAGGTTGCGCTCGACGCCGAGGCCCGAGACGTCCTTCACCTGACCGAACTCACGGTCCCACGCGATCGCGTCCGACAGGGCGCCGCGGCGCAGCCACTCGAACGCCTCGTAGTCGAGCGACGGCTGGGCGGCCTCGATGAGCGCCGCGATGCGGGTGTCGAGACCCCGCAGGTGCAGCGTCGCCGACGCCGGGGCGCCGGAGGTCGCACGCCAGCGGCCGAGGCCCACGAGGTAGTTCGGGCCGCCCGCCTTGGCGCCGGCGCCGACCGACGAGCGCTTCCAGCCGCCGAACGGCTGGCGCTGCACGATCGCGCCGGTGATGCCGCGGTTGACGTAGAGGTTGCCCGCCTCGACGCGGTCGAGCCACAGCGCGAGGTCGTCGGGGTGCTGCGTGTAGAGCCCCGCGGTGAGTCCGTAGGCGACGGCGTTCTGCAGCTCGATGGCATGCGCGAGCGACGACGCGTGCATGATGCCGAGCACGGGTCCGAAGAACTCCTCGCGGTGGAACCGCGAGCCGGGCTGGACGCCGGTGCGGATACCGGGGGCCCAGAGCCGTCCGTCGTATTCGGGAGCGGCGTCGACGCGCTTCGGCTCGACGAGCCAGGACTCCCCCTCGTCCAGAGTGGTGAGCGCCCATTCGAGCTTGCCGCGCGGCACCTCGACGACCGGGCCCACCTCGCTGAGCGGATTCGATGGCGGTCCGACGCGCAGGGAGGTCGCAGCATCCACCAGCTGCCGCGCGAAGCGCTGCGAGTGGCCGACCGGACCCACCAGGATCGCGATCGATGCCGCGGAGCACTTCTGGCCTGCGTGACCGAACGCGCTCTTGATGAGGTCGGATGCTGCGAGGTCGAGGTCGGCGGTCGGCATGACGATCATCGCGTTCTTGCCGCTGGTCTCGGCGAGGAGCGGCAGATCGGGGCGCCACGAGCGGAACAGGGCCGCCGTCTCCCAGGCTCCGGTGAGGATCACCCGGTCGACGTCGGGGTGCGACAGGAGCGTCTGCCCGAGGCCGCCCTCGTCGATGTCGACGAGCGCGAGCACGTCGCGCGGCACGCCCGCATCCCACAGGGCTTCGGCGACGACCGCGGCGCAGCGCCGCGCCTGCGGCGCCGGCTTGAAGACGACGCCGGACCCCGCGGCGAGCGCCGCCAGCACGCCGCCGGCGGGGATCGCGATCGGGAAGTTCCAGGGCGGCGTGACGACGGTCAGCCGCGCCGGCTCGAACACGGCGCCGCTCACGCGGTCGAGTTCGCGTGCGGTGGCGGCGTAGTAGTTCGCGAAGTCGACGGCCTCGCTCACCTCGACGTCGGCCTCGGCGAAGACCTTGCCTGTCTCGGACGCAGCCACTTCGATGAGCTCGCCGCGCCGGGCCTCGAGCGCACGGGCGGCGGCGGTCAGCACGAGGCTGCGCTCGGCCGCGGGGAGCGCGCCCCATGCCGGGGCGGCGTCGCGCACGCGCGCGACGATCGCCTGAAGCCCAGGCTCGTCGGTGACGCGGGCCGCCTCGACGCTGGCGTCGCCGGCGCGCGAGGTCTCGATGCGGGAAAGGATGCCGCGGGCCCACGCCCGGTTCGCCGGAAGAGCGGGATCGCTGTCGGCGGTGTTGCGGAATCCCGGCGCGCCCGCGACCTGGACCCCGGACTCGCGTGGCGCGAAGACCGCCGTCTCGACGAACGCCTCGGCGCCGAACACCTGCTCGGGGACGGAGCGCGCGACCGGGGCGGTGTCGCCCGACACGGCCGAGCGCGCGATGCCGATCACCGCCTGGGTGAGACCGGCCTCGTCGGACGCCGCGGAGGCCCGGCGCAGGCGCGCCTGGGCCCGTGGGGATTCGGCCCGGGCCGCTTCGGGGTCCGCGGATGCCGAGGCTTCGGCCGCGCGGTCTTGCGATCGGTTTGCACCGGTGGCGAGCGCGGGGTCGTCGGCGCGGGCGAGCGACGCGAGGAACCGGTCGCGCTCGCGGCCGAACATCGCGGGATCGTCGGCGAGATCGAAGGCCGCCGAGAGGAAGTTGTCGCTCGAGGCGTTCTCCTCGAGGCGTCGCACCAGGTAGCTGATGGCCACGTCGAACTCGTCGGGGCGCACGACCGGCACGTAGAGCAGCACGTGGCCGACCTCGCGCGTGACGGCCTCGACCTGGCCCTGTGCCATGCCGAGCAGCATCTCGAACTCGACATCATCGCGAACCCCTGCGGCTCCGGCAAGCAGCCACGCGTACGCGATGTCGAAGAGGTTGTGCCCGGCGACGCCGATGCGCACCGCCCGCGTGTGCGCGGGGTCGAGGGCGAAGCGGAGGCACCGCACGTAGTTCGCGTCGGAGTCGACCTTCTCGCTGTAGGTGGCAAGGCTCCAGTCGTGCATGACGGCGTCGACACGCTCCATCGCGAGGTTGGCGCCCTTGACGAGACGAACCTTGATGCGCGCTCCGCCGCCGTCGACGCGGTCGTCTGCCCACGCGGTGAGCCGTTGGAGCGCCGGCAGGGCGTCGGGGAGATAGGCCTGGAGCACGATGCCCGCCTCGAGCTGCCGCAGGCGCGGGTCTTCGAGGAGGCGCGTGAACACCGCGATCGTGAGGTCGAGGTCGCGGTACTCCTCCATGTCGAGGTTGATGAACGTGGGGCCGCTCACCGAACTCGTCGGAGACGCCGCCGTCAGGTACAGCGGCCGCAGCCGCTCGACGACCTTGTCGACCACCTCGTCGAACGCCCACATCGAGATGTGGCTCGCGATCGCCGAGACCTTGACCGAGACGTAGTCGACGTCCGGCCGGCGGATGAGCTCGTGGATGCCCTCCAGCCGCCGCAGCGCCTCCTGCTCGCCGAGCACCGCTTCGCCGAGCAGGTTGAGGTTGAGCCGCGCGCCGCTCTCGCGAAGTGCGGCGATCGCGGGACCGAGTTTGTCGGGCCGGGCGTCGACGACGAGGTGCCCGACCATCTCGCGCAGCACGCGGCGCGCGATCGGCACGACCGGCGACGGCAGCACCGGCGCGACCGCGCCGCCCACGCGCACGGCGCCGCGCAGATACCACGGCAGGAACCCGGGCACGAGAGGAGCGACGCGATGCAGATGGGATGCCGCGGCCGACAGGCTCTCCGGACGCATGACACCGTCGACGAACCCGATCGTGAACGGCAGCCCGTTCGGGTCCTTGAGCACACCGGCCAGGCGCTCGGCGGCCGGGTCAACCTCGACCTCTGCGGCCTCGGCGATCCATCGCTGCGCCAGGGCGACGGCCTCGCCGGCCAGGCGCTCGTCGGATCGGTCTTCCATTCGCACTCCAGCCGTCACGTCGTCGGACTCCGTGCTTCCAGCCTGCACCTCATCGTGCGCAATCGGCTCCACATGCTGCATGAGGTCAAGGGTGAGGCATCCATTCATTCGTGAAAAGCGATCATCTACGATCGATATCATTCGAGATTCTCGATGGGATGCCGATGTTCGAGCTGCGACGCCTGCGACTGCTCCACGAGCTCGCGCTGCGCGGCACGCTGGCGGCCGTCGCGGAGGCGCTCTCGTACAGTCCGTCGACGATCTCGCATCAGCTCGCGCAGCTCGAGAAGGAGGCCGGCGTGGCGCTGCTGGCGCCCGAAGGACGACGGGTTCGACTCACCGAGCACGGCCGCGTCCTCGCGGCGCACGCGGCGCGGGCGCTCGATCTCGACGAACAGGCGCGCGGGGATCTCGAGTCGCTGCATCCGGGTCTCGCGCCCGTCCGGGTCGCGGTCATGCAGACTGCGGCGCTCACGATCGTGCCGGTCGCACTTGCGCTCCTCGCCGAGCGCGCACCCGCTCTGCGCGTCGAGCTCGTCGAGATGCCGCCCGAGCTCGGGCTGTTCGAGCTCTCGGCGCGCGGCGTCGACCTCGTGATCGCCGAGCAGTACCCCGGGCACACGCGGGCCCACGCCGAGGGCCTCGAGCGCGACCCGCTCGGCACCGACCCGATCCATCTGGCCGTGCCACCCGTCGATCCCGCGCGCTCGCTCGACGATCTGCGGGCGCGTCCGTGGGTGATGGAGCCCGCCGGCACCGCGGCGCGCCTCTGGGCGGTGCAGCAGTGCCGGGCCGCCGGCTTCGAGCCCGACGTGCGGTACGAGCTGGCCGATCTCTCGGCCCATGCGCGTCTGGTCGCGGCGGGACAGGCGGTCGCGGTGCTGCCCGACCTGCTGTGGGAGGGTTCGGAGATCCCGGTGTCGCTGCTCGACCTGCCCGGTCGACCGGCGCGCGAGATCTTCACGGCACAGCGCACGGCGTCCGGTGCGCGCGCGGGCATCCTCGAGGTGCGGCGCGCCCTGCACGACGCGTTTCCGCTGCGTCGGACGGATGCTGCGACCCCGCGCACCTGACGGGCAGGGCCGTCGCGGGGCGTCGGGGTCGCAGCATCCGTCTCCCGTTCTCAGGTGCGTTCGGTGCGTTCGCGGCGTTCCGGCGGAGCGGGCGGCCGGGTGATCTGGTCGCTCGCGACCTCGTCGCCCGTGTCGGCAGCTACCGTCGGCCCCGCGGCGGCCGACGGGGACGCGGCGCTTGCGCCACCGGAGCTGTCGACGTAGGGGTCGACGTCGTCGGCCTTGCGCATCGCCTCCGCGTGCTGCCGGCGCAGGTCTTCGGCTTCGGCGCGGTGGTCGTCGACGCGCCCCGCGCGGCGCTCGGCGTCCATCGACGCTTCGGCGGCACGGGCCTTGGCGTCCTCCGCGGCTGCCGCTGCCGCTGCCGCGTCAGCGCGAGCGCGCGCCGCCTCGGCCTCGTGCTGGCGTGCCTGCAGCTCGGTGTCGCGCGCGTCTTCGCGCATCTTCTCGGCGCGATCGTGCTGGTGCGCCTGACGACGCTCGCGGCGCCCGCGCGCGGTGAGCAGCAGGGCGACGACGACGATCGCGAGCACGATGACGACGCCGACGATGATCCAGATCAGGGTGGTCGTGTCCACGGCTCCTCCTTCTCCCTCCGGCGCCGGGCGGGGGTCGGCCGGCGCCACCACTGCCAGGCAACCTCGCCTCCGCGTCAGCGGCAAACCCGTTGCGCGCGAGGGCCGGTTGCGCTATCGCGCACGTGACAACGTGGGCCGATAGGTTCCCGACGCCCGCGCACATAGGATGAGGCTCTCGCCGACGCAGTTCCCCCCCCCCCACCCGCCACGCCCGAAGGACCCGCGTTGACCGACACGCCTGCCCTCGTCTTCGACGGAGACCGTCCTCGCGACGACGCCGAGACGCTCCGCCTGCAGGAATGCTCGCAGGAGCAGATCCGCACGATCGGACGCATCCAGGCGCACGGCGCCCTCTTCGGTGTCGATGAGGCGACCGGTGCGGTGGTCGTCGCGAGCGAGAACGTCGAGCACTGGCTCGGACGCGACCTGCGGGAGGCCCGCAGCGAGATGCTCTCCTGGGCGATCAGCCAGGGGCTCGCCGTCGATCCGGTGCGGGCGGAGTTCGAGGGCTCGATCTACGACGTCATCGCGCATCGCGGCACCGCCCCGCTCATCGTCGAGCTCGAGCCCGTCGTGCCGGATCTCGACTACATCCGCACCGGAGTCGTCGGCGCGATCCAACGGCTGGCGGGGGTCACCGATCCCGACGAGCTGAGGCAGATGGCCGCACGAGAGATCAAGGCCATCACCGGGTACGACCGCGTGATGTGCTACGAATTCCACGACGACGGCCATGGGCAGGTGGTCGCGGATGAGCGCGAGCCCGACATGGAGCCGTACTTCGGGCTGCATTTCCCGGCCTCCGACATTCCCGCCCAGGCCCGCGCACTGTACGTCGAGAAGCGCTCACGGGTGATCGCCGACACGGAGGACCCGGGGCTCGCCCTCCACACGCTCCTGCCGGAGGACGCCCCCCTCGATCTCGGGGGCACGGAGCTGCGCGCCGTGTCGCGGCACCACCTCCAGTTCATGCGCAACATGGGGCAGGCGGCGACGGTGTCGTTCGGGCTCGTCATCGAGGAGCGCCTCGTGGGGATGTTCACCTGCGCGCACCGCACGCCGCGACGCCTCCCCGTGCTGCTGCGCCGTGCGCTCGAGGTCCTGGCGACCCAGGTGGTGACTCAGCTCGCCGCCGCTGAGCAGATCCGGCGCCTGCGTCGGCAGCTCGAGGCGCGGGAGCGGCGGATCGCCATCATCGCGCCGCTGTACGGGCGCGGCGATGTCGGCGCCGTGCTGATGAGCGGCGAGCGGACCGTGCTCGATGTGGTCCCCGCCGACGGTGCCCTGCTGCGGCTGGGAGACGCGGTCCACACCGTGGGCGTGGTGCCGCCCCCGGCTCGGCTTTTCGCGGTCATCGACGAACTCGGCCCGGGAAGGCTGCTGTGGGAGGCTCTGCCGATCGAGCGACCCGAGCTCGCGGTCGAGGTGCCGGGCGTGACCGGCCTCCTCATCGTCCCGCTCGGCGGCGACGGCGACGCGCTCGTCTTCGTGCGCAGCGAGGTCTCGCGCACCGTCGACTGGCTCGGCGACCAGCGACCGGAGAACCGCGACACGCCGCTCTCTCCTCGCCGGTCGTTCTCCGCGTGGCGCGAGAGCGTGACGGGCCGCAGCCTCCCCTGGGGCGAGCACGCGCAGGACGCGTTCGACCTCGGCGAGGAGATCAGGTCCGCGATGATCGCGCGCACGCAGGCGGAACTCGCCGAGCTCGCTCTGCGGGATGCGCTCACCGGTCTGCACAACCGCCGTTTCCTGGACGACCGGCTGGACGAGCTGCTGCACGGCTCGGAGGCCGCCGTCGCCGTCGTGTTCCTCGACCTCGACGACTTCAAGATCATCAACGACACCCACGGGCACGAGATGGGCGACGCCGTCCTGGCCGCGATCGGCCGACGGCTGAGCGGGGTGGCCCGCAGCTCCGACATCGTCGTGCGGCTGGGCGGCGACGAGTTCGTGATCGTCTGCGTCGGCGCGGGACCGGAGGAGGCCGCCGCGATCGCAGGGAGGGCGCTGGCCGCGATCACCGAGCCGATCACCGTGCGAGGCGTCGAGGTCGGCGTGAACGCCTCCGCAGGTGTGGTGGCGGCAGAGCGCGGGATCTCTCCGGGAGGGCTGCTGGATGCCGCGGACGCGGCGATGTACCGCGCGAAGCGCGAGGGCGGCGGGCGCGTCTCAGCGTGACGGGAGGTCGGGCTCGGGGAGGACCCGCAGCCCGGCGGACGAGTTGGCGGCGTCGATCAGCTCCTGCAGCCAGAGCCGGTTGATCTCGGGCATCGGCCCTTCGTACTCGAACCTCAGCGTCGTCACCGGCGAGATCCAGACCGCCTGACGCAACGACGTGTTCTCGTCGACGTGCGCGAACGACAGGTTCTCCCGGCGGCGCAGCTTCGCCATGATCACCAGCTCCAGGTGAGCAAGGGTGCGATCGTCGATCGTGAAGGACGCCGGGGGTGCGCCGTAGTGAAGTATGCCCACCGTTCGATCCTACGGGCGCATCGGCGCAGGTACGCTGGGGCGATGGCGATCGTGAACCGGCTCACCGTCGATGGACGCGACTACTTCCTGCCCGACCCGGTGTCGGAGTTGAAGACCAAGATCCTCGAGGCGATCAAGGCGGGCGGCGGCTACGTGAACATCCCGCCGCTGCGTGGCGGCCCGGGCGTCGACATCCTCTTCTCCCCCGGCATGCCGGTGACGTGGTCGCAGTTCGAAGTCGGCGAGGCGCCGGCCCCGATCGACGAGCCCGTCGACGAGCTCGCCGACTACGAGCTCTGACGCGCGCTGCTGCTCGCCGGTCACACCGCGGCGAGCAGCGCGTCCATATCCTCGGACGGCATCGGCAGCCCCCACAGGTAGCCCTGTCCGCGGTCGCAGCCTCTCTCACGGGAGCGCTCGAGGTCTGCGATGGTCTCGATGCCCTCCGCGAGCACGCGCCAGCCGTTCGCCGCGCTGCTCTCCACCACGGCGGCGATCGCGTCGTGGGCTTCGGCGTCCGTCCGCTGCGTGAGCGATCGGTCGATCTTGATCTCGTCGATCGGCAGGGCTTCCAGCATCGCCACGGTGGTGTCGCCACCGGCGTAGTCGTCGACCGAGATCGAGACGCCGACGGACTGCAGTGTCTGCATCGCCGTGATCATCTCCGGACGCAGCTGGGGCGTCGGCGCCTCGGTGATCTCGATCGTGAGTCCGGCAGGGTCGATGTCGAGCCCGTCCAAGCGCGCCACGACAGTGTCGGCGTACCGTCTCGAGAAATGAGCGGGTGAGGCGTTCACCGCGAGGCCGAGCGGGTGTCCCGACTCGCGCCACCGCCGCACCTGGCCCGCCGCGCGATCGAATACTTGCAGATCCACCTCGTCGAGGAAGTGTCCCTGCTCCGCAAGGGGAATGAAGGTGTCGGGCGGGACGGCGCCGAGGAGCGCGTGGTTCCAGCGGCAGAGCGCCTCGACCGCGACGGCTTCGGTCGGCGCCGGGGCGCCGGTGGGGCCGGTGGGAACGAGGTCGTACTGCGGCTGGAATGCGATCCACAGCTCGCCTGTCGAGAGCGCAGCGCGCAAGTCACGAGCGAGCTGGGGAGTACGGGGCATGCCACAAGAGTCGAGCAGATTCGCGTCGAGGCGCAACACCGGACAAATGCCGAGAATCGGCGTACAATGCGCGACTCCGCCGTCGAACCCGCGATCGGACGCATTGCCGTGCCCGAGGGCTAAGGTGGGGGCGATGGGCACGCTCACCTACGACACCCGCGTCACGACGTCGATCGACGATCGCATCCTCGCGCATCTGCAGGCCGTCATCTGGGCCAAGCTCCGGCGCGGCGAATCGTTCCCGTTCACGTGGAGCGACCCGACCCGCGCCGGCCTCGGACGCACCTCCGTGTGGCTGAGTCCGAACGTATCGTTGGCATTCGAGTACTTCGGCGGGCGCCAGCCTCGCCTCAACCCCGCGTGGGTGGAGGCCCTCACCAAGGCGGCGAACTCGCCCGCGGGACTGACGATCGTGCCCGAGCCCGAGGGCCCCGCAGCGCCGCAATAGACCTCGACGTGTTCCGCTGACGCGTCAGCTCCACACGCTGGGCGCTTCCGCACGCGTGGGAGGGAGAGCGGATGCTGCCGCCCAGTCGTGCACCCATGCATCCACCTCCGGCACACCCTCGGGGCGGCCGACCGCCGCGAACAGCTCCTCGTGCGACAGCGTGCCGCCCGAGCGCTTCATCATGCGGGCCCGGATGATCGCGCGAGCGTACACCTCGCCGCCCACGACGGCACGGTGCTCGAGGTAAACCGCCTTGTCATCGTGCCCGATCATGCGCGACTCGACGTCGAACTTCTGCCAGAGGTTCAGCGACTTGCGGAAGGTCACCGTCTCGCTCGAGACGACGGCGTACCAGCCGTGGGTCTTCATGACGTCCCAGAGGCCCGTCCGCACGAGGAGGTCCCACCGCCCGAGGTCGAACAGCGACAGGTAGCGCCCGTTGTTCATATGACGCAGCAGATCGATGTCGGTGAGCAGTGTGGTGAGCCGGATGCGGCTGATCTCGTTGGGGCCGAGGCGCCCACCACGCCGCAGCCGCCGTCGCGCGGTCAGCATCACGATCAGGGTCCGCCACATCACGTTCACGAGGTGCGATCGTAGCGATCCTCGACGGGCGTGCCGATTCGGTTGTCGATTCCCGACAGTCGCCCCGCACAGAGTTCGCAGATGCTCGCTGACTGCGCAGGGTATCGGCGGATCGCTGCGAGGTACGCGCGATTCTGCGAAGTCTGGGAGTGGACGGATGCCTCGCGCCGCGGCATCTGTCCGCGCAAGACGTACGTTCGCCACTGCGCGTTCACCGGGCGTTCCCCCGATTTCGGGTCTCGCGCCGACGCGCGTAGAGTCTGGCCATGGAAGCCGAAACCCAGACCGACATCGTCGTCCGTCCGGTGCGCGACGTCGACGCGGAGGCCCTCGGTCGCGTCCACGCGACCGCCTGGCACGAGACGTACGACCACCTCATCAGCAAGGCGGCCCTCGAGGCCGTCTCGCCCAAGCGCCTCGCCGAGCTCTGGACGCACTGGGCCGTCCAGGGCCCCGAGTTCAGGATGTTCGCCGCCCTCGTGAACGGCGAGATCGTCGGATTCGCCGGGTCCGGCCCGGCTCGCGACAAGGACGCCCCGCGTTTCCGCGAGCTGTACTTCATCTACCTGCTCGACGCCTACCACGGCACCGGCATCGGCCAGAAGCTCTTCGACGCGGTCGTCGAGACGGCCGAGGGCCTGTACCTGTGGGTCGCCGACGACAACCCGCGTGCGCACCGCTTCTACACGCGCAACGGCTTCGCGCTCGACGGCGCCACGCACACCGAGCCCTTCCTCGGCGAGACCCTCACCGAGGTGCGCTTCGTGCGCTGATCAACTGCTGTCCCGAGGGGGCGTGTCCGGTTCGCCGGGCACGCCCCCTCGGCCTTTCACCCGGCGGCGCCGACGCACCTGCGTATCCGGAAGACTGGAGCCATGCCGCCTCGCACCGCGCTCACCGTCTGGCCCCTCGAGGGCATCCCCGAGATCGAGGCGGGCGCCGACCTCGTCGACATCATCGCCCGCGCGGCAGACGACGAACTGGCCGACGGCGACATCCTCGTCGTGACCTCGAAGATCGTCTCGAAGGCGGAGGGGCGCTTCGTCGTCGCCGACGACCGAGAGGACGCGATCACCTCCGAGACGGTGCGGGTCGTGGCATCCCGCAGCACCCCCAACGGCTCGACCACGCGCATCGTCCAGAATCGCCTCGGCATGGTCTCCGCGGCCGCGGGCGTCGACGCATCGAACACCCCGGAGGGCACCGTGCTGCTGCTGCCGGTCGACCCCGACGCCTCGGCCCGGGCGATCGCCGCAGGCCTGCGCGAGCGCCTCGGCGTCGAGGTCGGCGTCATCGTGTCGGACACGCTCGGGCGCGCCTGGCGCGAGGGGCAGACCGACCACGCGATCGGCGCCGGCGGCGTGCACGTCTTCGAGGACCTTCGCGGGGGCACGGATGCTGAGGGCCGGCCCCTCGTCGTCACCATGCCGTGCGTCGGGGACGAACTCGCCGCAGCCGCGGACCTCGTCAAGGGCAAGGCCACCCGGCGCCCCGTCGCCGTGGTGCGCGGACGTGCCGAGCTCGTCGGGGCCCTGGATCTGCCCGGCGCCCGCTCGATCGTGCGTCCCCTCGAGAAGGACATGTTCCGCCTCGGCGCCGACGAGGCCTACGCCGAAGGATTCGCTGCGGGCGCAGCATCCGTCTCCCCCTGACCAGACGACCGACCCGCCGCCGCGGAGCCGCGACGACGGGTCGGAGACGGATGCTGCGGCTCAGCGTCCGGACTTCAGCACGGCCTGGCCGGCCGAGACCTGGACGGTGATCGTGCTCGAGGCATCGGGCGTGGAGCCGATGCCGTTGTCGAACTCCCCGGCCGAGACCTCGGAGCGCACGTCGTACTCGCCCTCGGGCACGGTGAGCCGCAGCGAGCCGGCGCTCACATCGAGCTCGACGGCATCCGGCTGCGCGCCCGTGAGCGTGGCATCGAGGGAGCCTGCGCTCACCGTGAGGACGGCCTCGCTCACGCCATCGAGCTCGAGGGTGCCGCGTCCGGCGCTCACATCAGCGCTCAGCGACTCCGCCGAACCCGAGACGTCGAACGACCCGGCCGCGAGTGAGAGGTCGAGCTCGCCGAACTCGCCGTCGGTCACGAACTCGCCGGCCGCGAGCGACACGTTCGCGTCGAGACCGTCGAGTGACGACGGCAGCCGCAGCACGGCATCCGCTCCCCCGTCGCCGAACCAGCCGCGCCAGCCGAACCAGCCGAAGCGGTCGGGCGACGAGACCTGCAGCGTGTCGCCGTCGCGCTCGAGCCGCCACGCGTCGGCGTCCCACGAGCTGGTCACCTCGAGCTCTGCCTCCTGCACGTCGGTGAACTCGACACGCAGCGTGCCGGCGGCGGCATCGACGGCGAGCGCCTCGACGCCGGCGACGTCGACCGCGCGGGTGGAGGTGTGGACGGATGCCGAGGCGATCGTGCCGACGGCGGCCGAGATCGTCGCACCCAGGAGCACGATCCCGCCCAGCACGATCACGACGATCGCGACGGCGCGCGATCCTCCGGAGGAGGGCCGGGGCGGTTCGACGGGGGTGTCGGGCACCACGGGAGGAGGAGTGACGGTCGTGCTCATCGGTTCGTTCCTGTCTGCGGCCCACGGCCGCTGGGAGTGGTGGGAGCCGGCGGCGTCGGGCCGCCGTGCTCGAGGTGGGCGATCGCGGCGAGCACGCGCCGGTTGCCCGATTCGTCGGGTTCGAGGTCCAGCTTCTGGAAGACCGCGGTGATGTGCTTCTCGACGCTGCCCTCGGTGACGTGAAGCGTCTTCGCGATGGCCTGGTTGGACCGTCCCTCCGCGATGAGAGCGAGCACCGAGGCCTCGCGTTCGGTGAGGCGCAGCATCCGTTCATCCCTCGTCCTGCGGCTGAGCAGCTGCGCCACGACCTCCGGGTCGAGCACCGTGGCACCGGCCGCGATGCGCTCGATCGCCTCGAGGAAGTCGGTGACGTCGGCGACGCGATCCTTGAGGAGGTAGCCGAGGGCGCCGCCGCTGGACGAGATGAGGTCGGCGGCGTAGCGCTCCTCGACGTACTGCGAGAGCACGAGCACCGCGAGCTGGGGCAGCCGCGCCCGCAGCGACAGCGCCGCGCGAATCCCCTCGTCCACCCACGTGGGCGGCAGCCGCACGTCGAGGATGCACAGGTCGGGCGCCGTCTCGTCGACGGTCTCGTCGAGCGCCGAGGCGTCGGGCAGGGCCGCGGCCACCTCGTGGCCGGCGTCTTCGAGAACCCGCACCAGACCGGCCCGCAGCAGCGCCGAATCCTCGCAGATCAGGATGCGCACGGGATGCTCACCTCCACGCTGGTGGGTCCGCCGGCGGGGCTGTCGATGCGGGCCTCGCCGCCGGCCGCGAGCACGCGGTTGACGATGCCGTCGAGGCCGCCGCCGGGGATCACCCGCGCGCCGCCCACGCCGTTGTCTTCGACGCGGGCCCAGAGCGTGCCGGGCTCGCGCAGTCGTGCGACGACGCGCACCTCGGTCGCCCGCGAGTGCTTGGCGGCGTTGGTGAGGGCTTCGGCGATCACGAAGTACGCGGCTGCCTCGGTGTCGCGGCTGCAGCGGCCGTCGAGGCGGACGTCGGTGTGCACCGGCACGACCGAGCGGGCGACGAGCGCCGAGATGGCGGCGTCGAGACCGCGATCGTCGAGGACGGAGGTGTGGATGCCGCGTGCCAGCTGTCGCAGCTCCGTGATGGCCGCTTTCGTCGAGGTGTGGGCCTCGGTGATGAGAGCCTTCGCGGCTTCGGGGTCGGCGTCGATCTTCTGCTGCGCGAGCCCGAGGGTCATGCCGACCGAGACCAGGCGGGGCTGCACGCCGTCGTGGAGGTCGCGCTCGATGCGCGTGCGCTCGACGTCGGCCGCGCGGACCGCACCGGCGTGCTGCTGGCTCGACATGCGGGCCGCGGCGGCGAGCTGCGCCTCGCGCGAGGGGACCATGATCGCCCGCGCGATGATGCCGTGGAGCACGCCGAGCCCGATGAGCGCGGCGGCAGAGAACAGCGCGGCGAAGATACCCACCGGAACCGCCCAGGCGAGCGGCACCTCGATGCCGGTGCGCGCCAGGCGCACGGCGCTGGCGTCGGCGAAGAGCGGCGCGAAGGCGAGCACCGCGCCCGACACCAGAAGCCCGGCGAGGGCCACGACGACCCAGCCGAGGATCGTCGCGATCGCGAGGTTCGCGATCGCTCGCCAGGTGCCCGGGTCGATCGTCTGCATCCAGAGGGTGCGGAGGAAACCGCCGAATCCGGGCCGGCCGCTCGACCGCGGACGCAGCCGCGGAAGCCCGAACCGGTACAGGCCGTCGACCCGCTCGGTCTCGAGCCAGCCGAGCGCGTACAGCACGTAGACGAGGCCGACGAGGATGACGAGTCCGATGCCGACCACGAACACGAGTCCGATGCCGACGCCGAGGAGCGTGAAGAGGAGGGAGAACGCCGCGGCGCCGAGGACGCCGAGGGCGGCGAGCTGCGCGATGGCGCCCGCCACCTGGGCGGGCCGCGTCACCGGGCGGACGGGAGGAGAGTCCGAGGAGGTCATGTCACCAAAGTTAGGCGCGTGCGCCGCGCCGCGCGCCCGAGGCATCCGGAGACTTCTCTTCGGGTTATCCCCCCTTCCCCTCGCCCGGCGAGGCAAGCGATGCTCCTATTGGTTGTCAAGCCGTGAGGAGCCATTTGCGGTAGGTGGTGGCGAAGTCGTCGTCGCGTCGTTTTCCGCGTTCGATGGTGGAGATCTTCATGGGCCAGACGCTGAAGTGTTGGGCGGCGGTCTCGAGGCTGATGCCGCGTTGCTGGCGGAGAGGGCGGAGATCGTCGAAGGCTGGGATCTCGACGTCTTGGGTGAGCAGGGTGAAGATCTCCCGAGCGACGGTGCGTTTCAGACAGCGGATGATCTCCCGCGTTGAGCGGCCCTCGGCGCGTTTCTTGGCGACGTAGTCTCGGGTGCGTTGTTCGTAGCTCATCCTGACCAGCACGATCCGGTGCAGGGCAGCATTCGCTTGCCGGTCACCGCCCCGGTTCAGGCGGTGGCGGGTGGTCTTCCCGCTGGACGCGGGGATCGGGCTGACTCCGCAGAGCGCGGCGAACGCGGCTTCCCCGTGGAGCCGTTCCGGGTTGTCTCCGGCCGTCACGAGCAGTTGCGCGGCGGTGACCGGGCCGACGCCCTTCGCGGCAGCGAGGGCCGGGTTCTGCTGCCTGGTGAGGTGTTCGAGGAGGGACTCGAGGTCGGTGATCTCGTCGGTGAGCTGCTGGTGTCTGCGGGCGAGGGACCGGAGCGTGCGGGCGACGATCGTCGTCACATCGACGGCATCGGCCGGGCCGGTGGCGGCGAGGGTGCTGATCAGGGATTTATCGGTCCGGCCCCGATACTTCTGGCGGATCTTCTCGGGAGCGGTCACCAACAGGGTCTTGATCTGCACTTGCGCGGCGGTGCGGGCCTTGACAGCGCTGCGGCGGGCGACCAGGACGTGTCGGATCGCTTCGACCTGACCATCCGCGGTCTTCGGCACGGGCAGATCGGTCTCGGCCAGCGCGGTCGCGGCAGCGGCGTACGCGTCGATCGGGTCGGACTTGCCCCGCATCCGCCGGGTCTGCCGGTTCGGGCGGATCACCTCACTGACCAGGATGCCGTGATCACGCAGAACACGGGCCAGGCCGGCCCCGTACGAACCGGTGCCTTCGACACCAACCCGCAGCAGCACACCGAACGACACGATGAACGCGATCAGCGCGAGATAGCCGGCCTCAGTCGCCGGGAACTGACGATCGCCCAGTCTCCGCCCGGCGCTGTCGACGACGGCGGCATGATGCGTATCGGCGTGCGTGTCGACTCCGGCGATGACTTCCACCGCAGGTGTTGTCATGATGGTTCTGCCCTTCTCTAGTCGGATCGGCAACCGACCGGGCGGGCAGACAGGACGTTGATGGGGGCCTGTTCGCCCAGGCTCCTATGAAGTCATGTCCGCCTGGTCGGCGACCTCAGAAGCCCCGCCCGGTGTCGACGGATCACTTTGAAGGCACCAGGGCCAGTCGGAGGCTGAGTCAGACGCTCGGCGGGGCGCTACCAGTCTCAACGTCGGAGGCACGGGCTAGGGTTGCGACGATGCCAGCCGCCAGATCCCGCAAGACCCCGGGCACGCAGCCGCCCTCCTTCGACTTCGACGCATCGACGCTCGGCGCGCTCGACGCCGGCGATGACGACATGCTCGACGCCGGCCGTCTCGACGGCGTCGCGTACGCGGGCATCACCCGCGACACCTGGCAGCTCGAGTCGGGCGCCACCGTCGAGGCCTGCCGGTTCGACGGCCTCGACCTCACCACCTGGGCGCTGCGCGGCGCCCACCTCGTCGAGTCCGTGTTCGCCGCAGCGAACGTGCCCGCGGTCTCGGCCGCACGCGGCGGGTGGCGCGACGTCGAGTTCCAGGGCAGCAGACTCGGCTCGCTCGAGGCCTTCGACGCGGCGTGGCGCGGCATCCGTTTCACCCGTTGCAAGCTCGGCTACGTGAACCTCCGCGGAGCGGAACTGCTCGACGTCGCCTTCGTCGACTGCACCATCGACGAGATGGACCTGTTGGATGCTGCGGCCCGCCGCGTCGCGTTCGACGGCGCCCGCATCGGCACGCTGAACGCCAGCGGCGCCCGGCTCACCGACGTCGATCTGCGCGGCGCCGACATCGGCCAGGTGATCGGGATGGACGGGCTTCGAGGCGCGACCATCTCACCCGATCAGCTGCAGCTCATGGCACCGGCTCTCGCGGGTCTCGCGGGGATCGTCGTCGAGTAGGCCGGTCGCGTCAGCGGCCGGTCACCTTGCCGAACAGGCGGGCGATCGGCGCGAGCACGAGCGGCCGGGCGGCCACCCAGGCGGCGGCGATGACGACGAGCGAGGCGACGAAGAACCAGAAGCCGGTCCAGTTGTCGGCGTACGCGTTCGGGTCGACCGAGCCCTGCGCTGCGTACATGTGGTTCAGGTTGCGGAGGGCCCCGGTGGCGAACACCAGGAACACGTGCACCGCGATGAAGGCGACGAAGTACAGCATCACCGGGAAGTGCACGGCGCGCGCCCACTCCACGGGGTAGGCCTTGTTCAGGCGGCCTGCGTTCTTCGGCCAGACGTGGCTCATCCGCACCCCTGTCGCGATCGCCAGCGGCGCAGCCAGGAACACGGTGGCGAAGTAGGCGAGCTGCTGCAGCGAGTTGTAGTTCACCCAGCCGTTCTCGGTCGGCCAGTCCAGCGAGACATACTGCAGCCCCGCCGACACGGCGTTCGGGAACACCTCCCACGACGTGGGGACGATCTTCATCCACTGCCCGGTCACGAACAGCAGCACCACGAAGATCACGCCGTTGACGATCCACAGGATGTCCAGCGACTGGTGGAACCACAGGCTCAGGCTCATCTTGCGCCGGCCATTGTTGCGCGGCGACCAGAACACGCTCGGCCGCTTGTCGTTTCGGACCTGCAGACCGGTGCGGATGATCAGCACCATCAGGAACACGTTGAAGAAGTGCTGCCACCCGAGCCACGCCGGGATGCCGACCGGCGCCCCCTCGGGCAGGTGGTACTCGCCCGGATACGCCGCGAGGAAGTCCACCCCCCAGGTCGTGCTGAGCAGCCAGCGGACTGCGAACACCGCCATGCCGGCCGCGTACAGCAGTCCAGCGCCGCCGACGATGACTGCGCCGGCCCACTGGCCCCGGGTGAACGGGCCGATGCGCTTCGGCTCGGGCTTCGCCGCGGGGCGGGTCTGGGCGGTGGCACCCGCCCACACCGTGCGACGGAACGGCAGGGGCTGCGACAGCGGGACGCCGGTCGCGGTGGTGGGCGCTGCGGGCGCCGCGGTTCCGACGGGGACGGATACTGCCACCTCGGCGGGTGCGGCCGCCGGCGCTTGCGCGGCCGGCGCGGGCGCAGCATCCGTCACCGCTGCAGCGGTCGCGGTCGGCGCGAACCCTGCCGGCGGCCACGGCTCGCCGCCGGCGACCCGGGGAAGGCCGCGGCGGAGCGTCTTCGCACCCTCCGCCGCGGTGACCGTGGCCACCGACGCTGGGGCGACCGAGGCGGCAACCTCGCCGACCTGGAGTGGCTCGTCGGTCCGAGGCGTTTCGACTCGCTCGTTCCTCGCTCGCTCAACGACCGGGGGCGGGGCTGCGGCAGCGACGGCACCGGCAGCGGCGACGACGCTCGCCGGCGGCCACGGCTCGCCGCCGGGCACACGCGGCAGACCCCGACGCACGGCGCGCGCCCCAGGCGCGGGCGCCTCGGGGGTCGCGACACGCGGGGTCGCGGCATCCGTTCCCGCGTGTTTCGCCACCTCAGTCTCAGCGACCGTGGCCGCAGCCTCGCCGGCCGACGGTTGCTCGTCGGTCCGGGGTGTTTCGACTCGCTCGTTCCTCGCTTGCTCAACGAGCGGGGGCTCGGCCACGGGCTCACCGATCGAGCCGTTGCCGTTCGTGCCGGGCGCGACGCCCGCCGGAGGCCAGGGCTCGCCGCCGGGCACGCGCGGCAGACCACGCCGCACCGAGGAACCGAACGTCGCCATGCGGGTTACGCCTTCTTCGCCTCGAGCGCGGCGATCAGCTGCGGCACGACCGTGAACAGATCGCCGACGACGCCGAAGTCCGCGATCTCGAAGATCGGGGCGTCGGCGTCCTTGTTGATCGCGACGATGGTCTTGGCGGTCTGCATGCCGGCCTTGTGCTGGATCGCACCCGAGATGCCGAGCGCGACGTACAGCTGCGGCGCCACCGAGACGCCGGTCTGCCCCACCTGGTACGAGTACGGCACGTAGCCGGCATCGACGGCGGCGCGCGACGCGCCGACCGCGGCGCCGAGCGCGTCGGCCAGCTGCTCGACGAGCGCGAACTTCTCGCCCGATCCGAGGCCTCGCCCGCCCGACACCACCTTCGCCGCACCACGCAGCTCCGGACGCGACGAGGTCACCACGGCCTCGTCGACGGAGGTCACCGTCGCGGCGCGACGGCCCGAGGCGCGCACCTCGAGCGGCTCCGCCTCGACGCCGGCGACAGCCTCGGCACGGGCGTCGATCGAGCCCTGCCGGATCGTGATCACCGGCGCGCCCCACGTGACCGCCGAGTCGACGTTGTACGCCCCGCCGTAGACCGAGTGGTGCGCGACCACCCCTTCCGCGTCGCGCGAGACGCCGACGGCGTCGACCGCGACGCCCGAGCGGGTGCGGGCGGCGTACCGGCCGGCGACCTCGCGGCCTTCCACCGAGTTCGCCACCAGGATGGCGTCCGGGCGCACCAGGTCGGCGGCCTCCGTCAGCGCGTCCACCCGCGGGACCGAGAGGCCCTCGCCGGCGGGTGCGACAAGCACCGACGCGGCGCCGAGGGCCGCAGCATCCACCGCCAACGCGGCGTCGCCGACGATCACCGCGACCGGCGTGCCCACCGAGGCGGCAGCGCCCAGCAGCTCCGCCGCCGTCTTGGCGAGCCCGCCCGACGGTGTGGTGTCGAGGAGGACCAGGATCGAGTCATCCGCGGGAAAAGTCGGCGGCGTCTGAGCCCCGTTAAGTACAGTCATCTGGGTTCCTCACGCGAGCCGGTTCTGGATGAGGAAGTCGGCGAGCTTCTGGCCCGCGTCCCCCTCGTCGACGATCTTCACGCCGGCCTCACGCGGCGGCTTCTCACTGAGCGCGATCACGATCGAGCGCGACGCAGCGGGATCGTGCGGGTCGATCTCGAGCTCGGCGAGCGACAGCGTCTCGAACGGCTTCTTCTTCGCCGCCATGATGCCCTTGAAGTTCGGGAAGCGCGCGTCGGGCAGCGCCTCGGTGATCGAGATCACTGCCGGCAGCGCCGCCGTCACCTGCAGCGTCGCACCGTCCGAGGCCCGCGTGCCGAGCACCTCGCCCTCGCGGATCTCGACCGCGCTCAGATACGTCGCCGACGGCACGTCGAGGATCTCGGCCACCATCGCGGGAACGATGCCGCCCACCCCGTCGGTCGACAGGTTGCCGCCGATCACCAGATCGAACCCGGTGCGCTGCAGCGCCGCCGCGAGCACCTCGGCCGTCAGTCCCAGATCCGCCCCGAGGAGGCCCTCATCGACGACCTGCACCGCCGACGCGGCGCCCATCGCGAGGCCCTTGCGCACCGTCGCCGACGCCGATTCCGGCGTCATCGAGAGCACGACCACCTCGGTGCCCGGCGTCTTGTCGGCGTACGACAGCGCCACCTCGAGCGCACGTTCACCGATCTCGTCGATCACGGTCTCGCTCGCGGCGCGATCGGCAAGTCCCGTCTCCAGCGACAGCTTGCGATCCCCATAGGTATCCGGGACTTCCTTGACCAGGACGACGATCTTCATACGATCTCCTCACGCTGGGCACGAGTCTATGGCGCGCCGCGCAATGTACCCAATCTCGGGAAATGAACCGGCGATGACCGACCCGTGACCCGCTGTGTGTATACATAAAGCGGGTTTCGACGTATCCGCCGTCCATCACCACGCCCCTGGACCGATACGGTGGGCACGAGGAGGTCGTCATGGCAGCACCCAAGCGTCTTCCGGTCGACCCGATCGCCGAGGCCAAGCGTCAGTGGATCGCCCATGGCTGGGAGAGTGCCGCCGCGGGCATGACCGCCGTGACGTCGATCATCCGCGCGCAGCAGCTCCTGTTCGCGCGCATCGACACCGCCCTGAAGCCGTTCGGCCTGTCGTTCGCGCGGTACGAGATGCTGCGCCTGCTCGGCTTCACCAGGGAGGGACGGATGCCGATGGCCAGCGCGATCGCCCGCCTGCAGGTGCATCCGACCAGCGTCACGAACACCGTCGACCGTCTGGCTCGCGACGGTCTCGTCTCGCGCGAGCCGCACCCCGGCGACGGGCGAGCGGCGATGCTCGTCCTCACCGACAGCGGGCGCGAGCTCGTGGAACGGGCGACGACGGCCCTCAACACCGAGGTCTTCGAGGACCCCGGCCTCACGGACGCCGACACGACGGAGCTCGTGCGCATCATCGCACGCTTCCGCAAGGACGCCGGCGATTTCACCGAGCCGAGGCCCCAGCCCGACCCCCTGTGAGGTCACCGCCCCGTGAACTCGGGGGTGCGCTTCTCGCGGAAGGCGGCCATGCCCTCCTTCTGGTCCTCGGTGTCGAAAAGGCTCGCGAACACGTGCTTCTCGAGACGCAGGCCCTCGGCCATCGGTGTCTCGAGCGCGGCGTCGAGCACCGCCTTCGCGGCGTACAGCGACGGGAGGCTCTTCGACGCGATCGTGTCCGCCGTTTTCTGCGCCTCGGCCAGCAGGTCAGCGGCGGGTACGACGCGCGAGACGAGTCCGGACCGCTCGGCTTCCGCAGCATCCATCATCCGTCCGGTGAGGATGAGCTCGGCGGCCTTGTAGTAGCCGACCGCGCGGATGAGGCGCTGCGAGCCGCCCATGCCGGGGATCACGCCGAGGTTGATCTCGGGCTGCCCGAACTTCGCGGTGTCGGCCGCGAGGATGATGTCGCACATCATCGCGAGCTCGCACCCGCCGCCGAGCGCATAGCCCGAGACGGCCGCGATCACCGGGGTGCGCACGGCGGCGAACTGCGTCCAGCCGCCGAAGTGGTCGCCCATCAGCATCTCGAGCCCCGACTTGGACTCCATCTCCTTGATGTCGGCGCCGGCGGCGAACGCGCGCTCCGAGCCGGTCACGACGATCGCGCCGATCGCCTCATCGGCATCGAAGACGGATGCTGCGGCCACGACGTCGCGGCACACCTGCGAGTTCAGCGCGTTGAGCGCCTCGGGCCGGTTGAGGGTGATCCACCCGACCCGGCCTCGCGTCTCGACCAGGATCGTCTCGTACTCGGTCATGCGTGCTCCGTCCCGGCCGCGTCCGTGCGGTCCGTTCGATCGTAGAGGTGCCAGGAATCGCGAGAGGGTAGATTCCCGCCAACGCGAACGTGCGGGAATCCACCCTTTCGCGATTCCGACTCGGGCGGGGGTGGGTCAGTCGGAGAACTCGCGGATCGAGTTGATGATGCCCGAGAAGTCCTGACCCGCCCCGGGGCCGTCGGCGTAGTGCGCGTAGATCTCGCGCGCGAGCATGCCCATGCGGGCGTCCACTCCGGTGAGTTGCACCGCCTGCTCAGCGAGACCGAGGTCCTTGTTCATGAGGGCGCCGGCGAAGCCCGGCTGATAGTCACGGTTCGCGGGGCTCGTCGGCACCGGCCCGGGCACCGGGCAGTTCGTCGTCAGCGCCCAGCACTGGCCCGACGCGTTCGACGCGACGTCGAACAGTGCCTGGTGCGAGAGCCCCAGCCGCTCGCCCAGCACGAACGCCTCGGCCACCGCGATCTGCGACACCGCGAGGATCATGTTGTTGCAGACCTTCGCGGCCTGGCCGAGCCCGGCCCCGCCGCAGTGCACGACGCGGCGGCCCATCGCCTCGAGCAGCGGCCTGGCGGCCTCGAAGTCGTCGTCCGTTCCGCCCACCATGAACGCGAGCGTGGCGTTCTCGGCGCCGACCACCCCGCCGGAGACGGGCGCATCCAGCGAGCGGTGCCCGGCGGCCTCGGCGAGCGCGTGCGCGGCGCGCGCCTCGTCCACCGCGATCGTCGAGCAGTCGATGAACAGGGCAGCGGATGCTGCGACCCCGAGCAGCCCCGAAGCACCACCGGAACCCCGGTAGGCGTCGAGCACCTGCGCGCCGGACTGGAACATCGTGATGACGACGTCCGCGGCGGTCGCAGCATCCGTTCCCGAATCCGCGACGGCGAGCCCCGCGTCGCGTGCCGCGTCGACCGCGGCGGGGAAGACGTCGAAGCCGACCACCTCATGACCCGTGCCGGCGAGATTCCGCACCATGGGCAGGCCCATGTGGCCGAGCCCCAGGAATGCGATCTTCATGTCGGACCTCCTCGTCCTGAGATCGTCAGTGCGCGAGCAGCTGTCGGCCGATGATCACGCGCATGATCTCGTTGGTCCCCTCCAGGATCTGATGCACACGCAGATCGCGCACCACCTTCTCGATCCCGTACTCGTGGAGGTAACCGTACCCGCCGTGCAGCTGGAGGGCCTGGTTCGCGACGGCGAATCCGGCGTCGGTCGCGAAGCGCTTGGCCATCGCGCACTGCATCGACGCGTCCGGGGCCTTCGCGTCGAGGGCGGCCGCCGCATCGCGCACGAGGGCGCGCGCCGCACGCAGTTCGGTGGCCATATCGGCGAGCGCGAACACCACGGCCTGCTTCTCGGCGAGCGGCTCGCCGAAGGTGAAGCGCTCGTGGACGTACTTCACGGCCCGGTCGAGCGCCCACTGCGCGCCGCCCAGCGAGCACGCGGCGATGTTGATGCGGCCGCCGTCGAGCGCCGACATCGCGATCTTGAAGCCCTGCCCCTCGCCGCCGAGGACGTTCGCCGCGGGAACCCGCACCTCGTCGAGGACCACCTGGCGCGTCGGCTGGGCGTTCCAGCCCATCTTGTGCTCGAGCTGACCGAACGAGAGGCCCGGGGTGTCAGCAGGGACGAGGAACGCGGTGATCCCACGGGCGCCGGCGTTCGCATCCGTGCGGGCCATGACGATGTAGACGGATGCCTCGCCCCCGCCCGAGATGAACTGCTTGACGCCGGTCAGGACGTACTCGTCGCCCGACCGGATCGCGCTCGTCGCGATGGCGGCCGCGTCCGACCCGGCACCCGGCTCGGTGAGGCAGTAGCTGCCGAAGCCCTGCATCGACGTCAGCAGCGGAAGCCACTCCTGGCGTTGCGCCTCGTTGCCGTAGCTGTCGATCATCCACGCCACCATGTTGTGGATCGAGATGTAGGCGGCGATCGCGGGGTCGCCCTTCGCGAGCTCCTCGAAGATCCGGGCCGCATCGGAGCGCGAGAGGCCCGAGCCCCCGACATCCTCGCGGACGTAGATGCCGCCGAGACCGAGCTCGCCGCCGAGGCCCAGCGTCTCGCGGGGGAAGTGCGACGTCGCATCCCATTCGAGCGCGTGCGGCGCGAGTTCGGACTGCGCGAAATCGCGCACGGCTTCGATGATGGCGGCGCGCTCGTCTTCGCTGATGGCGACGGGAGCGAGCACGGGGACAGGGGTGGCGTCCATTACGTCTCTCCGGTGAGTCAGGGTGACGGCTTCGTCACGACTTCCAGAATACTAGGACATCCATGCAGTTGTTCGGAAATCCGTGCACCCGAATCGTCCTGCGCTGTTCACCCCGGGGTCACCTTCGACAGAGAGGCTCGAACCGATTCGGTTTGGACGCTGGGTTCCATTCCGTGTCGCCACCCGCACCCCCTTACCGAGGACACGCATGCCTTCGCATCTCTTCCGCCGCGCCGTCGCGTTCACCGCGACGACCGCGGCCGTCTGCGCGCTCGCGCTGACCAGCAGCACCGCGGCATCCGCCGCGCTCGTCACGGACTATTTCAGCGACTCCGCGCAGAGTGCCGCGCTCGCGCTGACCCCGCTCGGCACGCACGAGTCGGGCGTCTACGCGGAGTCCGCCGCCGAGATCGTCCAGGCCTACCGCGACCGCCTGTTCGTGGTCAACGCGCAGGCCGGCACGGTGGTCGTGCTCGACAACACCGACCCCGAGAACCCGACCGAGCTGTTCTCGATCGCCTCGGCAGGCGTCGCGAACTCGCTCGCCATCCGCGACGACGGCCTCGGCGTCGTCGCCTTCGAGGCGGAGGAGAAGACCGACAAGGGCCACCTCCTCTTCTTCGACGCGAACAAGGACTCCGCGGATACGGCAGTGCTCGGCACCGTCGAGGTTGGCGCGCTCCCCGACATGGTCACCGTGTCGAAGGACGGCAAGTACGCGGTCGTGGCGAACGAGGGCGAGCCCGCCGACGACTTCTCGGTCGACCCCGAGGGATCGGTCAGCGTCGTGACGCTGCCGGCCGGTGTGGCCGCACCCGCCCCGAGCGCGGTCAAGACGGCCGGCTTCGGCGCCTTCGAGCCCGGTGGCGCGAAGACGCTCGACTCCAAGGTGCGCGTCTTCGGCCCCGATGTCGCGGCGCCCGACCAGGGCGACAAGCCGCTCACGGCGAACCGCGTGAGCCGCAATCTCGAGCCGGAGTACATCACGGTCGACGGCACCACCGCGTACGCGGCGCTGCAGGAGGCCAACGCGATCGCCGTCATCGACCTCACCAAGCCCGAGGTCACCTCGATCCTGCCGCTCGGCTACAAGGACTACGGCACCGCAGGCAACGGCCTCGACGCGAGCGACCGCGATCCCCAGGGCGCGCCGGCGGTCAACATCAAGGCCTACCCGGGCCTCAAGGGCCTGTACATGCCCGACGGCATCCAGTCGTTCTCGGCGACGCTCGGCGGCAAGACCGCGACCTACCTCGTCACCGCGAACGAGGGCGACGCCCGCGAGTGGGGTGTGGAAGACACCGACTCGTACTTCATCGACGAGGCACGCATCAAGGACTTCGGCAAGGACGGCCTCGCCGGCATCTGCGCCGACAGCCCGCTCGCCGGCACGCAGGGCGACGCCGACCTCGGCCGGCTGAAGGCCGTCACCGACCTCGGCAAGGCCGAGGGCGCCGACTGCTACAGCGAGCTGTATGCGTACGGCGGCCGCTCGTTCTCGATCTGGGACACGAAGGGCAACCTGGTCTTCGACTCGGGCGACGACTTCGAGCAGATCACGTCGCAGATCCCGGGCCTGGTCTTCAACGCCAGCAACGACAACAACAACAGCAACGACCGCAGCGATGACAAGGGCCCGGAGCCCGAGAACGTCACGATCGGCGTCGTCGGCGGCAAGACCTACGCCTTCGTCGGCCTCGAGCGCGTCGGCGGCGTGATGGTCTACGACATCACCGACCCGACGGCCGCCCAGTACGTCACCTACGTCAACAACCGCGACTTCACGCAGGACGTCGAGTCGCCGCTCGCCGGAGACCTCGGCCCCGAGGGCATCCAGTTCATCTCGGCGCTGCGCTCGTCGACCGGAACCCCGCAGCTCGTCGTGGGCAGCGAGGTCTCGGGTACGACCACCGTGTGGGACGTGGAGCAGCTCACTTCCGAGCAGCCCGACGTGCGCGTGCTGACGATCAACGACTTCCACGGTCGCCTCGTGCAGGAGACCGGCGGCGTCGCAGGAGCCGCGGTGCTCGCGGGTGCGGTGGACAAGTACCGCCAGCAGAACCCGAACACGCTGTTCGTCTCGGCCGGCGACAACATCGGAGCGTCGGCGTTCGAGTCGTTCATCGACGACGACGACCCCACCATCGACGCGCTCGTGGCCGCCGGTCTCGACGCCAGCGCGGTGGGCAACCACGAGTTCGACCAGGGCTTCGACGACCTGGTGAACGACGTCATCCCGAGCTTCGAGGGCGACGAGAACGCCGACGCCATGAGCGACTTCGCGCTCGGTGCGAACGTCTTCGTGAAGGGCACCGACGTTCCCGCACTCCAGCCGTACACGATCAAGACCGTGAACGGCACGAAGATCGCGTTCGTCGGCGTCGTCACGACGCAGACGGCCGGCATGGTGAGCCCCGACGGCATCGCCGACATCGAGTTCCGCGACCTGGTCGGCTCGGCGAACGACGCGGCAGCGGATGCGGTGGCGGAAGGCGCGGACGTGGTCATCCTGCTCGCCCACGAGGGTGCCGCGAGCTCGGCGATCGAGGCCAGCCAGGCGGACGATGCGTTCGGCGACCTGGTGGAGAACGCCTCCGACGACATCGACGCCATCGTCTCGGCGCACACGCACCAGCGGTACGCGCACGAGATCGGCGGCCGCCCGGTCATCCAGGCGCACCAGTACGGAACGGCACTCGGCACGCTCGACATCGAGCTGACCGATGCCGGCGAGCTCGAGTCGATCACCGGCGGCACCGTGTCGCTGTACGACTCGGTCGTGAGCCAGCACGTCGCGTACCCGCAGACCGCGACGAAGGCGATCGTCGACCAGGCCGTCACGGTCGCGAACGAGAAGGGGCAGGTGCAGGTCGGCTCGATCACGGCCGACATCCTCCGCGGCAAGACCTCGACCGGCAGCTAGGACCGCGGCGTGCACTCCACGCTGGGCAACACCGTCGCCGACGTCTACCTGTGGGCGACGAGCGCGAACCCGGCCTACGGCGGCGAGGACGCGCAGATCGCGTTCATGAACCCGGGAGGCCTGCGCAACGACCTGCTGTTCGGCGACGACAACGGCGCGATGTCGTACCGCGAGGTCGCGAACGTCCAGCCGTTCGGCAACACCCTGGTCACGCTCGACCTGACGGGCGCGCAGATCAAGGAGATCCTCGAGCAGCAGTGGCAGCCCGACGGCGCATCGCGCCCGAAGCTCGCCCTGGGCGTGTCGAAGGGCTTCACGTTCGAGTACGACCCGGCGGCCGCCCGCGGTGCGCACATCGTGTCGATGCAGTATCAGGGGGAAGAGGTCGATCCGACCGACACGTTCCGCGTCGTGACGAACTCGTTCCTCTCGGCCGGTGGAGACAACTTCTTCTCCTTCGCCGACGGCACGAACGTGCTCGACTCGGGCCAGATCGACCTCCAGGCCACGGTGGACTTCTTCGCCGCCGCCGGTGGCCCGGTCGCCCCGTCGCCCGCGAACCGCGCGTACCTGCTCGGCGAGCAGCCCCCGGTCGAGGGCACCGACCCCGGCACAGACCCGGGCACCGATCCGGGGACGGAACCCGGCACCACCACCCCGCCCACGCCCGTGAACCCCGGCGGCACCCCGCCGGCCGCGGGTGTGCAGCGTGGCGGTGACTGGGCCCAGGTCGACGTCGGCTCGGGCCGCGTCGAGCAGGGCGGCACGCTCCGCGTCTCGCTCTCGGGCCTCGAGCCGGGCCAGACGGTCGCTGCGACGCTGTTCAGCGACCCCGTCGTCGTCTCGGGCATCCCGGCCGCCGATGCGCAGGGCCGCCTGAGCTTCACGGTGACGATCCCGTCGGACCTCGCGCTCGGCGACCACCGCCTGGTGATCACGTCGGCGGGTCTCGACCCGATCGAGGTCGGCGTCACCGTCGTGGCGCCCGGGGCCCTCGCCGCCACCGGCTCGGAGTTCCCGTGGGGCATCGCCGTCGGCGGCGCAGCGGCACTGATGATCGCCGGCGCGGCGCTCTTCGTGATCCGCAAGCGCCGCGAGACCACCGCGGACTGACGCACCGTACGCACGAGGGCGGCCCCCACCTCCGGGTGGGGGCCGCCTCTGCGTGTCACTGGTCCCAGACCATGAACGGGCGCAGCTCGAGCTGACCGTTGCGGGCCATGGGATGCCGCGACGCGATCTCGATCGCCTCCTCCAGGTTCTCGACCTCGAGGATGTCGAAGCCGCAGATCACCTCGGCCGTCTCGACGAACGGCCCTCGGCTCGTGAGCACCTTGCCGCCGCGTACCTTCACCACCGTGGAGTCGGCCTGCGGCGCGAGCACCTCCCCGATGACGCGCTTGCCGCTCGCGTCCAGCGGGTCGACCCACAGGTCGACGTCGGACTCATCGACCTCGGCGTCAGGTTCGAGCGACGTGACGACGAACATCATGTACTTCATGGGGTGATCCTTCCGGTTGTGGGCGGCCGTCCGCCAGCCTCACTCCAGTCGTCGCCCGACCCGCGACGATCTCGACAGTTCGCCGAGAGGGTTTTTCGACAGGGGCTTCCTCCCGGTCTCGACCGGAGAGATCATCCTCCGGGTGGACCCGGATGAGACTCCGGGCTGACGCGGTGGCGCGGCCCGCTCCGTAGCGTCGAAGGCATGACCAGCACCACGTCCACCGTCCCGGTCACCCGCCATCGAGAGCTCTCCACCGCGGCCGCATTGCTCCTGACGATCGGCGGCAACATCTTGGTCGTCACCATCGCCGCGATCGGGGTGTCAGGCGTCGCCGCGGCCGCCGTCGCCGTGTTCGGCCCGCAGCTGATGGACCTGCTCTAGCTCTGTCGCCCGCGGGGGCGTCGCGCTAGCCTGCCGGGATGAGCGAGCGCGCCGTCCCGATCCTCCTCAGCCGCGACCTCGCTGAGACGCTCTCGTTCTTCGAGCGGCTCGGTTTCGAGAACCGGGGCGCGCCGCCCGAGGAATGGGGTTACCTCATCATCGGGCGCGGCACGATCGACCTGCACTTCTCCGAGGATCCCGACGTCGACCCGCTGTCGACGGCATCGATGTGCTACCTCTATGTCGACGATGCGCGACGGCTCCACGCCGAGTGGGCCGACCTGGTCGAGCCCGATCCGCCGACCGGGAGTCGCATCGAGCTCCCGGTCGACACCGACTACGGCATGTGCGAGTTCGCGGTCGTCGACCGCAATGGCAACCTGCTGCGCATCGGCAGCCCACTCCCCTAGCCGCTCGGCACCGATGGACCCGCCGGGTGGGATGCGCCCACCCGGCGCAGTCGTCAGTAGACGAGCACCGGCACGGGGATCGCGGCGCGCGAGTCGACGTAGTCGCCGGCTCCGGTGAACGTGGTGCGGATCAGGTGCACGCCCCGGCTCGAGAGCTTCACGTCGACCGCGACCCTGCCCTTCGCTGCCGCGGTGAGCTCCACCGTCGCGACCACCTTGCCGTTGTCGGTCACGGTGACGGTGCCGACCGGGGCCGAGCCGTCGGCGGCGGTGACCTTCCCCGCCACGGTCACGCCGCCACCCGTCTTGACCAGCAGCTTCGTGGGCGCCACGAGCGTCGTCGTGGCGACCGGCTCGCGGTCGACCAGCACCACCGCCGACCTCGCGGGCACCGTCACCGTGCCGGCCGAGGCATCCCACGTGGTCGTCTTCACGACCGCGTCCGAGCCGTTCGCGAGCGCAGGCGTGAGCGAGAACGAGCGGCCCGCGAGCGACGAGATCGTCTGGGTCGTCGGTTCGACGCCCGCGTTGAACACGACCAGCGCGCCTTCGAGCTCGGGGTCGACATCCTCGCCGACCAGGTCGTCGATGAGCATCGTGAGCACGCCGGGCGCAGCATCCGGTCCGCTGTTCGGGAACGTCACCTTCTCGCCGATCAGCGCGGCAGACCCGAGACGCAGGAGCCCCACTTCCTCACGCACCCGGAGCAGATCGAGAGCGGATGCCTCGGCCGCGGCGATGTCGGACGCCGCCGGCTTGTTCGCCGGGTTCGCCAACAGCGGCTGCTTGATCGTCCACGACTCTTCGTTGTCGGCCGACCGTGGAAGGCCCGACCCGAAGGTCGACTCCTGGCCCGTCCAGTCGATGCGGTTGAACCAGTCGCCCGAGTTGTAGCTGTTGCGGTCGAGCGACTTCGATCGAAGCAGCTCGGTGCCGGCGTGCCAGAACGACGGGGTCTGCGCGAAGGCCGTCGTCGCGAGCGACAGCGTGTTCATTCGCACGCGGTCGGCCATCGTCGTGTCGGCGGGGAGCTTGAGCACCGACAGGTCGTACAGCGTCTCGTTGTCGTGCGCGTCGACGTAGGTGATGATCTCGTCGGGCTGATCGGCGTACCCGGCCGGGGATCCGCGATAGTCGAGCTCGTCACCCTCCTTCACGGTGCCGTCCGACGCGAGGAGCTCGAAGTCGCGCAGATTGCCCGCGAGTCCCAGCTTCACGAGGTCGGTCTGGTGCGCGAGGTCCGCGAGGGCCTCGTCGGTCGTGCCGTTGATCGGCGCGCCGTTGGGGTCGGTGCCGAGGCCCGTGCCGAAGCCCTGCTGCTGGATCGTCTCGCCGGCGACGGGGCTGCCGCCGTGCACGGCGTCGCGCAGTCGATCGCTGAACGTGCCGATGCCGGTGCCGCCGAGCTGACCCTGCGTGGCCTGCTCGAAGAGGGCGTTGTTCGCGACCTCGCCGAAGTTCCAGCCCTCGCCGTACAGGTAGATCGCCTTCCCGTCGACGCCGTCGTCCTTGAGCGTGAGCTCGTCGAGCGCCGCACGGATCGCGAGCATGTTCTCCTTCGAGTGGTGCCCCATGAGGTCGAAGCGGAAACCGTCGACCTTGTAGTCGCGAGCCCACGTCACGACGGAGTCGACCATGAGCTTCTGCGCGACCTCATGCTCGGTGGCCACGTTCTGGCAGCACGTCGACGTCTCGACGCCGCCGGCGAGGTTGAGCCGCTGGTAGTAGCCGGGCACGACCTGGTCGAGTACCGATGTCGGCGCCTGACCCGATGCCGAGGTGTGGTTGAACACCTGGTCGAGCACGACCTGCAGGCCCATGCCGTGCAGCGCCCCGACCATCTCGCGGAACTCGCCCACGCGCGCCCCGCCCTCGGGGTCCACCGCGTACGAGCCTTCGGGCGTCGTGTAGTGGAACGGGTCGTAGCCCCAGTTGAAGCCGTCGGCATCGACGATCTTCTCGATGCACGCCTGCTGCTCGGTGCTGTCGGGCGCGTACGACGCGAGGTCGCAGTCGGGCACGGCCTGCTTCGACCGGTCCTCCTCGATCGTGGCGATGTCGAAGGTGGGCAGCAGGTGCACGGTGTTGATGCCGGCGTCGGCGAGCTGGCGCAGCTGCGCCGTGCCCGCGCTGTCGCGGGTGAAGGCGCGGTAGGTGCCGCGCTCGGCTTCGGGCACGGACTCGTCGGTGATCGAGAAGTCGCGCACGTGCAGCTCGTAGATCGCCCGGTCGACCGGGCGGTCGATCACGGGTGCCTTCGTCTTCTCCCAGCCCTTCGGCCGCCACTGCTTGTCGGCGAGGTCGACGGCGACGGAGCGCTCGGAGTTCGTCGTGAGCGCCACCGAGTACGGGTCGGTGACCTGGTTGGTCTCGATCGCGCCGGTGGTCGGCGCGTAGACGACGACCTCCCACAGGTACTCGTCGCCCTTCAGCGCCTTCGCGCCCTTCACGGTCCAGATTCCGGATGCTGCGTCCCACGCGGCCTCGTGACGCACGGGGTCGCCGCCGGCACCCGCGTCCCACGTGAGCAGCGTCGCGCTCTGGGCGGTGGGCGCCCACAGGCGGAACGTCGGCTTGTCGGCCTTGAAGGTCACGCCGAGCGCGGCATCGGCCACGGCATCCGCGTAGAGGTCGTCGAGCACACCCGGGATCTGCACCCCGGTGAAGCCCGACAGCACGCCCTCGGCGTCGCGCTGCGACACCATGAGCTGTCCGCGCACGAGGGCCGCAGCATCCGTCCCCGCAGGCACGCTCAGCGCGACGAAGTTCGCGAGAGCCGGGAAGTCGGCCTTCTGCTCGGCGGTCAGGCCGCCCTCGACCACCGCGAGGTCGATCGCGTCACCGCCGGTGACCTCGCCGTCGACGAGAGCGACGGACGCGTCGGCCGAGGCGTGCAGCTGCCACGAGGCGTCCGCGGGAACGGCGCCGAGGTCGGCCGGCCAGGCGATGGTGCCGGCGTCGATCCAGTGCGCGCGCTGTTCGCCCACGCCCGCGAGCGGCGGGTCGGTGACCTCGATCTCGAGCACGTGGGTGGCGAGGGTGTAGCGGAACACGATCAGCTTGCCGTCGCTCGCGCTGAACGAGTAGTTCGCGCCGCCCGGCGCTCCTCCCACGCCGTAGTTCTCGTTCCAGCTGAGTCCGTGCGCGACCTTGATCTCGTAGGCGCCGGCGGGGATCGCGTCGGTCGAGAACTCGTAGACGCCGTCCTTGTCGCCATCGGCCATGAGGGTCGCGAGGCAGTCAGGCGCCCAGTCGCCGGCGCAGCCCAGTTCGCTCTGCGCCGAGCCCGGCAGCGTCACGATCGGGCCCTCGGCCGTCGACTGCACGATGTTCGAGCGCGGGTCGAAATAGAACGTGATCGGGCCGCCGGCGTGCGTGATGGCAATGTTGCCGCCGCCCGGTACGCCGTTCGCCCCGTAGTTGACGTCCCACGTGCCGTTGATCGCCGCCTTGTACTCATAGGCGCCCGCGGGCAGGTCGAACGTGCCCGCCCAGATGCCGTCGGCGCGGAGCGTGAGCTTCGCCGCCTCGCAGCCGGGGGTCCAGTCGCCCGCACAGCCCATCTCGGAGTTGAGGCTGCCGGGCACGGTCACCATGTCGACCGGCGACTCGGGCTCCTCCTCGACGACGAGCGACACGGCGTTGCCCACCGACGCATAGGTCGACGCGGCGGCATGGCGCCCGGCGGCGTCGGTCGTGACCGCTCGGTACTCGACGAGCGTGCCGTTCGCGAGGCCCTCGACGGTGTGGAAGACGCGCGGGTCGGTGTCCTCGGCCGTGCCGAGCGCGTGCCACTCCTCGGAGCCCGCGACGCGCCACGAGAAGCTCGTCTCCTGCCAGGTCGTGTCATCGACGTCGGCGCTGATGGCGACCGAGCCCGCGAGACCCGCACCGGCGCTCGGCGCGCTGACCGAGATGGCCAGCGGCGACTCCGGAGCCGACACCGTCGTGCCTGCACGGTAGACGACGGCCGACAGGGCCGGGACGGTGACGGATGCCGCGGCCGAGGCGTCCGTCGACAGGGCCGCGCCGGCGCCGTAGACCGGCGCGAACGACGCGTTCGCAGTGAGCGTCGTGAGGGTCACCGTCTTGGCAGCCGTCGTGTTGTTCAGCGCGACCAGGTACTCGACCTTCTCGTCGCGGTCGACGCGCGAGAAGGCGTAGACGCCGGCGCCGTTGTCGGCGTAGCGCTCGATCTGCGCGCCGGTAACCAGGGTCGGGTGAACCTCACGCAGCGCAGCGAGGTCGGCGATGCGCGCGTAGAGCGGCGCGTTCGTGTCGTAGCGGTCGACCGATCCGGCGGTGGTGCCGTCGATGAGCTTCTGGTTCTGGTACTCCGCGACCTCGGTCGCGAAGAGCGTCTGGCGCGCGTCCTTGTCGCCGCCGGTGCCGGCGAAGCCCTGCTCGTCGCCGTAGTAAACGACGGGCTGGCCGCGGCCGAGGAACATCAGTTCGTGCGCGAGGAGGTCGCGCCCGAGGGCGTCAGGGGTCGACTGCAGCATGTAGCCGACGCGGCCCATGTCGTGGTTGCCGAGGAAGGTCGGCAGCGCCGTCGCCGACGTGTCGGTCGTCGTGTACCAGTCGTCGCCCGCGTACAGCGCCTGGAGTCCCTTGGCGCTATTGCCCGCGGCGAAGCTGACGGCCGAGGACTGGAACGTGAAGTCGAGCACCGAGTTCATGTCGGTGTCGCGGACGTACGGCGACAGCTTCACCGGGTCGGCGTCGTACACCTCGCCGAACATGAAGAAGTCCTTCTTGCCGAGGGAGTGGGCGTAGTCGAGCACCTCGGTCGTCCACTGCTCCCAGAACTCGAAGTTCACGTGCTTGGCGGTGTCGATGCGGAAGCCGTCGATGCCGAGGTCGATCCACTTCTGGTAGACGTCGACGAAGCCGTTCACGACCGTCGGGTGCTCGGTCATCAGGTCGTCGAGGCCCGAGAAGTCGCCGTACGTGACGGACTCGCCCGACCAGGTCGAGTCACCGCGGTTGTGGTACAGCGTGGGGTCGTTCAGCCACGCCGGGACCTTCGCGGTCGCGTCGTTCACGACCGGCGTGTAGGGGAACGAGGTCGCCGCGTCGAGCGCGGGGAACGTGTCGGTGCCCGCGTAGTCGGCCGGGTCGAAGGCGGTTCCGCTCGCGTCGCGATAGGGGCTCGTCGCCTGGTCGATGTACGAGTATTGCCCCTGGGTGTTCGAGATCAGGTCGGCCGTGTGGTTCGTGATGATGTCGAAGTAGACCTTGATCCCCTTGGCGTGCGCCTCGGCGATCAGTGCCTCGAGCTCGGCGTTGGTGCCGAGGTGCGGGTCGATCTGCGTGAAGTCGGTGATCCAGTACCCGTGGTAACCGGCGCTCGCGTTCGCGCCCTCGCCCTGCACGGGGTTGTTCTTGAAGCTCGGGGTCAGCCAGATCGCGGTCGTGCCGAGGCCGTCGACGTAGTCGAGCTTCTCGCGCAGGCCGGCGATGTCGCCGCCGTTGTAGAAGCCCTTGTCGGCCGGGTCGAAGCCGGTGGTGAGCCGGTCGCCGGCGAGGCCGCCCTGGTCGTTGGACGTGTCGCCGTTCGCGAAGCGGTCGGTCATCACGAAGTAGAACTGCTCCTGGCTTCCCGGCTGCCGCACCGGCGCCGCGACGAGCGCATCGTCGTCGGCGGTGTAGCCCGCGCGAAGGCCCCTGGCCTCCAGGCCCACGCGGTGGGTGTTGTCGTCGAACACGAAGCGCAGCTTCGACGGGCCCGCGATCGTCAGCGGGATGTTGTCGCCCCCGCCGTTCAGCCCGTACGACTCGTCCCACGCGTCGTTGACGGCGACCTTGTACTCGTACGAGCCGGCCGGCACCTCGAACTCCGCCGCGTACACGCCGGCGGTGTCGGTCGCGGCGAGCTCGGTCGCCGCGCAGTCGGGCTTCCAGTCGTCGGCGCATCCGAGTTCGGACTGCAGGCTGCCGACGAGGGCGAACGTACGCTCGGCGGCGACCGCGGGCGCGACCTGGACCACTCCCCCCGTCACGATGAGCGCCGCCGCGGCAAGGCTGGCGGCGAGGAAGCGGGCACGTCCTGGGGTCGACTTCGACACGGGAGCTCCTGGGGTGGGGCGATGGGCACGCCGACGTGCCCGCGGTGCAGTTGTGCGGCCGACACTAACAGCAGGTTCATAAGAACTGCAAGCGCTTACATCATGAGAAGGCCTTAATCAAGCGGATGCCGCGGGCCGAGGCATCCTTTATCCTCCCGTTTACGCAACCGCTTGCAGCGACGATCAGCGAATGCTCAGCATCACGAGTTGATCTCGCCGGGCCTCGATCGGTGGATTGCGGCGCACACTCGATGCATGTGGTGGAGGTTCTTCAAGGCACTCAAGGGTGGTGAGCACCGTGTCGCGCCGACGACGTGGCTGGCCGCGACTGCTGCAGTCGTCTACGCGGTCTCGCCGATCGACCTGATCCCCGAGCTCGTGCTCGGACCCCTCGGATTCACCGACGACCTCGGCGTCTGGAGCATCCTCGCCCTGCTCCTGGTGCGCGAGCACCACCGGTGGCAGGCGGGCCTGCAGGCGCCGTAGGCCTCGGCGCGAGCGCTCAGAGCCGTTCGATGATCGTCGCGTTCGCCATGCCGCCGCCCTCGCACATCGTCTGCAGCCCGTAGCGCCCGCCGGTCGCCTCGAGGTGCGCCACCAGCGTGCCGAGCAGGCGCGTGCCGGAGGCACCGACCGCGTGGCCCAGGGCGATCGCGCCGCCCCACGGGTTCAGCTTCGCCGGGTCGGCGTCGAGGTCGTGCTGCCACGCGAGCGGCACCGAGGCGAACGCCTCGTTCACCTCGCACGCGTCGAGGTCGCCGATCGACAGGCCGCTGCGCTCGAGGATGCGGCGGGTCGCGGGGATGGGTCCGGTGAGCATCATCATCGGGTCGTCGCCGACCACGGCGAACGAGTGGAAGCGCGCCCGGGGCGTGAGACCGAGTTCGGCGGCCTTCTCCTCGCTCATGATGAGAGCAGCGGATGCCGCATCCGTGAGCGGCGACGAATTGCCCGCCGTGATGCGCCAGTCGAGGTCGGGGAACCGGGCGGCGAGCTCGTCGGTGCGGAAGGCCGGCTTCAGCCCGGACAGCGATTCCACGGTCGTGCCGGACCGCACCGTCTCGTCGAACGCGACGGCTTCGGGGCCGCCGCCCCAGACCGGCACGACGTGCGAGTCGAACGCGCCGCGGGCCCAGGCATCCGCCGCCCGTCGATGCGACTCGGCGGAGTACGCGTCGAGCTGCTCGCGGCTGAATCCCCACTTGTGTGCGATGAGCTCAGCCGACACGCCCTGGTTCACGAGACCATCGGGGTAGCGGTGGGCGACGCCGTGCGACACGGTGCCGCCGTGGGCGTTGGATCCGAGGGGCACGCGGCTCATCGACTCCACGCCTGCGGCGATCACGACGTCGTACGCGCCGGCGATCACGCCCTGCGCGGCGAAGTGCGCCGCCTGCTGGCTCGAGCCGCACTGGCGGTCGATGGTGACGGCCGGCACCGTGTCGTCGAACCCGGCGGCGAGCACCGCCTGCCGGGCGATGTTGAGGGACTGGTCGGCGACCTGGCTGACGCACCCCATCAGCACGTCGTCGATCTGTCGCGATTCGAGGCCGCTGCGCTCGAGCAATGCCTCGAGCACCCCCGCGACGAGGTCGACGGGGTGCACCGCGCTGAGCGCTCCCCCGGGCTTGCCGCGCCCGGACGGGGTGCGGACCACATCGACGATGACAGCGTGGGGCATGGGAGACCTCCTGCTCAGAAGCCTAAGACGGTGATGGATGCTGCGGGCGGCCGCGGGCCTTCCTCCCCCGGCGTTGCGTATGCACGAGTTGTCCACGGCTGCTCCGTTCGCGAGCTCCCAGGCCCGCGAACCCTGGCAATCTGGCTCCCACCCCCGCACAATGAAGGGATGAGCGGCATGAACGATCCGCAGGTGTGGACCCTGATCGGCGTCTTCACAACGATCATGCTCGGCGGCATGACACTCATGACGACTCTGATCACCCGTTCCACGACGAATGCGATCGACGGGCTCCGCTCCGAAGTCAACGGCCTCCGCACTGAGATGAACGCCCGGTTCGACACCGTCAACACCAAGATCGAGCACCTCGACCGCGACGTGAACATGCTCATCCGCCGCGGGTGGGGCGAGCCCTCCGGCGAGTAGCGCGCGTCAGCCCCGCAGCGCCGCGGCTCTGTCCTGCGCTGCTTCGAGCAGCCGCGGCACGCCCTCCTCGAGTGTCGGGCCGAATGTGTCGCCCGGGCGCTGGCCGTCGAGCCAGCGCGTGTACAGGGCTTCGCAGAACACGGCGGCCTTGAAGAATGCGAGCGCCTCGTACCAGGGCAGCATCGACAGATCGATCGGATGCCGCGCCGCATACCTCGCGACGAGCTCCGAGGTCTCGGGGAACCCGTCGAGCCTGGTCACGGGCGTCAGCTCGAGTGGCGTCGCCACCGAACCGGGACGCGAATAGGTCGCCGTGAAGTAGCCGAGGTCGGCGAGCGGGTCGCCGAGCGTCGCCATCTCCCAATCGAGGATCGCCGCAACCGAGGCCGGGGCGTCCGGCGCGTACATGAGGTTGCCGATGCGGAAGTCGCCGTGCACGACGGCCGCGCGCTGCGTCGCGGGCATCCGCTCGGCCAGCCACGCCGCGAGCTCGGCCACCGCCGGGAACGAACGCCGCGAGTTCATCTCCCACAGCGCCGCGAACCGCCCGACCTGGCGCGCGAGGTAGCCATCGGGCCGCCCCAGCGCCGCGACCTCGCCGCCGTCAACGGGCACGGCGTGCAGGTCGGCGAGCGCGTCGACGGCCGCGAACCCGATGCCGCGATGCCCGCCGGCGTCGTCGAGGGCAGGGGGCACAGCGTCCGTGATCACGTCTCCGTCGACGCGCTCCATGACGTAGAAGGGCACGCCGAGCACGGCGGTGTCGTCGCACTCTGCGACGATCACGGGCACGGGCACGCCTGCCGCGCCGAGCACACGCTGCACTCGCGCCTCGCGGGCCATGTCGTGCGTCGACGGCGGATGCGGCGGGCGCGGCCCGCGCCGCAGCACGAGGTCGCGGCCCGCGTACGACACCGCGTACGTGACGTTCGACTGGCCCTCGCCGATACGCTCCCACGCGAGGGGTCCCTCGCCGAGCCCGACGCCGCGCAGATACCCCTCGACGGCATCGACCACCAACAGGGGCGGCCGCTCGAGCCGGTCGGCGTCAGCCCAGGTTTCGACCACCTCGACGCCGTCGGCGACCGTGATCACGGGGTCACCTCATCGAGCCGCACCGCGCCCGCGTCGACCTCGCGGGAACGGGCGGATGCTGCGCGCCGCGCGATCGCCCAGCGGTGCGTCTCGCTCGACCCGTCGTAGATCCGGAACGGGCGCACCTCGTTGAGGTACTGGATGAGAGGCAGCGCGTCGGTGACGCCGTCGCCGCCGCACAGCTGCACGGCCCGGTCGATGACGCGGAACACGGCTTCGGAGCAGTGCACCTTGGCGACAGACGACAGCGCCTCACCGGCGCGGGGGTCGGCGCGCAGCATCCGTGCCGTCTTGTCGATGATCGCGTCGGAGGTCTCGAGGTCGATGACGCTGTCGGCGAGGAGCGCCTGGGCGACGCCGAGGTCGCGCAGGCGCGAGCCGAAGAGCTCGCGGCCGTTCGCGCGGTCGAGCGCGGTGTCGTGCGCGCGGCGCGCGAGCCCGAGCCAGCGCATGCAGTGCGTGAGCCGGGCGGGGCCGAGGCGCACCTGCGCATACCGGAACCCCTGACCCGGTTCGCCGAGCACGTCGTCGTCGGGGACGAGGCAACCGTCGAAGCTCACGTACGGGTGCCCGCCCGCGATCGCGCCCTCGATCGTGTGGATGTCGGGGCCGACGGTGACGCCCGGTGCTTCGAGCGGGAGGAGGAACATCGTCGCGCCTTCGTCCCAGCTCTCGACAGCCGGCGTGCGCGCCATGACGATCGCGAAAGCGGCGCCGTTCGCCCCGCTGATGAAGCGCTTGCGTCCGGTGATCCGCCAGCCACCGTCGACCCGTTCGGCGCTTGTCGAGAGCGCCCGCGGATCGGAGCCCGCACCGGGGTGCGGCTCGGTCATCGCGAAGCTCGAGCGCACGTCGCCCCGCACGAGCGGGGCCAAATAGCGCTCGTGCTGCGCGGGCGCGCCCACGACGTGCAGCAGGTGCATGTTGCCCTCGTCGGGAGCCATGATGTTGAGCACCGCGGGGCCGATCGGCGAGTACCCGGCCTCCTGGAAGATCGGGGACCACTGGTCGATCGGGATGCCGCCACCGCCGTACTCGACCGGCGCGTGGGGTGCGAACAGCCCGGCGTCGCGGGCCCGCGCGCGCAGGCTGTCGCGGGTCGCGTCGTCAAGTGGCGCCCCGGGCTTCGGCTCCGCCGGGATGACGACCTCGCGAATGAAGGCGCGCGTGCGGTCGCGCAGGTCGTCGAGCTCGGCCGGGCTCATGCCGTACCTCCCGCGCCGAGCAGGCCGCCGTCGAGGGTGAGCACCTGGCCGGTGATCCACGAGGCGTCGTCGCCCACCAGGAACGCGACCGCGCCGGCGACGTCATCGGGGTCGCCGAGCCTGCCGAGCGGATAGCCGCTCGCGACCTCCTCCTCCCGGCCCTCGTACAGCGCGCGGGCGAAGCGGGTCTTGACCACCGCCGGCGCGACGGCGTTCACGCGCACGCGCGGGGCGAGCTCGACCGACAGGGTCGTGGTGAGGTGGGCGACGGCGGCCTTCGTGACGCCGTACCAGCCGATCCCCGGTGACGGCATCGCTCCGGTCACCGAAGAGAGGTTCACGACACTGCCGCCGTGGGCGCCCTCGCCGAGCCCGCGGCGCAGCGCCTCCTGGGTCCAGGCGAGGGTGGAGACGACGTTGACCTCGAGGATCTTGCGCGCGGCTGCGAGGTCGAGGTCTGCCAGCGGGCCGTAGACGGGATTGATGCCCGCATTGTTCACGAGGATGTCGATGCCGCCGAACTCCCGGGCGACGCGGTCGAGCGTCTCGGCCCGGTGATCGGGGTCGTCGGCGCCGCCCGCGACGCCGATCGCGGAGCCGTCCGGCAGCGACGCGACGGCCTCCGCGAGCTCCTCGGGGTGCCGGGCGGTCAGACACACGCGTGCCCCTTCGGCGGCCAGTCGCGCTGCGATCGCGAGGCCGATGCCCCGGCTCGCCCCCGTCACGATCGCGGTGCGTCCGCGGAGTGCTGTGGTCATCGTCGTCCTCACTCTCAGCGTGGTCGCCGCCGGCGGCGGCCACCGTGCCTTCGTTTAATCGTGCGTAAGAAACAGCACGCACACAACCCTGTGATCCGGCGGGATGCGCCAGGTTGCAGCATCCAATTTCTAATGCATAATAAAAACATGCTGCGCGGCGAGGACGCCGCATCCGCGACACGGAGGTTCGGCGATGACGCTGAAGAGAGACATCTACGACGAGGACCACGAGCAGTTCCGCGAGGTCGTGCGGGCGTTCGTCGAGCAGTACGCGAGGCCCAACGCCGACCGCTGGAGCACGGAGGGCAAGGTCGACCGCTGGCTGTTCACGAAGGCGGCGGAGGCGGGCATACTCGGCTTCGCGATTCCCGAGGAGTACGGGGGCGGCGGTGCTGACGACTTCCGGTTCCACGCGATCATGGGCGAGGAGCTCGCGCACAACCCCGTGTCGGACGGCATGGCCGGCATCGCACTGTCGAACGACATCGTGATCCCCTACTTCACCGACCTCACGAGCGACGCGCAGAAGCAGCGGTGGCTGCCGGGCATCGCCGCCGGCGAGCTCATCGTCGCGGTCGCGATGACCGAGCCCGGCACGGGCAGCGACCTGGCGGGCATCCGCACCTCCGCCGTGCGCGACGGCGACCACTACGTCGTCAACGGCACGAAGATCTTCATCTCGAACGGGCAGAACGCCGATCTCGTCGTGACCGCCGTGCGCACGAGCGATGACCCGCACCGCGGCCTCAGCCTGCTCGTGGTCGAGACCGACACCCCCGGGTTCTCGCGCGGCCGCAACCTCGAGAAGGTCGGCCTGCACGCGCAGGACACCAGCGAGCTCGTCTTCGAAGACGTCCGCGTGCCGGCGTCGAACCTGCTCGGCGCCGAGGGGGACGGCTTCTTCGGGCTCATGCGCAACCTGCCGCAGGAGCGCCTCTCGATCGCGGCCGCGGCGGTCGCCGCCAGCGAGGGTGTGCTCGAGCGCACGCTCACCTACGTCAAGGACCGCAAGGCGTTCGGCAAGCCGGTCGGGTCGTTCCAGAACACCCGGTTCGAGCTCGCCGACATGGTGACGGCGACCGATGTCAGCCGTGCGTACATCGACCGCTGCATCCGACTGCACACGGCCGGCGAGCTCTCGGCCGAGGATGCGGCGGCCGCCAAGTTCTGGACCACCGAGCAGCTCGTGCAGGTGGTGAACCGCTGCCTGCAGCTGCACGGCGGCTACGGCTACATGCGCGAGTACCGCATCGCGCGCGACTACGAGGACGCGCGCATCACGACCATCTACGGCGGCACGACCGAGATCATGAAAGAGATCGTCGGCCGGGGCCTGGGACTGTGAGGAGACCACATGGCTGACGCATACATCTACGACGCCGTACGCACCCCGCGCGGCAAGAACCGCGGGGGCGCGCTGCACGGCACCAAGCCCCTCGACCTCGTCGTGGGACTCATCCACGCGGTGCTCGAGCGCAACCCGGGGGTCGACCCCGCGCTCATCGACGACATCGTGCTCGGCGTGGTGTCGCCGATCGGCGAGCAGGGCGGCGACATCGCCCGCACCGCCGCGCTCGTCGCGGGTCTGCCCGAAACGGTGGCGGGCGTGCAGCTCAACCGCTTCTGCGCGTCGGGGCTCGAGGCCGTGAACGTCGCGGCGCAGAAGGTGGCCTCGGGCTTCGAGGACCTGGTGCTCGCCGGCGGCGTCGAGTCGATGTCGCGCGTGCCGATCGGCTCGGACGGCGGCGCCTACGCGCAGGATCCGACCACCAACTACGACCTGTACTTCGTCCCGCAGGGCATCGGCGCCGACCTCATCGCGACACTGGAGGGCTTCTCGCGCGACGATGTCGACGCGTACGCCGCCGAGTCGCAACGCCGCGCCGACACCGCGTGGCGCGAGGGTCGGTTCGAGGGGTCGGTCGTGCCGGTGCGCGACCAGAACGGCGTCACGCTGCTCGAGACCGACGAGCACCGCCGCCCCGACACGTCCGGGCTGGGGAACCTTCCGGCGGCCTTCGCCGCGCTGGGCGAGAACGCCGGGTTCGACGCTGTCGCAACGCAGAAGTACCACGCCGTCGAGCGCATCGACCACGTCCACACCGCCGGCAACTCTTCGGGGATCGTCGACGGCGCCGCGCTCATGCTCATCGGCAGCAAGGAGGTCGGCGAGCGGCTCGGCCTGACGCCCCGCGCGAGGATCGTCGCCACGGCGGTCACGGGCTCCGAGCCGACGATCATGCTCACCGGCCCGACCCCGGCGACGCTCAAGGCGCTTGATCGGGCCGGGCTCGCAGCATCCGATATCGACCTCTTCGAACTCAATGAGGCGTTCGCCGCCGTCGTCATGAAGTGGATGAAGGACCTCGACATCCCGCACGACAAGGTCAACGTCAACGGCGGCGCGATCGCGCTCGGGCACCCTCTCGGCGCCACCGGCGCCATGATCCTCGGCACCCTGCTCGACGAGCTCGAGCGTCGCGACCAGAAACGCGGCCTCGCGACGCTGTGCGTCGGCGCCGGGATGGGCATCGCCACCGTCATCGAGCGGGTCTGAGCCCGCGGCACTTGTGCTGAGCGAGGCACGAGCCGAAGCATCCATCTCCATCGACTTGAGAAGAGAACACCTATGAGCACCACGATCGACGACACGACCGTGTACCAGGGGTACGCGTGGGAGCAGGATGCCGACGGCGACGTCGTCATCACCCTCGACGACCCCGACAGCAGCGTCAACACCATGAACCCCCACTTCGTCGCGGCGCTGAAGGCGACGGCCGACCGACTCGAAGCCGAGCGCGACGACATCCGCGGGGTCATCCTGGTGTCGGCGAAGAAGAGCTGGTTCGCCGGGGGCGACCTCAATCTGCTGCGCGCCGCCGACCCCTCCCGGGCAGCGGAGGAGACCGCGCACATCGACGCGGTCAAGGCCGACATGCGCCGGCTCGAGCTGCTCGGCAAGCCCGTGGTCGCGGCGATGAACGGCACGGCGCTCGGCGGCGGCCTCGAGGTCGCCCTCGCGGCGCACCACCGCATCGCCGCCGACGTGCGCGGCGCGCAGTTCGGCGTGCCCGAGGTGTCGCTCGGCCTGCTGCCCGGGGGTGGCGGCATCACGCGGCTCGTGCGCATGCTCGGGCTGCAGAAGGCCCTGACCGATGTCATCCTGCCCGCGACGAAGTTCTCGCCGTCCGATGCGCTCGCGGTGGGCATCGTCGACGAGCTCGTGCCGTCGGCTTCGGACCTCGTCGCCGCCGCGAAGATGTGGATCGCTGCGAACCCGGCGCCCGTGAAGCCGTGGGACGTGAAAGGCTTCCGCATCCCGGGCGGCGCGCCGAACTCGCCGTCGCTCGCGGGCGCGCTGCCGGCGTTCCCGGCCTCGCTGCGCAAGCAGTTGAAGGGCGCGCCGCTTCCCGCGCCGCGCGCGGCGATGGCCGCGGCGGTCGAGGGCGCGTACGTCGACTTCGAGACGGCGTCGAAGGTCGAGACCCGCTACCTCGTCGAGCTCACCCACGGTCAGGTCGCGAAGAACATGATCAAGGCGTTCTTCTTCGATCTCGGGCACATCAATGCCGGCGGCTCCCGCCCCTCTGGCTTCCCGAAGTACCAGGCGCGCAAGGTCGGCGTGATCGGCGCCGGCATGATGGGCGCCGCGATCGCGTACGTCTCGGCGAAGGCGGGCATCGAGGTCGTGCTGAAAGACGTCTCGCTCGAGGCTGCTGAAAAGGGCAAGGACTACTCGCGGGCGCTGGAGGACAAGGCGCTCGCGCGGGGTCGTACGACCGCCTCGAAGTCTTCCGCCCTGCTGGATCGGATCACGCCGTCCGCCGACCCGGCCGACTTCGCGGGCGTCGACTTCGTGATCGAGGCGGTGTTCGAGTCGGTGCCCGTGAAGCAGGGGGTCTTCCAGGAGATCGAGCAGCTCGTCGAGCCCGACGCGGTGCTCGGCTCCAACACCTCGACGCTGCCGATCACGCTGCTCGCCGAGGGGGTGGAGCGCACCGACGATTTCATCGGCATCCACTTCTTCTCCCCCGTCGACAAGATGCCGCTCGTCGAGATCGTCCGCGGCGAGCGCACCAGCGACGAGGTGCTCGCGAAGACGTTCGACTACGTGCAGCAGATCCGCAAGACGCCGATCGTCGTCAACGACGCCCGCGGCTTCTTCACCTCGCGCGTCATCGGCCGGTTCATCGCCGAGGCCGTCGCCGCGGTCGGCGAGGGCGTCGAGCCCGCGTCCGTCGAGCAGGCGGCGCTGCAGGCCGGGTACCCGGCGGGCGCGCTGCAGCTCCTCGATGAGCTGACCATCTCGCTCTCGCGCAAGATCCGCCTCGAGACGCGCGCCGCCGAAGAGGTCGAGGGCGGCACGTGGGTCGAGCACCCGTCGGAGGCCGTGATGGACTGGATGGTCGTCGACGCCGAGCGGCCCGGACGCCGCGCGGGCGGCGGCTTCTACGAGTACGACGAGTCGGGCAAGCGCATCGGCATCTGGCCGGGTCTGCGCGAGAAATACGGGTCGGGGCGCACCGTCCTCCCCTTCGAAGATCTGCAGGAACGGATGCTGTTCGCCGAGGCCCTCGACACCGTCGCGTGCCTCGACGCCGGCGTGCTCACGTCGGTGCCCGACGCCAACATCGGCTCGATCTACGGCATCGGCTTCCCGGCGTGGACGGGCGGCGTGCTGCAGTACGTCAACCAGTACGACGGCGGGCTGGACGGCTTCATCGCCCGGGCCCGTCAGCTCGCGGAGCGGTACGGCGACCGGTTCCTTCCCTCCGCGTCGCTGATCGCGAAGGCCGAGGCGGGTGAGACCTATGAGTGACCTCTCGGTCGTTGAGCGAGCGAAGCGAGACGAAACGCGGCCACGCCTGCGCACGCGGTTCACCGAAGCGCTCGGCATCGAGCATCCCGTCGTGCAGGGCGGCATGATGTGGGTCGGCCGGGCCGAGCTCGCGGCCGCTGTCTCGGAGGCGGGCGGCCTCGGCATGATCACCGCGCTCACCCAGCCGACGCCCGCCGACCTCGTGAACGAGATCGAGCGGGCGCGGGCGCTGACCGAGAAGCCGTTCGGGGTGAACCTCACGATCCTGCCGTCGATCAGCCCACCGCCGTACGACGAGTACCGCCGCGCCATCATCGACGCCGGTGTCACGATCGTCGAGACCGCGGGCGCCAACCCCGAGCCGCACATGGACATGTTCCGCGAGCACGGCGTGCGGGTCATCCACAAGTGCACGTCGGTACGGCACGCCCTCAAGGCCGAGAAGGTCGGGGTCGCGGCGGTCTCGATCGACGGATTCGAGTGCGCGGGGCACCCGGGCGAAGACGACGTGCCGGGTCTCGTGCTGATCCCGGCGGCGGCCGATGCCCTCAGCATCCCGTTCATCGCGTCCGGAGGGTTCGCCGACGGCCGCGGCCTCGCAGCGGCGCTCGTGCTGGGCGCCGACGGCGTGAACATGGGCTCGCGGTTCATGTGCACCGAGGAGTCGCCCGTGTCGCGGGCGGTGAAGGAGCGCATCGTCGAGGCGAGCGAGCTCGACACGAACCTCATCTTCCGGTCGCTGCGCAACACCGCGCGCGTCGCGAAGAACGCCATCTCGGACGAGGTCGTCCGCATCCTCGACGAGGGCGGCCAGTTCCCCGACGTGCGCGAGCTCGTCGCCGGTGCCCGCGGCCGCAAGGTGTTCGAGAACGGCGACCTCGACGCCGGCATCTGGACCGTGGGTCAGGTGCAGGGCCTGATCCGCGACATCCCGCCCGCCGGCGAGGTCGTGCGCCGCACGGTGGCCGAGGCCCATGAGGTCTTGTCACAGCGCCTGTCGCTCTTCGCCTGACGGCGGATCCCCCCGGGGGACGGATGCCTCCGCCCGAGGCATCCGTCCCCGTCGCCGTCCCGAGCCGCGGGGTCGACGGGGGTTGCGGGTCAGGCGCCGGCGCCGTGGCGGACGAGGTCCTGGGTCTGGCGGACGAGGTCGTCGAGGCTGCGGGTGCGGGGGTTCCACCACTCCACGGCCCAGTTCATCGAGCCGAGGAGCAGCAGGCGGAAGATGTTGATGTCGAGGTCGGCGCGGAGCTGACCGGCGTCCTGCGCGGCGTGGAACAGGTCGCGCCAGATGCGGCTGTAGGCCGCCTCCTCCGCAGCGGGGCGCACGCGCAGGTGCTCGGGCACCTGCCCGGCGTTGCGCACCGAAGCCGTCGTGTAGTCCGAGATCTGCAGTTCGTAGCGCAGGTGCGCGTCGACGCCCGCGAGGATGCGGTCCATCGGGGTCGCTTCGGAGGGCATGCCGGCGATGACTTCCTCGACGTGGAGCCGCACGCGGTGCGCGCCCGCCCACATGACCTCTTCGACGAGGTCGTCGCGCGAGCCGAAGTAGTAGTAGATCGCCGGGGCCTGGACGCCTGCCACGTCGGCGACGTCGGTCAGCCGGGTGCCGGCGTACCCCTTGCGGCTGAGCACCTGGGCCGCGGCGTCGAGGATGCGCTGACGCGTGCGCTGCGATTTCGCCGTCGCGCCGTCCTCGCTGCTCTGCGACACCCTGCCCCCTCTCGTTCCTCACATTCTAACCAGGATTCGAAAATGTAGGCGGGAGCCCTTGCGGCATGACCACCGCGGCGATACTGTGAATCGCCATTCACTTTCCGCCCTCAACGACGAGTCTCGGCGACGAGATGGAAACGACCCGACATGACCCTTCTGCACGACGACAGCACGTCCGTCCTCACCACCACCGACCCGCGCGACGGCAGTCCGATCGCGTCGTACCCGGTGGCCTCCGCCGACGACGTGCGGCGCACCGTCGACCGCGCCCGCGAAGCGGGGGCATGGTGGGCGGGCCTCGCTTTCGGCGAGCGCCGGCGCGTGCTGATCGCGTTCAAGGCGGCCATCGCGCGCGACGCGAAGGCGCTCGCTGCGACGATCGCGCGCGAGACGGGCAAGCCCGACGGCGACGCGCTGCTCGAGGTGATGCTCACGCTCGGCCACCTCGACTGGGCGGCGAAGAACGCCGAACCCGTGCTCAAGCGCCGCAAGGTGAAGGCCGGCTTTGTCAACTACAACCAGCACGCGACGCTGGGCTACGTGCCCTACGGCGTGGTCGGCGTCATCGGCCCGTGGAACTACCCGTTCTACACTCCCATGGGCTCGATCTCGTATGCGCTCGCGGCGGGCAACGCCGTCGTCTTCAAGCCCAGCGAGCTGACACCCGGCACCGCCGTGTGGGTCGCCGACAAGTGGCGCGAGGTGTGCGACCGGCCGGTGCTGCAGGTCGTGACGGGCGGCCGCGCCACCGGCGCGGACCTGGTGCGCTCCGGTGTCGACAAGGTCGCGTTCACCGGCTCGACCGCCAGCGCGAAGAAGGTCATGGCCGCGTGCTCCGAGACCCTCACCCCGCTGGTCGCCGAGTGCGGCGGCAAGGACGCGCTCATCGTCGCGACAGACGCCGACCTCGACGCCGCTGCCGACTTCATCGCGTTCGGCGCGCTCGGCAACGCGGGCCAGACGTGCGTCGGCGTCGAGCGCGTCTACGTCGAGCAGCGCGTGCGCGACGCGCTCGTCGACAAGGTCGTCGAGCGCGCGAAGCGCATCGTCGTGACCGGCGACGCCCCGACCTACGGGCCGATGACCCTCGCGACCCAGACCGACGTCGTCGCCGCGCACGTCGACGACGCCCTCGCCCGCGGCGGCAGGGCGGTCTTCGGCGGCCCCGAGTCGGTGGCCGACCGCACCGTGTCGCCCATCGTCCTCGTCGACGTCCCCGAGGACTCCGATGCCGTGCAGCGCGAGACGTTCGGGCCGACCGTCGTCATCAACGCCGTCGCCGACCTCGGCGAGGCCGTCGCCCGCGCGAACGCGACCGAGTACGGCCTCGGCGCCGCCGTGTTCACGCGTGACGCGAAGAAGGGCGAGCGCATCGCGGCTCAACTGCGCGCCGGCGTCGTGACCATCAACTCCGTGCTCGGCTTCGCCGCGATCGGGGCCCTGCCGTTCGGCGGCGTGAAGGGATCCGGCTTCGGCCGCATCCACGGCGCCGACGGCCTCCGCGAGTTCAGCGTGCCCAAGTCGATCGCCCGGCAGACCCGCAAGGCGGCGCTCAACCTGCTGACGCTCGAGCGCTCGCCCAAAGACATGCACCTGGTCGAGCGCATGATCCCGATGCTCCACGGCAAGGCGCGCTGACCCGCGCAGTCAGCGCGCGTCGATGCCGAGGACGATCTCGACCAGGCACGTCAGCCGCGCCGCGGCGGCGTCATCCCGCAGCGTGAGCAGCGGCGCCTGGTCGGTGACGACGCCCAGTCCGGCATGGACGAGGACGGATGCCTCGCGCCCGCCGAGTTCCGGACGCACAGCCTGCAGCAGCGCCGCCCAGTCGGCGATGTGCGCGCGCTGCATGGCGCGCAGGCGCCGCTGCTCGTCGGGCGCGAGGTTGCCGATCTCCGAGAAGTAGATGCGCATCAGCGCGAGGTGCGTGAAGGTGTGGTCGACGTACGCGCGGCAAAGTCGCTGCAGCGCGTCCTCGGGTGACGACGCCGACTCCCGCGCGTGCAGTGCCGCGCGCTCGAGCTCGACCGCCGCCCGTTCGCACGCGGCGAGGAGCAAAGCGGACTTGCCATCGAAGTGGCGGTAGACGCCCGACGGCGTGAGGTCCACCTCGACCGCGACGTCCTCGATGGTCACCTCGTTGTAGCCGCGCGCCGCGAACTGCCTGATCGCGGCGTCGATGAGGCGCGCCCGGCGACCCTGGTCGGAGGCGGGTTCGTCTTCGGGGGCACGCGGGGGCGCAGCATCCGTCCCCGTCACCGCATCGGGAGCCGGAATCGAGCCGTCCAGTGCACGCCATGCGGCGCCCGCCAGCAGCGTGCGCAGTGCCTTGGCACCGACGACCGTGCGGTGCGCCGTGATGCTCGCGACCACGCTCAGCGCGCCGAGTACGAGCAGCCGCCGGTCGGCCTCATCGACCTCGGGGCGGTAGGCGGCGTGCGCGGCCTCGAACCGCCGGCGGAGCAGGCGGAACTCGGACGTGAGCAGCTCGCGGTCGTCGGGCTCGAGGTAGCGGCCCTCCCACCGGTAGATGCCCCCGGTCGCGCGGAGCTCGATCGTGGTCGCGATGACCGCGTCGACCAGAGCGTCGAGGGCAGCGCGCCCCTCGTCGGGCGAGGCGAGCGGAAGCGCGGCGGCCGCATCGGTGTCTTCGATGAGGCGGTGCGCGATGGTGAACGCCGTCTGCACGAACAGTGCGTACTTGTTCGGGAAGTGCCGGTACAGGGCGGGAGCCGAGATGCCGACGGCCGCAGCAATGTCCTGCATGGCGACGGCGTGATAGCCGTTCTGCGCGAAGGCGAGGGCGGCGGCCTCCTCGATGCGGCGCTTGCGATCCCGCGGCCTGGTACGAGAGGCGGCAGGCGCGGCAGCGGGCATGCGGACAGCCTACTCGCGGCCTCGGACTCCGGCCTGGGACGCGAGGCGCTGTTCACTTCCACAGCGGCGATTCATGTGAATTCTCGTTAACAAAAGTCGTGACAACCGCCGCCACGCCTGGCATACTCGACACGAGCCACAGGTGCCGCAGGGTCGCGGCATCCGTTGACGACGACGTGACGAGAGGCCACCCGATGAACGACTCCGCTCCCACCGCGATCCCCGCCGCCGCGCGGCGCAACCACTGGATGAACCAGATCGCCACGCACGCCGAAATGAAGCCGGATGCTGCGGCCTTCCGCTTCCTCGGCGCCACGACCACATGGCGCGAGACGCGAGACCTCACCGACGCGTTCGCGGCGGCCCTCGCGCGCCGCGGCGTCGCCGCCGGCGACCGCGTGCTGCTGCTCACGCTGAACCGGCCCGAGGTCGTGATCTCGGTATTCGGCATCAATCGCATCGGCGCGATCGCCGTGCCGATCAACATCCGCCTCACGCCCCCCGAGATCGCGTACATCGTCGACGACGCCGACGCGGACGTGCTCATCGTCGAGGGCCCGCTCGCTCCGCTCGTGGGCGCCGTCGCCCAGATCACCGATCGCATCAAGAAGGTCATCGTGATCGGCGAGGCCGGCGAGGGCCAGGAGTCGTGGGCCGATCTCGCCGCGGAACACTCCGAAGGCTTCGAGGCACCCGACATCAGCGAAGACACGACGGCGCTCATCATGTACACCTCGGGCACGACCGGCCGCCCGAAGGGCGCGATGCTCGACCACATCAACCTGTACGCGCAGTCGATCACGTGCATCCGCGCCAACAACGTCGTCGACGAGAGCGACATCTCCTTCATGACGGCGCCGCTCTTCCACATCGCAGGTCTCGGGTCGATCGCGCCGAACTTCATCCTCGGCATCCCGACGGTGATCCACCCGCTCGGCGCGTTCAACGCCACCGAGCTCCTCGACGCCTGGGAGCGCGAGAAGGCGACGATCGTCTTCAACGTGCCGCAGCAATGGCAGGTGATCTGCGACGACCCGTCGATCCCCGAGCGCGACCTGCACCTGCGCATCATCAGCTGGGGCGCCGCACCGGCCTCCGACACGCTGCTGCACGCGATGGCCGACACGTTCCCGCACGCGACGAATGTCGCCGTCTTCGGCCAGACCGAGCTTTCGCCGATCACCTGCGTGCTCCGCGGCGAGGACTCCCTCCGCAAGCTCGGATCGGTCGGCAAGCCGATCCCGACGATCCAGTACCGCGTCGTGGACGAAGTCATGAACGACGTCGCACCCGGCGAGGTCGGCGAGATCGTGTACCGCGGACCGACGCTCATGAAGGGCTACTGGCGCAAGCCCGCCGAGACCGCCGAGGCGTTCGAGGGCGGCTGGTTCCACTCCGGCGATCTGGTCCGCCAGGACGACGAGGGCTTCGTGTGGGTCGTCGACCGCAAGAAGGACATGATCATCTCGGGCGGCGAGAACATCTACTGCGCCGAGGTCGAGAACGTGCTGTTCGCCCACCCCAAGATCCTCGACGCCGCGATCTACGGCCGAACTGACGAGCGGTGGGGCGAGGTGCCGGTCGCAGCGGTCGCGCTGGCGCCCGGCGAGGAGTTGACCGTCGAGGAGCTGCAGGCGTGGCTCAGCGACAAGCTCGCGCGGTTCAAGCAGCCCACGGCGCTGGTCGTCGTGCCCGCGCTCCCCCGCAACGCCGGGGGCAAGGTCAACAAGGTCGCGCTGCGCGCGGCCGACCGCGAGCTGACCCTCGCATAGGCCATGACAGCTGCTGTGGCCGCGCTCGTCCGTGAGCGCGGCGGATCCGTCGCGCTCACGGACGTCGCCCTGCGCTCCCCCGGGCCGCTCGAGCTCGTCGTCCGGGTGATGGCGTCCGGCGTGTGCCCGACCGACCTGTTCGGCATCGACGGCGGTGCCGGCGACCGCTTCCCCGCCGTCTTCGGGCACGAGGGTGCGGGCATCGTCGAAGCCGTCGGCGCAGAGGTGACGCGCGTGAAACCCGGCGACCGGGTCGTGCTCGGCTTCGGGTCGTGCGGTGCGTGCGACCCGTGCCGCGACGGGCACTCCGCGTACTGCGACCGCTTCGCCGAGCTCAACTATGCACCGCGCTCCGACGCGGCCATCGAGGGCGGCGAGCGCGTCACCACGGGATGGATGGCCCAGTCCTCGTGGGCGACCCGCATCGTCGTGCCCGAGTCGAGCGTGGTGCCGATCGGCGACGACGTGCCCTGGGCGGTGGCCGCGACGCTGGGCTGCGGCATCCTCACCGGAGCGGGCACCGTCCTCAACGTGCTGCGCCCCGAACCCCGCGACGCGCTGCTCGTGCTGGGCGCGGGCACCACCGGACTCGCGGCCGTCATGGCCGCCGCGCACCGGGGCGTCACGCGCATCGTCGTAAGCGACCCGGTCGCGGCGCGCCGCACCCTCGCCCTCGAGGTCGGCGCGACCGAGGCGCTCTCCCCCGACGACCTTGCGGCCCCGCGTCCGGCAGCCGTGTTCAGCCACGTGCTCGACACCGTCGGCATCCAGTCGTCGATCGATGCCGCCCTCGCCGCCGTCGCGCCCCGCGGCGTCGTCACGACGGTCGCGCTCAAGCCGGGCGCCAATCCGGTGACCGTGTCGCAGTCGCGCCTGCTGTGGGGCCGCACACTCACCGGCGTGATCGAGGGCGATGCCGACCTCACCCGCGACGTGCCGCTGCTCGCGGCGCTGTGGCGCGTCGGGCGGCTCCCGGTCGAGCGGCTCGTCGGCACGTACGCCTTCGCCGACGCGCAGGCCGCCATCGCCGACGCCCGCGCGGGACGCGTCGTCAAGCCCGTGCTCGAGATGGAGGTGGTGACGGATGCTGCGGCCGCAGCATCCGTCCGCCCTCTGGTCGACCGGCTCCGCGACGGTGTGCCCGACGACGACCTCACGGCGCTCTGGCGCTCGCTCCCCCCGGTCCGGACCGCGGAGCTGCGCGGACTGTGGCGCGGATGGGCCGCCACCCGCGACCACCGCGCCGGACGACTGCTCGAGCGCAGCCGCTGGTACGGCAAGCTGTTCCGCTCCGACGACGACGTCTCGCCCATCGTGTGCGCGACCGACGACGGCGAACTCTTCGCCGACGAGCGCCTCGCCCGCGGCGGCGCGACGCTGCGCACCGTCACGTACGACGGCGTCGCCACGGCGTCGATGATCTACGACGGCCAGCCGATCATCGACCACTTCGTGCGGCTGAGCCCCGACGCCGTGGTCGGCGTCATGACCGGCCGCGACACCGACGATCGCGGCAGCGCCTTCTACTTCGTCCTCGAGCGGACCGACGACCGGCCCATCACCGTGCGCCGATGACGGATGCTGCGGCCCGGCCATCGGCGCCACGCGCCGGTCGCGGGCGGGAAGCGGATGTTGCGGCCGCTCGCGGGGGGCCGCGGCATCCGTTTCAGGCCCGATCGTCGGGCGTTGCGTACGTGCTGCGCTGCTCGATGACCGCCAAGGTGCACCGCGAGACGCACACGAGCCGGCCGGCCTCGTCGGCGATCCGGATCTCCCACACGTGCACGCGGCGTCCGACGTTGATCGGCATCACCGTGCCGATGACCCAGCCCGAGGAGATCGGGCGCAGGTGGTTGGCGTTGATCTCCATGCCCACGACGTGGAACCGTTCGCGGTCCACGGCGAGGTAGCCGGCCCACGACGCGAGCGTCTCGGCGAGCGCCACCGACGCCCCGCCGTGGAGCACGCCCGCGGGCTGCACGGAGCGGTGGTCCACCGGCATTCGTCCCACCAGCGCATCGTCGCGGATCGCGACGATCTCGATGCCGAGGTTCTCGATGAGCGTGCCCGGCGCCATCGCCGACAGGTCGATGCCGGCGACGTCGCCGAACCAGAGGCTCATTGCCTCACCCCGCGGCTTCCTCTTCACGGTCGGCGGCGGCCTGGTGCGCAGCATCCGGAACATAGCCGTCGATGTGACGCTCGTCCGGGCCGTTGTACTCCGACAGCGGGCGGATGAGCGCGTTCGAGGCGAGCTGCTCCATGATGTGCGCCGTCCAGCCGGTGACGCGGGCCGCCACGAACAGCGGCGTGAAGGTGAGTGTGTCGAACCCGATGAGGTTGTACGCCGGACCGGACGGGTAATCGAGGTTCGGGTAGATGCCCTTGCGGCTCACGAACTCGCTCTCGAGCGTGTCGTAGAGCGCGGCGACCTCGGGGCGGTCGTAATGCTCGACGAGCGTGTCGAGAGCCGCCTTCATCGTCGGAACACGCGAGTCGCCCTTCTTGTACACGCGATGGCCGAAGCCCATGATCTTGCGCTTCTCGGCGAGCGCCTGGTCGAGCCACGGCCCGACGTTCTCGGCGGTGCCGATCTCGTCGAAGATGTGCAGCACGGCCTCGTTGGCGCCGCCGTGCAGCGGGCCCTTGAGCGCGCCGATCGCCGCGACGACCGCCGAGTAGAGGTCGCTGAGCGTCGACGTCACGACCCGGGCGGTGAACGTTGAAGCGTTGAACGAGTGCTCCGCGTACAGGATCATCGAGCGGTTGAACGCGTCGACCACGACATCGTCGGCGGTCTCGTCGAACGTCATCCAGAGGAAGTTCGCGGCGTAATCGAGGTCGTCGCGCGGAGCGACCGGCTGCAGGCCGCGGCGCCGGCGCTGCCCGTAGGCGACGATCGCGGGGAGCACGGCGAACAGACGCACGCTGCGCGCCAGGTTCTCGTCCTCGCTCCCGGCCACGTCGAGCACCGAGCCGGTGCCGGCGAGGTCGCGCGCTCCGATGAGGCTCACCGCGGTGCGCACCTCGTCCATCGGGTGCGCGTCGATCGGTACGAGGTCGATCGCGGCACGCACATCGGCGGGGAGGTGTCGGTACGCACGCTCGGTCGCGCGCAGCTGCGCGAGTTGCACGTCGGTCGGGAGTTCGCCGTGCCACAGCAGGTAGGCGACGGCCTCGAACGACTGCGTCGCGGCGAGCTCCTGCACCGGGTAGCCCCGATACAGCAGCGAGTTCGTCTCGGGGTTGACCTTCGAGACCGCCGTGTAGTCCACGACGACGCCGGCGAGGCCCTTCTTGATGTCGGGTTCGGTCATGACTGCTCCTTCGGGTCAGTGACTCAGCGCTGGATCTGGAAGTTGAAGACGTCCTGGTCGAAGTGGTTGTACTGCTCGTAGTCGATGAGGTCGTAGAGGTCGGCGCGGTGCTGCATCTCGCCGAGCCTGGACGTGAGGTGTCCTTCGTCGATGAGCGTATCGAGAGCGCGGGATGCTGCGCCCATCGCGATCCGCAGGAGCGAGACCGGCCAGATCACGATGTTGACGCCGACGCTCCGGAGCTGCTCGACGGAGAACAGCTCCGACTTCCCGAACTCGGTCATGTTGGCGAGGATCGGCACGTCCACGGCGGCCCGGATCGCGGCGAACTCCTCGAGCGTGCGCATCGCCTCGGGGAAGATCGCGTCCGCCCCGGCGTCGACGAGCGCATTGGCACGGTCGATCGCGGCATCCATCCCCTCCACGGCGCGGATGTCGGTGCGCGCCATGATGAGGAAGTTCGGGTCGCGGCGCGCGTCGGCTGCCGCCCGGATGCGCTTGATCGCGGTGTCCTCGTCCACCACTGCCTTGCCGTCGAGGTGGCCGCACCGCTTGGGGTTGATCTGATCCTCGATGTGCGTGCCGGCAAGGCCCGCGTCCTCGAGCGTCTGGATCGTGCGGGCGACGTTCATCGGCTCGCCGAAGCCGGTGTCGGCGTCGATGATCGCGGGGAGGTCGGTCATGCGCGCGATCTGCTGGCCCCGCGCCGCGACCTCGGTGAGCGTGGTGAGCCCGATGTCGGGCAGGCCCAGGTCGGCGCTGAGCACGGCGCCCGAGATGTAGACGCCCTCGAACCCCTTGCGCTCGATGAGGCGGGCGCTCAGTGGATTGAACGCCCCGGGGAACCGCAGCAGCTCACCGGACGCGAGCCGCTCGCGGAACAGCCGCCGCTTCTCGTGCGCGGGCACGGTGGAGTACAGCATCAGACACTCCGTCCTTCACAGAGTTCGCAGCATCCGTCGAACTTCGCAGCCATCGGGCGAACCGCTGCGAAACCCGCGCGATTCTGCGAAGTCTGGGAGCCCGCGGACAGCATCAGAACAGCCCCTTGGGCGCCGGGGCACCGGCCAGCACGCCGAAGTCGGCGACGATCGTGAGCTGCTGCACCTCTTCGGCGGTGAGCTCGGGCAGACGCTCGGCGAGCCCGAGGAAGCGCTCGATCTCGTCGGCCGAGAGCACCGGCTCGGCCAGCAGCCGGAACTTGCGCACGTAGTCCTCGCGGGCGAACGGCCGCGCACCGAGCGGGTGCGCGTCGGCGACGGCGATCTCGTCCACGATGGTCTCGCCGTTCGTGAGGCGGATCTCGACGCGACCGCCGAACGCCTTCTCGTCCGGGTCCTCCGAGTGGTAGCGGCGCGTCCACTCCTCGTCTTCGGCGGTGGTGATCTTCTGCCACAGCGCGACCGTGTCTTCACGCGCGGCCCGCGCCGGCAGGTAGGAGTCGACGTGGTGCCAGCCGCCGTCCTGCAGCGCGACGGCGAAGATGTAGGGGATCGAGTGGTCGAGCGTCTCGCGCGACGCGGTCGGGTCGTACTTCTGCGGGTCGTTCGCGCCCGAGCCGATCACGTAGTGCGTGTGGTGCGACGTGTGCAGCACGATCGCCTCCACGTTCGCCGGGTCGGCGAGCTCCGGGTGCTCGCCGTGGAGCTTGCGCGCGAGGTCGATCCACGCCTGCGCCTGGTACTCGGCCGAGTGCTCCTTCGTGTACGAGTCGAGGATGCCGCGCTTGGACTCCCCCGCGCCCGGCAGCGGCACCTCGTACGAGGCGTCCGGTCCGTCCAGCAGCCACGCGATCACGCCGTCCTCGCCCTCGTAGATCGGACTCGGCGACGTCTCCCCGCGCATCGCGCGGTCGACGGCCTCGACGGCGAGCTTGCCGGCGAACGCGGGGGCATGGGCCTTCCACGTCGAGATCTCGCCCTTGCGCGACTGGCGCGTAGCCGTCGTGGTGTGAAGCGCCTGGCCGACGGCCTGGTAGATGGTCTCGACGTCGAGTCCGAGCAGGGTGCCGATGCCGGCAGCGGCCGACGGGCCGAGGTGCGCGACGTGGTCGATCTTGTGCTTGTGCAGGCTGATCGCCCGCACCAGGTCGATCTGGATCTCGTACCCGGTCGCGAGGCCCCGCACGAGCGCGTGTCCGTCGGCGCCGACGTGCTGGGCGACCGCGACGATCGGCGGGATGTTGTCGCCCGGGTGCGAATAGTCGGCCGCGAGGAACGTGTCGTGGTAGTCGAGCTCGCGCACCGCGACGCCGTTCGCCCACGCCGCCCACTCCGGGCTCGTCTTGCGGTCCAGCGCGCAGCCGAACACCGTGGCGCCCGAGCCGCCGACCGACACGGCGTGGTCGAGAGCCTGCTGACGGGCGGCGCTCACGGGAGCACGGGTGAGGGATGCTGCGGCCACGGCCGCGTTGTCGATCACGCGGTTGATGATCATGTCGACGACCTCGGGCTCGACCTCGACGGGGTCGGCGGCGACCTCGGCGATATGCCACGCGAGCTGTCCTTCGCGAGCGAGGTTCTCGTCGCTGCGGTGGACACGGAGGTGGTGGATGACAGTCATGGCTGGCCTTTCAGGTCGAGCGCGGGAGAGTTCACGGGAGCTGCCGCGGTGAGCGACTCGAGGATGCTGCGGAGGGCGTTGTGCAGGTGCACGTGCGTCGCGTGGGCGGCGAGATCCGCGTCACGCGCCGAGATCGCCGCCGCGATGAGGCGGTGTTCGGCGACGGATGCTGCGAGCCGAGCGGGATTGTCGCGCGCGAGTCGCCGCACCCTGACGAGATGGGTGCGCACCGTGCGCAGCGCGGCGGTCAGGTAGTCGTTCGCGACGGCGGCGTCGAGCGCGAAGTCGAAGTCCGCGATGAGGGCGTAGTAGGCGTCTCGCCCGTCGGTGCCCGCCGCGCCGCCGTCGAGGTCGACTCGCGCGAACTCGCGCGCGAGGTCGGCGAAGGCGGCGGCATCCCCGCGCTCTGCGGCGAGCCGCGCGGCGGACTCCTCGAGGGCGCGGCGCACCTCGAAGATCTCGCGGATGTCGTCGGCATCGATCGCGGTGACCACGGTGACGCGCGGCGACTGCTGTGCGACGAGCCCGTCGGCGGCGAGCCGGCCGAGCGCTTCGCGCAGCGGCGTGCGGCTGACGCCCAGGCGGGCGGCTTGCTCGACCTCGCCGAGCACGGCTCCGGGCCGCAGGACGCCGGACTGGATCTCGTCGAGGAGGGTCGCGTACGCGCGGTCACTGGCACGCATCCGCATCACCTCCTCGTTCGACGCCTCGGCCAGTGTATACACAAACACGCCGGAATCGCACTCCGAGGGGGGAACGGGCTGGTATTCGTATACAAAGCCGTCTCCGTAGGGAGTTCACCCGATATCGGCGCGGAATCGGCGGGTATACCCTCCGCAGCATCGGGGCGCTGAACGAAGGAGACGCAATGAAGCACATGCGCGCAGCGGCCGCCATCGCCGCGATCGCGGGGGCCCTTCTCATCATCGGCACGACGTCCGCCTCGGCGGCGCGCCCCGAGATCGACCACTGGACCGTCACCGACAGTCATATCGAACAGGAGGAGCACGACGACTTCTGCCTCGACGAGGCGGGCAACGAGATCGTCCCGTTCGACGTCCTCTTCGAGGAGAACTCGCACGGCAACTTCCGCGGACTGACGCGAGGCGGCGTCTTGTACGAGCAGAGCAGCGTGCACATCGAGCTCTCGTGGACCAACGTCGAGACCGGGAAGTCCTTCAGCTCCGTATGGCAGGGACTGGAGAAAGACCACGAAGTGGTCGACAACGGCGATGGCACGTTCACCGTCACCGTGCTGTTCACCGGTCCGACCAAGTACTACGACGATGCGGGCGAGCGGGTCTTCACCGACGTCGGCCGCACCTTCGCGACGATCCTCGTCGACGAGAACCGCGAATTCCTCGAGTTCCTGGGAGGAGACAGCAAAGGTCGATTCGAAACCGAGGGCCGCGATTTCTGTCTCGACCTGATCGAGTTCACCAGCTGATCCGGTCGAGGCTCGGCCTCAATCCGCCACCGTGACTTCGGCTGCCGGCGGCGGCACGCGGTGCCCGATCGCGTGCTCCAGCAGTGCCCGCAGCTCGGGCCGGGCGACGTCCTCGAGCGAGGCGAGGCGCACGTTGCGCACCCTGGCGCCGGTGCCGCCCAGGAGCCCAGCGGGGTCATCGAGCTCCGCGCCGTACGGGAACGCGAGCGCGACGTGCGCGACGTGGGCGAGGATCCACGCGAACTGCTCGGAGTTCTTCTTCGGCCCCGTGCCGTAGCCGGAGCTGCGCTGCGCGGGCCACACGACCTCGACGGTCTGCGGCAGCACGTCGAAGATCAGCCGGCGCGCTGCCAGGGCGATCTCGCGCACGGCCGCCGAGCGATGGTCGAGGGTCGCACGGAAGGGGGTGGAGTCGGTGGTGACGATGCCGGCGGCCATGGCGCGACCGTATCCCGGCTACGGCCGTGAGGAAAGCGTGAGGAACATTCAGCAATTTGTGAAATCGGCGTAGCGTCTGCGCCATGACCACAGTCATCCGCACGAGCGGTCTCACGAAGCACTACGGTCGCGTCCACGCCCTGGACGGACTCGACCTCGCTGTCGACGAGGGTCAGGTGCACGGCTTCCTCGGCCCCAACGGCGCCGGCAAGTCCACCACGATCCGGATCCTGCTCGGGCTCGCCCGCAAGACCGGGGGCGAAGCATCCGTCTTCGGGCTTCAGCCCTGGCGCGACGCCGTCAAGATCCACCGGCGCGTCGCGTACATCCCCGGCGACGTCAGCGTGTGGCCGAATCTGTCGGGTGGTGAGGCGATCGACCTGCTCGCGCGCCTGCGCGGCGCTTCGCGGCACGACAAGGCGTACGCCGACGAGAAGGCGCGCCTGATGGAGGCGTTCCAGTTCGACCCCCGCAAGAAGGGCCGCGCCTACTCGAAGGGCAATCGGCAGAAGGTCGCACTGATCGCCGCCTTCGCGGTGCCGGCAGATCTGTACATCCTCGACGAGCCGACGAGCGGCCTCGACCCGCTCATGGACGTCATGTTCCGCCGTGAGGTCGCGCGCGTGCACGCCGCGGGCGCCACCGTGCTGCTGTCGAGCCACATCCTGTCGGAGGTCGAGCAGCTGTGCGACCGGGTCTCGATCATCCGCGCGGGGCGCGTCGTCGAGAGCGGCACCCTCGCCGACATGCGTCATCTCACCCGCACCGAGGTCTCGTACGAGGGGACGGATGCCACACCCGTCGCCGCGCTCGCGGCGGCGCACGACGCCCTCGTCGAAGACGGCCGCGTTCGTTTCACGGTCGACAGCGATCAGGTCTCCGGAGTGCTCCCCGAGCTCTCGCGCCTCGGCGTCGCGGGGCTCCGGGTCGCACCGCCGTCGCTCGAGGAGCTCTTCCTGCGCCACTACGGCGACGATCTGGCGGTGCTGGAGAGGAACGGGCGATGAGCCGTCTCGCAACGCTGCTCGCTCAGCGCCTGCGTCGAGACTGGCTGCAGCTGACGCTGTGGATCGCCGGCACCATGGCGCTCGCACTCGCAGGCCTCTCCGGCGCGACGAGCACCTACGGCACGGAGCAGGAGCGGACGGCGCTCCTCGCCACGGTCATGGCCAACCCGGTGATCCTCCTTTTCCGCGGGCTGCCGTCCGGCCCGGGCGAGCAGTCCTTCGTCGTCTTCCTCCTCATGCCGTTCCTCGTGATGATGGCGGCGTTCATGAGCACGTTCCTGGCGGTGCGTCACACGCGCGGCGACGAGGAGGCCGGACGCCTCGAGATCGTCGCGGCCACGACGGCGGGAAGGACCATGCCGTCGGTCGCGACGATCGTCCACGGCGTGCTCGCCAACCTTGTTCTTGGTGTGCTCGTCGCCGCCGCCTTCCTCAGCGGGGGCTCGCCCGCCGAGGGCTCCTGGCTCGCCGGGTTCACCGCCGCGTGCGGCGGGCTGGCGTATCTGGGCGTCGCGCTCCTCTCCGCGCAGCTCATGCGCACCTCGCGCGGCGCGAACTCCCTCGCGGTGTGGGTGCTCGTCGTGACTTACTTCATCGCCGGCATCGGCAATGCCGTCGGCACCCCGAGCGACGACCTCACCCACATGGAGAGCTCGTGGCTGACCTGGCTCTCGCCGTTCGGATGGGCCGAGAACACCCGCGCGTTCGACGAGAACCTGTGGTGGCCCGCCTTCCTGTGCCTCGGGGCGTTCGTCGGGCTCGCGGGGGCGGCGCTCGCCCTCCAGACCGTGCGCGACCTCGACGCGAGCATCATCCCCGAGCGTCAGGGCCGCCCAGGCGCGGGCGCGACACTGTCGACGCCGACAGCGCTCGTCACGCGGCTCGCGGCGGGTTCCACGATCGGCTGGATGGCGGGCGCGTTCTTCGCGGGGGCGCTGTCGACCTCGCTCGGGTCGGTTGTGAACGAGATGGGTTCGGACAATCCCGCGGTCGCCGACATGCTCAGGGCGCTCTCGGCCGAAGCCGACCTCGAGCAGGCGGTCGTCGTCGTCTTCTTCACGATGGTGGGGCTGCTCGCCGCCTGCGCGGGAGTGCAAACGGTCGCCCGCGCCCGCCAGGAGGAGGCGCACGGCACCGCCGAGCCCGTGCTCGCCACGCCCGTGCAGCGCGTGCGGTGGCTCGCCGACTTCGTCGTCGTGGGGTTCATCGCCATCGTCCTGACCTGCGCGGCGGCGTTCGTCGGTGCATGGGCGGGTGCGGCGAGCCTCGACAACGGCGCCGCCCTGACCGGCGATGCGTTCGTGGCCGCATGGGGCCAGGCGATCGCAGCATCCGTCTTCCTCGTCCTGACCGCCCTCGTCTTCACGATCGCGCCGCGCTGGACGATCCCGCTGGGATGGACCCTCGTCACGGCCGCGATCGTGTTCGGTCTCTTCGGACCACTTCTCGGGCTCCCCGAGTGGGTGACGAACCTCTCGCCGTTCTCGGTCGCGCCCGTGCCGAGCGGAAGCGAGGTCGACGTCCGCGGGATGTGGTGGCTGCTCCTGGCGGTCGGCGTCGGTGCCGCGGCATCCCTGACGCTCATGCGCCGGCGCGAGCTCGCGTCAGCCGGATAGCGCCGACATGACGAACGAGCACCCGGGCACCGAGGCGGCCGAGCAGGCGGCCGCCATGCTCACGGCCGTGGGAATGCCGCGCATGCCCGCGCGCGTCATGATGGCCCTCGCCGGCTCGCCCGACGAGGGTTACACGGCCGCCGACCTCGCCGACCGCCTCGGGGTGTCCGCCGCGGCGGTATCGGGGGCTGTGCGCTACCTCGTCTCGATGCGGCTGATCCACCGGCTCTCGCGCCCGGGCGACCGCCGCGACCGCTACGACCTCGCCGAGGACTCATGGTCGGGCATGATCGCAGCGAATGCGCCCCTGTACGGCACCCTCGCGGCGTCGCTCGATCGCATCGCCGACGAGAATCCTTCGGCGCCCGCCTCGGCCGCGCGGGCGCACGAGATCGCCGACTTCCTCCGGTATCTCGCGGAACGGATGCCGCAGCTCGCGGCCGAGTGGCGCGCAGGGCGCGACGCGCCCGGGGAAGAAGGGTCGCCGCCGGCGGTGGGCGGCGAGGGCGCTGCGGCCGGGTAGCCTTGCCCGGGTGACCGACGCGACCCGCTACATCGTTGCCACCGACGGAGCCTGCAAGGGCAACCCTGGACCGACGGGGTGGGCCTGGGTCGGCGAGGACGGGCACTGGGCAGCGGGCGCGATCCCCTCAGGGACCAACAACATCGGTGAGCTGATGGGCCTGCTCAAGGCCATCGAGGACCACGCCGACGTCGCCAACCTCGTCGTGCAGGCCGACTCGAAGTACGCGATCGACACGTACACGAAGTGGATGGACGGCCACCGCCGCCGCGGCTGGAAGACCTCGACGGGCGCGCCGACGAAGAACGTCGACATCCTCGAGCAGCTCATCGCCGCGCGCGACGCACGCCGCGCCGCCGGCCTCCCCGACGTCGAGCTCGAGCACGTGCGCGGCCACTCCGGCCACGTGCTCAACGCGTGGGCCGACGAGCGCGCCGTGCGCGCCTCGGAGCACGCCGCCAAGGGCACGGCGAGTGCGTGGTCGTCGCTGGGCGCGCAGGACCGCCTCGACGTCTCGGCGCGCCCGAAGAACGGGCGCTGACCGGCCCGCGGTCGCTCGGGTGGCCCGACACGCGGAGCCGTTTGACCGATCCCGCGCGTCGTGACACCCGAGTTCGGGTGTCAGCCCTGCATCGACCCCTCGAAGAGCCCGATCTGGTTGCCGTCGGGGTCGGCGATGACCGCCCACCAGCTCGTCGGCGTGATCTCGGACTTCTCACGCACGAGGCTGCCACCGGACGCCGTCGCCTTCGCCACCGTGTCGTCGATGGAGTCCACCTCGACGTATGAGCGCGTGTTCGTGAAGCCCTCTTCGCGCAGGCCCAGTCCGCCGCCGGAGATCCCGTTCGGCGCCTGCCACATGGGGTAGCCCTCGAAGCCCGGCACCTCGGCGATCTGCCAGCCGAAGAGCCCGGAGTAGAACGCGGCCCCATCCTCGAGGTCGCTGACGGGGATGTCGATGTGCGTGATGTCGCCGTGAGCCATGGGTCTCCCTCTCGTTCAGGTCGGACCCGGTCAGTCTCCGCCGCGCGCGCCGCACCCACAACCCCCCGCGAGAGAACACCTGGCGGACGAGAGGTAGTGAAACAACCACCCTCTCGTCCGCCAGCTGTTCTCTCGCGGAAATAGCCGCGGCGAAGAGGCGACTCAGCCGGCGGCGGCCTCTGCCAGATGCTTCTCGAGCGCGTCGATCGCCGGACGCTGACCCTTCACCAGGCGTTCGCGTGCGACATCGAGGTCCGTCCACTCCGCGCGATCGACCTCGGGGAACCGTGCCGTCTTCCCGGAGCGCGGCGGCCACTCCAGCTCGAACTCGCCGAACTCCAGGCCGTCGAGCGAGAACCCGGTGCCGTCGGCGACGAACACCGTCACGCGCTTGCCCGACGAGTAGGCGAAAGTGCCGAGCTCGGCGTAGGGCGGCGCGGGCGGGTCGATGCCGAGCTCCTCGCGGAACTCGCGGCGCGCAGCATCCAACGCGCCCTCCTCCCCTTCGGCGAACTCCCCCTTGGGGATCGACCAGGCGCCGGCGTCCTTGCTCGCCCAGAACGGCCCGCCCATGTGCGCGATGAGCACCTGGGGTTCGGGCGCGATCCGGTACAGCAGGATGCCGGCGCTGGTGATCACGGGTCAGACGATACGGGTCTTCGGCGAGACCGTGTAGGTGTCCTCGGGATCGCTGAACACGACGTCGCCGAGAGCGGAGTCGATCGCCGCGAGGGTGTCGGCGTCGAGCACGACGCCCGAGGCCTTCACCGTCTCGGCGAGCTGCTCGGGACGGGATGCCCCCACCAGCGCCGATGCGACGTTCTTGTTCTGCAGCACCCACGCGATGGCGAGCTGCGGCATCGACAGGCCCGCCTGCTCGGCGACGGGCTTCAGCCGCTGGACGGCCTCGAGCACCTCATCGCGGAGGAAGGACTGGATGAAGCGCGCGCCGCTCTTGTCGTCCGTTGCGCGCGAGCCCTCCGGCAACGGCTGACCGGGCAGGTACTTGCCCGACAGCACACCCTGCGCCATCGGCGACCACACGATCTGCGAGATGCCGAGCTCCTCCGACGCCGGCACGACCTTGCCCTCGATCACGCGCCACAGCGCCGAGTACTGGGGCTGGTTCGAGATGAGCTGCACGCCGTAGCTCTTGGCGAGTGCGTGGCCCTCGCGCAGCTGCTCGGCAGTCCACTCCGAGACGCCGATGTAGAGCGCCTTGCCCTGGCGCACGACGTCGGCGAACGCCTGGAACGTCTCTTCGAGCGGCGTCTCGTAGTCGAAGCGGTGAGCCTGGTAGAGGTCGACGTAGTCGGTGCCGAGGCGCTTCAGCGACCCGTTGATGGACTCGAAGATGTGCTTGCGGCTGAGGCCGGTGTCGTTGGGGCCCTGCGGGCCGGTCGGGAAGTAGACCTTCGTGAAGATCTCGAGGGATTCGCGGCGCTGGCCCGAGAGCGCCTTGCCGAGGACCTCCTCGGCGGCCGTGTTGGCGTAGACGTCAGCCGTGTCGAACGTGGTGATGCCGGCGTCGAGCGCCGCGTGGACCGTGGCGACGGCGGCCGAGTCGTCGACCTGCGAGCCGTGGGTGACCCAGTTGCCGTAGGTGATCTCGCTGACCTTGAGACCGCTGTTTCCGAGGTACCGGTAATTGACCATGAGAAAACGCTACCCGCCCCGATGGGTGCATCGGAGCGGGCAGCGTCAACGAGATCAGACGACCGGTGCGGTCTCGTCCTCGATCGCGTCGTCCTCGGCGGCCTCGGCGCGCTCGCCGGACTCCGCGTCGACGGCCAGCGCGCGGGCCTCTTCGTCGAGATCGGCCGCGGCCTGCTCGAACTGCGAGTTGTACAGGCGGAAGTACGCGCCCTTGGCCGCGATGAGCTCGTCGTGCGTGCCCTTCTCGACGATCCCGCCGTTCTCCATCACGAGGATGAGGTCGGCGTCGCGGATGGTCGACAGACGGTGCGCGATCACGAACGATGTGCGCCCCTCGCGGAGGGCGGCCATCGCGTGCTGCAGCAGCAGCTCCGTACGGGTGTCGACGGAGCTCGTCGCCTCGTCGAGGATCAGCACCGAGGGCTGCGCCACGAACGCGCGCGCGATCGTGATGAGCTGCTTCTCGCCGGCCGAGATGTTCGACGCGTCCTCGTCGAGGAGCGTGTCGTAGCCGTCGGGCAGCGAGTGCACGAACCGGTCGACGTACGTCGCCCTCGCGGCGGCGAGGATCTCGTCGTCGGTGGCGTCGGCGCGACCGTAGCGGATGTTCTCGCGGATCGTGCCGGCGAACAGCCACGGGTCCTGCAGCACCATGCCGGTCTCAGCGCGGATGTCGCGCCGCGTGAGGTCGGCGATGTTCTGCCCGTTGAGCAGGATGCGGCCGCCGTCGAGCTCGTAGAAGCGCATCAGCAGGTTCACGAGCGTCGTCTTGCCGGCGCCGGTCGGGCCCACGATCGCGACAGTCTGGCCGGGCTCGACCCGGAACGACAGGTCGTGGATGAGCGGGCGGTCGGGCGAGTACGAGAACGCGACGTCCTGGAATTCGATCGTGCCGTCGCCCTCGACGAGCGCCGGGGCGTCTTCGGCGTCGGGCTCCTGCTCGGGCTCGTCGAGCAGCTCGAACACGCGCTCGGCCGAGGCGGTGCCCGACTGCACGACCGCGGCCATGCCGCCGAGCTCGGCCAGCGGCTGCGTGAACTGCTGCGAGTACTGGATGAACGCCTGCACGTCGCCGAGGCGCAACTGGCCACCCGCGACCATGAGCGCACCGAAGACCGCGATGCCCACGTAGGTGAGGTTCCCGATGAACATCATCGCCGGCATCATGATGTTCGACAGGAACTGCGCCTTGAACGAGGCCTGGTAGAGCTCCTCGTTCTCCTCGCGGAACGCCTCGCGCGACGCCTGCTCGCGGCCGAACACCTTGACCAGGGCGTGGCCGGAGAACGACTCTTCGACGCGCGCGTTGAGGCGGCCGACCTTGCGCCACTGGATGCCGAACGCCTTCTGCGAGCGCGGCCCGATGACGCCGAACAGCACGCCCATGAGCGGGAAGCTGATCAGCACCACGAGCGTCAGCTGCCAAGAGATGGTCAGCATCATGATGAGCACGCCGATGACGGTGAGCACGCTGGTGAGCGCCTGCGACAGCGACTGCTGCATCATCTGCGTGATGTTGTCGATGTCGTTGGTGACGCGCGAGATCAGCTCGCCGCGCTGCACGCGGTCGAAGTGGCGCAGCGGCAGGCGGTTGATCTTCGCCTCCACCTGTTCGCGCAGGCGCCACATGACGCGCACCATGATCACGTTGATGACGTAGCCCTGCAGCCACATCAGCAACGACGACGCGAAGTACAACCCGAGCACGATCAGCAGGACGCGGCTGAGCGCCATGAAGTCGACGCCGGCGCCGGGCACGAAGTGCTCCATGGCCGAGACGATGTTGGCGAGGTCCTGCTGCCCCGAGGCCTCTAGCCCCGCGACGACCTGCTCCTTGGTCATGCCGGCGGGAGCCATCGACGACACGACGCCCTCGAAGAGGATGTTGGTCGCCTCGCCGAGCACCTTGGGCGACAGCACCGCGAGGACGACGCCGATCGAGCCGAGTATCGACACGAAGACGAACGCCCAGGCGTTCGGACGCAGCAGTCCGATCAGCCGGCGGAAGGCGGGCCAGAAGTGCGCGGCCTTGCCCGGCGCGACGGCGCCGCTCCAGTCGTCGGCCGCGATGCGCGCCTGCTCGCCGAGCTCGATCTCGGCCTTCTCCTCGGCGCTCAGCTCGGCCACGGCCTGGCGCACGCGGCGGCGGGACGTCTTCTCGGTGTTCTTGTCGTCGCTCATCGGGCGACCTCCGCTCCGAGCTGGGATTCGACGATCTCGCGGTAGGTCTGGCTCATCTCGAGCAGCTGCTCGTGCGTGCCGATTCCCACGATGCCGCCGTCGTCGAGGACGACGATGCGGTCGGCGTCGGTGATCGTCGAGACACGCTGGGCGACGACGATCTTGGTGACGTCGGGAAGCTCCCGCCACAGCGCCTGCCGCAGTCGCGCGTCGGTGGTGAGATCGAGCGCCGAGAACGAGTCGTCGAACACGAGCACCTTCGGCTGGTGGACGATGGCCCGTGCGATCGCGAGCCGCTGCCGCTGCCCACCCGACACGTTGGTGCCGCCCTGGGCGATCGGCGCGTCGAGTCCGGCGTCCATCTGGCTCACGAAGTCGCTCGCCTGGGCGATCTCGAGCGCGCGCCAGAGCTCGGCATCCGTCGCGTCCTCGCGGCCGAAGCGCAGGTTCGACGCGATCGTGCCCGAGAACAGGAACGGGCGCTGCGGAACGAGCCCGATCGTGCTCCACAGCGCATCGAGGTCGGCACGCCGCACGTCGACGCCGCCCACCTCGACGACGCCGTCGGTGACGTCGAACAGGCGAGGGATCAGCGACACCAGCGTGGTCTTGCCGGCACCGGTCGAGCCGACGACGGCGACCGTCTCACCGGGCTCGGCGCGGAAGGTGATGCCCGACAGGATCGGGTGCTCGGCGCCCGGATAGGTGAACGCGACGTCGCGGAAGGCGACGGTGCCGGGCGTCGGGAACCGTCCGACGGCGTCGGACGGACGCTCCAGCGACGAGTGCGTGTCGAGCACCTCCCCGACGCGCTCGGCCGACACGGCGGCGCGCGGGATCATCAGCGTCATGAAGCTCGCCATCATGACGCCCGAGAGGATGATCATCGCGTACTGCATGAACGCGAAGAGCGTGCCGATCTGGATCTCGCCGCTGTCGACCTGCATGCCGCCGAACCAGATCACGCCGATCACGGTGACGTTGAGGATCAGCATGACCGCCGGGAACAGCACCACGAACAGCGACCCGACCTTGCGGCCGACGACCATGATGTCGGTGTTGGCCTCCCGGAAGCGCTCCTCTTCGATGGGCTCGCGGACGAACGCGCGGATGACGCGGATGCCCGTGAGCTGCTCGCGCATCACGCGGTTCACGCCGTCGAGCTTGCCCTGGTAGCTGCGGAACAGCGGCACCATGCGGGCGATGAGCAGACCGGCGACCAGGAGCAGCACCGGCACGGCGACCGCGAGGATCCACGCGAGGCTGGCGGCCTGCTCGATCGCGAGCACGACGCCGCCGATCGCGAGCAGCGGCGCGGTGACGAGGAACGTCGCCCCCATCATCGCGAGCATCTGCACCTGCTGCACGTCGTTGGTGTTGCGGGTGATGAGCGAGCCGGCGCCGAAGCCGGTGACTTCGCGCTCGGAGAAGCCCGAGACGCGCTCGAAGATGTCGTCGCGGATGTCGCGACCGAGACTCATCGCGGCGCGCGCGGCGAAGTAGGTCGCGATGATGGACGCGACGATCTGACCCAGCGACACCGTCAGCATGACGACGCCGGTGCGCCAGATGTAGTCGGTGTCGCCCTTCGAGACGCCGTTGTCGATGATGTCGGCGTTCAGGCTGGGCAGGTACAGCGAGGCGACGGCGGAGGCTGATTGGAACAGCAGCACGCCGAGCAGGAGCCAGCCATACGGTTTGAGGTATCGGACGAGGAGTTTTGCCAGCACGAGGGTTCTCCCGGACTCGGCGAAGCCATGGCAAGGCTCCGCCTCTGCGGATGTGAGGGTGCCGACCCACCTTCGCACGGGCCGCCGACATCGCGGCAGTCCCGTTCACTGAGGGCGGAACGGGGGACGTGGGTGCCTCCCAGCGGCGACCCGCGGTCACTCTAACACGATATATCGCGAAGTTCGAGACCGCTCCCACCCGCACCCGGAATCGCGAGAGGGTAGGTTTCCGCACACCGTGGCGTGCGGATACCCACCCTCTCGCGATTCTCGGCTTCGGAGGACGGATGCTGCGGCTAGGCCTGCCCGCCCTGGGCGATGTCGGCCCGCTCGCGCCAGCTGCGCGCCGTGACGCGGTCGAGGGCGACCTGGCGGCGCAGCGCGTCGGCCTTCTCGTAGAGGGAGGGCTCGCCCCAGCTCGTGAGCACCTTCACGAGCACCGGCAGCAGCTCGATCATGAAGAACAGCCCGGCGATCAGCCAGTGCGCCCACGCGAGCATGGGCTCGCGTTCCGACAGACGCTCGAGCCCGCTGATCTGGCTCAAGAGGCCCACCGCGCCGGAGTTGCCGCTCGCGATCTCCGCCGCACGGGCGTCGTAGGCGGCGAGCGCGGCCTGGTACTGCTCGCGCGCGCCCGGCAGCTCGTCCTCGGCCTGCTGCTTGTTCACCTCTTCCGAGGCGCTCGCGTCAGCCGTGCCCGCCGCTTGCGCGGCGGCGAGGTCGGCCTGCGCGGCCGTCAGCTGCGAGTTCAGGTCGTCGTACGCCGACTGGGCGGCCGCGAGCTGCGCCTCCGCGGCATCCGAGCTGGCACCCTCGCCCGCGACGCCGCTGCAGCCAGGCACGTCGCCCGCACCCTGACCGGTGAGCTCGCACTGGTAGATCGCGCGTGCCTGGTCGATGACCTGCTGCTGCGCGGCGAGCTTCGCGGTGAGGTCGTCCACGGTCTGCTGGGCCGAGGCCGCCGACGCCGACGTCGTGTCGGCGCCCGCCACCACTCCGCTGGCCGCCTGGCTCTCGAGTGCCGCGACACGCTCGCTCGCGGCATCCAGCGCCTGCTTCTCCGGCCCGGCGGTGACGGCGTCCTGATCGGTCTGCGCCTGGGTGATGTTCGTGGCGTTGACCTCGCGCGCGATGTCGTTGTGGAAGATCTGCAGCACGAGCGGCTCGGCCACGACGATGCCGATCACCGCGGCCATGATGACGCGAGGGATCGCGAGCGCGATCAGCCGCCCGATGCTCTGCGAGGAACGCATCGTCGAGGTGAGGAACCGGTCGAGGTTGAAGATGATGAGCGCCCACACGATCGCGAGCGGCAGCGCTCCCCACACGACGATCCGCACGCCGGTCGTGAGCGCGAAGTACATCGAGATCGCCGAGATCAGCGCCGTGCCGGCGATCACGAAGAACATCTGCACGAAGCGCGGCGTCTCGGTCGGCACCTCGTCGAGCACCGACCCGTCGGCACCGCCGAGGATCGCGAGCTTGCGCCAGCCCGAGGTCCGCTCCCGACGCGGGCGCTTCGCCCGCTTCGCGCGGACGGGAGGAACGGATGCTGCCGCCTCCGGCTCTTCGTCGACATCGGGTTCGTCGACCCGCGGCTCGTCGATCGCGCCCCACTCGCCGATCGTCGCCGGCTCCACCACGACCGGCTCGCTCACCGCGACCGGCTGGGTCGGGTTCATCGCCAGCGCGTCGTCGAGCAGGTCCCGGGTCTCGGGGAACGGATCCTCTGGGCCGTCGGCGTCGGTCGGCTCACCCGCGGCCTGCTGCGCGCGCACGTCGTCGAGGTACAGATCCTCCGCCTCTTCGCCGTCTGTCTCGAACTCGATCCGGCCGTCGGAGCCGAACCGGCCCGGCCGGTGCGCAGAGTAAGAAGACATCCGCACACCCTAGAGCGGGCAACCTGTGGACCAGGTGTATTAGAGCCGCGTGAGAGCACGGGTGCCGCGCGCCGCAGCATCCGTCACCCGCCCTCGCCGCGTGCGAAGTCCGGACTTCGCACGATCCGGAGGTCGGGACGCAGCGTTTCCCGGACCGACCCGGATCAGCACTGCGCCTCGGCGCCTGCGAAGTCCGGACTTCGCAGGTTCCGAGGGCCGGACGGGTGCGTTTCGCGGACGGGTGCGTTTCCCGGACCGGTCAGTCCTCCAGCGGGGTGACGGCGGCGACCGCCTCGTCCTCCTCGGTGGCGACGAGCTGGCCGCAGGCGCCGTCGATCTCCTTGCCGCGGGTGTCGCGGAGGGTGGTCGGGATGCCGGCGTCGTTGAGACGGCGGACGAACTCGTTCTGCACGGCGACCTCGGACGCGGTCCAGATCGAGCCGGGCGTCGGGTTCAGCGGGATGGGGTTCACGTGCACCCAGCCGCGGCCCCGGGCGTTGAGCTTCTCGGCGAGGAGGTCGGCGCGCCAGCCGTGGTCGTTCATGTCCTTGATGAGGGCGTACTCGATCGAGACACGGCGGCCGGTCTTGTCGAAGTAGGCACGCGCGGCGTCGAGCGCCTCATCGACCTTCCAGCGCGAGTTCACGGGGATGAGCTCGTCGCGCAGCTTGTCGTCGGGCGCGTGCAGCGAGAGGGCGAAGGTCACGGGGATGTCCTCGGCGGCGAGCTTCGTGATCGCCGGCACGAGGCCGACGGTCGAGACCGTGATGCCCCGCGCGCTCATGCCGAGGCCGTGCTGCTTGTCGGTCATCACGCGCACGGCCTGCATGACGCGCGCGTAGTTGGCGAGCGGCTCACCCATGCCCATGAAGACGATGTTCGACACCCGCTCGGCGGAGTGGTCATCTTTCTTCTTGCCGCCGAGGCCGCCGTCGGCGATCAGGCGGTTGGCCCGGACGACCTGCTCGACGATCTCGGCAGCCGACATGTTGCGCGTGAGTCCGGCCTGGCCGGTCGCGCAGAACGGGCAGTTCATGCCGCAGCCCGCCTGCGACGAGACGCACAGCGTGATGCGGCCGGGGTAGCGCATGAGCACCGACTCGACGAGCGCGCCGTCGTGCAGCTTCCACAGGAACTTGATGGTGTCGCCGCGGTCGGTCTCGAGGCGGCGCACCTCGGTGAGGAGCGCCGGCAGCATGCCGTGCACGAACTCCTCGCGCCCGTCGGCGGGGAGGTCGGTCATGTCGGCCGGATTGTGGGTCCAGTGCTGGAAGTAGTGCTTCTCGAGCTGCTTCGCGCGGAAGCCGGGGAGCCCCAGCTCCTTGACCTTCTCGACGCGCTGCTCGGGGGTGAAGTCCGCCATGTGCACGGGCGGCTTGCCGCGCTTCGGACTCGCGAACTGGAGGAGGGGACGACCCTCGGCATCCTTCTTCTGCGTCCATCCCTCGGTCGCCGGACGCACCTGCCTCGGTTTGGTCGTGCGAACAGGCGAATCGGTCATGCGTCAAGGGTACGCGGAGACGTCTGGACACAGGCCGAACCTCCCGCCCGGACTAGGCTCGGCCTGTGGTCCCCGTCGAGAACCTTCTCGCCTTCACGCTCGCCGCCCTCGTCCTGATCGTGATCCCGGGTCCGAGCGTGCTGTTCACGATCGGGCGCGCGCTCGCCCTCGGCCGCATCGGCGGGCTGCTCAGCGTTCTCGGCAACGCGCTCGGACTGCTGCCGATCATCGGCCTCGTCGCGATCGGCGTCGGCGGCATCGTGGCGCAGTCGGTCGTGCTGTTCACGATCGTCAAGGTCGCCGGAGCGCTGTACCTCATGTACCTCGGCGTGCAGGCGATACGCCACCGTCACCGGGCCGCCGCGGAGGCGAATGGCGGGGCGCTGCCCCGCTCGGCGTGGCGTCAGCTCGGCGAGGGGTTCGTCGTCGGCATCACGAACCCGAAGACGATCGCCTTCTTCGTCGCGGTGCTCCCCCAGTTCGTCAATCTGAGCGCCGGCATGGTGCCACTGCAGATGGTCGAGCTCGGACTCGTGTTCTTCGTCATCGCGCTCATCTCCGACGGCATCTGGGCGCTCATCGCGGCCGGCGCGCGCGAGTGGTTCGGGCGCTCCCCGAGGCGCATCTCCACACTGTCGGCCACCGGAGGCGGCCTCATGATCGGCCTCGGCGGCATCCTGCTCTTCACCGGGAACAAGCACTGATGACGATGGATGCTGCAGCCCAGCCCCGCCCGGATCGCCGGCGCATCATCTTCCTCGACGTCGACGGCACGATCCTCGAGCACGGCTCGCACGTGGCGCCGTCGACCGGCCGGGCCATCCGCGCGGTGCGGGAAGCCGGACACCTGGTCTACCTGAGCACCGGCAGGTCGGCCTCCGACATCCATCCGAACGTCGCCGACATCGGCTTCGACGGCGCCGTCACCAACTCGGGCGCACTCGTCGTCTCGAACGGTGAGGTGGTCCTCGACCGCCCGCTGTCGCCGGCGGCGACGGACCGCATGCTGACGGCGCTGCGAAGCCGCGGCATCCGTTACTTCCTGCAGACCCGCGATGCGGTCTACGCGTCGGACGACATGGCCGAGCTCATGCGCGACTACGCGGCTGCGCTCGAGGCGCGAGAAGCGGCGGGCGAGCGGGTACGGCCCGAGGACTCGCTCGTCGGCCTCGCGCAGCGCACGTTCCCCAGCGTCGACGAGGCGGACCTCACCCGCATCGACAAGGCCGTCTTCGTGAGCGACCACCCGGAAGGCCTCGACGAACTGCGCGCCGACCTCGGCGACGAGTTCCTCATCGTGCCGGGGAGCATGCCGCTGCCCGGCGGCTCGAACGGCGAGATCAGCGAGCGCGAGACGACGAAGGGCTCGGCGATCGAGCTGCTGCTGGCGCACCTCGGCATTGACGCGGCCGACGCGGTCGCGGTCGGCGACAGCTGGAACGACATCGAGATGTTCCAGGTGTGCGGGGTCTCGGTCGCGATGGGCAACGCCCGGCCCGAGCTCAAGGAGCTCGCCGATTTCGTCACGACGGACGTGCTCGACGACGGGATCGCGAACGCGTTCCGCCGCCTCGGGCTGATCTGACGCAGCCCGCTCAGCCGGGGATCGGCGGCGCCGTGGAGGCGCGCAGCACCAGCTCGGTCGCCAGGTCGACGTTCTCGGGCGGTGCGCCGCCCTCCATCTCGAGCGCGACGCGCAGCGACTCGCGGCCGAGCAGCCCCCAGTCCTGGCGGACGGTCGTGAGCGGCGGTGCGAACATCTCGGCTTCGTCGATGTCGTCGAATCCGAGGACGGAGACGTCCTCCGGGATCCGGAGGCCCGCCTCGATGATCGCGCGGTAGGCGCCGAGGGCCATCTGGTCGTTCGCCGCGAAGACGGCGGTGGGGCGCTCCTCGGCGAGCAGCTGCTGCATCGCCCGGTAACCCGAGCGCGGGCTCCAGTCGCCGGGCCGGGTCGCGGGAATCGCACGACCCTCGTGGGTCAGCACGTCCCGCCAGGCGTCGAGCCGGGATCCTGCGGAGAACGACCCCGGAGGTCCGGTGATGTGGTGCACCGTCTGGTGGCCGAGGTCGAGCAGGTAGCCCACGGCCTGGCGCGCGCCGACGAGCTGATCGAAATCGACGGTCGCGACGCCCTCCACGAGCGGCGGACCGAGGATCACCGCCGGCACTCCTTCGGGAAGCTGCAGCGCCTCGTCGACGCCGAACGGGGCCGGGAGGATGACGATGAGGACGTCGACCGCCATCTCGCCCAGCCGCGTGAACGCGCCGTTGGCCGCCTGCCCGGAGGAGGCGGCCAACGGCATGAGCGTCGTCGCGTAGCCGCTCTCGGCGGCCCGCTCGGAGATCTCCTCGAGCGAGCGGTGCGTGCCCACGGAATGGAGGCTGTGGTACACGACGCCGACCGTGCGGAACGACCCCCGCCGGATCGCCCGCGCCGCCGCATTGGGCCGGTAGCCCAGCTCGCGCATCTTGGCGAGGACCAGCTCGCGCTTCTCGGGCGCCACATTGGGCTCGCCGTTCGCGACGCGCGAGACCGTCTGCACCGAAACGCCGACGGCCTGGGCCACGTCCCGCAGCGAGGTGCGGCGCTCCTGCACTCTCAGATCCCTCGGAATGCGAAGTCGAACACGAGGTCGCCGGTGGTGGGGAGGTGGTACTTCGCCAGGGTGCGCGCACCCCACGCGTCGTCGCCGCCCACGCCGCGCCGCATGAGCGCCGGCCGCAGCACGGTGCGGTGGATCGGCGGCAGCTCGGTGTGGTGCAGGGCGTTCTCCACTTCGTCGGGCGTCCACGGCAGTGCCGAGAACTCCATGCCCCCGGCGGATTCGACGCGGAGGCCGGCTCCCCTGCCGTCGGTGACCTCGGCCCACCGCACGCCGGTGCGGCTTCCCGCCTCCTGCGGACGCAGATAGGAGGTGAGCTCCGTCGTCACGTCGCGATCGTACACGCCGAGGCGTGCCCCACCGCGGCGGTCGACGTAGCACTCCTCGGGCCCGTCGCCGTACCAGCGCAGCCGGCGGAACTCCGGCAGCGTGGCGAGCAGCATCCCGAACTCGGGCAGGCTCGGCAGGCCCTCGACCAGGTGCAGGGTCTGCGACACCTCGACGCGGCCGGAGCCGTCGACGCGGTACGACACGTCGCACGTCGTCGCCGGCCGGGTGGGCAGCTCGTACTCGTACGTCACCGTCACCGCGGTGTCGTCCTGCTCGACCCGCGTGCGGGTGAGCGGATCGCGCACGCGCCCGTAGCGGCTGGCGAGCAGCCACTGGCCGTCCTCGAAGGGCGCCTCCCACCCTCGCTCGTTCGACGTCGGAGCGTGCCAGAAGTGCGGCCGCGGCATTCCCTTGAGAAGCTCCCGCCCGCCGTCCGACGTCATGCCGCAGCGGTAGGAGGTGAGCCCGCCGTAGAGCGTCGAGAACAGCGCGCTGAATCCGGGACCGCGCACCCCGATGTTGTGCGCGCCGCGGATGAGCTCGGGCGCCGGCGCCGTGACCCGCGCGGGGGGTGCTCCGACCCGGACGACCCGCTGCTCGTACGCGATCTCGTGGCCCTCCGGGGCCCACGCCGTCGCCGCCCGCAGGCGGAACGACACGTCGATCGCGTACTCCCCGGGCTCGGAGGGAACCGCGAGCGGAAGGGCGACGCGACCGGTGTCGCCGGCGACGATGTCGGTGTCGACCTCTTCGGTGCGCAGCATCCGTCCCTCGCGAGACAGTGTCACGACGCAGCGGTACGCGGCGCTCGACGTCGACAGGAGGCGGTTGTGCACCGTGAAGCCGTCGTCGTCGATGCGGATCTTGAAGCCCTGGTAGAGGTAGGCGACCTCCTGGAGCTTGGGCGTCGGCGAGTGGTCGGTGAAGAAGATGCCGTTGCCGCAGAACTCGGCGTCGTTCGGGGCGTCGCCGAAGTCGCCGCCGTAGCCGTAATACTCCTTGCCGTACCGGTCCGTCAGGGCGATCGCCTGGTCGGCGAAGTCCCAGATGAACCCGCCCTGGAACAGCGGCTCACGGTAGGCCAGCTCGATGTACTCATCGACGGCGCCGAACGAGTTGCCCATCGCGTGGGCGTACTCGCACAGGATGAACGGCTTGTCGCGGCGGTGGCGCAGGTACTCCTCCACCTCCGCGGCGGGCGTGTACATCTGACTCGCGACGTCGGTGGTCTCTTCGTAGCGCGGATCCCAGAACACGCCCTCGTAGTGCACCGGGCGGCTGTCGACCTCGCGGAACCACGCGGCGACGTCGCGCAGATCGGTGCCGCCGAACGACTCGTTGCCGCACGACCACATCACGACGCTCGGGTGGTTCTTGTCGCGCTCGTACATGCTCGCGGCGCGATCGAGGAGGGCGGGCAGCCACTCCGGCCGGTCGCCGGGGACCGCCTCTTCGATCGGCGCGCCGAGCTTGCGGACGCGATCCCACACACCGTGGCTCTCGAGGTTCATCTCGTCGATGACCATGAGCCCGTGCCGGTCCGCGAGCTCGTAGAACGGTGTGCTGTTGGGGTAGTGGCTGGTGCGAACGGCATTGACGCCGACGGCCTTGAGGGCGAGCAGATCCGCCTCGATCTCGGCCGCGGTCTGCACGCGCCCGGCCAGGCCGAACTCGTGCCGGTTCACACCGAAGAACACCACGCGTCGCCCGTTGAGCTTGAGCAGCCCGTCCTCGATCGCGAAGCGGCGCACGCCGACGTGCTGCACGATGACCTCGACGACTTCGCCCGCGGCTCCCCGCACCTCGAGCTCGATCTCGTACAGCCACGGATCCTCGGGGCTCCACAGCCGCGGATTCTCGAGACGGATGCTGAAGCCGCCGTCGCCGCGATCCTCGAGGTCGCCGACCCCGGCGAGGCGGGCCGTGACGCTCCCCTGCCCTCGCAGATCGGCACGAAGCCCGATGTCGGCGATCGTGCCGTCTGCGGCGAGGTCGACGTCGACGCGGAGGTCCTCGACGTGCGCGGCCGGACGCCGGTAGACGACCACGTCGCGGAACAGGCCGGAGAACCGGAAGAAGTCCTGGTCCTCGAGCCACGAGCCGCTGGAGAACTTGAACACCTGCGCGGCGAGCTTGTTCTCCCCCTCGACCAGCGCATCGGTCACATCGAACTCCGACGGCGTGAAGCTGTCGGTGGCGTACCCGAGGTAGCGCCCGTTGAGCCAGACCGCGATCGCGCTCTCGGCGCCCAGGAAGCTGATGCTCACCGTCTCGCCGTCCTCGACCGGCCGGTCGAGGACGAAGGTCTTCACGTACGACGCGACCGGGTTGTAGCGCTCGGGGACCTCGCCCGGCTCGATCTGCTCGACCCCGTCCCACGGGTACTGCACGTTGACGTACTGCGGGCGGTCATAGCCGTGGAGCTGGATGTGCGCGGGCACCGGGATGTCGTCCCAGCTCTCGCAGTCGTATCCCGGATGGAAGAAACCGGTCGGGGCCGACGACGGGTTCTTCGCGTAGTGGATCTTCCAGCGGCCGCTGAGCGACTGCTCGTACCCGCTCACGCCGCCGGCCGCCTCGGCCGCGGTGCGGAACCACCGGTGGTCGGAGTGGGCCGGCCGCCGGTTCTCCTGCACGAACCGAGGATCGGCGATCCGGGTGGCGTCGAACATCGCGCTCTCCTCTCCGAGATTCTCAGCCTGGATGTCGATGATGTCGAGAGTCACTTGACCGCCCCCGTGATGCCCTGCGCGAACTGCCGCTGCAGGAGGAAGAACACGATCATCGTCGGCAGCGACGACAGCAGCACGGCGAGCATCAGCACGCCGTAGTCGGTCACGTACCCGGCGCTGATGTTCGCGGTGAGCATCGGCATCGTCAGCACGCTGTTGTTGACGAGGATCACCTTCGGCCACAGGAAGTTGTTCCACGCCATCATGAACGTGATGACGGCGGCGGCCGCGAAGGTCGACTTCATCGTCGGGACGTAGATCCGCGCGAAGATCGACAGCTCGCTCAGCCCGTCGATGCGCGCCGCCTCGATGATCTCGTGCGGGAACGAGCGAGACGCCTGTCGGAACAGCAGGATGAGGAACGGCGTCGAGATCATCGGGATGACCACCGCCCACAGCGAGTTCACCATCCCGACCCGGGCGAACAGCTGGAACAGCGGGATCATCGTCGCGGCGAACGGGATCATCATCGCGAGCAGCAGGATCGCCATGACGGCGTCCTTGCCCTTGGAGTGATAGACCTCGAAGCCGTAGCCGGCGATCGAGCACACCGTCAGCGCGAGGATCGTCGTGCCCACAGCGATGAGGAACGAGTTCGTCATCGCGCCCACGACATCCTGCGTCGAGAAGAGCACGGCGATGTTCTCGAAGAGAGCGGTGCCCGGGAGCATCCGTGAAGAGAGCACGTCCTTGCTGGTGTTCGTGGCCGATACGGCCATGAAGTAGAGCGGGAAGACGGAGAACGGGGCCCAGATCGCCAGCAGGGCGTATCCGGGAAGGCTGCGGAGCTTGTTAATCACGCTTGTCACCGATCTTCATCTGGATGAACGAGAGGATGGCGACGAGCATGAGGATCACGTACGAGATCGCCGCGGCGTAGCCGAAGTTGGGGTTCTTCTGGAACGACACCTCGTAGAGGTAGTGCGCCATCGACATGGTCTGGTGGGCGGGTCCGCCCTGGGTCAGCGCCCATGACTCGTCGAACATCTGCAGCGTCCCGTTGATCGACAGGATCGCCGTGAGCACGATCATGGGCTTCAGCTGCGGCACGGTGACGTACCAGAACGTCTGGAACCCGTTCGCGCCGTCCATGCGCGCGGCCTCGATGCTGGACTGGTCGATGTTCTGCAGGGCTGCGAGATAGAAGACCATGTTGTAGCCGGTCCAGCGCCAGAGGAGTCCCAGGATGATCACGAGCCGGGCGGTCTCGGGCTGCCCGAGCCAGTTGATCGGACTGCCGATGGCGCCGAGCGACATCAGCGCGTCGTTCACGAACCCGTCATTGGCGAAGAGGGTGCGGAACACCAGCGAGTACGACACCAGCGACACCGCGCAGGGCAGGAAGATCGCCGTGCGCCACAGCGCCTTGAACCGCAGCCTGGGGTTGTTCAGGAGGTTCGCCAGCACGAGCGCCAGCGTCAGCATGATCGGCACCTGGATGATCAGGTAGATGAACGTGTTCGTCAGCGTGAGGCGGAAGATGTCGTCGTTCAGCAGGCGCTCGTAGTTGTACCAGAGCGGGTCGGCGAACTCGAGCCTCGTGCCGCGTCCCGTCTGCAGCGACAGGACGAATGCCTGCGCCATCGGGATGAAGCTCATGAAGAGGATGAGCAGCGCGGCGGGAAGCAGGAACCCCCAGCCGGTGAGGCTGCGGCGGCGGGCGTTGTTCAGCCACGGCTTGCGGTCGCCGATGTAGTTGTTGAGCGGCGGCGGCTGGTTGCGCCTGCCCTGAGTCTTGGTGCGGGTCTTCACGTCGGAGGCCACGGCGTCGTCTCTTTCCTCGGGCGGTCAGGGCCACGGTTCCGGTCCGGCGGGGCGGGGTTCACCGCCCCGCCGGACCGTCTCACGTGGTTACTCCATCGCGAACTCGACGTTGGCCTGCGCCTCTTCGAGAGCCGTCTGCGTGTCGGTGCCGCCCATGATCTGCGTCATGGCCGTGCTCACCGCGTCGCGGGCCTCGTAGTAGTACGCGCCAGTGTTGTTCGACGGCACCTCGGGGCCGAACTTCACCACGTCGGCGAAGATCGGCTGGCCGCCGAAGAACGCGATCGGCTCGTTGTACACGTCGCTGTCGCCCGCGGGGATCCAGTTCGCGACCGCGCCGGCCTTCGGCAGGATCGTGTCGTACAGCTCCGTCGAGCCGGCGAAGGTCGCGGCGAGGAAGTCCGACGCCAGGTCGACGTCGGCGGTGGACGAGATCGCCCACGAGGAGCCGCCGTTGGCCGAGTAGTTCGTCGCACCCGAGACGCCGTCGAGCTTGGGGAGGTTGGTGACGGCCCACTTGCCGTCCTGGTCCTCGGCGGTCTGGATCGAGCCGACGATCCACACGCCGTTGATCGTGCCGCCGACCGTGCCGTTCACCAGCGTGCCGATGTACTCGTCCCACGAGTTCACCTCGACGAGCACGCCTGCCTCGACCAACTGCGTGTAGACGTCGATGGCCGTCTCGAGCGCCTCGTTGTCGACGATCGTGGGGTTGCCCTCGTCGTCGAACAGGCTGGCGCCGGCCGACTGCAGCATCATCATCGGGATGTCGGCGGAGCCGGCCTGGCCCGACAGCAGCGGCTGCCCGGTCTTGGCGAGCACGTCCTTGCCGATCGTGAGGTACTCGTCCCACGTGATGTCGGTGAAGTCGTCGACGGTGTAGCCCGCCTCCTCGAGCACGTCGGTGCGGAGGGCGGTGATGGCGGTGCCGGCGTCGAAGGGAACGCCGTAGTTGATGTCGTCGATGGTCGAGTAGTCCACCACCGACTTGGGGAACTCCGAGAAGTCGATGTCGGAATCGGTGAAGTCCGAGAACAGATCGGGGTAGTTCAGCCCGTTCTTCTGGAATGCGTTGTTCTGCATGAGGAAGATGTCGGGCAGCTCGCCGAACGCCTGCGACTGGGCGATCGTGGTCAGCTTCGTCTGCAGGTCGTCCCAGGGCACCTCGACGATCTCGAGCTCGAAGTCCGGGTGGTCCTCCTGGTAGACCTTCTCGGCCTCCTCCATCGCGTAGATGTTGAACGCGGGGTCCCAGGTCCAGACGGTGAGCGTGTTGTCGCCGTCGCCCTCGCCGGAACCGCCGCCCGAGCTGCTGCAGGACGTCAGGGTCAGTGCGAGGGGCACGGCGAGCACGAGGGCTCCCGCGGTCAGCTTCGTGAAGCGCTTCATGGGATTGCAGATCCTTCCGTGGATTCCGTGACGCCGAAGCGGTGCCCCGGCGGCGACACACCGCTCGTGGTGCCGTGCAGCGTGTGGGCGGATCAGCCGTCGGCACGTCGAGACGCGCGACGAATCGAACAGAGAGACTCCCGGAAGATCTCGGCGATGCGACGTCGCATCGTTGCGCTCTCCGGTGAGCACGCCGTCCTCTGATTCCGAAGGAAAGCTAACACTGGTAACGTCACCACGCCAGTGTTTTAGCGGATTCTCACTTTTTGAGAATCATCCTCGCGAACGCCGTCGAGCACCGTCGCCGACGGCGCCTTCGGCGTGCATGCCGAAGGCGCGGAGGGGGACGGATGCTGCGGCGCCGGCGTCGCAGCCGCGCGCCGGGCCGGTCAGCTCTCGGCTGCGGGGGCCTCGGCGCCGAGGTTCACGAGATTGCCGGCGGGGTCGCGCACCTGCGCGACACGCTCGCCCCACGGCATGTCGGCGGGCGCCTGGATCGGGTGGCCGCCGGCAGCCACCCAGGCCGCGTAGGCACGGTCGACGTCGTCGACGTAGAACCACAGCCCGACCCGCTCGCCCACACCGGGCGGCAGCGCGTCCTCGTCACGGCCGATCCCGAGGGAGACCCCGTCGATCTTCAGCGACACGTAGGCGTCGGCGCCGTGCTCGTCGGGGAACCGGTAGTCCACGGTCCCGCCGAGCGCTCGCTCGTAGAACCTCACGAGCTCGGGAAGTTCGCGGGTCAGCAGGATCGGGAACAGGCTCCGCACCGCCATGAGCCCCACGCTACGCCGCCGTGCCTCCACGAGACAGGGGATCCTCGCCGAGACCGAGGGCGACGTCCCCGGTTCGACGGCGAATCCCCGGACTCGGCGAGACCGGGGATCCGCGGGGCACGTCAGTCCAGGAAGATGTCGGGGAACAGCGCCGAATCCGGGGTGCCGGGAACCGCGGCGTAGCCCGAGAAGTCGGTCACGCCGGCGGCCTCGAGCACGTCCTCGACGATGAGCGTCTGGCCGGTGTACTCGCGCGCGGGCTTCGTGAAGATCTCGTATGCGGCGTCGGCGTAGATCTCCGGCGTGCGGCTGACCTTCATCATGCGGTCGCCGCCCAGGGCGAACTGCACGGCGGCGGTCGCGATGGTGGTGCGCGGCCACAGGGTGTTCGCGGCGATGCCCGCCTCTGCGAACTCCGCGGCGATCCCCAGCGTCGCCATCGTCATCCCGTACTTGGCGAGCGTGTACCCGGTGTGGCCGCCGAGCCATTTCGGCGACAGGTTGAGCGGCGGCGAGAGCGAGAGGATGTGCGGGTTCGCAGCATCCTTCAGGATCGGCACCGCGGCGCGCGAGAGCATGAACGTGCCGCGCACGTTGACGTCCTGCATGAGGTCGTACTTCTTGGCGTCGAGGTCGAGCGAGCGCGACAGATCGATGACCGAGGCGTTGTTCACGACGATGTCGATGCCGCCGAACTCGCCCTCGGTCTTCAGCACGGCCTCGGTGACGTCGTCGTCGTTGCGCACGTCGCCGACGATCGGCAGCGCGTTGCCTCCGGCCGCGCGGATCTCTTCGGCCGCCGAGTGCACGGTCCCCTCCAGTTTGGGGTGGGGCGTGTCGGTCTTGGCGAGCAGCGCGATGTTGGCTCCGTCGCGCGCCGCGCGCAGCGCGATCGCGAGGCCGATGCCGCGGCTGCCGCCCGACATCAGGATGGTCTTGCCGGCGAGAAGCTTGTCGCTCATCGGGGTCTCCTCGGGTCAGGAAGTCAGGATCGGGATTTGGCGGATGCCGCGGCGAAGGCCGCGACGCGGGCTTTCGCCTCGTCGGTGTCGAAGCGGGCGCCGATCGAGCGCGCCTCGTCGTCGAGGTTCTCGTCGAACGGGCGCCCGGCGCCGGTGCGGACGAGGCGCTTGGCCTGCCCGAACGCGCCTGTCGCGTTGTCGAGCCAGAACCGCGCCACCGCCTCGGCGCGCGAGGCGACCTCCGCGGCCGGGACGACCTCGGTCACCAGCCCCCAGTCGAGCGCCGTCGGGGCGTCGATGGTGAGGTCCTGCAGCAGGAGCTGCAGCGCGCGGCGCTGGCCGACCGCGGCCGGCAGCAGCGTCGAGACCCCGAGGTCGGGGGTGAGCCCGATGTTCGCGTACTTGCTGACGAACTTGGAGTGCTCCGACGCGACGATGTAGTCGGCGGTGAGCATCAGTCCGAGCCCGCCTCCCGCGACGGCGCCCTGGACCGCGGCGACGATCGGCTTGTCCGACTCGACGAACGTCCGGATGCCGTCGTGGATCGTGTGCGCGGCTTCGGTGACGTCGGCACCCGAGGCGCCCGACGTCGCCATCTCGAGCACGTCGCCGCCGGCGCAGAAGGCCGGGCCCGCAGCATCCAGGATGATGGCCCCCACCGACGCGTCGGACGTGAGCTCGTGCGCGACGTCGCGCCAGCGGGCACCCATCTCGAAGCCCATCGCGTTGAGGAACGCCGGCCGGTTGAAGGTCACGCGCGCGAGGGCGCCGTCGCGGGTGACGAGGATCGAGTCGCTCACGTTTCTCCTTACTTCGATGCCATGCGAATGGCGCCGTCGAGGCGGATGGTCTCGCCGTTGAGGTAGCCGTTGTCGACGATCGACATGACCAGGCGCGCGTACTCGTCGGGCTTTCCGAGGCGCTGCGGGTACGGCACCTGCTCGCCGAGCGAGTCCTGTGCGGCCTGCGGCAGGCCCATCAGCATGGGGGTCTCCATGATGCCGGGGGCGATCGTCACGACGCGGATGCCGTAGCGCGCGAGCTCGCGGGCGATCGGCAGGGTCATGGCGTGAACGCCGCCCTTCGACGCCGAGTACGCGGGCTGCCCGATCTGGCCGTCGAACGCGGCGACGCTCGCTGTGTTCACGATGACGCCGCGGTCACCGTCGGGGGTGGGCTCGGTCTTCGCGATGGCGGCGGACGCCTGTGAGATGACGTTGTAGGTGCCGACGAGGTTCACGCGGACGATCCGCTCGAAGCCCTCGAGCGGCGACGGGTTGCCCTCGCGGTCGAGCACCTTGGCTGGCGGGGCGATCCCGGCGCAGTTCACGACGACACGCAGGGGGCCGGATGCTGCGGCCGTGGCGACTGCGGCAGCCACCTGTTCCGGGCTCGTGACGTCGGCGGGCGCGAACGATCCCCCGAGCTCTGCGGCGATGTCGGCGCCCGCCGAGGCCGGCAGGTCGACGATCGTGACTGTCGCGCCCGCGGCGGCCAGACGCCGCGCCGTGGCGAGGCCGAGTCCGCTCGCGCCACCGGTGACGAGCGCCGCGGTGCCCGTGAGGTCCATGGATTCTCCTTCGAAGTCCTGATTCTGCGGAACCGCGTATCAGCATACGCGGGACTCAGTCCCACCGCTCACCAGCCGGCGGCGCCGCGGGACCAGGCTAACGGGCGCGCGCCGGGGCCGTCACGGCCCGAACTGCGGACCGATGCGCGTGAGGGCGGTGATGCGGTCGATCAGCTCGGCGGGCCGCGCGAGGAGCAGGCGCGCCTCGCCGCGCGCGGTCAGGTACTCCACCAGCCTCGTCGTCGCCTGCGCGTCGCCGCGACGATAGCCCGAGAGGTAGTGCTGAGTGGCGCGCCACTCCAGGCGCTGGCCGTCGAGCGTCGTGATCACGACGAGGAAGGTCGGCGTCTCGGCCGCCTCGCCGGCTTCGAAGCCGCCGGCCACGCCACCGAGCAGCGCCGCCGCCATGTCGGAGACCGCGGGATACGGCCACCAGGTCGCGGGCGGATCCACCGCGACCGAGTGCACCTGCGTCCATGGCACGAACTGCGACCGGGGCTCACCGATGTGGCGCGAGAGCCCGTCGGGCGAGAGCCGCACGTGCCGCGCCGCGGTGTCGCCGATCGCGACCGCCGGCTCTTCGCCCTCGAGCGCCGTGAGGGGTCCTCGGCGGCGGGTGGCGCGCGTGGTGGGCATGCCCCCATCCCACCACGCCGGTGGTGCCCGCCGGGGCAGACGAGTCCCGCTGGCCCCGCCCGTGGTGCGGTCCAGGAACCGCATCCACCCGGCGACCACAACCCTGCGAAGTCCGGACTTCGCAGGTAGGCGCGACCCCGATCGGGAGGAGCCCGTCCAGGAAACGCGTCCATCCGGCGACCACAACCCTGCGAAGTCCGGACTTCGCGCCGCGCCGACGCACGAGAGGATGGGCGGGTGACGATTCCGGTCGACGAGGTCGCGGTCCCTGAGACCGTCGCGCGGCTCGCGCGCGGCGCGGAGCTCACCCCGGTCTGGGCCAACGAACTCGGCGGCCTCACCTTCCGCACCGACGACGGCCGGTACCTCAAGTACGGGCCCCGCAACGCCGAGACGTCGTTCGCGGGCGAGGCGGAGCGGCTGGGCTGGGCGGCCGCGTACACCGCAGTGCCGCGGGTGCTCGAGGCCGGGGGCGACGGGAGCCACGAATGGATGGTGACGGCCGCTCTCCCGGGCCTGTCGGCGGTGGACCCGCGATGGATCACGGATCCCGCCACCGCTGTCCGCGCGGTCGGCCGGGGTCTGCGCGCACTGCACGACGCCCTGCCGGTCGACGAGTGCCCCTTCGACTGGGGCGTGCCCGGGCGGATCGCGAACGCGGCGGGACGCGGCATCCGTGTTCCCGAAGCATTCCTCGATGCACCGCCGGTCGACCGGCTCGTCGTGTGCCACGGCGACGCGTGCTGCCCCAACACGCTGATCGGCGACGACGGCCGGTGGAGCGGACACGTGGACCTCGGCGCGCTGGGCGTCGCCGACCGCTGGGCGGACATCGCCGTGGCGTCGATGTCGACGGCGTGGAACTATGGCGAGGGATGGGAGGACGCCCTCATCGAGGCGTACGGGATCGACCCGGATCGCGAGCGCCTGTCGTACTACCGAGAGCTGTGGAACGCGACATGACCGACATCACCGGCAACGTGTGCGACATCGACGGCAAGCCGAACCTCGTGATCCTGCGGCGCTTCCACGCGACTGCCGACGAGGTGTGGCGCGAGCTCACCGACTCCGCGCGGCTCGAGCGCTGGATCGGCCGCTGGGAGGGCGATCCGGCAAGCGGGCACGTCACGTTCTTCATGACGGCGGAGGATCTGGATGCTGCGGGTGAGGAGTACACGATCCTCGAGTGCGATCGCCCCCGGCGTTTCGCCGGCGACACCTCGGCAGGGTCCGGTGCGTGGCACGTGTGGTTCGAGCTGGCGCAGGAGGAGCACGGCGACACCGTGCTCACGTTCGGGCAGCGACTGAACCCCGAGGACGAGGTCGGCTCGATCGGCCCCGGCTGGGAGTACTACCTCGATCGGCTGGTGGCGGCGCAGGCCGGGGTCGACGTCGCCACCGTGAAGTGGGACGACTACTTCCCCGCGCTGCAGCCCGGCTACGAGCGCCTCGTCGCCGGCGGCTGACCCGGGCCTCGCGCGCTCAGGACCAGACGAACCGGAAGGTGCCCGCCGCCACCGCGGCGCCGATCGCGAGCGCCATGATCGCGATGCCGCCCAGCAGCGCGACGGCATCACGCGGGTGCAGGCGCGACGGCCGCGCCCACGTGCGCGGGATGCCGGAGCCGAAGCCGCGCGCCTCCATCGCCATCGCGAGCTTGGTGCCGCGGCGCACCGCGAACACGAGCAGCACGAACGCCATCGAGAAGAACCGGCGGATCGCGCCCGAGTCGCCGACGCCGCGCGCGCGACGGGCGAGGCTCATGCTGCGCCAGTCGTCGAGGAAGAGCCCCAGCGTGCGGGTGCCCGCGAGCACGCCGAGCACGAACCGCGAGGGCAGCTTCGCGACCTGTGCCAGCGCGTCGGCGAGTTCGGTGGGATCCGTGCGGCCGAAGAGCAGGATCGTCGGCAGCGCGAGCGCGACCACGCGCAGGCACACCGCGACGGCCAGGGCGATCGAGTCGTCGCTGATCGTCGCGTACCAGAACGACCAGTAGACCGTGCCACCCGGCTCCGCGTACAGCAGCATGCTCACACCCGCGACCGGCGCGAAGACCAGGATGGGCAGCATCCGTTTCAGCACCGTCACGATCGCCAAGCCGGTCAGTGGGATGCAGGCGAGCTGGAGCACGATCGCCACGAGGGCGCTGGTGGCGTCGATCGAAGCGAAGAGCGGCACCGACAGCAACAGGGCCAGCGCGACCTTGGTGACGGGGTTGACACCGTCGAGCCACGCCCGCGGCGCGGCCTCGACGTCGGCGGCGCGCGCGTCGACGGCGGTCACGATCCCACCCCCGCGTGCTGGGGTGCGCCGAGCTCGATGCGGTGGCCGCCGAGGTGGTGCAGCACGTCCTCGTCGTGGGTCACGGCGACGACCGTCGTGCCTGCGGCGATCTCGGACTGCAGCAGCTGCACGAGCTCGATCCAGCCGCGGCGGTCCTGACCGAAGGTCGGCTCGTCGAGCACGATCACCGGCGGCGCGTCGGCGAGCACGGTCGCGACCGAGAGCCGGCGCTTCTGTCCGCCCGACAGCGTGAACGGGTTCGCGGCGGCGAGCGGCGCGAGATGCAGCCGCTCGAGCAGCTCGTCGACGATCTGGTCGACGGCGGCCGGGTCGACGCCGCGCGACCGCGGCCCGATACCCAGCTCGCCCCGCACCGTCGACGCGAGGAATTGGTGCTCGGGCTCCTGGAACACGGTGCCGATGCGTGTGAGCAGCTCGCGCGACGTCCACCTCGAGGGCCGGCGGCCCGAGCGGCCGGCCAGCTCCGGGGCCGCCTCGACGCGGCCCGCCGCCTCAGGGAGCAGCCCCGCGAGCGTCAGCGCGAGCGTCGACTTGCCGGCGCCGTTGGGCCCGGTGATCACGGTCGCCGCGGCCCGTGGGACGGCGAGGTCGAGCCCCGCGCGCACGATCGAGCGGCTGTCACGGGAGATCGAGAGAGCGGATGCCGCCACCGCCGCCGGCGCGTCGGCCGGCGCTGCCGCGAGCACGGGCAGGTCGACCGGGCGGCCCGGCACCCACACCCCCGCGGCGGCGAGCGCGGCGCCGTGGCGCGCGAACACGTCGGCCGGCGTGCCGTCGGCGAGGAGCCCGCCGTCGGCGCCGACCACGATGACGCGGTCCATGAGGTCGGCCCACACCGCTGTGCGGTGCTCGATCACGACGAGGGTCGCGCCGGTCTCGCGGACCGCGCGCTCGACGGCGTCGCGCACCTCGCGGACGCCGTCCGGGTCGAGGTTGGCGGTGGGCTCGTCGAGCAGCAGCACGCCGGGCCGCATCGCGAGCACGCCGGCGAGCGAGAGCCGCTGCTTCTGCCCGCCCGAGAGCGCCTTCGTCGCACGGGCGAGGGGCACATCGAGCCCGACGGCGTCGAGTGCCTCGGCCACGCGGGAGGGGATCTCGGATGCCGGAACGCCGAGGTTCTCGCAGCCGAACGCCACGTCGTCGCCGACCTTCGACAGCACAACGCCGGCGTCGGGGTCCTGCAGCACGAGCCCGACGCGGCCGCGGTGGGCTTCGGCCCGCTCGCCGTCGATGAGGAGCGAGCCGGTCTCGTCGCCCTCGTCGGCGCCGCCGAGGAGGCCCGCCATCCCGGCGAGGAGCGTGGACTTGCCCGCGCCCGATGCTCCGAGCAGGAGCACGCGCTGACCGGGCTCGATCGTGAACGAGACGTCGTGGACGGCTGGCGCCCGCCGCCCGCCGTAGCGCCAGCCCCAGCCCGCCGCCGTGATGCGTGCCGGGTGGGTCGCCCTCACGTCAGACCTCGCGGCGCGCTTCGCGTCCGACCGCGAAGCGGTTGAGGGCGCCGGTAGCGGCGAGCCCGCGCACGGCGAACCAGCCGACGACGCCCGCGAGAAGGGCGCCCGAGACCGCCAGCGACACCAGGTAGATGACGTTGAACTCGAGGGTCTTGAGGATGTTCGGCGAGCTGCCGTAGAACAGCTCGAACACCCAGGCGCCGACCGCGGCGCCGACACCGGCGAGCATCGCGACGGGCAGCGTGAAGCGACGGTAGAGGAAGATCGCGAAGACGAGTTCCGCGCCGAGGCCCTGTACGAGGCCCGAGAAGAGCGTCGAGACGCCCCACACGTTGCCGATGAGCATCGAGACCAGCGCGGCGATCACCTCGACCAGCAGTGCCGCACCGGGCTTGCGGATGACGAGGCCGCCGATCACGCCGCCGATGAGCCAGATGCCGACGGCGATGCCGCCGAGGCCGGGGGTGAGGCCGTCCATCGCGACGAACCAGGTGCCGCCGACGGTGTTCCAGAGCCAGAAGACGAGGCCGATCGCGACACCGAGCACGGCCGCGACGACGATGTCGACGACCCGCCAGCGGAGGCTGCGCGGGGGCTGCGAGTGGTCCGCGAGGGGGGTGGATGCGGACGTGGACGCGTGCATATGAGCTCCTCCCTGCGCCGGCATGATCCGGATCAGGTTCGACGGTCGAAGCGTGGGTCGCTTCCTCTCAGCCCGGCTCACCGGACTCCCGTGGTTGTGGCGACGAGTATACCGCCGCTTCAGCGGGTATTTTGGGTGGGTGACATCGGACGACACCCCGGCACCCACGCGTCGCGCGCGACGCGTGCAGACCGGTGCCGTCTCGACGCCGGCGTCCGACGATGCCCCGGACGGCGGCATCCTCACGATCCAGACGGGTGAGACAGACACCGTCTACCCGCCGACGAGCACAGCTCCGGTGGACGTGACCGCTGTCGCGCCGACGATCGCGACCGTGCCCGTCGCCGATGTGCCCACGGTCGCGACGTGGAACCCGACGGACCCGGTCGACCCGTCCGACGTCGACCTCACCGCCGCCCCCACCGTCGCCGGCAGTCGCACCGCGCTGGCCTGGGTCGACGAAACCGTCGTCGAACACGGCGCAGCACCGGCCGACCTGTCGGCCGCGGCGACACCGTACGTGGCGGTCGACGCCGATCTCCTCTCCGACGCCCCGCGACGCTCCCCGTTCCGCGCCGCCGTCGTGGTGCCCACGCTTGCGATCGCGGCCGTGGTCGGCGCGTACGCGGCGACGACCCTGCTGTGGCCGCTGCACGCGGTCGCGCCCACCGTGACAGCGATGGAGGTGCAGCCGATCGCGGCGCCCGCCGCGGCGCCCGCATGGCCGGGTCAGGGAAGCGCCGCCGAGGCCGTCGCCGGCATCCCGGGAACGCTGGCCTCCACGGCCGACCCCGCCGCCATCGCGAGCATCACCAAGCTCGTGACCGCGCTGGTCGTGCTCGAGGAGATGCCGCTCGCCGTCGGCGAGCAGGGGCCGGAGTACCGCTTCACGTCCGCCGACCGCTCGCGCTACTGGCAGTACCGCGCAGGCGGCGAGTCCGCGCTCGACGTCCCGGTGGGCGGCTCGCTCACCGAGTACCAGATGCTCGAGGGCATGCTGATCGGCTCGGCGAACAACTACGCCGACCGCCTGGCGCAGGGCATCTGGCCGTCCGACGCCGTGTACGCCTCCGCCGCCAACGCCTGGCTGACCGCGCACGGCGTCCCCGGGATCACGGTCCGCGAGCCCACCGGCATGGACCCGCGCAACGCCGCGAGCCCCGAAGCCCTGGTGACGCTCGCGCAGAAGGCCCTGGCCCACCCCGTCATCGCCGAGATCGTCGCGAAGCAGTCCGTCGACCTCCCCGGCGCCGGACACGTCGAGAACACGAACGGCCTCCTCGCCGATCCGGGCGTCGTGGGGCTCAAGACGGGAACGCTCGACGCCTGGAATCTGCTGTCTGCCAAGGACGTCACGATCGGCGACAAGACCGTGCGCCTCTACGCCTCGGTGCTCGGACAGCCGGACGACGAGGCACGCCTCGCCGCCTCCCGCGCGCTGTACGCGCAGATGGAGGCGGAGCTGCAGCCCAAGCCCTCGGTGACGGCGAGCACTGTGGCCGGCCAGGTCGATACGCTGTGGGGCGACAAGGTCGACATCGTCACGTCGGGCGACGCGTCGGTCATCCTCTGGAACGGCGGCAGCGGCACGGTGGCGACCACGTACAGCCTGGGCGACAGCCGCGGCGCCGGCGATGTCGTCGGCTCTCTCAGCGTGACCGGACCGCTCGACACCGCCACCGTCGACCTGACGCTCGCGGCGGAGATCACCGAGCCGTCGCCGTGGTGGCGCCTCACGCACCCGCTGGATCTCTTCGGTCTCAACGGCTGAGGAACCGCCGAGCGCGCTCAGGCGGACGGGTGCCCGACGACGCGTGCACCGATGGCCCACGCCGGGAAGTGCGCGTCGGCGATCACGACCGCGTCGGAGTGCCCCATGCGGTCCAGGTGGAGCAGCAGCTCCCCGGTCAGCAGCGGGTTGATGCCCTCGAGCATGAGGATCCCTTCGTCAGCGGATGAGGCCTGCGGCGGCCAGATCGTCCCACAGTGCTGGCGGGATGTCGATCGCCATGAGCTCCGCGTTCCGGCGCAGCTGCTCGGGGCGACTGCTGCCGACGACGACCGAACGCACGGCGGCGTCGCGGAGCGGGAACTGCACCGCCGCAGCCGGCAGCGGCACGTCGTGCGCGCGGCACACGGCGAGGATCGCCTGCAGGCGCTCCCACAGCGGCTCCGGCATGCGTCCGTACTCATAGCGGTCGGAGCGCTCCGGCTCGTCCTTGGCGAGCAGACCGGAGTTGAAGACGGATGCTGCCACCACCCCGGTGCCTCTCGCGCGACAGGCCGGCAGCACGGCGTCGGCGGCCGGCTGCTCGAGCAGCGTGTACCGGCCGGCGATCATGATGAGGTCGAGATCGGCGCTCTCGACGGCCGCGGCGAGCGCCTCGCTCACCATCGAGCCGATGCCGATCGCGTCGACCGCGCCCTCGGCGCGCAGCAGCTCGAGTGCCGGGAACGCCTCGCGCAGCGCCAGGTCGAGGTCGTGCCGCTCGGGGTCGTGCAGGTAGAGCACGTCCACGCGGTCGAGGCCGAGGCGCTCGAGCGACTCCTCGAGGCTCGCGCGCACGCCCGACTCCGAGAAGTCCCACTCGCGGCGCAGCGTCGTCGGCACGTGGAAGTCGGCGGCGAGGTCGAGGCCCCCGTCGTCGTCGGGGTTGGGGCGGAGCAGGCGGCCGGCCTTCGTCGAGATCACGAACTCGTCGCGGGGCTTCGTCTTCAGGAACGCGCCCAGCCGCCGCTCCGACAGCCCGAGTCCGTAGTGCGGAGCAGTGTCGAAATAGCGGATGCCGCATTCCCACGCCGCGTCGAGGATGGCCCAGGCCTGCTCGTCGCTGAGCTCGCGGAACAGGTTGCCAACGTTCGCCGCGCCGTACCCGAGACGTGTGAGCGCGGGGTTCTGAAGAGCAGCGCGCTCAGGCCGCGGCATCCGTCGTCCCGAACTCGTACTCGGCGCGGCTGGCCGCCTTCATCTCCATGCCGGTGCCGGGTGCGGTCGGCGCCAGGTACACGCCGCCATGCACCTCGGTGGGCACCACGAAGTGCTCGTGCAGGTGGTCCACGTACTCGATCATGCGACCCTCGCGGGAGCCGGTGACGGCCACGAAGTCGAACATCGACAGGTGCTGCACGGCCTCGCAGAGGCCGACGCCCCCCGCGTGCGGGCACACGGGCACGCCGAACTTCGCAGCCAGCAGCAGGTTCGCGATGTTCTCGTTGACGCCGCCGACGCGGGCCGCGTCGATCTGCATGACCGAGATCGCGTCGGCCTGCAGCAGCTGCTTGAAGATCACGCGGTTCTGCGCGTGCTCGCCCGTCGCCACCCGCACGGGCGCGATGCCGCGCGCGATCTCGGCGTGGCCGAGCACGTCGTCGGGGCTCGTCGGCTCCTCGATCCACGCGAGGTCGAACTCGGCGAGCGCGTTCACCCACTCGATCGCCTCGGAGACCTCCCAGCGCTGGTTCGCGTCGATCGCGATCGGGAAGCCCTCGCCGCAGACCTCGCGGGCGACGCGGAGGCGACGGACGTCGTCCTCGAGGTCGGCGCCCACCTTGAGCTTGATCTGGCCGAACCCGTCCGCGATCGCCTCGCGGCAGAGGCGCGCGAGTTTCTCATCGGAGTACCCGAGCCAGCCAGGGCTGGTCGTGTACGCCGGGTAGCCGGTTGCGAGGAGTTCGCGCTCGCGCTCGGCGCGGCCGGGCTCGGCGGCGCGGAGGATCTGCAGCGCGTCCTCGGGGGTGAGCGCGTTCGTGAGGTAGCGGAAGTCGACGAGCCCGACGAGCTCCTCGGGGCTCATGCGCGACAGCAGCTGCCACAGCGGGAGTCCGGCGCGCTTGGCCTTGATGTCCCACAGCGCGTTCACGACCGCGCCGATCGCCATGTGCATCACGCCCTTCTCGGGGCCGAGCCAGCGCAGCTGCGAGTCGCCGGTGAGCTCGCGGTTGGTCGCGCCCATGTCGTCGAGGAGCGGCTCGAGCTCGCGGCCGACGAGGTGCCCGGCGAGAGCGTCGAGGGCGGCGACCTGCACGTCGTTGCCACGCCCGATCGTGAACACGAAGGCGTGTCCCTCGATGCCGTCGGCGGCATCCGTCACGATACGGAGGTAGGCGGCCGAGTAGTCGGGGTCGGGGTTCATCGCGTCGGAGCCGTCGAGGCTCAGCGACGTGGGGAATCGGATGTCTGTCGTCTCGAAGGCGACGATGCGGCTCACGGGGCGTTCTCCAGCGGTTCGCGGTTCGGGGAGTCGAACCGCTCGCAGTGTAAACATCGGATGTCTATACTGTCAATCACGCCCGCGGGACGCGACGGCACCGACGCCGCCCCGCATCGAGAAATCCAGGAGAGCCATGAAGTTCGCGCGCCTCGGCGAGTCCGGCAGTGAGATCCCCGTCGTCCTCGACGCGGACCGATACCTCGATCTGCGCCCGCTCACATCCGATGTCGACGGTGGATTCCTCGCCGATGACCCCGTGGAGCGGACGACCGCCGCCATCGCCGAAGGACTCCTCCCCGAGCTCGAAGGCGCCGCGGGGCTGCGCATCGGCGCCCCGATCGCCCGACCGAGCGCGGTGATCTGCATCGGCCAGAACTACGCCGCGCACGCGCGCGAGTCCGGCGCGGAGCCGCCGACCGTGCCCATCATCTTCCTGAAGACCCCGAACACGGTCGTCGGACCGAACGACGCCGTGACGATCCCGCGCGGCAGCGAGAAGACCGACTGGGAGGTCGAGCTCGGTGTCGTCATCGGCCGCCGCACCGCGTATCTCGACAGCCCCGACGAGGCCGACGCTCACATCGCCGGCTACGTCGTCGCCAACGACGTCTCGGAACGCACGTTCCAGATGGAGATCTCGGGCGGGCAGTGGTCGAAGGGCAAGATCGCGCACGGCTTCAACCCCACGGGTCCGTGGCTGGTGACAGCCGACGAGGTCGACGCGCAGAGCCTCGGCCTGAAGAGCTTCGTCAACGGGGAACCCCGTCAGAACTCGAACACGAGCGACATGATCTTCGACGTGCGCACCATCGTTCACCACCTGTCGCAGTTCGTCACGCTCGAGCCCGGCGACCTGATCCTCACCGGCACGCCGCAGGGCGTGGCGTTCGGCGGGAAGTTCCCCTACCTGAGGGCGGGCGACGTGGTCGACATCGAGATCGAGGGTCTGGGCGCGCAGCGCCAGGAGTTCGTGGCATGGGAGGCGGCACGATGAGCGGCCGGCAGCTGGACGGCCTCGTCGCCGTCGTCACCGGCGGGGCGTCGGGCATCGGCGCCGCGATCGCGACCGCGCTGGCCGATGAGGGCGCTGAGGTCGCCGTGCTCGACCTCGACCCGTCGGGCGCCGACCCGCGCTTCGCCGCGTTCGCCGCGGACGTGTCGGACCGCGCCGCCGTCGACCGGGCGATCGCCGAGGTCGGCGAGCGGTTCGGGCGCATCGACATCCTCGTGAACAACGCGGGCATCGGCGCGCAGGGTGACATCGCGGCCAACGACGACGCCGAATGGGCGCGCGTCTTCTCGATCAACGTCACGGGAATCGCGCGTGTCACGGCGGCGGCGCTGCCCTGGCTGCGCCGCTCTCCCGCCGCCGCGATCTGCAACACGTCGTCGATCGCGGCCACCGCCGGCCTGCCGCAGCGTGCGCTGTACAGCGCCTCGAAGGGCGCCGTGCTCTCCCTCACCCGTGCGATGGCCGCCGATCACCTGCGCGAAGGCATCCGCGTCAACGCGGTCAACCCGGGCACGGCCGACACCCCGTGGATCGGCCGACTGCTCGCGAGCGCCCCCGACCCTGCGGCCGAGCGCGCCGCGCTCGAGGCCCGCCAGCCCCACGGCCGCCTGGTGTCGGCCGCCGAGGTCGCCGGGGCCGTGCTCTACCTCGTGAGCCCGTCGTCGGGCTCGACGACCGGCACCTACATCGAGGTGGACGGCGGGATGTCGCCGCTCCGCCTCCGTCCGGCCGGCTCCTGACTCACCGCACCAGGGGGAGATCGGCCCCCGGCGGGGCATTGGTCCAACAGGTCAACCGCCCTTCCGCAGGACGACTTCTGCGCGGAATCTCCTGTAGAACCCTGGTTGACCTGTCGAACGAGCTCGCAGGCGGGTGACCGAGGCCAGGGAGTGTCGCTAGCCGAGGCGGTAGAACCGCTCGGCGTTCTCGGCGAGCACCGCCTTCTGGCGGTGCTCGCCGACGCGGTCCGCCAGCCACGACGACACGGTGTCGAGCCAGCGCCCGTACGGACCCGAGACCGGCCAGTCGCTGCCGAACAGCAGCCGGTCGGGGCCGAACGCGTCGAGCGCCACGTCGAGGAACGGTCGCACCTGGGCGTCGGTCCACTCGCCGGTCGATTCCGCCGGCAGGCCGGAGAGCTTGCACACCACGTTCGGGCGCTGCGCGAGATCGCGGAGCGACTCCGCCCACGGAGTGTCGTCGGCCGGGTCGGCGTCGTCCGGCGACCCGACCTCGGGTTTGCCCAGGTGGTCCAGCACGATGGCGAGCTCGGGTAGCGAATCCGCGAACGCCACCACGTCGGGCAGCTGGTCCCACCGCACGCACGCGTCGAAGGTGAGTCCGGAGGCGGCCACCGCCTCCGCCGAGCGCAGGAACCCCGGCCGCAGGCAGAAGCCCGCCGGCTCGGACTGCAGCAGGCGTCGCGCCCCGACGACGAGCGGCCGCTCCGCGAACGCCGCGAGGTGCTCGTCGGTCGCCGCGGGGTCTTCGAGCGGCGCGCGTGCCACGATGCCCCGCACCGGGACGCGGGAGGTCAGCGACGCGACCCAGTCGACCTCGGCGATCGCCTGCTCGGGCGCGCACTCCGCCTGCACGAAGACGAAGCCGCAGTCCGCGTCCGGGGCGTCCTGCAACGCGATGTCGAGCTCCTCGGGTCCGAAAGATCGGAGCAGAGGTCCTTCGAGCCACTGGTAGGTCAAGACCTCGGGGTCCCAGAGATGGAGGTGTCCGTCCACGACTCGCATGTCACCATCATGCCGCCGACGCGCGGCGGTCGCGGCATCCAATCTGCGTGACATCCGATGTCTAAGATGGGCGCGTGGCCGTCACCGACGAAGCGATCGAGAAGATCAAGGACATGATCGTCCGCGGCGAGCTGACCCCCGGGTCGCGCCTGCCTCCCGAGAAAGACCTCGCCGAGAGCCTCGGACTCTCGCGCAACTCGATGCGCGAGGCCGTCAAGGCGCTCGAGGTCATCCGTGTGCTCGACGTGCGGCGCGGCGACGGCACGTACGTCACGAGCCTCGAGCCGAAGCTGCTGCTCGAGGCGATCTCGTTCGTGGTCGACCTGCACGACGACGACTCGCTGCTCGAGATCTTCGCCGTCCGTCGCCTGCTCGAGTCCCACGCGACGGGCCTCGCGGCGCAGCGCGCGGACGACGACGATGTGGCCGGATTGGATGCTGAGATCAGCGCCGTCGCGACCGACACCGACATCGAGACCCTGGTCGAGCACGACGTGCGGTTCCACAGCGCCATCGCGCGGCTCGCGGGCAACGACTACCTGGCGAGTCTGCTCGAGAGCCTCACCAGCCAGACCGTGCGCGCCCGCGTCTGGCGCGGGCTCACCCAGGCGGGGGCCGTCGAGCGCACGCTCGCCGAGCACCGCGCCATCCTCGACGCGATCGCCGACCACGATGTCGAGCTCGCCACGGCGGTCGCGCAGGTTCACATCTCGGGCATCGAGCGCTGGCTGCGCCAGGCCCGCGACGCGTGAACCCGGGTGACGCGGCGAGCGCCTCGCCGCAGCATCCGTCCACTGCACGTGATGTCACCGAGATCACGTGTCGTGCACGCGCACGACGGGTGCACTCGGTGAGAGCACCCGATGTGAACGCGCCTACGCCCTGAACCCGCGCCGGGCTACGCGAAGCGCACGGACTGCTGCAGGCGCGTGCGGTAGTCGAAGACCTCGTTGCCGCCGATGTCGCGGGCGCCGGTGATGCCGCGGCGCAGCACCGTGGCCAGCGCGCTGCGCGAGACCACGGCCACGCGCATACCGCGCACGCGGCCGATCTCGTCGATGGGGGTGAGCACGTCCTCGTCGGGCAGCACCACGATCGCGCCGCTGAACCGCACGCCCGCGGCGCGCGCGATCACCCGCATGCGCGAGAGCAGCTCGGCGAGGGGGGTGCCGGGCACGCCGTCACCGACGAACTCGCCGCGGCGGATCCGCACCGGACCCCCGAAGTCCTCCGACAGCACCCCGTACAGGCCGCTCGGGCCGAGCACGATGTGGTCGATCTTGGCGTCGGGGTCGCCGCCGCGCCCCGACGCGTCCACGTCGTGCCACACCGTGTAGCCCATGCCGAGGTCGGTGACCACGCGGGCCGTCGCCTCCTCGGCGAGCGCGTCGGCGAGGAGCCGCCGCAATGCCACCGGCGCCGAGCGCACGAGCGCGGGGTCGTACGGGTCCTCGAGCGTGACGCCGCGGCCGGCCCACTCGCGGATGAGCGTCAGGTAGCGCTCGCGGCGCCAGCCGCCGGGGTGCCCGTACGAGCGGGCGCGCGGGCGCGTGTCGGTCCGCGCCGCCGGCGGCCGCCAGCCCGACCACTCCGGCGCCGCCGCCTCGCCGAAGCCGTGCCCGCGGTCGTACGCCGCGCGCGCCTCCGGCGTGCCGACGAGCTCCCACGCCCGCTGCACCTGGATGAACACCGCGGCGTCACCGCCGGTGTCGGGGTGGGTCTGCCGCAGGCGCAGGCGGTACGCCTTGCGCAGGGTCTCCTCGTCGACCTCGGGGTCGACCGCGAGCACCTCGTACGCCGACGCCGAGAGCGGACTGTCGAACACGTGCCCTCCCCCGGGACTGCGGTGACGGATGCTGCGCGCCGCTGTCTGCGGCGGGACTCAGGTTACGTCACGCGGGGGTGTCGGGGCGCCGCTCGTTGCGGCGCGCGTAGGCCGCGGCGCTGCGGCTCGACAGGGCGAGGAGGAGCAGGATGTCGATGCTCAGCGACAAGAACGTTCCCGCGATCTCGATCTCCTGCCCCTGCGCCCACCATGCCGTGAACGAGGTGCTGATCGACAGCACCGCGATGAACATGACGACTACGCGCGCCCAGTTGAAGCCTCGGAAGACGAAGAACGCCAGCGCGAGGTCGATGAGCAGCACCGTGGCGCCGGTGCCGATCACCAGCCACAGCGCGGCCTGCTTCCCCTCGGGCGTCGGGTCGAACCCCTCGAGCACGGAGTCGGGGTCGGACAGGATCGCGTCCCACCCGGTCGCGATGCTCACGAGCACGACGATGCCGGCGATCACCCGCAGCACGATGAGCAGGACGCCAGCCACCGTCGAGGTCGGCCGCTTCATCTCGGGGTCGAAGCGCGGCGGCTTGAGCAGTCGCCCCGCGGGTTCGTACGCCGGCCGCTTCTGTGGTGCGGGCGGCTCGGCGGTCATGCCGGCACCTCCCCGGCGCTCGCAACGCTCGGCGCGACCGCGCTCACGTCCACGATCGGGAGATCCCCGTCGGTGCGGATGCTGTCGCCACCGCCGTTGCGGGCGTGATAGCCGGTGGCGAAGTCGGCGATGACGTCCACAGTGACGCGGGGGTCGGCATCCGTCACGGTCTGGACGATGTGGTCGCGCTCGACGTCGGTGTCGGCGTCGATGCGATGGGTGACCTGCAGCGTGAACAGCGACAGTCCGACGCTGGTGTCGAAGGTGCCGGCCGCGAGCCAGTCGACGCGGCGGCCGCCGGGCAGCAGCCAGTCGTCGGGGCACCGCCAGAACCGCACGTGGTGGCGCTGGGCCGGATTGCCGTCGACCTCCTGCTGATAGGCGAAGTCCTGCTGGCGTCCGAAGAGGAAGAGCGGACTGACCGGCGCCTCGTCGTAGCTCCGCCGCGTGAGCGTCGATGTGATGATGCGCCACGACGAGCCGAGCGTCACCGGGTCGGCCGCCGTCCAGCCGGCCGCCTCGAGAGAGGCGCGGATCTGCTCGCCGGTGCCCTGGAACGCGAGGTTCACCGGGTCGCCCAGGAGCCCGTCACTGGTGCGGGTGCGCCCGATGAAGTAGTCGGGCACGTAGATCGTGGTGAGGATGCGGTGCAGCCGCGGCAGCACGAGGTACGCGAGCAGTACCCAGAACGCGAGGAAGAACGGGATGCCCCACCACCCGACGTGGAACGTCTCGGTGAGGCTGAGGTACGCGAGCCACAGCGCCGCGAGCCCGGCGAAGACGAAGAAGAACCAGTCGATGGCGACGCCGATCGAGTAGCTCCTCCGGTGCCGGGTGCTCACGATCCCTCCTCGTCGCCGATGCTCGTCGCCGGTGCCGGCGTCAGCCCCAGAGCGGGACGTCAGGCCGATGGGCGAGCGCGGTCTCGCCGACGTCTTCCGGCAGCTCGGACAGGGTCGCCGGCTGCCAGCGCGGCGTGCGGTCTTTGTCGATGACCTGCGCCCTGATGCCCTCCGGGAGGTCGGGCTGGGTCGTCGCGAACCACATCACCAGCCCGTACTCCTGGTCGAGCGCATCGCGCAGCCCCGCGAGCTCACGGGCCCGACGGATCGCGGCGAGCGTCACGGCGAGTCCCGTCGGCGAGAGCTCGCCCAGGAGGTCTGCAGTGGCGGATGCTGCGGGCTCGGCGCGCGCCCGCAGTCGCTCGACGATCTCCGCCACGGTGTCGCCGGCGAAGGCATCGTCGATCCACTCCCGCGCGGCGATGAGCCTCGACGGCGCCGGGGTCTCGTCGAACAGCAGCACGAGCTCGGCAGGGCTCGACGGGTCGGCGCGCGTCTCGAGCGCGTCGCGGACGGCTTCGAGGTTCTCATGGGGCACGTAGTGGTCGGCGAATCCGGCGTAGATCGCGTCCGAGGCATCCATCACCGCGCCCGTCAGCCCGAGATACTCGCCGAGGCGGCCCGGCGCGTGGGCGAGCAGCCACGTGCCGCCGACGTCGGGGGTGAAGCCGATGCGCGTCTCGGGCATCGCGAGCTGCGAGCGCTCGGTCACGATCCGGATCGCGGCGTGGCCGGCGACGCCGATGCCGCCGCCCATCGTGATGCCGTCGGCGAAGGCGACGAAGGGCTTCGGGTACTCGGCGATGCGCGCGTTGATCGCGTACTCGGCGCGGAAGAACACCGCCGCGTCCTCGGCGCGGCCGCTGGTGACCTGCTCGGCGAGCCCGCGTACATCGCCGCCGGCGCACAGTCCGCGCTCGCCGGCGCCGTCCAGCAGCACGACATCGACCTCGGTGTCGTGCTCCCACGCGTCCAGCGCCGCGTGCAGCTGCTCGACCATCGCGAGGTTGAGGGCGTTGATCGCGCGAGGCCGGTTGAGGGTGAGTCGTCCGAGGCCCCCGCTCGTGCTGACGAGGACAGTGGACTCGGCGGCGGTCTCAGCGAGGTCGGTCACGAGCGCAACGTTACCGGCCGCGCCAAGTTCTCCCACGCTGAGACCGGATTTCCGCCAGGATGGGACGCAGTTCTGCATTGAGTCCGCAATGGAGCGGCCCCGTACATTGCCCCGCGGGGTGTCGCCCACGACCGACGAGAGGGTTCGGCATGCCCGGAGGCCAGTCGCTGGAGTTCTCAGGTGTCACCAAGCGCTTCGGCGCCGTCACGGCAGTCGCAGGCCTCACGGCTCGGGTCGAACCGGGAATGGTCACCGGATTCCTCGGCCCGAACGGCGCCGGCAAGACCACGACGCTCCGGGTGCTCCTCGGCCTCGAGAAGCCGACCGACGGCCACGCCACGATCGGCGGCAAGCGCTACGCCGAGCTCGACAAGCCGCTGCAGACGGTCGGCGCCGTGCTCGAGGCATCCAGCTTCCATCCCGGCCGCACCGCCGCCGCGCACCTCACGATCTACGCCCAGGCCGCCGGCATCGGGAAGTCACGCGTCGGTGAGGTTCTGGACCTCGTAGGCCTGACGGATGCTGCGAGCCGCAAGGTCGGCGGATACTCGCTGGGCATGCGCCAGCGCCTCGGCCTCGCGTACGCGCTGCTCGGCGACCCGGGCGTGCTGGTGCTCGACGAGCCGGCGAACGGACTGGACCCCGAGGGCATCCGCTGGATGCGCGGGTTCCTCCGCCAGCTCGCCGGCGAGGGCCGGACCGTGCTCGTCTCGTCGCACCTGCTCGCCGAGGTGCAGCAGACCGTCGACGCGCTGCTGATCATCTCGCGCGGACGCCTGGTCTTCCAGGGCGAGGTCGACGAGCTCACCGACCCGCGCGAGTACGCCACCGTCGTCGACTCCCCCGACCGCACCGCGCTGGCGTCTGCGCTGAAGGCCGCCGGCGTGCCGTTCGAGGTGCTGCGCTCGGGCCTCACCGTGCGCGGCGTCGACCCGACCGCGGTCGGCGCGGCGGCTGCCGCCGGCGGCGTCGCGCTGTCGGCGCTGCACCGCCGCGGCCCGGCGCTGGAGGAGGTCTTCCTCGACCTCGTGAACGGCTCGCGCGTGCACCCGACCGCGGCCGGTCATGTCGGGATCACGGATGCTGCGCCCCCGGCCCCACCCGCCGAGCCCGCCGCCTCCGAATCCGATGAGGCGGCCGAGTCGGCGCTCACCGCCGCCGAACTCGACGCCGAGGCGACAGCTGCCCCCGGAGCCGCCGCCGCACTGGCTGCTGCCGCCGGCGCCGCCTGGGCCGCCGACGCGCGCGGGAGCGACGAGCCCGAAGCACCCACACCCGCTTCCTACGCGGTCGCAAGCACCGGCGTGATCGACATCGTGCCGTCCGCGGCACCCGAGGACGCAGACCCCGACGTCGAGGCCATCGGCGAGATCGACGACGAGCTCTCGGCGGAGCCCCAGGCGGCGCCGACGTCCGAGGAAGAGGCGGCAGCGGAGGCAGCACCGGAACCCGAGCCCGCGCTCGAGTCCGAACCCGCACCTGAGGCTGAATCCCAACCCGAACCCGAACCCGAACCCGAACCCGAACCCGAACCCCAGCCCGAGCCGGCCGATCCGTGGGCGCCCGTGGACGCGGACCCCGACGTCGACGCCATCGGCGAGATCGACGACGAGCTCTCGACCCCCGAGCCGCCCGACGCCGACGACGACCGCCCGTGGGAGCACTACGTCAAGACCGACTCCGACATCGAGGCCGACGCGTTCTTCGCCGCCTTCGACCACACCGCTCCCCACGGCGGATCGGACCCCGACGCCGAGCCCGACCGCAAGCCCGAGTCCGACCCCGACTCCGACCCCGAGCCCGATCCCGAGCCCGAGCCAGAGCCAGAGCCAGAGCGCAAGCACGAGCCCGAGCCCGAGGCTTTCGAGGACGCCGTCACCCACACCCCTCCCGCGGACGCCGCTGAACCTCCTCACGAGTCCGGGGACGAAGCATCCGTCCCGTCCGAAACGGATCAGGACGCCGGCACCGTCACCACGCCCGCCGACGAGGAAGGGGGCGACCGATGAGCCTCACCGCCGCGACCCGCGCCGAGAGCACGAAGCTGTTCTCGACGAGCATCTGGTGGATCCTCGCCATCGTCCTGTTCGCGTACGTCGCCTTCACAGCGGCGGCGCTCGGCTTCGTCTACGCCGCCGCCGCGACCGGGGCGCTCCCCGGCAACGCGCCGCCGCTGCCCGAGGAGGGCCTCGCCGCCACGCTGTACAGCACCGCGACCACCGTCGGCTACGTCTTCCCGCTGCTCGTCGGCACGCTCATGGTGACGGCTGAGTTCCGTCACAAGACCCTGACCCCGACCTTCCTTGCGACACCTCGTCGCGGCCGTGTGCTCGTCGCGAAGCTCGCCGTCGGCGTGCTGATCGGCGTCGTGCTCGGCGTCATCGGCATCGTGGCGGCCGTGGGAACGTCGGCGGCGTTCCTCGCGGGGTTCGGCCTCGAGACCGACATCACCTCCCCCGACACGTGGGCGATGCTCGGACGGATGCTGCTGGCCTACGTCCTCTGGACGCTCATCGGCGTCGGAGTCGGCGCCCTCGTGCGCAACCAGGTGGGCGCGATCGTCGGCGTGCTCGTGTTCACGCAGTTCATCGAGCCGATCGGGCGCACCGCCGCCGCGTTCGTCGAGGGGCTGTCGGACGTCACGCGCTTCCTTCCGGGGGCGGCGAGCGATGCGCTGGTCGGTGCGAGCGTCTACGCCGCGACCATCCCGCAGGGCTCGGCAGACCCGCTCGAGTGGTGGGTGGGCGGACTCGTGCTGCTCGGCTACGCCATCGTGTTCGTCGTGCTCGGCCACCTGGTGAGCTGGCGCCGCGACGTCAGCTGACGTGCTCCGGTCGTCGAGCGAGTCTGCGAGCCGAAACGCGAAGGGTCAGACGGCGGGCGCGGGCGCCGGCGTCTTGCGTCCGCGCGGCTTGCGCTCGGGAACGACCGGGATGGTCCCGGTCTCGGCCGCGATGTCGACGACATCGGTCGGCTCGGCCGCGACCTCGACGCGCAGCGCCTGCACGAGGGCGAGGCCGTGGCGCGTGGTCAGGATGACGCGCTGATACTCCGGGTGGCCCTCGAGGTCGATCACGACACTGGGCCGGTGCCGGCGGATGATGGCGAAGTCGTCGCCACCCGCCGAGCGCCACGTGCCCATGGCGACGATGCCGCGCACGTGCGTGCCCGGGCTCGGGACGCCGCGCAGCCACGTCCACGCGTCGTCGGTGAGCTGCACCTTGGTGATCGTCGAGCGCTCGATGACGACATTCCCCTTGCGGAATGCCAGGGCGCGCTCCGACACCGACAGCACCACTTCGAGCTGCGTCGAGTCGAGCAGCAGGGTCACCATGTGCCCAGTCTGCCAGCGCGGGGGGTCGGAACCGGTCTCATTTGCTTACGGGAGGGCAACGATCCTTCGCCCCGGGCACCCGTGTGCGGTGCAAGACTGGATCGGTGACCGTCGTGTCCCCCTCCGTCACCGCGTCCCCCGCCGCGGCCTCGCTCGCCGCCGTCGACGCCGCGCTCGCCCGCGCCGCAGCGGGAGCGCGGCTCGATGCGGCCGACGCCGAGACCCTACTGGGCGCCACGGGTGAGCGGTTCGAGCGCCTGCTCGAGATCGCCGGGGATCTGCGCGACGCCGGGCTCGCAGCATCCGGTCGTCCTCGTGTGATCACGTACTCGCGCAAGGTGTTCGTGCCGCTCACGACCCTGTGCCGCGACCGCTGCCACTACTGCGTGTTCGTCGACACCCCGGGGCAGCTCCTCAAGAAGCACAAGCCCGCGTACATGTCGCCCGAGCAGGTGCTCGCGGTCGTGCGGCAGGGGCTGGCGTCGGGCTGCAAAGAGGTGCTGCTGACCCTGGGCGACCGCCCCGAAGAGCGCTGGCCCGAGGCGCGCGCGTGGCTGGACGAGCACGGGTTCGCCTCGACGATCGAGTACGTCGCGCACATCGCGCGCCTGGTGACCGCCGAGACGGGGCTGCTCGCCCACGCGAATCCGGGAGTGATGAGCGCGGAAGAGCTGCGGATGCTGCGTCCCACCGCGCCGTCGATGGGCATGATGCTCGAGACGACCTCGCGCCGGCTCTACGAAGAGCCCGGACAGGTGCATTTCGGCTCGCCCGACAAGGACCCGGCCGTGCGGCTCGAGGTGATCGACGCCGCGGGGCGCGAACGCGTGCCGTTCACGACCGGCATCCTCGTCGGGATCGGCGAGACCGTGCGCGACCGCGCCGAGTCCCTCGTCGCGATCCGCGACGCCCACGAACGTCATCAGGTGGACGGACAGGGGCATGTGCAGGAGGTGATCGTGCAGAACTTCCGCGCGAAGCCTCGCACCGCCATGCAAGGTGCGCCCGACGCGGAACTGCTCGAGTACGTCGCAGCTGTCGCGGTCGCCCGGCTCGTGATGGGCCCGCGCATGCGCATCCAGGTGCCGCCGAACCTGTCGGACGCCCCGGAGTTCGGCCTGCTGGTGCGCGCCGGCGCCGACGACTGGGGCGGCGTCTCGCCCCTCACCGCCGACCACGTGAACCCCGAGCGCCCGTGGCCGCACCTCGACGACCTCGCCCGTAAGACGGCGGAGCTGGGGTTCGAGCTGCGCGAGCGCCTGACCGCGCAGCCCGAGTTCGTGCTCGATCCCGCGACGTGGATCGACCCCGCGCTGCGGCCCGCGGTGGCGGCGCTCGCTGATGCCGAGACCGGCCTGGCCGCAGCATCCGTCCCAGCCGCCCTTGCGGCGAATCGCGGTGTTTCGACCGAGTCGACACGTTCCGGGCGCACGCAACACCTCGACTCGACGGCAACGCCTCGACTCGATGTCGCCCAAGGCCGGCGCGGCGGCGCCCAGCGGCTCGCCGAGACTGCGGCGGCCGACCCGCTCGCGCTCGACGACGCCGAATGGGTCGCGCTCCTCGAAGCCACCGGCGACGAGCTCGATGCGCTCGCGGCGACCGCGGACGACGTGCGGCGCTACACGGTGGGCGAAGCCGTCACCCTCGTGGTGAACCGCAACCTCACCTCGACCGGGCTCCGCGCGCACGCCACCGGCGACCCCGTGACGTTCACGCTCGACGACGTCGGCGCGATCGCCGCGGATGCGTGGGATCTCGGCGCCACCGAGCTCTGCGTGCAGGGGCTCCTCCCCGCGTCGGAGGACCCCTCGGGCTACCTCGACATCGCGCGCGCGGTGAAGGCCACGGCTCCCGGCATCCATCTCCATGCCTATCGCCCTCAGGACGTGCGCGACCTCGCCGACCGTTCCGGTCTCGGCCTCGAGGACGCCCTCGCAGCGATGCGCGAAGCCGGCGTCGACACGGTACCCGGCACCGGCGTCAAGGTGCTGAGCGAGCGGGTGCGGCGACTCGTCGCGCCGACCGACCTCGAGATCGACCGCTGGGTCGAGGGCATCACCGCCGCGCACCGCGCCGGTTTCCGGTCGACGAGCGTCATCTTCTACGGCCACGTCGAGACCGCCGCCGAGCGCGTCGCGCACCTGCGTCAGCTCCGGGCCGTTCAGGGCGAGACTCACGGCTTCAGCGAGTTCGTGCCGATCCCACTGCCCGGCCCGGCCGGCGGCGTCCCCCTCGTCCCCGGACGCGCACCGCTCGACGAGCACCGCGCGATGGTGGCTGTGTCGCGACTGCTGCTGTCGGGCAGCATTCCGCACATCCAGATCCCATGGACGCGCGTCGGGCGCGAGGCATCCGTCGTCCTGCTGCAGTCCGGCGGCGACGACCTCGGCGGCACCCTGCTCGACGGCCGCGTCAAGCCGGAGGCCGGCATCGAGCACGGCCTTGAACTGCCCGTGACAGATGCCTCGGCCATGGTCGCGCGGCTGTTCCGGCCGTTCCGCCTGCGCACCACGACATACGGTCAGGTGGGCCCGCGGTGACCCGCGTCGAGGTCGCGATCGTCGGTGCCGGGTTCGCCGGCATCGGCGTGGCGTCGGCGCTGCGCCGCGCGGGCCGCGAGGACTTCGTCGTGCTGGAGCGGGCCGCATCCGTGGGCGGCACGTGGCGCGACAACACGTATCCGGGCATCGCGTGCGACGTACCCTCGCACCTCTACGGCTTCGCGGCACATCCGAACCCCTCGTGGTCGGGCACGTACGCCAAGGGCGCGGAGATCCACGCGTATCTCGAGCACGTCACAGCCGCCGAGGGCCTGCGCGACCGGCTGCGGCTCGACACCCCGATGCGTGGTGCCGCGTGGGATGCCGAGCACGAGGTGTGGCGGATCGCGACGCCCGAGGAAGTCATCGTCGCGGACGTGCTGGTGCTCGCGTGCGGGCGACTGACCGAGCCGACGATCCCCCGGATCGCCGGGCTCGAGCAGTTCCCGGGGCCGCTCTTCCACTCGGCGCGATGGGATCACTCGGCCGAGCTCGCCGGTGCGCGCGTCGGCGTGGTGGGCACCGGCGCCAGCGCCGTGCAGATCGTGCCGGAGCTCGCCCGAACGGCGGCGCACGTCACGCTCTTCCAGCGCACCCCCGCGTGGATCGTGCCGCGCGGTGGCGACCTCTACTCCGAGGCCGACCGCGCGCGGTTCGCCGCAACGCCGCAGGCGCTCGAGGCCCTTCGCAGCGACCTCTACGCCGAGGGCGAGGCGCGCTTCGCCTCCCGCTCGGGCGACTCCGCTGCGGCGGCGGAGGCCGAGGCCGTGGCGCTCGCGCACCTCGAGCACCAGGTCGCCGATCCCGCGCTGCGGGCCGCGCTCACACCCGACTACGCCTTCGGCTGCAAGCGCGTGCTGCTCTCGGACGACTTCTACCCCGCTGTCGCGTCCGACGCCGTTTCGCTCGTCACCTCCGCGCTGGCCGAGGTCGACGGCTCGACGCTCGTCGCCTCCGACGGCACCCGTCACGAGGTCGACGCGCTCGTCCTCGCGACCGGATTCGCGTCGACCCGGCAGCCCTACGCCGAGCTCGTCACCGGCGAGGGCGGCGTGACGCTCGCCGAGCACTGGTCGCACGGCATGACGGCGTTCGCCTCGACCGTCGTCGCGGGGTTCCCCAACCTCTTCGTGCTGAACGGCCCGAATGCGTCGCTCGGCCACTCGTCGTCGGTGCTCATGATCGAGGAGCAGGCGGGCTACGTCACCCGCGTCCTCGACGCACGCGCCGGCCGCGCGCTGCGCGTCGACCCCGAGGCCGAACGCACATACACCGACGAGATCGCGCGGGCCGCGGCATCCACCCGCTGGATGACCGGCGGATGCCGCAACTGGTACGTCGACGAGCGCTCGGGGCGGCTCGCGCTGCTGTGGCCGGGCACCGTCGACGCCTTCCGGGAGCGACTCGCCCGTGCCGACGGCTCGGAATTCCTCCCCGCACCCGCTCTCGAAGGGAGCACCCTATGACCGTCCCCCTGCGCTTCGGGTACAAGGCCTCGGCCGAGCAGTTCGGCCCGGCCGAGCTGCTCGGCTACGCGATCCAGGCCGAGGAGGCCGGGTTCGACTCCGTCTTCATCTCGGACCACCTGCAGCCCTGGCTGCACGACGGCGGGCATGCCCCGGCATCCGTTCCCTGGCTCGGCGCGCTCGGCGCGAAGACCTCGCGCGTGCTCATCGGCACGTCGGTGCTGACGCCGACGTTCCGCTACAACCCCACGGTGGTCGCGCAGGACTTCGCGACGCTCGGCGTGATGTACCCGGGGCGCGTGATCCTCGGCGTCGGCACCGGCGAGGCGCTCAACGAGGCGAACCTCGGCATCACCTGGCCGGATCCGCCGGAGCGGTTCCAGCGGCTCAAGGAGGCCATCGGCCTCATCCGCCGGCTGTGGTCGGAGGACCGCGTCAACTTCGACGGCACCTACTACCACGCGCGCAACATCACGATCTACGACAAGCTGCCCGAGCCCGTGCCGATCTACATCGGCGCCGCCGGTCCCGCCGCGACCCGCCTCGCGGGACGCATCGCCGACGGCTTCATCACCACCTCGGGGAAGAAGCGCGAGCTGTACACCGACACGCTGCTGCCCGCGCTGCACGAAGGGCTCGAGAAGGCCGGGCGTGCTCCCGACGCGATCGACACGCTGATGGAGATCAAGGTCTCGCTCGCCGCGACCATCGAAGCGGCCCGGGAGAAGACGCGGTTCTGGGCGCCGCTCGCGCTCACCCCCGAGGAGAAGATGGGCGTCGACGACCCCATCGAGATGCAGCGGCTCGGCGAGGCGCTGCCGATCGAGCGCGCGGCCTCGCGGTTCATCGTGTCGGACGACCCCGACGAGCACGTCGAACGCATCGGCTGGTACGTCGACCTCGGCTTCCGCCACCTCGTCTTCCACGACCCCGGCCACGACCAGGGCGCCTTCCTGCGGATGTACGGCGAAGAGATCCTGCCGCGCCTGCGCGCGAAGTACGCGTGAGCCCGCTCTTCGGGCAACGCAAGCGTGCCGTAACTCAGGATCAGCACGCGGGGAAGTCGACCCCATCTGCCGTGTCGGCCGTTCCCGCGGTCTCCAGTCCTGAATTGGGAACGGTGCGCTGGGTCGTCGTGGTACCGGTCAAGCCCTCCGCGCGCGCGAAGTCGCGGCTCGAGGTCGACGGCGTGGGTCGTTCCGACCTCGCCCGGGCGATCGCGCTCGACACCCTCGCGGCGGCGAGCGCGTGCGAGCTCGTCGCGCAGGTCGTGGTGGTGACCGACGACGCCGCGCTCGCACGCGAGGCCGCGATGATCCCGGCGCTGCGCTTCGTCCCCGAGGGCGACGCGCAGGGACTCGACGCCGCGGTGGCGGCGGGCGTCGCGGCGATCGATCCGAGCGGACGGATGCCGCGCGCCGCCCTCCTCGGAGACCTTCCGGCGCTGCGACCCGCCGATCTCTCCGACGCGCTGCGGGCCGCAGCATCCGTTCCCCGCGCCGTCGTTCCCGACGCGGAGGGCACCGGCTCGACGCTGGTCACCGCAAACGCGGGCATGGAGTGGACATCGTCGTTCGGCGACGGCTCCTTCGCCCGGCACGTGGCACTGGGGTGCGAGGCTCTTCCGATCCCGGATGCTTCGACCCTGCGCCGCGACGTCGATACCGCCGGCCAGCTCGACGCCGCCCGCGCCCTGGGTCTGGGCCCGCGCACCGCGGCCCTTCTCGCCTCCCCCACGGATAGCCTGGGCCGATGAGCGACTACCAGGTGCTGCAGATGGGCGGGCTCGACGAGTGGCGGGCGCACTACGGCGGGTTCACGCCGGAGAAATCGCGTGACGGGCGCCGCGTCGTCGACCACGACATGACGATGCAGTTCATCGGCATGACGGCCAACGCCTTCGAGCCCGGTGAACAGGCGGGCTACTGGCACACGCACGCGCGGGTCGAGGAGCTTTACGTCTTCCTCGCGGGGCAGGGGCAGATGGGTCTCGACGGCGACGTCGTCGACGTCGGCCCCGGCTCGGTCGTTCGCGTCGGGCAGGGCGTCTGGCGCACCTGGCGGGCGACCCCCGACAGCCCGGAGCAATTGCGGTGGCTGTGCATCCGCGCCGGCGGCGAGGAACTCCCCCACCTTCCCGACGACAGCACGCGCGACAACGACCGCCCCTCCCCCTGGGGATGAGGTCGGCGGGTCAGGCGACGAGCAGGTACACCGCGCCGACGATCGTGAAGACGATCACGAGCTTCTCGAACACCGACTGCGGCATGCGGTCGGTGAGCCAGCGGCCTCCGAACGCGGCCACGACGACGAGCGGCACGAGCACGAGGTCGATGAGGAGGCCGGGCACGGTGATGATGCCGATGCCGATCGAGAACGGCACCTTGAAGAGGTTGACGATCGCGAAGAACCAGGCTGCCGTGCCGAGGAACGCCTTCACCTCGAACCGTGCGGCGAGGAAGTACATCGACATCACCGGTCCGGCGGCGTTGGCGACCATCGTGGTGAACCCGCCGAGCGTGCCGTAGGTCGCTGCGGCGACGCGGTGCGAACCGCCGGTCTCCACCTCCGCGACGAACCGGCGGCGCAGCAGGGTGATCGCGATCACCGCGAGCAGGATCACGCCGATCGACTTCTTGACCCACACATCGTCGGCGAACCACAGGAACACCACGCCGAGCAGTACACCCACGACGACCGCGGGCGCGAGTTTGACCAGGGTGCGCCAGTCCGCGTGCCGGCGGTACATGGTCACGGCGAAGATGTCCGCGACGATCAGCAGCAGGAGCAGGACACCGGTCGACTGCTTCGCGGGAAGCACGGCCGCGAAGATCGCGACGGCGATCGTGCCCGCGCCGGGAACGGCGGTCTTCGACAGGCCCACGACCACGGCGCCGAGACCGAGCAGGGCCCAGGCCCACCACGCGAGTTCGGGCACGTTCAGACCCCGGCGGCGGCGAGCGCCGCCTCTCCGAGCGCGGTCTGGCGCGCAGTATCCGTCATCCAGAGCGGGCGGACGAGCGGACGGATGCTGAGCCCCGCCACCGCGGTGGCAAGAGCGTCGTCCTCTTCGGCGAGGAGCCACGTGTCGAGCAGCCCGCCGTTCGCGCGGCTGCCGTAGAGCTCCGCCACGGCCGGAGCGGAGGTCTCGACGCCGATGGCGGTGAGGCACACGTCGGCCATGCCGCGCACGACCTTGCCGCCGATGATCGGCGAGACGCCGACGATCGGCGCGGTCGTCGCGCGCAGCGCGTCTCGCACGCCCGGTACGGCGAGGATCGGGCCGATCGACACGACCGGGTTCGAGGGGGCAAGCAGCACGACGTCGGCAGCGGCGATCGCCTCGGCGACACCGGGGGCTGCGGTGGCCGACTCGATGCCGGGGTTCTCGAACCGCGCGGGGGCGAGAGTCGCGCGATGGCGGGTCCACCACTCCTGGAAGTGCAGGCGCGAGCCGTCGTCGAGCACCACGATGGTGTCGACCTCGCTGTCGGTCATCGGGAGCAGCCGCGCGCCGAGGTCCCAGCGGTGCGACATGCGCCCGAGCACGTCGGTCGGCGTGAGGCCCTCGCGCAGCCAGCCGGTGCGCGCGAGATGCGTGCCGAGGTCGAGGTCGCCGAGGGTGAACCAGGGCCAGCCGGCGCCCCACTCCTGCAGTTCGTGGTTGACGCGTTCGCTGTCGCCCTGGCGGCCCCAGCCGCGCTCGGCGTCGTTGACGCCCGCGAGCGCGTAGGTGATCGAGTCGACGTCGGGCTGCAGCCGCACGCCCGACAGCCAGATGTCGTCACCGGTGTTCACGACGATGGTCAGCGCGGCGGCGGTGTCGTCGATGCCGCGGGCGCGCAGCGCGCCTCGGACGCCGAGCACGAAGCGGGAGCCGCCGACGCCGCCCGCGAGCACGACGATGCGGGGCGTGCCGGTCACAGGAGCGTCAGTTCCGGGTGTCGATGCCGCCGAGACGCGGGATCATGCCGGTCTTGGGGGCGAACTCGTCGGCCGCGTGCGGGAGGGAGAACTTACCGACGGCGTCGATGAGGGCGTCGACGGTCTGCGCGTCGGCGATCACGTCCACGTCGAGGCCGGCGCGGCGCGCGTCCTTCGCGGTGCGAGGGCCGATCGCGGCGATGAGGGTGGTGTCGGGGATCACGGGGAACTGCTCGTGCACCTGCTGCGCGACCGAGCCGCTCGTCACGAGGATCGCGTTGATGCGGCCGGACTGCACGTCTTCGGCGATGCGCTCGGTGACGGGAACCCCGACCGTGCGGTAAGCGACGACGCTGCGGACGCGGTGCCCGGCCTCGGTGAGCATGCGGGTGAGGACCGGCTTCGCGATCTCGCTGCGGAGGGTGAGGATGTCGCGGGCCTCGGGCTCGAGGGCGATCAGCTGCTCCGCCATGCCGGCCGCGGAGTTGTCGCGCTCGGGGACGAGGTCGACGCGGTAGCCGACGGCGAGGAGCGCGGCCGCCGTCGTCTCGCCCACGGCGGCCACCTTCGTCGCCGCCGGGACGACCGCGCGGTAGGCGTACAGGACGTCGACGGTGGTGGCGCTGGTGACCGTGAGCCACTCGAACTTGCCGGCGGCGAGATCGGCGAGCGCCTGGTCGAGCGACGCCTGGTCGTTCGTGGGGGCGAAGTTGATGAGCGGGGCGATCACGGGGATCGCACCTTGACGGCGGAGAGTCGCCGCGACACCGTCGCCCCAGGGGCCGCCGCGAGGCACGAGGACGCGCCAGCCGGTCAGGGGTTTGACGGACTGGTGCTGTGCTGCGGCGGTGTTCATAGGGGGGTCGACTCTCGATGATGCTCAGTCGGCCGCCCAAAGAAGATCGAGGCAGCCGATGCGCGATTCGAATCGGGTTCGCGCGATCGGCAGCTAACGCATCATTGCACTGCCTTGCCTCCCGAGCATACCCCCGATCGCCCGAGGCGTTGCCTCGGTGCTGTGGAGAGCGGGAATCCGCGCGGGATCAGCGCGTATAGAGGCGGACGAAGCCCCAGACCGCCGCGCCGATCGCGGCGGCGCCGGCGATGACCGCGACGGCGGTGAGCGCAGGGTTGCGGCGATTGAATGCGCGGGCCTGCTCGATCCGCTCATCCAGGGCGCGTTCGACCCGGCGAGGGACGTTCGCCTTCTCCTCGATGGCGGCGAGCGCCGCCTTGAGCTCGGTCCGCGCCTGCTCGACGGGGTCGCCGATCCCGAGGGGCACAGCGGTGCGAGGCAGCGCGACGGAGTTCTTCGACAGCGGCACGGGCGCGTCAGAGCTCATCGCGCACCTCCTTCACGTCCAGGGCGATCGATTGGACCGGATTGCGGCGCTCGCCGATCCGGCGGAAGTACAGGACGCCGATGATCGCGAAGACCGCCGTGACGATCAGCATCGCGAAGAACACGACCAGGGCCGACAGCCACACGGGCCACCACGACGACAGCCCCGCGATCACGAACGTGCCGAACACCGGGACCGACCAGAACAGCACGAACAGCGCGGCGAAGACCCACAGGGCTCCCCAGCCGCCGTCCTTCGCGGTCTTGGCGAGCCAGGCCTTCGCGGCGTCGATCTCCGCGATGACGAGGTTGCGGACCAGCTCCGGGATCTCGCCCAGCAGGGTGAGCAGGCTGTCGTCCGCGCGGTCACGGAAGCCGCGGGGGGTGGTCATCACGTCAGGCCCCGCCGCGCCCGTTCTCGGACGCGTCGTCGATGGCGTCGTCGACAGCGTCCTTCACGGCCTTGGCGGAGGTCTGCGCCGCCTTGCCCACGTCGTCGGCAGAGTCCTTGCCGACCTTGATGGCCGCGTCGAGCTTCTGGCCGGCGGTGCCCTTCGAGCCGGCGGCCTGCGTGACCTTCACAGCCGACTCCCACAGCGTCGACGGCAGCGCCATGGCCTGGGACTTCGCGAAGTCCTTCACCTTGCCGACCTGAGTCTGCACGGGCTCGGTGTTCCACACCTTCAGCCATTGCGTCTTGATCTGCTCGTAGCGCTCACGACCCGCGCGCGTACCGAGCACATACCCGATCGCGAGTCCGATGACGAGTCCTGCCTTGCCCTTCATGAGGTCTCCTCACGCTCGGTGTGACCTGACGACCTTCCCAGGGTAGCCCTGTATGCCGATTCCGGCATCCACCCTTGACAGAGCCCGCAATGGGAGGTTCACTCCGCCGCCGCGGCACCCCACAGCGCCTTGTGACGCAGTCGATCCGCCTCTTCCTGCGCGTCCGCCACGACCTGCGCGAGACCGCTTCCCGACAGCCACGCGCCGACGGCGGCCAGCCCCGGAGCGCGGGCGATCGCGTTGCGCGCGGCGTCGGTGCGCTCGCGCCGGCCCAGCATCGAGGCGGGGGGCACGAGCGTGTACTCGTCGCGGTGCGCGCCGGCGATCCGGCCTTCGTCGAGCTCGACACCGAGGAGGACGGATGCCTCGGCCACCGCCATCACCGCGGCATCGGCGTCGGACAGTCCCGTTGTCGCCGGTTCGGCCGCGGGGGCGCCGAAGGCGACGCGCAGGACGTGGCGTCCCGGGCCGGCCTCCCGCGCGAGCCACTCCCACCGGGCGGTCTCGTGCACGAGGCCGGTGGCGCGCAGCGCGCCGGGGACGGCGTGGACGTGGACGCCGCGCGGCGCCGCGTCGAGTTCGGGGGCGTCGACCACGAGCGTCACGACGTCGCGGGCGATGCCCGCCAGCGGAACGTCTGCGAAGTGCGGCGTGCCCAGGGCGCCCGCGAGGAGCGTGCGGGCGGAGCCTTCCTCGGTCGCGACGATCACCGCATCGGCGCGAATGCTCTCGGGCGCGGCTGCCGTGCCCTCAGGCGCGATCGTCGCGAGCTCCACCGTCCACAGCCGGTCGCTGCGAACGAGGCCCGTCGCCAGCGCACCGGTGTGGATCGTGACCTCGCGCTCGGCGAGCCTGTCGGCGAGCGCGGCCGTGAGCTGCGGCATCCCACCGTCCAGTCCCTCGATCGAGGAACCGGGTGCGTCGACGCGCACGTCGGCGACCGCGCCGCCCAGCCACCCGGTGCGGGTGAGGGCGTTGCTGAGTCCCGGAGCGGCAATCTCGACGTCGACGTCGACGGGGTCGAGGCCGAAGCGGTCGATGGTGAGCGGTGCCACCAGGCGATCCAGCACCTTGTCGCCCATGCGGCCGTGCACGAGGCGGCCGAGGCTGCGCTGGGCGCCGATCGTAAGCGGCGGACGGAGGCGGTCGACGTACGCGCGCCACGTGCCGCCCCAGCCGATGATCCGGCGGACGCTCTCGTCCCAGGGGTTCGCGGGGATGCCCAGCACCTGCTCGGCGGGCAGCGGCGCCGCGGCACCCTTCGGCAGCCCGGCGATCCACTCGCGGTCATCGCGCGGGCGCACGATCACGGGATCCGGCAGCACTTCGTCGACGAGGGCGCGCACCGCGCCGCCCCGCGTGGACCAGCAGGTGACGCCGGTCTCGAGGTCGAGTCCCGCGATGCGGGCGGTCCCGATGGTGCCGCCGAGGCGGTCGGACGCCTCGACCAGCGTCACCGCCATACCGACCTTCGCGCACTCCCAGGCCGCGACGAGCCCGGCGATGCCGCCCCCGATCACGACCACGCGCGTCTGGCGGGCGTGGTCGACGAGTTCCTGGAACGGCTCCGTGGGGACGGTCACGGCACCCATCCTCCCATCCGCGGACTGCGCCGGCCGGGGTCGCCGGTGGGAGACTGGGCCCATGAGCCTCCACATCACGGGCGACGATGCCGCCGACCGCCTGCTGACCGACGACCCGCTCGCGCTGCTGATCGGCATGCTGCTGGACCAGCAGGTCGCCATGGAGACGGCGTTCGCGGGGCCGCTCAAGATCTCGGAACGGGCGGGAACGCTGGATGCCGCAGCCCTCGCGAGCTTCGACCCCGAGGCGTTCACCGAACTCTTCAAGGCCACGCCCGCCGTGCACCGGTTCCCCGGATCGATGGCCGCGCGGGTGCAGGCGCTGTGCGCCGCGGTCGAGCAGGACTGGGGCGGCGACGCGTCGGCGATCTGGACGCGCCCCGCGGCGGATTCCGGCGCGGCGCCCGACGGCGCGACAGTGCTGAAGCGCCTCAAGGCGCTGCCGGGGTTCGGCGAGCAGAAGGCGAAGATCTTCCTGGCCCTCCTGGGCAAGCAGTACGGCTTCTCCGGCGCCGGTTGGCGCGAGGCGGCCGGCTCGTACGGTGACGAGGGCTCGTTCCGCAGCGTCGCCGACATCGTCTCGCCGGAGTCGCTGACGAAGGTGCGCGAGCACAAGCGCGCGATGAAGGCCGCCGCCAAAGGCTGACCGGGGAGGACTGCGATGAAGAAGACCGGAGGGGACGTCGACGAGTTCGTCGCCGCCGTGCGGCCCGCGAAGCGGCAGCGCGACGCCGTGACGATGATCGAACTGCTGCGCGAGGTCACGGGCCGGGAGCCCGAGCTCTGGGGCACCATCGTCGGCTTCGGGTCGTGCCACTACCGCTCGGCCGCAGGGAGCGAGGGCGACGCCCCGATCGCGGCGTTCTCCCCGCGACGCGAGTCCACGACCGTCTACACGCTGCGCACCGCCGCGCACGGCGAGCGCCTCGCGAAGCTCGGACCGCATGAGACGGGCGTGAGCTGCCTGTACCTCAAGGATCTGGACCAGGTCGACGCCGGGGTGCTCCGCGAGATCGTCGCCGAGGACTACCGCCGCGTGCTCGCCGGCGAGACCGGCGACACGACCTACACCGTCACGGACTGAACCCTCGAGCGAGCCTCGACGTCGGTCGGCGCGCATTCCCGATGCTTTGCGGCGTCGATCAACCACGCGGATTCTCCACAGGGCGTCACCGGATTGGACACCGGGTCCCAACCGCTGGCTAGGGTGGGAGGACCCGCCCGGCCCGCCCCACTCGCCTGGAGACAGACCATGCTGCCGTTCCTCATCGTCGGAGGCGTCGGCCTCGCCGTGCTGCTGATCTCGCTCATCGTCGGCGACATCTTCGATCACTTCGACATCGGCGACGGCGCCATCTCGGGAACCGCGCTCGGCATCGCGGCGGTCGTGTTCGGGGCGTCCGGCGCCCTCACCACCACGAACGGGCTCGACGCCGTCTGGGCGTACGTGCTCGCCGCCGTCCTGGCGATCGTCGCCTATGTCATCGCCGTGATCCTCGTGAAGCGGATCACGAAGAGCTCCGACGGGGTACCGGCCTCGGCGCTGGGCCTGTCGGGCGTCACGCGCTCCACGGTCTCGCCCGCGGGCGGCGAGGTCAGCCTCGACGGACCCCACGAGGTCGAGCGGCGCCTCGCGTACGCCGACGAGACCATCGCCGAGGGCGCGCGCATCCGCGTCGTCGAGCACTCCGGCACCCGCGTCAAGGTCGTCGCGGAGTAGATCCCCACCGCGGCCCGGTCCGGGAACCCGGGGCCGCGGCATCCAACGAGAAAGGTCGTCCATGACGAACGAACTCATCCAAGTGATCGCCGCCATCGCGCTCGTCGTGGCGGTGCTCGGGCTCATCACGTTCATCGCACGGCGCATCCGCCGGGTGCCCCCGAACGAGGCGCTCGTCATCGTCGGGCGCGGAGCCGGACGCCCGGCACCGGGCGAAACCGGCAGCGGCCAGCGCGTCGTGATCGGCGGCCGCACGTTCGTCTGGCCGATCCTGCAGCAGGGATTCTCGATCTCGCTCGAGCAGCGTCAGATCGGGATCACCGTCGAGGGCGTCGACAAGAACCGCATCAAGATCGCGATCAAGGCGTCGATCAACTTCAAGGTCTCGGGCACGGAAGACGGGGTGCGCCGTGCAGCCCAGCGCTTCCTCTCGCAGCAGGACCTGCTGACGGAGATCATCAAGGAGTCGCTCGAGGGGTCGCTCCGCTCGATCGTCGGTGACATGACCATCGAGCAGATCATCTCCGACCGCAAGAGTCTCTCCGACCGCGTCGTCGCCGAGACCAAGGCCGACCTCGTCGAGCAGGGCCTGCAGGTCGACCTCCTCAACATCAGCGACATCTCGACGCCCGGAAGCGATTACCTCGCGAACCTCGGCCGCGCCGAGGCGGCCCGTGCCCGCCAGGTCGCAGAGATCAGCGAGGCCGAGGCGTCGCGCGCGAGCGAGTTCGCGCGCATCGAGGCGTCCGAGCAGATCGCCGAGCGCCAGAAGGCCCTCGCCCTCAAGCAGGCCACGATCAAGGCCGAGACCGACCGCGCGAACGCCGAGGCCGAGGCATCCGGCCAGCTCGCGACCGCCGAGCAGGACAAGCTCGTCGCCATGCAGGAGCGCGAAGCGCTCACCGAGCAGGCGCTCGTGACCCAAGAGCGTCTCGACATCGAGATCCGCAAGCCCGCCGAGGCCGAGGCGTACGCCGAGGTGCAGCGCGCGACCGCGCTCCGCGACGCGGCCAACGCCGCGACCGAGGCCGACGCGTTCAAGCGCACCAAGATCGCCGAGGCGAACAAGGTCGCCGCCGTGCAGGACGCAGAGGCGTCGGCCGCCGCCGTGCGCTTCGCCGGTGAGGCCGAGCGCGACAAGCAGGTCGCGCTGGCCGCCGGTATCAAGGCGGAGGGTGAGGCGCGGGCATCGGCGATCCAGGCCGAGGGTCTCGCCGAGGCCGCGTCGACCGACGCCAAGGCCCTCGCGCTCCAGAAGTACGGCGAGGCCGCGCTCGCGCAGGAGATCATCTCGCGTCTGCCCGAGATCGTGCGTGCCGCGGCCGAGCCGATCGCCTCGATCGACAAGCTCACGGTCGTGTCGACCGACGGCGCGTCCGAGATGACGAAGACCGTCGGCCGGGTGCTCGGCGAGGGCACCGAGGTCGTGAAGGGCCTCACCGGCCTCGACCTCACCACGCTGCTGCAGGCCTTCGCGCTGAAGACTGCGGGTGCGGATGCCCTGGCCGCCGCCGACGGCGCGGCCACCGCCGCGAAGAACGCCGCGAAGGATGCCGCCGCCGCGCTCGGCAAGGCCGGCTGACATCCCTCCCGAAGCGCCCGGTCCTTCGCGGGGCCGGGCGCTTCGCCGTTCCGAGGGCGCGGCGGATCAGCCCCGAGAACGGCGATCCGCACCCCGCGAATCAGGACGGATGCCCCGCCCCGGTGCCCACTTCAGCACGCGGCCGCTCACCGCGAGCGTGAGGCGGCGCGGCATCACCCCGGCCGCCCACGCGCTGAAGGCGTTGGCGCGGCCGGACACCACGCTCGGCGGCACGTGGTCACGATCCAGTCGGCGGAGCGTCAGGTCGACGACCTGCGCCGGCGTCTGGAAGCGCCCGACCGCTGCGTCGGCACCGGTGATGTCGAAGAACTCGGTGCGCGTCGCGCCCGGACTCACCGCGATCACGCCGAGTCCGCTGCCCTTCGTCTCGTACGCGAGGGCCTCGGTGAAGCTCAGCACGAACGCCTTCGTCGCGCCGTAGACGGCCATGTTCGGGCACGGCTGATATGCACCGGTGCTCGCGATCCCGATGAGTGCACCGCGACCGTCGGCGACCATCTCGGGCAGCACCTCGCGCGTGATCGCCACGAGCGCCGCGACATTGACCTGCACCATCTCGCCGATCCGCGCGGCGTCCGCCTCGGCGAATGCGCCCTTCATGCCGAAGCCGGCGTTGTTGACCAGGGTCTGCAGGCGGATTCCCCGCTCGCCGAGCTCCCGCCGAAGCGCGGCCGCAGCATCCGTTCGTGTCAGATCGAGAGGGATGGGCGTCGCCCGCACCCCGTGGTCGCGCGTGAGCCGCTCGGCCAACTCGCGCAGCCGGTCCTCGCGACGGGCGACGAGCACGACGTCGGCACCCCGAGCGGCGAGCTGCGTCGCGTACTCGACGCCGAGTCCGGCGCTCGCACCGGTGATGAGCGCGGTCGTGCCGCGGTAGTCCCTGGTCATGGCAGCCAATGTAGACACTGACAGCATTGTTGTCAATGCCTACATCACACTAAGGTGGAAAGGTGACGGAGCGCACCTATCACCACGGCAACCTGCGGGCCGCGCTGCTCGAGCGGGCGTGGGACGTGGTCGACGCCGAAGGTTCCGACGGCCTCTCGCTCCGGCAGCTTGCACGCGACGTCGGCGTCAGCCACGGGGCATCCGCTCGCCACTTCCGCGACAAGCAGGCCCTCCTCGATGCGCTCGCGATCGAGGGTTTCGAGCGCCTGAACGCCTCGCTGGGCGAAGCGGTGTCGGGCGATGCGGCGTTCGCCGACCGCTTCCGCGCCGCCGGGATCGCCTATGTCAGCTTCGCGGTGCAGCACCCCGCGATCCTGCGCACGATGTACACCGCGAAGCACCACGCGGCCGCCTCCGCTGAGCTCGTCGAGGTGAGCCACGTCGCGATGCCCGCGCTCGTCGCGCTCATCACCGCCGCACAGGACGCCGGCGAGCTGCCCGCGGGTCCCGCCGAAGAGGCCGCCGTGGTCGCCTTCGCGGCGGTGCACGGCGTCGCCACCCTCGCCACGGACGACCTGCTCAACGGCTTCCCCTGGCAGGACGCGACCACCGCGACCATCGCCGCGGTGTGGCGCGGCCTCGTCTCGCCAGGGTCGCCCCAGCGCGCCTCCTGACAGCGCGGTCGGGTCGCGGCATCCGTTCCTCGCTCGCGCTGCCCGAATCGGCATCCGCACCCGCGCCATCCGCTTGCGCTGCAGCAATCGGCATCCGCGCCCGTCGAAAACGCCAGCGCATGCACGAATCGACCGCGCAACGCCCACCGATGCGGCGCAGACGACGGATGCCTCGACCCGGCGAGGTCGAGGCATCCATTGTCGTGCGGGTCAGGCGCCCTTGAGGCGCTCCGCGAGGTAGGCGTGCAGGCCGTCGAGAGGCACACGCTCCTGGCCCATCGTGTCGCGGTCGCGCACGGTGACGGCGCGGTCGTCGAGCGAGTCGAAGTCGACCGTAACGCAGAAGGGCGTGCCGATCTCGTCCTGGCGGCGGTAGCGGCGGCCGATGGCGCCGGCGTCGTCGAAGTCGATGTTCCAGTCGCCGCGCAGCTGCTCCGCGACCTCGCGGGCGATCGGCGACAGCTGCTCGTTGCGCGACAGCGGGAGCACGGCGACCTTGACGGGAGCCAGGCGCGGGTCGAGCTTGAGCACCGTGCGGGTGTCGGTGCCGCCCTTCGCGTTCGGCGCCTCCTCCTCGTGGTACGCGTCGACGAGGAACGCCATCATCGCGCGGGTGAGGCCGAACGAGGGCTCGATGACGTACGGGATGTACTTCTCACCCGAGGCCTGGTCGAAGTAGGTCAGCGACTGGCCGGACGCCTCCGAGTGCGAGCCGAGGTCGTAGTCGGTGCGGTTGGCGACGCCCATGAGCTCGCCCCATTCCTTGCCGGCGAAGCCGAAGCGGTACTCGACGTCGATCGTGCCGTCGGAGTAGTGGGCGCGCTCCTCTTCGGGCACATCGAACCGGCGCATGTTGTCGGGGTCGATGCCGAGGCCGACGAACCAGTCCCAGCACTCGTCGACCCAGTGGTCGAACCACTCCTGCGCCTCGGCGGGCGGCACGAAGTACTCGATCTCCATCTGCTCGAACTCGCGCGTGCGGAAGATGAAGTTTCCGGGCGTGATCTCGTTGCGGAACGCCTTGCCCACCTGGCCGATGCCGAACGGCGGCTTCTTGCGGCTCGCGGTGAGCACGTTCGAGAAGTTGACGAAGATGCCCTGCGCCGTCTCGGGACGGAGGTAGTGCAGGCCCGACTCGTCGTCGACGACACCGAGGTACGTCTTCACCAGGCCCGAGAACGCCTTGGGCTCTGTGTACTGGCCCTTCGTGCCGCAGTTGGGGCAGGGGATGTCGGCGAGGCCGTTCTCAGCCTTGCGGCCCTTGCGCGCCTCGAAGTCCTCGAGGAGGTTGTCGGCGCGGAAGCGCTTGTGGCACTGCAGGCATTCCACGAGCGGGTCGGTGAAGGTCGCGACGTGACCGGATGCCTCCCACACGCGCTTCGGCAGGATGATCGAGGAGTCGAGGCCGACCATGTCGCCGCGGCCGCGCACGAATGTCTGCCACCACTGGCGGCGGATGTTCTCCTTGAGCTCCGTGCCGAGAGGACCGTAGTCCCACGCCGACCGGGATCCGCCGTAGATCTCACCCGCTTGGAACACGAACCCGCGGTGACGGGCGAGGGCGATGACTTTGTCGAGGCGAGACTGCTCGGCCACGGTGGCTCCAATGGTCGGGAGGGGGATGCACGAAGGTGCGAGAAGCCGCTGAACGCGGCATCCGTCAATCTTAGTCGTGCGGCGCCGGGCAGGCCCGGCGAGGGATCCGGGACTCTGGCGCGCGGGCCATGACCGGCCTAACATGTGCGGCATCGAGCGGACGCAGCGATGGGGAGGCTCCGTCATGGACGAGACCGCGACCGAGAAGACCACCGAGCAGAAGGCCGAGGAGTTCGGGGGCCGCGTGTTCGGCCAGCTGCTCGAGGCGATGGAGCTGCTGTCGATCTACCTGGGAGACCGGCTCGGTCTTTACGAGGCGCTCCTGAAGGGACCCGCGACACCGGCCGAGCTGTCGTCGCGCGCCGGCGTCCACGAGCGCTACGCCAGGGAGTGGCTCGAGCAGCAGGCTGTCGCCGGCATCCTCGAGGTCGACGGCGACGCGACCTTCCGTCTGCCGGCCGCGCAGGCCGAGGTCCTCACCGACCCCGCCTCGTTGGCCTACTCCGCACCGCTCGCGAGGCTCTTCGTCTCGGCGGCGGCCCAGATGCCCGCGCTGCTCGAGGCCTACCGCTCGGGCGGCGGCGTGCCATGGGCGCGTTTCGGCGTCGACGCCCGCGATGGTCAGGGCGACGTCAACCGGCCGTGGTTCGAGCAGGCGCTGGCTGGCGCGCTCGCCGCCGTGCCTGCCGTGCACGGCGTCCTCTCGCGACCCGACGCCGGGATTGCCGACGTCGCGTGCGGGCACGGGTGGTCGACCATCGCACTCGCACGGGCCTACCCCGACGCCATCGTCGACGGCTTCGACCTCGACGAGCCGGCGATCGCGTCGGCGCGGGAGCATGCGGCGGGGATCGAGAACGTGACCTTCTCGGAGCTGCGCGGGGAGCAGCTGGCGGAACAGGGCGAGGAGCGCTACGACGCGGCATTCGTCTTCGAGGCGCTGCACGACATGCCCGACCCGATCGGCGTGCTCTCGGCGATCCGCCGCGCACTGCGGCAGGACGGGATCGCCGTCGTGATGGACGAGGCCGTCGCCGAGACGTTCGCCGCGCGCGGCGACGAGGTCGAGCGCGCGATGTACGGGTACAGCCTCCTCATGTGCCTGCCCGACTCGATGTCGACGCCCGGCTCGATCGCCACAGGCACCGTCATGCGACCCGCCACGCTCGAGCGGTACGCGCGGGAGGCGGGCTTCAGCGCCGTCACGGTGCTGCCGATCGAGGGTTTCGCGGCGTTCCGGTTCTACCTGCTCGAGCCCTGAGCGGCACCCGGCCCGCTGTCGTCCTGTGCGCGGTCGAACGCGCGGTCCCACTCCTGCAGCTCCTTGCGCCGGCCGATGAGGCCGTCGAGCGACACCTGGAAGTGGAGGCCGCGGCGCGCGTTGACCTGCTTGATGTTCTCGACGAGCTCGACCCCGAACGACGTGAGCGCGCTCCGCACCTCGCGGATGCGTTCGACGGGGTCGTCCCACAGGTCGGGGTGCTGGAGGATGTCGAGCAGGTAGTCGCGGTCGAGTGCCGCCGTGAGCTTGCGCAGCGTCTCGCCGTACTCGACGGCGGCCGTCGCCCGCTGTCCCTCGTCGCCCTTGCGGTCGAGGCGATCGAAGAGCTCGGTCGTGTTGTTCGCGACGCTTACGATCTCGCTCGCCACTTCGGTGGCATCGCGATTGCCGGATGCCCCGGCCGCCGCGTACTCGCCGCTCAGCGCGCGCAGCCGCCCGACGAGCGGGCGCACGGTGTCGGGAAGCGGTGCGTGGTGACCGGTCGTTCCGCGGCGGCGACGGAGCGACCGCACCATCGTGAAGGCCGCGGCGCCGAGCGCGACCAGCACGGCGACCCCGACCGCGAGGCCGATGGCGAGACCGGCATCGCCGCCGCCCTGTCCGGAGTCGGCAGGGGTCGCGGCCACGACGCCGTCGACGGTCTGCAGGATCGCGCCCTCGAGAGAGTCGGCCGAGTTCTCGGCCTCGTTCGCGATGAGGGTCGCTTCGCCGGTCTCGAGCACGCGGGACCCGGCGGAGAGGTCGTCGCCGACCGCGACGATGATCGTCTGATAGCCGGGCAGCCCGGCGAGCTCCGTCACGATCTCCGGTCCCGTGGCCTCGAGCGCGGCGTTGTCGGAGAACACCGCGACCGCGATCGACTCGTCGGTCACCTGCTGCTCCAGCGTCTGTCGCAGGGCGTCCGCCCCAGACACCTCGTCGGACACGTAGACGTTGTTCTGCGCGAGCGCGTCCACGGCCTCGCCGACGTAGACACCGCCGGTTCCGTCGGTGGCCCAGGTCTGCAGCATCCGTCCGCCGTTCAGAAGTTGTTGATGACGGACGCGAAGACGAGGTCGATCTTCGCCGCGTCGGACGCGTCGAACCACTGGCCGCCGGTCGCCTCGGCGATGCGCTGCAGCGCGCCGGTGTCGGCGCCCTCGCCGTACGCGATCGGGAAGATGCGCACCGGCGCGTCGTCGCCGCCCTCCTTCGAGGCCGCGCCGATCTTCGCGACGAGCGAGTCGAGCGAGATCTCGGAGTCGGTGTCCTGGCCGTCCGACAGCAGCACGATCGCGTTGATGCGACCGGGCTGCGCCCGCGCCACCATCTCGTCGTACGCCGCGGCGATCGCGTCGTACAGCGGAGTGCCGTCGCGGTGGGCGAAGCGCAGGTCGTCGAGGGAGGAGTCGACGGACTCCCGGTCGCTCGCGAGCGGAGACACGTCGCGCAGCACGACGATGTTCTCGCCGGCCTCCGACTCGACGCCGGTCGTGAACGCCCAGACCCCGACCTCGTCCGACGAGCGGAAGTGGCCGAGGGTGGCCTGAGCGCCCTCGATCGCGCCGTCGAGCTTCGAGCGGCCGTCGCCGATCGCCTCATCCATCGAGCCGGAGATGTCGATCACCTCGAGCACCGACGACGGCTTGCGGATCTGCGTCCACTGGTCGATCGCGGCCGACACGACGTCGACGGCCGGCTTCGGCAGCGTGACCGCGGGCCCGGCGGGATCGACGCCGTACTCCGCCGTGAAGAGGTCGCCCAGGGGCACCGAGGCATCCAGCGGACGGAATCCGTAGTCGGGCAGGATCTCCTGCGCCGCATCGGTCTGCAGGAACGCCGCGAACGCCGCGCCGGCGTCGGCCTGCTCAGGCGTGACCCAGTCGGCGCCGAGCACCGTGATCGGATTGTCGGACCACATCGAGCCGCCCGACGGGTACACCGCCACGAGCTTCTCCTTCGGTGGTGTGAGCGCCTCGCCCGGCTGCACCGTGTGCGAGTCGGGGTTGCCCTGGTTGTAGTTGAGCAGCGACGTCTCTTCGAGCGCGACGGCCGAGACATACCCCGAGCCGCCGGCCCCGTTCTGCGTCTCGTCGTAGAGCCGCGTCAGCACCTTGCCCGTGGTGTCGCCGTAGTGGATCACGCACTCCTCGAACACGCGCGAGAACTCGGCAGCGGCGGCCACGTCATCGGCGGTGAGGTCGGCGGACTTGCCGGAGGCCTCGTACGACTGCATCAGGATCGCCGAGAGCCCCGTCGTCGAGGTGTTGGGGTTCGTCTTCGAGATCTTGAACGATCCCCACAGCGGCTTGCCGACGCTCGCCCAGCCGGCGGGGTCCTGGCAGAGCGCCTCGAAGTCGGCGATGCCGATCTCGGCATCGGGCCAGCCCAGCGCCTTCGCCATCGTCTCGGGCACGCCGAAGACGACGGGCGTGTGGGTGAACGACTCGGGCTCGCCGACGAGGGAAGCGGATGCTGCGGCCGCGACCCGATCGGTCCAGACCGTCGACGCGGGCGACCACATCGTGGGCCAGCGACGCGTGTCGTCGTCGGGCCAGTCGCCGCCCGCCGTGAGGAAACGGGTCGCGTCGCCCGACGAGACGTTGATCGGGTGCACCGTCGCGCACTCCGCGAGCTCAGCGTGCTGCGACGAGTCCTTGAAGGCGTCCGCCAGGGCGTCGAGCATGTTGACCTTCTCGGACGAGGTCGCGACGACGACGCTCGTGCAGCCGTCGTCGGCGAAGTCGCCGTCGCCCAGTCCCTCGGTCTCGGGGTCGGCTCCGAAGCATCCGGTCAGCGCGATCGCCGAGGCGATCAGCACCGCCGCACCGGCGAGCGGACGCGGTCGGATCCAGGCGGGGGGCGAGCTGTCGGCGGGCGAGCGCCGGCTTCGTGCGGGCATGGCAGAAGCCTACGGCTCAGCGGTCGGCCCGCACAGACGCCGGGCCCCCTCTCCGCGCAGGATCAGGCGGAGCGCAGCGCGTCGCGCCCCACGTCGGCGATCGCGGTGTGCCCCGACAGCCCCAGCGTGATGTCGAGCTCGGCCAGCACGTTGCGCACCACCTCGCGCACGCCGGCCTCGCCGGCGATGCCGAGGCCGAAGGAGTAGGGGCGCCCGAGCGCGACAGCGGTCGCGCCGAGCGCGAGCGCGATGAACACGTCGGAGCCCTGCCGCACGCCGGAATCGAACACGATCGGCACGCGCCCGGCGACGCGCTCGGCGATCGTCGGCAGCACCTCGAGAGTCGGCACGGACTGGTCGACCTGGCGCCCGCCGTGGTTCGAGATCCAGATGCCGTCGACGCCGGCGTCGAGGGCGCGGATCGCGTCGTCGGGATGGACGATGCCCTTCAGGATGATCGGCAGCGACGTCCACTGCCGCGCCTTCGCGAGGTCGTCCCACGTCAGCGCGGGCGTCGAGAACACGTCGAGGAACGTCTCCACCGCCGCGCGCGGCAGCGGCGAGCGCAGGTTCTCGCGCACGCTGCTCGTGCCCGTGAGCGCCGCGCCCTTGCGTGCGATCCGCACGCCCGCGGCGACCGCCTTCGGGGTCACCTTGACCGGCGGCGGGGCGTCGGCGGCAGCATCCGTCGCTCCCCGTGACCGCTCGCGCACCAGCTGCTGGAACACGGGGTCGCTCGTGTACTGCGCGATGCCCGACGCCCGTGTGAACGGCAGGTACGCCAGGTCGAGATCGCGCGTGCGCCAGCCGAGCAGGTGGGTGTCGAGCGTCACGACGACGGCTTCGCACCCGGATGCCTCGGCCCGGCGCAGCAGCGACGCGTTGAGCTCGTCGGAGGCCGACCAGTAGAGCTGGAACAGCCGCGATCCCTCGGGTGCGGCCGCGGCGACCTCCTCCATCGGGAAGGACGCCTGATTCGACAGCGTGTACGGCACGCCGAGGGAGGCAGCGGCCCGCGCCACCGCGAGGTCGGCGTCGGCGTGGGCCATCTCCATGACCCCGAGCGGGGCGAGCAGGAGCGGCGTGGGACGGCGCACACCCAGGAAGTCGATCGACAGGTCGCGTGACGAGACGTCCCGCAGCGGCCGCGGCCACACCTGCCAGCGACCGAAGGCGGCGCGGTTCGCGGCGACGGTGCGCTCTCCGCCCGCTCCCCCGGCGATGTAGGCGAAGGCCTCGGCGCTCAGCGCCTTGCGCGCCGCGGCCTCGAGGGCGTCGGTGTCGACGGGCACGCGGGGCCTGGTGCCGCTGATGCCGGCGCGGTAGATGTCGGACTGCGTCCGGCGCGAGATGCCGCGCGACGCGGCGGCGGGGTCGTCGGGGGCGGCGCTTCGCTGAGCCATGCCCGCCAGCCTACGCACGGCATGGTGAGCCCGCCGCCGACGCGGTCCGTATGCGCATCGGCGACGGGGGTAGGGGAAAGCGCTCGCCGGGAACCCTAGAGCACCGTGCGGCGTCGGCGCAAGGTGTGCGGGTCAACTCCTAAAAACGTTTCACGAAGTCCTTGCCACCTGACGCACCGCCGTGCCAGACTGCGAGCGGCCGCGGACGGAATACGCTTTCCGTGCGGTCGACAACAAAATCGGATTGCGAGCCCCATCGCAGTCCACCGGACAGGGCTCGAGTCCGTACGCGCCCGGTTCAGACGACGGATGCCGCGACGCCGCGGTGTGCGCCGTCATCCTTTGCCGATGCTGACAACAGGAGGAACCGTGCCCCACGTGTGGCGACCTGCGGATCACACCCCCACCACCCGCGCACCCCGCCGCGGGCTTCGACTCACCGCGATCGCCGGCGCCACCGCCGTCGTCGCGGCGCTGATCACCGCGACCCCCGCCGCGGCTCTGCTCCCCGCGGCCGACGACGGGGCCTGGCGCTTCGACTTCGGCACCGCGACGAGCGCCGTCGCCGAGGGCTGGCAGCAGGTCCGGACGACCTCGATCTACACCGCCGAGACCGGCTGGGGCATCACCCTGCCCGAGGGCGCAACCCTCTTCGACCGCGACCGCAGCACCGACGGGTCGCCCGCCGGGGCGATGGAGGACGACTTCGTCGCCGGCCTGAACTGGGGCTTCAACCTCGACGGCGTGCCCGAGGGCGACTACGAGGTGACCGTGACCATCGGCGACGGCCTGAGCTCGGCATCCGGCACCAACGCCACCGTGACCCTCGAAGGCGTCGCGCAGACGCGCCTGACCTCGGCCCGCGGGATCAACACGACCGCGACCTTCACGACCACCGTCACCGACGGCCAGCTCACCGTCGGGTTCACCGGCTCGGGCCTGGGCGCGTACGTCAACGGCCTGGTCGTCGCACCGATCGTGCCCGACGCCCCGGCCGACCTCGCCGCGACTCGCGTCGCGTGGAACGGCGTCGACCTCACGTGGGCCGCCGTCGAGGGCGCCGCGAAGTACCAGGTGCTCCGCGCCGACGTCCAGAGCGACGCCACGGGTGAATTCGGGCAGATCGCCGAGACGACCGACCCCGCGTACACCGACGCGTCGGTCGCCGAGGGCGGCTCGTACGCCTACGCTGTCGTCGCCGTGAACGACGACGGCGTCGCCTCGGCGCCGTCCGCCGAGGTGCGTTCCGGGGTCATCCCCGAGCTTGTCGCCCCTGCGGCGCCGGGTGACCTCGCGGTGGCGCAGGTCACGCGCGACGCGGTCGTGCTGTCGTGGTCGGCGGTCGCGAACGGCGACGAGTACGTCGTCGAGCGCGCCGGCGCCGACGGCGTCTTCTCCGTGCTCGCGACCCTCGCGACCCCCGGATACACGGATGCTGCCGACACGGCGCAGCAGTGGACCTATCGGGTCTCCGCGCGCAACCAGGCGGGTGCTTCGCCGGCCTCGGCCTCGGTCACCTCGACCGTCTACACGGCCCCGGCCCCGCTTCCCGCCGGCGACGTTGTGACGTTCGACTTCGGCCCGGGCCAGGTGGCCGACGGCGCCCTCTCGGTGACGTCGGCGACGGCGTACAACCCGGAGTGGGGCTACGGCTTCTCGACAGCGCCCACCTCGGCCGCGCCCGACGTCGACCGCGGCGGCTCCGACGCGCTGCGGGGCGACTTCGTCGCCGCGGCCGGCTCGACCTTCGAGGTCGACCTCGGCGCCGGCGACTACTCCGTGCGCCTGGTCTCGGGCGACGCCGAGACGGCGACCACGACCACGGTGACGGCCGAGAGCATCGCGAAGGTGCTGGCGAACCCGCAGGCCGCGGGCGCGTTCCTCGACATGTCGTTCACGATCGCCCTCGTCGACGGCACCCTGACCCTGCAGTTCGCGGGCGACGCCCCCGTCGTCAACGCACTGACGATCACGCGCCTGCCGGCGCGCGTCGCCGGGGCCATCTCGACGGCGTTCATCACCGGCGACTCGACGGTGCAGACCTACGACCCCATCGCCTACGCACCGCAGGCCGGTTGGGGCCAGATGATCGACCGGTTCTTCGCCGACGACATCGCCTTCGCCAACCACGCGATCGGCGGCCGCTCATCGAAGAACTTCATCACGCAGGGCCGTCTCGACGAGGTGCTGCGCAGCATCCGTCCCGGCGATTACCTCTTCGTGCAGTTCGGGCACAACGACGCGACCCAGGGCGTCGACGACCGCTACGCGAGCCCCGCGGACTACAAGGAGTACCTGCGGGTCTACGTCGAGGGCGCGCGCCAGCGCGGCGCGACCCCGATCCTGGTCACGCCCGTCTCGCGGCGCAGCTTCGATGCGGCCACGGGCCTCTTCAACGTGAGCTTCCCCGAGTACGTCGAGAAGATGAAGGAGCTCGCGTCCGAGGAGGACGTGCTGCTCGTCGACCTGTCGGCGTCCAGCCGCGCCTACCTGAACGAGATCGGCCCGGAGGCGGCGAAGGCCGTGTTCCTGCACGTCGATCCGGGCATCTTCCCGAACCGTCCCGCCGGCATCGTCGATGACACGCACTTCCAGGAGTACGGCGCGATCCAGCTGGCGCGCCTGATCGCGCAGAACGTCGCCGGGCTCGACACCCCGCTCGCCGCGGAGGTGTCCGACATCGAGCCGCCCGCCGACGTGCCGGCGCCCCCGCAGAACGTCGTGGCCGGTGCGATCAGCAACGGCGGCGCGACGCTGCAGTGGGACGCCTCGCCCACGGCCGACATCTACAAGATCTATCGTCAGGCCGTCGCCGACCCCTCGCCCGAGTGGACGCTCGTCGGCATGGTGACGCAGACGAGCTCGATCGTGCAGGGGCTCACCGAGGGCACCGGCTACCGGTACCGCGTCGTCGCGGTGAACGGCCGCGGCGAGTCCGCGCCGAGCGCCGCCGTGACCTTCACGACGAAGCAGGCGCTGTACAAGTACGACTTCCAGCTCGCGGGCAACCCGCTCATGGCGGGGTACACCGAGGTCAACCCGAACACGGCCTACACGGCCGAACGCGGGTACGGCTTCCTCCACACGCTCGCTGCGAACGCCGGCCGTGACCGCGGCGCCGCAACGGGCTCGAACGACCTCGTCCGCGACTTCGTGCTCCCGGGCGACAGCTCGACCTTCGCCCTGGACGTCCCGAACGGCACGTACTCGGTGAAGACGTACTCGGGCGACTGGATCGGGTCGACCCGCACGAGCTTCCGCATCGAGGGCAAGGAGGCCGGCACCGGCAACGCCGGCACCGGCAGCGTCAACTCGACGCTGCGCGGACCGTACCTGGTGACCGACGGGCAGCTGAACGTCGAGGCGTACGGTGCCGCGGCGGGCACGCGCCTCAACGGCCTGGAGATCACGCCGATCCTGCTCGGACCGGTGGGCCTCGAGGCGATCGACGTGAACGCCGACCCTGCGGCGCCGAGGGTGTCGCTGGCATGGGACGCCGAGCCCGGTCTCACCTGGAACGTCTACCGGAGTTCGCCGTTCGACGCGAAGCCGGTGCTCGTCGCCGCGGTGAGCGAGCCCGCGTTCGTCGACACGACCGCGCGCGTCGGACTCGACTACGCGTACCACGTCACGGCCGTCGACCAGACGAAGCTCGAGTCGGTGCCGTCGGCCACGGTCGAGGTCTCGTTCGTCGATGCCGACGTCACGCCGCCCGCGGCACCGTCGAGTCTGTCGGTGGAGAGCATCGAGAAGCGCTCGGTGGAGTTCTCGTGGGCGCAGCCGCTGGGCTCGCTGTACTACCTGGTGTTCCGCTCCGAGGTGGAGGGCGAGCGCGGCGAACTGGTCGGCGTGGCCGACGCGAGCCGGTACATCGACACCGACGTCCTCACCACGATCGAGTACTTCTACACGGTGGTCGCGGTGAACGCGGGCGGCGCCGGCGCCGCGTCCGAGCAGCTGACGACGGAGGCCGTCACGGTGCTGCAGCGGCAGGCCGAGTACCTCGACCGTGCCCCGGCGGCGGTGGAGACGGATGCCGGCACCCTGGTGTCGTGGCGCATGCTCGGCACCGATCCCGACAGCGTCGCCTTCCACGTCTACCGTGACGGGAAACGGGTCACTTCGACGCCGATCACGGACTCGACGAACTATCTCGACGAGACCGGGGCTGCGGCATCCGTCTACTTCATCACCACCGTGCTGGACGGCGTCGAGACCACCGAGACGGACTCGTTCGGCGTGCAGACCGGTGCGTACCGGTCGGTGCCGCTGGACAAGCCGGCCGACGCGTACAGCAAGGACGGCCAGCCCTACACGTACTCGGCCAACGACACGAGCGTGGGCGACGTGGACGGCGACGGCCAGTACGAGCTGCTCGTGAAGTGGGACCCGTCGAACGCGAAGGACAACTCGCAGGCCGGCTACACCGGCAACGTGTACCTCGACGCCTACCGGCTCGACGGCACGCGGCTGTGGCGCATCGATCTCGGTGTGAACATCCGGGCGGGCGCGCACTACACGCAGTTCCAGGTGTACGACTACGACGGCGACGGGCGTGCCGAGGTCATCATGAAGACCGGTGACGGCACGATCGACGGCGTCGGCCAGCCGATCGGCAATGCCAGCGCCGACCACCGCAACAGCTCGGGCTACGTGCTGACCGGGCCCGAGTACCTCACGGTGTTCAACGGCCTCACCGGCGCCGCGATCGACACGGTGGACTACGTGCCCGCCCGCGGTGACGTCGGAGCGTGGGGCGATGCCTACGGCAACCGGGTCGACCGGTTCCTGGCGGCGACGGCCTACCTCGACGGCGAACACCCCAGCGCGGTCTTCAGTCGCGGGTACTACACCCGCGCGGTGATGGCGGCGTACGACTTCGACGGCTCGCAGCTCACCCAGCGGTGGGTGCTCGACTCGAACGAGGACGGGAACGAGGGCTTCTACGGGATGGGCAACCACAACCTGTCGGTGGCCGACGTGGACGGCGACGCCAAGGACGAGATCGTCTACGGCTCGGCGACGGTCGACGACGACGGGGAGCTGCTGTACTCGACGGGCCTCGGCCACGGCGACGCGATCCACGTGTCGGATCTCGTGCCGTCGAACCCCGGCCTCGAGGTCTTCGCGGCCCACGAGGACATGGGCAACTCCGGCAACCTGGGCGCGACCATGCGCGATGCCCGGACGGGCGACGTGCTCTGGTCGATCCCCGCGGCGAAGGACACCGGGCGTGCGGCCTCGGCCGACATCGACCCGCGCCACGAGGGCGCCGAGGGGTGGGCCATCGGCGGCGACGCCGCATGGAACTCCCCCGTCGGGCAGCTGAAGTCGTCGACGGGCGAGCTCATCGGCGAGAAGATCCCGGCGGCGAACTTCCTCGCGTGGTTCGACGGCGATCCGCTGCGCGAGATCGTCGACCACGACTGGAACGCCACCACGTCGCAGGGTGTGCCGACGATCGCCGAGTGGAACTGGGAGACCGAGTCCGCCGACGTCATCGTGAAGGCCGACGGCGCTCGGTCGAACAACTCGACGAAGGGGACTCCCAACCTGCAGGCGGACCTGTTCGGCGACTGGCGCGAGGAGATCGCGTGGCGCTCGGCCGACTCGAGCGAGCTGCGGATCTACTCGACCACCGACGAGACCGACCTGCGCATCCGCACGCTGATGCACGACCCGGTCTACCGGCTGTCGGTCGCGTGGCAGAACACCGGCTACAACCAGCCGACGCAGACCTCGTTCTTCCTGGGCGAGGGCATGGCGGAGCCGCCGGCACCGCGCATCGCGGTCACCGGTGACCCTTCGGGGGCGACGGATGCTACGGCCCCGGTGCTCTCCGGAGTCCCGGCCGACGGCACCCTGCTGCCGAGCACGGGCACGTTCACGGTGTCGGTGAGCGCGGACGACCCGGAGTCGGGCGTGCGCAACCTCGACATCGCGTTCGACGGCGAGCCCGTCGCGCCGGGCCAGGTCATCGCGCTGGCCGAGCTCGTCGGCCCGCACACCCTGACGGTGAACGCGGTGAACCACGACGGCCTCGTTACGGCCGCGTCGGTGCAGCTGCTGGTGTTCGACGACGAAGGCGCCAAGGCGGCCCCCGGCCGCGGGACGCTGTCGACGAACTCCGGCTGGGAGGACGGCCTGCACGACGGCACGTTCACGGTGTCGATGAACCTCTGGTCGGGGGTCAACGGCGCGGTGTACAAGCTGTACGAGAACGGCACCCTCATCTCGACCAAGCTGCTCGACGCGAACTCGCCGAAGGCGCAGCTGTCGACGGTCGACGTGACCGGCAAACCGAACGGCACCTACTTGTACACCGGCCAGCTGATCAACGCGAAGGGCACCACCGCGACCACCTCGGTGACCGTGAAGGTGAAGGATGCCGCGCCCGCGGCGCCCGTCCTCTCGCATGACAACTGGGACAAGGACGGCAACTACACGGTGACGGCCAACCTGTGGTGGGGCACCAACGCCACCACCTACCGCCTGTTCGAGAACGGCACGGTGATCGACCAGCAGTCCCTCACCGCCGCCTCCCCGAACGCGCAGCAGGCCAGGACCGCCATCGCGGGACGCGCCCCCGGCACGTACACCTACGACGCCGAGTTCGCCAACGCCGCCGGAGCCACCAGTTCCCAGGCGATCACGGTCACGGTGAAGTAGCCCGGGGTCAGGAACCGCGAAAGGGTAGATTTCCGCCGCCCCGGACGTGCGGAACTCTACCCTTTCGCGATTCCAGTGCGTGGGTCGGGAGGCTCGTCGAGACGCGGTCAGCCGCCGAAGCCGCACCAGGCGGCGACCCACGACAGGATCTTGCCGCGCATCTCCTCGCCGACGAACAGTTCGATCTCGCCGGGCTCGCCGTCGACCTCGACGCGCAGCGGGAAGATCGTGCCGCGCTTGTCCTCCTGCACCGCGTGCGGGTCGCACCGGAACGGGACGATCGGGATCTCGACGACGACAGGCGCCGAGTCACCCTCGGAGATCTCGAGGCCGACAGGGTGGAGGTCCTCCTCAGCGGCGTCGGCGAAGTCGATGAGGTTCGTCGGCTCCACCCCGACGACGGTCGCAGCGCCGGCTCCCGTCGGAGCGACCGTGAGCTGCAGCAGGGCCCGCTCGCCGGGCGGGGAGGGCGTGAACCCGGTGAACGTCAGGGTCGCAGCATCCGTCACCCGCTCCAGCCGGCATTCGCGCGCGTGCAGCGGAGCGATGAAGCCGAGCGGGTCGGACGCGGATGCCGTTGCCTCGGTCGACCCGGCGTCGTCGATGACCTCGATCATGACGCGGGGGTCACCGTCGTCACCGACCGCGCAGTCGACCGACGGCAGCTGCACGCGGATGTCGACCGCGCCGCCGGGAGGGACGACGCTCACGCGGTCGGCGACGACCCGGAACGCGGGGCCCTCGAACCGGGCGTCCTGAAGCTGCACGTCGCCGACGCGGAGCGGCTCGTCCGACTCGTTGGTGAGGTGGATCTGCGCCTGCCGCGGTGCCACGTCGGCGCGCAGCTGCCGCACTTCGACCGTCGCACCGGCGGGCAGGGTGCTCGCCGGGGTTTGCGACGGCCCGGCGCGGGGCCCTCCCGGCGCGCAGCCCGAGAGCAGCGCGATCGTCACCACCGACGCGACCGCGACCGCGCCCGCCCTCCCCCGCGCCCGGCGACCACTGGTCGGGGATTCAGGATGAGCGGACCGCACGACGGCGTGTCGCAGCATCCGTCGCACGTTCATCCTGAATTCCGAACGCGCGGCGGCACGACGACGGTCATGGCGGACTACCGAGTGAGGGTCTCGCGCGCGACGGTGAAGTCCTCGAGCGCGACGGGGTCGATGTCGACGCCGAGCCCGTGGCCGATCGGCACGCGCACGTGCCCGTCTTCGAGCACGGCCGGCTCGGTGACGATGTCGCGCGTGTAGAAGCGGCTCGAGGCCGACACGTCGCCGGGCAGCGTGAAGCCGGGAAGCGCCGCAAGCGCCGCGTTGGCTGCGCGGCCGATGCCGGTCTCGAGCATGCCGCCGCACCACACCGGCACGCCGGCCGCGAGGCACCGGTCGTGGATCTTGACCGCCTCGAGGTACCCGCCGATCCGGCCCGCCTTGATGTTGATGACGGATGCCGAGCCCAGCGCGAGCGCGTCGGCCGCCGCCTTGTCGGACACGATCGACTCGTCCAGGCACACCGGCGTGCGCAGGCGCTTGGCGAGCGTGGCGTGGTCGACGAGGTCGTCTTCCTGCAGCGGCTGCTCGATGAGGAGCAGGTCGAAGCGGTCGAGCTCGGCGAGGGTGTCGGCATCCGCCATCGTGAAGGCGGAGTTCGCATCGACCTGCAGGGGGATCGCGCCGAAGGCGTCGCGAACGGCGGCCGTGTCGCCGACGTCGCGACCGGGCTTGATCTTGATCTTGATGCGCACGTAGCCCTCGTCGAGGTAGCCGCGCACGGTCTCGACGAGCGCGGCGGGGTCGCGCTGGATGCCCACCGACACCCCGCTCGGCACGCGGTCGCGCACCGCCCCTGCGTACTCGGCGAAGCTGCGGCCCTCGGCGCGGAGGGCGGCGTCGAGCACGGCGAGCTCGAGTCCGGCCTTGGCCATGCGGTGCCCCTTGAACGGCTCGAGGGTGTGTGCGACCTCCTCCGGCGCGAGGCGCTGCCGGTCGAGGAGCGCCGGCGCGAGGAAGCGGAGCGCGACGTCCCACGCGCCCTGCGTGTACTCGCTCGAGTACAGCGGATCGGCCTGCGTGACGACCTCGCCCCAGCCGTCGCCGTCGGCGGTGAGCGCCCGGACGACGATGACCTCGCGCACCGACTCGGTGCCGAACGACGTGGTGAACGGAGCGACGAGCGGCAGGTGCAGCACGTGCAGCTCGAACCCTTCGAGGGTGACGGATGCTGCCGGCCGGGCGATGGGCATGCGCTCAGCGTACGCCGGGCCGGCGACGGAGCGAGGCGGTCAGTGCGCGAAGCGCGCGGTCGAGCCGTCTCGGAGGACGGGGACGTACGTGGACCGTGCGACCCGCGGCCGCCGGCGCCGCGGTTCTGCCGGCGCCGCGTGGTGCGCCGTTCCCCGCAGCGCGTCGCTCATGGCGACGATCAGGGTCTCGATGTGCTCGCGCATTGCTTCTTCTCCTTGGTTCGCTTGAGAAGAGCGGCGGGCGTGTGCGCTGATACGTCCGTCTGTCTACCTGTCCGTCACGGTACGCCGGGGTTCCGACATTCCCTGGAATCGCGAAGTCAGGCGGGGAGCTCGGCGAAGGCGCGCACGGGGAACGTGCCGAAGCTCTCGACGGCGGGCGGTGCGGCGGTGAACCGCGCGCCGCGCGGCGGCAGCGCACCGAGGTTCGTGAGGTGCTCGACGACGTGAACACCGGCGCCCAGCAACAGCGAGTGCGCCGGCCGCTCGCCGCCCGACTCGGTGTCGTCGATGTTCACCGAGTCGATGCCGACGAGCGCCGCCCCGGCGTCGATGAGCCACTGCGCGCCCTCGCCCGTCAGGAACGGCGCCCCGACCCCGTACTCCGGCTGCCCGAACCAGCGGTCCCACCCGGTGTGCAGCAGGACGGCCGCGCCGCGCACGTCACGATCGGCGAGCGTGGATGAACGGATGCCGCGGCGCGAGGCATCCCACGCATCCTCGAGGTGGAACACCTCGGCGCGGAGGCCTACGAGCGACGACAGGTCGAGGCCGGCCAGGTCGAGGCCGTCGGCGTAGCGGTGGAACGGCGAGTCGAGGTACGTGCCGGTGTTGCCGATCATGTGGATGACGTCCATCGCGAACTCGGTGCCGGGAGCGTAGCGGGCGCGCGAGTCCGCGCGGGTGAGGTGCGGCGTGATGGTCGGGGCAGGAAGGCCGGGGTAGGTCACGAGCCCGGCACGAATCGGGTGGCTGAGGTCGACCACACGCGTCCCGCCGGTCGCCGGGGACGCCGCATCCACTCCCCTGCTGCCACGGTGCGGTTCCTCGACGATGCGGAGACCGCGCAGCTCCACCTCGTCGACCAGCGCCAGTCCGAGGTGCGCGATCAGGAGGCGAGCGATCTCGTCCTCGGTGGCCTCGGCACCCGGAAGGTCCAGCCGGAACCCCGTGCCGGCGAGGCCGCCGCCGTTGGCGAAGCGGATGTCGAAGTCGAAGTGGGCGCGATACTCGGGCATGCGGTCAGCGTAGGGGCGCGGCATCCGTCCCCTGCGGGGAGATCCCGCACAATGGCAGGATTCCGCCGAACGCCGTCAGGGGCGCACGAGCAGGTACCCGCGCGCGTCGTCGAAGCCGCCGATGACGAGGCCTTCGGCCAGGTGTCCGACGAGCTGATCGCGCACGTGCGCGCGCCAGACCGCAGCATCCACCGGTGTCTCCCGGCGGAGGGTCTCGATGTCGTGCGGGATCTCGACCGACGCGACCACGCGCTCGTCGTCGGGAGTGGGCACGGGCGGGGCGGCGAGCGCCCACGACACCATAATGCGGTCGGTCTCGTCGCCGCGGTTGACGCCGTCGTCCATGGGTCCGTAGTGGTTCACGAGGTACTCGGTGACCCGGGTGCCGAGCACGCGCAGATTGAAGTGGGCGTTGCGGGCCACGAGCGGGTCGAAGGTCCAGGTGATGTGGCCGACGCCGCGCGCGAGCGCCCACTCCTGCTGGTGGCGCTTGAGCACGCGGCCGAGTCCCTGCGACTGGTGGTCGGGCAGCACCCCGGTGATGTGGCTGTGCATCGAGCGCGCCGCGGGCTCCGCGAAGAACGCGACGGATGCCCCGACCATGCGGTCCTCGTCATAGAGGCCGACCGCGTAGCTGCCGGCGTGGGCGAGCGCGCGCAGCAGGTTCGGCGGCATGCCGCCACGGTCACCGCCCCACACGTCGGCGAGCACCGCCGACGCGCGGTGGACCTCCTCGACGGTGTCGAGGAAGCGGATGTCGATGCCCGGCGGCGTCGCGATCTCGGCCATGCCCTCAGTCTGCACCCGCGGAGCCCGGTGCTCAGAGCCCCGATAGCCTGAACTGATGGGCACGGGTGACGAGGACGCGAGAAGAAGACTCACCCGGATGCCTCGCCAAGGCGCCATCGTGGCGGTGCTGGCGATCGCGGGGCTCGCGTCGTCGTTCATGTTCACGCTGGTCGTGCCGATCCAGTCGAAGCTCCCGGAGCTCCTGGACGCGAGCCGAGACGACACCGCGTGGGTCGTCACGTCGACCCTCCTCGCGGCGGCCGTGATGACGCCCATCGCCGGGCGCCTCGGCGACATGTACGGGAAGCGCCGCATCGTGCTCGTGCTGCTCGCGTTGCTGGTCGCGGGATCCGTCATCGCCGCAGCATCCACCGGCATCGTCGGCGTGATCGTGGGACGCACGCTGCAGGGCGCCGTGACCGGCGTGATCCCGCTCGGCATCTCGATCCTCCGCGACGTGCTGCACGAGGATCGGGTCGACTCGGCCATCGCCCTCATCAGCGCGACGCTCGGCGTGGGCGGCGCGCTCGGGCTGCCCGTCAGCGCGTTCATCACCGAGCGCAGCGATTGGCACGTGCTGTTCTGGGTGTCGGCGGCGCTCGGCGCGGTCGTGTTCGCGCTCGTGCTGTGGATCGTGCCGGTGAGCGCCCTGCGCACGGGTGGCAAGTTCGACTACGTCGGCGCGGCCGGTCTCGCGGTCGGCCTCGTGGGGGTGCTGCTCGCGGTGTCGCGCGGCAACGAGTGGGGCTGGACCTCCCCCGTCGTGCTCGCCTGCGGTCTCGGCGGCCTCGCCGTGCTGCTGCTGTGGGGCTGGTACGAGCTGCGCATCGCCGACCCGCTGCTCGACCTCCGTGTCGCGGCGCGGCGCCCCGTGCTGCTCACCAACCTCGCCTCGATCGCGTTCGGCTTCTCGCTGTTCGCGTCGAACGTGATCTACCCGCAGATGCTCGAACTGCCGACCGCGGCAGGCGGGTTCGGCCTGTCGCTCGTGGCCGCGAGCCTCATCGTGATGCCGGCGGGCCTCGTGATGATGGTGCTCTCCCCCTTCTCGGGGCAGCTCGCGCGCACGGTCGGCCCCAAGCTGCTCCTCGTCGTCGGCGCCATCGCGCTCGTCGTCACGTACGGGTTCACCCTCCTGTTCGCGAGCGAGGTGTGGCAGATCCTCGTGGCGAACATCGGGATCGGGTTCGGCATCGGCTTCGGCTACGCGGCGATGCCGATGCTCATCATGCGCTCGGTGCCGCAGTCCGAGACGGGCGCGTCGAACGGCCTCAACGCCCTCTTCCGCTCGCTCGGCACCAGCACGGCGGCGGCCGTGGTCGGCGCGGTGCTCGCGACCTTCGCGGTCGAGGTCGACGGCGTGCCGGTGCCGGAGCCGGAGGCGTTCCACATCTCGTTCCTGCTCGGCGGAGCCGCGGCGCTGGTCGCGCTCCTGGTCGCGCTGTTCATCCCGCGCCATCACGCGCCCCAGGAGCGGCACCCGTCCCTCCCCGAGTGATTCGCGAGCGCCGCTCCTCAGCTGAGGGGCAGCGCCTCGTCCTCAATTGAGGACCTGAGCCGAGCTGCTGAGCGAACCCGCCCGAAGCCTCCTCGGCTCGGCGCTGGTCCTCAACTGAGGAACCAGCTCTCGGCCACCCGGGCGAGCGCAGGCTCAGCCGCGCAGTCGCGCGAGCCTCGCCGAATCCGGAGCCAGCCGCTCGGCGACGGCGACCGCCGAGCGGATCGCGCTCTCGTGCGAGTCGGCGTCGGCGGTGTACAGCCCCGCGAGCGAGACGCCGTGCAGTCCCTGCAGCAGGCGGAGCCGCCGCTGCGCGTCGAAGTACTCGGTGTCGATGAGCCCGTGCCGGTAGGTCGCCGTCGCGTAGAGCGGCTGCGGAAGCTCGTTGTCGTAGGTCACCCAGCTCTTGAAGACGTCGACCCCGCGCGACGGGTTCCAGATCGACAGCGAGCTGTGCGCAGCATCCGTCCGCACGTTCACGACCGACCACGCCCGCCTGTCGCGCGGCATCAGCCGCCGGTCGCCGTGGATCGCGATCGTCGTGTCGAAGTACCCGAACCGCGCGAGCTGCGCAGTGACCTCCGCGAACTCCGGCAGCGGCGCGAGCAGGTCGTGCGCCGTGCGCGCGTCGCACGCGAAGACGAGATGGTCGAACGGATGCTGCGCGCCGGCTACCTCGACGACCAGCGCGCCGTCGGCACCCCGCGTGACGGACTCGACGGCCGCCCCGGTGCGCAGCCGCGCCCGCTCGAGCGAGGCGACGAGGGCGTCGACGTAGACGCGGAGTCCGCCGGGGATCTCGCTCTGCGCGGGCGGCGTCAGCCCGCGCGGGAGGTTCGCCCCCAGGTAGTACAGCGCGTTGTAGGCGGCGAACCGGCGGAAGTCCGCGAGGTCGACGCACCAGAACGCGAGCAGCAGGGGGAAGAGGAAGTCGTCGACGAACGCCTTCGGGAGGCGCTCGCGTTCCACGTACTCGGCGATCGTCACCGTCGTGTCGTACTCGGCGAGGAACGCCGGAAGGCGCGACAGGAACGCCCGGAACCGCACCAGGTGGATGATCGCGCGCGGCGTGAGCGACGACCACACCGGCCGGCCGCGCCGGAAGGGCGGCATCGCCACCGGCCGGGTGCCGTCGAGGCGCGAGACCGTGAGCGTCGCCGGGTACGTCGTGCGCGGCACGTCGAGCTCGTCGAGCAGCCGGTTGAACGTCGCGTACGCGGCGTTGCGGGCGAAGAACTGGAAGCCGGCGTCGACGCGCAGCGGCCGGCCGTCGACCTCGATGTCGATCGTGTGCGCGTGGCCGCCGAGCCGGTCGTCCTTCTCGAAAAGGGTGACGTCGTGATCCTGCTCGAGCAGCCATGCGGCCGCGAGTCCGGCGGCACCGCCGCCGATGATGCCGATCCGCATGTGCGCGCCGTTCTGTGAGCCCCCGCTCAGACTAGGGTGCGCGCACCGGGGTCTATCGCGCCCGCGCGCCCCGTCGCTACCCTGACCTCTACCGGGGGCGACGGGAGCAGGCGCATGGACGGGCGGGATCAGGGCTTTCAGGGGGACGACGCGACAGGGGGCGAGCGCAGGCCCGAGCAGGTCCCGGTAGGCCCGCCCGACGGCGCCACGGCCGCGGCGGACGCCACACGCACGGGCACGGTCGCCGCGACGAGCGGCACAGACGCGGCAGGAACGACCGCTCCGGGCGACGGCGCCGACCACGACACCCGGTTCTTCGGGCAGCCGTGGGCCCTCGCGCACATCTTCGGCGTGGAGATGTGGGAGCGGTTCAGCTTCTACGGCATGCAGGGCATCCTGCTCATCTACATGTACTACTCCGTCGCCGACGGGGGCTTGGGGATTCCCGAGGCGACGGCGACCGGCATCGTCGGCGCCTACGGCGGCACCGTGTACCTCTCGACGATCCTCGGCGCGTGGGTGGCCGACCGGCTGCTCGGCTCGGAGCGCGTCCTCTTCTACAGTGCCTGGGTCATCATGGCCGGGCACATCGCGCTGGCCCTGCTGCCGAGCGTGTGGGGCCTGGGCGTCGGCCTCATCCTCGTCGCCGTCGGGTCTGGCGGTCTGAAGGCCAACGCGACAGCCGTCGTCGGCACGCTGTACTCCGCGAAGGACCCGAGACGCGACGCCGGCTTCTCGCTGTTCTATCTCGGCATCAACCTCGGTGCGTTCCTCGGGCCGATCGTGACCGGCTTCCTGCAAAGCAACGTCGGCTTCCACTGGGGCTTCGGCGCCGCGGCGATCGGCATGGCGATCGGCCTCACCCAGTACTCCTTCGGCCGAAAGCAGCTGCCGGCCTCGTCGCGCGTCGTCGCGAACCCGCTCCCCGCGAATCGCCGCGGCATGATGATCGGCATCGGCATCGCCGGGCTGGCGGCGATCGTGGTGCTGGTGCTCACCGGCGTGATCCGGGCCGACAACCTCGCGGGCATCGTGATCCTCGTGACCCTCGCCGCGGCGATCGCCTACTTCTCGGTCATCATCTCGTCGCGCGCGATCAGCGGCGACGACCGCTCCCGCGTCATCGGCTTCATCCCGCTGTTCATCGTGAACGTCGGCTTCTGGTCGTTGTACCAGCAGCAGTTCACCGTGCTGACGATCTACTCCGACAAGCAGCTGGACCGCACGATCTTCGGCTGGGAGATGCCGGTGTCGTGGGTGAACTCGATCAACCCGATCTTCGTCATCATTCTCTCCGGCGTGTTCGCCGCGATCTGGACCAAGCTCGGCGACCGCGCGCCGTCGGCGCCGGTGAAGTTCTCCCTCGGCGCGATGATCATGGGCGTCGCGTTCCTGCTGTTCCTGCCCTGGGCGAACGGCGCTCCGAACTCGACGCCGCTGATGGCCATCGTGATGATCCTCTTCGTCTTCACGATCGCCGAGCTGTTCATCTCGCCTCCGGGACTGTCGGTGACGACGAAGCTCGCGCCCGAGCGCTTCCACACCCAGATGGTGGCGCTCTACTTCCTCTCGATCGCGCTCGGCACCGCGATCGCCGGCTGGCTCGCGCAGTTCTACGACCCCGAGAACGAGATCCCGTACTTCACGATCCTCGGCGGCATCGCGATCGTGCTGGGCCTCGCCCTGCTCGCCGTGGTCAAACCCGTGCTGAAGCTGATGCGGGGCGTGCGATAGGAACCGAGTGCGAGGAGCGACCGGCGGTCAGCTCCGTCTCGCCGAGTGGCGTCACCAGTCGGGCGCCTACGCCGTGCGGCACGTCGACGGTGACGGATGCCGCGCTGCCGGTGATCGACCACCGCACGGCGAGCCGGCCGAGAGGCGTGCCGACGTGTGCGCGCACGTGGTCGAGGCCGACGCGGAAGTCGGGTTCGATCACCGCCGTGCGGTAGCCGGGTGAGGTGGCGCGGATGCCGGCGACCCGGCGGTAGAGGAAGTCGTCGACGCTCCCCGGCGCATAGTGGTTGAACGACGTGGCGCGCACCTGGCCGTCCGGTGAGATCGCGTCCCACGCCTCCCAGATGGTGGTGGCGCCGCGGTCTACCTGGTAAAGCCAGGACGGCATCTCCGACTGCCACAGCAGCTCGCGGGCGACGTCGGGGTAGCCGGAGTCGCACAGCACGTCCAGCAGATAGGGGGTCGACAAGAACCCGGTGTCGAGACGGTTGCCGCGTTCGCGGACGAGTTCCACCAGGCGCGCCGCGGTGCGGGCGCGCAGTTCCGCGGGGATCATGTCGAACGCGAGCGCGACGACGTACACGCCCTGCAGCAGCACCGGCAGGTCCCCGTGGGCATCGACATACTCCGCCGCGAAGGCCGTGCGCACCTGAGCGGCCCGCTCCGTGAGGTGCGCAGCATCCGTCTCCCGCCCGAGGTCCGCCGCGGCGCGCGCCGCGATCGTAAGGGTGTTGGCCTGGAACATCGGCGCCAGGTGCTCCCCGGTGAGCGCCGGTGCGATGCCGATCGCCTCGTGTATCGGCCGCCCCTCCATCGTGCTCGGGGTCAGCCAGTCGCCGAACTGCGAGCCGGTGTTGTAGAGCAGCGCCTGCGCGTCGACACGCGCCTCATCGAGCGCGACTCCGGCGAGGGACGCCGGCAGCTCGGCGCGCGCGGTCGCCGTCTGGTAGCCGATCCAGCGGAGCATCGCCTCGAGGTTCTCCTCGAGCACGCGGCGGTCGCCGGTGCGCTCGTACAGGGTCCACGGCACGATGGCGATCGCGTCGCTCCACCCGGCGGCCGCGACGATCGAGCCGATCCCCTGTGCCTTCGCCGCGGCCTCGGCGTCGAACGGCGAGCGCGGCGAGAAGATCGGGATCCGGCCGTCCGGCAGCTGATCGGCGCGCAGGTTGTCGAGCCACCGCTCGAGGAACGGCACCACCTGCGCGTTGTTCGTCGCGGCTCCGACGAATGCTTGGATGTCGCCGGTCCAGCCCGCCCGCTCGCGCTGCGGGCAGTCGGTGGGCACCGACAAGAAGTTGCCGCGCTGACTCCAGAGGACGTTCTGGTGCAGACGATCGAGACGGGGATCGGATGCCTCGAACGACCCGGTCTGCTCCAGATCGCTCGCCAGCACCACGGCGACGACATCGTCGGCCGAGAGCTCCGTCGTCAGGCCGCTGACGCGCGCGTAGCGGAACCCGTGGAACGTGAACTCCGGCTCCCATTCGTCGGGCCCGCCGGCGGCGACGAAGACGTCGGTCTGTTCCTTGTTGATCCCGGCGATGTTCGCGAACCACGAGCCATCCGCCGCGAGTGTCTCGGTGTGCTCGATCGTCACGCGCTGGCCCGGTGTCGTGACGCGCAGACGAAGCCGCACGCGGCCGACGAGCACCTGCCCGAAGTCGACGATGGCCCCCTCGGGCGTCTCGACGACCGCGACCGGGCGGACTTCGAGCACGCGGCGGACCGGCTCGCCGCGCAGGGGCACGAGAGCGGCGTGGTCGCGGCCGGCCTCGGCCGCCGGCATCCATCCCGCGTCGTCGAAGCCGGGCCGGTCCCAGCCCCGAGGAACTGCGCGCCGGTCGAATCGCTCGCCCACGAACAGGTCGGCGTACGCCCACGGCCCGGAGTCGCTACGTACGTCAGCGCCCGACGCGACGATCTGCGTCGTGCCGTCGGCGTAATCGATGTGGAGCTGCCAGATCACCGACGTGCGCGTGCCGAACTGCGCGCTCGAGCCGGTGAGGCCGATCCTTCCCGCCCACCAGCCGTCGGCCAGCGCGACGCCGAGGACGTTCTCCCCCGGGACGAGGGCCGCCGTCACGTCGGCCGTCGAGAACGAGACACGATGCTCATAGCTGTCGAAGCCCGGTGCGAGGACGTGGTCGTCGGAGCTCTCACCGTTGACGTACGCGGAGAACACGCCGCGGGCGGTGGCGAACAGTCGCGCCCGCACGGCACCCGGACCGACGTCGAACCGCTGGCGCAGCAGCTGCGCGGGACGCAGTCGCTCCTCGGGCGACGAGTCAGGACCGAGTCCGCGGATCCAGTCGACGATGCTCCACCGCTCGACCACCGCCCCCTGCTGAACGGGTTCGACCCAGGGCGCGACCCAGTCGGAGGCGTCCAGCAGCGACGTCTCGAACGTCGAACCGGTCCAGTCCGACCAGTCGCCCCTGAGGGCGCGACTGCGCACCCGCCACTCGTATGCGGTGTTCGAGGTCAGCGACTCGCCGGCGTAGACGGCGGGTGCGGCATCGGCGGCAACGATCTCACCGCTCGCCCACACGACCCTTCCCGCGGTCGACACCTCGAGTTCGCACGCCACTCGCGCATGGTCGACGAACCACGAGAAGCGCGGGTTGCGCGTGCCGACGCCGATCGGGGCACGGAGGTACTCGACGCGGAGGTCGTGGGGGGTGGCAGCCACGGTCGATCCGGCGTCAGCGAGCGGCGGCGAACCGCGTGGTCAGGGTGCCGATGCCCTCGATCTCGCTGACCAGCACGTCGTCGGGTCCGATGAATCGCGGCGGGGTGCGGCGGTTGCCGATGCCGGACGGCGTGCCCGAGAAGATGACGTCGCCGGGCAGCAGCGGGCACACGGCCGACAGCCGCATCAGCAGCTCGGGGACGTCGTACAGCATCATCGACGTGCGCGAGGCCTGCATGCCCTCGCCCGACAGCGTGCACGAGATGGCGAGGTCGTCGCGATCGGCGAACTCGTCCGGCGTCACGAGCCACGGCCCTGTCGGACCGAAGCCGGGGAAGGACTTGCCGAGGCTGAACTGCGGGGCCGAACCCTGCAGCTGCGTGACGCGCTCCGACAGGTCCTGGCCGATCGTGAGCCCCGCGACGTGATCCCACGCGTGCTCCCGGTCGACGCGGTACGCCTCACGGCCGATCACCACGACGAGCTCGACCTCCCAGTCGACGTTGCCCTCGGGAAGCTCCACGACGGCGTCCGGCCCGACGATCGACGACGGGAACTTCGTGAAGGTCACGGGCATCGAGTCCGGCGGGTATCCGGCCTCCGCGGCGTGCTCGGCGTAGTTCAGCCCGATCGCGAACACCTGCCGCGGGCGAGGCACGGGTGCGCCGAGTTCGGTCGCCTCGAAGGCGACGGATGCTGCGGCCGCAGCATCCGGAACCGCCGACGCCCACTCCGCGAACGCCTGCCAGTCGTCGAACAGCGCCTGCGGATCGGCGCCGAAACGCCCGCCTGATGCCTGGTCGACGTCGACCGCGCGGTCGCCGGTGACGATGACCGCCCGACCGGCGAGGTTCGCGAGCCTCACCAGTCGACCCGCTGCGGGGCGGGCCCGCCGTAGCGGTCCTCCCAGCTGATGACCTTGTTGCGGAGCGTCCCGATGCCGGTGATCTCGGCCTCGATCTGGTCGCCGGGCTTCAGGTAGAAGTCGAACGGGTTGTCCTGGATCGCCGCGACGCCCGAGATCGTGCCGGTCGTGATGATGTCGCCGGCGCTGTAGATCTGCGGCGAGTGGTAGGCGACGAGGTGCGGGAATTTGATTCGGGTCTGGTTGGTGTTGCCCTGCTGGCGCACCTCGCCGTTCACGCGCAGCTGCATGGGCAGCTCGTGCATGTCGGGCACCTCGTCGCGCGTGACGATCCACGGTCCGATCGGGCAGAACGTGTCGATCGCCTTCGAGAACGAGAAGACGCCCGACTCCATCTCCTTGCGCTGGATGTCGCGCGCCGAGATGTCGTTGAACACGGTGAACCCCGCGATGTAGTCGTCGGCCTCGTCGGGCCCGAAGAACTTGCCCGACTTGCCGATGATGATGGCGAGCTCGAGCTCGTAGTCCATCTCCTTCGTGAGGTGGTCGGGGTAGACGATGTCGTCGTCGGGGCCGATGATCGCGTCGACGTTCTGGAAGAACACGATGCCCTTGTGCACCGGGTGCGACCAGTTGACGGCCTCGAGCTCGTTGTGGTGGTCAGCGAAGTTACCTGCCGTGTGGAAGAACTTCTTGGGGCGGATCGGCGCCTCGAGCTTCACGTCGGCGTACGCGAGGCGCTCGCCGGTCTCGCGGACGTCGCCGCCGCGCTCGAAGTACTCGCGGGTCGAGGGGACGTCGAGTTCGATGACGACGCCCTCCTCGAGTTCGAGCCGGCCGACGCGTCCGCCGTCGAAGGTGATGAGCTTCATGGTTCTTGTCTCCTAGATGTCGGGCGGGCGCTCAGGCGCCGACCATGTTGAAGCCGCCGTCGGCGAGCATGTATCCGCCGGTCAGGTGCGCCGCCTCGTCGGTGGCGAGCCAGAGGCAGGCGCCGGTGACGAACTCGGGCGGCGGGATGACGCCCATCGGCGTCTGCGACAGCAGCACCTCGCGGCGTCCGTTCTTCCAGTCCTCGCGGTTCAGCAGCCGCTCGGTCTCCATGAACCCGGGGGCGAAGGTGTTGACGCGCACCGCCGGGGCGAAGGCCTTGGCGTAGGACTTGGTGATGCCGAGGATCGCGTACTTCGCCGCGGCGTACTGCGGCGCCCGCGCCGAGCCGCGCACGACCACCGTCGAACCGACCTGCACGATGCTGCCGTGCCCCTGCGCCAGCATCCGCTCGCCGAACTCGTGCGTCATGAGGAGCGTGCCCTTGACGTCGATGTCGATGACGGCGTCGAGAGCCTCCTGGGTCAGCTCGTCCCAGTTCATCTGCTCGCTCGAGACGTCGCCGACGTTGTTGACGAGCACGTCGAGCGTGCCGAACGCGGCCCACACCTCGTCGGCCATGCGCTTGATCTGGTCCCACGAGCCGATGTCGGCCTGCACCAGGATTCCGTTGCTGCCCGCCTCGCGGATGCGCTCGAGGGTCGCCTCGGCGCCCGACTTGGACGAGCGGTAGTGGACGGCGACCTTCGCGCCCTCCTGTGCGGCGCGGACGGCTATCTCGGCGCCGAAGCCGGTGCCGGCGCCGGTGACGAGCACGGTCTTGCCGGCGAAGCGGGGGAAGATCTGGGGGTCGGTCATCGGGTTCTCCAATCGTCGAGCGCGCTCAGACGAGCGTGCGTCCGCCGTCGATGTACATGACATGGCCGGTGACGAACCCGGCATGTCGTGAGGACAGGAAGAGGGCGGGGCCGGTGAGCTCGTCCGGGGTGCCGAGACGGCCGGCCGGAACGAGGCTCTCGAGATCCTTGCGCTTGCCGGGCTTGGCGAGCTCGCCCGCGGTGAGCGGCGTCTCGATGTAGCCCGGTGCCAGGGCGTTCACCGTGACACCCGACGCGGCCCACTCGCGCGCCATGACCCGCAGGAGCTGGTTGATCCCGCCCTTCGAGGCCGCGTAGGGCCCGTGGGAGTGGTGGGCCAGCAGTCCGGAGACGCTCGACAGCGCGAGCACGCGGCCGTGACCCTGCGCGACCATGTGGCGGCCGGCTGCCTGCGCAAGACCGAAGAGGGACGACAGGTTGACCCGCAGGATGTGGTCCCACTCGTCCTCGGTGAACTCGAGGATCGGACGCCGGTCGTTGATGCCGACGGCATGGAGCAGCACGTCGAGGCCGCCCAGCTCTTCGACGACGTCGGCCACGACCCGCTCCCCCACGCCGTGCTCCGTGAGGTCGGCCCGGATCAGCGCATGTCGCGCACCCGCGGCCTCGAGCTCCGCGCCGATCGCGTCGAGCGCGCGCTGATCGCGGTCGACGACGGCGACGGATGCCCCGGCCTGGGCGTACGCGAGGGCGCACGCTCCGCCGATCCCGCCGGCGCCCGCGACCAGCACGCGCGCGCCCTCGAGTCCGAGCCATGCGGCCTTCGCGGCGTGGAGGGTGTCTGCCATGACGTCTCTCGCAATCGAGTTCATTAGATGAAAGTAACTTTCGTTGATTGAATGTAGGCTGATCCCAGCGATTCGTCAAATGGAGGAGACAGATGCAGCCCCGCGTTCCCCCACTCCGCCCCGAGGAGCTCTCCCCCGCACAGGCCGACCTGTACGGCGCGATCGCCGGCGGGCCGCGCGCCCAGGGGCCGCAGCACTTCGCCCTGACCCGGCCGGACGGTTCGCTGCGAGGACCCTTCAACGCCCTGCTCCTCGCCCCGGAGCTCGGCGGGGCGCTCCAGGACGTCGGCGCTGCCATCCGTTACCGGGGTGCGCTCAGCGATCGGGCACGCGAGATCGCGATCCTGCTGGTCGCGGCTCACTGGAACAGCAACTTCGAGCGCGAGGCGCACGAAGCCGTGGGCGCCGCTGCGGGCCTCGGCGACGCCGAATTGGCCGCGCTGCGGGCTGGCGACATCACGCCCTTCGGGGGCGACGAAGGGCTCGTCGCCGCCACCACCGTCCAGCTGATCGACGGCGACCTCGACGACGAGCTGTGGAACACGGCATCCGTCGCCCTCGGCGCAGCCGTCGTCTTCGAGCTCACGACCCTCGTCGGCTACTACGCCACCCTCGCCCTGCAGCTGCGCGTGTTCCGCGTCGATGGCTGAGATTGCACGCCCCCACACCGAGAGATACGGTTTCACACGATGAAAGCCGAAGAGACCCCGAGCGAGTCCGCCGACAAGACGCCGAGCCGCTATCGCATCGAGGCGCTCGCGAAAGGACTCGACGTCCTGCGGCTCTTCGACGAGTCCGTCACCTCGCTCAAGCTCCGCGACATCAGCGAGCGCACGGGCATCCCGATGCCGACCGCCTTCCGCGTGGTCGCGACCCTCGAAGAGGGCGGCTACCTCGAGCGCCTGGCCGACGGCGCCATCCGTCCTGGTGTCGCTGTGCTGCTGCTGGGCTCGGCCGCCCTGCGCGGATCGAGCCTCGTCCAGCTCAGCGAGCAGCCGCTCCGGCACCTCGCCGAGCAGTCCGGCGAGACCGTCAACCTGGGCGTGCTCGTCGGCGATCAAGTGCTGTACCTCGCACGCCTGCGCAACTCCGACCTCGTCACCGCGAACATCCAGGTCGGGTCGACGCTGCCTGCCGCCTACACCTCGATGGGCAAGCTCCTGCTGGCCTACCTGAGCGACACAGAGCTCGCCGCAGCCCTTGCTGCCCACGAGTTCGGGACGGATGCCGGACCCAACGCCGCGACGTCGCTCGACGAACTGCGCGAGCGCCTGGCCGTCATCCGCGAACAGGGCTATTCGGTGCAGGACCAGGAGGTCGCGGCCGGCTTGCGCTCGGTCTCGGTGCCCGTGTTCGGACGGGATGCCGCGAAGCCCGCCGCTGCGATCAACATCGCCGTGTCGACGCAGCGTCATGATCTCGCCTCGCTGCGCGGACCGATCCTCGATCGCCTGCGGGCAACGGCGGACGACATCTCGCGGCTCCTCCGCGCCACCTGATCGCCCGTCACACCGCCCGCGCGACGGCAACGGGTCGCGCCTGGGTGACGGCACCCGCGAGCAGCCTGAGCGTCCTCTCGGCGGCCGCGTCGCCGACCTCGTTGAGGAAGCCGTGCATCGCGCCGCGCTCGCGGACGAGCCTGACGTCGGCACCGGCGAGCGCGAGTTCCGCGGCGAACGCCTCACCCGATGCCCGCAAGCGGTCGCGGTCGGCGTTCACGATGACCGTCGACGGGAGGCGGGCGAGGTCGTGTCCGCCCGGGAACGCGTAGCCCTCGTCGTCGGTAGCGCCCCCGAGATAGTTCGCGTTGATCGCCTGCGTGGACTCGGGCGGGAACGTCAGGAACGGCGGCAGGCCGTCGAGCAGCGACTCGAGCTCCGCTCCCGCCGCAGGCAGCGGCGAATGCAGCACCGGGTAGACGAGGGCCAGAACAGCGGGCACCGAGGTCGCACGGTCGCGAAGCCGCATCGCCGCGCCGGTGGCCAGGTTGCCGCCCGCGCTCGCCCCGCCGAGCGACACGCGGCCCGGGTCCGCACCGTACTCGCCTGCGTGCGCGACAGCCCAGTCGAAGGCCGCGACGATCTGCAACGACGCGACCGGGAATCGCGCCCGCGGCCCCGCAGCCTCCGCTGCGGCCCGGATCTCGGCGGGCGACGGGATGCCGAGGCCTGGCTCGGGCGGGCCGAGCGACTCCAGTGCGTCGAGTGGCGCGAGCGTGTAATCGACCGAGACGACGGTGATTCCGCCGTCGCTGAGACGGCGACCGACCTGGTCGGCCTCCGGCATCTCGAGATCGCCGAACATGAACGCACCGCCGTGCAGCCAGACCAGCAGCGCGCCGTTCGGCTCCGCCGCAGGGTACACGCGCACGCGGAAGTCGAAGCCGCCGCCGGCGAGGGCCACATCGTGGATCTCGGTCATCTGCTTGTTCCTCTCATCGGGTGTGGATGCCGGGGGCCAGCGTCTCGTCGGCGCGCCCGAGGATCCGCAGCACGGCCTCGGTGCCCGCCGGCACGTCGACGCGCACGCGCAGCCCGTGCTCGGCATCCGCGTCCCAGCGCACGGCGACATGGCCGTGAGGCGTCTCGAGGCTCGCGTGTGCCCACGTGAGCGCGCCGCCAGGCTGCGGTGCGACCAGGATGCGGCGATAGCCCGGGTCGAGCGGCGCGATGCCCCCGATCGACCGGTGCATCCAGTCGGCGACGGCCCCGAACGCGTAGTGGTTGAAGCTCGTCATCTCGCCCGGGTTGACGCTGCCGTCGGGCAGCATCGAATCCCAGCGCTCCCAGATCGTGGTGGCGCCCATCGTCACCGGGTAGAGCCACGACGGCACCTCACGCTGCAGCAGCAGCGCGTACGCATCGTCGAGGTGACCGGTCGCGGTCAGCGCGTCGAGGATGAACGGGGTGCCCGCGAATCCGGTGCTGATGCGATGCCCCGCCTCCCGCACGAGCTCCGCCAGCCGATCGCCGGCGCGCGGCACGTCGGCAGCGTCGAGGATGCCGAACACGATCGCGAGCGCATAGGCCGTGGCGCTGTCGCTTTCGACGCGCCCGTCGTGGACGTACCGGGTGCGGAAGCCCGCACCGATGCGATCGCGCAGCGCGCGGAACTCCGCAGCATCCGACTCCTCGCCCAGCACCACCGCCGCCTCGGCGACCAGGCCCGCACTGCGATAGGCGCTCGCTGTGGCGACGACCTCGGCCGGCGCCTTGGACTTGCCCGGGTCATCGGCGGGCGCGTCCGGGTCGAGCCAGTCCCCGAATTGGAACCCGGAGTCCCACGCCCCGTCGGGTGCGAGCACCGCCTCGACGCTGCGCACGTGCGCGGTCATGAGGGGGTAGGCGTCGCGGAGCGTCTGCTCGTGGCCGTACGCGGTCCACAGCGACCAGGGCACCCACACGGCGGCATCGCCCCAGACGGCGGTCGCGCCGGGCTCGGGGAATCCCGTCTCGAGGTGCTTCATGACGTTCGGGACCACGACGGGCACGGTCTTCAACGGCGTCGCCTGCCGCTCGAGCTCGGTGTCGATGAGCCAGTCCGCGAGGAAGCTCTCGACATCGCCGAGGAATGCCGCCGTCGGTGCGAAGACCGCGAGGTCACCCGTCCAGCCGAGGCGCTCGTCGCGCTGCGGGCAGTCCGTCGGCACGCTCAGGAAGTTGCCCTTCATCCCCCACACCACGTTGCTGTGCAGCTGATTCAGGAGCGCGTCGGAGCACGCGAACGTTCCGATGCGGCGGATGTCGGACCCGACGACGACCGCGGTCAGCGCCGCGGGGTCGAGCTCGCCCGGCCAGCCGGTGACCTCCGCGTAGCGGAACCCGTGGAAGGTGAGCGTGGGCTCGAACACATCGTCGCCGCCGCTGAGGATGAAACGATCCGTCGCCTCGGCGCGCCGCAGCGGGCGTGTGCCGAGCTCGGCACCTTCGAGCACCTCCGCATGACGAAGGACGATCTCGCTGCCGGCCGGTCCGGAGACCTGCACCCGCACGAAGCCGACGAGGTTCTGGCCGAAGTCGACGAGCGTCTTGCCCGATGGCGAGGTCCAGACCCGCTCAGCGGCCCGCTCGCCCAGTCGACGGACGGGCGGCGATGTCCGGGCGACGAGGCGGCTGTGGTCGAAGTCGACAGCGTGCGCGGCATCCCATCCCGCGTCGTCGAATCCCGGCCGCTGCCAGGCGTCGTCCCGCAGCCGCGCGTCGATCGTCTCGCCGTTGTAGAGGTCGTCGGCGAGTACCTCGCCCGTTTCCGCGCGCCACGACTCGTCCGTGCCGACGACCTGGACATGACCGTCGGCGAAGCGGATCTCGAGCTCGGCGTACCCGGCGCGCTCGTCTGCGTACACCGCGCGCTGGCCGGTGAAGCCGAGCCAGCCGCGGTACCAGCCGTTCCCGAGCCGCAGCGCGACGACGGTCCGCTCGGCGACGGCGGTGGTGACATCGTGCTCGACGAGACGCACGCGCCACTCGTAGCTCGTCCATCCCGGTGCGAGCAGTTCGTCGGAGGACGGGATGCCGTTCACCCACGCCTCGATGACCCCCTGGGCGGATGTGCGCAGAATCGCCCTGTCCACGGGCCCGTGCCCTGGATCGAGCGTGAACTCGCGACGCAGGAGAGGCGCCGCGTCGGTCGGATGATCGGGCGCGATCATCATCGCCTTCGTCATGCGGTCCCGCCCACTTCTGCGAGCTTCGCGACCAGGTCGCCGAGCATGAGCCGGGTGTCGAGGGCGGTGAAGACGCGAACGGCCGGTGCCCCGACGAGCAGGTCGCCGTAGGTGGCGTCTTCTCTGATCGCACGCCGTGGTTGCAGGGACGACGGCGACGACGACGGCTCGACGCGGAAGGGCCCGCGGAGGGCGGTCAGCAGGACGAGCGGGCTGTCGCCGAGGACGACAGTCTCGCCGCGGTTGAACCCGAGCATCGCGGACATCGTCGCCGTGAAGGTGTCGAGGCTTTCGACGAGGTGTGCCGCGAGAGGTCCGAGCGGCGCGACGTGGCGGTGGAGCTCGCTCCAGGTGATGAGGCACTGCTCGTACGTCGTCTCAGGCACCTGCCAGATGGCCATCGAAGACGCGAAGACCACTCCCGCGGCGACAGGGTCGATTGTCGTGTTGAATTCCGCCGGGCGGGACTCCTCCGCATGCGCCGGGTCATAGCCCGGACCGCCGATCCATACGAGCGTCAGTCGATCCGCGATGCCGGGTTCGTGGAGATACGCCGTGGCGAGGTCCGTCAGCCCTCCGCCCGCACAGTAGAAGAGCGGCAGGGGATCATCGCGGAGCGCCTCTGCGATGATCGCCCGCGCCGCGTCGGTGAGCGGCGGCGTGACCCCGGCGCGCAAGCCCGTCTCGGCGCCGGCGAGAGCGCGTTCGGGACGACCGAGCATCTCGACGATGCGATCGGCTGCGATCACCCCGCGCTCCACCACGCCCGGGTCGAATTCGGCGAATGAGTCGGGGATCTTCGACGCGACGACCAGTGCGACGTGCACCGAAGGGCTCAGCAGGTGATGCGCGAGCTGGAAGAGTCCGTCGGGATCTCCTCCGAAGTCGTTGTCGAGGATGACGCGAGCGCGCGGAGCGCCGGCATCGCCCGTTCGGGTGGGGTCTGTCACTTCAGTCTCCTTGTGAACGTGTGACGCGCGAGCAGAAGTCGATCGCGGCGTCGAACATCGCGGACGGGTCGTCGAGCCCCTGCCAGAAGTGCTTTCCGCCGGCGACGGTGTGGAACTCGACATCCGCTCCGACGCTCAGGAGCGCCTCGGCGAGCGCCTCGCTCTGCGCGAACGGCACGTGCTCGTCGGCGGTGCCGTGCGCGATGTGGAACGGCGGAGCATCGGCGTGCACCCGGTGGGCGGGACTGGCTGCACGGGCGATCTCGGGATGCTGTGCCGCGGGGCCGCCGATCCACCGGGCCTCGCGAGTCTCGGCGGGCGGATCGCCCATGTCGTGTTCCGCCATCGTGAAGAGGTCGGCGGGACCGAACCAGTCCACGACGCCGCGCACGTCACGGCGACGGAGCCCCGTGAGCGCGGCGATCGTCGCGCCCGCCGAGACTCCCCACAGCACCAGGCGCGAGGCATCCGCTCCGTAGTCGGCCGCGTGATTCCTCAACCACTCAAGGGCGGCATCGACGTCGTCGAGCTGCGCAGGAAATCGTGCTTCTCCGCTCAGCCGGTACTCGCACGACGCGATCGCGAAGCCGGCCGCGACGATGCGGTCGAAGGACTGGCTGACGCCGATCCCCGGCGTGAAGACCTTGCGACTGCCGCGCAGCCACCCCCCACCGTGCAGGAACACGATGAGTGGCGCGCCGGCGGGCTCCGGCGTGCGCAGGTCGAGCGACAGCGGCCGGAAGCCCTCCGGCTGGGCGAAGTCGACCTCGAGCAGCGATGACACGCGGGAGGTCAGTCGCGGAACCGGAACTCGGGCATGAAGACCGTGGCGTACTTTTCGCCTGCGGCGCGCATGATCGAGAAGTCCGGGACGTAGACGCCCTGCGGCTCGTCGAGGTCGGTCTTCTGGCCGATCGCGTGGAAGAACCGCTCGAAGCCCGCCGTGCCGGCGCCGAACACGGTCGTGGTGTTCTCGATCTTGAACGCGTGGACGATGTTCGCCGGCACGAACGCGAAGTCGCCCGTGGTGAGCGTGGTCTTGCTGTGGTAGTCCGCCTGGTCGTCCATCCACACCGAGATCTCGCCGTCGACGACGTAGAAGAACTCATGGGTCTTGAGGTGCGTGTGAGCGGGGATGCGGTCCCCCTGACGGGCCTTCATCGTCCACGCGCCGTACTGGTCGTCGGTCTCGTCTCCCGAGACCAGGATCTCGAAGAGCTGGTCGAAGACGAGCGACTTCTCACCCTGCCCGTTGCCGATCACGTAGGGCTTCGGGGCGGCGGGCAGGATACCGGCGAACGCGACCTTGTCGGGGTCGTCAGCGGCGAAAGTGGTCATGCTTACCTCCATGTAAGACAGTGGTGCCGTTAGGCAGACGGGAACATCGGGTCATTCCGATCGACCGTTCCAGATGCCTCAAGTCTCACGAGGTTTCGCACCCTGAGGAAGTTCGACATCCCTACCCGGCGTTAGCCTGCGACTAAGATCCGAGCATGGACGTGCCTATCCACGTGATCCGGTATTTCTGCGTGCTCGCCGAGGAGCTGCACTTCGGTCGCGCGGCCGAACGCCTCAGCATCACCCCGCCGTCGCTGAGCCAGCAGATCAGCCGGCTCGAGCAGCAGGTCGGCGTCAAACTGTTCGATCGAAGCCCCCGCAAGGTCGAGCTCACCGGCTACGGGCGCGACCTGCTGCCTCTCGCGCGCCGCGTGCAGGACGACCACGACCAGCTCCTCTCCTGGGCGCAGTCCGTGCGCCGGGATCAGCGCACGCCGCTCCTGCGCGTCGGCGTGGTGGCCGCGGGCGCCGGTGCACTGACGACGGCGGCGATCACCGCGACGATGCAGGCGATCCCGCAGGCGCGGATCGAGATGCGGCGGCTCGGCTTCTTCGACGTCGCCTCCGAACTCGAAGCCGGGCGGGTCGACGTCGTGTTCGCCCCGTCGCCGATGGTGCTGCCGCCGCGCATCCGGGTCGAGCCACTGTGGCGAGAGCCGCGGGTGCTCGTCGTCCCCGCCGATCACGCCCTCGCCGGGCGGGAGTCGGTCACCATCGTCGAGACCAACGACGAGGTGTTCGTCGCGGTCGCGGGCGGCGTTCCCGAAGTCGTGAACTGGTGGATCGTCGACCCCCGCCCGGATGGATCGCGGCCCCGGCGGGGCCCGACCGCCGACAGCGTCGACGGGCTGTTCGAGCTCGTCGCAGCGGGGGCGGGGGTGAACATCGCCGGGCAGTCCGCGTCACGGCAGTACCGCCGCGACGAGCTCGCGTTCGTGCCGATCTCCGACATCGAGCCGGCGACGATCGTGCTGTGCAGCCTCAGCGATTCGCCGAACCCGATGGTCCGAACGTTCCGCGAGACCGCGCAGGAACTCTCGCCCCTCGTCGACGCGACGCTGCACTGAGCCGCCGAGTCAGCCGACCGCCGCCTTCGCATCTGCCCGCAGCTTCTGCCAGATCTCACGGCGACGGGCCTGCTCGTCGGGATCGGGCACCGGCGAGGCTGCCATGAGCACGCGCGTGTAATCGCTCTGGGGGTTGCGGATGACGTCGGCCGTGGCTCCCTGCTCCATGACCTTGCCGCGATAGAGCACGACGACGCGCTGTGCGAGGAACTCGACGACCGCCATGTCGTGGGCGATGAAGAGGTAGCCGAGATCGGCGCCGGTCCGCAGTTCGGCGAGGAGGTTCAGCACCTGCGCCTGCGTCGACAGGTCGAGGGCGCTCACCGCCTCGTCGCACACGACAAGACGGGGGTCTGTGACGAGCGCTCTCGCGATCGCGATCCGCTGCCGCTGCCCGCCGGAGAACTGCCGCGGGTAACGGTCGTACGAGCCGGCGGGAAGTCCCACCGATGCCAGGGCCTCGTTCGCGCGTCGCACGCGCTCCTCGCGCCCGACGCCGGCCACCCGCAGCGGCTCCGTGAGGGCGTCGCCGATCACCCGGCGCGGGTTGAGCGACGAGAAGGGGTCCTGGAACACTGCGCGCAGGTCACCCTGCAGCGCGCGACGCTCGGGGACGCTCGCGCGCGTGATGTCGCGCCCCTCGAAGAGGATCTGCCCGTCGCTCACCGGCTGCAGGCCGAGGATCGCGCGGCCGATCGTCGTCTTCCCCGAACCGGACTCACCGACGAGCCCCAGCGTCTCACCCCGGGCGATCGTGAACGAGACGTCGTCGACCGCAGCCGGGCCCTTCTTGCCGTAGCGCACGACGAGGTTGCGCACCTCGAGCAGCGGCGCATCCGTCGCTCGCACGCCGACGGAAACCGTGTCTGGGGCGCTCATCGTCCTCCTCCTGTCGTCACGGGCAGTCGCCATTCGTCCTGGCGGCCCTGCACCTCGTCTCGGCGCACGCACCGCACTCCGCCTTCACCCTGGGCGCGTGGGTCGAGCGGCACCGTCACGAGGCACTCGTCGCGCGCGAAGCGGCAGCGCTGGGCGAAGCGGCACCCGGTCGTCCACGAACCCGGCAGCGGCACCTGACCGGGGATGGACGCGAGGCGCGCGGTCCCTTCGAGATCAAGGATCGCGTGCGGATCGGCCGCGAGCAGCGCCATGGTGTACGGGTGCTCGGGCCGCAACAGCACATCGCGCACGGTGCCGGTCTCGACGATCTCGCCCGCGTACATCACCGACACGTCGTCGCAGATGTCGGCGACGACACCGAGGTCGTGGGTCACGATGATGATCGACATGCCGCGTTGCGCGATGAGCCCGCGCAGCAGCGCCAGGATCTCGGCCTGGATCGTGACATCGAGGGCCGTCGTGGGCTCGTCGGCGACGAGCAGACTCGGCGTGCCGCTCAGGGCGAGGGCGATCGCGACGCGCTGGGCCATGCCGCCCGAGATCTGGTGCGGGTAGCTCTTCAGCACGCGCGGCGGATCGACGATGCCGACGTCGGTGAGCAGCTGGGAGGCGATGCGCTTGGCCTCGGCTCGTCCGACGCCGCGCAGGCGCCGGATCGCGGCGGCGAGCTGCGCGCCGACCGTGAACATGGGATCGAGCGCGCGCGTCGGCTCCTGTGAGATGAAGGCGATCTCGTGGCCGCGCACCCTCTGAAGGGTCTTCTCGGTGGCCCCGGCGAGATCGGCACCGCGCCAGCCGATGCGACCCGAGCGCACCGAGAGTCCCGGTGCGAGCAGACCCAGCAGTGCGTAGGACGTCACGCTCTTGCCGCAGCCCGATTCGCCGACGAGCCCCATGACTGTGCCCGGGCGGACCCGCATCGAGACGCCGGTCACGAGGGCGGGACCGCCGTCGACACCGATCACGAGATCCTCGACGACCAGCCCGTGGCTGTCGTCCGCGCGCCGCTCGTGGCTCGTCGAGGCACCGGGTGCAGCCGGGCCGGACGTCGGCGCGGTCACCATGTCGGCGGACAGTCCGCCAAGGGCGATGACGTCGATCGGCGTTGCCGCGTCGCGCAGCGGGTCGGCATTGGATCCGGGGTATGAGGCATCGCCGATCATGGTGAGCGACTCGGGGGCCGGCTCGTCGATCTGGCCAGCGACAGGAAGGTCGTCGGCGACGGCGGCCGCGGCGACCTCGGTCGCGGGCCCGCCTCGCAAGCGGCGGCGGAGTGCGACGAGCGGGGGCGGAACGGCCGTACCTCCCGCGAGCACGTCCGCGAGGGAGTTGGCGGCGATGAGCGTGAGCGCGAGGATGCCGCCGGTCGGCACCATCATCCAGGGCTGCTGGAAGATGAAGCGCGACGCGGTCTGGATCATGCCGCCCCACGTCGGCTCGGGCGGCTGGGGCCCGAGTCCGATGAACGCGAGGGCGGCCTGCATCCCGATGCCGACTCCGAAGAGCAGGACGAACTGCACGATGACGGTCGTCGACATGTTCGGCAGCACGTGGCGGATGCTGGCGCGCATCGGCCGAACGCCGTCGATCGCGGCGGCCTCGACGTAGAGCTGCGTGTGCAGCGACTTCGCCTGGCCGAAGAAGATCTTGTACATCGCGCCGAACAGCAGCAGGCCGAACGCTGCCATCACGAGCGGCATGTTGGTGCCGACCGCCGCGATGAAGGCCAAGATGATGACGGTTCCGGGCAGGGACAGGACGATCTCGCTGACCTGGTTCATCGCCCCCTCGCCGCGCCGGCTCCGAGCCGCCCAGAGGGTGATGGGGATCGTCACCAGCACCGCGACGATCGGCACCACGAGGCCGATGAAGATCGTCGGCGCGGCTGCGGTCACCAGACGCGAGAGGATGTCGCGGCCCAGCTCGTCCGTGCCGAGGAGGTGTGCGAGCGAGGGGCCCTGGAGCACGACGGAGAGGTCCTGCTCGAGGGGGCCGTACCGCAGCCAGAGCGGCGATGTGAGCGAAGCGAGAACGAGCCCGACGAGCCAGACGAGCGAGATGAGGGCGGCCGGCGAGCGCAGCACGCGCAGGCGCAGCTTCCGCTCCGAGCGCCGAGGGCGGACGATCGAGGTCGTCGAGACGGTCATGAGGCACGCAGCTTCGGGTCGAGGGTCCGGTTGAGGAGTTCCAGCGCGACGTTCACGATCACGACCACGAGGGTCGCGACGAGCACGAGCGCCTGCACGAACGGGAGGTCGGCGGAGCCGACGGCGCTCTGCATCGCCTGACCGATGCCGGGCAGGGCGAAGAGCACCTCGATGACGACCGAGCCGCTGAACAGGACGATGAACATGACGGCCACGCTTGCGAGGATCGGAAGGCTCGCCCCGCGGAGCGCGTGGACGTAGATGATGCGGTTCGTCGGCGTGCCGACGGCGCGGAGGGTGCGGATGTGCTCCTGCGCGAGCGACTCCGACATCGAGGCCCTCGTCTGCCGCGCGATGCCTGCGGCGGAGGTGATCGCGATCGTGAGGACGGGCAGCACGAGGGAGCGCGCCCAGGCGGCCGGGTCGTTCGCGAACGGCACGAACCCGGTCGCGGGGAGCAGCCGCAGCTGGACGGCGAAGACGTAGACGAGCAGGACTCCGACCCAGAAGGCCGGGATGGAGAGCAGGATGCCGGAGGTCGCGGTGATGGCTTTGTCGACCGCTCCGCGGCGCACCGCCGCGATGACGCCCATGACGATGCCGATGAGGGCGGCGACGAGGGTTCCGAAGACGGCGAGCGCGGCGGTCACGGGGAGGCGCTTGGCGATGTCGGGGCCGATGGGACGACCGTCGATGAGGGACGTGCCGAGGTTGCCCTGCAGCACCTGCGCGACCCAGGCGAGGTACTGCTGGATCCAGGGGTCGTACCAGCCGATCGACTCGTTGTACGCGGCCACCTGCTCGGGCGTGGCGGACTGCCCGAGGGCGACGCCGCCGGGCGTCGACCCCGAGAGGTGGACGAGCATGAACGCGATCCACGATGCGATCAGCAGCGTCACGATGCCCCAGGCGACGCGCTTCAGGATGAAGATGAGCATCAGAACTCTCCCTGACGGGCGGTGCCGGCGACGCGGGTCGCCGGCACCGCCGTCGGATCAGGATGCGGGCTGGATCGAGGCCAGGATCGGGAAGGCCTCGGCGCCCGGGAACGTCGGCTCGGCGACCTTCTTCGCGTTGTACGCCCACGGTGCCAGCTGCTCGAACAGCGGGATGAGCCACCCCGAGTCGACGATCGCGCGGTTGAGATCTTTGAGGGCCGCGGTCTGCGCCGCCTCATCGCCCGTCGCCGCACCGTACGCGCCGGCCGCGGCCTTGATGTCGGGGTTGTCCGCGCCGTGGAAGTTCGCGAAGCCGAACAACACTCCGAACACGTTGCCGAGCGGGTTGGTCCACGTCAGCGGAAGCGGCCCGCCGAGCGGCTCGGTCTGCACGACGGCGAAGATCTCCTCGGTCGACGCCGCGTTCTTCAGCGTCATGTTGACGCCGATCGCCTCCCAGTACGGCTGGAGCGCCTCGAGATCGCGCTGGCTGGCGGAAGAGATCGTGAAGGTGAAGTCGAAGCCGTCCGGGTAGCCCGCCTCGGCCAGGAGGTCCTTGGCGGCCTCCGGGTCGTACGCGTACTCCTCGTCGAGCTCGGGCAGGTAGCCCGGGTTGTCGGCGGGCAGCGCGTTGGCCGTGGGCAGTTCGCCCGGGTGGATCGCCTCGACGAACGCCTCGCGGTCGATCGCCATCGAGAGCGCCTGGTAGACGCGCGGGTCCGCCCACTGGGGGCCGAGGGCACCCGTCTTGTCGAAGGCCACGATGTTCTGCACGGTGCCGCCGTTGGCGACGAGTCCGACGCCCGCGGACTCGACCTGCGCCTGCGTGTCGGCCGTGATGTAGGCCAGGTCGACCTCGCCCGAGATCACCGCGTTCACGCGAGCCTGCGGGTCGAGGACCGGGCGGAACTCGTACGAGTCGAAGGGGTAGTCCGCGGCGGCGTCGCTGCCCTCCTTCTTGACGAGCAGGTACGAGTTGCCCTTCACCGTGGCGTCCTCGTCGACCGTGAGGGGCCCCGACCCATCCGGCGTGGTGTCGAGCGTGGAGCGGTCGGCTGCGCCGGTCGGCCCGACGATCGCCCCTGCGGGCAGCACGAGGTTCGCCTCGAAGCCCGGCTGCGGCGCCGCGAACGTGAGCGTCACCGTGTCGTCGTCGACGACGGTCACGTCCGAGATCTCGTTCTGCCCGCCGGTCGCGAAGCCGTTGTACGCGGACAGATCCGGGTTGCCGCGCGCGTCGAGGTTCTCCTTCACGAGATCGGCGCTCAGCGCCGTGCCGTCGTCGAAGGTCGCGCTCGTGTCCAGGTCGAGCGTGAGCTGGGTGTTGTCCTCGTTGTACTCGAACGATGTGACGAGATCGGGGACGACCTGACCGTCCTCGTCGAGCAGGAACAGCGAGTCGTAGATCCCCTCGAAGAAGAAGCGCTGTCCGCTTCCGTAGCGGACCGGGTCGTAACCGAGCGCGGCCTGGTCGGAGTCGAGGCCGATGACGAGCTTCGACGTGTCGGCCGCACCGCCGGTCTGGCTGGGGTCGCCAGCGCCGCTGCAGCCCGCGAGTGCGAGGGCTGATACGGCGACGGCCGCAATGACGGCGGCGCCACGTGCTGTGGTGAGTCGGGACATCCTGATCTCCTGTGATCGATGTGCTGCTGCGGACTTCGGTGTCGGGATCGCGATTCGGGATGCGATCTTTCGGTCAACAGTGACGATCCGCGGGCGGTTTGGCCATTCGGATTCCTCTGCGAGTCGTTAACCGCGGCCTAATGTGGCCTGCTTTCGGCACTGCATTCAATGAAAGAGACTTTCTCAGAATGAACGACTCGTGCATGATGGACGAGAGTTCAGAGAGGACCACTCATGCCCGCAGCATCCTTCCCCGCCGACTTCCTCTGGGGAGTCGCCACCGCCGGCCATCAGAACGAGGGCGACAACATCGACAGCGACACGTGGTTCCTCGAGAACGTCACGCCGACCGTGTTCCAGGCACGTTCGGGCAAGGCGACCAACGGGTGGGAGCTGTGGGAGTCCGACCTCGACATCGTCGCCGGCCTGGGGCTCAACGCCTATCGCTTCTCGGTGGAATGGGCACGCGTCGAACCGGTCGAGGGTGAGTTCTCATCCGAGGCGCTCGATCACTACGAAGCGATCGTGGACGGATGCCGCGCCCGCAGCCTCGCGCCGATCGTGACGTTCAACCACTTCACGTCGCCGCACTGGTTCGCGGGTCGTGGCGCGTGGCTGGATCCCGAGGCGCCGGAGCTCTTCGCCCGCTACTGCGGCGTCGTGATGGACCGCTTCGGCGACCGCATCGAACTCGGGGTGACCTTCAACGAGCCCGATCTGCCCGAGATGCTGACATGGGCAGATCTTCCCCCCTTCGTCGCCGACCTCGAGCGCGCGACGCTGGCGGCCGCATCCGAAGCCGCAGGTGTGGAGAGATACCGGGCCGGCAACGTCATGACCCGCGAGGACTTCGCCGGGATGCGCGCCGGCATGACGGCGGCACACGTCGCGGCCAAAGCCGCCATCAAGGAGCGCCGTGCCGACCTGCCGGTCGGACTGTCGCTCGCGATGTGCGACGACGTCGCCGCACCCGGTGGCGAAGAGGTGCGCGACCGCAAGCGCGCGGAGGTGTACGACTACTGGCTGCGACTGGCCGCCGACGACGACTTCGTCGGCGTGCAGAACTACGAGCGCCTGGTCTACGGGCCCGACGGGCTGCTCCCCGCACCGGAGGGCGCCGTGCTCAACGGCATGGGCACCCCGGTCGACCCCGACTCGCTGCGCGGCGCCGTCGAGTACGCCTACGCCGTGGCCGGCGTCCCGATCCTCGTCAGCGAGCACGGCGTGAGCACGCCGGATGACAGCATCCGTGCCGCCTTCATCGAACCGTCGCTCGAGGGCCTCGCGCAGGCGATCGCCGACGGAGTGCCCGTGCTCGGGTACTGCCACTGGACGCTCATGGACAACTTCGAGTGGATCTTCGGCTACGGCCCGAAGCTCGGCCTGCACGAGGTCGATCCCGAGACGTTCGAGCGGACCGAGAAGCCGAGCGCCGATGTCTACCGGCAGCTGGTGGGTCGCTATGGCCCGGCGTGATCCTCAGTCGGAGATGAGCGTGCCGCCGTCGATCACGATGTTCTGACCGCTCACGAACGCGCCGGCGGGCGACGCCAGCCATACGACGGCACCGGCGACCTCGGCCGGCGTCCCGAAGCGACCGAGCGGCGTCTTCGCGAGGCGCGCGGGTGCGGCGGCCGGGTCGTCGGTGATGGGGCGGGCGAAGTCCGTCGCGATGACGCCGGGTGAGATCGCGTTCGCGCGGATGCCGCGTGAACCCCACTGCACCGCGAGATTGCGGGCGAGCTGGGCGTTCGCCGCCTTCGTCACGCCGTACCCCGAGAGGAGTCGGTTCCCGCGGAGCCCGGACAGGCTCGACATCACGATGAACGCTCCGCCGCCGCCGTCGGCCATGACGGGCAGCACGAGGTCGGCCAGCCGAGCGACGGAGCGCACGTGGAGGTCGAACATGCGGTCGAGCCGCTCGATGGCGTCGGCGCCCGGGTCGTCGAGCGCCGCGCCGGCGTTGGCCACGACGGTGTCGATGCGCCCGCATCGCCGCACCACGGTGTCGACGAGGCTCACGAGGGCCGCGGCATCCGTCACGTCGCACGCCACGCCGATCGCATCGGCGCCCTGGCCGACGAGGTCGGCTGCGGCACGCTCGGACTCCGACGACGCCAGACCCGCGAGCACCACCCGCGCACCCGCTGCGGCGAGCGCCTCGGCAGCGGCGCGCCCGATGCCGGTCGCGGCCCCCGTGACCACAGCGATCTGCCCCGCGCACGAGAAGAGCCGCGCGGGCGCGAGCGGCGATGATTCCATGCGCTCATCCTCGCGTGCGAGGCGCCGGCGTGGGTTCGTGGATTCCGATGGGCGGCATCAGCGGATGCTGGTTCCCGCACGCCGGGCGGCGGGCTAGCGTCGCGTTCATGACCAGGTATGCGGGGCTCGCGGGACGCACGATCGTCGTCACCGGTGCCGGAGGCGGCCAGGGTGCCGCAGAGGCGCGCGTGCTGGCGGAAGCCGGCGCCCGCGTCATCGCCACGGACGTGACGGATGCCGCGACCGCTGACCCGCCGGGCGTCGAGTACCGACGACTCGACGTCTCGGGCGAGGACGACTGGGCCGCTCTCGCCGCCCACCTGACGGAACTCCTCGACGGCGAACCTCTCCGCGGCCTCGTGAACAACGCCGGCATCACGCATCGTGCGCGGCTGGGCGCGGTCGAGCGCGCAGACTGGGACCGGGTGCTCGCGGTGAACCTCACGGGGCCGATGCTCGGCATCCAGGCCCTCGCCCCGCTGATGGGCCCCGGGTCGTCGATCGTCAACATCGGCTCGTCTGCGGCCCTCAACGCGCACTACCCGGTGGCCTACACGACATCGAAGTGGGGCCTGCGCGGGCTCACGCATGTCGCAGCGACCGAGCTCGGGCCCCGAGGCATCCGTGTCAACGTCGTGCACCCCGGCTTCATCGAGACGCCGATGACCGCGAACGCGCCCGAGGCCATGCGGGCCGCGCAGCTCGCCCTGACTCCGCTGGACCGGCTCGGGCAGGCGGACGAGGTCGCCGAGGCGGTCGCCTTCCTGCTGTCGGACGCCGCGTCCTACCTCACGGGCGCCGAGATCCCCGTCGACGGCGGTGCCACGTCGTCGGCGGGCGCCAAGTTCATGGCCGACCGCATCGCCGGCTACTAGCCCGCGTCAGCAGCCGGCGGGGCGCGGCGTCCTAGCGTGCGACCTCTTCGATGCGCACCGTGTCCAGCTGCTCGACGAGCTTGCGGGCGCCGCGGACGGCGATCGCGACGCTCATGAGCGTCGGGTTCATCGTGTTGGCCGTGGGGATCAAGGCATTGCCGCCGACGACGAGGTTGTCGTACCCCCACACGCGCGAGAACGGGTCGGCCACGGACGTGCCGTCGTCGGCCGGCCCCATCCGCAGAGTGCCCATGTAGTGCAGGCTCGAGCCGTTCGGCAGGAGCCGCGGCTCGGCGACGAATGTGCCCAGCGCGGCGCCCGCACGACGGACGCGCTCGGTCGCCTCGTCGAGCTCGGGCTGCTCGGCATCCGTCAGCGCGTACTCGATCGTCATGTTGGGGAAGCCGCGGTAGTCGAGCTCGCTGTCGTCGAAGGTGACGCCGTCCTCGACGCGCGGGTGCTTGCGCACGCCGTAGCCCATGTTCACGTAGCCCCAGCGGTTGCCCGCGGCCGGGTGCGAGGGGTCGAGCTGGAACGGCGGGTTCTCGGCGTACATCACCTGGAGCGAGAACGGATGCCCGGGCTCCGAGAACGGGATCCGGTTGACGGCCGCGACGGGGTCGGCCGCGTTCTGCGCGCGCCGGGCGAGCTCGGCCTCGAACTCGTCGTCCGTGATCAGGGCGCTCATGCGCTCCTCGTCGAGGGCCACCGTCGTGATGACGACGTGATGTTCGGTGAGGTAGCGCCCGAGGGCGCGGGGACGGATGCCGCTGGCCCAGAGCAGCTGCGGAGAGCGGAACGCGTCGGCGGCCACGACGACGACATCGGCCCGGAAGAACGAGACCTCTTTCGTGCGGAGATCCTCGATCGTGACCCCGGTGGCCACGCCATCCTCGGTCTCGACGCGACGCACGAGCGTGAGGTCGCGGAGCTCGAACCTCGCCGACTCGGGCGTGCCCTCCTCGATGAGGGGTCCCAGGACCGTGTTCGCGCCCGCCCACACCATGGAGCCGTCGGGCTGCGGGTCGCCGGCGACCGGCAGGGTGCCCACGCCGTAGCCGGCGGGCAGCTCGGCGCCGAACTCGTCGTTCAGGAGCGCGCGTATCGCCGTCCCGATGGCCGAATCCGCGAACGCCGCCTGCTGCGCGTGCAGCAGCCCCTCGGCCCTCGAGATCAGGTCCTCCCACTCGGCGTCGTCGATGAAGTCGACCTTCTCGCTGAAGGCCGGTCGCGGGATCGCGCAGGTCCAGTGCGCGCCCTGGCCGCCGACGTTCGTCGCGGCGGCCGCAGCGGGGAAGGTGGCGGCGTGCGCGGATCCCGGGCCACCGAAGTCGAGCAGATGCGTGCCCTGGCGCGCGGTGAACATGCCCTCGACGACGACGCCGGACGGGATGCCGAGACTCTCGCGGAACTCTCCCGACTGGGGCCCCTGCGACATCTCGCGGGCGCGGGCCTTCTCGTCAGGGTCGGCGATGTTGCGGACGCTCTCACCGGGGACCGCGGTGAGCTGCGGGCCGGCCTCGAACATCACGACGCGCGCGTCGGGGCTCGACTCGAGGATGACGCGGGCGTAGGCGGAGCCGATCGGACCTGAGCCGACGACGGCGACGGTGGGGGTGTGCGACATGGGAGTACCTCTTCTGCTCACGCGGTGAGCGGTTCGGAGCTGGGTGCCGGAGCGTGCTCGGACTCGTCCGAGAGCCGGCCGGCCGGAAGGAGCACCGCGGCGACGATGCCGGCGGCGTAGGTGACGGCGAGTGCCGCGAACACGGGAGCGAAGACGCCGTTGTAGATGCCGGCGACCTGGTTCTGCACCGCGGCGGACGTCTCATGCACGAATTGCGGTGTCAGGGCCGCGGCGTCGAGGGACGACGGGAGCAGGGCCGCGACGCCGAAGCCGATGACGCCGCCGATGATCGCGGTTGCCACGGTCGAGCCGATCTGGCGTACGAGGTTGACGGTGGCCGTCATGCTGCCGGTGTCGCGGCGGGGCGCCGCGCTCTGCACGACCGCGATGACGAGGCTCATGAAGGCGCCGGTGCCGACTCCGACGACCGCCATGACGATCATCGGCACCCAGAGCGGCAGCCCCACCGGGAGCACCGACATCGCGAACAGCCCGGCGGCGCTGAGGGCCGTGCCGACGATGCAGTAGACGCGGTAGTGGCCGGTGCGGCTGACGAGCCACCCGGTCGCGAGGTTGGAGACCAGCATCCCGAACACCGTCGCGATCGGAACGAGACCCGATACCGTCGCGCTCGTGCGGTACGCCATCTGGAAGTACGTCGGCAGGTACGCCGTGATCGAGAAGAGGCCGATGCCGATGATGGCCGACAGCGCCGTGCCGGCGGCGATCGTGCGGTTCGCGAAGAGTCGCAACGGCACCAGCGGTTCGACGGCCCGCAACTCGACGAGGAAGAACGCGGCGAACGCCATCGCCGCGACGATGAAGGCGACCACGGATGCTGCGGCCAGAGCGGGATCGCCGATCCACGTCACCGCGAGCACGAGCGCGATCATCGCGATCGCAAACGAGACCGAGCCGGCGACGTCGAATCGCCGCCGCCCGAAGCCGGGGAGCCGCGGCACAGCGACGAGCGCCAGGAGGAGGGCCGCGACGCCGAACGGGATGTTGATCCAGAACACCCACGGCCATCCCCAGTAGTCCGTGATGAGCCCGCCGAGGACCGGACCGACGAGGATCGCGACCGGGAAGGCCGCGCCGATGATGGCCATGTAGCGCGGGCGCTCGCGCGGCGTGGTCACGCGCGCGACGATCGTCTGCGACATGAGGTGCAGGCCCGCCGAGCTCATGCCCTGCACGACGCGTGCGCCGATGAGCTGCGGCATGTCCTGCGCGAACCCACAGGCGAGCGACGCGAGGAGGAACAGCACGAGCGAGACGAGGAACACTCCTCGCGGGCCCACGGCGTCGCCGAGCTTGCCGAGGATCGGGAGGAGCACCGTGCTCGCCAGCGTGTAGCCGACGACCACCCACCCCATCTGGGCGAGCGCCCCGAGTTCTCCGGCGACGGTCGCGAGCGACGTCGAGACGATCGTGTGGTCGAGGGCTCCGAGGATCGCGACCGTCAGCAGGGAGGCGATCAGGAGGCGGAGCCTCCACGGTGACATGCTCATACGCGTTGGCCCGTACGACCGGGCGATCGACGCGACGGGGTGTGCCCCTGGGCGGCTTCGCTTCAGGGAACGGGCCTCGTGGGCCCCGACGTCACCGTCGATTCTAGCCATTCTTTCGTCGAAAAACAACTAAAGAATCAGGAACGGTGCCTCGCGCGCGGGCGCCGTCGGGCGGCCGGAAGCTCCGGCGCCACCACTGCCGGGCCCACCATTCCGACGAGTTCGCCGATGCCCTCGACGGTCATGCGAACCTCGTCTCCCTCGCGCAGGGCGGGGATCGCCGAGCCCCTCCCCCACAGTTCTCCGAGGCACCCGCCGTTGCCGACCGTCCCGCTGCCGAGCACGTCTCCCGGGACGACCCGCGCGTTGCGCGAGGCGTACGCGACGAGCTCGGGGAACGGCCATCCCATGTTCGACACGAGGTCCTCGCCGACGAGCTCGCCGTTGATGCGCACCTCGGCGCGGATTTCGAGGAACCCGTCTTCGTCGACGTACGGCTCGAACTCGTCGGCCGTCACGATCCACGGCCCGAGGCTGGTGCCGAAGTCCTTGCCCTTGGCGGGCCCCAGGCGCACCTTCATCTCCCGCGACTGGATGTCGCGGGCCGACCAGTCGTTCATGATCGTGTAGCCGAAGATGACGGATGCCGCGTCCTCCGCCGTGAGGTTCGCACCGCCGACTCCGGGGGCATTGCCGATGACGACGGCGACCTCGAGCTCGAAGTCGAGACGCTCGGTGACCGGCGGAGCGACGGCCTCGTCAGGGCCGAGGATCGTGTGCGGGTTCGTGAAGTAGAACGTGGGTGCCTGGTACCACTCGGGCACGACCTCGCTCTTGCCGTCGACCGACGCACTCACGCCTTCGACATGCTCCTCGAACGCGACGAAGTCACGGACGGATGCCGGCACCACCGGCGCCAGCAGGCGCACGCCGGCGAGCGCCGTGCCGGGCTCACCCTTCACCCGGCCGAAGGCTGCGTGCGCAGCATCCACTCCCCCGGCGAGGATGTCGGCGACCGTCTGGCCGTCCGGAAAAGGGATCACACTCTCGTCGACGACGAACCCCTCGCCGATGCCGGCGCCGTCGGTCCAGCGCGCGATCCTCATGCCGAGACCTTGGTGCGCAGCAGCTCCTCGGCGTTGCCGGCGAGGATGCGCTCGCTGATCTCGGCCGGAAGGTCCGCGGAACGCACGAACGAGACCGGATCGTCCAGCCCCATGTCGAACGGGAAGTCGCTCCCGAGCACGACGCGCGAGCCGCCGGCGACCTCGACGAGGTGGCGCACCGCGATGGGGTCGTGCACGACGGTGTCGAACCACAGCTTCTTCAGATAGCTCGACGGCTCGTGCGCGCAGCGCCGCGCCTCGGGCCGCACCCGCCACGCCCGGTCGGAGCGGCCGATCGCGAACGGCAGGTAGCCGCCGCCGTGGGCGACGACGATCTTGAGTCCCGGGTGCCGGTCGAGCACGCCCGCGAAGATGAGGTGCGACAGCGCGACGGCGTTCTCGGTCGGCTGCCCGACCGTGTTCGAGAGGTAGAAGCGGTCCAGGCGCTCGTCGAGGCTGCAGCCGAACGGGTGGAGGAAGATCACGCAGCCGAGCTCGGCCGCGCGCGCCCAGAACGGCTCGAGACGTTCGTCCGAAAGTTCGACGTCGCCCGCGAACGACGAGATCTCGACGCCGGCGAGACCGCGGCCGAGCACCGCGTCGTCGAGATACTCGACGAGGTGTGAGGGATGCTGCAGCGGCACGACGCCGAGACCGACGAGCCGGTCCGGTGCCTGGGCGACGTGCTCGGCGATGAGGCGATTGGTCTCGCCCGCCACCCAGCCGGCGAGGCCCTCGTTCGCCCACGGGTAGAAGTGGTTCGGCGAGACGCTGACCCACTGCCGGTCGACGCCCTGCTCATCCATCGCGGCGAGCCGGGCGTGCACGTCGGTGAGCTTCGCGATACGGGCGCCGATCATCGCGCCGGACGCCTGCAGACTCTCGACGCCGTTGCGGCGGCGCTCGAGGTCGGCAGCCGCAGCCACTTCCTCGGGTGCGCGACGCTCGACCTCGGCGTGCAGCGCCGGCAGGAGCAGGTGCGCGTGGACGTCGACAACCGGCATCCGGGTGCCACCGACCGTCACGAGCTCAGTCATGCGGGAACCGCCATCTGATGGGCGATGCCGAACATCAGGCCCGCGACGTCGGCGTCCCGGACGCCGTCGAGCTGCCACTGGCCCAGCTGAACGGATGCCTCCACCACCGCCTTCGCGCGGGGCAGCCGGCGCGCGTGGAACTCGTCCCACAGCGACGCGTCGACGGCGTCTCGACCGGTCAGCAGCTCGGTCAGCACAAGCGCATCCTCGAGGCCCTGAGCCGCGCCCTGCGCGATCGTCGGAGGGCACGAGTGCGCGGCGTCGCCGATGAGGACGACGCGGCCGCGGTTCCACGGCTCCTCGACGATGTGCTTCGTGAACCAGGTGTAGTTCGCATGCGCGCCGGCTTCGAGGTCGGCGCGGATCGAGTTCCACGGGCCTTCGTAGGCACGCGACTCCTCGAGCATGATGCGCGTGGCGTCCTCGTCGCTGATGTCGAAGCGGTCCTGCGCCTTCTCGACGAGGAACGCGTACATCGTGCCGTCTCCCGTCGGCGTGTATCCCGCGATGTACACCGGGCCGCCGTAGTAGAGCTCACTGCGCACGACCTCAGCCGGCCGCGAGACGAACGAGCGCCAGATGCCCATGCCGGTCGGCTCGGGCTTGGTCTCGATGCCGATGAGCCCGCGAACGGCGGAGTTCAGGCCGTCGGCGCCGATGAGCAGGTCGTAGGTGCCGGCGGAGGTGCCGTCGACGAAGACCTCCACGGTGTCACCGTTCTGTTCGATCCCCGTCACCTTGGTGCCGAAGCGGACGTTCGCACCGGCCTTCTGCGCGTGGTCGAGCAGGATCCGGGCCAGCGCGGGCCGCGGCATCCCCATCGCTGCCGGGTAGTCGGGCCCGCCGGTCTTGACGTCCGGGAGCTCGGCGACGATCGGTGCATCCGGCCCGGGGGCACGCAGGTTGAGCCCCTCGAAGGGGTAGCCGGCGGCGCGGATGTCGTCCCACGCGCCGAGCGCGTCGAACACGCGCAGGGCGTTGCCCTGCAGCGAGATGCCGGACCCGAGCGCGCTGAGCTCGGGCTTCGCCTCGAAGACGTGGACCTCGACGCCGGCCTTGGCGAGCTGGATGGCGGCGGCGAGTCCGCTGACGCCGCTTCCGGCGATCGCGACCTTGTTGACTGCGGTCATGTCAGAACCTCTCTGTTCTTTGTCTTCGGGTTAGAGAATCGCGACGGGGTTGATGGGCGAGCCGACCGCGCCCGTGATCGGCAGCGGCGCCGCCGACAGCAGGAAGTCCCACCGCCCGCGCGCCGCGCACGCGTCGGCGAGGGCATCGAGATTCCACATCTCGCCGATCGTGAGCCCCATGTTCGGAATCACGACCTGGTGCAGCGGCTGGAACGCCGCCGTGTCGAACTCGTTCGGGCGCACCTCGAAGCCCCACGTGTCGGTCGCGATCGCGGCGATCTCGGTGCGATGGAGCCACCCCGCCGTGGTCAGCGAGAGCCCGGGCGCGGGCCCGCCGGCGTACTCGCCCCAGCCGTCGCGGCGCGTGCGCGCGTACTGGCCGGTTCGCACCAGCACGATGTCGCCGCGGCGGACGCGGCTCGATGCGCCCTGTGCGGCGATCGTCGCCTCGAGGTCGGCGACGGTGATCGCATAGCCGTCGGCGAGCTCGCCGGTCTCGGGCGCGAGATGACGGCCCACGTCGAGCAGCACACCGCGCGAGACGATGACGGATGCTGCGTGCTCGATGCCCGTGACCAGGTCGCCGTCGCTCGTCACGACGTCGCCGGCACGCCTGCCGTTCCACGCGTTGCCGTGATCGAAGATGTGGCCCAGCCCGTCCCACTGGGTGGAGCACTGCAGCGGCATCGCGATCACGTCGTCGGCGCCGCCGATGCCGTGCGGGAAGCCCTGGTTGCCGCGCTCCGCGTCGGTGCCGGTGTCGGTCATGGTGTGCACCGGATTGGTGCGCCGCCGCCAGCCCTTCTGCGGGCCGTTCGTGTCGAACGCCTGCGCGAGCGAGACGACCTCGCCGTCCTGCACGAGGGCGGCGGCCTCGACGCGCTTGGCGGCGTCGATGAAGTTGAGGGTCCCGAGCACGTCGCCCTCGCCCCAGCGTCCCCAATTGCGGAAGGCCTCGGCGCGCGCCGCGATCTCGGCCGCGGGGTCGGTGCGGTCGAGGTCGGCAGGGTCCTCGCTCGGCGCGCTCATACCGCCGGTCCTTCCGCGAGGCAGCGGACCACCTGCGTCCCGAGGCCCGAGATGGAGCCCGTCATGACGTCGCCGCCCTGCAGGAACCTCTTCCAGTGCTGGCCGTTCCCAGGAGGGCTTCCGGTGAGGAGCAGATCGCCCGGCAGCAGCGTCGTCGTCTGCGATGCGGCGGAGATGAGCGCCGGGATGTCGAAGAGGAGGTCGCTCGTCGATCCGTTCTGCATCGTGTCGCCGTTGAGATCGAGTCGCACCGTGAGGTCCTCCCCCGCCACGAACGGGGCCGGGACCAGGAACGGACCGGTCGGAAGGAAGCCGGGGGCGTTCTTGGATCGGAACCAGTCGGTGCCGATCTCCTTCATGTCCTTGCGGAAGACGAGGTCGCGCGTCGTGACGTCGTTGACGATCGTGTAGCCGGCGACGTGATTCAGCGCGTCCTCGCGGGAGACGCGGAACGCCTCGGTGCCGATCACGACGGCGAGCTCCAGCTCCCAGTCGTGCACCTCGCTGTAGCCGGGAAGGACGAGCGGCACGTCGTCGCCGACGACGACGGTCGGCAGTCCGAGGAAGAAGTACGGTTCGCCGTTCGCACGGCGATCGTCCATCATCCTGGCCGCGAACTCGCGGGCCTCTTCCGGCGAGCGGGACGGGTCCTGCGTGAGGCCCGCCACGACCAGCTCGATGACGTGCTCGCGATAGTTCGCGCCCGCCTGCACCACCTGGCGCGGCTCGACGGGGGCGGTGAGCACGACGTCGGCCAGCGGCATCCACTCCCCCTCCGCGTCGGCGAGAGTGCCGAGGCGGCGCCAATCGGGGTGCGCCAGGAAGGCGTTGAGGCCGGCGGCGCCGAGGTCGTCGTCCGAGACCGCACGGATGCGGTCGCCGGCGACGAGCCCGAGACGGACGGAATCGCCGTCGCGGAAGCGTGCGAGGGCGAAGGGGGCGGTCAGTCCTTGGGACGACGTCGTCATGTTCTCTCCAGATCCGTGGTGCGGAACGTGGTGCGAGGGTGGGGACGCCTCGGCGGCATCCCCACCCTCGAGCCTGTCAGCCCTGGCCGTGCTTGGCGTAGGGGTTCAGCAGGGCGTCCTTGATCTCATCCGGAACGCCCTCCTCCGTCGCCGACGGACCGTCGGCCGGCGGGAACGACTCCGTCATCGACATGGGCATCGCGCTGTTGCGATAGAAGTTGTTCGAGCCCTGCGACGGCTTCCACGTGTTGGCCTCCCAGTCGGGCACGTAGTTGCGGTAGCCGCCGGTGTTGAGCTCGATGCGCAGGCTCGACGGCTCGCGGTAGTAGAGGAAGTTCTGCTCACCGATGCCGTGGATCGACGGGCCGTACTCGATCGGGTAGCCGTTCTCGCCGAGGATGTCGGCCGCGATGAGCAGCTCCTCGCGGGTGTCGACCCAGAAGGCGTAGTGGTTCACGCGGCCGGCGCGGGTCGAGCCGTCGAGGACGACGCCGAGGTCGTGCGACTTCTCGTTCGTCGTGAGCACCGAGAACACCGAGATCGGGGCCTCGTCGAGGACGGTGCGCGCCATGAAGCGGAAGCCGAGCACGTCGACGTACCACTTCACGAACGCGTCGACATCGCTCGTCGCGATCGTGACGTGGTCGAGCTGGCGCGGGGCACCGGCGACCTTGCTGCGGCGCGAGGGACGATCGGGGTAGATCGACGCGACATCACCCTCGGTGTCGTGGTGACGCGTGACGTCCCAGTGGAGTGTCAGCGTGTGACCCCACGGGCCGGTGAACCGGTACGCGCGGCCGATCTTGTGCACGTCCACCCACTCGCCCTGGACGCCGGTGGCCTCGACGCGCTTCGCGGCCTCCTCCAGCGCCTCCGGGCTCGACGTGCGCCACGCGGCGGTCTCGAGACCCGGCTCGTCGCCCGGCACGACCACGACCGAGTAGGCGTAGTAGTCGCCCCAGCAGCGCAGGTAGACGGCGCCGTCGACGCGGTCGACGACGGTGAGGCCGACCTGCTTCACGTAGAAGTCGACGGATGCCTCGACATCCGGCGACGTGATGGCCACATACGACAGATGCGACAGAAGCTTGATCATCATCGATCCTTTTCGGTGAGTTGTCGGGGTGATCCCGTCACCCACTTTCGCCGAAGTCGGGCATATCGAGGAATCCCATATCGGCTATCCCTCGGATCACCGGCGTTTATGCGGACGGCGCCGAGAGCAGCGACTGAGCGAGCGCTGTGTCGTGGCGCAGATCTGCGAGGTCTGACGTGCGTTCGCCGCCGCGCACCGCCACGATCGCACGGCGCACGGCGACGCGCTCGGCGCTCTCGAACCGCGCGGGCGCGATGCGCCGGCCCGCGGCATCCGTGATCTCCACGACCGTGTCGAGATCGGCGTCGACCTCGACGCGCGTCTCGGCGATCGTCGTGATCCGCACGCGACCGAGGAGCGGGGCGCCGGGCTGGGTGGCGGCGACGACCGAGACCGCCGCGCCGTGTGCGGATTCGAGGAGGCCGAGCACGCGGCCGTCCCACGACTCGGCCGCGCGGACGGTGAGCGGAGCGGCCGCGATGACCCGCGCCCAGCCGATCGCGTCACGCAGCGCCAGGGCGAGCGCACGAGCAGGCGCATGACACTCGACGGCGAGTGCGGCGGCAGCTGGCAGGCCCCCGGCCGACCCGCCCACCGCACTGACCACGTCGGCACGGAGCAGGGGGCGCTCGACGATCACAGGGGTCGCCCCGGCGACGGAGGCGAGTGCATCCAGCGCTTCGACCGGAGCAGCAGCGGGCCGGGCGACGACGACGGCGGCGACACCCGCGGCGAGCGCATCGGAGACGGCCTTCCACCACGCGCCGTCGCCGGCCACGACGGCGACGGCGCCGCCGAAGTCACGGCTCGCGATGGCACTGTCAGGCAGTTCAGCCAGCGCGACGCGGTACGGCTCGAGGTCGGCACGAACACGTGTCGTCATGCTGCGGCTCCGATCAGCGCTGCCGCGGTCTCCGCCAGCTGCAGGCCGTAACGGGCGTCGTCGAGCAGCTCGTCGTACTCCACCGGGAGGCCGGCATCCAGCAGCTCCGCGAGGGCGCGCCATTCCGCGACGTACCCGTCGCCGGGGTCGTGCGCGTAGATCGTGTCGCGCCCGTCGGCGGCGCGCACGCGCACCCGCGCTCCGCCCGCGTGGACGAACGGCGGCGGGAAGCTGACGTCCAGCCGGTCGGAGGCCGTTGCAACGGCGATGCGCCACAGCGTGTCGGCGCCGTCCGGGAGCATCACCGTCGTGAGCTGGACGGGGATGCCGCTCGCGACGAACCCGACGGCGTACCCGAGCGGGGGCAGCGCCCGCGCGAAGACGACCCGCTCGAAACGGGGCGCGAGGTCGCGTACGAGCGGCAGGTCGTGGATCGCGAGCCCGGTGAGGAGCTGACGCACGACGCCCGCGGCCACCTCGGGGCGCGCGAGGTCGGGAACGCCCCGCGCACCGGCCGCCGCCGGGGGCAGCTCGGTGACGAGCTCGTGGTAGCGCGCGTTCGGCGGAAGCGCGAGCGTCACCGAGATCGAGACGACCGGCCCTCCCGACGCCGTGAGGTGATGCTTGGCCCGGCCCCACGCCGGGTCGAAGTAGTGGTTGGTGCCGACGATGAGTGGCACGCCGGCGCGGCGGCATGCCTCGACGGCCTCCTCCGCCTCGGCGACGGTCGTGCCGATCGGCTTCTCGCAGAACACCGCACGCTTGCCCGCAACGGCGGCCGCGATGATCTGCGCCGCGTGCTGGGCGGGTGGACTGCAGATCGCGACGGTCTCGACGTCGGGATCGGCCATGATCGCCTCGGCGCCGGTCGACGACCGCGCCCCCACGCGCGCCGCGAGCGCAGCCGAGCGACCACTGCCACCGTCGGCGATGTGCACGACGCGGAAGGCGTCGCCCAGCCGCGCGAGCGTCGGAAGGTGCAGCGCCGCCACTCCCGGACCCGCACCGATGATGCCCACACCCAGTGTCATAGGCGCCTCCTTACTTCCGCTCGAAGCGTACCTAAGTTGGAAGTCGTTTGACTATAGATGTCACCATTTCCGCATCAGCTGCGCGGTGTTATGTAAGAATCGACCATGGCCAGAGAGTCCACGCTGCGGTTCGGCGCACAGACCGACGAGATGACGAGCCTTCTTCGCATCGTCAACATGGTTCGCACCGGCGAGGCCGCGACCCGCCCCGAGATCGGCCGCGTGACCGGGCTCGGCCGCGGCGTCGTGACTCAGCGCGTCGACCACGCGATCGAGATGGGCTACCTCGCCGACGGCGAGTTCGGCCCCTCGTCGGGGGGCCGCGCCCCGCGCACGCTCCGCTTCCGGGGCGACGCCGGGCGCATCGTCGTGTGCGCCCTCGGCGCGCTGCACATCCACGTCGGCGTGGCACTCCTCGACGGCGACGTCATCGACCAGGTGCATTCGCCGTGGGACATCGCGCGCGGCCCGGCCGAGACCCTCGACAAGGCCCTCAGCATGATCGACGAGGTGCTCGCCCGTACACCGGACGTGCCCGTCTGGGGCGTCGGCGTCGGCGTTCCCGGCCCGGTGGACTTCGACAGCGGCCGCCCCGTCGCGCCCCCCATCATGCCCGGCTGGAACGGCTTCGACGTGCGGCGTCGCTTCGAGCAGCGCTACGACGCGCCCGTGTGGGTCGACAACGACGTGAACCTCCTCACGTTCGGTGAGCGCGCGCGCCGCGACGACGACCGCCTCGACCTCATCTACTGCAAGATCGGCTCCGGCATCGGCGCCGGGTTGCTCTCGCACGGCCGCATCCATCGCGGCGTCAACGGCGCGGCCGGTGATATCGGCCACGTGCGGGTGCGCGAGTCGGACGCGCTCTGCCGCTGCGGCAAGGTCGGCTGCCTCGAAGCCGTCGCCGGCGGCTGGGCGATGATCCGCGATGCCCTCGCCGAGATCGAAGCGGGTGCCACGGGCGTGCTCGCCGCCGCCGTCGCCGAGGGGCAGGAGCTCACGCCCGAGCGCATCTCGATCGCAGCCGAGAACGGCGACGCCCTCGCGATCCGCCTCGTACAGCGCTCGGCCCGCGTCGTCGGCGAGTCGATCGCTGCGCTGGTCAACATGTTCAACCCGTCCGTCATCGTGATCGGCGGCGCCATGGCCGGTGCCGGCGAGCTGCTGCTCGCCGAGGTGCGCCAGCGCGTGTACGAACTGTCGCTGCCCCTCGCGACCCGCGATCTGACCATCGCGCAGTCCGTCAACGACCGGGGTGAGCCGTTGCGAGGCGGTGTCGAGATGGTGCGGGAGCAGCTCTTCGAAGCCACCTTCCCGCGCTGGTTCGGTGACGGGCGGCCGTCCGTCGCCGCGATCCGGGGCCCGGTCGAAGCCGCGGCATGAGTGCCGAGTCATCTACCCGTCAACTTCTTACGGAAATCGACAAAAGCGTGTAGCTTCCTGTCTGAAGCCGGTATCGATCGGCGCCGACACAAGGGAGTGAACCGATGGCGTTGCCGCTGCTGCTGGACGATGCGCTCGTCGCGACAGACTCGGGCTTCGCGCTGCGGGTGAGCCTGCCGTGGATCCGGTCGATGCCCCTCGCGGCCGTCACCGACATCGCGGTGCAGGTCGATGGATCGCCTGTGGAGGTCAGAGTCCGGCACGACGGCCGCGACGTGGAACCGGCCGCCCTCGCCGCCGAGCCGCGCTGGTGGTTCATCCAGGACCGGCTCGAACTGCGCGGAGAATGGATGCTGCCACCCGGCGCCCACGACGTCGCGGTGTCGTTCGTGCTCGTGGTGCCCTATCTGCAGGCCGGGCCGTCCGGCCCGCTCGCCCTGCCGTTCCGCGCCGAGCGTGCGCTCGGGCTCGGGGACGCGGCATCCGTTCGTCCGCACCCGACCCGCGGACAGGCGACGGTTCGCGAGCCGGAGAGCGTGCCGCAGGATGACGTCTCCGGCGAATGGACGATCTCAGCGAGCGCGTTCAACTGGACGCCCGAGGTGATCCGTGCCGAACGGACCGCAGCCGACATCGCGATAGGCGTGGTCGAGGACGGCGTAGCGTCGACGATCGAGATCGAGGCGGGTCAGGTGTGGCGCTCGTTCCCCGAGCCTTCCGACGAGGAGGTCTCCACGTTCCGCGAGCGCCTCGCCGCCGCGGGCGGCGCCGTGACGATCGTCGGCGCGAGTCTCGACGACTGGGCCTCACCCACACGTCGGCGCACCGAGCAGGAGCGCCTGGCGTTCCTCGCGCCGCAGCTGCGCGCGGCCGCGCGCCTCGGCGCCCGCGGCGTGCGCGTGCCGTTCGGGCAGGCGGGACCCGAGCTGCTGCGGCTCGCCCAACCAGTGCTCGATGAGCTCGACGTGGTGCTCTACGAGGAGATCCAGGGACAGCAGACGCTCGACGTGCCCGCCGTCGCGGCGAACCTCGAGCTGCTGCACGGGCTCGATGACCCGCATGTCCGCGTCCTGATCGACATCAGCATGCTCATGCCGTCGCTGCCGCCGACGTACCTGGACGAGCTGCGCCGGGGCGGAGTCGATGAAGACCTGCTCCGGCGCCTCGAGAACGACTGGCGCGCGCCCGAGACCCACCAGGCCGTGATCGCCACGCTCCGGGAAGGTCGCGTGCCGCCGGCGGTGCACACGCTCTTCATGAATCTGCTGGTGCGCTTCGGCCGGTCGGAGGTGGCCGACCTCGAGCCGCTCCTCCCCCTCACCACGGGGGTGCATCTCAAGTTCTGGGACCTGGACGACACCGACGGTCGTGTCACGCGCCCCATCGGCGACATCGGCGCCGCGTTGCGGCGCACCGGCTTCGCCGGCACCCTCACCAGCGAGTGGGGCGGTCACGAGTGGCTCGACACGGATCCCGCGGCGACGACCCTGGCGCACCTCGCGCTCGCGCGGCGCGCGCTCTCGGCCGTAGGGACCGCCCGCTGACGCAAGGTCAGCGCAAGCGTGCGAGGAGCCGGACGCATCGCGTCCGGCTCCTCGTCGTTGTACGCGCCGCGGCTCAGCCCTCGTGGTTGTAGTACGGCCACGGCAGGAAGCGTCGCTCGCCGCGACGGTCCGGGCCGTTCAGAGTGACCTCGCCGGTCGCGGCCCATTCGACGCCGCGCGGGAACATGCGGATGAACTCGATGCGCCGGAACGTGTCGATGTCGTGGCCGATCGTGATGGTGAACGACCGCCCCTCGCCGTACTCGTTGATCCAGGCGATGGGCTGGTCCGTATTCATGCCGGGCAGCGCCGCGATGCCCTCCGACGGGATCGCCACGGGGTAGTGCGACATCGGCCACACCGGCGCCTTCTCGTACGCCTCGAGGTCGTCGAACGTCGTGAGCAGGACCTGGGCGCCATCGAGGATCTCGAGGCCGACGAGGATGTCGTCGCCGGTCACCGTCCACCGGGCGCTGATGCCCTCCGTGATCGCGTGGCGCGGTTCGACGGTGTCGAGCTGCGCCTCGCCCCACGGCCGAGGGCGCAGCCCGCCGGCGACGGTCAGCCGTGAGCCGCGCATGACGTTGTACTCGTCGGGGTAGCCCCAGTCGTCCTCCTGTGCGGCGGAGCCGTGGAACCACACGATGCCCTTGCCGTCGTCGTGGACGAACTTCAGGAGCGCAGCATCCGTCTCCGCTCCGAACCCGACGGCTTTGTCGTGGTAGCCGTCACGGCCCTCGAACACGACGATCACGACGTCGTACTTGTCGATGATCTCGGCGCCGAGGCCCCGCGGGTCCTCGACGACACGGACGCGGAAGCGTCCCGTGTCTTCAAGCAGGGTGGTGAGCCACTGATTGTGCTGGCGGAAGCTGCGGAACTCGTTGTCGTGCTCGCGGGTCATGTGACCCGACATGATGAGCACGTTCAGGACATCGGCCATGCGGAACACTCCTTCGTGCGGGGCGTGCGAAGGCACGCCGAAGAGCGCCCCGGGGACCAGGGCGTTTCGTATCGAGACTCAGTCGGCTTTGGTGGAGAAAGCGGCGTCGAATGCCGCAGCGGGCGGCGTGATGGCGTTGAGCGTGCGGACGAATTCGATGGCTTCGGGCGCGCCCTGCAGACGGTCCATCCCGGCGTCCTCCCACTCCACGGACGTCGGCCCGTCGTAGCCGATCGCGTTGAGCGCACGGAACAGCGGCTCCCACGGCACCTCGCCGTGCGCGGTCGACACGAACGTCCAGCCGCGGCGCGGGTTCGCCCAGGGCAGATGCGAGCCGAGCACGCCGTTGCGACCGTCGAGGTTGGTGACCGACTCCTTCACGTGCACGTGGAAGATGTCGTCGGCGAAGTCGAGCACGAACGCCACCGGGTCGAGCTGCTGCCACATGAAGTGCGACGGATCGAAGTTGATGCCGAAGCTCTTGCGGTGCCCGATCGCGTCGAGGGTCGCCTTGGTCGTCCAGTAGTCGTAGGCGATCTCGGACGGGTGCACCTCGAGCGCGAACCGCACCCCCACTTCTTCGAACACATCGAGGATCGGGTGGAACCGGTCGGCGAAGTCCCGGTAGCCGGCCGCGATCCACTCGTCGGACGCCGGCGGGAACATCGCCACCGCCTTCCAGATCGACGAGCCGGTGAACCCGGTGACCGTCTTCACGCCGAGCTTCGCCGCGAACCGCGCCGTCATCTTCAGCTCCTCGGCGGCGCGCTGTCGCACGCCTTCCGGCTCGCCGTCGCCCCACACCCGGGCGTTCAGGATGTCCTGATGACGCTCGTCGATGGGGTCGTCGCACACCGCTTGACCTGCGAGGTGGTTCGAGATCGTCCAGACCTTGAGGCCGTTGCGCTCGAGGATGTCCTTACGGGACTGCACGTAGTCGGCGTCATCCCACCGCGACACATCGATGTGGTCGCCCCAGCACGCGATCTCCAGACCGTCGTACCCCCACTCGCCCGCGAGCCGTGCCACCTCCTCGAACGGCAGATCGGCCCATTGGCCGGTGAACAGGGTGATCGGACGAGGCATTGCTATCCCTTCACGGTGACGTCGGCGTCTACGGTGACCCAGGCGGAGTCCTGGGCGGAACTGGATTCGACGGCGGCGAGCACACGCTGCACCGACAGCCCCTCCTCGAACGAGGGGTGCGGGTCGGTGCGTTCGACGACCGCGGTCACCAGGTCGACGACCTGATGACTGAACCCATGCTCATAGCCGAGCATGTGTCCGGCCGGCCACCACGCCGCGACATACGGATGGGATGCTTCCGTGACGAGGATCCGCGTGAAGCCCTGCGTCGGCTCCGGCGCCGTCCGATCGTAGAACCACAGCGTGTTGAGATCTTCGAGGTCGAACCGCAAGGCGCCCTTGTCGCCCGACACCTCGATCGACAGGTCGTTCTTGCGGCCCGTCGCGAAGCGGGAGGCTTCGAACGAGACGAGCGCCCCCGACTCCAGGCGACCGGTGAAGATCGCGATGTCGTCGACGGTCACCTCGCCGTACCCTTCCGTCGCAGTGCCCGACAGACCCGAACCGGAACCCTGCAGCGGACGCTGCTTCACGATGGTGTCGACGACGCCCGACACCGCGGTCACGTCCAGGCCCGTCACGAACTGCGTCATGTCGATGATGTGGGCACCGATGTCGCCGAGCGCGCCCGAACCCGCGTGCTCCTTCTGCAGGCGCCAGGCCAGCGGCATCTCCGGATCGACCAGCCAGTCCTGACGGTACGCCGCGCGCACATGCGCGATCTTGCCGACGGCGCCCTGCGCGATGAGGTCGCGCAGGAACGTGACCGCGGGCACGCGACGATACGTGAAACCGACCATCGACCGCACGCCGCGCGCGGCGGCGCGGGACGCGGCATCCGCCATCGCCTCCGCCTCTTCCACGGTGTTCGCCAGCGGCTTCTCGCACAGCACGTGCTTGCCCGCCTCCAACGCGGCGATCGCGATCTCGGCGTGCGAGTCGCCGGGCGTCACGATGTCGACGATGTCGATGTCGTCACGCGCGATCACCTCGCGCCAGTCGGTCGCCGACTCCGCCCAGCCCCACTGGGCGGCAGCATCCGCCACCGCGTCCGCGTTGCGGCCGACGATCACCGCCATCTCGACCTCATCGGGCAGCGAGAACATCCGTGGCGCCTGCCGCCAGCCGACCGAGTGCGCGGCACCCATGAAGCCGTAGCCGATCATGGCCACCCTGAGGGTCATGCCAGCACCAGTTCGCGCTCCACCGGCACACGGTTCGTGACGTAGCGGCCCGGGCCGCCGTCGACGCCGGGCATGATCTGCATGTAGAGCAGGCGCATGGTCAGCACCACCTCGACGGTGAGCTTCTCGCCCGCCGCGGGGGCGCGGCCGAGATCGATGACGACCTCCGGCTTGTCGGCGACGAACCAGAGGGTCTCGCACTCCTCGGGAAGCTCCTCGATCCGGTACTCGCGGCCCTGCAGCACGAAGCGGAGCCGGTCGGTGGGGATCTCGACGCCGTCGACCGATGCCGCGACACCGTCGACCGCCGAGAGCCACAGGCTCCGGTACCAGGGCAGCTGCACCGAGACCGCGATGCCGCTGCCGGTGCGACGCACGTCCTTCTCGGAGAAGAGGGAGTTGTGGGTGGCCATGGCTGTTCCTTTCGCCGTCCTCAGACCACTGCGCCGGAGCGAGCGGCGACGGTGTCTTCGATCGCACGGCGCATCAGCACGTGCTGCTTCTTCACGAGGTCGATCGGGTCGGCCTCGCCGAGGTCCTGGAAGGCGTGACCCTCCCACTCGCTCGACAGGTAGCCTTCGTAGCCGCCCTCGACGAACTGCCGCACGATGCGCGGGATGTCCATCGCGGGCTCGTCGCCGTTCTCATCGATGTCGTAGAACTTCGCGTGCACGTGGAAGGTCTGGGGCATGATGTCGCGCCACTCCTCCGGAGCGACCAGCCCGTGCATGTTGAACGCGAGGCGGGTGAACGGGCCGAACCGCAGGAAGTCGACGCCCTCGCCCGAGAGGTAGTCCTCGAACTTCTGGTTGCGCACGTGCATGGGCGCCGGCTCGTGCCAGATCTCGTCCATGACCGCGAAGTGCTTCGGCTCCATGCCCATCTTCTCGAGCTGCGCGAGCAGGGTCGGCGACAGCGAGTGCATCGTCGACGAGAAGTCGGCGGTGAAGCCGAGCCGATCGCTGCCCAGCTCGTCGTAGAGCTCGCGGATCTGCACCACCTTGGGGCTGTTGGGGCCCTCGGGGGCGTGGATCTCGTAGGCCAGGCGCTGGTCGTACTGCTCGGCGAGCGGCAGGAGGCTGCGCAACAGGTCCTTGCCGGCCGAGCGGATCACGACAGTCTTGAACCCGAGCGTGTTCGCCGTCTTCAGCTGGCGGGCGAAGAAGTCGTGCTCCTCGTCGGGCGTCATGTCGCGGTCCTTGCGACGACCCATGTCGAGGTTCGTGCCGACGGCGCTCGCCTCGAGGCCGTACCTGTCGAGCGAGTCGAACCAGAGCTTCACGAACTCGGCGTCGACGTCGGGGTAGGTGCGCAGAAGCTGCGCGATGTTGAACTCGACGCCCGGGCCGATCCCGTTCTCGGCGACCGCGGCGATGAGGGTCTCGGGCGTGTACAGCCCGGCGGCGAATTCGCTCGTCATCGAGTAGAGCGTCGTGCCGAGCCGGATGCCGGTGCCGGCGATGCCGTCGCTCATGCGTTCGTCTCCTTGAGCAGTGCGTGCGGGAGGTGGTGGGAGAGGGTCGACCGGGCTTCGTCCGCGTCGGTGATCATGCGGGAGCCGGCATCCTGCGCGGCGGAGCGCTGCACGGCCTGTTCGGCCGCGATGATCTCGAAGGGCGACTGCCAGTGGTTCCAGTGCCAGCCCTCGTACTCGCTCGAGACCGCGCCCGAGTAGCCGTTCTCGACAAGCAGGCGGATGAGATCGCGCACCGGCACCGAGGGCTCTTCGCCCGTCTCGTCGATACCGAAGAACTTGCCGTGCACGTGCTTGATCCACGGCATGATCTCGAGCCAGTCGTCCACGCGCGCGGGTCCGAACAGGCCCGTGCCGTTGATCCCGAAATCGATGCCGAGATCGGGGCGCCCGTTCTGCGCGGCGAGACCGATGAAGCGACCGAAGCGCTGTCCGTGGTCGGCCTGGTCGGCCGGCGGTCCCTGCTGGTAGAACTCGTCCCACAGCTCGACGACCTTGCCGAGCAGCTCCTCCGAGGCGCCGCGTCGGCGATAGGCCTCGAGCAGCGATGGGGCGAAACCGGAGACGGTGGCACCCCAGTCCATCGTGAAGCCGAGGAAGGGCGAGCCGACCTTCTCATAGCGGTCGCGCAGCGCCAGGATGCGGGGGTGCGAGGCGTACTGGTCGGCGTGCACCTCGAGCGCGAGCGTCACGCCGTGCTCCTCGGCGATCGGCGCGAGCGCCTCCATCGAGTCGGGCGTGATCGAGATCTGCACGCGTGCGATCGGGAAGCCGAGCTTCGCGGCTGCCGCGATCTGACGGCGCATGTACTCGAGCAGCTCGTCCTGCCTGAGCAGGCGATCGCGGTGGATGCCGATGTCGGCGTTCACGGCGAGCGACGTGGTCACGAGGCCGACCTCGTCGACGAGGTCGCGGAACCAGCCGGCGAAGCGGTCGTCGATCTCGGGGAAGCCGCGGAAGCTCGAGAACCCGATGATCTCGAGGCCGGGGCCGTAGCCGTCGGCCGCGACCTTGCGGATGAGACCCTCGAGGTCGTACTCGCGGCCGTGGAAGGCACGCGTGAAGCTGTAGAGCGTGACGCCCTGGATGGGCGAGCCGAGCGTGGTCACGCGACCACCGCCTTTCGTGCGGTCATGGTCTTGGCGTCGTGCTCCTCGATGTGGAGCACCTCGTTCTCGCCGATGACGATGTAGGGGATGTACAGGACGAGGCCGACCTCGACTTTGTGCTCGGCATCGCCCGGAAGCTCCAGGTCGCCCGACAGCACGGCGGAGTCGGTGGGGAACCACCACTCCTCGGTGTTCGGCACGAGCTCGTCGAAGGTGAAGGTCTGGCCGTTCATCCCCCAGCGGAGGGAATCGGCCGGCACCTCGACGCCGTCGACAGTGAGCGTGGCGCGGCCGATGCACGAGGCGGGCAGCGCGCGGTACCACGGCAGTCGAACCTCGACCGAGACGCGGGCGCCGTCGGTCGTGAGCGTTCCCTGCTCGATGATGCGATCGGGGATCACAGAGTCCTCCTTGACACTTAAATCTTGTTTCTACACTCTAATGTCTGAATCAGACATAAGCAAGGTCTTGAGCGATTCGACGTGCGCCGCGGACCGCGAGCGCGACCGACGTCAGGGTGGGGTTGCACGCCGTCGCCGTCGGAATGACGCCGTTGCCGGCGACGAACAGACCGGGCACGTCCCACACCTCGCTGTCGGGGCTGCAGACGCTCTGTCCGTCGTCTGTCTCGCCCATGCGCGTGGTGCCCTGGTAGTGCAGCGAGGCGCCAAGCGGCATCGTGAACGGACGGTCGCCGATCGGCTCGCCGACGGCCTTCGCAAGTTCGACGATCTCATCACGCGCCCGGTCGAGCACGGCATGGTCACGGTCGGTCAGCGTGTAGTGCAGCCGCATCGCCGGCATCCCGTAGGAGTCCTGCTCCGCGTCCGAGAACTCGACGCGGTCATCCCATTGCAGGTCCTTAGCGCAGAAAAGCCCCAGCCCGACGATCGATCCGGGGATCACCGGGTCGTCGTCGGCGAGCGGCACCGGAGAGGCGTCGAGCTGCATGATCTGCCCATGGAACGGCATGTCGTCCGTGAACGGCACCCAGCTGACCCCGCTCTGTTCCGAGAGGGCTCCGGATGCTGCGACCTGGTCCTCTGCGGGAGGCTCGACGCCCTGCAGCCGCGAGGCGTAGACCACCTGCGTCTGGTCGTTGAGCATGCGGCCGAGCGCGGCGGGGCGGACACCCGAGGCCCACAGCACCTGCGGGGTGCGGAGGGCATCGGCGGCGACCACGACGGCCCGGGCGCGCACCTCATGGACCTCGCCGGTGCGGAGATCGCGCACTTCGACGCCGGTTGCGCGTCCGTCCTCGACCAGAACGCGCGTCACGAGCGACTCGTCGAACAACGAGAAGTTCTCGTTCGCGCGGGTGACCTCGCCGAGCACGACGTCCGAGCCCGACCACACCAGGCGGCCGTCGTCGCGCCGGTGCACGGCGAGCGGCATCCGCTGCACGCGCGCGGCCTCGTCACGGCCGTCGACCGCCGCAGCGAGTCGGTCACGCACGAGCGCGGTGAACGGCGCCGCGTCGAAGGCATCCGTCGTCACGCCCAGCAGGCGATCGCCCTCGTCGAGCAGCTCGTCCAGGTCGGGGAGGTACGCGATGCGCTCGCTGCCGCCCGGCCGCGGGCACGCGCCCGTCCAGTGCGCAGCCATGCCGCCGACGTTGCTCGAGAATGCGACGACGGGGAGGCCGTCCTCGCCGTCGACCTGGTAGCCGTCGGCGAGGAGATAAGTGCCGGGGCGGGCCCGACGCATCCCTGAGGTCACGGCGCCCGGATTGTTCACTGTCGCCTCGCCGGCCCCCGGGCCCTCCGATCGTCGCTGCGCCTCGGCGCGGCGAGCGGCGTCCTCGATGTTCTTCACGTGCGCGCCCGGCGGATCGGAGACCGTGGGCCCCACCTCGAACATCGCGATCGCGGCATCCGGAGCCTCCTCGCTCAGGATGCGCGCATACGTCGCGCCCGCGGGCCCGCTGCCGACGATCGCGACGTCGACCGACGCGGGATAGCGGCTCATTGGCACACCATCGCTTCTCATGCCGAGGCCGCCAGCTCGCGGATGAGGGCGACGGATGCTGCGGACTCCTGCGTCGGGTAGTACTCGAGGCCGATAGGGCCGTCGTAGCCGGCCGAGCGGAGGCTGCCGAGGCGCTCGGCCCAGTCGAGCGCGCCGGTGCCCGGCTCGCCGCGGCCAGGGGCGTCGGCGAGCTGCACGTACTTCACGAGATCGCCGGCGTTCGCGAGCTCGAGCGCCATATCCTCGCCCTCCACGGCCGAGTGATAGATGTCGTAGAGCACACCGAACTGCGGCGAGGCGACGCCGCGAGCGACGTAGACGGCTTCGGCGGTGCGGTCCAGGAGCGAGCCGGGGTGGTCGACGCGGACGTTCACCGGCTCGAGCACGAGCGTGATCCCCGAGCCCTCGATCTGCGCGATCGCCTTCTGGTAGATCTCGACGAGCTTGTCGAGCTGCACCTGGCGCTTCCAGCCGCCGAACCCCGTGCCGCTGCCGACGACCATCCGTGGGCAGCCGAGGTCGTGCGCGATCGCGACACCCTCGTCGAGCTTGCGGAAGAACTCCGAGTGGTCCCACGGCGGGATCATGAACTGCGTGCGGGGCTCGGCGAGTTGCGCGGTGAGCTCGGTGCCGGTCTCTTCCAGCGCCGCTTTGAGGGCGGGGAGGTCCTTGGGGGTCGCGGGCGCGTCGACGCCGGTCGGCCCCCACATCTCGACGGCGTCGAAGCCCGCCGCGGCGGCCGCGCGCACGCGGTCGTGGTAATCGCCGGCTTCCGCGAAGAGGAGTTCGATATTCGGGGCGAGCTGGTACACGGTCGTTTCTCCTGGGATTCAGAACATCGGATGGTCGTGGACGGCATGCACGGGAACCTGCTGCAGCACGTCCCAGTGCTCGACGATCCGGCCGTCCTCGAATCGGTAGATGTCCGCGACCGCGGCGTCTGGGGCGCCGGGTCGGGAGGCTTTCACGTGCGCCATCGCGAGGTCGCCGTCCACGAGGACCCGCTGGACCTCGAAGATGGCGTCGGGCGAGCCGTCGAACTTCGGGGTGAGCATCTCGACCGCGGGTCCGGGACCGTCGCCGATGGTGGGGTTGTGCTGGGTGTAGTCGTCCGAGACGAGGAAGGCGAAGGCATCTGCCACACGCTTCTGCGTGTAGAAGAGGTCGACGAACGTCTCGAACGCCGCGCGGTTGTCGACGCTCACGGGTCCGTTCTCAGCCCTTCAGGCCGCCGGCGAAGCCCTGGATGAACTTCTTCTGCGCGAACATGTAGAACAGCAGGATCGGGATCATCGAGATGATCACGACGGCGAAGATCTTGTTCCAGGCCGACACGAGGCCGCCGACGTACGTGTACATCGCGACGGGCAGGGTCTGGGTCGTCGAGCCGCCGAGGAAGATCAGCGAGTTGAAGAAGTCGTTCCACACGATGAGACCCGCGAGGATCGCGACGGTGCCGGTCGCGGGGGCCATCAGCGGGAGCACGACTCTGAAGAACGCCTGCGTCGGGGAGGCCCCGTCGATCACGGCGGCCTCTTCGTACTCGGTCGTGAGGCCGCGGAAGAAGCTGGCGTAGAGGAACACCGACAGCGGCAGCAGGATGCCGATCCACAGCAGGATCATGCCGATCGCGTTGCCCGTGAGGCCGACGCTGCGTGCGCCGATGTAGAGCGGCACGGTGCCCAGCTGCGCCGGCAGGATGATCGCGATGAGCACCAGGTAGAACGTCAGATTCGTCCAGGCGCGGGTGCGGCGGGTGATGACGTACGCCGCGACCGAGCCGAACAGCACCAGCCCGAAGATCGCGCCGGCCGTGATGATCGCGCTGTTGAGGATCGCCATCGGGATGCTGTTGCGGCCCCCCGTCGTCAGCACTTCGATGAAGGCGTTGAAATCGAGGGACTGGGGCGGCGCCAACGCGCTCGTCGTGAGCGCCTCCTGGTCGGTCTTGAACGCGGTCGCGATCAGGAAGTAGAAGGGCAGCAGCCCGATGATCGTGATGATCCAGATGAGGACTTCCCGCACCGCGGTGAGCTTGGTGTAGCGGAACATGTCAGGCCTTTCGAGCGGCGTCGCGATCGCGCGTCGCGTACTGCTGGAGGATCGCGAAGACGAGGATGATGAGGGTCAGCACGAGCGCGAGCGCCGAGCCGAACCCGAACTGGCCGAGCGAGAACGCCTGCTTGTAGACCTGGGTCGCCAGCGTCTCGGTCGCGCCGGCCGGTCCGCCGGCGGTGAGCGCGAGGATCTGGTCGAAGATCCGCAGACCCTGGATGATCCCGAGCGTCGTCGCGATCGCGATGGAGGGACGGATGCCGGGAACCGTGACGTGCCAGAACCGCTTGAAGACGCCGGCGCCGTCGAGCGCGGCCGCTTCCTCCAGCTCGACCGGCACCGAGGCGAGGCCTGCGAGGTAGATCACCATGACGAAGCCCGTCTGCTGCCAGACGACCGTGAGCAGGATCGCCCAGATCGACCACGTGGGGTCGGCAAGCCAGACCTTCTGCAGCTCTTCGAGGCCGATCGCCGCCAGGAAGCCGTTGAGCGGGCCGTTGAACTGGAAGATGAACTTCCATACGTATGCCACGGCCAGCGGGCTCAGGACCACGGGCATGAAGAGCAGCGTGCGAAGGATGTAGCGCGTCTTGAGCGTGCGGTTGATCGCCAGCGCGAAGCCGAGCCCCAGGATGTTCGTCAGGATGACGGAGCCGAACGCCAGGAACAGCGTGTTGATCACGGCGCCGACCATCAGCGGGTCGTTGAAGATCCGCACGAAGTTGTCGAGCCCGATGAACTCCCAGTCGCCGAGACCGGTCCAGTTCGTGAAGGCGAAGAAGCCGCCCGTCAGGGTGGCGGCATAGTGCACCGCGATGACCATGATGATGGCCGGAAGGGCCCACCACCAGTGCCCGTAGCTGATCAGCGGGCGGCGGCCGCGGGGGCGCGGCGTGCGTCGTGCTTCGGGTGGCACCGTCAGGGTGCGCGTCGCGTCTCGCTCGATCGTCACAGTCATCTACTCTCTGACCTCGTCGTCATGCGCCCCTTCACCGGCGGCGTCACAGCCACTATCACACACTTGTGTCGGAAGCACACATTAGTTCTGGCAATACCGGATATAAGTGGTTCGGGACCACGCGGGATGTCGTTCCTCGCGCAGGATGAGGAGCGTGGCCGAGTCATCGTCGAGCGCGCCGGAGCATCTGTCGAACCTCTGGCGAGACTTCGTCGATCCGCCGGACGACGCCCGCCCGCGCGCGTGGTGGCACTGGATGGACGGCAACGTCGACCCGGCCGGAATCGTCCTCGATCTCACCTGGCTGCACGACGTCGGCGTACGCGGTGTGCAGCTCTTCGATGGCGGGATGGGGGTGCCCCTGGTCGTCCCGGAACCGGTCCGGCCGGGCACCGATGCCTGGCGCGAGGCGATCGACACCGCCTCGCGCACCGCCGGCGACCTGGGCCTCGAGCTCGCGGTCGCGACGTCATCCGGGTGGAGCGCCGCTGGCGGTCCGTGGGTGCAGCCGCGCGACGCCATGAAGAAGCTGGTGTGGTCGGAACGGGTCATCGACGGTGGCGAGCGCCACGTCGTCGAGCTCGCGCCCCTGCCTGCGGTCGCCGGCGCGTTCCAGGACTCCCCGCGTCCGGGCGCGGCGCGTGGCCCCTGGGCGGTGGACTGGCGCGTGATCGCCATGCCGGCAGCGCCGGCGCAGGACGTCCTCCGTCCGGACCGGGTGCACGGCTCCGCACCCGTCACCGACGCGGAGCGGCTCGTCGACGGCTCGTTCGGCGACACGATCTCGCTCCCCCGCGATCCCGACGCGTGGTCCTCGGCGTGGCTCGAGCTCGAGTTCGACGCCCCTGTGACGATACGCTCGGTCACCCTCGGCCTCCCCGGGCCTCGCGGGTTCGGTGCCGCGCCGCCGCCCGACGCGGTACTCCAGGCGGGCGACGACGGCGTCGTCTACCGCGACGTCGCCACGCTGCCCGCCACGACGGTGCCGGCGAGGTCGGCGACCTTCGCCCCCGTCACCGCCCGCCGCTTCCGCGTGGTGCTGTCGGGCGCGAGCGCGGCCGAGGCACTGCCGCCCGTCGCCGACGGCGTGCGGCTGCCCCCCGTGCTGCGCCGCAGCGACGCCTTCCTCATCTCCGAGTTCGCGTTGCGCACGGGCGCCCGCGTGCATCAGGCCGAGGTCAAGGCCGGGTTCGGCGTGGTTCCCGACTATTACGCGATCGACACGATTCCGGGAACGGATGCTGCACCCCCAGGCCCGTCGGACGTGCACGACCTCACCGCTCATCTCGACGGCGACCGCCTCACGTGGGACGCGCCCCCAGGGCGCTGGCGCGTGCTGCGGATCGGGGCATCCCTCACCGGCCAGACCAACGGTCCCGCGCTGCCGGATGTCACGGGGCTCGAGATCGACAAGCTCGATGGCGGCCGCGTCGCGGCATACCTCGAGCACCACCTCGAGCGGTTCGCACCCGGTCGATACGACGCCCTCCTCAGCGACAGCATCGAGTCGGGAGCGCAGAACTGGACCGACGGAATCCTCGAGCGGTTCCGGGAGCTTCGAGGCTATGACCCGACACCGTGGCTGCCGACGCTCGCGGGGTATCTCGTGGGCGGGGCCGCGGCATCCGATCGATTCCTCTACGACTACCGGCGCACGCTCTCGGAGCTGCTCGCATCCGAGTACTACGGAACGCTCTCCGCCGAGGCCCACCGCCGGAGCATGACCTACTACGCCGAGGCTCTCGAAGACGCGCGGCCGCAGCTCGGCGACGACCTCGCGATGCGGGCGCACGCCGATGTCCCCATGGGTGCGATGTGGACCTTCGACCCCGACGCCGGTCCGCAGCCGACCTACGTCGCCGATCTCAAGGGCGCGGCGTCCGTCGCTCATGTTCACGGCAAGCGGTGGACGGGAGCCGAGGCCTTCACCAGCTTCGACCGCCCGTGGGCCTCGTCGCCGCAGAGCCTCAAGCACGTCGCCGACCTGCAGCTCGCGCTCGGTGTGACGCGCTTCTGCATCCACACCTCGGCCCACCAGCCGCTCGCGGCGCCGCCGCCGGGCATCGCCCTGGCTCCCTTCCTGGGACAGGCGTTCACGGCGAACGAGACCTGGGCGGGCTTGGCGGGGCCGTGGATCGACTACCTCTCGCGGTGCGCGGCCGTGCTCTCGTCGGGCGAGCCGGCGGTCGAGGTCGCCGTCTTCATCGGCGAGGAGGCGCCGGTGACGGGCCTGTACGCCGCCGGCCTCGACGCGACCGTGCCCGACGGCTTCGACTTCGACTACATCGGCGCGGACGCGCTGGAGCTGCTGCGGGTGGAGGACGGCGCGCTCGTCGCGCGCGGCGCGCGGTACCGTGTGCTCCACCTCGGCGGCTCGAGTCGGCGCCTGACGAACGAGACCCTGCGTCGGATCGCCACGCTGCTCGACGCAGGAGCGACGGTCGTGGGGGTGCGGCCCGAGCGGTCGCCTTCGCTCGGCGACGACGAGCACGAGTTCACACGACTCTGCGACGAGATCTGGGGGCACCCCCGCATCGTCCCGACGGCGGACCTCGCCGCGGCCCTGAGCGAGCTGGGCATCGCGCCGGAGCTCGAGATCGTCGGGGCACGACTGCGCACCATCGCCCGGGTGATCGGGGGGCGGCGGATCACGTTCATCGCGAACCCGTCCGCCGAGGCCGTGCACGCGCGGATCCTCGTCGATGATGGGGTGCCCGCACTCACCGCGTGGGACCCGGTCTCCGTCCGAACGGCGCCGCTCGTCGACGCGGGGGCAACGGGCCGGCGTCGCGCGTTCGAGATCGCGCTGGTGCCTTTCGGCTCGGTGTTCGTGGTGCCTGAGGGCCCCACCGCGGCCGGGGGCGCAGCATCCGTTCTCCGTCGACCGATCGGGAGCGAGTGGACGCTGGACTTCCCCGGCCGGGCGTCGATCGCGCTGCCCGACGGGCCGGTGCTCTGGACCGACCTCGACGACGAGGCGCGCGCCTTCTCGGGAACGGCCGTCTATCGCACGCGATTCGAGCAGGCGGCGCCGCCCGACGGCGCGCGCATCGACCTCGAGTTCGGGCGCGTCGGCGACGTCGCACGGGTGATTCTCAACGGCGTGGACTGCGGGATCGCCTGGACAGCGCCGTTCCGCGTCGAGGTGACCGCGGCGGTGAGGGCGGGCGAGAACGTCCTCGAGGTCGAGATCGCGAATCCTTGGCGCAACCGGCTCATCGCCGAGGCGTCCGCCCCCTCAGGCGAGATCTTCGCCCCGGTGACCGAGGTGTTCGAGACGGATGCCGCGCCACTGGCTGCGGGGCTCGCAGGGCCGGTCGCCCTGCTCACCGAGATCATCCACTGACCTGGGCGAAATCGCGGATCACCGAGGCAATTGCCGCACATAAGCATCGCTAATGTCGAAAACCTACATATCATGCGACGCTTGATGTGCGGCCCCGAGGCCGAGCCAGCAACCCGAGCTGGCGACAACGAAGTCACGAAAGGGTCGAAATGCCACAGCACACAGCCTCCCGGCCTCTCCGGTGGTCGCTTCTCGCGGCTCCCGTCGCCGGGGTTCTCATTCTCGCCGGCTGCTCCGGTGGCGGCGGCGACGACGGCACCGATGGCGGTGACGGCGACGCCGTCGGTTTCTCGCTCATGGTCGCCGAGGCGAACGACGCCGACAACTACTACGAGCAGCTCACTGAGATGTACACCGAGGAGACCGGCGTTCCGGTCGAGGTGATCCCGTACCCGTCGGACGCGTACAACACGCAGGTCACCACGCAGCTCCAGGCCGGCAATGCCGCCGACGCCATGATCCTCGCACCCGGCACAGGCCAGCCGATCTCGGTGGTCACCCTTGCCGAGGCGGGCTTCCTCGAGCCGCTCAGCGACACCAGCGCCGGGATCATCCCCGCGGGCAGTGAGGCCCAGTACACCGTCGACGACAACGTGTACGGACAGCCCACCGCACTCGCCCCGGTCGGCCTCATCTACAACTCCGCCGGCGGCGAAGAAGTCGGCATCGACGAATACCCGGCGACGTACGACGACCTGCTGGCGGCCTGCCAGACGGCCCGCGACGGCGGCAAGACCTTCACGGTCCTCGCCGGCGGCGTGCCGTTCAACACCGGCCTGTTCGCCCAGCTCATCTCGGCCACGCGCGTCTACCAGGGCGAACCCGACTGGAACGAGCAGCGGGCCGCGGGCGACGTCACCTTCGCCGACAGCGAGGGCTGGCAGGAGACGCTCGACGACATCGTCGAGCTCAACGACACCGGCTGCTTCCAGGACGGCGCCGCGGGCGGCACGTTCGACAACATCACCGCCGGCATCGGCGGGGGCACGGCGCTGACGGCGGCGACGCCCGGCTCGGCTGCGGCCTCGATCGGTGGCGCCACCGGCCTCGACATCACCGTGCAGGCCTTCCCGCCGGCCGACGGGCAGGAGGCGTTCACGCTCGCCTCGGCGAACTACGCCTGGGCCATCAACGCGAAGTCCGACGACGCGGTGAAGTCGTCCGCACAGGAGTTCCTCGACTGGGCGGCCCAGCCGGAGCAGGCCAAGACCTACGCCGATCTGGCCGGCTACGTGCCGATCACGGGCGTCACGGCCGCCGACCTCCTCCCGAGCTACGCGCCGATCGGCGACCTGCTCGAGTCGGGCGCCTACACCGGTCTGCCCAACGCCAGCTGGCCGAACCCCGCCGTCTACGACGCGCTCGGCGTCGGCGTGCAGGGCCTCTTGACCGGACAAAAGACGGTCGACCAGGTTCTCGCCGACATGGACGCGGCGTGGGGCGAGTGACCGCACCGCATCCGCTCTGAATGATGCCGCCCGGGGCCCCGCCCCGGGCGGCATCGTCATGACCTGCCCGACCCCCTGCCCGACCCCCTGCGCCGCCTGTCAGGTGGCGCAACACGCGGACGCGCGTCGCGACCCCCGGAGGAGCACGAGATGAGCCGATCGACCCGCGTGCAGAGGCTGCTGAGCGAGATGACCCCGGCCGAGAAACTGGGCCAACTGCAGATCGTGTTCCGGCCGCGGCACGACGATGCGGCGCAGCTCATCCGCGAAGGCCTCGGATCGATCTTCTGGCCGCGGTCGGCTGCGGCGACCAACGCCCTGCAGCGGGTCGCCGTCGAAGAGACGCGGCTCGGCATCCCCGTCCTCGTCGGGCTCGACGTCATCCACGGCCAGCGCACGATCGCGCCCGTCCCTCTCGCGCAGGCCGCGAGCTTCGACCGCTCGCTCGTCGCCGAGCTCGCCGCCCTCGCTGCCGCCGAGGCGCGCTCGGGCGGCGTCACCTGGACCTTCTCCCCCATGATCGACGTCTCGCGCGACCCGCGCTGGGGTCGCGTGGTCGAGGGCTTCGGCGAAGACGTCCACCTGACTTCGGCGATGGGCCGCGCGATGGTGCGCGGCTATCAGGGCGACGATCTCGCCTCTCCGCAGTCGATCGCCGCGACGGCGAAGCACTTCGTTGCATACGGGCAACCCGAGGGCGGCCGCGACTACAACACGGTCGACGTGTCGGAACACCGCCTGCGCAACACCTACCTCGAGCCGTTCCGCGCGGTCGTCGACGAAGGTGCCGCCTCGGTCATGGCCTCGTTCAACACCGTCGCAGGCGTGCCGATGCACGCCAACCGACGGCTGATGACGGGCGTGCTGAAAGAGGAGTGGAGCTTCGCAGGTGTGGTCGTGGGCGACGCCGAAGGCGTACGAAACCTGCTTCCGCACGGCATCGCCGAGGATCTGACGGATGCTGTGTCCCAGGCGTTCCGCGCCGGGCTCGACGTCGAGATGGGCGGCGCGCCCGCCGAGATCCAGGCCGAGGCCCTCGCCGCCATCGACCCGGCTCGCCTCGATGACGCCGTCGCCCGCGTGCTCGCACTCAAGGAATCCCTCGGCCTCTTCGACGCGCCCTACTCGAGCGAGGCAGACGAGGTGACCTCCCCGACCGATGCCGGCCGGGCCCTCGTGCGCCGCGCAGCCGCGCGGTCTTCGGTGCTGCTCAAGAATGACGGGACCCTGCCGCTCAGGGCGCCCGCGCGCGTGCTGCTGACCGGCCCTTACGCCGACTCGACCGACCACCTCGGCGCCTGGACACAGTCCTTCGGCGCCGACGCAAGAACCATCGCCGACGAGTTCGCCGCCCGTCGCCCCGACGCCGACCTGAGCGTGGTCCCCGGCGTCGACTTCCTCGGCGACGATGCGTCCGGCATCGTGGACGCCGTCCAGGCCGCGCGAGCCAGCGATGTCGTCGTGGTGTTCGTCGGTGAGCCCAGCGCACTGTCGGGCGAGGCGGCCTCCCGCAGCGACCTGCGCCTGCCGGGGCGGCAGGAGCAGCTGATCCGTGAGATCGCCGGCACGGGCACCCCCTTCGTCGTCGTCCTCGAGACCGGCCGCCCGCTCATCGTGTCGGACTGGATCGACCTCGCCCCCACCGTCATGGTCGCGTGGCACGGCGGCACCGAGGCCGCCGCCGCGATCGTCGACGTTCTCCTCGGTCACGCGGAGCCTGCGGGGCGCCTGCCGATGTCGTGGCCGCGGGCCGTCGGGCAGATCCCGATCCACTACGCGCACGAGAACACGGGCCGCCCCGCGACGACGAGCGGATCGCTCACCACCGAGACCGCCGACATCGGGCTTCACGGACCCGCGAACGTGCAGGACAAGTACACGTCGAAGTATCTCGATCTCGAGCTCGGGCCGCAGTTCGCCTTCGGCCACGGATCGGGTTACGCGACCTTCTCGCACGGGGCGGCCACGCTGTCGGCCGCGTCGATCGGCGGCTCCGAGCTCGAGGCGGGCGCCGCCCTGACGCTGTCGCTCGAGGTCGCCAACACCTCGACGCGTGCGGGCGACGAGGTCGTGCAGGTCTTCGTCGAGGACGTCGTCGCGAGCGTCGCACCGCCGGTCCGCCGGCTCGTCGCGTTCGAACGCCGAACCATCGATCCTGGTCTCACCACGGTCTTCGAGTTCGGGATCGGCCGCGATCAGCTCGGTTTCTGGGCCACGGATGCTGCTGCCCCGGCGTTCGTTGTGGAACCGGGCGCCTTCCGGCTACATGTCGGCGCGACGCTCGCGTCGACCCAAGCCGTGGAGCTGCGGGTCGTCTGACTCAGCGGAGGGGCCGGTACCGGAAGTCGCGGAACCGCGCCGTCCCCTCGCCGGCCGCGTACAGCGCGGGGCGCAGGCTCAGCAGGTCGCCCATCGTGTTGGCGTGGTAGCCGGAGGTCTCGTAGCGGATCGCGTGGCGCACCCACTCCTCGCGGGGCACGCGGTACCAGCCGGTGACGATGTGCCGATCGTTGCGAATGCGCAGCTGCAGTCGGTTCACCGCGGGCGCGGGCTCGCGCCAATGAGTGACGTGGCCGCCGGAGTAGCTCCGCATCCGTTCCCCGTCGATCCCCATGCCGCAGAACAGCCGGTCGTTGAAGAACAGGAGCAGCCCGCCCTCGGCCCCCTCGATCTCGACGTCGACCTCGATCTCGTACGAGTGGTCGCCGACGACGAGCGCGAGGGGGGATGTGTCCCCCGGCCCCGCACCCTTGCCCGCGAGCACCAGACCGTCGTCCAGCGTGAGGCGCTCCGCCTCGCCCGGCGACGGGGCGTGGAACGTCCACCGTTCCCCGAGTCGCAGATCGGCGAAGTCGTCCTCGAAGCCCTGGGACGGGGACTGGACGGATGCTGCGGCCGGGGCCTCCAGCTCTCCTCCGATGTCGTCGAGCGCGGCGACGGGCCAGCCGTCCTCGGTCCACGCGATCGGCTCGAGCAGGATCTGGCGACCGAGCGTGCGGAAGCCGTTCTCGTAGCCGTGCGACACCATCCACCAGTCGCCGTCGCCCGTGGCGAGGATTGTCGCGTGCCCGCGTGACCACCACTTGTCGGCCGCGTCCTCGGTGCGCGCGATGGGGTTGTGCGGGCAGTTCTCCCACGGACCGTCGACCGAGCGCGACCGCGCGACGATGACCATGTGCCCGGTCGGCGGTCCGCCGGTACCGCCGACGGCGCTCACGAGGTAGAACCACTCCCCGCGCCGGAACAGCTTGGGCCCTTCGAGCGCATAGGCCTCCGTGATCCACTCGTCGGGGTAGCGCCAGCCGTCGTACACCTTCTCGAGCTCGCCGACGGTCGCCAACCCGTCGTCCGTCAGCGCGATGCGGCGGATGCCGTTGACGAAGAGATACCGCTTGCCGTCCTCGCCGACGACGTGACCTGGGTCGATCGCCCAGCGGATGCCGAGGTCGATGGGATCCGACCACGGGCCTTCCATCGAGTCCGCGTGGATGACGAAGATCGCCGGCGCCTCGAGTGCCGACCAGGGCGCGGGGATGAACGGGATGTAGATGAAGAAGCGCCCGTCCACCTCCGCGATGTCGACCGCGAACGTGCTGCCGAGCGGCTCGGCGAGCGCCGAGCCCGAGTAGGTCCAGTTCACGAGATCGGGCGACCGATAGAGCAGAAGGCCCGGCGCCGACTCGAACGATGAGTACGTCATCCAGTACTCGTCGCCCACCCTGATGACCGCGGGGTCTGGTCGGTCACCGCCCAGCACTGGGTTGACGAAGGTGCCGGGCACCGGTTCACCCCTCATGGATCAGTCGCGCACGGGAACCCACGTCGCGCTGCGCCGCGATGATGCGGTCTTCGAGTTCGTCCGTCTCTTCGACGAGTCCGCTCACGCGATGCACGGTCACCGTGACCGGACCCAGTCCGCGATCGCCTCCACGGTCGGCAGCGCCGTCGGGTCGGCGGGCTCGTTGATATGGCCGTGGTCGGCGCCGGACTCCAGGCGGAGGGCGACGTCGATCCCCGCAGCATCCAACTGCCGTGCGAGAGCCTCGCCAGACGGACGCAGCCCGTCGAATTCGCACACGAGCACGAACGTCGGCGGGAATCCGTCGACCGACCCGAGTGCTGCGAACGCGTGCGAATCGGCCAGCGCCTCGACGGATCCCGCGAAGTTCAGCGCGAGGGCGCCGTGCGGGGACTCGGGATCGAGATCCGCCGACGCCGCGGGTCCGTTCGGGTGCACGACCGGGTAGACGAGCACGAGCCCGTCGGGCAGCCGTTCGCCCGCATCCCGCAGTCGTGCGACCGCCCCGGCGGTGAGGTTGCCGCCCGCGCTGGCGCCCCCGAGATGCACGGTGTCGGTGCCGAACAGCTCTTCCGCGTGCGCGACCGCGTGGCGCCACGCGGCGAGCACGTCGTCCGAAGGCTCGGGGAAGTGCACGTCGCCGAGGCACTTGACGTAGTCCACCGCGAGAATGGGGATCCCGCGCGCCGCGAGTTCGAGTGCGACCCAGTTCGACTCCGGCATGTCGAGGTGGCCGCCGATGAACGCGCCGCCGTGCACCCAGACGAGGGCGCGACCGGATGCCTCGGCCGAGGCATCGGTGTACAGCCGCGCCGGCACCGCGCGGGCACCGCCGTCGATCGCGACCTCGCGCGTCTCGACGTTCGCGAGGCGCGGGAAGCGGCGCTTCAGCGACTCCGTGTCGATGTCGGGGCGCGGGTCGGCGGGCTCGCCGTGCTCACGGAAGATCCGCAGCACCTCGGGCAGCGGCAGCGTGCGGAAGTCGACGTCGGTGTCAGACATGAGCCGCCTGCACGGCGCGCATCGACGCCCGGATGAGGTCGTGCTGCTTGCGGACGAGCAGCAGCGGGTCGACTTCGCCCAGCTCGGCGAAGGCGTGACCCTCCCACTCGCTCGACCAGTAGCCGCGGTAGCCCCCCTCGACGAAGACCCGCACGAGCTCGGGGTAGTCGATGGCCGGCTCCTGGCCGTTCTCGTCGATGTCGTAGAACTTCGCGTGCACGTGCTTGATCTGCGGCATGATGTCGGCCCACTCGCGCGGGTCGACGTGACCGTGCATGTTGAACGCGAGGTGCGCGAACGAGCCGAGGCGGCCCGGGTCGAAGTCGCGGCTCTTCAGGTAGCCGATGAACTCCTGCTGCCGCTCCTGCATCGTGGCATCGGTCGCCCAGATGCGCTGCAGCTCGGCGAGCGCGACGTCATCGAGACCCGCGCGCTGCACGGCCCGCAGCAGCGTCGGCGACATGCTGTGCATCGTCGACGAGAAGTCCGCGACGAACCCGAGCAACGGCGAGTCCAGCTCGGCGTAGGTGTCCCGCACCTTCAGGATCGGCTCGGCGTTCGGCCCCATCGGCGCGTGGATCTCGTACGCCAGCTGCAGGTCCAGGCTCTCGGCGACGGGCAGCAGCCGCCGCAGCAGCTCCGGCTTCGCGGACTGGATGCGCACCAGCGGGAATCCCAGCTTCTTCGCCCCCTGGAACATGAGCTCGCTGAACTCGAACTCCTCGTCCGGCGTCATGTCGCGGTTGCGCCGGCGGCCCATGTCGAGGTTCGCGCCGAAGGAGCTGGCGTCGAAGCCGTGCTTGTCGAACGCGGCGCGCCACTGCGCGACGAACTCGTCCGACACGACCGGGTAGCTCGGCAGCACCTGCGACGCGACGATCTCGATCCCCGGACCGATGCCCAGCTCGGCCACGCGGTCGAGCAGGCCGTCGAAGTCGTACCAGCCGGCGCGGAACTCGGCGCTCGCCGAGTACAGCGTGAGGCCGAGCTTGAAGGGGTCTTCCTCCGCGGCGGGCGGCGGAGGCGCGATGCCGGTCACGGTCGCCGGGGGCGCAGCATCCGTGTCCGTCACCGTCAGCGTGAAGGACTGCCGCACGATGTTCGGCACGTACAGGCCGGGGCCGCCGTCCTGGCCGGGCGCGATCTGCATGTACGGCAGGCGCAGCTCGCCGAAGATCTCGACGTCGTGCTGCTCGCCGAGCGCGACCGGCTGGTCGAGACGGGCGATGAGGAGCGGATGCTGCTGCAAGAACCAGAGCGTCTCACTCTGCTGCGGCAGCTCGGCGATCGAAAATCGTCGGCCGTCGATCTCGAAGGCCAGGTCGTCGGCCGGGATCTCGACGCCGTCGACGGTGAGGCGCAGGGTCGAGACGGACGAGAGCCAGAGGCTCCGGTACCAGGGCAGGGTGAGCTTCAGCGCGAGCCCGTCCGGGTGCGGGCGGAGGCTGTCTTCGGCGATGAGTCCGTTGGGCATGGTTCTCTCCGTTTCGGGCGGAATGTCAGAGGGTGGAGGCGATCGAGCGGATGAGGGAGTGCTGGCGGCGCACCTGCTCGATCGAGCGCCAGGGGATGCGGTCGCCCTCGTACTCACTCGACAGGTAGCCGGTGTAGCCGGCGTCCTTGAGGGCGCGGAGCACCGGCTCCCACGGGATCTGCTGGTCTTCGAGGTTCTCGTCGATGTCGTGGAACTTCGCCTGGATGAAGACGACGTACTCCGCGATGTCGGCGATGTCGGCGGGGTCGACCCCGATGCCGTCGAGGAACGCGGGGCGGCGGCCGGGCAGCTCGCCGGGCTTCAGAGGGATCGGGCGGTCCTGGAAGATGCCGGTGTCGAGCAGCAGGCCGAAATGCTTCGTGCCGGTGCGCTGGATGAGGCCGATGTAGTCGTCGACGACCTCGTGCTTGATTGGCGTGGGCGAGTGGATCTCGGGGCAGATGACGACGTCGAGCTCGGCCGCCAGGTCGAGCGACCGCTCGACCGATTCGGTCCAGATCGGGTGCGGGATGAGGTCGCTCGACACGACGCCGATCTTCGGACGCACGAAGCGGAAGCCGAGCTGCTTGGCGAGACGCAGATCGCGCTGGAGCATGGCAGCGCCTTCGGCCGCCGTGAGGTCACGGGCATTCGCGCCGCTCGAGTGCAGGCGGGTGTCGATCCACGACCCATAGTTGGTGGGCTCGAGCGAGTACTTCTCGAGGAGGGCGAACCAGCGGTCGATCCACTCGGTCGTGGGCTCGGGGTAGCGCGCGATGTGGCCTTCGCCGAGGATCTCGACGCCGGTCGCGCCGACGTCGGCCACCGCCGCGAGCGCGGTCTCGAGGTCCATGACGGTGCCGTAGTCGGTCATGAAGCTGTACAGGCTGACGCCGTACTTGAACGGGCCGCCCTTCTCCGACGACGTCAGCGTGATGTGCCGCGACACCTCGTAGGTCGACGGCTGGTGCTCCTGGGGGATGTACGACATGCGCAGCCGCAGCTGGATCGAGACCTCGTGCGTGCCCTCGGGAAGTCCTCCCGGGTGCGGCACCGTGACGATCGCGGCCTCCTCGAGGGGCCAGCGCACACCCTCCGAGTCCCACAGCTCCTGCAGCGAGTAGGTGCGGCCGGCGAAGGTCCAGAGCGGCACCTCCGCCGGGACGTCGACGAGGTCTCGGACACGAACGGCGACGCCGTCGATGAGGGATGCCGCCATCCCGCGGTACGACGGCATGCGCAGGCGGAACTGAAACCCGGTGATCTCACCGCCCTCGCGGACGTTGCGGAAGCCCACGGACTGGATGAGATCTCTCTCGAGAAGCATCGATGCTCGCTCTCTGGGTCGGGACCGCGTTGCAGCGGGCCGGGAGTCTTCTCGAGCGTATCAGCGTTAGGCGTGATTTAGACATAAGTAAGTGTGATGCGCGCATAATTGCTCCGAGGGCTGCGCATCGTTGCGAACGATGCCACCTCCCCCTCGCATAGATTGCACGGATACACTGGCCCCAGGCATCCCAAACCCGGAGGAGCACACCGTCGTGTCCGATCAACCGCTCCTCTCCCGGCTCGATCTGAACCTCCTGGTCGCCCTGGACGCACTGCTGACCGAGCGCAGCGTGACGCGTGCCGCCGAGCGGCTGCACCTGAGCCAGCCGGCGCTGAGCGCGTCGCTCGCCCGGCTGCGCACCCACTTCAACGACCAGATCCTCGCCCGCAGAGGCAACACCTACGAGCTGACCCCGCTCGCTCTGCGGCTCACCGAGCACACGACCACGGCGCTCGAGGCCGCCCGCCGCGTGTTCGAGAGCCAGGCCACGTGGAGCCCGCGCGACTCGACCCGCGAGTTCTCGATCTACGGCTCCGACTACGGCTTCGCCACCATCGGCAGCGAGGTGTCCCGCCTCGCCGCCGAGACCGCCCCGGGCGTGCGCTTCCGGTTCATGCTGCACAACCCCACGATCGTCGACGACGCGCTCAACCGACTGCGCTCGGCCGACGGCATGGTGATCCCGCACGGCTATCTCGTCGACCTCCCCTACGCGGACCTGTGGCGGGACGGCTGGGTGGTCCTGGCCTCGGAGTCGAACGAGCAGGTCGGCGACGAGCTGACGATGGAGGTGCTCGGTGCCCTGCCGTGGGTCTTCACCTACCAGTCGCGCACGGCCTTCACCTCGGCGGCCCGTCAACTGCAGCAGCTGGGCATCGAGCCCCACATCGAGGCAGTCGTCGAGAGCTTCCTCGCGCTCCCGCACTTCATCGCCGGCACCAACCGCCTCGGGCTGATCCAGGCGGGGCTCGCGCACGTCGCCGAGTCCGTGGCGGGCGTGCGCACGCTCGCGGCTCCCTTCGACGCCACGCCCGTCGTCAATGCGCTGTGGTGGCACCCCGTCCACGGCCGCGACCCCGAGCACGCCTGGATGCGCGGCATCTTCGAACAGGCCGCAGCATCCGTATCGAATCGCCCCGCCTCCGGCGTGAGCCTGCCGGTCTGATCCAGGGCCGACCCCTCGCGGAGCCCAGCCGGCCCGCGCCCGTTCGAGGCGCCCGGGGTCTACTCTCGCGAGACCGCGATCTGCTCGGGCTCGAGCTGCACGGCCCAGCCCTCGATCGTGCCGGCGTTCTCGTACTCCTCGATCTGGAGGATGCGGCGCCCGCGCGCGACCGAGTGCGGCAGCGACGCCTTCACGAACGCGCTGAGCGTGAGCCACGCGTTCTCCTCGAACGCGATCCCGTCGAACACGAGCACGTTCGCGTCGACGATCTCGCGCGCGTCAGCAGCCGCCCGGGGTGATGCGACCTGCACCGCACGGGCACCGTTGACCTTGTTCGCGGCGATCACTCCGGCGAAACCCTCGCTGAGGACGAGCGTTCCGAACGCGTCGATGCCGGCGTCCTGATCCGCGACGACGGCGGCGCCCACCCGGATCGCGAAGATCGGGTAGTCGTCGCCCGGATCGAGCTGTTCCGCGCCGTGCCACACGACCTCGTGCCCCGCGGCGTTCGCGCGGGTCTCGAGGGCGCGACCGAGTTCGTAGCCGCCGTGATCCGCGGCGAAGTGGATGCGTGCCATGGGATGACTCTTCTCGTCGATCTCGATCACACCGGCGGTGCGACGAACAGGCCCTTGTCGATGTCGTTGAACGATTCGCGGGCGATGAGCTCGCTCATCTCCTGCGCGGTCCCCCACTGGTCCTGGTTCGACACGTCCTTGATGTTGAGCCGGTGGGGCTGCCACGTCTCCTCGTCGACGACCGAAAGCTCGGTGGTGTACTCGATCGTGTTTCCGGCGGGGCTGAGGAAGTACGCGAACGTGTTGTCGCCGGCGTTGTGCCGGCCCGGGCCCCAGATCATGCGGGCGCCCGAGCGGAGGATCTTGCCCGCGCCGCGCATCCACTCCTCTATCCCGCGCATCTCGAACGAGAGGTGGTGCAGCGAGTGATGGGGGCCCATGGCGATGGCGACCGAATGGTGTGTCGGGTTGCAGCGCATGAAGTGCATCATGCTCACGCCGTCGGGACGGGTCAGCGAGTCCGAGATCGTGAAGTCGAGGTGGTCGATGTACCACTGCGCCGACTGCTCGAGGTTCGCCGAGTTGAACACGACGTGCGAGAGCTTCGCCGGGATGGGCTCGCGCTCACGGATCTTGCGCGCCTCGCGCGTCTGGTAGCCCGTCGAGAACTCCAGCACGCGCCCGTCGCCGTCGAACACGCGGAAGCCGTACCCGCCACCGAAGCCCGTCAGCTCCTGCGGCTCATGCACGAACCGCACGTCCTCCGCGTGGAGCTTGGCGGCGAGTGCCTCGAGGTCTGCGCGGTCGGCGACGGCGAACGCCGCGAGATCGACGCGCTTCTCATCGCGTCGCAGGCGCAGGATGAAGGGCTCGCTCGACCCCTCGGCGGCCAGGTGGCTGAGGCCGTCCTCCGCGGCGACCTCGGTGAGGCCCCAGTGCCGCACGAAGAAGTCGCGCTCCGTCTCGAAGTCCGGCACGGCGAGGGCCGCGTATCGGAGGTGGGACACCAGGCGTCGGGTCATCATCGACTCACTTTCTTGAGGACGATTCCATGCTCGTCCCCCGCCCGCTATCGAGGAAGATGATATTCCCGATCGGCGGCATCAGCCTCGGTGATCAGACTCGAACACCGTCCCGGCGTGAGGCGAGCGTCGCGCCGAGGGCCGAGCTCACCGCCCTGGACGATCGGCTGGCGTGCCTCACCAAGAGCCGCGACGCCGTCGCCCGGTATCTCGACCTCACCCGAAACGGCGACCTGATCGGCGCCGCGTAGATCCGCCGGCCGGCGCCCGGTTACGGCTCGAGCGTGAGGGAGGCCGCGATCGGCACGATCTCCTCGCGCAGCGCCATGATCTCGCGCACGTGCTCCTGCAGGCGCTCGTCCTCCGCGAGCTCGGGGGTCCACTGCGGGACCGGCTGCGCGACGCCGTCGGCGCCGGGGACGACGAACACGCTGAGGCACTGCGTGGTCAGCGTGCGCTCGTGCGGCGTGCGCGGGTCGGCGGTCCACACCCGCGTGCTGACGTGCATGCTGTGCCGGCTCGTGAAGACGATGCGCGCGTCGACGTCGACGAGATGCCCGATCACGACCGGCGCGAGGAAGTGGATGCCGCCCGAGTAGACGCCGATCGCCGCACTCGCATCCTCGCCGTCCTTCGCCCACGCCGCCGCGACCGCGTAGCCGGCCTCGTCGATCCAGCGCATCACCGTGCCGCCATGCGCCTTGCCGCCGAAGTTCACTACGCCGGGCGGCGCGAGGAACGTCAGCGTCGTGCGCGGGGCGGTCGAGGCATCCGTGTAGTCCTCCTCGAGCATGAGGCGCTTGATCTCGGCGCGCGATTCGATGCGCTCCAGCGCGCCCTCGGCGAGCTTGTGGTCGGAGCGAGTGACCGGGGTCCACGCCGGCACCTCGGTGGGCCGCCCATCGGCACCCTTCGCGACGAAGACGAGGATGCACGTCGTCGCCGGCGTGTACAGGCGCTCGCTGACCTCGGTCGACGACACGGTGACGACCACGTGCATGCTCGTGCGGCCGGTGTAGACGATGCGGGCCCGCACCTCGATGAGGCTCCCGGGCGCGATGGGCCGGCGATGGCGGACGTTCCCGACGTACGCGGTGACGCAGTAGGCACCCGCCCAACCGACCGCGCAGGCGTAGCCGGCCTTGTCGATCCACTCCATGACGCTGCCTGCGGCGACCGATCGTCCGCCCGCGGCGGTGTCGGCGGGGACCGCCATGAACCGCAGCGTGATGCGGTCGTCGCGGGCCGCGGCCCCGGAACCGGTGCTCATGCCGTCAGAGTACGGGCCGCAGCATCCGTGTGTCCCGTGCATGTCGCGCAGGCCGACCTCAAGAAGCGGGGTTCCTTCGCACAGGGCAGAATCGAACAATGGCCGCCTCCCCGCACCTGAATCCCGACCACGCCTGCCTCATCGTCCACGGCAGCGACAAGCCGGGAATCGTTGCGGCCGTCTCGGCGATGATCACGCGCATCGGTGGCAACATCGTCGCGTTCGACCAGTACTCCGACAACCCCGAGGGCGGCGCGTACTTCCAGCGGGTGGTGTTCCACCGGCCGAGCTTCGCCGCGGACCGCCCGCACATCGAGGATGAGATCGCCCGGACGCTCGCCGGCTTCGACCTGGAGTGGTCGCTGACCGACCAGTCCGTGCCGAAGCGCATGGCGATCCTGGCGTCGAAGCAGGACCACTGCCTGCTCGACCTGCTGTGGCGGCACCGCCGCGGCGACCTGCCGGTGACCGTGCCGATGGTGATCTCGAACCACACGGCGTCGGCCGAGGACGTCCGCTCGTTCGGCGTGCCGTTCTTCCACGTGCCAGGCGTCGCCGGCCCCGACAAGTCCGCGTCCGAAGCGAAGATCCTCGAGCTGCTGCGCGGGAACGTGGACTTCGTGGTGCTCGCCCGCTACATGCAGATCCTGTCGGGCGACTTCCTCACGGAGCTCGGGGTGCCGGTGATCAACATCCACCACTCGTTCCTGCCCGCCTTCATCGGCGCCGAGCCGTACAAGAAGGCCAAGGAACGCGGCGTCAAGCTCATCGGCGCCACTTCGCACTACGTCACCGACGACCTCGACGAGGGTCCGATCATCGAGCAGGACACCGTGCGCGTCACCCACGCCGACTCGGCGGCCGAGCTCGCGCGCCGCGGCGCCGACGTCGAGCGTCAGGTGCTCTCCCGCGCCGTGCTGTGGCACGCCGAGGACCGCGTCATCCGCCACGGCAACCACACGATCGTCTTCTGACGCCCGCCCACAGCCCCGGTCAAGAATCGCGAAAGGGTGGATTTCCGCACCGCGCGGCCGTGCGGAAATCTACCCTTTCGCGATTCCAGGGGTCAGATCAGGCGAAGCTCGGCGTCGATTGCCGCGGCCGTCTCCCGCAGCAGCGGCAGGTGGTGCTCGCGGACGTGCTCGACACTGTCGCGCGTGGCGCTGGTCGAGACGTTGACCGCGGCCACCACGTCACCGCGGCGGTCGTGCAGCGGCACGGCGACAGAGCGCAGGCCCGGCTCGAGCTCGCCGTCGACGAGGGACCATCCCTGTTCGCGCACGCGGTCGAGCTCTGCGCGCAGCTCTCCGGCGTCGGTCACGGTGCGCTCGGTGAGGGACGGGAGGACGGATGCTGCGAGCAGCTCGTCGCGCGCGGCATCCGGCAGGCCCGCCAGCAGCACGCGCCCCATCGACGTCGCGAAGGCGGGGAAGCGGGTGCCGATCGTGATGCGCACGCTCATGATGCGCCGGGTCGGAACGCGCGCGATGTAGACGATGTCGCCGCCGTCGAGCACGGCCGCCGAGACGCTCTCGTCGACCTCGCGCGAGAGCCGCTCGAGGTGGGGCTGCACGATCTCGGGGATCGACAGGGCGGAGAGGTAGCTGAAGCCCAGCTCGAGCACGCGCGGGGTGAGTGCGAACGTGCGGCCGACACCTGACCCGGCCGAGCCGCGCACGTAGCCCAGCTCCTCGAGGGTGCGCAGGAACCGGCCCGCTGCCGCGCGCGTGATCTCCGCACGGCGCGCCACTTCGCTGAGCGTCAGCTCGGGGTGCTCCGCGTCGAACGCCCGGATCACGGCGAGCCCGCGCGCCAGGGACTGAACAGTGTCGCTCGTGCGGGCCGCGGCGTCGGTCATCGGCTCACCCTATCCGCCTCGCCGCCGCCCATCGGCCGGCGTGCGCAGCAGCTGCCGGAATCTGCAGCTGTCGTGCCACGGGGAGCTCCGCTTCAGCGTTCGAGCACGACGGCGAGGCCCTGCCCGACGCCGATGCAGATCGCGGCGACCGCGACACCGCCGCCGCGGCGGGCGAGCTCGTGCGCGGCGTGGCCGATGATGCGGCCTCCCGAGGCGCCGAGCGGGTGCCCGATCGCGAGCGCGCCGCCGTGGATGTTCACCCGCTCCGGGTCCAGGCCCGCCCACCCCCTGATGTCGGCGAGCGACTGCGACGCGAAGGCCTCGTTCAGCTCGACGAGGTCGACATCGGCCCACGTGCGGCCGGCGCGGGCGAGCGCCTTGTTCGCCGCCTCGATCGGGGCCAGCGGGAAGACGTCGGGGTCGACGCCATGCGCCGCACGCGCCGTGATGCGGGCGAGGGGCTCGCTCGGCAGCGCCCCTTCGCGGCCCAGCAGCACCGCGGAGGCGCCGTCGTTGATGGGCGACGAGTTGCCGGCCGTGACGCTGCCCTCGCCGTCCGGGGCGAACAGCGCCTTGAGCCCCGCGAGCTTCTCCACCGACGTGTCGTCGCGGATTCCTTCGTCCCGGGCGAGCTCGGCGCCGGGAACCTGCACGATCTCGCCGTCGTAGATCCCGTCCGCCCACGCCTGCGCGGCGAGGCGGTGCGAGCGCTCCGCGAACTCGTCCTGCGCCTCGCGAGAGATGCCCTGCTCGCGGGCGATCTTCTCGGCGGACTCGCCGTTCGAGATCGTCCAGTGCTTCGGCAGCCTCGGGTTGGTCATGCGCCACCCGATCGACGTGTTCCACAGCGTCTGGTTGCCGACGCTCGGCCACGGCCGCGGCGACTTCTCGACGACGTACGGGGCACGGCTCATCGACTCGACGCCACCGGCGAGCACGATGTCGGCGTCGCCCGCGTCGATCGCCCGCGACCCCTGGATGACCGCCTCGACCGACGAGGCGCACAGCCGGTTCACCGTCACCCCGGTCACCGACGTCGGGAAGCCGGCGAGCAGCGCGCCCATGCGCGCGACGTTGCGGTTGTCTTCCCCGGCCTGGTTCGCGTCGCCGAAGATCACGTCGTCGATGCGCGCGGGGTCGAGGCCCGTGCGCTCGACGATCGCCTTCATGACCACGGCGGCCAGGTCGTCGGGACGCACGCCCGAGAGGGCGCCGCCGGCGCGACCGAACGGGGTGCGGACGGCGTCGTACACGTAGGTCGTCATGTCATTCACCTTCCCGGATGCTGCGGGTCGAGGCATCCGTCAATTCCAGGCCCGTGAGCTCAGCGAGGAGCTCGACGGTGTTGTCGCCGAAGGCTTCGCGCACCGCGAAGCCGTCAGGCGTGACGTCGAACACGGCGTGGTCGGTGTAGACCCGCGTGACGCAGCCGACGCCGGTGAGCGGGTAGGTGCAGGCCTCCACGAGCTTCGACTCGCCGGTCTTGGTGAGGAGGTCGGTCATGACGTAGACGTTCTTCGCGCCGATGGCGAGATCCATCGCGCCGCCGACCGCCGGGATCGCGCCCGGCGCCCCGGTGGACCAGTTCGCCAGGTCGCCGCCCTGCGACACCTGGAACGCGCCGAGCACGCACACGTCGAGATGGCCGCCGCGCATCATCCCGAACGAGTCGGCGTGGTGGAAGTACGCCGCTCCCGCGAGGGCGGTGACGGGCTGCTTGCCCGCGTTGATGAGGTCGGGGTCGATCTCTCCGGCGGCGGGCGACGGCCCCATGCCGAGCATGCCGTTCTCGGTGTGGAGGATGATCTCCTGGTCGTCCGGCAGGTAGTCGGCGACGAGCGTCGGCGCGCCGATGCCGAGGTTGACGTACGACCCCTCGGGGATGTCCTGCGCGATGCGCGCCGCGAGCTGCTCGCGGGTGATGCGCGTCGCCTTCGTTGCGGTCTCGGTCACTGGTCGACCTCGCTTCCGGATGCTGCGGCGCCGGCGAGCGGGCGCCCTTCGATGTCCACTCCGCCGACGAACGCGCCCTCGTCGAGCCACGCGCGCTCGCCCACCGCGACCACGCGGTCGACGAAGATGCCGGGAGTCACCACGGTCTCGGGGTCGAGCGAACCGAGCGGGACGAGCTCGTCGACCTGCACGATCGTCGTGGTCGCGGCAGAGGCCATGATGGGCCCGAAGTTGCGCGCGGTCTCGCGGTAGACGAGGTTGCCCCACCGGTCGGCGCGGTACGCGCTCACCAGGGCGTAGTCCGCCTTGATCGGGTACTCGAGCGCGTAGGAGCGGCCGTCGATCTCGCGGATCTCCTTGCCTTCGGCGAGCTGGGTGCCCACGCCGGTCGGCGAGAAGAACGCCCCGATGCCCGCCCCCGCCGCGCGGATGCGCTCGGCGAGGTTGCCCTGCGGCACGAGCTCCAGCTCGATCTCGCCGGCGCGGTACAGCCCGTCGAACACCCACGAGTCGTGCTGACGCGGGAACGAGCAGAGGATCTTGCGCACCCGCTTCTTCGCGAGCAGCGCCGCGAGTCCCACGTCGCCGTTGCCCGCGTTGTTGTTGATGATCGTGAGGCCCGACGCACCTTGCGCGATGAGCGCGTCGATGAGCTCGACGGGCTGCCCGGCACGCCCGAAGCCGCCGATCATGATGGTCGCTCCGTCAGGGATGCCGGCCACGGCCTCCTCGACGGAGCCCACGGTCTTGTCGATCACGAGCCGCCTCCTTGCTTGTTCGCGCTGCGAACACATGTACGCTCTGCGATCCAGTGTACGCCAGCAAACGGGGTCGCCGAAACCCCCCGCCGCGAGCGCACGACGCCGCGATCGGCCCGGGTCGCAGCATCCGTCTCCCTCACCGTTTGCGGGATCAGGAGATCTGGCGGAGGCAGGACGATCTGCGGCGGAACGTCCTGTCTTCGCCAGATCAGGAGATTTCGGAGGAGGAGAGCCCCGGTTACTCGGCCTCGGCGAAGACGTCCTTCGCGATGCGGAACGCCGTGTTCGCGGCAGGAACCCCGCAGTACAAGCCGGCCTGCAGGATCACTTCCTTGATCTCGTCGACGGTGAGCCCGTTGCGCAGGGCCGCGCGCAGGTGCATCGCGAGCTCCTCGTGGTGGCCGAGCGCGATGAGCGCGGTGAGCACGGCGACCGACCGCGACCGGCGGTCGAGCCCCGGACGCGACCAGATGTCGCCCCACGCGACGCGGGTGATGAAGTCCTGGAAGTCGGCGGTCAGGTCGGTCGTGCCGTCGATCGCGCGATCGACGTGGGCATCCGAGAGCACCTCGCGACGCACGATCATGCCCTGGTCGTAGCGCTCCTCGTCGGTCAGGCCCTCACCGTCGGACCGGCTCACGCGGCACGCTCCGCGGCGACCGTGTCGAAGAAGTCGAGCAGCACCGCGGCGGTCGCCGCCGGGGAGTCGGCGGGCGCCAGGTGCGAGGCATCCGGGATCCCGATCGCCTCGCCGTGCTGCACACCCGCGGCGATCTCGCGAGCGGATGCCTCGGGGGTGACCGCGTCGTGATCGCCCCACACCGCGAGCATCGGCGTGGCGATCTCGCCCAGCCGATCGCGCACGTCGAAGACGGCGAGCGCGTCGCAGCAGCGGGCGTAGCTCTCGTCGTCGGTGTTCTGCAGCACGTGGAGGAGCCGCCCGGTGAGGTCGGGGTCGCGCTCGATCGAGCCCGGCGCGAACCAGCGCTGCGCGGAGCCGATGATGAGGCTCGACGTGCTCTGCGCGCGCACCTGGGCCGCACGCTCGCGCCAGCCCTCCGGCGTGCCGATCTTCGCGCCCGAGCACAGGATCGCCGCGGCGTCGATGCGGTCGCCGTGCCGCAGCAGCAGCTCGAGTCCGACCGCGCCGCCGAGCGAGACCCCGGCGTAGAGGAACGGTCCCTCGACCGCGGCCGCCACCGCGTCGGCGAGCTCGGCGATCGTGAACGCGTCGGCCGACGCGGGCGCGGCGCCGTGGCCGGGCAGGTCCCACAGGGCGACGCGGTCGTGCTCGGCGAGCGCCGGAACCACGCGGTCCCACAGCAGCGTCGACGTGCCGAGCGACGGCCCGAGCAGAAGCAGCGGTGCGGCAGCGGGGCCGACGGGGTCGGTGAGGGAGATGGCGGGGACGGTCACGCGTCCTCCTCCTCTGCGGTGGGGGCGGCGGCCTCGTCGACGAGGCGGCCGGCGAGTCCGGTGTAGCGGGCGGGGTCGAGCAGATCGGCGACGAACGCCTCGGGGGTCGCGCCGCGCTCTGCGGCGAGGGCGGCGACCTCGGGCGACGCCGCGAGGAGACCGGCGAGGTCTCCGCCCCCGGCGGCCGCGGTCACGAGTTCCGCCACGCGAGCCGCACCCAGCACCGGCCCGAGCACGATCGAGAGGCGCTCCGAGACGATGAGCCCGCCCGTGGCGGCGAGGTTGCGCTCGACGGCGTCGGTGTCGACGTGGAGCCCTGCGACGAGTGAGGCCGCGTGGGCGGTCGCACCGAGTGCGAGGCGCAGCAGCTCCCGGAGCGTCGGCCACTCCGCGTGCCACGCGCCGTCGGGGCGTTCGTCGGCGGCGAGGGCCGACGCGAGATGCAGCGTCGCACCGAGCTGGGGTGCGCGCAGCGCGGCCGAGCGGATGAGGACGGATGCTGCGGGGTTGCGCTTCTGCGGCATCGCCGACGATCCGCCACCCGCACCCTCGGCGAGCTCGCCGATCTCGGTGCGGCTGAGGGTCGCGACGTCGGTGGCGATCTTGCCGACGGCGTCGATCGCCTGCACCAGGGCGTCGCCGAGTTCGGTGATCGGCCAGCGGTTGGTGTGCCACGGAGCGTCGGGGGCGGCGAGTCCGAGTTCGTGCGCGAAGGCGGCGGGCAGCGCGGCCGCGCCCTCGGCCCCCGCGATCTCGGCGAACGACGCGAGGGTTCCCGCGGCGCCCCCGAGCTGGGCCGGCAGCCGGTGCTGCACGTCCTCGACGCGCTCCTTGGCGCGCTCGACGGCGCGGAGCCACGCCGCGGCGCGCAGGCCCACCGTCGTGGGCACGGCGTGCTGGGTCAGCGTGCGTGCTGCGGCGACCTCGTCCCGCCGCGAACGGGCGAGCGAGCGCAGCGATACCTCGGTGTGCACGAGCGCCGCGACGACGCGGCTCGTCGCCGCACGAGCGACCACCATCGCGGCGGTGTCGACGATGTCCTGGCTGGTCGCGCCGCGGTGCACCCAGACCCGCGCGTCGGCCCCGACCCGTTCCTTGAGCCGCCCGACGAGGGGGATCACGGGGTTGCCGCCCGCGACGGCCGCAGCGGCCAGCGCGATGCCGTCCACGCCGTGGTCGCGGCATCCGCGCAGCGCGCCCTGCCAGCCGAACTCGGTCTCGATCTCGTCGATCGCCTCATCGGGCGCGAGGTCGATCTCGCGGTACGCCCGTGCGAGCGCGACCTCAGCCGTCACGAGTGCGTCGAGGTACGCAGCATCCGTCACCGTCTCGTCGTGACCGACGGTCACGGGCGAGAGCAGACCCCCATCGAGTGCGGGCCGGTCACGGTCAGAAGGCAAGGAACACGGTCTCCTTCTCGCCCTGCAGGTGGATGTCGTGGTGCAGGTTGCCGTCCGGCAGGCGCGTCGCGATGAGCGTAGCGCGCTCGTCGGCGTCGAGCGAGGACAGCAGCGCGTCGGCCGCGAGGAGCTCCTCGTGCTCGGGCAGGTAGATGCGCGTCACGAGCTTGTCGGGAAGGCCGCGCGCGAACACGATGACCGAGTAGAACGGCGCGCCGCCGTCGATCGGACCGGGGTTGCGGGTCCAGAACTCGTAGCGTCCGACGTCGGTCGTGGCGGCGCGGCCGAACCCCGTGAACGAGTGGTCGTCGCGACGGAAGGCGCCGTGGGCCCGCGGGATGCGGCCGTGCTCGTCGGCGCTCCAGATCTCGATGACCGCGTCGGGGATCGGGTTGCCGGCACCGTCGAACACGGTGCCGCCGAGCACGACCGAGCCCGGGCTGTGCGGGAACACCACCTGGTGCTTCTTGTCGTAGTCCAGGCCGAAGGCGAAGAACGGGCCGACAGTCTGGCCGCCGGTGGCCTCGTGGGTCTTCGGGCCGAGATCGCGCGCGGTGCGGGCCATCAGTGCTCTCCTTCTTCGGGCTCGAACCAGGTCGCGTCGGGGCCGTCGACGACGATGTCGAAGCGGTAGCCCATCGAGAACTCGGGCACCGACAGGTCGTGGTCGTACCGGCCGATGAGGCGGTCGCGGTCCTTCTGGCGCCAGATGGTGTTGTAGATCGGGTCGAGCGGGAACAGCGGGTCGCCGGGGAAGTACATCTGCGTCACGAGGCGCTGCGTGAAGCCCGAGCCGAAGATCGAGAAGTGGATGTGGGCGGGGCGCCAGGCGTTGACGTGGTTCTTCCACGGGTACGCGCCCGGCTTGATCGTCGTGAACTTGTAGTACCCCTCGTCGTCGGTGACGATGCGTCCGGCGCCGGTGAAGTTCGGGTCGAGCGGGGCGGGATGCTGATCCCGCTGGTGGATGTAGCGGCCCGCCGCGTTCGCCTGCCAGATCTCGACGAGCTGGTTGGGGACCGGACGCCCCCACGAGTCGAGCACGCGGCCCTCGACGGTCATGCGCTCACCCTGGGGCTCGCCGATGTGCTGCAGCGTCAGGTCGGACTCGATGGCGGCGACATCGCGCTGCCCGAACGCGGGCGACCACAGCTCGATCGTCTCGGGGTCGACGAGCTTCGGGTTCTTGGTGGGGTGGCGCAGCAGGCTCGACCGGTACGGCGGGAAGTCGTGCAGGCTCATGTTGAGCCGCTCCCCCGCCGCCTCACGCCGCGCGGCGGCGGCGTGGTAGTCGACGATCTCCTGCGTGATCTCGCGCTGGGTGAGCTGGTCGGGCGAGGCCAGCAGCGACTCGGGGGCCGCCGCCGTCTGCTCGAGCACCACCGACGACGAGAACGCCTCCTCGCCCTGGGTATCGGGCTGGGCCTGTGTCATGAGGTCTCCTTCGACGACTCGGGTCGTCCCAGGTTCGCACTCCCCGGCAGGCTCGGCGCCGTGGATTCCCACTCAGTGGGAACGGAGGTCGAGGTGCAGGTCCTTCGCGGCCTGCACCACGAGAGGCCCGAGGCGCCGCTCGTCGGCGCGCGCGAGGTGCACGACGAGGCCGAGCGCGATGGGCGGCAGGCCCTCGACCCGCGGCAGCGCGGCGGCGACCGAGACGTTGCCGAGGGTCATCTCCTCGCGGGTCGTCGCATAGCCGAGCGCCCGCGTGCGGGCGATGTCGGTGCGGAGCTCCTGCTCGGTCGTGATCGAGTTGACCGTCTCGCGCTCGAGCGGGGCCGCGAAGTACGCGCGCAGCCAGCCCTCGTCGCGCGTCGCGAGCAGCGCCTTGCCGACGCCCGTCGTGTGCAGCGGCCCGCGCCCGCCCATGCGGCTCAGCGTGGCGATCGACTGGCGTCCGGTGAGGCGGCCGACGTAGAGGGCGGTCGTCGTGGCGGGGGTCGCACCGTCGAGCACCGCGAGGTGGACGTTCTCGCCGGTCGCCTCGTACAGCCGCACCATGTGCGGCAGCGCCGTCTCGCGCAGCCGCAGCGACAGCGGCGAGAGCTCGCCGAGCTCCCACAGTCGCGGGCCGATCGCGTAGGTGTGGCCAGGTCCTCGCGTGAGGAGGCCCTCGGCCACAAGCGTCGCGAGCAGGCGGTGCAGCGTCGACGACGCGAGTCCGGTGCGCGCGGCGAGCGTCGTCGCGGTGACCGCGGGCTCGTCGTCAGTGAAGCAGCCGAGCACTCGCAGCGTGCGCTCGAGCACGCCTTCGCCCACCGTCATGGATCCTCCCCGAGCGACGTTACCCGCCCCGTGCTGTGTCACAGTGGGCGCATGGCCAACTCGCCCTCCGGCGACTCGATGACCGACCGCATCGTGCGGGTGCTCGAGACGTTCACCGCCGAGCGCTCGATGCAGTCGGCCGCCGAGATCGGCCGCCGCGCGGGGCTGCCGTCGTCGACCGCGCATCGGATCGTCGACGAGCTCGTCGACGCGGGCCTCCTCGAACGCGACGAGGACCGCCGCGTGCACCTCGGCATGCGCCTGTGGGAGCTCGCGCTCCGCGGCTCGACGGCACTGCGATTGCGGCAGGCAGCGCTCCCCCACATGGAGCAGGTGCAGACCCGCATCCGCGAGCACACCCAGCTCGCGGTGCTCGAGCAGGACGAGGCCCTCTTCCTCGAGCGCCTCTCCCACCCCGATGCCGGCGCCAACATCACGCGCATCGCCGGACGCCTGCCGCTGCACGCCTCCTCGTCGGGGCTCGTGCTGCTCGCGCATGCCCCGTCCGCCCTCCGGGAGCGAGTGCTCGCCGGCCCGCTGCGCGCCCTGGCTCCGGAGACGGTGACGGATGCTGCGCGCCTCCGCCGCCTCATCGCCGAGGTCCGACGCGCCGGGGTCGTGGTGGCGCCCGGATCCATCGAGGCCGTGTCGACGGGCGTGGCCGTGCCGATCCGTGACGCAGGCGCGGTCGTCGCCGCGCTCTCGGTCGTGCTGCCGCGCGAGACCGACCCGGCGGCCGCGATCCAGGCGCTCCGCGACGCCGCCGCCGGCATCGAGTCGGCGCTGCGCGCCGACCGCCGCTGACTCCTCCGGCGCCTCCGCGATCCTCATCTGAGGTTCAGGGCCGAGATGAGGAGCGAAACCGGCTCGCCCCTCCTCATTGCGGCTGAGATCCTCAATTGAGGATGGCGCCACGCTTCCCGTTCAACGGGAATCCCACCGCACATCGAACCGCCCGCGTCACACTGGGCGCAGGCACCCGTTCCCGAACGTCGAAGGAGACGTCCATGTCCACGATCCGCACCCGCGTCGCCATCATCGGCGCCGGCCCGGCCGGGCTCCTGCTGTCGCACCTGCTCGGGATCGCCGGCATCGAGTCGGTCGTCATCGACCAGCGCTCGCGCGAGGAGATCGAGACGACGATCCGCGCCGGCATCCTCGAGCAGGGCACGGTCGAGATCCTCGACTCGTCGGGTGCGTCGAGCCGTGTGCGCACGGTCGGCAACCGCCACGACGGCATCGAACTCCGCTTCGCCGGCCACGGCCACCGCATCGACTTCGCCGACCTCGTCGGCCGGGGCGTGTGGCTGTACCCGCAGCACGAGGCGCTCAAGGATCTCATCGCGGTGCGCCTCGACAAGGGTCAGGATCTCCGCTTCGGCGTGACCGCCGTGCGCGTCGAGGACGCGGCATCCGATCGCCCCCGCGTCATCGCGACCGACGCCGACGGCGCGCCCCTCGAGATCGAGGCCGAGTTCGTCGTCGGCGCCGACGGGTCGCGCAGCGTCGCGCGCGAAGCGGTCACGGGATCGTCCACCGGCGGGTACTTCCGCGAGTACCCGTTCGCGTGGTTCGGCATCCTGTGCGAGGCGCCGCCGAGCGCCGACGAGCTCATCTACAGCAACTCGCCCGACGGCTTCGCGCTCATCAGCCAGCGCAGCGCCACGGTGCAGCGCATGTACTTCCAGTGCGACCCGAACGCCGACCCGAACGCCCTCAGCGAGGAGCAGCTGTGGGAGGAACTGCAGAAGCGCGTGCCCGGCACGACCCTCAAGGAGGGCAGGATCTTCCAGCGCGACGTGCTGCGGTTCCGCAGCTTCGTCGCCCACGAGCTGCTGCACGGCCGCGTCGCGCTCATCGGCGACGCCGCGCACACCGTGCCGCCGACCGGCGCGAAGGGCATGAACCTCGCCGTCGCGGACGTGCTCGTGCTCGAGCGGGCGCTGCGCGCACTCCTCCTCGACAACGACGACCGGCTCATCGGGGCCTTCCCCGAGAAGGCGCTGCACCGCATCTGGAAGGCGCAGCACTTCTCGTGGTGGATGACGAGCATGCTGCACGTGGCACCGGATGCCTCGGACTTCGACCGGATGCGCCAGCTCGGCGAGCTGCAGTCGGTCGTGGAGTCCGAGGCCGGCCGCCGCTTCCTCGCCGAGGCGTACACCGGCTGGCCGCTCGAGGGGCTCGCCTGACGCGGTGCCCCTCGGCGCGAGGCCAGTGCGGGAGCCGGCATTGCCGCTGAACGGGAATGAGCGGATGCTGCGTCCCCGGCCTCGGCTATAGTCCGGTGCCTATGGCCTCATCGTCGCGGACCACGCGAACCGAGCCGTCCCGCACGGCCTCGGTGGCGATGCTCCTCGCGGCGGTGTGCCTCGTCGCGATGAACATGCGGCCGGCGATCACGGGGCTCGGGCCGCTCCTCGACCAGATCGGCGCCGACACCGGCATGTCGGTCTCGGCGCTGGGCCTGCTCGCCGCGGTGCCGCTCATCGCGTGGGCGCTGTTCTCGCCGCTCGCACACGACCTGAGCCGCCGGTTCGGGCAGCCGCGCGTGCTGCTGTGGTCGCTGCTGGTGCTGCTCGTCGGCACCCTCGTGCGGTCGATCCCGGGTCCGGTGGTGAGCCTGTGGATCGGCACCGCGATCATCGGCATCGGGATCGCGATCATCAACGTGCTCATGCCTGCCGTGGTCAAGCGCGAGTTCTCGGGCCACGTCCCCGCCGTCACCGCGGCCTACACCGCGCTGCTCGCGGGCCTCGGCGCGGTCTCGTCGGGCGTGGTCGTGCCGATCTCGCACATCGAGCTCGGCGGCGATCCCGCAGGCTGGCGCTTCGCGCTTCTCGTCACGGGCGCCGCGCTCCTGCCGTTCGCGATCGCCGCGTGGTGGTGGGCGCACCGCGGGGCCGGACGCGCCCACGATCGCGCCTCGGCACCGCGTGGGCGCACCGGCATCTGGCGCGACCCGATCGCCTGGCTCGTCGCCGCGTACATGGGGCTGCAGGCATCCATGTTCTACATGTTCGTGACCTGGCTCGCGCCGCTGTCGATGTCGATCGGACGCTCCGAGGTCGTCGCCGGCGTCGACGTCATGGTCTACCAGCTGTTCTCGCTCGCCGGCTGCCTGCTGCTGCCGCTCGCGCTGCGCGGCGGTCTCGAACGCTGGGCGCCCGCGCTCATCCCGTCGCTCGCGATCGTCGGCGTCGCCGGCCTCATGATCGCGCCGGACGCCGTGCTGGCGTGGGGTTCGCTCATCGGGCTGACGGGCGGCGCGACGCTCGCGATGTCGCTCACCCTGATGGCCCAGCGCGCCCGCGACCACGACACCTCGGCGGCGCTGTCGGGAATGTCGCAGTCGGTCGGCTATGTCATCGCGGCGCTCGGCCCGATCGCCTTCGGCGCCCTGCACAGCCTCACCGGCGGCTGGATTGCGTCGCTCGCGCTGGTGCTCGCCGTGCTCGTGGCTCTGACCGTCGTGGGCGTGTTCGCCGGGCGCGACCGGTTCGTGCTCGACCGCCGGTAGCGGAACGGATGCTGCGGCCCGGGCTCACTCTCCGGGGAAGGCGAGCGTCCGCAGCAACGTGGCGAGCGTCGCGCGCTCGGTCTCCGACAGGTCGGCGTGCACGCGCTCTTCGGCCGCCCGGGCCGACTCCCGCGCCTGGCCGACGAGTGCGCGGCCGGCATCCGTCGCGACGACGACGTTGGCGCGCCGGTCCGCGGGATCGGGCTTGCGTTCGACCAGGCCGCGCGACTGCAGCTCGTCGACGAGGCTCACGACCTGGCTCGGGTCGAGCCGGAGGAACTCGGCCAGCTCACGCTGCGACGGCCGGGCCTCGCCCGACGTCAGCACCAGCACGGAGTACGAGCGCGCCTTCAGCCCGTGCTCGGCGAGGGCGGCGTTGCCCGCGGCGAGCGCGATGGCGTTCGCGCGCGCGAGCAGGAAGCTCACGTCGTCGGTCAGCGCCGACGCCCGCAGACCCTCGGGGGTGACGGTGTCAGCGGTCTTGGGCATGCCCACGATGCTAATGCAATTCATGGACGAACGGAATGATTGACTTTCTCAACAGTTGGCACTTCAATGGATCCGACACGAAGGAGTTCACGCATGTCTTCGCACGCACCGCTCGACGGCAAGGTCGCCATCGTCACCGGCTCGGGCCGCGGCCTCGGCCTCGCCTACGCCCAGGAGCTCGCCCGGCAGGGCGCCGCCGTCGTGATCAACGACGTGGATGAGGCCACCGCGGCCGAGGCCGTCGCCACCATCACCGCGGAAGGCGGGCGAGCGGTGGCCGTCGTCGCCCCGGTCGGCCCCACAGCGACCGCGAAGCAGCTCGTCCAGACGGCCGTCGACGAGTTCGGGCGCCTCGACATCCTCGTCACCAACGCCGGCGTGCTGCGCGACACCGTGCTGTGGAAGATGAGCGACGACGACTTCGACACCGTCATCAACGTGCACCTGCGCGGCACCTTCACCTGTGTGCGCGAGGCCGCGACATGGATGCGCGAGAACGAGGTCGCCGGCCGCATCATCTGCATCGGCTCGCCGACCGGCCAGCGCGGCAACTTCGGCCAGACCAACTACGCCGCCGCCAAGGCCGGCATCGTCGGCATGGTGCGCACCTGGGCGCTCGAGCTCAAGCGCGCCGGCATCACCGCGAACGCGGTCATCCCCGTCGCCGCGACCGCGATGACGGCGACCGTGCCGTACTTCGCCGCGGCCGTCGAGGCCGACGCCGCGGGCGAGCCGATGCCCGCGTTCTTCCGCCACAACCTCGGGTTCGGCACATCGGACGACGTCGCGGGACTCATCGCGTATCTGGCATCGGATGCTGCGGCCGCCGTCACCGGTCAGGCCATCGGCATCGGCGGCGACCGACTGCAGCTGTGGTCGCACCCCGAGGCCGTCGCCACCGCCTACAGCGAGGGCGGCTGGTCGTACGACGACCTCGCCACCGGCTTCACCGACGCGGCGGGCCCGCTCCAGTCGGTGGGCGAGAAGTTCCCGCCGCTCCCCGAGGAGCTGCAGCGCTCGTGACGCGCTGACGCGTTTCGACTCGCTTCGCTCGCTCAACGAACGGAAGACCGCCATGACCCGCTACGAACCCGCGATCGACCTCGACGCGATCACCGCGATCGACGTGCACGTGCACATCGAAGTCGATCACCACGGGCACTCGTCGCTGCCCGACGACCTCCGCGACGCCGCGGCGACCTACTTCAGCACCGACGGGCCGAACCCCGACCTCGACGGCGTGGCCGCGTACTACCGGGAGCGGAAGATGGCGGCCGTCGTGTTCACCGTCGACGCCGAGACGAACTTCGGACACTCGGCGATCTCGAGCGCCGACATCGCCGAGGGCGCGGCGCGCAACAACGACGTGCTCATCCCCTTCGGCTCGGTCGATCCGCTCAAGCCGACCGCGACCTCGGACGCCCGCCGTCTCATCGACGACCACGGCGTGCGCGGCTTCAAGTTCCACCCCACCGTGCAAGGCTTCGACCCGTCCGACCCGGCGTACTCCCCGCTGTACGAGACGCTGCAGGACGCGGGCGTCGTGGCGCTCTTCCACACCGGTCAGACCGGCATCGGCGCGGGCCTGCCAGGCGGGCGCGGCCTGCTGCTGGGCCTGTCGAACCCCATGCTGCTCGACCCGGTCGCCGCCCGCTTCCCCGAGCTGCAGATCATCATGGCCCACCCGTCGGTGCCCTGGCAGGACGAAGCCCTCTCGGTGGCGACCCACAAGCACAACACGTGGATCGACCTGTCGGGCTGGAGCCCGAAGTACTTCCCCGAGTCCCTCGTGCGCGCCGCGAACTCGTACCTCAAGAAGCGCGTGCTGTTCGGCTCGGACTTCCCGCTGCTCACGCCCGAGCGCTGGATGAGGGATGCCGAGACCGCCGGCTCCTTCAAGCCCGAGGTCATGCCCGGCATCCTCAAGAACAACGCCGTGCGGCTCCTCGGACTCGGCGGCTGACATGCCCACCCTCGAGGCGGATGCGACGTTCGGGTTCGACCCGTACGCGATCGCGGCCGCGCACCTCAGCCCCGCTGCGCGGGCGGCGCTCGGGCGTCTGCAGCATGCGCTGGAGCGCAGCATCCGTCCTCTCCTCGCCGAGGCGTGGGAGACGGCGACCATGCCGCCCGAGGTGCTCGAAGCCCTCATCCCGCTCGACCTCATGCAGCCGGCGGGGGTGGATGCTGCGGAGGCGGCGTCGTCTCTGTACTCGGGTTTCCGCAACTACGTGCTGGCACGCACCGACGTATCGGTGGCGACGCTGTTCAACGCGCAGTCCGGGCTCTTCCGCACCGCGATCGCGCTGGGCGGATCGGCCGCGCAGGCGGAGGAGCTCGATCCGCGGGTGCGGAGCTTCGAACTCAAGGGCGTCTTCGCGCTGACCGAGCCGGAGCACGGCTCCGACATCGCCGGCGGGCTCGCCACCACCGCGCGCCGCGAGGGCGACGCGTGGGTGATCGACGGCCGCAAGAAGTGGATCGGCGGGGCCGCGGCATCCGATGTGCTCGTCGTGTTCGCCCGCGACGTCTACGACCACGCCGTCAAGGCCTTCCTCGTGCCGACCGACGCGACGGGCGTGCGGCTCGAGGCGATCGGCGGCAAGGTCGCGCTGCGCCCCATGCAGAACGCGGTGATCACGCTCGACGACGTGCGCGTGACCGAGGCGGAGCGTCTGCACAACGTGAACGGCTGGCGCGACGTCGCCCGCATCCTCCGCGCGCTGCGCTCGGACGTGGCGTGGATCGCCGCCGGGCTCCAGGCCGGCGCACTCGATGCCACCGTGCGCTACGTGCGCGAGCGCCACCAGTTCGAGCGGCCCATCGGCGGGTTCCAGCTCGTGCAGGAGAAGCTCGCCCGCATGCTCGGCAACACCGTGGCCTCGCTGGCGCTGGTCACCCAGCTGTCGACCCGGCAGGATGCGGGCGAGTACGCCGACGAGAACTCCGCACTCGCCAAGCTGCAGACCGCCCGCCTCGCGCGCGAGACCGTCGCCCTCGGGCGAGAGGTGCTCGGCGGCAACGGCATCCTGCTCGAGCACGACGTCGCCCGTTTCTTCGCCGACGCCGAAGCCGTCTATTCGTACGAGGGCACGCACGAGATCAACGCCCTCATCGTCGGCCGCGCCCTCACAGGCGCTTCGGCCTTCGCCTGAACCGTCCGACCCATCGAAGGAGAACCCATGACCACCACCGTCGACTACGCCGACGTCGCAGGCCTCGCCGGCACCGACCTCGGCTGGACCGAGTGGCTCGAGGTCACTCAGGAGCGTGTGAACCTCTTCGCCGACGCCACCGACGACCACCAGTGGATCCACGTCGACGCCGAGCGCGCGGCCGAGGGCCCGTTCGGCGGCGCCATCGCGCACGGCTTCCTGTCGCTGTCGCTCACCGTGAAGTTCTGGTCCGAGCTGTTCGACGTGACCGGGGTGAGCACCCGCGTCAACTACGGTCTCGACAAGGTGCGGTTCGTCTCGCCCGTCAAGGTGGGCGCGCGCGTCCGGGGCGGCGCGGTGATCGCCGAGGTCACCGAGGTGCCCGGCGGCTACCAGTTCGCCGTCGACCAGACCATCGAGATCGAAGGCGGCGGCAAGCCCGCCGTCGTCGCCCGCGGCCTGTACCGCTTCTACGCCTGACATACCGGGTCGCCCCGCGAGGGATCGCAGCGACCGCGACGAAACGCCTCGAAGGAGAGGACACCGCAACGATGCACAAGGGCATCGGGTTCTGGCTCGCCAAACGGCGCCTGAAGGACCCAGACAAGACCGCCGTCGTCTTCGGCGACCACGAGCTCACCTACCGTGAGCTGGCCGACGCCGCCGACCGCGCCGCCGCCGTGCTCTGGCACCGCGGCATCCGTCGGGGTGACGCCGTGGCGTACATCGGCGAGAACAGCCCGCAGTTCCTCGAGGTCATGTTCGGCGCCGCGCAGCTCGGTGCCGTGTTCGTCCCGGTCAACACCCGTCTCGCCGCGCCCGAGGTGCAGCACCTGCTCGTCGACGCCGGGGCGCGGGCCGTCGTGCTCGACCCGGAGTTCCTCGAGCGGGCGATGCCCGGTGTCGAAGCGGGCCGGATCGCGCACGTCATCGTCACCGGTGACGGCCTTCCCGAGCACCCCGGTCTCGCGGTGCTCGCCGCCGAGGCACCCGGCGGGCACATCGTCGCCGACGTCGACCTCGACGACCCGGCCGCGATCGTGTACACGTCCGGCACGACCGGCAAGCCGAAGGGCGCGGTCCTCACCCACGGCAACCTGACGTGGGTAGCGCTCAACTGCATCGTGGACTACGACGTCGTCCAGGCCGACGTGTCGCTCATGATCTCGCCGCTCTTCCACGTCGCCTCGCTCGGCATGGGCGCACTGCCGGTGATTCTGAAGGGCGCGACACTCGTGCTCGAGAAGGGCTTCGAGCCTGGCCGTGCGCTGGCGCTCATCCAGCAGTGCGGGATCACGATGCTCAGCGGCGTGCCCACGACCTACCAGCTGATGGCCGACCACCCGGCGTGGACGTCCACCGACCTCTCGACCCTGCGCAAGCTCACCTGCGGCGGATCGGCCGTGCCCACGCGCATCCTCAACGCCTACGAGGACCGCGGGCTGTCGTTCTCGCAGGGCTACGGCATGACCGAGACCTCCCCCGGGGCGACGTCCCTCTCCCCCGCGATGACCCGCGAGAAGCAGGGCAGCGTGGGCCTGCCGCACTTCTTCACCGACGTGCGCATCACCGACGAGCACGGCGACGTGGTGCCGCGCGGCACCGTGGGTGAGATCGAGGTCGCGGGACCCAACGTGTTCCTGGGCTACCACGGGCTGCCCGAGGCCACCGCGGCCGCGTTCACGCCCGACGGGTGGTTCCGCTCGGGCGACCTCGGCTACCTCGACGCCGAGGGCTACCTCTACATCTCCGACCGGCTGAAGGACATGATCATCTCGGGCGGCGAGAACATCTACCCCGCCGAGGTCGAGAACCTCATCGCCGACATCGAGGGGATCTCGGGCGTCGCCGTCGTCGGCGTGCCGGACGAGCGCTGGGGCGAGGTGCCGTGGGCGGTGGTCACGCTCCGCGAGGGCGCCGAGGTCGACACGGAGATCGTCCGCGCGCACCTCGACGGCCTGCTCGCCCGCTACAAGCTGCCCAAGAACGTCGTGGTCGTCGAGGACCTGCCCCGCACGGCATCCGGCAAGGTCCGCAAGGCCGACCTCCGCGCGCGCTATGGAGAGAGCCGATGACGCACGAACCGCCGGTACCGTCCTTCGAGCGCGCGTTCGAGGTCGTGGCCGACCTCGGACCGCTCGAGGACCACGGCATGACCCGGGCCGGCCACCGCCGCGTCATCCCGGTGATCGGTGGCACGATCACCGGCGCCTTCACCGGCGCGATCCTGTCGAGCGGCGCCGACTGGCAGACGGTGCGCGCCGACGGGTCGATCGAGATCGACGGGCGCTACAGCGCGCGCGGCGACGACGGCTCGCTCCTCTACATCCGCGCCCAGGGGGTGCGCAGCGGCGACCCCGCCGTGCTCGAGGCGCTGCTCCGCGGCGACGACGTCGACCCGGCGGACTACTACTTCCGGGCGGCGCTCACGCTCGAATGCGCCGCGCACCCCGAATTCGAGCGTGCGGTGTACCTGGCGTCGTACATCCGCGAGGCGAACCGCGTGCGCTACGTCGCCTACCGCGTCACCTGAGCAGTCCGGTCACCGTCAGAGGTGGATCCAGCCGCATCGGCGGCCGGGTCTACCCCTCTGCCTCTTGCACCGTGCGCGACGCAGTGCACACAGGTCAACCGGGCTTCCACAGGAGCTTTTCGCGCCACACGGCCTGTGGAAGCGCGGTTGACCTGTGGAAGCAGAGCAGGACGGATGCTGAGGCTCGGGGGTGCAGCATCCGCTCAACGGAAATCCGGTGCGGATCGCGGCGCGCTTGATTCGAGGATGGTTCCGCACGCGCTGCGTGCCTATTGCCATTACCTATGTCCATAGGTAATCTGACATCACTCCCCGCGGTGCGAAGGCGCCCGCGCCGAGGAAAGGACCTCGATCAGTGGCACACCAGACTCCCGTCTCGCCGAAGGCCGCAGCCCTCGTCGAGGGCTTCTCGCTCGAGATGACCGGCAAGGACATCGCCGGGCTCGAAGAGGCCCGCGAGATGATCCCGCAGGGGACGAAGATCAACGTGACGTTCCTCGGCAACGAAGACCTCGAGATGCGCGTCGCCGCCGCGAAGGCCGTCAAGGAGATGGGCTTCGTCCCCGTCCCCCACCTCTCGGCCCGCCGGCTGCGGTCGCAGGCCGAGCTCGAGGAGTTCCTCGGCCGCCTCGCGGAGGTCGGCGCCACCGAGCACGTGTTCGCGGTGGGCGGCGACCCCGCCGAGCCCGAAGGGCCTTACCCAGACTCGCTCACCGTGATCCGCTCGGGCGTGCTGCAGAAGTTCGGCGTGCGCGAGGTCTCGATCGCCGGCTACCCCGAGGGCCACCCCGACATCTCCGACGACGTGCTGTGGAATCACCTCGACGAGAAGGCGCTCGCGCTCGCGCAGCAGGGACTGGATGCGGTGATCCTCACGCAGTTCGCGTTCGACACCGATCCCGTCATGACGTGGATCGACGCGGTGCGCGCCCGCGGGATCGACGCGCAGATCCGCATCGGCACGCCCGGTCCCGCCGGCATCAAGCGGCTGCTGGGCTTCGCCCGCCGCTTCGGGATCGGCGCGAACGCCATGATCGTGAAGAAGTACGGCTTCTCGCTCACGAACCTCATGGGCACGGCCGGACCCGACCGCTTCGTGTCGGACCTTGCCACGCTGCTGGCCGACGACCCGACCTCGGGCGACGTGAAGCTGCACTTCTACACGTTCGGGGGCCTTGCCGCGACGAGCAACTGGGCGCGGGAGTTCGTCGCGGCGCAGTCCTCGGGGGCGCGTCGATGACGACCCACCTCGACGTGCGGCGCGATCATGCCTGTCTGATCGTGCACGGGCCCGACCGCTCGGGCATCGTCGCGGCCGTGACGGCGCTGGTGGCCCGTAACCAGGGAAACATCGTGACGCTGGACCAGTACTCCGACAACCCCGAGGGGGGCGAGTTCTTCCAGCGCGTGGTGTTCCACCGGCCCGACCTGCAGGCGGCGCTGCCCGCGATCGAGGCCGATCTCGACGAGACGCTCACCCGGCTCGGCCTGGAGTGGTGGATCACCGACCAGTCCATCCCGAAGCGGATGGCGATCCTGGTCTCGACGAGCGACCACTGCCTGCTCGAGCTGCTGTGGCGGCACCGCCGCGGCGAGCTGCCCGTCACCATTCCGATGGTGATCTCGAACCACACGAACACCGCCGAAGACGTCCGCAGCTTCGGCATCCCGTTCTTCCACGTGCCCTCGCAGGGGCCCGACAAGTCCGCCGCCGAGGCGAAGATCGTCGAACTGCTGAAGGGCAACGTCGACTTCGTGGTGCTGGCCCGCTACATGCAGATCCTCTCCGACTCGTTCCTGGAAGACGTGGGGGTGCCGGTGATCAACATCCACCACTCGTTCCTGCCCGCCTTCATCGGCGCGGCGCCGTACCGCAAGGCGAAGGAGCGGGGTGTCAAGCTCATCGGCGCGACCAGCCACTACGTCACCGAGGACCTCGACGAGGGACCCATCATCGAGCAGGACGTCGCCCGCGTCACCCACGCCATGACCGCGGGCGACCTCCAGGCCCGCGGCGCGTACGTCGAGCGCGCGGTGCTCTCCCGCGCGGTGCAGTGGCACGCCGAAGACCGTGTCATCCGGCACGGCAACCACACGATCGTCTTCACCTGATCGACGCGGATGCTGCGGACCGCAGCATCCGTCATCACAGAACACAACCCACGAACAGAGAGGTTCCCCATGGCGAAGAATCTGCAGGAGCTGCTCGACGCGCAGAACGCCGTCGAGATGCTGCGCAACTCGCAGATCGGCTCGTACATCTACCCGGTGGTCCCCGCGGACTTCCAGAACTGGATCAAAGAGCAGCGGGCGTGGCGTGACACGGCCGTGCTGTACGACCAGTCGCACCACATGGACAATGTGTTCCTCAAGGGCTCGGACGCGATCAAGCTGATCTCCGACACGGCGATCAACTCCGTCGCGACCTTCCCGGTGAACCGTGCCAAGCAGTACGTGCCGACGACCGCGTCGGGCCACGTCATCGGCGACGGCATCCTCTTCCACGAGGCCGAGGACGAGTTCGTCTACGTCGGCCGCGCGCCGGCGTCGAACTGGCTGCTGTACCACGGCGAGACCGGCGGGTACTCGAACCTCGACATCACCGTCGACCGCCGCTCGCCCTCGCGACCCTACGGCGACGCGGTGAGCCGCCGCTACTACCGGTTCCAGATCCAGGGTCCGGCGGCGTGGAACGTCATCGAGAAGCTCAACGGCGGGCCGCTCGAGCAGCTGCGCTTCTTCAGCATGTCGGAGATGCAGATCGGCGGCGCGAACGTCCGGACGCTGCGTCACGGCATGGCCGGCGCCCCCGGCCTCGAGGTGTGGGGGCCCTACGAGGACCACCACCGGGTGCGCGACCTCATCGTCGAGGCGGGCGCCGAGTTCGGGCTCGTGCCGGTCGGTTCGCGGGCGTACCCGTCGAACACGCTGGAGTCGGGCTGGATCCCGTCGCCGCTGCCCGCGATCTACTCGGGCGAGGCCGAGCGCGGCTACCGCGAGTGGCTCGGCGTCGACAGCTACGAGGCGACCGGCACGCTCGCAGGCTCGTTCGTCTCGGACGACATCTCGGACTACTACCTGACCCCGTGGGAGCTCGGCTACGGCTCGTTCGTGAAGTTCGACCACGACTTCATCGGCCGCGACGCGCTCGAGCAGATCGACCCCGAGACGCAGCGTCGCAAGGTCACGCTCGCGTGGAACGCCGAGGACGTCACGAAGATCTTCGCGTCGCTGCTGGACACCGAGAACGAGAGCTACAAGTTCTTCGACCTGCCGCTCGCCAACTACGGGTCGGCGAACTACGACTCGGTGACGGATGCCGACGGCAACGTGGTGGGCTTCTCGATGTTCACCGGGTACAGCGCCAACGAGAAGCGCGCGCTCTCGCTCGCCACGGTCAACCCCGACGTGCCCGAGGGCGCCGAGGTGACTGTCGTGTGGGGCGAGCCGAACGGCGGCACCACGAAGGCCTCCGTCGAGCCGCACCGCCAGCTCGAGGTACGCGCCGTCGTCAGCCCCGTGCCGTACTCGACGGTCGCCCGCCAGACCTACCACGGCGGCTGGCGCACCCAGTACCAGCCGGCCTGAGCCGTCCGGTTGCAGCGAACGGATCCGAAGGGGGTCCGCCCACGCCGGGCGGGCCCCCTTCGGGCATTCCGGGCGACGCCTGGCCGAGGCATCCGAATCCGGTCGCTACGCTCGGGGACGAAGGGAGACGCATGAGTCTGCGCTACGCACTGCTGGCGATCCTGCGGGTGGGCCCGCTGTCGGGCTACGACCTGCAGAAGCAGTTCCACCAGTCGGTCGGCCACGTGTGGCACGCGCCCGACTCCCAGATCTATCCCGAGCTGCGCAAGATGGAAGAGCTCGGTCTCATCGAGGGCGAGGAGCAGACGCGCGGCGAGCGCGGCACGCGGCGGATGTACCACGTGACGGATGCCGGCGAGCAGGCGTTCCTCGCATGGATGAGCTCTCCCCTCGACTACCAGCGCGTGCGCGACCCCGCGCACCTGCGCGCGGCCTACCTCGAGGCCGCAACCCCCGCGGACGCGCGCACGTTCCTCGAGCGGCACATCGCCCAGTGGGAGGGCGAACTGGCGCAGTGGGAGGGTGAGCTGGAGCGCATCGACGCCGTCGCCAACCCCATGCTGGTCCGGCGCCTCCAGGTGACGGCCGACGCCGACCGCGAGCGCACCATCGCCTACAAGCGCTTCGCGTACGAGGGTCTCGTGGAGCGCGCCCAGGGCGAGATCTCCTGGGCCCGCCGCGGCCTGGCGCTCGTCGACCGCCTCGAGCCCTGACCCAGAGCCTGGGTCCGCCTCGCCCGCACCTCACTCTTCGCGAGAGTACAGCTGGTCGCCGAAAGGTAGGGAACCAACCACCCTCTCGTCCGCCAGTTGTACTCTCGCGGAAGGGGCAGGCCCCGCCGGAGCGGACCCGCCTTTGTGGGTCGGACGAGGGTCAGTGGGCCATCGAGGCCAGCACCTCCGGGTCGAGCGTCGCGATGGAGCGCGTGTCCTGGAAGGCGCGGACGCCCTCGATCCCCTGCTCACGGCCGAAGCCCGACTGCTTCATGCCGCCGAACGGCGCCCGCAGGTCGAGGCGGGTCGCGCCGTGGTCGTTGACCCACACGTAGCCGCACTCCAGCTGCGAGCCGACGCGCTGCGCCGCCTCCGGCGAGGCCGTCCACACCGAGCCGCACAGGCCGCCCCACGTGTCGTTGGCGAGGCGGACGGCCTCGGCCTCGTCGTCGAACGGGATCACCGGGATCACCGGGCCGAACTGCTCCTGCGTCACCACGCGCAGGTCGAGCGACGGGTCGACGACGATCGCGGGGCGCACGAAGTTGCCGCCCGCCAGGTCGCCGCCGGGCAGGTCGCCGAACTCGCGGACGTCGGCGCCGGCATCCTTCGCCTCCTGGATGATCTCGTCGACGAACGCCTTCTGCGCCGGCTGGTGCAGCGGCCCCATCGTCGTGCCCTCGTCGAGGCCGTAGCCGAGCTTCGCCGCCTCGAGCCGGGCGGACAGCCCCGCGACGAGCTCGTCGGCACGAGACCGGTGCACGAAGATGCGCTTGGCGTTCATGCAGATCTGGCCGGTGGTGTCGTAGATCGCGGCGTAGAGGCGGTCGAGGTGCGCGTCGTCGAGGATAGCGTCGTCGAGGAACACCGCCGCGTCGTTGCCGCCGAGCTCCAGCGTCACCCGCGTGAGCGTCTTCGACGCCATCTCCATGATCCGCTTGCCGCCGTTGACCGATCCGGTGAAGCAGACCTTCGCGATGTCGGGGTTCTGGATGAGTCCGGCCATGTCCTGGTCGCGGCCCGTCACGACGTTCAGCACGCCGGGCGGCAGCTTCTCCGCCACGCGCTGCACGACGCGAGTGGTCGCCAGCGGCGCGGAGGGCGGGGGCTTCACGATCGCGGTGTTGCCTGCCAGCAGGGCGTGCGGCAGTGATGCACCGAGAATCGCGATCGGCCAGTTGAACGGCACGATCACGGTGACGACGCCGAGCGGCTGGTACGCCACGTCGGTCGACACCGGGATCGCGCCGGGGATCGGGGGCAGCGTCTTGGACGCGTCGACCTCGTCGGCGAGCATCAGCGCGAGGTTCCAGCGGATCTCGAACACGAGCGCGTCGATCCACCCCTCCATGCGGATCTTGCCGTTCTCCTGCGACAGGATCGCGGCGTCCTCGTCGCGGTCGTCGGCGATCCCGGCGATGGCGTCGGCCATCGCGGCCGCGCGCTCCTGCGGGGTGAGCGCCGCCCACGCCGGAAAGGCCTTCTTCGCCGCGGCGACGGCATCCTTCACATCCGATTCCGTCGCGGCCGCCGCCTCACCGACGACAGCTCCCGGCTTGCCGGGATCGGCGATCGTCAGCACGTCGTCGGTGAACCGCTCCTCACCCCCGATGAACAGGCCCGTCCGGACCGAAGTCCCCATCGCCGTCTCGCCCATGGAACGCCCACCTCTCCGTGTTGTCCAACGTGGATCCGCCTCGGGTCGGCGCGGATCGACACCTCTCCCAGCGTGCCTCTCCCATGCGTGTGAATCAAGATTGTCGACGATTTTCGCGCGGATTTCGTATGAGATTCTTCGCGATGATCGGTCTCGCGCGAGATAGTGTCAGTGCACGGACGAAGGCGCCGAAGGGGGTTGGCCGAGATGACGGATGCTGCAGTGCTGAGCGACGACGAGACCACAGAGCGTCCCGACCTGACGCAGGTGATCCGCGAGGCGATCCTCGACGCGCAGTTCGCGCCGCATCAGCGCCTCATCGAGGCCGATCTCAGCGAGCGCTACGGCGCGTCGCGGGCCTCCGTGCGGACGGCTCTGCTCAACCTCGCCGGCGAAGGGCTCGTGGAGCGCCTCCCCAACCGTGGGGCGCGCGTGCGCGCGATCACGGTCGACGAGGCGATCGAGATCGTCGAGGTGCGCATCGGCCTCGAGACTCTGTGCGCCCGCAAGGCCGCCGAGAACCTGACGCCGACCGATGCCGACGAGCTCCGGGCGCTGCGCGCCGACATCGACGCCGCGATCGGGTCGGGCGACCTCATGGCGTACTCGCGCCTCAACCAGGAGCTCGACCGACGCATCCGCGACCTCAGCCGCCACGGCACCGCGACGCAGCTGCTCGAGCGCCTGCGCGCGCAGTCCGCCCGCCACCAGTTCCGGCTCGCGTTCCACCCGGGCCGCGCCGCGACGTCGGCGCCCGAGCACATCGCCATCATCGACGCGATCCTCGCGAAGGACCCCGACGCCGCCGAAGCCGCGACGCGCGCCCATCTCTCGGGCATCGTCGAGGTGCTCCACGGCATGGAGTAGACGGCGCTCGGGCCGCGGCATCCGTGTCCGAATCCCCGAAGCGCAGGAGCGAGCAGGGCGAAGGGGCGGACGGATGCCTCCGCCCGCCCCCTCGCCACGGCTCAGATCATTCGTCCCATGACTCGGCCGGGGCGTAGCCCTTGCCGTTGTACTTCTGCACCTGCACGGTCGAGACCGCGGGCTGGCCGTCGACGGTGGTGTCGACGGTGGAGCCCTCGAGCATGAGCGGTGCGGTGAAGCCCGAGACGTCGCGCAGCGCCTCCATGAAGTTCTCGCGCGTCGGCTCGGTCATGTTGCCGAACACCTCCTCCAGCGTCGCGCCGATCTGGTACGACCAGACGCAGTGCGGGAACGCGGGGACGTCGGGGTAGTTCGCGTACTCCTTCAGCTGCTCGAGGAAGGCGGCGCCCTCCTCGCTCTCGGCGAAGGTCGGTGCGGCCGCAGACTGCGCGAACGCGACGGTGTATACGCCGGGGAACGCGGCTGCGCCACCGGGCTCGAGGATCGCGCTCGGGCTCGACGTGTTGGACGGCAGGAACCACGAGGGCAGCCAGCCCAGCTCCTGCGTCTTCTGCAGTGACGAGATCACGAGCGGCGTGATCGACATCGCGTTGAAGAACACGTCCGCGCCCGAACCGGCGAGCTCGGTCAGCTGCGCGTCGACCGAGGTGTCGGTGGCCTCGTAGGTGAGCTCCTTGACGACCTCGATGTTGTCGGCGCCCTCGATGGCCGACTTGAAGCCCTCGACGTAGCCCTCTCCGTAGTCGTCGTTCTGCGACAGGATCGCGACAGTGTGGTCCTCGCTCGAGCTCGCCAGCAGCTCTCCGAAGGCCTCGCCCTCGTTCTGGTAGATCGGCACGAAGCCGAGCTGCCACGGGCTCTCCTCCTGGTTGCTGAAGATCGGGTCGCCCGTCATGATCAGCACCTGCGGCACCTCGTCGGCGATCGCCGCGTCGAGCCACGCCCGGTTGGTGGGCGTGCCGAGACCGGCGGTCATCGCGAACACGCTGCTCTTGAGCTGGTCGTAGTTGGCCTTGGCCTTCTGCGGGTCGTACTCGTCGTCGAGCGCCTCGATCTCGACGGTGCGGGTCTTCCCGTCGCCGAACTCGACGCCGCCGTCGGCGTTCTTGGCGCCGAAGTAGGCCGTGATACCGGCGACCGTGCAGGTGCCGGGGCCGGCCGTGGGTCCCGACAGCGGAGTGGTGATGCCGAGCGTGAGGGAGTCGTCGGTGATGCCCGGGCTCGCGGCAGCGCCGCCTTCCTCCGTGCTGTCCGGCGAGCCGCCGCCGCGCGCGCAGCCGGCAGCGAGCACGGCGACGATGCCGATTCCCGCGACGACCGAGGCGACGCGCATCCTTCTGCGATTCGTGCTCATGGGTCCTGCCTCTCTGTGTGGTTTACGACTGCGTCGTAGGGGGTGGGGGTGATTGCGTCGAAGGGGATCCCAAGGCGTCGCCGACGGTCGAGGATCCGGTGACGGATGCTGCGGCATCCGCCTGCATTGCTCCGCCGGCCGGTCCGCGCCCGGCGCCCGCATCGCGGCGTCGTCGACGCCACAGCCGTGGCAGCGACACCAAGCCGCCCGGGAGGATGAACAGCACGACGAGGAGGATCGCGCCCTGGAGCATCGCCGTGATGTTGGGATCGATGAGGTTGGTGATCTGCGGCAGCAGCACGTACCAGGCGCCGCCGAGGAGCGAGCCGATGATGCTGCCGGCGCCTCCGATGACCATCGAGGCGAGCAGCTCGATCGAGTGGCCGAAGTGCAGCGTCTCGGGCGAGGTGTACTGGATCACGACCATGTAGAGGAAGCCGCTCACGCCGCCGATGAGCGAGGCGATCGTGAAGGCCAGCACCTTGTAGCGGTAAGGCGAGACGCCCATGGATGCTGCGACCGCCTCGTTGCCCTTCACGATGGCGAAGGCGCGGCCGTACTTGCCCCGCACGAGGTTGCGCGTCAGCAGGAACGTGATGGCGCCGATGAGGATCACGATGTACAGCTGCCACTGGTCGTCGTAGAGGCCCGTCCACTCCGGCGCGCTCGAGAAGCGCGCGGAGGTGCCCTGCGATCCGCCGGTGAACTCCGACAGCCGCTTGGCGAGCGGCAGGCCCACGAGCGGGAGCGCGATCGTCACCATGGCGATCGCGAGGCCGCCGAGGCGCGCTGCGGCGAGCGCGACGAGCAGCCCGAACACCGCCGGCACGATGCACGCGAGCACGAACACGAGGACGATGTTCCAGTCCTGGTTGACGCCGTACGCCGTGACGTACGCGCCGACGCCGACGAAGAAGATCTGGCCGAGCGACACCTGACCGGTGTAGCCCATCACGACGTTGAGACCGAGCACCGCGACGGCGAAGACGCCGATGCGCGCGATCGTCTGGTTGGCGAACTCGGGCAGGATCAGCGGCCCCACGACGAGCAGCACGACGACGAGGGCGACCCCCGCCCACTTCACCCAGGGGCGTGTCCAGAACTCCGCGGTCGAAGGCATCAGACGCGCACCACCGCTTTCCGGCCGAACAGGCCCTGTGGCCGCACGATGAGCACGACGAAGATGAGGATGAACGGCACGGCGATCTTGAGGTCGTGGCCGATGAAGGGGACGTAGACGGCGGCGAGGTTCTCGAGCACGCCGATGAGCCACGCCGCGATCACGACACCGATCGGGCTCGACAGACCGCCGAGGATGCAGGCAGCCAGCGCGTAGACGAGGGCGCCGTCCATCATCCCGGGGGTGAGGGTCAGCTGCGGCGCGACCAGCACGCCCGCGACGGCGCCGAGCACCGCGGCGAGTCCCCAGCCGACCATGAGGTTGCGTCCGACGTTGATGCCCGAGAACGCCGCCGAGCCGGGGTTGATCGCGACCGCCCGCAGGGCCAGTCCGAGCTTCGTGCCGAGGAACAGCGCCTGCAGCAGCCCCATGATCACGACGATCACGATGATCGTCCCAAGCGAGCGGACGCTGATCACCGCTCCCCCGATCCGGATCGTCTCGAGCGGGAACAGCGAAGGGAAGAGCCGGTTGTTGTACGTCCAGATCCAGGCGCAGAGTCCGGTGATGAACGTCAGCAAGCCGATCGTCACCACCACCGCGGTGTCGGGGTCGCCGCGCTCGAACCGGCGAAGGAGGTAGCGCTCGATGAGTGCGCCGAGGAAGAACGAGATCACGATCGCGGCGAGGATCGCCAGCACCAGCGGCACGCCGAACCCGTTGAGGGCCCACGCGATGTACGCCGACAGCACGGCCATACCGCCCTGGGCGAAGTTGATGAGGCCGGTGGCCTGGTTGACCAGCACGATCGCGAGGGCGAGCGCGGCGTATATCGACCCCGTCGACAGGCCGTCGATCACGAGCTGGATGAACGTGCCCACCGTCAGCCTCCCAGGTACGCGCGGCGGATCTCGTCCATGCCCTTGAGCTCCGCGGTCGAGCCGGTCAGGACATTGCGCCCCGTCTCGAGCACGGTCGCGCTGTCGACGAGGGTGAAGGCGAGGTTGGCGTTCTGCTCGACGACGAGCATCGCGATGCCCGACTCGGCGCGCAGGCGACCGATCGCCTGGTACACGGTCTTCGCGGTGCCGGGGGCGAGACCGAGGGATGCCTCGTCCAGCAGCATCAGGCGGGGCCGGGCCATGATCGCCCGCGCGATGGCGAGCATCTGCTGCTCGCCGCCCGACAGCGCCGACCCGTTCGAGCGGATGCGGTCCTTGAGCTGCGGGAAGAGCTCGAGGCAGTAATCGACGTCGGCGCGGATCGCCTTGGCGTCCTTGCGGCGGTACGCGCCGACCCGGAGGTTCTCGCGCACCGTGAGGTCGGAGAGCGTCCCGCGGCCCTCCGGCACGTGCGCGATGCCGAGCGCGGCGACCTGGTCGGGGCGCAGACCCTTGAGGTCTTTGCCGTCGAAGCGGATCGTGCCGGTCGAGCGGACGGTGCCCGACACCGCGCGCAGCGTGGTCGTCTTGCCGGCGCCGTTCGCACCGAGGATGCCGACCGCACCGCCGTCGGGCACCGTGAGCGAGACGCCCTCGAGCACCTGCACGCGCCCGTAGAACGCGCGGACGTCGGCGAGCTCAAGCAGCGTCATCGACCGCGTCCTTTCCGAGGTACGCCTCGACGACGCGCGGGTCGGACTGCGCCTCGGCGGCCGAGCCCTCCATGAGCTTGCGGCCGTGGTCGAGCACGACGACGCGATCGGTGAGCGCGGAGATGAGTCCCATGTTGTGCTCGACGATGACGACGGTGATGTCGTCGTCGCGCACGCGCCGCACGGTCTCGATGAGCTGCTCGACCTCGGAGTGCGGGAGCCCCGCGGCCGGCTCGTCGAGCAGCAGCAGCCGCGGCTTCATGAGCAGGGCACGGCAGAGCTCGACACCCTTGTGCAGCCCGTGCGACAGCTCGTCGGCCCGCGTGCGGGCGGCCCAGCCGAGACCGTGGCCTTCGAGAAGGTCCAGCGCCTCGTGCCGGAGCGCCTTCTCGCAGCGGGTCGTTCGGGGCAGTCGCAGCGACCACTCCGCCGGCCCACCCGGAAGGCGGCTGTGCGCGCCGAGCAGCACGTTCTCGAGCACGGTCTCGCGCAGCTGCAGCGCGGGGTGCTGGAACGTGCGCGCCAGGCCGTGCCGTGCGAGGGTCGCCGGCGGCGAGCCGAGCACCTCGTCGTCGTCGATCGTGATCGAGCCGGCGCTCGGGCGGTAGTGGCCGCTCACGCAGTTGAACAGCGACGTCTTGCCGGCGCCGTTGGGGCCGACGAGGCCGAAGATCTGGCCGGGCTCGACAGTGAAGGTCACGTCCTCGAGCACCTTGACGCCGCCGAAGTGCAGGCTCACGTCGCGGACTGCGAGCCGAGCGCCCATGGCCCCACCTTTCGCGTCATCGCGTGGTCGTGGTCGATCCGGGAGTCGAGTCCCTCCCGTGCTTGGGAAACTACGGATTCGCGGCCAGATTGTCAACGATTTTGGTGTGAAGTTCCGCGACCGTGACCTTCGACACGATGCTGGCGCGGCGCGCGCGGGGGCGCGGCATCCGTTTCCGTTCAACGGAACGACCCTGTCGAAGCCGGCCGGAGCGCTCTTACGCTGACCGCAGCTTCCCCAACCGACGAAGGAGGGTCGACGATGACCACGATCACGGACACCAAGCCCGAATCGCTCGCCGAGGCGATCGAGCGCGCCGGCAGCCCCGTGGAGCTGCTGCGCAACCAGAACTGGCCGGCGTTCACGTTCCCGGTGGCGCCGGAGTTCACGAACTGGCGCGACGAGCAGCGGGCGTGGAACACCTCGGTGGCGCTCATGGACCAGTCGCACCACATGACGCAGCTGTTCCTCGACGGCGCCGACCTCATTCCCCTGCTGAGCTCGATCTCGCCGAACACGTTCGCGACGTTCCGGCCGGGCGTTGCGAAGCAGCTCATCTCGGTGAACAAGGACGGCTACCTCATCGGCGACAGCATCCTGTTCTACAACTCCGAAGGCCCCGAGGGGCTTGTGCTCATCGGGCACCACATCCTCATCGACTGGGTGCGATTCAACATCGAGAAGGCGGAGGCGCTCGGCAAGGACGTGCGCTACCGCCTCGAGGCGAACTCGCACATGCGGCAGGGACCGCCCACGTTCTACCGCTACGAACTGCAAGGGCCGCACGCCGACCTCGTGATGGAGAAGGTGTTCGGCGGGCCGGCGCCAGAGATCAAGTTCTTCCACATCGGCGACGTCGAGATCGCGGGGCGCCCGGTCAAGGCGCTGCGCCACGGCATGGCCGGGCAGCCGGGCTTCGAGTTCTACGGGCCGTGGGAAGATCACGAGGTCGTTCTGAACGCGCTCATGGAGGCGGGTGAGGAGCACGGGATCCGCCGCGTCGGCGCGAAGGCGTACTCCTCGTCGCCGCTCGAGTCGGGGTGGGTCCCGACGCCATTCCCGGCCGTGTTCGACGACGACTTCGCCGAGTACCGCGAATGGCTGCCGGCGGCGCGCATCGGCTCGGTGGGCGGCTCGTTGTACTCGACCGACATCCACGACTTCTACATGACGCCGTTCGACATCGGCCTCGGCCGCTCGGTGCGCTTCGACCACGACTTCCACGGCCGCGAGGCGCTCGAGAAGCACGCCGAGAACCAGCGCCGCCGCAAGGTCACGCTGATCTGGAACGCCGACGACGTCGCCGCGGTCGTGCGCTCGCAGCTCGAGCCGGGCACTCCCGCGAAGTACCTCGACTTCCCCAAGGCGCGCTACGGGCTGTACCAGATGGACGAGATCCTGAAGGACGGCGAGCGGGTGGGCATCTCGACGGATGCCGGTTACGTGGCGTACGACCAGCTCTACATGTCGCTCGCCACCTTGGACGCCGGCATCCGCGAGGGCGAAGAGGTGGAGGTGGTGTGGGGCGAGGACCCGATCTCGCGCAAGGACGGCGTGGATGCGGACCACCGCCAGGTGCGCATCCGCGCGACCGTCGCCCCCGCGCCGTACCACGACTACGCCCGGACGGTGTATCGCCAGAACGCCTGAGCCGCTGACCGCTCCGGCGCCCGGATTCCGCTGATCGGAACCGCGGCGCCCGAGCGGGGTTAGCATGGCGGCGTCGTCGAGGAGGATGCCGTGGCACGAGGATCGGCCGGAGAGTCGGTGCTTCACCGGCACCTGCGCGTGCTCGAGAGCTTCGATGCGTGGCACCCGTTCCTCACCCTGACGGAGATCGCCGACGCGTCGGGCATCCCGCCGTCGACCGCGCACCGCCTCATCGCCGAACTCGAGCACGAGGGTCTGCTCGAGCGCCTGCCCGACCGGACGTACCGTCTCGGCGTGCGGCTGTGGGAGTTCGCCAGCCGCACGCCGGGCGCGGTCGGGTTGCGCGAGATCGCGCGCCCGTGGCTGGGTGCGGTGCACGAACGGGTGCGGCAGCACGCGCAGCTGGGCGTGCTGAGCGGGCGGGACGTGCTCTTCATCGATCGGATGTCGACGCGCGATGCCGTCGTCAACGCCACGCTGATCGGGGGCCGCATCCCGCTGCACGCGTCGTCGAGCGGGTTGGTGCTGCTGGCGTACGCCGACGCGTCACTCGTTGCCGACGTGATCGCCGCGGGCCTGCGGACCTACAACGAACGCACGATCCGCACCGGCGCCGAACTGCGCGCGGAGCTGCGCCGCGTGCGGGAGCAGGGGTACGCCGTCACCGAGGGCGCCATCCACCCCGAGTCTCGCGGCATCGCCGTGCCCGTGACCGGGCCCGGAGGTACCGTGTACGCCGCGATCGGCGTCGTTGTGCCCAACGACGGCGCCTCGACCCATGCGTACGCCGAACTGCTGCGCCGCGCGGCAGCGGGCATCGCGCGCGAGCTCGCGGTCGCGTACCGGCCCGACGTCGACGAACGCACGCACGGCATCCGCTCGCTCGTGAGCGGTTCACGACGGTCGCTGGAGTACCTCGAGAGCCTCGACGCCGACCCGCGCGTCTCGGGCGCGCTTCCCGCCCTCGGCCCCGCGCCGGTGCCTTAGGTTGGCGCCATGACGACGATCGCGGTCCTGGGGCTCGGCGAAGCCGGCCGACGCTACGCGCGCGGCCTCGCGCACGCCGGAGCTGAGGTGCGCGGCTTCGATCCCGCACACGACCTCGGCGACCCCGATGTGCCGCAGTTCGCCTCCCTCGTCGATGCCCTCGCCGGGGCCGATGTCGCCCTGAGCCTCGTGACCGGCCATGCCGCAGCATCCGTCGCCCGCGAAGCCCTGCCGCACATCGCGGCGGGTGCCGTGTACGCCGACCTCAACACCGGGGCGCCCGAGCTCAAACAGCGCATCGCGCGGCTCGCCGCCGACCGCGGGCTCGCGATGGCCGACGTCGCCGTGCTGGCGCCGGTGGTGCGCGCCGGGCACCGCACGCCGCTGCTCGCGAGCGGATCCGGGGCCCAGGAGTTCGCGGCTCGCGTCGGGCCGTTCGAGGTGCCGGTGGAGGTCGTCGAGGGCGAGGCGGGCGAAGCCGCCCGGCTGCGGCTGCTGCGGAGCGTGTTCATGAAGGGCCTCGCCGCCCTCGTGCTGGAGGGGCTCGGCGCCTCGCGCGCCGTGGGCGCCGAGGACTGGCTCCGCGCGCAGATGGCGCAGGAGCTCGGACCCGACGGCGCGGCGCTGATCGACCGCCTCGTCGACGGCTCGACGACGCACGCGGTGCGCCGCGAGCACGAGGTGCGCGCCGCCCTCGCCGCGCTCGAAGCCTCGGGCCAGCCCGCCGACATGACCCGCGCGACCCTGGCCTGGTTCGAGCGGCTCGTGGCAGAGCGCGACCACGACTGAACGGGGCAACCTACCCGCATTCCCCGCCACGCACAATGGCGAAGCGCATTGAGCGGACCGATGCCGCCGCACCGGTCCCGCACCGACGTCGGCTACACCGCCGCCGCGGCGGTGCGCCAGCCGCCGTGGTACTCCTGGCGAGCCGTCACCGCGTAGGGCACCGGGCTCACCACGGCCCGCACCGCCAGCTGCTCGTGCGGCTCGACGGTGGTCTTGCGCGAGCCGCCGTCGGGCTCGCCCCACACCACGCGCACCTCGGCGCCGATCGGCACATCGCGGTCGACGGTCGCCAGCGACAGGCCGCGCTTCTCATTCGCCGTGACGCCGGTGAACAGCGAGAGGCCGATCGTGTCGCCGTCGGCGTCGATCACCGCGTCGTAGTTCGACGAGCCGTAGTTCGCGTTCGGCAGATCGAAGAACTGATACCCGGGGCCCTCGCGGTCGATCACGCTCGTGAGGAGCTTGGCGAGGTCCTCGTCGTTCCACGCGAGCGTCACCTTCTTGCGCTGCGTCTCGGGGTCGATCTGCTCGAGGGCCTCGCGCCCGATGAAGTCGTGGTCGAACTTCACGAACGAGCCGTAGCCGAGGTCCCACGGGTTGAGGTAGTAGTCCTCGATGTCCTCCGAGACGAACGACCCCGCGAGCGCGTTGATCGCCTCGTAGCTGTTCGCCGGCAGCCACTCGCGGTAGCGGCGCTCGAGGTCGCCGCCGGTGTAGATCGCCGGCAGCGGCGAGGGGATCCAGCCCGACTCGAGCGTGTTCGACGAGTACGCCCGCGAGCCGCACGGCTCGAGGCCGAACTCGCGGCCCGCCTCGAGCACGGCGTCGCGGATGCGGCCGTGCTCGGCGTACGGGCCCCAGATCTCGAGGCCCGGCGCACCGGCCATGCCGTGGCGGAGCGTGCGCACCTGCTGCCCCGCGATCTCGAGCTCGCCCATGTGGAAGAAGCGCACCTGCTCGACCTCGTGGCCGGCGAGCTTCTCGATGATGGGCCAGGCGTTGGGTCCCTGGATCTGGAAGCGGTAGAACTCGCGCGTGACCGCCTCGCCGTACGGGCGCGACGGCGACCGGTCGTCGTAGCGGGTCTCGACGTCGTAGCCGCCGGTCTCGGCGTGGAACTGCAGCCAGTTCGCGCCCGGCGCACGGCCGACGTAGACGTACTCGTCGTCCGCGAGGTGGAAGAGGATGCCGTCGCCGATCACCCCGCCCGTCGACGAGGTCGGCACGAACTGCTTCGCCGTGTTCACGGGGAAGTTCGCGAACGAGTTGATACCGGTGTCGGAGAGCAGCGTCAGCGCATCCGGTCCCGTCATGAAGAAGTTGACCATGTGGTGGGTCTGGTCGTAGAGCACGGCCGTCTCGCGCCACGCCTTCTGCTCGCGCCGCCAGTTCGTGAACTCCGCCGGCACCACCGGGTAGATGTACGTGCCCAGCGGCGAGTTGCGGAGCATCTCGACGACGCTTCCCCGCTCGTCCATGAGTTCCTGCAGATTGCTCGCCATGCCTGTCTCGACTTCCTCGTCCAGTGGGTGCTGCCGGGTGACCTGACCGCGATGCTACGTCGCGGCGATACCTACGTCCAGAGGTATTTCGTCGCCACGATTGTAGACAATTTGTTGACCATTTCGCCACAGGTATGGTTCGCTGGCCCCATGACAGACACCGCCGTCGACACGCTCCTCGTCGTCAGCGCCCACGCCGGCGACTTCGTGTGGCGGGCGGGCGGCGCGATCGCCGCCGCGGCCCTTCGAGGCGAACGCGCGGTGGTCGCCTGCCTGTCGTACGGCGAGCGGGGCGAGTCGGCGAGCCAGTGGCTGGACGGCAAGTCGCTGGACGAGATCAAGCGCATCCGGCGCGACGAGGCCGAGGCCGCAGCATCCGCTCTCGGAGCCGAGATCGAGTTCCTCGACCTCGGCGACTACCCGCTCGTCGAGTCGCGCGAAGCGGTGTCGCGCCTCGTCGACCTGTACCGGCGCGTGCAGCCGACGGTCGTGCTCACGCACACGCTGCGCGACCCCTACAACGGCGACCACCCTGCTGCGGCGCGGATGGCGCTCGAGGCCCGTGTGCTCGCGCAGGCGATCGGCGTCGCGAACTCCGACGGCAGCTACCCCACGAAGGACGACTTCATCGGCGCCCCGCCGGTGTTCTTCTTCGAGCCGCACCAGCCCGAGCAGTGCGACTTCACCCCGAACGTGCTGCTCGACATCACCGAGGCGTTCGGGCGCAAGCGCGCCGCGATGGAGTGCCTGCCCGCCCAGAAGCACATGTGGTCGTACTACACCGACCTCGCGGTCCGCCGCGGCGTGCAGCTCAAGCGCAACGCGGGCCCGAACCTGGGCCTTCCCCACGAGACCATGGGCGAGGCCTACATGCGGCACTTCCCGCAGGTCACCGCGGTGCTGTCGTGAGCGGGGTGCGTCCGTGATGAAGCCCGTCATCGTGACCGACATCGCGCGGACGGATGCTGCGACCGCCCGCGCGCTCGGATCGCACGGCGTCGCGACGGTGCACGAGGCGATGGGGCGAACGGGACTCGTGGGTCCCGGCATCCGTCCCATCCAGACCGGTGTCCGCACGGCGGGAACGGCCGTCACGGTGCTGAGCTGGCCGGGAGACAACCTCATGATCCACGCGGCGATCGAGCAGTGCCGCGAAGGCGACCTGCTCGTGGTCGCGACGACCTCACCGTCGACCGACGGCGCGTTCGGCGACCTCTTCGCCACCGCGCTCAAGGCACGCGGCGTGCGGGGGCTCGTCACCACGACAGGCGTCCGCGACACCGCAGACCTGCGCGAGATGGGCTTCCCGGTGTGGGCGAGCGCTGTACACGCACAGGGCACCGTGAAGGCGACACCCGGCTCTGTCAACGTGCCGATCGTCGTCGCCGGTGCGACGGTGCGGCCGGGCGATGTGGTCATCGCCGACGACGACGGCGTGGTCGTCGTGCCGCGCGAGCGCGCGGCGGATGTGCTCTCGGCTGCCGATGCTCGCGTCGCGAAGGAGACCGCGGACCGCGAAGCGTACGGATCCGGCGCTGAGCTGAGCCTCGACCGCAAGGGCCTGCGCCCCCTCCTCGCCGAGCTCGGCATCGAGTACGTCACGCAGGCCGAGTACGAGGCGCGCGACGATGAGCGCGCCTGATCCGGTGCGCGACGGCGTCCGCTGCATGCTCATGCGCGGGGGCACGTCGAAGGGCGCGTACTTCCTCGCCTCGGACCTCCCGGAGGACGGGCCCGAGCGCGACGACCTGCTGCTGCGCATCATGGGCTCGCCCGACCCCCGCCAGATCGACGGCATCGGCGGCGCGCACCCGCTCACCAGCAAGGTCGCGGTGGTTTCGCGGTCGACCGCCGAGGGCGTGGACGTCGACTACCTGTTCCTTCAGATCGGCGTCGACACCGCGACGGTGGCCGACGCGCAGACGTGCGGCAACCTGCTCGCCGGCATCGGGCCGTTCGCCGTGGAACGCGGCCTCGTCGCGGCGACGGGCGCGCGCACGACCGTGCGCATCCGGCTCCTCAACACCGGGGACACCGCGACCGCGGTCTTCACCACGGCCGACGGCCGCCCGGACTACGACGGCGATGCCGCCATCGACGGCGTGCCCGGCACGGCATCCGCCATCGAGCTGGAGGTGGGCGGCGGCCCGGACAAGGCGCTGCTCCCGACCGGCCACCCCGCCGACGAGCTGGACGGCGTCGCCGCGACCCTCATCGACAACGGCATGCCGGTCGTGCTCCTGCGCGCCGACGACCTCGGTGTCGACGGCTCGGAGTCGCCCGCGGCGCTCGAGGCCGATGCCGACCTCGCCGCGCGCATCGAGCGCGTCCGACTCGCCGCCGGCCCGCTCATGGGGCTCGGCGACGTGACGGCGCAGACGGTGCCGAAGGTGATCCTGCTCGCGCCGCCGCGCGCGGGCGGCGCGATCTCGACCCGCGCCTTCATCCCGACGCGCGTGCACACGGCGATCGGCGTGCTGATGGCAGCATCCGTCGCCGCCGCCCTCCGGATCCCCGACGCTGTCGGCCACGCCATGGCCGGCCCGCTCGACGACGAGGACACCGCTGTCGAGCACCCGAGCGGCACGTTCCCGTCGCGCGTCCGCGTCACGCAGGACGACGCCGGCGCCTGGCGCGCGACCTCATTCTCCCGGCGGACGGCTCGCAAGCTCTTCGATGGCACGGTCTTTCCGAGGCCGCGCCGATGAACACCGTCAGAGAGGACGCCTCATGACCGCAGACACGTCGTTCGACGTCGCCCACCTCGCCCACGTCGAGCTGCTGACGCCCACCCCGGCGGAGAGCCGCTGGTTCTTCGAGGACCTGCTGGCGATGCGGGTCGTCGCCGAGGAGGGCGACTCCGTCTACCTGCGCACGTGGGACGAGTACCAGCTGTACACGATCAAGCTCACGGCATCGGATGCTGCGGGCGTGGGTCGCACGTCATTCCGGGCCTCGTCGGCGCAGGCGCTGGAGCGTCGCGTCGCCGCGATCGAGCAGGCGGGGCTCGGCAGCGGGTGGACCGACGGCGACGTGGGCTGCGGACCGACGTACGAGTTCACCGACCCCGACGGGCACACGATGGGGATCTTCTACGAGGCCGAGCGGTACGAGGCAGGTGACGACGACCGCCCGGCCCTGAAGAACCAGGCCTCGCGGTTCCCCGGCCGGGGCGTGAACGCGCGCCGCCTCGACCACATCAACTACCTCGCGAAGGACGTCGAGGCCAACGGTGCATTCCTGCGCGACGCGCTCGGCATGCGGGAGTCCGAGCGCATCCGGCTCGACAGCGGGAAGTTCGCGGCGTGGTGGTTCCACTTCTCGCTGAAGTCGTACGACGTGGTGTACTCCGACGACTGGACCAAGCACGGCAATCGCCTGCACCACATCGCGTTCGCGCCCGACACCCGGGAGGACATCCTCAAGGCCGCCGACATCTTCCTCGAGAACGGCATCCACATCGAGTCAGGGCCCCACAAGCACGCGATCAACCAGACGTTCTTCCTCTACGTCTGGGAGCCCGGCGGCAACCGCATCGAGTTCGCCAACGCCGGCGCCCGCCTGCTGCTGGACCCCGACCAGCCCGTCGTGGAGTGGACCGAGGCCGAGCGCCGCAAGGGGCAGGCCTGGGGCATGAAGACGATCGAGACCTTCCACACGCACGGCACCCCCGTCGTCTGAACCATCCGTCCGTTCCCCGCCACCCGGATCCGCGAGAGAACACCTGGCGGCCGAGGAATAGGGAAGTTCACTACCTCTCGGCCGCCAGGTGTTCTCTCGCCGGAATGCGAGGCACCGGGGAGCGGGACGGCGGGTCAGCGCCAGACGTCGGCGGCGATGTCGACGACCTCGCGCACCTTGGCCCACTGCTCGTCCTCGGTGAGGACGTTGCCCTCCTCGGTCGAGGCGAAGCCGCACTGGGGGCTCAGGGCCAGCTGCTCGAGCGGGGCGAACGCCGCCGCCTCGTCGATGCGCTGCTTCACAGCATCCACGTTCTCGAGTTCACCGGTCTTCGACGTGATGAGCCCGAGCACGACCGTCTTGTCGCGACCGTTCCCATTGCTGCTTTGGGGCAGGAATCGGAGCGGCTCGAAGCCGCCGGCGCGCTCGCTGTCGTACTCGAGGAAGTACCCGTCGTAGGCGGTGTTGCCCAGCAGCTGCTCGGCGACCGGCTCGTAGCCGCCCGACGAGATCCACGTCGAGCGGAAGTTGCCGCGGCAGACGTGCGTGGTGATCGTGAGGTCGTCGGGCTTGCCGTCGAGGATGCGGTTGAGCATGGTCGCGTAACGCTCGGCGATGCCGTCGGTGCGGATGCCGCGCTCCCGCGCCTTCTCGAGCTCGACCTCGGAGCACAGGTACGCCCACGCGGTGTCATCGAACTGGAGGTAGCGGCATCCTGCCTCGTAGAACGCCGCCACCGCGTCGCGGTAGGTCTGTACGAGGTCGTCGACCATGTCGTCGTGCCCGCCGTAGCCCGACGCAGCGAGGTGCCCCGGCTCGATGCGGAAGTCGAGGACGGTCGGCGCCGGGATGCTGAACTTGGGCACCGCGCCGGTCGTGCGCTCGAGCAGGCTCTTGAGCGACCGGAAGTGGCCGAGGAAGGGGTGCGTGTCGCTGAAGCCGATCCGTCCGGTCACGTCGATGCCGCGCGGCTTGGTCTGCACGCCCTGGAACTGGATGCCGTGGTCGAGTTCGACGATCTCGACGCCGTCGAGCAGACCGAAGAAGTCGAAGTGCCACCACGAACGGCGGAACTCGCCGTCGGTCGCGAGCTTCAGCCCGGTGTCGGCCTCGCGGACGATCAGCTCGGCGATCGCGGTGTCTTCCGCGACCTTCAGCGCTTCGGCGTCGATCTGGCCGGAGGCGAACCGGCGACGGGCCTCCGCGAGCTCGGCGGGACGGAGGAAGCTGCCGACGATGTCGGCGCGGAACGGCGGTGTTGACACCCTCGCGAGCGTACCTGATCCCTCCCGCCATAGGGAAACGTCCCGTCACAGAACCGCGAAAGGGTGGGTTTCCGCACACGAGAAGGGCCCGGAACGTGCGGAGATCTACCCTTTCGCGAGTCCACCGGCGGCGCCGGGGCGTCAGAACACGTACTCCATGAGGTCGGTGCCGAGGATGCGGAACGCCTCGTGTGCGCGGAGGCGGTGCGAGATCGACAGGTCGTCGAAGCACACGATGAGCGCGTACGACACTCCGGCGCGCGGGCCGGCGAGCACACCTGCTTCGACACGGATGCCGGCATCCCGGCCCGTCTTGTTGATGAAGAGCAGTCCGTGCTCGTCGTTCTCGTGCGAGAACGGGTCGAGACCGGTGGCGGATGCCACGAGCGACAGGTCGTGGTTGAGGCTCAGCCACTCCGCCACCTGGGCGCTCACGCTCGGCGAGACGACCTGCGAGTTCACCAGCGCCGCGAACACCTCGGCGAGCTCCCGCGCCGAGCCGAGGGCGAAGTGCGGAGCGTCGTCGGGCCCGCGCTCGTCGCGGAACCGGTCCAGCAGCGCCGAGCGGGCGAGCCCGAGCTCCTCGATGCGGGCGCGCACGGCGGGGATGCCCACGCGCCGCAGCAGCGCGTTGGCGGCAAGCGCGTCGCCTGTCGACGCAGTGAGCACAGCGAGGTCGACAAGGGGAAGGGCGGGCGCCTTGAGGTGCTGCCACACTCCCCCCACGCCGACCGGCTCGATGTGCGCGCGGTCGATGATCTCGAGCGGCTCGAGGCGCCCCGACTCGAACGCGGCCGCCACCTCGATGAGCAGCGGCACGACACCGAGCCCGGCCACCGGCAGCGTCACGAAGTCGTCGCCCGACAGGACGGATGTGCCGCGGTCGAGGTCGGTGATGCGCACCGAGATCTTGGCCCCGGATGCGGCGAGATCGTCGAGCGCCTTCAGCGTCGACGTGAACGAACGACGACCGGCCGCTGCCCTCTTCGGCAGCCGCCGACCGGTGCTCCGCCCTGCCCCCCGCAGCGACTCGGCATCCTTTCTGGGCTCCATGCCCACGGAGTTTCCCTTCCCCTTGACGTTGTTGCGGGGTGATCGGGCCGCATGCGGCCCGTCCGTCACCAGATGGTGACGCGCTGATCCTCGTCGAGCCAGAGAGCATCCGACTCGGTCACACCGAACGCATCGTAGAACGCGTCGATGTTGCGCACGATCTGGTTGCACCGGAACTCGTTGGGCGAGTGCGGATCGATCGTGAGCAGACGGATGGTCTCAGCATCCCGTCCCTTCTGCTGCCAGATCTGTCCCCAGCTGAGCAGCAGTCGCTGGATGCCCGTGAAGCCGTCGAGCTCGGGCGCGCCCGTGCCGTCGAGCGACAGGGCGTAGGCCTTGATCGCGATGCCGAGACCGCCCAGATCGCCGATGTTCTCGCCGATGGTGAGCGCGCCGTTGACGTGGTTGTCGTCGGCGAGCCCCTGCGGCACGAGGGCGTCGTACTGGGCGATGAGGTTCTTGGTGCGCTTCTCGAAGGCGGCGCGGTCGTCGTCGGTCCACCAGTCGCGCAGCGACCCGTCGCCGTCGAAGCGGCTGCCCTGGTCGTCGAAGCCGTGGCCGATCTCGTGGCCGATGACCGCGCCGATGCCGCCGTAGTTGGCGGCGGCGTCGCGCTCGACGTCGAAGAACGGGTACTGCAGGATCGCCGCCGGGAACACGATCTCGTTCATCAGCGGGTTGTAGTACGCGTTGACGGTCTGCGGCGTCATGAACCACTCGTCGCGGTCGATCGGCTGGCCGACCTTCGCGAGCTGGCGGTCGTGCTCCCACACGTGCGCGCGGCGCACGTTGCCGACGAGGTCTTCGGCGTCGATCTCGAGGGTGGAGTAATCCTTCCACTTCACCGGGTACCCGATCTTCGGGGTGAAGGCGTCGAGCTTCGCGAGCGCGCGCTCACGGGTCTCGGGGCTCATCCACTCGAGCTCGGCGATCGACGCGCGGTACGCGTCGATGAGGTTGCCGACGAGCTCGTCCATCGCCTCCTTGGCGGCGGGCGGGAAGTGCCGCTCGACATAGACGCGGCCGATGGCCTCGCCCATCGCGGCCTCCGTGAGGCTGACGCCCCGCTTCCACCGCTCGCGGTTGACCGGGACGCCGGTCAGCTGCGTGCCGTAGAACCCGAAGTTCTCGGCGACGAACTCCTCCGAGAGGAACGGCGCCGCGGAGTGCACGACGGCGAACCGCAGCCACGCCTTCCAATCCTCGAGGCGGTCCTCGACGAGCAGCGCGCCGAGCCCCTCGAAGAAGCTGGGCTGGTAGACGTTGATCTCGGCGAACGCGTCGGCGTGGTCGGGTGCCGCGCCCTCGCGCCACGGCGTCAGGTCGACGCCGACGAGCTCCTGCACCTCGTCCCACGTCTTCAGGTTGTACGTCTTGACCGCGTCGCGGCTCGAGACGTTGTCCCAGTGGTGCGTGGCGAGCTCCGTCTCGATCGCGACGATGCGGTCGGCGGATGCCTCGGCCTCGGCCACGCCCGCGAGCTCGAGGATGCGCTGCACGTGCGTGCGGAACGCGATGCGCGTCTCCTGGAAGTTGTCGAGGCGGTAGTAGCTCTCGTCCGGCAGCGACAGCCCGCCCTGGATGAAGAAGGGCACGTATCGCTCGGGGTTGCCCGGGTCGGGCTCGAAGTAGAGGTGGATCAGCGCGGCGATGCCGTCGCGCTCGAACTCGCCGATCGTGCGGAGGAAACCGGGGATGTCTTCGATCGCCTCGACGCGCGAGAGCGACTCGGCGAGCGGGGCGGCACCGTGCGCCTCGATGCGCTCGGTGTCCATGAAGCTCGTGTACAGGTCGCCGATCTTGCGGGCCTCGGTGCCGGGCTCGGCCTGCTGCGACTCCTCGACGATCGCGTGCACGTCCTTCTCGGCCTGCTCCGCGATGAGGTGGAACGAGCCCCACCGTGCCTTGTCCTCCGGGATCTCGGTCCGTTCGAGCCAGCTGCCGTTGACGTGGCGGAACAGGTCGTCCTGGGGGCGGATCTCGGCGCTGAGTTCCTCGAGCGCGAGACCGGAGCGGGGGGCATCGGTCATGCGTTCCAGGGTAGTCGCCCGAAACCTGGACAACTCTCGGGAGGGGACGGATCGCCGCTCGTGACGACATTGTGATGAACGGATGCTGCGCCCCGGCGTCGGCGCCGCCTCCTAGGCTCGTGGGGTGACGACCGACACCCTGAACCGCGACATCCTGCGGCTCGCGGTGCCGGCGCTCGGCGCCCTGATCGCCGAGCCGCTCTTCCTCATCGTCGACTCGGCCCTCGTCGGCCACCTCGGCGTCGAGCCGCTCGCCGGCCTCGGCATCGCGAGCGCGGTGCTGCAGACGATCGTCGGGCTCATGGTGTTCCTCGCGTACTCGACGACGCCCGCTGTCGCGCGCCGCTTCGGGGCGGGCGACCCGTCGCGCGCGGTGTCGGTGGGCATCGACGGCATGTGGCTCGCACTCGGCATCGGCGCGGTGCTGGCGCTCGTCGGCTACGTCGCGACGCCGCTGCTCGTCGGCCTGTTCGGCGCGACGCCCGAAGTCGCCGAGCAGGCCGAGATCTACCTCGGCATCTCGATGTGGGGCCTGCCCGCGATGCTCGTCGTGTTCGCGGCGACCGGACTCCTGCGCGGCATGCAGGACACGGTGACGCCCCTGTGGATCGCCGGTCTCGGCTTCGCCGCCAACGCCCTTCTCAACTGGCTCTTCATCTACGGCTTCGGCTGGGGCATCGCGGGCTCCGCGATCGGCACCGTCGTCGCCCAGTGGGGCATGGTCGCGGCGTACGCGATCGTCATCGGGCGGCTCGCGCGGCGGCACGAGGCATCCGTCCGCCCTCAGCGCGAGGGGGTGCGGGGGTCGGCGCGGTCCGGCGGCTGGCTGTTCCTGCGCACGGTGTCGCTGCGGTTCGCACTGCTCGCGACGGTCGCCGTCGCGACCGGGCTCGGCACGGTCGAGCTCGCCGGCTGGCAGGTCGCCTTCACGATCTTCTCCACGGCCGCCTTCGCACTCGACGCGCTCGCGATCGCCGCCCAGGCGCTGATCGGCATGGGGCTCGGCGCGGAGGACACCCCTCTGGTGCGCCGCGTGCTCGGCCGCACCGTCGCGTGGGGCGCGTGGTTCGGCGTGATCACCGGCGCGATCATCGGCGCACTGTCGGGGGTCATCGGGCTGGCCTTCACCGGCGACGCCGGCATCGCGACACTCGTGCAGCCCGCGCTCATCGTGCTCGCGATCGCCCAGCCGGTGTGCGGCGTCGTCTTCGTGCTCGACGGCGTGCTCATCGGCGCGGGCGACGCGAAGTACCTCGCGATCGTCGGAGTGCTGAACCTCGTGCCGTTCGTCCCCGCGCTCGTGCTCGTGGCCTGGCTGCACCCCGTGGGTGCCGCCGGCCTCGCGTGGCTGGCCGTCGCGTTCTTCGGCGTCTACATGCTCGCCCGGCTCGCCACCCTCGGCTGGCGCGTGCGCGGATCGGCCTGGCTCACCGCCGGGGCATGACCTGCGTTTCGACTCGCAAGCTCACTCAGCGACCGGTGTGGCGGCGGCACCATTCGTACATGACGACGGCCGCGGCGGCGCTGGCGTTGATCGAGCGGGTCGAGCCGTACTGCTCGATCTGGACGGTTCCGGATGCTGCGGCCAGCGCCTCCGGCGACAGCCCGGGTCCTTCCTGGCCGAACAGCAGCACGCACGCCTCGGGCAGGTCGGCGGCCGGCAACGGCCGCGAGCCCTCGACGTTGTCGATCGCGATGACGGGGAGGGACGCAGCATCCGCCCATTCGGTGAACGCCTCCACGGTCTCGTGGTGGCGCACGTGCTGGTAGCGGTCTGTGACCATCGCCCCGCGGCGGTTCCAGCGGCGCTTGCCGATGATGTGCACCTCGGCGGCGAGGAACGCATTGGCGCTGCGCACGATCGAGCCGATGTTCATGTCGTGCTGCCAGTTCTCGATCGCGACGTGGAACGCGTGGCGGCGCGTGTCGAGGTCGGCGACGATGGCGTCCATCGTCCAGTACCGGTAGGCGTCGACGACGTTGCGGGCGTCGCCGTTCGCGAGCAGGTCGCGGTCGTAGCGCGGGTCGTCGGGCCACGCACCGGGACCACCCGGCCACGGCCCCACGCCCACCGGGAGCGTGGGCTCGGCAGGCTCGGCGGCGCTCGCATCGGGCGGATTCACCGGCCCAGGCTATCCGCCGCGGAGCGCGCCCCGCGATCGGGCGATCAGGTGTGGTGCACCTGGTGCCACTGGCCGCGTCGCGTCTCGGCGAGCGACGCCCGCCAGATCCGGCGGGCGGGCCGCGCCATCCTGCGCTCCCGCACGCCGTCCATCACGTGGTGGATCGCCGCGACCAACTTCGTCGTCATCTGCACCGCCTGCTCTCGAGGATGTCGAGTCAGGCATATCGCCGATCGAACCGGCGTGCGCAGGGGTTGACAAGCCGTCACAGGAGTGGGCGCGCGCAGCTTTTCGGTGCGCCGAAAACAGGGTATGTTTTCGGTATGCCGAAAACTGCCGAGGACGTCAGGACCCCCACCGCGCTCCAGAGCCGACGCCTGTCGATGCCGCGCCTCGCGTGGCTGATCGGGCCGGCGCTCGTCGCGGGGGTCGCGTATCTCGATCCCGGCAATGTCGCGAGCAACATGACCGCCGGCGCCCGCTACGGGTATCTGCTCGTGTGGGTCGTGGTGCTCGGCAACATCATGGCGTGGCTCATCCAGTACCTCTCGGCCAAGCTCGGCATCGTCACCGGGCGGAGCCTCCCCGAGACACTGGGCGATCGCATCGGCAACCGCTGGGGGCGCCGCGCCTACTGGCTGCAGGCCGAGCTCGTCGCGATGGCGACCGACATCGCCGAGGTGATCGGCGGGGCGGTCGCGCTCAATCTGCTGTTCGGCGTCCCGCTGCTGTGGGGCGGCGTGATCACGGGTGCCGTCTCGATGGCGCTCCTGCTGATCCAGTCGCGGCGCGGGGCCCGGCCGTTCGAGTTCGTCGTCATCGGCCTGCTCGCGATCATCGCGATCGGGTTCTCGTTCGGCGTGTTCGTCGCGCCGCCCGACGGCGCGAGCGTCGTGGCGGGCCTGGTGCCGCGCTTCGAGGGCACCGACTCGGTGCTGCTGGCGGCCTCGATCCTCGGCGCCACGATCATGCCCCACGCCATCTACGCGCACAGCGCCCTGGCCCGCGACCGCTTCGCTCCGCCGCGCTCGAACAGCGCGCTCGGCGGCGACCGATTGGTGCCGCGCAGCTCCCGCGCTGCGGATGCCCCCATCGGGGCTCCGGCAGACCCGACGCTGGCTGAGCTGCGCGGCATCCCCACCCCACGTCTCCTCCGGGCGACGAAATGGGATGTCACGATCGCGATGCTGATCGCGGGCACCGTGAACCTCTGCATCCTGCTGCTCGCGGCCGCGAACCTGGCGGGCGTACCGGGCACCGACTCGCTCGAGGGCGCCTACGCGGCGCTGTACGCGGGACTCGGCCCGCTCGTCGCGACCCTGTTCGCGGTGGGCCTCCTCGCGAGCGGGCTCGCCAGCACGTCGGTCGGCGCCTACGCCGGCGCCGAGATCATGCACGGCCTGCTGCACATCCGCGTGCCGCTCCTCGCCCGCCGCCTGGTCACGCTGATCCCGGCGCTCGTCATCCTCGCTGTGGGGTTCGACCCGACGGTCGCGCTCGTGCTGAGTCAGGTGGTGCTGTCGTTCGGCATCCCGTTCGCGCTCATCCCGCTCGTCGCGCTCACCGCGAACCGCGACGTGCTCGGCGGCTACCGCAACCGGGTGTGGACGACGGTCGCGGGGATCGCAGCATCCGTGTTCCTCATCGCCCTCAACGGGATGCTGCTGTACCTCGTGCTGACGGGGGCGTGAGGGCCGCCCGGTACCCTGATTCCGTGGCCTCCCCTGCGATCGACGACTACCTGAAGACGATCTACCACCACACCGAGTGGCAGGACGACCGCATCACGCCGTCGCAGCTGGCAGCCGAGCTCGGCCTCGCGCCGTCGAGCGTCACCGAGATGGTGCAGAAGCTCGCCGCACAGGGTCTCGTGACGCATCGCCCCTACGGCCCGGTGTCGCTGACCGAGTCCGGCGAGCTGCGGGCAGCCGCGATCATCCGCCGCCACCGCCTCATCGAGACGTGGCTCGTGCGCGAGTTCGGCTACGCGTGGGACGAGGTGCACGACGAGGCAGAGGTGCTGGAGCACGCGATCAGCGACCGGCTGCTCGAGGGCATCGACGAGCGGCTCGGACGCCCGCGCTTCGACCCGCATGGCGACGCGATCCCGGATGCTGCGGGCCACGTCCACCGCGAGCCCTTCGTGCTGCTGGCTTCGGCACCCGCGGGGCACGTCGGCCGGGTGCTGCGGGTGAGCGACCGCGATCCCGAGCTGCTCAGGGCCGTCGAGTCGGCCGGCGTGTCCGTCGGCGCGACGGTGACGGTGACGGGGGCTGCGTCCCTGCGTTTGACGATGGGTGAGGGCATCGGCGCCGCTTCGGTCTCGCTGCCCGCGGCGGCGGCCGACGCGGTGTGGCTCAGCGCCTGACCGCCGTTCACGGGTCGCAACAGTCTGACAGCCGGGGCGGCAGCATCCGTCTCCCGACACAGGATCGCAAGATTCGCGACGGCACGCCGGGGAACGGATGCTGCGCGCCGGCGAGTCGCACAGAACCTCCGATTCTGTGCGCGTCAGGTCAGGGACGCGCCGCGACCTCGAACGGCCAGCGCACGCCTGTGGCGGTCTCGGCGACGTCCCACAGGCGCGCGGCCACGACCGGGTCACGCGTGATCTTCGAGGCGGTGTGCTTGCGGGGCTCGCCGCGCGAGCCCGTACGCGGACCCCAGAACTCGCCGCCCTCGACGGCGGGGTCGGTGAGCGCCCGCACGAGCGGCCAGGCGCCGTGCTCCTTCGACTGCGCCATCGCCGCCTGCAGGTTGTCGCGGAAGCGCTTGGCGCGAGAGGGCTCGTTGACGCCGACGATGCCGGGAGTGCGGCCGCCGGTCGAGTAGCCGGGGTGCGCGACGACGCTCGCGACCGGGATACCGGCCGCCCGCAGGCGCCGGTCGGCCTCGAAGCCCAGCGCCGTCGTCGCGACCTTCGACTGCACGTACGCGCGCCAGGCCGTGTATCCGTCGACGAGCTGCGGGTCGACGGGGTCGTAAGGCGTGAGCGAGGTCGACATGCTCCCGACCCACACCATCCGCCCGCGGGCCTCGGCGAGGGCGGGCAGGAGCTCGCCGGCGAGCGCGTAATGGCCGAGGGCGTTGGTGGCGAACACGACCTCGTGCCCGTCGATCGTGGTCTCGCGCGTCTTCGGCGCGTGGACGATCCCGGCGTTGAGCAGCACGCCGTCGAGGGCGCCCTTGCCGCGCACGCTCGCCGCGGCCGAGCGCACCGACGCCAGGTTCGAGGTGTCGAGGATGAGCGGCTCGGTCGCGTCGGGCGCAGCATCCGGAACCCGCCGACGGATCGCCGCGCGGGCCGCCGAGAGGCGGTTGGGATGGCGCGCCGACATCAGCACGTGCGCACCTGCGCGCACGAGCTGTTCCGAGGCGAAGTAGCCGAGGCCGGCGTTGGATCCGGTCACGAGGTACACGCGTCCGGAGAGGTCGGGAAGGGTCCGGGGGTCCCACGTCACGGGAACGACCCTACGCCCGACCGGCACCTAGTCTGGACGCATGCGGACCCGCGCGGACATCGAATGCTGGCTCACCGACATGGACGGCGTGCTGGTCCACGAGAACACCCCCATTCCCGGGGCTTCAGATCTGCTGCAGCAGTGGACCGATCAGGGTGTGCCGTTCCTGGTGCTCACGAACAACTCGATCTTCACGCCGCGTGATCTGTCGGCCCGGCTGCGGGCCTCCGGCCTCATCGTGCCGGAGGAATCGATCTGGACGTCCGCCCTCGCCACCGCCGACTTCCTCAAGTCGCAGATGCCCGGCGGCTCGGCGTTCGTCATCGGCGAGGCGGGGCTCACGACCGCCCTTCACGAGGCCGGTTTCATCATGACCGAGACGAACCCCGACTACGTCGTCGTCGGCGAGACCCGCAACTACTCGTTCGAGGCGATCACGAAGGCGATCCGCTTCATCAACGCCGGCGCCCGCTTCATCGCGACCAACCCCGACGCGACCGGGCCCTCGACCGAGGGCGTGCTGCCGGCGACCGGCGCGATCTCGGCGCTCATCACGAAGGCGACGGGCATGGAGCCCTACGTCGTCGGCAAACCGAACCCGATGATGTTCCGCTCGGCCCTGAACCGCATCGGCGCCCACTCCGAGAACACCGGCATGATCGGCGACCGCATGGACACCGACGTCGTCGCCGGCATCGAGGCGGGTCTGCACACCGTGCTCGTGCTGACGGGCATCAGCGACACCGCCGAGATCGCGCGCTACCCGTTCCGCCCCGACGAGGTGCTGACCTCGGTCGCCGACCTCCTCGACCACGAGCCCGTCGAATCCGAAGACCCCGAGCTTCTCTGACAGGCCGCGGCCGCAGCATCCCGTGCACGCTGCCTGTCCTCAATTGAGGATCAGAGCCGGGATGCGGACCGACACGTCGCGCACGGCCCTCACCTCGGCTTACGACCTCAAATGAGGGACGGATGCTGCGGCCCGGGGCCCGCGCCGGGTGAGGGCGGGCTGGCGCCCGCCGCACCCGGTCAGGCCGAGACCGCCGCGCGGACGTCGAGGTCGGCGGCGGCGAGGCGCGCCCGGACGTCGGCGTCGAGGACGAGCTCAGACGCGACGAGTGCCTCTTCGAGTTGCGCGACGCTCGAGATGCCGACCACGGGGATCACCGGCAGCGCCGCACCGAGCAGCCACGACAGCGCGACCTGGTTGGGTGTCGCGCCGATCTCGGCGGCGACGTCGTGGAGCGCGCGCACGCGCTCGCGGTTGGATGCATGCCGCATGGGCGCCCACATCGGCTTGTCGTCGCGGGCGAACGCGCCCTGGTGCAGCGGAGAGTACGCCGTGATGGTGAGCGGCGGCCTGCCGTCGATGCCGGCCGCGGCGGTGTAGTCCAGGAGCTCGACCGATACGTCGTTGGTGCGCCCGAAGCCCGGGCTCGGGTAGACGTAGCTGTAGCCCTGCTGCACGACACCGTAGGGGTCGACGCCCTGGCGCAGCGCCTCGTCGCGGGCCTCGATCAGGCGCCACAGCGCGACGTTCGAGATGCCCGAGATGCCGACGAGCCCCTCGCGCTGCAGCTGCCCGAACGCGGCGACGGTCTCGGCGATCGGCGTCTCGCGGTCGTCGACGTGCCCGTACAGCACATCGATGCGGTCGACGCCGAGGTGCTGCAGGCTGAGCCGCGCCTCGCGCGCGACCACCTCCGCCGACAGCCCCTGGAAGTTCGTCGGCTCGACGTTCTGGAGGGGCAGCGCGGGGTCCTTCTTCGCGGCGCCGAGCTTGGTGGCCAGCCGCACATCGCCGAGGCCGCCGCGGCGGCGGATCCACGTGCCCAGCACATCCTCGCTGTCGCGGCCGTGGCCGCCGACCCACGCGTTGTAGTTGTTCGCGGTGTCGACGAAGGTGCCGCCGGCGGCGGCGAACCGGTCGAGGATCTCGAGGGATGTCGCGGTGTCGGTGCGCGTGCCGAAGAACATGGTGCCGAGGCACAGGGTCGAGACCTCGAAGGCCGTCGTGCCGTTCGAGATGGTGCGGTACTGCATGGTGTGCCCTTTCCTTGGTTCGTGATCCCATCGTGGAGCGCGGACGGTCTGGGAGTACGATCCGATTCGATGCCAGAGACCCAGACCAATCCGATCGCGTGGGAGACATTGCTCGATCTCGCCGCGTACGACGGCCCGCGTCACGTGCGGTTGGAGCAGGCGGTACGGGATGCTGTCGCCACCGGCCGTCTGCCCGCCGGCGCCGCACTTCCCCCGAGCCGGCTGCTCGCGGCGTCGCTCGGGGTCTCGCGGTGGGTGGTCACCGAGGTGTACGGGCGGCTCACGGCCGAGGGCATCCTCGATGCCCGGACCGGCTCGGCGACGCGGGTGGCAGCATCCGTCCGCGCCACCGCTGCCCGGCCCGCCCCGGAGCCTGTCCCCCCGCTGCGGAGGCCCCGCTACGACCTCGCGCCCGGCGTGCCCGATCTGCGGAACGCGCCGCGCGCGCTGTGGCTGCGCGCGATGACCGAGGTGCTGACCGAGACACCCGACGCCGATCTGTTCCGTCTCGACGGGGATGTGCCGGCCGCCCGCGTGGCGCTCGCGGCCTACCTGTCGCGGTCGCGCTTCGCTCGGGCCGACGCGGACGCCGTCGTGGTCACGCACGGCGCGGCCGACGGCATGCGGCGCGTTGCGCGGGCGCTCCGTGCCCTCGGGCATACCGCGCTCCTCGTCGAGGACCCGTCCTGGCAGCGCATGCGTCAGGTCGCCGCGGCGGAGGGCCTCACCGCGGTGCCGGTTCCGGTCGACGACGATGGCATCGACGTCAAGGCGCTGGTCGAGGCATCCGTCCGCACCGGCGCGCGCGCAGCCCTCGTGACGCCCGCGCACCAGTTCCCCACCGGGGTGCCGTTGTCGGCCGAGCGCCGTGAAGCACTCATCGCCTGGGCGCGCGCCCGGGACGGGGTCGCGATCGAGGACGACTACGACGCCGAGTTCCGCTACGACCGGCGCCCGATCGGAGCGCTGCAGGCGATGGCGCCCGACCGCGTCGTGCTCGCCGGCAGCCTCAGCAAGACGGCGACCCCGGCGCTCGGCCTCGGCTGGCTCGTGCTGCCGCCGTGGCTGCGCGATGCGGTGCGCGACGCGGGATCGGCGGCGCCGTCGATTCTCGACCAGCTCGCGCTCGCCCGTTTCCTCACCTCCGGCGGGCTCGACCGGCACCTGCGCGGCGCACGCACGAGATACCGGCGTCGACGCGAGGCGCTCCTCGCCGCGCTCGATCGCGCGCTGCCCGAGTGCCGCGTGTCGGGCATCGCGGCAGGGCTCCATGTCGTGCTCGATCTCCCGTCCGGCGTGCGGGCGGCCGACGTCGTGCGCGCCGCGGAGCCCCGCGACCTCGGCCTCACCGACATCCGCCGCTACCGCGTCTCGCCCGACGCGCCGGCACCCGAGCGGCTCGTGCTCGGCTACGGCGACCTCGCCGACCCCCTCGTCGACGAGGCGGTGCGCCTGCTCGCCGCCACCGTGCGCGAGGTCGGAGGCTCCCGGTAGGGTCGCGATCATGGGAGCGCTCGACGACGGCGAGATGGTGGAAGTGACGGATGCCGCGGCCTGGCGTTCGTGGCTCGACGCGAACCATCGCACCTCCAAGGGGGCGTGGCTCGTGCGGGCGCGACCGGGATCCGGGATCGAGGTCATCGGCTATGAGGATGCGATCCTGCAGGCCCTCTGCTTCGGGTGGATCGACGGTCCGGTGCGCTCGTTCGACGAAGAGCGCGGCGGCCTGTGGTTCGCGCCGCGGCGTGCGACGAGCGGGTGGGCGGCGACGAACAAGGCGCGGCTCATCCAGCTGGAAGAGGCCGGGCTGATCACCGAGGCCGGCTATCGCGCGGTCGAGGTCGCCAAGGCCAACGGCGCGTGGACCGTGCTCGACAACGCCGAGGCGATGCGCGAGCCCGACGACCTCGCAGCGGCGCTCGACGCCGTACCCGCCGCACGCACCGCGTGGGACGCGTTCCCGCCGTCGAGCCGCAAACTCGGCATCTCGACCGTCGACATGGCGCGGCGCCCCGACACCCGGGCCGCCCGTGTCGCGAAGATCGTGGCGGACGCTGCCGAAGGGAGGCGCCCGTGATCTCCGAGACCGAGCAGACGCTGCTCCTGCTGACGGCCGCCCTCATCACGCTCGGCACGCTCACCGTCATCATCTGGCAGTGGTGGCGTGGCCGGGGCAAGGGCGACTGACCGGGATCAGCGGGCGACCACTGCCTCGGCGTCGACGCGGCCGAGCTTCTCGGGGTTGGCGATCGAGTACACCTGCGTGATGCGCCCGTCCACGACGGTCAGGCTGACGACGCCCACGAGCCCGCCGTCGAGCTCCATGCGCACCCCGGGCTGCCCGTTGACCCACGTCGACGACGCCACGAGCGAGCCCTCGACCTTCGCCAAGCCGCCGATGAGGTAGCGTGCGAGCCGATCGGCGCCGACGATCGGCCGACGGGCGGCACCGCGGACCTTGCCGCCGCCGTCGGCGACCGACACGACGTCGGGCGCGAGCACGTCCATGAGTCCCTGCAGGTCGCCGCTGTTCAGCGCGACGACGAGTCGCTCCACCACCTCCTCGTGCTCGGTCGGCCCGACGGTGACGCGAGGCCGGCGTGCGGCGACGTGGTCCTTCGCACGGCGCGCGATCTGCCGCACGGCCGCAGGAGTCTTGCCCACCGCATCCGCTATCTCGTCGTACGGCACGTCGAACACCTCGCGCAGCACGAACACGGCCCGCTCGGCGGGGCCCAGCGTCTCGAGCACCGTGAGCATCGCGATCGACAGGTTCTCGGCGAGCTCCACGTCATCGGCGACGTCGGGGCTCGTGAGCAGGGGCTCGGGGAGCCACTCGCCGACGTACTCCTCGCGCCGCCGCGACACCGCGCGCAGGTGGTTGAGCGCCTGCCGCGTGACGATGCGCACGAGATAGGCGCGCGGCTCCTGCACGGCGGCGCGGTCGACCGCCGCCCACCGCAGCCACGACTCCTGCAGCACGTCCTCGGCGTCGGCCGCCGAGCCGAGCATCTCGTAGGCGACGGTGAACAGCAGGCTCCGGTGCGTGACGAAAGGATCGTCGACGTCGGCGATGCTCATGGTCGCGAGCCTACGCGGAGGCGCCGACGGCAGGCCGGGTCGCGAGCGGCGGCAGCCCGCAGGCATCCGCGAAGTGCTCGGAACGGATGCCGAGCGCGATGTTCATCCGCGCCGACATGTTCATGAACGCGACGCGGGCCGCCAGCTCGACGAGGCCGGCGGGGCCGAGGTCGGCGAGGAGCGCGTCCGAGAGCTCGTCGGTGACCGCGGGCGGCGTCTGGCTCGCCGCCTCGGCGTACTCCATCACGCGGCGCTCGAGCGGGGTGAACACGGTCGACTCACGCCACCGCGGCACCTCGCGCACCTTCGCCGCGTCGACATCGCGGTTTCGTGACATGAAGTAGTTGAAGTCCAGGCAGAAGCTGCAGCCGATGGTGGCCGCCGACGCCATCGCCGCGAAGGTCGCGAGGCTCGGGTCGAGCTCGTGCCAGCCCTCGACCTTCTGGCCGATGCCCATCGAGTCCTTCATCACGCGACGGTGGTGCCACAGCACACCGACGGAGTCGGGCACGCGGCCGATCATCCTGCGCGCGGCGAACTTGATGATCGCGCCCTGCGCGCCGGTGACCTCTGCGGTGGGAATGCGGGTGTCGCTGGTCATGTCTACCTCCGTGTCGAATGGGTCCTACGACATGGAGACACCGGCCGCGGCCGGTGTGTGACACACCCCGCGGAGAATTACTGCGGGTCGAGGCCCAGGTCGTCGAGATCGATGGCCGCGAGCCACTCCAGGCCCTCGGCCTCGACGGCCGCCCGCGCGCCGGTCTTGCGGTCCACGATGACGGCGACGGCGACGGGCTCGGCGCCCTCGCGGCGGAGCGCCTCGACGGCCTTGAGCGCCGACTGACCCGTGGTCGAGGTGTCTTCAACGACGACGACGCGCTTTCCCGCGACATCCGCCCCCTCCACCTGGCGGCCGCGGCCGTGGTCCTTGGGCTCCTTGCGCACGACGAAGGCGTCGAGCGGCTTGTGGGTGCGCGCGGACTCGTGCATCACGGCGTTCGCGATGGGGTCGGCACCGAGGGTGAGGCCGCCGACGGCGACGATGCCGTCCACGTCGCGGATGAGATCGAGCATGATGCGCCCGATCGACGGAGCCGCACGGTGGTCGAGCGTCAGCTTGCGCATGTCGACGTAGTACGTCGCCTGCTTGCCGCTCGAGAGGGTGAAGTCCCCGTGGAACACCGCCTCGTCCTGGATCAGCGCGATCAGATACTGGCGGTCGGCTTCGAGCTGGGGCGTGGAGGCGGCGGTCATGCTCTCGATTTTACGGATGCTGCGCCCCGGCGCCCGCTCAGGAGCCGATGGGTACCAGCTTCTTGCAGGTCATCGAGAAGCCCCACTTCTTCGCCGCGCCCCAGTAGCCGCAGACGTCACCGGCGAAGATCGTCCCGCCGGAGTTCACGATCGACAACGACGTCGCACGCTCCGCCGCCTTGCACGCGGTGCTGGTCGTGTAGCCCGGAATCGCGTCGGTTCGATGTTCGCGCGGCCGGGTTCCGCGAGTCCTACAGGGCGAGGTGCAACCGCAAGGCGTCGTCGAGCGCGCCGAGCAGTTCCGCGGGGACCCAGCCGACGATCCCGGCGACTCGTGCGACGGCGATCGTGCGCACTTGCTCCGCCTGTGCCTTGGAAAGGCGCTGCAGCCCGGTCTGCTCCGCGGGAAGAAGCACCTGGAAGTCATGCACGTGCACGACATTCGACGTGACGGGAACGACGGTGATCACGCCGCCCGCACGAACCGCCGCGGCGTTCGCCGTGTTGTTGCTGACGACGACGACGGGACGCGTCCGCGATGCTTCGCTACCGATCACCGGATCGAGGGATGCCAGCACGATCTGGCCACGACGGAGAAAGGGGATCGCGTCGCTCATGCGACGCCGTCACCCGTGGCGGCGCTCCACACGTCTTCCTCGCCGGATTCCTTCCATTCGCCGAAGGCCTCGGCATAGGCGTCGGCGAGCCGGCTTTCACGCAGCAGGCGCACGGCTTCCTGCACTGCGGCGGAGCGGCTCTCGAAATGACCGTCGAGCGCCTCGCGGTCGAGGAATTCGACGTCCGCTTGGCTGAGGCTCACGCTCACCTTCGTGAAGGACATATGGCGATGCTACTCCGGTGGCAACAGGAAGCCTACCGCGGGAGGTCACTCCTGGACCGGGCGTCCGCTGAGCATCGCGGCGTCGCGCGGGGCGGCGCGCGCCACCACCGCCTCGCGCCGCTCGTCCGGCCCGGTGGCGCCGGGAGGCAGGAGCGCGGCGACCGCCCTCGACACGGCGGGATCGGCCGCGTCCGCGGCGAGGGCATCGGTGCGCGAGAGCGCGAGACGCGCGGCGACCGCCGTGCCCGGGTCGGACGAGTCCGCGAGACGCTCGAGCGCGGGCTCGGCGGCACCGATGACGCCCGTCCCCAGCAGGCTCTGAACCACATCGCGATCGAGGAGATCCGCGGCGAGCGCGGCGTTCTCACCCGCGGTGCGCATGAGCGCGGCCGAGTTCGACGTGAGCGTCTCGCCCGGCCGCACGGCGAAGTGCGCCACGAGCTCGTAGCGACCGGGGACGGGGAACAGCGGCTCACTGCCCTCCGACACGAGTGGCACCCCCGCGACCAGGCGCTCCCCCGTGGCGAGCTCGACCGAGCGGGGCGCCGAATCGGCCGGCCACGGCCAGGCGGCTCGGGCGATACGCCCGTCCGGCCCCGTCACCTCCACATCGAGGTCGCCCTCGATGAGGTTGAGCCGGGCGCTCACGGTCGCCGCGCCACCGACCGCCGCGACCTCCACCTCGGCGTAGGCGATGCGGTCGAGCGGAACGGACTCGGGGGCGAGCCGGAGCCGGAGCTCCAGCCCGCCGCCCAGCGCATCAGAAGTCACATCTCGATCCTTGCTCGGCACGGCGCCGCTGTCACCGGGTCACCGCCCCTGCGGCGAGACGAAGTCCTCGGCGATCTGCTCGGCCGCCGCGACGTCCTTCCCGGCCGCCGACCTCGCGCCGCCCTTCGTGCGCGCCTTGAGCGCCGCCACCGTGTCGGCGACGACCGGCGCATTCTTCTCCGTCGGACTCGCGACCGTCACGGCGAGCGCGGCGACGCGTTCGGCCGACCGGCCGGCAAGCGCCAGTTCGAGGAAGTGCGCCGCCTCGTCCGGCGCCGCGTCCCGCACGCCGCGGGCACGCACGTCGGTGAACGAGCGCGCCAGCGAGTTCGCGAGCACCAGGGCTCCGGCCGCACCCGTGTCAGTGTCGTTGTGCTGCTCGGCCAGGTCCGTCAGCACGGCTCGGGCGGCAGCATCCGTCGCGAAATCGCCCATCGCGATCGCGCGCCCGACGCCCGGCGTCAGCGTCTTGGCGCTGATGTCGACCTCGGCCTCGGAGGCGGGCCCGCGGACGTCGACGGTCACCGGCGCCGACCGCACGGTCGTCACCGGATCGACCTCGAGCTGCGCGGCGACCGTGTGACGTCCGGGCTCGGTGAAGGTCACGCCCTGGTTCGTGAAGAACACCTGGACGTGGCCCCGGATCGACTCTCCCGGTTGCAGCACCGTCGTCGGGCGAGGGCCGCAGCCGATCGCGACGTCGACGAGGTGCTCGAGCGAGCGGTCGGGCGAGGTGTGCAGGAAGACGAGGTCGCCCTCCGAGAGGTTGATGAGCGTCGTGACCGTGCGGGGCTGGTCCGACACGTTCGTGAGCACGACCTCGGCGGTGACGTACTCGCCGACGAACGCCTGCGCGGGCATCGCGACGGTGAGCTCGAGGGCGTCATCGGAGGTGTCGCCCGCGAGACCCGCGACGTCGACCGGCGCCGGCAGCCCCGCCGACAGGTTGCCGTGCCCCCAGCCGAAGTTCTTCCAGCCGGGCCGCACCTGCGGATCGGGCGAGTGGATGAGCGACGTGCGGTCGTGCTCCGAGAACACGAACGCCGCGTTGCCCGGGTAGGGGTTCGCGACGGTCGCGAAGCCCATGACGTCGCCGGTCTGGTTCATGATCTCGATGCCGATGCCCGGGTTGTGGACGTCGTGCTTCGGGTGCCACAGGTTGAACGCGTGCCCCGCCTCGTGCACGAGCGTGCGCAGGAATGCCGCCGGCACCTCGTCGAGCGGGCGGTTCCGCGCCGCAGCGGCGATGAACGAGTCGTCGCCGAGCTGCACGTCGGCGAACCCCGCGGCTCCCTCGCGCGGCACGGTGTCGTCGTCGAACATGATCCCGAACAGGCCGCCCTGCGACGAGCCCACGAACAGCCACAGCCGCCACTGCTCCCCGGCCACCGTCTGCCGGTGGCCCGACATGAGCGTCGCGAGCTCGGCGTTGGTGAGGGCGGCGTCGTTCGGCACGTCGATCTCGTCGGTGACGACGGTGACGTCCCAGCCGGCGGAGGCATACACGGAGCGCACGTTCGCTGCGGCTCCCGAGCCGATGGTGGCGGATGCCGGGAACACGCGGTTCACCATGGCATCGACCTCGATGCGGCACCCGCGGTACATCGGCGACGTCTTGCGCGCCGTGACGGTGGTGACGGTGCCGCCGATCGAGAGCGTCCCGGTCATCCGCTGCGACGGGCCCAGGACCGAGGCCGCGGGCGCCACCACGAGCGGCCGCCGGCAGCGGAGCGTGAGCGTGCCGGTGTCGGTGGAGACGAACTCCTGCGTCGTGCGGTTCCACAGGTGGCGGACGATCTGCACGGTGAGAGTGCCGTCGGCGTAGGTGGCGCCGTTCGAGCGGAAGTACCAGGAGTACTCGGTCTTGGGGAATGCGGGGTACGTGCGCAGGCTCACCGGGAGCAGGTCAGAGACCGCGGTCTCGTCCGCCGTGCCGAGGTCGCCGGCCTCCGCGTCGGCGCCCGCGAACGGCCCCGGATCCGGGATCGGGACCGGCCGGTGCACCTCGCCGAGTACCGGCGGGAACACGCGCCGCGAGTACATGTCGCCCGAGATGCGCAGGGAGGACGAGCCGACCTCGATGCGCAGCGCGCCGCGCACCTCGGGAGCGAACACGGTGCGTCGTTCGAGCTCGAGCAGCCAGGAGCCGTCCAGGGTGCCGACGGGGCACGGCCGGGTCGGGAGTTCGGGCCGGATGATCGGCCCGGCGATGAGCTCGCCGTCGGCGTCGAACTCGAGGGGCATGTCGGCGTGCGCCGCGGAGGCCGCGTGGCCGCAGCCGCAGTCGTGGTCCATGGTGGGGTCTCGCTTTCCCGACCGCGGACGCGGCCGCTGACAGAAAGGAGAATCCTCCTCACGGCGCTGATACGCCAGGGGTCGCGGCATCCCGTCGCGCCTTTCGACGTCCGCCGCCCCGCCTAGGCTTGATCCCATGCGCCTGGCCACCTGGAACGTCAACTCGATCCGCGCGCGGGTCGACCGCATCGTCGACTTCGCGGTGCGCGAGCACATCGACGTGCTCGCGATGCAGGAGATCAAGTGCAAGTCCGAGCAGTTCCCGTTCGGCCGGTTCGAAGAGGCCGGCTACCACGTCGAGGCGTACGGGTTCTCGCAGTGGAACGGCGTCGCGATCGCCAGCCGCGAGCCGCTCACGAACGTGCGCACGTCGTTCCCGGGCATGCCCGGCTTCGAGAAGGGGCACAACGGCCCCGACGCCCCGCAGGAGGCCCGGGCGATGGGCGCGACCATCGGCGGTGTCGAGGTGTGGAGCCTCTACGTGCCCAACGGTCGCTCGCTCGGCGACCCGCACTACTACTACAAGCTCGACTGGCTGTCGGCGCTGCAGCAGTACACCTCCGAGTCGCTGACCGCGAACCCCGACCTCGCACTCGCCCTGGTGGGCGACTTCAACATCGCGCCGACCGATGCCGACAACGGCGACCCCGCCGTCGTCCCGGGCTTCTCGACTCATGTGTCGCCGCCGGAGCGTGAGGCGTTCGCCGCGTTCGACACCGTCGGCGTGCAGGACGTCGTGCGCCCGCTGATCCCCACCGGCTACACGTACTGGGACTACAAGCGCCTGAAGTTCCCTCGCAACGAGGGCATGCGCATCGACTTCATCCTCGGTTCGCACGCGATCGCCGACGCCGTCACCGGTGCGACGATTCACCGCGACGAGCGCAAGGGCGAGCTCCCGAGCGACCATGTGCCGGTCGTCGTCGATCTCGACCTCGAAGGCCCGGACGACGACGATCGCCCGATGATCTTCTGAGATTCCGGATGCTGCGGCCCGCGGCATCCGTGACCACCGATGCCGCTCCGGCCATGGCAGCGGTGGTCGCCGGGCTGCCCACCGGGGGTGGCGGGGCGTCCGGCTCTGGGGAAACAGGCGCCTGAGGCGCCTCCGGCGGGGTGCCGGCGTGGGAGCGCCGGCACCGCTGCCCTTCCTGCGCTCGAGGCGACCTCAGTCCTCCGGCCCGACCTCGCCGGTCTGCACCTCGCCCGGCTCCGGCCCGTACCGCAGCTGGAGCACGCCGAGCGGGCCCGTCACGGCCGGCTCGAGCAGCCTGACGTTCGCGGGATGCGCGCCCTCGGGGAACACCTTCTTGCCCTGACCGAGCACCACGGGGTACACCCACAGCGTCAGCACGTCGAACAGCTGCTCCTTCAGCAGGGTCTGCACGAAGTCGACGCTGCCGATGACGTGGATGTTCTCGTGCTTCTCGCGCAGCGCCTCCACCTCGCGGTTGAGGTCCACGCCGAGCTGCGTGGACCCCTCCCATTCGAGGGTGGGCAGGCCGCGCGAGGCGACGTACTTCGGTGCGCCGTTGAGGGCGTCCGCGATCATCCCGGACTGGTGCGGCCAGTAGCCGGCGAAGATGTCGTACGTCCGTCGCCCGAGCAGCAGCGCGTCGAGCTCCGAGATGCCCTTCCCGATCGAGGCGCCGATGGTCTCGTCAGGGAACGGCGCCTGCCAGCCGCCGTACGGGAATCCGTTCGAAGGGTCCTCCTCCGGACCGCCGGGCGCCTGCGCGACGCCGTCGAGGGTGGTGAACAGGTCGATGTAGATGCGACCGGTCATGGCCGCCTCCTTCCATGGCGGGGCCGGCTCAGGCGACGAGCGCGACCCCGGGATCGATGGGGATGTGGAACGTCTGGGCGAACCGCTCGAGCAGCGTCGCATCGCCCGAGACGACGGCGAGCACGTCCTGGTCGATCGCGTCGGCCGGGGTCAGCTCGCCCGAGATGAGGCGACGGATGCCGGGACCCGCCGCGAAGACGAGATCGGGCTCTGCCGCGGTAGAGGCCTGCGTCCCGAGCCGGGGGTCGACCGGACGCCCGGCCGGTTGGACCTGCGCGATGCGCAGCCCCGACGCATCGACGTGCACGCGCAGCACGACGTCGCCCACGTGCAGCTCGTAGTCTGCGGGCGGCAGCGCGGTCGCAGCATCCGTCTGAAATGCCGTCCGCAGCGCCATCGTCAGCGAGTCGGCCGTGACGACGTCCCCGGGCTGGGGGTCGCCCATCTCCTGGAACCCCCACCGGCCGAGGGCCAGCACGATCGGCTCGAGCTCGCGGCCGTACGGGGTCAGCTCGTACACGAGCCCGCAGTGCAGCAGCGGCACGCGGCGCACCACACCGCCCTCCTGCAACTCCTTGAGCCGTGTGGAGAGGATGTTGGTCGGGATCTTGGGCAGCCCCTGCTTGAGGTCGGTGTAGCGGCGGGGGCCGACGAGCAGATCGCGGACGATGAGCAGCGCCCACCGCTCCCCGATCAGCTCGACGGCCGTCGTGACCCCGCAGTACTGCCCGTAGCTGCGGGATGCCACTTACGCCTGCGCCGGCTCCGCCATGAACGCCTCGGGTCCCTTGGCGGCGGCCTCGGGGTCCATCCACATGAACTGGACGCCGTTGCCGTCCGGGTCGATGAGGTCGCGCGCGTACATGAAGCCGAAGTCCTGCGGCTCGCCGGGGGCCGTGCCGCCACTGGCGACACCCGCTTCGACGATCCGGTCGACGTCCTCGCGGGTCTCACGGCTGATCGACAACAGCACCTGGGCGTGCGTCTTCGGGTCGGCGAACTCCTTGTCGGTGAACGTCGCGAAGTACTCCTTCGTGAGGACCATGAAGAAGATCTGGTCGCTCCACACGACGCACGCGGCGTTCTCGTCGGTGAAGAGCGGGTTCAGCGCGCAGCCGAGGGCCGTGTAGTACGCCTTCGAGCGCTCGAGGTCGTTCGTCGGGATGTTGACGAAGATGTGCGTCATTGCCTTGCTCCTTGTGACCGTGGGCGTCGACCGGACTGGCGACAGAACGATGGTTGCAAAAAGCAAGCACGCTTGTCAATAGCAAGCAGATCCATGGATGCTGCGGCCCGACGTCTCCGTCTCACGGGGGATGCCGCCACCTCGCCTCCCCCGTAGCGTGGAGGGATGTCCGACCTGCCTCCCGCGGACCCGGCGCGGCGCCCGGCGCCGACAGCCGGCGAACTGCGCAACGACGTCTGGCTCGCCGTCGGCCTCTTTGTCGCCGCGGTGATCAGCACCGCCCTCGGCTCGGTCGCCGGCATCTACGGCGCCGACGCCAACGCCGGCATGCAGTGGGCGCTGCTCTACAGCCTCGGGCTCACGGCCCCGCTCGCGGTGCGACGGCGATTCCCCGAGGTCGTCGTGGTGATCATCGCCCTCGTCTTCTTCTTGGGCGTCACCTTCCGCATCCCCGACCTCTACGTCTCGAACATCGCCATGTTCATCGCGATGTACACCGTCGGCGCATGGGTCGTCGACCGCCGACGGGCGATGTGGGTGCGCGTCGGCGTGATCATCGCGATGTTCGTCTGGCTGGTCGTGACGATGTTCCAGGCGGCGATCGACCCGTCCGACGAGGCCCTGTCGAAGGCGGGCCTCTTCTCGCCGTTCGCGGCGATGCTGCTCATCCAGCTGCTCGTCAACGCCGGGTTCTTCGGCGGCGCGTACTACATGGGCGACCGCGCGTTCGCCGCCGCGATGTCGCGCGCCGCGCTCGAGGAGCGCACGCGCGAGCTCGAGCGAGAGCGCGAGGTCACCGCCGCGCAGGCCGTGGCCCTCTATCGCGTGCGCATCGCCCGCGAGCTGCACGACGTCGTGGCGCACCACGTGTCGGCGATGGGCGTGCAGGCCGGCGCTGCCCGCGCCGTGCTGGAGCGGGATCCGGATGCTGCGCGAGGAGCCCTCCTCGGAGTCGAGGCGTCCGCCCGCTCCGCGCTGGTGGAGCTGCGGCAGCTGCTCGAGACCCTCCGCACCTCCGGCGGCGACGCCGAGGCGACCGGGTCGACGGTGCACCTGTCGGGACTCGCCGACCTCGTCGCCCACGCGAACGACAACGGCCTGCCGACGACCCTCACGATCGTCGGCGACGCGGTGGAGCTTCCCGACCTCGTGCAGGTGAACGTGTACCGCGTCGCGCAGGAGGCGCTGACGAACGCACGCCGCCACGGCGGCCCGGATGCCGCCGCCGACGTCCGCCTGCGCTACGCGCCCGACGCCGTCGAGCTCGAGGTCGTCAACACCGGCCGCGCCGTCGCCGCGCCGATGCGGCCGGGGCTCGGCCTCGTCGGCATGCGCGAGCGGGCCGCCGCCTCGGGCGGCGAGCTCGAGGCGGCGCCGCGCGCCCGCGGCGGGTTCCTCGTACGTCTGCGCGTGCCGCTGGCGGTTCCGGCAGGGGCGGTCGGCGCATGATCCGCGTGCTGCTGGTCGACGACCACGCCGTGATGCGGGCGGGCTTCCGCATGATCCTCGAGTCGGCGGGCGACATCGCCGTGGTGGGTGAGGCCTCGACCGGCGTGGAGGCGGTGGCCGCGGCATCCGATGTCCGTCCCGACGTGATCTGCATGGACGTGCAGATGCCCGACATGGACGGGCTGGAGGCGACCCGGCGCATCGTCGGCGACGCGTCGGTGGAAGCCGCCGTCGTGGTCGTGACGACCTTCGATCGCGACGACTACCTGTTCGATGCGCTCGCCGCCGGCGCGAGCGGGTTCCTCCTGAAGAACGCCGGCCCCGAGGAGTTGATCTCGGCCGTGCGGGTCGCTGCGGCCGGCGACGCGCTGCTGGCGCCCGAGGTCACGCGGCGGGTCATCGCCCGCTTCGCCGCCGCCCCGCAAGCCGACGCTCGCCCGGCCCCCTCCCCCCACGGCGAGAGAACACCTGGCGGCCGAGAGATAGGCACGTTCCCTACCTCTCGGCCGCCAGGTGTTCTCTCGCGGGAGACGGCGGTGGCGGCGACGGGGGCGGTGGTGGCGCCGGAGGTCGAGCTCACCGAGCGCGAGGGCGAGGTGCTGCGTCTCGTGGCGCAGGCGATGAGCAACGCCGAGATCGCGCAGCGGCTCTACATCGGCGAGGCCACCGTGAAGACGCACGTCTCGAACGTGCTGCAGAAGCTCGGCGCCCGCGACCGCGTCGCCGCCGTCGTCTACGCCCACCGCCACGGCCTGGCCTGACCCCTGCCACCCCTGCCACCTCTGTTCCGCAGTCGGAAATGGTGCTCGTCTGCGGGGGCGTCCGGTCGACGGACACGGAGCGGCCGGAGGGGGCGCCGGAGATGACGGATGCCCCGGCCCGGCGCCGCGAGGGGCGCCGGGCCGGGGCATCCGGGGGTGCTGGAACGGAATGGCGGCCTGGGTCGGGCCGACCGGGGGAATTACGCGGCGACGGGAACCGCGGCGTAGCGGTCGACCAGGGCGCCGAAGGCCTGGAGGTAGCCGATGAGGAAGTCGGCGGTCTGCTCGCTGGTGACCTCGCCGGTCTCGGTGAAGAGGCCGGGCGTGGTCTGCACGTAGCCCTCGGGCTGGCCGAGCGTCGGAGCGTTGTAGTGGCTGAGGATCGCCTTGAGGTGCTGCTGCGCCGCCGCGGTGGCGATGCCGCCGCCCGAGGTGCCGATGACGGCGGTGGGCTTGCCGTCGAACGAGCCCTGGCCCCACGGGCGGGCCGACCAGTCGAGGGCGTTCTTCAGCACGCCGGGGATCGAGCGGCTGTACTCGGGCGTGATGATGATGACGCCGTCGACGTCGGCGATGGCCTGCTTGAAGTCGCGGGCGACCTGGGGGAAGTCGGCGTCGAAGTCGGGCGAGTAGAAGGGGAGGTCCTTGATGGGGATCTCGACGAGGGTCGTGCCCTCCGGGGCGAGACGCTCGAGGGCCTTCGCGAGACGACGGTTGATGGAGGTCGACGAGATGCTGCCGACGATGTAGCCGATGGTCCGCTCGGTCATGTGGGGTTCTCCTAGAAAAGCAAAGGCGTCCCCGGTGGGGACCACCGTGGACGTTCCACCTCCATGCAAGCACATGCACGCTGCTTCTATTCCAACGCATGAAAGATCTCTCATCCCCCGCACGGCGGAGGCAGGTCGAATCCGCCCCACGGGGGAGGCCGCAGCGCGCTCGCCTGCGTAGCGTCGTCCACAGGGGAAGCGAGAGGAGAAACGGATGCTGCAGCTTCGCGGTATCGGCAAGAGCTACGGAGGGCGCCGCGTGCTCGACGACGTGTCGTTCGACGTCAAGCCCGGCCGGCTGACCGGGTTCGTCGGCGGGAACGGCGCCGGCAAGACCACCACCATGCGGATCGTGCTGGGGGTGCTCGCGGGCGACGCCGGCACCGTGTCGCTCGACGGCTCCGAGGTGACGGCAGCCGACCGCCGTCGCTTCGGCTACATGCCCGAGGAGCGCGGCCTCTACCCCAAGATGAAGGTGCACGAGCACATCACCTACCTCGCGCGACTGCACGGCTTCTCGAAGACGGATGCTGCCACCCGCGCCCGCGCGCTGCTCGAGCAGCTCGGACTCGGCGAGCGACTGAACGACAACGTCGAGACGCTGTCGCTCGGCAACCAGCAGCGCGCGCAGATCGCCGCCGCGCTCGTGCACGACCCGCAGGTGCTCATCCTCGACGAGCCGTTCTCCGGCCTCGACCCGCTCGCGGTCGACGTCGTGGCGGGCGTGCTGCAGGAGCGCGCCGCCGCCGGCGCCGCCGTGCTCTTCTCGTCGCACCAGCTCGACGTCGTCGAGCGCCTGTGCGACGACCTCGTGATCATCGCCGGCGGCACGATCCGCGCGGCCGGTGCTCGCGACGCGCTGCGCGCACAGCACTCGACCCGCCGCTTCGAGCTCGTCTCGGCCGGCGACGCCGGGTGGCTGCGCACCGAGCCGGGGGTCGACGTGCTCGACTTCGACGGGGGCTACGCGGTGTTCGACGTCGACAGCGACGAGACCGCGCAGCGGGTGCTGCGCCGGGCCGTCGCACAGGGGGATGTCGCGAGCTTCGCGCCGCAGCATCCGTCCCTCGCCCAGATCTTCAAGGAGGTCATCCAGTGAGCACCATCACCGAAACCCGCCGCGGCGGGAGCACGCTGGGCGCCGGCCAGGCCATCTGGCTCGTCGCCGAGCGCGAGATCGGCTCGAAGCTGCGCAGCAAGGCGTTCGTCATCTCGACGGCGATCCTGTTCATCGGCGCGCTGGCGATCGTCATCTGGGGCGGCTTCCAGGCCGCCAACAACGCCGGCACGCCGGTCGCGGTGACCGCCGACGCGCAGCAGTACGTGGCGAACGCGGAGGGGCTCGACGTCACCGACGTCGCCGATCGGGCCGCCGCCGAGGCGCTCGTGACCGACGGCGCGGTCGACGCCGCAGTCGTGGGCGACTCGTCGTCGCCGCTCGGCTTCTCGGTCATCGCCGAGTCATCCGCCCCCACGTCGCTGCTCCTGCAGCTCGCGCAGGTGCCGCCGGTGGAGCTCCTCGCGCCCGAGGAGGGCAACGCCGCGCTCGGCTACATCGCCGCGATCGGGTTCGGCATCGTGTTCCTGCTCGCCGCGTCGCTGTTCGGCGGCACGATCGCGCAGAGCGTCGTCGAGGAGAAGCAGACCCGGGTGGTCGAGCTGCTCATCTCGGCGATCCCGGTGCGCTCGCTCCTGGCCGGCAAGGTCATCGGCAACACGGTCCTCGCGATGGGCCAGATCCTGATCCTCGCCGCCATCGCGATCATCGGCCTCACCGTGACCGACCAGACCGCACTGCTCCAGGGTCTCGGCGCCCCGATCGCCTGGTTCGCGATCTTCTTCCTGTTCGGCTTCATCCTGCTGGCGTCGCTGTTCGCGGCGGCCGCCTCGATGGTGTCGCGCCAGGAGGACATCGGCTCGACCACGATGCCGCTGACGATGCTCGTGATGGCGCCGTACTTCCTCGTCATCTTCTTCAACGACAACCCGCTCGTGCTGGCGATCATGTCGTACGTGCCGTTCTCGGCGCCGGTGGGCATGCCGATGCGCATCTTCCTCGGCCAGGCGCAGTGGTGGGAGCCGCTGCTGTCGATCGCGATCCTCATCGCGACGTGCGTCGCGGCGATCCTCGTCGCCGCCCGCATCTACGAGAACTCGCTGCTGCGGATGGGCGGCCGCGTGAAGCTCTCGGAGGCGCTCGCCGGCTGAGCCTCGGATGACGGACGGATGCTGCGGCCCCGCGCACTGCGCCGGGCCGCAGCATCCGATCGCTTCTACTTCTCGCCCGTCATCTCCGGCATCATCATGCCGACCGAGATGACGTTGCCCGCGGGGTCTTTGAACCACGCGATGTCGGGGCCGCCCTCGAAGCCGCGCGAGATGCCCTTCTCGTCCGTGCCGTAGTCGGGGTCGGTGTAGATCTTCGTCACGACGCCCTTCGCGTTGAGGTCGTCGACAGCGGCCTCGACGTCGGCGACGTCGAAGTTGAGGATCGTGAACACGGCCGGCTCGTGATCCTCCTTCGGATAGACGAAGATGCTGCCGCCGCCGGGAAGCGCGATGGTGAAGCCGCCTCCCATCTCTTCGTAGACCGTGACGTCGAGCCCCAGGGTGTCGCGGTAGAAGGCCACCGCCTCGCCGATGTCGGGTACGGCGAAGCTCGAAAAGGGCCGATCGGGTGTGAACATGACAGCCTCCCAGTGGTTGTGCCGCCGCCAACGATCCTCTTGCCCGCGGGGCGTGTCCAGAGGGGTCGCGGCGCACCGCCGCAGGGCCCGTCACGCGGCGTAGACTCCGGGCATCCGCATGAACCATGACAGCGCTGTGACCGTCAACGGGCGGGTCGTTCCGCTCGTGGGCACGGTCGCGCACGCCACCGCTCTGGACTGGCTGCGGGGTCTCGGACTCACCGGCGCGAAGGAGGGCTGCGCCGAGGGCGAGTGCGGCGCATGCGCCGTGCTGGTGGCCACGGCGGGGGCCGACGGCGCCACGGCGTGGACGCCCGTCAACGCCTGCCTGCTGCCGGCACACGCGCTCGACGGGCAGGAGGTCGTGACCTCCGAGGGCCTCGGTTCACCCGACGACCTGCATCCGGTGCAGCAGCAGCTCGCGGCTGCCGGCGGCTCGCAGTGCGGGTACTGCACCCCCGGCTTCGCCTGCGCGATGGCCGCCGAGTTCTACCGCGCCGACCGGAGGGCGGGCGCGGTGGACGTCGAACACGGGGCGAACGGGTTCGACCTGCATGCGATCGGCGGTAACCTGTGCCGCTGCACGGGCTACCGGCCCATCCGCGATGCGGCTTTCGCACTCGGGATGCCGCGGCCCGATGATCCGCTGCGGGAGCGTCTGAGCGAGCCGGCGCCGCCCGCGCTCGCCACCGACGTGCGCGCGGCGGACGGGCGTTTCGTGCGGCCGAAGACTCTGGACGAGGCGCTCCGGCTGCTGCGCGACGAACCGGAGGCGCTGGCGGTGGCCGGCAGCACGGACTGGGGCGTCGATGTGAACCTGCGCGGCGCGCGCGCACCGCTCGTGGTCGCGATCGACCGCCTGCCCGAGCTGCGGGCACTCGAGTTCGCCGGCGACGCCGTCGAGATCGGCGCCGCCGTGCCGCTCTCCGAGATCGAACGCAGCATCGGCTCTCGCGTCCCGCTGCTCGCGCAGCTGCTCCCACAGTTCGCGTCGCGCCTGATCCGAAACCGCGCGACGCTCGGCGGCAACCTCGGCACCGCCTCCCCCATCGGCGACGCGGCGCCCGCGCTGCTCGCGCTCGCGGCGAGCGTCGTGCTCGTCTCCGTTGACGGCGGCGAGCGCGAGATCGACCTCGCCGATTACTTCACGGGGTACCGCACGTCGGTCCGGCGCCGCGATGAGCTCATCCGCGCTGTGCGCATCCCGCTTCCCCAGCCGGGCGTGACCGCGTTCCACAAGATCGCGAAGCGGCGGTTCGATGACATCTCGTCGGTGGCGGTCGCCCTCGCCCTCGACCTCGACGACGGCGTCGTCACCAACGCACGCATCGGCCTCGGCGGCGTCGCCGCCACCCCGTTGCGCGCGTACGCGACAGAGCATGCCCTCGACGGACGCCCGTGGACCGCCGCGACGGTGGCGGCGGCATCCATCGTCCTGCAGCAGGAGGGGACGCCGCTCGACGACCATCGCGCGAGCGCCTCGTACCGCGCCCGCATGCTCGGCATGGCGCTGCCGGCGCTCTTCGCGGCGCCGGCCGATCAACGGGAGGCGACAGCATGAGCTCGCTCGCCGACCGCCCCGAGAACCCGGTCGTCGGGCGCCCCGCGGTGCACGAGAGCGCGGCGCTGCACGTCACGGGCACCGCCGTCTACACCGACGACGTCGCCGCGCGCGCCCACGGCGTGCTGACCGCGTGGCCCGTGCAGTCCACGTCGGCGCACGCGCGGGTCACGGTCGATGTCGCGCCCGCCTACGACGTGCCGGGCGTTGTCCGCGTGCTGACCGCCGACGACGTGCCGGGCATCAACGACGCGGGGGTCAAACACGACGAGCCCCTCTTCCCGAGCGAGGCGATGTTCCTCGGGCACGCGCTGGTCTGGGTCTTGGGAGAGACACCGGATGCTGCGCGCCGAGGCGCCGCCGCCGTCACGGTGACGTACGAACCGCTGCCGTCGCTGATCACCGTGCAGGAGGCGATCGCCGCCGGGTCGTTCCAGGGCGTGCCCCGCACGATCGCGCGCGGGGACGCGGCATCCGCTCTCGAATCCTCCGCGTTCGTGTTCGAGGGTGAGAGCGTGGTCGGCGGGCAGGAGCACTTCTCGCTCGAGACCCACGCGTCGTTCGCGGTGCGCGACGCCGACGGGCGGTACTTCGTGGAGTGCTCGACGCAGCACCCGTCCGAGACGCAGGAGATCGTGGCGCACGTGCTCGGCATCGCGTCGAGCGAGGTCACCGTCGAGTGCCTGCGGATGGGCGGTGGCTTCGGCGGCAAGGAGATGCAGCCGCACGGGTTCGCGGCGATCGCGGCGCTGGGGGCCAAGCTCACCGGACGCCCCGTGCGCCTGCGACTCAACCGCACGCAGGACATCACGATGTCGGGCAAGCGTCACCCGTTCCACCTGGCGTGGCGCGCCGGCTTCGACGCCGACGGGTACCTGCAGGCGCTCGACGCGACGCTCACCGCGGACGGCGGCTGGAGCCTCGACCTCTCCGAGCCGGTGCTCGGCCGCGCGCTCTGCCACGTCGACAACGCCTACTGGATCCCGAACGTGCGGGTGCACGGCCGCGTCGCACAGACGCACAAGCCGTCGAACACGGCGTTCCGCGGGTTCGGCGGCCCGCAGGGCGCGTTCCTCATCGAAGACATCCTGGGGCGCGCGGCGCCCGTGCTCGGGATCGATCCGCTGGAGCTCCGCGAGAAGAACTTCTACCGACCGGGTCAGTCGACGCACTACGGGCAGCTCGTGAAGGACGCCGGGCGTCTCGCCGCGATATGGAACCGCCTGCGCGCGGACTCCGACCTCGATGCCCGGCTGCGGGAGGTCTCGCGGTTCAACGCCGCGCACGCCGACCGCAAGCGCGGCCTCGCGATGACGCCGGTGAAGTTCGGCATCTCGTTCACCTTCACGTCGTTCAACCAGGCCGGCGCGCTCGTGCTCGTCTACAAGGACGGCTCGGTGCTCATCAGCCACGGCGGCACCGAGATGGGCCAGGGCCTGCACACGAAGATGCTGCAGGTCGCCGCGACCGCGCTCGGCGTGCCGCTGGAGACCGTGCGCGTCGCCCCGACCCGCACCGACAAGGTGCCGAACACGTCGGCCACCGCGGCCTCGTCGAGCGCCGACCTCAACGGCGGCGCCGTGAAGCTCGCGTGCGAGGAGATCCGCGGCAGGCTCGCCGCGGTCGCCGGGCGTCTGCTCGGCGTCGACGCCCGCGACGTGCGCTTCTCCGACGGGTACGTGTCGGTCCTCGGCGGCGGGGAACGGATGCTGTTCGCCGACGTCGTCGCAGCCGCCTACCTGCAGCGCGTGCAGCTGTTCGCCGCCGGCTACTACCGCACCGAGGGCCTGCACTGGGACGCCGACCGCCAGCAGGGTTCGCCGTTCAAGTACTTCGCGTACGGCTGCGCCGCCGCCGAGGTCGAGATCGACGGCTTCACCGGCGCGTATCGCCTGCGCCGCGTCGACATCGTGCACGACGTCGGCGACTCGCTGTCGCCGTTGCTCGACATCGGCCAGATCGAGGGCGGCTTCGTGCAGGGCACCGGCTGGCTCACGCTCGAGGAGCTGCGCTGGGACACCGGCGACGGGCCCACCCGCGGGCGCCTGCAGACACCGTCGGCCAGCACGTACAAGCTGCCCAGCTTCTCCGAGATGCCCGAGGAGTTCCACGTCGCGCTCTTCGAGGACGCCCGCGAGGACGGCGCCGTGTACGGCTCCAAGGCCGTCGGCGAGCCGCCGCTGCTGCTCGCCTTCAGCGTGCGCGAGGCGCTCCGCCAGGCGGTCGCAGCGTTCGGGCCGGGTGGTCGCGCTGTCGAGCTCTCGTCGCCCGCGACTCCGGAGGCGGTGTTCTGGGCGATCGAGGCCGCGCGCGGCGCGAGCGCTGCGGGCGCAGCATCCATGTCCCGTGATGGAACGGATGCTGCGATCACCGGCCCGACCGAGGACTCGGGGTCGGCGGAACCCGACCTGCTCACGGCGGGCCGCTGAGGCCCGGCGATGGACTGGCTCGACGCGGTGCGGGATCTGCGAGACGCCCGCACACCCGCGGTGATCGTGACGCTCGCGATGGTGCGCGGCCACGCGCCGCGCAACGGCGGCGCGAAGATGGTCGTCGCGCCCGGCGAGGTCTTCGAGACGATCGGGGGCGGCAACCTCGAGGCGACCGCCGTCGCGCGCGCCCGGGCGATGCTCGCCTCCGGGACCGCCGAGCCGGAACTGCTGACGCTCACGCTGAGCGACAAGGAGACCACCGAGTACGGGGTGCAGTGCTGCGGAGGAGAGGTCACGCTCATGCTCGAGCCGGTGCGGGTCGTGCCGTCGATCGCGGTGTTCGGGATGGGCCACGTGGGGCTCGAGGTCGCGCGGATCCTCGCGCGCCAGCACCTCGACCTGCATCTCGTGGACTCGCGCGACACGATGCTGTCGCCGTCGCGTCTTGGCGTCGACGGCGTGGCCGGGCCGCTCGCCGACGCGGTGGCGCGCGTGCACGTGCACCATGCTCCGGTGCCCGAGTCCGTGCTGGCGTCGGTGCCGGCGGGCACGCACGTGCTCGTCATGACGCACGACCACGCCGAAGACCTCGCGATCGTCGACCAGGCGCTCCGCACCGGCGGCATCGCCTCGATCGGCCTCATCGGCTCGCGGTCGAAGTGGGCCCGGTTCCGGGCGCGCTTGCACGAGGCCGGCCACGACGAGGCTGCCCTCGCCCGGGTCACGACGCCCATCGGCCTCGCCGAGATCCCCGGCAAGCACCCCGCGACGATCGCCGTGAGCGTCTCGGCCCAGCTGCTGCAGCTGATCGAGGAGGCCGCGCCCGCGGACTCCGGTCGCTGAGCCGACGGACCGCGCCCTTCCCGCCCTCCCACCCGGGCGAACGGCGAACGCCCAACGCCGGAGTCGTCGTCAGTACTCGATGCGGGTCGAGTTCCGACCCCACTCAGTGAACGGCGAGACGCGGTGCTCGGGGACGAGCTCGATCGATTCCACGGGCATGATGTCGCGGTGCTCGGGGTGGCCGTCGAAGTAGCGGTAGAAGACGGCGTCGTCGAAGCCCGCGGCGGCGGCGTCCTCGCGGTCCGCGGCGAAGTAGACGCGCTCGATGCGGGCCCAGAGCGCGGTGCCGAGGCACATCGGGCACGGCTCGCAGCTCGTGTAGAGCGTCGCGCCGGTGAGGTCGAACGTGCCGAGCCCCTGGCACGCCCGCCGGATGGCGACGACCTCGGCGTGCGCCGAGGGATCGAGGTCGGCCGTCACGCGGTTCACGCCCTCGAAGACCTGCCCGTCCGCCGACACCACGACCGCGCCGAACGGACCGCCCGCGTTGCGGACGTTCTCGGTCGCGATCTCTATGGCCCGTGCGAGGTAGCGGGCGGGCGTCCCGTCGGTGGAGGACATCAGCCCCACCCTACGAGCGCCCCGCGCGATGCGCACCACCCCTCGCCGCGGGGCCCGTCACCGCTCGACGAGCACTCCGTCGGCGTCGGCCCACACGTGCTTGCCGGGCACGAACGCGACGTCTGCGATGACCACGGGCACGTCGACCTCGCCGACGCCCGCTTTCGCGCTCTTGCGCGGGTTGGAGCCGAGCGCCTTGACGCCGAGGTCGAGCTCGCCGATCGCGACGCGGTCGCGGACGGCGCCGTGCACGATGAGCCCCGCCCACCCGTTCTCGACCGCGGACGCCGCGATGAGGTCGCCCACGAGCGCCGATTCGAGCGATCCGCCGCCGTCGATCACGAGCACGGCGCCCTCGCCCGGCGTCGCGAGCAGCGCCTTCACGAGCGCGTTGTCGCGGTGGCACCGCACCGTGCGGATCGGCCCGTCGAACGCGACACGCCCTCCGAGGTCGTGCAGCTGCAACGCGAGCGAGTCGAGCTCGTCGCCGCGTTCGTCGTAGAGGTCGGCCGTCGCGGTGGTCATGGACTCTTTCTACAGCGGATGCTGCGGGCCGCAGCATCCGTCATCCGGAGAAGTTCTCGCGCCCTTCTGCGAACCGCAAGAACCCGCGTCAGGAGAGGGCCGGCGGGTTCTCGTCGGGGTGGAGCGTGCTGAAGAACGAGTACGTCTCGCCGTCGGGGTCGGGACCGCGCTCCTTGAACTCGTTGACGAGCTCGTACAGGCGCTGCTGGAACTCGTGCTTGTGCTCGGGCGTGAGCTTGAGTCCGAGCCATGTGGCATCGAGATCCTCGGGGTCGACGCCCTCGATCTGCTGCAGGAACGTCTCGATCAGCACCGGCGACCCACCGGGCATCGACGTGCGCCATGAGAGCCCGGTCGCGCGATACGGCACTTCGCGCGCGCCCTGTGCGCCGGTGCGCTCGGGCTCGGCGGCAAGGTAGCCGGTCTGCACGAGCGTGCGGACGTGATGCAGCATCGTGCCCGGATTCATGCCGAGGAGCTGGGCGAGCTCCTTGTTCGTGCGCGACTCGAACGCGCACAGCCGCAGCACCCGCAGGCGCAGCGGTGAGCTCAGGGCGCGCATGCGCGCCTCCGCCTCGGGATCCCCCGGGCGAAGCTCGATCCGCTCCTCGGATTGGTCGGCCACGAGGCCAGCGTAGCCGAGTGATTGACAGATCTCAATCAGTGGCGCACACTGATTGACATGTCCCAATCAGACGAGGTGCGCGAGGCCGAGGACGTCGACGACACCGTGCTCGCAGAGGCGCGGGCCGAGGCATCCGTCCTCACCTCCCGCGCGGGTGCCGACGAGGCGGTCGAGGCGGATCAGCAAGCGGCGGCGGGCGTCGCCCCCGCGTCGGCGCCGAAGGGCTCGCTGTGGCGCGACCGCAACTTCGTGACGCTGTGGAGTGGTCAGGCGCTCAGCCAGTTCGGCGCGCAGATCACCGAGCTCGCCATCCCGGTGCTCGCCGTGCTCGCGCTGAACGCGACCGAGTGGGAGGTGGGCGTGCTGAACGCCGCGCAGGTCGCGGCGTTCCTCATCGTGGGCCTTCCGGCCGGCGCGTGGATCGACCGCATGCGCAAGCGGCACGTCATGATCGTGGCCGACGCGATCCGCGCCGCCGCCCTGGCGACTCTCCCCCTGCTGGCCGTGCTCGGGATGCTGCAGATCTGGCACATGATCGCCGTGGCGCTGATCATGGGTGTCGCGACCGTGTTCTTCGACGTGTCGAATCAGAGCATCGTTCCCTCCCTCGTGAGGACGAACCAGATCGCCGAGGCGAACGGCAAGCTCCAGTCCACGGAACAGCTGGCCGGCCTCGCCGGCCCTGCGGTGGGCGGCTGGCTGCTCGGCGTGCTCGCCGCTCCGCTCGCGATCCTGATCACGGTCGTCACCTACCTCGCGTCATTCGTGGCGCTGCTGTTCACCCGCGACCACGAGCAGCTCCGCGCCCCGGAAGACCACCAGCCGCTCGTGCGCGAGATCGGCGAGGGCCTGCGCTGGGTCTTCGGCAACGGGCTCCTGCGACGCATCGTGCTGACCACCGGAACCGCGAACTTCTTCGGGACGATCGCGACGACGCTCCTGCCGATCTTCGCGTTGCGCGAGCTGGGTCTCACCCCGCAGATGGTGGGCATCGTGTTCTCGCTCTCGGCCGTCGGCGGACTCCTCGGCGCGATGCTGACGCCGCGCATCGTGGCGCGTATCGGTGAAGCACGAGCGATCCCGACCAGCGCGATCGCGTTCTCGGTGATCCCGTTCTTCCTGCCGGCGATCTCTCTCGTGCCCGCGCTGGCGTTCCCTCTCCTGGTGATCCAGTTCTTCCTGGCGAGCTTCACGGTGCTGCTCTACAACATCACCCAGGTCACCTTCCGTCAGCGGATCACGCCGCCGCGACTGCTCGGGCGCATGAACGCCTCGGTGCGCTTCGTGGTGTGGGGTGTCATGCCCATCGCCGCGCTGCTCGCGGGCGCGCTGGGCACCTGGATCGGCACCGTGCCCACGCTGTGGATCGGGGCCTTCGGCGAGCTCTTCGCGTGCCTCTTCGTCGTGATCGGCCCGTTCTGGCGTATGCGGGAGCTGCCCGACGCGCACGCGGAGCACGCGGACACCGAGGCGCCCGACCCGGGGCGCTGACGCCTGGCTGTCGGATGCCTCGGCCCGCCGCGCAGGGTGCGGGCCGAGGCATCCGATTCCCCGCATCCCGTCGATCTGCAGCTCTTCTGCGGTACCCGACGTCTCGGATTCCGGCAAGGTCGTGCTGTTCGGGGCGCGAGCGTGCTTAGGTTGCTCCATGACGGCCCGCATCGTCTCGATCGGCACAGCTGTTCCGCCCACGCGCATCCCGCAGGAGGTCGCGCGCGACATCTTCGCGGCGCAGGAGGGGGCCGATCGACTCGCGAAGCGACAGATCCACGCGGTGTTCGACGCATCGGCGATCGCAGAGCGCCACACCGTGCTCTCCGAGTTCGTGACGGGCCGGGCGCCCGACGCCGCCGCTTTCGTCGACACCGAGGGGCGGCTCCTCTCCCCCACGACCGGCGCCCGCAACGAGCGCTACATCCGGGCCGCGCCGGAACTCACGGCCGCCGCCGCACGCAACGCCTTGGCGGACGGCGGCATCGATCCCTCGGCGGTGACCCATTTGGTGACCGTCTCGTGCACCGGTCTCTTCGCGCCGGGTCCGGACTACCGGCTCGTGCGCGATCTCGGCCTCAGCCCGACGGTCGAGCGGTGCCACCTCGGCTTCATCGGGTGCGCGGCGGCGCTCCCGGCGCTGCGGGTCGCGTCGGCGCTCGCGGCGACCCGACCGGACGCGGTCGTGCTCGTGGTCTGCACCGAGCTCTGCACGCTGCACCTGCGGCCCTCGAACGATCCGCAGCAGATCGTCGCGTCCTCGGTCTTCGCCGACGGGGCGGCCGCCGCGATCATCACCGCCGACCCGACCGCCGGGCGCCCCGGAGGCCTCGACCTCGACAGGTTCGGCACCGCCCTGACCGACGAAGGCGAGAGCGACATGGTCTGGACGATCGGCGACAACGGGTTCGAGATGATCCTCTCGGCCGAGGTGCCGCGGATCATCGGCCGCGAGATCCAGGGCGCAGTGGGTCGGTTCCTCGGCGACGACGCTCTCCCCGACGTGTGGGCGGTGCATCCGGGCGGGCGCAGTGTGCTCGACCGCGTGGAGGGCGGACTCGACCTCCCGCCCGACGCCCTCGCGGCGTCGCGCGCTGTGCTGCGCGACTTCGGCAACATGTCGAGCGCAACGATCCTGTTCATCCTCGCGTCGCTGCTGCGTGATGACGCGGTCGGCGATGGGGCGCGCGTCGCGGGCTTGGCCTTCGGCCCGGGGCTCACCGTCGAGTCGGCGCTCATGACCCGGCGTCGCCCGGCCGTCGCGAGCGCCGACGACGTCGACCTGGCCCTGGCGGCCTCCGCGTGAGGGCGGTGCGGGCATGAGCCTCGCCGTCCGCGACGACCGGCTCGCCGAGCTCATGGACGATCCGGCCTGCGACCCGGACCTGCTGCGCGCCACGCTGGTGCGCTTCGGCACGGTCAACCGCCTCGTGTCGGGCTGGGGCGTCGTCTATCGCACGCGGCTGCGTCCGCACCTGGCCGCGCTCGGCCGACCGGCGCATGTGCTCGACATCGGGTCCGGCGGCGGCGACCTCGTCGCGCGCCTCGCCGCTGCGGCACGGCGCGACGGACTCGACGTGACCTGGACCGGCATCGACCCCGACGCGCGCGCGCACGAGGTCGCGCTCGGGCGCCCACCGATCCCCGGGGCGAGCTTCCGGAGAGCGGATGCCGCCACCCTCGTCAGCGAGGGGCTCACGTACGACGCGGTGCTGTCGAATCACGTGCTCCACCACCTGGGCGAGGACCTCCCCGAGTTCGCCGAGGAGTCTCTCGCGCTCTCGCGCGGCATCGTGCTGCACAGCGACATCGCCCGCTCGCGGCTGGCTTACGGGCTCTACGCCGTGGGCATCACGCCCTTCCAACGCGGGACCTTCCTGCGCACCGACGGCCTCCGCTCCATCCGCCGCAGCTACACCCGCGCCGAGCTCGCGGCGGCGCTCGAGGGCGACGGCCCCGGTGCCTGGTCGGTGGAGCGCCCGGTGCCGTTCCGGCTCGTCGCCGTCGGGCGCGGTCATGCGTGACGTCACCATCGTCGGCGCGGGGCCCGTCGGGATGCTGCTCGCCGGCGAGCTCGCCCGCCGCGGCGTCGACGTCGAACTGCTCGAGCGGAGACCGGCTGTCGGCGACGGCACCCGGGCCATCGGCATCCACTCCCCCGTCCTCGCCGCTCTGGAGCCGTCAGGTCTGACCGACCGGCTGCTCGCCGAGGCGGTGCGCGTGCGACGCGGCGAAGCCCGATCGCGAGGCCGGCTGCTCGGCACCGTGCACTTCGACGTGCTGTCGGCGCGCTTCCCGTTCGTGGCGACCCTGCCGCAGGCGAGCACCGAGTCCGTGCTCGGCGCCGCCGCTCCGGAGCCGCTGCGCGGCGCGTACGCGCTCGCCGTCATCCCCCGCCGGGAATCGGTGGTGGTGCGGGCAGGGATCCTCGGCCGACCCGTCGAGTCCGAGAGCCGCATCGTCGTCGTCGCGGGCGGAGGCGCGGCACGCGATCTCGTCTACCGCCCGGGGGCGGTGCCCGCGCGCGACTATCGCGACCGGTACCTGATGACGGATGCTGCCGCCGACGCCGACGCAGAACTCGCGGTGATCCACCTCGACCCCGACGGCGTGCTCGAGTCGTTCCCGCTGCCGGGCGGGCGCCGCCGATTCGTCGCGTGGGACGCGCCGGGAGCCGGCGACGACCCCGAGGAGCGCGCGCAGCGGCTGCGCGCCGCGCTCGCGCGCCGGGGTGAGGACGTCGCGGCCGACGCGGTGTCGACCGCGACGTCGTTCGGCGTGCGCCGCGTCGTCGCGCCCCGGCTGCGCCGCGGCCGTGTGTTCGCGATCGGAGACACCGCCCACGAGGTCAGCCCCATCGGCGGGCAGGGCATGAACCTCGGCCTGCTCGACGCCGTGACACTGGCGCCGCTTCTGGCCTCCTGGGTCCGCACCGGCTCGGCGCCCGACATCGGGCTGCTGCGGTGGGAAGCTCGTCGCGTTCAGTCGGCGCGCCGCGCGGCCGCGCTCGCGAGCGTGAACACCGCTCTCGGCCGGCCGAGCGGTCGCGGCGACGCGCTGCGGCGCGGGGCCGTGCGCACGATGCTCGCCGGCCCGTCGGCCCGGCTGTTCGCCCGCGCCTACTCGATGGGCTTCGACGTCGACGCCTGACCCTGGCCCCGCCGGCCCGCCAACTCGGAGATCCCGCGTATCTCGGAGTGATCTGGCGAATCGGTCCGAGATTCGCCAGATCTCCGACTTTCACGCTGCTCGATCACGCCGACTCGGGAGCCGAGGGCCACGAAGGCGCTGCCCGACGCGACCATCTGCGCCGCGAGGAGCAGCGCCGCCAGCATCACGAGCCGGAACAGCGTCCGCGTCGGCGGCCTCGCGATCGCCTGCCACGCGGTCACCGCAGCCACGGCGACGACGGCCGCGAAGAACACCCACGACACCGGCGACACCACCCCGAGGTCTCCGCCGGCGGCCCCGAGAAGCACGGCGACCGCACCCGCCACCACGGCGAGCGCGGCGACGATCGCCGCCATTCGCGGACCCAGCCGGTGCGGCAGGCCGCGCACGCCCGTGCGGGCGTCGTCGTCGAGGTCGGGCAGCACGTTCGTGAGGTGCACGGCGGCGCCGAGCGAGGCGCCGGCGACCCACGCCCACCAGGCCGCGAACGAAGGATCGGGCGCCGACAGCGTCGCGAGCGACGGGAAGATTCCGAAGCTCACCAGGAACGGCACGATCGACCAGGGCGTCGACTTCAGCCCCGCGTTGTAGGCCCATGCCGAGCCGAGTGCGAGCGCGTGGGCTGCCAGCATCCGCCATCCCAACGGCGCCGACAGCACCAGCGCGAGCATCAGCAGACCGAGCGCCGCGCCCCAGGCGACCCGCGTCGACACGTCCCCGCGCGCGATCGGCTTGTCGGTGCGCCCCACGGCGCGATCGCGGTTCGCGTCGAGCGCGTCGTTCGAGATGCCGACCGACAGCTGCCCCGCGAAGACCGACACGGTCAGGAGCGCCAGCCGCCAGGCTTCGAGCCCGGTGGCGATGCCCAGCGCGAGCGCGAGCGCGGTCACGACGAGCGTCGGCCCCGGATGCGAAGACCCCCACAGAGCCCGGACGGTGCGCACGGGTCGATGCTCTCACGGGCCGCCCGGCGACACGGGAGGACATGGAGGGAATGTTCCCAGGTCTATGTCGTTGCATGGATCTGGGCCGACGGGGTCCCGGCAGAAAATCGCTCGACCCCAGAGGAGCACCCCAAATGTCCACTCTCACCGCCCGCACCGCCGAGACCGACGCGCCGATCATCGACGTGCTCGCCGAGCGCTGGAGCACCCGCATCTTCGACCGCGAGTCGGTCATCGACGAGGCCGCCCTCGCGAGCGCGCTCGAGGCCGCCCGCTGGACGCCGACCGCCGCCAACACGCAGGCGTGGCGCGTGATCGTCGCCCGCCGCGGCTCGGCCGCGCACGCGACAGTGCTCGCATCGCTCGCCGGCTTCAACAGCGTGTGGGCGGGCGATGCCGCCGCGCTCGTGGTGTTCGTCGCCGAGACCACGCGCGACGGCGAGCCGATGCGCTGGGCCCAGTACGACACCGGCCAGGTGGCGGCGCACTTCACCGTGCAGGCGCACGCCGACGGCCTGTCGACCCATCAGATGGGCGGCTTCGACCGCGACGCCATCGCCGCCGGGTTCGGCCTCAGCGCCGACTTCACCCCCGTCACCGTCATGGCGGTCGGCGAGCTCGGCGACATCCGCACGGCCTCTGACGAGCTCCAGGCTCGCGAGAACGCCCCGCGCGTGCGCCGCCCCGCCGCCGACTCGCTGCTCGTGAACGACTGATCCACCCCGGGTAAGAGAAACGGATGCTGCGCCCCCCCGGCCGCCGCTGGCCGAGGCATCCGTCATCATCCCGCCCACCCCCCTTCGTTCCGGCCATCTCGCCGAGAGAACACCTGACGGCCGAAAGGTAGGTGCTTTCCCTACCTCTCGGCCGTCAGGTGTTCTCTCGCGGCAAAGGGGGGCGGGCAGCGGGCAGCACGCCGGGCAACGCGCCGGACGGGGGTCAATCGTCGAGGAGCTCGGCCTCGATCACGTCGTCGTCCGAGGCAGGCTCGGGCGCGGCCGGGCCGTCGCTCGTGAGCACCAGCGAGGAGCCGTCGGCCGCGACATCCACCCGCACCACGTCGCCGTCGCGCACGCCGCCCGAGAGGAGCGCCATCGCGAGGCGGTCCTGGATCTCGGACTGGATGAGGCGGCGCAGCGGCCGCGCGCCGAACACCGGGTCGTAGCCGCGCTCGGCGAGCCAGGCCCGGGCGTCGGGCGTCACCGCCAGGCTGAGCCGACGATCGCGCAGGCGCCGCTGCAGCGCGAAGACGGCGAGCTCGACGATCTGCGCGAGGTCGTCCTCGCTGAGCGCGGCGAACATCACGATGTCGTCGAGCCGGTTGAGGAACTCCGGCTTGAAGGCCTGACGCACGATCGCCATCACGGCGTCACGCTTCTGCTCGGTCGACAGGGTCGGGTCGATGAGGATCGGCGAGCCCAGGTTCGACGTGAGGATCAGGATGACGTTCGTGAAGTCGACAGTGCGACCCTGCCCATCCGTCAACCGCCCGTCGTCCATGACCTGCAGCAGCACGTCGAAGACCTCGGGGTGTGCCTTCTCGACCTCGTCGAGCAGCACGACCGAGTACGGCCGCCGTCGCACGGCCTCGGTGAGCTGGCCGCCCTGCTCGTACCCGATGTATCCCGGAGGGGCGCCGACCAGGCGCGAGACCGAGTGCTTCTCGCCGTACTCCGACATGTCGATGCGCACCATCGCGTGCTCGTCGTCGAAGAGGAACTCCGCGAGCGCCTTGGCGAGCTCGGTCTTGCCCACGCCGGTCGGGCCGAGGAACAGGAACGAGCCCGTCGGGCGACCGGGGTCGCTGATGCCCGCCCGAGAGCGGCGCACAGCATCCGATACCGCCTTCACCGCGTCCTTCTGCCCGATCAGGCGCTTGCCCAGCTCGGACTCGAGGTGCAGCAGCTTCTCGGTCTCGCCCTGCAGCAGCCGGCCGACGGGAATGCCGGTCCACGCTGCGATGACCGCCGCGATGTCTTCGTCGGTGACCTGTTCATTGACCATGCGATCGCCGGCGGGCTCTTCGCGCTCGGCCTCGACGAGCTGGCGCTCAAGCGCCGGGATCTCGGCGTACAGCAGGCGCGACGCCTTCTCGAGGTTGCCCTCGCGCTGCGCGCGCTCGGCTTCCATGCGGGCGGCGTCGAGCTTGGTCTTGAGGTCGCCGACGCGGTTGAGCGACGCGCGCTCGCGCTCCCACCGGCCCTGCAGCTCGGCGAGCCGGGCCTGCTCCCCCGCGAGCGTCTCGCGCAGTGCGGCGAGGCGCTCCTTCGACGCGTCGTCCTTCTCTTTCTTGAGCGCGAGCTCTTCGAGCTTGAGGCGGTCGACGTGGCGTCGCAACTCGTCGATCTCGAGCGGCGCCGAGTCGATCTCCATGCGCAGGCGCGACGCGGCCTCGTCGATCAGGTCGATCGCCTTGTCGGGCAGCTGCCGCGAAGGGATGTAGCGATGGCTGAGGGATGCTGCGGCCACGAGCGCTGCGTCGGCGATGGCCACCTTGTGGTGGGCCTCGTACCGCTCCTTGAGTCCGCGCAGGATCGCGACGGTGTCTTCGACACTGGGCTCGCCGACATAGACCTGCTGGAAGCGGCGTTCGAGCGCAGCATCCTTCTCGATGAACTCGCGGTACTCGTTGAGCGTGGTCGCGCCGATCAGGCGCAGCTCGCCGCGCGCCAGCATCGGCTTGAGCATGTTGGATGCCGCGACCGACCCTTCGCCGCCGCCCGCGCCCATGAGCACGTGAAGCTCGTCGATGAACGTGATGATGCGGCCGTCGGATTCGGTGATCTCCTTGAGGACGCTCTTGAGGCGCTCCTCGAACTGGCCGCGGTACATCGCGCCCGCGACGAGCGCGGAGATGTCGAGGGTGACGAGCTCCTTGTTCTTGAGGGACTCGGCGACGTCGCCCGCGACGATGCGCTGGGCGAGACCCTCGACGACGGCGGTCTTGCCGACGCCGGGCTCGCCGATGAGGACGGGGTTGTTCTTCGTGCGGCGGGTCAGCACCTGGCTGACGCGACGGATCTCACTGTCTCGCCCGATGACGGGGTCGAGCTTGCCCTGTCGGGCACGGTCGGTGAGGTTGATCCCGAACTGCTCGAGGGCGCTCTGCGCGTCCTCCTGCCCGGGCTGTTGTGTGGCGTTCATGTGTCTCCTGAAATCTGTGGACCTCAACTCTTCGTCAAAGTTGAGTCGTCATGGCTCAAGTTTACCAGCGAGCCGCCCGACGAGCAACGCGGCGCTAGTCCTCGATCTCGGCGCGGGCGTCGGCGTAGGCGCGGCGCAGTCCTTCGCCCACCCACTCGGTGCCGCGGTAGACGTTGTCGGCACCGATGTCGGCGGTGAGACCGCCGGCGTCGAGCTGGGAGATGACGCGATCCGCGGTGGCGACCACTTTCAGGGTCGAGTCGGCGTCGCGCAGCTGCGCCGCGAACCGGCGCAGCACCTCGACGTGCGACAGGCCGATCTCGTCGGTGCCGCGCAGGCGCACGATCACCACGGATCCGCTCGACTCTCTACTGACGTCGGGCAGCTGGCGCTCGAACACCGGCGCGCTGGCGAAGAAGAGACTGCCGTAGGGCTGCAGCACCAGCACCTCTCCCGGCGGAACGACCGCCGGGGGGTCGACCTCGCGCATGCGTCCGTCGTCGGTGATCACGACGGCCCGCACGCGTACGCGGTTGGACTGCTCGGCGACGTACAGGATGACGCCGAGCCCCACACCGACGAGCACGGCGAACTGCAGCGGGATGATCAGCGTCAGTCCGAACGTCACCGCCATGATCGTCGTCGGCAGCAGGCCCGACTTGATCACCGAGTAGATGCGGCTCGGTTTGATCGCACGCCAGCCCACGACGATGAGCAGCCCGGCGAGTGCCGGCATCGCCACGTACGCGACGACGTCGGCGAGGAGGAACACGACGACCGCCATGACGGCGCCGGCGACGAACAACGACAGCCGCGTCTTCGCGCCCGCCTGCACGATGAGCGACGATCCCGACATCGACCCGCCGACCGGCATGCCCTGGAACAGCCCCGACACGACGTTGCCGAGCCCTTGCCCCATGAAGTCGCGGTTCGCGTCGGCGCGCTTGCCGTCGGCCGTCGGGATGCCCGCCGACACGGCCGCGCCCTGCACGAGACCGATGAACGTGAGCGACAGCGCGGGGATCAGCAGGTTCGGCGCGTCGGCGATACTCGGCAGCACCGGCGCAGGCAGCCCGCGCGGCACGTCCACGATGTCGCGCAGCAGCACGACGGAATTCGGCACCCACAGGTTCAGCAGAACCGCGCACACCGAGCCCACCACCACGGCGATGACGAGCCCCATGCTGCCGACGCGGGTGGGCAGGAGCACCACGATGATGAGCACCGCGATCACCCCGACGACCAGCGACGGGATGTTCCACTGCCCGATGTGCACGAGCACGTCGATCGTCTTGAGCAGCCGGTTCGCACCTTGCGCCTGATACCCGGTGAAGTTCGACAGCTGGCCGAGGATGATGTTGACGCCGATCGCGGTGACGAACCCCGTCATGACAGCGGTCGGCACGAAGCTGATGAGCCTGCCGCCCCGCAGCAGGCCCGCGATGACCATGATGATGCCGGTCAGGATCGCGAGCGTGAACAGTCCGCGGTCAGGGTTCGGCAGCGCGTCGAGCCCGGCATCCGACACGACGAGGGCCATCGCGCTCGTCGCCTGCACGGCCATGAACGCGCTGCTCGTCAGCACTGCGGCACCGACCATGCCGAAGAGGTACCCGTAGAGGCCGGCGAGCGGGTTGACCCCGGCGAGGAGCCCCGCCGCAAGGCCGTCGGGCACCGCCTCGACGCCGAGGATCACGCCCGCGACGGCGTCTTTGCGCAGCGTCTTGCGGGAGAACCACGTTCTCGGATCGAACCCCACGGGTCACACGCTAGCGAAGGGTGTGCCGCCGGCGACGGGTTCTTTCCCGACGCGCGGAGTCATCCGGTGTAATTCACGCGACATGCACGATGCGACCTCTTCCCAGGATTCTCCCAGGTTCACTAGTGTGGCGCCTAGCGGGATGGAACGCCCGCTCGGGCGGGTTCCGCCGCCCGACGCTGAACGGCCTCCCCGGCCGACATGAAGGGACCCTCGCCATGACCAACTCCGACGTCAACACCTCCGGCTGGGCCGGTTGGGGCGTCTTCGCCGCTGTCGTCCTCATCGTCGGCGGCACCATCGACGCTTTCCACGGCCTCCAGGCCCTCATCGGCCCCGACACGGCCTACTTCATCGGGCAGGAGGCGCTCTTCTCGATCAACGTGCAGGGCTGGGGCTGGTGGCACCTGATCGCCGGTGCGCTGCTGATCCTCGTCGGCATCTTCCTGCTGCTGGGCGCGACCTGGGCCCGCATCACCGCGATCGTGCTCGTCGCGATCAACGCGATCGGTCAGATCACGCTCATCTCCGTTCAGCCGTGGCTGTCGCTGGCCCTCCTCGCGATCGACGTGCTCGTGATCTACGCGCTCACCGTCCACGGCAAGGAGATCGACGCCAAGAAGGCCTGATCCGTTCGCAGGGGTGCGGCACCCGCTCCCCCTACGCGACGGACACGAGAACGGATGCCTCGGCTCCCGCTTCGGCGGAGGCCGGGGCATCCGCCATCTCGAGGTCGCAAGGCTCGTCCATGGTGCAGGCGAAGCGGGAGCGGTATGCCGTCGGCGTCGTGCCGAGCACGCGCGCGAAGTTCTGGCGCAGCACCGCCGCCGACCCGAAGCCGCTCTCGTACGCGATGCGGTCGAGACCCAGGTCGGTCTTCTCGAGCAGACGCTGTGCGTGGATGATCCGCTGCCGCGCGAGCCAGGCCGCCGGCGTCGCACCGAAATCGGCCTTGAACCGGCGCGCGAACGTGCGCGGCGACATGTGCGCCTTGGTCGCGAGCTGGTCGACGGTGAGGTCGAGGCGCAGGTTGTCGAGCATCCAATCGGTGACGGGTGCGAGCGAGAGCGACGTCGTCGCGGGAAGCGGGTTCGCGATGAACTGCGCCTGACCGCCGTCGCGCTGCGGCGGCACGACCATGCGGCGGGCGATGATGTTGGTGAGCTCCGCGCCGAGCTCCTGCCGCAGCAGGTGCAGGCACGCGTCGAGGCCGGCCGCGGTGCCGGCGCTCGTGATGATGCGGCCGTCCTGCACGTAGAGCACGTCGGGGTCGACGTCGATGGACGGGTACATCTCCTTCATCTTCTGCGCGTACATCCAGTGCGTGGTTGCGCGACGACCGTCGAGGACGCCCGAGGCGGCCACGACGAACGAGCCGCTGCACACGCTCAGCACCCACGCGTCGCGCGCGACCGCGGCGCGGATGACGTCGAGCACGCGGTCGTCGACCCTGCCCCAGTACTGGTGCGGCACCGGCGACACCACGACGAGGTCGGCCTCGTACGCGAACGACAGGTCGGCGTCGACGTTGATCGAGAAGCCCATCTTGGACTGCACGGCGCCGGGGTCGGGCGTGACCACGCGGAAGTCGAAGTTCGGGATGCCGTCATCGGAGCGATCGAGGCCGAACGCCTCGCACGCGACTCCGAACTCGAACGGCGCGAAGCCGTCCGTGACGATGCAGGCCACCGTTTTCATGCGAACCTCCGCGACTGGCAGTTTTCGTGCGATGTGTGTCCATTCTGCCACTCGTGGCAGGACTGACGCAAGCGTAGCGTTTCTGCCATGTTCATGGTGATTCTTCTCGCAGCCCTGTCCGCGGTGGCCCTCGGATCGACGATCGCCGCCCTTCGCAACGACGGTTACCGTCGCCTTCCCACCGACCGCACCCGCCTCCCGTGACCCGGCGCCCGCCGCCCCGGCTCTGATCCTCAATCGAGGATCAGGGCCGGGGTGAAGAGCGGATCCCACGATTCGCCCCTCATCCCGGCTCTCGTCCTCGAATGAGGACCCCGGGGCGCAGTGCCGCGGCGGGTCAGCGGGTGACGCGGTCGTAGACCTCGACCATCGCCGCGGTGCGCGACGACTGACGGAAGCGCTCGCGGATGGTCGGGTCGGCCACACGGGGCGTTCCGGCGGAGATATCGGATGCTGCCACCCGCAGCGCGTCCGCCAGCGCGGCGACCGACGGGTCGGGCGCAGCACCGTCGCCGACCGCCCAGAAGCCCTCGCCGAGCTCGGCCGCAAGGTCCGGGTCGCTGACCACCGACGGCGTTCCGAGCGATGCGGCCTCGAAGATCGTCATGCCCTGCGTCTCGAAGCCGATCGAGGTCTGCACGACGGCGTCCGCGGCAGCGATGCGCCGCAGGGTCTGGGCGTACGGCATCCGTCCCGCGAAGATCACGCTCGCACGAGGCTGGAGCTTCTCGACGAGACGTCGCGCGGCCCGGAGCTGCCCGCCGCCGCCGATGATCTCGATCTTCGCGTCGATGCCCGACACTGCAACCGCCTCGAGGAAGGGCATCAGGCGCTTCTCGGGGCTCATCCGCCCGAGCCACACGAACCGAGGCAACCCGGAAGCCCGCTCGGCGGGCGCCGTCGCGAGCACCTCGTCGAGCACGTCGTCGTCGATCCCGTTCCAGATCACGTCGACCGCCGGCGCCGCCGACACGGCCGACGGAAGGCCGCGAGGAACGACGCCGTTCGCCTCGAGCCGGCGCGCGAAGTGCGTCGACGGGGCGGTGATCGCCGCGGCGCGGGCGCCGAACCGGCGCAGGTACGCCCAGCCGTCGCGGCCCCGCTCCGACTCGCCGACCCGGTGCCCGAGGGCGCGCCGCTGCCACGCGTTCAGCGCCCGCAGCACGGTCTTCGGGAACGGCGTGGTCGCCTCGATCCCGACATCGAGCCGGTTGTGCATCGTGTGCACGATCGGAATGCCGTGCCGCTCCGCGAACCGCACGCCGACGAACGCGCCCCAGAAGTCACCCTGGATGTGCACGAGGTCGACCGGCGGGCGGCCTGCCATCGCAGCATCCAGCCACCGATCGGTACGCCGGCCCGGCCACGACATCGAGTACTCGCGGTCCACCGTGATCGGGATGGACGGCAGGTCCACATACGCGGGGTCACCAGCCACCCGCGCCCGCGGTCCGTGCATCGCCGGCGCGACCATCGTGACGGTGTGCCCGGCCTTCTCGAGGAAGCGGCGCTGCAGCCTCATCGAGACCTGCGCCCCGCCGAGCGACTCGGCGTGCTGGTCGCCGAACATCACGACGTGCACGGCGGCCTACTCGGGCAGGGGCTCGTCGCGGTACAGCGCCTCGAACGTGTCGAGCGTGCGCTTCATGTCGTGCACTTTGACGCCCTCGAGCGAGCAGCGCTGCATGCGCGCACGCTCCTCAGGTGCCTGCGTCAGCACCGTCGTGAGCTTCGCGGCGAGGTCGTCGACATCGCCGGGGCGGAACAGATAGCCGTTCTCACCGTCGTGCACGAGATGCGGGAGCGCGACCGCGTCGGCGGCGACGATCGGCAGACCCGACGCCATCGCCTCCATCGTCGCGATCGACTGTAGTTCGGCGATCGAGGCGATCACGAAGAGGCTCGCGTTCGTGAGCAGCGCGCGCAGCTCCTCGTCGGTCGTGTGACCGTGGAAGAACACGCGGTCGCCCAGGTTCAGTTCGGCGACGAGCTGCTCGAGGTTGCGGCGCTGGTCGCCCGAGCCGACGATGTCGAACCGCACGTCGAGCGCCGGGTCGAGCGTCGCGATCGCGCGCAGCACGACGTCGATCTGCTTCTCGGTCGTGAGCCGGCCGACGAACACCAACCGGTGCGCGTCGCGGGGTGTGAGGTCAGCCGTGTAGTTCGAGGCGTCGATCCCGCAGCTGACCGGGATGACGTCCTGGATGTCGATCGTGCGCTCGAGGAACTCGGCAGCCTTGCGCGTCGGGGTCGTGACCGCGCGCGTCATCTTGAACGTGCGCTCGGCGTCCTCCCACGCGAGCTTCACCGCGTACCGGGTCCACGACGGCGGGAGCACCGTGAAGTCGAGCACGTTCTCGGCCATGACGTGGTTCGTCGCGACGACGGGGATGCCGCGCTTGCGCGCCTCGCGCGTGAGGCCGCGGCCGATCACGATGTGCGACTGGATGTGCACCACGTCGGGCTGCACCGTGTCGAGCACGCGGCGGGCGTAGTACTTCGACCGGAACGGCAGCACGAACGTGAGCCAGTCGTGCGGATACCAGCGCCACGACGGCAGCCGGTGCATCGTCATCGGCTGGCCCTCGATGACCTCGGTGAAGGTGCCGTGGTCGCGGTGCCTCTTGCTGGGCGCCATCACGTGCACCTCGTGACCGCGCGCGACCATGCCGGCGGCGAGGCGCTCCGCGAAGCGGGCGGCGCCGTTCACGTGCGGAAGGAACGTGTCGGCGCCGTAGAGGATCGTCAGCGCGCGCGGGCTCGCGGTGTCGGCGGGGGTGTCGTCGGGCGTCGCAGGATCGGTCACGGGGTCAGGGGCCTGTCTGTGCGGCGGGGGCGCGCGGCAGCGGCTGGTCGCCGCGCGCCCTCCACCCTACCCGAGGGGTTTCCGGGGCTCCCCAGGAACGCGCCCGTCGTGGCACGTACCCTGGTCGCATGCCCCGACTGCAGGCCGACGCCGACCCGAACCTCTGGGTGCCCGTGACCGAGTCGCTCGGCTTCCGAGGACGCCGTCACCGGAAGACGGCGATACGGATGCTGCTCAACCAGGCCGGCGGCCTGATGATCGGCCCTGCGGGCGCGACGCCGATCGAGTCCTCCGCAGCCGCGGGCGGGCAGCCGCGCTCCGGGAACGGCTTCGCCGCCTGGGCGATGAGCCAGGCCGCGCCGTTCCTCATGCGCAGGGCCGCCGGACGCGTGCTGGTGTGGGTCTGGAAAGCCGACGCCGAGCTCGTCGTGGTGATGGCGCAGGTGCAGCAGGCCACGAACGACCTCCGCGCCGCCCGCGCGATGATGCCGATGGAGTACGACGACACCGAGTCGTTCCGGAACCCCTATCTCGGCGTCGGCGAGAAGCTCGAGATGGCGCTCCCCTCCGACACGCGCACCCCGCCGTTCGCCACCTACACGTGGGACACCGGCACGCACTTCGTCACGGTGACGGCCGTCTGCTCCGACCGCGAGCGCTTCGGCACCGTGATCGGCAGCGTCGACGACCTCGCCCGCACCCTGCGCGTCGTGGACGACCTCACCGTCGGCGAGTCGCCCGAGGTGCTCCGCATCGAGCCGAAGAACTGAGAGACTCGCGCAGGTGACCGAGTCGCAGCATCCGTCCGCCCATCGTCCTCTGCGGATCGGCGTGCAGCTCGCGCCGCAGCACGGGTCGTACACCGCCTATCGCGACGCCGTGCTCCGCGCGGAGGAACTCGGCGTCGACGTCGTCTTCAACTGGGACCACTTCTTCCCGCTCACCGAGCCGTTCGAGGCCGCGCACTTCGAGGCGTGGACGGTGCTCGCCGCGATGGCCGAGCAGACCGAGCGCGTCGAGTTCGGGCCGCTGGTCAACTGCAGTTCGTACCGCAACCCCGACCTGCAGGCCGACATGGCCCGCACCGTCGACCACATCAGCGCCCGCGCCACCGGCACCGGCAGGTTCATCTTCGGCACCGGCTCGGGGTGGGCGCAGCCCGATTACGACGCGTACGGCTACGAGTTCGGCACCGTCGGCTCGCGGCTCGACGCCCTCGCCGAAGACCTGCCACGCGTGCGCGCCCGCTGGGACCGCCTGAATCCGCCGCCCACGCGGCGGATCCCGATCCTCATCGGCGGCCAGGGCGAGCGCAAGACGCTGCGGCTCGTCGCCCAGCACGCCGACATCTGGCACACCTTCACGCGGCTCGACGACCTCCCCCGCAAGATCGGCGTGCTCCACGAGTGGTGCGCCCGCGAGGGCCGCGACCCTGCCGACATCGAGCTGTCGACCGGCTACACCGTCCGCGGATTCGGTCCCCTGCTGGAGGGGACGGATGCGGCGTCCCGCCTGCACGACCTCGGCTTCCGGCTGATCGTCCCGGCGATCGACGGTCCCGACTACGACCTCTCGCCACTGACGGCGCTCCTGGAGTGGCGCGACCGGATCAACGACGTCTGACGGAGATCGGCCGATACGGTAGCCAGGCCGATATCGCTCGACAACCTCAGGAGGACGCCCATGGGCGCCGTCATCGGAGAGATTCTTCCCCTCGCCCTCGGTGTGGCGATCAGCCCGATCCCGATCATCGCGGCGATCCTCATGCTCCTCTCGCCGAAGGCGCGGGTCACGAGCGTCGGATTCCTGCTCGGCTGGGTGCTGGGCATCGTGGTCGCGGTGACGGTGTTCACGCTGCTGTCGTCGATCCTCCCCGAACAGGATGCGGATGCCTCCAACCCGACTCGGGGCGTGATCCAGCTGGTGCTGGGCGCGGGGCTGCTCCTGCTGGCGCTGCGTCAGTGGCGCGCGCGACCGAAGGCGAGCGAAGAGCCGACCATGCCGAAGTGGATGCAGGCGATCGACAAGGTCACCTTCCCCGTCGCACTGGGCCTCGGGTTTCTGCTCTCGGCGGTCAACCCGAAGAACCTGCTGATGGCCGCTGCCGCCGGCGTCGACATCGGCTCGGCCGGTCTCGACACCGGGTCGATCGTGCTCGTGATCGCGGTCTTCACGCTGATCGCAGCATCCACCGTCCTCGTCCCGGTGGTCGGCTACCTCATCGCCGCCGAGAAGCTCCGCGGTCCCCTCGACGCGCTGCGCGTGTGGCTGGGCAGGGAGAACGCCGTCATCATGGCCGTGCTGCTGCTGGTGATCGGCATCTCGCTCATCGGCAAGGGCATCGGCTCGTTCTGAGCTTCCCCTGTCTGCTCACGGCTACGGTGGAGCGGTGACTGCGGCGACCCACGACCAGGTGCTCCTCGACGGCGGCGTGTTCCGCATGGGGTCGGACGAGTTCTACCCCGACGAGCAGCCCGTGCACGAGCGCGAGGTCGCGCCGTTCCGCATCGATCGGTACGCCGTGACCAACGCGCAGTACGCCGCGTTCGTCGACGACACCGGGTACGTCACGGTCGCCGAGCGCGAGCTCGACCCGGCCGCGTTCGAGGGCGCGGATCCCGCCGACCTGGTCCCGGGCGCGATGGTCTTCACGCCGACGCCGGGCCCCGTCGACCTCCGCGACTGGCGCAACTGGTGGCGGTGGCAACCGGGTGCCTTCTGGCGCCGGCCGTTCGGACCCGAGTCGTCCGTCGACGAGCGGCTGCAGCATCCCGTCGTCCACGTCGCCTTCGAGGACGCGACCGCGTATGCCGAGTGGGCGGGCCTGCGGCTTCCCACCGAGACCGAACACGAGTTCGCCGCGCGCGGCGGGCTCGTGGGCGCGCGGTTCGCGTGGGGCGACGAGCCGTACCCGGGCGGTGTGGCGCAGGCGAACTCGTGGCTGGGGCGGTTCCCGTACGACAACCAGGGCGTCGGGGATGCCGCGCCCGTCGGCTCGTACGAGCCCAACGGCTACGGTCTGTACGACATGACCGGCAACGTCTGGGAGTGGACGACCGACTACTACACGCCGCGCCATCTGCGGCTGTCGGACAAGCCCGTCGACGCCGGCAAGCGCGCGAACCTGCTCGCCGCGGCGAGCGCGCAGGACGGCTTCCCGTCGATCCCGCGCCGCGTGCTCAAGGGCGGCTCGCACCTGTGCTCGCCGGACTACTGCCTGCGCTTCCGCCCCGCCGCGCGCTCCCCCCAGGCCGAGGACACCGGCATGTCGCACATCGGCTTCCGCTGCGCGAGCGACGCCTGACCCGCACCCCGCCCCGCGCCCCTCCGCTCGTTGAGCGAGCGACACCTGACCCGCACTCCGTCCCGCTCGTTGAGCGAGCGAAGCGAGTCGAAACGCGCCGAACGCGGCGCACAGCCCAGTCGCGACCCTCACTCCGCCTGCGCCCGCCGTTCCTCGCACTCCACCCCGGCGCGACGCGCCGCGAAATCGCGCGTCCTGAACGACGCGCCTCAGCGCCGTGCGATGCCACACTTGCCCCGTGGACTCCGGTTTTCTCGCCAACCTGACCTGGTCGCTCGCCGCGCTCGTGCACGCGGCCATCGTGATCACCGCGCTCATCGTCATCCCCCGTGGGCGAAAGCCCACGGCTGCGATGGCGTGGATCCTGCTCATCGTCATCCTCCCGGGCATCGGCGTGGTGCTCTACCTCGTCATCGGCAACTTCCGCCTGCCGGCGAAGAGGCGTGCCGAACAGGCGCGCATCGACGAGATCATCCGCAGCAGGGTCACCGACAATGCGCTGGACGAGACGGATGCCTCGTGGCCGCGGTGGTTCCAGCGCGTGGTGCAGCAGAACCAGAACCTGACGGCGCTTCCCGCCTCGTCAGGCAACGAGGCGACGCTCCTGCCGCACTACCAGGAGTCGATCGACGCCATGGCCGCCGAGGTCGACACCGCGACGGACTTCGTCCACATCGAGTTCTTCATCGTCGGATGGGACGACACCACACGCGGGTTCTTCAGCGCCATGGAGCGGGCAGTCGCGCGCGGCGTCACGGTGCGCCTCCTCGCGGACTACGTCGCGACCAAGAAGGTGCCCGACAGTAAGAAGATGCTGGCCGAGCTCGACCGCATCGGTGTGACCTGGGCCTGGATGCTCCCCGTCGAGCCCTTCAAAGGCAAGTATCAGCGCCCCGACCTCCGCAACCACCGCAAGATCGTCGTGGTCGACGGACGCGTCGCGTTCATGGGCTCACAGAACCTCATCGCCCGCGACTACGAATCGCCGAAGAACATCAAACGCGGCCTCAAGTGGCAGGAGCTCATGACGCGGCTGACCGGGCCGATCGTGGCATCCGTCAACACCGTCTTCCTGTCGGACTGGCTCATCGAGACCGGCGAGGACCTGTCCGCCACCGCCCAGGTGCCGCCGTCCCAGCTGCCGATGTCGACCGCGCTCGACGCCCTGCAGTGCCAGGTCGTGCCGAGCGGCCCGGGCTACGACACCGAGAACAACCTGCGGCTCTTCCTGTCGCTCATTTACGGCGCGACCGAGAAGGTCATCCTCACGAGCCCGTACTTCGTGCCCGACGAGGCGATGGTCTACGCGATCACGAGCGCGTGCCAGCGCGGCCTCGAGGTGCAGCTGTTCGTCTCCGAGATCGGCGACCAGTTCATGGTGTGGCATGCGCAGCGGTCGTACTACCAGGTGCTGCTCGAGGCGGGCGTGCGGATCTTCCTCTACCCCGCGCCGTACATCCTGCACTCCAAGCACTTCTCGATCGACGACGACATCGCCGTCATCGGCTCGAGCAACATGGACATCCGTTCCTTCAGCCTCAACAGCGAGGTCTCGCTCATGGTGCGCGGCGAGTCGTTCGTCAAGGGCATGCGCGAGGTCGAGCAGGCCTACCGCGACGCCGGCCGCGAGCTCACCCTCGAGGAATGGAAGCGCGAGCCGGCGAAGGCCACGTTCCTCGACGGCCTGATGCGCCTGACATCTGCGCTGAACTGACGTTCTGGTTGACGGATGCTGCGGGCCGCGGCATCCGTCAATCCTGTGTCCGTCGAGGGCAGCGTGTGCCTGACGGCGCTACCGAGTCTGCCCGGGGTCATCTGCGCCCCTTGTCGCTGCTCCTCAGTTGAAGACGAGAGCTGAGGTGAGGAGATCTCTCGCCGATTCGGTCCTCACCCCGGCCTGGATCCTCAACTGAGGAGGTCCCTTCGGTGCGCGAGTGCCGAAACGTCGCTTCCTCCCCAGGTCGCAAGAAGCGCGGGCTCTCCACGAATCGGCGCTCGCCTCTGGGGGCCTGCGGGGTGCGGCATCCACCCTGAATCGATGACACCAGAGACTTCGGAACCGCCATGGATGCTGCCGCTGCGGGCACGAAAGGGGATCGCCAGGCAGTCGGCGCTCCTCGGCCGGGACACGAGCAAGCGGGATCTCGCCGACGCGGTCGCAGCGGGGTCTCTTGCACGCGTCCGCCGTTCCTGGCTGGCGCTACCCGACGCGGATCCGCAGCTGATCGCCGCCGCACGCGCGGGAGTCGTACTCGGGTGCATCACGCAAGCTCAGCGGCTCGGGCTCTGGGTACACGTCGACACCGCGCGGCCGCACGTCTGCGCCCCACCGAGCTCCGGCGGTGTGCGGATCGAGCGGGAGCAGGGCACGGGAACCGCGAAGGCGATCGTTCACTGGTTCGTACCCGTCGTTGCTCGGCCGCCGCATGCGCTGGAGGACGGGATCGAGAACACACTCGTCGCGATCGCGCAATGCCAGCCCTTCGAGCACGCCCTCGCCGCCTGGGAATCTGCGCTCAACAAGGGTCTGGTCGACCGCGACGTGCTCGCGCGTCTGAAACTGCCGGGTCTCGCCCGCGACATCCTCGCCGAGGCGACGCCATTCGCCGACTCGGGGCTGGAGACCATCGTGCCCCGGCGACTGCGTTGGCTGCGCCTGCGGATCCTCCACCAGATCTGGCTCCACGGCCATCGCGTCGACTTCCTCATCGGGGACCGCCTCGTCCTGCAGATCGACGGTGGCCACCATGTCGGACCCCAGCGCGAATCCAACAACAAGCATGATGCCGAGCTCATGCTCCGCGGGTACCACGTGATCCGCATCGGCTTCAGTCAAGTCATGGATGACTGGCCATCGGTGCAGCAGCTCATCATGAACGCCGTCGCCCAGGGTCTGCACCTCGCCCGCTGAGTCGATACATCGCACCGGACCCGCGGCCGCCCCGCAACGCCCCTAGCTGTACTCGGCTGTCAGGTTGGTGACACCCGGCTGAGTGGGGTGCCGCCGATGGCTGAGTGGTATCGCTGAGTGTTGTAGTGCTCGAGCCAGGGTGCAAGGGCGGCGGCGCGTTGGTCGTTCGAGGTGAACACTTGCCGGTATGCCCATTCGGTTTGCAGGGTGCGGTTCAGTCGTTCCACCTTGCCGTTCTGCCAGGGACAGTGGGGGCGGATCAGCACGTGTTTGGCGCCGAGCGCGGCAAGCACGTCCTGGACGTCGTTGGAGAGCCGGTAGCTGAAATGGTTGTCGGTCATGACCCGCTCGATGCGGGTGATGCCGTGGTCGCGGAAGTAGGCGGCAGCCCGGGTGAGGAACCCGGCGCAGGTGGCGCCCTTCTCGTCCGGGTGGATCTCGGAGTACGCCAGTCGGGAGTGATCGTCGACGAGTGAGTGCACGTAGTCGAACCCGATCCGGGCTCTCCTGTGGGCGGCGGTGTCGCCGGCCGATCTGCCGTGCGCACGCCACCCGCCGCCGTCGGGGATGCGGCCCAGCTTTTTCACGTCCATGTGCACCAGCTCGCCGGGTCGGGCGCGTTCGTAGCGGACAGTGGTGGTCTTCGACGCCCGGATGACCGCCCCGGTGAGCGGGTCGCACTCGACCAGACGCGGCACGTGATGCCGCCGCAGGATGGCGGTGATGGTGCGCGCGGGAACACCCACCACCGCGGCGAGGCGATCGGGGCCTTGTCGCAGCTGACGGCGCAACGCGACCACCCGCAACTCCACCTCAAGTGGTGTTCGTTGCGGCATGGAGTGCGGACGCGAGGACCGGTCACGCAGTCCGGCGACGCCCTCGGCCCGGAACCTGTTGACCCAGCGGTGCGCGCATTGGCGCGACACCCCGAGCTCCTTCGCGACGTGTGCGACTGGACGATGCTGCACCAGCACCCGTTCGACAAGCAGAACCCTGCCCCGGACATTCAGCCGGGCATTAGCGTGAGACACGAGACCTCCTGGCGGGTGAAGAAACTAGACAGCTCCACTAAGCCAGGAGGTCTCCTCACCTCACAAGAACGTCACCAACGTCTCTGCTGAGTACACCTAGCCGGCCGCGGGCGAGCGCATCCTCAGCTGAGGAGATGCACCAGGATGCGGGTGAGGCGCGGCGATGCGCCCCTCAGCTCGGCCATCGTCCTCAATTGAGGAGCCACCCGGTCGCTGGTCCGCGGGACGCGTGGCGGTCGGAGAACGTCGCGCCTGCGCCCGCGCCTGCCTCGAATGAGGAGGTGCGCCGAGATGCGGGTTCTCCTCCGGCGGTTGGGTCCTCAAGTCGGCAACGGTCCTCAACTGAGGAGGCGGGCGCGCGCGGGAGCGCACACCCCGGACGCTCGCGGTGGCCCCGTCGCTTCGAGCTCGAACGATGGACGGATGCCTCGGGCCGAGGCATCCGTCCCGTGCAGGGAGACCCCGCTAGACCTTGAGGTTCTGCCGCGGCACCACGACCTCGCGGATGATGAGCAGGATCGACGCCATCACGGGCAGCGCGACCAGCACGCCGACGATCCCGGCAAGCGCGCCGCCGGCGAGGGCGCCGATGAGGACCAGGGCCGCGGGGATCTCGATCGCCTTGTTCATGACGCGCGGGCTCACGACGTACGACTCGATCTGGATGTAGACGAGGTACGCGATGAAGAAGATCAGTGCCTGCTGGGGGCTCGTGAACAGGGCGATGATCGACGCGAAGATCCAGAAGATGACCGAGCCGAACAGCGGGATGAGCGTGATCACGAACGCGATCACGGCCATGAGCGCGGGGAACGGCAGTCCGATCACGAGGTGCAGGACGAAGACGACGGCGGCGTTGATCGACGAGAGGATGACCGAGCCGATCAAGGCGCTGCCCACGGAGTCGGTGATGCGCTCGGTGAGGTCCGCCAGGCGCACCCGGCTGTGCGCCGGCGCGAGGTCGTAGAAGGCGCGCTTCGCGGCGGTGAGCGACGCGAGGAAGTACAGCGTGAGCGCGATGACGACGAAGCTCGCCGAGATCGCCGCGACGAACCCGACGCCGACCGCCAGCACACCACCGCCGAGCGCCGCGAGGGTCGACGGCGCCGAGATCCACGCGGCGATCTGCTCGAGCGCTCCGAGCACCGCCACCTGCGCGTCAGGAGTGAGCCGCGCGAACCAGTCGGACTGCGGGATGTTCTCGACCAGCTCGGGGATCGCCTGCACCAGCTGCACGATCTGGGCGACGACCGGCGGCAGCACGAAGACGAAGAACGCCACCGCGATGAGCGCGAAGCCGCCGAAGACGATGGCGATGCCGGCGCCGCGCTTGACCTTGTGGCGCTCGAGCATCCGCACGATCGGGTCGAGGCCGATCGCGAGGAACATGCCGAGGATGATGTAGACGAGGATCGTCGAGATCGACCCGATGGCCGTCCCGAGCACGATCGCGGCGAGCACGCCGATCGTGACGAGGAAACCCGTCGCGAGCGGATGATCGAGCCCCGCCAGCACCTTGGAGAAACGGCGGGGACGCTCCTCGGCCACCGCGACCACCTCGTCGGCGGAGACGGACGAGACGACGGGTTCGGCGGGGTCGGTCATGCCCTAATAATGGAGCCTCTGAACGCCGGGGGAATAGTCCGACGCGGCACGGATTTCCTTGGTTCTGTGCCGCGTTTAGGTAGTACGGTTCTGCCAGGGGATGACCGCGACAGAGTCGATCCCTTTGTAGATACGATTCCGACGGCTCGTCCCGTCGAGAAAGCTGGTGTTACATGGGTGGCGGCTTCTGGGATTTCATCCTCTGGATGTTCTGGATCTTCGTCTTCGTCGCGTACCTCATGGTGATCTTCTCGATCATCGGCGACCTGTTCCGCGACCACGAGCTCAACGGCTGGTGGAAGGCCGTGTGGATCCTCTTCCTGATCTTCGTGCCGTTCCTGACTGCGCTGGTGTACCTGATCGCGCGCGGCAACGGCATGCAGAAGCGCTCCATCGCGCAGGCACAGGAACTGCGCGCCGCGCAGGACGCCTACATCCGTCAGACGGCGGGCAGTGGCGGCTCGAGCGCGGCTGACGACATCGCCAAGGCGAAGTCGCTGCTCGACTCGGGCGCGATCTCGCAGGCGGAGTTCGACGCCCTCAAGGCCAAGGCGCTGGCGGCGTAAGCCGGCACCGGAACAGGAGAAGACATGACGACCTTCGACTACGGTCCGATCGAGTTCTACGCGATCGGCTTCGAGGGCGACCGCCCGGGTCCGGCAGTGCTTCAGGCGATCGACGACCTCGTCGCGGCGGGCACCGTCAACGTGCTCGACCTCGTGTTCGCCCGCCGCTCGCCCGAGGGTGAGATCGAGGTGCTCGAGCTGTCCGACACCGTCGACGACGGCGCGCCCGCCCTCGACCTGGCCGGTCTCGCCGGCGAGGAGGACATCCTCTACCTGGCCGAGAACCTCGAGCCCGGATCGTCGGCGGCGATCCTCGTCATCGAGCTCTTGTGGGCGAAGTCGTTCGCGGCCGCGCTGTACGACGCCGGCGGCGCCGTCATCGCACGCGAGGGCATCCCCGCGCCGATCGTCAACGCGTTCCTGTCCGAGAACGCCGAGTAAGGAGGAAGACATGCCCCTCGGAAGAATGGGCCGCCCCGGCCTTATCGGAATGGCCGCTCGCACCGCAGTCGTCGCCGGCACGGCGACGGCTGTCTCCGGCAGCGTCGCGCGCCACCAGCAGCAGAAGTACTACGACCAGTCGCAGCAGCAGGCCTACGAGGCCCAGGCGCAGCAGGCGGCCATGGACCAGGCTGCGGCGCAGGCCGTCGCCAACGCCCAGGCCGCGCAGGCGCCCGCGCCGGCGGCTGCTCCCGCTGAGGACGACATGATGGCCAAGATCACGCAGCTCGCGCAGCTGCATGCTCAGGGCATCCTGTCGGACGAGGAGTTCGCGGCCGCGAAGGCCAAGCTGCTCTCCTGACGCATCCCGTCGAGAGGGCCGCGTACCCTCCGGGGTACGCGGCCTTCTTGCATGGAGCGGGGACGGATGCTGCGTCCCGCCGCGCGATCCGAAGCCCGCTGCTCAGCCTCCCGGGCGGTCGTCGCCGCCGTCGCCGAGGCCACCGGGGTGCCGCTCCGGGCCGGGAACGCCGGGCTCGTCGGGCGCCGGCGCGTCGGTGTCGCGCTCGACGTGGCCAGGAGCCCCCGGGCCGCGGGTCCGCTCGGGCGTGCGCGCGGCGCCCGGCGCAGCATCTGCGGCGCCGGCCGGCAGGGCGAGGGCATCGATCTTCTCGATCAGCGTGCGCAGCTGGGCCCGGGTCGCGGGCTCCTCGTCGTCGTGGTCGCGCGCGGCGCGCTCGAGCACCCATGAAGCCAGGGTCGCCGTGATCACGCCGGCCAGCGCGACGCCGCCGAACATGAGCCCGACGCCGACGAGGCGCCCGGCATCCGTCACGGGGGTGTAGTCGCCGAAACCCGTCGTCGTGACGGTCACGCACGACCACCACACGGCGATGCCGAACGTCGTGATGTTGGCGTCGGGGGCGTGGCGTTCGGCCTCGAGCACCGCGAGCGAGGCGAGGTAGATGAGGATGAGCGAGGCTCCCACGCCGTACACGAGGATCTTGGTGCGAAGTACTCCGCCCGCCGTGGTCTTCATGCCCGGCACCATTGTCAGCACCCGGAGCAGTCGCACGAGCCGGAGCACCGGGATGAGCGCGAACGTGAGCGCCGGCAGATGGGTGCGGAACCACTTCCGCTTGTGCTCGGCGAGCGAGAGGCGCACGAGATAGTCGGCGATGAACATCGCCCAGGTCACGGCGATCACGGTGGTCGCCACGGTCCGAGCCGGCCCCTCGAGGTCGGCGATGACCCTCCACGAATACGCGACGAGATACGCCAGACCCGCGACGATCAGCGGCGCAGAGGTGCGCTTGTGCCAGGTGTGCTCATCCACTAGCCGAATCATGGCGCATTCGCGGGCTCGCGCCCCGCCGGACGCGCCCCGCCCAGCGTGATCGTGTCGCGTGCGATCCTCGCGCGGGTGGCCCCCGGCCGCTATCGTGTGCCCATGCCCGGCCCCTCCGCCGCCTCGCCCGCACCGGCCACCTCACCGGGACCGCAGCTCACCGTCAGACGACTGGTGCTGCTGTCGATCCCCGCGATCCTCATCGGCGTCCTGTCCGCGCTCTCACTGCGCGCCGTCGATCTCCTCGCCGATCAGGTCGACGACGGGCTATGGACCAGCCTGCCGACCTCCCTCGGGGTCGCGCCGGATTCGCCATGGTGGATCTTCGCCGTGCTCACGTTCACCGGCATCGCCGTGGGGCTCGTGGTGTGGCTCGTGCCCGGCCACGCCGGCCCCGATTCGGCGACGACCGAGCTCGCCGCCACACCGCTCCCGCTGTCGGTGCTCCCGGGGCTCGCGATCGTCGTCATCCTCAGCCTCGCCGGCGGTGTCAGTCTCGGCCCCGAGAACCCGATCATCGCGATCAACGTCTCGCTGGCGGTGGCGATCCTCGCCCGGATCTCGAAGGCGGTGCCGCCCGCGCTGATCGGGGCCTTGGCGATCTCGGCGACCATCGGCGCGCTGTTCGGCACGCCGGTCGCCGCCGCCCTCGTCTTCACCGGGATGGTGGGTGAGTTCAAGATGGGCGGCTCGCTCTGGGACAAGCTGTTCCTGCCCCTCGTGGCTGCCGGGGCCGGCTCGGTCACGACCTACCTCGCCGGCGGCGGCTTCGGCGCCGAGGCGCCGTTCGATCCCTACGGCGGCCCGCAGCCGTTCGACCTGCTCACCGGGTCGCTCATCGCGTGCGCGGCCGCCGCCTTCGGGCTCATCGGCGTCTACCTCTTCCCGCTCGTGCACCGCGCATTCCACGCGCTGCGGCATCCACTGCTCTTCACCGCACTGGGAGGCGCGGTGCTCGGCCTTCTGGGTGCCATCGGTGGCCCGATCACCCTCTTCAAGGGCCTCGACCAGAGCGAGCAGCTGCTCGCCGACCCGAGCGCCTACCCGCCCGGACAGCTCGCCGTCATTCTGCTGGTGAAGCTGGCCGCCCTCGTCGTCGCGGCGTCCGCCGGGTTCCGCGGCGGTCGCATCTTCCCCGCGGTGTTCCTCGGCGTCGCCGCCGGCCTCCTCGGCGGCGCACTTCTTCCCGGGCTGCCGCTCTCGCTCGCCGTCGCGTGCGGAATCCTCGGCGTCGTGCTGGCGATCGCCCGCGACGGCTGGGTCGCGCTCTTCGTCGCGGTCGCGCTCGTGGACGACATCACGGTGCTGCCGATGCTCTGCATCATCGTGCTGCCGGCATGGCTCGTCGTCACGAAGGCGCGCGAGATGCTGATCACGCCGGACGACCTGGCGCGCGAGCGGCCCGGCGCCCGGCTGCCGTGGGATCAGCCGGCCTCAGTTCGCTGACGGCGTCCGCTGCGAGTCCTGTTGCAGGGCCGCCGCATTGCGGATGAACAGCACGATCCACGTGAACACGAGGATGCCGGCCACGAGCTCGACGGCGGTCAGCGTGTAGTAGCCGATGAAGAAGAACACGGCGAGCAGCAGCGTCACAGCGAGGAACAGCCAGCCGAGCGCGACGAAGGCCCGCGGAATGCCGGTGATCCACTTCGGGAGCGCGATGACGAGCACGCCGAACGCGGCGACCATGCCGGATGCGACGCCGGTGTGCAGCGCGAAGAACCTGTCGACCGGGAAAAGGCCGACCATGCCGAGGAAGACGCCGAGGACGATGAGGGTGACACGCACGCGGCCGATCCCCTTGGGGTTCGCCGTCGGGATGCCGCGCGTCGAGTAGCGGGCGAGCGTCGTCACGAGGAAGCCGGCGACGATGATCGTGATGTTGAACGCGAAGGCCGAGACGTTCGACGACATGCCCAGGGCGCTCAGGTTGTCCTTCCACCAGTTCGGGTCGCTCGCGGTGAGCATGCTCGCGAGGACGCCGAACACCAGGAACACAGCGAGCACCACCGCGAGCAGCTGCAGCTCCATATGCGTGGCCGAGTAGAACGCGAGGTAGCCGCTCATCGCCGCCGTGGCGCCCGCGAGGAGGAGCACCGGCAGGGCGAAGACCGTCGCGCCGATGAAGGCCTGCTCGAGAATCACGGCGAGCAGTGTCCAGCCGAGCAGTGCGATCACGCCGTGGGCGAAGGCGAGGGCCGCCACGTCGACATAGTCCAGCACGTGGAGGCGGCGGCCGCCTTCGTGGCGGTGCACGACGATCCGGCCCGCGACCACCGCGAGGAATGCGACCACGCCCGAGGCGATCGCCGCGAATTGACCGACCGATCCCGGACCCGAGATCGGCGCCGCCTGGAACTGGAACACGATCAGCGACACCAGGGCGACGAGGACGAAGGAGATCGCGCCGACGCCGAGGGCCAGCGACTCGAGCGATCGCTCGCTCGACGCGTCGAAGACTCCCCCGCGGCGGCGAGGCGAGGAGGGCTGCTCGGGGGTGGGTCGGTCGAGCGAGGTCTGGGTCATCGGTGGCTCCGTGAGGACTCGGGTGGTTCGGGCGAGGGGTGGATCAGGAGTCGGAGAGGGATTCGCGGGCGGCGGACGCGGGAGTGGCGGTGCGGTCTCCGGACAGCCATCGCAGCCATAGTGAGCCCGGGTCGCCCTCGAGCACCAGCGTCCGCACGAACAATGTCAGCGGAATCGAGAGGATCGCGCCGAGCGGGCCGATCACGAAGGTCCAGAACACGACCGAGAAGAAGCTCAGCGTGAGGCTGAGGTCGACCGCGTCGCTGACGAACTTCGGCTGCACGAGCACCTGCAGCACGACGTTCACCACGCAGTAGATCGCGATGACGGCGAGGAACAGCGGCCAGCCGCCGACGACGAACGCGAGCACGGCCGGCGGGATGAGGCCCAGCACGAACCCGATGTTCGGGACGAAGTTCGTCACGAACGCGAGCACCGCCCACACGATCGGCGCGGGCACGCCGAGGGCCCAGAGCGCCAGGCCGTCGATGATCGCGACGATCGCGCCGAACGACGCGTTCACCACGTAGTAGCGACGAACCCCCGTGTTGAGGCGTCCGATGCGGGCGAGGACCGGGCGACGGCCAGCGCCGAAGACCCGCTCCGCGTCGCGGTACCGGGCGGCATCGGCTGCCGTGAAGATGATGTACGAGACCACGAAGAAGAGGGCCGTGACGACCCCGATCACGGTGCCGCCGATGCTCCCCACGAGCCCCAGCAGCGCCTTGGGGTCGAGGACCGAGGCCGCAGCATCCGTCGCCTGCTGATCGAGACCTGCGGACTGGAGCCACGCGAGGAAGTCGTCGAGGCTGCCGCGCAGCTGGTCGAGGTAGTCCGACACGAGGCCTGCGAACTGCACGCCGGCGACCCACAGCAGGACGCCCATGACCGCGAGGACCAGGTAGGCCAGCAGGATGACCGCGGTCGTGCCGGTCCAGCGCGGCCAGCCGCGGCGCTCCAGCGGGCGGCGGACGGGCTCGCAGATCACGACGAGGACGATGGCGAGGGCCAGCGGGCCGATCAGGCTCCGCGCGAAGTACACGCCCGCGAGCACCACCACGGTCGCGGCGAGCACCAGCAGCACGCGCAGGCTCGGCGAGATCGCGGGGGGCGGAGCGGGCTGCGCGGCGCGGGTCACGGCGTCAGGGTACCGCTCTTCCTCGCCGGCGCCACGCAGTGCCACACTGGGCCCATGTCTACGATCGACGCCTCGCCCATCGGCCGCACGTGGGCCCCGCTGCCGTCCTACACCGACCATGTCGCCGAAGGGCGCGCCGCCCGCCAGCGCACTCCGCGGGAGTCGCTCGCCGAGCTGCCGACGAACGACCGCGACCCGATGGGGATCCTCGACGCGCAGGATGAGGACCGTGTCCCCGAACTCGTTCCGCTGCGGACCGAGCGCATGGCCGCGAGCGCCTTCGCGTTCTACCGAGGCACGGCCGCCCTGATGGCCGCTGACCTGTCCCGCTCGCCGTCGAGTGGTGTCAGCGTCGGGTCGTGCGGTGACGCGCACGTGTCGAACTTCGGGCTGTACGCCTCGCCGCAGCGGACCCTCGTGTTCGACCTCAACGACTTCGACGAGTCCGCCTGGGCGCCATGGGAGTGGGACGTGAAGCGCCTGGTCACCAGCATCGTCATCGCGGGACAGTCGACCGGACGCGCCGACTCGGTGGTGCGTGAGGCATCGCTGGACGCGGTGCGCGTCTATGCGCGTGCGATCGGCACGGGCGCCAAGCGCAGCCCCCTGAAGCGCTACTACGACCGCTTCGACGCCATGGCCGCCGAGCGGGCCGTCGACGACGACACCCGCGCCGCCATCGACTCCGCGATCAAAGAGGCCGAGAAGCGCACCGGCGCGCGCGCAGCGAAGAAGATGACGCAGGTCGATGACGAGGGGCGGGTCGTCTTCGTCGAGGCGCCTCCGACCATGACCCACATCGACGCGCAGTCGGAGGAGCGCGTCCTCGGCGTGTTCGATCAGTACGTGCAGTCGGCCAACATCGACATCCGCGCACTGCTGCAGAAGTACCGCATGTCGGACATCGCCCTCCGCGTGGTCGGGGTGGGCAGCGTCGGAACGCGGTGCTTCGTGATCTCGATGCAGGACGGCGACGACGGCGTGCTGCTGCTCCAGGGCAAAGAGGCGGGCAAGAGCGTGCTGATCCAGTACGGCAAGGCCGAGCAGCCGGAGGTCGTCACGCGGTTCATCGACGAGTACGGCGACGGAGGCCGCGTGGTGGGCATGCAGCGCATCCTGCAGTCGGTGTCGGATCCCTTCCTCGGCTTCGTGCGCCGCACGACGTACGGCGCGCAGCGCGACTTCTACGTCCGCCAGTTCCGCGACAAGAAGGGCGGGTTCGACATGGACGAGCTCGACGACTCGGCCTTCCTCTGGTACGCCGATGCCTGCGCGGCGACCCTCGCCCGGGCGCACGGCCAATCCCCGCTGTCCTCGTCGGTCGCCGGCTACGTCGGAGGAGGCAAGGTCGCGGGCGAAGCGATCCTGGAATGGGCGTATGCGTACGCCGACCTCTCGCGCGCCGACTGGGAGCTGTTCCGGAAGCACCGCAACGTCGAGACCGCTCCGGCGTGAGGAGTGACGGATGCCGCGTGCCGCGGCCCGCGGCATCCGTCATCCGTCATCGGTCGCGCAGGGCTACCCGGTGACGGGCGGGTGCGCGGCCAGCCACTCCCTCGCGACCCGCTTGGTCACCTTGAGCAGCCAGGCGTCGGTGACGACCTCGCGGAGCTGCTCGAGCTCGATCGCATCGAGCCGCACCAGCACGGCGGGATAGCCGTCGAAGTGCGGGATCGTGAAGAACGCATCGGGGTAGGTCTCGAGCAGCGCCTCTTTGACCTGCGCGCCGTCGGTGCGCACGCCCACGACGTCGCCCGACGGCCATTCGCGCCCGAGGGCCGCGAGCTGTTCGAGATCGCGGCCACTCGGTCCCCGCTGCCACACGAAGACGCCGGCGGGAGTGCGCCAGGAGGCTCCTCCCCGGTGTCCGTCGATGCGCTCGACGACGCCGGGGAACCCGAGGGCGATGGTGCGGACGTCGTCGAGAGTCGGCATGTGTCCATCATGTGACGGTTCACCGTCCTCCGCGAGACGCATCCGCTGTCCGGTCGAAAAGTCCCGATAGGGTCGAAAGACCGCGCCGCGCGTCCCCACACGTGAGGGCGGGAAGGGGGATTTCACGGATGCTCGGACTCGATCGCCCACGTCGTCGGATGCGCAGCTTCGTCGCCGGCCTCACCGCCGCACTGCTGGCGGCCACCGGGGCCGTCGTGACCGGAGCGATCGATCCTCAACCCGCGTCGGCCGCCTACCCCGAGTTCGTCAACCCGTTCGCGATCGCGGGCGGGTTCACGATCTACGCACGCGAGGACGCGCTCCTGCAGAACCAGGAGACCGAGGGCAGCATCGCGGTCGGTGGCACCGCCACCGTGCAAGGCAGCAGCGGCCAGTACACGATCATCCATGTGTCCGCGGGCACCGGGGACTACGACCTCCCGACGGTCGACGGCGACCCGACGCGCTTCCTCGTGAACAGTTACAGCACCGCGAGCACCGACATCCTCGCCATCACGAGTGCGGGCACCAGCGACCCCGCGCTCTGGGGCGATCTGAAGATGGTGCAGCGCGACGAAGGGTGGCAGGCCTTCGCGCGCGCGGACTGGCTTCGCCTCAACCAGAACCCCGCCGACGTCGACCAGACCCCGCTGATCGACGCGACCCACCAGCAGTATCCGGCGGATGCTGCGCCCCCGGCCGGTGCGGACGGCAACGGCAGCATCTACACGGCGAACACCTCCGACACCGCGGTGGCCGACTACGTCGAAGCCAACCGCGACGCGTCGTGGGACGAGGCGAACAGCTGCCTCGATGACATCGCCGACCCGCTGGGCGACGTCGGCCACCACGTCGGCGTGGCGGAGGATGCCGGCAGCCGCAAGGTGCTCGAGCCGCTCAGCCCCGACCAGCCCAACGTCGTCGACTACGCCGACATCGCCGGGGCGGCGCTCCTCCAGTTCTCGTCCGGCCCGACGCCGGGGGTCTCGAACCCGCTCATCATCCGCGTGGCCGAGGGAACCACCGAGGTGATCGGCGCGCGAGCCGACCCGCAAGGCGCCTTCTCGCCCTACATGATCTGGGACCTGTCCGCGCTGACGGGCGACGTCACGGTGAAGGCTGCCGAGGCGCGCATCGACGGCTCGATCTACGCACCGAACGCGTCCGTCACCGTCGACGCCGCCCCACTGGACGGCCAGGTGATCGGCCTGAACGTGACGATGAAGGGCGGTGAGGCCCACTCCTTCCTGTTCTCCGGCGAGATCACCTGTGAGGCCGACAGCGGCACGTTCGCCGTCCGCAAGGAGCTGTCGGGTATCGAGGAGTCCGACCTGCCGGAAGACACGACGTTCACGGTGAACTACACCGCGACCGAACCCGACGACACCGTCGTGACCGGCACGCTCGAGCTGCCGGCCGACGGCACGCCCGTGCTCGCGGGCGAACAGTTCCCGCTCGGCACCGTGGTCGAGTTCGAGGAAGTCGAGCCCGAGAGCGTCCCGGGATGGGAATGGGGAACGCCGACGATCGCGCCCAACCCGCTCACCATCGGCGCGGGCACGGCCCAGGTCGTGATCACGAACACAGCGACGGCCCTGACGGGCACCTTCAGCGTGCAGAAGCTGATCGACGACGTGTCGGGCGGTGATCCGGGTGATCCCTCGCAGCCGACGGTGCCCGTGACCTGGACCGCCTTCTTCGGCGGCGCGCAGATCGGACAGGGCACCCTCGACGTGCCGTTCGACGGCACGGTGATCGTTCCTCTCGACGAGGACGACAACCCGATCTCGTTCCCGGTGGGCACGCGTATCGTCCTCACGGAGGACCTGTCGGGGATCGATCCGCCTCCGGGCTACGACTGGAGCGGGGCGCACTGGTCGCCCGGCCGGGAGTTCGTCATCGACTCGGCCGGCGAGACCGTCGCCGTGAAGCTGACGAACGCGATCACTCCGAGCGAGGCGCCGCGGACGATCACCATCGTCAAGTCGGCGATCGGAGACGCAGCGGATCCGGCGTACGAGTACGCCGTGAGCTACAACACCGACCCCGCTCCTGCCCGCACGACCGTCCCGCTCCCTGTCGGCGACCCCGAACTGCTCGTCGGAGTCGAGGCGGAGGCCGACATCCTCGAGCTCGCCGAGCTGCTGCCGACCCTCGACGGCACCGCGGTCGACCCCGACGGCTGGGAGATCCCGGTCATCAAGGCCACGGTGGACGGCACCACGACGGAGTATCGCCCCGCGAACTTCGAAGGCGCCGGACCGCTCGAGACGGCGATCGTCGACATCCCGCTGCCCGAGACCGGCGACATCGCGATCGAGGTCGTGAACGCCCTCCGCGAGGGGACGTTCACGCTGTCGAAGGAGTTCACGGGGATTCCGCCGCAGTCCGTCCCCGACGGCCTGGAGTTCACCGTCCGGTGGACGGCGACGCTGCCGACGGGCGACGTGCAGACCGGGATCGTCCGGCTCCCGGGCGACGGCACGCCGGTCAGCCCGCTCGACGACACGGGCATCCCGATCACCTTCCCGTACGGAACGGTCGTCACCTTCGAGGAGCTGCCCGCACCGTCACTTCGTGCGGTGCGGTGGGCAGCGGCGACGTTCGATCCGGCGCAGCTGACGATCGGCGCCGACGGCGCGGCCGTCGTGCACGCCACCCTCGTCAACGACGGCTCGCAGCTGCGCGGGACGTTCGAGGTGTCCAAGAGCCTGTTCGGTATCGACCCCGACCAGCTCGTCGTCGACTCGTTCATGATCGATTACGTCGCCTTCGTGCCCGGCCCGTCCGTGGAAGTCGGACGCTTCGAGTTGCCCGCTGATGGGACGCCCGCGGGTCCGGTCGATCCGGACGGCGACCCGATCGAATTCCCGTTCGGCACCGTGGTGTACCTCACGGAGGAGGAACCGGATGCCTCGACTCTGCCTCCCGGATACGAGTGGGGCGAGACGGTCTGGCGGCCGTCGGCCTCGGTCCAGATCGGCCCAGGTGAGACCCCTGTGCTCGAGGTGATCAACACGGCTGTGCAGATGACCCGCTGGGCGGTGACGAAGGTCGTGGACGGCAACGGCTCATCGGCGATCCCGGCCGGGACCACCTACCCGTTCGACTGGTGGCAGGACGGCGTCGCGCAGCCGCGCGTCGAACTGACACCGAACGTGCCGGTCTACTCGCCGTACTTCCCGGTCGGAACGATCCTCGAGGTGCGCGAGGGCGAGCTGCCCTCGATCCCCGGCGTCGACTGGGGCACCGCGACCTGGACCGTCGACGGCGAGACCCTGGTGCCTGGCGACGACGGCAAGGTCGTGCTCCCGACGACCGCTTCCCGCGATCAGGGCGTCGCGCAGCTCACGCTCACCAACACCGCCTCGACACGCCCGCTCCCGGCGACCGGTGGCGGCGGGCTGTCGCCGCTGGTGCCTCTCGGAGCCCTCGGGCTGATCGCCGTCGGCGCGATGCTCGCCCTGCGGCGGTCGCAGCGCGCCTGACACCACTGCGACAGGCAGCGCAAGAAGGAGGGGACGGATGCCGTCCCCTCCTTCTTACGTAGGTTCATTCGGTGGGTGGCTCGCCCGACTCGTCCGGTCGCTCGATCGGCGTGCGCGGCCGCCACACCACGACCTCGGTCGCCCGGCGCACGCGCGTGCCATGCCGCAGCGTCACGACCGAGCCGGTGGAGCCGGCCGCGAAGACGCGCGCGCCCGGCCGCTTCTCGAGCTCGGCGCGCATGCGGTCCTCGAGGTCGCGGACGCGTCCGTGAAGCTCCTGCACGCGGTTCTCGAGCTCGAGAATGCGCACGATCGCGGGAAGGCCGATGCCGTCCGACGACATGCGCGCGACCTCGCGCAGCTGCTCCACGTGCCGCAGCGAATAGCGCCGCGACCCGCCCTGCGTGCGGGCGGGCACGACAAGCCCGAGCCGGTCGTACTGACGGAGCGTCTGCGGGTGCATGCCCGACAGCTCGGCGGCGACGGCGATCGCGAAGATCGGGGCATCCTCGTCGATGTCGTCCTCGGTCATTTCGTCACCTCCTCTCACTCGCGAGAACAGGAGATCTCGCCAGGACAGGACGCTTCGCGGGGAATCGTCCTGTTCTCGCCAGATCTCCTGTTCTCAGCGAGCATCTCAGCCCTGCGCCTTGGCCATCAGGTCGGCGCGCGGGTTCTCCTTCGACTCGAGACTCTGGAAGCGCTCGAGCGCTTCGCGCGCGGCCTCATCGAGGTGCGATGGGACGGCCACCTGCACCTCGGCGAGGAGGTCGCCGGTGCCCTTCGCAGTCTCGACGCCACGCCCCTTGACGCGCAGCACGCGACCGGACGGCGTGCCGGGAGCTACGCGCAGCCGCACCGGATCGCCGCCGAGCGTCGGCACCTCGATGGTGGCGCCGAGCGCAGCCTCGGTGAACGTCACCGGCACGGTGACGCGGAGGTTCAGTCCGTCGCGCGTGAACACCGGGTGCGGACGCACGGTGACCTGCACGACGATGTCGCCGTTCTCGCCGCCGTCGGGCGAGTGACGCCCGCGGCCGCGCAGCCGGATCTTCTGTCCGTCCGCGACTCCCGCGGGGATCTTCACCTTGAACGGCTTCCCGTCTTCCCCCTGCAGCGTGATGGTCTCGCCCTTGGTCGCCGTGACGAAGTCGATCGTCGTGCGCGCCGTGACGTCGGCGCCGCGGCTGGGGCCGCCGAAGCCGCGATAACCGCCGCTCGGCTGCCCGAACCGCCCGGAGCCGAAGCCCGTGCCGCCCTGCTGCTGGTTGAACATCGCGAAGATGTCGTCGAAGTCCTCGGCGCTCTGGTAGCGCGCGCCGCGGCCTTGGTTGAACATCGAGAAGACGTCTTCGAAGCCGCCGGCGCCGCCCGGGCCGCCCGACGTGAATCGAGCGCCCGAGCCCATCGCGCGGATCTGGTCGTACTCCTTGCGCTGCTCCGCGTCGGAGAGCACCGAGTACGCCTCGCTGACCTCTTTGAACTTCGCCTCGGCGGCCGCGTCACCCTGGTTGGAGTCGGGGTGGTACTTCCGCGCGAGCTTGCGATACGTCTTCTTGAGGTCAGCCTCGCTGACGTCCTTCGAGACGCCGAGCACCGAGTAGAAGTCCTTGTCGAACCAGTCCTGACTGGCCATGGAGCCTCCTTCGGGCTATTCGGCGGGAACCGCGACGACGACCTTCGCCGGACGCAGCTCCACCGAGCCCAGGCGGTAGCCGATCTCGACGACCTCGACGATCGTGGTCTCGGTCGCGCCGGGAGTCGGCACCTGGAAGATCGCCTCGTGCTGCTGCGGGTCGAACGTCTCGCCCGCCGCGCCGTAGGTGGTGAGTCCGATGCGCTCGGCGACGCCGCGGAGCTTGTCGGCGATCGCCGCGAAGGCGGACCCCTGCTCCAGGTCGCCGTGCTTCTCGGCGCGGTCGAGGTCGTCGAGCACCGGGAGGATGCCCTTCGCGACCGCGCCCTGGGCGCGCTCGATCTCGACCTCGCGCTGCTCCTCGGTGCGGCGGCGGTAATTGGCGTACTCGGCCTGCAGGCGCTTGAGGTCGTTCAGCAGCTGCGACTCGAGGTCGGCGAGCACGGCGTCCTCGGCCGCGGCGTCTGCGTTCTGCGCAGCGCCGAGGATGTCGTCGACCGTGAGCTCATCGTCCTGCCCGTCCTGCGGCGCGGGGCCGGAGGCGTTCGCCTCCGGCCCCGCACCCTCAGGCCGGACCTCGTCGCCGTCGCCCGGTTCTTCGACCGGTTCCGGGTTGTGGTCCTTGTTCGCCATGGTTACTTCTTCTCGTCCTCTTCGTCCACGACCTCGGCGTCGACGACGTCCTCGTCGGAGTCGGTCGGAGCCTGGCCGTCACCGGGGGCGCCGGCGGCAGCATCCGGAGCCGACTGCGAAGCCTGGCTCGACGCGTAGATCGCCTCGCCCAGCTTGCCCTGGCTCTGGTTGAGCTTGTCGAACGCGGCCTTCACGGCGTCGTCGTCCTCGCCCGCAAGCGCGGTCTTGAGGGCATCGACGTCGCCCTGCACCTCGGTCTTGACGTCCTCGGGCAGCTTGTCCTCGTTCTCCTTGATCAGCTTCTCGATCGAGTACGAGAGGGTCTCGGCCTGGTTGCGCACCTCGGCGGCCTCGCGACGCTTCTTGTCGTCGGCGGCGTGCTCCTCGGCCTCGCGCACCATGCGCTCGATGTCGTCCTTCGGCAGCGACGAGCCGCCGGTGATCGTCATCGACTGCTCCTTGCCGGTGCCCTTGTCCTTCGCGGACACGTGCACGATGCCGTTCGCGTCGATGTCGAAGGTGACCTCGATCTGCGGGATGCCGCGCGGAGCCGGCGCGATGCCGGTCAGCTCGAACGTGCCCAGCGGCTTGTTGTCGCGGGTGAACTCGCGCTCGCCCTGGAAGACCTGGATCGCGACCGACGGCTGGTTGTCGTCGGCGGTCGTGAAGGTCTCGCTCCTCTTGGTCGGGATGGCGGTGTTGCGCTCGATGAGCTTCGTCATGATGCCGCCCTTGGTCTCGATGCCGAGGCTCAGGGGGGTGACGTCGATGAGGAGGACGTCCTTGCGCTCGCCCTTGAGGACTCCGGCCTGGAGGGCGGCGCCGACGGCGACGACCTCGTCGGGGTTCACGCCCTTGTTGGGCTCCTTGCCGGCTTCCTTCATCACGAGCTCGGAGACCGCGGGCATGCGGGTCGAGCCGCCGACGAGCACCACGTGGTCGATGTCGCCGACCTTGATGCCGGCCTCGCGGATGACGTCCTCGAACGGCTTCTTGGTGCGGTCGAGGAGGTCCTTGGTGAGATCCTCGAACTTCGCGCGGGTGATCGTCTCCGACAGCGACACGGGGCCCGAGTCGGTCAGCGACAGGTACGGCAGGTTGACCGAGGTGCTGGTCGACGAGGAGAGCTCCTTCTTCGCCTGCTCGGCGGCCTCCTTGAGGCGCTGCAGCGCGATCTTGTCGCCCGAGACGTCGACACCGGTCGTGTCCTTGAACTGCTTGATGAGGTAGTCGACGAGGCGCTGATCCCAGTCGTCGCCGCCGAGTCGGTTGTCACCGGCGGTGGCGCGCACCTGGATGGTCGAGAAGTCGTCGTCCTTGCCCACCTCGAGGAGGGAGACGTCGAACGTACCGCCACCGAGGTCGAAGACGAGGATGAGCTCGTCTTCCTTGCCCTTGTCGAGGCCGTAGGCCAGGGCCGCCGCGGTGGGCTCGTTGATGATGCGCAGGACGTTGAGGCCCGAGATCTCGCCGGCCTCCTTGGTGGCCTGGCGCTCGGCGTCGTTGAAGTATGCGGGGACGGTGATGACCGCGTCGGTCACCGTGTCGCCCAGGTACTGCTCGGCGTCGCGCTTCAGCTTCTGAAGGATGCGCGCCGAGATCTCCTGCGGTGTCCAGTGCTTGCCGTCGACGTCGAAGCCCCAGTCGGTGCCCATGTGGCGCTTGACCGACGAGACGGTGCGGTCGACGTTGGTGACGGCCTGGCGCTTGGCGGTCTCGCCGACGAGCACCTCGCCGTCCTTCGTGTACGCGACGACCGAGGGGGTCGTGCGGAAACCCTCGGCGTTCGCGATGACCTTGGGCTCGCCGCCCTCGAGGACGCTCACGACCGAGTTGGTCGTACCGAGGTCGATTCCAACAGCACGTGCCATGTGTATCTCTCCTTCATATGGGCGCAGACGGATGCTGCCACCCGGGGTTACAGGGAAGTCTTCTCGCAACTCACCATGAGGTTGAGTCGCGATGGCTCAACCATACGCCGGGGGCGCAGCATCCGTCAAATCAAAGTTGATAGGACTCGGCTCAACTTGCTTCAGATCGCGTGAGCGAGGGTCTGCAGGCCGACGACCAGGAGTCCGAGCGCGACGAGGATGGCGAGTGCGATCACCTGCTTCCACCACGCGAGGTCGGAACGGCGCACAGCGAACCAGCCGATGACCGCGAGGGTCGCGATGTAGACGATGGAGCTCGCCGTGAGGGCCGCGTCGAGCGGCATGACCTCCAGCCACGCGAGCAGGAGGAGGATGCCGGGCGTCAGGAGGGTGCCGAGCGCGCCGCCGGCGATCCGCGTCGAGATGAGGAGGTCGACGCGGCCGGGGAACGTGCGGTGCACCGAGAGGTGCGAGATCACGTCCGAGACGAAGCCCGCCGCCGTGATTCCCACCACGCCGAGGATCAGCGCCCAGAACGCGTGATCGGCTTCGGCGTGCTCGCTCGAAGCGACGACCAGCACGATCGCGAGGCCCGTGAAGGTCGCGTAGACGCGCTCCTTGAAGTAGGCGACGATCGCCTGCTCGCCGCCCTCGACCTGCTCGAGCTGGGCCCGCGCGCGGTCCGTGCGCCGGCTCACCCGCCCAGCATCCCTTCCACCGCCTCGTTCGGTTTCGGATCGGGCAGGCGGCGCATGCGGAAACCGTTGAGCACACCCAGCACCGCGGCGAGGATCGGGATGAGCAGAGCGACCTGGAGGGCGATGTGGCGCGCCTCCGTGTTGATGCGCACGACCTCGGCCGACGCCTCCGGCGGCTCGTCGGCGAGGAGCTGCTCGAGGCCGGTGTTCGACATCAGCTCCGCGTCCTCCTCGAGCACCGTGGCCACCTGCTCCTGCTGCTCGCTCGTGAGCACCGTGCTCGAGTACGCCAGCGACGTGAACGACGCCGCGAGAGTCGCGAGCATGATCGCGCCCGCGAACGCGAGGCCGAACGACAGGCCGAACGAGCCGGCGGCGGAGTTGACGCCGGCGGCCTCGCTGACCCGCTCGTCGGAGATCGGCGACAGCGTGTAGTTGTTGAGCTGCGACACCAGAAGGCCGAGACCCGAGCCGGCGATGATGAGCGGGATGGTGAGCCACCACCCTGTGTCGGCGACGGGCACCAGCGGCACGATGGCGATGAGGCCCACCGCGGCGAGCGAGAACCCGAGCAGGATGAGGTTCGCGGGGCGCCCCTTGGCCCGGCGGCCGGCCCAGATCGCGACCGCGAACATGCTGAGCGACAGCGGCGCGATCGACAGACCGGCCTGCAGCGCGTTGTACTCGAGCACCATCTGCAGGTAGAGCGGAAGCACGATCATCGTGCCGCCGAGGGCGATCTGCTGCAGCAGCTGCCCGCTCACACCGGTGCGGAACGGCTTCGACGAGAACAGCGCCGGGTCGAGGAGGACCGGCTTGCCCTTCTTCTTGCGCGAGTTGAGCCACCACGCCAGGCCGCCGAGCGCGACGGCACCGAGGCCGATGATGATGCCGACGTAGCCGCCACCCTCTTGCCAGACCAGGATGCCGAGCACGACGCCGCCCATGCCGATGACCGACAGGGCCGCGCCCACGAGGTCGATGGAACGATCGCCCGTGTACTTGACGTCCTTCACGAGGCCGATGCCGAGCAGCACGATCGCGATGATGACCGCCTCGAGGCCGAAGGCGACACGGTACGACCAGAAGGTGGTGATGAAACCGCCGAGGAGCGGCCCGACGGCGGCCGCGATCGCCGCCGATGCACCGACCAGCGCGTAGACGCGCTTCTGGTGAGCGCCGGCGAAGTTGCCGTGGATGAGGGATTGCATCGAGGGGAGGAGAAGGGATGCCCCGATCCCGCCGATCACCGCCCAGAAGATGATGACGGCGGTCAGGCTCGTGGCGAACGTCATCGCGACCGCGCCGACCGCGTAGCCGAGCAGGCCCAGGATGTACGCCAGCTTGCGCCCGATGAGGTCGCCGGTCTTGCCGCCGATGAGGATGAATGCCGCCGAGACCAGGGCTTCAAGGGCGATCGCGCCCTGCACGCCGCTGGCGGTCGTGCCGAGCTCCTTCACCACCGCCGAGATCGAGACGTTCATGATCGACGTGTCGACCACGAGCACGAACATCGCCATGGCGAGAAGGATGGCCAGGCGAGCGTTGAAGGTCGTCTCGGGCGAGGTTTCCCCTGTCATGAACGAAGCAAACCATCACGGCGCTCGCGAGCGCTACTTTGATTCCGCACCAGTTCACCGAAGGGCCCTACTGTGACCGACATGAGCTCACCCGCCCCCGGACCCGACGAGCCCGGCAGGCCCTCGCAACCCGGCACCCCGGCGGGATCCGGCCCTTCGCCGGAGCACGTGCTGTCGACCGCCGCCCTCCACACCGACGGCCTCGACGACACCCCGGTGCCCCGGCGGCGCGTGTTCGCGTGGGCGCTGTGGGACTGGGCGACACAGCCCTTCAACTCGGTCATCCTGACGTTCGTCTTCGTCTCGCTGTACCTGGTGTCGGATGCCTTCCTGCCGGCCGACGTCGCTGCCCAGAACGCGGACGGCGACATGGTCTGCTCGAGCGCGGCGGACGCCGGCACGGCGTACTGCGGCGCCCTCGCCGATCTGTCGGAGTGGTACGGCTGGGTCACCTTCGCCGCCGGCATCCTGATCCTGCTGCTGGCGCCCGTGCTGGGTCAGCGTGCCGATGCGGCCGGCACCAAGAAGCGCTGGGTGGTGGGCGCGACCGCGGTGCTCGCGCTCCTGCAGTTCGCGCTGTTCTTCGTCTACTCCGAGCCGCAGTTCTTCTGGCTCGGCGCGATCCTCGTCGCCCTCGGATCCGTCTCGTCCGAGATCGCGGGCGTCAACTACAACGCGATGCTCGTGCAGGTCTCGACTCCGAAGACGATCGGTCGCGTGAGCGGCCTCGGCTGGGGCATGGGCTACATCGGCGGGATCCTCGCGCTCGCGCTCGTCGTCGTGCTCAACACGGTCGGCTGGTTCGGCCTCGACGTGTCGGACGGCCTGGCCTACCGCCTCATCGCGGTCGGCGCGGCGGTGTGGACCGTGCTCTTCGCGCTGCCGTTCGTCTTCCTCGTGCCCGAGTCGCCGGCGGACCCGGGGCGCCGGAAGGTCGGGTTCTTCGAGGGCTACGTCGTGCTGGTGCACGACATCGTCGCGCTCTTCCGCGAGCACCGGCCGACGTTCTGGTTCCTCATCGCGAGCGCCGTCTACCGCGACGGCCTCGCGGGCGTCTTCGCGTTCGGCGGCGTGCTCGCCGCGGTGTCGTTCGGGTTCAGCGCGACCGAGGTCATCGCCTTCGGCATCGCCCTGAACCTCGTCGCCGGCGTCTCGACGATCATCGCCGGCCGTCTCGACGACCGCTTCGGGGCGCGCGCGGTCATCATCACCGCGCTCACGATCCTCATCGTCAGCGCGCTCTTCGTCTTCTTCCTGCGCGAAGGCGGCAAGCCGGTGTTCTGGGTGGGCGGCATCATCCTCTCGGCCGCCGTCGGACCGGCGCAGGCGTCGAGCCGGTCGCTGCTCGCGCGGGTCACCCCGACGGGCATGCAGGGCGAGGTCTTCGGCCTCTACGCGACGACGGGCCGCGTCATGAGCTTCCTGTCGCCGCTCCTGTGGGCGCTGTTCATCGGCTGGTTCGGCGCGACCCACTACGGCATCCTCGGCATCGTGATCGTGCTGCTCGTCGGGCTCCTGCTGCTGATCCCCGTGAAGCTGCGACCCAAAGACATCGCCCGCTGACCGCAGCGGATCGATCCCGCCGGCCGGCGGGGGCGCAGCATCCGATACCCTCACTCTCGGGCATCGTGCGCACGGGGGGTCGTCGCGCACGCGTGCCTCACCTCGCCGAACCCGAGAGGCACCGTGACGACCCCGCTGATCCAGCGCCAACGCGCCGAGCGCCTGCGCGCCGCGCGTCACCGCCGAGCGGTCGCGTACTGGTGGGTGCTGATCGCGTGGCTGCTGTCGATCTGGATCGGCACGTCGGTCGTCCCGAACTCGTGGCTGCACGCGCCGGCGCTGTTCGGCCATCTGGCCTCGGTGATCGTGGGACTCGGTGCGGCCGTGCTGCTGGAGATGAGCGGACTGCTCTGGATGCTGCGCCGCACCTCGCTCGACGACCTCCGGCGCACCGAGCCCCCGGTGACAGCACTGGCATGGCTGGGCATCGCGGGTCTGTTCGCCACAGGTGCGTTCCTGCAGCCCGATCTCTCACAGCCCCTGACCGCGGTCAAGATGATCGCCGTGCTGATCGCCGCGATGAACGGCGTCGCGATGACGAGGCTGACCGACGAACTCGACCGTCTGCCGGGGGCGGTGCGCTTCTCGTCACTGCCGACCCGGCTGAAGTTGTGGTGCGTCTGGAGCGCCGTCGTATCGCAAACCGCCTGGTGGACGGCCGTTCTGATCGGCATGCTGAACACTGCTTCACGGTGATCTCACGGTTTTCTCCCGCTCGTCTCGCACCTGCACTCGGGCTAGGCTGTGGCCTTACCGGACTACCCGGCCGGTGACCCCCCGCCCGGCTTCACGGCCGCACCCGCTTTGAGGATGCCCCCATGCGCGATGGAACGCGCGGCGACGAGGACGTCCCTGGCCCCCGCAGGGGCCAGACCTCCCACCCGAAGACCGCACCGATGCCCTCGGCCTCTTCGCCGACCCCTTCTCCCACCTTCTCGACCCCCGCTGCGGCGTCGAAGCCCGCGAAGCCGTCCGCGATCGACGAGCGCCGTGAGCGCCGCCGCAAGCGCCGCCGTCAGGCGATCATCGCGACGACCATCATCGGCATCGTGGTGCTCGTCGGCTCGATCGGCACGGTGTCTTACGCGATCATCTCGAACCTCGCCGGCGCCGAACAGCCGGCCGCCGCTCCCGCTCCTGAGGCGCCGGCCGTCGCCGAGCCGATCGTCTTCCCCGAGGACGAGCCCGCCGCCACCGCCGGCGCAGAGCCCTGCGCGACCGTCCAGGTGCTGTCGTCGTTCGAGAACGCCGAGATGGCGGAGGGCCTCGCCGCCGCCTACAACAGCCAGCCGCGCAACGTCGCGGGCTCGTGCGTGACGGTGACCACCGCCCGCGAGAAGTCGGGTGTGGCCGCCGCTGTCGTGGCGACGGGCTTCCCGAACCTCGCCGACGACCAGAAGCCCACCGTGTGGCTCCCCGACTCGTCGACCTGGGTCGACGTGGCGCAGGCCGAGGGCGCCACCAACCTCCGCGCCGAGGGCACGAGCGTCGCGCTCTCCGACATCGTGCTCGCGATGCCCGTGGGCCTGGCTGAGGCGATCGGATGGGATGCCGAGGCCCCGACGTGGACCGAGATCTTCGAGTCCGCGGGCGACCCCGACCTCTGGAGCGGCCTCGGCCACCCCGAGTGGGGCGCGTTCAAGCTGGGCAAGACGAGCCCGCTCGTCGCGACGAGCGGCGAGGCCGCGATGTTCGCGTCGTACGGCACCGCCGCCGGATCGATGACCGACTTCACCGCCGCCCAGGTGCAGGACCCCGCCGTGCAGGCCGAGGTGCACGAGAACGAGACCGCGACGAGCCACTACATGGCGACGCCCGAGCACTTCCTCTGGCACGCGCGCCAGGCCGAGGCATCCGGTTCCGCCGCCGACTTCCTCTCGGCGGTCATCGTCGACGAGAAGTCGGTATGGGACTACAACCGCGGCATCACGAGCCGCGACGGCATCACGCGCACGCAAGCCGATCCGCCGGCGGAGCAGCTCGTGCCGATCTACCCCGCCGACGGCTACTACACGGCCGACAACCCCGTCATGCGCCTCACCGGCGGGTGGATCGACCCGGTCGAGTCCGAGGCGGCGGCGGACTTCATCCGCTTCACGCATACCGCGCAGGGCCAGGCCGCCGTTCGTGCAGCCGGCTACCGCGACCTCAACCGCGACCTCGACGAGGGCGTCCAGCAGGTCGGACAGCTCGACGGCGACCAGGGCGGCATGCTCGCCTTCCCCGGTGCCGACGTCGTGACCGCCGTGCAGGCGTCGTTCCCCGACGTCCGCAAGCGCGCGAACGTGCTGTTCCTCCTCGACGTGTCGGGCTCGATGGACGAGCCCATCTCGGCCAGCGACACGAAGCTCACGCAGGCCCGCAAGGCGATCGAGGCGGCCCTCGGCCACTTCACGAACGGCGACGACGTCGGCCTCGCCGCCTTCGCGCAGGCTCCCGACGGCGCGATGGTGCCGGGACTCGTGTCGCCGGTCTCCGACATCGGCGCGTCGCGCGACGGCTTCCTCGGCGCACTCGGCGGCATCACCTCGATGGGCGACACCCCGCTCTACCAGGCGGTCGACACCTTCGCCGCGCAGCAGGCGGCGTCGTGGTCGAGCGACCACATCAACGCCATCGTGCTGCTCTCGGACGGCGAGAACGACGCCCCGAACGCCCCCACGATCGGCGCCGAGCAGATGCTCGCGAACCTCAAGGACATGCACCACGCCACGCCGGTGCTCATCTTCACGCTCGCGTACGGCGCCGACGCCGACGTGGCGACGCTGCAGTCGATCTCGAGCGCCACGGGCGCGCACTACTACGACGCGACAGACCCGTCGAAGCTCGAGGCCGTGCTCGGCGACCTCGTCACCAGCTTCTGATCGCGGCCGGGGTACCGGTCGTTGAGCGAGCTTGCGAGTCGAAACGCGCCGAATCAGCGGGTAACAGTGGGCCCGCGACTATGACGCGCCAGGCCAGGAATCCGCGAGCTTCGTGAGCAGGCGCGCGAGCTCGGCGCGCTCGGCGTCGGTGAAGGCTGCGAGCGCCGCATCGATCGCCTCGCGCCGCTCGCCGCGGAAGCCGCGCACCAGGCGGGTGCCGGTGTCGGTCAGCGCGACCCGCGTGCGGCGAGCGTCGTCGGGGTCGGCCTCGCGCCGCACCAGATCCAGTGCGACGGCCTGCTGCACGAGGCGCGACGCCCGCGGCTGATCCACGCCCACGGCGTCGGCGATCTCCCCCACCGAGAGGGGATGGGATGCTGCGGCCAGCGCCTCGAGGAGCCTCATGCGGGCCGGACCACCGAAGCGACCGCCGCCGGCCCAGGGCGGTGCGCCGAACCCGGGGCCCGGTCCCCCGCGACCCCACGGACCGCCGCGACCCCACGGACCGCCGCGACCCGAGAAGCCGTGGATCGAGCCGTCGGCGTGGATGTGCTCTGAACCATCGGCTGCGTGCCCGTGGGGTCCGGCGTGGCCATGCGCGCGCGGGCCCGCGGAGTGCGGACCGGGGCCCTCCATCCACGGCGGACGAGGGCCTCGTCGCCCGCGGAGGCGGGCGAGGGCGGCGGCGATCGCGTCGGACGGGTCGTCGGGAGTGGACGGCATCCTCCCAATTTACATGCGACTTGACATGGATCTGGAATGCATGTCACACTGCATGTACATGCACTTCGACATGTATCACCCGGCGGCCCTCCGCGCCGCCCCCGAAAGGACTTCCCCATGAACGACATCAACGACAACGAAGACAACGACCCCCGCCCCACCGACCAGCGCCCGCTCGGCTACTGGCTGCGCGCGGTCGACGGACTGCTGACGCGCGAGTTCGCGACGGCGCTCGAGGCCGAGGGCATCTCGCGCCGCGATTGGATGCTGCTGAACGTGCTGTCGGGCGACATCGACGCCCCGGAGTTCCGTGAGCGCATCGCCCGCAAGGGCAAGCGCCTGCGCGGCCTCGAGGAGCGCGGCTGGGTCGAGGAGCAGGGCGACGGAACGTGGACCCTGACCGACCTCGGCCGCGCCGAGAAGGAGCGCATCGGCGCGATCGTCGATGCGCTCCGTGCCCGCGTGGTCGCCGCCGTCGGCGACGACGAGGCCTATGCGGCTCTCACCGGCTCACTCGAGGCGATCGCCCGGGAGCTGGGCTGGGACGAGAACGCCGCCGGCCGCGAGCGCGGCTTCGGCGGGTTCGGGCGCCCCGGCTTCGGCCCCGGTTTCCGTCCGGGCTTCGGTCCTGGGTTCGGCGGCTTCGGCCCTGGTTTCGGCGGGCGTCCGCGCCCGTTCGACCCCGACACCCACGACGGGTACGGCCGGAACCGCCACCGCGGCTTCGCTCCCGGGCGCCCCGGCCACCCCGCCGAGCGCTTCGACGAGCCGATGCGCGGCTACGGCGACGAGGCCTGCCACGGCCACCACCCGCACGCCGGCCACAGCCACCACGACCACGGCCACGCGCACGGCCACCACGGCCACGGCCACACGCACGGCCACCGCGGCGAGCACGGCGGTCACGGTCACCACGGCCGCGGCGGTCGCCGGTCGCAGCAGGCGTACGAGCGCGGCTTCGACGCCGGCTTCGCACGCGGCCGGGAGTCCGGCGCGGCCTGAGCCGCAGCATCCATCCCCCGAAGGGTGGTCCCGCACACGCCGGACCGCCCTTCGGCGTTTCATCCCGCGGTCCAGGTTTCGCTGGAGACCCAGCGTGAACGCCTGCGAAGTCCGGACATCGCACGGCGACGGGGCGACGGGGGACGGGGGACGGAGGGGACGACGGACGACGCCGTCACATGGGCGTCACACGCGCGGGGCACAATGGGCGACATGACCCGCCCCGCGCTCCTCGCCATCTCGCACGGCACGTCGTCGCCCGCGGGGCAGGCGGCGGTCGCCGCACTCGTGGATGCGGTCGCGCGGCGACTGCCCGACGTCACGGTGCGGCTCGGGCACGTGGACGTGCAGCAGCCGGATGTCGCGGCATCCCTCGACGCGATCCCGGCGGGGATGCCCGTCGTCATCGTGCCGCTGCTGCTCTCGGCGGGCTATCACGTGCGCGTCGACCTCATCGAGCAGTCCGCGGGGCGCGAGGGCGTCGTGATCGCCCCGGCGCTCGGTCCCGACCCGCGCCTCGTCGATGCGCTGCTCGCCCGCCTGCACCCCCTCGGCCCCGACGACGCCCTCGTGCTCGCGGTGGCCGGCTCCACCGACGACCGCGCGAACGAGGACTGCCGGGAGATCGGACGGATGCTGCGCGCCCGCGTCGACCGCGAGGTCACGGTCGGCTTCCTCGCCGCTGCCGACCCCCGCGTCGACGTCGCCGTCGCCGAGGCCTCAGCCCACGCCGAGCGCGTCGTCGTCGCGGACTACCTCCTCGCGCCGGGCTACTTCCACGACCTCGCCGTGAGGCTTGCCGCCGGCGCCCCCGTCGCGCCGCCGCTGCTCGGCGACGACGAACCGCCGGCAGCCCTCGTCGACATCGTGGTCGATCGCTACAACGAAGCCGCCGCGTAGCGCAGCCCGGACACCGGGCTCCCCCGCCGCCGCCCCGTCCCGTCGCCGCGACTCGCGGCGTTCCGACCGAGTCGACGCGTTCCGCGCGCTCGGAACACCTCGACTCGGTCGGATCGCATCGACCCGGGTTCGCCCCGCCCCCGCGGAGGGGTGCGCCCCGGCGACTCGGTCGGAACGCATCGACCCGGGTTCCTCGAGGCGACCGGCGACGATCTCGGATCGAGTCCACAAAGGCCCGCACCCGCAACTGTGTGACGCCCCGTTACGTCGGTTAACGCCTCTTGACGCTCGGATAGGTCTGACGCCCGCTCGCTTCTAGATTCACGGAATGGACTCGATAGGGTCCCGCCCGGGGGACGCCTCGGGTTTCACACCGGAGGCCACCGTGACCATCAGCGACACCGAAGCGCTCGCCGGCGCCGACCGCCCGCGCGCGGCCGTGCGCCCGCCGCGCCCGTCGTCGAAGCCGAACGGCCAGTGGAAGGTCGACGGCACCTCCCCGCTCAACGGCAACGAGGAGTGGAAGCAGGTCGACAACGGCCTGAGCGTGCGCGACCGCATCGAGAACGTCTACTCGAAGGGCGGCTTCGCGTCGATCGACCCGACCGACCTGCACGGCCGCTTCCGCGTCTGGGGCCTCTACACTCAGCGCAAGCCCGGCATCGACGGCGGCCGCACCGCGACCCTGACGCCCGAAGAGCTCGAGGACGAGTACTTCATGATGCGCGTGCGCATCGACGGCGGCCAGCTCACCACCGAGCAGCTGCGCGTCATCGCCGACATCTCCACCGACTTCGCCCGCGGCACCGCAGATCTCACCGACCGCCAGAACGTGCAGCTGCACTGGGTGCGCGTCGAGGACGTGCCCGAGATCTGGCGCCGCCTCGAGGCGGTCGGCCTCGGCACGACCGAGGCGTGCGGTGACGTTCCCCGCGTCATCCTCGGCTCGCCTGTCGCCGGCATCTCGGCCGACGAGCTCATCGACCCGACCGCGCAGATCGACGAGATCACGTCGCGCTTCATCGGCGATGAGTCGCTCGCGAACCTGCCGCGCAAGTTCAAGTCCGCGATCACCGGCCATCCCAGCCAGGATGTCGTGCACGAGATCAACGACGTCGCATTCGTCGCGGTCGAGCACCCCGAGCTGGGTGTCGGGTACGACCTGTGGGTCGGCGGCGGCCTCTCGACCACCCCGCGTCTCGCCGAGCGCCTCGGCGTCTTCGTCTCGCCGGAGCGGGTGGCAGAGGCGTGGCACGGCGTCGCGCAGATCTTCCGCGACTACGGCTACCGGCGCCTGCGCAACAAGGCGCGCCTGAAGTTCCTGCTCGCCGAGTGGGGGGCCGAGAAGTTCCGCCAGGTGCTGCAGGACGAATACCTCGGCTACGCGCTGCCCGACGGCCCCGCCGCCCCGAAGCCGCTCACGCAGGGCGACCACGTCGGCGTGCACAAGCAGAAGGACGGCCGCTTCTACATCGGTGCGACGCCGATCGTCGGCCGCGTGTCGGGCCCGACGCTCGCCAAGCTCGCCGACCTGCTCGAAGCCCACGGCTCGACGCGCCTGCGCACGACGCCGCACCAGAAGCTCGTGTTCCTCGACATCGCCGAAGAGAACGTGGAGCCGTTCATCGCGGGCCTCGACGAGCTCGGCCTCTCGGCCCGCCCGAGCCTCATCCGCCGTGGCACCATCGCCTGCACCGGCATCGAGTTCTGCAAGCTCGCGATCGTCGAGACCAAGGCGTACGCGACGGCCGCGGTGCTCGACCTCGAGAAGCGTCTCGAGCAGTTCGAGTTGCCGCATCCGATCTCGCTCCACGTCAACGGCTGCCCGAACTCCTGTGCGCGCATCCAGACCGCCGACATCGGCCTCAAGGGCCAGCTCGTCACGATCGACGGCGAGCAGGTGCCGGGCTACCAGGTGCACCTGGGTGGCGGGCTCGTGAACGCCGACCGCGACGACGCCGGCCTCGGCCGCACCGTGCGAGGTCTCAAGGTCGCCGCCGACGGCATCGCCGACTACACCGAGCGCGTCGTCAAGCGGTTCCTCGCCGAGCGCGATGTCGACGCCGACGAGACGTTCGCCCAGTGGGCGCACCGCGCCGAAGAGGAGCATCTCCAATGAGCGCCGCTGCGCGATGCGGCGAAGCTGACGCCGCCGGAAAGGGGCCGACCCAGTGACCGTCTCCCTCGCACCCCGCGTCGGGACCAAGCGCACGCACGAAGAGCTGAAGGCCCTCGCCGAGCAGGGCAACCTCGAGCTCGGCAGCCTCACCGAGCACGAGGCATCCGCTGCCGACGTGGTCGCGTGGGTCGCACGCAATTTCGGGACGGATGCTGCCGCCGTCGCCTGCTCGATGGCCGACGCCGCTCTCCCCCACCTCGTGGCCGAGCAGCTGCCCGGCGTCGACGTGCTCTTCCTCGACACCGGCTACCACTTCACCGAGACGTACGCGACGCGCGACGAGGTGCAGCGCGCGCTCGATGTGCGGATCGTCGACATCACCCCCGACCAGACCGTGGCCGAGCAGGACGCCGAGTTCGGCGCGAAGCTGTTCGAGCGCGACCCGGGACTGTGCTGCGCGCGCCGCAAGGTCGCGCCTCTGCAGGACGCGCTCGGAGGCTACGAGGTGTGGTTCACGGGCGTGCGCCGCGACGAGGCGCCGACCCGCACGAACACCCCGCTCGTGACGTGGGACGAGCGCAACGGTCTGGTCAAGGTCAACCCGGTCGCGGCGTGGAGCTTCGACGACGTCCTGTCCTACGCCGCCGCGCACAAGGCACCGGTCAACCTGCTCGTCGGGTTCGGCTACCCCTCGATCGGCTGCGAGCCGTGCACGAAGCCGGTCGCGCCCGGCGAAGACCCCCGGTCCGGCCGCTGGGCCGGCTCCTCGAAGACCGAATGCGGGCTCCACGAATGACCCTCCCGAACACCGCAGCCCCCACGGCGCTCTCGACCCTCGACCTGCTCGAGGCCGAGGCCATCCACGTCATCCGCGAGGTCGTCGCCGAGTTCGAGCGGCCCGTGCTGCTGTTCTCCGGCGGCAAGGACTCCGTCGTCGTGCTGCACCTCGCCACGAAGGCGTTCGCGCCGGGCAAGGTTCCGTTCCCGGTGCTGCACGTCGACACCGGCCACAACTTCCCCGAGGTCATCGCCTTCCGCGACGAGACCGTCGAGCGTCTCGGCATCCGTCTCGAGGTCGCCAAGGTGCAGGACTACATCGACGACGGCCGCCTGCAGGAGCGCGCCGACGGCACCCGCAACCCGCTGCAGACGCTGCCGCTGCTCGACGCGATCGCCGCCGGCCGCCACGACGCCGTCTTCGGCGGCGCGCGTCGTGACGAAGACAAGGCGCGCGCCAAGGAGCGCATCATCTCCCTGCGCGACGAGTTCGGCCAGTGGGACCCGCGCAACCAGCGCCCCGAGCTCTGGAGCCTGTACAACGGCCGCCACACGCCGGGTCAGCACGTGCGCGCGTTCCCGATCTCGAACTGGACCGAGCTCGACGTCTGGCGCTACATCGAGCGCGAGGGCATCGCGCTGCCGCCGCTGTACTTCGCGCACGAGCGCGACGTGTACGCCCGCGACGGCATGTGGCGCCCCGTCGGCCCGTTCTCGCCGCCGCGCGAGAACGAGACGGTCGAGCGCCGCACGGTGCGCTACCGCACGGTCGGCGACATGAGCTGCACCGGAGCGGTCGAATCGGATGCTGCGGACCTCGCCGCGATCGTCGCCGAGGTGGGCATCTCCACCATCACCGAGCGCGGTGCGACGCGCGCCGACGACCGCCTCAGCGAGGCGGCCATGGAGGACCGCAAGAAGGACGGGTACTTCTGATGACCGCGACCACTCTGGCTCCCGCCGACACCCTGGCCGCGCAGCCGACGCTGTTCCGGTTCGCGACGGCGGGCTCGGTCGACGACGGCAAGTCGACGCTCGTCGGCCGCCTGCTGCACGACTCGAAGGCGATCCTCGCCGACCAGCTCGAGCAGGTCGCCCGCACCTCCGCCGACCGCGGCTTCGCGCACGGCGCGTTCGACTTCGCGCTCCTCACCGACGGCCTGCGCGCCGAGCGCGAGCAGGGCATCACGATCGATGTCGCGTACCGCTACTTCTCCACGGGCGCGCGGTCGTTCATCCTCGCCGACTGCCCCGGGCACGTGCAGTACACGCGCAACATGGTCACCGGCGCGACGACCGCCGACGCCGTGATCGTGCTCGTCGACGGCCGCAAGGGCGTGCTCGAGCAGACCAAGCGGCACCTCGCCGTCGTGGCCCTGCTGCGCGTTCCCCACGTCATCGTCGCGGTCAACAAGATCGATCTCGTCGGCTTCTCGCAGGAGACGTTCGCCGAGGTCGCCGCCCAGGCCGAGGCCGTCGCGGCCGAGCTCGGGATCGAGGACCTGCACGTCATCCCGGTGTCGGCGCTCGAGGGCGACAACATCGTCGACCGCTCGGAGCGCACGCCCTGGTACGAGGGTCCGGCGCTGCTCGAACTGCTCGAGACACTCCCGGCCGCCGATGAGGCCGAGCGCGAGCTCGAGCCGCTCCGCCTGCCCGTGCAGCTCGTGCTGCGCCCGCAGGGCGGCCTGGCTCCGGGCATCGACCCCGCCGAGGCCGAGCGCCTGCGCGACTACCGCGCCGTCGCCGGTCGCATCTCGAGCGGCGTCGTGCGCGTGGGCGACCGGGTCGAGATCTTTCCGGCCGGCTCGACGACCACGGTCACCGGCATCCGTGCGGCGGGTGCCGAGGTCGAGGAGGCGACGGCTCCGCAGTCCGTCTCCCTCGAGTTCGACCGCGACATCGACACCGCGCGCGGCGCGCTCGTGGTCGCCGCCGGGACGCTCCCGGCAGGGCGACGCGAGTTCGACGCGGAGCTGTTCCAGCTCGACGCGCGGGCGCTCACCCCCGGCATCCGTGTCCTGGTCAAGCACGGCACCGCTACCGTGCAGGCCATCGTCGCGCAGATCGAGTCGCGCTACGACCTCGATGCGCTCACGCACGAGCCGGCACAGACACTCCAGACCAACGACATCGGCCGCGTGCGGCTGCGACTGGCGAGCGACCTGCCGCTCGAGCCGTACGCCACCAGCCGCCATGGGGGCTCGTTCCTCGTGATCCATCCGTCCGACGGCGCCACGCTCGCCGCCGGCATCGTGCGCGACTGAGCCTGTCGAAGCCTGGCCTCGCGCCCACCCCGCACCCGCAACACCGAAACGAAGGAGGCGACACCGTGAACAAGATCCGCACCGCGACAGCACTCACAACCCTGGGACTCGTGGCAGCGATGATGGCCGGCTGCGCCTCCGCCACGGCGGAGCCGGGCGACGCGGCCCCGGTGACCGAACTGCGCCTGGGCTACTTCGCGAACGTGACCCACGCGCCGGCGCTGGTCGGCCTCGAGGAGGGCCTGATCCAGGACGCGCTGGGCGATGTGGAGGTGACCACGCAGGTGTTCAACGCGGGACCGGCCGCGATCGAGGCGCTGTCGGCGGGCGCGATCGACGCGACCTACATCGGCCCGAACCCGTCGATCAACACCTTCATCCAGTCCGGTGGGCAGTCCGCCCGGATCATCGCGGGCGCCGCGACCGGCGGCGCCGCGCTGGTGGTCCGCGACGGCATCGACACCCCCGCCGACCTGGACGGCACGACGATCGCGACCCCGCAGCTGGGCAACACACAGGACGTCGCCGCCCGGGTGTGGCTCGCCGACCAGGGGTACGCCACCGACACCTCCGGCGGCGGGGACGTGCAGATCACCCCGACCGAGAACGCGCAGACCCTGACGCTGTTCCAGGACGGCCAGCTGGACGGCGCGTGGCTGCCGGAGCCGTGGGTGTCACGGCTGATCGTGGACGCCGGCGCGCACGTGCTGCAGGACGAGGCCGAGCTGTGGCAGGACGGGCAGTTCCCCACCACCGTGCTGCTGGTGCGCACCGAGTTCCTCGAGGAGCACCCCGACGTGGTCGCCGACCTGCTGCAGGGTCACGCGGCCGCGGTGCAGTGGATCGCGGACCACCCGGCCGACGCGCCGGCTGTGATCAACGGGGCGATCGAGAAGGAGACCGGCAAGCCGCTCGCCGACGCCGTCATCACCCGGGCCTTGGAGCACGTGTCGTTCTCCGTCGACCCGCACGCCGACACCTTCCAGACCCTGGTCGCCAACGGCATCGAAGCGGGCACCCAGAAAGACGGCTCCATCGACGGCCTGTTCGACCTCACCCTGCTCAACCAGCAGCTCGAAGCCGCCGGCGAAGAACCCGTCTCCGCCGCAGGACTCGGCAAGGACTGAACATGAGCACCTCACCCGTCAACGCCTCGGCGCCCGCCTCCGCGGGCACGACGAAGCCGCTCGCCCCGAGCTTCGACAGCGTCACGCCGGTGCCGGTCGCGGCGCCCGCGCCTGCACCAGCGGTGCGGATCGACGGCGTCTCCAAGCGCTTCGGCTCCGGTCCGATCGTGCTCGAAGACGTCTCTCTCGACATCGCCCCCGGCGAGTTCGTGTGCCTGCTGGGGGCGTCGGGCTGCGGCAAGTCGACGCTCCTGAACCTCGTCGCCGGCCTCGACAAGCCCAGCGCAGGTCGCATCGAGACCCCCGCCGAGGGCTCGGCCGTGATGTTCCAGGAGTCGGCGCTCATGCCCTGGCTCACTGCCCGCAAGAACGTCGAGCTCGCACTGCGCCTGCGCGGTGTTCCCCGCGGCGAGCGCCGCGAGAAGGCGCTGGCCCTCCTCGACACCGTGAACCTCGCGGATGCCGCCGAGAAGCGCCCGCACGAGCTCTCGGGCGGCATGCGCCAGCGCGTCGCGCTCGCCCGTGCCCTCGCGCAGGACCGGCCGGTGCTGCTGATGGACGAGCCCTTCGCCGCGCTCGACGCCATCACGCGCGACCTCCTCCACGAGGAGCTCGAGCGCGTGTGGCGCGCGACCGGCCGCACCATCGTGTTCGTCACGCACAACGTGCGCGAGGCCGCGCGCCTCGGTCAGCGCGTCGTGCTGCTCGGCAGCCGCCCCGGCCGCGTCGTGCAGCAGTGGCAGATCACGAAGACCACCGGCCGGCGCATCGAGTCGCCCGAGGTCGCCGCCCTCTCGGTGGAGATCACCGAGCAGCTGCGGAAGGAGATCCGCCGCAATGCCGCATGACACCGTGACCCTCTCGAAGACCGAAGTCGCAGCATCCGCTCATTCGGATGACCTGCGCTCGCTCGAAGCCGGTCTCGACCGCCTGCAGACCGACGCCGAGCGCGGCCCGAACCGCTGGCGCCGCCTCGCGCAGAGCGTCGTGCCGCCGATCGTTTTCGTCATCCTCCTCATCGTCGCGTGGCAGCTCTACGTCGTGATCGCCGAGCCGCGCCCCGACAAGGTGCCCAGCCCCCTCGACGTGTGGAACGCACTCGGACTGGCCTGGGACACCGGGCGCCTGCAGGAGGCCGTCGCGACGAGCCTCGAGCGCGGCATCGCCGGCTTCCTCATCGCGATCGTCGTCGGCACGCCCCTCGGGCTGCTGCTGGCCGAGGTGCGTCCCATCCGCCGCGCGGTCGGACCGATCATCTCGGGCCTGCAGGTACTGCCCTCGGTGGCGTGGGTGCCTGCCGCCATCATCTGGTTCGGCCTGTCGGACGCCACCGTCTACTTCGTCATCCTCATGGGCGCCATCCCGTCGATCGTCAACGGCCTCATCGCCGGCATCGACCAGGTGCCCCCGCAGCTGCGCCGCGTCGGCACGGTGCTGGGCGCTTCGCGCTGGCAGCTGGCCACCTCGGTGATCCTGCCGGCCGCCCTGCCCGGCTACCTGGCCGGCCTCAAGCAGGGCTGGGCGTTCTCGTGGCGCTCGCTCATGGCGGCAGAGATCATCGCGACGGGCGGCTCGATCGGCTTCGGCCTCGGCTCGATGCTGCAGCAGTCGCGCGAGCTGGCCGATCTCGCCGGCGTGCTCGCGACCATCATCCTGATCCTCGCGATCGGCATCCTCATCGAGCTCGTCTTCTTCGGGCCGCTCGAGCGACGGATGCTGAAGCGCCGGGGCCTGCTCATCACGGGAGGCGCCCGATGACCCTTCGACAGGCTCAGGACGGCGCCGGCAAGGTGTGGCTCGTCGGCGCCGGACCCGGCGATGCGGGCCTGCTCACCGTGAAGGGGCTCCGCGCCCTGGAGGCGGCCGACGTCATCGTGGCCGACCGGCTCGGGGCGCGCGCCGTGCTCGACGGGCTGGCGGCCGACGGCGTCGAACTCCGTGCCGAGGTCGTCGACGTGGGCAAGCGCCCCGGCCACCACGCGGTGCCGCAGGACGCCATCAACGCGCTGCTCGTCCACCTCGGCCAGGAGGGCAAGACCGTCGTCCGGCTCAAGGGCGGCGATCCCTACGTCTTCGGCCGCGGCGGCGAGGAGCTGCACGCGTGCCAGGAGGCCGGGGTGGCGGTCGAGGTCGTGCCCGGCATCACCAGCGCCATCTCGGTGCCCGCGATCGCCGGCATCCCGCTCACCCACCGGGGCGTCGCGACCGCGTTCACCGTCGCCACCGCCCACGACCAGATCGAGTCGCTCGGCGGCGGCCGTGACCACACCGTCGTGCTGCTCATGGGCATCGGCACCCTCGCGAACTCCGCGATCACCCTGTCTCGCGGCGAGCGCGGTGCAGATTGCCCTGTCGCGGTCGTGGAGGATGGGTACGGACCCCGCCAGCGGGTCACGGTCGGCACACTCGCCACCATCGCGCACCAGGCCGCGGAACGAGGCATCCGTTCTCCCGCCGTCGTGGTCGTGGGCGACGTCGTGCGGCTCAGCCCGTACGCGCCCGCCGAACTCGCGACCCTCGATCTCTCCCAGTACGACCCGCTCACTCCGCGGCGCCGCCGGCACGCCTGACCGGCCCCGCGCTCTTCCGCCTGACCCGAAAGAAACCACTGTGACTTCTTCGAGCCTCCAGAACCTCCGCGTCGCGATCGTCGGCGCGGGTCCCGCCGGCATCTACGCGGGCAACATCCTCACCAACTCGGTCGTCGAGGCGGGCGGAACCGTCGCCATCGACCTGTTCGAGTCGCTCCCCGCGCCCTACGGCCTGATCCGCTACGGCGTCGCGCCCGACCACCCCCGCATCAAGGGCATCGTCAACTCGCTGCACGAGATGCTGGATGCCGGCACCACGCGCTTCATCGGCAACGTCGAGGTCGGCCGCGACATCTCGATCGACGAGCTGCAGGAGCGCTACGACGCCGTGATCCTCGCGACCGGCGCGATCCGTGACGCCGCTCTCGACATCCCCGGCATCGACCTCGAGGGCTCGTACGGCGCCGCTGACTTCGTGGCGTGGTTCGACGGCCACCCCGACGTCCCGACCGAGTGGACGCTCGACCAGCCCGAGGTCGCGGTCATCGGCAACGGCAACGTCGCGCTCGATGTCGCCCGCGTGCTCGCAAAGCACGCCGTCGACCTGCGGTCGACCGAGATCGCCGACAACGTGCTCGCCGGACTCGAAGCCTCCGCCGTCACCGACGTGCACGTCTTCGGCCGCCGCGGCCCCGCCGACATCAAGTTCACGCCCATCGAGCTGCGCGAGCTCGGCGAGGTGCCGAACGTCGACATCGTCGTGCACGACGAGGACTTCGCGTACCTCGAGGGCCTGGTGCCGTCGAACAACCAGCTGAAGGTCATGCTCCGCATCCTCCAGAGCTGGCGCACGCGCGAGTCGACCGGCGCGAGCCGCCGCCTGCACCTGCACTTCTACCACTCGCCCGTCGAGGTGCTCGGCGACGGCAAGGTCTCCGGCCTCCGCTTCGAGCGCACCGAGCCGACCGGCGAGGGCAGCGCGGTGCAGGGCACCGGGGAGTTCCGCGAGATCGCGGTGCAGCAGGTCTACCGCGCCGTCGGCTACTACGGCACGCCGGTCATCGACGCGCCGTTCGACGAGAAGGCCGGCGTCGTCTCGAACGTCGAAGGACGGGTGAAGGATGCTGCGGTCACGGGCGACGTCGACGCCCCGGTGATCGCCGGGCTCTACGCCACGGGCTGGATCAAGCGCGGACCCGTCGGCCTCATCGGCCACACGAAGTCCGACGCGATGGAGACCATCGCGCACCTCGTGTCGGACGTCGAGGCCGGGCGCCTGTCGGCCCCGATCGTGGACGGCGACGTGCTCGATGTGCTCGAGGAGCGCGACGTGGCCTTCACGACGTGGGACGGCTGGCTCGCCCTCGACGCGCACGAGCGCTCGCTCGGCGCCGAGCACCTCCACACGCGCGAGCGCGTCAAGGTCGTGCCCCGCGACGAGCAGGTCGCGATCTCGCGGGGAGCGCTCGTCAAGTGACGTACGTGATCGCCCTGCCGTGCGTCGATGTGAAGGACCGCGCCTGCATCGACGAGTGCCCGGTGGACTGCATCTACGAGGGTGAGCGGTCGCTGTACATCCACCCCGACGAGTGCGTCGACTGCGGCGCCTGCGAGCCGGTGTGCCCGGTCGAGGCGATCTACTACGAAGACGACCTGCCCGAGGAATGGCAGGACTACTACACCGCGAACGTCGAGTTCTTCGACGACATCGGGTCGCCCGGCGGTGCGGCCAAGACCGGCGTCATCGCGAAGGACCACCCGGTCATCGCGGCGCTTCCTCCCCAAGGAGACGGCCATGACTGATTCCACACCTGCCGCACCGTCGACCGAGGTCGATGTCGTCATCATCGGCGGCGGCCCCGCAGGGCTGTCGGCGGCGCTCAACCTCGGGCGCGCCCGCGCGTCGGTGGTGCTCCTCGACGCCGGTCGTCCCCGCAACGCCGCGACCCTCCGTTCGCACGGGTTCCTCACGCGGGACGGCGTGCCTCCGCTCGAGCTGCGCAAGCTCGCGCGCGCCGAGCTCGCCGCCTACCCCGACGTGCAGGTGTTCGACCGCACCGTGGTGACGGCGCTGCAGGAGCGCGACTGCGGTGAAGGGCTCCGCTTCCTCGCGGCGCTGCAGGGCCGGGGCGCCGGCATCCCGCCGGCCGTCTCCGCACGCTCGGTGCTCATCGCGACCGGCCTGCGTGAGACGCTCCCCGCCATCCCGAGCCTCCGGGCCTTCTACGGCATGACCGTGTTCAGCTGCGCCGCGTGCGACGCGTGGGAGCTGCAGGACCGGCGGCTCGCCCTGATCGGCGAGACCCGCGACCTCGCCGCACGCGCCCGGCTCATCGCCCGCTGGACCGACAAGCTCACCGTCTTCACCAATGGGACCGACGCCGTCGACACGGTCGAAGAGGCCGAGCTCGCAGCATCCGGGATCGTCGTCGAACGACGGGTCATCGACGACCTCGAGGGCGACCGCGGCACCGTCACCGCCGTGCGGCTCGTCGACGGCGCGCGGGTCGAGATCGACGGCGGGTTCGTGCGGCCCCAGTGGCACCCCGCCCTCGACTTCGTCGGCGGCATCGACCTCGAGCGCGACGGGTTCGGCAACCTGGTCACCGACCGCTCAGGTCGTACGTCGGTACCGGGTCTCTATGCGGCAGGGGATGCTGCCTCCCCGGGTCCGCAGCAGCTCATCGTCGCCGCGGGCCAGGGTGCCCGGGCGGCCGCCGTGCTCGTGCACGATCTCGTCGGGGTGAGCACCGCCCACTGAGGTCGCGGGCGCTCTCGAGGGTGCGCCGCGGGATGTTCATCGATCGGACACCTGGGCGTTCCGCTTCCGGTCGCCGCGGTCGACGAAGATGTCGCCGATGTCCGACGACCTCGCCGACGATTCGGCTGCCGAGCTGAAGGCTCTGCGGCTGCGCGCCTACGGACCCGACGCCGACATCGACGGCGATGCGCGGGCGCTGAGCCGGCTGCGCGAGCTCGAAGCGCGAGCCGTCGGCGCACGGGGGGATGCGTCCCCTGTTGTCGCCGACACGGCACCCCGGGCGACGGAACCGGGCGAAGCACCTGCCGCTGCCGCCGTGGTGACGACGCCTTGGTGGGAGAGGCACCGCACGCTCCTGTGGGGTGGGTCGCTGCTGATCGCGGTGCTCCTCGGGGCTGCCGTCGCCTCGGTGCAGTTGCCGGCGGGTCCCGAACAGGTCGCGGTGCTCGGCGAGGACGCCGACGGGCTGTGGCCGGAGCAGATGTGGGGTGCGCGGCCGCCCGACGGTGTGACGTTCGAGGAGTACCTCGGCCTCACCGCGATCGCCTCTGCCCGCGACTTCGGCAACGGCACCAACAGCACGTGCCTGTGGGTGTACGACTCCGATTCCGTCAACTTCGGTCTGTCGGCCGGGTCGTGCACCGCCGGCTCGGCTCCCACGTCGACGACGATCGCCGTCACCCCGCAGGCACCCCCGGCACTGCTCGAGGAGTTCGCCGCAGGCACCACCCTGCAGTTCGTCCGCGACGGCGATCGCGTGATCGTCTACGCGCAGCGCCCGTAGCAGCCGGACGTCACCGCTCGCCGGTGTCGCCGGCGGTCAGCGCCTCGCGGCCGGGCGCCAGCATGTCGTGCACCTGCCCGCCGTGGGTGTGGGCGGGCGCGACCGTGTCGGGCCAGTCCGCGATCTGCTGCTCGGCCCAGTCCGCCCACGAGATGATGTGCTCGTAATGGCCGATCATGAACGTGTTCGCGAGGGCGAACAGGTGCTTGCGCTCGGGGAAGGTGCCGCCGGTTGCGCTGATGAACGCGGCATACCGCGCGAACATCTCGCGGTTCGCGAGCGCCTGCTCCCGGGTGCGGGCGAGCGTCGCACGCAGATCCTCGAGCGAACCCTGGTCCGACAGGAGCACCCGCACCATGCCCTCGAACTCGACGGTCGGTGGGCGCACGGGAGTGCGCAGCCATGCGGCGAGAGCCTCGCGCCCCTCGGAGGTGATCGAGTAGATCGTGCGGGCGCGCTTGCCGGTGTGCTCCTGGCGGGTCTCGACGAATCCGGCGTTATGGAGGCGGTTGAGCACGGCGTAGCGGCCGCGGTCGGCGGACGGCCAGAGCTCCGAGACACCTCGCCCCAGCTGCTCGGCGAGCTGGTACGCCGACCAGTCGCGCCCGGCCAGCAGGCCCAGCGTGAGGTACCCCGTGACCGTGGGTTCGCGTTCGGGCACCGCCAAGCTCCTTCCCCGCCGGCACTCGGGTCGCCGTCGCGGAACGAAAAGGTTATCCCGCGGACGTGGGAACGACCTTATACTGCAGATTGCAGTAAACGTCGGCGCGGCATCCTGTGTGGGGCTGCGCCGCGGGTGAGCCTGACGTGTGGGGACGGGGTCTCACCGCGCGGCGGGCGATCTGGGGATCGCCCGCCGCACATCTCCGTGCGACACTGGCACCGGGCTGGGGGCGCGACGATGCGCCGCGGGGAGAGGATCGCTGTGATGTCTACGCCGACCGACTCCTCGCGCGACGAGCTCGCCGCGCTGCGCGAGCGCGCGTACGGCCGTGACGCCGACATCCTCGACGACCCCGTCGCCATGGCCCGGCTGAGCGAGCTCGAGGAGCGGGCGGCGGCAGTCAGCGCGGCGACCATCGCGGCGAGCGTTGCGCGGACGCGCATCCCGATCAACGGCGGATCCTCTCGTGGGACAGCCGTCGGGCTCGACGGCGAGGGCTCGGAGCCGCCGGGGCTCGTCGCGCGTGACCTGGACGGACCGGATGCCGCGGTCTCCCCGATCACGACGGGTCGCGACGGTGACGACTCCCCCGCGCCGGCGGCTGTCAGCGTTGTCGACGCAGGGACGGATACCGGCGGGACGGTCCCCATGCCCCCTCCGGTCACCGCTGGCGCATCGGCCGGAGCCTCCGGGCGCGTGGGACCCGCTGCGGATTCAGCGAGCGACGTCGGTGACGACGCCCTCGACGCCCTCGACCCTGAGGCCGCGGGTGCCGACGGGACCGCGCCGACCCGCCGGTGGTGGCGGCGCATCCCGGTGCTGTGGGCCGCCTCGGTCGTCGCCGCGGTGTTCGTCGGCGTCGGGCTGACGGTGCTGGTGCAGAGCATGGAGGCCGGCAGGGTGGGCGTCCTGCAGGTCGATCCGGAGGCGGAGTGGCCCGAGGACGTGTGGGCGGGGGAGACCGACGACTCACGTGCCTTCGAGACCTTCTACGGACTGACGGTGCTGTCGCAGCCGCAGCTGACGGGTGATGGAACCCAGCGGCCGGTCCCGTGCCTCATCGTCTTCAGTGGGGTGGGCCGGAATCCCTCGTACCTCGGCGGTTCGTGCGGCGCAGGCGAGTTCCCCGCACAGGCGGCCTTCGTCGTCGGCCGGCAGGCTCCGTCGGAGCTGCGCGACCGCTTCCCGGTGGGAACCGCACTGCAGTTCGTGCTCGACGGCGAGCAGGTGCACGTGTACGCACGCGAGCCGGGCATCGTCGAGCCCACGCCCTGAGCGTCTCAGGCGCCGCGGCTCCCGGCATCGGTCGCCCCGACGTCGCTGCGGTGGAAGTTCTGGAACGAACGGGATGCTGTGGGCCCGCGCTGCCCCTGATACCTGTTGCCGTACGGACCCGAGCCGTACGGGCTCTCGGCGGGCGAGGTGAGGCGGAAGTAACAGACCTGGCCGATCTTCATGCCGGGCCAGAGCTTGATCGGCAGCGTCGCGACGTTCGAGAGCTCGAGGGTGACGTGCCCCGAGAAGCCGGGGTCGATGAAACCCGCCGTCGAGTGCGTCAGCAGGCCCAGCCGGCCGAGCGACGACTTGCCCTCGAGGCGGGCGGCGATGTCGTCGGGAAGGGTGATCTGCTCGAACGTCGAACCGAGCGCGAACTCGCCCGGGTGGAGGATGAACGGCTCGTCGGGGTCGACCTCGATCATGCGCGTGAGCTCGGGCTGATCCACGGCGGGATCGATGAACGGGTACTTGTGGTTGTCGAAGAGCCGGAAGTAGCGGTCGAGCCGCACGTCGACGCTCGAGGGCTGCACCATCGCGGGGTCCCACGGGTCGAGCGCGAGGCGCCCCGCGTCGATCTCGAGCCGGATGTCGCGGTCACTCAGCAGCACGGAGCCAGCCTATCCGGACCGTGCTGTTATGCTGGCCGGGCGCTGTAACAGGCGCGCGAACGCCGGATGCCGGCGTCCGGGGCTGTAGTTCAATGGCAGAACTTCTGCTTCCCAAGCTACCGCTGCGGCTTCGATGCGTTTCATGAGCATTGATTTTCCGCGGATCTCCGCCGTTCCGTCTCTCACAGCGCGCGCTGTGGCGTCGCCCGTATGTGTACACGTTTGTGTACACCGTTGCTATCGTGACGGCCATGCCTAAGTCCCGCGAGCACGGCCAGGGCGCCCTGTACTGGGTCGAATCCCGGAAAATGTGGCGCGCGGTGCTCGATGTCGGCTTCGACGAGACCACCGGGAAACGGGTACAAAAGGCCCGGATGTCCAAGAGCAAGGACGAGGCGGTCAAGAAGCTCAACGCCATGATCCGGGAACGCGACTCCCTCGGCATGGTGATGGACCGGTCCACCCGGGTCGCCGAACTCGCCGACGCCTGGCTGGCCGATGTCGCCGAGCGGGCGAAGCCGAAGACCCTCACGAACTACCGCTCCAACGTGCGCACCAAGGTCCTCCCCTCGCTCGGCCGCCGGGTGGTCTCCGAGCTGACCCCTGCCGATGTGCGTCGCATGCATGCGGCGATCCGCGCGTCGGGGGCCGGATACTCCAGCGTCGCCAGTGCTCACCGCACCCTGGTCACCATGCTCGAGTATGCGAAATCCGAGCGGGTGGTCAGCGGTGAGAACGTGGCGATGCTCGCGCCGCCCCGGCGCGGGCGGGTGGGGAAGGCAAAGGACTCCTTCACCCGCGAACAGGCAAAGGCACTCCTCGGCGTGCACGACGCCCGGGTCACGCTCGGTCTGCTGACCGGGCTGCGCAGCGGCGAGGCGATGGCGTTGCGATGGGAGGACATCGACTTCGACCGTGCCGTGGCCGAGCTGTCCTGGTCGCTCACCGAAGCGTCGTTTCAGCACGGCTGCGGTGGCACGTGTGGGAAGATCCGGGCCGGGAACTGCCCGCAACGGATTCTGGAGATCTCCGACTCACTCGAAGCCATCCCGCTCGAAGGCCGACTCGTGCTGGTCCGCCCTAAGAACGACGCACCGCGCCAGATCCCCCTCACCCCCGCGGCGGTTGCCCAACTCCAGAAGCTCCGCGACACCGATGACGGCCCCAACCCTTACGGGCTGGTCTGGCACCGCCCCAACGGGGCACCACAAACCAACACCGACGACAACGACCACCTCCGCGCCGTGCTCACCAGCGCCGGGTTCGACGAACCAGCCGCCACCACCCACTGGCTCCGCCACACCTACGTCACGCTCGCAGAGCATGCGGGTATCCCCTGGGCCGCAGCCGCCGGCGTCTCAGGACATGGCAGCCCCGAAGCATCCGACCCTTATCGCCACGTCCTCACCAGCGAAGGCCGCAAAGCCGTACAAACTCTGTCCACTTGGCTCGCAACCCAGTAGCAACCACGTGGACCGTTCACCGACCAGGTCTTCTGATGCTCGGGAGGCCATCGTCATCTTCCTGGATCGCGCCGCGGTGCTCGGCGACCTCGTCGACACCGCGGCCGACTACGGCGCCAGCGACCATGCGGTGATCGACGGGCTCACGGGACGTGCCCACCAGCTCGGCAAGCCTCCGTTCGATCTGCCGTCGTCGATGGCGGCGGTCGAAGCCAGCCGAGAAGATCCGCCCTTCGACACCGAGGCACCGGCCTTCCGCTTCGAACACGGCCTGTCCTACTGATGGGCCGAAAGGGGACCCAGCTTCGGCAGGGTCCCCCTTCGCATTGTTCGCCACCCGGCACGTCGGAATCGCTGCGGCGAGTCCATGCACGACTAGGGCGCTCGACGGTTCGGCGCCAGGCGCTCGTGGAACGCGCGAAGCAGCCCCCGCAGACTTCAGGAAAATCGTTCGGAGGGAATGGCGCTGCCCGCCGTCGCCTCCGAGGGACGGAGAAAACCGGTGCGCTTTGCCAGCCACTGTTCGGGAATCGCGGACCCCCACTCGTCCACGGCCCGCTGGTCGTCAAGCGACCACACACGCGGTTCGGTCCAGCGCGGGTCGTCACCGATCGAGATCATGCCGTTGTCGAGTTCGACCAGCAGGCCAGAGGCGTCCTCGGCGTAGGCGAAGACACTTCCGCCAGTCCCGTGCCTGCCCATCCCCCACACCAGGTAGTGGGAACCGTCGACATAATTGTCGACGCGCTCGATCAGTCCCTGAAGGGTTTCGTAGTCGAACGCGATGTGGTGCAGCTTCGGCTCTCCCTTAAGGATCGCAACGCCGTGGTGCGGTGCGTTGAAGACCGGGCAGTGGAGCCAGGCGAGGAACGGGTCCTCCTTGCTTCCGATCCAGTCAGACGGGAGGAGTCCGAACGCTGCGGTGAAGAAGTCGAGCATCGTCGCGACGTCAGGCACCGCGACGTTGAAGTGCGAGAACCGGAAAGGCCGCTCAATCGAGGCGCTCTCCGGCTCCAGCACCTGTGCCATTCCGGAGTAAAGCTTGACGCCGTATCCCCAGGGGATCTCGAGAACGTGAGCGGCGTCCACACCGGGGTGCGTGACAGGCCCGACGTCGATCGCGCCGGCGGCGACCGCAGCAGTCACGTGCTCGGCAAGGTCGCCCTCGACCTCCAGATTGAGGTGGACGAGCGCGGCTTCGCCGGTCGCGGACTGCTGAAGAATGAGGTCGTGGTGCCGGTCGGCGCAACGAAGGTAGGCCGCGTGTCCATCTCGCTCAGTGACCGCAAGCCCGACCTTCTCGACGAAGAAGCGCACTGACGCGTCGAGGTCTGGGACGTCGAGGGTGATTGATCCGACCTTGGTAATCATGGGCGCTGATCCTTTCAGTTTCTACAGTGGAGGGTTTGTTGTCCGGGGCCGGTCAGATCAGACGTCCAGCACAAGTCGCTCAGACAGTGCACGGCTGACACAAGGGAACATGGTTCGGCTCTTGGCGCGCTCGTCGTCGGTGAGGATCTCGTCCCGGTGGTCGGGGGTTCCGTCGACGACAGCGACCTCGCAGCTTCCGCAGTACCCTTCGGTACACGAGAAGGGCATGCCGGGGACGACTTCGCGAATCGCGTCAAGCAGCGAACACGTCGCGGGGACGTCGATGGTTGCTCCAGTTCGGCGGAGCTCGAGCTGCACAGGATGGTCCGCGCCGACCGGTCTCGTCTCCACCTTGTTCGGGGCGGCCTCGAAACGTTCGAAGTGGAGCTCAGCTGTCGGAGCGATGCGGCCGTGGGCTTCCTGCACGCCGTCGAGGAGCGCTGATGGCCCACAGCAGTAGACGGCAGTGTCAGCGCCCGCCGCTGCAAGGATGTCATCCAGCCGGAGCCGATCGTGCGAGTCCCGCGGATTCAGGGTGATGCGGTCGCCACCGATCGTCAGCAGCTCATCGACGAACGCCATGCTCCTTCTTGTGCGGCCAGCGTACGCAAGCGTCCAATCGGCATCGTCGGCGAGGGCGCGCACCATCGCCAGCAGCGGGGTGATCCCGATGCCCCCGGCGATGAAGATGTAACGCTGCTTCGGAACGAGCACGAAGTGATTGCGGAGTGCCGCATTCAGCACGCGGCCAACCAGCCCGACCTCGTGGATCTCCTTGGAGCCCCCACGTCCGGCTGCTTCTTTCAGGACCGCGATGGTGAACGTCTTACGGTCGTCCGGGCTTCCGCACAGAGAGTACTGACGACGCAAGCCGCTGGGCAGCTCTAGGTCGAGGTGCGCGCCGGGCTGCCACTCTGGGAGGTCCCGGCCTTCCGCGTCGGCGAAGGTAACGGACACCACGTCTTCGGCTTCGAGATGCACATCGGTGGCCAAGAGGGTCAATGAAGCCGACTGTTGTGTGGTCGGCATCACCGTGGTCGGCATGATGGTCATGGTGATCGCGGCTTTCTCGCTGATTCGGTCGGCTCCGGCCGTGGCGTGCGCGCCGGAGCCGACCGTGGTGGTCACTCGCCGTTGAAGGCGAGTTTGAATCCGTCCGCCCCGGTGAACTGCATGATGACGGGCTCCATCGACGCGCCCTGGTGCTTGTCGTCCGCGAAGGCGTAGTCGCCGAGGACACCGGTGTACGAGCTCGCTACGATCCAGGCGGCGATTTCCTCGCCAGTCGACGCGCCGTCTCGGAGAGCTTCGAGGACGAGGTTCGTCGCATCGTAAGCTCCGGCTGCGAGAGCGACGGCCGGCTGGCCATACTCGGCTTCGTAGGCATCCGAGAAGGCGGTCACCTTGTCCGCGTAGGGCAGGCTGGCAGGGACTTCGTCGGCAATGTCGATCCAGAATGCGTTGGCGTACAGCCCTCCGACGGGGAGGTCCGCCGCCAAGGGCTGGAGCGCCTGCACGGTGGCAGATCCCGTGCCGACCCAGATCGGCTGGGTCATGCCGAGCGCCTTCGCGGCCTGTGCCACAGCGACGATGTCCCCGCCCGAGGTTCCTGCGACGATGATGTCAGGGTCGGCGTCGCGGACAAGTGTCATCTGAGTCTCGAGGTTGGTCGTTCCGGCGGGGAACCGTTGCTCAGCGACAATCTCGTACTTGTCGGGGTACGTCTTCGCAAGGTAGCTGAAGACAGACAGGTAGCCGTCTCCGGTTGCCCCTTCGACTCCGATGAAGCCGATCTTGTGCACGCCGATGCTGTCCAGCCAGGGCTCGGTAGCCGGAATGTAGTCGGTCACTGGCGCGAGCGCCCAGAAGAAGGTCGGCGTGATGTCGAAGTTCTGCGGCGAGAGGCAGAACTGGAGCACCTTGGCCGCATCGAGGATCGGCTGCATGGCTCGGCAGCTCGGACCGCTGCCGGATCCAAGGACGATGTCGGTCTTGCTGCTGAGCGTTCGAGCCGCAGCCGCCGAAACGGCCGGATCGGAGGTGCCGTCCTCGACGAGCAATTCGATCGGGGCGCCGTCGATGCCTCCTGCGTTGTTGGCTTCATCGATGGCCAGCTGAATGCCGTTCAGATTGGCGACGGACGCACCGGCGTGCGATCCGGTCTTGTCGAGTACGACGCCGATCTTCACGGCTTCGGCCGAGCCGCTGTCATTCGGCGCGGAGCTGGCGGGAGAACTGCAAGCCGCGACGCCGAAGGCGAGCGTTGTGACGAGCACGGCGAGTGCCGCGCGGGATGCCTGCTTCATTGCAAACCTCTTTCAGGTGTGATTGGGATTTCGGTGATTCGGGTAGTGCTTGATTTCGGGGATTGCTAGGGCTGGATCGCCATCGGTCGGTCGACGACGTCGCGTCCTCGGGTCGATCGGCGGAAGCGGCCCGGGCGTCGGGATCCCGGACGCTTGTCGTCACGCAGCACGAGGAGGATGACGATGAACGCCCCGTAGAGGAACACGCTCTGCCACTGCGTCGACACGTACCCGCCTGTGTAGCTGGCGAACAGACCGAGCACGATGCTCGCGATCGCGGCGGGAACGTACTCCCAACGTCCTGCGATTGCACCGATCGAACCGAGCACGACAAGGGGGAAGATGCCAGACCAGCCGAACGGCAACAGCGGAGCGAGGAGGATGCCGGCGATGGCGCCGAAGAAGGCTGCAATCTGAAACGCGAGGTACTTCATCCACCGGACTCGGATGCCGACCAGCCGCGCACCATCGACGTCGTCGGCCACTGCACGGAGCGCTTTGCCGAGGATGGTCCGCTCGAACAGCAGGAAGCCGATGCCGACCAGCACCGCCGTGCCAAGCCATACCAGGAGCGAGTGAGGCAAGACCGTGGCTCCGCCGATCACGATCGGCTCATTGCTGAGCCAGGGTCTTGCGCCCACGTCGTTCAGGCCCCACACGCCTTTCGCGATCTCCGCGAAGACAAGAGCGGCACCGAGCAGCATCAGGACCGGACCGGTCGAACTTCTTGTTGCGAGCCGGTTGGTCGCGAGGACGCTCAGGAGCACCGCGATCAGCGCGCACACAACGACGCTGCCGAGCATCGCGAGGGGCAAGGGCAGCCCCACCCCGTCGTGCAGGGATGCGAAGGTCAGCGCACTGTATACAACGAACACGCCCTGCGCGAGACTCTCGATACGCGCAACCTGATAGGTGACCACCATCCCCAACGCGATCAGCATGTAAAGCGTCCCGATGTTGAGCCCAGCAAAGGTCAGTTGCAGAAATGTGCTCACATCGCACCTCCGAGGTAGGCGTCAACGACCGCCGGATCAGCGGCGAGGTCGCTCGCGGCGCCTTGAATAACGACGCGGCCGGTGTCGACGACCACGCCGCGGTCTCCGATCGCGAGCGCTTTGCTCACGTTCTGTTCGATCAGGAGGACACCAACCCCGCCTCGGGCGAGGAGCTTCGCCTGCTCGAGGATCAGGTCGACATACAGCGGGGACAGCCCGAGGCTCGGTTCGTCCAGCACGAGGTATTTCGGAGATGCCATCAGCGCTCGGCCGATCGCGACCATCTGCTGCTCGCCTCCCGAGAGGTCTTTCGCCCGCCTCTTGAGGAGCGCGGGCAACTGGGGGAACAGCTCCATGACGCGGTCGAAGTTCGCGCTGCGCTCAGCGCGGTGCCGCGTGATTCCGCCGAGGATGAGGTTGTCGCGCACCGTCGACCGGCCGAAGAGGTGCCGGGCTTCCGGGACGAGCGAGAAGCCGCGACGTACCCGCGCGACCGGGCTCTCGTTGGTCACGTCGACACCGTCAATGGTCACCGTGCCCGCACGCGGCTGCAGAAGTCCTGCGAGGGTTCGAGCGATGGTCGACTTGCCGGCTCCGTTCGCGCCGAGAAGACAAACGATCTCCCCAGCGTGCACTTCCACGCTCACCTCTTTGATCACAGGTGCGCCGACGTAGCCGACGACGAGCGATTGTGCTTTAAGCATTCGCCACCCCCAGGTAGGCAGTGATGACCTCCGGGTTGCTGCGCACTTCCGCTGGCGTCCCATCGGCAAGGAGTCGACCTCGATCGAAGACGACAATCCGCTGAGCGAGTGCGAGCAGGAACGGGAGGTTGTGCTCGACGATGAGAACGGTGAGTTCGTGTGTCGCGATGTACTCACCGAGGTGTTGCGCCAGTTCGGCACGCTCCGAGTCGGTCAGACCCGCCGCAGGCTCATCGAGGAACAGCAGGGACGGCGACGAGGCGAGGGCGCGCGCGACGGCGACAAGACGCTGCTGCCCGGCAGTAAGGTCCTCGCTGGCACGGCCGGCGAGAGACTCTGCGCCGACCGCTCGTAGCTTCTCGAGTGCGAGTTCGACAAGGCGGTCCTCATCGCGACGCCATCGCGGCGTACGAAGCATCGCACCGACGATTCCGCTACGTCCTGCGCTGTGTGCGCCGACCATCACGTTCTCGAGCACGGACTGGCCTCCGAAGAGATGCGCGTGCTGAAACGTGCGTGCGATGCCGTGATTGGCGACCTGGTAGGGCTGTAGCCCGCTCAGTCGATTGCCCATCCAGGTCACCTCGCCACGGCTCGGAAGAACCGCGCCGGTCGCCGCGGAGATGAACGTCGACTTGCCGGCGCCGTTCGGTCCGATAAGCCCGACTACGGACCCCACAGGGATGCTGAAGGTGACGTCACTTAGCGCGGCTACGCCCCCGAATTCGACCGTGAGGTCTTTTGACTCAAGCACGGCGCCTCCATCCCGAACGGATTCGTCGGGCGATGGATTCGGCGATGCCGGCCAGCCCGTTGGGAGATGCGAGGTAGACGACGATCATGGCGACGGCCTCCATCAGGTCGAGCGTCCAGAACTCGGTGGTGTTAGCAGCGAGCGTCATGAGCACGACAACGACGACGAGGCCTCCGAAGATGCTTCGCTGGCCGCCGATCACAACGGCGGTGAACAGCAGCAGCGACACCGAGAAGTCGAAGTCCGATGGCGCGATGTACGCGCTGTAGTGCGCGAACACGGAGCCGGCGATAGCGGCGGGCACCGCCGCGACCATCCAGAGGATGGCCTTCTCACGGCCGGAGTTGATCCCGAGTGCGCCCGCGGCAGCGACGTCTTTGTGGATCGCTGCCAGTGCGCGACCGTAGCGAGAGCGGGCGATGTTGCGTCCCAGCAGGAAGAAGACGAGAACAAGTGTCCACGCGAGAACGAAGTACGGTACGGCGCCCTCAACGACCCACCCTCCGATCGAGAAGTTGGGGATGCCATAGATACCGTTCACGCCGCCGGTGAGGTCGGGGAGGTTCGAGATGACTCGCTGCACCAGGAACGCCAGTGCGATGGTGGCGAGCGCCAGGTACCATCCGCCGAGTCGCAGCAACGGGCTGGTGATGACCGCGAGGACAACGGTCGCGCAGAGTCCCACGAGGACGCCGGCTACAGGCGGCCAGCCGAGCTTCACAGTCGTGATGGCCGATGAGTACGCTCCGATGGCCATGAAGGCGGCATGTCCGAGGGTGATCTGTCCCCCTAGCCCGGCAAGGATGGAGACGCCGCATACGGCGATGCCGTAGATGCCGGCCAGCGTGAGCAACGGGAAGACATCGGCTGTGGAGAAGGCAGCCGCGCCCAAGACGATGAACACGATGATCGACAGCGGCTGCCAACTGGCCTTCATCACGGCCGACCGCTTCTCCGCCGGTGTGACCGGCTCCCCTGGCGGCCGGGGCGATGGCGCCCACCGCACCAGCGAGGTTTGCGTGGAGGCACTCACCAGTCCGTCTCCGGGATCGGCGTGCCGGCCTCGAGGTCGGCGAGACGGCTCATGAACATCCGGCGGAGTTGAAGCACTGCCTTGTCCGACTGCGCCAGATTCTCTTTGCCGAGGTCGTTGATGAACTGCATCCCCATCTGCGCGACGTGGTCCTCGATGTTCACGAGGTCGGGGTGGTCGGCGAAATCGAAGAGCGTCTTCTCGCCCCGCAGGATCTCTTCGGCGCACGCCTCGGTCGAGGGGTACTTCTCGATCAGCGCCTTCTTGCGGGCTCGGTACTCGTAGTACTTGTCCCGGCCTGCCGCATCCGTGTGCAGTGCGGTGATCTGGTAGCTCATGTGCGAGACATCGTCGATGGGCACCCGCCATGCGACCTGCTCGAGGAAGCCGTCTCGCTGCGGGACGATGAGGTGCATCGCGTTGGGCAGCATGACGGTCGAGATGACGGGCTCGGTATCGTCCTCGACCTCAACAGCGCGGATTCCGAAGTCCATCCGTTCAACAGTCACGTCGCGGATTCGGATCACATCGGGCGAGAAGCCCACTTCGGTGATCGTGGGATCCGAGGACAGTTTGTGGGTGTACGCCACGTGAGCGAGGTCTAGCGCGTTCTCGACGTTGATGTAGTAGTTGCAATTGCGCCGGTAGGTCGCGCAATCAAGGACAGCAGCGGACATCATGTCCTTGCCGTACTTCTTGGAGAAGCCGTCGAAGTCGTGAAAGCGCGGAGGCTCGCCCTCACCGAAGTACGCAAAGACCACTCCGAACGCTTCGTGGGTGGGGTAGGTGCGGATCTTCATGCGCTGCACGAGGTTAGGGCTTTGGCCGGGAGCGTCCTGGCACTGTCCATCCGGGCCGAACTTCCAGCCACGGAACATGCATCGGATGGAGTCGCCTTCGACATTTCCGACAGACAGCATCGTCTGCCGGTGAGGGCAACCCGCCTGAGTCACGACGGCCGTGCCGTTCGCTCCGCGGTACAGGTTGTATCGCTCGCCCATGACGGTGATGGGCTGCGCCTTGCCGGCGGCGAGGTCCTCGGAGAGTCGGACCGGCTGCCAGAACTGGCGCAGGTAACGGCCGGCCGGGGTATCTGCCCCGGTCTCGAATGGGCTGAGCGCAGCAGTGGTCGGCGCGGGAGGCACAACAGTGGACATGATCGATTCCTCTGGTTCTTCAGTCGGGACGGGTGGGGTCCGAGTCAGGGTCGGCCGCGGGTAGCGTGGGTTGCGGCTGGCTCGCACGACAGCGCAGGTTCACGGGGCGGACTCCCCGACTCGTCGCGCTCCCGTCGTCAGCACGAATGCCAGCTGCTGAAGTTGGAAGGCGGCGCCGCCACCGTGGAAGTCGACGGCATGCCCGGCCGTGGGAGGCGCTGCGCCAACCCATGGCGCTGCCGACAGGACACCAGCCGATTCCGCTGGTTGAGAAGGATCGGTAGCCCACAGCGGGTCGAACTCACCCTGTCGGTAGCTCACGGGGACAGTCACCTGGGGTGCGATGCTGGCATACACCTCTCGCCGGCGCGCTGACGTGTCGATGAGCTCGGCGACTACCAGTGGTGCGCCGACGATCTCCTTGGCGTGCGGCATGTCGGCTCGATAACTCGATGAAGGCCCGAACATCAGGTGTCGTCTCTCCAGTTGTTCGCGTGCTTTGTCTAGCTCGGTCGCAGACCGTCGATCGCGGCGAGAGCAGAGACCCCCGACGCGTACTCGAGTGCGTTGAGAACCCATCCCTGGTCGATGAAATCGGTGCGAGCCGGCGCAAACACATCGATCAAGATGTGCGGGCCGCGGCCGACCGCTCGCGTGGTGTGGATGTTCCCCGGCGGGATGATCGTGACCGACGGGCTCATCACCTGGACGTGTTCATCCGGCCGCCAATCGCGCAGCCGCTTCGTCCACGGGCGGCGGATGTGGTGCACGTAATCGCCGACCAGAGTGACTGATGCCTGCTCGAAATCGTCATGCGCATGAGGCGACAGCGCGTCGCTATCGCGGGGACCGTCGTGCGTTTCGAACCAGTTGACCATGAGTGAGTCGGTGCGGAAGATCCGTCCGAATCGACCGGGTTCTGTGGGCACATCAGAGAGCGCGTAGGAGCGAAGGACGCGGTTTCCATCGAGCTTTGGAAGCAGAGGCTGCACAGCGACATTGAGGTCGGAGTAGTCAGGGTTGTTGCCGGCGCGTTCCGCGATCGCGCCGCGGGTCGTGAAGACGCGCAAGAGGTAACCCGGCCGGCGGACGGACACCGTGTGCGCACCCGGAGGGACGACCACGACCGCCGGGCCATCTACCGCGAGTGCGCCAGTAGATCCAGCGACGTCGATCGCGACTTCCTCCGGGACGAGGATGAAATGTTCATCAGGCTCGTCGGTGACGGGCAGATCCTCGCTCACCGCTGCCCAGGTGGTCACAGTTACAAAGTTCTGGGCACGGACGTACCAGGAACGCTGGCCGCCGTGCGTCTCCGGAGAGATGTACTCCCCGCCGAGTTCGAAGAACGTGGGTGCCCACGGGACATCGGTCGGCTGTGTCATGTCTCTTGCTCCCCTGCTCGTTCATTCGGGACAGCGAGCTCAGTCGTCGGTTCGATGAAGAGGTAGTCGATCCAGCGGGAGCGGATCAGCCATCGCCCATCGACCCTCACGTACTCGTCGTGCACATCGCCGACCATCGCGGGCATGGTGTGTGGCCGCGGGGCCTCCCCGTCCTCGCCATAGAGGAGAAGCACAGATATGGCTCGCACATAGTCGTCCTGTACTTCAAGCAACTCGAGGTTGGTGACGATGTGGCGAGAGACCCTGGGTCCCCGCGCACGTCTGTTGATGTAGACCTGCTCGATCTCCGCAGAACCGTGGAAGGTCGCTTCGGCGAACCGGAGGGTGGCGTCGTGTGTGAAGAACGACGCCGAGGAGGTCCCGGTGTTGTGGTCGATGTCGTACCAGAGCCCGGTCACGAGCCTCAACAGCTCGGTATGGAGGCTCGCGCGTGCCTGCGTGGGCTGGCTGTCCGTCTGTGCTGTGGTCATGACGCTGCCAAGACCGCCTTCCTGAGTTCGGTGGAGGCGCCGGCTGCAAGCAAGCTGACGTCGGCGCCGACGATGGTGAAAGCCAACTCCATTGGCTTCGACGGCACTTGCACGCCGCCGACACGTAGATGGCCCCTTGCGGAGTCCAGGACTCGGTCGGTCATCTCAGTGAACGCGTCCGATGTCGGCTCCGTGCCGGCCGCGAGCGCAAGATCGAATGGGCCGATGAAGAGCGCGTCGATGCCGTCGACCTGTGCGATGGCATCAGCGTTGTCGACGGCATCGGTCGACTCGATCTGAGCGATGACCACGATCTCGTGGTTGGCACGCTGAGTAAGCTCGGAGGCTCCGTTCTTGCCCCAGTCGCCCACCCGTGTCATCGGGCTGGCGCCGCGACGCCCCATCGGCGGGAGACGGCAGGCCTCTACCGCCGCGCGGGCCATGTCGGAATCGTCGACGTGGGGGATGACCACTCCATCGGCGCCAGCGTCGAGAGGGGGCACGACATCCCTCGGCTCGATTCCGGGTACACGAACGAAGGTCGGTAGGCCGATGCTCCGAGCGACCGCGATCATCGCCGTCAGATTGCGGGGATCAATTAGTCCGTGCTCGCAGTCGAGCACTAGGAAGTCGGCGCCTGCCAGAGCGAGGACCTCGACCACTTCGACTGCCGGCAGCTTCACCCAGATCCCGCGCGCATCCGTCGGGAGCGGCCAGCTGCGGCTCTGCTGCGACGTCATCGACATGTTTAAGCTTCCTTGCTCTGTCTCGCATTACGAGATATCATCTCGTAATACGACCACTTTAGACCGTCGGCGGCGGAACTGCAAGAATCGAGCCGGCTAGGAGGCAGCATTGAGCAATGCGACAAGATCCACGGTCGAGACCGGTTCTGCGGGCTCGCAGATCGCGGTCATCGACAAGGCGGTCCGCGTCCTCGACGCGCTACTCTCACACCCGTCCGGTCTGACACCGACCGAGGTTGCCGGCCTGCTTGGCACGAATCGAAGCACTGCCTTCCGTCTCCTTGCCTCTCTGGAGCGGAGTGGGCTTGTGTCCCGAGACACCGAACAAGGGAAGTATTACCTCGGCATGAAGCTTCTCCAGTACGGGGCGGCTGTCCGCAACAGCATGAGCATCGTGACGCTGGCCGAACCGGTGCTGCAGGACCTGCGTGATCGGGTCCGGCAGAGCGCCCTCCTCGCCATCCGGGAGGATTGGGGAGCTCGCTGTCTGATCCGCCTCTCGGGACCGGATGTTGATGTCCTGACGTGGACGACTGGTGAATGGTTGCCCATGCACATCGGCGCCGCACCCCAGGCGCTTCTGAGTGCGCTCACCGATGCGGAGATCGAGCGGTACTTCGCGGAGAACAATGACTGGGGCACGCTGCACGGGGATCGAGACCCCAAAGAGATCCGTGACGCCATCGCACTCACCCGTGAACGTGGTTGGGTTCTCAACGAGGCAGAGATCACCCCAGGCGTCTACTCGCTCGGGGCTGTTGTTCGTGACAGTCTCGGCGCGCCCATGTGCGCGATCTCGGTGGCGGGCCTCGCCCACCACTATGACTCCTCGGAACTAGAGGTGACAGCTCAAGCCGTGCTAGACGCAGCGCGGGAGATCAGCCGACGAGTTCACTGAAACCCCGGAGCGCGCACACGGCCAGATTCGCCCGAACTCGACCGCGACAGCCTCGGGGCGAGGCCGTCACGCTCCCGACTGGTCTCCAGCTGCCGGGTGGCTCATGGGCCAACACAACTCACACGATGCGCCGCTCGTTTCCTGTTCATCCCGCTCAGCCCGGTCGCAGCGCTCATCGGATCCCTCGAGTTCTCACGGTTCGCCCGGCGAATCGGCAACGGACCCCGGACAGTCGGACTGGTTCGGCGTGTGATCGGGCACGCTACTCGTCGAGCCCCTGCACGGCGACGCTTGCGTGGATGAGCTCTATGGCTACAGGTTCGGAAGCCCGATGAACCCGTCGGCGTGAACTCGATCGCGGGGAACGCCAGCGTTTCCGAGGCTGAGTCGGACGGCCCTTGAGAACGCGGTGCTGCCTGCAACGACATAGTCGGCCCCGCGCTGCGTGGCGACGGTGCGTGGAATCGAGGCGGTGAATTCGTCCCGTGTCCCCATATACGTCGCTGACTCAACGAGTGGAGCGAGCTCGGCATCGAAGTACGGCGCGCCAACCTGCAGAAGCGTATGCCTGCGGGTCGGCCACTGCCTGATGAGAGACCGTGCCAGCGTCGCACCGATGCCTTGGATGAGGTAGACGATCGCGCTCGTGTCTTCCGACAACGTGATTCCTCCGAGCGGACCAAACAGCCGGACTTCATCCCCCGGTTTCAAGGCCATCAGCTCGCGCTTGATTCTCGAGCCACCGTGCAGGCGGGTGCCCAATTGGAGGAACTCGTCGTGCGGTGCGGATGCGAACGTGAACGGTCGCATCGCACTACCGACGAACCACACGCCGAACTGTCCCGGGCTGCGCGAGAACGAGCCGCGGGGGCTGAACGAGAGCAGGGACGCCCCAGCGTCGTCGGCGCGGGTGTCCACATGAGTGAGAGTGGCGATGCGCATCCGGTGGTTCCCTTGAGATATTCGATGCCGCAGTAATCGGCAAATAGATAGCATACTATGTTTCCACAGCCGACTGATGCGACGGCGTTTAGGCTTCTGGCGAACAGGCGTGGCGCGGGCCCGATTGACCGCACAGGCACGCGGACGCCCGGAGGGAAGGTGAGATGAGTTTCAACAGGTTCGACTCGGCCGGCTACCTCGTGAATCTTTGCGCCCGGATGCTGACGCAGACCATGGCGCGCGCTCTGCGACCTCTCGGCGTGGCCCCTGCTCAGCTGCCCGTGCTCTTTACGCTGTCCGCGCTCGGCCACAGCACCCAGACGGAGCTGGCGAAGGAGTGCGACATTGAGCAGCCCACGATGGCACTCACGCTTCGCCGAATGCAACGAGACGGACTCGTCGAACGCCTGAGCGACCCAGCGGACGGGCGCCGCTCGATAGTTCGACTCACGCAACGCGCCCAGGGCCTCATCCCGGAGATCCAGTCGATCGCGGACCGTATCAATTCCACAGCGCTCGGGCTCGCGCCTGAGCGTCAGCAGCTTCTCGTCGAGTTGCTCGGCGATGTGGCGGCAAGCATACGAAACGTCCGGGCAGTCGACGACGCGATCGCTCGGCGCCCACCCTTTGATCCCAAAGTCTGACCTCCAGAGGGAGGAGCTCCTCCCTCTGGAGGTGTCAGTGACCGCAGCGCGCTAGCGAGCAGAGCGATCTGATTGTGCCTCGGTGCACGTGCGAGGCGACTGGCCCAGCCCACCCACCCACGCCCCGAGCTCTGACTGGCATGACCCTCGTACCGACCGCCAGCCACGAGACGACTCGCGCGGCCGTAATGCCCCTGCCTGCCTGGCGTGTGGCGCGCTCCGCCGGGAACGCTCGTCGAAGACCTCGCCGCAGATGTCATCGCGGTCCGCGACCTGGCACGACCCGCAGTTCGTGAGGCGTGCCTCGGGCGCGAGCACGGAGTGCGATCATTGCCGAGTTGCCGGCGATCACGGTTGCTCGTCGCTATGCGCCAACCAGTGTTCGTCCCGGTCGACGTGATCGGCGCGAGATGATTACGAGGGCGATGAGCGCCGCTGCGTAGGGGAGCATCTGGGTGAGTTCGTGCGGCACGACGTTCTTATCGAACTGGAACGAAATCGCGGTGGCGATCCCGAAGCACGCGCTGACGAGCGCGGTGAAACCCACGCTCCCCCGCGCGAAGATCACGACGGCGAGCGCGACGAAGCCGACTCCCCCGACCATCCCGACGGTGAAGAGTCCGAGCTGTCCGATGCTGAGTTCGATGCCTGCGAGAGCGGCGAGAACAAAGCACCACACCTGGGCGATGACCCGAGTCCTGACGACCGACACGCCGGAGGCGGTGAGCGCTTCGGGGTGGGCGCCCGCCGCACGAAAGCGCACGCCGACGACCGTGTGGCGATCCGCGACGGCGAGGATAACGGTGAGCGTGACGGCGAGCCAGCTGAGAACGGAATGGCCCGAGATGATTCCTCCGACGAGGGGCACGTCCTCAAGGAGAGGCACCACGATGGCGCTGAGCACTGGGATGCTCGGATCCGACAGGTTGCCTTTCACCCCGAACAGGATGTCAAGGAGGTACGCGGTCGCTGCGCCCGCAAAGACAAAGAGCACGATTCCTCCGACGAAGACGTCCACCTTCAGCTTCGTGACGAGCAGGCCGAAGAGAAGTCCCGCGACGGCGGCGAGAACCAGAGTCAGAAACACCGCGGCGAGCACTGAGCCCGTAGCGATGCCGAGCGCAACGCCGAAGAACGCGCCGAAGATCATGATTCCTTCGAGGCCGATGTTTATGTCGCGCGTCCACAGCGTCGGGAGACACGCGAGAGCCGCCAACAAGATTGGTGTGGTCATGCGAACACCGGAGTTCAGCAGTGCGTCAAGCCATTCCACGGCGTCTCCTCCAGGTCGACACCACGAGGTCGACCGCCCCTGGCGCTGCAGCGGCGGCAATAAGGATCGTGCAGATCACGAGGACGGCAAGGTCGGAAGGGACCTCGGCGACCTGCTCGATCTTGCGACTGGCTGCCTGCATCACGCTGTAGACGCCCACCCACGCGATCGCCAGTAGCGGTTTCGCGCGGCCCATCAATGCGAGCATGACGGCGATCCATCCAAGCCCGATGGCGATCTCGGAGGCGAACCGACCCTGACTGGCCAGGACGAGAAGGGCACCAGCGACTCCGCAGAGTGCACCTGACACAGCAAGTGACATCACCTGCCAGCGGGGTACATCCATCCCAGACGATGTGGCGAAGCGGGGAGATTCTCCGATCATTCGCCATCGGTAGCCGATGACGGATCGTTCGAGGATCCACCACGCCCCCACGCACAACACCGCCACAAGGAACACGGCAACGGTGAGCTGGGTGCGAGGAATGAGCACCATGAACTCCGCCGAGGGGTGAACCGGCAGGGTGGCGCCAGGGGCCTCCGCGGCGGGGTCGTTGAAGACACCGCTGGCAAGGAAGATGCAAAGACCGAGTAGGACGTAATTGCCGAGCAGTGACGACAGCACAATGTCGACGTTCCAGTGCGCGGCCAACCAGCCGAGTCCGGCGGACACGGCTCCGGCGGTGATAGCAGCGAGTGCGATCGCGAGTGCCTGGTGTGCCCAGGGGACGAGCCCGCCGATGTACGCTCCGCTGAGGGCGCTCACCAATGCGCCCACATAAATCTGCCCCTCGGCACCGACGGTGAACATCCCCGTCCGGTACGCGACGACCACACCCAGCGTCGCGACGCAGAGCGGCAGGCCCCACGCCACCGTGCGCGCGATCGCCTCGAGGCTGCCGAGGGAGTACTCCAGGCCGACGAGGATCGTCGGTAACGGCTGGAACCCCCCGGTTTGGATGAGGACGATTGCCACCAGAAGACCCGCCGCCGGCGCGACGAGGCCTTTGACCAGTGGAGCGATTGCCCGGCGGGCGTCGTGCGGCGCCGGCGCTTCGTAAGCAACCTCAACCAGGTTGCTCATGCCGCCTCCCGATGGGCGCCCGCCATCGCGAGCCCGAGTTCGTCGCGTGAGGTTGCCGCTGACGCGAACTCGGCCACGAATTCGCCGCGGTAGACCACCAGGATGCGGTCGGTAAGGCGGAGCAACTCGTCGAGGTCGGCGGAGACAACGATGATCGCCGCCCCCCTCGACGCCAGTTCGAGTATCGAGGTGTAAATGCCTTCGGCTGCCCCGAGGTCCACGCCACGGGTCGGCTGCGCCATAACCAGCAGCCGCGGCTGGGCGTCCAACTCTCTCGCGAGAACGATCTTCTGTTGGTTGCCTCCAGACAGGCTGTCGGGCTCCGCGTCCAAGGAGGCCACCTTGATTCCGAACCGGGCGATGATGTCGCGCGCCCAAGCTTTGATGGGGCGCGTGATGGCGGGGCCGAACAGCGACATGCCGCGTCGCGACAACAGCCGCCCCATCGCCAGCGCCTCCACCACGGGGGCATGGAGCGGGAGACCGTCGGTGCGCCGGTCTTCGGGAACGTAGCCGAGACCGCGACTGCGGTGCTCTCTGACCGAAGTACCGGTGAGTTTCACATCGTCCAGATGTATGTCGCCCGCAGAAGGTCGCACCCCTCCGGTCAGGAGCGCCACGAGGCTGTTCTGCCCGTTCCCATCGACGCCAGCGATCCCGACGATCTCTCCCTCTCGGATGTGAAGACTTGCGTCTTTCAGTTCGCAGTCAGGGAACTGACGCCCGCTCAGCGCCTCGACGCGGAGCCGGGTGGCGTGGCCGGGAGGTGAGCGGGGCAGGCGCCCGAGTTCGACGTCACTACGCCCGGTCATCAGCGAAACCAGCATCGGTATGTCGACGTCCGCGAGGGGGAAGGTCCCGTGGGTTCGACCCTTGCGTAGCACGGTCACCCGATCGGCGATCTCCATGACTTCGCGCAACTTGTGCGTGATGAAGATGACCGATACCCCGCGGTCGGCGAGCGATCGGAGGGTGCGGAACAACTCGGCGGTTTCCTGAGGGGTGAGGACTGCTGTGGGTTCGTCGAGGATTACCACCCGGGCGCGCCGGTACAGCACCTTGAGAATCTCCACCTGCTGTTGCTGCGCGACACTCAGTTCGCGCGCCTTCCGACGGATGTCGAGCTGGATGCCCAGCAGCGCCATTGGTTCTGTCAGCGCCCGCTCGCTCTCCTTCGTGTCGATGAACCCAAGGCGTCGCGGCTCAGCGCCGAGGGTCACGTTCCTCGTCACGGAGAACTCGGGCACGAGCATGAAGTGCTGATGCACCATGCCGATACCCGCACGTATCGCGTCGCCGGCGTTGTGGAGCTCGGTGGGCACCGAATCGATCTCGATCCTGCCCGAGTCGGGACGTTGCATTCCGAACAAAATGTTCATCAACGTGCTCTTACCCGCGCCGTTCTCACCGACCACGGCGTGGATCTCACCCGGCTGCACCTCGAAGTCCACGTGGTCGTTGGCGACCAGGTCGCCGAACCGCTTGGTGATGGCAGTAGCGCGGAGAACCGGCGGGACGGTGGTCATCCCCGCGGAGCACCTTCGGGCACGATGTCGCCGGCAATGATCTGGTCGATGACATCCTCGACCAGAGCCTGCTGGTCATCGCTGAGGAACGCATCGTTGTAGAGGACGGTGAAGGCGTCTTCCTTGAATCCATATGTCCGCACTTCGCCCTTGGTGAGTGTGCCGTCGACATACGAGTCCGCCGCATCGAGAACGAGCACGCTGGTGTCGTCGTTTACGACGGCGGGGCTGACCTCGGGAACGGTCGGGTAGGCAGCCATGATCGGTGCGATCGGGGTGCCCCCGTCGGCGGCTTTCACTGCGCCCTGGCCGGACAGGCCTGCGGTCGAGTAGATGACGTACGCGCCCTGTTGGCCGATCGCAGTCGCGGTCTCGAGTCCCTTCACGGGATCGCTGAACGATCCGACGTAACTGGAGATCACCGAGAGCGACTCATCCTGCGCCTGCGCACCCTGGGTGTATCCCGCCTCGCAGTCCGCGATGCTCGGAGCCTCGAATCCTCCCATGAAGCCGACCGCCGACTTCCCTTCGTCCGCGCTGACGAGCGCCGCGACGGTGCCGCCGGCGTAGCAGGACTCGGCGTAGCGGTACGCCACCGAGACGACATCCGCACTGGGGACGACTCCGTTCACGAAGACGAACGTGGTGTCGGGGTTCTGCGCGGCAGCTTCGACGGTGGCGTCGATGGCCTGATTTCCGACGACATATACGAGTTCGTTGGCGTCTGCGGCATCCTGAAGCAGCGGACCGTAGTTCTGCGTTTCGAGCTTGCCTTCGTACGTGGTGACTGTTGCGCCGTGCTCAGCCTCGAGGGTGTCGATCGTCTCGAAGGCTGCGTCGTAGTAGCTGTGGTCGCCGAATGCGTTCGCGACGAACAGGCCAACCGTGATCGACTCTTCGCCGGCTTCGCTAGACGCGGCGGTGGTGGGAGCTTGCCCGCCGCAGCCGACGAGTGCGAACGCGCCGATGATCGCCACTGCTGCGAGGCCTGTGGTTGCTGGACCCTTCATGGATTCTCCCTTGAATCGAATGTCCTGCTAGTCAATACTGCCGTCCTGAAAAAGGCAACACCTATTTCCTAACATATGCGGATCCTGCCCTTACATACAGGACATCGCGTCGTTCTGGAGGCCGACGCCGCCGTGGGGTGCGACGCACTTGTCGCGACTCACGCCTCATCGGCGCTGAGCGCACGCTCAGTCGACAAGGGGGCGTCGCGAATAGATCCGCGCGCTTGGGGCGCACTTCGGGCGCCGACTCGACGGCGCCAACCTCATTCCACTCTTTTAGGAGAGCCGGCCTTCGAGTAGTCCACTCGTCAGCGCGAAGAGAGCCGGACGAGCGGGAAGGCCACGGTCATACAGCCATTGCAGTCGCAGACCATCCCGCACCGCGTGCACCCATAGTGCGGCACGCGTTTCGTCAGGATCGTCGCGGGGAGCGGGTCGGCTCGCGGCGATGTCACGCGCTAGCAGCGCCCGCTGCGCACGGATCCGACCAGCAAACCACGTGTGGGCGGGATGCTCCGGCGAGGTTGCCTCGCTCAGGAGGACGACGTACGCCACGAGAGGTTGAACGGTATCGCTCCGTTCCGCGTCGCGCGGAACGACCGTGTCCACGAGACGACGAACTCTCACGATCGGGGAAAGCTGCGCGGCGTCAACCGGACCCGACAGGAGTTGCTCCAACTCCTCAAGCACGTCCAGCAACAGTCCCCGCTTGGTAGAGACGTGATTGAGGAGCGCGGATTTCGTCACGCCGGCGGCACGCGCGACGCCATCGACCGTGGATCCATTAAAACCTTTCGCCGCGAACACTCCTGCCGCACTTCGGAGAATGCTCGCGCGAGGATTCGATGCGGCAGCGTCGGACAGCGCCGCCGAAGTAGGCTCCTCCACCGCGGAGAGGTCGTCCATCTCACCGCGCCCGTGCCACTCCAGATACGCCTCGAGCTCGCCGGCGACATCGATGGTCGGATCGAAGAGCGATGCGAGTTGAAGTCCGTCCGACATCGCCGGCAGGATGGCCGCCTCCCACCCGCACTCTCGAGTCGACCGATCGCGCGATGCGGCGCGTACCGCTCGGTAGCGTGCAGCGATTCGCTCGTGTGCGGGGTGCTCGGGAGCGACGGCTACACCGGCGAGAGCCGTGAAGAGCTGCGTATAGCCGGGCTCCGCTGCGTTGTGCCGGGCCAATGCGACGGCCGTGTCCATCGACCCCATTTCCAGCGCCATCGCCGTGATCCAGTCATGGTTGCGACTTTCGTAGTCGCGGACGATGACGTCGAGGATCTCCCCCGTGGACCTGTAGTAGCGACGAAGGGCAGCATGAGATAGCCCCGCCGCCCCGGCTACGTCCCGTAACGAGACGGCGTCGAAGCCGCGGCGCAAGAAGAGCTCACGTGCTCGATCGTTGATCAGCTTCGTCGTCGCCTCACGCTTCGCGTAGTAGCGCGGACGTGCCTGCGTGGTCATGAGCTCCGTCGATTCAGTTGCGGCGAGATGGAACTTTGGGCTCGCTACTCGGCGCTCCGGCGAGGTGGCTGTCGTCGTAGCCTACGACAACACAGCGATGCGGGTTCGGGCGCCAACGCCGGGCCGGAGTCGAGGCCAAACGTCGACGACTGCCGAAACGAGGTCCGGCAGCCGTCGACGTGGACATCGAGTTCTCGGGCTAGCGCACCCGCCTGATGGGAAGAATCGCGAACGCTGAAATCATCGCGATCACGGCCGACACGGGATAGACCGGTCCGTACTGGCCCCCCGCCACCGCCACCACTGCGCCGGCGACGATGGGTGCGAGTGCCTGGCCGATGTTCTGGCCCGTTGTCGACATTCCCAGATCGCGACCCGCGGCCAACTTGTCCGGCAGGACATCGATGAAGAGGGCCTGGTCGACGACGATGTACAACCCGAGACCGAACCCGGACAGCGCGGCCTGGATAAACATCGACGGCAACGACGGCCATACCCACGGCACGATGAAGGACACAGCCATGATCACCGATGCGGCGAACACGAAAGGCTTCCGACGACCGACCTTGTCGGACCACTTGCCCGAGATGGCCATCGCCAGAATGGTCGAGGGGATCCCGGCGATGAGCAGGAGCGGAGCTGTCTGGGCAGCCTCCTCAATTGTGAGAGCAGGCGTCACATAGCTCTGCAGCATGTAGATGCTGTAGACCGATCCGATGCCGGACCCGATGAAGAGGGTGACCTTTGCGATCCACGCCCACCGATAGTCCCGATCGCGTAGTCCCGCCCCGTAGGACGCAAAGAACGACCGGAACTGCAACCTCGGCACGCTCATAGACACCGTGGAGTTGTCGCGCGCCAACAGCAGAAGCGGGATGACGCTGAGGGCGAGCGCGAGCGCCAGCACGTAGTACGTGTTCAGCCCGATCATCGCGAACAGCGCTCCCACACCGGCAACACCCACACCCGCGACTAGGAAGCCCACCACGCCCGTGATCGCCGAGACGGTGCCGATCCGGTCCTCGGGAACGCGATCGGCGACAGTCGCGGAAAGCGGCCCTTGCGCACTGTTGACGACGAGCTGAACGAGAGCCCACACGACGAGGAGTATGCCGATGCTGGGCGCGCTCGGCATGATCGCGATGATGACGGCTCCGACAAACGCGCCTCCCGCGATCCACGGGGCGCGGCGCCCCCATCGTGACCGGGTGCGGTCGGAGAACATTCCGATCAGCGGCTGCAGAATCATCGTGAGCACGATTCCCGCCGAAGTCACGAGTGAGAGCCCACTCGCCTTGGCCGCGTTGTATTGAGCAAGCAGGTCCAGTTGTCGAGCCTCGGCTTCGGTCGGAATAGCCGCCCCGCTGTCCACCTGGGCCCTCAACTCCTCGAGCGCCGGCAAGTCGACGCCCGCGTCGGCGCCGGCGAAGTACTGGGCGAACTCGATCTGCTGAACCTGGAGCGGGAGAAGGATCGAGAGGATCGACGACCACAGCAGTGCGATGCCGATGCTCGCGATGACGTAGACCGTGATGTAGCGGCGAAGCTGCGGCGTCTTGGCCTGATAGCGGACGGCGACGGCAGACAGTTCCTGCCCGGTGTCGACGCTCATCGCCGCGGGTCCTGAGCGAGGCTGCTGTGAAGCACTGTGAACTCCTTCGTTCGTCGGGTTGGTGGTTGCCAGGCAACTCTGTACGGGATCGTACACTTATGAGAACCGGGTGGCAACTTTTACAAACCAAGTGGTAACAATCAGCTGACTGGGCGCGACGCCACATTGCGGGTAGTCCCGCGCTCCGGGGGAGAACAACGAGGCCTGCAGTCCAGTGAGGCGTCGCTTCGAACTCGGCTGGATGTCCTCTGAAATGAGTTCAGATGTCTCGTGGTCGGAGGGCGGAGAATCCCGGCGGAAACGGCGTACCGCTCCTCCCGTAACTCACACACCAGATGTCGCCGATCTCGACGACGACGCCGCCCATGGCCATGGAGCGACCGATGAAGCCAGGCCGTTTCTGAAGGGGCCTGCTGCGGTGACCCCTCGGGCAAAGAACGGAAACTGGATCTCCGCCAGCGACTCGGCATCTCGGACACAGCCGTCGACGACAAAACCCGCGATGCCCAACGAACGGGCCTCTTCCCCGCTGAGCTTCCCAGGAGGGCGCGCACCATTTCCCCTCGGCCGTTGACACGAGGATCTCTCCTGGGGGCGCCACGTCCAGCGCCTCGTGCACCACTTGGTTGTCGCCGCCAGCTGTCAGCGCTGTGATGGCGGGGCCAACAAGAGTTGTACCGGGCCATACGGCGGAAATGCCGGAGTGCATTACCCCGAATCGGTGCTGCGCATCCCCGATGTTCGCCGCCCAGAGTGCCATGAGACGCTCCAATGCCGCGGTGCTGAGGGGTGTCCGCACTCTCCGCAGATCAGACATGAGGCGCTCCGCTCGATGGCAAGACCGACATGACCGCATCGATGCGGGTAGCCCTGACAGCGCGACTCACCGCGCAACGATTACGTCCTCTTCGCCAGGCTAGTTGTCATCTAGTGCCAGTTCCGAGCCGCCGATGAATGCGTGAATGGGATCACTCACTAGTTCGAGGCGAACGACGCCGTCACGTTCCGACACGACGGTGACGGTGATCGGGCCGGGATCGGCGCTGCCCCGTACGACCGCGAGGGCGCGTCCGCGATACGTGGAATGCACGTTATCGAGGTACGCCTCTGCGGTCGATGTCGCGGCGTTGCCCACCGCGAGCAAGGTGCCCGCGCCAGCGACGCTCATAGCGACCGTGTCATTGATGGCGAGGTCAACGACCCCAGTGTCGTCTGCGAACTCAATCCAAACAAAGGCAAGGTCGTCGGGCCCGATCAACGTGTCCGCCTCTGCTCGCAGCCGGAGCGTCGGTCGGTGAGCGGTGCGCAGTGTGCTGCGGGTGGTCTCGACGCCATTGCGGTAGCCGATCGCGACGAGTTCTCCGGGCTCGTACCGTGCGCGGAATCGGGCGACGTAGTTTCGGCGACGCCCGGCGCGCTTACGGCCGAGAGAGCGACCGTTGATGCGCAGTTCGATGTGATCGTCGGGTGAGTAGACCTCGATCTCCGCCGTTCCGGTGTGACCGTGCCACGACCAGCTGGGGACGGCGTCGCTGTTGCGCCACGGGGTCTTGTTGACGCGCTTGCCTGCCTGGTCGAGGGGGCGTACGGCGATGCCGGGTGCCGAGGCCGGGTCCCACACTGCCTTCACGAGAAGGGCCGGCGCGCCGGGCATGCCGGTGATGTCGAACGCACCGGAACCGGCCACAAGCGCTGGGTAGGGTTTGTTGATCCCGCCGGGTTCGGTGCCGTAGCTCCAGGCTCCGATACCGGCTTCGCCGAGGTAATCCCATCCCGTCCACATGAAGTCGCCGATCACACCGGGGACGCGGCTTACGCGCTTCCAGATCGCAGGCAGGAATCCGGGCATGGATTCGCTGCCGACCATCACCCGTTCGGGATACCGCTTGCGGTCGGCTGGGTAGCGGCTGTAGGCGTAGTTGTAGCCTGCGACATCAACCTCCGCGAACGCGTCGCGGCTCGCCCTGTCCGCCGCAGGGAGACGCGAGATCAGGTCAATGACGCGTCCGAGCTTCGCGATCAGCAGGTTCACTGCGGTGCTGGTCGCCTTATTGGGTTTCGCGTCGCGCGGGTCCGCCTGGTGCTCCTTCTCGAACGGCGACCATCCTCGATTGGCCATCAGGTTGAGCAGGAGATTGATGGCGACCGTGGTCGGCCGGGTCGGGTCGGCGTCGGTGACATAGCGGTGCAGGTCTCGGGTCGTGCGCACGCCCCTGTCAGACGAGGTTTCGGCGATCTCGTTGCCGATCGAGTACATGATAACCGAGGGCCGATTTCGGTCCTTCGCGATCATCGCGTCGGCGTCGTCCTTCCAGGACTCGTCGAATCGGTCGGCGGTATCGTGCGGGGTCTTGTGCTGGAACCAGACGTCGGTGAGTTCGTCCATGACATAAAGTCCCAGTTCGTCGCACGCGTCGAGAAAGGCGCGCGACAGCGGGTTGTGCGCACTGCGGATCGCGTTGTACCCGGCTTCCTTGAGCAGTCGTGCACGACGGTGCTCAGCTGCCGCGAACGTCGCAGCGCCGAGGATCCCGTTGTCGTGGTGAACGCACGCGCCGCGCAGCAGCACCGACGTGCCGTTGATGCGAAGGCCCCGGTGCGCGTCGACCTGGATCGTGCGCAGCCCGGTGCGGATTCGCTGCTCGTCGATGACGTCCCCGTCGACTTCGATCGTGACCGTCGCGTCATACAGATGCGGGGAGTCGGCCGACCAGGCACGAACCGACGGAACAGCAAGGGTGAGCTGGGCCTCGCCGTCGGCGGGGAGGGCCACGACTTCGCGGGCGACCTGTGTGCCGCGATCATCGAACCTCACCGTGACGACGCCACCGCGGGGCGGTGCGCCGTCGACATGGACGGAGACGTCGACGGTCGCATCGGTGCTCAGAGACCGGGTGACGATGCGGATGCCGTCGGCGGCGATGTGGGCGGCGGCGGCGCTCTTCAACCAGACGGGACGGTAGATGCCGGAGCCCGTGTACCAGCGACTGCTCGGGACGCGGGTGTTGTCGACGTGCACCTGGACGTCGACAACGGCACCAGGCGTCACGTCGCTCAGGGGCGCGGTGAACTCGCGGTAGCCGCTATCGCAGCGCGCGACCTCTCGCCCGTCGAGGAAGACGCGGGCGTCGCCGTGGACGCCTTCAAAAAAGAGGCTGTAGTCCCGCTCGGCTGCGTCGGCGGGCACCGTCCACGGCTTGGCGTAGACGTAGGCGCCGCCGGGGAAGTACCCGCCGTGCTTGCCGGTTCCGGCATCCGCTGATCGGGTCTCGCCGATCATCGCGTCGTGGGGCAGACGGACGGCCACCGATGCCGCGTCGTCCGCACGACGGAAGATCCAGCCGTCGGTGAAGAGTGTGGCGCTCATGACGTTTGATCCTTGTTCTCTCGCGGCGGAGCAGCCGACCCCGTCAGCGTTTCGCTGCTTCGCCGATGTCGTCGACCGCTTCATCCGTGACCAGCACCGCCGGCGCCTCCAGCGCCGCTGCCCGCGGCAGGCGCGGAATCCAGACGAGTGAGATCACGATGGCGATCAGGCCCGCTCCCGTCAGGATCGCGAAGAGCACTCGGGGCTGTGCGGTGATCAGCGCCGGGGTGACGAGGGCGAAGAGAGCCGTCACGACTCGCTGGATCGTCAGCGTCGCACCCTGGGCGGTGCTGCGAAGCAGCGTCGGCACCGTCTCCTGCACCCACAGCTTGTAGATGGACTCGCCGAAGAAAGCTGCACTCGTTCCGAACATGATCCACGATGCGATGAGCGTCGGTCCGTTCACTCCCGCGATCGTCGGAATCAGGAACGCGAGGCCGAAGAGCAGACCGGCGATGTTGACGAAGTACTTCCGCACGGCGGCGTCTGCGATCTTCATCATCACGAGCCCCCCGGCGATGCCGATCGGCAGTGCGATCAAGATGACGAGGGACCACTGCTGCGCGGTCCCGTCCGCAGCCTCGGTGAAGGCGAGAGTGCCGAAGGCGGAGAGTGTGTTCGCGCCGAGGCCCCACATCGAGTAGTAGATGCCCAGCGCCGCGATCGTGAGACCGAGGGGCCGGGTGAAGAGCTGACCCATGTGGCTGAATCGGATCCGTTCGGGATCGTCGGCCTCGAGATCCCGCGCGGCTTTCCACTCGACGGATTCGCGGATCGTCGTGCGAAGCAGGAGGACGAGGATTGCCACCACGAAGAGATGCAGGAACAGGATCCGGCCCGCGATGGTTCCCATTCCGCCCAGCACTGCCGTGAGGATGTTCGGAACGATGATGCCGATGAACCACAACAGCACGGAGAAGGCGACCATGCGCCCCTTCTTGCCGACTGGGGCCTCCTCGTTGATGAGCGCGAGGGACACCGGCAAGTCGGCTCCGATCGCCAGACCGAGCACGAGGGCCGCCGGGAACAGCACCCATGCCACGGGTGTGAGTGCCAGCACCCCGACCGCCAGGATGTACATCACGATGGTGACCGTGATGATGCGGCGGCGCCCGAAGCGATCACCGAGCCTGCCGCCCACCAGCGCTCCGACAGCGAGTGCCAAGGTCAGAGTCGCCTGGACCGCGCCCTGCATGTTGGGGACGACCGCGAGTTCGTCCTGGTAGAGCACCATTGCGATACCGATGGTGATGAGAGCGCCGGCGTCGAGGTACGAGACCATGCCCGCGGCCCACGCCGTGCGCCACGCGTGACTGGATTGAACGGCTGTGACTGACACCCGAGCTCCTCTTTGAACTAGGACCACACGGCAGCGGCGGCGAGCGCGACCAGCGAGAGTATCGCCGGAGGCGTACGCGTGTAGTGCAGCCGACGCCACCGGGTGCGCAGCTGCTCGATCTGAGGCGGCGCCTCACCCTCCGCGCGGCGGCGGAAGAGCGAGTTGATCCGCTCGGGGAAGGCGATCGACAGGACGATCACGAAAAGAATGAGCGCCGCCCCCACCCACGCGAGCACCGCCGCAGTCACCGGCGCGTTGAGGGCGAAGACGACGGCCGCGATCATGGCGACACCGCCCATGATCGGCTGCAGCGGGTCGGCCCGGTACAGCGAGCGCCGGAAGTCCACGACGAACTGGTCGATCGGCATCCGTCGCCAAAGATTCACGCGTTCGACCGCGTAGAAGAAGATGACGCCTGCCCAGAGTCCGTCCGCGACGAGCATGATGATCGCCGAGATGTGAAGGACCTCGCCCATTGATGTGAACCTTTCTCTCGCGCAGGTCCCTGCCCGCGTGTGTGGATCGTCCGACAGCGGGAGCCGGTCCCCCGCGTGCCTCGCCTCGGTGCCGTCAGACTGCGTCGGGCAGATCGATCTGCTCGCCGACGGCGGGTCGCAGCACAGTCGTCCCCTCGGGAGCGAACTTCTGCATGAGCGTGCGATGCATCTCGCGGTGCGGCGCGGCCAGCCCGCCGTCGTGGACGGGCACCGCGACCCGGGGGGCGAGCGCCTTCAGGTAGTCGATCGCCTCCGAGAGCTTCATCCAGGGCGCCCCCGTGGGCAGCAGCACCACTTCGACGGGATGCCCTGGCTCGGCGAAGGCGTCTCCCGGGGCGAAGATCCGCCCAGCCACCAGGTACGCGTAGTCGACCGGCACGGGAACGCCGGGATAGATCTGCTCGTGCGCCCACGCCGAGACATCCACCTGAACACCCGCGATCTGCAACGAGCCCGGCTCGATGATGGTGACGTCGTCGATGCCTGCGCCGGCCATCAGCTCGGCGGTACCGGCATCTCCGTAGACGGGCACAGCGGCGTCCGTACGGAGCCGTCGAATCTGCTCGGCGTCGACGTGATCCTGGTGCGCGTGCGTGACGAGGATCGCGTCCAGGTCGTGGATCGTCGCGAGCGGAGGTGTCAGGCTTCCGGGATCCAGCAGGATCCTGCCGGTGGAGCCGCTGTCGGTGGTCACCTCGATGAGCACGCACGAGTGTCCGAGGGGGGTCAGTCGAATGGGGTGGTGGGTCATGGAACCGTGCCTTCTGGTCTTGCGCGCTGGCTATCCGTGGAGATAGAAGGTGCGCTGTTCGGTGTAGAAACGGACGGAGTCTCGGCCGCCGAGGCGTCCCATACCCGATGCGCCGAGCCCGCCGAACGGCACGTGCGGTTCATCCCCCACGGACGCGCCGTTGACATGGACGGCGCCGGCGCGGACTCGGCGCGCAAGGCGGTAGGCCCGATCGGCGTCATCCGAGATGACGGCTGCGATGAGTCCGAGCTCACCCTGGTTCGCTTTGGCGAGGGCATCCTCGTCGTCGTCGTACGGGACGACGTTGACGATCGGAACGAAACCCTCCTCGGCGAAGAAGCGGCACCGGTCGTTGACGTCGGTGAGCACCGTGGGGCGCGCATAGAGACCGTCGATCGAGCCGCCGGCGGCGACGCCCGCGCCGAGGCCGCGCGCATCTTCGACCAGCTCGCTGAAGTGTTCGGCTGCGCCGGCGTTGATGAGCGGCCCCAGCTGGACCGCGGGATCGCGCGGATCGCCCACGTTCATCGATTCGGCGATGGCGACGAGCCGGTCCACGGCTTCGGCATAGCGGCTGCGGTGCACGAGCAGCTTGTCGGTGCACATGCACACCTGACCGGTGTTGGCGAAGGCGGAGAAGGCCAGCAGAGGCGCCCAGCGCTCGAGGTCCACGTCTTCGCGAACGATCGTCACGTTCTTGCCGCCCAGTTCCATCACCGACGGCGTCAATGCGGCACCGGCCTGCGAAGCGATGGACCGCCCGACCGGTGTGGACCCGATGAAGGCGATGCGGCGGATCTCGGGCGACGCGATCAGCTCGTTGATGAGGTGGCGGCCCTCCCCCGCGGCACTCGTCGCCACGGGGATCACCTCGGCGGGCACGCCGGCGCGGACGAGCGCGTCGGCGAGGAGGCGGCCCGCCGATATCGGCGCCTCTTCACTCGGCCGGATGACGACCGCGTTCCCCACCGCCAGCGAGATGGCGCTGGACCGCGCGGCGAGGATCACCGGCGCGTTCCACGGCACGATGGACAGGCTCACACCGGCCGGTTCCCGCAGGGAGTGATTGACCGTATCGGGATCGAACGAGGGAAGGATCTCCCCGATCGCGCCGCTGGTCAGCGATGCCGCCTCTCGCAGGGTCGCTGCGGACTCGTGGATGTTCATCTCGGCCCACGGCCGCGTCGCGCCGACTTCGAGCGCCATCGATGCGACGTGCTCTTCAAGCTCGGATTCCAGCAAGTCGGCCGCCGAGAGCAGGATCCTGCGCCGCTCCGTGTACGGGACGGTGGCCCACTCGCGCTGCGCGTGCGCCGCGTCGCGGAGGATGTCGGCCACGTCGCCCGGCTGGAGCGCCGGGAACTCGGCCAGCGTCTCGCCGGTGACGGGAGAGACATCGGCGAACGTGCGACCTCCGGACCCGCGCTTCGCGCGGGGTGCGAAGACGGACTGTGTGCTCATCAGTCGGCTCCTAAGATCAGGACGGGCTTGATGGTGACACCGGATGCTGCGTCCGCCGCAGCCCGGTCGATATCGGTGAACGCATACCGGCGTTGGAGGCGCTCGATGGGGAACCGTCCGCCGCGATGAAGGGCGATCAGCTGAGGGATGAAGCTCTCGGGCTCGCTGTCGCCCAGCGTGACTCCGACGATGCGGCGCCCCGGGATGTGCGCGTTGACGTCGAAATTCGCTCGCGATCCCGCGCGGGGGGCGCCGATGACGGCGCAGGTCCCGCCGATCGCGAGGGATCCGATCATGGTCTCGAGCACGCCGACGTTACCGGTGGTCTCGATCGCATAGTCCACACCGCGTGCGTCGGTGAGCGAGGCGATGGCCTCGGCGGTGTCGACGACCGAGGCATCGACGACATGCGTCGCGCCGAGCTCGCGGGCGAGATCGAGGCGTGAGGCGATCCGGTCGATGACGATGATCGTCTGTACAGAGAGGGCGGCGGCCGCCATGACCGCGGCTAGTCCGACCGCCCCGGCGCCGCTGACGGCGAGCACCGAATCCGGCCGTGGAGTGAGCACGTTGAGCACGGCGCCGGCACCGGTCTGGAGCCCACAGCCCAGCGGGGCGTAGAGCGCCAGTTCTTCGTCGGTCGTCGTAGGCGCGAGCGCGATGATGCTGCGCTCATCGACGATCGCGTGTCGAGCGAAGGACGACTGCCCGAAGAAGTGAGCATGGAGCACCCCCTCCCCGTCCCAAGCCAGCGGAATGCTGCCGTCGGCGCGGGTGCCGCCAAGCAGGTTCCACGGCAGATGGTGGTCGCAGTACGCGGGGTGTCCCCCGCGGCACTGCCGGCACCGGCCGCAGGACGTGAATGTCATCAGCACGGCATCGCCTGGCTTGACCCGCGTCACCGCGGAGCCCACCGAGCGCACCCGGCCCGCCCCCTCGTGACCGAGCACGCCGGGGAGTGGGAACGGGATGGACCCGGATGCCGCACTCAGATCGGTGTGGCACATGCCCACGGCCACGACATCGACCAGCACCTCGTCGTCGCGCAGCTCGTCGAGCACGACATCCGCCAGCTGGAATCCGGATCCGGTCGCTGTGGCGATCGCAGCGGTCGTCCTCATGCCTGCGGTCCTCGGTTGTCGTCAGGCATGGGCCATCGCCTTCAGTCGAGCCACCGGCATCCGATGGTTGATCGACACTGCGACGATGCGGTCGTCACGACGCCACTGGAGCAGCGCGCTCAGTTCATCGGGGTCGCCCGCCAAGACCTCCGGCGCGCCTTCCAAGGGAAGCTCACCCGCGATCTTGATGTCGAGACCGAACTGCTCCGTCCAGAAGTAGTGGTCGGGTTCGTAGGGTGCAGTGTCGCTGTCGAGCATCGCCCGTGCGGCAGCCTGACCCTGCACGATGGCGTTGGTCCAGTGCGGCGTCCGGCGGAACAGTCCCGGCAGCACCTCGCGTACCGCGACGTCGCCGGCGGCCACGATGCCCGGGGCGACCACGCAACGATCGTCGACGACCAGTCCCCCCGCGAGCGGAAGCCCGGACGATTCCAGCCACTCGACGTTTGGGAGATCGCCCGCGGCTGTCACCACCAGATCGGCGAAGAATTCCTCCTCCGGACCGGTGATCACTCCGCCGACGGGGTCACCGATCAGTTCGACCCCGTTCGGCGCGAGGACGAACCGCACGCCGTCTGCCGTCGCTCTGCCGACGATGAGCTCCGCCAGCCAGGGCCCCAGCAGGCGCAGGAGAGGGGGATCTCGATCGATCACCGTGACGTCGAGGCCGTGGTGGCGGAGTGTGGATGCCACCTCCATCCCGAGGAACCCCGCACCGACGACGATCGCCGTCCGTGCGCCGGCGACTGCGGAGGCGATGGTCTCCGCGTCTGACAGGGTGCGCACGACGTGCTCGCCCGCCTGGCCCACCTCTGCGAGCCGCCGAGGGCGCGCACCGGTCGCGACGATCAGGCCTTCGTATGGCACGAGCTCCCCGTTGTCGAGTTCCACCGTCTTGCCCTCGGTGTGCAGGCGGACCGCGCGCACTCCGTTCCGCACCCGGACGTCGTCGGGCAGGGCCGGGAGCACCGCCGACTCGGCGGGTTCCGTACCGGCCAAGATGCCCTTCGACAGCGGCACCCGCGAGTACGGCGGATCGTTCTCCTCGGAGAGGACGGTGATCTCTCCGGTCCAGCCGAGTGCACGCAACGAACCGGCGGCGGTGACGCCTGCGATGGAGCCGCCGACGATCACGACCTTGTTCATCGACGCACGGCGAGCGCGGCGACGGGGCAGACTCGCGCCCCGGCCTCGGCCGCCGCCTCCAGGTCCGGCGTGATCTCGTCCACGACGAGACGCACGTACCCTTCGTCGTCCAGCTCATAGACGCCCGGCGCGGTCTGGGCACACAGCCCGTGTCCTTCACACGCGGGCAGCTTGATGTCGATCTTCACGCATCCCTCCGGGGGGTCACTCGCAGGGGGACGGACTCGTAGCCGCGGACGATCGGGTTGCGTCCGCGGATGGGCTCACCGGCCAGCTCGATGGTGTCAATCTGCGCGGCGAGCGCCTCGAGCAGCGTGACTGCTTCCATCCGGGCAAGACCCTGCCCTGCGCAGGCGTGAACGCCGTAGCCGAAGGCGACGTGGTCGAGCGGGTTGCGCTCGATGTCGAAGGTGTCGGGATTCGGGTACTTCTGGGGGTCCCGGTTCGCGGCCGCCCAGTGCAGCAGGACCTTGGAGCCCTCAGGCACGGTCACCTCACCGAACTGGACATCCTTCGTCGCGACGCGCCAGAAGCCCACGACCGGCGACTCCAGTCGCAGGATCTCCTCGAAGATCGGCGCCGCGAGCTTGGGGTCGGCCTTGAGGGCGTTCCAGACATCAGGACGGTCCGCGAAGAGCCGCATCAGCGCGGCGATCGCGTTTACCGTGGTGTCCATGCCCGCCGTGAGGTAGGCGCTGACCGTCCGGATGGCGCCGAGCTGAGTGAGGCGACCGTCATCGACGGCGTCCATGATCGCTTCGCCCCAGCCGCCGGGCGTCAGCTTCGAACGATCCGCCATGGTGCCCATCCAGGCCTGGTAGTCCTGCAGCTGGGGCAGGTGCTCCATGACGTAAGGGACGAACGGCCCGAAGCCCGAGAAGGTGGCATCGGCACCAGGGTGCATCTTCTCCCGGCCTTCCATCGGGAGTCCCACCAGGTCGCCGACGACATTGATCGGGAAGACCCGAGCGATGTCGACCACTCCGTCGAAGTTGCCCTTCGCGACGCACTCGGCGACGAGAGAGTTCGCATAGTCGCTGATCTGCTGGCGGATCTGGGCGAGGCCGCGCGGTGCCAGCTTGTCCGACAGGACTTCGCGGAGGGCATCATGCTCGGGCGGGTCTGTCGCGAGCACCGAGCCCACGAGCTGCTTGTTGAACTGCTCGGTGAGCCCGACACCCTTCGACGAAGTGAAGGACTCCCAGTCGCCGGCCGTTGCGCGGACGTCTTCGTATCGCGTCAGCACGTAGAAGTCGTACTTCGTCGAGTAGACCGCGGGAGCCTGCTCTCGCAGGGCGGTCAGCGTCGGAAACGGGTCGGCCACGACTTCGGGAGCGAACAGATCCGCATCGGTGCTGGGCGTCGCGGTGGTTGTGTCACTCATGATTGCCTCCTTTGGCAGGTCGGGTAAGGGTGGCCGAAGGACGACCTGCGGCGTGGAGCCCGACGGTAGTGGGCGCTCGGCTGGCGTCCCCGTCCGAGTGCCACCCTGTCCTGTTATTCAATACCCACGTCCTGAAAATGGCAACACCAGTTTCCGACGTTTAGATGCAATGTCCTCGCATTCAGGATCTTCCACCAGAAATGAGCCTGCGGTCTGGTTAGATGACTCGCATGCCTCAGACCAGTGGGTACCGCGAGCGAAACAGCACGGCAGACCGCGCGTTGAATGTGCTCCAGATGTTCACGGAGGAGCGGCCGGAGCTCTCGGCCATCGACGTCGCCGAAAGTCTCGGCGTGGCTCGCTCGACGGCGTACCGCTACTTGCAGACGCTGGTCCAGTCGGGCTTCCTAGCGGAATCCGGGCGCGGGAGCTTCCGTCTCGGTCTCTACGTGCTCGAACTCGCCAGGATCGCCCGGAAGGGATTCGGCCTCACCGAACTGTGCGTCCCGGTCATGCGCGAGCTCGCCGAGCAGTTCCACCAGACAGTGCTGCTCACCAAGCTCATGGGCAACGCCGTCGTGTGCCTCGAGCGCGAGGAAGCGCGCGAGCAGTACGTTCGCCTGTCCTACGAGCGCGGCTCGGTCCTCGACATCAACGCCGGAGCGTCAGCTCTCGTGCTCCTCTCGGCGATGGAGGACGACCAGGCGCGCAGCATCCTCGCTTCGACCACGCTGAAGCAGTTCACGCCGAACACGCTCACCGACGCCGAGCGGATCGTCGCCCGACTGGCGCAGATTCGCTCGGACGGCTTCGCGATCTCGTCGGGCGAGGTCGACCCGACCGCGATGGGCGTCGCCGCGCCGATCAGACGAGAGAACGGCGAGGTGATCGCCGCGATCAGCGTCGTGCTCATCCGCTCGCTGGTCTCCGAGCCGCAGATCCAGTCCATCGTCGAAGCACTGGTGGCCGCGGCCGCGGCTCTGAGCGCGCAAGCCGCCCTCCTCGAACTCTGATGTGCGCGGCGAGCATCTGACGCTCGCTCGACCCCGCTCACTGACTGGCAGCCCAGCGGAAGTTCGCTGATTCTCACGCCGTCTCGGCGGCATTTGGCGCGCCCGGAACCCGCCTGGGACCTCCTTTCGATCGCCAGTCGCTCGAGTGCGCCCCGCAGGAATTAGGGAAGACTCTTGCGACAATGTTCTGATAGTCAGATATAGTGGCTCACAAGTTAGGACATCGCGAGGATGTGATCAGTGGAGTCGACCATACGAACCCAGGTGCTTGTCGTGGGCGCTGGACCTGTCGGGATGACCGCGGCGATCCTCCTCGCCTCGGACGGCGTGCAGGTGACCGTCGTCGAGAAGAACGCCCGCACGGCGGACGATCCCAAGGCGATCAGCCTCGACGATGAGTCGCTGCGCGTCTATCAGCGCGCCGGCATAGCAGACGAGGTCCTCCGAGTCATCGTCCCCGGCACCGGCACCACCTACTACGGTGCGGACGGCGCGGAGATCTTCCACGGCGGAGCAACGATCCCGTTCCGCTTCGGCTTCCCCTTCAAGAACCCGTTCGCGCAGCCGGATCTCGAACGTGTGCTCCGCACGGCCTTGGACGCCCACCCGCTGGTCGACGTGAGGTTCTCCACAGAACTGGTCGCCTTCGAAGAGTCGCCGGACCGCATCACGGCATCCGTCACCGATGCGGAGGGACCGTTCACCATCGCCGCGGACTTCGTGCTGGGAGCGGACGGCGGCCGTTCCCGCGTGCGCGCAGATCTCGGGATCTCGATGACAGGCCGCAGTCACGAAGACGTGTGGCTGGTCATCGACACGAGGGGGGACGACCACCACGAGCGGTATGGGATGCACCACGGCGACCCGCGGCGCCCCCACGTCATCGTGCCGGGGTTGAACGGTCGATGCCGGTATGAGTTCTACCTCTACCCCGACGAGGTCACCAGCTGGGTGAACCCACCGTTCGATCTGATGGAGCGGTTGCTCGCCCCGTACCGCGCGATCCGTGAAGACGAGGTCGAGCGTGCGGTGGCCTACCGCTTCCACGGTTTGGTCGCCGACGAGTGGCGCCGCGGTCGGGCACTCCTGCTCGGAGACGCGGCCCACATGATGCCGCCGTTCGCGGGGCAGGGTCTGAACTCAGGCATTCGGGATGCCGCGAACCTCACGTGGAAGATCGCTTCCGTTCTGCGCGGAGACGCCTCGCCGAGTCTGCTCGACACCTACCAGCTCGAGCGGCGGCCCCACGCCGCCGCCGTCGTCAGAAGTTCGGAACGGCTCGGCCGCGTCGTCATGACGACGAACACTCGCCTGGCGGCCTTCCGCGACCGGGTCGTTCGGGACGCGATGGCCACGGAGGAGGGCCGAGCCTACTTCGAGGGCATGAAGTACCGCCCGAGCACGCGCCTTCAGGCGGGAGCGGTGGTCGATCCCGAATCTCATCCGCTCATCGGCTGGGTTCTCGGCCAACCACGTGTCTTCGATTTCGCCGCGCACTGCGTCGTGCCGCTGGATGATCTGACGGGAACCGGCTGGGCCGTGATCGGCGTCGGCATCGGCGACGACGGCGGCCACGCCGCGTGGACGAGCGCGATCTCGGCTCTCGGCCACCTCGACCCGGCTTTCGTGGACGTGCCCGTCGACGACCTCGTCCACGAAAGGCCCCTGGAGGTGCGCGTCGCAATCGACGTCGACACCCGGCTGTACGCCGAAGTCGGCTCCGCCCGGGGCTGCTTCATCGTTCAGCGCCCCGACCGGGTGGTCGCCGGGGTCGCCGTCGCCGATCCGGACGCCCTGACACTGCTCTCGATCCGGCTGCGCGACATCGTGGCCGGGCGCCAGGCAGTTTCCTCCGCGGTGTGACCGCGGCCCGAACGAGAAATGGAAGGAACACCATGGAAAGACCACAACGCATCACTCTGATCGAGGGCGAGCGCGCCGGCGCGCTCCGTCAGACTGCCGTCTCGCACATCGGGTTCAGCGTGCCCGACATCGCCGTGGCGGAGAAGTTCTACACGCGCGTGCTCGGCATGCATCGCCACGCCACTCTCGCCGACGGCGCCGTCCGCCTGGGGTGGGGCGCCGGCCACCACGTCATCGATCTGACCGAGGGCCCGCAGGGTCTCGTGCATATCGGCTTCGAGGTGCGGGACGACAACGGGATCGACGGCATCCGAGATCGGCTCGACGAAGCCGGAATCGCTCACAGTCACCTGGACGTGGCCGCCATCGACGATGCCGTCGGCGAGGCGGACGGCATCGTCGTCACCGACCCCGATGGGAACACGGTGCACTTCCACAGCGAGGTCCGCCGCCATGGCGAGAACACCGCCGACACCGGTCGTCGTCCCATCAAGTTCCAGCACACGACGCTCGGGACGGTGGACGTCGCCCGAATGGCGGCCTTCTACGTCGATGTCGTCGGCTTCCGGATCTCCGATCAGCTCGCCGATGGTCGATTCGCGTGGCTGCGCAGCGACCGAGACCACCACACCCTCGCGATCGTGAACGTCGGCAGCGCCGGCGACATCGACCACTATTCCTACGACCTCGCCGAGTGGGAGGACTTCAAGTCCTGGTGCGACCGCCTCACCGAGCTCGACGTTCCGGTCACGTGGGGTCCGGGCAGGCACGGACCCGGAAACAACCTGTTCGTCTTCTTCGACGACCCGGCAGGCAACCACATCGAGCTCTCCGCCGAGATGGAGAAGTTCTACGACGATCGCGTGCAGTACGTTCCGCGACGCTGGACTCCGGCACCGCAGACAGTGAACCTCTGGGGAGGGCAGACCCCGTCCTGGCGCCGCACGAGCGAGGACCACATCTGATGGCCTGGGCGAGCTACCGGCACAACGGCCGGACACAGGTCGGCATCGTCGATGGTGATCAGTTCGTGCCCCTCGACGGCATCGCCAGGATCGACGCCGACACGGACGTCGACGCGCTTCTCGCGGCCGAGCCTCGCGAGTCCGGTCGGATCGATCGCGGCGAAGTCGAACTGCTGCCGCCCTCGTGGGCCCCGAGCAAGGTGTTCTGTGTCGGGCTGAACTACAAGGCGCACATCGAGGAGACCGGCCGGGATCTGCCCACCTATCCGGTGCTGTTCCCCAAGTACGCGTCGAGCCTGATCGCCGCCGATCGTCCGATACCGGTTCCCGGCGAGTCGACCCAGGTCGACTACGAGGCCGAGCTCGCAGTGATCATCGGCCGGCCCGGGCGACGCATCGCCCGCGAAGACGCGGCCGACCATGTGCTCGGCTACACGGTCGCGAACGATGTGACCATGCGCGACTACCAGTACAAGACGCATCAGTGGCTGCAGGGCAAGGCTTGGGACGGCGCCACGCCGATCGGACCTTACCTGGTCCGCCCCGACGAGGTCGATCTCGCGACCGCCGGCGTACGGACGACGGTCGACGGCGTCACGGTGCAGGACTCCGACTTGTCGATGCTGATCTTCGACATCCCCACGCTCATCAGCGTGATCTCGGAGTTCACCGAGCTCAAGACCGGTGACATCATCCTGACCGGCACCCCGGGTGGCGTCGGCTTCCGCCGTGATCCGCAGCTGTTCCTCACCCCCGGCACGATGGTGACGGTCGAGGTCGACGGTGTCGGACGGATCGAGAGCCAGGTGACGGCCGAGTAGTCCGCGCAGAAGGGGAAGGGGCGCGACAGTCTTGTCGCGCCCCTTCGCTGTTGGGCGTCAGCCGCGCCGGCCGGCCTTGCGAAGAAGGTAGTCGTACCCGGCAGCGAGCTGCGATCTGGGCCAGACGTGCGCCGTCTTCGCGATGATCTCCTCCGAATCGGAGTACGACCGGATTTCGCCCGCGGCACGTGCGGCGAGGTGAAGCGCGCACGCCCGGTCCAGCAGCACCGCGGTCATGGTGGCCGCGGCATCGTCCGCTCCGACGGCGACGAGGCCGTGGCGCGGCATCAGACACGCCCGCGCCTGACCGAGTGCCGCGGCGAGCGCTGCGCCTCTCGAGGGGTCGGCGATGAGGTCGCCGGAAAGCGGAGACCGCGGGATCTGCGGCTCGACGAAGAGCACGCCCTCGTGCGAGATCGCCCGCAACGGCTCATCCAGTGCACTAAAGGCGTTGACCGCAGCTGGGTGACTGTGGATGGACGTCATCACGTCGGGCCGGACGCGCATGATCTCGAGGTGGATGAAGGACTCGATGTGCGGCCGGCCCTTTCCCTCGACGAGCGACCCGTCCCATCCGACCAGGTGGACGTCGGCGGTGGTCAGCTCGTCGAAGGCGACGCCGGAACGCTTGATCCATACGCCGCGGCCGTCGGGATCGCGCACACCGGCATGACCCCAGACCATGTCCTGCTGCTCTGCGGCGAGGAGAGCACCGCAGACGTCGAGCACCCGCTCGACAGAGATCGCGCTCACGGAGCCGAGGCGGAGAAGGCCTTCGCGCGGTAGCCGTCGATCCTCTCGGCATCCCACTGCTCGCTTTCCTCCGCCCCTTCCCACACGCAGTCCAGCTTGCCCGTCGTCACCGTCGTGATGTGCTTGCTCGTGCCGTGGACGATGCTCGCATAGGCGACGCCGACGGGAATGTGCGTGAACGTCCCCGGCGTCATCTCGACGACTCCGTTAGCGCTGATGAGCAGCCGTGTCCCTTCGACCTGGTACTGCACCTCGTCGACGTTCCGCCGACGCGTGTACACCGTGCCGTCACTGTCGGTGATGCCGATGATGCCGATCGCGTGCTGCTCACCACGCCAGATCCACTGCGTCTCATCCGACGTCACCTCAGAGGAGAGGACCTTGAGCCGCTCGGTCTCGATGTAGCCCTGCTCGAGGATGAGCTGCTCGTCCGACAGCTGCACCGCTCGGTCGCAATGCCGGCCGCCGAGACAATCCGTGTGTACCTCGTTCACGACATCCGGCGTCCAACCCTCGAACGGAGGAATCAGCACTTCGCTGGTGCGCACCACCTCACCCACGTCCTCGAGCGGCGTCGGGAAATACCAGAGGATGTGACTGGCGCGTCGCCCATAGTTGTCGTGGGCGACGCCGACCGGGATGCGCACGAAGTCCCCGTCGGTCAGTTCGACCGTTCCGTACTCCGTCATCAAAGTGCGACCGCCTCGGATCTGGTAGGACATCTCGTCGACGTCGAGGTTGCGGTGATACATCGGCTGCCGGAAGTTCATCTGCATCCACTCGATCCGACCGGTCTCGCCTTCCCACAGGATGCGTGGGGGGATGAACGCGCCGTCCTGGTACGCCTGATCGAAGCGCACGATCTTGAGCGGGGGGATCGGATCCCACGACACCCCCGGCATCTTCGGGACCGCACGGGAGAGCAGCTCACCCTCATCGCGCCTGAAAACCCGCGCCGGCCCGTCGAACGGGAAGACCTCGAAGTGCTCGGTAACGATGCCCATGGAATCGCCTCTCTGTCGTGTGGTGTCAGGCACCGACGCCGAGGGCGTCGGCCGAAGATAGCTCTGGACGGACGACTGCCATCCACATCGGTTCAGCGCGCGAGCTGAAGTTGTCGCGGGCCACTGCCGCCTCGTCGAGCGCGAGGCGGTGCGTGATCAGTCGCGAGTACCGCTGAGGGTCGGCACTGAGCAGTCGGATGGCGTCGTGCGCATCCTTCCGGGTGCCGTTGCGGGTGCCGATGAACGAGATGCAGTTGACCGAGAACGCGGCTGGGGGAATCACCAGCGGCTCCGGGTTCACGCCCATGTGGACGATCCGTCCGCCGACGCGCACGCCGCCGAAGATGAACGATGTCCCTCGCCCTCCCGGCAGATAGTCGATGGCGGCGTGCGCACCCTGCGGCGCGATGGCCCGGATGCGTCCGGCGACGGTCTGCGGGTTGTCGTCGTCCTGGAGCGTCACGGTTCGGATGAGATCGGGGTCCAGCTGCCCGACCTCGGCGAGGCGGTCCGCGTCGCGCCCCACGGCGATGATCCGATGCACGCCGAACTCATGTGCGAGAGCGATGGTCGCCACGCCCATGGCGCCGGTCGCGGCGGTGACGATCAGGGTCGCGCCCTTCTCGAGGTCGGCGAGCTTGTACGCCCGGATGGCGTTCGCGAAGTCGTGCACCTTCGCGCCGAGCTCGAAGTCGAGGTTGTCGGGCAGGAGATCAAGGTTCGCGACGGGCACGACGACGAGCTCCGCCAGCCCGCCGTTGTGGAACCGCTGATACCGCCCCATCGCCTCGGGCCCGAAGACGGCGTGGCCGATCATCGCATTCTGGGCGCACATCATCTCGCGGTCAGTCGTGCAGTAGTCGCACGCGCCGCACGACAGCAGCGGGTGCACTCGCACACGACGGCCCCGGAGGCCCTCGCGCTCGGGGTCTCCCACGGACTCCACCGTGCCCGAGATCTCATGGCCGAGGATGGTCGGCAGAATGGGAACCGCGCCCATGCGCAGCAGGTTGAACGCGCCCGGCGCAAGCCCTGCGGCTTCCACCCGCACGACCGCCTCTCCGGCCTGGGCGACCGGGTCGGGCACGTTCCCGACTTTCAGCGTCCCCTGCTGATCGATTACCTCGGATGCCAACATCAGCTCACCTCCGCGTGAGTACTTGCGCTTTCATAGGCCCGCTCCACCGCCGGATGCAGCGGAATGGATGTCCTTCCGGCGACCCGGTAGTCGATCGGATATCGCAGCGGGGAGTAGTCGACGGGAAGGTGCCGGTAGCCACGGGCGAGCGCCTCGCCGCCGTGGACGAAGGCATCCGCCAGAAGGGCGGCGGTCTCATCGTCGAGATCGGTCGTGGTCGCACAGATCCAGTCCGAGTAGTCGAGGCCGACGACGGGATAATCCTGGCCGGGGAAGTAACCGGGCGGAATCTCGATCACCCCGAGCCCCCATCGGGCGTCGATGCGATGCACCTCGTCTGGCGTCAGCGAGAGGAACCGCACATCCTGCTCACGGGCAAGGGCCTGCCAGTCGGGAGTCATGATGGCTTCCGAGACCATGAGGTCCGCCCGGCCCTCGCGAAGGTCGTCGATGACGTCGAACGGCTGCTCGTGCCGCGTCACCGTGCCGCCGCGGCGCACGATCTCACCGAGGTCGACCCCACCCGCGGCGAGCACGAGGTCCCCGCCGAAGCCCATGAAGCCGTCGGGATCGTTCACACCGACGGACACCCTGAGCGGACCCGGATGAGCCGCGACATCAGCGAGCGTCCGCAGGCCGCTGTCCGCTCGCGCCACCGGCAGCATCGCGTCGCGATGTGGGAGCGCACCGATCGCGACGAGGTTCTCGATCGCTCTGCCCTCGAACGGCCCACGCCCTTCCCGCGCCAGGCGCGCGAACGCGGCGGGCGTCGCGAACGCGACATCCACCTCGCCGTCGCCGAGCGCGCTCAGGTTGTCGCCCATCCCGCGACCCGTGTGGATGCGGCTCAACCGGTGGTCGGAAGTGTGATCCCACACCCACTGCGAGAGCCATCCCGAAGCTCGTAGCAGATTCGCCCCGCCCCAGTCCGCGCGGAATGTGAGCGGTTCACGGCCTTCGTTGCCCATGCGGTCTCCTTCGACAGTCCTACTATACACGCCTAGCGTCCTGATAAACGGGACGAGGCACAAAGCGGTCGGTGCGCTGGGCGCACGAAATCGGCCCTACCCCGAGTCCGGGACGTGCCCCGGCAGGATGGGTGATTTAGCAGCGGCCTCAGTTCGAGACGGGCCGCCCGAGAGCCGGGATCAGCACACGCTCGATGAACGCGGCTTGGTCGGACGCTGACAGGCGCCCCTGCTCGATGACATAGCGGACGAGAACCTTCCCCATCACGAGTTCGAAAAGCTCTTCGCCCGAGGCCGTGTTCGGCACCGCCCCCGCGGCGATTGCTCGTGCGACGATGTCGTTGCAGTCCTGGCGCCGCGGTTCCAGCGCCGTGCCGTGGAACGCCTCCGCCAGCACCGGTTCGTTCTCCGCAGCGATCAGGACGCTCATGAACACCGTGAGGCTCTCGTTCTCGGCGAATTGCACGAAGAGGGCCAGGAGACTGGTCAGGTCGTCGCGCAAGTCGGAACCCGCCGGCAGCAGTCGGGGCAGATCGCCCGACCTGGCATTCAGCGCCGCCGCCACGAGCGTCGCCTTGTCCGGCCATCGGGAGTAGATGGTTGCTTTGCTGGTGCGCGCCTGCGCGGCGACCGCGTCGATCGTCAGCCGTTCGTAGCCGTTCTCTCCCAGCAACTCGAGAACCACGCGGAGGATCGATAGTTCGCGTTCTCGTCCCCGCGGCTGCACCATGGCGCTCCCATCCTGTCGCGGCGCTCACGGCCCGCGAACTACGAGGGAGACCGACTGAAGTCACGATACCTACTGGTCAGGCCTGATCGCGCGGAACGCTCACTGTCAGGCCGTCCAAGTCCGGCTGCAGCGTGATCTGGCAGGAGAGGCGGCTGCGGTCGTCGGGATCGATGGCGATCTCGAGCATCCCCTCCTCCATGTCATCCATGGGCGGGAGCCGGTCTAGCCACTCTCGGTCCACATAGCAGTGACACGTCGAGCACGCCGCCATTCCCCCGCACTCGGCGATGATTCCCGGCACGTTGAGAATCTGCGCGGCGCGCATCAGGGAGTTGCCGATTTCGACTTCTCCACTGATGGTCGCACCGTCGGACTCCGTGAAGGTGACGGTGATGGCCTCGCGGGTCATCGCGGCGCCGTCGAGTAGGGCGTCACCTCGGCCACGTGCTTGTGGTCCGGGGTGAAGGCGACGTCCTGGCGCCACATCATTCGCACGCGATTGTCGTTCCACATTGCCGAGACCGGATCGATGCGGAAGAAGACCTGGCGCAATTCGACGCCCTCACGGCGGAAATTGTCGAACATGGTCGAGTCCTTGAGCCAGTCGAACTGCTCACCGCACAGTGCGATGGCCCGCTCGATCTCGGCCTGCTCCTCCAGGAAGGTCGCGACGCCGCTGACCTGGATGGCCCGGAGCTTCATCCGGTCGTAGAAGCCCCCCGGGGGTTGGTACGCCAGCGTGTAGCTCACTCGGGGGTCGCGCTTCATCGCCTCGTACTTGCGGGTGTAGACGAAGGTGTGGCAGTAGACGGAGAGGCCGTCGCCCGCGAAGTGCATGGTGGCGACATGAGGGGACCCGTCGGCGAGCGTCACAGCCAGCGCACCCACCTCTTCGATCCGCAGCAGCTCCGCGATCTCCGCTTCGATCTCGTTCGTCGTTGGCGCCGTTGCAGCCATGTGTCGTGCTCCACTTCTTCGGGGTTGTGCCGTTCGTTTGTCGCGGCGATCTTCAAATACTGTACGAGAGCGTACTCTTTTTGGCAAGCGTAAGGATCCTGCTGCTTTCTCAGCGAGGATTCAGCCCGTGGCCGAACCGGAAGAGCTGGTCTCGTGTGTCGAAGGGGACGTCCTCCCTGCTCGCCTCCACGGCCGCCATGCTGTGCGGCAAGTCGAACGGAAGTCGTCCCATCGCCGCAGATTCGCCGAAGATCACATCGAGCACCGCACGCGCGCTCGCACCGTAGTTGCCAAGAAGAGCTCTGACCCGTTCCGCGAACGGCGTCAGGATCGCCGGCCGATCGAGGAACACGTCGACGACGGTCGGCACGCGCGCGGCGACATCCTTTACGTGCGCCACCGTCCCGGCAGAGAACTCGAGCGATCCGGCATGGAAGAACCGCTCGAAGATTCCGGGACGATCCTCGAACGGCGCCTGCAGCCGCAGGATGGCGAGATCGGCCAGCGAGGGATCGTCGACGACCACGCCGTACTCGGCGGCGACATCGAGATCGATTCCCTCACTGTAGAGACGGATGCCTCGGCGGGCGGGGAGCGTCAGCTGCTCACCGATACCACCTCCATCGGACGGCCGATTCGTCAGCACCGTCACCGACATCCGCTGAGCGAGCTCGCCGGCCGCGCGCGCCGCGGCGGAGCCGACGATCGCGTCCGCAGCGGCGGTATCCAGGACTGCGGAGTCGAACAGGCCGAGAACGAACTTCTCACGCAGGAGACGACGTACCGACTGGTCAATACGACCCTCGGACACAGCGCCGTCCTTCACGAGGTCCACCAGCACGTCGGGAATGTGCTCGCCACCGAACTGATCCACGCCCGCCTCGATCGCAATGCGCATCCGATCGGGCACGGAGCGGTCCTCTAGGCCCCACGCCCGCGCAGGGTGAACCTCGCCGGCGAGATGCCCATCTGACAGCAGCCCCCAGTCGGTGCACACGATTCCGTCGAACGAGTAGCGCTCCCGCAGAAGTGTCGTCACGACGCTCTTGTTGAAGCCGAAACCCACCTCTTCCCAGTCCGTACCTACCGGCATCCCGTAGTACGGCATGACCTGGCTCGCGCCCGCCTCGAACGCGGCTTCGAACGGACGCAGGTGCAGTGCGGCCTGCCCTCCGGGGTAGACCTGCTCGCGGCCATAGGCGAAGTGCGCGTCTTCCCCGTCCTTCTGCGGTCCCGCTCCGGGGAAGTGCTTCACCATCGTGGCCACGGACCGCGCGCCGAGCTCCGCGCCCTGGAACCCGCGGATGTAGGCGGCCGCGAGACGCGCGGTGAGCTCGGCGTCCTCGCCGAACGTGCCCACCTGGCGCGCCCATCGAGGCTCGGTCGCGAGATCGATCTGCGGGTGCAGCGCGACCCTGAGCCCGACGGCCAGGTACTCCTCGCGCGCGTAGCCGGCGAACTCCTCGACGAGGTCCTCGCTTCCGATCGCGGCGAGTCCGAGCGGCTCTGGCCACTGCGAGAAGGAACCCGCCATGGCCGCGGTGCCGGGATTGTCCGTGAAGGAATGGCGGGGATCCGTGGACAGCGTGACCGGGATGCCCAGCCGCGTCGCGGCCGCAAGCTCCTGAAGCGCGTTGTGCCAGCGCGCAAGAGCCGACGGGGACCCTGCCGAGCCGAGCACGTTGAAGTGGCTCATCGCCTTGCCCGCGATCATCTCGGTGACGGATGGGAGCCCGAACGCTCCACCGCCGTCCTGCACAGCTCCCCCCTCGCCGGGCATGACCATGGTGTGGAACATCAGGCCTGCCTTCTCCTCCAGAGTCATCTGAGACAAGAGGAGCTCGACGCGCTCGTCGACGGGCCGGTCCGCATCGAAGTACCCGCGGTCGAGCGTTGTGTCGTTTCCGTCCGTGGCCGTCTCTGCCGAACCGGTCATCGCGTCACTCCTTCGTTTCCGTACGCCGCGATCTTCGCGAACATGTCTGCCAGCATCAATCGCGTATCGAGACGCGTGAACAATCGGACCTCGGGCAGGTCCGGTCGAGTGCCGTCGTATCGTCCGTCCGCTGTGAGGACCGGGCGTGTGCGCCACTCCGAGGCGGATGTCGAAGGATCCGCCTCGAACGACGACTGGAGCGCGGTGAGCAGCACGAGGGGATTGTCGCCGAGGATGAACGTCTCGCCGAGATTGAGGTGGAACTGGCCTTCGAGCAGCTCCACGAAGCCCTTGAGGCTGTCGACGAGGTGACGGCCGAGCGCCCCGCCCGACCGCGCGCACGCATCGAGTTCAGCCCATGACGCCAGGCACTGACCATACGTCTGCTGGGGCACCTGCCACAGCGGGATCGGTGCGGCGAAGACCACCTGCGCTGCGGCGAAGTCGATCATGACGTTGAACTCAGGCCGACCGTCCCCGGCATCCGGGTCCGCATCGTAGGACTTGCCGCCGATCCACACGAGCGTGAGCCGCTCGGCGATCGCCGGCTCATGAAGATAGGCGGTGGCGAGTTCGGTCAGGCCCCCGCCCGCTGCGTAGTACAGCGGCAGCGTCGTGTCTTCGCGCATCGCCTCTTCGATGATGGCCGCCGCGGCAGGCGACAGAGGCGGCGTGACGTCAGGTTCGAGGCCTGCGTCCGATCCGCCGACCACCGGTACGCGCGACCCGAGGATCTCGAGCACGACCTGTGCTGCTTCCACCCCGCGCGCGACGGCATCGACTGCCCCGGGACCCATCATCTCTGGGAGCCGCGAAGCCACGACGAAGGGGATCTGAACCGATGGCGAGAGCACATGATGCGCGAGCTGGAACAGCCCGTCGGGGTCACCTGCGTAGTCGTTGTCGACGATGACGCGTGCTCGCACTGCCATGGGGGCCTCCTCGATTGCGTGACTCATGGTTTCGTCGCAGCGAGGGCCATGCGCCCCACCTGACATACGGGGGCGCGACTCGCGCCTATGCGACTCAATAAGTGTACGGTATCGTACTCCTATGGAATCGTGCGATGTTCTGATCATCGGAGCCGGCCACGGCGGCGTCTCCGTCGCCGCCGAGCTGCGTCGGCTCGGCTACCCCGGATCGATCACGCTGGTGAACGAAGAGGGTGCTGCGCCGTACCACCGCCCCCCACTGTCGAAGGCGTGGCTGAAGGGCGATGCCGACGCCGACTCGGGCTGGCTCCAGCCTCCGGGCTACTTCGACCAGAACGGCATCCGCCTGCTCTCGACCACGCGCGTAACCGAGCTGGACGCGGAAGGCCGCGTCGCGCACCTCGATGACGGCCGGGTGCTGGGCTTCGCCTTCGCCGTACTCGCCACCGGGGCACTCGCTCGTCCGCTCCCCGGACAGACCGACGGACAGCTTCCGCTCCTCAGCCTGCGGGATGCCGCGGACGCGGCGGCGCTCAAAGAGCTACTCGCGCCCGGATCTCGACTCGCCATCGTCGGCGCAGGCTTCGTCGGCCTCGAGGTCGCGGCGACCGCGCGTCACCTCGGCGTCGAAGTCTGCGTGATCGAGCGGGAGTCGCGCGTGCTCGCCCGACTCGCAAGCGTCGAGCTCTCGGCGCAGCTCGCCCGACACCACGCGGCGCACGGCGTCGAGATTCTGGTGGATGCCGATGTGATGGCCCTCAGGTCGAATCCGCAGGGCGGCATCGACGTCACCATCGGCTCGAGTGCGCCCCGTGGGTTCGATTCCGTGCTGGTAGCGATCGGAGCGGTGCCCGATGAGACGCTCGCGCGCACGGCCGGACTCGAATGCGGCAACGGAGTCCTCGTGGACGACCGCGGACGCACATCGGCGCCGCACGTGTTCGCCGTGGGCGATGTAGCCCGTCGGCCACTGCAGCCCTATGCGGACTCCGCCCGACTGGAGAGTGTCCACAACGCCAACGAGCACGCGCGGATCGTCGCAGCGACGATCGCGGGCGCGGCGTCACCCGCCCCGGCGACGCCGTGGTTCTGGTCGGATCAGTTCGACTGGAAGCTGCAGATCGCCGGCCTCCTGCCGGACGACGCCGACACTGAAGTCCGTGGAGACCTCGCTTCGGGATCGTTCGCGCTGCTGCATCGCGTCGATGGTCGCCTGCGCTGCGTGGAGGCGGTCAACTCCTCACGCGAGTTCGCGCTCGGACGGCGCCAGATCGCTTCCGACGCGGAGCCTGCGGATCAGCTGATCAGCGCGTCCTGATACGGCGAGAGGGCGCAGCGCGTCCGCCGGCCGCATCAGAATCAGCCAGCGCGAGGGAGAGCGAATGCTCTCCGGACTCCAGCTCGCGGTGCTCGCCGCCCACCCGGATGATCGCCTGGGTCCCCGGCGGAACTGTCACCCGCAGTTCGACGCGACCGTCGCTGATCCACCAGGAGTTCCGCGCCAGGCCGTACGGCGTCTCGATCGAGGTTGCGGCCGACCTCAGCCCCGAACGAACCGCCGGGGCGACCAGGAATCGGCGGTAGGCGGGCTCGAGAGGAGCGACTCCTCCGATGTGCTCCTGCAGGAACCGGGCGACGCTGCCGAAGGCGTAGTGGTTGTGCGAGCCTTTGGCCTGACCGTTCTCCTTATAGCCTTGCCAGTTCTCCCAGATCGTCGTAGCGCCGTTCTTGACCTGGTCCAGCCATGCCGGTGCGGCGTCCTGGAACAGCACCCGGTACGCGACGTCCTCATGACCGGCCTCGACCAGGGCGGGGAGGAGCATCGGCGTGCTGAGGAAGCCTGTGCCGAGATGATCGCCGGCGGCGGTGATCAGCTCGACGAGCCGCTCTGCCGCCACGGAGCGCTGCTCAGGAAGAAGCAGGTCGAACGCCAGGGCACGGACGTAGTCGTCCTGCTTGTCGTCGCCGATCCGCGATCCGCCGTCTCGGACGAACGAAGCCCGGGGCACCCCTGGGCACGCCGCCTGGGCGCGATCGCGCTGATCGGGGCCGGCGCCGCGCTCGGTGCGCTCACCCTTCACGTCGGCCTGTGGTTCGGGATCGCCGTGCCGGCGTTCATCACGATCGTGGTCGCGATCGTCGGCCACGTCGCGCGGCCCGAGCCGGCGGGAGCTCGCGGTGAGTGAGTACCGGGGTGTGCTGCGGGCCGGCGAGCAGCTGCCGGCGGACGTCGCCTACCTCGCACCCGAGCCGGAGCACCTGTACTGGGGCGAGCTGCCGATCGGGGGCGATGCCGCCCGCATCCGTCTCTCGTCAGGTGACCACGTGGTCGTCGACACCCTCAGCCACGAGGGCCTGCTCGAGGATCAGGGCCGCGACCCGCGGACGTGGTTCGGCTCGCACGGTGTCGACGCCGACCTCCTGCTCGACGAAGCGGTCGCACTCGCCGGGTCACGTCACGATCGCGATCCATCCCGGCATGGTCCGCACGTCGTGTCGGGGCCGATCGACGTGGCCGACACACGACCTGGCGATCTGCTGCGCATCACCGTGCTCGACACCACTCCCCGTGTGCCGTACGGCGTGATCTCCAACAGGCACGGGCGCGGCGCTCTGGCCGGCGAGTTCCCGCTCGCACCAGGCAACGTGAGCCTGTTCACGCCGATCGCGCGCGACGAACAGGGCATCTGGACGGGGCGCCTCCCCCTCGTCGAGGGCGGCGACCGCGACGTCCGATTCCCGCTCGCTCCGTTCCTCGGCATCATGGGCGTCGCCTCCGACACCGACACGCGCCCCCACAGCGTTCCCCCGGGGCGGCACGGCGGCAACATCGATCTCAACCTGCTCGTCGAGGGCGCCTCGCTGTACCTCCCCGTGCAGGTGAAGGGTGCCGGGGCGTACGTCGGCGATCCCCACTTCGCGCAGGGCGGCGGCGAGGTGGCGCTCACCGCGCTCGAGGCATCGCTGCGTGTCACGCTCGAGATCACCGCGATCCCCGCGGAGACCGCATTGCGCGACTTCGGCGAGCTGGTCGCTCCGGTCGCCGAGACCGCCGAGCACCTGGTGCCCATGGGTTTGGATGCCGACCTCGACGAGGCCATGCGGGAGTGCGTCCGCGTCGCCGTGGCCCTCCTGGGCTCGCGGTACGACATGGCCCCGCAACTCGCGCTCGCCTATCTCAGTGCGGCCACCGACTTCGAGGTCACGCAGGTCGTCGACCTCGTCTCCGGGGTGCACGCCCGCATCCGCACCTCGGATTTCGCGCGCGTGCGGCGAACTTAGCGACGAATCGCCACGGCCGGGGCCGCACGGGCTCCGAAGGCGGCCACGGCCACGACCTATGCGGACGCGCGGCGACTACGCGGGCAGCGGCACGTCGTGGAACGACTCCTCGAGCGTCGCGGAGTAAGCCGGCCGGCCTCCAGCGAGGACGAGCAGCCGTGTGGGCTGGTCGAGCACCACAGTGTCGGGCTCGGTGCTGTCGAAGACGATGAGGTCGGCCGGCGCCCCGGCGGTGAGCCCGCGAGCCCGCTCGGAGCCCAGCACGGCAGCGGCATCCGTCGTCACTGCCCGGTGGAGGCGGAGGAAGTCCTCGCGGCTCGACGCGAAACCGACCCGACCGGCGAGGAGCGCGATGTCGAGCGGATCGGCGCGGCCCGTCGGCGTGAACGCGTTGCGAAGGTTGTTCGACGACAGTGCGGTGCGCACGCCGTGCGCCCACAGGTCGGACACCGGGGCGATGCCACGTCGCACATTCGCGGTATCCGACCGTCCCATCAGGTACAGGTCGGTCGCGGGAAGCACCACGACCGAAACGCCTGCGCTCGCGAGCTCGTCGAGCACCCGCCCGCGATCGCCCGGTTCCATGGCTGCCAGCGTCGTGACGTGCCCGATCGCGACGCGGCCCTCGAGACCACGCTCCCGCGTGGCCCGTGCGACGTACCCGGCGAGAGCGAAACGCTCGTCGCTCGTGTCGTCGGCGAGGTCGAGGTGCAGGTCGGCGTACGTGCCGAACTCGGCGGCGAGATCGAGCACCTGGTCGACGTGTGCGCGGGCGTCCACCGCGTCGGCCTCGGTGTAGGGGCAGCCGCCCACGATCGTGCCCGGCAGCATCAGGGCTTCCCGCATCAGCGCGAGCGTTCCCGGGCGTGCGCGGATGCCCTCCTGCGGGAACACCGCGATCTGCAGTTCGAGCCACGCGCGATGACGCTGGGCGAGCTCGCGCATCACCCGGATGCTCAGCAGCCCGACCGTCGGATCGACCTCGGTCTGCGCCCGGATCGCGGTCGTTCCGGCGCGGAGTGCCGCGGCGAGGACGCGCTCCGCGCGAGCCTCGACGTCGGCGTGCGTGAACGCGCGCTTGCGCTCCGCCGTGAATGCGATGGCCGCACCGAGGTCGCCGCCCTCGGCCGGCGTGCCGAGCAGCGCCTTGTCGAGGTGCAGGTGCGGTTCGACGAACGCCGGAGCGAGGACGCGTCCGTCGAGCGGGACGACCGTCGCGTCGGCAGGAGGCATCGCCGTGCCGACCGGCGAGACGTCGGCGATCACGCTGCCGGTGATGCGGACGTCGACGCGTCCGCTGATGCCCGGCGCCGCGGCATCCGTGAGCACGATGCTCGCGGACGCCGCGGCGAGATCGCCGATCCGGGTCATGCCACGTACTCGGCGCGCGCGACGAGGGCGTCGACCGCGCGGGCGACGGCGAGGAGCAGCTCGTCCTCCCCCGGTCGCGCGACCAGGCAGACCCCCACGGGAAGACCGTCGACCTCGGCCAGCGGCAGCGACACGGCGGGCAGTCCCCCGAGACCTGCGATGCAGGTCATCGCGATGGTGCGGCCGCGGAGGGATCCCTTGGCCGCCGCGTCGAGATCCACGCGAGGGGCGGGACCGGATGCTGCGGCGAAGGCGAGCACGGCACCTTCAGGGAGCGCGGCGTCCAGGCGCGCGAGCACCTCGACTCGTGCGTCGTCGGCGAGATGCATGCCGTCGCGCGACGCGTTGCGCGCGTCATTCATGCGCGTGGCGACTCCGGGGCCGAACGACGGCTTCCGCCGCGTGACCCACGCGCCGTGCGTCTGCCAGATCTCGGGCATCTGCCGCGCCATGAATGCCGCACGCCAGTCGCCGAGCAGCTCCGGTCCGGCGAGCTCGGTGGTCGCGACGTCGACGTCCAGATCCTCCCCGAGTCGCCGCACCGCCGCCGCGACGGCGTCGGCCGTGTCGGGGTCGGCCAGGGCGAGCACGTCGTCGGCGAGCACGATGCGCGTCACCGAGGCGGCGGTGGAGGCATCCGTCTCCGCCACCACCGGGGTGTCGAGCAGCACGCGCGTCGCCCGCTCGAGCATCGCGCCCGAGCTCGCGAGCACGCCGACCGTGTCGAAGCGCGGCGCCAGCGGCACCACACCTGTCATGGGCACGCGGCCGTGCGTCGTGCGGATGCCGAAGACACCGCTGTACGACGCCGGCACGCGGGTCGATCCGCCCGTGTCGGTGGCGAGGGCGTAGTCGACGAGGCCGCCGGCGACGGCCGCCACGGATCCGCTCGACGAACCGCCCGGGATCCGTACGGGATCGTGGGGATTGCGCGGAGTGCCGTAATGCACGTTCGTGCCGGACAGGCTGAACGCCAGCTCGTCGGTGTGGGAGATGCCGACGACGGTGGCACCGCCATCGACCCAGCGCTGCACGGACACCGCGTTCGCAGCCGCAGGCTCGGCGTCCTCGAGCCAGTCGGGGTTTCCGGCCGCGATGCGCTGGCCGGCGACGTCGAAGAGGTCCTTCGTGACGGTGACGGTTCCGGCCAGCGGACCGGTCGCGGCGCCCGCGGCGAGGACCGCCGGGCCCACCCGCAGGGCGCCGGTCGCCGCGGCGTCCTCGGCGGAGGGAAGGTTCACGGTGCTCATGCGTCCACCACCACGAGGCGGTTGGGGATCGTGTTGAGCTCCTCGACGCCGCGGCCGGTCAGCATCACAGTGCCTCCGATGCAGACTCGCTTGCCATCGCGCAGCGCGTTGGGCTCGATCGCGAACACGACGCCTTCGCTGATCTCGAAGTCGCCGTCCAGCCCGACGCCAGACGGCAGCTTCGGCAGGTGCGAGAGTGCGGGGTCGACGCTGGGGTCGATGCGGGTGGCGGAGTTGTAGAGCACGCCCGACACCGTCTGCACCATGGGGCCGGTGTTCCACGTCTTTGAGCGCTGGAGCGGCTCGTCCATGATCGCGGCGAGCTCGGCGAACCGGAGCCCGGGGCGGAGCGCCGCGAGCCCCGCGTGGTACGACTCGAGGCACACGTCCTCGAGTTCGCGCAGCAGCTTGTCGGGCTCGCCGAGCACGACGTCGATCTGCTGCTGCGACTCGAAGCCGCCGTAGTAGGCGAAGATCTCGGAGGCGATGCTGTCGCCCTTCTGGAGTGCGTAGGGAGCACCTCCCATGCCGAACCACTCGGGCTGGCCCCAGCCGAACCGGTGCGAGCCCGCGCGCTCCAGGATGAACGGGGCGCGGATCCAGCCGCCTCCCGCGATGATCGCGTTGACCGCGGCCGCCGTCGGTACACTCTCGCGCACCCCCACCTGGACGGCGTCGACATAAGCCGCGCAGGCCGCCTCGCCGAGGGCGGCGGCCTTGCGGATCATCTCCTGCTCCTCCTCGCTCTTGAACTGCGTGAGCGTCTCGAAGGCATCCGAGACGTCTACCCAGACCACCGACGGGAGGGCGGTGAGCACGGCGCTCCAGGTCCGGAACGGGATGACGCCGTTCCACTGGCCGACGGCACGGCTGGTCAGCCCGACCACCCCGATGGTCGCGGCGTCGAGCGAGCGCTCCTTGAGCACCGCGGTGAGGTTGGCGATGGGGTTGCCGTGCAGCCAGCTGTCGGTCCAGCGCTCGTATCGGGCGCCGACGCCGTCATAGCGGTTGATCGGCACGTCACCGAGCAGCGACAGCGGCTCGTCGGTCGGTGTGAACACGACGGTGGCGTGGGCGTCCTCGTTCGTGAGGTACGAGTCGTTCGCGTTGCGGCCCTGCCCGAACACGACGAGCGCGTCCAGGCCGTTCTCCGACAGGAACGCCCGCACGTTCGCCCAGCGGCGATCGCGCTCAGCCAGGCTCAGGGTCGGGAAGTAGTCGCTGTCGACAGCGATGGAGTTGGGGACGATGGTCAGGGTCATTTCTCTCCTCGGGGGTGTGACTCGGTCAGCCGGCGATCGCCGGCTCGCGTGCGGCGAGTGCGGCGCGCAACGCGGCCGCACTGTCGGTGATGAAGGCGAGCGCGTGGCCGGAATCGACCTGCCCGCGCAGCTCGGCGAGGGAGGGCGCTTCACCAGCCCCCGCGCGCCGCTCGTAATCGGCGGTGAGCGCCTCGACGACGGTGAACTCCTCGCGCGTGAGATCGGGGTGGGCGGCCCACCACCGTGGGTCGTCCACGAACAGCGGCATCTCGGCGTTCATCCCGATCACCCCCTCGATCGACAGGTTGCTGGTGGCGCCACCGTGGTCGAGCTCACCCAGCAGGGCGTCCCAGTCGATGACTCCCCGCCCGACCGGGGCGAGGAACCGGCCGATGCCGTCATCGGTGCGGTGGAGAGCGACGTCGCGCACGTGCGTCGAGCGCGTGTACGGCGCGACCCGGCGCGCGGCCGCGACGGGGTCCTCCCCGCGGACGAGGACGTTCGCGGTGTCGAACGTGATGCCGAACGCGTCCGGACCTGCGTCCTCCACGAGCCGCACCACCTCGAACGAGCTGATCTCCTCGTGCGTCTCGATGTTGAGGTGCGCGCCGGTCTCGCGGAGCAGTGGCGCCAGACGGTCGAGCACCTTGGCGGTCCCGGCGAGCTGGTCCGCCCAATCGACGTCGGTGCGGAAGCGGTCGCACGCATAGATTCCGCGGATGCGGAACTGGTAGTTGGCGGTCGCCGTCCACAGTTCGGTGATGCCGACCGCTGTCACGGCGCGGATGATCCGGGCCATCCCCAGGAGGTAGTCCCCCTCGCCGAGGGCACGGACCTCCGGCGCCTCCGGCGTCGCGAACGGGTTCACCTTCGCGACGCCGACCTCGAGGTAGAGATCCAGGTCGGCCGCGGCATCCGCGACCGCCGACAGCTCCCCAGCGTCCAAGGTGGGGCTCAACTGGAACGCGCTGCGGAAGAACGCACCGTCCAGTCCCAGCGCTGCGATCCGCTCGAGCGTGCCGATTGCACCGAGTTCTGCGGCACCGGGGAACTTGCTCGTGTCGGTTCCGACTCGGCGGGTCATGCGAGCTCTCCGGCGTTGTCGCTGAGGTCGACGAGCCCGCGCGAGAAGACGTTGGCCGGGTCGTACTCGGTCTTCACCGCGACCAACCGGTCATACTTGTCGCCATAGACGGCGCGCGCGACGGTCTCGTCGCCGGCGACCGACGTGAAGTTGATGTACGTCCCGGCCTTGTGCGGTGCGAGCGCCTGGTCGAAGGCCTTCGCCCACGCGACCAGCGGCGCCTTCTCGCCCGGGTACTCCCAGTCGGCGCCGATGTTCGCGGCGAACGGCGATCCCACGCCCGCGGTCGAGTCGTTGGACGAGTCGCGGGGCTCGCGGCGGCCGGCGAGGATCTCGAACGGGCACATGAGCTGGTGCGCGATGTGGGCGCTCGAGTTGAGCGCGCGGCCGGTGTAGGCGTCGCTGTGCTCGATGACGGTGTCGATCGCGTCGTCGGAGAGGTCCTGCAGGAAGATGTGCTTCCAGTAGTGCGCGATGCCGTAGCGGAATTCGTCGTCGGTGGCGTGCTGCAGCGTCGCGTGGTGCATGGTGCGGAGGCTCTCGTGGATCGCCGTGCCGTGCGCAAACATGACGGCCGTCTCAACGGGCTCGTCCACGGGGTCCCCGTAGTAGACGGTGGCGACGGAGATGATCGGCTCTCCGCGGTGCTCTGCGGGGATCTGGGTCCAGTACTCGGGTGCGCGCAGGAGCCGGATGTAGGTGCCGATATTGCCGGGCGCATCGGGACCCCACTGCCGGAAGAACTGCAGGATGCCCTTGCGATCCGACGCCGGGTACAGCGCCTGCCGCACCGTCGCGAGTCCAGGGAGCGCCACCGTGCGGTAGGTGAAGCGCGTCGCGATGCCGTAGTTGTGTCCGGCGCCCTTCAGCGCCCAGAACAGGTCAGGGTTCTCGTCGGCGTTCGCGGTGAGGATGCGCCCATCCGCGACGACCACCTCGATCTCGACGACATGGTCGACGGTGGCGCCGTGGAGGCGTGCGAGGTACCCGAAGCCGCCGCCGAGCGTGAGCCCTGCGACGCCGGTGTGGGACACGACGCCTGCGGGCACGGCGAGGTCGTACGGCTGGGCCGCCCGGTCGACGTCGCCCCACCGGCATCCGGCTCCGACCGAGACGGTGCCGGCCTCGAAGTCGAACTCCACGTCGTTCAGGAGCGCGGTGTCGATGAGCACCGCGGCGTCGGCGACCGCCGTTCCGGCGAGATTGTGGCCGCCGCCGCGCACTGTCACGGGCACACCTCGCCCGACGCACCACTGCAGCGCGTCCGACACGTCCTGCGCCGTTCGCACGCGCACGATCGCGGCGGGGGTCCGGTCGATGTCGGCGTTCCAGACGCGGCGGAGCAGGTCGTATCCCTCGTCGCCGGGCAGGACGACGTCGCAGGCGAGGGCTGCGACGAGTTCGGCGAGCACGACCGTCTCGGTGGGCTGGGTGAGTGTCATGGGGTTCTCCTTCTTTCAGTTCGGGATGCCGACGGCCTCGGCCGCCGGAAGCTCGGCGAGCACCGCTCGCAGGTGGTCGGCGCACGCGAGCAGGAATGTCACCAGCTCCGCGTCCGGCCGGAGTGCGCGCAGCTGCGCGAGGGTCCCGGCCTCGCCGCGCGCCGCGCGGGCCTCGTAAGCCTCGGCGAGCGCGAACAACTCGCCGAGCGCCGCGTCGGTCAGATCGGGGTGGCCCGCCTGCCAGGTCGGGTCGGACGTGTGCAGCGCCATCTCGGCGCGGACGCGCCCGATGGGTTCGATCGTGAGATTCAGATCGGGGTTGTGAGCCAGCAGCACGTCGAGCGCCGCCGGCCAGTCGATCACGCCCTCACCGCACGGCGCGATGAATCGAGACAGGCCGACGTCGGTGCGCCACAGCGCGGCATCCCGCAGCTGCGTCGTGCGCACGTACGGCGCGATCCGCGCGATACCTTCCAGCGGCACCTCGGCGCGGACGGCGAGGTTTGCGGGGTCGAGGCAGACGCCCAGCACGTCGTCGCCCACGGACTCGATGAGCCGGAGCAGCTCGAAGGTCGTGATCTCCTCGTGCGTCTCGAGGTTCAGGCGCACGCCGGTGTCGCGCAGCACGGGTGCGAGCCGGTGCAGGAAGCGCTCGATGGCGGCGAGCTGGTCTTCCCACGCAGCATCCGTCCGGAATCGGTCGGTGAAGAAGATGCCCGGGTACGGCTTGAAGCCGCCGACCGCCGTCCACGTCTCGGTCCAGCCGAATTCGGCGCACGTGGTGAGGAGGCGCTCCATGCCCGCGAGGTAGCTGCCGTCGCCGAGGGCGCGCACGCGCGGCAGCTCAGCCGTCATGTACGGGTTGACCTTGCCGACGCCCATCTCGACGTAGAGGTCGAGCTCGGCTGCGAGCTGCGCGAAGTCGGTCAGGAATGCCGGGTCCTGGGTTGGTGCGATCTCGTCGAGTGTGCGCACGTTGACGCCCTCGAGCCCGAGCGCGGCGACTTCGCGGAGGGTGTCGAGCGGTCCTCCGAAGTGGGTGACTCCGTCGATGAACTTGATGTCGGTTCCGATGCGCGTCATGCGGCGGCCTCCGCTTCTGATGGGCTGATGGTGGATTCGCGGCGCCGCAGGCGGCGCTCCCTTTCGCCGGCGGGGTCGGCCCGCGGGACGGCTTCCAGCAGGGATCGGGTGTAGGGATGCTGCGGATCGCCGTACACCTGATCGCGCGTGCCTTGCTCGACCGCGCGCCCCTTCTGGAGGATCACGAGTCGATCGCACAGGTACCGGACGACGGCCAGGTCGTGCGCGATGAAGAGCACCGAGAGCGCGAACTCCTGCTGCATGTCCTTGATGAGGTTGAGCACCTGCGCCTGGACGGACACGTCCAGCGCAGAGACGGGCTCATCGCACACGAGCACGCGCGGCCGCACGACCAGCGCGCGGGCGATGGCGATGCGCTGGCGCTGGCCGCCCGAGAAGCTTCGCGGGAACCGCTTCATGTGGGCGGGCTCGAGCCCCACCCGCTCGAGGATCTCGCCGACACGGGCGCGACGCTGCGCGGCGTCCAGGTCGGTGTGCACCCGGAGCGGCTCTGCCACGATCTGCCCGATCGTCATGCGGGGGTCGAGGCTCGAGTACGGATCCTGGAAGACCATCTGCACCTGCGAACGGAAGATGCGCTCGGCCTTGAAGGTCATGCGGCGCAGATTGAGCCCGTTGTAGGTGATGGTGCCGGCCTGCGGCCGCTCGAGACCCATCAGGCAGCGCACGGTGGTCGACTTGCCGGAGCCGGACTCGCCGACGAGGCCGAGGGTCTCACCGGTGCCGAGTTGGAACGACACGCGATCCACCGCGGTGAACTCGCGCGCGCCGCGCCCGAATCGTTTGGTCAGGTCCTCGACGCGCAGGTCGACGCCGTCGACCGGCAGAACGGGGCTGGTCATCGCCGCACCTCCAGGGCGGTCGCGGACGCCGCGAGCGCAGCATCCTCCTTCATCACGTCGTCCACCGTCCGAAGACGAGCCGTCGGGTCGTCGTCGACGCTCGGGATCGAGGCGAGCAGTCCGCGGGTATACGGATGCTGCGGCGCTGCGTAGAGGTCGTCGACCGTACGGTCCTCGACGATGCGCCCGTGACGCATGACGGCGACGCGATGCGCGAAGCCGGCGACGATCGCGAGGTCATGGGTGATGAGGAGTACTGCGAGACCCAGCTCGCGCGACTGCTCCTCGAGCAGGTCGAGAACCTGTTCCTGCACGCGCACGTCCAGCGCGGTCGTCGGCTCATCGGCGATGAGGACGTCGGGGCCGCCGATGAGTGCCGCGGCCATCACGACGCGTTGCCTCATGCCGCCGGAGAACTCGTACGGGTACGCATCCATGCGGGAAGCGGCCGAGGGCACACCGAGGCGGTCCAGCATCGCGATAGCTCGCGCCCGCGCCTCGCGCCGCGGCACTCCCCGCAGACGGAGCGGCTCGGTCACCTGATCGCCGATCGTGAGCACCGGGTTGAGCGCGGTCATCGGGTCCTGGAACACCATCGACACCGCGGAGCCGCGCAGCCGCCGCACGGTGCGTTCAGGTGCGCCGATCACCTCGTGACCGGCGACGCGGATCGAGCCCGCCAGGTCCACCGTGGGGTCGAGTCGCATCACGGCCTTCGCGGTCATGGACTTGCCCGACCCCGACTCGCCCACGAGCGCCACGCGCTCGCCCCGCTCGAGGGTGAGGCGCACGCCGTCGACCAGGGTCAGGTCGCCGCGACCGCCGTCGGTGCGCGTCGAGTCGGGGACGCTCACCGTCAGGCCGGTGATCTCGAGAACAGGCGGGGTCATCGCTTCCTCCGAAGGCTCGGGTCCAGCCGGACACGGATGGCGTCGCCGAGCAGTCCGAAGGCGATCGCCGCGACGGTGATGGCCAGGCCCGGGAACGTCGCCACCCACCACGCGGTGGTGATGTACTCGCGGCCCTGGGCGACCATTGCGCCCCAGTCGGCGCTGGGAGGCGGGGCGCCGACGCCGAGATACGCGAGGCCCGCCATGAGCACGACGGCGCCTGAGATCTCCATGCTCGCCTGCACGTAGACGGAGTCGAGCGAGTTCGGCAGCACATGGCGGACGAGCGTCCAGAACCGGCTGATGCCGTTCACGCGGGCCGACTCGACGTAGGCGGCATTCATCGTGACGCGGAGGATGCCGCGGACCAGACGCGTCGTGCCCGGCCACATGGCGATGACCATGGCCAGCACCACGGAGCCGAGCGAGGGGCCGAGTGCCGCCGCGATCCCGAGCGCCAGCACCATCGCGGGCAACGCCATGAAGATGTCGCAGATGCGCATGATCGTGGCGTCCACGCCGCGCGGGGAGAGCACCGCAGCGCAGGCGATGAGCACTCCGATGACGGTCGAGATGAGGACGACCGCGACCGCCGCGAGCAGAGTCGTGGCGGCCCCCGCCAAGAGCCGCGAAAGCACATCCCGGCCGGCGTCGTCGGTGCCCATCCAGTGCGCGGCGCTCGGCGGCAGCAGCGCGTCGGCCGGGTTGGCGAGGTAGGGGTCGTACGGGGCGATGAACGGTCCGACGACGGCGATCACCACGAGGAGGATCGAGACGACGACGGCCACCCGATCGAGCGCCGCCGTGCGATGCCCGAACAGACCGCGGAGTCCGCGTGAGATGCCGCCGCCGAGACCGGCGGGCGAGAGCCACTCGGAGGCCCGGGTCGCGCGCGATGCCGGTGCGGCCGCGTGGAGGTCGGGCGATCCCGTGTCGGGCGGGGTCGATGTCAGTGTCATGCCTGTGCTCCCGTCAGGTGGGACTCGCGAACCCGGGGATCGGTCCAGATCTGCAGCAGCTCGACGGCGAGGCTGGCGACGGTGAAGACGATGCCGATGACGAGGACGCACCCGAGCACCGCGAAGGTGTCCTGGTTGAGCACCGCCTGATTCAGGTAGGTGCCGATGCCGGGGAGCGCGAAGACGCTCTCGACCAGCAGCGCGGCACCCATCATCCAGCCGAACTGCATGCCGAGCAGGGTGAGCGTCGATCCCATCGTGGATCGGAGTCCGTGGTGGACGATGACGCGGTAGCGTCCTGCACCCTTCGAGATCGCGAACGACACGTAGTCGGTGTCGAGCGCGCCGATCAGGTTGGAACGGACGTTGCGGGCGATCGTCGACATGAACGGCGCGCTCAAGGCGAGCGCGGGCAGGATCACGTGGGCGAGGGAATCGAAGAACATCGCAGGGCTGCCCGCGATGAGCGAGTCGACCAGGGTGAAGCCGGTGACGTCCGGCGGCGCCATCCCGAAAGAGTTCGCTCCGGAGATCGGGAACCAGCCGAGATTCGACGCGAACACCCACTGCAGCAGGATCGCGAGCCAGAAGACGGGAACACCGCCGGCCAAGACGAAGAGGATGCGTGCCGAGACGTCCGGTGCCCGGTCGCGCAGCGCCGCCGACAGCGCACCCAGCGGCACGGCCACGACGATGGTCACGAACATCGTGACGACCACGAGCTGGAGAGTGGTGGGGACGGTGTTCGCAAGGTCGCCGACCACGCTCTGGTGCGTCGACGCGGACTGGCCGAGATCACCGCGGAGCGCCTTCCCGAGGAACAGGAAGTACTGCTCGATCACCGGGAGGTCCAGCCCCAGGCGCTGGCGCGCCTGCTCGACCTGTTCGGCCGTGGCGGTGCGGCCCGCCGCCACGCGCGCGGCGTCGCCGGGGATGAGCTTCGTCATGAAGAAGACGATCGTGATGATGCCCCACACGCTCAGCAGGGCGAGCCCCAGCCGCTTCGCGATGTACGTCGCCATGCGGGCCTCCTCGGTTCGGGTCGGTCGGGGGGAAACGTGGCTCCGTCCATCCGTGGACGAACGGAGCCACCCGGTGGGTCAGTCGGCGAGGACGAGCATCTTCGGGTCGAAGAGCTGGTACGTCGGCGCGTACTCGAGGCCCTCGATGCCGTCGCGCAGCATGACGGTCGTGGTCGGGTTGGAGATGTTCACGCTGACGTCGTCGGCGAGGATCAGCTCCTGCGCCTGGGTGAACAGGTCGCATGCGGCGTCGGGGTCGACGGTCGCGATCCCCTGCTCGAGCAGCGCGTCGACGTCCGGGTTGGAGTACTGCGCGTAGTTCGTCTGACCGATGAACTGCGAGTCGTAGACCCGGTAGAGCATGGGACCGATCTCCGGGTAGTAGGGGAAGTCCCACAGCAGCGCCAGGTCGGGGGTCGTGTCGGGCGACTCGATCATCGCCACATACTCCGGGTACGTGACCGTCTTGAGTTCCAGCGTGATCCCGATGTCCTTGAGGTTCGACTGCAGCAGGGTCGCTGCCTTCTGGTGCTCGGGAATCTGCGACTGATACGCGAGCGTCAGGGTCTGGCCCTCTGCGCCGGCATCGGCGATCAGCGCCTTCGCCGCCGCGACGTCCTGCTTCGCGGCACCGGTGTCGACGCGGCATGACACGCTCGGGGCGGTGAGGCCCGTGGCGACCTGGCCGCGCCCGCTCAGGATGGACGAGATGTGCCCGTCGTAGTCGTAGGCGAGCTGGATCGCTTCACGTACCTTCGGGTCGGCGGTGATGCCGTCCTGCGTGTTCATCATGACGAACAGCTGGAGCATGCTCGACAGCTCCTGCGGGTAGACGCCGTCCTGCGAGGCGAGGGCGTCGAGGTCGGTGCCGGTGAGACCGGTGACCACGTCCACGCCGCCGGACTTGAGCTCGTCGCGCAGGGTCGAGCTCTCGGTGATGTAGCGGTAGACGAGGCTGTCGGGACGGTGCTCGTCGAAGCGCCACGAGTCCTCGAAGCGCTCGAGCGTGGCCTGCTGGTTGGCGGTGTAGTCGGTGATGACGTACGGCCCTGAGCCGGCGTCGTTGGTGGCGAGCCACGCCTGGCCTTGGTCGCCGCCCTCGTTCTCGGTGACGAGCGCCGAGTCGAGGATGTACACCTTGCTCAGTGCGCCGACGAAGGTCGTGTTGGTGCCGTTCAGCGCGATCTCCACCGTCGTGTCGTCGACCGCGGTGCTCGAGGCATACGACGAGAGGAACGAAGACACCCCGATTCCCAGGGAAGCGATGCGGTCGAGCGTGTACACGACGTCGGCCGCCGTGAGCGGACTTCCGCTGTGGAACACCACGTCGTCACGAAGGGTGAGGGTGACGGCGGTCGCGTCGTCGTTGTACGTCCACTCGGTGGCGACCAGCGGCACGATCGCGCCGTCGTCGTCGTAGTCGATGAGCTTGTCGTAGGCGCCGCCGACCGTGAAGTCGGTCTGCACGTCCGAGGCGAGGATCGGGTCGAGCGTCTGCGGCGTGGCTCCTGTGCCGATGATGACGGTGTCATCTCGGTCGCTCGACGACGAGGGGGTCGCCGAGCCGCCCGCGCAGGCGGTGGCGAGCGCACCCACGGCGAGTGCTGCTGTGATGGCGCCGAGTACTCGGGTCCTGTTGGTTCTCATGTTCACTCCGGGTTGTTGAAGGTCGGGTGCTGCAGGAACGGGGTGGATCAGGGCCGGGTGGCCATCGCGTCGAGCGTGATCGGCGCGAGTACGTGGGCGGATGCGAGCTGTGCGGCGACGATGCGTCCGCCGTGCAGCACGAGCCGGGATGCGGGGTGGGCGGCAACAGCGGCGGCCGGAGACGGACTGTCGATGACGAGGAGATCGGCGACGGCCCCTTCGTGCACGCCGTAGTCGTGCACGCCGAGAGCCCGCGCGGCAGACGCCGTGACCAGATCGAGTGCGACGCCGAGCTCCTCGTCGGTGCGGAAGTTGGACTGGTAGGCGACCTGGCGGGCGACGGCGAGCATGTCGCCGTCGCCGTAGGGCCACCACGCATCGCGGATGTTGTCGGAGCCCGAGAACACCGTCGCGCCCTCGGCGCGCATCGCCAGAACAGGGGGCATCGGCCCGGCCGGGCCGTTCGTCATGACGGCGATACCGGTGGCTGCGAACTCGGCGCCGACGCGTCGGGCCTGGTCGACACCGATCGATCCGAGCCCGTACGCGTGGCTCACGGCCACCCGCCCGGCCAGGCCATGACGTCGCGTCCGCTCGGCGATCATGGCGTACTGGCGCCGCGCCGACTCACCGAGGTCGTGCAGGTGGATGTCGACGCCGACGTCGTAGCGCGCGGCGAGATCGAACACTCTGTCGAGGTGGCCTTCTGCGTCCTGATCGAAGCCCACCGGGTCGAGACCGCCGATCGCATCCGCGCCAGCGCGCAGCGCTTCCTCGAGGAGCGCGCCCACCCCGGGGGACGCGATGATCCCGCTCTGCGGAAACGCGACGACCTGAACGCGGAGGGTGTCGCGCAGGCGATCCTGCAGATCGAGGATCGCCTCCAGCGACGTGAGCCCGACGGCCGGATCGATGTCGACGTGCGTGCGCACCGTGCCGGTGCCGAAGCCGATCATGGCGGCCGCGAGGGCATCGGCCCGCTCCGCCACCGGCACGTCGAGCTCGTCGCGGATCGCCCGCTCGGCGATGACGCGCTCCCCCACCGTCGTCCCCAGGCGATGCGGCTGCCATCCCGATCCGACGAACGTCTTGTCGAGGTGGGCGTGGCCGTTGACCAGCGCCGGAAGTACGAGCCGCCCCCCGAGGTCGAGGGTGGTCTCGCGTGACACCGCGCCGGTGCGCACCGCATCCTCGAAGCCGGCCGACGCGACAGCGAGGGAGCCGCGCACCGCCGACTCCTTCGCCGGCGCGACGGAGCGGATGCGGCCGTCAGCGATCGTCAGATCGACGCGGGAGCCGTCCGGCAGCGTGCCGTCGAGGAGGTGAAGCGTTTCGTACACCGGTGACCCTTCAGGAGGAGGAACTTGGTATACAAGATTCCATTCCTGTGTTTCACCGGATCAGGCGCTACGTAAATTGAATGTTTCGCGTCAGCTGGTAGGCCAAATGCGATTCTGGGCTACTCCAAGCGCTCCCGCATGAGGCGGAGGGAGTCTGCTCGGCTGTGTTCGACGTGTGCATACGCGAGCGCACCCGCCCATTCCACGTTGCCATCCGCGATGGCGTGGCACAGTTCCTTGTGCTCAGCGCAGAGCACTCGCTGGTCGCGCTCTGCCTCGAGACGAAACAGCCTTCGAACCCGGCCGTTAATCGGCCCCATCAGCCCGATGAGCAACGAGTTCGACGAGAGATTCAGGATCTCCTCGTGGAGGGCCGAGTTCGCCGCTGCGATCGCGGCGTCGTCGGCCCCATCCAACGCCGCCTCGGCGGCTGCCAGCCGAGCGAAGAGCTCCTCCGGCGAGCGCCCCGTCCCGCATGCGTGTGCGGCCAGCTTTGCGGCGAGCACCTCGAGACTCGACCGCACGGCGAAGAGCTCCTCGACGTCGTTGATGGTCATCTCCGTGACGACGGCCCCTCGGCGCGGAAGGGTCTTGATGAAGCCCTCCGCCTCGAGCCTCGGCATCGCTTCACGGATCGGGATCCGAGAGACGTTTAGCTCCGTGGCGAGCTCACGCTCTCGGATCCGCTCGCCCGGCCCCAGCGCACCCTCGATGATGCGTTCGCGTAGGAGCTCGTAGATCTTCGCCGACAGCGGCTGATCGGCGAGCCCGAGGGGGATATCCGACGTCATGAGGCACCTTCCGGCCATGGACGGAGAATGCCTACAGTATGCCAACCGGACCCGCACGCTTTGTTTCGGGCAGACGACGGTAGGGGGCGCAAGCGGATCAGACCCGCTCAGCGGGCTTCGAGCGCGGGGCGATTGCACGCTTGGAAATACCAGTAGTCGGCGTCTGCTTCGGCGCGGAGCCACGCTTCCTCGAGGTAGGCGAGCTGGGCGCGCAGCGCGTGGGCTTCGTGTGCGGCGGCGAGCCAGAGGTCGACGAGCTGGGTCATGATTGGGCGATTCGGTCGATCTGGTCGGGTCGGAAGCCGCTCCAGTGGTCGTGCTCGTCGACGACGACAACGGGGGCTTCGGCGTAGCCGAGCTCGTGGACGACGTACTCGCGTGCGGCGGGCTGCTCCCGGATGTCGACCTCGGTGAAGGGCACGCCTTTGCGGGTCAGGACGTCTTTGGTGAGCTTGCAGCGCTGGCAGCTGGGTCCGGTGGTGTACACGGTCACAGCGTTGATGGTCATGTCCTTCTCCTTTTCCCTTAGCTGTTTGCCGGGAAGGCACGAAGTGCCTGTCAGGGAGTGCGACGCGGAGTGCAACCCGAAGGGCGGAGGGGGAGAGAGTTTCGGCGCGAAGTAAGGGAGCTGGCGACCGCGTGCCGAAAGTCTCGGAGGAGCCGGCAGCGTCAGCTGCTTGCGCGCAGCGGCGCCGACCGTAGACTGCCGCAGGCTTCACGGCAAACAACGCCCGCGGACGCGGGCGGACAATACAGCCGGCCGCCCGCGGCTGACCGATCGCCGCGCGCCCCGTCGACGACGCTTCCCCTCAGCGCAGCACGCTCGGAGCGACGGATCGTCAAAAGAGCCACCACAACCTTTTTGGCACTCGGTACGATGGCCCTCAAGGAGGGTCGATGCCCGGAACGGCCTCGCCGTGGCGAGTCAATGATGTCGTCGCGTACGACCGCATGCGCGAGACCGCAGTCACCGTCTTCGCCTTGCTGCACGCGGAATCACAGCGAGATGAGTTGGCGACACTTCGTCGGGAGGTGCTGAGCGTCGACGCGTACGACCGGGCCGCGGTCGGCGCCCTGACAGCGCGACTGGAGGCCCGTCTTGGTGACCTGTCGGCGGCGGACGCATGATCCCGGCAGGCCTGGAGCAGGGCCAGCGCGACGAGATCCTTCGCCGCGACATCCTGCCGCTGTACTTCCCGGACGACGTCGAGTCCGATCGGCCGACGTTCGTGCTGGTGGCCGGCCAGCCAGGCGCCGGCCGCTCCCGCGCCGCAGCATCCCTCGCAGGTAGGGATCAGCTGGACGTCGCGGTGCTGAGCGCTGACGACCTGCGCGCGTTCCACCCCGCCTTCCTCGATCCGAGATCTGCCACCGACCCGGAAGCGGTGAGCGAGGTCGCGCAGTCCGTGGCGGGATGGGTGTCCGGCTGCATCCGGTACGCGCGAGAGCACCGCCGGTCTCTCGCGGTGGAGGGAACATTCGGCAACGTAACGGCGGCCGCGGGCACGGCGCAGCGATTCGCCGCGGAGGGCTTCCGCACCCGGGTCGTGGTGGTTGGCTCGCGGCGCGCGGACAGCCTGCTGTCGGTGCTGTCGGCATACCTCCGGGATGCCCAGGCCGGCCGCCGTGCGACGCCGACCTCCCGCGCGACCCACGACGAAGGCTTCGCGGCGACCCGGACTCTGGTCGCGTCCGTTGAGGACTCCGGGTGGGCGGACCGACTGACTGTGGTTGGCCGTGACGGGCGCCTGATCTTCGACGCCACCGGCTCGGAGGGTGCGGGCTTCGCGGGTGCTGGGGCCGCATTGGTGGCGGCGCAGTCGGAGCGGCTGGGCCGGTTCGATGCGACGCAGTGGTTGAGCGAGCTGCATCATGCTGCCGAGTTCGCGTCAGGCCGACGGGGGTTGCCGGACGAGGTCGCGGAACTGCTGGTGGACCTGCATGAGACGTCGTTGCGGGAGGTGATCCCGGGGCTGCGGGTGCCGGCGAATGGGAAGTTCGCGACCGCGATGGAGCAGAAGACCGTCGCCCGACTGGTGGCACTGCGCCAAGCAATGCTCACCGCCCGCCCTGTCGACATCGCCGCACCGGTGGTCGTACCGGGCGGCCCGGGGGTGGAGGGTCCGTCCCGGTGACGCGGCTGGTCGGGTACACCCGGGAGCTCACGCCGGGCGCCGGAACCGAGGCCGATGCCGCGCGCCTGACCGCGGCCGGTGCGGTGCGGGTGTTCACCGACGACGCGACCACCGACCCGCGGAAGCGGCCGGGGCTGGCCGAGTGCCTGGCGTTCCTCGAACCCGGGGATGTGCTGGTGGTGTCCAGTTCGGCACAGTTGTCTCACGCGGTGACGCACTTCCTGAGCACGTTCACCGGCCTGAGCGAGCGTGGTGTGCAGTTTCGGTCGCTGTCGGAGCCGGCGTTGTGCACCGATGCGCCGTCGGGTGCGGGTCCGGCCGAGGTCGTCGCGGCGTTGGAGGGGTTGCGACGCCGCCTGGTGAGTGTGCGGACCCGGGCAGGGATGGCGGCGGCGGCGTCCGGGAAGCGGCCGGGCCGGCCGACGGTGATGACACCGGAGAAGGTGGCGATGGCGCTCGAGCTGCGCAAGCTCGACCGCCCGGTCACGTACATCGCGCGGGTGCTCGGGGTGAGCCCGAACTCGGTGCAGCGCGCGCTCGACCACATTCCCCACACCCCGTAGCCCCCGGGTTACGGGGCGGGCTGGTCGGATTGCCGGCGTGAGTCGACGGTGAGCCAGCCGCGGATGATCGCCTCGTGGCCGAGGTCTTCCCAGTCGGCTTCGGTGAGTGCCCACTGGTGCATCAGGCGTGTCGCGGTGCGGGTGTGCCTGCCGGCGTCGAGGACTTCGGCGAGAGCCTCCGCTTCCGGGAAGTGCAGGCTGCACACGAGCTGCTCGTCGTGGCGGGTGAAGAGGTCGTCGACGTCGGCGAGCCGGTCGACGGGGTATTCCAGGTCATCCCACGCGGCGATCGCGTTGACGCTCCCAGGGGCCTGGGATGCGGTGGGGGACCTCGTTGTCGTCCAGGAAAGACCCGTCCGCTACCCGGTGTCTTCCGGTGACCCCGCTACCGCACGTGGCAACAGGGCGCTGCGGTGGCGGGTCAGGGTGGCGGCATCCCTATGAGCGGAGTGTTCGCGAGCGGAAGAGCGGCCCCGAGCCCCACCGCTGCGAGCAGCGCGGTGGCTGCGAGAGTGCCCAAGGCTCGCCGCAGCCTTCCGCGCAGCAGCTGAGCCACCAACACCGGGACCAGCATCACGGTCGCGACGGAAGCGATCGCGGTGACCGCGACGAGCGGTTCCAAATGAGCGGGGACGTTCATGGTGTTTCTCCTTCCCTGCGTGGTCGCGGCCGAGCTGGTCACGGACCTTCGGTTGAAGTGTCGTCGGCGGTGAGGGCGGCGAGGTGACGGATGAACGCCTGCCGGTCCGCGGTCGGGGTCGTGATGAGTGTCCGAATGGTGGCGCGCAGCAGTTCGAGTTCCGCGGCGGAGAGGCCGGCGAGCGGTTGGATGCACCAGATGACGTCTTCGTCGACGGTGTAGCCGGGTTCGTCGAGGTGCTTTCCCGGGTAGTACTCGAACGCGCTGACGGCGATGCGCCAGCGGGCGGCTTCTGCGGCGGCGCGGTCGAGCATGATCGCCTCCCGGTTCGGTGTGGTGTCGGTCATCGGTTCATTCCCATCGTGTTGTTCGGGTTCAGCATCGGGTGAGGAGCGGCGGGATCGGGGTCGAGGTGATGTCGCCGGCGCGGGGGTTCGCGGTGGCGCAGGCGGTCGTTGACTTGTTTGCCGATCGCGTCCAACCGGGCGTCCTCCGCGGCGTCCCGATGCTCGCGGAGCGCCGCCCGTTGCTGAGCCGCGAGCTGCCGGCGTGCTTCCGCGAGCAGCTGCCGGCTGGCGAAGCTGCCGTTGGTGGCCAGAGTATGTTCGATCCGGGCGCGCTTGCTCTCGCGCTCGAACGCCGCGACCAACTCCGGCGGTGTCCCCAGCAGCAGCTCCACGACCGGGCGCGGCTTGCGTCGCATTGCGGCGATTTCCTCCGGTGATCGCTGCCGGGCGAAGAACGCGTCGGCCGCGGCCGTGTTCGCGCGGCGCTCAGCGGCAGGGGTCGTCCGGATCCGGCGGGGTGGCAGGCCGGCGTCGAGGCGGCGCTTCTCACGTTCCTTCCACGCCCGGTTGCCCGCGAGCACCTTCTCTCGGTTCGCGGCGTAGTAGGCGCGCTTCTTCGCCTTCAGCTCCTCGGCGTGCGCGGCGTAGTACGCGCGGGACGCGGCACGTTTCGGTTCGGGGTTCTCCCGGTGCTGGGCGCGGAGCTTCGCGTTGTACTCGTCCTTGTGGCTCTCCCACCAGCGGCGTTGCGCCTTGGCGCGCATCGCCCGGTACCCCTCCGGGTCCTCCGCACGCTTGCGAGCCTGCCACTGCCGTGAGTACTCACGGTGCTCGGCCTTGTGCGCCTCGTAGTACTTCTTCGACGAGGCCCGCTTCGATTCCTTCCGGCGCCGCTCGGCAGCCTTCCGGGCGCCGTAGACGGCCGCGTGCTCACGCTTCTTCGCGCGCACCTCCTCGCGGTGTTCCGCGTTGTACGCGGCGCGGTACGCCCGGATGTGCTCTTGATTGCGCTCCCGCCACGCCCGCTTCGTCGCGCTGATCTGTTCCGCGTTGCGCTCCCGATACGCGCGCCGCGCCGCCCTCTCGTGCTCCCCGGCAACGCGCTCCTCGCCGCGCTCCGACCGGGAGTTCATGCCGAACCCTCCGATCCGGCAAGGGACCGAGGCCCGAGACTGCCGGAGTCACGAACGTCCGAAGTTCCGACCTCCTCTGGCGCCCGGGCGCCGCTCACGCGCGCCGCCGCGGGCTCGAGCATCGCCGCGCCCGGCACGGTCGCTCCGGAAGGTCCGGAGTCCGGACCTGCGGAAGTCGCGGAGTTCGGAACTGCGGAGGTCACGGAGTTCCGCAGTTCGTCTTCGGTCGAGCCTCGCAACCGGTCGGCGTGGGCGAGGAGGAGATCGACCGCAATGCGGATCAGCGTGTTCTCCGTGATCCGCTCCGCCTTGAACCGGCGACGGCGCATCACCGCATCCGCGAGCGCTGTCAGTGCGATGAGCTGGTCGTCGCGGATGCGCGCGTCCTTCCGCGCCAGCCGGGCGAACATTGGGGCGGAGGGCTCTGTCGGTGGGATCTCGGCGTCGACGCGGGCACGGGCGTCGCTGAGCTTGCCGGCGAGATCGACCCTGCCCATCCTCACCACGCTCCCGCCAGCGCCGGCGACAGCAGCTGCTCCAGTTCCCGGGAGATGGCTGCGATGTCCGCGATCGTGCCCTCGGTGCGGCGGTTGCGGCGCAGGCTCGTCACCAGCTCCCCCATCACCGGGGCCTCAGCGTGGACCTTGTACTGCCGCAGATACGAATCCAGCCGAGGCACCCCCAACTCGGAGTCCAGCAACCGCTGCCAGGTGTTCAGTTGGTGCGGCACCCGCGGGTCGACCCGGTTCAGCAGCACCCCATGGCGCAGGTGGCGTGGTTCGATCAGCCGGCTGAGCGTGCGGAGCGTGGGGTCGACCGCGAGCGGCTCGGGGGTGACCGGCACCAGGGCATAGTCGGCGGCTTCAAGGACCGTCTCCAGCACGGCCGTGTCTTCCAGGCTGCCCGGAGTGTCCACCAGCACGAACTCATAGTCCGCGCCGAGTTCCCGGAGCCGGCTCAGCATGTTCGGGTGCTGACTGCCGGCGAAGTCGAACGGCAGACGGTCGCGGGCGTTCTCCGCCCACCACACCGTCGACTGCTGACGATCCACATCCACCACCAGCACCCGATGCCGCCGCGACAACTCCGCACCCACCTGCATCGCGACGGTAGTCTTCCCGACCCCGCCCTTCTGATTGGCGACCGCGACGATCCTCATGACTAATCTCCAACCTTCGAAACTGCCGAAGTGAATCGGCTATTGACAGCAGTACACCGCTTAGTCGTATAGTTTGCAAGAGGCAACTGCTGAACTCGTCTCGAATACGGCAAGCTGAGGGGGTGAAGGTCGAAGTGAAGGCGCTTGACGGCACCAAGATGACGTCGAAGGACGCGACGGAACTGATCGGTGCGACGCTTCGTATTGCGCCGGGCTTCATCGCGATCGCAATCGATCAGACGACCGGCATCGAGACCACCGTCGAGGCGCACTACAGCGCCAATCGCGGTCGCTATGTGCTCACGAAGATCACCAACCAGGCGGTCGGCAGCGACTTCCTCGAGGACCGACTCAAGCACGTCGCCACGCAGGCGATACTCCAGGCAGCCATCCCCCAGTGCATCGCACTGCTTCTTGACGACAGTGCGGGCGCGACACCCACGACCGTCGCTGACCTCACATCAGCCGAGGGGCGAATCATCCCGGTCTGGATGGCGCAGGCAGTCGTCAAACGAGGCATGAAGGATGAACGCTGGGAGGTCATCGAGATCCTGTACGGGACCGCGGCGCTCGCCGGCCTCCCCCCCTTGAAGCTGATAGCGCAGGAGCTCGACGTTGCCGAGCGCACTGCGGCGTACTGGGTTCAGGAGGCTCGCGCCGCCGGCTGGCTCGCCGGCCTCACGTCGAACCTCGGGCGGCCCATGTCCGAGCGACCCGACTCGCCGACATCACTGGAAGACCCATCATGAGCATCGCGAGCCTCGACTCGGATGCAGCGCAGGCCGTTGTCGCGCTTGATCACGCCTCCGCGGCTGCCGCGGTCGGGATGAGCCCGTCTCGCCTCCGACAGCATGTACGCCTCGGGGACGTGGTCCCACACTTCTCGGGGACGAAGCCTTTGTACCTCGTGTCGGATCTCAAAGAGTTCATCGAGCACCTGCCCACGCACCCCGAGCACCTCCTGAGCGTGTAGTTCGCAGCGCCCCCTCCACACACGAACCAGCGCGGCGTAAGGACGCGGGCGCTAGCTCTGGGGCATCAGCAGGAACGAAGCCGCCGAGCTTCATCTAGCTGAGCGAACTACGCCACGACATAGTTGCGATCGTCATGATCCAACGCCCCCCGGACGCAGCGAGCGCACTCGCGGGCCGCGCGGAGTCCGCTGAGTTGGGGCACCTGCGGGCGTGTCAACGGAGCTGGCAGGTAAGCTGATCGAGTGTCGCCGAGAAATTGGGCGCCACGCTCATGTGTACACCAATGTGTATACCCCGCCTTGACAGGGTTCCTCGATCCCAGTAATTTCAAGGCATCGGGGCTGTAGTTCAATGGCAGAACTTCTGCTTCCCAAGCAGACAGCGCGGGTTCGATTCCCGTCAGCCCCTCCATGTCTCCCGCAATCGCCGCGCACGAGTACTCCCCCTGGGATTTCTGGAGCGAGGCGAGTCCGTTCGAACGCGAGGCGCAGCTGGCCCTACAGCAGACCGTCGTCGACAGCCGTCCCGATCACAAGCTCGGCGAGCAGTGCTTCCTCTCCGAGCTCGCCTCGATCGACAACGACTCGCTGCGCCTCGGCGACCGCACGTACGTCGCGGCGGGCGCCTACCTCACCGGCGACCTCCTTGCCGGCGCGGACTGCAGCATCAACCCCTACACGGTGATCCGCGGCCGCGTCACGATGGGCGACGGCGTGCGGATCGGCGCACACACGTCGATCCTCGGCTTCAACCATTCGATGGAGTCGGGCACGCCCGTCTTCCGCCAGCCGCTCACCTCCCAGGGCATCGAGATCGGCGACGATGTCTGGATCGGCTCGCACGTCGTGATCCTCGACGGCGTCAAGGTCGGCTCGCACTCCGTGCTCGCTGCGAGCGCGGTCGTCACCAAGGACGTGCCGGCCGGAGCCGTCGTCGGCGGCAACCCCGCGCGCTTCATCCGCTGGCGCGTAGAGCCCGACGACACCGGCATCCACCCCGATGCGGCGGCGGATGCTGCGGCCCGCGGCACGGAGGATCGGCCCGAGATCGCCGAACCACGCGAGCCCGTCGAGACGCCGCCCGAGGTGCTCGCCGCGCTGGCCGCGGCCGCGTCGGAGGGCACGCCTGAGTCGACGACGGACCCCGCGCCGTTCGCTCCGGGGCCTGCTCCCGCACCCGCGTCCTTCTCGACGCCCGAGCTCGCGCCGGCCCTCGTCGGCACCGCGGCCACCGACGAGTTCGCCGGCCTGGCCGAGCGCGTCGCCGAGCTCGCCGCACGCGCGCGGGACGAGGCATCCGTCGTCCTGCAACGCGCGTGGAACGACGAGCCGGGGCTCTTCGCAGACCGCCCCGGCGCCGCGCCCACCGTTCGCGCGCAAGCCGATGCGATCGAGATCGCCGACCTGCTGCTCGGCGCAGCGCCGGCGCAGGCGCCGGTCGACGTCCAGATCCGCCGGCTGCACGGCTGGCAGGATGCCGCGACCGGCGCGGTCGCTCCCTTCGATGCGGACGGGCGCCAGCGGGAGGGGCTCGGGTTCTCGCACGAAGACGTCGCGTATCACGTGCTGAGCACGGGCTACGCGCTCGATCTGCTGGGGTCGGCATTCCCTGCTCCTCTCACGTGGGTGACGGCGGCGACGCCCGAACGCGTCGTCGAGTTCTGCGAGAGTCTGCCGTGGGCCACCGACGCGTGGGGCGCCGGACATCACGTCGACGGCTTCGGCACGGCGATCCTGTGGACGAAGCGGGCAGGGCACTCCATTCCGGCAGGTGTGGAGGAGGCGCTGTTCGGCTGGCTGCTGCTCCACGCCGACCCGCACACCGGCATGTGGGGTTCGGCGACACCCGACCGCGGGCTGCTCCCCGTCGTGAACGGTTTCTACCGCGCATCGCGCGGCACGTTCGCGCAGTTCGGCGTGCCGCTCCCCCACCCGGATCGCGTGATCGACACGGTGCTGCGCCACGCCCGCGACCCGCGCTGGTTCGCGTCGGGCGCGCGGAACGCGTGCAACGTGCTCGACGTCGCGCACCCGCTGTGGCTCGCGCGCGGGAACGGCTACCGCGACGACGAGGTGCGGGAGCTCGCCGCTCGACTCCTGGCGGACGCCCTGTCGACCTGGGTGCCCGGCGCCGGCTTCTCGTTCCGCGAGCCGAGCCCGGCCACCCGCGGCCTCGCCGAGACCGAGCCGGGACTGCAGGGCACCGAGATGTGGCTCGCGATCCTCTGGTACCTCGCCGACCTCGCCGGCGTCTCCGATGCGCTCGGCTATCGTCCCCGCGGCGTGCACCGGCCGGAGCCCGCGGCGACGCTGCGGTAGGCGGCATCCGTCACCGCTCGATCAGGGCGTCACCCGGGTCGGGGCGAGCACCAGCAGCCACGATGAGTAGTGCTCGGTGACCGAGCCTCCGAGTTCGGTCACCGCCGCGACCGCCTGCTCCACCTCCGCCGCCGACCAGTCGCTGAAGGTGCGGAAGAGACGTCGGATCGCCGCGGCGTCGAGTTCGATGGTCCATCGATAGACCGACGCGTCCTCGAGGGCGAAGAGCCCCGACGCCGTCAGCGCCGCGGTCATCGCGGCGACATCCTCCGCAGGCGGTCCCGGTCGCTCAGGTGCGCGACGCGCGGCGACGATCTCGGCGACACGTGAGCGGAACGGCGTCGGGGGTGCGTCGCCATCGCCGAACACATTGCGCCAGACGGCGAAACGTCCATCCGGCGCGAGAGTCGCATGTATCTTCGGGAGCACGATGGTGAGGTCGAGCCAGTGGACCGACGTCGCGGCCACAGCGAGGTCGAACCGGCCCGCAGGGAGATCCGCGTCCTCGGCCCGTGAGACGATCACCGTTGCTGCGGGATACGCGGCCTCGAGCAGGGTCGCCAGCCGCATGCCCGGCTCGATCGCCGTGACGCTCATCCCGGCCGCCAGGAGAACTCTCGTCGCCTGCCCGCTTCCTGCACCCACGTCGAGCACAGACCGCCCCGGCTGAAGCAGCCCGAGCATCCGCAGCCGATCCCACAGGGCCTGCGGATACGGCGGGCGCGCCGAGTCGTACTCGTCCGCGCCCTCCTCGAAATGCGTTCCGCCCGCCATACGGGCGAGGGTAGACCAGTCGCATGAGCCGGCTGCGAAGCGACGGCTCGCACGGCGCACGTGTGGATTCCGGATGCCGCGGGGCGCAGCATCCGTGACGATCGACGTGATCCGCGAGTAGGGTCGAGCGATGCGCGCGATCCCCGACAGCCTCGACGCCGCGGTCGTCACCGAGATCGACCGGCGCTTGGGATCTGCCGAAGGCGCTGACCCTCATCGCGCGCGGCAACGCGACGCCGATCGAGTGGCTGCGATCGCCCATCGTGTACGGCGGCGACACCGCGTTCCGCGACGAGCTGCTGGCGTACGCGTCCGCCGTCGTGGAGCGCGCGGCGATCTCCCGCCACTACCTCCATGTGGCACGGCGGCAGCAGTCCGGTCCTCAGACGCTGAAGCGGTTCTTCTACGTGCTGCGTCCGGCCACCGCGCTGCGGTGGCTCGCCGACCACCCCGGCGACGCGCTGCCGCCGATGGACCTGCCGACGCTGCTGTCCGAGGTCACGGTCTCGCCGGAGATCCGGGATGCTGCCGTCGACCTGATCGCCCTCAAATCCGTGACGCGAGAACTCGGCTCCGGCGAGGCGCCCGCGGTGCTCCGGCGATTCGCCGCGCGGGAACTGGAACGCGCGGAAGCGTCCGAATCGGTGGCGCCGGTTCAGGATCCCGGCGACGTGAAGGCCCGGGCGGACGAGGTGTTCCGCCGGCTCGTCGGCTGACAAGGCGACACGTACTGGCTCCATCCACCACCCGACCCCGCCACGGGTGAGATCGGCGAGCCCGTCGAGCTGAGATCGAGATCACCCCGGCGATTCGAGGCGGCGTGACGATCCGGTGGGCGTCGCGCGCGGGCGTGACGAGCAGGCAGGCCACACTCAACACGAGCTTCTGAACCAGCGTCGCGGCGCAGCATCCGCTGCTCTGCGAGTCGATGCCGCGGCCGCGCTCCCTGCCGTACTGTGAGCGGATGGCGTTCGATCCCAGCGACGTTCCCGCATTCGTGGCCTTCGTGCGCTCCGAAGCGCAGGGCGTCGTCGCGACCGTCACACCGTCGGGAGCACCCGAGGCCGCGCTCGTCGGGATCGCCGCACTCGACGACGGCACGCTCGTGTTCGACACACTGGTCGGCTCGCGCAAGGCGTACAACCTCCGCCACGATCACCGCATCGCCGTCGTCATCGGAACGGACGGCGCGGTGTCGGCGCAGATCGACGGCTTCGGCACGATCGTGCACGGCACACTCCGCGAGGAGTACGGCGGCGCCTACAACGCGCAGTTCCCCGGTTCCCGCGCACTCGACCCGGACTTCGCGGTCGTCGTGGTGCGCCCCGCGTGGGTGCGGGTGTACGACGCCTCGACGAGCCCCGCGAAGATCACCGAAGCGCGCTGGTGACCCCACCGGGCGCGACCGCCGGATGCAGGTGCTCGGATGAGAGGGCCACGACCGCCTGACGGGCGCCGGCCGCGAGGCATCCGTCCAGTCCGTCACCGGTGAGCGAGGCGGCGAGGAACCCGGCGAAGAACGCGTCGCCGGCGCCGTTCGTGTCGACGACATCGACCGCGACGGCATCGACCGCCACGCGCTCCCCTGACGCGGCGAGCGCGACGGCGCCCCGCGAGCCGAGGGTGCACACGGCAAGCCGCGGACCACGGTCGAGGCAGCTCTGCATGAGCGCCCACGGATCGTCGGTCGCATCGTCGTTCATGAAGGCGACATCGGCGGCGCGCAGGAACGGCTCGTGGAACTCCGCCGCGCCGTCGTAGTCGTGAAGGTCGGTCCAGATCGGGGCTCCCATGGCACCGGCGAGCCGGCGCTGCACCAGAGCCGCACCCATCTCGCTGAGGTCGACCACCGCGATGTCCGCGTCGGCGAGGGAGGCCTCGACGTGGTCTATCGTTTCGACGGACGCCGTCGAGGGCGTCGCGAGGTAGAGGCTCACGCGCTCCCCTGCCGCTGTCATCAGGTTCGCGTGGCGTTCGGTGCGCTCCGAGGCGTAGGCCGCGACCGGGACGCCGGCCGTTTCGAGCGCGGCCGACACGCGGCGCCCGTCCTCGTCGGTTCCCAGCAACGCGTGGAGGGTCACGTCGACGCCACGGTCGGCGAGGTGCAGCGCCTTGCCGGCCGACGTCCCGCCGAGCGTGTGCAGGTCGCCGAGCGCGAACTGCATGTGCGGCACCGGCTCGGGAAGGCGGTCGAGGAGGATGACATGGTTCCACGAGGCGGGTCCGCACACGGCGACCCGGGCGTCAGAGACGAGCGGCATCCGCCCAGTCAACCAGCCGCAGCACGATCGTCAGGCTGCTGCGACGCGGTCACCGCGGTCGTTCCCACGACGGGCGCACCCCGCTACTCCTCGAGCGGGCCGAGGTCCGGCTCGGCGACGAAGCGCACGACCGCCTCGGTCACGCGATCCAGTTCGACCACCACAACCATGTTCTCCCCCACGTTCAGCGCGGCGGCGGGCACGTAAAGCGTCCGCTGCGGACCGCTCGACCAGTAGCGTCCGAGCAGGAACCCATTGACCAGCGCGAAGCCCTTGCCCCATCCCGCGGTGTCGAGGAACAGGTCGGCCGGCTCCTCGATCACGAACGTACCGCGCAGCACGAACGGGGCGACGACGCCGGCCTCTGCAGCCGCGGCGGTCGCAGCATCCATCGCCGAAGCACCCAGAGCGGCGACGTCGATGGGCGTCGCGGTCCACCCGGTGAGGGGCTCACCCGCGAGCGTCACCGGACCGATCAGCCCCTTGGACTCGCCCAGGCGCACGTCGTAGTTGACGCGGCCCTGCTCCTCCACGAGCACACGCAGCCGGCGGCCGGCCGGCACGCCAAGAGCGTCCTCGTGACGCGTGCGCGACAGCGTACCGACCGACGCCCCGTCGACCGACACCCACGCGTGGTCGCGCACCTCACCGAAGCGCAGCACTCCCCCGCGGCCGTCGAGGTCTGCTTCGTAGGCGACGAGGGCGCTGAGGTGCCCGAGTTCCTCGAACGTCGGCGGGGCTTCGTGACGGGAGACGGATGCTGCGCCCCCGGCGTCGACGCGCTCCAGCGCGACGTCGAACACCGGCGCCGGGCCGCTGGCAGCGGGCACCTCGTCGGGCACCGGTGCGTACTTGGCGAGCACGTCGCGGAAGGCGAAGTACTTCTCGGTCGGATCGCCGCGCTCGTCGAGCGGCGCGTCGTAGTCGTACGACGTCACGATCGGCAGGTAGCGGCCCTTGTCGTTCGCGCCGTTCGTGAGCCCGAAGTTGGTGCCGCCGTGGAACATGTAGAAGTTCACCGACGCCCCGGCGGCAAGAAGCGCGTCGAGCTCGGCAGCCGACGCAGCGGCGGGCGTCGTGTGGTGGGTGTTGCCCCACCAGTCGAACCAGCCGTCCCAGAACTCGGCGCACATGAGCGGCCCCGTCGGCTGGTGCCGGCGCAGGGTGGCGAGGCGCTCGGCCGCACGCGAGCCGAACGAACCCGTGAGGTGCACACCCTCGACGCTGCCGTCGCTGAGCATCTGGTCGGTCGGCTGGTCGATCGTCGTGAGCGGCACGGTGATGCCGGCGTCCTTCGTCACCTGCACGAGGTGCTCGAGGTACGCGGTGTCGCTGGCGTAGGCGCCGTATTCGTTCTCGATCTGCACAAGGATGACTGGTCCACCGCGGTCGATCTGGCGCGGCGCGACGATCTCGTACACGCGGTCGAGGTACGCCGTGACCTCGGCGAGGTACAGCGGCTCCGAGCGACGGAGCCCGACACCCTCGAGTCCGGTCAGCCAGACGGGCAGTCCCCCGTTGTGCCATTCGGCGCAGATGTACGGCCCGGGCCGCACGATCGCGTGCATTCCCTCGGCGGCGACGAGGTCGAGGAACGCTCCCAGGTCGTTCCAGCCGGTCGCGTCCCACTCGCCGCGCACCGGCTCGTGGGCGTTCCACGCGACGTAGGTCTCGATGGTGTTCAGGCCCATGAGTTTCGCCTTGCGGATGCGATCCGCCCACTGCCCGGGGTGCACCCGGAAGTAGTGCAGCGCCCCGGCGAGCACCCGGAAGGGCTCCCCGTCGAGGAGGAAGTCCGTCTCACCGATCGCGAACGACCGCGCCGTGACCTGCGTCATCGAGCCGAGCCCGTGCGGGCGTGGAGCACCGCGGCGAGGCGCTCGAGCTGTGACGCGTCTTCGAGGGCCGAGCCGACGGCGGCGACGCGCACCCCGGCGTCGAGGAACTCGTCGACGTTCGACGCGTCGAGTCCTCCGGTCGCGACGAACTTCACCTGCGGGAATGGGCCGCGGATGTGCTTGAACCAGCCGCTGCCCAGCCACGTCGCGGGGAACGCCTTGAGCCACGTCAGCCCGAGCGAGACGGCGAGCTGAACCTCGCTGGGGGTCGCGACGCCGGGGAGGATCGGGATGCCGGCATCCTGCGCCGCACGCACCACGACCGGGTCGAGCCCCGGCGAGACGAGGTACACCGCGCCGGCGTCGGCGGCCCGCGTCACCTGCTCGGGCGTGATGATGGTGCCGGCGCCGACGCTCTTGCCGCGGGCCTTCGCGGCCTCGACGACAGCACGCAGGGCCTGCTCGTCCTCGTCGGTCTGCAACGGCACCTCGACGGAGTCGATGCCGAGGTCCCACGCCGTCTCGGAGAGGCGCACCGAGCGCTCGACGCCCATGCCGCGAAGGATCGCCATGAGCGGTGCCCCGGCGAAGGCGCTGTCGAACCAGGCGGCCTGGGTGGCAGCATCCGTGCCGCTCGTCTGGGGAGTGTGAGAGGTCATGGGGCGGTCCTTCGTGCGTCGGGTTCAGCTGGCTTGTCGGGATGGGGGCGCACCGCGCGCGTGCGGGGCGCGTCGCGTGCGCCCCGACGGTTCGGAGCGCGCCCCGAACCCGTCAGGTCGGGAGGTCGGCGGTCGGAGCAGGCTCGTCGATCGAGTCGGTGGTGGTCTGCAGGGTGCGGGCGGCGCGCGCGTGACCCGCACGCAGGCGATCGGGTACGGCGTCGCCCGCGAGGCGGCCCGCGAGGTAGCCGCCGGCGAACGCGTCGCCGGCGCCGACCGGCTCCACGACCTCGACCACGAGCGCGGGCTCGAACACCACGTCGCCGCCGACGAACGCGGTCGCGCCGATGTCGCCGTCCTTGACGATGAGCTCGGCGACGTCCGGCAGCAGGGCGCGCACGTCGGCCGCGGTCGCCGTGCCCCACAGCGTCTCGGCCTCGTCGCGGCCGACGAGCACGATGTCGGCGCTGCGAGCGAGCTCGAGCAGCGCCGGGGCGGCAGTCGCGGCATCCCACAGCGGCGCGCGGTGGTTGACGTCGAACGACACCGGCACGCCGTGCTCCCGGGCCCGGGCGATGACCCGCGACAGGAAGGCGGCGGCGGATGCTGAGATCGCGGCTGTGATGCCGGAGACATGGAGCAGATCCACGTCAGCGAACGACACGTCGTCGGCGTCGGCCTCCGACAGGTGCGCCGCGGCGGAGCCCCGGCGGTAGTAGAGGACGCCGTTGCCGGGATCCTTCACGTACAGCCCGGTCGGGTGGGCGTCGTCGAACACGACGCGCGAGACGTCGACGCCGCGCGCGGTGAGCTGGCGCGCGATACGGCGCCCGAGGGCATCTTCGCCCAGTCGGCTGAACCACACGGCGCGATGCCCGAGCGCCGCCACATGCGCGGCGACGTTCGACTCCGCTCCCCCGGCGTCCAGCAGGAACGCTTCGGCGTCGGCGACCGGCGCGGCGACGACGGGCGTCACCATCGCCATCGTCTCGCCGATCGCGAGCAGAGTCCGGGGCACTCCGCCAGCGTAGTCAGGCCGCAGCATCCGTCGCCCTTCCCGGCGTGATCGCGCGAAACTCGGAGATCTGCCCGAACTCGGATCGATGCGCCGCATCCGTCCGAGTTTCGCCGGATCTCCGATTCTCGGCGGCCGCCGGCGCAGCGCCGGCGGCGTCGAATCGCGTCATCGCAGGTCGGTGACGGGGGCGGCGTCCATGTCGTCGAACGCCTGGTTCTCGCCCGCCATCGCCCAGATGAACGTGTAGGCCGACGTGCCGACGCCGGAGTGCAGCGACCACGAGGGCGAGATGACGGCCTGGCGGTCGGCGATCACGAGGTGACGCGTCTCTTCGCGCTCGCCCATGAGGTGGATGACGCGGGCGTCCTCGGGCAGGTCGAAGTACAGGTAGCACTCGGTGCGGCGGTCGTGGGTGTGCGCCGGCATGGTGTTCCACATCGAGCCCGGGTGCAGCTCGGTGACGCCCATCACGATCTGGCAGCTCTTCACGCCGTTCTCGTGGATGTACTGGTTGAGCGTGCGGCGGTTCGAGGTCAGCTGGTCGCCGAGCTCGCGTACGGTGCCTTCGCCGGGCGACACGAGCGCCGACGGGTACGCGGTGTGGGCGGGAGCCGAGAAGAGGTAGAACTGCGCCCCCGTCTCACCGGAAGCGTCCGCGAACGACACGTCCTTGATGCCACGGCCGAGGTACAGGCACGCGCCCTTGACGAGCGTGTAGACCTCGCCATCGGCGGTGACCGTGCCGGTGCCGCCGACGTTGATGATGCCGACCTCGCGGTGCTCGAGGAAGTAGTCGCTGCGGATCTCGGGGTAGCCGCCGAGTTCCAGCACGGTGCCGGCGGGCACGGCGCCGCCGAGCACGATGCGGTCGTGGTGCGTGTACGTCAGGCGGATCTCGCCCGGCACGAAGACGTCGGGGATGAGGTACGTGTCGCGCAGGTCCTGCGTCGTCATGCCCGGGATCTGGGCGGGGTTGGTCGCGTAGCGCTGCGGGATGTGCGTCTCGGTCACGAGGTCTCTCCTGGTTCTGCGTGGGGTGCGTAAGGGTCAGCGGACGAGCCAGCCGCCGTCGACGGGGATGACGGCGCCGGTCACGTAGGCGGCGGCGTCCGAGGCGAGGAAGACGAAGACGCCTTGGAGATCGGATGCTGCGCCCCAGCGTCCTGCGGGGATGCGCGACAGGATCGACGCGGCGCGGTCCTCGTCGGCCCGCAGCGGTGCGGTGTTGTCGGTCGCCATGTAGCCGGGTGCGACCGCGTTGACGGTGACGCCCGCTGCCGCCCACTCGTTCGCGAGGGCCTTCGTGAGTCCGGCGACGGCGTGCTTGGACGCAGTGTATGCCGGAACGAGAATGCCACCCTGGAACGACAGCATCGACGCGACGTTGATGATGCGGCCGCTCCCCTGCGCGAGCATGTGGCGGCCCGCCGCCTGCGACAGGTGGAACACCGCGTCGAGGTTGATCGAGAGCACGTCGTCCCAGTCGCCGGCCGGGTACTCGGCGGCCGGCGCCCGGCGGATGGTGCCGGCGTTGTTCACGAGGATGTCGAATCCGCCGAGCTCGGCGATGACCTCGTCCACGGCCGAGGAGAGCTCCTCCGGGGTGGCGGAGACGAGGTCGCGCTGCACGCGGTGCACCCGGCGGCCGGTCGCCTCGATGAGTTCGGCGGTGGCCGAGGCATCCCCGCGATCGAGCAGCGCGACGTCGGCACCGGCCTCGGCGAGGGCGACGGCCGCGCCCTGGCCCAGCCCACGGCTGGACCCGGTGACGAGCGCGACCTTGCCGTCGAGGCGGAACGAATCGAGGATCATGCGGCGGACTCCTGGCTTGCGGTGAAACGGGTGGTGAGCTCGCCGAGGCCGGAGATGCGGACGGTGACCGCGTCGCCGTCGGCGAGCGGACGGTGCGCGTCCTGCGCGGCGGGCAGCTTCTGCGGCGTCCCGGTCGAGACGATGTCGCCCGGCTCGAGGGTCAGCACCTGGCTGAGGTGATGGATGACGTACGCCACGCTGAAGATCGTGGTCGACGTCGACTGCGACACCGTGACGACCCCGTCGCGCACGACCTCGACGAGGAGATCCTGCGGGTCGGGCGCCTCGTCGGGCGTGACGACCCACGGCCCCAGCGGCGCGAACCCGTCGGAGCACTTGCCCAGCGCCCATTGGCTCTGCCGGCGCTGCCACGCGCGGTCCGACACATCGTTGAGGATGGTGTAGCCGCCGACGTGGTCGAGGGCGTCCTCGAGCGACACGCGCTGGGCGCGGCGGCCGATGACCACCGCGACCTCGCCCTCGTAATCGACGTCGGTCGCTCCGGGCGGGATGACCACCGCGTCGTTCGGGCCTGCCAGCGTGTTCGACGTCTTGACGAAGACGTCCGGGTACTCAGGGTCGTTCGCCGTCGGATCGATACCGTCCGGCACGTGCCCGCGGTAGTTGTACCCGAGGCAGAGGATCTTGCCCGGCACGACCGGTGCCAAGAGCGCCGACGCGTCGAGCACCGGCAGGGAATCCACCTCGGCCGACGCCGCCGCGGCCTCCGCGGCGGCCAGGGCCGCCGCATCCGCCAGCACCTCCGTCACCGAACCGGCGATCCCGCCCAGGTCGAGCACCCGATCGCCCGCGACGACCGCAGCCGGCCGGGCGCCGTCCGAACCCGCGTAGGTGACGAGCCTCACCAGTACTTCCTCCACTCCGGACGCGCCACGCGCATCAGAGCCTCGAGGTAGAAGTAGTCGCCCCAGAGGGTGCCCTCGTCGACGCCGTTGTCCTTCGGCAGGTCGTACACCGAGTGCAGGATCAGCGCGTCCGAGTCCTCGGCGTTCACCGGCGTGTAGTTCGCGATGAGCGACGCCAGGATCGAGTGGGCGCGGGCGGTCCACTCGGCGGCGGCCGCAGCATCCGTCTCGACCTTCGCGAGCTCGAGGAGCCCGCACACCGCGATCGCGGCGGCGGAGCTGTCGCGCGGGGCGTCGCTGCCGTCGGTGTAGACGAGGTCCCAGAAGGGCACTTCGTCGGCCGGCAGATGGCGCAGGAAGTATTCCGTGCAGCGACGGGATGCCTCGAGCAGGCGCTCGTCGCCGGTCACCGCGTAGTTCATCGCGAAGCCGTAGATGCCCCACGCCTGACCACGTGCCCAGCACGATTCGTCGGCCGCGCCCTGCTCGGTGCCCCCGCGGAGCGCCTCACCTGTCTCGGCGTCCCAGTAGAAGGTGTGGAACGTCGAGTCGTCGGGGCGGAGGATGTGCTCGCGCAGCTGCGCGGTGTGGCGCACGACGGCGTCGGCGAAGCGCTCCTCGCCGGTCTGCTCGTGAGCCCATGTCAGCAGCGGCATATTCATGAGGCTGTCGATGATCGTGCGGCCGCGCTGCGCGGGGTCCGAGAGGTCGCCCCACGCCTGGATGATGCCCGCGGGCTCGAGGAACCGGCGCATCAGGTGGTCGGCGGCCAGCAGCGACGCGTCGCGGGCCTTCGGGTCGCCGACCAGACGCCACGCCGCGACCGTCGACAGCGTGTAGAGGAACCCGAGGTCGTGGGTGTCGAGGTCCTCCTCCGCGCGCACGCGCCGCTCGAAGTCGGCCGCGTCGACCCGTGCCGCCTCGCGGTAGTCCTCGTCGCCCGAGAGCTCCCACGCGAGCCACAGCATGCCCGTGCGGAAGCTCGTGGTCCAGCCGCGGTTCCCGCCGCGCGGGATGTTCCCGTCAGCCGGACGCAGCTCGTAGCGGTCGTCCACCGTCGTGTCGTCGGGGTACGAGCCCCCGAAGGTCGCGATGTTGCGCCGGATCGTCGACAGCGCGGCGGCGATGGCCGCCTCGGTCGTGGTCTCGGTGGTGCCCGCAGCGGGCGAGGTGGACGTCATGGAGAGATTCCTTCTGAGGTATATACGGAGAACGGATGCCGCGGGCTCAGGCCTGCGCGGCGGCCTTCTCGTCGAGATCGAGCACGGGGCGGAGCGTGAAGCGGGAGTTGGTCCACGCGAAGAAGAGGGCGGCGGAGGCCGTGAGCCCCAGCCCGAGCGCGGGCGCGGTGGCGAACACGGCGACTTGCGCCGCCAAGGCGGCCAGCGACGCGGCCGTGAGGTACCAGCGGCGCAGGCTCAGGTAGAGGCTGGCCCGCAGCACGTCGCGGAGCCGTGCGGCCGGCACCTCCGCGATCGCGACCAGCCCGACGAGCCCGACCGCGATCGCGAGTAGTGCCAGCACGCCGAGCAGGGGCACCGTGAACACGGCGACGGCCGTGGTCGACAGCATCCGCACATCCACGAGCAGCACCACGATGACGGCCGTGACCGCCGCGCCGATGAGGAGCGCGCGGCGCCAAGTGGCCCGCAGCCCCGCGACGAACGCGCGGATCGGGCCGAGCCCGCCGCCTTGGTGCTCGCGGAACGCGCGGAACGCGGCGGCGAGTCCGGGGGCGGCGAGCGGCGCTGCGACGGCGAGCGCCGGCCAGGAGTACAGCGGGTCGGTCGTGACGAGCAGCGCCACGAGGGGCAGCGACGTGACCACCAGCAGCAGGTTCACGATGAGCCCGAGGTAGATCATCCCGATGAGGGACGCCCACGTCTCATGCGACACCAGGCCACTGAGCTTGTTGAAACCACCGGGCTTCTTCATGGCCTCAGCCCTTCAGACCGCTCGTCGCGATGCCCTCGATGAAGTACTTCTGGCCGAGCAGGAAGATGACAGCGATCGGGATGACCGAGATCGTCAGGCCCGCGAACAGCAGCGCATAGTTGGTGTCGTAGAGGTTCGAGACGAATCCCTTGAGGCCGAGCTGGATCGTCCACAGGTCGGGGTTGCGCAGGTAGATGAGCGGCCCGAGGTAGTCGTTCCACGTGTTGACGAACGTCAGCAGGGTCAGCGAGGCGAGCGCGGGGATCGACAGCGGCAGCATGATCCTGCGCCAGATCGCGTACTCGCTGAGGCCGTCGAGCCGCGCCGCCTCGGAGAGCTCCTCCGGGATCGTCTCGTAGAACTGCTTCATCAGGAACACGCCGAACGCGCCGAACGCCTGCAGCAGGATGATCGACCACAGCGTGTTCGACACCTTGAGATTCGACAGCAGGATGAACTGCGGGATCATGTACGACTGCCACGGCACGGCGATCGTGCCGACGTACAGCAGGAACAGCACGTCGCGACCGCGGAAGCGCATGCGCGCGAAGCCGTAGGCGGCGAACGAGCCGGTCAGCACCTGCAGGAACGTGACCACCACGGCCAGGAACAGCGTGTTGCGGATCCAGACGAGCATGTTCGACTCGGTCCAGATGTCGATGTAGTTCTGCCACACCCACGTCTCGGGGAGCCACTTCACCGGCACCGAGAACACCTCGTTGGCCGACTTGAACGAGCTCAGCACCATCCAGACGAACGGCGTCAGGAGCCCGATCGCGAAGATGACCAGTCCGACGTACATCGCGATGCGCGCGATGCGGCGACCGGGCGTCATCTTCTCCGTGGGGATCTCGGGCTGAGGAACAGGGGCCTCTTCGGCGAGCCTGCGCAGTCCGCGGCGGGCACCGGCGGGCGCGGTGAAGTCGGAGACCAGGAGCTCAGCATCCTTTTCGATCTGCTCGGCCATCAGCTGCTCCGCTTCTTGTTCCACAGGAACTGGAGGATCGTCACGATGATGCACATGAAGAAGAGCACGACGGCTGCCGCTGACGCGTAGCCGAACTGGCTCTCCTCGAAGCCCTTGCGGTAGATGAACTGGGACATGACGAGGGTGGACTGACCCGGGCCGCCGTCGGTCATGACGAGGATCAGGTCGAAGATCTTGAACGAGTTGATCGTGAGCATCACCGTGACGAAGAACATCGTCGGACGCAGGCACGGGAGGGTCACGTTGACGAACCGCTGCCAGATGTTGGCGCCGTCCATGCGCGCCGCCTCGTGCAGTTCGCGCGGCACCGTCTGCAGGCCCGCCAGGAACAGGATCATGTAGTAGCCCATGTCGCGCCACGTCGAGACGATGACGACGGCGGGCATCGCCCACTCCGGCGAGGTGAGCCATCCGGGCGGGTTCTGGATGCCGATGAAGCGGAGGAACTCGTTGATCGGGCCGTACTCGGGGCTGAAGAGCAGGTTCCACACCACCGCGATCGCGACGATCGAGGTGATGTAGGGGAAGAATGCGGCGGTGCGGAAGAATGCGACTCCGCGGAGCTTGTTGTTCAGCAGCAGTGCCAGACCCAGCGCGACGACGATCGTCAGCGGAATGTGCAGCACCGAGTAGTACAGGGTGTTGAACACCGCGATCTGGAAGCTGCCGTCGCCCATGAGGCGCTGGAAGTTGGCGAGGCCGACCCAGTTCGCCGTGCCGAAGACGTTCCAGTTCGTGAACGACATGTAGAACAGCACGACGATCGGGACGAGGGTGAGCAGCCCGAAGCCGATGAAGTTGGGAAGGATGAAGCTCCACCCGATGAGGGTGTTGCGCAGCCGCAGCCGCGAGCGCCTGCGGCGCGCGGGGGGCGGCGCTGCCGCGGTGCCGGTCTCGTCGGCGGTGATGGTCGCCATGGCGGACCTCCGGGGTGCAGATGGTGGTGCGGTGACCGGCCCGCCCGCAGGAGCGGACCGGTCACCGGGTTCAGATTTCGGCGGATCCTCCGCCGGTCGCGTCAGCCCTCAGGGCCTCGGCGTGAAGGGATGAGGTCAGCCGACCTCGTTGGCGACGCGGTCCTGCGCCTCCTTGATCGCGTCGGAGACGCTCTTGGAGCCCGACATGATCGCGGTGTGCATGTCGCCGAGGATGCCCTGGATCGCCGCAGCCTTGTTCGACGTCGGGTTCTCGGGGTGCACCTCGTGGGTCGAGTACGCGAACTTCGAGAGGTCGTCGGTGGGAGCACCGTCGACGGAGAAGTACGTCTCGACGACCGGGTCGGTCAGCAGCGCCGGCGTGATGCCGATGCCGGCCAGGATCTGCGCGCCCTCTTCGCCCGCGGCGAAGGCGAGGAAGTCCTTCGCGGCCTGGACCTTGGAGTCGTCGATGGCGGCGTTGATGCCGAAGCCCGTCGGGTCGCCGAAGGTCACCGGGGTGTTGTCGAGACCGGCGGTCGACGAGTCGACCTGCGGAATCGGCGCGATGCCCCACTCGAAGTCGTCGGCGTCACCCGAAGCCTGCTGCGCGATCAGCGTCGCGACGAACCACGTGCCCATCTGCAGCATCGCGGCGTTCTGCTTGCCGAACTCGCCCTGGTAGGTCAGCTGGTTGGCCTTCGCCGTGTTGAAGTCGACCTGGTCGCCCGCGTCCTGCAGAGCGAGCACGTTGTCGTAGAAGGGCTCCATGTAGTCGTACTCGCCCTCGAGGATGTCGCCGGGAGCCTGCGCGTTGGCGAAGCCCTGAACCGTCGACTGCCAGTTGTGCAGGTACGCGGCCTTGGCGGCACTGCCGGCGCCGGCGAGGCCCGAGTTCAGCGCGTCGGCGGCGTCGGCGTAGTCGTCCCACGTCCACGAGCCGTCGGGGTACTCGACACCCGCCTGGTCGAACAGGGCCTTGTTGTAGTACAGGACCCACGAGTCGTTGCGGTAGGGCACCGCGTACGCGGTGCCGTCGACCTCGTACGACTTGGCGCCGCTGATGCCGTCGGGCAGCTCGACGTCCGACACGTCGAGGAGCTGGCCGCCCTCGACGAACGTCGGGACGAACTTGACCTCCTTCTGCGTGATGATGTCGGGGCCCGAGCCGGCAGCGAGGTCGGCGGTGAGCAGGGTGTTGTACTCGGCCGCGTCGTAGCCCTTGAGCTCGATGGTGACGTCGGGGTTCTCCTCGTGGAACGCGTCGGCGAGCGCCTGGAACTCCGGCGTCGTGTCGAGGCTCCAGCCCGAGAGGGTGAGCGTGACCGGACCCGACGACTCCTCGGGCGCGGCCGCGTCGTCGCCGCCGCCGCTGCAACCGGCGAGAGCGAGCGTTGCGACCACGGCGATGCCGGCCGCGGCAGCGTATGAGCGCTTCATTCTGGGGGTACTCCTTTGTGATTGCGGACCCTTCCTCGGGCCCATCGGGTTACCGGTTCGCGGGGGATCCGGGGTGTGCGAGACGACTCGTGGTCGCCGTTCCGTCCGGCCAGGTGACCGTGACGGTGGTCTGGTCGCCGTCCTCCTCGAGGACGACGCGTCCTGCATCGGCGGGCGATGCGAGGTCTGCGGTGGTGAGCTCGACGAGCGTCGCGCTCCACGTGCCCGGCTCGACCGGGAACAACACGAGCGGCACGCCGGCGACAGGCCCCAGCGGGCTGGCGTCTTCGCGAGTCTCGATCCTCGCTTCGCCGGTGCCGAGGAGGGGACGGATGCTGCTGCTCAGCGTGTTCGCGATCACCGAGGCGGCAGCATCCGTGGCACGCCCTGCATCCTCATCTGAGGACGAGAGCTGAGATGGGGAGGCCGACTCGACGCGTGCTCCCTCATTCCGGCTCAGCTCCTCAATTGAGGAGCGCGGGGATTGGTCGGCCGCCAGCGCCCAGCCGCCCACGCGGAGGCGGAGCGAGGCCGCGTCGACGCCGGACTCGAGGGCGTCGACGCGGGCGAGACGCACCTCCCACGGACCGCGCACGAGCGAGTGCACCTCGACGACGCCGGCGATCTCGACGTCGCCGTCGACGCCCGAGCCGTGGCGCTGCGCCGACGGGCGCACGTCGATCCAATGGGCACGGGAGACGGATGCTGCGATCCCGACGCGACCGCCCGCGTCATCCTGCACGCGCACGTCGATGAGCTCCATCGCCGCGCGATGGGTGGCGCGGCCGGCGGCGTCGACGAGGGCGACGGACTGCTCGAGGGGCTCCTCGAACGCCCGTCGGTTCGCGAGCGGGCCCGCCGCGGTCGAGTATCCGATGCGGGCGTACAGCGGCGAGTCGCCGACCAGGCTGCCGTCGGCCGCGTGGTCGGTGCCGTGGTTGACGATGCGCACGATGCCGTCAGCCTGCGTGCCCGAGATCACCCAGCCCGCGGGCCGCACGGTGCGCAGCGTGTCGCCCGACTCGATCGGCAGCGGCTCGCTCTCGGCGGCCCACACCGGGTGGTCGGCCGGAAGCGCGATGCCGAGGAGGCCCTTGACGGCCCAGTACGGCGAGCCCGGGCCGGAGTACGACTGGGCGAGCTCGCGCCACTCGTGGTGCCAGCCCATCGTGAGGACGCCGTCCTGCGCCGGGACGCCGGAGTCGGCGAAGTGCGCGACGACGGCGTTGGCTGCGCGGCGCAGCTGCCCGAGCGGCACCGACGGGACCTCGGCGATAGCCCCGACCCAGAACGGGGCCGCGGCGGCGAAGCGGTAGATGAGGCTGCGGCCCTGCACGAGCGGCGAACCGTCGGCGCCGACGAGGGTGACGGCGTCCTGCAGGAAGCGGTCGAGGCGCGCGATGTCACCGGGCGTGCGGCCGGCGGCGAGCTCCTCGGCACCCTGCATGCGCGACCACAGCACGGGGTAGGTGTGCAGGGCCCAGCCGACGTAGTGGTCGTACGAGCGCTCGAAGCCGTCCGAGATCCAGCCGTCCTCGCGCAGGAGCACGTCGTGCAGGGCGAGGTCGTCGGCGATGTCGTCGGCCGACCACGGCCCCCCGACCGAGCGCAGGAACGTCTGCACGACGACGCGGAACCACAGCCAGTTGGTCTTCGGGTACGTCGCGTCGCCCACGACCGGGGCGAGGTAGTCGACGACGCGCTGCTGGGTCAGGGCGTCGAGGCGGTCCCAGATCCACGGGCGCGTCATGTCGAGCACGAGTGCGAGCGATGCCGCCTCGACCTTGGCCTGCGCGTGCTCATCGAGCCGCACCCAGCGGTCCTCCGCCTCCGGGTCGACGCCCGTCACGATGCCGCGTCGGTAGAAGTCGGCGAGCTCCTCGGTGCCCTCCCCGCGCGCACCGGCGATGCGGAATCCGGCGAGAAGGAACGTGCGGGCGAAGCCCTCGAGTCCGTCGACGGCGTGGCCGTAACCGCCTTCGGCACCCGGGAAGTGGATCCGGCCGGCACCCGGCGACGCGTGGGTGCGCGCCGTGTCGAGCAGGCGATCGGCGTAGCCGAGCCACTCGTCGCGCGTCCAGTCGATACCCGTCGCGATGTGCGCCGACGTGGTGGGCTGCTGGACCGTCACTGGGATCTCCCTTGATGCCTTCTTCTCGCCGCCGGAATCGGGTCCTGCGGAAAGCGAACGTTTGGGACTGTAGCAACCCAATTCGTTCATTGCAAGGTTGTTTGAGATTCGTTATGATCGTTTATGATCGCTTTAGGTTCAGAGAGAGCCTCACTGCGACGGTGGATCCCCATCGATGGTGAATCAACGAGGAGGAACTGTGACGACCGCGAGCGCGACGTTCCAAGGTGAGCTGGCCGCCGTCTACGACCGGCAGGCCGGCGTCGACAGCGCCGGATTCGCCACGGCTCTCGCCTCCCTGCTCGCCTCGCCGGACCACGCCCTCCCCGTTGCGTCGTCCGACGACCGCACGATCTGGGGTCCGGCCGGCAGCGCCGACCCCGTCGCCGTCGCCGACGTGATCGCCCGCGCCCGCGAGGATCTCGGCCGCCCGTGGGGCGTCCCGCTCGCCACTGCCGCGGCCCGTATCCACGACGACGGCGACCGCGTGGGGTGGGAGACCGTCGTGTTCGAGCGGCAGTTCCGCCTCGCCCGCGCCGCCGTCGCCGCCGCTCATCACATCGACGATCCCGAGCTCGGCGCCCGGTTCCTCGCCGAGGTCCTCGACGGCGTCTGGCTGATCTGCGAGCAGAGCTCGTGGTGCTGGCCGGCTCACGACGACACCTTCCGCGAGCGCGGGTCCGTGCTCCCGACGGTGACCGCGCCGTACCTCGACCTGGGCGCCGGCGAGGCGGTCGCGCTCTTGACCTGGGTCGACCAGCTCCTCGGCGCCCGGCTCGATGCCCGGTACCCCGGCATCCGTTCCCGCATCCGCCACGAGGCGCACGTGCGCGTGTTCCAGCCGTTCACCGAGCGCCGCGACTGGCACTGGCTCGGGCTCGACGGCGACGTGCACAACTGGAACCCGTGGATCCACGGCAACGTGATCACCGCCGCGCTGCGGCTGCTCGACGGCCCGCGCGAGGCCGACGAGCGGGCACGCATCGTGGCGATGGCCATCGAAGGGATCGACCGCTATGTGTCGGTCCTCCCCGCCGACGGCGCCATCGACGAGGGCTACGCGTACTGGTGGAACGGCGCGTGCCGCGCGCTCGAGGCCCTCGACATCGTGCGCCACGCGACCGGGGGAGTGCTCGACGCCTCCGGCATCCCGGCGCTGCGCGAGACCGTGGCGTTCCCACACCGCTCTCACCTCGGCGGCGACTGGTACCTGAACCTCGCCGACGGTCAGGCGCGCCCGCCGGCGGCGCAGCCGTGGCACGCCCTGCATCGTGCGGCGCGGAGCGCGGGAGACACGGATGCTGCCGCCCACGCCGCGGCGCACCGCACCGCGGGCGAGCCCGCTGCCACGGAGCACGAGGGCTTCGGCCGCCTGCTGCGCGGCATCACGGACCCGGCCTGGGTCGGCGCGGCGCAGGAGGCGTCGCCGTTCCCCCGCGACGTCTGGCTGCCCTCGACGGAGGTGCTGCTGGCCCGCGAGCACGGTGGCACGGCACGCGGTCTCACGGTCGCGGCCAAGGGCGGGCACAACGGCGAACACCACAACCACAACGACGTCGGCTCGTTCGTCGTTGCGTCGGACGGCGTGCCCGTCATCGTCGACGCCGGCCGCCCGACCTACACGCTGCAGACCTTCGGACCCGGGCGCTACGACATCTGGACGATGCAGAGCGGCTGGCACAACGTGCCCGTGATCGGCGGCATCGAGCAGAGCCCCGGCGCCGAGTTCGCGGCCTCCGACGTTTGGGTGGACGACGCGTCGCTCTCGCTCGAGCTTTCGGGCGCGTACGTCGGCGCGGCTCCGTGGCGGCGTACGGTGCGCCTGGAGCGCGCAGCGCGCCGCGTGGTCATCGAGGACTCCTGGACACCCGCCGACCTTCCGCTCGTTGAGCGAGCGAGGCGAGTCGAAACCCGGACCGTCCCGCAGACCCAGGTGCGGATGCTGCTGGCCGGCGACGTGCGGCGGGACGCGGCATCCGTCGTCGTCACTCCTCTCGACGGCGCAACCCCTGTGCGGATCTCGTGGCCCGAGGGGGTGGAGGCGTCGCTCGTCGTGCGCGAACTCGACGACCCGATGCTCTCCGAGGTGTGGGGGCCGCGACTCACCCGGCTCGATCTCGACGTGACGACGGCCGACGCGGTCGCCGTCACGGTAGAACTGGACCTGACGAACGCGGAGGACGCCCGATGACCGACCAGACACCGGCGCTGCTGGCCGCGGAGCGGCGGGCGCACGTGATGGCCACGCTCGAGCGCGACGGCGCGGTACGCGTCGCACAGCTCATGGACGAGCTCGGGGTCGCTCCCGTGACGCTGCGCCGCGATCTCGCGCAGATGGAGCGCGAAGGATTGCTCGTGCGCGTGCACGGTGGTGCCGTGCCGCCGGCGGGAAGTCTCGACGACGTCGAGTCGGGGCATGCGGCTCCCGCCACCCGCACAGGCTCGATCGCGATGCTCGTGCCGTCGCTGAGCTTCTACTGGCCGAGCGTCGTGCGCGGCGCCGAGACCGAGGCGACACGCCACGGTCTGCGCGTCGTGCTGCGCGGCGCGTCCTACGAACTGCAGGACGAGCGCCCCGTCCTCGAGCGGCTCGTGCACACCGAGGGCGTGCGCGGTCTCGTCGTCGCGCCGAACACCGACACACCCCATGCGCAGGACGTCGTGCAGTGGCTCGCCGAGTGCGGCGTGCCGAACGTGCTCGTCGAGCGCGATGCCGTGCTGCTCCCGGATGGCAGCCCGGTCGAGAACGTCACCACCGACCACGCGCTCGGCGCCGTGCTCGCGGCGCGCCACCTCGCCTCGCTCGGCCACCGCCGCGTCGGACTCATCATCGCGCGGGACTCGCCCACGTCGCGCAAGATCGCGGCCGGCTGGCAGGCGGCCTGCCTCGAGCTCGGCCTCACCCCGTCGGATCATTTCGAGACGAGCCTGCCGCCGCGCACGAGCCCGGACTTCTCGGCCGTCGTCGACGCCACGCTCGACGCGGCGCTGTCGAACTCGGTCACCGCGATCCTCGTGCATTCCGACCCGGAGGCGATGGCGTTCGTCGACCTCGCGCTGAACCGCGGCATCTCGGTCCCCGGCGACCTGTCGGTCGTCGCGTACGACGACGAGGTCGCCGAGCTGTTCACCCCGGCTCTGACCGCGGTGAGCCCGCCGCGCAACTCGGTCGGCCGGGCCGCCGTCGATCTGCTGGCGCGCCGCATCGAGGACCCCACGCGTCCGGTCCACCGCGTCGTGCTGAACCCGACGCTGAACGTCCGCGGCTCGACCGCGCCGCCGCGCGGCGCGTAGGCGCGGAATCGCCCGCGGCTCGCTAGAGTGCCGCCATGGGGGAGGACGTCCCGGCACAGGAGTTCACCCGCGCCGATCGCACTCGTCATCGCGAGAAGGTCCGGCGCAACCTCGACGTGTTCGCGCGCATGCTGCGCGAAGCGCACTTCGACACCGACGACCCGCTGACGGGCCTCGAGGTCGAGCTGAACCTCGTCGACGAGGCGGGAGACCCGGCGCTGCGCAACGCCGAGGCTCTGGATGCGATAGCGGATGCTGCGTTCCAGACCGAACTCGGACAGTTCAACATCGAGATCAACGTGCCGCCGGCGCGCCTGCGCGAGGGCGGTCTCACGACGTTCGAGGAGGGACTGCGCCGCAGCCTCAATCACGCCGAGGAGCGGTCATCGACCGTCGGTGCGCACCTCGTGATGATCGGCATCCTGCCCACGCTCGCAGAGGGGCACCTCCGGCCCGACAGCATCAGCGCCAATCCGCGCTACCGGCTGCTGAGCGAGCAGATCCTCGACGCGCGCGGTGAGGACATCTCGATCAAGATCGACGGACCCGAGCGGCTCGTCACGACCGCGGACTCGATCCTCCCCGAGGCGGCGTGCACCAGCACGCAACTGCACGTGCAGACGTCCCCGGACTCGTTCGCGGCGTACTGGAACGCCTCGCAGGCGATCGCGGGCGTGCAGCTGGCGATGTCGGCCAACTCGCCGTATCTGCTGGGCAAGGAGCTCTGGCGCGAGACGCGCATCCCGCTGTTCGAGCAGGCCACCGACACCCGCAGCGAGGAGCTCAAGGTGCAGGGGGTGCGGCCGCGGGTGTGGTTCGGCGAGCGCTGGATCACCTCGGTGTTCGACCTCTTCGAGGAGAACGTCCGGTACTTCCCGGCGCTCCTGCCGATCGTCCACGACGACGACCCGATGGCCGTGCTCGACGGCGGCGGCATCCCCGATCTCGCGGAGCTGCGGCTGCACAACGGGACGATCTACCGGTGGAACCGCCCGATCTACGACGTCGCCGGCGGCGTGCCGCACCTCCGCGTCGAGAATCGGCTGCTCGCAGCCGGACCGACCGTCGTCGACATCATGGCCAACGCCGCGTTCTACTTCGGGCTCGTGCGGGCGATCGCCGAGAACGACCGTCCGCTGTGGTCGCAGCTGTCGTTCACCGCGGCGGAGGAGAACTTCCACACGGCGGCTCGCGACGGGATCGACGCCCAGTTCTACTGGCCCGGGGTCGGCCAGGTGCCCGCGACCGAGCTCGTGCTGCGGCGGCTCCTGCCCCTCGCACACCGGGGTCTGGAAGCGTGGGGTGTCGAGACATCCGTTCGCGATCGTCTGCTCGGGATCATCGAGGGGCGGTGCCTCACCGGCGTCACGGGCGCCGGCTGGTTCACGGATCGGATGCATCGGCGGGCCGACATGGACCGCTACGACGCGCTGCGCGCCACCCTGCTCGAGTACCGCGAGGCGATGCACACGAACGAGCCCGTGCACACCTGGGAGTGACCCGCCCCCTGGCTGATCAGCCGGCGAGGGCGGCCGCGCGCCAGTCGGTGAGCACGCGAGCCGCGGCGCGCGTGTGCGCCCACGGCATCTGCGGCACCTCGACACGCCCCTCCGTGAGCGCCAGCGACAGGGCGTCGGCCTCGGCCGCCATCGGCTGCACGGTGGGCAGTTCCACGACCCGCTCGTCGGCTCCGCGGCGCACGATCAGCGTCGACGGGCTTTCGGTGCGGCTGCCCCACACGTTCGGCAGCACGACCTCGGCGTCGGCGAACCGCAGCACGCCGGTGTCGGACAGGTTCTCGATGACCGACGTCGCGATTCCGGCCGTCAGCTCGCCGAAGGCGAGCTCCGCCGACGCGGTGCCGTCGACGCCCCCCACCAGCTCGGCCTCGAACGACCGGTACTCCGGTGTGATCGGACGGCCCGCCGCGGCCGCGAGGTCGATCGCGAGTGCCAGCGGGTAGCAGCCCACGTCGAGGATCGCACCGCCGCCGACCGCCGGGTCGAACAGACGCCCCTCGCGTGTGCCGGCGTCGAAGCCGAAGGCTCCCTCGAACCGCTGCGGCGCGCCGAGCTCCCCGCCCGCCGCGAGTTCCCGCAGGGCGTCTGCGAACGGCCCGAACCGCGTCTTGAACGCCTCGAGGAAGGGGCGCTGCGTGCGCTCAGCGGTCGCGAGGATGCGCTCCACCTCGTCGAGCGTCGGGCTCGCCGGCTTCTCGCACAGCACGGCCTTGCCCGCTTCGAGCGCGCGGATCGCGAGGTCGGCGTGGGCGGTGTGGACCGTCCCGACGTACACCGCGTCCACGTCCTCGCGGGCAAGGATCTCGTCGTACGTGCCGGATGCTGCGGCCCCGTGCTCCGCTGCGAAGGCCGACGCACGCTCGGCCGACGAGCTGCCCACGGCGTGCAGCATCCCGTACTGCGAAGCACGAAGCCCGACCACGAAGTCCCGGCTGATCCACCCCGGCCCGAGGACCGCCCATCTCGTCTGCGCCTGAGTCACGCCCCGATGCTACCGAGCCGTAGGCTCGTCACGCTTCGGTCAGGCGATCGGCTCGGCGGCCTCGCGCGCGGCACGGGCGGACGAGCGGATCGCGCCGATGCTCGCGGCGATCACCAGCGCGATGCCGAGGCTCTCGAGCCAGGTCATATGTTGCCCGAGGAATATGAAGCCCGCGAGCGCCGCGGTCGCCGGCGCGAGGCTCATGAGGATCGCGAAGACGGCCGCCGGGAGGCGCCGGAGCGCGATGAGCTCGAGCGCGTACGGGATCGTCGACGACAGCACAGCCACGGCCGCGCCGAGCGCGACGATCTCGATCCGCAGGAGGGCGGCGCCGGCATCCGCGATCCCGAACGGCAGGGCGATCAGGGCACCGAAGGTCATCGCGAGCGCGAGGCCGTCGAGTTTGGGGAACGCGCGCCCGACGCGCGCCGAGGCGAGGATGTAGAACGCCCAGCTGGCGGCGGCGCCGAGCGCGAACAGCACGCCGAGCGGGTCGAGGCGGTCCCATCCGCCGCCGCCCAGCGCGACGACGCCCGCGAGGGCGACCAGCGCCCACAGCCAGGCCGAGGCGCGACGCGCGGCGACGATCGACAGCACGAGGGGCCCGAGGACCTCGATCGTCACGGTGACGCCGAGCGGCAGCCGTTCGAGCGCGAGGTAGAACAGGCCGTTCATCAGCGCGAGCACGAGCCCGAACAGCGCCACCGCCGTCCAGTCGGCGCGCGAGTGGCCGCGCACGCGAGGCCGCGCGATCATCAGCAGCACGATCGCCGAGAACACCAGGCGCAGCATCACCATGCCGAGCGGCCCGACCTGCGGGAACAGCAGCACCGCGATCGACGCGCCGACCTCCTGGCACGCGAGGCCCACGATCACCAGCAGGATCGCGGGTGTCGTCCCCGAGGGTCCGGGACCCGTGACCTCGGCGCCTCCGGAGCCCGCCCCGGCGCTCATTAGGCAGCGGGGGGAGTGCAGACCGCGAGGGTGTCGATCGCGGCGTGGTACTGCTCGGCGGTCCAGGGAAGGCCTGCTTCGGGCGCCGTCTCGCCCGCCGTCGCAGGGGTCTTCGACGCGATCGCCGCGAGCTCCCAGGCCAGATATTCGCCCACGGCGGCGTCGGCGGCCGAGTTGTTGAGCACGACGGCCACGGTGAGTCCGGTCGTGGGGTCGGCGAACGCCGCGGTGATGTATCCCGGAACCTTGCCGTACTGGCCGATGAGCGAGCCGGCGATCAGCGCGCCGCCGTCCGCGGCGTACCACGACGGGGCGTCGGCCGCGACCGCGACCGGCGCGTTGAACCGGTCGTCGTCCTCGACGAGCGAACCCGACGCCAGGGACTGCACGTAGCGGCCGAGGTCGTGGATGTCGGTGATCACGCCGGCGTCGGTGAAGCCGCTGCTCGACGAGGCGGCGGTGAGATCGAGCGGCTGCGCGCAGTCGAGGGCGCCCTCGGCGTTGTTGACCGACTGCCCGCCCATGAGCACGCCCGACGTGGGGAGCTCACCGAGCGCGGTCGCCTCGAGCCCGAGCGGATCGGCGACGTAGCCGTTGATGAGGTCCGCCGCCGTCGCCTCGGTCGCGCGCTGCAGGGCGAGGCCGAGCAGGACGTACCCGGCGTCGGAGTCACGGTAGGCGGCACCCGGGTCGCTTGTGCGCGGCTGCCCCAGGCCGAAGCTCGCCAGGTAGCGCGGATCCCACACCCGGTCGGGGTTCGAGAGCCACGACGAGTACAGCTGGCCGGCGTACGAGCCGATGCCGGACGTGCCGTCGCAAAGCTCGATGAGCGTCACGTCGGCGAGGTCGGGCACACCCGAGACGTACTCGGTGATGCTGTCGTCGAGCGCGACCTTGCCCGCAGCTGCGGCCTCGAAGAGCACATCGCACGTCATGGCGCGCGTGATCTTGCCCGCCCGGAACACCAGGTCGTCGGTGACCTCGCCGCCGCCGTCCGGGCGCTGCGTGCCGAGGCCCGAGACCCAGCTGCCGCTCCACGGCGCCCACACGCCCACGATCGCGCCGGACGAGCCGGTGACGCCCATCGCGTGGGTGACGGCATCCGTCAGCTGCTGGACGGTCTCGTCGGCGAAGGCCGCGGTCGTCTGCGGGGGCACGTCGGGCTGGATGTTGCCCCCGAAGGAGCATCCGGCGAAGAGGAGAGCAGATGTCACGGCACCGGCGACCACCGCGATGGCGCGTCGATGTGTGGAGCGGGTCCGCATTCTCACCCCCCGATGATCGTGCAATGAATTCAAACACACCAACGTCACTTGCGCGGAACGGCGATCCGTAGGGTGAGAGCATGACCCATCTCTTCGACGACGCCGCGCTGACCGGCGTGCTCGGCCACATGAACGGCGACCACGCCGGCGACAACCTCCTCATCTCGCGCGCGTTCGCCGCGGACGCCGGAGTGACGGATGCTGAGATCACCGCCGCGACGATGACCGGGTTCGACGGAGACCAGGGCGTCTGGCAGGCGACGCTGGCCGACGGCACGACAGCCGAGATCGCGGTGCCGTGGCCGACGGGCCCGATCACGGAGCGGCGCGAGGTGCGGCGGGAGATCGTCGCGCTGTACGACGAGGCGTGCAGCCGCCTCGGAATCGAGCCCCGACCGCACGCATAGGAAATTGGGGGTTAGGTTCGCCTTATCTTCAGTTAGCATGAAGGTATGAGCGACCCGATCCCGTTCTCCACCGCGCTGCGCGAGCGCTCCAGCAGCTCGCACTCGTCGAGCGAGCACTCCGGCTTCATGGCCGACCTGATGAAGGGGGAGGGCACGCGCGAGGACTACGTCGCGCTCGTCGTGCAGCACTGGTTCATCTACGAGGCGCTCGAGCGCACCGCCGGCCAGATGCGCAACGACCCCGTCGCCGCGGTGTTCATCTCCGACAAGCTCACGCGCCTGCCCGCACTCGAGGCCGACCTCGAGTTCCTGGTCGGTCCCGACTGGCGCGACCGCATCGAGCCGCTGCCGACCACGCGCCGCTACGTCGACCGCATCAACGAGGTGGGCGCGACATGGGCGGGCGGCTTCGTCGCCCACCACTACACGCGCTACCTCGGTGACCTCTCCGGCGGCCAGTTCATCGGACGCCTGATGGCGCGCCGCTTCGGGTTCGAGACGAATGGCATCGGCTTCTACCTCTTCGACGACATCGCCGACCCGAAGGCCTTCAAGGACGTCTACCGCGAGCAGCTCGACGCCGCCCCATGGGATGCCGCGGAGCAGGAGCGCGTGATCGACGAGGTCCTCCTCGCCTACCGCTTCAACACCGAGCTCTTCGAGGACCTCGCCGCCGCCAAGGCCGCCCAGCCCGCCCACGTCGCCTGAAGCGCCTCAGGCCACCGGCGTCCCGCGGACCGCGGACGCCATGAACCGCCTGACGTCGGGATCGACCTGGATGTCGCGGGGTCGCAGCGGCCGTGAGAGGTACAGGCCGTCGAGCGAGGTCAGCCGCGACAGGGCGACGTAGGTCTGTCCCGGCGCGAACGCGCCGGAGCCGAGGTCGATGATCGCGCGATCGTACGTCTTGCCCTGCGACTTGTGGATCGTGACCGCCCACGCCAGCCGCAGCGGGAACTGGGTGAACTCGGCGACGATGTCGCGGGTCAGCTGCTTCGACCCCGGGTTGTACGAATAGCGGTACTTCTCCCACACCGACGGCTCGACGTCGAACTCCTCGCCATCGACGTCGACGCGCACGGTCTCGCCCGCGATGCGGGTGACCGTTCCGATCGTGCCGTTGACCCACCGCGGCGGCTCGCCGAACGAAGCGGTGTCGTTGCGCAGGAACATCACCTGGGCCCCGACCTTTAGCTTGAGCTCGAGATCGGCGGGGTACGCGGCATCCCCTCGTCCGAAATCGCCGTTGACCTCCGCCATCGCCGTCTGCTCGCGCCCCACCAGCTCGCCCAGGTGGCGCCGGTTGATGTTGTTGACGATGTCGTTGCGGGTCGCGAGCGTGATGATCGGGTGCTCGCCGTCGAGCGGATCCGGGGGAGTGCGGGCGCCGGTCGTGTTGAGCACCTCGGCGATGTCGGCCGTCACCCGGCCGTAGCGCACGGCATTGAGCATCGCCTTGAACGCCGGGTCGGACTGCCGGTGGATGTCGACGAGCTCGCGGATGTTGAGGTCGGCGCCGTACGAGCCGACGTCGAGGATGCCGTCGCTCGCGGCCTCACCCACCCACACCTTGGCGTCGAAGAACCAGAACGACCGGTAGTGGTCCTGCACGTACCGCAGCTCGTCGCCGCGCGGCGGAACAGGGGCGAGCTGGTACGGGTCGCCGAACATGACGATCTGCGTGCCGCCGAACGGCTCGCCGCGCCGCCCGCGCGCCTTGCGCAGCGACCGGTCGATCGCGTCCATGAGGTCGGCGTTGACCATCGAGATCTCGTCGATCACGAGGGTGTCGATCGCGTTGAGCAGCTTGCGGGTCGCGTCGGACTGGTCCTCGTCGTGCGAGCCGATGATGCCGAGCGGCAGCTTGAAGAGCGAGTGGATCGTCTGACCCTCGACGTTGAGCGCCGCGACCCCCGTCGGCGCGCACACCGCGATCTGCTTGTTCGTGTTCCACGCGAGGTGCTGCAGCAGCGTCGACTTGCCGGTCCCGGCGCGCCCGGTCACGAACACGTGCTCGCGGGTGTCTTCGATGAGCCGGAACAGCGCCTCCTGCTCGGCAGACAGAGGCGGAGTGTTCACCGACTCATGTTAACGAGCGGATGCTGCTTCCCGGCCCTCTGCGCCGCGATCGGTGGACACCCGCGCACTGTCCACAGGCGGTTCGTCGGCGTCGCGCCACCCCCGAGTTGCGAAGTTCGCGGTCCACAGGGCCCTCCCGGCCACGCTTTCCTAGACTGGGCGCGTGGACCAGGGGGTGATGGACACGTCGTCCGGTCGCGCGAGTGCGCCGCCGGCCGCTCCGGCGACCCCCGGCACCGCCGCGGCGACCCCCGAGCAGGATCTCATCCAGCCCCCCGCCAAGGGGCGCACGCGCCGCCGTCTCGCCCTCGATCTCACGCTGCTCGGCGTCGCCGGGGTCCTTCTCGTGGGCGCCGCCTTCGCTGCCTGGGGAGTGATGCAGCGGGAGTTCTACAGCCCGAAGGCGTTCGTCGAACGATACGTGCAGCTGCTGGCCGAGGGACGGGCGGCCGATGCGCTGGCGGTGCCCGGCGTCGCGGTGAACTCCGCCGAGCTCGAACAGGCGGGTCTGCCGCCCACGGCGTCCGAGGCGCTGCTGCGCAGCTCCGCCCTCGCCCCGATCCGCGACGCGCATGTCGTCTCGGAGGAGCAGGACGGCGACGTCACGCACGTCACGATCGAGTACACGGCACGCGGCCACGACGGTCGCACGACGTTCTCGGTCGAGCAGGACGGGTCCATCGGCCTCGCGCCGACGTGGCGGTTCGCGAAGAGCCCGCTCGCGGTCATGAACCTCGGCGTCACCGGCTCGATGGTCTTCGATGTGAACGGCTTCGAGATCGACAAGCGCCAGGTGTCGCCCGACGGGGCGGATGCCGACCCCGCCGCACCCGTCTCGCTCCTCGTCTTCTCGCCCGGTGTGTACTCGGTGTCGGTCGACACCGCGATCTCGAGCACCCCGGGCGTGGCCGTGCTCTCCGACAGCCCGTTCCGGGCGATCCCGGTGAACGTGGTGGCCCAGCCCACCGAGAAGTTCCTCGGCGTCGTGCAGGAGAAGGTCGAGGAGTTCCTCACCTCCTGCGCCACGCAGGAGGTGCTGCAGCCGACGGCGTGCCCGTTCGGCTACTTCGTCGAGGACCGCATCACGTCGCTCCCGAAGTGGTCCATCACGCAGCAGCCGACCGTCGCCGTCGAGCCCGCCGGCGCCGGCTGGTCGATTCTCGCCGCCGAAGCCGTCGCCCACATCGAGGTCGGCATCCGCTCCCTCTTCGACGGCCGCGTGCGCGCCGTCAGCGAGGACGTCCCCTTCATCGTCAAGGGCACGATCACCGTGCGCCCCGACGGCACCGCGACGATCGTGGTGACCGGACCCGACACGACCTGACGCCGCGCAGCGCCCCGCAGGGATCGCGCGCAAGGTCTGCAACCCGCGGACGATCTTTCCGCCAAGATGGGTGCCGGGGTCGAGATGACGTCGAAGTGGATCAATCGCTGGGTTCCGGCGGTCGCGGTCGTGCGCGACTACAAGCGCGCGTGGCTGTGGCCCGACGTGCGGGCGGGCCTCGTCGTGACCGCGCTGCTGATCCCCGCGGGCATGGGTTACGCCGAGGTCGCGGGCCTGCCGCCGGTGACCGGCCTCTACGCCACGATCGTGCCGCTGCTCGCCTACGCGATCTTCGGTCCCTCCCGCATTCTCGTGCTCGGGCCGGATTCGTCGCTCGCGCCCATCATCGCGGCGGCGATCCTGCCCCTCGCGCTGGGCGACGAGGCGCAGTCCGTGGCACTCGCGGGGCTGCTCGCGATCATGGTCGGCGCCCTCCTGCTGATCGGCGGGCTCGTGCGCCTGGGCTTCGTCACCGACCTGCTCTCGAAGCCGATCCGCGTCGGCTACCTCAACGCGATCGCCGTCATCGTCATCCTGTCGCAGCTGCCGAAGCTGCTGGGGTTCTCGGTCGACGCGCCGACGCTGTGGCAGGGCGCCATCGGCCTCGTCGAGGCGATCGCGGCGGGAGAGCTCGACCCCATCGCCACCGCCTTCGGCGTCGGGTCGCTCGTCGTGATCTTCGCGCTGCGAGCGCTCCACACGCGCGTACGCATACCCGGCACGCTCGTGGTGGTGGTGCTGTCGATGGTGCTCGTCGCGTTCCTGGGTCTCGAGACCGCGATCCCCGTCGTCGGCGCGCTCCCGCAGGGACTCCCGGCGCCCGCCCTCGGCGGACTGGAATGGGCGGATGTCGCCGCCCTCGCACTCCCGGCCGCCGGCATCGCCCTCATCGCGTTCACCGACACGGCGGTGCTGTCCCGCACCCTCGCCGCACGCCGTGGCGAGAGCGTCAGCGGCAGTCAGGAGATGGCGGCGCTGGGCCTGTCGAACATCGCCGGCGGCGCGCTCGGCGGCTTCCCCATCTCGGGTTCGTCGTCGCGTACCCCGGTCGCCGAGCAGGCCGGCTCACGCACGCAGCTGACCGGCGTGGTCGGCGCGGTCCTGCTCATCGTGTTCATCCTGGTGCTCCCCGATCTCACGCGCTTCCTCCCGTCGGCGACCCTCGCCGCCGTCGTCATCAGCGCCGTGATCAGCTTCATCGACGCGCGCGGATTCCTCCGGCTGGTGCGCATCAACGTCGTCGACGCCGTGCTCTCGGCTGCCGCGTTCCTCGGCGTGCTCGTGTTCGGCGTGCTCCAGGGCATCGCGATCACGATCGGCCTGTCGTTCATCGCGTTCGTCAACCGCTCGTGGCGGCCGTACAAGGCCGAACTCGGTCTCGTCGAGGGTCTGCGCGGCTATCACGACCTCTCTCGCAATCCCGAGGGGGAACGGGTGCCGGGGGTCGTCATCGTGCGGTTCGACGCTCCGCTGTTCTTCGCGAACGGAGCGATCTTCGACGACTGGGTGCGCTCGCGCGTCCGCGCCGCCGGCCCCGACGTGAAGACCGTCATCCTCGCCGCCGAGCCCATCACCGACATCGACACGACGGCGGCGGAAGAGCTCGTCGAGCTCGACGAGTATCTCGAGGCACGCGGCATCCGCCTCATCATCGCCGAGATGAAGTCGCCGGTCGTCGACTCCCTCGCCCGCTACGGACTCACCGACCGGTTCACGCCCGACCGTTTCGCCCCGACCGTCGGCGCGGCTGTCGACGAGGTCACGGGCACGCTGCGCAGCGACATCGGCGGCACGAAATGGGATGCTGCGCCCGAAACTCCGAGCGGCGAACCGGGTGACGAGCCCCCCGGCAGCGCGAAAGGGTAGATCTCAGCCGCCGGTGCGCGCGTCGCGCTCGGCGAGTGCGGCCAGGCGGGCGTTGTACGCCTCGAGTTCGGCGTCGCCGGTGCGGTCGGCGTGGCGGTCGCGGCGCTTCGTCTCGCGGTCGTCGCTGCGGCTCCACTGGATCGCCACCGTGATCGCGAGGATGAGCGTGGGGATCTCGCCGATCGACCAGGCGATGCCACCGCCGGCGTACTGGTCCTCGAGCGGTGTCGCGCCCCACGTGCGGCCCATCGAGCCGAACCACTCGGCGATCATGAGGCCCTCCTGCATCATGATCGCGATGCCGAAGAACGCGTGCATCGCCATGACGCCGATGAGGAGCAGCAGTCGCCCCGGGTACGGCAGGCGATACGGCACCGGGTCGATGCCGATGAGACTCATCACGAAGAGGTACCCCGTGATGAGGAAGTGCGCGATCATCCACTCGTGCCCGAGGTGGTCGTACAGCGACCAGCGGAACAGGTCGGTGTAGTAGAAGACCCAGAGCGAGCCGATGAACAGGCCCGCCGCGACGAACGGGTTCGTGAGGATGCGCGCCACCGGCGAGTGGACCACCCAGAGCAGCCACTCGCGTCCGCCGCGGGTGCCGTCGTCGCGCTTGTGGATCGCGCGCGCCGCCAGCGTGATCGGTGCGCCCGGCACGAGCAGCAGCGGGATCGCCATGGTCAGGAGCATGTGCCCGACCATGTGCATGCTGAACAGGTAGTCCTGGTAGACGTTGATCACGCCGCCGGTGACCCACACGAGCAGCACCCAGCCGACGACCCACATGATCGTGCGATACACCGGCCACGCGTCGCCGCGGCGACGCAGGCGCCAGACGCCCACGAGGTAGAAGAAGATCGCGAAGCCGGCGATGACGGCCCACAGCAGGTCGACGTTCCACGCCGTGAACCAGCGTTCGATCGTGAGCTCGGGCGGCAGCGGGGCCCCGGTGAGTCGCTCGGCCGGCGTCGGCGTCTGCGGGATCAGCGGCGCCACCGGCGGAGGCGTGCGCGCGAGGGCGGCTGCTGCACCGCTCGCGACGCCCATCAGCACGAGTTCGAAGGCGATGAGCGTCCAGAAGGCGCGGGTCGCAGCATCCTGGATCCGCATCTTCCCGATGAGGCGCGTGCGATACCAGGCGCCGAACAGGCCGAGCGCGATGAGCGCCAGCACCTTCACGCCGAGGATCACGCCGTACGGCGAGACGAGCGCCGACCAGTCCTGCAGGCCGATCGCCGCGCGCACGGTACCCGACACGGCGACCACGACGAACGCGGCGAGCGCGATGCTCGAGTAGCGGGCGACGGTCGCGACGTTGTCGCCGCGTGACTGCAGCGGCCGCACGATCACGATCAGGAGCAGCCCGCCGAGCCACACCGCGGCGGCGAGGATGTGCAGGATCAGCGCGGTCATCGCCTCGTGGTGGAAGGCCTCCTCGCCGGAGTGGCCCTGGGTGCCCATCGGGACGAGGGATGCCGCGGCCAGAAGTGCGACGAAGAACGTCGCGGTCCACGAGCGCACGGCGAAGGTCAGCACGGTGAGCGCGGCGCCGGCGATCGTGGTGATGAGCCACGTGCGGCCGACCTCGGTCTCGACGATGAAGCGGCCGAGCTGGGCGCCGAACTCCGGGCCGATGCTGAGGACCGGGTTGAAGGCGTCGACGAACGTGAGGAAGCCGGTGGCGGCCGCGGCCATCGTGAACACGGCCGCCGAGATCGACGCGGTGTCCAGGGCGACGTCGAACTCGCGATCGCCCGCGCGGAGCGTGAAGAGGGCCGTCACCAGCACGCCGACCATGCCGGCGGCGGCGAGGTTGACGAAGAGCTTCGCGGTCGGCAGGCCCCAGCGGACGAACGGCCCCGGGTCGGCGATCGCGAGCGGCGCGGCGCCGCCGCCGAACGCCAGCGCCCACACCATGACCGCCAGCGCGGCCACGACGAGGATCACGGGCCCGACGGCCCGCAGGGCGCGGGGGTTCACCCCTCAAGCCTACGTTGCGGCACCTGTCCGGTTTCCCGCCCGGAGACGCAGGAGAGGGGATGCCGCAGGTCGCGGCATCCCCTCTCCGGAGGTCTGCGTCGGAATTACTTGACGGCGGCCTTCAGCTTCGAGCCCGCGGTGACCTTGACGCGCTTGCCCGCGGGGATCTTGATCTCCTCGCCGGTCTGCGGGTTGCGGCCCGTGCGAGCCGAGGTGGCGACCTGCTCGAACGCGATCCAGCCCGGGATCGAGACCTTGCTGCCGGCGGCGACCGCGTCGGAGACGGTGGAGAAGAGGGAGTCGAGCACGCCAGAGACGGCGGACTGGCTCTGGCCGGTCGCGCTCGCGATGCTCGCGACGAGCTCGGTCTTGGTGATGGTCTTGTCGGCCATTTGGTATGTCCTCCAAAGACGACGAGTGCCGTCTTGTCATTGCTCGGACCGGTTGGCTTCGCCCCCCGGCTGGTCGGATCGACCGGTCCCGAATGTACCCGACCTGGCCGACAGAACCGCGTATTTCTGCGGATTTCTGCCGATTCAGACCGCGTGTCGTGTGAAAAGAGTGACAGATGTGACTCGTGAGCCTCGATTACGCCGACAGCGTTCAGCCCTTGTGCGCAGCGATGAGGTCGCGGGCGGTGCGGGCGAACGCCGGGCCGACGCGGTCCTGGCCGTCCAGGTAGCCGCCGACGAGCGCCGCATCACGCAGCAGGACGAGGGATGCTGCGACCCCCTCGGGATCCCGCAGGCGGGCGTCCTCCGCCAGCTGTCGCAGGGTCTCGCGGAACCACTCGCGGTGGGCGGCGATGAGCTCGCGCACCGGTCCCTCGTCGGGGTACTCGGCGGCGGCGTTGATGAAGGGGCACCCCCGGGTGTGGCGGTCGCGGATGTCCTGCTCGATGCCAGAGACCACGAGATCGAGGAGCACATCGGGGTCATCCGATGCCTGCGACGCCTGCGCGAACAGCGCTCGCAGCCCTTGGTCCTCGCCCTCGAGGTAGGCGAGCACGAGGCCCTCCTTGCCGGCGAACTGCTTGTACATGGTCGCGCGCGTGACGCCCGCTTCGTCGATGATCCGGTCGACCCCGACCGAGTGGATGCCCTCGTTGTAGAAGAGGTCGGTGGCCGCCTCCAGGAGGCGCTGGCGCGCGGGCGACGGGTGCGTTGCCGCGTGGGACGCGGCGGTGGTGGTGCTCATGGATCCCCCTCAGGTCCTTCCATCGTGCCACCGTTTCTGGGCCCTGACCGGGCTCGGAAGGGGGCGCGAATCGTGCTCCGGAATCTTTTCAAGATTTTCTGGGAATAGTCTTGCGTAGATAGAACGTTCGGTCTACCATCGGACACATCAGCCGGAGACACACCAGGATCCGGAACCTGAGACCCACAACCGAAACCACCGCAAGACACCACTGAGGAGCACGACATGAACACCACGACCAAGACCCCCATCGTCCTCATCCACGGCCTCTGGATGACGCCGAAGAGCTGGAACACCTGGGCGGAGCGCTTCCGCGCCGCCGGCCACCAGGTGATCGTCCCGGGCTGGCCCGGCATCGACGACCGCTCGGTCGAAGACATCCGCAACAACCCCGAGGCGCTCAAGGGCATCGGCCTGAAGCAGATCGCCGACAACTACGAGCGCATCATCCGCCAGCTTCCCGAGAAGCCGATCATCATCGGCCACTCCTTCGGGGGAGTCCTGACCCAGATGCTCGCCGACCGCGGCCTCGGCGTCGCCTACGTCGGCGTCGCCCCCGGACAGACCGCCGGCGTCACCGCACTGCCGCTGTCGACCCTGTGGACCGGCACCCCGATCCTGTCGAACCCGTTCGGCATCAACGGCGCCAAGCCGCTGAGCAAGCGTCACTTCCACTTCACGTTCGGCAACGATCTTCCTCGCTCGGCATCCGACGAGCTCTGGGAGGAGTACGCGGTCAATTCGTACAACAAGGTCTTCTTCGAGGGCGTCTCGTCGGTGCTCAACGAGAAGGGCGGCGTCACGCACGTCGACTACGGCCGCACCGACCGCGCGCCGCTCCTCATCATCACCGGCGAGATCGACCACGTCGTTCCCCCGGCGATCGGCAAGGCCATCGTGAAGAAGTACCAGGCCTCGGGCAGCCCCGCGGTCGTCGAGTACAAGGAGTATGCGGGCCGCACCCACCGCCTGGTGAGCCAGGACGGCTGGGAGGAGATCGCCGACGACGCCCTCGAGTGGGCGACCACGCATCAGGTGCGCGAGACGGCGGAGGCTCCTGAGACGGAGGCGGCTCAGTAAACGGATGCTGCGCCCCCGCGCCGCGCCGACAGCACCCGGTCGTCGAGCTCCCAGTCACCTCTGGTGGTTCGGCGGTCGGGTGGTGTCCCGGCCGGTGTCCGCGGTGGGACGCAGAGGCCCGGGGTTCTTCGGAACCCCGGGCCTTCCTCGTGCCCGGCGGCGGCCCGTCACGCGTGCAGGCGGCGGAGAGCGGTCACGACGTCGTCGTGCCAGCGGCGGGCAGCGGGCAGTACGCCCGTGAAGATCGGGGTGTCGTGCGTCACGCCCTGGTACCGCACGACACTGGCGTCGACGCCGGCGGCGCGCAGCGCGGCGCCGTAGGCGTCGCCGTCGCCGCGCAGCGGGTCGTACTCGGCGGTCAGGATCACCGCCGGCGGCAGATCCGCGTGCGAGGCAGCACGCAGCGGCGATGCGTAGGGCTCGCGTGCTCGCCGCTTCGAGGGCAGATACGTGCGGGCGACCGAGCGTAGCTCACGGGCGACGATGAACCGCGGGATGCCGAGCGCCCCGGTCGCACGAAGGTCGAGGTGGGCGCCGGTGAGGTCGACGACGGGCACCTCGAGCACCTGCAGCCGCACCGGGAGCGCGGCGCGGTCGCGGTTGGCGAGGGTCAGCGCGGCCGCCAGGTTCGCGCCGGCAGAGACGCCGGCCACGCCGATGCGGTCGGCATCGATGCCGAGCTCGGACGCGTGCACGAACAGCCACTCGAGTGCCGCATGCGCCTGCTCGACCTGCACGGGATAGCGCTGCTCCGGCGCGAGGGCGTAGTCGACGGCGGCGATCGCGACCTGTGCGTCCGCGCAGCGGCTGCGGAACGCGGCATCCGTCGTCGGATAGTCGATGCCGCCGATGCGGAAGGCCCCGCCGTAGAACGCCAGGATGGCGGGCACCGGGCCGTCGCCGTCGGGGTGGTAGATCCGCACGCGGACGGGCGGATGCCCAGGAACCGCGACCTCGTGCTCGGTGATCCGCACGTCCGGGCCGGGAGTTCCGACGGTGCGCAGCTCGGTGCGGTCCCACGCCAGCGCCGCCCGGCGGTGGCGTGCTCGAGCTTTCGCGCGCGGACCGAGTCCGGCGTCCTTCCCCGGCTTCGCGTCCTTCGCGGGCTTCACCGGCTCCGGAACGCTCGTGCGGCCGAAAGGCCACAGCGCCCACAGCCGCTTGCGCATCGATCCCAGTGCCTGGTCGAACAGGTACTTGCGGTGCACGCGCAGGCGCTCCGCGAAGAACGGGTCCAGCGGCATCCGATCCTCCTCCGCGGGTGCGACGTGCCGAGTCTACGGACGCGTGCTCGTCCGAGTGCGCCAGTTTCCGGCAGCACACGCGCGAGGGTGCGGGACCCGGAACGGATGCTGCGCCCGTGAGCGCACGCAAGGCCCGGAGCTCCGAGAAGCTCCGGGCCTGCAGCCGCCTGCTACTCGCCGGACTCCTGCGCGAGCTTGGCGTCGAGGGCCGCCCCGACGTCGGCCGGCGTCGCCTGACCCTGCGCCATGAGTTGGATCTGTGCGACCAGCTCGGTGTACAGCGCGTCCTGGTACTTCGGCCACGAGATCATCGGCAGGTAGAACTTGCCGTCGAGCAGAGCCTGGAACGGCACCTCGAGCGACTCGTCGATCGTCGGGGTGTAGTTCGACGTCGTCGTCATGTCGTTCGTCTGCTCCTGGAAGATGCGCACACCCTCCTCGCTGGCGAGGAACTCGAGGAAGGTCTTCGCCGCTTCCGGCTCCTTCGCGGCGGTGTTGATCGCGTAGCCGGGCGACGCGGCACCGGTGAAGAAGGGCTCGCCGGCCTCCTGCGGCACGCCCGCGAAGGTGAAAGTGATGTCTGGGTTCGCCTCGCGGATGGTGCCGACGTCCCACGGACCGGTCGTGATCATCGCGACGCGCTCGCCGACGAACTCGTCGCGCACCTGGTCGCCGGTGAGGCCGACCATGTCGGGGCTGAGCACACCCTCGGCGATCAGCTCGTCCCAGGGGGTGAGCGGGTCGGTCCACAGGTCCTCGAAGGTCGATTCGCCGGCGAAGATCTGCGCGTCGACGTCGCCTCCCTGTTCGTAGTTCGCGAGGCCCACGGCCGAGCCGAGCGACGTCGGGAAGCCCTGCCACGACTCGAGGAACGGAACGACCCCGGCGGCCTTGAGTGTGGTGAGCATCTCGACGAACGAGTCCCAGTCGGTGGGGAACTCGGCGTACCCGTGCTCGGCGAGGAGGTCCTCGTTGTAGAGGATGCCCGACGCCCACGACGAGATCGACAGCCCGTACGCCTCGCCGTCGGGACCCGCGTAGGTCGCCGTGTTGAACTCGGACGCGACGTCCATGAACGGCTCGTCGCTGAGGTCCTCGACGAACCCGCCCTCGATGAGGTTCGTCTTGTTCTCGGCGGCGATGAGGAAGACGTCGGCGGCGGTGTTCGATCCGAGACGGTTCTGCAGCGTGGAGATGTACTCCGCGACCGGCGGCGCCGACGAGAACTCGACGCGGATGTCGGGGTTCTCCTCCTCGAACGCCTCGATCACGGGCGTCATGGTCTCTTCGTTCGACCACGAGAAGAACGTGAGCACGGTCCGGTCGTCAGCGGGTGCACCGGAGCAGCCGGCGAGCGCCACGGCCGTGGCGAGGGCTGCGGCGCCGGCGGCGAGCCGGACCGTCGTGCGGGCGGAGGGGAAGGGATGCGTCATTGCTGTGCCTTTCGGTTGTTGGATCGTTACAGATCGCGGGAACACCCGCGGACCGCCGTGCGAGCGGTGCATCTCAGCCCTTGACGCTTCCCGCGATGAGGCCGCGCACGATGTGGCGCTGCATCGCGATGAAGAAGATCACCATCGGGATCAGGACGATGACCGAGAGCGTCAGGAACATCGGCCAGTCGGTCGTGAACTCGCCGACCGCTTTGTACGTCTGCAGGACGAGGGTCTGCTTCTCGGTCGAGCTGATGAACACGACCGGCAGCAGGAAATCGTTCCAGACCCACATCGTCTGGAAGACGCCGACCGTCACGAGGATCGGCCGGATGAGCGGGAGGGCGATGCGCCAGTAGATCTGCCAGGGGCCCGCGCCGTCGATGCGCGCCGCCTCGATCACCTCGCCGGGGAGCGTGCGCATGTACCCGACGATGAGGAAGTAACAGAACACCGCTCCCGCCGAGTACAGGATGATGAGCCCCTCGAGGGTGTCGACGAGCCGCGCGTCGCTCAGCAGCCGGTACAGCGGGATGAGCGTCACCTGCCCCGGCACGAGGAAGGCGATCACGAGCAGCACGACCATGAGCCGCGATGTGCGCATGATCACCGAGAACGCAGCCATCGAGCCGATCAGCAGCATGAGCAGGATCGAGGCGACTGTCACGTACAGCGTGTTGAGGAACGCCTGAGCCACCGGCACTTCCGTGAACACGCGGACGTAGTTGTCGAGGTTGAACGTGGTCGGCAGCGCGAGCGGAGACGCCGTCGTCTCGGCCTGCGTCTTGAGCGTGTTGATCACGAGGTAGTAGAACGGCAGCCCGACCAGCACCGCGAGCGGGATCATGACGACGCTCGTGACGATCGCGCCGGGGCGCGACAGCACCCGTTCGCGACGGCGCGCCGTGACGGCGGGGACGGATGCTGCACTCCCGGCGACTTCGCGGACGCTCATGAGAACCTCCCCTCGAGGCGGCGGGAGAGGAAGAGCTGCAGGGCGACGATCGCCCCGACCGCGATCATGAAGATCACCGCGAGCGCGGACGCCTGCCCGTACTTCGCCTGCGAGACGCCGTTCTGGATGATCGTCTGGGTGATCGTGAAGGTCGAGAAGCCCGGGCCGCCCTTGGTCAGCGTGATCGGCAGGTCGTAGACCTTGAGTCCGCCCGTCATGAGCAGCAGCCAGCTCACCGTCATCGCCGGCAGCAGCAGCGGGAGCGTGATGTAGAGAAAGCGCTGGAGCCCCGACGCGCCGTCGATGCGCGCCACCTCGTAATAGTCGCCGGGGATCGACTGCAGGTAGGCGAGATAGAGGATCGCGTGCCAGCCGGTCGAGGTCCAGACGGCGACGGCGATCACGCTGATCTGCGCGAGCGTGCTGTTCGACAGCCACGGGATCGGCCCGATGCCGGCGATCGACATGAGCAGCGAGTTGAGCGCACCCGATCCCAGCGGGTTGAGGATGAAGCCCCACACCAGCCCGAGGATCGCGACCGACGGGATGGCGGGGAAGAAGAAGATGGCGCGCACCGCGTTGCGTCCGAAGAACGCCCGGTCGAGGACGACAGCCAGCGGGATGGCGAGCGCCGTGATGATGATCGTCGTGGCGAGCGTGAACAGGATCGTGAAGCTGAGGCCCGCGAGCATCGACGGGTCGGTGAAGACATTCGCGTAGTTGCGGAGCCCGACGAACTGCGCGTCGGACGAGTAGCCGTTGAAGTCCGTGAAGCTCCACCACAGCGACTGCGCCAGCGGGATCGCGAACAGCACGATGAACACGATGATCATCGGGACGAGGAACAGGCTGATCCGCACCCGGTCGGCGCGATAGACCGGGCCGTGGCTGCCGACCGGCTGACGGAGCCATCGCGACATGCGCCTGCCGGCCGTGACGAGGACCCGTGTATCCGTCTGGGGTCTCTCTTCGATGACTGTCACGTGATCTCCTTCGATCAGCGGAAGTGGACTGAATGCTACCTGTATCGTTACAACCGGTCTAGGGCCGGCGCCGAACCCTCATCGCGAGCTCATCCCGTCGACTCCCGCGCGACCACCCGGAACCCGGTCACGTGCTCCTTGGGCTGCCAGTCCGGCGCGTCGGCCAGACGTGCGAGCAGGAGGTCGACCGCGAGCCGGGCGACCTCCTCGTGATCGGGGTCGATCGTGGTGAGGCTCGGCACGCCATACCGCGCCTCGAGGATGTCGTCGAAGCCGACGACCTTCACATCGCCGGGGACCGCGAGGCCTCGGTCGGCGAGTCCGCGGATCACGCCGAGAGCGACGGTGTCCGTGATGCACACCACGCCGTCGACGCCGCGCCCGCCGCCGACAAGCCCGTGCGCCGCCAGGCGCCCGCCCTCGGACGACAGCTCGTGCAGCTCGACGACGAGCCGCGGGTCGGCCTCGATGCCGCGCTCGGCGAGCGCTCGGCGGTAGCCCGCGTGGCGCAGCGACGTGACGCTGAGGCGGCTGACATCGTCGCCCTCGATCATGGCGATGCGCCGGCATCCTCGCTCGATCAGGTGCATCGTGGCCGCGTACGTGCCTTCTTCGTTCGGCAGCGCGATGTGGTCGACCGGGGAGCCGAAGACGCTCTCGCCGAGGATCACCATCGGCACGTCGGTGGTCAGCAGGTCGCGGTCGGCGGAGCCGAGCCCGACCGCCGAGAGGATCAGCCCGTCGTACATGCGCGTGCGCGACGAGACGATCGCCGACAGCTCGTTCTCGCGGTCGGCGCCGGTCTGCTCGATCACCACGCGGTACCCCGCGTCCTGCGCCTTCGCGATGACGCGCGCCGCGAGCTGCGCGAAGTACGGCCGGTCGACCTCCGGCACGGCGAACCCGATCGTGTTGGTGCGACCGGCGCGCAGGTTGCGCGCGGCGACGTTCACGCGATAGCCCAGGTCGTCGATCGCCTTGAGCACGCGCTCACGCGTCTCGGCGCGCACGTGCGGGTGCTTGTTGAGCACGTTCGACACGGTCATCGGCGAGACGCCGGCGGCCTTGGCGACGTCGTGCAGGGTGGCCATTGCTGAACTCTATCCGTGGGCCGTGGGCCCGGCCGTCAGGCCAGCTCCAGCGACACCGTCGCGAACGAGTGCGCGGGCAGGGTCACCCGCAGCGTGCCCCCGGTGAGCTCGGCGTCGAGCGCGACCGGGGCCACGGCCTCCGGCGCCTCCGCGGTGTTGTGCGCGGCGGCCGAGTCGCCGGTGAGCACGCGGGCAGTCGCGGACGACACGGCACGGCCGCGCAGGTCGACCTCGATGGTGAGGGATGCCGCGGCGTCGAGGTTGCTCAGCGACAGCAGCGCCGTCGAGCCCGTGGTGCTGGCCGACGCCGACACCACCTGCAGCGATCGGCCGTCCGCCTCGCGGGCGGCGGGGGCCTCGAGGATGTGGACGGCGAGCGACGTCGCGTCGTGGTGGCCGCGGTTCATCTCGAAGACGTGGTAGGTCGGCGTGAGCACGAGGGCGCCGGTCTCGGCATCCGTCAGCAGCATCGCCTGCAGCACGTTCACGGTCTGCGCGATGTTGGCCATCACGAGACGGTCGGCGTTGCGGTGGAACGCGTCGAAGTGGACGGCGGCCACGAGCGCGTCACGCACGGTGTTCTGCTGGTAGAGGAACCCGGGGTTGGTGCCCTCCTCGACGTCCCACCACGTGCCCCACTCGTCGAGCACGAGACCCACCTTGCGGCCGGGGTCGTACGCGTCCATGATCCGGGCGTGCGCGCTGATGACGCGCTCGATGTCCTGCGCCTTCGACACCGTCGCGTAGTAGTCCTCTATGGAGAACGACGTGGCGCTGCCCTTGTGCTCCCACGTGCCGGCGAGCGTGTAGTAGTGGAACGAGATCGCCTGGAAGATGTTCTTCGGGTCGCGCTGGCAGCCGAGGCAGTTGAGCGCCTCCATGAGCGCCGTCGTCCAGGTCACGTCGTCGTCGGATGCGCCGGCCGCGATGCGGTAGAGCTTGTTGTCGCCGTGGTCGCGGCAGAAGGTCGCGTAGCGGCGCGCCTCGGAGGCGAACTGCGGGGCGGTGAAGTTGCCGCCGCAGCCCCAGGCCTCGTTGCCGATGCCCCAGAACGGCACCTTCCACGGCTCGTCGCGCCCGTTCTCGCGGCGCAGGCTCGCCATCGGGCTGTCGCCGTCGCGCGTGAGGTACTCGACCCAGTCGCTCATCTCCTGCACACTGCCCGACCCGACGTTGCCGCTGACGTAGGCGTCGGCGCCGAGCATCTCGCACAGGTCCATGAACTCGTGCGTGCCGAAGTGGTTGTTCTCGACGACGTCGCCCCAGTGCGTGTTGACCATGCGCGGCCGCGATTCCTTCGGGCCGATCCCATCGCGCCAGTGGTACTCGTCGGCGAAGCAGCCGCCGGGCCAGCGGAGGTTCGGGATGCCGATGCCCTTCAGCGCCTCGACGACGTCGAGCCGGATGCCGCGCTCGTGGGGGATCGACGAGTCCTCGCCGACGTAGAAGCCGCCGTAGATGCAGCGCCCCAGGTGCTCGGCGAAGTGGCCGTAGAGGTGGCGGCTGATGACCGGACCGTGGACGTCCAGGTCGACGACGGCGCGGGCGCGGAGGTCGGGCACGGGTTTCTCCTTCGAAACATCGGGTGGCGAAGCGATTTGTAACGATACACAGCGACGCGTCGGATGTCGAGAGGGAAAGCAGAAGGCCCGGAGTTCCGAGGAACTCCGGGCCTTCTGTGAAGCGGGTGCTTACCAGCTCGACTTGGTCACGCCGGGCAGCTCGCCACGGTGCGCCATGTCACGGAAGCGGACACGCGAGATGCCGAACTTCGTGAGGACACCGCGGGGGCGGCCGTCGATGACGTCGCGCGAGCGCAGGCGGACCGGCGACGCGTTGCGGGGCAGCTTCTGCAGGCCCACGCGAGCGGCCTCGCGCTCCTCGTCGGTCGACGTCGGCGAAACGAGCGCCTTCTTCAGCTCAAGACGCTTGGCGGCGTAGCGGTCGACGACCTCCTGGCGCTGCTTGTTGCGCGCGATCTTGCTCTTCTTAGCCATGGATCAACGCTCCTCTCGGAAATCGACGTGCTTGCGGATGACCGGGTCGTACTTCTTGAGCACGATGCGGTCGGGGTTGTTGCGGCGGTTCTTGCGCGTGACGTAGGTGTAACCCGTGCCCGCGGTCGAACGCAGCTTGATGATCGGACGGACGTCCTGTGCCTTCTTGGCCATTAGAGCTTCACACCCTTCGCCTGGAGGTCACGCACGACCGCCTCGATGCCGCGAGCGTCGATGACCTTGATGCCCTTGGCCGAAACGTTCAGCTTGATGCTGCGACCCAGCGACGGAACGAAGTAGGTCTTCTTCTGCACGTTCGGGTCGAAGCGGCGCTTCGTCCGGCGGTGCGAGTGCGAGATGTTGTGACCGAAGCCGGGAACTGCTCCAGTCACCTGGCACACTGCTGCCATAGTGATGTCTCCTTAGTACCGTGAAGCCGGACGGCTTCACCCAAGATCCCTTGTCTGCATCTCGACGCGCGCCGTCACCGCCCGGAAGTTTCCGGTCGTTGAGCGAGCGAAGCGAATCGAAACGCGTACTGCGTGCTGGAGTGCGCGCAGACGAAGAGTCAGTCTAGCACGGACGGCGTGTCGCACTTGACGCGCGCCGGTTCGGCGTCCACGCGTCGAGGTTGCGGGGCGAATCGCCCGCCCGCCGCTATATTCCGGGGCAGGAATCTCTTCTGGCAACTGGTCCAATGCGAGCCGCCTGGGGCGCCGGGAAGCCTGTGCCTGTCTACAAATTCTCGCGCGCGCGTCGGATCGAGGTGGACCATGTCGTCAATCCCGGGAGAGGGGATGGACATGAGCGACTCGCACGACGACGGCCCCCTGTGGCCTGCGTCTCCTTTCGATCTCGCCGACGCGCACCGGTGCCCGTCGTGCTTCACCGCCGTGACGGCGCAGGTGTGCCCCGAGTGCGGCTTCGCGCTGAGCGACCCGCGCGCGCCCCGCGTGCTGGAGCTCGGCCGCCAGATGCTCACGCTCGAGCTGTCGCGCCAGGAGTTGATGGACAAGATCCGCCTCGCGCACGCGACGGCTGTCGTGAGGAGAACGGATGCCGCGCCCGTGACGCTCGCGGCCCCACCCGAGCTCGTCGCAGCCGACGCCGTCGCCGCCGGGAGCAACGCCGTGCACCTGGCGCCCGCGACCGAGACCATGCTCACCGCCTCGGCGCCGGCCATGATGGCGCCCGCGATCGTGGTGCCCCCGAAGCCGCCCATGCCGGCGCCTCCCGCTCCCTCGGTGCCGCAGGGCCCCGGACCTTCCGCACCGGCGGCGGTCGCGGCATCCGCTCCTCGTCGCCGTCTGACCGTTCCGGTGCTGCTGTTGATCGTGGGCGTCTCGCTGGTCGGCGTCGCCGCCGTGTTCTTCCTGCTGCTGGCGTGGTTCGTCTACGACATCACGGTGCGCGCGCTCATCATCGGCGGCATCACGCTCGCCACGATCGCCCTGGCGTCGTGGCTGCGGCGGCGCAGCCTGGCGGCCACCGCCGAGGGGATCGGCGTGCTCGGCGTGGGACTGCTCGCGCTCGACGCGTGGGCCGTGCGGGCGAACGACTTGTTCGGCACCGGGTCGAGCGATGCCGCGCTGTACGCGGGGGTGTCCGCTGTCGTCATCGTGGTGATCTGCCGGCTGTGGGCACGGGTGTCGCACCTGCGCGGACCCGACCTCGCCGCCTCGCTCGCGCTGCCCGCGGGCCTGGGATTCCTCGTGGGCGGGTCGACGTCGATGCCGCCCGCCGAAGCATTGACTGCCGGCCTGCTCGGGGCGGCCGCCGGCGGGCTGGTGCACGTGCTCCCCGCACCTTTCTCGTCGGCGCGGCGCGGCCAGGACGCCGTCGCGGAGCGCCTCGTGCTCGCGCTGAGCGGCGTGGGTGCGCTGGTTGCGGCGGGTGTCACCGCGGCGTTGTTCACGGGGGACGCGCTGCCGGTCGTGATCTGGTCGAGCATCGGGCTCGTCGTGCTCGGCATCGGCCACGCGTGGCTCGCCCACCGGCGGGTCGACGGCGCGCCCCTGCCGGCGGCAGCGGTGGTCTCGGGCGTCGGCTCGGTGGTCGCGGCGGCGGCCGCGGGTCTCGCCGGCTGGCAACTTGCCCTGCGCAGCGACCTCGCGGTGTACGGCGTGCTCGTCGCTCCGGTGCTGGCCGTGCTCGTCGCGGTCGCCGTCGACGTCGTGCGCAGCCGTCGCGGCACGCCCGCGTGGCTGCCCGCGGCGATCGCGTCCGCCGTCATCGCGGGGCTGTCGATCGTCATCGTGGTGCTCGACTGGGGCATGCAGGCCATCACCGCGATCGGCGCCTCCTGGACGCCGTGGCGCACGGACGCCTTCACCGTGCCTGTCGCAGGGCCCGAGGCTCCGCTGCTCGCGATGATCGCCGCCGTGGTCATCGCGGGGGTGCTGTTCGCCGCTCCCACGCTCGCCGGCTCGTGGCCCCGGCAGCTCACGCCGGTGGTGGGGACGATCCTCCTGCTCGTCGCCGGCGCACGCACGGCCCTGCCCGTCGTGCTCGTCGGGATCGCCGTCGCCCTGGTCGTCGGCGCGGTCGTCGTCGTCGCGATCCTACGGAACCGCGATCAGCGACGCGGCGATGCGGGCGACGCCGCGCCCGAGCCCGACGCCGGCCTCATGGCGCGCGGAGTCCTGGTCGGGTACCTGATCGCCGGCGGGATCGCCGCCGCGACCGCGTACGTCGGCGGCGTGGCGACGCCGTGGCTGTGGCTCGTCGGGGTCGCCGTCGCGATGGCGTACCCGATCGCGCTGCGGCTGGCCCTGCGTCCGATCGGGGTGGCCGCGGTGGCCGCGGCTCTCGCTCCGGTGGCCGTCGCCGCCCTGTCGACTCCGCTCGCTGCAGGCGCGACGTCCGCGGTGACCGGAACGTACGGCGAGGCGACGCCCGTCATCGCGGTACTGCTGCAGTGGGTGGCTCTGGCGACGCTCGTCGCGGCCGTCGCGCTCCCGGTCGAGCGGGCGAGTCGCACCGGGCTGGCCGCGGCCGCCGAGGTCCTCGCCGCGATCGGGCTGGTCGGCACCTTCGCGGCGGCCGCGGTGGACCCCGCCGCCCTCTCCGAGAACGCCCTGCTCACCGCGATCGGCGAACCGGGCCTGGGCATCGCGCGCGGCGCGCTGCTGCTCGCGGGTCTCACGATGATCGCGTTCGGCCTCACCCGCATCGTCGGGGTGCCCACGATCCTGGCGGCGGCCCTGACGGCGCCCGTCGCCGCCGTGACGGCGTACGACGTGCTCGGCACCCTCGACCTGCGCGACACGGACTGGGCGCCGCTCGTCCTCACCGCCGCCGCGGTCGTGGTGCTGCTCGTCTCGGCCGCCACCGCATTCGGGCGCCGCGCCGCGAGCGATCCCCCACCCGCGCCCGTCTCGCAGTGGCCGGCCGACGTCGCCCCGGCACCGTCGCGGCCACGCCCTGCGGACCGCGTGCTCCGGCGCCTCGCCGCCGACCTCGGCGCGGCCGCCACGGTGCTCGTCGTGGTGTGGCCGGTGACGCCTCCGCTCACGTGGGCCGCACTCGCGATCGTCGCACTCGGCTTCGCCGCCGGATCCGTGTCCCGCGGCTGGGTCGGGGCGCTCGCGGTCGACCCTGTCGACGATCGCTTCGCGACGAAGCGGGAGGGGACGCCGCTCCTCGACGCTCCGCGCCGCCTGCTGGCCTGGCCGTCGGTCGTCGCGGCGATCACGGCGTGGTGGTCGTGGCTCGACGCCGGCACTCCTGACACCTCCTACACCGTGGAGTCGTACGTGGTGCCGTCGGCCGTCGTGCTCGTGGCCTTCGCCGCCCTCCTGGTGCGGCTCCGCCGCCGCGTCGAGGCGAGCATCGCGCTGGCCGGCGGTCTCGCGCTCGGCCTCTGGGCGCCCGCGATCGAGGGATGGACGGGCGAGACCCTGCGCGGCGTGGTCATCGCGCTCGTCGCCGTGGCCGTGTGCCTGGCGCTGTCGTTCACGCCGGTGCGCAGCATCCGTCCCGCCGCTCCTCTCGGCGCCGCAGTGGCGATGATCGCGATCGGACTCGTCGCCGTCGAGCGCGCCTTCGAGGGGCAGGGCCCGCAGGTGCTCTGGCTCGTGCTGCTGGTTGCGATCGCGTACGCGTCGGGCTGGGGCATGACGCTCGCCCAGCCGAGCCGACTCTCATCGGGGCTGTACGCGCTCGTCATGCCGCCGGTGGCGCTCGTCGCCGCGATCGTCGCGATCGTGCCGGTCGCCGACGAGTCGCGCATCGTCGCGGGCACGATCATCATGCTCGCCGCGCTGCACCTCTCCGCGGCGGGCATCGACCGTTTGCCGCTGACCGGTACGACCCGCTGGATCTCGCTCGCGGGTGCCTTCGTCGTCGGCGTCGCGGGCTTCTTCCTGGGCGCGGCGACCGAGGTCGAGGCGGTGTCACTCCCTGTCGCGGCGATGTGCCTCGTCGGCGCCGTGCTGGGCATGCTCCGTCGCCGGCGGGCCGGCGCCGTCTGGCCCGGCGCCGAGGGTCCGGCGTGGATCGTGGGCCTGGTGCTCGCCGCAGCGCCGAGCCTCCTGGTCGCCGCGGAACCCGCGCGGGTCTGGGCGTATCTGGCGCTCGCCCTCGCCGCGGCGGCCGGGGTGGCCGCGGTGCGGGAGCCCGCGCGCGACGTGCCGGCCGAGCAGTTCTCCTCCTACGCCGCGCCCGCCACACCCCCGGCGCAGCCTGCCATGCCGCCGGCGTACGCGCCGCCCGCCGGCGTCGCCGTCGCACCGTCCGCGCCGCGGACCCCGCGATTCGTCGACGTCGGGACCCTGCGCACGCCGACGGCGATGCTGCTCGGCCTCGCCGCCGTCGTGATGGGACTGCGCGGCCTGGTCCCGCCGGGCTTCGACGGCGACGCCGTGGCCGCCATCGTCGCGGGCCTGGGCGCCGTTGCCGTGGCGGGGCTGCTGACGGCGCGCGGGTCGACGGATGGCGGCGTACGCGGCGCGGCCGTCCTGGCCGGCGCCGGGGTGGCGTTGCTGGTCGCGATGTCGCTCACGCGCCCCGAGGCCGACCTCGTCCTCACGACAGTGACCGCCGTCATCGGGGGCGTGCTCGGCGTCGCCGGCGCCTCGGTGCTGGGCCTGCGCCGCTGGGCCCCGCTCGGCGGCGTGCTCGCCGTCGGTGGCCTCGTCGTCGCGGTGGTCGCGTGCGGCGTGCGGTTCCTCGAGATCGCGCCCGCCGGCGGCCTCGAGCCCGACCTCTGGGCGGTGGCCGGCGCGGGGATCGCGGGGGCGATCTCGATCGCGGCGCTCCGCGCGACGCCATCGCGGGTCGTCGGCCTCACCGCCGGCGCGGGCTTCGCGGTCGCGTCGGTGCTGTTCGCCCTCGCCGAGCTGCAGCTGCTGCTCGTGCAGCAGACCGGTGACGAGCTCCGCACCGCCGCGGTGATGTCGGCACTGACTGCGGCGACCGTCGTCGGCACCGCCGCCCGCGCCCGGCTCGGTCTGGCCCTCGCCGTCGCGGCGGCCATCGCGGGCGCGGGTTTCGGCATCCTGGCGCTGACGGTGGGCGACGTCCGCCCCATCGAACTTGTCACGGTCCCGCCCGCGCTCGGCGGCATCGCCTACGGTGTGCGCACCCTGCGCCGCGCACCGGGGTCGCGCACCTGGCCGACACTCGGCCCGTGGCTGGCGCTGCTGACGGTGCCGTCGCTGCTGCACGACTTCGGCGGATCGCCGATCCCGGGCGCCGCGGACGACCCGTGGCTCGGCGAGTCCGAGCTCTGGCGCATCGTCTCGCTCGGCGTGGTGGGGATCGCGATGGTCGTGATCGGCGCGATCTACCGTCTGCAGGCGCCGCTCGTGCTCGGCTCGGCGGTGCTGATCGTGCACGGCGTGGCCCAGCTCTGGCCGTGGATCTCCACGACGTACGTCGCGGTGCCATGGTGGCTCTGGCTCGGCCTCGGCGGCGCGCTGCTCATCTTCATGGCCGCCCGCTACGAGAAGAACATGAAGGCGCTGCGCACGACCGTCGTCGCAGTCACGTCGCTTCGCTGACCTCGCGCGCGCCGCGGCCCCAGCGGAACGGCGACACGGTCTCCTCGCCGGGGATCCAGTATCGCCACGGGAACACGGCGGTGCCGGCCACCCCGGCCACCCCGACGCGCGGCCCCGACGCCACCTCGGCGAGCGGGTCGGCGAGCAGCTCGAGCCGGGCCACCGCGCCGTGCAGGGGCGCGCCGGTGATCGCGTCGATGCCGTCGTGCACCGGATGCCGCAGCCCCACCGCGTCGCCGAACCGGCCGGGTCCGCGCGCCAGGTCGCGCGGTGTGCGGGCCGCCGGTCGGCGGCGGGTCGCGGCATCCGTCCCCTCCATCACCTGACCCGCCCGCAGCAGCACACCGCCGGCGACCCCCTCGGGACCGCACACGACGTTCACGCACGAGTGGATGCCGTGACTGAGGTAGACGTACAGGTGCCCGGGCTCGCCCCACATCGTGGCGTTGCGCGCGGTCTGTCCCATGCGCGCGTGCGAGCCCGGATCGGGCACGGGTCCGGTGCCGCGGCCGTGGTACGCCTCGACCTCGGTGAGCCGCACGGCCACCGTCTCGCCCTCGACCACGGTGGTGAGGCGCGCCCCGAGCAGGCGCGGCGCGACGTCGGCCGGAAGGCCACGGAGGTCGGCGCGGGTCGCCGCACGCCAGAGGTCCCGCGCCATGGGCCGAGTCTACGTCCGCGCGTCGGCACGACGTGCGCGTCGGGCGGCCGCGGCGAGCGCTACTGTTCCCGCATGGGGAAGTGGTTCGTGCTCATCCTGCTGAGCGTCTCGCAGTTCATCATGGTGCTCGACAGCACGGTCATGAACGTCTCGATCTCGACGGTCGCGCACGATCTCGGCACCGACATCTCGGGCATGCAGGCGGCCATCACGTTCTACGCGCTCACGATGGCGGCGTTCATGCTCACCGGCGGCAAGCTGGGCGACCGCTGGGGTCGCAGCCTCGCGTTCCGCATCGGCTCGGTCGTGTACGGCATCGGCTCGCTCACGACGGCGCTGAGCCCGAACCTCACCGTCCTGATGATCGGCTGGTCCCTCGTCGAAGGCCTCGGCGCGGTGCTCGTCATCCCCGCGATCGCCGCCCTCGCCGCGATCAACTACGCCGGCCGCGAGCGCGTCGTCGCGTTCGCGGTGCTCGGCGCCGTCACCGGCGGCGCGGCCGCCGCCGGTCCCCTCATCGGCGGTCTCGTGACGACGTACTCGTCGTGGCGCTACGTCTTCGTCGCCGAGGCGGTCGTGATGACCCTCGTGCTGATCGTGTCGGGTCGCATCAAAGACGTGCCCGGCGACCGTAAACTGCGGATCGATCTGCTGAGCGTCGTGCTCTCGGCCCTGGGCCTCGGCCTCCTGGTCTACGGCATCCTGCAGTCCAAGACGTGGGGATGGTTCCAGCCGCTCGACCCGCCCGTCATCAACGGCCAGCCGTTCGCTCCGCTCGGCATCTCGCCCGTCGCGTACCTGATCCTGCTGTCGATCGTCGTGCTGTGGCTGTTCGTGAAGCGGCAGCAGCAGCTCGAGCGGAGCGGCCGTGTGCCGCTGCTCAAGGTGAGCCTCCTGCGGATCACGGCGCTCCGCAGCGGCCTGACGATGTTCATGGCGCAGTACTTCGCGATCGCCGCGCTGTTCTTCGTCGTGCCGGTGTACCTGCAGACGATCCTCGGCTACGACGCGCTCGAGACGGGCCTCAAGATCCTCCCGCTGTCGCTCGGGCTCATCCTGTTCTCGATCCTCGGGTCGCGCCTGTCGACGGTGCGCTCGGCGCAGAACATCGGCCGCATCGGCCAGCTCACGCTGGGTCTCGGCGTGCTGGTCGTCTTCCTGGCGGTGCAGCCCGAACTCGCCGACTTCGCGTTCGCCGCCGGCATGTTCGTGGTGGGCGCGGGCTTCGGCCTGCTCGCCTCGCAGCTCGGCAACGTCAACATGTCGGCCGTGGACCAGTCCGACACGTCAGAGGTCGGGGGCCTCCAGGGCACGTTCCAGAACCTCGGCTCGTCGTTCGGCACGGCGATCGTCGGCTCGGTGTTCATCCTGCTGCTCACGTCGGGATTCACGACAGCGGTGGAGCAGAGCACGACGATCCCCTCCGACATCCAGCAGCAGGTCGTCGCCACCGCGTCGAAGGGCGCGCCGATCATCTCGCAGCAGCAGGCCGAGGACCTGCTGACCGACGCCGGAGCCGACCCCGAGTCCGCCACCGAGATCGCCCAGCTGTACGCCGACACCCAGGTCGAGTCGCTGCGCCAGTCGCTGTTCTTCGTGTTCGCGCTCACTGTGCTGGGACTCATGCTGTCGAGCGGGTTGCCGTCGCAGCTCCCCGTTCCCGCCGCGTCCAAGACGGACGACGAGGACGCGGCATCCGCTCGCTCTTCCTGAGCTGGCAGGTCCTCAATTGAGGATCTGCGCCGAGATGCGGAGCGAAACGGGGTTTCTGGTCCGCATCTGAGTTCTCGTCCTCAATTGAGGAGGATGACGGATGCCGCGATCCGGCGTGCGACCCGAGGGCTCAGCGCGGGGGCACCTGGCACCACGAGATCGAGGCGCCGTTGAGAGCGACGACCGCGTCTCCGTCGGCCACCTCGAGGATGCGCGTCTCGGGGCGCTGCGGCAGCGGGTGCTGGTAGGTGTCGTAGGAGTTGGTCACCGCGTCGGGCGCCACGAGCAGCGCGAGGTAACGTGCGCTGGGCGACACGCACACCTGGATGACGGCATCCGTGTCGGCGATCTCGGTGAGCATGGTCGTCGCTCCGTCGGCGTCCACGTGGGCGACCGACGTACGCCCGGTCGGCACGCCGTCGGCGTCGAGCACCGCGGCCGTGCGGATCGTCGCGCCGTCAGGAAGCGGCGTCACCGAGCTCGTGCCGCCGAGATCGATGTCGGGCGCGACGAGGGGCTCCTCGCTCGCGTCGGTCAGGTCGATGACCGCGGCCTGGTCGAAGCGGTCGATCACGGCCTCGCTCGAGCCGCGCGCGATGCCCTCGATCGTCAGCGCGTCGCCGAGCGCGGTCGGCGCACCGCTCCCGCTCTCCGATCCGGTCAGCAGCAGCGAGCCGTCGAACGAGAGGAGCAGGATGCTGTCGGTGTCGGGCACGAACCGCCACTCCGCGACGCGGGGATCGGCGCCCTCGACCTCGATCGCGACAGGGTCTGCGGCGGGATCGCTGAGCGACGCGGTGTAGAGCCGGCTCTCTCGGCCGGAGTCGGCGCTGAGCTCGGCATCCGAGAAGGTGTAGCCGATGCGTTCGCCGCGGTCGGCAGTCTGCAGGTTCGAGACATACCCGTCACCGGGTAGCGGCAGCTCGTGCGCGTTCTCGCCGTCGAGGTCGGTGACGATGAGCCCGGCACGGTCGTCGTCCGTGCGCACCGAGACGACGAGGTGCTGGCCCGTCGCGCGGAAGTCCTCGATGTGGGCGTGCCGGAACACCGGCACCGCGTTCTGCCCGGTGAGGTCGGTGCGGTAGATGAGGTCGCCCGCGTTCGTCCCGCGCTGCATGAGGAACACCTCGGCCGCAGGCGTCGTGAACGTCTCGGTGATCGTCGCCGTCGGCCCGCCGCCGAGCGACGCCACATCGTCGATCGTGACGGTGTACTCGGTGTCGTCCCACAGCGGCAGCGTGAACCGCACGCCGACGCTCCGCCCCGACGTGTCGACGGCGAACGGCGTCTCGGGGGTGATGGTCACCTGCGACGGATCGACTTCGGCGAGCGACTGCGTCGTGGTCACGATGAGACGGGCACCGGATGCTGCGGCCGCCGCCTCCGGATCCACGTACGCCTCCGTCACCCGCGGTCCCTGTGCGACACTCGCTGCCGCTCCGGCGAGCCCGAGCGCGGCGAGGACGCCCACGACGATCGCGAAGGCGCCGACGAACGCGCGGCCCCGACGACGCCGGGATCGGGAGCGCCGTGAGGTCCCGTCAGTACTCATACGGGTCCTCGGGCTCGGCGATCTCCTCCACCGCGGAGGCGTCGACGACGAGCTGCCCGTCCGACGAGGAGCGGACGGTGCCGGTGATCGTGACCCACTGCCCGGTGTCGGGCGCGCCATCGCCGGCCACGACGGGCAGGCTCGCCGGCTGCGCGTCGATGACGCAGTGCGTGATGACCAGGCGCGTGAGGTCGAAGGCGCCGTCGTCGCCCGGCGTCACGAAGCCCGTGAGCTCGACGGTCTCGCCGTCGAACGCGTCGGGATTGGTAGCCGTCGCGAACACCGTCGCCCACTCGCCGACCCCGAACGAGGCCGTGTCGCCGGTCGAGGCCAACTGTACGGTGTCTGCGCCGCCGAACAGCGGCGTCGCCCCGACGTCGCGCGACATCGCGAGCTCCGCGCTGAGGGAAGCGGGAGGAAGCGCGAGCGTGAGCACGACGACCCCGGATGCCGCGACCCCGCCGACGACCGTCGCTGCGACCGCGAGCGGGTGCGGCGTGTGGTGGTCGTGGTCAGGCTCCTCCCCTTCGCCGCCCCCGTGCGCGTGGTCGTGGTCGTGGTCGTGCCCCGGGTGCAGCGGTGTCACAGACTTCGCAGAGATCGACGTACTTCGCAGCTCCTGGCCGGATTCCTGCGAGCTCAGCGCGATTCTGCGAAGTCTGTGATCGCGTTCGCCGGGGGCGTCGCCGTGGTCGTGGCCGTGGTCGGCCTCGGCGCCGAGCGGGAGGGCGAACGAGGCCACCGCCCCGATCAGCACGAACACCGACATCGAGACCGCGAACCACGTCGAATCGGGGTTGATGTACAGCCCGAGCCGGCCCGTCACCGCGAGGGAGATCGTGAAGACGGCGAGCGCCGCGGCGAGGCCGACCCCGAGCCACCGCGTGCCGACGAAGCCTGCCCTACGCAAGGAGGTTCACCACCGTCCCGATGGCGAACGCCGACAGCACGACCACCACGACGATGCCGCCGAGCGTGCGCCACGTGAACGTGGTGCGCATGAGCGCGAGCATCTTGACGTCGACGAGCGGCCCGACCAGCAGGAACGCGACGATCGACCCCGGCGTGAACGTCGAGGCGAACGACAGCGCGAAGAACGCATCGACGTTCGAGCAGATCGACACCACCATCGCGAGCGCCATCATCGCGACGATCGACAGCGCCGGGTTGGCGCCGATCGCCAGCAGCGCTTCGCGCGGGATGAGCACCTGCACCGCGCCGGCGAGCGCCGAGCCGATGACGAGCGCCGGCATGACCGCGCGCAGCTCGATCACGAACTGCGCGAGCGTGCGGCGCCACTTGCCGCCGGGCTCGTGCACCACGAGCTCGCACGTGTCGCGGAAGCGGTCGGTGAGCAGGGCATCGGGAGACGGATGCCGCGAATACAGCCATCCGATGAGGTTGGCGATCGCGTACCCGCCCAGCAGGCGCGCGATGAGGATGCCGTCGCTGAAGCCGAACGCCTGGTGCGTCGTGATGATGACGATGGGATTCACGATCGGCGCCGCGATGAGGAACGTCAGCGTCTCGGGCACCGAGAATCCGCGCATGAGGAGGCCGCGCGCGAACGGCACGTTGCCGCACTCGCACACCGGCACGATCATGCCGAGGAGCGACAGCACCGCGCGCCGCGCCCACCCACGCCGCGGCATCCACCGTTCGATGACGCCGGGCGGCACCCACACCTGCACGACGATCGACAGCACGACGCCGAGCGCCACGAACGGCAGCGACTCGATGAGCACGCTGATCGCGAGGGTCAGTCCGTCCTGCGCGCGGGTGGGGAGGGACGCCGGGAACAGCGTCGGCGCGAACCAGTCGATGAGGAAGAGGCCGGCGACGACGGCCACGCCCATGCCGAGCCAGAGCAGGGTGCGCGCCCGCGCGGATGGCTGGGGCGCAGCATCCGTGATCGATCCGTGACGGTGCTCCGCAGAGCGCGCGCGTGTGGCGGGGTCAGTGCGCGTCACGCTGGGCATCCCGGGCGGCGGCGCAGTTCGCGCAGAGCCCGAAGATGTCGACGACGTGCTCGGCGTCGCGGAATCCGTGGCGCTCGGCCGTGCGCTTCGCCCACTGCTCGACGTCCGTCGCCTCGATCTCGACGGTCAGTCCGCAGGAGCGGCAGATCAGATGGTGGTGGTGGCCGGTGCTGGAGCAGGCGCGGTACAGCGCTTCGCCCTCGGGGCTCTGCAGCGAGTCGGCCTCGCCCTGGGCGGCGAGCCCGGCGAGGGCGCGGTACACCGTGGCGAGTCCGATGCCGGTGTTCTCGTCGCGGAGGGTGGCGTGCAGCGACTGCGCGCTGACGAATCCGCGGGCGTCCGACAGCGCTTCGCGCACGCGTTCGCGCTGCCACGTGTTGCGCTGGGCCATGGGGGCGAGTCTACCGAGGGGTCCTGGACGTCTCCCGGGCGCCGGTCACCGGGCGGCCTCGGGGACGGCGACGCGGGTGACCCGGTCGCGACGCGCGCCGATCACACGGCACACGACGTAGATCAGGAACGAGATCGTCGTGATGTACGGGCTCACCGGGAGGGTGCCCATGATCGCGAGCAGGATGCCACCCACGGCCGACACGAAGCCGAACAGCGCCGACAGCAGCGGCACCGACAGCGGCCCCGACACGATCCGCATCGCCGCGGCGGCGGGCGTGACGAGCAGGGCCATCACGAGCAGCGCACCGATGATGTGCACGGCGACGGCGACGATGAGGCCGAGCAGCAGCATGAATCCGAGCGAGACCGCGGTGGTCGGCACACCGCGCGCGGCGGCCGATTGCGGGTCGAGCGAGTCGAACCGCAGCGGACGCCAGATGAGCAGCAGGCCCAGCAGCACGACGGCCCCGATGCCGATGAGCCAGCCGAGCTGCCCGGTCTGCACCGACACGATCTGCCCGGTGAGCAGGCTGAACCGGTTGGCGCTGCGGCCGTCGTAGAGGGAGAGGAACAGGATGCCGAGACCCAGCCCGAACGGCATCAGCACGCCGATGATCGAGTTGCGGTCGCGCGCCTTCGCGCCCAGCACGCCGATGATGGCGGCCGCGATGAGCGAGCCGACGATGGACCCCGTGACCACGTCCCATCCGATGAGGAGCGCCGCCGCAGCACCGGCGAACGACAGCTCGCTGATGCCGTGCACGGCGAACGCCATGTCGCGCTGCATGACGAACACGCCCACCAGGCCGCCGACGAGGCCGAGCACCGCGCCCGCCCACACCGAGTTCGACACGAGCGCGAGGATCTCGCCGTAGAAGGGCAACCCGCCGAACATCGCGTCCGCGATGTCGTTCCAGTTCATTCGTGAACCCCGTGGTCGTGATGGTGGTGGGATGCCTCGGCATCGGGCGCGCCGACCACCACGAGCCGGTCTCCTGCCCGCAGCACGAAGACGTGCGCGCCGTACAGCGCCGTGAGCACGTCCGAGCGGAGCACCTCCTGCGGCGTACCGAGGGTGAACCGCCCGTTCGCGATGTAGAGGATGCGATCGACCTTGCCCAGCAGCGGGTTGATGTCGTGCGTGACGAGGAGGACCGCGGCATCCTTCTCCCGGCGATGCCGGTCGATGAGGCCGATGACCGCCTGCTGGTTCGCAAGGTCGAGGCTCGTGAGCGGCTCGTCGCACAGGAGCAGCCGCGGGTCGTCGGCGAGGGCCTGGCCGGCGCGCAGGCGCTGCTGCTCGCCGCCGGAGAGGAGGCCGACGGGGCGGTCCGCGAAGTCCCGGGCGCCGACGGCGTCGATGAGCGCGTCGACCCGCGCGCGGTCGCCGCGGCGGGGAATCGGGAGGCCGAAGCGGTGTCCGTCGACGCCGAGGGTCACGAGGTCGCGACCCCGCAGCGAGGTGTCGCGGGGCAGTGGCCGGGCCTGGGGGATGTAGCCGATGCTGCGGCTGCCCTTGTGGGCCACCGGCTGGCCCTGGACGGTGATCTCGCCGCGCGAGAGCGGCTCGAGACCGAGGATCGCGCGCAGCAGCGTCGTCTTGCCCAAGCCGCTCGGCCCCAGCACCGCCACGAGCTCGCCGGCGTGGACGTGGAGATCGAGCCCCGCCCACAGCTCCCGGTCGCCGCGCTGGAGCGCGGCATCCCGGATGCTGAGGATCACCGGGCGAGAGCCCGCGGCGGTCGGCGTCACGCCTGAAGCGCCCCGTTCAGCGCCTCGATGTTCGCCTGCATCCACGAGATGTAAGTCTGCCCCTCCGGCAGCGTTTCCGAGAACGCGATCACCGGGATGCCGAGCCCGTCGGCCTCGTCGACGATCTCCTGCGTCTCCGCGCCGCCGGTCTGCGTGTTCGTGATGACCACGCGCACCTCGCCGCCCTGCACGAGCGCGAGGGATTCGAGCAGCGTCGCGGGCGCGACATCCTGTCCCTCCTCGACCGCCTCGCTGAACTTCTCGGGCGTCACGTTCTCGAGCCCCGCCGCCTGGACGAGGTAGGCGGGCACCGGCTCCGTGACGAAGACCTTGTCGCCGCCGTGTGCCGCGCCGATCTCCTCGAGCGACGCCTCGAGACCGTCGACCTCGCCGAAGAACGCCTCGGCGTTGGCGGTGAAGGTCTCGGCATCGTCGGGACTCAGCTCGCCGAGCTCGACCGCGATGGCCTCGGCGACGTGCGCGATCGTGTGCGGGTCGTACCAGACGTGCTCGTTGAAGCCCTCGACGTGCTCGTGGTCGTGGTCGGCGTGGTCGTGGGCGTGGTCCTCGGCGTCGTCGGCGCTCTCCTCGTCGTGGCCGGCGTTCTCGGGCCAGTCGTGCGAGTACTCGACCGCCGTGACGACCGGCGCCTCGGTGCCGCTGGACTCGATGAGCGCATCGATGAACGCGTCGTACCCGCCGCCGTTCTCGATCACGAGGTCGGCCTTCGAGACGGCGAGCTGGTCGCGCGCGCTCGGCTCGAACGAGTGCGGATCCTGCGACTCGTTCGTCACGATCGACGTGACGTCCACGAGATCGCCGCCGATCTCCTCCGCGATCTGGCCGTACACGTTGGTCGACGCGACGACCGCGATCTTCCCGTCGCTCGCATCTTCGCCGGCGGCCGTTCCCGCGCAGCCGGCAAGGACGAGGGCGGATGCTGCAGCCAGGCCGAGCACGGGCAAGGAACGTCGCACGGAGGTCATGTCGTCGAGCCTAACGCTAATGAGAATCGTTCTCAAATCTGCGGCGACCGCGAGCACAGAATCGGAGGTTCTGCCGACACGCCGGGGAGCGGACGCCGCGAACCGGCGCTTCGCGAAGGATCTCCGATTCTGTGCGCGAACCTCAGTCCAGCAGGAGCGCGGGCTCCTCGAGGATCGATGCGACGTCGGCGATGAAGCGCGACATGCCGTCGCCGTCGACGACGCGGTGGTCGAACGAGCCGGCGACCGTCGTCACCCAACGGGGGCGCACCTCGCCGTCGACGACCCACGGCTTCTGACGGATCGTGCCGAGCGCGACGATGCCGGCCTCGCCGGGATTGATGATCGGGGTGCCCGCGTCCATGCCGAAGACGCCGATGTTCGTGATCGTGATGGTGCCGCCGTGCTGGTCGGCAGGGGTCGCCTTGCCCTCGCGCGCCGTGAGCGTGAGCTTCTCGAGCGCGCGCGCGAGCTCGCGCATCGACAGGTCCTGCGCGTCTTTGATGTTCGGCACGAGCAGGCCGCGCGGGGTCGCCGCCGCGATGCCGAGGTTCACGTAGTTGCGCACGCGGATCTCGGCGCCACCCTCGACATCGACCCAGGCGGCGTTCACCATCGGCGTGCGCCGCGCGGCCCAGATCACGGCGCGCGCCATGATCAGCAGCGGCGAGACCTTGATGTCGGCGAAGTCCGGCGAGGTCTTGAGGCGCTTGACGAGCTCCATCGTGCGGCTGGCGTCGACGTCGGTCCACACCGACACGTGCGGCGCCGAGTAGGCCGACTGCACCATGGCCGACGACGTGGCCTTGCGCACACCCCGCACCGCGATGGTCTCCTCGCGTCCGGCGGCGTCGGGCGCGGGCGTCGACGGAGCGACGGCGGCCGGGCCGGGCGCCGGAGCGGGCGCCGAGACGGGGATGGTCTCCTCGCGCTCGCGGCCCCACTCCGGGGTCTCGATGTTGCGGAACACGCTCGCCTGCGAGGCGTGCCGCACCACGTCCTCACGGGTCACCTCGCCGGCCGGGCCGCTGGGCGCGACGGCCGACAGCTCCACACCGAGATCGCGGGCGAGCTTGCGGATCGGGGGCTTCGCGATCACGCCGACGGATGCTGCGACCCGCTCCTCCGCCGGAACCGCGGGCTTGCGCCGCCGCGACTGGACATGGCCGCCCGTGCCGTAGCCGACGAGCACCGCGCCCTCGCCGGCCTCGGCGGGCTCGCCGTGCTCGGACTGTCCGACGGTGGCGGGGGGCGCGGCATCCGTCTCCGAAGCGATCGTGATGATCGCCGCGCCGACGTTCACGGTCGTGCCCTCCGCCGCGAGCAGCTCGCCCACGGTTCCGGCGAACGGCGAGGGCAGCTCGACGAGCGACTTGGCGGTCTCGATCTCGACGAGCACGTCGTTGACGGCGACGCTGTCGCCGGGGCCGACGCGCCACTGCACGATCTCGGCCTCGGTGAGGCCTTCGCCGACATCGGGGAGGACGAACGTCTGGGTGCTCATGCGGAGCTCCTCACGGGGTCAGTAGGCGAGGGACCGGTCGACGGCCTCGAGGATGCGGTCGGCGTCGGGGAGGTAGGCACCCTCGAGCTTGGCGGGCGGGAAGGGCACGTCGAAGCCCGACACGCGCAGCACGGGGGCCTCGAGCGCGTAGAAGGCGCGCTCCATGACGGTCGCCGCGACCTCGGAGCCGAGCGAGGTGAAGCCCGGCGCCTCCTGCGCGTAGACCATGCGGCCGGTGCGGCGGACGGAGTCGAGGATCGGGCCGTAGTCCACCGGCGACAGCGAGCGGAGGTCGATGACCTCGATGCTCGTGCCCTCCGCCTCGGCGAGCACGGCCGCCTGCAGCATCGTGGTCACCATCGCGCCGTGGCCGACGAGGGTGACATCGGTGCCGCGACGGACGACGCGCGAGGCGTGCAGCGGGAGGGCGCGCGCCGACGTGTCGACTTCGCCCTTCTGCCAGTACTTGCTCTTCGGCTCGAGGAAGATCACCGGGTCGGGCGACGTGATGGCGTCCTGGATCATCCAGTAGCCGTCGTTCGGCGTCGAGGGGCTCACGACCCGGAGGCCCGCGGTGTGCGTGAAGTACGCCTCGGGGCTCTCCTGGTGGTGCTCGACGGCACCGATGTGCCCGCCGTACGGGATGCGGATCACCACGGGCATCTGCAGCGCGCCCTCGTGGCGGTTGGTGAACTTGGCCAGCTGAGAGGTGATCTGGTCGAACGCGGGGAAGACGAAGCCGTCGAACTGGATCTCGACGACGGGCCGGAAGCCCGCCATCGCGAGTCCGATCGCTGTGCCGACGAGCCCCGACTCCGCGAGCGGGGTGTCGAGCACGCGCTGCTCGCCGAACTCCGCCTGCAGGCCCTCGGTCACGCGGAACACGCCGCCGAGCTTGCCGATGTCCTCGCCCATGAGGAGGACCCGGTCGCTGCCGGCCAGCGCGGCGCGCAGGCCGGCGTTGATCGCCCGGCTGAACGGCATGGTCTGGACGGCGGGCGCGGTGGTCTCGGTGGCCGGGGCCGTCGTGTCGGTGGTCGAAGTGCTCACGATGCGCCTCCTTCGAAGGATGCCTCGTAGTCGGCGAGCCACTGCCGCTGTTCGTCGATGAGCGGATGCTGCTCCGAATAGACGTGCGCGAACATGTCGTCGCGGTCGAGCCCACCAAGGGCGTTGGTGCGGGTGCGGACGTCGTCGGCGAGCGCCTGGGCCTCAGCGTCCACATCCGCGAAGAACGCGTCCGACGCGCCGCGACCGACGAGGAACGCCTTCATGCGCGCGATCGGGTCGCGACGGCGCCACGACTCCTCCTCGTCGGAGGTGCGGTACTTCGTGGGGTCGTCGCTCGTCGTGTGCGCGCCGAGGCGGTACGTCATCGCCTCGATCGCCTGCGGTCCGCCGCCGGCTCGCGCGTCGTCGAGCGCCGTACGCGTGACGGCCCAGCTCGCGAGAACGTCATTGCCGTCGATGAGAGTGCTCGGCATGCCGTAGCCCTCGCCGCGCTTGTACAGCGGCGAGCGCGACTGCGTCGCGACCGGCACCGAGATCGCCCACTGGTTGTTCTGCAGGAAGAACACCTCGGGGGTGCGGTAGCTGTTCGCGAAGACCATCGCCTCATGCACGTCGCCCTGGCTGGACGCGCCGTCGCCGTAGTAGACGATGACCGCCTCGTCGCGCTCGAGATCGCCGGTGCCGCAGCGCCTGTCGAAGACGAGCCCCATCCCGAAGCCCGTGGCGTGCAGCGTCTGCGAGCCGAGCACGAGCGTGTAGATGTGCGTGTTGCCGTTCTTGGGGTCGGTCGGGTCCCACCCGCCGTGCGTCAGACCGCGCATCACGCGGATGATGTCGATGGGGTCGACGCCGCGGATCTTCGTGACGACGTGCTCGCGGTACGACGGGAAGAGGTGGTCCTGCGCACGCGCGGCCCGGGCCGAGCCGACCTGTGCGGCCTCCTGCCCGTAGCTCGGCGGCCAGAGGGCGAGCTGGCCTTGGCGCTGGAGGTTCGTCGCCTGCACGTCGAACGCGCGGATGACGGCCATGTCGCGGTAGAACGTCTCGAGGTCGGCGTCGCCGAGGCGCTCGACGGCCTCCCGATACTGCTCGGCGGCAGGGCTCGGCGCGAACGTTCCGTCCGCCTTCAGAAACCGCACAACGGCGGCGTCATCGACCGGGATCATGAATTCACGCTATCTCTCCGTGCATGCGCGTTTCTGCATGCGTTCGACAATCGATGCCGAGATCCACCGCACGCGATCGACAACCGCATCCGCATTCATCACTCGCGGCGAGCCGCGACCGTCGCCGCGATCCGCAGCACCTTCTCGACGGATTCCTCCTCGCCGACCGAGATCCGGATGCCGTCGCCGGCGAACGGCCGCACGATCAGGCCAGCCGCCTCGAACGTGGCCGCGAACGCCATGGTGTCATCGCCGGTGGGCAGCCACACGAAGTTGCCCTGCGCCGCAGGGACGTCCCAGCCGGCGGCGCGGAGTCCCTCAGTGAGCCGGTCGCGGCGGTCGGCGATGACGCGCACGCGGTCGAGCAGTTCCGCCTCGGCGTCGAGGCTCGCGAGCGCGGCTTCCTCGCCATGGGCCGTGACCGACAGCGGGATCGCGGTGCTGCGGGCCGCATCGAGTACGCGCGGGTGACCGATCGCGTAGCCGACGCGGAGCGCGGCGAGCCCGTAGGCCTTCGAGAACGTGCGGAGCACGACGACGTTCGGGCGACCCGACCCGCCGAGCACGCGGAGCCCGTCGACGGACTCGGGGTCGGTGACGAACTCGGCGTACGCCTCGTCGAGGATCACGAGCACATCGGACGGCACCTTCTCGACGAAGGCATCGAACTCGTCCTGCCTGACGATCGGGCCGGTCGGGTTGTTGGGGCTGCACACGATGATCGCGCGGGTGCGGTCGGTGATCGCGGCGGCCATCGCGTCGAGGTCGTGACGGGCGCCTTCGGCGAGCGGCACCTGCACCGCGGTCGCGCCGGCGACGACCGCCAGCCACGGGTAGGCCTCGAACGACCGCCACGCGTAGAGGACCTCGTCACCCGGGCCAGAGGTCGCGAGCACGAGCTGCGCGAGGATCGAGACGCTGCCGGCGCCGATGTGGATCGAGTCGGCTCCGACCCCGAACCGTTCGGCCAGGCGCTCCCGCAGGCGTGCGGCCGTAGCATCCGGGTATCTGTTCAGCGCCGACGCGTTCCGCACGCGCTCGAGCACACCGGGCAGCGGGTCGAACGGGTTCTCGTTGCTCGACAGCTTGAACGCGTCCGCACCGGCCTGCCGTCCCTGCTTGTACGGCGGCAGGGCGGCGACCTCGGGGCGCACGCGGACAGGGATCTCGGGAGCGTCGGTCACGCCCCGAGTCTACGAGCGGGGGATCAGATGCGCCGCCCACGTCCGCGCCGAGGACTCCAGGTCGACACCGCCCTCCGCGACGCCGACGACGAGGTCGAACCCCTCCTCCGTGGTCATGTCGTGCCGGTAGCCGTTGATCCACAAGAAGGTGACAGTGATCGTCCAGCCGCTGCGCTTGTTGCCGTCGACGAAGGGATGATTCCGCACGACGCTCTCGAGCAAGGCGGCCGCTTTGAGGCTCAGTGATGGATAGGCATCATCTCCGAAGAGCGTGGTCGCCGGTCGCGCGAGCGCCGAGGCGAGGAGCCCGGCGTCCCTGACGTGGAATCCCAGCCTCGCCGAGACGTGGAGAGCGTCGTCGAGGGTCAGGAACTCGGTCACGCGTCTTCGAGCCGACGAAGCAGCTCGGCATCGTGGCTCAGCACGAAGTCGACGGCCTCGTCGACGGCCGCGCGGCGGCCGCGTCGGGCGACGATGAGCTCCACGCCCTGCAGCACCAGCGCGTGCTTCGAGACGTGCTCCGCCTCGGCGATCGCGTCGAGCGCACGGTCGAGGTCTTCGGGCAGTCGGACGGTCATAGCCATGCCCTCAGGGTAGGTCGGTACCAATTCGGTATCAAGGTCATCGGATTACTCCTATCGGCCCGCCGGAGCGTCGTGGAAGACTGGGCGGACTATGGGCTTCCTCATCCGCGTGGTCATCAACGCCTTCGCGATCTGGGTCGTCACCCTGATCCCGGCGCTCCAGGTCTCGGTCATCCCGTTCCCTCCGGGCGAGACGCTCCAGCTGATCCTGACCCTGCTGATCGTCGCCGCGATCTTCGCGCTCGTGAACACGATCATCGGCACGGTCATCAAGGTGCTGGCGTTCCCGCTCTACATCCTCACGTTGGGACTCATCGGCCTCCTCATCAACGCGTTCCTGTTGTGGCTCACGGCGTGGTTCACGAGCTTCTGGAACTGGGGCCTGCGCGTCGAGGACTTCTGGTGGGGCGTCGTCGCGGCGATCATCATCACCCTCATCAACTGGGTCGTCGGCATCATCATCCGCCCCCGCAAGGACTGACTCAGTCCGCACCGCGCGTCGCCGCGTACTCGGTGACCTCCACCGAATCGGCGTGTGAGAGGTCGGCGAGCACGTCGCGCAGGGCGCCGACGCGGGGGTCCGTCGAGGCGTCGACCAGCGCCGCCGTCTCGGCGTACGCGGTGAGCCGGTGCGCCGGCAGCCGCGGCTCGTCCGTTCCGGCGTCCGGGTCGAAGACCCGCTCGGCGACGAAGCTCCCCGGTGCGCCGACCGCGGCCGCGTGGCCGCCGCCGGCGAGCCCGGCGACCGGGTCGTCGGTGTGCCGCAGCGTCACGCTGAGCGTTCCGCTCCCGACATCGGCGTCGACGGGAGACCCGATGGACACCAGCGTCCGCGTATCGTAATCGCCCTCCAGTGCCAGGTGCGCGCCGATCATGGCGCCCTGCGAGAACCCGAACACGTGCACGGCGTCGCCCGGCCGCACGCCCGCCTGCTCGAGGGCGAGCTCGGTCGCCGCGTACGAGTCCGACACGTTCCCCGCGTACAGCTCGAGGTTGGACGCGTTGTCCCACGCGTCGTCGCCGCCGACGTCGAACGACTGCATGCCGGCGAGGTACACCGCGTACTGCCGTGACCCGTCGGGCATCGTGTACCGCTCGACACGCACTCGCGAGTCGCCGGCCCCGGGCATCCGCTCGGTCACGGCGGCGAGGCTCCGCGGCGCCACGGCCGCGGGCGACCGCGACGGTGGGGTCCCTGCGCCGATCGAGGCACCGGCCGCGCCGACGACCGTGGAGGCGGGCGCGACGGGCGTCACGGTGACCGGCCCCGCCGTGCCCGAGAGCCGCGCGTCCCGCGCCAGCCGCCCCGCACCCGCGACCCCGACGAGCGCGGCTCCACCGAGCGTGAGCAGCCCGGCGGCGCCGCCGACCACGATCGAGCCCGGATCGCTGACCTCGCCGCCCACCGCCACGCCCCATTGCGTCGCCTGGCGCACGAGCTCGGAGGGCCACATGAGTGCGCGCTCGAACTGGGCTCCAAGAGCCATCCGCCATGCGTCCGGATGCGCGTCGACCAGCGCGGTCATCCGGGCGTCGAGGCGCTGCGCGCGGACGATGTCGCCTGCCAACACGGCGGCGCGGTGCTCCGCCTCGATCTCGACCATCTCGTACGCGCAGCCGGCTTCCCGCAACGCCGCCGCGATCTCGTCGGCCTCCGTCTGCACCCCGTCGAGCTTCGCGGCGAGCGCGGATGCCGAGGCCCGGGCATCGGCGGTGTGCTCGGGCAGCGCCCCCAGCTCCGCGCGCAGCGTGCGAAGCCGCGCTGCGATCGCGGCGAGCTCCTCCCGGGCGGTGTCGAAGCGGACCGCGGTCGCGGAGAGCGTCGCGGTGTCGACAGACACCGCACCGCCGCCGCGAATCTGCAGACCGTCGTCGACCCGCGGCCAGTGTTCGGCGAGGAGGCCGATCAGGCCCTCGTTCGGGCCGAGGCGCCCCACCTCCGGCGCCAGGTCGGGGTTGTGGAGGTCCGGGATGGGCTTCGCGTCGCTCATCGCTGCGCCCCCAGGAGCAGGCCGGCGAAGGAGTCCGCGAAGGCGGCGCGGTCCTGCGCCCGAGCCACGTCGTACCGGGCGCTCTCGGCCAGGCACGCGAGCCCCGAGACGTCGCCGGCCCACATGGTCGCCCGATCGTGGAACGCCGTCGCGGCCTTCGCCTGCCAGTCGACAGCGTCGGCGAGTCCGCGGGCGACGAGTGCGGCATCCGCGATCCGGTCGATGAGCCGTGCGAGTTCGCGCGCCACCTCGGCGAGCTGGATGGAGGCGTCTGCGGTCGGTTGAAGCAGTGTCACCCGTCGATCGTCGCGGGGCGGGCGGAGCCGCAGGGTGCGCCGACGGTGATCTGTTCACAGTCGACCGGCGGCGCCCGATGTGGAGGAGACCCGCACACGCGGCGGAGGGGCGCCGCTCCTCTCGGAACGACGCCCCTCCGGGCAAGCGGTCGTGGGCTATCGGCCGACGACCACCTCGACGGTCTCGGCCCTGGTGTTGCCCGCAGCATCCGTCGCCGTCCAGGTGAAGCGGTAGACGGCGCCGAGCACGGCCTTGACCTCGAACGTGTCGTCGTCGACCCGCGTCCACGCCGACTTCTTGCCCGCGGTGGTCACGTCGGTGAGCTCGACACTCACTTCGCCACGGTCATCGGCCGCGTCGATCGTGAACTCGATCGTGCGCATCTTGTTGTTCGGCGGCCAGACCAGCGTCGGGTCCGCGGTCACCTCGATGGTCGGATCCGTCGTGTCGGGCGGCGTCAGGTTCAGTCCGACGATCACCGGGTCATGGTCGCTCGAGCGGTAGGCGTCGGGCGCGTACAGCGCGTCCTGCGCCGGCTGCTTGAACGACATGTCGTAATCGATCAGGCTCGGCTCGTCCGCGTTGATGTGCCACGTCTCCACACCCGACACGTCCGCCGTGAGTGCGGGCTGCGCCAGTGCGTAGTCGAGGTAGCCCAGCTGGCCGTCGAAGATGTACGAGTACGCGTGCTCGCTGTTGAACTGCTTCTCCAGGTCGGTGAAGCCGCCCGCGACGAACGCGTCGATCGAGTCCTCGTGGTCGTACGAGTTGAGGTCGCCGATCACGATCGCGCGGCCGTCCGGGGCGACCGTCTCGTTCAGCCACTTCGTGAGTGCCGTTGCGGCCGCCGTGCGGGACGCGCTGCAGTTGCCCTGGCCGTCGCCGAGGTCGGGGCTCTCGGAGCATGCCGAGCCCTTCGACTTCAGGTGATTGACCGACACCACGAACTCGTCGCCCGTCTCGGTCGACGCGAATCGCTGGGTGACCGCCGGGCGGTGCCGGTCGTCGCGCCACGCCGGGTCGACGGCGCTGGTCATGAGCTGGTACGCACCCACCGGCGTGACCGTCGACGGCTTGTAGATGACGGCGGTGGTGATCGCATCCGTGCCGATCACGCCGGTCGTGATCGGGACGTACGTGCCCGCACCCACCTTCGCGTTGAGCGCGTCCGCCAGCGCCTGCAGCGCGGTGCCGTTGTTCTCGATCTCGAGCAGGCCGAACACGTCGGCGTCGATCGCGGCGAGCGCCGCGACGATCTTGTCCTGCTGACGCTGGAACTCCTCGGCCGTGTCTGCGCCGCGGTAGTAGTCGTCGTCACTCGAGTTCGTCGGCGTCGGGTCGATCGAGGTGAAGTAGTTCAGCACGTTGAAGCTCGAGATCTTCAGGTCGCCACCCACGTCGGGCACTCCGGGACGGGCGTTCGCAACGGTGAAGTCGGCGCCCTCGGTCGGCTGCACACCCCACACGTCGAAGCGGTAGTCCAGGATGCCGGTGGCGTTCTGCACGAGGTCCCCGCTGCGGAACGAGTGGTCGAGTGTGAAGACCGCTCCGTCCGGATGGATGACCGGGTCGGGGTTCTGGCTGCCGCGACCGTCGTCCAGCGTGATGCTGTTGTCGAGGTTCGCCGCGGCGAGCGCAGTGGCCGCAGCCCCGGGCTCCACGACGGCGGTCGGCGTGTCGAGGCGTCCGTTGGTGAGCGTGATCGTGCCGAAGCGGCCGTACTCGAACGTCTCGCCGATCGCGAGGTTCTGCGGGAGCGTCACGGACATGCCCTCGAGCGCCTCGCGCTGCTCGCTCGTCGCCGGGAGGGTGAGCGGCGTTGCCGCAGGCAGCGCCTGCGCCGTCGCGCAGATCTCGACATCGGCGGCGACGATCTCCGTGAGACCGAACTGCTCCTTGACCGCGCCCGCGACGCTGACACTGTCGCCGACGTTCACCGGTGCACCGCCCGGCGCATACACGAACACACCGTCGGACGTCGCCGCGTCGCCGTCGCCGGCGTCCTGCACGTAGTAGCCGTCGAACCCGCCGGTCTGGAAGTCGCCGACGACGACGCCCTTCACCATGACCTGCTGGCCCTGGATCGGAGATGCCGCACTGGAGCCCTGGACCGCGCCGATGAGTGTCGGGGCGGCGGTGCAGTCGGCACCCGTCCCAGGCTCGGGATCGGTGCCCGGGTTCGCGCCGATGCCGGGGACTCCCAGCCCGTCGAACGTGTCGGTCGCGAACCCGGTCCACTCGGTCGCGGGGTCAAACGCGTTCGTGCCGTCGGTGTCGCCGACGAGCACGGCCGCGTTGCGGCGGAGGGTGTTGTCGGCGGTGGAGGTCAGCCCGGTGCCCCACTCGGTTCCGGGGTCGACGCCGATCTGACCGATGACGTCGACGGCGTCGACGCCTTTGACGAGCGCTACGGCGTCATCGCCGTTGAACAGGCCGAGGTTCGCCGTCTGGTCCGCCTGGTCCTGGATGGCCTGCACCGCGAGCGCGTGGGCGAAGACGAAGACGCCTCCCGCGGCGACGGTGCCGCTGAGGTTGACCGCCACGCCGGCGGTCGTGCTGCCGTTCGAGTACTGCACCAGCTTGTAGCCGGCGGCGCCGAGGTCGACGCTCGCCTCCGAGGGGTTGTAGATCTCGATCGCCTTGTTGTTCGACGAGCCTTCGACGTACTCGCTGATGAGCAGATCGCCGGATGCTGCGGCCGCGGGCGCGGCGAAAGCCACGACTCCTGCGCAAGCCAGGGAGAGAGCCGCTGTTGCGGCTGTCACTCGACGCGGTGTTGGGGACACGGAACCTCCACGAACGACAGCGATCGGTGGATCGCGATTGGGGACGCGGGCAGGCAGGGGTCGCCGCCCGTTCGTCACAAGCTAGGGGAGCAGCATCCGTCATCGAAAGACCCTTGGAGGAGAACTCCTTAACGTTCGGTGTCCGCTCGGTCCAGAATGGAACCCATGACCGCGAGCGACGCGACGCCCTTCCGCGTCGTGTTCGTGTGCACCGGCAACATCTGCCGGTCGCCGATGGCGGAGGTGGTGTTCCGGGGGTTCGCGGATGCCTCGGGCCTGGGGGCGCGCGTCGCCTCGACGAGCGCCGGCACCGGCGACTGGCACGTGGGCGAGCAGGCCGATCTCCGCACGATCGAGGCGCTCGAGCGCGCCGGCTACGACGGGACGCACCACCGCGCGCGCCAGTTCACGCACTCGGACTTCGCGCGCAGCGATCTGGTCGTCGCGCTCGACCGCAGTCACGAGCGGATCCTGCGCGGCTGGGCCCGGACCGAGGGCGACGCCGACAAGATCGCGCTGCTGATGTCGTTCGATCCGGCCGCCCGCACGATGGACGTGCCCGACCCGTACTATGCCGGGCCCGGAATGTTCGACGAGGTGCTCGGTATGATCGAGAGCGCGAGCCGGGCGCTCTTCCGGCAACTCGAACCCGCCATCCGCCCGGTGCCCTGAGCACCGGATCGACGGCGCGTCCGACGGTATCGACGGGAGCCACCGTGACCTCTCTTCCCCCTCAGCCCCTGAGCCCCCTCGACGGGCGCTACCGCCCCGCGGTCGGCGAGCTCGGCGAGTACCTCTCGGAGGCGGGCCTGAATCGCGCCCGCGTCGAGGTCGAGGTGGAGTGGCTCATCGCCCTCACCGACCGCTCACTGTTCGGCACGTCGCCCCTCGCCGACGCCGACAAGGAGCGCCTGCGCGCGCTGTACATGGACTTCGGGCAGGCCGAGATCGACTGGCTCGCCGAGCAGGAGTCGGTGACGCGCCACGACGTCAAGGCCGTCGAGTACCTGGTGCGCGACCGCCTCTCGGCGCTGGGTCTCGACGCGATCGCCGAGCTGACGCACTTCGCGTGCACCAGCGAGGACATCAACTCCACGTCCTACGCCCTCACGGTGCAGCGCGCCGTCGAGCGCGTGTGGCTGCCGAAGCTGCGCGCCGTCATCACCGCGCTCACCGAGCTCGCCGTGAACCACCGCGACGCCGCGATGCTGTCGCGCACTCACGGCCAGCCGGCGACGCCGTCCACCATGGGCAAGGAGCTGGCCGTGTTCGCGTGGCGCCTCGCCCGCGTCGCCGACCAGATCGAGGGCGGCGAGTACCTCGCGAAGTTCTCGGGCGCGACCGGCACGTGGTCGGCGCACCTCTCCGCAGCTCCCGACGTCGACTGGCCCGAGGTCTCGCGCGCGTTCATCGAGGGATTGGGCCTCGACTTCAACATCCTCACGACCCAGATCGAGTCGCACGACTGGCAGGTCGAGCTGTACGACCGCGCGCGTCACGCCGGCGGCATCCTGCACAACCTCGCGACCGACATCTGGACGTACATCTCGATCGGCTACTTCACGCAGATCCCGGTCGCCGGCGCCACGGGCTCGTCGACGATGCCGCACAAGATCAACCCGATCCGGTTCGAGAACGCCGAGGCGAACCTCGAGATCGCGGGCGGTCTGCTCGCCACCCTCTCGCAGACGCTCGTGACGAGCCGCCTGCAGCGCGACCTCACCGACTCGACCACGCAGCGCAACATCGGCGTCGCGTTCGGGCACTCCCTGCTCGCGCTCGACAACCTGCAGCGCGGCCTCAAGGAGATCTCGCTCGCCGAGGACGTGCTGCTCGCCGACCTCGACGCGAACTGGGAGGTGCTCGCCGAGGCGATCCAGACCGTCGTGCGCGCAGAGATCGCCGCCGGCCGCTCGCAGATCAGCGACCCCTACGCGCTGCTGAAGGACCTCACCCGCGGCCGCCGCGTCGGCGCCCCCGAGCTCGCGGAGTTCGTGCGCGGCCTCGACATCGGCGACGAGGCCAAGGAGCGCCTGCTGGCCCTCACGCCCGCGACATACGACGGCCTCGCTTCGCAGCTGGTCGACGAGCTCGGCTGATCCGCCCCGGCCTTCTCCGGAATCGCGAAAGGGTAGATTTCCGCCTCGTGCGGAGATCTACCCTTTCGCGATTCCCCTCGCGGGTCGTGCGGGGTCAGGCCTTCGGATCACCGGATGCTGCGGTATCCGGCTTCTCGTCCTGCTCGGGTCCGTCGGAGTCGTCGTCGAAGAGCACGGGCTTGTCGATCTGCTTCGTCACCTGGGCGGGGTCGACGGCGAGGAGCAGCAGCGAGACGATGAGCAGCACCGCGATGAAGCTGATGCCGGCGATGACGAGGGCCGTGACGACCGCACGCTCAGCCTCGCCGGGGGCGCGCTGCTGGAAGAAGCCCATCGACACGAGGGTCACGATGCCCGCGAACAGGGCGGCCGCGAAGGCGAGCCCGAGCAGCTGCAGGGGCTTCATGAGGTCGCGGCGGGTGGGGCTTTCGTGGCTCACGCGGAGTCCTTCTGCGGGGTGGGATCGGCGGACGCGGACGCCCCCGCCGTGATGTCAGGGGTGTCGGCGGCCTCTGCAGGGCGCGGCGAGAAGCCGGCGATCCCGAGGTACACGGCGACGATCGCGGCGTAGCCGCCGAACAGGCCGACGCCGATCGTGATGCCGGTGAGGGTGAATGTGGCGTGCGCCTCTTCGATCGTGTAGTCCAGCGCGTACGCGGGCTGCACGAACAGCAGCGCGACGCCGAGGAGGATCGTCAGGGCGCCGACGACCGCCGCATCGCGGCTCTCGGAACGGGGACCGACCAGTGCGGCGGGCCGCGCGTCGGCGACGCCGGGTGCGATCTCGCGCCGCTCGCGACGACCGAGGAGGCCGCGCCATCCGGCGATGAGCTCGATGACGCCGCTGATGAGGGCCCACGCGATCACGATGACGAAGTAGCCGGTGACGGTGCGCAGCGGGTAGAGGCCGCTCGCCATGCCCGCGACGACAGCGACGCCGCCGAGGGCGGCCGACGGCCAGCGGAGTCCCTTCGGGTAGACCAGCCACACCGCGAGCAGCAGCACGAGTCCGGTCGCGATCGTGAAGCCGCTGAACACCGAGCTGCCGACCAGGGCGGAGTGGTCGGGAGAGAACGTGATCATGAGCGCGGCGAGCGCCGCGAACGCGGCGCGTGCGAGCTGCACGTGGCGCACGGCGAACGTGCGGGAAGCGGCTGAGGTCACGGTGTTCCTGCGGAGCGGAGGGTTCCCAGATGTGGGAACGGATGCCTCCAGTCTACGTGCGTCGCGCCTGGGAGCTTCCGGGCACGATCCGCCCTTTCACTCCAGGGTGTCGAGGATCGCGGTCAGCAGCTCGAACGTGGTCAGCGGCGAGATGATCGCGAACCGCAGCACGGGCTCGCCGGCGTGCGAGCTCGGCACGACGAAGCCCTGCTGGTCGTCGAGGAGGCGGGCCGACCACGCCTCGTACTCGGCGAGCGTCCAGCCCTCACGGCGGAACACCACGACCGACAGCTGCGGGTCGCGCACGAGCGACAGCCCGTCGCGGGACTCGATCTCGCCGGCGATCCGCCGGGCGAGGTCGATGCCGTACTCGATCGTCGCCCGGTACTGCGCGGTGCCGTGCGTGGCGAGCGAGAACCACAGCGGCAGGCCGCGCGCGCGGCGGGTGAGCTGGATCGCGAGGTCGGACGGGTTCCAGTCGGGCTTGCCGGTGAGGGTGTCGAGGTACTCGGCCTTCTGCGTGTGGGCCGACAGCCCGAGGGCGGGCTCGCGATAGATGAGCGCGCACGCGTCGAAGGGGGCGAACAGCCACTTGTGCGGGTCGACGATGACCGAGTCCGCGAGCTCGACGCCCGCGAAGGCGGGTCGCATGCTCTCGACGAGCATCGCCGCGAGTCCGTAGGCGCCGTCGACGTGGAACCAGATGCCGCGCTCGCGCGCGACCGCCCCGACGCTCGCGATGTCGTCGACGATGCCGAAGTTGGTGGTGCCGCCGGTGGCGACCACCGCGAACACCGCGTCGCCGTGCTCGTCGAGCACGCGCGCCACGGCGTCGCCGTGCAGGCGTCCGTCCGCATCGACCTCGGCCGTCCTGACGTCGACGTCCATGACCGCGGCGGCCGACGCGATGGACGAGTGCGCCTCTGCGCTGCATACGACCACCCACCGGGGCGGGACCTGGCGCCCCTCGTCCGCCGCGCGGCGGCGCGCAGCATCCCGTGCCGTCACGAGGGCCGAGAGGTTGCCGATCGTGCCGCCCTGCACGAACACTCCCCCCGCGCCGGCGGGCAGGCCGAACTCCTTCGCAAGCCAGTGCAGCACCTCGTTCTCTGCGTACACCGCCCCCGCGCCCTCCATCCACGAGCCGCCGTAGATGGCGGATGCCGACACCACGACGTCGAACGCGAGCGAGGCCTTGCTCGGTGCCGAGGGGATGAACGACAGGTACCCGGGGTGGTCGGTCGACACGCACGCGGGCGCGAGGACGTTCTCGAAGAGGGCGATCGCACGCCGCGAGCCGATGCCCTCGGGCGTGATCGAACCGGACGCCAGGCGCTCCAGGTCGCGCGGGGTCATCGGCTTGTCGAGCGGCACGTTCTCGTACAGCGCCCGGCGCCGCGCGTACTCGAGCACGTCCTCGACAGTGTGACGGGTGTCGGCCGAGATCGCGTGCATCTGCTCGGGGGCGCTGGGCGAGGTCATGGGGTGCTCCTGCCGGTCGGGTGACACCTCACGCTAGAGGGGCGGACGACCGCGTTCAAGGGAGGGAACCGCCGCGGGCCCCGGACCGCAACGTCGTGCAACGTGCCCGCGCCTACCGTCGGATCAGAGGGCGGCGAACGCCCGCCCCAGGGAAGTGATATCGATGACGATCCTGACCGACTCGCACGCAGCACACGGCGCCGCGACCCCCACCGGCACGATGCGCGCAGCTGTGGTCACCGCGCCCGACCGGCCGCTCGAAGTGCGCGACGTGCCCATCCCCACCCCCGGTCCCGGCCAGGCGCTGGTCAAGGTGCTGACCACCGGCGTCTGCCACACCGACCTCCACGCCGCCCGTGGCGACTGGCCGGTGGCGCCGAAATCCGACCTCATCCCCGGCCATGAGGGCTACGGCCGCGTCGTGGCCCTCGGCGACGGCGTCACCTCGCTCGCGATCGGCGACCTCGTCGGCAACGCGTGGCTGTGGAGTGCCTGCGGCGTCTGCGAGTTCTGCCGCACCGGGTGGGAGACGCTGTGCCCCGACCAGCAGAACGGTGGCTACTCCGTCGACGGCAGCTTCGGCCAGTACATGCTCGTCGACGAGCGCTTCGCCGCCCGGATCCCGGACGGCGCGGACCCCGTCGAGGTCGCCCCGATCCTCTGCGCGGGCGTCACCGTCTACAAGGGGCTCAAGATGACCGAGGCCCGCCCCGGCGAGTGGGTCGTGATCTCGGGCATCGGCGGTCTCGGCCACATCGCGGTGCAGTACGCCCGCGCCATGGGCCTGCGCGTCGCCGCCGTCGACATCGACGACGCGAAGCTCGAGCTCGCCCGTCAGCACGGCGCCGAGCTCACGGTCAACGCGCTCACGCAGGATCCCGCCGCGGTCGTCCAGGAGCGCACGGGCGGCGCGCACGGCGTGCTCGTCACCGCGGTGCACCCGAAGGCCTTCGGCCAGGCCCTCGGCGTCGCCCGTCGCGGCGCGACCATCGTGTTCAACGGCCTCCCGCCGGGGGACTTCCCTGCCGACATCTTCGACATCGTCCTCCGCGCGATCACGATCCGCGGATCCATCGTCGGCACGCGGCAGGACATGATCGAGGCGCTCGACTTCTACGCGCGCGGCCAGATCCACCCGACCGTCGCGGTCGAGTCGATCGACAACATCAACGACATCTTCGAGCGCATGGAGCACGGCAAGATCGACGGCCGCATCGTGATGCAGTTCGAGTGACGCCGCGGGGGTGACGCGGGAGCAGGGGCGGGGCGGATGCCTCGCCCCTGTGTCGTGCCGCCCCGCCACGATCAAGCAGGAATGGAGAAGCGCCGCCGAAACCGCGTGGGTAGCGTGAGGATCACGGGACGCGAAGGCGCCCACCAGCGTGAGGAGGAGCATCATGGCGAAGACGACATCGGACGGCCTGTCGCAGGAGGAGCGCGAGGCGGTCAAGCAGCGCGCGAAGGAACTGCGCGACCAGGCCAAGGCGGGCAAGAGCCGCGAGGCGGGCACGAAGCAGGTGCTCGAGGCGATCGCGAAGCTCGACGGCACCGACAAGGAGATCGCCGAGGGCCTGCACAAGGTGGTCGGCGAGGTCGCCCCCGACCTCGTACCCAAGACGTTCTACGGCTTCCCCGCCTACGCGAACGCGAACGGCAAGGTCGTGGTCTTCACCCAGCCCGCCTCGAAGTTCAAGACCCGCTACGCCACGATCAACTTCGACGAGCCCGCCCACCTCGACGACGGCGACATCTGGTCGACCGGCTTCGCCGTGCTCGGCTGGACCCCCGCGGTCGAGAAGAAGATCAGCGAGCTCGTCGCGACAGCGGTCGCCTGACCCCGGTACGAGCGACGCACTTCGGGGCGCGGCATCCTTCGAATGATGGATGCTGCGCCCCGCCGCTGTGCGCGGGTCAGCGGTCGGGGTCGGTCGGCGTCGCGGCCGCGCGGTCGGCGTGACCGAGGGTGCGGCCGGGGGCGATGCGGTCTCGCACGCGGCGCTTGAGCGCGACGATGTCGGGGAAGCCGCCGTCGGCCTTGCGCGACCACACGAGCTCGCCGTCGGCGTAGACCTCGAAGATCCCGCCGGTGCCGGGCTCGAGGGTCGCGCCGCCGCCCATGAGCTCGTCCTGGAAGGTGGTGAGGAGCTCCTGCGCGATCCATGCCGCGCGGAGCATCCACGCGCACTGCGTGCAGTAGACGACGCGGATCGTGTGCGTCATCGTGCCGTCCCTTCCGTCGCGAGGAACTCCTGGGCCGCCTCGCGGAACACCCGCGACCCCGGGGCGTTGAAGTGGTGGCGCCCCGGGATCTCGAGGAATGTGCCGTTCGGCGCCGTCGCGGCGAGGGTTCGCGAGCGCTCGAGGATCGCGTCCTCCGATCCTGTGGCGAACAGCACCCCCTGCCGCGGTGGCCGCTCGGGATCGGGGTCGGCGTCTCCGAATCGCATGCCCTCGGCGAGTGCGATGAGGGCGCGCAGGTCGTTGTCGGGCACCCGCTCGGCGAGCTTCACGTAGTTCTGGGTGACGGGATCCTCGACGGGTATGCCCTGTTCGGCATACGCGCGCGCCTGATCGATGCGCAGCCGGCCGAGCGGGCGGCCGTCGGGGATGCCGCCCAGCACTGCGCGGCTCACGTGCTCGGGCGCGTCGACCGCGAGCTGCCATCCGACGCGGGCGCCCAGGGAGTAGCCGACGTAGCGGACGGCATCCACGAGATAGGTGTCGAGCACGGCGATGAGATCGGCGACGAACGAGCCCATCGAGTAGGCGAGCGGGTCGTCGGGCTTGTCGCTCGCGCCATGGCCGCGCTGATCGACGCCGATCACGCGGTAACCGGCGTTCGTGAGCATGCGCACCCAGCCGGTCTCGACCCAGTTGTCGCGGCAGCTCGACGCGAAGCCGTGCACGCACAGCACGGTCTCGGCGTCCGGCTCGCCCCACGCATACGTGGCGAGCTGATATCCCTCGGCCGACATGATGTAGCTCGGCGACGGCATCTCGGTGCGCAGGATCGGGGCGACGGCATCCATATCGCCATTCTGCTCCCGCACCCGCGCGCGGATCCGCACCGGCGGCCCGGGAAGCGCTCCCCAGTCCTTTCCGCCCGGGCGGAAGGCGGCACAGGTTACGCCGCTGCGCACCGAATGGCAACCGGCTGAGCGACCTGCGGTCCGCCGCCTACGTTCGGGGCATGAGCCTCGCCTCACGAAAGACCACGAAGAGAAGGGGATCCGAAAATGGGTCTGGATGACGACATCAAGCACAATGCCGAGGACCTGAAGGGCAAGGTGAAGGAGAAGGTCGGCGACGCGACCGACAACGAGAAGCTGCAGGCCGAGGGCGTGGCCGATCAGGCCAGCGCCAAGATCAAGAAGGCCGGCGACGACATCAAGGACGCGTTCACCGACGACCGCTGACGAATCGGCGACGACGCCCCGGGCTCCCGGCGGACCCGGGGCGTCGTCGTGCGCGCCGGCCGGGGGAACGGCTGCCGCGCGTCGCGGCAGCCGTCTCCCTGTCGGTCCTACGCGTCAGGCGACAGGCTGCTGCAGCTCGGTCACCCAGGTCGACTGCGGTCCGTCCGCCTGGAGGTACACCTCGCGGCAGGGTCCGTCGAACTCGCCGCCGTCGGCCGCGACGGCCTGCATGAACGCGCCCCACGCGTCGCCGATGCCGCTCATCTCGCCCCGGTAGGTCGTGACGGCGGCGCGCGCGGCGGCGGGCAGCTCCACGACCTGCCAGCCGTCACCCTCGGCCGGCTCGTCGCCGGCGATCCACGACACCCACACACGCAGGTCGCCGCCGTCGAGCGACTCGTACCAGAACGTGCCGGGCTCGCGGTACTCGACGCCCGCGGCCTCGAGGGCGTCGTGCAGCGGCGGCAGGATCCGGTCGACCACGGCGGGCACGTCCTCGCCGCCGGGCGCCACGCCCGAGGCCGCGTAGACGGTGACGGGTTCGAGCCGGCGGTATTCGATGGCGGTCATCCTGTGCTCTCCTTCGAGGTCGGGCGGCGCGCGTGCGGTTTCGCCGCTCGCATCATCGTCGGGGGCTCCGACATCGGCGGCGCGGCACAATGGCACCGTGCCCATTCTGAACAAGGACATGGTCCTCTGCATCTCCCTTGCCGCACGTCCGTCGAACATCGGAACGCGATTCCACAATTTCCTCTACGACGAGCTCGGGCTGAACTTCATCTACAAGGCGTTCACGACCCACGACATCGAGGCCGCGATCGGCGGGGTGCGGGCGCTCGGCATCCGCGGCTGCTCGGTGTCGATGCCGTTCAAAGAGGCGGTGATTCCGCTCGTCGACGAGATCGAGCCGTCCGCCGCCGCGATCGAGTCGGTGAACACGATCGTGAACGACAACGGGCGGCTCATCGCCTCGAACACCGACTACGAGGCCGTCGCCGAGCTGCTCGAGCGTCACGCGATCGACCCCGCCCTTCCGGTGCTGGTGCGCGGATCCGGCGGCATGGGCAAGGCGGTCGTGGCCGCGTTCCGCGGTGCGGGTTTCGACGACGTGACCGTGGTCGCCCGCAACGCCGAGGCGGGAGAGCAGATCGCGTCGAAGTACGGCTACCGCAGCGTCACGACGGATCCCGCCCCCGGGCACGCGGTGCTGGTCAACGTCACCCCGCTCGGGATGGCGGGTGCGGATGCCGACGCCCTGTCGTTCTCCCGAGAGCACGTCGAGGCGGCGCAGACGGTGTTCGACGTCGTCGCCTACCCCGCCGAGACGCCGCTGATCCAGGCGGCGCGGAGCAGCAGCATCCCGGTGATCACGGGTGCCGAGGTGATCGCGCTGCAGGCGGCCCGCCAGTTCGAGCGGTACACCGGCGTCACCCCGACACTCGACCAGATCCAGCGCGCTTCGGAGTTCTCCCGGCAGTAGGCCCGCCCGCTCTCGACCGCGAACCAGGGGATTCCCGCCGAGACCGAGGGTCGTGTCCTCGGTCTCGGCGGAAACGCCTTGCCTCGATGGGCCCGGGGGCCCGTCAGGGAACGCGGTAGCCCGCGGCCCGGAACAGCTCGTACCACTCGGCGCGCGTGAGAGGGATGTCGGAGCCCTCGGCGGCTCCACTCACCCGCTCGGGGTTCGTCGTGCCGAGCACCACCTGCATGCGCGCGGGATGGCGCGTGATCCACGCCACCGCGATCGCGATGGGCGGCACGTCGTAGGTCGCAGCCAGCCGGTCGATCACGGCGTTGAGCTCGGGGTAGTCGGGCGAGTCGAGGAACACGCCGGTGAAGAAGCCCGCCTGGAACGGCGACCACGCCTGCACCGCGATGTCATGCAGGCGGCAATAGTCGATGATCCCGCCGCCGTCGAGCGTCAGGGACTGCTCCTCGCCCTGCATGTTCGCCGCGACACCCTGCGCGATGGCCGGGGAGTGGGTGATCGACAGCTGGATCTGGTTCGCGACGATCGGCTGACGCACCGACTTCTTCAGCAGGTCGATCTGGCGCGGCGTGTGGTTCGAGACGCCGAACGCCCGCACCTTGCCCGCGGCCTCGAGCTCGTCGAACGCCCGCGCGACCTCGTCGGGCTCGACGAGAGCGTCGGGGCGGTGCAGCAGCAGGATGTCGATGTAGTCGGTGTCGAGGGCGCGCAGCGATCCCTCCACCGACTCGACGATGTGCTCGTACGAGAAGTCGAAGTACGGCCCGTCGCCCACGATGCCGGCCTTCGTCTGGATCGTGATCTGCGCCCGCTCTGAGGGCGACAGCCGCATCGCCTCGGCGAAGCGGAGCTCACAGCCGTGGAGGGAGCTGCCGTAGATGTCGGCGTGGTCGAAGAAGTCGATGCCCGCGTCGCGCGCGGTGCGGACGAGCGTGCGCACCGCGTCGTCGTCGAGGTCCTGGATGCGCATGAGGCCGAGCACGACGTTGGGTGCCGGACGCTCGATGCCGCTGAGTTCGATGGTCTTCATGGGTTCGCTCTCGGGTAGGGGCGGTACTGCCCGCTCCACGTTAGGCATCGCCCACAAAGAAGTCCAACAACTGTATATTCTGCGATTGAGAAGCAGAACGAATGGATGCCGCGGCCCGCGGCTCGGTGAGACAGGAGGCGTCATGGAGCACCGCCAGCTGGAGTACCTGGTCACCCTCGCCGAGGAGCGGCACTTCACGCGCGCCGCGGAACGGTGCCGCGTCTCGCAGTCGGGGCTGTCGGCCGCGATCCGCCGCCTCGAGCAGGAGCTCGACGCGAAGCTGTTCGAGCGGACCACCCGCTCGGTCGAGCCGACGCCGGCGGCCCTCGCGCTCCTGCCGCACGCCCGCGAGATCCTCGCCCAGGCGGCTGCAGGGCGCGACGCCGTCATCCGCGCCTCGCACCAGCTCGCCGGGTCGCTGCGTGTCGGAGCCGAGCAGTGCCTGGGCGCCATCGACGTGAATCTGCTTCTCGAGCGCTTCCACCGCCGCCACCCCGCCGTGGACATCCAGTTCGTGCAGGCGGGGTCGCACCAGCTGGTCGACCACATCACGGCCGGCGAGCTCGACGTCGCCTTCGTGGCGAGCGCCGACCCGACGCCGGCGCCGGCCGTCGCGGAGCTCGCGCGGATTCCGCTCGTGCTGCTCGTCCCGCCCGGCCACGCGCTGGCCGAGCGCCCGGTCTCGCGCTGGAAGGACCTCCGCGACGCCGACTTCGTGGACTTCCGCCCGGCGTGGGCCCTGCGCACCATCAACGACGACGCGTTCCAGCGGCACGGCGTCGAGCGGCGCGTGCGCTGCAGTGTCGACGACGTTCACACCCTCCTCGACCTCGTGGTGCGCGGACTCGGCGTCGCGATCGTGCCGCAGCATGTCGCGAACAAGCCACAGGCACGGGGATTGGTCGCCCTGCCGGTCCCCGCCGGCGCCCCGGAGTGGGTCGTGTCGAGACTTGTCGCCGGCACCGCCTCGCTCGCGCCCCGCCTGCTCGAGATCCTCGACGAGGAGCGTGCCGAAGCCGAGGCAGCATGACCGTCGTGCTGGTCGAGGGCGAGAGCGACCGGATCGCTCTGGAGACCCTCGCGTCGCGGACGGGGATACGGATGCCGCGGATCCGCGTCGTCGGCGGGTCCAAGGGCGCTCGCCGGGTGATCGCAGAGCTCGCCGGGGAACGACTCGTCGGACTCGTCGACGTGGGGGAGCGCGCTGACTTCGAGCGGGTACTCGAGACGGTCTTCGTGTGCGACCCCGACCTCGAGGCGGAGTTCGTGCGCGCACTCGGGATCGAAGGAGTCGAGGCGGTGATCGCCGAGCAGGGCGAGCTCGACTCGTTCCGGAGCCTGCAGCGGCAGCCGTTCCAGCGCGACCGCCCGGTCGAGGCACAGCTCGCGCGCTTCTTCGGCGGACGCAGCGGAAACAAGGCGCGCTATGCGCGGCTGCTCGCCGAGGCTGTGCCGCTCGAGCGAGTGCCGCCGCCGCTCGCGGCGTTGCTCGCTGCGCTCTGACCGGGATGGCGCAGGCCTCTGATCAGGGGTTGTGCGGCGGCATCCATCTTCCTGGCGGGTCATGAGACCGTTCTCACCCGCCGCTCGCCGCCCGTTCATCGGGCCGTCGCGGGTCGGTCGCCCGCTCGTCAGCGTGCGGCTGATCGGCACCGGTTGCGTCGAGGCATGAGTCGAATCCCCACGCGACGCGTCCTGCCGCGCCTTCTCGCCGCGGCAGCAGCGACGGCCATCGCCGTCGCCCTCCTCCCCGCCACGGCCGCCTCCGCCCAGCCGATCGCCGCCGCATCCGCGAACTCGCAGTCGCCGTACGTGCAGACCCACGTACCGACGCTGGTCGCGCGCGCCACGCTGTCGGCCGACCACCTCGAGCCGGGCCCGGCGTCGGGCGCGCTCGCCAGTTCGGCCAACGGCCGCACCGGGCCGTGGGACGGCCAGGTCATCCCCGGCTTCTCTGCCGCGATCGACAACGGCGACGGCACGTTCTGGGCGCAGCCCGACAACGGCTTCGGCGCCAAGGGCAATTCGGCCGACTTCCTGCTGCGCAACTACCTCGTGCGCCCCGCCTGGCAGACGGCCGCCGGCGGCGCCGGCGAGATCCAGATCGAGCGGTTCGTGTCGTACAACGACCGCAACAACGTGCTCGACTTCCCGATCGTGAACGACGGCACCTCCGAGCGCCTTCTCACCGGCGGCGACTTCGACATCGAGTCGGTCGTCAAGGCGAAGGACGGCACGTTCTGGGTCGGCGAGGAGTTCGGCCCGTTCCTGCTGCACTTCGACGCCGAGGGCACGCTGCTCGAGAAGCCGTACTCGCTCGACGGCGCGAAGTCGCCGCAGAACCCGTACCTGCAGCCCGGCGAGACCCCGCGCGTGCGCGCCAGCCGCGGCTTCGAGGCACTCGCCGCCTCGGTGAACGGTCGCTACCTCTACCCGGTCGTCGAGGGCTCGTACGCGGACGACAGCGACCTCCGTCGCCGCGAGATCCTCGAGTTCGACACGCGCGCCGGCGCCTACACCGGTCGCACATGGAGCTACCAGACCGACCAGGAGCCGAACGTGATCGGCGACGCGTTCACCGTGCGCAATGACGTGCTGCTGCTCATCGAGCGCGACGACCTCGAGGGCGAGCAGTCCGTCACCAAGCGCGTGTACGAGGTGGACCTGCGCCGCACCGACGCCGAGGGCTACCTCGAGAAGACCCTCGTGCTCGACGCCCTCCGCATCGCCAACCCGAGCGGCATCGGCGCGGGCGACGGCTACGGCACCGGCGAGATCTACTCGCTGCCCGTGCAGTCGTTCGAGACCGTCGTGCAGCTGAAGGACGGCAGCCTGCTCATCGGCAACGACAACAACTACCCCGGCAACGACGCGCGCATCCCCGGCACGCCCGACGACACCGAGTTCGCGATCATCGACCTCGACAAGACGAAGATCGAGCCGTCGACGGTCAGCCTCATCGGTCACCGCGGCGCGAGCGGCTCGCGTCCCGAGCACACGCTCGCGGCGTACGAGACGGCGATCGTGCAGTGCGCCGACTACATCGAGCCCGACGTCGTGTCGACGAAGGACGGCGTGCTCGTCGCCCGTCACGAGAACGAGATCAGTGGCACCACGGATGTCGCGACCCGACCCGAGTTCGCGGCGCGCAAGACCACGAAGCTCATCGACGGCACCTCGATCACCGGCTGGTTCACCGAGGACTTCACGTTCGCCGAGCTCCGGACGCTCCGCGCCAAGGAGCGGCTGCCGCAGGTGCGTCCGGCGAACACGGCGTTCGACGGGCTCTACGTCATCCCGACTCTCGACGAGGTCATGGACCTCGCCCGCCACTCGGTGAGCTGCGACGGCCGGCCCGTCGGCGTGTACCCCGAGACGAAGCATCCGTCGTACTTCGACGCGATCGGGCTGTCGCTCGAGGAGCCGCTCGTCGCGGCCCTGCAGGCGAACGGACTCGACCGCGCGAACGCGCCGGTGATCCTGCAGAGCTTCGAGACCGCGAACCTGCGTGACTTGGACGGCATGACCGATGTCACGCTCGCGCAGCTCGTGAACGGGTCGGGCCGCCCGTACGACTTCACGCTCGCCGGTGACACGCGCACCTACAAGGACCTCGTGACGCCGGCCGGCCTCAGCGAGATCGCGACCTATGCCGACGGCGTGGGCCTCGAGAAGTCCGTCATGATCCCGCGCACCGCCGACGGCCGCCTGGGCACGCCCACCGCGGTCATCGCCGACGCGCACGCCGCCGGGCTGACCGTGCACGGTTGGACGTTCCGCGCCGAGAACCAGTTCTTGCCGCTGGACTTCCGCTCGAGCGTCGACCCGGCCGCCTACGGCGACCTGGACGGCGAGATCCGCGTGTTCGTCGCCGCCGGCATGGACGGCGTCTTCAGCGATCACCCCGGCATCGCCGCGGTGACCATCGACACGGTGACGCTCGCGGGCTGAGCTCGTACGACATCGCCGATCCGGGCGGGGGATGCTGCCGCATCCTCCGCCCTTCGCATTCCGCGACACCGCCACCTGGCACAATGCGGAGGGTGGACGCTGCCGGGGGGCAGCGTTTCCGATGAAGGGATAAGCATGGCGATCGACGGCGCCCCGGGGGCGGGACTGACGAAGGAGCAGCTTGCGGAGGAGGTGACGCACCTCTCCACGCCCGATCTGCTGAAGACGCCGTTCGGCGATCTCGAGTTCTTCGACGGCGTGCCGAAGACCGACTCGGTGCAGACGATCTTCGACGCGCTCGACCTGCTGCGCGGCATCGACGCGTTCCTCACCGCGGTACCCGGTGCCTCGCTCGTCGCGATGCGCAAGGGTCTGCGGACGGCGGGCGTCGACGCGCCCGACAAGATCGGGTACACCGACCCGCGTGCGAACTCGGGCGGCATCTTCCTGACGCCCAACACCGAGACGACGTACGGCACGACGTTCCTCGACCTGAAGGCCTGGGGGCCGACGGTCATCGAGGCACCGCCGCAGTCGCTGTGCGTCGTCGACGACTTCTGGTTCCGGTACGTCGCCGACATGGGCATCGCCGGTCCTGACCAGGGCGCCGGCGGAAAGTACCTGTTCCTGCCACCGGGCTACGACGGCGAGCGCCCCGACGGCTACTTCACTTACGAGTCGCCGACGTACACGAACTGGGTCGTGCTGCGCACCCTCGGCGGCGTCCCCGCGATGAAGCAGACGCGCATCTACCCGCTGAGCGAGGCCGGCTCGCCCCGGGAGAACACCTTCCTGAACATCGCGCCCGTCCTGCAGAACACCGTGCACGCGAACGACTTCACGTTCTTCGAGGAGCTCGCGCAGCTCGTCTCCGAGGAGCCGACCTCGGCACTCGACCCTGAACGTGCGGGCACGCTCGCGGCGATCGGCATCGAGCACGGCGCCTCGTTCGAGCCCGACGGCCGGCTGCGCGCGATCCTCGACGACGCCGCCCGCATCGGTGCGGCCATCTCGCGCACGCTCGTCTACAAGCCGCGCGATCCCGGCGCCTTCTTCTGGGAGGGCTCGTCGTGGAAGAACGCGTTCATCGGCGGCAGCTACGAATTCCTGCGGGGCGGCGCCCGCAACCTCGACGCCCGCACGCAGTTCCATTACTTCGCCACCGTGATCACTCCGGCGATGGCGCACGCGCAGGTGGGCGCCGGCTCCGCCTACGCGTACACGGCGGAGGACGCCGACGGCCACGTGCTCGACGGTGCCGGCACGTACTCGCTCCGCATTCCTGCGGATCCGCCGGCGAAGAACTTCTGGGCAATCGACCTCTACGACACGCAGACCCGGTCGCTCCTGCAATCGACGGCGTACCCCGCGCTCGCGAGCCTGTCGGGCACGGTGCAGGCCGAGGACGACGGCTCATACATCCTGTGGTTCTCGCCGACGGCTCCGGAGGGCAAGGAGTCGAACTGGATCCCGACGATCCCCGGCAAGTCGTGGTTCCCGATGCTGCGTCTCTACGGCCCGCTCGAGCCCTGGTTCGACAAGACGTGGCAGCTCCCCGAGCTCGTCCGCGAGAGCTGACACCGCGCCGATGCACGTGGAGGGGACGGATGCCGCGGTCCGCGGCATCCGTCTTCCCCGAGCGTCAGCGCACGCGGCGGGCGTGGGCGAGGTCGATGAGGCGCGAGAGCACGTCGCCGGCGCGGAGGCCGTTGTGCTCGTGCTCGCTCGTGATCCACGGGGTGACGCCCGGGAGCAGGCGCGCGGTGTCCATCGAGAACTCGAACGGCACGTACACGTCGTTGACGTACACGGCGGCGGCGCCGCGCGCGTCGGACGCGGCGAGCGCGCCGGCGTCGTAGAGCGACGGCCACTCGAACTCGGCGAGCGCCAGGGTCACGTCGCGCCACGGCTGGAACCCGGGCACGGTGTCGAGCCACTCCCGGCGCACGTGCTCGCCGGTGAAGAGCGTCGGGTCTTCGCGGAAGTCGGCGGGCTCGGTGCGCTCGGCGGACCAGCGTGTGGCGTGGCCGTCGGCGTAGCTGGACTCGTGGAACACGTAGTACAGCGGGTTGCGCGTGTCGAACGGCATCGCCGCGGCGAGGTCGTGGCGGAACGCGTTGGAGCGCGGGTCGCGCTCGAGCAGGCCCCACACCTTCTGCCAGCCGTCGTTGGTGCCGAGCGCCGACCCCATCGATCGCACGCGCGAGACCGAGGCGACCTCGCCGCCCGGGAGCACGAGCTCACCATCGACCGCGAGGTCGACGACCCGCCGCATGGCATCGCGATGCGCGGGGAAGCGGCGATAGTACTTCTCCGACTCGTCGCGCATCTTGTCGTAGGTGAGGGCGTAGACGTCGTCGGGATGGCGACCCACGGCGCTCAGGCCGCCGGTGATGTAGACGTGCGCGAGGGACGCAGCATCCGTCGAGAGATACGCCAGCGTGGTGAACCCGCCGAACGACTGCCCCAGCACGCTCCACCGCTCGGCGCCGAGGTGCTGGCGCACCGCCTCGCAGTCGCGCACGATCGCGTCGGCGCGCAGGTGGGTGATGTACTCGGCGAGCTCGGACGTGTCGCGCTCGAGGTCGTCGTCGCCGACGGGCGTCGAGAGCCCCGTGCCGCGCTGGTCGAGCAGCACGACGCGGTAGTGCTCGAGCGCTGCATCGAGCCACGACGGCCCCGAAGGCGAGTGGAACGCTCGCGGCGCTTCGTGGCCCGGACCACCCTGGAGGAACACGAGGTACGGCAGGTTCTCGCCGCCCTCGCGCGTGACGGCTGCCGCGTGGATGTCGATCGTGCGGGCGTCCGCCGGATCGCCCCACGCCAGGGGGACCGTGAGGAAGTGGTCGTCGATGGTCAGATCCTGCATGCGGCGCGTCGTCACGGACATGGCTCCGAGCCTATGCCGGGCCGCCGACGCCGGTGGCTGGACGGACGGTGACCGTGAAGTCGTCGACGTTTCCCAGGTGGGCGCGGATGCTGGATTCCGCCGCAGCGGCAAGGGCCGCAGCATCCGTGTCCGCCGCAGCGATGACGAGCGCGTCGCCCTGGAGCCGGTGGCCGACCCAGCGGAGGCGGACGCGATCGATCCGCGCGAGTCCGTCGACGTGCTCGAGCGCGTGCTCGGCCCGATCGACGAGCTCGGGCTCCACGCCGTCGAGGAGGCGCCTGCCGACACTGCGGACCGTGCCGATGAGGAGCACGAAGATCGCGGCCGCGATGATGAGCCCCACGATCGGGTCGGCGAGCGGGAAGCCGAGGAGCACGCCGATGCCGCCGAGCACGACCGCGAGCGAGGTGAAGCCGTCGGTGCGGGCGTGCACGCCGTCGGCGACGAGCGCGGCAGAGCCGATGCGCTTGCCGACGCGGATGCGGTAGACCGCGACCGCCTCGTTCCCCGCGAAGCCGATGACGCCGGCGGCGATGACCCACCCGAGATTCTCGAGGGGCTGCGGGTGCAGGATGCGGTCGATGGCCTGCCACGCCGCGACGATCGCTGACAGCGCCACGACGAACACGATGAACAGGCCCGCGAGGTCTTCGGCGCGACCCAGTCCGTAGGTGTAGCGGCGGGACGCCACGCGGCGGCCGAGGACGAACGCGATCCACAGCGGGACCGCCGTGAGAGCGTCGGAGAGGTTGTGCACGGTGTCGGCGAGGAGCGCGACTGAACCGCTGAACGCGACGACGACCGCCTGGACCGCCGTCGTCGCGAGGAGGATCACGAGGCTGATCTTGAGGGCGCGGATACCGGCGGAGTGCGCCTCCATCGCGTCGTCGATCGAGTCCGCGGCATCGTGCGAGTGCGGCACGAACAGCTCGTGGAGCACGCCGCGGAATCCGCCGGGGTGTGAGTGGTCGTGGCCGCCGTGGTCGTGGCTGTGGTCGTGCGGGTAGCCGCGCTCGTGCGGGTGGCCGTGCTCGTGCGGATGCCCGTGCTCGGCGTGATGCCGGTCCTGGTCGTGGGAGTGATGTCCGGCGGTCTGCGCGCTCATTCGGCGCCCTTCTCGGCGCGGTGGTGGCGCGGCGTCCCGCCCAGTGAGTGCTCGGCCTGGTAGATCGCGTCGGCGACCAGTCGCGAGGCGTGCTCGTTCTCGAGGCGGTAGAACACCCGTTGGCCCTCCTGGCGGGTCGAGACGATGCGGGCGAGCCGGAGCTTGGCGAGGTGCTGCGACACCGCCGCGGGCGACTTGTCGACGATGTCGGCGAGGTGATTCACGGACAGTTCGCCCGAGTCCTGGAGCGCGAGCACGATCCGCACCCGCGTGGCGTCGGCGAGCATCGCGAAGACCTCGACAGCGAGTTCGACGAACGGGCTGTCGACCGCGTATCCGCATCCCTGCTTATCTGCACCCATACGCAGATAATACGACACCAGCCGATCTCAGGCGCCGGCCGATCATCCTCTCGCCACGCCCCGGGCAGCCGGCCGTACCGACGCAGCGCAGTCGGCCCGAAATGTCGCATCACGCGGCCGACGCGACCGCACGGGCCGACTCGGGCGGCGGGAGGGACGGATGCTGCGGCTCGCACCCGGCTCACCACCCGGCCAGTCGGCCCGTAAGGTCGCATCACACGGCCGACGCGACCGCACGGGCCGACTGCGGCGATGGGAGGGACGGATGCTGCGGCTCGCACCCGGCTCACCACCCGGCCAGTCAGCCGCGCGTGCGGCGCTTGTCGCGGGACGGCGCGGACCGGAACCGGCGCGGGCGCCGGGGCGCGCCGCCCTGCGCGACGGTCGGCAGCACGATGGGCTGCGTGACGATCGCGTCGACGACCATGGAGCCGTCGGTGGGCCCGATGACGGCGATGGGGGTGGTGGGTGTCGCGACCATGGGCGTGACCGGGGCGTTGGCGAGCTGCCGGTGCGCCACCATGTACGCGGGCACGAGCACGACCACGGCGCCGAGCCACGCGAGCGGGTTGCTCGCCGCGACGCCGATGAAGCCGAAGATGCTGCCCAGCACGACCGCGGCGCCGACGCGCATCACGAGTTCGATCACGCCGGTCACGGTGGGGATGAGAGTGTGGCCGAGTCCCTGCAGCGCACCACGGAGGACGAACAGGATGCCGAGGATCCAGTAGGTCGCGCCGTTGATGGCGAGCATCTGCGCGGCGAGGTCGACGACTTCGGCCGACCCCTCGTCGATGAACAGCTGCACCGTCATCGCACCGAAGGCGATGAGCAGGGCGCCGAGCACGATGGCGGCGCCCACCGACATCCACGTCGCCTGGATCACCCCGCGGCGGATGCGGTCGGGCCGGCCGCCGCCGTGGTTCTGGGCGACGAACATCGACACGGCGAGGCCGAGCGACTGCAGGAGAGCCACTGCGAGACCGTCGACCCGGGAGGCCGCGGTGTACGCGGCGACCGCGTCCGCCCCGAGCTCGTTCAGCGCGACCTGCACCGAGAGGGTTCCGATCGCGATGATCGATGCCTGGAAGCCCATCGGCAGCCCCAGGCGGAGGTGCTCCGCGAGCTCGGCCCGGCTGATACGCCAGTCGCTGCGGCGGACGTGGAGCACCGGCATCCGTCGCCGTACGAACTCGAGGCAGAGCAGCACCGAGATCGCCTGCGACACCACCGTCGCGAGCGCCGCGCCGCCCACGCCCCAGCCGAACGGGCCGACCATGACGATGACGAGCACGACATTGAGCGCGCACGCCAGCGTGAGGAACACGAGCGGCGTGCGCGAGTCGCCGATCGCGCGGATGATCGCCGACAGGTAGTTGAAGAACATCATCGCGCCGGCCCCGAGGAAGCTGATCTGCGCGAAGACGATGGCGTCGTCCATCAGCTCGGCGGGGGTCTGCAGCAGCTCGAGCAGGGGCGCGGTGAGCAGCGGCGCGCCCACGGTGAGCAGCAGGGTGCAGATGCCGGTGAGGATCGTGCCCGCCGCGACGGAGCGCCGCACCGCCGCGTAGTCCCGCGCCCCGAACGCCTGCGCCGTCGGGATCGCGAAGCCCGACGTGAGACCCCACGCGAACCCGAGCAGCAGGAACAGCATGCTGCCCGTCGCGCCCACCGCGGCGAGCGCGTCGACGCCGAGATGGCGCCCCACGACGACGGCGTCGACGAAGTGGTACAGCTGCTGCACCACGTTGCCGATGAGCAGCGGGACGGAGAACAGGACGATGACGCGCCACGGGCGGCCCGTCGTCAGGGCGGTGGTCATGAGGGCGGCTCTCGAACGAGAAGACGAGGAGGGGACGGATGCCGCGCCCGCAGGCGACGGAGAGGTGCCGAGTGGCACGGGCCAGTGTATCGAATCGATTCGGCAGCGCCATCCTCATGTCAAGTTCTTGCGCAAAACCTTCCGGCGAATCGATATACGGCGCAGCCCCGTGACGAGCACGCCCCCGACGAGGAGGACGCCGCCGACGAGCTCCGCGGGCGTGGGGAACTGGCCGAGGAGGAGCGCGGCCGCGGCCATCGCCACGACCGGTGCGAGCAGCACCCACGGCACGACGGCCGCGGACGGGTTCCGAGCCAGCAGGCCGTTCCAGATCGAGTAGCCGATGATCGTGCACAGCACCGCGGTGTAGAGCGTCGACAGCAGCGACTGCCATCCGAAGGCGGCGATGCCCGCGGCGATCGCGGACGGACCCTCGACGAGGAACGAGAGCATCAACGCCGGGACGGGCACCACGAGCGCCGACCATGCGGTGAGCGACAGCGAGCCCAGGCGACCCGGCCCGCCGACGGCCCCGGCACGACGGGAGATCACATTGCCGATGCCCCACGAGAACGCCGCCGCGAGCGCCAACGCCACGGCGAGGGCGGGGGCATCACCCCCGCGGCCGGTCGCGACGATGGCGAGCCCGACCACACCGAGTGCGACGCCGGCGATCTGCGGCACGGTGGGGCGTTCCCGCAGCACCGCGGCGGCGATGAGGATCGTGAACACCGCCTGCGCCTGCAGCACGAGCGCGGCGAGCCCCGGTTGCAGACCCAGCGCCATCGAGGTGTAGAGCAGCCCGAACTGTCCGAGGCTCATGAACAGGCCCACGCCGATCACCGTGCGCCAGGAGGTGCGGGGCCGCGGGACGACGAAGACCGCGAGGGCGACCACCAGGAAGCGGATCGCGACGAACAGCAGCGGCGGCACGCCCGTCATCCCCCAGTCGATCACGACGAAGTTGAACCCCCAGAGCGATGCCACGGCCGCCGCCAGCATCATGTCGCGTCTGTTCACGAGTTCCACTCCACCCGAACGATGGATGAAGCACCAGCGATGCTTTCTCCATGAAACGATGTAGCGTTGCTTCATGATCGACCTCGAAGCGGTGCTCTCCCTTCGCGCGGTCGCCACGCAGGGCAGCGTGGTCGCCGCGGCGACGAGCCTCGGCTACACGCCGTCCGCGGTGTCGCAGCAGGTCAAGCGCCTCGAGCGCGAGACCGGCATCGCCCTCCTCGAACGTGCTGGGCGCGGAGTGATCCTCACCGAGGCGGGCACGCGCCTCGTCGTCGCGTCGACGCCGATCCTCGCCGACCTCGAGCGGCTCCGCGCGGATCTGCAGCTCACCGCCGGGATCGACGACCGGGTGGTGGGCGAGATGAGGCTCGCCGCGTTCTCGACCGTGGTGCGCGGACTGGTCATCCCGGTGCTGAGCGAGCTGGCCGAGCGCCACCCCGATCTCTCGCTGCCGCTGCGCGAGAGCGAGCCGTGGGAGACGATCGCCCTCGTCGCGTCGGGCCAGCGCGACCTCGGGATCGTCCACCGGTGGGGCGGGGTCGCCCTCGCGATGCCCGACCACCTGGTCACGACCCCGCTGTTCACGGATGTCGCCGACGTCATCCTGCATCGCGACCACCCGCTCGCCGGTCGCGCAGAGCTGCACCCCGAGGAGCTCGCGGGGGAGACGTGGGTCGCGACGTTCGAGGCCACCATCTGCCGGCAGTGGCTGCGCCGGCTCTTCGACGGCGTCCCGAACGCGCCCCGCATCGTGCACGAGTCGATGGAGTTCCAGAACCACCTCGAATTCGCGCGCGCCGGCCGCGCGGTCGCGCTCGTGCCGCGCCTGGGCCGCGGCGACCTCGGACCCGATCTGGTCGCGATCCCGACCGTCGCGCCGGCGTCGACCCGCGACGTGCTCGCGGTCCATCGCCGTTCGCAGGAGGACTCCCCCGCGCTGCGCACCACGCTCGATGCGTTCGTCGAGCACGCGCGCACGATGTGATGGCACGGATGCTGCGGCCGCAGCATCCGTCCCCCGCTCAGGTGTGCCCGATCACGCCCCGGGCGGGCCGTCGAGCACCGTCGGGACGTACTCGAGCAGCTGGATGCGCCCGTCGAATGTGCGCGACTCCACCAGATCCAGCCGGACGTCGGGGTAGCCGTCGAAGATGCGGTCCTGTCCGGTCGCTCCGGTGATCACCGGGAACACGCCGACGCGGTAGCGATCGACGAGCCCGGCGTAGAGCAGCGACCGGCAGAGCGCGACGCTGCCGAGGGTGCGCAGCGCACGGTCGGACTCCTCCTTCAGCCGGCGCACGAACTCCACCGCGTCCTCGCGGACCAGCGTGGAGTTCTCCCACGCGAGCGGCTCCTCGAGGGTCGACGAGAAGACGTACTTCTCGATGCCCCCGAGCATGTCGGTGCCCTCCTCGCCGCCGGCGGTGAGCTCCGACATGAGGCGGTACGTCGTCGCGCCCATGAGGAGCGGATCGTCCTTTTCGGGCGACTCCGCGAGCCAGCGCAGATACTCCGGGCCCTCCATCCCCCAGAAGCCGGGCCACCCCTCCGCGGCGCCGTAGCCGTCGAGCGAGATGATGAAGTCGACCGTCAGGGTCTGCATGGGACTCTCCTTCGTGTCCGGTTCGGCGCGTTCGCGCCTGACTCGTTCTCGAACGGATGCTGCGTGCCCGACCCTATGCGCCGATACGAGGTTGCGGAACCCGTCGCGCAATCGCGACGGGTCGTGACATGATTCCTCCAACCGCGGAGGGAAGCAGCATGAAGCGGTCGCGAGAGGTCTCGGCAGAGGACTCGTCCCTGCCGCCTTACCGGCGCACTTTCGCCGGGGTGCTGGGCGGTCTCATGGGACTGCTGGTGCTGAGTGTCGTCGCCGGCGTGCTCGTGGTCGCCCCGCTCGCCCCGGCCATCGCCATCTCAGGGCACGCGGCCAGTTCCGCAGTGTCGCTGTTCGACGGCATGCCCAGCTACCTCGAGATCGACCAGCTGATGCTGCCGACCACGATCTACGCCCGCGACCCCGCCAGCGGGCAGGACGTCGAGCTGACCTCGTTCTACGACCAGAATCGCGAGCCCGTCGAGTTCGACCAGGTCTCGCTCGTCATGTACGACGCCATCCTGGCCTCCGAGGATCCCCGGTACTACCAGCACGGCGGGGTAGACATCCTCGGAACGACCCGTGCTCTCATCAAGAACGCCCAGGGCGGTCAGACCCAGGGCGGTTCCTCGATCAGCCAGCAGTACGTGAAGAACGTGCTGGTGCAGCGCTGCGAACGCGACGCGGAGACGGTGTACGAGACGAACGAAGCCGGAGAGGCCGTCCTCGACGAGAACGGCGCCGCCGTGGTGAAGATGAGTCGCGACCAGGTGCTGCAGGAGTGCTGGAGAGACGCGACGCAGGCGGACGGTGTCGAGGGATATGAGCGCAAGCTCCAGGAGATCCGCTTCGCCGTCCAGCTCGAGCAGAAGTACTCGAAGAACGACATCCTCCTGGGTTACCTGAACATCGCGAACTTCGGCGGCACGACCTACGGGATCGAAGCGGCGGCACGCTACTACTTCAGCACCACGGCATCGAACCTCACTCTGACGCAGGCGGCGACGCTCGCGGGCATCGTGCAGAACCCGAACACGTTCCGCATCGACCGGTCCGCGGGCTCGATCTTCGGGGCCGACGGCACCCGGTACAACAAGGCCGCCGACGGGCTGGTCGATGACGTCACCCCCGGCACACTCGCGGGCCTGGACACCCTCCTCGCCGACGGGTCGATCACGCAGGAGCAGTACCTCGCCGCCGGTGACGCCTACAGCGCGACCAAGGGCCGGCAGCTGTACGTGCTCGACCGGATGCGCGAAGACGGCCGCATCACCGCCGAACAGTATGTCGCCGCGGCGATCGAGCCGATCACCCCGGCGCTTCAGCCGCCGCCCACGAGGTGCGGGTCCAGCGCCGCCCCCTTCTTCTGCCAGTACGTGGTGAACACCGTGCGACTGGACCCCGACTACGCGAGCGCGTTCGGTGAGACCTCGGAAGACCGGCAGAAGTCGCTGACGCGCGAAGGCCTGAACATCTACACGACGCTGGACTGGCAGCTGCAGAACGCGTCGCAGGATGCGATGCACCGCTACGCCCCCGAAACCGTGGCAGCGATGTCGTTCGGTTCGGCATCGGTGAGCATCGAGGCCCCCACCGGCCGCATCCTCGCGATCAGCCAGAACAACCGGTTCACGGAAGACCGCGATCTCGCTCTCACCGACCCGGCGTACACGTCGCTGGTCTACGCGGGGGACATGATGCACGGTGTCTCCACGGGATTCCCGACCGGATCGACGTTCAAGCTGTTCACCCTGGTCGACTGGCTCGAGACGGGGCACACCCTGTCCGACTCCGTCAACGGAACCCTGCGGGCCATTCCGCGCCTCCGCGATCGCTGCGGGGGAACCTGGGTCAACCGCGAGAACCACGTCGTGCGCAACTTCGGGGGTGCGCCCGGGTACGTGGGGACGCCCATGCAGTTCACGGCGCAATCTCTCAACAGCGGCTTCCTCGGCATGGCGGAGCAGCTCGACCTCTGCGACATCGAACAAGTCGCGGCCCGCATGGGCGTCACTCTCGGCGACGGCGCGCCGGTGAACCTCGACGGCTCCGCGTCGATCATCGGCACCAAGAACATCGCGCCCGTCGCCCTGGCCGGGGCGTTCGCGACTGTCGCGAACAACGGCGTCTACTGCAAACCTCGCGTGATCGAGCGCGTGGTCAATGCCGACGGCACCGAGCTTCCGGTGCCGGGCGACCGGTGCGCGCAGGTCATCAGCCCCGAAGTGGCAGCCGCGACGGCGTTCGCACTGCAGGGCGTCATGCGCCCCGGAGGCACCGGGTCGGGCGGCAACCCGAACGACGGCACGCCGGTGATGGGCAAGACGGGAACGCACGAGAACATCCAGACGTGGCTCGTCGAGTCGAGCACCCGTGTGACGACCGCGGTGTGGGTCGGGAACACGACCGGGTTCGGCGACGTGTTCCGGTCGTTCTACAACGGCAGGGCGCTGTCGACCATCCGCCTGCCGATGACGCGCGACATCCAGGCCGCGGCCAACCAGCTCTACCCGGGCGGCGGTTTCCCCGCTCCGCCCGCCAACCTGGTGCGGCGCGCCGCGCCGCCGCCGCGCCAAGCCCCGGCCCCCGGGCCGGCTCCCGCCCCCGAACAGCCGGCGGACAACAGCGGCCCCGGGAACGGGAATGGGAACGGCAACGGGAACGGGAACGACTGAGGCGCTTCCCAACTGAGCGAGGGAGCAGGCGGGGTTACCCGGTCGGCCGCTTCAGTCGAAGTACTCCCAGTTGCCTTCGGAGATGACGTCCACCGTGCCGTCGACGACAGAGATCGCGGTCTGGTCGTCGATGGCATAGGCGCGACCCGGGATGTTCGTAGCCCAGAGCCGCGCGCTCTCGGTCGTGTTGGACGACCAGCCGGGGTAATCCAGGTGCGGGAAGATCGAGAAGTCGACGACTCCGAGTGTCTCGTCGGTGCCACCGGGTCGCCAATCGACGAACTCCGGGCCGACCCGCGGCGTCATCACCATGCTCCCTGCGCTAACGCCGATCCAGACGGTGTCATCGAGCGACGGGAGCAGGTCGGCGAGGCCCGACTCCCGCATCCAGTGCGCGAGATAGACGGCTTCGCCGCCGTCGACGAGCAGAACGTCGGCCTCGCGGACCCAGGGGACCCAGCGGTCTTCGCCGATGGTCGGCAGCGCCGTGAGCTCGAGAACCCCGACCGACTTCCATCCCAGATCGACGAGACCGACTTCGCCGTCCCACCGGCCGGCTACGGAGCGCCAGACGCTCTCGGGCGAGCACATCGGCTGCCCCCACTGCGCCGTCGGCACGAGGAGGGCGCTCGATTCTTCGATCGGCTTGCCGAGCAGTTCGACGAGCGCGGAGCGGATGCTGTCGTTCGTGACTCCGCCGGAGGTGAGGAGCAGTTTCATCGCTGCGTCGCAAGGCGCCGCAGTCCGAGCGTCGCACGCCGGATGCAGACGGGAAAGTGCCGGCCGGAGGTGGTCATGGCGAGATCCTACTCACGCGCGGTCTCAGGCGCCGGTCGTGCTTCGGGTGCTGCCTCCGCCCATTCCGCAGCCTTCGGCGCAGCAAGGATGACCGCGATCGCCTCGACGGCGAGCACCACGAGAGGGCCGTGCGGCCAGTAACCCGTGGCAATCGTGCCCGCGACGAGGAGCGGCAGGGTCAGTCCCAGCACGATCCGCACCCACAGACGCCAGCGTGATCCGGCCGTCACGGCGGCGACCACACCGGCGAGCCCGACGGCGATGAGGACGAACGCCTCTGCGCCCCACAGGAAGTGCAGCGGCGCTTCGGTGGGGGTGTTGAGGTAGCTGAGCGCGGTGACCGGCGCCCCGGCGATGACCAGCCATGCCATGACAGCTCCGCCCCATCCCGCTCTCCGCAGGTCCGGGAGCAGCGCGAGTCCGATCGCCAGAAAGGAAACCGCCGCGAGCGCCCCGAAGACGATGTACGGATCGTGGACCGCTTCGCGTGCCCAGAAGTACGCACGGTAGCGGAAGACCCAGCTCCAAAGCGTCACTCCGAAGTCCGTCGCCGGGAACGGCAGGATCACGAGCGACCACAGTCCCCCGAGGCCGGCGATCGCCGCGCGCCAGGGCCGCGATCGGTCGATGAACGTCACACGACTTTCCCCCATGCGCCGATTGCACCATCACTCCGGCCTGCGGCGCCAGGACCAGTCTTCGGGTGCTTCACCTGCGCTATCCGGTGCGCCGCCTCGGCTCTGCCGTGTAAACCTCCAGACCCGGATTACCCGAAGTCCCCCGGGGCCATGTCGGTGAACCGGGAGAAGTGGCCCTGGAACGCCACCGTGATCGTGTCGGTCGGGCCGTTGCGGTGCTTGGCGACGATGAGATCGGCCTCGCCGGCGCGCGGGGAATCCTTCTCGTAGGCGGCCTCGCGGTGCAGGAGCACCACCATGTCGGCGTCCTGCTCGATCGAGCCCGACTCACGCAGGTCGCTCAGCGCCGGCTTCTTGTCGGCGCGCTGCTCGGCACCACGGTTCAGCTGCGAGAGTGCGATGACCGGCACGCCCAGCTCCTTCGCGAGGAGCTTGAGCGCGCGCGAGAACTCCGAGACCTCCTGCTGACGCGACTCGACGCGCTTGCCCGAGGTCATGAGCTGCAGGTAGTCGATGACGACGAGCTTGAGGCCCGCGCGCTGCTTGAGGCGGCGGCACTTCGCGCGGATCTCGACGAGCGTCATGTTGGGGCTGTCGTCGATGTAGAGCGGCGCGTCGTTGATGCGGCCGCGGGTCGCGGCGACGGTGGTCCAGTCGCGCGAGTCGAGCGTGCCCTTGCGCATCGACTGCAGCGGGATCGCGCCCTCGGCGCTCAGCAGGCGCATCGCGATCTCGCTGCGCCCCATCTCGAGCGAGAAGAAGATCGTCGGCATGTTGGCCTTGATCGCCGCGGAGCGCGCGAAGTCGAGCGCGAGCGTCGACTTACCCATCGCGGGTCGCGCCGCGATGATGATCATCTGGCCGGGGTGCAGGCCGTTGGTCAGCGCATCGAGTCCCGAGAAGCCGGTCGGGATGCCGGTCATCTGGCCGTCGCGACCGCGCGCGGCCTCGATCTCTTCCACGGCGGCGTCGACCGCGATGGTGAGCGGCACGTAGTCCTCGGCCTGCTCCGCACCCGTCACCGAGTAGATCTCGGCCTGGGCGTTGTTGACGAGGTCGAGCGCCTCGCCCTGACCCGAGTACCCCATCTGCACGATGCGGGTTCCGGCGTCGACGAGCCGGCGCAGCAGCGCACGCTCCGACACGATCGAGGCGTAGTAGCCGGCGTTGGCGGCGGTCGGCACGATCGAGGTGAGCGTGTGCAGGTAGTCGGCGCCGCCGGCGCGCTGCAGCTCGCCCGTCTTGATGAGCTCGTCGGTGACGGCCACGACATCCGTCGGCTCGCCGTGCGAGTAGAGGGTGAGGATCGCCTCGAAGATCAGCTCGTGCTTGGGCACGTAGAAGTCGGTGCCGCGCAGCGTCTCGATGACGTCGGCGACGGCGTCCTTCGAGAGCAGCATTCCGCCCAGCGCGCTCTGCTCGGCGAGCAGGTCGTGCGGGGGAGTGCGCTCGAAGTCGCGAGGACCCCCCATGCGCTCTTCGGAGATGTCGGCGATCGACATAGGCTGCGCGTCCTCCCTACCGTTTGTTCACATCATCCGAGCTCTCTCGGCGGCATCCTGACGGCTCGCCGAGTCGGCGTGCCTGGGCACGAGCGAATAGCGGGATGCCACGGCATCCCGCCTTCCCCACCTGCTCTGTCGTGCGCTTCCGGCCGCCGTCGCGTCACCGAACCCAGCACGGAGGCGCGACGCCCGAATGGGCCGCACCCCACGCTAAGGATGGGCTCCGACAGTCGCAACACACCCTGTGGATAACTTTGTGGAGAGCGGGGGAGAAACGCCGTCACACCTGTGAGCAACCCCTGTGGAGAACTCACCCCCTTTCTGGGGGTTATGTCCCCGAAATTGCATCTGACCAGGTGCTGCGTAATTCACACCCTGTGGAGAGAGATGTGGTTGAAGTCGGGGTTGAAGGTTTGGACGCGAACACTGTCCTGTGCACAATTGCGCGCCGTTCGCCGTCGCCGGCGCTCGCCAGTCGGGACAACGGGACTCACCGTCCACAGGGGTCTGGACAGAGCGAATCGCGAGGGAGTACTCTCTCAACTCCAGGCACCCTCACGCACGATCCGTCCGGAACGTGCGGCTCTTTCGTCGTGGGAGGTGAACGTGGAGATCGCAACCTCGCAGCTGCCGAGGATCGTGCGGCTGGCCCTCATCGGGGTCGGGACCGCGTTCGCCTGGATCGTCGTCTCGCTGGTCCTCGGCCTCGGCCTCGGACAGGCGCACGCCGACGAAGCCGATGACGCAGGAGCACTCGGGGGTGCCCTCGGAGCAGTGACATCGCTGGTCGACACGACCGCGTCGACCGTCACCGGCACCGTTTCGACCGTCACGACCGGCGTCGCCGAAGCCGTCAACACCGTTGTCGCCACGACTCCCGCTCCCGTGCAGCAGCCGGTGAGCCAGGTCGTGCAGACCGTCGGCACCGTCGTCACGACGGTGACCCAGCCGGTCACAGAAGTCGTCTCGGGCGGGGTCGTGAGCGACATCGCCGAGCCGGTCGTCGAGCTCGTCACCGAGGTGCCGGTCGTCGGCGGAATCGTCTCGGGCACCGGTCTCGACGACGCCGTCACCGACCTCGGCGGCACGGTCGACGAGACGGTCGGCGGTCTCGTCGGCGCCGTCGACGAGACGGGCGCGACCATCGGTCAGCCGCCGGCAACGGGCCCGGGACTGCCTGCTCTCCCCGTGGTTCCGCAGCTTCCCGACCTCCTCGGCAGCACCGTCGACTCGTCGGTGCCGAGCGCCGTCGCGCTCCTCACCGCGCAGACGGATGCCGCCGCCACCCTCTTCACGACGACAGCGCGTGCGTTCGGCCACTGGGCCGCAGCATCCGTCTCCGAAGCGGCCACGCGTGCCGCCGTCGTCGTCTCGTCCGCCGCGCTCGTCGCGGGCGGACTCCTCGCCTCTGCAGGCGGACTCTGCCTGTCGTTGTCTTCCGCGGGACCCGGTGGTGCGGGTCCCGGCGCCTGGGCGCTCGCTGCCCTCCTTCCGCTCGCCGCACACCGTGCCTGGGTGCGCCGTGCCGGACCGGAGGACGAGCACGCCCCGCCGGCGCCTGCCGGATCCACCGACGTCTCCCCCGACTGATCGGGCCTCGGCCGCCCTGCTCATCCGAGCCTGGGCGCCAGAGCATCAGCGCGCCCTCCGCGCTGAACAGCGCGACTCCTTCCCGCGCTGAGAACCGATCAATCCACAAAAGGGGAACATCATGCGCACTTTCTACAAGCGCGCCCTCTGGGGCACGCTCCTGGCCGGCGGCATCACGCTGCTCGGCGCGACGGTCGCCAACGCGGCCGAGACCACCGGTGACGACGGACTGCTCTCGGGCAGCCAGGCCGTCATCGACATCACCGTCCCGGTCACGGTGAGCGGCACGTCGCTCTCCGTCCTCGGCGACTCCTCGTCGAGCGGCGCGACGACCGCTGCTCCCGCTCCGGCATCGGCTCCGGCCGCCGCGTCCACCAGTGGTGCCGACGGCGTCGGCTCGGGCTCGCAGGCGCTCGTGTCGGTGGACGTCCCGATCACGGTCAGCGGCAACTCGGTCGCTGTCGTCGGCGACAGTTCATCGATGGATGCCTCCACCGCCGCTCCCGCTCCCGCCCCGGCCCCGGCTGCCGAGACGTCGGGCGAGGACGGCGTGCTCTCGGGCACGCAAGGGGTCGTCTCGGTCGCCGCGCCGGTGACCCTGTCGGGCAACGCGATCTCGGTGGTCGGCGACAGCTCGAGCGAAGGCGCGACCACAGCGCCCTCTTCGGGTTCCGCCGCCGGGGCCGACGCCTGGACCGACGGCGGGGACTCGGTCCTCGGCGGCACCCAGGTGCTCGCACCCGTCACCGCGCCGGTCACCGTCGCGGGCAACGCGATCTCCGTGATCGGCGACAGTGAGTCGGCGGATGCTGCCACCACGGCTCCGGCGGCGGGCTCCGCTAGCGGCGGGGCCACGGGCACGACGGGCGGCGAGGACTCGGTCCTCGGCGGCACCCAGGTGCTCGCACCCGTCACCGCCCCGATCACCGCGGTCGGCAACGCCGTCTCCGTCCTCGGCGACAGCTCGAGCGAAGACGCCGCCACGGCACCCTCGGCGGGCTCGACCGGCGGTGACGTCTGGACCGACGGCGGGGACTCGCTCCTCGGCGGCACCCAGGTGCTCGCACCGATCGCCGCGCCCGTCACGGTCGTCGGCAACGCGATCTCGGGTGTCGGTGACAGCGAGTCGACCGGCGCCGTCGCGGCACCCGGCGCCGGCACGGGCGGCACCACCGCAACCACCAGCGGTTCGGACTCGATCCTCGGCGGCACGCAGATCCTCGCGCCGATCTCGCTGCCCGTCACGATCGGCGGCAACGCGGTCTCGGTGATCGGCGACAGCACCACGGTCGACGCCGTGGTGCCGACGGACCCCACGGACCCGACCGATCCGACGGACCCCACGGACCCGACCGATCCGACGGACCCGACCGATCCCACCGACCCGACGGACCCGACCGATCCGACGGACCCGACCGATCCGACGGACCCGACGAACCCCACCACTCCGGGGAACAACGGGACGCCCGGTGACGACGGCACGGACGGCACGACCGCCGCGGCGGCCACCGTCACCGGCTCGGCGGCTGCGGCCGGCACCGCCACTCAGCTCGCCGCGACGGGAGGGACGGGTGTGATGCCGTTCCTGCTGCTCGGGCTCTCGCTGTTCGCAGCGGGCGCCATCGCACGCGCGTCGCGGCGGCGCTCCGCGTGAGTCGACCGGGCGAGTCGACGTTCCCCAGGCGTCCTTCACCCCGACCCGCGTGAGCACGCGGGAGGGCCGAACCCCAGCGGCCCTCCCGCCCTGAACGCCCCCGATCGCGAGCGCCGGCTCTGCCTGGCGTCGGGTCTCGCGATCGGGGGCCCCACAAGCCATCTCCGCCGTGCGGTTTCCCGGCAGTGCCTGGATCGGGGCACCGCACCCGGAGATGCCACGAGCGGATGCCGCGACCGGGGGGCTCGCGGCATCCGACTCGTCACGCCGGCGCGTTGCGCGTCCGTGCCCTCCTCGCCAGAGTGGAGGGATGCCGCTTCCCGAGCCCTACCGCCTCACCGCCGTCGACGCCGACCGGCTTGAAGACGTCCTGCGCCTGGACACATGGGCGTTCCCCACCGAACGCTCGGTCGAGGCGCTGCGCGAACTGCCGAGCCCGCTCAGCTGGGATCGCACGTATGGTGTCGCCCGCGTAGATGACGACGAGGTGCTCGCCGGCTTCCACGGCGCGTATCCGCTGCGCGCCTACCCGGTCCCCGGCGCTGAGGTCGCGTGCGGCTGGCTCACCTGGGTCGGCGTGCACCCCGGGCACCGGCGCCGCGGCATCCTCCGCGGCATGGTCGAGCACCATTTCGCCGACTGCCTCGCGAACGGCGAGGCGATCTCGGGCCTGATGGCCGCCGAGACCCCGATCTACGGCCGCTTCGGGTACGGCATGGCCGCGACGCAGCTGAACCTCACGATTCCGCGCGGCGCTGCCCTGCGCCCGGTGACTGGGGCGTCCGAGCTCGAGGTCGAGTTGGAGGAATGGGATGCTGAGGCCCACGGCGACCTCCTGGCCTCGATCCATCGCGGCTACGCGCGGCAGCCCGCCGGGCTCGGCCGCCCGGGGTGGGCGACGCGCGAGACGCCCGAGCAGCGCACCGCGCGCGAGGCCGACCCGCCCTCGTACCGCGGCGGAAAGGAGTCGCTGCGGCTCCTGCTCGTGCGCGACGCGGCCGACAACACGCTCGCGTACGCGACGTTCCGTCGTGCGACGTCGTGGGAGCGCGCCGGCGCCGAAGGCACCGTGCACGTACGGGAAGCGGTCGCACTCACCGCGGCCGCGGCGCACCGCATGTGGTCGGTGCTGCTCGATCTCGACCTCACCAGCCGCGTCAAGATCTCGAATCTGCCCGTCGACGACCCGATCGTGTCGCTGCTCGTCGACATCCGGCCGGCAGTCCCCGACTACCAGGACAACTCATGGATCCGCATCCTCGACCTGTCCACCGCGCTCGCGGAACGCCGGTTCGCCGGCGACGTCGACGTCGTGCTCGAGGTGACCGACGCGATGCTGCCCGCGAACGCCGGCCGCTGGCGCGTGCGGGCCCGGGCGTGGGAGCACGCGGAGGTGGCAGCATCCGATTCCGAACCCGACCTCGTTCTCGACATCCGCGAGCTCGGCGCCGCGCACCTCGGGTCGATCTCGCTCGCGGCGCTCGCGCAGGCGGGGCTCATCGAGGTCCGCGCGCCCGACGCTCTGCGCGCGGCCTCGGTCGCGTGGTCCTGGCCGGTCGCGGCCGGCGCGAACTGGATCTTCTGACCCGTGACGTTTGTCACGGGCACATCGTGACGCCTGTGTGAGGGTCGCGTACCCCGCCGGCGCGACGCTGAGGGCATGGAAACCACACAACCCCTCGCCCGGCCGGCGCCGGCGGCGGTCGCCGCATCCGCCGTTCCTCTCGCCATCGTCGCGACCGACCTGCGCAAGTCATTCGGCAAGGTGCACGCGGTCGACGGGGTGACGCTCCGCGTGAACCCCGGCGAGATCGTCGCGTTCCTCGGGCCGAACGGCGCGGGCAAGACCACGACGATCGACCTGCTGCTCGGCCTGTCGGAGCCCGACTCCGGAGCGGTGCGCGTGTTCGGCGAGTCGCCGCGAGCGGCCATCGCGCACGGCCTCGTGTCGGCGGTGCTGCAGACGGGCGGACTGCTCAAGGACCTCTCGGTCCGCGAGACGCTCGATCTGACGGCCAGCCTGTTCGCCGACACCCGACCCGTCGACGAAGTGCTGCAGCGCGCCGGCATCGCCGAGATCGCAGCCCGTCGGGTCGGCCTCTGCTCGGGCGGGCAGCAGCAGCGCCTGCGCTTCGCGATGGCGCTGCTCTCAGACCCGGGCGTGCTGATCCTCGACGAGCCGACCACCGGCATGGATGTCGAAGGCCGGCGCTCGTTCTGGCACGCCATCCGGGCCGACGCCGCGCGCGGTCGCACCGTGCTGTTCGCGACGCACCACCTCGACGAGGCCGACGAGTACGCCGACCGGATCGTGCTGATGAGCCGGGGGCGCATCGTCGCCGACGGGCCGACCGCCGCCATCAAGAACATGGTGTCGGGCCGCACCGTGACCGCGACGGTCACCCATGCGGATCCGGCCGCGCTGGCGGCGCTTCCCGGCGTCGACAGCGTCGAGGCGCTGGGCGACCGGCTCAGCATCTTCACGCGGGACTCGGATGCCGTCACCCGGCACCTGCTGACCCGCACCGATGCGCGCGACATCGAGATCGCCGCACAGACACTCGAGAGCGTCTTCCTCGCCCTCACCTCCGAAGGAACGGCATCATGACCACTGCCACGCAGACCGACCGGGTATCGCTCGAGCGACGGATCCCCCCGCTCGGCGGCTTCACGCTCACCTACCTGGGCATCGAGCTCAAGCGCAAGCTCCGGGGCCGCCGCGTCCTGCTCTTCATCGTCGCGTTCCCCATCGTGATGTTCGTCATCATCGGGCTGCCGCTGCGCGACCAGCCGCTCACGGCCACGCCGCTCTCGCAGGGCGGGCCGTCGGTGGCCGCCTACATCATGGTGTCGATGGCGATGTACGGCGCCATGATGTCGGCCACGCAGACCGGTGCGGCCATCGCGATCGAGAGGGCGCAGGGATGGAGCCGCCAGCTGCGACTCACCCCGCTGAATCCGCTGGTGAACGTGATCGTCAAGACGATCGCCGGCATGCTGCTGGGCCTCCTCGCCGTCGTCGGAACCTACCTGGCTGGGTCGCTCAGCGGCATCCAGCTCTCGGCCGCGCAGTGGATCGCGACCGGACTGGCCGCCTGGCTGCTCGCGAGCGCCGTCTTCACGACGCTCGGCCTCATGATGGGCTACCTCGTGCCGGGCGAGGGCGCGGCGCAGATCACGAGCCTCGCGATCGTGCTGCTGTCGTTCCTCGGCGGGCTGTTCACCCCGCTCCGCGCGATGCCCGATTTCGTCCAGGTGATCGCGCAGTTCACGCCGGTGTACGGCATCAGTCAGATCGCGCGGGCGCCGCTCACCGGTGCGGGAGTCGACCTGCTCTGGTTCGTGAACGCCGTCGCCTGGTTCGGGATCTTCATCGCGGGTGCGGCGTGGGCCTTCCGCCGCGACACCAAGCGCGTCTGAGGGCCCTAGGGTGAGTGCCATGCACGCGACGCGGCGTGACGACGGCTTCGATGCCGGTCCTCAGGGAGGGCCGGCACGGCGTCTCGACGCGACGATCCGCGCGAGCGGCACTCTGCCACGCGCTCTGTGGTCACGACAGGCCGCCGGCTGGTACATCGGTGCCGGTGTCGCCCTGCTGTGGCTCGCCGACATCGTGCGGGGGGTTCTCACGCAGTCACCCTCCGCCGCGACGGCGACGATCGGGGTGGTCGTGGTCGTCGTGTTCGCGGTCGCGTTCCTCGTGTCGGCGCCCGTCGCCTGGACGCTGCGCACCCGCGGCCGGCTCGCGGTGTGTATCGGCCTGTTCGCCCTGTCGTTCACCCTGTTCCCCTGGCTCGGCTGGGGAATCGCCGCCACCTGGACCTATGTCGGCGTCACGTTCGGCATGTGCGTCTTCCCCTGGCGCTGGACGTGGCCGACGATTCTCGGCCTCGGAGCGCTCGCTCTCGTGACCGGCGGCCTGAGCGAGGGCTGGGACGCGAACGTGCTCTGGGTTCCCGCGATCATCGTCTCGATCTCGATCATGCTGGCATCCTTCGCCCGCACCACGGCCGCGATGAGTCAGCTGCGCCACGCGCAGAAGCAGCTCGAGGCCCTGGCCGTGGAGCGTGAGCGCGGGCGGGTGGCACGCGACATCCATGACATCCTCGGCCACTCGCTCACCGTCGTGACCGTGAAGGCCGAGCTGGCGGGCCGGCTCGTCGACGTCGACCCGCAGCGCGCCAAGGCCGAGATCGCCGAGGTGGAGTCGCTCGCCCGAGGCGCCCTCGCCGACGTGCGGGCGACCGTCGCCGGGGTGCGGTCCGTCAACGTGAGCGGCGAGCTCGCCGCAGCCCGGGCGGCACTGGAGGCCGCGGGCATCGCTGCCCAGCTGCCTTCGTCGACGGATGCTGTGCCCCCGGTTCGCCGCGAACTCGCGGGGTGGGTCGTGCGCGAGGGCGTCACGAACGTCGTGCGGCACTCCGGCGCGTCGGTCTGCCGCGTGACGCTGGGGACCCACGAGGTGGAGATCGCCGACGACGGCGCCGGGCCGTCGGACACCGCGGCCGGCTCGTCGGGGCTGAGCGGCCTGCGCGAGCGTGTCGAGGCCGCCGGCGGACGCCTGGCTGTCGGGCGCAGCGACCTCGGCGGCTTCAGCTTGCGGGTGACGCTGTGATCCGGCTCCTGATCGCCGACGACCAGGCCCTCGTGCGCGGCGCCCTGTCGGCCCTGCTCGGGCTCGAGTCCGACATCGAGGTCGTCGCCGAGGTCGGCCGCGGCGATGAGGTCGTCGACGCGGCGCTCGGATCGCGCCCCGACGTCGCGATCCTCGACATCGAGATGCCCGGGCTCGACGGCATCGCGGCGGGTGCGGCTCTGCGTGCGGCGCTCCCGGCGTGCCGCGTGCTCATCGTGACGACGTTCGGCCGGCCCGGCTACCTCACGCGCGCCATGCGGGCCGGCGCATCGGGCTTCGTGGTGAAGGACACCCCCGCCGCCCAGCTCGCCGACGCCGTGCGCCGCGTCGCCCAGGGGCTGCGCGTCGTCGATCCCGTCCTCGCGGCGGATTCGCTCGCCCAGGGCGAGTCACCGCTCACCGAGCGGGAGACCGACGTGCTGTCGGCGGCGCAGACCGGCGGCTCGATCGCCGACATCGCCCGCCTCCTGCACCTGTCCGAAGGGACGGTCCGGAACCACCTCTCCGCCGCGATCGGCAAGACCGGAGCCCGCAACCGCGCCGACGCCGCACGCCTCGCGCAGGAGAACGGCTGGCTCTGACCCGTCCGCCGTGTTCCGTTCTCAGGACGGCTCGGCCGTATGCGGCGGCCGATGCCCGTGATTCCGGCTCGGACCCGCCCCTCCGCGACGCCGATCCTGAGAACGGTACGGGCTCTGACGCGGAAACGACGGATGCCGCAGACCCGAAGGTCTGCGGCATCCGTTCGTGCGCGCCAGGTGTTACTTGGCGGCGACCACCTGCAGGGTGATCACGGCGGTGAGGTCGTCACGCAGACGAACTGTCGCCTCGTGCTCGCCCACCGACTTGATCGGGGAGGTGATGTGGATCTTGCGCTTGTCGAGCTCGCCGAGACCGGCGGCCTTGACGGCCTCGGCCACGTCGGTCGTCTTGACCGCGCCGAACAGGCGACCCTCGGCACCGGCCTTGACGGCCAGGCGGACCTTGTTGGTCTCGAGGTTGTTCTTCAGGGCCACGGCCTCTTCGTGGTCGTGGATCGCGCGCGCCTCGCGGGCGGCGCGGATCGATGCCACCTGCTTCTCGCCACCGCGGGTCCACGCGACCGCGAAGCCCTGGGGGATGAGGTAGTTGCGGGCGTACCCGTTCTTGACCTCGACCACGTCACCGGCGCTTCCGAGCCCGGCGACCTCGTTCGTGAGAATGAGCTTTGCCATGTGGGTACTCCTTAGCGGCCAGCGCCGGCGTAAGGCAGGAGCGCCATTTCGCGCGCGTTCTTGATCGCCTTGGCGATCAGACGCTGCTCCTGCACCGAGACACCGGTGATACGACGGGCGCGGATCTTCCCGCGCTCCGAGATGAACTTGCGGAGGGTGGCGACGTCCTTGTAGTCGATGACGCCGACACGGATCGCCTTCGCGGGGGCCGCGTTCTTCGCGCCCTTCCGCGGCTTCCGGCGGTCGCCGGTTGCCTTTCCAGCCATGGTGTTTCCTTTACGTTTTGCTGATCGGATGCCTCGTCACGGGGCATCCGGAATCTGTTGCTGAGATCTGACCGATCAGAACGGGGTGTCGTCGCCGTAGGCGCCCGGGGCAGCCCACGCGTCGCCGCCGCCGGCGCCGCCGGCGTTCTGCGAACCGGGGGTCGACCACGGCTCGTCGGCGACCTGCGGACGCGACTGACCGCCGCCACCGCCGAAGCTGCCGCCGCCACCGCCGGAGCCGCCCGCGGCGCGGGTGACCTGAGCGGTCGCGTAGCGCAGCGACGGGCCGATCTCGTCGACCTCGAGCTCGATCGCGGTGCGGTTGTTGCCTTCGCGGTCCTGGTAGCTGCGCTGCTTGAGGCGGCCGGTCGCGATGACCCGCATGCCCTTCGTCAGCGAGCCGGCCACGTGCTCGGCGAACTCGCGCCACACGCTCGCGCGGAGGAACAGCGCTTCGCCGTCCTTCCACTCGTTCGCCTGACGGTCGAAGTTGCGAGGCGTCGACGCGATCGTGAAGTTCGCGACGGGGAGACCGTTCTGCGTGTACCGCAGTTCGGGATCAGCCGTGAGGTTGCCCACGACGGTGATGATCGTCTCGCCGGCCATCGTCCTTACGCCTTCGCAGCCTTGGCGGTCTTGCGGGCGGCGCGCTCGTCGGCACGCTGCTTCTCCGAGGCGATCATGGCGATCGCTTCCTCGGCGCGGAGGACCTTGGTACGCATGATCTGCTCGCTCAGGTTCAGCTGGCGGTCGAGCTCCTGCGTGGTCTCAGCCGTGGCGGTGAAGTTGACGACGGCGTAGATGCCCTCGTTCTTCTTCTGGATCTCGTAGGCAAGGCGGCGCTTGCCCCAGATGTCGATGTTCTCGATGGTGCCGCCGTCGGTCGTGATGACCTTCAGGAACTTGTCGAGGTTGGCGCCGACCTGGCGCTCGTCGATCTCGGGGTTCAGGATGACCATGAGCTCGTACTGGTGCGTCACTAACCCACCTCCTTCGGACTAGAACGGCTGTCGGGCATTTCCCGGCAGCAGGAGGGTGTGTTGCACGTCATCCGCCGGCGCGCAGGCGCGCACTCACACGGACAACCCTCCTATGGTACCGGATCGCCGAGCAGACGCCGAACCCAGGCCCGATCGGCGTCGGGTGCCGGCGGCGCGAGCGGGTAGGCGGGCGGCGTGGCGGAGAGGGAGATCGGATGCCGCACCCCCGGCACCTGCGCGTCGCCGGCGTGGGCGACGGGGTCGAGGCCGAGCGCACGGGCGCGGTCGAACGCGGCGTCCATCGTGAGGATCGGGGCGCAGGGGACGCCGGCCGCCGTGAGCAGCGCCTCCCATTCCGTCGCCGGACGGGCCGCGAGCGCCCGGACGAGCACGGGGCGCAGGGCTTCGCGACCCGTGCTGCGATCGGCGTTGCGGAGGAAGCGGGGGTCGGTGGCAGCATCCGGGATCTGAAGCACCCGGCACAGACGCTGGAACTGGCCGTCGTTGCCGACCGCGAGCACGAGTTCGCCGTCGGCCGTCGCGAACGGACCATAGGGGTACACGCTCGGGTGGTCGTTGCCGAGCCGCTCGGGGACGACGCCGGCGATCGCGTACGCCCCCGACTGGTTCACGAGCGCCGACAGCGCCGACGACAGCAGGTTGACCTCGACGTGCTGGCCCTCGCCGGTGGTGTCGCGGTGACGGAGTGCGGCGAGCGCGCCGAGACCCGCGTGGAGGCCGGTCACGACGTCGACGATCGCGACCCCGGCCTTCGTGGGCTCGCCGCCAGGCGCGCCGGTCACGCTCATCAGCCCCGACAGCGCCTGGGCGAGCACGTCGTAGCCGGGGAGCGCCGAGTCGGCGCCGAAGCCGGTGATCGAGACGTACACGGCTCGGGGATTGACGGCGTGCACGCTGTCGAAGTCGAGGCCGAACCGGTCGAGCCCGCCGGGCTTGAAGTTCGCGATCACGACGTCGGCGCGGTGGGCGAGTGCGCGGGCGAGGGCGAGGTCATCGGGAACGTCGAAGTCGAGGGTGATCGCCCGCTTGCCGCGGTTGATCGCCAGGTAGTAGGTCGCGTCACCGTCGTGCGACGGCGGCATCCAGTGCCGCGTCTCGTCGCCCGCGGGGCCTTCGACCTTGACGACGGTCGCACCGAGGTCGGCCAGCAGCATCGTGCAGTACGGCCCCGCCAGCACGCGCGAGAAGTCCGCGACGACGACGCCCGCGAGCGGGCCGGTCGAGCGTTCCTCGGAATCCGTCATCGGAACGCGCCGAGTCCGGTGAGGTGCTGCCCGAGGATGAGGGTGTGCACCTCGTCGGTGCCCTCATAGGTGCGCACCGACTCGAGGTTGGCCGCGTGGCGGATCGGCGAGTTCTCCAGCAGCACGCCGTCGCCGCCCAGGATCGTGCGGGCCTCGCGCGCGATCTCGATCGCCTCGCGCACGTTGTTGAGCTTGCCGAGGGAGATCTGGGTGGGCGTCAGAGTGCCGGCATCCTTCGCGCGTCCGATCTGGAGCGCCAGCAGGGCGCCTTTCTGCAACTCGACGACCATGTCGACGAGCTTGCGCTGCGTGAGCTGGAATCCGGCGATCGGCTGCCCGAACTGCTCTCGCCGGAGGGCATGGCGCACGGCCGCCTCATAACTGTCGCGACCGGCGCCGATCGCGCCCCACACGATGCCGTACCGCGCATCGTTGAGGGCGGAGAACGGTCCGCGCAATCCTCGCGCTCCGGGAAGGAGGGCGGATGCCGGCACCCTCACCGCGTCGAGGTGCAGCGCCGTCTGGACCGACGCCCGCATCGAGCCCTTCGGCTCGAGCACCGTGATCCCGAACCCGGGGGCGTCGGTCGGGACGATGAAGCCGCGGACGCCGTCGTCGGTCTGCGCCCAGACCACGGCGAGCTGCGCGATCGAGGCGAGGCCGATCCAGCGCTTCGCTCCCGTGATCACCCAGTCGCCGGCGTCGCGCCGGGCGAACGTCGTCATGCTCGACGGGTCGGACCCGGCACCCGGCTCGGTGAGCCCGAACGCGCCGATCACCTCTCCCGCCGCCATTCGCGGCAGCCACTCCTGCTTCTGCGCCTCGCTGCCCCAACGATGGATCGAGCCCATCGCGAGCGATCCCTGCACCGAGACGAAGGTGCGGATGCCCGAGTCGCCGGCCTCGAGTTCGAGCGCAGCCAGGCCGTACTCGACGGCGCTGCGGCCGGGGCATCCGTACCCCTCCAGCTCCATGCCGAGCACGCCGAGGCGTCCGAGCGCCGGCGCGAGCTCGACGGGGAAGTGCGCACGGTCGAACCAGTCCGCGATGTGCGGGCGGAGTTCGGCGTCGACGAACGCGCGCACGCGGTCGCGGGTCGCGCGCTCGTCGGCGCTCAGCAGGCCGTCGATGCCGAGGATGTCGGAGGCCTCGCGCAGTGCGGCAAGATCGTCGGGGTCACGGCGGACATCGGGCACGGCGCCTCCTCGCGTCGGTGCGCGCTCACGCGCGTCTGCGTCGATTCTCCCCGATACCCCCCACGCCGCCGCGGACGGGCGCGGGTAGCGTGGTCGCGTGAGTCTTCCCGCAGCGCCGGCGTCGTACCCGTTCGACGCGCGCCCGCTGGTGGAGCCCGTCTCGCCGGGCGCCGCGCGCGCCTTCGTGCAGGAGCTGCGGCGCACGGGGCGCATCACGGGCTCGCCCGTGTTCGGGGTGCTCGTCGTCATCGTCATCGCGTTCGTGGTGATCGTGATGTTCGGCTCCGTCACGATCACGCTCGTCACGAGCCTCGTCGGCGCCGCGACCGCGCGGGCCGACGGCGGAGGGCTCGCCGTCCTGTTCGGCTTCCTGCCACTCGTTGTCATCGGCATCATCGCGGCGGTGGGCATCACCCTGTTCGTGCGGAGCGCGAGCAGCAGCAGCGAGCGCATGTACCGTCTCGACCGCTTCGCGCGCGCGAATGCGATGCAATACGAGCCCCGGCTCGACGCACCCGGGCTTCCGGGGATGATCTTCTCGATCGGCAGCAGTCGCCAGTCGATCGACCTCGTGCGCGGCGACCGCCCGCGCTTCGTGGAGTTCGCGAACTACCGGTACACGACCGGCTCGGGCAAGAACCGGCAGACCCACCAGTGGGGCTACGTCGCCGTGAAGCTCGACACGCCCCTGCCCCACATCGTGCTCGACGCGACGAGCAACAACGGGCTGTTCGGCTCGAACCTGCCGCTCACGTTCGACAAGGATCAGCGCCTGAGCCTCGAGGGCGACTTCGACGAGTACTTCTCGCTGTACTGCCCCGCCGACTACGAGCGCGACGCGCTGTACCTCTTCACTCCCGACATCATGGCGCGCTTCATCGACAACGCCGCCGCGCTCGACGTCGAGATCGTCGACGACTGGCTCTTCCTCTACGCCAAGCGCGACTTCTCCACCCTCGACCCGCAGACGTGGGCGTGGCTGTTCTCGGTCGTGGGGGCCCTCCTCGACAAGTTCGCGCAGTGGGCGCGGTGGCGCGACGAGCGGCTGGCCGCAGCCGCTGCCGCTTCGATGACGGATGCTGCGCCCCTCGGTTCCGCAGCGGCCGGCGTCGGCGCAGGGCAGGGAGGCGCAGCATCCGTGCCGTTCCATCCGCCGCTCGATGCGCTGCGCCCGCCGCCCGGCGTCGCCCCGGAGGGCCGACGCCTGCAGCGCGGCGTGCCGTGGGTCTCGGTCATCGTCGGCGGAGTGGTGGTGCTGTTCTGGATCTTCACCCAGATCGGGCCGGCGTTCCTCCGCTGAGCGCGAGGCCGGCGTGCAGGCCGACGAGCGTATGCTGTCGGGCGTGCATTCGACGTTCACGACGCCCCGCGGGCGTGAGGGGGTACTCGGCGCTCCACGCGCCGAGAGGAGGTAGCCGCGCGCGTCGCCGGGCCTGAGGCCCGCTGCGACGCGGCTCGGCTCTCCACGGACCGGTCGGTCCGCGGCATCCGGATCTTCGCCGACCCTTCGGCGACCCCTGTGAACTGTGCTCTATGAAAGAGGAATCATGCACGCCTTCTCCGAGAAGGACATCCGCGCGTCCTTCGTCAACGCTTCGCTGCGCGAGCGGAACGCCGTCATCGTTCCGGACCTCGCCCAGGTGGGCTGGGACGGTCTCGACTACTTCGGCTGGCGCGACCCGAAGCAGCCGCTCGCCGGCTTCATCGTGGTGCCGGTCGACGGCGAGGCCGTCGGCATCCTGCTGCGCCAGACCGAGCAGCGCACGCGCACCCGCGCGCAGTGCTCGTGGTGCGAGGACGTCACCCTGCCCAACGACGTCGTGCTCTTCGGTGCGAAGCGCGCCGGCAAGGCCGGCCGCAACGGCGACACCGTCGGCACCCTGCTGTGCGAGAGGTTCGAGTGCTCGGTGAACGCCCGGCGGCCGATGCCGCCGGCGTACCTCGGCTTCGATGTGATGGCCGCGCGTCAGCGGCGCATCGAGGCGCTGCGCGCCCACGCCGAGGGCTTCGCTCGCGACATCCGCGACAGCGCCTGAGCCGCGTCCACAACGGGTGATCTCGCCGAGATCACCCGTTGTTCGCGTGCGCAACGGGTGATCTCGGTGCGAGCGGGTGATGTGAACGCGGGTCAGCCGGGCGAAGCGCTCGGTGACAGGCCGAAGTGCACGAGCTCCTCCTCGTCGAGCATGCGGCTGCGGATGATGAACCGGTTGCCGGTCGGACCCTCCACGCTGAAGCCCGCCCCCCGGCCGGGCACCACGTCGATGGTGAGGTGGGTGTACTTCCAGTACTCAAACTGGGCCTCGGAGATGAAGACCTCCACCGGATCGTCGAGGCCCACGTCCAGGTCCCCGAGGCGCACGTCCGAGGGCCCGGTGAGGAACATCCCCACCGGGTAGCACATGGGTGCGCTGCCGTCGCAGCAGCCACCGGACTGGTGGAACATCAGCGTGCCGTGCTGCGTCGTGAGCTGCCGCAGGAGGGCGGCCGCAGCATCCGTCACCGCCACGCGTGAGTAGGTGCGGGTCTCGGCCATCGCGTTCTCCTCGGGGTGTGATGCGACCCGGGCGGAGGGTGTGGGGCTCCCTCCGCCCGGGTCCTGTGGGGAGGGCCGGATCAGAAGAAGCCCATGGCTCCGTCGGCGTACGACACCAGCAGGTTCTTCGTCTGCTGGTAGTGGTCGAGCATCTTGAGGTGGTTCTCGCGACCGATGCCGGACTGCTTGTAGCCGCCGAACGCGGCGTGCGCGGGGTACTGGTGGTACGTGTTCGTCCAGACGCGGCCGGCCTCGATCGCGCGACCGGCGCGGTACGCGGTGTCGCCGGAGCGGCTCCAGACGCCGGCGCCGAGGCCGTACAGCGTGTCGTTGGCGATCGAGATGGCGTCGTCGAAGTCGTCGAACGACGTGACCGAGACCACGGGTCCGAAGATCTCCTCCTGGAAGATGCGCATGTCGTTCGTGCCCTCGAACACCGTCGGCGTGACGTAGTAGCCGCCCGACAGCTCGCCGCCGAGGTCGGCGCGCTCACCGCCCGCCAGCAGCTTCGCGCCGCCGGCCTTGCCGATCTCGATGTACGACAGGATCTTCTCGAGCTGGTCGTTGGACGCCTGCGCCCCGATCATCGTCGCCGGGTCGAGCGGGTTGCCCTGCACGATCTTGCCGACGCGATCGAGGGCGTCGCCGAGGAAGCCGTCGTAGATCGACCGCTGGATGAGGGCCCGCGACGGGCACGTGCAGACCTCGCCCTGATTCAGGGCGAACAGCGTGAAGCCCTCGAGCGCCTTGTCGTAGTAGGCGTCGTCGGTGGAGCGTGCGACGTCTTCGAAGAAGACGTTGGCGCTCTTGCCCCCGAGCTCGAGTGTCACGGGGATGAGGTTCTGCGACGCGTACTGCATGATGAGGCGGCCGGTCGTGGTCTCGCCCGTGAACGCGACCTTGCGGATGCGCTTGTGCTGCGCGAGCGGCGCGCCCGCTTCGATGCCGAACCCGTTGACGATGTTGACGACGCCGGCCGGCAGCAGGTCGCCGATGATCTCGAAGAGGTACAGGATCGACGCGGGCGTCTGCTCCGCGGGCTTCAGCACCACGCAGTTGCCCGCGGCGAGCGCCGGCGCGAGCTTCCACGTGGCCATGAGGATCGGGAAGTTCCACGGGATGATCTGGCCGACGACGCCCAGCGGCTCGTGGAAGTGGTACGCCACGGTGTCCTCGTCGAGCTGGCTGAGCGAGCCCTCCTGGCCGCGCAGCACGCCGGCGAAGTAGCGGAAGTGGTCGACGGCGAGCGGGATGTCGGCGGCCAGCGTCTCGCGGACGGGCTTGCCGTTCTCCCACGTCTCGGCGACGGCGATCCGCTCGAGGTTCTGCTCGATGCGGTCGGCGATCTTGTTGAGGATCACGCTGCGCTCGGCGGGAGTCGTGCGCTTCCACGACTCGAAGGCCTTCCATGCGACCTCCACCGCCCGATCGACGTCTTCGACGGTGCCGCGGCCGACCTCGGTGAAGGGCTTGCCGGTGACGGGCGTGATGTTCTCGAAGTACTGGCCCTTTATCGGCTCGACGAACTCGCCGCCGATGTAGTGGCCGAAGCGGGGACGGTAGTCGGCGATCGATCCTCGCTGCCCGGGTGCGGCGTAGACGCTCGAGACGCCCTCTTCGACGATGGTCATTGCTGGTCTCCTTCGACGCTTCGCGACGGTCCTCGTCGCGTGCCATCGAAGGTAGGCGGGGCAACGTTGCACAACGTTGCGACCGGCTTCAGGCGTCGGCTTCGAGCCTCTCGATGCGGGTGACGAGGCCGGCGCGGCGGGGCGAGCGCGCCGGCAGCATCGAGAGGCACAGCCGGAGCAGCTCGACGTCGTCGGATGCGGCATCCGTCTCCGCATATGCCAGGAGCACGTCGACGGATGCCTCGGCCATGAGTGCTTCGCGCAGCGCCACGCGGACCGTGTCGCGGAACTCCTCGACCCCCGGCGCCACCGAGTCGGGCAGCACGTCGCCGCGGTAGGCCGCGAGCGCGACGCGGTGCGCGCCGCGATCCAGCAGCGACAGCACCTGGTGCGCGTCGGTCTCGACCTCGACGCCGAGGCGGTACGGCCGCGACTCGGGCACGAGCGCCGGGGCGGCCGTCGTCAGCGCCTTGCGCAGGCGCACCATCTCGGCGCGGAGGGTGACGGATGCCGCGTCCCCGGCCGCCTCGCCGTACACGAGGTCGCCGAGCCGCTCGGCCGACAGGCCCTGGCGGTGCACGGCGAGCATGAGCAGCAGCTCGGCATGGCGCGGGCCGAGCTCGGACACCGACTCGAACCCCTCGCCGGTGACCTCGAGCTGCGCCCGGTCGCGGCCGAGAACCCGCAACGTCGCGCGCGTGGGCTCCACGCGCCGGGCGGGCGCGCGACGGGCGGGTCGCGGCGGCTCGGCGCGGGCACGGAGCCGCGTCACCAGGAGCTCGCCTTCGATCGCCCGGGCCGTGGCCTCCACCAGCAGCTGCGCCTGAGGGGTGACGGCTTCGAGGCCGCCGGTCACGTCGATCACGCCGAGGATGCGCCGCGTCTCGGGGTCGTGCACCGGAGCGGCGCTGCACGACCACGGCTGCACGAGCCGGTTGAAGTGCTCGGCGCCGGTGATCTGCACCGACCGGTCGAGGGCGATCGCGGTGCCCGGGGCGGCGGTGCCGACGGCGTCCTCGGACCAGTTCGCGCCCTCGACGAACCCCATGTCTCCGGTCAGCCGGCGCACGTTCCGGTCGCCCTCGACCCACAGCAGGCGTCCGGCGGCGTCACCCACCGCGACGACGACGCCGGATTCGGATGCCTCGCCCGGAAGCAGGAGGCCGCGCACCATGTCGATCACCGCGGCGAGCGGGTGGGCGCGACGGTACGCCTCGAGCTCCTCGGCCGTGAGGTCGAGGGGCGGAAGCGCCTCGGCTCCGACGAAGCTGTCGAGGGAGCGGCGCCACGAGTCCCGCACGAGCAGCCGGACGTCGCGCAGCCGCTCGTCGGCGGTGTTGCCGGCGACGAGCTCCTCGTGGGCGCGCTCGATCAGCAGGCGGGAGGTCTCGGGCGACACCTCGCGGCGCTGCGACCAGGATGATGACACGGCGGCTCCGATCGACGTCGGTGGAGCGTGGGTCCAGTGTAGGTGCGCGCGCGATCAGGCGCGGGCGGCCCACCACTCCCGCAGGCGGCGCTCGGCCTCTTCTTCACCGACGATGCCCTCGTCGAGGCGCAGGTCGAGGAGGAACTTGTACGCCTCGCCCACCTCGCGGCCGGGCTTCAGCTCCAGCACCTCCTGGATGCGGTTGCCGTCGAGCTCGGGGCGCATCGCGTCGAGCTGCTCCTGGGCGGCGAGCTCGCCGATGCGGCGCTCGATGTCGTCGTAGGCGCGCGCGAGACGCGTGGCCTTCTTGACGTTGCGGGTGGTCACGTCGGCACGGGTGAGGATGTGCAGGCGATCGAGTTCGGCGTCGGCGTCGCGCACGTAGCGCCGCACGGCGGAGTCGGTCCACGCGCCCTCGGAGTACCCGAAGAAGCGGAGGTGCAGCTCGATGAGCCGAGACACCGTGGCGATGGTCGCGGTGTCGAAGCGCAGCTCCTGCAGGCGCTTGCGGGCCATCCGCGCGCCCTTGAGGTCGTGGTGGTAGAACGTGACGCCGCCGCCGGGCTCGAGGCGGCGGGTCGCGGGCTTGCCGATGTCGTGCAGCAGCGACGCGAGCCGGAGGGCCACGTCGGGCGCGGCATCCGGATTCCGCTTCTTCTCGAGTTCGATCGCCTGCCGCAGCACCGTGAGGGAGTGCTCGTAGACGTCCTTGTGGTGGTGGTGCTCGTCGACCTCGAGCTGCAGCGCGGGGATCTCGGGCAGGAACTCGGCCATCAGCCCCGTCTCGACGAGCAGACGGATGCCGCGTACCGGGTCGTTCGTGGCCAGCAGCTTCACGAGCTCGCCCTGGATGCGCTCGGGGCTCACGATCTCGAGCGTGCGGCGGAGTTCCTCCATCGCGGCCTCGGTGGCGGGGTCGACGGTGAATCCGAGCTGCGACGCGAAGCGGGCGGCCCGCAGCATCCGGAGCGGATCGTCGCCGAAGCTCACCGCGAGGTCGGTCGGGGTGCGCAGGATGCCGCGGACGAGGTCCTCGACGCCGCCGGTGGGGTCCACCAGCGTCTGCCCGGGAACCCGCAGCGCCATCGCGTTCACGGTGAAGTCACGGCGCACGAGGTCGCCTTCGATGGTGTCGCCGAACTCGACGGTGGGCTTGCGCGTGACCCCGTCGTAACTGTCGGCGCGGTACGTCGTGATCTCGACCTGCTCGCGGTGCACGCGCGCGCCGATCGTGCCGAAGGCGCGGCCGATGTCCCACTGCGCGGTCGAGATGGGCGTGACGATCTTGAGGATGTCGTCGGGGCGCGCGTTCGTCGTGAAGTCGAGGTCGTTCGTCGGCCGGCCGAGCAGCGCGTCGCGAACCGGACCGCCCACGATCGCGAGGTCGAAGCCGGCGTCGGAGAACGCGCGAGCGAGCGTGGCGACGACGGGGGACTCGGCGAGCGCGCCGAGGCGCGCGATGCCCTCGGCCATGTTGAGCATGACATCGAGCCTATCTGCGCGCGGGCGGGGCCTTCCGAGCGGTCCCTACGGGAACCGGAGGAAGCCGGTGAACGTCAGCTCGCGCACGCGGGGCAGCAGGTCCGCGCGGAGTGCCGCCGCATCGACCTCGAGCAGATCGGCGATCGCGTCGACGAGCACGCCGACGGGCAGGTCGCCGTCGCACGCCCCGACGAGGGCCGCGAGGCCCGGGTCGACGCCGAGCGCGCGCCCGAATCCGCCGCCCTGCCGCAGCTCGATGACCGTCGGATCCTCGGCTCCGGGCAGATGATGGCGCGCCTCGGTGACGTCAGGGGCGACGAGGAGGACGGATGCTGCGAGCCCCGCGTCGTCGAGGGCGCCGAGGCGATCGTGCGCCTCGAGGGCGGCCGCGAGGTGTGCGCCGAGTCCCTCGCCCGCGAGCGCCGTGTGGAGGGTCTCGTAGCGGTCGAGCGTGGGAGACCCGGCGGCCGGACGCCGCAGCAGCAGGTATCCGAACCCGACCTCCGTCACCGCACGCGCCGCGAAGTCGTCGAGCCACGCGTCGACGAGTCTCGCGAAGCCGGGCGTGCCGGGCAGCGTGCCGCCGTCGCGCACCCACAACTCGGCGTACGACAGCGGGTCGAGGCTCTCGCGCTCGACCACCCAGGCGTCGAGCGGCACCGGCGACGACTCGACCCACTCGCGCACGCGCTCGAGGCCCGGCACGCCGTCGCGCGTCTCCCAGTTGCCGAGCAGCTGCGCGACCCCGCCGGGCGCGAGGTGCGCGCCGACGCCCGCCACGAAGGCGGCCACGACGTCGTCGCCCACCATGCCGCCGTCGCGGTACTCGTAGGCGGGCACGTCGGCGACCCGCGGCGTGATGACGAACGGTGGGTTCGACACGACGCGGTCGAACAGCTCGCCGGCAACCGGCTCGAAGAGGCTGCCGAGGCGCACCTCGATGCCGTCGATGCCGTTGAGGAGGGCGTTCAGGCGCGTGAACGAGAGCGCGCGCGGCGAGATGTCGGTCGCCACGATGTGCTTCACATGCGCGCGGGCGCGGAGCGCCTGGATGCCGCACCCCGCTCCGATGTCGAGCGCGCGCTCCGCGGGGGTCGGAAGCTGCAGCCCGGCGAGCGTCAGCGACGCTCCGCCGACGCCGAGCACGTGATCCTCGGGAAGCGGCCCGCCGAGTGCGGCCTCGTCGAGGTCGCTCGCGATCCACCACTGCGCCGTCGTCTCATCTTGGCCGGGTCGCGAAGCGTCGGCATACGACTGCGGTCGCACCACCGCGTGCGGGCGCACCTCGTCGCCGTCGATCTCGGCGAGCCCCAGCCGCACGAGCCCTGCTGCGCCGGCTCGCGAGAGGGTCTGATCCACGGATGCTGCGGCCTGCGGCATCCCGAGCACGAGAAGTCTGCCCAGCACGGCGAGGGCGTCGCCGCGGTCGCCGAGGGCCCGCGACGCCGGCGACCGGAGGCCGCGCGCGATCGCATCGTCGGCTGCGGCGCCCCACGCGTCGCGCAGTGCTTCGGCGGTGAACCCTGCGCTGTGCAGGTCGGCGGCGAGGTCACGGCAGAGGTCGGTATCCGGTTCGGGGAGCACGGCTCCATTCAACCGCGCCGCCCGCCCTCCGGCGGGCTCGGAGGCGCGGACCGTAGAATCTCCTCGATCGTGCGGTCAGGACATCGCACAGGAGCGAACCCCCGACAGGATGATCGTGACTTCACCGCGAGCCCCGCGGCGTGCCCCACGCCGCGCACCGCGCCTCGTGACCGCCGGCGTGGCGGCCGTGGCGGTGCTCGCCGGGCTTCTGCTGCCCGCTCCGGCGATCGCGGCCGACCCGTCCCCGACGCCGTCGCCGACCGCGACCTCCGCCGTCCCCGCGGGCACCACGGTGTTCACCCTGTCGCCCGTGTCGAACGGCATCGTGAACCCGGGCGATGCGCTGAGCGTGTCGGTCTCGATGCAGAACGGCACGGACGCCGAGACGGCGCCCGCCACCGTCACGCTGTCGCTCGGGCGCACGCGGATCGCCGATCGCGACGACCTGGGGGCATGGCTCGACGGCACGGCCACCGACGTGGCGCTCGACGCGATCGGCACCGACGAGATCGCGGCGGTCGAGCCCGGCGGGTTCCAGGTGCGCGGCATCACGATCCCCGCCGACGACCCGGCCCTCGCGGGACTCGCGCCCGGCGTCTACCCGCTCGCCGCGTCGTACCCCGGGGCCGACGGCACCGTCACGTCGACGAGCACGATGATCGTCCCGCCCACCGAGGCGACGGACGCCGGCATCGGCGTCGTCGTGCCGATCACCGCGGGCGCCCTCAGCGACGGTCTCCTCACCGCGGACCAGCTCGCCGAGCTCACCGCGCCGGACGGCGACCTCACCAATCAGCTCGACGGAGTCACCGGAACCGCGGCCATCCTCGCGGTCGACCCGGCCGTGCCGGCGTCGATCCGCGTGCTGGGCACGTCAGCGCCCGAGTCCGCGCTCGAGTGGCTCACGCGCCTGGAGAGCATCCAGAACTCGCGGTTCGCCCTGCAGTTCGGCGACGCCGACGTCACCGCGCAGCTGCAGGCGGGCCTGCCCCGGCCGCTGCAGCCCACCTCGTTCACCGCGTACATGTCGGAGTCGGACTTCGCTGCGACGACTCCCACGCCGACAGCCACCCCGGCCCCGTCGGGCGCCCCGACGACCGAGCCCACGCCCCAGCCCGACAGCGCCCTGCCGAGCACAGAGGCGCTGCTCGCGGTGGGCCCCGCCACGCGCCAGGGCGTGTACTGGCCCGCCGACGGCACGGCGGACGCCCAGATCGTCTCGAGCCTCGCCGGCATCGCGACCGACGACGGCACCGCCCCGGTGACCCTCATCCCGTCGTCCACGACGGACGCCGGTTCCGACGGACGCACCGTGTCGGCGCACGGCCGGGTCGGCGACGGCGAGGTGCTCGTCTACGACAGCGACGTCTCCGACGCCCTCGACGACGCCTCGCAGCAGGAGGAGCCCTGGTTGCGCGGCGCACCGCTGACGACCGCCACCGCCTACCTCGCCTTCGCGGCGGCCGAGACGAACGGACCGCTCCTCGTCACGGTCGGCCGCGGCGACGGACGCTCGCGGGTCTCGCTCGGCGCGGCGATCTCCGCCGCCTTCTCCGCGCCCGACGTGACGCCCCGCACGATCGCGACGGTCGCCGCGGGCGAAGCGTTCGACGTCGAGCTGACCGACGCCGAGTCCTCCCCGGAGCGCGCGGCCGCAGCATCCGCTCTCGTCGCAGACGAAGGCGAGCTCGCGCGGTTCGCGACCATCCTCGACCAGCCGTCGCTGCTGACCGGACCCGAGCGCGCCGACATCCTGCAGCTGCTCGGTGTCGCGTGGGTCGGCGACGCCACCTGGCCCACCGTGCTGGCCGACCACCGCGCCGCGACCGCGGGCACGCTGGACTCCGTCGCGCTGCTCCCCACGAGCCCGAGCGACCTCTACGGCTCGAGCGCCGCCCTGCGGTTCTGGGTGCGCAACGACCTGCCGTACCCCGTCAACCTCGTGCTCTACACGACCCGCGACAACCTGCGCCTCGACGTGCAGGGCGAGACCCCGATCGTCGCGACGCCGCAGAGCAACACGCGGGTCGAGGTGCCGGTGCAGGCGCGCGTCGGCCGCGGCGACGTCACCCTGACCCTGCAGCTGCGCAGCCCCGCCTTCGTCGCCATCGGCGAGCCCGAATCCGTCGAGGTCAACGTCTACGCCGACTGGGAGGCCGTCGGCATCGCCGCCCTCGCCGTGCTCGTCGGCATCCTCCTCCTGTTCGGCATCGCCCGCACCGTGCTGCGCGTGCGCCGTCGACGGAAGGGGACGGATGCTGCCGCCCCGGGCGATGCCGAGGGTGAGACGGCCGTTGAGGGCGAGGGCGAGGTGCCCGCTGTGACCGAGGGGGACGAGCAGTGAGCGGGATCGGGCGCGCCAGCGCGCTCATCGGCGCGGGCACGATCGTCTCGCGCCTCACCGGGTTCCTTCGCTCCGTGGTGCTGGTGTCCGCCATCGGCGCGACCACTGCGGGCGGCAACGCGTTCACCGTGGCCAACCAGCTGCCGAACAACATCTACACGATCATCTCGACGGGCCTGTTGAGCGCCGTCGTGGTGCCCCAGATCGTCAAGGCCGCCGCACACGATGACGGCGGCCGAGCCTTCGTGTCGAAGCTGTTCACGCTCGGCACTGTCGTGCTGCTCGGCACGACCCTGATCGCCACACTGGCGGCGCCGCTGCTCGTGGCGCTGTACGCCCCGGAGTTCAGCGCGTCGCAGCAGGCGCTCGCCACCGCGTTCGCCTACTGGTGCCTGCCGCAGATCCTCTTCTATGGGCTGTTCGCCATGGTCGGCGAGTCCTTGAACGCACGGCGGGTGTACGGCCCGTACACGTGGGCTCCGATCGTCAACAACATCGTGTCGATCGCGGGCTTCGTCGCCTTCATCTGGCTGTTCGGGCCTGCAGGCTCGTCCACGGCGTGGACGCCGGAGATGATCGCCGTTCTCGCGGGTACGGCGACGCTCGGCATCGTGGCGCAGACCGCGATCCTCTTCGTGTTCTGGCGACGCACCGGGCTCCACATCCGCCCGGACTTCCGCTGGCGCGGGGTCGGTCTCGGGCAGATCGGCAAGCTCGCCGGCTGGACGTTCCTGATGGTCGTGGCGGGCCAGCTCGCCGGTCTCGTCCAGTCGCAGGTGATGTCGCACGTCCCGGAAGGCGACCCGGGCATGTTCGTCGCCGCCAACGCCTGGCTGCTGTTCATGCTGCCCTACTCGATCATCGTGCTGTCGATCGGGACGCCCTACTTCACGCAGCTCAGCGAGCACGCGAAGGCGGGACGCGACGATGAGGTGCGGGGCGACATCGGGCGCAGCATCCGCACGCTCGGCTTCTTCGTGGTGGTCGCGACCGCGGCGATGGCGGTCGCAGCGATCCCGGCCTCGCGCATCTTCACCGGCAGCGCGTCCGAAGCCGTCGGCGCCGCGGGAGTGCTGCTGTGCTACCTCGTCGGCCTCATTCCCCTCGCGGTGCTGTTCGTCGTGCAACGCACGTTCTACGCCTATGACGACACCCGCACACCCTTCCTCTTCACCGTCCTGCAGTGCGCCCTCGTCGTCGCGTCGGCGTGGGGAGCCCTGTGGGCGTTCAACGACGGCATCCTTCCCGCGTCGCAGCTCGTCGCGGTCGTCGCCCTCGGGCAGTCGCTCTCCAGCGTCGTGCAGGTGATCGTCGCCACCTGGCTGCTGCATCGTCGACTGGGCAGCATCCACGTCGGATCGTGGCTGTGGGCGCTCGCAAGGTTCGCACTGGCGGCGATACCCGCGGGAGTCGTCGGCTGGCTGACGTTCCAGCTGCTGGGCGGCGTCGGCGGCTGGACGGCTTCCGACAAGATCCTCGGCGCCGTGGGCGCCGCCATCATCGGCACGGTCGTCATCGCCGTGTATCTCGGCATCCTCGCCCTCTTCCGCGCTCCCGAGCTCTCGGTCGCCACCGGCCTGGTGCGCCGCTTCCTGCCCGGCCGACGCTGAGCCCGCCCAGGCCCGTGTGTCCCGAAGGGGCGCGGGGGACGGGTCGCGGAATGCCGCGCGGTTACCATGTGTTGAGGCATCCGGAGCCATCGTGTGTGTCATGACAGACTCCGCGAGGCTTCACGAGGAAAGGTGCGCACGTGCGTCAGGTCATCATCATCGGTTCGGGTCCTGCGGGCTACACGGCGGCGATCTACGCCGCCCGTGCCAACCTGAGCCCGCTCGTCGTGGCGAGCTCGGTCGAGGCCGGCGGCGAGCTGATGAACACCACCGAGGTCGAGAACTTCCCCGGGTTCCCCGAGGCGATCATGGGGCCCGACCTCATGGCCAAGATGCAGGAGCAGGCCGAGCGGTTCGGCGCCGAGGTGCTGTACGACGACGTCGTCTCGCTCGACATCGACGGCCCGGTCAAGAAGGTCACCCTCGGCAGCGGCGCGTCGCACGAGGCGGACGCCCTGGTGTTCGCCACCGGCTCGGCGCCCCGCAAGATCGGCATCGAGGGTGAGGCCCGCCTGTCGGGCCGTGGCGTCTCGTACTGCGCGACGTGCGACGGGTTCTTCTTCCGCGAGCGCGTGATCGCGGTCGTGGGAGGCGGCGACTCCGCGATGGAGGAGGCGACGTTCCTCACCAAGTTCGCGTCGAAGGTGTACATCATTCACCGTCGTGACGAGCTGCGCGCCTCGAAGATCATGCAGGAGCGCGCGTTCAAGAACGACAAGATCGAGTTCGTGTGGAACAGCGAGGTCGTCGACATCCTCGGCGACGAAGCGGTCACCGGCGTGGTGCTCGAAGACACCGTCGACGGCTCGCGTCGTGAGCTCGCGCTGGACGGCGTCTTCGTCGCGATCGGCAACGACCCCCGCACGCACCTCGTGCACGACAAGCTCGACCTCACCCCTGAAGGAACCGTGTGGGTCGACGGCCGCTCGTCGCGCACGTCGATCCCCGGTGTGTTCGCCGCCGGTGACGTCATCGACCCCACCTACCGTCAGGCGGTCACCGCTGCGGGCAGCGGCACCGTCGCCGCCCTGGACGTGGAGCACTTCCTCGCCGCCCTCGGTGAGGCGGGGGCACCGGCTCCCGACGCGGCCGAGATCGACGGGCTTCCCGGCGCGGAGCCGGTCGCGAAGGTCGACGCGGCGTAGCGCGAGGACCTGCGCCGCGCAAGCCGGGAACACTTCTCGCGCGTGTCGCGTTGAATGAGCGTGGACAGACTTCCCACAGAAGGAGAAACACACATGACCGCCAAGGCGACGACTTCCGCCACGTTCGAGCAGGACGTGCTCCAGGCCGAGGGACCGGTGCTCGTGGACTTCTGGGCGGAGTGGTGCGGCCCGTGTCGCATGGTCTCGCCCGTCCTCGACCAGATCCAGTCTGAGCACCCCGACAAGATCACGATCCTCAAGCTCAACGTGGACGAGAACCCCGACCTCGCGATGAAGTACCAGATCACGTCGATCCCCGCGATGAAGGTGTTCAACAAGGGCGCCGTCGAGACGACGATCATCGGCGCGAAGCCGAAGTTCGCACTCGAGCAGGATCTCGCGGCCTACATCGGCTGAGTTCCCTCCCCGCATTCTCGAACACCCCGCCGACTCGTTCGGCGGGGTTTTCGCATTTCACCGGTTGTTTCTCGAATATGCCGGTGGCGGCATCCGAGATTCTCTTCACTTTCTTCGTGAGCGGTGTCGATTTGCGCGAGGCTTGTTCGACGCACATGGTGAAGGGGCCGAACGGGCCTCGAACCGGGCCATCATCGCCCCGACGAAAGGGAATCCCATGCGTTACATGCTCATCATGCAGGTGGGCGCCGAGGCTGCTGCGGCGTTCGACCCCGAGACCTTCGACATGGCGGAGGCGTACGCCGCAATGGGTCGATACAACGAGGACCTGCAGAAGGCCGGCGTGTTCCTGAGCGCCGAGGGGCTCTCCGATGCCTCCGAGGGCTTCCGCGTCGATTTCGACTCGGTCCCGCCCGCCGTGACCGACGGACCGTTCGCCGAGGCGCGCGAGGTCTTCACCGGCTACTGGATCCTCGAGGTGGCGTCGCGCGAAGAGGCCGAGCACTGGGCGCGCAAGTGCCCGCTCGGACCCGGCAGCGCGCTCGAGGTGCGTCGCGTCAACGAGCTCAGCGACTTCGACCAGAACGACGAGTGGATCGCCAAGGAGAAGGAGTGGCGCGCCGCCAATTCGTGACTCCGACTCTCGAGCCGCGTTCGTCAGCTCGCTTCGGCACGCACCGTCGGGTCCCACCGGCGGTGCGTGTTCGCGTCGCCGAGCAGCGCCCACACCGCACGGGTGAGCGGGGGATAGTCCAGGGCGATCTGGCGCAACACCCGGTAGTGGCGGCTGGCATTCGGCCGCGACCCGCCGTCGGCCGCGATGTTCTCGGCGCGGAGCAGGTAGACGACGAGTTCGTCGACGGACGGCAGTTCGTCCATGAACTCCCACGGGTCCTCGCCGGCGCGAAGTCGCTCGTGCACCAGCACCGAGAGCTCGTCGGCGGCTTCGGCACGGAGCAGCTCGAGGCTCGCACGTCGCCGCGGGTTCTGCTCGTCGTTCACCATCAATCCAGGGTACGGGGCGATCCCGACGCCGGGGGCCACCCGTTTACGCTGACAGCATGACCCCCGACGACGATGCCCACGCCCGCCGTGCCGTCGAGGCCGTGTGGCGCGACGAGTCCGCTCGCATCGTCTCGGCGCTGGCCCGGCACACCGGCGACTTCGCCTGGGCCGAGGATCTTGCCCAGGAGGCGCTCGTCGAGGCTCTCGCAACGTGGCCGGGCAGCGGCATCCCGGACAATCCCGGTGCCTGGCTCATGGCCGTGGCGAAGCGGCGCGCGATCGACGGATGGCGACGACGCGAACGGATGTCGCAGCGCGAGCCGCTCTTCGTGTCGGAGGCTCTCGTGGCCGAGGCGATCGACTCGGTGCCCGACGACGCCGACCCCGACCGCATCGACGACGACGTGCTGCGACTCGTGTTCGTCGCCTGCCACCCCGTGCTTCCGGCACAGGCGCGTCTCGCGCTGACGCTGCGCACGGTCGCCGGCCTCACCACCGAGCAGATCGCCCGAGCCTTGCTCATGACCGTGCCGACAGTGCAGCAGCGGATCGTGCGGGCCAAGCGGACCCTCGCCGCCGAAGGCGTGCCGTTCGAGGTGCCCGACCGGGCCGAGCGGCCGGCGCGGCTCGCCAGCGTGCTGCAGGTGATCTACCTGCTCTTCACCGAGGGCTACTCGGCGGCGGCAGGGGAGGGGCTCATCCGCCCCGACGTCGCGCGCGAGGCGGTGCGGCTCGGACGCCAACTGGTTGCGCTGCAGCCGGGTGACACCGAGATCTGGTCGCTCATCGCGCTCATGGAGTTCCAATCGTCGCGTTTCGCCGCCCGCATCGACGACGCCGGCCTGCCGGTCACCCTCGAGGACCAGGATCGCCGCCGGTGGGACCGTTCCGCGATCACGCGCGGCACCGAGGCGATGAGACGCGCGGAGTCCTCCACCCGCGGTCTCGGCTACTACGGGCTGCAGGCTGCGATCGCTCGGTGCCATGCGATCGCCCCGACGTTCGCCGAGACCGACTGGGAGCAGATCCTCCGGCTCTACGACGGTCTGGAGTCGCTCGCGCCGTCTGCTGTCGTCCGCCTCAATCGCGCCGTCGCGCTCTCCATGGCGCGCGGCCCCGAGCCCGCTCTCGCCGTGGTGGACGAGCTCGCCCCCGAGCTTTCGGGCTTCCGCCCCCTGTCGGCGGTGCGGGGGGAGCTTCTGGAGCGTCTCGGACGAACGGATGCTGCGGCCGCCGAGTTCCTCGCAGCGGCGGCGCTGCCGGGCAACGCGGCCGAGGGCGAAGCGCTGCGGCGGCGCGCCGCTGCGCTCGGACCGCTATGACGCTTCGAGGGCCCCGTACTGGGTCTCACCGAGTTCTGCGAGGATCCGGTTGAGGTCCTGAATCGTCGCGAAGTCGATGCTGATCTGGCCTTTTCTTGCCGTCAGCGCGATCTTCACGCGAGTGTTCAGCCGGTCGCCCAGTCGTCCGGCGACCTCATCGAGGTGCGCCCGGCGCGAGCCGGCCTGCGGCTTCGCCGATCGGGTGGGGGAGGCATCCGGGAGCTTCGCCGCAGCCTCCGCGGCGCGCACCGAGAGATCCTCGTTGACGATCTTGTCGGCGAAACGCTGCATCGCCGTCGCGTCTTCGAGCGACAGGATCGCGCGCGCGTGTCCTGCGGTGAGCACACCCGCGGCGACGCGCTGCTGCACGGGCACGGGGAGCTTGAGGAGGCGGATCGTGTTGCTGATCTGCGGACGCGAGCGTCCGATGCGCGTCGCGAGCTCTTCCTGCGTGATGCCGAAGTCTTCCAGCAGCTGCTGGTATGCCGAGGCCTCTTCGAGGGGGTTCAGCTCCGAGCGGTGCAGGTTCTCGAGCAGGGCATCGCGGAGCAGGTGCTCGTCGGCGGTGTCGCGCACGATCGCGGGGATCGAGGTGAGACCGGCCTCTCGTGCGGCGCGGGTGCGCCGCTCACCCATGATGAGCTCGTAGTCGCCCTTCTCGTTGAGCCGCACGACCACGGGCTGAAGAACGCCGAACTCGCGCACGCTGTGCACGAGCTCCGCGAAGTGCTCGGGGTCGAAATTCGTGCGCGGCTGACGCGGGTTGGGAACGATGTCGTGGGGGTCGATGTGCGCCAGCCGGGCACCGGGCACCTCGACGAGGTCCTCCTGACCTTCGGGCTCGCCGGCCTCGACGGGCGGCTCCGCTTCGGCCACGGCGACGGCACGGGGGAAGAAGACATCTGCGGGACGCTCGTCGGCCTGCTCGCTGGTCGGGATCAGTGCGCCGATTCCGCGTCCGAGTCCTGTGCGCTTCGCTGCCATCATGCGCCCCTTTCATTCGAGGCGCTGTCGCGCCGGATCATCTCGACAGCCGCTTCGCGGTATGCGATGGCGCCGGCCGACTGTCCATCGTAAGCGAGAACGGACTGCCCGAAACTCGGCGCCTCCGAAACGCGGACCGACCGCGGGATGATCGTGTCGAGCACTTCCGCGGGGAAGTGGGCGCGCACCTCGTCGGCGACCTGCTGCGCGAGCCTCGTGCGCCCGTCGTACATCGTCAGCATGATGGTCGACAGTTCCAGGCGGGGGTTGAGGTGCTTCTGGATCATCCGCACCGTTCCGAGCAGCTGGCTCAGTCCCTCGAGTGCGTAGTACTCGCACTGGATGGGGATGAGGAGCTCGCTCGCTGCGGTGAAGGCGTTGATGGTGAGGAGTCCGAGCGACGGCGGGCAGTCGATGAGGATGAAGTCGAGGTCCCCGGCATTGGTGGCGAGGTAGTCGTCGACGGCGACGCGCAGGCGATGCTCTCGTGCGACCTGTGACACGAGCTCGATCTCGGCTCCGGCAAGGTGGATGGTGCTCGGCGCGCACAGCAGGTTGGGCGACTCCGGGCTCACCTGGATGATGTCTGCGAGCGGGAACTCATCGATGAGCACGTCGTACACGCTCGGCGTATCAGCGGTGTGCGGCACTCCCAGCGCCGTCGAGGCGTTGCCCTGCGGGTCGAGGTCGATCACGAGCACCTTCGCCCCGCGCTCGGCCAGAGCAGCGGCCAGGTTGACGGTCGTGGTCGTCTTGCCGACCCCGCCCTTCTGGTTCGAGACGGTGAGGACTCGGGTTCGACCGGTGAGGTGGACGTCGGCCTCGTCGAGCGCCTTGCGGCGTGCGGACAGATCTGCGAGCTCCCGCGCGATGGGGGAGTCGTCCTCTTCCTGCGCGAGTGCGGCGCCGTCTTGCTGCGCGATGGGGGATTCCTCTTCCTGCGTGACGGTGGCGCCCTCGGCGGGTGCGATCTCTTCGGGTTCGGATTCAGCGTACTCATCCGGTGCGACATCACTGTCGGCGTCGGGATGCTCATCTTCGAGGAGGACTTCTGTCGCGGTGTCTTCGCCAGGGTCTGCGTCCTCCCGGGAGGATCCCTGGTCGGCGATCGCGCCGGCACTGACCGCCGCGACGTCTTCTTCGCGGTCGGAATCGGCCTCGTCGGCGCGGATCTCGGCGGGGGTGACCTCGGTCACCGACGACTCCCGCGTCCAGACACTCGGGGGTTGTTCAGAGGGCAAGGATGCTGGGGCCTCGGCGTCGGGTTGTTTCACGTGAAACTCTCCCCCGTGCCCGAGCCGCTCAACATCGTCTTCCACCCTATCCCGCCTTCCCCCCACTCCCAGCCGCCGGAGCCACTTGTTCATGCGTTCCTTACCGTTCCGGGCGGATAATCCGCCTTCTCTAGTCAACCCCGGACGGCGCGTTCGGCCCTGCCAACCCGCCGCCCGAACACACTGAGAAATCCCTCATGTAACCCAGAGTCGTCCAATCCGGAGCGATCCATTCGGTCGACGCTGGAGCACGCGGCAGATCGGAGATCACGCGACGCACCCACGCCTCGCGCGGGCGGGAACCCGGGCCCTTGTGCCACGCTTCCCGTGACGGGTCGGCAGGAGTCCGCGCGGGAACATGGGTCCCACTCCGCGTGCCGCGCGCTGAGTGTGAAACTCTGAACCGGCGGTCATCACCCGGCACAGTGCGTGCCCCGGTGTTTCACGTGAAACGGGACCCACGCCCGACCACAGCGTCCGCAGACGACCGCCCGCACGCGGTCGCCTGTTCGGTCACACGCGAAGGAGCCCTCGGGTTCAGTTGGTCGTGATCGAAGCGGCAATCCACTCGGCAGTGAACGCGCGCGTCAGTGTTGCGTCGGCTCTCAGCCGCGCGAACCGAGCGCGGTCGGGGCCGCTCGTTGCTTCCGCGCGATCGGCGGGTTCGGCGGGGTCGGCGCGTTCGGGGTCGCGTTTCACGTGAAACATTCGTCCGGAGCTTTTGCTCTGGAGTGCTCGAGTTACTTCAGTCCGATATCGGTCTTTCACCCTTGCCCCACGAGTCCCACCGGGTGCTGATCGTCGACACATCACATCTCACGTCAGCCCACCCGTTCCGCACGCGCGGGCCTCGAACAGCAATCCATGTCGCCGAGCACGCCCGGTGCCCGCACCCCACGGCGCCCCGTCACACGAACGACCAGCTCGTGCGGAACATCACACGTCTTGATGGTCGACAGATCGCCGCGACCGCGACGAGTGGAGTACCGGTGACCACCGTGACAGCCGCTGGGCGAGCCGGGACCGACAAGCGCTCGCTCGCGCCCGAGTGGAGCATCCTTTTCGGCGAGGTCTCGACCATGTTCACGCGGAGACGCACGCGGCCACTGCGCGCTCGTGACCGGGTCGATGCGACCCAGGCGCTCCAGCACGATGGCGCTGATTGCAAAGCCACCACAGGCTTCGTCCACGAGGCACGATCTGGCCGTCACACTGCCGAGCACGTGCGGGCGCCTCACCCGCGGCGCGATGCGCAGCCAGGCTCCATCAGGAACAACGCCGACGGCCACGGCGCTGGGCAATGTTTCACGTGAAACGGTTTGCCCCAGACGGCGAACTGAGGTCACCTGGACACGCGGGCGCAGTTGCGCGCTGCACCAGCGGGTGCTGACGTCGGGACACGCTCTGAATGGATGGCGCGGCCGGTGTCGCCTGGGATGACACGGGATGCGCGGAATTGCGGGCCGTTCTGGCGCGCCGTCAGTACGTGACGCGTGGTGGGTCGTCGGAGATGATGTGAGCGTGAGGTATGTGTCCAGGAGACCCGCTCCGCCGCTCGACGGTCTGATCGACGACCTCTACTATCTCGAAGGCGACCCGCCTTACCCCAGATTGTTGCTGCCGGCGGCGCCTGCACCTCTTCTCATCATCAATCTCGGGGCGCCCTTTCTCATCCGAGCCGGCACCGACGGCGAAGCAGTGGAATACGCCGATGGCTGCTCGGTCACGACTCCCACACGTGCGTGGGAGTTCGGCTACCCCGTCCCGACCCGGTCAGTGGGGGCCCACTTCAAGCCGTGGGGACTGGCACCGTTCCTTCCGATGCCGGCGGCCGAGTTGTGCGACCGACCGGCGACGGTGGAGCAGATCTGGGGCCGGCTCGCTGTCGCCGAGTTGCGACGCCGACTGACCTTCGCGGACACGCCGCAGGAGATGCTGATGCTGTTCGAGGAGAGTCTGGGGCTACGGATGCGCGCGGTCCACGGCCTGGACATCGTGCGCCGTCTGAGCAGTGCCATCGCTCAGACCGGTGGATCGGTGCCGATCAGCGATCTCGGCATGGCGACCCCCGGCAGCAGCACGTACGTGGCGAAGAGGTTCAAGGACGTCGTCGGCATCACGCCGAAGCGGCTGGCGCGGAGCTACCGCTTCACCCTCACCGTGTTGGCCATCGACGTGGCCGCACCGATCGACTGGGGCGACGTCGCCTCGGGTGCCGGCTACTTCGACCAGGCCCACTTCGTCCACGAGTTCCGAGAGTTCACCGGGCTCACACCGACCCGGTATGTCGACGTGCGGCAGCGCTTCCTCCGCGAACACCCCGCCCATGCGCTGGAGGGCTGGCCGCTCCCGGCCGATTGATTTCTTACAAGCCCTGCCACTCACGACACACGAGACTGGGGACTGCACACAGAGGAGGACCCCGTGGGAAAAGTCGTCATGAATGCGTCGGTCTCGGTGGACGGCTTCATTGCCGCCGACAACGACGACCCCGGCCCGCTGTTCGAATGGCTGGTCAGCGGTGACGTGCCGTTGGACGACAGCGGCGTGCTTAACGTGTCGCAAGCGTCGTACGACCACATCCGGCCATACTGGGACGAGATCGCGGTCACGATCGCCGGCCGCCACGTCTTCGACATCACGGACGGCTGGGACGGGAAGCCACCGAGCGGGATCGACCACGTCATCGTGGTGACGCACCGACCGGCACCCGAGGGCTGGGACCTCGACGCGCCATTCCACTTCGTCAACAGCATCGAGGCAGCCGTGGCCACGGCGCAGGAGCTCGCGGGTGGCCGCACCATCGAGGTTGCTGCCGGCGACGTCGGCGGCCAGATGCTCGCCGCAGGTGTGGTCGACGAGGTGCGCATGGATGTCGCGCCCGTCGTGTTCGGGTCCGGCAAGCGGTACTTCGGCTCCGTCGCCGCACAGCACCTGCTCGAGGATCCGGACATCGTGGTGCAGGGCAATCGGGTGCTTCACCTGCGCTACCCGGTGCGCCGGCTCCCGATCTGAACAGTCCGCGAGGGGCACGATGAGTGCGTCGGGGCACCACGGAGCGGCGACGCTGCCGCAATGTTTCACGTGAAACGACCACGCTGCGCCTGAGAAGCCCAGCCCGGCTCAGCGCAGCGCAGCGCAGCCCACCGGCATATTCGCCGTCCACGCGCGCATCTTCCTGGACCAGGTCTGAGGAGCCCTCGTCCCACCACCGCGCGACGATGACGTCTCAGGAATGGTGCGATCCAGGCGCGAAGTTCCGCGTGCATCGGCTTCGGCCGGGTGACTCCGCTAGCAAGCGATCGCCCGCGGCGCAGAGTGGAGTCCCCGGGGCCGCGAGGCAATGCGTCGCGGCTTCCCACATGGAGACGAGCGGTGCACTCGACCCCACGGCGAATCAGTGATGTCGAGGCAGTGGCGCGAGCCGCCCCGGCGCGCAATGTTTCACGTGAAACGACGGTCATGAGGGGCTCGTGTCGTCAGCCCGCGGACGCCTGCACCCGACCGCGGGCGATGAGGCGAAGAGCACCGCTCGCGACTCAGGTACGCACCGAACTCGCGGCAGCCCGGTGCTCGACAAGCCCAGACACCGCCCCTGGCAGGGCGGTGTCTCGGCATCGTTCTCGTGGGCGGCGCCCGCGTTCGGCGCGGCGCGTCTCGCTCGTTCCTCGCTCGCTGAACGACCCGGGGGAGAAGGCAAGGCGTGAGCTACACCGCCCGAAGATGAGTGGCCCCCTGAGTGCGCGGGATGATCTGGGGGCGTTCCGCGCTCGGTCACCGACGGAGGTCGGCGCACTCGCACCGCGCCGACGATGCACAGGCTCCGCGGAGCAGGAGTCGGCGGCGATCAGCGGACGGTCGCTCGGATCACCCGCGATGGCTCGGGGAGCAGACCCTCGCCGACGATCTCGACGCGGGGGTTCGTCACCTTGAACTTGCGCAGCTGCTTCTCGGCGGCCTCGATCTCGCTCGTGGCGCTCGTCCCCTTGAGGAAGATGAGCTCGCCGCCGTCGCGGACCAGGGGAGCGGTGATCGGCACCAGTGTGCGAAGAGCGCTGACAGCGCGCGCTGTGACGGCATCCAGCACGGGGCCGCGCTTCCAGTCCTCACCGCGTGCGCGAAGCACCTCGACGTTGTCGAGCTTCAGTGCGGCGACCTGCTCCGACAGCCACGCGACTCGGCGCTCCATCGGCTCGATCAGGACCCACTCGACGTCGGGGCGGGCGATCGCGAGCACCAGGCCCGGCAGCCCGGCACCCGAGCCCACGTCACCCACGCGGCCCGAGAACAGGGGAGCGATCACGGCGCTGTTCAGAATATGACGCGACCACAGCCGTGGCGGTTCGAGGGGGCCGATCAGGCCGCGCTCCTCGCCGTGCCGGCCCAGCGCATCAGCGAATTGCCGTGCGACCTCGATGCGGTCGCCGAAGATCTCGGCGGCAGCCGCGGGTTCCTGCTCGATCTCGATCATCGACACTTCGACAGAATCAGTACGAATGTTTCACGTGAAACGTGCGGCTCAGCCGCGACGGATCACCGTGTGACGGTCGGCGCCTTCGCCGTACGACTCGGACACGAAGCCGCGATCGGCCACGATGTCGTGGACGACCTTGCGCTCGTAGCTCGACATCGCAGGCAGCGACGCCTGCGAGGCGCCGTCGTCCAGGCGCGCGATCGCGCGGTCCACGAGAGCGGTCAGCTCGTTCTGCCGCGCGTCGCGCGAGCCGCCGATGTCGAGGATCAGGCGTGAGAAGCGACCGGTACGGTTCTGCACCGCAATCCGGGTGAGCTCCTGCAGCGCCTGAACGGTGTCGGGCGCCGCGATCAGGTCTACCGACCCGCCGGAAGGCGCCTCGACCGAGACGTAGGCGCGGCCCGCGCGCACGTCGAGGTCGAGGTCGCCGTCGATGTCGGCGATGTCGAGCAGACCCTCGATGAAGTCGGCGGCGACGTCGCCTTCCTCCTCGAGCTGAGCGACGGTCGCGGGGACCCGCTCCTCGCGCGCGTCGACAGGGGCGTACTCAGGGGACGTGGTCATGGCGTGATCCTCGTAGGTGACGTCGTTCGGGTGCGTGCGATCAGGAAGCGGAGCCGGTGCCGGGCGCGCCGGAGTCGGTCCCACCGGAGACCTGCCCACCCTGCTTCTGCCCGGACCCGGGCTGCTTCTGACCCTGCTTCTTCGCGCGCTGCTTGCTCACCGGCTGCTGACGCTTCGGCGCTGCCGCCTTGGCACGCTCGGCCTCTTCATAGAGGCGCTGCTGCTCGGCCAGGTACTTCTCCATCGGAACGACCTTGCCCGAGGCGTCGAGCGCCTTGCCTTTCTTCGCGAGACGCTCTTCGCGCGCCTTGGCCGCGTCCGAGCCGGGGGTCGGCATCTCACGGATGACGAGGAACTGCTGACCCATCGTCCACAGGTTCGACACGAACCAGTAGATGACGACACCGAGCGGGAAGAAGACACCCGAGAAGATGAAGCCCAGCGGCAGGATGTAGAGCATGATCTTCTGCATCTGGTAGGCCTGGCCGGTCTTGGCCTCGGGGGAGAGGTTCTTCGAGATGATCTGCAGCTGAGTGAAGAACTGCGACGCGATCATCAGCACGACGAGCACGACGAGGATGATGATCGCCGGGGTGTTGCCGGTGTTCACCGCATCGATGAGCGTCTCGTGCAGCGACGCGACGCCGAACAGCTTCGCGTTGTAGAACTCCTGCGTGAGCTCCGCATTGAGCAGGCCCACGCCACCGATGCCCGCCGTGGCGTGCTTGGTCACGTCATTGAGCACGCTGAACAGCGCGAAGAAGACGGGCATCTGCACGAGCAGCGGCAGGCAGCTCGAGACGGGCGTCGTGCCGTGCTTCTTGTAGAGCGCCATCGTCTCGCGACTCATCGCCTCGCGAGAGAGCTGATCCTTCTTGCCCTTGTACTTCTCCTGAACTTTCCGCAGTTCAGGAGCGATTTCCATCATCTTGCGCTGGCTCTTGATCTGCCGCACGAACAGCGGGATCATCGCCGAACGCACGACGATCACCAGACCGATGATCGCCAGCACCCACGTGATGCCGTCAGCCGGCGGAAGCCCGATCGCGGTGAAGAGCCAGTGCCAGAAGACGAGCACCGCCTCGACGGCCCACTTGAGCGGCCACAGGATGATGCCGAAGAGATCGAACCCGCCGTTCGTCGCTGGAGCGGATGGCGAGGGCGTCGAGGCGAGGGCTGACAAGAGATCCATGCGGAGGATCAGTCCTTTCCGGTGGGGGCAGGCACGACGAACCCGTGGCGGGTCAGCGCGTGCCCGAAGTTCTTGCGGGGCGGCACGTCGTCGACGCCGCCGACCGCCCAGGGGTGGCAGCGCGCGATGCGCGCCGCGGTCAGCGCCGATCCGACGACGGCACCGTGCTGCTGCACGGCGCCGACGGCGTACGCCGAGCAGGACGGGTAGTACTTGCAGACATCGCCATAGGTGTGCGAGATCGTTGCACGGTAACCGTGCAGCAGAGCGAGTACCGCGTTGCGGGGGAGCAGTGGGATGCTGCGCAGGGAATCGGATGCCGAGAACTCGGCGTCTCCGAACGCGTAGGCGGGAAGGACGCTCATGCGGCCCTCCGCGCGAGGCATTTCACGACGTCGCTGCGCAGATCATCGAAGGAGGCGGAGGCCGCACTCGGCAATGCGCGGATCACGACCTCGCTGCCCGGCGCAACCGCTTCGATCGACTCGAAGCACAGTGCCTTCAGCCGGCGACGGACGGTGTTGCGCACGACGGCGCCACCGACCTGCTTGCTCACGATGAAGCCGAACCGCGCCGGACCATCGGTCACGACGCGGTTCACGTAGGTGATGGTGTGCGCCCCGGCACACCGACGACCCCGACGGACGACGGCCTTGTACTCCGATCCGCGGGTGAGTCGGTGCGGCCTCGCGAGCACCGCTCGGCTCAGGCCGAGAGCTCGGTGCGCCCCTTGGCGCGGCGAGCCGAGAGGATGCTGCGGCCGGCGCGCGTGCGCATGCGGGCGCGGAAGCCGTGCTTCTTGGCGCGGCGACGGTTGTTGGGCTGGAAGGTGCGCTTGCTCATGGGGACTACTTCCGATCAGGTGTCACCGGGACGCTCGAGACCGGGGACGTGTGTACAGGGGCGACTGCCACGAAGGCATAAGTCAACCGATTAAGGCTACGTCGAGATGCCCGAGAACTCAAACCGAGCGCAGAACGTGTCATTATGCACCGGCGAGGCGATCGACCCTGGCACCGACACGCAGGCCGGTTCTACAGTGGAGTTTGCTCACGCGACGCCTCCTGACTAGCGTGGCTCCGGCAGTTATCCACAGGCCTGCACCGACGTTTCCGCGGCCTCCGGTGGAATCATCAACAACCCGGGGGGGCC